>CAWIBQ010000010.1:0-161661 GCA_963834345.1 uncultured Acidobacteriaceae bacterium | reverse complement strand
GGGAAATGGCACAATATTGCCACTATGGAATCGAACCGGCGCACTTTCATGAAAGCTGGCCTTGCTGCCGCCATTCTTCCTCAGACGAGCGGAGTCACGTCATCTGTCCCGCGCAAGGGACCTATCCAGCAGTCTGTTTCCCGATGGTGTTATAACCAGATTCCGCTGGACCAGCTCTGTATGGCTGCCGCACAGATGGGGCTCAAGGGTGTCGACCTGCTGGAAGTAGCAGAGTTCGACATTCCGCGCCGCTACGGCCTCATCTGCACAATGGGATATGCCGGAGGCGGGACGATTCCGGATGCGCTGAACCGTACCGAGCATCATGCCGCCATTGAAGAGGCATTCCGCAAGAACATCCCGATCGCTGCAAAGGCGGGCGTGCCGAGTGTCATCACCTTCTCTGGGAACCGCCGTGGCATGTCGGATGAAGAGGGCGCTCGCAATACGATCCTGGGACTGAATCGTCTGAAGAAGATTGCAGAAGATCACGGCGTCAATATCTGTATTGAGTTACTGAACAGCAAGCGCGACCACAAGGACTACATGTGTGACCACACTGCCTGGGGCGCTCGTGTCGTTCGCGAAGTGAACTCGCCGCGCGTGAAGCTGCTCTATGACATCTACCACATGCAGATTATGGAGGGAGATCTGATTGCGACCATCCGTGAAAACATCGACGTCCTCGGCCACTTCCACACGGGAGGTGTTCCTGGACGGCATGAAATCGATGGGACGCAGGAGATTCATTATCCGGCACTGATGGAAGCACTGGTAGATCTCAATTATCCCGGTATATCGCGCACGAATTCGTGCCGAAAAGCGATCCTCTGACTTCATTGCGGCAGGCCGTGGACATTTGTGATGTGTAGCTGCTTTCAGTAGGTGAAACAGTAGACAGTGTGGCAGTGCGGCGCGGAAGGTGAAAACCGCGCTCCCTTTTCAGGGCGCATGCCAGACGTTATTCTTGTTGCCAATCAGACAAAGCTTGTTGTCGAGAGGCGATTTCATGGGTCTTCGCTGGAAATACGTTTGTTCTTTCCTGGTTGCGCCGATGCTCGGAGCGCTCAGTGTAGCCAATGCGCAGCCTGCATCGCCGAGCGCTAAGCAGGTGCATCTCAAGCACGTTCTCGTGATTGGCGAGACGAAGGGGTTTGAGCATGACTCCATCTCGGCTGCTATGGATGCTGTGTACACAATGGGCAAGGAAAGCGGCCTATGGGACACGGAGATGCGCACCGACACGGAGTTGCTGACGAAGAAGGACCTCGGCCGCAACGCGAAAAACCTGACATATTTCGACGCGATTGTCTTTGCCAGTACAACCGGCGAGCTGGACATGGACGCAGGGCAGAAGCAGGACATGCTCTCCGCCATCAAGGACGACGGTAAGGGGTTTGTAGGGATTCACGCTGCTCTGGACACAAACTACACCTGGCCGGAATACGGCGAGATGATTGGCGGATGGTTCGATCAGCATCCGTGGATGACGTTTCAGGCACCGATCGTGAATGAGGATCCGGACTTTCCTGCGGTCCGCCATTTCCCGAAGGAATTCACCAAATACGACGAAATCTACCAGCCGAAGGATTGGTCGCGCGACAAGGTGCATGTGCTCCTGAGCCTTGATCCAACCAAGCTGGATTACGCAAACAATCCACGCATTCATCGCACCGATCACGATTTTGCCGTGGCATGGAGCAAGATGTATGGCAAGGGGCGTGTCTTCTATTCCACCCTCGGTCATACGGAAGAGTCGTGGCAGGACCCGGACATTCGCAAGATGTATTTTGAGGCGATCCGGTGGGTGCTTGGCATGACGGAAGGCAGCACGGCGCCCCATCCGCGCGTGGCACCTTGAGCTTTGTGAAGAGGGAGTGATTCGGCAGGCATGAAGAAGATCGGAATGGGGCTGGTGGGTCCGGGCTTTGTTGCAGGACACCATATCGATGCGGTTCGGCGGCTTGGAGATGTGGATGTAGTGGCTATTGCCGGGTCGTCGCAGCAGTCGGCGGAGAAAAAGGCGCGCGAGTATAAGGTGGATCGCGCGTATGGCGATTACAAGGCGCTGATAGCGGATCCTGATATCCAGGTGATTCACAATACGACGCCGAACCACCTGCATTTGCCTGTTACGCTGGCAGCACTCCAGGCGGGAAAGCACGTCATCTCTGATAAACCGCTTGCCTTGAATGCTGAGGAGGGCCGCAAATTACGCGACGCAGCGGTGGCCGCTAAGGTCGCGCATGTTGTCACCTTCAATTACCGCGGCAACCCGCTGGTGCAGCAGGCACGCGGGATGGTGGCGCGTGGCGAAACAGGCCCCTTGAGCTTTGTACGCGGCTATTATCTGCAGGACTGGATGACCGATCCGAACGTCTATTCGTGGCGTTCTGATCCTGCCAAAGGCGGAGTCACATCCGCGCTGGGCGATATTGGTTCCCATTGGTGTGATCTTGCTGAGCATGTTGCCGGAGCGAAAATTGTTTCGGTGCTGGCCGACCTGGCGACGGTCATTCCGGTGCGCTATTCTTCAGGGGCATCGGCGGAGGCGTTTGCGGTCACGAGCGGCGGCGACCGGCAGCCTATGGAGGTAAACGCGGAAGATCTGGCAAATGTGCTGCTCCGTTTTGACAACGGCGCAAGGGGCTGTTTTTCCGTCGGCCAGGTGCTGCCTGGGCATAAGAACGATCTTGAGCTTGAAGTCAACGGCAGAGCGCTTTCTCTCAAGTGGCGGCAGGAGCAGCAGAACGAGCTGTGGATCGGGCGGCACGACCAGCCCAATCTGAATCTGGCAAAAGACCCATCGCTGGTGTACCGGGACGTGCTTCCGTATGTTCACCTGCCTGGAGGGCACCAGGAGTCTTGGGCGGACGCGTTCCGCAACCTGCTACGCGATGCCTATCAATGGATACGGGAGGATGGGCGTCCGGAAGCAAAGCCCGTGCCGTTACCGACTTTTGAGGACGGCTATCGTTCGACTTGTCTCATTGAGACCATGTTGCGAAGCCATGCGGCAGGGGGACGATGGGAACAGGTACAGCAATAACTGAGGAGACCGGATGAGGCTCGGAGTATTTACGCCGTTGCTGTCGCATCTTCCCCTGGAGGATGCATTGGCGACATTGAAGTCACTCCAGATCGATGCAGTGGAGCTGGGGACTGGGAACTATCCAGGTGATGCTCACTGCAAGCTGTCGATGCTGGAGGATGCATCCGCACTCAAGGAATTCCAGCAGAAGCTAAAGGACCATGGCATGTCCATCAGCGCGCTCAGTTGCCATGGCAACGCATTACACCCGCAGCAGGCGCAGGCGGAAAAAGCACGGGAGGTCAGCCGGAAAACCATTCTGCTGGCGGAAAAGCTGGGTGTTTCCACTGTTGTCGATTTCTCAGGATGCCCCGGTGATTCCCATGCGGCGCAGTCGCCGAATTGGGTGACATGTCCATGGCCACCGGAGTATCTGGACCTGCTGCGATGGCAATGGGACGAGGTGGTTACTCCGTATTGGACGCAGCATGCAAAGTTCGCGGCCGATCACGGCGTAAAGATCGCCATTGAGATGCACCCCGGGTTTGTGGTCTACAGCCCGGAAACCCTGCTTCGGTTGCGTACGATTGCGGGCCCGTCGATTGGCTGCAATTATGACCCGAGCCACATGTTCTGGCAGGGCATTGATCCCATTGCCGCTGTGCGGCTGCTTGGCGAGGCCATCTTCCATGTCCATGCGAAGGACACGCAGATGTATTCGGCAAATCTTTCCCTGACGGGAGTTCTGGATACCAAGCCATATACAGATGAGCGCAACCGGGGATGGATCTTCCGCACCTGTGGCTATGGACACGGCGCGGAGTGGTGGAAGGAATTCGTTTCCACGCTGCGTATGTATGGCTACGACGGTGCGCTTTCGATTGAGCACGAGGATAGTCTGCTCTCCCCAGGAGAGGGACTGGCGCGCGCAACGCACTTTCTGAGCGAGGTCATTCTGAAGGAGAAGCCCGCCGCAGCGTGGTGGGTGTAACCGTGCATGCCTTGTAAATGATGGAACAGGAGCACGTTGGCGACGATACGGTGTTGGCGCTGGAAATGTGATGGAATGGGGACATCCCGCTGGTGGCAAAACTTTTCATGAATCGCAGAAACTTTCTTTCAGCGACAGGAAGCCTGGTTGCTGGCAGTTCATTGCATGCGCTGATGCCCCGCATGTTCGCAGCCGAGCGCAGCTCCGGCAGGGAAGCCTGATTACAGCCTGCGCATTGAGCCATGCACGCTCGACATTGGACCTGGTGTCCCTATCAAAACCGTGGCGTATAACGGGCAGGTCCCAGGCCCACTGCTCCGATTGCGCCAGGGTGTTCCGGTTTCCATTGATGTAACGAACGCAACCGCCAATAGCGATATCGTCCATTGGCATGGGCTCGCGATCGATTCGCTCAATGACGGCGCCATGGAAGAAGGCTCCCCGATGATTCCGGCGGGCGCAACGCATCGCTATTCGTTTACTCCCAATCCGGCCGGGACTCGCTGGTATCACACCCATGCTTCGTCGTATGGCGATCTCTCACTTAGCACTTATACCGGTCAGTTCGGCTTTTTGTTGATTGAAGGCCGCGACCAGCCCGAAAAGTATGACCAGGAAATTAACCTGGCGATCCATCACTGGGAGCCATCCTTTGTCCCGATGGTGGAAACGATGCGCGAGCAATCGTCCAATATGCCCCTGACAAGCGGGTCGGATGTCGGTTACAAGTACGCAACGATCAATGCGCATATGTTAGGAGCGGGCGAGCCGGTACGTGTGAAAAAGGGACAGCGGGTGCTGATGCGCCTGCTCAATGCCAGCGCAACGGAAAATGTTGTTCTCGCGCTGCCGGGTCACACCTTTCAAATCATCGCGATGGATGGCAACCCGGTCCCGAACCCACGGTCCGTGGAGACCATCTCGCTTGCAGTTGCAGAACGCGTGGATGCCATCGTGAAGATGGACTCTCCCGGGGTATGGGTTCTTGGCTCAGTACTCGAAAAAGAGCGCCGAATGGGCCTAGGGATCGTGGTGGAATACGCGGGGAAGAAGGGTGACCCTGTCTGGAAGGCTCCCGCATCCACCGAATGGGATTACACGCAATTTGCCAATGCGGCCGCGGCCACGAAGCCGGACGAAACATTTACGCTTACATTCCGTGATATCGGTCCGACAGGTGAATCGAAGTTCGATACCTGGACCATCAATAATAAGTCCTGGCCGAAGATCGATCCGCTAATGGTTCAACGGGGCAAACGCTACCGCCTTGTCTTGCGCAATGGCAGCGGGGATCAGCATCCCATTCATCTGCACCGGCATACGTTTGAGGTTACCCGTATCGGCGAGAAGCAGATCAGCGGACTGAAGAAGGATGTGATCAATGTGATGCCGCTGGATACGGTCGAAGTCGATTTCACGGCGGACAATCCAGGCGATACGCTCTGGCACTGCCACCAGCAGTTACACATGGATTATGGATTTATGCAGCTTATTCGATATTCAGGATAGGTGTGTAGAAGGACAGAGTCGTTTTGGGAATGATGAAGCGAATATATGCTTTTACCTTTTTCGTAGCCGCCGTTGTGACTCTTCCGGCTTCGATTCGCGTTCATGCTCAGGAGTCGCAGAACCAATCGGGAGCTGCATCCTATGCAAAGCACTGCGCCATTTGCCATGGTGACCAGAGAGAAGGAAATCTTCCTGGGTTCCCGCCACTGCTGGATTTAAGCCGTCAGTTGACGCCGCAACAGACCGAGAGCCTGGTCCGTACAGGAAAGGGCCGCATGCCGGCATTTCCGAAGCTATCGCAGCAGGAGATGGCGTCCCTGTTGCGATTTATCACGGCCAGCGAGCCCTCCACCGGCGAGTCGAATGGTTCTGCCAGCCTTGCTGAGGTTGGGCGGCATCTCTTCCAGCGCAACTGCGCATTCTGCCATGGGCGTGATGCTGCGGGTGGAGAAACAGGCCCCGATCTGACCCGCTCTAAGCTTGTGCTTGCGGATGTGAACGGGAATCAGATCTCGGATGTGATCCGAAATGGGCGCCCAGCCAAAAAGATGCCGGCATTTCGTTTATCCAATGAGGAGATGCGCAGCCTTGCCGTGTTTATTCATCATCAGGCGGGCTCTTCTCGTCCTGGAGGTCGGCGCGGGGTTGATGTCAGCGATCTGCAGACGGGAGATGTTGCGGCGGGCAAGGAGTATTTCAATGGAGCCGGTGGATGTGCAAAGTGCCATTCACCGACAGGTGATCTTGCTGGTGTCGCTTCACGCTTCCAGGGCCTGAAGCTGGAAGAGCGAATGCTGTATCCGGACGACGCAAAGAGTCGTGTGACCGTTACTCTTCCAACCGGTCAGCAGATTACCGGCTTGCTCGCCTACCGCGATGAATTCACGATCGGATTGCGTGACGGTAACCGCGTGTATCACTCGTGGCCAGTCAGACGGATCCACTTCATCGTGGACTCCCCAGTGGATGCCCATGTCGATCTGTTCAGTAAATATACGGACGACGATATTCACAACCTGATGGCATACATACAAACTCTGCGCTAATGAGGTTGAACCTTATGAAGTTCTGGAAACACGCCCTGGTTGTGGTTGCCGCGGCTCTTGCTGGATTGCCTCATCCTGGGATTGCGCAGTCGCTGGACCCAGCTGCCATTGAGCATCCTGTTCCGGATAGCTGGCCTACGTATCATGGTGATTATTCCGGCAGACGGCACAGCGCGCTCACGCAGATTACAACGCAGAATGTCGGATATCTCACGCTTTCCTGGGCGTTCCAGACCAATCAGAATGCTGAGATCAAATCGACGCCTCTGCTGGTTGACGGCATTCTTTATTTCACGGTTCCGGACAATATCTGGGCTGTGGATGCGCGCTCCGGACACATGCTTTGGCACTATAACAAGCCGACGGAGGATGGAGATCATATCGGGCAGCGTGGCGTCGCCATGTATAAGGAGTGGCTCTACTTCCTTACGCCCAATGGGCATCTCGTCTCGCTGAATGCAAACGATGGAAGCGTTCGGTGGGATGTGGTCGTGGCAGATGTCAACAAGGGCTACTGGACGACGATGGCTCCACTCGTGGTGGGGAATCACGTGATCGTTGGTGTCTCCGGCGACTTGGATAATCTTCCCGGCTATCTTCGCGCGGTTGACCCTGTGAATGGCAACGCGCAATGGCAATGGGACAGCACGCCGCCTGCCGGAACTCTGAATACCACAACCGGCGGCATGACATGGATTACAGGCACCTATGATAAGGAGCTGAACCTGATTTATTGGGGAACCGGCAATCCGACGCCTGTACTCAATGGAAAAACCCGTCCAGGAGAGAACCTCTATACCTGCAGTGTTGTGGCCATAAACCCAGATACAGGAAAGCTTGCATGGGGTTTTTCAGTTTCACCGCACGATACCCATGATTGGGATGCAGTGGAAGTGCCTGTTCTTGTAGATGGAACTTTTCATGGCCGTCCGCGGAAGATGCTCATGCAGGCTTCGCGTAATGGCTATTTTTTTGTATTGGATCGCACCAATGGCAAGAGTCTGCTGACGGTGCCCTTTGGCCCCGCGAACTGGACCCTCGGTGTGGACAAGGATGGCCATCCCATCCCGAACCCGGCAAAGGAGCCGGCACCCGATGGACGCCTGATTGCGCCGGATGAAGGCGGTCTTACGAACTTTCGCTCGCCTAGCTTTGATCCGAAGACGGGGCTCTTTCTGGTGGATGCGCATCCGAGTTACAGCCTCTATTTCACGAAGCCAGCCGATGGCGCCTATGGCTGGGCGGGTGCAGATTACGGATTGTGGGGCAAGGGTCTCCTGGAGGCGATCGATTACCAAACGGGTAAGCTGCGCTGGACCCATGATCTGGGTGAAGATGGTTCCGCGGCTGGCGTACTGACAACTGACTCCGGTCTTACATTCACCGGCGATGGATACGGAAACGTCATGGCGCTGGATACAAGAAACGGCAAGACTCTGTGGCATGCCGGTACCGGCGTAGGAATGGCCAGCTCCCCCATTACATATGAATTGGATGGCCGTCAGTATGTTTTGACCAGCAGTGGCGGCGTCCTTTTTGCGTGGGCACTCCCCGAAGCTGCGATCAGGACGGCGGCTGCGCGGCACAAATAGAATAGAAGGAGCCAGATGCCTCCTTTTGCCAAGGTCGGTTTGATGCTACTGCTTGCGTGGAGTTTGCTGTCCGCGGCGCAGCTCTATGCTCAACTTGATGAGAAGCAGGAGGAAGCGCCGCTGATAGTTACAGCGGATTTCAACCGCGACGGTATCGCAGACATTGCGAGTGTTGCTGCAAACGGCAGGCTGACCGTTCGGCTCGGTCGGTCGGACGGCACGTTCCCGGAAACAGTACCTATGCCCGTGTCAGGGCGTAAGCCACGAGCCCTGATTGCGGATGACTTCAATGGCGATAATATTCCGGATCTTCTGATTGGTGACGAAGATGGCACGGTGATGCTGTTTCTAAGCGACGGAACCGGGCGCTTTGCCCCGGGCCGGAAGATTGTTCACCTGGAGTCGGTTACATCAATTGCAGTGGCTGATTTCAATAAGGATGGCATTGCAGATATTGCTGTGTCCGATTCGCGGGCCAGCGCCGTCACCGTTTATTTCGGATCAGGCAATGGCTCCTTTGACCACACATGGTCGTTCCCTCTACGCATGCGAGGCACCGCACCGAAGATTGCGACTGCAGACTTCAATGACGATGGCATTCCCGATGTTGCCGTTGTTTATGGCGACGATGACGATCCCACTTTTGATGTGATGCTCGGGAACGGCAATGGCACGTTTACGATTGCACCGGAGCGGGGATTTGGCAAGAGCCCAAACGCGCATTGCAATACCCTGACAGGGAATTGAGTGGCAGCTCGCCTTCTTCGGCAGGACCGCCATATATATCGCTACTGCACTACCAGAGTGAGCCGATGCTGTACTGTATTCGTTCCATCTGATGCGATGACCTGGATCGTGTACGTTCCAGGTGCTACGGTGACTACTGCTGGCGTAGGTGACGGCTGAGATGAACCATTTCCTCCACACCCGACTGCGACTGCCAAGACCATCACGAACATCACGAGTCCGTAGGCGCGTCGGGCAATGATGTACCGACGCGTTCGCGGATCCTCAGCCTGAAAACTAGTCGTCTTCGCGTCCGATTGCAGATCGTCGAAGTGGATACCGGCCGTCCCTGACTCGGCCGAATTCTCGTCTTGATGCATCAACAAGCAGCATCTGCCCGACGCGGCAGGACTACTCATGCGCGGTTTTTGAAGGCCGGGGCGGAGCAGGGAGAAGCCCAGCCTCGCCAATGCCTCGATTTCTTCTGTGGCCTGTTTTTTTACAAAAACGTCCTTCGAGGACAGAACCTACCGCAATCTCTGATTCTCATCGTCGATCTTGATCTCAGCTCTTGATCTCATCCCTTCGACCAGAATCGAGTAGGTGTCGCTTCCGCTTCCGCTACACCGAGGATACAAACCGCGACGGGAACCTCTGGCAATTTGGCTACAACTGCAGATCCGGCGCCGATTATTCGGCTCGAAGCGCTTCGACGGGATTGACCGCGGCGGTGCGGCGCGCCGGTAGGTAGCTTGCCAATGCCGCTGCAGCAGCCAGGACAACTGGTACAGCTGTGAACGTGATCGGATCGAGCGGGCTGATGCCAAACAATAGCGTTCGCATGAGGCGCATAAGTGCGGCTGCCGCGCACAGGCCAACAGCCGTGCCAACGCCGGTAAGCACCAACGCTGAGTGAACGAACATCCACGCAAGTTCGCTCTTCTTCGCGCCCAGCGCCATGCGGATGCCGATCTCGCGTGTTCGCTGCACGACTGCATACGAGATCACGCCGTAGATGCCGAGGATGCCGAGAGCGAGGGCCATCGTTCCGGCAATCGCCAGCATGACCAGCGTGAACGATGTGCGCGCCATCGATTGGCCATAGATATCCTGCATGGTGCTGATGGACGCAACCGGCAGATTCGAGTTCACCGACCAGACGGCCTGCTGCATTTCGTTGATGAAGGTCTGCGTCCCTGCACGACTGGTGCGTATCGCGAAGTAGACGGTGCGCCAGACTTCCAACTTTTCCGGGGCTAAAGGATCGCCCAACAATGAAGGCCAGTAGACAGTCGCGGGCGACACCTGATCCACACCATTTTCACGCACATCCTGGACCACGCCCACCACTTCATGCCAGGGCATACCTGGGAACTCCTGGAAGCGCTTGCCGATTGCGGTGCGGGGCGATCCCCACAGCTCGCGGGCAAGGCTCTCAGACACGATGCCGATCGGCCTCAGGCTGTAGACCTCCGCCCACGTGAAGTCGCGCCCGGCGACGAGCCGCGTGCCGGCGGTGCCAAAGTATCCGGGCGAGACGTAGTTATAGAGACGCAGGGGGGCATTTCCGCCTTCGTAGCGTTTGCCTTCGATGAGGATCTGGTCCCAGCTCGGTTCGGCTCCGCTCATGGGAACGGAAGCGGCGAAGCCAGCGGAAGAAACGCCGGGAATCGCAGCCAGCTTGTCGAGGATGCTGTTCTGCATGCGCACGGCTGTCCTGGAATCGCGCACCAACGTCTCCGGAATGGAGATGCGCATGACCTGGAAGGATCGGGGATCGGAGAAGCCGGGATCGACATCGCGCATTGCCATGAAGGTGCGGATCATGAGCACCGCGCCGATGAGCAACACGAGCGCCATCGCTACCTGTGCCATCAAAAGCAGATTTCGGCCACGCAGTCTTTCGCGGCTTACGCTCGCCGTCCGCATCGCTCCAAGCAAGGTCAGGCGCTGACGCGAAGGGGCATAGCGCAGAACCGGGATGGCACCGAAGAACAAGCCGGAAAACACGGAGAGAATGAGTGTGAAGCCGACTGATCGGCCGTCGAGCGAAATCTCGCTCAGACGCGGGAGATCTACTGGCCCGATCGCCGACAATAGGCTGAGCCCGGCGTATGCCACGGCCACCCCGGCTGCTCCGCCCAGCAGGCCCAGCGTCACGCTCTCCAGCAAAAGCTCACGCGCGATCCGCCATCGTCCCGCGCCGAGCGCCGAGCGGACCGCAAGCTCCTGCTGGCGCGCATCGGCTCGGACAAGCAACAGGTTGGCCACGTTGGTGCAGGCGATCAGCATCACCACGCCGATCGTTCCCATGACTACCCAAAGAACCGTGTGGATGCTGCCCACTACGGTTTCTTTCAGCGGCTCCAGCGCCGGCGTGATCTTCCATGTGAGATAAAAGTGTGAATCAGTGCCTGGACCGTTGGACCATGAGTCCATCCATACGTTGAGGAGGCGCGCCACATCGGCATTCGCCTGCTCAATGGCAACCCCCGGCCGAAGCCGCGCGATGCCGCGATACGCAAAGCCGGCCAGCTGCTCCTTTACCGGATCGAGAGCCATAGGAACCAGGAGATCGAAGTCGTAATTCACGACCTTGAATCCGCGCGGCATCACTCCGGCGATCACACGCGGCTGCGAATTGACACTGATGGTGCGTCCTATGACGCCAAGGTCGCCTCCGAAGCGGCGCTGCCAATATCCGTAGCCCAGCATCACTCGTCCGAGCCCATGAGGATCCTGATCGGCCGCCGTAAGCCATTGGCCACGGAACGCAGGAACATTGAGCGTTTCAAGAACGCCGTCGGAGATCTGCGCGGTGTTTACCTGCTCTGGCTGGGCGAGGCCGGTGATGCTTGCTGTCCCCGGTCCCCACACACCTATCGACTGGAAGGTACGGTTGTGCGTGGTAAATGTGAAATACATTGAGGCCGAGAGGCGCAGCTCACTGCGAAACTCGGCGAGCCCGGGTGCACCTGGCGCGTTGAGGTGGAGCGAAATCAGATCTTGAGGCTCCGGATAGGGAAGCGGCCGCAGCAGCACGCTGTTTAGTACGCTGAAAACCGCCGTATTCGCTCCGATGCCGATGGCCAGCGTAAGCAATACGGTGATCGCGAATCCCGGCGATCGCCCTAGCCGGCGGCACACATGCTTTAGATCCACCAGCAACGATTCGAGTCTCTGCCACTGCCACACTTCACGGCTCCGCTCCCGGAGGAGTGTCACATTGCCGAAATCCCGACGCGCAGTTCGTTCGGCCTCTTCGCGCGGCATGCCCTCTTCCATCAGTTCATCGGTCCGCTCGTCGATGTGTTCCTGGATGGAGACAGAGATGTCGTCATAGCGGCGCTTTCTAGAAAACCAGCGACTGAACCGTAACATTCCACCCTCCTGAGCAAGCTCTCTTCCACGCGGAGCAGGTCGTCGGAATCCTGCTTCATGTGTTTCACCAGCGCATAGCCATGTATAGGCTTCAGCCGCAGCGATTGGAGAATCGTGATCCCCAGTGCGCCGGGGAAAGGTCGCAATGCTCGGAACTCTCCGCCATTCCTCGGATTATAGAGCCATGGTACCTATTTTGAGAATAGGTATTTCATGGCAAATCACTTGACCACGATTTTTACCCAAGGCTGGCCGGAAATCAGCCAACCACAGGTAAGTCCACCCAAACGCGCTTTTTCACTCTGCTTCTGGATACACGGCCGCAGAACATCGGAGATTTCGTAATCTAACTCAGAGCAGCTCGATTCGCCGGAGGGGTTCTTGAAAGGGCTGATCGGAGGCGGTACCGATCAAAGATCGGATCGACGGCGAGTTATCCCATCCAGACGGCGTGATAACCGACTGGACGAAGGATCAAATTCCGGAGGCTCACTACGAATTGTTTCGGGACTTGCAAAGAAGGACAAACTCAATCATCTGTGACAGCTCTTCGGAGCCCAAGACAGCATATGGATGTCGGGATAATAGCCCACGGAACCAAGCGCCGAGAGGCGCCGTTGCGCTACGCGCCATCCTGATCAGATCGAATGCGCGTTCTCTCGAGCGCGCCCAGAAACCTTGTGCCTTTCGCCTGACTTCAACTTAGATGGGAGTCGTGCAGCCTCGGGCGAGGTGACACCGGGTTGCTTCGCCAGCAGGGCGTCCGGCGACGATGGAAAGAGAAGTCTATAATCGCCCCGTTTAACTCAACGTCTTGATTTCTGCATGCCCCTGGGTGGACTATCAATCGCGGCCAGTCACCGCCTGCATTCCTCTGCCGGATATTTCTATGCGTAGCCGCCTGCTTCGCCGCATCATTCTCATCACTGGCCTCCTATGCATCACGCTCGCGATCGGCGCAACCGGCTTTGTCCTGATCGAAGGCTATTCGTGGTTTGAGGGCTTCTATATGACCCTCACCACCATTACGACAATCGGCTATCAAGAACTGCGGCCGCTCAGCCATGCCGGCCGTGTCTTCAATACCTTTCTCATTCTCTTTGGAGTCAGCGGGCTGTTCGTATCATTTGGTGCGATGACGCAAACGATCATCGAACTCGAACTACAGGATCTCTACGGGAAACGCAGGAAGAAACGCATGATCAATCGTCTGCACGACCACTTCATCATCTGCGGCTACGGCCGCGTCGGCCGTAACGCCTCCAATGAAATGCAGCGGGCAAACGCCGCCTTTCTCGTCATCGATCGGGATGAGCAGCGCGTCGCAAAGGCCGCCGCGGCAGGAATGCTAGCTATCGCCGCGGACGCCACCCGCGATGACGACCTTCGCGAAGCGGGCGTGCTCCGGGCGAAGGGTCTCATTGCCGCGTTGCCCTCTGACGCGGAAAACCTCTTCATCATCCTCTCCGCGAAAACTCTCAACCCGAAGCTCACCGTTGTCACCCGTGTCTCTGAAGAAGAAGCCGGCGAAAAGCTTCTCCGTGCCGGGGCGGACACGGTCTTTACTCCGTATGCCATGGCAGGACGCCAGCTTGCCGATGCGTTGCTCAGGCCTCATGTCGTAGAGTTCCTCGACTTTGCAGGAAGCCATATGGGATCAAGAGTCACAACGGAACAACTCTGCGTCGCCCCCGGGACTGCGTTTGCGGGAAAGACCCTTGGCGAATTATCCGAGTTGAGAAACTCCGTAGTCATCGTACTCGCGATTCGCAGGCAAAAGGGCGAAACGATCTTCAACCCTCCCGCTGAATCCGCAGTCTTTCCTGGTGACTTTCTGATCGTCATGGGCGAACGACCAGGTTTACAGCGGCTTGAGCAACTTCTCACCACATAAGGCATCGAACCGCGGATGTTCGCTTCGATTAAGCCCGTAGCGTCCGTGGGCCTATATGAACGCTTCACGCTCGATAAGGAACCTGAAATCGCCACACCGTTTTACGTCCACTTGCGAAAAGCGTAGATCGGTCGGAATCGCTAAATGCCACAAAGTCAGCAGAGAGAGCGGAACGGGTAACGCGACAGCGAGAGATCGGGGCAGGGAAGCGCGCTTTCCGGGACTAGTCTGTTCGTCTGCCGGAGAACAGGCGGCCGACTTGCTTTTCGGATAAGCACGGTTTTGCCCTCGTCCTTAGACACGCATCCTACATGTGCATCAGGAACTCGGGATTGTCCGGCAGTTTACAGAGGAACGGCAGCGGCTTGAAATCCGGGTCGAATTTGAAGATCTTGTTTTGCGTGCGACTCGCGATGTAGAGATTGCCCTTCTTCGAAAAGGCCATCGCTCCCCCATTCTTAATTCGCAACTCGGGAATCGGCACCAGGTGCAGATTGCCGGGAGACTGAGGGATATCGGCGCGGAGGATGATGTTGGCGCCGCTGACATAGAGTTTGTCCTGGAAGGCGACCAGATGCACCGGCGTTTCGACCACATTGCTCTGACCAAGGAATTTCCCGTTACGGCCGTACACCTTGATCCTGCCGGCAGGCTGATCAGCGACATAGAGTGCATTGTTTGTCCATAACACTCCACGCACGGAATGCTTTTTCAATCCTGTACCGGAGTAGTGCAGTCCGGCGGGCAATGGAACCGGCGTCGTAGCCGGCCGGCTCAGTGACCCAACGCTGGACGCCACAAACGTGCCGGGAGGAAATTTTCCATGGGCCGCAAGAGCAGGAGGAATCGGAGCAGGCTTGCCAACTTTGCCGGCCTTGGCGACGACGAGGCGGGTGACTAAGTTCGTATCCTGACTCGATACATAGCAATTGTCATCGTCGAAGGTGAAATCGAATGGATGCAGAAACCCCTTCGTCGTCTCGCGTGATGCGAACGTGCCTACAAAGCGATATCGCGTTTTGGAGCCCTCATAGCAAAGCAGGCTATTATGCGTCCTGTTCGCGACAGCTACATAGAGATATGGCCCGACAGCGTGAATTCCGCGTAGTTCGTCCAGCACGACTCCGTCGGTGTCGTCGAGGACGGAGGGAGTAATGAGCTTTCCGTTCTTGTCATAGGCATGCACATTATTTTTGTGTGGGTGTCTGCCCGGCTTACCACCGTGAAAGGTAACAAAGAGCATTGCCATCGCTCCTGAGCCGAAGCCATCTGACGTGACCAGTGTACTTCCGCTACTGATGTAATCTTTGATGGACTATTTCTATTGTGCGACTTCACTGTGAAACATTTCAGGCATGGCTGTCACTATCTCGCTCATAGGCCGTATTTCCAATGCCCGGAACCGGATTGACAATTTAGCTGACTGTCTCGATTCGCTTGACAAGGCTAAGTGTGGTGGCGTACCGTCCCGCGGATCAAATCATGGGTCTCCGATTGCGTCGCCTAGGAGGAACACCTTGCATTCCAGCGATTTCCCGACCCAGACTCCAGCAACCCGCCTTCGCACCAATCTTGACCTGAAGGTATTCGCCGGCGCGGCTTCTGCCTCTGCCCATTGTTCATCCGATTGTGCCAAAGTAACGCGTACCACTCCGTGGCGACTGGTCGTGTTGCTTGTACTAATGCTTCCCGTCTCGTTGCACAACACCTGGGCGCAGGATGCGGATACCAAGCCTGACGACCAAAAAGTCAAGAAGGCTTTCTATACATCTAAAGACCGCTTGGATGCTATGCACGCGGCAGCTCTCTTTGTTCCGGCGCAGGTAAGCGACGCTGACATCAGTAAGGGTCCTCCGCAGGACAAGCACCTCTTCCAGCTTCACTACAACGATAAGGTTATTTGCGACTACGCGACGCCAGGCAATAAGATGGGTGGAAAGACGCCGAAATTTGGCTGCAAGATTACCGGCGTTGAGAGCGCCGACGGACAGAAGCAGACGCTCACACCGGATATCGATGAGACAGAGCCGGTCAAGGTCAAATTCGGTGGCGGCGACAATGAAGTGTTTGCCGAGATTGTGGCCACGCGGCTGATGTGGGCGCTGGGCTATTACGCCGATGCCTGGTTTCCGGTTCATGTGGAATGCCACGGCTGTCCTGCGAACCCGGTCTCCGGCTCAGGTACTCCAGATGTGCGGACGTATGCACTAGCTAATATCGTCCGTAAGTTTTCCTGGCGGAAGATGACGGAAAACGGTAAGGACGACGAGGGCTGGAGTTGGAAGGAACTGGATAGCGCAAACGGCCGCCCTGTCTACGAGCGCGATGGCCTTAAGCTGCTGGCAGCCTTCATGCAGCATAGCGACAACAAGCCTCCGCAGCAGCGCCTGACGTGCCATAAGGTGGACGTCGATACGAAGACACAGCCGCCCACAACGACGTGTGACAAATCCGTGATGCTCGTTCAGGATGTCGGTGCAACCTTCGGCGGAGGAGGATGGTTCACCTCTAATAGCTCAGCGAAAATGAACCTGGATATCTGGTCCGGCAAGAAAGTCTGGAGCAAAGCCGGCACTGAAAGCGCACCGCAAGCGTGCCGGGCCGTCCTCCGCAAAAGCCTTACTGCGAAGGATGGGTTGAGCGATCCGGCGATCAGCGAAGACGGACGCCGTTTCGACGCCGGTCTAATGTGTCAGCTCTCTGATCAGCAGATCGAAGCTCTCTTCAAGGTCTCGCGAGCTGCTGAGATGCCGAAGTATCACAATCAAGACGGCAGCTTCAAATCCGGCGTGGACGAGGCATCGGTTGTGCGGCAGTGGGTGACCGCCTTCAAGAAGAAACGGGAGGAACTCGCACAAGCACGCTGCGAGTGGAAGGACAAGCCCGCGGACCTATCGGTTATAGAGAATCCGATGAACCTGCCCAAGGTGCCGAACTACTGTTCGTCAAAGCCCTACTAGTACTGTTTGGGTTTGGGTCCCTGCTTACGCAAAGGAGATCCTATGAAGCGCCGACCTGTCTTCACGCTACTTTTCTTTGCATCGGTATTGTCCAGCGGCCTTGCGCAAACCCCCGGGTGCGAGGTGCCGGACAATATGACCAAGGACGAGAAACTGCCGTGTATTCGAGCCGGCAGCATGATGCTGGACCAGCCCACGCTGACCCCAACCCAGATCCAGAATGGACCAGACTTCGATCCGGCACAGCCGGAGGCCAACCGCTACTTGTACTTCACGGCCGACGATACGATCGGGTGCTATTTTCGTCCGCATTATGCATTTTCAAAGGTGCCTGGCGACAGCATGAAATTCCAATGCTGGCACATGACTCCACAGGGCGGGTTCTATAGCAACAAAGGCGACGTCATCAAGGTCGACGCGGTCAAGGTCGTTATTGATAAGGATAAGTACGGTGAGAAATCAGCATCGTTATTTCCTAAAGAGGACACTAACAACCAGCACGAGATGAAAGTAGACCACTTCAAAATCAAATACCTTAAGCCCCCATTTCCCGGCCACAATCCGCGCTTTAACGAGGTATTCACAGGGGTTGCCACCACCCGGTTTATGTGGGTGCTGGGTTTTCCCGCGGATCATATTTATCCGGCCGGAGCAGCCAGCTGCATTGGTTGCACCGATGATCCGTTTGGAAAGAAGCTCACGGACAATAATGCTTCTCTCACAGACCCTCCAACAGTATTCAAGATCGTCAGCGCGGAGCGAGAGCTGCCCTGGGATGAGATCAACCCGGATGATGATGAAACCTGGTCATGGAAGGACGCGGCTCATTTCTATTCCGATGGTGAATGGACGCATGAGCAGAAGGTACAGTACGACGCGTACCGTCTAGCTCTGGGTCTGATTCATTACTTCAACGCCTTACCGCAACAGAATCGCCTGGATTGCGCGGAGTGGGCCAAAGCCGATTCTGGAAAAGCGAAGACCTGCATAAAGCCCGTTTTTTATGTGCATGACCTTGGTTCGACATTTGGCAAGAAACGCGGCATGATCGACCTGCTGGGCACCAATCCGCGCGGCATCTTCAGCGCATATGAGCCACAGACTGTGTTTACAGACGCCGGCAATTGCCAGCTTCGCGACCCGCTCTTGGGAGATAAGCAAGTCCTCAAGGAGGCGCAGGACATCATGATTCAACGCCTCGCCAAACTCAACCGCGACACCGTGAAGTCGATCTTCCGCGTAGCGCGCTTTAACATGGCGGACCAAGAACAGGTGAAGCGGCTCCGGTCGAAAGGTGCACCCAATGTGGACGAGGCCGCTCTGGACGAGTGGACTGATGCCTTCATGAAAAGAATCGAGGAGATTCGCAGCGCCAAGAATTGCAAGGCAAGCTGATTTTCAAGCCGAGCACCTTGCGGTTGACGCTCCGCCGTCTATTCGATACGTCGCACGAGGGCGGTGAGTTCGGAAGGCAGCTGTGACGCCTGTCGTTCATCAACGGCTTGAAGCTCTGGATTCCTCATTAGACGGTCAGCATATTCGAATGCGCTGATCAACCGGACCATTACCTCCATAAAAATGCGGTTTGGCATAACGAGGCCCCACGCGCTTCGGCGTGGTCTCTCTGCAGGTCGTGGCGGGGTATTTCTGCAGCAATGGCCTGCATGCGCAACAAACTCCGGAAGATCTCGGAAAAAATGGCGAGGAACCTGGTGGGTGATGCAGTTAAGATACCCTCGCGGAAAGCATCAACTTTGACGCTGGTCCCTACGGTCGCACATCAATTTCTCTTCAGTTTCAGCCAACGGTTCCGTTTCCTATAACCACGGACTGGCTGCTGATACCCCGCATCGTGGCGACCCTCGCAAAGTACGAGCCTGAAGTGACCCAGGCCGGCGGCGGCAGTACGGCTGCGCGTGAACAAATGTAAACGCATTACAACGACGCGATATTGAAAAGGAAGGTCAAATATGCCAGCATCAGCTGCATCGCAAGAACCGCCTGATTTCTCTTTGGTTTTGGGCGGCCCACTGTATCAGATCTTCAGGCGCACACATCTATCCGGTCCGGCTCTCGAGTTGCTGCGCCGCCGGATCGTGTTTTTTTTCCTATTGTGTTGGGTGCCCCTGGCGGTCTTGTCCTTTCAGGAAGGTCACCTGTTGGCAGCAAAATTCTCATTTCTCCGTGATATCGAGACCCAGGTACGGTTTCTGGTATCGCTGCCGACTCTGCTCCTGGCTGAGCTCGTCGTTCATCGACGCCTTCGGGCTGTCGTAAAAGGCTTTATCGCGCGCAGGGTTTTCAGCTCCGAAGAACTCCCAAAATTTCAAGCGGTGATTGATTCAACGATGCGGATGCGCAATTCGATCATCGCCGAGGTTGTGCTGCTTGTCGTTGTGTTCACCGGTGGCATTTGGATTTGGCGGAATGAGGTTGCCCTCGATGTTGCAAGCTGGTATGCCTCACCCCAGGGAGGCCAGATGCACCTGACGGAGGCGGGGTCCTGGTTTGCATTTATCAGCGTGCCCGCCTTTCAATTCATCCTGCTGCGCTGGTACATGCGGATGCTGATCTGGTTCTTGTGCTTGCTGCGCATTTCACTTCTTAAGTTGAACCTGTTGCCTGCACATCCCGATCGGACGGGTGGAATTAGCTTCCTGAGTATTTCCAGCTATGCCTTTATTCCGGTGTTGTTCGCACAAGGCGCGTTGCTTGCAGGCCAGATCGCCAGCCGCATCTTCCACAACGGCCAGTCGCTGCTTTCCTTCAAATTGACGATCGCTGGCTTCGCCGGCTTCTTCGTTGCAGCAGTTCTTGTTCCACTGCTCCTGTTCATGCCAAAGCTCGTGCTCGCCAAGCGCCAAGGCCTTGGGGAGTATGGAGCTCTTGCCAGCGAATACGTGATGGAATTTGATCAAAAATGGTTGCGAAGCAAGGCACACGCCGAAGAACTGTTAGGGAGCGGAGACATACAGTCACTCGCTGATCTTGGTAACAGCTTTGCGGTTGTTCGCCAAATGCGAACTGTACCCTTCACAACCGACGACGTGGTCCGTCTCCTCGTCGCCACTCTCCTCCCCCTTGCCCCGCTATTGCTGACGATCATGCCGCTCGAAAAGTTGGTTACTCAGGCGATCAAGATCGTCTTTTGACATTCCTGACACCATGGGAAGATGTGGGGCCTGAAACCCAGTCAAGTTCGGCGATCCGTTGAGGGCAGATGCGCCCCTCGCGCGAGGGCCGGGCAGGAGGCGACTCCAAGGAGTAAAGAACGGTCACCTGACGAGACAGTTTTGCAGACCCACCATCAACTGGCTGGCTGAGGGCGGTGGCCATGCAACTCACCGCAATAGAGCTGCGAACTACGGCGGAGATGATATCTTGCAGCGTCTTCACATTGGCACGACACGGAATCCGCATTCGGCGAGGCATTCAAGCAGGCGCACCGAGGGAGCGCGGGCTGATTAATTGCGGTGAACTGCGGCTTGATGTACTCAATCAGGATCTCTGACACAATGGGATCGGCAGGCTTCGGGACAACTTGCTCTGGGCGATACGAAACTCGGTGAAAGAAACTCCTGCTCAGAGCGTCGCAGGCTTCCGCAAGGACTTGACTATGAATCGACGCAACTTTCTTTCTACCGCTGTCGCGACTGCGGGTCTGGCGCTCGCCACGCCTGTCTTCGGCAAGAAAACAGGTTCATCGAGCTTAAGTCACAAAGAGCGGGTTGACCGGGCTCTGCGTGGTCAGGATCTCGACCGTCCGCCATTCACGTTTTATCACCACTACAAGAGGGCGACCGCGCAACTGGAGGCACAAGACCATCTTGAATTCCACCGCACTTACAACACCGACATCGTCAAGGTTATGAACGACTTCGACTATCCTCAGTCGACGACTGGCAAGTGGTATGAACTAAAGCCATTGGATTCTCCGTTTCCTGAGCAGTTGACGACGCTCAAACTCGTCCGCGATGGACTGAATGGGGACGCTTACTTCATCGACACGATCTACGGACCCTACATGACCGCCATGATCCTGTTTCAATCGCAACCGCAGTTTGCAAGCCTGGGAAAATCGGAAGAAGTTCAGGACGAACAGATCAAAAGCCTTCGCGTCTTTCAGCAACAGGATCCGGACGCCTGGCACGGCGCGTTAGAAGCGATCACGCGGTCCACCATCAACCATATACGGCATGCGAAGGACGTCGGAGCCTCCGGCGCGCTCGTCAGCATCTTCAATGCAGAAAGCAAGTTCGGCTCGGTTGCGGATTATGAACGATACACCCGGCCCTATGACAAGCGCGTCGTCGATGCGCTCGCCGATACGAAGCTGTCAGTTCTCCATCTGCACTATCTCGAGAGGCCGTACCTCGATCAGTTCAAAGATTTCAACGCCCCGATCATTCAATACTCTGTGAAAACGAGCGGGATCCCGATCTCCGAGGTTCGCAAGAAGTATTCTCAGCCGATCGCCGGAGGAGTGGACGAGATCGACTATGAGAAATTGACGATAGCTGAAATGCGAACGCAGTGGACGGAAGCAAGGGCGCAAGCTGGAGCGAAATACATCGCTGCACCAGGCTGCTCCGTTCCGGATGGTTCGACTCCAGAGGAGCTCGCGCGTTTTCCTCGCGCGCTCGGAATATAGACGCAACTGTCCTATAGAACGCGCTTCGCCTCCTACCTATGCATCGGATACAGTTAACGTTAGCGAGCGCGGCAACAGGCTGCCTCATTCTAATGATCCGACGCACCATGCGATTCAAGGCCCTCGCGCTTCTCGCTCTCCTCGCCATCACCACTCGGGGTAACCCTTATTCTGTCCAAACCCATGAAGAGATCATCGACATCGCTTGGAAGAACTCCATCCGTCCCATCCTACTCAAGCGTTTCCCGAACCTCACTGACGCCCAGCTTCAGGAGGCTCACGCCTATGCCTATGGGGGTTGCGCTATACAGGACCTCGGCTACTACCCCTTTGGCAACGCCTTCTTCTCTGACTTGACCCACTACGTCCGCTCGGGAGACTTCGTCCTCAGCCTCCTCCGCAATGCCCAGACCCCGGACGACCTCGCCTTCGCCATCGGCTCACTCACTCACTACATCGGCGACTACATCGGCCACAGCTATGCCATCAACCATGCCGTCCCCATCGAGTTCCCCAAACTCCAGCAAAGATACGGCGCCGTCGTCAACTACGCTGAAAACCCCCACGCACACGTCCAGACTGAGTTCGCCTTCGACATCAATCAACTCAGCAAGCGCCACTTCGCTCCCTATAGCTATCTCAAATACGTCGGGCTTGAAATTTCCCGGCCTCTGTTACGAACAGCCTTCTACGAAACCTATGGGCTTAACCTCTCTGACATCATCGGCACCAAGGAGACCTCCATCCGCATCTATCGCTACGGTGTTCGACGCTTCCTGCCCGATCTCGCGTTGGCGGAGACACTCTTGCATCAGAATGGCTTCCCGCAGGACGTGCCAAGCGACGACTTCAATCAACTCAGGGATGATCTTCTCCAGGCCTCCGCCGACAACGATTGGGAGAAGTACAGAAAACACGCTGGAGTCGGAAGCCACGTGTACGCAGGGTTTATCTACATCCTCCCTAAAGAAGGCACACTCAAGATGCTGGCCATCAAAGGACCAACTCAGCAGACAGAAGAGCTCTATATCCGTAGCCTCAACCATTCCATTAAAGCGCTTCGTTTGACCATGGCCAACTACGATCGCATCGAGCACTATATCTCCAACCGCGACCTCGACACCGGCGAGAGCGTCAAACCCGGAAGTTATCCGCTCACCGACCAAACCTATGCAAAACTTCTAGCAGAACTGATCAAGCATCCCACCACACCGATCCCTATCCAGCTCAAACACGACCTACAGAATTACTACGCCGACCCTCTTGCCCCCATCACCACGAAGAAAAACGCAAAGGAATGGACAGCGGTTCAGGCAAACCTGAAAACCCTCGAAACCATGAAAACCCTTGGAAAGATGGACCCAATCCCAGATGAGATTCTCGACTCAGAATGATGTGCGCGATCCAGGTACGTCCGGGTTGCGGGTTTTTTCCTTTTGTCTTGGCCTGTCGATTCTCGCTTGATTCTTACGTCATCCTAACGCTGGCCGGGCAAATGCTCGCTTAAGCTTACAAATAAGAAAATAGCGGGTGCGATGCGACGAGAGGGGGCCAGCGAAAGACCGTTGCCTATTCCGCGTCGATTCTCTCTCATCAAAACCATCTGCCGCCGCCACGTCGCTCGAGAATTATGAGACTACAAGACTATTCAACATTTACTTGGAAACAAATGGGCAGATGTAGGCCTGTCCCAAAAGAGCCGCCCGTATCGCTGGAATCAGGTGAACCTTCATGTGAGACTTGAGGACATATCCCAATGCACCCTCTGCGGCGCATGCTTCAACAAACTGCTGTTCTGAGTGGACTGTGAGAAACACGATTTTGACTGACGGAGCCGACTCACGCAGTCGATGGGCGGCATCGATTCCACTCAAAACTGGCATCGTGATGTCAGCCACGATTACGTCGGGACAAAGACGCTCGACCTCCGACACTAAAGTTGCTCCGTCCTTCGCATTTCCCACGATCTCGAACTGGGGCGCCAAAAGCGCGGTCGTAGCATTGAGTACGGCCGGATGGTCGTCGGCTAGGAATATCCGTGGACGCACGGCATCGCCTCGTTCGTGGTTGAAAGGACTGATCTTCATCGCGAGAATGAAGAGCACATGGTCCAATCCCTACCGGCTATTCCTAGTGCAATGTCCGGCTGTCCGCTACTGGGGAAATCCCCAGGGACCAGGCCGCCCGAGCCAGAAAACCATTGGGCTGTTCATTGTGCGTTCGTGGCGATAGTAGATGGCTCGGGCTGGACTGCGATCAAACCATGCTTCAGCCCAAATAAGACCAAATCGGCGTTACTCTTGATATTGAACGTCTCCATGATGTGGTGCTTGTGAAATTCCACAGTCTTTTCGCTCAAGCTGAGGATTGCAGCAATCTCCTTCATTGGCCGTCCTTCAGCGAACAACTGCACAATATCGCGCTGTCTGTTGGTCAAGTCCCTTGAAAACTGCCGGACCCTGGCCTTTGCGGCGACCCAGTCCCCAACTTTCAACTTTGGAGTCATGTAGGACCGGCCATGCAGAATCTGCTCGATTGCCTGAAGCAGCTCCAGCCCACCTGAGCGTTTCAGAACAAAAGCGACGGCTCCGAGTTCAAGTGCCGCGGCAGCAAGATTCAGGTCGTCGAGCATTGTCAGGAATGCGAACTTCGTCTTCGGAAGTTTTTCTCTGATTCTTCTAGCCGCATCCAGGCCATTCAGGGACGGCATCGAGATATCCGCGACAATTACATCGGGTCTTAACCTAATGGATTCCTCCAGCATGGCCCGACCGTCAGCCACCAGACCTATGACATCAAACTTCTTCTCCAGGTAGGCGCACAATGCCTCAGCGAAGACTGCGTGGTCATCGGCGATGAGGATGCGTGGGCGAGGCGCTTTCGTCTGAAAGGTTTCCATTGCGGCACTCCATTTCGCTTGCCAGAATCGGGTCCGGTACACGAGGTGAGACTTAAAGGGTTCGCTTTGAAAGGGTCCCGAGTGAATTAATGCAAGTGTGAGGGAGTGTAAGCCGTGATGGCAGTCACGCCCTTTTGTGCCCATCCAGAAGGTAATAACGAAATGCAATACTACGGGTTTAAGATCAGGGTCCTGTGCCCGCAGATGAAGAAGATATCTATTTCTTATTCAAAATCATCCCGCCCGCCGCGCTGATTTCGGCTGGAGAGGAACCCAGGCTTCGATTCTTGTCCCCTTACCAGGTTTGGAATGAATCTCGAATCGACCGCCTAACAGGTCTGCACGTTCTTCCATGCTTCGGATCCCCAAGCCTTCTTTTTTGCCTAGATCGTGTACATCGAATCCATCTCCGTCATCGTACACCGTCACAATTAGTTTGCCGCCGACCTTACGCAATCGGACCTGGGCCTTGGTGGCGCCACTGTATTTCTGCAGATTGCGAAGCCCTTCCTGAACGATGCGGAATAAACACAAAGCCACATCCGGATGCACGGTACGAGGGATACCGTCGGAGAGGAAATCGATTTCAATGCCCAGTTGGATCGCAAACTCCTTGCATAATGCCGTGACACCTGGAACAAGCCCCAATCTTTCCAGCGTAGAGGAATGCAGGTGATGCGAAAGCATATGGAGATCAGCGCCAATTTCGCTAGCGGAATTCAGAGCACGGTGCACCTGTTGGACAGCCTCTTCCGGCGAGGTGCTAATTGTTTCTTCCGCGGTCTCCAATTCGAGTGCCATCAGCGCCAGCCGTTGACTAAAGTCGTCATGGATCTCCGACGCGAGCCGGCGCCGCTCCTTTTCCTGGGCCCTAATTAACATGCCGCTGAGCCCCAGTTCCCGGTCTTTGGCGCGCTTCAAACGGAGGTATAAGACAACAGCGTTTAGACAGAGCACGATGACCAACGCTGCTATCCATACCCATCTAGTGCGCTCCCACAAAGATGGCGCGCGAAACAGCACAGTGCTGCCAAGTGGCAGGTCGCGTTCTCTGAATCCCCAGCGTCTGAGCGCCCGCTGATCAAACATATAGGCGTTTGCGCCTCGCACGATCGGAACGTCTTGCGGCCTTTCTCCATTGAGAATCCTTACGGCAATCGCGCCCACAATCTTGCCTTCTTTGGCAAAACTTTGCAGATAGCCCCCCACCTCTCCATGTCCCAAATCCACGTCAGATGGACCGAAGACTGGTGCATTCGCAGCCCTTACCACCATGGGCCCCGCCTGGGATGCGCCGATGTAGCGAGTTCCTCTCGCGTCCATTCCGATATGCGTATAAAGAACGATCGCTTGATCTGGTAGGTGCCTCAAGCGTTTAAGCAAATCAGGCATCTCGAGGCCAGTGAGATAGGTGAACTCCAGGCTGGTTTCGTACGGATGGAGATGCTCGCGAAAGACTGCTTCCAGATGTTTGTCGAAGGATGAGGCGCCGCTGACCACAACAACGCGCCTGCTGTCCGGTTGTAGCCGCAAGGCAGCGTCCAGGGTCTTCGTCGGCTCAAAGATCTCCCAGCAACCAGCAAAGTGGGAATCGAGCGTGGGGTTGTCTGCCTGCTGCTCGCTCGTGCCACCAAAGACAACAGGAATATCTGCGAAAAACTTCTCATGCGAGTCGATCATGAATCGCAGTGGGGAAGGCCCAAGGGCAATGATTAGATCCGGGCGACGGTTCTGATATTTACGAATGTACGACTCACGAAACTGCTGTTGATCGGCTGGATCGTCGAATAGAGTCGTCTCCAGATACTCCGGATATAACTCAATTTGGTACGGCGATTTTTCCAGCGCGGCTCGCATCTCGCGATCAACGAGCGCGACAGCGGGGGAGGCAATACCCAGTTCGTAGAAGACGACGACCCGACGGACCTGTTTGAGTTCCTGACCTGCTCCAGGTCGAAACAGTAAAGAGGCACGAAGCAAGGAGGACGAGATTCAGTTTTTTGGGCAGGGATACCCCGCGTCGTCGAATATCCCGTTCCGTCGGGTAACCGACAATTCGGCATCTCATGGCTCCCGGCCATTTCGCTAGCCAGCGAAGCAAGAGGACTAACATCTCTGCCTCCTCTCGATTCGAGAGACCTTATGATTCGAGGGCTTGTCTCTCCATAAGTATCTGCGCCTTACGGAGAGAAGCATACTGCGTGAATTACTAGTACACGGCCTGGTTCGCGAAGAGGCTATCTCTAGCTGAATTAACAGGTTCCGGCGAGGCCGGAAGAGCCACCAAGCGGCCTCGCGACTAGAAACCCCTAGTTGAATTACCAGTCACTTGCGGGCCAACGCGCTTAGGGATTTCCCTCATTGTCCGCATCAACCGTTACGCATAAAGATGGGCGTGGCTGCGCGAAGGGGCCTTGGCAGCCGTTGGCAATCAGCCTACCAAGCAGGAGCCTTTATGCGATCAGATGTTCGAACGAATCGGACAACAACTGGACCCGCCGCTCTATTGCTAATGTCTCTGTTCGCTCTCGGGATTGGATCCGCTCCAGCTCAATCCCAGAGCACACAAGAACAGATACAGCAACTAAAGGACAAGCTCCAGCAATTGGATCAGATGATGGGTGAGGTCAAGGCGGAGATCGATACGCTGGAGCGACAAGCCCAGCAGCCCTCACCGGGGGCACCAAAGGCTCCGCAAAAGGCTCCTGAAAAGACGGAGGTGGTCGTTGTTACCGCGAATACGCCTACCAGTGCGCCCCCGTCTAACACCGTGCCGATGGAAGGTGAAATAACGTCGGAGAAGAACAACATCAGCATCTACGGATTCGCCATGCTCGATTCCGGCTACAACTTTGGGCAAATAAATCCGAATTGGTTCGATACAGAGCGTCCCACTCAGTTGCCGTCATTCACCAACGAGTTTGCGCCGAGCGGAAATGTCTACGCCGGTGTGCGACAGAGCCGCTTCGGAGTGAAGTCAGCCACGACCACACCACTCGGCGATCTGACGACCGTATTTGAATTCGAGCTATTTGGCACCGGAGTTGACGCCGGCCAGACGACCTTCCGTCTGCGGCATGCCTACGGCCAGTTGGGCGCAGTCGGAGCCGGACAAACCTGGAGCCCCTTCATGGACATTGACGTCTTCCCAAACACAATAGAGTACTGGGGACCCAGCGGAATGGTCTTCTTCCGCAACGTCCAGGCGCGTTGGGAGCCGGTCCGGAGCGAGAAAACCAGTGTGGCGCTCGCTCTGGAGAGACCCGGCGCCAGCGCCGACCAGGGCATTTATGCCGACCGTATCGAGCTAAGCAACGTGAATCCTCGGTTCAATTGGCCGGATCTTTCGGGGCATGTCCGAATTGTCCGCGATTGGGGCCACCTCCAGGGGGCAGCCATCGTTCGAAAGATCGGGTGGGTTGACAACGGCAAAAATCCGGTCAACCTCAGCGGCAGTGCTGTGGGCTGGGGTATAAACGTGAGCTCAAATCTCAAAGTGTCAAAAAACAATCTCGCGAAGCTCGAAATTACTTACGGCCACGGAATAGAAAATTACATGAACGATGCGACGGTGGATATCGGCATCAAGGCAAATCCTCCGGGCTCGCCCGTGCCCATCAAGGGTGTTACCCTGCCGCTGTTGAGCTACGTAGCCTTCCTCGACCACACCTGGAGCGAGCACTACACCAGTTCAGTCGGCGTCTCAATGATAAACATCTATAACTCAGACGGACAGCTACCGTCGGCCTTTCACCGTGGTGAATATGGAGTCGCCAACTTGCTGTATCACCCGATTTCGAGGGTCACAATGGGTGGTGAATTCCAGTGGGGCGAGCGGTCGAACTTCACCGACGGATTCACCTACAACGATTACAAAATGCAGTTCTCGTTCAAATATGACTTCAGCAAGAAATTCGCAACCCCACCTCTTTGATCAGGTCGTAGGGGAGGGAAGGGAAATGTCACAAGTTATTTGAAACAGCACTGTCAGACCTGAACGGACACGGCCACGCTTCGCAATCTGATCGACAGGACAATACAGCGAGTTAAGGAGAATCACAATGAACACGAAGCGGATGCCAGTAGCGCTCCTCGTGGTGGCTACGATCGTAACAGTTGTCGTTCCAGGTCGGAGTTACGCCCAAAAGGGCGGATCCAGTCCGGTTGCGCCCCGACGCGAGCTCGTGGCTTCCGTAGTTCAGGAGGCGTATGACAAATACAAGAACGACACCAACGGGAAGAACGCCGATTACATTCCCTATCTGGCGCAGGTGGATTCCAAGCTATTCGGCATTGCAATCGTTACCACCGATAACCAGGTGCTCACCAAGGGAGACGTGACCTATTCCTTCTCCATCCAATCGATCTCCAAAGTGTTTACGCAGGCGCTTGCCATGGAAGCTCTGGGGGCGGACTTTGTCTTTAAAAAAATCGGCTCCGAGCCTACTGGACGTCCCTTTAATTCTCCTGTAGCTGTCGTGGATATGCCGACACATACGGGCAACCCCTATGTCAATGCAGGTGCCATTGCCACCACCAGTCTAATCGGCGGCAAGGATGCGAATGAAAAGTGGAACAAGATCTTAGACTTCTACAGTCGAGCGGCTGGAGAAAAGTTATCCCTTATTGATGAAGTCTACAAATCTGAGGCAGCCACTAACACCGGCAACAAGGCGCTCTCCATGCTTTTGGCCAAGTACGACCGGATTTATGCCGATCCGTTTGAATCGGTGGACATCTATACCAAGCAATGTTCAGTTGGCGTAAACGCGACTCAACTTGCGCGGATGGGTGCCACTCTTGCAAACAACGGAATCAATCCTGCCACAGGCGAGCAGGTGATCAAGGCCGAAGATGTTCCCGAGATTCTCAGCACGATGACCATGGCAGGTCTTTACGACGGCTCCGGTGGTTGGGCCTGGCGTGTAGGACTTCCTGCGAAAAGTGGAGTTGGCGGAGGGATCGTAGCGATCGTCCCTGGAAAGGGCGCGATTGCCGTCTTTGCTCCTCCACTGGATGAGGCTGGGAACAGCGTCAAAGCCCAAGAGGTAATCGACTATGTGGCTCAAAAGCTGAACTACAACCTCTATTCGCCGTTGTCAGTCGGATGGAAGTAGAGCCACACGGAACAGTTACTCAAAGCAGTTCTGCTATTTTCTACGCTCAAATTGCAATCGCAAGATACACCTCCGTCTCAAGTTCTTTAGAAGGGTGTATGGAGAGGGAATCATGAAGATCCCCAAGTGGATCGCGACATCACGGGCCGCCTCTCTATCACTTTCCGTAGCTTTATTCGCGATCTCATGTTGCTCCATCGTGGCTGACGGACAATCAACCGCCGACTCTTCGGGATCAGACACAAGAGCAGGCGCTCCAACTGCGAGCGAAATGCTAAATAGACTGGATCTGTTAGTTCAACAAAACGCGCAACTTGAGAAGCAAAATCACGACTTGATGAATGTCATCTCGGCCATGCGTCATATGCTCGCCGAGCAGTCTCATAGTATGCAAGCTGATGAGACAGAGACAGCGGGCGGAAGCGAGCCTTCGCTGACTCCAGTCTCGCTAAAAACTACGGCAATGGTTGACTCGATCAATTCTATTTCGAGGTCTTGGGTAATCGCAGAAAAGCAGGCCGAAAACGCGGGTACCGGCCAGGAGCAGCGCAAAAGGTGGGGAACTTACACTCCCAATTTAGGATTCAAGCTGGCTAATACGGAGTATGGTGACTTGAGTCTCAGCATCTATTCTTACGCGCGCTACCTGAACCAGCGAGCATTGGAACCGACCTATACCAATGCGTTCGGCGTGACGACGACCCTTCAACAGCGTCAGGACTTCCAACTGCAGAAGGTGCAGATGAAGTTCTTAGGTTGGGTCATGGATCCGAAGTTCCGCTATTTTCTTTACGCCTGGACTTCAAACGCTTCGATGGGTCTGGGCGCTCAGGTGGTGCTCGCTGGGAACTTAAACTACACCTTCAACAATTATGTCACCATAACGGCAGGAATCATGTCGTTGCCCGGAACGCGGAGCGTCGAGGGCAATTTTCCGTTCTGGCTGTCCGTGGATAGCCGTCTGATCGCCGATGAGTTCTTCCGCCCTTCATACACCGCGGGCGTCAGAGGTAGCGGCACTCTGAGGAAAGGACTGATCTATCAGACGATGATCGGCGATAACAACAGTATCTTGGGTGTGAGCGCAGCCCAACTCCCGAATTATTTCCAGACGACTGCTAACGCGCTCGTCTGGATGCCGACGACGGGTGAATTCGGCCAGGGTTTCGGCGACTTTGAAGGTCACGAAAAACTGGCTACCCGGCTGGCTGGTCATTTCAGCTATAGCAAGGAGGACGCCCAGGAACAGCCGAACACCGAGGCATTCGAGAACACCCAACTCCGGCTCTCTGACGGCAGCATTGTCTTTACGCCCAATCTCTTCGGGCCTGGGATCTCGGTCAAGAACGCGGTTTACAAGATGGCATCGATCGATTTCGGTGCTAAGTATCACGGCTATGCACTGGAGGGAGAGTATTACCCCCTGCACCGGTTAAGCAATTTCCAAGGCCCCGGCACATCGAGCCTGCGACCAAATACTGACTACGGCTACCAGCTTCAGGCCTCAGCGATGGCAATACCCAAAATGCTCCAGGGCTACGTAGGCGGATCGGAAGTGATAGGGAAATATGGGCGGCCATGGGACTTCCGTGCAGGCGTCAATTATTTTCCCTACAGGAACAGAGTCATCCGATGGAACACCGAGTTTCTCTACCTGTACAGATCCCCAGTGGGCTACACGTCGGTGCCGTTCGCGCTCGGTGGCACTGGGCCAGTCGTCTACACGAATCTCGAGATGGCGTTTTAGAGGGAAGGGCGTCCGAAATTCTATCTAGCTTGTGAGACTACGTCGATGAGAAAGACATTCCGATTCCGGCAGAGTGAAGTGAGCCACCTCGCTTTACGCCTGGGCACATTGTTGTTGCTGGCTTGCGCTGTTGTGGTCGCCCTCGCCCAACCCAGCGCTTCAGACAAGTATGAGTTCAATGACTCGCACTTTCATTTGACCAACTACATTCAGCAAGGCACAGATATCCACGACTTCTTGAAGATTATGGGCACGAAAGCAGGACGCGTGGCGTTGTTCGGAATCCCCCTCCAACAGGAATGGTCTTTTCAGAACTCCGGTGACTTTGCCCCGACGTACTATCTGCAGACGGACGCGCGGCTTTACTACTACTCCTTTACTGACGCTTACATCGCGATGGCGTATCGTACGCTGACGAAAGAAGAGCAGGAACGCTTCGATCCTATGATCACCGGCTTCAACCCGGCTGATATGTACGCGGCCGATCACATCCGCCGAGTACTTCAGACATTTCCCGGTGTGTTCTCAGGCATCGGAGAATTCTCGATTCATAAGGAGTTTGTATCGAGCAAAGTTGCCGGGGAAACCGCTAGTCTGCTAAACCCGGCGCTTGACCGTATTCTCGATTTTGCCGGGACCGTTGGACTCGTGGTGCTGATCCATAACGATATGGATATGCCGTTCGCGAAGGAAGGCTCACAACCGCTATATCTGAACCAGATGAAAGCCGTTCTCAAGAGGCACCCAAATACAACCATCATCTGGGCTCATACGGGCATGGGTCGGGTGGTTCGGCCAGTACAAAATCACGCGGCTCAACTAGCAGAAATCTTGTCTGATCCGCAGTTTAGTCATGTCTACTTTGATATCTCCTGGAATGAGGTGGCAAAGTACATGGTCGCAACACCAGAGTCGACTAGGGTCGCAGCCGACCTTATCAATCGCTATCCGGATCGCTTTTTGTTCGGCACAGACGAGGTGGCGCCATCCAGTCAGGAACAGTACCTAAGGGTCTACAACCAGTATCAGCCGCTGTGGAAACTTCTAGACGATAAAACGCGCGAGAAAGTCCTCAAAGGGAACTATGAGCGGATCTTCGATGAGGGCCGACATAAAGTGAGGGCATGGGAATCTGCGCAGGGCCTCGCCTCACCGCGGTAGTGGATATACGGTCGTGCAAGGCTGTGAGAGCCAGTCTTCGGCTGGTAGGAGGAGCGTCACCATGGCGAAGGGCATGACGACAACTGACCACGAGCCGCAGCAGAATGTGCCCATGATTTCGGCCTTTGCGAAGCACTGTTCGCATCATGAACCCTACAACCACGGGGGGAGTCTGCGGGAAAGGTGTCCGAGCACTCATCGATGCGGTTCCAACAGTGCGATTATCCGTACTTTTCGGGAGCTCGCAGCGATCCTTTGTGTTTTTCTACTCGTGCCCGGAAACGCAGTAGCAGTGCAAACGCAGCCACCTGCGGCTCCAACGCAGCAACCTGCTGCGAAGATTCCACCTGACCAATTGGATGCTCTTGTAGCTCCCATTGCCCTTTATCCCGACCCGATGCTGGCCCAGGTTCTAGCCGCATCTACATATCCTCTGGAGATCGTTCAACTACAGCAATGGCTCGCAAAGAACGCGGGACTCAAGGATAAAGCGCTCGCAGATGCAGTGGCGAAGCAGCCTTGGGATCCAAGCGTGCAAGCCTTGGCTGGCCTGCCCGACGTTGTCAAGCGCCTTGCAGACGACATCCAGTGGACTACCGAGCTTGGCAACGCATTTCTGGCGCAGCAAAATGATGTGATGGAAGCCGTGCAACGAATGCGCAAAAAGGCTAAGGACACCGGCAATCTGAAGTCGAACGAGCAGCAGAAGGTGGAAACGAAGGTCATCGAAAGCAAGAGCGTGATCGTCGTGGAACAGGCGAATCCGCAAGTCGTCTATGTGCCTTCCTACAATCCGGTAGTTGTATACGGGCCACCGGTGTATCCGTATCCTCCGGTTTACTATCCACCGGCGGGCTACTACGCAGCAGGGATGGCGATCTCTTTTGGAGTTGGCGTTGCCATGGGTGCGTTCTGGGGCGGCGGTGGTTGGGGCTATGGATGCGGCTGGGGGGGCAACAATGACATCACCATCAACCGCAATAACACGTTTAACCGCAACGCGAATGTTAACGGTGGCAACCGCGTCAACGGCGGGAATCGCGTCAATGGCGGCGGAAATGGGAACTGGCAGCACAACCCGCAGCACCGCGGCGGCGCCCCCTACTCCGACCGAGCTACCGCGAATAGATACGGGGGAACTGCCCGCGGCGACTCCATGAATACGCGACAGGCGAATGCGCGGCAGAACCCGGGCGGCGCACAAGCTCGACAGCAGTCTGCTGGTTCTCGCGATATGTCCAATCGCGGTGGGAGTACTGGCGCAGGCAGCAGGAATTCGAGCTCTGGAGGGGGAGCAAACCGTGTCGGTAATCGGCAGGTATCGCAGACCCCGAGCGCGACGAACCGAAGCGCGTTTGGTGGCTCCTCTGCCGGCATGAGCGGAAGCCAGGCTCGTGCGAGCAGCTCGCGCGGTGCTTCCAGTATGGGAAGGTCCGGGGGCGGCCGTTCCGGCGGTGGACGGCGAAGATAGCTTAGCGAGGAAAATCATGACACCCAGACTATTTAGTCCTAACATGTCGGCGACTCTTATGCTTCTTGTGGTTGCTTGGCTCTGTTTTGTGCCGATGACAGCGAATGCACAAGCAGTAGACCAGCCAACGGCGCAAACCCCAAAGGCTTTCGCGACTCCGCAACAAGCTGCGGAAGAACTAATCAAAGCCGCCGCTGCATACGATGTGCCAGAGTTGACAGCGATATTTGGGCCGGATGGCGAAGACCTCATCTCCTCTACCGATCCAGTCCGGGACAAGAGCAACGCCGCTGCGTTTGCGAAAGAAGCTAGCGCGATTCATACGGTGAAGATAGATCCGTCGAAGCGCAATCTGGCGACCGTCATTGTCGGTCAGGAGCAGTGGCCGCTGCCAGTGCCCTTGGTTAAGAAGAACGGGAAATGGTATTTCGATGCCAAGTCGGGCCGGCAGGAAATCCTATTTCGACGAATCGGAGCCAATGAACTCGACGCTATTCAGGTTTGTCGCGGTTTCGTAGAGGCCCAGAAAGAATACGCGTCGCAAATACATGGCGATGCTGTGGTCAACCAGTACGCTCAGAAAATCTTCAGCAGCCCGGGGAAGCAAGACGGCTTGTACTGGCAGAATTCCGACGGCTCATCCGCTGGTCCGATCGGCGCGGCGGTGGCCAAAGCGTTGGCTGAGGGATATGACATCGGCAAGCCAGGATTTCACGGTTACTATTTCAAGATCCTGAAGGGGCAAGGTCCCGCAGCGCCGATGGGACGACTGAACTATGTGATCGAAGGAGTAATGATCGGTGGATTCGCCCTGGTTGCCGTCCCAACCGAATACCGGGTGACCGGTGTGAAGACGTTCATCGTGAATAACGACGGAATTGTTTATCAGAAAGACTTGGGACCCAATTCACTAGACATTGTGAAGACAATGGAGGTCTACAACCCGGATCCAAGCTGGCATCGGACCAGTGACGAATGGCCCCAAGATGTCGCCTTGGCTGATCAATGACCGAGTGCCTGACCCGAGCTCTGTTTGAGGGACCGTGGACCTGCCGCAAGGCGCATAAGAGCAGATCAGGTCTTGGTTTATTATATGTCCGATAACAGGTATTCTGTACGCTTAAAGAAGCCGCGCAGATCCCTGTTGTTGCGAAAGGTCTCGGCGGTGTGTTCTCTTTACTCCGCATCCTCCACGCAGCGGAAACCGAGTGTCCCCGAGCGATCGTAGCTGGGGGCCATCAACAGCAGCTTTCCGTGCTCGTCATTGCGGTATGCCTGAGGAAAATACCAAATTGAACCGACCGGCTGGTAGTGGCTGCCGCCACGCAGAATTGCTGCGCGCGTGTGATCATCGGTGTACTCATCCGTCCATTGCCAGACGTTCCCCACCATGTCCATCACGCCAAACGGGCTTGCACCGGACGGATGCGCATCCACATTGTCTGGCTCGTTGAGAGCACGCCCGTGACTCGGAACAGGCACCGCATCTGCCTGCCACGTCTCACCCCATGGATACGCCCTTCCGTCGGTACCCTGGGCCGCGTATTGCCACTCCCACTCACGAGGAAGGCGCTTGCCCGCCCACTTCGCGTAGGCCCGGGCATCCTCGAGCGAAACCCAGGTTACGGGCTTGTTCGATCCTCCGTCCGGATACGCACCGTTCTTCCAGTCGCGCAGAAAATTCAGATCGTTCTGCGGGTGATAATGCGACGCGTCCAGGAATGTTTTGAACTCGGCATTCGTCACCGGATACTTATCCATATAGAAGGAGCGAATCTGCATCTTGTGTTCGTGGAACCGGCGCGGCGTATCTTCCCACGGATACTGCACATCGACTTCAACATCGTTCGACCCTTCAATCTCGATGCCCCGCACCTTGAAGACGAAGCTGCTTTCCGGGATCCTGACCATCCCTTCAGGTGCATTGGGCGATGCCTTCGTAGGCGCTATCTCGACGAGTTGCTGCGGGATCGGCTTCCACTCATCCGAAAAACTCGATAGTGGCTTCTCCGTCATCGCTTTCGTGCGCTTCATCAGATTTCGTATCCCGGCATCCGGTTCCGCGGTGGTTGCCAGGATGGCTCCGAAGCCGTGCGCTTCTATCGGGAACGATCAGCACATCTTTGCCGTTCTCATGCTCAGGCTGCAATTCCACGCCGTGGTACAGGTCGAAGTAACGGACACCGGCTTTCGCAGCGATTGCCATCTGCCGCCCCGTTACGTCGTATTCGTTCCGGTTCACAAGCGTCCATACCGTCTGCTCTCCAAGTGGCCAGCGGCTGGCAAAAATGCCGTAGAAGGTTGTCGGATAGAGTGGCTCCCACTCCGGGCTCACAAGAAATGCCGCAACACCGCGTTCGATCGTGGCCATGCGACGGGTCGCTTCTCCGTCGCGCGGCGTGATGCCATTCCAAATGCCCCAGACATTCTCCCAGCTCTCCCAGCCGACTCCGTTGAAGAAAGCGAACTGCAGGTCGTCCGTCTTGTTGCGGTTCCACCGGTCGGAGATGTTGACCATATGGCGGCTCTCCAGCCACTTGAACCTGTCGACTTCCGGCGCAAACGGAAATTTGTATTGGCCCCAGGTCATCACATCCCATGCCACTGCCTCATCAGCCGGCGAGCCCTCCGGCTCGAATGCCAGCGGATGTCCGACTTTCTCCGAGGCTAGAGAAAAGGCTAACGGCACTCCATCCTGAGTATCGCCGTTGATGCCGTCGGCGTTGAGTTCTTTCATGAAATCGGCGATCGCCTCCGGCCAAGAGGTGCCGGGATCGCGCGAGCCCTGGTCCCACATCATCATCGGAAACAGTACCCGCACACCGCGGCGATGGAAATCCGCCACCATCTGCTGCACGCCGGCAACGCCCCCCGGCATCGATCGCACCATGTCGTGCTGATTGCGGTCATCCATCCCCATATTCGGATAGGTCGACCACACCAGCACCGCATCGATTCCCCCATAACGCTTCTCGAGATCGTCGAGATAGCGGTCCACCGTGTACTTCCCTGTAACCGGATCGTAGAGATATCTGTCCTGCACCATCATCTGTGGCTGAATGAAACTGGACTGGGTCCACTGCAGTGCAGGAAGACTGTAGCGCGAGCCATCGTAGCCGACGCGGATTCTCCGTTCCGTCCGCCAATGCTCCAGGTCCTGCAGCCATTCTTCGTGCGTCTTTGCAGAGCAGGGCTTGTACCCACCAGCCAATGCGGCGGAATATGCGTTGCTCAGCGTGAGGCATTCGGGCGAAGGAAACTGCTGATTAACGGGGCGGTATTGAGAATCCTGAGCGATCGCGGGTGCAGTAGCTAGGGTGATCGCGAGCAGTGTGCCGAGAGAAAAAGGTGGGACCTTGCGCATCATCTTCATAGAATCGTTGCTCATACCTTGATTGGATTCTTTACACTCGGGTGCCTGATCCGAGCAGTTCTTCGACTTCCTTGAGGACCGGCATGGACGGCTGGGCGCCAGCCCGCGTGACCGAGAGCGCGGCGGCTGCAATGGCGAAGCGCGCACTTTCGACGGGGGTCTTCCCTAGCAGCAATCCCACAGCGAACGCGCCATTGAAGGCGTCCCCGGCGGCAGTGGTATCGACTGCATTCACTTCGATCGCGTCCAGTTGTTCTTCCATTCCCTTCTTTGCGAGGTACGCGCCCCGCGACCCCATCTTGAGCAGCACACCCGCAGGTCCCTGTTGCAGCAACCGTTGCGCCATCACGCTGGAATTGGCCTCAGCAGCCCCGTTCAGAGCGTCGGGGGCATAGAATGCCGCTTCGGTTTCGTTCGGCGTAAACCAGGTCACGCGCTTCAGCAGGTCTTCGGGCAATGTCTGTGCGGGAGCCGGATCCAGGATCAAGGGAACGTGGTGCGCAGAACACAATGCAGCAACACGCTGCACGGTATCGACCGGAATCTCCAACTGAGTGAGGACAACACCGGCGTCGCGAATCACATCGGCGTGCAAATTCACAAACTCCGGCGTCACATCCGCGTTTGCGCCCGGCGTTACAACAATGCAATTGTCACCATCCGCAGCTACGACAATCATGGCCACCCCGGAGGCGCCCTCACTGTGCCCAACGCACTCCAGTCCTACTCCCGCACTCTTCAAATGCGTTCGCAATTGCTGCCCTGGCGCGTCAGAACCTAGCTTGCCGATCATCTTTACGGGATAGCCGAGCCGAGCCACGGCAACCGCCTGATTGGCTCCTTTGCCGCCCGGGTGCATCTCAAACCCGCTTCCCTGCACAGTCTCTCCCGCGACCGGAATGTGGTCGGTATGTGCAACAAGATCAAGGTTGATACTTCCCACGACGACAATCGGCTTCTGAGCGGTGCTCATACATCCCCTCTGTTCCTTCAGGCACGCTGGTTGTCAGGCGCGGCGACGCAGGTTAAACAACAGGAGCCAGCGCGACTGCAACCAGTCCAAGCAGAAATAAAGCGAACATCCAGACGAGAAAGGCCTTGGATCGTCGGGACGCTTCAGAGAATTCGTGCCAAATAAATACTCCCCACGCGGCTGAGATCATCGTTGCTCCTTGCCCAATGGAATAGGACACCGCTGGCCCCACCAGGTGCGCGCGAGAAGCCACGAAGTTCAATACCGCCCCGGTACACCAGATCAACCCGCCCACAATTCCCCACATGTGCCAACGGAAGGGTGCCTGCGAATAGCCTTTCATCGAGACGGGCTGCGCGCCATCCAGTGGCCGTCTCATGATCAGATAGTTCACCGGAAGTGAACAGATCGCGACGCCGAGCACGAAGAAAATCGAGATCGCGTATGGCCCCGGCGCGTCGCTGCCGCTCATGCCCTTTGCGACGAATGGATAAAAACTGCCCATCAAGACTCCGGAGATCACACTTATCACTACGCCGCGACGGCTCATAGCCGGCTTCGCACGCTCTCGCTCGCGATACGCGATGGCGTCGCAGAGGATCGCAGCCAGCACCAGAGCAATGCCGCCGAAAAGTAACAGTGCGTTGCCCTTGGGAGTAATGAGATAACTACTGACAGCTCCAACGACCAGTGCAATGCCAATGCCGACCGGGAAAGCCACCGCCAGTCCAGCGATGTCGATTGCCGCCACAAGCAGAAGGTTCGCCACATTGAAGATGACTCCTCCCACGAGGGCCCACCCGATGTGAGCCGGATCCGTGTGAAAAACATCTGCGATGAAGGGACGGCCGGTCGCACCGAGGCTGCCAAGCGACAATCCCCACGCGAATGCACCGAGAATCAAACCTATGATGTAGTCCCAGTAAAACAGCTGGAAACGATGCCCGGGCGTGAACTTCAACGCATTCGCCCACGACCCCCAGCACAGCATGCTGGCGATCATGAACGAAAGGGTGATGGCGTAGGTCTCTGGCTGGTACAAACAGGCTCCTCGGTTCCACTCTGACTGATCTGCTTGATTAGAACTGAAGTTTCAATGCCACCTGCATGATGCGAGCTTCCCTAGCGCCGGTGGCGGATCCAAACGGGATGTTTCCGTAGTTTCCGACAGAGGCATAAGGATAGACCGTTTGGGCACCATTCCATTGGGTGTGATTGAAGGTATTGAAGGCATCCGCACGGAACTCAGCATGGAAGCTTTCTTTTATGGGAAACACCTTCGCAAGGGAGAGGTCGACGTTGTTTTGGCCCGGCCCGCGCACGGTGCCCAAACCAGAGTTGCCGCGTACTCCATTCGGCGGAACGGAGTATGCCGCAGTATTGAACTGCTGAGTCAGAGTCTTGCTGCCGTGAGGCAGATTCGGATTGCCCGTGATGAAGAGTTCGTCCAGCCCTGCATAGTCATTTGCAGAGGTCTGCACGTTTTGTACGGTCAGCGCATCCCCAGATTCAATCGTCCCGATCCCGCTGATGCGCCAACCAGCTAGCGGCAGACGCGCCCATGGAGACCACGTACCGCCATATGCCGGCTGCCAGATACCGCTATAGACGAACCGATTGCGATGAGACAGCGTCGACTCTCCGCGACTGCTTATGTTGCGATACTGGAAGCCGTTGTACCCGCCTTCGCCGTTCTCCCCGAGAACATTGACCACCGGGTAGTCCGACACTGTCTTTCCCCACGTGTAATTGCTCAAGAACTGTATACCGCGCTGGAAGGCGTGCTGATATTGCACGATCAAAGCATTGTAGTGCGAATTGAGAGTGGCTCTTTGCACATAAATATCGCTGAAACGACCCACATTATTGGGCCGAGCGGCGTTGAATGAATTGATGGTGGGCCAGCCAGTTTGATACGCGGGCAGGTTGGCATTTACGTAATTCGACCCCTTACGGCCTTGCGCCCCAACGTAAGAGAGAGTGAATGTGTCATTGGAAGAAACCTGGCGCTGAACATCAACGAGAAAGCGCTGATAGTACGGCAGCGTCGTTGACTTCTGATCGAAGTAATAGATGGCCTGTTCGACACCGTCGCCGAAGTAGCCCTGCCCCTTCCCGGTGCTCACTGGGTACTCTCCCGGTTGAAGGTTTGGCGCTGTCTGAAAGATGTTGCTCAGCGCCAGAGCGGGAGTGTCGCTCGGCACACCTTCCGTAACGTTCGATATCTCGCTGCCGATAAAGTAGCCTGGTGTTCCGTTCAACGCATTGCCAACCGCGCCGGAGATCTGTGTCGCGCCGGCATCATAGAAGATGCCATAGCCGGCCCTGAATACAGTCTTCTGATTAGGGCTGTAGGCAAGGCTGACACGTGGAGCAAAGTTCAGTTTCGGCGCAGAGAGGTAGCGCTGCGGGACGCCCGGGGCAATGCCCGGAAGCTTCAGGACGCCGCCGCCACTCGTGGGGCTGTAGATCGCACAGCATAGATCGTTACGCGCATACAGCGGGATATTGAGGTCGTAGCGTAGACCGGCGGACAGAGTCAGCTTTGGACTTATCTGGAAGCGGTCGTTTACGTAGAAGCCCCAATACGGAAACACCACATTCAGTTCCGGCGATGTTGCATCGCCTCCTTGAAAGTCATACCGCTGGTGAATTACCTGCGGCAGGCCCATGGCCAGATCCGCTACGCCATCGCCGCCAGCATAGTTTTGGGTGTAGCCACCGGAACTAAACTGCTGGCGCGGGAAGCCATCGTTGTACGATCCCTCGCCAAACGTTACAAAGCGAATGAAATCCCAGTCAAATTCTCCTTTGCGGAAGTAGTTCAGCCCGAATGCGAGCGTATGGCGGCCTTTCACCCAATCCAGGTTGTCGGATATCTGAAATGTCTGGTTCTCTGCGCGGAACACCTCGTTTTGTCCCGGGCTCGCGTAGTTATAGACGTCCACCGCGAGAACACCACGCGTGAGCCCCGGCCCAGTATTCTGGAAAAGTTTATTGAACGGGTTCGAGTCGCCATTGTAAAAGGCGATTTCCGGGTTGCTCAAGGTCTGCAGTGCGCTGTTTCCGATGCCCAAAATGAATTCGTTCGTCAAGGTAGGGCGGAACACATGGGCATAGTTCATCGTTACCAGGTTGGCACGATCATCTACATTGGAAATGTAGAGTTGCGATGGAGCGATGTTGCCCGAGTTGTTGTTCGTGCCGTGTGACCTCGACCAAGAGACGAACACACTGTCACGCTCCGTGATGTGAGCATCGAAGCGCGTGTCAAGATGATAGTTCGAAAAGCCGAGATTCTGAAAAGTGGCGTAGTTCGGGAGATAACTTGGAGTATTCGGAATGTTTGGTTCCGGATATAGAGCAAGAAGGCTGGCGGAAGAAGGATCGAAGAGCGGGCTGCCGTTGGGCTTGGAAGCCAGATCGAGACGATTGTTGTTGACTATCGGTCGCGTACTATAACCGTTCGAATCATAAGTTGTATAGAACGGGTTGTAGAGTTGGAGAGGCGAATTGCCAGTGAGCAATTCGCTAAAATCGCCGTTCCGTTCGGCCGCTGATGGGACGGAGGCGTACACCGGCTCCGAACCGTCACTTTCGAGGAAGTTCTCGTAATTGGCAAAGAAGAAGGCCCTCTTCCTCAGCCAGGGGAGAATTTTGGGAATGTACACAGGGCCCCCGACACCTCCGCCAAACTGATTACGCCGCAAAGTGGGTTTTACCGCTGGTGTCCCCAGCAGTGCCTCCGATTCTGCTTTGTCGAAAGGGTTCGTGGCATTCATCGCATCGTTCTCAAGGTATTCGTAGACAGATCCGTGAAACTGACTGCCTCCGCCCTTGGTCTGCATGGCGAGTGTTGAGATGTCGTGACCATTTGTCGCAGAGAAGTCCGCTACCTGCAGAGTTCCCTGGGCGAGTGCCTCAACCGATGGCTCGTAGCTGAGACTGCTCTCATAGTTGTCAGTGATATTCACACCGTTCACATAGAAGCCATTATCACGCGATCCTTCGACCAGCCCACCGGTAGTAAATGTCACGCCTCCCGATGCAAATTGCGCGCCGACAGAGTAGGTTCCTCCCGGATTGATATTCAGTTGCGGGCTTGTGCTGACACCTGGTGCCAGGGCCGCGATCGAAGTAAAGTTGCGCCCGTTCAGTGGCAGTTGGTCTAACTGTTGCGAGGAAACATTGGTGTCGACGTCCGCCTGCCCGGTCTCGAGGGTGGCGGAACTTGTATTCACCGTGACAGATTGCGTGACCGACCCCGGAGTCAGGTGGAAGTCATAACGCAGACTTCTACCAATGGCGACTGTCAGTGGTTCGGATTTCGCCTCTCCGAGACTGCTCGCCGTGGCAGTGAGTACGTACTGCCCTGCCTGAAGGTTTGTGAACTCGAAGTGCCCACCACCGTCAGTCTTCGTTTGCTGGCTGTTCTTCTGTGCCGTATCTGTCAGTACGAGCGTAGCGCCGGGCACAATCGCACCCGTGGGATCAAAGACAAAGCCTTCCAGCCCGCCACGCTGGGCGAACTGCCCAAAGGAAGTGTGTGCAAGAAAGACCGCAGTCAGTAGAAGCCAGACTGCGAATTGAGTGATGCGCTGGCGCATACTGCCTCCAAATGAATCGTTTCAAAATAACGAACAGATTTTTACACTTTCAATTTCACAACTGTCAATGACTTTTATCCGGGCCGCCTTCCCGGCGCCCAATATTCCGTCGCCGGCCAGCGTGATTTTGGTATGTTGCACAATTGGCAGCATTCATGCGGTGATCAGAGACGTGCTAGAAATTGGGAGGAAGAGTGGCGATTGACCGGGAGGCAGACCGTGCCTGGGATCGCCTCTCTTTTCTCTGTGTTTGCCCCGCTGAACTTTTGAAATCTTTCATACGTCATGTTTGGAGCACTTATGGATACCCGCAAAGGATGGATGTAGATGGCGAACATGAAGCAGATCGCGCGCATGGCGGATGTATCGCTCGGCACTGTTTCGCACGTCTTGAACGACTCGGCTCGGGTTCGCGAACCGCTGCGTAAACGTGTCCTGGAAGCGGTCGCGGCGCTCGGTTATCAGCCAAGCCAATTGGCCCGGGGTCTGCGGCGCGATAAGACGGACATGATCGGCATGATCATTCCTGATGTTACGAACCCCTTCTTCCCTGCCGTCGTGCGCGGTGCAGAGGATGTGGCCTTTTCCAAGGGATATCGACTCATCTTATGCAACACCGACAATGATCACACCAAGGAGTTGGCTCACCTGAACGCCCTGCGCACCTTTCTTCCTGCTGGATTGCTTGTGATTCCTTCAACCTTCAGTGACATCGCGGCGCAGACCGAGTCTTATCGCAAAGCGGGGACGGCGGTCGTCTGTGTAGACCGTCTGCCGCGGCATTGGAATGGCGACAGCGTCACGGTGGCGAATGAGGAAGGCGCCTATCGTGCCACCCGCTTCCTGATTCAGATGAAACATCGCCAGATCGCTATGATCACGGGGCCGCTTCACCTGACAAACGCACGCGAGCGCATGGATGGATTCAAACGCGCCATGCAGGAAGCGAAGCTGCCCATCTCTGCCGATTACATTCAGGAAGCGACGTTTGATAAGCAGGGCGGATATACGAAGAGCATGACCCTGCTCCGTATGCTGCCACGGCCAACCGCATTCTTCGCCGGAAACGATATGATCGCTCTTGGCGTCCTCCTCGCCATCCGCGAGATGGGTCTGCGATGTCCCGAGGATATCTCTGTCCTTGGATTCGACAATCTGGACTTCGCTGAAACCACGAGTCCGTCCCTCTCGTCGGTGCATCAATCCGGTTACCAGCTGGGAGCGACAGCCGCCCGCATCGTGCTCGACCGCGTCTCCGGAGACACCGGCCCAGCGAAGCACTGCGTCCTCGAGACTGAGTTGAAGATACGCGAGTCGGTGGCCGCCTTAGGTGGCGAGTTGAAAGGCAAAACAACATCGCGTGCCGCGAAGAAACAGTCAGCGAAGAAAATCCGGCGATCGTAAAAACGCTACCCGCCGCTTCCCTCTTTCGAAAGTCGCGCGGCGAACCGGAGGACCTCTTCGGCACGTCGGATCATCGGTCGATCGATCATGCGTCCATCCAGTGTGAATGCTCCCAGCCCGCCAGCGGCCGCCTCGCTTGCTGCGCGAACCATGCGACGGGCTACGGCGATTTCCTCTGCAGATGGCGAAAAAATCTGGTTAGCGGCCGCAATTTGGCTGGGGTGGATGCAGCTCTTGCCCGAAAAACCGAGATCACGTGCGGTCTCGGCCTCCGCTGCAAACCCCTCCGTATCCCTGAAAGCCGGAAACGCGCAATCGAAGCACGGCACTTCCGCTTCGGCCGCCGCCAGGCGGAGCTGCACGCGAACGTGATGGGCGGCAAATTCGCTCTGCTGAGAGATGCCCAACGGCCCGAAAAGATCGACCAACCCAAGCTGAAGCCCAGCGACCCGCGTGTCAGCTCCTGCTATCGCGTGGGCAAGTCTGAGTCCGCGCGGGGATTCGATCGTCGGGTGAATCGCGATGGACCGAGTTAAACCGCGCTCACGCTCGAGCTTTGATAATGCCGCCGAAAGTTCTTCGATTTCGGACGGATCCTCCACCTTAGGCAGACCTACCACTGCGACTGCGGGCCACACTACAGCGGAAAGATCCTCGGCAAGAAGGGTCGAGTGGATACCATTCACGCGCACCATGATGACCCGTGCGGTCCCGATATTCGCCTGAAGAAACGCCTGTACATGAGCACGTGCTTCCGCCTTCTGCGCCGGAAGCACCGCGTCCTCCAAATCGAAGCACACGACGGCCGCCGCAAACAAACGTACGAACCTGACCGCCACCGTGCGATGGCTTTGCGATCGCTTGACAAGCCGATTTCTGCACCCATACCATCACGCACCAGGCGCTCTGAATGCTTTCAAAATACCACGCAAATCACAAAGGCATTCCTTTCTTCCCAGAGCGCCGGGGAAATCTGCTGCTGTTCCTCGTCGCATTCGCGCTCACTTCGATACCACCCGCCCGCGCTCAGATTGAAACACGCCCACTCACGCACAACGGTTATCTTCGGCCCTATCTCATCGTCCGGCCAGCGCATCTACAGCCTCATCCTGCCGTCGTCTTTATGCTTGGTGGCATCCGCAGTACTGCGAAATCGGAAGCGGAAAACTTCGGATGGACGGAAGAGGCTGAACTCAACGGATTTCTCGCGGTGTTTCCGGAGCCTGTCGCTACACACCCGGATCAGCCGGCAGACCGGCAGAACAACGTCACCTTTTGGGAGATGAACGGCTCGCGCACTCATCTTCTCGGCCCCGGTAAGCTGCCCGTTGATGACGACGGGTATCTCTCAGCGGTCATTCGCGACCTGCTGCATCGCGACCATCCCGACCGTAAGCGGATTTTCCTGGCTGGTTTTTCAAGCGGATCAGGAATAGTTCAGCTCTTTGCATCTCGTCATTCCCGCGACATTGGCGGCGTTGTCGCCGTAGCCACTCCGCTGATGGATCCGCCTGCGAAGCTCGCCCATCCCGTACCCATTCTCTACATACACGGAGACGACGATGAGCAGTTCTCCGGGTTTGAAGCCAACAGCCCGCAATTTGCTACGACGCCGCATGGCAACTGGATAACCTGGGGATATCTCAACGGCTGTAATACGCAAACCGCTGAGAAGACGGAATGGGGTGTGCGCTTTACGTGGCGTAGCTGCAAAAAACAGGTGCCCGTCGTCGCGGACTTCGTCGCTCATTTTGGCCACGAGTGGTCAGGAAGCCTCGATGCTCACTGGGAGCGAAAATACTGGCCAAATGGCCCGCTCAACTTCACAGACATGGCCTGGCAATTCTTCGCAGCCATTCAGGCGAAGTAGCACCGATCCGGTTGCGAACTTCGTGTCATCTTTACGATAACGCGAGAACTGTAAACGTCATGGGTCTTTCCATATCCGAAGAGCTTGCGAGCGGAAAGGAAACGAAGGGCTGGCCGTTCGCTGTGGGTTCTGGAATTCTGGGATGGGTTCTCGATGCCTTCGACTTCTTCGTCGTCATCTTTCTTTTCGATACGCTCGCTGCAAACTTCCACGTCAGCAAGGCGTCAATCGTTCTTACCCTTGCGCTCACCCTTGCCCTTCGCCCAGCAGGTGCTCTCATCTTCGGTTCGCTCGCTGACAGGTTCGGACGCAAACGGCCGCTGATTGCCTGCGTTCTTTTCTTTTCCACCATCACAATCCTCAGCGGATGCTCGCCGAACTACACCTTTTTCCTAGTAACGCGAGGGTTCTACGGCATCGGCATGGGCGGCTATTGGGGCATTGGAGCTTCCTATGCCATGGAGAGTAGTCCTCGCCGCTGGAGAGGCGTCCTCTCCGGGCTCATGCAGAGCGGTTATCCATTCGGTTATCTGCTCGCGGCAGTTGCCATGCAGTGGATTGCGCCCGTCTTTGGCTGGCGCTCCATGTTCCTGGTCGGATCCGGTGCGACGCTGTTCATCGTGATCCTGACAGTTCTGGCGCCGGAATCCGACTCGTGGAAGATGCATCATCCGCCATCACTCAGCCATATCTTTCGTACTCTCTTCAAGCACCTCGGCATCTTCGCGTACCTGCTGCTGGTTATGGCAGTTATGACCTGTCTCTCTCATGGCACGCAGGACCTTTATCCGGATTTCCTGAAGTCCATTCCCGGCATCGCGGATCGAACCATCCTTGGCATGAAGGCACTGTTCGGCATCCCGGTCCTGTATAACGTCGGGGCCATCGTCGGCGCTCTTCTCTTCGGCCACCTATCGGAGAAGATCGGCCGCAGGCGATCGATCATGCTCGCCCTGGTTGTCTCCCTGTTATCGATTCCCGCATGGGCCTTCGGCACTTCCCTGCTCGCGCTGGCATTTGGATCGTACTTCATGCAGACCGGCGTGCAGGGCGCTTTCGGAGTGATACCGGCTCATCTCAATGAACTATCTCCGGCCGCCATTCGCAGCCTCTTCCCCGGTTTCGTCTACCAGCTCGGAGTCCTGATCTCGTCACCGGCGGTCTCGATCGAATATCTGCTCCGCAACCACCTCGGATACCCGCTTGCGCTGACCATCTTCGAGAGCTGCGTCATCGTGGTGCTGCTTCTGGTCTTTTCACTCGGGCCGGAACGTCTTGGCCGTGACTTTCGCCGCGCGGACCAGGCGTGAGTCATCGAAACGCCACTGCGATCGCGCCATCGTCGCGAATGCGGTCAGCGAAGGGGTGCCTTACTTCCCGCTCGCCCGGACCCTGACTACAATATGCCAACGGTTTGCCGGAAAGGTGCGCCTGCTGAATGAAGCTCGCCCTCGCCCATCGGATTCTCCTAGCTGTCCCTCTGGTACTGCTCGCCTGCCACTCTTCGCAGCAGCCCACCGCGCAGACGGCAGCAACGCCCTCCACCGCTGCACCCCACCTCATCAACGGCTACGAACCCAAGTGGTGGAAAGAAGCTGTGGTCTACCAGGTCTACCCCCGCTCCTTCAAGGACTCGAATGGCGACGGCATCGGCGACTTGCCGGGCATCACCTCGAAGCTCGACTATTTGCAGAAGCTCGGCGTCAACGTCATCTGGCTCAGCCCTCATTTCGACTCACCCAACGCCGACAATGGCTACGACATCCGGGACTACCGCAAGGTGATGCGGGAGTTTGGCACCATGGCCGACTTCGACACCATGCTCGCCGGCATCAAGCAGCGCCACATGCGCCTCATCATCGACCTCGTCGCTAACCACACCAGTGACGAGCACCACTGGTTCGTCGAGAGCCGCAAGTCTAAAGACAATCCTTACCGTGACTACTATATCTGGCGGCCCGGCAAAACCGGCACCGACGGCAAGGCGGAACCGCCCAACAACTACCCGTCATTCTTCGGCGGCTCCGCCTGGCAGTACGACCCTACGACGAAGGAGTATTACCTGCACTACTTCGCCGTGAAGCAGCCGGACCTCAACTGGGACAATCCGAAGGTGCGCGCCGAAATCTTTGACATGATGCGCTTTTGGCTCGACAAAGGCGTCGATGGCTTCCGCATGGACGTCATCCCGCTCATCTCCAAGCGCCCCGGACTTCCTGACCTCACGGCTGAAGAGCTCAAGCATCCTCACGAGGTCTACGCCAACGGTCCGCATATGCACGAATACCTGCAGCAGATGAACCGCGAGGTGCTTTCGAAGTACGACGATATGTCCGTAGGCGAAGCGCTCGGCATCACGCTCGCCCAAACGCCCCTCATGGTCGGCGACGATCGCCATGAGCTCAACATGATCTTCAACTTCGACGCCGTCCGGGTCAATCGCGACGGCAAACAATGGAAGAGCTGGACACTGCCCGAGCTCAAGGCCATCTACACGGATCATGCAAAGGTACTCGGCCCGCATGACTGGGACACGGTCTTCCTCTCCAATCATGACAATCCGCGCATCGTCTCGAGCTTTGGCGACGACTCGCCGGAATTCCGGGCGCCTTCCGCGAAGCTGCTCGAAACCATGCTCCTCACCCTGCGCGGCACTCCCTACCTCTACCAGGGCGACGAGCTGGGCATGACCAACTATCCCTTCCAGTCCATTGACCAGTTCAACGACATCGAGGCGCGCAACGGATACAAGCTCGACGTTCAAACCCGCCACGTCACCAGCGCGGCGGATTACCTCGCCAACCTGCGACACATGAGCCGCGACAACGCACGCACCCCCATGCAGTGGGACAATTCACGGAATGGCGGCTTCACGACAGCGGCCAAGGCATGGCTCGCGGTCAATCCAAATTACAAAGAGATCAATGCCGCGCAGGAAACAGCCGATCCTGATTCCGTCTACAACTACACCCGCCGCATGATCGCTCTGCGCGTTAAAACAGCTGCCTTCGTTTACGGCGATTACAAAGACCTCGATCCTCAGCATCCGCACATCTTCGTCTACACCCGCACCCTCGGGCCGGATCGGTATCTCGTCATCCACAACTTCTCTGCCCAACCGGTCGCCTATACCCTGCCCGATGGCACCACCGCTGGCGCGTTGATCGTGGACGACTACAGCGGCCACGAAGCCAACACCAATACGCTGCATCTGAAGGGCTGGGAATCGCGCATCTACAAGCAATAGCGATTCGCGCCCGCAAAGAAAAAATCGCGGCCCCAGGGATCTCCCCCGAAGCCGCGCCGTTCAAAGAGTCGGGAATTGCCGCCTAACCCGCGCTCGCAACGCCAGCCTGTAACCTCGGCCCAACGCTACTATCTTTCCCTATCCCATAGTGGAGGCAGGGGTAAGGGCGTTTCACGACTGCGAAAGATTTTTATGAGGGCTTATTTGGTGGGTCCGGCCATGGCGCGCCATTTCCTGGTGAGCGCTGGATCCGCGTAGGCCTTCACGTAAATCCCACCCACCACCGACCGCGCCTGGAATCCCTCCTGCTCGCCTGTCTTCGTGTCATACCAGTCGGTCAGCGGCACGCGGGTCGGCGACTCGTTCACCCATAGCGCAATTGGCGTCATGAACTGTTGAAACTCTTCCGGCTTGTCGGCCAGGGTCGCCGTCCACACCTCCCAATCCAGCTTCGTGTAGTCCTTGCGACTGTCCAGTGGCAGCCCGTAGCGATTCAGATGCTGCAGGTAAAACGCAATCTCCGTATCGCGCACGCCCGGTGGAAACAGATCCAGCTTGAGCAATTTGTCCCACACCAGGTTGTACTTCTGGCTCCATGACCCCGGAACGTCGAAGGCCAGCTTGTAGTGGTCGCCATCCTTCGCCATCGTCTGCCATTTCGCCGCCATCTCGCGTGCCGCCTGCTGGTAATCCTGCGCGACATCGTGCTTACCCAACGCATCCGCAAGTGTCGCATAGGCGCCCAGCGCATCGATCGCCTTGATCGACAAATTTGCATTGTGCGCGAGGTGTCCCGCGAAATCGTCGGTGCTCAACTGACTCGCAGGGTCTAGACCCTCGGCCCGCACATACTTCGCCCAAACCGTCAGTTGCGGCCAATACTTCTCCGCATAGTGATGGTCCGGACTTGTCTCCGACTCCGCACGATCCAATGCTGCCGCCAGGATCAGCAGATTGCCGCTCTCCTCCACCGGCATCTGGTCCTCTTCCGTCCGCTCGCCGCCGCCATACTCCTGCCCGTCGGCGAGCGGATAGCGTCCGAGGTCATGCGGCGCAAACGGAAAATGCCAGCGTGACGACGCGGCATAGTTCATCACCGGCGTCATCTGGGCCTCCAGCAAGCGCGGGTTGAAGAAAAGGAAGAATGGGGCTGACGGATAGAGCACGTCGACGGTAGCAATATCGCCGTTCGAGAAATTTTCCTTCGCGAACAGGTACGGGGTGCCGTCCCAGTCCGCTACCAGCTTGTGCGCCGCCAGGGCCTGCCGGTACGCCAGAATCGCCAGGCCCGCGTAGTCCTCGCCGCCTGCACCCACCAGATCGCGCCGCAGTTCCGCGTCATACTGTGTGCCGTGCCGCTCCAGCTCAGCATACTCATGCTCGGCCGTCTCCAGCATCTCCGCCACTGGCATGTTGTTGCGCTGCCAGTAGGGCCGCAGTTTGCGCTCCATCAATTCAATCGCATAGCCCTCGGTGTAGCTCAGCAATATATGCCGCTCCACCGGTGTCGAGCCCACGTTGCCCAGCGGAAAGACAACCGCTGCATGTGCCGCATGGTCGCGCGGAGTTTGGGGCATCGCTGCGTCATCGTTCGCAGGCAGAATTCCCTTTTGCAGGAAGCTTGCCACCGCATTCGGAACCAGTGCTGTCTCCACGCTGGCCGCGCGCGGCACGCACAACCGGAAATAGCCCCAGTCAATGCGCAGATCGTCTCCTGAGCGATTCAGTACACGCTGGTCGCGCGAGCCAAGATGCAGCTCATCGAGCGATACGGTGCGCAGGCGCCCCCACGTCACAGCCTCGTTGTCTTCATTCACCGCCAGCAGCGGACTTGCATCCAGTAACAGCGACACATCGTGCGGTTTGCCATCGTCACTCGTCACCTTCCAGCTCAGATAAGTGACCGGCCTCGACAGCAGATCCATATCCTGCGGGAAAGCCGGCGTGAAGAATGTGAGCGTAAGCACAATGCCCGCACCGGTGAATTTGTAGATCGTGTGGGTGGCAGCCACAGTTACGCTGTTCTGTGTTAGCGCAGGTGTCTCCTCAGGAAAAGCGCCCATATATCTGTAGTTCTTTCCATCCACACGGACTAGCCCGGTCAACGGCTGCGGCTTCCCTGTCCAGTGGCGCGTGGGGCCGTCGGTAAGCTTGTCATTCATCGACCATAGGCTGAAGTAAGGATCATGGGCGACCAGCGGCACCGCCGGCGGCCTCTGCTGCGCCACCGCTCCGAAGGGAACGAGCGAGACAACGAAACATGCCGCAAGCAGTGACACAAATCCTAGGCCTCTTGTGCTCGTCCGCCTTGTGAAACCCCTTACCCACCCAGCCCAGGTCGCTCTCCTCACCATGCTTCCTCACTCATTCCAGTTGGATTCCGCAGCCCATCCTACTCTCGCATCACGAGCCGAATGGCTTTGCTGACATGCTACCCTGCCTGATAGAACATCACTCCTGCTACCGTGTCGGGCGCGATGCTCTATGTGGCCTTTCCTAAAAGCCCGACAAGGAAGGTCACTGCTCTCCGCGAACGGCAAGTGCTCTATGCAGGTAGCTGTCTCCACAACACGCCCCTTTCACTCCGCCCTGCTGGCAAACGCGCTGGTAAAGCACGGCTCGCGCGTTCGCATTTACAGCTCTGCACCGCGTCGCTACTTTCGCCGCCTCGATCCTTCCGTCCGCATCTCGCTGGTCCCCTCTCTGCTCCAGACCGCCATGCACTTCGCGCACATCCCTGCGTCGCCCAATGTGCTCCACGCAGATTCCTGGCTCTACGACCACTCCGCCGCAACGGTCATTCGGCTGTCCGCTGACGATGTCTTCATCGGGTGGGCCACAGCCTCCCTCGCTACGGCACGCGCAGCAAAACGCCGCGGCGCGCGCTTCGTACTCGATCGCGCCTGTCCGCACGTAGACTTTCAGGAGAACATCATCGCGGAGGAATCCGCAAAGCTCGGCATACCCTACCGCCCGCAGCCTGCATGGTTCCGCGACCGTCAGCTCGCCGAATACGAGGAGGCAGCGCACATCCTCACCCCCTCGGAATACACGCGCGCCACCTTTTCGGATAAGTTGCGCCCGAAAATCATCAAGGCGCCGCTCTTCGGCCGCTGCGCCTTCCCCTCCACAACGCACTCGGAACGTCATGCTGAATTCACCGTGGGCGTCGTCGGCGGCGATCCGGTACGCAAAGGCTATCTCTACCTGCTCGAAGCGTGGGAGCGTCTAGCGCTCCCCAACGCGCGGCTGCTCATCCGCTCCGATGCCGGATTTACGAAATTTCCCGCGCTCGCGCAACGCCTTGCGCGCCTCCGCAATGTCGAGATCGTGCACTACGTGCCGGACATCAACGATTTCTATCAGCGATGCGACGTCTTCGTGCTGCCCTCGGTCGATGATGGCTTCGGCATGGCGCTCTTTGAAGCAATGGCCAATGAAGTCGCGTGCATCGCCACTTCGCACTGCGGCTCGTCGGAGCTGCTCACGCCGGGGCACGATGGCATCGTTGTCCCGCCCCGCAATGCTGACCTGCTCGCGGAAGCCCTGCTCTCCCTCTATCAGCAGGAAGATCTTCGCCGCGCGCTCGCCGTCGCGGGACGCGGCACCGCGGCCGCCCTCGGGCGCAATGACAGCTCCCCGCTTTATGACGCTGCCATCGGCACCCTGCTCGATTCCCTCTCCGCCCCACGGTCCGTCGCCGCGGCAGCGCGATCCGCCGAGGCATGAGCATCTAGGCACAAACTCGAGTGTCGCTTCTCGTTGTCAGAAAGTGATGAACGATCACTGCCACTGCAATGCTCATGTAGCTGATCAGTTCACCGAATATACGTATTTCGATGAGTACCCCGACAAAGAGCATTAGCGCAAACCAGAGCGCCACAACGATCAGCCCTTGCCTTAGAAAACCGGGCTCGATATGACGCCGGTAGACAACTACGATTGGCAGCGTAAATCCAAAGACGCTGGCAAACGCCGGCCAGTGCTGCGGCTTCACCAAGAATCCCAGATTCTGCCACAGCTTCAGGTCCGCCAGGCGCGTCGCGGCGGCTACTGGATTGTGTCCATAGAGATGAAGTACGAAAAGCCGCATCGAAATCCAGACGGCCAGCATTCCTGCCGCATATGCAAGCACCGCCGGGCGCCTTTGTCGGTCGCCACGCCGAGATACCTCAAACACCAGGTAGAAGCCAATCAGAAAAAGACTCGTCTCCCGGTTCAATGTGGCAACGGCAATCAGTGGAACCAGCAACAGCGGGCGTCGCATCACGAGCAGATAGAGGCCGGCGCAAAAGAAAAATAGCGACGGCAGATCATACGGCAACAGGAAGTGCGGGCCGAAGTTCAGGATGTAGGTGAAGTACGCCATATACGGCACAAGGAAAGCCGCCCACGAACTGAACAGCGCATCGCCCGTCAGCTTGAGAAGCGTCTCCCGCGTGATCACAATCGACGCCGCCATCGACACCCACGTGATGATCAGCAGTACCAGGGTCGTCTCGTTGAACGCATCTCCCATGGCGGGCAGCAGACGATGCAGCGTCGCTTCAAATTGTGGGCTGTCGAATCGATTCGCACCGCGCAGTACCCATGCCGTCAACGCACGTTCCTGGAACGGCTGCGGCGCCAGCCCGGCTGCAAAGGCGCGCAGAGATAGAAATGGCGCAGCCTCTGCGATATAAGCCAGCGAAAAATGGCTTGCTACCAAGATGAGTGCAGCCAGAAAAGTAATCCGCTGCCTTAGCGTAAGCCTGCTTCGTCCACATTGACCGAGGGTCTGCGTCATTGTGACGCATTCCCCACGGCAAGTCTGGAGCTTCGGATGCGTTGCCACAGCATCGTCCGTATCTCATCCACGCCGAAGATCCAGTAGGAAATCGCAAGCGATAGGATCGTGACCGCGCTCGCGATCAGCGCCTGCTTGGGCAGGCTCATAAATGCGACATGAAAGACGGGCCAGATGCACGCCAGCCCTTCGGCGACCAGAAGCAGCATGAGGACGCCGACCAGCCGGAAGCTCAACCTGGCTTCGACCCCAAACAACTGGCGATTGAGCTCGAGCAGATAGAGCAGCTGCGCGGCTTCGGCAATCGCCCACACCGCCAGCATGCCCGGCAATCCCAGCCACATCATTGCCGGAATGGACAGCAGCAACATGCACCCATACGCAATCGGAGTCATGTAAGCAAGTTCGCGCACCTGGTTTGTCGAGAACTGAAACTGATACTTGTGCTCCTTCACACTCTGAATCGCAATCGTGACGCCAAACAGCAAGCACACCCACGGATCGTAGAGCGAACCTTTGCGCAGCCACACCACCAGCAGCAGCGGCGTGAACAGCATGGCACCGAAAGTGACCGGCGCAATCAGCAGGAGCACCAGGCGCTCCGATAGTTCATACAGCTGATTCATCTTCTTCCAGTTGCGTTCTCCGAAGGTGATCGTCACCTCCGGGCCGATCGAATTCGTCACCAGCGACGGCAGTCGCCGGCTCATAGAATAAATAGTCCGCGTCACCGAAAATGTCACCACTGCAATCGGCCCCAGGATGCGCTGAATGACGATCACCGGCAATTGATATCCCAGGATGTTTGAGGAGTACAGCAATGCATAGTGACCGCTGGGCTTCAAAATACCGCGCAGCGACGTCTTCCGCCAGTATCGCAGTGTCGGTCGCAGAGCAGGCGCCAATCGAGAGAAATCAACAAACAGATATCCCGTCATCAATACCACAACGACAAACTGTGCCGCGGCAATCCACAACAGCCGCGAGTGCGCCAACGCCAGTGCCGCGGACACCAGCGTGCCTAGCAGCAGATTCAAATTCGCGAAGTTAGTACCACGGTGCGCACTGCCGATCACCATGTAGTTCCCGCTGAAGAACCCGAACACCATCCCCACAAGAACCTGCAGACTCAACAGGTACAGAATCATCTGCGCTTCTCGCAGCGGCAACTGCAGATGCAGCCACGCATTGATGGGAATGAAGAAAATGCAGCACAGCAGAATCGCCAGCGCGACGAAAATCACCAGCAGAATGAACAACCCGCCCGACTGCAAATGCACACACTCGTCCACCTCGCCACGGTTGTAGTGGATGGTCATCTGCATATTGGTGTAGGTCTGAATGCCGTAATTGACAGTTGACAAATAGCCGATGGCAGCGCTCAGCGCCAGCCATTCGCCATACAGCTCCACACCATAGCTGTGCAGAAAAATAGGCGGCAACAACAGCTGCGTCAGTAGCGAAACCACCTGGGTGGCATTCTGCGCGGCGAACAGCTTGGAGATGCGGCCGAGGCTCATGGCGTTCCTGTAGCCTAGTGCATTTCCCCTGTCTCTGTAGGTGGAAGAAGAGATGCTGCCGCAGCTTTCCGGTTAGGAATAGCTCCACTAGCTTGCTTCAGGTCACTTCCTTAAGAGATATGCGTGAATGACTCGGAGGCTGCACCGGCCTACATTTTGTAGCGGCCAAGGTCCTCGTCGTTGAGCCCTTCCAGCCACCGACGCAGCTCTTCCGGGGACGTATCACTCGCCCCGGGCGCAAGCTTGGCGATGCGCAGCACCTCTTCACTCACATAGATCGGGCAGTCGCACCTCAGCGCCAACGCGATTGCATCGGACGGTCGCGCATCGACGGTTACGCTCTCCCCATCCTGGCGCATCCACACCACTGCATAGAAGGTGTCGTTGCGCAGCTCTGTCACCACCACGCGATCCACAACTGCATTCAGTCCCGTCACCAGGTTCCGCAGCAGGTCGTGGGTCTGAGGCCGCGGCGTCGTCGCCTTCTCGATCTCGAGGGCGATCGCATTCGCCTCATACAGCCCGACCCAGATCGGCAGCACGGTGTCGCTCTCCAGGTCCTTCAGGATGACGATGGGTGCATGCGTACTCGGATCCATGACCAGACCGCGGATCTTCATTTCGATGTCCATCGCTCTTCCTCCTGCTTTGATATTAGACGGCGCGTCCAACCAGGCTGTTGGGAAAGCTCTGCGTGACCTCCACCAGGGCAAAGCTCCCAGGTGCAGGAAGGATCGGCCCGCTGGGGACAAAATTCAAGGTGATGTTCTCCGAAGTGCGGCCGTTCACCTGTCCACGTTGCGCGTTATGCCCTTCAACTGCTACTTCGACAACCTGCCCGATACGCTTGGTATAGTTAGACCTCTGCCATTCCCGTTGGCGATCCAGCAGAACCTGTAGTCGCTTCCCCTTTTCCTCGTCCGGAATCGCATCGATCATCACCAGCGCGGGCGTGTTCGGCCGCGGCGAATACTTGAACGCGAAGACCGCATCGTACTGCACCGTCTCCAGCAGACTCAGCGTCTCCTCGAACTCCGCCACCGTCTCGCCGGGGAAGCCCACAATGATGTCCGTCGTGATGCTGATCGGCCGCCGCGATCGCTTGATCCAGCCGATGCGCTCCAGGTATTGCTCGCGCGTGTACTCGCGCTGCATCCGCTTCAGCGTCGTGGTCGATCCACTCTGTACCGGCAGGTGCACATGGTTGCAGAGCGCCGGCACCGAGTCGATCGCCTCCACGATGTCCTGCGTAAAGTCCCGCGGATGCGAGGTGGTGAAGCGCACGCGGCGGATGCCCGGAATCTCGGCCACCGCCGCCAGCAATTCCGCAAAGCTCCGCTTCCCTTCCGGATCGCGGTAGCTGTTCACGTTCTGGCCGAGCAGTTGCACTTCGGAGTAGCCGCTCTCCGCCATTCGCCGCGCCTCGGCCAGCACGGAGGTCGAAGTCCGGCTGCGCTCCTTGCCGCGCGTATACGGCACCACGCAGTAGGCGCAGAACTTGTCGCAGCCCTCAATGATCGTGATGTAGCCGCGATACGGATTCGAGCGCGCCGTAAACTCCGTTTCGAAAGTCTCGTCCGTCTGCCGGTCATCCAGACCGGCAATGCGCTTCTCGCCTGCCTCCAGGCGCGCCAGCATCTCCGGCAGCTTGCGATACGACGCCGACCCCGACACCAGGGAGACATACGGCGCCCTCTCGAAGATCGCCTCGCCTTCCTGCTGCGCTACGCAACCCAGCACCCCGAAGCGCTTCCCCTGCTTCAGCAGTTTCTTCGTATCGTTCAGCCGGTTGAAGACCTTCTGCTCCGCCTTGTCGCGGATTGAACAGGTGTTGTAAAGAATGAGGTCGGCAGCCTCTTCCGTGTCTACTTGCGAGTAACCCTGCTGCTGCAACGTCCCGATGACCTTCTCTGAGTCATGGACATTCATCTGGCAGCCGAAGGTCTCGAGGAAGAACGTCTTTTCTACCGCCATATCTGGATGCGAGTATAGCGCAGCATGAGTAAGGAACTTCCCCTCGCGCACGGCACGCTCAACGGCTGTTTCGGTTGCGGCGACGACAATCACGCTGGCCTTCACCTGAAGTTCTTCGTCGCTGAAGAGCAGCGCGTCCTGTGCCGCTTCCGTCTCGCCCCGCAATTCCAGGGTCCGCCCGGCCACGCGCATGGCGGCATCATAGCCACGCTGCTCGACGAAGCCATGAGCAAGGCCAATCGTCACCGCAACGTCGTCGCCATGACGCGCCATATCTCCATCGACTACCTCCGCCCCGTTCCGCTCGAAGCCGACCTGCTCCTTGAAGGATGGTCAGAGAGCGATACCGGCAGCGCCAGCGGCCGGAAGCACCGATGCAGCGCCGAGGTTCGAGATGCCAGCGGCACCGTGCTCGCCTCCGGCACCGGCATCTTCGTTGAGGTCCCACCAGAGCTACTGCGCCGTCATAACGCAAAATGACAACACCGCTTGCTCGTGCTGTGCTCGACAAAGCACGCGCAGCGAGCACAGGATAGAGGTTCCAATGGACCTGCCCCGGGAAAGTGAACTGCTCGAAACCTATCGCTCGGCCAGTGACGGCGAATTGCTCGATCTGGCTCTGACTTACGACTCGCTCACCGAGGTCGCGCAGAATGCACTGCGCGCTGAGTTCGCGCGACGCGGTCTCGAACCGCCGGTGATCCCCGATCCCGCCCCTGAAGCTGAGCTGCTTCCGGTGGTAACTGTTCAGCAATACCGCGATCTGACGGAGGCGCAGCTTGCAATGGGTGTGCTCGAGTCCGCCGGGATCCCTTGCTACCTGCGTGACGAAAACACCGTCCGCACGCAATGGTTCTGGTCCAACCTGATTGGTGGCATTCGGCTTCAGGTGCGCGAGGAAGATCGTGCCGCGGCCGAAGCGCTGCTCAATCAACCCATCCCTGGGCAGATTCCAGTCGACGACGAAACTCCGTAGGATCAGCCCAGTTGTCCCAAGTACGCCTCTTGAGGCGTTACGGCTCGACCCTCCAGATGACCACCACGGCCGCTCTAAAGAGCGAAACTCCGGCCCGACTCAACTGCTAAACTGAAGTATTGGCAGCAGTAGCGACCTGCGCCGGTAAGGGGTTACGACGATGAAAGAGCACGGATCCTCCCATAATGGCCACAAAGGCAACGACCACGGCCTCCGCCTGAAAGTCGGCCTCGCCGAGATGCTGAAGGGCGGCGTCATCATGGACGTGATGAACGTCGAGCAGGCAAAGATTGCCGAGCAGGCCGGCGCTGTCGCCGTCATGGCCCTCGAGCGCGTACCCGCCATGATTCGCGCCGAAGGCGGCGTCGCTCGCATGGCCAATCCGAAGCTCATCAAGGAGATCATCGCCGCAGTCTCGATTCCCGTGATGGCCAAGGCCCGCATCGGGCACTTCGCTGAAGCGCAGATACTGCAGGAGCTCGGCGTCGATTTCATCGACGAGTCCGAAGTCCTCACGCCTGCCGACGAGGCCCACCATATCGACAAGCACGCCTTCAAGACGCCCTTCGTCTGCGGCGCTCGCGACCTGGGTGAAGCGCTGCGCCGCATCGCCGAAGGTGCTGCCATGATCCGCACCAAGGGCGAGGCCGGCACCGGCGACGTAGTGCATGCGGTCAAGCACATGCGCCAGATCGTGCTGGAGATGAAGGCGCTCACCGTGCTTAGCGAGCAGGAGCTCTACGTTGCGGCCAAGGAGCATCGCGCTCCCTATGAACTGGTCCGCATGGTGGCGAAAGCCGGCAAGCTGCCGGTTCCCAATTTCTCTGCCGGCGGCATTGCGACTCCCGCCGACGCCGCTCTCATGATGCAGCTTGGCGCCGAGTCTGTCTTCGTCGGCTCGGGAATCTTCATGAAGGAGCGCGCAACGCCCCTCGATGTCGAGTTAGACGCAAAGGGCAAGCTGAACAATCCAGAAGAGCGCGCCGAGGCCGAGTCCCGCGCCAAGGCGATCGTCATCGCCACCACGCACTACAACGATCCGAAGACGCTCGCCGAAGCCAGCGAGCAGGTCACCGGCACGATGAAGGGCCTTGCCGTAGCTGGTCTCGAGGAAAGCCAGCTCCTCCAGACGCGAGGCTGGTAGAGACAACTCCTGCGTTCCTTGCGTTGAGGGCTAAGGGAAAGACCGCAAAATTGCCAGAACACAAAACCTCTGACGCTACAGCAAAGCCGCGCATCGGCGTGCTTGCCATTCAAGGCGATTACGCGGCGCACGCCGCGGCGCTTGAGGAGGTCGGCGCCGAACCTGTGCTCGTCCGCAAGCCGGAACAGCTTGCCGGGCTGAACGGCTTGATCATCCCCGGCGGCGAATCCACCACTTTCCTCAAGTTCCTCGAGCGCGACGGCTTTCTGGAATCCCTGCGCACCTTTGCTGCCGCTACGCCTACCTTTGGTACCTGTGCCGGTTGCATTCTGCTCGCCAAGAAGGTCCTACATCCGCCGCAGGACAGCCTCGGTGTGCTCGACGCGACCGTCGAGCGTAACGCCTACGGCCGGCAGATCGACAGCTCCATCGAAGAGACTGCCACTAGGCTCGGCACAAAATTTGACGTCGGCCCACTCGAAACCGTCTACATCCGCGCGCCGCGCATCCAGCAGGTCGGCAAGGACGTCTCCGTTCTTGCCGAGCGCGACGGATTCCCTGTCCTCGTGCGTCAGGGCCATCTGCTCGCCGCCACTTTCCACCCCGAGCTTTCCACGGACCGCCGCGTCCATCGCTATTTTGTCGACATGGTGCGCGAAGCGAACGATAGAGCGCGGGGTGCGAGCACTGAGCACCGGAAGAGCTGACCACAATGCCGCACGGCGCTGTGGACTTTGCATTCCGGCTGCGCGACTGGTGGATGCCTCCAAACGGCGCCGCCCACGGAATTGCCATCGATCGGCTGATGCGCTGGGACATCGCGGCGATGACGACCTGCTTCCTGCTGGCGAACGTTCTTCTCGTCTGGCTGTTTCTGCGTCCGCGCCGCGAGCCATCTGCACCCTCCACCTGGCGCGTCGAACTCGTTCCTCTCGGCCTTCTGGTCGTCCTCTACATCGTGATGGCCGTCACCGCGGAGCACCTGTGGGCCCGCGAGCGCTTTGAAGGCGCCGCGCCCGCCGCTCTCCATGTCGAAGTGGTTGCGCAGCAGTTCCAGTGGTACTTCCACTATCCAGGCACCGATGCTGCCTACGGAACAAGCCAACCGCAGCTCGTGAACGCAGCGCTCGGCAATCCCATCGGCCTCGACCCCGCCGACCAGCACGGCAGCGATGACATCGTCGCGAGCGAGCTACGTCCTGCCCCTCAATCGGGAGGTCGATCTGCAACTGCGCTCGCTCGATGTCATCCACGGCTTCTTCGTGCCCGAAATGCGGTTGAAGCAGAACGCTGTGCCCGGCGCCACGCTGCACGTCCACTTCACCCCCATTCGCGAAGGCATCTATCCCATCCTCTGCTCGCAGGTATGCGGATCGGGCCACGCACGCATGCAGGCGCATATGCGCGTAGTCTCGCAATCCGCTTATGACGCATGGCTCGCCGGACGTGCGAAGCGGGTTGCGGAATGAAAGACCTCCGGGCCGCCGGCCGCATCCGTCCATCGCTCCTGCAGCGGATCTTCACCACAGACGACCGCGCCCTCGGCATCCACTATCTCCTGCTCTCGCTCATCGCCGTCGGCGCCGGAACGCTGCTTTCGCTCGCCATGCGCACTCAGCTCGCATGGCCTGGCATTCACTGGCCCTCCCACGGCCCGATGCTTCCCGAGGAATATCTCTCGCTGGTTACCATGCACGGCACCCTGATGGTCTTCTTCGTTCTGACCACTGCGCCGCAAAGTGGCTTCGCCAATCTCGTTCTTCCGGCGCAGATCGGCGCGCGCCGCATGGCGCTGCCATGGCTCAACGCCCTCGGTTTCTGGATCGTCGCGCTCGCCCTCGCCGTTCTGCTCTCGGCCTTCCTGCTCCCGGCGGGCGGCCCCATCTCCGGCTGGACCAGCTACCCGCCCTATAGCGCCGTCGCCTCTGCAGGTCCCGGCCAGGGCGGCGGCATGGACTGCTGGCTCATCAGCATCGGCCTCTTCTGCATCGGCTCCTGGTTCAGTGCAGTCAACGTCCTCGTCACCATCCTCACCGAGCGTGCCCGCGGTATGACGCTCGACCGCATGCCGCTCACCGTCTGGTCGTGGTTCGTCAGCTCCATCCTCATCCTGCTCGCATTCACCGTGCTTTTCGCCGCGCTGGTGCTTCTCTTCTGCGATCGCCATCTCGGCACGGCGTTCTTCATACCGCAGGGCGACTGGATCAGCGGCCAGGTAGTCGGACACGGTGACGGCTCACCGTTGCTCTGGCTGCACCTCTTCTGGTTCTTCGGCCATCCAGAGGTCTACATCGCCATCCTCCCCGGCATGGGACTCGTCTCGAGCCTCGTCGCCAATTTCAGCCGCCGCCCCATCGTCGGCTATCGCATGATGGCCGCCGCTACCGTGCTGATCGGCCTGCTTGGCTTCGTGGTCTGGGGCCATCACATGTTTGTCAGTGGCATGAATCCCTACGCCGGCAGCGCCTTCGCGCTCACCACCATGGCCATCGCAATCCCCTCCACGGCCGAGATCTTCAGTTGGCTTGGAACCCTCTGGGGCGGAGGCCTGCGCCGGACCACCCCCATGCTCTTCGCGCTCGGCTTCCTCTCACTCTTCATCGCGGGCGGCGTCACCGGCCCCATCCTTGCCCTGCCCGCGTTCGACCAGTACCTCCACAACACCTTCTTCGTCGTCGCCCACTTTCACCTCATCATGGCGATGGCCGGAGCTTTCTCCATCTTTGCCGGCATCTACTACTGGTTCCCGCTCATGACCGGCCGCCTCATGAGCGAGCGCCTTGGCCGCTGGCATTTCTGGCTCTCACTGATCGCTGCATATGGCACGTTCTTTCCCATGCATATGGAGGGACTGGCCGGCCGGCCCCGCCACTATGCGCAGGTCACCGGCAGCACCTCCTCGCTGGCCTCGCTCCTCCCCATGGAACGCGGCGTCACCTGGGCAGCCTTCGTCCTCGGGGCCGCGCAAATTCTCTTCCTCATCAACATCTTCTGGAGCGCGCGGCGCGGCACTCCCGCCGGCGACAATCCCTGGCAAGCCACCACCCTGGAATGGCAGCCCACCCACGTCCCCATCCGCGTCGAGCGCGGTCCCTACGAATACCATTCCGGGCCGGAGGACGCAGACTTCACTCCGCAGTGGGAGAGAGCATCCCAACAGGAGTAAAGTATGCTGTTAGCGCAACGGAGTCCTCCTATGCCCGCCACCTTTACTCCTCGGTCGGTTGTTGACGTCGATCGTGAAAGAAAAGACCCGGGATTTGGCGGTCGACCGCCCGTAGATCGCCGCCCTACCGGCGGTGGCGGGGGCGATGAAAACTGGGACCATCATCGCCACGGACGTGGCCCCCGCGCCTTGCTCACGCGCTATCGAATGGGCATTTTCTCCGCCCTCGCCGGCGATCTCATGTTCTTCATGGCGCTCGTGACCGCATTCTTCTTCCGCCAGTCCTCCGGACACTTTGACGGTCACGGCGCCTACATCCTCGACTGGCATCCGCTCACCATCCCGCCCATCCTCTACCTCAACACCGCCATCCTCCTGCTCTCCTCCCTCACCATGGAGATGGCACGCCGCCAGCTCTTTCACGAACTCGATGTGATGGAAGAGTGGCTTGGCATGGGGCGCCCCGCCGCGCGGCGCGCCGCTCCCTGGCTCGCCGCCACCATCGCTCTTGGCGTCGTCTTCCTAGTCGGTCAGTGGATGGCCTGGAATGACCTTGCCTCGCAGGGCTTCTTCTTCGCCTCGAACCCGAGCAGCCACTTCTTCTACCTCATCACCGGCGCGCATGGCGCCCACCTCGTGCTCGGCATCCTGGCGTTGGTCGCCGCGCTCGCCGCCCTTACCATGCTCCACCGCATGGAGCTGCGCCAGATCTTCGTCGACTGCACCGCATGGTACTGGCACTCCATGGGCATCTTCTGGATCTTCCTCTTCGGCCTGCTTGTCTTCTTCCAGTAGGCGGACGCGCATGCGCCGCATCGACTTCTCCCGCGAACACATCAGACGCTTTTGTCTCGCGACCCTGTTCTTCGTGTGCACGCTCGCCGCTCACGCACAAGGCTGCAGCATGTGTCGCGACACCACCGCCGGCTCTGCTCCACAGATACGGTCCGGTCTCCGCCGTGCCATCCCCGTACTTGCCATTCCTGCTATTGCGCTTTTCGTCGGCTTCTTCGTCATCGCCCGCCGCACCGACACCTGGAACCGCAAAGTCGAGGGCATCGACAACGACCAGTGATGACCCACGCAAGCGCGCAGTAAGTCTTACCATCCCGGATATGAATCATCAGCGCCCACCGCAGGATCTGAAGAGACGCATCATCAAGGACGCCCTTCGCGAAGACCAGCAGCGCGATGCCGCCTTCCGCCGCATCATCCGTTCTGTCCCTAAGGGGAAAGTCTCGACCTACGGCAAAGTGGCCGCGGCGGCGGGTTATCCGCTGTATCACCGGGCAGTAGCACAGCTCCTCCGCAAAGAAGCTCTCAACGCCCTGCCCTGGCAGCGCATCGTCGGCGCCGGTGGACAGATCAAGCTGCACGGCGATGCAGCGCAGGAACAGCACCTGCGGCTCAGGCTGGAGGGTGTGCGGTTCCGCGGCAAACGTGTCGACATGGACGCGTGCGAACACATCCTGCGAAGTTGGGAAACGCTATCGCGATGACTCCCCCAGCAAGGCCGCCATCATGCGCTTGTCGGCCGATACGAGCGAACCAACCTCCGCGCCGGCCGCTACCAGCAGATCCACAACCTCGTAAAAACCCTCCTCTGGCGTCCCGTCGTGCTGGCCGAATCCATAGACCGCCCAGCCTAAGGGCGTTGCGCCGTAGCGTGTCTCCCGCGCATTCACATCCGCGCCGCCCTCCAGCAGCATTCTCACAATCTCCGGATGTCCGACGAACGCGGCCCAGTGCAACGGTGTCACACCATCTGTGTGCGACGTTGCATCCGGCCGCACACCACGCGATAGCAGAAACTCCACTACCGCCACGCGCCCAAACTCGCAGGCCCAATTAAACCCATCCGCAAGTTGCTGCGCCGTAGCCGGCGGCCGCAGTTCGCCGTCCTCCGCGATGAACTCCTTCACGCGATCGAGGGCGCCCACACCTGCCGCGCCTTCCAGATCCAACCGCGCGCCCCTGGCCGCCAGGAACTCCGCCGCCTGTCCCCGCCCGTTGTGCAGGCACGCAACCACATCGCTGCTCTTTCCCGCGTCAATTGGCGCACCACGATCCAGCAGCAACTCCATCAGCGCCCGCTGCACGCCCGCCCGCTCTGGATGAAAACTCGTCGCCGTCAGCATCAGCGTGGTCGATCTTCCACCGTACGCATCCGACTCCGCATTCACCTCCGCGCCGGCATCCAGCAGCATCCGCGCCACCGCCACAATGTTTGGTGGAGTCCTCTGCCGGTAATCCTCCACCCCATTGGCAGAGCAGTAGTGCAGCAACGTCGAGCGATGCTCCCGCAGCGAGCGAGCCTTCACCAGCGATGGGTCCCGCCGCAGCAGGGTCGCCAGCGACTCTTCATCCCCCGCTACAATCGCATCCACCGCAGCTTCGAAATTCGCAACAGTGGATTGAGCATTCTCAAGCGCCCGCACATGCTCGGCAAACTTCGGCCAGCTCGGAAATCCGTGCTCGCGCGCCAGAAAGAACTGAGCATCGGCGAGCAATAAAGGCTCCGCCCCTCGCTTCTTCCGCAATCGCATGCCAGCGTTCCGTGATCGCGCTCCGCCTGGTATGCAACGACACCTGCAACGCCATCGTCTTCCCGCCAGTAACCGCACAGACGAGCATTCGCTTCGAGCCAGCGCAGCGCCCACGCACGAACCGTATCCGGAGCAGCGTCCTCCGCAACTGGCGTCGCAGACGCACGCAGCAAATCTTTGGCTAGCTTCTTGTAGTGGTCGAGGTCAGGACGAGGCGGAAGCGGAACGGCATCAGACATACGAATCTCCTTTCACGCATGCCCGGAGTCCGCACCCATCAGGCAGAAAGAAAATTCGCTATCGATCTAGGAACATCAGTGGGTGGGCACGGCCCTTTCCGCGGACTGGATGCGCCCCTCGCGCTGCAGACGTTGTATCACGGAGAGGTACGAAAAATCCTCGTCCCCGAGCGAAGTTGAAAGCCCGCTCGAAACGCAGCATGGACTTCAACTATTACTTGAACTATCGTGGGTATTAGCTTCGGGGAAATACCAAGTCGCGCGATGTGGAATGGCATCGCAACGCCAGAACTCGCGCTCCCTACAACTACTGCGCAGTCTCGACGAAGTGGTCTTTCGCGACCACGCTGTACTCCGCGGCTTTCGGGTCGGCAATCTTGTACATCGTCCCGTCGGCCGCCTTCCCGTGAATGGTCAGGATGACGTAGTTGAACACCGGGAAGCCTGGGTCGCGGTACTTGTCCTGCGGCCCGCGCACGAATACCGGATATGGCGCCGCTCCCCCGCCCCCGGTGATGATGTGCGTGATTCCGTTGAATTCAAAACGCTCGTAGTTGTGGATGTGCCCGTACACCGCGATGAATTTCTGCCGTGAGGTCTGCGCGCGCGTCTCAAGGTAGCGCCGCAACGTCACAGACTCAGGCGCCGGAATGTTGGCGATGAACTCACTCTGCGTGTCCGCGATCAGCGGAATGTGCATCTGCAGGATGACGAAATCTGCCTGCTGCGGAATGTGATCCAGTTGCGCCCGCAGCCAGTCTGCCTGGTCCCCCTGGGGCCATATCGGCTCGGTCGAGTTTAGATTCACGATGAACACGTTCCCCAACAGCACCGAGTAGAAGCCGTTTCCCATCAGTTGCGGGAATGCGGCAGCCCAATTCACCTGCCCCTGCCGCGGATCAATCTGCAACTCGTGGTTCCCGATCGTCGGATATACCCGCGCCCCCCGGGCCCACGAAGATGCCTCGCGTTGAAAAACCGCCCAGTCACGCTTATCGCTTCCGTGAAACGGAATGTCGCCGGTAATCAGCATCGCGTCCGCGTGCTCAGTTCCCACTTTTTCCGCCAGCCACTTCCGCGCCCGGGGATTCGTGGCACGCGTATTCGATGGGTTCGTGAAGCGCATGTCTCCGTAAACAAGAATGCGCAGTTCTTGTTGCGGGCTAACTCCCGCGACGACGAAGGTCGGCTGGTCCGGGTGATCGAGCGCGCTGATTTGAGCGCGCCCCAACACACCAAACGGCAAAAGAGACGCGAAGAACGCGAGCGTAAGTGCCGTCTTCAGCCATCGCGGAAGTGTGTGCGACCTGCTCACATGCCCCCGCCGACGAAGTGGACGATCTCAAACCGGTCCCCGCTCTCGACGCGAGTCGCTGGCCACTCGCTCCGGCGCACGATCTCGCCGTTCCGTTCCACCGCAATGCGGTCTGCCTTCATCTCCAGTGCCGCGATCAGGCCATCCACGGTGGCCTCTTGCGGATCAAGGCCAACCTCGCGCGGCTGGCCGTTGAGGACGATCTCCATGCCCCGAGAGTATCAGCCGTCCTCCACAACCAGAGGCCGCCGTCAGGCCTTCGATCCGCCAAAGAGGCGGCTAATTACGCGATGGTAGAGCGAAGGCATCACCGGGCAGGCGAAGTAGACCTCGCGGTTTGCGGCCATCAGCACGCGCAGCGCTTCCACGCGCGGGTCAGCGCGTTCGACGGAAGACAACATCCCGCCCTCGTGCACGTATTCGTCGGCCAAATATTCAATCGCGTGCCCCAGGACCTCCAGCGCAAACCCGGCCTCCGGTGTCGTGCGTCGTCGTACCGAACGCGCACCCACGCCCGTGGGGAGTGCATGCACCTCCGTACGCACCGTCGCTGGCTGTTGGGGATAGATGGCGCCCGCCGCGCGACCGGCTATGGGCAATACTTTGGGATTGGGAAGAGCAGGTGTGGCCATAAGGATCCTCCGCGAGATCTTTCGTCTTGCACCATATCGGCAGCGCTCGGGGGGCGATAAGAAATTGTCTTCCTTTTTTCTTCGCCAATTCCGTTACGGGAAGGGCCATGCCGAACCGGGAATATCTGCGACTCCGGCAAGACCCGCATATCGGCATCTCGGAAGATCGCTTTCACTGGAAACAGGTCACTTAACCGCGCTTGCTTGACTGAGTTGCAACGTCACCCTAATCTCGAAGCAGACGCCGCGCGGTGCAGGATACGGCCTCCCCGAGTAAGGACCGCATGCAGACAACACATTACTTCTGGAATTACCTTCCCCTGCTCCTGCAGATTCTCGTGGCGGTCGGTTTGGGAACAGGCATGGTCGCCGGTTCCTTCTTCATCGGGAAACATCGCCGAACCATCGCAAAGCTCGATACCTACGAGTGCGGCATCGTCGCTGAAGGCGACGCCCGCGGCCGGTTCTCGGTCCGCTTCTACTTGGTGGCGATGCTCTTTATCCTGTTTGATGTGGAGGTCGTCTTCCTCCTGCCCTGGGCGGTGATCTATACCCACCTCAAGGACATCACCGGCTCGCGCTACTTCGGTTTCTGGGAGATGCTGGTTTATCTCGGCTTCGTGTTCGTGGGCTTCTTCTACATCCTGAAAAAGGGCGTGCTCGACTGGGCCGCCGATCGGGGGGACCTCTAGCTCATGCAGGATGCGTATGACAAAGCCGCAGTTCTCGCCGAACACAGCGCCAACCCTGCGATCGGAGCCATCCAGACGGCACTTCCTGACGCTCTGCTCGATGCGAAGTTCGACCGCGGCGAACTCACTCTAAAGATCGCGCGTGAGCACATCCGTGCCGCAGCAGCGCTTGTACAGAAGTCCGGCTATAACTTCCTCGAAGATGTAACCTGCGTGGACTATTACCCGGCGGAGCCGCGCTTCCAGGTCATCTATCACATCGTCTCGCACGGCCTGAAAGCCCGCGTGCGCTTGGCCGTCCCCGTGGAGAGTCTTGATGCGGAGGTTGACAGCATCACCCCCGTCTGGCCATCGGCTGACTTCTATGAGCGCGAGGTCTTCGACCTCTTCGGTGTCCGGTTCGGAGGGCATCCCAACCTGCGCCGCATCATGATGCCGGATGAATGGGAAGGTCATCCCCTGCGCAAGGATTATCCGGTGGAGGGCTACCGCTGATGGCAACAACACCCGAACCCCCGATCGCTGATTCCACCATCACCGAAGGCGGCGTTGAGGCTCCGTATTCTGACAAGCCCACGCCGGTAATGCCGTACGCGGCAGACTTCGCCATTGCGCCTCTGCTTGAGCCGCGCCTAGAAGAGGGTGCGCGTGACCGCACCATGATTTTGAACATGGGCCCGCAGCACCCGTCCACGCATGGCGTGTTGCGCCTGGTGCTTGAGATCGATGGCGAGACCGTACTCCGCGTAGTGCCCGACATCGGCTTTCTCCACACCGGCATCGAGAAGACCTGCGAGGCAAAGTTCTATCAGCAGGTCGTGCCGATGACCGACCGCATCGACTACCTCAGTCCGATGTCGAACAACCTCTGCTACGTTCTGGCGGTTGAAAAGCTGCTGCAACTGGAGATGCCGCCACGTGCCCAGTACCTGCGTGTGCTGCTCAACGAGCTGACCCGCCTCCAGTCGCATCTCGTGTGGCTTGGCACGCACGCCATGGACATCGGCGCGCTCACAGTATTTCTCTACTGCTTCCGCGAGCGCGAGGAGCTGCTCAAGATCTTCGAGCACGTCTCTGGCCAGCGCATGATGGGTTCCTACTTCCGCGTAGGTGGCGTCTCCATGGAACCCCCGGTTGACTTCTACGAGCGGGTGCAGAAGTTGCTCAACATCATGCCGTCGAAGATCGACGAATACCAGAATCTGCTCACCGGCAACCCCATCTGGATCAGCCGGACGAAGGGCGTCGGTCACCTCTCTGCAGAAGACGCCATCGCGCTTGGCGTCACCGGGCCACCGTTGCGCGCGAGCGGTGTCGACTGGGATCTGCGTCGCGACATGCCCTACTCCGGCTACGAGAAGTTCCAGTTCAATGTGCCGATCTCTAACGACTGCGACGTGTGGGCCCGCTACGTCATTCGCATGGAGGAGATGCGCGAATCGGTAAAGATCTGCCAGCAGGCGCTCGATGGTATGCCCGAAGGCCCGATCAAGGCCGACGCACCGAAAGTCGTCCTGCCCGACCGCGAGGTGATGAAGACCCAGATGGAGTCGCTCATCTATCACTTCAAGATCGTTACTGAAGGATTCGCTGTTCCGGCAGGCGAGGTCTACCAGGCCATCGAATCGCCGCGCGGCGAGATGGGCTACTACGTCGTCTCCGACGGCACGGCCAAACCCTACCGCGTGCACATGCGTAACCCATCCTTCGCCACTTTGCAGGCGGTCGACAAGATGTGCGCCGGCCGGCTGCTCGCGGATGTGGTTGCGGTGATCGGCTCGATCGACATCGTGCTGGGAGAGATCGACCGGTGAGCACAAGTGTCGTGAGCGGAGAGATCGATCCTCGGGTATCGCGGGAGCTGTGGAGTTCGTTCGTCTCGCTAATCCGCTCCTACACGGCAGCGCACGGGCTGAACGGAACAAGGCAGGCGGTATTGGAAGTCAGTGAAGACCATCTGCTCGTCCGTGCAGGTGACCGAGTGCTCGCAGTCCGCTTCGATGGGGAGCGCGGCAACTTCCGGCGAGAGTCGGGACCGGCAACGGAGTTCAGGATCGACGAGCACGGGCGTCTGGCCCTAGACAGCGGGTCCGACGGACCCGGGAATCCAGAGGAAATGGACATGGTGGCGGAGCGGCTGGCGCGGGAGATCATGCGATGAGCGCGGTACCAAGCACAATCTTTTCTCCGGAGTTGGCGGCGCGCTTTGACAGGCTGGTGACAGTCTACCCGGCGCGACGTTCGGCTCTCATTCCCATGCTGCTGTATGCGCAAGATGAGGTGGGCGCGGTCACCGACGCCGTCATCGCGGAGATTGCGCAACGCATCGGCATCACCGAGCTCGAAGTTCGCAACGTCATCAGCTACTACTCGCTGCTGCACACCAAGCCCCACGGCAAGTTCCACGTCCAGGTCTGCACCAACATCTCCTGCATGCTGCGCGGCGGCAACGAGATGCTTCAACACTGCAAAGAAAAGCTCGGCATCGGCAACAAGGAGACGACTCCGGACGGCGTCTTCTCGCTCGAAGAAGTGGAATGCATCGGCGCCTGCTGCTGGGCTCCTGCCGTGCAGGTGAATTACGACTTCCACGACAACCTCACCAACGAGAAGATGGACGCTGTGCTCGAGGGCTATCGGCAGAAGGTGAGTGGTCACTAAATGCCTGAGCTCGTCTCCCATCCCGAAGAAGTCAAAGTCATCTCCCGCCGCTGGGGTCAGGGTGCGGCCGATATCGATAAGTACATCGAGCTCGGTGGCTATGCGGCCCTGCGCAAGTGCATTGAGCAGGGCCCTGAGTGGGTCATCAATGAGATGAAGGCCTCCGGCCTTCGTGGTCGCGGCGGCGCGGGCTTCCCCACTGGCATGAAGTGGTCCTTCGTGCCCAAGCAGAGCGAGAAGCCCAAGTACGTCCTCGTCAATGGCGACGAAAGCGAACCCGGTACCTGCAAGGACCACCTGATCTTCCTGCACGACCCGCACTCCGTCATCGAAGGCACCATGATCGCCGGGCTCGCCATTGGCGCCAAGATGGGCTTCATCTATCTGCGTGGCGAGTACCGCTATCTTCTCGAGATCATGGATCGTGCCCTGGCCCAGTGTTACGAGCGCGGCATTCTGGGCAAGAGCATCTTTGGAACGGGCTTCGACTTCGACGCTATCTCTCACACCGGTGCCGGAGCATACGAGGTCGGTGAAGAGTCCGCCCTCATGGAATCGCTCGAAGGCAAGCGTGGCGTGCCCCGCATCAAGCCGCCCTTCCCCGCGGTCGTCGGGCTCTACGGCGGCCCCACCGTCATTAACAATGCCGAGACCATCGCGAGCGTCCCCTTCATCATCGAGATGGGCGGCGCTGCATACGCGAAGATCGGTACGGAGCGCAACGGCGGCACGCGCCTCTTCGGCATCAGTGGCAATGTCAACCGTCCCGGCGTCTATGAGCTGCCGATGGGCTACAACCTCAAGAAGATGATCTATGAGGTTGCCGGCGGCATCCCCAACGGCAAGGCGCTCAAGGCGGTCGTCCCCGGTGGCGCATCCTGTCCCATCCTCCGCGCCGATGAAATCGATGTCGGCATGGACTTCGACCAGATGGGCAAGGCCGGCACCATGCTCGGCTCAGCTGGCGTGGTGGTTCTCGACGAGACCGTCTCAATCGTCGAGTTTGCCCTCCGGACCATCAAGTTCTACCAGCACGAAAGCTGCGGCTGGTGCATCCCCTGCCGCGAGGGCACGGACTGGCTCAAGAAGACGATGACCCGCTTCTACGAGGGCTACGGCACCTCCAAGGACATCGACAACATGCGCTATCTCGCCGAGAACATGCTGGGCCGCACCTTTTGCCCACTGGGCGATGCCGCGGCCATGCCGATGATCGGGTTCTTCCAGAAGTTCCGCGATGAGTTTGAGGCGTACATCAAGGCCAATCCGGCGGCGCCTGAGTCGCACGCATTAGTCGAGCTGGTGGGCGCCTAGCAGGCGACGAAAGAGAGTTCATGGCTGACGTAAATCTGACCGTCGACGGCAAGAAGGTGGTCGCACCAGCGGGCACGCTCCTGATTGAAGCGTGTCGCGCCGCAGGCATCGAGGTTCCCGCCTTCTGTTATTACCCAGGTCTGTCGCTATGTGGGGCCTGCCGCATGTGCATGGTCCGTATCGAAAAAATGCCCAAGCTGCAAACTGCCTGCACCACTCCCATCGCCGAGGGCATGGTGGTCCACACCGAGACCCCGGAGATCGCGCAGGCACGCAAAGCCACTGTCGAGCTGCTACTTGGAAACCACCCGCTAGACTGCCCGGTCTGTGACGCAGGTGGCGAGTGCGAACTGCAGGACATGACCTTCAAGTACGGTGCGCCGACCTCGCAGTATGTCGAGATCAAGCAGCACCGCGAAGAGCAGCAGTGGTCGCCTGTCGTCTACTTCGATCGCCCCCGCTGCATCATGTGCTATCGCTGCGTCCGCGTATGCGGCGAAGGCATGGACGTCTGGGCACTCGGCGTCCAGAACCGCGGTGCAGGCTCGGTCATCGCCCCCAACCGCCAGGATCACTTGGACTGCGAAGAGTGCGGCATGTGCATCGACATCTGTCCGGTCGGCGCGCTCACCTCCGGCACCTACCGCTACAAGACCCGTCCCTGGGAGATGAACCACTTTGCCACCGTCTGCACGCACTGCGGCGATGGCTGCAAGACCACGCTCGGCGTCCGTCGCGCCGACGATGGCATGGAAATTGTCCGCGGCGACAACCGCGACAAGAGCGGCATCAACGAAGACTTCCTCTGCATCAAGGGCCGCTACGCCTTCGATTTTGCCAACCATCCCGATCGCCTCACCAAACCGCTCATCCGCCAGTTGGACGGCACCTTCGCCACTGCCACTTGGGAACAGGCTCTCGAGCACGCGGCAAAGAAGCTGAAGGAAGTCCGCGACACCAAAGGTCCGGACGCGATCGGTGTTATCGGCTCCAATCGCACCACCAACGAAGAGAACTATCTGCTGCAGAAGTTTGCGCGCACCGTGCTCGGGACGAACAACATCGACCATCACCGCACCGCCGATTACGTCAGCTTTGTTCGCGCGCTGGCCGGCAAAGGCGATCGTGCCGGTTCTCTGCGTGACGCAGGCACCGCTCCCGCAATTCTGCTGCTCGGCAACGATCCGACGGAGCAGCATCCCGCGCTTGCCTGGGCACTGCGCACCAACGTCCGGCTCAACAAGGCGAAGATCTTCGTCGTGAATACGAGCGATATCAAGCTGCGCCGCCAGGCCAAAGCGTTCCTTCATATTCCCGAGGGCGGCTATGCCGAAGCAGTGCGCTTCCTCGGCTCGAACGATGCCGATTTCAACGGCATCGAGGGCGCGGCGGCTTTCCGCGATGCGCTACGCGCCGAGCAGAATCTGCTCATCGTCTTCGGATCGGAGTTTCGCGGGCAAGACATCGACGCGCTCATCGCCTTTGGGCTGTCCTTGCCACAGGCGCGCTTCGCGTGTCTCGCCGATTACGCCAACTCGCGCGGCGCTGCCGACATGGGTCTTCTGCCGGATATGCTGCCCGGCTATCGCCCGGTCATCGAACCCGGCCCCTTCGCCGAGGAATATCCCCATCTTCCGCAGACGCCAGGCAAGGACCTCATCGAGATGTTCGACGCTGCGGAGCGGGGTGAGCTGGGCGCGCTCTACGTCGTCGGGGCGAACCCGGTCGCGCGCTATAGCGTCGATCCCGCCTCGCTCAAGAACACCTTCGTCATCGTGCAGGAGATGTTTCTCACTGAGACGGCTCAGATTGCGGATGTCGTCTTGCCCGCCGCCAATCTCTACGAGAAGGGCGGCTCCGTCACCAACAGCTACGGCGACCTGCAGCTGGTGAAGAAGGCGGGCGACCGCGCCGGTGTTCGCAGCGACCTGGAACTCATCGTTCGTCTTGCGGATCGTATGGGTGCCAAGCCGCAGGAGCTCGTTCCCTTTGGTCGCGGGTTGCGTGGCGACACCGGTCAATCCCGCGGGGCGCAGTCCGGTGAGGCCGACCGTCACGCCATCTGGTTGGAATCACGACAAATTGAGCCCAAGCTCAGCCCCTTCGACCCCTACGCTGTGCTCGATGAGATTGCTCGCCTCGTCCCTGGTTATGACGTAGAGCGCTTGAACCTGCTTTCCGGCAACGACGTCCGGACGAAGCTTGTCTCGATCCAGGCCGCCAGCCCTACAACACGCCGCGATCTTGTGCTGCCCGCTCAGGATGCCCTGTTCACCTCCGGCACCCTGGGACGCTACAGCGCGAAGCTCGCGGAAGTTCACGAATCGCATCGCAAATCCCCTGCGGAGACCGCGGCTGACTAAGCCCAACGAAGCACTGGCAGTAGAGATAGACAGAAAGAGAGCCTGAGTGAGTCCGCTGCTGATATACGTGCTGTTGAGCATCGCCAAGGTCCTTGTGGTGGTCGTGCTCCTGCTCATGTGCGTTGCCTATACCGTCCTGCTGGAGCGCAAGGTCGTTGGCCGCATTCAGAACCGTTATGGACCAAGCCGCGTGGGCCCCTTCGGCCTGTGGCAGCCAATGGCCGATGGATTGAAGCTCTTCCTCAAGGAAGACATCATGCCAGCGTCGGTCTATCGCCCGCTGTACATTCTGGCCCCGATCATCGCGCTGGCATGCGCCCTGCTCTCCATCGCCGTTGTTCCCTTCGGCGCAAATATCCAGTTCCAAGGCGTCGACATGTTTCAGATTGCCGATCTCAATATCGGCCTGCTGGTCATTCTCGGCGTCACCTCCGTCGGCGTTTATGGCATCGCGCTCTCCGGCTGGTCTTCGAACAACAAATACTCTCTGCTCGGTGCTCTGCGCTCCAGCGCCCAGATGGTCAGCTACGAGCTCGCGCTCGGTCTCTCGCTCGTCGGCGTCGTCATCCGAGCCGGCTCGCTGCGGCTTCGCGACATCGTCGACGTCCAGGCGACGCATGGGATCCTCTCCTGGAATGTCTTCGGCGGATTCCAGATCGTCGCCTTCTTCATCTATCTCATCGCGGCCTACGCGGAGACCAATCGCGCCCCCTTCGACTTGGTCGAAGCCGAAAGCGAGCTGACCGGTGGCTATCACACCGAATACAGCTCCATGAAGTTTGCGATGTTCTTTATGGCCGAATATGCCAACATGATCACCGTCGGCTGCGTGGCCACCTTGCTTTTCTTCGGCGGCTGGACCAGTCCCTTTGGGCACCTGCTGCCCGAGCCACATTCGATCTTTCTTCGAGCCGTGCTTCCGCTCTTCTGGTTCATCATCAAGGTCTTCTTTTTTGTCTTCCTCTACATATGGGTACGCGGCACCACCCCACGTTTTCGCTATGACCAGTTGATGGGCTTCGGTTGGAAGTTCCTTTTGCCGCTCTCCATCGCCAACATCATTGTCGCCGCCCTGATCTATGCACCACGGTAAGGGCGCCACGGTGATTTACTATGAGACTTCTGCGATCTGTCGTCCTCCCTGCTCGTGAATGGCTTTTGGCATGTATCTAGTCATCTTCTTCATCTTCGGAGCACTCTGTATCGCCGGCGCACTGAACCTGCTGCTGCAGCGGCACCCTATTAACAGCGCGCTGTCGCTGATCGTGGTCATGACGTCGCTAGCCGTGCTCTACCTGCTGCTCGGCGCGGAGTTTCTCGCCGCGGCGCAGATCATCGTCTACTCGGGCGCCGTTATGGTGCTGTTCACCTTCGTCATCATGCTGCTGAACGCGGGCGAAGAAGAGCGCACCCGCGGCAGTCGCGCCGCCTATCTCGTCGGTTTTCCGGGCGTGGCGGCGCTGCTCGGGATCCTGACATACATCTTTCTCTCCATTCGTGCCCCACTCGGCAATGCGCAACTCGGCGGTGGGACTCTGGTCACCACCTCCGATCTCAGCCGTGTTCTTTTTCGCGACCTGCTGCTGCCCTTCGAAGTCACCTCGATCCTCATCCTCGTCGCCATCCTTGGCGCCGTGGCGCTGGCGAGAAAGGACTCCTGAGATGTTTGTTCCCATCGCTTACTATCTCGTTCTCAGCGCGATCCTTTTTTCGATCGGCGTTGCAGCCTTTCTTATCAAGCGCAACATCATTACTGTCTTCATGTCGATTGAGCTGATGCTCAATGCCGTCAATCTGACCTTCGTGGCCTTTGCCCATCAATGGCACCAGGTCAGCGGTCAGATCTTCGTCTTCTTTGTCATGGTGGTGGCGGCGGCCGAAGCCGCAGTGGGGCTGGCCATCATCATCGCAATCTTCCGCGCCCGGGGCACGCTCAACGTGGACCAGGTGAACTTGATGAAACTATGAACGGCCTCCATCTCTGGCTTATCCCGATTCTGCCGCTCACCGGCTTTCTGCTGAATGGTCTCCTCGGCCACCGCTTGCCGAAGGCGCTCGTCTCGACTATTGCGCTCCTGTTCACCGCGGCACCCTTTCTGCTGGTCCTGCATGTCTACACCAGCTTCTCGGCGCTCTCGCTTCCCTACATTGAGCGGCACTCCGCCTGGATCGCCACCTCGACCTTTCATGCAGACTTCGCCTTCGCGCTCGATCAGCTGACGCTGGTCATGCTGCTGATCGTGACTGGCGTAGGCTTCCTTATCCATCTCTACTCCGTCGGCTACATGGCGCACGAGGAGGGCTACTGGCGATTCTTCGCCTATCTCAACCTCTTCATGTTCTTCATGCTCACGCTGGTGCTTGCTGAGAATTTCCTCCTGATGTTCGTCGGGTGGGAGGGGGTCGGCCTCGCTTCGTACCTGCTGATTGGCTTCTACTTCAAAAAGCACTCCGCTGTCCGAGCGGGCATCAAGGCCTTCGTTGTCAACCGAATTGGCGACTTCGGCTTCCTGCTGGCCATGTTTCTGCTGATCATTCATTTCGGCACGCTCAGCTTCGGCGAAGTTGCCAGCCAGATCGCGCAGCATCCCGACTGGCACGGCGGAGTCCTGACCGCGATCGCGTTGCTGCTCGTGCTCGGTGCTACCGGCAAATCAGCGCAGATCCCGCTGTACATCTGGCTGCCCGACGCGATGGAAGGCCCGACCCCGGTCTCGGCCCTCATCCACGCAGCCACCATGGTGACCGCCGGCGTTTACATGGTCGTACGCACGCATGCGCTCTTTGATCGCGCGCCTCTCGCCCTCACCGTTGTCGCTGTCATCGGCGCGGCCACCGCATTCTTCGCCGCCACTGTCGGCATCGTCCAGACGGATATCAAGCGCGTGCTCGCCTACTCCACCATCTCGCAGCTTGGCTACATGTTCCTGGCCTGCGGCGCGGCTGCCTATTCCTCCGCCATCTTCCACCTGGTCACGCACGCCTTCTTCAAGGCGCTGCTCTTCCTTGCGGCCGGGTCGGTCATCCACGCAGTCGGCGGCGAGCAGGACATGCGCCTCATGGGCGGCCTGCGACGCTACATCCCGGTCACCTTCTGGACCATGACGATGGCCGTCTTCGCCATCTCGGGCTTCCCGCCCTTCGCCGGATTCTTCTCCAAGGATGAAATCCTTGCCGAAGTCTTCCGCTCGCCGAACGGTGGCCCGCTGCTGTGGACCGTCGGGGTGGTCACGGCTGCGATCACCTCCTTCTACATGTTCCGCCTCTGGTACCTGACCTTCTTCGGCCGCCTTCGCCTGCCGAGCGAGGCCGTCCACCAGGGCGCACCGCCGGTGGCACTTGACGATCAGCTCCTTGCCACGGATCACTCCATCGATGGGCACCATGCGCAGGCACACGGTATTCATGAGAGTCCCTGGTCCATGCTGCTCCCGCTTGTTCTGCTTGCTTTCCTCTCCTTCACAGGAGGCTGGATCGGCATTCCCCACGCTCTCGGCGGCAGTGACCGTTTCGCACGCTTCCTTGACCCGGTCACGCACGGCACCGGCGTTCCAGCATCGTTCGAACAGGTCTCGATCGCCATGCGCACCGGCGCTCCAATACCGACGACCGAGCCACCCACCAAGCCCGAGGATCCGCAGACGGAGCGCGTGCTCACCGGCTGTTCCGTGCTCGCGGCCCTGCTCGGTTGGCTCCTTGCAGATACTCTCTATCGCCGCAAGCCGCAGCTTCCCGCCCGTATGGCGGCCAGCTCGCGCATGCTCTATGGACTGGTGGTCAATAAATACTGGATTGACGAGGTGTATGGCTTCCTCGTCGTAAAGCCAATACTGGTCATCTCCCGCTACATCCTCTGGGGTGGGTTCGATCGCGGCTTCATCGGCGGCGGCAACCGAGTGCTTTCCGGCGCAACCCAGGGCGCGGGGTCGGTGCTGCGCCGCATTCAATCTGGCAATATCCGCTCTTATGCGGGCTGGCTCGCCATAGGCGCCGCTGCCATTCTGCTGCTCTCCTTCTTCGGGTTCGGCGCGCACATCCACGTGGGGGTTCGTTAGCCATGCCCTCCATCGATCACTCCGTCCTCACCTGGATTCTCCTTCTGCCGGCCTTCGGCGCGGTTGTCGCAGCACTGTTGCCCAATCGCGGCAAGCTGGTGCAGAGCTGGGCATTGCTCATCGCGCTCGCAACCTTCGTGCTCACGCTCCATCTGCCTTCGCATTTCGATTACAACCACAGCGGTTTCCAGTTCGAGATCAATCGGCTCTGGATCGTCTCACCGCCCATCCGCTATCACCTCGGCGTGGATGGCCTCTCGATGTGGCTGGTTGTGCTTACGGGCTTCCTCGCTCCGATCGGCGTGCTCGCCTCTTGGCGCGCCATCGATACGCGAGTCAACGAGTTCTATTCCCTCTTCCTGCTGCAGCAGACCGCGATGTTCGGAGTCTTCCTTGCGCTTGACTTGATGGTCTATTACGCGTTCTGGGAGCTGACACTCGTGCCCATGGCAATCCTCATCGCCATGTTCGGACGCGATCCCGGAAGCCGCAACAGTTCGCGCGCTGCCATCAAGTTCTTCCTCTATACCTTCATTCCCTCAGCGCTGTTCCTGGTCGGCATCCTCGCGCTATACGCCCGCACCGGCACCTTCGACTATCTCGAGCTGAAGGCCCTCCTCACCCAGAATCCCGGCCTCTTCACGCCCGCGGCCATGTGGGTGATTTCGCTCTCTTTCCTTGTCGCCTTTGCCGTGAAGATCCCCGTCTTCCCCCTGCACGGGTGGCTCGGCGACGTTTTCAGCGAAGCGCCTAGCGCGATGGCGATGGTAGTCGCCGGCAAGCTCGGCATCTATTCACTCATCCGCTTCCACCTTGGCCTCTTCCCCTTCGAGGCGCGCCGGGTCGCTCACTGGATGATCATGCTGGCTGTCCTCGGTATCCTCTACGGGGCGCTGGTCGCGCTAGTCCAGAACGACCTGAAACGCCTGCTCGCCTTCGGCACGGTCTCGAGCCTCAGCTTCTGCACCCTCGGCATCTACACCTTCGCCATCAACGGCCTTGACGGCGCGGTCTTTCACATCCTCAGCGAATCCATCACCGGCGGCGCACTCCTGGTGCTTTTGGGCTTCATGTACGAGCGCTATGGCACCTACGAGATCGAGCGCTACGGCGGCCTCGCAGCCCGGACGCCGCGGCTCGCAACGCTCTTCCTCGTCACCCTGCTTGCGCTCATCGGGCTTCCCATCCTCAATGGCTTTGTCGGTGAGTTCCTCACCCTATCGAGCGGTTTCGCGACGAGCCATCTCTGGGGTGCGCTCGGCACGGTCGGCGTTATTCTCAGCGCCGCCTATATGTTGTGGATGATGCAGCGCGTCTTCTATGGCCCGGAGTCGCCGCTGGTCCATCGTCTGCCTGCACGCGATCTTGCGGCGCGCGAGCATCTCGCTCTGTGGCCGATGGCTATTCTCATGGTGATCATGGGTGTCTTGTCTCCCTACTGGATCCGGGCTATCGACCGAGGCGTGCACGCTCTCAGCGACGCGCCCGCCTCGACCCATCCGGCAACGGCCGCGCTCCTGTCCGGTCAACCGCACGACGGGGAAGGCCAATAGCATGCAGCTAGCGCGTATCCTTCCCGAAGTCATCCTCACCATCGCCGGCGTCCTCATCATGCTGGTCGATCCGCTCCTGCCGCGCACCGCGAGCCGCAAGCGTGTCGGATGGTTCAGCGTCCTGGCCATGCTGGCGGCATTCGCCGCCAGCGCCTGGCAGCTTGGCCTCGCGCCCGGCACCGCCTACTTCGGCGTCGTTCAGACCGATGCCTTCAGCGTCTTCTTTCATCTGCTGATCTGCGGTACCGTGCTCATCGCTCTGCTGGCTGCCATCGATTCTGTGCGTCCGGAAACCCGCGATATGGGCGAGTACTTCGCCCTCATCCTCTTCGGTACCGTCGGCATGCTGCTCATGACCTCGGCCGTCGAGCTGCTGCTCGTCTTCGTCGGCCTCGAGATCTCGTCCATCTCCACCTACATCCTCGCCGGCTTCCGTAAGCGCACCGGCAAGAGCCCCGAAGCTGCAATCAAGTACTTCCTGCTTGGCTCCTTCGCCACCGCGTTCTTCCTGTACGGCATCGCGCTCACCTTCGGCGCCACGGGTACAACGCGCATCGCAGCCATCGCAGCAGCGCTGCCGCACACCACGACTCCGATCCTCGCCTGGACCGCCATCGCCCTCATCCTTGTCGGACTCGGTTTCAAGGTCTCCGCCGCGCCCTTCCACGTCTGGACGCCCGACGTCTATGAGGGCGCTCCGTCGCCTGTCGTCGCGCTCATGTCCACCGCGCCCAAGGCTGCCGCGTTCGCCGTCCTGCTCCGCATCTTCTACGGCGCCTACCCCTCGATCCAGCAACACTGGTGGGGCCTCTTCTGGGTTCTCGCCGTTGTCTCCATGACAGTCGGCAACCTCGCGGCTCTGCGCCAGCAGAGCGTCAAGCGCATGCTGGCCTACTCTTCTATCGCGCACGCCGGCTATCTGCTCGTCGCCTTCACCAGCTTCTCTCCGCAGGGCGTCGCCGCCGCCAGCTTCTACGTCTTGTGCTATGTCGCGATGAACGTCGGCATCTTCGCCGTCGTCAGCCACGTTGGCGGTTACGACGACCATCTCTGGTCCATCACGGACTACCGCGGTCTCGGCTACCGCTCACCCGTGTTGGCTGGCGCCATGGCTTTCTTTCTGCTCTCGCTCATTGGCATTCCCTTCACGGGCGGCTTCTTCGCCAAGTTCTATGTCTTCTCCGCCGCGCTCCAGCAGCGAATGTTTGCACTCGCCATCATCGGCCTTATCAACAGCGGCATCGCCGCCTTCTACTATCTGCGCCTGCTTACTGCGCTCTACAGCAAACCCGCCGATGGCTCGCCTGTCCTCGCAGTGCCGCGCATGTCCCTCACGCTCGGCTTCGCCATCCTGCTGGCCGCATCGGCCACTCTGTTGCTTGGCATCGTGCCGCGCAGCTCTCTCGACCTCGCCCAGCGAGGCGCTTCGACCTTTTTCCCAGGAGCCGTGCCTGCGCAGCCCGTCGCTTCCGCATCGCCGGCCCTGAAGAGCGACCAGCCTTGAAGCTTTAGGAGCCTTCGCTCACTCGCTTTTCAAGCGCAGATCGCGCCGCTCGAAGATCCGCACCGCTGCTTCGAAGATCGCTCCGCTCAAGACCAGCGTCTCCAGGCATCCCGCGCCGAAAACCAGCCGCGCATGCTCCGTGGTTGGGCCGCTTAGCAGGATCTGCAGTAGACGCGTCTGCGCGATCTGCCAGCCGGGCGGCAACAACAGCGGCGCGCTGAGCACCACCAGGCTCACCACACCCGCGATCACCCCCGGCAGCGTCAGCGATGCCATCACGGCGAGCGATGCCGTCGTCAGGCTCAGCAGGACTAGCGCGCCCAGCGTCTGCCACAACACGAACGCAGGCGGGCCTAGCAGCGGCCCCGTTAGCGCCAGGTCCAGCACGTAGAGCACAAGAGGCAGAAAGGCCGCCAGCCACAGCGCCGCCAGATACTGACGCCGGCTCACCGCGCGCGACAGCACCAGCACAATACGACGCGACCGCTGCTCACTGCCCAGCAGTGCGCCGCCGGCAAATGCCACCAGCGCCAACCCGTAAATCGACTGCTGTTCCAGTGCAGCCTCAACATCCTCCGGCGCAGGATGCAGCCCGCCCACTAGGAGAATCCCGGCCATGCCCCACGGCCACAGCACCAGCAGCAGCCACAGCCAGCGATTTGCCCACAGCAATTGCCAAGCGATCCGAAGGCTCTTCATCGAGGCGCGGCCTCGTCGTTCTTCCCGCCCTTCCTCGTCCATTCCAGAAACAGCGCAGTCAGATCGCCGCGCACCGGTGTCACGCTTATTAACTCAGCCCTACCTGCCCACGCGTCTTCCAGAAAATGTCTACTCTCGCCGGATCTGACTCGCCAAATACTTGGCGCGTTCGCCTCGCCCCATCGTGCTACAAAGCCCGCATCCGGCACAAAATTGCGCAGGGCGACTTCAACCTCATCCGCCGTGCCCAGCAGTTCGTCCAGGCGGCCGTAACGTACAAGGGCTCCTTCATTGAGGAAAGCAACGCGATCGCTCACCAGCGCCACTTCGTTGAGCTGGTGTGAGCTAAGGAGAATCGCAGCACCCTCGGCGCGCAGCTCCTTGAGCAGCGTGCGCACGTCGAGGACTCCGAGCGGATCAAGCGCCGAACCAGGCTCGTCCAGTATGAGCACTCGGGGTGAGTGCACCAGTGCCTGCGCCATCGCCAGCCGTTGCTGCATCCCACGGGAGAAGCGCCGCACATCCCGTTTCCACTCCGTCAGGCCAACACGGGTCAGCACCTGCTCCATCGCCTCGCGCGTGGGCGTTACGTCATTCAACTGTGCAGCAAAGCGCAGCGCATCGAAGGCGTTGCCTGCGAAGAAGACCGGCGCATCCGGTACAAAGCCAAGCGATCGCCTGCCTCCGGCGTCCCCGAATCGGTGCCCCATCAGTAAGCCGCTTCCGGAACTCGCCAACAGGAAGCCGACAGCAATCTGCATCGCCGTCGTCTTGCCCGCGCCGTTCGGTCCCACGAGTCCAACGATCTCGCCCGGCTCGACAGCGAAGCTTACGTCCGCGAGCGCCCGTGCGCTTCCGAAGCTCTTCGAGATGTGCTCAAAGACGAGCGCCGGCATATCAGCATCTTAAATAATCTTCATTTCAACTAAGTGCCCGCGCGGTCCAGCGTGCAGATTTTATAAGTCACATTCTGCGTGACTTATCGTACACTCCGTTCCAATCACATCCGAGACGTTCCATTGCAGGACGTGCTGCCGAGCGGCATGAGGTGATAGATGCATCGCTGGAGGAAACATGTCGAGCGCAAGACCGACGGTAACGCTGCACGTAGTTTCAAGCCTGGATGGCTTCATCGCGAAGAAGGACAATAGTGTTTCGTGGATGGACAGTTCCGACGTCTACGAAAGAGGGGTTACTGACGACGGCGCCGAGGTCCTCCAGTCGATAGAGTGCTACGTGCTAGGTTCTCGCACCTATGAGCACGCGCTGCAACTCGGTTGGCCCTATGGCGATACTCCGACGGTCGTAGTAACAAATAGAGAACTGCCGTCAACGAGGAAGAGCGTGGAGTTCTACGCAGGCGACCTCAACAGATTGGTGGAAGAGATACTCACGCCTCGATACCGAAACATCTGGCTCGCGGGCGGGGCGATGTTAGGCCAGAGTTTTCTAAAGCTCGGCTTGGTGGATGAAATCAGACTGATGATAGCGCCGGTCACATTAGGCGACGGACTGCACCTGTTCGGTGATTCCGAGACCGAGCAGAGGTGGCATCTGAAGAACGTAGTCGCCTATAAGAACGGCTTTGTTGATGTATCGTACGCGCGAAAACTCGGACAATGAAGCGCCTATGCGATTGATAACAAGCCAGCTATCAGCGCAACCGAGGGGACGGCATCCTGGCCGGATCGTTCGGCCAGAAAGCAAAAGCCCCCGGCCGTTGAGCCGGGGGCCCTGCGTTTTTGGCTGCCAATCCTAGTGCGACTGCACCTTCACGAAGATGATGACCAGGGTGAACAGCGAGAGCGACTCGATGAACGCAAGACCCAGAGTCAGCAGCAGCAGGATGCCGGGCCGTGCGCCTGGATTGCGCGCCAGCGCCTCCGTGGCCGAGGCAGTTGCGCGGCCCTGCCCAAGGCCGCAAAGGCCTGCCGCCAGTCCCATACCGATACCGGCGGCGATCGAGGTCAGGCCGATGGCCATTCCGTTCCCGCCACCAGCGTCCTGTGCGAATGCCGGAGCGGCCAGGAAGAGCACGCTCAGCATTGTGAAGAGGATTTGCAGTTTCCGCATTGTGTTTCTCCGTAGCTCCCCAGAATGTACCGTCAGTGGGTGGTTGATGCTCACCGTGCTGGCACCCTCACGCTCACGGCCGATGCAGACAAGGCGGAAGCGGCTCCCTGCCTGAAATATCGATTCAGCCGCGCGTTTATGCGCAGCGGCCGGAAAACTCTAGTGTTCGTGCGATACCGCCTGAGAGAGGTAGATCAACGTGAGCAGCATAAACACCACTGCCTGAATGATCGAAACTCCTAGGTGCAGTGCGAGAAAGGGCACCGACCCCAAAATTGGGATCAGCGAAAAGAAAACCAGGATCACCATATCGCTGGCAAACATGTTCGCGTAAAGACGGACGGTGAGCGAGAGGACGCGCGCCAAATGCGAGATGATCTCAATCGGCAGCATCAGTGGAGCGATCCACCAGATCGGCCCCAGGAACTGTTTGATGTAGCCAAACCCGTTCGCCCGGATGCCTTGATACTGGTAGTAGAGAAAGGTCAGCGTGGCCAGCCCAAGCGGCACCCAGGGCTTCCCTGTCGGTGTGATGAAGCCGGGAATCAGTCCGATCACGTTGCACAGCAGAATGAAGATGAAGACGACTGTAACGTACGGGACAAACCGTTCGTAGCCATGGCCGATGATCGACTCTGCCTGATCGCTCACCAATCCGTGCAGCATCTCCGCAATGTGCTGCGCTGGCCCCGGCTTGTCCACGCTCAGGGTGATCCGCACTACGGCGAAGAAAGCGAGCAGCACCAGGGCAACTGCTATCTCCATTGCAAAGACATTGTCGATAGGCCGTTGCGGGTACGTGGGATGCACGTGTAACAGTGCCAGAAAGGCATTTGCCACGCCGGCAAAGTAGTGGTTCAGGAAGGCTGTGAACGGAAGCTGGACTGGCATAGCTGGATCGTAAACAATTCTTAAAGTATAACTTGAAGGTTGGGCGAAAGCCTTAGAGTGTCCAGGCGCGCAGCAATCGAATCGACTCGATCGTCAGCGCCACCACGGCCAGTCCCAGGCCCGCGCAAAGCGCGTACACCGAGCCCTCCAAACTCCTAAGGCTAACATAGAGAACAACTCCCGCGAGAATGAGCCGCAGGAAAAACCAGATCAACACCCCTGCAACCGGCTTGCCCTCCCGGCCCGCGTTGAACCGGCTCAACACGGCCAGCATCAGGCGCTTCGATTCGTACAATCCCGTCGCAGCAATGAGAGCGCCCACTAGAAACAGAAGGGCCGACTGCCATCCCGCGGCAAGCCACACCGCGATGCCGCCCGCCACGCCCAGTCCGCCTACCCAACCCAGCGCATGGTTCAGCGTCGCAGTCAGGTCCTGCTCGGTAAAGTCGCTCAATGTTGGGGCGTTGGGTTCCGTCATGTCACTGCTTTTGATAGGAATCGAGTCTTTCGCCGGCTCACTCTTTGCTCTGCGCCATGATGACGCGAAATATCTCCACAAAACCTGCCGCGGCGCCCAGGATCAGGCCGGGAATATAGATCCAGTGTTGGTGCAGCCACTTGTCCAGCCCGGCGCCGATCAGCCAGCCCACCACCGTTGCTACCGGGAGCATGAGCGCAAGCTGAATCAGCTTTTCCACCTGGACCAGCGACTTCATCGCGCCGTCCCGGCCTTGTCCCGATCTGTCCAGCTTCGAACTTCCAGCGGCCTCTCTGTCCTCGCTGTTGTTCGCCATCGCGCCTGATTCCCTTCAGTCCTGGGTTGTTATACATCATCCCGGGACCGGCTTTCCCACTCGTTATACTGAGCTTTCAGCCACCATTTGCCATTACCTCGGAAGGAAGCAGAGTGTTCGAGTCAGAGTTCGAGCGCAGCCTGTTTGCGCTGCGGCAGGAGAAGCTCAAGCAGATTGCTGCATTGGGTCACGCCGCCTACCCCAATCACTACCGCACCACCCACGACATTCCCGCGGTGCGCGCGCATTTCGATGGTTCTACAGCCGAGCAACTCGAAGCCGAGCGCCCTCAGGTATCGATCGCCGGACGCATCATGGCCATCCGCGCCCAGGGCAAGGCAGGCTTTGCGCAGCTCCAGCAGAGCGGCCAGCGACTGCAGATCTATGTGCGTCTCGACGCGGTAGGCGAACAGGCCTTTCAGCTCTACAAGCTGCTCGACTTGGGCGATCACATCGGCGTCACCGGCTATCTCTTCCGTACCCGCACCGGAGAACTCACCGTCCACGTCGATACCATCAGCTTCCTCACCAAGTCCATGCTCGCGCTGCCGGAGAAGTATCACGGGCTGGAGGACGTGGAGCTGCGCTACCGCCAGCGCTATCTGGACCTGTTCATCAACACGGACGTACGCGCCGTCTTCGTGAAGCGTGCGCAGGTGCTGCGCGCTATCCGCCGCTTCTTCGATGAGCGCGGCTATCTCGAAGTCGAGACACCGATGATGCAGTCCATCGCTGGCGGCGCAATGGCGCGGCCATTCGTCACGCACCATAATGCGCTGGACATTCCTCTCTTCCTGCGCATCGCTCCGGAGCTCTACCTCAAGCGCCTCGTCGTCGGCGGCCTCGATCGCGTCTACGAGATCAATCGCAACTTCCGTAACGAGGGAGTCTCCACTCAGCACAATCCCGAGTTCACCATGCTCGAGTTCTATCAGGCCTACGCGAACTACCACGACCTGATGGACCTGACCGAAGAGCTGGTGCAATTCGTCGCCATGGAAGTCAATGGGACTCTGACGACGGATTTCAACGGCACAACGCTTGATCTGTCACAGTGGAAGCGCTACTCGATGCGCGAGGCCATCGCCGCTTTCTGGCCGCCAGCCGCGGGCGCCGCCCCTACCCTCAACGACTTTGCCGACGCATCCTCTGTGCTCAAGCTGGTGGAACGCGCTCGGGCTGGCGGTGTCAACATTCCGGTCCAGTCGGGGGAGCCGACGGGCAAGACCATCGCTTCGCTTTTCGAAGCGGTTGCCGAAGAACACCTCGTCCAGCCAACCATCATCTACGACTTCCCGCTCGCCGTCTCACCACTGTCGAAGGTCAAGCCGGACGAGCCCGACTGGGTCGAGCGCTTTGAGTTTTATATCGGAGGCTTCGAGCTGGGGAATGCCTTCAGCGAGCTGAATGATCCTGTCGATCAGGATCGGCGCTTCCGGCAGCAGCTTGCTGAGCGCGAGCGCGGTGACGAGGAAGCCCACCAGCCGGATGAAGACTACGTGCGGGCATTGGCCTACGGCCTTCCGCCGACTGCCGGGGAAGGCATCGGTATCGACCGGCTCACCATGATCCTCACTGGCGCCCGGTCAATCCGCGACGTGATTCTCTTCCCGCTGATGCGCCCGGCCAAGGAGTCATCCGGCCCGGATGACAGCGAGAGCTGACATCGGTCGCTTTACTTTGACTTCTGCGCGCGCTTCGCCAGTGTGGCCAACGTCACCTTGTCCAGTTCCGCCTCAAAGGCGCGGTGGCAATCACGGTATGCCTTGCCAATCGCCGCGTGGATCTTCGAAGCCACGGCGCCGCTGCTCTTGGGCAGATTCAACTTGCCGCTCGATTCAAGGGCGTGATGCACCTGAGCCAGCGTAATCGACTTAGCAGGACGAGTCAGCTTCGATCCACCGGAGGGCCCCTTCTGACTCACGATAAGATCAGCCTGCTGTAAAGATGACAGTATTCTGCGAATGACAACAGGGTTGGTGTGAAGCACCTCAGCGAGATCGGCCGAAGTCTTCAACGCGTCATTCTGCGAAAGAATGACCAGGATATGAACACCGGTCACAAAGCGTGTGTTGGCTGCCATAAGCGAAACGCTACCATAAAAAAGACATCTGTCACCCGTGACGAACCTGTCACGTTGGTTTGCAGGTAACACCGGAAGTCATCGGCCACGATACGCAATCAGTTGCATTTCGGACAGCCTCGAAGTCGCCGACGACGAACTGTCATGGTTACTGAAGAAAGGTACGATTCTCTGTGAAACTGCTCTTTGTCGGGGACGTTTTCGGTAGTCCAGGAAGACGCGTGGTGCGGGAGCACCTGCCGCACCTCATCCAGGAACGCCAGGTAGACCTCGTGGTCGTCAATGCGGAAAATGCCGCAGGCGGCTTCGGGTTGACGCCGCCCATCGCCGAGGATCTCTTCGACCTCGGCGCGCACGTCCTAACCACCGGCAACCACGTGTGGGATAAGCGCGAGATCATCGACTATCTTGGCTCTGTCCCTGCGGAAAGCCATGATCGACCACGCCGTATTGTGCGGCCCGCAAACTATCCCGCGGGCTCGCCCGGCTTCGGTCTCTATGAAGGCACACTCCCCGCCGGTACCCCCTATGCCGTCATGAATCTGCAGGGCCGGGTCTTCATGCAATCCAATGACGATCCCTTCCGTACCGCGGACCGTCTACTCGCCGGCATCCGCGCCAAGGTGATCCTGGTCGACGTCCATGCCGAGGCCACGTCGGAGAAAATGGCACTCGGCTGGTATCTTGATGGCCGGGTTACTGCTGTGCTCGGCACGCATACTCATGTGCCCACCGCGGACGAACGCGTGTTACCAAACGGCACCGCCTATCAGACTGATGTGGGAATGAGCGGACCCTATGACAGCGTGATAGGTGTGGAGAAAGAGCTCGTAATTCAGAGATTTCTCAGCGGCATGCCAGGCAAGTTCGAGCCGGCGCGCGGTGACGCTCGTCTGTGCGCGCTCCTCATCGAGGCGGATGCCGCCACCGGCCGCGCCCTCTCTGTCCAGCGCCTGATGCTGGGCGAATAGAGAAACGGCCAGGCAGGTTCAGGTTCACAAGGAGAAACGTGCCTGCCGGCTGCGAATGATCCTGCCTGAATATCGCAACCGTCATATGCACATCCTGAGTAGCGACTCCAGAGCCCCATCGGTGACGTACCCGGCGTGCACAAAAAGCGTGAGTTCGTTCGCGACATTGGAACAGAATGCTGCCGGCCGGTTGACTTCCGTGATCGCCCTTGCATCTTCTTTCGGTAGTGCTGCGGAGTTCACACACCGCCCGCAGCCCCAAGGAGATCTTTCGCATGACCGATTATCGAGTACGCGCAGGCGACATCGAAGAGGACCAGGTAACTTCTCTGCTCGAGAGCTACTCTGCTCAACTGCCATCCAGCTTTTACCTCTGTGCCGCGGGCGCCTCCATGGTGGCCTCCCTCATTGCCAAGCTCCAGGGAAAGAATCACAACGCGCTCTTCTTCGGCCAGTGGGCCGCGCCGTTCCTGCTGCTGGGTATCTATAACAAGATGGTGAAGCAGCACGGCTCCGATGCACTGACCACCCCCGAGTAACCGCTCCGATTCGCTTACGCCGGCGATTGACCGCCACGCCGGCATAGATCCAGGCAAAGCATCATCCTCATTCTGTGGACCATGCGACCTTCTCTGAATGCGGCCTTCCAGATGGAAAGGCCGCACCAGCCATGGCCCAGCCTCTGCGCCTGCGGGCGAAATGCTCTATGCTGGCGTTTCTGTGTCTTCTAGCACCCCAACTGAGTCCGCCGATGCGGTACAGACTCCCCTCATGCGGCAGTACTTTGCCGCGAAAGCCCTGCATCCGGACGCCCTGCTCTTCTTCCGCATGGGCGACTTCTACGAGCTCTTTTACGACGACGCGAAAACCGCGGCCCGGGAGCTCGAGATCACCCTCACCGCCCGCGACCGCGAACGCCAGGTCCCGATGTGCGGTGTTCCCTATCACGCTGTCGAAGGCTACCTCGGCCGTCTTCTGCACAAGGGATATCGCATCGCCATCTGCGAGCAGATGGAGGACCCTAAACTCGCCAAAAAGATCGTCCGCCGCGAAGTCACGCGCGTCTTGTCGCCGGGCACGGCGCTCGACCCGGCCCAGCGTTCGGAGCGCAACAACTATCTCGCCGCAGTACACGCTACAGAAGACCGCGTCGGCCTCGCACTCCTCGATCTTTCGACCGGCGAGTTTCGCGCCACGGAGTTCAACGGCAAGCCCGCGGCGACGCTCTGCCTCGACGAGTTGAGCCGCCAGCAGCCAGCCGAGTTGCTACTTGCCGCAGACAGCAGCCTGTTCCCTGCGCTTCCCGCCGAAACGCTTGCCGCGGCGCTCGATCCCATCCGCACCAAGACGCGTCTCGACGCCTGGGCCTTCAGCGCCGACTACGCCCTGCCGCTCCTTGAGCGGCAACTGCATGCGCGCTCCCTCGACGGCTTCGGCCTCGCCGGCCATACCGCCGCCGCCGTCGCCGCCGGCGCAGCGCTGCACTACGTCCGCTCCACGCAGGCGGGTGATCTTTCGCACATTGATGGCCTGCGCTACTACGAGCGCGCCGAGCATCTGGAGCTCGATCCGGTCAGCGTTCGCAATCTCGAGCTCGTCGAGCCGCTTGTTTGCCGACGCCTCCGCCCGCACCACCCTCTTCCACACCCTCGACTGCTGCCAGACGCCCATGGGCAAACGTCTGCTGCGCTCGAACCTCCTGCGGCCGCTGTTCGACCAGGCGGAGATCGAAGCGCGCCTCGCCGCCGTCGCGGAACTGCACGCCGGGCTGCAGCCTCGCGAAGAGCTGCGCCGCGCGCTCAGCGGTGTGCTCGACATGGAACGCCTGCTCGGCCGGGTCTCGCTCGACTCCGCCGGACCCCGCGACGTCCTCGCCCTCGGCGGCTCCCTCGCGCGCCTGCCGCTGGTCGCCGCGTCCGTTGCTCCGTTGCAGGCACCGCGATGGCAGCAAGCCTTCCAGCGGCTAGACCGGCTGGAAGATATTCACACCGCCATTGCAAAGTCACTGGTCAGCGAACCACCTCTCACCCTCGCTGACGGAGGCGTCATTGCGAGCGGCGTTCTCCCTGAGCTCGACGAACTGCGCAGCCTCAGTCAGAGTGGCCGCCAGTCCATCGCTGCTATCGAGGAGCGAGAGCGCCAGCGCACCGGCATCGGATCTTTAAAGGTTCGCTTTAACAATGTCTTCGGCTATTACATCGAAATCACCAAGTCCAATCTGAGGTCCGTGCCCTCCGACTACGAGCGCAAGCAGACGCTGGTCAACGCCGAGCGTTTCACCACGCCCGAGCTCAAAGATTATGAGACACGCGTGCTCACCGCGCACGAGCGCGCTATCGAGATCGAGCGCCATCTCTTCGCCGAGCTGCGCGCTACCATCCTCGGTGCCGCCGCCCGCATACGCCGCAGTGCTGCCGTAGTCGCAGAGCTCGACCTGCTCGCCAACTTCGCCCATGTCGCCGCCATGCGAGGCTACGCACGGCCCGTCGTCACCGACGAGTGCATCCTCGAAGCCGCCGCCGCACGCCACCCGGTCGTCGAGGGCCGCATGGAGGAGAACGCCGAGGGCCGCTTCGTTCCCAACGACCTCTATCTCTCCACCGAAGGTCCGGCCGTCCTGCTGCTCACCGGCCCCAACATGGGCGGCAAATCCACCTATCTCCGTCAGGCGGCGCTGCTCGTCATCATGGCGCAGATGGGCAGCTTTGTCCCGGCGCGAAGTATGCGCTTCGGACTGGTCGACCGCGTCTACACCCGCATCGGTGCCAGCGACAACGTCGCGCGCGGCCGCTCCACCTTCATGGTCGAGATGACCGAAACCGCCACCATCCTCAACACCGCCACCAAGCAATCGCTCATCCTGCTCGACGAGATGGGCCGAGGCACCGCCACCTTCGACGGTCTCTCGCTCGCCTGGGCCACCCTTGAGTACATCCACGGCCGCATCGGCGCCCGTACCCTCTTCGCCACCCACTATCACGAGCTCACACTGCTGGCTGAGCAGCTGCCCCGCCTCAGCAACCTGCGTGTCGCCGTCAAGGAATCGCCTTCCGGCATCGCATTCCTTCACACCATCGAGCCGGGCGCCGCCAGCAAGAGCTATGGCATCGAAGTGGCGCGGCTGGCCGGCCTCCCCGCCTCCGTCATCGAACGGGCACGTCGCGTCCTTGCCCAGCACGAAAAATCGGAGAAACGCAATGTCGCTCTCGAGGCCGAGGACGCCTCCGCCCCCTTGCAGCTCACCATCTTCACCCCGCTCTCGCAGCGCATTCTCGACCGCATCACGGATCTCGACACCAACAGCCTCACCCCTTTACAGGCCCTGAATCTGCTCGAGGAGTTGAAGACTGAGATACGTGCCGCCGCAAACCCTGATACTCCGCCGGGCAACAAGCCGCTACCATAGATGCGAATGAGCCTGCGCCACGACGTCGGTCAGCTGCTGCTTGTTGGTCTCTCCGGAACAGAGCTCGATGCGACCGAGCGCGCGTGGCTGCGCCTGGTCCGGCCGGCGGGCACCGTACTCTTCCGCCGCAATATAGAAGAGGCTGCGCAGGTCCACACGCTTCTCGACAGTGTTGAAACTCTAATCGGCGACGGCCCCCTCTTCCATGCAGTGGACATTGAGGGCGGACTGGTCGATCGCTTGCGCGACCTCATCGCGCCCATGCCCGCGCCTGCCGCTGTCGCTGCAACGCGCAGCAAACAGCTCTATCGCGAGCACGGTTACCTCATCGGCTCTGAACTGCGGCTGCTCGGGTTCAATGTCGCCTTCGCTCCCGTGCTCGATCTGCGCACCCCCGCTTCCGTCGAAGTGATGCGCACGCGCGTCGTTGCCAGCGATCCCCGAGGCGTCATCGCCTACGCCGAAGCCTTCCTCACCGGTCTCAGCAAGGCAGGAGCGCTCGGCTGCGGAAAGCACTTTCCCGGCCTGGGCAGCGGAGCGCTGGATTCACACCACGCCACCCCCGCCATCGACCGCACGTGGAAGCAGCTCTGGGAAGAAGACATGCTTCCATATCGCAAGCTGCATCGCGCGCTGCCCTTCATCATGGTCTCGCACGCTACCTATCCCCAGGCCTTCAGCAAGCCCGATACAAAGCCCCTCCCCGCATCCATCTCGCCCTTTTGGATCGACCGCACCCTCCGGCACAAGCTCGGCTTCCGCGGACTCATCGTCTCCGACGACATGGAGATGGGCGGCATCCTGCATCATGCGTCGATGGAAGAGGCGGCCATCGCCGCCATTGCCGCAGGTACGCACCTGATCGAGATATGCAAGGATCCGGCGCTTGTCCTCACCGCCTATGAAGCCATCCTTAGTGAGGCCGAGAGTTCTCGTAGCTTCCGCATCCTCGTCGAGCACTCCGCCGCAACCGTCCGCACGCATCGCCAGAAGCTGCTGCGTCACGCTTCGCCTTCTCTGCCTCCCCGTGCAGCGGAGGTCGCCTCGATGCGCGAAGCCGTCCTCGCCTTCAGCGCCGGGGTCGCGGCCAAAACTCCGCAGGCAAGCGAGTGACTCCCCCGCCCGCAAACAAGAAATCGATGCTCGTCGCCGGCATCATGAGCGGCACATCGGCCGATGGCATTGACGTCGCGCTCTGCCGCATCTCCGCCGCGCGACCGCGGCCCCGCATCGAGCTGGTGCGCCATCGCGCTTTTCCCTACGCAGCAGCACTGCGAAAAGCAGTGCTTGCCGCACAAGACGCTCGGAACACATCGGCCGCCGAGCTTGCACGTCTCAACTGGCGCCTCGGTGAGGCCTATGGCGACGCCGCGCAGGCTACCGCGCAGGGATACGCGCTCGACCTAGTCGGCTGTCACGGTCAAACCATCTACCACCAGGGCATCGCGAAGCGCTACGCCGGCCGCAGCATCGCCTGCACGTGGCAGTTGGGTGAACCCGCACTGATCGCGGCCGCCCTTCATTCGCCCGTAGTCTCGAACTTCCGTCCTGCCGACATGGTCGCAGGAGGACAGGGAGCCCCGCTCGTCCCCTTGCTCGACGCCACACTCTTCGCGCATCCCCGTCGCGCGCGCGTGCTCCAAAACCTCGGCGGCATCGCCAACCTCACCCTTGTCCCTGCAGGCGGAGCACTCGATCGCCTGATCGCCTTCGATACCGGCCCCGCGAACATGGTCATCGATGCGCTTACCCAGCGACTGTTCGGCAAGCCCTACGACCGTGGCGGCCGTCTCGCAGCGGCGGGCACGCCGAATGAGGCCGTCCTCTCCACTCTGCTGCTCGATCCCTATTACCGCCAGCGGCCGCCAAAAAGCGCGGGACGCGAACAGTACGGTGCATCCTTCGTCGAACGCCTGCGATCGCTCGCGAAGCGTCATCGCCTTTCATCACACGACACTCTCGCCACTGCCACAGCGCTCACCTCGCGCAGCATCGCGCTCGCCTGGCGCCTCTTCCTGGCTCCGCATCTGGGCAACGCATCCGTCGATTACATCGTCGCCGGCGGTGGCGCGCGCAACCAGACGCTGATGCGCATGCTCGCCACCGATCTAGCACCCTTCCATTGCCGCATCCAGACCACCGACGATCTCGGCATTCCCTCTGAGGCCAAGGAGGCCGTCGCCTTCGCGCTGCTCGCGTGGCATACCTGGCGTCGCCTCCCCGGCAATGTCCCTGCAGCCACTGGCGCCTCCCACCCGGCAATCCTCGGCCAAATCACGTATGTCTAAACGTAGCTGTCGTTGCATCCTGTACGCGGCTGCCGCCGCATGCGCACTCGCGCTCACCGGATGCGGCGGCAAACCCGACCCGAATACCGCCGTCGTGCTCATCGAGTCCAGCCCAACAAGCCTAGATACGCGGATCGGCGTCGACGTGCAGTCGGAACGCCTCGACATGCTGATCTTCGATTCGCTCGTCAAGAGAGATGAGCACTATGAGGTCCAGCCCTGGCTTGCCACAAGCTGGGATCAGCCGGACCCGGTTACCTATGTCTTCCATCTACGCCCCGGCGTGCGTTTCCACAACGGCAGCCTGCTCACCTCCGCCGATGTGAAGTGGTCCATCGACTCCGCGCACAATGGCACCGTCATCACGGCGAAGTCCGGCTCATTCCTCCAGGTCGATCACGTCGATGCGCCCGACCCGCTCACCTGCGTGGTGCATCTCAAAAAGCCCGATCCATTCCTGCTGTGGAACCTCTCCGACGGCGCGCTCGGCATCGTGCCCGCGGGCAGTGGCAAAGACTTCTGGCGCCACCCCATCGGCACCGGCGCGTACAAGTTCGTCTCGCAGCAGCAGGACAAGGACGTCATCCTCGAGCGCAACGAAGAAAGCTGGCAAACAAAACCCTCTATCCCGCGTCTGCGCTTCATCGTGGTTCCAGACGACACCACCCGCGCGCTCGAATTGCAAAAGGGCTCGGCCGACGTCGCCATCAACGCTCTGGAACCAGACACAGTGCACGCCCTCCGCTCCAATCCGCGTCTCGAGATCCAGACCACGCCGGGCACCATCGTCAACTACATCAACCTGAATCTGAGCGACCCATATCTTCACGACGTCCGCGTGCGTCAGGCCGTCGCGATGGCGGTCGATCGCAGGCTGATCCTCGACACCATCTGGCGCGGACAGGCTCGGCTCGCAGATGATCTTCTTCCACCCGGGCATTGGGCGCGCACCGATGACATCGCCCACTATCCGTTCGATCCGGGAAAGGCCAACGCGCTGCTGGATGCCGCCGGTTATCGCCGCGGTCCCGATGGGATGCGCTTTCATCTCGAGATGAAAATCTCGAACACCAGCAGTCCCACGCGGTTGATGGCCTTGGTGGTCCAGCAGGATTTGCGCGCCATCGGCATCGCCATGGACGTGCGCATCTACGAGTTCGGTACGTTCTTCGCCGATGTGACCAAGGGCGCCTTTGGCATGTACGCCCTCCGCTGGATCGGCGGAAACGAGAGTCCGGATATCTTCCGCCTCGCTTACGCGACCGCCAGCCTGCCCCCGCATGGCGCGAATCGCGGCCACTACATCAATCCGGAGCTCGATGCACTCATGGCCGACGCCGCCGCTTCAACCGATCGCGAGCGTGATCGTGCCGACTACGTCAAAGTCCAGCAGATCGTCGCCAGGGACGTGCCCACCATCCCCCTCTGGTACCAGGACAACGTCGTCGTGCACACCCATCGCCTGCAACACATCCAGGTCTCAGCATCCGGCAGCTACGACTTCCTCAAGACCGCCACACTTGGGCACTGAACACACGTAGACCATCGCGCCATCATCCCGATCGGATCGCAAGAGTGATTCCACAACAAGCGGTCATCTTTAGCTAAGTCGAAGGATCAGCCGTTTGCCGGTTATGACGACGAAAGTAGAGTGAGCGACTCCGCCGTTACTTCGCGGGCGATCCTCGGCCAGTTTCCTCGCGCAGAATCTCTGCTTCGCGCTCGCGATAAGGCCGCCCATCCGGATAGAGCACATCGTGGAACCACACCGGCGGCTGCTCTTCCACATATGGCCGCTTCCAGCTGTCCCACGGAATATACGTCTGCGATTTGCCCTGCACAAATCCCCAGTTGATCGCCGCTACATGCAGCTGCTTGGTCAGCGGCAGAATCGTGTCGAAAGTGGAGCCCATCGGCCGCGCCATGTACTCAGTGCAGATCAGCGGTCGATGATACTGTTCCAGCTCATGAACGCGCCGCGCGAACTTCTCCGGCCATCCGTAGTCGTGAAAGCTGATCACGTCCGATTCTTCAATCTGCGTACGTTCCACTGCATTCAATTCCGCTGCGGCATCCCAGCGCGATCCGTGCCACAGCGGTGACGTCAACGGCTGCACCGGATGCTCCTCCCGCGCCCACGCGAAGACCTGGGGCAGCAACTTCGCCACCAGCTCTTCCTTGTTCTTCGGCTCGAGCTTCGCGTAGTTTCCGCCGCCTTCGTTGTCCGGCTCATTCCACAGGTCCCACGCCAGAATGCGATTGTCATTCGCGAACGCGCCGATCACACCCTGCACGAATGCTTTCAGCCGTGGATACTCTGCTGCATCCTCGAGCGCCTTCGCGCCCGGGCTCTGCACCCAGCCGGAGTTGTGCACACCAGGAATCGGCGGCCGCTGCGGTCCCAGCTTGAACTCCGGGTCCCAGCAGGAATCGAACAGCACGAACATCGGCTTAATGTGGTGCTTTGCTGCGATGCTGAGAAACGTATCGATGCGTTTCTGAAAGCCGGGCGCATCCTGCTGCCAGAGCTGGTCATGCAGGAACACACGCATCGTGTTCATCCCCAGCCCTTCAGCCCAGCCCAGCTCCTTGTCGATCTCCGCGGGGTCGAAGCTCTCCGCCTGCCACATCTCAAGCTGGTTGATGGCATCTACCGGGATGAAGTTTGCGCCCACCAGCCATGGCTGGGCTGCGTACCACTGCTGCGCTTTGGCTTCGCTCCAGCGCGCGGTTGGTGCCGCGTGCATCTGGCTGAATGTTCCGCCGAGGAGGAACAACAGCACAGGGAGAACATGCCGTCCTGCCGGCATCCGACTCATCTTGCCTCCAGATTTTTGCTCGAACCACTAGCCTCTGCGTACAACCAGCATCGTCAAACGTGCGCCGTTAGGCCGGCACGCTCGCGCGCAAATCTGCACACAGCTCGCGCGCTCTGTTTGTACATGACCGGAAGGCTCAAGCGCGATGGGAGGAATGAACTAGAAGAAGGGCGAACCGGGTTTCTTACCGGCGCGCCGGTCCGTTGCCTTATACGCCCTTCATCGAACAACTCAGGCGCCGCGATGTTCCACAGCCAGCATGCGTTCGCGCGCCACATCGCTGTTCAGGTGATCGACCACTTTGCGAATGGTGTTCATAGAGCGTAGGTCCGTCATCGTGAACGCGCCCGGGAAGCGCTGATTCAGCTCCGCGTAGAGGCGAATCCGTTGCACCGATGTGCCGCCGCTCGCATAAAAATCTTCGTCCGGATCCACTTGCATGCGATGCAGCAGGCGTTGCCAGATGCTGCGCACCACGTCAACCTGTCTGTCCGGCCGCACTTCCGGCATGGGTCCGTTCGTGAAACTCCTCAGCACAGCCTCGCAGTGTTCGGTCAGGCGAATGCGGTCCGGCTTGCCCTCTGCGTTCAACGGGATGCTCGGCAACAGTACCAGCGCTGCGGGCTGCAACTCCCGCGGAAGATGGCTCTCGAGATGTTCCCGCAGCGCCCGCTCGGCGCGGGGATCATGCCCCTGCTTCAGCGTCGCAAAAACGCAGCTCACCCGCTCGCCTGGCGCAGACTCGAGCGCGACACACTCCCGCACCAGCGGATGCTTCAGCAACAGCGCTTCGAGCTCTTCTGCCTTTCCCTTCTTTGTCTCGCTCGCCTTAGCGGCCTCCACTGCGGCCACTGCTGCGGGCCCGGTCAGCAAGCTTCCGTCCGCCAGCCGCGTCGCCTGCACCGGCAGTCGGAAGCAGCGCAGCCGTTGGCTGTTCGCACGCTGCGCCTCGGGGAAAGCTGCAAGCGTCGCCTGCGGTTGGCCAAGATATCCGATCGCCAATGCATCGCCGGTGATCGCGAGTGCGCCCAGCGCACCCGCTGCTGCCTCATTCCCATCGGCCAGAATAACCATAGCTTCACTGCCGGCCACCGCCGTTGCGCTTCCGGGTTCTTCGACATTCACCTGCACGCTCACCGCGTAACTCGTGGTCTCCGCCGCGCCCAGTCCGCCCGTCACCCGCATGGCGTGTCCGCCATTCAGCCGGCTAAGCAGCGCTGCTTCCAGCTTCGTCGCACTCAGATCGGCCGCATCCACCACGGCCTGCCGCACCTGATCGAGCGGTGCCAGCGGCTCCTTCGCCAGTTCCTCCAGCAACGAGGCCCGCGCGCAAATCGCCGAGACGCGGAAGCGACGCATCGCACGCGCGTATTCATGTGCCGCGGCCGCGGGACCCAGCCAGTTCTGCGGCGCCAATGCCACCGTGCCGCCTGCCAGCAGCGGACCCCACAGCTCCATCTGGAAGGTATGCTCCTGCGCACCGGAGTGCATCAGCACCGTATCCGTAGAGCGGAATTCCATGAACGTTCCCGTCGTCACCAGCTGCACAATGCCCGCGTGCGTCACCAGCACTCCATGCCCCGCCGCATTGAAGATCACAGCCGCCGGGTCCTCCGGCAGTCGATGTGCCAGCTTCGCCTCGCGGAACATCGGCATGAACTCGCGCTCCACCGTCGCCGCGTCAATCACGGTGATTCGGCGTGCCCACGGCAGCGCCATGCCAGCGCTGTCGCTACGGTCCGTCACCAGCAAACGGATCGCGCTCTCATCCAGTTGGCGCGCCAGCTTGTCGTTGGAGAGTCCGTGCACATCGAACGGCACATACACGCCGCCCGCCAGCACGATGCCGAGAATGCTGCTGATAGAGCTGAAGGTGCGCAGCCCGACCACACCCACCAGGTCGCCGTGGCGCATCCCTTTCCGGCGCAGCACCGCAGCGATATTCTGCGCGCGCACCATCAGGTCGCTGTAGGAAAGGCGCCCCTCTTCCCCCAGCAGCGCCGTGGAGCTCGCCCACAGCACCGTGCTTTCCAGAAAAAGCACCTCGAGCGTCATGCGAATTGGGACATTGACCGCCTGGTCAGCGCCAGGAGGGCGCGTAGACTCCGGAGTTCCGGACTGTCCCTGCGGCATGGTGCGGTCCTCTCACAATCGCAAACGGCGTGAACCTTGACGCAAGTACCACAAGACCGCAACCGCAAGGCCCGGCCGCCCGAATCAGGCGGAACGATCTTCTTTTCTGAGCGTTGGCCGCGCATGATTACGGTTGAGCGCTCCCAAAGAGTCTGTGCGTTTTGCTGTTTATAACCCGCAGCGTCGGAGGGCCAGACCTGCAATTAGTAATCTCGCAGTAATGCCAACCTGTTACTGCGAGGGCAGATTGGGTCATGACGCGCTACCATCCTGTTATGCCGCCTGACCCGCTGCGTGAGACCTTCCCTGTCGGCCCGCTCCGCTGCAACTGCACCCTGCTCGCGAATCTTGAGACACGAGAAGCCATCGTGATCGACCCCGGAGATGAGATCGCCGACATCCTCGCGCGCCTCGCGCGCCGCCAGCTCACCCTGCGGCAGATCATCGTCACGCATGCGCATATCGACCACATTGGCGGCGCTGCGCAGCTCCGGCGCGTCACCGGCGCGCCCGTCCTCTTCCACCAGGCCGACCTGCCCATTCTCGGCATGATGGAGATGCAGGCCGGGTGGCTCGGCATCCCTACGCCGGAGAAGGTAGCGCTCGACCAGAGCGCGGACGACGGACTCGCCGCCGGCATCCCCGGTCTCGAAGCCGAGGTCATCCACACCCCCGGCCACACCCCCGGCAGCATCTGTCTCCATTTCCCAAAGCAGGAATTGCTTCTCGCCGGCGACACCCTTTTCGCCGGAAGCGTCGGCCGCACCGATCTGCCCGGTGGCGACACAGGCGCGTTGCTTCGCTCTATCCACACGCGCTTGCTGACCTTGCCGGAAAACACATTGGTCGTCCCCGGCCATGGCCAGGAAACAACACTCGGGCAGGAGAGCGAAACCAATCCCTTCCTGCAGCCTTAGCTTCACGCTGGGCTCAATGAATAGATTGAAGACCTAATTCAGAGAGGCGAACGGCGCTCATTTCTTCCACGGAGACTGCACGCAGAAGTTTTAGCCGGAAGAAGTGCGGGTGCGTTTCGCGAGCGGGCGGCTGGAAGTGTCGCGCGTCTCCTTGGCTGCCGCATCCCATCCGCGCCGCTAAGGTCGGTAAAGGCAGGAGACGGCCCGTTCCATTGCAACTGGTCCACGTCGTCGAAGAGTGGAATATCTGTCCGGAGCGTCGCCAATGTTCGGAATAGCAACGCATTGTCCCGGTCGCGAGTCAGAGTGGCTGCGAGGCTGCTCGCGTTCGCGACATCTACATGCCAGTCCCTGTAGCTCGCCGGAATGGCCTCAAGATGGACGAAGCGGCTGAGGACAGCGGCCGACGATTTCGCGCCCCAGCCGCGAAGGCCCGGATAACCATCGGCTGCGTCGCCGACGAGCGCCAAATAGTCCGGGATCGACGCCGGTGGGACACCGAATTTCTGAATCACCCCCGCTTCGTCAGAGGTGACGCGTGTGCGGCGATTCAGCTGGACGACGCGTGTGCCGCGTACGCACTGGGCCAGGTCCTTGTCCGGCGTGCAGATGATGACCTGATCGACGCGGGTATCACGAGCGGCGATCATCGCCGCGGCAGCCAGCGCATCGTCGGCCTCGAATTCCACCATCGGCCACACGACAAAGCCCGCTTCCGTGAGCGCGTCTTCGAGTAACGGAAATTGCGCCAGCAGATCGGGTTCAATGCCTGCGCTGGTTTTGTAACCAGGCCACAGACCGTTGCGAAACGATTCGACAACATGGTCTGTGGCAACCCCGATGTGGGTGGCGCCACTGCTGATCATACCCAGCACCGAAGCGACAACGCCGCGAACTGCAGCGACTTCCCTGCCATTCTCATCGCGCGCTGATGGCAGCGCGTAGTAATGCCGAAACAACTCGTATGTACCGTCGACCAGGTGAACGTGCAAGGCGCAGCCTCAATGGAAACCCTATACGGCAATCCTCGTCGCCCGCAAATATTTCTCAAGTACTACTTGAACTGTGTGGTTTTTCGCATACCGGTCACGCCAGCTTTTTCAGTTCCGGGTACCTGGCATAAATTCTCCGTTGATCTTCGGCGCTTAGCTGGCCCAGTCTGACGGGCTTGTCCTCGGGCCGCGTGCCCTTTTGATTCAACACGTTCACCAAACTCCATTCCCGCTGCAGTATCTTCGGCTCCCGCGCTGGCAAATCGTATCGCGTGAAGTCGATGACCATATAAGGGCTACTGGTTTGCCAGTTTCGCAGGAGTGCGAGGCGAAACTCCTGATTCATGAACCACTCGATTTCGAGATCCTTCTCCGAGCCCGGTGCTCCGGTGCCTCTTTCATCAAAGCGGTAATTCAATGAGGCATTGTTCGGCGTGTGCTCGCGCCACTTCAATCCGAATTCTCCTTCTGTCAGCACCTGCGTATCGGGCCATCTTTCTCTGATGGCCTGAAGCCAATAGGTGAGGTCTCGGTCGTGACCGATCGACGTCTCCCAAATAGCCGTAACCCAGCCAAATCCATTCAGCGCGTGGCCCCTGTCAAAGTGCACCGCGGTGGTGTCCATCATCTCGCGGCGGCCTCGAAGCGTTCCCAGGTTTCCCACCGATTCAATTGGGCCGACACCCAGCCGGCTGTTGAAACCGCCGGCGAAACCTTCGCGTCGCGCTGTCAGAAAGTCACAGGTCCAACCATCGAGGCAGACGCAGTCAATAAAGTCGGCCTTCCCCTGCGCCGGTTTGAGATAGTGTTCGCGGCTGGGGTAGTACGGGTAGCAGATACCGCCGTCGCCATCGCCGTTGTCGATGCCGTGCTGGCTCCAGATCTGGCCCTGGCAAACATGAATGCCCTCTTCTCTGGCGAGATAGCGTTGGCTTTCTGCATCCATAAATCCTGCGACCAGGCATTGCGGTCGATATCCGTTGCCAACCATGCCGGTGATCAGCCGCAGCGCCTTGTGAATCGTCTGCTGATTATGCTCGCGCGTGTCGTACATCGGCGCAAAGTAACCGCCTGGTATGAAGGTGATTTCATCGCCATAACGGTCGTGATAGGAGGCAAGCAACCGGCGTGCGTCTTTGTACTGTTGCCGGTCGTCAATCAGCGCCAGCCAGCTGATTGCCCAGGTCATCCGCCCGCCGGGAGCTCCTCTTTCGAAAGCTTCGCGCCTGGAGCGGATGTGCGCCGGGCTATTGTCCGCAGCTTCGTCCTCGCCGATGGAGCGGGTAGGCGTGACCTCGATCTGATTCACGCGGACGACGGAGACATGGGTGAGAAATCGGCCGCGTAGTGGCGATTTGGCCGTGCTATCGGCAACGACGCTCTCTGCACGTCCGGCAAGCGCGAGAGCTGCCGTACCCATTGCGCTGTTGAGAAAATGCCGTCTGGTCCAGGAAGTTTTGTGTGGCATCCGGTGTGTTTCCCGCTCGCTGCCGAGCGAATGCTTCGAATATACAGAGAGAAATACTTCAACTCGCTTCTCGCCATGCTGAACCGATAGCCGTCACTGTTGCGCAGCAGCTTCCACCTTATCCGACATCTGCGAGAGCAGCCGGCGGCCGGCTCTCGCCCATTGCCATAAAAGATAGAGCGCGATGACGATCAGCGAGATGGTGAGTCCGATCCAGATGCCGAAGACTCCCTGCTGCCCGTGGAAGCATAGCGCGTACCCCAGCGGCAGGCCGAAGAACCAGTAGCCTCCCAGGTTGACGAACATCGCCTGGCGAGTTTCGCCTGCGCCTCGCAGCGCTCCGGTAGCCACGGTCTGGATGCCGTCAAAGATCTGGAAGGCAGCCGCGAGCATGAGCAGACGCGTGCCGAGCAGCACTACGGTTTCGTCCCGCGTGTAGATATGTAACAGCGGTCGAGGCAGCAGTAGAAAAGCGCAAGCGGCAAGCGCCATGAAGGTTGCGCCGGATCCCACTGCCAGCCATCCGGCGCGGCGCGCCCGCGGCATATCCCCAGCTCCAATGGCATGACCGACAGCAACCGCTGCTGCCGCGGACATGCCCAGCGGCACCATGAACGTAGTGCTGGCGCAGTTGAGCACGATCTGATGTGCGGCGAGAGCCTCCGCGGTGAGGCGCCCGGCCATCAAGGTGGCAACGCCGAATGCCCCGACCTCGAGAACGATCTGCGCGGCCGCCGGCGTCCCGAGCCTGATGAGTGCGCGCAGTTGCTGCCAGTGTGGCCGCGGCCAATGCGCGAAGAGCGGATGACCGCGACGGCGCTCATGCTGCCATGCAAAGAAAACCAGTACCGCCGCCATGTAGACCCGCGCCAGGCAAGTCGAGACAGCCGAACCCTTCAGCCCCATCGCCGGCAATCCAAGATGGCCGTAGATGAGGGCCCAGTTCCCTCCCCAGTTGATGAGGTTCGCGGAGACGAGCGCGAAGGTGACGGGACGCACGCGCCCGACACCCTGCAGATAACGGCGAAATGCAGCGTAGATGAGCAGCGGCAGCGTACCGAGATTCAGTATGTGCAGGTATACGGCGGCAGGACCGGCGACCGCGGGATTGATGCCGAAGCGGGCAAAGAGCAGTGGCACCGCGGCGATGCCGAGCATGGCGAACGGTGTGTAACTGACGACAAGGTAGACGCCCTGGGCGAGCCACTGATGACAGACCTCGAAGTCACGCCGGCCCCAGGCTTGCGAAACCACTGTATCCAGGCCGAGCAGAATACCGATGCCAAACAAAGCAGGAGCGTAGTATGAGGCGCTCGAGATACCGACTGCGCCGATGGCCTCCGGGCCTAGACGGCCCACCATGATGGTGTCCACGATACCCATGGCGACCCAGCCTAGCTCTGACAGGATGACGGGAATGGCGAGCGCGAGCAGTGCGCGCAGCTCTCTTCCCAGCATCGAAATGTCGCCTTCCTTGCGCATATTTCAAGGGTATCGCTGGTTGGCGGAGATGTGGCAGCGGCTTTTGATTGCCGTGTCAAAAGACTGGCAAGACCACATCCGAGTGCGGAGAAGTTTTTTCGAAGTGACGAAAGTGTGTGATGGCGAAGAGAGTGGGATTCTTACAAGCCCATCTCGGCATCACTTTTGCAAAAACTACGACCGCGGTAACCCAAATGAGGCGATAAGGGCCCCTCGTTGCCAAGCGTTAAGCAGGGACGTTTTGTGTCGAAGTCGTACATCATGTCGTAAAGGGCGGTATCCATTTCCTGGTGAGGCTGCGTTCGCGTGTTGCATAACGCTGCTAAACATGAGCCATCCGGGTTATGGACCATCAGGGACGTGGAACCGGGCAAACTTCCACTGTGCCACCAACTCCCGGCGCCGTTGTTGCTGACCATCCAACCACGTGCGTACCTGGCATCGCCCTGAGGATAAGCTGGCGACGGCGTGGTCATGGCGCGAATTGTATCTGGCTTAAGGAGGGCAGGAATATTCGGTGCCCCGGCCACGTGATTGAGGAACTGAACGATCTGCGTGGAGGAGGCTATCCATCCATCAGCTGAATCCATGCGGTTAATGTCTATCTTGTATGGATCTTCGGAGTACTGACCTATATACACGACTTCATTGGAAGCACGGTGCCGCTCGCTATTGTTGGCGATCTGCATGTCGGTGATTCCACAACGGGCAAGAATGTTGGCCTGGACATAGGCTTCGTACGACTGGCCGGTCAACTGTTCAATAACCCTGCCCAGGAGGCAATAGCCAAAGTTGGAGTATGCCCATTGAGTGCCGGGTGTGCTTGTAAGCGGCACGTTCTCGATAGTCGAGGTAATCAGCTTTGCTTGGCTCCAACCGCTGTTGTGCATCATCGGGTCGTTGTTGTCAGCGGCCCAGCCGCCGGCGGTGTGGGTAAGAAGATGGTCTACGGTGATGTCCACCACATAAGGTTTATAGGGAGGCTTGCCATACTTTTCACCAAGTATCCCCGTTGCACCAAAGACTTTGTCGGTAAGCTTAAGTTTGCCAGCCTCGATCAGAGAGAAGATTGTGACCGCAGTGATTGGCTTGGAAAGATCGGCAATCCGAAAAAGAGTACCCTGCTGCGCCTGAGTCAAATGCTGACGATCGGCCATGCCGCCTGCGTGATCATAGACAAACTGCCCATTCTTGGAGATCGCAGCTGACATAGCAGGTACCCGGAATTGCTGCCGAAATCCTTCCATAATCCGGCCGCGCCCGCCATATCGCTGATTCGGGTTCCGAATTGGCGCTTGCGCGAGGGCGCTCAGGGCAGGTCCGCCAATAACTGCGGCTGCGGATGCTCTTAGCAAGTTACTGACAACGGCTCTACGGGTGTAAGCAGGAACTGGCATATTGACTCGCTTCTCTTACGTTAATTGCTTGTCACTGAGTGCGCTGGCCTTGGAAGGTTCCCGTCCCACCGCGGTCATGGAATGTTCCATTGAAAGTATTTCCGTTGATAACTCCATTCACTCTTGGCCCATCGATCCTTCCGCGAAACACTAGCACCCCTCGTGTTTTGGTTCGAACTACGAGATGTTGCTCATTGATCGTGCCCTCAACGCCTCCCGATTGATTTGGGCCCTTAAAGTGCCCCTTCACGGTAGCGCCTTCTTGCTTGAGATCGAGGTATTTCGTCGATGTGGTGCCGTTTGGATCATTGCAATACAGCGTCCACTTTCCGCTAACATTCGCAGGAGGCACCACCGACGGAGCCTGCTGCGGCCGAGCAGCCAGTTGAAAGACAATTGGAAGGAAGCACAACGAGATAAAACCACAGAATCGCTTTTTCATTCCTACGTCCATTTCACCTTTCTGACGCGCAACAACAACGGTTTTTAGCCGTTCAAGATTCGACTCGTCGTTGTTTGGATCAGCAACACGGATCGATCGTAACCAAAATGCTGCTTCAGACCTATAGGGGCCACTACACATCATCCATGTGGTTCCACACAACATCGCCAAACCGCTCAACGACGACGGAGAGTAATCACCTGTCCGTATATAGGATCACTTCCGATACGCCGACATATGAGGACCAATCCACTTCGCGGGCGATTGGTCCTGCGGACGGGCCTAAGAATAGAAGAGGCCGATAGAAGAGCTCTTTCCATGTCGAGAGGATGACGAATGGGAAGAAGCTTTATGCTGATCTGCATAATAGGGTGGAGGTCTGATGGATGGTCAGCTCCCTTGAATTGCGGCGCATCGCGGCGTTTTCGAACTTGTCGGACGATCAGATTAGTTGGTTTCTGAGTCATGCACAGGAAGTCTCCGTTCAGGCAGGAGAGGCATTCGTGCGACAGGGCGAGCCAGCAGACTGGATGTTCATTCTCCTGGATGGATTTTTTCAATGGAGAGGAGAATTCGGCGGTGACACTGTGTCACTTCCAGCGCAAGCCGGTGATGTTAGTGGGATGTTTCCTTTCTCCCGGATGAAACAGTTTACTGTGACCGGCCGCGCGCTGACCGACGGGAGGCTTCTCAAATTTCCGGCGGCGGTTTTCCCTGAACTCATACAAAAGATGCCGGAACTAACGGCGACACTCGTCGCCATGATGTCCGACAGAATACGAGAAGGAACCCGAATAGAGCAGCAGCGCGACCGCTTGGTTTCGTTGGGCAAACTATCGGCAGGACTCGCGCACGAGTTGAACAATCCCGCATCAGCCGCAAAGCGTGCGACCGATCAAATGCACGACGCGTTGGTGAGGATGCGAAACGCAAACGCTGCGTTGTGGCGGCTGCCTATAGATGATTCGGAGAAGTCTCGAATCGAAGAAGTAGAAGCTACGCTTCTGCGGTCAGATATGGCTCCATTAGAGGCTCTCGCGCTCAGCGACCTGGAAGAGAGCCTGGACTCGATATTGCGGAGCCATGGCCAAAATAATTCATGGAATTTGTCGGCAGCGCTGGCAAGATGCAACATGCCCCCGGATGCACTCGCCTCTCTTCTGACAGAGCTTGGCTCAGTCACCGCCCGTGATGCCATCATAAGGATCGCGGCGACGGCAGAAGTGGCGGGTCTTTTGAAAGTGATAGAGAGCTGCACGTCACGAATATCGAGTCTCGTCCAGACGGTAAAGGAATATACCTATATGGATCAGGCACCGGTACAGAATGTTGATGTCGTGCGGAGTCTGGAGACCACACTTAGTATTTTGACCCATAAACTGAAGCCCAAAGTCAACGTGGAGCGCGATTATCAGCCGATCCCTCTTCTTGTGAACACGGTGGGAACCGAGCTGAATCAGGTGTGGACCAACATTATCGAGAATGCGATCGATTCGATGCTCGGTCAGGGCGAACTTCAGGTACGGACCTTCCGAGAAGACCATTTTGTTGTGGTGGAAATTGGCGACAATGGCCCAGGAATTCCTCCTGAGATAAGGCCCCACATCTTTGACCCTTTTTTCACCACCAAGGGTGTTGGTGAGGGAACGGGCCTCGGCTTGAATACTGTCCAAACAATTGTCCGAAAGCACGGCGGCAACGTCCAGGTTGATTCCAAGCCCGGCGATACTCGTTTTCAGGTGTGGCTTCCCTTTGCCGCTCCGCCCGATGCCGGTAACAGCCAGCTCAATAGTTAACTATGCCCACGAGTCTACTCCACGGATCACGCTACAGTGTTGTTACGTGTTGTGCTTTCCCGGGGGATTTGGCGAATGGTAGCTTCGTTACGTCCGCGCCCAGGCTAAGGCGTGTGTGAACCTCTCTTACGAGTTGCAGCCGAGCTGAGCGTTGGAGGACATGTGACCGGAAGGGCGTTTGCGCGACTGGCACCTGAAATTCATATCCGCTATTCTTTGGTAAGCAGTCTCTCGATTCTGTTTCCTTAATCTACCCGGATCTCTCACGATGATAAGGAGGGGGTGTGTTTAGTCATCCGCCTGAGAATAGTGACCCTCTGCGCGCATTGCGCGAAAAATTACGGCAGGATTCCCGCGACAGCTTTCAGTTGCTGGAGAATTTTTGGGACAACCCAATCTGCTCCATCATCCACGATGAACCCAATCACTGCATCATCGTCGTTTGGAAGCAGTACGCGACCCAGATCCAGCTTCGGTATATCCACGAAAGCCTGCTTACGCTCATCTGCAAACACCGCGTTTACAAGATTCTTGGCGACGACACAGCTCTGCCTGCCATCCCTTCGGAAGATCGATTCTGGATTATCGACGAGTGGTTTCCGCGGGCCATGGAATGTGGCCTGCGTTTTGCCGCCAGCAAAAGGCCTGCTGCCTATTTTGGCAAGCTCGCCGTCAGCCACATCCAGTCAGCGGCTCCCGCCGGCATCGTGTGCCGATCCTTCGAGCAGTTGCACGAAGCGAGGGAATGGCTTGAGACTGTGACGGCCGCGTAGGCTGGCCGGATGCCGCAGACAACCCGAGCGGAGCTACGCCCAATAAGAGGATGTGCTCAATGAGGGGACGCCCAGATGTCTGCCATCCATGCCCTGGAGTTGCATTTCGGGTCTGGAGTCGGTGTGTGTCAGAGAGACAAACTCGAATCTTCAAAACGCCGACTCGCGTCTTCACGGATTTCTCTCCTGGAAAGAAATACCAACCAAGAGGACCTAGCCCGATTTATGTAACAGGCACTGTGATCGTATTTCGCTATATTGTTGATTATAAGAGCTATGGCGGAGAGAGTGGGATTCGAACCCACGTTACCCGTTAGAGTAAACACGCTTTCCAAGCGTGCGCCTTCAGCCACTCGGCCATCTCTCCAGCGCCTGATCAGAATAGCATCTGCGGGGATGCCAATGGAGAGTCCGCCAGCTCCGCAGCAATGGCCCTCGAGAGCGGTTTCACGTAGTTTGTTTCTGGTTGGCCAGAAATCGATTAGGCGGAGAGAGATCGTGCGTCTTGTTCATTCTGCTGTGTTCTGTGGTGGGTTGATCTTGTCAATTACGGCATTTGCCGCTCCCGTGCACCTGCAGACGGAGCATAGAGATAATCCGTTGGGGATGGACGCCGCGTCGCCGCGCTTTGCTTGGCAGAGCGATTCGCACGCTTCGAACTGGATGCAACAGGCCTATCAGATTCGGATCAGCACAGATGAGCGGGCAGTGCGGGGCGGCAACGGAAACATCTGGGACTCGGGTCGCGTGCCATCGTCGGATTCGATCGACGTCGCTTATGGCGGTCCTGCTCTGCATTCGCAGACGCGCTATTACTGGACCGTGCGGGTCTGGGATAACAAGGGCAAAGAGGAAGAGTCTGCGCCTGCGTGGTTTGAAACCGGTCTGCGGGCGCCATCGGATTGGTCAGCGCAGTGGATTCGGCGCGACGATCCCGCTGATGCGTCTGAGTTGCGGAAGATGCGATGGCTGTGGCTGGGGAATGCCGACGCAGAGCATGTGGCCCCAAACACAGTGGTGACGTTCCGCTATCTCATGCACCTGGATGCGGCCCCTCTGCGCGCGAATCTCCATGTGATTTCGCGTGGAGGGTTTGTCGCCTCTGTAAATGGGCAAAAGACGGGCAGCCACACGGAGTGGAGCGCTTTTGACTGGGAGGAGATTTCTCCGGATCTACACTACGGCGCCGGCGTTGCGGGCGACAACGAAGTCCTGGTGCGAGTGGTATCTCCTCAGGCGCACGAGCCGGCGACGACCGCGCCTGCTGCATTTGCCGCGTCCATTCATCTCACAGATGAGAACGGCACGGAGCGGCGCATTGTGAGCGATGATGCATGGAGCGCACGAGCGGAAGACAGCGGCACGTGGTCCGCTGCCCACGAGGTTGGCCCTCTGAGTGCCGCTTTCAGCGTGGGTATCGATCGAAAAGAGGCCATCGCGGGGCCAGACCGCATCGTGACGGATGCTTCCCTGTTCCGCAAGGACTTCACGGTCGCGAGCAAAGTGCGTTCAGCCCGGCTGAGTGTGACCGCGCTCGGCGCATATGAGGCCTCGTTCAATGGCAAACGCATCGCTCCGCAGACGCTGCTGCCGCCCGGCTTCACGGATTTCCACAAGCGCGTGCTCTACCAGACCTACGACGTGACCTCGATGCTCGTAACTGCGCGCAACACACTCGGGTTCATGCTGGGCGGCGGATGGCACGGTTCGCCGCTGACGTGGAGCGGCACGCGCTTTTTTACCGGACCCGACCTGCTGCGCGCACAGCTGGACATCACGTTTGAGGATGGCCATCATCAGGTCATCGGGACGGACAACACGTGGCAGACGGCGGCAGCGCCTGTACTCTCCTCCGAGATCTACGGCGGCGAGGCCTACGATGCACGTGCTGCGATACCGGGCTGGGACCGGCCGGGCTTTGATGCGACGGCGTGGACACATGCTGTCGCCGGAAGCGTGCCCGAAGAGGTGAAGGTCACGGCTTCGCCGGATGTGCCGATCACCTCCATCCTCACGCTGCATCCTGAGTCGCTCGACTCGGGGAACGGCGCCCACCCGCCGGTCTTCGATATGGGGCAGAACATGGTGGGCAACGTCCGCTTACATGTGCACGGCGCCCGCGGCGGCGTGGTGCGGCTGCGTTATGCAGAGCGCCTCAATCCTGATGGCAGCATCTACACCGAGAATCTCCGCAATGCGACCGCCACGGACTACTACACGCTCTCTGGAGAGGGCGATGAGAGCTACACGCCCGACTTTACCTTCCACGGCTTTCGATACGTGGAGGTCTTGGGCTACCCGGGCACCCTGACAAAAGCGAGTATTGATGGTCTGGTCTTCAACAGCCTTCCGGAACAGCCGTCGATCCGGTTTCATAGCTCGAGCGATCTGCTGAATCGTATGAGCGAACTGGGCTTCTGGGGACAGCGTGGCAACTTTGTCTCCATACCTACGGATTGCCCACAGCGCGATGAGCGGCTGGGCTGGATGGGCGATGCTGGCGTCTTCTGGCGAACCGGCACTTACAACTTTGACATTGCAAGCTTCACGCAGAAATTCATGAACGACATCGTGGATGCACAGGAGGCGAACGGATCATTCACCGATGTCTCACCGGACGTGCTCAAGCCGGAGGAAGGGGCGCCGGGATGGGCAGACGCCGGAGTCCTGGTGCCGTACGCGACATGGCTGCAGTATGGAGACACAGCACTGCTTGAACGTGCGTGGCCGGCGATGGATCGGTACATGGACTTCATTGAGAGCGGCAATCCCGATCATCTGCGGCGCAACCAGCTTGGTGCGAACTATGGCGACTGGCTCGCGCCCGATCCGCATACGCCCCGCGGCCTGATTGCGACGGCGTACTGGGCGATCGTTGCGCGCGACATGAAGGAGATGGCGACCGCACTCCATCGCACGACGGATGCGGAGAAGTATGAGGTCCTGTACGAAAAGATCGCGGACGCATACCGCAGGGCTTACCTCAAGGACGACGGCTCTGTTGAGGGAGACACGCAAAGTGTCTATGTCGTGACGCTCGCAAGCGGCATTGCGCCGGAAACGTTGCGCCCGGCGATGACGGCACGGCTGGTGAAGGATATTGAGGCGCACGGGAACCACCTAACGACGGGATTTCTGGGCACGCCCTTCCTCATGTTCGTGCTCGATGACAACGACCGCGCAGATGTGGCCTACAAGCTGTTGCTCGAGGATACCTATCCCTCATGGGGCTATATGGTGCGCAAAGGGGCAACAACGTGGTGGGAGCGCTGGAACGGTGACACCGGCGACCCGGCAATGAATTCCTACAATCACTACGCCTTCGGATCAGTGATGGCGTGGGTCTTTCGCCGCGTTGTTGGAATCGATACCGATACGTCCGGCGCGGGATTTCATCATCTGACCATCCATCCGCACTTCGACCCAAGCCTGCCGCAGGTACACGCAGAGTACGATTCTGCCTACGGAACGGTGACGACGGATTGGAGCGGAGCGGCTCATAGATTCACCGTGACCACTCCGCCAAACACGACCGCGACCATTGCGCTACCCCACGGGAACCCGCAGCAGGTGGGCAGCGGAACTCACGTTTACACCGTGCAATGAAGTGTGCCCCAATCTGCGACTGGCCTAGCGACGGGAAGCGCAGAACCAGAGCGCTTCCCTGTCAGGAGCAATGCTAATCGGCGATGCCGGGCTGCGGCGGATCAATACCGAGCGCTGTAGCGAGCGAAACGAGGTGGTCCTGCTCGTCGATGAGTATGGTCCGGATGGTCTCCGAGAGCGCGTATTCGTTCAATTCTTCCGCCTGTTTCAAGCGGCGGCGATATTCGCGGATCGTGTCTCTCTCGTTGTCGAGATCGAAACGCAACATCTCTTCAGCCTTCTCGGAGGTCTTGACCGGCTTTGGCTGGACCGTCGGCATTCCGCCGAGATAGTCGATGGCGTTCGAGATCTTCAGCGCATGTGCGAGCTCCTCGGCGGCATGGACGGCGAGCTCATCCGCAATGTTCATATACGCCGCGCCCTTCAGCACCTGGGAATAGTTCACGTAGGCGATGATGGCCTGGTACTCGCGCGCCAGGTCTTCGTTCAGGTTTTTGATCAACTGCTCGCGGGTCAGCGGCTTCTTGTCGGCTTTCGGCATTGTTTCTCCTTGAGCGCATAAATGCACATGGGAGGATTCTGCTCCCCATGGCTTGCGCTGAATGGGATGACGATGAGGCTACTCCTGTTGTAACAAAGGAGTATGGACGAAGAGCTGTTTTGCCGGTTGCATGGTCTGGTTGTCAGGACTCCAGGAGCCGGCGGCCGGTGCAGCCATCTGCGCGCCACATACGTCTATCCATCAACCATGTTCCGCACCGCCCTGCTCTGTTGCCTGCTGCGCCTGCCGATTGCGGCCCAGACAACGCCTGAGAAACCGTCCGCGCCGCCCACACCTGCCCCGAAGAGCGGGATGACGGTCACTGTGCCGGTGCTGGTCCGCGATAAGAAGGGCGCACCGGTCGCGAATCCTACCAAGGACGAGCTGACGCTCAACGAAGACAGCAGCGGTCAGAACATCCTGACCATGGTCCCCGCGGCCGGCCAGCCGCTGGTCTTCGGCATCCTGGTGGATACCAGTCGGGGACAGCGCGGTGCGACGGCGGACGAGAAGGCGGCGAGCATCGAATTCATCAACGCCATGATGAAGTCGGCACAGGATCGCGGTTTCGTCGTCCACTTCGATAGCGAGGTGGAACTGCTGCAGGATCTGACTGCGAGCAAAGAGAAGGTGCAGCAGGGCGCCAGCCTGCTGGACTCGCCCGAGCCGAATACCGGGGGAGGCGCTTCGAATGCGGGCGCGCAGTCGCTGCTCTATGACTCCATCTATCTCGCCACGAATGAGATCACTGCTAAGCAGAGCGGGCGCAAGGTGCTGGTTCTCTTCTCGAACGGTATTGACCAGGGGAGCAAGGAGTCTTTGCGGACCGCCATCGACACCGCACAGAAGACGGGCACCATCATATACGCCGTCTACGTGAAGGGTGAGGTGGACAAGGCGCAGAAGAAAATGGACCAGCAGAACGATCCGAACCGCCGCGGCATGGGCTATCCCGGTGGCGGTTATCCAGGTGGTGGCTACCCGGGTGGCGGTTATCCCGGCGGAGGCTATCCGGGTGGTTATCCCGGAGGGGGGTATCCTGGCGGCGGCTATCCCGGAGGGGGCTATCCGAGTGGCGGGCAGCGTCGTCCCCAGCAGAGCGTGAAAGGCGACGGCAAACGCGTACTCGCGGACATTGCGACACCCACTGGCGGCCGTGTCTTCGAACTCACGAAGAAGGACAACGCAGCGGCCATCTACGCCATGATCGAGGACGATCTGGCGCACCAGTCTCTGCTGACGTTCAACCCGGAAAAAACAGGTGCCCGTCCGGGCTTCCACTCGCTAAAAATTGAGAGCAGACAGAAAGACACAGTCATCGAGGCGCCCGATGGCTTCTATGTGAAGGAGCCGGATTAAGGCTTGGCAGGGATGCTTCTGGAAGCAATGAGACCTGCCGCGAGGGCAGGTCTCCTGCGCTCTACGATGGGTTTTGCTTCTACTGCGCCGCCTCCTGCCGCGCGCGCAGGAAGAGGTCCACATTGTTCTTGTCCACGAGCGTTGTCCCCGTGTCAACAAAGGCGGGCACCGGGGAGAAGGAGTCGGTCTCGTAGTCCTTGTCGAGCTGCTTCAGCGGATTCTCGTGCAATTCCACTACCTGCTTCAGACCGTAATAGGCCATGGTGAAGGGCTTTTGGCCGATCGTGGCGTCGATCACGCCCTCCTTGACCAGGTTTAGCGTGGCTTCGTCCACGTCCATCGCTACAAGTTCGCGATCAGTGGCATGTGCGCGCTTCAGTGCCTCGGCCACATCTTTGCCGGCCGAGGCCTCCAGGCAGACGAAGGCGTCGACCTTATCCTTGCCGGTCTTGCCAAGCATCGACTGCGTATTGTCAAAGGCATTGCCGGAGTCGCCCTTGATGTTGACGATGTTCACGACGTTGATTCCCGGGCTGCGTGAAAAGGCGTCCGTGTAGCCCTTCAGGCGCTCATCCAGGTTGGGCTGGCCGGGCATGGTGAAGAACACGACATTCCCTTTGCCGTGCAATTTCTCCACCACACGCTGTCCCCCGAGACGGCCCGCCGCCAGGTTGTTGGTGCCGATGAAGAAGAGCCGATGGCTGTTGGGAGAGTCGGAGTCGATGGTCAGCACCGGGATATTGGCGGCAACAGCCTTGTCGATCTCGGGCTGCATGAGCGCCGGGTCCGCAACGGAGACGAGGATTCCCGCCGGCTTGCGAGCAATCACAGTCTCGAACTCCTGCACCTCGCCCTGCGGATCAAAAGTGTCAGTCCCGCGCATTTCGGCTTTGACGCCATATTGACCGGCGGCCTTCAGCAGTCCGTTGTTGGCCGTCTGCCAATAGGGCAGCTTGATATTCGTGGCAACCAGATAGTACTGGTCCGAATAATTGTGTTTGGCGCAGCTGCTGGTAGCCAGCAGACACGCCGTACCCAACACCGTCAGCGCCGTTGTGCGTAGTGCTTTGTGCATCGCTTCCTCCCCAATGTACTCGCCGCGCTAGTCGCGGTGAAATATTGCAGCCTTGAAAGGGCTGATTGTACGCCCGCTCGTATCTGCATGAAAGGGTGGGCAGAATTGCCCGCATCCATTCACACTTTGCGAGCGCTTCTGACAGACCATGCGATCCCCTCGCTCGCCTCAAATACGAATCGGCAGAGCCTGGACGCTCGCACCGGTTGCGCGAAAGACCGCGTTGGCAATCGCTGGAGCGATGGCGATAATCGGCGTCTCGCCAGCGCCCGCAGAGGGCAGGTCCGGTCGGTTTACCAGGTGGATGTCCAGTTCGGGTACGTCCTCCAGCCGCGGTACCAGATATTCTCCGAAGGACGCGTTCAGGATCGTGCCCCCTTCAAACTGGATCTCCTCGCGCAAGGCCGCTCCCAGTCCCATGATGATGGCGCCCTGGACCTGTGAAAGCAAGTTGGCGGGGTTCACGATTGCGCCGCACTCGAAGGCTTCACAGACGCGGCGGACCTGAAATTTTTTCTGTGGGCGGTCGATTTCGATCTCCACGCATGCAGCCACATAGGAGCCCTTCTCGGTTCCACACGCCAGGCCCACGGAAGTGCCGGACTCGTTTCGACTGGCGCTCTCCTGCCAGCGAAATTGAGTAGCGGCGGTCTCAAGCACGGCACGCAACCGCGGATCTTCCAGATGAGCGCGGCGGAATGCAAGCGGATCTGCGCCGGCGATGGCGGCGAGCTCGTCCATGAAGACCTCGCGCACAAAGTTGTTCGCCGTTGCGGCGAGCCCGCGATACGATCCGTGGCGCAGCGGCGGCCTGGATGCCACGAAACGGCAATCCGTTTTACCGATGGCATACGGCGCATCGATCGCGTTGGGGCCGGAGTTGATGTTGACGAAATGCCAGGTCGCTATTTTGCCCTGCGCGTCAAGGCTGGCCTCCGCTTCGATGACGCCCGCGGGACGGAAATAGGCCCAGGTAAATTCCTCCGCGCGGGTCCAGCGCAACGAAACGGGCTTGCCCGCGGCCCGGGCGAGGCGCGCTGCCTCGATAGCGTGTTCCCCCGTATGTTTGCCGCCGAAGGCGGCCCCGAAGTCGGGGATGACAACGCGCACCTGATCCTCCGGCATGTGGAATGCGCGCGCGAGTTCACTGCGAACCCCGAAGGGGTTCTGCGAGCCGGTCCAGACGGTGAGCCGGCCCTCCTTCCACTCTGCAACCGCTGCCCGTGGCTCGAGCGGCGCATGTTGGATGTAGGGGACACGATAGCTGCGGCGTAGCCGCCTGGCAGCTGTCAGTTCGTTTGCAAAGGGATTCTGCGGCACGCCGCCTTCGGCGTTCTGTCGGAGATAGTCGAAGAGATCGCCGCTGGAAGGCTGGACGCTGGCGGGCATCTTCCACTTCGCAGTATCGGAGATCGCGCCGAGTGCATGTTCCGCAAGGAAGCTGTTCGGCGCCACGACCCCAACAAACTGATCGTCTTGATTGTCCCGGACAGCCACGACATCACGCATGGCCCGAGCTGGCGCGAGATCGACGGAAAGCAGCTTTGCGTCATAGGCGGGAGGCCGCAGAATCTTTCCGTAGAGCATTCCCGGTCGCGCGATGTCCGATGGATATTTATGCGCGCCAGTGACAAGGTCACGCGCGGCAGGCCGAGGTACTGAGGTCCCCAGCACCCTCCATTCCCTCAACGGTGTCAGCGCCACGTCTGATGGAATGGCTTGCTGAAAAAGCTTCGCAGCTCCCGCGCTCCTGGCGAGGTCAGCGTAGTCGAATGACCGTTTGCCGCCCGGGTGGATGACCCTGCCATCTCGCATCTCGACCGCTGCATTTTGGACGGTCCACTGGCCGCAGGCAAAGGCGATGAGCAGATTCCGTGCTGTGGCGGCGCCCCGCCGTACGGCCGGCACCGTACGCGGCGTAGTGCCGCTGCCGGCGGTCATGCCATCGTCCGGGACCGTGCCGGTGTCTGCCAGGACCATCTGTACGCGGCCGACCGGCACGCGGAGCTCTTCTGCCGCCGCCTGCAGTAGCTCCGCACGTGCTCCCTGGCCTGCTTCGACCTTGCCCGCCATCACGATGATGGTTCCATCGGTGCCGAGGTGAATGCGAGCCGCAACGTTCTGCGCGCCGCTGCCAAGGAAGCTGTTGCGGCTGCGCTGGCCGCTTTCCTTTTCCTGAGGCAGTGCGGGAAGAGAAACAGCGATACATAGACCGGCTCCTAAGCCCTTCACAAAGGCACGGCGGCTCATTCCGAAGTCATAGCCGACGCATTCGTGGGTGGGCTCGATATCGAGCTCCTCCGACGATCGACCGGTTGTGACAGAAGGCGTCGTTGTCATGTGCGCGCCCGATCGGTCTGCGTGCCGCCGGTCAGCCGGCGAACCACGCTGAGGTATTTCGGGTAGCCGCCGCAGCGGCAGATATGCTTCTGCAGCTCCTCCCGGTACTCCGCCTCGCCCGCAGCGGGATTTTTCTCTCTCACACTGGCGACGCCCAGGATCATGCCCGAGGTGCAATAGCCGCACTGGAAGGCGCCTTCGGCAAGGAAGGCCTCCTGCACCGGGTGCAGCTTTTCTCCCTGGGCGAGCCCCTCAATCGTCATCACGGCTTGCCCATCCACGCTGCGGATGGGTGTGAGGCAGGAAGGCGTGCTCTCGCCGTTCAGCAACACGGTGCACGCGCGGCACTCGCCTTCGCCGCAGCCGTACTTGGTTCCCGTCAGGCCAAGATCTTCGCGGAGTACTTGGAGCAACGGGCGACGGGGATCCGTAGTAACGGATCGTGATTCACCATTCAGCGTAAAGGTGATTCGGGTGTCCATAGGCGGCTCTTGCAGACGATCTAACGATGAACCCGCCGGGTAGCGATCGTCAAAGGGGCTCGGCAAAACCGTCGCGGGCCGGGGAATGGTTCTGCCGAACCGAGCCAAAAGCAGAAAGGGTGGGAGCCTCGCGGCGCCCACCCTCTGCATAACGTCGTTGCGATGCTGTTACGCCTGTTCGGCGACCCCGTCGCGGCCGCCGAAGATGCGGCCCAGGCCGAAGCCGACCTGCGCGTTGTTCTTTTTCGCCGCTGCGGCATCGGGCAGAGGCATGCCCTGCGCGTCCGGCAGCATGTCCAGCCAGCGCGGCGCGGCTGGCATTGGCATCTGATCCCGAGGCGGCAGATCGGCCTTCACTTCGACCGGCTTTGCCTCACCACGCATGTGAGCTGCTTCCTTGCGTGAGGCAGGCACGGTCTGTTGTGGAGGCAGCGGCATCTGTGTCTTCTCTACCCAGCTTCCAATGGAGCTGACTACGCGGGCAGCGCGCAGACGGCGGGATCCGCCAACGCCGTTATCGCCACCCTTGAAGAGTCCGAGACTACGCATTCCATGTTCCGCATCCATCACTTCGAGCGACCATTCACGTCCCGTCTTCGGCGTCAGCAGGAAGATAGAGCGGAGGCTTTTGGGTGCCAGTTCGATGGTCCAGTTTGCATATTCGTCAGAGGCGCGCGGCGCCAGCTCTTCACGCTCTTCGCGCGAGAACTCGAAGGCTTCGTTGAAGCGGTGCTCCAACTCCTCAAGCTTGCGATCTGCCTCTTGAACAAGCTGTCTTGCCTGGTTGAAGATACTGGATCCGTTCTCCATCTCGCGCTCCTTATTAACTGACGTGAGTCCGAGTATCAATGGGAATACGTGCCTTTGGGCATACCACTAAAGCTGAAGTTTCCTGAAACGAAACAGGTAACATCACTGCTGATCTACGACTTCGGAATCATCGAAATGCGGAGACTCGAATGAAGATCGTCGTTCTGACTTTGCCTCTTTTTGCATTCTGCGCGGTTACCATCTCAGCGCAGCAGACAACGCACCACACAAGCACCACGACAACACACCGGCGAACGGCGCCCCCCTGTCCTGTGGAAAATCCTTTGCCGCCGCTGCCGCCGGGCATTCCACCGGCAAGTGGCAAGGTGGAATCGGCATTCGCGCTTCGCTATATCGATATCAAGCCAGGCGATGGTGCCGAGGCGCAGCCCGGTCAGTTCTACACCGTGCATTACACAGGATGGCTGGCATCGGATGGGACGAAGTTCGATTCATCGCTCGACCGTAATGAGCCCATTACGTTGCAGCAGGGTGTCCATCGCGTGATTCCGGGCTGGGACTACGGCTTTGCCGGAATGCATGTCGGCGGAAAGCGCCGGCTGTTCATTCCCTACCAGCTTGCTTACGGCGAGCGCGGCCGGCCTCCGATCCCGCCAAAGAGCGATCTGATCTTCGACATCGAACTGCTTGCTGCCGGCGACACGGAACCGCCACCGCCGCCACCACCGCCTGCGGCACCGCCGGAGCAGCCAGCCACGCCTCCGCCGTCGACACCACCTGCGCAGGCCACTCCGCCTCCACAGTCTAGATAACGACAGAGGCTTTCTTATGGCGGTAGCGGCGCAAAGCGAGCCACGACGCAATGACCAGGAGCAGGAGCACAGAACCGACGGCCATCAGGATCGTGACCAGGGGATGCGTACGGTTCAGCACACCGAGTCGATCGGCCATTGCCACGCGTTGCAGATCGCCGGAGAGGCCGGGAATCATGATGTCGTCGTAATGCACGGTGGGCAACGCGCCGAGAACGCGATCGATGGGAGGCATTGCGGAGCCGCGATCCGAGGGCAATGCGTCGAACGTAGCGAGAAACTCGCGATCACGTGGATCCGTGGAGATGGACTGCGGGAAGTAGGCGGGATCGTGAGTGATGGGAAAGAGAACTGTTTTTCCCTGAAGATCGGATTCCACCGTAGCGCTGGCGTCCTGGCAGACACCCAGCCGATAGTAGCCTCCGAATGGCAACTCCGGATGCAACATGCGGACGCGATAGTAAATGCGCACCGCCGCGCTCAGCAGTCCCATCACTCTGACCTGCTGCGGTGAATCCTGGTAGTCGTACAGGACGCGGTGCATCACCCAGCTCTGGTTGAGCGAGTCCATGGTGCGAAATTCTGCCTTGCCATCGATGCCAAAGTAGAAGCTGACGTCGGCGTTCCACTTCGGCCCGCGTATGTGCAGCTCCTGCTCGGAGTGGCTGACCGGCAGGAGCAAGGATCTTCGGCTCGCTGGCACGGCGATTTGAGTGTCAATCCAGAAAGGCATCATGACCTCGCGGTCCCTATCGTGGAGGTGACCGAAATTCGCGAAGTAGACATCGTCGGAGATCGTCACGCTGTGCCCGCTCTCCCTGAGTTCTTGAATGAGTGCGCCGCCATCGGTGAAGGTTTTCTCGTCCAGGATGGCGGTGGCCACAGGTTCGCCTGGAGCGTTCATTGCCAGGCGATTCAGCACGACAGCAAGCTGGCGGCTCTCGGGATGCATGGGAGCAAGCGCGGGATCGGGTCCATCGCCCATAGTGAGATCGAAGCCGACATTCCGCTGCGCTGTTGCTGGATCCTCTGCGTATGTCGGAGCGGTTGCGGGATGATTCAGGTCAATGGTCTCTCGCTGCCCAAGGGGGTAGTCGGCGGTATCCAGCAGGTCAGCGGGTTTGAGCGGTGTAGTCGACTTCCCTGCTAGTGACACCGCCGCATCGACACTTTTGTTTAAGGCGGCGACGGTCAATGCCGGAAAATGATCGACGCGCTGCCACTCCTTTCCAAGGATGAGGACGCGAAGGCGGTCGACAAGATCAGGTGAGAGAAACTCACCGACCTTCGGAACCTCACGAATGCCCTGAAGCACGCGCTCGCGAAACTCCGGCTGCGCCGAGACGCGTTGCATCACCGCGGAAAAAAGAATGGGGGAGGTATCGGTCTTCTGCGCCACTATTCCGACGACCAACAAAAACATGAGGGCCGCAGAGCGTAGAGCCACGCGGAGTGGCCGACGGAGATGCAGGCGAGGCACGGTTTTTGGCATACCGAGGGCGCGCTCCTCCCTACGATGCAGACCACAGGCTACATCGTGCGTGCGGCAACGATAGATTGGCTTCACAGCCCGGAAGAGCGGGAATTGAGAGAACACGAATTCAGATACGATGAGGGCTGAAGGCCCGGATGGCGAAATCGGCAGACGCAGCGGACTTAAAATCCGCGGGGACGAAAGTGCTGTGGGAGTTCAAGTCTCCCTCCGGGCACCATAGGATTAGGGATATAGGAACGCGTCCACTTGTTCTCTATGAGAGAGGTGCGTTCATAGCTGCCTTAATCGTCAGTGCGAGTTCTCACTACAGTTACGTCCCCTGTCAACGCACGAGTTCCAGGACTCCAAAGCGCTCCGGCACATGGAAGGAATCGCCCATGGGGGCTTGCCAGGCAAGGAGTTGCCGCGATTGCCCCTGACTGCGAAAGAAGTTCACGCGAAATCTGCTGCCGGCATGGGGGGATTGTGCATCGATGGCGGCGAACGGAATGCGCATTGCTCCGTACCAGATTTTCATTTCAGAGTCGATGCGGGCGGCTGTTTCAAAGCCAGAATTCCACTTCGAGCCGTCCCGATGAGGTTGATCCAGGTCGATATCGAGATCGAGCCATTCGTTCTGCGGCGACAACTCGAATTCTTTGTAGCGGCGAATCTGCTGGAAGTCTGATCCAATGAAGACCTCGGCGACGTCCCAATTCCAGAGATGATTTGTGTCGACTTTCGTTTGCGGCGCTGGCTTTAGATTCAGGTCCGTATAGGGGCAGACAAAGAGGAGATACAAATTCGAATCCGTCCAACGGGAACGTACCTCCGTTCTTAACGGTTTGACCGGCCGACCGTAGTTGTCACCTTCGAAGAATATCGGTGAGGCATCGCGCCAGAACGGTGACTGAGGGTTCAGATCAAAGGCAGCATCATGCGCGGCTCGCAGGCTCCTGATGGTCTCAGGATGAGTAGGATCGGGATGGGCCATGCTGATCGAGGAGAGTATAGCGGCAACGAGGACCGCTCGGGCAACAATCCCATGCCTTCGTTTCGCTGCATCCGTCCTTAGTAGGGCGCTGATTGAATGTCGGGCCATCGCCAACGGAATACTACCGGAAATCAACCTTTGTTCGGCCCATTGCCTTGTAAAGTGAATTAAATGCAGTAATGGGAGGTTTTTGGCATGCAGATCGCAATGGTGGGCCTCGGGCGCATGGGCGCCAATATGGTGCGTCGTCTGATTCGTGCTGGCCACGAATGTGTCGTCTTCGATCGGGGCCCGGCAGCCGTGGCTGAGATGGTCAAGGATGGGGCAACCGGATCGAGTTCGATCGCCGAAATGATCGCGAAACTTAAAACGCCGAGGGCCGTGTGGCTCATGGTGCCGGCAGGTGCTGTTGACGACACCGTCAAGGAGTTACGCAAGAATCTGGAGTCGGGAGACATCATCATTGATGGCGGGAACTCCTACTACATCGACGATCTGCGCAGGTCGAAGGAAGTCTCCAATGCAGGCCTCAAATGGGTAGATGTGGGCACAAGCGGCGGCGTATTCGGATTGGAACGTGGTTACTGCCTGATGATTGGCGGAGATCGCGGCGCCGTGCAGCATCTCGATCCCATCTTCAAGGCCCTCGCGCCTGGACGTGGATCGATCGACCGCACACCGGGAAGAGATAAGGCTCCGACGTCCACTGCCGAAGAGGGATACCTGCATTGTGGTCCCTCCGGCGCCGGCCATTTCGTGAAGATGGTACATAACGGCATCGAATACGGCATCATGGCGGCATACGCAGAAGGGTTCAACATCCTTAAACAAGCGAATGTTGGAAACCACCAGCAAGAGATCGATGCTGAGACTACCCCACTGCGAGAACCTGATCACTACAAGTATGAGTTGCCCATCGCCGACGTAGCGGAAGTGTGGAGGCGCGGGAGTGTGGTGTCATCCTGGCTTCTGGATCTGACTGCGGCGGCCTTGGTTGAATCTCCGGAACTGGAAGACTTCAGTGGCAAAGTTTCAGACTCTGGCGAAGGAAGATGGACAACCATTGCGGCCATTGATGAGGGCGTTCCGGCTGATGTCTTGAGTGCGGCTCTGTTTTCCCGATTTACTTCTCGTGGTAATGCGAGCTACGCCAACAAGCTCCTTTCGGCGATGCGCTTCCAATTCGGCGGCCACAAAGAGAAGTAGAAGTGTGGCCGCATAGGGGGGCCTTCCCCATTTCTGTTCTGGGATTGGTCGCTTATGCCATCGAAAGCCGATCACCCGTGTGCGACGCCGTCAGTGGCGTCGCATACGAGTTCAACGACGATCGGACTAGAAAGACACCCGCAATGCAAACTGCATAACGCGCGGGTCTCCGGACAGCGTGGTGATCTGCCCCACGGCTCCGCTTGTGATGTTGCCGTTTGGTTGCCCGAATTCGGGTGTGTTGGCAATGTTGAAAACCTCCCAACGAAATTCAACGTTGGCAGCTTCGCGAATCGGGAACTCCTTCAATAGAGACGCATCGAACACGCTGATGCGGGGGCCACGCAACGTGTTGCGGCCGACATCGCCGATGACGCCCGTCGGCGCCGCAGCATACGCATCTGTCTGACCGGGCGCTCTCATTGTGCAAAGCTTGCTATTGCTGCCATAGAACCAGCAATCCGGATCGCCGACAAGCTTTGGCTTCCCGATCAGGTTCGGCGTAGCCGTCGACTCACCAAAGGGATCAAGCGAGGCATTCAACGAGCCGGTATTCACCTGGAAGGGATGGCCGCTGTAGTAGGTGTACACACCGGAGGTGCGCCAGTTGCCCAGAATCCATGCAAGTGCCCCATGGTTCAGCATGGATTTATCGTGGCCGAAAGGTAGCTCGTAGACATAGTTCAGCGAGACACGATGCGGAATATCGAAGTCGCTGAGGCCATACCACGAGGCGAAGTTGCGGCCATCCGGCGCACCGCCTGAATTGCTCTCCAGTTCTTCCGGTGCATTGTCCAGGCTTCGCGAATACGTGTATGCCGCCCGCATATTCAGGCCGTTATGAAACCGGTGATCCAGGCTCGCCTGCAGGCCGTTGTAGTTGCCGTAGCTGCTTGCATCGGTGTATTCGATGAAACCGAAATTCGGATACGGCACGGTCGTGGCCACACCGTTCACGATGAGCGGCTGGTTGTAGTCGATCAGATGGTCGAGGTGGGTGGACTTGGTTCCCACGTAGTTCGCTTCCGCAGTCCACGCGTTGCCGAATTCGCGTTGCACGCCGACACTCCACTGCTGTACCTGGGGTGTTGGACTATGTGGATTCATCGCTCGCACATGGTACGACTGCAGCTGATTCAGGTTGATATTGGCTGGATCGAGATATCCGGTCGGGAATCCTTGCGCCGGCGTCAGCACAGATTGAGTGTTGCTGGCCGCTGTGCGGTTGACGAGAAATGGAGGGTTCAGTGCCATCTGGTTTTCGCTGCCGTAACGTTCGAAGAGCGTGTAGTAGATACCGTAGCCACCGCGCAGCACTGTCTTCTGATCAGGCGAGTAGGAGACGCCGAACCGTGGGCCAAAGTTCTTTGTGTTCGGTTGAACCAGAGCGCGATCCTGCAAGGAGCCACTCGTTGCGAAGGTGAGCGAGCCGTTTCCGGCAGGATCGAAGTTCGCCATCTTGTTATTACCGGCGAGCGCGGGCGTTGCGAAATCGTAGCGTAAGCCCAGATTCAACGTCAGCTTCGGAGTGACCTTCCAGTCGTCTTCGAAGAATCCGGAAGCCATCCATAGTCGTTGATCGACGAGCAGCACATTCGTCAACTGAGTGCTCTGCGTATAGCCGAGCAAACCGTCGGCATAAGGAAATCCGCTGAAGATGCCGGTGAATGTGAGGTCGCCGCGGGTACCGCCTTCGTCCTGGAATATATTGCGCATCGGACCATAGACGCTGACGCCGGCCTTAAGCGTCTGCTTGTCATGCGTGATGGATATTGTGTCGTTGTACTGGAGGAGTTGGGGAATCTGCTTCTTTGGCAGAAAGTCAGCAGAACCAAGGAAGGCGAAGTTCGAGAAGGTAGTTAGCGGAACACCGCCGCCAATCTGCGGGTTGGGAGGGATGCCGGGCACAAATTGGTCCGCCGTTTGGGGTAGCGAGAAAGGCTGCTGCTCTGCGAACGAGAAGTTACGGAGGAAGCCGAAACGGAAGTCGTTGACCACGGTTGGCGAAAAGACGTGCGTCCAGCCGAGGACGAAGCTGTGAGCCTTCAGGATTTGGTTGCCCCAGGCAGAGGTGGAGGTGCCATCCGCCAAGCCGCCGAAGTAGCCGGGAATATCGCGCGTGCGATTGGAATAGTTATATCGTCCGAAGATGGTGTCCTTCTGGTTCGGCGTCCAGTCCATACGCGCGTCGTAATTGTCATCGTTGTCTATAACCGGCGCATTGCGGGCGTAGTTGTTCAGCTCTGGGATAACGCCGCCGGTGCTCACATTTGGTTCTGGGAAGAGCGCAATCAGCTTGGCCACCGCGGCGTCGATTCTGCCGGCAGGGACCTGGTTGTTCGGCAAGGGAAGACCGGTTGCAGGGTCATTGATCGTCGGATACTTAACGCCTACCCGTGCGCCAGTCGCCGCACTGAAGTCACCGACGCGCTCGTTATCGAGCGGCACGGTGGAGATGCGGCCTACGCCCTGGGTGATGCGCGTCCCTTCATAGTTGAAGAAGTAGAACAGCTTATCCTTCTTGATCGGGCCGCCGATGCTGCCGCCGAACTGATTCTGGTGATTCTCCGGACGGGGCAAGTGGTTGCGGTTCGAGAAAAAATCATTCGCATCGAAATAATCGTTGCGGAGGTACTCGAACAGCAGCCCGTGCATCTTGTTGGTTCCGCTCTTCGTATTCACCGAAACAACGGCCCCAGGGCTGCGGCCGTATTCAGCCGAATACGGATTGGTAATCACGTTGAATTCCTGGATTACGTCGACTGAGGGATGCGATGCCTCGGTGCTGAGTTCCTGCACGTTCTCCGAAAATGTGTTGTTGTCGATCCCGTCGAGGATGAAATTGTTTTGCAGCGAGTGCACGCCATTGACGTTAAAGTCGCCCGTGCGCCCCGCAGAGGTGTTGCCACTCTGCTGGGTGTATCGGCTGATCTGGACTCCGGGCACCGTGCGCAGGAGATCGTCCCAGTTGCGCAGGTAAAGAGGTGTTTGCTGGATGGTCTGCAGGCCCACAATCGTGCCAACGGAGGCATCATCCGGCGAGAGCAGACTCGCGTTAGCCTGCACCTGGACTGTCTGCTGTGCCGACCCGATCTGGAGATGGAAATCCTGCCGCGCCTTTTCACCCACGTTGAGCACGACATCTTCCTGCACGGTCGCGAAGCCAGGCTGTTCCACCTTTACCGTGTAGTTCCCGATCGGCATCGTCTGGAAGGAATAGAAGCCTGTCGCGTCCGTCCCGAGAGTGCGGACGTAGCCCGTCGCCTGATTCCTGGCCGTTACCTTCACCGCCGCATCGGCTGCCCCCGATTCATCGGTGACGAAGCCGCTCAAACTCGCGGTGTTGACCTGGGCAGAAAGGCCCAGCGCTGCTCCGCACATCAGTACTCCGGCGGCCAATCTTAGCCACGCTCTTCTCTTCTTCTCCGTCCGTCCCAAATCCCACCCCCTACGCAATTTCGCAGTCTCAAACTCGCCGAGGATGTGATGGGCTGACAAGGTGTTTTCCCCGTTCTACACAGGGGTATACCCCTTCGCACTACCTCATTAAATTCAAGAAACTACGAGCGTTATGGTTCAGTTGAAAAGCGCGTGAAGAATCCGACCTCGGGCGTGTTTTACTCCGCATTCATCGGGGGCGCATAATCTTTTGCTAAGAGAAGCCGGGCCCGTAGAGCCGATCCACGTGTACGTATTTCCGAGGCCATGAACACAGCAAGATCGTCCCCCCTGCAGGTTGATGTGGAGTTCGAGCGCGCGCTGCTCGAGCGAATCCTGGCCAGCCGCCACTTCGCGAAGTCGAATCTCTTATCCCGTTTTCTGCGGTACATCTGCGAACGCTCCCTTCTGGGTGCCGGAAATGCGCTGACGGAACATCACATCGGCGTTCACGTTTTTGGCAGACCCGAAGGCTACGATTGCAGCGCGGATAATATCGTTCGCAACTATGCCCGTCAGCTTCGAAACCGCCTCGACGATTACTACAGGTGGGAGGGGCAAAACGAACTCCTCCGTCTGGAGGTTCCGAGAGGTGGATATAAGCCCATCTTTGTTCGTCTCCCGATGGACTTCGTCTCCGAGGCGACGGAAGATTGCGCTCCAAGGATCGCGTCTGCCTACACCGACCTTCCCGGCGGCAGGCCGCAGCCATGGCCGGTCGTTGTACTTTCGTTGGTCATCATTGCTCTGCTAGGTACGGTGCTCACGCTCCTTCGGTCGCGCGCACATTCGACTCCTATAGCTTCGTCGCCCATGCACGAATTTTGGGCGAGCGTATTCCGAGCCGACAGGGACACGGTCGTTGTGACTGCGGATAGTGGGTTTGGCACGCTGCAGGATGTGCTGGGTCGCCGTCTTTCGCTGGCCGACTACACCGGCCTGCAGCTAGGCAATCTGTCGCTCGCAGCATCTGAAAAGTACGTTGCGAAGGATCTTGCCTCCCAGCGGTATACCTCGATGACGGATCTTGAGAGCGCGGTCGCGCTATCTCATCTGCCCGAGGTAGTCCCGAGCCGGATGAAGATCCGTTTTGCACGCGATCTCCGCATGGAGGACCTCAAGGACGGCAATGTCGTCCTGCTCGGAAGTGCATACACCAATCCCTGGGCAGAGTTATTCGAGAAAAACCTGGCCTTTGAGCTCGTGGAGGATGCCGATGCGCATACCTGGAAGGTCATCAATCGCCATCCCGTGCCAGGGGAAGCGGCGTTTTACCAGGGCGAGCGTGATGGTGCGTCGCACAGTACCTACGCACGCATCGCCTGGGTGCCAAATCTCGACCACACCGGCCACGTCCTTATGTTGCAAGGTCTGGATATGGCGGGCACGCAGGCAGCCGCGCAGTCTCTGCTGGATAGCACGGTAATGATGGATGTCTGGCGGCAATCGAATCTCTGCAATACATCGGACGCATCCTTTGAGGTGCTACTTGGCACGACCAGCATTAGCTCCAATGCGGGAACGAGCCGCGTTTTAGCCACACGACATTCCTGCTGAGGCAATGCGCCATTCCGCAACGCCAGATCGATGTAGGCGGAACACACAACCTATAGTCGACGATTGGTCTTCACTTTCAACGCCGAACCAACAGTGCTCCGGGTGGTGCGCGACGAAACACCTTGCACGCTTTCGATTTGCAATAGTGGGCGCTCATTCGCGCCACGTGGATGAGTAGCTCTCCAGTTCGTAACCAAAAGTCCGCTGAGGAGAAGTGATCACTTATACTGCTGCACACCGTCTCCAGGAGGCCGCGCATGCTCCCAGCTGCAGGTCAGCCGCTCTATGACCTCGTCAACGGCCCCGCTCCCGTGACAATCGCGGACGTGATTGCGCGCATGCAAGGCATCGACGCACAGTTGCCGGCGAATGACGGTATCAAGTGGTTCAATCGGCTCTATCTCATGGTGACGCAACAGGTCGACCTGCACCCGCCCGGTGGTGCGTGGAAGAGCCCGCTCTGGCTCAACCGTCTCGATGTCGTGTTTGCCGGCCTTTACTTCAGCGGTTTATCCGGCTTCCTTGGTGGACAACCCGTCCCCTCGGCGTGGACAGCGCTGTATGAGGCACGCTATCGCCCCGGCATCGATCGCATCCAGTTTGCGCTTGCCGGCATGAATGCTCACATCAACCACGACCTCGCGCTGGCACTCCTCGCCACTGACGCAGAGTTCAATATTGATCCTGCGCCAGGCAGCTCCGAATTTGCTGACTACCAATCTGTAAACGGGCTGCTCAATACGGTGATGCCCTCAGCCCTGACGATGCTCGCAGCCGATACGCTGGGCGTCATCGCGCAAGACACCGGAAAAATCGGCCGCCTGCTCGCCTTCTGGAATATCTGCCGCGCCCGCGACCTAGCCTGGAACTTCGCCAACCATCTGCGGGGTCTCGACCCGTTCAGCCGCGATCTCGCTCTCGCCTCGCAGGACACACTCACGGGTGCCCTCGGCCGAGCCATTCTCGCCACCGCCTGAAGACGTGCCACGCGAGCGCGCCAACGATAATCTCTTCTGTGAGATCGATTCCGCGGCTTCCTCGATTGGTTATGAGATCACAAAGATCCAGCTGACGGGATTCAAAATGCGCCCCTACTAGTTCTTTCGAACGGCGACTTGCCCTATCCGCGAGGGAAGCACTTATTACACGCATGCTTCGATACTTTTGCTGTGGCTGTCTATCGTCGGATCGAGAGTGCGGCTATTTGCCCCTGCGCTGTGCGCTTCCGGACTCCATATCAATGGGGTGAAAGATGTAAGTTTCACCATGGATAGAAGCGAGGACGCCTTTTTCGTTGGCAGCGCTGACATGTAAGTTTTCAAGCATCGCCTGAGATAAGAAACTTTGTGTAAAAAGTCTTGTATCAGTCCGGGTGGTATGTTCACATTCCTTAGTTTCTATTTCAGTAAATAAGTGTCTGCCTAACAAGCTCGGGCCCGGGAAGTAATCGGAGATATCGAAGCGAGTCCCTGCTGCACCAAGAGATAGTTCCCTTCACTTTCTACTCCCCGAGCCGAATGGTTTGTGAGTCTGGCCCATTCCAGGCTCCCACGACTCAGAAGCCAGTAGATGAGGTTGTCGAGCTCTGCGAAGACGCATCGTGTCTTTTTCCGCTCAGACTGGCCCGGCGAGAAGCAGCGTGCTGCCGTCACGGCGAAGCGCACGGGCCCGATGACAACCTCAACCCAAGTGAAGGGCAGAAGTGAAAATTTTCAACCATACAGTCTTAATGCTCTTAGTATTCGCGGCGCCCGCCTTCGCGGGCAGCCCAGCGATTCCCTCTAGCGCAGTTTCTTCCGGTGATCTGGCAGGAGCCGGCCGCTGGGAGTGGAATCACGATAAAGGCACACCAGGGACCTCCACTGGATATAGCTCATACCCTGTGAGCAACCCATCCGTGGATGGGAAGGCGAGAGAATTCTCCGTGTCGTATTGGCACTACGGTGGGGAGATATATCACCTGACTTATGGCAATGATAGATACGCTACGCATTTCGTCTACGACACTTACATCTTTCTGGCAAATCCAGACCAGGTACAAAATCTGGAACTGGACGTGAACCAGGTGATGTCCAACGGCAAGACCGTAATCTTTGGCACTCAGTGTTCCAGTATCTCGAAGCGATGGGACTATGCATATCAGACGTCCAACAAACCTCACTGGCGCGCCTCGAACCTTCCCTGTAATCCGCGCACCTGGACTGCAAACAAGTGGCACCACGTGCAGATCGCCATGCATCGCAGCAGCACGGGAGTTGTGACGCATGATTGGGTAGCTCTGGACGGAGCTACGCACTATTTCGAAAACGCTACCGCGTCTTCCGCATTGTCCTTGGGTTGGGGAGAAGGCACGCTTATCCTCAATATGCAGGTCGACGGCGATTATTCGGGCAACGGCTCGATCAAGGGCTACTTGGACAAAATCACCATGTATCGCTGGTGAGAAAGACCGAGCGGAAGGTCGCCTGCAGGCGGCAAACTAGATTCGATGCCGACTCAGCATCACTATGGATCGGTGGTGGGCTATCTCACCTATCGCGAGAGCGAGATAGCCTGTCACGATTGCTCCGAGCCTCCCAACTCCGACCAGGCCGGCATACAACACCGCTGGAGCGGATTGGGACGAGCGAAGCCCAGCGCTATTCCATCCCTTTTGCTGCGTCCGCGGTAGACGCCTTGGTGGCTGTGCTGGGAGTTTTCGAAGGGGTGTGATGCGCCGCCAGATCGCGATAGATCATCTCATTGCGCACAATGCCCTGCACGTATTCCCGAGTCTCAGTAAATGGAATGGACTCGACAAATTCGTCGATGCCGTGGAAGGGCGCGCCAGACCGCCAGTCCACCACGCGATCGTCACCCGCGTTGTAGGCGGCAAACGCGTACTCTGGCTTGTCGTCAAATTTGTTCAGGGTCTGCCGTAGATATTTGGTTCCGAGCTTTATGTTGACCACGGGATCTAACAGCTCGTTGTGGTCGAAGTGTCGGATGCCATCCTTGTGCGCCATCTCCGATCCCACGCTGGGTAACAGCTGCATCAGTCCCCAGGCATTCGCATGTGAGACGACGGTCGGATTGAACTCCGACTCCTGGCGAATCAGCGAAGCCACCATAAATGGATCGAGGTCGTTCCTGGCCGACTCGCTCTCGATGGTGTTCCAGTACGGCTCCGGAAACAGAATGTGCCAGTAAGCCAGGGGAATCGATTCTATGGGTGCCGAGGTATAGAAGGGCAGCGCGCGCTTCATCACGCGCATGGCCTTGGCGTCCTCACCGTACGAGTGATAGATCTCTGCTTCGGCGAAGGCTCCCCACTCATCGCTGCCCTCCGCGGCCTGGATCTCCGGCGCGATGTACTCATTCAGACCTGCGTTGGCCAGGAGCTTGGCGCGTACAACGTGCGGATCGTCTTCGGGCACGTCGTCAGTCAGCGCAGGTATGGTGGGCGGCCGGATGCCGTCGAGCTCAGGCGCATCGGCCGGCGCCACGCTGCCCAGTTCGGTTAGCCGGGCAGCAGCCTGCTGCGCGTAGTAGTAGTGAAGATAAGTGTCCTTGACCACCGCGTAGTAGGCGGCTGCCTTGCCCGGCTGCTGTTCCTGATCCTGATAGATCCGTGCCCGCCAGTAGATGGCGCTTGGGATCTCCTTGCCGCCGGGATAGTGCGCGATCTGGTCGTCGAAGAGCTTGGCAGCGTCAGAGTATTTTTCCAGCCGGTAGTCCAGCCATGCGGCCCGCCAGTGCGCGCTCGGCGCGTAGTCGGAGCAGGGTCCCTCAGTTCCCTTGCAAATGCTTGGGAAGCGCTGCACCAGCTCGGTGTAATAGGCGGCGGCTGATGGAAAGTCCTTGCGCAGCATATACATGTTGCCCGAGGAGTAGAGCGCCTCGGCAAGCCAGGGGCTTTGCGGGAAACGCTGTTCCAGTTGGTTGACGTCGCCCTGCTGTTCGGTCACATCCCCGCGGTCACGGGCAAGCTCCATGAGCAGGTACAGGCGGCGCGCGCCTGCGTCGCTGTCACTATCCGGCAGGGCGGCGATCTGCTGGCGATAGGCGCGCTTCAGCTTGTAGTCACAGGCAGCGGCAGCGACGAGCAGGCGGTTACGCTGCTCTGTATCCTGGACGCCGGGGTCTGCAGCGAGTGCACGGTAGTCGTCGTACGCCTCGTTGTAGCGGCCGGCCGCGTACAGCGCGTCGGCATGGTGTTGACGTTCGGAAACCGTGAGCGCCGAGTTCGCCCCCATGGATTGCAGTTGCGTCTTGGCCTGCGCCGCCTCGGGACTGAGCGGATAACCCAGGAAGACGCGCCGGAAGCTCTTGGCTGCGGCTCCCGTATCTCCTGCGATCTGCTGGGCGCGTGCCAGAGCCAGCACATAGTCCGCCTTGTTGGCCATCGGCTCTCCGGCATGCTCACTCAGGACATGGAGCGCCGTCTGCGGGTCGCCCTGCGCCAAAGCCAAGTTCGCGAGCAGGACCGGCATCTGCGGGACAAAGACGCTGTCCGGGTACTTCGCAGCAAAGCCGTTCAGCAGCGTTTCAGCCGCGGGAAGCTGGCCGGATTGCATCTCAGCCTGTGCTTTCAGGAAGGTAGCGTAATCGTCCAGGGCATCGCCTGCGGTGTCTGCATGGGTCAGAGCGGTGATTGCGTCGGGTAAGCGGTGGTCGAGCAGGTAAGCGTGGCCTAGCGAGACATAGGCGGCGGCCGCTGCGTCCCCAGTGTGACTCTGCGCATAGTGCGTGACACCGGCATAGGCCGCTGGAGTGCGGTCCTGCGCCAGTTGCTGGGCCATGGGCCGCAATTGAGACGAGGCGACGAAGGCCCGCTGCAATTTCCGGCTGCGGGCAATGCTCTTCGCCGTCCGCGGGGAGCGGCGTGTATGAGCATGACGGACATGTGCCGGAGTCTGGTGCGCCCGCGAGCGGTGGGCTGTGGAGTGATGAACCGTCTTCCCGTCCTTCCTGGCCGGCGCAGTGTGATGTGCCGCTGTGGACGGCTGACTCTCCTGGGCAAACCCCTCCTGAAGCGAAAAGAAAACCAGCATCAGCGTCAGGCTGACGCCGAAGCTCCGAATCAAACGCAGGAATGACACTTCCAAGACCTCAATGAGCAACGGCTCTGCTCAAAAGACTAAGCGGATTCCCGAATGAGTTCTATCCGACTTCTGTGGGGGTAGCCGCATCAGCAATGCATTGCGCGACTCAGCGGACCGGATATCCATAGGACGGCGCCTCCTTCGTCCCGGTGAGCCGGGCCGGGCGTCCCTCGCAACAGGCGCCCGGCTTCGACCTCACTAATTCATTAATCTGGGGAACGTCTACCACGCATAAAGGGTGGTGTTTGCCATCTCCATTGTCTGCGTGCCGTTCGCCCCCTGTCCATCCATCTGGAAATTGGTGAGCAGCACCGGTCCCCAGTTGAGTGCGAATAGTGAGGGACCCACGGCACCTGAAAAGGGTGACTCAACCCCATCCAGGGATGCCGACTCGTAGGTCACGGTCCCGCTATCATCCCGCGAATACGATATCTGCACGTGGTGCCACGTGTCCTTGCTCCATTTGTTGGGATCGCAGGCGACATTCGTGTGCCGCCAGGTGGATAGCGAATGCGCTGGGGTGCCTTCATTCACTGTGTAGTCCCATGTGCCGGTCCAGCCGTCACACTGTACGCCGTAGATCACGACGTCGCGATTCGGCAGGACTTGGTTCATGTCCATCTCCACGTTGACCAGCTTCCCGCAGAGAGCACTCCCGCAGTGGCTATTCACCATCAGGTAGGTGTCGTAAACGAAGTGGGTTGCCGAAACGTTCGCCGGGAAGGAGACGTGGAAGCGCTCGCCGCCGTCATTCGCATAGCGAAAGGTAAATTGCCGCGTCTGCCCGCTCAGTTGCTGCGCTCCCGTCAGCAGGCTGGTTGTCCCCGTCGAGCTTCCGGTAGTGGCTGCATCGTGTTCTCCGGTCCAAGTGGTCATTCCCTGGATGCTTGCCGTTGCCGCGACGTTCGCAGGTATGGCCGGCAGCTTGTCCAGAATGTTGATGTTGATGGCCTGCTGGCAGAGCGCGCCACCGGTGCCCCACGATTTCACGTGCAGCGTGTGGACACCGGGTGCCGCAGCCAACTGGACGGCGATCGTCGAGTTTTTGACCATCGTGTCACGACCACTGTCGATCGAGTAAGCCATGGTGGAGAGCGGTTGCGACTGGCAGGCGCCGGCCGCGGCCTGCACCGAGAACGGTGACATGAGCGCGGAACCGTCCGCAGGAAATGTGACTGTAACGTCAGCAAGAGCAGCAGAAGTAAGACAGGCGAACGCCAAAGCGGCGTAAAGACACTTCATGAGACACACCTCGGGGGAGGGGTTCGCAAATACGAACCTAGGCTGGTTACGTGAATAGAGAAGGGTCAGCGTGATGACCGCCGGCCCCAACGAATCAGAGTTATGAATAAAAGTTTTGAGAGAATGGCACTGTGCGTGTGACATATAAATCACCCGAAAGAAGTGTTGTGCACACGTACCTGACGCCGGCACCTATTCATCCGTAACCGAATCGACTTTTTTATGGTTGACAGCGCGAGCTTCTACCGCACCGGTATGCGCAGCCAGCTCGCTTCGCCGTCCGGCGTAACGCTTAGCAGATTTCCCATTTTGGGCTTCGGGATGAACGTATTGTCAGAGGCGGATTTCTTACACCCGATATATTCGCGTTCTAGGTCCTGATTCAGGCTTCGTCTGCGAGGGTCGTGAGATTTTCCGACGCCTTTTGTGGCTCATGTGCTTTATGCTTTTCAAGCTCCGGCAGCGATCCAGCCGGCGGGCTAAGGACAAGATATTGCGTGCCTTCTTGGGCTTTTTGCTGTTGAGTCTCGGGCTGATTTCCCCCTGCAGCGCCGAGACATTTCGTAACCCACGTCACATCGCGATTCCGTCGAATCCGTTACAGGTAGGCACTGCTGACTTCAACGGTGATGTCCGACCCGATTTCTACTATGCCGACGCGAGCGGATTGAATGTAATCCTGGCGAACTCCGACGGCAGCTACGCCGCGCCTCAGACAACGGCGATTGGGGCTGCCACGCCGCGGGCGGGAGCTCTTGGGCCCGCCACCGGCAGTTGCCAGGCAGCCGACTTCAACGGAGATGGCTTCGCGGACGCGGTTTGCTTTCCACCCGTTTGGGCTACACCACCATCGCCCGTCATATTCATTGGCAATGGCGACGGAACACTTCGTCCCGACGGCACACTGGTCGTGCCCAACAACGTGATATCCCAAGGGTCTGAGTGGGCCTTTGTCGCTTTTGCCGACATGAATACTGATGGACATCTGGACATCGTTTTTTCCAGTTCAACGGGAACGCTCTTCACGGCGTTTGGCAATGGATCGGGTCAATTCGAAAACGTTGTCACTTTCTCAGCTGCTGGGGGCGAAAGTTGGTTAAAAGGCGCAACAGTAGCTGACATCAACGGAGATGGACATCCTGACATTGTCCTCATCGACGAGCCATTGGTAATGCTCGGTGTGGGAGATGGCACCTTCGCTGGGGCGTACACTGCGGGACCATGGACCGGTTGCCATCTGGCCGACTTTGACAAAGACGGACATCTCGATCTCTTTTGTACGCTCTTCAACTACAAGAACAATGGTGCTTACCTCGAGATCCACCATGGCAATGGGGACGGAACCTTCACAAAGCTGCCGGTCTTCTCGAAGGGCTACACAAATGCAGATTTCAATGAGGCATTTGCGGCACGCGATCTAGATGGAGACGGCTATCTCGACATTTTGGCGCTCTCAGCAGATGGTCTTGTGATTTTCTTCGGCAGGCCAGGCATGCATTTCGCCGATCCTGTTCATTACGCCTTCTATAACGCCGAGAACTTCGACGAAGACCAGGGAGATCCCCGTCTTATCGCGGATTACAACCTTGACGGCAACGTGGATCTGGCGATGCCCGGCGCCAATGGCATCTACATCACCTATGGTCGCTCCGATGGCACCTTCGACGCTCCGCCGGTCATTCGCTCTGGACTGACGGCCGGCTACAGTGTCGTCGCCGATTTCAATGAAGACGGAACCCCTGACATCTTCACTTCGGGCGCTAGTGCCCTTCAACTGAACCTCGGTCGAGGAGACGGCACGTTTGCACCGTCTGTCACAGTGCAGGCTCCGGTACAACTCCCCCCTCAGGACTATCTGCAATCGGCCGCGCTTCTTTACGAAGGAGACTTCAACGGCGACAAGCACAAGGATGTGATCGCGGTTGGACCGGCGGCGGACGGCACTTCACTGCCTCATCTCTTTTTCGGACGCGGAGACGGTACGTTTCAGAATCCCATTGCGATTGCCAACTTCATAGGAGCCAGCAATCAGGACATTTTCGTCTCCGACATCAATGGTGATGAGCGCGATGATCTGGTAAACGAGACGACTGACCAGAACAGCGGAACGAGTTCCTTGAACGTCCTTCTGTCGAATGGCGATGGCACCTTCACTTCCATGAGTACCGCGGTGCCGACGGCTGGCGATCTTGCAGCGGGAGACTTCAATGGCGATGGCAAAGCGGACCTCATCTTGGCTGCAAAGCAGGCGGTCCAGGTCCTTTTGGGCCATGGCGATGGCACATTCGAAGTCGAGCCGCAGACGTTATCGGTGCCCTCGTTTGGTGGATCCACAACAAACTACACTCCAGCTGTGAGTGCAGGTGATTTTGACAAAGATGGGCACGCCGACTTCGCGGTCATCGGCACCCACAGCTATCGCGGAGATGATGATGACCCCGGCCCAACTGCAATCTTCGTCTATTACGGCAAAGGTGATGGCACGTTCTTGCAACCGGTGACAGCGGGGATACTGGATCGTGGATACCTGAATTTTCGGTCGGCCGATCTGAATGGCGATGGACTCGCCGATTTCGTTCTCAGCACGGATGAGTCCAACGGCATTGATATCGACTATGCAGGTACTGCAATCTCTGTCATTCACGGCCTGCCCGGACGCAAATTCGGTCCGGAGACGAATCTGCTCGCCGGCCAGGGATTCTCATCTATGGCGGTAGGCGATTTCAACCACGATGGTCTGCCGGATCTGCTCTTTACAAACGGTGGTCTGGCGGACTCGTTAGTTCTGCTCGCAAATACAGGGACTCCGGCCATAGCCCTGACCAGCAGTGCCAACCCGAGCGTCATCGATCAGGCAGTCACCTTCACGGCGACGATGAAGGCGCCTGGGGACCTGACTCTCCTTCCGGGTCCTTCGAGCATTACCTTCGCGGGCACTCCCGATGGGACTGTGACTGTTCCTATTACCTTTACAGGCGGCTCGGGAAAGCCCTTTACGGCAATAGCTACCTACGAGACAGCAGGCCTTCCGATTGGCTCCACTCCGATCACCGCGCGGTTCCCGGGCGACAGCCTTCTCAATCCCGCAAGCGCACTACTGACGCAGGTCGTCAACCCGCCGCCCAGCTACGGGCTTGTGGCTCTGCCAACGACACTGGAAGTGAAGGCGGGGTCGACAGCAAACAACTCGGTGACCGTTAGCGTGAAATCGCTCTACGGCTTTATCGGGACAGCAACTCTCTCATGCAAGGTGAGCTACTTAGGCTCAGGAACGGACGCCAGCCCGCCGACTTGTGGATTCGGCGCGAACCCGTTGGCGGTAAATGGCTCAGATGTCAGCACGCAGCTCGTCCTATCGACGACTGCCGCCCCGGCTGCGAACAACAAAAATGCTGCCGATAGAGTTCTGAGTAAGATCGGCGTCGCGCTTTGGGGAGGCGCTCTCCTGCTTTTGCTCCCTCGGCGTCGCCGCCCTGGATGGTTGGCGGCAGGAATCCTGATCCTTGCGGTGTCTGGATCGATGCTGTCGCTCTCAAGCTGCGGTGGCACCACTAGTGCTACGTTGCCACCGACCAGCCCGCCCGGTGGCGGCACCGTTCCTCCCCCACCACCTCCTCCGACAGGCCCTCCCGGCACCCAGACGGGAAACTATGCGATCACGATTTCGGTGACGAGCGATACGACTGTACCGGCGCCTCCGCCGGTAACGGTCGAGCTCACGGTGGATTGACCATATGGCCATGTTCCAGGGCTGCTAGCCTCCCGAGGCTGACGGGATGCCTACTGTTGGTAAAATGAGGCAGGAGCCGCCGGATACGATCGGCATCCGTCACCGAAAGGCGCGAATCCTCTGAAACCTTCTGAGAGCCCGACCATCGAACCAGTGGGCGCACCCGAAGAGGTGCATCCGGACGTAGCGCTCGTCGAGCGGGCCCGAGGCGGAGATGTGCACGCCTTCGAGACGCTGGTCAAGCAGTACGACCGGCAGGTCTTTCGCATTGCGCAGCACATCACACAGAACCGCGAGGACGCTCAGGATGTCGTGCAGGACGCTTTTTTAAAGGCGTACGAAAAGCTCGACCAGTTCCAGGGCAACTCGAAGTTCTATACGTGGCTGGTGCGCATTGCGGTGAACGAAGCGCTGATGCGGCTGCGAAAGCGGCGCACCGGCAAGATGGTTTCCATCGACGAAGATGTGCAGACCGAGGAAGGCTCGGTGCCGCGCGACCTCGCCGAATGGCGGCCGAACCCGGAGCAGGAGTACAACCAGGCGGAGCTCGCGGACATACTGCGCAAGACCATCAACGGTCTGCCGCCCGGTTTTCGTGTCGTGTTCGTGTTGCGGGACGTGGAAGGTCTCTCCACCGAAGAGACGGCCAATGCGCTGGGGCTGAGTGTGCCGGCGGTCAAGTCGCGGCTGTTGCGTGCGCGCCTGCAGTTGCGGGAACGGCTGAGCCGGTACTTCCGCAAAAAGAATGAGGATGGTGTTCAGTGACCTGCTCGGAATTTTTGGCCGAACTCGACGATTTGATCGACAACTCCGTAACGCCGACCTTGCGCGCGGATCTGGAGTTGCATCTGCGCGAGTGCGAGCACTGCGTCATCACCCTGAATACCACCCGCAAGACGATCGAAATCTATCGTCAGCACGAGCTCTATGAACTGCCTACTGCGCTGAGAGAGCGCCTGCAGGCGGCCATTCTGGCCAAGTGCAAGGGCGGCTGCTGACCAGCTGTTCGCCCTGTCTCATCCTTCTTGAATAGCAAAACGCCGGAGCCCTATCGACTCCGGCGTTCTTGTCTTCCCCGCCCCTTAGACTTCGGGCTGCAGCCCGTCCGCCAGCGCGATCAAATCATCACCGATGGTGCGCGTCTTCGCGATCGCATCCTTGAGCGGAATGCTGGTGATCTCCGTACCGCGCAGCACGACCAGGCGGCCGAAGTTGCCCTGGTGCACCAGGTCGATGGCCGCGGTGCCGTAGCGTGTGGCCAGCATGCGGTCATACGCGGTGGGCGTGCCCCCGCGCTGCGTGTGACCCAGGTTCACACTGCGGGTCTCATAGCCAGTCTTCTGCTCGATCATCTCCGCAACCGCCTGCCCGATGCCGCTGAGGCGTTCGTGCCCGAAGGCGTCCAGCTTCGTCCCCTGCGTTGCTTTTTCCCCGCTCGGCAGCTTCGCCCCCTCTGCGACTACGACGATCGAGAACTTCTTCCCGTGGTCGTGACGGTACTTGAGGATCTTGCAGATGTGATCGATGTCCATGGCCTTCTCCGGCACGCCGATGGCATCCGCTCCTCCGGCGATACCGCTGGTGATCGCGATCCAGCCCGCGTCGCGCCCCATCACCTCGCAGACGATCACGCGGTTGTGCGCCTCGGCGGTCGAGTGGAGCCGGTCGATCGCCTCGGTGGCAATCGAGACCGCCGTATCGAAGCCGAAGCAGGCATCCGTGCCGCTCAGATCATTGTCGATGGTCTTGGGCACGCCGACGATCTTTACGCCCTTTTCGATCAGCGCATTCGCCACGCCCTGGGTGTCATCGCCACCGATAGTGATCAGCGCGTCAAGATTGTTGGCCTTGATGGTGGCGAGGCACTTGTCGATGCCGCCTTCCAGCTTGCGCGGATTCGTGCGCGAGGTGCGGAGGATGGTGCCCCCAAGGTGCAGGATGCCGGAGACACTTTCGGCATTGAGCGGTCGCGTCTGGTTCTCTACCACACCGCGCCAGCCCTCGAGGAACCCGACAAACTCGTCCTTATAGTGAAAAATCCCTTTGCGTACGGCGGCGCGGATCACCGCATTCAGTCCGGGGCAGTCGCCGCCGCCTGTCAGCATTCCAACTCGCATTTGCTTCTGGTGCTCCTCTCAAACGACTCAGTTGACCGAATCGAATGATACGTGCGGCGGAGCGGCGGATCAAACGACCGCGTCTATTTAAAGGTCTGAGGAAATGAGACTTGACAATGGAACTGTGCATATTTATACATATAGATGTATATTTATGCAGTGGCCGCATGGGTTTTTCCCAATCTGCGGCCTTTTGCTTTGGAGCTTTCAAGGACCATGAAGGTGGAACGGCACAATGCGATTCGGCAACTGGTGACGACGCGCGTCGTGAGTAATCAGGACGAGCTGCGCCGCCTGTTGCTGAAGCGCGGGCACGAGGTGACGCAGGCGACGTTGTCGCGGGATCTGCATGCTTTGCGGCTCTTCAAGGGACCGGGCGGTTACCAGATTCCGAGCGCGGCCGCCGTGGACCACGACGATGACCTGCCCGAGGTCGCGGACATTCTGCGGAACTTCGGCCTGCGCGTGCGACAGGCGATGAACCAGCTTGTCGTGATCACGACACAAGGCAGCGCGCAGCCGGTCGCGGCTGGCATTGATGACGAAGGATGGCCGGAGGTGGTGGGCACCATCGCCGGCGACAACACCGTGCTGGTCATCTGCCCGGATGCGAAAAGCGCGACCACGCTGAAGGCACGGCTGGAAGGACTCATAGGTTAATGCCACAAGGGCAATCACAGATCGCGGTGTTGGGTGTGACGGGTTACGCGGGCGCAGAGCTGGCGCGGCTCCTTCTGCGCCATCCCCGGCTGGCCGGTGCTCCCCCGCTCTTTCTGGGGCGCGAAGGCTCGTCTCGCGAATCGCTCACGGCGATCCATCCACAACTCGCGGGCCTTACTCCCGATCAGCTCTGCGTCGAACCGTTCTCCTGGGATCTGCTTGCTTCTCGTGGCGTCAAGACGTTGTTTCTCGCCACGCCTCATGAGCAGTCGCGCAAATTGGCGCCCGAGGCTTTGGCTCACGGTTTGCGCATTGTCGACCTCAGCGGTGCCTGGCGCCTCGAGCATTCCGCGCATCGCGGTGTCTACAAGTTCTCCGATGAGGGTTCAACGGCCGCTGCGAAGGCACAATCCGAGAGCGTCTACGGCATGCCGGAGCTACACCGCGCGGCCATCGCTGGTGCGCGGCTCGTCGCGAACCCCGGCTGCTATGCGACAACCATCATCCTCGCGCTGAAGCCTCTGGTAGCCGCCGGATGGGTCGATCTCAACCGTGGCATCATCTGCGATGCCAAATCCGGCGTCTCCGGTGCCGGCAAGGAGCCGACCGCGAAGACGCACTTCATGTATGCGGCGGACAACCTCTCCGCCTACGGGCTCTTTGGGCATCGTCACACGGGCGAGCTTTTGGAACAGTTGAATCTCACACCGCATGCCATCACGTTCGCGCCGCATCTGCTGCCGATTCCGCGCGGGATCCTCGCCACCAGTTACGTCACGTTGGTCGAAAAGCGTACCACCGAGGAAATAGAAACAAGCCTGCGCGGGTTCTATGTAGAGAGCCCCATGGTGCGCGTACACCCAGCCGGTCATTTGCCCCAGATCCAGCATGTGGTGCGCACAAACTTCTGCGATGTCGGCTTCGAGCTCGCACCGGATGGCCGACGATTGATCGTCATCAGTTGTCTCGACAACCTGCTAAAGGGCGCCGCAGGACAGGCGGTCCAAAACCTGAACGTGATGAGTGGATGGCAGGAGACGGAAGGACTGTTATGAGATACGTGGTGAAGCTGGGAGGCACGGCGCTCGAGAATGCCGAGACGCTGCACGGCTGTGCCCAGGCAATCGTCGAGATGGTGCGCGATGGTCATCAGGTTGCGGTCGTCCACGGCGGAGGTGTGGCGCTGACCCGCACCCTGAAGGCACTGGGCAAGCAGAGCGTGTTCGTTGCCGGGCTGCGTATCACGGACGCCGAGACTCGCGATGCCGCGTTGATGGTGCTGGCCGGGCGCGTCAATAAAGACCTCGTCGCTGCGCTGGGGGCGCATGGCCAGCCTGCCGTCGGGCTTTCAGGCGGCGATGGGCTGGTCTTTCGCGCGCGCAAGAAGCGCACGGCTCCGGATCTCGGGTTCGTTGGCGAGATTGTCAGCTCCGATCCGCGCTGGCTTGACGCGATCTGGAAGATGGGGGCGGTGCCTGTGCTCTCCAGCATCGCCCTCGGCTTCGACGGCGAGTACTACAACATCAATGCAGATGAGATGGCCTCCGCCTGCGCGGTTGCCACACATGCCGACGCGCTGGTCTTTCTCACCGACGTCCCCGGCGTGCGCGGCGCGGATGGCCAGGTGATGCGCTGGCTCTCCGTCGACCAGATTGCCCCTCTCACTCGCGATGCAGTCATCAGCGGCGGCATGCTGCCGAAGCTTGGCGCCTGCCGCGAGGCCTTGCTCCATGGCGTGAAGCGTGTCCGCATTCTGCCGGCTGAGGAAGCGTCCTCCATGCCGGACCTGCTGCAGTCAAAGATCGCATACGGAACGGAGGTGCTGGTCGCATGACCCAGAGCAACGGAGTCAAATCACTTGATCTGGCAAATGCCCAATTGCCGGCCGTGCAGGCGGCAGAGGCGAAACTGCTGCTGCAGACCTACGAGCGCAATCCCATTCTCTTCGTCGGTGGCGAAGGTGTGCACCTTATCGACGAGCAGGGCAACCGCTACCTCGATCTGCTGAGCGGCATCGGTGTGAATGCGCTTGGTTACGGGCATCCCGCGATTGTGAACGCGATTGCCGAGCAGAGCAAAAAGCTGCTGCATATCTCGAACCTCTTCTTCCACATTGGTCAGGCAGAGCTTGCAGCGCGGCTCACCGAAATGACCGGCATGGACCGCGCTTTCTTTTCGAACAGCGGCACCGAGGCGTGGGAAGCAGCACTCAAGCTGGCGCGGCTCTACGCTGGAACGCGCCGCAGCAAAGGCGCGTCTATAGGAACAAAGTTCCTCGCACTCGACCACAGCTTTCACGGCCGGACCATGGGCTCGGTGGCAACCACGGAGAAGGTGAAGTATCGCGAGCCGTTCATGCCCGTCATGCCGGGCGTGGAGTTTGTCCCCTTCAACGACGTCGCTGCCTTGCGCGCAGCCTTCTCGGATGAGTACTGCGGCATCTGCCTCGAAGCCATCCAGGGCGAGGGAGGCATTCGTCCGGTCTCGCAGGAGTTTCTCGACGCGACGCGGGAGTTGACTCAATCGACCGGTGCACTGTTGATCGTCGACGAGATCCAGGCGGGCCTGGGCCGCACCGGCAAGTGGTGCGCCTATCAGCACTACGGCGTCCAGCCGGACATCACCACGCTGGCCAAGCCCCTCGCCGGCGGCCTGCCGCTGGGCGCGATGCTATGCACGGACGAGGTCGCAAGCGCGATGCAGCCCGGCCTGCACGGCACTACCTTCGGCGGCGGCCCGCTGGCCTGCGCCGTGGCGATCGCCGTGATCGACACCATGAAGCGCGACGACATGCTCGCGCACATTCAGGATGTCGGCAGCTACTTTCGCGGGCAGCTTGCGCGGCTCGCTGCGCAGCACTCCACCATCGTCAGCGGCGCACGCGGCATGGGGTTGATGCTCGCGCTCGAGCTCCGGTCGGCTGATACAGCCAAGTCCGTCGCCGCTGCCATGTTCGAGCGGCACATCCTCATCAACCGCACTAGCGAAACGGTGCTGCGTTTTCTTCCGCCTTTCATCCTCGGCAAGTCGCACGTCGACCTTGCCATTGCTGCACTTGACGACGTCCTTGCCCAAAACGCGCCTGCTACAAGCGGCGCCGCCCACGGAGGCACCCAAATTGGCCGCTAACCCTTCTCTGTTGAAGCCCGCACCTTATAACAACCCTGCTTCTGGCTCCTTCGCCCTTGCGGCGAAGTCTTTGGCCGGCAATGACCTCTGCTCCATCGCCGACCTTTCCACCGGAGAGATCGCTGCACTGCTCAAGCTGGCGCATGCGGTCAAGGCGCGTCCGCGCGACTATCGTTACGCACTCGACGCCAAGCAGCTCATCATGTTCTTCGAGAAGGCCTCGCTGCGCACCCGGCTCACCTTCGAGACCGCCGTCAACACGTTGGGCGGCAATGCAATCTTCGTCGACCAGACGCAGTCGCCGCTGGGCGAGCGCGAATCGCTTGGGCGATATCTCGCGCAATGTGGAGCGCTGGTCGGATGCCATCGTGCTGCGTACCTACGCGCACGACACCATCACAGAGATGGCGCAGTATGCCGCGGTTCCGGTCATCAACGCGCTCAGCGATCTGGAGCACCCCTGCCAGGCCCTCGCCGACTTCATGACGCTCGAAGAGCGTTTCGGCACAGTGCGGGGGCTCAAGTTTGTGTATGTGGGCGACGGCAACAACGTCTGCCACTCGCTCATGCTGACCGCTGCCTTGCTTGGCGCCAACTGTGTTGTGGCCACGCCCAAGGGCTATGGGCCGAAGGCGGAGGTCGTCGCCAAGGCCAATGCCATTCTTGGGGAACTTGGCGGCTCCCTCACGCTAATGCAGGATGCACAGGCTGCCGCAGAGGGCGCCGACGCGATCTACACAGATGTTTGCACCAGCATGGGCTTCGAGCACGAAGCCACCAAACGCGCACCGCTCTTCAAGCCTTACCAGGTGAACGAGGCGCTGATGGCCCGCGCCGCGCAGCATGCCGTCTTCATGCACTGTCTGCCGGCGCATCGCAACGCCGAGGTCACGGATCAGGTGCTTGACGGACCGCAGTCGATCGTCTTTGACCAGGCGGAGAACCGTATGCACGCGCAGAAGGCGATCCTGCTGATGCTGCTCGGCGCAGCCGTTACGCCTGAGCGGCGCAAGTTGCCGAAGCCTGCACGCCGCCGCGCGGTCGCACTTCAATAACGATCACTACCAGTGTCCGCCGAACGGCGGGCCGAACCATAGCGCCCGCGTCTACGCGGGCCACGTACAGGAGATTGAATTTCATGGCTGACAAAGTTGTTCTTGCATATTCCGGTGGGCTCGACACCTCGATCATCATTCCCTGGCTGAACGAAAACTATGGGCTTGATGTGATCGCGATGGTGGCCGATGTGGGCCAGGGTGAAGACATCGACGCAGTGGTCGAGAAGGCACAGAAGACCGGCGCGAAGAAGGTGGTCGTGCGCGATCTGCGCGATGAATTTCTGCGCGAATACGTCTTCCCTACCGTGCAGGCCGGAGCCGTCTATGAAAACAAGTACCTGCTCGGCACCTCGATTGCTCGTCCCGTGATCGCGAAGCACCAGGTGGAAGTTGCGCTGGCCGAAGGCGCAAGCGCGGTCGCGCACGGCTGCACCGGCAAGGGCAACGACCAGGTGCGCTTCGAGCATGCCTATCAGGCGCTCGCGCCGGAGTTGAAATGCATTGCGCCGTGGCGCGAGTGGACGCTGACCAGCCGCGAAGAATGCCTGGATTACGCAGAGGCGCACGGCATCTCGGTCGCTGCAAGCCGGGAAAAGATCCACTCCCGCGACCGCAACCTGTGGCACGTGAGCCATGAGGGCGGCGAGCTCGAAGACGCAGGCAATGCACCGTTTCCCACCACCTGGACCATGAGCCGCTCGCCGCAGGAAGCGCCCGACCGCGAAGAGCAGGTAACCATCGGCTTCGAGCAGGGCATCCCCGTCTCCGTCGACGGCATGAAGATGCCGCCTGTGCAACTGGTCGAGTTGCTAAATGAGATTGGCGCGCGCAATGCGATCGGCCGCATCGACCTGGTCGAAAACCGGTTCGTCGGCATCAAGAGCCGCGGCTGCTACGAGACGCCCGGCGGCACACTGATCGTCGCCGCCCACCGCGAGCTGGAGGCCCTGACACTCGATCGCGAGCTCTCGCACTACAAGCAGCACATCGCACTGCGCTATGCCGACCTGGTCTACAACGGCCTGTGGTTCACGCCGCTGCGCGAAGCCTTCGACGCCTTCGTGCAAAAGACGCAGGAGAACGTCACTGGTACGGTCACACTCTCACTCTATAAGGGCAACCTGAACATCGTCAGCCGCGCTTCTGCTCTGTCCCTCTACTCGACCGACCTCTCGTCTTTCACCATGGGCGAGAGCTACGATCAGAAGGACGCCAAGGGCTTCATCCAGATACTCGGGCTGCCTGCGCGGACTCGGGCGCGGCTGCTCCAGAAGCAGAAAGAGGTTGTGAAGTGAAGATGTGGTCTGGCCGCTTTCGCGAGCCGCTCAATGCGCGCTTCGAGGAGTGGCAGCGATCCTTCGGCTTTGACTGGCAGCTTCTCCCTGAAGAGATTGCTGCCAGCAAGGCGCATGCGAACGTGCTCGCTGCCGCGGGCATCTTGACCACGGCGGAGTGCGCGCAAGTGCGCGATGGCCTGGATGCCGTGCTCAAAGACCGTTGGGACGGCCCGAGGCGCAGTTCGCTCGCATCAGACTCGCGCGCAGAGGACGTCCATCATTTTGTCGAGCTGGAGCTCACCGAGCACATCGGCGAGCTTGCGCTGAAGCTCCATACCGGCCGCAGCCGCAATGAACAGATTGCGACAGACCTGCGGCTCTATGTGCGCGAGCAGGCAGCGAAGGCACAACAGCTACTACGCGACTGGGCGCTGGCTTTGATCGAGCGAGCGGAAAACACGGGCGATGCCATCATGCCCGCCTACACGCATCTGCAGCGCGCAGAGCCGGTGCTGGTCGCGCACTGGCTGCTTGCGTATGTCGCAATGATCGAGCGCGACATCAGCCGGCTCACCGATCTCACAGCGCGACTGAACTATTGTCCGCTCGGATCTGGCGCCATTGCCGGCGCGACGCTTGCGCTCGACCGCACCATCGCTGCGCGTGAGCTTGGTTTCATCGCGCCCACAGCCAACAGCATGGACGCGACCAGCGACCGCGATTTTCTCGTAGAGTTTCTGCAGACGCTCTCCACAATTGCGCTGCACACCAGCCGCTTTGCGGAGGAAATCACTCTGTTTGCGACCGCTGAATTCGGCTTTGTTGCGCTGCCGGAAAGTTTCTCCACAGGCTCGAGCGCGATGCCGCAGAAGATGAATCCGGACCTGACGGAGCTTGTCCGCGGGCGCACCGGCCGCATTCATGGCGCTGCCGTAGCAGTGTCGATGCAGCTAAAGGGCTTGCCATTGGCCTATAACAAGGATCTCCAGGAGATGCAGCCCGCGCTCTTCGAATCCGTAAGCGGGCTACTGCCCATGCTGGAGCTGCTCTCTGCCTTCACGCAGAGGTTGAGCTTTCGCCTGGAACGCATGGAAAGTGCGGCACAAAGCGGATTCCTCAACGCCATGGCTGCCGCCACGTACCTGTCCCACCGCGGCGTTCCCTTTCGCCGGGCGCACCACATCATCGGCGAAGCGGTCCGGCTCGCGCTCGATAAAGGGTGCGAACTCGACGGCCTTACGCTCGAAGAGCTACGCAAGCTTTCTCCGGATTTTGCGGAAGACTTTTACTCCGGCATCACGCTTGCCGCTACCGTCGACTGTCACGATGTGATCGGTGGCACGGCGCGCGAGAGAGTTCATGAAGCTCTTGCAAGCGCGAAAGCACGCTTAGCTGCCGCATCCGCTACTCCGGAACTGGAGGTTGCCGGTGCCCGTTCGTAAAGCCCGCCTCCAGGACGCTGAAAAAGTCCACGCGCTGGTCAACAGCCTCTCCGGCGACGGCACGCTTTTGAGTCGTCCCTTCGCAGAGATCTGCGAGAACATCCGCGACTTCACCGTTGCCGAATCAAACAGCGGCGAGTTTCAGGGATGCGGCGCGCTGCATCTCTACGGGCCGCATCTTGCCGAAGTGCGCTCCATCGTGGTGCGCCCGGAGTGGAAGGGATGCGGCCGCGGCGAGGACCTGCTGCAGGCGCTGCTTGAAGAAGCGGAGCAGCACGGCGTGGGCTGCGTCTGCCTTTTCACCCGCATCCCCGAGTTCTTTCAAAGCGCCGGCTTCTTCGTTGTCGAGGACCGCGCTGCCCTGCCCGACAAGATCTACAAGGACTGTCAGGTCTGCCCCCGGCTGCATCGCTGCGACGAGGTGGCGATGGCACACGGAGTGCTGCCGGACGTCTCCATCCTTGGCCCCCGCGAACCGGTGGAACAATTGGTACGCCTGGCGACCTAAACCGGACTTCAGTCATCTCTGACTTGGAGTTTGCCGCCGATCCAGTTATAGTCGCATATATGCGACCGCATCGGTCGCCTTTGCGAACGTGATGACCCTTAGCGAGATATCCACGAATCTGGTCGAGAAGTGCTCGAGGTGCAGGTGATGGCGCTGAGTGAGGTCGGAGTGGGTGAGTCGGCAGTAGTGGACTCGCTGGAACTGCCCCATGACGTTCTCGATCACCTGATGCATCTTGGCTTTCTGCCCGACGCCACCATCGATGTGCTACGCCGCGCCCCGGCCGGCGACCCCACCGTCTACCGCGTAGAAGGTGCCGAGATCGCCTTGCGCCGCGAGACAGCCCAGTACATACATGTACGACGCCAAGGTCAACGATGAGCTGCCACGCGCCATCTCCGCCCGTCACTGTCGTCGAGGAGCCGCCCCTCAAGCCTGGCCAGCCACGCGGCCGCTTCCGCACCATAGCGCTCATCGGACCGCCGAACAGCGGCAAATCCACACTCTTCAACCGGCTCACTGGACTGCGCCAGAAGGTTGCCAACTATCCCGGCGTGACAGTGGAGCAACGCTCCGGTCGCATGAGCGGCATCCGCCGCAACGACCTTACGCTGATCGATCTGCCCGGCATCTACAGTCTTGCCGGCTACTCCGAAGATGCACGTGTCGCCGTGGATGTGCTGAAGGGCGAGATGCCCGGCACGCCGCGTCCAGACGCCGTCCTCATCGTGCTCGATGCCCTCAACCTGAGCCGCCAGCTTATGCTGGCCGGGCCGATCCTCGCCCTCGGCCTGCCCACCATGGTGCTGTTGAATATGGCGGACCTCATGGAGGCGCGCGGCGGCATCGTGGATCCGCTTGCTTTGGCGCAGGAGCTTGGACGTCCAGTTGCGCTGATCAGCGCTTCGCGCGGCACCGGCATCGAGGCCATTGAGCGCTTCCTGCAGCAGCACGGCAGCGGGCACCCCGAGATGGCACGGACGCTGCCGGTCCTGCCTATCGAACTGCCGGTCCTGCAGAACCCGGGCGAGTGCCGCCGTTGGGCGTCTCAAGTCAGCAGCCGAACCAAGTACAAGGCTCCGGCATCGCCGCTATGGACGCGCCGACTCGACTCCGTGCTGCTACATCGCGTGTGGGGGCCACTCATCTTCCTGGCTGTCGTGGTCCTGGTCTTCCAGGGGGTCTTCACCTTTGGTCAGCCGCTCAGCGACTGGATGGGCGTGGGTCTTACGCTGCTCGGCACGAAGGTCGCGCACGTCATCCCTATCCCGTGGTTGCAGGCATTGGTGCACGGTGGCCTGTGGAATGGACTGCAGGCCGTCCTCGTCTTCCTGCCGCAGATCCTGCTGCTCTTTCTTTTCATCGGTGTTCTTGAGGACTCGGGTTACCTGGCGCGCGCGGCATTGATCGCCGACCGGGTGATGCGCTCCATCGGGCTCAACGGCAAGGCCTTCATCCCGCTGCTCTCGGCATACGCCTGTGCCGTGCCTGCCATCATGGCAACGCGCACCATCGAGAACAAGCGCGACCGCCTGGCCACAATTCTTGTCGCGCCGTTCATGACATGCTCGGCGCGGCTGCCGATCTACACGCTGATCATCGCGGCCTTCATTCCCAATCGCCCGGTGCTGGGCAGCCTGATCGGGATGCGCGCCTGCGTCATGCTTAGCCTCTATGTTCTGGGCTTCCTCGCCGCGCTGCTGACGGCAAAGCTACTTAAGTCCTCTGTGCTGAAGGCGTCCTCTTCCCCCTTCGTGCTGGAGCTACCGCAGTACCGCTGGCCTACCGTACGCTCGCTCAGCCTCCGGCTCTATGACCGCAGCGCACTCTTCCTGAAGAAGGCTGGGACCATCATTCTGGCGGTCAGCTTTGTGCTTTGGGTCTTGAGCATTTTGCCATTGCACAACGGTCATTTCTCCGACCTGGCAAGCAGCGTCATCGGCAAACTGGGTCATTTCGTCGAGCCAATTCTGCGCCCGCTTGGATTTAACTGGAAAATTGCCATCGGCCTGCTGAGCTCGATCATCGCGCGCGAGGTGATCGTGGGCACGTTGGGAACGCTCTACGGGGTCGACCCCACCACCCACGCGCTGAGCCTGCAGGCGGCCCTGCGGCATGACATGACCATCGGGGGCGCCATCGCGCTGGTGGTCTTTTTCGCATTCGCGATGCAGTGCACCTCAACGCTTGCCGTGGTCCGCCGCGAGACCAACAGCCTGCGCTGGCCCATCATCCAGTTCTGCTACATGAGCGGGCTTGCGTATGTGGCTGCACTGATCACGAATCAAGTGCTCTCTCACTTGCTCTAAAGCTGCGCTCGCAACGCACCCTGAAAATTGTCGTTGCAACGCATCAAGCCTCCCCGTAGTCTGGCGCCCTAAGTTTTCGGAGGCCTCATGGCAACCTCTGTTCCTGCGCAGCCTGCCCATAAATCGAGCGGCATGGCTATCGTGATTGCGATTCTTCTTATCCTGGCTGGCCTCGCCGCTATTTCCCTGCCCTTCATTGCCGGCATCGCGGTGAGCATCGTTGTGGCATGGCTGCTGCTGTTTGCCGGCGTCGTCCATCTCTTTTTCGGGTGGCACACGCGCTCCGCAGGCGCGGTGATCTGGAAGGTGCTGGTCGGACTGGCATACCTCTTCGCGGGCTTCTATATCCTGGATCATCCGGGCCGCGGTCTGCTCACCCTGACGTTGGTGCTCGCCTTCTACCTGTTTTTCGAGGGAATCTTCGAGGCAGTCATCTACTCTCGGCTCCGCCGCCGCCCCGGGGCGGGCTGGTTTCTCTTTGATGCAATTGTCACCATCGTGCTTGGCATCATGATCTTCATGTCCTGGCCGGTCAGTTCGGTCTGGGCACGTTGGCACGCTGATCGGTATCAGCATTCTATTTAGTGGAATCACGCGTTTGAGCTACGCCTTCGCAGGACGACGAGCCGCATTGCCCGCTCCGCTCTAGATCGGCTGTCGCGCTGAGAAGGCGTGCCGGACGCGATGAATTCTCACATTTCTGCGACAATAAAGACTGAGACCAAGCAATGATTTCAGTCAGCAATGTGAGCATGCGCTACGGCGCAAAGGTCCTCTTTGAGGATGTAACCACCACTTTTATCGCCGGACGCCGCTATGGCCTGACCGGCCCGAACGGATCCGGCAAATCCACCTTTATGAAGGTGCTGGCCGGCGACCTGGACGCGCAGAAGGGCAACGTCGTCCGCCCCAAGAAAGTCTCCGTTCTGCGGCAGGATCAGTACGCCTTCGACGCGTTTCGCGTCATCGACACCGTCATCATGGGTAACAAGGGCCTCTGGGCGGCGCTCGAGGAGCGCGAGCACATCTACGCGAAGCACGACATGTCCGACGCGGACGGAATGCGCCTCGGCGAGCTCGAGGGCATCGTCGGCGAAGAGGACGGCTACACCGCCGAGAGCGACGCGGCGATCCTGCTGCAGGGCCTCGATATTCCGGACGAATTCCACGACCGCAAGATGAGCGAGCTGCAGGGCGGCCAGAAGGTGCGCGTGTTGCTGGCGCAGGCGCTCTTCGGCAAGCCACAAGCGCTGCTGCTGGACGAGCCCACCAACTACCTCGATCTCGACTCCATCCACTGGCTCCAGGACTTCCTCGAACACTTCGAGGGCACGCTGATCACCATCTCGCACGATCGTCACTTTCTGAACAGCGTCTGTACCCACATCGCGGACATCGATTACGAGACCATCATCACCTACACCGGCGGCTATGACGACATGGTCGTCGCCAAGACGCAGATCCGCTCCCGTCTGGAATCGCAGAACGAGCAGCGCGAGAAAAAGATTGCCCAGTTGAACGAGTTCATCGCGCGCTTCTCCGCCGGCACGCGCTCCAGCCAGGTGACCTCTCGCAAGAAAGAAGTGGAGCGGCTACAGACGACCGAGCTGGCGCGTTCGAACATCGCCCGCCCCTTTATCCGCTTCGATATGCTGCGGCCTTCTGGCAAACACATCCTCGAGTTCGACAAACTGACCAAAGGCTACGGTGACCAGCAGGTGGTCAAGGATTTCAGCGGCTCCCTGATGCGCGGCGAGAAAGTCTGCCTGATGGGCCGCAACGGTCTGGGCAAGACCACGCTGCTCAAGTCGCTGCTCTCCCGTCTGCCCGATCTAGTCGAGAAAGACTTCCAGCTCGACGGCGGCACCGTGAAGTGGGGCCACGAGGCACAGGTCGGCTACTTCCCGCAGGATGTTTCGGGGCTGATCGACAAGGGCACCACGGTTGCCGAGTGGCTGCATGGCTTCGATCCACAGGCAAGTAATGAGGACATCCGCGGCATCCTCGGCCAGATGCTCTTCCGAGGAGAAGAAGGGCTCAAGCCAACCGATGCGCTCTCCGGCGGCGAGGCCGCGCGGCTCATCTTCTGCCGATTGATGATGCAGAAGCCAAACATCCTTGCGCTTGACGAACCAACCAATCACCTCGACCTCGAGTCGATCAATGCGCTGAACATCGCGCTGCAGCGCTACGAGGGCACGGTGCTGCTCGTCACCCATGACCACGATCTAATCGACGAAGTGGCGACGCGCATCTGGCACTTCGATGGCTCAGCGATCGAGGATTTCAAGGGGCCATATGAGGAGTATCTTTCAGCATCTAGCGTTGTCAGTAAGTTATAGATTCTAAAACGTCGCAGAAAGCACAGAAAGCGGCCTCTGGTGTACGTCTGGTGTACACAGAGCTAGCATTCCGGTGTACATACGTATCGATCTTGCCGATGTCGGCTCGGTTCTCGTCGATTCCGGCGCCCATCCTCGAAAAAGCTGCGGCTGATCCTTCTAGCCCCAGGCGATGAAACTGGCAAAAGACACCATTTGCCCACCAAATCATGGATACTGCGAGCTAAGGCTCATGATTTTAGCGATTTACAGATCATCACCGCGTTACCGGCAGTAAGTGCCAGAAAGGCCAGATGCAGGCAGTCGGTGCGAAATCCGGTGCTCCAGTCATACGAAATAGACAGAACGGGCATGGGCCTCCCTCCCTTTCACCGTGCGTCAGACGCTGTTTTCCTTCCTGTTCAGCCGGAACGGAGTTTCCCTACTAAGTCTTGGCCAGATTCGACCAGAATGCCCGGATCGGAACCCCTCGAGAGGAACTTTCGAGATAAAGGCCACCTTGCAGGAAAACTCCAAGAGTTTGCCGTTACAGCAAATGACGAGCGATGAGCGACTTATCGCGGACTACTCCGGAACAGATCTAACGATTGGCAAACACCCAATGGAAGATCAAGCGCCCAGTGCTGCGCAGGGAAAAGGTCCCGGACCAAGTTTCGCCACCGGCAAACAACGGATGCTTTGGAAAGCCGAGCGAGAGGACATTTGAAACGTCATCCGACAACGCAGACTGACCATGCGGTGAAGCAAAAAGCAAAAGGACGATTTCCCTTTCGAGATCTCGTCCCCCGCTATCCGTGTTATCGAAGAACTGGTTTCGGCTACCAGCTCGCAGCTTCACCTCGCCGGGCTTGCTAGAACTCCTGGGACAGGCCCGGGATATCCTTCACTCCGCCGTCAATGCTCTAGCCGCGTGAAATCGATTCTCTGCCTTCAGCAACCTCGTTTCCGAAACCGCTTGAAGCGTCGAACCTACTTTCTTCGCTGGAAGATTGCTCCTCCGTTGACAAGGAGATTACATCGGGCCGACTAAGTTGGAATAGCTGAAATTACTTGTTTTTCTGTGCATATCAAGCGCTCTTTGTGGAAAGCATCTGCCGGTAATGCGCCTCCTACAAGGGAGATGCGGATGGACGACAGAGGAGCGGCGGACAAAAACGGCACCGCCCTGTTGAGTGCCGGGGCAGTCCCAAGATTTTGCGCATTGGTTCGAACCGCTGTGAAGGGAAGGAATTGACCAAGCGACATCAGAAGGAGCGCGAATCGCAGACCCACGTGGGTCCAGTCCCGCTCCTTCGGACGTTGCACGGTGGGGATATCGGCATGACCCTGCTCAGAGCAATGCCAGGTAGCTGCGAGGACATTCATACGGTTTCTCTCCTGGACCCGGCTGCTCTTTGGCATCCGTGTCGCAGGCAAAACGTAAGTCCACTTCGAAACTCGGTCAAAGTTGCCGGGCCCCTTGTAGACGCGGGATCGATCAGTCGCCGAAATGAAGGGCGCTTCTATGCGGGATCCGTATAGAGATACGGGTGATCCGACTATTTAGGAGAATTGAATCCTGGCAATTCGCAAAACCAGACTTCCGCACAACTCTTAAAAACCGGGCGTGAAACGAACCTCGCATATTCGACAAAGTACATGGACGGCTGGCCACCCCGATTCTGCAGCCCTATTTTTGGTCTGTTGACCCACAACGTCTCGTCTGACCCTTCGAGACTTTAGGAACCGCAACATCTCGTCGAACCCTACGAAACTCCGGGAACCGCAACATCTCGTCAGACCCTGCGAGACTCTGGGAACCGCAACGTTGACAACCTCGGCGCGAGCCGGAATCTCTATTGGCTTCTAGTCGCTACACATTAGACCGCTCGCCACTCGCAGCAAGGCTTACAACTGATGATGGTCAATCCACCGCCGCTTGGAACAGTTCCGTAGTTCTCGAAATGTGCCGATTTCGGTAACGTGCCGAAGGAATGAACGTCGAGCAGCGAACTTACTTATAACCCTGTTTTTCGGGAGCAGTAGGGCGGCAGCCGACTGGTGATTGCTCCGCGAGTGGAAATCAACGATGCGGTATCGCACATGACGCGTACTTTTATCCTAGGCAAGCTTCAAGCGGCATAAGGAATGCGTCAAATTGCCTGAGTCGCAGCCTCAGCTTCCTGCCTTTACTGCGTCCAGTTTCGCGAGCATATCTTTCGCCCATGCATCATCTGACCCGTAACCAACTTGCGTCCACTCCCACTGGCCTTTGGTATCGAGCACCTAGCTCTGCGGGATTCCAATCTGTGGAATCACATTGTCCACGTATGGGGGGATGACGGGAAAGGTGTAACCCTTCTCCTTCATGAACGGCCCAACCTGGCCGAGGTCTTCATCGATGTTGATGGTGAGGATCTGTATGTCGGAGCGCCCCTTTGCCTTCTCGTAGAGTTGTTGTAGCCGGGGCAGTTCCGCAATGCATTCGCCGCACCAAGTGGCCCAGAGATTGATGAGGACTACCTTGCCAGTGAGCGACTTCACGGACCAAGTCTTGCCGGAGAGATCGGCCAGCTCGAAGCGGCCATTCTCCTGATTTCATTGACCCTTATGGCGCCCTCGGAATTTCGTCGCACGACTTCTGCTCAATTTGGGATTTTGTTCCATTAGATTCTGGTACGCAGTCGCACCAGGTTCTGGTATTTCCAGGAAGACGATTCGCATCGACTCCTGGAATTTCACAAACAGTTGGTTGCTACTACATCGAGGAGGAAGAGGTCTCCCCCGGAGCCATTGGCGGCCTCTCGGGACTATGCCCGAAGCTACGGAAGAGACTAGCCTCGGGGAAAATGCTCTCTTCTCACAGTTCCGTCCCTGTCGGTCTACGTTGCTCGTGTGACCCGACTTTCTGCGATTTTGCGTGGGATTTAGGGGGCCATTGTCAATGAGGGTTAAGAGCCTTTCTTCCTTGGTTTCTTCGCGTCTTCGGCGTGTTTGTTGGCGTTCCCCGCAGCCTTAGGGTGAAAGAGATTCTCTACCGCCTCCTGGGCACTCATATTCTTAGCGCTTTTGGGCTCTTTCTTGGACATGCTGAACTCCTGTGTGTCGGAGCATAGACCTCCACGCGTAGATTGAACAGCCTGAATTAGAAACTAGATGAGAATGACCAGAAGTTGTGGGAATGCAACGCCAGGCAAGGAGCTACGGGCTCGGCGAAATATCTTTGGTGAGTGTTGCGCTTTTTCGGTGGCGATTACGCCTTAATGAGTAAGCGACGACAGTCGCCTACTCAAGGAGGATTGAGCCATACGAACTGCGTTGACGATCCATCAACTGATTTCGTCACATGTACCTTCGCACAGAGACGAATGTGCTGCTGTCCTCGCTACCAATTCGAGTCCACGAGTACGGCAACCTTTCCCTTTCCACTGCCTCACGGAGACCTCGACATGAAAAGCTACGTGCTCATTCTCTGCCTGCTCGCCTCAGGTTTTGCCATACCGGCGAGTGCCCAACGGAATTTTCTGTACATCAACAACGATGCATCCTCGAATAACACTGTCTCTGCCTACTCGGTGAACCATGCGGGAGTTCCGACGGAACTGCCGGGCTCACCGTTTGCGACCGGCGGCAGCGGAACCACCGGGCCGGCGACCCAGTTTAATCCGCCGCAGATCACCACTGCCAAGCACTTCCTCTATGCGGCAAACGACTTTGACAGCAATATCGCCGCGTTTGAGATCGAGCACAACGGCAGGTTGGAAACCGTGACGGGGTCGCCGTTTGCGGCAGGAAGCGTCGAGAACTGCGCTGGTAGCGCGAGCGTCGCCTGCGAGGGGATTCCATTAGCAGCCACTCCCCACGGCAAGTACCTGTTCGCAGGTCATCCGGGGGCATCTACCATCTTTCCCGGATCCTCTGAGATTTATGGCTATCGGATCAGGCATGACGGTGCGCTGGTTCCGGTTCCAGGATCACCCTTCAACTCCGGCGGACCAAATCCTGCATATTTGAAGGTCACCGCGGATGGACATACTCTGCTCGCCTTACTGAACACCCAAACCTCAACGGGAGGAAGTACGAACCAGATCGCCGTGTTCCGGATCGGAGAGCATGGGGTACTGACACAGGTGGCTGGCTCTCCATTCTCGATCGGTAATGATGCCGCAGCCTTCGACATCAGTTGCAAGGGCGAGGTATACGTCGGGGAAAACGACCAGATTGAGATCCTGAAGCTCGCTTCGAATGGCCAACTGACCGCTCTGCCGTCATCCCCGGTTTTTCCGAAGACCAACGGCGCTGTAGGAGATATACAGCTCTCCCGGTTCCACAAGCACCTCTTTGAGACGAACTTCTTTGTGGACATGGTCTCCACGTTCGACGTCAGGCCACATACCGTAGGGCTGGCGGAAGAGCCCACGTCTCCGACGGCGGCGGGAGGAAGCACCTTCGCGAACAAGCTGGCACTCAATGCTCGTGGCGATCTGCTGTATGCGAGCATAACCGGCTCCGGAGAGTTCGCGGTGCTGGGGATTGGCCCAGATGCCGCGCTCACTCCACTGACAGCACAGCACACGGGACAGCCACAAGATGGGATCAATACTCTGACTGCGTATCCGCGGGCGATGAGTCCATGCAGAGTACGGGATGATCACCATCACCACGACGATGACGATGATTGAAGGATGTTATCTGGCACGAGACTTCTCGACAGCTTGCGGGAAATCGGAGAACTGATAGTCAGACGACGGGCCTGAAAACTCTAGCGGCGACATTTTCTGCAACGATCGAGCCTGTCGCCGCCAATATAAGATTGCCCCCGGACTACTTTCAGCGCGTTCAGCCCAGAAACCAGGCTGAGGCCTGCTCCTTTTCGTGCTGCGCAGCCGTGGGGCGGAGTGGAAGGTAGTAATCCACCGGCCGCAGGAAGAACCCTGGGTCTCGCGCGAGTACACCAATCACCACATAGGAATTGCCGCTGAGTGTCAGCGCCTTGCCGATGATCTGCGAATCGACTCCAAGGGTTTTGGCCCAGAAGTTTTCGCTCACCACGACCGCAGCCGCAGACTGCGGTTCATCATCGCAATTTGTTGCAGCAGCCAGAGATCCGGAATGGCTCGTCACAATGATGTGAGTATGAGAGAAATGCTGTCTCAAGCAGCCCTCTCGACTTCGCCCAACCAAATCCGCTCTTATAGCCTTGGGTGCATTGCTTCCCAGCATTTAGGTTAATCGTTGCCGTGATCACGATCCGAGCTGCGTGTGTACACACCTGAGAGGGCAGCTCCGTCGTTTCCGCCCACAATATTTAGTTGCTTCCCCGAATTCGTGATCACAAAATAAGTAATTCTCGGTGGAGGCTGATTGTTCAGGAAGGTGACGACTTTTTTTCCTGTGCAATCGTGATTGACAGTGTAGGTCCCCGAGCTCTCCCTCCACTCCGCCGTTGGCTGCACTCCGTTAAGAACGACGTGATCGATTGACGTGAAGTGTCCGTAGCCGTCAAAGGTCTCCAAAGTGATTCCGTTAACCAGGCCGGCGAGCGGGCCAGTCAGAATCTGGCCGTTGAAGACGGAGCCATACTTTCCAATCAACGTACCGTCTGAACAATGGTTTTGCGCGTGGGCGGGAATGACGCACGCGACAGCCAATACGAGAACTCCTGCGCTGAAGCTCTTCATCTTCATTGATGACATTTGGTTTCTCCGTCTTGTTTTCAATAACTTTGAGTTAGGTTTCCGGTACTGCGGCGATCTTGGGAGGCCGTAGGATTCGGCAAGTGTGAGTCAGAACCAGATCGGAGTCGATGCGCTGGCGGTCATCTAAATGTCATCCGCTCATCAAGCTGCCACAAGCAGTTCATTCCTAAACCACTTATGGTGCGTGCGGCGGAGTGTGGCTGGGCGGGTTGCCGATAGAATTCCGGTCGAGGACGCCAGACCTTGGTGGCTGGTACAGCTCACCAGCAGTACAATTCGCCAACGCTGCTCATATCCCAATGGAGCAAACACTCCCAAAGTGCGCTCGCTTCGGCTCCTTTAGCCTCGACCTGAAGGCGGGAGAGTTGCGCTGCGGAAGCACGGCCGTCTTGCTCCAAGAACAGCCGCTCCAGGTATTGCGCATTCTGGTCGAAAATGAAGGTGCCCTGGTCAGCCGCGAAGAGATCAGAAAAAGACTTTGGCCGAACGACACCATCGTGGAGTTCGAGCACAGCATCAACGCAGCGATTAACAAGCTACGAAAAGCACTTGGCGACCCAGCTGTCGAGCCCCAGTACATTCAGACGGTGGCGCGTCGGGGCTATCGGCTCATGGTGCCAGTCGAATGGGAGACGCCCGCCGGTAACGAGGCCGCGATCGGCGAGGTTTCAAGTAGCGATGATGGCGCTGCGGTGCGCACACGGTCGGAACCGGGAGCGCTGACCGGCAGAACGGTCTCGCATTACCGTGTGCTGGGCATTATTGGCGGGGGCGGCATGGGCGTGGTGTATCACGCCGAGGATCTAAAGCTGGGCCGCCGCGTCGCTCTGAAGTTCCTGCCTGAAGAGCTGGGCAACGATTCGCCGGCGCTGCAGCGATTCGAGCGCGAAGCGCGCATTGCTTCGTCGCTGAACCACCACAACATCTGCGCCATCTACGAATTCGGAGAACACGATGGGCTGCCATTCCTCGTAATGGAATTGTTAGAAGGCGAGACCTTGCGTGAGCGCTTGTCCATCGCGGGCGAGAAGGGCCTTCCACTGGCGGAGCTGCTGGACCTCAGCATGCAGGTTACCGGTGGTCTGGAAGCCGCCCATGAGCATGGAATCATTCATCGCGACATCAAGCCGGCCAACATTTTCCTTACCAACAAGGGCGTATGCAAAATTCTGGACTTTGGTCTGGCAAAGCTGCTGGAGGCAGGTGACCAGAAAAAGCTGCACCTCAAGCCGCCGATGCGGCCAAGCCAAACGACGGCATCTTCATCGCCCCGTCAGACGATGGCAGCAACGTGTCGCATCTCACGCGAACGGCTTGGCGATCGGGACAGCAGGTTACATGTCGCCGGAGCAGGTCAACGGCAAGAAACTTGATGCTCGCACCGATCTGTTTTCCTTCGGCCTGGTGTTGTATGAGATGGCAACCGGTCAACGGGCTTTCGGTGGCAAGACGGCGCTGCGGTTCACGACGCCATTCTGAACCACGCACCGCTACCAGTGCGGTATCTAACTCCACCCTTCCGCCTGGGCTTGAAACGATCATCAACAAGTCGCTGGAGAAGGACCGCGATTTGCGATACCAGTCCGCAGCGGAACTGCATGTCGACCTGGAGAAAGAGCGGCGTGGCGGACATCATCGTCCCCAGATTGCGGGGGGCGGTGCGCTGGAAATGGTTTGCGACCGCCACGCTGCCCCCTGCCCTTATAGTGTGCACACGTGGCTGTACCTACGGCGGCACACGGATGTCGTCGAACGAAAGATGACCGCCAATTCAGCGGAGAATAGCGTAACCAGCATGGCCGTCTCCCCCGATGGCCAATACCTGTCCTATGCAGACAATTCAGGTATCTACTTGAAACTGATTCACACCGGTAGACCCGTCCGTGCCTTTACCGCCAGATTTCCATGCCCGGGTG
>CAWIBQ010000009.1:0-99487 GCA_963834345.1 uncultured Acidobacteriaceae bacterium | reverse complement strand
ATTATCAACTTCGCACTCGATGGACCGCCAACAGCTCCCTTCGTCGGTGAGTCTGCATCACGTGTCAAGTGCAGAGTTGCTTTTGGCCCTCTGAGTGTGAATGGCCACCATAGTGATATCGTCATCCAGCTCTTCGGCCGGACTGCGAGCTGCCCAGCGGGAAAACTCCTCAAGTAGTTGGTCGGCGAATTGATCTGCAGAGGTGCTTTGCTCCGCCGCCAGAAATTCTCGAAAACGCTCAGTGCCAAACTCGACTTCTGAGTGGTTCATGGTTTCCGGAATTCCATCGGTATAAAGCAAGCACCAATCGTTCGCGCCCAGGGCCAATTCCAGGGAAGAATAAGTTGCCCAGGGAAATTTCCCGAGAAAAAGACCATTCTCCTCCACGTCACGCACGCCTGTGGATGACCCGCCCCACAACAGCATCGGAGGATGACCTGCGCCCGCATAAGTCAGTGTTCCCTTCGCCATGTCCACGAACAGATATGCCGCCGTGACGTAATGGTGCTCGAACTTTCCACAAAGCGCTTGATTCAATCCCGACAGCACCTGCGCCGGATCGGCAGCATGCGGAACCTGAGCCGCGAATGCAATCTTCAGCATCGAGGCGATGAGAGCGGCAGGCATTCCGTGTCCGGACACATCGGCGATCAGAATCCCGATGTGCTTCTCATCGACGACGATGAAGTCGTAGAAATCGCCTGCAACCGAGGTCATGGGGATGTAGCGCGCAGCAATGTCCAAACCCTCGAGCTTCGGGATCTCGGCTGGAAGAATTGACAACTGGATTTGCCGTGCAGTTTCCAATTCCTTCTGGATCGTCTGCAATTGCAACGCGAGTTGTTCCCGGATGCCGCGAAGCACCAGGTGGGTTTGCACGCGCGCCATGACGACGGCGGGAGAAAACGGCTTATGGATGTAGTCCACCGCACCGACTTCGAACCCTCGTGTCTCCTCTTCGATCTCGGTCTGTCCGGTAAGAAAAATGACCGGTATATCGCGCGTCTGCGACTCCATTTTCAGCCGCGTACATACTTCGTAGCCGTCCATCTCCGGCATCATGACGTCCAGCAGAATCAGGTCGGGAGGCGGTGTAGCTTTGGCCAGTTCCAATGCTTTCGCGCCGTTGGTTGCGATGCGAATTTTGTAGATGTCCTTCAGGATCGAATTCACGATTTGAATGTTGGCAGGAGCATCATCCACCAGGAGAACAGTCTTCTTTTGATCAGGCTGGTTCATCTCATTCGTCCCCATTTCGTTGCGCAAACCTTGGCGATCTCATCCAGTTTCACCAGCGCTGTCTCGAAATCGAAGTCGTTGATGGAGGCGCCCAAAGCATCCAGCTGCGGCTTCTCGACCGCTCCCGCGACTGCCTCCTGCAGGCTACGAAATGCTTCTTCTGCATCGCCGTCACTCGCCTCAAGCAATCTTCGGAGGCGGCCAATCGCAGCCGGAGGCCGTCTCTCCATTGAAGGGCGAGCCTGCGTAATTCCTGTCCCATTGTGCGCGGCGATTCGCGCAGCGCTTGCCGGATGGCCTCAACTTGAGTGCTCAACAACGCTCGCGAACTCGTCGAGCAGCGCCGAGACCGAATCCTGCCCGTCACGGATTGCCTTCTCCAGCTTCTGGGCCGCCGACTGCACCTCCATGATTCCAATATTTCCGGCAACACCTTTCACCGTATGCGCGATGCGTTCGGCCAGCTTGGGGTCTCCGCTCTTGAGTGCGGCTGCGATCTCGGAGGCAGCGATCGCTTTTCGCCGCAAACTGCCTCAGCAGGTCGCGGTAGAGCCGCCTGTTGCCAGCAACGCGCCTCAAACCATCGGCCACATTGATGCCCGCGATTTCCGGCAGAACTATCTCATCGGCGGTTCTTACGGGTGTCGCTTGCGGCTCGACGGTTTGCTTGGCCGTGGGCTTCGCCCATCGCAGCAACGTCGCAAACAGGTCATCAGGATCAATCGGCTTCGACACATGATCGTTCATGCCGGCGTCGAGGCAGCGCTGGCGCTCTTCCACAAGCGCGTGCGCCGTCATCGCGATGATCGGGAACGTTCTGCAGGCGCGGGTCACTCCGCAGTAGCCTGGTTGCCGTGAACCCATCCATCTCGGGCATCTGCAGGTCCATGAACACCACATCGAACGGCGGAGGCTGATCGCCCTCTGTCAGGATTTTCACCGCTTCGCCGCCATGGTTGGCGACGGTCACGATCGCTCCGGCGCTCTCCAGCAGCTCCGTCGCGACCTGCTGGTTCATCTCGTTGTCTTCGACCAGCAGGACGCGGATGCCGGTCGCATCATGCACATCGGCGTCGTCTCTTCCTCGCGCGGGAACGGTGATCCTCGAGTCCGGCAACGCCGAACAGATCCACCAGGGTGTCGTAGAGCAGCGACGAATTGACCGGCTTCAGCAGATAGCCGTCGATCCCAATCTCCTCTGCCTTGGTCCGGATGTCTTCCCGCCCGAATGCAGTCACCATCACGATTTTCGGAATGTGCTGCAGCCGATCGTTGCGCTTGATGATGCGGCTCGCCTCCAGACCGTCCATTCCCGGCATGTGCCAATCCATCAACACCAGTCGATAGGGATCCTGGGAATCTGCGGCGGCTATTTCCCGCACGGCGTCCTCCCCGGACGACACCGATTCGGCTCGGAGCGCAAATACACGAAGTGCATCGGTGAGAATCTCGCGGGCCTGCGCATTGTCATCCACCACCAGCGCCCGGACCCCCGCCAGATCAGGGATGAAGCGCTTGCGCTTCTCCTCTGATCCCGATCCCGAACCAGGCAGTGAAATGGAAGGTGCTGCCAACGCCAGGCTCGCTCTCGGCCCAGATGGTGCCCTCCATCATCTCAACCAGTCGCTTGGAGATCGAGAGCCCGAGCCCGGTGCCGCCATACTTTCGCGTCGTCGAAGTATCCGCCTGCGCGAACGCCTGGAACAGTCGAGCGCTCTGCTCCGGCGTCATGCCGATCCCGCTGTCGCGGACCGAGAACTTCACCTTGACCCGGTCCGCCAGTTGCTCCTCCAGCGCAACCGTCACCACCACCTCGCCGCGTTCCGTGAACTTGACGGCGTTGTTCACCAGGTTGATCAGGATCTGCCCGAGGCGCAGTGGATCGCCGATCAGGTTGGGCGGAATGTCATGCTGCGCGGCGATCAGAAACTCCAGGTTCTTGTCCTGCGCCTTCTGGCTGACGATCGTCGATAGATTGTCGAGCACATCCTCCAGCCGGAAGTCTGTCTTCTCGATGTCCAGCTTGCCGGCTTCGATCTTCGAGAAGTCGAGGATGTCGTTGATGATCCCGAGCAACGCCTGCGCGGCAGACTTCACCTTGGTCAGATAGTCTGCCTGCTTGGGCGACAGCTCGCGTCTTCAAGGCCAGATGCGTCATGCCGATGATGGCGTTCATCGGTGTGCGGATTTCATGGCTCATGTTGGCCAGGAAATCGGACTTGGCTTTGGTGGCGGCTTCGGCCGCTTCTTTGGCCACCGCCAGGTCCGCAGCCTGTATCCTGCGTGTGCTCGAGCAGCTTCCTGGTCTCCAGCTTGCTCATCAAGAATCTTGGTGTTGAGCGCCACCGTCGGCAACAACGCGTCGAGCAGTGCCTGCTGACGCTCCGACACCGGAGCCGAAGGCGCCAGTTCGATGACCGCCAGCACGACGTCCTGATTCATCACAGGGATAAAAAGGACGCAGGCAGGCGTCAGCAGTCCCACACCCGCGGAGACTTGCGAGGGGTTGTCGGCAGTGGAGACAATCTGAGACTGCGCCGCTCAACAGCAGCCTGCCCGACCAAAGCTTCGCCGAGCGCAAACTCTCGCGGTTCCGTTGAGACATCTGTCGCGAAGGCTCCGACGCGAGTGAAGCGCGTCTGACTCTTGTCGGCGAGGTAGAACGCACCATACAGCAGATCCAACGATTCCGAAATCCGCGACAGCAGGATTGTGGCGAATTCCGGGAAGTCCTCTGTCGACTGCAATCGTTCAGTGGTAGCCGCCACCTCGGCTTTGACCCAGCCCTGTATCTCCCGCTCACGCGCAGCCGACCTGCAGGGTTTGCAGCGCGCGGCTCATCTCGCCAATCTCATTGGGACGGTCGAGATTCGCTATGGGCAGGTCCAGTCGCCCTTCCGCCACATCCAGAATCCGGCCCCGGAACGACAACACGACCTTTACCACTTCAACCTGCACGATGGAGAGCGCAATGATGAAAGATGCGGCCAGGCCGAGTGCGATCACGATCCACGTGATCAGGATCGTGCGGTGCGTCTTCGCGGAGAGTTCATCCGATCGTTCGTCGACCGTCGCGTGCAGTTCGTCAGCCAGCTCAATCAACGCCTGTCGACCCTTGAGCAATTCGGGATCAAAGGCTCTCACGCAGTCATCTTGATGGCCTTGTCATTGTCGTTCGATCATCGCTGCAGCTCGAACCGGGCGGGAGTCGGAAACCGCCTGATCGAATAGCGCTGTGACCGCATTGATCTTCTGGGTCAGGCTCGGCGTTTCGCGTCTTCGCGTCTGCGACGACTGAGTGAAATTCCTGCGGCTGTCTCGTCGAGATCCGCGTCGATCGCTCGCATTCTGTCAGGGTCAGGTTCAGCAATCTCCTTGATAGAGGAGTTGACCGTATCGGTTGTTCAGCACCCGCGCGACCGTCAGGTTGTGGAGGGCTTTGACGTCTCTGCTCGATCAGGTCGCTGTACCGGCGTGTCGATTCTGCTCATCTCGATCGACGCGTACATCGCCGCCACAATCACCATGACAGCCAGCGGAAGCGAGGCAATGAGAACCTTGGTGCGAATTTTGAAATTTGCCAGGAGACCCATCTCAAGAGCTCCTATTCGACAATTAGAGAGCGACAGTGCCGGGATTGTCGGTCAATTGTAACTGCCTATTCCAGCGATCTGCACCACCGATCAAGTGATTCGCCCCGAACGTGCGCTGAGGGGCATTGCTAGCTGCACGACGCGCTACGGTTCTGTCGTCCCATCGCGAGACTCAGATGCATAGGTATCCCGTCTAATACGGCACACCTTCGGCACACAACGACAGCGTGAATCACCGCGGAAATATAGCCAGAGTTCTCAAAATGGCATTGATCGACGCAAATGAGTGCTGCAAACAGGGGCGACTTCTTAAGGGAGGCGGCTCATGATGCTTTCCTGATCAGATCTCTGGAACGGCTTCGTTATCAGTGCCTCCGGACTCGCGATGATGGATCTGTCATTTCGAGCCGTTGCCCCTTTCTCTCGGCGTCGTAAACGGTCGCCAAATGGGAATCTGTGCACTATCATCCCTCGACAGCCGAGAGCCTCGGGAACCGGCAATGGCTAAGATCGTCGCCGTGCACGGCATTGGTCAGCAGTTATCGGTTTTGGTGGCTGGCTATCATCGATTCGTAGGTTTGTCCCAGACCCAGATTAAATGCACTTGGCAGGTCGTGAGCGGAACATGGCAACTCCATCTTTCGGCGGGATGGTTAAACTCGAGCAATTGGTATGTCGCGTACGAGTCCTAGCCGTGCTTCGCAGAAATATTCGAAGCGGATGCCATATGTCCGATGGGTCTGGTTCCAGCAATTGCGGAATCGGGGGCTGCGCGCCCATCGCATGAACAAGATCGCCCACCCGCGATTGTCCGGATGCTCCCAGTAGTCTTCCAATTGCAAGTCCATGTAGACGTCTTCCATCAACTGGATGAGCTGCAGTGCCATGCATAGCTCCTCGCTGGCCTGGTGAGCATCGCCGGGCGCCGGAGGAACAACTGCTATCGGCGGGGTGATGCGTAACAGCTCGTCGATAAAGGAATGGAGCGCCGGCGAGCGACGGAACTCCTGCCACAGACGAGCGAGCGTCCTGGTGTGTCTCAGGTATGATTCCCCGGTGACCCGCGGCGGCACCATCACATCGGCGAGCTTGGCCGCAACGGCGAGGGGATGCTCTCCCGGCTGGATGCCGCGAAAGCTGCTGCGGACGATGTGATGACCGAGCTTTCTGTAGCTCTCGAACTGGTCTTCAGAAAAGAACTGGTTGGCGGTTGACTCATGCGGAAACGTCGGATGAGCGGAGCGATATTGGGTGACGCCCATGTCCTCATCTCCGGTGATCGAGGCCTTGAGGTAGATGAGAAAGCCGACGGTACCATTGCTATACCGGATGCGACCTACGGCGCAGTGGGAAAGGCTGTGGTCGTCTCGCTGCTGACCGATGGGTCGAACGTCGAGTTCGATCACGGCGCCAAAGTCGGTGGCGCAAATCCGGATCAGGTTGCCAAGTCCGCCGAACTGGAGCCGTTCGTCGCATTCCCCATCGCAGGCGATGATCATCTGGCACCGGCGGCGTACCAATTCGTAGACACCTAGGTTCTCGAAGTGGCCGCCGTCAGAAACATTCAGAAAGAGCCGCTTTTCGTCGGCGAGGCCGAGGAGTTCGCGGGTGAGATAGTAGAGGCTGAATCCGAGACCTTTTGACGACCACCTGCTTCGACCTGGGTTAGGAAACCACCAGCCGAGCCGTACGTTGAACATGGTAAGCAACAGTGCGACCAGGGGCGAAGTGTTATAGCCCATGTTCGGGCTTGCCGCGGCGCCGGAGATGGCGACGGCTTGGCCGAGCTTCACGCCTCCCGCAAAGATTGGTCCATTGGGATTAACGCTGAAGGTCGGAGCGTAGCCCACCGCATGCCGGTCCGAACCACAACGCAGCGGCGTTAAGGAGAACGATGCACTGTGTCGACTATGCACGGTCAGATCGGAGCTGCCTCCAAGGTTGAGCGTGCAGTTGAAGATTGGAAATGGCCCGCGGAAGTCGCGACGTAGTTCACTGATGGCAAAATCGTCCTTGAAGTCGAACCCCGTGAAAGGATGCGGCTTGCGAATTCCTGGTGCCCATCGTGTCGCGCCCAGGTAGCAGCGGACCAGGCGGTTCCGGTAGAACTGACTGAGCCCGAAGATGTTGATCTCGAAGAACCAAGAGAACAGCGTACCGGCTGGCACGATGACCAGCAGGACGAGCAGGATCGTCTTTGTGGAGATTGCATCGAGCGTGCCCCAGTAGGCGGAATGCGGAACAGAGGCTGCTGCGAGGTTCTTGAGGAACGCGAAGAGCAGGTACGCCGTCGCAATGATTGACCCGGCAACAAAGAGTAGTCCCCCCGCCTTTGCCAGAAGCTCTAAGCCCATCTTTTTTCCCGGAGCGGCCGCGCCGGCCGTCTTGCTGCTGTTTCCGGCGAAGAGCCCGGCGATTACTGTACCCAGCCAGCTGACTACCGCGCCCCACTTAATAGCTCCGGCTTTTCCGCTAAGGCTGAAAAGTTTCTCCACGGCCCTGGGGCCAAAAACGGCCGCAGCCGAAAGAGCGAAACCCACCGTCGCGTAAATCACCAGCCATGCGCCGAACCGCGTCCACCACTCGCGCTCTGCTTCTCCTGTGGTCCGACCTGAGAAACCGATGAACATAACTACGCTTAGCGCGAAAGCACTCAGCACAAGCGCGGGACCGAAGACGAAGGCGTACGATCCGAAGCTCACGGGATCGCTGTGTCGCCACCGCAAATCGAGGAGGAGGATCGCGCAGAGTGCAAGGTAGAGCACTCCGACGCAGAGCGTGCCGATCCAGACACTTCGCCACAGCAGTTTCCCTTGACTGCGGCATCTCCTGCCCACTTTGTGCGCGAGGCGTCTGAATGCATTCCATTGCTGAGTGGATGGCTCTTCCGTGACCGGCTGCGGCGAGTTGGGGGAGGAGGCTATTTGGGGTGGGCGCAAAGCATACCACCCAATCAGAAGCAGGGCGATGGCATCAGAAGAGAGCAACAGCTTCTCCTGGTGCCAGGCTCGCTTGAGGATCGAAGAGAAAGTATGCAGCGATTCGTCAGACTGGTAGAAGCTTCCTCCGCTACTGTGCCAAAGGATGCTGGCGATCACGAACGAGCCGATCCACGATGCCAACACGGCCCACCAGCGCAACGCAGTCACGTGTTTGTTCTTGCCCGTTTGCACGCCGCCGCCTCGAAAGTTGGAAATGATGACGAGAGTGACGGCGAGTCCCAACAGCGTGGCCCCAAGGCTCGCATACGAAAACTGCTTCCCGGCAGACAGCAGGATGGGAATTTTCACCAGAAGGGTTGGCGCGGCGAGATCCAGAAAGAACCGCCGCGCTCCAAGCACGCCAAGCAAAACGGCGAGGATCCACGTGATGCCCGAGAACTGAATGAGGAAGGTGTTGCGCAACCAGGTGGCGGCTAGCGTCCACGTATCGGCACTAAGGATGCCGGTGAGCGGCGCGAGATAGCTGGAGTAGGAGCGGAGATGATTGATGGACTCATCCCAACGGGTGGCGGGGCCGAGCCACTGTCGAGTGCGATACACATTGCCGACCAGCCACGAGCCGACAAATCCCCCACCGGAGACGGTCGATAGGTAGTCAACGTGGCGCAGCAGATCAAACTCCTTCAGCCCCTGGAGGATGCCTAGGTTGAATGTAGCGCTGCGGATGCCGCCACCGGAGAAAGCGAGGCCAATGCGGTCATGCGGCTGGCGGCCTGTGATAAGCCGTTCGCTCCAGTAGTGGTTGGCATCCATGGCATTCATAGAGAATGCCTCGTCTTCCGGAAAGTTGCTGGCGGTGTAGGTCCTGCGCGAGCGTTGTCGGTCAATTTCCCGCAGTTCTTCATCGAAGACTGCACGCCATTCCTTGGTGGACTTGGCTGCTCCCCGGGACCTCTTCGAGCGTTGGTCAAGTGTCTCCGGATTAAAATGTTCGACTTCCCGGCGCACGGTAAGGGCGGTCGCGTTTTGCACCAGGTCGCAGACGAATCCAAAGACAGCGCGGAGGATCATCTCGGACCTGTGGAGGTGTTTGACGAAAACATCACTCTTGCGATCGAGGACTGCCTTGAACGAGATTAGGCTTAGCCACGATAGGCGGGAATCGCTCACGCTGGCATTCGTGGACACCTCCGCGCGCAAAATGCCGGCGATCCAATAAATATCGGCGAGAGCGAATCGTGCTGTGAGCGGATTGGTAAGGATGGCTTCGCGGGCTGGGCGTGACGCGGGTGGAATTAGCGTCTCGCCCGCTGCGAGGAAGTGCTGCTTTTGTAGGGAAAGGTAAAACGCAGTTCGAGAGCGCACCCACGCCACAATGCCATCGCTAATGCGCGAGAAACGTTGTTGCTGCGCTTCACCGGCTTCCGGAAGCAGTCCGCGAAGCCAAAGTTCAAACTGGACAGGCTCTTGAAGAGAGGATCTTGCCAGTGTTTCTTCGACGCCGATCCTCGACGCGAGGCTTGTACCAGGATGAAATCCGTCGAGGAAGCCGAGCGCATCCTCCCATCGGGTTTCCGCTTGGCGCGAGAAAAACTTCTCGAACATGCCAGGATCGATCTCGCCTGTCCCGGGAATAGCTAGGATTAGGGCCGGCGGAGTCACGATCGAGAAGAGCCGCCGATTCATTCGCTCGGCTTGTGGCTCGGTTTGCGGCAGTTCGTCGGGCCACAACGGTCCGAAGAGACGGAAGCTCAGCAGGCGCGCGCCGAAGTAAAGGTAGGCGCTGGCGTAGCGGAAAAAAGCTTCCGAGGAGGCAGGGCGAGCTTGTGAAAGTCTGCCAGCCCTTGGCCGGGAGCCGCGGCCTCGAATCCTTCTTGGGTAAGCAGCCCAAGTTCTATTGCGATCTCTGCGAGCGTGAGATTGCCGAGCGCATAGTCAAGTCGGGTGCGCATGAGCATCGCGTACTTGTCGGTTTTGGGATCCAGACTGACTTCGTCATGCGGACGTAGGACGGCGCTGCGTTGCAGTTCCTCGAGTGCTGCGAGCTCACTGAAGATCTGCCACAGCGTTGCTTCTCCCAGCGTGGCCAGCAACGATGCGATCCGCCGTGTTTCTTCATGACTGCACAGACAGCCCGCGCCGGATAGAGACGTCGTTATCTTGCGGCAAGCAGTTTACAGCGGACTTGATTGGACTGCATCCCCGCAATAGGCGTAGATCCCTGTCGATTTCGAGCAGGTAGATACAGGGAAACGACGCGACGACTGTGAATTTGATGACAATGACATCATAGCTGGCAGGCTCCATGCGGCACCTCGTACGCACCTGCGATTCACACGGGCGTAATTAAACCACACGGAGGGCCGCAGAGTTCAAGACAAAATCTAGGAGGTTGCCATAAGTGGTTCATTATTTTACCACCCTGTTGCGCTGGAATTATAGGAATCCGGACGAGAGCACCATCGAGCGGGCCGAGGTTCTGGAGGCTTACAACCCGATCTTTGACGTCCCGAATACCGGCACGCTAGGCGGCGATTAGTCAGTCTGCGGTCGAGAATCCGTCCAATCTAATCCTTAAAAAGCGGATTCGATCTGCCACAGTAGGGAAGCAGCCGTCCTTTCCCCGGACCGTCTATCGACCTGGCAACGGTATCTTCCCGGAACGACGATCGTAGAAAAGAAGCCTCAGGTTTTCGTTACGCGGATACCTTACAAGGAGTTGCGGAAAAGACGCGTTATACAAATTGCCACGAAACTACGGACCGCTCTGACTGGCGACGTTCCCCAAGGACTCGTAACAGTGGCGGCTGGCTTTGGAAAGAAGGCGGTAGGAGCAGACACGGAGACCGCCTCCCCAACATCTGCATTTGGGCTGGCACTCGCCCGGCTGATCCAGATCGATGGCAGCGAGCATCGCTGGTTCGAAGAACGTTGTGCACCCTGCACGCTGCTGGTCTTCATCGACGATGCCACGAGCAGGATCATGCAGCTGCGTTTTCGTTCCCCGCGAAAACACGGACTCGTACTTCGAGGTCTTGGGCGGTTATGGTCGACCATTCAAGGTGTCGCGAAGGAGCAGCCGACGCCTACAATTGCGCTGGCGGTTGCGGGGATGAATGATGTGTTGAACAGACAGGGATACACGCAGGCTGCGTGGTGGAACCGCATTCCAACCGGCGCATGGTGCCTGATGTGAGTACATCGTCCTGTTCGTCGGTTGAGAATCGAACTTACCGATAAGCGGACTTTTCAGGCGCATCGGAGGATCATTTCCGGGTAGCCCGTTATTCGCCAGAAATCCAAGACCTGAAGTTCAGCCCTACTGGAGTGCTCAACGGGGAATAGGGCCTCTTCTGAGGCGCGATAATGGGACATGCCCTTCTCAGCCAACGTCTGCGAACATAACGTGGCAATACTTCGCATCCGGTCGATGAGCTGATGGTGGGCGGTGTACAAGCCGTATTTCTGCTGCTGCTGGTCTTCGTGGCCGTGTTTGCGGGGTTGGCGCGGCGGTTGAAGGTCCCCTATCCAATCCTGCTCGTGATTGCCGGACTGCTGCTGAGCTTTCTGCCGGGAATGCCGCGGATCGGGCTAGATCCCAATCTGGTCTTTCTGGTTTTTTTGCCTCCGCTGCTGTACTCGGCTGCCTGGACTCTGTCGTGGAGAGAGTTCCAACGGAACTTCGTGAGCATTGCGATGCTTGCGGTGGGACTGGTGTCGTTCACCGTTCTGGGGCTGGCGATGACAGCCGGATCGTTGTTGCCTGGGTTTGACTGGAAGTCTGCGGTGCTGTTGGGTGCGGTGGTGGCCGCGACGGATGCCATCGCGGCCACCTCGATTGCGCGGAGAGTAGGACTGCCGCAACGCATCGTGCACATCCTGGAGGCCGAGAGCCTGGTTAACGACGGCACTGGACTACTGGCGCTACAGTTTGGGCTAGCCATGCTGATGACGGGCCGGACCCCATCGATTGTGGAGGGGGTGCGGACGGCTGGTATTTTTGATCGGCGCCGGAGTGATGGTTGGTCTCGCCATCGGCGGCGTAGTGGCCTTGTTTGAACGGTGGGTCGATGACGGGCCGATTGAGATCGTAATCAGCATCCTGGTGCCATATGCGGCTTATCTCATAGCAGATAGGGTGCACGCTTCGGGCGTGATAGCAGTTATTGCATGCGGCATGTACATGAGCCGAAAGAGTTCGGAGTATATGTCACCGCAGGCGCGGTTGCAGGCGACAGCGGTGTGGGACGCGCTGACCTTTGTGCTGAACGGCATCGTGTTTGTGCTGATCGGGCTGCAACTCCCGTATGTGATGGGACAGATCGGCGGTCTGAGTCACCTGGTGTTGTTGGAATATGGGATCGGCTTTAGTGCAGCAATCATCGTGCTTCGGATGGCGTGGGTGTACGGAGAGACCTACATCGAGTGTGCAATTCGGCGGTGGGTACAGAAGATCGAGGTCGAGAGGCCAGAGCCACGAGGGTTATTTGTGATCGGGTGGGGCGGGATGCGGGGCGTCCTATCGCTGGCTGCGGCATTCTCACTGCCATATACGTTACCGGGCGGGAGGATGTTTCCGCAGAGGAGCATGATCATTTACCTCGCGTTCTGCCTGATCATCGCGACCCTGGTATTGCAGGGTCTTTCGCTGCCTTGGCTGATCCGGAAGCTCGGATTGTCGGGCCTAGGGCACATAGACGATGAAGAGCAGGAAGCGAGACGTGTCATGCTGCAAGAAGCTCTGGTACATCTGGCTCGCAAGCGTTCGAAGAATCGTGAGCAGTCTGCGATGTTTGGAGAGTTGATCGCGAGCTACCAACGAAGACTCGATGCGATGCCCGCAGAACGCGAGGAGCAAGTGAAGGGATTGATCGACCAGACCCGCCGGAGTGAGGCAGTTCTGGCGGCACTCCAAGTAGAGCGGGAGGCACTCATTCGGTTACGGAATGAGGGGCGAATCGACGATGAGGTCTTGCGGACGCTGCAGCGGGAACTCGACTTTACAGAGAGCCGCGTGCATACAGGCTCGATATTGACGCCATAGTGCGATCGTCCGAGAGGACCCTCGCCAAGATTAAGGAACCTGAAACGTGATAACGTCCGACAGACGATAGCAGTGCCGTTGCTCCCCATAAGCGCATTCATCGATGCTACTGCGGAAGCAGCCAGACTTCCGCGATTCGACCCCACAAACTCAGACCTTCTCGCCAGGCGCGGATAAGATGCCGTCGCATGATCGCTCGACTTGGCCTTCGCAAAGAATTCGTAACTGCACTTCAGCGCGGGACCATCACTGTGAATTGAGGCTGGCGGCGCCTCCAGTAAGTCCCGCGAAGTAGCTCTAAATGCCCGGCAACAGACTCTGCGCCTGGCGGCCTTGAGGGATTCGGCCTAGCAAGATGGGGTTGTCTACCTGAGCAGCGGATATATCGTCCTTTTGAATCTTTTGCAACGCAGCTTGTAGTCGGTAGCGCTGCGTGTGCCTTAGTGTTACGTTTCGGGCATCCTTGTCGAGCAAACCTACAAACGGGAAAACTGCACCATTAATTTTCCGGCATTCCATGTACGATCCTGTAACCTTTCCTCTCTTGGCCTCTCCAACATCTGCGCACAAAGCTGATCTTGCTTCAGCGCTGCCTTCGCAGACAGCGTCTGGGTTTTTTTACGCGCAAATTCTCAGCCTTCCAAGGAGTAGCAAATGTTGAAAGCAATTCGTGGCCTATCGACGATCGCGATTGGGATTGGATGCTTGTTCCCAGCCATGCTCGCCGGCGCGCAAATCAGAGGAGCAGAAACATTCTTTGTCATGTCGAATAATGCCGACAAAAACCAGATAATTGAATTCGTTCATGCCTCCGATGGGACAGTTGTCGCAAAGGAAACCTTCGATACGAAAGGCAGGGGCACTGGGGGGGTGAACGATCCTCTTGAATCGCAGGGCTCGCTGACGTTGAGCGCAGACCACTCGCTCCTGTTCGCCGCGAACGCGGGAAGCGGCGATATCACTGTCTTTAGGGTTATCGGGGGACGACTGATTTTCCTGAATAGGCAACCTTCCGGCGGCAGCAATCCCGTGGCCATTGCTCAGTCGCAGAATCGTGTTTATGTCCTCAACCAGGGCGGCGCGGGCAGCGTCGTTGGCTTCCAAATGGGCTTCCGTGGGCAGCTGCTTCCCATTGCTAACTCCACCGCATTTCTCTCTGCCAATGCGGTCGGCGGATCATCGATTTCGATCAGCCCCGACGGCCAAACCCTCGCCGTGGTGGAGCGTCTCACCAACAATATCGATACGTTCCACATCAATCCGAACGGTACATTGGGCCCCCTTGTTGTCAATCCCAGCCCTGGGGTTGGGGCCTTCTCAGGGCGGTTCGCTCCCGATGGAAAGCTGATTGTTTCTGAGACGGGTTCGACCCTTTCTGCAATCTCTTCCTACACAGTGAATTCGAATGGAAAGCTTTCCGTTGTCACGCAGAGCTTGACGACCAACGGCGACGCCAACTGTTGGAATGCAATCACTCCGAATGGCGCTTTTGTCTACGCATCAAATGCCGGTAGCTCGAACATCTCCGGATTTTCGATCGGCCAGAGCGGCGCCTTGGCCGCGCTCACCTCGTCCTCTGTCGTCGCAAGCAACCGGGAGAATGCCACGAACCTCGACATCACGATCAGCGGCGATGGCAAGTTCTTCTACTCGCTCAACGCGACAGTTGGAACCGTGGGTGTTTTTGCCATCCTGTCCAACGGAACGCTGACGGAAGTGAATGAGATCCCGGGGTTCACCGCGGCGGTTGGCTTCAACGGTATCGCAGCACTGTAATTGCAATGGGCTCAGGCCCGTTGCCGGCCCACGTGGGTAACCCCCCTTGCCTGCGTGGGCGGCATCTGCTCAACGAGCCTCTGCCGTGAGATTTCTATAGTGCACAGGTTCCACGGTGCCAATCGGCGCCCAGAAAGAAAACATGTACCCAGCCTGACAGCTCTGTTGTTCTCATACACAATCCGTCGCCGAGGGAGTGTTCATGTGATACAGCCCGAATCGAGCCATCCCAATCACGGCGACATTCGTTGCATCCACTCCAGGTGCATTGCTGCCATTCTAGACTCCACTTGCAACATCATCATCCTTACTGCGGATGAACGCGTGCTTGCGCTGCCTGTTGGCTTCAGCGAACGCCTGCATCCGCGCATCGACCTGGAATTGCAAGGAACCGGAGGCGTCTAGAGGCTACAAAAATGAGCCGTGCAAGATGTAGTGCGCGAGACTCTCAGCTACAACCAGAAAGACAGTCAGAATAGAGAGCACGATTTGAATTGTCTCCGACAGGCGTCGTTTGGCAGTAACCGGCTGCGCTCTCCATTGCGACGCGGGTCGCGCTCGAAGAGATCGTATTCTCCACACGACATAAAGATTGAGAACGGACCCAAGTACGGCAACAGCCATCATCGGAAGGCGAATTTTATCAGTATGAATGGAAAATATAAATCCTGGAATGAAAGTGGCAGCCGCCAGTGAACCCAACCCAATCAGCAAGCGAAGGCCGCTGATAGCCATCACCGCGGTACAAGCACTCTGCAACAAAATAAAAAGGAAGCTCGTCAGACCGATGAGCCAGGAACCCTGCCTCTGTCTTTTGAGTGCAGGTACCCCGGTGTGCTCTGTCACAATATTCGTATCCTCTTCTGAGAGCTTACCTGCCACTTCCATAGACGCACCAAGATGGAGCGAGGTTACAACTAAGATCACCAGATCGGCGATGAGATCGTCCGGACTTTGCCTACGTATTCGTGCCAGTTGTAACCTTTTCTCTTCCTGTCAATCATATGAGGGCCTTGCTGAGTCAAGTCGATGCTCTGAAGAATTGAGACCCGGGCCAGCAATGGAAATCGAAGGGGGCCGGCGAGAGAGTATCTCTGGCCCACACCACGCCACATGAACCGAGAATTGGGAGAAGACATGGACCGTTTTGCAGTATCAGCCACACTGGAAGCGCGACCGGGCAAAGAAGGTGAAGTCGAAGAGTTTCTGAAATCCGCGCAACCATTGGTTATGCAAGAAGCGGGAACAACGACATGGTTTGCCTTTCGCATCGGACCGGCCACATTCGGTATCTTCGATACATTCGCGAATGAAGCAGGACTGCAAGCGCATCTGAACGGTGCGATTGCCAAGGCACTCTTCGCCAAAGCCGAAGAATTATTTGCTAAACCACCGCAGATTCAGCAGGTAGAGTTCTTTGCGGCCAAGCCACTTTCCTAAGTCGTTTGAAAGGGAGGGCTGCACGGCTTTCGCTAAAGTGGCTTCGTGGCCGCATCGGAATCTCCTTGGCGGACTCAGGATACGAAAAGGGTAAGAAGGCCGCGACGAAGCGGCTAGGGAGTACTTGTAACCTTTCCACATTCCCGCGACTCCCAGTTTCGAAGGCTGCGGTCCTCATGTCCGGCTTGTCGGAGCCGTAGTTCCCAACATCTGCTTAATGCTGTTGAATGAGACTCTCTCAGCTAGCATCGGGGATAAGGCCCCCGGAAGACGTATCCCGCAGGGAGAGAGCGAGACTATGCAATTCGGTTGAGTTCGAACTGCTGACTTCTGGTGAGAATCACCGAATCGCTGCTCACATCTGATTAGACGGCTCATGAATAGTAACGTTTACTCTGCGACGGTTCACCAGTTAACTCATTTCGTCACAATGAGAGGCGATTGGCAAAGAAGATTTTCTATTTCCAAACGAACAGTACGTTGGTTTTCGCCCGAGCCGATCACGAGCTGAATCTTACGCCCCGACTCTCCATGCAATTGTCGCGATAGATCCTCCTGAGTCATTTCGATGGTGCTTAGTCCATTGACCGACAGTATCTGATCGCCTATTTTGAGGCCACCCTGTGACGATGGGGTCGGACTCCAGACTGCCATCACGGTAAAAAAACCTGTGGGATTCTCCGCGAACTGAATGCCGATTGTAGAGAAGCGATCTTGATCGGCCTTGCAGTTAGGGTCAGGACGGAGATACAGCGAATCATTTGCCAAATCAAGCGAAACGACAAATTGCTTTAAGAAATCACTTCCCAATAGACCGTCAATATCGGGATTCGAAAGGAAGCCGGCAGACGTCGGTGGTTGTACTCGCATTGGGAGGTTTTCATACGAGGTACGTCCGATGGTCATGTGGCGTATGCACACCAATTTAGAGGGCGCTGACGTCCCCGATGAACGAACTCCATCAATGACCGAAAGTGCCTTCTTGTCTTGAGTTAGTCTCGACCATCCGCTGTTCGACAGAACGCTGAAATTCGTGCCCGTATCAAGCAGAAACGTCAATGGAACCCCGTCAAGGTTCAAGTGGGCAAAGTATCGATTTCCGATCCTATGGAGCTTGATAGGAACGCCATGAGGCGCAACGCATATACGGCCAAACGTAATAGATCCGACAGAATAATCAAGCGTGATTGTAAATTTGCGGATGACGTCATTTCCCAAGGCGCCATCGATGTGTACCCCTAGCGCTCCGGAAGTTGCTGCCAAATCATCAGTCATCATCCTTAGACCGCTGCTGTGAACGGATTGAATGTCAAGGTGAGGTACGAGTACAACCCCGGTATGTTCCGACGAGTAAGGCGTTTGAAGATCCGCATACCCAACTGGGCGGAGGTCAAGCCGCTGTGCAAACTCCCGATCAAGAAGAGAATGTTCTGCACCTGTGTCGAGCACTAAAACCGCTGGGGTTCCGTTCACTCTGGCATCTACGAGGAAGGTGCCGTCAACGTTACGCGACTGTGCATAGGCGGTCCCAATGATACTTGCGCTGAGGAGCGCGAGAGGTAAGAGCAGTAGCACTCTTCTCGAAACTTGCGCCGAGCGTTTTACCGAGTGCATGCGTATAAATGTCATTAGTAGAGTGACCTAAAGTGGAAAACCACTCCTACAGAGGGACCGGAATTGTGGGCGGGGACCTCATGGACTAATTCCGGACAACTACGGTCCAAGAACCTTCGAATGGCCAGTAAACCCTTGCGAATTCCTATCATCAGCAGGAAAGTGCGGCTGGCACCAGCGTGTGCACCGTTGCCAGCCAATCGGGTTTAAAACTTCACAAGGAAGGCACCAGTGATCCGGTTTTCGCTGTTGCGAAGATCGGGACTCCAGCCAGGCACAACAGATCCTGGCGCTCCAGTGTTTCCTCCTGGCGGTGTGACGCCTCCTGGACCGCTGAAGTAGGGGACATTGGCGGCGCGGTGGTTGTACTCCAGCCGGTAGGTGAAGTACTGGCTGGGCATGTAGTCGGCGGTGACAGAGGCATCCCATGCCTTGAACGGCTGACCGGGGTTCTCGGTGAAGTAGGGCGTGCCCGAGGCTGCGGTTGCTCCGTTGATGGGTGGCAGCAGGACGAGATAACGGCCGGGGTTGTTGATGCGACCGCCACCGAGGGTCAGACCGAAACGATCACGATCGAACCAGAGGCGGTTGTAAAACATGAAGCCGAGGAAGCTCTGCTTGGGGCCGGTCTTGCCGTTACCATGGCAGCTTACGCCGCCTCCGCTCTCGCAGCCTGCGTCGCCGGTCAGCGTCATAGCAGCTTTGCTTACGATGGAGTCGGGACGGTCATAGTACTTGTACTCGATGCTGTCATCGGTGTGTAAGCGGGTGCGGCTGGGTATGCCAAGCGCATCCTCGCCGAAGCCGTACTGGTTGCCGATAATCTCCAATTTGCCGGTGGGCCTCCACAGAATCTGTCCGCCAAGCCCAGGCCGATTGTTGAAGCGTCCGTAGGACTGCCAGCCGTTGATAAACCATGGTTCGATCTTCAATTTGGCGGTTGGAAACCACTGCACTCGCACACCGTTGAAGAACCAAGGCGTGTTTGAGGACACGTACGAGGGCTGGTAGGCCCAGTTATCGAACTGATAAAACGAGAACAGGCCGACGTAGGAGAGGAAGATGCCGGCATCCACGTTGAGACCATGCTGGACGTTGAAATGGTAGCCTGCGTTGGCCTCGCCTATATAACGATAGGCGTTGGCGAGATCCCACTGTCCACGTGCGGGGCTGGCGTCGTTGCGCGGCGTAGCCGTCGAGTAAAGACCGATCTGGCTCAAAACGCGGGCGTGCACATTGCCCACATGGAAGTCGCCGCCGATCCCAAGGTCAGTCAAAGTTACTTCACTGGAACGAAAGACCTCGCTAGATCCGACGATGGTGTCGTCCTGCGGATGGCGGAAGTCGTAGGTGTAACTAACGTCCGAGCGAATCTCGGGAGTGAAATATTTGGTCGCGTAGGGAGTGTCTTTGGTGCGGGGGTTGCCATTGAGCCAAGTGAAATCGGCGAAAGCGAACGGCACTGACTTTGGATTGGAGGGGTCGGTTATCACGGACTCCTCCTCCGAGACGGTCGGCGGCGGAGCAGAGGCCGAGAGGGTTGACGGTGGAGCAGAGGCCGAGACGCTTGGCGGTGGTGGAGCAGAGGCCGAGACGGCTGGCGGTGGTGGAGCAGAGGCCGAGACGGCTGGCGGTGGTGGAGCAGATGCCTTCGCAGTCGTGACGTGATGTGCCTCCGGCTGGGCCGAATTGGCCCGCTTCAGCTCGATTAACTCCTTCTCAATCTCGTCCAGCTTGTCCTGCAATTGCTGAATCTTTTGGTCCTGAGCCGTCGATGTTTGAGTATCTTCCGCGGCTGTTTGCGGGTTGGGCACAGTGCTCTGACCTTTTAGATCTCCCGCTCCCAGATGCAGCCCGAGTAGGGTCAACCCCAGCAGGGACGGCCACTGAATGCGTGACTTAACTATTGTTTTCACTTCACTTCTCCGTTTTCCATGGCTCTTGCGACATGTGTTGATTTGATTCGCAGGCGGGGCCATAGAAACGGTAGCAATGATTGCCTAAGGAAGGCATAACGGGGCCATAAGGGAGCCATATAGATCTTGGCCATACCGCCGTTCTTTCTGAGACTCCGTGTGTGTTGTCGCCAAATCCGGAAGTTGGCACACGGACGAATAGTCCGCATCTCGGCCAAATGGTTCGTGTAGTTCCCGAAATACGGGGTTTCTATGAGAAGGTCACCGATGTCAATATTGATCTTGCCCGCGCGAAACGTATCCCTTAGCTGACAATCAGCGAAGGGGAAAATGATGATGAAGGCGACGCGTGCGCGTTACACGCTCGAGTTCAAACAGGAGGCGGTTCGGCTGGTTGAGTCGGGCCAGAGCATAGCGGCGGCATCGCGAACGTTGGGCCTTGTCGAGCAGACGTTGTTCAACTGGGTCAAAGCCCATCGAGAAGGCAGGCTGCAGGGTGGCGACAGCCGGTCGAAGGTGACCGCCGAGCAGATGGAGATCAGCCGTTTGCGGGCGGAGCTGGCGCGGGTGACGATGGAGCGCGACATCCTGGGAAAAGCTATGGCGTACTTTGCCAAGGGGCAGAAGTGAAGTACGCCATGATTCGACGCAACCGGCGGGTGTGGCCGATCCGCGTGCAGTGCCGGATGCTTGGGGTAAGTATGGCTGGCTACCACGAGCACTTTGTTCGTCGCCTGCAAATCGCCGGGCGCCGTCACCTGAGCGCGGAAGCGCTGGTGGTGCATATTCGCGCTGTGTATGTGGCCCATCGTGGAGCTTATGGTTGGCCGCGCATCTGGCGCGCACTGCGTGCCCAGGGCATTCGCGTGGGCAAACAGCGGGTGCAGCAGCTGATGCAGCAGCATGGTATTCGCGCTCGCGGCAGGCGGCGTTTCCGCGTCACCACCGATAGCCGACATGGTCTGCCGATCGCGCCCAACCTGCTGAACCGCCACTTCACCGTGGCCGCGCCCAACCAGGCGTGGGCCGGCGACATTACCTATATTCCAACCAATCAGGGCTGGCTGTTTCTGGCAGTAGTGATTGACTTGTTCAGCCGTCGGGTGGTGGGCTGGTCGATGCAACCGGAAATGCGCAGCCATTTGGTCATCGATGCGCTGGAGATGGCCTGGCTGCACCGCAGCCCAGATCGAAATGCCCGGCAGATCTTCCATAGCGACCGAGGGAGCCAGTATGCCAGTTACGAGTTTCAGCAGTTACTCAACGGGCGTGACATCAAGCCTTCGATGAGCCGCAAAGGTAATTGCTGGGACAACGCGTGCGTCGAGACGCTGTTCGCATCGCTGAAGGTAGAACGGCTGCATGGCCGACACTTTCAAACGATTCGTCAGGCTAAGGATGAGGTCCTCGATTGGTTGCTCTGGTATAACCAAACTCGCTTGCACTCCACACTCGGCTATCTCAGCCCGGTCGAGTATGAAACACAATGGTCACATCAGAGGGCAGCCATGGCAAGTTGACAGCCGCGCAAACAAAATAGGCTATGGAAAAGCTGGAAATCGATAAAACCGATTTCCACTTTGCCCACAGCCACGACTGCGAACTACAACCAGTTATGGGATACGGATTCTGAGGGCAAGGTCATATCTCGTTTTTGTTTTTCTTTCGTTGGGGTCTTTGTTTTCGTTTCGGTTGCGACGCATGTTGTTCTCCACCGTGTTTCTATACGCACTTTTCTATGAGAAGGTCACCGATGTCAATATCTCGTTTTTGTTTTTCTTTCGTTGGGGTCTTTGTTTTCGTTTCGGTTGCGACGCATGTTGTTCTCCACCGTGTTTCTATACGCACTTTGTATGAGCCTGCGGCTCTGTGCCGGTTGGGGTCCTATGGAGAAGTCGATGCTGCCAGTTTTCGGTCGGCCTCGTTGAGGGCCTAACCCCGTGCGCAGTCATCGGAACGCGGGGTCGTCGCAACAGGTGAAGTCATCTCCTCATTTCAAACTGCCGCTTCATAGAACGGTACGTAGGCTTCCTGCGTTATCCAGATGCGGTGAAGCAGAACAGCAAGCTTTCTCGCCACAGCAACAACTGCTCGTCTTCGCGCATGACTGCCGCCGCGTGCGCCCAGGCTCAGTCCCCACCTGCGCAAACTCGAGTCTTTTCCATGTGGTCCGATGACATGGTTGGCGCACTCGACCAGCAACTGTCGCAGATAGCCGTTGCCAGCCTTTGTGATACCTAGCTGCGGATCACTGTCTCCTGACTGGCTGCGTTTCGGTCGCAAGCCAAGATAGCAGCCCACATCTCGACTACACCGAAAGCGTTCCTTCTTGCCGAGTGTCAGCACGTACGTGAGCGCTGTTAGATAGCCCACGCCATAGACCTTGATGAGTGCTTGCGTCTCGGAGTACTCGGTCTCTGTCAGTTTCTTGATCGCGCGGTCATACTCCTTAATCTTCACTGTCATGTCGCCGATCTGATGGAGCAGTGGGCGAAGCGCAACGCCCAGCCCAGGCGGCATCATCGCCAGGCAGCGCTTCGCGAAGCACAGTGTCGACGAGGCCGGGAGGCGGTAGCCGCAAGGCTTCGCCAGTCCTCGAACTGAGTTCACTGCGCCTGTTCGCAGGCGCACCAGCACATCGCGAGCACGAATCAGCGTCAGTGTCTCCTGCTGCGCCACGGTGCGATGGGCAATCGGACGAAGGATCTCTGGATCGAGCCGCGCGTAACGTGCCAGCTTCTCGGCGTCCACTGAATCGCTCTTGCGATCGCTGTGTGAGATCGCCCGCAGCTCGCGCACGTTCGCCACAATCACTTCATGGCCCAGATCGCGTATCTGCTCGCTGATCCAGATGGAATGAGTTCCGGCTTCCATCGCTATCCGCATCGGCTCGAGATCGCGGAAGCGCTTATCTACACCCGATGGGTTGGTTCGGAAGCGACCACGATCGATGACCTCGCCCCCTTCGTTGATAGTGCAGTAATGGCTCCAGATGTCTCCAAGGTCGATTCCCATCGTTGTCCCGACCCTGGAACCTCTGAGTGGACTTTTTGAGATGAAATACTGCGGATGCCTTTTCATGCGCATAGTCTCTCTCGATTCCGAGGTGACCTTCTCATCTCACTTATAGGTAACTTGCGGAGACTCGTTGGGAATTCGCCGCCCGTGGATGCTGCTCGGAATCACCCGCCCGTGGCATCATCATTACCGGTGGTGCTTCATGAAACGAACCGCATCGATCTACCCCACCGTTGACGAGATTAACGCGCTACCTGAGAAGGTCCGACGGTACATTCACGATCTTGTGACTCGATGCGACAAGAGCGGAGATGTGCAGACGATCGCCATATTGCGGGAGGGACACCGAGCTCACTTACCGGAACAACTGGTGAAGTCAGACCTGGCACGCAAGATAAGCAATGCCGATGATTTGATGGGTCATGCTCAGCGCCTTCTTGAGGAGGCCGAGCGCATGGCGAGGAAGGCCGAATCGGAGGGCTCGGTTCGGCTAGTGCTTCTCGCGATTGCCGAGCAGAGGAACGTGCTCAAGCTTTGTGGCGAAGTGATGGGCGAGATCCGCAGCAAACAGGAGCACACCGGTGTTTTCGGCGTTCAACTGATTCATTCCATTCCGAGCCCTGATCGTAGCCGATCGGATCGCCTTGAGGACCGCGATCATGAGAACAGACTGCTCCGAACGGCAGAATAGGAGGCAGTTGAGCGGCGGCAAATCATTAGTCGGCTCGCATAAAGAGCCTGGTCGGCTGTGGGTTCTCATCGTTGCTCATGAGCAACGATTCGGTCGACAGTAAGTGCCATCCTCAAAAGTAATCAGTTCAGCGCTGCCAGCGATGGCGTAGATGAACGTTGCCTGAAGGAGGGCTCTGAAGGTTGATACCGCTATATATCTTAGTTGTGGATGACTCGCAGGCGTGGCGACACTATGTTTGTTCAATGCTCCAGCAACGCCTGGATCGAGTCGTCATTTGCGAAAGTTCGGACGGCTTAGAAGCGGTACAGAAGAGTGAAGAGTTGCAACCTGACTTGGTCTTGATGGACATCGGCATTCCAGATCTCAACGGCCTGGAAGCCGCTCGCCAAATCCGCAGCCTTGCACCACGTTCAAGAATACTTTTTTTGACCCCTTACGATTGTCCGGAACTGTCGTGCGACGCGATGAACATTGGTGCGCTGGGCTTGGTGGTGAAATCGGAAGCGGCGCGTGATCTTTTGCCTGCCATCAGCACTGTCCTGCGCGACGAGCAGTTTTTTCGGTAGCGGAGTTTTACCTCTCGATCCGACCGAACGTTCTCATCCCTAGAGCACCGATGAGTGATCAGCGGCTTGGCCGACCGCTCCAGTCGGAAAGCCGACGACGGGTCTTAGCGGATGAGCTGCGCTTCTGATTTTGAACTTTTCTTTTTATTCATCCGATGTCAAGACGTGGGCGGAGCGCGCAGGAGCTTTCTACTTCCGCAGTCGCAACAAGTTCTTGCGGCCGGGCTCGAGAGTGATGCGCACGTTCCCGGCCCCGTGGCTCTCGCGGCACTTGTCGAACTCATTGAGCGCCACGCGGTTGGCACCAAGGTAAGAGAGCAGGCGTCGCAGCGTGTCCGGGCTGGTGACAGGGACACGCGGGCCAAGGGCGCGGTCGAGGTTGAGAGCCATTCCCTGCACGGAGCAGGGGCCTGAAGTGTCGAAGTGGACGAAGATGTCGCGCACCTGGACCGAGTGCACGCGCATTTGAGAATTCTCAGCGCCGCAGTGATCGCAGAGCAGGCGATCGCACACATAGCGAAAGCGGGAGGCGGGTGTGAGCTCGCCGCAACGCTGACAGTCCAGCACTGGCACCATGCGCGTCTCCGGCTGTCTGCGCCCGTGGCTTCCCATGCGCGGAGGATAGTGCTGCGCTGTAGGGTGGAAAAACGACCGCAAGCGGTAGGGCTTGACACGGGCGAAAGTGCCCATTTGTTGACGTGCGGACGGGCGTCAAGGCCAGCAAAGCAAAGGAATGACTTGGCAGGCCGGCTACTTCCGTGCGCCGACAACTGCAATATAATCCGGCCGGTCGGCGATGGTGCGATGCCGGTAAAGGTTTGCGATTACACGATCCTTTAGGAAGAAAACGCCGGGCATCTGCTGGATGTCTTCTTTGAGGAGGCCGATACGGTACTTAAAGATTGCGCCTCGCAGCCACCCGATCCAGACTGCCGGTCGGAAGAGCTGCCAAACGCTAACGCGTGCCAGTGCGAAGGCGGGGTCGCTGTAGAGCGAGCCGTCGGGGTTGCTGACGCGCTCCACATCGGAAAGATTGTAGTAGTCGAAGTAGGGCTTCGCTCGCTCGGGCGAGCCCAGGTGAACGAACGCTGCCCGCACGCCTAGCCTCGTGAGGTCGGAACGAACTTTTGAGACGTCATCGATGGCCTGACGGCAAAAGGCGCATCCGAAATGACGCAGGAAGACGAGTAGAACCGGACTTTCGTCGACAAGCTGCAGCAGGGTTCGGCCCGATTCTGTCCGGGTCCTGTCCAGCAATGCCGTCAGAGCAGCGGAATCAGTTTTGACTGCCATGTGGAGTGCCCGCTCGGGTACCTAGGATCGTAAGGCAGGGGGGCGGAGGTGTCAAAGGCTTACACCGCTCTTTGCCAAAGCTCAATCTCAACCCATACAAACGCATCGAAATCTGGTCGCAGGCGTGGAGAACAACCGCTTTAAAAAAACTTGATTACGACGCGAAGTCTACACAAACGTGCCGAATGCTGTGCAAGCTGATACGAAAGTTATCTTGAAAACCCTTTGATTTCCACCCGAGAATTGGCAGGAGAAAGGGGCACAGGATGTAGCGCTTCATCGAGCATCTCAGACACGAAATGCACCACCTGAAGCTTGTCCTGAAACGAAGCTCGCGGAACCAGTACACAATGATTTACCCACGATGTCAGGAGCACCTTCACATTGCTCATATGAATGCCTTCAGCCCGCGTCCATTCTGCCTCGCCCACTGGAATTGTTTCGTCTGCATATCCATGCAGAACGAAAAGTGAACCTCGAACCTCGTGGATTTTTCCCATCGGCGAGATATCAGCTAGCTCCGCTCGATGCCGGTTCAACAACGCGTGATAACGCTCCCGCATCCCCGGCGTTCTGACATTGATCAGATCGTTTAGCAAGACGCGTTGATTCGACGTCAGTGAGGCAGTCGGAGAAGAGCCGGAATAGCCCATCTGATCGGCAATCGTTCTCATCGCATGGGATAGCGGCTCGATTTCGTTCGGCGGCACTAGTTCGTCTGAGTATTGCAACGCCATCGGAGTAAGGGCATTCTGAATAGGTGTTCCCGAATATCGCTTCCCGTCGGGTCCCATAACGTCATCATGCAGATAATATCTCCCCAGCCGTTCAATACTGTTGTAGCCGGAGACACAGAAGGTCATCTTAACGTAGTCGCTATACTCCGGATTGGCCACTGCGGTAATTACCATACCGCCAGAAAAGCTGATGCCAAACACTGAGACCTTTTGACCTGAACCTATCGCGCTCCAGCGAATCGCATCATCCACGTCGGCCACCGCCGCGCGATCGATCCGAAGCATCTTCTCAGACTTTATGTCCGGCATGACCACCTTCAGGCCGCTTTGGGACAGGCTTTGAGCGAATGAATTTAAGAGCCCATCTCGAATACCATTTGATGCAAAGCCATGCACCAGAACAATGATCGGAGCATTGGGCAAGTCCTTTGGTGCCATGACCCTAAGTTCTAGAGGCCGACCCCGACCTTGGATCCACTGATCGGTCGTAACAATCGGGTGCCGGAAGGCCCTTGAGTAAGCACGAATGATGAGGGGGGGATTCGTATAGCTCATCCCATACAGAAGGGTCGCCGCGCGCACCATCCTGAAGCCCCAACTGAAGGCAAGAGCTAGTCCAACGGCCAGCAAAATTGCAGATATTGAGTACGTTGTGACTCGGGCTGGCCGGAGACCACTTAGTGTGTTTTCTTTGACTTCGTCGATTGCGCTTAAATCAGCCGTCACGCAGTTACCACCCCGGACGAATTATATGTGGGCTCGCGTCCGGCTGGTAAAGGCGCTGGCTGACGATTCTGCGGGCATGGTATCTGCTCTGACCTTCGCGTCTCATGATCTGTCAGCGTCTTCCGATGTCGTGCTCCGCGCCGCGTCGGTTGTGTCGCGGTCTTGCCTACTGGCTGGCTTCGCTCAGCCCTCAGCGGCTTTCACTACCAGAAGTTCCAGCGCGAAACGAAACGTTGCGTCTCGCAACGTCTATGCCACAAAAACCAGAGGCCACTCCTTGCGGAGTGGCCTCTGGTTTGTATTCAGACCAGGCTATTTCACATCGATATAGGCGACCCGGTGGGTTTTGATGTGGCTGCGTCGATGGCCCAGTAGCCGAGACGATGCACGCCGGGTGTGAGGTTGAGAGTGGCGCGCAGTTCGTTTGTGCTGCCGTAGCCAACGCGCTTTACGCCGTCCACCCAGAGCTCCATGAAGACAGCAGGATTCTCACTGGTTCCATCCGCGAGGATGTTAACCGTCGTTCCGGATTTCAGCCAAGGACTGCAGACATTGATGCCGGGCTTGATGGGCGCTACGCATGTTCCGCCTGGATATGCGCTGGTGTTGGTGAAGATGGTGAAGACGGGGCCATTGCCCGATCCTGCGGAGAGCATCGCGAGGTCGGTCTTGCCGTCGCGGTTGTAGTCGCCGAAGAGCAGTTCTTCGGGAACGCCGTTTGCGTCAGGCAGGGGCTGAGTGCTGATCGCGGCGAAGGATTGTGTCGCGTCGCCTTCGAGTATTTTGATCTCGGCGCCGGAAGCTGAGGTCGATATGTAGGCGATGTCTGGATATCCGTCGCCGTTCATGTCAGCGATAGCGAGCGGACCGGTCAACGAAGGATCGGTGATGAGTTTCACTTTGAATGTGCGATCCTTCTCCCCGTAGCCGATGCCCAGCGTGGGCCCGTTGACCCCGCCGCCATTCGCATCCACCGTGACAAGGATGTCACTGACGCCGTCTCGATCCAAATCGGCCGTTTGAATGTTGTCGATCACTGCGATGGCATTGGCAATGGGTGTGGTTACGACGAAGTTGCCATGGCAATCGCCATAGGCGACTTTGATCTGCGCCAGAGTACCAGGCCCGGCTTCAATCCACGCGAGATCCTGACACCCGTTGCCGTCGTAGTCGCCGACGGTGAGGTTGTAGAAGCCTCCCGTCGGGCTTGCCGCAGAGCCGGCGAGAGTCGCGATCAAGTGCGGGCCGGAGAATCCTCCATGTCCATCGCCGATGTAGAGCTCGAGGGCATTCCCGTCGAGGATAACCGCGTCGAGATTATGGTCGTCGGTGAAGTCGGCTGTGACTGCCGCCAGAGCGGCATTACTGGAGATCGGAATCTTGCTATTGAGATGGAAATTGCCGGAGCGGCCGTCGCTCAGATAATCGGCAAAGGTACCTCCGCTGGCGATCACTGTTTCCGAGCGCACAGTTCCGGGTCTAATCGGTCTTTCATCGAGAAATTGACCGCCCGAGCAGCTTGCGTCTGCGGTTGTGCTGACGAGCAGATCGTTCTTCCCGTTGTGCTTGAAGTCGCCACCGGCTAATGGATTCGCCGGGCAATAGGAGGTCGGTATCACCCAGTTGGTGTAACCGCCGAGGCCATCGGATTTGTACCCGTAGATATTTAGCGAAGGTGAGACTGCGAGGAAATCGGTAAAGCCGTCGTTATTGAAATCGCCCTGAATGAAGGAATACGTGGAATAGGGAACGGTCTTGTCTGTCGGGGTGAAGGTGATGTCCTGAGCCACCGCGGAGGTGGCAAGCAAGGCGAAGCTCGCCACAATTGGCAGCATTCTTTTCATGGGCACTTTAGACTCTCCTGCCACAGCAGTGAATTTTTGTTGTCAACCCCGTCTGCTGCTGGTTCCATGCAGCAGAAGCGAGTAGCTGTGGTTCTATGTCGCCGCTGAGAACTTGTAGAGGCTCCGAGGTACTTTTGGGAAGTGGCGTTTATAGCAAGAGAGCGTTGGATAGATCATCGGTCAAGGGATAAGGGTCCACTTACAACTATCTATGTAACAATGGGATAGGTGCATTTTGGGAATGCGTATCAAATGCGGAACAATGGACGGCTTGTACCACGGAAGTGGTAGTTTCCCCCATTACCTCAGTGCGCAGATGGTGATTTGATTCGTTCGAGATAACCGCAGCAACATGGGTCGGAAGATATCAGCGAGATAGAGCAAAAGACATCTGAAACGGGCTAACCTGCACGTACCGCCTTCGTGCGCGCGTATACCTCTCTCCCGCAGTACGCGCGAATCCCTGCTCACTGGCGTCTTTCTCAGTGGTTTGGTGCCTGACGCTGATACACCGCTGTTCAAATGTCCCTCATACTTCCGTGATCCTTTGACCTACACTACTCTTCGCAGCGAATGATTCATTGGACTTTGCCTATAACCTCGCGTATTCGGCCCTTGCATTCTTGAGAATCGGGAGGTCGGTATCAGCGTTGGCCAAAAGGCGGAAAAAGTCTTGGTAACTTCGCTTGGCCTTGGCGGTTTCGCCCTGAAGGGCATAAGCGCGAGCAAGGCCTAGATGTGACAGTGCTCACTGAAGAACATCAGCGCTAATACCCGGATGATCGATAATCCTTTTGAATTCTGCTGCGACATCACCTCCACGCGCTGCGGCATGATAGGCATTACCGCGCACGTAAGTTGGAAGCATGCTTAGTACTGTGCTTAAACCATATGGAACCTCGGACGAGAGCTCACGAAGAGCACCATCTGCACCGCCAGCAACTCTTCGACCGCCCGCCTCAGCTGAGGGTCGCTACACTCCCGGTCCAGGAACGCAGACCGCGCCGCATGTGGCAACTCCAGGGCTGCCCCGAAGAGTCCATCCACGGACTCCCGGTGGCTAGGAATATCCCGGGAAACCACACCGCGCCCACTGTGGAAAGAGAGAGGCGCATACTCCAGCCGCCATTGGATGATTCCCCTGCCGAGACCGACTGTCCTTGGAACAAGGAACCCCGCATCAACTTCTAGGCCGATCGCAGTTCAATATACGCGCCTTTCAATGGTAGGAGGCGCTCTTCATCTGGGCAAACCGCTCCGCTAAACTGACCGGCGAGTGATCGCCGCATGCTGAACCGCATCGCTCAGCTTCCGGTTCGACTATCGTAATGCAACGAACCCCCCGAATTACTTTGAAGCTTTCGTTCCCCAAAGGTAGAGTTCTCAGGAAAGAGGCGCATGGCTGCGTTGGCAACCAGATCGAGATTCTTGCGGTCGTTATTTGTCATAAGAGCATTCCAGACCGCTAACAGTTGCGATTCGTCGGGCTTTGATTGAAGAAACTGCTTCAGGCGCCCTTCCACTTCCTTTTCTCTTTCCGGCTCAATCCCGGGCGTTCTTACGGCAAGTTCCAGGGCAACAATGTAAGCAGCGCTCGCAGCCCTGGAGTCAGGTCGCAGCAGGGTGATCGTCCTGGCTAAATCGACGGCATCTTCCCCGTTGCCCAAGTCAATCTGTGCATAGACGGCTCCCCACAATGCGGAATCTTCTGTGGGCCGGAATTCGAGGGCTCTGGTGTACTCCTTGACTTCCTCACTCTCCTTGCTCTTGATGTCCTCTGATGCTTTTCCGTGCTTCTTCATTATGTCCACGAGATGCAGCAAAAGAATCGCGCGCTGCTCGTGCAGGCCGCCATTTTCCGGCACGTTCTCAATCGCTTCATCGATACTATCTACCGCTTGCCTTGACCGATCGTACGCCGTCGGCAAGTTTCGGTCTGACTCGATCAGGGCCTGTTTATCGAGGCCTCTGGCTCGTTGAATCTGATAGTCCGCATTCGCAGCTTTGCTTTTGAAGAGATGACTTAAGCGCGATTGATCTCGGCTCATAGTCGCCAGTGTGTGCTGCAATGTTTCTAAGGTGTCAGGGTCTGAAGCACCCTTCGTCTTCAGGACGGCCTTCGTTATTTGTGACAGGTTGGAGGCGACCTCCTTTTCTAAACCACGGGCCTCTCGACGCTTTTTGGCACCGCTGTTTTTTTCATTGCCGGCTATATTGTTTGCCCAGTTGGCAAGACTGCTGGCTTCTTGGCCCTTGTTTTGATAGCTGTACGCGAGACTGAGGTAATAGCTTGGCTTCCAGTTCTGAGGATCGTCGAGTGCCCACTGACGAAAGACTTCCTTCGCGGCATCATAGTTGGCTTGCTGCAGGTAGCTCTGTCCCAATAGCTCGGGAACCTCTTTTGCGAGCATCAGATAGGTGGCTTCCCGGACAAGATCGGATGGGTTAGCGTGCGTAGAAGGGGGTGTCTCCCAAGATTTTGCCGTATCAGCATTATTCAACCGGATCTTGCCGACAAGGCCCTGCGGAGAAGAGACCACATCGCCGCCAATGATCCACTGGTCATATCTTGCCTGGTCGTACAAATGCAAGATGCTATCCACTGATATGCCTTTCAGCTCGATGCCGTAGGACGTTTGAATCGGGACCTTGATGGCCTGATGCAGAGATACGGGCTGGGCGCCGGTGACCACATCGATGCTGTAATAGTCAGTTCCGTGAAATTGAGCCGCATGACTAGCGGCGTCATTCAAAATGTCCACGACGATATCAGACGCGCCTTTACCGGAGAGCGAGATACCCTTACCGGTCTCCGGAGAAATTTCAAATGGTTGAACGGTCACTATGTATTCGGGAGAAAGCTTCCCAAGAACGTATCCACTGAATAACCACAAGGCTAAACAGAGCAGGACCAGCAATATTCCCAACGATATCGACATCCATGTAAGTCATTTGTCAAATTGAGGCACGGGTGTCCCGGGCACGCTCGGAGAGCGTGCAAGTCAACAGTCCCAGGATGTTTCACACGCAAAAGTATGCCTCTCGGCATCGGTTCCTGCGCTCGGCAGAACCAGACATCCATTTGCTGTCTCAGACTCCGAAGAGCCGTCACAGAAGATTGAGTGTGTGTTCTCTGCCAGTCCCGAAACAATTTGTAGAGAGCCTCGGGAGTTTGATCTCCTTCGCTCAGTCGGCAAAATGCAGGACCTGGCAGTCTGCGCATGGTTCATCCCGTTTGTTTAGCGGCAGCCTTCAGGCTGCTGCAGTCCTGCGTTCCTCAGCAGGGATAAAGTCTCTCTGTTCCCGATCCACGGCAAGCAGATAGGCGACCATCTTCCGGGCTACGGCGAGTGTCGCCCGATTGCCATTTCCTTTTTGCTTTTCCCGCTCGTAGATCACAGCCAGCTCATGGCTCTGTCTCGGCGCCAGCTTGGCAGCTTCGACCAGCGTTCGCTGGATATGCTTGTTGCGCTGTTTCGAGAGCGGCATACGCATCGCCTTGTCCGCCGAGCTTCGTTCGTCGCCGCAGAGTCCACAATAACTGATCGCGTTCTTGATCGTGCGGAAGCGTGATATATCGCCGATCTCCAGCGCCCAGGTCAGCGCCGTGATCGGCCCCACTCCAGGAATCGTTCTGAGTCGTCTAATCCTGTCGGCCAGCATGGGATCGCGCTGCAGAGAACTGACCAGAGCGTACTCGGTCCTCTGGCAACGCTCGATCGTCTCTCGGCTCAGCTTCAGCAACGGCCGTATGCTCGGATGAACCTCCTCATTGGTGGAGAGCAGTTCGCGGAAATAACTCACCTTGTGCAGTCGTTGCTTGTTGTACTCCACGCCTGTTTCCATCAGCAGCCCAGAGACCCGGTTCTTCATCTGCACCATCTGGCGCACCAACAGATGTCGGTAACGCAAGGTGCGGCGGCGATCCCGCATCTCTCGAGGCATCATGTGGCACTCCGGAAGGAAATCGCAGCGCAGGCAGTCGGCGATCTTGCTGGCATCGATCTTGTCGTTCTTCTTCTTAGCTGCTGCAATCGCTCGCAGCATCAACGGGTGAGCCACCTTGATCTGCATGGCATGTGGAAGGAGATGGTCGTAGATCCAGCCGCTGAAGATCGTGGCCTCCATGCCAACACTCCATGGCTGAGGCAGAGTCTTCATCCAGCAATCCAGCTCGCGTCGGGTCGATCCAACCTTGCCTTCTTGCTGTATCCGGCCACTCACGTCCTTCACGCAGTAGCTGATCGTCTTCTTGTGTACGTCCAGTCCGATGTAATACATATGTCCTCGAGGAGCCTCCGTGGTTGTTCTCTGAATCAGCGTCACCGCTGAGTTCAGCCTATGCAACACCACGTGCTCCTCGCTGACTTAACATTCAAACAATACTTCAATTACGCATGCGCGCTGGCTGAACTAGAACAGTTCTATCGCGCCAGAATGCCCAGAGAGCGTCAGAAAATCAGTCTCTGGTGTACGCGTTTGCTCTCCAGGAATTCTTGCGCACTCGAAGAGCCCAACTCACAATGCCAAAGACAAGTGCGAATAACCCAGAGTTGATCAACAGAGTTACTATCGCAACCAAAATATCATCGGGCAGGGCCGGTCTTGTTCGACCAAGCACATAGAGATCGAGCCACATGGCAAGTGGTCCGCCAGGCAGTAAAGGTAGTACAAAGAGCCGACCCAAAGTCTGCCGATAGTGGTAAGGCAGTCGGACAAAGAGGTGAAACAAACCTACTAATTGCACGGCAAGGTAAATACTCCACCATCGAAATTTTGTGGCTCTTTGCATAGTTGCCCATAGTACGCGGGGAGGGCGTGGCCGTATTATCGGCAATCCGGAAACAATCCCAAAATGCCTTAAAAGTCTGCTTTCTATGAGACGGTCACTGATGTCAATAGCTGATCTGTGTTTATTCCTTCGTTGAGTATTGCTTTTGTTCTTTGCTTTGGTTGCGACGCATGTTGTTCTCCGCCGGGTTTCTATTCGCACTTCGCGTGAGCCGGAATGGCTCTGTGCCGTTTGGGGTTCAGTAGGAGAAGTCGATGCTGCCAGTTTTCGGCCGGCCTTGTTAAGGCCCAACGAGACACGCAGTCATCGGAACACGGGGTCGTCGCAACGGTTGAACATGATTCCTGCCTTAAGCGGCCTTTGCATAAAACGGAATGTATGGTTGCTGCGTGACCCATATGCGATGCAGCAGCACGGCAAGTTTTCGCGCCACGGCGACGATGGCGCGATTTCGGGATTGCTTGCCTCCGCGTGATGCCAGGCTCAGGCCCCACTGTCGCAGGGTTGAGTCCTTTCCATGCCGCCCCAGGACGTGATTGGCACACTCCACCAGCAGGCTGCGGAGGTAGACGTTGCCAGCCTTGGTGATACCGAGCTGAGGGTCTCGCTCTCCGGACTGACTGCGTTTCGGCCGCAGGCCGAGATAGCAACCCACATCGCGACTTCGTTGGAAACGTTCTTTGCTCCCCAGAGTCAGGACATAGGTCAGTGCCGTGAGCTGGCCTACTCCGTAGACCTTGAGGAGCGCCTGTGTTTCGGGATATTCCGTCTCGGTCAATTGCTTGATCGCCCGGTCGTACTCTTTGATCTTCACTGTCATATCGGCAATCTGATGGAGCACCGGTCCGAGCGCCCGGGCAAGACCTGGCGGCAACATAGCCCCGCACCGCTTGGCGAAGCAGAGCGTAGAAGAAGCTGGAAGCCGATATCCGCAGGGCTTTGCCAGCCCGCGCACTGCGTTCACCGCAGCGGTCCGCAGACGAACGATAAGATTGCGGGCGCGGATGAGCGTGAGGGCTTCTTGCTGAGCGACTGTGCGGTGCGCAATGGGCCTGAGGATTTTCGGATCGAGCCGCGCAAAGCGAGCCAGCTTCTCAGCATCCACCTGGTCGCTCTTACGATCGCTGTGCGAGATCGCCCGCAGCTCGCGCACGTTGGCCACGATTACTTCATGGCCCAACTCCTGAAGCTGCTCGCTGATCCAGATCGAGTGCGTCCCTGCTTCCATGGCGATCCGCACTCGAGGCAGGTCGGTAAACCACTTATCGACGCTGGATGGGTTGGTTCGGAACCTCCCCCGGTCGACAACTTCACCATCTTCGTTGAGCGTGCAGTAATGGCTCCAAATATCTCCAAGATCGATCCCGATTGTTATCCCAACCTTGGAGCATCCCCGTGGTACTTCCGCGATGAGGTCCTGCGTATGCCTTTTCATCCGCATAGTCTCTCTCTTCCTCAGAGCGACCGTCTCATCCTAGTTTTCGGTAAGTTGCCGGTGGGGTGGTCGGCGGCCTCGGATGTTACCGAAAACGCCGTCCATCGAGATTAATTTCGAGGGACTGAGATCGCGCCTATTTTGCAGGCCTTGCCCGTTGGTCTTTGTGACACATCGGTTGGCCTAGACTTCCACCACAACCAAGCAAACAGCCAGATTTGTCCGAAGCGGATTGCAAAAGCGAGTGGCACGATCCAGCCGAGGCGATGGTCTGCCCTGTACGTTTTGACGGCATCGAGAATTGCAGCGGGTGTCGCAAGGCAGCCGAGAACAGCAAGAGCAAGCCAAAGCCATCGCAGGCGTTCCAACTGCCTCGTTGCAGCTCCCAGAGGTCCATGGCCCTGAGTGTATCCCGCCATTCTGTCCGTTTTCAGTGCAACTGCCCCAATCCCTTGTGGTCGTTTTTCCACCTTCAGACATGGCGCTAAGCTGCGCGCATGCGTTCAATGCCGCGCAGAGAGGAACGCGAACGGAAGGCCCGTGAATGTGCCGCAATGCAGCCTGCGATGGACTGCGGAACCTGTGGCGCGCTCACGCCGGGCGAGAGGTTCCGTTACTTCGCCGACCGGATCGTCTGCGAGGCTTGCGACGAGCGGAATCCACACAGAGCCGTCGGCGCTTGGTGCCGCGAGCGCTTTTCCAGCCGCGCAATATATTGGCGAACTTCGCGGAGAGTCGCACTGTCGCGGCACAAGCCATGGCGCTCGACCACTGCACTATGCTCGGCCCTCAACTGAGGATCCAAAGCGCCACGACGCTGCGTCGATTGCTCGCTTATTTCGGCGCTATGCCCGAGCAGTTGTCCGACTTCGATAACTGCCACCGGCGATGGGGTCAGGGGCACTGTCCAGATCACGCTTCAGCCGTGCCGCAAGAACCTGCTCAGAATCGACTCTCAGCGACTTTGAACCGAAATGGGCTACGACCGGCGAGGGATACATTCCAGCTTGGCCGTCCAGAGAAAATACTCGCATGAAGAACGACCCCATGAAGTGGGACGGGAAGGTGTATCGGCCTGCGAAGGCAGGGGAGGGCTACCGGTCAGACACGGCTGATGCCGCACAGCGGAGAGCGCATGCTGCCCGTCGCCGAAAGAAGTACGCACAGATGCGTGTTGAGGAAGAGCGGGACGGATTCGAACGCAATCCCAAGTGGGAGGAGCCGACGCTATTAGCTCGCATTTGGGAAGAGATACGCTACATTATTTTTCCACCGCGCCGCAGGTTCTGACCTAAGCGAATGACACTCGGGGCTATGACCGTTAGCGCTGCGTCAATCGATGAAACGCGCGACTTAGCGCGACGATCAAGTTTTTTCAAAGCGACCCGGACGATTCGGACGCGCCTGAGGCCGGCTCCATCAACTCAGGTCTGTCATTCTTCACATTCCCGACGGCTTTCTCCACTTTCCAAGCCGTCATCTTGTCCGCATCGAATGGTCGCAGCAGATCAATTGGTGGCCGATCTGGATCCGCTTTTAGCCAACGGTCATAATCGCGTTCTGGGATGATCACAGGCATTCGGTCGTGCATCGGCTGGACAACTTCATTGGGATCAGTCGTGATCACGGTGAATGTAAGCAGCTCTCCACCAGCCTTACGATCCTTCCACTTCTCCCAGAGGCCAGCCAGGGCATACGGTTGGCCATCTTTCATAGCAATAGCAAACGGCTGCTTGTTCTTCGCATCGAGCTTCTGCCATTCGTAGAACGCATCAGCAGGCACAAGACAGCGCCGGTACTTGATCGCCTCACGGAATGCCGGAGCAGTTGTGATGGTCTCTGCCTACTGCGTCGGCTGCTCGCCTATCTCGGCGCTACGCCCGAGCAGATCGCCCAGTTCGGCAGCAGCCACCGGCGATGGGGTCGAACGAAACCACCTTACCGGCGAACGCTCGGGTCGCGGCTGCGAAGCCACGCTGCGATTGCAGCGAAGATTGCGAATACGGCAGCCAGCCATAGCACGTTTCCGACCGCGGTTAATACTGTCTGAGATGGGCCTTCACCGGTCTTGTTTCCGATTATGGTGAGCTTCTCCATGCGCCCCGTAAGCGCTGTCGAGGCAGCAGCAACGCCGATTGCGCAACCCAGAACGCGCATGAGGTTGACCAGTCCGCCAGCCTCGCTGCGGCGGTTGTCTGGTGCGGCCGCCATTGTTGCTGTGTTATTCGGCGCGATGAATACACCTAGCCCAATTCCGAAGAGCGCAAGGGCTATCATCCTGACTAAGCTGCTTGCAGTGTTTGATAGGGACAACGACATCAACACAACGGCCCCTACGCAAGCGGCCATACCGGCTGTCGTGACAAGTCGTCCTCCAACTCGTTCGTAGAGCTTTCCACTGAACGGCGCAACCAAACCGAGAGCGATGGGAAGAACAGAGAGATGTAGACCTGCAACAATCGGCGATTCGTCCAATCCTCGAATGCAAGCGAACGACATGAGGAAAAGCACGGAGTATAGCAAGGCGTAGGACAGACTGACGGCAATGAGACCGCCTGTAAATGCTGGGAATTGGAACAGCCGCAGATCGATGAGAGGTTCTGGCAGCCGACGCTCCATCCACGCGAACAAGAGCAACAAGGCAGCGACAGTGATCGCTCCTGCTATCAGTGCGGTCGATTCAAGTCCCCAGGAAGAGAGCTGACTGAGCACGATAACGATCAGTGTCAAGGCTGGTGCTAATGAGAGCACGCCTCCCCAATCGAAGCGTTTGTAGTGAACGTGCTCTTTGGACTGAGGTACGATCCACCATGTCAGGACGCCACCCGCGATCGAGAAGGGTACGGTGACCCAAAAAATCCATCTCCAGCCTAGCGTGGATAAGAGCAATCCCCCCACGATCGGTCCAGCACTAATGCCCACCGCTTGAGCCGCTGCGTACAGCCCCATTGCGGTTCCTCTTTCGCCTGAAGGAGCGCTCGCCTGGAGAATAGCCATGCTGTTGGATCCCAATAGTCCGCCCCCTACACCCTGAAGCAAACGGAATGCTATGAGAAGACTGAGATGGGAAGTAACTCCGCACAGCGCTGAGGCGAGGGCGAACACAACGAACCCGATCGTGTAGAGCAGTTTGCGGCCAAACACTTTCGACAGGCGAGCGAACACCGGGAGGGTGGAAGCATAGGTCAAAAGATAAGAAATCGCGACCCAGCTCACTGCTGGTAGCGACGCATGAAATTCACGCCGCAAAGCCGGCAAGGCAAGTTGAACGATACTCGCATCAAGTTGGCCCATGAAGGCGCCGATGCAGGTGACGCCGACGACGAGCCAGGGATAGTACGGCAAGCGTGCAATCCGCTCGGCGGGCGCCCGCTCTCGCATCCATCCTCGGCCTGCTGGCGAAAGAGACACCCGATCTGACGGGTCAGAATGATTAGTCATGACGCTTTCATCAAACGCAGAACGGCCCAGTGAATTCCCTCCCCCGATCCACCGGTACAAGTTCCTTTGGCTTCTTCAGCTCTCTGAGAAGGTTGACGGGAAACAGGATGAAGCCCCAGAACGCCCCTAACAGGATGAAGCCCAGTGCCAGCGGTTACGCGCCAATCCCGCCCACAGGTACAAACCTACCAGCCATAGTGATGCTGCTAACCCGAAGGCGTTCGCGGCGGTTCTCCAGTTGCTCTTTACCTTCAGTGACATGGGTTAGTCCTAATCTCAGATCTACAGTAGCCCGCCGCCGGTCAGAGAGGAAATCAATAAGGATGCCGTCTGCAATCTCGCTCATTGGGCGCTCTGAAACTGGCGCAGACGAGTTCGATGCCACGCTAAAAACCTTACCGGGGAATTTACCGGGGACCCTCCAGGTGAATTGGCCGCAATTGGAAGCAATTTGCCTTCTGCGCAACTGTTAACCGAAGGGTTATAGGTTCGAGTCCAACCAGAGGAGCCAATTCTTCAACAACTTACGCCATCCGAGTTCCGGCCACCACAGCCAACTCTGGGGACTTCTCTGTCATGGTTTCCCGCCGGTCTTCTCGACGATCTAGGAAGTCGAGCGCACTCATCGCCCGTCGCAATTAGCTGTCTCCGATGTGCCCGTAGCGCTTCGCCATCGTGATCGTCGCCGAGGCACTCCAGCCCATAATCTGTGCCAGGATCGCGAAGGGAACACCGCCCTCTAGCAGACGCGTGCATGCCGTGTGCCGGAGGTCGTGAAAGCGGCACTGAATGCCGGAACGCTTGCGGCAATCTCCCACCCTTCCTTCAACGTGCCTATCGGCTTCGCCGCGTTGATCGCATAGGGTACGCCGTTCTTACCATACTTCTCAGAAGGGAAGACGTAGTGCTCCGGTTTGCGATCCTCGAATCGTGCCGCCCATTCCCTCAACGCCTCAAGCGCACGTCGATTTAGCGGTATCGTGCGGCCAGCGCTTCGTCAGATCGACCCGGTTGAACACAACCCGGTCGTGAAGTGTATGCACTGCGGTGACGTATGCCAATACCTGACGGGGGATTGTTCCTCGCTCCCATCTCGGCAACTGTTGCAACCGATTCGATCGTCGGGAACTGTTGCCGTGCTCGCTGGCCTTATTGCGGCGATAAGGCTTGCGCGGGTCGGGTCCGAGGAATTGGTCGGCGAAGTCCGCGGGTGCGCTGTGCAATCGCCGACTCAGTTAGCATTGCCCGGATGGTGATTGAGGCGGCTAAAGCGATGCAATGAACATCGGGATGCGTTACAGAGAGCCCACTTTTGTGGGTGACCTCCGGGCCAACGGCAGCACGCGTATAGTGAAGCTCAATCGGCCCCGAAGCTGGTTCCCGCAGCCGCTTGTTAGCAGGACTGATCGTTCCTCATACACAAGGCTGCTCACGATGGCGCATAACCAACCTTAGATAGCGCGCAGCATTTGCGACTCGTCGCTCGGCTGTTAGTGCTGATTCGCGCAGGAATTATGCCTAGTCAACGAGATAGGGCGGAGCAGTTATTCCGGGCTGCGCTGGATATCAGGACAGCGGAGCGCAGCTTCTTTCTTGACAGGGAATGCGTCGGCAACCCGGAACTACGGCAGGCAGTGGAAGACCTGCTCGCACGAGATGCAGACGCCGGAAGTTTCTTAAAGCATCCATTTCTTGAGTCCACGACGGCAGATAGTCTCAATCAGTCCGGAATTTACATCGACAACTATCACCTGCTGCACTTGATCGGTGAAGGCGGCATGGGCGAAGTATGGCTTGCTGAGCAGAAGCAACCCGTCCGCAGACGTGTCGCCATCAAGCTGATCAAGGCCGGTATGGACACGCGCGAAGTAGTGTCGCGGTTCGAGTCTGAGCGACAGGCCTTGGCCCTCATGGACCACCCCGCCATCGCCAAAGTCTTCGATGCCGGCACGACACCGGAGGGCCGCCCCTATTTCGTGATGGAGTATGTGGCTGGCATGCCCATCACTACGTACTGCGATCGGCGCAAGCTCAGCACCCGCCAGCGGCTCGAGCTCTTCATTTCCGTATGCGAGGGCGTTCAACACGCTCATCAGAAAGCCATCATCCACCGTGATCTGAAACCCTCTAACATTCTCGTCACGGAAGTGGACGGCAAGCCGGTTCCACGCATCATCGATTTTGGAGTAGCGAAGGCAACTTCGCAGCGTTTGAGCGCCAGGACGCTATACACCCAGGTTGGTGCGGTGATTGGCACCCTTGACTACATAAGTCCGGAGCAGGCTGACTCCGGCGGCGTAGACATCGACACCCGAAGCGACGTTTATTCGCTCGGCGTAGTGCTTTATGAATTGCTCAGCGGCGCCCTCCCCTTCGATTTTCGTAAGCTGGCCTACGATGAGGTGTTGCGTTGCCTGCGCGAGCTGGATGCCCCTACTCCGAGCACCAGGCTGCGCACACAAAACGGCGATTCTGCATTAACCGCAAAAAATCGGAATGCGGACCTGCCAACGCTGGTCAATCTGCTGCAGGGCGATCCGGATGCCATCACGCTCAAGGCTCTGGAAAAGGATCGGGCACGCCGCTACTCCACGCCACTGGAACTGGCCGCTGACATCGGCAGGTATCTGCGCAATGAGCCTGTCTCGGCGCATGCGCCCAGCGCTGCATACCGCGCAGGCAAATACATCCGGCGTCACAGGCTTGGCGTAACGCTTGTGAGCCTGCTGATTCTTCTCGCGCTGATTTCCGCGATCGCCCAGACAATTCAGCTCCGACGCATCCGGCACGAACGCGATCGCGCGGATCGGATCACTGACTTCCTGACCGACATGTTCAAGGTCCCAGCGCCCAGTGAAGCGCGCGGCAACACGGTAACGGCACGGGAAATTCTGGATAGGTCGTCGAATGATATTGAGCGAGAACTACATCAGGATCCAGAGCTCCGGTCGCAGCTGATGCTCGTGATGGCCAAGACTTATGAAAACCTCGGCCTATTTTCCCGGGCGCACGAGTTGATGGAACGTGTTGTGCAAGATCGGCGCGGAGCCTTGGGACCCGACCATCCGAAAACGCTTGAGGCTATGTCCCAGATGGGATGGGTTCTGTATCGCGAGGGACGCGAAGGCGAGGCCGAGCGCCTGACGCGGACTACCATCGACGCTCAGAGTCGTGTCCTTGGTCCTTATGATCCCGCAACGCTTGAGTCCAAGGATCATCTTGTCTGGATTCTCGTAAGGCAAGCCCACTATGCGGAAGTAGAAAGGCTTGAACGTGAGCTGATCACGGCCAGTAGCCGCAAGCTGGGTCCGGAAAATCCACGAACGCTACGATTCATGGACGGCCTCGCCGTCGCATACGCCAATCAGAGCCGATTTGCTGAAGCGGAGGCGGAGTATCGCAAGCTGCTTGATTTGGAGCGCCGCAATCTGGGGGCGGACCATCCCAGTACTTTGGCGACCATGCATAACCTCGCCAACATGTATTCAGGTCAGGGCAACTACGAGGAGGCCGAGAAGCTATATCGAGAGACGCTACAGATTCAGCAGCGCATCCTGGGACCGGATCATCCGGACACAGCCAGCACAATGACGACTCTCGCGAATACCGTCAGGTTCGAACATGGCCGCTATGCCGAGGCCGAAGACCTGTATCGAAAGTCTCTGGAGATCGAGTTGCGTGCAATGGGGCCGGACCACCCTTACACAACAGCCGCGAAAGAAGGTCTGGCCAACGTGCTGTCCGAGGAAAAGCGTTATGCCGAGGCAGAAACGCTCCTGCGGGAGATCTTGATCCAGCGCCAGCGTATTCTCGGCACCGACCATACCGACACTCTTTTATCGCAGTACAACCTGGCAACCGTCCTCAAGCACGAAAACAGATACCCCGAAGCTGAGAAACTGATTCGACGAGACTCTGGAAACTCAAACGCGTGTGCTGGACCCGCATGACCCGGATACGTTGGCGTCCAGATCTTTCCTCGCAGACGTCCTGCTCAAAGAGCAAAAACCTCAGGAAGCGGTGGTCTTCGCTGGGCCGGCCTTCAACGATCAGTTGCGAACTCTCGGGCCCCTGCACCACGACACGATGGAAACGCTTGGGATCCTCGGTACCTCGCTGGTTCGATCCGGACGCTACGAGGATGCTAAAAAGTTCTACCTCGACGCCATAGCCACTGTAAGCAGCGATAAGAGCGCGGTTCACGACCGGGATGTGTTCTGGCTGTGGTACAACCTCGCCTGCACTGCCGCAGCAGCGGGCCGCCGCGATGAAGCCTTCGACTATCTGCACCGCGCCATTGAAGCTGGCTACAATGATGCTCAACTCATTCGAACCGACGACGATTTGAAATCTCTGCGAAACGACCCGCGCTTCGATAAGCTTGTCGCCGATTTGAAAGGCCGCTAACGGCCGGATATATCGGCAGAAAACGCGCTGCTCGCGAATTATTCCCGGATGAGCGACATGGACGAAAGGTAGGCTTATCGGGCAAGTGGGGGAGAGCACTACTCGTGACCATAGTGTGCCGACGCCCCGTAGAAGCACGGGTGCTGATCTCGGGTAGATTCCAGCATCACTGCAAGGCCACATAGGGAAAATCAGCACCCTGAAAGAGTCCTTAACAGGCACCAATAATAGGGATCGGAAATCCCTTCTTTCGCGTCATGCAGTTCTTCGCGCACTCATTCATATTCATGATCGAGCCCGCCGACGAGATCTTCAGTGTTGGGGGCCTTCGACATCCCGGTCCTACCCGAATCACGCGAGAGTCGGATCAAGTGGCCAGGGTAGACCTGATCACGTACTGGCGGCTTGTGCGATCCGTTCAGTGTGACGGGGCACTTTCTTCTAAGCAATTTGAGTCACATCTCACGACGTCCGAATCGAACAATAGGCCATGCCCTAAACAAAAAGGGAGCGGAGGTGTCCACCGATGAGCACTCCTAAACTCCAAAGATATCTGTTTGCCTTGGCCGTGTGCACCGGGGCTGCGGTGGTGTCTTGGGTCGCAGGGGCGCCCTCCTCTTGCTTTCACTTGGCGATTGTCATCTGTTGCCTCTATGGCGGGAGAGAGGCGGGCATCTTGGCAACCTCCTTTGCCGTTGTGAGTTTTGACTACTTCTTCCTATCCCCGCATTTTCACTTCTTTGCCGAGCATTCCGCGTATCCGCGCTTCGCCGCGTTTATCGCCACCGCTATATGCATCAATCTGGTCACTGCGGCCAAACAACGAGGAGACCGAGCCCGTCGCGAAGTGGAAGAGCAATACAGGGTCATTTCTGAAACAGCGCTTGATGGTGTTTTTTCTGTGGATGGCCATGGCAAGATCCTACTCGCCAACTCCTCCGCCGCAACTATCTTCGGCTATTCCGCAACCGAAATGATGGGTCAACCAATTACGCGTTTTGTTCCGCATTCTTGCAGTGACGTTTCCTCCCCTGTTACCGAGATGTTGGGCGTCCATAAGGATGGAACCAAATTCGTCGCCGAAGTTTCCTTCGGCAAGGTCGCCAAAAGCAATAAGTGCGCCGCGGCCATTTTTGTTCGCGACATCACAGATCGCAAGCGCAACGAATTGGAGCTTCGGAGGAGTGAGGCATACCTCACCGAAGCGGAGCGCATGAACCATATCGGCAGTTGGGCTTGGAATCCGCTATTCGGACCACTACTTATTGGTCTGCGGAGATGTATCGCATCTATCAGCGTGATCCACTGCAGGGGCCGCTTTCTCTAGAAGAAATGCGCGCACTTCACCCGCGTGAAGATTGGGCCAAGTTGGTGGAAGCGTTGGAGCGATCGATTGCAAGGAACATTGAGCTTGATTGCCAGACACGGCTGATGTGTCCGGATGGATCGATCAAATATTTACACGTTGTCGGCCACCCCGCGGCGGGTGCCTCAGGTAAGGTCGTAGAGGTCTTCGGCATTATTAGAGACGTGACGGAACAACAACAGGCGAGAGTGGCCCGTGATTCGTTGCAAAAGGTGGAAAAGAAGCTCGCCCGAGCATCTCAGATCGCCACTCTCGGTGAGATTTCGGCCTCCATTGCGCACGAAATCAACCAGCCCTTGACAGCGATCATCGCGAATGCACATATGTGTTCGGAGTCGATCGCAAGCGATTGCTCTAGCATGGCCGACGCACGCGCACTCATTCAGGAAATTCTTGACTGCGGCTATCATGCGACTGAAGTCATACAACGAATGCGCACTCTTTTCAAAGGTGGAACCTTCGAAAGGACGACGCTCGACATCAATGAGGTTGCCAGGGAGGTGATCAACCTCATTCGCGGCGAGGCATGTAAGAGGCACGTACAGTTAGAGACTGACTTAGAAACACAAGTGCCGACGATATTAGGCGATCGAGTGCAGATGCAGCAGGTGTTGGTAAATTTGTGCATCAACGGCTTCGATGCAATGGATTCGCTCGTCGATCGCCCACGGAAGCTGTCCGTTCGAACCCGAGTTGATGGTCCAGCTGCGATCAGGGTGGAGGTGCAGGACAGCGGAATCGGCTTGCAGGAGCCGGATAAAATCTTCGAGGTATTTTTTACTACAAAACAAAATGGAATGGGTATGGGGCTGCCCATCTGTCGCTCGATCATCGAATTGCACGGTGGTCATCTTTGGCCACAGAGCGATAGTATGCCCGGAACTACGTTTTGCTTCACACTACCTGTGCCTCATCATCCCACCTCGGAACCTCAAGCCGGTTGTGGAGGCCGTGTACTTTCAGGACCCATTCCCGATGACGGTGAAGCAGGAGATCGGTCAACCAATTCCGCCGGTCTCGCTGGTATTTATCAATGAAGACCTGCGTACGATCTCGGCCCTAGTCCATTGGTGGATAAGGCGGTCGGAAACGTGAAGAACGATTCGCCGGAGTTGATGGAGCCAGCTTTGGGTGGGTCCGAATCGTCGGAGAATCGCTGTCCAGAAACTCCAGGACGAGATGCGCTTCTGGGGCACAGGACATTATGAAGGTGACCATTCATTCCAACAGAAACCGTGCGGTCGCCGTCGGTGAATCACGTACAACTGAAAGACACTGCTCAAACTCTGCTCAGACGCGGCTCGAGCGTGTGCAGTCGGATTTCCGACGTGACCTATTAATTTTGCCCGTATCCAAGGCTCTCCATTGGGGCTAACTTGGAGTGCCTTCCAATACTTAAGGAGTGAGGGGAAACCAAGTGGCGCGAAGCTCCCGCTTTTCTCTCCTTCTCTTATTACTCTTCTGGTTTGGTCTCAACGACTGGTCACTGGCCCAGGCTGCACCGGCTGTGGCTACACCGATCGAGCACATCACTGTCGGCGACTCTACGGTGCCGCTCAACGGGCCGTGGAAGTTTCACATTGGCGACTCACCGATCGATCCGGAGTCCCATGCGCCGCTGTGGGCTGAGCCAGGATTCGACGACTCGAAGTGGGAGACTGTGGACCTGACGCCGCCGGACGGTTCATTGGATCCCGTCTACGGAGTTTCGGGGATGGTGCCGGGCTGGACAGATCGGGGTCATGCGGGCGATTGGGGCTACGGCTGGTATCGCCTCACGGTGGAGGTGACCGCTCCGACGGGAGAAAAACTGGCCATCGAGGGCCCGCCCGGCGTGGACGACGGCTACCAGCTCTTCCAGAACGGGAAGCTGGTTGGCAGCTTCGGCGGATTTTCGCACAGCAGGCCTGTCGTCTATAACACGCAGCCCATGCGGTTTGATCTGCCGGAGCCAGGCAATGCCGTTTCATCCAAGCGACTGCTGGCTTTCCGCGTCTGGATGGAGCCTGCTACACCGTCGAATTACCCCGATGTCGGTGGATTGCGCACGGCGCCGCTACTGGGCGAGGCAGGCGCGGTGACGGTCAACGATCGGCTCCGCTGGTTCGACGCCTTTCGCGCAATCGCTGACCATCTTATTTCAGCAATGGTGTTCGGACTGTTCGCTCTGATGGCCTTCAGCCTGACCCTCGTCGATCGCTCGGACCGGCTGTACCTCTGGCTTGGGACAGCCTGCCTGCTTACAGCGGCATTTGACGCTCTGGTGGTCCTCCTCGACAGTACGCAATACATGGGCATGGCGGTGGGGGATCCGCTCAGGTTCGTCATTTTGCGTCCGCTGATTTACGCCGCCTGGGTCATGGTGTGGTGGAGCTGGTTTGATCTTCATCGGCCGGCGTGGCTGCCGCGAGCCGTGGTAGTGCTGGGTCTGCTTTACGCGGTCTCGACTGCCTTGAGCCGAAACCTGTTGGTCTTCACGGTGGTTCCGCATTCGATCAGCGCGGCCTTTGGCAATGTGTATCTGGCTACCAAGTTGCTCTTCCTGCCGCTGATGCTCGTGTGCATCGTTCAGGGTATTCGCAAAGAGGGACTGGAGGGCTGGTCGGTCCTGCCAGCCGTGGTGCTCTGGGGAGTTGCGCAATTTTGGGAGGAACTCAACTTACTGCATATTCATCTGACTTGGTTTCCACTTGGTGTGCAGATCACGCTTGGGGATATCGCCAACCTGCTGCTGGCTTTCGTAATCGCCTGGTTGCTACTGCGGCGACTGCTGGGGACGGTGCGGAGGCAGCGCCTGATGGAGCTTGATGTGAAGCAGGCGCAGGAGGTGCAGCGGGTGATTCTGCCCGAGCCCATCGCCACACTTCCGGGGCTGGCCATAGAGAGCGAGTACCGTCCGGCGCGCGAAGTGGGCGGCGACTTCTTCCAGATCCTTCCGCACCCCTCCAACGGCAGCATGCTGATTGTTGCCGGCGACGTTGCTGGCAAGGGTCTGCAGGCGGGAATGCTGGTGGCGCTTCTGGTGGGCGCTATCCGCACCTCGGCGCACTTCGATCCCGATCCGCTGGCGGTGCTGAAGGTGCTGAATCAGCGGCTGTGGGGACGTAGCCACGCAGCCGCCACCTGCCTCGCGCTGCGCATTGGCGCGGACGGCACGGCCATGCTGGCCAACGCCGGGCATCTACCTCCGTACCTCAACGGCCATCCGGTCGACATCGAAGGATCGCTACCGTTGGGCATGATCGAAGATGCGGAGTTCTCGGTTCTCCAGTTCGGGATCACCGAGGGCGACCATTTGCTACTGATGTCGGACGGCATCGCTGAAGCCACCGACCTGAATGGAAACCTATTTGGATTCGAGCGCGTTCTCGAACTGCTCCACAATTCGGCGAACGCCGCGGCAATCGCCACCGCAGCCCAGAACTTTGGTCAGGAGGACGATATCAGCGTCATCTCTATTACCAGGACCGCCGCTTAGCTCGCTGTCGGCTTCGTGGTGTCTGAAAAGTCCGCTTTCGGGAACTTCAGCGGCCCCCCTAAATTCGCCAACAGTATCCTACTGGGCAAAAGATCCTAGTATTGGGCTCCTCACCATCGACCTCACCTCCACTCACCACAACTCCATCGCATCCGGTAGAAACGGCAACCGCTACTCCCCCTTTGCCAAGACAGTGCGCTTCCGCTGAATAGCCAGCTGCGACGGTTGTTTCGTCTTCTCCATGCGCGATCGATTTTGGACAGGTACCGACCGCGACAGGGAGAGTAAAGAGGCGAGAGCAAAGAAGGCCGGCCAACTGCAACGGCGAGGGTATCGTAGTCTTTCACAAGAGCGCGGGCACGTGTCCGATCGACGGACACCGCTTTTCCATGATGAGCTGTCAGGCTAACGTCACAACCGTGGCCAACGAGGATCGCCTGTTTGGCAGGGGTCTCTTGATGTTCGCGCATCCGCACATCATTCACTCGAACGCGCCTTCCGGGCTTCTGTACACTTTTGAAGGCGGGGTTGTCGGTTGTCTTACCTGAGAGCCAATTCTTCAACAACTTGAAGTGGAACATCTAAAGCGGTAGATCTGACCGCTACGCGCCTTTTTACCCCTCTTTGAAAGAAGCGCAAAGCTAATAGCCTCAAGTCGACTTCTGACTTGCCGTTAGCGGCTCAGGGCTCGTACGGGAACAGCATTTCGTGCACGCTGGCTGCCAATTTGCCATTGGTTGACAAAGGGTGCGCGCCGCCGGCAAACAGCCTGACATCGATCCCAAAACAAGCCCGCATGGCTGGTCTTCGGGTTCGGCCGTCTCATTCACGACTGCTACATGGATCGGATTCTTAAGTAGCGGGAGAGGTCGGGTGCTATCGAAATTACAATCACTGCAGCCGCAATTCCGGCTGCAACGCAAACTAGCTTAATCATGCACATCACCTCATAGATCTACATTATTTACTTGGATGCGCTTAAAGGTATCGCTGCAAGTGGGGTGTCCTGATTCACTGCCTCGCTGCCCCTTTCCAGCAATCTTCGAGTAATGAATCGTAAATAATTGTCCATACCATCGCCGTTCCTGGCTGAGACCCGAAGCACGGGCATTCCGGGCCGGACCGCCTGAATGTTGGCCAGGGCGGCATCCTCTTCGAACTCCACCGCTGCTGCAAGGTCGCACTTTGTGATGATTGCAGCGTCGGCGCTATTGAAGATAGTCGGATACTTGAGCGGTTTATCCTCGCCTTCGGTCACTGACAGCATCACCAGACGCAGATCTTCCCCCAAGTCATACGAGGCCGGGCATACCAGGTTGCCGACATTCTCGATGAAGAGCAGATCGAGTGGGCCAACATCCCACCCCTCAAGAGCCCGCTGGACCATCCCGGCTTCCAGGTGGCAAACAGTGCCGGTCGTGATCTGCTTCACAGGGACGCCGCTGCGCGCGAGGCGGAGAGAGTCGTTCTCTGTGGCCAGATCGCCAACCAGGGCCGCAACCCGATATTGCCCGTGAAGCAGGCTGAGGGTTCGCTCCAGAAGAGCTGTCTTGCCAGCTCCGGGACTCGAAACGAAGCTCACTACGAAGGTGCCCTGAGTGCGAAACCGATCTCTCAACGTGCGCGCCAGGACATCGTTTTGTTTCAGCACGTTCTTGCGGACTTCAAGCAGGCGAGGTTCGTTATTCATTGCCTCAGCTCCAAAGCGGTGATGACCAGCTCTTTTCCGCGGAGAATCTCAGAAGTTGCCGCACCGCAGTCGGGGCAGTAAAACCACTGCATGGACGCCAGCGTTCGTGGCACTTTGCAGCTCGGGCAGAAGACTTCGATGGGAATGTCCTTGACTACTAGACGCGACCCTTCGAGGAGAGTGCCGTCACACGCAACCGCATAGGAAAAGAGAAGCGCCTCCTTCACTACGCCAGAGAGTGCACCAAGCTCGAGATGAACTGCGTCCACCTGTACGTTGCGGCGTTCTGCTTCCTCTTGCGCCATATCAACGATGCTCATCGCTATCGAAAGCTCATGCATAGGCGGTGTCCCCGGAGGCACAAGGGCTTATATCATTGAATTGTCCGAATGCGGCCAGTGCGGCCTGGCCCAGGCTGATGCCGCCATCGTTCGGTGGCACAGCATGGTTGGTCCATATATCCAGCCGATGGGGCAGGAGAAGCAATTGAATGTCCTCCAGCAACAGCTCGTTTTGGAAGACACCTCCGGAGAGCACCACCGTATCCACTGCCCGGTTCTGGCAAAGTTGAGCGGCCACATGCGCCACGCCGGTGGCGACACCGCGCTGGAAAGCACGTGCTATCTCCCGATCGGCGCGACCGTGGAGACGATCCCAAACGACTGCTTCGAGGAGTGGGCGGAAGTCGAGCTCGGGCCCGTCTGCAGGGAAGGGATACGCGTCCTGATTGGCGGCGCCACGTGCAAGCTGCTCCAGCCAAATGGCGGCCTGTCCTTCGAACGTACTCTCGCGCACGAAGCCGAGCAGAGCAGCGGCGGCATCAAAGAGCCTTCCCGCTGAGGTCGTGGAAAAGGTGCGCACGCCGTGATGGATCAGTTGCATCGCGTTCTGATATCGCGGGCCGAAGTGAAATGGTGGAAGTGTCAAGTCAGGTAGACGGTCGAGTTGTGCGAGGAATCCGGACGCTGCCTGCACCGGATATTGCGCCGCACCGTCGCCTCCAGGAAGGGCAGCGGGGCGGAGATGCGCCACGCGTTCGAATCCGCATTCGAGGCTTCCCAGGAAGATCTCGCCACCCCAGATGCTGCCGTCATCGCCAAAGCCTGTGCCATCGAAGCTGACACCGACCACTTTCCTTTTCCACTCTCCACGTTCGGCAAGAACGGATGCAAGATGCGCGCGATGATGTTGGATCGCGTGCCGGTCTTGAACTGGGAGTGCAGAGGCATGGCCAGTGGATAAGTATTGCGGATGCGAATCGTGCACCAGTAGGAGATCGTCCGTGCGGATGTCATACATCGAAATCAGATCTTTGATCGTTTCCGTGAAGGCCCGGAACGCCTGATAGTGCGAGAGGTCACCGATATGCTGGCTCACAAAGGCCTGCCCATCGACGACTAGCGTGATAGTGTTCTTCAGATCCGCACCTAGGGCGAGCATTGGACGCTTGATAGGTAATCGCGTGACCGCGCCGGGCGCGTAGCCACGTGAACGGCGCAGGACCACCGGACCGAATACACCGGCGCGAGCAATGGAATCGTCTACGCGGCGCGCAATCGGGCGTTCACCAATCAGAAATGCATCGGCAATTTCGGAAAGCCGTTCCAGTGCATCCGTATCGTCATATGCAATGGGTTCGCTGGAACGGTTGGCACTGGTCATCACCAATGCATCGGGAGCACCGGCGGCAAACAGCAGATGTTGGAGAGGCGTGTATGGCAGCATGACTCCGAGATCGCGATTCTCCGGAGCCACCCCCTCAAGTTCGACTCGCGCCGGTGCGAGCACAATCGGCCGAGCCATGGAAGTAAGTAGCGCCTCAGCGTCAGGCGTGAGATCCAGCAATTGGCGTGCAGTCTCGATATCCTTCGCCATGATCGCGAAAGGCTTCTCCTTCCGGTACTTTCTTTCACGCAGAGCGGTATTTGAGAGGGGATTTCGTGCGTCGCAAGCGAGGTGATATCCGCCCAGGCCCTTGACGGCGACGATCTTGCCATCGCTGAGAAGTTCCGCGGCTCGCCGAATTGCCACGGAGCCTTCGGCGACTCTGACGTGATCCTGATCCAAAGAAATATTTGGCCCACAGGTCGGGCAGGCCACGGGCTGCGCGTGAAACCGGCGGTTTGCTGGATCGTGATATTCCGTGTCGCAGTAAGCGTCCAGCGGCCACGCTCTCATGGTGGTGTTTACTCGGTCGTAGGGCAGCGCAATGACGACGCTATAGCGAGGTCCGCAATTGGTGCAGTTTATGTACGGATATTCATATCGAGGATTCTCAGGATCAAAGCATTCTCTGAGGCAGTCTTCGCAAATGGGCAGGTCAGGCGAAATGCGAACGGTCGGTCGTTCCGCGTGGTCACTCTCACGAATAGTGAACTCTGTCAGTCCTTCGCAAAGAGCTGGCTCCACCTCAACGTCCGAAATGCTTGCTGCCGCAGGCGCCTTGCTTCTCATCTCGCGAACGAAGGCCTCCATCTTCCGGTCGTCGCCTTCGAGGTGAATCTCTACGCCTTGATCGCCATTGAGCACCCAGCCAGCCAGCGTCTTCTCGCGCGCCAGACGGTACACGAAAGGACGAAAGCCAACGCCCTGCACGACGCCGTGCACGCGAATGAAACAGGCGATTGGCATCACTATTCGGACCTCAGGATGCAGCCACGGCCCTGCCAGCCGACCTGGATTACCTTGCCGTTTTCGACCAGCACGGGTACTGTGCGAACGCCGCAGTCGAGCGCACGCACGCGGGCAAGTGCCTGGGAGTCGACCTCCACGTCGTACTCCTGGAAATCGCGCCGCGTCCACTCCAACCATTCGCGCAGCTCCCGCGTGTAGGGACACTGGGAGCTTCCGTAAAGCTCAAGCGTTGCCATATTGCAGAACCTCCAGTGTGTCTCGCAATACGTGATAGGCGGAGGCCTGCACCTCCTGGATGCGTGGAATGTAGTCACTGCGGACGATGATGGAATGGTCCGCAAGTCCGCGTCGGTAGATCTCTCCACCATCGTTGCCGAGAAGGGCCACCGTCGTCAGGTTGCGTTTCCGCGCTTCCTCCATGGCCATGACAATGTTGCGTGATCCGCCGCTCGTTGATATTGCGACGATTACGTCGTTTGGCCGCGCTTGCGCGAGCATCTGACGCAGAAAGACAACTTCAATGCCAACATCGTTGGCCATCGCGGTAATGATGGCTGGCTCCATAGCGAGCGAAATTGCCGGAATCGGATGATACCCGGCGGGAGGCATCACGCAGTCGATCGCCCAATCGTTGGCATCGGTAGCGGAGCCACCGTTGCCGAAAAGAATCAGCTTGCCACCACTCTGCAATCGCTTCTGCATATCGAGAGCCGTGGCCGCGATCTCTTCGGACTCTTCCCGGGCCAAGCGTGTGCGTAGCGTGGCGTCGTCATGCACCTTCATCCGGATCGAAGCAGCGACATCATCCACGACGCCACCTGTCTCCTGCTTCTGTTTTCCCAGGAAGGGATAGAGGAATTCTGTCTGCCCGATATCCTGGCCGAGTTCGCGATGCTCGAAAAAAACGTGCACCGTCTCCCAGAGCGTATGACACAAGATCTCCACCATCTCTTGGTGCATGAAGGCGTCCTGCGTCGCTGGTTGAAGCGCATAGCTGCCCTCGGATCCCGGCAAAGCGAAGGTCATTGCGCCACACCTGTGCGCGGATTGCAAAGCCGACCAGACCTCACGGTCACCCTCGGGAGGGCCGAAGCCCATCACCATGTCATCGGCGCCCACGATTGCGTCGAGCCAGGGCTGCATAAGCAGAGAGAGATCAAGTGCAGGCAGTGCTCGCTTACCGACGATCACCGGATGAACAAATTCCACCGAGACGTGCTGCGCGTCCGTCGCGTAAGGGCCGCGACCAAATGCGAGCAGGCGACCGCCGCGCAGGAAGCGCTCCGACATCTCACGGCAGGCCTCGGCGAGGCGGCGCGACTCGGCAGCGAAGTATTGTTCGAAGATCTCGTTACGTAGCAGCAACCGCTCTTCAATCTGTTCCGCGAGTGAGCATGATGTTTCCATAAGCGTGGCCTAACAGATCCTCGGCAGGGGATCCCCCGCAAGCATGTCCACGATGCGGCTTCCGCCGTAGCGCGTGCTTACCAGCACCGCGTTTGCGGGCTCCTTCCGGACCTCACCGATGATGCAGGCATCTTCGCCGCCCGGAGTCCTGTTGAGCGCGTTAAGGGCGAGGTCTGCGTATTCCGGCGCGACAACCGCGAGGAACTGCCCTTCGTTTGCGATATGCAGCGGATCCAGCCCGAGCAACTCACACGCGCCACGCACCGCATCATGTATTGGAATCTCCTCTTCCAGAAGTGCGATCCCAAGTCCGCAATCGCGAGCTAGCTCGTTGAGAGAGGTGGCGACGCCCCCGCGCGTGGGATCGCGCATCCAGCGAACGCCGGGGCCTGCTTCTGTGGCAAGCGCTTCCACCAGGGGTAGCACACATCGTGTATCTGAGCGCAGGTCGGCTTCGAGCTCAAGGTCTCCGCGGGCCAGAAGGATCGTAATGCCATGATCGCCGATGGAACCGGAAAGCAGCACCTTGTCCCCGGGGCGAACGCTGCGGGCATTCACGCGCAGATTGGGAAGTGGGCGACCAATGCCGGCAGTGGTGATGTACATGCCGTCTGCCTTGCCGCGCTCGACGACTTTGGTATCGCCCCCTACCATCTCGATACCTGCGCGACGCAGCGCATTCGACATAGAGCGCACCTCCGCTTCGAGAACGGAAGACGGAAGGCCTTCCTCCAGCACAAAGGTGACGACCATCGAGTGGCCTTTGGCACCGGCGACTGCAAGATCATTCATGGTGCCATTTACGGCAAGCTCGCCGATGGACCCGCCGGGAAAGCGCAGTGGCTTCACGACGAAACTATCGGCGGTCATGGCGATCGATGTTCCATCGATCTCGACACGGGCGGCATCTCCCAACGGATCTTGCGAGCTGCCAAAGAGCAGCGGAGCGAACAGTCCCTCTACAAGCCTACGGCTCGCCTTGCCGCCGGCACCGTGCGCCATCTCGATCTGCGGATCGCGGAAGCGGACCGTCGCCGTGTTGTTCTCGACAGCGACGCCTTTGCTCAAGCTACCGAGCTGATCTCCGTCACCAGCGAGGCGTTCTTGCGGTACTCGTAGTTGTAATATGCTGCGCATGAGCCCTCTGACGAAACCATGAGTGCACCGATGGGGTGTTCGGGCGTGCATTCCTTGCCAAATAATTTGCACTGGGCTGGCTTCAAAACACCTTTCAATACCTCTCCGCATTGTGCGGCCTTAGGATCTGCGACGCGCGTCTCGGGTACATCAAAGCGCTGCTCCGAATCCCACTCCGCATACTCTTTGCGTATACGCAAGGCAGACTGCGAGATAAACCCGAGTCCGCGCCATTCAAAATGCGGCCGAAGCTCAAAGACCTCGGCCATCGCTTTCAGCGCAGCCAGGTTGCCCTCCCAGGGCACGACGCGCTTGTACTGGTTCTCTACCTTCGCCTCGCCTGCCCGCAATTGCCGCAGGAGCATGACGATGGATTGCAGGAGGTCCAGCGGCTCGAAACCGGACGTGACGACCGGCTTGCCCTCTGCACGTGCGATCCACTCATAGGGACGGCATCCGATGACGGTGGAGACATGCCCCGGTCCGATGAAAGCATCGAGACGCATGTCCGGGGAGTCGAGAATGGCCCGAATCGCGGGAACAATTGTCACGTGATTGCAGAAAACGGAAAAGTTGTGGACACCCTCGCGCTTTGCGCGCATGAGTGTGAGCGCGGTGGATGGAGCGGTTGTTTCAAACCCGATGGCGAAGAAGATCACGTGCCGCTCTGGATTCTTCCTTGCTATCTGCAGTGCATCGGCCGGTGAATACACGATTCGCACATCTGTCCCACGCGCCTTGTGCTCAAATGGGCTACCGTGCGTTCCCGGAACGCGCATCATGTCGCCGAAGGCCGCAAAGATCGCGTCACTTTTTTGGGCAATGGCAAGCCCGTCGTCGATCCGTCCCATCGGCAATACACAAACCGGGCAACCCGGACCATGGATGAGCTCGATATTGTCCGGAAGTATGTCTTTCAGGCCGAACCGGTAGATTGCGTGGGTGTGACCGCCGCAGACCTCCATGATGCGATAGTGACGTCCCGGCTCCGCGAGACGCCGAATCTCCTCGGAGGCTTTGATAATCAGTTCGGGGTCGCGGAATTCGTCCACATATCGCATCGCGTGCCTCCTGGGCATGCGTTACTTACTGAAGCAGGGGCTTGCCTTTTTCGCCGCCGGAGCTTTCTCCTGTACTTCGAAGTTCGGCAATCTCTTCGAGACCGTAGCCTCGAACTTCTGTCATAGCCGCCTCACCCTCGCCGAGAATGGTAAGCAGATGCATCTGTTCCGCCGCATCTTGCTCGCTAATTTTGGACATTGCAAATCCCACATGGATGAGTACCCAATCGCCAATCTTCGGCATGTCGTTAATAAGCAGACCGAGATCTACCCTGCGACGTACGCCGGTGACTTCCACGACGCCAAGATGCGGTTCGTCAGGTACGAGCGACACAATCTTGCCCGGGATCGCTAAGCACATCGTGTTGTCCTCTCGGTGTTCGAATCAATCGCCATCTGAGTCCTCCGTTACCGAACGCCTTCCAGTCCGCTGCGAGCGGGCAAACCGCCATCCAGAATCCGCTTCACCAGCCTCTGGGTTATCTTCATGGCCTCATTCACTGCTCTCTCTACTGGCTCACTCAGTCCCATATGGCCGTCGTCGCCGCCCAAATATGCGGGCTCACATCCAATGAGCAGAATGTGTTCGAGGGGCGCCTTCATCGCTTTCGCCATGCGCAACACATTCATCGGGTTCATGCCGTGGGGCTCTACGAATCCGCCCTGGTCGGGACAGACGTCAAGATCGTTCAGGTGGGGCTCGACTATCGAAACAGTGCCGGGCAGTTTTCCGTGCGGGAAGGCGTCGATCAGGATTGTGATGTCGTAGCCGTTCTGAAGCGCATAGACGAGATCGAGTCCTCTGATGCCGAAGTCCATCACACGCACTTCGGGCGGCAGTTCACAACGTGCCAGGCGTTGTGCCACTTCCACTCCAAAGCCGTCATCTCCGAGAAAGATGTTTCCGATACCGGCGATCAGCATGCGTGCGCTGGTGCGTTGCGGCTGCGGCTCTTCGTGGTCCGCGGGCAACAGCTCTATCTCCGCCGGATCGAAGAAAAAGCGATGACCGGGCTGACGCATAAGACCCAGATCGCGTCCCGGATCATCATCGAGCACGACACATACGTGGCACTTGCCCTCGTAGTCCTGTTCGATGCCCTCGATGGTAGCGAGCTGCCCTTGGAGGGCGATATCCAGAATGTCACCTCCGCTTTGCGGGCGCAGGCGAACGCGATCGCCGGTGCGCACGGATACGCCGCAGACCTCGACGCAGTCGAGCAGAGCTTTTTCCTCGAGAAGCTGCCACTCCCACTCTCTCATCGCGCGTCCTCCCTCATGACCTGCAGGGTCCGTAGAACGCCATGGAGCTTCGCGAATTGCTCTTCGGGAAGATTTTCTGTGCGATCGAGAATCTCGCGTGCCCGATCGTCCGATTGCCGTATTTCGCGCTTCTCATCGTCGGTCAACGTCATGATGCGCAGAGAGAGAATCTCGTCTATTTCCGTGCCATCGAACAGGCTGCCTGGACTCTCCGGCGCAATCTGCGGGTAGTCGTACAGGATGATGGGAGACGACAGCATCGACTGCCGCGAGTCCTGCTCACCGACCAGCACAGGCCAGGTTCCGATGTTCCTGCACTCAGACGCCTGCACTTCGAACCCTGCTGGAGGGTCGAGAAGAGAAACGAACTCGCCATCCGCCACGCCGAGGATGGTATGCGCCGAGACCAGGGAAAACAGCACCGCCTGCTCGCGTAACCCCTCGGATGGCGGAACGAAGTGCGAATGATTCTGTATCATCACGCTGACCTTGAAGACATCGTCGGGCAAGCGTTCGCCGCTGATTTTGACTGATCCAGAGAGATGTTCCGATTCGCGAACGATGATGCCAACCACTTCGCCGTTGTCACAGTGCACCGGTTCCACTTCCTCCTTTGCAGGAAAGTCGAACGAGAGGGAAGCGGGCACTGCTAAGGCTGCGAGTTGCACTTCGTCGCAGACAAGTTTGCGTTCTACGGCTTCCTGCCACGGTTGATATACGCGCCCCGCCGCTTCCAAACGTTCCACGTAGTCAAACGCTGGCTTGGTGTCAGGTGGCAATGAATTCACTGGAACGCGAAGTCTTCCAATCGAACGCCGGATGATTTGCAGAAAGCGAACTTTTACGGTGATTCTGGAGTCAGGGGTACCACGCACCAGAACCTCCGTCTGCATAGTGTCGCGTTCCGTGCTGTGTTGCTGCTCGCAATACAAAGGGGGGCATAGGATGCCGAAATTCCACCGCTGCCGGTTCTTCACAGAAGAGGGGCGATAGGGATACAACATGTATCCCTCGTAAAGTACTGCTTCGGCGATCTTTTCAACATGGTCAAGATTCACGACCGCACCGTCTCTTCCACTTCTTCCAGAGGAAGAACACTCTCCAGCGTCTGCTCCCATGTCGGGATGCCGCGCTGCATCTTGTAGCGATGGAGACGATCAAACACATCGCGGCGCACATGGAGCCACGCGCCGTTGGGGTAATAAGCCTGCATCATATCCCGCCAAACCTGTACCGGGAGACGGAACTTGGCCTCCTGATTCCAGGAGATGGGCGCCACCTGAAGGGGCTCGTCCGGCTCTGCATAGAAAACAGTTCCGCTGAAGAGCACGTTGAGTGGCACCTCACCATCAGCGAGACCCTCGAAATATTTTGTCGCGGCAACGTTGAAATCGAAGGTGCAAGGCACGCGAAGATCGGCGTGCGCGCTGCCCTTGAAACCGGGAATGACGACACTCACATTGGTCCATAGCAAATTGCGTAGCGTCTGGCTCCAACGGTCGGGCTCGCCGAAGAGGTCAAGCATGTGGTGCTGCTCTTTAGGACTGTAGCGCCGGCGCGTCACTTCGATCTGGATCTGGCAGTTCAAAGCGATGGTGTGGATGGCCTCATCGTCCATGGCGTTTGCGATATGAAGCTGAAAGGAAATCGTAGGCGACGCTGCAAAGGGCAGCATGCTGGCCTGTTCGATCTTAAAGCTCAGTTCAGGCATGCGGCACCCCGCCGACTACCTCAGCTCTGGCGCGAAGATCAGCAAAGAACTTGGCAATCTCCGTCCACACTTCAGATCCGCCCGAGAGGCCTTTCCAATGCATACGGATCGCGCCAACGAGACGGTAGCACTCATCGATCGGCGCAATATAGTACTCAGCCTGCGATAAGCCATGAGCATGGCCTACACGATTTACCAGCAGCGCCTCGATGTCCGAGTTCAACTGCCGCAATGCTGTATGCGACTCCTGGATATCTCGCCAGGCCTCGATCGGGAGCAGGGATTCCACCGCTCCGGCAGGGCTGGGATAGAAGGCCATCACTCGATTCTCCAGGCTCGAGCGAAAGAAGAAGGCCATGTTGATGGGAATCAACAGCCCGTCCCACTGCGCATCGGTCATTTCCAAATTCGCCAGACGTAGCACCCGCCTGCTGACACGCTTGTACTTTCCTGCCGAAGGATTGTCGAAGAGGATCGCGCACGGATCACATGCGCAAACGATGCTTCGCGTTGCCAGATTCACCAGATGAGGATGATCATGGCCCAGTCCGGCACTGCAAAGCTCGCAGTGTTCGAGCGGTTCCGACAAGGGCCGCCGCGATCGAGTGAACTGACGCAGAGCGCCGAACGCCTGCTCCAATCCCGGTGATTGTTCGTTCGGCATGGTCAGCCCTTTTTCGCGTGGTGAAGGAATGATGTCAATCGGCGCCTCCCACGGCGAGCGAATGGGAGACGAGCGCGGAAGTGTTTGCGATGCGAGGGCCAGCTAGACTCTCCAATGTGACGAAGCCAGACGATGGCGGCTCCTCAAGCCCCGCAATCAAAAGCGAGGTAACGTCCGGGGCATATTCGTAGACGCCCTCCTCAACCATCGAGCGTACATTTTCGGTTGTGCTGCCACAGGCATGGCCGGACGACGCGACTCGCAGGCGAACCGTGCCCTCATCAACGCTGATGATCTCAACCCCGTAATTAAGGTTACGGAGCCGCGGCCGGAGGACATCCAACGACTTCTGCACGCGCGTTTCGAGGTTCTCAGGGTGCAGGGAATAGAGAAGCAGAAGGCTGCGAACAATCGGATCAGCCCCCAGTTTGTCGATCGTCTCCGGACCACCGGCCTCGGAATCGAAGACGATCTCCATCATCCGTTCGATTCCGGTGCCGTGCACATCCATCAAAAGATGGATCAATTCCCCGGCGGCCACCTTCAAGCCGCTGTCCGGCATCTGGTCGAGTTCAACGACCAGTTTTCCCAACTGCTGTACTCGTTGCTGGAATTCCGTTGCGTTCGCCACGCGTCTCCTTAATCAGCCAGTTATGCCCCGAACGTGGCGGTCCGTTGCGACGCCTCCCGCTTGTCCGCGGCCGCCGTTCGGGGAATCAGGGTTGCAGACCAAACATGGGAGAGTGGTGGGTCTCCAGTACCTTGCCGTTCCCCAGGTACATGTGCACCCCACACGGTAGACACGGGTCGAAGCTGCGTACTGCGCGCATAATGTCGATGCCCTTGAACTTGTCCGGGCCGTTTTCCTCGAAGATTGGCGTATTTTGCACCGCATCTTCATAAGGTCCTGGCGTTCCATAGATATCCCGCGGATTGGCGTTCCAAGGCGTCGGTGGATAGGGATGATAGTTGGCGATCTTGTGGTCGCGAATGACGACGTGGTGCGACAACACGCCGCGCACTGCCTCATGGAAGCCGCAACCGATCGCCTCCTCCGGTACCTTGAAGTCGTTCCACGTCCTGGTTCTTCCTGCATGCAGTTCGGCCAATGCCTGCTCCACGAAGTGCAGGGCAGCCGCGGCGGCATACGCCTGAAAGTAGGTCCGCGCGCGATCACGCTCAATCGCGTTGCTCCACTTGGGAATCTTCCACTCGAACTCCACCTCGGGCAGAGACGTTGTCTTAGGAAGATAGATCTTCACACTATTGCCAGTAGCCTTGATGTAGCCGATGTCCACGATGCCGGCCAGGGCTGTGGCCCAGAGGCGCGCGATCGGGCCGCCGCCGGTGTCAAGCGCGAGGTGGTCGCCGGTCCGCTTGTCATACCAGCGCGGGGACATAACCCAGGTGTACTTTTCCTTGAAATTGCGCTTTTGCGGCCTTGGAAATGTACTTTGGTTCCACGGGTGATGCTGGTCAACAGGATTACCCAACGGGTCCTTCTTCACAAAAGTCTCAGCACTCTGCCAGTCGTCATAGTAGGAACTGCCAAGAAGAATGCGGATGTTCAGGTTGATGTCGACCAGGTCGGTCGTCACCAACTGGCCATCTACCACGACTCCCGGGGTTACATACATGCCGCGACCCCAGTCCGTCATTTTCTGATATGCGTAATCGCACACATCGGGGTTATTGAACGAGCCCCAGCAGCCTAGCAGGATGCGCCGCTGACCTACCTGCTCATAACCGGGCAAGGCCTCGTAAAAGAAGTTAAAGAGATCGTCATGCAGCGGAAGAACCTTCTTCATGAATTCCACATATTTCATGAGGCGGACTAAATAGTCCGTAAATAATTGAACTGTCGGCACTGTTCCAACGCCACCCGGATAGAGCGTTGAGGGGTGAACGTGGCGGCCTTCCATGAGGCAAAACATCTCTCGCGTCATACGGCTCATCTGTAGAGCCTCGCGGTAGAAGCTGCCGGTGAACGGATTGAGCGCCGTCATAATGTCAGCGATCTTCTTGTATCCATGCAGCTGAGCGTGGGGAGACGCTGTCTTCTGTGCCTGTTCCCAAACACCGGGATTCGTCTCTTTCACCATCTGTTCGCAGAAGTCCACGCCGACCAGGTTGTCCTGAAATATGTTGTGGTCGAACATGTATTCGGCGGCCTCGCCAAGGTTGACGATCCACTCAGCCATCGCAGGTGGACGGACGCCGAAAGCCATGTTCTGCGCATATGTCGCGCAGGTTGCATGATTGTCACCGCAGATGCCACAAATGCGGCTGGTGATGAAGTGCGCGTCTCGGGGGTCTTTCCCCTTCATGAAGATGCTGTAGCCGCGGAAGATCGAGGATGTGCTATGACATTCGGCAACTCTGCGCTTGCCGAAGTCGATCTTGGTGAAAATGCCGAGGCTGCCAACGATCCGCGTGATCGGGTCCCAGTTCATCTCCACTAGGTTCCCAGAACTCGTTGCCTCTTCTTTGTATGTCGTCGTAATCGTGGCCATCGTGGCTCCTTGTTCGTTAGTAGGCTCTGGGTTGATAGCCAGTCGTGAGTTTCGTACCGGAATGCCGCCACTTTGGTTCCTTGTTGACGGTATCGTTCGTCATCGCGCGTAATCTGCGGATGGCCATTCCATAGGCACCAATCGCAGTGCTCGAAAGCTTTGCGCCAGGCGGCTCATCCATGAAGGGCATGAATTTATCTGGGAAACCCGGCATGGTGCAGCCGATGCAGATGCCGCCCACGTTTGGGCAGCCGCCAATTCCGGCCATCCATCCGCGCTTCGGCACGTTGCAGTTCACTACGGGTCCCCAGCAGCCTAGTTTCACAATGCACTTCGGCGAACTGTAGCTGGTGGCGAAGTCGCCGCTCTCGTAATAGCCGGCGCGGTCGCAGCCTTCATGTACGGTATGCCCGAACAGCCAGGTAGGTCGCAGTTGGTCGTCCAGTGGGATCATTGGGGCAAGGCCCGCGACCTGATACAGCAGATAGAGAACTGTCTCCATGAAGTTGTCCGGCTGAACCGGACAACCTGGCACATTAACGATCGGCAAGCCGGCCTTCGACTTCCAATCCCACCCAAGATAGTCAGCCAAACCCATGGCTCCCGTAGGATTGCCTTCCATCGCATGAATGCCGCCGTAAGTGGCGCATGTTCCGGCCGCGACGACCGCGAGCGCCTTCGGGGCCAAGCGATCGATCCACTCATTGGTCGTAATCGGCTGCCCGGTGTGGGGATCGGTACCCAGAGCTGCCCAATAGCCTTCCTTTTTGATCTTCTCGTTTGGGATGGACCCTTCGATGACCAGCACGAACGGCTCGAGATTCCCTTCCTCCGCCATGTAAAAGTACTTCATGAAATCGTCGCCGCATTCGTAGGCCAGCACCGGGTTATGCAGGTGCACCTTGGGCAGCCCGGGAATCGCCCCCAGCAGCACATCTTCAATGCTGGGCTGCATGGCTGCGGTCACCGATACCGAGTCACCGTCGCAGCTCAGTCCGGCGGTGATCCAAAGGATGTGTACTTCCGCAACGGCGGGAGCTTTCTGGGTAACTCGGCCGTAAGGAGCTGCTTGTGCGGGCATAGTCTGGTTCTCCTCTCACTTCGCCGGCTCATCATTTCGCAATAGCATGGTCAACGTCGGCTCTTCGACCGTAGCCATAGTCGGCCTGTGCTTCTTCTAAGAAGGATGGAGCTGTCCCACAGGTCTATCCGCATGCTGCCTTTTGCGACGGAGCCATACCAACAGAGGCTGGAAGTCGCTCACAAGCGGGACAGACCTTATTTCTCGTTCATCCTTATTACCAAGGTGGTTATAGGGGATTCCCCGATGTCGACGGGGACAAGCTTGTCTCGGGACGTGCATTTCGCGGATGAGGTCCTCGCGCGACCACGAGGACGGCCGCCAGACGTTACGCGGCACCCTCGTTGATCTTCCACTGAATGGCATGTTGGATCAGCTCGCGGCCGGTTCGTAATGCAAGCTTCTCTTTCAGGTGGGCCTGGTAGGTTTCCACTGTCTTTACGCTCAAGTGGAGTTCGTCCGCGATCTGACGCGTGCTTCGCCCTTCACCAATGGAGCGGAAGACTTCGAGCTCGCGATCCGACAGCGCGCTAAGGCGCGATTGCAGAGCAGTCGATGCGCCGCCAATGTACTGCTGCAGCATCTTGTTCGCGATCCGGTCGCTCAGATACACTTCGCCGTTCAGAATTCGGCGCACAGCGATGAGCACCTTTTCCGTCGCTTCCTGCTTCATGATGTAGCCGTTTGCGCGGGCCCTGAGCGCGCGCTCCGCATACGTGGCCTCGTCATGCATGGAGAGAATCAGGACGGGCAGACCCGGATATGAGTTACGAATGCTCTTGAGCAGTTCCAGCCCATCGGGTCCATTGAGCGAAATGTCAACGATCAGGATGTCGGGCTGGTACTGCGCAATTGCACGCATTGCTGCCTGCGCCTCTTCGGCTTCGCCGCAGACCGCTAAGTCCTTTTCCCGATTGATCATCAGAGTGAGTCCCTGACGTAGCAGCGGATGATCGTCGACGATGAAGACAGTCCTTTTCCGGCTTTCCGTCTCCCTCGTCCCATTGGCCTCAAACGTCATACGAACTCATTCGGTGTGCATTGGGAAAGTGCAAGTGACGATCGTGCCCCTGAACTGGTCAGGGCGAACGTCAAGAACTCCGCCGATCATGTTCGCGCGGTAGTTCATGATGTGAAGACCCATGCCTTGCGAGTGTTCCCGAACCTCCGCAATGCCCGACCCATCATCTTTGACCAGCAGTGTACCCCTCCCGTGCTCTGCCGTGAGGCCAATCCAGATGCTTTTCGGATGGCCGTGCTTGAGCGCATTGTGCACGGCCTCCTGGGCGATGTGATAGAGGTGGGTTGCGATTCCGTCATCCCGGATCAAGACCGGCGTATCGCACTGGAAGTGGCACGGTACGTTGAAGATGTCTTCGACTTCTGCGGCCCAAAGCTGCAGGGCCGACATCAGGCCATGCTCGTCCGAAACCACGGGCAGCAGCCCTCGCGCCAACTCTCTTGCCTTGTGGATTGCTTCGTTGACGAGCTTTACGAGTTTGGCAGCGTCCGCAGTTTCGTCTATACGCTTCTCCGCTAACTTTGCTTCATGGACCTTCGCCATGAAGGCAATGCCAGTCAAATGCTGGCCCAACCCATCGTGCAGGTCCTGACCGATACGTCGCTGCTCACGAGCGCTAATGTTCAGAATTGCCTTCTCCAACTGCTCGCGCTCCGTGATATCAATGCCGGTGGCAATGACCAGGTTTGGCGTTCCGTTGCTTCCCGGAAGCATCGTGCTGGACCATGCGATGAGTCGATGCGATTTGTGCCGGGTTACCCAGTAACTCTGGTATTCCTGGGGCAAAACATCCGCGCTCATTCGCTGAAATATCAGCTTGAAGCGATCTACCTCCTCCGGCGGGAGAAAGAGATCCCAGACATGCTTTCCACGAACCTCTTCGAGTGAATAGCCTGTCGTGAGTTCGGAGGCGCGGTTAAAGCGAATAATGCGACCTTCCTGGTCGAGGACGACAACGAGCGCGCCGACGGTGTCGAGAATCGCGGAGACAACATTGCGTTCGTCCTGTAAAGCTTCCTCGGAGCGCTTGAGGTCGGAGATGTCGAAGGCCACACCATGGATAAACCAGGGCTGACCATTTCCGTGCCGCATCATCTTCGCGTCACAATGGAACCAGATGATCCGGCCGTCGCGCGCGATCACCCGATATGCGGAGCGCAAAGGCTTGCCGGATAGAAACATCTCGGCCGCTTCCATACTCCAGCGTTGTTTGTCGTCTGGATGGATGTGTTGATACCAGCGAATGGGATCTTCAAGCCACTCTTCGCGCGAGTATCCGAGCGCCGCCTCAATCTGCGGGCTCACATAGGCCTCGCTGATCCCGCGATCGAGATAGGCCATGAAGACAACCGCTGGAATTTGTTCGAGCAGTGCGCGATATTTGGCTTCCAGATTTGGAGTCTGTTCGCCAATATCATGCTTCGGCGTCATGGGTGATTGTGCTGCTGATGCCGAAAATACCCTCGCGAGGTCCATAAGGGTCGCTTCCGCTTCGTCAAGAGCGGGGAGATTCAGGCTCGAGAGGTCGCTGGTCGGTGCGCCTCGACTCGCAGTAAACATTTCAGGAGACATGAGGTTGCCTCCAACTGGGCACTCTGTTCATCGACGCCTGGGTGAACTTACGCAAAGCGTGGATAGCCCGTCCGTAGGTCTGCACTGCTGTCGAAGACAAAAGCGATCCCGGCGGTTGATTCATAAACGGCATGAACTTGTCCGGAAAGCCAGGCATTGTGCATCCGATACAGATGCCACCTACATTTGGGCAGCCGCCGATTCCTGCCATCCATCCGCGCTTTCCTACATTGCACTGCACCACCGGCCCCCAACATCCAAGCTTTACGATGCACAGCGGCGATCCGTACTCTTCGGCAAACTGCGCCTGTTCATAGTAGCCACCGCGATCACAGCCTTCATGCACCGTGTTACCGAAGAGCCAGGTGGGGCGTAGCGCTTCATCGAGTGGGATCATCGGTGCTCGGCCGGCCGCCATATAAAGGAGATACAACAATGTCTCCATAAAGTTGTCTGGCTGCACTGGGCATCCGGGGACGCAGACGAGCGGAACCTGCGCCTTTGACGTCCATTTCCATCCCAGATAGTCGGCAAGGCCCATGCAGCCGGTCGGGTTTCCCTCCATTGCATGGATTCCGCCATATGTAGCGCACGTACCGGCCGCGATCACTGCCCATGCCCTTGGCGCCAGGCGGTCGATCCATTCACAGGTGGTAATCGGTTGCCCGGTCTCGTCGTCCGTGCCCAGCGACGCCCAGTAGCCTTCGTTTTTGTTCTTTTCGTTCGGGATCGAGCCTTCAACTACCAGGATGAACGGGTCAACCTTACCTACGGCAGCCAGGCGGAAGCGCGCCAGGAAATCGTCGCCGTTTTCGAAGGATAGAAATGGATTTAGTAGCCTGACTTTAGGTATCCAGGGAAGTGCTCCACCCACCACATCCTCGATACTGGGCTGCGTTGCCGCGGTCATCGCGATGGTGTCCCCATCGCAACCGAGGCCGGCGGTGATCCAGAGGACGTCGATTTCCTCGATGGGCGGAGGCAGTCGAGTTGAGACTTCGCCAGCTTTCATTGCTGCTTCTTTAAGCAGAAGAAGTGGCCGCGTCCTCGTTATGCATCGAGCTTGGTTGCAGTGAGGAGAGACATCAAGAAAGAGCGGCCCGACCATCCTGCTCTTGAATGCCCCTTGAAGGCAAGCCGGGCGGTGGTCATGGCGTAGTATCCGGCGGATGAAAAACCTTAGGAGCTTCGGGTGGAGGCGCTCTGGAGCCAGTTCTTCATCGTGTTCGCGTCCACCAGGCCCGCTTGCTGGAACTGAAGGCCGCCGCCAGCGAATACTGCGAAGTTCGGGATACCTCGGACGTTGTACCGCGAGGCGAGCTCTGGAAACTTCTCCGTGTCAACCTTAACCACGACCGCTCGACCTGCAAGGTCTCGCGCAACTTGTGCAACATGCGGTGCGGCCATCCGGCAAGGCCCGCACCACTCCGCCCAGAAATCGACGAGAACAGGGACTTTGCTGTTGCGAATAATTTCGTCGAACTCATCAGTGTTGACTTCAACGGGCTCAGCTGCTGCGGATAGGGGTGCTTTGCAGTTGCCGCATTTTCCGGTGTCGGCAAGGTGTTTCCCCGGAATTCGGTTCGGTTTCCCGCAAGATGCGCACTTTCTGATGATGGCCATGTCTAAATCCTTTACTGGGGTGCTGCATCAACAGTATTCGTCCGAACGGAGATCATGGCAACCGTGGACGAACTCGTCACCACTTGGCGAATAAGCTGCACTGGATCGCCGGTTTTACGCGGCGAACTCAGCTTTCCGGAGCTTTGGGGCGAGCAGAACCACGAGCGCGAGCGCCAGCAGGTAAACACTGGATGCGAGCACGAAGAGGCTGCTGTAGCTGTGGGTTCGCCCGAGGATGTGTCCTGCGTAGAAGGCGATCAGGAAGCCCCCCACCGAGCCGGCCATGCTTCCGATGCCTGTTACCGAGCCCACGGCGTTGCGGGGGAACATATCCGAGACGGTGGTGAAGAGATTGGCCGACCAGCCCTGATGCGCTCCGGCAGCGACGCCTAACAATCCGATCGCCGCCCACTCGGAATCCAGATGCCCGATAGTGAAAACGGGCACGACCAGGCAGGCACAAAAGCACATTGCGGCTAGACGCGCGCCTGCAGCGGAGAAACCAAGCTTGCGAAAGGGTGCGGGAAGCCACCCTCCAGCGATGCTGCCGACCGCGGACATGTTGTAGATGAGGATGAGAGGCAGGCCGAGGTGGGAAAGATTAAGATGAAAGCGCACGCTGAAATAAGACGGCAGCCAGAAGAGATAGAACCACCAGATCGGGTCGGTGAGAAATTTCGCAATGGAGAAAGCCCAGGTCTGGCGATATCCGAGCAGCCGGATCCAGGGCGTCGATGGACCCATTTGTCTCGCGGCGTCTTTGTAGATGTGGCGCAGCTCCGCGCCGGTCAGCGTTGGGTGATCGGTGGGCTTGCGATAGTACTTCCACCACCAGAGAATCCAGAACGCGCTGAAGATACCGGTGGTGAGGAAGGCGGCGCGCCATCCGAAGCGGATTGTCACCCAGGGCACGATGAGCGGTGCGAGAATGGCTCCCACATTTGCACCGGAATTGAAGATGCCCGTGGCCAGCGAGCGCTCATTTTGCGGAAACCATTCGGCAATGGTCTTGATGGCTGCAGGAAAGTTCCCGGACTCTCCGATACCGAGACAGAAGCGCGCGATGCCGAACTCAAGAGCGGTGTTGGCCAACGCGTGCCCCATGGCAGAAAGGCTCCAGATGCCCATGATCAGGATGTAGCCGATGCGCGTGCCGATCTTGTCCACCATTCGGCCGGCCACAAGCAGGCCAATCGCGTAGGCCGCCTGGAAGGCATCCACGATATAACCGTAGTTGATCTCCGTCAGGCCGATTGTGTGCTCGAGCGTGGGCTTGAGCAACGCGATGACCTGTCGGTCCATGTAATTGATCGAAGTCGCGAAGAAGAGCATCGCACAGATGGTCCAGCGCACATTCCCTAGACGTATGCGGGAACTATCTTCTTCCTGCTCGCGTTGTATGGGGGCGGGGGTCATGAAGTTTTATCCATAGTAATGGGTCTCGTTGCAGGAAGAGCCTTCCATCCCGTAGCGCGCCGACGTCGCACAAAAAAATACAGACATCGGCACGTGATTCTGATAGTAAAACGGCTGGCACTCAAACAAGGGCAAGAGCGGCATCCGGATTATGCGGATCGGCCTGCGATCGTTATTGTGATTTCTCTTGGGGTCCCAGTCACGCATTCCCGGTTCCTCGCTTCGGAGCAAATGTGCACCGTCACCTTTTCAATATTGTCTTTGCCTCCTTCGCTTCCGCGGGCTTTCCACTGACAGGAAACGCGCAGACGGTGTCGCTCCATACGGCGCAGACCGTCGTCCGGTTGGAGGCCGGCGCCGCGGCGCCCCAACTGCTCAGTCTGCAGGCGCCGGGTAAAGTCTTGTGGACCAACCATGCAGCCGAAGATCTCATCGCCAACGTCGAAGTTGACGGTCATTCGGTCCCGTTGCGATGGAAGCTGGTCGCGAAGGAAGGGCATTCGGATGCAAAACACATCTCGTTTGTCTACGAAACGCAGGCTCCGCACCTTCGTCTTACATGGGAATGGAGCGCTAGGGCTGCCACTGGTCCGCTTGAACATTGCATCCGCATCGAAAACCTGGATAACCGGGAACTCTGGCTGCCTTTGCAGGCCAGCCTTCGCTACAGCTGGACCGTACCTCCGACGCAGTCGCTCAAGCAGATTTACGTCGATAAAGGTGCGGGTAAACCGTCGTCTATCGGTACACATGAACTGGAACTTTCGCCCGGATATCAATGGGAAGGCAGTTCCAGCACCTACGCCACTGATCAGGATCCGCGCGAGATCATCCCCTGGTTCATGGTCGAGCGAGATGGTGAACAGGGAGACGGCTGGTACATAGGCCTAGAGTTCAGCGCGCGTACGAGTCTCACGCTGGAACGCGCCGGCGGATTTCTGCAGGGCAGCGTAGGACTGAATCCAAACCCAGGGCCATTTCGCACCAGGCTACTCCCGGGCGCCAGCTTCGAGACCCCGCCCGTCTTCCTCGGCGCATTCACCGGCGGCCAAGATGGGCTCGGCAATGTGCTTCGTCCGTGGGTACGCGAAGTGCTTACATACTCCGGCACATGGAAGAAGCAGGATTATCCGCTACTCGTCAACAACAGTTGGGGCAGTGGCATGGCAGTCGATGAAACTTTAGCAAAGCGCATGATCGACGACTCCGCAGAGCTAGGCTTGGAGATGTTCGGTCTGGACGCTGGCTGGTTCCGTGGCGTCGGCGACTGGTACCCGAATCCCAAAAAATTCCCCCACGGCCTGACACCGATCGCTGATGAAGCACACCGCCGCGGGCTGAAGTTCGGTATATGGGTGGATTGGGCGCAAGCCGGCGTCGACACTGGGCCGGGCGCACTCAATGTCAACGATCCAAAGGTGCGAGCTTGGTTGGTCGCAGATACGCCGAAGGGATGGAAGCCGGACGATTTCGTAGGTCGCACTACCGATCTCGGCATTCCGGACGCGAGGGAGCACGCGCAGGCCGAACTCGAACGAATGGTCAGCAGCTATAAACTCGATATGCTGGAGCACGATGGCTACCTGGTGACGCGCAACTGCTCGAAGAGCGATCACCCCCATGCGCCGCCTCCGCCCGGAGACGTCACCACGATCAACGGCAGTGGCGCGGCGATGCCGGACACATCGAACTCGACGGACGTGAGCTATCACGCCGTCCGCTCTTACTATGCGATCTACACCCGTCTACGCAAGCTACACCCCGACCTGCTGCTCGAAATATGCAACGACGGTGGGCGCATGGTTGACTTCGGAAGTGCCTCACACGGCGACTATTTTTCGATTACCGACACGTATGATCCGCTCTCCAACCGGCGCGCTTTCTACGATGCGAGCCATGTGCTTCCGCCGGCCATGCTGGAAGACTATGTCGAGAAGTGGCCAACGCCACGCGTGGAAAACTTCCGCTACATGCTTCGCAGCGGAATGATGGGTTGGCTGACTGTGATGCAGGATACAAATGCATGGACATCGGAGCAGCATGCCGACGCAAAAAAGGAGTTCGCGCTCTACAAGGAGAAATTACGTCCCCTCATCCGCGATGCAGATCTGTATCACATCTCCGCGCGCCCAGACGGAGTGCATTGGGATGGCATCGAATACCACGATGCGCGGCGCGGCCGAGCGGTCGTCTATGCTTTCCACGGCTCCGCGACGGATGATAAGACGCACACATTCCGCCTTTACGGACTGGATCCTTCCAGGCAATATCGGTTGCATTATCAGGACGGGAGCTCCACTGATCAGGTGGAGAGCGGTCGCGACCTGCGAAACAACGGGATCCACCTCACACTTCCCGTTCCCAACAGCTCGGAACTGGTCTTCATAGACCAAACCAGATAGATCCGCGAGCCGCAAATTCCAAGGGCCTCTCTAACTGGCGGGGGGCTGACCCCTCGCATTATTTATCGCAGAGAATATCCCCTTACCGTGGCGCCGCTGAGTCTGCTACCACGCAGGCGGACGCTCAGACATTGGAAGGCCCCGCTGCTTATTCGGCTCGGGACTCAGTTTGAATTCAAGTGTCGACTCTCCGTGGCCTAGCGCGGACATGGGCAGCCAGGAAGTCTTGTTCTCCTGTCCATTGAATAGCACGTTGCTTACGTATGGACCGGTGCCGCTGGAGCGAATAGAGAGAGTGCGCCCATCCCCCAGGTGAATCGCGGCCGAAGGGAACATGGGTGTACCAATCAGGAAGCCGCCCACGCCTGGAATACCGGGGTAAAGGCCCAATGCATTCCAGACATATACGCCCGACGTCGCGCCTAAGTCGTCGTTGCCCGGAATCCCGTCTGGCTTGGTGTTGAAGGTCTGCTGCTCGATGCGAGTGACGACCTGTTGGGTCTTCCAAGGCTGCCCGGCGAAGATATAGGCGTAAGGCGTGACGAAATCGGGTTCATTTGCCATGTTGAAGCAGGGCTCTCCCCAGCAGATAAGCTTGAGGAAGAACTTATCGAGCCGCGGAGTGGTGGCTGCATCGCCTCCAATACGCTGAATGAGACCGGGGTAATTAAACGGAATCATGAAGGTGTACTGGTAGGTGTTGCCTTCTTCAAAACCATTCTGGTCCGTGGATACCGGCGCATTCGGACGCTTGGGCATAGATGTTTCGGCGTCAAAGCCCTGAAGCCACGCACCGTCGGAATTTCTAGGACGGATCCAGCGCGTTTCGGGATCGAATAAGGTGGTCCAATTTTGTGACTGCTTCAGAAATCTTTGGTAGGTGGCCGTATCGCCCAGGCCGCGTGCGAATTGTGCAATGGCAAAGTCATCGCTAGCGTATTCAAGGGTTCGCGAGGCCGCACTGGGATCTTTGTCGATTGGAACATAGCCGAGCTTGAGGTAGTCAGCAAGATAGGGACGCTCTTCATTGTCATGAGGCCCCTTGCCCGGTTCCGTTGCCGCTTTGACCATGTACTTGAGCGCGGTTTTCGTGTCGAAGTTGCGCGCCCCGAAGGCATAAGCAGACGCAATGAGGACAGACGGCGAGTCGCCATTCATGACGTACGTGACGTCATTTGCGGCCGGCCACCGAGGCAGCCAGCCGCTCTGTTCAGCATCATTGACGAGCGACTGCATCATATCGCTGACACGATCGGGAACAAGGAGCGATTGAAGCTGAATTGTATTGCGATAGATATCCCAGTCTGAAAAATTGGCGTACTGCGCATGCTGCCGCGTCGATTTGACTGAGCGAATCTTCCCGTCGAAGCCGATGTAGTCACCGTTGCCGTCGCTGAAAAGATTGGGTGACAGCATCATGTGATAGAGGCCGGTATAAAAGATCTTTCGCTGATCGGGAGTGCCGCCGTCTACCGGAACCTGGTCAAAAGTGTTGCTCCATAAGCTGCGGGCAGAGGAACGCACTTGGTCGAAGTCCCAGCCAGGGATTTCCTTGTTCAGGTTGTCAGCCGCGTTGGCCTCGCTGACATAGGAAATAGCCACCTTGAGTTCGACCTCGCGCTGGTTTCCAAAGTCGAGCCATGCTCCTGTGTTGTGGCCGGTTGCCTCCCGCTGATCTTTCTGGATGACATCATCCTTCCAGGTTGCGAATTTGCTGAATGGCTGTTCGAACCTGGCTGCAAAGTAGAGCGTGTAGCGGGAGTTCGTTCCGCAGAAGCCGCCTGCGGTGGTGGCGCCGCTGATAGCGTCGTTTCCGACGAGCCGTACATGTGTGCCGTCATGTTCGCGGCCGACGGGCGGAAGGGTGGCCACGTGCACGTCCGTGTTTGCGCTGGTGGCATGCACCAGGAGATGAGAAGGCTGCCCCTGCGGGAAACGGATGCGAGCGATGCCCGCGCGCTCTGTGACTGTCAGCTCCACTTTGCTTCCATCGGCAAGCGTGACGGAGTAGTAGCCCGGATGCGCCTCTTCCTGGTTATGGCTGAACGAGAGAGCGTAGTCGTCGGGATTCGTTGCCGGGCTCGTCTTGAGTTCGCCGGTCCAGGGAAGGATAGGGAAGTCGCCATAGAGCGGACAGCCCGCACCGCTGAGATGGGTCAGGCTGAAGCCGTGGATGCTGGTTTTGTTATAGAAATACCAGCCCTCGCGCCCTGTATCGGGGCTCCACTGCATCATGCCGAATGGCAGTGACGCTCCTGGAAAGGTGTTGCCGTCGCCCGTCGTGCCAATGAACGTGTCAACAGCATCGTAGGCCGTCTGTGCATGAGAGGAAGCCGGCACGGAAAACGCACCAGCCGTCAACGCCAATGCGAGAAAGCAGGAAACCCTGGACATCCGATCTCCACGAGGGCGTGCTAGTGGCATGAGCGAAGTCCTTGTTTGTCGTTTCGGCTGCATCACGTATCGCAGTGTAGCCCAGCGGTTGAAACCCTCGGCGCCCGTCAACGGAGCGGGCCAAAGTAGCACTCAATTTCCCGAGCGATTCTCCTTGACAGCCTTATCAAAGCGATGGCAAAAATAATCAAACGATAAAAGACGTAAGTATTTCCAGGTTTCGCTTGTTCCAAGAGCATCATCAGGCCTGGGGAAGGGGCAAGGTGCGCAGAATTCACGATCGCCAGTTACGTTTACATATCGCGAAAGTTGTTGCGATCGGTCTCTTTGCTATCCCCTCAAGGCTTTTCGCTCAGGCCGGCCTCAATCGCATCGAGCTCAGGCTCCCGCTCGCCCCGAGCGCAGAGATCTCTTCCGAGCGCATGCCATTTAGCATCAGTAACGATTACCATAATCAGCTCGTGCGTGATCATGCCATGGGGCTCGCCGGTGCGTTGAGTGATCAGAATCATCTGCTCACGATTCATGGATCGGTGTCCACGAAGTATGTACCCGGCGCCAAGCGGCGCCTGAAACCGACACCATGAAACGCAAAGTAGGGCAATCAATGACCTGTCAGCTGCGGAAGATGTTGTGGTCCGCGATAGGGACCTCCTTCGCCGCTGTCAGCTGTTCTGGACAGCCCGCTACCGCCTCTCAGCAAGCCGCCTCACGACAGGCTCTCGCCGCGCTTCATCCTATCGACGCGCACGCTCACGTGCTCGAAAGCGATCCATCTCTCACTCGCATGCTGGAGCAGTGGAACCTGCACATTGTGGACATCCTCGTCGTGGACGACAAGGGAGCCGCTCACGGGTCGCTACAGCGACAGCGCGCAGCAGCACTCGCTTTCATTCATTCCGCCCATGGCCATGCCTCGCTGTGTACCACCTTCGATCCCTTTCGGATCTCTCGGCCAGACTTTCAGCAGAGCACCATCGATCAACTCAATCAGGACTTCGCAAACGGCGCAATTGCTGTAAAGGTCTGGAAAAACGTCGGCATGGAACTAAAGGATGGTCACGGGGGCTACGTCATGGTGGACGATGCTCGCTTTCAGCCCATATTTAAGGACATAGCTGCGCACAACAAGACGCTCATTGCACACCAGGCTGAGCCAGATGTCGCCTGGGTTCCGGATCCCAAAGCCATCGATACGTCTTACTATGCCAAGCACCCGGAGTGGAACATGTCGATGGTTGCGGGCGCTCCGTCAAAAGCGACGATTCTTCGCTCACGTGACCACATGCTTGCGGAAAATCCAGGGTTGCGGGTCATCGGCGCGCACCTCGGAAGCATGGAAGCGGATGTAGATCTGGTCGCTCAGCGACTGGACCGGTATCCGAATTTTGCCATCGACACCGCCGCGCGTGTGCCGCACCTTGCGATCCAGCCCCGAGCAAAAGTGCGAGCTTTCCTCATCAAGTATCAGGACCGCGTGCTCTACGGGACGGATTCCGACATCCTCCGGAAGAGCGATGTACAGTCTTCGATTGCCGACTGGCAGAGGCAACTTTCCGACGACTGGCGGTATTTCGCCACCGCAGAGACCTTCAACTACGAAGGACACATGGTCAAAGGTCTCGACCTTCCTGTACCAGTGCTGCGCAAGCTATACCATGACAATGCGCTGCGCTGGATGCCAGGTCTGGCGAGTGCAAATGTGCATTGAGCGCACGCGACCGGGCAGGCGCAACGCGATTCTGATAATTTCATCTTCACTGTGCCAACGAGGTAAAGAGGGCGAATGGCCGCTGAAGCAGACACGCTGCAATCCCCAGGCGCCGCGCCCCATCTCAAGCGGTCGCTCAAGCTCTGGCATCTGATCGTCTATGGCATCATCATCATCCAGCCAACAGCGCCGATGGGCATCTACGGCGTTGTCAGCAATGAGGCGCGCGGTCACGTAGTCACCACCATTCTTATTGCCATGGTCGCGATGCTTTTTACCGCGATTAGCTACGGTCGCATGGCCCGCGTATATCCCAGCGCAGGTTCTGCCTTTACCTATGTGGCCAAGGAACTTCATCCGCTCGCGGGATATGTCGTCGGATGGTCCATGCTCATGGACTATCTCCTCAATCCAATCATCTGTGCCATCTGGTGCAGCGCGGCGGCCCGGAACATTCTCCCGGGAATTCCTTATGCCACCTGGGCGCTCTCGTTCGTCATCCTCTTTACGGCGCTCAATCTGTTTGGAGTCAAGAGTTCGGGCAATATGAATGCTGTGCTTGCCTCCGTCATGGGGCTGGTGGTTGTCATCTTTTTGGCGTATGCCATCCGTTACCTTGCATTTGCCGCACGTCCCGTCGGCGGTCAATGGCTTACACCGTTTTATGATCCCAGCAGTTTCTCAGCCGCGCGACTCTTTCGAGGCACATCCATCGCGGTGCTCACCTACATCGGTTTTGACGGCATCTCTACCATGTCGGAGGAGGTAGAGAATCCGCGCCGGAATATTATGCTCGGCACCGTCCTCACCTGCCTCTTCATAGGTATTCTCTCGGCTGTGGAGGTGTATGTCGCCCAACTGGCGTGGCCATACCATGGTCCATTCGATGAATCCATCGTGGATACCGCGTATGTTCACGTCGCGATGCGCATCGGCGGCAAATATCTTTTTCACCTGCTCAATGCCACATTGCTCGTCGCGAATATGGGCTCCGGCATGGCTGCGCAGTTTGGCGCGGCACGCCTGTTGTACGGCATGGGCCGCAGCAACGCGCTGCCCCGCGGTGTCTTCGGCTCACTCAGCGCCAGGACCGCCATACCGCGCAACAACGTCTTGCTGGTCGGTCTCTGCACACTCGTTGGCGTCTTTCTTCTCACCTACGGACAGGGCGCGGAGATGCTGAACTTCGGCGCATTCATTGCCTTCATGGGGGTCAACGCTGCGGCGCTCGTTCATTACAAGTTCCGCTCGAAGGAGAAGGTCCGCCTCCCCGCACTAGCGCCTCTGCTCGGCCTGGTTGTCTGCGGGTTCATATGGCTCAACCTGGGTCACAATGCCCAGATACTGGGCAGCATCTGGCTTGCACTCGGACTCGCCCTTTACTGGCTGCGGAGCAGGAAGCGAGGCAAAGCGGACCCGCTGACCTCCTTTGACGCGTGAGGAACCGGGTCAGAATCGTCGTGGGAGAGGGAATCGACGTCCATGGCCGGATTTATGGAGGTTTCGATAATTAGGTTCTGGCTTATTCCCGTCTCGCTGGCAGATTATGGAGCGCCCGAAAGGTTATGTTTATGATCGGTTTTGCGATGTGGCAGTATCGTTCCCAAAGGCGTCGGGTTGGCCCATAAAAATAGCGAGGTTTTAGCTTTCCATGCGAAGCAAGGCGAAGACGAAGCCGGGCGACAGATCAGAAATGTTGATTGATGAGCGTCGCCAGCACATCCTGGAACTCATCCAGAATCAAGGCCGGGCCTTGGTGAGTGATCTCTCGGAACAGCTGAACATATCGCAGATCACCATCCGTAAGGACCTGGACTATCTGCAATCGAAGGGTGTCATCCAGCGCTCGCATGGCGGAGCTTTGCGCGTACCTTCCAGTGCCCTGATCGATCCCACCCTCCAGGAAAAGCAGAAACACAACCTGCGAGAGAAAGAGAGGATCGCTGCGGCCGCCAGCAAAATGGTGGAGGAGGGCCAATGCGTCATTCTGGACTCCGGCACAACCACGACGGCAGTGGCGGAGCGGCTGAAACGCTTCAAGCAGCTCACCATCATCACAAATGCGGTCAATATCGCGGCCGAGCTAGCAGGAACCGACCTAGAAGTGATCCTGGTCGGTGGCACAATGCGGAAAAACTCCTTCTCCCTGGTGGGTCCTCTCGCTGAAGACAACCTCGAAGAGATGCATGCGGACATTCTCTTCCTCGGCGTGGACGGATTCGATCTGGAGGTCGGGATTACAACGCCCAATCTGCTCGAATCTCGGGTCAATCGGGCCATGGTGAAAGCAGCCCGCCACGTTGTGGCCGTCTGCGATTCGAGCAAGTTCAACCGTAGAAGCCTGTCACGCATCGTGCCCCCCGGAGCAATCCATCACGTGATCACCGATGAGAATCTGCCGCGATGAGATAGAAGAAGCCCTGAGAGCAATGGGTATAGCCGTCACTCTGGTCTAAGTGCCGGGCGGCCCTTTGGTACGGCTGTCAGTTGCGCACCGCGTAGGTAGGGCCATCTTCAAACCTTCAAGAACATTCGAAGCGGCCCGCCTTGGCCTTCGCTTGGACCGGCCTTCCGTCCGGAAGTCCTGCGCCGTCGCTCAGTTTCCCGTCAATGACCATCACGACTGATGGCTCTTAACTGAGAGCCGCCACCGCGAACGCCCGCTGACACATGGTGTGCTTCGCGAAATCACCTTGACAGCATGCTCGAGAAGAGATACAAAAGGCGACTATACGAAATAAATAACAATAAAAGACAGCAATTCGGAACTACGTGTTTTTTCTTGGAATCGCTTTTGGGAGGTTGTGATGCGGATGCACAGATTCGCAGCGACGGCGTGGACCGTTACGCTCGCGGTGTTCCTGTTCTGGTCGCCTGTATTCGGGCAGTCCACCAATGAGGCAGGTGTACGGGGCACCATCACGGATGCTTCGGGAGCGGTCGTTCCTGCTGCCCACATCACCCTCACCGATGTGGGGACCAATATCGCGCATAACAGTGTCAGCGATAACCGAGGAGCGTACACCTTCAGGGCGCTTTCGCCTGCGACCTACAAGATGCTGGTCGAGGCCAGCGGTTTTGGCAGGGTGGAGCAGGACAACATCACACTCACGGTAAACCAGCAGGCAACGCTCAATGTCACGCTTCGGCCCGCTGCCGTCGCTTCGAACGTTACTGTAACCGCCGTGCCGGTGCTGCTCGAAACCGATGATGCAACCCTTGGAACCGATGTTGGCAGCAAGTATCTGCTTCAGATCCCGCTGGCAAATCGCGATCCCTTTGGGTTGACCTTCCTGGCCGGCGGCGTCACCGAAACCACCGGCTCAGGAGTTGCGGATTCTTATCCGGCGGGAACGAACTTCGTTTCGAACGGTCAACGCAATGCAACCGCAGAGATCCGGCTCGATGGAAACCTGACCAGCTCACCGGAGCAGGGGGAAGGTGGCACTTCGAACGTCTACTATCAACCCTCGGTGGAGGCGCTTCAGGAGTTTAAGGTCGAGAACAATAGCTTCTCCGCCGAATACGGCAACAACGGAGGCACCGTCGTCAATACGGTGATGAAGTCCGGTACCAACCAGCTACATGGCAGCGGCTGGTGGTACGGCCAGCGCTCTGCTTTCGATGCCCGGGACTTCTTCAATACCGGGCCGGTCCCAGATCACCAGCGCGACCAGTATGGTTTTTCGATCGGCGGCCCCATCCGCAAGGATCACACCTTCTTCTTTGCCGATCTCGAGATCGTGCGCGACCGCGCCCCCGTGAACATCGTTGCAACGGTGCCAACCGCGCAGGAGCGTGTCGGCGACTTCTCGAACACCCAGGTCGTCGACGATAACGGCAACCTGGTGCTGAATCAAATCTTCAATCCCTTTACCACCGCGCCCGACGGCAGCCGCACTGCATACGCCGGCAACAAAATTCCGCAGAACCAAATTGACCCCATCGGTCAAAAGCTTCTCAACTACTATCCCAAGGCAAATCAACCGGGCGACCCCGGCATCGGTACCAACAACTATCGTGACGTCATCCTGTCGGGCGACAACAGCGTGCAATTCGATGTCAAACTGGACCACAACTTCAGTGAACGATCGCGGCTGAATGCCCGTTACAGTTATCTGCACGGCAATGGCAACACGCCCACCGTCTTCTTCGACGATATTTTCAACGATGGCGTGAACTTTACGACGGATGTTTATAACGACGGCCTGGAGTACTCGTATACTCCGACCGCAAACACGTTATGGATTAGCCACTTCGGTATCGATCGCGTTTCCCAGCCAAGCTTCTCCAAAACGCCTGATCCCACGTCGTTCGGCTTTCCCGCATCGCTTGATCAGAATGGCGTCTCGCGCATGCCGGCCATCTTGCCCAACTCCAATGGAGACTATTCGCGATTTACTCCGCTCTTCAGCCAATGTTGCGTAGATACAAAGTTCGCCCACACTTTGCTGAACTATTCATCGGCTTTCTCCTGGACCCACGGAAGGCATAGCATCAAGTTCGGCGGCGAACAACGCCTCTTCTACAACAACTTCTTCCAGCCGAACTACCCCACCGGGCTGTTCAGCTTCGATCCGACCGTAAGTTCGTCCACGCCTTACGATACGAACAACGGCACGGAGGGCAACTCCTTCGCGAACATCCTCATCGGGTACGGAGACACGGGCAGTATCACCGTGAGCCGGGCTGTCGCGGACCGCTCAAGCGAGACAGCCTTTTATGGTCTGGACAACTGGAAGTTGACCCCGAGACTTACTCTCAACCTCGGGCTTCGTTACGAATGGAGTTCCCCCTACACGGAGCGCCATAATCTGGAACAGTTCAGCGACTTCACCGCCAGCAGCGGTGTTAGTGTGCCCGGTCTGGGCACGTTGCCGGGCAGCACCATCTTCGCCTCCAATTCGCAGCGCAATATCCCCGTCGATCGCAACAATCTCGCGCCCCGATTGGGCTTTGCCTATCAGGCTCATGATCGGACCGTTGTGCGCGGGGGAGCCGGGATCTACTACGGCATGAACGTGGCGACCAATTTCCAGTATCCGGGCACGGCATTCAGCAGTGCCCCGGCCGTTTTTTTTACCAAAGACAACTACGTAACTCGATATGCCACGCTTGAAAATCCCTTTCCGACAGGAATTGAGGATCCGCAGGGAACGAAATATGGCAAGCTCGCCGAGTGGGGATTGTCGAACGGAAACAACCTGGATTACGAGAAGGCACGCAACGCGGAAGTCTACCAGTGGAACTTGGGCTTGCAGCAGGCCTTCGCCGGGCAGATCGTGCTTGGCATCGACTACTCTGCCAACCGTAGTACGCACCTGCCTTGGGGCGGCTACAACAGCACCAGCAATCGCAACTTCATCCCCTCTGCGCTGCGCCGGCAAAGCACCAGCGACCAGCTGAGCGCGCTGGTCAACAATCCTTTCCAGCCTCTTTTCAACGGCCCAGGCGCGATCTTCAACGAGCCCGAATCACGCTACGGAGACGATCAGATTCCACAGATCAATCTTCTGCGGCCCTATCCGCAGTTCGACGGAGCCTTTCAGGGGATGCCACTGCTCGCGGCAAGCTCCTGGTACAACTCCTTGCAGGTTCGCTTTCAGAAACGTGCCAATGAGTATCTCTCCTTTGAAGGCAACTACACCTGGGCGAAGGCCGAGGATAACTCCTCTACCGGATTCAATGCGTTTGTCGGCAATCTCGACAGTGGCAATCCGCAGGAATTGGACAACCTCAGAGAGGAGTGGTCGGTCAGTGCCAACGATGCAACAAATCGATTCGTAACTGCGGTCGTTGCCCAGCTGCCCTTTGGACGCGGGCGCCTGGTCGGTGGCGGTATGAGCCGCTGGGCTGACACGATCGTCGGCGGCTGGCAGGGCTCCACCACATTCACTTTCCAGACAGGCCAACCGATGCCTATCAGCATTGCCAACCCTCGGCTGGCGGATGGAAACCAGCGGCCGGACGTAGCCTGCGCTCAGGTGCTCAACGGCATCAGCGTGCATCGCGCCGCCTTTACCGATCAGCCATACCTGAACGCGGGATGTTTTGCCGATCCAGGCGATCAGCAGGCCGGCAACGCGCCTCGTTACTTCTCCAATATTCGTGCCGACGGCATCCATAACTTCGACGTCTCCTTCTCGAAGAACATCACCGTGGTGCACGAAAATCAGCTTGAACTGCATGCCGATTTCTTCAACTTCACGAACACGCCGCGCTTTGCCTTTCCTGACTACGCTTACGAGGACCCGTCCTTTGGCATCGTGAGCTCAACCGCCGCAGGTTACACACCGCGTCATACTCAATTCGGCGTCCGCTACCAGTTCTGAGAAAGGTGGCTATGGTCGGTCATCTCTTGCACTGTGAAAGAGAGCTTTGCCCGTGAATCGCCATGCTTTCAGCGCCACCCTTACCGTTTTGTTCGCAGTCGCAACCACATCACTAGCCCAGAACGCGGGGCCGAAGACGCCCGCTCAGCAGACCTTCGATGGTCCGTCGAGAGCGTGGCTGCGACAGGTCCGGATTGCTGCTTATCCCCTCACCGCCAGCAATGCGGATGAGATTGTGCGTCAGGCCGAAGCCAGTGGCGTCTACGGTATTGAAGTCGACAACGACATTCCGGGCCGTTATGAGAGCTTGCTCGATCCGAAAGAGAAACTGGATGCGATTCGCCTCGTCGCCGCCGCCGCGCATCGGCATCACAATAAGGCCTTCGTCTATATCGCCGGTACGGAATGCATCTCGAAGAACGCAGACGGACCGCACACCTTGGCCAAGGACCACCCGCAGTGGCTGCAGCGGAAGATCACAGGCCAGCCCGCGATCTTCGACGCGAAGGCCGCTTTCTGGATCAGTAAAGGTGAAGAGGATGTATGGGTCAGTCCATATGCGGCGGACTGGCGCGCGCTCTATATGCAGCGCGTGCGTCAGATCGCAGCTACTGGGATCGATGGTATCTATGTCGACATTCCATACTGGATGACACATTTCACAGGCTGGGAAGATACCTGGGCCAGCTTTGACGATGCCACCGTCGCTGCCTTCTTCCAGGAAACAGGCCTCGATGCCCGCCACGATTTGCAGCTGGGAGATTTTCAGGATCCCCACTTCCGTAAGTGGGTAAACTTCCGCATCCGCACCATTACGGACTTCCTCATCGAGATTCGCGCCAACGCAACACAGGTAAATCCCAACATCTCAGTCATTCCCGAAATCTATCCTGGGATCGAAGAGGAAGCACCTCGGGTGGGTGCGGACGTCTATCAGATCTACCCGCATGTCGATGCGATCGCTCACGAATACGAATTCGGCGGCGGCGATGACCATACCGCTGCATCGCGCACACCCTTTGATTGGTTGATGTATCAGGTCGGCCTTCGCAGCTTCCGTGCATTTGCTGGCGATCGCTCCACCTGGATACTCAATTACTCCTGGGACGGTGCTCCACACGTCAAACCGCACGATGCCATGCTCAATCTAGCGATGTCGGAGCTGATGGCAGGCGCCAACCTGTGGGATGCGAAGGGCCATGTGATGTCGGGCTCGAACGATATGGCGACACGTACGGTGATCTTCCACTGGGTCGCCGCGCACCAGGATGTCTTCAGTGGCACCCGAGTGCCTGTCGGCAAAGTGGGAGTGTATTTCTCCGATGCGACGCGAAACTACGGCCCCAAAGAGTACATTGCGTCCTATCGCGGTATGGTCCTGCTACTTTTGCAGGCACATATCCAGTTCCAGATCGTCACGCCACGCACACTATCAGCATTCACTGGCAGCACGCTGGTCCTTCCCGATGTACGCGTGCTCGATGATGCCGAATCGACTACAGTGCACCGCTTTCAGCAACAAGGGGGTAAGGTCATCCTCACTGGACAACCTGACCCGAAGCTCAATGACATCACGGCTGCCGTCCGCTTCCCGGATTGTCCGGAGCGTAGTTATCTGGAGAAAGTCGGCACCCACTTTGACACCGTCGGTCCCTCCGATCAGCCGGAACTTCTCCATGCCATTCAAGATCAATCGGAGCTCACGATTCAGGCACCACGCGATGTTGTGGCGCACGCAGCCATGGTCGATGGCACATACTCTATCTTCTTCGCCAACTTCACCGGGCTCGAGGCGGGCAAAGTAGCGACGCCCACTCCTCAGCACGGAATAACGATCACGGTACCCGAGCGCCTGGGCGCGCGTATGCATGTGTTGCCATTTCTGGGTAAAGAAAGCGTGGTGAACGGCGCCCAGGTGGATAGCAACATACGATTCCAATTGCCAACGCTCGACCGCGGGACGGTCATCTGGTTTTCAAAGCCTCGATGAAGTAGCTGCGGAAGCAACCCAAGCTACATGCGGAACTCGAATGGCCGATGCACTCGATCGGAGCTCTTCTTGCTGCTGGCTCAATAGAGCAGCTTCAGCGAGAACTGAATCTGTCGCGAGTTTCCCGATGTTCTACTGATAACGCCGAAACCTGAGCCCGCGATTGTGTTAGCCGGCAGCCCCATATTCACGACGTTGAAGATGTTGAAAAACTCGGATCGAAACTGCAGAACCGTGAGCTCCGATCCGTTGCTCCGTCGGCCTATGGGGGTATCTTTGATTAACGAAAAATCGAAGTCATAGAATGCTGGTCCCCGGAAGCTGTTGCGTCCCAGGGCCCCGAAGCGCCCGGAGTTTGGACCTGTCCCATCATTAAGGTGAATCGGTATCGAGAAATACGAAGCGTTCTGTTCACCTAGGCCGAAATAGTCCTCTCGCTTTGCGCGTGCGGTCGAAAGATGTGGCTTCCCGATCTGATCGGGCCGATCCACTCCATTCGACCCAACTCCTGTCTGCTGGATGCCTGAATAGACAGTGAAGGGCACCCCACTCGAGATGCTTGAGATGCTTAGCAGTTCCCACCCTTTCGTTGCTGCACGACTCACACCCTGAAACATTGGTACACGCTCTAACTGAAGGTCTTGCGCTACGCTCAGCGTAAAAGTATGGGCCACGTCGAATGACGAAGGGCCCTTTTCCGGATGCGTGTCGAATGGATCTTGCGGAGCCGCCAGCGCCACTGGCCCGGACGCCCCTGCAATAAATCCGCCGGCAACCGAACTGACATCATCAATCGATTTAGACCAGGTGTAGCTCGCCTGCAGTCCCGGACCGCCGTGTGGAATCAATCCCTGCAGCGATGTCTGCAGCGCGTTGTAGGTGGAATGAGAATTTGCTTCTATTACAGTCTCCGTGCCGAAGCCCCCAACGATAGCGCCGGAGTCGTCAAACTTGGTGTACCGCGCGAAGTTTTCGTCAGCGCCGGAATATCCATTCGGGTAGGCGGAACGCGCCAGATGCACCGCGACGGTTCCTACGTAGCTGGCATCTGCGGTTAAGCCCAAGAAGCTATGCTCCACACCGAGCGTCCACGTATCGAGATAAGCATTCCCGAAATGACGGTCGATGCCGGACACATTCAACGGCACAATCTGGTGGACCGGCAGAACCGACGCGAGGTCTCTCTCGTATCGATCCACGTCCATCACCGTATTCGCAGCGACCGCCGTCGTCTTGTCCCCGGGAAACATATCCTGTCCGGTAATCGTGTAGACGCGGGGGAGTTGCGAGGGTTCAATCTGAAAGCCGTATGCGATGGGCGCGACGGCCGTCGCGGTGATTCGGGGATAAATCACAAACGGCGTGCCGCCCGTCAGCATATTGTCCTGCCAGATATTCGGCGGAATCGACATGATTGCCCCCCCGGCATGCAGGCTGGTCGCGGGGGTGACATGCCAGTCCAACTGAATTCTCGGCTCCCAGTTGTAACGGCTGGATTCGTAACCAGGCTGCGGATTCACAAGAAACTCCTGTCCGAACGGAGTAGAAGTATTTCTTATGCTTGAGGTACGGCGGGCACGCTCCGTAATCGGTGTATAGACCTCATAGCGCAAGCCATAGTTCAGCACGAAGCGATCGGAGATCTTCCAGGCGTCTTGGAACCAGGCGGCGCCCTGGTTCCGGTTGATTGCCGCTGGTCCAATGTGTTCTCCATTTGAGAAATACGGCGGGGCCAACGCGCGGGTATAGGCGAACGGGCTCCCACTCAGGAAGCTGGAGAGAGTATCCGGCAGCGGATCACCCACATGGATAACATGCGCGCCGCTCTGCGAAACCATCTGGATTCTGGAGTACGCCGTACCTCCGCCAAAGTCATACTCACCGTTCGGACTTGTGCCGAAGTAGGTTGTGTCTCGATTGAGCCTGACTTCTCCACCGAAGCGAATCGAATGTCGTCCCGTCGTATACGCAAAACTCTGCCGCAACGCGAAGAGGTTGTTGAAAGCCGAAATCACCGAGCCGCCGGCGACATTGAAGGTCTCAAAAAGGCTGTCGTTGAACTTCACAGCTGGATCGGTCTGGTTCGTTGTCACAAACGAGGGGGTCGTTCGCGTGATGCTGAACATCGTCTCCAACGTAAACCGCTTCGTTGCCGCGCGCGAGAAGTCGAATGCAAGGTTACGCTGCCGATCGATATAGACGACGCCAAAGCTGGGATCGAGCACTGTCTGGTCTGGATTCGTCGTCGGTCCAGTCAAATTGTCGAAAGATATTCGTCCGAAGAAATGGTTAGCGCCCTGCTGGTGGTCCATGCGAACGGAAAACTGATCGGCGTCCGTGGGCACACTCGAGGAAGTTGCGAAAGTGTGAATACCATACGCGCCCTGCGCATAATTCGGCAGCGGATAGCGCTCTAGCACCTTTGCGATCAGGGGATCCACGGGGACGACTAGCGTATCTCCCGGATAAGCAGTCGTGTCGCGTCCCGTCCGCTCCTCCGCCGTCGGCACTGGGAACACCTGCGTGGTTCCCAGCACCTGTCGAAACCCCTGGTACTCGCCGAAGTAAAATGTCTTTCCGCGTCCGTTGTAAAGATGCGGCAGCACCACCGGTCCGCCATTCGTAAACCCGAATTCATTGCGCCGGAATGGCGGAATCCGGCCCGGGTTTGCCGGCGAAGCGTGGTCGAAGTAGTTGCGTGCATCGAGCGCCGAATTGCGTATGAATTCGAAAACTGAGCCATGCAGGGCGTCGGTTCCGGTGCGCGTAACAATATTTGTATAACCAGCGCCGCCGCGTCCGATCTCGGCTGGCATCCACCCTGAGCTGGATTGAATCTCCTGCACTGCGTCAACGTTGAAGTTTGTGAAAGTTGCGCCCCCAAGCTCCGGATCGCTCGCATCTGCGCCATCCACCGCGAATGTCGCCTCGACGCCGCGCTGACCGTTGATTGCGAACTGCTGGGTATAGTTCGACGCGCCATTTGTATCCGTCGCTGTTCCTGCCGCCAGCAGCAGCAGCTGACTGAAGTCGCGTTTGTTCAGCGGTATCTCGCTTACCGCGTGGCTGGACAATTTCTCGCCGCCGCTCTTCGCGCTTTCGCTCGCGTCGTATACAACCGTGAGCAGGCCGTTCGCCAGGAGGGACAGAGTTGCCGGGCTCCGATGAAGCGACGGAGCAATCGGAGTTGAAGACGCAATCGGCTTTCCATTCGCGATCACAGATAACCGATAGGTGTTGTCGCCCAAACCTTGGAATGCGAAGTGGCCCGATGCATCGCTGGTCGCGCGAAAGACCTTGCCGTTTGAGGCAAGTTCGACGACCGCCCCGCTCACAGGCTTCGCCGCTGCATCGACGACAATGCCGGTCCAGGACATATCGCCGTTTTGCGCGCCGCAGCAAGAACAGATCAGCAAAACAGACCACAGCGAACAGGCTCGCGCACTGCGCCTTAGGATGCAACGAACCCATGTTTGCAAGCACACGATAAGCCGACGGGAGAAACTGGTTGATGACGGAATCTTCAGAACGGTGGCCCCTCAGGAAAAATATGTCAGCAAGCCGACTCACCATTCTGTTGAGCTACTGGAGGGTGTATCCGGCGCAGCCGATGGTGTCGCGGAACCGCTTTCTTGAAAGCACGGAAAACGTCAGGTTCCAGTCTAGAACTTTCGCGTGCCCGCGAACGTACAGTTACGGCCTATTTGCGCCGTCTCAGCCCCTCACTATACTCACAATACATCGTCACCTCCTCCTATGAGCGCACGAGCGAAGAGCATTCTGTGGTTGTGCTTGCTGGCCAACGCCGCGGCAGGTTTTGCCTTTCCAGAGCAACCCAGCCAGCATCGTGGCGTTCTGGACTCATCCCTTCAACTCATCGTCGTGACCACGACGGATTGGAGCTCTGCGGATGGCCATTTGCAGATGTATCAGCGTTCTTCGGCAGAGGTTCCCTGGCAAGCGGAGGGCGGCCCCATCGCTATCGTCGTAGGAAAAGGAGGAATGGCATGGGGAATCGGCTTGGATCCCCTAAAGGCAATGCGCGGTCCCACCGATCCAGTCAAGCGGGAAGGCGATTATAAGTCGCCCGCGGGAATCTTCCGCCTCGGCGACGCCTTTGGCTACGCACCGAGGGAGCCTGACGGCTGGAAGGTGCGCTATTTGCCAATAACGCCTTCCACTCGGTGTGTGGACGACCCGCAATCACGGTTCTACAACCAGATACTCGATAGTTCCGCCGTCGACGTGGATTGGAAGAGCGCAGAACAAATGCGAGACGTCGGGGAAGCCTACCGTTGGGGGCTCGTGGTCGATCAAAACCCTCGTCCGGCTCACCCGCGCGGCGGATCGTGCGTATTTGTCCATATCTGGGGCGGCGCCGGCAGCGGGACCGAAGGATGCACCGCCATGCCGGAGTCGCACATCAAAGCCATACTGGCCTGGCTCCGCCCACAGGCGAATCCGCTACTCGTGCAAATGCCCCTGCGGCAGTATCAACAAACGGCGCGGTATCTGCATCTGCCCGCGCCGCCCGCAGAAGTCCCTGTTCATCGCTAAAATTCAATCCTGCCGGCAAACTGCGCCAGCCGGTAATTCGTGAGAAGCGCGGTTGCCTGACCAAAGGATTGCGGGTTGTCCAGGGTTGCACTGATCTGTTGTGGATCGAAGCGCACGCTGTTCGTGACGTTGAACATGTCCCACCGGACGATCAGCCTTGCGCGCTCGGTGATGCCGAAGGTCTTGTTGACGCCCTGGTCCCATTCGAAAAACCCATCGCCCCGCAGTGGGTTGCGGGTACCCGACTCGCCTGGCAATGCATGGTCGAAGCTGGCGAAGACAGCGGTTGGATCAGCAAAGCGCTGTTGCAGGTGCCCCCGCGCCGCAGCCCGCGAGGGGATCTTCGACACCTGCTGGGCAAAGCCCTGAATATCCCAGTTCGTCGGGTAATACGCGCCATTGTTCATCTCGAAAGGGAAGCCGCTTGTCCAACGAACGATGCCGGTCGTTTGCCATCCGCCAATCAACTCGTTTGTAAGACGACTCGCTCCGGAGAGGAATTTCTTTCCGGTACCAATCGGCAGATCCCAGACAAAATTTGTGTTGATCTGGTGGCGTACGTCGTAGTCTGACGGGCCATAGAGTTGGTTCGGTTGCCAGGTGTTCATGATCTGCGAATAGTTGGTGGACCCTGAATTTCCCAACCGTTCCGCTTGCGATGTAATGTCCAGTGACTTCGAGTAGGTGTAGTTGAAGTCGGCCTGCAGGCCCGCGCCAAACCGCTGCCGGTAGACCGCCTCCAGCGCATTGAAATTGGAAAATCCGACGGATCGCCACGCATACAAGGCCGAATACTGGTCGTGGTAATAGCGGAACGCCGGATAATTCACTCCAGCACCGATATTGCTGTTCGGCAATGAACCGGGCGTGTCCAGCTGGTACAACGCATAGGTCTCGTTATAAAGATTGCTCAGGAACAGCGCGTACACATTCTGGGTGGCTGATAACGGACCGTATCCAAGGCCGATATCCTGGCCCTCCAGACCGCCAAACACCTGTTGCCAATAAGGATCGGGCGTCACAGAAGACACCGCCACATTGGCTCTGGCCATCCTCGACAGTTGCGCCGCCGGCGTAAAGTAGGCGGTGCCCCCCGACTGTAGGTTAATGGGCATCGCCACATCTTCCTGCGCCAGCTGCCGGTGGGCCAAACGCCCTACGTACGATATCTCCACCGAAGATCCGTTGCGTAGCTCGCGAGCAATCGAAAAGTCCAGCAGGTGCGAGTACGGCGTTTTGATCGCAGAGTCCAGTCCCCAGCTGATGGCGAAGCTGCCGTTTCCACTCGCCGCCGGCACTGCGGGAAACCCACCCGCCGGAGCTGATGGCAACAGCGATTGCGGCACGCCGCTGATGGTTGTGAAGCGCGGCGCGTCCTCGATTGGCACCGATCCAGGCGCATTCGACAGATGCGACGACAGTCCGTACGAGCCGGTTGTATCGAAGGTGTTCACCGTCGCTGCGCCGAAGTGGTCGAACACCAGCGAATAGCCGGCGCGAATGCTGCTCTTCTGGTTGCCAAACAGAGTCTTCCAAAAGCCATCGGAAGCAGCTGGGGAGAACGCGACCGCCAGCCGTGGACCGAAATCTTTCTTCTCCGAAGTCCAAAAGTCCGGCGCGTGGTTATACCGGCCGTTCAGGTTGAAGGCTATTTCGCCAACGTTATTTGCCGCGCCGCCTGCCACCGCCTGCGCCGCACTGCCATTCACGTAATTGGTCAATGCATATGGCTGGCAGATACTTCCTGCGAATTGGCATGCGCCCACCTGCGTGCCGCTCGTCTCCGCCGGAGCCTGCAGATACGAATATCGCAGCCCATAGGTGAGAGTCAGATTGCTCAGGATCTTCCACGTATCCTGCGCGTAGACCTCGTATTCGTCCCAGCGATAGTCGCGCTTCAATGGTGCGCCAACCGCAAGCGTAGTGCCCGACCTGGTGTAGTTGTAGACTGCGTCGCCTTCTGTAATGGTGCCAACCATGTTCATGATTGCGTCGTTGTACTCATTGCCGTAGTTCGCAAAATCGACGGCGGGATAGCCATACACCTGCGGATCAAACGGGCCGTGACTATTGGCGATGGTTGAGCTCCGCGTCAGCCATCCCTGGTTCATCTGTCCATCTGGAAACGATTGCGCATTTCCGGTCCTCTGATCGTCGATAAATCGGACATTCCCGCCAAAAGCAAGGTTGTGGTTGTGCTTCGTCCAGGACAGGTTGTCCGTCAGGTTCTGCACCGGGATGATAAAAGCGGTCGAGCGTTGGGTCGTCACCGGTTGCGCGACTTCGGAGAAGTAAATGATCGAATCATTGGAGGCGCCCGCCGTGTCGTCGCCCTCGCGCGTCAATCCATATCGCACATCATTCACCAGATTGCTGGTGATGAGGAACGTATACCCCACGGCGAATCCCTTGTTATTCGCAAGCGCGGTCGACTGTGGTGGCTGACCAGGAAACGCCGGTGGAGTAGGCTCGCGATCGTTCTGCAGATTGCCACGCCAGAAGACTGTGTGCTTGCCATTCGATGTGACATTCCAGTCGATGCGGGCAATATAGGTGTCGTATTTGCGGGCAATTGTGTACGGAAACCGGTAGCCAATACTATTCAGCCCATCGCCCTGCGTCGTGTCATTTCCTTGCGGATAGGCATTGAGCACCTGAAGCAGTGCTGCGTTGTTTCCAATGCCTATCGGATCCATATTCTGTATGTTGGCAGGCGTCAGCGTAAACACGCTATCGTTGCCACCCGTGACATATTCGTAGTTCAGATTTCCCGCGCGATAATTGGCCGTCGGAACGGTTCCTGCATTCACGCTTGTGCCCTGTGAGTCGCGCCTCCCTTCATAGTTCAGGAAATAGAACAGGCGGTCTTTGCGAATCGGGCCACCCACGGCGGCGCCGTAGATATTTCTCACCAGGCTCACCGGGCGGTTCGGCAAACCGGCCGCAAGCTGTTGCTGCTTGTTGAAAAAATCATTCGCTTCCAGCAAGTTCGAGCGGTTGTATTCGTACACCGCACCGTGCAGGCTGTTCGATCCACTGCGGGTCACCAGCGCCACCTGCGCGCCGGACGATCGTCCCTCCTCCGCATTCGGATTGCTGGTCGTGACTCGAAATTCGGCTACCGAATCCTGCGTTGTCCGTAAAACACTTGTGAACGCATAGCCGTTGTTGATGTCGTTCACATCCACGCCGTCCAGCGTGATATTCGACTGATCGCTGCGGCCACCGTTTACCGAACCAGCTCTCGAGTCGGTGGACGTATTTCCCACTCCCTGCGTCCCCGACACATCATCCGAACGGCCAAGGAACGTCACACCCGGCTGCAGGCTCAGGAGGTCGGGAACATTACGCTGGCTGAGCGGCAGCGATGCGATCTGGTTGCCATCAAACGCGTTGCCTAGCGTTGCGTCGGTTGTGTTCAGCACTGGTTGAACGCTGGAGGTGACGGTTACCTCCTGCTGCACGGATGCGGCAGTCAAAACCACGTTGACCGTCGCCGGCTGACTCACCAGCAGGTCCATATTGTTTTTTTCGACCGAACCAAAGCCCGGTGCTGTCACATTGAGCGTGTAACGTCCCGGAGCGAGCTGTGAGAACTGGTATTCGCCGCTGCTGTTCGTTGTGTTTGAGCGCGACACGCCGGTGGTTGCCAGTGTCAGCTTCACACTCGCGCCCGGAATCACGGCGCCACTGGCATCCGTCACGCGGCCACCCACGGAAGTGGTGGCCTGCCCCAAAAGCAGGGCAGGTGAAACGATTAAAGAAATAGCGCAAAGGACTACCCGAAGAAGTACTTTCCAGCGCATCACGGCTCGCCTCCAAAGTGCAAAACCCAGTTCACAGTCGAGCCGTTTGTATCGTTCAGGCCCGTTCGATGAGTTACAGCATGAAAGCGTGGTCGTCCTTGCCGGCCATCGTCTCTCGCAAACTGGTAGGCGCGGATTCTACCATGACAAAAATCAAAAGGAAGTAGAAGCGCTTTACTCCTCTGTGTCTTCCCCGACGTGGTGTTTGGCACTGGCAGCGATCTTTTCTGAGATCGCCGGCGGCACAAAGTCGTAGTGATCCATCTCCATCCGGAAGCTTCCTCGTCCCTGCGTCATGGAGGTGAGCGTCATGCCGTAGCTGAGCATCTCGGCCAGTGGCACCAGAGCGCGGACAACTGTGCCCATACCCGCGCTTTCCATCCCTTGAACCCGGCCTCTTCGGCTGTTGAGGTCGCCGATGATGGCGCCTGCGAACTCGTCTGGAGCGTCGATCTCGACGTGCATCACCGGTTCCAGCAGCGCAGGCTTCGCCTGCTCCATGCACGCGCGAAAGGCTGCCCGGCCCGCCATCTTGAACGACAGCTCGTTGGAATCCACATCGTGATAACTGCCGTCGTAGACGATGGCGCGGAAATCCACCACCGGATAGCCCGCCAGGTAGCCACGGGCAGCGGACTCCTGCACGCCCTTCTCGACCGCGGGAACAAACTGCCGTGGAATCACCCCGCCAAAGATGTCGTTCACAAACTCGAAGCCGCCGCCGCGCGGAAGCGGCTCTATGCGGAGCTTGCAGTCGCCGAACTGCCCATGTCCGCCGGTCTGCTTCTTGTGTCTGCCATGGCCCGTGGCCTGCGTGCGCACCGTCTCCCGGTAGGGAATCTTGGGCGACTTCAGCGTTACCTCGGTATGGAACCTCCGCCTCAGCCGCGAGACGACAGTCTCGATATGGAGCTGTCCCGCGCCGGCCACAAGGAATTCATTCGTCTGCGGGTCGCGGTAGAAGCGAAGCAGCAGGTCTTCTTCCATGAGTTTGTGCAGCGCCGGAGCCAGCTTGTCTTCGTCCGCGCGAGACTTCGGTTCGATCGCATACGTCATCGCCGGCTCGGGAATGGGTACCGGGTCGATGTGAACCTCGTGTCCCTTGGCGCCAAGCGTATCCCCGGTCTGGGTGACCCGCAGCTTGGCGACCGCGCCAAGATCGCCCGCATGCAGTTCAGGGACTTCCACCAACTGCCGCCCCTGCATGATCGCGAGGTGGGCCATTCTCTCGTTTTCGCTGCGATTGTAGTTTTCAACCGAGGCATCTGTCCGAACGCTGCCGCTGATCACCTTGAAGAAGGAGATCCTTCCCGCGAAGGGATCGACCATGGTCTTGAAGACATATAGCGTCGTCGGGTCTGTGTCGCTGACCTTGCGCATGATTGTGTCGCCGGCCGCCTCCGGCGCGGAGCCGTTCCCGGATGGCCTGTCCGCACGTCGCCCGGCGAATGCCGGCCGCTCCTCCGGGCACGGCGCGTAAACCTTGAGGAAGTCGAGCAGATGATCTGTCCCGACGTTCCGCAGCGCGCTTCCGTAGATAACCGGGAAGATCCTATCCTCCCGTATAGCTTCGTGAAGCGCGCTGATAAGGTGATCCTCCGGAATGGTTCCGACCGCGAAAAACTCCTCCATCAGCTCATCCTTGCCTTCGGCGACCAGCTCAATCAGGGCTTCGTGGGCGGCCTTGGCATCGCTTTCAAGCATGTGCGGAATGGCTCCCACGGTCCCGCGTCCATCGCCATTTGGCGTGTAGAGAAAGGCCTCCATCGTCACCAGATCGATGACTCCGTGGAAGCCATGCTGGTCCACGATTGGCAGCTGCACGGGGACGACCTGCCGGCCCCATCGCTCGCGCATCGTCTCCAGCATCTCTTTCCTGCCCGTGCGAGAGTCGGCCTTCGGATGGTCCACCTGGTTGATCAGGATCACGCGAGGCAGGTTCACCTCTGCGGCGAAGTTCCACACCCGGTCTGTCACGGATTCAATGCCGTGCTGCGCATTGATCACCACAACGGCGGTCTCGACCGGCAGCATCGCGGCGCGGCCCTCGTGAACAAACATGTGAAAGCCAGGGGAGTCGATCAGATTCACCTTCGTGCCGTTCCACTCAGCGAAAGCTACCGCGTTCGCCATGGTCATGCCGCGGCTGATCTCTTCTTCGTCGTATGCCGTCACCGAGGCGCCGTTCTCAAACCGGGAGGACGCTGCTGGCATCTTCGCTGTCTTCAGAATCGCGGAGATCAGGGTGGTCTTTCCGCTATGTGCATGCCCAACCACGGCGACGTTCCGAAGATCGCATCCAGCGTAGCTCTTCATCCGGCTCTCCTCCTGCGTTCGTGGCGTCGTGCCCGATGATGGAAGTGGACGCCGCACCAGAGCTCTCCAGCCGTCGACAGCGGGAGACCTCCCGTTAAAGCCGCCATTCTAGACCCCAATGCGGAACCTTTTCACGCCGATCTGTCCTTTGCCCGACGCTACGTTTGGATTCCGCCCCCGCATGCCGCCTTAACATCGTCCCTGGGACAGGCGCTCATGTTGCAGCCTGCGGCGGAGGGATACCCGCACCCTGGGCTGCTACACCATTTGTGGGAGCGAACGACATGCCCGTATCAATTTCAATGAATCCCGGAGACATCCGTACGTGATTCCGAAGCTACGCACGTGCATCCTCACTGCTGTTTGCCTTACCGTCAGCCTTGGCGCGCATGCCCAATCGTCCGAGGCCATGCAGTTGATGGAGGCGACGAACCAGGACCGCGCCGAGCATGGTCTTGGACCACTGCGCTGGGATCCGGCGCTCGCGCGTGCAGCACAGGCGCATGCTTATGAAATGGTGCGGCACGGGGAACTCTCGCACCAGTACGCCGATGAACCTGATCTGATGACGCGTGCCGGACACGACGGAGCGCATTTCTCCACCGTCGCAGAAAACGTCGCAGTTGCGCCGAATCCGCAGAGTGTCGAGTCGGAGTGGATGCACTCACCCCCGCATCGCCACAACATTCTGGATCCGCGCCTTACCACCGTCGGCATCGGCCTGGTGCGCCAGGGTAACAACCTGTGGGCCGTCGAGGATTTCTCCGCCGCCGTCGTACAGATGGGATCCTCGCAGATCGAACAGAAGGTTGAGCAGATGGTCGCAGAGCGGGGCATCCATTCTGTCACCGCGTCCGGCGCTGCTCGTCAGACCTGCGCTATGGATCACGGCTTCGTCGGGACTCGCCCGAATTTCATCATGCGTTGGGAAGGCTCTGATCTGAACCGTCTGCCCGACGTGCTGGAAGAGAAGATCCGCACCGGCCGATACAGGACAGCGGCAGTCGGCGCCTGCAGCTCGGGCAATCGGGGGCAGGGCTTCACCTCCTACCGCATGGCGGTGTTGCTGTTTTGATACACGCGGATCGCAATGAGAGTTGATTGCAGGATTCATGCAGAAATTTTGAGTTCTCAGGGAAAGGGCACCATGTTCAGACAAAGTGTGACTCTCGGAGTTGTTGCAGCAGCTCTTGCGGCGCCAGCTTGGTCGCAGATCTCCGTCTACATCGGGGTGGCACCGCCTCCCATCCGCATCGAGGCGCCACCACCGCCGCCGCCCCAACCTACCCTGGTCTGGATAGGTGGTTTCTGGGCGCCCCAGGGCGAGCACTATCGCTGGGTCACCGGTCACTACGCGCGGCCGCCCTATCCCGGCGCATATTGGTCCAGTCCTCATTACGTGCATGAAGCTCGCGGATGGCACTATCAGGAAGGCTCCTGGGCGAGGGAAGACCATGATCACGGGCATGGCCACGCCTATGGACACTACAAGGACAAGGACAAGGACCGGGACGACGACCATGGTCATGGTCACCACCATGACGATTAGCTGAGCGCAAACTCAGCGCGAAGTGACGGGCGGGGCAGCATAGCCGTCATTTAGCAGTACCGGAATATCGGGCCGATTTGCCTTGCGCTCCGGCTCCAGTCACACTGGAGCCGGACGTTGCCGCAATGCGGCGACGTTGCCTGAACCCGCCTGGAGGGCCCCGGTAGATGCAACGCCTGCTTCACCTCTTTCTCTTCTTCTCTCTCCTGTGTGGTATCCGCGGCGCGGCTCTCTGGGCTCAGAACCTTGACCTCAACGGCACCATCGGCCCCGAACACGCTGACACCTACGTGCTCGTTCCCTTTGAGGTGCCCCCGGGCGTTCAGCGGCTGGACGTCTCGTTCAGCTATACCGGCCGCGAAGACCACACCACTCTCGACCTTGGTCTCCTCGATCCCGAGCGCTTTCGCGGCTGGAGCGGCGGCAACAAACGCGCATTCAGCATCGGCATCGCGGATGCAACGCCCTCGTATCTGCCCGGCCCACTGCCTTCCGGCACATGGAAGCTGCTCATCGGCGTCGCCTATCTGGGCGAAGGCCACAGCACGAACTATCAGGCGCACATTCATTTTGTAAGGGCGAACGACATGGAAACCAACGGCTTCGCCCCCGCACCCATCGCTACCGGCGAGCGCTGGTATCGTGGCGATCTGCACATGCACACGGCGCACAGCGACGGCTCCTGCACCAGTCAGTCCGGGAAAATGGTCCCGTGCCCGGTCTTCATCACCGTCCAGGAGGCGGTAAAGCAGAAGCTGGACTTCATCGCCATCACGGATCACAACACCATCTCGCACTACGACGCTGAGCGCGAGCTGCAACCCTACTTCGATCAGATCCTGTTGATCCCCGGGCGGGAGATTACGACATACTCCGGACACGCAAATGTCTTCGGGCCCACCAGCTTCATCGACTTTCGCGCCGAGGCCAAAGGCGCGCCCTCCATCAATAGTGTCTTCCGTGCCGCCCAGGCAGCCGGCGCGTTTATCTCCGTGAATCACCCGGGTGATCCCACCGGCGCCAGCTGCATCGGATGCGGCTGGTCCATCACCGACACCGACTGGAACCTCGTCAACGGCATCGAGGCAGTCAACGGCAACGATCCAGCTCACTATGAAGCAGACATCCGATTCTGGGATCATCAACTCGCCATGGGCTATCGCCTCGTGGCCATTGGCGGCAGCGACACGCATCGGCCCGAGCGTAGCACCATCGGCCATCCCACGACGGTGGTCCATGCGCAGAATCTCTCCGTCGAAGGCATCCTCACTGCGATTCGCCAAGGGCGCGTCTGCATCGACCTCACCGCATCGCACGACAAGGTGATCGACATCGAAGCGAGCGACGGCGCCGCGCATGCCGCAATGGGCGAGACTCTCATTGCCGCCCGCAACGATCGGGTCTCTTTGGCGGTGCACATCACCGGCGGATCATCGTCCACTATTCATTGGCTGGTGGATGGGAAAGAACTCCCGACTCTACCCCGACAGCCGGTCGTCGCCGCTGATCAAAGCGCAAGTTGGACCAGCGATGGCCAGCGACACTGGCTGCGCGCAGAAGTTCGCACTCCGGTTGGTACGTTGCAGCTACTGAGCAATCCAATCTTCGTCAATTGGCCTGCGAAGCCATCCGGGGATTCGAACCCCCGATAGCCTGCCGACTATGACTGATTCAGAGTCGGCTTCATTCAACCGGCTCGCCGTGCTGAGGCAAGCACCATTGCTAAATGCAAGACATTTAGTATTTTTCGGGCACAAATCTTCTGCCCTTGAGTGAGGCCTGATCGTCGTATGCGCCTTTGTTGGAGCGCTTGGGCAGTTTGATCTTTTCTCTTCGCACTGACTCCCAGGGGATCAAATTCAAGAGATGAGAGATGCAGTTCAGCCGCGCTCGCTTCTTATCATCCGACGGAATGATGTACCAGGGAGACTCCTCGGTATCGGTGGCATCTAGCATCATGTCGCGAGCACGGGAGTAGTCGTACCACCGCTCACGGGAAGGCAAGTCCATCGGGCTTAGCTTCCACTGGCGCAACGGATCCTCGACGCGAGCGCGAAACCGCCTCTCCTGCTCGTCATTGCCGACTTCAAGCCAGAACTTAATCATGATCATTCCGGTTTCGATGAAGTACTTCTCAATTTCAGGACAGAGTTTGAGAAAGCGGTCATGCTCCTTCTTTGAACAAAAACCCATCACGTACTCCACTCCCGCTCGGTTGTACCAACTGCGATCGAAGATCACGATTTCACCAGCGGCCGGGAAGTGCGAGATATAACGCTGTATATACAGTTGACTTTTCTCGCGATCCGATGGGGCGGGAAGCGCTACCACGCGGAAGATACGTGGGCTCACCCGTTCGGTTATGGCACGAATGGTACCGCCCTTCCCGGCGCCATCGCGTCCCTCGAAGACAACGACCACACGATTGCCATTGCGTTTCACCGAGTCCTGCATCTGACAGAGCTCAGCTTGCAAACGGCGCAGTTCTTTCTCGTACTCTTTCCGTTCTAGCTTTGACTTGGGAGCAGCGGCATCTTCTTTCTGCTTTGCCATGATCACCTCATTGCTTACTGCCTGTGGAAACGCCAGCCACTGATCGCATTCACAGGGTTGCGCGGAACAGCTGGTGAAGAGGCTATTTGCACTTGATGCAAAGGAACTGAGGCGAGAACAACATCACGCCGCCCTCCCATTTCGCCCCGTTATCGCCTCGGAACTCCTGATCGTAGGTGATCGCAACCACTATGTGCTGGTTTGGTTCCCATCGTGGGCCAACCCGGTATTCAGGCTTGGACGTTCCCTGGCCTAGTGCACCAAGTACTTCTCCAACTGCAGACCACTTCGGAGAGATGGGATACCAGGCAAGACGGGTCGCATACGTGAAAGCCCAAGTAGTACCTGAGTTGGCGTTGGTGTTGAGTTTTCTCGTTGCGCTGAATCCGGGCATGATGTCCCAGGAAAGTTTGTTGTTGAAGAAGGGAACAGTAGCCGGAGCGTTGGCCCAGTATGTTCGAAAAGCGTCATGTAGTGAATTGTCCGGTTCAAGGTAGCCGGGCTCCAGGCCGGTCCCGACCTTGACCGCGAATCCTCCGGTCTTGGCTTTGTTTTCGTAGAACATATACTTCCCATATATGGACCCGGAATATCCCTCGGCCGTCGCTATGTTGCTGTCCGAGTTGTAGATGTATACCGAGGTGGTGAACTCCCACCCGGGCAGTAACGAGAACGTCAACATCAGCATTTCGTTGCGCTGGCCAGCGGTCAAGATGGTCGTGACTGTGCCTGCGGGCTTCGACAAGTAGCTATCGGAGTTAAATTGCTGAGCTTGGATAGACACAGCCATGAGAACCATCAAGCCAAATAACGACGCAATTCGCGCAACGTAGCACGGAATTGCCGCACTACTGCTCATTGCGGTTGCCTGTTCACCCTGTCGAGCGAGCAAGGTGTCTTGCTCCACGAAGATATTGGTCACTTCATCCGCTGGGCCTTCGTTGAGCTTTGATGCCTTTGACCGAGACGGACGAACTGGAGCCAACTGACCTTTTTCGTTGACCGCTGCTCCGGCGGTTTCGCAAAGTCGAACCAACGACCCAAGGCGCTTACGGAAATTGAGCCGATGCACGCGTTCCTCCACGCCGGGACGAAATATCAGGGGGCGGTCTCACCCAGCCAAGGCCCCCTATGACAACAATCTTCCGCGAACCATTCCAGCCTCGCGCTCTCCGCATGCTGGCAGCCCAGATCTGGTCGACATTTTCAATTGTTTCCGGGAACCTCGACCACTGGGATAATCCCTAGTTACCTGGCTGAGCAGTCGATCCGTTGAAGTTCGGGTAAATAGCACTCGACGCAGCGACCCGTCTTTCGTGCGGATCGGCCATTCGTGAACGATTCGACCCGTTCCGTCTCTCGTTCGTCGGAGCCTTGGCGGGAACAAAATTGGGCGCAGGAGTGGTCGTGCAGTGTAATTGTAGGCATCCACGCGAAGCGGCACGTCGAGACAAATTGCCGAAGCCAGCTCCAGCGCAGAGCCGCGCCACGTTGCGCTACGTGGCCCTGCGTGGCCTTCTCCTACTTGGGTGGATGACTAGGGACCAGAGCGCCGGAAGCCCGCCGTGGCTCGAAGAAGTGGCTATGAATCAAAAATCAAGCCGGCAGGGTGTGCCTTAGCTGCGCCGGTTGTGCCATTTGCGAAGCGCGTTAAATCCACATGGACACCGGGAAAAGTGCGCTTTTGCTGGATTTCATTTGAGTTTGTCAGCAGGATTATGGC
>CAWIBQ010000008.1:0-224668 GCA_963834345.1 uncultured Acidobacteriaceae bacterium | reverse complement strand
GCGTCATGGCCATCGCACCGTTTACAGCTATGAATGTGGACGAATGGGAGAAGATGATCGACATCAACATCAAGGGTGTGCTCTACGGCATCGCAGCAGCTCTGCCTGTATTCACCAAGTCCAAAAGTGGGCATTTCATCAACCTGTCGTCGGTAGCTGGCATTAAAGTCTTCGCTCCCGGCGGTTCGGTCTATAGTGGTACGAAATTCGCCGTGCGCGCCATCTCTGAAGGCCTACGTATGGAGACCCGCAAGGACAACATCCGCGTGACAATCCTTTCGCCCGGTTTTGTCGAATCGGAACTGAAGGAAGGGACCTCGGACGCGGCGGCATCGCGGAAAGTGAGGGAGTTCTACAAGATCGCCATGCCGGCCGGATCCATCGCCCGTGCGATTGCCTACGCGATCGACCAACCCAGCGACGTTGAAATTGATGAAATCGTCGTACGTCCTACTGTCCAGGAGTTCTAAGATCCAAACTTTGTGGCACACTCCCGGACAGTTTTGTAGGTCACATGAACACTTCGCTTGCCGACGGCATGGCACACCCAGACCGACAGCTACATGAGGCAACCGAGTTAATTGAACGAGGTACGCGATGAGATACGATTTTCTGATCGAGACTTACGAGACCGAGCGCATCAAAGTGATTAGCGCTTGGAGCATGTTCACCGACCAGGATCTTCCGGTCCGACCTCACCCAACCGATACGCGCGGACGCAGTGTCCACGAGCATATGGTGCATCAGTGTGTCAGCGAAGACATCTGGTTTCGGACAATGCTCGATATTGATGTCGGCGCGCCGCCGTTGCCGAAAGACGAAATCAGATGGAATTCATGCGGCAATATGCGGAAGACAGCGGAAAGCGTCTCGCGGCCATGCGGGGCAAAGAAGACAGTTGGTGGGAAGGGGAGACTACATTTTTCGACGTACGCCGATCGCGGGCTTGGGTCATGACCCGCCGCATGACCCATACCGCCCATCATCGCGGCCAACAATTGGCACTTCTCCGCATGCTCGGCCGTGAAGAGCACAGCAACTACGGCCCTACTGCGGATACGGGCGGTCTTATGCAAAACCATGCCCCGACGATCTATCCTTACCACAATTTGGAGGCTCTGTTCGAGGGTGAAGCTGCTGGAGGTCGGAAAAATGCGCTGCCGGGTCCGGGACAAAAGCCCGTCACAGAACGGCCAGCTGTGAAAGAGTGATGTTGGGCTTCCTCCAATTCCCAAGTGCCAAGCCAGATGTGCGAAACGCCAATCTTCCAGTCAAGTGGCTTCGATCGTATTTTGGTCTCGTTTATCGCTGTAACGGTTTCATTCGGCGGAATGCTCGATTTTGATGCAGCGCGACAGCTGCCAGAACGCGCTCTGGCAATGTGCCGCCAGAAGTGAATACGAGCCGATGTAAAGCTACAACCTGAGTTCACGACGAGTGCGTGGGTCTTTTAAACCGTCGAATTCGAAGGGTTTTCGACGGCACGCTTGCTGCCGCGGATGCGCAGTAACGGCTCGTGCGGGCTGCCCTTGTTCTTCTGGTTCGGCTGCGACCAGACAGACGCACTGGGGCGCGCCTTCGACGAACTCAACACTAGGATAACTCGGCGCTATGATTATTAAGCCGATACAAAAAAAGGGAGGTCGGTCATGAAATTTAGATGCACAGCAAAAGCGGCATACGTTGGTCTTTTAGTCATGGGCTATTTGACCTTGTTGGGCTTCTCATCGGCTCCGGAAACGCCACGCACGATCAACATCGTGGCCAAGAGATTCACATATGAGCCGGACGACATCACAGTGAAGAAAGGTGAGCCGGTGGTATTGGAGTTCACTACTAGCGATGTCACTCATGGACTAAAGTTCAAGGACCTCAATTTGAATACCAGGATAGAAAAAGGTAAGAAGAATGAACTTGCCTTCACGCCTACCAAGACCGGAGACTTTAACGGACAATGTTCCGTGTTTTGTGGCCCCGGGCATGGCCGCATGCGTATGATGCTTCACGTCACTGAGTAAAGTTTCCATTGGCATCGTTAACGACGGGCTCACAACGATGACGAGTTCCGGGGCCCATCCTATTCAGTGTGCTCCCCTCAATGCTCACTACCCTTGGTCAGTGGTAAATGGCATTCTTTCGGTAGAGGGAATGGTTGTCCATACCGGAGGGGGTGGCGGGGCGATAAGTTCTGTCGCGCCAAGTAGAACCATCCTTTGTATTTCCGCCGGCCTGATGGCAACGAGGGGCCACCTTTCCGAGCCGCGTGCGCCTTGGAAGGCGAGGGTTGACTCGGCGTCTAACTCGACCGGAATGCGATAGACCTCGTTGTTGTCCGTGCAGCGGGTCGCCGCGACCAGGTCCTCGGCCGTGGACATGGTATGTCCTACTGTCCAAAAGTTCTAAGTCACTCTCAAAAAGCATCGGCGTTAGCCGATGGAAGAGATTCCGCGCGGAGACTCCCGACTGTCGGAGGTCCCGCAGCGATATGTTCCGCGAACCGTGTCACAGGTAGACGTGCCGGCAATCTCAATGAGTGGCACGGCCTCTATCGCCAAATGATCAGTAAAGACATGTGTCCGGAAAGCCGATCCTTCGGTCAATTGATTCGCGATCGAGCCAGGGGTGACTATATGTTGCGCCGATATTCGCTTGGAGTCACGCCAATGATCTGCCGAAACACCCGTGAAAGCTGCGAGTGGCTCGAAAAGCCGCACTCTAGAGCAACATCGATCAGGCGTAGGCTTTTGTTACTCATCATCACTTGTGCTCTTTTTACGCGAAGCTGTGATAAATACCGAAACGGAGTACATCCCATCGCCGCCTGAAACATCCTCAGGAAATGACTTATGCTATATCCGCTCTCTACTGCTAATGTCTTCAGATCGAGATCAGTACCGAGGTCTGCCTCCATGCGCTCCACCACACGCTTCAGCCGCCGATGAGATAACGAATTGCTCAAAGTAAATCCGTCGTCTCTCCTCGCGTCAAGAGCAAGAAGACGTAACGTAAGTGCATAAGTCAAATGATCGATATAGAGTCGGCCAGAGGCTCCACTTGATTGTGCCTCCTGTTCTATAAGGCGAATCAGGCTACTTAATGGCTTGTCACGAAAGTCTCTTCGCTCTCGGAGCTTGGAGGCCGAGCCTAATTCTCGGTCCGCAGCTATCTCCTCAACCGATGCCGGGTTCAACGCACACACGATCAAGTCTGTTTGAGTGGACGGATACACTGCCGGTACGAGTCCATCCAGATTTACATTCATCGTTCCAGGCGGCTTTAGGTATCGCGTAAGACGTCTATTCGGCCCAGCACGACGACCAGCCAGCACATGCGGTCCAGGTGCAAGTGTAATTATGTAGTGAGATATGTCGGTTTCTGGTTTTTCGCTTCGTTCTATGAGATGACGTTCGACCGCGATGTTTTCCCACCCAAGTCCAATGCTTGACGAAAGTCTCTGGGAGGGACCCCGCACGAATGCAGCGATACTTTCCCTTGTAGGTTCAGCGGTCATTACGGATCCAACTTGAAAGCTACTCATGAGTTGTAAATGACGTTTGACATTTCATAAAAGAATGACGTGCCTCGGCTTTTTCAACTCTCAAAAAGTGCCACACGTGGGGCGTTCCTTTCCGAGAAGGACCTTCCCAGCATAGTTGCGCATATGAACGGTCGGAGTCGTGTTGTTGTTGGCAGAAGATCCAGATGGCACCAGTCATTTCGTCAGAAAAGCGTGGCCGTGGAGTAATATCCGGATGCGCACCGATCGTAACTTTGGAAGGCGGTGACTATTTACTGTTCTATCCAGTCGGTGAAAAAATCGGCAAGCCGGCTGCGTCTCGCGGTTATCCTGTCATAGTAATCGGACCAGTCGCTGATTCGACCTCCGGTTATTGCTACAATGGAAACCCCCGGCAGGGATCTTAGCATTCGGGCTTCGCGTCCGGGCCAAACGAGCTCAAGATGTGTCGCAGTGAGCGTCCATTCCGCAACAACATGGTTTCCGCTTTCGAAGACCGCAGTCACGTTCAAGTGAACATCCGGGAACAGTTCACGCGTCTTATGGAAGAACTCTTCTAGCCGCATTTTGTCGGCGAACTCGAGTCCCAGTGCGTGGTCGCTGAACTTAAAATCCCCGCCAAAGTAGTCGACGGCATCGGCAACGTTCCCCTGATTAAGGTTTTCCACGACGGAGGACACGATTTGTTTACCTAGCTCCGTGTGACTCGATTGCATATCCATAACGCTGTTCATTGTTGTCATTGTGATCTCCCTCTTTGCAGTCTGTTTTTCGTGTGGCTTAATCAACTGGCTCAGTATGAAGTCGACAGCCACGGTCATTGATCCCGTTACCATGCCCATGTGAGAAGGCTGGCGTAATATCAGGAGCCCTGACTCAATCGTTTGCCTCTCCGGTTTCGGTGTTGGTCATCGGGTCTTATCTCCCTACAATCAACGTTATTGTTTATGTTGGTTAGAGAAAAGAGCCATATTAACGAAATGGGCTGGTCCACTTAGTCCAAATCAACATCGGCTGCTAGGAAACGAAACGGTCGAGATCTCTCGCTCGAGCGGCAATCGGCCAACGGGGACCTCTGGCGGTCTATGCCAGCTTCATATCATCGGGCTGTGTATGTAAGAAAGCGGTCGATCATCGCATTGATCTGGTTGGGCACCATGACAGGGGAGAAATGCCCTGAGCCTAGTGTTTGCGCCACGATGATTTCTGGGATCGCCGCGCGGAGGGCAGCAACGTCGGCTAACGGGTGAGTTGAACCGATGTATGCCACGGGCACTTTGCATCGGGCGGCAAACGATGCAGCATCGTATTCGGAGGTATGCTGGACGAAACCAGATTGGAGTACTTGCTGCGGGGTTTTTACAAAAACAGCGGTCATCTCATGTCGAACAGCATCGTCGTCAGTCGGTAGAAACAAGAGCGCCTCTATCTGGGAGCGCGCTTCTTCAAAGTTAGGCCCTTTTAGAGCTTCGCCGACTTCGCTCAACGCCGCTGCCAGCTCAGGTGGCGGGAAAAGCAAGGAGTCAATCAATAGAATGGACGCCGGCACGTCGGGATAAAGCGCCGCTAACGTGAGCGCGATGTTGCCGCCCATACTGTGTCCGACTACTACAGGCCTCACTAGATTGAGCTGTGCGCACAGCCAAGCGATGTCCTCCGCAAAAAGCGGCATGGAGTATCCCTGACTCGCGGTATCACTCTCCCCGTGTCCGCGCAAATCTACTGCGACAACGCGATGAGTCCGTGAGAAAAATCCGATTTGCGGAGCAAATGTGCTGTGGTCGAATCCCAGCCCATGGATAAACACGATGGCGCACGCGGCCGTTCCTCGATCTTGATAGGCAAGCGTAATCCCGTTTTTGTTTAGTTTGTTCACCTTTTCACAAGCTCCATTCAAAATGGCCGACCGGGTATATTCACACTGTTTGGTTGCGTGCTCAGTGCGCCCGGAGCTTTAGCGCAGCCCCGGCTGCAGCGTGTTGTTCAGCGTGGCGACCCTTTTGATCGATGACCGCCGAACTCATCCGCATGAAGCGACACAAATTCTCGGACGCTCGTCGCCGGCCGACCAGTTACCCGCTCCACTCCGCCCGCCAGCCGGTCATACCGACCCGCCCGGTGCAACTCGCCCACCGTCCTCAGGTGCCCAATCAGATGATCCGGCAATTCTGCTCTTTTCAGCCCCCGTTCCCAATCCTCGGGCGAAATATCGGAGTACATAACCTCGCGGCCCAGCGCGTCCGAGAATTCCGTGGCGACCCCCTCCATGTTCTGTGACCGCGGACCGGTAAGTTCGTACATCCGGCCAAGGTGTGGCCCAGGGTCGGCGAGTACGGCAGCGACTACGCGGGCGACATCAGCCGCGGCAACGGGAGAGGTCTTGCCCCGCCCGAACGGCAGTTCGATGCGGTCTCGGTCGCGGACCATCGGACCGGCGAGGGGGAGAAAGGTTTCCAGGAACATCGTCGGTCGAATGGTGACTACTGGCAATCCGGACCACGCGAGCGCCTGCTCGCTGAGCCAGTGCAGCCACTGCTGACGGCTCGGGGTGGTGTTCTGAATGCTCATCTGGGAGACTGTCATCTGGGACATGTTGACCAAGGCGCTGACCCCGACTTCTCGGGCGACCGCCGCCATAGTCACAGTCGCCTCCAGGTACCCAGGCGACACGGACATGCCGAAATATACCCGCCGACACCCGCTGACGACTCGATAGACGTCGGCAGGTTCGAGGAGGTCTCCGACCACAACGTCAGCGCCAGCCGCTCGCAAGGCCGCGGCACGATCGTCCTCGCGGCGAACCATAGCGCGAACCGGAAGCCCGCGATCGAGGAGCAGGCCGGTCACGATTCGCCCGATCCGCTCCGACTTGACCGGCTGCCCCGGTCACGAGTATCGATCCCTTATCTAGCATGCGACTTTCCTCCTTGCGGTCTTCCAACGGTCGTTGTTATGCCTTTCCTGGTAACACCAGCGGAGCCCCTTGTTTGTGAATCAGGAACACAAGGAATTTTGCTGGCTTTGTACTACTTGCGTGCCAGCTAACGTGTGAATAGCGTTGGGATCTTCGTAAAAGCTCTGACCTGGTCCCAGCGTCAGCTCTTTTTGTCCTCTCACTTGCATCACGACCGAGCCCAACGAGAACGTAAACAAACACCTGTCCGTTGTGACGGTGGATGGGGCTCGAAAAACCCGACGGAAGATCTACGGTGTACATCAGAGCTTGCTCGCCGAAAAATCTTGCCAGATCTTTCGTTATGAGCGGGGTGATAATCTCCTGCGCCATCGGCGGCGTGACCAAGTCTGCGTCTTCAGCGTGCTGGTTGTGGTCAGGATGCTGGTGATGCAGAAATGCTAGCGCCAACATTGGTTTTGAGCTTCGTCACAAGTTGCGCTTGCTGTCGTTGATTGCATCGGTTTATCTCCTGAAATAACACTAGACTTTATGTGGAGTGGAGAGAAGGTCCATAATGCAAAGAGGGAATGGTCCACTTTGTCGTTGCGAGGATGGTCAGCTAAACAAGCGATGTCTAAGGAAGAAACATTTCAGGATCTCTCACTCGACCCGCCCTCTGGCAAACAGGACCTTTGGCGCTGGCTCTACACAGAGCTGCGCAGCGCCATCCTCGACGGGCGTTTGAAGCCCGGCGCTCGCATGCCCTCCACGCGCAGCCTTGGGAAGCAGTACTCCCTCTCGCGCGGAACCGTCGTCGAAGCCTTCGACCAGCTACAGGCTGAGGGATACACCCGCACGGAAGTTGGGTCAGGAACCTATGTTGCCTCGGGCGTTCCGGATGGATTAATGTCCGCGACGCGCAAACCTGCAGTTCTCGCTCTTCCGGCCTCGAAGGCCGCATTTTCCAAACGTGCAGTTCCATTTCTGAAGGATGTGGAGGTGCTCCCCGCGTCTCACTCTATCGGTAAAGCTTTCCGAGCATACGAGCCGGCGATCGATCTCTTCCCCACAGACCTTTGGGCGCGCGTAGCCTCGCGCGTCTTACGCAGAGCTCCTCGCTCGCTCTATGGTCAAGGCAATGCTGCAGGTTACCAGCCACTCCGTCGCGCCATCGCGGAGTACGTTGGCGCTTCACGCGGAGTGCGTTGCTCGTGGGAACAGATCATCGTAACCTCGGGCACACAACAGGCTCTTGACCTTCTTGGTCGCTTTCTTCTCGACCCTAACGATCAGGTCTGGATGGAAGACCCTGGCTATTCCGGCGCTCTTCAAGCACTCCGCGCCACAAGTGCGCGTATCGTTCCAGTACCTGTAGACGGAGACGGCATCATCGTGAAAGCAGGCCGTAAGATTGCGCCCAAAGCGAAGCTTGCCTATGTCACGCCAGCAAACCAATTTCCAATGGGCGTCACCATGTCCGCGGACCGCCGCTTGGAACTCATCCAATGGGCCGCCAGCGCTAACGCATGGATTATCGAAGACGATTATGACGCTGAGTATCGCTACTCCGGTCACCCTGTTTCTTCTCTGCACGCGCTCGACAGTTCCGGTTGCGTTATTTACGTCGGCACTTTCACAAAGATGCTATTCAACGCGCTCCGCGTCGGCTTCATGATTTTGCCGGGGCGCCTCGTAGAACCGTTCGTGTCAGCCCGCAGTTTCGTCGACCGCCATCCGCCTACGCTCGATCAAGCCATCCTCGCGGAGTTCATCACCGAAGGCCACTTCGGCCATCATCTCCGCCGGATGCGTCAGACCTATGCGGAACGCATCGACGTTCTTAAAACTGCTGCAGATAAACACCTCAATGGCGTGCTCGACGTCGTGCACGCAGGCGCAGGCGTACGTACACTCGGCTGGCTCAAAACATGGAGATCCGATCGCGACGCGGCGCAGCAAGCGCGAAAGCTCGGACTCGAAGTAGAACCCTTGTCGATATTCACAACGAAATACGAACAGCCCCCGGCCCTCATGCTCGGTTTCGCAAGCTGCAAACCAGCGGAGCTGCGACGCGGCGTCTCTATCCTCGCAATTGCTTTACGTTCGCGTTAAGCGGTACTGCTCCCTTCCTGCCGTCCGCGGTGCGCGAATCCGAAGCTGACGTCGCCCGTTTGCGCGCCGAAGCGCTGCGCGACTCAGGCTCCGATGAGCGCGCCGCCATTCTGCGCGCTGACAGTCGGACGAAGCGAAGCCTTCTCCCGCTGCTGTTCAATCCATTGCAAAGCTTCCGCGGAATCTCTCGCCACCTGCACTAGCCTCAAGTTGGCCGGCCTCACGAATTCCTCTCTCACCGCGTGGTCGAGAAATCGCAGCAGGAAATCATAGTAGCCATCCGTATTGATCAGGACGCAGGGCTTGGAATGAATATTTAGTTGCGCCCAAGTCACGATCTCGAAGAATTCGTCAAGTGTTCCGTAGCCGCCGGGCAGCGCGATGAAAGCATCCGACAAAGACGCCATGAGCGCCTTGCGTTCGTGCATGCTTTCAACTAGGTGCAGCTTCGTCAGGCCTCGATGGGCAATCTCGCGGTCCTGCAAGGCCTGGGGAAGTATCCCGATCACCTCCGCGCCGCCTGAGAGGGCAGCGTCGGCAGTCGCGCCCATCAATCCAACGGACGTTCCGCCATAAACCAGCCCCCAACCGCCGCCAGCCATCTGCAGCCCCAACGATTTCGCTTCAGCAAGATATTTGGGCTTTGCCCCCACGCTAGAGCCACAAAATACGCAGATCCGTCCGACCCTAGCTGGCTTTCCGCTTGGTAAATTACTCATGAAAGCAGAATACCTCTCTTTAGCCGATCAACTTAAAGTGGACTAGTCCATGTATGCATTATGGACCTTTTCTCCAATCCATCGAAGAGCCTAGTGTTGGTTGCAGGGAGATAAAATCGATGCAAGCAAGACTAGAAGCGCAGAAGGTATCACCCGCGGCATATCAGGCCATGCTTGGGCTGGAGATGTTTGTTCGCAAACAATCGAAGCTGGAGCCCGCACTCATTCAACTGGTAAAGGTGCGCGCGTCACAGATCAACGGATGCGCTTATTGCATCGACATGCACTCGAAGGATGCGCGTGCGGAGGGTGAGACGGAGCAGCGGCTCTATGCGCTCTCGGCATGGGAGGAGACACCGTTTTTTACAGACCGCGAGCGCGCTGCGCTGGCGCTGACAGAAGCGATCACTTTGGTCAGGGAAGGCCATGTTCCCGACGCGGTATATGAAATGGCCAAGAAGAGCTTTTCTGAAGTAGAGTTAGTGAATCTGACACTAGCGATCATTACCATCAATGGATGGAACAGGCTAGCGATCACATTCCGCTTTGTGCCGGGTGAGTACCAACCCGGAAGGAAGTAACACCGGGCGGTGTCCAGATGCCTTATCAATTGGAAGCGCCATGTGAGATCAACTTCACATATCCTTGCACTAGAAAGGAACTGTGGCGTCGAAGCTCTTATTTTTTTGCGCTGCAGGCAGTGGCCAACGCTCGATCGAGCGCGATGGCATCGAGTTGGCTTAGATCCGCTTGATGCGCCGCCACATATTTCCCGACTGCTACTGCGAGCTCGGTCGGACAAGATGCCTTCGCGCGAATGGTTTTAGTATCGGCCAATTCTGCGATCAATGTTGTTTGTATCTGATCTAACTCGGGCCGAATTGTATTAGCCAAATCTATCGATGAGTGGGCAGGAGCGTTGCCAAGGCGATACCACTCGGCGAGCAAGGAATACTGTACGAGCTTATTAGCCTCGATTTGGGCCTTGAAGAATGTCACCACTGACGTTTGATCTAAGCCTCGCAATCCACCTGCTTGCATCGCAGCCGCAATTACAAATGCTTCGCGTGGCGCATCCTCGACGGCGACCTTGCTGTCCCATTTCGAGAGGGCAACCTGTTTTCCGATGGACAGTCTTTGGGCAGAGGTTGCGATTAGTGCCTGCAATCTATCTGCTGCGGTCTGCGGTTGCGTTGATCCCATGACTACGAGCGTTGGGGCCGAAAAGAACGGCACTAGCAACTTCTGAAATCGCATTGTTTCCCCTCCTGTTGAGCACTGAACTGGCAGCGGATATAGATGCAAGGAGTGCGTTCATTTAACGACTCGCAGTCCATGCGGTGATCATTTGACATTGAAGAAAGTACCTCCTTCTATGCGTCCTAACGAATATGTCGGCCGCGTTCACCATGGCATGGTTTCGATGCGCTATACCCTCCGTTATCTTCTGGACAGATTCGCGGATCGCCTGCTCTGCCGATGTCAATGCCTGCAGCGGTATGGTTGAAATCTTCGCCGTGAGACCAAGCGCGACCCACGTCCAGCTATCCCAAAGCTGCTGCCAAGGGAGGCACGGATGGTCTATTGACCTTGCATGAGCGAACGCAAGTTCGGCTTCGGCAGGGAATTGCCCTTTCCGATGCCGGCATAGTGAATACGAGCGCATTCGCACTCCGCTTTTCCAGCAACGTCCTCAGGCAGTGGAACGAATTGAGATGCTCCGTTCCACGAGTCATTTCGCAAGTTCGTTGATCTGTGCGGCGGCAGCGGCAAATTCGATTTCCGCCTCCGGTTTCAACTGTCGTTCGACATGGAGAAACGTCAGGTCGGACACGCCGATGAAGCCCAGGATGGCGCGCAGATACGGCTCCTGAAAGTCGAGTGCAGCGGTTGGGCTATCTGGTCCGTAGACACCGCCGCGGGTCGTAATGACCATTGCTCTCTTATCGCCCAGCAGTCCGAAGGGAGCCCCCGCACCAATGGCGAAGGTCTTGCCCATGCGGACAATCTGATCGAGCCATGCCTTAAGCGGAGCAGAAATGGAATAGTTGTACATGGGCGAGCCAATCACAATGGTGTCCGCTGCCTGAAGTTCGGCCGTCAGCTCATCCGAGATGGAGAGATAGGCTTTTTGGACCGGCGTCAGAGTTGCTGGATCGGCAAAGGTTGCCGCCCAATCGTCAGTGACGGCAGGAATGGTGGTTGTGGCGAGATCGCGATAGATCACATCTCCGCCGGGATGATTTCTTTTCCATGCTTCGACAAATTGAGCTGTCAGCCTGCGCGAGATGGAATTGGCCCGGGCGCTGGAATCAATGTGAAGTAGTTTCATTTTGCGAATCTCCTTGTGAAGCCTTCCATTTGGCCGCATACACCGTATCCGTGCCGATTAGTGAAAATGCGGATGAAGCCACGGCGGAAAGCGATCGTCTTCATCGACACGTTGGGGAAAGATATGAATGTTTTAGAAATTATGTGCGACCTGCAGGATCTCTGCGGCACGCTCAGCGATGATGACGCATGGGGCCATGGTATTACCGGTTGTAACGCGCGGCATGATAGATCCATCTACGATACGAAGATTGTCGATCCCATAGACTTTAAGGTTGCCGTCGACTACGGACATGGAATCTCGCCCCATCTTTGCGGTACAGCTCTGATGCCAAAAGGTCACGACACCATTCCGAACGAAGTCTTCTAACTCGGCGCCTTTAAGGTTGCCCGGCATCACTTCTCTCTTAACGAACGGCTGAAGTGGCGCTGAGTTGCCTATCTCGCGGCAAAGTTCTATATAGGCTACTGCCGCTTGCAGGTCATCCGGGTGCGAGAGGAAATTAGCCTCAATCTGAATGGGGTCCAGCGGATGGGGGCCCGTCAGGCGGATATGGCCTCGGCTTTTCGGACGTATGACACCACCGAACAACGACCAACCACTGGCGGGCATGCCAAACCTGGCCGCATTCTCTGCGCTCGAAAATGGGATCTCCGCCTGGCAAGTCTGCAGGTCCGGACTCTCTAACCCCGTCTTGCTCCTCCAAAAGAAGGTCGCCTCGCACATTGTGTTGCGTGCGTCCAGTGTTTCCGCACCCTCCCAGACACAGCCGAGAGCGGGGTGATCTTGAAAGTTTTGCCCGACACCCGGTAAGTGTTGCAATAGCGGAATTCCGACCCGTTGCAGTTCGGCCTCATCACCAATACCAGATTGCATTAAAACTTTAGGAGTGTGAATGGCACCAAGAGACAGCACCACTTCAAGGATGGCACGAAGGCGGTGAGTCCCACCTTGGTAGGTGAGCTCGACGCCAGTAGCTTGCCTGCCCTCGAAAGTCACCCTGATAACCAAAGCATTACTGAGAACCGTCAGATTCGGCCGATCCATATAGGGGAACGTATATGCTCGAAAAATTGATTGGCGCTTCCCACCGCGAGTTAACGTGTCGATGAGGGAGGCCCCCCCCGCGCCCTCCATCATGCGCCCGTTGTTACTTTCAAAAGTCGGGATTCCGATCGATCTTGCCCCTTCGAGCATGGCAGGAGCGATCGGATTGGGATTTTGAGCGGATTCTACGAAGACCAGCCCTCCGGTACCTCGGTAGCTCGGATCCGGCGCTCCTTGCCAGTCTTCAATATGACGATAAATATTCGAGACCGACTCATAATTCCACGAGGCATCTCCTGCTTCAGTCGCGAAGAAGTCCCAGTCACTTTTGTGACCGTGGGCCCAACCCATCACATTGATACTGGAGCCACCGCCCAAAACCTTTCCCATTGGTAAGGGGATGGAGCGGCCGTTGAGGTGGGGATTCGGTTGGGCCTGGAAGCTCCAGTCCCGCTCACTCCCCAAGTTCAGAGGCCATTGATTTGCTTCACTAACGCTGGATACGTCGTCGCTGCCTCCTGCTTCAACTAACAAAACGCTCACGTCAGGGTTTTCGGCCAGACGTCGCGCCAAAACCGATCCAGATGAACCGGATCCGCAGACGATAAAGTCGTACTGTGACCTCAGATTAGAAGTGAGGTTCTCCTGATTCACACGCACACGTGTGGCAAACCTTGCCACACTCGCGTCTAATCCGTCATGTCCGCCCGGCTCAGTTCCGCGGATAGGTCCTGCTTTTCCCATGGAATTACTCATGTATCTAGGAGTAGAGCGGCCGTTCACTGACCGCTTGTCGATAAACACTTTCCTTGCGGTTGATTACCTATTAAACAATTTGCGGTTCCCGCGCAGAGATTGGGAGGGGGAGATCGATGGCCGGACCGTGGGAAGCGGAAAGCTTTGCCGATGGAATAAGACCCAAGCATCGCTTCCACAGCCTAAGAAATTCTTGTGCGTTTGGAGAGCTCTTCCTTCGATGTTGTTCCAGCTGAGACTGGCCATCATTTGTGATCACAACTGCTTCGACGGACAGCAACTCATCCACGCCGAATGGAACGTTCCGAAATTTGCGAGAAGAAAGGCTCCCTACTATCGCGTAATAACACGCCACTTTTAGTTCTTGACCGACAACACTTTGCGCCTTTAGGAAGGCAAAGCTAATAGAAATTCCCTACAACACTTCCAGAGTAGTGCTCACACAACCGCTACGCTTAAGCCTCCGGCGAGGTACGCGTTTGCGTCGCCTCGCCGGAAAGCCGGGGTCACTTCGTAATGACGTTGGATAGAAATGCTTGTATAGATTCACCAAATGGAGGACGAAATAAAAGCTCGGCCTGTGGCGAGTTACTCTGTCGATAAATCGCTCGAGCATGGCTGAAGGTGAGAAATCCCTGTCTGCCATGATATGCGCCCATACCCGAAGGACCGATGCCGCCAAACGGAAGGCTGTTATCGAAGGCATGTGTCATGCAATCGTTCACCGTCACGCCACCCGACGTTGTGCGGTCGAGCACCTTGCGCTCTTCCTCGGCATCATGTGAAAAGTAGTACAACGCGAGCGGGTGAGTGTGCTTGTTTATGAATGCAATTGCCTCTTCGATCGTTTCGTAGGTGACGATCGGCAGCACCGGGCCGAAAATCTCTTCCTGGAGTACCGTCATCGCATCGGTGACCTTTGAGCAGAAGAGTAGGAGCAATTCTGTGACTCGCCACGTCTGATAGGTCTTCAGAAGCGGGATTGAGCTCGATCACCTCTGCTCCTTTCGACTCAGCGTCCGCGATCCAATCTCTTGAGGCGATTGAAGTGCCGTTCGTTGATGATGGAGGTATAGTCCGGATTGCTCTTGGAGTTTCGGGTACATGGATGCCACCGCAGATTTTGCCTCCCCGACGAATTGTCGTTCGAGTCCACTGGGCAAAAGCACGTAGTCCGGCGCGAGGCAGATCTGTCCAGCATTGAAGGTCTTCGCGGTAAGAATTCTTCGTGCGGCGTCTCCAATGTCCGCCGACTTCCCTATGAGCGCGGGTGACTTGCCTCCGAGTTCCAAGGTTACAGGCGTCAAATTCTCGGACGGCTGCGCGCATGACCGCAGAGCCAACCTTGGCGCTGCCTGTGAAGATTAGGTGGTCAAACGGCAAAGCTGTAAATGCAGCACCGATGTCAGGGCCGCCCTGCACCACCGTCAACTCCGTCTCGTCGAAATACTTCGCTGCAAGCTCTGCCATCAAGGCTGAGGTTGCAGGCGTCAGTTCGGACGGTTTCAGCATGCAACGATTTCCAGCGGCAAAGACATAGCCGATAGGAGCAAATGCAAGCCTCCAAGGGAAATTCCACGACCCCACCACTCCGACAACACCCTTTGGAACATACTCGACGCGGGCCTCCGCGTCTGCAAACATCGCCTCGTGAATCTCCGTTTGCATCCATTCGCGTAAGTGGAGCTTCGTGTACTTGTAGTTGTCTATGACGCTCCAAACATCGGTGAGCAGCGACGCCTCCGCACTGCGGTGACCGTAATCTGCATTGAGCGCACTAACAATTTTGTCTTGATTATCTACCAGTAGGGCAATGAGCCGATTCGTTCGATCAATACGTGTTTCGTAGGCGGGTGCTCCTTCCGCCATAAATGCAGTTCTTTGACGATCAAGTAAAGACCGCAGATGTTCGGGTGTCATGTCCGCTATGTTTGACCCTGCCGCCAGGGAATATCTTTCTCGGCTGACCTCCTGTGCTTCTAGTGTTGCTTTCATTGATTTGATCTCCTTGCAATCAGACTAGGTTCTCTATGCGCTAGTCTCCAGAGCCATAATGTAAAGGGGGACTGGTCCACTTTTGCCAAACCTGAGGACGCCACTAGCAACCGCTAAAGAGGAGGCATCGCAGGATCTTTCACTCAACCCGCCTTCTGGCGAGCAGGATCTCTGGCCCTTATGCCGACCGATCGTCTGTTTCGAAGGGAGTCCATGATGCCGAGCACTGCATCATGGATTCCTATCTTGTCCAGCCGATGGAGGATGATCTCCATTCGGTCGTACGACAGTGTCGCTGCTCACTCACGTGGAGTTATTTCCGTTTCCGCGCTCCCTGGGATCATCGGTGCTATGGGTCGTGACCCAGACCGGTCACGTGGACGCTCGCCTGTTGAGCATTGAAAACGTGAGATTGCATCATCGGACGTTCCCGTATCGCCTTCCGGTCCTTCGCGTCCGATCGCTACCTCTTGGGAATTCCTCGCTTGAGTTGTAAGCGGCGCTGGATGTTCCAAGCGGCGTGGCTCACAGTCCTCGGAAGGCCTGGGACTGATCTGGGTTCTCCTTGGACCCTCTGTGCGAGAAAGTTTGACTTCCATTGGCGGTGATACCGACGGGAAGTTTCCTGGGCGCCTGGGCGGACCGATTATCCGCCACGCACACCGTAATTTAGGCATATATAAGGTTAGCTAGGGATAGTCGAGCCGAGCCTTCCGAAGACGCATTAATCACCTAAGTGTAGAAAATAAACGAGATGCTCACTGTACCGTATTTGTACCGGACTGGAATTATTTGGACGCCACGGATAAGCCAGATGTCGCCGTAAAGCATTGAAACTAAGCATCATAGATGGTGCCGGGAGGGGGAATCGAACCCCCATGGAATTGCTTCCGACGGATTTTGAGTCCGCTGCGTCTGCCAGTTCCGCCATCCCGGCGCATATGTACGACTGCCACTCGAACTACGCCATCGCCAGGGTTGTTGCGGCGGCAGCTCATCGAGGCCATCGTCAGTCTCGCACGCTAGCGTGCCGGTCGCAAGGCAGAGATGGCGAGCCGCCTCTGCCCACGGAGTTGCATCAGCGATGATCCGGTTCCAACCGTCCCGGATCTCTGCCGCACTCCCTAATTTCCCGATGGCAGCACCAGGTATTGCTCGATCTTTCCGTCGGGCTCCTCGTATGTCGTCACCGTGATGCGGCGATTCGGAAACTCCGCGCGAAATGCCCGGAAGACCATGCCGCCGCGGGGCTCCTCGGCGACCTGGGTAAAGCTTTGCGGCGTGCCCAACGGCTTCAGGCTGGAAGCGAAGTCCTGGACTGCTTCAGCGGTGAAGTAGTTGTTGCAGAGTTGGGTGAATTGGGAGCGATCGAGCTCACCGTTCTGCAATCCGGTGAAGATGGTCAACGCGCGTGCCTGGGCTGCGTGCGCTTCGCTCACGGACGCGCCACTCGTTCCTGGAGAAATCACGAGCGGTTCCAGCGCATGTGCGATCGTCCCTGCGGCTCTCGATGCATCAATATTTGTCAACACTGTGACAGCTGCCTTGCTGTCGGGGTAGATCACATTCTGAGATACAAATCCGGAGACCTCGCCACTGTGCGAGACGACACGCTGTCCGTCGCGCTCCGCCACCTGCACGCCCAGTCCATAGCCAGTCGGCTTGCCGTTCTTGAGCTTCACGTTGGTGAACATCGCGTCGTAGGACGCCGCCTTCAGCAACGACCGGTTCATCATGCTGATATTCCACAACGCCAGATCGTGGGGTGACATGGCTAGTTCACCGGCGGCGAACATCCACCCCGTGCCCTCGAGCGGCGCCGGCCGCAGCGGCCCGAGTGCGTGCTGGTAGTAGCCTGTAGGATCGCTCGGGGGCAGATGGCTTGCATCCTGGTCGCGTACGCCGTCCATGTGCAGCGGATCGAAGATGCGAGCGCGCAGCTGCTCCACCAGCGGCTTTCCGCCGACGATCTCTGCAATGCGTCCTGCGATGACGTAATTCGTATTCGAATACTGCCATTGCGTGCCCGGGTCGAAATCGAGCGGCTTCGCGCCCCAGACGTCGAGAATGTGCTGGGCAGTGGTGGGTACCATCATCGTGGTCATCACATAGTCTTCCGGCCAGAAGTCCTGATAGCCCGCGGTCATGGACAGCAACTCGCGAACCGTCACCTCATTCGCCCGTGTCAGGTGCGGCAGATATCTTCCAACCGGATCGTCGAGCGTCATCTTGCCGTCTTCGGCAAGCATCAGAATCAAGGCGGCGGTGAACTGCTTGCTCACCGAGCCGATCGAGTACTGCATCCCGGTTGTCGCCGGCATCGGCGGATCGAGTCGCGCCTGCCCATAGGCATGCAGGTAGGTGATCTCGCCATGCTGCACCAGGGCGACCGAGGCGCTCGGAATGCCGGTATCGGCGATCACCTTCTGCACTGCCTCATCGACTCGGGCAGTGGTGGCGGCGTCAAGCGTATTTGTGGTCTGAGCAGAAAGCGGCGCGGGGGCTGTGCCGGCCACCAGGGAGCCGGCGGCAAGGAGAACGATGATTGCAGAGCGCATGGTTGGGAGAGTATCAAGAACCCGATCCCAACCGGAGGTCTGCCTCCTCGGCATTCTTCGTTGGATTTCTTCCTTTGACACGGGTCATACTGGACGGACCGAGACACAACGTGAGGAGAGGGTATGTTGGAAAACGGCGGCATTGCCAAGGTGATCGAGGGCTACCGGCATTTCAGTGAAGAGGTCTATCCGGAGCATCGCGAGCTCTTCGAGCAGTTGCGGAATAAGCAGAACCCGGAGGTCCTCTTCATCACCTGCGCCGACAGCCGCATCGATCCGTCGCTCATCACCCATACCGACCCCGGCGACCTCTTTATCTGCCGCAACATCGGCAACATCGTGCCGGCTTATGGGGAGATGATGGGCGGCGTCTCGGCTGTGGTCGAGTACGCGGTGATGGCGCTCAAGGTCACGGACATTATTGTGTGTGGTCATTCGGACTGCGGCGCCATGAAGGCTTTGCGGGATCCGGATTCGCCTTCTCTGGCGTCGATGCCTACCGTCAAAAGCTGGCTGCGGAATGCCGACGCGGCATTAGGGGTGGTACGTGCCAAGTATCCAAAAACCTCCGGGGACCACATGACCCGGGCCCTGATTGAGGAGAATGTGCTGCTGCAGCTCCAGCACCTGCGAACGCATCCCGGAGTGGCTGCCGGCCTGGCTGCCGGGATGATTCGGCTGCACGGATGGATCTACAACATCGGGAATGGCCGGGTTGTGGTCTTCGACGAGAAAAGCGAGGAGTTTGCCCCGATCGAGCAGGTTCTGGGTATTGAGCCCGGAAGCCGCCACGTTTCCGAAGACCCAACTTCGGGTAGCGATCATCCGGCCAGGAAGGCTGGCTGAGGGTGTTTCCAGTAAGCTATTTGTAATCAGCTGTTTATAGTGCAATCATGACGGGCCACTTCGGGGCCTGGCGGGACTCCTACCTGCCCGTTCAACTAGCCAAAAGTCGTCGCATCCTGATCTATGCTTTCTGCATCAGATAGATTGACAATAAGTCACTCAAGTGCGAAAGTATCGAAACGCGCACGAGCGATGAGGTCAGGAGAGCTATGGCAAAGATTATCGGCATCGATCTGGGCACCACGAATTCCGTGGTGGCCGTCATGGAAGGCGGCGAGCCCAAGGTCATCCCCAACCAGGAGGGTGAGCGCACCACCCCTTCCGTTGTGGCCTTTACCAAAACCGGCGAACGGCTGGTGGGTCAAACGGCTAAGCGGCAAGCGGTGACCAACCCGCAGAACACGATTTACTCGATCAAGCGCTTCATGGGCCGCCGCGCCAATGAAGTCACCGACGAGATGAAGATGGTGCCTTATAGCGTCAAGGCGCAGGGCGACCATGTCGTCATTGTGGCCCAGGGCAAGGAGTACACGCCCCCCGAGATCTCGGCGATGATCCTGCAGAAACTGAAGCAGGCCGCGGAGAGCTATCTGGGCACCACTGTGACCGAGGCGGTCATTACCGTTCCGGCATATTTCAATGACGCGCAGCGTCAGGCCACCAAGGACGCCGGCCGCATCGCCGGTCTGGATGTGAAGCGCATCGTCAATGAGCCCACGGCGGCAGCGCTAGCCTACGGACTCGACAAGAAGAAGGACGAGACCATCGCGGTTTACGACTTCGGCGGCGGCACCTTCGATATCTCCATCCTCGAGGTCGGTGAGGGCGTTATCGAAGTGAAATCCACCAACGGCGACACGCATCTGGGCGGCGACAACATCGACCAGCGCATCGTCGATTGGCTCATCGAGGACTTCAAGAAGGAAGAGGGGCTGGACCTGCGGTCGAAGGGCAACGAGATGGCCCTGCAGCGCCTGAAGAGTGCAGCCGAAGCGGCGAAGATCGAACTCTCCACAACCATGGAGACGGAGATCAATCTGCCCTTCATTACTGCAGACGCGAGCGGCCCGAAGCACCTGGTGCGCAAGCTGACCCGCGCCAAGCTGGAACAGCTGGTCGACGACTTGTTGCAGCGCTCGCTCGAGCCCTGCCGCAAGGCGATGGCTGACGCTAGCGTCAAGGCGGATCAGATTCAGGAGGTCGTGCTGGTAGGTGGACAGACCCGGATGCCCAAGATCCAGCAGCTGGTCAAAGAACTCTTCGGCAAAGAGCCTCACCGCGGTGTGAACCCCGATGAGGTGGTCGCGATTGGTGCAGCCATCCAAGGCGGCGTGCTCGCTGGCGATGTCAAGGATCTGCTTCTGCTCGACGTCACACCGTTGACGCTCTCGATTGAGACGGCCGGCGGCGTGGCGACGCCGATGATCGCGCGCAATACCACGATTCCGACCAAGAAGACAGAGACCTTCTCGACCTTCGCAGATAACCAGAGCGAGGTGGAGGTGCATGTCCTTCAAGGTGAACGGTCGATGGCCTCGGACAACCGGACTCTCGGCAAGTTCAAGCTGGGCGGCATCGTGCCGGCCCCGCGCGGCGTGCCGCAGATCGAGGTTACGTTCGACATTGACGCCAACGGCATCCTCAACGTGCAGGCAAAGGACCGCGGCACGGGCAAGGATCAGAAGATCACGATCACGTCTTCTTCAGGTCTGAGCAAGGATGAGGTGGAGCGCATGGCGCGCGATGCCGAATCGCATGCGGCGGAGGATAAGGAGAAGCGCGACCAGATCGAGGCCCGCAACGGCCTGGACAACATGGTCTACAACATCGAAAAGATGTTGAAGGAGAGCGGCGACAAGGTCTCCGGTTCGGAGAAGACCGAAGTGGAATCTTCTCTGGCCGATGCCAAGAAGACGCTGGAAGGAAGCCCAAGCGTAAGCGAACTGAATGCGGCCCGGGAGAAACTGACCGCCGCATCGCACAAGCTGGCCGAGGCCATGTATAAGGCCACTGCCAACGCTGCTCCAACCGACGGCGCCCAGGCTTCTGCTGAAACTACGGCAGAGGAGCCGAAAAAGGACGAGGGTGTGATCGACGCCGAGTACGTGGACGTCGATGAAAAGAAGTAAAGGCTGGCCATAAGTAACGGGTCGGCAGATGACCTCGACGGCCTCTGCCGGTGCGAAGGTAAGGGGCGCTCGCAGCGAATGTGAGCGCCCCTTGCGATATCCGGCCGATAAATGGAACAGCAATAAGAGGGACAGAATGCAGCAGAGAAATGGGCAAACGAACAACGGCACGCCAGGACAGGGGAGGGCGGCCACCGAGGAGCAGTCAATGACGAACACCCTATGGCGCTGCGTGCAGTGGCGCGCTGGCCAGATGCTGAACAAGGTGCTCTTCAATACAAAGTTGGAAGCAGAAAACTTTTGCGCTCAGATGCACCGTGCTGAGCCGGATATCTTCTGGCGCGTCGAGCCGGTCGAAGCCAGGCTGGTTTGGAATTAGCGCATCTTTCACGACGGTCTACACCTTTAGCAAAAAGCATGTTCTAAGCGCGTCGACCATTCGCAACAGGTAAGGTGACGAGAGACGGATGCCCGAGGGAAATGAGGTTCATCGATTTCGCGATCGACAGGCAGCGATATTTGTCGGTCGCACGGTGCGCGCGGATTCACCCTCGGGCCAGTTTCCAGACGCGGCACTTCTCGACGGACGAAAACTGCGCGGCATCGTGGCCCATGGCAAACATCTGGGATACGATTTCGGCCGCGATCTGATTTTGCACGTACACCTTGGTCGATTCGGCGATTTCACCGAAGGGAAGATGCCGCTGGTGGAACCGAAGGGAGCATTGAGGCTGCGTATCGCGACCAAGAGCGACTGGCTCGAGCTGCGCGGACCATCGGATTGTTCCGTCTACGACCAGAAAAGGTGGGACAGGCTGATGGCGCGGCTTGGACCGGATCCTCTGGAAAAGGGGTCGGATCCAAAACCGGCGTTTGCCGCCATCGCGGAACGCAAAACGCCGATCGCTGCTCTTCTCATGGATCAGTCAGTAATCTCCGGCATTGGCAATATCTACCGCGCCGAACTGCTGTATCGGGCGAGGCTCAGTCCCTTTCGCGCCGGAAGCGATGTCGAGCTGAAGACGTTGCGGGCAATCTGGAAGGATGCGATGACGCTGATGGCCGACGGAATGATCGACCGGCGCATTGTCACCACGCGTCCAAAGGACCGCCCTCATCCGCGTGTGCCAGCCGAACGCGGCGAAGTGCACTATGTTTATAGACGCCAGGGAAAACCGTGCCTGGTCTGCGGCGCGGCGATACAGAGCCGGGAGATGGCGGGTCGCACGCTCTACTGGTGCCCGGTCTGCCAGAAGGACTAAGTCGGCAACCATCGCAGACAACAGGATTGGAACGACACACAGACGATGCCATCGACACAGAACAAGGACTATTACGGATTACTAGGAGTGAAGAAGACGGCCACTGCGGAAGATATCCGCAAGGCCTTCCGCAAGCTTGCGCGCAAATATCACCCCGACGTAAACCCCGGCGACAAAAAAGCCGAGGAGAAGTTCAAGGAGATCTCCGAAGCTAACGACGTGCTGAGCGACGAGAAGAAGCGCAAGGTCTACGACCAGTTCGGCTTCTATTCCGATCAGATTGACCCCGCGCAGGCTGAGGCTGCGGCGCGCGCCGCTTCGCATGGTCGAACGCGCAGCGCTGGCGGAGGACCAGGAGGGCAAGGTGTGCCCTTCGACTTTCAGGGCTTCGACTTCTCGAACTTCGAAGAAGCGCCCTCAGGTGCCGGTCAGGCAACATCGGCCGGTGGCGGATGGGGCGGATTCCGCGATATCTTCTCCGGCATCTTCAACCAGCAAGGGGGCAAGCAGCCGCAACGCGGGCCGCAGCCCGGGACTGATCTCGAATACACGGTGAACGTCGACTTCTGGACGGCGGTCCGCGGCGGCACTGCGCGTCTCCAGATCCTGCGGCAGGAGATTTGTCCCACTTGCCATGGCAAAGCCTCATCGGGCGTGCCCATGGAATGCCCGGAGTGCCATGGCACCGGCCAGGTGACCCAGATGGGCGGACGCATGAAGTTCAACATCCAGTGCCCGCGCTGCGGCGGCTCCGGTCGCATACAGGAGGCTTGCCCCACCTGCCATGGCGAAGGCACGGTGCAGCGGCCGGAAACCATTGAGTTCCGCATCAAGGCGGGTACGCGTGACGGACAGCGCATCCGACTGGCGGGCAAGGGAAATGCAGGCATCAACGGAGGCCCGGCAGGCGATCTGTTCCTCATCATCCGCTCTGGGCCGAACCCCGTTTTCACCCGCGTTGGGGACAACATCGAAATCACGGTGCCCGTTCGGGTAGATGAAGCGGCACTCGGAGCAAAGATCGAGGTGCCCACCATCGACGGCCGGGCGCAACTGCGCATCCCGCCGGGCACGCAGAATGGACAGAAACTGCGCATGCGGGAAAAGGGCGTGGTTTCTGCCGCGAAGGAAGGCCACCGCGGTGATGAGATCGTCACGGTGGAGATTACTGTCCCGCACCTGCGTGACGAGCGCTCGAAGGAGATTCTGCGAGAGTTCGCGCAACTGAATCCTGAAGATCCGCGCGCGACCTTGTGGAGCAAAGTCTAAGAGTGGAGCGACATCTAAGAGGGTGAAAACGAAGAGGCCAGAGAGTCGGACAGCTCTCTGGCCTGTTTCCCAATCCGGAACTGCCTATTGCATGCCGCCAACTGCCGCGATGGTGGTAGTCATCGGTTCGCGGACCAGGGTTTCGAGCTTTGATCCGGTCCACAGCATGTAGTACTTACCGCAACTTCCGGCAGAGGTGCCATGGCAGCCCTGCATGACCAGCAGGCGGCTGTCCGGGCGGTACTGGAAGCCGAAGGTCTCGTCCGCGCCGCTCTTCGGGGCGGTCAGGTTGAAGCCAGGCTCGTAGACACGGCCGTTCAGTTCGTCCACGATGAAGAAGGTTGTGCAGCCGTCGCCGCATCCCCACTGGAGCAGCGCATAATGGCCCCCGAAGTTCGTTCCCTGGTTCGATCCCTCCCGCAGACGCGTGCGGAAATAGGCCTTGGAGGGGCTGTTGATGATGGGCTCGGACTTGAGTCCCGCGGGCACCTTGACGGCCGGATAATCGGTCGAGGCCGGGGTCCAGCTTTGCTGGGCCTGTACCGGCTGGGCAAGCATGGCTGCGGCTGCGAGAGCGAAGGCGGTTAGGGGAATCCGAAGGTTCTTCATGACCGCAGTGTGCTCCGTTCCATGCTGGACCACCAGCGAGTAATCGGCAATTTTGATTACCAAAGGGTCGAAATGCGGCAGAAATTACCTAAACAGGCCGAAGTACAACTTTTGGTGAACGCGGTTATGCACTGGGTTGAGGCAGAACTCAAAAAAAATGGGCATTTTGACCCGGCAGCGGGATGGCTCGTCCGCGGGGGCCTAGAACCTGAGTTGCGCACTTTGGACCATCCGGGCGGTCTCGATGTGCCTTCTATGCAACAGCAGGAGGCAATGCTGGCGGCAGAACTGCGACCGCGATGGCAGAGGGAAGAGCTGGCGGCCGCCATTCTGATTACGCCCGTTCTGTATGGCCGGAGCGGCTCTCAGGAGCGTTCCCTGGCCGTGCGGCTGCATGCTGAAGCTCATGATGGCTACTGTGCCGACATCCTCATGCCATATCGGATACGCAGAACCGGGAGATGGCGCGGGCCGTCCGGGAACCGCGTACACTTCAGCCATCCGGTAGCGCAGGAGAGCGATTCGCGGTTCAACGATTCGCCCTCGCCCGCTTAGGACAGACAATGCCGACGAAACGCAGATCCAAAGGCGCTTACATGATCTCCGCGGTGGCGGAGATGTACGAGATCCACCCGCAAACCCTCCGGCTTTACGAGCGGGAAGGGCTGCTGAAACCCTCCCGGACCGAGGGAAACACGCGCCTCTATACCGACGAAGACCTGGAACGCCTCGAGTTCATCCTGAATCTGGCGCGCGACCTCGGGGTCAATATCTCCGGCATCGCGATCATTCTGCAGATGCGCGAGCGCATGGAGGAGATGAACCGGCAAATGCAGAGTTTTGTGGACTATGTGCGTTCGGAGATGTTGCAGCATATCCATCAAAATGCTCCTGCGGGAAACGAGGCTGCGATTGTGTCCCTTCGCAGGCCGACAGTCTTTGCGTCGGCTCCGGGGCGCGAACGAAAGCGATAGGTGTCAAAGGACTTATGCGCGCCAACAGGCGACGCCTGACAGTGCGCGGTCATAGGCAGACGTGCCCTTAAAGGAGTAATCTAACTAACAGCTATCTCAATATCAGGTGAACCATATCGCGATGCTTCATCTCCTGCTTGCCCTTGGCATCTTTGGGCTTATCACCTCCACGGTCTACAGCATTATGGTGGTGGCAGGGATCTTCCACTTTAGGCGCCAGCAGCCCATCGTCGATCCTGTGTTCACGCCTCCTGTCAGCCTGCTCAAACCGCTGCACGGCGCAGAGCCCAATCTCGCGGAACATCTGGAAGGCTTTTTTAAGCAGGAGTATTCGGATTACGAAATCCTCTTCTGTGCGCGCACGCTGAACGACGCCGGTCTTCACATCGCGCGAGAGGTTGCGGCGCGCCATCCGTCAGTTCCCGCTCGATTCCTCACCTGCGGAACGCCGCCGTTTGCCAACGCCAAGGTAGCCTCTCTGGAGAGCATGGCGCACGCGGCGCGGCATGCGATTCTCGTCGTCAGCGATAGTGATGTCCGCGTCACACCACAGTATCTGCAGGCCGTGGTTGCGCCTTTCGCGGATCCGGGAGTTGGACTAGTCACCTGCCCTTACCGCGGTGTGCCGAGCCCCGCGGTGCCGGCCGACCGTCAACGGAGTTCCGCGTTGTGGGCACAACTGGAAGGCGCAGGCATGTCGATCGAGATGACCGCCGGGGTCCTGGTGGCGAACATGCTGGAAGGCATGCAGTTTGCGCTCGGCCCGACGATGGCTGTTCGCAGCGCGTGCGTGCAGGAGATGGGTGGTTTCCGTGTATTGGGCCAGTATTGTGCGGATGACTTTCTTCTCGGCAACCTCGTCGCGGCGAAGGGCCACCGCGTCATCTTCTCGCATCATGCGATCGATCACATCGTGCTCAACACCGGCTTTGTCGACTCCATGCGTCACCAGGTTCGCTGGAGCAAGAGCACACGCTTCTCGCGGCCGAAGGGGCATTTTGGAACGTCGCTCACCTTCAGCATGCCGTTTTCGCTACTCGCATGTGTCGCCGCGCTTTGTCTACATCTGCCATGGCTCGCTGCCGCCTCACTGGCGTGGGGCATCGTCAGTCGCATGCTGCTGGCCGCGGCAGTGGGCAAAGCAGTGGTGCAGGAACGTGCGCTGCTGCGCACAATGCTGCTGTTTCCGTTGCGCGATCTGATGGGCTTCGGCTTCTGGGTTGCGAGCTATGGCAGCAACCAGATCTTGTGGCGCGGGGAACAATACACCCTGGAAAAGGGTGGCTATATGCGAAGCGTGCACGCCTCGCCGACGACTCCGGAAGCAGACAGTGCCGATCGTGAATCGGCGCTCACCATCTAGAATCTCCTCACATCGGCCGATCTGTATAAAGCGTCTTGTCCGCCAGTTCCTGGATGGGGATAAGCCGCTTACCCAGCACTCCCTCTACTTGGTCGCGTCGCTCAGCCTGTGCAAAAAGGAACTTGCGCTCGCCGCTGCCCCAGATAGAAGAGAGTTCCCGATCGTCGATGAAAACGTGCGGCGCATCGGGCCACATGGAACCCCACAGCATCGTGGATGAGCGGCCGTGCACCAGCAGCGCCTGGCGCCGCGTGTAGAAGAGGACGGAGGCGCCGTCGGACTGGTCGCCGTAGACGATCAGCGTCGCCCGCTTCGCTGCAGGATCTGCGGGGCTCTCGCTGGTCGGATAACCGGCGATGCGATTGATCGTCGCTGCCATCGGCTCAGAGGAAAGCATCGGCGCAAACCGCACGAAGGCGATATGCGCGGCGATGAGGAAGATAGCCATCGTGTAGGCCACGGAAAGCGTGGCTTCGAAGTGCCGCTTCTTTCTACGCAACTCCAATGACAGCAACGGACCCACCAGCAGGACGATGGCCGCGATGATCGCCGGCAGCCGCAACGCAGCGAACGAAGGTCCTGTGAGATCGAACAGGTGCGACATCGAGAGCGAGTAGTCGCCCACGCCGCGGTGCGCCAGCAATGTGCCGATGTCCGGGACAAAGGGCAGATGCCGCGAGGTCCAGAGTCCATAGATCAGGGCGACGGCGGAGAGGACTCCCACTGCCGCGAAAAGAATGTGCGCACCGAGAAGCCAGCCATCGGTGCCTTCACGCGCACTTTCGTCGATGCGCTCTGCACGCAGCTCAAAGGAGGCGAGCACCGCCCCCGTCAGCATGAACAGTGGCAGATAGGCGGGAAAGGTGTAGTACTCCTGATTTGTCGAGATGGAGAAGAAAACCAGCATGATGCCTGCATAGAGCGACAGCAGCCAGATGGTGCGGCTGCGAAAACGCGCAGCGTCATCCGCGGCTTTGAGAGGAGTTGTCCAACGACGCCGTGTGCGCCATGCTCGACGCACGACGAGTGGCAGATAGAGGCTCCAGGGCAAGAGCCACGCAATCTGGCCTACCCAGTAGATCCAGCCTGGCTGTTTGTTGTAGTCGTGCGGATAGCGCTTGCCCAGGAAGCGCAGCACGTGCTCGTTGATGAAATAGAAGTAGAAGAAGCCGTGCACATGGCCGAATGTCGGATGGTTGCCGACCGGGTTGCCCTGATCCGGATTCCGCAGTCCGGCGAGAATGTGCCACGGCGCCGCGATCGCCAGAAACAGCAGCAGGCCAGTCGCGATGCGCATCTCGCGCCAACGCCGCCATTCGCCGGTGAGCGCCAGCCACGCCCCTGCTGCGGCGAAGAAGAAGACCGGAGCGATGAGGCCCTTGGACAGCGTTGCGAGCGCGAGGGACGCCCAGCTCACGTAAAACAGGGCAGGCCTGCGGTCCTCGAGCCCAGCCAGAAAGCAGTAAAGCGCGAGGCCAATGAAGAAGGTGAGCAACGCCTCCGGGATGTCGATGCGCGTGAAGAGAAAGACGCCGACGCCGGTCAGCAGCGCCAGAGCCGCATAAAACGCGGCACGCTCGTTGAAGGCGCGTCGCGCCCAGTACCACGCGAGGATGGCGGTCGCCAGCACCCCCAGGGCCATAGGGAGATGCGCGGAAAAGACGTTATAGCCGAAGATGTAGTCGTCGATGGCGGTGAGCCAGTAGGGAAGGGGTGCCTTTTCCAGATACCGGACGCCGTTAATCTTCAGCGTGACCCAATCACCGGAGAGCGCCATGTGCTGTGCGGCATTCGCGTGCGCGGCGTCGGCGTCATCCAGCAATGGCGGCGAAAAGAGGGCCGCAACATGGATGGCGAACCAGACCAGGAGGAGGATGGTCCAGGCACGGCGGGTAGAGAGGAAGCGCGCGGGTGCAGCATCGGTCTGCACGGGAAGTACGATGGGACGAGACATGACGGAATCTGCAGAATACCAGTCGGGAGAGACCAGCCGGAGCGTGGACGTACCGCCGGTGCTGGAGCATCTACGCGCCGTCGCCGCGGATATGCGGGAGAAGCTGGATGCCTGTCGCAAGCGCGGCGAAGCGCCAAAGGTAGAGGAAGTCCATCACCTGCGCACCGGCACACGACGTGTGGAGGCGACATTGGAGACGCTGGCGCGGGAGGCGGGCGCACGCGGTCTGGGCAAGGCGGCAGAAGAGGCACGCCAGCGTTGGCTGCGACAGTTGAAGAAGGTTCGCCGCGCCGCCGGCACGGTGCGCGATCTCGATGTGCATCGCGAGCTGCTCGCGGACGATTTTCTTCCGCAAGGCGACAAGGCCGCTCGAGAGTTGGCAGAAGCGACGAGCTCTGCGAGCGCCGACCAGATCGCGCCGCTCATCCACGACGAGATGACCGAACAGGCGCGTGCGCTCGATGCATGGTTGAGGGCCCGGCGCTCCGCCGCCGCAGATGCGCTCTGCGCGACTCTCGATGACCACGCGCAGAGATTGCTCGAAGTCGAGCAGGAGTTCATGAGCGAGATTGCGAAACGCCGCTCCATCTTCAATCGCGTTCATCGGCCGTCGGCTCGCCTCGCGCTGGAGGATTATCTGCGCCTCATGGATGCCATGCCGCTGCTGGACAAGGAAAACCTGCATGATTTTCGCAAGGGCGCGAAGAAGGCGCGCTATGTTGCCGAGTCAGATGAAGACGATCCCGCGGCCAGGGCAATCGCCAAAGCGATCAAGCGTGTGCAGGACGCAATCGGCACATGGCATGACTGGGTGATGGTGGCCGGGGAGGCGCATGAGGCGCTGGGGAAAGACGGCGCCTTGCTGGCGAGCGATCTCGAGGCTCGGGCACAGCGGGCATATGAAGGCGCTCTGCGCATCACATCTGCCGCCGGCCACCGTTTCATCGGCGAATGGCGGGCTTCGCCGCCACGCCGTAATCGCTCGCGGCGTGTCACCTCGAAAAAATCAAGTTAGTGTATAGGTTCATGCGCAGAATGCAGACGCTCGCTGCGATCGATATTGGATCGAACTCCTGCCGGCTCAAGATCGCCCGCATCGAAAAGCATCGCCTTAAGGTTCTTCACGAGGATCGTGAGGTCACGCGGCTGGGCGCGAGCGTCTTCGAGAGCGGCATGATTTCGCCCGACGCCATGGCGAGCACGCTGCGTGCTCTAAAACGGTTTTATAAGGCGGTTCAGGCGGCCGGCGCGGATCGGGTGCGCGCTGTGGCTACCGCTGCGCTGCGCGATGCACGCAACGCGCAGGCATTTGTTGCTTGGGTAACGTCCGAGACCGGCTGGGACGTGGAGATCATCTCCGGCCTTGAAGAGGCGCGGCTGATTCATCGCGGCGTGATGCTGGAGCCGCGCACACATGGCCGCTGTCTGCTGGTCGATCTCGGCGGAGGTTCGTGCGAGATCACGCTCTCGGACCACAGACGCATCGTCGATACGGTGAGCCTGCCGCTTGGCGCGGTGCGTCTGACAGAGGAGTTTCTGCACCAGGTCGATCTGCCGGCGCCGGAAGACATCGCACGGATGAAGCGGTTCATTCGCCGCGAACTTGGCCGCGCGGGCAAGCGCTTTGGACACTTGCAACGAATTCCGGTGATTGCCACCTCCGGCACTGCCGCGGCCCTGGTCCAGGCCAGCGCCATCGTGGTGAAGGCCGGAGGCAAACCGGCCAAAGCTGCCAGACGCGCCAGCAACGCCACTGAAACGCGGGCGCTGCGCCGCCTGGCTACGAAGCTACCGAAGATGACCAACCAGGAGCGCAGCAGACTCCCTGGTGTGGGACCGAGGCGCGCGGAGATCATCGTGGCCGGTGCGGAAGTGTACGCCGAGCTGCTGGAGCATTTGGGACTTGCCGGCTTCCGCTACTCCGACCTCGGGCTGCGCGATGGCGTTCTGGCGCAGATGCTGGCGGAGCAGGATGCCCGGACCACCGCGCACCAGCAGTTTGAGCGCGACCGATGGGAGAGCGTGCTGGCCACCTGCAAGCGCTACGGCGTCGATCCGCGACAAGCGGAACCGGTGCGTGAGCATGCTGCGCAGCTCTTCCGCGATCTGCAATCTATGCATGGCCTGCCGCAGGAATACCGGCAATGGCTCGAAGCCGCCGCGATGATGCGCGATGTCGGCAAGTATGTTAACTACCAGGGCCATCATCGCCACACACAATATGTCATCGCTGGTTCGGAGCTCTATGGCTTCACGCCGCAGCAACGCTCGATCGTCTCAGGCATTGCGCGTTATCTGGGAAAATCGCGGCCGGCGCCGCAGGATCGCGCCTTCCGCTATATCACCGCCACCGAACACGACAATGTGAAACGGGCGATTGTGCTGCTGCGTCTGGCCGTCGCCTTGAACCAGGACCGCGCCAGCGATGTGTTGCGCGTCACCGTCCGTACCTATCCCAAGCGTGTCCTGATCGAGATCCGCCCTGGGCGCACCGGCGCGGAACTGGAGCTGTGGTCGCTTCGCAAGGAAGCGGACTACTTCCGGGAGGTCTTTCGCCGCGAGCTCTTCGCCGTGCTTGCCTGAACCTGACGCAGCATTCGTGTATCGACCAGTCCCAGCAACTGACCAGGGTGCCGGCTGATATCGATGCGGGCCATTGCACCCTTGCGTAGTCGCAGGCTGGCACGTCCGCCGCGCTGCGCAGAGATCAGCGCGCCGGCAAACTGCGCAAGGTTGGGATTATGGCCCACGACCAGCAGCGTCTCCTGTCCGGCGTGTTTTGCCAGCATCGCCTCAAAATCAGCGAATTTGCCGCTTGGCTCCAGGCTAAGATCAGCCGCGATCTTCTGTTCGAAACCGATCTCGGTCGCCACCAGAGAAGCAGTTTGCAGTGAGCGCTTCAGCGGGCTGGAGACGATTGCGTCGAGGGTTACGCGCATCGCGGTCAGGTAGGCGCCGATCAAAAGACACTGCTGCTTGCCCTCCTTGTCCAGACCGCGCTTGCGGTCGAGGAGAGGATTCTGCCGGCGAGAGCCGGCGCTGGCATGACGGAGGATATAGAGGACCATAAGGAATAATCTGAAAGGTTCGCTTGAAGTTATTTGAGCGGCCTGTAACCTCATTGTAACAATCGTTTAGGTCGGGTGTGGCAGGTGGGCAAGACGCTTCAGGATTTGCATAAGTCTGCGCCCAGCGCCTTTGGCCGCTAGAATGACGCAGTGAGCCGTGTACGTCGTTTTCTTCCAGGCATTGCGGCCGTTGTCATTGTGCTGCTTCTCGGCTGCTTCCTGGGATGGCTTGCGATGCGATGGCGGCATTCGTCCGCGCCCGCAAACTCCTCGGGAACTTCTACTCCGATCACTCCGGCATCCCAGGCCATCTCCCCGGATGATACGGCTCCGACGCTTATCTATGCCCACAACATCATGCTGCGCAAGGGGCCGGACTTTCGCATCTACCTGGCCTGGATCTCCGGGGAGATGGTGCGGACGAAGCGCAACGTAAACCCGACCTTTGACGACCCGGATTCCTTCATCCTGCAGATACAGAAAGGCGTGATCCACGCCAACATCGGCGACATCGGCAAATACCTGAATTCCGCCGTCCCGGCGGACGCGCCGCTCAAAAACATCGACATTCAGCCGGACGGGGAATTGGTCAAGGTTCGCGGCACGTTCAAGAAAATAGTTCCACTGCCCGTCGAAATTGAAGGCTCGTTAGCGGCAACCCCCGATGGTCTGGTGCGTTTGCACGTGCAACATATCTCGGTTCTCAAGGTCCCTGTAAAGGGAATTCTGGGCACCGTTGATGTCAAGCTCGCCGATCTCGTGCATTCCACCAACATGCCAGGCGTAACCGTCTCCGACAACGACCTCATCTTCGATACCGAGAAGCTGCTGCCGCCCCCGCACATTCGAGGCCAACTGACCACGGTACGGGTGAAGGTTCCGGACATCGAAGTCATCTACGGCAACGCTCCGAACGACCCGACGCAACTAGCACAGTGGCATAACTTCCTTCGCTTCCGGAATGGCGCGCTCGACTTCGGCAAGCTCACCATGCATCACGCCGACCTGACCATGATCGACGCGGCGAAGGAGCCCTGGTTCGATCTAGACCTGGTGAATTATCAGAATCAACTAGTGAACGGTTACACGCGAATGACGGCGCAGGCAGGCCTGGAGATCTACATGCCGAGCCTCAAAGCGCAGACATCGAAACCGGCGGGGCCGAGTGTCACGCTGCAATGGCTGAAGAATCGGAATGCTTCACTGCCGCCCGATGTGGCAGAGAAGACCAAAACTCACTAATGGCATAGTTCACCGGCACTGGTTTCGGCACCGGATCGAGCGGCGCAGGGTCGGGATCGGGTTCGGGAAATCCCGGGCCGTCCGGTTCGGGGTCGGGTGGCGGATACGGATCGGGTAAGACATCCGGGGGGGGTCCGGGAAGGCCGCCCAGCCGGATGGAATCGAAGCTGATTTTGAAATCGCTCGCTCTCATACTCTCTGGGATGGCGCCAAGCGCCTACCTGATGGCGACCGAGCTTGGGATTGGCTCAAGAAATCGCACGCCGGCGCCAGCTCTCGCTCACCAGCAGTCCCATCAGCAACTCGCGCCGGTCCTGCAAAATCCAGCCCGCTTCGCGCATTACGCGTCCGTGGTCGGGCAGGCGACGCGCCTTCAGACCAGTCAGAAGACCAAAGGTCAGATAGAGGCCGCGTACGATGAGGGTTCCTGCGAGCCACGCGGCTGGCCGACAGGGAATGGCAAAGTCGGAGACCACCCACAGTGCCGCATCCTCAGCGGCGCGATTTACGCGCGAAACCAGCGACGCTATCCCCGCCTCGTCGAAGCAGTCGAGGAAGAAATGGGTGACGATGAGATCGAATGGCGCCTCTGGGAATGCTGCAGGATCACATCCAAGCGCATCCGCGTGCAGCAGGCGAACCTGCGCGCCGGAGGGAAGCCGCCGCGCTGCCTGGCGGAGCATTTTCCGGCTCGCATCCACGGCTACGACCTGAATGGTGGGGACCCGGCTTACCAGTTCAGCAAGAAAGCGGCCGTCACCATCGCCATAGACAAGAGCGCGCCGGCGACCGATCATTTCCCGCGCTCGCAACTTCCTGCATTGCTGCAGATAGGGTCCAAAGCTAAAGTATTCCATCCAATGATAGGGGCGGGCGAGGCGATCGAAGCTGGGAGGTGTGCTCATGGGCGAGAACGGCTCCATCATGAGCAAAAGCAGACCAGCAGAAGCAGCGGCGTCAGCAGCGCGAGATCAGCTGCGATGCGCCGTCCGCCGGCTGCCAGCCGCGAGCGGTCGAGAAGCAGAAAGAGAACAGCGCTGAGCGCGGCAGCGACGGCCAGCCAGCGCGCCGGCTGATTGACGAGCTCGAAGAGGCTGAGGCAACTGCCGGCAATGGATAGTCCGGCGAGCCATCGTATGCGGTTTCCAGGACGATGCTGCTCCCAGTCCTCGATGGCAACACAGTTCAGCCAGCAGATTGCGGCAAAGAGTGGACAGAGGAGTAGCAGCGGATGATGTCGTGGCATGCCGGCGGCGCGACGTCGCGCCTCGTCCCATGCGGGCAGTGCGGATGCAGCGGCAAACAGCAGCGCAATAACGAACTCTTTTGGAAAATATGGAAGCGATCTGCCGCGGGCCTGCGACGGTAGATGCACCAACCCCAGATAGAGAAGGCAGAGAGCACCAAGAACGCAGTAGGAGAGGAGCAGAGAACGCGGCATCTTCGCGACGAGCATCGCTAGAACCAGGGCAACCGGCACGGCGGCTGACAGGAACCATCTGCGATGGCGGTCGTGGAAACGGTGCCGCTCCTGCAGTGTGGATTGCGGCGAGAGCCGCGCGTCCAACAGACGATCTGCCACATAGAACAGCCACGTGCCCAATGCCAGAGCTGCAGGAAGCCATGGCGCAAGCCAGAGCCGGGCCGCGCGCCCAAAAGCCCAACACCACAACGCGGCTACAGTGGGTGCATCCAGACTCAGAAGGTGCCAATACCGCAGCAATGTGTGAGGGAAGCGAAGCAAACTTCAGTGTAGCGGCAGCGCCGTGCCGTCAGGTCACTCTACGGTTGGGCGAGCGACGAGTATCTTCTGCAGGGTGAAGGAGCCATCCGACTGCACCTCGAAGAAGGTCCGGACCTCGTCCGGCGCAGCGCTCCATACGGCGTGGATGGCCGCAACCCGCTCCGGCGGCGTGCGCATGCGCTCGATCCAGCCGGAAAATTCAATCGGCACCGTCCATTGCCTGCGCAGCGTGGCGGTGAATCCTGCCTCGCGGAAGAGCGCGAGCCACTCCTGCGCGCTGTAGTCGCGAATGTGCGACGGGTCACGCAGGATCTCCACTGCTTGCAGATGCGTGTCGAGCAGCGGAGTCTCGCCGCCCGCGGTGTCGATCAGCAAAGCTTTGCCGTCTGATTTAAGTACTCGCCGGACCTCACGTAAGGCCGCAGACACATCGTGCCAGTGATGCGCGCTGTAGCGGCTAATCACACAGTCGAAGTGGGTATCCGGGAAGGGAAGCGCCTCCGCCATGTCCCCGGACTGTTTCAATGTTGCTGAAGCCGCGCGTCGAGGCCTCGTGCTCGACGACGGCGAGCATTTGGGCCGTCAGGTCGTAGGCGATCACCGAAGCGGCATGAGGTGCCACAGCAAAACTTGCGTGGCCCGCGCCGCATCCCAGATCGAGCACTGCCGCATGCGGAATCGCGACGATCTCCTGCGCGAGCAGCTCCAGATCGTCGCCGGTGGCGTGCGTCACGCTCTCCAGATAGGCGCGAGCTGTCGCACCGAACTGTTGCGCTACGAGTACGTCATGCTCCATACGCCCCCTCATGCCCGCTTCGGACTCGCGGCTTAATTTCTGTCGCTTAATCTATTAATATCAAGTGCTACTTAAAGCTCTAGCAGGATTCAACGATCTGCGACAGAAGGTTCAGGCTGAGGAGCCAGTGCAGGCTCCGGCCGTCGATTGGAGATTGCCCGAGTCACTTTCTTCCGAGCTGGCTGACTGCGCTTTGGCGCCTTTGCCATTCCGACGGTCGGGCCCATTTCGACTGGAGGAGGGATCTGGTCGGCAGTAGTACGTCCTTCTGCGAGCTGCATGAAGAAATCCTGGGCGGAGAAGGGGACCTTGCCGCGGGCCCGTCGGTAGTCCCCGTTGGGCTCGAGGATGCGTGTTTTCACGGTATCGGCCAGGTAGGCGGCCAGGATCTCATCCTTCAGCCGCGCCCGGAGCTGTGCGTCCTTCACCGGGAAAAGAACCTCGCACCGTTCGAAGAGGTTGCGCGGCATCCAGTCCGCGCTGCCGCAGTAGATGGCCTCCTCGCCGCCGTTGGCGAAGTAAAAGATGCGGCTGTGCTCCAGGAATCGCCCCACCAGGGAGCGCACGCGGATACGGTCGCTGAGTCCTTTCACGCCGGGGCGCAGGGAGCATATCCCACGTACGATCAGGTCGATCTCGACGCCAGCCTGCGACGCCTCGTACAGCGCCTCGACGATGCTCTTTTCCAGCAGCGAGTTCATTTTCACGATGATGCGCGCCGGTCGGCCCTTGCGCGCATGCTCAGCTTCGCGGCGGATCATCTGGATGGATTGCTCGGCCAGCGTGAGCGGCGCCACCAGCAGCGGCGAATAGTCGTCTGACTCCGAATGGGCGGTCAGGTAATTGAAGACCGCCTGCATGCTTGTAGTGATTGCGGGATCGCAGGTCAGCAGGCTGACGTCCGAGTAGAAGCGCGCCGTGTTGGGGTTGTAATTTCCGGTGCCGAGGTGCGCGTAGCGCCGGGTGACGCCATCCTCATCTCGCCGCACCATCAGCGCCAGCTTACAGTGCGTCTTCAGTCCGACGATGCCATGGAAGACCTGCACGCCGGCATCTTCGAGGTTGCGCGCCCAGCGGATGTTGGAAGCTTCGTCGAAACGCGCCATCAATTCGACGACGACGGTGACTTCCTTTGTCTGCGCAGCTTCGATCAGCGCGGTGAACATCGGCGAGTCCGCCGAGGTGCGATAGAGCGTCTGCTTCATGGAGAGCACGGCAGGGTCTTCGGCGGCGGCTTCGATGAAGCTCACCACACCGTCGTAGGAATCGAAGGGGTGGTGCAGCAGGATGTCGCGGTGCCGGATCTCGTCAAAGATGTTCGCTGAATTCCGGTTCATGCGCAGCTCGCGAGGCACAAACGGCGGATACTTCAGGTCAGGACGCGGCGTTTCCGTGTACAGCGTCATCAGCCGCGAGAGGTTCACCGGACCCTCGGTGCGGACTACCTGCGATTCGTCCACCTCGAAGTTCACGCGCAACCGGTCGATGATCTCGGGGTCGGCCCCCGCTTCCACCTCGAGCCGCACTGCGTCTCCCTTGCGGCGGTTGTGCAGCTCGGTGCGTACGCTTTCGAGCAGCGAGCGCGTCTCCTCCTCCTGGAGGTAAAGGTTGCTGTTGCGGGTCACGCGGAAGGCGGCGGTAGACAGTACTTCGTAGCCGCGGTACATACGCGCGGCGTAGGCCTCAATCAGTTCGTGGAGAAAGACGTAATCGATGGTGCTTCCGGATGAAGGCACGGGCACGAGGCGAGGCAGGGCCCGTGGCACAGTGAGCACGCCCAGAACCGGGGCGGCGGTGCGTTTGCGCTTGCTGCGCAGCAGCAGGGCAAGGCACAGAGCCTTGTTCAGCACCCTGGGAAAGGGATGCGCAGGGTCGATCGTGATGGGGGTCAGTAGCGGATCGACTTCGCGCTGATAGAACTCCGAAACATACTCCACCTGCTCCTCGGTCATGCTCTGGCGATCCAGTACGCGAATGCCAGCCGCGTGCAGGGCGGGTCGCAGCGACTTATTCCAGCAGCGATACTGGCTCTCGACAAACGTGCGCAACTCCGAGGTGTCGCGTTCGAAGGTCTGCTCCGGTGTCATACCATCCGGGCCGACCTCGTTGTAGCCGTCTTCAATGCGCTGCATGACGCCGGCGACGCGGATTTCGACAAATTCGTCGAGATTGGAGGCGGTGATGGCGAGGAATTTCACCCGCTCGAGCAGGGGATTGCTCGGATCTTCGGCTTCCTGCAAAACACGGCCGTTGAAGCGCAGCCAGGACTCATCGCGGCTGAAGAAAAGCTGCTCCCGCTTTGGTTGTCGTGCCGGCATAAGGGCGGAGTTTATTGCTGGAAGACCTTCCATTTGATACAGGATACGCGTCTCTCGGTTTGTGAAAGCCGCGCGAAAATCGTTACCTATCCCCGGTTGACGGGCGGCCCCGGGTGGCTGAGGATGAAAGGACAACCCCAAACCATAACCATGGCCGGCGAGTGGAGGTACCGTGAGCGAAACCCAGACAGCCATTCCTGAACCGACGACAGATTGTACGGACTGCAACGACAACGCCATCGTGGAATCAGTGGCCGGCGAGCTTTACCAGGCGGCGGCGCTCTTCGTGGGAGACGAGAACGAAGCGATCCAGCTGGTGGAGGAGACGGTGGCTTCCGTGGAAATGGATCCCTGCTCCGACGGTGAGGCTGCTCGCGAGGCAGCGAATCGCGACCTGATCCGGCGGGCATTGGCCCGCGTGGCCGCCCTCCAGCCAGCCCGGATGCATCCATCCGCGGCAACCGATCTGGGAGGGTGCGTCGAAACCGATGATCTGAGCGCCGCCGGCCTGACGCGGCAGCAGTTGGATGACCTGCTCTCCGGCGCCGGCCGCACGCGGATGCGGCAGTGGCTGGAAGGGCTGGGGCCGGCGGAGCGAAGCGTATTTGTGTTGCGCGCTGTGATGGGCCGCAGTAGCACTGAGTCCGCTCAATTGCTGCAGCAAACGACGGGCGATCCCTGGATGGAGACCCATGTGGGCGGGGCCTACCGCGCGGCGCTTTGCTCGCTCGCCAGTTCGCTCGTCCACTCTGCGTCCCATTAGCCGACCAGCCGGCATCGCCGCCTTCGTGGTTTCGCCCCGCTTGCATGCCATCGACAGCCGGAGAGCCGCCTTGCTATGGTGATCCGGCCGCGCTGCAGCCGAGGTGGCAAAAATGCCGCGGCAAACGGGGAAGTTCTGTTTTTTTAAGTCTTTGCCAGCGTTCTGGCATCCAAGTTGGCGACTATCATGCGTGGATTTTTATTCAGGCAGTTGGGGTCCGGGGCGTGTGCCCGGCCTACGCGACTGGTTCCGCAACTTATGCTGCTTCTTTTGGCCGGGACGATCCCTGCGCTGGCGCAGTTTGGCGGCAGCTCCTCATCATCGAGCTCCACGCCGACATGGCAGCCCCCCACTATTCCGCAGGCACCTGCGCAGAGCACCTACCAGGGAAGCGTGGCAAGACAGCCAGCAACTCCGGGTATGCTTCAGCTCACCATCAAGGACGCAGTGCTTACCGGCCTCAAGAACAATCTTGGCATCATTCTCTCCGGAGAGAATGCGAACCAGGCAGGCGGTCAGCGCTTGCAGCAATTGCAAAAGCTGCTGCCGACGGTGAATGGCACCTTCAAGGAGTCCGTTCAGCAGGTGAACCTCCAGGCGGAGGGTATAAGTATCCCGGGATTCCCGTCGATCATCGGCCCATTCGCATACACGGATATTCGGGGTACGGTGGACTGGACGCTGCTCAGTGTTCCATCGCTCAACAACTATCTCGCCTCACGCCATGACTTTGAGGCGACCAAGCTTTCGCTCAACGATGCCCGGAATCTGGTGGCGCTCAGTATTGGGTATGCCTATTTGGCCTGCATCTCAGATGAGGCCAATATCGCCAATGATGAGGCGCAGGTGGCTTCCACCAAGGTTTCGCTCGACCAGGCAAATGCCAATCACGAGGCGGGAACGGCGCCCGAGCTTGACGTGCTTCGCGCACGCGTCGATTACCAGACGCAGCAGCAAGCATTGATTCGTGATCAGAACGCGCACGGGAAGGACAAGCTTGCGCTGGCGCGCGCCGTAGGTATGCCGCTGGAACAGAAATTCGAACTCGCTGACCGGCTGCCCTTTGCACCGCTCGAAGGTATGCAGCCGGATGAAGCGCTGAAAGTTGCTTACGCAACGCGGAAGGACCTGCAGGCTCTGGAAGAACAGGTGAAAGCAGCGCAGCTAAGCCGCAAGTCAGCCACGGCAGAGCGATATCCAACCGTCACCTTCAACGGAGACTATGGGGACATCGGTCCGACGCTGGGCCACTCACACGGCACCTTTGACGCAACGGGGTCGGCCAGCGTACCGATCTTCGAGGAGGCCAAGCTGCGCGGCGATGCCCGGCAGGCCCAGGCGCAGCTCGATAGCCAGAAGGCGCAATTGAGCGACCTGCGGGGCCAGATCGACGCTGACATCCGCGATGCATTTTTCGATCTGGAGTCGGCGGCGAAGCAGGTGGAAGTAGCCCGCAGCAATATGGAGCTGGCTAGCCAGACTCTCGGTGATGCGCAGCAGCGCTACGCGGCCGGCGTCAGCGATAACCTCGCTGTCGTGCAGGCACAGGCCAGCGTGGCGCAGGCAAACGGCCAGTACGTCGCGAGTCTTTATCAACACAACGTCGCCAAGCTGTCTCTGGCGCGGGCGATGGGCGTGGTAGACACGCGATATCAGGAATTTCTCGGAGGAAAGTGACCGTGGCGGAACAGGATCCGGAATCCGGCAGGGCCGGCAACCAGAACCAGCAGCAGCAGGGCAGTGATCAGGAGCAGCGCGAGAATCCGGAGAAGAAACGGCGACGCAGCTTCATTCTCTTCTTCATCGTTGCGGTACTGGTGGTAGGCGCGCTGCTCTATTACTGGCACTCTACGTTTTACGAAGACACCGACGACGCGCAGGTCAACGGCCACATCATCCAGATCAGCGCACGCGTCCAGGGGCACGTTGTCAACGTACCCATCAAAGAGAACCAGTATGTTTCCGCCGGTACGTTGATTGCCGAGATCGATCCTCACGATTACGAAGTATCGGTCGCGCAGGACGAGGCGAATCTCGAAGCAGCCGAGGCCAACTACGAGTCGGCCCGGGTGAACGTGCCGGTTACGGATGTCCAGTCCTACAGCTCGCTTTCGTCGGCAGACGCCAACGTGCTGGCGTCCGATGCGCAGGTGAAGCGGGCCGTCCGCTTGCTGGATCAGGCGCAGGCCGAGGTCGCGCAAGCGGAAGCGAACAACACCAAGTCGCAGCTTGACCTGCAGCGGTACACACCTCTGGTGGCGAAGGACGTGATCTCCAAGCAGCAGTTCGACCAGGCGGTTGCTGCTGCGCAGGCGAACCAGGCTGCGGTGGTCTCCGCGAAGGCCAACGCCATTGCGGCGCAGGAACAGATCGCGGTATCCAAGCAGCAGGTAATTGCCTCCCAAGCCTCCCAACGGAATGCACGCTCCGCCCCACAACAGGTAGCGGTGCAGAAAGCCAAGGCAGACCAGGCAGCGGCACAGGTGGAGCAGGCGCGGGCCCAGCTGAATCAAGCGAAGCTCAACCTGAGCTACACCAAGATAGTCGCGCCGGTGGATGGCATTATTACCACCAAGAACGTCGAAGTAGGGCAGAACGTCAGCGTGGGACAGAATATGGTCACGCTGGTCTCTCTGCAGGATCTTTGGGTAACCGCGAACTTCAAGGAAACCCAGCTCCACCTGATGCGGCCGAATCAAAGGGTAAAGATTCACGTAGATATGAACGGGCGCGAGTACGACGGCGTCGTGACCCAGATCGGCGGCGCAACCGGTTCGATGCTGAGCCTCTTTCCGCCGGAGAATGCGACGGGAAACTACGTCAAGGTGGTGCAGCGGGTGCCTGTGCGCATCGACTTCACCAAGCCGGAAGAGGACAAGGACCATATCCTGCGTCCGGGTCTCTCGGTCGAGCCTACGGTTCGCGTGAAGGGGAGTTAGGCGTCTCCAGATCCCTCAGACAATCAACCTTCCGGTGGAGGAGGCGCGTGTGTTTACAAGGGATCGCAAGACCTACCAGCGCATCTAACAGAACGTAAGGAGGTTCTAGAGATGAGTAGCAATGCCTTGAAAGAGTCGCCGAGTGCGAAGGTTGCGGATCTGATCACACCGAACTGGCGGCAGAATGCCAAATCCATCCAGAAGTACGGCACAGTCATAAAGGACCTGCCGATCGGCATCGGCGCCGCCGAGCGTCAGGAGATCGTGGGTCGGCTGAACCTGCTTCTTGCCGACACAATTACCTTGCGGGACCTATACAAGAAGTCGCACTGGCAGGTGGGTGGCCCCACGTTTTACCAGCTCCATCTGCTTTTCGATAAGCATGCGGGCGAACAGTCGGAGTTGGTCGACGAGATTGCAGAGCGTGTCCAGATTCTGGGCGGTGTAAGCATCGCGATGGCGCCCGATGTTGCGGCGAATACACGCCTCGAGCGAGCGCCGATCGATCGCGAAGAAGTGCCGGTGCAGATCTCGCGCCTGCTCGAAGCGCACCATCTGATTCTGAAAGACGCACGCGATCTGGCGGATAAAGCCAACGATCTGGGAGATGTGGGCACCAACGATCTGCTGGCCAGTTCGGTCGTTCGCACCAACGAGATGCAGGTCTGGTTCGTCAGCGAGCACCTGGTCGATATGCCGTTGGTGCTGGCGAAATAACCACTCAATTCAGGCGAGCAAGCCAAACGGGCCGGATCCTTCGCGATCCGGCCCTTCATTTTGGCGCGAACCCTTGAAATCCGCGGCCCATCTAAAAGTTTTGCCGCCCTTCCCACCTGCCGAACATCTATCCTGTGGGTTGCCTGAGGGTTATACGAAATGCCGGTAGCGATCGATTTTTTTATCCGTCACGCGTATCTCATCCTCTTCTGCTGGATCGCCGCCGAACAGATAGGCCTGCCTATTCCGAGCGTGCCACTTCTACTGAGTGCGGGAACGCTGACCTCCACGCATCAGATCAGCCTGCCGCTAGTCCTGCTGTCAGCCGTCTCCGCCTGCATCGTAAGCGACTCCATCTGGTACTTCATGGGTGCGCGCCACGGCGGCGGCATCGTGCGAATGGTGTGCAAGCTCTCCTTTGAATCGGCGGCCTGCGTGCGGCGCACCGGAGATTTCTTCCAGCGTTATGGCTCGCGCGCCCTGCTGCTCGCCAAATTTATTCCCGGGCTTGGAGCTGTGGCAGCGCCCATCGCCGGCCAGAGCAAGATGCCCTACAGCACCTTCGTCACATTTGACGCTGCGGGCGCGCTGCTGTGGAGTCTGAGCGCGACTCTGGTTGGCCGCTTCTTCGGTGATGTGCTGAAGCGCCACCCCGGCGCGCTGGCGGAGGTCGGCCATTCTGCGGGTTTCCTCTTCATTCTCCTGCTGGTGGGGTTTTTCTGTTACCGGGTGTACCGGCAGCGCGCCTTCCTGCGGCAGATTCGCGGCGCGAAGATCGAGCCGGAGGATTTGAAGGCCAAGCTGGACAGTGGTGAGGACGTTTACATCATCGACCTGCGTCATCCGCTCGACTATCTTCCCGACCCGCGGAGATTGCCCGGGGCTGTTCTCTTCAAGCCGGACACGCTGGTCGCGGAGGGCGATCGCATTCCACGGGACCGCGATATCGTTCTCTACTGCACCTGCCCCAGCGATGCCACCAGCGCGCGCACGGCATTGCGGCTGCGCAGCCTCGGCGTCTATCGCGTGCGCCCTCTGCATGGCGGATACGACGGCTGGAAGAAACTAGGCTATCCGCTGGAGCCGATGGAACAGAAGACGGTCGCCTGAGAGTCTGTTCGCCCCGGATCCCGGTGGGATGCAGCAGGCGGGGTGCTTGTGCTAAGTTGCCCTTGCGGTGGTGCCTGAGGCGCCGGCGCGCTTTCCAAGGGGTACGGCATGGCATGGACAGAGTCCTATCACTGTGACGTTTGCAACAGTCCGCGTGGAGACGCGGAGGACTGGTGGCTCGCTTGGACGGACCACACCACACCTCCCGATGGGGTCGAACAGGAATCGCTGCGCATCACGCGCTGGAGCCATTCGCTCTCGCACAGCGCCGAAGTGAAGCACCTGTGCGGTGCGCGATGCGCCCAGACATTCATGGACCGGTGGATGCAGTCGGAAGGCGCTCAAGGTTAAAGGACACGCGCGGGCCCTCCACAGAAGCGCAGCACTCGTTACTATGAGGTCGGGAGACAAACTTGGCCTATCACGATCTGCGTGACTGGATCGCGCGACTAGACCGCGCCGGCGAGCTGAAACGCATTCGCGAAGAAGTGGACCCTGTGCTGGAGATCGCGGAGATCACCGACCGGGTGTCGAAGTCGGGTCGCAAGGGCGGCGTGCAGGGCTATGCCCCTGGCGGCCCGGCGTTGCTCTTTGAGCGGGTGAAGGGCTATCCCGGCGCGAGCGTCCTGATGAACCAGTTCGGCAGCCTGCGCCGCATGGAGATGGCGCTTGAGACCTCCAGTCTGGACGAGATCGCCGCGCGCATTCAGACACTGATGGATATGAAGCTGCCGGAAGGCATGCTGGGCAAGCTGAAGATGCTGCCCACCCTGGCCGAGGTAGGGAAGTACTTTCCGAAGTCGATACCGGCCCGCCAGGCCGCGTGCAAGCAGGTCATCCGGCGCGAAGACTTCAGCGTGCTCGACTTTCCCGTGCTGCAGTGCTGGCCGATGGACGGCGGCCGCTTCATCACGCTGCCGCTGGTTGTTACCCGCGATCCGCGCCATGGAAAGCGGAATGTGGGGATGTACCGCATGCAGATTTACGATGCGCGGACGACCGGCATGCACTGGCAGCGTCAAAAGGTGGCGGCGGAGCACTTCCGCGAGCGGCTGCGGATGGCCGCGGAAGAAAGCGCCACGGGCAGTCGATCGGCAGCGCGTATCGACATGATGGCGCAAACCGCCGGAGGCTCAGTTCCGCATTGGCGGTGGCAGCACGCGCGCGGCCGGCACCATCGGCGGCATGCCCGCGGTGACGACAACCGACCTGCGCGGCGAGCGTATGGAAGTGGCGGTAGCCATCGGCACTGATCCGGCGACGACCTTCTCCGCGATTGTGCCCGCGCCTCCGGAGGTCGAGGAGTACATCATCGCGGGATTCTTGCGGCAGGCGCCGGTGGAGCTGGTGCAATGCGAGACGGTGGATCTCGAGGTGCCCGCCCATGCTGAGATTGTGCTGGAGGGCTATGTCGAGCTGGGCGAGCTGCGCCCCGAAGGGCCCTTCGGCGATCACACTGGTTTCTACACGCTCCCCGACGACTATCCGGTCTTCCACATCACCTGCATCACACATCGCCAGGATCCGATCTATGCCTCGACCATCGTAGGCAAGCCGCCGATGGAGGATGCGTGGATGGGGCTTGCCGTAGAGCGCATCTTCCTGCCGTTGATCCGGCTCTCGGCGCCGGAGATTGTCGACATCTACCTGCCGCCCGAGGCGGTCTTCCACAACTTGATGATCGTGTCCATTCGCAAAAGCTATGCGGGCCAGGCGCGCAAGGTAATGAGCGCCATCTGGTCGCTGGGCCAGGCCATGTTCACCAAGTGCATCATCGTGGTGGATGAAGACTGCGATGTACACGACATAGGCGAAGTCACATTGCGGGTGGCGAACAACATCGATCCGGAGCGTGATATCCAATTCACTATGGGGCCGATCGACTCGCTGGATCACGCGTCCCGTTTGCCGAACTACGGCAGCAAGATGGGCATTGACGCGACACGCAAGTGGGCAGCGGAGGGCTTCCACCGCCCCTGGCCGCCGATGATCGAGATGGACTCTGCGACGAAGACGCGCGTGGATGCGATGTGGAAAAGGCTGGGGCTCGACGCATGAGGAAATGGCTCCCCCCTGCTGTCTGGATCGCGCTGCTGCTGGTGTTCTTATCGTCGTCGAGAGCACGCGCGCAATCGATTGAGAACTTCCGCTGGCTCGATCTGCGGCAGGCGAGCGATGTGCAGACCATCGTGGCACGTGCGCTGATGAATGAGCCGTACACCATGCTGCGCGAAATCGGCTACATCGGCCTGCCGCCGAAGGAGCCCGCAACACCGGCCAAGCTCGCCGGCGCAGCAGGGACGAGCAACGTCGCTCTCAACACGCCGAAGCTGCCGGTGCCACGCGATGCCCATCTGCTGGTCATCACGGCGGAGCGTACGAATCCTTCCGCGCTGCCGGACGATGACATCCTGAGCGTCTATGACGTGAACCAGCGGCAAATCACCGCAACGTTGCTGTTGCGGGGGCCGGGGTTGCGTCTATTGGGATGGCTGCGCCTGTGGCGCGAGGGCAGCCCGGAGTTGGTGGCCACCTACGACGACTGTGCCCAATGCCAGCGCACTACTTTCTTCACTACCTTCCACATCGACATGAAGACGCAGCAGTGGCAGGCGCGCTGGCCGCGCTCGACCGCGGGAGCCCCGATCTTCTCCGAGGGGCAGGAGGCCAATGGAGGCCAGCAGGTCTATGCACTGCTGGATGACGAAGCGGGTCGTGTCGTACTCGGCACATGGGCGCATTTCAGCGTGCAGGGTCGCCCAGACACGGATGTCGTCTATGCCTATCGCGTGGAGTATTACGGCTCGCACGAAGCTACGGAGCCCATGGTCGGAACGCAGGCGCGCGCCTTCGAGCAGCGACTCTGTGGCGGGCAGGGCGTGCTCTTCGGTCTCTCCGATGGTCAGGACAGCGCGCTGTGTCGTTCGCTCGGCGTCACCAGCGCGCCTTCATCGCTGGCCACACGCAGACGCCATCGGACGCACTAGATGTGCCGGCCCTGATGCGACTTCGGCTTCAATTGCTGTTTGCGACCCTGCTATGCGCTGCCGCTGCGCACGCGCAGACGCAACCAAGTGCAGAGCATCCGTACTACGCACCACTCAACAGTGTGGCGATATTCGGTGAATATTCGAACTCATCGAGCCACATCATTCTCGGGGACGACCGCCAAAGAAAGTTTGCGGGCGTGTCGCTTGCATATCAGCGGGCTATCTCAGCGACGCGCTGGATGGCATGGACCTATAGCGCGGAGATCAGCCCGCTGCTGTTCGAGAGCGATCCGACAATCGCCGGCCGAACTCTCACCCTGACCATGAATGGGCAGACCCAGGTGTATGGAGGTCGTTTTCCTCAGCCGGTGCCCATCGAGAACACGAAGCTCTATCCGGACCAGACCTTTTCCGGCACCACGTTGGACGGTGTCCCATTCACTGAGGTGTTCCACAACGATCTCGAGCACCGCTGGACGTATGCACCTGCCGTGACGCCCGCCGGCTTTTCCGTGCACCTTCTTCCGAAGCGGCGTTTGCAGACTTTTCTGGAGAGCAGTGCCGGATTCATTGTCAGCCGGCGCGACATTCCCGAGTTCTATACCTCCGCTTTCAACTTCACCTTCAGCTTTGGCGGCGGAGTGGAATGGTTCCGCGATCACCGGCGGTCATGGACGGTGGAGTATCGAGTGCAGCACATGTCAAACAAAGACATCGGAACTCTGAATCCAGGCCTCGATTCGCAATTCATACGAGTCGGCTATCGCTTTGGGTTCTGAACTACTCGAGATTCCTGATCAGTTGCGACAGCGTCGCCTCGAGGTGAGCCACCTCGGGGGCGGTAAGAGTGCACAGCATGCGGCTTTGCAGCCGGATGGCGAGCGTCTTGCCGCGCGTGAAGAGACGCCGTCCCAGCGGCGTCGGGGTTGCGAGCAGGGTATGTGCGTTTTCGGGGTGCGGCGAACGGCGTACCCATCCGCGGCGCTCTGCAGCTGCTAGCAGGGCGTGCGTTGTCTGCGGGGTCACCTGGCAGTATCGCGAGATATGGGCACCGCTGGTGCCCGGCTCCTTGATCAACGCGGCCAGCAGTTGCAGTTGCGCAGCCGTGATGCCGAGCGGCCGCAGCTGCTCTTCCAGCCGGTCGCGAAAGAGCGTGGTCATGCGCCGGGTCAGCTTCAGGACCTCTGGAGCGCTTTTGTTGCTTAGCCCTTTCTTTTGTGCCGTCCGCACCATATCAGCCTCCTGATACTCTATCAGTACCCTGATACTCCCTGCTGAGGCCGGATGACGCAAGAGTGGAAGCCAAGCCACAATCCATGGTTGATCGCGCTCACAGTCACGCTGGCCACCTTTATGGAGGTGCTGGACACCTCCATTGCCAATGTTGCGCTGCCGCACATTGCCGGATCCCTTGGCGGCAGCCAGGAGGAAGCGACCTGGGTACTCACCAGCTATCTGGTCGCAAGCGCCATTGTGCTACCCATCTCCGGCTGGCTTGCAAACCGGTTCGGACGCAAGCGTTTTTACATGACCTGCGTGGCCATGTTCACTATCTGCTCATTTTTCTGCGGACTGGCGCACTCGCTGCCAGTGCTCATCTTCGCTCGCGTTCTGCAAGGCCTGGGCGGCGGCGGCCTGGCAACCAGCGAGCAGGCCATCCTGGCCGATACGTTTCCGGTCGAAAAGCGCGGCCAGGCATTTGCGCTCTATGGCATGGCGGTGGTCGTCGCGCCCGCCATCGGCCCCACCATCGGCGGCTACATCACAGACAATCTTGACTGGCACTGGATCTTTTTCATCAATATCCCGGTCGGAATTATCTCGCTGTTTCTATCCAATCGCATGGTCGAAGATCCGCCTTATCTGAAGGAGCGCAGCCTCAGGTCCGGCCCTATTGACGCCATGGGGCTGGGCCTGGTTGCCGTCGGCGTGGGCTGCCTGGAGTACGTCTTCGATCGCGGACAGGAGAAAGACTGGTTCGGCGACCCTTCGATTACCGCATTCGCCATCATCGCGGCTGTTCTGCTCGTCATCTTCGTCTTCTGGGAGTGGAACCACGAAGACCCTGTCGTCGACCTGAAGCTGCTCCGCAACCGGAACTTCGGGACTGCGATATTTCTGCAGTTCATTCTCGGCATGGTGCTCTTCGGCTCCACTGTCCTTATTCCGCAATTTCTGCAGGTACTTCTGGGCTATACGGCGGAGCGCTCGGGTATGGTGCTCTCCCCGGCCGGCTTCATGATGATGGTGACGATGTTCATTGCCGGCCGTGTCGTCGGCAAGATCGACCCGCGTCTCCTGGTGACGATGGGCTACATCATCACGGCTGTCGGCCTTTATAACCTGACGCGGCTTGATCTGGATGTGAGCTTTGCGCAGGTCACGATGTGGCGTCTCTACCAGGTGCTGGGCCTTGCCTTTATCTTCATTCCCATCAGCACGCTGAACTATGTGGGGGTACCGCGGGAGAAGAACAACCAGATCTCATCCTTCTCCAACTTCGCGCGCAACCTGGGCGGCAGCCTGGGCACGGCTCTGCTTACCACCTTTCTGGCGCGCAGCAGCCAGGTGTACCAGCAGGACCTGGCTGGCCATGTCAGGCCGGACGGCCGCGTGTATCGTGACTACCTGGCGCAGACGCAGGCCGGCCTGATGCGTCTCGGGCAGGGCAGCACCGCCGCGGCCCAGATCGCCTATGGCCGGGCCTACAGGCAGATGTTGCGGCAGGCCTCGATGCTGAGCTACAAAAACGCGTTCTTCATCCTCAGCATGACCATCCTCTGCCTGGCGCCGCTTCCTTTCATCATGCGCCTGCCGCCGAAGAGATTGAAGCCACCCGCCGACGCGGGGCACTGAAGTCGTAAGACAAGGGCGGACGACAGCCGAGCCGCAGACGAAGGCTTCATCCGCGGTTATGCCTGCAGTCGTCTGAATTTGACCGTGGTTGTCCGCGTTCCTCTCTCCCTCCTGCTACACTCATAAGTTTTCCGAAAGCTCATTTTGAGGAATCAACGCGATGGCCGAAATCAGGCACGTAGGGGTAGTGGGTGCGGGCACCATGGGCAATGGCATCGCCCATGTCTTTGCCCGCAGCGGCTATCCCGTGGTGCTGACCGAGGTGGAACAGTCGGCGCTCGCTCGGGGCCTGAGCACAGTTGAGAAAAATCTGAGCCGCGAGGTCGCCAAGGGCAAACTCACGCAGGCCGACGCCGATGCTGCGCTGGCGCGTATCACCGGCACGCTTGAGCGGAAGGCGCTTGCCGGATGCGATCTTGTGGTCGAGGCAGCCACGGAGCGCTTTGCAGTCAAGCAGGCTCTCTTTGAAGAGATGGACGCACTGCTGGGCGCCGACGCCATCCTTGCCTCGAACACGTCATCGATTTCGATCACGAAGCTCGCCGCCATCACCAAGCGCCCGGACCGCGTGATCGGCATGCACTTCTTCAATCCCGTGCCGGTGATGCAACTGATCGAGGTCATCCGCGGTCTGCAGACCTCGCAGGCTACCTTCGAGACCGTCAGGGATCTGTCCGAAAAGCTGGGCAAGACGCCGGTGGAGGTCAACGACGCTGCGGGCTTTGTCTCGAACCGCGTACTGATGCCGCTTTTGAACGAGGCCATGTTTGCCGTGATGGAGGGTGTGGCGACGCCAGAGGCGGTCGACAAGGTCTTCCAACTCGGAATGGCGCATCCAATGGGTCCATTGGCCTTGGCGGACTTCATCGGACTGGACGTCTGCCTGGACATCATGCGCGTGCTCGAAGAAGGGCTTGGCGATCCGAAGTACCGTCCGTGCCCGTTGCTCATTCGTATGGTGGACGCCGGCTGGCGGGGGCGGAAGTCGGGCAAAGGATTTTTTGAATATCCGCAGAAGTAGAAGCAAAAGCAGCGACAAACGCAGACAAATCCAGAAGAATGCAGACAATGCACTAACGCCATTCATGCTCGACAAGCTTCACCCCGGAGTTGGCCCCCTGTCTGTTGTTATCTGTTTTACCTGCCTTGGCCTTTTAGGAGTTCTTGAATGGATGCACTCAGCGTAGGCGCGGTGCGCGCTGCCGAGCAGGTGGCGCAGGCGCATGGCATTACGGTCACCAGCGCGGAGGTGGTTGCCGACGGCTCGAATCTGCTGGTACATCTGAAGCCCGCGCCGCTGCTGGCCCGGGTCGCCACTACGACGGCACTCCTGCGCCGGCCCATCAGCGCGTGGCTAGGAAGGGATGTCGCGGTCGCGGCGTATCTGCATGCCCAGGGTGCCCCGGTTGTGCCGCCCAGCGATCTTCTGGCGCCCGGGCCGCACCAGTACGACGGTTACACCATGAGCTTCTGGCAGTGGGTGGAGCATGAACCCGACGCCGCACTTCCCACGCGCGAGGCCGGCCCCATGCTGCGCGATTTGCATGAGACCCTGCGCGGCTATCGGCCCGCGGCATCGTCCGGCGAACTACCGCTGCTCGAGATATTCAACGAGATCACTCGCTGGCTGAAGTTTCTTGAGGGCCGTCGCGCGCTTTCCGGCGGCGAGCTGATCCAACTCCGGGAGACGCACTGGCGCCTGGCCGAGACCCTGCGCTACGGCGGCCGTGCGATTCAGCCGATCCACGGAGACGCCCATCGCAAAAACCTGCTGAAGACGGCGAAGGGCTGGCTGTGGACCGATTTCGAAGATGCTTGCGGCGGCCCGACAGCTTGGGATGTCGCGTGTCTGGTACGAACCGCGCCTGAAGGCGTCGAGGCGGCGCTGGCCTCCTACCCCGGGGCCCCGACGTGGGACGAGTTGCTGCCGTATCTACGCGCGCGGGAACTGGAGGCGGTGGTCTATTGGCAGCTCCAGGCACAGCGCTTCCCTGAGCAGCGCGCCGAAGCCCACGCTAAATTGCGCGACTGGCAACGCCGCCAGCCGAACTCGGGCGCGTTCGGGCAATAATCCCAGCGGCTCAAAACCAGACCAGAACAGACAAAGGCAGACAAAGGCAGTGACCGTCGTTGCCGAAGATCTTCTGGCTTTGTCTGTTTTTGTCCGCTTTCCTCTGGTTTTGTCGAACCTTTGGCGTATGCTTTTTCAATGATGCGCATGACAGTGCTGGCGAGCGGATCGAGGGGAAACAGCACACTCGTCGTCACCAGCCGGACGCGCATCCTGGTGGATGCAGGGCTCTCCTGCCGCGAGATCCTCAAGCGTATGCAGATCGCCGGAGAAGACCCCCACGCGCTCGATGCAATTCTGATCACTCATGAGCACCAGGACCATGTGCAGGGTGTAGCGGTTTTGGCCCGCAAGCTGGGGATCCCGGTTTACTTTACGGAGATGACGCACCGCGCCTGGGTGCGCTGGATGCATCCCCGCAAGCGCATGACCTACGCCGACTGGTTGCGTCAGCGACAGGGCGCGGCCAGCGGAACGCCCGGAGAGGCATCGACTCAGGGTGTCACTCTTCCGGGCACGACTCTCGCCGCTAGCATAGATGAACCAGACACAGATTTATGCGACGAAGGAGCGGCCGAGGAGCGTGATCCCGCGGCGTTGCCCTTGGTGTCCTACTTTGAGGCCGGTAAGGGCTTCGCCGTGGGTGACATTGATGTGGAACCCTTCACCATCCCCCACGACGCTGCCGATCCGGTCGGCTTTGTTTTTGAGGGTGAGGGTGTTCGCATCGGTTTTGCCACTGACCTGGGCTACATGCCCGCGAACGCGAGGCAGGCGCTGCGCCGCTGCGATGTTTTGTTGCTGGAATCAAATCACGATACCGAGATGCTGCGGGACGGTCCCTATCCCTGGAGCGTCAAACAGCGTGTCATGTCCCGGGTGGGGCATCTCTCCAATGAAGCGGCGGCTGACTTTTTGGAGCGCAACTACGACGGTCAGGCGAGGTACGTTATCCTGGCTCACCTGTCGGAGAGCAATAACCTGCCTGCCTTGGCGCGGGTAAGCGCCGAAAGGGCCCTTTGCGACCGGATGAGCCTGCTGGCGAACAAGGTACTGCTGGCCGAGCAGGGGCAACCTCTGGAGACGATCTCGCTGTAGCGTGCTATCTTGTTACTGTTACGCGGTTTACGGGGCCACCCGTAGGAAATCGGGTATCGCTGAAGTTACCAAATTGGGAATCCGCTGGTTTTGGGGCGCATCGAACCATTATCATAGGGTTAACGAAAATGACTTCCGGAAATCAGGGACGCCCGAAAGAGATTGACAGCGACGCTTCGGCGTCGCCACGCTACGCGCGCCAGGATGGCTGTGTCGATCCAGTGGTTGGCGATATATTGTCAAGCTGGCGCTACGACATCTCGGGAATCACGCCCGCCATGCGTGGCGATTATGAAGATCACTTTGCGGAGTGCGCCTACTGCCGCAGCCGTCAGCATCTCCATCGCACCATCGATGTTGTCCTGATAGGCACAACGACTATCTCAACGGCTGCCTTTGTTCTCGCATTGGCGATCATTCATCACATTCAGCCGTTGCAGCATTGGGCGCTGGTCAATCTGCACCTGTGGGAGATCCCTATTGTGCTCAGCGTGCAGGCTGCCGCAGGCATTGGCCTGTTGCTCTCGTTTCTCTGCTGGGTTCTGGTTGCCATCGCAACGCCCGCGCCGGTATTTCTTACTGGCGTAGCGCTGAACCAGGCGCGCTCTTTGCAAGGGCGCGTTCTCGACGAGCGGGATTCGCGCGTCGCTTAGGTACGAATTCGCTGTCATGAAGGCCAGCCATCGGCTGGCCTTCTGTTTTTTTGCACTCTCGTTTCAACGCTCTAAAGCTGGGTTCAGTTGAAGACCGCCCGTCAGGTCGCTCACACGTTCTACATGATTGCTGCTGCACCAGGTTGCAAGACCCCGTGCCAGCCTCTCGACAGCGCGTGGATCCGCGTAGGAGGCGGTACCGACCTCCACGGCTGCGGCTCCGGCTAGCAGAAACTCGACGGCGTCTTCCGGGGTGGTGATTCCACCCATGCCGATGACCGGGATTTTTACTGCCCGGGCAGCCTCCCACACCATGCGCACAGCGATGGGCTTGATGGCTGGCCCGGAGAGTCCGCCGGTGACGTTGGCGATGCGAGGGCGCCGGGTCTTCACATCGATAGCGAGCGAGACGAAGGTATTCACTAGCGAGATGGCGTCCGCGCCTGCGGCCTCCGCCACGCGTGCCATCTGCGCGATGGAGGTGACGTTCGGCGACAGCTTGACGATCAGTGGCCGCGTCGCGAGGCGCTTCGACCGTACCACCAGTTCGGCCAGTTGCGCCGGGTCTCCACCGAAGATCAGCCCGCCATGCCGGGTGTTTGGACACGAGGCGTTAAGTTCATACGCAGCGACGCCTTCGGCGGTGTTCAATTGCTCGATGACGGCGAGGTAGTCGTCCACCGTGTAGCCGAAGACATTGGCAATGCAAGCTGTGCCGCGGTAGCGGCGTAGCAGAGGCAGCTTCTCCGCAATAAACGCGGCGACACCCATATTCTGCAGGCCGATGGCGTTGATCATGCCGGCTGAGGTTTCAATGATGCGCGGCGCATCGTTGCCGGACATTGGCTCGCGGGAGAGGCCCTTGGTGACGAAGCCGCCGATCTTGTCCAGCGACAGGATCTCCTCAAACTCGATGCCATAGCCGAAGGTGCCCGAGGCTGCGATAACGGGATTGCGCAGCTCCAGACCGCAGAGCCGCACGCGCATGTCGGCCTTCACGGTTGAGTGATGCCTCCTGCTCCATCGGGTCTGGTTGCGTCGGGCTTGGGTGCGTCGGGTGGCGGTGTGGCAGGCGCAGGTGCGGTGGGCGCGGGCGTCGCGGGTTCGGTAGTTGTGGGTGTCGTCGGTGCAGGAGTGCCAGGAGCGGGTGTGGCCGGTGCAGGTGTGGCAGGCGTGGGAGCCTCAGGTGTGGGAGCGACAGGTGTCGCGTTCTTCTCGTCCGGAGCGCCACGGCGGGGCCGACGCGCAGTCTTCGGAACCAACTGCCCCTCCGGGCTGACAGACACCGGCTTCAGAGCTTGCGTGAGGACATGCCCAATCGATGCGGAAGGCTGGTTTACCCCGAGCAGCACTGCGAAGGTAGCGGCGAAATCAACCGGCTCCACGCGCCCATAGTAGATGCCGGTCTGAAAGGGAGCGCCATAGAAACCGAGCGGGACGTGACGGTCGTAGGACCAGGCACTGAAATGTGTGGCGCCAGTGCCCGCGGCATTGCCATTCATCTGGTAAGCGGGCGGAATCAGCATCACGTACCAGCCGCCGTTCGCGCTGTAACTGTGCGCGAGACGCTCGCCGAACTCGTCTGGCGGCAAGGTGCCGGAGGCCAGCTGCATGCGCGTGTATACCGCGACCAGAGAAGGATGGGGCGCTACCTTGCTGGCGGGTGGTTCAAGCGCCTGCGGGTTGGGAGGCGGCTGCGGCTGAGCCTCCTCCTCCTGTGCCTGTGCGTGGCGTGTCGTCGGAATGCGATTGGCGACTGCGCGGCGCGGCCTTCGGGAGCGGCGCCTGCACGATAGGCGGCGGCGTTCCCACGGGCGGATGTATGGGTGGCTGCGCCGGCAGTGTGTCGATCACAGACGGCAGCGCCACAACGATCGCGTCTTCTGCTTCCTGCTCGTTGATGCCAGCGTGCTCAAAGGCCGGCTGGTTGAGCTGGATATAAGGCAGCTCCTGGTGTGTGAGCAGATAGTCGATCTTTTCGCCCGGGGAGAACTTGGCGTTCATGGCGTCATTCAATCCGGCGAGGAGCTTCGGTATATCCCAGGTGGCCGAGTCCATGCCGAGTGATGCTGCCTGCTCGGGAGTGGATGCAACCCCGTGATCGGCGGAGAGTGCAATCCACACATTCGCCAGACCGCCATCGACATTCTGGTCCAGCCAGGTGAAGAAGCTGTCGAGCTGCTGGTCGAGGTGCTGCACCATGTCACGCATCTCGGGGGCGTCCGGTCCTACGCGGTGTCCCAGGCCATCATTTGGGGACAGTGAGATGGTCAGCATGTCCGTCGTCGGATGGCGTCCGAGCTGCTCGCCGGTGATCAGCGCGCGGGCAAAGTCGAGTTCATAGGTGTTGCCGGCTGGCGAGGTGTCCACCTGTTCGAAGAAATTCTTTGTCGAATCGCCATGCGCCTCATCCAGAGCCTGCTGCGCACGCGGGCTGGCATTAAACGTGGTTGCCCACTCCGGCAGAGTGTTCTGGTAAAAGGTCGAAGTCACAAACGCGCCGCTCTTCGGATCGATCCAGTAGGCAGCGTTGGCCGAGTGGCCGACGGGCAGAATCGCCGCACGGTCCTTGAGCGATATGCCGAAGACCTTCGACTGACCCACGGTGGCCAGGCGGAGTTCGTCGCCGAGCGTTGAGGCGCGCTCATTGCGGGGCGAAGCGCCGTCTTCTCCACCGGCATTGAGGAGGCCGACAATCTTGTACCGATCATCTTCGACCGAGGAGATAGGTCGCTTCGTATTCCGGCTCAGGTCCCACCATTCGTTGGAGTTGATGCCGTGGGCATCCGTATAAGAGCCGGTGCCGAGCGTCGCGTGACCCGGTGCGGTCTTGGTGTTCGCGTAATCGTAGTAGCAGTCGGGGAAGTAGGCGCCGTGGTCCAGGAACAGCCGGAAGCCGCGTGGGGCCTTCAAGTCCGCCCGATATCGCTCCAGATAGTCCTCGCGGAACTGATCGATCACCACCAGTACGACCAGCCTGGGTTTGCCGTCATACGCGGCGGCTCTGGCGGGAACGATGGGAAGTGCAACGAGCAGTGAGGCGAGCGTAACGGAGCAGAGGCGCCGGTGCATTTCCATAGGCGTCTTCCAGTATCGCAAAAAAGTCATCGAATGGCGGCAATCGTGCGCTGGGAGCTAGGTGGCGGCATGTTCCAGCGTACGAAAGCCGAAGGTTGGCCCGCGGCCGCGCTTGACTGCCAGATCGATCCACAACATTGCCATCGCTTCGAGATAGCGCGCATTGCGTAGCGGGCCCGCGTCGAATGGACGCAACCCCGTGGCGGCGATCAGCGGAGCTACGGCGGCTTTCGCCGCGTCATCGTCTCCACAGTAGTAGCCGTCAGCCTCGAGACTGTCGAAAGTCGCGTTCCCCAACAAAGGCGCGCCAATGGTATTGAAGGCCTTCACTATGCGCGCTCGTGGCGCAAGCTGCTGCAACTTTTCGGCAGCGGAGCTTGTGCCTCCAAACTCCAGTCCTTCGAGGTCCGGCAACACCGGGTTGGTGCAATCCACGACGACCTTTCCGCTCAGATCACCGCAGGACGCCAGCGCATCCTTTACCGCCGGCCATGGCACGGCGAGCACAACAATCTCCGCTGCGCTGGCAATCTCCCTTGCGGATCCACTGCCGACGCCGGGGATCTTATTTGCCGCTGAGCTTTCGCGGACTGCGACGCTCGCTGTATAACCCGCCTTGCTCCAGAGACGCGCCAGTGCGCCCCCAATATTGCCCGTACCTACAATCGCGATTGGTCTCATATTTCCCGGTATATTCCTCATCAGGAGGCAGCACAATCAGGCACAAAAAAGTGCCTTTGCGGTTGCCCATCTGCATTCACGAAGGGGGTAAAGAGTGCGGATCGAAGAATGCACCGTGAGCACCACGCTCGATGTGATCGGCGGCAAATGGAAACCGCTCATCCTGTGGGTGCTGAAGCAAGGGCCGCATCGCTTCAGCGAATTGCGGCGCAAAGTACCTGGCGCCTCACAGAAGGTGATGACGGAGCAACTGCGTCAACTCGAACGCTCCGGCATCGTCGAGAGACGCAGGCTGCCGGACGCGCGTGCTCACACGGAATATCGTCTCAGCGCCTACGGCGCTACGCTCCGGCCTGCGTTGATTACTCTATCCAAGTGGGGCGCCCGGCATCGCGAGCGCCCTGTTGGATAGTCGATACGGTCGCTCAGTGCTGTATTTCCGAAGAACCGGCATACGCCGCGACAAAGGCGTCGAGCGCTGAGCTCTGGCTTCCAGCGTTCTCAGCGTCGAACGGCCCGGACCACACTTGGCCGAAGGCATTGCTGGTATCACGCGAATGATTCCAGATGCTCTCCGCATTGGTAAGCGCGAACGTCTCATATTGCGGATCTGGCGTCGCGACGTTCAGCGCCATCAGGTTACGCATGAAGATGCCCTTAAACTGCACGCCGTCCGCGCCGCAGTTCGCCTCGCAAGTATCATGCAGTACGCCGTTGCTGTCGCTCAGGTGTGTGATCGCGGCATCTGCAATCGTATGCGCTGTGGACAGCAGTTGCGGCGACCTTTGCGCGCGATCCAGCTCAACCAGTCCGCCCAGGATCACGCCCTGGTTGTAGGTCCAGGTGTTTTGTCCGTTGTTCTTGCAGGTCGAGAGGTCGAGCCCGTCATTGATCAGATTCTGGCTGTTGATCATGCCCGACTGCTGGAACCACGTCCACTCCCGGTTCGCCCAGGCGAGATAGCTGCCACGCTCGGTTGGCGCCACGCGGTTCGCAAGATGCGCGGCGACGGAGAGGAACAATTCATTGGCGATTGCGTTCTTGTAAGTCTTGTCCTTGCTCCACCAGATGCCGCCTCCGCAGGTGGAATCCCATCCGCCGCTCATATCGATGAAGATTGACGACGCCATGTCCAGATATTGCTGCGTGTGGGTGAGATCGTAGGCGGCGATCCAGGCCAGTGCCCACCAGCCCTCGTCATCGTAATAGTTGTTCAGAAAGCCGCTGTTCGTTTTCTGCGCCTGCTGAAAGCTGTTTGCGAACACGGTGTTGTAACTGGATGACCGTGCGACGAGCGAATAGTCGGCGAGCATGGTGAGCGCGTTTGCGGAGTTCCACCAGCCGGTCGTCTGGTAGAGACCGGTGGATTGCGTATACCAGCTCTGCAGTTTGTCGATTCCTGCCAGGGTCTGCTTCAGTATCTGCGCGGGTGGTGGGGTCTTGGAAGCTGCTGGTATCTGCGCCTGTGCGCTGCACCACCTGAACAAGCTGGTGACAGCGATGACGATATACATGAAATATCTGCGAAGCATCGGGGGAGGCTCCTGTGTTTGAAGAATGAGGGTTCGGGTCCGGCCGCAATACACGCGGCTCGTGCACAACAAAACCCTGATGCCCGCCACCCTAGTTCTGCTGTTTGTCTGTGTCAACCGCGCCGCCCTTCTTTCAGGCTGCGATTTGCGCTGGAGCGCTGGCTGCATCCAGCATTGCAATGGCCTCGGGTGGAAGTTTCAGCTGGGTCGCTTCGACAAGATCCTTCAGTTGATCGAGCGAGGTGGCGCTGGCAATCGGCGCAGTGATCCCTGGCCGGGCTATCAGCCATGCCAGAGCGACGCTCGCCGGGGTCGAGTGCAATTCCACCGCTACTGCATCCAGCGCCTTCAGTACCGCGAAGCCGCGATCGTTCAGATACTTTTCCACCATCTTGCTGCGCGCTTTACCTTCCGCATCCTGCTTCGAACGGTATTTGCCGGTGAGGAATCCTGCTGCAAGCGAGAAGTACGGAATCACGCCGATGCCGTACTGCTTGACCACGGACAGAAGGTCGCTCTCGAACGCGGATCGCTCCACCAGCGAATAATTCGGTTGCAGGCACTCGTAGCGTGCCAGCTTGTTCTTCTCACTGATTTCGATTGCTTCTTTCAGTCGCGCGCCGCTGTAATTGGAAGCTCCGATCACCCGCACCTTGCCTTGTTTCACCAGGCTGTCGAATGCTTTCAGCGTCTCTTCGAACGGTGTCTCCACATCATCCGTGTGTGCCTGGTACAGATCGATGTAGTCGGTCTGCAATCGTTGCAGGGATGCCTCGACTGCCTCGGTAATGTACTTGCTGCTCAATCCTTTCTTGCCGTCGCCCATCTCGAAGCCGAGTTTGGTGGCAAGCACCACCTGGCCGCGTCTGCCCGAGCGGGCGAACCATTTGCCAAGCACGGTCTCCGATTCGCCTCCGCTGTGCCCCTCGGCCCAACACGAGTAGACATCCGCGGTATCGATGAAAGTCAGCCCAGCGTCGAGTGCGGCATCCAGCAGGCGAAAGGAGTCCAGCTCATTCACTGTCCAGCCGAATACATTGCCGCCCAGGCAGAGCACCGGCACCTGCAAAGAAGATCTGCCAATCTGTCGTTTCTGCATGAAAACTCCCTATGCATACAGGATGCGCCTCCCGTGATTCGAGGAGCCTCCATCCTGACCGAATGATTCATTTTCAGTCATTTCCGGTAGCATGGAGTTGTATGCACGATCTGCAATTCGTAAGGGCCAACCTCGCGCTGGTCGAAGAGAAGTTGCGCGCCCGCGGGCAGGACCCAGGTGTGGTGCTTGGCGGCTTTGAAACCTTTGACCTACGTCGGCGCCAAAACATCTCCGAAAGTGAAGCCGCGAAGGCGCAACGAAACAAGTTGAGCCAAGAAGTGGCGCGGCTGAAAAAGAGCGGTCAAGACGCGACTGCGATCATGGAGCAGGTCCGCATTCTCAAGGAGCAGAGTGAGGGTGCAGATAAGGCCGTTGAGATCGCTGAGCGCGAGATGCAGGAGTTACTCGCCAGCATCCCCAATCTGACGCAGGATTCGGTGCCTCCGGGCACATCTGAACATGACAATGTGGAGCAGAAGCAGTGGGGCACAAAGCCGCATTTCGACTTCACGCCTCGCCCGCACTGGGAGTTGGGTGAGGCACTCGGTATTCTCGATCTCGAACGGGCTGCGAAGCTCTCCGGAGCACGATTCGCCGTCTACTGGGATCAGGGCGCCCGCCTCGAGCGCGCGCTGGCAAACTTCATGCTCGACGTCCACACCCGAGATCATGGTTATCGCGAGGTGCTGCCACCCGTAATGGTGAACAGCCGCTCGCTCTTCGGCACCGGGCAGCTGCCGAAGTTTGCCGACGACCTCTTTCGCTGCACGGAGGCCGAGGCTTCACGCCTGGGACAGTACCGCGAAAACGACCACTGGCTGATCCCCACTGCCGAGGTCCCGGTGACGAACCTGTATCGGGATGAGGTGCTCGATGAGTCAGCGCTGACCGTTTCACTCACTGCTTACACACCATGCTTCCGGTCGGAAGCCGGTTCCTATGGCAAGGATGTGCGCGGAATCATCCGGCAGCACCAGTTTCAGAAGGTGGAGCTGGTGAAGTTCACGCGCCCGGAGGATTCCGGAGCCGAGCATGAGAAGCTTACGCGCGAGGCGGAGTCGATCCTCGAACGGCTCAGGCTACCCTATCGCCGCATGCTGCTTTGCGCCGGGGACACGGGTTTTTCTGCATCCAAGACGTACGACATCGAAGTCTGGCTGCCCGGTCAGGGGCTCTATCGCGAGATCTCTTCGTGCAGCAACTTCGAGGGCTTTCAGGCACGACGGGCGAATATCCGCTATCGCCCGCTGGGAAGGAACAAGACCGAGTTCGTCCATACACTGAATGGCAGCGGCCTGGCTATCGGGCGCACGTGGCTGGCGATCCTCGAAAACTATCAGCAGGCGGATGGGTCGGTACGGATACCGGAGGCGCTGGTGCCCTATATGGGTGGAGAAACATTGATCGAGAAGCGGAGCGGCGACACACGATGAAGACATTGAAGAGCTATCTATTCTGGACCTATCCGCGCGGCAGCTTCCATTACGACATCATGGTAACGCTGATCTTGCTCTTCCTTTTCGTGTCGCCACGCTTCATCAATTTTCACGACCGACCGGAGGAGCCGAGTTCCCGCGGGCATGGCGTTCTGGTGCATGGAGGCCAGGATGGCCATTTCACCTTCGAAGTGGGCACCGACCAGGTGCCGGAGACCTCTGACCAGCAGAAGCTGCGTGCGGAGCTCGAATCGAGCATCGCACCTGTAGCAGGCGCGATTTCGATTGATCGCTGGCAGGCGCAGAAGGACTCGAGCGGCAGAGTAGAAAGCTACAAGGTCTGGGCACGCCGGTAAAACGAAGCGAACGAGAGGGACAAGATGAAGCGAATGCTATTGGTATCCGCCTCGGTGGCGTGTTGCATCCTTCCAGCGACGCATGCGCAGAGCTGCGATACCAGCAAGGTGCTGGCGGAGATGGATGCCGCCTCGGCGAAATTCCAGAGCACGCAGGCCGACTTCAAATGGGACGTGCTGACGGCTGTCGTGAACGATCACAACATCCAGAGCGGCACCATTTACTTTAAGCGGCACGGCGATTCCACTTCCATGGCCGCCTATATCAAGCAACCGGCGGAGAAAACCGTCTTCTACGACGGCAGCAGTCTTATTTACGTCCAGCCCGACATCAAACAGGAGACACTCTTCAGCGCCGGCTCCAACCGTGGGCAGTACGAGAGTTTCCTGACGCTCGGCTTCGGGGGCAGCGGCAAGGACCTTCAGAACAACTGGACCGTGACCTGTGAGGGCATGGAACCGGTGGACGGGACCCCGACCGCGAAGCTGGACCTGAAGCCAAAGCAACAGAGCGTGGCGAATATGTTTTCACACGTGATGCTTTGGATCGACCCGACGCGATCTCTCGGTCTTAAGCAGATTTTCTATGAGCCGTCGGGCGACAACCGCACCGCAACCTACACCAACATCAAATACAACGAGAAGTTTTCCCTGGACGTTTTCAAGCCCAAGGACAAGGGCTACAACATCATCCGGAAGTAGCAGCGCGCTGTGACGCTGGTTCCGACACGGCCACTTTGCGTGGTGCGCCCGCCGCGCCCGCCAGAATGCAGAGCATCGGGAATGCCTCGATCGTGTATCGCGCCTCCGGAGCCTCGATAGTGGCTAGCAGCAGGCTGCGTAGCAGGCAATAGGCAACGATCGCCGCGACAAGCATGGCGGAGTTGCGCCGCATCCGCCACGCCCCCACTACGGCAAGGACAATGTAGACGAGGTTCAACGCGGCGTATGCGGCTGCAAACTCCGTTTCGGCGTTGTGGCGGTCATATTGCCACCAGCGGAGCTCGATATTCAGCATTTCGGTGCGTGGTCGTAGCCACATATCCAGCACGCGAAGCAGCGGCAGCTTTACATAGCTGCGAAGGGGATGTGCGCGCTCCCGTTCCGCGGCCAACGCAGCGAACCGCGCGTCGAGCGCTGGAGTGAGTGTCGTGCTCTCGTTGTAGGAGGCGAAGATGTCGCCGGTCTGCTGCCGCTCGGCCGGCGAGTCGAAGGCGCGAGAGGGAAGCAGATTTACCTCCAATGGCGCGCTGTCGACGTTCCAGTAAATGTCTGAAGTGGAGGCGAAGTCGACGATCCAGGTCTTCATCCAGCGCTGGAACCCCGGGGCGGTGAACTCTCCAGGATCGGTTGCATAGCGCGGGGCCAGCGGTTCAAAGATATGGAAGGTGCGGAAGTTGCGGGCAGTCCAGATAACGAAGGGCACCACCGACAAAAGGCAGGCGCACAGGCCCAGCCGCCATGCGCGCGCACGTCCGAGTGGCGGGAATGTCAGAAGGCTGTGATTCGCGAAGACGACAATAGCCAGCAGGCTCGCCACCGCCAACAGTGCGCCATCCGGCCGCAACAGCGTGACGTAACTCCAGCTTGCCGCGAGCAACAGGCACGGCCGCCACCCTGGACGCATTTGTAACCACACGAGACCGGCACAGGCGACGGCGACACAGAAGATCGAGAGCGTTTCGCTCAGCGGCGCCGCCACATAGTTCGCAGTGAAAGGGCAGAGCGCCGCCAGAGCAAATGCCCCCATCCCGGCACGATTTCCAGCGATGGCTCGCGCCGTCCAGCCGATAATCAGGGCCGAACCCAGGTCGATAACTAGCTGCAGATAGAGCACAGCGCCGTAATGATCGACGCCGAAGATGCGAAAGCACGCCGCCAGAAACAGTGGATACCCAGGTAGACGGATCAGCGTCGGATGTATTGTGGCGCCAGCCCCGCCGTAGTCCGTGCGGCCATAGACGCCGTGCAGCAGCCAATTTTTGGCGATATCTCCGTAGATAAGGCCATCGCCGTTCACCTGCGGAAAATGCCAAAGAAACCACAGGCGCAGCCATGTGCCCAACGCCAGGGCAAGCAGCACGATTGCGAGGGTGCCATGGAAGCGTCGCATTGGTTGGCATCATACAGATGAGAGGCGGGGACAGACGGGCTGGGCGGTTGGCCCTGCGCACCGGGCGCGGTACTCTGTCTTCGACCCTCTGGATGTAATCTCATGAGCCGCCAGGTCTTCTACGATCCCGAACGAAAGCGTTGGAAGCGGCTGCGCCGCGTTCTGGACCTGACAGCGGTCGTGTCTACCTTTCTTCTGGTCGCGTTTTTTCTGGGGGTGATTCATCGCGAACAGTTACCCGACCTGCTGCTGCCGGCGCAGAAACGCAACTACAAAGCCGTAAAAGCCAACCAGGCAGCCGAGGCACGGCGTGCCGCACTGCGTGCCGCACGTCGCAGGACGAACCGCCTGGCTTCCGATGTTCCGTTGAACACTGGCGAGGGGCTGCGCGCTACCTTTTATACAGATGACAATCCCGCAAGCTACTCGTCGCTGAAGCAACGCATTCACCAGATCGACATGCTATTTCCCGTCTGGCTGAACGTGAATGATGCCAGCGGCAACCTCCTGGGAGATGTTTCTCTCGCGCCCGCGCACACGTACCGGATCGTTGACGACAAAGGTACCGTGCACGGCGTCGATCCGGACAACAAAGTCCAGCAGGCCATAGCGGACGCGCACGAAGACACAGAGATCTTCCCACTGATTCGCAACTACAACATCCTGACCGGCCTGTGGGACCCGGTGATTGGCACCGTGCTGAATGATCCCGGTGCGCGGGCGAATATGCGGCGGCAGCTGGACTTGTTCCTCGCCGCCAACCCTTCCTATCGCGGCATCTCGCTCGATTTTGAAGATGTCCCGGACGATGCCCAGGCCGGCTATCAGGCATTGATGGCGGAGCTGTACAGCGATTTCTCCGCGAAAAACCTGCGGCTCTATATCAACGTTCCCACCGGCACCGATGACAAAATGCTGGCGTTTGAGGCGGCGCACACGGACGGCATCGTGCTGATGAACTATGACCAGCATGAGAACACCTCGGGGCCGGGTCCGATCGCGGCTGAGGACTGGTTTGAAAACAATCTGCAGCGCGTGCTCAAGATTGTGCCCAAGCAGCGGCTGATCTGCGCCATCGGCAACTACGCCTACGACTGGACCATGCCGTTGCCGGATGCGAAGGGCCATGCTTCGCAAAAGGTGCTCGATGTCAGCTCCTCGAGCGTGCAGGACGCCTGGCAGTCCGCGAATGACGCAGAAGCAGACCTCTCCTTCGCCGGCGATGAGTTGAACCCGCATTTTGCCTACGACGATGAGGACGAGCATGTGCGTCATCAGGTCTGGCTGCTGGATGCTGTCACCGCCATGAACGAGATGCGTGCCGCGCGCAGGATGGGCATACAGACCTTTGCGCTATGGGCGCTCGGCACCGAAGATCCGTCTATCTGGAACGTCTGGGACAAGCCCAGCACGCCAAATATTCAGACGACGCTCCTAAAAATACCGCCCGGCAATGACATCAACTCGGACGGTGACGGCGACATCCTGCGCATCACTGGCGTGCCGCATCCGGGGGCGCGCACCGTCGACATGGACGCAGAAAACGAGACTGCGACCGATGAGCACATGAAGGTCTATCCGCAGCCGTACACCATCGAGTACTACGGCTATCATCCGGACAAGGTTGCGCTCACCTTCGACGATGGTCCGGACCCCACCTGGACGCCGAAGATTCTCAACATACTGAAGGCCAAACAGGTAAAGGCAGCGTTCATGGTGATCGGCGAGCAGGCGCAGGACAACGTCGGTCTGCTGCGACGCTACGTACGGGAAGGCCACGAGATTGGCAACCATACCTACACGCACCCGGATATCAGCGAGATTCCGGCACGCCAGGTGCTGCTGGAACTGAACCTTACCGAGCGCCTCTTCGCCAGCAAGCTGGGCGTGAAGCCGCTCTATTTCCGGCCGCCGTACTCCATCGACCAGGAGCCCGATACCAACGATCAGGCTGCGCCCGCCTATCGCATTCAGCAGATGGGGTACACGATCATCGGAGACAAGATCGATACGGACGACTGGAATGAACATCCGCGCAAAAGCCCGCAGGAGATCACCTGGAGCGTGATGGAGCAGTTGCGCATCATGAAGACCAAGCGGCAGTTTCGTGGCTCGATCATTCTGCTGCATGACGGCGGCGGCGACCGGTCGGCAACGGTAGCGGCTCTGCCACTGCTCATCGACACACTCCGCGCGCACGGCTACCAGATCGTGCCCGTCTCTGAGTTGATGGGCAAGACGACAGCGGAGGTGATGCCGCCACTTTCCCCGAATCAGCGCTGGCAGGCGCGGGTCGATTCCGTTGCGTTCACCCTGTTTGCCTTCGTCGGGCGTTTCATCGTCATGGTCTTCTTCATCGGCGATGTGCTCATGAGCGCTCGGCTCGTGCTTATTGGGCTGTTTGCCATCATCGACCGTTTCCGTCATCGCAAAGTGCCGGATGTGCCGGGCGGTTTCACGCCTCGCGTAGCTGTCCTCATCCCTGCTTACAACGAGGAGACGGTGATCGTGCGGACGATCCGGTCCGTGCTCAACTCGGACTACGAAAACCTGCGTGCGATCGTGATCGATGACGGATCCAGTGACCGCACCTACGACGTGGCATGCGAGGCGTATCGCGACGAGATTGCGGCCGGCCATCTGCAGGTGTTGAGCAAACCGAATGCCGGTAAGGCAGAGGCGCTTAACTACGCCATCGCCCGCATCACGGAGGACTATTACGTGGGTATCGACGCCGACACGGTGATCGCGCGCGATGCCGTTTCGAATCTCATAGGCCACTTTGCGGATCCGCAGGTAGGTGCGGTCGCCGGTAATGCCAAGGTTGGCAATCGCGTGAACCTTTGGACTCGCTGGCAGGCGCTGGAATACATCACCAGCCAGAACTTCGAGCGTCGCGCGCTCGATCTCTTCAATGTCGTCACGGTGGTCCCCGGAGCAATTGGGGGCTGGCGAACGGAGGCAGTGCGCCATGGCGGCGGCTATCCCATTAATACTGTCGCTGAAGACGCCGACCTCACCATGAACCTGCTCGAACAGGGATACAAGGTCATCTATGAAGACCAGGCTCTCGCTTTCACTGAAGCTCCCATCGATGCGAAGGGACTTATGCGCCAGCGCTTTCGCTGGTCCTTCGGCACCCTGCAGGCCGTGTTCAAGCACAAACAGGCGTTTACCAAGAACCGCGCCATGGGTCTGTTTGCACTGCCCAACATACTCATCTTCCAGATACTGTTGCCGCTGGTTTCACCGCTCATCGACCTGATGTTCGTCTATGGAACGATCCAGTATCTGCTGAACCGGCACTTCCACCCGGAAACGGCTAGCGCCGCTAATTTCAAGAAGCTATTGGCCTACTTTCTGACTTTCCTCATTATCGATTTCGTCACTTCCGCCCTCGCTTTCTCGCTCGAACGGAAGCATCCGGCAAACCGTGGCGACGGCTGGCTGCTCTTCCACATATGGCTGCAACGCTTTGCCTATCGGCAGGTCTTTTCGATCGTGCTGTTTAAGACCATCAAGCGCGCCATTGACGGGCGCCCCTTCAACTGGGACAAGATCGAGCGCACCGCGAAGATGTCGAAGCAGACAGAAAAGATTGCTGCCGGGACCTAGAGTTTCCTTCCGTGCGGCTACACCCACTCGCCTTTGCGCATCAGGGGCTCCGTCGTGCCATTGGCAGTGATGCCGTCCAGGTCGACTTTCGCCCGAGCCGATCATCCAGTCCACGTGGATCAGGCTGTCGTTGGCGCCTTTCTCGGCCAGCGCTGCTGCGTCCATCGTGTCGCCGCCGCGAATGCAGGTGCTGTAGGCCTGACCCAGCGCGATGTGGCTGGCGGCATTCTCATCGAATAATGTGTTGGAGAAGAGCAGTCCGCTCGCCGCGATCGGCGAAGAGTGCGGCACCAATGCGACCTCACCCAGGCGGCTGGCGCCCTCGTCCGTTTCGAGCATCTTGCGCAAGACGGCTTCGCCCTCGGTTGCATGCGACTCCACCACCCGCCCGCCCTCAAAGCGAACCTGAATGCCGGCAATAAGCGTGCCCTGGTAGGACAGAGGCTTGGTGCTGGTCACCGTGCCCTCCACGCGTTGGCAATGCGGCGTGGTGAAGACCTCTTCCGTGGGGATGTTGGGGATGCACGCGAGTCCGTTGCCGGCGGTCGTGCCGCCGCCCATCCACACGTGATCGTCGGCCAGGCCAACGCGCAGATCCGTGCCGGGACCGCGGAAGTGCAGCGTGCTGTAGCGACGCTCGTTCAGCTTCGCGGCGCGCTTCCGCAAGCCGTCATCATGCGCGCGCCACGCCGCCACCGGATCCGGCGCATCCACGCGTGATGCGGCAAAGATCGCATCCCACAGCTTTGCGATCGGCCTCGTCCTCCGGCTCGCCTGGGAAGACGGTCACAGCCCATGCCGGCGTGGCCGCAGCCACAATGGTCCAGTTGATTGCGTGCCGCGTGATCAACTCCATCGCTGGCCGGCTTGCCTTCGAGAAAGCGCGGTTCGCGCGTCCCACCTTCTCCGGGTCTTCTTTTGCCAACAGGGCGGGGTTGGCCCCGGCAATCGCCATGCGCGCTGCGTTATTGCGGAATGCCTGTACAACGCCGTTCTGCAGCCAGGTGGCCGCGGTGTCGAAGCTCTCATCCGACGCGTAGCGGAAACGTGCCAGTGTCGCCTCGTCGTCGCTGTAGAAGGTAGTCACCAGCGATGCGCCCGCGCGATAGGCATGCTCGGTGATCCGCCGCACCAGCGGCAGCGCCTCCAGCGATGCGGTGATCAGCAACTCCTGCCCTCGCGCCAGCCCCAGGCCCACTTCAATCGCTACCGACGCCAGGCGGTCCAATCGTGCTGCGTGTGTTCCGTGTGGACTCTGCGACAGGGGCTGTTGCTGCGCTCATGCTGTTTCTCCTGAAGGGATATTTCGCGGCGATCCGTCGCATGCATTCTTCACGGCTCCGGCCACTGCCTGTAGCATACGTCCATGCTCGACCGACGCGCATTTCTGGGTACTTCCACGCTGGCGTTGCCCTTCATCGCCGGCTTCGCCGCTGCGGAGCAGGGTCAACTGGCGAGTCTCGTCATCGATCCTGCCAACGCGAAACTCACGCATGAGAGCTACGGCGACCAGCGCATTTACTTCGACGGTCCGACGGGGCAGCTCCGTACATTGACTGTAGGCAGTCTCGCCTTGAAGGCCGGGATGGTGCCACACCCTCCGCATCAGCATCCCGAGGAAGAGATCATGCTGGTCACCGACGGCGCTGGGGAGATCACTGTCGAAGGGAAGACCTATGCTGCGGCACCAGGATCGATGATGTACTGCAGTGGACAACGAATGCACGGTATCACTGCCGGACCGCAAGGCCTCACCTTCTATTTCTACAAATGGAAAGCCTGAGCGTGCTGCCAGTTGCAGCTCTTCGCTTGCTACAATTCGCTTACTATCCGCCGAATCAAGAGGAGCCGCCATGTCTGATTTTTTCGCCGCACTCGATGCCCGTATCGCCCGCTATGACCTGCTGCAGCATCCCTTCTATCAGGCATGGTCGAAGGGCGAGCTCACGCGCGACGAGCTGCGCGAATACGCCTCCGAGTACTGGCATCACGTCTCCGCTTTTCCGACATACCTGAGTGCATTGCATACCCGTCTTGAGGACGCGCCGCTGCGCCGCACCGTGCTCGAGAATCTGGCGGACGAGGAAGGTCTGCCCGCCGGCCGGGCCCACAGCGATCTGTGGATGGACTTCGCAACGGGCATGGGTGCCGACGCCGCAGCAGTACGCGAGCGCACGTTGCAGCCGGAGACCGCGGCTCTCATCGCTCACTTCCGCGGTGCGATGCAGACCTCGCCGGCAACGGCGTTGGCATCGCTCTACACCTATGAATCGCGTGTGCCCGCCATCGCTCGCACCAAGGCCGAGGGGCTGAAACAGCACTATGGCGCCGACAAAGTGACGGCACGCTACTTCACGATCCACCAGACGGCCGATGTTCATCATGCAAAAGTGTGGCGCGATGCCATCGAAGCCGAACTGGTCGCGCACCCGGAAGATGCGGATGTCGCGCTCGACGCAGCGGAAGCGACCGCCGCGGCCCTGTGGAAGACGCTCAGCGGTATCGAGCGGGAACGCCAGCGCGCTCGAAGCATCGCCGCCTGACGCTGACCAGGGTGGCTTGCCTCGTGGTGAGTCGCCCTCCGTAACTCGGACAATTTCGACCCGCCGCTTTGCCGCTTGATGTAGACTGCGACCACTCTTCGTGCGCACGTTTGGCGCCAACGCCTGATGGGTGCGCCACATTGCGCTATGTCCACCAACGACAATCAGCCGCGCCTGCACGTCACCGATGTGGATGGCACCCGCTCGTACCCGTTGCTGCACTTTCCCTTCAGCCTCGGGCGCAGCGGAGAGAACGATCTGTGCATGGCGCACGCACAGGTCTCGCGCCACCACGCATGCATCGAGTCGGAGCCGGATGGACTCTACCTTCGTGATCTAGGCAGTCGGCATGGCACGCTGCGCAACGGCGAGCGAATCGACCGGGTGCGGCTTCGCTCCGGCGACCGGATCGCGCTAGGCCAGTCCACGGGGACCCTGGTTTTCCTTGATGGGCCGGTGCACCAGGAGACCGGTACCTTCAGGCCGGAGACCGGAACGGGTGCGCGCGATCTGCTGGAGCGCGTCTCCAGTCAGGTGGGCGGGTCTGACCTGGAAAAGCTCTCGCTGTTCCTTGAGGCGGCTCAGCGCTTCAATGGCACGCAGGTGCTGGACGATGTGCTCAGCACCATGATCGAGTACGCGCTGCGCCTCACCTGCGCAGAGCGGGGTTTCGTCTTCCTGGGCGACAATGTCGCCTCTCTGCGTCTCCGCACGGGCCGCGCTAGCGATGGCTCGGTGCTCGATGACGACTCGAAGATCTCCCGCTCCATCGTGCGCGACGCTGCTCACTCGGGCCTCGATTACATCCTCGGGGACGCAACCGGAGAAGGCGCCGCCATCGGCAGGGACAGCATCATCGCGCATGATCTGCGCAGCGTAATTGCCATTCCGCTGCGCCGCCGCAGCACCGGAACCCTGCTCGGCCTGCTCTATCTGGACAGTCGATTGCAATCCTGCAACCTCAGCACGGTGAGCCGGGAGATCCTGCAGGGCGATCGCGACGGAAGCAGCCACGCTGGTCGAAAATGCCCGGATGCTCGAGGCGGAGCAGGCCGCAGCCCTCATGCGCAAGGAGATGGAGATCGCGGCGGCCATTCAGCAGCGCATCATCTCCAGCGATCTGCCCTCCGTGCCAGGCTACGCATTGTCTGCCCGCACGTTGCCCTGCACCGAAGTCGGCGGCGACTTCTACGACGTCATCTCTACCGAAGATGGCTGCGTGGCCATTGTCGCGGATGTCTCCGGCAAGGGAATGTCGGCGGCCCTTCTGGCGTCCATCGTGCACGGCATGATGTATGCGCAGATCAACAGTGGCTCCTCGCTGGTCGATGCCGTCACCGCGGTCCATGCGTTCCTCTGCGCTCGCGTCTCCGGTACAAAATACGTCACTCTCGTCGCGCTTCGCTGCCGGCATGACGGCTCAGCCGAGCTGGTGAACGGAGGCCATGTTCCGCCGCTGCTCATCGGGCCGGATGGCGGTGTCCGCCTGATCGAGGAGGGCGACATGCCGGTGGGCATGCTGGCCGCTGCGACCTTTCACGTCGTTCCAGTAATGATGCCGCCCGGCAGTCGTATGGTGCTGTTGAGTGACGGAGTCAGCGAGGCCGAAAACCCTGCAGGTGAACAGTTTACGGTCGCCCATTTCGAGCAATACCTGACCGGCGAGAATCCTATCGCCACCATCTTTGCTGCAGTCGATCGCTTCAGCGAGGGCGTCCCGCAGGCAGACGACCGCACCATGCTCACCATTGACCGGCTGGTCTGAACAACCGCGAAGGCCCGAATGAAATTGCTCCTCAAGTTTGATCTCATCCTGGTGACGCTGGCGGCACTTGGCCTGCTGGTGGTCGCATTCGTCGCGCACAATTTCCTGCAGCAAAATGCCCGCTCCCAGGTTCTGCAACAGGCCGAGCTCATGATGGAGAGCGCCAGTTCCGTCCGGCGCTATACCTCGGATGAGTTGAAGCCGCTGCTGATGGGCAATCCGAAATATGAGCAGGAATTTCTGCCGCAGATCGTTCCTGCTTACGGCGCTACCACCACCTTCGCCAAACTGCGCACGAAGTTTCCTGAGTACACCTACCGTGAGCCCGCACTGAATCCGACCAACCCACAGGACCGCGCTGCAGATTGGGAGGCGGATGTCATCCAGCAATTCCGCAATCATCCCAGCGATTCCGAACTGGTGGCGGAGCGGGCGACGCCGACCGGCACCGCCCTCTATGTGGCGCATCCCATCGTTGCCAAGCCAACCTGCCTCGAGTGCCACAGCGAACCGGCAGCGGCTCCGGCGTCGATGATCCGCAAATACGGATCTGATCACGGATTCGGCTGGCAGCCGAACGAAATCATCGGTGCACAGATCGTCTCGGTGCCGACGGCGCTGCCGGTCACCATCGCCGACAAGGCCTTTCATTCGCTGATGTTGTCGCTCACGCTGACCTTTGCGGCACTGATCGTGGCGACCAACGTGATCCTCGTGTTGCTCATCATTCGTCCGGTGCGACGTCTCGCCCTTGTCGCCAACCAGGTCAGTACAGGCCAGCTTGAGGGCGCGGAGCTCCCCGTCCGCGGCAAGGATGAGATCGCAGAGCTTACCACATCCTTCAACCGTCTCTTTACAAGTCTGGCGAAAGCGATGCGTCTGCTGGAGTAAGAGGCCACTACGCCAGCTTCAGTCAGGTTCAGTATTGTCCGCTGATCCGCAGATGGCTGTGGACGGCGGTAAGGAACTTCTGCCGGGCCACCGGCGAAGTGATCTCCTGCGGCCAGGGCATCGCACATCTCGCGAAGGTTGGTTGTGCTGCCGGAGGCGCGCCGCACCAGCACTCCCGCGATGGGGCCTACGTGTTCGGCTAGTTGCCGCGTGATCTCGCTCAGCGACTCGGGCCGATGCGCGCTCGCCGGCTGCGGAGAAGTGCGGCCTGCGGCTTGTGGCGCCGTTGTCTGCGTCACGCGCATCTGCGAGACATCGCCTGCCGCCGTGCTGCGGAGCCCATCCTGCTCCAGCTCGGTAAGGAACGCCTCCGCCGTCTGCCACCGGTCTCGCGGATTCTTCGCGAGCGCGCGCATCACCGTGCGCCGAAAGCCCGGCGGGAATCTTCGGATTGACCTTGTTTGGGCGGCACCGGCGCGTGCTGCAGGTGCGCGGCAATCACCTGGACATGGGTTGTGCCTTCGATCGGCAGACGGCCTGTGATCATCTCGTAGAGCGTGACGCCAACGGCGTAGATGTCCGATCGAGCGTCGTGCGGCTCGCCCGAGATGTGTTCTGGCGCAATGTAGTGCATGGAACCCACCAGGGCGCCGGTGGTGGTCAACCGCTGATCAGGCGCGCCGAGTGCGCCACCCAGGGCGAGTCCAAAGTCCAGCAGCTTTACCTCGCCCTGCGGCGTGATCATGATGTTGGACGGCTTGATGTCGCGATGGACGATGCCGCGGCCATGCGCATAACGCAGCGCCTCCAGCACCTGGCGCGTGTAACGCAACGATTCGTCGAGCGTCAGGCCGGCCGGAAGGCGCCTCCCGAGGTCTTCGCCCTCGACGCATTCCATGATCATCACCAGCTGCTCGTCGTGGCGGAAGGCGGTGTGCAGAGTCGCAATATTCGGGTGCTGCAGCGTCGCCAGCAGACGAATCTCGCGCACAAAGCGGTCCATCATCTCCTGCGCCTGCGTCCCGGAAGCCGGGCCCGCACGAAGCAGCTTCATCGCCTCCATGCGATCGGAGATGGTGTGGCGGACGCGGTAGACCTCGCCCATGCCGCCATAGCCGAGAGTGCCTACGATCTCGTAGTCGCCAACACGGGTTCCCGGTATCCAGGCCATCGCAGCAGTTATATCGTGCCCGAGTCACGCCGCGGAAATCAGCGCCTCGCTACTCGATGCGGAGCGCCTCCATAGGCTCAATCGAAGCCGCACGGCGGGCAGGTATCCACCCTGCGACAAGGGCGCAAAGGCATAGGACGAGAATCGCCACACCGAGGACGAGGGGATCGAAGCGGCTTACACCGTAGAGCTGATGCGCCAGCGCGCTGCCCGAGAGCAGGGCGAGCGGTATGCCGATGCAAAGCCCCACGCCCACTTGCGAGAAGGCTCCGCCCAGAACCATGCTGACAACGTTCCGACGATTGGCGCCGAGGGCCATCCGGATGCCGATTTCGCTGGTGCGGCGGGTCACGTTATAAGCAGTCACGCCGTAAAGTCCAACCGAAGCCAGCAGCAGCGCCAGCATGCTGAAGAGGCCGGTGAGCCGAGCCACCAGCCGCTGCTGATTGAACTGAACCGCGACCTGCTCGCTGTAGCTCTTCACACTGTCCAGAGCCAGATTCGGGTTGATACCGGAGAGGACTTCGCGAACCGATCTTTCGTAGCCTTCCGGGGCGCCGGCAACGCGAAGCTGAATGGACTGTGCATACAGCGTTGCCGTTTCCAGGCGATCGTCCCCTGGAGGCGCGTATCGCGTCGTCTGCGTGAACGGCAGGAAGAACATGGGTCTCGGCTCGGTGGCAGGCCCGCGATATTTTGTGTTTCTCACCACGCCCACGATTTCGTAGTCGTATCCGTGACCTGGCTGCGACATCCCAAAATGCTTTCCAATCGGATCATCGCCGGGGAAGAATCTGCGGGCAAAGGCTTCATCGACGACGGCTACATGCTGCGATGTTTGCGTGTCCTGCCTCGTGATCGCACGTCCGCGCAGCAGGGGAGTGCCAATCGTCTCAAAATAGTGCGGACCCACGCGGCTAAAAGCTGTGTCGACATTTCCGATCCAGGTGTCGGATCGGCCGCCAATCGAAATATCAACGGTCACGCAGCAGAGGTTTTGTGGGCTATTGAGCGAAAGGCTTGCGCTGCGCACGCCGGGAAGGCTTTCCAGGCGGTCCTGCACCTGCTCATACAGCGCCGGAAGCTGCTCGGGTCGATAACCGGCAGCCTTGAAGTTGATATTCGCCAGCAGCCTGCCCTGCGTCTCGAAACCGAGGTCAGCTCTTTCCAGGTTGTTCAGGCTCTGTGCCAGCAGTCCCGCTACGGCCAGAAGCACGACGGACAGCGCGGCCTGCACGATCACGAGCACACGTTGCGGCCGCGACGCATGACTCGTACTGCTTCGGCTGCTTCCGCGCAGGCTGTGAGATGGATCGGCATGCGTGCCAATCCATGCAGGTGCGACGCCGAAGATAACGCCTGTGAGGAGGGAAAGAAGAAACGCAAAGCCAAGGATGGGGAGGGAAGGCGCAGCATCGACCGGAACATACGTTGCGCCGCGAAACGCAATCGACACAATGGCCCGTGTTCCCGCATAGGCCAGCAGAACGCCGCCCGCGCCGCCGATCAGCGAGAGCAAGATGCTCTCCGTCAGCAGAGCGCGTATCAAGCGCCATCGGGTGGCGCCGAGTGATAACCGGAGTGCGGTCTGGTGCTGCCGCGCAGCGCCACGCGCAAGCAGCAGGTTGGCCAGGTTCGCGCATGCGATGAGCAATACCAGAAGCGCGCCGGCCGACAGCAGATAAAGCCCGTCCTTCGAATTGCTGCGAAACGGCGAGATGCCTGTGCCGCCCGCTGTGATCTGGATGTGCTGGTTCGCGATCTTTTGCTCGGCATCATCCGTGCGCCCCTGCGAACGCAGCCAGTGCTGCAGATCAATCGAGAGCTGCGATTGCACCTGCGCTGGCACCGCACCTGGTCTGAGCCTTCCAATCACGTAAAGCCACGCGTCGCCGGAAGAATTCAGGAGAGATTTCTGCCCTAGCCCCTCGAACAGGGGTTGCTGGTTGAGCGGAATCCATAACGCAGGGGGATAGGTGGTGAACCGGTCGCCGAGAAAACCCTGAGGCGCGATGCCAACCACCGTCACCGGGAGTCCATTGACTAGAAAGACTGAGCCAACGACAGATGGATCACCGGCGTATTCCCGCTGCCATGCGTGGTATCCCATCACAGCTACAGCAGGCGCAGAGGCTGTATCGTCCGACGGGTGAATGAGGCGGCCGATGGCGGGCTCGAGCCCCAACGTCGCGAAGTAGTTGCCGGAGACATATTCACCGTTGGTGCTGTGCGCTGTTTCACTCGTGTTTGCGCGTCGTAGATTGAACGAGGGCGTGTAGCCGGAGAAGGCAGCGACCTGGTCGAAAGACGCATTCGTGTCGCGCAGATGTTTATAAAAGGGATAGTCGAAGGTGCCCCATGAACCCTGAAGGCCGCCCCACTCGCAACAATAAAACTCCCCATCGCCGATGCGGTAGAGGTGCTGCGGATCGGCAATCGGCAGCTGCTTCAGTATCACCGCGTGTACCAGCGTGAAGATGGCCGTATTGGCACCGATCCCGAGCGCCAGCGTAAGCAGCGCAACGATCGAAAATCCCGGATTTCGCAGCAGCTGACGGATGCCGTAGCGCACATCCTGCCACAACGACTCCGCCGCGGACTCCCATCCGGAAGAGCGGATCTTCTGCTTGACCGATTCCGCGCTGCCCATCTCTGCACGTGCAGCGCGCATGGCCTCGGCATAGCCTACGCCGGCGCGCATCTTGTCCTGTGCGGCTGCATCCACATAGCCGCGCAGTTCCTCATCCATCTCGGCATCTCGTTGACTTCGATGGAAGAGCGCTTTCACTCCGCCGAGAAATCGCTGCAGGGCCATGGGCATCCTCCCTCAGGCTTCGAGAATTCTGGCAATGGCCGCGATCTGGCGCCCCCACTCCCGGGTTTCGTCCTTAAGCGCCTTCCGGCCGCTGTCCGTCAGCAGGTAATACTTGGCGCGGCGATTGTTCTCTGTCGCCCGCCATTCCGCCTTGATGCGGCCAGCGCGTTCCAGGCGGCTCAGGGCAGGGAAGAGCGACCCGGGATTCACGCGGAAGACGCCACTGCTGATCTGCTCGATCCGGATCGCAACGCCATAGCCGTGCATGGCTTCGAGCGCAAGGGTCTTCAGAATCAGCATCTCGAGCGTGCCTTGAACGAGATCAGTGGATTTTTCGGCCATGCGCGTTCCTCTAGTCAATCAAGAGGAATCATCGGACGCTTTCCTCTAGTCTGTCAAGAGGAGAAGCCGAAAATACCCCGACGTTGCACCCAGCAGGCCTTTTATGGCCGCAATATGAGGCGCCTGCGCCTGGTTCGCCAGTGATGTCGGACTGGCTTAAACTATAGGGTTATGGCTACCACCGAGCTCTCTACCGTAATCCTTCCGCTAGCCCCCAGCGGTGCCTTTCGCAACGAACCGTTCGTCGACTTCAAATCGAGTGCCAATGAGCACGCCATGAAGGCCGCGCTGGAAACCGTCGTCGGCATGCTCGGTCACGAGTACGACCTGATCATTGGCGGGGAGCGTGTGCGCACCAAAGACAAGATCCGCTCAATCAATCCGGCGAGACCCAGCCAGGTGGTTGGTATTCATCAGGAGGCCACCGCCGAGCATGCGCAACAAGCTCTCGCCGCGGCTCTGAAAGCATTTGAAACGTGGCAGTTCGTCTCGACGGAGCTGCGCGCCTCGCTGTTGCTGCGCGCGGCCGCACTCATCCGCGATCGCAAGTTTGAGTTCTGCGCCTGGCTGGTCTACGAGGTCGGCAAGAACTGGGCCGAAGCCGATGCCGATGTGGCGGAGACCATTGATTTTCTCGAGTTTTACGCCCGCGAAGCTCTCCGCCTCGCTGCTGCCCAGCCACCAATTCAATATCCGGGCGAGCGCAATCAGCTCCTCTACATCCCGCTCGGCGTCGGCGCCGTGATCCCGCCGTGGAATTTCCCCTTTGCCATCATGGCCGGCATGACTGCCGCGTCCATCGTCTGCGGAAACACCGTCGTCCTTAAGCCCTCTAGCGACGCACCGACGATCGCGGCGCGCTTCCTCGACGTGCTCGAGGAGGCAGGCATGCCGCCCGGCGTGGTGAACCTATGTCAGGGTGGTCCCGCCGTCGGCCGCGCGATTGTGGAAGATCCGAAGACGCGCTACATCGCCTTCACCGGCTCCAAAGCAGTTGGTCTGGAGATCCACGAACGCGCCGCAAAGACGCAGAAAGGCCAGCTCTGGATCAAGCGTACTGTGCTTGAAATGGGCGGCAAGGATGCGATTATCGTCAGTTCCGACGCGGATATCGACGCTGCTGTCGAAGCCGTCGTTGCTTCTGCTTTCGGATTCAACGGTCAGAAATGCTCCGCCTGCTCGCGCGCCATCGTCGAAGATCCCATCTATGACGCGTTCCTCGAGCGCGTCGAGGCACGCGTCGCGCAGATCAAGATCGGCGACCCGCTCCAAAATAACTACATGGGCCCCGTGATCAATGAGACCGCCGTGAAGAGGATCCTCAATTACATCGAGATCGGCAAAGGCGAAGGCCGCCTTGTGTCGGGCGGCGGCGCGGTCGAGACGGAGGAGGGCGGCTACTACATTCAGCCTACCGTGATCGCAGATGTTTCGCCGAACGCTCGCATCGCGCAGGAAGAGATCTTCGGGCCTGTGCTCGCGGTCATTCGCGTGAAGGATTACGAAGAAGCGCTCGAGGTCGCCAACAACACGGAGTACGGCCTCACCGGCTCGGTCTATTCCGACGACCGCCGCAAGCTCGAGCACGCTACGCGGACCTTCTCACGTCGGCAACCTCTACTTCAACCGCAAGAGCACCGGCGCGATGGTGGGCGCACACCCCTTCGGCGGTTTCAACATGTCCGGCACGGATTCGAAGGCCGGCGGCCCGGATTATCTGCTGCTGTTCACGCAGGCAAAATCCGTCGCCGAGAAGCTGCGGTAAATCAGCGTCGCGGTCAGCAGAAAAGCCCTCCATGCGGAGGGCTTTTTCTGCTTGGGAGGTCGATTTCTATCTCGCAGGGGGCCTTGGTATGGCGCCATCGAGAAATTCACCACCCACTCGCGCGCCTCATCAGCCCGGCCGAATGGAGGCGTAGCGTCATCACGCCAGATCGGTTATTGCTTGTACATCGATAGAATATCCCGGCTTGTTTGACATGCCTGCCGGCTATTACCGAGTCCTCTTCTCGTGGCCGCTAGTCTCGGTGCTCCTCACAAAACAGAAGCCCTCCTTGCGGAGGGCTCATGGAATGGCCGAAGTGCTGCTGTGTGCGCTTCTGATCTTTACGCGCTGCGCATCTGTAATGCTGTGGTCGCTGTCTGGATACCATTATTGGCCGCCGCAGGTGCCTGCAGCCCGTTTACCGCCTCGGCCGCTGCAGCCGCCAGGATGCGGTGATGAATGGTGAACAGCGCGAGTTCGAGCCGGTCGGAGACGCCAGTCTTGTCATAAACCGAACGCAGATAGTTCTTGATCACCTGCTCGGTTGTGCCCAGTCGCTGGGCGATCTCCTTGTTCTTGCAGCCCTGCACTATAAGGGCGACGATCTTCATCTCTTTGGGCGTCAGTCGGTCGCGCACGCGCGCACCCACCGAATCCTCGTCTTCGTTGTGAGCGGCATCGGCAGGACGCTGCACGCAAGTCAGGCCATGGATTACTTTGTGCACGCAGTCCACCAGCGCGGCGCCTGTCGTGTTGCGATAGACCACGCCACGCACACCCTGCGCAGTGTAGGAGGAAGCCGACTCGCCATTCTCCGCAATGACCACGGCGCGGCTGCCGGCTGTTTTGACACGGTTCATAAAGTCGGCCATGTCGGGGCGAAGGGCAGACGCGAAGACAACAATCGAAGAACGGTAGGTGTCCACTGCCAGCACCATCCGCGCCATATCGCTGCATTGCGCGGCTACGCGGAAGTCTTCTTCGCTCGCCAGCACCTTTGCGATACCTGCGCGGAAGATTGCCTGATTGTCACCAAGAATGATCTTATTCATTGCGCCTCGTTTGCTGAGCCCCTTTGCCGACAGATTAGAGTGCGCAACTCACGTATCCACCCCGGTCGAGACATTTCGCCCGGCACAAGAGTTTCGTCTCTTAACTTCCCACAACGGATGCGCTGTCACCAAGACTTATCGGCAGATTTCGGCAAATCTTCTCTTTACTTATCGTGAACTGCTCACTGAGTGCCCGCTTTTTACTCACTGCGGTGGGTCGTCTTGTTGTCTCTTTCGCTGCGATGTTGCCCCTTAAAGATCAGCGATAGACCCACCAGCGACAACCCCACGATAGTGTTACGGGAGTGTGATCTGGGGCCTAAAACTGCTTTGACAACCTTTGCATCTCGCGTGTTTTCAGCGTTGCCGCAGCACTTCTCCGAGTCGCCGTGCGCCGCCTACAACCGCCATCGCAGCCGCGCTGCAACCGAGGCCGTCAAGGCACTACACTAAAGATGCAGGTGTGTTTTGGCCTCCTCTGCCGGAGGGGGAGAACGCTTGGGAAACCTTGGGGAGTCGATGAGCAAGCCAGTCATTCTCGCAATTGATGATGATGTCAGTGTTCTGGAAGCCGTAGTGCAGGATCTGCGTCGTCGCTACGCCGCCACTTACCGCATCCTCCGCGCCGGTTCGGGACAGGCAGCGCTCGATCTGGCGAAACAGTTGAAGCAGCGTTCGGAGAGCGTGGCGCTCTTTCTCTCCGACCAGCGCATGCCGGGCATGAATGGAACCGAATTTCTCGAGCGTTCGATCGAGACCTTTCCCGATGCCAAACGCGCGCTGCTTACTGCCTACTCGGACACCGAGGCCGCCATCCGGGCGATCAATGCCGCGCGTATTCACTATTACCTCACCAAGCCCTGGGACCCGCCGGAGGAGAAGCTCTATCCGGTCGTGGACGACCTGCTCGAGAGCTGGAAGGACACCCATAGGCCGCCCTTTGAGGGTCTTCGCGTGGTGGGCGCGCGATATACCCTGCGCGATCACGAGGTGCGTCAGTTTCTGACCGGCAATCGCATTCCCTACGTCTGGCTGGACATCGAGAACTCATCCGAGGCGCAGCAGTTGCTTCAGCAGAACGGGCTCAACGATGCCAAGCTACCGGTGGTCTTCTTTCAGGATGGTTCGTTCCTGGAGCATCCCGAGCCGATCAGCATCGCGCAGCGCGTCGGTATGCGCACCCAGCCTTCCAGCGATGTCTATGACCTGGTGGTGCTTGGGGCAGGGCTTGCCGGACTCGCTGCAGGCGTCTACGGCGCGAGCGAAGGGCTCCGGACTCTGCTCATCGAAAACGACGCGCCAGGCGGACAAGCCGGCACCAGCTCGATGATCAGAAACTATCTCGGCTTTCCCCAAGGGGTCAGCGGCGCGCTGCTGGCCGAGCGCGCCTATAAGCAGGCGGTGAGCTTTAATGTCGAATTTCTTGCCGGCCGGGCAGCGTCTCTTCGCTCCGACCAGGGTTACCACTTTGTATGCCTGGGCGATGGCAAGGAGATCTCTGCGCAAACCTGCCTGATCGCCACCGGCGTTGCCTGGAAGCGGCTGGATGTGCCTGGTGTGGAAAGGTTTACGGGCGCGGGTGTCTATTACGGCGCAGCCCTCACCGAGGCCCGTGCTTGTAAGGACGAGGAGGTTTTCGTCGTGGGCGGGGCCAACTCGGCCGGCCAGGCGGCACTGGCCTTCAGCCAATATGCGCGCCGGGTAGTCATGTTGGTACGCGCGTCATCCCTCGAAAGCAGCATGTCGAAATACTTAATCGATGAGATCGCTCGTGAATCCAATATTGAGGTTTGGACACGTTCGAGAGTTATCGAAGCAATCGGCGACACGCGATTGCATCAGTTGCGAATCGAACGGCCGGACGGAGAACAGACAGTGAAGGCTACAGGTTTGTTTATCTTCATTGGCGCCGAGCCGAAGACGGACTGGTTGCCCCCCAGCGTCCTGAAGGACGAGCGGGGGTTCGTATTCAGTGGCAACGATCTAAAGCGGTGTCCGCAGTTCCCACGTCAGTGGCAGTTACCTCGGGACCCATATCTGTTGGAATCGAGCGTGCCCGGTGTCTTCGTTGCCGGGGATGTTCGGCACGGTTCCATCAAGCGTGCCGCATCAGCAGTTGGTGAAGGATCCATTGCCGTACAGTTCATTCATCAATACATGGCGGCCCGTTAAGTGGCGCAAGGAAAGGGATCAGTCGCACCTTTAACCATGAGCAGTGATCAAGCCAGCCTTCGTATCCAGCGCGTTCCCTCGGAGACACTCTTCGCCGAGCTGTCTAAGGTTTCTGTTTTCGCCGAGCTGAAGAAAGAAAACCTGGAATGTCTCGGTACCGTTGAGCTGATCGAAGCCGAGGCTGGCATCGAAATCGCGCCGCCCGGCACCCCATGTGATGGCTTTTACGTTCTTCTCCGTGGTGAGTTAGAGGTCCATAAGGCAGGGAAGGAGGGTGAGCCTCCTCAGGTCTACGTCCAAAATGCCGGCGACTCCTTCGGTGAAATGCCCCTGCTCAAGGGAGTCCAGTCCACCTACGCGCTCATCGCCACAGCAGCATCCCGTATCGTTCGTTTTGACGAGGAGTCCTTCTGGCAGCTCATGTTTTCCTGCCCTCGGGTGCGGGCGGCCATCCTCGGCAACATGGCCCGGCGGTTGGAGTCCTATCAAGTCAACGCGGTCCATCGCGAAAAGCTGGCGTCCCTCGGCACTCTCGCGGCGGGCCTCATGCACGAGCTCAACAACCCGGGTGCGGCGGCATTGAGGGCAGCTTCACAGCTTCGGGAAAACCTTGCCCGGATGCAGGAGATCGGCCTCCGCTTTACCAACAAGCCCAAGAGTCAGGAACAGTTGGACTGCATGCGATCGCTGCAGACGCAGGCGATGCGCCGTGACTGCTGCGTATTGATGGGATCCCTCGAACAATCCGATCGCGAGGAAGCTCTGGCCGAATGGCTCGAGAAAGCCGGAGTCGAAAACGCCTGGCGCATTGCTCCCGGACTCGCCGACATGGGTATGGATCCTGACCGGCTCGCGTGTACCCGCGAGGTTTTTGAAGGACAGGATCTTTCTGACACTCTTAACTGGCTCGAATCCGTCATCTCGAACATCCAGCTTGTCTCCACCATTGAGTCCAGCATCGCCCGCGTCACCGACCTCGTCGTCGCGGTAAAAAAATATGCTTACGAGGGCAAGGGCGTCGGTGGCGCTCTCAACGTCCACGAAAGCCTGCACAGCACCCTGATCATCCTCGGCCACAAGCTGCGTCATAAGGCAATCGTGCTGCGCAAGCACTTTGCCTCCGATCTGCCGCCGCTGGAAAATGCCGCCGCTGGATTGAATCAGGTGTGGACCAACCTGCTCGACAATGCCATCGACGCTTCGCCGCAAGGTGGCGAAATCACCATCCGCACGCAGCGCGACGGAGACCGCATTGCTGTCAGCTTTGCCGACCACGGCTCCGGCATCTCCGAAGAGGATCAGAAACACATCTTTGAGCCCTTCTTCACAACCAAGCCAGTCGGCAGCGGGACCGGGCTCGGCCTGGACATCGCACGCCGCATCGTCGAATCGAAGCACGGCGGCGAGATCGCCCTCGCAACCAGCCCCCAGGGCACCGAGTTCACCGTATATCTCCCGGTCAATGGCAACGATGTACAGGAACAGGTAGCCGGGCATCGCGCGACCGGCCTCACCGAAAACTCTGCTCACCTGTCCCCCGCGAAGTAGCGAATTCTGGGGGCTGCCGCTTGACGCCAGCCATCCCGGCTTGGGGCGCGCAGACCGCTGCGTATCCGGAGCGTTGTTAGCTGCGCCACAAGTGAAGCAGGGGTCCGCTCGCGCCCTCCACCGGATCGCTCGCAGGGAAGGGCAACGCCGCCATTCTAGCCCTCGCTTCGTTGTCCGGTGCCTGGCGGCAGATGTCCCAGGTCTGCCCACGTGGGTAAGCGCCCACCACTAGAAAGTCCGCACTCTGCTCCAGCCGGCAATGACCGGTCCCTGTCGGCAGCACCGCAATGTCACCGGTGCGGACGATGATCTCGTGACCGTTCGGTCCACCCAGCATCAGCCGCGCTGAGCCACCCGCAAAGCCGAGCACCTCGTGCGCCGTCGAGTGGTAGTGATGAAAGTCGTAGACGCCGTTCCGCCACTGCGCCGGCCACCCGTTGCGTTCGAAGATACGTTCGAATTGCGTAGCCGCGGCGTCGCCTTCGCCATGCATCACGCCGCGATAGAGCAGCACCGGCAGATGCTCGTTGTTCGGCATCCATCCATTGCGTGAAAGCCGCAGAATCTCTGGATCATCGGCGCCGCCGCTCCCGCCGCCAGTCACCGCTCCCTCTCGCGCAGCGCCAAACGCCCGCAACGAGCCGAGTCCCAGGCCGCCCAACATCGCCGTGAAAGCACGTCTGTTCATCGGACCGACCTCCCTATGCCTGTTGGACTCACCCGATCATCTCGAGGCTGCACAGAGATCGCCGCTCCTGTACGACAATGGGGCTATGACCGGTGTCCGGGCGGACAAATGGCTCTGGGCAGCGCGCTTCTTCAAGACGCGCGCGCTCGCTGCGAGGGCGTGTGATCTGGGGCGTATCGTCGCCAACGGACACCAGGCGAAGCCTTCGCGCGAGATCCACACCGGCGACCATCTCCATATACGAACCGAAGCAGGAGAGTTCCACGTCGAGGTGCGGGAGCTGAGCGAGATACGCGGTCCTGCGGCGGTGGCTCAGACGCTCTATCAAGAAACCGACGAGAGCCGCGAACTTCGCCTGAAGTTGGCCGAAGAGCGGCGCGCCGCAATGCAGCAGGGCCTGATGCATGAGGGCAAGCCCTCGCGCCGTGACCGCCAGCAACTGAACCGGCTCCGCGGCCGCTTCTGAACCGTTTCTGAACACCCGGGTAAGTTATTCTGCCGCCATGATCATCCGCGCGGCGCTGCCCGAAGACGTTCCGCAAATCGTGGCCATCGAGCAGATTCCGGAGTATCGCTCCTGCATCGGAACATGGTCTGCTGAAGAGCATCTGCGCGCCATGGCGGACCCCGATAACGAATACTTCGTCGCCTGCGGCGAAGACGGCAACGTCCAGGGCTTTGTCATATTGCAGGGGATCCAGTCCGAGCATCGTTCCCTTCACCTGAAGCGCATCGCTGTTGGCGTTCCAGGCCGCGGATGCGGCAAAGAACTGCTCGAGTACGCAATGTCACGCGTGTTTCTGCAGCACCATGCGCATCGTTTTTGGCTGGATGTCTTCGAGACCAATACGCGGGCTCGTCGCATCTATGAGGGCTGCGGCTTTCGCTATGACGGCGTCTTGCGCGAGGCAATTCTGCGCGACGGCGCATTCCACACGCTGGCACTGATGTCCCTGCTCGATCGTGAGTACTCAGCAAGGCAACAGCACGGCGCTCCGATGGTTACTACCGACGCCCAGCTCTGACCTCCTCATACTTTTTGCAATTGCTGCCGATAAACAGCCTGGCAGCGCTTTCCCCGCGCCTGCTCATCCCTTCAAAACGGAGTGTCTCTCGCGTGTTCGCCATCCTAGGAATCCTTGTCGTCTTCGGCGCAGTGCTGGGTGGCTATCTCATGGAAAAGGGCAACCTGTTGGTGCTGGTGCAGCCGGCGGAGTTGCTGATCATCGGCGGCGCCGCACTCGGTACGCTGCTCATTGCAAATCCCATGCACATCCTGAAGGGCATCGTCGCCGGCATTCGCGGCGTCTTCGGTTCCTCGCCCTTCGGCAAGACCCGCTATCTGGAGACGCTGCGGATGATGTTTGGCCTGCTCACCAAAGCGCGGCGCGAAGGAAATCTCGCCATCGAGCAGGACATCGAGACCCCGCAGGAGAGCAAGCTCTTCGCGGAGTTTCCCGCATTCCTCAAGGACCATCACACCCGTGACTTCGTCTGCGACACCATGCGCATGATGATCACTGGCGGCGTCGAAGCATTCGACATCGACCAGATGATGGAGCTCGACATGGAAGTGCAACACCACGACGTCAGCCAGCCCATCTCCGCGCTAACCACGGTGGCGGATGCGCTGCCAGGCCTCGGCATCGTCGCCGCGGTGCTTGGCGTCGTCATCACCATGGGCGCGCTCGGCGGACCGCCCGCTGAAATCGGACATAAGGTCGCGGCAGCGCTGGTCGGCACTTTTCTCGGCATCCTGCTCTGCTACGGGCTCATCGGCCCCATCGGCGCGAAGATGTCGAAGGCCGCCGACGAGGAGCGCTGCTTCACACACATGCTGCGCGTGCTGATGCTTGCCGCCATCAAGGGCAGCGCGCCGCAGATCGCCATCGAGATCGGACGCCGTGCCATCCCGCTGCACGTGCGCCCCAGCTTCGCCGAGGTGGAACAGGTCTGCCGAGGTGGTGCGCCTGCCGCGCCCGCAGAGGGCGACGAAGGGAAGGCGGCATGACGCCGCAGCCGGTCCCGCAGCGTCCCATCATCGTCGTGCGCAAGCGCGCGGCGCACGTCGCCCATCACGGGGGCGCCTGGAAGGTCGCCTACGCCGATTTTGTAACCGCCATGATGGCGCTCTTCATCGTGCTCTGGCTCATGAATTCGAGTGACCACATGCGCAAAGCCATCGCCGGCTACTTCAACGACCCGCGCGGCAGCACGACCACGGTTGGAACGGATCGCGGCGGTGCGGGCGAAGCCGTCGCTCTCTCGCGTAACGATTTGCGCGATCTGAAGGCGCGGCTGGAGCAGCAGGTAACCAGCAATCCTGCCCTGGTCAAGCTCAAGAAGCAGATTGAGATCACCATCACGCCTGAAGGTCTCCGGATTGAGCTCATCGAATCGCGCGATGGGACCTTCTTTGAAACCGGAAGCGCCACACTGAATGACAACGGCCGCACCACTCTCGCTCTGTTGGCGAACCAGCTCGGCAAGGTTCCCAACTTCATCTCGGTAGAGGGTCACACCGATGCCCGTGCCTACGCTGATGCCACCGGTTATGGCAACTGGGAGCTCTCTGCCGATCGTGCGAATGCAGCGCGCCGCCTGATGGAGCATGCAGGCCTCCGCATCGGGCAGATCTCCCAGGTACGCGGTTTCGCGGACCGGCAGCTCCGGGTTCCGAGCGATCCACTCGATCCATCGAATCGCCGCATCTCCGTCATCGTGCATTACCTCAGGCAGAGCCCTTCGCCCGATGATGAAGATTCCACGAAGGCTGTGCCCCAAGGCGGTGATGGCTCCGGACACCCCGGCGACAGCTCATCGCCCGCCGGCGCGGAGGCGCAGACGAAGCCGGTCTCTTCACCCGGCTCCGTATAACGATCGCCGTCGCAATCAGGAAGTTCTACTGGCGGGAGATCAGGATGCTTGCCAGCACCGCCGGCTGATCGCTCGTGTTTTCAACCGTCAGCTCGGCCGACCCATTCGCATTGGCCTCTACACACGAGTCGCATGCGCCACTCGCCGGTGCGCTATGCACCTTCAGTTGCGAAGCGCCGCTGCCTGCAAGCGCGACCTTCCAGCGTCCAGCGTCCAGCGGGATGGTCGAGAACTTCGCTGAGCCATGCGGTGCAATCATGAGCTGCGCCCGTCCATCGATGAGCCGCACAGAGTTAGCGTCATTCACCGCCGCCAGATACGCCGGCACCGTCACCTGATCGGCCGACAGCGCAATACCGAGCTTGCCGTCGATCCGTCGGATATAAATACCGGCACGTATTGGATTCGGTGGCCCGGCATCGATGTGGATGAACTGGTAGTGCGAAGCAAAGCGCGGATCCGCGAGCAACTGCTGATCGGCGGGGAACATCGCCTCGCCCTCATAATTCGACATCACTATTAGATCCGGTTTGTGATCCAGCACATACTTGCCGTCACCCAGCTCATGTCCCACCCAGCCCAGCCCACGGTCGGCAATCGGATGCCGCGCGATGTGGTAGTCGTTCAGACCCAATGGATCGATGACCGGCGTGTCCGCAAAGTACGGCACCACGCCTGCTGCATCGGAGACGAGTAACGGATCTTTTGCGCCAAATGCCGTATGGAAAAAGATGCCGATCTGTTTGCCCTCGCGCTCCCATGTCTCCATCGGCGAAAAGAAATCCGAAGTCAGCACCAGCAGGACCAGTACCAGGAAGACGGCGATGCGCACGCGCGAAAAACGGAAAGGCGCGCTCAGTGTCAGCAGCCCGCAACCCGCAACGAGAAAGCCCATCACAGCCATGGCAGGAATGAAGTGCCGATAAGAAGGGAAGATGTCGCCGCCGATGACCAGGATGTAAAACAGCCATCCAACCGACACCGTCGCCAGCAAGATGACCTGCCGCTTCTTGCCCGCGATCCACAACGCAATGCAACCGATCGCCGCCAGTGCCAGGAACACAAACTCCGAGCGAACGCCGTAGATGTCATACCGAAGCCCGGTGTAGAGCCGGTGTAGCGTGAATGCCACCTTAACGTGAGCTGTGTTCGGCACCCAGGAGCCGTAGTAGGCATGTCGGAAGAGTTCCTGCCCAGCGAAGAAGAGGATCGGGAGCGGCAGCAGGCGCGCTCGTGCAATCAGCGTGCGCACCCGTACGCCGTCTGCCAGCACGGCGCCTGCATAGAACAGCGCAGTAAACAGTGCAGCATCCGCGCGCGACAAAACCGCCAGCGCCAGCAGCACACCCATCACGTCGGCATCGCGCGGATTTCCCTTCGACCCGGAGACCCAGCGAATTCCGAAATATGCCGCCCACGCCAAAAGCGCTGCCAGCAGAGGTTGCTCTAATCCGCCCAGCGACCACACAGCCACCGGCGCGCTCAGCGATAGCGCGAGGCACCCGATCAGTGCCGAGACGAACCGGATCTTAGCCGGATAGTCGCGGTACACCTGGGCGCCCACTGCTGCGATGCCTGCCACCGTGCTCACAATGCCGAGCAGGTGGGCCGCCGTCTCCAGGTTCATCCCAAGCGCGCCAAGCCCGGCGCAGATCAGCACCCACAGCAGGTTGGTGTAGCCCTCCACCGCAGGCGGGAGGTCATTCCACGTCAGCCCGTGGCCGTGCATCAGTCGCTGGCTGTAGCGCAGGGAGATGTACGCATCGTCCGTCATGAAAGGCCAGAAGTGATAGATCTGTAGCGCCAGGGCGATGGCGCAAATCGCCGCCAGTGCCAACAGCGACAGCGCCGTCAGGTTGCGGCCGCGACGCTCCGGTGCGGGACTGAAAAGAGGAGGAGCCTGCCTTGGGGTGGTGGACATGCTTTGCCTTGGATAGGTCTCTTAAGTCTACCAAGCGCAGCGGGTGCCTAGCTCAGCCAGGTTCTATGGGTGTGTGAGCTGGATGCTCGCCAGGGTTGCCGGCTGATCGCTCGTGTTCTCAACCGTCAGCTCGGCCGAACCATTCGCGTCTGCCTCTACACACGAGTCGCATGCGCCACTCGCCGGCGAGCCATGCGCCTCCAATTGCGAGGCGCCGCTGCCTGTAAGTGCGATCGTCCAGCTTCTAGCGCCCAGCGGGATGGCCGAGAACTTCGCAGAGCCATGCGGCGCAATGACGAGCTGCGCCCGTCCATCGATGAGCCGCACAGAGTTAGCGTCATTCACCGCCGCCAGATACGCCGGCACCGTTACCCGATTACCCGAGCGTTCCATACCCAACTTGCCATCGATCCGGCGAATGTAGATTCCTGCCCGGATTGCATGCTTCGGCCCCACATCGATTTGCATGAGCTGGTATTGGGAAGCGAAGCGCGGATCCGCGGCCAGCTGCTTGTCGGCGGGGAAATATATCTCGCTCTGCAAATTGGACAGCATCAGCAGGTCCGGGTTGTGGTCCAACACATATTTCCCATCGCCCAGCTCGTGTCCCACCCAGCCCTGTCCGCGGCCCGCAATGGGGTGCCGCGCAATGTGGTAGTCGTTCAACCCGAGCGGATCGATGGCGTCCATATGCGCAAAGAACGGGATTGCGCCGGCAGGGTCGGCGACCAGCAGGGGATGCTCCGCGCTGAATGCTGTACGCAGGAAGATGCCAACCTGCTTGCATTCCCGCGTCCAGGTCTCCATCGGCGCAAAGAGGTCGGAGGTCAGCACCAGCAGCGTCAGCACTACAAAGATGGTGACTCGCAGCGGCGAGAAGCGGAATGGCTTACTCAATGTCAACAATCCGCAGCCCGCCACCAGAAAGGCAAACAGGGCCATGGCAGGAACGAAGTGCCGGTAGCACTCAAAGAAGTCGCCGCCGATGACGAAGACGTAGAACAGCCATCCGCCGGTGATGGTCGTCAGGAAGATGACCTGGCGCTTCTTGCCTGCAATCCACAACGCGATAACGCCCACTAGCGTTAAGGCAAAGAAGACAAACTCGGACCTTCCGGCCCTCACCTCGTAGATAAGCCCGGTGCCCAACCGGTGTAGCGTGAATGCCACCTTGACGTGAGCTGTGTTCGGCACCCAGGAGCCGTAGTAGGCATGTCGGAAGAGTTCCTGCCCAGCGAAGAAGAGGATCGGGAGCGGCAGCAGGCGCGCTCGTGCAATCAGCGTGCGCACCCGCACGCCGTCCGCCAGCACGGCGCCTGCATAGAACAGCGCAGTAAACAGTGCAGCATCCGCGCGCGACAAAACCGCCAGCGCCAGCAGCACACCCATCACGTCGGCATCGCGCGGATTTCCCTTCGACCCGGAGACCCAGCGAATTCCGAAATATGCCGCCCACGCCAGAAGCGCTGCCAGCAGAGGCTGCTCCAGTCCGCCCAGCGACCACACAGCCACTGGCGCGCTCAGCGCCAAAGCAAGGCACGCGATCAGCGCCGAGATGAAGCGGATCTTCGCCGGATAGTCGCGGTACACCTGTGCGGCAACCGCCACGATGCCTGCCACCGTGCTCACAATGCCGAGCAGATGCGCCGCCGTCTCCAGGTTCATCCCAAGTGCGCCAAGCCCGGCGCAGATCAGCACCCACAGCAGGTTGGTGTATCCCTCCGCCGCGGGCCGCAGATCATTCCATGTCAGCCCGTGCCCCTCCAGCAGCCGCTGGCTGTAGCGCAGTGAAATGTAACCATCGTCAACAATGACCGGCTTGAAATGAAAGATCTGCATCGCCAGTGCAGCCGCGCAGATCACTGCCAGCGCCAACAGCGACAGCGCCGTCAGGTTGCGGCCTCGCGTCGAAGGGGCGGGACTAAAAAGGGGAGGAGCCTGCCTTAGGGTGGTGGACATGGGCCGTCTTGAAAGTCTACCAAGCGGGTACTCTTCGGCAGCCGAGAGCACGCCGCTAGACGCGGTCACCCGAACACTGAGGCACAATAGAACGCAGGAGAATCTCTTGGAAGCCTTTCGTCGCCTTGCCTCGCTGCCGCCGTACGTCTTCAACACCACCGGCGAGATGAAGGCAGAGGCGCGCCGCCGCGGCGAAGACATCATCGACTTCGGCATGGGCAATCCCGATGGCGCAACGCCGCCGCACATCGTCGCCAAGCTGATCGAGGCCGCCGCACGGGATTCCACGCATCGCTACTCGCTCTCCAAGGGAATTCCGCGGCTGCGCAAAGCCATCTGCGACTGGTATCAGCGCCGCTATGGCGTCGAGCTCGACCCCAACTCCGAGGCCATCGTCACCATCGGTTCGAAGGAGGGCATCGCCCACCTGTGCCTCGCGACGCTCGACGACCAGGACGCCATCCTCGTCCCCAACCCCAGCTATCCCATCCACATCTATGGCCCCACCATCGCGGGCGCGCAGGTTGTTTCCGTCGAGATGAATGACCCCGCCGGCTTTCTCGATCGTCTGCAACACGAATTGCCGACGATGCGTCCGCGGCCGAAGATGCTACTGCTCAACTTCCCGGCGAATCCCACCGCGCAGACCGTCGATCGCGCATTTTTTGAACGTGTGGTTGCCTTCTGCCGCGCGGAGCAGATCTATCTCCTCCACGATTTCGCCTACGCCGACCTGGTCTTCGATGGCTACCATGCGCCCTCAGTCATGGAGATCCCTGGCGCAAAGGACATCGCGGTAGAGTTCTTCACGCTGTCGAAGAGCTACAACATGCCGGGCTGGCGCGTCGGCTTCATGGTGGGCAACCGCGATCTGGTCGGCGCGCTCACCCGCATCAAGAGCTACTTCGACTACGGCACCTTCACCCCCATCCAGATAGCCTCCATCCAGGCACTCGAAGGGCCCGCAGGAATGCGTGGCGCAAATCGCCGAGACCTACCGCAAGCGTCGCGATGCGCTCGTCCGAGGCCTCAACCACATCGGCTGGCCCGTCGAGAGTCCGAAGGCCACCATGTTCGTCTGGGCCAGAATCCCGGAGCCGTATCGCGCACTCGGATCATTGGAGTTCGCCAAAAAGCTTCTGCGCGATGCAAAGACCGCTGTCAGCCCCGGCATCGGCTTCGGCCAGCATGGAGACGGTCACGTCCGCTTCTCACTCATTGAAAATGAAGAGCGCACCCGCCAGGCTGTCCGTGGCATTCGCCGCATGTTCGAGCACGGCTGAGCGCGGCAGTCAGACAACCCGCATCAGCACGCACGTCACGTCATCGTGCTGAGGCGCATTTCCGACGAACCGGTCCAGGTCGGCCAGAATGCTGTTGAGCAGCATGGCGGGGGGTGTCATCACACCCGAGTGCAGCATCGCGATGAGGCGCGCCTCCCCATACTCCTGCTGTTGCGTATTCTCCGCCTCGATGACTCCGTCGGTGAAGATCGCCAGCCAGTCTCCTGGCTCCAGTACGCATGCGCCGGACGCGTAGGCGGCATCTTCCATCACTCCAAGGGGTATGCCTCCCGCTTCCAGTCGTTCGATCGCACCCGACCGTCGCCGCACGATCGGATTGTTGTGTCCTGCATTGACGTAGGTCAGACGACGCGATGACGGCTCGTACTCTGCGATAAATGCAGTCGTGAACCGCCGTCCCTGCTGGCTGTTGCTGCAGGCATACCGATTCATTCTCTCCACCAGCTCCGTCAACGGACCGTGCGTGTTGCTGAGGGTCTTCAGGCTTGCCTGGAATGTCGCCATCAACATTGCCGCTGGAATGCTCTTCCCGGCAACATCGGCAACTGCGATGAGAAAGCTGGTTTCGATCTCACCAGGGGAGCGCGCGAACACGTCGTAGTAGTCGCCAGCCACCGTGTTTGCGGGCCGCGTGGCGAATGCAATCTCCAGGCCAGGCACTATCGGTGGCTCTGACGGCAGAAGCCACGCTTGAATCTCCTTTGCGATCTGGAGATCTCTCTTCATCACCACGCGGTCTGCGACTTCTAATATCAGCAGAACGAACATGAGCAGTCCGCCATAAAAGTGAAAATCGAAAGCAAAGACTTTCACTACATGCGACTTGGTGGTGAGGGTCCATTCCCCACCGGGCACGATGACAAGCGCTAACGCAATCAGTAGCAAGACGCGTCGTGCTGGCGTCAGCTTTTCGATAATTGCCCAGAAGAACTGCCTCGCCATGCCCAAAAAGTGATGGCTGCGCGAAGCGCCCTCAATCCGTGTGGGGTCCACTTCCTGCGAATACAGCCGGTAGCTGGAGTGCGCATCTTTTCGGAACTGAAGCCAGAGCTGGCTGAGCTCCATGCCCTCGGTAACGCGCTGCCAGAATTGTTTCGCGCGGCCGTTCGATGGCCCTTTGCGCGTTTCCTGTTCTCCTGAGTAAAGAGGTGGCCTTGCCATGGAGATGAGTTTATTGGATCGAGCGATTGGAAACGGGGGCATTCCGCCACGGGGCCGAATGCGGCATCCTCGTCAGAACCATTGCTTCCGGGCCTCTATCACCCGATAATCCTGATCCATGCACATCGCCGGATCGTGGATACTCTTGATCTTCGCTGCGGTCGTCGCCGCGACATTGCTCTTGCTGCTCCATCTGACGCGGCTCGGCCACATCCTCCATCAGCAGATACCTGATCGTCCGCACCGCCGCCTTTTTCTCGCGTCGATCAGCTTCTTCATCACCTTTCTTGCGGTGCGCCTGCTGGTTCTGTCCATTACGCACCACATAGGGCCATTCAGCTATGTGGAGATGGGTGGCCGCCACATCCATCACCTGGTGTGGGGCATCTTGCTGCTGCTCATCACGGGCCATCTCACGCTGGCCGAAGTCGGCACAAAGGCCACGCCGGGATCGATCTTTATGAGCCGGCTCCTCGCCATCGGATATGGCACCGGCGCCGCCCTTACGCTCGACGAATTCGCCTTATGGCTCAATTTGGATGCGATGGCTTACTGGTCCAGGCAAGGCCGCGAGAGTATTGATGCTGTCGTTCTCTTTGGCGCGCTACTTGCCATCACCACTTGGGGAGCACCGTTATGGCAACGGTGGTTTAGGCCTCGCGCGCAATCGTCATGATCATCGATGTTCGGCCAGACCATCTACTGATTGACACCCGAGGCCAGAAAGCCGCCATCCACCGGCAGCACCACGCCTGTGACGTACGAAGCAGCGTCTGAAGCCAGAAACACTGCGGCACCCACCAATTCCTCAACACGCCCGAACCGTCCCTGCGGCGTGCGCATCAGCAGCTCCTGCCCTCGCGGAGTTGAGTCAAGCAACTGCTGATTTAGCGCGGTCCGAAATACCCCCGGTGCGATCGCATTGACCAACACGCCGCGCCGCGACCACTCCACCGCCAGCGAACGTGTCAGCGCAGCCACGCCCGCCTTGCTCGCCGCATACGATGCGACCTCATGAAACGACACAAAGCTGTTCAGCGAAGCGATGTTGATGATCCGTCCCGCGCCGCGCTCCAGCATCTGCGGCGCAAACACCTGGCAGCCGCGCAGCGTGCCGGTCAGGTTCGTGTCCACGATCGAGTTCCACTCGCTCTCTTCAATCTCGAGCGTCGGCACGCGCCGGATGCGCCCTGCGCAATTCACCAGAATGTCGACCACGCCCAGCTCGCGGGCTATGCGGTCGCGCAGTGCAATCAGGCTCGCGCGATCGCCCACGTCCGCCGCCTGCCGCACCGTGCGCCGGCCCAGCGCTTCGATTGCCCGCGCCGTCTCCTCCAGCGGCTCCATCCGCCGTCCCGTCGCGACAACGTCCGCACCAGCCGCCGCCAGCCCCACGCTCAGCGCTCGCCCGATGCCCGTCGTCCCACCCAGCACCACGGCCCGCTTGCCGCTCAGATCGAATAACGCAGGACCCAGCTTCACACCGTTCTCCGCTTCACTCACCAGCAACTCTCCTTCGTACTTTCCCGGCGTCCACGAAGGCAGTTCACCATCGCGTGCGCGTGTTGCCATCTTAACCATGGCTGGCTCTTCACATCGCAGGAGCGCTGAAGAAAACGCTGGAGAAATAGATTAGCTCTGCGCCAGCCTGCTCATCCCGGAGTGGAGCATGCTCGAACAAAGTCGATTCTGTGGGGAGGCCAGGGTATTGCTATAGCCAGCAAACTGATTGCGTTCATGGCTTGAAGTAAACCTACTGTTACTCATCAGTCATCGATGAGTCCTGCGCGATTTCGCATAAGTTAACCCGACCTTACCAAGCGCCATCCTCTCGCGCATGCGAATTCGTCCCTGGTCACATGCGGAAACGTGTCTATCTCCTCCCGACGGGGTGTATACTCGCCGCCTTGGAATCACCTTCATAAAATGTTTGGTCAGTTATTCGCCGGGGTAGGTCTGGGCTTGCTTGTCGGCGTACTAGTAGGCCTCTCGTCCTCGCCCGTCGTCTCGGTCGTGGTCGGGGCGCTTGCCGCCGGCATGGTGACTCTGCTCGGCTTCGCACGTTCCTCCAAAGACGGTGATTCCTCGTACGCTGAGGGATCCGTGATCCGTCTTGGCGGCTTTGGTGTCGCTTGTGCAGCGGCGGTCCTTCTGGGGGTGGCTATTCGAACCCACAACTGGCTTTCACCGTCCATTGCCAAACAGGTCTCCGAGGTTCAGAACGCCGGTTACAGTGGCGCGGAGGCGCGAAGATGGGTTGCGTACAAAAACGTTGGCGCGATACTCGAATCCGGATCGAGCACCGGAAGCAACAACCCATCGCCTTCCGCCCGGGGAACCGAGTCGGTGGCCGGAAGCGTGTTATTTAGCGGGGCCGATTCGGGCGAGTGTCAGCACTTCGACACCAGCCGATACAAGGACGCTTCAGAGCATCTCTACTCTCTTCGCCAGTTAGGGGGGAAGTATGCGGAATACGCTGAGAAGATATCTACGCTGGACCCCGCACAGCAGAAGTCAGTTCTCGAGTCGCTTCGCGTTCTCTTCTGCCCTAAGTAGGCTGGTTCAGGATTTCCGCTGCGTTGCTGTGAGCGTTGCTCTGCTGGCGCTTGCTTCTGCTCGCCCTTGCATCGCGTTCCAGTTCAGCGCAGATGTATACGATTCGGTGAAGCCATCGGTGATCCGGGTTTCATGCAGTAACCGGGCCGGCACTGGATTCCTGTGGTCAAATCCTGACACTGCTGTCACCGCACTGCACGTGGTTGCGGGATGTCGAAAAGATCACGGTCTATTACGAAGCGCTTAAGGTTACAAGACCGGCCAGCGTCGCCAAGGTGCTTCGCCAGGCCGATCTGGTGCTGCTCAAGATCACGGACGCCCCAAGCGCTCAGGTTTTAGTAGTCGATCCAAAGCCACCCTCGCTCACGGATCAGCTCTCTACGCTAGGGTATCCACTGCAAATTCTGAGTATGAGCAGCACCTCACTACAACTTCGATATGGAGGCAAAACGCTGCGCAACATTGTGCCGGATTCGGTTGCACAGGCACTGTCTGGCGGATCGCCGAGTCTGGATCTTGAGATCGACAGCATCGAAGGGCATCTACTGCCGGGGCACTCTGGCGCACCTATCTTCAATGGACAACGCAAAATCGTGGCCATCGCCGACGGCGGTCTAGAAAACGGCGCGGCTGCGCTCAGTTGGGGAATTCCCGCTCATTTCCTCAATCAACTTGCAGCATCCGATGAACATCCAGATACAGCAGTGGCAGCCGGATCGTCGCATGCTGTTCTCTTCGCATCTGACAATGAAGCCAGGAATCTGGGAGAGACGACCTGTTCGGGCGCGACGTTGACGAAACTTCGCTCCGCGACGTTTGCCCAGTTATCCAAATCGGTGGATGACCCTGGAGGACTGCTTCAGACCATTCGAACGATCAAGATCGATCCCAGCAACATTACATTCGACGTGTATCAGCACCTTACCTCCGGCGCGACATTCGTGCTGCCTTCGGGAGCGGAACTGAAGCAGGCCCCCAACGGCGATTGCACGGCGGCGCTTCCCTCCGGCAAAGTCCAGATGCGCATCCACGTCGCCGTACTGTCGTCACCGTCAGAGATACAGGCGAAGGGCTCGGCATTCGAGAATTCGTTGGTTGACGGAAACACTAAAGGGTGGGTTGCGGATGCAATGTGGACAAATGCTACCCCGTTGACGCGTTTTGATGGATTGATCGTCCGTCGGCGAGGCTACGAACACGTCAAATTGTTTCCCATGTACCAGGACAAGTATCTATTTGAGGTGATGGCAGCTCGAAACAATGTGTTCATCGGGTCAGCTGTGCTTCAGGCAACCACTCTGCAATGGAACCAGAAGGTCACCGCGTGCAATGCGACGCCCAATGCGATAGGCTGCGACGATGTCCGGCAGTACGCTGTTGACTTGGTGAAAGCGATGCTCGGCGTGCAACTCACCACTTTTCCGGTTGGGTAACGAAAGCTCCTCAGTCATCCAGTGGATGATATGAGTGGATAAGAATGCAGAACGTGCGACAAAGCCTGGTAAGGGCGCGGCGATTACAAATCTAATTCGCGCGCAACTGATCGGTTCCATCTTGCTCTAATGATCATTAGGCCAATCGATGTCTAAGACCTGGCCTAAATCATCGGTTGCTGAGACGGCCGGCTTAGAATCGATTGCAAAAGGAAGTCCCCAATTTCCCTTGTCTTTAAATTGAGGAAGAGCCTTCAGGCTATAAAACATCGTGAGATGCTCAGCGTTGTTAAGCGTAAGCCTCATATATGCCTTATCAAACGCTGCTGCGAAGTACTTGTTTACAAGCTTTGAGCACCGTTCATTGGATGCCTCAGCACTGCTACTCACTATTGTTATTGGTCTCCCATCCTGTCCCTGCAACGACTTTATGAGTCCACTGGCAGAAGGACCGTGTTGCCCAAAATGAATATCAGCCACGAAAGCTGCCGAATTGGAGGACGTTTGACCTATCGCCCTCACAACATATTTGACCTGGTCCTCATAGTCTGCTCCCGACAACAGGACATCCGCGGTGGGTTCATTTACAGCGGTGCCTTTGGAAATTTCGGAAGGATCTAAAAACGTATAGTTATGCTGACTCTCGATATCGTCAGGCTCATATTGCAGGAACTCAAAGTCATCGCTGTCGGTGGTAGATAAAATGACATTAACTTTGGTCTGCTCTTCACAAACGTCTGGGAAGTTACTAGGCATCAAAGCCCTGTAGAAAACAAGCGACGGATTTCCTTTGCTGGTGAATGGAATGACGAAGGTTATATCGGAAACACCCAGCTTTGCCGTAGCCAACACGGAAAGCAAGCCTAGGTTGTTTTCCTGTTGAAGATCCTCTCGGGTTGAGGTGAGATTAGTCCTCACCTCATTAAGCGTCTCTTCTGTGGCTTCGAGCTTGGATTCAGTCAACTCCAGCTTATCCTGCGCACTCTTTGCACTTAGCTTTAAATTCTCAACCCCAGCGTTTGCAAGCTTCATCTGTAATTCAGACTCTCTAGCCTGAGCTTTTGCGGCTGCTTGTTCTTTCTCTGAGTTACTTTTAGCCAATGTGTCGGCCATTTGAGATCGAATTTCCTTCGTCACTCCCAGAGACACAGCCAAGAGCAAGCAGAATAGCGAGATCCAGCCCCGCGAGGTAATTCGTTCCAAGATTGGTTCAGGTCCTTCACGCCACGTCTTACCGCCGAAAGCGGACATCGTTGATGCGGCGCCGATTACCAGCAACGCTATATTGAGAAAGATAGTCATAGCGGCGAGGGCCCCAATTCTACAACACCCCGGGAGACGCAGCGGGGAGGAGACGGATCGCACCACAACAAAGATGGACGCAGTCTTCGCTGGGCTCTCCCCCCGCGCTCACCGGATCACTTAGCTATCGGAATGCGGGCCCTCATTACCAGCTTCTAGCAATAAAACTGACATGAGAGTCAGGGATCTTCGCCATGAATGTTATCCAGACTAAGACCACTTCTTTCGATTACGCGGAGCGGCACTCCTAAGTGAGGATCGATTTGCAAGAAGCTTCGTCCGGCGCTTTCTCTGGTTCGTCTCTGTAGCCTGGGTCAGCCGCAGCTTGTTATGGATTGATACGCCCCAAGTCGGCTAGGAAGAAGCGCTCGGTAGAACGGCCAAACACTACCTGTAATGACAGCCGGGGTCCGCGAAAGATGCTTTCCAAACCGCAATGCTCCATCTTCCCGCGACTCAGTCCAGTTTGTAAGCGCGCCGCACCAAAGGCCCGGTCAAGTCGCGCGCTACCTCCAGCGCCTCATCCTCTTCCAGCCGATGGTCGGCCACCAGTGTGGCCAGGTACGCGGCATCCACGCGCCGCGCCACGTCGTGCCTTCCAGGGATGGAAAGAAAAGCACGCGTGTCGTCATTGAATCCTGCCGTGTTGTAAAACCCGGCGGTCTCGGTTACGTGTTGCCGGAAGCGCATCATGCCCTCCGGACTATCGAGGAACCACCATGGCGGCCCCAGGATCACAGACGGGTAATGACCGGCCAGCGGAGCGAGCTCCCGGCTGAACGTCGATTCGTCGAGCGCGAACAGGATTAGACGGAAGTCAGGCTCGTTGCCGTAACGCGCCAGCAGCGGATGCAAAGCGTGCACGAAGTTCATCGCTGTCGGAATATCCGCGCCCTGGTCCCGCCCCCACTTTGCGAACAACACGGGGTTGTAATTGCGGAAGCTTCCGACATGCAACTGCATCACCAGCCCATCTTCCACGCTCATGCGCGCCATCTCGGAGAGCATCTGCGCGCGGAATAATTCTGCATCCGCGGGCGCCGGTTCATCGTTGCGAGTCACCCGCCGGAAGAGCGACTCTGCTTCGCTCCGCGACAGGTTGGTAGTTGCCGCCGTCGGATGCCCGTGGTCGGTCGCGGTCGCACCCTGCTGCTTGAAAAATCGTCGCCGGGCTCCGAGAGCCGCCAGGTAGCCCCTCCAGCTCGTCGTGTCCTCGCCTGTCAATGCGCCCAGCCTGGCGAGATTTCTGCGGAAGCCGGCGAACTCCGGATCGACCACTGCATCCGGACGGAAGGTTGGGATCACGCGCCCGCTCCACCCCGTCGCGCGGAGTTCCTCGTGCGCCTCAAGGTTATCGAGCGCGCTGTCGGTGGTGGCAATCACCTCGATCTGGAATCGTTTGTAAAGTGCGCGCGGCCGGAATTCTTCGCGGGCAAGATGTTCTGAGATCGTCTCCCAGTACAGGTCCGCTGTCTCGTTTGAGAGCCGTACCTCGAGGCCGAAAAGTTCCTGGAAGGCATAGTCAAGCCACAGCCGCGTCGGTGTGCCGCGAAAGAGGTGATAGTTCGCTGCGAAGAGCCGCCACACATCCTGCGCTTTTTCAGGGTCGGCGCCGTCGCGCAGGGTTTCCATCGGGATCCCCTGGCTGTAAAGCATCCGCAGCACATAGTGGTCGGGCAGAAGGAACAGTGCCGTCGGATCGGGGAAAGGGGTATCCTCCGCGAACCAGCGAGGATCGGTGTGCCCATGGGGGCTCACGATCGGCAATGCGCAGATCTCTGAGAAGATCCTGCGCGCAATCTCGCGGGTACATGGATCGGTGGGGAAAAGTCGGTCGGGATGGAGCAGGGACATCCGGTTTCTTTCCTTATCTACAGACAAATCTGTCTGACAACCTGACGCAAATTGTACGGAACCCGGGTCAAAACTCTGAGGTCTTTGCGGCTAAGCTGCCAAACAGTGCCCAACGTGCACCGGAAAACGTTTATTCGATACCAATTCGTGCTCCGGTTTGACGCTTGGGACTGCTTCGGGGGAGGGGGCGGGGGAACTTGGCCCACGGTGCTTGGATGCGCGTGGGGGCGCAATGGGCCTAATCCTTTGAAAGCTCGGCATCGGTGAGCACGGCTTGCACCTGCATCAGGTGGTGGCGCATGGCGGCGCGCGCGCCCAGTGCATCGTGCGTGCGCAGCGCTGCATAGATGGCGCGGTGCTCGTGGAGCGCGGCGTCCTGGCGGCGCACCAGGCGCGTGCGCTCGCTGAACTGGTGAAAGAGTGGCGAGAACATGCCTGCCCATAGTTCGCCCACGATCGAAGCCAGCACATCGTTGCCGGAGGCGCGCGCGATGCTGACGTGAAAGTTCTGGTCCGCGCTGCGGCTGTGCTCGCCGCGGGCGATGATCGACTCCATCTCCTTCAGCGTCTGCGCAATCTCGGCGAGATCCTCCGGAGTGGCGCGCTGCGCGGCTTCCGCGGCTATCTCGCCTTCAATGAGGATGCGCGCGTTGAGCAGCTCGATGGGGCCGGGGCCGGTGTCGACCGAAGGGGCCGCGGGCGCGTCGCGGCGACGAACGTAGGAGCCGGATCCGGTGCGGATCTCGACCAGCCCGGCGATCTCGAGGGCAATCATGGCTTCGCGCACAGTGGGCCGGCTGACGCCGAGCTGCTGCGCGAGAAGCTTCTCTGACGGCAGCCGCGAGCCGGGCGGCATCGAGCCGCTCTGGATCTGTTTGCGAATGCTGTCCGCGACCTGCTGGTAGAGCCGCTGGTTGACGATGGGTTCAAGCACCACGCTCCCTATGCTGCCACAGCCCGCTTCACTGTGTGACCGCGATCGGGTAGATGCGGTGCTCGAAACAGGCTCCTCCGGAGACGGTTGGGGTGCGTTCCTAGTTGCGTCTGGGTGCGATTTGTGTCGCGAAAGGGCCTTGAGGAGACGTTCCGGGTACGTTTTGGGGCGCAACTGGGTACAAAGTTAACGATATTCCGCGCAGGTGATTTTGCCCAGAGGACGGTGCAGCCCGGCGCAGGTGATCTGTATCGTTCGCGCGATCTCCGGGAACAATGTTCGATGGCATGAAACAGAGCTACGGCGCGTTACCTGTCTGGCTGCTTGACAGCTTTTTATCAAGGGGAATAGAGTGCGATCCGGCAAGAGTTTGCTCTTTTTACGAGATGCGCCAAAGGCGCGCCGGGGCCATGTGGAGAGCAATTTTTTTCTTACGGGAGGGTCCAGTGATGCGGAATATCAGCAGGAAGCAGAGGCGTGTGTGGTTGGGTGCCGGAGCGGCGGTCCTACTGCTGCTGGCAAGTGCGCCTCGCGCGAAGGGGCAGGCGACGACGGCAACCCTGGTGGGCACGGTGACCGATACGAGCGGTGCAGTGCTGGGCCATGCGACGGTCACCATCACCGACCAGAGCACGGGCCAGACTTATACCCACCAAACCAATGACAGCGGCAACTACGAGTTCACACTGCTGCCGCCGGGTGTGTATTCGATCCAAGTGGCCGACTCGGGCTTTGCGAACTCGTTGACGAACGGCGTGCAGGCGACGGTGAACACAACCAACCGCACCGATGTGAGATTGAACCCGGGCGGCGCGCAGCAGACGGTGACGGTGACGGATATGGCGCCGATGCTGCAGACGGACCGTGCCGACGTGACTCAGCAGATCGAGACCAAGCAGGTGAGCGACCTGCCGGTGGGCAACAGCCGCAACTTCCAGGCACTGGAGTCGCTGGTGCCGGGGGTGAGTGCGCCCATCTACGATCACTCCACGTTTTTCGATGCGCAGAACTCGCAGTCCTTCCAGGTGAATGGGCAGGCGGAGCTGGCGAACAACCTGCAACTGGAAGGCATTGACGACAACGAGCGCACCGGTCTGCTGCAGGTGTATATCCCGCCGGCAGCCGCAATCCAGACAGTGGACGTGACGACCAGCAACTACGCGCCGGAGTTTGGGCGCGCGGCGGGCGCGGTGACCAACGTGGTGCTGAAGTCCGGGACCAACCGTTTCCACGGATCGGCATATGAGTTCAACGAGGTGAGCGCGACCGGAGCGCGCAGCTACTTCAACAACACCGGGAAGTTTCCACGCTTTACCAACAACTATTACGGCGCGACCGTCGGCGGCCCGATTATCAAGGACCGGACTTTTTTCTTCGGCGACTTTCTGCGCTACAACAATCACCAGAGCCAGTTCTTTCAGACCACGGTGCCAACCGCGGCATTCCGCAACGGCGACCTGAGCGCGAGCCCGACGGCGATCTATGATCCGGCAACGGGCAATGCGGACGGCACGGGCCGGACGCAGTTTGCCGGCAACCGGATTTCGCCGGCGCGTTTCAGTCCGGTGGCGGTGGCGGTGTTGAACCTGGTGCCGCTGCCGAATGTCGCCGGTGCGGGAACGGTGAACAACTTCCAGGAGAACCTTGGCTTCGATCAGGACTCGACGCAGTTCGATGTGAAGTTCGATCAGCGGTTGCGGGCTGAGGACCACCTGACCTATCGCTATAGCTGGCAGCAGGTGACCACCTTCCAGCAGCCGGCCTTTGGCGCGGCGGGCGGACCGGCGGGCGGCGGCGGATTTCAAGGGACGGGCACAAACACCACCTACAACACGGCGGGGGAGTACACACATGTCTTTTCGCCGCGCGTGTTGACCGGCGTGCGCGTGGGCGTGAACCACTACCGCAACAACGCACGGCAGGCCGACTATGGCACGGACGCTTCGACGGCGATCGGCATTCCGGGAGTGAACGTGAGCGCATTCACCAGCGGACTGGCGGGAATCAGCATTCCGGGCTACGGCGGCGCATCACTGACAGGTGCGAGTCCGCTGGTGGGCTACAGCGCGAGCATCCCGTGGGACCGTGGCGAGAGCAACATCGATGCGGCGAACTACTGGAACTACGTCCTGGGCAATCATTCGCTGAAGTTTGGCTTTGAGCTGCGGCGCGTACGCGACAACCTGACCCAGGGCCAGACCTTCTCCCCGCGCGGCATCTTCGAATATGCCGAGGGACAGACGGGGTTGAATGCGACGGGACAGAAGACAAGCTTCGGCAACGACTTCGCGAGCTTCCTGCTGGATGTGCCGAACACCGTGGGGCGCGACGTGAATGTGGGGTCGGCCTCGTGGCGGCAGACGCTCTACTTCGCATACGCGCAGGACACGTGGCAGGCGACGCCCAAGCTGACTCTGACCTATGGGGTGCGCTGGGAGTTTTATCCGCCGGCCAATCCTGATCGCAAGGGCGGCTTTTCGCAATACGATCCCACGGACAATACGCTTCACGTATCCGGTTATGGTGCGGTGCCCGACGATCTGGGGCTGCCGGTGCGCTGGGGGAACTTTGAACCGCGCCTAGGCGCAGCCTATCGCGCGACGCCGCGGACGGTGGTGCGGGCGGGATTCGGCATCAGCCACACACCATTCCAGGACAATAACTACGCCTACAACTATCCGGTGCGGCAGAATGTGTCCTTCAATTCGACGAGCAGCTATCTGCCCGCAGTGCGCACGGATGGATCGGTGGCGACGCTCGAAAACGGATTTCCACCCGCGCCGGTGCCGGTGATTCCCGCCAATGGAATTATTCCGAATGCGCCGAAGAGCTCCTCATGGAACATTGTGAACCCGGACTACAAAGATCCCTACGTGATGAGCTTCAACGTGGCGCTGCAGCAGGATTTTGGCCACGGCTGGGTGGCGGACTTTGCTTATGTGGGCAACCAGGGACGACACGTTCCGGCGTACTACAACATCAATGCCGGAGTGGTGGCAGGCGCGGGCGCCGCGGGGCAGCCGGAGCACGCGACCTTCGGACGCACGGCCACGACCAACATCATGGCCTATGGAACCAACAGCAACTACAACGGCCTGCAGGTGAAGGCGACACGCCGTTTCCAGAATGGGTTGAGCTGGACCAGCGGCCTCGCCTTCCAGAAGTCGATGGGTTATATCTCGTCGACGACGGGGCTGGCGAGCTTCAACTTTTATCTCGATCCGCGCCGTGACTATGCGCCGACAAGCTGGGACCGGCGGTTCACATACAGCCAGAGCGTGATTTACGAGCTGCCCTTTGGCAAAAACAAGCCATGGCTACAGCAGGGCATCGGAGGTGCAGTGCTGGGCGGATGGCAGACGAGCGCAGTGTGGAGCGCCGACACCGGGCAACCACTGTTCCTGACGGCGAGCGCGAACAGCCTGAACGCGCCGGGCAATACGCAGGTTCCGGATCAGGTCGGGTCCTTCCACAAGCTGGGCTCGATCGGCTCCGGCAAGCAATGGTTCGACACGAGCGCGTTTGTGCAACCGACGACAGCCGCTTATGGCAACACGCCGAAGAACGGATATTACGGGCCGGGGGTGACCACGTTCGATGCATCGCTGTCGCGGACGATACCGATTCACGAGGCGATCTCAGTGCAGCTGCGCGCGGATGCGTTCAACGCATTGAACCACCCGAACTTTGCGAATCCGGGAGTGAGCCTGACGAGTACGAACTTTGGACAAGTGACAGGGACGGCTTCGGGATATGCGCCGCGGGTGTTGAATTTTGCCGCGACGGTGAATTTTTAGTGCTGGCCGCACGGGCGGAAGCTCCGGCGGCGCGCGGACTAGCCGTCCGGGGCGGATGCGCCTGCGGCGCGTGTGGTGGGGCTCGCTCCCTTTGTTTGCTCACGTTTGATTTTGTGGGCGGGCAGGCCTTGTCTCACATCTTCGAACAGCCGAACGTGGGCACCCGGCATTCGTTGGTTGGAGAGGAGAAATAGCAGATCCCTCCGCTATGCCGGGGTCTCGCTGGCGCGAGGCGGCTCCGGGCGGTATGACGAAGTGGTGAGCGGTCGCTTCGGTGTAGGATGGGCGCGTCGGGTAATCGATTACTTAACGGGAGTATGTGCAGGTGGGCTGGAGGACGGAATGGATGTAACGCGAAGGCGGTTGCTGGCGGGAATGGCGACGGCGAGCGCGGCGAGTATGTGCTCGCCACTGTTGCAGAAGGCAGCAGCCGGGATGGTGGGGCCAGGGCGGTTGTATCCGCCGATGGATCTGTCACTGTTTGACACGCCGCTCCATCGCGGCGCGTGGGAGCTGCGCGTAGGATATGCGGCGATTACCTGGGATGGACACGACGGCGAGGCGATTGAGCAGATCTCCGCGGTGGGTTATCCGGGGATACAGTTGCGCGCGAATGTGCTGAAGGAGCATCCGGACCCGAAGACGCTGGAGGCGGCGCTGGCCGAGCACAAGCTGATGTTCGTGGCGCTCTCGAGCGGAGATGCGCACCTCGATCCGGCGAAGGAAAAGGAGACGCTGGAGCTGCACACGCAGCATGCCAAGTACCTGCAAGCAGCGGGCGGGAAGTATCTGCAAGTGATTGGCGAAGGTAATCCCAAAGGCGCGCCGGCAAATTGGACAGCGGCGGACTACAAGCGCGAGGGGTATCTGCTGACGGAGATTGGCAAACGCGCCGCAGAGTTCGGCATCCAGACCGGCTTCCACAACCACATGAACACGATTGGACAGGCGCCGGATGCGACCGATGCGATTCTGGATGCGGCGGATCCGAAGTACGTGAAACTGGAGCTGGACGTGGCGCATTACCTGCAAGGCGGCGGCGATCCGGCGGCCGCGGTGCGCCAGTACAAGCGGCGGTTGCTGTTCCTGCACCTGAAGGACACGAAGCCATCGCCAACTGCGCATGGCGGTTACGAATTTGCGGAGCTCGGACAGGGTCGCGTGGACTTCAAGGCGCTGCTGGCGGCGCTCGAGGAGACGCACTTCCGCGGCTGGGGCATTGTGGAGCTGGATGGCGAACGGCCGGGGTCGACGCGAACACCGGAGGAGAGCGCGCGGATGAGCAAGCAGTATCTGGAGTCGCTGGGGGTGCGGGTATGAGCGGCTGCCCATTTCGGCTGGCGGTGATCAACGACGAGATCACGCAGGATTTTGAGAAGGCGTGCTCGATTGCAGCGAAGGATTTTGGGTTGAGCTGGATCGAGCTGCGCGGGATGTGGAACAAGAACATCACCGAGTTGAATGCGAAGGAAGTGGACGACGCGCGGAAGATTCTGGAGAAGCATCGGCTGCGGGTGACCGACATTGCGAGCCCGCTGTTCAAGGTGGACTGGCCGGGCGCGCCGAAGTCGAAGCAGAGCGAGAAGCGCGACCAGTTTCATGCGGACTTCGACATGAGTGCGCAGGACAAGCTGCTGGAGCGGTGCATCTCATTGGCCAAGGCATTTCAGACGGATCGCATCCGGTGCTTCGACTTCTGGCGGCTGGAGGACCAGAAGCCGTACCGCGCGGCGATGGACCAGAAGCTGCGCGAAGCGGCTGCGCGGTGCGAGAAGGATGGGATGATCCTGCTGCTTGAAAACGAGATGAGCTGCAACACGGCGACGGGTGCGGAGTCGAAAAGGACGCTCGCGGCGGTTACGAATAAGAACTTCATGCTGAATTGGGATCCGGGCAATGCGGCGGCGATCGGGGAGTATCCGTACAGCAAGGGATTTGATCTGCTGCCGAAGGCGCGCATCGGACACTGCCATGCGAAGGATGTGGCGGTCGGAGGCGAGGGCCTGAAGTATAACTGGGCGCCGGTGGGCGACGGCGTCGTGGGATGGCCGGGGCAGATTCGGGATTTCCTGAAGATGAAGTATCACTACGCGATCAGTCTGGAAACGCACTGGCGCGGCGCGGGGACGCCGGAGGCGTCGACGCGGGTGAGCATGGCGGGATTGAAGAAGGTGCTGGCTGGCGCGGGCGTGCACTGCGGCGAGAAGTGACAGGCAACAGAGGAGAGAGATGACGACACGGCGGGAGTTTCTGGGGCAGGCAGGGATGGGGTTGGCGGCGGCAACGTTGTTGCCGACGGCGCGGGCGCTGGGCGCGAATGATCGCATTCGCTTCGGGCTGATTGGCGCGGGCGATCGCGGCATGGACGATCTGAAGACCGCGCTGAAGCAGCCGAATGTGGAGTGCGTGGCGATTGCGGACATCTATAGCCGTCGGCGCGAGATGGCGAAGCAGGTGGTGCCGAACGCGACGATGTATGACGACCCGATGAAGCTGCTCGAGAGCAAGGATGTGGACGCGGTGATCAACGCGACGCCGCTGCATCTGCACAAAAAGTATTTCGTGGCGACGCTCCAGGCGGGGAAGGACCTCTACTCCGAGAAGACGATGACCTGGGACATTCCTGAAGCGGTGGAGTGCAAGAAGGCGGCCGCGGCGTCGAAGCAGGTGGTGCAGATCGGTTTGCAGCATGAGAGCTCGGGCGAGTTGAAGGATGCGCTGCAGTGGATCAAGGATGGGAAGGTCGGCAAGGTATGCAGCGTGGATGCGTGGATGAGCCGCAACACGCCGATCGGCAAGGGACAATGGGTGCGGCCGGTGCCCTCTGACTGCGATCCTGACCATGTGAACTGGAAGCTGTTTCTGGATGGGCGGAAGGAGCCGAAGTTCGATGGCTTCAAGTACATCAACTGGCGGCTGTTCTGGGAGTTCTCCGGCGGCAACGTGACGGAAAACATGGTGCACCAGGTTTCATGGATTATCACTGCGCTCGATCTCGACCTGCCGGTCGCTGCTTCGATGACCGGCGGCGTCTTCTCGGTGAAGGACAAGCGGCAGGTACCGGACACGATCATGGCGTCGCTCGAATACCCGGACATGCTGGTGAACTGGCAGTCGACCTTCAGCAACAGCCGCTATGGGCTGGGCGAACACATCCTGGGGGATAAGGGAACGATCCAGCATGTGTCGGGCTCGACCGATATGGTGACGGGGCGGTCGCAGTCATCGATCACGTATCTGCCGGAGAAGATCAATAATCCGGACACCACTGTGCTGAAGGGCGAGTCCAAGGACACGGACCACATGGCGAACTGGTTTGAATGCATCCGCGACCGAAAGACAGCCGAATGCTTCGGTTGATGTCGGTTACAAGTCGGCGATTGCGGCGCATATGTCGAATCTCGCTTTCCGCCAGAAGCGACGTATCACGCTGGAGGAGGCGATGGCGACGAAGATGGATGCGTACCTCTGAGCGTAAGGAGCACCGTCGATGCTGACAAATGCGATCGTCCTGGTCTTGTTTGTTGGGTTCTGGGTAACGATTCTCTGGGCGGTGACCACTTTCACAAAGACGCTGCAACGAATCGCGATGTCCCTCGAACAGTTGGTGAGGCAGAAAGAGGAGCGGGGCACGCCCTGAAAGCCCGAGACCGCTTCGAGCGCGGTCGAGGGAGACGGACTGCGGGAGCCGTGCTGGCGGCGTGGCTCTTCTTTCTGGCGGCGGCACAGCAGCTCAGCGCCCAGGATGCGCAGCTCTTCACCAGGGTGCATCCTGCGATGGGGACGGACTTCACCCTCTATATATATGTGGCTGATGCTGCGGCCGCGGATCGCGAGGCGGAGCGCGTCTTCGCCATCGTCGATCAACTCGAGTCATTGCTGAGCAACTACCAGCCGCAGAGCGAGCTCTCGCGGATCAACCGTGAAGCCGCGCAACATCCGGTGACGACCGATCCGGAGACATTTCGCTTTCTGAAGGAATCGCTGGCGTGGAGCGCGCGCTCCGATGGCGCCTTCGATATTACGGTTGGAAAGCTGATGAAGGCGTGGGGATTCTTCCGCAGCACGGGACATATCCCGACGGACGCAGAGCTGGCGCGGGTGCGCGCGGAGACAGGGTGGAGGCGGGTGGCGCTGGATGCCGGCACTCGCACGGTGCGGTTTACCGCGCCCGGCGTGGAACTGGATCCGGGCGGGATCGGCAAAGGCTTTGCGGTGGATGCGGCGGTCGAAGCATTGCGCGCGGATGGAGTGCCGGCGGCGCTGCTTTCCGCAGGCTCGAGCACGATCTATGCGCTGGGCTCCCCGCCGGGTGTGCAGGGCTGGAAGATCAAAGTTCCCGATCCGAATGCATAAAGGCGAGGCGCTCTCGACCGTCATGCTGCGGAATACATCGCTCTCGACCGCGAACTGTTCGGAGAAGCACTTCGTCGCTGGCGGCCATCAGTATTGCCACATCATGGACCCGCGCACGCTGCGCCCGGTGGAGGGACGGCTGCAGGCGACGGTGATTGCGCCGTCCGCGACGGACGGCGATGCGTTGTCGAATGTGATGTTTGTGCTGGATGCGGCCGGACGACAGCGAGTGATGGCGTCGCTGCCGCAGGCGGATGTGGCGATGGTGGTGCTCGCGGGTGGTTCGGTCGAAAGATATCGGTGGGTGGAAAAAGGGAAATAGGAACGGGGAACGGAGATGTGGCCGCCGGTGATGAGGGCGAAAGGCAAATCCCATTCGACAAGCTCAGGGCAGGCTCTTCACTGCGTCGGTATCGCTTCGCATCAGGGTTCAGGTTGAGATGACGATTCGCGAAGGAGAGTTTGCAGGGAATATGGTTATGAGAAGAATGAAGGAGCAGGCGGAGTGAATCGACGAGAGGTGCTGGGCGGTGCGTCGGCAGCATGGCTGGCGATGGGACTGGATGGTGTGCGCGGGCTGGCCGAGCAGGCAAAGGCCGATGAGTTACGCGTGGGCATGATCGGACCGGGAAGCCGCGGACAGGAATTATTACGGCAACTGTTGCATGTACCGGGAGTTCGCATCGCGGCGGTGTGCGATATCTACGAGCCGCGCTTTCAGCAGGTGAACCGGATGGTGGGCTCGGAAGTGCCGCACACGAACGACTATCGCGAGTTGCTGGCGCGCAAAGACCTGGACGCCATCTACGTGGCAACACCCCTGGCGCATCATGCGGAGCATGTGCTGGCCGCGCTCAAAACCGATCGTCCTGTATATGGTGAAAAGGCGCTGGGCTTTACGCCGGAGCAGTGTAACGAGATCTACGCAGCGGCAACTCGGCCGGGAGCTCTCTTCCAGATTGGCCATCAGTACCGGTATGCGCCATGGGTGCGGGCGGCGGTGGAAGCGGTGAAGAAGGGAAAGATTGGCGAGCCGACGCATGTGTATGCGTACTGGCATCGCAACAACGACTGGCGGCGGGCGGTGCCGAGTCCGGATCCGGGCGGCAAGCTGGAACACCTGATCAACTGGCGTCTGTATCGCGAGACCTCAGGCGGACTGGTGACGGAGCTTGGCTCGCACCACATCGACATTGCGAACTGGGTCTTCGATGCGACGCCCGAACGTGCTACCGGCATGACGAGCATCGTGCGTTACCACGATGGCCGCACGGTGGGAGATAACGTGCAGGCAGTCTTCGCCTATCCAGGCGGCCGGCGGCTGATGTTCAGCTCGCTAACCGACAACGCGAAGATGGGCAACGAACTCTGGATCTACGGCACAGAAGGCAGCGTTGCAATCACGATCGAAGACGCAACCTTGTATTACGAGCCGAAGACGCATCCCAAGCCAGCGGAAGAAGGCGAGCAGGTGGCGAGGCATGGCATTACGACGGGTGCCTCCTACAGCACAAAGGGCGAGATGCCCTATCGCGGGCCGGGTGAGAAGCTGCGCGTGCCGGTGACAGAGGATCCCACGCTGACGGCGTGCCGCGCATTTATCGAGTGTGTGCGCGCGAAGAAGCAGCCGCGTGGCGAATGCGCGCGTTGGCTATGGATCGGCGATTGCCGCGGCCATTGCCAATCGCGCTGTGTACGAGGAGCAGGGGATTGCGATTCCAGCGCTGCCTGCGTGACCCCGAACGAAATCATAGAAGTCACTACGCGGTCGTGGCTGCAGTGCTCATGGCCGCACTCCGGTCTGGAAGTTGAGCGCGGAGAGCGTGAGCCGGTACTGGTATTGCGCATTGGTGTTAGTGATTTCGGCTTCGGTCTGCTGAAGCTGTGCCTGGCTTAGCTCGACGATGGAGGAGAGGCCGAGCTTGTAGCGTGTCCGCGCGAGGCCGAGGCTGTCATTCGCCTGGTTGAGCAGCTGCGCTGTGACGCCAAGGCGCGTGAACGCGTTGTTCGCGTCGAGCCAGGCGGTCTGTACATCGCGCACGATGCGGTCCTTGAGCTGACGCGTCTGTTGCTCTGTCGCCTGTGCGCGCAGTTGCGCTTCCTTCGCCTGCGCCGAATAGAGGAATCCGTTGAAGATGGGGATGTTCAGGTTCGCGGCGATGCTTCCATCCCAACTGGAGACGTAGTACTGGCCGGGACGCACCGGAGTGCCGCCCACGGTGCCGAGCGCGGAGAGGGTGGGCAGCCTCTGGTCGCGTTGCGCGCGGCTGAACTTCTCCTGCGATTGACGCGTGAGATCGAGCGACTGAAGATCCGGACGCTGCTTTACGGCGAGATCGAGCAAGGCCTGCTCATCCGGTGGCGGAGGCGGATTGTCCTTCGTATTGTCCACGAGCGAGTACGGTACGGGATGATCGAGGCCGAGCACCTCATCGAGCGCGGCCTTGGTGGCGTCTGCGTTGTTCTGCGCGTCGAGTGCAAGTAACTGCGCCTGCGACAGGTTGACATTGGCAAAGGTGAGATCGAGGGTGGAGCGCAGCCTGTTCTGCGTCAACTGATTCACCTGGCTCTGCGTGGTCTGTCGCAGATTGACCGTTTGCTTTGCCACCTGAAGAAGCGCCTGCGCCTGGAGCGCGTTGTAGAAGGCCTGGTCGGTGATGAGGACGATGTCTTCCTGTGTAGCGAGCTCGTTGGCCTGCTGTGCGCGCTCCTCAAGCTTGCTGGAGGCAACCAGGGTGGTGGTGCGGCCGAAGTCGGTGATGAGCTGCGAGAAGTTGATGCCGGCGCCGGCGCGGGTGAAGAGCCGGGAGGCGGAGAGCGAACCGGAGGAGATGCGGCTGCCGTCGTTTGCATCCTGCGCGGTGACGCTGCCAGTGAGTGTCGGCAGCTCTCCGGATCGAGCCTGCCGCACAACCTGATGCTGAGCCAGAGCGAGCAGGTGGCTGATGCTGACGCGCGGGTTGTTGATGAGCGCCATGCGCTCTGCGTCTTCGCGGGTAAGGCGCCGTGCTGATTCAGGCGGCAGTTGCGTGGACGAAGATACGGAAGCCGGGTCGGAGGAAGACGGCGCCTGTGCGGACGAAGTCACGTCGGCTGATTGCGCTAGACTGCGCGGCGACTGGCATATGGCCAGCAGTGTGATCGCGAGAAGATGAACGGGGTTCCGCATGCGTTAGACCTCCTTTGCGATTGCAACTGGTGCATGGCCGGCCCGGCGTCCGTGGACGAGGAGGTAGACCGCCGGTACAAGGAACACGGTGACGACGACGGAGACGGAGAGTCCGCCAATGAGGGCGCGAGCGAGCGGCGCGTACTGCTCACTGCCGGCTTCGAGGCCGAGCGCGAGAGGAATCATGCCGAGAAGGGTTGCGAGGGAGGTCATGAGAATGGGGCGCATGCGGATCTTGCAGGAGTGCACGACGGCATCGAGCAGGCTGCTGCCCTGAGCGTGAAGAATGCCAGCGAACTCGACGATGAGGATGGAGTTGGAGACGACGATACCGGTCATCATGATGACGCCCATCAGCGACATGACATTCAGTGAAGAGCCCGTGATGAGGAGAAAGAGTGCAACGCCAGCGAGTCCCGGCGGAATGGCCATGAGGATGATGAACGGATCTCGGAAGGATGCGAATTGCGCCATGAGCACGAGATAGATGAGGGAGATGGAAAGAATGAGGCCGATCCCGAATCTCTCGAAGGACACGTGCATGCTTTCGACCGCTCCACGGACGGTGATGATCATGCCGGCGGGCTTCTTGACAGAAGAGATAACGCGGTTCACCTGACGGCTGACGGTGTTGAGCGCCTCAGTGCGCGGCTGCACATAGACGTCGATGACGCGGCGGAGGTTATAGTGATCGACCTCCGTCGGTGTGTCAATTGGCTTGGTGAAGGCGACCGATCGGAGCGGGGTGTAGTTGCTCTGCCCGTTGCCGCGCAGGGGGATGTTCTCGAACTCCTCCATATTCATGTGCTCGATCTGGTGCGTTGAGTATTGCACCGTAAGCATGTAGTTATTGCCGGTGTTGGGATCGATCCAGTAGCTGGGCGCAATGACGCCGTTCGATGTGAGCGCGGTGATGACATTGTCGACGACGTCCTTCGGTGAAAGGCCGACGAGTGAAGCGCGCTCGCGATCGATGTTGAGTTGGAGGCCGGGGTACTTCAAATCCTGCGGGATATAGACATCGCCTACGCTGGAAAGACCGCGCAATTGCTGGGCAATCTCCTGCGCTTTGTCGAAGGCGCCAGGCTGATCGTTGGAGCTGATCTGAATATCGAGCGGCGCGGGAAGGCCCTGATTGACGACCGAATCGACGAGGCCGCCGGCCTGAAAGTAAGTCTGGACCTCGGGCATTTCGGATGCAAGGCGCCGGCGTACGCGGTCGATGTATTGATAGCTGCCGATGGAGTGGTCATCGTTGAGACTGACTTGGACGAAGGCGGTGTCCATGGAAGAGTTGGAGGTGTAGATGGCGGAGAGATCGGGTGTGATGCCAATGTTGGAGACGATCATGCCAAGATCGTTTGGTGAAACGACCTTACGAATCCCGTTCTCAACGCGTGCGATGTAGGCGTCGCTGGTTTCGATGCGCGTGCCGCTTGGCATCTTGATATTGACGATGAATTGGCCGGGATCTGTCCGCGGGAAGTAAGCGCGACCAAGGACCGGCGTGAGAACTACGAGGATCAGCAGCGTTCCGCCCAACAGCACGGCAGCTGTGAAGCCGGGACGGCGAAGCACACGATAGGCCAATTGCTCGTAGCGGTGCAACAAGCGTTGGAAGTACAGGTTGAATCGGTCGATGATCACGCGAAAGATTGAGCGCTTCTTCGTGGCGTCTCTTCCATGCTGTAGGCGAATGAACCTGGAGCAGAAGAGGGGCACGAGCGTCATGGAAAAGAAATACGACGCGAAGATGGAGATGACGACTCCGAGCGCGAGATCGGTGAAGATGTATTTGCTGACGCCGTTCAGCAAGAAGACCGGAAAAAAGACGATGGAAGTACAAACGGTCGCGGCGAGGACGGCGAGGGAGACTTCCTGACCACCTTCGGCAGCGGCGCGATCGGGAGGCGCGCCTTCTTCCATGTAGCGGACGATGTTTTCGAGCACGACGACCGAATCATCGATGAGGCGTGACAGGACCAGGGCCATGCCGCCGAGCAGCATGGTGTTGATGGTGCCGCCAAATGCATTGCGCACCAGCATGCAAAGCAGCAAGGACATGGGTATGGAAAGAAGCGAAGCGGCGGTGGCACGTCCGTTCCCGAGAAACAGCAGGATCATGAGGCTGGTGAGCACGAGACCGATCAGCGCTTCCTTCATCAGGTTGCGGATGGCGCCCTTGACGAAGAGAGACTGATCGAAGACGACGGTCGTCTTAAGGCTTGGCGGAATGTCGACGAGGCGCTTGATGGCGGCGCGCATGCCATTGACGATCTCGATGGTATTGCTCTTGCCGGCCTGCCTGAGAATTGGCACATAGACGGAGTGCTGCCCATCGATGCGAACGATGTTGGTCTGAATAGCACCGGAGTCTTCGGCGTGGCCCACATCCGCGACGAGCACGGAGGCATTGCCGGAAGACTTGAGCGGCATGGAGTTGATCTCCTGGGCTGTCGGCACCTGGCTATTTGCGTACAGGTTGTAATCCTTGGTGCCAATGCGGACATCACCCGCGGGCAGAATGAGGTTCGACTGATTCACGCTATCGACCACATCCATCAGGCTCATGTTGTGCGCTTCGAGCTTGAGCGGGTCGACGTAGACCTGGATTTGGCGATAGCGGCCGCCGAAGGGCTGCGGCACCGACGCGCCGGGGACGTTCGCGATCTGATTGCGGACCTGGAACTGCGCGAGGTCTTTCAGCTCCGTCTCGTTCAGGCCTTCCCCTTTCAGCGTGACGAGACATACCGGCTGGCTCGATGCCGTCATGCCGAGCACAACGGGGGGCAATGTGCCTTCAGGCAGGCGGCGCAGATCGGCCATGGCCAGGTTGGAGATGTTGCTGAGCGCCGCATTCGCGTCGGTGCCCGGAAGAAAATAGATCTTGATGAGCGAGACACCGGAGAGCGAACGAGATTCGATGTGATCGACGTTGGCAGCGAGCGTGAAGAAGCGCTCGAAGGTATCGGTGATGTCGCCTTCGATCTGCTGCGGCGGCATGCCGGAGTAGAAGGTAGCGACGACCACAACGGGCATGTCGATGGATGGAAAGAGATCGACCGGCATGGAAATGACGTTGACCACGCCCACGACCAAAACCATGAGCGAGAGCATGATGATGAAGAAGGGATAGCGGAGGGCAAATTTGGGCACGTCAGTTGCCTCCGTCGTTTGCGGCGTCGGTCATGCCACCTTCTTCATGCATGACGTCATTGGCCGGCTGCGGTTCCACGCGTGGCGTGACCTGCTCGTCATCCTTGTAGCGGGCGCCGCTCCCGAGCACGACTCGGTCATTTTGCTGAAGGCCGCTTTGCACCTCTGCGAGAAGCGAACCCCGTATGCCAAGTACGACGGGTCGGCGGTGAACGTGATTCTCGCTGTCGAGAATGAGAACGGTCGGGTTGCCGGAGTCATCGTGCTGAACCGCAAGCAGCGGTATGGTCAGCACGCTCTCTTTATGTGCAAGCTGCACGTACGTATTCGCATACATGCCCGGGATGAGGCTGAGGTCTTTGTTGGGGACATCCACCTCGGTCTGCATGGTGCGCGTGTCCAGGCTGAGGTTGCGGGTGAAGCGGACGATCTTGCCGGTAATGGAGCGGTGCAGCGCATCAACGCGGATCTGCACGGTATCGCCATCGTGGATATAGCCGACGGCATCCTCCGGCACCGGTAGGCGCAGACGGAGAAGATCGCTCTGCGAGAGCTTGACGAGCGGCAGACTCTGGCTCTCCGACGCGGTTCCGGCCTGGATGAGCGCGCCCGTATCGGCATAGCGCCAGATGACAACACCGCTGAGCGGCGCTGCGATGGTGGTGTAGGACTGGAGCGCGCCATAACGCTCCATGTCCGCCTTGGCTACGTCTGACTGCTGACGTGCCGCGGAGAGAGTGGAACGCGCAGCCTCGACCTGTGCCTGCGATCCGTCGGCCCTGGCGCGCGCATCATCGAGTTCCTGCTCCGCAATGAGGCCGGGCTGCGCCTTCGCCGCCTGAGACAGGCGGTCGTAGTTGGCCTGCAGCGCGGCGTGGCTCGCTTCAGCGCGGATGATCTCGTGCTGCGCGATGCTGATCTGCTCCTTGCTGCGCTGCTCCTCGGACTGCGTGCCGCGATATTGCGCGTTCAGCTCCGGAACTTCGAGGACCGCAAGCGTCTGGCCGGCGTGGACCCGGTCGCCGATATCGACATAGATACGGCGCACATAGCCGGAGACCTTCGCGTGCACATCGATCACCTGATAGGGCTGGAACTGCCCGGCGAGCGAGAGCACGTGTGAGATGTTGCCGTGCTGCACGATGCCGACGGCGGCAGCCGGGGGCTGGCTGGCTGCATTGGCATCGCCTGAGCGCGCATTGCATCCGGAGATCATTGCCAAGGCAAACACAGACGAAGCGAGGGCTCGTCCGGATAAACATCCGCGGAGACGAGATGCTGAAGTGTGCACGGTAGACCTGCTCACGCACTGGAGCCGGACAAGATACACTGCTGATCGCGGAGGCGGGAGATCAGGCGGGCTTCCTGATGGAAGCTGCCTTACCCTTGTCGCTTCACCGACGTTCCGACAGGAATTGTCCCGGTTCAGGCTCGCTGGAACGGATTGACTTTCGCTATGCGCCACCGAGTGCCGCGCCGATGATATTGGTATGCGGGCGTCCGGATGGCGAATCCGTTCGAATGAAATCGATCGCGCAGCTCTTACAAATTGCAGCTACGCCGAAATCAGGCGAGAGGCGAGGGAGGGGGACGACGAAGGGAGGGCCCTTTGAGAGCAAGGGTGCGCGAGGGCAGGGGCAGTGACTCGCGGCGAGGCGCGGCCACAACAATCTGCTTCGCGGGCTGCGGCACCAGGGCGACCGAGAGAGCAAGTGCGACGGCATGCAGATCGCCTGGATTCAGATCGCAGTGTTCTGCAGTATCGCTCGGGCGTTCCCGCTCGGAGAGCAGCTTGGCGATGGGAACGGCTTCGGAGGCACCCGCACGGACGTGGTAAAGAGAAAGCTTGGAGTGAAGTCCCCATCCAAAGACAGCGAGCGCGAGCAGCAGAATGGACACACCAATGGCGAAGTGGCCTTTGGAACTATCCAGTTGCCGATTGTCGCAGGGGGTCATTCTCACGTGGACAGCCCTAGTGTATACGAGGCGTCTCTGGGTGGTTAGACGCGGAAAGGCGCCATTTGGAAGGATGAAGGCGAAATACGTGCCATCCCGATGTTGCAAGTCCTATCAGCGCAGTTCCTTGCGGATGGAGGCTGCGGCCTGGTCTCCCATCAGATTCGATCCCGCGGTGTTGAAGTGTACGGTGTCCTGATAGAGATCCCGATGCTTCATCATCAGGGCGTGCTGGTCGTCGACAGGAATATGCGCGGCATCGATGAAGGCGCGCGCGATGACATTCCGCGCGTCCACGCGATCGTTGGTGGCGCCGTTGAAGGCCTTGGGTTCGACCGGAGTGATGGTGGCCCAGATCAGCGCGCCGTTGCCGGGGACGAGTGAGCGCACGGTGCGCAGGAACTCCGGAAAGGCCGCCTTGTACTGTGCCTCCGTATAGTCCCAGCCGTGCATTCCGTTGTTGAAATGCACCACGCGGAAGGGCACGTTTTCCATCGCGGCGAACTCGCGGATCTGGCGCGGCAGGCGTCGATCGCCGACAGAGGTAGAGGACGCCATCAGGTAGACATTGGCCGTGCCGGCCAGGTCCTTTGTCACCTGGGGGAAATAGTTGCGAGAGAGAGAGTCGCCGAGCAGCAGCACGTTCGGCAGTTTGGGGTCCGGATGCGGCGGGCGCACCTCCCAGGTCCACTCGATCTCTTCGGGAATGGAGACGGGCTTTTGCGCCGCGAACGCCGCGCACGTCAGGATGAGGAACAGAACAACGGCGAACTGCGTCAATCGTCGATCGATTTTCATGCGTGGCTCTCAGGCGTGTCGATTGCCGGCTGACGGAAGTCACTGGGACGAAGACGCGTGCTTTGCCCTGCGCCGAGATGGATGGTGGTGAGGCGATTGCCGTAGCGCACGGGAATCTCGCCACCGTGTCTGCTGTGAAGCGTCGCCGCAGTCAGCTTTCCGGAGCGCCAGGCGATGTCGACAACGAAGCCTCCGCGCGCACATAAGCCGCGAGCGGATCCGGTTGTCCATGCCGAGGGGAGTGCCGGCAACAGTTCGATGTAGCCAGCTTGCGATTGCAAGAGCATCTCCGCAATGCCGGCTGCTCCGGCGGTGTTGCCATCGACGGCGAAGATATTCTGATCCGCGCCGGCGATGCCTGCGCTGGAGAAGGTGAGCAGGTTATCGCCCGCGGCCTTCGCGACCAGGCCGAGGAGATATTTGTGCGCATCGTCGCCCCGCAGAAAGCGCGCATTGTAGACAACCAGGTTGGCGCGGCCCCATTCGCTCTGCTCCCAATGCGGCGCATTCATACGGCGCTCGATCAGCACTTGCGCAGCGCGAGTGAGAGCTGGCGTGGTGCGGGGAGAGATCTGATGCTCGGGATAGACGGAGACGAGCGGCGAAGTGTGGCGATGGTTAGGCTCACCGTCTTCGAAGTCTTCCAGCCACTCCTGCAACTGGCCATGACGGCCGATCTGAAACGGCGGCAGCTTCGCACGGGCGCCTTCGAGGTGTTGGCGAAGATCATCGTCGACAGAAAGGGTCTTCGATGCGTCGATGCACATGGTGTAGAGCGCGTGCACGAAGACGCGATCAATCGTGTTGCCCATGGACTCGGCCGCGCGGCCGCCGGACGGTGTCTTGTACCAGTTCTCGGGTGAATCGGATGGGCCAGTGACCAGCCATCCGTGCTTCGGTTCGGGAACCATGTAATCGAGGAAGAAGAGCGCGGCCTCGCGCAGCACGGGATAGGCGCGCGTGCGAAGAAACTCGACGTCGCCGGTGAAGGTGTAGTGGTCCCACATCTGCAGCGCGATCCAAATGCCCGCCGTGACGAAGATGCCCCAGCCGATTCCTCCGGGCGCGGTATAGCCCCAAGGATTTGTCACGGTGTGCACCACCCACCCGGGCGCGTTGTACATCTCCCGCGCGGTGGAGCGGCCGGCTGCGCGTATCACATCGATGAGCGCGAAGAGCGGCGTCTGGCATTCGGAGAGGTTGCAGACCTCGGCAGGCCAGTAGTTCTGCTGCGTGTTGATGTCGAGATGGAAGTCGTCGGTCCAGCCCATGCTGCTGGCGAGCCCGTCGTTCCAGATGCCTTGCAGTGCGAGCGGCAGCGGCGAATCGGCGCGCGAGCCGGCGATGGTGAGGTAGCGGCCGTACTGAAAGAAAAGCGCGACCAGCTCAGGATCATCCGCGCCATTCTCAAGCGCTTTGCGGCGCGCGTCGGTAGGCAGCAGGCGAGAAGCGGCTGGACTCTGCCCCAGGTCGAGAGAGACGCGGCGGTAGAGAGATTGATGGTCGGCAACGTGGCTTTGACGGAGCTTCGCAAACGGAATAGCGGCGGCGCGATCGACCCTTTGCCGGCACACGGATGCAGGATCGGCGCCGTGGAAGCTGGTGGCAATCGCGACGAGAACGGTGACGGAGCTTGCGCCGTGAATATCGATTGCGTCTGCCGTCGGCGCGACGGTGCCGCCGTCGGCAAAAGCGCGAGCATGGATTTGGAACGCGACCCCATCATGCCCGCTGCTGTGCATGGTCTCGTAGGCGTGCCCCTGAAAGACGAGCGAGTCGTGGTCGACAGCAGCGGAACCCGGAAGAATGCTCTTACCAAAGCCGAGACGGAAGCTGATGCTGCGCGGCTTGTCGCAGGTCAGACGGATGGCGAGCACCTTGTTGGGGTGTGATGCGAACACCTCCCGAAGATGAGCGGCGTTGCCATTGCGATAGTGGACCGTAGCGATCGCGGAGTCGAGATCAAGCGAGCGGCGATAGCCGGATGTCTCGCCGGCCTCATCGAAGGTAAGTTGCAATTCAGGTAGAGGCAGGTTGGTGCCGAAGTTCTTCGCGTGGCCAGGCAGGCATTTGTTGCAGAGCTGCTGGAACTCCTCGTACTTTCCGTCGAAGAAAAGCTGACGCATCTCCTGCAGATGCGGGAGAGCTTCGGGATTCACTTCGCCCGTTGCGGGTGCACCCGACCATGCAGTGGATTCAGAGAGTGCGACGCGTTCCGTCTGGATGCCGCCGTAAGACCATGCCGCCGAGGAAGCCGTTGCCGATGGGCAACGCCTGCAACCACTGCTCGGCTGGCTGGCTGTACCAGAGCTCGTCGCGCGCGCCCGGAGTTTGCGCGAGCAGATTGGTCGGAAGATGAGGTAGCGTCGCAAGTGCGATACCGCCCTGGAGAAATGCACGTCTGCTGGTTTTACCGGTCACCCTATCTCCCAGTTTCGATTAGCGAACTTTTCTAATGAGCTTTTTGCGGAATGAAGCGAATGGCGCAGCCGCCTCCCGGCGCGAGATGGAGTGTGAGAGATTGCGTGCTCTTCACCTCCTGGCGGCGGATGGCGACATGCTGCGGTTGCGTCGCGGCGTCGCTGCCATCGGCGTAGATTTCAGCGGTGTAAGTGCCGGCTCCCAGAAAGCTGAGGGGAAGGTCGATGGTGCGCGGCGTCCAATTGGTCATGCTGCCGAGATACCATTCGTCACCGTGACGGCGCGCTATGGTGATGAACTCGCCGGGACGGCCATTCAGCACCTGCGTCGCGTCCCAGGCGACAGGCACGTCCTTGATGAACTGAAAGGCCGGTTGCCCTGCGTAAGATTGCGGACTGTCGGAGACCATCTGAAACGGTGTCTGAAAGATGACATAGAGCGCGAGCTGCTGTGCGCGCGTGCCCATCACCATGGGGCTTGTGTCCTGCGCGACGAAACCATCTTCCGTGGCGTTGCGGAAGCCGCCGGCGGTGTAGTCCATGGGGCCGGCGAGCAGGCGCGTGAAGGCAAAGACGCTGCGATCGACCGGGCTGTCGCGGCGGCCCACCTTGTTGTTCTCCATGCCGAGCACGCCTTCGTAGCTGAGGACGTTGGGATAGGTGCGCTCGAGTCCCCACGGAGTACGCGTGCCGTGGAAGTCGACCATCAGGTGATGCTCGGCCGCGAGTTTTGCGACATCGTAGTACCACTGGATGCCCTGCTGATCGTCGCGGTTGACGAAGTCGATCTTGATGCCGGCCACGCCCCACTTCTCAAAGAGCGGAAACGCCTCCTGCATCTGCTGCGCCACCGATTCGGAGTAGCACCAGATCCACACCTTCACATTTTTGGTGGCGGCGTAACGCGCGAGCTCAGGAACGTCGATCTTGCCGTTCATGTGCGTGATGTCGCGGCCCGCCGACCAGCCCGCGTCGAGCATCATGTATGGGAAGCCCGATTGCGCGGCGAAGTCGACGTAGTACTTCATGTTGTCGGTCGTGAAGGAGGGCGTGCCGTTGCGGTCGGCATCGTTGACCCACCAGTTCCACGACGCCTTGCCCGGATGAATCCAGCTCGTGTCGACGACACGGCTGGGCGGGCTGAGATCATATTGCAGAGTGGACTCGACCAGGCGCCCCGGGTCGTCGGCGACTTCGACCACGCGCCACGCAGAGTGCCAGGGAAGCGTGGCTTCGACGGCGACGTCGGCATTGTCGAGACGCGGCGAGAGCAGCGCGGAAAACCAGTGGCCGGCCCAGTTGCCCGATGGATTCGTGACGTACATCGATGTGCTGCCTTCAAGATCGGCTTCAACGATATCCATCCACGCCACGCCGGGCTCATGGATGAGCAGTGGCAGGCCGATGAGGAAGTGGCTGGAGACGCCGCCCTGATTGCTGAGCGCAGAGGTGGGCAACTGAACGTATTCGCTCTCGTAACTGCTGCGATAGTTCGGCAGCGCGAGAAGCCAGTCGGTAGCATCCGTGCTGAGACGGAACTCCGTGTCTTCCTTGCTGCAACTGCAGTTGTTGGATGCCGTCCTGCTGCGGCAAGCAGATAGCGGAAGGCGAATCCGCCGTTGTACGCACGCGCTTCGATGGACATGGCGCGATGGCTGGCGGCGTTCTCTTCCACGTGCAGGACGAGGCTGTTGTACGCGTCATGCACCTTGCTGACCTTCTGATTGCTCAGCGTGTAGTCGTCCATGCCGCTGCCGGCATTGCTGTCGACGATGCGGACATCCGATCCGAGCGTCGGCTGGTCCGCAAGCTCGAGTCCGAGCGCGGAGTCATCGAGGATCGGTTTGCCGCGGAAGGTGGCCGAATAGACGAGCTTGCCGGTTTGCGCTCCCGGTGAAGGCTTGGTGCCAAAGTGGAGCACGAGCTGATGGTCCGGTGAGGCGAGCTCGAGGGGCGCCGTTTGAGCAAGGGCGGGGACCAGTTCGAGGGCAAAAAGGCCGGCAACCAACGCAGAGCAAGAGAACAAACATTTCATCGCGATAACTCCATGGCGGATCTGCTGGTTCGTTCGGAGCGTCGCCTGAGCGAACGGTGATTCAAGGGTTGCAGCGCGGCATCGGCCTAGAGCGTCCTGAGAGCGATGACGCTCACGCTTGGATCGGGCGCCTGCGGTGGAACTGTGATGGATAAGTTCGTGCGGAGTTTGTGCAAAATGCAGCGGCTGGTTGTTGGCGAGAAGACGCGCGGAAAGCACCTTTGCCGGCAGGTCCGTGACATGATGAGTGAATTTGAAGGCCAGTCGAAGATATGAATGAAGAGTCACTGCCCTTTGCAGTCATGCGAAAGGCTGCCTGTCCCTGTATCGGGCCGTAGGTATTTTCGTAGATGGATTCTCCGTTGACGGTGATCCAGTCGCCGATGGCTCGCAAGCGCTCCTGAAACTCCGGTTGGATCAGGCCATCCGGTTGCGGGCCCACGTTGAGCAGGAAGTTGCCGCCGCGGCTCGCGACTTCGACAAGTCCGCGAATCAGGTCTGTGGACGATTTGAAGTGATGATCGTGCGCGTTGTAGGCCCAGGTGTCATTGATCGTCATGCAGGTCTCCCAGAGCTGGAAGTCCGCCGGTGACGGGACGCCTGCGTGGAAGTCCTTCTGCACGCTCGCATCCGCGCCGCGCACTTCGACGCCTTTCGTCGGAATCGCGCGCGGGATGAACTGCTCCGGAGTGACGTAGTCGCCGGGAACGCCGATGCGATCGTTGACCAAGGTGGCGGGCTGCAGGCGATGGATCAGATCGAGAAAGCGGCTGCCGTCGTACTTCTCCTGATGGTAGAGGCCGTCGAACCAGATGTCCCTGACGTCGCCATAGCGGGTGAGCAGCTCGGTCAACTGTAACTGCATGTATTGCAAATAAGAGGACCACTCCGGCCGCTCCGGCTGGCCATTCCAGTTCTCACTTGCGGGGCGGCTGGTGTCGCGAAAGCCGGGATGATTCATGTCCGGCGGCGAGTAGTAGAAGCCGAGCGGCATGGCGCGGCGGGCGCATGCGTCAGCCAGTTGCTTGACGATGTCCTTGCCGTACGGCGTGTTGGTGATCTTGTAGCTCGTGTATGTCGAGTCGAACATGCAGAAGCCGTCATGGTGCTTGGTGGTGAAGACCATGTACTTCTGGCCGGCAGTGCGCGCCAGGTCGATGAAGTGGTCCGGGTCGTAGTGCACGGGATTGAAGCGAGCCGGCAGCGCGCGATATTCGGCTTCCGTGATGCCCCACTGTCCTGGTTGCATGATGGGCCACGAGGCTTCAACGCTGGCCACGGAATACGGACCCCAGTGGATGAACATGCCGAACTTTGCCGCGCGAAACCATGCCGTTCGGCTGTCCTCATCCATCGTCGAATCGTCGTGCGGATCGTGCCCCGCCGCGGAGGCAGCGACCGCGATGCGTCCGAGGAGGGGAAGGGAAGCAGCGGCGAAGCTTGAGCGCAGAAAATGACCGGCGGTCCACTTGAGCGCTCATATCGGGAGAACGATAGGAGCCAGATGTAAGCGCTGTCAAGTAGACAGCGTTAAAGTAAGCGGCTTCTGAGGACAATGAGTTGCGCCACGCCTTTGGCTGGATTTCACACTTTCAAGTGCCTAGAAAATCACGGCGGAGCAGCTGCAATCAGTCATGGTGGAAGACCTCTTCCATGGGCGACCACCACTCGCCCTCGGGCCGATTCGGAAGGGCTCCTGCATCGGCTCCATGATGGCCCACCACTGCTGTGTAGCGGGATCCGCGGCCATCTTGCGCATGTCTGCCGCGTAGTCCTGTCCGATGTATTCGAAGTATCCGAAGAGGCAGCCGTCGCGCAGAAAGATGGTGTAGTTGCGGATGTTGCATGCCGTAATGGTGTTGAGGACGGCAGGCCACACCGCCTGGTGATGCTGCCGATAGGCCGCTTCGGCCTCAGGCCGCAACCGAATGATCATTCCATAACGCTGCATGAAGAGAATGATGGCACAGGAGCGTATCTGGAGCATTTGAGCGCTTATTCGACATTGACCTCGAGCAGATTGCTGACGTACTCTCTCGCAGACGCCAGGATAAGCGCCCATGGCCAAGATCGAAGAAGCTCGAACCTCGCATCCGGTTCACTCGTGAAAGTCAGCCCTTGCGAATCGTCTGCGGGACGAGATCAGCAGCGGCGCGCTGCCGCCCGGGAGTGCGCATCATCGAGGGCACGTGGGGCAGAAAACTCGGCGTGGCGCAGGGATCGATTCGCGAGGCGATCAACCTGCTGGCGCAGGAAGGCTTCGTCACCAAGGTCTCCGGCCGAAGCGCGCGCGTGGTGATCTGAACGAGCAGGATGTTCTGCACCTCTATGAGCTTCGGGGCGCTATGGAAGGATTGGCCGCGCGGCTGGCGGCGGCCCGGCACGCCGATGTCGCGAAGCTGCAGGAGGCGGTGGATGCGATGCGCCGCGCGTCGAAGAAAAATCGCACCGCCGATCTGGTGGATGCCGACCGTGAGTTTCATCTGGAGCTGTGCCGGATTTCCGGCAATCCTCACCTGGTTGAGCATGCGAGCCGCGTTCTGCTGCCATTTTTCGCATTCGCGCGCATTCGTATCATCGCCAGCAAACAGGACACATCGGCGTGGGACCGCGATCTGGAGGCGCACCAGCGCATTGCGGATCTGGTCCGCGAGGGTGAAGGCGAAATTGCGGAGCAATACATTCGCCGCGCGATGGCGCGTTTTGCGGAGACCGCATACAGCAACTGGGAGAAAACGCCGCAGCGTTCCAAACGGAAGAACAGCCGCGCGACGGAGTGATTCGCCAGCGCTTCGCCATCGATGTGCAGAACAAACAATTCAGCAGGGAGATGCATGGCGCTCTTATTCCATCGATCGGATAACGGTTTCCGATGTGCGCTATCCATTGCCGCCGGGCGCGGGCAGCGATGCCGTCCACACCGATCCCGAATACTGTCTGGCCGTGACGCAACTCCATGTCGGCTGGCGGAAAGATCAGCGGAACCGGATTTGCGCTCACGCTTGGAGAAGGCAACAAGCTGGTGTGCGAGGCCATCGAGATGCTGGCGCGGCCGCTCAAAGGCAAACCGATCGATGAGCTGATGGCGGACTTTGGCCGCACCGCGCGCGAGCTCGCGAATGATCCCATGCTTCGCTGGCTGGGACCGCACAAGGGCGTGGTGCACCTGGCGCTGGCGTCCATCACGAATGCCTGTTTCGATCTTTGGGCGAAGAGCCGCGGCGTGCCGCTGTGGAAGTTGCTGCTGGATCTCGAGCCGGAGCAGTTGGTGGCGTTGCTGGATCTCAGCTATCTCGAGGAGCTGCTGGACGAAGAGCGCTGCGATCGAATTGCTGCGGCAGGAGCTGCCGGCGCGCGCGGAACGCTCCGCCATCCTGCGGCAGGGCTATCCCGGCTACGACACCTCCGTCGGCTGGATGGCCTATGACGACGACAAAGTCCGCGAGCTGACGAAGCGGGCCATCGACAAGGGCTTCAGCGCATTCAAGCTGAAGGTAGGCTCAGCCGATCGCAGCGCGCGATCTGCGCCGAGCGGCGATGCTGCGCGAGTGTGCCGGCGAGCGGGGCACGATCATGTTCGACGCGAATCAGCAGTGGACACTGCCGTCGGCGCGCGAGATGTGCAAAGAGCTGTCGAAGCTGAAGCCGCTCTGGATCGAAGAGCCGACCCATCCCGACGACATGCATGCGCATGCGGCTCTGGCGCGCGAGATCGCGCCGGTAAAGATCGCCTGCGGTGAACACATTCCCAACCGCGTCGTCTTCAAGAACTTCTTCGAGTCGCACGCGGTGCACTATGTGCAGGCGGACTGCACGCGGCTGGCTGGAGTGAGCGAGTTTCATCGCGGTGGGCCTGCTGGCGAAAAAATTCGGCCTGCCCGTTGTGCCGCACGTAGGAGACATGGGGCAGATCCATCAGCATCTGGTCTTGTTCCTGCACATCGCGCGTGGGGAACGAGCCGCTCTTCCTGGAGCACATTCCGCATCTGCGCTCGCACTTTGCCATTCCTGCGGAACTGGACGGCTGGACGCTACCGCACTCCACAGGAGGCCGGCGCCTCGACCGACCTGAAGGACCGCTAGAGCAACACTTTCTCGCCTGATCCGCGCTCTTTTTCGAGACTTCACCGCGCAGCGGATGGGAAAACCACATCTGCGAACGGAGCTATCTAAGCACTCATATGAATGGGATAAGCCGCCCCGGGAACCGGAGGTTGGCCGCGCTAACCGCGCCAATTATCGGCACTTAGCCAGAGGCAGGAAGATATGAAAACGATCTCTCGGCGCCGTCGTCAGCCAGAGATACACGGTTGCCTAGAAAGCGGATTGACAACGCTTACATTCAAGGCGTAGCGTTGCACCGTTTGACAGATGAAATATTAAGTTCATCAGTAAAGAAGCGATCCGATGCGTATGGAAGGCTCCCCCGAATTCAGGCCGATCGATTCCGGCCGGATGAGTGCTCAAACCAAGGATCCGTTCGAAACAGAGATGCCGCGAGCCGGCAATCTTCTCTGCGCAAATCACCATTTGATGGAAGGCCAACAGATGCAAACATTTCTTAAGACAACGCAACGACGTGCGTGGTGGCTGGTGTGCCTGTGCCTGCTGCTTGTGACTGGTATAGCGACTGCACAGACCGACCAGGGCGCGATTACAGGAACCGTGACTGACAATACGGGCGCGATTGTCCCTGGTGCCCAGGTGACGCTTAGCGCCACGGACACCGGACTGACGCTGCAGAGCAAGTCCAACGGCAGCGGCAACTTCACATTCTCGCCGATCAAGATCGGCAACTACTCTGTGAACGCATCGGCGCCGGGCTTCCAGACCACGACGCGGCAGAACATTCACGTGGATGTGCAGCAGCGGCTGCAGGTCAATCTCGCGCTTACTCCGGGCCAGGTCTCACAGACCGTCACGGTGACGGGCGCGGTCGAGCTGCTGCAGACGCAGTCCAGCGCGGTGGGGCAGGTGATCGACACCAAGACGATCAATGACACTCCCCTCAATGGAAGAAACTGGGTGTACATCGCGCAATTGACGGCGGGGGTTGCGCCGCCATTCGGAAACACGCGCGGCAGCGGCACCGGCGACTTCGTCGCCAACGGCCAGCGCGCGGAGCAGAACAACTTCATCCTGGACGGAGTGGACAACAACACCAACCTCGTCGATTTCCTGAACGGATCGAGCTTCGTGATGCGCCCCCCGCCGGATGCTCTGGCGGAATTCAATCTGCAGACCAGCAACTTCAGCGCGGAGTTCGGACACTCCGCCGGCGCGGTGATGAACGCGAGCATCAAGTCCGGCACCAACCAGATCCACGGGGACGTGTGGGAGTATTTCCGCAACACCAACCTGGATGCCACCAACTGGAATGCGCTGACTGTTCCGCCATATCACCAGAACCAGTTTGGCGCGACCCTCGGATTTCCCATCTGGAAGAACAAGCTCTTCTACTTCGGGGATATCGAGGCGAACCGCATCTCGATCGGGCAGACCAACGTTCTGAGCGTGCCGACGGCACTGGAGAGGCAGGGAAACTTCTCCGAACTGCTCAATACCAATCTCACCGGCCAGTCGCAGCCGGTCACGCTCTATCAGCCGAATTCGGGCGACCCAACACGGCCGCTCGCATGTAACGGCAAGGCGAACGTCTTCTGCGCCAACCAGATCAATCCTGTCGCGCAGAAGATCCTGAATATGTATCCGGCGCCAAATGCCAATGGCGGCAAGACCTACAGCAACCTGGTCGAGAACGTGTCAAAGGATGACGATACGATCCAGTGGGATCAGCGGCTGGACTGGAATATCAGCGCCAAGGACCAGACCTATGCGCGTTACAGCTACCTGCACGACATCATCCTGAACGCTCTCCCGCTTGGGCCGGTACTGGATGGCAGCGGATACGGCGGCGAGCAGGACTTCATCTTCTCGCAGAATTTCATGCTCAGCGAGACGCACATCTTCACTCCCACGCTGACCAATGAATTCCGCTTCGGTTACAACTGGAACCACTCCGCGTTCAAACAACCGAACGCAGACAACCCGACGATCGCTTCCTCTCTGGGACTGGGCGGAGTACCGAATCTTGGCCCCGGCCAGTACGGCCTGCCACTCGGCTACTTCCCCAACGGCGAGATCCAGCAGTGGGGATCGGTTGGCACCAATAACGAAACCCAGAATGTCTACCAGATCCTGGATAATGTGACCAAGATTCTCGGCAACCACTCGCTCAAATTCGGCGTGTCATTCCAGTCGGTTCGTTTCTCCTATCTGTACGCGCCGGCATCCCTCGGGCAGTACTACTTCAACGGCCAGTTCACCGGTGTTCCGGGTCAGAGCTTTACGGGCAGCGGCGTCGCGGATTTTCTCGCAAATCAATCGAACTTTGCGGACATCGCGAACGCGCCCAATATCCGCGACGCGCAGTGGTATGACTCCGCTTACGCCGAGGATGACTGGAAGGTGAATCCAAAGCTGACGCTGAATCTCGGCGTCCGCTATGACTACTACCAACCCTATAAAGAGATCAGCGGGCAGCAGGGCAACTTCATCACGACTGGTCCGCTCGGCATCGGCACGGGGTCGGGTATCTATCAGCTTCCCACCAAGGCGAAGAACGTCGACCTTGGCGCCTCATTCCTCAGTACGCTTGCCAAGGACAACGTGTCGGTGCAGTACTCCGACAACGAGAGACTGGCGAATGCGCAGAACACTAACTTCGCTCCGCGCGTTGGGTTTGCCTATCAGGCGCATCCGAACACGGTGATTCGTGGCGGCTATGGCATCTTCTACGGCGGTCTGATGGCCCAGGGAAACACCAATATCGGGGCGAACTTCCCATTCTCTAATTCGGCAAACTTCTATGCCCCCACGTGCTCCGTCGGTAACTGCACTTCGCTGGCCGGCAGCAATGGCATTACGCTCGAGACTGGCCTGTCTCCGCAGATCAGCGGCGGCTTCCAGAACTTCGTCTCCTTCCCGGGCTTCCACGCAACAGATGTCGATATCAAGACGCCGTACACCATGAACTACAGCATGTCGCTGCAGCAGGCGCTGTCCAATAACATGGCGGCCACGCTCAGCTATGTCGGCAACGTGTCGCGTCACCTAACTCTTTACGGCGCGCCCAACACGCCTCCGGGCCTCTTTGCTCCGGGCAGCAACACACAGCAATATCAGCCCTTCCCGGATCTTGGGGGAATCGGCCAGATACACTACGCCGGCGTGAGTACCTATAACTCGCTGCAGGCGAAGATAGAGAAGCGATACTCGCACGGGCTGTCGTTCCTCACGTCCTACACCTGGGCGCACGCACTGGATGACGCAAGCGATGCGGCCGGAAACTTCACCGCAATCGGCGATCGGAACCTGGCACTCATCCCATTCATTGACGAGTTCACGAATTCGGTCTTTGACGTTCGCCAACGCTTCACCTTCAACGGCAATTACGAGTTACCCTTTGGCAGGGGTAAGGCGTTCCTGCACGAATCACGTCTGGTGGATGAGACCATTGGTGGCTGGTCGTCGAGCCTGACCTTTGCTGCGCAGACTGGAACTCCGTTCACCGTCTCGCCGAATATCAGTACCGCGGCAAATGGCTCGGCACGCGCTATCCCGGTCCGCGATCCATTTGGCGCGGGCGGTTCGCCCGATCCGTCCAACCCGGACGTCACGTGCGCGCCGAAGACGCGGACGAAGGCGAACTGGTATAACCCCTGCGCCTTTGCTAACCCACTCCCGGGAAATCTGATTGGAACTGCCGGATATCCTTCGGTCATCACCGACCAGCAGTCGGCCATCGCCTTTCTGGGCGGACGGTCGAACAACGTCTACGGACCTGGCTACTACCAGGTGAATATGTCGCTCTTCAAGAACTTCCCCACCTGGCGTGAGCAGTATCTGCAGTTCCGTGCAGATGGCTTCAATGTACTGAATCACCCCACATTGGCGAATCCATCCACGACGAACAACAACGACAACGGAGGCAACATCACCGGTCCGAAGACCTTCCAGAACAACACGCCGGATGCGCGCTTCTTCCAGCTCTCCCTGAAGTACGCCTTCTAAAGGCTCTCCCTCCGCGGGAGACAGAACAACCTTGTTCTGTTCCCGCGGATTTCTTGTTCTCTATTTTTTGGGCGTGTTGCGCGTGCCCGGGCGCTTGCCGGGAGTCCTTCCGCCGATCGCCGCCGTGATCTCTCTCGCGGCCTTCTTCAGGCTCGCACTTACCTGTGCAGCATCGGCGATCGACTCGATGTGCTGGATGTATGGCACCGTCAATGCTCCGATGGCCGATCCTCTCGCGTCGAAGACGGGATAGCTGATGTTGGTGATGCCCCGCACCTTGTAACTGGGACGTGACTCATATCCCTGCCGCTGGATCCGTGCGAGATGCGCCGGTAGATCCGCGGGTAGTTCGCTTCCCGTAATGCGCCTCCACTCAGCCAGGGTGCGCGCACGATGCTCCTCATCCTGATGCGCGAGGATCACGTATCCCGTGCTGGCTTCCATAAGCTCCACCGACGTGCCGAGCTTTACATAGAAGCCGACGGTGGTGGACGCATTTACCTGGGCGAGGATTGTCACCTCCGCGCCTTCAATGATGCCCAGGTGGCACGACTGCTGCGTCTCATGCGCGAGCTGATGCATCACCGGGAGGGCTTCGGTGATTAGGCGCTCTGTGGGCGGATGCTCCTGCACCAGCTTGAAGAGCTTCAGCGTGAGCGCGTACCGTTCGCCGTCCGTCTGAGCGATATAGCCGCGGCGTTCCAGGCAAAGCAGCATGCGAAATATCTCGGAGACGGTCCGCTTGAGCTCACGCGAGATCTCACTCTTGGTGAGCCCGCCCGGTTGACGCGCGAGTAGCTCGATGACATCGAGGCCCTTCTCGAGCGCAGGCGTGGCATAAGAGATCTTCTCTTCGGGGTCACCTGGTTGCGATTTCAAATTGTTCTTGGCTGACATTCGTCTAGTGCGGCGTCCAGTGAGGATGTGTAGCGAAGAGCCCGTCCGTGATGGCGATCTGGAAGGTGATGAAGAGCCCGAAGGCAAGGCTGAGCAGGCCGGACGCGATCCCGAGACCGCGATTGAAAGGAGCAAAGCGCCCGCGCGTGTAAGCGAACGGCGCGCCAATCATCATGGTGATCACCATCATGCCGGCGATGGTGCCGATGCCGAAGATCAGAAGATAGGCGAGGGCCCAGCGAGGATCGCGAATCTCCGCGAGCACCAGGAGCGCCACCGCGGCCGAGCCTGCGAGCCCATGCACCAGCCCCACCGCCAACGGGCGAAGAAACTGGTAGAGCCCAAGCTTCCGTAAGGCTGCCTGAAAGACGCCTTGCGGTTTCTGCTCTCGGCTGGCATTGTCCTCCGCGCCCAGGTGCATGTGGACCTCCGGGCTGTGACCGTGAATGTGTTCGTGTACGGTGCCGTCGTGCTCGTGACGATGCGAGTGCACGACGGCGGCATGGCTGTGGTCCGGCATATATCGGTGCGTGATGCGTCGCGTAATGCCGGTCAGATTGAGGATGCCGAGCAGGATCAGCATCAGCCCGACCGCCAGCTCCATGGTCAGGCCGATGCGCGGCGGAATGACCACGTTGAACAGAATAATGGCAGCGCCGACACAGAAGATGGTGATGGTATGGCCGATGCCCCAAAGGGCGCCAATAACCGCGGCCTCCCGGATGCTGCGCTGCCGGCTGACAATCGTGGAGACAGCGATGACGTGATCGGGGTCCGTCGCATGGCGCATGCCGAGAACAAATCCCAGACCGATTGCTGCCAGCAGATTCACCATGCGGCTATCTCAACTCCATAGGCTGAAACCGGGACTGCGTCAGGAGAGTTACCCGATCTCATCATACGCATGACCCGGTAAGATTGACCCACGCGGAGCATGCGAAAGTTTCGCCCAGAGGTGATTGGCAAGATGTACGGAACCATGCAGCAGTATCTTCAGGAAAAACTCGCCGGAATTCAGAACGCAGGCCTGTACAAGCGTGAGCGCGTCATTGCCGGGCCGCAGCAGCCGCTGGTCTCCGTTGCGGATGGAGCCGCTTCGCCCAACCCCGTGCTGAATCTCTGCGCAAACAACTACCTGGGGCTGGCGAATCATCCTGACGTCGTCGAAGCAGCGCAGCAGGCGCTGCGGGAGTGGGGATATGGCCTGGCCAGCGTACGTTTTATCTGCGGCACCCAGTCCATCCATAAGCAACTTGAGGATCGTCTGAGCAGCTTCCTCGGCATGGAGGACACCATCCTGTACAGCTCGTGTTTCGATGCGAATGGCGGCCTCTTCGAGACGCTGATGGAGGCCGAAGACGCCATCATCTCCGATGAGCTGAATCACGCGAGCATCATTGATGGAGTGCGGCTCTCCAAGGCTGCCCGCCTCCGCTATCGCAATGGCGACATGCAGGACCTCGAAGAGAAGTTGAAGGAGGCCAGCGGTGCGAGGCACCGGCTCATCGCGACCGACGGCGTCTTCTCGATGGATGGCTATATCGCGCGGCTCGACAAAATCTGTGACCTTGCAGAGAAGTACGACGCGCTGGTGATGGTCGATGACTCTCATGCGGTCGGCTTCATCGGCGAACACGGCCGCGGAACCCCTGAAGCATGCGGCGTTGAGGGGCGGATCGACATCCTGACCGGAACCCTGGGCAAGGCCCTCGGCGGCGCCAGCGGCGGTTACACCAGCGGCCGCAAGGAGATCATCGATCTGCTTCGTCAGCGCTCCCGGCCCTATCTCTTCTCGAATTCCGTGGCGCCGCCCATCGTTGCCGCGTCGCTCAAGGTGCTGGACCTGGTTGCGCTCTCCTCCGAACTCAGGGAGCGGCTGCGCGAGAACACCCATTACTTCCGCGCGCAGATGACCAGTGCCGGCTTCAACGTCCTGCCCGGTGAGCATCCTATTGTGCCCGTCATGTTTGGCGATGCGGTGGTGGCCGCAAAAGTAGCGGAGCTTCTGCTCAGCAAGGGCGTATATGTCGTGGCCTTCTCGTATCCGGTCGTGCCGCAGGGCAAAGCGCGCATCCGGACGCAGATATCCGCCGCGCACACCCGCGAAGAGATCCAGTTTGCTATCGATAAGTTCATCGACGCGAAGCGGGAACTGAACCTGGGCTGACAGAACTGGGCTGACAGTGGTCGCAGGGCAGGGAAATGAACAGGCAATCGATTCTCTTAAAACCTTTAATTTTGTGGCCTCTCAGAGCCCCGCAATGGAAGCTCTGCGCGCAAAGTTATCGGTAGTGTCCACCCTCCGCATCGACGATCGATGGTCTTCAGATCGCCGGCAGTCCTACCGGGCAAATGGATGATCTTTTCCGGATGATCGGCACCGCTATGGGTGGACTGGCGCCTCGCGAACTCCGGTGCTACGTCCGTAAAGCGACGAAGCTCCTCGCGCAGATCCCATTCCGCATTCGAACTGCATGCCCGATTTCAACAAGGGCGTTGGTGTCATGCAGGCGCATAAACACTACACGTGCGCGGTCCCGGCGGTTTCTTCATCGTGCCTCCGCACGAGCGGTCTGACAGCTTGACCGGTTTGCGATCTCTCAGGGGAGCCTCGCGCCGCACTGCGCAGGAAGGATGGAAACCACTGCGCCGTGCTGGTCTCGGTCCGGGTGTGGCCACGTCGGCGCGATAGGGCGGCGCTTCGCCAGAGAGGTCTGTTTCCATCGGGTGAACCCTGATTGAAAAGCTGTTGACAGCGTTTGTGTCGTCATGTTCAACTCAACGCCGATCCGAGTTAAAGGTTTAAATATCGGACGACTATCAATGGTGATTTCAAGGGAGCGCCGAAGATGAAATGGATGAAGTGCCTGCTGGGTGTGCTCTTTGCAGCCGTGATGACCACGATGATTTCGCCCACCTGCCTCTATGCTCAAGTGGATCGCGGCGGCATCAAAGGGCAAGCTGAGGACACAAAGAACGCCAGTGTTGCCGGTGCAAAGATCACGTTGAAGAATGAAGCGACGGGGGTCTCCGCAAGCGCGGAGTCCAGCCCGTCCGGTGAGTTCAGCTTCCTGAATCTCGCACCTGGCCTCTACTCTGTCACCGCGGAGGCAACGGGCTTCGACACCTCCGTGCAGCAGCATGTCGTGGTCGGAGTCGGCAGCACAGTCGCCATCACCGTGACCCTGCATCCCGGTGGAGTGCAGCAGACGGTTACGGTCTCCGCTGCGTCCGCAAGCGTTGACACGCAGACTTCCGACATTGGCACCACCATCACCCCTGAAGAGATCAAGAACCTACCTCTCTCGCTCAGCGGCGACATGCGCAACCCGCTGAACTTCGTCCTGCTCACGCCGGGCGTTGCCGGCTCCACGCCTAGCGACACTCCGGACTACCGTTTGCATTTCAGCGGTTCGGTCAGCTACTCCAATGAAGTCTTCGTCGACGGCATACCGATCGTGAATACCGAGCTCTCCGGCGACATCAGCCAAAATCATCCTCCGGTCGACGCCATCGGTCAGTTCAAGCTCATCAACAACAATCAGAGCGCCCAGTACGGCTTTTCCAGCGGCGTCGTCGCCTTCGCCTTCAACTCCGGAACCAACGCCTACCACGGCAGCCTCTTTGAGAACCTGCAGAACGATGCTCTGGATGCGAACGGCTATGACAACAACAAGCTCGGTCAGCCCAAGTCGCCGCTCAAGCAGAACGAGTACGGGGGGACCTTCGGTGGCCCGGTCTGGATTCCTAAGGTCTACAACGGCCGCGATAAGACCTTTTTCTTTGTCGACTACACCGGGTTCAGCTATCGGCCCAGTTCGCTCAATGCCGCGCTCACGACCTTTCCCACTCCCTTCCGCACCGGCAACTTTGCCCCGGTGTTAGGTGGGCCGCTCACCGATGACAACGGTTCTCCCATCAACGATCCGGCAGGCCGCCCTATCCTGAATGGCCAGGTCTACAACCCGTTCTCGGTCCACACCGTCACCGGACCGGATGGCCAGCCCTACCAGGTACGCGACCCCTTCCCCGGCAACATTGTCCCCGCAAACTTCTCAGGTCTCAGCACGGTCTCTCAAACCATTCTGAAGGATTTTCCAACGGCCAATAGCAACGCCATCAACGACAACTTCCTCCGTCTGCAGACCAACAAGATCGATGAACATCGCACCGTCGTGAAGATCGATGAGCACATCAACGACAAGCACGCTCTCTCGGGCAGCGTCTTCCAGGGCGGCTATGTCAATGACACGAACGGCACGCTGAATCTTCTCGACGCCAACGAAAACAACACGCCTACTCTCCAAATTCGCCTCAGCTACAACTACACACATTCGCCCACTCTGCTGAATAACCTCAACATCGGCTTCCTCCGCGACACCGGCTTCAACGGACCGCTGCAACCCGGCCCCGGGCTCGCCGCTCTTGGCATCACCGGTCTGCCGCCGCTCGATCCCGATAGCCCTTATCCGATCATCGGTATTGGTACCGCGCAGAACGGCATCGGCTCCACCAACGCCGCTTCGGATACGGAGAATCGCTACATCCTGAATGACAACGTGACCATGGTCCGCGGCCGTCATACTCTCACCTTGGGCGGCGAGGTGCGCTGGCTGCAACGCAACGAGGAGGGCATTCCCACCGGCTCCTTCACCTTTGAGCCCTCCGAAACCGCGCTCAACGGAACCGGCTTTGTCGGCAACACCCCTGTGCCCATTCCGGTCGGCACTGGCAACGCCGCTGCCAGCTTCCTCTTCGGCGGCATGGACTTCACCCGCTTCGACTATCCCGTGACGCAGAACTACCGCTGGTGGCAGATCGGCGGCTTCGCGCAGGATGACTGGCGCATTCGCCCGAACCTCACCTTGAACCTCGGACTGCGCTACGACGTCCAGGTACCGCGCACCGAGACGCACGGCAACGTCTCCACCATGGATCCCACGTTACCCAATCCTGCAGCTGGCGGACTCCCGGGCGCCTTCACCTTCTATGGCAAGGGAGCTGGCCGCAACGGGCAGACACGCATTGGCAACATCGACTGGAAGGGCATTCAGCCGCGCATCGGCTTTGCATACTCTCCCAATGCAGATCAGCGCACCTCCTTCCGCGGCGGCTTTGCCATCACCCGGCCGGTCGGCAACGACAACCTGGAAAATGGTATCGGCAGCGGGGAATACGCGCTCGGCTTCGCCGGTCTCGCCACTGCCAATCGCGCCTCGGACTATGTTGGCTCGCCGGCCTACTACTGGGACAACAGATTCCCTCAAGCCTCCATCAGCGGCGCTACGCTTGATCCGGGTCTCCTCGTCGGCAACGACAATCCTCCGCTGATCTACCCGAAATCCGGTGAGCCGCCATCGCAGCTCTACTGGAGCTTCCAGATGCAGCATCAGTATTCCTCGAGCATCGTCGGCAGCATCGGCTACGTCGGCATGCACACCTATCACCTCGGCGTCTGGTCCAAGCCAAATCAGATCACGCCCGCCACCATCGCCAAGTACACGCCGGCCGCCACAGCTGCCGGGTTGCCGATCAGCGCGCTCTTCGCGCTGCCCATCGACGATCCGCGCGTGCAGGCGGCAGGCATCAATAATCCCTGGCCCGGCTTCACGGACGCTTTTGGTTCCGGTGCCACTGCCGGTCAGGCGCTGCGCCCCTATCCACAATATGGGGACGTCGATAATCCGCTGAACCCCATCGGCAGCGTCTCCTACAACGCCTTGCAGACCAGCCTGCAAAAGCGCTATACGAACGGTCTGACCTTCCTGCTCTCCTACACCTTCGCGAAAACCATCGGCAGTGTGGACTCCAACGACGGCCCCACCGCCGGTGCCGAAAATGCAATCTATGCTGGCTCCTTTGCGCAGGATTACTACAATCCAAAGGGGGAGCGCGCTGTGACCAGTTCCGACATCCCGCACGTCGTCTCGCTCAGCTACACCTATGAGCTGCCTCTCGGTCACGGCAAGCGCTTCCTGAATCACAACGGCGTGGTCGATAAGGTGGTGGGTGGCTGGTCGGTCTCCGGTCTGCAGCAGTACCAGAGCGGCCGTCCGATCCACATCGAATACGATGCCACGGGCGGCTCCAACCCGTTCTTTGCGGCTGGCGACGGATTCAGCTTCCGCCCCAACATCGTGCCCGGCCAGCCGCTGAAGAATCCTTCGTACAATCGCAACTGCTCGGGTCCGATCCTGCCCTCGCAGGTCGGCCGCGATGCCTGCCAGTTCTACATCAACCCAGCCGCCTTCTCGCTTCCGCCAGTCGGCGCCTTCGGCAATGCGCCTAACCTGATCTCGGCGCTGCGCATGCCGGCTTATGCCAATGAGGATCTGTCGCTGTTGAAGCGCACCACCATTCACGACAATCTCAATCTGCAGTTCCAGGCCAACTTCTTTAACGCATTCAACCGCACCATCTTCTCCTCGGGCGGCAATGCGCAAACCTTCATCATCAACGCCGCGCCGCCGGACCTCAGTCAGGCGTCGCTGGCAAACTCACAGACCGTCTTTGGCATCATGGCCGCCCAGCAGAACGGCGCCAGAAGCATTCAGTTCGGTCTGCGATTGGAGTTCTAGCCTCATGGTGATGCTCGCTGCAAAATTCGTTCTTGCAGCGAGCATCGCTTTGCCCCTGGCCGCGCAGTCCGTCTCCACGCAGTCTGTCTCCGCGCAGTCTGTCCCCGACGACATGGCTGCTCATGCGACGGCAGCGCGCGCAGCAGAGCAACGAGGCGATTTCTCAACTGCTGCGCATGAATATGAATTCCTGGTGCAGAAGCTGCCGCGAAGTGCGGAGATGCAAAGCAATCTGGGTGTGGCGTTGTACTTCGATCACCAATGGGAGCGTGCCATCGCGGCTTTCCGCAAGGCCAACGCGCTGAATCCGAATCTGCTGGCGCCACACCTGTTTGGTGGGCTCGCGTGGTATCAGCTCTCCCGTCCCGATGCGGCCGTGCCGGAGCTGGAAACCGCGGTACGCCTCCGCTCCTCGGATGTGATCGCGCACACGTGGCTCGGATACGCTTACGTGGCTCAATCGAAATACGACGCAGCGGCAAAGCAGTTTGAGGAGGTCTGCCGCCTCGCACCGGACAACATCGACGCCTGGTATGCGCTGGGTCAGGCCTATCTGCAGATCGGCAAAGACAGCACCGTCGAACTCCTGCGAGCCGCACCGAACGGCGGAAGGGCATGGCAATTGGCCGGAGAGCAGTATGCATTGCGAGGAGACCGCAAGAAAGCCCTCGACGACTTCGAGCAGGCCAATGCGCGGCGGCCGGACATCGCCGAACTCCGCACCGCGGTGACGGAGTTGGGCGGCACACCCTCGGCTGCAGCTCCGCCTCCGGGCGCGGAGGCGGCACGCGAAGATGCGATCTACGCCAAGGCCCACGCTGCCGAGCAGAAATCGCGCGCCGCGTTCGAGCATGTGCTGTCTATCGCGCCCGACTCGTATCGTGCTCATCAGATCATGGCGGATGCATTCGTTCTGGAGCAGCAGGAGGACAAAGCCATCGCGGAGTACCGCATCGTCCTGAACCTCAAGCCGGACCTGCCGGGCATCCACGAGGCGATCGGCAGCAGCCTGCTGCGCAGTGGAAAGTCAGCCGAAGCGCTGACGGAGTTCCAGGCCGAGCTTCAGCTCCAGCCTCGCTCTGCCGCCGTGAACACTCTTCTCGGGCAAACGCTGCTCTTGCTGGGTAAGGATGATGACGCCGGCAAAGTACTGACAGATGCTCTGCTGATGGACCGCCCGCCGCCGGACGCCTATCGTCTCCTAGGCAAGCTGGATCTTCGCCGCAATGACTACCGGGCGGCTGTCGACCATCTCAGCCGCTACCTGTCGATCGAGAAGAACGACGCCACGGCGTACTATCTGCTCTCACGCGCGTATCGTGGGCTGGGCGAGAAAGAGCAGATGAATCAGGCATTGGCTCAGTTTGAAAAAGTATCTCAGGATGTCAAAGCGCGCAGCCACGCGCAGGGTGAGCTCGAACGTCTCGACAATCAGAATCACGTAGATGAAGGAATGGTGAGAGATACTCCGGGGGCAACGAGTCCTTGACATTCGCCGGCGCATCTTCGGATGCCATGCCAGTTACACTTTGCAGCAATCATGAATACATAATCGGGAAAGGGTCGTATCCATGTCACGTTCGCATGCAGCCTTACCTTTAAAGAAGGTTGTTCTCATCACCAGCGGAGATCTGCGCCAGTCCGCGAATCAGGTCTGCTGGCCTGCGCAGGAGGATCTGGAGCGCCGGCTCACTGGGGCCTTCCACGATGAGGGTGTTGCTGTCGAGCGCGCCTTTCCGATTGATGCCGCAAAGGGCCATGGCTTCATCTCCAGCCAGCGCATGGGCATGGATATCTTCGCCGGCATGGATCCCGAAGCCAGTCTCGTCTTCGCCACCGCGGCATGGCAGTACACGCATCACGTACTCCCCGGCATGCGCAGTCATCGCGGACCCATCCTCACCGTCGCGAATTGGTCCGGTCAGTGGCCCGGCCTGGTGGGCCTGCTCAATCTCAATGGCTCGCTCGTCAAGGCCGGAGTTCCGTTCCACTCCCTGTGGAGCGAAGACTTCAAGGACAACTATTTCCTCTCCCATCTGCGCGAATGGATCCGGCAGGGAACTGTCACGCATGATCTCTCTCACGTGCGCGATCTCGATCCACATGCGCTGCCGCCCTCTGCCCGCACGACAGGCGAAGAGTTGGCCGCAAAGCTGCTCGAGCGCAAGGCCATCCTTGGCGTCTTCGACGAAGGCTGCATGGGCATGTACAACGCCATCATCGACGACGAACTCCTCAATCCGCTGGGCGTCTTCAAGGAGCGGCTCAGCCAATCCGCGCTGGTCGCACGGATGCGTCTCATCGGCGATCACGAAGCCGACTCTATCCGGCAGTGGCTCGATCAGAAGGGCATGCGCTTCAACACCGGCAAGGATGACAAGACGGAGCTAACCGACAAGCAGATTCGCGAGCAGTGCAAGATGTACATCGCCGCTCTGCAGATGGCGGATGAATTCGGCTGCGATGCGATCGGCATCCAGTATCAGCAGGGCTTGAAGGACATGGTGCCCGCCTCCGATCTGGTGGAGGGGCTGCTCAACAACGCCGACCGCCCTCCCGTTCGCGATGCCTCCGGCAAAGAGCTCTACGCCGGCGGGCCGCTTCCTCATTTCAATGAGGTCGACGAGGGTGCTGGAGTCGATGCGCTCGTCACGAACCATTGCTGGAAGGCGCTTCAGCTCGATCCGTCCACCACGCTGCACGATGTGCGCTGGGGCGAACACTACAGCGGCGACGGTCTGGACGAGTTCGTGTGGGTTCTCCAGATCTCCGGAGCCGCTCCGGCCAGCCACTTTGTCGATGGCTATCGCGGCGCATCGAGCGACCGCCAACCGCCCATGTATTTCCCGCTCGGCGGCGGAACGCTGAAGGGTGTCGGCCGTCCCGGGAAGATCGTCTGGAGCCGCGTCTTCGTCGAAGGCGGGAGCCTGCACGTGGACATCGGCCTCGGCTCTGTCGTGGCGCTTCCTGCAGAGGAAACAGAACGGCGCTGGAAGCAGACCACCACTCAGTGGCCCATGGTCAGCGCCACCTTCGACGGTATCTCCCGCGACGCCTTCATGGCGCGGCACCGCGCCAACCACGTCAGCATCGCCTACGCTCCGGACGAGAAGCGCGCAGCCCAGGCGCTCGCCGTAAAGGCAGGGATGTTTCACGCACTCGGCGTCCACGTGCATCTGTGCGGGACAGTCAACTTCAACTGATGAGCATCGTTGCGGGTGTCGATTTCGGGACATTGAGCGTGCGTGTCTCTCTCTTCAGCAAGACGGAAGGGAGGCTCGGCGCTGGCGTTGCGGAGTATCCGCTGCATCGCTCCCCGCAGGATCCCAATCTCGCGACGCAAAGTCATCGCGCGCAGATGGATGCGCTCGAGCAGGCGATGCAAAGCGCGCTTCGCGAACAGTGGTGTTCGCGGAGATCAGGTCCGTGCGCTCGCCGTCGATGCCACCGGTTCCAGCGTCATCCCTGTCGGCGACGGGCTCGAGCCGCTGGATGACTACTATCTCTGGTGCGATCACCGCGCGTGGCGCGAGGCAGAGGAGATTACCGCCGCCGCCCACCAGCAAAAGCTCGAAGCCATCGACTGGTGTGGTGGCGTCTACTCCTCGGAGTGGGGCTTCTCGAAGCTGCTGCATTGGCTGCGGCACAATCCCGGGAAGCGCGCGCGCTTCGTCACCGCCCTTGAAAACTGCGATATGGTTGCCGCCACCCTCTGCGGCATCACTTCTGCTGCGGATCTCCCGCGCTCCATCTGCGCCATGGGCCACAAGTGGATGTGGAACGCGAAGTGGGGTGGTCTGCCGTCGGAGTCATTCCTCGCCTCCGTCGATCCGCTCCTGAGCGGCATCCGGCAAAAGCTCATCGGCCGTTACGAAACATCCGATCGCATCGCCGGCACTCTCAGCGCCGAGTGGGCCGCGCGCCTCGGGCTTCGCGCCGGCATTCCGATTCCGGTCGGTGCGCTCGATGCCCACTGGGATGCTGTCGCGGCGAATATCCGGCTGGGCGATGTCGTCAACGTCATCGGCACCTCCACCTGCATCATCGGTGTCAGCGAGCAGCAGACGCTGGTGCCCGGGGTCTGCGGCGTCGTGCTCGGTTCTGTCCTTCCTGGCTACACCGGCATCGAAGCTGGCCTTTCGGCTGTCGGCGATGCCTTTGACGCCATCGCCCGCCGCGCCGGTTCCTCCGTCGCCGCGCTCACGCAGGGTCTCGAAAGCTACCGTGCCGGACAGACCGGTCTCTTGCGCATCGTCTGGGATAACGGCGACCGCACCGTCCTGGTCAATCCCAATCTCGGTGGCGTCACGCTGGGGTGGAACCTCGTGCACACCGCGCAGGACGAGCTCTTCGCGGCCATCGAAGGCACTGCGCTCCAAACGCGCATCATCCTCGAACGGATGCAGGAGCGCGGGTCGCCGGTGAACCGCATCATCAATGGCGGCGGCATCCCGCAGAAGAACCGCGTGCTCAATCAGGTCTACGCGAACGCACTCAACAAGCCGGTCCTGGTTCCCGCGGGCGATGTCACCAGTCTCGGCTCGGCCATCTTCGCCTTCCTCGCCAGCGGCGACTTTCCCTCGGTGGAGGAGGCCCAGGCCGCCCTGTGTCCTCCCTGCGAAACATTTCTCCCGGACGCGCGGGCAGCGGCCACGTACGGTAAGTTATACCCACTGTACCGAGAGGCCTATTTCTCGCTTGGAAATCCCGCCTCGCCGGCTGCGCGCCTCGGCCATGTCCTGCCGTGTCTGCGCGAAATTGCAGCCGGTGCGCGCGCTTTGGAGACTGAATGAGCATCAATTCGCACGTCGTAAAAAGCACCGTCGTCGGCGCACTGGGCGGCCTGCTCTTCGGGTTTGACACTGCCGTCATCTCCGGCACCACCTCCGCCTTGACCCGCACCTATCACCTGAGTCCGGCCATGCTCGGCGTCACTGTCTCGAGCGCGCTCGTCGGCACGGTCATCGGCGCCATGGTCGCCGGCATTCCCGGACAGAAGTTTGGCCGACGCGACAGCCTCCGCGTCATGGCCATCTTCTATGTCCTCTCCGCGATCGGTTGCGCTCTCGCCTGGAGCTGGCCCTCGCTCATCGTCTTCCGTTTCATCGGCGGACTCGGCATCGGTGGCTCGTCCGTTCTCGGTCCGATGTATATTGCGGAGATCTCACCGCCCGACTGGCGCGGCCGCCTCGTCGGCTTCTTCCAGGTGAACATCGTCGTCGGCATCCTGCTCGCCTACATCTCCAACGCCTTCATCGGCAGCAGGCACCTTGGCGTGAATGACTGGCGCTGGATGTTCGGTGCCTCCGGCGTCCCCGCCGTGCTCTTTCTCGTCATGCTGTTCGTCATTCCCCGCAGTCCGCGCTGGCTGGTCACGCAGTCCAATCTGAAGGAGGCGCTCGAAGTCCTTCGCCTCACCGGCGTCACCAAGCCCCAGGAAGAGCTCGATGAGATCGTCGCCTCCGTCCATCTCGAGCGCTCCGCTGCTTCCGATCCGCTCTTCTCCCGCCAGTACCGCAAGCCCATCATCATCGCCTGGACTGTCGGCATGTTCAGCCAGCTCTCCGGCATCAATGCCATCCTTTATTACCTCAACGACATCTTCGCCCTCGCCGGCGCAAGCCGTATCGGAAGCGACGTCCAGGCCATCGCCGTGGGCGCCACCAACCTTGTCGCCACCCTCATCGCCATGGCGGTCATCGACAAGCTCGGCCGCAAGAAGCTGCTGCTCACCGGCACCGTCGGCCTCGCCATCTGCCTCACCATCATCTCCGTCCTCTTCTTCACCAAACAGCATCTCGCCTGGCTCGTCTGGCTGCTCATGGCCTACATCGCCTGCTTCGCTGTCTCCCAGGGTGCGGTGCTGTGGGTCTACATCAGCGAAGTCTTTCCCAACCGCGTGCGCGCCAAAGGCCAGAGCCTCGGCAGCTCCGCGCATTGGATCTTCAATGCACTCATCTCGCTCGTCTTCCCCGTCATGGCCAGATCCTCCGGCGCCTATCCCTTCGTCTTCTTCGCCGCCATGATGGTCCTCGACTTCTTCCTTGTCCTCTTCTATTACCCGGAGACCAGCGGTATCTCCCTGGAACAAATGCAACACAAACTTGGCATCGACTAGTCGAATCTCCTGTTCTCGAGGTGAATTTAGATATGAAGCGCTGTGCTCTTCTTTTATCGCTGAGTGCCTTTGCAGGTTTCGCTCATGCGCAGACTCCCGGCTGGCAGCCGGACCTCACCGTCCAGCAGACCTACATTCTGCATCGCGCATCCAGCGCCGATCCCACAGGCGCCAATGCCGACTTCCGCCGCGTCGCTCCTGGCGCGACAGAGACCGTGCTCGACGTCGATGGACCCGGTCAGATCTCGCACATCTGGTTCACCATCGCGGACAGCGAGCCCTATCACCTCAAACGCATCGTCCTGCGCATGTACTGGGACGGCGAGACCAACCCCAGCGTCGAAGCGCCCATCGGCGACTTCTTCGGCCTCGGCCTTGGCGAATACCACAGCTGGCAATCCGAGCTGCTCTCCGTCGGAAGCGTCAAGAGCCTGAACAGCTTCTTCCCCATGCCCTTCGCGCATCACGCACGCATCACTGTGACGAATGAAGGCAAAGAGGCCATCGGTTCTCTCTACTACAACTTCGACTACCGCACCTACGATCATCCGCTCCCGCCCGGCACTCTCTACTTCCACGCGCTCTACCGGCAGTCGCAGCCCAATCACGGCTGGACCACCGACTGGAAGACCAACGGCGACTCCGCTGTGAATGACAAGACCAACCTCGATGGCAAAGACAACTACGTCTGGTTCGAAGCCAAGGGCCACGGACAATATGTAGGCGTCACCATGTCCGTCCTGCAGAACCAGGACATGTGGTGGGGCGAGGGCGACGATATGTTCTTCATCGACGGCGCCAAAACCCCATCCATCACCGGTACCGGCTCGGAAGACTACTTCCTCGGCGCATGGGATTTCGGCGGCGGCAGCGAACCCTTCTCCTACGCGCTATACGGAGCGCCAGTCACTGGTCCCGAACTCGCCGGCGGCCGCTCCAGCGTCTACCGCTTCCACCTCGACTCGCCGATCCCATTCACCAAGAGCTTCAAGGCGACCATCGAGCATGGCCACGCCAACGCTCGCTCGGACAACTTCTACTCCGTCGGCTACTGGTATCAGGCCGAGCCGCACGAGCCTTTCCCGGCGCTGCCGTCGGTCGACGACCGGCTGCCCGCACTGCAGCCCACCGGCGGCCCCGGCAGCGCAGGCTCCAGCCACTGACGGAATTGAATCTGAGGAGGGTTCGCCCGAGCCCTCCTCATCTCGTCACTCCGACCAGAGCAGCATCAACGCAAGTCAGGAAACCGGCGTAACACCCTTCGTCAAAATCAAATTCCCATAAGCCCGCAGCTCGCCCGTCATCACCACGCAATAGGCACTCTTCGCGCGCTCATAGAAGGCCGCTCGCGCCATCCGTGCCGGAGCCGCACTCCGCGCACCATGCCTGCGCATCGCCGCGGAAAAGTCAGCCTCCACATCTGTATTCATCGCATCGCGCGCATCCGGCTGCATCATCGCCACCGCGTCTTCGAGCGTTCTCCAATGCAAAGAGCGGCAAAATCGCGTCCAGCAGCTGCGAGATGTTTAGCCCGTCGGCACGCACCACGCGCCGCCCCAGCGTGTGTCCGGGAAAATGCGCGTCAGCCAGCACCAATTCATCGCCATGCCCCATCTCGTACAGCGTCTTCAACAGCTCCGGACTCAGAATTGGAGAAATTCCTTTCAGCATTTTTTAACCTTTCGTTAATCCGCGCTCGTTTCATCGCGTTGGATAACCGTGTCATTTGTGCGAACAGAGGAACCCGCAATTAGCGGGTTCGCCCACGAATCGGAATGTGAGCGACAGACGTTTCACAAAAGCAAGCACTGAACGCAGCTTTTCCATTAAGAAAAGCTGCTCGTCGTGGCTGCCAGCATGGGCATAGCATTTGTGAAAACGGTCCAAAGGAAGCGAACCACGTGCTCGCACCGCCGGCGCCGCTGCCTCGGACGGCAAGTCCGTGAATCGTTTATATAGGCATTTGGCGCGGAAATTATGAAGGTTTGTAGCCGGACCGATTCCACGATAGAGTTCTTGGCATAACACCTATGGTTCCTGCGGAAACGAACGGACTTGGCGCTGATCGTATGGCGACGATTGTAGAAGTAGCCAAGCGTGCCGACGTTTCCATCGCCACCGTTTCCAATGTCATCCGCGGCACACGCAAGGTCAGCCCCAAGCTCACCGAGCGTGTTCAGCTCGCCATTCGTGAGCTGAACTACTCGCCCAATGAGATTGCGCGCAGCCTGAAGGTCCGCCAGACCCGCATGCTCGCCATGGTCCTGCCGGATATCACCAATCCATTTTTCCCAGAGATCATCCGCGGTGCAGAAGATACCGCCTTCGAGCGCGGCTACTTTCTGATGACCGCCAACACCGATGAGCAGATCGGACGCGAGCGGCGCATTGTCGCGGCGCTTCGCTCCTATCGCGTCGATGGCGTGCTGCTCGCCTCCGCCAGCGGCACCGATACCACGCATCTCAAAAGCACGCTCGATGCCGGCGTCGCGCTCGTCTGTCTCGATCGCACCGTTCCCGGCGTAAAGACGGACGCCGTCCTGCTCGACAACGTGCGCGGCGCGCGCGAATGCGTGCGCCACATGATCCAGAAGGGCCATCGCCGCATCGCCATCATCACCGGCCCGCTCGACGTGCAAACCGGCCGCGAGCGCCTGCGCGGTTATGAAGAAGCACTTCGCGAAGCGGACATTCCCGCAGAGAAGGGAAGAATCCTCGAAGGAGATTTCCGCCACGATTCAGGCTACCGCCTGGCAAAACAGATCTTCGAGCGCCCGGTCAGCGAGCGCGCCGGACGGCCAACCGCGATCTTCGTCTGCAACGGCGTCATGACGCTCGGCGTCCTCAAGGCATTCGAGGAGTTGAACGTGCGCTGCCCGCAGGACATCGCGCTGGCCACCTTCGACGATCTCGCCGTCGACAGCCCCTTTCATCCCCATCTCACCACCGTCGTGCAGCCAAGTTATGAGATGGGCGCAAGAGCCGCAGGCATGCTCATCGATAGGATCGAAGGCCGCATCAGCAAAGAGCCCACCACCGTGCGCGTCGCCCCCACCCTGATCGTTCGCGAGTCGACCGAAGCCTCCGAAAAAACTTCCGCAAAACCCGCCCCGCGCGTCCGCTCGAAGCGCTAAGTCGCCGCAGCACAAGTCGTCTCCCGATCCGAGCCTCACGCCTCTCCGCACAGACTTATCATCCCGACCGGAGCCGTGACGCGGCACCGGCGGAGTGGAAGAATCTGCCTTTCCCAACCAAGCCCTCATCAAAATCCGAAGGAAAACGAAAGCCGTCCGTGAGCACAACTCGCGATGCAAACGAACGCGTAAACGGCACTATCCCCAGTGCAACCGCCCGCACCGGAAGCTACCCAATCGCGTCCCAAATGCGTTCCGGAAGGCCGATTTCGGACACAAATTCCGCCCCCGATTTGCGCTCAAAAGCTGGCCGTTATTCCGGCACAGCCTCGAGCGTCAGCACCTGAAACGGCTCCAGATGGAAGGTGTGGAACGTCCCGGCTTCGAGCTCGACTGACGGCATCGCTGCCTCATCGTGCCACGGGCTGTGCGCGCGGAACTTTCGTGCCGCACCCTCCGGCAGCTCGAATGCCTGATCCGGATAAAGCAGAAAATCCTGGGCCTTGTCGCTCGGGTTGCGCAGCGTCACGATGGCTTTTTCCGGCGTCCACGACGCCCACCCATACACCTGCAACCAGCGCGGATCGCCGCCCACCCAATGCGTATCCTTCAGCACCGCGGCATTCGCGCGCGACCACTTCGCCGCCTCTGCCAGCACATCCCAGTCCGCCGGCTTCAGCAGCGATGGCGTGATGTACATCTCCTGCAATTGCGTCCCCGTGCCGAAGTAATCCCGCACTTCATTCCTGAAGTCGCCGCCGGGGTCGGTATTCAGGTGATATGCCTTCTGGCCGTAGATCATCCCATGCAGCATCAGCGAATTTAGCGGGTAAAGCGAGCCCAGCTTCACGATGTGCGCGTACACATCCCCATCGCGATAGGTGATCCACCGCTCGCGCTCCGGTCCCACGCCCGCAAAGCTGTGGTCCTCGCCACCGCGCCAGATCGAGTCCGCATACATCAGCCAGAACGGCGACGGATACGTGCCTGTCGTGAGGTTGATGTACAGCTCCGGCTTCACCTGCCGCAGATCGCTGATCAGGTGAATGGCCGCATCGAAGTCGCTGTCGAAGGCGCTGCCTTTCACCACCGTATCCACATTGCCGGTGCCGTCAAACTTGAACTGGTTCACGCCGTACTTCTTGACCATCTCCATACACGCCGCATGGAAACGCGCATAATACTTCGGCCCGGAGAGCGCAAAGCCGCCGTTCTCGATCTCGTACCCTTCGCGCTTGCCTTCTGCAATGCGGTCCTGTTTCGCTTGCGCATAGCCGCCCCACGGCGAGAGCCACACACCCGGCGCTGTGCCGTACTGCGCGGCGGCCTCTTTCAGCGGGAGAAATCCGTTCTTGAAATCCTTGCGGATCGTCCACATGCCATGCAGGTCATCCCATCCGTCATCGAACATGAAGGAGTCCAGCGTTACGCCGCGCTTCTCATGCAGCTCGCGGCCGAAAGCATTGATGCGGTCCACCGCCTGTTCTTGTGTGTAGGGGTTTTCGTAGCCGATGTCGTACCAGCTGTTGTAGTGCAGGAAGGTGCGATACGGATGCGCCCTCTCGCGCTCGAGGTAAGCCAGGAAGTCGCGCCGCATCTGTCCCCGCGCGGCCACGCCCACAACAGCGGAGTAGCGCACCGTCTGCCCTGCACGCAGCGGCAGCACGCGCTCTATCTCGGCAACGCCGTGCGCATGCACCACGCTTGAGGTGGAGAGTGGATGCTCAAAACCAAAGAAGAAGCGACCCGCGGTCAGCGGGGAACCCTTCACCGTTCCGGCCAGCCGCATATCCGGAAAGGTCGCATCCACCAGCGAAATGCGGGAGATGGCGACATCCTCTTTGCCCGCCGTAATCGTCAGCACCTGACGGATGTAATGCGCGTCCTTACGCATCACCACCGCCCAGTCCACCTCGAACCGCCCAGCCGGATCGCCCAGCCGGTAATGGACAGCCGTCCCCGGCAGCTGCTCTGCCGCCACGGTTGAATTTGGATTGGCAGCAAGCTCTTCGACGCGCCCCGGCTCCAGCAGCGTCATCGTCCTCGCTTCAAAAACGTGGCCGTCTGCAAGCTCGAGCCGGAACGGACCCATCAGCTGCACTACATGTCCATCCTCGGGGTCGCGCACCCTGAAGTCATTTGGTCTTCCCCCATCCAGCTGCCATCGAGCATCAATGACGCTATTGCCGATGTGCGCCTCAGACGAGAGTGGAGAGGTGCTCCTAAACTCCGCAACCACGTCTCCTGCCTTGGCGGTATTTGCCGGATGCGCATTCTGCTCACTCTGGCCATTCGCGGTCATGCGGAGGCTGGCGAGTATGAAAAGAAGCGAGAGGGCAGCGACTGAGCCGGAACAGCGGCCCTTCAAAGGGATCACCGAATCTCCGAAACAGGGTGTGGATGGCGCGCAGCCGCCGGGTGGATCTTCACATGCGAGACCACACGCGAGATCGCGCCTGAGGGGCTTGGCGTATCCGGCTTCAGTCCCGCTTCGAGCGAGCAGAAGAGGCCAAGCAGCTGGCCGAAGATCACGTCCAGTGGTGGCCGCAGCGCGTCTGGAACCACGCTCGCACCTGATCCCAGGTCGAGCGTCACGTCGGCTATCTTCCGAATCCCCGCATCCAGTGCGAACCCGGTCACAGCGATCGTCGCGCCGAGCTCCTTCTCGCGAAGCTCGGCCAGCAGGTCGGTTTCATAGGCCCGCGTCCGCTCATCCGAAGCCAGATACGCAACCACCAGTGTCTGCCGGTCGATAAAGGAGAGCGGCCCATGCCGCAGCCCCAGGAACGACTGCGACATGGTGAAGATCCGTCCCGCCGTCATCTCCTGCACCTTCAGTGCCGACTCTGCTGCCGTAGGCTTCAACGCGCCAGAGCCCAGAAAGCACACCCGCGCAAAGCCGCTCTTCGCCAGCTTCGCCGCTGCATCGGCTGCCCGCGGTATCACCAACTCGGCACTCTTCACCATCTGTTGGAGCGTCTTGCTGTATCCCTCCAGATCGTCGAAATACGCCAGCACCTGCGCGGCTAGGACCATGTTCGTAAACGAGCTGGTCATCGCCAGACCGCGATCGTTGGTCGCCGGATCGAGGACCAGGGCATACGATGTGCGCGACCGTCCTCCCGCCAGTTTTGCCATCGCGCCGTCGGCATTGCAGGTGATCACCAGGTGCGCGACATCGCCAAAGCGGTCCATCATCTCTTCAATGACCGCGACGCCCTCCGAGCTGTCTCCCGAGCGTGAGAACGAGATGCAGAGCGCCGGCTCTTCCGCGCGCAGGTACTCATCCATGCTGGTTAGCAGCTCGGTGCTCGCTACGGCCCGCACCGGCGCGCGCCAGCGCTGCTCCAGCAGCCGCTCCACCGAGCCGCCGACGAAGTCGGACGTTCCCGCGCCCACCAGCAGCACCGGCAGTCCGGCCTGCGCGGCCAGGAATCCCCGTAGCGCCACTTCCTGCTCTCGGCACACGGCAAGCGTTCCCGGCCAAGTCCGGGGCTGCTGCGCAATCTCAGCGGCAGTGAACTCAACCCCAAGCTGGCGCTTCCGCTCCTCCGGCAACTCCAACAACGCAATCAGCGGATCCACACATCTCTCCTCAACCAAGTACTTCCAACAGTCGAAGATTGTATTACACTGAAAGGAATAAATCGAAACAAAATGAAAGAAAACGACAAGCCCTTGCCCTGAGCGGCGGCAACACCATCGAGATATGAAAGACTCTGAAGCTGTGCTTCCTGCTGTCCTGGTTATTGGCGAATTGAACGTGGATATCGTACTCTCCGGGCTCGCTTCGCCCCCCGTCCTCGGCGGCGAGGTGCTTGCTCAGGGAATGAGCATGGTGCTTGGCAGCGCGTCAGCCATCTTTGCCAGCGGGATTGCGCGTCTCGATCATCGCGTCGGCTTCGTCGGCAAGACCGGCGACGACGACTTCGGCCGTTTCTGCCGCGATGCGCTGCTGAATGCCGGTATCTCGTGCGAGGGCCTTCTTCTCTCGTCACAGCCGACCGGCGCTACGGTCGTGCTGAGCACTCCGAACGACCGCGCGCTCGTCACGCACCTTGGCGCCATCGCCGATCTGGGGTACGACGATCTGCCGCAGGATCTTTTTAGCGGCTTCCGCCATCTGCATCTCACCTCTTATTTTCTGCAGCACCGTCTGCGTCCGGACTTTGCGCGGCTGATGCGTGAAGCAAAATCTGCGGGCCTTACGGTATCTTTCGACCCCAACTCCGATCCGTCGCAAAATTGGTCACCGGAGGTCTGGGAGGTCATTCGCGCGGCCGATGTGGTCTTCGTCAACGAATCCGAGGCTCGCGCGCTCACCGGCGCGACCAGTACGAGCGACGCGCTCTCCATCCTCGCAGAACGAACGTCCTGTGCGGTCGTAAAGCAGGGCAGCGCCGGAGCGACCGTCGTGCGCGGCGCCGAGAAGATTCACGTCGACGCCTTCGGAGTGAATGTTGTGGACACTACGGGTGCCGGTGATTCCTTTGCCGCGGGCTTCGTGCATGGCATGCTCACACAGCGGTCCTTAGGCGATTGTCTGCTGCTGGCAAATGCGGCTGGCGCCCTCTCCGCGACCGGTGTCGGCGGAACGGCTGCCCAGCCGGATCTCGAAACTCTTTCGGCCTTTCTCAACTCGCACAGCGCATCTATCGCAGACCGCAGTAGATGAACTCCATCGCGCTCGACAATTTCAGACCAGAAGGTGGGAGCCGACATGCAGAGTGATGAGCGCGATCCGTTCGTCTCGATGATGACCGCTGAAAGCAAGGCAACGATCAGCCTGGGCGACTTCCAGCCACAGGCAATGCTGCGTGTGTCGGAGCATTTGATAGCGCGGCCAAAATTTCCCGCGATTGATTTTCACAACCACATCGACGGGCTGGAGCCTTACGAAGTACTGCGCATCATGGATGCCTGCGGTATTGAGCACCTGGTGAACATCACCATGAAGCCCGGCACAGACGGAATCGAGAGCCTTGCGCGGCTTCGTGCGGCATCGCCCAAGCGCTTTTCCACCATCGCATGGATGGACTGGCGCGATCTCGCTGATGACGGCTTCTTCGAGCGCTCCGTCCGCCGGCTGGAGCAGTGCGTAGCCGCGGGTGCCATCGGAATGAAGCTATGGAAGGATCTGGGCCTGCGGTTACGCGATCGCGATGGCTCGCTTTTGCGAATCGATGACGAGCGGCTGGATCCGCTCTTCGCGCGTGCCGCGGAGTTGGGCGTCTTCATCATGTTTCATACTGCGGATCCAGCAGCGTTCTTCCTGCCCACTGATGGACGCAATGAGCGCTACGAAGAGCTCTCCGCGCATCCGGACTGGAGCTTCTACGGGTCTGCGTTCAGTAGGGAAGAGCTCCTCGCGCAGCGCGACCGCGTATTCGCGCGCCACCCCGGCACCCGCTTCGTTGCAGCCCACATGGGCGAGCAGCCAGATGACCTCACCGCGCTTGCTGCGGTGCTTGACGCACATCCGAATGTCCAGCTCGATATGTCAGCACGCGTTGCTGAGTTGGGCCGCCAGCCGTTTACCGCGCGGCGCTTCTTCCTGCGATTCGCAAATCGCATCCTCTTCGGCGCGGACCTGTTGCCGGAGGAAGCGATGTATCGCGCGCACTATCGCTTCTTCGAGACCGACGACGAATACTTCGACTATCCCTCGCACGCCTCTCGCCAGGGACGATGGCAGATCTACGGGCTTGCCCTGCCGGATGAAGTTCTTGAGCGCATCTATCGCGGGAATGCGATGGAGTTGCTCTCAATGTCTCGGTGAGATGCACGGGAAGAGTTGCGGGGAATCCGGACCGAGGCCCGTATGGTTTTCTTGAAGCTCTTCGACTGCCCTACTTTGCCGTCTTCGCCTTCGTGGCACTGCCCTTCACGCGTCCGGACGAGGCGCGTTGAATGAGTTCCGGCTCGACCATGATCTCGGGCTTATACTCGGCAGTCTTTTCGATCTGGTCAATGATGGTCTTGGCCGCAAGCTGGCCCATGCCCAGCAGGCGCTGGCTCACCGTTGTCAGCTCAGGTTTGAAGATCACCGCCAGGGGTATGTCGTCGAACCCGACGACGGAGACATCCTCGGGCACGTGCAGTCCGGCCTCCTGGAACGCCTGAATCGCCCCAATCGCAGAGATGTCGTTGTACGCGAACAGCGCGGTGAAGTGTTGTTTCCTGGCAAGCAGCTTTTTCGCCGAGGGATATCCCAGCTCCGGTGTGGCGAGATCGGTCTCGATCTGCACCGTCAGCTCTGGCCGTATTCGTAGCCCCAGCTCCCTGGCTACGTCGCAAATCGCTGTCCATCGTGTCATTGAATCCGAACTGCGCTTCTGTCCCTTGAGAAACGCGATGTCACGATGTCCATGCTCCATCAGGTGCGTCAGCGCCAGTCGTGCCGCGATCCTGTGATCGATGGTGATATTGGTGACGCCGGGCAGGTGTCGATGTCCGGCAACCGCCACTGTCGGAAGAGGCGGCTTCTCCTGGATCGATGTGTCGACGGTGATGAATCCCTCGACGCCGCGCGCCAGCAGGACCTGCGAGTAGGTCTGCAGGATCCGTTGATCGTGACGATGGATCATGGTTAAAAAGAGATACTCGGTGTTTCGCAGGTACTCTTCGATACCGCTGATGATGGCGGCGCCGTACGGATCTCCGATCTGTTCGGCGATCACGCCGATCGTATACGTGCGCTGCAGGCGCAGCGACCGCGCAAAATAATTGGGCTTGTAGTTGAGCTCGCGCGCTGCTTTCAGAATCCGGCGTTTCGTGTGCTCCGGGATCGCACGTGCGGCCGCTGAATCGTTCAACGCTGCCGAGATGGTGCCGGCGGTCAGATGTAAATGCTCGGCCAGCGTCTTCAGCGTGACTCTTGGCTCTTTCGTGTCTGACGTTCGCTTTGGCATCACATTTGGCGCGTCTCGCAGGTCGCCCGCACGAGTCTTTCCTTTGCTGAGCATGACAACGTTCGTTCTCGAACAACCACTGAGGCTTAATCGATAACGTAACTCACGCGGGCAACGAGGCCGCGCAGTGGCACATTGAGCATTCAGGGGGCTGCATAAGACTCTACTCGACTCGGTGAGTTAACGATAACCATCCCGTGTTTTCGGCTCCGACTCGAGACTTCTCCGCTTACAGGCTGTAACTAACCCACGGCGAGCGGCGGAGGCCGATAACCGAATCCCTGCTCAATCGCGGCTGCCACTGCCAGCACCTTCTCATCTTCAAACGGACGCCCCGCCACCTGCACGCCGATTGGCAGTCCCTCGGGTGAGCGGCCAACCGGAACAACCGCGGCAGGCGATGCCAGCACGTTGAACCACTGCGTATAGCGCATCGCATCCAGATATCCGACGGTCGTGCCATCGATCATCCACTCGCGCTCGCCGTGACGAAAGGCAGGTATCGCGCAGGCGGGTGTCAACAGGATCGGGACTTCGCGCATCTCCGCCAACAGCCTTCCCCGAACCAAGTCGCACTCCGCCCATGCCTGCAGCAGAGATTCAGCGGTCAAAGGCGATGCGGACCGCGCGATGTCGAGGAAGTTCCGGAAGATCGGGCTCAACTCCTCTTCACGTCCGCGAATGATTGGAGCGTAGAACATCGCTCCGCACTGCACGAAGAACTTCCACCACAGCTCGCGCGCGGCTTCCAGCCATGCCGGGCGGAATGGTCGCACATCGAAGCCCTGCCGCTCGAGCTCGCGCGCTGCCTCCCTCACCGCGTCTCGTGTCTCCGCGGTCACCGGTGTGAGGCCGTCGTCCTCGAACCATCCAATCGGGATCGACTTCGCGTCGTCCATCGAGATCGGTCGCAGCGCCACCGGCGCGCTCGCCGGATCCAGAGCGTCTTGTCCCGCCAGCAGCTTGAATAGAAGACTGACGTCGGCAACCGTGCGCCCCAGCGGGCCAATGGCGCCAAGCGTCGAAAAGGGGCCGATGTTGGGAGGATTGTGGCCGCGTCCGGGCACGCGTCCGGGAGTCGGCTTCAACGAGCAGATGCCGCAGAAATGTGCCGGCTCGCGCACCGAGCCTCCGCTGTCGCTCCCCAACCCTCCCGCCGACAGCCCCGCCGCAATTGCGGCAGCTTCGCCGCCACTCGATCCGCCCGCGGAACGGCTCAGGTCCCACGGATTGCTGGTCCTTCCATACAGCAGGTTGTCTGTCTCGTACGCCATCAGAAGTTCGGGACAGTTCGTCGTTCCCAGAAACACGGCGCCGTTGTCTGCGCAGTCGGGCAACTGCCTCGGCATCGCGCTCGGCGACGTTTCCACGTTTCAGAACGCTGCCGAGCTCACACCGGTGTCCCTTGATGGCTATCGACGATTTGATCGTGAGCGGCAGGCCGGCGAGCGCACCCGCACCCGCTTTGCATGCCTGGCTGCGCACCGCCTCTGCATCGAAATCGATGATGGCATTGAGCGCCGGGTTTAGACGCTCGATCTGACGGATATGCTCGTCCGCCAGTTCAAGCGGAGAGATCTTGCGCTGTTCAAGCAGCACAAGCTGTGCCACGGCTGGCAAAAGGGTGACGTTCATTTCTCTCTTCTGTCTACCCTGGCCTCACTGCGCCGTACGCACTTCCGCCGTTCCCTCGAAGTACTTCTCAATCTCCTCCAGCGTCTTTCCTTTGGTCTCTGGAAGGAAGAACGTCACCGTGATCAGGTAAATAACGGTGAAACCGGCAAAGAGAAAGAACATTGTGGAATAGCCATGTTTGCTGACGACAGGCAGAAAAATTGCCGCCAGCGTCGTGGAAACCAGTTGATTGAGGACGAGCGCGATACTCATGCCGTTCGATCGGATGCGCGTGGGCATGAGTTCGGAAAGAGCGAGCCACACGCAGACGCCCGGTCCGACTGCATAGAACGCCACGAAAAGATACAGTCCTGCGGCGACCAGCCAGCCATGCCCGACACTTGGAACTCGTTGGATCAGCGCCCGCTCGATCTTCAAGGGCGCCGTCTGCGCGGCGTCGAGATCAGCGAAGGGATTCTTGAAGAATGCTTCGAACTTAGTCTTCGGGACACAGTTGTCACGAAGGATTTGGATCGGAGCAGCGCCCGCATCGTCAGAGCGAACAAAGCTGGTGGAGGCTGTGAAGTCGCCATAAGAGTAAATGATCCCGAACGAAGCGCGATCACTATTGATCTCGTTGCCTGTGTAACCTTCCGCTGCCAGGAGTCTCTTCGCCTCCGCTATATCGAACGGAAGGGTGAGCGTCTGGTCTGCACCAACCATCGATTGCACAATAGCTTTGCAATCTACGTTGGCTCTCTCCGTAGTCAAGAACAGCAGTCCCACACTGATCATTGCAACGGTAATGCCACTGGTGCCCAGCATAAAGAGGAACTTGCGCCCCTTGCGATCCACGAGTGCCATGCCGCCAATGGTCATCAAAAAATTCATGCATGTGAATACGACGTAACCCCAATGCGCGTGGAGATCAGACAAGCCGCTTTGCAGCAGAATGTCAGTGTTGTAGGCGACGACCGAGTTAATGCCGGTCGCCGTGTTGCACGCGAGGATGACGCACGCGAGCACGAATGGAATGACATACTTTCGCCGCAGCAGAGAATCCTTCAGCTGCGTTCCTCGCGTGGAGGAGGCCTTGGCCAGCGCCGTCTCTTCCATCTCCTTCAGTTCCAGGTCTGCTTGCTCCGGCGTACGCGAACGAAGCAAAGCCGCGTAGGCCTGTTCTCTTTTGCCTCGCACAAAAAGCCAGCGCGGAGACTCGGCCACAAACAAGCTGCCCAGAACGAACAGCACTCCCGGCGGAAGAGAGACCCAGAAGATGTGCCGCCATGCCTGGTCCTTGAAGGTGAAGACCGTCGCTGCGGTTGCAACTCTGGCCACCGCCTCCACCCGGTAGCTGTAATAGATCCCGATCAGCGCAGCCAGAACGATGCCCAGGGTCAGCAGCCACTGGAAGACGCCGGTGCCCTTGCCGCGATTTGCCGCCGCCAGACACTCTGCCAGGTAAAGCGGGACCACGACTCCAATCAGGCCACCGCTGATACCCTGCAACAGCCGTCCGAAAAACAGCGGCCCGTAGCCATGCGCGAGTGCAATCACCGGAATACTGATGACGAAAGCAAACCCGCTGAGCGTCATCAGGGGCTTGCGGCCGAGCCAGTCAGCCAGCAGACCGGCGAACAAGGTTGAGATAACGCTGCCCAGCAGCACCGCGGCGACGATGATGGAAAGCTGGCCCGCGGTGAGCCGCGACGTTGCCTCCAGATACGGCAGCGCGCCGCCAATGATGCCGACATCGACTCCATAGAGCAGGCCGCCCAGGCCTGCTACCAGCAAAAGATAACGGTTATAGCTGCGCTTCGAGTCCGGAGCAGACAATTCTGACATGGAACCTTCCATGATCCTGGTCTTGGCCATTCTAGGTACGCCGCCGCACGGGCATCCGAACTGGACGCGCTTCGAATCTGCGCGAGCACGCGCGCCCATCATAATAGGCAGCGCCGCTCCTGTGTCGGATTTGTCGTGACGCCCGCCTGAATGTCGGTTTTATAGATATGGAAGGAGACGAGGGATGATCGTCCTCTGCCTCCGCGCTCCGAAGCCCGATGCGGGGCAGGGGAATCACACTGCTAATCGCGACTCCATCGTTCGGGGGAGGTTCAGAGTACGCGGGCCCGTGGCACACTGCGAGAGGCGTTCCCGGCGGTCGCCGTTACGCAGGTATCCAAGTATCATGGGCATCGTCTGCGGCGCGTTCCCGAGGAAGGGTCGAGTGAAGAAGCTGATCACATTGTTCCTCTTGGTCGCTCTGCGCGCCACAGCGCAGGTGAACTACGGCGAGTTGCGTCTCAAGATAGCTGACCCTTCGGGCGCTGGTATCCAGGCCTCGGTTGAATTGACCTGCGCGGGCAATGGTTATGACGAGACCTTCACCAGCGATCCCTCCGGTACGCTGGCGGTCCAGACCATGCCCTATGGCGTGTATCAAATTCAGATAAAGAAGCCGGGTTTTGCCTCTTACACGACATCCGTGGAACTTCGCTCAGCCCTTCCGGTCGCTGAAAATATCCGGCTCACTCTTGCTTCAGTCTTGACGAACGTGACCGTAGAGGACAGAACCACCCTGATAGATCCGTACTACCCTGCCTCGGTGATGCAGATCGGCGCGAAGCAGATACAGGAGCGTCTCTCCTCTCTGCCCGGCCGTTCCGTTCAGGACCTCGTCAACACCCAGCCGGGTTGGCTCTACGAAGGCAACGCCGTTCTGCATCCGCGGGGCTCCGAATATCAGACGCAGTTCGTCATCGACGGCATACCCCTCACGGACAACCGCTCTCCAAGCTTCGGTCCGGAGATCGGAGCTGACGACCTGGACGCGGTCAGCATCTACACCGCCGGCTATCCCGCCGAGTACGGCAGAAAAATGGGAGGGGTGGTCGAGCTCAATACGCGCCGGCAAACCGATCCCGGCCTCCATGGGCAGCTCGTCCTCGCCGGCGGAAGCTATGACAGCGCCTCCGCGTATGGCCAGCTACAGAAGGTATGGGGCAGCAACACCCTCAGCGGCACCGCTTCCGGCGGCACCACCGCTCACTATCTCAATCCCGTCGTCCCGGAGAACTTCACCAATACCGGAACCCTCGGTGATTTTTCCGCCCGATATGAGCGCGACCTCACCACGCGGGATCGCCTCAGCCTCGACGTGCGTCATGAGTTTTCCCGCTTCCTCATCCCGAACGAACTTCTGCAGCAGCAGGCCGGCCAGGAGCAGAACGGAGACAATTTTGAGACGATGGGCATCGTCCACTATCAGCACATCGTCTCTCCCGATACTCTGATCGCCCTCTCCGGCATGGTGCGCGACAACGCGAATGACCTCTATTCCAATGAGAAATCGACGCCCGTCATCGCGTTTCAGAAAAATGATTTTCGTGAGGGCTACTTCAAGGGAACGCTGTCGCTCCATCACCACCGAAATGAATGGAAGTTCGGGATAGAGTCGGACGCAACCTTCCTTCATGAGCACTTCAACTACCGCATCACGAATCCAGACGATTTCGATCCGGACACACCAACAGCGCTGACCTTTGCCGCGCAACGCCCCGATCTCGAACAGTCAGCCTTCGTGGAAGACATGTTCAGCCTGGGAAACTGGACCTTCAGCGCTGGATTGCGCTGGGACCACTATCAGCTGCTTCTCAATCAGAACGCGTTCAGCCCCCGGGTCTCCGTTGGCCGCTATCTGCCTTCGCTCGGCATGGTGCTTCATGCCTCCTACGATCGCATCTTTCAAACGCCGTCCTTCGAAAACATCCTGATCTCCAGCTCTCCCCAGATCGATGCGCTCAGCGATGAGTTTCTCCGCCTGCCGGTTCGTCCGTCGTTAGCCAATTACTACGAAGGTGGCTTGACCGAAGCCATTGCCAACCGGCTGCGCTTCGATGCAAACGTCTATCGCCGCGACGCCCGAAACTTTGCCGACGATGACCAGCTTCTGAATACCGGAGTCAGTTATCCCATCGCCTTTGACAAGGCAGTGATCTATGGAGCGGAAGGCAAGATATCCCTCGTGCGGCTCGGCAATTTAACTGGCTATCTGAGTTACTCGTACATGGTTGGCAATGTCTGGTTTCCGGTTACAGGCGGACTCTTCCTCGGCGACGACGTAGACGACGCCATCAATGACCAACACGGCCACATCCCCAACAGCCAGGACCAGCGCAACACGGTCAGGACACGTTTCCAATACCAGCTCAAGCCGCGCCTCTGGTTTGCAGCAGGTGTGGAATCCGGTTCAGGACTGCCTTTCGAGTACGAGGGGACCGAAGCAGAAGCATTGGCCGAATATGGTCCAGAGGTAGTGGACCGGGTCAACTTCGAGCGTGGGCGCATCCGCCCTTTGCTCGCGGTGAATGCGTCCCTCGGGGTAGACCTATATAAGAGCGAAAAAGCGGTGGCGCGCCTTCAGGTAGACGGAGAAAATCTCAACAATCGTCTCAACGTCATCGACTTTGGAGGACTGTTTTCCGGCAATGCGATCGCGCCCGCTCGAAGCTTCGCTCTGCGCCTGAATACAAGCTTCTGATGGACAACGCGGCCGGCATCTTCACGATCGGTAAGGTGTAGCCTAGGGGCGTGAAATCAGAAGAAGCCGCAGAGGTGCTCTCCATCGAGGGGCGCGAGGTCCGGATCACTCATCCGGAAAAGCTGTATTTCTCCCGGCAGGTCCAGCTCTCCAAAGTCGACATCGTGCGGTATTACATGGCCGTTGCTGGCGGGGCCCTTCTTGGCATTCAAAGCCGCCCTATCGTTCTCAAGCGATTTGTGAACGGCGCTGAGGGCGATGCCTTCTACCAAAAACGCGCGCCTTCGGATCGTCCTTCCTGGCTGCGCACGGTCACCCTCTCGTTCCCATCCGGTAGGACGGCCGAGGAACTCGTGGTGGACGACGCGGCTGGCCTAGCATGGATCGTTAACCTCGGATGCATTGAGCTGCATCCGCATCCGGTGCGTGCGGCCGATCTGGATCACCCGGACGAGCTGCGCATCGACCTCGATCCCGGACCCGGTATCTCCTGGACGGATGTCAGGCGCGTATCACTCGAAGTGAAATCGCTGCTCGAGGAAAATGGTCTTCGCGGCTGGCCCAAAACCAGCGGCTCCCGCGGTATGCATGTCATCGTGCGCATCGAGCCGCGCTGGAGCTTCACCGAAGTGCGCCGAGCGGCTCTGGCGCTCTCGCGCGAAGTGGAGCGCCGTCTGCCAGCCCTCGCCAGTTCCAAGTGGTGGAAGGAGGAGCGGCACGGCGTCTTCTTGGACTACAACCAGAACGCTAAAGACCGGACGACCGCTTCCGCTTACTCTGTGCGCCCACTGCCGGACGCACGCGTATCCGCGCCGCTTCACTGGCACGAGGTTTCCGATTGCGATCCGGCGGACTTCACTGTCTTCACCATGCCGAAACGTTTCGCGGAGATAGGCGATCCACACGCAGCTATCGATGCGGCTGCCGCGTCGCTCCAGCCGCTACTCGATCTCGCAGCTCGCGACGAAGCGGCAGGTCTTGGTGATGCGCCATGGCCGCCGCATTTCCGCAAGGCTGAAGGCGAGGCGCCCCGCGTCGCTCCCTCACGCGCCAAGTCAGCCTCGAAAAACCCCTCGGCGAAGAAAGCGGTGAGGCAGCCGCGCACGAAGATGCCGTTGCTGGTGATTGCAAATTCGCCGAGCGAACCTGCCGCCCTGGCCGGCCTCGAGCGATGGAAGAGCAAACATACCGAAGCGGCGGCACACTTGGCTATAGATGACGTGCTGGTCGACAGAATGCGCGGAAGATCCTCCACGTGGACGCGTATTCGCGTGAATCTGCGCCACGTTCCGGAGGAGTTGCGGCCGCCGCAAGAAACGCCCGACCCCGATGACGATCCGACGCGCGCATGGCGGGAAAGCCGATCGAAGGACGCAACTGAGCAATGACGTCGTCCCGCTAGCGTCCGCCTACGAAGATCTGTTCAAGCTCGTGCGGTACAACCACTTCGAGTTGGGCGTATGTGCAATCCGCCGGGCCCTTGTCGGTGCGCCATCTGCGAAAGTGGGCCATGTGCCGGAAGCGTCGCCCCTGCATATGCTCGTACGCCACTTCCACCACCAGCTCCGGACGCAGTGGCTCCCAGGACAGGTCCTTGCCCTGACTCCAGCGGCTCTGTCCGCCCGGCATGCGGCTCCCCGCGGCAGCCTCATCGTCTGCCCACGAAGCCCAGGGATGATTCGCGAGCGCATTCGTGCGATACGGAGTTACAAATTCCAGAAGCTCTCGCCGCTTCTCCTTCGTAAAGCTGGCGCAGACGCCAACATGCTGCAGTGTTCCGGATTCATCAAACAGCCCCAGCAGCAGGGAACCGATGGCTTCGCCTTCGGCATCCTTGTACCACCGAAACCCGGCCACGACACAGTCGCAGTCGCGCTCGTGTTTCACCTTGAACATGACCCGCTTCCCCGGCTCGTACGCGCCATCCAGCGGCTTCACCATCACTCCATCCAGACCCGCGCCTTCAAAGCGGCGAAACCAATCCGAGGCCACAGCTCTCTCTCGCGTCGCCGGCGTCAGATGCAGTGGAGCGGCGGCAGATCGAAACAGCTCTTCGAGCCGCGCACGCCGCCGATGAAAAGCCTCGCCGCATAAGTCCTCGTCTCCCTCGGCAAGCAGGTCGAAGCATACAAAGGATGACGGCGTCTGCTTTGCCAGCAGCTTCACTCGCGACGCGGCCGGATGAATGCGCAGCTGCAGCGCATCGAAGTCGAGCGCGCCATTCCTCGCGATGACAACCTCGCCATCCAGCACACATCGCTCAGGCAGCTGTTGAAGCAGGGGATCGATAAGCTCGGGAAAATAGCGATTGAGCGATTTCTGGTCGCGGCTCTGGATCAGGATCTCGTCCTGATCGCGAAAGATCAGCGCGCGAAATCCATCCCATTTGGGCTCATAGATCCAGGCGCCCTCTTCGGGCAGCTCGGCCACACGCTTGGCAAGCATCGGCAGGATCGGAGCCTTCACGGGCAGATGCACGCCTCATGCTATCAAGCAACCACTTTTCCTCCCGCGCGAACCCCTGCGGGCCGCGAAGAATGAGCGAAAAGCCCAGCCCTTTCCCTGCATTTCCCGGCAACTTCGCCCAAAATCGCACTGTTCTGGGGCATATGGCACCAAAAGGGTGGGCAATACCGCCTTTCGGTGATGGTCGGCCTCCCGTCACCTTACTAAGGTAAGGGTTGTCAGGACCGAAAGAGCCCCATCTCGGGACAACTCACTTACCGGAGCGATTCCATGGCCACTACCGAACGCAGCCTCATCGGAAAGAACATCATCATCACCGGCGATATCTCCGCCACGGAGGACCTGGTCGTCGAGGGTCGTGTCACCGGCAAGATTCAGTTGAATGAGAGCCGTCTCACCGTGGGCGAAGAAGGTCACGCGCAGTCGCACATCACCGCGCGCGAAGTTGTCATTTGCGGCCGCGTCGATGGCCAGATCCACGCCTCTGAGCGCGTCGAGCTCCGCCACACCGCGCAGGTTACCGGCGACATCATCGCCCCGCGCCTCATCATCCATCAGGACGCGGTCGTCAAGGGCTCCGTGGACCTCACGCCCTCCATCGCGATCAAGCAGCAGAAGCAGGCAAAGAAGGAAGCAGAGCTGCAGGCGCAGATGGATATCGCCCCGCCGCGCATCGAGCCCTCCATTGCCGCCGCGTCACAGGTTGCCGTCGCCGCTCCAGCGTACGCCAGCTAGAGCCGGTCGAATCTGAAAGTCCCCCGTTGCGCACGCGCTTTCCCCCGGGCGCGTGCACTTCGCAAATCGATGTTTGTTGTTCACTTGGCACAAAGGCCCCAATTGCGCGGGGCCTTATTTTTTTTTGATCATTGCGTTGGCTGCGTCTCGCGCTCCGGCACGGCAATCGTCGTATTCGCCGCCTCCTCGCCAACATGCACTGCGGTTTCGGCCTTGCCGTATTCGTGTATGCGCACCTGGACGTTATCTCCTCGCTCCCACTGCACCTTGGATTCGCCGTCCGCGGCGTCCTCCGTCCGCAGCACGTAATCGCCCGCCGGCACATAGAGAAATCGGAAGCGCCCGTCCTCCCCAATCTCCGTCGAGCGCGTCTCCTCCGGGTCGTCCTGCGGCGATAGCGTAACCGTGCCCAGGTTCACGCTATGCCCATCTCCGGTGGCAACTACGGTTCCCGAGATCACGCTCAGCTTGCTCAACGGCACATCCATATCCGTCTCAACCTCTTCTCCTGGCCCGAGCTGGATCGTCTTCGCTTCCTTTTTCCAGAACACGCCGCCGCTGTACAGATCCAGTTCCGCACCAGGATGGTCGTAAACGCCGAAGGTACCGGAGCCGGCCACCGGCAGCGTGATGGTCTCTGGCGCAAGGTGCGCATGCAGGATGTACTCGCCCGCAGGCATGCCGTCGATGTGGAAACGGCCCGCGCTGTCGCTCGCCTCGCTGCCGTCGTGCGTCTTTGAGAAGAAGCTGAAGGTCTGCAGCGTGGACTGCAACGCCGGCTCCCACGCGCCCTTGCTGTTCTTCCGCTCCAGCCCCATCAGGATGCCGATTGCAGGACTGCCATCGTCGTAGCGGATGCTTCCGCTCACGGACGCTCCGCGCTCCAGTGTGACCTCGACCGCCACCGGCAGACCGTTCGCGACGTCGATCACCGTCGATCCCTCCGGAGGCGTCCGCGCCGCGCTCTTCAGGTGTTCGCGTGCGTCGGTGTCCAGCCCGGAGATGCCGGAAACATAGCCAGCCAGCTCCACCAGCACCAGGTAGCGCCCGGTAGCCACCTCGGGGATGGTGAATGCGCCCTCCATATCGGTGGTCGCTCCGCGCGCTGCCTCGCTCTCCGTCACCCGCTTCGCGTCGAGATCCTCAAGCTTATTTAGCGTGACCTTGGCCAGGCGTGCCGGCGCATTCGTATCGGCGCAGACGACACGGCCGGTCACCGTGCTGCGGGCCGCATGTTCGACGCGCTGCGCGTGGCTGACAGGGACACCAGCAACATCGCCAATGTAACGCCGAATACACGCATGCCGGTGTCTATTGCAGATCGCATACGGAAGAGCGCAGACGCAGCCCTGCTAAAGGAATCCATGCGAGGGCTCAACAGGCGGCGCCTTAACCTGCCTTCGCGCTGTGCGGGATTAGTATAGCTACGCTTCCGGAAAGTTGAAGCCGATCTTTGCCTGAGTCGGATCAGGCATGACGCGATGGGGAAAGGCTTGGTGGAGAAAGCCGGCCCGGCGTCCGTCTGGAGGCAATCGAAGGAGGAGGACATGGGAAACCGATGGAAAAGTGTGAGACTGACCGTCTTGGCCTCGACGCTTCTTGTGATGCTGATGAACGCCGCGAACGCTCAGGATGGCCTTTCCAACGAGGCCCCCGGCGGCGCGAAGCCGCCAAGCACTTCCGCTGTATTGGAGAAAATCGCTGAGTTAGTCGACCAAAACAACCAGCTAATCGGCAAACAAGGCGTAGGCAAATGCACAGCTTAAATCAAATTCAGATCCTGCGTCGAAGCATCGCGCTGAGAAATACAGGTCTACGGTCGGCATGCGGATGGCCCCGATGCGAACCATGCTACAAGAGAATCGAGTATGGGGCCACGATAGGAATGGCGACAAGCCTCAGTGCAGCCTCCGCATCACTCCATGAAGCACCGGTTGCGACCGACAGTCTCCGCCCATCCCCGAGGCACGGAAAACTTGGGGAACCTACACTCCGAACTTCGGATTTAAGCTCGCAGATACAGAGCGTGGAGATATGAGCGTAAGCATTTTTACTTATGCTCGATATCTGAACCAGCTTGCACTGAACTCCAGATACACAAACGCGTTTGGGGTTACCATCCCGGTCCAGAACCGCCAGGACTTTCAACTACAGAAAGTCCAGATCAAGTTTCTCGGCTGGATCCTCGACCGCAAGCTTCACTACTTCCTCTATACATGGACCTCGAATGTCGCACAGGGACTGGGCGCCCAGGTAGTAGTCGCCGGAAACCTAAACTACACGTTCAATAAATACTTTACTTTCTCTACGGGAGTAAACGGTTTGCCGGGCACGCGGAGCATCGAGGGCAACTTCCCCTACTGGCTAAGTGTGGATAGCCGCCTCATCGCCGATATTTCTTGTCCTTCGTACTCCACCTCTGGGCATGCGCAAACTTACGAACAGACTCTGTATGACCGATGCCGATCACTGACACGCTGGTGGGAAAGCGGCCCAGCTCAACGGTTGTATCTGCACGCCTTCCCCGGCGCTCGTTTGGCTCAACGCTGGCGATCTGTGCCCGCTTTGGTGATTTTGAAAACCACCAGATGGTCGATACCCGGTTTGGAGCGCACTTTAACAGGAGTTATGAGACAATACAAAACCAATGCCGGACAGCGACCAGTTCGAGCATACGCAGATTCGAGATCTCAGATGGCACCATCGTTTTTGCGGCTGACATACGTCCGGGCTTATTGTGGATATCCCGACTCAGCCTGAGCGGCCTTCGATGGCGGCCTGAATATCAGGCGAGTCTCCGTGGGAGGCGGGTTATTATCATGGCTCAGCGACTTGGCAGTGGGTAGGAGGTCTCAGCAAGGTAACGATACCTGTTCATCAGATAAGGCACGCATGTTGCTGCCGCAGCACAACAACACCGAGGAACAACAGCACCGGCGCGAGCGCAACAAAGAGCAGGGAAGCGTAACCATGCTGTACTTGCGGAACAAGCAGCAACGCCAGCGCAAACAGCAGCACGAAGGCCGCTGCAAATCTCCACCAGCGCGGATGAAGGTCACGCGTCATCTTCCATCCATTGTGCCTGATTACAAAAGAGAAGGCTCCGCAATTTCGCGGAACCCTCTCGCACATCCGTGACAACCGCTTATCTAAAGAAGTTCCGCGGGCTCACTAACTCTGGCAAACAATCGTGCCGTTCATGCCGTTGGGATAGAAGCCGCCTGAACACCTGCCGCCGCCGTAGACGATGTTCAGCACCTGCGACGTTGTCCGCGGGATGCTGAGCGAATTCTTGTCCACGTCGTAGAGAGTCTTCGCGCTCGGTGGAACATCCAGCGAATCGACCGCCGGGCTGCTCACGCCCATCATTGTGCAAACCAGCCGGAACGATCCGGAATGCTGCGCTTCGGTAGCCAGAATGGCTCCCGCCGCCGCCAGGTAGGCCTTGCTGGTGATCAGAGGAGCAGCGCCAAGATAAGCGCTGATGCCGACGTCCTCGAACTGCCGTCCCAACTTCAACCAGCTGTTGACGCTCGAAAAGCCATAGCCCAGCGCATTGAGATTGATTGCCGGCTTCTTCACCGCTCGCGAGCCCAGTGCCGTACGCAGGAATTTGACGTGATTGATCTCGTCAATGCGCAGCGCAGTGGCCATCGTAGCCGCAGGTGACGAGCCGAAGTTTGGCACTCTCGCGCCGCCCGTCGTTGGGCCGCTTTCGTCAGCCGCGCTGATCACGCCCAAGCTTCACCAGCGTCGCACCGAATGTGGACACTGCGTAAAACTCCGCCTCGAGATACTCCAGGTTCAGTGCGAAGTTCAGGATGTCGATATCACTGACTGCTGTCGACGCCTCCACCGTCTGCTGATCGGCTAAGAATTTGCCGCCGATCATTGCCGCGCCGGCCAGACCGAGCCCGGTCATTCCTGCGCCCTTCAGAAAGCTGCGGCGATTCGCTGCCCGGTTCGCTGCACTACGTGTTGCTTCTTCTTCTTCTTTCATCTGCGGTCTCCCAATAAGGTGAGCGTGCGTTCGTGAGCAGTGCGGCGTGCCGTGTCAGGGACTCACGCCCACACAAAGGTGCTTATGTCTCCCGTACGACTCTCACTTCGGCTCCGGATTGCCGAAGCAGCGCACCGCCACGGAAGAGACTTCGGTAGTAGTAAAAGGACTTTCGGAAAAATTCCGCTGGCCTACATCCGATCGCGCCGTTGTCTCGTATATCCGCCAGCATCAACCCACGCAGCGAAAAGGCCCCGCAGTTTCGCTGGGCCTTGTCTCATCTGCGAGCAGTAGCCGCGGCCAAATCATGAAGCAGTGACTCTCGCGCCAAGCGCTCCGCGCCTTCGGGATCATGCGAGGGCAGGTACACCAGTGGCTCACCTTCTGCCAGCCTGCGAATGCGCCGAAGCGTCTCCAGCGTGACCGCAGGGTTCGGGCTCACTCCATCGCATGTCTCGTCCAGCAGAAGCTGCTGGTTGTAGCTCGTATCACCCGCGAGAAAGAAGGATGGAGAGCCTCGCACGATGACAGATACATGATGCGGGGTATGTCCCGGCGTGGGGACAATCAGCACGTCTTCGGCTCTCGTCAACGCCATACTCTTTTTGAATGGGCCAACCGTCCTGGACGCAAACTGGATCCATTCCGGTTGCCACCACTTGGGCCAACGATGTGGCAGATAGCCCTGAATCCGGCCGCCCCATCCTTGCGCGCGCTCAAACTCCGGCTTCGCCACCCAGGTTCGGCTTCCCGTCAGGTGTGCCAGTCCTCCCGCGTGATCTGTATGAAGATGAGTCAGTACAACATGGCGGACATCTCTTGAGGAAATGCCAGGGCACGAAGTTGCGGCCCTATCTCTTCGTCCGGGCGAACAGAGAAGCGCACCGCTCTTCTGTAAAACGGATGCCATGATGGATGGTAGCCGCGCACATGCACCTGCGCGGTCTCTCCCGTATCGACGACGATGACACCCTCTTTGTGCTCGATCGCCCACGCGTAGATAGGCAGCCACTCTGTCCAGTTCTCGTCGAAGAGCATATGCGCCACTCGGCCAGGGCCACTACCCCGCGACGCCATTTGCGCTCGCCTCACCTGCACCAAACCTGTACGGATTGCATGAATACGTGGAACGCCCATGTTGTCCTCTCGATATAGAGAGTTAGCAAATGCTAACTTCGTCGCAAAAAAAATTATCTGCGCACTACTTTGGCCAGTAGCTCTTCCAAATTCATGGCGAGCGTGTCCGCCGGTCCCTTGATATCCCCGAAATAGTGTGCGCGGGCAAACTGCTGCACCGAGCCCAGCCAGACAACGGTTAACAGCTCCAGATCGACATCGCGGGTCACTATCCCTTCATCGCGTCCATTGGACAGCAGCGCCCTCACCCTTCCAACAATCGAATGCTTGCGCATCGCGGGAGGCATTCGCGGCCAGAAGCGCCGCAGTCCGTCCTGCACATAGAGCACCGCGTTCGGGTCCTGAACGAGCGCGTCGATGTATGCTCCGACGATCGCTCTCTGTCGCATCCGGAATGACTTACCTGAACGCATGCCGCGATCCACAATTCGAAAGAGCTCCAGGTAGCATCGTTCGAACAGGTAGTCGGCCAGCTCATCCTTGCTCGCAAAATGTTTGAACAGCGCGGGATTGGTGCAGCCCGCCACCTCGGCAATGTCCCGCACGCTGGTCTCGCAAAGACCGTCGCGCGCAAACAGTTCCAGCGCGGCCATCAGTATCTGCCGTTTCGCGGGCGCATCCGCGCTCGACACATAAAAGGGCAGATCAGCTGGCTGTGGACGCCGCGATGTGGAAGCTCGCTTCATTCTTGATCAAGTTAGCACTTGCTAACTCAGTATAGCCGAAAAATTCTCTGCAAATAGACAGCCAGCAGATCCTGCGGGCGCAGCAAAAAAGGCCCCGCAGTTTCGCGGGGCCTTTTCTTTGTAGATCGGATGACTCAACTGAACAGCAGAATGCCTTCGGTCACCGCCGCCTCTTCGCCGTCCTGCACCACCGGGCGGTAGAAGAGCTGGTTGTTCTCGAGATAGACCTCGAGGAACGCAGGCCGTTGCGAGATGCCGCCGGCGATGAGTGCTTCCGACAGCGGGTCTTCCACGTAGCGCTGCAGTGCGCGGCGCAGTGGACGCGCCCCGTACGTGCGGTCGATCAGCGTCTTTTCGAGGATCCACTTCTTCGCCTCTTCGTTCACGCTGATAGTGATCGCCTTCTGCGCCAGGTTCGCGTTCAGTTGCTGCACCAGCAGTTCGAGGATCTGGATCAGGTCCGAGTCCGAGAGCGCATGGAAGATAATCACTTCGTCCAGGCGGTTCAGGAACTCCGGATTGAAGGTGCGCTTCACCTCGTTCTTCACCAGGTCTTCGATCTTCTCCATCCGCAGATCTTCGCGATCCGAAGAGAAGCCGAGACCCTGCTGCTTCTGAAGGTGCCGCGCGCCGATGTTCGACGTCATGATCAGGATCACGTTCTTGAAGTCGACCGTGTTCCCCAGACCATCGGTGAGCTGCCCGTCTTCAAAGACCTGCAGCAGGATGTTGAAGACATCCGGATGCGCCTTCTCGATCTCGTCCAGCAGCACCACGGAGTAAGGCGAACGCTTCACCCGCTCGGTAAGCTGACCACCCTCCTCGTAGCCCACGTAGCCCGGAGGCGAGCCGATCAGCTTCGACACCGAATGCTTCTCCATGAACTCCGACATATCGAAGCGGATCAGCGCCTTCTCTGAGCCGAAGAGGAACTGCGCCAACGTGCGCGCCATCTCTGTCTTGCCCACGCCCGTCGGTCCCAGGAACAGGAACGAGCCGATCGGCCGATGCGGCGACTTGAGCCCCGCACGCGAGCGCCGGATGGCACGCGCCAGCGCGCTGATCGACTTGTCCTGCGAGATCACGCGCTTGTGCAGCTCTTCCTCAACCCGCAGCAGCTTCTGCGTCTCTTCTTCCTTGATCGAGGTCACAGGCACGCCCGTCCAGCGGCTCACCACGTCCTCGATGTCCTCGCGGCCTACGATGCCTGCCGTCGAATCGTCCAGGTGGTACTTGTCGCGCAGCGCGCGCAGATTCTCGCGCTCCTTGCGTTCTTCGTCTGAGTAGAAGCGGGCCTTCTCGAACTCGTGGTTCGCAATCGCGTTCTCCATGCGGTGCACGATGAACTTGATCCGCTTCTGTACCTCGGTAATCTCCTCCGGCAGCGAGGTCTGGCGCAGCTTCACCCGCGCACCCGCCTCGTCAATCAGGTCGATCGCCTTGTCCGGCAGGAACCGGTCCGGAATGTAACGGTTCGAGTGCGACACCGCGAACTCGATCGCATCATCCGTGTAGCTCACCGCGTGGAACTTCTCGTAGCGGTCCTTGATGCCCATGATGATCTTGATCGCATCCGCTTCGTTCGGCGGCGGCACCTTTACTGCCTGGAAGCGCCGCTCGAGCGACCGGTCCTTCTCGATCGACTTGCGGTACTCGCCCGGCGTGGTGGCGCCGATGCACTGAATCTCGCCGCGGGACAACGCCGGCTTCAGGATGTTCGCTGCATCCAGCGATCCCTCCGCCGATCCCGCACCCACCAGCGTGTGCAGCTCGTCGATGAAGATGATGGAGTTCTGGTTCTCCATCAGCTCCTTCATGATGGTCTTCAACCGCTCCTCAAACTGGCCGCGGTACTTGGTGCCCGCCACGATCAGCGACAGGTCCAGCGCCAGCACCCGCTTGTCCGCCAGGAAGCTCGGCACGTCGCCGTCCGAGATGCGCTGCGCCAGCCCTTCGACGATCGCCGTCTTGCCCACGCCCGGCTCCCCGATCAGCACCGGGTTGTTCTTGGTGCGGCGGCACAAAATCTGCACCACGCGCTCCAACTCCGAGTCGCGCCCCACCAGGGGGTCAAGCTGCGAATCCGCCGCGGCCTGGGTCAGGTCGCGCGAGAACTCCGCCAGCAGGCTCGATTCGCGGTTCTGCCGCTGTGCCGGTGCCTTTTCTTGCGTCGCCCGGGCCAGCTCCTCGCGGATCGCCACCAGCCGCAGCCCTCGCTCGTGCAGGATCTCTGCGGCGAAGCACTTCTCCTCGCGCAGCAGCCCTAGCAGCAGGTGTTCCGTGCCGATGTGCTTATGGCTCAGCCGCTCCGCCTCTTCGGCCGCGTATGCCAGCACTCGCTTGCACTCGTTCGACAGGGGGAGGTCGACCGACGTTGAGACTTTTTCCCGAATAGTGGTGTGACCCTCGATCTGCTTGCGAATCGATTCAACCGAGGCATGGGAACGGAGAAATTTGTTGGTGAGCGCCTTGTCTTCGCGCAGCAGGCCAAGCAGCAGGTGCTCAGTCTCGATGTAAGGCGAGCCGAACTGGCTGGCCTCATATCGGGCGAAGAAAATAACGCGCCTTGCCTTTTCTGTATAGCGTTCGAACATATTCCCCCTCCGAGGACGGTTGGTGGAAGCTGGTTAGCTCCCCACCACTGCCTCTCCGACTAACTCGTGTACAGAAATGTGAGTCGTCGTTACTAAAGATGCACGACCCACGCCACCGGACTCACGCCCACTTTGAACTCAAATGCTACGAAACGCCTCTGTTGACTGGGATACCCGTTGCAGGAAGACCAGCTTGCGGCTTCCCCGTCTTGGCAAGATCCTCTTCCATATGCCCCGCTTCCAGCCGCATTACGCGGTCGCACCGCCCGGCCAGCTCCTGGTTATGCGTCACCAGGATCGAGGTCAGCCCGTGGCTGGCATGCACTCGTTGGATGAGCGAAAAGACCCGGTCAGCGGTTTCGGCGTCCAGATCGCCCGTCGGCTCATCGGCCAGCAGCATGCGGGGTTCGGTCACCAGAGCCCGCGCCAGCGACACCCTCTGCTGTTCGCCGCCGGAGAGCTCGCCCGCCTGGTGCTCCGCCCGGTCCGCCAGGCCGACTTCATCCAGCCAGGTAAGTGCTTTAGTTTCAGCGTTTTTGCGGGACTCGCCGCGGGCCAGCAGGGGCAGCGCGACGTTTTCCGCCGCCGTGAACTCAGGCAGCAGGTAGTGAAACTGCCAGACGTAGCCAACTTCCCGGTTGCGGAAGTCTGCGGCCTGCCTGGGGTTAAGTTTGTTCAATGGAATTGAGGCGAAGTATAGGGCACCACTCGTAGGCGCATCAAGTGCACCAAGAATGTGCAAAAGTGTGCTTTTACCTGCCCCGGAGGCGCCGACGATCGCCAGCAGCTCACCCTTGCGCGACCGTGAAGCTCAGGCCGTCGAAGAGTCGCAGCCGGCCTCGGCCGGTCACATACTCCTTGCGCAGGTCACGCACCTCCAACAGGGCATTCTCAACGCCCACTTGTTGGTGCAACGCGGAAAGCGAAACCACTGACCCGCCCATACACATGTCTACCATTTAGAGGGGGAGTGCGAAAGTACAAAACAGTGGGCACACCTGCCACTTCCGTGGAGGGGACTGGCGTCTCCCAGAAACACGGTTTTTCCTCTCGCATCTGCGGCGTGGCATCAAGCCGCGATCGCTTCTTTAGCCTCCACCGCTCTCGCGCTGCGGATATTCGCAGCCACCACCCACGCCGCAGCTCCGATCGCCCATGTAATCCAGAACGCGGTCCACGGCAGCCGCTCCTTCGGCGCGGCCACCACCTTCGGCAGCCAAACCAGCAGCCCAAAGATGCTGATCATGCCCGCCTCGCAAAAAGCAGCCACCCGCGGCAGCACGCCGAACAGCACCCCCAGCCCGCAGCCATCTGCCCCGCGCCTGTCAGGTACGCCCAGAACATAGGCGAGGGAAGCCACGCCGGCACCAATGCCATCGTCTCCTTCACGTACATGATGTGCGACAGCCCAATCGGGATCAGCCACACCGCAAAGAAGTAGCGCGCCGCGCGCACGCCGTTCTCACCCGCCACAAACCTCCACAGACCCTCCTCCCGTACTCCGCCCAGCCGTGCAAACAGCGTCCATCCCCCCGCGAGCAGCACCGCCAGCTCGCCGAAGCCCAGCCAGACGCCTTCGATCTGCGGCGCCACCACCAGCGCAGGCACCTTCAGCAGCGACCAGACGATCAGGTAAGGGAAGAGAAGCCGCGCTGACCAGGAAGCCGTCGCCCGGAAGAGAAGCCCTACGCCTCCCGCCAGCATGATCACGCCGGCCAGGTACGCCAGCGCGGTCCGTCCCGGCACCCAGGGCGCCACCGGCTGCCACACCAGGGCGAAGTCACCGTAAATCAGCGCAAGTACGCCAAGCCCAATCATCCCCACGGCAAAAAGAATCAATGCGGGCTGTTGCTTTTCGGTCATCTGCATCTCCAATATGGCGATCCAGCTTACCGCCAGAGGCACGAATTCGATCCCCAAGGAAGTGCATTTCAGCACAAAGGAAGCAGGAAAGATCTCACTTTGAGATCCTCGCTTTGGATATCGGGACACGGAAGTCCGCCAGGCCCTCCAGATGAGCGGCGTGTATCCTGCTTCAAACTTTGCTATGGCGCCTTCGCGGATTCGATCTCTCGTCAGAGCGTCATCGTTATCCGCGCTCTTCTGCTGCCTTTGCACCGCATGCGCCGGGCAGACATCCTTCACCACCAACCCGACCCGCTTCCTGGTCTGCGATAAAGGGGCCGGCAGCTTCCGGGGACATTTGCCGAAAGAGGCCTCCGGCGTTGGCGTGACTGTTTCTGTTGGGGCAGCCAAGAAGGATGGATTCGCGACTCGCGCCTGCCAGGCAAAACTCACTTGGAGTAAGCGCGAACTCGTGGTGGCTCCCGATGCGGCGCAGGCTGACATCGATGTGCTGGGCGCCGACCTCGGTCTCGGCTCCCTCGTCGTCGCTTTTCAACTCAAAGCCTCCGAGACCGACCCGCAGATCAGATACGAAATCTACTCACTGAGCAAGCCACCGCAATTGTTGCGGACCATTACCGGTGAAGACTACTTCAGTGCCGCCGATACCCTGCTCGATGGAAGCGTAGAAATCTGGACCACCGACGCTGCTGCGATACGAGGCTTTGAAGGCTTGCCCCTCAGTGCCTTTGATCCGGCTCCTACAGTCATCTTGCGGTTCGAAAAGAAGAAGCTGATCGACGTCAGTTCGCAATTTCGACCGTACTTTGATCGTGAGATCAAGACTCTCCATTCCCAACTCGATGCGCGGCAACTGAGCGACTTCAAACAGAGCGACGGCAAACTATCGAACGAGCACTGGATCGAAAACCACCAGCCTCAGGGTCTCTTGGCGACAAAGGTAAAAGTGCTGGAGATGGTGTGGTGCTATCTCTACAGCGGCCGCGAGCCGGAAGCCTGGAAGACGCTCGCCGAAATGTGGCCATCATCGGATCTGAATCGTATCCATAACGCGATCGTAGAGGCGCAGGCCCGCGGACTCCGCGCGCAGGTGGATGGCGTCTCTCACAATGTGTTGCCGTTTCGGCAGGCGCAACGCGCGGAGATCTATGAGGGAATGGGCTCTGATTCCGGGTTCAGCTCACCGAGCCAGTATGAACACTATATGCACTCGGAGCACGCAGATACCGCTCCGCTGCAGATCCTGCTCCGACTTCCACCTCCAGGAAATGCCAGACACTGGGCTGAAACGAAGCAGATGGAGCTGGTCGTCGACGCAGCCGGCAAGGTGAGGTCCGCCCGCATCGTGACTCCGCTCCTCGACAAGGACGCAGTCCCCGCGGCGACCAACGCGCCGGGCGCAGAATCCGACAAGGATTGGCTGGCCGCAGCGGCCGGATGGAAGTACATCCCGGCCTTCAAACTCAATCGCCCGAAGCCATTTCATTTCATGCTCGTTGTTCAGCGCGACCAGTAGAAAGTCGTCGACGCACTCTGTAAAGAACTTGCCCCATATACATAGCGACGCAAGAATCGGAATCACAAATCGAAAAACCATTTAGCCTTTGGGCAGGGCGGCCCATACATGACTGGATATCTTGCGATGATCGGATTGCCGGGAGAGCAATCGAGCGAGCGTGACCGGAAGCTCGATCTCGAGATGGGGAAGATAGAGTTCAACCCATTCTTCATCGACGCGAACGAGAGGTTCTATCTACCCTCCGGGGTCTACCTGCATGAGGGAACCACGACGTTTCACGGGACCGAGGATGCTCACACCGCAGTAGCCGCAGCGGCCCACCACGTGGAACCCGGCGCACTGGTACTGGTCTTTCAGAAAAAACACGCCGTATACAGCGGCTCAGGCGGATTCAGACGGGACTAGCGCCGCACGCAAGTCGAAAATAGCCTCATTCCCCGATCCGCCATCTGTCCTTAGCGCAAAACCGCGGGCGGCTGCACACGGCGCAACCTGAAGAAGGCTTTGGCGAAACCGTTCTGCAAGGCTCGACGCTCTTCAACAAGCCGACGTGAATTGGCCGGCACGATGATGCGGATGCGGTGCGAGGTATAGTGCCGAAGCTTCGGCCCCTGTTTGGATACTGTTGGCGAATTCAGGTGGAACCGCTGAAGTTTCCAAAAACAGGGGTGGTCTCAACCGGTCGGTGCAACACCATCTGATATGAATTCATTTTCTTAAGGTGGTGTTTATGGCACAAGGAAAACGGGACAGGCTTTCCACTGAGCAGCGGATCGACATGTGGCGCCGTTGGAAGGCGGGCGAGTCGTTGCATGACATTGGGCGTGCCTTCGGTAAGGGCCATGGTTCCATTCGGTTCTTGTTGACGCAGCGCGGCGGTATAGTTCCTGCTGCTCGTCGGCGCTCACCGCGAACGCTCACTCTGGCCGAGCGGGAAGACATCTCACGTGGAATTGCATCCGGTTCGTCGATTCGGGAGATAGCCAGCGGGTTGCAACGGCCTGTGTCGACAGTGAGCCGGGAGGTGTCGCGTCACGGCGGGCGGCCACTCTATCGAGCCAGCGAAGCCGATCGTCAGGCCTGGGAGTCGGCTCTGCGACCCAAGGTGTGCCTTCTTGCCATCGACCAGAAGCTGCGGACGATCGTGGCCAGTAAACTGATCCTGGACTGGTCGCCGGAACAGATTTCGGCATGGTTGAAAGTGAGCTATCCCAGGAACGAGAGCATGCGTGTGTCCCACGAAACCATCTACCGCAGCTTATTCATCCAGGCCCGGGGAGTGCTGAAAAAAGAGCTGATTCAGCACCTCAGGTCCAAGCGGCTTATACGTCGCTCACGACACTCGCGGGCTGCGGGACAGTCTCGAGGTCAGATCGTCGATGCCATCTCTATTAGCGGAAGACCTGCGGAGGTTGAAGACCGCGCTATTCCCGGTCATTGGGAGGGCGATCTGCTCGCAGGCAGCAAAAACAGTCATATCGCAACCATGGTGGAACGTCATTCGCGTTTCACCATGCTGGTCAAAGTGCCCAGCAAAGACACAACGACGGTCGTCGCCGCGCTGAGTAAGCACGTGCTTAAACTCCCTGCCACCCTGCGGCGCTCGTTGACCTGGGACCGAGGGCACGAGATGGCAAAACACAAGAGCTTCACGGTGGACACGAATGTGAAAGTCTACTTCTGTGATCCGCAGAGCCCCTGGCAGCGCGGCACCAATGAAAATACCAACGGCCTATTAAGACAGTACTTCCCTAAGAAAACCGACTTATCCGTCTACTCTCAATCCGATCTCAACAAGGTAGCTCTGCGCCTCAATCAACGCCCGCGAAAGACCTTGGGCTTTGAAACGCCGGCGAGTAAACTGCAAGCCAGTGTTGCACCGACCGGTTGAGACCGCCGGACTTTTCAGGCAGTTCGGTTTTCACCTTTCCCGATAGCCGGTTTTTCGGCCAGATAAAGCCACTCGTTCGTAAATACTCGCCGATTTAAGGGTAGCAATCCTGTTCAGTGAGTGCATCGGCGACTATGGAATAGAACATGAGGCCATCGATGGCGCCTATGACGTGGTCACTTTTGAGGACCTTGGAAACGGTCAGACGAAACTGACCTTCATCGGAAACGAGACCATGGAGGACGCGAAAGAGAGTCGTCAACTGGAGGGCTGGAACCAGGTACTCGATAAGCTGCCGCAGTTCTTACGGACCTGGCGCAGGCAAAATAAGAAACTGAAGCTTTGATTCGCGAAACTCAATCGTGGAGGAAGAAATGAAAAGAACACCGTTTCTCGCTATCGTCCTGCTGGCATTCGCATTTTCCGCTTATGCCCAGGACGCGATGAAGAAAGATGCAGCCGTCAAACCTGCAGATCCGGAATTGAAAGTCGTGCTCGATTCCTGGAATGAGATTGGCCGCAAGCTGACGGCGATGGCCGAAGATTTTCCCGAAGACAAATACGACTTCAAGCCGACACCCGCCCAGCGGAGCTTCGCCGAGCAATTACTGCACGCGGCGGGTTCATGCTACTACTTCACGAATCCTGCGATGGGGCTGAAGCCTCCCGCGGCAGAAGATCCGAAGCGCGAGCAATACAAGTCCAAGGCCGACATCGTTGCGTTCGTCAAGAAATCCTTCGCCGATGGCGCAACCGCCATCCAGTCGAAAGGCGAAAAAGGCCTGATGACGGAGGTTGTTTATTACCCTCAGCAGAAAGCGCGCGTTATGGACATTGCATACGGCATCATCGAGCATAGCGGAGAACACTACGGCCAGCTCGTTGTGTACTACCGCCTCGCAGGTCTTGTGCCGCCGGAGTCGCGGCCCAAGAAATAAAGCTCAAGAGACCAGGTACCCCGTCCTTATCGCGCGCCGTCTGCGCGAATGGGCGGGGATTTTGGTTCTTGGGAACCTTAGTATTCAATGCGCCGCGCGGCATATGGATATCTCTGCTTTCGTTCCGCTGCAAGATTTGGGGTTCGGTCGCCGCGCCGCCCGTCTCGCCGTCCAGTGCTATCTCGGAAATCCCGGCTAAGGGCGGCGGCTGAGTTGAAACCTGCTTCTCGTCACGTGGCCGGATGGTCGCCTTTCCGGGCAAGCGATCTTGGCTCGGCTGTTGCCTTCAGGGCTCAATACTCATCGAGTGCTATTTGAAGCATGTTCGGCGGATTAGTACCGATAGACGCCATAGTGTTTACTGATTTCCAGTGGGTGACTCCATTTGGACGAAGAGTCGGCTTATCAGACAAGTGGCATCACCCAGTTCGTTGAAAACGGGGATTGCGGTAAGAACACTCATTGCAGGCCGGTCCAGGGCGAACTTACCGAAATCGCGACTTTGCGGGCATAACGGGATAACTACCGGATTGGCGGTTACTCGACCGGAACCAAGAATTTCCGCACTGACGACTCGATGAGTACCTAGGCGACTGTGTGAATTCAACAGCATTCGCGGCGACATGCGCGTTTTTCAATACCGATCCTGATTTTCGGGCGCAAATAGAGCTCAATGAGTGTGTTGGTCTGAAATCGTGAGTTGAGACGGGCCGGACGCCTTCGCCGTGGCCTCACTCCCAGTTCTTCACCTTTGGCCACAGCGCCTGGAGATTTTCATGGAGACCTCTGCAGATGAAAACCGGCCCACGCTCATACGGCTCCAAATACGGATTTGCATCCTGTGTAAATTCCTCTACCGAGTCGAACTTGGTTTCGAGCGTCTTGCGGCTTTCGCCAAACACGATCATCACGCTACCCGTATAGGTGCGCGGTCCCCAGAAGAAGTAGTTCTGGTGACCGCTGATGGCCTCCGGCACATCCGGCCGGTACACGTTCACCGCGCTCGCGTCGCCATAGTTTTCCGTGTAGATCACGGCCTGTGCGCGCTCCGCCTGCGGCAGCGAGTACCAGGCAGCGGCCAGCAAGTCCGCCTTCTGCCGCCAATCCAGCATGTCGGCGAAGTACTGCGGCAGCGGCGCGGTGGTGCCATTCTCCGTCTTCGGAGGCTGCAGATGCAGCCGCTGCTGATATGCAAGAATTTTTGCCGGTGGCAGTACCGGGAGAATGATTGGCAACAGAATCGCGATGACAAGCACGTTCATCGCCACGTAAACGGGCGTGAGCCCGCGCCGCAACCAGGCCTTGCGGAAGAGAAGATCCCGGGCGGCCGCCCCCGCGGCAAAATAGAGCGGATAAATGGCCGCCAGGTAATAGTCCTTGGCGTGCAGAATCATCATCAGGGGCAGATACAGCAGATAGGTCACGCCCAGGAAGCGGAACGCCTGTGCCGCCCGGCTGAAGAGCAGCCACAGAATGCCTCCCATCCACAACGGCGCCATCAGAGGACCGAAGACCGAGCATCTGGTCCAGCACAAACGCGAGCGGGCCCACACGCACGTTCTTGCCGTTAATCTGATCGTTGTGCAGCAGCTCGAGCGTTGCCCAGTGGTGGTGCATCTCCCACAGCAGATTGGGCAGAATCAGCACGACCAGGAGCGCAAGGCCGATCGGGAACCATTTCGAAGCCAGTAACTTTCTCTGGCTGGTCATCAACAGCGCCGCCAGCAGACAGGTGAGGAAGAAAACCTCGTTCCACTTGTTTTCGAGGCCCAGGCCAGCCGTCACGCCCAGCAGCACCCACCACAACGCCACTGTACGGCCACTGCGAATGCCGCGACCGGCCAGCCGTGCCAGCTCGATCGTCGCCAGCGCCACCGTCATCCAGAAGATCGGCTCAAAGGTGGTCGTCGAAAAGGTCGCACCGGCGCCCATCGCCATGGGCGCCAGCAGAATCCCCGTCATTGCCAGCGCCTGCGCCCAGCGCGAAGCGCCCATTCGCCATGCCAGCAGCCCCGTCATCGCGACTTCCGCGGCGCCCGCCAGCGAGGCAAAGGTCCGGAACAGGGCCAGCGATTGCAAGCCAAACAGCAACTCCGAAATGCGCGCGACCAAAGGAATGACGGGCGGCTGATCCACATACCCCCAGGCCAGATGCCGGCCGCACACGATGAAATACAGCTCGTCACGAAAAATGCCGTACCCGGCATGTTGGATCGTTATCTGGCCCAGCGTTGACAGAACATACTTCAGCAGGCCAAACCCTACCGCCAGCCACACCACGCCCTTCACGGATACCGCGGTAAATTCCTGCGGCTCTGCAATTCTCGTCTCAGTCGTCACCCCGGTCGTGCCTCCATCGCTGCGTACAAATTCTTCGCCAGCATCGAACCGCTACGCATAGCTTATCCCCGGTGTTCCGCGATCATGTATCCCTGAACCCGAAAGAGCGAATTGGACGTTGATTGGTGCCAATTCGCCAATGCGCTCATCGAGCCAGATCAATACCGGAAAGTCGGCCGGTGTTGACTGATGGACGCACTGCGAGCGTGCAACGGCGACACGAGCAATGCATGGATCGACGTTGTCGGTGGATTGTGGCCAACCCGGAATGTGTCCCAATCGCTGAAAAGCCAACTGCCTGACCGCAGTTCCCGTGAAACGGGGTTTGCGGTAACTTGCGAAGAGTCGCTGGGAATTCGCGACAGTATCCCTGTTTGGGACAGTGCATCCCCTCTCCCGCAAAAACCTGCCGGTTCACCCCATCCAAATTGCTATTCTTGAATTAGGGATAAAAACCAAGCACAGTTACGATTGGCTGGCTCGCCAGTTCGCCATCCCTAACTCATTTATTTGGACGACTTTACCGATAAGCCTTTTGCGATGACGATTTTAGCCCACGGGACGGCCCTTAACCCGATGAAAGGAAATAACTTCCACGCCGTCCTCCGGTGACGGGAGGGGGGAGGGGGTGGGTGGTCACGTTACTCATATCGGAGCGCCTCGGCCGGGAGCACCCGCGCTGCGGAGCGGGACGGATAGAGCGTAGCCACCAGCGAAACTCCAAGTGCGACTGCCGCGACGATCAGCCCGTCGGAAATCCGCGGAGCAAACGGCAGGTAGTCGATGGAGTACACGTCGCCCGGCAGGTGGATGAATCGGTAGTGGCCGCCGGCCCATGAGGCCGCATAGCCCAGCACCAGTCCCAGCGCCGTACCGACCGCGCTGATCAGCAGTCCCTGCAGCAGAAAAATCCGCCGCACCTGCTCCGCCCGCACGCCGAAGCTCATCAGCACCGCGATGTCGCGCGTCTTCTCCATCACCATCATGGTCAGCGCGATCAGGATGTTGAGCGCGGCCACGCAAACGATCAGCCCGATGACGATGAAGGTGACGATCTGTTCCAGCCGCAGCGCGCGGAAGAGCTCGCGGTTCTGCTCCATCCAGTTGGTGGTCAGGAAGCCCGGTCCCGCAGCCTTCTCGATCTCTCGCCCGATTTCGTCCGCGCGGTAGAGATCGTCCACCTTGAAGGCGATCACCGAGATGATGTCAGGCTCGCCGAGCAGGTGTTGCGCATCCTCGAGCCGGACGAAGCCCAGGCTCGAGTCGTACTGGTAGAAGCCGGAGTGGAAGATGCCGGCGACGTAGTAGCGCTGGAACTTGGGCACGATGCCGAGCGGCGTCAGCTCGCCCTGCGGGCTCGTGACCAGCACCGTATCGCCGACCTTGGCGTCGAGCGTAGTCGCCAGATCGCCTCCAATGACGATAGGCGGCAACGGCGCAGTGTCACCCTGGGTGATCGGGGCCGCCGGTTGCAGTGCCTCGGCCGAACCGATCTTCACCATGTCCAGCAGGTCGGTGACGCGGCGCTCTTCGTTGGGCAGCACGCCCTTGATCATCAGGCCGCCGGAACGCGCGCCGCGTGACACCAGCACCTGCCCGTAAAGCCCCGGCGCATCCGCCTTCACGTGCGGCAATGTCTCAAGCCGAGCCACCAGTGGCCGCCAGTTGCGTATGCCATCGCTCGCCGTGCGCATGAGGTCGACATGCGAAGTCGATCCCAGCAGGCGGTCCTGCAGGTCGCGACGCATTCCGCTGGTGATCGCCAGCGCGATGATGAGTGCAGCCACGCCGGCCGCAACCCCGGCCACCGAGATCGCAGTGATGACTCCCACCACAGCCTGCCGCCGCTTGGCTCGCAGATACCGTGCCGCGATGAAGAGTTCAAATCGCATAAATGTGATCAGCGCACGACCGTCTTCGCTGTCGCCGAGTTGTCGTACCGGTCGAAGACACGCAGCGTCACCGTGTGCTCGTTCGGGTTCGCTGGCGGCAGCTTGGCCACGCGCAGCGCTTCCGAAGGCTGTGGCAGCGGAGCGGAGAAGTCATACCGCTCGCTCGTATCGTCGGAGATCTTGCCGACAGGCTCGATGTACTGCCACGGCCCCGCATCGATCGAGTATTCCGCCCGTGCAATCGCCGAGGCCGGATCCTTCGCTTCTGCCGTGATGTGCAGCTTGCCGCCTTCGAGACGCGCCACCAGGTTCCCGACATTCGGCGTCGCCGTATCGAGCACGAAGCGCTCGCTGGTGCGTTCGCCGATGAGGGCCTCGCCGGGATTGTGCGACGGCGCATCGCTGGCCACGAGCTTGAGCTGGTAAGCCCCGTCCGGTATCTGCGCCGCGTCGAAGGTGAGGTAGCGATCGGTCACGTTGTCCTTCAGCAGTTGCCAGTTCTGCTGGCCCGCACCGCGGTAGTAGACAGCGAAGACCAGGTCATCGCCGTTGTCGTCATGCGCAGCCCAGCGCACCGCCACCGAGCTCTTGTCCTTGACGCCCTGCAGCGGTGCTGCCGCCTGGTCCTGCTGGATGTTCACCACGTTCGCCGAGGCGGACGGAAGGTTGATCATCACGGTCGGAACCTGAGGCTGGAATTGAGCTTGCTGGCTCACCCGCGCGCCCGGCAGGACGACGATCTCGTCCACCACCGGCGCCACGTTGACCGGCAGATAGTTCAGAGCCACGGCGTGGACCTGAGTACCGGGCTTGAGTGTGAGTTTCCACTGGGCAAAGCGGGCCTGCGGCACTGCGATGGGAGCGTCCGAAGTCACCGTCTTCCAGGCGCTCCAACCCCGCTCGGCGTTGCTGACGTTGCCGCTGCGTGCCGAGAGCTGGTAGCCGGCCCCGGCGGCGTCCACCTCGGCGCGTCCCCACTGCGCGACCGCCCCGGCATCCTGCACATCGCTTTCGAAGCTGCCTTCGGCATTCTGCGTGCTCAGGCGGTAGAGTTTGCCGCCATTGCTTGTTCCGACATAAACGCCATCGGGCGCTGTGGCCACGGCCGTCGCCTGTGAGGCTTCGACGTGCGCGATATCGGCGTACTCGCCGTTCTCTTTGACGCGATAGATGCGCCCGCGATTGCCAGTCGCGGCCAGCAGGCCGTCGGGCGTCCAGTGCAGCCCATAGACGACATCGTCATGGGGTGCCCACAGCCTGCGTGGTGCACCGGAGGGATCGAGCTCATAGATCTCCGAGCCATCCGGCACCAGCGAGTTGTTGTTTGACGCCTGGACAGATCCCGGCGTGACGATCGTGATCGTGGCAGTTATGGCGGCGATACCCTGCACGGGCAGCGGCGGCAGGTTGCTCTTGCCCTTCTCGCCCACGGTTGCGACGTAGATCTGCCCGGCAGGAGATTGGGTGAGTGCCGTGACCTCACGCTTCGACGCATTGAAGAGAATGAAGCCTTTGCCTTCCTTGTCGATGCGATAGACCAGTCCGTCGCCATCCGAGCCCGCGAGCAGGCTGCCGTCCTTCTCGAAGAGAACCGCGCGGATATGTTGCTCGTCGCTCTGGAAGAAACGTTCTACGTGGGCATCGCCTGCCGGTGTGCGAACGCGGTAGATTGCGGCAGGTCCCCCGGTTGCGACGTAGAGCGCCCCGTCCGGGCCGAAGGCCAGATCCCAGATGTATTTTGGCGCCGCGTCGGGCTTCACGCCCTCCAGCTTCGCAGGATCGAAGACGACGGTAGCTTTCTCCGCGTCGAGATCGGTTGATCCGGCAGGAATGCGGTAGACCTTGCCATTCGGCAGCGTTGCAGCGTAGATCGAGCCATCAGGTCCGACGGCAACTGCCTGCACGCTGATGTCCTTGGTTTTGAACATGGTTGTGGATTTGCCGTCGCGCGCGATGCGGAGCACTGTGGCGGGTGAACCGGTCGCTGCGTAGGCATCGCCGGACTTATCGGTGGTGACCGCCCAGATGTATGTGGAGGGAGTCGTAGCTGCGAGCGTGCTGGCCGGTGCGGCGGAGAGCGAGCCATCGCTTGAAATGGCCACCCCCTGTGGGCGGCCTTTCTCCCACTCCTCCATATGCGACTCGGTCCAGACTTTCGTGCCCTGTGCGAGACAGGTGAGGGAGACAGAGCAGAACAAAAAGGAGAGGGCAGCAGCGCGGAGAGACATGTGGCTCAAGTCTACTAAAGGAGCAAATCGCGCTAGTTGGCGAGCACGGCGCGATAACGCACGGAGCCTTTGCGCACCTTGGCTACCGCTTCATTCACCCGGCCCATCGGGAATCGTTCGGTCTGCGTCTTGACTCCGTGACGCGCGGCCACGTCGAGCATCTCCGCCAACGCCAGCGGGCTGCCGGTGTTGCTCCCGCTGACGGTCCTAGCTGCTTGTATCAGCAGGGAGCCGGGGATCTGGAGTGGTCGCGTTGGCGCGCCAACCAAACAGAGCACACCCTCTGGCTTCAGTGCGGCCAGGAAGGCGCTCCAGTCCTGATCCGCATTCACGGTGGAGACGATTAGGTCGAGAGAGCCGGCCAGCGCCTTCATACCCTTGCTCTCGCGTGTATTGCAGAAATGGTGGGCGCCCATCGAACGGGCCTCCTCTTCCTTTGCTGGAGAGGTGGAGAAGGCGGTGACCTCCGCGCCGAAGACCCGCGCGAATTGCAGGGCCAGATGGCCTAGGCCGCCGATGCCAACGACGCCCACGCGAGAGGCGGGGGACACACCGTAGGTACGCAGCGGCGTATAGACCGTGATGCCGGCGCAGAGCAGCGGCGCAGCATTTTCGCTATCGAGCGCTTCGGGAATCGTGATGACGAAGCGCGCCGGGACGCGCACCGCATCCGCAAAACCGCCATTGCGATGCACGCACGTTGGCCGGGATTCCGGGCACAAATTCTCTTTGCCCGACCGGCACCATCGGCACGTGCCGCAACTTCCCGCCTGCCAACCTACACCGACACGCTCGCCCGGCTGCAGGTTCTGTACCGCGGCACCGACGGCCTCTACAGTCCCTACTATCTCGTGGCCCGGAACGAAAGGAAATTTGCTGACCTGCCAGTCGTTGTCGATCAGATGCAGATCGCTGCGGCAAATACCACAATGACTGATACGAACCTCTATTTCGTCCGCGCCCAACTCTCCGGCGTCATACCGGTATGAAAGCAATTCGGCCCCGGCAGCATGTGTGGCATATCCTCGGATCTCTGACATCGTTCCTCGTCCGCTCCATCCAATGGTTTCAACTCTGGATTGCGTCTTCTATTCCACTTGTATCGTGACCACCTGGTTGCCTGTCACGACTGCGTCCATGGGGACAGATGTTACCGCAACTGCGGACTCGCCATTCAGTGTGAGAGTGCGGTTCGCGCGCAGAGGATCGAGCACATTGGCCATCGAAATGGGGACTTCAGCGAGTGTGCGCCCATCGAGACGCGCCTGTGGCTGAGGAGTCAGCATGGTTACATACACCCGATCGTTGGTGTGTGTCGCATTCAATGCCGCGACCGTCTCGTTCATGTCGAGATGGGTTGCCTGCGCCTCCTGCATGTGGTCAACCGTGGCGGCGTCGCTTACCACCAGGCGTATCGGACCTTCTGGCAGGGTATCCGGAAGTTTGACGGGGATGTCGACGGTGCGTGCCGCGCCCTGCCATGGCCGGAGGGTTGCGCGCAAAGACACCGTGTCTCCTGCATGCACGGCGCCGCCCTCGCGTTCTGCAGCTTCAATCTCAATGGTCTGCCGGCCGGGTATCGCATCGATGTCCAATGCGACGCTGTGCAGCAATCCTCGGCGGGCTGGGTTCCCGTAGAGCTGCACCAACGGCTCGCCGACCTGGAGTGTCGCACCAAGGGCCGCAGGTATGCCCGTTGCCGGCGCTGCGAAACGCGTAAGGTCCACTTGCGGCGCGCCGTCGATCTCGACGCGCTCCCGTATGCGATACGTGGTCTCGGCGGCGTAGTTGTTGTTTTCCATCATCGACTGGTAGATGGAAATCAGCATCAGCAGTGGAGTGAGGTCCGGACTGTCCACGACGTCGAAATGTACTGGTCGCGTGCCGGTACCCTCGTGGAACGTAACTGATACAGGCACCATGTGTGCCTTCGCCCCGAACTCCCCGCGGATCGCCGTCTGCCGGTCCTGGGTAAAGGCGCCCACTTCTTCGGTGGTGTTCACGATCTTGAACGCATTCAGAGGGGAGGGCAGCGTGGCTACGACCTCTGCCTTGGTCATGGGAACGGAAAGGGAGCCGGTCTGGGTGATGGGGTGACCGCAGGCCAGCAGTTGACGCTTATCCACATAGGTTGCGGTGCAGGTGGCAGCGATCTCCATGTCGCCCCGTACTAACAGAGCGCTGACGGAGGAGCCGGGCTCGATCGGCTCGGGTTGCTTCTCCGTGTTCGATCCGCCACCCAGGCCGACAACGGGGGTCAAGCCCTGGGCGGTAAAGCGGTCCTTGAACGCATCCACTGCCTGCTGGCTGAAACCACTGAAGAGCAGCGGCGTCTCGATGGGTCGAATCTCAGCATTCCCGCTTTGAGCATTGCCGGCAGGGACGGGAGTGTTGCCGCCCGGCGGCATATTCTTGACCTCCAGCATCTGCTGGATTGGAGTAATGCCGGCGATGGGCTCCTTGCTGAACTGGCCAATGCGGAATGCCAGCGCTCCAGCCAGCTTGCCCTCGATGTAAACCGGGCTGCCACTCATACCGGCCACCACGCCGGTGTAGATCGCATCTTTGCCGCCTAGCCGGGCAAGGATCATGTCCTGGTGGGGGCCAAGGGCATTGTGCAAAACTCCCAGGATCTCGACCTCAACCGCAGAGGGCGCGACTCCCTCAAAGACGGTATAGGCAACGCCATGCTGTCCCCGGTGGACCTGGTCCAGGGGGAAGACGCCTGCAGTTGCCGAATCCGGGGGGGTGGCGGGCGGAGGCGGGGTGCGGAGCTCTGTGGGGATGGGTTCTTGCATTCGGGCCGGCGGGCTGGTTTGCGCATGCAGCATGGCCGGGGCAACAATAGTGAGCAGCAAATGGGCGGCAAACACATCGAAACGGAGGGCAGGCACGTCTTTAACAGTAGACGGTTGCAGGCGCCCCGCCAACTTTTGACGTGGTCAGCCGTCATTATGGGTGTGACTTCTGAGGTTGGTTCCTTGCTCGTGTATCGAATCGCTCGTCTTCTCGTTGCGGCGTCTCTGACAACAGGCCTCGTAGCGCCCGTAGCCGCTTTTGCGCAGAGCACCTCACCCGACCAGCAGCAGACGCCCCAGCAGCAGGCGCCTTCCTCGCAGCAGGAGCCGCAGCACAACGGTCAGTACCAGATGCCGGGGTCAGCTCCGCCGGCGCAGAATCCCGCACCGAATGCACCCAATCAGGACCAGTCCGCGCCCGAGGCCGGTGGTCCGGGTGGCGACAGTGGTGCGATCGCGCTGCCTAAGAAGACTCCAAAGGAAGATGTGCCTCCGCCGCCTCCACCGCCAGAGGTGAAGAATCCGAAGGGCCTGGAGAACTTTTCGCTTCGCGTCAACGTGCCTGTGGTGACGGTGGATGTCGGAGTTCTGCTGCAAAAGACGCATCAGTTCGTCCCCAACCTGAAGGAAGAGAACTTCCGCATCTTCGAGGACGGCAAGCCGCAAGAGATCGTCTCGTTCGGCCGGACGCAGGCGCCTATCACGGCAGTGCTGCTGTGCGAGTTCGCCGCAAACAACTACTGGTTCATCTATGACATGCGAAACGCGGCCTACTCGTTTGCCCAGCAGCTGCATACCGACGACTACATCGCGGTTGCAACTTTCGACATGCACACCCACATCCTGACCGATTTCACGCAGGATAAGCGGCTGGTGTACGAGTCATTGAACGCGCTTCAGATACCGGGGTTCAATGAAACCAACACCTTTGACGCAATCTACGAAACACTGGATCGGCTGAGCCGCGTGGAGGGTCGCAAGTACGTCATTTTCATTGGTACGGGACTGGACACCTTTTCAAAGATCAATCTCGACAAGATCATCCAGAAGGTCAAAGCCACCCCCGACGTCACGATTTATGCGGTAAGTACCGGTCAAACCGCCCGCCTGACGGGGAATACTCGCGGCGGTATGTTCGGGGCCCATGAGATTGACTATCTGCAGGCGGACAATCAGTTGCGAACTTTCGCCGGCATGACAGGCGGCAAGGCCTATTTTCCGCGTTTTGAAGGCGAGATGCCCGAAATCTTCCGCGATATCAATTCCGCGATTCGCAACCAGTACGTGGTCAGCTACCGGCCAACCAATGCGAAGGAAGACGGGACGTACCGCAAGATACGCGTGGAACTGGTGGACAACGAAGGCAAACCGTTGCAGATGCAGGATGAAAAGCATCACAGCCTTAAGTATGACGTCGTCGCGCGCGATGGCTACCGGGCGCGGCAAGAGGTCGAGTGAAGCGCGGCCATCTGTCGTGCTAACAGTGCGGCGCCAAGAAACAAGAAGGCCGGGAGTAGCTCCCGGCCTTGTCCTTTTGCCTGAAATGGCTTCGATTACACGCCAGCCTGCTTCTTCGCAAAATCGCCAATGATGGGCAGCTTAAACCACTTGCCCTGCGCTGCGCTGACGATGCACAGCAGCCACAGAATGACGAGCCCGATCCAGCAGATCGGCCAAAGTAGAAGCACCAGCAAGTGAAGATGGACCATTGCGAGCATGATGCCCAAGACCATAAGCACCACCCAAATAGCGAGCCACAGAACGTGCAGCCCGATGCATTGCATAGCGTGGTATCGCACAAATGGCTTGCGGTTATAGGGCTCCATGACCAGGAAGATGATGGCCGGGATGATCGTGACGTAAGCGATAGCCGCGGCAGCATTGTCAGACAGTCCGCTTTGCGCAGAAACATAACCAGCACCGGCGGGCGCCGCTGCCGGCTGGGGCACCTGCGTGAAGCCGCCGGAGGGCGGCGGTGGTGGGGCTGCAGTCAACGAAGCGCCGCAATGCTGGCAGAACGTGGCACCGGCTGGGTTTTCTGTGGAGCAAGCTGGACACTGCATGGCAATTCCTCCTCGGAAGTCTTACTGCGGTCGCGCAGTCCCGACGCCGGGGGCCCGTTGGTCCGCACCGGTCTACATCCAGACTGGGGGACGGCACCACAATACAACGGCTTTCCTTTCGCGTCATACGAAAATTACAGAATTGCCATGTAATAGACACGCCGTGCCGGCATCAGATGTGGCAAGGAGTTACTTCATGGTTAAGTTCGCGATTTGGGCCACCGTTCAGGCAAAGCCCGGCAAAGAGAATCAGGTGGAGTCCTTTCTGAAGTCAGCGCAGCCGTTGGCCGTAGCCGAACCTGAGACTGTCACCTGGTATGCGCTCAACCTGGGCGGAGGGAAGTTCGGGATCTTCGATACGTTTCAGAATGAGTCCGGACGTGAAGCTCATCTGAATGGAGAAATTGCCAAGGCGTTGATGGCGAATGCGAAGGAGTTGTTTGCGAGCGATCCGCAGATCCACAAGATCGAGATTCTCGCCGCAAAGTAATAGTGGACTCGAAATAGGAGGGCGTCGCGATTTAGCGACGCCCGGTCGTTTGCAGCACCTCTTAGCCGAATAGAAATTCCTTCGTCTTCAGCTCTTTGACGCGATCGCGCAGCTTCGCCGCCTTTTCGAACTCGAACTTCTTCGCCGCTTCACGCATCTCGATTTCCAGTTTAGCCACGAAGGCATCCAACTCCTGCTGGCCGCGGAACTCCGGCGTCGTCTCGTCCTGCTCGGTGAGATCCGCATACTCGGCCTTGAGGATCTGGGCAAGCGACATGTCGATGGGCCGCAGGATCGATTCTGGCGTGATGCCATTTTCGATGTTGTAGGCCTCTTGTGTGACGCGGCGCCGCTCAGTTTCATCGATCGCGCGTCGCATGGAGTCGGTCATCTTGTCTGCATAGAGGATGGCGCAGCCATTTATATTGCGTGCGGCGCGCCCGATGGTCTGTATCAGCGAGCCCTGCGAGCGCAAGAAGCCCTCTTTGTCCGCGTCGAGGATCGCGACCAGCGAGACCTCGGGCAGGTCGAGCCCTTCGCGCAGCAGGTTGATGCCGATCAGTGCGTCGTATTCGCCCTTGCGCAGGTCGCGCAGCAGACGCACGCGCTCGAGCGTCTCGATCTCGGAGTGCATGTAACGGCACTTCACCCCAACCTCGGTGTAATAGCCGGCCAAGTCCTCTGCCATCCGCTTGGTGAGCGTGGTCACTAGCACGCGCTCGTTTTTTGCAGCGCGCTGGCGAATCTCGGCGAGCAGATCGTCGATCTGCCCCTTGATAGGACGAATCTCGACCGGCGGATCGAGCAGACCCGTGGGGCGGATGATCTGCTCAATCACCACGCCTGAAGACTTGGTCAACTCGTACGGGCCGGGCGTGGCGGAGACAAAGACAATCTGGTTGGTGCGGGTCTCGAATTCGTCGAACTTGAGCGGACGGTTGTCCATGGCCGATGGCAGACGGAAGCCATAGTCAACCAGGTTCTGCTTCCGCGAACGGTCCCCGTGCCACATGCCGTGCAGCTGCGGCACGGTGGCGTGGCTTTCATCGATGAAGAGCAGGTAGTCACGCGGGAAATAGTCGAGCAGCGTAGGAGGAGCCTCGCCCGGCATACGCCCGCTGAAGTGGCGCGAGTAGTTCTCAATACCGTGGCAGTAGCCTACGGACTTGATCATCTCCAGGTCAAAGCGAGTCCGCTGGTGCACGCGCTGCGATTCGACGAGCCGGCCTTGTCCTTCGAGCTCCTTTTCCCACCATTCCAGTTCGGCGAGGATGGAGTCCATGGCGGAGCGCTTACGCTCTGGCTGCACGACGTAATGGCTCTTCGGATAGATCGGGAGTCGCGCATATTTCTGCCGCACCGTTCCGAAGAGCGGGTCGATCTGCGAGAGTCCTTCGATTTCGTCGCCGAAGAGCTCAATGCGATAAGCCATCTCGTCGTACGTAGGGAAGACCTCGATGACATCACCGCGGACGCGAAATGTGCCGCGGCGGAAGTCGCCATCGTTGCGCTCATAGAGGATTTCGACCAGGCGGCGCGTGATATCTTCGCGCTTGATCTTCTGCCCGCGCTCGAGCAGCAGCAGCATGCCGTAATAGGCCTCCGGCGAGCCGAGGCCGTAGATACAGCTGACCGAGGCGACGATGATCGCATCGCGTCGCTCGAAGAGGGAGCGAGTAGCGGAGAGCCGCAGCTTGTCCAGCTCTTCGTTGATGGTGGCTTCCTTCTCGATGTAGAGATCGCCGGACGGTATGTAAGCTTCCGGCTGGTAGTAGTCGTAGTAGGAGACGAAGTACTCGACGGCGTTCGACGGGAAGAACTGCTTGAACTCGTGGAAGAGCTGTGCAGCGAGGGTCTTGTTGTGCGCCAGGATGAGCGCGGGCCGGTTCATCTCCTCGATCACCTTTGCCATTGTGAAGGTCTTGCCGGAACCGGTTACGCCGAGCAGCGTCTGATGCTGCTCGCCGGCGGCCAGGCCGGAGAGAATCTCTTCGATGGCGCGGCCCTGATCACCGCGCGGCTTGTAATCGCTGACGAGCTGGAAGTCCATAGATGAGTTGGTCTCTTGCGGCGAGAGTGGCGGCAACTTAGCAGAGCTCGCTGAGTGGACGCATCTGGTCGGCGGACCAGTTCTCCGGCATCAGCAACAGATAGCGCCGCGGCGGCAGATACCACAGCAGCATGCGCGCGGCCTGGGCGGCGACCTCCGGATCGGGGAACTCCGAAAACTTCCGCCCAATGACGAGATTGCGTGATGGCGTCATCTGCGGATCGACGACCAGCGCGATGCGTGGATCCTCCATCTTCCAGCCTTCGGTCAGATGACGGTAAAGCAAACGCGCGGTGTGCTTCGGCAGGTACGCCTCTGACGGCGAGCCGACCATTACCTCGCGTTCCGTCTCGACCTCGGTCTTTTCGATGCCGCTTGCGCCAGCGTGTTGCTGAGGTTTCGCTGCCAGCTCGGCAATGTCATCCGGGTCGCCGTCCCATGTTCCATAGGAGCGCAGCGATTCGATCACACCGGTGGGGACCACGTATTCGGCAGCCTCTGGCGGATCTGTATTGTTTTTGAAAAACGCAGCGCCCAGCCCCTGCTCTGCCATGGAGGCGAAGAGGTTGGAGAGGCAGTTGGTCTCCACGGCTTCGCCGACCGGCGGGAGTTCTAGCCGCACGTAGGGCATGCCATCCGGCCCGAGGAATACCGGCTCGGTGGGAAGCACGATGGAGGCGTTCCAGGCCGCGCCTTGAAATTCGTCCAACCACCGGCTGTCGCGCTGCTCGCGCGGAAGCTCCATGGCTTGCGCGAGGCGGTTGGTAGCTTCCAGATTGAAGCGCTCCTCGGGAACGGAAACGTAGCGACGTCCGGGCGTGGGTGTTGGGAAGGCCGCTCCGGCGGACTCATCGGATATCTCTTCATGCAGCTCCGGCAACTCAGGCTCTGGAATCGCGGACGCTGGAAGGTTCAACGCACTCCCGGGCACCAGCGGCTCCGCCGGCACATTCACCGGCGCATCCGGGTTATACGGCGGCTTCTTCAGTCGATCGAAAAGACCCATGGCTCAATTGTATGGGTCTGAAGCCTTATCCGTTTTGTGGTATGCCGATGGCCTCCGGCCACTCGAACGGGGCATCCACAAGGCAATCGGGAGGGGCGTCCGCCAACGAGTGGGGGGCGAGGCCGAAGCGGCATCCGATGACGCTTGCGCCAGCGTTTCGCGCCGTCAGGACGTCCACGTCGGAGTCGCCGATCATCAAGGTCTGTTCCGGCGTCGCGCCAGCCTCACGCATCAATGTCTGCAGGCCCAGCGGGTCGGGCTTCTTGGTCTCGAAGGAATTGCCACCATAAATCCGAAAGCAATGCGGTGCGAGCTTGAGGGTTGCACAGATCTCCTCAGACGGGCGCACCGGTTTGTTGGTGAGAACTGCGACCCTGGCCTGCGGCAGGGCAGCGGCGATCGTCGACAGGGACTCGAGCGCGCCCGCATAGACATAGGTGTGATCGAGTTTGTGGACGCGGTAGTAGCTCAGAAAGAATGTCACTGCAGCGGTAACGATTTCCTCGTGAGCCGGATCGCCAAGCGCTCGCCGCACCAACATCTGGACGCCGTCGCCGATATAACTGGCGATCACAGCGTCGGGCAGCGCATGACGGCCCAGGTGGGCGAGAGTCGCATTCACGCTGGCAACCAGATCGGCGCGGGAGTCGATAAGCGTGCCGTCGAGGTCGAAGGCAATGAGCCGCAGCGAGGCAGGGGAGGGAAGCGGGCGCAGGCGCTCGATCATACTGCCAGTGTAAAAGCGAAGGGCCGCAGAGATTCGAGTCTGCGGCCCTTCCGATCGAGTCAGATCAGTGAATGCGGATGCTGCCGGAGCCGGTCTCGACCTTTACGGTCGGACCACCGCCGTTCACGTTGCCGGTAATGTGATGGCGCTCCAGGCTGCCCTGCATGCTGATGGCCTGATCAGTGTGAATGGAACCTGAGCCTGTCTCCGCATCGAGCGTGAACTTCGATCCACCGAGGTTCAGGTCGATGGAGCCGGAACCGGCTTCCACCTTCCAATTGTCCGTCGGCTGTCCTGCAATGCTAACGTCACCCGAGCCGGTTTCGGCCTTAAGACTGCCCTTCACACCGGTGAGGCGGATAGAGCCTGAGCCCGTGCCGGCAGTCACATTGCCTCCGTTGTTGAAATTGACGCGGATGTCCCCGGAGCCCGTTTGCAGGTAGCTGTCGCCGCCCAGGTCATCCCCGTTAACGGAGCCGGAGCCGGTTTCCAGACGGACGCCGCCGTTCATCGAGACCGCTTTCAGGTCGCCCGAGCCGGACTCAGCCTTCAGGTGCGTGTTCTTGGGCGTCGTGATGTCGTAGTCGATCGAAACATGATTCAACCAGCTCTCATGCATCTCGCCGACACGAATGGTATTGCCACTCTGCTGGATCGGCGGATTGTCGACGACGTGTTTGACCTGATCGTCACTGTTCCCTCCCATCCAACCGTGGTTTGCATGCACGTGGCCGATGATGTGTACCTGATTGTCTGACCCCGGGTTAACGTGAACATATCCGGAGCCGGTGGAGACCTCCAGTTGCACCGAGCCGTTGACGCTCAAGGTTTTGTCGAAGGTTCCGTCCGAGGCGAGTGCCAGGGCAGGGATTGCCAGTGTTGCCGCCATGAGCGCTGCCGCTCGCATTGCCGTCATCGTCATCATTTGCTTTTTCTCCCTCTTGTTACTACTGCTGCAGGACCACCTTGTCGCCCTCTTTCAACCCGCTGGTGATCTCTGTGTTGCTACCATTTGCCAGGCCCACGGTCACCGCTTCCTTGCGCATGCCATCCTTGGCCTTCGGATCCGGCACATTTACGAATGCATGCTTCTGCGCGTCATAGCTGATCGCCTGCTCGGGGACAGCGAGCACACTCTTGTGCTCGCTGATCAGAATCTCGGCGTTGGCGGTCATCATAGCTTTGATCTCACCGGTGGGATTATCGATCGAGACGCGCACGGCGAATGTTGTGACGTTATCCTTCTCCACTCCGAGCGGCGCGATGCGCGTCACCTTACCGTAGAAGACGCGGTTCTTGAAGGACTCAATCCGAATCCGGGCGGGCTGTCCCATATAGACGCTGCCAATGTCAGCCTCATCCACCTTGCCGTCCACGTATACCTGGCTGGTGTCGCCGAGCGTGAAGACCAGCGTTGCGGTGGATCCCAGAACGAGGATCGAGCTGACGGCATCGCCCACTTCTACGTCGCGAGAAAGGACGACGCCGTCAATGGGCGAAACGATCGTGGTGTAACTCAACTGCTCTTCGAGCTGTTTCAGGCTGGCCTGACTCTCTGCAACCTGAGCCTGTGCCTGTTGGAGCTTGGCGCGGTCCACGACAACGGTGGCAATCGCAGTATTCTGCTTGTTCACATTGGACAGATAGTCGCGGTTGGCGTCGTCCAGCGCCTGCTGGCTCACTATTCCGGCCGCCTTCATCTCCTGGTTGCGGCGCAGCGTGGCGGCATACATAGGCAAATCCGGCGCCCGAGCCGCAACTTCATCCTGCTTGATGTCTGCATCGGCGGTCCTGACATTCGCCTCGGCTGCCTGCAGAGTGGCATGTGCGGCTTCCACCTGAGCGAGAATCTCCACCCGATCCAACTGGGCCAGCACCTGGCCTTTGTGCACCCGGGCATTTGCATCCACATTCCACTTCTCGACGATGCCGCTGGCCTTCGACTTTACCTCGACCTTTGTGATGGGCTGCACCTTACCTGTGGCCACGACGCTCTTGGCGATGTCCATGCGGCTGACCGAGGCGATGCGGCTGCCGTCGATCTTTGTGCCGCTGCTGTGGGCCACCACGGCGGCAACCAGAACTACCAGGGCGACCAGCGCACCGATTGAGCCCCACAACAAGAATCCCTTGCGCTTACGAGCCGCCACAGTACCCCTCCAACCGGGGAGACGCCCCGGGCCCACCGTATGTTACGCGCGGCGGATGAAAAAGGTTCCCCGGCAGGGATGGGCGTTGCCCATGCAGTTCGATGGCTGCGGAACGAGGCGCTTTGAGTGGTCGACCATAACTGGCGGCAACACAGGAAGTTCCCGACCTTGCTGGGGCGCTGCTTTAACCTATCCCCATGGTCCACTGGACACTCTTCCACGTCGTTGCCATTGTCGGCCTCATTTTGGCGAATGGCTTCTTCGTGGCGGCTGAGTTCGCCCTGGTGAGTCTGCGGGCCACCCGGGTGGAACAGTTGCTGGAGCAATCCCGGCCCGGTGCTCGCGCCGTAGCCCAGTTGCGCGGATCGCTCAATGACACCCTCTCCGCAGTGCAATTCGGCGTGACAGTGGCCAGCCTGGCGCTCGGCTGGCTGGGGGAGCCGGTGGTGGCTCCCCTTATTGAGCGGCCACTGCATGCGCTACCCCATGCAGCGCTCTTCTCTCATGGACTTAGCGCAGCGATTGCCTTCGCCTGTATCACCTATCTCGAGGTCATCCTGGGCGAGCTGGTGCCGAAGTCCCTCGCTCTACGGCGACCGGAGCGGCTGGCGCTCGGGGTGGCTCCGCCGATGCTGGCGTTTATTCGGCTGACTCGACCTTTTGTAGTTTTCATGAACGGCTCGGCAAGCCTGGTGCTGCGGCTATTTCACTCGATCGCGGTTAACGAGGCCGCCGTACATTCGCCGGACGAACTGAAACTGATGGCAACCGCGACCCGCCGGCAGGGCCTGTTGCCCCCGTACCAGGAATCGCTGATCCATCGGGCGGTGGAGCTGAATACGATCGTTGCTCGAGAGATTATGACGCCCCGTCAGCGGATCTTTTCCCTGCCGGCGAGTATGCCGGTGGAGGAGGCGAGCGCCCGGGTCGTTGAGGAACAGCATTCCCGGGTGCCGATTTACGACCCGGCTGGTGGTCCAGAGCATATTGTCGGCGTTGTGTATTCGAAGGACGTTTCGCGCCTGATGCACTTCGCGATGACTCGTTCCGGCGGGGTCTCCCTCTCGTCCCGTGGATTGCAACTTGGCCAGATCATGCGCGACATTTTGGTGGTGCCGGAGACCAAGCCCGTGCTCGACCTGCTGCATGAGTTCCAGGAACGTCGTCGGCATCTGGCGATTGTCGTCGATGAACATGGATCGACGGTTGGCCTGGTGACCGTGGAGGACGCATTGGAACAGCTCGTCGGCGAGATGGAGGATGAGTTCGACGTTGGTATGCGCCGCGCCGCGCGCATGCCCGCCGAAGCGTTCTACCTGGATGGCGGGGTCAACCTGCGGGATCTCGAAACCCAGATGCACTGGTACCTGCCGCGCGATGGCGGCGTGGAGACGCTGGCCGGCTTTCTGCTGGCGCAGCTCGGGCATATTCCGACGTCCGGTGAAAGCGTCGATTTCGAGGGTCGCCGCTACACTGTTGCGGAGATGAGTGGCCATCGCATCAGCCGAGTGCGTATCGAACCGATACCGTCTGAAAATGCTGTTCATGCGTCTGCGCCGTTGGCACGAGGAGGCGCATGAAGCTGCTGCCCACGCTGGGCCGCCGTCTGTTGTATACGCTCCCGGTTGTCTGGCTGGTGGTCTCGCTGGTCTTTCTGCTGATTCACCTTGTACCCGGTGATCCGGTGGCGCAGATGCTGGGCGAAGGGGCCACCGCGACGGACCTGGATACGCTGCGTCATCAATACGGACTCGATCTGCCGCTGGGTCAGCAGTATCTCCGCTACTGGCATGGGGTGCTACACGGGGACCTGGGGCACTCGCTGCGGCTGAACGATTCCGTCACTCACCTCATCCTGCAGCGCTATCCATTCACGCTGGAGCTAACGCTGGCCGCGTTGCTGATCGCACTGCTGGCCGCTGTTCCAGCGGGCATTCTTGCCGCGCTGCACCGTGGCAAATGGCAGGACAATACGGTGGGAGTGGTCTCGCTGTTCGGCTTATCTTTTCCCGCATTTGCGCTGGGCCCGATCGCCATCCTGCTGGTTTCGATCAGACTTGGCTGGTTGCCCGTTTCAGGTGCCGGATCGCCGGCGCACCTCATCCTGCCCGCGATCACAATGGGCTCCGGACTGGCCGCGATCCTGACGCGAATGGTGCGGACCGCCATGCTGGAAGAACTTGGACAGGACTACGTGCGGACCGCCCGTGCCAAAGGACTGCCGGAGCGAACGGTACTGTACCGTCACGCGCTGCGCAACGCCCTGATTCCCATCGTGACGCTGGTGGGACTGCAGTTTGGCGCATTGCTGGCTGGAGCAATCGTTACGGAGACGATCTTCAGTTGGCCCGGAGTGGGCCGGCTGACGATTACGGCGATCTCCAATCGCGATTACGCACTCGTGCAAGGCTGCATCCTCGCCGTCGGGTTGACCTATATCCTCGTCAATCTCGCGACCGATGTTCTCTATGCCGTGCTGAACCCTCGCATCCGGGCCTGAGATCCGGCGTGAGATCCGGGCGTGACATTCGGCCGGCCTTGAGCATGTGACCCTCAAATCGCTTGGCTTGCAGGGGCTGCATCTCATATGTGATCGTCGATGCCTGCCTCGACCATTGGCACAAGGAGATATCCATGAATATCCGGGAGGCGCTGGGTCTCGCGCCGAAAAAGAAGATCCGCTATGGTTTCGTTGCTCTCGGCGATATTGCACAGGAGGCGATGCTGCCCGGCGTCGAACACACGGGAAACTCGACCATCGCGGCACTGGTGACTGGCGATCCGGTAAAAGCCGGCCGACTGGCGGAGCGCTATGGCGTGGCGCATACCTACAGTTATGAGCAATTCCCGGAGATGCTGGCGTCGGGGCATGTCGACGCCGTCTATATAGCGACACCGAACTGGCGCCACGCCGAATTCGTGCTGCCCGCGCTAGCTGCCGGAATCCATGTCCTGGTGGAGAAGCCGCTCGAGATCGACACTGCACGCTGCCAGCAGATCCTCGACGCGCAGAAGTCGTCAAAAGCCAAGTTGATGGTGGCTTATCGGTTGCATTTTGAACCAGCGACGGTGGCAGCCATCGAGCGTGTCCGCAACGGTGAGCTTGGTGACGTACAGATGTTTACCTCAATTTTTGCGCAGATCATTGATCCAGCGAATCACCGCGCGAAGAACGAGGCGGCCGGACCGGTGCTGGATATGGGACCCTATCCGGTGAATGCGGCGCGAAACTTATTCGGCGCAGAGCCGACGGAGGTATCAGCTTTTGGATCGCGGCATGCGAACTCAGGCTTTGCCGATTTTGACGATACGGTGACGGTGATGCTTCGCTTTCCCGACGGGCAGCTGGCGCATTTTGTCGTCTCGTACTACGGCAATGCGATCGATACCTACACTGCGCTTGGGACCAAAGGCTCGCTCCGGATCCAGCCGGGATACACCTACGGCAAATCTCTTGAGCACTTTCTAACCATCGGGGAGAAGACGGACGACATCAGTTACAAGGCCACCGACCAATTTGGCGGAGAGATGAAGTACTTTTCCGACTGCATTCTGGACGATATTGACCCGGAGCCGGACGCGGAAGAAGGCCTTGCAGATGTCCGAGTACTGGAGGCGATCCTGCGTTCCCTCGAGACCGGAGAGGTGCAGAAATTGGCACCGTTCGCGCGCACCAGACGCATCGATCCCGACCAGGTGGTGCGGCTTGGCGCCATCAAAGCCCCGGAGCCGGTCCGTGCTTCAAGCCCTGATAAATAATCGCAGCTACCGGCTAGACATCAAGGTGGACGATCTGTGCTCTCAGGCCAATGGCTTCAATGTGCAGCCATGCAAAGGTGACGGGAAGCTGAAATCGACGAGGGCCCGCACTCCCCGGGTTCAGGAACAGCACGCCGCGTCGCCACTCGACGAGAGGTTTGTGCGAATGACCAGCGATGACCGCCGAGATTTCCGCGGCTTCCGGATTGAGATCCAGCTTGTTGGCATCATGCAGCATGTAGATGTGGTGACCGCCGAGTTCCACGAGCTCCGTGGGAGGCAGGTGCTGGCACGGGCCGCCTTCGTCGATATTTCCCCGAATCGCGGTGACCGGCGCTAAACGGCGCAACGCATTCAGGATGCCGGGTGCACCAACATCTCCTGCATGGAGAATATGGTCCGCACCCTGCAATCCTTGAAGTGCTTCGGGGCGGAGCAGCCCGTGGGTGTCGGAGATGACTCCGATGCGCATCGGCTATAGCCCGACAGCCATGCGGGTGCGTGGATCGAGATAGTCACGCAGCGCGTCGCCAATGAAGTTGAAGGAAAGCACGCAACCCATCACGGCAAGAGCGGGGAAGACGACAAGGTGCGGCGAGTCGAAGAGGTGAGAGCGCGCATCGTTCAGCATGGATCCCCAACTTGGCGCCGGCGCTGGAATGCCGAGGCCCAGAAAGCTGAGAGTCGCCTCCGCGAGGACGGCGCCAGCCATGCCGATGGCCGCCTGCACAAGGATCGGCTGCACGATGTTGGGAACGATGTGCAGCGTGAAGATGCGCAGATCGGTTGCGCCAAGCGCGCGCGCCGCCTCTACAAACTCGCGCTCGCGAACGGCGAGTACCTGCGCGCGCACCAGCCGCGCGTAGCCGACCCAGCCGCTGATGGAGAGCGCGAGCACAAGATTGAGAAGTCCGGGTCCAAGAAAAGCAACGAATGCAATGGCGAGCAGAATGCCTGGCAGGGCCAGAAACGCGTTCATGAGGAAGATATTGAGAGCGGTATCGACCCAACCAGCGTAGTAGCCCGCCAGGCCGCCGATCACCATACCGAGGGAAAGCGATATCGTGACGACGCTGATGGCCACAATCAGAGAGATTCGCGCGCCATAAAGAATCCGCGAGAAGATATCCCGCCCCAACTCGTCGGTGCCAAACCAGTGTGTGTGGCTGGGGGAGAGCAGGCGATGGCCCAGATCGATGGCGGCGGGATCGTAGGGCGCGGCGGCCGACGCCAACAGCGCCATGGCTGCGAAGAGTAGGAGCAGCGAAACTCCAATCACCGCGAGTGGTTGATGCTTCAGCCGGTAACCGAGCGTGGCGCGGGCCATGCGGCATGATCGCACAAACTGGAGCAGATAATTTCAATCCTCGTCAACGAACCTGGTGTCACGGGGCCCGACTGATTTTTGCAGTCACAATTTCCGCGTGTTGTCGTGAGCTTGGCACCAGATGCCGCGTCGCTATGCTGCTCCTTTACCTGCCGAATTACTGCGAGCTCGACGTCAGGATGACGCCGCAGGCGATTCTTGCTCCCGAATTTCCAGACGGATCGGTCATCATGTCGTCGGCTTTCTCGTGAATGACGAGCGAGGTGCCATCGTTTGTGAAGACAGAATCCATAGCCTTTGGATCAAGTGATATGCCCTTTGTACTGAATTCGGTCTTGTCCGTACCATCCGGCCCTACCGTCAGATTGAAGGGCATATCGCCCGCATGCGGGCCATTTGGGTTGTTAGGGCCGTGCTGCTTGCCGCCAGGGTTGAAGTGAGCGCCTGCAGACTTAAAATCGGGTGCATCGCATTTGGCGTTTTGATGGATATGGATGCCATGCTGACCTGGCGGCAGGCTTTTCACATCCACCTTCACATTGACTGTGCCGTTCTTGCCCGGGCGTAATGTCACAGTTCCGGCATCCTTACCATCCGCAGTGTGGATCGCTACGACAACCGGCTTCACCTTCGCGGCGCCTGCTGCAATCGTCCCTGCTGCCGCCATCAGAATGGTCAAGGTCATCATCCGCTCAAATCGCATGTCTCTCCTCCGTACCCGCTCAGTGTATTCCGTTCGCTAAGCGTGCGCAGTTGCGGGTTCCACTCCCGAACCCGCCTGGGTTGGTTCCATCGCGAGCAGATTATTAAAGCGATTGAAATAGTTGAACAGGCCGCTGGCCGCCATTAACTCGACGATTTCACCTTCCGTGAAATGGGCTTTCAGATCCCTGAGCTCACCGTCATCGAGCGGTCTTTCATTGCTGGTGAGGCGTTCCGCAAGCCGGAGGGCCGTCTTCTCGCGTGGGCGTGAATTCGTCGCTGCTGTCAAAATGAGGAAGTGCAGCGATCTGCGCCTCGCTGTATCCAAGCTTCTTCGCAAGCAATGAATGGGATGCGAGGCAATATTCGCAATTATTCATCTGCGAAGTGCGTACAATCACCAACTCCTTGAGGGAAGTGGGCAGCGTGCCGGTATTCAACACCGCCTCCATGTGCGCGATCATCGTCTGCAGAATCTCCGGTCGATGGGCGACGGTCCGGAACATGTTCGGCACATTGCCTCGCTGCCTCACAAAACGATCGTAAATCTCTCCAACTGTGTCGCTGACCTCTCGTCGTCCCAACCGTGAAATGCGTGTCATAGACCCCACCTCGCTCAGCTTTCTCATAGTGTAATTGCTGTCGGTACGGGGGATCCGTGCGTCATTCAAGAGTGAACCAGAAGGTCGCCCCCTGATTCACCGCGCTCTGCGCCCAGATGCGTCCATGGTGTCCGTGGACAACTCGTGCCACAGTAGCCAGCCCTATTCCTGAACCCTTGAAATCCTTGTCACCATGCAGGCGGTTGAAGGCGCCGAATAATTTATCCGCATAGGCCATATCGAAGCCCGCTCCGTTGTCGCGCACATACCAGGCGCTCTGCTGAGAGTCCCAGCCAAAATGGATGAGCGCGTCGGTAACTTTGGACGAAAACTTCACCGCATTGCTCATAAGATTTTCAAGCGCTATGCGGGTGAGCCTGGGATCAGCGTAGGCATCCAACTCCTGCTCAATGTGGAAGGACAAATCACGGCCCCGATTCTGCTCCTGCAGATCGGAGGCAACGGATTCCGCCAGCGCGCTCATGCTGAAGTTTTCGCGTACGATTTCAGTGCGGGTAATACGCGAAAGTTGGAGCAGCGCATCGATGAGCTGACCCATGCGTTGCACGCCGCCGCGGACTCGATGGATGTAATCCCTGCCAACGTCGTCGATGGCGGTCGCAAAGTCCTCCTGAAGAGCCAGGCTGAACCCATCAATTGTGCGCAGGGGCGCTCGCAGATCGTGCGAGACAGAATAGCTGAAGGCCTCAAGCTCGCGGTTAATGCGTTCCAGTTCGGCCGTACGAACACGCACACGATCCTCAAGTGTTTCGTTTAGTGAGCGGACCTCAGCCGCTCTCGCTTCCGTCTCCTTCTGTGCGAGCAGCAGTCCTTCGCCCGCCGTCTCCGCAGCGACGCGCAGTTGGCGTTCATGGATGAACTGCCAAAGACCAAAGAGGATGAGCAGGAAATCCAGGGTGCTGGCAAAGATTACGGCGATGTGAGCGCGGCGGGTACTGGCATTGGTCGATGCCGTTCGGATCGCGAGCAGTCGATCTTCTTCGGTTTCCATCGAATCAGATATGGCGCGGACGCGGTCCATTTCGATTTTGCCGGGGCCGCCGATCAGCAGAGGCTTGGACAAGTCCGGACCACCGCGTCTGCGCATATCGATCGCTCTCTCAAGTACGGTCAGCCGACGGTCCAGCGCTGCCCGGAGCTCGCGTACGCGGTCCTGCTGGCTGGGATTGTCCGACGTCAGAGATTGCAACCGATCTAGTTCTGTGGGCAATTCCTGACGAGCGGCGGTGTATGGCTCCAAATAGCTGTCCATACCCGATAGGAGATATCCACGCTCACCCGTTTCGGCGTTGACGGCTGAACCGAGGACGCGCTCCACCTGATGGACGACTTGCCAGCTATGAGCCACCCAGTATGCGTTGGTCGCTAGTGTTCCAACCGATTGGAATGCCCACCAGGCATTCAGGATGACGATAATGGCCGCGATCGGCAACAGCACCGGAAAGAGATTTCGTCGGACCGGAAGTCTCATAACATGTGTCAACATCCTAATGGCGGCTGGCAAACCTTCGTGCCCGATGTTGCCGTTGAAGAGTACGAGGTAGGTACTGGGCAGAACTGTTGGGCGCGGGGGCGATAACGTGCCTTTTCTTCACCTGCATACGGCCAGAGTCGCCGGGCTGAATATGGCAAACTGGCGTCCATGGTCGATGTAGCAGTGGTGGGGGCAGGTATCGCCGGCCTTTCTTGCGCTGTTGGATTGGAACAGAGCGGCTTGTCCGTCCAATTGCTGGAAGCCGAAGATGCGCCGGGTGGACGCGTGCGCACCGACCAGATAGATGGCTTTCGCCTAGATCGCGGGTTCCAGATCCTGCTCACTGGCTATCCGGAACTGGTTCATCACTTTGACTTGAAGCTGTTGCGTCTGCGCCCTTTTGCGAAGGGAGCGCTAGTACGGCATGGGGGCCGCTTTCATCATTTTTCCGATCCATTTCGCGGTTCATTAGGCACCGCGCTCAGCATTGCACTCGATCCCGTGGTCACCATCGGCGACAAGCTGCGTCTCGCGCGACTGCGTCACCTGGTCGGGCAAGGCTCGCCTGCGGATCTCTTCAGAAAACCAGAGCTGACGACGCGTCGCTTTCTCGAGGAATACGGCTTCTCCTCAAAGATGATGGACCGCTTCTTCTCCCCATTTCTTGCTGGGATCTTTCTGGAGCATGAACTGACGACGTCGAGCCGCTATTTCCAATTCCTCTTTCGCATGTTCGCGTATGGCGATGCCGCGGTGCCGGAGAATGGTATAGAGATGCTGCCGCGTCAGCTTGCCGTCCGGTTGAAGAGCGGCACTCTCAGAACAAGTGCGCGTGTCAGCACGCTGACGCGAAGCACAAAGGGATTTGTGCTGGGCGTCGGCAACGAAGAGAGCTGTACGGCTCGTGAAGTTGTCCTGGCTGTGGATGATCGGCAGGCTCGCCTCCTTCTGGACAGCCAGAAGGGACCCAACCGCACGATCAAGGACCAGGTTCAGTGGAACCGCACCACAAGCTTCTATTACGCTGCCGATCGCACGCCCATCGATGGGCCGTTGCTCGTGCTCAATGGAGATGGGCCAACCGCGGGTCCGGTGAACAATGCCATGGTATTGAGCCAGGCGAGCGAACGTTATGCCCCTCCCGGCATGCATCTGATTGCGGCAAACGTTGTCGGCCGCGCGCCACAATCTGGTCCGCAGATCGAACAGTTGGAGCGCGACGTTCGCGCCCAAATGCAGCGGTGGTTCGGGGCAGAGGTAAGAAGCTGGGCGACAATCGGAGGCTATCCGATTGTGCACGCCTTGCCGCTGTGCACGCACGCCGAATGGCAACAAAGAAACCCGCGCCTGACCGAGGGCATATATCTCTGTGGGGACTATATGGACACGCCGTCGATTCAAGGCGCACTGGCTTCCGGACGCCGGGCTGCCCAGTCAGTCTTGAGTCACTTCCTTTGAGCTGGACTTTTTGACTGCCCCTTTTCCATTTGCTATCGTTAAATGACCATAGGAGCGGGCACCTGCTCCCGGCACACTCCTCAGTAGCTCAATGGCAGAGCATTCGGCTGTTAACCGAAGGGTTGTAGGTTCGAGTCCTACCTGAGGAGCCAATTAAAATCAACAACTTAGAGCAGTGAAGAGATAGGGGACAACCCGCAAAATGTGCCAATTGTGCCCATTTTTGTGCCCACGCTCCTTCAAAACGGAGGCTGTATCCATAGCAACCGTGCTCAGTTTCCGTTGTTGTTGGCGACCATCTCCACGGCTCGATAACCACGCAAACCCTTCCGCTTATAGCCGCGGAATTTGACCGAATTCCCCTCCTGCTTCAATCTCCGTCCACGCCCGACCTGCGGTGTGCGCGAAAAGGAGATTGGAAGGGAATCGGTATGGCTCTTTTCAAGAGGGGTGGAGTCTGGTGGTACAAGTTCTACTTTGCGGGTCAGCCAATCCGCGAATCCGCGAAGTCATCTTCAAAGACGGTCGCGAAGAACGCTGAGCAGCAGCGCAGACGCGAGTTGGAGGCCGGCTTCCACAACCTCAAAGAGGTTCGTCAACAACGCATCCGTCGTCTCGACGAAATCGTCGACGAGTATCTGGTGGGCTACCGTCTCCGTTATCGATCTGCGACCTTTGCAGAGTATGCCTTGGGTCACGTCTCTCGCCTGCTGGGTGCAGAAATGATCGTGGATATCGATGAAGCAGCCGTGCTCCGTTACCAGGAAAACCGCCTGCGCGAGAAGGCCGCGCCCAAATCGATCAATGAAGAGGTCCGCTTTCTCCTGAAGATGCTTGGAGATTCAGGCGAAGTCATTCGGGCAAGGCTCCGCAAGAAAAAGCAACTGAAGCTGGCGGTCCGGAAAAGGATCGGCAAAGCATTCGATAGCGAGGAGACTGAAAGTCTCGCCGCGAAGGCGAGGACGTCACGCAGTCCGCACATGTATCCGGCTTTCATGCTGGCCCGTAACGCAGGTCTAAGGGACACAGAGATCAAGACGCTGGCCTGGGGACAGGTAGATCTGAAGGGGAAGTCACTGCAGGTGGGGAAGTCGAAGAGCGATGCCGGGGAAGGTCGTGTTGTTCCCTTAAATTCGGACCTTTATGACGCACTGGTGGAGCATCACGCGTGGTATCAAAAACGGTTTGGTGGCGTTCACGACGAGTGGTATCTGTTTCCATTCGGCAAGCCGAGGCCGTCGGACCCGACCCGGCATGTCACCTCATTGAAGACCGCCTGGAAGAACGTGCGCAAGAACGCAAAGGTCAAGGGCCGCTGGCATGACAACAGACACACGCTGATCACCGAATTGGCCGAGAGCGGGGCGGGCGATGAAACGATCATGGAAATCGCCGGCCATGTCGACCGGCAGATGCTTCGCCACTATAGTCACATTCGCATGAAAGCTAAACGCGCGGCACTTGATTCCGCTCTAGCTTCTCGAAGTCCCGGCCGCGGAAGATCGGCTGCTGAAGAATAAGTACCGCACCAAGGTTTGACCGAAACTCGAAGATCACTTAATTCTTGCGAACGACATTTTGACTGCAATGCAGGAGGTCGCATGGAATCACTTCTTACGGAAAATCAGGTATCCGAAAATCTGCAAGTTAGCCTCGCCTGTCTCAGGCGATGGCGTCTACGCGGAGAGGGGCCGCAGTACGTCAAGGTCGGCCCATTGGTGAGGTATCGCCCGGGCGATCTTGAAGGTTGGGTCGCAGGGTTACCAACCGGCGGAAACGGGAATAGATTTCCGGTACGAAGCAGCTCCCGAGCCAAACTGGCTGTATCAGCATGATCTGTGCGACGAGATGGGATTATGAATGCACGGACATACTTCACTAAGCGGTGATGCTCAGAGCCTAGTCGGCAGATGAAAGTGCGGAGTCATTTGGAACAGCATTCTGACCTGCGACCAGGAGCACTGTCACAACCGATTTCTATCCTCGTGCGATATCGTGCGGCACATGCAGGCTGTTGTTGGTTCGCGACCGACGACTAGAGCCCTATTTGATTGGCCTATTGACGCAGCATTACGCAGGCAATGACTGCGTTGTACGTAGCGTGCATGAGAGCAGCGGCGGCGGTTGAGTCCGATCGCCACCGCAAAAGCGCGTACAACATTCCCATTCCGAAAAACACAATCCATGGAATACCGATCAGCGTCGTGTGTGCCAATGCGAAGAGCAGTGAAGAGACAGCGATCGACAGGGCGATTCGAGAGTTGGCTAATCCGCCGATGGAGCTTGCGGTAACGTAGATTACAGAAAAAGCTGCACCGCGGAAGATTACTTCTTCGATGATTGGGCCGACCGTGATGCCGTAAAGCAGTCTTCCCGGGGCGTCAGTGCCCAGCGACAGTCCCGCAATTCGGATCATCCAGATGACAACAAGTGCAGCTACTAGGCCTCCAGTCACGGCATACGTCCACCAGAATCGACGACGGGGATGTATCCAGCCGAAATAGGTGAAGAGCCGTCCCTTGTCCAAGCACGCATGGAGAAGCACCGAGGCCAATAACGCGGAGGCAACGCACGCCTGCGGGCTGGTTTTCCAAATGTCCGGTAGGAGCAAGAGCCGTCCGATCAACGCGACCGCGAGAACGGCCGTGACCTCGATGTAGTTGGGCGTTGACTCGAGGAGTCGGGACAAGGCGCGCTGCAGGAGAGAAGCCATGGGCTGCATTCTGGCATGGGTTTGACCGACACGCGAACCGACCATAGCATCGCCGTCATGCTGAGGGAACGACCACCTTCGCTGGAGCTACCACCGTGAGGCTTATGCTTGGTGATCCTGCTGGCGATGTGTCGAAGATGAACGTGGTCGTCGGAGCTATGCCGTCGAATCATGTCGCTGTTCGCACGCAGGCAAACGCAGAGCCAGACGACGCAGAGATCAACCGGATCGCCGGGTTGGTGTTGACCCGGGCGATGGTCGGGAGCCAGGACATCGTGCGCGACGACACGAAGCAAGCCAGTGGGCGCGTGGATGTCGCGTTGCAACAGGTCTTTCGTGCAGCGGATGCTACCTATATCCGCTATTCAATTTCGAACAGGACAAATCATCCCTACCGACTGACAACGCCCGACGTCATGACCCTTTTGCCGACGCAGATGCCACAGACGCTGGCGAGCCTCAAGAACCATCAGCTACGCCCGCCGCTGGCCGACAACTTTCGTACGAAGCCAGGACAGCCGATAACAGTCGTGAGCGCGGATAGTTCGGCTCGTGACCTAGCCCCAGGCGAGACGGCCACCGGCGTTGTCAGCGTGAAGAATGCGCAGACTAATCCGCCGCAGTTGTTTCAGCTGCGATTCGGGACGGACACCTACTCGGCCGGTAACGGCAGACGCGGTGCTCTGATGGACGCGAAGGGAAGAGTCACGCCAGAAGAGGTACGAGCGTCGCTCCGCACCCTTTATCGCGATGACGCAGAAGCCAACCTGCAGAAAGTGTTCTTTCATGCGCTGCGGGACGACCTGAAACCGGTCAATGACCAGGGACACTGGAAGGCCAACCCCCTGCTTGTGCTCGGCGGCTTTCTGTTGATTGCGGCCTTTGGAGTGTTTCTCTACTTCTCTCGCACAGGAGGCGGAGCGGGATGACGCAGAACTATCCGCGGCAGCGGAATTCAGAGGATGCCATTGGCATCCTCCTTCTTGTATTGGGCGGTACTGTCGCCTTCGTATGGTTTATTGCGGTCTCCCGCCTGCACATGCGGAATCAGCAGTGCCTCGAACTCTTCCTATATATAGTGATCGGCCTGTTCGGCGCAGGAATGGTCCTCGGTCATTTCGTGGGACGGAAGCGGCAGCGGGAAGAGAACTGGCCACATCCGCCGCTCGCGATCAGCAGCCGGCTCGATGACCAGCACCTGAAGGCTGCGCGAGACGCCGAGGCCACGTTGCTCGGCTATACGGTTCACAATGAGCCGTGGCAGTGGCCTGATCTGATCCGGATCAAACACGGCGTGCTGGTTGGCGGGACTGGCGCCGGCAAGACGACGACGCTGATGAACATCATCCGGCAGGACATGAACCGGACCTATAACGGACGCCGCATGCCCATGATCATCCTCAACGGCAAGGGTGACAACGACTTCGAGCGGGCAGTGGTCGCCGCGGCCGAGGCGTCGGGGCGAATGCAGGACCTACGCATCATCAATCCCTCGAAGCCTGATACCTCGGCTCGCTATAACCCCTTTTATGCGATCGACGACAACTATCAGGAGCACGTCAACTTCATCTTTCGCTCCTTTGGCCTTCGAGAAGACTTTTTCAAGGGCCATCAGGAGGCCTATCTCTCCGACCTAGTTCGCATCCTGCACTACACCGGTAAGCGCTTCAATGTTTACGACGTGCTGGTCATTGCTCTGGACGAGGTCGTGCTCGAACAGCAGATACGTATAGCGCGGGAAAGAATCGACACGTTGCCGGGCATTTCGGCGCAGAAGCGACAGAATTTCGATATGTCAGTCCGGATGGTCAAGCGCTCTCTCGAAGACCGAGAGCGCGTGGAAAAGATCCAGGGACTTCTGAACGAGCTGCTGGCCTTCCTCGAAGACGACCTCTCCATCATTACGGGGGCGTATGAGGGCTTGCTGACGCTGGACGATGTGCTCGACCAGGACCTGGTGCTGCTGGTGTCGCTCAACACAAATGCAAATGAGCGAGCCGTCGAGGCACTGGGCAAGATTCTGCTGCAAAACCTCCGCCTGATGGTCGGCAAACGCTACTCGCGCGAACCGGAATCCAGCGCAAGCGCTGAGCCGGTTGTCTCTGTGATCCTCGACGAGTTCGAGTCCTTCGCATATCCGGGCTTTGCCAATGTACTGCAGACTGCCCGCGGCGCCCGTATCTCCATCCTGTTTTCGTTCCAGATGCTGTCGCAGCTGGTGAAGGTCGGGACTGCGTTTGCCGAAGAGGTGTCGTCGGCGCCGCAGACCAAGATGATCATGAACGTCTCCGAGGAGTCGACAGTGCAGTGGTTTCTGAAAGCCTCGGCACGGGTTGCGACGAAGCGCCGCAGCCTGGCGGTCCGGAAAACCGGCATCTTCTCGTCCAGATATGTGGAGACGGGGACTGGCAGCGAGAGCGAGATCAAGGAAACCCGTGCTCGTGAGGACCAGATCAAGAATCTTCCCACCGGCCAGATGCAGATCCTGATGGTCGACAGCCGGGAAGGCACGAAGTATTCCCATCTCCTGGTCCGCAGAGATCCTGCCTGGGAGCTGCCGGGTCTCGTGGCCCGGCCTTACATCAAGATGCGTAGCACGCTCGATCCGAAGATAGGTGCGCACCTTCGGTTCACCGAACCAGAGAACAGAAAGAAGCGCCGCAGCCGTCGTATTTCAGGCGCGCTCGTGGCGGAGGGCTGATTCCATGACAATCCGGCATTCGTGTGTCGTTCTGGGGCTGGCCATCGCGGCGGTTCCCGCATTTGCGCAGACGCTGCCACAACCGGAATCTCCCGCGAGTCAACACACCGGGCAATTGACTCGCCGGCACCAACAGAGCTTCGCCGACTACGCGCTGGGGAAGATCAACCCGGGAAATGCCGATGTGGGCAACGCATATCAGGAGACTCGCGAGCAGATCGTCCACGGCACGGTAGACGATCTCTATTTCTGGTCGAATTGCGTGTCTCTCACACTGCTGATCGGCGTGACCGGATTCTTCTTCCTGCATCTTCGAAGCGCTGACAAGAAAGAGCGGGTCGCAGCCACGCTGATCGCTCAAATGTGGAATGGCCGGGTCAGCGACAAGATCGAGATCGAGCGACGCACTGAGCGGTACAACGCGCTGGCGGACGAACACAACCGGCTGGTCGAAAAGTCCCTCTCAGCCGCCACGGCGAGCCGTCGGTGTGAGACATCAGATACCACTCCTGCAGTCGAAGAGGAGAGCGGCGTTGTGGCCGGTGACGAGTCGACGATTCGGAAGACACGCACCACGGTCGAGCGCGTTCGAAAACGTGAAAACGAATCTGACAATCAAGTCCCAGTTGCCACAGCATCTCTGCCAGTCTCGGGGACTCCAAAACTTGAGACATCAGAACAAGCTCAGATCCCAGCAGCTTCAGATGACACAACGGTCGATCCATTCAAGCGCGATCAAGAAATCAAGCGGCTGAGAAGTCAGGTACAGGCTCTCAAAAACCGGGAATCCAATCTCCTTGTGCGGCTCAATTCAAAGCGAGGAATTCAAAAATCAAAAGTCGGCAGAAAAGCAGAAAGCCGGGAAGCAGGAGTCCGAGCGATGATCGTCCAGATTCTTGAGCTGCGGTGTGCATTGGTGGGGCTTGCATCCCGGCGAACTCGAAGACCCGTACCGGTTCAGGAGAAATCCTGTCTACTTCAACACCACCGGGCTGATGTACGGTCGCCGGCTCCGGGATTGCCACATCTATCGTGGCCAGCTCCGCTTCAACCGGACGAGTGGATTCGATCCTGAATTCGTGGAGCGGCTTCCTGGAAAGACCTTCGAGACGACGGCACCCCTCATGTACGAGGGCCGGGTTCGGCTCCTTTTCCAATTTCCGGCGATGGATCAGGAGCCGGATACATACCTGGTGACGCTCCACCCCGAGACGCATGGAGCGATTCAGTTCAACCGGAACGGATGGAAGTCTCCGGGAGTTCGGCCAATTGCCATCAGCAAACATCATGAACGATATGAGGCCATGCTCCTGATGGAGCCGGGTCAGTGGGTGGCGAGTGACCGGGGACGCTGGGAGATGTCTCCAGCGACCAGACAACTGGCACTTCAAGGACAGGAGTTAGCCAAATATGCGCTATAGAAAGGGAATGATTTCTGTCAGTGATTCCCGGGATATCCCACTCCTGCTATTGATCAGGGACTCGCGTGCGATCGCCATCTCTCAGTTAATAGCCGAACTGATGCTCGATGAGATCGAGACGAATTCCCGATCGATTCACTGGAGATTGAATCGGCTGATCGCAAGCGGTTTTGTAGAGAAGGTGGGCAACGACAGGGCAATTGGCGAGCCGGCCTATGCAATTACGCACGATGGTCTCGCTCTCCTGGAATATCGCGGGCACGTCCTGCTCTCGCTTGGCTCCTTTTCGAAGACCATCATCGCGGAGGCAGAAGTGCTTCATATGCTTGAATTGAACGCAATTCGCCTCGCGCTCAGGAAGGCCGGAATCCTTGTTGAGTGGAAACATACGCTTCAGATTGTGTCCGAGAATCTAGTCGATTATGGAAAGACAACGAAGGATTACGACGCGGTTGTCATCATTGCCCATGAAGGTAGACGGATACGGTTCGCAATTGAGTATGAGCGTACAGCTAAATCCACAGCGCGCTACCGCGAAATTGTGAAGACGATCGGGGATGACACGGAAATTCCATTCGTCCTCTATCTGACACCGAGCCAGGACCTTCTATATTTGCTTACGCAGGATTTGCGCTCTCTCGGAGAGAGAGCAGCATTCGGTGTATCAGGTCTGGTGAAAACGAAGCTTCTCGGGGCACCCATCGTAGTTGTTAAAGACCGGCCAGCCGTCAGGAAGCTAGGAGAGATACTCTCCGGATTGTCAGAATATAAGCCGTTCGATGGTGACTATATCACCGCTTCGCTGACAGCTAGAGGCGCTCAATAACCTCAAACGTCAGCATAAGTATCAAGTTCCTATAGACGCCACATAAACCCCCAATTGCCTTCCTTTCACGCCACATAGAAGCCGTATTGCAGACGTGATAAAGCCCGATTGCAGCCGCATTGCCAGTGATGGTGCCGTGACGTTGAGCAAAACTGCTGCTTCATAGCGGCCGCGCTTTCAAAGAGATGCATTCTGACTATCCCTATGTAAATTGTGAGAATGGAGGGTGGTTATTGAAAGGGGTGCCAGGGGAACCATTCGGTGGCAGAGATGTGGACAAGGGAGCGATCACTAGACCAAGCGTCGAGAATCAGCACGCTGCGACTCAGTAGCTAGTTCACGGCCACTTCACGGTGAGGGCGTAAATTTCCTGCGCGCCGATGTCGCGGGTAAAGACTGGGGAGCCGTCCGGGGCGACGCTGATTTCGGTATTGCCTCCGGGCCCGTCGCACGGTGTAGGCCTTTCAGGCTGGTGATCGTTTCCACTTTATGATCGGCCAGGCGAATCCTCAGGAGCATAGGGTCTGAGCCGCCGGTGACGTAGTCCACCGACTTGTAATCTGGCGAATGAGTCCAGTTGACGACATAAGCGGGTGCGGTGAACGTAACCAGGTCGGACCATTGCTGCGTCCTCACATCAAAAACCTCCATCTTCGTGGAGTCACCCGTGACGGCGATCAGCCGATCATCGCCCACCCAGTGCGGACCCCACATGCCTGCTGGTCCGGGCACCAGGGAACTCCTGCCGGTGCGGAGATCCAGGATGTGAATATGGAACGAATTGCTTCGGTCCGTGAACATCAGCAGGTTCCCGTCCTGCGACCATTGCGGCGAGGCTCCGTCCTTCACCGCCACCGTCGGGAGCGATCCTCCGTCCATGTCGACCAGGCAAATCGCTCCTGCGGAATTGACATACGCAACCTGCTTCCGTCCGGGGAAATAGAGGGGGCAAAGATCTGCCCGTGCGGAGACGTCAGCTGCAAAGCATCTGTGCCATCGCTGCGGCTGCGCCATAGCGTGTGGTCGGGGTAGGTGGTGTACGCAACCCACTTGCCGTCGGCCGACCAGGAGGGATCGAAAGCGGGAACGCCAGGCAGCAGAGGGAGAAACTGCCTCGAATTGGCGTCGTAACGGACCAGCTCTCCCCGCGCCTCCATCCCGACAGCAAATATCTGCTTCCCATCCCGGCTGGAAACTGCATGGCTGTAGGACAGCGGACCATTGGTGAGCTGGATCGGGGAAGGCGAGCGGCGCAGAAATCCCGATTGCATCGGCAGGAGCCAGAGGTCACGCCGCCCTTCATGTTTATTTCCGTAGACAATGTACCGGCTATCGGGCGTCCATTGAGCGCAGCACAGGTGTTCGCCGGCGCTGTTCCTGAGGAGAACATGGAGACCGGAGCCGTCTGTCCCGACCTCGTCGATCGAGATCGTGCGGCGACCGGGCGCCCAGATTGTGAACACGGCGCGCTCTCCGTCCGGGGAGACACTCGGTTCGACCGGCGCACCGCCGACACTCAGCAGCTTGCGCGGGTTGGAGCCGTCTTTCTCGGCCACATAAATATCGTTTCCATTGCAAAAGAGAATGCGTCCATCCGGGAATAAGTCTGCATCCTGACCCTCGAATCCGAGGCGGCGCGGCTCTCCACTGGGCAGCGGTACGGCCCAGAAAGGAAGCACGAAGGCGTCGCCTGCAGCGCCCAGCAGATACGACCCGTCTCGGCTCAATGCGGTGAACTGGAAATTGGCCAACCGGGTCGGGATCATGGTCGTGGGGCCGCCGGTCGCCGCAACCTGCATGATTCTGTAACTGCCCACCGTGCCCTCGCCGAAGTAAATGCGCGAGCCGTCGGTTACCAAGCTGCCCGAGTTAGCTTTCACCTCGCCGTCGCTGGTGAGCTGGGTGACAGCTTCCACCACCGGAGCCGTCCGCGGCTGCCTCCACCACACGAACAGAGTTGCTGCAATCGCGGCGGCGACCACAGCTGCTGCGATCCAGATCCATCTCCGCCGCGCAGCCGCTTCAGGAACCCCAGGGATCGTTGTACCACTCGCATCCGAGAGAGCTTCGAGTGCGAATCCGAGATCGGACGCATGTTGAAAGCGGCGCTCCGGCTTCTTCTCCAGGCAGCGGCTCACAATGCGCTGCAGTGCGGGAGGAAGATTCTGCACCGACTGCGCTAACAGCGGCGGCTCTTCGTTCAGAATTGCGCTTAGCGTTTCAGCCGAGGTGCCCTTCCGGAAAGCGCGCTTGCCGGTGATCATCTCGTAGAGGACTACGCCGAATGCGAAGATGTCGCTGCGCGGGTCGGCGGCATGTCCCCGCACCTGCTCCGGCGCCATATAGCCGACGGTGCCGGAAACCTAGCCGGGCTCGGTGTGTTGCGGGAGGGTGGCGGTGGTGCCGTCGGCGCTGGCCGGTTCGGGCTGCTTGAGTTTGGCCAGACCGAAATCCAGGATCTTCAGGCGCCCGTTCTTCGTCAAAAACAGGTTTTCCGGTTTGATGTCACGATGCACAACGCCCATCGTGCGCGGCGGCCAGTCCACGAGCAACGTCGACACCGCAATCGCAGGCCTCCCGCGGTCGCATCGGACCGCCACGCAGGCGATCCGCAGAGTTTCGCCCTGCAGCAACTCGGTCACGATGTAAGGACACCCATCGTGCTGGCCGACGTGGAAAATCGACACAATATTCGGATGGTTCAGAGCGGCGGCGGCCTGCGCCTCCAGCTCGAATCGGTGCAGACGCTCCGGTCGCGAGACCAGTCCGCGGGCAGCACCTTGATGGCCACGTCCCGCTTCAGCGCAGGGTCGCGGGCACAATACACTTCGCCCATTCCGCCCGCACCCAGTGGCGCGATGATCTCGTACGAGTCCAGCCGGGAACCCGCAGGCAGTTGCATAGTGGGCAGGATTATATCCCGCACGGCGATGTTTCACCGGCCATCCGAAATCAGCTTCGGCGTTTCAGTTGGCTCGGTTGTGTTGCCGCCGATTCCGCAGTTGAGCAGGCATGATCAGCTTGCACATTATCGGGAACTCACTCAGCGAGGCCTGCCGTCGCGGATTGTTGTCAAACTGGCTGGCTTTCGGAACCAGCAGCCACTGCGCCAGTTAACTCGCGATACTGTCCGCCTGAATTTGGCGAGGAAATTCGGCGAACCAGCGGCCGGGCCGTCGAAGAAGCGTGCTCGACAGATCTGGATCTGATGGGGAGTCCTCTCATCTCTTCGCGGTGAAGGAGAGAGAACGGTCAGGCCGCTCGGTTGCGCGCTCTGACTATCTCTGGCGTGAAGCTACCAGCCGGACATCTCGTCGATGTCCCAGCCTTCCGGAACCGACATGTCCTCTTCGTCTGCGATGGCATCTAGCGTTCGGGCCTCCCACTCATTGATGTCGGCGGCGGTCTTGGCGTCCATGGGCGACAGGTCGAGGAGACCTGTGAATGTATACGTCGGTTGTTTGCTACTGCCCTCATACATGCTCACGGTGACGAAATCTCCGTGCTCGAATTCGTGAAGAGCACGGCCAGTTTTCGTCCTCTCCTGTTTCACCTCTGTATTTGCGCCTTGCGGATATTCACTGCTCATGGCGCGCAGTGTACGCCGACTGCACAACTCAGCCAAGTTTCTGTTCGCTTCCGTGGCAGCCTGCGGTTCGGGCTGCCAGATCACGTTCATGTGCCACCTACCCCTACAAAAGGAGAGTCCTTCGATGAGCCACAATCCACGCCCCACCCGCAGTCTCGGCCGAATCTTCGCGTCCGAGATGTTCCCCTCTGGTCTCCCATGCACCCGCAGCCCGCGTCAGATTGTGGCCTCGTTTCTGAAGATCGCCGAGGGTGTCGCTCACCGCTGGCTCGAAACCCGTAAGGGTGTACTGCTCCTCCAGATGGCTCCTTATCAGCCAGAGTCAGGTGAGATCTACATCTACGACCGGCTGCGCGACATGTGGTATCTGCTGAGCTTCGAGTCGCCGCTCGACGGATTCTCCGTGGATTCGTTCGAAAAGGTCTACAAGGAGTACAAGTTGCTGGCCTACGTGGAGCAACCGGGTCTTCTACAGCACCTGGTCGAGCGCGGGATGGAATCTGTGTCGGCCCCGGCTCCGGTTGGGGTCGCCCAGGTTGCGCCCGACGACCTGGCACACGACCTCGAGATGGCCGCGCTCATAGAGTCGGTGAACGCCGGCGATCAGCTCGCGGCATAACCCATTCGATCCTCTCGTTCGTCGGAGCAGCCGTCATCCGGCGGCCGCTTTTGTTTTGTCCGTGCATTCCAGTCCAAGGAGCCCCCGTCATGCGCCTTTCCGCCAACCGTATCCGCTCGATCAATCACACACTGGCTTCCATCAATGGCCGGTCTTTCTACAACAACGACAAGCCGTTGCCGCCTTCCATTCCCGACCACTCCTACACGGCCGTGAAATACGTACCACCGACTTTGGCCTAAAAACCAGTTTTCCCCCTTGTCCTGACCGGGTGAGCCTTCATTGCGCTCACCCGGTTTTGCATGCGCCTGACTAGGCGCTCGAATCCGCCAACCATATATAGGAGAGCCCCCATGTCGATGTCCGCCGCCCGCATCCGCTCGATGAGCAACCGCAGCCGCTTCGCCGAGGAAACCGCATTTCCTGGCCTGCGCTCGGAGCGCTCGACCTTCCCTTACAACCAGAAGTCCGCGTTGCCCAGCCAATTCCGGGGAGACACCATGCGCAGCGCCTTCGTCAGAGCCGGTCTGGTGTAGGGAATTCCGGAGTGCGGAGGATGTCTCCGCACTCCAGTCCAGCCAAATTTGACCGAGTTTCGGACTCGGGTTACAACCACCCAACACCTCGGGAAAGGAGGTCTCGGATGTCCCCGCTTGATCCCGCACTGCTAGCCCCGCCGTACCAGCATTTCCAGGTGAGCCGGGCGCTGGCGGATGACTACATAGAGTTGTTCATCAACCGCCGTGAGTACAGCATCCAGGCCACCAAACCCATGATGAACGGAAAGATCGGCTGGTATCTGGCCCGCCACTACAAGACCAAGGAGCCGAAGCAACTGGATAACGCCACTGTTCGTGCTCATATCGATGGCGATTTCACCATCAACCTGTATTCGACCAATCCCGATACTCAACGGTGCAAGTGGGTGGCGATTGACGCCGACTACGACGGAAGTATGAAGGATCTGTTGCAACTGCGGTACGAGCTGAAACAGGACAGCATTCAGGCCGCGCTCGAGCAGTCCCGTCGTGGCGGGCATCTCTGGATCCTTGCTGAAACACCGCTGCTGGCGTCGGAGTGCCGTATCTATATATACAATCTGGCGCTCCGCCTTGGTATTCCGGTTCAGGGCGGCGGTTTGCGCAAGGGCATCGAGGTCTTTCCCAAACAAGATGTGGTGGAAGGGATGGACTTCGGCAACGCAATGCGTGGGCCGCTCGGCGTTCATCGCCGGATCAGGCGCCGCTATTGGTTCATCGAGGCGGAACAAACGCCCGAGCGCCAAATGGCGTACTTAATGAAGCTGCAGAAGGTCACTGAGGACCAGCTCAAAACCTTCACTGTCGGGATGACCCTGCCAGACGCCTACCAGCCTCCACCACCCGTGGTCTATCAGCCACGTCAGGTAGATCGGCCGAACGGCATCCGCCGCGAGTTCCGGATCCTCGATCACGTTCGGCCACGCAAGAAGGACCGCCGCAATTACTGGGCGCAATGTCCTGCCTGTGCGCGGGCCAACGCGGACAAATCGCAGGACAACCTGGCGATCCAGATCGCCGATCCGCGGTTCTACAAATGCTGGGCTGGCTGCACGAAGGAGGACATTCGCGCAGCGCTCGGTCAACCTTTACCCAACAGGCGGTTCGCATAAACGGAGGCCTCATGGCCGCGTGTCGTTCCGATTCGTCCCAGCCACACTACCCCAAAAGCTGTGCGAGACAGTGCTCGTTTCGCACAGCATGGGTTGATCCTTCCCGAGGCGACTCTTCGTGCGCTGAGGAAGCGGGGCATCTACTGCCAGTCGTTCCTGACGCTCGAATTCCAGCGCCAGTTGCGCAGGTATGTGCTGCGTGGGACCGAGTCGGGCGGTGCTGTGGCGGACATGGGACGCTACTGCGCATACCTGAACAGCACGGGTGAACCGATGTCGTGGCTGCAACCGATCGACTCGCTCGGCGTCAACGGGCGTCATGCCGTGGTGATCGCGCCGGAGCTGGTGCGGCTCGATATGCTGCGGGTCGGTCGCACGTATGAGCTGGCCATTACGGCTCACAATCTGATGGTTATTCCAGGCAACGTCCGGCCACGCATGGGATCGAGGCTGCTCTTTCGAGGTCAGCAGGGCACGCTCGCCGTCGAGCTTTGGAAGCCGGCGAACAACGATCTGCGCGGTGAGATCGCGCCAGTGTTTTACACCGCTGCGGGCGAGGTCCGTCAGTTGCCGACTCAGTTCGAAGACGCGGTGCGCAAGGTAACCGGCGCACTTTCCTGCGTTGGTTGCAAGCACTGCCACATCGCCACTGCGCCGCTACCGAGTGTGACTGCCGGCGTCGAGTTCGCGCGAGTGAGGTAGAGGGATGGAGCTCACTTTTGCGGAAGTCGCAGATGTTAACCGGAGGGAGAAGCCGCGTCTCTGTCGCTGCGTCGATGGACGCGGCTACCCTCTTGGATCGTGCAGCGTGTGCGATGGCGGCGGTGGGGTCACCGGCTGTCCATCGTGCTCTGGCGGAGGCATGCTCCCGGCCGAACAAGGCGCGGTCACTGTCTGCCCGCAGTGCAAGGGCAAAGGCTATCGGCCGCACCGTTTCTCACGACGAGACGCTGGTGAAGGCGGCGCTGATGCGTCAGCAGCGCGCGAAGAAAGGATAAGACGATGTTTGGTTCTGGACTCAGGCTGGGAGCAATCGCAGTTCCGGCCTTGCTGGCTCTGTTGATCCTGGCGCATCGCAATACACACCGACCGATTGGCGTGCAGCCGCGCGCGGCAGAGGCTGCGTCGTCTCCGATCTACTTTTCTCCGTCCACGAACCTCGAAGAAGTCGACCTTTCGCTCATCGAGCGGGCGGAGCACTCGATCGATGTGGCGATGTACACGTTCACCGATCGTCGCATCGCGATGGCGTTGCGCAGGGCCGCGGAGCGCGGCGTTACGGTTCGCATCTATCGCGATCACGAACAGTATGAGGAGGAACTGCGCAGAGGCAGCACGGTGTCCTCCATTCTTGCCGGCGAGCCGCACATCGAAGTGAAAGTGAAACAGAGCGACGAGCTGATGCATGAGAAAGCGATGCTGTGCGATGACGATGCTGCGTTCCGGGTCCGGCAATTGGTCGGTATCGGCAACGCGGTACCAGGATAACGAGATAACTGTCACCAAAGATGCCGCCGAGGTCGCCGCGTTTGCGCGGGAGTTCCGTGCGATGTGGGAGCGGCCGGACAACATGCAGGTTCGATAGGAGGTCAGCCGTGTCTACTTCTGTTGTCTGTCTCCCCAAACTGGCGGCCGCTGGAAAGACTTTTCTCCGCCGAAGAGTGCTCGAACTTCATGTATATGGGCAGATCGGGCTCGATCGAGTTGTACAAGCATCGCGAGACACGCCGCTATCTCAACATCCATGCCGAGAGCGGCGAGTTCTACCTCTATGGCAACCGCACCTACATGAAGGTCAGCAAAGCGGCAGCACTGGCCTACGTCTTTGGATAAACACCACTGGAACGAAGAAGAGAGGGAGCCAGCTATGTCGAAATCTGTGAACAAAGTTATTTTGCTCGGAAACCTGGGAAAGGACGCCGAGGTGAAAGCCCTGCAATCGGGAACCGCCGTCGCGAACTTCTCCCTCGCCACCACCGAACGCTACAAGGACACGAGGGGCGAGTGGCAGGACAAAACTGAATGGCACAACCTGGTCGCCTACGGACGGACCGCTGAGATCGTCCGTGACTATACGGAGAAGGGATCGAAGCTTTACATCGAAGGGAAGTTGTCTACGCGTTCCTGGGACGACAAGGACACAGGCAAGACGATCTACCGGACCGAGATCGTCGTCATCGACGTTGGGCTGCTGTCGAACAAGAACGGCGGCAGCAACGGTTCGAGTGACCGAGGCAGGGAACAAGTCGACCGAGGCGCCCCGCATCAAACAGTCGTTCGAAGGGCCGTCAGTATGACGATGTCGGGGACGGACTCGGGATAGATGAGAGTGAGATTCCATTCTGACGGATAGCTAAGACGAATAGGGATCGGCGCGTTCTTGGGAACGCCCTTTTTCTTTTGGCATGAGATCACTGCAATTCCATTGATGGACGGAAGGAGAGTGGGTCGTGACAGCAGAAGAGCAAGGCGCAATTCTGGCGCAGTTAAGTGCGCCGTTCTCAACGAACGAGATCAAGTGGCGGGTGACGCATACCAGCAAGGACGGGAAGAGAGGTGCTGTCATCCCATTTCGCTGACCAGCGTGCGTACACTGACCGCCTCAACAAGGTGGTAACGCCTTCCGGCTGGACCCGTGAGTATTTCGTGACCACGGTCTCGAACATCAGCCGCAGCCTGGGGCGCGAGCGCACAATCCAGACCGGCAAGATCCTCGTCACCTGCATCGTGACGATTCCCGGAGTCGGGGCACACAGCGGCAGCGGCGAGGAATGGGCCGACGACGACAACGCGATGACCAGCGCGGAAGCACAGGCCTTCAAGCGGGCCTGCAGCTGTTTCGGGCTAGGGCGCTACTTCTATGACGTCGCCGAGCAGTGGGTGGAACTGGACGAGTACAAGCGTCCGAAGCAGACGCCGAAGCTCGGAGTGCAGCAGTGCTGCCTCAGAGAACCAGCAGACGCAGTCGAGGGCGCAGTCCTCGCAAGAGAAGGAGCGTCCATCTGCAGGTGGCTTTCACCCGAGCGCGAAAGCGATCGAGGAGATCGAAAGCTACAAGGAGCTGCTGGGCGACTCACTGTATCAGGAGGTCCTCGCGGTCATCGGGAAGTCGCAGACGGCCAGAAGCCTTCCTTCGGAGGAATCGGTCAACGCGGTGCTTCACTGGCTGCAGCGTGCCGCCAACGGCATCCAGAAGGCGCGGGATCTTGCTGAGGGCCTCAGCGTGGGCGAGTTCGAGCATGTGCTCAACGGCCAGAAGATTCGGCGTCTGAACGCGGTGCCGACCATGAAGGCCCTGAGCGCGCTCGTCGTGGCGTTCGAGGAGGCGGTAGGGAAGCCGCGCCGGGCAGCTTGATCGCTCTCGCACGCCAGTAGGGCCGCCTTCGTGCGGCCCACTGACCCCGGAAAGGAGTTACTCTCATGCGAGCCTTTCGCAGGATCGCAATATTCGACATTGACCCGGAGCTGGTCAGCATGCCGCTGTCTCGCGCCGTTCTGTGCATGAACTGTGAACGGATCTCGAATTCCCGTCACCAGCGCTGTGACGTGTGCGGGAGCAGTGCCATCCTGGCGCTGGCTGCCGTGTTGGGATCGCAGGATCCCACACCGCCGGAAACGCCTCCGATGGCGGCCTATGCGACCCCGATAGCAGCCTGACGGGATTGCCCGCAAAAACCGCAACCAGAACCCCGGGAAGGAGGGACGGATCATGGCACCGGCAGTACTATACGAAGAAGAGGTCGACCTTCAGGCCGAGGCAGTTGTCGAGACCGGCCTGTCCCCCGAGGTGACGGTGGCCACCACTACGGCGAACCCTGTTACGGCACCTGCAGCGCCCGTAGTGGCACAGGCGTCTCCTGCAATGATCGAGGCCTGGAAGAACCAGCGTCCGGCGCTGGTCGAGCAGGTTGCGCGTGCGGAGCAGGAATACAAGAACCACACCGGCACCGCCGAGTTCGACGCGTATGTTGCAAGCTATGCCTGCAGCGCAATGATGGGACGCCTGCGCAGCGAAGCGTTTAAGGGCATTGAGCGAAAACTCGCCACCCACTGGGGCAAGCTGTTCGTCGGGTCACTGCCAGACATGGTGATGAGGGAGTTTCGGAAATATCTACGAGTGGAAGTATTCCACCCGATTTACGTAACGCAAATGAGACAGACCCTCTGGAAGGGATTCTCATTCGTTCGAACGATGGGAAGACGACCTCGTTCGACGGAGTTTCCCGCAGTTCAAAGCCTGCGACGCCCGATTCGAGGTAAGCAAGCCGATCATCTTTCTCTACTGGAAGACAGATGACATCTGGAGCGTCATCATTCCTGGGAAGAAAACGTATCTGCAGCTTCAAACGTTCTATTACGACGATAAATACCAGAAGCGCTGGGAGACCGGGGAAGTGATCTCACAGGTCTATCTGGAGAACATGCAGCGTCCCTCGATTGTCCAAGACTTTGCCGTCTTGGAAAGCGCCTATGAGCAATTGACTGCGCAGAGGTGCGCTTCGGAATAGTTACCGCAAACTAGAGCGGCAGCTCGCGCTGCTCGACCGCAAGATCGCCGCGTGGAGCAAGGTGTCGCTTCCAGAGAAGCAGGTCAACGAGCTTCTGCAGCGGGCCAGCATGTTTGAGATGCGGGATCCCGCGTGCGCCGCGCGGACTGTTGCTCACCGGACCTCCAGGCACAGGCAAGACGCTGGTCGCTCGCAGCCTGGCCGAGTCGATGCAGTGCCACTTCCAGCAGCTCTCGATCGCCGACCTCAAGCAGCAACAGCTTGGAGCCAGCGGGCAGCGTGTGCGCGAGGTATGGAATCAGGCGCGGAACAACCAGCCGGCGGTGATCTTCCTCGACGAGTGCGAAGGCATCCTCGGCCGCCGCGGCGCGGCGGAGACCGATGTCATCTCCACCGACATCGTGCAGGCCTTTCTGGCAGAGTGGGACGGGATCGCACCGAACGCCCGCGTCTGGGTGATCGGCGCCACCAACCGCCGCGACATGCTCGACGATGCCATCCTCTCGCGCTTCGGCTGGGAGATGGCGATCGCCCTGCCCGGAGCGGCGGAACGCGCACGCATCTTCCGGCAGGAGATGGAGGCTGTCTATCCGGGATCTGTGATTCCCGAAGAGATGGCTTCGCTCACGCAAGGGATGAGCGGCCGCGACCTGCGGCATCTGGCCAGCCAGGTGCGCACACTTGCGTACCCGAACGCTCCTGCACGAGAACACTATCTCGACGCGGTCAAGTCCAGCCGCAAGGCGCACAACACGAAAGTCGACAGCGAAGCACGTGGGAGACGCTGGTGCTGGACGCAGGCGTACTGGAACGGCTGAAGCTCACCTGCCTGCTGGTGCGCGACGCAGAGACCTGGCGCGCGCAAGGCGTCACAGTACCGCGAAGCCTGCTCTTGACCGGGCCTCCGGGAGTGGGCAAGACGCGAGATCGGTCGCACGCTCGCGAATGAGAGTGGTCTTGGCTTCCTCGCCGCAACCACGGCGGATGTCAAAGCCAACTTCCTGGGTCAAAGCGGCAACCGGGTCAAGCAGCTCTTCGAGCGGGCACGGAGCAACGCGCCGGTCATCCTGTTCCTCGACGAGCTGGACATCATTGCGCCCGCACGCATGGGTGGCAACGATCCCCTGACCGATGAGATCGTCGGTCAGCTGCTGCAGGAGCTGGACGGCATTCAGTCGCGTGACAGCGAGGTCTTTCTCCTCGCGGCCACCAACCATGCCGAGCAGATCGATCGCGCCGTGCTGTCCCGGTTTCAGGAGCGGTTGGCGATTCCACTCCCGGATCTACATGGACGGGAGCGGCTGCTCACTATGCTGCTTCAGAAAAAGCGGCTTGCCTTCGCATTGGAAGAGGGAAGCCACACCCTGGCCGCCATGAGCGAGGGTAAGGGGATGAGCGGCCGGGACCTGAAAAGCTGGATCGGCCGCGCCGAGCAGAAGGCGCTGCTGCGCGCCATCGCCACGGGCGGACCCCAGCACTTCGCCCTGAAACTGGATGACT
>CAWIBQ010000007.1:0-314208 GCA_963834345.1 uncultured Acidobacteriaceae bacterium | reverse complement strand
GGGGGCAACCAAAACAAAATCAGGCGGTTAGAGCGCGACTGCTCACTGCACAATTGCGGCACTATGACGTGGCTATGACATGCCGCAATTTCTCCTCCCCGTGAACGAGTGGCATCGCGTGCGTTGATGTGCTCGGCTAGTCCTCGCTTTGATGGATGCAGGTAGCCCTTCGTCGTAAGGACCGAGGTGTGGCCGAGGACCTCCGACACCAGCTTGATGTTGCCGGTTCGATCGAGCAGCTCCGTGACGAACGTGTGGAGTCCGGAGTCGGCCCGCCGCCGGGCTTCTGCTAGAGCCAAAGTGGCGCGATGATGCCCGGTTTCCGGCTCGTGGATCTAGCTGTTTCGTAACTTTGGCAAAGGAGCGACGATGTACCTGGAAACCAACCTGATCAACACCTCAGACCGTTAACTCAGATCGTTCGAGATCAATCTTAGCGGCCCACCGTTATGTTGAGGTATACACGGGGCGAATGCGCTGCATCATGGCGCTTATGGCTAAGCGGCGCGGTTAATTGTTTCATGCGACTGGCGGAGACGCGTCACGGTTCGAAGCGCTACGTAATCTAGAATGCGGTGGAGCTTAATGGGCTAACTGCTTGCGCTACGATTTGTAGATGGCGAACAGGCCCAGAATCACGCAGTCGAGCATCGCGAAAAAGCTGGGTGTGTCGATCTCCACCGTCAGCCGAGCCCTGCAAGGCCATCCCGGATACAACCGGGAGACAACAGAGCTTATTCTCAAGACAGCAGCCGAATTGGGTTACGTTCCCAACCTCACCGCTCGGGCCTTGGTATCGAATCGCAGGCTGCGCATCGGAGTGGTCACCCCGCAGCAGATTCTCTCCGTCTACTCGCAGGTTCGTCAGGGCATTGAGGATGAGGTCCGGCCCTTTCTCTCCGTGGGCGTTGAGGTCGTTCCGTACACATTTTCACGCTTAGGTAAGGGTGAAGTTGAAGCCTTCGAACGCGCTCTGAAAGAGGACATGTCGGGCGTCGTTCTGGTTCCTGGAGATCTTCCCCACCTCAAGCAAAGTTTCGCCCAGGCCGCGAAGTTGAAGGTGCCGGTTGTTTGTCTGCTGACGGATGCGCCAGGCTATACAAAGCTGACCACGGTGGCTGTAAACGCTCACTCCTGCGGCTCCCTCGCGGGAGAGATCCTGAGCCGGAGTCTTCCCCCGGGTCGGCGCTCTATCGCCATTGCAACCGGCGATTTAATGATTACCGACCACTCCCAGAAAACCTCAGCGTTCCAGGCAGCCGTAAAGCTGACGAGTCCCGAAAGTGTCATCTACCCTCCGATCGAAAATCACGAGTCAGAAAAAGAGGCTTACAGCGCTACCTTGGCGTTTCTCAAGCGCCACAAGACGCTCGGCGGCCTTTACATTGGAACCGGTAATGGCGTTCCCGTCCTCGACGCGGTGAAGGCCGCGGGCATGCTTGGCAAAATAGCGATCGTGGCGACGAATGTTTTTCCGGAATTGGTTCCACTCATCCGCTCCGGTGAGGTGGTCGCCACCATCTTCGAGCGCCCTTACAGCCACGGGTGCATCGCTACGCGGCTTCTTTGTGACTATCTGGTCAATGCAGTGATTCCTCCTCAACACGTCTCTCTCGAGCCGCTGCTAGTGATGAGAAGCAACCTCGAAGCATTCCAGGCGCGGGAAGACGGTGGAATTTCGGCAACCGCACTGCTCTAACTCCCCTTCCGCAGTCAGTCTTTGAGACGGTTTTGACCATCTCCATCTGCGGATGTTATAAATGCGGCGTTGCAAACGTTTGCAATATATACAGCCTGAGCGAAAGCAGCAAAGCGCACAGGCGAGATCCTAGCCGCGGAAAGATCGTTCATTGTGGAGAGAAGACAGCTTCTTAAACATTTTGGAGTCTTGACAGGAGGTCTGCTCTATCCGAAGGGAGCGTGGCCGCAAGCGTCATCATCGGCAGCGCCCGAGCCCGCGGTGAATCTTGCCACACCGATACGTGCGCTGGTGCGCCGGGATGGCAAGCTCCTGCAGCCGCTGCTGATTTCTCCTCGCCCCGGAACACATGGCGAAGTCGTCACCAAAATCGATGGCGTTGAAGTGGATCGCAGAAGCACGTCAGGCACGGCCGGTCCTTTCGAGGTCTATTTCGAGCCGTCACCGCAGACGCGGTCTCTTCTCATCTCTGTCGAGGCAAACAGCACCGCGCTGACCGAAACGGTCTCCGTAAAGCCGGCCCGGAAGGTGCTGGTCTACGTCCTGCCCCATTCGCATCATGATCTCGGCTACACCGACCTGCAGGCGGCGGTGGAAGAAAAGCAGATGCAGAACATCACGCTTGCCATGGAGCTTGCGAACAAGACAGCGAGCTATCCCGAAGGAGCGCGTTTCATTTGGAATCTCGAAGTTCTATGGGGCTGCGACTTCTTCATGCAGAGGCGGTCGGAGGCCGAAAAGAAAGCCCTCATCGAGGCCATTCGCAAGGGTCAGATCTCGCCGCAGGGCTCTTATGCGAATGAGCTCACCGGACTCTGCCGTCCCGAAGAATTGCTGCGACTCTTCAAGTACGGAACGCAGCTCGGCAAGCAGTGCGGCATCAAAGTTGATTCCGCCATGATGAGCGACGTACCTGGGTATTCGTGGGGAACGGTAACCGCCATGTCTCAGGCAGGCATTCGCTATTTCTCCGGCGCGCCTAACTTCTTCGATCGCATCGGCACATTTATGGAGGCCTGGCAGGATCGGCCTTTCTGGTGGGTTTCTCCCTCGGGCCGCGAAAAGATTCTGATGTGGATTCCATGGACTGGTTACGCGCTCTCGCACATTACCAAGAAGCTCAACGAAGAGTGGGTGGGAAGATATCAGGACCGTCTCGACGAAGTCATCTACCCTTACGACATCTCCTACATTCGCTGGTCAGGCCATGGAGATAATGCCGCGCCCGATCCCGAGATTAGCGATTTCATTCGCGACTGGAATGCCAAGTATGAGTGGCCTCGTTTCTCAATCGCGTCTACCAGTACGGCGTTTTCCGCCTTTGAAAAGAGATACGGTCATCAGCTCCCCTCCTATCGCGGCGACCTGACCCCGTATTGGGAAGATGGCGCAGGCTCGTCAGCGCTCGAGACAGCCATGAGCAGAAACGCCGCCGACCGGCTCACCCAGGCTGCCACGCTGGCATCCATGCTAGCGCCCGGAAGCTACGACGAATCAGCCTACGCGACGGCATGGCGGGACGTGCTCCTGTATTCCGAACACACATGGGGCGCATGGTGCAGCGTATCCGACTCGGAGAATCCATTCACAAAGAAGCAGTGGGACTACAAGCGGGATTTTGCGGTCAAAGCGGAAAGCCGTTCCGAAGCCCTGATAGCTGCATCGTTACCCGCTTCCGACACGACAGTGCAAGGTTCCATCGATGTGCACAATACGTCTTCATGGAGCCGAACCGGCATCGTGTATCTCTCGCGCCAGCTTTCCTCTGCAGGCGATTCTGTGGCCACCGCAGATGGCAGACCCGTTCCGTCGCAAAGACTGAGCAGCGGTGAGCTCGCGATTCTTGCCAGCGATATACCGGCGCTGGCCACGGCCAGCTACAAGACCTCTTCCGGACATGCGCACCGTTCCGATCACGCAGTCACGGTCAAGGACAACGTGTTGACGAACCGGTTCCTGAGCGTTCATGTCGACCCGGAAACAGGAGACATTGTCGAACTCTATCGCAATGGCAGCAAAGAAAACCTGGTCAATCGGGATCACGGAGCGGTGAACCAGTATCTGTTTCTCTCCGGCGTGGATTTCGCGCATCTCGGCCGCAGCGGCAAGCCTACGATCACCGTGGAAGAAAATGGACCGCTGGTAGCTTCGATCCGCATCGATTCGCCCGCTCCGGGATGCAGGCAGCTTACCCGGCGCATCCGGCTTTGCGAAGAGACGGACTTCGTCGAGATCAGCAACATCGTCGACAAAGAACGTGTGCCGCTCAATCCGCACCCCGGCCAGGGCGACCAGGGCTCGGACTTTGCACAGCACGGGTCGAAAGAGAGCGTGCAGTTCGCGTTTCCGTTTTCTGTCCCGAACGGAAAGATGCTGCTGGATATTCCTCTCGGCGCCATGCAGCCAGAGATCGACCAGCTCCCCGGCTCCTGCAAAAACTGGCTGCCCGTCGGCCGATGGATCGACGTCTCCAATGAGAGCTTCGGAGTAACGTGGGCCACGCTCGACGCACCGCTGGTGGAAGTTGGCGGTATTACCGCCACCATGCTCGGTTCACAGAAGGTACCCGCGGTGTGGCGTCAACACATTGAACCCACTCAGACCTTCTACTCCTGGGTGATGAACAACCATTGGGGAACAAACTATCTCGCATATCAGTCCGGACCGGTGACTTTCCGCTACGCCTTGCGCGCTCACGGGAGCGAAGATATCGCCGCGGCGAGCCGCTTTGCGACGGGGCTCTCGCAGCCGCTTTTGGTAAGCCCTTCCCATCACGAGCTTGTCTCCACATCGATGCTCAAGATCGAGCCTGCTAGCGTTTTATTGACTGAGCTGAAGCCCAGCGATGACGGCAAGGCCTGGATCGTGCGCCTCTTTGCCTCTTCCGATGAAGATGTGAGCGCTCATCTCACCTGGTCTTCGAAGAATGTCGGCCAAACGTTCCTGAGTAATCTGGCGGAAGAACCCTTGCGCCCTGTGAACGGCGATATCTCGATAGCTGGATGGGATCTCGTGACACTTCGTGTGGAACGGACCTAGAGTGCGAATGGAAAAGCGTGGCGTCCTCACTGTTTCCTTTTGCTCCGAGAATTCCGCGAGGCGTTGCCGTGCTTGATTCGAAAACTGGCGCCGGTTTCGTGATTCTCGCGGCCATGGCAAATGCGAGCTTCGCTCTACCGATGAAATGGATGCCGCGGTGGTCGTGGGAAAACATCTGGTCGGTCTGGTCTGTCTGTTCGCTGCTCGTGTTTCCTTTTCTCGCCGCTTTTTACACCGTGCCGGCCCTCGCGGTTGGCTACCACGAGGTAGCCGCTCCAGTCATCGCACGCGTAGTCTTCTACGGATTCGCATGGGGAATCGCGCAAGTTCTCTTCGGGCTCAGCGTGGAAAGAATCGGCATGGCGCTCACCTTCTCCATCGTCCTCGGAAGCTCGGCTGCCATAGGCACGCTCCTGCCATTTATCCGTCTGCACTCGGAGTTGCTCTTCACCGCCGCAGGTGGATTCATCGTGGCCGGCGTCGTCTTCGTAGCCTGCGGCATGGTCCTCTGCGCCCTTGCAGGTTTCCGGAGAGAAAACGAAGCGCGCGCAACGCCTGTCCCTCAACGCTCTGACTCATTTCGTACTGGATTGATCATTGCTTCAGTCAGTGGCTTGTGTGCAGGCTTCATGAACATTGGGATATCGTTCGCCGCACCGCTGCTGGAGATGGCTGCAAAGCACGGGACTAAACCATACTGGTCGCTAAATGCGGTGTGGTTGCCTCTGCTCGTGGGTGGTGCCGTTCCGAACCTGGCCTATTGTGTTCACCTGCTCATCAAACGTCGCTCCCTGGCTGACTTCGCGCAATCCAGAACATCCTCTTATTGGCTCTTCTGTGTATTGATGTCTGTGTTCTGGTTCGGTAGTAGCTTGACGTACGGACTGGCCAGCTACTACCTCGGGCCGTTGGGACCCGTTGTCGGGTGGCCCGTCTTCATGTCGCTGATTGTGATCTGCGCAAGCATTCTCGGATGGATCAGCGGCGAATGGCGCACATCGACTCGGCGGCCTCTACAGCTACACGTTGCCGGCATCGCTCTGCTGGTACTTGCGCTCTTCTTCCTATCAAGAGTGAACGCATGACCATCGCGATCGGTTGCGACCTCGGCGGCACCCACCTTTCGGTTGCGGTCGTGCAGGACAAGTCTCTACTTGCAGTCAGAGATGTGCCCGTTGAGTCGAAGCTTGGCTTGAAGGTGCTTCTTCCGTCGATCGAAAAAACGATTCGGGAACTGCTGGCAGCGTCCGCGTTGCAACCTTCAGACTGCCTTGGCCTCGCGCTCTCGCTGCCGAGTCTCGTCGACTTCAAACAGGCTCGCGTTGTATCCGCCAACGATAAATATCCCGATGCCCCCTCCGTAGATCTGCATGGCTGGTGCGACACGACTTTCGGGCTTCCCCTGGTCATTGAAAACGATGCCCGCGCCGCTCTGCGCGGCGAACACTTCTGCGGAGCGGGCGAAGGCTATGCAGATGTTCTGCTGCTTACCCTCGGAACAGGAATCGGCTCTGCGCTGATCGTCAATGGAGCTCCCTACCGCACCAGGCACGTGCAAGGCGGCAACCTCGGAGGCCACATCCCCGTATCGCTTCACGGCCGCAAGTGTACGTGCGGAGCAATGGGATGCATGGAGGCCGAAGCTTCATCGTGGAGCCTCCCATTCATCGTCGCAGAGTGGCCCGGAATCGAAAACAGCAGCTTGTACCGTTTCGCATCCATAAACTTCAAAGAACTCTTTCGGCACGCCAACGCAGGCGATGCCATAGCCCGTCAGATTGTCGATCATTGTATTCATGTCTGGAGTGTAGGAACAGTTGGATTGATCCACGCTTATGGTCCCGAACGGGTCATCTTTGGTGGCGGCATCATTGCCGGCGCAGATCAGATTCTGCCTCGCATCCAGAGTTACGTGAACAAACACACTTGGATACCATCCGGCACGGTCACCATCGTGCCTGCGATGCTCGGCAACCACGCAGCGCTGCACGGAGCAGTGCCCATTCTTTGCGAATTTCTGTATGGAGAGGGTCGTGGCCACGACCTACGATAAACATCCCTTCGTTGAGACTGGATCCGATTCCAGCCTGTGCTTCAGTGGCTGGGATTCGATTGCTGCGAAGATATTGGGCAGCGTGAGGACGACTGCAGGCGTCATCTGCGTTGAATGCTATCCAGGCACGCTTGATGAGGAGATCATCGCTGCTCTCGAGCATCGCCTGAAGCCGGCGCTTGTCGTTCGAGCCTTGGAGGCCTATCGAACCAAGGCCGATCTTCTGTCTATCTTTGCGCAGGATCTGACAGACGATCCGGTGTTCGGGCGCATGAACCAAGCTCGCATTGAGGACTTCTTCAACCCCGCGCTACGCGAGGACTTAGCCGACCGCCTGACCCGTGCTGCGGGACTTATATTGGTGGTGGGTACCGGCGCATCGCTGCTGGTTCCGCGTCCAGCCTGCATGATCTATGCGGACATGGCCCGTTGGGAGATACAACTTCGCCAGAGAAAGAATCTCGTTGGAAACTTGGGACTGGACAATCTCTCCGATCGGCCAGGCGAGAAGTACAAACGCGCATTCTTTCTAGACTGGAGAGCCGCGGATCGTCTCAAACGAGAAGTCCTGCCTCAATGCGATTATGTGCTCGACACGAACGCGCAGAACTCCCCGAAGATGATTGCTAAAAATGTCTTCTTCTCAGTACTTGAGCACACCGTGCAGCGGCCTTTCCGTCTCGTGCCATTTTTCGATCCCGGACCGTGGGGAGGGCAGTGGATGCGCGAGAAGTTCGACCTGCCCAAAGACGAGCCGAACTACGCGTGGTGTTTCGACTGCGTTCCTGAAGAGAACAGCCTCGTCCTCGGCCTTGGTCATCTTCGATTCGAAACACCGGCGCAGAATCTCGTCTTGTTCGAACCGATACGGCTGATGGGAAAGCGCGTCCTAGAGCGCTTCGGCCATGATTTCCCCATTCGCTTCGATCTGCTCGACACCATGGGAGGAGGGAATCTCTCGCTGCAAGTACATCCGCTCACAGAGTACATTCGCACCCATTTCGGCATGAGCTATACCCAGGATGAAAGCTACTACCTCCTCGACGCAGGGCCGGACGCGGCTGTCTATCTGGGAACGAAGACTGGAGCAGTTCCACGCGAGATGGAATCGGAGCTGCGCCGTGCGCAGGAGGGAAGTGTCTTGTTCCCTGCAGAGAAATACGTAGATCGCATCCCTGCTCGAAAACATGATCATTTCCTCATTCCCGCGGGCACCCTGCACTGCTCCGGCGCGAACAGCATGGTACTTGAGATCAGCGCGACGCCTTACATCTTCACCTTCAAATTATGGGACTGGGGCCGCCTTGGCCTGGATGGCAGGCCCCGGCCCATCCACATCGATCACGGCATCAAGAATATTCAGTGGAACAGAAATACGGAGTGGGTTACAGAGCAGCTTGTGAATCAGGTCGAGGTGCTCCATGAAGAAGACGGGTGGAGAGAAGAACGAACCGGTCTTCATGCAGCGGAGTTCATCGAGACCCGGAGGCACTGGTTCCGGCAGAGGGTCGAGCACGACACCTCCGGGACCGTCCATGTGTTGAATCTCGTCGAAGGGTCCGGCATTCACGTCGAAAGTCCGGAAAACCGTTTTGCTCCCTTTGCCGTCCATTACGCCGAGACGTTCGTGGTCCCTGCTGCGGTAGGTCCCTACACGATCACGCCCATCGCCGAAGCCGAGCTGTGCGCCACGATCCGGGCAAATGTAAGACCCGCTCTCAGCTGACAGGCTTCCTGAGGAGATTCCGCATGCCGCCTGCAGACGCAGGTGACCCGATTCAATTCCCGGTGTAGTAGCCGTCTCGTGTCTGCACAATCAGCTTTTTGTCCTTAGGTACAGTAAGGTCGACGCGGTGAAACCCTCCGGCTGCCGTGGCGGCGTCGGGCGTGTAACCAAGGCGGTACTGCGAGCGAAGCTCTTCTGCAATCTGCGTATAGATCGTGGTAAAGGTCTGCTTGCCTGAGACTTCGAACATGCGTCCGCCGGTCTCGCCGGTGATTTGTTCCAGGACCTTCTTGCCGTCGGGATGATTCTCGCCGCCCCGTTGGCCTCCGCCGGGGTAGCCCCCGCGACCGCCATAGCCGCCGCCATGATGGCCACCGTACCCGTGTTGCTCGCTTTTGAAGCGAATGGCGTAGATCACAGTCTCGGCCCGCTGCGCCGCTGCGATGGCACGGGCAAGCGTCTCCATGCTGCCGCGATCCTCGCCGTCCGTCAAAACGACCAGGGCTTTACGTCCATGCTGTTTCTGCATCAGCGAGTCGGAGGCCAGAAAGATCGCGTCGTATAACGTTGTTCCGCCGCCGTGATGCCCTCCGTGGCGGCCATTCCGCCCATATCCGGAATTGCCGCCATTGGTGCTCTGGTCGTTCCGGGATTCATCCGGGGAACTTGTTCCTACTTGGTTCAGCGCTTCGTGCAGCTTGGGACGGGAACTGGTGAGATCCTGCAGCAACTCCGTCTCATGGGCGAACTGGATCAGAAAGGCCTCATCGGGCGTACGACCCGCCGGCCCCGTCATCATCTGATTCAGAAACGCTTCGCTGGCGGTCCGTTCGTCGTCGAGTGCACTCCGCACCGAGCCGCTGATATCGACGAGAAGCCCTAGTGTCAGTGGCAGATCGTTGTCCTTGTCGAAATACCGGATAGTCTCCGGATGGCCATCCACGCTCAGCGCGAACTCCGACCTCGTAAGGTTCTGGACAAGGGCACCTTTCTTGTCACGCACGACCACCGGCAGATTGACGAGTTGGGCGTTGACCGTGATGGTTGCCATCTCGTGTGCAGCCGGCGCTGACGACTGCGGCGCTCCCTGCGACTGCTGGGCCTCGGCCTGCATGTAGGTTGAAAAAAACAGTACACAGAGCACCGCGGCACTGGCTGATTGGTGGAGGCCCATGCAGGATAGACGTCCTTTTCAATCGGCGGTTAGAGCTGGTTCGCCTTTCTCCGAGAAAGCGACTCCGGCTCTATTGTTGCCCAAACACCAAACGACGGGAGAATCCGGATCACGCATTATGCGTAGTCCGACCATGCGTTGTTCGTCGTCGGCGCACGGCGAAGCGTTGACAGGGGAGTCTGTAAGCCACAGCCAGCCTCGACCTATTGCTTACGAGCGGCAACAATCAGAGCACGTGCGGTGACGCGTAGGAGCGGGCCTGCCTCGCCCGGCGAAAGAAGCTGCGAACTCACGAAAGCTCCGTTGATCAGCAGCGACAATTGTCCTGCCAGTTCGTCTGGGCGTTTCACGCGCAGTCGCTCGGCAATCCCCTTGAGGCGCCCTCGGAGTTCCTGCTTGTGAGCTGAGGCGACTTTGCGGGCGGGATGGTCTGAGTCCGGAAATTCCGCTGCGACGTTGAGTTGCGGGCACCCGCGATAATTTGGCCGTCCCACCCGCTCGGCGATCCAGTCGAGGTGCGCTTCCAGTTCAGCGACAGGATCTGCCTTGCGGAGTTCTGTGACGCGACTCCATTTATTCCAGAAGTCCTCGTCTTCGCGCTGCAGGAACGCGGCAATAAGGTCGTCCTTCGTGCGGAAGTGGCGATAGAGGCTCGTCTTCGCGACCCCGGCCTCTTCGACCACAAGGTCAACGCCGACCGCCCGCACGCCTCGTTGATAGAAAAGCGTCGACGCCGTCCGAAGAATCCGGTCCCGCACCTCGGCTGAGTTGTCTTGCGCATCGCCAACGTCGGCGCTCTGGGGCCTTCCCGACATTCTGCACCTCCAAGGTGGATCAAAACTCTGCTTGACGGACTACAGACCCGTCTGTACTGTACATGAAACAGACAGGTCTGTAGCGAAAAAGAAAAGGTTGGCCACTGGAGGGAAAATGCCCACTCAATCGAAAATCTCAGGACATGGCCGGACGATCGCAGTCTTCGGCGCGTCGGGACACACCGGCCGCTTCGTTGTCGCCCAGCTGCTGCGTCGCGGTTTCGCGCCATTGGCCATCGGCCGCGACAGCGCGAAGATGGCAGAGTCAGGATTCCAGCACGGCGTCCTGATCAGAACCGCCTCCATCGATGATCCTGCTTCCCTCGACCGCGCTCTTGCTGGCGCTGCCGCAGTCATCAACTGCGCCGGCCCGTTCCTGGACACGGCCGACGCGGTGGCAGCCGCGGCCTTGCGCGCCCGCATCCACTATCTCGACGTCGCGGCCGAGCAGGGAAGCGCGCAGGCCATATTCGACAAATTCGGTGATGCCGCAATCGACACCGGCGTAGTTTTCATTCCAGCGATGGGATTCTACGGTGGGTTTGCTGATCTGCTGGCCACAGGCGCAATGGGCAACTGGGATTCCCCTGGCAATCTCGCCGAGATTGACGAGATCCGTGTTGGCATGGCTTTGGATAGCTGGCATCCGACGCAGGGCACGCGGATCACCGGCCAGCGAAACACGGCTCGGCGGCTAGTCATTGAAGGCGGGAAATTTGTCCCTCAGGCACAGCCCGCACCGCAAACGTTGTGGGATTTTCCGGAGCCCTTTGGGCGTCAGGATGTCAGTGAGGTCCCATTTTCAGAAGTTCCGCTCATCGCCCGCCACTTACGAGCGGCAAGCCTTCGCACCTACCTCAACAACGCGCCGCTTCGCGATCTTCGCGATACCACCACCCCGCCACCGATCGCCGTCGACGCAAGCGGACGATCGGCGCAGACCTTCCTGGTCGACGTTGTTGTCCGGAAGGGAAGTACGATCCGCCGGGCGATCGCGCAAGGCCACGACATCTATGCCTTCACCGCGCCACTCGTCGTTGAAGCCGTCGAGCGGATTCTCGAGGGACGAACTCGCGCCAGCGGCGCTCTTGCGCCAGGCGAGACGTTTGACTCGACGGATTTCCTCCACGCACTCGCGCCAGAGTATCTGACCTTCGAGCTCGGCGCCGACTAGATAGAGAAGGTACGAGAATTACGCTGAATCCTTGGGGGCTGGTTCCCACAACTCGATAGGGTTGCCCTCAGGATCGTGGATCCTTGCGAAGCGACCATTCGGATAATGCTCAGGATCGACCTTCACTTCGATGCCTGCGGCGCGCAGCTGTGCGGCCATCTTGTCCAGGTCTCGAACGCGAAAGTTGACCATCCAAACCTGACTTTGCTCGCCGAAATATTTCGTTGTTTCTGGGAACGGCGCGAACACCGTCGTACCTGCTTGCGTATGCCAGGACGGCTGACCATAGCTGGTTGGGGTTGGGGTCACTCCTAGATGATTGCGATACCACTCTGCAAGCGATTTCGGATCCTTTGCCCGAAAGAACAATCCGCCTATACCCAGGACTCGCTCAGTGGGCAAACCTGAGTCGGAAGCGGGCTTTCCATCTGGCTGCCCTTGTGCGGGTTCCAACTCCGAATCCCTCGCGGTCGGATCTTCCAATGCTTCCGCCGAAGAAGTGCGCCCTCTTACAAGCGGCCATCCACTAGCGAAGGCAAGAAGGTGCAGTACGCTGCGTCTCTTCAGAGGCATGAAACATATCTAACCACAGGTGCTAGCGGCTGCTCTCGAAAAGCGCGCCAGCATTATGAATTCACATCCGGTGTTTCTCGACCGCCGATCCGATGGACTTTCTCTCGACAGCTGGCTGACTCTCTCTCTTACAGCTTCTGCGCCTTCCTGACATTCGCATCTTTCCGGATCCCATTTAGCGTCTCTCCAGCAGGCCTGCTCGTCGTCTGACGAACGATGAGTTGTGTCTCCACGGGACCGCCGGCATGGCGTGCGGAGTCGGGTTCGATGCGGTGACGAAGCGTCGCGAATGCAGCACGCGCGATGTCGGCGCATGACATGCGCACTGTCGTGAGAGGCGGCAGCATGAACTGGGCGATATGCACGTCGTCGAATCCGATGACGGAAAAATCATCCGGCGCCTGCTTGCCCGATTCGAAGAGGCAATGAAGAACTCCGATCGCGGTCAAGTCGTTGGAGCAGACGACCGCAGTCGGCGGATGTGTACGCCCCAGCAGTTGCGTCATCGCGGCCATGCCGCCCTCGAGCGTATGGTCTCCCACGATCAACAGGTCAGCCCGCAATTTCAAATGGCATGAGCGCATGGCCTTCTCAAACGCTTCGCGCCGAAGCCTTGCCGATGCCTGCTCCAGCGGACCACTGACGAAGGCGATTGCCTGATGTCCCAATGCAACCAGGTGAGCGACGGCCTGGCGAATCCCTTCGTCATAGTTCACGCGCACGGCATCGATCTTGGGAAAGGCCGGCGCACCATCCATCACTACCAGTGGCACCGCATGGGTTGCCAGCTCTTCGAGTATGGGCGCCTCGCGCCCGAACATCATGACTGCAACGCCATCTACCTTCCGCTGCAACATGCGGCGGACGGACATGGCGATGCTGGCCGCGTCATTCGGCGTAGAGGCCAACAGGACCTCGTACCCGCTTTCGACCGCAAACTGCTCGAAGCGCTGGATCAGCTCCGGGAAGAAGGGGTTCGTGATCTCGGTGACCATAAGGCCGATGATGTGACTGCGTCCGGAGACCAGGGCGCGGGCTTGCGGATCCGGCTGATAGTTGAGCTCACGGACAGCGCGCCAGACGCGATCTGCCATCTCACGGTTCACCGTGCCTTTGCCGTTCGTTACGCGGGAGACGGTGGAGATGGAGACGCCGGCGCGGCGCGCCACGTCGCGGATGTCCATCCGGGCGCGTGGCTTTTCCGTTTTTACACGCTTCTGCATGGGGACGAGTATAGAGGGTGCTCCGTGCGGGGTATCCATCGGCGGCGTGAGGCAGTCCTCGACAGGAAAACGTTTCCTTGCCTATCACCGCTGTGCGATACTGCTCCGCGGCTGCCTTGCAATTGCTGCAAGCACGGCCAATCTCCCCAAGGACTTTGGTATGCGCCTGGAAGCCCTTCGTTCCGCTGTGTTGGAGGCCAACCTTGAACTGGTCCGTCGAGGATTGATCCTGTACACATTCGGCAATGCCAGCGGCATCGACCGGCAGAGCGGGCTGGTCGCTATCAAGCCCAGCGGTGTGCCGTATGAAGAGCTGAAACCGGCCGATCTGGTGCTGACGGATCTGGACGGAAACGTTGTCGAAGGTTCCTTGCGTCCCTCCTCCGATCTAGCGACCCATCTATTGCTCTATCGAGCGTTTCCGGCCATCGGCGGCGTTGTCCATACGCATTCGGAGTTTGCTACCGCGTGGGCGCAGGCTGGCCGCGAGATTCCCGCCTATGGCACTACCCACGCCGACTACTTTTACGGTCCCGTTCCCATAACCGACGAGTTGACCGCGGATGAGGTGGGTTGCGACTATGTGCTGAACACCGGTCACGCGATCATTCGCCGTTTTAAGGACATCGATCCTCTTACCATTCCGGCGGTGCTGGTTGCTGGCCACGCGCCGTTCTCCTGGGGCATCACACCTGCGGATGCCGCACACAACGCGGTCGTCCTTGAAGCCGTAGCTCGCATGGCCTACTACACATCCACCCTCAATGCGGCGTGCAGCGGCGTGGGTCAGCATCTGCTCGACCGCCACTACTTCCGCAAGCACGGTGCCTCGAAGACCTACGGCCAGGAGAAGCATTGATCGCTTCCTCACACATGTCGCCTCTTTCCCAACTCGCTCTCATCTTCGCCGGACAATCGCTGGCGCGTCTGGGTTCCGTCGACATACTCGTCATCGCAATCTATTTCGGCATCGTCATCTTCATCGGCTTCTACCTGAAGGGTTCCTCCAATACGAGCGAGGAGTTCTTCATGGCCGGCCGCGAGATGACCGCCTGGATCGCTGGACTCAGCTTTGTCTCGGCCAACCTCGGCTCGCTCGAGTTGATGGGCTGGGCGGGCTCGGCCTATCAGTACGGCATTCTTGCCACGCACTGGTACTGGATCGGCGCCATTCCCGCGATGCTATTCCTCGGCATCGTGATGATGCCCTTCTATTACATTTCGAAGGTCAACTCGGTTCCCGGCTATCTGCATCTTCGATTCGGCGACGGCACCCGTCTGCTCTCGGCCATCAGCTTCGCCTTCATGACCATCCTGATGAGCGGGGTCAATATGTACTCGATGGCGCTGGTGATGAAGGTGGTGCTGGGATGGAACCTGAACTTCAGTATCTGGGTCTCCTCGATCACGGTCGCAGCCTATGTTGCATTGGGTGGGCTGAAATCTGCGATCTACAACGAGGTCCTGCAGTTCGTTCTTATCTGGGTAGGTGCGGCACTGGTTCCCATCCTGGGGTTGATTGAAGTCGGTGGATTCAACAATCTGTCGGCGCAGATCACCACCAACCTGCACCGCGGGGACTATGTGCATTTGTGGTCCACACTCGGCCACTTCAAAGACAATCCGATGGGTGTGCATTGGTTTGGCATCGTCTTCGGACTCGGCTTTGTCATCAGCTTCGGCTATTGGACAACCGACTTTCTCGTCGTCCAGCGCGTCCTTGCAGCCGATAACATCCGGTCCGCGCGTTTGGCTCCCATCATCGGGGCAGCGTTCAAGATGATGACGCCATTCATAGTGATCCTTCCGGGGCTTCTGGCGCTCTCCGTGCTTCCGTTTCATCTGGTGGGTGAAAGCGTCGCAGTACGGACGCATCAACACAGCTACAATGAAGTGCTGCCGCTCATGCTGGTGCACTACTGCGGTCCCGGCCTGCTGGGCATGGGCGTGACGGCACTGATTGCGGGCTTCATGTCCGGAATGGCCGGCAATGTGAGCGCCTTTTCAACGGTGTGGACCTATGACATCTACGGCGCCTTCATCCATAAGAAGGCGAGCGACAAACATTACGTCGCGATGGGCCGGTGGTGCACGCTGATTGGTGTCCTGATCTCGGTTGTCACCGCGTATATCGTGCAGCATGCCGCCAGCATCATGGATTACGTGCAGGCGCTCTTCTCCTTCTTTATCGCGCCGCTGTTCGGCACCGTCATCCTCGGAATGCTATGGAAGCGCGCGACCAAGGCGGGCGGTTTCTGGGGACTGCTGGCAGGCACGGCGACCTCGATCAGCCTCTGGGCTTGGGTGCAGCGAAACCCTTCCGCGCTCCACTATCTGGCCATGTCGTCTGACGTGAAGAACGGTCTGGCCGAGGACATCTACCGCGCACTCTGGGCCTGGTCGGTCTGTGTTCTGGTTACCGTTGTGGTGAGCTACGCGACCAAGCCGAGGCCGGTGAGCGAACTTGAGGGACTGGTCTATGGGGTCTCGAAGTTGCCTGACGAGCATGACGACTTCTGGTATCAGAAGCCGATCGTTTGGGCTGGTATCGTGGGCGCCGTTTTCGTCGTCCTGAACTTTATTTTCTGGTAGAGGATTTATGTCGAGACACACACGGGAAGCAATGTCGATCTGGTTCTTCTGTGGCGTCATGCTTCTGGCGTACGGAACAATCATTTGTGTCACTGGACTCTGGGAGATTGCTCATCCGCTGTCCAATCCACCGGCTCTCTCAGAACTGCACGCTCCCATCTGGTGGGGAGCGTTACTCGCCATCTCCGGTGGCCTTTACACCTTCAAGTTTTGGCCGCGACGTTAGCCTTCCGGCCACATTTCAAGACGCTATTCCATACATCGAGTCGTAGTAAGAAGAAAGATCTGGTTCGGACTATGCCAAAACTGTTAACGCTTGCATTGATTGTTGGGAATCGTGGTTTCTTTCCCGATCACCTCGCCAAGGAAGGTAGAGAGGCGATGATCGGTGTGCTTGAAAAGGCGGGGATACGCGTCATCGCGCTGACGCCCGAGCAGTCGAAGTTTGGCGCGGTCGAAACTCCGGATGAAGCGCGTCGATGCGCGGAGCTCTTCCGCAAGCACCGCGATGAGATCGACGGCATCCTCGTCACGCTGCCGAACTTCGGCGAGGAGCGCGGCATCGTGGATGCGATTCGTCACTCCACGCTCGAGGTGCCGGTGCTGGTGCAGGCCACGCCTGACCGTACCGACGACATGAAGATCTCCGACCGCCGCGACAGCTTCTGCGGCAAGATGTCGGCCTGCAACAACCTGATGCAGTACGGCATTCCGTACTCCATCACCTCTCTGCACACATCGGCACCAAATTCCGAAAGCTTCGCCAAGGACTTGGCGTGGTTCTCCGCGGTCTGCCGCATCGTTCGCGGCTTTCGCAATCTGCGCATCGGCTCCATCGGCGCGCGGCCGGCAGCCTTCAATACCGTTCGCTATTCCGAAAAACTTCTGGAGCGCTCAGGCATCTCGGTCGAACCCCTTGATCTCTCCGAGGTCTTCGGCCGCATCGACCGGCTCAAGGACACAGACGACGCGGTGCAGGCAAAGCTCACCGCCATCAAGAAATACGTCTCAACCAACAACATCCCCGAAGCAGCTCTGTTGAAGATGTCCAAACTCGGCGCGGTCATCGAAGGCTGGATGAAGGAGACCTACTGCACCATCTCCGCCATCCAGTGCTGGACCTCCATGGAGGAATACTTCGGCGTGGTGCCCTGTACCGTGATGAGCATGATGAGCGAGAACCTCTTCGCCTCCGCGTGCGAAGTCGACGTCTGCGGCGTGATGGGCATGCACGCACTGGCGCTCGCCAGCCAGACGCCCAGCGCGCTGCTCGACTGGAACAACAACTACGGCAACGATCCGGACAAGTGCGTCTGCTTCCACTGCTCCAATCTGCCCAAGCACTTCTTTGAAGACGTCGTCATGGATTTCCAGGCCATCATCGCCGGCACCGTGGGCAAGGAGAATACCTTCGGCACCTGCGTAGGCCGCGTGAAAGCTGGCGCGATGAGCTTCGCTCGCTTCTCCACCGACGACTTCCATGGCCGCATCCGCGGTTATGTCGGCGAAGGAGAGTTTACGAAGGATCCTCTGGAGACCTTCGGCGGCGCCGGTGTCGCCTATATTCCCAGGCTGCAGAAGCTGCTGCGTTACATCTGCGAGCAGGGCTTTGAGCATCATGTCGCCGCGAATTTCTCGCAGTCGGCGAGCGCCGTCTATGAGGCCGCAGTCCGCTATCTCGGCTGGGAGATGTACTACCACAATCAGCCGGAGGTCTAGACCACGTGCCCATCGTTGCAGGTGTAGACTTCGGCACCCTGAGCGTGCGCGTCACGCTGCTGGACAGCGATCGCGACTCCAGCGGCAAAGTGCGTGGACGTCTCGGCACCGCGACGGCAGAGTATCCGCTCCATCGCCGCCGCGATGACCCCGACTACGCCACGCAGTCGCATGATGATCAGATGGATGCGCTGGTCAAGGCCATGCGCGCAGCGCTCGAACAAACCGCGGTACGCGGCGGCGATGTCGTCGCGCTCGCGCTCGACACCACCGGATCGAGCGTTGTCGCCGTCGATGCCGAAATGCAGCCGCTCTCCGAGTACTACCTGTGGTGCGACCACCGCGCGAAAAAGGAGGCGCAGCAGATCACTGCGCTCGCCCATTCTGAGAAGCTCGAGGCAATCGAGTGGTGCGGCGGCGTCTACTCGCACGAGTGGGGCTTCGCCAAGCTGCTGCACTTCCTGCGAAACAATCCGGACAAGCGCGCCGCCTTCGCGAGCGCATTCGAGCACTGCGACATGGTGGCCGCAACACTCTGCGGCATCACGGATCCGAAGCAGGTGAAGCGCGGCGCCTGCGCCATGGGACACAAGTGGATGTGGAATCCCCGGTGGGACGGCCTGCCGTCGCAAGCCTTCCTCTCCAAAATCGATCCGCTCTTCGATGGCGTGCGCGAGAAGCTCGCCGGCGAATACCTCACCTCCGATCACATCGCGGGCCATCTCTCCCCTGAGTGGGCCGATGCACTCGGCCTCCGTGCCGGAATTCCGATTCCAGTCGGCGCCTTCGACGCGCACTGGGACGCGATTGGCGCCGGCTGCCGCGAAGGCGACGTCGTCAACGTGGTCGGCACTTCCACCTGCATCATCGCGATGGAGCAGCGCACCTCCCTGGTTCCCGGCGTGTGTGGTGTGGTGCCGGGTAGCGTGCACCCTGCCTACACGGGCGTCGAAGCGGGTCTCTCCGCAACCGGAGACATCTTCGAAGCCATCGCTCGACGCGCCGGCACGAAGGTGAAAGATCTCTCGCAGGGTCTGGAGCACTATCGAGCCGGACAAACCGGACTGCTGCGCTTGAGCTGGGACAACGGCGATCGCACGGTTCTTGTCAATGCGGAGCTCGGCGGCGTCACGCTCGGATGGAACCTTGTCCACACTGCGCAGGACGAACTCTTCGCCGCCATCGAGGGCACTGCATTCCACACGCGCATCATTCTCGAGCGCATGGCAGAGAACGGCGTCCCGGTGGAGCGCATCATCAATGGCGGCGGCATCCCGCAGCAGAATACGGTGTTGAATCAGGTCTACGCGAACGTGCTCGACAAGCCTGTCCTCGTGCCGGACGGCACACCCACCAGCCTCGGCTCCTGCATCTTCGCGCTGCTCGCTGCGGGATCCATCGGTTCCGTCGAAGAGGGCCAGTCTCTGCTCTGCCTGCCGCATCGAAGATTTCTGCCGCAACCGGAATCGGCTGCCGTCTATAAGCGCCTCTACGCGCTCTATCGCAGCGTGTACTTTGCGCTCGGTACTCCGGATGCGGCGCCAACCGCGCTGGGGGCCATCCTGCCGGATCTGAAGCGCATCGCCGCCGAAGTCGCAGCCACGTCGTAGCTTCCGAACGCGTACGCTCAGTTCCTTTGACGGTAACGTCGGCCGTGTCATTCGGTCTCCGTAGCTTTGGTGGACACCGAGTGTCACATCTCTATTCTCAGACAATCTGGGATCGTTTTGGCTTATCGAATTACGCGGGAAAACAACTACGACGTCTGGCTAACAAAGGTGGATACTCGTATCACCAAGCTGTGGCCTCCACTGTAATTCACCTTTCCCGATGCAAACCGCAGCAGAGTTCCCGGGCGCTGAGACCCTGATTGAGACGAGAGAGGCAAACATGGTGGGCGGAGCAGTCAAAACCTGCATTGCAGTGTTTTTCCTGGCGCTATCTCATGTAGCAGCTGAAAGCCAGCAGCCGGCACCAGACCTGGTTCTGCTCAACGGGAAGATATTTACCAGCGACACCGCGCATCCTTATGTGCAGGCTCTCGCGGTCCGTGGAGAACGAATCACGGCGACAGGAGACTCGGCGAAAATCAAGGCCCTCGTCGGACCACATACGAAACAGATCGACCTCGGCGGGCGCACGGTAATTCCCGGAATAAACGACGCACACAACCACCTCGGAATCGCTCCTCCGAATCACATTGACCTGGAGCTTCCGAGCCCCGATCCGGCCTGGCCCGAAATGAAGGCTGCGATCATCGCCGCCGCGCTCAAGTCACCGAAAGGAACGTTCATCAACGGCACGATAGCTTGGAAGATCTTCCGCGATCTCGCGGTCGATCGAAACGCCCTCGATCAGGTGGCTCCCAATAACCCAGTAGTTCTGCAAACTCTCACGAATCACGCCTGGATCATGAACAGTGCAGCGCTGGCGCAGGCTGGCATTCGAGAGGGCCAGCCGGACCCGATGGGTGGGCGATTTGAAAGGTCATCTGAAGGAAGGTTCACCGGTGTCATCTGCGAATATGCCGCGTTCGATGTAGAGCGCGCATTTGCAGACCAGACCAGCGAAGCGGACGCTCTTTCCGAGTTGCGCAAGAGCTTCTCCGAAGCCGTCAAGTGGGGCATCACTAGCATTCAGGACATGTCGAATGACATGCCCCCGACCGCTGCGTTGCCCTCCTTGAAAAATTGCCCTCTCCTATTCGGGTTCGCGTGATGAGGATGCCCGGCACGACACCTGCCGGCCGCGATATCAAAGAGGGAAGGCCGGTGCCGCACAGCTCAAATCCTCTGATTACAGTGAGTGGTACCAAGTGGATGCTCGATGGAACTCCGATTGAAGGAACGTTTGCGCCGCGCAACGATCCCGCAACGGTAGGTGACCTCGTTCTGCATGAACAGATGACGTTTCCAAAAGATCAGATCGCCAGCATGTTGCGGGAGACGTTGCAGGACCATGACCAACTGATGGTTCATGTTTCGGCGTATCCGCCTGCGGCGGGGATGGTGGATGCGATGCAATCCGCGGGAGGCATGCAGATTTGGGCCAAACAGCGACTCCGGTTCGAACACGGCGACGGATTGACACCGGATTTGATTCCACGGGTGAAGGAACTGGGGATCGTGGTGGTTCAGAACCCATCGCATCTAGCCGTCGAGAATCTGAATCCCGATCTGCGCCCCATTTTTGAAAACTTAAAAGTCCAGCCATTGCGCTCCTTGCTGGCCGCACGCATTCCCGTCGCATTGGGTTCCGACGGCCCGACAAATCCGTATCTGAATATCATGTTCGCCAGTCTCGACCCGAACCGGCCATCCGAAGCCATCACGCGCGAACAAGCAGTAGTCGCTTACACCCTGACATCGGCATACGCTGAGTTTGCGGAGAAAGACAAAGGCAGTCTGGAACCGGGGAAACTCGCTGACCTGACTGTTCTCTCGCAGGACATTTTCACGGTGGATGTTTCGGATCTACCAAAGACGGAATCGGTGTTGACAATGGTGGGCGGAAAGGTCGTCTATGACGGGAAAGCAATCCCCCACCAATAGGCGAGTTTGATCGAGGAGAAGCGTACCGCGATCCCGAACTCGCGCTGCGGCCCATTATCCGTTTCCTGCCCATGAAGGTCGGCCATCCCAATTTGCAACCGCCTGCGGCACCTTTCCCGCTATGGGAAGGGCACATAGTCAATTATTTGTGCGTCCCATCTTTGCCCAGTCCCCACCGCCGATAAGGCTCCTGTGCAGGCATATGCCGCCTGACGTCAGGGGACCAAATGACCTGGGGACGATGGACATTCGTAGTAGTTGGCCTTCTCGTACTGTGCTTCTTGCTGGCGTGCTCATCCGCGTCCGCAGAGGCGGCACCGTCGGCGCCCGTCCCCAGTTACTCCTCTTCGCTGCGGCCGGTGATCTCCGCAGCTCCGATGCGGGTTTCGCTGCCGGAGCAGGGAAGACCGCACCTATTTGATCTCGGTCTCTATTCGTCCATCGCGGGGTATCGCACGCTCGATTACCTGAGCACGCGCCGCGCACTCGCGGGTGGTGCACGCGAGGTCGAATTGCCGCAGTGGGTGGTGGACAATCGAGGCGCCTTCATCGCATTCGAGGGACTCGCCACTGCGACGGAAGTCGGTAGCTCCGTATGGCTCATCCACCACGGCCATCGTCGCATCGCGCGCGCGGCCAACATGGTGAGCGTCGGGTTGGGCCTTCAGACCGTGATTCACAATTACACCGAGCCACTCAACTTCTCTCACTGAGAGCCGCCGGGAGGAAGCTGGCGGCGGAGCGGCACCGCCCGAAGTCTCCTGTCTTGTACCCGTCCGCGGCACTCTTCTGTTGCCAAGGTAGATGACGCTGTGCGATAACTACGCCATGCGTAGTACGCGCCACGTAGTAGACGACGAAACTTCAGATCGGGATCACTACTCGGACCCGCCGATGCTGGTGCTCGCCAGTCTGGCCAGCGGACCGAAGCATGGCCATGCCATGGCTGACGATATCCTCCGACTATGCGGAACGCGTCTGGGACCGGGAACGCTGTATGGTGCGATCGCGCGGCTGGAGCAGCAGGGCTGGATTGCGCCGCTACCGCCGGAGGAGCGCCGCCAGCCCTACCGTATCACTGCCGAAGGCGCGCGCATCCTGCGCGCGAGGCTGACTACGCTGCAAAAGTTCAGCAGGGCCGGACTGCGCCGGCTGGAGGCGTTGTGAACGTCCGGCTGGGACGCCTGCTTACGCGGCTCTATCCGCGCGCGTGGCGGCAGCGCTACGGCAAAGAGTTCCAGACTTTTCTGGAAGCAGAGCGCGCCAGTTTGCGCGGATCATGGAACGTTGTATGGTCGGCCCTGTGTGAGCACTTGGTTCGACGCAAAGAGGGATGCGGCTCCAGAGCTCCCGTGCTCTTCAGTTCCACTCCTGGTGCATTCGAGCGCCTTGGGCTGTATTCGGTCTCGCACCGCTCCTTCTTTTGGCTGGCGCCTATTTATTCGCCTGTCTATATCTGTGGTCTGTATGGACCATCTTTCTGCCGGGAGCCGATACACCCTTCGGCGTTCGTTCACCCGGTGCGCCATATGGCTTCGAGAATCTCTCGTTTCAGTTCGGCAAGTTCTACTATTTCGGCGCGCCGATTCTCGTAGGTTGGGCAATCGGATTTGCCGCCGCCTGTCAAAGAATGAAGGCAATTTGGCCGACCGTGGGTCTGCTCCTGGTCGCACTGATGGGTGGCACCGCCGAGATACACGCGAGTCGCAAAGCGGTCCCCGTCGGGCTCGGGCATATTCGCATGGACTTCTTCGCCTTTGGAGCCTCAGCGCAGAGTTTGTACCAGGCCATCTTTCATGCCTTGGCGATCCTCTTGCTCACGGTGCTGCCCTGGCTCATCTGGCGGCGATTACAAAAGTCCCGCTCTAGTCAGCCTTGCTGACATGCTCCCATTGCGGGAATCACCCGCAAAAACCTGCCATATTTACCCACCCAATTGGCTAAACTAAAAATAGAGATCAACTTCAGTCACTCCGAACAGATCAAAAAAAGCCACCGTCCCCGTTTCATCTCCTGATCTCCAACTTAGGGAAATGAAACGGCCACGGTGGCTTTGTGCATTTGCACGGTGTGGCTGATTCGCTGAACGCCACCTAAGTCGTTCCGCTGGACGACTTTACCGCTAACCCCAATGGATGGGCGACTTTAGGCCTTGGGAGGCCGCCTATCTTCAAGATTCGGAGGGCATTACGGGACGGCCTCCCGTGCCGGAGGGGGGTGGGGTGTCACGTTACCCCACCCCACGAACTCATTTCTGGAACAGCAGCGGCGTGAAGTGGATCAGGTTGTCGCGCCAGACCATCCAGGTGTGGCGGCCCGGCGTCTCAATCACCGTCACCGGAATCTGCTGCTGCTGGAGCCAGGCAGTAAATGCGCGATTCGATGTGATGAGGTGATCGTCTGTACCGCAGGCGACCCACAATAGCTTGAGACGGTCTTTGCTTTTCACTTCTGAGGCGAGGTTGGGGAAGACCTGATCGAAATCGGCCTTGTCAGGTACAGCAGAGGAGAAGGCACCGATGTACGCGAAGTCGTCGAGGTGATTGAGGCCGGTGCGCAGGCTCTCGCCACCGCCCATCGAAAGCCCCGTGATGGCATGGTCCTTGCGGTCTTTCGATATGGAGTACAACTTCTCCACCTGCGGCTTTACTTCGTTCAGCAGGATCTGCGTGTATTGCGTAAAGTTGCGATTCACCAGCTCCTTGTCACTCCACGCGGTCCATGTGTGGGCGATCATGTCCATGGTGCCGTAGCCCAGCGGCATCACGACCACCATCGGCTTGATCTTGTTCTGCGCGATAAGGTTGTCCAGGATGACGTGGGCGCGCCCCACGGCGGTCCATCCGCTGGCATCGTCACTGTAGCCGTGCAATAGATACAACACCGGATACTTGTTCTTGGGGTTGTACTCCGGCGGAGTATAGACGAAAAAGTCGCTCGGCCGCCCCAGCGTCTGCGATTGATAGAAGTGGTGATGCACGACGCCACGCGGCACGTTCTGCATGTCCCAGTCCATCGGATGCGGACCGGGAACCTCGATCTCATTCTGCACGTTGAGCAGGTTTGGCTTGACCTCCACGTTGCCGGGATCGAGGTAATCGATGCCATCGGCGCGGAAGCCGTAGCCATAGAGCTCCGGCTGCAGCGGCGCGGTGGTCAGGGTCCAAAGGCCATCGGCTCCCTGCGTCATCGGTTGCGGGTCTGTGCCTTCGAGGTCGAGCAGCACCGTCTTCGAGCCCGGGGCGGGGAAACGAAAGGTGACGGAGCCATCCGGATTGACGGTGGGCCCCGGCGGACGCGGCGGATCCAGTTGCGCCGCTGCCCGCTGCGGCGGCGTGTGTTCGTTGGTGACGGTGGGTTGAGCTTGAGCCATGGCCGGCAGGATAAGGAGCGCGGCAGAAAAAAAGGAAGCAGCGCGGGAAATGGATTTCATGTTGCCCAACAGTCTAGTGCATTTTTTTAGCCTGGAGAGGTGATTGGTCCAGATGCAGGCAAGGAATGCTATTGAGCAGAAACAGGAAGGCGGCAGACGATTGTCTGCCGCCTTCGCCGGGAATGCGCTGATCTACTTCTTCGCGGGCTGCGCGGGCGCCTGCTGATGCACCGGCGCGGTCGGCGTGCCTTCGAGGACGGAGCCGCCCCCTGCGTGTTTGCCGATGAGGACGAAGAGTGAAATGGAGGTGACCATGAAGATGATGGCCGACCAGGTAGTGAGGCGGGTGAGCATGTTGGCTGCGCCGCGCGGGCCGAATGCAGTTTGCGATCCCTGACCGCCGAAGGCGCCGGCAAGATCGGCGCTCTTACCCTGCTGCAGCAGGATGACGGCGATCATGAAGACAGAGACGATGACGTGAATGATGGTCAGGAAGATGATCATTGAACTGCTTTCTGAAGGAGCTGCGTCCTGGAATACGACCAAGGCGCATGATCCGAAATTCGCTCCGGGATCAAACCGGAAAGTTGGAGCATTGAGTCTGGTGCGGAAGGGGGGACTTGAACCCCCATGCCTCTCGGCGCCACCCCCTCAAGATGGTGTGTCTGCCAATTTCACCACTTCCGCACGTTAAAACTTACGTATATTCAATCACTTACCGGGAAAGCCTGTGAGGGATCGCGACTGCACCGGATTCAGCATCAACTCTGCGCCTCGCTGTCACCGCCCAGGAACTGCTCCCAGTGCAGATTCACCAGCCGCCGAAAGAGCTGTTAAACCACAATGGCCTAAGCGTAACGCACAGTCCTGTTGATGTTATCGTGCCTCGCGACGTACTGCAACGTAATGGATCGGTGTGCTTTGCCAGGTCCGGTCTTAGTCTGCGATCGATGTCTGCTCATCCGCAATCTGCCGACGGGCGGGGAATCTCGTGCGCACCCAGTAAAACCCCAGCGCAACAGAATTGCTCACGAGCACCGTGCCGACGATCTTGATGGCGTAGGCGTGCGCGTCTACCACGTTGACAAATGGATACGTCGAAATGATCAAGCTGAACAGCGTGGAAACCCCGCCTGCAATCGAAGTGAGTTTGAGCCACAACGGCAGTTTCCTGCGCAGTGCCGCGCGTCCCGCTAGAGGCACGGCGAACATGACCAGATAGGCGATCTCGTAGTGCGTTGTGCTGGCATTGGACAGCAGTTGATAGGCCTCCTGTGCGTGCACACCGACACTGGCCAGTACCAGCAGCAGGAAGACGAGCACGGCCATGCACGTGATGGAGTTCACCGGCGTGTGCCATCGCGGATGGAGGCGCGCGAACCAACTCGGCACCAGCTCATCCCAGCCGGCGGTCATCGGCAGGCGCGTTGCGCCGGTGAAGATCATGCTGGCCGCGCCCAGCAGGCGCAGCTCGATCAGGAAGATCGCGGTCATTGCGATCAGATTGCCCACGCCCGTTTGGCCCAGCGCGGCGCGCATGGTTTGCGGAATAGGCGCGATGAAGTCGATCGAGCTCTGCGGCACGTACGCCACCACCGTGCTTGTGCCTAGGATGAACATGGCGCAGATGATGGGCGAGGCGATCCACACGGATTGGCCGATAGTTCGCGCGGGCTGCCTGCTTTCGCCGGCGAGGATGGCGACGTACTCCAAGCCGCATAGTCCACCGAACATAATCTGGCCGAAGAGGGCCATGGTGCGCAGGTCGCGAGGGGGAGCCGCAAATGAGAGCGGCGACCAATGGATGGGTTGATGGCGCGCCAGGCTCCAGAGCGGCAACAGGATGAGCGTCGCGAAAACGGCCAGAATGGAGATGCCGCCGATGTTCTGTACCCATTTGCCCACGTCCAGCCCAAGTATGGCCGCCAGCGTCACGCCGGCAACCGTCGTCGTCACGATCGCGAGCGAAATCAGGCGATTCTCAGGCAGCCACGCGGCCGACGGCCCGATGAGATACGAAATCTCAGTGGGCACGGCGTATAGAATCGCCGCCGTCACCGCGATGGCGTAGATCAAGATGTTCCATGCGGTGAGAAAGCCGCCAAGGTGGCCGAATGCGCGATGCGCCCAGACGTAGAGTCCGCCTTCAAGCGGCATCACACGATTGAGGCCAATGACCGAAGCGGCCATGGGCAGATAGAACGCGAGCATGGCGCCGAGCCAGAAGAGCATCTGCGCGCGACCCAGTCCCGCGGCCACTCCCACCCATGAACTGCCCACCACGCACAAGACCTGCGCCAGTACGAGGTCGCCGAGACCGAGCTGCCGTCGCAAACCGTGCTGCGCCTGGGGTTGGATTTCCGTTTCGGACATCGCGCACCGATGGTCGCACACCGTCGAAGGCTCTAGAGCGGAAATGACGTCGTTCTCTTCCCTAGGCGCGGTCCACGAAGCCGTTCAAGAGCGTCCCTGCACCGGGTCTGGCTCAATGAATTCGGCGTAGAATGGCGACGTTGAGCGAATTCACAAATTTGAATTCGTGAGATTGAGGGCGCACTATGGCTGATTCGAAACAAACGACTTTCTCGCGGCGCGGCTTTCTAAAGGGCGCCGGACTGACCGCGGCTGGGACGCTGTTGGAGCAGGCGGAGGCGCTTACCGCCGAGGTGAAGAAGGCGGCGCACAAGTCCGCGACCGTGGGGCCGGATGCAGTGGCTGTCCGTCTGCAGGTGAACGGACAGGCGCATGCGGTAAGTGTGGAGCCGCGTGAAACGCTGGCCGTTACCTTGCGCGACAAGCTGGGACTGACGGGCACCAAAGTGGTGTGCGATCGCGGGTCATGTTCGGCGTGCACGGTCTGGGTGGATGAGAAGCCGCAGCTCGCCTGCATGACCCTGACGGTGGATGCCGGCGAGAAGAAAATCACGACCATCGAAGGCCTGACGGAGGGCGAAACGCTCCATCCGGTTCAGGCGGCGTTTGTGAAGCACGATGCGATGCAATGCGGCTTTTGCACGCCGGGCATGGTGATGTCGTGCGTGGCCCTGTGGAAGCGCAATCCGCATGCGACGCGGCCGGAGGTGGCGCACGCAATCAGCGGCAATCTTTGCCGGTGCGGGACCTATCCGCGAATATTCGATGCGATGGATGACCTCGCGAAACAAGGAGCGAGCACGACAAACAATGCCCGGCTGGTGATGCCGCGCGCGCGCGAGGAGGTCTAAGTGGCAGACGATGCGAAACCGGTCAAATCCGAGACGAAGACGGCCAGCGTTCTGTTCGGGATTCCGCAGCTCGGGCTCACTCATGTGGACCGCGAGGTTCCGGTGGACGAGCCGCCGCCGCTGCCGGCTAACAAGGATCTGAAATATATAGGGCAGCCGACGGTGCGCTATGACGGCGCAGCGAAAGTTAGCGGCCGGGCGAAGTACACGGCGGATGTGCATCTGCCGGGGATGCTCTACGCCTATATGCGCGGAGCAGATATTCCGCATGGCCGGATTCTCTCAATAGACACAACGGCTGCGGAGCGTTATCCGGGCGTGAAGGCCGTGTATGTGGCCGAGCACATGTATGGCGGCGAGGCGGAGTTGCGCGATCCGAACAAGGAGGCGCCGTCGCGGTATCCGATGGTGCGTTATGCCGGGCAGCCGATCGCGGCGGTAGCGGCGACCTCGCAGGCGATTGCCGAGGATGCGGCAAAGCTGATTGACGTGAAGTACGACGCGAGGCCGTTTGTCGTAGACCGCATGGATGCGCGCAAGCCGGATGCACCGCTGGTCTTTCCCGGGCCCGCGGATGCTGCGGGAAGCGCGGGCGGCGGCGGCGGACCGAAGGATGTTCCGCAGACGGGCAACGTGCACGGCCCAGAAAAGAACACGAAGGGTGATATCGACGCGGGATTCAAAGAGGCGGATGTCGTTGTGGAGGGCGAGTACTTTACGCAGATCCAGACCCACTCGGCGCTCGAGACGCATGGCTTTGTCGTGGACTGGAAGCCGGATGAACTGACGGTGTATGCCTCCACGCAGGGGACCGCGAGCGTGCGTGATGAGTTCGCGGAGGTATTCAAGCTGCCGAAGACCAAGGTGCGGGTGATTACTGAATTCATGGGAGGCGGTTTTGGCGCGAAGTTTGGCGCGGGGAACGAGGGGGTTGTGGCCGCCAATCTTTCGCGCAAGGCGGGTGCGCCGGTGCGGCTGATGCTAGACCGCCGGCAAGAGCACATTGTTTCGAACCGGCCGGATTCGCACCAGAAGCTGCGAATCGGAGCGAAGCGCGATGGGACGCTGACAGCGATTGAGCTGATCAGCTACGGGAGCGCGGGCGTGGGTACGGGCGCGGGCACGGCGGGACCGGCGACGAATCTGTACAAGTGCGAGAACATTCATACGGAAGAGAACGATGTGTTCATCAATGCGGGGCCGGGTGCGGCGTTTCGCGCGCCGGGGCATCCGCAGGGGTGCTTCGGTTTTGAGCAGGCCATTGATGAAGTAGCAGTGAAGCTGAATATGGACCCGCTCGATCTGCGGGAAAAGATTGACGAGAGTCCTGCGCGGAAGGTGGAGCGACAGGTCATCCGGGAGAAGACGAATTGGCAGAATCGTCGGCCGGCTGGATCGGACACGGGGCCGGTCAAGCGCGGGATGGGGATTGCCCAGTCGGTGTGGTATCGGTTTGTCGATATGGACTCGTCCTGCGAGGTGCGCGTCTCGAAGGATGGTTCGGTCGAGGTGCTATCGGCGGTGCAGGACATCGGCGGCGGCACGAAGACGATCCTGGCGCAGGTGGTGGCGGAGGAGTTTTCGATTCCACCGCACAGCGTGCAGGTGCGGGTGGGAGATACGCGCTATCCCATCGGACCGAACTCCGGCGGCAGTGTGACGGCCGGGTCGATTACACCGGCGATCCGCAATACAGCGTGGCAGGCGAAGCAGAAATTCCTGCAGTCGGTGGCTGGGCCGCTGGGAACGACGGCGAGCAATCTGGATCTACGCGACGGCAACGTGGTGTGGAAGGACAGGTCGCGGTCGGTGTCGCTGCGCAGCGCGGCAGCGAAGATGCCGACGAGCGAGGTTGCGGCACGGACGACGCGCGTTCCGGATTACGAGAAAAAGCGGCTGCTCTACGGCGGCGTCGATTATGTCGAACTTGCTGTAGACACGGAGACCGGGCGCGTACACATCGAAAAGGTCTTCGGCGTGCACGACTGCGGCCGGCCGATCAATCCGACGGGCGTAATCAGCCAGGTCCATGGCGGGATCCTGCAGGGTATCTCGTATGCGCTGTTTGAGCAGCGTGTGATGGACCGGCAGAAGGGCTACATGCTGAACGCGAATCTGGAGAGCTACAAGATTATCGGTGCGCGGGAAGTTCCGGACATACATGTGGAACTGATCGAGAACTATATCGGCCAGAGCTCGACGGATGCCGCTGGGATCGGCGAGTCGGCCGGGATTATCACGCTGGCTGCGGCGATCGGAAATGCGTTTTATAACGCGACGGGCGTGCGGATGCGCACGATTCCGATGACACCGGCAAACGTGCTGGCGGCGCTGGGCAAGACGCAAGGGGAGATGATGGCATGAACCGCTTTACTTACGTCGATTGCGGAACGGTGGATGAGGCGCTCTACCACATGAACGGCGATGCGGTGGTGAAGGCGGGCGGAATCGATCTGCTCGACCTGATGAAGGATGGGGTGGTCACACCGCCGAAGCTGGTGAATATCCGGAATGTGCATACCCTGCACCGGATTGAAGTTTCGGAAAGCGAACTGCGACTTGGACCGCTGGTGACGCTGACGGAGATTGCTGAGCATCCGCAGATACAGAAGCACTACGCAGCGCTGGCCGATGCGGCTGGACATGCGGCGACGCCGCAGGTGCGCAACATGGCGACCGTGGGAGGCAACCTGATGCAGCGGCCGCGGTGTTGGTATTTCCGGTCGTCGGAATTTGATTGCCGCAAGAAAGGCAATTCGGATGAGTGCCACGCGCTCCAGGGAGAGAACCAATATCACGCGATTGTGAATAACTCGACGTGCGCGATGGTGCATCCGTCGTCGACCGCTGTGCCTCTGTTGGCGATGGAGGCGGAGGTGGAGCTGACGTCGAAGGCTGGCAAACGAACCGTGGCGATGAGCGACTTCTATATTGCGCCGGAGGAAGACCTGCAGCACGAAACAGCGGTGAAGCCGGGCGAGCTGATTACGGCGATCCGCGTGCCTGCGCCGGCGGCCGGAACGCGCTCGGCATATCAGAAGTATGGCGAGAAGGAGAGCTTCGACTGGCCGCTGGCGGATGCGGGTGTCGTGCTGACGATGGACGGGGACGGCAACACGTGCCGGAAGGCAGCGATTGTGCTGGGAGTAGCGGCACCGAGGCCGATGCATGCGACTGAGGCGGAAATGGCACTACGCGGCAAGAGGATCAACGAGCAGACGGCACGGGAAGCGGGAAAGCTTGCTGTGGCGAAGGCGACGCCACTGAGCCAGAATGGATACAAGGTGCAGCTCTTCCAGACAGCGGTGTATCGCACAATTCTGCTGGCGGTGGGGCAGATGGGGCCCGATCCGAGCGCAATCGGATAGGAGGAACGTATGCCGGAAGTGAAGTCAAATACGAAGTGCAGATGCCTCCGCAGCAAGTCCTCATATGCTGCGTTTGGTGAGTACCGCGAGGACCTGGAAGCACTGATGGGAAGCACGAGCACCTTCTGGTGCCTGAAGACGATGGGCAAGGCCGGCCCGGACGAGCATTACGTGCATGCTTCGACATGCCGCGAAGGCCGCAGGTGCTTCGAGGCTGCGGAGGAGTAGGCAGGCCGTTCGGGGAGAAAAAGTGCGCGCCTGCGGCGCGGGCGGAGGGACCATACATTTCCGTTAGCGATCGCGCTGTTCTATTTGACTACTCGCCGACGACTCGCCATCAACCGCTCTGAATCGAGACGAGTATCCCCCTTGAACTGGGAATGGTTCCGGCTCATCCTTCCGGGATCGGGCGGGATGGTAATTGGCCCGTCTGGATACGATTTGTTCGCCTATTCCATGGAAGAATCGAGGAAATCGATAACGCCTGAAGCCATCCAGGCGGTTGCTTCATGGCCGCTGCGCGCTTGACTTCAAGTCGCGAGCCAATAACCGATGGAAAAGGTGCTCACCGGCCTCACGCTTCACCGAGAGGCGGCCGGCTCCGTAGGCGCGCGAGGCAAGGCCCTTTTGTACGGACTCACAGATGGCAACGTCTTCGTCTTGCACCTTCTCACTGGTAGCGATGCTGGCGTTGTTTTGCTCTTCCAGTGCGGAGGATACATCGGAAAAGTAAAAGTCGAAAATAACGCGGCACTTATCCGGGCCGCACGGAAGGACCAGGTTGGTATCCATGACGCCCTCGTAAATGTTGATCATGAAGTTGGGATAGATCCAGAAGTACCTGGCACGATCACCTTTGCGAGTAGCGGACACCTGTGCATCCTCATTCGAAATGACCATGGGGCTTGATTGCAGGCAAAAATGCTCGCCATTTTCGATTGTGTACTGGGAGTAGTCGAGGACGCTGTTGAGGCCTCTGTGCAGGTGGGGAACGTGGTAGCCGCCGTCGAGATAATTATCGACGTAGACCTTCCAGTTGCAATTGAGCGTGTACTCCTTGCGGGAGTGGAATTGAAGTTGGTTCAAACCAAGCGGAGAAACGAGAGAGACGAGGCCGCTCAGGTAGTGCTGGAGTGGCTCGGGGTCAACTGTCAGATTTACGAAGACGAAGTTTTCCCATGTGTCGATGGCAATCGGCATCAGTCCATTGGCTGACGGATCGAAATTGCAGACTCCAGTGAACTCCGGCGTGCCTTTGAGGCTGCCATCCAGGCCATAGTTCCAGCCGTGATAGGGGCAGCGAAAGGATTTCGCCCGCCCGCAGGGAGCTGTGGCCACCGCCGCGGCATGATGGCGGCAAACATTGAAGAAGGCACGCAGGATTCCGTCCGTTCCGCACACCGCGAGGATTGGCTCACCGCCGAACTCGGCGGTAATGTAATCGCCTGGCTGCATTAACTGCTCGGTTCGTCCAATTGCGTGCCAGCTCTCGCCGAATACGCGTTTCTGTTCCAACCGCTCGATGTCAGCGTCGATGTACCACAGGGCGGGGATGGTATAGGCATCCTTGAGAGAGGCCGTGTCGTCGTAAAGCGCGAGGATTGCGGCCAGTTTATTGTCCATGTTGGTCTCTTCTAGACGGAGCGAAGTGGTATTCCCCTGGATTATCCTCCAGGAGTGAAGCCGGGTCGGCAAATGCTCACTTCAGTCCGTTGACTTGCCTCCGTTCCTAATCGGTCCACAACTGTCAATAGCCATGACAACCGCTTCGCCTCCAACGTACTTTGTATTTCCCGATTTGGCGGGATTGGCTTAGGCTCTAAGGGCGCCCCCATGCGCCTAGAGAGGAAGCCTATGACTAAGAAAACAGTGAGGATGGCCCTGCTGGTTGCGGTAATTGCATCGAACGCCGCATCGGTATTCGCATGTGCACCGACCGGGACAAACCCACGTCCACAAGTCTCCTATTTCTCCGTTCTCGTATCCACGGTTGCATCCTTAATAGGTTTGTAAGACCATCAGCCAGTAGCACTGGATGAATCTTTCGCAACTCGACAACGCTCTCTGGGCGGCAGGGTTTGTCGGCCATGTCGCCCTTCTCGCTACCCTTCTATTTCGGGGCCGGTGGAGAGCGTTTCCTGTTTTCACCGTGTTAATAGCGTTTGACACTGCGCTCACGATCGCTCTTTACCTGCTATATAAATACGCGTCGCATACTTGGTACGCGCACGTCTATTGGTCAGCCGACGTGGTGGACTTCTGTCTGCAACTCGCCTTAGTGGCGGAAATTGCACGCATCGTACTGAGTCCGACCGGAAGCTGGATACGAGATGCCCGCAAGCAGTTTCTGCTGTTCGGTGGAATCGGGATTGGCGTTGCCGCTCTTTTGGCGCTGGGAGTTTCTCCGCCCGGTCTGAGAGCTAAGGAAGTGTGGGAGGTACGTGGCAGTTTGTTTACTAGCCTGGTTACTTGCGAACTCGTCGTAGTTCTGGGCTTTTCGGCGGCGCGTCTAGGGCTTGGATGGAGAAACCACGTGATTGCCCTGGCGCAAGGCCTTGGGATCTGGGCGATGGTTGCGGCGTTCGCGGATGGCATTCAGAGTTATGTCGGTGCTGCCGAAGGATTCGGCACGCTGGATCATGTTCGTGAACTGACGTACCTTGCCGCATTGGCTTACTGGACAATACAGTTCTACTTACCCGAACCGGCACGCCGGCCGATCTCGCCTGAAATGCGGAAATACATCCTTGCTCTTCATGAGCGGGTCAAATACGATCTGGACAGGATCGACGCGGAGAGCTGATTTATGCCCCACATGGTGACGTACTACGCGCTCGCCACTGCTCTTATCGGTCTACTCATCGGTGCGATCTACACGCAGCGAAGGTCTGTACGGCTCAGCGATCGTGCCTGGGACGACATCGTTGCTCGGATTCAGAAAATCGATAGGAATGGGCTCGCCACCGTTGCCGTTGACTACCTGAACCCTCCCCAGCATCAGACAGCCATCCAGCCGCGCGAACTCTGGAGGCTAGTGGGTGCTTATGACGGCCTCCGCCGAATGCGGGCGAATGCTGACCTCATGCTCGTACTGGCCGCCCATGCAGCCGATTGGAATTTCGAGGAAGCGATCATTGTCGGCGAGCGAATGCGGCGCGATGCTCTGCGTTTGCGTCGCGCATTGTGGAAGATCGAAGTAGGTTTCCTTCCGCTCACGATGCTGCGTCAGTTCTATGTCAGGACGCCGTTTCAAATCCAAGAGGCGGCCGCGGCCTACTACCTCATGCGCCAACGTCTGCTCGCCTTGTACGCAGCCACTCATGCGGGGCGGTACCCGGCGCTTGCCGCCGTTCTCTAAGGCTGCACTGGTTTCTTCGATCCATCCCGCGATCGCAGCCATGAGGTAGCGTCCTCAAGGACATCGGCATGAGCCGCCTACCGCGCTTCCTTGCTGTCCACATCTACAGGGGACACGCCATCACTAATTTGACGGCGTCTTCGAGCAATTGCCACCCGTCGCCAAGACTCGCTGGCCGCGGGTCGATATCAAAGCCCTAGGCGGGCGTGGGCATCGACAATCTGGATGGCTGCGGCTAAGGTGATTTGCGGAGCGCACAATGGGTGCAATTATCGTCGTCGGCCTCGGAGCCATGGGCAGTGCGACGGCCCAGCATCTCGCACAGCGCGGACATCGTGTGCTCGGTTTCGATCCGTTCACGCCGCCGCACTCGCACGGCTCCTCTCACGGGCAGACGCGGATTATCCGGAAGGCGTACTGGGAAGATCTGCGCTATGTTCCGCTGCTGTTTCGGGCTTACGAACTGTGGCGGCGGCTCGAGGTCGATACCGGGCAAGCGCTGTTACATATCACGGGCGGGTTGATGATTGGGCGCCCGGACGGCGACCTGGTGGCCGGAAGCACGGCAAGCGCCGAGGAGTTTGACCTGCAGCATGAGGTACTGTCTGCGTTCGAGGTGCGCCGCCGCTATCCCGCATTCAACATGGACGATGACTGGGTCGCGCTTTGGGAGAGGGATGCGGGATATCTTCGCCCTGAGGTGTGTGTGGAACAGCAGCTTCGACAATCGGCGCTGGCGGGGGCCGAGCTTCACTTTGACGAACCGGTGGTGGATTGGAATGCGCTGCCGGGTGGCGGCGTATCGGTGCGCACCACGCGTGAGACGTACAACGCGGATCATCTGGTCATCGCTGCCGGGCCATGGGCGCCGCAGATCCTGCGCGAGCTGCAGCTGCCGCTCCGTGTCACGAGGCAGGTGGTCTATTGGTTCGAGCCGACCGGGCGGATCGAGCTTTTCCGACGGGAGCAAATGCCCGTCTATATTCGGGAGATGGAGAAGGGTCAGCCGATGCTGTATGGCTTTCCGCTGACCGGAGCCGATAACGAGGGCGTGAAGGTGGGCTTGCATGGCAGCGACAATGTCTGCTCCCCAGAAACGGTGGATCGCGCGATAGGTCCTGGTGAGGAACATGTCATCCGAGAGAGGCTTGCGAATGCTCTACCATTGCTCGCCGGGCGATTGCTTCATGCGGAGACCTGTCTGTACACGATGACACCCGATGAGCATTTTGTCATCGATACGCATCCCGAATTTCCGCAGGTGGTCTTGGCGGCCGGGTTCTCCGGACATGGCTTCAAATTTGCAAGTGTTCTCGGCGAACTGCTGGCTGATCTGGCGACGGGTTCGAAGCCTGCATACGATCTGGACTTGTTCTCTTTGCGACGGCTCAAGGGCGCTGAATCTGTCCAGCGCTGACAATTGAATAAAAGAGAACTGAGAAATGAACGAGGAAACGCATGAAATTGACGCGACGAGCTCTAATTGTTCGCGGTGGAATGGCCTCCGGCGCTTTGGCATTCGGTGCAGCGTCCGCAGTGGTCACCTCGCCGAAAGCTCACAAGGCAAAGATCGTGGTCACAGGTGGTCATCCGGGTGATCCTGAGTACGGATGTGGGGGCACCATCGCCACCCTCACGCAAGAAGGTCATGAGGTTGTATTGCTTTACCTGAATGATGGAGCGTGGCCCCCGACTCCGGCGGAAACACGCTTGGCGGAGGCGAAGAGAGCCTGCGAGCTATTAGGCGCTCGACCTTCGTATGCCGGACAAAAGAACGGGGCGGCAATCGTAGACAACATTCACTATGAAGACTTCGCGAAGCGTCTCGATGCCGAGGCGCCAGATGCCGTCTTCACACATGGGATGGTGGACAGTCATCGCGATCATCGTGCCATCGCGATGCTCTCCTTTGACGCGTGGCAGAAGTCCGGGCGAAAGTTTGCACTGTATTATTACGAAGTCTCGGATGGCGAAGACACGATGCAGTTCTCGCCGAATCGATACGTGGATATTACCGTGATGGAGGCGCGCAAGAAGGCCGCTTGCTACGCGCATGCCAGCCAGACGCCGAACCGCTACTATGAGCTGCAGGACCAGGTGGCTCGTTTCAGGGGTCTGGAAAGCGGCTACACGCGAGCGGAGGCGTTCGTCTGGCAACAACAGAGCCCCTTCGATATCCTCGCTACTTCAGTGAAGAGTTAGCGCATGGACGATCTGCGCATTCGACGAAGGCTTTCGGCGGTGGAAGCTTGTAAAGTGCTTCGGCATTCTCGTGGAGCACCATACGTATTAAGTCGCTGGCGCGCTTTCGGCTGATCTCACCATCCCGAAGCATGCCGGTGAGTGCGATCCCCAACGCGTCACGCTGATTCCGACTTGCGATCCATGCAGATTCGGGCCAGCCGAGTTCGTCCGAAAGAGGATACGCATCGGTGCCAAAGAGGACTTTTTCCGGCTCCCACTCCAGCCATTCCCGCAGCCATTGCGATTGCGTATGAGGTGTCATCAGTAGCGATTGCAGCGACAGGTCCAGATACACATTGGGCTTCTGCAGCAACGCTCCGATCTCGCGCACGAAAGGCCACCCGCCGTGCAGCAGGACGAAGTTGGTATTTTTAAGCCGTGGATCATTGAACAGCGGCTCCAACAGCAATGGATTGACACTTGCGATCGAAAAGTATCGTCCAAGACCGCCTATCGCATGCAGATGGACTGGCATGCCCAGTCGCCCGCATTCGATCGCAATGTAGCGGAAGAGGAAGCTCTGCAACAGCTCGTAATCCTGAAGATCCGGATTGTCATGTCCTACCCATCGGGCATAAATTTGCTCAGCCTGGGCGCGTGGCGGATCACTGAAGGCAAACGAGCGCAGATAGGCCAGCTCGAATTTTTCGGCAATCGCTCCGCCGGCTTTCTGCTTCTCTAATGTTGCGGTCACCACATGCTGCAGATACTCGTCGAGCGTGGCTGGAATAGTGGTTAATCCTGCTTGCTTCAGATAGCGGGCGCGCAACACATCTTCCAATGCGAAGAGCTGTTTTTTGTCGGGTGATGCAGTTGCCATGCCGCTGTTGTCCAACGGAAAGATCAGCGCATCAGCATAGGGAACCCAGTGAAATCGCGGCGGCGCGATGCCGGGCCCGATCGCTACTCGATTGGCCAGCATGGCACCGATCCCGGCTTGATCGAGCACCCACTCTGGATAGTGTTCGCCGTGGATTGCTTTGGCCTTTGCGCGTGCGTCGTCCAGGCGCTTGAGTCCATCCGCATCGAGCGGTGGTGGAGTGTTGAATCCATAGAGAGCCTTCCATGCAGCTCCCAATCGGTAAAAGTCAGGACGCAACGCAACCGGATCGGATTCCGGCTCCATTGCATCCGCCGGCAACGCGTCGAAGTCTTTATCGGTCTTGTCGCTGGGGGGAGCCAGGACCGGATGGGCGTGGTTGTCAATCGCCCAGGTATGAGCGAGTTCTCTGGCGATTGCGGGATCGATCGTCTGGGCATACCCGCTTACGGTTGGAAGCAGGGCCGCCGCCATCGCGATCGAGACAATTCTGGTCGACCCGATCATTTGCGCAGATAGGCATCCGTACCACTGATCCAGTCAGCGCGTGGCGGGCAGAATACATCCAGATCTACGGTATCTTCGATAGCCTCCGCGCTGTGGGGCACGTTCGACGGAATTACCAGGATTTCTCCAGCGCGCACGACGATGTCTTTCCCCTGTAAGGAAAACTTCAGCGCGCCTTCAAGGATGTACGTGATCTGCTCATTCTCATGACTGTGCAATGGGACTATACATCCCTTGCGAAGCCTCAATCTGGCGAGCATGCTCTTCTGTCCCGCGACGAACTGCCTGTCGAGCAGAGGATTCAAATGTTCCGTGGGCATGTCTGCGAGGCGAACGTGCTGGACGTTCGACGACTTCTCTTTTTCGGCTGTGCTCATTCCGTTGCTCCATCCCTTCGAGAGGGCTGATTATAACAATCCGCCGCGATCGCAAGTGGAGCGAACCATATACTGATTTTCTATGGAAACAGGACTTCGCGATCGCGTTGCCATCGTCGCCGCATCCAGCCAGGGAATTGGCCGGGCAACCGCCCTGGCTCTTGCCGCCGAGGGCACGCATCTCGCGCTCTGCGCCCGCCATAGCGATGCGCTTGAGCATGTTGCGGAAGAGGCGCGACGGGTGCATGGCGTGTCCGTATACACGGATACATTCGATGTTGCCGACGATCTCCGCGTGCGCCAGTTCGTCGAGGCAGTCCATCGTCAGTTCGGGCGAATCGATGTCTGCGTCACCAACGCGGGCGGTCCGCCGGCAAAGCCCTTTCTGGACACGGCAATGACCGAGTGGGATTCCGCGTATCAATTGAACCTGCGCAGCATCGTCTCCTTCGCGCAAGCAGTGTTGCCCTACATGCAGCAGCGACGTTGGGGCAGGATTGTGACAATTACATCCGTGGCGGTAAAGCAACCTGTTCCGGAGCTTGTGCTTTCGAATGCTGTACGGGCTGGCGTGCTGGGGCTGGTTCGCTCGCTTGCTACACAGTTTGGCCCCGACAATATCACCATCAACAACGTTGGACCTGGCTACACCGCGACGGCTCGTATGAAAGAGCTGGCAGACACCAGGGCGCGCACAGCAGGAGCCAGCGCGGCGGACTATGAAGCGCAGATTGCGGAGAGCATTCCGCTTCGCCGCCTCGCACAACCGGAAGAGATTGCGGACGCTATCGTCTGGCTGGCCTCGGAGCGCGCCTCCTACATGACTGGGCAAACTGTTCTTGTGGACGGCGGCGTGTATCGTGGCCTTTAGCGTCATTTGAATCACAATCCGGCCGCGAACGCGCGGAACTGTGCTCGTGACTGTGGCGCGGTGAAAGGGCGTTTGATGGGTATCGGCCCTTTGCACTGACCCAAGGACCCGAAAATCTGAGTCAACAGTCCCGGAAAGGTTCTCGGAGCTAAATGCGCCTGACCAATCCCAAGTCGGTTGCTTCCGTATTACGTACAAGTAGCAACACCAGGATCATTCCTACGAATGGAACCAGACCCGCCGCGATTACGATGGGGTCGAAGGAGTGCCCGGCCGTCTGTTGACGCGCGTCTGAGAAATATCCGATCAGCTTGAATGCAACGATCGTCCCCAGGCCTGCGCCAGTTCCGCTCAACCCGCTTACGGAGGCTACGGATTCGCTTCTGAAGAGATCGGCTGGCAGCACATTTGCCATAGTAGAGAAAGCGGCGAAAGAGAATGTGGCGAAGCCAAACAGAGACGCGATCATGTACAGGCTGCTCGTAAAAATGGTCGGTATCAGCGTCGTGACCCCGATGCCACCAAAGATAATGAGCGCCTTTCGGGCGGCACCGAGCGACCATCCCCGCTTGATCAGGTAGCCGGAGACGGCTCCCCCGAAAAAATTTCCGATATCTGCCGCGATGAAAGGTATCCAAATCGCGACCAGGCTGCTCCTAAGCTCAATGCCTTTTGCGACCAGATAGATGGGAAACCAATCTGTGATGAAAAACCATACCGGGTCGGTGAATAGCTTCGCGACGATGACTCCCCATGTTTGCGGCAGTTTCAGGAGATCCCGCCATCGCGGATGCGCGGTGTTCCCTTGCTGTAGATCGTCTTCGTTTTTGTCGGCGACGATATATTGCAGCTCAGCCTGGCTGATGCGGCTATGTTTTTCAGGCGGCTGGTAGAGCCGGCGCCAGCAAATCAACCAGATGAAGCCTAGAAGTCCCGGTATCATGAATGCCGGACGCCAACCCCAGCGGAAGTAGATCGAGAGAATGATGAAAGGGGCAATGGCGGCTCCGACGGAAGAGCCGCTATCGAAGAACGCCGTGGCAAGTCCGCGCTCCTTCTTCGGGAACCACTCGGAGACGGCCTTGGTTGCAGCCGGCCAGTTTGCTGATTCCCCCGCGCCGAGCAGAAAACGGAACATTGCAAAACTGCGAAACCCCTGAGCGAACGACGTGAGGATTGAAATGATCGAATAGAAAGCTACTGTGAGCGTCAGGCCGCGCCTGGTTCCAATGCGATCGAGCAGTCTGCCGAAGAGAGTTTGTCCAAGCGAATACGCTACCCGGAAGGCGATCACGATATTGGCGTAATCGCTGTTCGTCCAGTGATACTCGAGCTTCAGGTAGGGAGCCAGCAGCGAGAGGGTTTGGCGGTCAATGTAATTGATAACAGTGGAGGCAAAGAGTATTGCGCCGATCCACCAGCGTAAAGATGGGATAGGCGCGGGCTTGACGGATGTAACCGGCGCCGGTGTGATCAGAGACCCTGTGTTACGGCAGAGGTATGAAGTGTTGGATGTAGTAAAGCGGCAGAGTCTTTGTCGAGATACACCGTAGCCCTAGGATGATTACGCAGGATGGAGGCAGGTGCCATCGGACTGATTTCCCCTTCGAAGCAACGCTGAATCGCTAATGCCTTGCGAGAGTCGGGAGCGATCGCGAGAACCTCCTTCACTTTCATGATCTGACGCACAGACATGGAAATCGCCTGTCGCGGAACTTGCGAAATATCAGAAAACCACGCTTCACCCACCTGCTGGCGCCGGCAGGCCTCGTCCAGTGTGACGGCGAGATAGGGTTCTTCTGTTTCAAAGTCTGCGGGCGGATCGTTGAATGCAAGATGTCCATTCTCGCCGATCCCAAGAAAGGCGATATCGATTGGCTGCGAGGCCAGGGCTGCGCTGGCTCTTGCGAGAACCGAAGGAACATCACCGTCGCCATCCAGCAGGTGGTAGTTCACTATTCCGGTCTTATGGATGAGTTGCTCCAAAAGCATTTTGCGGAAGCTGCCCGGATGCGTGATCGGCAAACCGATATATTCATCGAGATGGAAGACTTCAACCAGATGCCAATCGATCTCCGGAGCACTGGTGAGAGCTTCCAGAAACTCCTTTTGCGATGCCGCCGTGGCAGCGATAAGACGAGCGGCGCCGCGGTCGAGAATCGCCTGCCGGATAACACTGGCCGCATGCTCCGCCGCCGCTTTGCCCAGTGAAACCTTATCGTCAAAGATTCTGATGTTCATTGCTCGCCCTTCGCCAATCGTTTTCGTATCGTACGCCATTGTTCCGATGTTCAATGCTCGGAGAAACGGCAACCTCAATTCGATTGCGACGTGGCTCCTATCCGGCCGCGTAGTACAGTCATGGACGCTGCCGGCAGTATGTAGCGGTCCGTTCCGGCAGGCAGGGTGGAGCGCGCGGCAGGACCATCCGGATCCGGGTAGCCATCCCTCAGCGCCGAATGCCATGTGTACTGGTCCTTGCCGAACGTGATCCTCTCAACCGGCCCGACAAAAGAATTGTCTGCGTGAGCGTCGTCATCGTGAAACGTGATACTCACCGTGTGTGAGTTGTCGTAGTCCTTGTTGATCAGCATGAGCGCCCACTGGCCGTCGGGTCGGAGCACGGCATATGCCGTCACAAGGACGTGTCCCTCCGACATCCTTGATGTCGCTGGCGGCCTTGAAGAGGCGGTGTTCCTCGTCCTTTGGCTCTGCCCATTCCTGTGTCAGCATTTGCGCAGCAAAAAACTGGGAGGTGCGTTGCTTGATGACATTGTTATGGTCAGTGGTGAACATGTGATAAGTTCCCCAACTGTTGTCGCAGGCAGGATGAGGCGTGGAGTAAGGCAACGCAGTATGGTAGAAGGATCCTTTTCCGCCGGCTGTGAGGAAGGCGGGGAATGTCTCGCCTACCCACAGGGCTCCAAAAACATCTACGGCGGCATCCGCGCCTGGGGCATTCGTCTCGGAATTAATCATGGGCACATTGCGCGGCAGGCCATCGTCACGCCAAACCTGCATGATGTGCGTCAGGATCTCGGGTTCCTTGTAGAGATTGCTCCAGGGCCCCTGGCACGTTCCGTCGTAGTAGGGATAGTGCTCATAGGACATGAACGACAGGTCCGAAAGCCGGCCGTGCGCCTTGAGATAGCTCAGGAAACGTTTGAACCATGAAGTTTCGCCGTGCGCGTCCGGCCAGAACTTGATATCTTCGCTCACTCCTTCAAAGACAGGCCCGCCGAGTTGAAGGGCAGGATCAACCTGATGCAACGCGGTGGCCCATTGCAAGTACAGGGCAGCGTAGTCTTCAGGCCCCATGTACTGACCATCCGGCTCTTCGCCCATTTCGATGCGTGAGATTGGATATCCGCGCTTCTTCAAATATGTAATCTCTGCTGCTGCATCTTCTGGGGTGCCATAGAGCATCGCCACTGGAACCATGGCCGGTAACCCCCGCGTGATCCCGCTGGTGAAGAACAGATCGAAGCCAACCTGATCGCCCGATTCCATGCGATCCGGGATCACGTAGAGGTCAGACGGTTGATGCCAGGGGTCTATGGATGAGCTGAAGGTGAAGGTCTGATCCTGACCAGGAGTGTGATGAAGCACATCATGGAATTCGCCATGGCTCTGCGTTCCGAGGTAGACCTCCCTGATTGCATATCCGACGCAGTTTCGAGGGTCAGCCTTCCCATGGGTATCGCACGTGTTGGAAGACTCGGTCATCAACACACGTACATACTGAGTAGCGACCGGCGAGGCAGAAAGCTGAAGTGTCTCGGTCCCACCCTTTCCGGAAGAGACAACTCCAGATGTAAAGTCCCTCCACATGCCGGTATCGGGAGCATCCATCGGATCGTCTTTGCCCAGCCAATATTGCACTCTGTAACTGCGCGCATACGGCTCGGCCCAGGCAAGGCGGATGGCGGTCACTATTTCTTTGGCTTGCAGCCGGATCACAATCCACTGCGGATGGAGATTGTCATCCTCGCCGGTAAATGCCTTTGTTAGGTACGGATTGCTCTTCCAATAGGTATCGAGATCTCCATCGTCCAGCCTCGAATAACCGTCGAACTCTGATCCGGAGTTGCGAGTGACCCCACGATGCGGCAAAGAATAACCGTAGGAATGGCGAATCATCTCCTTTGCCGGCGTCGCATCCCCGGTGAAATATCCTCCGCCAGAGGGTTCGCTCCAGGTTCCCTTAGGATTCCAATGCCAAGCCTGAACAAATAACTCCGTATTCTGCCGATAGCTGACCGGACCCCAGCCTGCTTCGAGAATCTGTTGTATCTGGTCGGGTCTGAAAAAAGTGTCGGTCGTGTTGCTTGGAATCCGATCCACGGTGCTGCCTAAGGCTTGCAGGGGACTGAATGTGTTTGCAACGTGGCTTGGTGTTGCGTCGATGCGAACCGTTTGCGCTTCGACGCTGACCGTCCGCAGCAGGCCGCTTAGCAGCAAAGGGACAAGGGCAAATGCAAATCGCTGCGTCGCTCCCGGTCCATTCTTAGCGAGAGCGATCCTATTGAGACGACTGGCGAACCAATGCATGCAACTCCTTGGAGTGTCACAGTTTCGGCTTGCTATCGCTCTGAGTCAAGCGGCGCTGCCGAGGAAAACGCAGCCGGGGCAGATCGCACCGCCCTTTTTTGGCTTGACTGGCCTTCTATCTGGTGGGATAGTACATTCCTGTATTCAATCGTTTGAATAAGCAAGTGATTCTGCGCTGAAAGACGGCCAGAATGAAGGGCCCACCGCAACAGATTTGGTGAATTAGGACGGCAATCGAGCGTCCTAATTGTCACCTTTTGGAGGCATTCATGAGGAAGGCCAGCCTTTGGGGGCTATGTCTTTTCGTCGTGTCTATGGTGGGTCCTGCGTTCGCGCAGAGCACCAACGCAGGCGACATTCGTGGCACGGTGACCGACCAGTCCGGCGCATTGATCCCCGAGGTGACGGTTACAGTGCTGAACGTCGAAACCGGGGTGGCCAAGGACTATGTTACGAATCACGACGGAGTGTACGACACCTCCTCGATCGTGACGGGGCAGTATCAAATCACTTTCACGAAGAATGGCTTCAATAAACTTATCCGCGGCCCGGTGACCGTCCAGGTTGGATTTACGGGAGTCAATGCCCAGTTGAAGGTTGGTTCCACTGCACAGCAAGTGGTGGTGACGGACAACGTTCCCCTGCTCAAAACGGAATCGGGAGAGCAGTCAACAACACTGGAAGCCAAATCCATGGCACAACTGCCAAACGTGGGAACCGATTGGCAGAACTTCACCATTCTGCTCCCCGGCACATCCGGCACTCCATCCGGCCAGGCGACCGGCAGCCCTGCGTCTAATCCGGGCCAGTTTGTAGCGGCGAACGGCAACCTTCCCTACAACGCGATGCTCGCCGACGGGTCAGTGACGTCTTTGCCGTCCAGCAGCAACTCTGATGTGTCTACCTTTGAGACTGTAGCCGAACTCGAAGTTAGCACGTCGAGCTTTTCCGCTCAGTACGGCATTGGCGGTTATATCTTCAACCAGATCAGCAAGGGCGGAACCGACCAGTTTCACGGCGCCGTGTACGAATACTTCCAGAACGATGCGCTGAATGCCAAAGGCTATGGCTTTGGCGAACCGGTGACAGTCCCGTTTCTTCGCTATAACAACTACGGCGGATCGATTGGCGGGCCCATTCTGAAGAAGAAGATGTTCTTCTACTTCAACTTCGACAAACTGAGCCTGCACGGCTCGAACACCGGCTTCTTGACGGTGCCGACGGAGGCCGAGCTGAATGGCGACTTCACCGGGCAGCCGACAATCTATGACCCGACGACGCAGGTGATTACGCAGACGCCAGACGGCCCTGTGGTCACTCGGCAGTCTTTCGCCGATGAGTACGGCAATGGGAACAAGATACCGGCTCGGTTGATCGATCCGGTCGCGAAAGCGATTCAGTCCTACTATCCAAAACCCAATGTCAACGGCGATGTATCTCAAGGCGCTGCAATCAACAACTATTTTTACAATGCTCTGACTTCGAGCCCGGCCACGAAATACTTTGGCCGCCTGGACTGGGACATTACATCGACGAACAGGCTGACTATCTCCGACACTCAGCGTGACAGTCCAGCGGTGCAAAACCAATGGAATACGTGCCCTATTGGCTGCGATAACGTCGACACCGACAGCAATAACTCGCAGATTACCGATGTGTGGAATATCAGCCCCACGGCAGTGAACGAAGCCAGAGTAGGTTTCACCGACCAACTGAACTACTATGTCGATTCCACATTGAACCAGGGTTTTCCGTCCAAGCTGGGATGGCAGTTTGCCAAGGCTGACCAGTTCCCGACCATCAGCATTGGGGGAAACTGCTGCTTTGGTCTTGCTCCTAACGTCAATGCCGTGCAGAAAGAGATGGTCTTCGATATATCGGATGTGGTCACGCTGATCCGCGGCAGACATATCCTTCACTTCGGCGGTGAGCTGTTGATCTACCGAACCGATACGACGACCTGGGGCAACATCAACGCGGGAACGTTCGGCTTTACCGGCGCTTATACACAGTCCACTGTGGGCGACAGCACGACGGGCCTGGGATATGCCGATTTCCTGTTAGGGCAGTCGCAGAGCTGGAGCGCATTGGTCGCGCCGGAGTATGGACCGCGAGCCAAGAATCCGCAGATGTTTATTCAGGACGATTTCAAAATACGTCCGAATCTGACACTGAATCTGGGGTTGCGGTATCAGATTGAGCAGGGATGGAAGGAAGTGAAGAACAATATCAGCGCCTTCGATCCTACGGTGGTGAATCCAGAGACCGGTACTGATGGCGCGCTCTGGTATGCGGCCACACACGCGAATGGCCGCAGGTCGCTTGAGGCGAGCGCATTCGGTACGGTGCTGCCACGAGTGGGATTTTCCTGGCTGCCCCATCCGAACACGACTCTTCGCGGCGGATTCGGCATCTTCGCCTACAGGTGGAGCCTCGATACCTACGGAACTGGCATGGGGACTGCGATCCAGTTCCAGGGGAATGCGACGGATCAGACAAACGGAATCTCTCCTGTCACCACTCTCTCTTCGGATGGCTCGGAGCTTCCTTACATAGGACCTACAACGGATCCGGCGGCATTGAATGGACAGGGAGTGGTTTATAACAAGTACCACACCCCAGTTCCCGAGATTTACCAATGGAACCTGGCGGTTCAGCGCGAGTTTGGCGCCAATACGGTGGCAGAGATCGCATACGTGGCCAGCCACGCTCACAATCTTAGTTTTCCTGTAGATATCAACCAAGTTCCGGAAGACAAGCTGGGACCGAATGATAGTCCTTCTGCGTTGCCGTACCCGATCTATCAGAGCATCTCGGGAGACACTTTCAACGGTCTCTCCAACTACAACTCGTTGCAGGCTTCCATCAGCAGACGCTTTGCGTCAGGACTCAGCCTCAATCTCAACTACACCTGGTCTCACTTCCTGGACGATCAGGATTCCTCAGGCTATGGCGGCGCCGCCGGAACGCAGACCGTCCAGAGATCGTACGATCCGGCAGCAAGCTATGGCTCCTCCAACTTCGATGTGCGCAATGCCTTCAAGGGAAGAGTTGTCTATGAGCTGCCCTTCGGCAAAGGGAAGATGTTCCTGAACAAGAGCAATCTGCTCTCTGCAGTTATTGGCGGTTGGCAGGCTTCCGGGACATTTGTTCTTTCCTCCGGCTTCCCGTTTACCCCCACGGTGGACGGCAATAATTCGTTTTCACAGGCGGGTGACTGGTATCCGAACCAGATCGGAAATCCCAAGCCAAGTCACCGAAGCATCGATAATTGGTTCGATCCGACTGCGTATGCACTCCCATCGCCCGGAACCTTCGGAAACATGAGACGAAACAGCCTTGTCAGCCCGGGAATCGATGAGGTGAATCTCTCCGCCGGCAAGTCATTCGCGCTTGGTGATCGACTCAACCTGCAGATCCGCGCCGATACCACCAACGCCTTCAACCATCCGAGCTTTGGCCTGCCGAACATGAGCCTCGAGCCAAGTGGGGATACGGGCGCGAATTCGTTCGTTGGATCATCAACGGAAATTCGTTCGCTTACGGTGGGTGGCCGAACGATGCAGCTGAACGCGCGCATATCGTTCTAGAGCAACTTCGGTATAGGCGCACAATCGGCATGGGGACGACGAGGACGGCATGGCATGGCGGACGCGCTTTGAACTTGCAGTAGTTTGTGCCGCCATCGGCGTGCTGTCCTCTTCCGTTGCAGTGCTGGCGCAAAAGGTTGTGGTGGACGCCACGCCATCGCACGCGGTCAATGCCTTCAGCCCGGTCCGTGCATTGGGTGCGGGCGTCGACAGGCTGCGTGCGGGTGAGGGCGCCCCCGAAATTGACCGCCATAGTATCACCAAAGAAGAAGTTGAGAGCAATACCGATCAGCTGCTGTCGGGGCCGATCCTCAAGGCGATTCTTGGGGCGGGATGGCAGCCCGTAACCTACCGGCAGAACACGGAGTTGCAGATCGAGGCATGGCATTGGAACGCCCAGGGTGTCTGGAGCAATCCGCAAAGACAGGATGGCTATTTCACAGGTAGCGCAGAGCCGGTTGAGACAATCCATCACTCATGGTCTTATCCGCTGCCGCATCGCGGTAATACTCAGGGTGACGGAGATGGATGGTCACGGCTGACGGATGGTGATCTCAAGAGCTACTGGAAGAGTAACCCGTACCTGACAAGCTCCTTCACCGGCGAAGATGATGCGATGCACCCACAATGGATATTGATCGACCTGGGCAAGAAAGTGGAGATCGACGCAATCCGCATCGCCTGGGCCAACCCATACGCGCAGGATTATGCGGTGCAGTTCTGGACAGGCGAATTGGAGCCCTTCTATCAAGGAACCACTAAGGGCGCGTGGCAAACTTTCCCGAAGGGTTCCGTCGTAGGTGGCAAGGGCGGAACTGCAACGATGAAGCTCATTGATTGGACAATCCCTGTTCAATACATCCGCATCTGGATGACAAAATCATCCGATACTTGCGACACGCACGGCACAACAGACAAACGCAATTGCGCTGGATATGCGGTCGACGAACTCTATGCGGGCACCCTGTCCGCCGCCGGAAATTTCACCGACGTTATCCAGCACGTGCCGAGCCGGGCACAGACTGTCACCTGGGCCTCCTCGGTGGATCCCTGGCATTCCGTTTCGGACCTGGACGTCACGAAGGGTGACCAGATCGGTTTCGATTTCTTCTTCAAGAGCGGCATTACTCGCGGACTTCCCGCCATGGTGCCGATCGCAATGCTTTATGGTACTCCCGAGGATGCCGCACACGAGATCGCCTATCTGGAGAAGCGCCACTATCCGGTATCGCGTATTGAAATGGGAGAAGAGCCGGACGGGCAGCGAATGCTTCCCGAAGATTATGGCGCCTTATATCTACAATTCGCTAATGCGATTCATCGACTTGTTCCGGATGCAAAGCTGGGAGGGCCCTCCTTTGAGGGGACGTTGGGAGACGTTGAAGTCTGGCCCGATGCAAATGGGGGCGTCTCTTTCCTTGGCCGATTTCTGGACTACATGAAATCGCACCATCGCTTGAATGACTTCACATTCTTTTCCTTCGAACACTACCCTCCCAGCGCTTCGTGGAACGATTTGTATCTCGAGCCTGAGCGCGTGAGCCACATTGTTCAGGTCTGGAAGAGCGATGGACTGCCGCCTAACATCCCATTCCTCATGACCGAGGGAAATATGGAGAGTTATGGCGAGAATCCAGACATCGGAAAGGGGTTATGGCTTGCCGACTATGTCGGCTCCATGATGACGACCGGTGCCGACGGTACTTTCTATTTTCACTACATACCCACGCCAGGCCGCCCCGGGCCATCGCTACTGATCGATCGGAATTATCAGGTCGTTGGATACACCTCGCAATATTTCGTTACTCAGATGATTACGAAGGAATGGGTTCAACCAGTCGACGCGATGCATCAACTGTTCAAAGCATCGAGCGACATAACAGACACATCGGGGAATGTGCTTGTCACAGCTTATCCGGTTGAACGGCCCGACGGGACGTGGTCCGTCATGCTTGTGAATAGGGATCGTGATCACGATCACGCCGTAAAGATAGAATTTGCAAACGCAGCGACTGGAAGGCACAGTTATTTCTCTGGTGCCATCTCGCAGACTACGCTAGGGCCCGCTCAATATCAGTGGCATTCGGGTGGGGAGATGGGGCATGTAGATCCCGATGGCCCAGCCTCGAAGTCAACAACTGTAAACGGGCTAGAAGATACGCTCTATGACCTACAGAAGGCATCTATTACAGTGATCCGCGGGAAGGTAAATTGAGCCCATCGCGGCGTGGCACTTATGGAGAACGGGACGCTAGGATGGCTTGGAGAACGGAGCCGATATTCTGGGATTTGCTACACATCGGGACCTATTGCATGGTCGCTCGCTTCGTGACGCCGCATGTAGGGGACCCTCCTAGGTGCCGATCCCGGTGATGACTCTGAGGCCGCAGTAGTCCTCCATTCGCATCTCTAAGTTTTCTGCGAGACACACAGATGCCCCAACGAAAGTCCGGCCACGTCACACTCTCAGATGTTGCCCGTTCTGCTGGTTTTGCCGTCTCGACGGTATCCATCGTCCTGAGTGAAGCTCCGCTCTCCAAGAACGTGTCGACAGCAACACGTGAGCACATCCGGAAAACCGCGGCCCGGCTCGGCTATCACCCCGACGCGTTTGCACGATCACTGCGCAAACGCACCTCCCAGACCATTGGCGTGCTCGCATTCGACCTGTCCGATCCCTTCTGTATGCCCATCGTCGGTGGAATCCAATCCGGGCTGCAGTCCACCGGATTTCTGCCACTGGTGATGAATGCTCAGACGCAGCGTAAGCTCTTTGACAGTTCTCTCGCGCTTCTGCTCGAGCGCCGCGTGGACGGCGTGATCGTCATCGCCAGTTGGGTTTTCGAAGAGGCGGGGCTGTTGACCGACATGCGGAAGAACAACGTTCCGATCCTGATCGTCGGCCGTGATCTGACCCATCAGGGAATTACGTCGATTCTGCTTGATAACTGGCAAGGTGGCTATATCGCTATGCGGTATTTGATCGACTTAGGCCACCGGCGCATTGCAGTAATTCTTGGCCCGGAGGAGATGTTTGACAGCCAACCCCGCTGGCAAGGTATCCAGCAGGCAGCCGTCGAGAAAGGCGTTGAACTCGAACCGACATTGATATTTCAGCTACCAGGGAAGGGAGGTTCGGTGGCGGGTTTTGATGGTGGCCGGCATTTCACATCCGAGTTGCTCGCAAAGGGAGAAAGCTTTAGCGCAGTGCTCGCGTTTGACGATCTGACGGCGCTTGGCGTCTTGCGCGCCCTTTCCGAAGCGGGCATACGCGTGCCCGACGATTGCTCGGTGATGGGGTTCGATGACGTTCTTCCGGCGCGCGTATGCACACCGGCTATCACAACTGTAAGCCAACCGCTGCACTCCATGGGGCTGCAGGCAGCGGACGGCATCCTGAAGGCTTTGCAGCAATCGTCCTATAGAAAGGCACGGCTGATGAAGTTGCCTCCCGAATTGGTGGTGCGCATGTCGACGAGCGAACAAAGCCCTCAACGGGGGCTCGAACGCTCGCGGTCGCCGCGACGCGTGTGATGTTGAAATGGTGGATGCATGACTTCAATGAGCCAGGACGGTGGTATCTCCCTGTTCTACAGCCCGGAGTTTGTTGAGACGCCGAGCGCGACAGAGCTTGCCGGTGCAGGGAAGAGCGTCTCCCGGGACCAGTCTGCTCGTCTCAGGTCCACTTTGCCTGTGACTAACGGGTAAAGCTCTGTGTAGTCCAGGTTTGTCCGGCAAAACTGACGATCGCCACGTTAATCAGGTTCACCCCGCAGATTGGTTCCTAACCCAAGTTCCAAGAGCGGATTGGTTTTCTCGTCAATTGGAGACGACTTCCTATTTTTGCTCGTGACTCGGGGTATTGAATTAGGGAGAATCCCTCAGATGCGGACTTCGGAGTGGATTCAAGTCATCTTTGCCCTGGCGCTCGCCATGGCCGCTTGGATCACTGGCCTCACTTCGCGTCCGCTTCCTCTGCGCAGGCGCTGGATCGTTACCAGCCTTGCTGCCGCAGCCACCGCGATTGTAGCCGTCGGGCGTTTCAGCGGCTCTTTCCTTTCGCCTAACCACCGGCCTATTCTCCGCGACTGCCTCACGACCGCGCTCTTTCTGGTGCCCTACTGGCAGACGGGACAGTTTTTCCTTGGGCCAAATCTCAAAATGCAGGAACGGCTCCTGGCTTTCGACCGATGGCTTCTGCCTGGCATCGCCGCAAAATCGGGGACACAGCGGACTCCGACAGGCTTTCTTCTGGAGGTGGCCTATTTCTTCTGTTATCCGCTTGTGCCGCTTAGCCTTCTCACGCTGTATATCGCTGGACTGCGCGGCAGGGTAGACAGCTTCTGGCTGGTTGTCCTGGTCTCGACTTACATTTGCTACGCCGTTACGCCATTTGTACCTGCATTTCCGCCCCGTAGCCTCACCAGTGATCACGCTGGCCTCTCAGTGCCCGCGGAAGATACTAACAGGGGTGGAACTTTCAATCGCTGGATACTCAAGCACGGAAGTATCCACGCCATCTCATTTCCGAGTGCGCATGTGGCCTCTGCTGTTGCGATTGCGTTGGTTTTTCTTCGCTACTCGCTACCACTCGGCGTGATCTTTCTAGTGGTTGCGGTGCTGATTTCTCTGGGTGCCGTGGCCGGCCGGTACCACTATGCGCTAGACGTGCTGCTTGGTGCTGCTACGGCGTGCGCGATCTTCCTGGCGAGCTGGAGATGCTTATAAGTTCACACCGATTCTCCTTCCTGGTCGACTTGACACCAAAGATTCGCAGCACTGCACCGGACAGGAATCTACGCGCCGGGCCGGGCCGCTTTCCACTCGGAGTCGGTAGAAAAATCGAAGTGAGGATGCGCACACCAAGGGGAAGCGAGAGCCGACCTCCAGGCCTTTCTGGGGGAAAGAGGCGAAACAACGCCTCGCGTGGCTCATTGCGAATCAGGTCCAGCATGGCGACACGATGCACACACGAAACGGTGCAGAATGGTGCACATGCTTTCTTGCTCGTGTACTCGCGCTCGATATCTTCGAGGGTGTATTTTTCCAGGGGGATCGCAGGGTACCCGCGTTGCTGCGAACAATAGTGGACGAGCCCCTCTTCGCAGATGTAGAGATACCGGCTCCCGGCGCCGCACTGCCAGTCATTCGGCCGTCCCAGGACCAAGTTCTTATGGAAGAGGTTGTCATAAGCAAACGCGAATAGGCCTGGCTTTCGCTCCGCAAGGATCTGGTCGTAAACTGCGTGCTCCTCTGCCTTGAGCGGTTGCAACTGTCCACCATGGTCATGGATCACGCCGACGGTTGTCTCAAACCCGAGCGCAACGGCACGTCGCGTGATCGTCAGGGCGTCTTCCGAATGAGTAATCCCTCCACCTAGTACCGAATTGATGTTGACGTCGAATTCCGAATGCTCTTTGAGCCACTCTAGCTTTCGATCCAGAACCTTGAGGCTTTTCTTTGAAACGTCGTCCGGGTTCACGTTGTCGATTGAAATCTGCAAATGCTCGAGTCCGAACCGATTCAGTCGTTCGATACGCTCCGGCGTCAGCAGGTAGCCGTTGGTGATCAGGGTGGCAATCATGTCGTGGGAGCGGATTGCGCGAATGATCTCGTCCAGGTTCGGATGGAGCAGTGGTTCTCCTCCGCTGATGGTGACGATCTGCGTTCCTAGGCTGGATAGCAGGTCGATGCGGCGAAGCATCTCCTCTGTCGGCACGGGTGCCGACACCTTGTCGTACTCGTTGCAGTAAGCGCAGGAGAGATTGCACCGTCGCATCGGGACGATATGAGCAAGTATGGGATGGTGCCGCGACTGGAGGGCACGCGCGACCATGCGCGCCTGACGCAGCCGGCGCCGGTAAAACCGGAATTTCTTCCCAACAGGAGCAGCTCTCATTAAGCCTCGAGCCCCCACAGGCGTTCCCTAAGTTTACGCGTTTGCATGACAGGAGAGCGTTCGCGGAACTACGAAGGGCCTGCTCCCGTACTGCAAGATGGGACTTCGAGGATCACAGGCAGGATTGGGGGGCGAATGCTGGCGGATTTGCGCGACGCGCTGCGGCAACTGCGAAAGGCACCTGGTTTCACAGTAACGGCAATCGTCACGCTGGCACTGGGAATAGGAGCGACGACGGCGATCTTTACCCTCGTGCATCAGGTCATGCTGAAGTCTCTGCCGGTGGCGAACCCCGATGAGTTGTGGCGGATTGGAGACAAGATTCGCTGCTGCAATTGGGGCGGATTTACCCAGGGCGAGGATGGGGACTTTTCACTCTTCTCTTGGGAGGCCTACAAAAACTTTCGCGAGCACACGCCGGAGTTCACGGATCTGGCCGCGCTTCAGGCCGGCAATGCGCCGCTCGGCGTCCGCAGAGTGGGGTCACAGGCACAGGCGGATACCCGCAACGGCGAATACGTCTCCGGAAACTTTTTCCGGACGCTCGGTGTGCAGCCGTGGCTTGGCCGGCTGATGACCGATGCGGACGATCAGGAAGGAGCGCCGTCGGTAGCTGTCATGAGCTACCGAATCTGGAAAGAGAAGTATGGCTCCGATCCTTCCGTAGTCGGCGCGACCTACCAGATCAACGGACATCCATTCACTGTGATCGGCGTAGCTGCGCCAGGATTCTATGGTGCGAAACTGGCCGGGTGGGGCATGCCGGACCTTTGGTTGCCGCTGACCAAAGAGCTGCTGATCGATGGAGCGACAGCGCGGCTGAAAAGACCGCAAGGCAACTTCCTCGACCTACTCGGACGGGTGCGACCGGGAGTGAATCCGAAGTCGCTCGAAGCAAAACTGAAAGGTGAGTTCCATAACTGGCTCGCCAGCCACGTCCCGGATATGGAGCCCAGCGAGAAGCAGCTCTGGCAGCAGCAGACGCTTCATCTTATTCCCGGCGACGCGGGTGTGGCGGCCATGCGAGATCAATATAAAGCTGGGCTCAAGCTGCTGTTGGTGGCGGCAGCATGTGTGCTGCTCGTAGCCTGCGGCAATCTGGCAAATCTCATGCTGGCCCGCGGGTTGAAGGATCGTGCGCAAACCTCCGTACGCGTAGCGCTTGGTGCTTCGTGGCAGAGCCTCGTGCGCAAGGCGTTGGTGGAGTGCCTGATGCTGGCGCTGATCGGCGGTGTCCTCGGCATCGGCGTGGCGTATGCCGGAACACGGCTGATTCTGTATCTTGCATTCCAGATCGGCGGCCCGAGCAACTACGTGCCCATCGACGCAAGTCCGTCCTGGTCCGTACTGCTCTTCGCCTTAGCCATCTCGGTCCTCACCGGCGTACTCTTCGGCATCGCGCCGGCGTGGATGACCTCACGCGCCGACCCAGTGGAGGCGCTGTGCGGCGCGAGCCGTTCTGTGAGCGGTCGTCGCTCCTGGGCGCAGAAGTCGCTGGTGATTGCGCAAGCTGCGATGTCGCTCGTCCTGCTGTCCGCGGCGGCTCTTCTGGGCCAGAGCCTGCGCAACCTGCAGCACCAGAACTTCGGATTCGAGACCGAGGGTCGCTATATCGCGTGGATCAATCCAACGCTAGGCCCCTACAAGCCGGAACAGATGGAGCCGTTGTTCCGCCAGATTGACGATCGCCTGCGCCAGATTCCCGGCGTGCGGATGGTGGCTCCCGCGCTCTACGCTCCCATGACTGGCGATAGTTGGAACGACGGCATTCGCGTAGCAGGTCGGCCGGAGCCGGGCGCTAAGGAAGATACAGGCGCAGGATGGGCCCGCGTGATGCCGGGCTTTTTCGAAACCATGGGCGCGAAGATGGTGCTTGGCCGTCCCATCACCGAGGACGACACAGCGTCCACGCGCAAGGTAGCCGTCATTAACGAAGCATTCGCAAAGCGTTTCTTCAAAGGCCAGAACCCCATCGGGCAGCACTTCGGGCCGGACAAAATCAAGTACTCCTCAAAGTTCGAAATCATCGGCGTCGCCAGAGACATGCGGTATATGACCTACGACTACAAAGATCCAATTCGGCCGATGTTTTGGATACCGGAAGCACAAACCGTCCAGTACGACGATCCGGCCTACACGGCTGGGGAGATCTGGTCGCACTACCTCTACAACATCGTGATCTGGGCTCCCGGCAACCCGCCTGGCATGGAAGAGCGCGTGCGCAAGGCGCTGTCCAGCGTCGATCCTAACCTCGTGCTCTACGGCGTCGATCCATATAGCAAAGTTGTGAGCGCGGATTTCCAGCAGGAAAACATGATCGCTACGCTGACGACGCTCTTCGGTGTGCTTGGATTGGTGCTGGCGGCGGTCGGACTGTATGGAGTGATGGCTTACAACGTGGAACAGCGGACCAGCGAAATTGGGCTACGGATGGCGCTCGGAGCGAATCGTGGGAACGTCGTCAGGATGGTGCTGCGCGGCGCCTTTTCGCAGGTCGGCATCGGGCTCGCGGTGGGCATTCCGGCTGCGATTGGGGCCGGCAAGCTCATGAGTGATCAGTTGTTCGGAGTCAAGCCATGGGATCCCATCATGCTGACATCGGCTGTACTTCTCCTCGGCTTTGCCGCGCTCCTTGCGTCGGCGATACCGGCTCAACGAGCAGCAGGCGTCGAGCCAATGGTGGCTCTGCGGAACGAGTAATGAAAAGGGCGCTATTGCCCGAGCTTGCGCCGTTCTAAAACCCAGTGGTATCGGTAGTACGAAGATCTTCGTTGACATATACGAAATTATTCGTATATAGTCTCCGGCATGATGAAGACCAAGCAGACAGCAAGGCCTACGGAAGGGGAGCTGGAGATCCTTGCAGTTCTGTGGGAGCGGGGATCGGCCACGGTCCGTGAGGTGTATGAGGCGATCAGGGCAACGCGTCCGATGGTGTATACGGGCGTGCTGAAACTGATGCAGATTATGGCGGACAAGGGGCTGGTGATCCGGGACGAGAGCGCACGCGCGCACGTTTATCGCGCAGCAGTGGCTAAGGAGGAGACCGAACGTCGCTTTGTGCGCGAGTTGAGCCAGCGACTGTTTGCCGGCAGTTCGGCGCAGCTTGCCTTACGCGCCCTGGAGATGGATCCTGCCAGCAAAGAAGAGCTGGTAGAGATTCGCAAGTTGCTGGCGCGGAGGAGACAGGGGACTGAGCGATGAGTGACCTCAGCTGGGTGCATTCGGGAGAGGTGGTTGCGCTGGGATGGACGCTGCTGCATTTCTGCTGGCAGAGCGCGGTGATCGCACTACTGTACGCGCTGGCAGACCGCTGTCTCCTTCGAGCTAGAACAGTCGTTCGCTATGGGGTTGCGATAGCGATGCTGGGGCTCCTGCCGGTTGCGGCGATCGCGACGTTCATCGAGCAAGAGCAGCTGGTGATCCACTTCGCGCAGGGCGCACAGCCCGTTGTGGCATCCCAAATAGGAAGTCTGCATGCGAGTGTTGTGAAAGAGGCACCGTTTGCTGCTCCGGCGATGGCTGACACTGAGCTTTGGATCGCCGGACATGCAGATCGCCTGATGCCCTGGATTGATGGGGTATGGCTTGTGGGCGTCTGTTTGCTGGCGCTGCGGGCTGCGGGTGGATGGCGGCGACTGAGGTCGCTGCGTCGAAACGCACAGTTGACGATCCCGCCTGCGATACAGAAGAGCTTTGCGAAGCTGATCGCGCAGCTGCACCTCGTGCATCCTGTGACGCTGCGAGTCTCAGCTGAGGTGATCTCGCCGATGGCGATGGGGATTTGGCGTACGTCTGTGATCCTGCCGTTGAGCGTAGCGACGTCTCTGCCGATGGAGCAACTGGAGGCGGTGCTGGCACACGAGCTGGCACATATAGGCCGGTGGGACTATTTCTGCAATCTCGTACAGACGGCGATTGAGTGTCTGTTCTTTTTCCACCCTGCCGTGTGGTGGATGAGTAGGCGGACACGAGAGCTTCGTGAGATGTGCTGCGACGAGATAGCGGCACGTACCTGCGCAGACCCGGGTATCTACGCAGAGGCGCTGCTTAAAGATGGAGGAGCAGAGGGCAGAGCACTTACAACTGGCTGTTGCTTTGCACGGAAAGGGCGGAGCACTGTTGCAACGGATACGGAGAGTGATGGGAGAGCCGATGATGGAGCAGAGATCAATGAGTGGCGTAAAGATTGCGGCGGCTGGACTCGTCTTGGCGGGACTGGCGGCAGCACCCCATGTAGCAAGCGGGCTCAGGATGGAGCCGACAGGGGCCCGCATCGTTGCAGGAGTGAGCGGCATGACTGCCGGTCGTGGCGAATCCGGGTCCGAGCCTGATAGTCGCGACAGACAAGGCTATGGTCAACGCCAGAGCAGTCCGTGAAGTGCATCGCGCCGCGCAGAGTACAGCGGTCTCTGCGCTCTGACGATGCCGGGAACGCCCGCGCCAACGTCTGCCTCCATCGCCGAGCCAACCCCGGCAGCGAATCCAGCTCCCCACCGCGAGGAAATCCAGGACGCCGAGAGCGCGAGGCGGACAGGACTACCTGCAGAAGATGCAGGCGGCGGGATATCCGCTGGATCTGAACAAGGACCTGGACACGATCATCTCGCTCCGGTCAGTGGGCGTGACCCCGGACTACGCGAAGGCGATGGCACAAGCGGGGCTGGGCGTTCCAACCCTAAAGGAGCTGGTCTCGCTCAAGTCAGTAGGCGTGACCCCGGAGTATGTTGCCGGCCTGAAGGGCTCCAACGCTGCTCCCACCTCTTTCGAAGAGGTGATCTCGGAGAAGTCGCTTGGAGTGACGCCGGAGTATGCGAAGGCTATGGCCGACGTGGGCATGGGAACGCCGACGATGCATGACCTCATCAGCATGAAGGCGTTAGGCATCACTCCTGAGTATGTGGCCGAATTGAAGTCCGGAGGACTAGCGCCCGGCGACCTGCATGAGCTGATTTCGTTTAAGTCAGTAGGCGTAACGCCGGAGTATGCGAAGTCAATGGCTTCGGCGGGTTTCACAGGGCTTTCGGCACATGACCTAGTCTCGCTGAAGGCGCAGGGCGTGTCGCCGGACTATGTGCACTGGATCCGAACGACCTTTTCGAATGCCGATTTGCAAGAGGTGCAAAAGGCAGCAGTCTTTCATATCGATCAGGAGTTCATGAACAAAGCCAAGGCCCACAGCTTCAACAGCACCGATTTGGACAAGCTGGTGAAACTGAAAATGACCGGCCTGCTGAACTAAATCGCCACAAAGGCAACGCTTCATGCAGTCCATGGCTGCATCGGGAGAGGCTTTGTCCAAAAACAGGGCTGCTTTGAGGGGGAAACATGAAGATCACGGCTTTCGCTGTATTGCTGCTCGGATGTACGACGGGATTTGCGCAGGCACGGACCGGGCTTTGCATGCTGTCGGACGCTCATAGCACGAACGGGCCCGACAGGATGCAACTGGTGCTGGCAGCCGCCGACTGCGGCGAGGACCGCGGAGAGGTCTCGGAACACTGTACGGACGTGAACAACGCGTCAGTGGAATGGAGCCGGTGGAGCGGAGTTTCCGCGGAAATGCTTGCGAAGGAGGGCGCCACGCTGACGGCGCGGATGAACGCTGAGGCAGGTGATCTGGTGTGCAACGGCAGCGTCCATGACGGCGTGCTTAGCGGCCGCTATCAGTTCACGCCGAACGAGGGGTTCCGCACGGAGATGGCATCGATGGGTTTTGATGAGATCACGCCAAGAAAACAGCTGGGTTTTCTGATGCTGGATGTCACGACGTCATGGGTGAAGGAGATGAAAGGGATTGGTGTGACGGATCTCTCGACCGGGAAGTTGATGGGGCTAAAGGCGCTCCATGTGGACCCCGAGTACATTCGCGCAATGTCGGCGGCGGGGTACTCGGAGCTTCGAGCGGACAAATTGACGGAGATGAAAGCTGTTGGCGTTACACCTGAGAAAGTTCAGGAGGCGAAGTCTTTGGGCTTCGCCCCGACGGAGCAGGAATTGATCCAGATGTGCATCTTTCATGTTGATCGGCTGTTCGTCGAGAGGATGCGCGCTCGCGGCCTGAATGATCTGACGCTGGAGAAGCTGATCAAGATCAAGATCTTTAAGGTCGACGAGTAAGTCGACCTTCTTTACGGCAGATGGAGAGGAGAGATAAGGATGATTCTCGAACGAGCCGCCGCATATGTCCTCGCCGTCGTGTGTCTCTTCCAAGCGGCTCGTCCTTCGTGGACGACCAGGCCGCAATGGCGAAGCATTGATCTACGGATTGGATGGCTTCGGATGCAGGCGAGTAACGACGCCGATTCTGTCTGCTTCGAAGGGCAGCCGGCGGGAGCCTGCCCATCCGAGAGGCCGATATCGCTACTGCGCGGCAGGCAGAGGGATCTAAAAGGGCTAAGAATATGTATGAGTGACAGCGAGTGTATGACGGCGTGGCTGGACGAAACCTCGCGCGGCTGGTCGATCTCCAAAGGCAGGGAAGATAGCTTTGAGAAGAGCTTGATAGATCTCGACGGTCACGAAACGTCGGCTTGGGGTGACTGATCTATTGCCCTTCCATTCTTGGTTGTTACCAACAGACCAATGCACGTGTCCAGATGAGATCTTGCTAGAGACGTGCATCGGCGATTTAGCGCTCGTTGAGAAGTCAAACAAACCTATGGCCAGAAATTACTCGTCCGGAAGGCCAACCTTCGTCCATGTGGTTGACTACTTCCGAATAGCCCGTTACGCGCGATTCATTCGCCGCGGATTCAACCCACCGAACAGTCATTTTTCCTTGATGTGTTGTGACCGCTTCGAATCTCGAGTGGACAAACTTGCCACGCTGTCTTTCATTATGTCGTTCGGCTCGAAATTACCGACAAAGAACAACCTCAGAACTCATCTGTGGTTACCCTTACGTTTTTGTCGGCTATCAAGCGAATACGGTCGAGCGGGCACTTCGTAAGCGTCTGCAACTGATGGTACACACTCCTACATACCAGCCAGATGCCGCTGACCCAATCGTGTGATTTAGCACAACAGCGGTTACGTGGCACGCTTTGATGCATCATGCGGATGAATCTCAGCGCTCGCAGCGGCCTCTTTCGATCAAAAAAGCATTCGCACCGACGTCAACATCGTCTTCAAATCTCTCGGCCCAATCGATGCCACATAGTTCCACTCCCGATAGCGTGGTCTTGCGCTCTTGTTCTTGCCTTGTCCGGATACGGCGTTTGTTATGGTGCGAGTGGAGCGGATTCGGAGCTCCCCATCGCGTCATCCAACAACATGACCGACAATACGGCGCCGATCAGGATGAGTGGCGCAGCAGTGGGACCAGTGTTGAGTGCGTTCTCCTGCAGTAGCTCTATTGAAATTGGATCTGCGACGGATGTCTGCACGGTGAAGGTAAGCTCGGCGTCAGCCAGCGGACAAAGTGTGAGCCTTTCGAGTAGCAGTGCGGCAGTCACGGTACCGGCCACGGTGACCGTGCCAGCGAATGCGACGGCTGCTCAGTTCACGGCAAAGGTGTCGTCGGTCTTGACCGCGCAGACGGTGACGCTGACTGCGAATGTGGGCAGCAGTTCCATGAGGTTAGCCCTGCAGTTAAACGCCTATATCAGAACGCTTGCGGTCAACAGAAGCGCCGTGGCATTCCTGGATGTCGTGGTCAAGACTGCGGCGACGCAGTCCGTGACTTTGACATCGACGGGCACGACCCCTGTCACGATCAGCACGATGGCAATGACCGGTACCGGTTTTACAATATCTGCGTCTACGCTCCCAATTACGTTGAGTCCTCAACAGACAGCGACGCTGAGCGTGCAGTTCCATCCCACCGCAGCAGGTGTTACGACAGGGAAGATAACCATCGCGAGCAATTCTTCCACTAACAGTACGGCTGTGATCAGCCTGAGTGGCTTGGCGTTGGCCGGCGCGAGCGCCCAAGGCACTACCGCAGGATCATTCGCATATGCCGGTAGTCCGATTCTAAATACGCTGGCACCGGCCAATCCTTCCGCTGCCATTTCTAGCAAATTCTTTGGAATGACAGTCGCCAACCTGGCTCCGAATAGCACATATGCTGCGCCTGGCATGACGCCATTTCCTGCCTTTCCTGTTTCCACATTACGCTTATGGGACGTTGTCTACTGGGCGATGATCCAGTCATACCAGGGCCAATCCAATTGGACCAAGATGGATAACTCGATTGCGATCGCGCAGCAGAATGGCGTCGGCGATTTCATTTTTACGTTCGGTCGTGTGCCTGCGTGGGCGTCAACAAATCCTACGGACCCGTGCACCAATGGCGAGGGTCCTGGAAGCTGCGCGCCTCCGAACATGGACGCCTTCGACGACTTTGCGACACAAGTAGTGCAGCGCTACTGTGGAAAGGTCAAATACTACGAGCCATGGAATGAGCCAGACGGACCCGCATTTTGGGATGGCAGCAATGGTCAAATGTTGACGATTGCGCAGCACGTGTATCAGATAGCGAAGGACCCCGCGAACTGCGGTTGCACGAATGGAAGCTGCTCTCCTGGCGGGGGAGCGAATCCGAATAAGGTTTTGATGCCCTCGATTAGCGCGCTAAACCCTGTCAACATTAGTTGGCTCAATTCGTACCTGGCCGCAGCAGGCACACCGTATCCGTATGCTGACATAGCCTCGTTTCATGGCTACGTCTGGCACGGATATCAACCTGAGCAAATCGTGACAGGGGTACAGAATCTGAGACAGGCCCTGGCACAATACGGTCTTTCCAACCTTGAACTATGGAATACCGAGGCAAGTTTTGAATTGGATACTTACCTGAATCAAGATCAGCAGGCGTCCTGGGCCATGCGGTACCATGCAGCCCAAGCAGCACTCGGTGTAACGCGCTTTATCTGGTACGCCTACGATCAGTGCTCTTGGGGAACCTTATGGTCGTCGCCGCTCTGCACGGCCAATCAGGGTCCTACGGGTCAGTTGACAGAAGCCGGAACTGCCTACGGCACAATCGAGAATTGGTTCATTGGAGCAAATCTTACTCAATGCCAGCAGTATAAGAACGGATTGTGGACTTGCGAGCTACAGCGCTCGGGAGGCTATGATGCATGGATGCTCTGGAGTAGCACTGGCACAAACATATCCGTTCCGGTCCCTCAGAACTTGGGGTTGACGGTCTACCGTGACTGGCAAGGCAGAGTGAATAGCCTCCCAGCGGAGTTAACGGTGAGTCAGATGCCAGTGCTTCTTGAAAACCAATGACCTTTCTTCGCGGAGTGATCCAAACGTTGCTGGCTCCGAGGCATCAGCTGAAAGACGCCAGCGCCGGCATCACTTGCCCCAGTCCGGCCTGTCTTCGGGTCTGATCTGCCGCCGACCTTGTGATTAGGAAAGAACGGCTGAGTGTTCTGCACAGATTCTCTCGTAGATGTGCCTCTCTTGTTCGCGCTGGAGTCTTGTCCGCACATACCCGCACATAATATCCACCTCGCGAGCCCTCGCTATCTCGTCCGTAAGGTGTTCGACCTCAATCGCCGCGGTCACCTTACCTTGCGCCAACAACGTTGGAGCAAATTCACCGCAAGCTGCCACTCTTGGGTAGGGTGCTTTCGCCGCCTTAAGTGTTGAAGACAGTAGATCCTCAAAAACTTTCAGGAATTGGGCCGAGTCGGGTAGATCATTCACCATGAACGTCGAGAGCACCTCGTGAACATCCAAAGAGGTATAGAGTCCTTGTTGCATTGCGACAGCCCCATCTATGCCACGCGCCAGCAATGTCTGAAAAAGACCCTTCCGATGTGACTCTGTCGCGACTACGATGACCGGATGACCTTCGTTCAGGGTAGCTTCGACGAAACTAGCAAGGCCAACCAGAAAGGCAGCATCATCGGAATAGAAATTAACCCCGTGGCGATGAGTGACCTTCTGCGTTCCAGTCCGGAGCAGTGGGAAATCCTCCCGCGCGAAGAAGTGGCCGGGGGGTTGCGTATCGGTAGCGTCGGGCCGATTGTGACTCAATAATCCCTTGCTGACGAACCGTCTGCCCTGACAAACTGCTTCCACTGCCGCTGACAGCTCGCTTCGAGCATATGCCTTAACGATGTAGGCGCTTGCCCCCAAATTGAAAGCCTCTTGCGCCACTTCGACAGAAGATTCTTGACTCAAGAAGAGTATTTTGCAGTCAGGGCAGAGCTTGCGAATCCTCCGCCCAGCCTCAATCCCGCTGAGGGCGGGTAGCCCGACGTCGAGCACAATCAAGTCGGGCTGCAGTTCTTCGGCTTTGCGAATCGCATCTAGTCCGTCTGATGCCTCGCCAATAATCTGGGTGAACGGTAGAGCACCCAGCGTTGCACGGACGAATCTCCGAAAGGGTTCGTAATCATCGACAACGAGAACTCGGGCTGCTAAGCCTTCCAAGTGTTCTCCGCCTCCAGACCGTTTAGACCCCAACTCCCTGAGGTAGTTTCTGAATTCTATTAGGGTCCGATGCGCTCACTGGTTGGGCCGTTGTGCAACCGTGTGTCTTTAGCCCAGAAAGGGAATTGGAGGGCGTGGTTGACGTCATGTGCCGAAGAGGGGATCAAGAAATGGCTACCATCTCGCCGAGCGCTTCCATTACATGCGAAACGAAGACGGAACTTTTGATTCATTCTATGGATCGAAATTACACAGTGTGGTCATCCGGCTCCGACGGATGCGGAGTGCCTAACGGTGCTTATTAGGTTGGCCCTAAGCGACGAACATGGACGATCGACCAATGAATAGTCGCGTCGGGAAAGCGAAGCTGAAGTGGAGCGAGCTTTGCAGACTGTGTACGAACTTTGCAGCTCAGCGGTATCGTGCGACTTCGAGATGCAATGGGGACAGGCAAAATATTCGTGTCTCAGATGGCCGAGTCTTCTTCTTAATGAGAGCGAACGCGGGCGGGCGATCCATCTGCACGGGCGTTGGGCCATTGAACGGGCTGACAGAAGCCGGATTACTGCCGCCCGATTGAGGTTGCGCCAGGTGGCCAGCGGGCCACGAATCCGCGTGAGCCGCTAAAGCATCGGCTCCGAAATGCCACCCGGTTTAATAGGCACGAAAGCATGGATCGTTGTGCCACGCTTGGGTTGGGATTCGATCGAGAGCGTGCCGTTTAAGATTTTCAGCCGCTCATGCATGCTGATTAGACCGACTCCCCGGCTTGCTTTTGCTGCCTCCTTGTCAAAGCCTGAACCGAAATCGCTAACCGTAAGATGAACCTCATTTGGCACTGCCCAAGATCGCACTTTGAAGTACCGTCCGCCGCTATGTTTTGCCGAATTGTAAAGAGCTTCTTGCAGTACTCGGAAGAGGCAAAGAGAAATATCAGGCGGCAAGGGATCGAGTAAATTATGGATTTCGAAGTCGATCTCCACTTTTTGCTGCCCACCGAATTCGTTGCAGAAGCTCCTCATGGCAGTAGCTAGGCCCAGAGATTCAAGTTTTGATGAGTGTAATCTGTGCGATATCGCTTGAATGTCGGTGGCTATCTCGGAGGCTTGATTCTTTAACTCTCCGACACGGCCGCGAATCTCGGGTGCGACGTGTTGCTGGAGCTGTGACAGGTTAACAGCCAAAAGCGCGAGACGTTGACCGACGTCGTCGTGAAGCTCTCTGGCGATCCGTGTGCGCTCTTGCTCCTGGGCCTCAATCGTCCTGCGGTTGACGTTTGCAAGGGCAGTTTCCGCCAGCTTTCGATCAGTGATATCTACGCAGCTTCCGATATACCCGGCAAAAGAGCGTTCTTGGTTAAACCTCGGCACTCCTGTGTCTAAAATCCATCGATATACTCCGTCGTGCCGCCGAAGCCGGTACTCCATGCTAAACCCTTTACGGAGATCAAACGCCTGGGTGTAGGTGTCCAAGCATCTCAGTAAATCCTCGGCGTGAACTCCCTCCGCCCAACCGTCTCCAAGTTCGGAGTCAATGGATCGGCCGGTGAACTTCAGCCAGCCCTCATTAAAGAAGGTACACTTCTTGTCCGGTCCCGACATCCAGATCAGCACGGGAGCAGAATTTGCCACCAGCCGGAAGCGCTGTTCGCTCTCGCGCAGTTCACTTTCCGATCCTTTCGGTTCGGTATTGCTGGCGCGGAGTGCTCTCGTACTTTGTTTTCTCTTCAAGGGTTTGTGAATATCCTCTCTATTATTCGATCTGCTTTACAAGGTCCAGTCAACATCAATATGTTGTTTCGTGCTGGCACATAACTTGCCCCAAGGATTGCCCCAGCGTCAGCGGTGCCGTTGCTAGCGAAACTATGTGAGTGGATCGGGGGTTGACTTTATCCGTTGATCATCATGCTTAACCAAATGAGTCACGCTGCTGCTTGGAGCCTAGCTCCCGGTTTCATGGAATCAAGGTCGGTCGCTCCCACTCCTCCCACAGGTCCGCTTTCCGGCGAGATTGAGCCTGATCGAGTGCCCTGGTAGTCGAAGTTGATACAACTCCGTTTGCAGGGAACTAAGAGCATGCAGTTTTACGAGACGCCGACTAATCGGCCATGCGGTCTGGCATTCAATCATGATTAAGTGAGTTGCGATTATGCAGTCCAAGACAGGACGATCAGATGATTCGATTCCTGATGGCTTCGGGCTGATGACCACGTTAAGACCACGAGCAATGTGGTAGAACTGGAGCACAGGATCGACAGCAATGGGAGCGGTGGAGCTTGTTTCAACACTTCGATCGCGGGAGCGGCCAGGGGAAACTTTACTCCACACCACTTCTTAAGTTCTTCTCAGCCGTGTTTCATCGCGGCGTGCTCTTTGTGACAATCCTTGTGGTCGCTACAGTCTCACAAGCTCAATATCGCGCGACGAACTGGACGGCCGATTCCGGACTTCCCCAGAACATAATCCGGGGTATCGTTCAAACGCCGGATGGCTATCTGTGGATAGCTACCCTGAATGGCGTGGCTCGTTTCGATGGCGTACGATTTACGGTTTTCGATAAGAGCAGCTCCCCGGGAATTACCGCAAATAGATTCGTCGCGATGGTCGCCGGCATCCAGGGGGATCTGTGGCTCTATAGCGAGGGCGGCTCGATCATTCGGTACCATCAAGGGCAATTTCACACCCTGAGCTCTGCGGAAGGGCTTGCGACAAATTCGGTCCGGGGCATAACCTCCGATGATCACGGCCATATATGGGCCCTTCTGGAAGAAGAGATCTTCAGGTGGGATGAGCGCGTCAGCCGTTTTGAGCGGATACCTAACGATGATGAAATTCGGTACAGTCCCTTGAACTGGGATGGAACAGGCTTCTGGGGAGTTCGCGGACAGACACTTTATACTTTCAGTCATGGCAAAGTATCTGTGCATTCAGTCCCCAGTTATCTTCATCTTTCGGAAATACGGAAGGTGGCCGTAGGTGCAGATGGTGCAGTCTGGCTGGCCCTACCAGATGGACGGTTCACACGGTTCTTCAATGATAGATGGGAAGTTCATTCGCAACCGATTCGAACAGTCCTTCAGGATCCGTCGAGACAATCCTGGGAGGCCAGCATCGACAACCATCTGGATCGCAGGCTGTATTTCCCAGCTGGCGGCATCGAAGAATCCATCCGCTACAACACAATAGTTGATGACAATGAACACAACGTCTGGGTTGGCTCCGAAGGTCAGGGGCTCTTTCGCATTCAAAAGCAAACGATCCGTGTCTACTCTGTTGCGCAGGGACTGGTGGGGGCGAACGTCTATCCCGTACTGCGCGATGCCCATGGCGACATCTGGGCAGGCACGTGGCCAGCAGGCCTGACACAGTTTCACCACGGGATCCTGAAGACATACACGCCAAGAGACGGACTGCCAGGACTGGTTACAGCGTTAGCTGACGATGCCGACGGGAATTTGTGGATCGGGACCCACGGGGGACTCGCATTGTTGTCGCAGGGGCATATTCAAACAGAGAAGGATGTGCCTTCGGATTTGCCGGTCGTCCAAGCGATTTTAAAGACGAAAGACGGATTGCTCCTTGGCACTCCAGATGGTCTGTATGAATTTGCTGTAAGTAGGGGCGCCCAGGGCGTAAAGCTTCAGCTCCTGCGAAGGCTTCTCACCGGTGACGTGCGAGTCATCGTGGAGTGCCGGCATGGCGACCTCTGGGTCGGTGGATATGGAGGTCTAACGCGGCTACATGACGGTGCCGTGAGTCACTGGACCGAACGGGACGGCCTGCCCAGTAACAGCGTGCGATCCGTCTACGAAGACGCTCAGGGCGTCCTTTGGGTCGGCACTTATGATGGTGGCTTGGGAAGGTATGCTGACGAACATTGGACCCGGTTCACGAAGGATGATGGCCTGTTCGATAATGGCGTGTCCCAAATCCTCGAAGATTCCCATTCCAATCTATGGATAAGCTCTAACCGAGGAATCTATCGAGTAAGCAAAAGCCAACTGAATCTCATCGCCAGCGGTGGCATCCCGAAGGCCGTATTTTCGGCTTCTTATGGGCGTAGTGATGGAATGCTGAATGTGGAATGCAATGGAGGATTGTGGCCGGCTGGAGCAATAGATGACGAGGGTAATTTATGGTTTCCGACGCAGGAGGGCGTAGCTGTCATCGATACGAACTCTATTGGCCACAATGGAAAGCCGCCCCACGTCGTGATCGAATCGATGTTGATCGACCACGCTCCGGTCAACTCGGCAAAATCGATCTTTATCAAGCCCGGCCAAAGTGGTCTTGAAATACAGTACACCGCTCTAAGTTTGTCGAAACCCGAACAGCTTGCATTTCGCTACAGGATGGAAGGTCTCGACCCAACGTGGGAAGAGGTTGGAAATCGACGAACGGCATATTTCTCGCACCTCCCGCCAGGGAACTATGTGTTTCGGGTGATGGCCGCAAATAGCGACGGCGGGTGGAGCGCAATTGAAAGCACTTCGCCGATAACAGTCTTGCCGCCGTTTTATCTCACTGGGTGGTTCGTTTCTGCCATTTGCGTGTTAGCTCTTCTTGTGGCCTACGGGCTGTGGAGCTATCGAGTGGCGCAATTCAAACATCAGCAGGCGGTACATCAAGAGTTCGCGCAGCAACTTATCGCTTCTCAGGAGAATGAGCGGCGGCGCATCTCTGCGGAATTGCACGATAGCCTTGGACAGCACTTGATCGTCATCAAGAATCTCACTTATTTTCTGTCACGACCCAAGACTGCTACGCACAATGACGAAGAAGGTCGTCAGACGCTTGAAGAGATCAATAACGAGGTATCGCTTGCAATCGATGAAACAAGAACAATTTCTTATAATCTGCGGCCCTTTCAACTGGATCGGCTGGGCCTCTCGAAGGCAATCGAAGCGTTGATACGTTCCATCTCCGGTGCAACAGATATTAGGTTCACAACCAGCATCGCTGCTATCGATGATAGCTTTCCGGAAGAGCAGCGTATCAACTTCTATCGTATCGTCCAGGAAGCCGCAAACAATATCGTGAAGCACTCTGGTGCCAGCGAGGCCGAGATTCGAGTAGAGAAGACGTCCCGCGGTGGTGTCACGCTTTTTATCCGCGACAATGGAAAAGGATTCACTCCGGAATCTAGGAATGCTGTCAGCGGAAAAGGTGGTTTTGGGCTGACGGGCATTCAAGAACGCGCCACTCTTTTGGGCGGAGCAGTGAAGATTCACAGCTCTCCGGGTTCCGGAACGGTGCTGACAATCGATTTTGTCCGAGGTTGACTTGGACGTACGTCCGTCAGATAAAGGTGGTGGGAGTAATGGAGCTGAGGCTTGCCTCAACGCTCCCGCTGGACCCTGCAATGAAGATATGCGTCCCGCTCTTTGTAGAGACGATTCGTCGTATTGCTCCGGTCACGGTGACCTCGTGAGCAGTGGAATACGTCGCAAGGATTGATGTTGGGTTTTGCTCCCGCATTCGGGGCTGCCAAGGCCGCCGGGCTTGCTAGTGCGCAAAGCAGGGTCACGCAGACGGTAGAAGTAGGCATTGTTGTTGGGCAATGCGGGCTTCAAAGTACATCTTTTTTGCATCAGGATTCCTTTCTAGGTCGATGATCTGTTATGTCTCTTGGCCATCACAAGGAGTCGTGGTGGAGGTGAAATTGACGATGGTCGGGGCTTCTCGTTGCTCCGTCGAGATGGCAAGTTCGCTGCCTAGGTCAGGGGAGCAAAGAAAATTTGAGCGCCTGTGATAACGCGGCCTGGATGCCGTGCCAACCGGCATTGCGTAGTCCCGAGTTGAGATTAGGGAAATTCAGCGCGCTATTAAGGTAGGTGCTCTACACACCGATCCGTGTGCTTCCACACGGATCGTGTCTGTATTCGAAAGGCTTATTGGAAGGAAGTTTTGTTCTGAAGGGCAAAGCGCAGCAAAGCGTTTGCCCCCTCGCCGTCGAGCGAAAACTTACGCGATATGTTCGTACGATGGTTTTCAACCGTTCTGTAGTGGATGGAGAGCTTAGAGCCGATCTCTTTACTTGTCATGCCGCTGGCGATCAGCTGCATGATTTGCCGTTCCGTAGGAGTGAGGTTTGCGATAAGTGGATCATCAGGCTTCGATTTCGGATTCTCTCGCTGTTGCAGTAATCCCGCAGTGATTGCCGAACTCAGATATAGTCGTCCTTGCGCAACAGCGTGCACTCCAGCGACCACCTCCTGGACGGCGCTGTCTTTCAGAATGTAACCCGCGGTTCCCAGAGAAATGGCACTTCGAAACAGATCCTCATTCGTGTGGAAGGTGAGAAATATGATCCTCGTTTCGAGCTTTCGTCGAATGACCTCGCGAGCCACTCCCAGTCCGTCAAGCTTGGGCATCTCTATGTCTAGCAAGGCAATATCTGGCCGAAGTGTCTCTATCTGGTCCAAAGCTACTTGGCCATCCGAAGCTTCTGCGATAACTTTCAGTCGAGGGTCTTCTTCAATACTTAATCGCAACCCCCTTCGCATCAAGGGGTGATCGTCCGCAATCAGGAGTCGAATTTGGTCACCCACAGATTTGCTCCTACGGGGATACGCACAGCTCGGCTAAAGCCGAGGAGTTTTGTTAGGTGGGCAGCAGTGCGGGACAGCACACCTCACATGCCACATTCGAAGGGGCGTCCGCGGAGCAAGGATACACGTCCCAACGTCTGCCAGACAACGATTTTTCCCTCCGATCCACCAGCAGCGCACTCGCGACCCGTGTGGTAGCACACAGTTGGTGTGTAGGGGCCTCTATATCGTGCAAGCCATCTGCTCCGATAGGCTGAAACTGGGCTTGACGGGCCGGCTATCGGTGAAGGGCTTACGGCTCGGACACAGCTCCCACAAGAAAATGAGAAGTCAATGAACGTTTTGATTGTTGACGACAATGCCGGGATTCGGCGCCTGATACGAAGAACTTTGTTGGGAACAGCGAGTTCAATTTGGGAGTGTTTCGACGGTTCCGAAGCTCTGACGGCATACGCAAATCAGCGACCAGATGTTGTTCTAATGGACATCCAGATGCCTGGCCTTGATGGCTTGACAGCGACGAGACGTATTCGAACCCTGGATCCACATGCGCGCGTAGTGGTTCTCACCGATCACGACGATGACGACCTGCGAAAGGCCGCGGTGGAAGCAGGAGCGTGTGGGTATCTGCTGAAACAGAATCTGTCGGATCTGCCGGTCACCTTGTCAAATATTTCGGAGAGAACGGGATCGCACAATCTATAGCTGCGAGTCGATGTCCATGTGCTCGTCGCCTCTTTATGTTGATCGGCTGTTATCCCACTCCATGACTACTCGTCGCGTAGCAAGATCATCGGATCGACGGCCAGAGCGCGGCGGGCCGGGAGCCACGCCGCGACGAGACCCACACAGAACATAGTAAGAAGGACGCCACCGAGGATAAGCGGGTCCTTTGGTGTGGCCTGATAAACGATGAACGAAAGGACACGAGTAGCCAGTACACCAAGGGTGATACCCGCTGCAGAACCGATGGCAAGTAGCTGGAAGGCGCGTCCGAGCGCCGCGCCGAGTACTTTGCGCTGATTTGCGCCGAGCGCAATCCGTATGCCGAATTCGCGGAGGCGTTTGCTTACGGTATAGGAGGCCATGCCGAAGATACCTGTGATCGCGAGCATTGCGCCTAACAGACCCAGCACTCCTAAAGCCACCGTGGCGACGCGGGAGGCGAAGAGAGCCGAATCCAACTCGCTGTTCCAGGTTCTGATGTCGAGCGGCACCGCTGGATCTAGATTGCGCATCGAACGATGCAGCGCGGTGGCGATTTCCTTCGGATTGCGCTGCGAACGAACGACAATCCAGGTGTCGGAGCCCGGATGTTGGAGGAACGAAAAGAACATGGCGGGCTTGACGTCTTCGGTGAGCGTTTCATATTTACCGTCTTCCACCACGCCTACTACTTCAGCTCGGTTGCCGCCCCAGAACTTGAAGTGCTTACCAACCGCCTGTTTGGCGGATCCGAAGACCTTGCGGGCAAATTCGCGATTGACGATCACAACTACTGGAGCCTTGCCGTCATCGTGCACGGTAAAGCTCCGCCCCATTAGAAATACAGTACCGGCAGCGCGGAAGTAGTCGGGCGAAACCTGGAAGTTCTGGGCATCGGCTATGGCATTCGTGGGCCGGTAGTCGGTGGTGGTATCGGTGAATACATCGGAATCGCCGCCGCCGATACTGAGAGGAAGTCGATCGGCATATCCCACGGCAGTGACACCCGGGATCGCCGCAGCAGCAGAGAGCATGCGCTTCTGCATCGTCACGACCTGATCTCCGCTATATCCAGCCATATGCAGATCAGTGTGAACGAGCGTCGCGTCCTTTGGCTGAATGCCGTAGTCGCTCTGGAGCGAACGCGCCAAGCCGCGGACCGCAACGAGAGAAGAAGTGACCAGAACAGCACAGATGGCGATCTGCAGCCCAAGCAGCACATCACGCAGGGTTAAGCGACGTACACCTCCGGCACTGACGGTGCCGGAGCGAATGATCTGCCACGGATCGGAGCGGAGCACTTGGCGAACCGGCACCAAGCCGAAGACCAAACCGCTGAAGACGGCAAGCAACAAAGCCAGAATGTATGTCTTCGCATCCGGATTGACGGGCACATTGATTGGAATATTTGGTATTGGCCGCCACGTGCTCAGTACGCGGAGGATGCCCACCGCTGCGGCTATGCCGCAAATACCTCCAGCGACGGAAACCAGGAGGGCTTCGGTGAGAAGCTGACGGAGGATGAATTGGCGGCGAGATCCAAGCGCCATGCGGATCGCGATTTCGCGCGACCGGTCCGCTGCTCGCGCTGCGAACAGACTGCCGAGATTGGCGCAGGCGGCCAGCAGAATGAGACCAGCCAGGAGCATGAGTCCGGCCATAAACGCTCGCGTGGGCCGGCCGAGAGAGTTTCCTGCCAGCCCCGGATGCGATAACACGAACTTCAGACCGTCATCCGATTTGGGATAGGTCTTCGCCAGCGAAACTGCAATGGCGTTCAAATCTGAGGTGGCCGAGGCCGGTGTTACTCCGGACCTGAGGTGGCCGATGACCCACTCATTATGGTTGCCGCGCTCCTCTAGCGTGTTCCAATCGGTGATTTGTGGTGAATCGACGATGGGAGCCCAGAGATCAGGCGCAAAGAACAGCTCAGTCCCACGGAAGCTCGGCGGCGCCACGCCCACGATTGTGTACGAGTGCTTATTGATCTGAACGGTGCGGCCCACCACGGCGGGGTCGCCGTTGAAGCGGGTGTGCCACAAGGCGTAGCTCAGAACGATCTCCGGCACGCTGTTCTTGCCATGCTCCTCGGAAGCATGAATGAATCGGCCAAGATAGGGCTGAATACCGAGCGCATCGAAGTAATTGCCGCTGATCATGTAGGGCCAGACCACGCTGGGATTTCCGCTGCCGGTATCCAGCCCAACGCCGCCCATAATGTCATAGGCGATCAGCGAGTCGAAGCTGCGGTTCATATCGCGCAGGTCACGGTAATCCAGATACGACTGCGACGGAGTGGTATCCGCCCCGTAGTTTCGTTCCACCATGAACAGGCTGTCAGGGTGCGGCACATTGAGTGGGCGCAGAACCAGTGCATTCAGCACACTGAAGACAATGGCGTTAGCACCAATGGCCAGTGCTAGCGTGAGCACCGCAGTTAAGGCGAACCCTGGCGCTTTTCGCAACTGTCGCAAAGCAAGTCGTAAATCGGAGTTCATACTTTCCCCTTGCTAAGGATTGGCCTGTTTTCCCCTCGCGAACTCGGGCCTGTATCTGTTGTACGGCCGATCGAGAGCTGAGGTTCCCATCGGATTTCGCGCGTCTTGACGGCCGCCCAACAGGGCTTAGCGTGTTTGCAAAACTGTACCCCCCGAAACGCGACTCGGCGATTTACCGTGATTCGAGAGGCGCTCGCAGCCCACATGGGTGTTTCTCGTTACTGATCCCGAAGACGGTCCAAGTTTCACATCTCAAGGTAATGACCTTATATTGTTCCAATGACTGAGGCACCACTTTACGGAAAGGTCGAAGAAGTTCTGGCTTCTGAAATCGCCCGGGGAGATCTACGGCCCGGAGACAAGCTTCCGTCTGAGGACGAGCTACTCATACGATTCGCTGTTAGCCGAATCACTGTCCGCCGTGCGATTCAGAACCTTGTCCAGCGAGGCATCGTCGAGATTCGAAGAGGACGGGGCACCTTTGTGCTTGCACCGAAGGTCTCGCAGGAGCTCACGAAGCTCACTGGATTCGTGGAAGATATGGATGCTCATGGACGCAAAGCTTCGGCCCGTGTGCTCAGTCAGCAGGTGGTCGTGGCCAGTGCCCGAGTTGCCCGGCAGCTTGGCGTCAGCGTGGGAACCCGCGTTATGCGAATTGAGCGTGTGCGCCTCGCCGACGCCGTCCCCATGTCCTTCGACGAGACCTATCTTCCACTCGATATCGGCAGGAAGATCGTTCGCAACAACCTCCGCGTGATGCCGATCTTTACCTTGCTTGAAGAAAAGTATGGAATCCCTCTAACCGAGGCCGAATATAGCTTGGAAGCGGCTGCGGCCTCGGCAGAGGTAGCTGAAGCTCTTCAGGTTCCGGAAGGAACTCCGATTTTCCGTATCGAGCGGACCTCGTTCACGACGGACGGTAAGCCGATCGACTACGAGATGCTTTCTTACCGTGGTGATCTTATTCGGTTCGCCACGCGCCTGGCTCGTCGGGTAACGACGGCAGCTCCTCAACGCAAGGCGGCGCCATTCTTGCGCAAACGATAGGCATCAACCGACCACGGACTTGGGCCACAGAGCACAAGCGCGATGATGCACGCTATATAGAGAAGATCGCATTCATATCCAGGGGGTCCGAACTGCGCGCGCCCATCGACGAACTTCATCAGCTTGATGGAACTGAATCCATACGGCAGATGGACGGTCACAATGGCCACAGCCAGCAGCAGGGTCGTCGGAACACTCACCAACGTTACAAAAGCGCCCAGCAGAATGGCGAGGCCGCCGAAGATTTCTGTGATGATGGTCACCCACGCCATGACATGCGGCGCAGGAACGTGAGTTGCTTGTAGAATCGCTGCGAATGCGGCTGGGCCCTTGGCCCACTTGGCCATTCCATGCGCTAGGAATCCAGAACCCACGATCAGTCGAAGGGGCACGGCGGCATATTTCGTCAGCTTCTCCTGTGGCGTCCTCGAAAACATGAGATCTCCGTTCACTGCATCCTCGCTTTGTGCCGTGGCATTGGGTTGCCAGTGGGTATTCTTATGATGATATGACGTTATAATGACGAAGTGGTTACAGAAACTATTAGAAACCAGGCGAGAGCATCAACCCCGCCACACCTATCGGAGGCCGTGCAGAGCTGGTTTCGGTTGGGCTGCATCAGTTTTGGCGGGACGGCGGCACATATCGCCATCATGCATGACGATTTTGTGGTGCGTAAACGGTGGATCAGCAATGAGGATTTCTTTCATGCGCTGAGTCACTGCATGATTCTTCCCGGCCCGGAGGCCCAGCAGCTTGCTATTTACATCGGCTGGAAACTGCACGGAATCAAAGGCGGCATCATCGCCGGGACACTGTTTGTTCTTCCGTCCATGTTTGTGCTGCTGGTTTTGAGCATCGTTTACGCCCGGTTTGGCAGCTTGCCTTGGATTACCGCCCTATTCGCCGGTTTGAAACCTGCGGTCCTCGCTCTTCTCATACTTGCTTTGGTTCGGCTCGCTAAGCGTTCCCTGGTCGCACCAATCCAGTGGGCTGTTGCACTTGGGGCTTTCATAGCACTGATTTGGCTGCGTGCTTCGATCCCATTGATGATGCTTGCGGCCATCGTTATCGGCCTGGCACGGGCAAAGTTCTGGCCCAGCCTGGCGGGATCGACTCCCTCGATACCGAACCACCAACGATCGGAGGCGAACAGCGCGGTACAGAGGCAGGCTCTCCAGCCGCTCTTGAAGATCATCACGACGGGATTGTTGATCTGGCTCACGCCGTTGCTGGTTCTGTATGTGCTCGGCCGGGAGTTCGATTTCTGGATGCAACTTGCTCTGTTCTTCACGCGAAGTGCCTTCGTCACGGTAGGAGGCTCCTACACGGTGATTCCGTACGTTGCGCACGCTGCCGTGACGAAGTATTACTGGCTGAATCGCTCTGAAATGTTTGATGGCTTTGCTCTGGCGGAAACAACCCCAGGACCGCTCATCATTGTGGTGGCCTTCGTCGGGTTCATGGCCGGGTTTCATCACTTTCACGGTTCGATCGCCTTGGGAACCTTGGCCCTGCTCATCACAACCCTGTATACCTTTCTGCCCTGCTTCCTCTTCGTCTTCGCCAGTGCGTCTCTGATCGAGAGGACAAAAAACAATAAGAGTGTGAAGGCTGTGCTAGAACTCATCACGGCAGTTGTGGTCGCCGCGATGATCGATCTAGCCGTGTTTCTCGGCCGAGGTGTGCTGTTCCCCACGTCAACATATAGCCTCTCGGGGCTTGATTGGATCGCTTCTGCCTGGGTTGTTCTGTCGATTCTTTTACTGGGCACTTCCACAACGAATGTCGCCGGAGTAATCGGCTTGAGCCTAGTACTTGGAATTACACGCTGGTTGTTTCACATATAGGGATGGCCTTACCGTGAGAAGATTCCGGAGAGCCAACCCAGCTCGTTCGGAAGAACATCGAATTTAGAGTTGCCCTTTCCCGCACAAAGAATTCAGCCGGCGGTTGTCGGAGGGTGAGCTTCATAGATTGCGGTTGGTCATCATTAGAGGAGGATGAGTAGTGGGATTGTCCTGGCAACAAGGTCCGCTCTCCCCGGGAGCAATCGGCCGGTTCCTCGTGCCTGAACCGCTGCCCAGGAGACTGTTATACGCGGAGCCGTTGCGCCGTCGCATGCGCATACGTTTCGGCGGAGCTTGGATCGCCGATAGCGAAGACGTCCTCCTGCTCTTCGAACCCGGGCACTATCCAATGGCCTATTTCCCGGAGGCCGACGTATCTCCAGACACCCTGCAGCGCAACGAGCATACGACTCGGCACCCCGACCTCGGGCTAACATCCTGCTACACCGTCCGGGCAGGCGAGAAGAGTACTCCGCGAGGGGCGTGGCGACACACGGACCTGCCCGTCTATGCAAGCGAACTGCAGAAACGGGTCGCGTTCGCCTGGCCAGCCATGGACGCCTTTTACGAAGAAGAGGAAAGGATCGTGGGCCATGCTGCTGACAGTTACCACCGCATCGACATCCGCCAAACCTCCCGTAGATTGGTGGTCCGTCATCGTGACCGCATCATCGCTGACACCAAGCGACCGCTCGTCCTCTACGAGTCCGGATTCGCGCCACGCTGGTATGTCGAACGCGCCGACGTCGATGAGTCCGCCCTGACGCCGGTGGAACACCAGACCTTTTGTCCCTACAAAGGGCTATGCCGCTATTACGACATCGGTGATGCACGTCTTGCGGCCTGGTCGTATCCCGACGCCTATTCTCAAGTCGGCCGCATATCCGGCTTGGTATCGTTTGAGCCGGATCTCATCTCCGTACAGCTCGATGGCACCCAGCTCGGTCTTGAGCCGGGTCAGACAGTGATTCCACACGGCCCAGATCGCGACCTCACCGTCGCGGAGGCGCTCCCGCCTGCAGGCGACTAGAATGCTCTCGCCAGAGAGGCGAAATGGCTCGACTCATATCGGTGAATGTTGGCCTTCCGCGTGACATCGAGTGGAAGGGTCGCACTGTGCACACCGGGATCTGGAAGGATCCGGTTCGTGGCCGCTGCGGGGTAGGCCGGTTGCATCTGGATGGAGACGGCCAAGGTGACCTGGCCGGACACGGGGGCGAGCATCGCGCCGTCTTCGTTTACCAGATCGAATCGTATCGGTATTGGCAGGAGCAACTGAATAGGACCGACTTCGTCCACGGGCAATTCGGCGAGAACTTCACCATCGAAGGATTGTCCGACGATATCGCATGCATTGGCGACCGTTATCAGATCGGCAGCGCGTTGTTTGAGGTTACGCAACCTCGCGTAACCTGCTATCGCGTCGGCATTCGGATGAACGAGCCTCGGATGGCGGCATTGCTGACATCGAGTGGACGGCCCGGGTTCTATTTGCGAGTGCTGCAGGAAGGCGAGGTCGGCTCCGGCGACGAAATCGTGAAGGCGGGAGAGGGAAAAGAGCGAATGACCGTCGCAGAGATCAACGCGCTTCTCTATTCTCCCAATCATGCGCGCGACCGACTGGCGCGCGCCTTGCGGATCGAGGCGCTTTCGCCCGGATGGCGCTCGTCGTTTGAGGCGTTACTGCAGAGCCACACGAGCGGTAATGCAGGGCTCGTGCCGGAAGCGGCGGCGCATCCGGCTTCACCGGGGTTTCGACCACTTCGAGTTACAACAATCGATCAGGAGTCTGTGGACGTCCTCTCGATGACGATGCAGAGCTCGAACGGTCAGCTGTTGCCAACGGCGATGCCCGGCCAGTACGTGGTAGTACGTCTTCAAAGGACCGCAGGCGGCTCACCGCTCTTTCGCAGCTACTCGCTTTCGGGTCCCCCCTCAACGGGACGCTATCGGATCAGTGTGAAGATCGAACCGAATCGGGCAGCCGGAACTTACCTGCGCGAGCACGTGCGGGTGGGTGATGCTCTCGATGTCAGCTCGCCGCGCGGAAGCTTCATTCTGCAGTCGGGAGAGCGGCCAGTGGTGCTGCTCAGCGCGGGAATTGGAGCAACGCCGGTTCTGGCGATGCTCTGCGCGCTGGCGGAGGCGCGCTCGACACGGCAGGTCTTGTGGCTATACGCAGCTCGCGACGGCGAGCATCATCCCTTCGCCGCCGAAGTCCATCGCCATATGCTCGCTCTCCCGAACGGCCGCAGCTATGTTTGTTACAGCAGGCCTGGCTCGCGCGACCAAATGGGCAAGGATTTTGAGGCGGCCGGTCACCTGTCGCGATCCACCTTCGAGGAGGCAGGCGTTTCGCAAGAAGCCGATGTCTACCTTTGCGGGCCGAATCGCTTCATGGCAGACATGAAAGAGGCGCTCACAACGTTGGGCGTTGCTCCGGAACGGATTCACGCTGAGATATTTACCGGCAGCGAGTCGCTGACCCCTGGTGTCGTTGGGGCAGTGGCGCGAGCTCCGCATCTGCCCAAAGACGACGCCAACACGGGTCCCCTGGTATCGTTCGCGCGCAGTGGCATTGCCGCACATTGGAAGCCATCGGCCTATCAGAGCATTTTGGAACTGGCCGAGGCGTGTGACGTCCCGGTTCGTTGGTCGTGCCGCACGGGTGTTTGTCACAACTGTGAAAGCGGTTTGGTTTCGGGGGCGGTCGCCTACGGACCGGAACCACTCGAACAGCCCGCTGACGGCAACCTTCTCGTTTGCTGCTCACAACCCATTCGCGACGTCGTCATCGATCTGTGAAGTCTGATCGGGATTCGATTCTCTGAGGCTAGATTGCGGGGGCATTGTTTCCACGTTTTCTCCTCTGGTATGCAGCTACCTTGAGCTTGTTTCCACAGATGTCCATACTGCACCACCGGCGTGAGCCTTTCTTGCTCGTATCAAAGAAATGAACGACACACGATTCACATTTGCGAATGCGGGATGTTTCAGTCTCCGCGAGAAGATCAGCCGTGCCATCGATGATCGGGGCCCAGAGATCGGCGGGCCGACGAGGCTCAAAAACCGTTTCCCGGATGACCTTGCCGTCTCGCTTGTGAAGCGATGTACGAAGGGGATACTGAAGCAATAGAGAATTTACTTCGGCAAGAAAGGCATCAGTCGGCGATGCTCCGCTCTCTATTCGTGTAACGGCCGCCCTCAATCTCTCTCGGAATGCAAGCAGCTGCTCCAGGAAAGCGGCTGCCTCGGTCGAATGGCGCCAGCTACGTACGATTGCCCTGTTTTTGGGTGAGGTCACCATACCCGAAGCGATCAACCATCTTTCAAGAGCGCGAACGTCAGAAAGGAGTTCTGTCGGACCGTCCGCCAGGACAGGCTTTGTATTCAACAGATCCAGGATGGGCCTGTTCGCAACGAAAAGAAATCCGTCGATCCATTCGCTCACCTGCTCGAGAAGCAACGCGCATAAGCCCTCTATTCCAAAGCATTCAAAAATAATTATAACACCGTTAATGCATCGTTTACAGGTGTAATGTAATCTCATTCTCTGTAACCGGGCACCTTGCGGCACCAGAAAAGGAGATCACCATGACAACGTTTCAACACGCGACCGTTCACGGCGCTCAAGCTCTTCTATCGCGAAGCAGGTTCAAAAACTTCTCCAACCATCGTGCTGCTACACGGCTTTCCTAGTTCGTCGCATATGTTCCGCGACCTGATTCCGCAATTGGCGGACAACTTTCATGTGATTGCGCCGGACTACGTTGGTTTCGGCTACAGTGATGCCCCGGATGTAAGCAACTTCGATTACACCTTCGACAATCTTGCCGCTCACGTCGAAGAACTGCTCTTCGGTGTCCTCGAACTGAAGAAGTTCAGCATCTACGTGCAGGATTACGGCGCACCAGTGGGATATCGCATTGCCTCCAAGCACCCAGACGCGATCGAAGGCATCGTCGTTCAGAACGGGAACGCCTATGTCGAAGGCATCGGGGCCGCATTCGATCCGATGAAACCTTTCTGGACGAATCGCAACCCGGAGACGGAAAGGTCCGTACGAGAACTGCTCAAGAAAGAGACCACTATCTTCCAATACACGCACGGGACGAAGGATGTTTCCCGTATTAGTCCGGACTCATACACCGTGGATCAGCTCTTCCTTGATCGCCCGGGTAACGACTCGATCCAACTTAACCTGCTTCACAACTATCAATCGAACCTTGCGCTCTATGACGGTTGGCACAACTTCTTTCGGAACAAGCAGCCGAAGACTCTCATCGTGTGGGGAAAAAACGATCCCTTCTTTACTGTCGAGGGCGCGCAAGCCTACCTACGAGATATCCCAAAAGCCGAGCTCCACCTCCTTGATGCCGGCCATTTTGCGCTTGAGGATTCGTGCGAATTCATTGCCCAGCGAATCGTAAAGTTCTTTGCCTGATCGATATCCCGGGCCCCTTTGCATCTTCCACTTGAACACCGGAAAGGATGAGCATCATGCGTTTTCCAGAGAACGCCACGGTTGTACTGGTGCACGGAGCGTGGGCCGATGGTTCGAGCTGGCAGGCAATCATACGCCCGCTCGAATACCGCGGTTTCAATGTGATTGCCGCGCCGATTCCCCTCACATCCCTGAGCGACGACGCAGCCGCGTTAAGACGAACGATCGCGCGAACTCAGGGACCAGTGATCGTCGCCGGGCATGCATACGCCGGTGCGGTCATTGCAACTGCTAGCGATAAACGCGTGAAAGCTCTGGTTTACATTGCAGCTTTGGCGCCAGACGAAGGAGAGACTGTCGCTCAGGTCTTTTACAGAGATGAAACTCATCCAAAGGCGCCGCAACTTGCTCCGGACGCAGACGGCTTTATCTGGATGCCGAACGAAGGGTTCGCGAACGCCTTTGCCCAGAACGCTACGGATGAGCAGATTGCGTTGGCAAAGGCCGTGCAAAGGCCGATCACCGTTAGGAGCATTCAGGAACCAGCACCTGCACCGGCGTGGAATTCAAAGCCGACGTGGTATCTGCTTGCGGAAGAGGATCGAATGATCAATCCCAGAACGCAGCACTTCATGGCGGAACGTATGAAGGCGACAATAAAGTCTTTCGCGGTGGATCACACTCCGTTGCTTACCGCGCCAGACAAGGTCGTGGACATCATCCTTGAAGCTGCTGATGCAACGCTTTCGTAAAACAGGATGTGAAGCTTAGGGAGGAGCCATGTCGAACAAGAAGACCACACCCGAACGTCTGGCAGCATTTTCCGATGGGGTCTTTGCCGTCATCATCACGATTATGGTGCTGGACCTCAAGCCGCCAACTGAGACAACGCTGAAGGCACTCGTCCCACTGTGGCCGCCTGCCCTGAGCTACGCCGTAAGCTATTTCTTCATCGCGATCATTTGGGTGAACCATCATCACTTGTTGAGATTCGCTCACAGCGCAACACCTCAGCTCATATGGTGGAACTTCGCTCATCTTTTTATGGTTTCACTTGTACCCGCTACCACCATCTGGATCGCGGCGGCGAGATTTGCCGCTGCTCCCGTCTTCGTGTATGCGCTGGTTTTTGTCCTGATAGAGACCGCCTACATCGCTTTCGAAGGAGAAGCACTTGCTCAGGCAAGCGGCAGCGATATGCCCCCTCCGTTACGACGGATCACAAAGATCCGTTCCTACATTGCTCTGGGAATGTTCAGTACCGCCGCCGCGATCTCCTTTTTGTCTCCTTTAAGCGCATTCGCTCTGGTCTGCTGTGTTCTGTTCATTTACTTGAGCCCGCGCGTACCCGAATTGCTTCATAAATCGACGCGCTCATAACCAATCTGCACGGCATGGCAGTAAGGGAGGAACTTCATGAAGGATTCTGTCGCAATTGTGACTGGAGCCAGCCAGGGCATCGGGCGTTCCACGGCTATCCGACTGGCTCGCGACTTTTCCGCCGTTGTAGTGGTTGCCCGAAACGCGAAGGCACTTGAAGAGGTGGCTGCTGCGGTGGAGAAAGCCGGAGCCGAACCGCTCCCTCTTGCAGTCGACTTGAGCGAGGTCGAAGCTTCCAAAATTGTGGTCGACACCACGCTTGAGCGCTTTGGGCGAATAGACGCGGTACTAAACATCGCAGGTGCCGTTCCACAGATAGATCTCTTTGAGATGACCGATGAACAGTGGAAAGCCGGCCTGGAATTGAAATTGCACGGTGCCCGCCGGCTGACGATTCGAGCATGGGGTGCTTTGAAGCAAGCCAAAGGCTCCGTGGTTTTTATGTCTGGAAGTGCCGCGCTCGATCCTAAGCCGGCCTTCGCGGCTGTTGCCGCAACGAATGCTGCGATTACAGCCCTTGCGAAAGCTTTCGCAGAGCAGGGCATTAAAGATGGTATTCAGGTCAACAGTATCGTGCCGGGCGCAGTCATGACTGGGCGGCGCCGTTCTTTCCTGGAAAAGTGGGCACCGGCGCACAATATGAGTGTTGAGGATGCGATGAAGAGATTTCCAGAGGAGGCCGGCATCAGTCGCTACGGGCAGCCAGAAGAGATCGCCGAACTCCTAGGATTTATGGTCTCTCCGGCCGCGAAGTGGATGACCGGTACATCGGTGCGCATGGACGGTGGCGAGATTAAAGGCATTTAGAAACGCGAGGCATCGTCGGAGCCAAGGGAAAGACAAATGTGTATTTCGTGACCCTGGATCGTCGACAATCTGGAAGTTGGGGTCGCGTAAAAGCGAGCGCCATTGGTAATCGGCCAACCCGCGGTTGGCTTCACTGGTTTTCCCCGTTGTACAAATGTTAGCCCGCTGCCCAGCGATTTGTGATCTAAACGTCAGCCTGGAACATTGCGTCGCGATCTTGCATTGCAACGAATCTGTTGAGCCAGCAAACTCTCGAGTATTTCAGAGAGACGTAGTGTCGGCGAGAAGCTGATGTTAGCTTCTTATCCAGTCAGCTTGACCTGCTTCAGCAGTTCCTGGAAGCGTGAGTCCGCTCGGCAGCCGTCAAAGACCGGATCAGCTCCGAGCATGTTAATGCCTGTGTCACGGCGCTTATACGCGCGATCGAGCCACTTCATAGCCGTGTCAGTTTGTCGGAGCGCACAATAAATCTGCGCAATGTGGACGCCGGAGATGTAGCGCCGTTCCGATGCGGCTTCGAGGCCCTGGGCAATCTTCAATGATTGTTCCCGCTTCCCGGCGAGCGCGAGGGCGTGGCCGCGAACAGCGTCGAGACTGCTACCTCCGCCGAACAAGTGAGCCGATTCCACGAACTCATCATCAGCCTCATGGTAGCGATGCAATTCTTCCAGAATCTTCCCTTTGACCATATGGGCCTGCGCGAAATCGGGATTGAGCGCAAGGACCTCGTTGATTCGGATCATCGCCTCGTCGGGCTTACGCATTAAATAGTAGGTTTCGGCTATATCGGTAGCAATGATCAGAGAGAGGGGATCGAGAGATAGCGCTCGATCTAACTCTGATAATCCTTGCTGGTCCCTCCCCAAGCGGACAAGATGTAGACCGTACCAGTGATGGGCTATCGAGTCCGACGGGTTCATTGCAATGGCTCGCCGATATTCCTCCTCAGCTCCCATCCAATCCCGATCCCGGTCAGTTTTGACGGCGGCCAGAGCGGTATGTGCGGCACCCAGGTCGCCATCAAGCTGGAGCGCGCGCTCAGCGGCAAACTGGGCCTTCCGAAGCGCGTCGGCGGGGTTTGGAGCTCCATACGCGCTCAGCGTCACGTACGATTCGGAGAGTGCCGCGTAGGCTTCGGCATAATTGCGGTCCGCGCGGATTGCATCGGTGTAGTATTCGATGGATTTTGTGACGCCACTCAAGGTCCGCTCATTCCAGAGATATCGCCCGCGCAAGTAAGCGTTCCGTGCCGGCTCGTTCACGCTTTGCGGCTTCGATCCAGTAAAGGAACTGCCGACGGCGAGGGCAACTTCGCGGGCAATGTCGTTCGTCACCTGATCCTGCATGGCGAGCAGGTTCCTATCGCTCTCGCGATAGGTCTGAGCCCACAAATGCCGGTCGTTTTGCGCATCCAGTAACTGGGCTGTAATGCGAATCTCTGTCCCCTGGCGGAGGTAGGAGCCTTCCACGATTGCTTCCACGTTGAGCGCCTGCGCAATTTCCCGCAAAGGCAGTTCCACGCCCTTGTATTGCATCACCGATCGGTGAGAAGTCACGTGCAACGGCGTGCTCATCGCAAGGTCGGAAATAAGCTGGTCGGTCATCCCATCGACCAGATAGTCCTGGTCTGAGTTTTGCGCAAGATCGCGGAAGGGCAGCACGGCAATCGAGCGGAATCCGGGTGCTGGTGCGGATGGCTGTGATGCCTTGGGATTGCGCAGAAGATGAACTATCGCGGCAACAATGACAATCGCCACCAGCGATGCAAAAGACCCCGCGACAAACCACTTGCTGGCAACGGCACGGCTTCCTTTGGGCTGCGGCGATTCCTGGGCGGGGGCCTGGATTGGCTGACCCAAAATCGGCGTCGATGCCAGTTCTAGCGCCACCACCTGCTTTGGCCCCATTCCATTGGGTAGTCCAACCGGTTGGCCAAAGGTCTGCTGTTCCGCACCTTTTCTGTCAGTCGCGGCAGGTGCCGCTTCCGACGCGGGAAGAGAAACGGATGTGCGCGCCGCGACGAGCGACTTCTCTATCGGCTCCGCGTATCTCACTTCGGCAATGAAGCGATAGCCCTGTCCGACTACGGTTCGGATAAAGTGCGGGTCCCTCGAATTGTCCCGAAGAGTCGCTCGGAGTTTGTTGATTGCTGTGTTTATGCTGTGCTCGGTTTCGAGGAAACCGTTGCCGCCCCAGACCTTTTGCTCAATGGTCTCTCTACGGAGCAGCTTTCCTGGATTCTGCAGTAGCAGGATCAGCAGTTCCATCGGGATCCGTTCGAGCTTGATGTGCCGTCCGGACCGCCGCAGTTCGCAGCTCTCAATGTCCAGCTCGAATTCCTCAAATCGTATGGCAGACTCGGGCATAGGGATAACCTCACGGGCCCAGTTCATGGAAAATCGGCAGTGGAAACAGTACTGCCTCAGATTGTGGCGTTGGGGAACCTAGCGAGTATAGCGCCGAGAAGCCTCGCTGATGAATGAGAAATAGCGTGCGGCGTTGATAACAAAACGATTGTGTCTTTAGATCTACTTGACTTGGTCACAAGATCGTGTGCATTGACTTCTTGTCGCGCCACCGACGAAACTCCGCGACAATCTTCGATTGCCCTTCTTGTTTCGGAGAGTTAAGGGGCAATTTTGACGAACAGTTGCTGGGAGCCGCTCTGTCCGAGGAATCCAAAAGAGGGGCTTGCCGGTGAAGCAATCAAAGAAATTTACCTGCAACAAAGGGACACTTAGCGCCTGGCGAGGCATTGGCATTGCATCGAGCAGAACGCCTACTGAGAAAGAAGGACCCGTGAAGCGCGCTTTACAAGCTATTTCGTTATCAATCGTCTTCCTCGCATTGCACCAAACGCCTAGGGCGATTGCCCAGGCCGGAGCGTCGAATCCGGCGATGGACAAGTTTAAAGAGGACATGAAGATTGCCGTGCTGAACGGCAGTCTTACCGTGCCCCAAGTCAAAGAATTGCAGGCAAATGCCGAAACCTTGAAAGGCGCCCGCGAAGAACGGCAGCCGGGCGCCCCGGTTGACCTTCTGACACCGTACCAAGCGGTCTCCAACATGAAGACGATCATGGCAACTGTCAAACAGCCGGATCGTGGGATTTTACAAGAGGATGCCCAGACACTGTTGGCGAACAAGAAACCGCAAGAGGTTTCGGCTCAACCCCCTAGCGCCGGGCAAAAACTGGGCAAAGATGTCTTTGTCGCCGTCATGTTTGGCAAGCCGACGGAGGAGCAGGTTAAGCAGCTTCAGGACAGTTTGAATGCCCTGCAGCAAGCGAAAGCTGATTCTGGACGGCCCCTGCAGGCATTAATGGAGCTCAAGAAATCCAAGTCCGAGATCGAGGCTGTCATGAATGCCGGATCTTTTCGCGATCAGGATCGGCAGGCCGTCTTGGATGACTTGAACAACCTGGGACCGCAAGGCGGGGGCGGGCGTCGTGGCTAGAGCAGGAAGCCTTCAGCCAATACAGGGCAGCGCTTGCCGTTGAGCGCTGCAGTCTGCCTGAGGCAGGCACGGTCCAAAATGATGAGTCTGATGAGACTCGCATGGGCATGCCACCTCACCCTTCTGGGGCTCGCGCTGATGGCCGGCAACGGTCTCAGTGCGCAGGAGGCGGCAGATGATTTGCCCGAGCTCACCCTGTCGCATGCGATCCAGATTGCGATCGATAACAATAGGCCGGCAAAGATCGCTCAGCTCGACATCACGAAAGCGCATTGGCAGGTGCGGCAAGCCAAGGCGAAACGATTTCCTGAGATCAGCACGTATTTCTTTGGAGGAGCGAATCTGACATCGCCGTCGTTCAATTTCCAAAAAGGCGTCTTCGGGACCATCAACAATGTTCCGTCCCCCTCGCAGGATACGCACATCAAGCTCTCCCAGGGATTCACCGGGGACGCAGTGATTCAAGTCGCGCAGCCCCTCACGCAGCTATACAAGATTCATCTGGCGATTCGCGAACAGGAGTTAGGTGCCGATCTGGCCGGGCAAAAGTACCAGGCCAAACGGCAGTCTGTGGTGGCGGATGTACGACAGGCCTATTACGCCGTCCTGCAAACGGAGAGCGCTCTTCACGTGGCGCGGGCGACGGTCAGGCAATATCAGGAAACGGACAGGGTTGTGTTGGATTACGTGGCTCAACGGTCGGCCCTTCAATCGAGCAGCCTTGAGGCAAAAGCGAAGTTGGCACAGGCGCAATATCAGGTGGTGCAGCTGCGCGATACGCTCACCACCCAAAAGGAATATCTGAACAACCTTCTTGGCCGCGATCTGGATACGCCATTTCGCACTCAACAAGTCCCGCCCATAACGCCCGCAGAGATGGATCTGACGCTGGCGCGACAGACGTCTCTAACGCAGCGGCCCGAGATAAAGGAAGCAGAAATCGATGTGCGCCGGGCTGACTACGATCGCAAGCTGGCTAAGTCGCAATACCTTCCAGATATCGGCGCAGCCTTTCACTACGTGAGTCCTATCAATACGCAGATCCTGCCTCAGAACATTGCCTCTGCCGGCGTCGAGATGAAATGGGACCCCTTTGATTGGGGAGGGCGGCGCGATGACGTGAAGCAGAAAGAGGCGACCGTGGATCAGAGTAAGTACCAGTTGCAGGAGACTCGCTCGCAGGTGTTGCTCGACGTCGACAATACCTTTCGCAAATTAAGCGAGAGCCGCTCGCTGGTGGTTGTGGCCGGTGCGGCGCGCGATGCGGCCGATGAAAAATTGCGCGAAGTGACCGATCAATTCCGCAAATCCATCGTGCTCCTGCGCGACTTGTTAGAGCAGCAGGCTGCCGCTACCAGTGCCAATGAGGAATACCAGCAGAGCCTGCTGGCCTTCTGGAGCGCAAAGGCGAACTTCGAGAAAGCTCTCGGAGAAGAATGAAACCCATGAGATACAAAGTCCATCGCGAAATCGTCATTGCCGCTTTGGCCGCCGCTTTCATGCTTGCCGCGTGCAAAAAGTCGGCAATTCCCGCAAGGTCACCCGTGCCCGTCCGCACGGCAATGGTGCAGAACATCGCCATTGGAAACAGCGTGCGCTATTCAGCCAGCATCGTTCCGTATTCGCAAGTCGATCTTGCTTTCCAATCCGGCGGTTATATAGATCACGTTCGCCAAGTGAAGAGCGCCAGCGGCGGAATGCGAAATATAGATCAGGGTGACTTCGTGCGGAAGGGAACTGTTCTTGCTGTGGTACGCGAGCAGAGCTATCGCGACAAGCTTCAGCAGGCGAACGCGGAGCTTTCCCGTGCCCAGGCCGAGTATGAGAAGGCGAAGCTCAGCTTTGACCGGGTCTCGGCACTCTACGGGTCGCAGAGCGCCACCAAGCCGGACTTCGATTCAGCACAAGCGCAGCTTGAAAGCACTACGGCTGCCGTGTCCGGGGGAAAGGCAGATGTGAGCGAGGCCACTACGGCTCTCGGGTATTGCTCGCTCCGGGCGCCCTTCGATGGCTGGATAGTCAAGCGCAACGTCGATACGGGCAGCTTTGTGGGGCTGGCCACCAACGGCTTTACGATTGCCAGCACGCAGACCGTAAAAGCGGTCTTCGGCCTTCCGGACACGGCGGTCGGTCGCGTGAAGTTAGGCCAACGTCTGGACATTTCCACTGACGCGCTATCGCAGCAGTTTGTTGGGAGAATCACAGCGATCTCTCCCGCCGCGGATCCCAAGAGCCGTGTGTTCTCAGTAGAAGTTACGGTTCCCAACTCAAGGAATCAACTGAAGTCGGGCATGATCGCGTCCCTTGCGCTCCAGGGCGAGCCGTTTGAGAAATCTCTGCTGACCGTCCCGCTTTCCGCGGTGGTACGCAATCCACAGAGCTCGAATGGTTTTGCCGTCATGGTCCTTCAAGGTGATTCCGAGATCGAGTCTGTACGGCTGCGGCCGGTGGCTCTGGGCGATGTCTACGGGAACATGATCGCGACAAACAACGGCATTCACTCGGGAGAGCGAGTCGTGACGACTGGAGTTTCTCTGGTTAAGGATGGCGATTCCGTCCGCGTGATTCCTTAGAGGGCCGAGAATGGCCCACCGCCAACATTCACAGATCAAGAGCAGGCACGAGTCAAGAGCATGAGCCACAAGTCCGACAACGAGTACATCGCTCAGACACACAACACGGCGCGGTTCTTCACCGAACACCGCCAGGTTGCCTTTGTGCTGCTAATAGCTGTCGCGCTGTGGGGATGGTATGGATACCTACACATGCCTAAGCGAAAGGATCCGAAGATTGCCGTTCGCGTGGCCGTGGCCACTACGCAATGGCCCGGCGCGACCGCCGAAGAGGTGGAGCAGCTAGTAAGCCGGTCGGTAGAACAGACGATGGCGCAGAACCCGTTTATCAAAGCGCCGTTGCCGTCCGATTTCGGCATCCGCTCCATCAGCTTTCCTGGTCTCTCCCTTGTCTATGTGCAGCTGGACGACAGCGTCACTGATACCAAGAAGCAATTTGCCGACATCAATCTCAAGCTCAATGCGCTCAACGACAAATTGCCTCAGGGGGCAGGTCCCATCCAGTTCAACAGCGACTTCGGCGACACCGCGGCACTGATGTTGACGGTGGCAAGTCCCCCCGCCAATCAGGTCGATATTGCGCTACGCGCCAGGTCTGTGGAGAACGCTATTCGGAAGACGCGGGCAGCAGAGTCGCGGCGCTCATTCCAGCCGCGCATCAGCGTCGTTTACGCGTTTCCAGTATCCACTTCGGCTGATCTTGTGCGCGATTCGCTGGTGGCTGTCGTCGATTCGGCGAAGGACAGCGGAGCAGTTGCTGACCCGCACTTCTTCCAAGGCAGTGGTTTCATTGGCGTAGATATAACGTCAAAGCTGAGCGACGAGCAACTGAGGACGCTTGGAGACGAGTGGGTCGAAGAGAACTTGCACCGTTCGGAGATTCATCCTGACGCGTGGATGGCCACCATCATCCGCGACCCAGCAAATACCGAGGCCGGCCTTGCCGCAGTTGCCGGTGATAAATATTCCTATCGCGAGTTGGATGACTATACCGACTTGATCTCCAGGATGTTGCAGGGAGCGCCCGAGGTCGCCAAGGTCGACCGCAAGGGTGTTCTGCCGGAGCAGATTTACCTGAATTATTCACAAGAACGGCTGGCGGCCTATGGTTTGCAACCGTCCAATCTGAAGAACATTCTCGGAGCACGCAATATCACGTTGCCCGGAGGACAACTGGAGGTCGGAACAAAGACGATCCAGATTGATCCTTCGGGAAAGTTTGCCAACGCTCGCGAAATCGGCGACGTGATTATAAGTTCGTCTTCGTCCGCGGCGCAAAGCCCGGTCTATCTCAGGGACCTGGTCGATATCTCGCGCGGATATCAGAGTCCAGCGCGCTACCTGAACTACCTTACATGGGCTGACGGGAAGGGCACATGGCATCGCAGCCGCGCTGTCACGCTGGCCTTGCCGATGAAGGACGCGGCGCAGATCGGAGCATTCGGAAAGAGCGTGGATGCGAAGCTCGCGGCCGTCAGACAGTATCTCCCGGAAGATCTCGTTATCGCCCGCACCTCGGATCAGCCCCGCCAGGTGAAGGAGAATATCAGCCTCTTCATGGATGCGCTGTATGAGGCCATTCTCCTGGTGGTGCTGGTCTCGTGGCTGGGCTTCTGGGAGTGGCGTTCGGCCTTGCTGATGGCAATCTCGATGCCGGTCACTCTGGCCATGACATTTGGCGCCATGTACCTTCTCGGCATTGATATCCAACAGGTGTCTGTCGCCACTCTGATCATCGCCTTGGGCCTTCTGGTTGACGATCCCGTACTTGCCGGGGACTCCATCAAGCGCGCGCTTGCCGAGGGGCACCCGCCTGCCATAGCCGCCTGGCTGGGCCCCACGAAACTGGCGACCGCCATCATGTACGCGACCGTCACGAATATCGTCGCGTATCTGCCCTTCCTGATGGTCACCGGAAACACGGGCGAGTTTCTGCACAGCTTGCCGATTGTCATGACCTGCTCGCTGCTTGCTTCGCGGCTGGTGTCCATGACCTTTCTGCCGTTTCTTGCCTACTATCTTCTGCGCCCACAAAGGAATCCGAAGAAGAAGCCGGAGAAGACGATCGAGCAAATGCGCAGCGCAGGCTTCTATGGATGGTATGCGCGGGTCGCGCGATACTCGATAGAACATCGCTGGAAGTTTTTCGTCGGTTCTTTGGTGTTTCTGGCCTTCGGCGCATTTATCTTCACGCGCCTGAACCCTGCCTTCTTCCCAGAGGACATTCAATACTGGTCATACATCGACGTTTGGCTGCCCAATGACGCCAATCTGAGCGCAACCAACGATGTCGCGCGCAAGGTAGAGGAGACGGTCAGGATACAGGCCGCAAAGTTCGGACAAGAACACGCGAAGTACGGCAGCCCTTCCGCCCCCGTGCTCCGTTACCTGACGACTTTCGTCGGCGGCGGCGGTCCGCGGTTCTGGTTTTCTGCGTCCCCTCAGCTCCAACAGTTGAACTACGCGCAAGTCTTGCTCGAGGTTACGGACAAAGAGGTAACTCCGCAGTTTATTCGCGAACTGCAACCAGCCCTCTCCGCGTCCATTCCTGGAGCGCGACTGGACGCACGGCAGCTGCTGACCAATCCGATTGATTATCCGATCGAGATTCGTGTCTCTAGCACCGCCGATGTCAACACCGCGCTTGAGGGTAACGATATCCGGCAATTGCGTAACATTGCCGGTCAAGTCGAAGATATTTTGCGATCGTCACCGTTGGCAGAGCGCACGCGCAACGAATGGGGAGACGAAAATGCGCAGGTAGCACTGACCGTGAATCCGGATCGCGCTAATTTGGCGGGAGTTACGAATATGGATGTCGCCAACTCTTCTGTTGCCGGAATCAGCGGAACTACCGTTGCCGCTCTTCAGGAGGGTCAGAAGCAGATTCCGATTGTTGCGCGAATGCGCATGGACGAGCGCGCCCGCCTCTCCGATATTCAAAATCTGTACGTCTATGCCTCACAGGACAACTCCAAGGTACCGCTCACGCAACTCTCGCAGATTGACCACGATCTGGTGAACGGACGCATCATTCGTCTTGAGCAGTTCCGCACCATGAACATACGGAGTTTTCCTATTGCCGGGCATCTGAGTTCGGAGGTGATCGCCCAGGTGATGCCACGTCTGCGCTCGCTGCAAGCGTCCTTGCCACCCGGGTATCAACTGCAGATTGGTGGCGAATATGACAAGACTAAGTCGGGGTTCAAGAATCTCGCGATGGTAATGGCCATCTCCTCCTTCGCCGTATTTCTCGCACTGCTTTTTCAATTCAAGAACGCCATCAAACCGCTGCTTGTCTTGGCGGCGGCGCCTTACGGGATGATCGGCGCGTTCTGTGCCTTGTGGATCATGCATGAGCCATTCGGGTTTATGGCTTTTCTTGGTGTTGCCAGCCTCGTCGGTGTCATCGTGAGCCACTCGATTGTGCTTTTCGATTTTATTGAAGAGCGTCACTACGCCGGCGATGACTTTGAGAACGCTCTGATTGACGCTGGAATTCTCCGACTCCGACCAGTACTGATCACCGTCTTTGCGACGGTGCTCGCCCTCTTCCCGCTCGCGCTGCATGGCGGACCGCTATGGAAGCCTCTTTGCTATGCGCAGATCGGTGGCCTACTGGTGGCGACCGTTGTGACAAAGCTTCAGGTGCCGGTGATGTATGCGATCTTCGTCCTGGATCTGAAGGTGCTGGAGTGGAGGGCGGTTGAGACGCAGCCGATGGCGATTGCACCGATAGCGTCGGAGCTTTAGACATTTCATTTTGTTTTGTAAAAGAAGTGATAGATGAGATGTGGAGTAAGGTTCGTACTCGTGATCCTCTGCGTTTCGCTTCCGCTCTCGCTCTCCGGACAGAAGAGAACGAAGAGCCCGTGGCCGCATACAGGCGGACCGTTCACTTTGGAAGAAATACCGTCAATCGCTCGATCAGATTCCAGAGCGCGCGATGCGGTATATGGTTCAAATCGATGTGCCAGCGCGTGGATAGAGCCTAAACCTTTCGGTTCCGGTCGTAGGAAGTCGGACATGAAACCGCGGCCCGGGGCGCTTTCAAGGGCATGCAGGTGTGGTGTCGCTCCGCGATCAATATGCAACGCTAAGCCCCGAGTCCTGCACCCTCGTCTAAACGAGTGCACATGGCAGGCACACGGTAGAAGCTCGAACTCGCGGGTGTGATACTCAGGCCACAATTCCAATCCCCCGTCCTCCATCGCGCTGAACACCTTCCAGCAGAACGCCACGCAGAAGTCGGGCGGTATCGGGGCGATCGTATGGGGTATCTGGAAAGCCCTGCTTGCCACGACATTCGACTGCATGGAATTCCCTTATTTTCTTTGGTAGCAGCCGATGTCTATCTTTCCGGATGTGACTCGACGATGAGCCGTCAACGTCTAGGTCTCCGACTGGCAACCCGGCGTGGGCGCCTGCAGCTATCGCAGGAGAACCTGATCCTAGATGAAAGTCCTTCTTGGCAGGATCGATGAAAAGCGGATCGGAAAAACTGGAATGACGGTCATTTCCCGTTGACTGAACGTATTCGTCGAACCCAGTCACGGTGGCGGAAGCACCGGCCCATTTGCTCGCCCGCGCCCCGGAGACACAGTAGTAAAGGTTGTGATCGACAGTGTTAGACGGTTGAGTCTTGTCGATCTGAGACTTGTTCACCGCAAGAAGACAACGTGGCCCCGAGTACACAATGTTGTTTTCAAAGCGATCATCCGCCATGTTCCATTGCATTTGAAACTCACCGGATCCTGTTCCCGCAGTATCGTTGTTGTAGAGCGTGTTGTTGACCACGGTGCTGTGATCCGTGCGTCCTCGCTCCGGCGCATAGCCTCCGAGAGAAACGCCGGCGGTATTGCAGTGATAGATAAGATTGTTCCTTGCGATGATGTAACTGGTGGCGCGGTTCTGGTGCTCACTGGCTAGCTCGATTCCGAAGTCCACATCGTGGATGACGTTCTGTTCAATCAGGACCCGGGTACCGCCGTCGACATAGATCCCATCAGAAGACTGGTCGTTGCCGTATGCGGGATTGCCACGCGACGTAATGTTGTAAACGGAGTTTCCGCTCACTATGCCGTCGCGGGCTTGGTCGACGGCCGGGTCCGGGGCCGTGCGCTCAAAACCGATGACGTCGATTCCGATGTTGTTGTTGTCGTGGACGACGTTGTGCGTGATGCGGAAATTTGTGACGTTCCCATTGACTACCAGCGATTCGCTCGAACCAGTCTTGAGATGGTGGACCTCATTGCCGTCGATGACCAGATCGGTAATCGGAGTCTTGGCGTCGGTGCCATATACGGCGATGCCAAACCCGTTACCGCCTCGCCCTGGAGCATCGCGCCCATTGAAAGTTCTGTTCAATATCATGAACGTTGTTCTTCAGAAGTTCTATGTGGGAGCCCGCTCCCGTAACGCTTATACCCAATGGAGTGAGCCGATGTTCAGCGGTGCGGTAATTTCGAATTTCAAAGCCTTCGATTCTCACGTAACTCTGGTTGTGTATCGTGAGAATGCCGCTTCTGCCAGCCGGCGTGAAATGCCCCGCGTCCAGTATCGCGGTCTCTCCCGGAAAACTTCGAAGGGTGATGTAGCCATCACTCGCGTTGCCGGATGTGTTGATGCTCAAGAGCTCTTCGTAAATTCCCCCTCGCACGTTGACGGTACTGCCCGCACGCACGGTGTCGGCCGCATGTTGCACTGAGCGCCAAGGCGCAACTTCGCTGCCGGGATTCGAATCATCTCCACTCGTCGATACGTAAAACGAGGAATTGGGTTGGGCAAAAGCTCCGGGAACGCACACCAACAGTGCAAAGAGAATTGAAAAGTTTACGTTCATCTTTCTTTCCTTCGTTATGCGATGTAACTTACGGTCTCGTGGACGGTGTGCATCGCTGTCGGACTGGTCCACCGCAAAGAGCGCTGTGAAGATGATTATTGAAAAGAGCTTTCGCGATGGTGTCCCGCTACGCGCCGTGATGAAGATTAGGACGCAGAGTGAGGGAACCATCCTCGTTTAGCTTCTGGCGACAGGCCCACTGCACTGGGTAACGCATACTTTTGACTTCGATCTCTGCTCGCAGTTTCAATCCCGTAAATGTTGTTCCCTGTGGCAGCACAAATTGCGCCTGCCGGAGCTTTCCGGGCAGCGGAAAGCCAGCATCCAGGCAACCGCTAGTCAGCACCTTGCCGTCTGCGCTTTCCACCGTCACGCGCAGCACTCCCGGAACACCCGCGATGCCATCGTTGGCGAAGGCGATGATTAGTCCCAGATAGTGATTGTCTTCATAGCTCCAGATCATCGAGGGCCGTACACGGTAGCCAATGCGGCGATTGATCTGGTCGAACGATTTGGGAAATGCCTGGTAGTAGGCCAAGAGATTCTTGGCGCTAATCGCGTGAAAGTTCCAAAGCGACCAGTAATTCGCCCCCACATCCATGACGTGAGCGATCATATTTTCGGTCGGCGATACGCCTTCCTCGGCGTTATTCGTGTCTGGACTCTTCGCGGGAATCCCCTGCTCGAGCGCTGCGGCAATCCACGGCGGACGATTACTGAGGGTTTCGATCTGTTCGTTTTCAATGAAGATGGTGTCGCTTCGAATCCAGTTGTAAGTGCGAACCGTGAGATCAAGGACTTCGGAGTTGCCGACGCGACTGTAGTCGGGCTGGGTATTGGTCATTAAGGGGGTTTTTGTGAAGTGCTCCAACTGCATTTCCATCATTTGGACCCAGGTCCTCTCCGCGGTCTGGTAATCCGGGAAAGGAGTGTTGAGAAAGGGCCAAGTGTGGCCCTCGCCCCAGAATCCATATAGAAAGGTGTCCACGAACTCGATGGAAGGATTGCCATTGAATTCCGCTGCTAAAAGGCCTACCAACTCACCGAATGCTTGCTGAAAGAACGGATGATCGAAGCGTGGCTGATACCGCGAATAGCGGTTTTCCATAAACCGCGCCGCCTCCTTCTTCTCTCTCTCGTCGGGCACCAGCTCAACTGTTGGTACTTTGTCGAGAACAAAATCCGGCAGCGCCGGCTGGTGCCGATAGTCGGGCGCGCTCATCTGAATGCGAAGCCCAACCCGTTTGTTGTTCTTCTTCGCAAGATCGAAGACGAGCTTCACGTAATCGGGCAACTCGAGGCGTCCAGGTCGCGGTTGGACTTCCCGCCAAGTCGGTCGGATGTATAGCTGTTGCCCCAAGGGAAATCGGATCAAATCCTCAATGGCTTGGGGTATGTTGTCCGATTTAATTTCTTCTGTGCCACTGTCAGCCGTGATGTATGTGATCAGCCCCTTGCCATAATTCGGCACGACTTCTTCTGACGCTGTGGTGGTCATGACCACTTCATCCGTGGGAATGACGGCGTCGGGTGGATACTGGGGGAACGGACCCTGATTTAGACGGTCTGTGACATGTGGGCCAGAACCGAAATTGTAGTTCCCCCAGTTATGGGCGGGTACAAGCCCCTGTGACTTGCCGGTTCCGAGGTCCGCAGCAACAGCCAAAGCCATCCCGCGTTTTAGAAACTCTCTGCGTTGCATCGAAGTGTTGTCCTCCGCCGTTTCATGGACTCTCGCAGTGGACCGCAACTCGGGCTTCCAGGATCGTCACGCAGTGTCGTTCTCGGGAATAGTCCGGCTTTCACGGAAGCCAAGCGACTAGCGATTTATTATTCTTTATATCGTTTTATTATGTTTGTCCAGAAAAAGGTTGCGATGTAAAGAAATTGCGAAAGAAACCGTAAAGCGTAAATGCTCGCTGCTAAGTCCCTGGATTTGCTTGTAATTGCCTAATTCGCACGGCGGGGGACCGCGAAAGAGGTCGTTCAATCGGCGCCGCTTGTTGAGGCAGTTCAATTTCGCAACGTGTTGCACCGAAAGTTTATGAGGCGGCGGTTCAGCAACGGCCGGCTTCGGCAACTCCAGTTCAGGTTTGTCGAAGGCCGACTGTTGCTAGATGACGCGAGAATCACCAATTGGTGTATGGACGAGTCACCGTCCGAGGCGACCCAACCATATATGGATGGATGTAAAAAGAGAGGTCGCTACTAGATAACAGCCAGTTTTTCAGCAGGAATTCTGAGAGCGGTCTCCTTATCGATATTCAGGTGGGCCTTTAGCATCTCGCTGGGCACCCTTCTGAGCCACTGGTTCAAAGAAACATCCATGAATTCCTCGGACGCAAATGTCTCGAGAAAGACCAACTCGGTATCCCCGGTGTTCTCGATATAGTGCGGGGCGTTCGACGGAACAAAGCCAACATCGTTTGCGTTGAAATCCATGGTTCGAGCATTGTCGACTGGGAAGAAGACCGTCATCCGACCCTTGCCGGCAATATAGAACTGCCATTCGGATGCATTGGGATGCCAGTGGAGTTCGCGCATGGCACCCGGCTTTACTATGATCAATGCGGCGGCGATATGTTTCGACGGTGGAAAATTGCGAGAATCCACAATACGCGCTGAACCTCCCTTGCTCGTCTTCGTAGGTTCCATCGATTTCATCTTGAAGGTGTACTGATAGCGGGATGCGACGGCTTCCCCGCCGATCTCCATTTTGTCCTGCTCCAGAGATCCAGGCACCGTTCCCGGGAAGATATAGAGGGGTGGCTGGGGAGCCTTCGCGAAAATACTGGCGTCAAGACCAGTATTCTTCGCAAGCACCTCGGGTGGTGTATGGGCAATCCACTCCGAAAGGAGCATTGTGCCATCTTCGGAAAATGATCCCTGGTTAAAAACCAGCAGGAATTCGGTTCCATCGGGGCCAAGGCCTTGGATCGAGTGGGGGAATCCGGCTGGGAAGATCCACAGGTCGCCCTCTTCCACATCTCCGATGAACATTGTGCCATCGGGATTCATCACCGTGACGCGCGCTTTCCCGTAAAGTACATAGGCCCACTCATCAGCCGTGTGCCAATGGAGTTCGCGATAGCTGCCGGCGGTAAGACGCATGTTGACGCCTGCGATGTCTTTTGAAGATGGCAGGACACGTTGTGTAACTTCGTGCGTCCAGCCACCCTCTTGGACGCGCTTCTTGACCAGATCGAACGAGTACCAGATGGGCACAATATCGCCATGATCGGTCGGCGGCGGATCATTCGAGTTTGGATTTTCTCCGAGCAACACCTTATTCTCTTGTCCCGGGTCGCTCGAGGAGTGGTCGTGCTCCGCTTTCTGCGTGCTTGCTTTCGTCTGAGCATCTGCTGTCGGTCCGGCAAATGCCACAGTCGCCAGAGCTACTGAGCTCATGCCCAGGAAGCTTCTCCGGGACGGGTGTTCCACCATGGATCTCTCTCGCGTATGGTCGCTCATCATCGTTGCCTTTCGTGTTCAGGTTGATCGGCCACCGATAAACTGAGCGATCGAAGGCCTTAAGCTTGTCTTAATATTCTGCACTGAAAGCTCTGTGTCATCCCATCGCGAATGCTTTTGAAATCTATTGAAGGAGAAAAAACACAACGACCAGCGAAAACAGTGTTCCAGATACACAGAAGCGAAAATATATTTTTGAAGCTGGTCGACCTGGCCCCCGAGTGATTGGCACGCTGTATGCATTCACAGCGTCAGTCCTGGCGACTCAGTCAGCATGGAACGCAAGCGTCCGCACACTGGAGAATGGACATGACCTCGCCGTTCTGTCTCGCGAAAGAGATGTGGGCAACTGCGAGACCGTTTCGCAAAAATCTGCTTTTTGTCGCATAGTGGCTGAGTGAGTCTAAGAAGAGGAGATGGGATGAGTTATATACCCAATGCAAAGCGGTATGACGGCGCATCGTTCCGGCGCTGTGGGCAATCGGGGATTGTACTGCCCCCGATTTCGCTTGGACTGTGGCAAAACTTCGGAGACGTGAATGTGTTCGAGACCGGCCGGACGGTGATTCGGCGCGCTTTCGATCGAGGGGTGACACATTTCGATTTGGCGAATAACTACGGGCCGCCCTATGGATCCGCGGAGGAAAATTTCGGAGAGATCATCCGAAGGGATTTTCGCAGTCACCGAAATGAGCTGCTGATTTCCACGAAGGCAGGCTGGGATATGTGGCCGGGACCCTATGGCATAGGCGGCTCGCGCAAATATCTTCTTGCGTCCCTCGACGAGAGTTTAAATCGAATGGGACTCGAATATGTTGACATCTTCTACTCCCACCGGCCGACGATGGATGTTCCACTGGAAGAAACCATGGGTGCACTGGTTCAGGCAGTGCGGCAGGGCAAAGCATTGTATGTCGGTATTTCGTCCTATGATTCCGACCGGACGCGCGAAGCGGCGCAGATTCTGAACAGAGAGGGTGTGTCCCTGCTGATCCATCAGCCGTCATACTCTATGCTGAATCGCTGGGTTGAGGGAGAGCTACTGGGTACGTTGGAGGAGCTTGGCGTAGGTTGCATTGCGTTTTCTCCACTCGCGCAAGGCTTATTGACCGACAAGTATTTGAACGGTGTGCCCGCGAGCTCGCGAGCAAATGACAGCGGCTCGTTTCAGAAGGACTTCTTGAACGAAGAGAATCTCAACCGAGTGCGCGCGCTGGATGAAATCGCAAAAGGGCGCGGACAGTCGCTGGCACAGATGGCCATCGCCTGGGTTTTGCGCGACAAGAGAGTGTCTTCAGCACTGATCGGAGCGCGCAACGTGGAGCAGCTCGATAACTCGTTGGACGCGATCAAAAAACTCCAATTCTCCGACGCAGAGCTTGCAGAAATTGATCGCTACGCTCAAGAGGGATCGATTGATCTTTGGAGAGAAGCCAGAGAGGGCATAGCGTAAAACATGCCGTTGAGCAACCTGAGCGTTGTGCTGCGCGTTAGGTCCGACGAGATCGCGCAGCACGATTGCAAGAACGAGATCATTTCAACTCAGAGGTACCTTTAGCCTTCAGGCAGCGGAGAGAGCCGAGTCGACTAGGCTCCCTCAGCTCCACTTTCACAGCGGGCGTGAGAGCGCCGAAGTGGACCGGCCGTTTGAGGAGCGAAGAACGGTCTGATCAACGTGATAAACATGACCCCCTACAGAGAGGATCTCGTCAATCTACCCAGCTACGTTCAGAAAGCTCTTCTTATCTCCTTCACGCCGAGATTAAGCCGCCGACGCAAAAGGAGTCGGCAGCCGCCCTCCGATTCCGGCGTGATAGGAAAACTCCAGTCACTCACAGGCAGCTCACTCGACGTTCAGACACCTTCGGGCGTGGTCCACGTTAGTGTCAAGCAGCCTCTCACACCTAAATGCAGATACATTCCGGCGCGACGCCGATAATAAGGCGCAACTGCGACATGACTAAAACCGGCCGAGCTCGACGGAAAGCAAGTGTCGAAGCGCGGAAAATATGAAGATCTGCTGGATTTACAACCACGTAAGTCTCGGACAGGGCATGTTAGCGACGGCGCTGCGTCTGCATCGGTTGGGCGCGTACTTGTTCATGCTGAACAGCACGGTCTACGTTGCAGGGCTAGTCATGGGAGGAGGGTGGCGCTCCTTGCTGTCTCACCGGGCTGATAGCGGAAGAGATTCGTCTCTATACTGGACTTGTATGTAGAGGTAGGACGCACATGGACGCAGATGACTTAAGGATTGTGGAGGCCGTGGCACGAATTGGCAGCATGAACCGGGCGGCGGCTGAACTGAACATGGTGCAATCAAATGTCACCGCCCGAATTCGCCTCCTGGAGGAAGAACTCGGCGTTCAGCTATTCGTCAGGCACAGCCGTGGCGTGGAGCCGAGTGAAGCCGGTCTCCGTCTCCTTTCCTACGTGGAACAGATACGCGTGCTGTTCCAGCAAGCCATCACGGAGGTCAAAGAGGATGGAACTCCAAAGGGCAGCCTGCGTATCGGAATGCTGGAGACCACTGCCGGACTGCGGCTACCCACACTCGTAGCCCAATATGCGCAGCAATATCCGAGGGTTGAATTAGCCATCATGACAGGGACTACCACATCTCTGATCAATCAGGTGGCGGAGCGCGAATTGGATGGTGCCTTTGTGGCTGGACCTGTCCACCACCAAGACCTGAATGAGGAGCCACTATTCCTCGAGGAACTCGTTCTCGTAAGTCCCCTATCCATACGGAACCTCGGCGATCTCACCGAAGTTCAGAACCTCAAAGCGATAGTGTTTCGGCAGGGTTGTTCTTACCGTCAGAGGCTCAGCTCTATCCTCGATGGACTAGGTATTCGTTACACAGTGATGGAATTTGCGTCTCTCGATGCAATCATCACCTGCATCAGCTCCGGCGTAGGCATAACGCTGCTACCAAGGGCACTAGTGGATAGACTCTGGATGGATCAGTCCGTCACGGTGCATGAGCTCCCGGCAGATCAGGCGCAGGTAGAGACGGTATTCGTTCGACGCCATGATGGCCATCCGACCAGCGCACTCAACGCTTTTCTGACAATGACTCGTCGGATCTCGAACGTTGCGAACGTTGATATCCGATTGGGAGCTATCGAGTAAACCGATAGCCGGTATCAGAACAAATCGGGCCTCATAGCAATCTCCTATCGAATCTATATTGCAGCTTGAACGCAGCAGATGGCCGCATCAACCCGCGGCATCGCCAACGTCGAGGAACATCCTCGTGTTGCCATCTGCAGCACTGGCGATATTGATTTGGACAGGAGCAACAGATGGCAGGTACTCAAAAGACAGTAATCGTGACGGGCGCATCCCAGGGAATCGGCGCTGCAGTAGTAAAGGTATTCCTGGAACGTGGCTATAACGTAGTGGGCACCTCACGCAATGCGACAAAGTCGGCTGAGTTGAAGGCGTCCGACAAGCTTGTATTGGTGGACGGAGACATCGGCCAGGCGGCTACGGCACAGAAGGTGGTGGATGCCGCTGTTCAGAAGTTTGGGTCGATTGATGTCGTCGTAAACAACGCAGGCATCTTCTCGGCGAAGCCCTTCACTGATTACAGCGCTAGCGATTTCCGTGCTCTGGTCTCGACGAATCTCGAAGGCTACATCTATATAACCCAACTCGCAGTCAAGCAGATGCTCGCTCAGAAGTCGGGCGGAAGCGTCGTGAGCATCACATCATCGCTTGTTGAGAATCCCATCGGTGGCTTGCCGGTGTCCCTGCCGATGATTACGAAGGGCGGTCTCGAGGCCATCACGCGTAGCCTGGCGTCTGAGTACGCGAAAGAGCACATCCGCTTCAATGCGGTCGCGCCTGGGGTCGTTGACACTCCTCTCCACAAAAACAACCCGAGGGACTTCCTGAAGACCTTGTCGCCGATGGGCACGATCGCAACCTCGGAAGACATCGCAAGCGCGGTGGTCTATCTCACCGAATCACGCCAGATTACAGGAGAGGTGCTGCACGTGGACGGCGGTGCGCACAACGGCAAATGGTAAGGACGGGCAGTTCGCAGCCGGTTAGCGCGGAGCAGCAGTTGACGGAGCTCGGGGTTATACTCCCCGACGCTCCCCGCCCGCTCGGTGCATACGTCGAGGCGGTGCAGTCGGGCAATCTGCTGTTCCTGAGTGGAATGCTGCCGGTCAAGGATGGCAAGCTTCAATACGTTGGGCGGATAGGTGAAGAGCTCGACGAATCTGCTGGCCGGGATGCATTACGAACTGCGACGCTCAATGCTCTCTCTGCAGCTAAGACGCATATAGGGTCACTGGACCGCGTAACGAGGGTGGTCAGCGTGAAAGCCTACCTGGCAACAGACGGAGACTTTTACAACCAGCCTATCGTTGCGGACGCGGCATCGGAGCTCCTCCGTGATGTATTCGGAGAAGACAAGATGTCCGTGCGGTCTGTATTAGGAGTGACCGCCTTGCCTCTCGGTGCGCCGGTCATGCTTGAGGTGACATTCGAGGTCGAGAACAAGGAAGGCGGGAGTTAATCTCCAGCCTTCTTTGTGGAAATACAAGGGATCGTTATGGCAGATCATGACTTAGGCGTTCTAGCTCGCTAATCCTTCAACGTATGAAACTTTCATTTCCTACACCTCGCCGGTTTTGGCCGGCCGCAGAAATGAGTACCACTATTCGGGAAGCATTGGACGGTTCGAGCTGGTCATGGGAGCAAGGTCTTATGGGTAGAAGAGTCGCACTCCTGGCAATTCGCCTGTTCGTGTCCGTGAACCTTCTGTATGCCGCCATCTTTCTCAAGTTTGCAGGGGTGCCAGACTCGGTGGCCCTGTTCACGCAGATGTCGCAAACGGTCCACGGGTTAGTATCTCAGCCGGTGTTCCGGTTAGGGTCAGGGGTGTTCGAGACAGTGGTGGCGGTCCTGCTCCTGATCCCGAAGACAACCAGATTGGGCACGGGATTGACCGTTGTGTGGATGACTGCCGTAATTCTCAGTCACATTTTCGTGTTGGGATATGGCTGGTTCTTTATCGATGCTCTCGTGGTGATGGTGCTGGCTGTCATTTGTCTCTTGATGACACGCAGCCACTCGCATCGGGGCGAACCCGGAAGCGTGACAACGGCTGCCTTACAAACGCAGAAAAAATAGGCAGGCGATAGTGCCCTCAGCGGAGTCACATGTCGATGGCGGCCATTTCCCCTCTACACGTCCGCCAACGAGATCGCCGCACGAGGTAGCGCTCGAAGTCGGCAACTAAGAAAGCGAGAGTTGGCTATGCGTTGGCTGCTCAATATCCGGACCGGGTCACGCGCTGGGTGGTAATCGATGCGCCGCTGCCCGGAATAGGCGATTGGGACAACATCGTTCGCAGCCCGATGCTGTGGCACTTCGATTTCCGGGGTCCTGACGAGGAGCGTCTGGTGCAGGGCCGGGAGCGCATCTACCTCGATCGGTTCTGGAACGAGTTGTACGGAGACCCCAAGAGGATCGATGAAGGTACGCGGCAGCACTTTGCTGCACTGTACGCGCGGCCGCGTGCGATGGACGATGCCTTCGAGCAATTTGGGACACTCCGCCAGGACGCTGTCGACAACAAGGCGTTGCTCGCCAAGGGCGGCGAGATCACCATGCCGGTGTTTGCCATCGGCGCCGAGAAGTGTTTTCGGCAAGAACATGGCCGATCATATGCAATTCGCAGCCAGCAATGTCACGGGCGGCATCGTGCCCGACTCCGGGCACTGGATCATGGAGGATAATCCACAGGCCACCATCAAGTTGGTCACAGATTTTCTCGCCAAGTAGGCTTGGGCTTCAGACATCTGACGCTGAACAAGCGGACTCCATCTCTGGATAGCCGACACTACAGCCAGACGGCCACCAGCAACGGGCGGCCCGCTAATGATTCATCCGGCTATTCGAAAGGAGGCTGTTTAGATTTGCCGCGGTCGTGCTGTCGATCAACGCCAACCGCATCACTCCATGCTCTGTTAAAGTTCTTCGGCATGGCACTCTCCATTCGTCGCTCCTCGGCAAAACATGCGCTGCTCCCTTCAATGATTGTTCTGTTGCTGTGCGTCGCGCCGCATCGTTTGGATTCGCAGGCGACGCAGACCCCGACGAGGCCAAAATTGGTCGTTCCCGCGTGGGCGCAACCAGGTTCCCCAACGCATGAGCAGGTGCCGCCGCCGGCGAACTTTCATCGCCCCAGCAAAAACTTCGATATCCCAATCGGCGTATTCGATGGCCAATCGGATATTGGAGCGGCCTTGGTATCGGGTAGCGGCACCTATGATTCCGCTACCAAGCGATACACGATCCGCTCCGCCGGATACAACATCTGGTACACGCGCGATGAGTTCCGCTACGTCTGGAAGAAGTACAACGGAGATGCCTCGCTCGCGGCCGATGCTACGTTTCCAGATCCGAAGGGCTATGACGACCGAAAAGTGGTCCTGATCATTCGCCAGAATCTGGATGACGACTCCCAGGAGGCGATGATCGGCGAGCATGGCAGCGGCATGATCCACCTTGCGCAGCGTCCGCAAAGGGGCGCAATGATGACGGACATGCAATACCGGTTCGGAGGTACCCTGGAGGGCGTGCTGGCCAAGCGTATCGGAATTGAGAAGCACGGAGATTCCATCGCGATCTTCGTCAGCCTGAAGGGCGAGCCCATGAGCCAGCTGGGTCCGCCGGTCCATCTGCACTTTGATGGTCCCTTCTATATTGGCCTGGGTTTCTGCTCGCACCTGCCAATCACGCCGGATACCGCGGTGTTCTCAAACGTCGTCCTCGAGAACTCGGCTGGTAAGGTGCAGTAGTGAACGGCGCTTTTGAAGCAAAGCAGCAGCCGTGAGATCGCCGCAAACAGGAGACAACTCCATGAAGACTCTCTCGATACATCGGCCATGCTTTGGGCTGGCTGGCGTTGCCCTTTGTCTTCTCGCCCCCGCATTGCATGCGCAGACTGCCACTGCGGCGGCGACCGCGCCTTCTGAGAAGGCCGCGGAGCATCTGCGCAGCCGTTTGTTCATCTACGACCTGCACGATGGCTCCTCGCACCTGGTGTACACCGCGGACTCGATCTGGGAGGCACCCAATTGGTCTCCTGACGGAACATATCTGCTCTCCAACTCCGGTGGGCGTATCTATAGGTTTACGCTCACAAAAAGCGGAACTTCGGAGCCCAAAGAGCTAGCCATCCCCTCCAAGCTTGACTGTAATAACGATAAGGCGATCTCTCCGGATGGGAAGAAACTTGCCTTCTCAGCGACGGATACCGGAAGCGACGGGTCGCAGGTGTTTCTAGCGGACGCGGATGGCGGCAATGTCAAGCTTGTGGTGTCTGAGACGCCCAGCTACTTTCATGGCTGGTCGCCGGACAACAAAATGCTTGCCTTTGTGGCCCAGCGGAACGGAAGCAATCAATTCGATATCTATCGTCTGCCCGCCGCCGGTGGGACGGAACAACAGCTCACTTCCAACCTTCACCACGATGACGGCCCTGATTACTCGCCAGACGGAAAGTGGATTTACATCAACTCCGATCGATCTGGGAAGGAAGCTATCTGGCGCTTTCCTGCGGAGGGCGCGGGCCGCAACGATCAGAAGGCAGTGAAGGTTGTGAACGATGAATTGGAAGACTGGTTTCCGCACATCTCGCCGGATGGAGAGAAGATGGTGTACATCGGCTACCCGGCTGGCACGCCTACGCACGATCCGCGCAACGTTGCAATCAAGATTAAGCTCGTCGCGATCAACAATGGCAAGGTTGGCAGCGGCGAGAAGACCCTGATTGAGGCAACAGGTGGCCAGGGGACGATGAATGTCAACTCGTGGGCTCCCGATTCGATGCGTTTCGCGTATGTGACCTATGAGGCTCTGCCCTGATATCTGGTCACGCAGTAGATAGGAACGCCGTCCTCTCAACTGCTGGAGAAATACGTGGTTGAAGTGGATTTGATGCCTCCTCCGGCTGGGGCCCCACCTTCTTCATTAACAATATGGCATGCATATCGAGAGCCTGAAGACTTATCCGCGATGCGGGCTCTGCGTCAGATCATCAATCCTCTTTGCATGTGGCAGCAAGAACGGTAAACTCTCAGCCTGCAAGCGAGTCTCATCATTTAGGAACGCCTGCATGAGATTAGACGCTCTTAAAGGATGACCTATCACGTGGTGAACCTCTCCTCCCTCGCTGCAAGCGCCGACGAAGGCAAGATTCTCTCGCCTGGGGATCTCTCCACCTCTGTCGCTGAGCCTGCGACTGGTGGGGCTAGCCTTTTGGGGGTGATTTGGCAGGGATGTAGGCGCGACTCCTGGACTCGCGCTAGCCTACTCCGCCTCTCGTGGGTCTTCGCTCTCGCGACTCTCTGTTCCTGGCTGGGCATCGTGTTGTCTCGTCAGTCAGAAGGCGTCGCTACGATTTGGCTATCCAACGGCCTGATCCTCGGCCTGCTCATTACGCAGCCCAAACGCCTATGGTTGACCTACTTCTTAGCTGGACTTACCGCAGACACGTTAGCCGACCTTCTCTACGGTGACCCGTTCCGAGTCGCGATTGGCGTTTCGCTTGCGAACTCCATCGAGGTAGTCACCTCCTGTCTCCTACTCACCCGATGGTTCGGCTGGCCGCTTGACCTTTCCAAGCGCAGGTCGCTCGTTGGCTTTCTACTCATCGCTGTTCTGGGGGCGACGGCGTTGAGCAGTGCGCTTGGGGCCTGGTGGACCGTGCTCATGTTTCCCGGGCCTCCGTGGTGGCAAATGTTTCGGACTTGGTATCTCGGAGACATGTTGGGCATGGCGGTGCTGGCACCGCTGGTCATCATGATGCAACGGCCGGCCTTCTTCTCAATGTTTGAGCGCAGGCGGCTGCGCAATACGCTGCCCGTTCTTGTCGTTCCTTTAGTTGTCGCGGCGCTGGTTTTCACGCACAGCAAGGACCCTCTGATCTTCTTCTTGTTTCCGACGTTCCTGCTAGTGGCGTTTCGCCTAGGCTTGCCTGGCACCGTAGTTAACATCCTCCTGGTAACTCTCATGGCCATCGGCTTTACCGTAAAAGGGCAAGGACCGCTGATGCTCATCCTCGGCGAGCATCAGCTGTTGCATCGTATCGTCATTGCTCAACTCTTTGCGGCGGTCGCAATTTTCACTATGTTCCCCGTTGCGGCGCTACTCGAGGAGAAGGAAGATCTCAAGAACTCGCTCGCCGTGAGCGAGGCAAGATTTCGCAATCTCGCCCACCTGGACGAGTTGACCGGCCTGCCTAATCGGCGCGCCTTCAATCTTCGGCTCGATAACGCTTGGTCGGATGCTTCCACTAACGGCAAACGACTGGCTCTTCTCATACTCGATGCCGATCTTTTCAAGCAATATAACGACGACGTCGGTCACTTGGGCGGAGATGCATGCCTGCGTTTGATTGCTCGAGTGGTCGCAGGAGTCGTCGACGGGACCAAAGGGATCGCAGCGCGAATCGGGGGCGAGGAGTTCGCTGTGATCTTGCCCGAAGTCGACGCAGCATCGTGCTCAAGAGGTCGCTGAGGAGATTCGACTCTCCATCGAAGACCTTGCTCTGGCACACTCATCCAGTCCGTACGGCGTACAGACGGTCAGCATCGGGGTCGCGGTCCGCGTGCCGCTGGATGGCCAGGTTCCGATCGATCTGATGAAGTTGGCGGATAAGGCACTGTACTCAGCCAAGTTCTCTGGGCGAAATCAAGTGGCCTGCGCCTAGACAGACAGATTGAATCAACCGTACTGCGCATTCGTGATGCAGAGGAGGCTGGCGGCCGCGCTCGCTGTCGTTAAGGACCTGAGGAAGCCCTGAGGAAGCCGACCTTTGATGGTCAGCGCATAAGGTTTGTCTTCGCGAGATCGATCACCTCGTCACCGCGCCCGCTCAGCACAGCACGTATCATATACAGGCTGAAACCGAGAGCCTGTTCCAGGCTTATCGTCGGCGGCATAGATAGCTCTTGCCGATTTACCAACACCTCAACCAGAGCCGGCCCATCGTGCGTCAGTGCTCTGGATCAGCGCTGGGCGCAACTCTTCTGGGCTCTCCACACGGACGCCAAAAATATCGGCTGACTCGGCTAGCTTTGCAAAGTTTGGATTGACCAGGTCTGTGCCGTAGTCGACTAGCCCGGCTGCTTTCATCTCCAGCTCTACAAAGCCGAGAGAGCTGTTATTGAAGACCACCACCTTCACAGGTAGCTTCAGTTGCTTGAGCGTCAGTAGGTCGCCGAGCAGCATCGCCAAGCCACCGTCGCCGGATAGCGTGATGACCTGCCTCCCTGGATGGCTTGCCTGCACACCGATCGCTTGTGGCAGAGCGTTCGCCATCGAGCCATGAGTGAAGGAGCCAAGCAACCTGCGGCTTGCCGTTCATGTGGAGATAGCGTGCGGCCCACACTGTCGGCGTACCCACGTCGCAGGTAAAGACCGCATCTTCCTCCGCAAGCTCATCCAGAACTTTCGCGACGATATTGCGGATGAATTGGCGTTCGGCCTGGTTCACCTACGGCGAGATCGTCCAGACTCTTCCGCGCTTTTTTGTAATGGTTGAGGCATAGGTCGAGATAGGAGCGGTCGGTCTTGCTCTCGATCAGCGGAGTCAACACCTCCAGCGTGTCCTTCACGTTTCCAATCAGTCCCAGATTGACCGGAGTGCGACGTCCAATCTGCTCCCCGAGCCGATCAACCTGAATGATTTTTGCGTTGCTGGGATAGAACTGCTGATAAGGAAAATCCGTTCCCAGCATGAGCAGCGCATCGCAGTTCATCATGGCGTGGTAGCCCGAAGAGAACCCGAGCAATCCGGTCATCCCCACGTCATAAGGATTGTCGTATTCGATAAATTCCTTGCCCCGCAGCGCATGAACGATCGGCGCCTTCAACCGCTCGGCCACCGCAATAAGCTCCGCATGAGCGCCTTCGCAGCCCGCGCCGCCAAGAATGGTCACCTTGCGCGCGTTGTTCAGAATCTCGGCGGCCTTGCGAATTTCATTGTCCGAGGGGAAAAGAAACGAGGCGGAATCCTCAATGCCGAGCGACAGCGCCGGTACGGAACATTCTCGCAGCGCCACATCCCCGGGAATCACAATCACGGCGACGCCGCGCCTCGTGATGGCGGTACGCATGGCGATTCCCAGCACCCTCGGCATCTGCTCCGGCTTGGGAAACCAGTTCGCAGTAATAGCTGCAATCCTTGAACAGATGTTCAGGATGTGTCTCCTGAAAGTAGCCGCTTCCGATCTCATGACTTGGGATCTGCGCCGCAATCGCAAGAACAGGCACGCGGCTCCGATGGCAATCGAACAGGCCATTGATGAGGTGAAGGTTGCCAGGACCACAACTGCCTGCGCACACAGCTATCTTTCCCGTGACATGAGCGTCCGCCCCTGCGGCGAACGCGGCTGCCTCTTCGTGTCTCACGTGAAGCCATTCGATCTGCTTACTCCTCCGAATGACGTCGGTTAACCCGTTCAGGGAGTCGCCTACGACTCCGTAGACTCGCTTTACGCCGGCGTTCACGAGGGTGTCAATGAATATTTCAGCTACTTTCTTTGCCATGTCACTTCTCCCTCCGCTGCAAGGTATGGCTTGATAGCCCTTGTCGATCAGCGCTAAAGCGTTCGATGCTACTCCCTCGATCTACTCTTCACTTCGCGGCTTCCATTGCATCGAACTCGCTTTCCCTTTCAATTGAAGACAGTTCTAACGCAAGCGAAGAGTTCAAACCACCGGGTCGGGGTATAGATGGGAGTGGAACTCAGTTGTTTTGCGGCTGACGGCAAGGGTACCGCCGTTGCGATTCGCACGGCAGGCGCTACGAGTTCACATTAGCTCCAGAACGAGAGCGCGAGACAAGGCTGATGACCAGATGATCGGGGCGGAGAACCAATTCCGGGCGAGGCTCCAGCCTCGGCCGTTTTGCCTGGTATGGTGACCTACCCCTCCCCCTCCCGGGGCGGGAGACCTATTTGTAAGCCGCTTCCTTTCATTGGTTTAAACTCTCTTCCGCGAGCTAAAGTCGTCCAGACAAAAGACTTATCGGTAAAGTCGTCTATCTATTGAAGTTAGCCGTGCCAGTTTGCCTCATTTTTGAGGCGTTGGGAGCTTCGATCGGCAAACCATTGTTTCCAAAAGGCTTGCTTCTAAAGTCGTCTTGCTAAAGGACTTGTAATGAGAAAAGCCACGGTAGGTATAGGTTCCGTGGCTTTTGTGTCTGTATTCCGCTCTATTTTCAGGATAGCAATTTGGATGGGGCAATCTGGCAGGTTTCTGCGTAGGTTGGTGAGCTTTGGCCCACTTCGGGATTTGATTGCGGTCAGATGCGGAGAGGTGGTTTGCCGGGTGGTGCGCGCAATTCCGGGGAATTTACGAGTCGAATCCGTTCATTGCCTTTTCAATCCTGTGTCCCAGTTGACGACGACCGTGATAGGGGTCGGCAGTTTCGTAGCGGACGACGATACAGCGAGGATTCGCTGTCCGTCCGGAGTCACATCGAAGCTGGGCGAGAAAGGCGCCAGATGCATTTGAAACAAGGGCTTCGGAATTCCAGTTTCCAGCGATGATCCATTGTCTTTCACCGCTGCGGCCATCAACTCACCATTGGCACTCAAATAGAAAATCTCTTTGCCGTCACGACGCCATTTTGGACGGGATCCTCCTGATGTAGACACCAGCCGCCTGCCGCCGCCCGGCAGAACCGAACGCACGTAGACCTCGTTGTCTCCCGACTCGTCCGAGTAATAGGCTACCCACTTTCCGTCAGGCGAATACCGCCCTCCCGCTTCAGAAAATTCAGTTTGGAGAAAGGGAATGGGCTTTCGATCTCCAAAGGCCGGTAGTGTCCAGATATCGCGGTTGGCAATAGAGACCGTCATGAAGAGCAGAGACTTGCTGTCCGGCGACCAATCCTGGCAATACTTTCCAACTTCCGATTTGTACAACAGCTCGTCCTTGCCAGACCCATCGGCGGATCTTTGATAGAGATCGAATTGACCTCGCCGATTTGAGCTGAAAACAAGTTGTTTCCCGTCAGGTGACCAGCAAGCCCCCCTGTTGGATCCTGGCTTTGCGGTAAAGCGTGTCTTGACTCCCCGCACCGCGTCATATAACCAGATGTCAGAGTCTGTCTCGCTGATCTGCGGGTCATCAATCTCTGTCGCCACCTTCGTGCTATCCGGCGAAATGCGCACGTTCCGTTGAGGGACAGGTCCGCCCAGCGTTCCGATCTCTTTTCCGCTTCGGTTATACCAGATCAGCTGTGGCGCATTTCGGACAATGCCTGTCCAGTACGCCAGAACTGCTCCGGTCTGTGATGCTGAGAAGGATTGCACTTGTTCGGCGAGTGTGGACGCAGGGCCGATAACCTGGAAACGCTTTTCGTCGAATGGCTGCGCAACGAGAACGCTACCGCGCAGGTAAAGCAAGCGCCCTTGCTGATAGGTCGGACTGGCTCCGCTTTCGACCAGCAGCTTGCCGGTATCCGAGTCCAGCGAAGCGACGTAGACAGCGCGTCCAGGTCCACTCGCAGGAGCATCGTACAAATAATGATTTCCATCCGGCATGAAAGACACTCTGCGCCGCGCCAGGGTGACTGTCTCGCCCTCTTTGGTTATGGGATCGACCTTGCCGCCCGCCGCTGGGACCCGATAGAGCAGCCGCGTTACGCCTGTTCCGAACACGATCACGTCGTTATGGTTCCACGTACCTCCATTCCCGGCTATAGCGCTCGCGACCGTGATCGGCGGTCCACCAGAGACGTCGACTTTCTTGAGGTAAGAGAAGTTTGAAAAGAAGCCGATCTGGCGACCGTCGGGCGACCAGAATGGATACGCTGCACCTTCGGTGCCCGCGAGCGGACGCGCGGTTAGAGAATCCAAGGGGCGAATCCAAAGAAGTTCTTTGCCCGTAGAATCTGCAGCAACAAAGGCCAAGTCGCGGCCGTCGGGAGAAACCGCGGCGTTGGCCGCGGTGTTCATGTAGGAGTTATCCGGCGGAAAGACCAAAAATTGTAATGTGGCGGGGCTGAAGGGAACGCGGCGTCGAAACGTCGCGAAGAGAAGAAGCATGCCCACCAGTAACGCCACCACCGTCGACCAAGCCAAACGCTCGACCAACTTGCGATGCGACACGGCTGAGTTTGGCACGGCTGACTGTGGACCCGTTTCCGCAATCCACTTCAACTCCAGTTGAAGATCACGCGCTGTTTGCCAGCGTTCTTCCCGGTCTTTCGTCAGGCAACGGCGAATTGTGTGATCGAGAGCGGGCGGGGTTAACGGTTTGAGTGTACTGATCGGCGCAGGTTCCTTATCGAGGATGGAGGACGCTACGCTGAGCTGGCTCCTTCCCGGAAAGGCGGGCTGCCCCGTGAGCATTTCATAAAGAACAGAACCGAGAGAAAAAATGTCGCTTCGGCCGTCGAGCTCTTTGCCCTCGACTTGTTCCGGCGACATGTACCGAAACGTGCCGATAATCGTGCCTTCCGCTGTCATCGGCGTTGCTTGTGTCGCGGCGGCGCTGGGAGTTGCGCCCCCGATATCTTGAGCGGCAAACTTGGCCAAACCAAAATCCAAAAGCTTCGCGCCCATTGCGGTGAGCATGACGTTGCCTGGCTTCAGGTCGCGGTGAGTGATGCCGCTGCGATGCGCCCTGTCCAGCGCGTCCGCAATTTGCGCGCCGTATTTCAGTACCTGTTCTATCGGCAGAGGCCCTCTCTCAAGGCGCTTGGCGAGCGTCTCCCCTTCGACACATTCCATTACCAGGAAGTCGATTCCGTCTTGATGACCAACATCATGCAGCACACAAATGTGGGGATGATTCAAGCTAGAGACCGTTTTTGCTTCGCGTTCGAAGCGCTGCCTGCGAACCGGATCCGAAGAGAACTGAGCGGGGAGAATCTTGATGGCAACATCGCGGTCAAGGCGCGTGTCGCGTGCACGGTAAACTTCGCCCATGCCGCCCTCGCCTAGCGGACAAACAATCTCGTATGGTCCAAGACGGGTACCAGAGATCAGTCCCATGGTGCCGTGAATTATATCCAGCCGAAACGAAGGATGACGATGACTCTAGCTGCCACCACAGGTTCGACTGAACCCGACGGCCGTGGCGAACCGCGCCTCGTCAAATTGAATACGGACCTGGCGCGGCATTTGGGCCTAGATTCAGACGAGCTTCCCACTGGTGGTGATACCGTCGTAAACTTCTCGCTCTATTACAGTTGTAGTGAGAGTTGAGGCATGTCTGCTTATGTCGACTCCGATTGAGCGTCTTGTAGTACTCATGCTCGAGAACCGTTCCTTTGATCATCTACTCGGATTCTTGAAGCGTGGAAATCCGAAGATCAACGGTCTCACGGGCAACGAAACCAATCCTCCTGCTCGTGATAACCGCCCCGACGTGCAGGTGAGCGATGCTGCGGGCGACGTCAAGGATCTTGACCCCGATCCAGGGCACGATTTTGAAGATGTTACCCGGCAGATCTTTGGATCGCTCGATGCATCACAACCGGCCACCATGAACGGTTTCGTCCAAGACTACGCGTTGGTCAGCAAGGATCCCATCCACGGAGAGAACATTATGCGGTGTTTCAAGCCGCAGACGCTGCCCATTCTGAGCACGCTCGCCATGCAGTACGGCGTGTGTGATCGCTGGTTCTCATCCGTTCCCGGTTCCACGATTCCCAATCGCATGTTTGTGCACGGCGCAAGTTCTGCTGGCTCTGCTTCGCAGGATGCCGTAGTAGCACCCTTTCTACTGAAAACGATCTTTGAAAGCTTTGGTCCCAATACTCCCCACACCTACAAGATCTACACTTCCGGCGCGTCGATCCTGATGGCTAACAAGTATCTGGTGCAGCACCAGGCGAAGTTCGCCGACTATGGCACACAGTTCGAGGCAGATGCACTCCACGGCAATCTACCGGCATATACGTTCATCGAGCCCAAGTATGACGACGACGATAACGGAAACTTTGCCAGCAGCCAGCATCCCGATTTCCCGGTAGACCGCGGCGAACGGCTAATCGCTGAGGTGTATAACATCCTGACCAAAAGCCCTAAGTGGAAGAGCACACTTCTGCTGATCACGTACGACGAGCATGGCGGCATCTACGACCACGTTGTTCCGCCCACGGTAACGTGCAAGCCGGAAAACTCACACCTGCCCGTTCCACCTACCGGGCCGCCGTTTAACTTCGACTTCACTCGCCTTGGAATTCGCGTTCCTGCGGTGTTTGTCTCTCCGTGTATCCCGCCCGGCACCATCATCAACGATCAGGATTACGAGCATTCTTCGGTTGTCGCAACCGTCCGCAAGCTGTTCTGCCCGGACACCACGCCACTGACCTGGCGAGAGGCTCAGGCGGCAACTTTCGAAAATGTTCTGACACTGGAGGGCGACAACATCCGCAATGATGTGGTCGATTTGCCTCCTTCCGTAACTTCGCCTGGGGTGGTGAATATCAGCGCAGCCGAAGAAAAGCGCGGACCAACAGATCTTTCCGTGCTTATCGCGAAGACAATGCACTACTCGCTGCAGGCACGGGGCATCAAACCGCCCGCAGATCCTGACACCTTAACGACAGCCGGCCAGGTCGCGACCTATCTGCGGCAGGCGAGCCAGCTTTCTTTGAATCCGACAGGATCCCACTGATGCCGCTCCGTCGAGTCATGGTCCTTTGTCTTCTTACATTGGGAATGTTCGGCGCGGCTGCGACGTTGAGTGCTCAGGACCGCAGCAATTGCATGAGACTCAAAGGCAATCCCAAACTCATCACCGATTGCCTTGAAGCGCTCTTCTCCCAAAACCCTGTTCACCTCACGGTTTCGAGCCTGCCACCCGGCAACGGCATGGCGATGGGTGTCGTCCTTGACCAGCAGCGACACTACCTCACGACATTCAGTCCGCCACAGGCGGTCGGTTTTAATGCGGATCCGACCAAACGGCAAGGCAAGTTTGAGCCGCAGGCATCACTCGGATTTGTTGACACTAACCTGGCGTTTATCGGATCGACGAACCTCAGCTGGGTAGCAACAGGCTCGCTGTCATGGCTTCCCGCAGCGTACGGTTCCGGTCAGCGTAAAGATATTCACGGGGTTACGCACGACTGCAATCGGCTCGGCATTCTTTGCACGCGAAACGTTCTCGCGCTGCACTTCGAAGGTACGCACCAGCAACTGAATACGATCTCGTTCTATGGCCTCGGACCCTCATCTCCGGCGCTCAAACACACCTACCCGCAGAACAACACATACGGCAACGTATACGGATCGCTGCCGATCTTTGACTGGCTTACAGCAGACGCGGGTATTCAGGCTTTCAATCCTGCGCTCCCAAGCAGTTCCGACCCGCTGGCCGTATCAAATACATTCACGGATGCCGAGGCGCCCGGTCTCAAATCTCAGTCGACCTACCTGCACTCCCATCTCGGCTTTTCAACTCGTCCGATCTTCGACTGGAATGCGGTCACGAACGACTCTGACGACAACCGAACTGGGCCGCTCATGAAGAAGAACCTGCTCTTCATCTTTAACAACGGAGTGGATTATCACTGGTACAGCGCAGTCGAAAATTCTCAGTACAGCTACCAGCAATTTGTCTTCAACGGCGATGAAACCATCCAGCTTGGTTCCAATGTGCGCCGGGTCGTCTATGCGCACGATGTGAAGGGTACGCTGAAGACAGCGTTCTACCATCTGCTTCGCCGCGCATGTGGGGAAACAGACAGTCTGGCGGGTTATAAAGATCCGGTCCTGCTCAAGGTCACCGATCAGTGCAACTACGGCAGGCTTGACTTGCGTTCGGCAGTGATTGCATCGCAGAGCGGCGTAGGCTCTGTCGTGCCGTTCTACATGCAGCCTACGGTTGGCGGATCGGATATCAACTCACAGGTAAGCCTGCGGGGCTTCCCAAATTATCGTTTCCGCGACAGGGATGCGACATTTTCACAGGTGGAGTATTCGGTGCCGATCCGTGATCCAGTCGGCCTGCTGATTTTCTACGATGCCGGGACCGTAGGTCCCACGTTCGGCAGCTTATCGTTCTCTCATCTACGGCAGGACGGCGGCTTTGGCGGAACTATTCGTTTACAAGGTTCGGTCGTGGCACAAGCGTATGTTGCCTGGGGTGCTGGACACGGTGCCACGCTTGGCTACAACTTCACGAAACTATTTTAGAGAACATGGAGGCCTGATGGACGAGAGAGGGCTAACCGGAAGTCATCCATGCGGACAAGCAACGTCAAGTCTCTATCGGGGATTCTAACGCTCGTTTTCGGTGATGGAGAAATGACATATCTCTGACCTGGGCATGACATCGTTTCGCCGCTAGAACAATATCGTGTGGTCTAGATAGATACATGACGGCTAAAACGTGCCAAGAGTCGCATGGGAAAATACTTCCGTCTACGTTCAATGAACAGAATGATGCAATTCACGACAACAAAAAGAGCAAGACAAAGTCTGCTCTCTTTCATCGCGGTTATCTTGCTCGCACCAACGCTCTGCGGAGCGAACGCCTCCGCCCATCCTGGCACGCCAATCGAGCAAGGTTTCAACGACATGTACAACCTCGATTTCTCCGCCGCACATCATCAGTTCGATGTATGGGAAGCTGCGTATCCCGATGATCCCATGGGACCCGTCTGTCACGCCGCCGCGCTGCTCTTCACGGAATTCGACCGGCTCGGCGTTCTCGAGTTTCAGCTCTTTACCGACAACAACCGATTCGATGACCGCCGCAAGCTGAGTCCCGATCCGCAAACCAAACAGCAGTTCATGGCGGCCCTCGACAGGGCGGACGCTCTTGCCGACAAGGCGCTGCGGCGCAACAGCCAGGACGCCAACGCCGAATTCACGAAGATATTATCTTTCGGCCTTCGCTCAGACTACGCTGCGCTCGTCGAGAAGCGTGATCTCGCCGCCCTCCGCTACACCAGGCAGGGAAGGCAGTTCGCGGAAGTGCTGCTCAAGCAGAAACCGGATGACTACGACGCTTATCTCGCAGTAGGCGTCGAAAACTATTTGTCGGGAATCAAGCCGGCCCCAATACGGTGGCTCCTCTCCGCCGACGGAGTCGAAACCGACAAGGCGCAGGGGATTCACGACCTGGAACTGACCGCCGCGCATGGAGACCTGCTAGCTCCGTTCGCCCAACTCTTACTTGCCGTATCAGCGCTACGCGACAAGGACCAACCCCAAGCCTGCAGCCTGCTCACCGGTTTGTCGCAGCGTTACACGCGCAATCCTCTCTACCGACATGAACTTACCCAGAACCACTGCTGATGCGGCTTGACGCGGCGAGAATCTTAGAACTAGGGCCAATCTTTCGAGAGCCCGGCAAGAGCGCCGCACGCCTTTGCCGCGGGCGCTGTACAACGTCGGCGAGGCGTCCAGTCCGACGATCTCCGAACGGCTGGCAGGGTTGCCGCCATCAACCATGGAGCTTGTTCTGACAGGCCATTCGATTTCACGCAGAACATCGCCTTCGACACTAGCAGGATACGCACCGAACTGGGCTATCGCGATATCGTTTCTGAGGAACAGGACGTTCTTCGGACATCGGGGGTGGCGCGAATGAATTCATCTTTGCAATCGAAAACCTGTATGAGCCGACGGGCAGAGCCACGCCTCCCAGATTTCGCAAGGGCAGACGAGGCAGTTCAAGCGCGAAGACGCGACATCTTAAGAGGCTAGTGGCCTTGGCAATATCATGGGCAGCCTATACACCGCTTGGCGACGTTTACCTGATACGAGACCCCCTGTGAACCTGAGACTGTCAAGGTGTATTTGTTCGGGTTGTCGTCCTGGAACGTTTGATCTGCGATGGTGCATACAGCGGGCTTTTCAGGGGTGCCGGGCACTGGACCGCTCTCTTTGCAAAGACCTTGATCGAAGGTCAACGTCACGACGCCGCTACTGGGGCGCCACCTGAGGACTTGACCTGGGTAAACGTAGATGATCGGTGTGTGATAGGGGCTCAATTCAATATCGCCCGTGGTGGATACGCTGGTTGTTACCTTCCGCTTACAGCCGGAGATCGCTGACAGAACAATTAGCAAAGCGAGTGCCAAAACTGAATGACGGGTACGCATTTCTTCTCCTCGTGCCGCTGCTACATGTGTATGTGGCGTTAGGAGCCCGTCTAGGAGCAAAGCTAAGCCTCCCAGCCTTGCAAGCGCGGCAAAGCAGTTCAAACGCGAAGACACGACACCTAAGAGGCTAGCGGCCTTGGCAATATCATGGGCAGCCTATACACCGCTTAACAAATACATCAGGGTCGGCGGCCACGGTTGCACTTGAGAGACTATAGGTATATTTCCTCGATTCGTTGTCAAGCATACCGTCTTGCTCCGCAATGGTGCATAGAGCAGGCTGATCATAGGTGGCGGTGACATTGGACCACTGTAGCCTCCAACACAAAGGCCCGGAGGGATGGTCACGGTCACAGAGTCACCCGGGTTTTCTGGTTGCCATATGAGGAGCTGCTTTTCGTACACGACCGGGGTCGGTGTGAGGTTGCGCGACACCAATGTCATTACGCGGTCTTCTGGTGGAGGCCCGGGCGGAAGGTCCGTATAGGGGGGATGCGAAGGCTGAGACCGTGTCTTATTCGTATCCGGTTCCATTTCTTTCTTCTCCTCGTGCCGCTGTTACATGTGTGTGTGGCGTTAGGAGCCCGTAGAGTTGACCATCTTCTGATACAGGGGATCTTTTTTGAGAGAGCCCATCTCGGGCATAAGGTCTATCTGGTACGTGGTAGCTCCTCGCTTTAAACAAGCTTCCAGAGTGTCCAGTGCATCCTTACGCATGCCGAGTTGTTCAAACGTTCGCGCCTTGTATAACTGCGTGTCGATGTCTGCGGAGGGCAATGCGTCACCCTTGCGGATATGGAGCCGGGCCTCTGTCGCAGATCCTGCCTTCGCCTCGAGCAGTGCGAGGAGTATCCAGCCAGGTCCATTCAGCCGATTCAGCCGCATATTCTCCTGCTGCCTCTGCGCACCCTCCGCATACGCTCTTCTGGCATCAGAGCGATGGTCGCGCAGTGTGGAGTAACTGTCCCCCAGCTCCAACCAAGTCGTGCTGTCGTTCGGGTCACGTTTAGTGGCATCCTTTGCAAATGGGAGCGCAAGCGCCGGCTTCCCCTGGATGCGGAGCACTTGGGCCATGGTGGCGGATGCTGTTGGGTCCTGCTTCAACTTCATACTTTGCTGCAGGCGATCACTCGCCTCTCCGGCTCGGCCTAACAGCAGGTATATGCACCCCATGTTGAGCAGAGCCAACGCATTCCTCGGATTGACCAGGCTGGCAGCGCGGAATTCTGAAAGCGCTTCTGTGTACCTACCTTGCATCTGCAAAAGAGCGCCCAATTCATTGCGTGCAAGCCAGTAGTTGGGGCGGAGTTGCATCGCACGGCGGAAACCAGCCTCCGCTGCCTGCCACTGGTTAAGGTCTGTGTAGACCTGGGCTTGCCATATGAGCGTCTGGGTGTTGCCTGGATCAAGCGCCAAGGCCGTCTTCATCTCGCGCATCGCGGACTTCTGGTCCCCGGTTTGCTGCATGACAAAGCCGCGCGCGTTATGCGCATCTGCCAAGTCGTGGTTCATCGCGAGGGCCGCATCGGCGGCGCCGAGCGACAGCACAAGCGCCCCCGCATTGTGCTGCAGACCCCAGAGGCGACAGTAGGCGAGAGCAAGTTTGCCGTATGCCAGCGCATAGTGTCGATCCAGATCCGTGGCTTCCTTGTACTTTTCTATGGCCGGTTCAAGGCCGGAGTCATTCTCCTTCAGCCGTAACGCTTCTGCTGCCTGGAACGCAGCGTACGCCTCAGGGTTGTCGGTTCCAGCCGCTGTACGTTCGTCATTCGGCTTGTAATGGGTGAGGTTCAATAATTCGGCTGCGGCGTGCACCGCCTTCTGCGGTAGGGAGAGTTGATGATCGAGAGGGACGCGAATGTCTTTGGACCGGAGAGTCCGCATGGAAGGATCGAGAACTTTCAAACCGATTTGGAGACCCCTGGGCGACTGCGTGCCGGAGGCGGCGAGGACAAGATTTGCGCCCAGGGATTCGCGGACCTCGTTCAGTTGGGCAGCGGTCTTCACGTCGTCCGGCGATTGTTGAGGAATCAAAAACAGATTGCCGTCGTACGCCTCCGCTCGCGCGAGCTCGCTCGAGATCGAATCAATCAAGCCCGTAAGGATCGGCTTGATCTTCGCGTCTGCAGAAGGCGGCCAGCCAAGCAGCGCCACGAAGCGCTTGACCGGCAACGGGTGCATATAGTCCGCGATGGTGTCTCGCTTCCAGAAAGCACCGCCGGCGACCGCACAGAATGCTGCACCGGACGCTGCCAGCATTTCGCGGCGCGTCCACGCGCGAGGTGATTGCCGTCCACTCTCAACGGTCGAACGGAACTGCTCGAAGGCACGACAGCGAACGACAGGGTCTTCCGAAAGAAACTCACAGACGCTTCGTCTATAGAGCTCTGGTGCGGTCGTTGCATCGAGCGACGGTGCCGGGTTAAGGTTGAGGCCATCCGCTGATTCGACCGGTCGCTTTCCGGTAAGCACCTGGTGCAGCAGCACGCCAAGTGCGAAGACGTCCGAAGCACGTGACGGCCGATTGCCGCGGATGAGTTCAGGGGCAAGATAGCCGGGAGTTCCAGCGATTGTGGCTATTCCCGGAAGCGTTGCGTCGGACTCGTATTGCCGAGCGAGACCGAAGTCCATGATGGACACAGAGAGCCGCAAACCCGAACGGTCAAGCATGACGTTGGTCGGCTTAATATCCCGGTGAACAACGCCGGCGTCGTGGATCGCGGCAATGCCCGCGATCATCTGCCGGAAAATTTCGAGCGCCTCATCCCGTGGCAGCAGCACATTCTTCTGCAGGCTGATGTCCAAGGTCTCGCCAGCGAGCAGTTTCATGGTGAGAAAGAGAAACGGCGGCGGCTCATCGTCGCAGCGAAATATCTCGTAGATCGGGCACAGATTTGGATGATTGATCTTCCGGGCAAGCAGAACCTCCTGCTCGAAGCGATGGGATGACTCCTGATGTGCGGCTATCTCCGGCCGAATCATCTTTAGCGCGACTCGATTGCCTTGAAGCAGACAATCTTCCACCTCGTAAACCTCACCCATGCCGCCGCGCGCGATAAAGCGCACCACGAGAAAGCGGTGCGCGATGGTTTCTCCCGCGCTGAAGCGTGCTCTCACGTCCGATGTGTGGTCACGATCACTGCTGGAGACGGTTGCACCACCAGCAGCAGCGTCCTCGCTGTTCGCAACGATTGGCCAGCGCAGGAAGCTGCCGGCGCGTTCGTCTTTCCTCAGCAGTTCCTCAACCATCCCTCGCAGCGCTGGGTCCCCGCGACACGCGCGATCGACAAAGATCTGCCGCTTCTCGGGCTCCAGCTCGAGCGCATCGACAAACAACCGTTCCGCGGATTTTCTCGGCAGACCCATGAATGCCCCATTGAACCGAATGGAGGACGCAAGTCCCCAATCATCGATTGCGTTCGAACGGTTATTCCGGAAGCCGGCAAGTGTCAGGGGAGGACAGAGGATCCCGTCGATGTACTCGATCCAAGCCATCTGCCGCGCGAAATGGCGGCGGGCCTGTTAACGGACTTAATAGTAACATAGATTACTTAAGTTACAACAGCTATTTACTTAAGCGATATCTTCCTTCTAACCGTCTCGCTAAGTAATGCGTAAATGAACGGCCCACCGTGCCAATGCGCACGCTCGAAATGAGATTGTTAGTGTTTTTCATCCAGTGGCAGTCATCTCAGATGGCACCGAAGGGAATTGGATTCGCTACCGCATGGCTATGTGCCAAAGCATACCGTCGGAGAGCAACGTTTTCAGAGCCGCGAGGCCAAACGGGCGCCGGCCACTTACGAGTCTGCCACCCATAGTCGACCGTTCTCTGCCACTCGACGGCCGCGAATGCAGCGACGAATCCATTGTGGGCGCTGGAGCACGCGGCGGCTCTGGCCCTACCGGCCCAGGTTCGTATCGACGGCAACAGGCAGAAGCCCAAGTCCGGGCTGGTACGTATAACGCCCGGACGCGGCTTGGCGAAAAGGCCGCATCAGGGCGCTACATCGCGATCTCGAGCCTCTCCTGGCGCATCTCCATCGGTACGACGGTGGCACCGTGTGCCTCGCCGGCGATGGCGGTGTGCGCAAGTGCCAGTTGCGCTGCCGGAATGCGCGCCGGCGAGCAGGAAACGTAGTTCAGATCGAGCGTCTCCAGAAATTCGATCGATTCCGGATCGCCGCCGTGCTCGCCGCAGACGCCGATTTTGATCCCCGGATTCGACTCACGCGCCCGCTCGATAGCCATCTGCATCAGCGCTCCCACGCCTTCGCGGTCGATGGTAATGAAGGGGTCCTTCTTCAGAATCCCGGCCTCGATGTACGCGTCTAGATATTTGCGCGCATCGTCACGGGAGAAGCCAAACGTCATTTGCGTTAAATCATTGGTCCCAAAGGAGAGGAAATCTACCTCCTTCGCAATCGGCCCGGCGCAGACCGCCGCTCGTGGCAGTTCGATCATCGCCCCGAATTTATAGGGTGTCGACTGCCGCAGCTCAGCGAAGACAACTTCCGCCGTCTCGTCCACAAGCTTGCGCATCGCGCAAATTTCTCCCACCCCGGCAACCAGCGGAACCATGATCTCCGGCACGGTCCGCACGCCCTTTCTCTGCACCGTGATTGCAGCTTCCAGGATCGCTCTCACCTGCATCGTGATGATCTCTGGATGAGTGATCCCCAGGCGGCAGCCGCGATGGCCCATCATCGGGTTCGTCTCCTGTAGATCCCGCGTGCGCGCGCGCAACTGTTCCAGCGCCGTAATCTCTCCCACATGGAGACCACGCTGGCGGGCGCGTCGGAGGCGTTCGTCAATCTCTTCGAGCCGGGGCAAAAACTCATGCAGCGGCGGATCGATCAGCCGGATGGTGACAGGCAAGCCATCCATGCTGCGAAATAGAGACTCGAAGTCGCTCTTCTGCATCGGCAGCAGGCGGTTCAACGCCTCCCGTCGCTGATCAGGGTCCTCGGTCAGGATCATGGCCCGGATCCAGTCCAACCGTTCGCGAGCGAAGAACATATGCTCTGTCCGGCACAGGCCGATGCCGGTGGCTCCAGCGTGTCGTGCACGCTCGGCATCGCTTGGAGTATCTGCGTTTGCACGTATTGGCGTCACGGCGACGCACTTCGCCCAGCCAAGAAACTCATGGAGCATGGCATCGTGCAGTGAACCCGCGCGCAACGGCACCTTGCACGCAAATACCTGACCTGAGAGTCCATCGAGTGACAACCAGTCGCCTTCTCGCAGCAGCAGTTCGCCGATCTTCACGGTGCGCGCATGCTCGTTCACCACAACGGCACGTGCGCCCGTGATGCAACACTTGCCCATACCGCGCGCGACCACTGCAGCGTGGCTGGTCGCTCCGCCATGCGCCGTCAGAAAGCCGACAGAGGCCTCCATGCCATGGATGTCGTCGGCCACCGTCTCCTGCCGCACCAGAATGACGGGCGTCTCGCGATGTTTGCCGGCCATGCTCACCGCACGGTCCGCGCTCAAAGCGATCTGTCCGACTGCCGAGCCGGGCGATGCTGGCAGTCCGCGGGTCACCGGCGCGACATCTACATCGGAGAGGTCAAGCTGCGGTGACAGGATCTCGTTGATCTGCTCCGGCTTCACGCGCTGCAGCGCTTCCGTTCTGGAGATCAGCCCTTCATGCGCCATGTCGACCGCACACCGCAGCGCTGCGATCGCGCTGCGCTTGGCTGTCCTGGTTTGTAGCAGGAAGAGCTCACCCCTCTGCACGGTAAACTCGAAGTCCTGGACATCGTTCAGGTGCTTTTCCAGCCGCTTGGTAATCAAGCGGAGCTGCTCATTGACCGCTGGCATCGTCTTCGCGAGTTCTGAAAGCGGCAGCGGCGTCCGAATGCCTGCGACGATATCTTCCCCCTGAGCATTGGGCAGGAATTCTCCAAAGATCGCGGGGTCGCCCGTGATGGGGTTGCGTGTGAAACCCACTCCGGTGCCGCTGTCCATTCCGGAGTTGCCAAAGACCATCGCCTGCACGGTAACGGCCGTTCCTGCCTCTTCCGGAATGTTGTACATGCGACGGTAATGCTGGGCGCGCGTATTCGTCCACGATTGAAACACCGCTTCGGTTGCCATCAGGAGCTGCTCCCGCGCATCCTCCGGAAATGGTCGGTGGGCATGGTTCAGCACGCATGACTTATACCCGGCAATTACGGTCCGCAGTGCGTCTTCCTTCAATTCGAAATCGAATTCCACTCCGTGTTCCCGCTTCACTCGGTCCAGAATCTCGTCAAAATGAGTTTTCGGAACCTGGAGGACCACTGCGCCGAACATCTGGATAAGCCGCCGGTAGGAATCGAGCGCGAAGCGCAAGCCGCCGCGCCCTGCGGCGAGTCCCTCCACGTTGGCTTCGGTCAGCCCCACGTTCAGGATTGTGTCCATCATGCCCGGCATCGAAATCGCCGCGCCTGAGCGTACGCTCACCAGCAGGGGCTGTTCAGTACTGCCAAAGCGTTGTCTCTGCTTCTCCTCCAGCCAGGAGACGGCCGCGTTGATAGCTTTCTTCAGCTCGTCCGGTAGCCGTTTGTGCTTCAAGTAGTGACGGCACGCGCTTGTCGGGATCGTGAAGCCTGGAGGGACAGGAACGCCTAGCTGGGCCATGACAGCCAGTCCAGCGCCTTTGCCGCCGAGCAGTGCCTTCATAGTTCCTTCTCCGTCGGTGGTCTCCGCACTGAAGCGGTAGACGCTGCCGTGATTCACGGTTGCGATAGACATTTGCGACTCCTGGCTGGAAGTGCTCGTGGCCGAGCGGGTGCCGGCTAAATCGGTGGCCGACTGACGGAGTACACCTCGCGCGGAGCGTTGCAAGCAAGGTCCCAGGGCCAAAGCGACCGCTAGTCCGAATCGGACTAGTGAATAAAAAACTGTAGAAAACGTCTTAAATCATCCGTTTTCTGTTCGACCGTTTCGGATGTCCGCTTCTACAATGAGCGCCATGCCAGCCCCACGTCTTCCCGCAGTGTCGATCACCTCCCGGCTATTGCAGGAATTGAATGATGCCGGCGAGGAGCGCCGGGTGCAGGAGGGTATCGCCCTGCTCGACCGCCTGGATTGCAAACAGATCACCCTGAGCGCGTTGGGTACGGTGCAGGCTCCATTCCTGCTATGTCTCGCGCAATGGGTGGATCTGGGGTACGAGTCGCCCCATCTCATCGACGAACTCCTGCAGCAGCTCCCACTGGAGCATCGGGCGCAGCTGCGTCTCCGCGACTTCCTGATGGTTCGTATGGCCGAGGCCTTCGCCGCCATGGCACATGAGGATACGGACCGCGCGATTGATCTCCTCGCCTTCGTGCTGGGAGCTGAGCGCGAACTGGGAAGCGAGCACCTGAGCGCGCTCGCACACTTCTGGAAGGGGAGGGCCCATCGCAAGAAGGGCGAATATCAAAAGGCCTCAGAAGACATCGTTGCCGCGCGTCAGTTGGCTCAACACCTCGAACTCAAAAAGCTCGCAGCCGCCATCCAGATTCAGGAAGCGTGGCTGGCGTTTCAGCGCGCCGAGCCAAAGGAGGCCTGGTCGCTGCTCGACCAAGCCGAAGAACAGCTTCGCTCGACAGATGACGACATCTCGCTCGGGAACATCAGCTCCGCCCGCGGCAGAATTGTCCGTCGCACCGGCGAGTACGCAGAGTCGCTGACCCACTATGATCGCGCGATCAAGATTTACCAGCGCCACAATGCCGATCACCGTAACCTCGCACGCACCCTCGTGAACGCGGCCTACGTGAAGCGTCTGCTCGCGCTCAACCTGCGCAAGCAGTTGGACAACCCAACACGCCGGAGGCCGCCCAGCGGATCACGTGGTTCGAATGGCAGTGGAAGCGTGAAGCGGCGTTATATGGCAATCTGCCATCAGGCGCTCGCCGACCTGGAGGAAGCAGGACGAATTTACGCGCTGCATGAGCATCATGGCGGAGCCGGATCGGTGCTGGTCAACGGCGGACATCTGCACCTCGAGCTCGGCGATATCGAGCGGGCCGCCATCGAGGGCGCCAAAGCGTACGAACTGGCGCAGAGCAAGCACGACCTGATCCTGATGGCCCGCGCCCGCATCCTCGAAGCCTATGCCGAGAATTCTCACGTGGAAGAGGAGCTCGGCGAGGATGCAAACATCGCAACCCACGCGCACCAGGCCCGCCGGTACGCGGAGGAGGCCGTGCAAGTTGCGCTACAGACGCAGAACCGGCGCCTCCTGGCGGGCGCGTACATTGTCTGCGGCATGGTGGCCGCGAGCGAATTTTTTCGGGAATGGGAAGAAGCCCGCCGATGCGAGGCGGAATCCGCGGCACTGCTCCGCTCCTACGACCGCGATCATCTTGGAGAAGAGTTAGCCATCCTCAAGTCGAAGATCATGCGCTCCATCGGCATCGATGAGACGTTGCGCGCGTGGTCCCAGGGAGTTGTCGGCCGCAAAACATTCCAGCAGATGACCGAAGAGTTCGCGGAGGTAGTGATTCCTCAGGTCTGGTTGCGCGAAGGCAAAAAAGTATCTCGTGTCGCCGCGCGGCTCTCCATCTCTCCCAAAAAAGTGAGGCGCATCCTCCGCAGTGTCGGCCTGCGGCATACCACTAGCTGAAGACGTTCATCCTTTTAGGATCGATCGGGATTCGTCGATAAAACCGCTGCTATCGACACTTTTTCAGGCGGGGGAGACCACAACCTGCAAAGTCAGGAATCTCTCCTGAATAGGCTTTGCACGGCGCTCCCCGGCGAAGTCGCGAGCGAATGACAGTTAATCGAAGAGAGGCGACTGCAGCTGTTCCATATCTCGAAAGTTGCTCAAGCCGACGCCGACCAGGCGAAAACGCTGCGTTGATCCGAGATGGATGCGGTCTCGCAGGGAGAGAGCAATCGCCGTGACCTCCTCGCAGGACTCCGGCGGAACTCCAGGCGTGTGGCTGCGGGTGAGGATGTTGAATTCGCTCGTCCTCAGTTTGAGAATGACAGTCCGCGCAACACGTCCATCCTTGCGGGAAGCCGTCCACACCTTTTCTGCAAGCCGACGGATCAACGCCTCAGTCTCCGCGAGTGGAATGTCGCGCTCAAACGTGTCTTCGGCAGAGACCGACTTGGTCGGCCTGTCGGGAATCACCTTGTTGTGATCAATCCCGCGAGCTAGTTCGTAAAGGCGTGTTCCGTAGCGCCCAAACTGCGCTTCCAGTGCCGTTGACTCCAGCCCCTGCAGGTCGCGGACCGTCAGTATGCCCATCTGTTTCAACCGGTTTTCGGTGACTTTTCCTACACCCGGAATACGTCCGACAGGGAGTGGCGGAAGAAACGTCTGTATATCTTCCGGTTGAATAACAAAGAGACCATCCGGTTTGCGCCAGTCAGAGGCGATCTTAGCGAGGAATTTGTTCGGCGCCACGCCGGCGGACGCGGTGAGCTGCAATTCGTTTCGAATCTCTTGACGAATCGCTTTTGCTACTCGCGTAGCTGTTGGCAGACCGGTTTTGTTCTCGGTGACATCGAGGTAGGCTTCGTCCAGCGAGAGTGGTTCGATCAAAGCCGTGTGTCGTTGAAAGATCTCTCGTGTCGCATGGGAGACCGCTCGGTACCGGGTGAAATCGGGAGGAATGAAGATCGCCTCGGGGCACAGACGCTCAGCCCGGATCGCCGGCATCGCAGAACGGACTCCGAAGCGTCTTGCCTCGTACGAGGCAGCACAGACGACGGATCGGTTGCCCCGCCATGCGACCACGACCGGCTTACCGCGCAGCTTGGGATCGTCGCGCTGCTCCACCGAGGCATAGAACGCGTCCATATCGACATGAACGATCTTGCGAACCATGACGTGGCTATCCATCATAGGCTTGGATCCACGAAGAACGCTCGCGGACACTATTGTCCAACGCAGTGACGGTGGCGCATCAGGCGCTTGAAGTGCCGGCGGATGTTCTCGCTTTTCTTCGACACGCAGAATCGCAGGAAAGTTTCTTCCTGGATAAGGCGCGTTGGGCGACAGGTCTTATCCAATGGGACCCTGCGATGGTCCGACCCCATAGCGCCTCGCCGGGGTACAACGAGTCATCTGCGGCACTTTCCTTATACTCTGAACTACGCACTCGATTTGTTCCTCCCTTCAGAGATGTGCCAGCGTCCTGCAAGAAGATCACGCATGAAAAGGATGAGATGACAGAGGCGGTCCTTGAGGGAGTTGGGCTCACGATGGTTGCCGGTCTCATGTCGGGCAACTGCATGCTTCCCAGCAAGTTCGCCCGCAAATGGAAGTGGGAAAATCTGTGGTTCGTCTTCAGCGTTGTATCGCTGGTGATCCTTCCCTGGATGCTCGCATTGCTGCTGGTGGACCATCTGTTCGCGGCCTATCGAGGCCTTGCTCCGGCCGCCTTTGTCACTCCTCTCGCATTCGGAGCAGGTTGGGGCATCGCGCAGGTTCTCTTCGGTATTTCGGTAAGGAGACTCGGGCTCGGCATTGCATACGCCATCATCGTTGGACTCGGCGCGGTTCTCGGCACGCTGATTCCACTTTTCTTTGGACCTCCGGTCAACATCACCCATCCAACGCTCATCAAGATTCTCGCTGGCGTCATTGTGATGGTTGCAGGGATTGCTTTGACCGCAATTGGAGGCAAGAAGCAGGAAGCGGGCAAACGCGATGCGACAGGAGACGAGCGCGGCTATGTGATATCGATCCTGCTGGCGATTTTGTGCGGCGTCATGGCACCGATGTTGAACTTTGCATTCGCCTTCGGCCAGCAGCTTGCGCAGCAGGCAGTCCTCGTCGGCAACACGCCGATCCGCGCGGCGTACGCTGTCTGGCCGATCGCCCTACTAGGTGGCTTCATCCCGAACGTGACGTATAGCGTCTTCCTGCTGTGGCGAGGCAAGAGCTGGCACATCTTCCAGCAGGACCGGGTTGAAGTGATCTGGCCAAGCCTCATGGCGGTGTTGTGGATGGGAGCCTTCGCTCTCTACGGCATGAGCGCGGTGTTTCTCGGCGCGCTGGGCGTTTCCGTGGGGTGGGGACTCTTCCAGAGCTTCATGATCATTACCGCGACGGTCTCCGGCATCCTCACCGCGGAGTGGAAGGACGCTCCGCGAAGCGCGAGGATCCTGCTGACGCTGGGATTGATGTGCCTGCTTTTGGCCACGCTGCTCCTGTCGATCGCCGGGCGTTGAAGCGTCTCCTGCTTGTCTCCCTGTAATATGCGGGCGCGGCCGCATTCTCGGCAGATTTTAGAGCCGGTGGGCCATCGCAGGCGAGGAGCTCAGCCTAGAGGCGCCAAGCAGAAGAAGTCTGCGTAGCGGTGTTCTGAATGCGGAGTTGCGAAGGCGCTCACGCGATCTTCCGCGCGATCATCCTCCGGCTCATCTGGAACGTTAGCTTCGTTCAAGCTATCACTTCTGCTAGTTACGCGAGCATTCGAGCCGACTTAATCTGCTGCTAGAGTGACGGTTGCTCAAATCCGCGCACTGCCAACTATGATTCTGGCACTGACAGCTCCGATACCGACTTCCTGACACAAGGCATCGATTGAAGTGTCGCTTGTTGCTTCGCACAGTATCTCTGCGGTTGATATCACCGGAGCGATACAGCAGACTTTGTTTTTACGAGGGCGGTCCCGCCTTCTTGCCGAGTCTTCCAGACCTGTCCCATTCATTTCCATCTTCCACGGGGAGAACACCTCGATGCGACTCATTGCGCAACTTCCGGAACACTGCTTTGTTCCGATCGGCCGAAAACCACAAACTCTCGCGGCGACTCTTGCGCTTCTGCTCTTGACGGCGCTTTCTGGGTTTGCGCAGGGTGCTGCAAAGAAGCCGATAAGTTCCACAACCAAGGGGCAGTTGGACGTCAAGGAAGAGTTGATCCTCAAGAACGACGATCGGCTCACCGGGCAACTCCTGAATTCCACCGGAAAGGAGATCAAGTTCAAGAGCGATCTGGCGGGCGAAGTGACCATAGCGTGGGAGAACGTGAAGGAATTGAAGAGCAAACGCGACTTCGCAGTCGTTCCGAAAGATGTCAAGAACGCAAGGGACAGCGCAACGGTGCCGCAAGGAACGATAAGCATTGGTGAAAAGGGAATCGTAGTCTCAACGATATCCGGGACCACAGCGGCGGCAAGCGGAGCAATGACAGAAGCCAAACCGAAACCTGACGCTTCCAGCACGGCGGTCGCTCCAACAAAAGAGGTGTCCAGCTCCAGGGTCGCGTTTATTGTCGATGACGCCTCGTATCTGAAAGAGATACACGCGAGAATAGGCTGGACATCAGGCTGGGATGGTCATGTAACCACCGGTACGGCGATGATCTTTTCTACCCAAAACAGCTACCTTTTCCAGGTAGATACAGCGCTTAAGCGTACGGTTCCCACAGTGAGCTGGCTAGATCCGAAGCTTCGCACGATAGTGGATTTTACGTTGAGCGCGGGAAAGACGACGCAACCTGACACGCCCGAGACGATCACCAATATCTACCACGTAGGTGCGGAGCGCGATGAATACTTCAGCCCGCGAGGTTACTATCTGCAATCGCTCTCTTTCGATCACAATTACTCCCAGGGCCTGGTACTTCAGCAGAGCTACGGTGCGGGCGTCGGCGCAACTCTCTTCAAGAAGGAAGATTCGGAGTGGGATGTCACGAGTGATTTGCACTACGAAAGTCAGCAATTCAACGCAACAGCCGATGTTTCAGAGCTCAGTCTTCATTTGGTCGGATCGACAGTGACTGAGGCATATACACGGAAGTGGGGCAAAATGTCTTTCGACGAAAAACTTCTTGCCGACATAGCCTTTAACAATGCAAGCGCCTTCTCTGCTTCCGGTAGCAGCTCTGTGAGAATGCCGGTATATAAAAATCTCTCTTTCTCGGTATCCACAATAGACAACTTCTTGAATAATCCTCAAGTCGGGTACAAAAAGAACTCTTTCCAGTTATCGACTGGATTTGCGTTGAACCTGCACTAGGATTGGTTTATATGTGATTCCGATTCAATGACGGCCATGAATGCGAAACAATCAGAGAGGGTGCGATCGGAATTTCGATCTGGACTCTTCTACGTTTTTCCGGTCAGAACTTCGCCTGGAGAACGAAGTCCGCCGGCAGCCCGCAGTTCGGCCACCCGACGCGCGACATCATCCGCCTTTTCCACGTCTATCCCCGCATCTTTGGATTGATAGGTCAGTCGCGTAGGCGCGGCGAACGCGGTACCGGCCGATTCGACTATTGCGGCTATTTTCAGTATGACGTCCTGTCGGATGGCAGTGAGTTCTGTCCAATCACCCGTTTTGCCATAGGCGAACAACTCCAATTCGAAAGCCGCGCCCGCAAAGCTTGTTACCCGCACTCGCGAGGTCCCGGATTCGATCGCGGGATGTTCGTTCAGCATCATCTGCACACTGTCCAGCACGAACCGCAGTTGGTCGATTTTTGTTTCAATTCGTAACGAGAAGTTTTGGCTGATGAGCAATTTAGGGCGCGACTTCATGTTTTCAAATTGCATTTGCGCCAGCGTACCGTTGGGAACCACCAGCATATTTTGGTCCAGGGTTCGAAGCTTCAAAGAGCGGAGGCCTATATCTTCAACGGTACCGAGTCGATCGCCGATCTTACAGAAATCACCGACCTGTACGGCCTTGTCCATTAGTAACGAGATGCCCCCCAAGAGGTTTTCAAGGGTCTTTTGCGCGGCGAAGGCCACTGCCAGACCGCCGATTCCTAGACCTGCCAGCGTTGCTGAGACATTCACTCCAAGTAGCGCAAGTGCGGCGACCAAGGCGATGATCAATATCCCGATGCGACTGAGTCGATGGATCAGGATCAGGATCGACTCGCCACCCCCACGGTGTGTTCGTGTTCGGCTCAGAGCGAGGTCGAACCCCCGGTCGGAGATCCTGCTCACGAGCCACCCGAAACATACCGCCAAGAGTGCTGCAATGAAGCGAACATAGTAGACGCGATACAAGGTCGGCGGCTGCAGCATGCACACAAAAACGCCATGTAGGATGATCGCGATCATGCACCGGAGCGGCATACCGACGGGCGAATCCCAAACCGAACGGAAGGGACGTTTTCGGAGCTTGTTCCAGATTCGCCTGGGCGCACTGAACACGAACGACAGTATCCAAGCCAGTGACCATGAGACGGGGATCGAGAACAGCCAGCCAAGCCACTGAATGGAGGTCATTCCAAGAACCTGCCGCCCGCTCAGCATGGCAGTCGTGATTCGATCGGCTGTCGTCTGTGGTTCGCGCTCCACTTCGGCGAATAGCTTCGGGATATTTGCAATTGTCCCTTGAGAAATCAGCCAAATCTTTCCCACAACAGGATCGTCAACCCGCACCAGGATAACGTCTGTGGTGGTCTCGCCCACCACCATGACGCCTGCACGCACTTGGCCAGGCGGAAGCCCGGATTCCACTGTGCCGTTGGGATCATCGCTCAATAAGTTGATGTTCCCCTTGAACTTCGCGGATAGCACCCGAAGCTCCCGGGCAAGTTGAACCAAGTTCGGATGCTGACCCGGCGGGAGTTGCAAGTAGTGGGCTGCGGTTGAGTAGTCGCCTGTATCTTCATATCTCAGAAAGCCCATGACCGAGCTTCGAGGCGTGTCGCGTCCGAGAGGATCGATTTTTTGCGCAGGTACAGTTTGGGTTGGTTGGGGCGCAAGTTTTGCGGGCTGGGCAGGCGAATGCATGCCTGACACGGCGAGCAAGAAAGCAGCGGCGACAGTTCTGCCAAGAGTGTAGGTGTGGTTAAGCGGTGGGCCCACACCCTGTCGATTCTTTCGTTGCAACGACATTTATTCGGGCCGATCACTCGAAATACGAGCTTTAGCAGTCGTGGCGTGCATTACCCGGTGGATAGTCTCATTGGTTGCCAAATTAAGTAGCGGACACCGCTTCAGCCTCTTCAATATTCTCCTGCGCAAAGGCTCCCGATTTGCCGGCATCCAGGAACTGCTGTGCGTCGAGGCGGCCGAACATTTCGATCAGTTTTGCCACTGTGCCAGTCCATCCGGTCTGGTGACTGGCTCCCAAGCCTGCGCCGTTGTCGCCATGGAAATACTCGAAGAACAATATGTAATCCTTCCATTGAGGATCAGTCTGGAATTTCTCCGTACCGCCGTAGACCGGGCGCCGGCCCGATTGATCTCTCAAGAAAATTCGTGTGAGGCGGTTGGCAATCTCCCGGGCAACTTCGTAAAGGTTCATCAATTTACCCGAGCCGGTGGGGCACTCAATCTTAAAACTATCTCCGTAATACAAATAGAAGGACAGCAAGGAACGAATCAACACCGCGTTCACCGGCATCCAGATTGGTCCGCGCCAGTTCGAGTTCCCGCCGAACATGCCAGTATCCGATTCCGCCGGTAGATAGTTCACCTTAAATTCCTGGCCGTTTACGTTGACGACATAGGGATGTTCATTGTGATACCGGGATAGCGCACGGATGCCATAAGGGCTCAGAAATTCGTTCTCGTCGAGCATGCGTGTCAAAATCCGGCGCAGTCGTTCAGGATTTACCAGCGCAGCGATGCCCCGTCCGGCGTACCCTAGATGGCCAGGGCCGGTCGGATGGATGCTTTTGAGTAGCTCAGGCATCCGTCGCAAGCGTTCACCCATACTCTTCGCCATTCCAGGTACGCGCTCACGCTGCCATGGCTCGATCACGGTAGTGGCACACAAAGGCAGCAAGCCCACCATGGAGCGAACCTTGAGCCGCCTCGCACTGCCGTCGGGCAGGCGGAGCACATCATAGTAGAAACCGTCTTCCTCGTCCCACATGCCCTCAGGCCCCGTCTGGTTCATGGCGTGAGCGATCCAAAGCAGATGATTGATAAACTTCTCGGCCATGTCTTCGTAGAAGCTATCGTGCGCCGCCAGTTCCACGGCGATCTCCAACATGTTCTGGCAGAACATGGCCACCCACGCCGTGCCGTCCGCCTGCTCCAGATGGCCGCCGGTAGGCAACGCCGCGCTGCGATCGAAAACGCCGATGTTGTCGAGTCCGAGAAAGCCGCCTTCAAACAAGTTGTTACCGAAGCGGTCCTTGCGGTTGATCCACCAACTGAAATTCAGCACCAGCTTGGAAAACGACCGTTTTAGGAATTCGATGTCTCCCTTTCCGCGCGCGGCCTGCTCTGTCCGATATACGAAAATTGTTGCCCAGGCGTGGACCGGTGGATTGACGTCGCTGAAGTTCCATTCATAGGCGGGAATCTGACCGGTGGGATGCAGGAAGTACTGCTGCAGCATCAGATCAAGCTGCTCTTTGGCGAAGTCGGTGTCGACCGTGGAAAGAGCGATGGTATGGAAAGCCAGATCCCAGGCCGCATACCAGGGGTACTCCCACTTGTCAGGCATCGAAATTACGTGCTTATTCACCATGTGGAACCAATCACTGTTCCGAATAGTTCGTCCGGTCGGATGCATCGGGTCATCCCCGTGCTCCTGGAGCCATTTGTCCACGTCAAAGAAGAAGAATTGCTTGGACCAGAGCATACCGGCCAGCGCTTGACGCATGACGCGGGCCTCGTCTTCGCTGACAGCTGCCGGGGTGATGCTTCGATAGAAATCATCTGCCTCGCTCTGCCTGGTTCGCATGGTCGCATCGAAGATATTGAAAGGATCGCCTATAGCGCCAGGTGGAACGTTGCTGAGGCGCAGACGGATCGTGGATGTCTTTCCGGCATTTACATTCAACTGATACTGCGCAGCGGACTTGGTTCCCGATTTCGCCGGATTCACCGAGTTATGTTTGCCCTCGACAACGTAGTTATTGATTCCATCTTTAACGTATGGAGATTGACTGATCGTGCCGAAGACCCGCTCATTGTTTGTCTCGTTCTCCGTAAACAGGAGGGGGACATCGTCTCCTTCGCAATACAGATATCGATCACCAAGGTCGACATGCGATGCGGCAATCGTCTGAGTGCCTTTCTGTCCGCGGACCTGTTTCATTGACGGCCTCGGTGTATCTGGCCACCATGTCCAGGTGTTGCGGAACCATAGGGTCGGAAGGACATGCAGGGCGGCCGGGGCAGGTCCGCGATTCACTACTCGAATCTGGATGAGGAGGTCCTCTGCACTCTCTTTGGCATACTCCACGAAGACGTCGAAGTAACGATCCTCGGCAAATACTCCGGTGTCCAGCAGTTCGTATTCCATGTCGCCGCGATTGCGGTGTCTATTCGTCTCGATCAGATTGAGATAGGGATATGCCGCCTGCGGATATTTGTACAAGTACTTCATGTACGAGTGCGTAGGCGTGCTGTCGAGATAAAAGTAGTATTCCTTAACGTCTTCGCCGTGGTTGGCCTCGCTGTTGGTGAGCCCGAACGCGCGTTCTTTGAGAATTGGATCTTTACCATTCCACAGGGCCACGCTAAAACACAACAATTGCTTGTCATCACTGACGCCAGCAAGACCGTCTTCGCCCCAGTGGTAGGCTCGGGAGCGGGCCTGGTCATGTGTAAAGTAATTCCACGCGTTTCCATCCTCGCTGTAGTCCTCGCGGACCGTACCCCACTGGCGCTCACTAAGGTAGGGACCCCATTTTTTCCACGGCGTCTTCGCGACTCGCGCCTCTTCCAATCGGACTGATTCCGGGTCTTGAGCCATTCTGTGCCTCTTCCTGCCTGGGGTAGTCTCGTCTGTCGGGCCAGTGAGACTGGTTGTGTGGTTTGAAAACTCTTGGAGCGGCGATCCCTTCCCCGTGGTCCAGACTGCCTTTTGCGCAATCCGAGCTACTTGTGACTTCTCGCTCACATACGTTCGGAATGCGGCCCGACTCATTGCCTGCAATTCGTCGACATGCGGCAAGGCCGACAACTGATGGGTGCCTGGTCGGCACCCCGGTCACAAAGACAAGCCGTCAGGTTGAGGCTAGGTGGAAGCCAGCAGAGCATACAACTGTCACTTGCGACAGTCGCCCAGCATTGTGACCGCGGGGGCCGGGTTCCTCAGAAAATCTACTACCAATAATGCTAGTTCCCCGGCCGCGTTAGGTGAGGCTACGATTTCATCTGCCTACAGAAGAGCGTTCGGAGTGATTGTGGGGGATCTATGGTCATTTGTTTGCCGGCTCCGCTTGCGATGCCCGCGATCGTCGAAATCTCCTCGAATGAGGAGAAAGGGCACAAGAGTCGGATGGATATTCGTCTGCGGGTGCGTTAGGTAGCCGCCAATGGCAGAGGTAAGATCCGCAGTAGCGGAAGCGTTCTCGATCACCCGGGGTGGGCCGTTGCATTGGCTCCTGGTTCGTCTGAGGCATGACGGAGATGAGCGTCGCCGAGTCATCCGCAGAGCTTTGTTCGCTGTCTCGATCACGTGGCTTCCCTTGCTCGTGTTAGCGATGCTGCAAGGGCTGGCCTGGGGACACCAGATTAAGATCCCGTTCCTTCGGGACCTCGCAGTCAACGTACGCTTCTTGATTACAGTCCCGATACTGATTCTGGCCGAGTCAAGAATTGACCAGAGATGGCGCTCCCTTGTTCGTCAGTTCATTGTGTCTGAAATCGTGGATGAGAAGACACTTCCATCCTTTGAAGCGGTTCTGAACAGAATAGTGGTTTGGCGCAATCGCGTTCTACCCGAGCTGGTGTTAGCCGTCGCCGCAGTTTGTCTGTCCATCTTCATAAAAACCGAATTACTGATGAGCGGCATTTCGAATTGGCACATCCTGGGGTCCGGCGCGATAAGTGCGGCCGGTTGGTGGTTCAATCTCGTCAGCACCCCGGTCTTCCGATTTCTCCTGTTGAGGTGGTGCTGGAGGCTATTCCTCTGGACCTGTTTCCTTTGGAGTGCCTCCCGGATCAATCTGTTTCTCGTTGCCACACATACTGACCTGGCGGCTGGCCTGGGCTTTCTGTCAGAGGGCCAAAAGGCGTTCAGTCCGATCGTCTTCGCTGGAGGAGCCGTAATTGCTGCTGAGGTTGGTAACGCGATTGCTTATCAAGGAGCAACACTGTCTTCCTTGAAAAGCCCGATGATCGGCTATGGAGTCCTGGCGATCATCTTCCTGGTGGCCCCTCTTCTGGTCGTCTCGCCTGTCCTGCTCAAGATCAAACGGAGAGCGCTGCTCCAATATGGTGCGCAGGTGACAAAACATGATCAGGCATTTGAGCGGAAATGGATTCAGGGAACGCCGCCTGACGAAACGCTCCTGGGAAACCCCGACGCGTCGTCTTTAGCAGACCTCGGAAGCAGTTTTGAAGTTGTAAGGCAAATGCGACTCGTGCCAATCGACAAACCAACTCTTATTGCTTTGGCGATATCCGCCGCTCTGCCTATGCTGCCGGTGGTCCTGTATGCGACGCCCCCAGCTCAGCTGATTCGCCTGCTAAAGATGCTTGGCTAACCCAGGTTTGCTGCCGGACGTGAGGAGAATCAGAATGAAAACTGCTAGTGCTTCATCCAGAAGTGAAAGACGCAAGCAAGGGAAACTGCTTCGCGAGAAATGTCCACGCACGTCACAGGCCGAATGGAAGCCGCGTGCGAAATCGCACGACATCGTTACACTGCTCGAGGAGTCGGACACCGGTCGAATCCCGGGTCTGATCCCGGTTAAGTACCAGAGGATGAGCGTGTCGCCCTTCACGTTCTTCCGCGGTGCAGCCATCCTCCAGGCGCGAGACCTCGCGAGTGCGCCTGTATCGGGGATCACGGTTCAGGTGTGCGGCGATTGTCACTTGGCGAATTTTGGTGGCTTCGCCTCACCTGAACGAGCGTTAGTCTTCGACATCAACGACTTCGACGAGACCTTCCCCGGTCCATGGGAATGGGATATGAAACGATTGGGCGCCAGTCTCGTACTGGCAGCCAGGGACCGGAGTTTCCCCAAGTCAGTAGCGCACGAGGCGGTTCGGGCGGCTGCGGCGTCTTATCGCGAGGAGATGTCCAAATTCGCCGAAATGAGAGTGCTTGACACTTGGTATACGCAAATCGATATTGTCGCCTTGAAAGAGCATTTCCAGAAAGACACGGATATATCAGCCCGGCTGTCAAGGAAGCAAAAGCAGGCCCGCTCCCAAAACTCTGAGGCTGTCATTCCCAAATTAACTGCGGTCGTGAACGGACGCCGGAAGATTACTGACAATCCTCCAATCATCTACCATTCCGCGGGCGATTCTCGGGAATTCGAAAAGAACCTCGTGAAGTACACCGAGGATTACAAGAAATCGCTGCAGTTAGATCGACAAGAGTTAGTCGGGCGCTACCACCTCCAGGACATCGCCCTGAAGGTCGTGGGGGTGGGCAGTGTAGGCACTCGCTGCTATCTCGCGTTGCTCCTGGCCGATGAAGATGATCCACTCTTCCTTCAAATCAAGGAAGCGCGCAGGTCTGTGTTGGAGTCGCCGCGTGGCAAGAGCCGCTTTGACCACCAGGGCCTTCGTGTTGTAAGGGGCCAGCGCGTCATGCAAGCCGCTAGCGATATCTTTCTGGGCTGGTTCCGCTCATCGCAGAAGCGCGACTACTACATCCGCCAGTTTCGCGATATGAAGGTCTCCGCCGAGATTGAAACCTTCCTGCCTCGTACTCTGATTGGATACGCAACCATGTGCGGATGGGCAGTAGCGCGAGCCCACGCTAAAGCAGGTGATCCGGCCATGATCGCTGGATACCTGGGGTCTGCGGATCAGTTCGATAAAGCTCTGGCGCAATATTCGGAAGCTTATGCTGACCAAGCCGAACGCGACTTCGAATCCTTTCAGAGAGCCATTCGTTCCGGGCGCCTTTCAACAGACGCCGAAAAGAGTGCTGGTCTGGAATTCCTCTTGTAGCAGAGGCATTGGACTCAGAGTTCACGAAACAGAGAGTGTTGCGGCAGACAGTTCCGGATGCTTGCTCGTAGGCAAGTGGAGAACGGCTCGTTGACAGGCAAGCAGCCCCGTCCCTCCGCCACTACCTCGCTGCGGGCAGCGTCACGGGTTGCGTGAGATGGAACTCGATCAGGGATTCTTCCTCATTTTTCGCTTGCGACCCCTTTAAGCCCCTCGGACGCGAGGTGGCGCAGAAGGCGGCCGGCGCTGGCGGCCAAGTCCCCAGGTAGCTCGCCTGAGACGGGCTCGCTAGCTCGCACCACTTGTGTATGGACCGCCCGGTCGGTGCTGGTGATCTCAAACTCCACAACCCCGACGAGTCGCGTCCCTCCACCTCCGGAGTCAAGATCCCAGACCAGGAGCGTCGCGGCCACCGCGGGAGCGCGGCCGGCATCGACAAGGCGAAGATCGGGACTCGACTCCACTTCCATGTGCAGTGCCGTGTCCAGATACCTGTCAGGAGCAGACGACCATCGCCAGACCGGGTCCTCGGTCACCTCACCATCGGGCTGCTGGTGCAGTACACGGCGGCCGATGTGTCCGCGTGCTTGTGTATCGAGCAGCCGCACAGCAACGGCATTAGGAGCCTTGGTAACTTGGTTCGCTGGCTCGGGCAGTTGCGGGTCGAGCACTTGGGGCTCGATCATGCGGTTGGGTGTCGTTGCGGGGCGCCGAAGGCGACAGCCGACTGCCGCCAGGCAGGCGATCGTGAGCAACACACACAACACTCGGCGGGGCACACGAATCATCAGCGTTTCCCCTTAGCTGGTCGCGGACCATAGACCACCGACTCGGGTTGCTCCTGGAGCAGTCGCGCAAGGTCGCGCATCTCTTCAAGCGAATCCTGAATGGCAGGCATGGAGCGTCGGAGATCGTCCGCCGCAAGCCTGGAGTTCTCTGCCGCGTCGCGCGCTGACTGGTTCAAAGCCGGAAAGTCTGCGGCCTTAATCGCGGCCCGACCCTCTTCAGTGAACTTGATCAAAGCGCCCTGGTTGCCCATCACGCCATCCAAATCGGACCTCATCTGTTCGATCTGAGTACTTGTCGTGGCAAAGAACTTTCGCGAGTCGGCGCTTAGCCCTGGCAGATCGCTCTCCTGCATAACACGTCCGACGTCGGTGAAGAACCGGTCGCTTCGGTCGAGGCTAGCGGGAACCCTCGCAACAATGTTCTTGAGAGTTTGTAGCGTCGCTTCCGTTCGATCCAAAAGCTCAGGCATCCGTTCCTGTACCGTCGCAAACACCGAGGGCATCGACGGCACATAGGGCAGACGCGGATTGAACCCAAGCTTCATCGGTGGGGGCGGATTTTGGGGTACATCGAGCAGCAGGTACGCCTCCCCTGTTACCGGGTTGGCCACGGTCCGGGCCCGAAGGCGGGGAAAGGTGCCTCCAATATCGGTAAGCCGCTTGATCCGGGCAACATCCAGGCCAATGGAACTGAGGCGGTCGAGAAACACCTCGAAATCGATTTCGACGATGGTCCCATTTGGGTCCACACGTAATTCTGTGACCTGGCCCATGTGCACGCCCCTGAACAGTACGGGGCTCGAAACGTCCAGGCCCCTGACGTTCTCGGTGGTATAGGTGACCATGGCGATCACGGCACGGCTCCTCAGCCGATGAATGAAGAGCACGGCAGTGGCCAGCACGACAGCCACTACGACAACGATGAAGAGGCCCAGTCGCGCGTAACTTTTCTCAACGGCCATTCGGCTACCCTCCCGGATTTGCGGACGCGTCATACGACGATCGCGTGAAGAAAGCGTGGACGAACGGAATCTCCGATTCATCGCGAAGTTTCCGGGGGTCTCCCTGTGCCACAATCCCTTTCGCGGCCTTGTCCAGCACGATGCAGTTGTCAGCCACGAGAAAAATGCTCGGCAGCTCGTGGGTCACGATAACGACCGTGATCCCCAGGTCTCGGCTAAGCGTGAGGATGAGCTGGTCGAGCTCGACCGCGGAGATCGGATCGAGTCCGGCGGACGGCTCATCGAAAAACAGAAGGTCGGCTTCGAGCATCAGGGCGCGGGCAACGCCGGCGCGTTTTTTCATGCCACCCGAGATTTCGCCGGGAAGATGTCCGGCGAACGCACCAAGCCCGACGAGATCGAGCTTCGCCTGGACGAGCTCATGTGCTGTCGCACCGCGCATCGGAGTCCATCGGTTCAAGGGGAGCCCGAGGTTCTCCGCGAGCGTCATAGAGCTGAACAAAGCACCCGACTGAAAGAGCACGCCGAATGGTGGCACGCCCTCGTACTGACTCGGCTCTCCAACGCCGTCAATATCGATTCGTCCCGCCTGCTGCATCTCAAGCCCGATCAAATGTCGCAGCAGCGAGCTCTTGCCGCACCCTGATCCGCCGAGGATAGCGAAGATCGTTCCGCGCTCCACTTGGAAGGTGGTGTGCTCCATGAGCACCCGTGTCCCATAACCGATGCGCAGATCGTCGACGGTGATGTGCGGCCTTGACGGCATGTTCAGGTTCCCATGAGTGCGAAGAATAGCGTAAAAACCGCGCTGATCACAATCGCGCTGAAAATGGCCAGCACCACGGCGGTGGTTGTCCGGGCGCCGACAGCGGCGGCGCCGCCCCTGGTGAGCAGCCCTTGGCCACATGCGATCAACCCGATCGCGAGCGCCAGAAACGGAGCTTTGATGAGACCCGTGAGCAGGTTGCTGGCGGTGATCGCCTTTAAGGTCGCCTCAATATAAGCGTGGGGCGTCATGTCCGTCATAACGATGGTGGCCGCCAGGCCTCCGACGAGGGCCAGCAGATCGCCAACCCAGGTCAAGAGCGGTACAGTGACGGCGAGCGCGAGACACCGGGGCAGGACCAACCATCTTACCGGGTCGAAACCCATGGACACCAAAGCGTCGATCTCCTCCGACACCTTCATGGTAGCGATCTCCGACGCGAGACCAGCGCCTGATCGCCCGGCCACGACGATCGCTGTAACGAGCGGTCCGAGCTCTCTGAAATGCGCGACCACTACGAGTTCGGGAACATAGGAGATCGCACCGAAGCGTCCGAGTTGCGAGATGCCGAGAAGGCCGATGATGATACCGACCAGCAGGTTGGCGGCGCTCGTGACCGGCAGTGCGTCTGCGCCGATCTCTTGCATCAGCCTTGGCAACGAACGCCAATCGACCGAGCTCGGCGTGACGGCCGCTTTCGGAATTGCGACGGCACAGCGACCGATGAAATCAAATGCGTCGTTTGCCTTGCCAGGCAGGTGAGCCACAAGTGCGCCGATCCGCGTGAGCGGATTCGTCGCTCCGCGGCTGAGGCGCTGGCAGGACAGCCCGGTGTTCGCGGTAAAGCGCGATCAGGCGTGCCGCTTCGGGGTTATCGCCTTCAACGACTGACGCGTGCCGCCCATCCGCCTCCAGCCGATCGAGAAGCCGCGCCAGCAAGACTGCGCCGGCGCCGTCGATTCGATCGAGCTGCGCCAAGTCGACATCGACTGAGCGACATCCATTAGACTGGCCTCAGCGTCCCTGACTGCCAGCGTACCTCCGTCGCATGGGCCAAGTCGAACGCACCGATAGGTACCAGAGTCGCGTGATCTCCTGCTCGGTCGGCTCGAAGGGCAACATTCATTGCGCAGGTCTCCCGAGTTCAGTTGGGTCGGTTCAATCTGCGTCGTACTCGTTATATATCGGCTGGAACTTCGCTGCCTCAGCGGCGCTAACCCGAATAACCTCACCTACCTCTCGGCTTTCTGCTGCCGGACATCGGAGCGCAGGAGGTCGGTGTATGCCTTGATATTTTGGGAAGCTGGGCCTGGCGAGGTGTCGGCCTGCCCGACGGACTGCGGTTGCGAGCCATCCCGGACGAAAACAGTGGGGACAAAAGCCCACAATGCGAGAACCAGCATCCAGGCTGCTTTCTGTTTCTATCATCGCTGATCCTCCATAGAGTCTGCCGATTAACTTCGATCCGTACGGCTGTCAGATTTTCCACGGCTTGGCCACGATTGCGGTTGAGTACTCTCGACAGGATAAGGAGCATTGGCAAATGGGGTACTGTCTCTTGCGACAGTGCTATTCCTTTCCGTCCCACCCGCGGCCGTCCGATCACTGCATGAGAGAGCGGCTAGGGTAAGAGCGGACGCGATTTCAGAAAAGCTATAGCGGGGTTCGTAGCGATAGCTGAGGGCATCGCCCCGGAGGGCATTCCCGGCCACGCGTAGGTCATTGAGCATGAACGGCCTAACAATTTCGTACGTTGGAGGCCTACTCCCTGATTATTTTGGCTCGGCGACTGCTAATAATGCTAGGTCCCCATCATGGATCGGCAGACTAGCCTTGCAGTTGCCTCCAGAACCATCTCCGGGTGAATTATGAGCGACTCGGCGATCGGTTTTTTGCCATCGAGTGGCCTATGCGAGAGAGAGCTGCCATTATTGAGGGCCGGAGTGAATGCTGCGCTCCTGCCTGCACGAAGTGTCTGGTGACGAACTGGCGCTTGATCATCTGCGTTCTTGCCCTGACCGTTGCATCTGTCCAGGTTTCCTTTGCTGCGCGGCCGGTGCCGCCCAAAACCGTTCTGGTTTTATTTAGCTTTACCGACCGCGCGGCGCAGGGTGGTTTAGGGAGTCTGAAATCAACGACGCGATCTCTTGTGGACGCGCCGGTCAACTTTCATGTGGAATATCTGGACGCGCACCACTTCGAAGCTCCCGGTTACCAGAAAGCCCTAAGTGAGTCACTGGCCAGTGTATATGGCCGGGAGAAGATCGACCTTGTAATTCCCGTCTTCTACCCGGCACTTCAATTCGCTCTGGATCATCGCGAGGAGATATTTCCCGGCACACCCATAGTCTTCTCATCTGTTGCTCCCAGCAGACTGGAGGCCCAGAAGTCGTGGCCGAATGTGACCGGAGTCACATTAAGCGCGGATATTCAGGGAACGATTGATTTGGCGCTCCGCCTTCAGCCCGATGCGAAGAATGCGGTGCTAGTGGTAGGGACTTCAGAAACCGATCGTTACTGGTTGAGGATGATAGATCAAGTCCTTCGGAGGCGCCGACCCGACTTGCAGGTAATCGATATGGCAGGGCTTCCGCCTGACGAGCTGTTAAATAAAGTTGCGGCGCTTGCCTCCTCGCACGATTGTTTTCTTCCAGCTGCTTCCGGAGGAATCGGCCCAGGCGGAGATTGGCACCTACGAAATCCTTTCGAGAATTGCTCAGCGGTTCCAAACCTATTGCTTTGTTGATTACTGTATGGACCATGGGGCCATCGGCGGATCCTACCCGGGCTCGGTTGAGCAGGGAAGGGAGGCGGGACAGCTGGCCGCACGGGTGCTCAACGGCCAAAAGCCCGATAGCATTCCCATCGTTCAGGGCCCTCCGGCTCTTGTTCATGTGGATTGGCGACAACTTCGTCGCTGGCGTATTCCAGAGTCAGCCCTTCCGGATGGCGCCGTTATCTTGTATCGGCCACCGATAGAGCGGGCACACTATGGAAGAGAGGTCGTTATCGGGCTCGCACTGATCGCCGCTCTGGCTCTGTTGATCAGCGCATGGCTGTGGCAGCGAGCACACAGGCAGAAGAGGAATCTCCTCCGTCTGCATGAGAGTGAAAAGCGTTTCCGACTGATGGCTGATACGATACCCACCCTGGTCTGGATGTCTGACAAGACAGGGAGCGTCACCTATCTCAATGACAAGCGGCTAGCCTTCACTGGCGGTGATCACGCGATAGGACCTGCAGACGACGTCTGGTCTGCGTTCATTCATCCTGACGACCTGCAGAGAGTCCTCGCGGCTAACGCAGTGGCGTTCGAACAACAGGAAGGCTTTTCAAAGGAATATCGGCTTCGCCGGCATGATGGCGTGTACCGATGGTTGCTGGACGTCGCGGCGCCGCGTCTCAATGGAGATGGCTCATTTGCCGGGTTTATTGGCTCGGCAGTCGACATTACTGAGCAGAAAATGGCGCGGGAAGCTCTCGAGAAAATCGGCGGCAAATTGATCGAAGCGCAGGAAGAAGAGCGCAGCCGGATAGCCAGAGAACTTCATGATGACATTTGCCAGAGACTTGCGCTCCTCTCGATGGAACTGGAGCAAGCGAATCGGATGTCAAGTAATCCAGATGGCTGGCCCACTGCGAAAATTGAGGAAATCCGGCAGCATTGCGCGGCGATCGCCGCTGATGTTCAGGCGTTATCACACAAGCTCCATTCTTCGAAGCTGGAATACCTTGGCATGGTTCCTGCCATAAGAAGTCTTTGTCGGGAGCTCTCCGAACAGTATGCGGTGAGCGTTGAATTTAACAATGAGAACGTCCCTGACTTTGTGCCCCAGGATATCTCGCTATCCCTGTTTCGAGTGACACAGGAAGCCCTGCACAATGCCGTGAAGCATAGTGACGTGAGCACATTCTCGGTGAGCCTGAGGAGCACAGCGGGAGAGATTCAGCTTGAGGTTGCAGATCGAGGGATTGGTTTTGATGTGGAAAGAGCGAAGCAGAATCGAGGATTGGGGATCGTCAGCATGCAGGAGAGAGTTCATCTGATACACGGGATCTTTTCTATCGATTCGCAAGTGAGTAGTGGAACGAGGGTTCTCGTCCGTGTGCCGTGGTCAAAGTAAGCGGAAGACAGCCGTCACGAGATGAGCTGAGACATAGAAGTACATGGAGGCTAAGATGGAGCGGATACGCATCTTGCTAGCCGACGATCATAGGATGATTTGCGCCGGCCTCGCGAAATTGCTGGAGCCTCATTATGACGTCGTAGGCTGTGTAGAAGACGGCATCGCTTTGCTGAAAGCGGCGGTACTGCTCGAGCCCGACGTCGTGCTCGTTGACATTGGAATGCCTTTGTTGAATGGGCTCGATGCGGCGCGAGTGCTAAAGAAAAAAATGCCCTACATAAAGCTGATTTTCCTCACCATGGAATCAGATTCATATATAGCAGCCGAAGCGTTCCGGGCAGGGGCCGTCGCCTATCTACTCAAAACGTCACGCCCGGCCGAACTGCTGCAGGCAGTTCATGACGCTGCCAGAGGAGTCTCCTACGTGACACCGCAGATCAGCCGCGCTCTGGAAGACAGCTTCGTCCGCGACCCCAGGGCGCTGAATCGTCCAGGACAATTGACCAGTCGACAGCGTGAGGTTCTCCAAATGCTTGCGGAGGGTCGTTCTATGAAAGAGATCGCCTACCTGCTGGAGATTGCCCATCGCACTGTGCGGTTTCACAAGTACCGCATCATGGAGGAGTTAGGCATCACTACAAACTCGGATCTGGTCAAATACGCGGTGAGACATGGAATGATCTCGGCGGCTTGAACCGTGGTCCCGAGTACATTGTGTACCTGGCGTCACTGTCGCAGGTGACAGTAGGCGATTGCTCATGAGGAGAGAACAATCTGAATGTGAGTGTCCAAGAGTTCGGCCACAGAGGGATTATGTGGATAAGATTCGTGTGGTGCTGGCCGACGATCATCGAGAAGTGATCGCGAAAATTCGGGGAATCCTCGATGACGAGTTCGACGTGGTCGAGACTGCGGAGAATGGCAGCCAAGCTGTTTCTGCTGTTCTGGCTCTCGATCCGGACGTTTTGGTAATGGATATTTCGATGCCACTCTTGAGCGGGCTCCAGGCTGCAAGAAGCGTGCAAAAGGCCAAATGCCGAGCCAAGATCGTATTCTTGACCATTCATGAGGACCGAGACTTTGTCGCTGCGGCGCTGTCAGCAGGTGGTGCGGGCTACGTCACCAAGCGGCGTTTGTCGATCGACCTGGTTTTTGCAATTCACGAAGCCCTGAAGGGCAACACCTTTGTGTCAAATTCAGTAAGGAATTAAGCTCACACTCCAACTTCGATGACGGCAATCCAGCCTGCGAGATGGAGCTCGCTTTCCCGGATTCTGGAAATGCGGCTAATCTTCATACTCGCGTGTTCGATGACAATTGCAGCGTCGTCGCCAGTGTTGGTTTGTGCGCAAGACCTATCGCCCCGCGCGTATGTCATCACGCCGCTGCATTCCAATGCGGTTACCGTGACGAACTCTTTCTATAATGGCAGCGTTCTACTCGAGGGCGCAGCTCCAATCACAAACGCAACAGGGACATATAACGTGTCAGTCCTCACGTATTACCATGCCTTCGGGGTTTGGGGCCGATCCGCCAATGCAAATGTGTCTCTTCCCTACGCGGTAGGCAACTTCCAGGGCACTGTAGTGGGTCGTCAGCAACAGATTTACCGTTCTGGTCTTCTCGATTTTACGGCTCGCGTCTCGCTTAACCTCCTGGGCGGACCGTCCATGCCCGTCCAGGAGATGAGGAAATGGAAGCAAAAGACATTGCTGGGGGTCAGCTTGAAGGTGCTAGCCCCTACGGGCCAATATGACCCAACCAAGCTCGTGAACTGGGGCACCAACCGCTGGGCCTTCAAGCCTGAGCTCGGCTATTCCAAACGCCGGCGCAAGTTGCTACTCGATGGCTACGCCGGCGTGTGGTTTTATACCTCAAATCCGCGATTTTATTCGCTACCGGTTCCTAAGCCACAGACCCAGGAGCCCATCGGCTCCTTTGAAGGCCACCTGAGCTACGATGTGAAGCCGCGGTTCTGGTTCTCGCTGGACGGAAATTTCTGGTTCGGCGGTGTCACCAGCTTGGGCGGTATAGCGAATCTGGCGACACGCCAAACGAGCTCTCGTATAGGCGCTACAGCTTCCTTCCCAGTGACCAAGACCCAGTCTGTGAAGGTCAGTTACAACGATGGTGCCTACATCCGATTCGGTGGAAACTATCAAAGTGTCTCAGTTGCCTGGCAGTATTCCTGGTTAGGCAGGCCAAAGTAGCAACGCCGGGGTAGCAGGGAACAGAGCGCCGGGGCTCCGCCGGTCCATCGTACTCACCCTACGCCAAAGCTGATTCTGACGTTCGCGATTCAGCGGGACTGTCTTATGATCCGCGATTGAAGCCTACGGGGTGGCCTTTTGCGTCGGCTTCGGGATCCGAAGTGTGTAAACAAATCCAAACACGATGGTATTCCCTTGCGTAGTACCCCGGGAACGGTAATCATGCTCCCACTTAAAAAATGCATTCCAGCCGTTTGCGAGATCGATGTAATTGGCCTGCACACCAGCCGCATGGGTGTAATAAAAGGGAATCAGCAGCTCAACTGCATTTACGGTTCTGTTGCTACTGGTGTTGCGAGAGACTTGTGCCTGGTCGTACCCGATCAGGCCGAGCTGAGCCACCTTGGTTATATGCGTTGTTTTCAAGAACGGCTTATTTAATGGAATAGCCTGCCCTAAGCCCCACTCATCGGTAAATGCCGCACCGGGTCTTACCTGGACATTTATGGGAAGAGTGCCCATAGCCGTAGTAATGTCACTGCTACGGGTTGTTTTCGAGCCGTGAGTTTCCCAGTTTCCCATGAAGTTAGCGGTGGTGCCCATGTTTTTGGTCAGGTAAAAAGTGCCGGCGCCGGAAAAGTCATTGCCCCAGTAACCAGAGCCGATATTATTCGACGCGCCGGGGCTGTAGCGGCCGGTCGGTGCAACAAACGCATATACAGCCCAGACATCCGCTCGCGGCAGGTGCCAGCCGAGCGTCACCGGCTGGAACCAGGTGTCAGCAAGACCAAAATCTCCGGTTCCTGCGGTGATACCGTTGCGCACGAGTGGGAGCGTGAGAGTCCCCGAGGCGATTGTGGGGAATATCATCATGGGTGCAAACTTCGCTCCAAGAACCTTGAACTTAGGAACATAAAAGAAACCGTTCTCGATAGCCCAGATGTTCAAGCTACCCTTGACCTTGACTGGGTTGCCGTTCGCGAAATTCAATTGACCGGCATTGTAATTCAGGTTGATGTCCACGTAAGTGATTCCGGGATCGGGAAGAACGCCGGCGTTAAGACCATACTGGCCGGGCTGGTACTGCCCATGCTGCTGAGCCCTCAGTGTCGAGCCGCCAGATAAAACGAGGCACGTAAGAACCGTGAACGCACACCCTGCATGAATGATCCTCGTCATTTTTTTCATCTCTCCGATTGCGGGACAGAGCGATAGCTCTCACTGAGAGCCATGGTCTTCGACCGCATTGCTTAAATCATGGAGCAGCCGTGCGCTGTCAGGAACTGGCAAAAGTGTCAGTCACCGGAGAAATAGGGTGGACAGATGTGCGACAGGCTCCGCTAGGTGAGACAACTTCGCCTTGTAACGATTGACTGGTGGCCAGAATCCGTGAGTCGCCAGGTTCAATGTGCCGAAAGCTGGCTCGCATTTGGAGCGCGGAAATTGCACATATGGACGTTTGTGACTGACCCCTCTGGCTAAATTGCTAGCTGACGCATCGAGATCGTAGCCCTAGACTGCCTCAGCACACATCCAGGGAAAAATATCTTCAGAGGACGAAGCGTTATGCATTGCCGTAATGACAGGTCTCTTGCAAAGAGACGAACGAGACTTGGAAGCACACCTGTCTTCGATGGAGACTGTCATCCGGCCCGTTCCTCACATGGTGATAGAGCGGTAGTCGGTGAAGAAACCACGTCATGAAGTCAATCCTGGTAAGCGTGACGGTTTTCGTCGCGGTCTTCAGTGGGGCGCTTGCTGGTATGGGCCTCCGACGCATTCTGCCCCAGAATGAGCTTGGAACTGACGCCAAGGAAGTCATTAGGCTGGCAGTTGGCCTCCTGGTGACCATGACCGCATTGGTCCTTGGGATGCTCGTATCCAGTGCAAATGCTTCCTATCAGGATCGCAAAAACGAACTCGCGGAGATGGCGTCAGACTTTGTGGTGGTCGATCGTCTCTTGGAGAGTTACGGTCCAGAGACCACGGCAATGCGTGCAGACCTGCGTGCATTGGCACAAGGAGACCTTGACCGCCTCTGGCCAAGCGAAAGGTCCCAAGAATCGCAGCTCAGACCTCGGGACGACGACGGACATGTGTTTTATGACCAGCTGCAGCTCTTGGTGCCCAAAAATGACCTGCAGGCTGCAGCCAAGGCGGGGACGATCACGGCGGCCATCCATTTACGACACACCTATTGGCTTATGTTCCTGGGGTCGGAGGAGAGCTCTCTTTCCTTTCCCTTGCTGCTGGTCGTAGTCACGTGGCTGACGGCCATCTTCATAAGCTTCGGCCTTTTCGCTCCACACAACCATGCAGTGTTCGCGACACTGATTGTCTGCGCAATGGCCGTTTCCGCCGCGATCTTTATCATCATGGCGCTGTATTCGCCATTCAGCGGAGTGATGAAGATATCTCCTTTTCCCATGCGCGATGCATTGAGCCGCATGGGAGGCTGACAACTGCGAATCTGCTGCTCGAGGCCACGTCGTTCGACGAGAGGTAAGGGCCAGTTCGTGAGCGCGGTCCGTTACAGGTAGCCTTATCGCAATCCGCGTATCTCAGGCGGTCACTGTTTTTTCTTCGACAAATAGATGTTGAGGGCTAGCCCCAGGCCGTGTAGCTGTGTGTTGGGGCTTTTGCCAGTATTGTTTTGGTGCTCATAGTACGCCGCGAGCTGAAAATACTTCCCCATTGGGAAAAGAGAGCCCGCATAGAGTTCGGTTGTACTCCACTTCTGGTACTGGCTCTCGTAATAACCTTCAACGCTGGCGTACGGTATGAAGTGATAGGAGTGAATGCTCACTGTTCGCTCGACGACCAGCATGTTGCGATACCGCCAGGTGAACTTCCCGTCGCTCCAGTCCAGGTCTACGCGATTTCTGTCGGCTATCAACAGCCGCGCCTTCATCGGGAAATGCGATGTGGCCGCGAGCGGAACCCGATTTGTCGCCGGCGAAGAGGGGGATGCCAGATAGCGGTAACCGCCTGTCAGGACAAGTAGCCTCTTTTTTGCATCGTCGAGATCGAATGCGGTGATTTCCTTGAGTCTGACCAGAGGTTTCACGTAGAACTCCACGCTGGGGCCTATTTCGGCCTGAGTCTGGTCTCCTCCATCCCTAGTGTCCTTCGCCTGAACACCCAACCGTACTTTCGGATTGAGCTTGAAATTCGCATCGACTTCCGGAAGGAACTGTGTCTCTTGTGTGCTCTGTGCTTTACCAGTCCTGCATTGAAGCACAAGTAGTATCACCGCCAACCAGTAGATGCGGCGGACGATCGAGATCTTGAGGCGTGTCTTATAAGGCATCGTGTGGAACCGTTGCTATCATGCAACGGAGTTTTACGAAACACATAGACGGTCCGCTCTTCCGCCCGTAGAACCTAAGCGGAGTGCCGGGCTATGAAACGAGCCCTCGAACGAAGTATCGTCGCCGGCTGGTATTGACGTCATTGGCAAATCTGCTAGCGCGCGGCCTCAAAAAGTGCGAAGACAAACCATCATTCTCGTCTTCTTCTGAAAATCACAAAAGCAAACCGGCCTCGATCAACCGATCATTCTGGACGTCGGATTGTAAAGATTATGTTGGGTTTCGCAAGTCGAGCAACAGTCAATCCGAATAGCTAATACCCAAAACTATGACTTCTGCTAGTGTGCGAACCGCCGACCGATTGATAAGGTCTGCTGGAGAGAGGCTTACCAATGATCGGATCTCAAAAGTTGAGAATCACGTACCTCGTCGCGGGCTTAGCGATTGCATTTCTTTGGGGTCCCACAGCAGCAGCACAAACTGGTGCCGAAGATCCGAACATACAGAAATGCAAGGACGTCCTGTTGAAGGGCGTAGCGAGCGGCAATCCCGACACGCGGTCACTGGCTGTCATGTCGGCCAGTCTTATTGGCGATCGATCGGAAGTTCTAACGAAGCTCTATTCCATGCTCGAAACGGATAAGGATGCCCCGACCCGGATAACGATCATATCCACGTTGGGAAGTTTCAATAATCCGGCAGTCGTCCCAAGCCTGCAGAAAGCGCTCAAGGACCCGGTGCCTGAAGTCGATCTGGCGGCAGGGCTGGCACTCTACGGCCTGAAACAGCCAGATGGGAAAACTTTCCTCCTCGAGGCACTGCAGGGAAAGGTGAAGACGACCTCCAGCTTCATGAGCAGTGAGAAGAGATCATTGGGGCGAATGATGCATACGCCAAGCACAACCTTTCTCGGGATAGTGGCGAATGAGTTTACGTTGCCCGGCGTGGGATCAGGCATGGAATCGGCCATAGGTCTGTCAGCAGATCCAGAATCGGTGGCTGCATCTTCTGTGATATTCGCGCTCGCTAAAGATAAAGAGGATCCCACCACGTGGGCTGCGCTTGTGGCCGCGTTGGGAGATAAAGAATGGGCCACTCGTGCTGCAGCAGTCCATGTGGTCGCAATGCACAATGATCCAGCCCTGATGAACAAGCTGGTTCCGCTCATCGACGACAAAAAAGAGCAAGTGAGTTTCCGCGCGGCGGCCGGGTATCTGCGTCTAGCGATCATTGCGAAAAAAGTCGAGTAGCCACCATAGCAAGCTGACTGTGCCGTGCTCCCAGCTCAGCGTGGACTATTAGCTCATTACGGATTTGCAGTGGGTTGCCGTGATAGCGCCTGGCCCCTGTCGCTTGTGACAGTTCACCGGGCATCACGCCGTCATTACCCTCTTCTGCATACGAAGACTGGAGTGAGGCGTGAGCTATGTGCGGAGAGTATGCGAAGGTGTTGTGCTCGGATCGATTCTGATGCTGTGCGCTTGTCTGAACGCGAGAGCTCAGGTGCAGCAAGGTACGGCCAGCGGACAGGGTGAAACGGCAAGCACCGACACCGCAGTACAGAACACTTCAAGCAGTCCGAGCGCGGCCGCTCCATCGCCTACCGATGATGGCCGCTGGCATTTTCAGAGCTATGGGTATCTGTGGTTTCCGGGAATGCATGGAACCGTGGGAGCTCACGGTTACGATCCGCGCGTCAGTGTCAGTGCAATCGATATTCTAAAGCATTTCAATATCGGTCTCATGGGGGCCATCGAAGCCCGCCACAACCGCTGGGGGTTTCCGTTCGAATACATTTGGGTCAAGCTCTCCGACGATGAGGCTCTTATTAATTTGCCTGATTATTCGGTGAAAGCAACCGTCAAAGAGGGCATCTTTACTCCGAAAGCGACGTACCTCGTCGTGAATCGTAAAATGGTCCAGGTACGGGCTACTGCAGGTGTACGGGCGTGGCATTTAGGAGAAAATCTCGAACTTAGGCCGCCCAACTCGTCTAGCCGCGACGTCGGGACATCGCAGAACTGGGCGGACGTCATTGGCGGCGCGAATTTCGTGGTTCCTCTTTCGCCAAAAATCTTTGTCATGGTGGGGGGAGACGCGGGTGGAGGGGGAGCCAATGTGGACTATCAGGTTTCGGGCTTGGTCAACTATCAGATAAAGCCGAAGTGGGGACTCGGTGTGGGATATCGATACCTGGATGTCGACTATCGCAACAGCAATGGAGTCATCTTTGACACAGTGCAAAGTGGAATAGCCCTGACCTTACTTTATAAATTCGGTAAGCAGCCAGGTCAGTAGCTGCTCAAGGCAGCGCGGCAGTGCAGCGGGAAGAGGCTTGCCGCATCGCAAATCTTGATTGAGGATACGTCGACCGGCGGTCACTGAAAATAGCCTTCGGACCTGTCGTGCGCTCAGAGAATGGAGCCCGTGTGCTGGCCTCATTAAGAGGCGCCCGGGTGATAAGTAATGATGGCCGCATGAATCTATCCGTTTATTGCGGACGGAACGACTGAGAGAGACTCACGAGATTTTGCGGCCGCACCCGGATGACACCCCCGCGCGGGCTGTCGATGTCCGCTATAAGAAAGAACGAGATCGACACAACCGCCGTCATCACGAGAAAGACGACGGATTCCTCTCGAGTGCGAGGAATGCTATAGCCAATCAGCAGGTTGCAACAGACTGAGATGGTTATCATCAGCGCCCAGGCGGAAACCGGGATTCGGTTCCACCAGGCAGCCTGGGTGTATCCCTGCGAGTTCAACACATCGTTCATACCCGAAGCGACGAGTGCAGCTAAAGGTGTTGGCCGTGAACCGACCGCCCCTGCCACCGTGGACCATAGCTGGTTTTGCAACTGAGCAGTGTCGGCGTTTACTCGGCGAAGTTGCTGACCATCCCTTGCGGTGTAGAACAGAATTCGCTGATTCGTATAGGTCGTGAGTAGTGCACGTATTTTCTGCGCATCGACCGCAGGCAACAGATCGGCTCGGACGTATTCGGTACCGATTGCATTCGCTTCGGCTTCCTCGTAGGTCTTGCGTTGTTCGTATCTGCTGGTGGCCATGGAAAAAGTGAACCCGATGATGAGACCGAGCAGGGTCAGCGTAGAAGCGAGGATGAGGCTAGCGTCACCGCTCGCAATGTCCTCTAATTTGTGCCGCCTATTCCGGAACGATGTGCCGATCCGTCCGGACAGCCAAAGCACTATGAACGAGAGAGCAAAGATGACGGCCGGAAAGTTCATCAGTCGAGTCATGTATCTGCAGTCTGTTTAGTTTCAGTAACTTACAGGTCAGGGATATTGAGGCGCCGCTCTTGATAACCATCCGAATCTATCAAATCGCGTTGTGTTTAAGCCCCTAGCAAATCTTCCAGTTGTCACTATCATCGGTTTCCAGCAAGAATGACTCATCGCGCTGGAGTGCCCACGTGGGTGGCATAGTGTGCGCATGCAACAGGGAAGATACGATTGGGTATACCTGCTCATAGTGGGAATACTCTGCGCACCCGCGCTGCTCATGCTCCGAATCGTGTCAGGGATTGCTCAAAGACGCGTCGAACATCCGCATAGGCATGATCTGAGCCGACCTCGTTCGGAGCCTCCTTTGTCAGTTTGTGCTCTGTTCGATCAGCCAGTCTTTCGAGCCGGTAGTTAAACTGCCGCTCGACACTTTGTCTGCTTCGCCATTACGTAATCTTCTTCATATCGAAATGTCTAGCGTGCTAGTATCGGGCCGTTCCTGGGAAGAGTTGGGAAAGAATATGGTTGTAAAGTCAATGACCCCAAATTACCATTGACGTCCCAGGGCCAACAGACGTTCATGGATTGCTTCGGCCATGCGGCGAGGCGACTCGTTTTCCGCCAGGAACCGTCAGCCGCACTCTCATCGATCGGTTTTGCTCAGCCGGCGGGCTTCGCTAAAGATCACCATCAGGAGGATCTCTTATGAGAGAACAAAAACCCTCGGCACGCATTCTGATCGCAGACGATCATCAACTGTTGGCGGATGCATGTAAGAGTCTGTTGGAGCCGGAATTTCAAGTGGTGGGCGTTGTCACAGACGGCCGCCGGTTGATCACGGCTGCCATCGAACTCAAGCCGGACATCATCATCCTTGATATCTATATGCCGCACCTGAACGGGCTTGATGCGGGGGAGCAAGTGAAGCAGAAGATGCCCGGAGTCAAGCTGGTCTTCTTAACGATGACCATGGCGGCTGACGTGGCGGCTGAGGCGTTCCGCCGTGGCGCTTCTGCATATGTTCTCAAACACTCAGCTGGCGACGAGCTCTTGCTTGCTATGCGGGAGGTTCACCGAGGAGCGTCGTACCTCTCGCCACTGATTGCCAAAGAAACCGTGACCTACCTTCTAAATCAAGGCGAGAATTTCAACGAAGAGAAACACATTACGAAAAGGCAAAGTGAGATTCTGCAGCTTTTGGCGGAAGGGATGTCGATGAAAGAAGTGGCGAATGTCATCGACATAAAGCCTGGAACAGTGGCGTTTCACAAGTACCGGATGATGGAGACATTGAACGTCAAGACAAACGCGGAGCTCCTTGAATATGCAATCAAGCGCCATATGACACCCGCGTGATCCTGCCGGCCGATACGAGGTCTCTCCCTTTCGGACATTAGAATCCCGCGTCATCACGTCCTGCAGTTCTCCCGCTGCACGCCCTCTCCGAGATCGCTGTACACGAAGCAAGTTCGATCATTGCCCGCAAGCGTCCCAGACGCAGAGGCAGGTGATCGGCAAGGAATGCGAATCTAATCCACGTGACACGTCTCCTGCTTCAGGAGACGTGTGGTTCATGTTTCGCTTGCCGTTCAAAGTGAGAAGCAATCCCTAACGCAAGAATCAAGGCGGCTATCCCAAACAACGTCAAACTGGGTACGTTGTTCGGCTCTTCAATAATGACCTTTCGTGCCATCGCGATCAGCGCAACTTCCAGCACGACACGAATGTGTATCGCATCTTTCTTCACGTAAGCTTTGAGCGTCTCAATTAGCTCAACGCCGATCAGTACCAAAAGAAAGTACCCGAAGATTTCCAGCAATCCCTCGACACGAATGAGAAATCGAGGAGGCGTCCAGATCTCGTGGCAAATCAATACGCCGAGATGAATGGTTGAAAGAACCATCACCACGATAAGCATCCCAGCGAGCACCAGCACTGTGAACTTCTGGACTTTCGTCAGTACTGCTTCGATGATCAACGGGCAATATCCTTTTCGGGCATCCCACAAGCAGCAGCCAAGGTTAACCCTTTATTTGGGGGCTGGGTATTGGCAAATCTAGTAGTTTTCTGACCGCGCCATTTCCGATTGGTACCGCTGAACGCGCCACAATCCGCCGGACGGCACTGCCGGAGGATGAGATCGTCGAAATGGACAGGACCACGCCTGCCCGCACCTGTCGCAGGTGACAGTGTCCCGCGAGCAAAACGACCGATAACTTATCAATGCCATGTCGAATGGATCCTCGCGCCACTTCGGTTCGTGGTGCATGGGAGGATCGCTAGTGGCTCGGCGGCCGGATGGGCGGATCTCTGTCCTCGGTTGTTGAGGTCCAGTTAGCTCCGAACTGATGCGGCTTGGAGAGAGATCGATCACGCGGCCGCAAAAGAGAACATCAGCAGTTGGTAAACGAACAGACGCCACGAAATCGAGGGCTCTCGTGCATGGAGGGAAGGACATGATGGAAACTCACACGAAACGGTTCTTGTCGTTGGCACTGTCGGTCCTCCTGGTCGCCGGCTCGACGCCTTTTGAAGCTGGAGCTCAAGCAGCGCCAGAGGGGGGATATTCGGGACAGGGGACACCATTGTCTGCCAATGATCTGCAACAACTGGTTGCCCCCATCGCCTTGTATCCGGACGCCCTCGTTGCACAGGTTCTCGCGGCTGCGACCTATCCAGATCAGGTCGCTTCTGCCAACGCCTGGCTTCAGGAGAACAAACAACTCACAGGCGCCACGCTAATGCAGGCAGTGGATGCGCAGCCGTGGGATCCCGGTGTCAAGGCGCTTACACAATTTCCCTCGGTGCTCCAGAACATGGCAAAGAACCTCAGTTGGACCTCTGCGTTGGGAGAGGCCTATACCACCCAGGGCGCTGACGTCATGTCGGCCGTCCAGGTGTTGCGCGCCAAAGCGCAAGCTGCCGGCAATCTCAAATCGAGTTCACAGATCACGGTTGTGCAACAATCGCCGCAAGTCATCGTGATTCAGTCCCCGAATCCACAGGTCGTGTACGTGCCTCAGTACAATCCTGCGGTAGTTTACGGCACCCCTTACGTCACGCCCGGATACAGCACTGCGGCCGTGGTGACAACCGCAGTGGTTGCGTTCGGAGTCGGAATTGCGATTGGCGCAATGATGAATAATAGCTGTTGCGGCTGGGGGTATAGCAGCTGGAACTGTGGCTGGCACGGTTCCACCACGGTGGTGTATCACGGCGGGGCGTACTACGGAAACACTGCCTGGCGCGGCTCTGCGTATGGCCCGTACGGCTCAGCACACTACGGCGCTGGCTACAATTCGGCGACCGGGACGTACGCACGTGGCGGCACGGTGTCGAATGGTTACGGCAGCGCAAGCGCCGGCCAAGCGTACAACCCTTCTACCGGGACTTATGCCCGTGGTGCTAGCACCTCAAATGCCTACGGCACCACAAGCGCCGCGCAAGCATACAACCCAAGGACCGGAGCTTCTGCTTCCACCGTGCAGAACTCCAACGCCTACGGGAGCTCGGGCGCGTCGACGGTCTCGAAGAACGGCAACACTGCGTACTCGCAGCACCAGTCGAACGCAAACGGAACCACAGGCTCGGTGCAAACCACCAACGGCGGCAAGGCATATGGCGCATCTGGCGCGTACAACAGCGCTGCGGTGGGTCAAACCGCAAATGGCAACAAGTATGCGACCGCGAACGGGAACACCTACAAGAACACCGGGAGTGGTTGGCAAGGCAACGCGAACAATACACCGAAGTACAACTCATCCAGCTACTCTGGCCAAAACGCGGCGAGAACCAGTTCAGCTTCCAACGGCTGGGGAGGAGAACCGAAGAGCGGCGGATCGTCGGCCTTCAACAGCGGCGGCGGTGGCTGGCAATCCAGAGAGGCAAGCTCTCGAGGCTCTTTTAGCCGTGGCGGCGGCGGTGGCTGGGGAGGTCGGAGGTGAACCAGTGGAGCTACTCGGGAGAGACGGCAAGTCCGTTGAGCAGTGTTTGTGAAGTGCGCTGGGTCGAAGGGTTCGGAGGATCGTATGTCGCTGGTTTGGAGTAGTAGGCCCCTTGTCGGCCGCAGAACGGTCGTTACGGCTTGGCTGCTGTTTCTAGCTCTCACTTTTTCTCTCGTCTCTCTTGTCGCTTGCAACAAGTCCGACACCCCCCCGTACAGGCACTTTGCTTCACCCGATGACGCGGGCAATGGATTGCAGGAAGCGGTAAAGTCAGGAGATCAAAATGCTGTGCTGGCAATATTCGGTCCGGGTTCGAAAGAAGTAATCTCCTCCGGCAATGCTTCCGAAGACAAGACCGTGGCGGGCGCATTTGTGGCGGCTTATGGAGTCAATGCACCGCTGGCGCCAAGATGCCAGATGGGAGCCAGATTCTCCTGATCGGAGCTGACAATTTTGCTTTTCCAATCCCGCTGAAAAAGAATGATGCCGGCCAATGGTTCTTCGACACGGCTGCGGGAAAAGAAGAGATTTTGAGGCGTCGGATCGGCCGGAACGAACTTGCGGTCATTGACGTTTGCGGAGCTCTCGCCGACGCACAAGCAGACTACTTCTCCCAACGTCTCGACGATGGAAACACACAGCAATACGCTTTGAAGTTTATCAGTGACCCCGGCAAACGGAACGGCTTGTATTGGGAACCAGTCGACGGTCAGCCGCGAAGTCCGCTCGGACCCTTGGTGGCATATGCAACGGCCGAAGGATATAAGGCCAAGCCAGATGCTCACGAGCCTTTCCACGGTTACTACTTTCGTATGCTGACCCGACAGGGCAGCGGCGCACCAGGGGGCGCAAGGGACTACGTGACCGGGGGCAAGCTGGTGGGGGGATTTGCCTTCGTCGCCTATCCTGCTGAATACGGCAATTCCGGGGTGATGACATTCATCATGAATCAGGATGGCGTGTTGCTACAAAAAGACCTGGGCAAAGCCACCACAGAAACAGCATCCACCATGACGGAATTTAACCCGGATGCCAGTTGGAGCATCGTGCAGGAATGATCGCCTATTGAATTAGTAGAACGAGATCACAATATACGATGGCCATTTTTGTTGTCATTGTTTACTGGAATACAGGAAGAGGATAGGACATGAACTCCCGATTCACGCATCACTCAAAGCGGTTAGCGTGCGCACTCCAGATGCTTTCCGCTGCCGCCGCGCTCGCACTCTTTGCTTTGCCATCCCATGCTCAAAATCCCGAGCTACAACAGCGGCTCGCCGAGATCAAACAAGCATCCGCAGCCAATAAGGCAGCCCTCGCTCATTACACCTGGCAAGAGCAGCAGACCGTGAGTATTAAGGGTGACGTCAAAAAACAACAAGTCTTCCAGGTAATCGTGGGACCCGATGGTCAACAGCAGAAGACCCAGGTCGGCGGCTCGCAAGCTGCTCCGCCCAGCGGAGGCAGACTCAAGCAACATGTGGTTGAGAAAAAGAAAGCTGAGTTTAAGGACTACGGCGAGCAAATTGGGGATCTTGCCAAGCAATACACACAGCCCGATCCAGGAAGACTCCAAGCGGCTTTCCAGGCGGGTAACGTCTCCCTCGTGCCAGGTGGGGGTGATGGTGAAGTCAAGCTCGTCATCAAGAATTACGTTAAGCCAAACGACTCGGTGACACTTGTATTCAATAAACAGCAGAAGGCAATTCAGAGTATTCAGGTGTCAACTTACCTTGACGACCCCAAAGATGCTGTGACCATCGCGGCGCAGTTCGCCAAGCTGCCTGACGGTACAAACCACGTCGCGAGCACTCAGGTCGACGGAGTAAGCAAGCAGCTAACCGTGGTGACTCAGAATTCCGCTTATCAGCCTGTTTAGCCTTGGACCTCTTAGCTGGCGGCAGGCAGATGAGATCAGCGGTCCGGTTGCAACTCCGCTGGAGGCTGGTAGCTGGCAACTTTTGACTACGGCGCTAATAGATTTGAGAGTACTGTACCCTCAGACGCTTGGATACGGTGGAATCGTCAGGATCCGCATAGAACACCGGTCAGGAGCCCACCGCTGCTGAGGCTACGGGGCACCGGACCAAGTTTGTATAAGAGATCACGGTCTGGCGGAAGGAGCTAACGGTCGCTTTCGCTCAATCTGTAAGGTGGTGTCCGGTTAAGGCTTTTGACCAATGATCCAACCGTTCAGCCGCGGCGGCGTTTCTTCAAATGAAGCGCAGAGAGAGGCGTATTGTCCCCGGTTCTGTAAGGTCATAAGTCGTCATGACAGCACGTCAAGGGGACAACCATGAAGCTCCAAGCCATACAATCATTTCTTTTATCATGCACCTTATTGTCTAGCTGCTACAGCGTGTCCCAGGAAGGGGCCAAGTCGGGTACCGCCGGTCGCCCAAAGCTTGGTCTTGTTCTCGAAGGCGGCGGTGCACTGGGGCTGGCACATATCGGTGTCCTGCAGTGGATGGAGGAGCACCGTATTCCGGTAAGCTACGTTGCCGGCACCAGTATGGGGGGCTTGGTCGGAGGGATATATGCGACGGGAAGATCTCCCGCGGAAGTGAGGGAGGTCGTCAATGGGATCAATTGGAATGACGTACTGAGAGGCCAGATACCATTCCAGGATCTCTCCTTTCGACGCAAACAAGACGCTCATGAACTCCCGAGTAGCCTCGAATTCGGCCTGAAGGGGGGATTGCAGCTTCCGGCAGGCTTCAATACGGGTCAACAGGTCTCTCTGATCCTTGACCGAATTGCTCTTCCGTATTCTGAGCTCAAAAGCTTTAACGATCTCCCCATTCCTTTTGCGTGTGTGGCGACCGATCTCGTGTCCGGCAAGCCGCACGTCTTCCGCAGCGGCCCTCTCGCTCTGGCATTAAGATCTACGATGTCTCTTCCTGGCATCTTCACACCTGTCCGATCAGGCGATCACATCTATGCCGACGGCGGGTTGCTCAACAACATCCCAATCGACGTTGCCAAAGAAATGGGAGCCGACATCGTCCTAGGAATTCACCTGGAGACCGCCAAAATCAGTCCAACGGCATCCCTCTCCAGCTTCTCAGTACTCGGTCAATCCATCTCCGTCATGATCGCTGCGAACGAGCTTCGCTCGATGGAGCAAGCGGATCTTCTCGTTACGGTGCCGCTGGAAAAATACGACGCTCTCGACTACGGCGCTGCTGATGCGATCATAAAGGCGGGATATGATGCGGCCGCCTCAAAGGCGAAAGTGCTATCCGCTTTTTCGGTCAGCGAAGCGGAGTGGCAGCAATACCTGGCCGACCGCGCAGCCAAGAAAAAAGCAGCACCGATCCCCCAATTTATCCAGGTCACCGGCACCCGTCCTGAGATGGCTGACTCGATCGAGAAGAAAATGTCCATAGATGTTGGCAAACCAGTGGACACGGCGAAACTGGATCAGCAGATCGTGACGCTCGCCGGCCAGGGTCGCTTCTCGAACGTCGGCTATTCGATGGTTGAGAAGAATGGAAACCAAGGGCTGCAAATTCAAACGGAGCAGAAGCCATACGCGCCACCTTTGGTGCGCCCCCTTCTTCTCATCGACGGCTCCGACTACAACAATGTGCTTTTCAGCATCGGAGCGAGAATCACGTATATCGATTTCGGTAGTTACCGATCAGAGTTGCGCAACAATGTGATAGTCGGTTCGCAATATGAGCTCAGTAGCGAGTACTACCATCCGTTTACACCGACAAGTAATTGGTTTGGGGCTCCGCGCGTCGAGATCAATAGCACGCAAGAGAATCTTTACGATGCGAATACGCTAATAGCCAGCTATCGGAATCGGCAGGCACTCGGCGGCATCGATCTCGGCTATGGATTTGGCAACACAGGTGAATTGCGAATTGGATATGAGGGGGGATATGAAAGGCTCTCCCCGGAGATCGGCAACTCGGCTGTTCTGCCCACCGTTTCCGGTGGGACCGGCGATGTAAGGGTGCAATTCCAGCTGAACACTCTGGATGATCCCGTGATACCCCTCTCTGGAGAAGGGCTCGACGTGTACACAAAGGGGTATACGTTCTCGCCAGGGGCGCCAGGGGCGTTTCCGATCTCAGAGATCCAATCGCAAAGCTTCTTCCGCTTGAACGAAGTGTCATCGGTGTTTGTTTCTGCTTCTGGTGGAACCAGTTATGGCTATAAAACCGGCATACCGGCGTTCTCTCTCGGTGGATCGCAGCGCCTCGTCGCCTGGGGTACGAACGAATTGCTCACGGATCAGTATTTCCTGGGACAACTTGGGTATATCCGACAGATGGCGACACTGCCTCCGTTCCTGGGTAGCTCGATTGATGTTCTCGGGCTGTACGAGGTGGGCAAGACCTACAAGCTCCCTCAAGGTCCGAGTCCACCAAATCTCCCCATGGATGGGGCAGCTGGGATTATCGTGAATACGATATTCGGGCCGGTCGAACTTGCAGGTGCGGTGGGCGACTATGGCCGCGGGAGGTTCTTCTTCAGGATAGGGCGGATCTTCTAAACAGTCTTTGAAGATTGCTGCGTTGTGAAGACCCGAGTCCATCCGGCGGGACTACATACCCTTCCACCATTGAAGGTATGCTCAAAGGCTGTCCGATCTAATGCTGCTTGAGGAAGCTGCATCGCTTACTTGCGTAAAACGATGGCCGCCGACGATCGTGCCGGGGGCGTCAATCCAAAAGGCGTGCAGAGCTAGGCCATCTTATGAACATTCGCGCCATCAGTTGTGGCTTTATCCTTCTGTTCTCCTCGCCGCTCTTCGCACGCCAGAAAACCGATGTCATCGTTATGAAGAATGGTGATCGCTTGACATGCGAGATCAAGGCATTAAGCGGCGGTGTACTGTCAGTGAAGCTTGATTACGTGGAGGACACCATCGGCGTGCAGTGGTCACGCGTGGCCCGTCTCGAGAGCAATCAGTTGTTCCTCGTTCAGACGGAAGGAGGTACGGTCTACACCGGGAGGCTTTCGACTGCCGAGACGCGGGACCAACGGCCGGTGACGATTCAGGTCCTCTCTGCGCCAGAGAAAGCGATAGAGATTGCACAACCGCAGATAATCCGGCTGGATCAAACGGCCGACAGCTTCTGGCGGCGATTCAATGGCTCGATTAACACCGGTGTCCTGTATTCCAAAGGCAATCAATCTGCCCAGTACAACCTCGCCTTCCAGACAGAGTATCGAAGAGAGCGATGGTCTAGTCAGGTGGCCTTAAACTCCAGCCTGGCATCCAGTAGCGGCGCCAGTGCTTCCACGCGAAATCAGGTGGATCTGAGCACCATGAAGCTGCTGCGCCGGAACAATTGGTTTTATTCTGGAATAGGATCTTTTCTACAAAGTTCGGTACAGGGAATCGATCTGCAAACCAGTCTCGGCGGGAGCATCGGGCGGTATTTAAAGAATAGCAACCGTTCGAGCCTTTATGTACTCGGCGGCTTTGCCTGGCAGAATACCCAATACAAAAATAATACGGCTGATCAGCCAACCCAGAATGCTGCATCGGTGCTCGTAGCGTCCGAGCTGAAATTCTTCAGGTTCAAGAAGACGGATTTGGATGTCTCCGTTGCAATTTTCCCGGACATCTCAGAACCCGGCCGGGTACGCGTCAATACCAATGCGTCCTACTACATTAAGTTGTTCAGCGATCTGTCGTGGAACCTTTCGTTTTATGGCAACTGGGACAACGAGCCGCCACCGACGTTTTCGGGCAGCGACTATGGAAGCAGCTCTGGACTTACCTGGACGTTCGGAACCAAGTAAGTGACTATTCGAGCAGACTGTGGAAGCGTAGTGGTTGTGACCGAATCCGGACCGGCAATAAGCCGAAGCTCCCACGCAAAGCACCCAGGGCAGGATCTCGCAAAGAATTCGGTAATACTAAAGCCGCTGATAGTTCAAATTTTGCGTAACGACTGTCAACTGTTTACTGACGCCGTTTATCTGCGTGGCTGAAACGTGGTTGGTGCCGTCCGGGAGCTTGGCGAACTGCGCCGCGATTGTCACAGCATCTTTAGGGTCGTCGAGATAAGTCGAGATGCGGAGCCGCCGAATAGCCTTTTGCTGCTTATCGAACACGATGGTCATCGAGTCATTCGGCTTAATATAATTCTTAATGAGAAGTGTGACCTGGCTTTCATCTCCGCCTAACTGCAGCGAGACGTTTCCCTGTTGGAAAGCATTCTGCAGGCTACCAGGATCTGGCCTGGTATATTGTCTTGCCAGGTCCGCGATTTGCTCGCCGTAGTCTTTATATTCCGCCTTCTTCTTTGCCACTATGTGACGCTTCAGCGGGCCACCGCTCGGCTCAGCCGCCGGCTGGGCATTTATTTCCGACTTCTGTTGCTGGCCGTCGGGGCCAACGCTAACCTGGAAGAGTTGTTGTTTTTTAACTTCGCCTTTGATGCTGGTAGTTTGCGACTCCTGCCAGGTGTAATGGGCGAGAGCTTGCTTATTTGCCGCTGACGCCTGTTTGATCTCAGCAAGGCGCGCCTGCAGTGCCGGGCTCTGTGCCGCGATGGGCGAAGCAGAAAAGAACAGCGCGGCAAATGCGGCAGCCAGGGAGAATGCGATTTTGGAAGGGCGTATGCTCTCCGCAAGTCCAGTGTTCAAAGGGTTCCTCTTTCATCGACCGTTACAACGTCAAACCGTGGATTTCCGTACCTTAGCGACCCCTTCAAAATCCCCGACATCTGGGAAGTGGAAGGCATGCAGCTTTCTCTACTGCGTGTCGCGCTCTTTATGAACCGGCTATACCCTTGTTCTGCAAGATCATCACGACCACGCGGCGATTCTCAGCTTGCCCTTCCGTGGTCTTGTCCGGGGCTACCTGGTCGGCTGTACCCATAGCGCCGGGTGCGAGCATGTTGGTCAGGGGAACGTTAGCGTCCTGCTCGAGATACTCAGTAACGGCATTTGCCCGTTCAACGCTCAACTTCTGATTCAACGATGCAGATCCCACCGCCGAGGCATATCCCTTCACCTGGATGACGTATCCGGTGATTGTCAATGCCTGCTCAGCCAGCTTTGATAATTGAGGTTTGTATTGCTCCTCAACAGTAGTTTTGCCGTTTCCAAACAGAACGGTGACTTCGCCCATAATGTTATATTCACCCAATTCGCCAAAGCGCGCGTTGGCGGCAGCAATGGCTGCCTTATTCTTGGCAATCTTCTGATCTTCCGCGCTGAGCTGCGCTTGCTGCGCCGCTAGAGCCTGCTGGTCAGCTGCCTGGTCTGCCTTCTGGGCTTCCACGGTCGGCTGCAGCCCAGCCTGAGCGTCCATGGCGGCTTTCAGGTCATTGCCTTTGAACTTGACACTATCCGCCACGAGTTGCCCCTGATTATTCGTAGATCCCTCCACCTCCACCGGAAGTCCGGGGATCAGGGACGTCATGGCCATCTGCTTTTTTCGTGCTTTCAAAGCACCTTCTACTTCTTCAACCTGAGTGGTCGGCGTAAGCAAGACGACGAGCTTGGGTGAGTCTGCGGTCTGCAGCGTCATTGTGGCGCCGCTTCGCCCATTTATCACTCCCTTGACCTTTTGACCGTGCGCTGCCGCACCTCCGGCCACAATGATCATCAGCGTTGCCAGAACGACGGGTATAGCGGAGATAGATTTCGTTAGAGAGTCGGTTTTCATGGGTCATCAACTTCCTATGGCTATTGTTTATGTAATCCGCGCCGCTCGTTGTTGCGTTGGCATGCGCCTGCCTACTTCCAAGCACTACGATCTTTGGCTAATGGAAGCAGCAGCGATACTGGCAAAAATACGAGGGCCAGCAGAAAGCTTTTGATAGATCGGCGCGAGCGCGGATTTCACCATACCAAGAGTGAATTGTGCCCCGCCGAGATCCGTTCAGTACTTTCTTCGCGCTCTATCCCCGTAACGGGGGCGTTCACGCCCGACGGACGGTCACGCGATCCCGCATGACCTGTCCCTTGTGCCAGTTCCCTGGCTTAGACGAGAACTTTACCCTTTTTATACAAATCGAGACGGCGGCCACCGTGCCTCCGCGCGACTCTCGGCGTTACACGTCGACCCAAGGAATGCTCACCATGATGACCGCGGTAGTAGGTGGCGGCGGTTCGCGTTGTGCTGGGAATTTGAGAGATGAGACATAATTCCGTCTCGGAGGCGTCAGTCTACGATGGGGGAACCATGCTCAGCGTCATCGAAAGTGAAGGTTAGCTATGGCAACACCTGCACTATTAGAAGATACGTCAAGTGCCTCTCTGGTCCTTGGCGGTCCGTTATATAAGCTGTTCTGGCGGTTACATTGGGCGGGTTCCGTTCCGCAATTGCTGCGTCGTCAGGCCGTAACGTGCGCTCTTTTATGTTGGGTGCCACTAGCATTGCTATCGCTCACGCAAGGCCACTTTCTGGGAGGAACGAAACTCACCTTCCTTGGCGATGTCGAGACGCACGTACGATTCTTAGTCTCCCTGTCGGTATTGATTCTGGCTGAAACGGTTGTTTATCAACGCATCCGGCCGATTGTGAAGAACTTTCTCGAACGACAGATTGTCATTCCGGAAGATATTCCGAAGTTTTACGCTGCGATTAACTCCGCTGTGCGTATTCAGAATTCACTCGTTGCAGAGATTGCGCTTCTCGTCTTTGTGTTCACCGTTGGTACGTGGAATTGGCGGCATCAGATTCCACTGGATGTCGCAAGCTGGTATGCCTCCTCGGAAGGGGGCCAGTTGCACTTAACGATGGCCGGATATTGGCTTGCGTTCGTCAGCGTACCGGTCTACCAGTTCATCCTGCTGCGCTGGTATATGCGGTTCCTGATCTGGTTCTGGTTTCTGCTTCGGGTCTCGCGTCTAAAACTGCACTTGCCGGCATTACACCCGGATCGGGCAGGCGGGATCGGCTTCCTGGGTAAATCCAGCCTGGGCTTCGCTCCCTTGTTGTTCGCACAAAGCGCATTGCTCTCTGGCCAAATCGCAGACCGCATCATCTACAACGGAGAGTCCCTGCTTGCTTCGAAGATGACTATCGCTGGCTTTGTCGCCTTTATCGTCGTTGTGGCTCTCGCGCCGCTTTCTTCGGTCATGCCACAACTTATACGCGCCAAGCGCGAAGGACTCGGGAAATATGGCGCCTTTGCTTCTCGGTATGTCTTGAAATTTGACCAGAGATGGTTGCAGGGCAAAGCTGATGACGAACAAATCTTGGGGAGTGCCGACATACAGTCACTGGCCGATCTGAGCAATAGTTTTGAGGTTGTTCGCGGGATGCGCCTCCTGCTGATCTCTAACCAGGATGTGGTCATGCTATTCGTTGTAACGGCCGCCCCCTTTCTGCCATTGTTGCTCACCATCATGCCGCTCGATCAATTGCTCACGCGGGCCATGAAAATTATCTTCTGAGGCGGCGATAAGCTAGCCACCTTAAACCGGTTGGTGACGTATTCTTGTACTCCGCTTCTTTTGATCGCCCAGGAGGTCTCATGCCCGAAGGTGGAGGCTCCAATATCGAACTCGCCAATCTGCTAGCTGAGCACGCACACTCGTCGAAGCCCTGGGGACAGGCAATCCTCGAGATTGCAGAGGCCCTGGTTCTTGCCGTGGTCGCCATTGCCACCGCCTGGAGCGGTTATCAGGCAGCGCTCTGGACTGGACACCAGGAGGAGCTGTACGGCCGAGCGAGCAAACTTCGGGTCCAAGCGGAGGGAGCTGCGACCTACGCCAATCAGGAACGCTTGTATAACGCCTCCACCGTGGTCGAGTGGTTGAAGGCCGAAGCCCAGGGGAACAAGAAGCTTTCCGCCCTTTTTGAGCGGCGTTTCCTTCCCGAGTTTCGTCCGGCATTTGAGGCCTGGAAGAAGACTGACCCAGTCAACAACCCCAATGCTCCGGCGGGCCCTCAGTTGATGGTGGAATACCGAAGCTCCAAGACGGAGGCAGCGGCGAGGCTGAATGATCAAGCCACAGAGGTCTTCGACCAGGGCACCAGGGCTCGGGAGCTCTCAGACCAATACGTGCGAGCGACCGTAACCCTGGCAACCGTCTTGCTCCTGATTGCAATCAGCCAGCGGTTCAGTATTCGAGGTGTGCGGGTTGGCCTGTTGCTGACCGCCATGCTCCTGCTGTGCTTCCCCGTCTACCATATCCTTACGTTGCCGCGGGTATAAGCGCATTCCTCCGTCTTGCCGATGTCCGCTCAGCGCCGATCGACTGAGAATGTCCACCGCAAATTGCGCTCGCTCAGAATCCAATCCGTCCTAGGCGAATCAGCGCAGAAAAGTCGGGTGATTCGTTCGCCGCATGCGCGGCCTTGTTAATGTGCTCGCGTTCGCGCAGAACTTCAAAGGGTAAGCCACCCGTCACCAGCCGGCCTCTGGAATAAAGTAAGCCGTCCAAGCTTCCATTCAGGATGAGCTGATAGCTCCACGCTTGGGGATTAGGGACGTCTGCGGCAATCTGCCTGTCGAGCGTCGTCGTGCAATTCTTCGTCAGTGCGTTATACCACTCGGGGTGATCATGCAGCTGATTCAAGTAATCAACGTAGCTGAGGAAAATTCTCTTTGCAGTGTCAGGAGAAGCGGTTGTGCGATACAGACGGACTTCCTCACCCTTCCGATAGTTAGTGCGCAGGCGAATCACATCCCGCTCATCTGCAGTAAGAAAAATAAGCTCGTACTGGCGGAAGAATCCGAGAATTGCCGAATATGACTGTCCCGCTTTGTAACGGGCTTCTATCGAAAATGCGACGTGGTCGTTATCGCCGAACTGAAAGCTCACTATCGGATGCCCAATCCAGCGGGGTCCCCAATTCGTGAAGAAGAAATCGGCCCCTCTCAACTGGGAGAAGTAGACGGTCTTGTCCGCCCAACAGTCTGTGAAGCTGGTCTCGGTGCGGTAGTTGCAATTACGAAAGTTGTGGATAGATATCCGATCGCCGTCGATGGTGACCCACGCAGTCCGGGCCACGTCTGACCTCCAATCCGCTTGGTTAGTGGGGCGCAGGCTGAACCACCAAATCAGGACGACGCAGCAGCAGCCTAGGCACAGAAACTTGCCATAGCGAGATTTTCGGGTTATCAGGATCGCCATGATTACGCTGGCGAAAAGAATAACTAGCGGTATACGAGCAACCGGCATCCGAACGTCAACATATAGAGCGGCCATCGACCACAACGACAACACGCCGATACCCAGCCATATCAGGCCATTCACCATCGTTTCGATCAGGCGAACCCAGAACGGCCGCGCGCGTCGGGCCTGCAGAGCTGTGCTATCCAAGGAACCACCTTTTCTCTCACCCGACAAACTAGAAGATCCTAGTTATTTCTCAAAAGGGAAAACGCGTTTCCAGTCTTTTTGCATGCTGATCACGACCCAACCATCCTTCTTTGCCAGAGCCATCAGGGTGTCGGGGAAGGTTCCCACGTGGGTCTCTGGTAGTCCTCCCGCGGGGCCATAGGCATATTCGCGTCTGGCATCGTCGTGGTAGACCAGCATCATCAGCCTCGGTCCATCTCCGGCTTGCGTCCATTGCAACATCTCGGCATCGCCGCTGGAATTACCGAAGGCTGCAATGGGGCGCTTGCCGATGAATAGATTGATCCCAACCGCCTTGCCTGGACCATCGTCAACGAAAAATACTTTTGGCTCCCGCATGAGCACCGGTTTGCCGTCTACCTGTTTGTAGGTGGTCACAATACTCGACCCCACCACCTGCTCTGGCGGAATGCCATAGGTCCGCTCACTGTAAACGCGCACAAACTCCTGTCCTCCGCCTGTCACGATGTAGGTTCTGAAACCCTTCTCGCGCAAATACCGCATGACCTCCAGCATCGGCTGGTAGACAAGATCGGTGTAGGGACGATTGAAGCGCGGAGCTTTGGCAACAGTAAGCCACTGCTGCACCAGGCCCGCAAACGCCTTCGAACTCATCCCGGCATGCGTCGCAGCAAGGATCTGCACCCAGTCTGCCTCGGTGAATTTGCCCATCGTCTCACGGTCACCGTCGAGTACCGCTTTGAACGGTTGCCTCTGCCGCCACTCCGGGTGCTGCGGCGCTAAGGTTTTAAGGCGGTCGAGGGCAAACATGGCCTGCGCGTACAAAGGTTGTTCCGTCCAAAGAGTACCGTCTTGATCAAATGTGGCGATGCGATCGCCCGGCTCAACGTACTTCGCACTGTGTTTGTCGGTTGTGTCCTTCACGAAGGCGACGATCGCTTGTTTCGCCGGTCCGTTGTTCCAGGAGGGCAAAGGATCTGTCTGAGCTCGCGCGTGACCCATGCCGAGCAGTAACAAGAGCATCGCCACAATGAGCCGGAAGCTCGATGGAAGGCGAGAGGAAGAACGGCTCATATTTGCTTTCCTTCTGTGGGTTAAGAACGCCTGTTTACGTGAGTTCGAAGGTTCGCCGACTTCCGCGATGAGGATCCCTTCTGGCTATATTGATAGTAGACGGGCCAGGCAACTCTCAAATGTAGTAGTTCGTCGCTCGAACTTTTGTCAGTTCCCAACACGCCAAAATATTGGCGGCCCTAACGTTTCCTCAACTGTCGAGACTGGACAACCTTGTCGTCGACGAACCGGCTGACCGCGGTTCAGAGCGATAACACGGGCAAGAACAGAGAGGCGAAGTGGCTTCCCGCGCCAAATACCGTTCAATCTCACCATGCGACGCTACTCATCGGAGAGTGACCTACCGGCGGGCAAATGGAGTCACCGCCCAGTAGTGATGCCTTGCTGTTGGGTGATTACAGTTCCAAAGTCTTTTTCAAGGCAGACCATGGCAGCCGGCTGCATCCCTACGAGGTCGCGAGGTGATGTTTAATCAGAACTTGATGCCAGAATAATAGCTTCCGCAGTTCCGGAACCGCACATCCCCTGGATCTCTCCGGAAATGCATGCGCCGGCGGAAAACTTGTAGCATCCAGTCTTCATTGCGGTTACCGAAACGGGATGCTTTGCGCCGCCGATAATCGCGTCCTGGGTTCCGAATGGCGAGGAAGTCCCAAAGTCGACGACGAAGCCCGTATTCTTCTGGGTCGTCTTCCAAACGATTGCTGTGCCCTTCTTCACACAAAAGGTCTTATTCCCCTTCGCATTGGTAATACCGGCGGTTGCTGAGGCACCGTAACTGTCGCGCTTCACGTCCACAGTACAGGGGTCGGAACTGGATCCACAGGTATTGTCCGCGTTGCACAGCGACGCGGGATTGGGTTCCGAGCAAAGATACTTGTCCTTTTGCCCGTTTGCCACGGCGCAGATCAAAAGCACCACGAAGCAAGTCAATACGCCAGGCCGATGGAAGGCGCCTCGATGAATCTTCATAGAACATCTCCTTGCGAGGGATACTCCGCAGTCTGCACAGCAAGCGAAATCACCGCGATCTATTGTGAACTCGGCTCCCAGCTAGTTGACGCCGGGCGTTCCTCTCCAGTCGTTGAGGTCCGATAGCTTCCAGGCATTCTGTGCCAAATCCCACTGCAACTCGCCATCTTTATTGAGGATCAGTTGGGCCGCAGGATATAGAACACCAGTGCTTTTGCTCTTATCCTGGTCATTCAAATCCAGGATCCCCGCAGTCAGATCGAAGGACATCGAGTTGCTGTCGGCCCATGCCTCTGCCATGCGAATCTGGCGATTGGTGATAAAGACGATCTTGCGACCTGTGGCCGTTGGAATTACGTGGATGTAAGAGCAGTCATTTCCAAGGGTTCCTGTGATCTCGACATGCCCCACCGCTTTCATTTTCTGCAGAGCATTCACCAGGCCCTTGTTTTGTCCCTGTTGATACGCCTGCACCAGGATTTGCTTATCCGCTGGAGTTGAAAAATCATAGATGTTCAATGTGACGCCGATAGTTTGACCCATCTGGGTGCCCGTGCCAAACGCCTGAGCGTCGATGGTTTCATTTTTTTCTCGAGCCACGCCGGGGCGACTTGTTGCTACCAAAGTCACCAGGAGGATGCCTTTCGCGACGAACCCCAGGTATTTTCCTGTACACATGTCTATCTCCACCCTGCGCTCAGCAGGAATATTGCGCTTCGCGTCGACACCATGAACGTATACTCATGGGCTGCGACTGATCGTATGTAAGAGTGTGCGCTCGCATACATTGCTCAAGTAACCGGCTTTCCCCGCGAAGGTGATGCGAATCGGGGATTGTTCTGTCACTCCACTCCTATTGCGTGGGCTGGGGAACTGTCACTTGAGACAGGTGCGTAACAACGGCCCTCTAGGTAATCTGGAATCAGGCGAAAACGCCGCCGTCTCTTGACCCTCTTCAGCGGGGCTTTCATACCGCGAGATCTCGGGCCTTAGGCTAGACCAGTTGCATTAGCAGGTTGTTTGTGAGGGAGAACTCAAGATGAGGCTACTGAATTATCGCCGCGCATTGTCAGCAGTGGTCTTGCTCGCTTGTGTTTCTCCCACCCCTTATTTGCATGCGCAGGAGAATCAAGACGAGGATTTTGACGCCTACAAGCTTCGTGTAGACGCGCGCTGGTATTACTCAAACCCTACAGGGACCCTTCACGGAGCAAACGACAGCGATTCGATTGACCTGAACAAGGATCTCCATTTCCAAAGCTACTCCACTTTTTCAGGAAAGCTGGATTGGAAGTTCACGAGGAAGAATCACCTTTACCTGTCCTCCATTCCGCTGTATGCCTCGCACCAGACAGTACTGAACCGAACGTTCACCTTTCGGGGACAGACATTCGACTCCGGATTGATTTCGAGCAGCTCGCTGGATACTTTGGCGGTGGCGCCTGGATACAAGTACGACATCTTCCGAAGGAAGCGGTGGAATCTGGGCATTGGGGTTCAGATAGACCTGTTCGATACTACCGCTAAGATCAGTGCGGCCGCTCAGACGACGGGTGATGGTGTCCACCATGCTGCCGTTTCGGCCTCGTCGTCCCTTTTCGCAGGGATTCCTGTTGCGGGGCCGGAGTTCCGGTTTTACCTCACGGATTCACCAAAATTGTTTGTCGAAGCGAATGTGAATGGCATGTACCTCTTCGGATACGGCAACTTTGTGTCCTCTACCGGCGATGTTGGTTACACCATCTCGAAGCATTTCGCCGCGACCGCCGGCTATCAGCTCGGTTCGGATCTGACCGTCAACGGTACCAGCGATCGGCTTGGCCTTCAGTTAACTCAGAAGGGCGCGACTGTAGGAGTACAGGCTTCCTTCTAAATCGATCGGATTGGCGCAGCGGACCGGCGAACGCCGCCGTCATCCCTATATCCCTTTCGCCGAGGCTTTCGTACCGATAATCCCGCGGTGAGAGGCCCCGTTCATTCGACACGGGTACGCCGGGCGATCATAAAACTGCTGTTCCGAGAGAGCGTTTGGAGTCACGTTTGCCAATTCAAGCCGCTGAGTCGCATCATCGACGGGGCAGGGAATTGCGGGACCTTCCGGACGCGGGGCACAACTCGTACTCGGGCGAAGCGGTGAAAATTCAAGCACGGTGGTCGAAATTGATAAATGAGATCGTCTCTCCGGAAACGCCGTCGACACAATCGCCGCCCGGCATGCTGTGGATTCCGGGCGGGACCTTTCTCATGGGTTCGGAGGACTTCTATCCGGAGGAAGGGCCTGTCCACGAGGTGAGCGTTGATGGTTTCTGGATGGACCGCTACGTCGTTACAAACGAGAAATTCGCGCTCTTCGTTCAAGCTACCGGCTACGTTACGGTCGCTGAGCGTGCGCTGAACCCCGCGGACTATCCGGGGGCGCCGATCGAAAATCTAGTTCCCGGCGCGTTGGTATTCCACAAGACACGGGGTCCCGTGGATCTGACCGATTACACCAACTGGTGGGTCTGGGCACCCGGGACGAGTTGGCGTCATCCGTTTGGACCGCACAGCTCGATCGACGGTATCGAGCAGCACCCGGTTGTCCACATTGCCTACGAGGATGCCGAGGCCTATGCGCGCTGGACGGGAAAAGAATTGCCAACCGAGGCCGAGTGGGAGCGAGCCGCCCGGGGCGGCCTGGAAGGGAAGAGATTCACCTGGGGCGATGAACACTTTCCTGATGGGAAGGCCATGGCGAATTCCTGGCAAGGCGAATTCCCCTGGCAGAACTTGCTGCTCGACCGCTTCGAAGGAACCTCTCCGGTGGGCTCCTTTCCCGCCAACGGCTATGGACTCTTCGACATGGCGGGAAATGTGTGGGAGTGGACTTCAGACTGGTATGTCCAAAACCACGCGGACGAAGTCGTCCAGGCATGTTGCGGCCCCGCCGTCAATCCGCGCATCGCTTCTTTGGACAAGAGTTACGATCCGAGGCAGCCAAATGTTCGCATCCCACGCAGAGTCGTCAAGGGTGGTTCGCACCTGTGTGCTCCCAACTACTGCCTGCGTTACCGGCCCGCGGCGCGCCAGCCACAGATGATCGATACCGGAATGAGCCACATCGGTTTTCGTTGCATCGTTCGGACGGCAGGAACCCCAGCAGGGAAAACATCTTCGCAAGTCGGCCAAGAGGTCACGGGCGCGGACGAAGCAAAACAGCCGCCTGAACACAAGTTGAAGACTTCGATTAAGCGATTTATCAAACAGTTCAGGATCATGCGACGCGCTCTCGTGCATCCTCAGGTGCCCTGGTATGCGAAGGCGGTTGTCGGATGCGCGGTTCTCTACATCGTCAGTCCCATTCAGCTCATACCGAATTTCATTCCCGTTGTTGGCCAGTTGGACGACGTGTTGGTGGTGACCTTGAGCATCAAATTTCTCAGACGGTGTGTTAGCCAAAGTGTTCTCGATGAATGTGAGAATGACCTATCCACGCCTCGTAAACGCAAAGCGCTAATGTGCGTAGCAGCCGATCCTCTTCCAATTCAAAAATCCTAAGTTCGCCGCATCAATTTCGTTAAATATTCCGTCTGCGGCCGACAACAATTCAGCCGACAGCCCCGACGCGCTGCCTGTCGACCTGAATGCGCGCCAGCTGCCGAAGAGGCCTCCATTTCGACTCTCGTCCCCGACTCTCATGTCGAAAACATACCTGTCCCTTGTGACAGTTGTAAGCGTTCTTGCCGCCCAGTAGGGTTTTAGTCGTGAACAAGGCGTTTCAAGGAGCTAGTTCAACTTATCCATGCTGGCATATGAAAAGCTCCTGCAAGATGCGTTGCATCGGGTCCTCCCGGGCGCGCGCAACGCATCTTGCTCTTGTCTTCGACGGTGATATGAACAGTTACAACGTATTGAAAACCCAGATGAATGCTTGCCGGACAATGCATTGCGTGAGCGCCAGGATCGAGGTTCTACAGAATTGTCGACCTTCTTTTTAAGGACACCTGGCATCGGCGGTGATCAGTGATCCGAGCAGCTTTGTGAAAGCGAGTGACGCTGTGAGGAGAAACCCGAATGAACCTGCCAAGCTTTCCGAACGTTGACTTGTTCTCTGCCGGCATCAACGCCCTGAATGGCGTACTCGTTGCCTGCAATCCCTCGCACAACCGCGGTTACACCGCCGCGGGTCTGCTGATCATGGCATTCTTCGGCGGTATCGGCGGTGGAGTGACGCGCGACATCCTGCTCAATGACCTTCCCGTCGCCGCTCAAGAATCCGGCCTATCTTGTCGTGTGTCTTTTGATGGGTTTGCTGGGGCTGGCGATTTATCGCTACCTCGAGTCAAAAGAGGAGCGGTTTCGCACAAGGACGCTGGCCTTCTTCAAGTCTTTCACGCTGCCCTGGTTCGCGATTCTGGGCGCCCACAAGGCGCTCGATCACGGCCTTGGGATCTTCGGCGCGATCGTCGTCGGGCTCATCTCCACTGTTGCGGGCGGAGTGTTGATCGATCTCTTTTCCGGGGTCACGCCGGAAGTCGTGCGGCCGTGGGAGCAGGGCGTCGCGACGGCAGTGCTGGCGAGCTCGGTCTACTCGGTGACCGCGGTGGTGACCGCAGGGAGATTCAACCCCTTTCTCATCACGTTGATCGCAGCGCTGGTTGCATTCATTTTCCGCGTAGTTGCCGTTAAGGAACACTTTCCGTCGATTGTGCCGTTCGTCCCGCCCGCCGCCAGCTCGGGCACGAAACTCTGAATACTTTCTAAATACCCTTGGTTCTCTCGGTTGTGTCGCTGTTACACTCTTGGCCTGAAGTTGAATTCGCGACACTACAAAATGGCGCAAGTGCAAGGAACGATCCCATGAGCAGTGCCGAACCAGTGCCAAAGGATGCCGGAACGGTTCTCGCTGAAGAACGCACCGATCTTGCCCTTCGGCGCTCGCTTATGGCTGGGGAACGAACACTCATGGCATGGATCCGGACCGCTCTTTCGATGATCGGATTCGGTTTCAGCATTTACAAGTTCTTCCAATACCTGCCCGAGGAAATTGCCGCCGGCAAGATCCAGCGTCCCTACGCGCCGCGAAATCTGGGGCTGAGTCTCATTGCACTGGGCACTCTGGCATTGGCGGCCGCTGCTTACCAGCATCGGAACTTTCTGAAGGAAATGCGAGTGCACCAGACTCGACATGAGTGGTCCATCTCCTTGGTGGTTGCCGTATTTGTCATACTGATTGGACTTGTCACCTTTTACGGAGTTCTCCTGCGCAGAGGACCGTTTTAGCGACGGGGCCGCGATCGACGATCTCGACCGTGCAGCTCCTCGCGTTGTCGTTGCCTAGGGGCTCTGGTTGCTGTACGACCAGACTTCCCGGATCACTGTGAATAGAAACGCCGTGGTGAGCCCAAACAGAATCCAACCGTTCAGCGCCTCGAGTGATCCCATGAGCTGCCATTGCGACTCAAGGTTTAGATGGGCGTTCCCGTAGGTTGTCATGGCTCCCAGCGAATACAACATGGCGATCTTCCGATTGGGGAGTGCGCCAAGCAGAAAATAAAGGGCGGCCCACATGGAGACCTCAATAGCGTGGAAGACTGTAGCGCAAACCGCAGTCCCACCGACCACGGACAGCGACACAATGTCGATGCCGCGTATCCTCCCTCGGCCCGCCAAAACGGAAGTCACTCGCTGATTGAGCAGCCCAAGAAAATAGGCGTGGAAGATGACGGTAACGACAATGAGAGGCAGACTCCACGCCCAGTTGGATCCCCATGGAGAGATATCGGAAGAATCCACAACGAGAACTAAAGTCACGCTTTGCCCATTTTTAATGGGCGTTGAGAAATCGTCGTCGTGCGACCCTGCGTGGCAGATGCGTCGAACACTACCTGATCGTGCCACCAGAGCCGCTCGAAGAAGGTGCGGGCCATGTCCAGGTGCAATTCCTCCTGCCAGGATGGCACTCCTATTCCCAAGATGTCGCCAATAGTGCGACTCCCGTCGATGGCATCGAACAAGCGCTTTTCTGTTGCGCTTATTGTCATAAGCAAATCTGTATATGTGTGATTTCGATTGATCAGCACGGCTGCGGCGCCGGGAGGCAGCCGCTCTTGAACGCAGATCGTCTCTGCATTGCGAATGGGCACGTAGCGGAGCCAGGCATTTCCTGTGAAACTGATTGGAATCGGAAGCGCTGGATCTATCGTCTCGGTACACAATGGCGCTGTGACGAACCATCGTGCCGCGAAAAAGCTCTGCACTGGCGTACTGCTCTTCCAGAGGAAGCTGAGCCATCCGGGATGCTTGAGGGATGATGCGCCATCGCACCACAATGAGGGGAATAGGGTGCTTGCTTTACCCACCGACCGAATGTCAGTTGTCCTCTCCTGATGAAGTCGAAGAATTGAGGCACGGAGTACGCGCGATCCTGTGGATGCAGCAGGGCATCGGCGAGTGCGGCCTCGTGCCGGAAATCTGGAGCCTGCCGTAGCATGTTTTCCAAGCGGATGACCGGGGGGCAACGCCCGAAGCGCAGCGATGAGATCGCGAATCCCCTCATCGGTGGCATGGATGCCGACCCGTCTGCAAAACTCCTGCAGCATGTAGATGCCGCTCCGTCCGTAGGGCGCATACACCATCAGATGCATGGCGCCGTCCGGTTTAAGGACGCTTGCGCAGAGCTGCGAGTCCGGCATCGGGATCCACAAGATGATGGAGAACTCCGGTGCAGACAATCTGGTCGAAGGTGTTATCCAGCTCGTTGACACGATCGATGGGGAGCTGATGGACCTGAAGATTCGTCAAGTTGTATTTGCGTTTGAGGTCTTCAGTGCATCGCACACTCGTCGCGCTGATGTCGATACCCGTGACCTGAGCTGCAGGCCACCGCAGGGCATGCTTTGCTGCCTGCGACGTTCCGCAACCTGCGATAAGGATGGAATAGTCTTCCCGATAAGGCTGTGTCGGGCCAAAAAAGGTGATAATCGGCGCGGCGTCTTTGCTGGTCCTCGCCAGAGCTCTGCCGATACTTTTCAAGGCTATCTACCGGCGAGGATAAGGGTAGCGGTCGTAGAAGTCCCGGACCTGCTCCGCTATATCCAGTGACGGCAAAGAGTTGTTTGATCGTTGGCTCATGGCATCTGGGTTTCTAACGATCTCCTGGCGCACCATTCGCCGCGGGAAGAACAGTCTATATCTGCAGAGTCAGCTCGCCCAGCGTGGCTTTGTAAACAAAATCGAAAAGGGAGGTCTTCTCGACCTCCCTTTCGACGGATTGCTGACTAGTCAGCCCCTACAAGTTCGGGCTCTTTTTTAGCCTTCTCCTTCGCTTCTTTGGCCTTGTACGCCGCCTGTGCCGGGCCGAGGGATGCCATCACGGAGTCGAGGTTGAACGACGCCGCCTTTTGGCGCGGTGGGTACTTGACGAAGTTCTCGATCTGGGCTGCCACGACTCGCCTGGCACCTGGTAGAGCTGCGGGGCGTGATCGACCATCCAATCCCAGTAGGTGTTGGAGTTGAAATCGGCGCGCTCGAACGGATCGCGACGCAGGTTAAAGATATGCGGAAGCCGCAGCTTCACCATGGGCTCTGCCCAGACATTCATCTGATAGTGCGCGCTGTACTTCAAACACCAACTTATAGTCGCCTACTCGAACCGCCATGACGCCGCCGTCATCGCTGACGTAGAAGAAGAAGTTCTCTGGGGCTCTCCTTCACCTCGCCAGTGAGGTAGGGCAGCATGTTGAAGCCGTCGATATGTACGGTGAAGGTCTTGTCGCCGGCTTTGTAGCCATTGAGGAGCTTCTGGTTGATGTCCGGATCGCCCGCAGCGGCCAGCAACGTCGGCAGCATGTCCTGGTGGGAGACGATGCCGTTCAGCACCGTGCCCGCCTTGATCTTGCCCGGCCAGCGGAGGAACGCCGGAACGCGCCAGGCGCCTTCCCAGTTGGTGTCCTTCTGGCTGCGGAACGGTGTATTGGCGCGCATCGGGCCAGGTGTCGTTCTCCGGGCCGTTGTCGGTGGAATACATGACGATGGTGTTATCGGCGATGCCCAGTTCATCGAGCTTGTCGAGCATCTGGCCGATCTGCTCGTCGTGGGTGACCATCCGATCGCTGTAATCGTCCTGCCCGCTCTTTCCGCGGTTCTTGTCGGCGAGGTGGGTCCTGAAGTGCATCGCAGTCGAGTTGTACCAGAGGAAGAAGGGCTTGTCCGCCTTGGCCTGCTTCTCCATCCAGCCGAGAGCGGCCGCCGTGATCTCCTCATCGACAGTTTCCATGCGCTTCTTGGTAAGTGGACCGGTGTCCTTGATGGTCTGCTTTCCGACTCGTCCCCACCGGGGTTCGACGGTCGCGTCATCCTTGTCCGTTGCGATGCAGTGAAGAACGCCGCGCGGCCCGAACTGTCTCCTTGAACGTTGGGTCTTTGGGATAGTCGGGCAGTTCCGGCTCTTCTTCGGCGTTCAGGTGATAGAGATTGCCGAAGAATTCGTCGAATCCGTGCACCGTCGGCAGGAACTCATTCCGATCGCCGAGATGGTTTTTGCCGAACTGGCCGGTGGCGTAGCCGAGCGGCTTGAGCAGTTCGGCGATGGTCGGGTCTTCCGGTTGAAGTCCGACCGTAGCGCCGGGCATGCCGACCTTGGTCAGTCCGGTGCGGAGCGGGTTCTGGCCGGTGATGAAGGCCGCGCGTCCAGCGGTGCAGCTCTGCTGGCCGTAGTAGTCGGTGAAGGCGACGCCTTCGTTAGCGACGCGGTCGATGTTCGGCGTCCGGTAGCCCATCATGCCGCGGCTGAAGTGACTGATGTTCCAAGTGCCGATGTCATCGCCCCAGAGGATCAGGATGTTGGGTTTCTTTGTAGCCATGATTGAATCCTTCCTTGATCGGTTGATCTATAAGCTGCGGTTGCCGGCCTTGGCCGGGAATACATTGAATTCGAAACGTGCGATAGAGCTGTTACATAGTTGCTTCGGCGACGGGCCCAGCTCTTGGTTGGGGCAGAGTCTCAGCTTGCAGGGGCATGACTAGCCCATCCTGTGACCGATTCGTTGGAGTATCTAGCGGACTGAACGGAGAGTGCGGCGCATTGTCGCCATGGCAAGAGCGGAATCTCTCTCCACTCCCGCAGGGACATGGCTGATTGCGCCTGCGCTTCGCGTCCTCAGCGGCGACGAATGCCATCACGTCAGAGGGCGGCCGGCCCCGCTGAAATAGTTGGGCCATTGTCTGCATCGCAGGACGCGTGTGGGTAAAGAAAAGCTCCAGGCCCGCACAAAGGTAGTTCTGCCCTGGATCACCGTCGCGCGAGAGAACGAACCTGTCCTTCGGACAGCCCCCGTTGCAAAGCGCCCTCACCTCGCAACGCTGGCACTGTGGAGTAAGCGAATCGCGCTTGTCGTCCCCGAACTTTCGCTGTTCGGGCGACGAGACGAGCTTCAGCAGGTGGGTCTCGTGGATGTTTCCCAGCCGGTAACGCGGTTCGACGAAATGATCGCACGAGTAAACATCGCCATTGTGCTCCAGGGCTGGACCGTAGCCGCAAGTCGGGGCGTGAATACACAACAGATGCCGGCCGAAATAGGCCTCAAGCGTCACGTCGAAGAGCTGAACGTAAACACGGCCTACGTCATGCCGCACCCACTCCTCGAAGATATCCACCAGGAAGCGGCCGTACTGTTCACCCCCGACCGACCGTTTCGTGACTAGGTTGCCGGATTGTGTGTACAGCAGGCGCTTACTGCCAGGTTGCTCGCTCCAGCCTAGATTGGCAATCTGGATCGTGTCCGCCGTAGCGCGTTCGATAATCGGAATGAACTGCATCCACTCCGCACACAGTTCGTCGCGAAAGAAGCGATACACCGTGCGGCCGTGTTGCTCGTTGGCGGCGTTGACCGTGCACAAGATATTGAAATCCACGCGATGCTTGCGCAGTTGCCGCCAGCCCTTCATCACCCGGTCGAAAGTACCTTGTCCGCCGCGATCGACCCGGTTGGCATCGTGGATTTCCCGCGGACCATCGACGCTAAGGCCAACCAGAAAATTGTGTTCCTTGAAAAAGGCGCACCAGTCATCGTCGAGAAGGATGCCGTTGGTCTGGAAGGTGTGTTGGACAGTCTGGCCGGGCCGGCGATACCTTTCGACAACCTCGATGGAGCGCCTGAAGAAGTCAAGCTTCATCAGCGTCGGCTCGCCGCCCTGCCATGCAACAGTAACATTCGGTGTGCGATGCGACTCCAGCAATTGCCGAATGTAGGTCTCTAACGTAGCTTCCGACATCCGCTGCTTGTCGTTTGGGTACAGAGCTTCCTTGGACAGAAAAAAACAATACTTGCAATCGATATTGCAGGTTGAGCCGCTCGGCTTCGCCAGCAGGTGAAAGCAGGGCGGGGCATTCGCGGGCAAAGGATCGGTCATAACAGCCACTTCTGCGCCTTCTTTCTCCTGTGGTGCGGCAATCGAACTTGGAGATTCGGTTCCCGGGGCCTTGTCCTATCCGACCAATCGTTCTTTCACGGCGTTGCGTTTACGCCAACGGATGATTCGATTGATCGGTCCGCGGACCAGCAGGTAGGGGATGATGGCCAGAATGATCGCGACCAATACTGCTTCGCCTGGATAGACCTGCCACCGGTGCTCGATGAGCTGATAAACGATGTCGAGCACAACCGCTAGGGTGAACACCTTCCCAATCGATTTCCAGCCTTCCTTCAGCATTGCCTCCCGTTCGCCACGGTCCGTAAGGCAAGCCCAGAAATAGGGCGGCTTTCCCTCTCGGGCATCCTTCAAACCTTCGCGGATCGCGAAGAAGATCGCCATGCTGGGTTGCAGCAGGAGTCGAAACTTCATCGGACCGGTCACTCGTGCGATCAAGTTATCCGCGACGCGCGTAATAAGATCGTCCATATAGGTCTTCTTTCTACTCTCAAGCCGTCACTTCAGAGCTTGGGCCGGGCGCAGGCTGCCAAGGCCAACGACCTTCGATCTCCACCACGAGAGACCAGCTCAAAAAGGTACGGGCGAGGATGATCGCGCCCAGAATCTCAATGTTCGAAAGCGTAGGCGTCAGAGTCACCGTGCGGATCACATCCGCTGCAACGAGAAACTCCAGACCCAGGGATAGCGCCCTACCCAGAAGAAGCTTGTATCTCTGATATGGGTTATCGGCGTGCCGCCCCGTATGGAGGAGAAAGCGTACGGAGGCCCACAGAAAAGTACCCACAATCACTGCAACTGCCATAGCCTCTATGGCCCGCGCTCCAATCTCGATCAAAGTGTGAGAGGTTTCCATGCTTTCTGCGCTCTAATTCACCGTTTCCCCTGCCCGGTCCCGCATGGACTTGCACCGGCTTCACGCAGCCAAGATGAGGGAGGATCCGAGTTTCGGTCGTATCCGTCGGCAGCATTGCGACCTGCTTGCTCTGTCAGTTCACTATGGTTGCAGCCAACGGGGAACTGTCACTTGCGACAGGTTGGGGCCGGTGGTCGGGCGCGGCTAGGGAATCAATCCACATGCAAACATTTTGTTAGCAATGGGAGCTGCCACTTTGTTGATAAACACCGTTCGCATCTGCGGATCGGTCTTCAAGAATTCGATCACCTTCTGTTCTTCCGGTGAAGGTGGCTGTGGGTTTGCTCTTTTCTGCCACAACTGTTCGCAGCTGGAGTTCTGGTACTTCTGAACGACCTTGGCTGCGACCTTATCCAGAATTGGGTACTGTTGTTGAGCGTGCGTCGCGGTTACGAGAGTCAGTGCCAGGGGTGAAATGCACAAACAGAAGTACATAGAGATACGGCCGATCTTCGTCATGAGCTTCTCCTCGTTAAAAAAAAGTTCTCTAGTCAGACCCAGCTCTCGAGGTTCAGGCACGAAATAGTTCTCAGCCTCATCCTGTAAAAGAAAGAGCCATGGCCACCCAGCTCGCGTGTGGACCTCGCTGAGTGCTGAGTTGAGTCAGCTTTCTCTTTGCCTCCGACATGAGTCGCCAGTTCGCGAAAGAACGACTCTGCTGACCATGCCGTTTCTCTTGGCTCACGCGTGCCTCATACCACCATAGAAATGCGGCTTAGCTTGCTGCCGCTGGAGTTCTGCTATCGGCGACCAAGGCATGAATGTCCTGAACGCCCAGGCCCGGATACGCCTGGTAAAAGCCGATCGGGGTTCGATTCGCTCCCGCGGCGAAATCAATAAACTCCTGAAGGTGATTTCGGCAGGGCGACGGTGGCGGGTTTATGCAGAATTTGAAGATCAAATCGAAGACCTCCCCGATGTTCTTGGTGAAGTCGGCGATGTACTCCTCAAAGGAGCCGTCATACACAGTAAAAAAACCAACCTGGTGGTCCTCGAGCGGAACGAATTGAGCGAAGTGCGGCGTGCCGACTTTGTCCAGATCGTGTGTCGTTCCGCGTCCCCGCGCGCGCAAAAGTAGTTTTATCTCGTTGAAGGCGAGAGCGGACTTAATCGGCAAGATCACGAGGAACGGGTTTAGGACGCCGGCGCCGGTGAGGCCTGCGGCGGATGCGAGAGCTTTAATCTCCTTCACAGTGGCCCCGGGGTAAGCGCTGTAGAGATTCACCGGAGTCAGCAGATGGTTCACCGTCCATTCGGCGAACGCGTCCGCGTGATCGACGACCGGGGCAGGCGGCGGATCGTTTACATGCTGGAAGACGAAATCGAACACAGATCCTGCCAGCTTGGCGAGCTTGCCCATAAGTTCATCCAATTCGCCGTCGAAGTCGCCAAGGAATAGCAGCGTTTTCTCGCTGAGCACTGTAAAGCGCGAGTAGTGGATTGTGCCGATCGTATCCGCCGCTCGGAAGAGCCTCGGCATCAATGACGGAAGGTGCTCTGCCACCACCTTGGCGTCCGTAGGCGACATCAAGGGAAAGCTGACAGTAAAATGACTCTGGCTGATCACACAATCTCCTCAACCCCTCTGCATGTTTCAGCTCTCGAGTTTGTTGAATCGCCGATTTATTGAGTATCTCGAGATCGATGGCTATGGATACTGTTTAAACATCTTCTGAATAGCTTTTTGGACTGTCTTTGCATTTTTGCCGCCGTTGGTACTCAGCGTATCTTGAGCAATGCCACGCCACACCAGATTTTTGGCTTTCGCATCATACAGGTCGATGATCAGGGTTCCTACCTCGCTCTGCTCGGGACTGATAGTGCCCATGCCACCACCGAATCCGCGCCCCATACCCATGGCGGTGTAAGACGTCTGCTGTTTCAGGCCACCGTTTTCAGTGACGATCAGGTTGGGATTCTCAGACTCCTGGACCATCTGCAAACCCTTTCCCTGGAGAGCCTGATCGACGTCCGACTTGGCCTGCTGCGACAGTATCGAGTTCTGGATCTGGTTCGCATTGTTAGAACCCCAGGCATAGGTCTTAAATTGCGAGAAGTCCTGGCTGTGGTTGTAATTGACCGAGACTTGTTGTCCCAGTGCAACTGCGGACACAATGCACGCGAGCATGGCGCACAGTGCAACTTTGATTTTCATAGTCGTCATCCTTTTCGTATAAGCGCTGCCGACACAGCCGCGTTTGCTGTGATCATTCTCTCGGCGGGGGCCGTCTGACTACTGTCACTTGCGACAGAGGTGGCGGGGCTAACGCACACTTGCGCACGGCATGCTGGACATGTCGCTTTTCGCTGCATGAACTAGAAGGATTGGAGCTATTTCGCCGCAGTTCCCAAGTTGCCAAACTGGTATGTGAAAGCTGTTTCGGCCGAAAATGTGAAGGCGGAAACAGGGCGTACGCCAACCTTATTGTGATGTCTATGTAAGAGGTTGGCGGTAAGAGGTTGGCGTGTACTCAAAATGCATCTTCTGATTCCAGAGGGTCGCTCAGCATAACCCGCTATCGCAAGTCGGCGCGGTGCATCCATCCGCTTTCCGGGCTAAAGACATACGCTTGCGCAACGGGCCGAAACCAGTCGGCGCGCGTGTCCGAGCTGGTGACTTGAAGCATCTGTCGTCTGTTGTCTGATACCAAACAGACGGCAGAAGGTCTCTCATATAAACTTCGGCTCAGCACACGGGTGCGCACCGACCGGGCGAAGGGACGCACCGAATTCAGGAACTATCTTAAAAAGTTGGGGTCTTGAGCGGCGAGGAGCGAGAAGAACACTTGGAACAGTCAACGATCAGCGTTCTCGTTGTCGACGATTACCAGCCGTTCCGGCGCTTCGTTTGTAAAAGTTTTGGTGAACGGAAGGATGTCCGAGTGATCGGCGAGGCATCCGATGGGTTAGATGCGATTCGCAAGGCCGAAGAACTGCAGCCGGACTTGATCGTGCTCGACATCGGGCTACCCGCCCTCAACGGGCTTGAGGCTGCTCGGCGAATCCGCAAGCTCTGCCCTGTCTGCAAAATACTCTTCTTGAGCCAAGAATCTTCCGTCGAAGTGGCGCAAGAAGCTTTCGAGATGGGGGCAAGCGCCTACGTTGTTAAGACACACGCCGCAGGGGAATTGTCAGCGGCAGTGGAAGCGGTTTGCCAGGGCAGGCGGTTCGTCAGTAAGGGGTTGTTGGGTCACAAACGGGCCAACGCTGCCGATACACAGGCTCCCGAAACACCGGAGACCCCAGAAACTCCGGGTTCGCTCTTCGGCACGTAATCTCTCTCCAGCTCAGCGGAGGCGATCCTTTCCTAAGTGAAAGGAACACGAGCGTGGATCCTGGTACCGTCAAAGGGTCGCGACTCGATGGAAAACGTTCCGTTCAGCATTTTCAGTCGCTCCTCCATGCTGATGAGGCCAAGGCCCCGGCTCGCTTTTACGGCTTCTTCCTTGTCAAAGCCCACGCCAGAATCATTGACCGTGAGATGGATCTCGCTGGACGCTCCCCACAATCGCACTTCGAAGTGGCGAACGCTACTGTGTTTGGCGGCATTGCGGAGGGATTCTTGCAGAACTCGGAAGAAGCAAAGAGACATGTCGGGCGGCAAAACGGTAGGCACATCGTCAGCCCGGAAATCAATCTCCACTTTCTGCTGCGTCTCGAATTCGTGACAGAAGCTTTTCGTAGCTGCCGCAAGGCCGAGAAATTGTAGCTTGGATGAATGCAACTCATGCGACAAGGACTGGATATCTGCCGCTATCTCGGCAGTCTGCTTCTGGAGTTCGGCGATGCGCCCGCGGGTTTCGGAGGGTTCTTCCAGGAGTTGTTGTAACTCGATGGCCAACAGCGCGACGCGTTGAGCGATGTCATCGTGAAGCTCTCTGCTGATCCGGAGACGTTCTCCTTCCTGTGCCCCAATCAACCTGCGGCTCACGCTTGCCAGCGCCAAGTCAGATAGTTTGCGGTCTGTGATGTCCTCCACAAAAGCAAAAACAAGCGGAGACCCTCCATCCTCGTCTCTCCACATGGACACGTTCAGGCGTCCCCAAAACTGAACTCCATCTTTTCTCGTATAGCGCTTTTCCAGCGAGTACCGGTCGATGGCACCCGCGGAGAGCTGTTGAAAGAGAGCCCAGTCGTCTTCGGAATCCTGGGGATTGGCAAAGTCGGAACAATGCATGCCACACAGCTCGTCCTCTCGGTATCCCAGCATGGAGCAAAGCACTGGGTTGGCAAGCAAGATTTTGCCGTCGAGATCTTCCACGGCGATTCCCAGTGACGCTTGCGCGAAAAGGTAGTGAAAAAGCTCTTTACCGGGTGCTGGCAACGTTTGCGAAGGACATGATGATTCCAGAGCATACAGGACTCGCGGAAACACCTGACATTTTCCAGCTATAGATAGTCTATTGTCACGCGGCATCGTTGAGTCCGAGCTTTCTGGGGGAAGGGAGATCCCAGTCGTTCCGGGCTCCGCAGACGTATAAGTGCCGGTCGTCCATTCGAAACTGCAGGAATGGCGGAAGATGTTGGCGAACTCGCTACTGAGGCCGGATATCTGCTGACGCTGGCTTATCCTCGCTGGCCTGGAAGAGGCGGACAGAATGCCGACCGAGACAGAAGGACCGGGCGGCGGTTTCCAGGATGCCCGTCGGGCTTCGGCGTTTCCTCTCGCCTGAACCGGTTATGCCGTGACGGAAGCGCTGTGCAGGTTGTTAACGGCAGATGAACAGGGCTATGGCCATCGGCAAGCGGAATGCGTCCTTGACCGACAAGTCAACACTCGCCGCGATCTCGAGTGACGCGATAACTATTAAGCCAATTGCTGCCCGCGGTCGGTCGCCACAGATCACTCTTTGTGTCGACCGATTTTCTTCTTTATGTCAGGCGCAAATTCACCAATGCTGTTGATGACAACTCCCACCCACGCTTGCGTGATTACGCTTTGATATCCCTTGACTGTGATAACCGGATTATTCGGGTTCCAGGTTGCTCCAATAGCTCCGGCTCCGAAAGCCGCCGCAAACGGCATGACATTTGGTCTGATCGATTGTTCACTGTGGTCATAGGTTATGAAGTTTCTGACAAAGGCGTGCCGAAAGCGTGGCCACGCTCCTTCGCACCGGCAACGGTCGTATCGCGGCTCCCATCCAACCACCCCTTGGCCCAACGAGGTGAACGAGTTTTGGATGATATTCGTCGCCTGATTGGATCCGACGCGTTTGACAAAACCCGGGAACCCATCCTCCCATTCCGACGGCGTGTTTTTTACTTGATCATGCAACGCAAAGAAGCCGGTCTTGATGTAAATGCCAGGCGTTGTATATGTCTGGCGAACGTAAAGCTTGAACCGCTGCTGACCATTCAACGCAATCAGAGGGGCATCCTTCGGAACATACGCACCATACAGCCAGTTAACCGGAAGTTGGGTGTTCGCGGAGGGTGTTTCCGGTTGCGCCGACGTCTGACTTTTGTCTTGGGCGAAGGAAGTCGCGACCAGAACTGTGAAGAGAATTCCGATCATCTGGCTTCTCGCTTTGCGGGGTCCTGCCAAACTGAAAATGCCTGATCTTCGAGGGGCAGCCATTATGCCCCGGCACAAAACCCTCTCAGCTGAACATAGAGTTTGCATTGAATGTTCCTGTCCTTGCCGCGCTTCTCTAACGCAACTATCGGCTGAGCCGCGGTGTTACTCCTTCAACCACTATCCAACGCGGCCAGCCGTCCGGCCGCACAAATATGAAGTCCACCCCGCATGCAATCGGCCGGCGATCGCGGCCTCTCCTTTCCGCGCAGAAGACGCACTTGAAGCATAGAAACTAAGATGACTCCGCCTGACACAACAGGTTTACTCTTTGGAGCCAGCCCCGTTCCAATCTATGATGTGGGTAAGCGTCCACGGATTTCTGCGCAGTTCAAACTACAGCTGCCCTCTTTGTTGATGATCCGTTGGGAAGCAGGGTAGAGGACGCCGCTGCTCTTGCTCTTGTCGGAAGTCGTTCAAGTCAAATTCGCCAGCCGTCAGTTCGTAGGCCGTGCTTGGACCATTGTTGCAGCGATGAAAGCCAACGATGGTGGGCCGGAAAGTCAGCCACTCGGCCGGCTCATATCAACAATATGAAACGGGTGAACGAGGCAAAATTATAGAAATAACCTCGCCCGGGCAACTGGCAAAACTACCAAATAGGCCGGGAATCGCCGTCGCACTCGTTCGGTTTCGATGAGCTAAGAAGAATGGCTGTCGCCCGTTCGATCTCCACAATCGCCAATGGTCCCGTCCGGATCATCGCTGTCGGCGCGATGCCACCGGAAGAAGTGGTAACCCCAGGGTTCTAATTCGACATACAACCCCGACAACGCCATCTCATCCCCGTCGCGCTCGTAGCTCGCATCCGAAAGCAAGTCGACCAAATGCCAAGTCGTCGCTCGTACTTCTTGCCACGGTACCCAAACCCGGGCTTGGACCGTACTGTCGCTCAAATTGATCGCGATCAGGCATCGGTCATTATCCTTGATCCAGCTCCAGGCGACCAGATTTTGCGAAGTGGGATTGTCAGGCCATCCGCTACGCTCGCACAGTCTCCATTCGCCATCGCGGAATAATGGAGTGTTGATAGCCGCGAGCAGCTTTTCGTAGAAGGCCCGCAACGCTTTGTTGACGGGCTCGTGGGGCCGTCTCGCTAAAAAGACCGGTACCTTTGCCCTAAAGCCTTCAAACTGACCTTCATGGAAGAGTCTTGCCCCCGGCAGAGTGAATGTTGTGACTGCAGCGGCTTGCTGCTTCGCCGACGAAAAGACCGTTGCGGCCCTTGGCTCATCGTGGTTCTCGAGGAACCTAAGCAAATTGTCTTGGTAGGCAAGGTCAGCACACAGATGAAGTCGAATGCTCTCTGCATTGTCGTGTTCCAGTCGATCATAAAGCCGCTTGTCGTAGCAGAAGTCGAATCCCCGCTGCTGCAGCTCCCACTCCAGGTCCCAGTAGGCCTCAGCGATAAAGCAAAAGCCCGGATGCGCTCTCTTGATCGCGGAAATTACATCGTCCCAATATTCGGTTGGCGGCCGTTGCGTCGCTCGGCTCCCCCAGGTGCGTTCGAAGATCTGGTTCAGCAGAAGCATGGCCATGTCGCAGCGGACGCCATCACATTGCGCCGCAATGCTCAAGAGAGTTTGAATCGCCGCTCGCCGGAGCTCGGGCTGAAATGCATCCAGTTGCAGGACATCGGGCCATGCAGGGAAGTAAGGGTCTCGCCCGCGTGCGTAAACGGTCCCTCGTATCTCCAGGTAGGATGCCGGGTCGATTCTGGCATCTTCAGCAGTCCCGCGAACGAGATACTCGGGGTGCTCTGCGACCCACGGGTGGTCTGGCGCTATGTGGTTCGGCACAAAATCCAGGAGCAACTTCATGCCGCGCTTCGCCAGCTCTCGCCGAGCATTCGCGAGACCTTCTGGGCCACCCAGCTGTGCGTCAACCACATAGCGTCTTATGCAGTAGGGAGATCCGACATTATCTTCTGGTCTGAAGTCGGGCAGTGTTCGCCGGAACTCGTCAACCAAATGTGCGTTCTGATTGGCAATTGCAACGCCCATGGGACTTCGTTCCCAGACCCCCATCAACCAGACCGCATCGAAACCGAACTTGGCGAGAGCGTCCCATTCCTCTAAGGGCACGTTTCCCAAGTCAACAAACACCCCTGTTCTCAGGCTAAGCTCCGAGAGCCAGACCCACGTGTTGATCTCGTACAGTGTGGGATACCGCGGCCAGGTGGGAATGGCTTCACCTCTTTCGGCTTGTCCATCCCTGCTCTGCATAACGAAATGTTCTCGCGATTCGGTGCGTGCCAGGCCTTGGAAGCCCTCCATCAAAAGTGCTCGGTAAGGGCGGCAAAATGGTCGAGCTGGATAAGGCGCTGTGGCGGCGCGGGGTGTGCAAGCTCATCATGCTCGAGTACCCACGTGTTGGGATGATGCACGTAGACCGCGTGAAGACCGGCGGCGAGCGCGGGATTGATGTCGGAGCGCGGACTGTTGCCGATCATCCAGGTGCTTCCGGTAGCGAGCGCATGGCGCTCGACGATCTCGCGATAAGCATCAGGGTGCTTCTCGGGGGGGATCTCGACGGCGGTGAAGTGCATATGAATCCCGGAGCGGTCGAACTTCTTCTGCTGTTCCTGCGCATTTCCTTTGGTCACTAGGATCAGGCGATGTCGCTCGGCGAGGGTGGGAAGTGTTTTGGCGACGCCGGGGAGCAGCTCAATTGCCTGATCGGCGATCGACTGCGCGAAGCTGGCGATGCGTTGCCGCTGTTCACTCGTAGGCGCAGCTCCAGAGAGTTCGGTGAAGCAGTCGAGTAGGGAACGCTCGAAGCTCGCCATGCCGTATCCGTGCGCTCGAATGGTCGCGTGCTCGCAGCGGTTCAATACCTGCCGCACCTCGGCAGGTGTGTGTCGATGATGATCGAGATAACTGATGAAAGCGGCGATGGCGCGTTCGAAATAGATGTTGTTTTCCCACAGCGTGTCGTCTGCATCGATCAGAAGGGTCTGCGGAGAGAGGGACGTCGTGCGAAGCATCTTTCCGCATCATCGCACGGATAGCCGGCGAAGGCGGAAGGTACTGATTCTAGGGCCTTCCGGGGGAGTTGCATCTGTGGCCGGAATCGTGTCTAGTCATCTTCGCCTTGAACGGCAATTCTTTACGAACGGAAGGGAAGAACGACGATGCGTGTACTTTCTCTGGTTTTAGTGGCGGCGATGACGGGCGGCGTGGTGCCCGCGACGATGTACGGACAAGCAGCAGCGCCTGCTCCGGCGAGCAAATCTGCAAACACCGTGAAGGCGCCGGCAGCGATGCCAACCGATGCGGAAATTGCCGATGCTAAAGCGAAGGGCATGGTGTGGGCGAACGAGAACACGAAGGTCTATCACAAGGATGACGCGCAGTACGGCAAGACCAAGCACGGTAAATTCATGACGGAAGCAGACGCCCAGGCGGCTGGCTACCGGCTGGCCAAGGCTTCGCCGGCCGGCAAGAAGCAGAGTGCTGCGCCGGCAGCTACTTCGCCGCAGTAAATCGAACCTCCGAAGCAGGGCCGGCCGGGTTTTCGCGACGGCTGGCCCAGTTTTACCGCTGGATCAAGACCCGGCAGTGGAAAGGTAACTGACGCTTCCGTGCGATGGGCTGCGACGCCAGGTTTGCCTACACTTTGTGCATGGCTAACTATCGATTGAAAGTTCTTGGCATCCCCACCGCGGTCATTCTTGTTTGCGCGGTATTTGTGGAGGCTGCCTTCCATCTGGACCAATCTGTACTGCTCGAACTCGCGGGACTCGTCGCGCGAGTGACCATAGTGGTTTCTTTTCTGTATTTCCTCCGGGCGTGGCGCAAGACGATCCTGGCTTACTGGTAAAGCAGGGTATTGCAGCCCTCCACGATGCTATATACATCACATAAGTTGCGTATTATGTTATGCTTGACATGTATTAGTTAAACTAATAGGCTTATTCAAGCCCAGCGCTCAGCAATACCGGTTATTGGAGTTACCCCTGGGACCCGCGGGCGGCTTTCGTAGCTGACGACTCCATTCCGTTCTAGCAAAATCCCACCAGACAACATGCTGCCATTCCGGCGCGGGCTTGAGGCCGCGCCGGGGTGAAGATCCTGCGCGGCCAAATCGGCCAGCGTTAGCGGCGGGTCTTCGGGCGCTCCGCTGCCTTGTAAAACGTGTAGACCGCCGCGTAGGGGACTCGGGCGACTGCGCCAAGGTGATGTGCGTCGCAGGCAGCCGGGGGCATGCCGCCGTGGGTGTCGGAGCGGCGCACATAGGTCACGTGAGCGAGCATCCCGGTAGGGGTGCTGTCGACGGCGGGAGAAGCCGCTAGAAGCAGCCATGGAATGGATGCATGGTCGGGCGAGGGCTGCGAGAGCAGCAGCTTGCCGGTGATCGCACTGCCGTCTTTCCAGCGCCAGCTGGGCCCGGCGCCGTGAGTGCCGACCGATTCGGTGCCTGCGTAAAGCGTGGCCTCCGGTGCGACGAAGACCCATGCAAGCGCACCCTGCTGCGAGTCGCAGCGGTAGATCTGCACGCCTTTACCGGTGACGGGCGGCAGCGGGGTGACGGTGGGGTCCGGAGGTAGCGTGTGGTCCTGCGAGGCGGCAATGGCGGGAAGCAGGACAAGCGCGGCGAAGGCGAGAGCACGCATGGAGATTCAAGGCTAGCACTTTCCACCATGAATCAGCCGGAGGCGAGCAGGCCCCGTCTGACTACGCGCTCAACGTGAGCCCGCCGCGATGACGGGCTTAAGCTTGTCTGTGGGGAGGCACGGACGATGATCGAGACATTGCGGCGGATGTATCGCTACCAGGACTGGGCGATGGAGCAGCTATGGCCGGCGCTCGAGGGGTTGACGGCGGAGGAGTTGGATGCGCCGGGCTGCAGCGGGAACGGGACGATTCGGGGGACGCTGACGCACCTGATCCGCGTACAGAACGGATGGTTTACCTGGTTTGACGGCACGATGTCTGCCGCCGACGCGCAGAGCATGCGGCGCAAGGACGCGGACTTTGCGTCGATAGCGGATGCGCGTGCGTCGTGGCGCGAGGCGAGCGATCGGGCGGAGGCGTGCGTTGCCAAGGCGGGCGATGCCGAGCTGGCGAAGGTGTGGACGGCGGAGCGGCCGGGAGGGGCGACACTGTCGCAGCCACTGGGCGAGTTGATGCTGCACGTGGCGAACCATGGAACGCATACGCGGGCGCAGATTGCGGCGGCGCTGCGGCGGCTGGGGAAGGACCCAGGAGTGCTCGAGTATCTGAAGTTCGCGATGATGTTCCCGGCGGCCTAAGGAATAGGTGCTGGCTGTTGTGACGTGAGTGTCAGGCGGCCTGCGCGAGGAGCTCTTCAAGATCGAGGGGTGCGTGACCATCGCGAGCTCGCCCGGGGGGGTGCGCGGCCACTCGGCCGCGGGGCGGTCCCAGTAGAGCTCGACGCCGTTGCCATCCGGGTCGCGGAGGTAGAGCGCCTGGCTGACGCCGTGGTCGGCGGCGCCTTCGAGCGGGATGCGCGCGCGGATGAGACGGCGGAGTGCGTCGGCCAGCTCGGCGCGAGTGGGGTAGACGATCGCGAGGTGGTAGAGACCGGTGGTTCCGGGACCGGGCGCAGAGCCACTTTGGCTCTCCCAGGTGTTGAGGCCGATGTGGTGATGGTAGCCGCCGGCGGAGAGAAATGCGGCGCTGGTGCCGATGCGCTGGGTGACCTCGAAGCCGAGGACATCGCGGTAGAAGGCGAGGGCGCGATCGAGGTCGGCCACCTTGAGATGGACGTGGCCGATGCGCGTTTCCGGATGAATGGCAGGCACGGTGATTGGATTCAGCAGGGCGCGGAACGATGCCCGCGCCATTGACCTACTTATTTCACCCATTATTTCCCTGCACAATCGTTGCGGCTGGTGTCGGCGACGCTGGCGATGAGCCACTGGCCGTCCTGGCGGACGAGGTTGAAGAGGTCGGTGCCGCAGTGCTCGACCTTGCCGTCGACGAGGAAGTCGAAGGGCGCCCAGACGACGGCGAGATCGTTGTCGATTTTGACGAGCGGGTCGTGGATCCGCTCTTCGATCTTCTTTGTGCCGGGCTTGCCGACGCGCGTAGCGAAGTCTTCGAAGGTCATCTGCGCTGGCTTGCCGTCGCGCATCAGGACCATGACTCCGCCGGGGAGTGTCGGCTTCTTGATGGCGGCCGCGTCACGCGCGGACATGCCGGCGAACATGGCCTGGATAGGGGCGAGGACGGCCTGGTCCTGCGGAGTGTCGGCGGGAGTCGGCGTGGAGGGCGAGAGGGAAGAAGGCGGCGAGGATTGGCAGAATGGCGATGAGGCGGCGCATGGCTCCCCATCTTACGGGATTTGCCGTCCACGCGGGATTTAGGATCCACCAGAGCGGCGCAGTGGCACGGTACATCTTTCGAGATGAATAAGGTCTTGCGCGAACAGGGAACCACGACCTCCGGCCCCCGAAGCCATCCGATCAGAACTCAACGGCAGGCCCCAACGAAAAAGCCTTCGCGCAAGCGGTGGCCTATTTACAAAAATTCACCAAAGCACGAATCAAAAATCGATAGCAATGGTCGGTGGAGCGCAGACCGGTCGGCAAATATCCGGCCCGAAACTGCTCTGAACGCTGAGAGCCCTCAAACCCTCTGCGAACGGTGTACCCGATGGAAGAATTGAAGTACGAGTACTAATATTCAAGCACGAGTATTCGCCCCGCCGGCCGACAAGTGGATTGCCGATCCGGTCGATGATGCTGGAGGCGAGATCGTACCGAGCCGCCACCATGATCGAATCCTCTGATTTTCGGACTACGAGAATACCGCTCAACAACGGAGCCGGCCGTATCCCCGCACTCGGGTTTGGCACGCTGATCCCAGATGCAGCCGTGACGATAAGTGCGACCAGAGATGCGCTCGAAGCCGGATTTCGACACTTCGATTGCGCGGAACGATACCGCAACGAGCGGGAGGTAGGCGAGGCGTTGCAGGCGGGAGTCGCCGCTGGAATCGCGCGCGAGGACATCTTTGTCACCACAAAATTGTGGAACTCCAATCATCGGCCCGAGCGTGTCAAACCGGCTTTCGAGGCGAGTTTGGAGAGACTCCGAATCAGCTATCTCGATCTCTACCTCATTCACACTCCGTTTGCATTTCAACCGGGAGACGAACAGGATCCGCGGGATAAAGACGGCAATGTCATCTACGACCGTGGCGTGACTTTGCTCGACACCTGGAAGGCAATGGAAAATCTGGTGGACGGTGGCAGATGCCGGGCCATCGGACTGTCGGACGTCAGTTTGGATCAACTGTTGCCCATCTACGAATCAGCAAGAATCAAGCCAGCCGTGGTCCAGGTCGAATCCCATCCGTATTTGCCGGAAACCGAACTTCTGGAATTCTGCAAGGAGAAGGACATTGTGCTTTTGGCCTTCGCCCCATTGGGTCACGGAATGAGGCCGGGACTGATCGAAGATCCAGTCATTTCGGCAATCGCCGCACGAGTCGGAAAGACGCCGGCGCAGGTGCTGCTGGCATGGGCAGTGCAGCGCGGCACGGCTTTGCTTACCACGCCCAAGAGTGCGGCTCGCGCGCGGGAAAATTTCAACATCTCCCCCCTTCCCGGAAGACGCGTTCAACGAAATCAATCGCATTCAGATTCGACAGAGGCTCAACGAAGTAGTGAAGACCGGTAGCCCAGGTTTCATTCCACAAGGTCGATGATCATGACCAACACCGTACCTGGAGGAATCCATGCAGGAAGAACAAATACGTGAAGCCCTGAATAGGCACTGGCACGCATCGGCAGACGGCGATGCAAACGCGGAACACGATATCTACGAAGACGATGCCATCTGTGACTATCCTCAGTCAGGCGAGCGAATCCTCGGGCGAAGCAATTTGCAGGCCTTGCGCAGTCATCATCCCGGCAAACCGTCGGGTTTCAAGGTCAAGCGAATTGTTGGAAACGGTGATCTCTGGATCACGGAATACACAATCACGTACCAGGGCCGGCCAGCATACACCGTGAGCATTATGGAGTTCCGCAACGGTAAGGTCGTGCACGAGACACAGTACTTCGCGGATCCCTTCGACGCGCCGGCCTGGCGGCGGCAATGGGTTCAGCAGACCACCTGACGTTCGTAGAGAATCCATAGGCATTCTGGAAGTGGGGTTCAGTCAGATGGCCAAGCGCTGAAGTCTCTCCTTGAAATTGGATTCGACGGGAACCGCCGCGCAGAGATTGTTGATTTCCCGCCGCACCTTCTGTTCTTCTTTCAACTCTGACTGACGAAATGGCTGCTGCGAGCATCAGAGCACGGAAGGTGCAATGACTTTTTTCGAAAGCCTGCTTGTCCTTCTGCTCGTCGCGATCGCTCTGTTACAGGTCGCTCGTCGCCTGGCATTGCCCTATCCTGCGATGCTTGCCGGAGCAGGTGTGCTGGTCGCGCTCATCCCCGGAGCACCCGCGATTTCGATTGATCCCTCTACCTATCTCGCGCTCTTTATTACGCCGGCCGTTGTCGATGCTGCGTATGACTTCCCGCCTGGTGCCACCCGGCGCTTCCTGGCTCCGCTGTTCATGTACGCGGTCGGCGCCGTCGTCCTCACAACTGCCATCGTGGCCTGGATCGCGCACGTTGTTCTCGGCCTGCCTGTCGCCGCCGGCATCGCGCTGGGCGCCATCGTGTCGCCTCCGGATGCCGCTGCCGCCACCGCAGTGTTGAGGAAATTCAACCTCCCGCGCAGGACGGATGCTGTGCTGAAAGGTGAGAGCCTCTTCAATGACGCCACCGCCCTGTTGCTCTTCAGTGGCGCTCTCACGGTCATGGCAGGCAAAGGTCTCACCTTGCCGGTCGGCCTGCGCCTTGCCTTCGCGGCTCCGGGTGGGCTTATTGCTGGGCATCGCCTGCGCGTACGTCATCCGTCATATCAATCGCCTGGTAAAGGACACGCTGGGAGGCACTCTACTTCAATTTGTCATTGCTTATCTCTTATGGATCGCAGCGGAGCATCTCCGTCTTTCCGCGGTGCTTTGCGTCATCGGATTCGCCATGACTCTGGCGAGCAAAATGACGTCAGAGGAGTTAGACGCTCGCATGCGCGTTCAGTCCTTTGCCGTGTGGACCTCAGTTGTCTTCACTCTCAACGTTTTTGCATTTCTGCTGATGGGCATGCAGGCAAGATCCATTGTGATGAGGTTGCAGGGAACTCATCTGCGTGAGGCCCTCGCATTCGCTGCCCTGGTCATCGTTGCCATCATATGCACTCGGCTCGTAGTGGTTCTCGGCTTCAGTCGCCTCGAAGCATCGCGGGAATGCTTCACTCGTGTGCGGGACCGTGTGACCTTTGGTCAGGCATTTTTTGTGGGTTGGTGCGGCATGCGGGGCTTCGTCACCGTGGCGGCCGCCTTCGCCTTGCCCGAGTCGTTCCCTCATCGCGACACAGTTGTTTTGACTGCGTTTTCCGTTGTACTGGCCACACTCGTGCTTCAGGGACTCACGCTCGCACCCATCGCACGGTTGCTGAAGCTGGACCGGACAGATGACGCGACGCGTGAACTTGCATCTGCTCGTGTGGTCTTAGCCGAAGTGGCTCTCGCCAGCATCGACGACCAGCAGGGACCAGAGGCAGACAATCTCAGATACCGCCTCACCCTGGATCTGCAGAAATGCATGTGTGAAACCGAAGTCGAATCCTTGGACCGGCTTCGCGACCTCGGATTGAAGGCGATAGAAGCAGAACGCGATGCCCTGGAAACTCTCCGCACCGACGACGCAATCGGCCCCACCGGCTATCTCGGCCTGCAGGAACAGCTCGATTGGCAGGAACTCACATTGCTGAGCGACGCAGATCGGCAAATCGAGGAGATCTGAACACCGGCCATGGCTGCGCCCGCATCCGGCTCATCGCCGGGAAACGCGCCGGGACGTCTGACCGCTTCCTGCCATTATCCGGCAGCGATGCGTGTTGCCAGCCCGGATAGCCCATAAAGCCAGACCACGAGCGAGATGATGGAAGCCAGAGTTGTCATCGAGACAGTGGACGCTACCATCATTTCCTCGCAGTGATACTCTCCCGCAAGAATGTAGGCTGTCTTGGCCGTGGGCACTGCGGCGCAGATTACGGCCGCAATGGTGTAGAGGGGGTCGAGCCCCAAGCAGCACGCTCAATCCGTACACGATCAGAGGCATGATGACGAGCTTGACGGCCGAGAGCAGCGAAGCTCGCCCAATATTGGCGCGCAATCCATCGATCGACAGCCCCAGTCCGATGGCGAACAGAGCACAAGGCGTGAGCGCATCGGCCAGGATGCCAAATAGGCGGTGACCGGCCCGGGCATGCGGAGACCGAGGACCGACAAAAGCATGCCGATCAGGGTTGATAAGACCATCGGGTTAAGCACGACATGCTTCGACTGTGACCATTGGGGCTCGTGCGTGAGCCATGCGCATCCCGCTGACCAAGTTCGAGCAGGATCACGGCTACTGGAAACATCACAACGGCCACGAATACCGTGGCGATCGCCGCCGGCAACACGGCGCGCGGACCATAGATCGCCTGCAGGACCGGTAAGGCGACGAAGCCGGTATTGGTCATCGATGCCGCCATGCCATGCATCGTTCGGCTTGCGAGACTTCGGGAAGCACGAATGCTCATGATGCCGAACACGAGGATGAAGCAGAGGAGGGAGCCACCACCAAAGGCAACAAGAAAGCGCCAATTGATCAGCGAATGACTGGGTTCTTGCGCAATGGTGACGATCAGCAATGCCGGCATTGCGATGTTATAGGCGAAGTGAATCAGTGCGTCAGACAACGCCCGCGACAGATAGCCCGTATAGCCGACGATCCAGCCAGTTAGGATCACTGCAAATACAGGTAGGATAAGGTCAGCGATCCGCACCGAGGATGTCTCAGATTGACCCGCTAACAATTGCATGGGGAGTCAGGTGCAGTCAATAGCAGTCCAGCGGCCCGCCCATCGCCTTGCAATCGAACCAAGCAGCGTTCGGTCTATTTCGCGGCGCGATTATCTGAATTCCGTCGCGTATTTGTGGGCGATCTCCTTGATCTGCTCGCGAGTGAGTTGCTTTGGCGGCACGCCGGGCGGACTGCAGGTGTCACGGAAAAAGCCGTCCAGACCGGCAGGCGACATAATCCAGAGTAGGAGCAGTTCGTGATCGGGATTCGCAAACCCATGCCAGGAGTTTTTGGGAATGAATATCGTTGCGCCCTTCTCAAAAGAGTGAGGTACATCATTCAGTATGAAAACCCCGTTGCCCTCTAGAACGTAGAAGGCCTCGTCCATCTGGAGGTGTCGGTGGATCGGAATGCCTGCACCGGCCGTCACTTGCTGGGTCCCCAAGGCGAGATTGTCGGAGCCAGTGGCGGAGCCGACCTTGATAAAGATCTGGCCATGGTCCCGAAAATGAATGAGGTGTTCGCCCTCAGTCGCGCCAAGTACATATCCTTGTGGCGTTGCGGCCTGAGCCTGGGACACGCCTTCCGCCAATACCTGGCTTATGCCGAGGCCCCCCAGACCGAACAACAAGGTTCTGCGTTTTTGGTCGATTGCGTTCATGACAATCTCCTCTGAGGGCGCACGAGTCGTTTCAGTCGACGATAACAGGGCGAACCACTCGCCGACCTTCGTTTGCCGGCGTATTCCATAAGCGCCGAGCAATGGCCCCCATATCAAGGCAAACAAGCCATGTCACCCGCCCGATCTCCTCATCGTTCAGCGGCCTGCCCATCGCCTTACAGCTGAGACGTTGGACCGGAACTGTCACATCTGACAGTTCCCGGCTCGCGTCACAGAAATGAAAGATAGCCGTAGTACGCTTGTGGCGTTGGATCGCAAACAGCAGTCTGGCGGGGCGTCGATGGTCCCAACCGGCCTCCCCAATCGGGGGCTCATCCAAAACTGAAGCGGAAGTTGCGAGGAACCCATGAAACTCCGGCTTGCTCTCGTCGTGATCCCCACGCTGCTTTTGCCCAGTGTCGGGATATCTGCACAACAAGCTACTTCAGATGCCGCCACTCCAGATGCGTCCCAGATCATTGCCTACTGGGTTGCTTACTGGGCCAAACCCAAAGTGGTTCTATTTGGTCCCTCGGAAGAAGAGTTCAACAGCAACGTGCACCAAGTCCTCTTCCCCAACAATGTCTATGACGCTCCGGAGAACGCGAGCGCTCTGGATGAAAATGCCCAATGGTTGAAGGATCATGCAAACAATCACTTCTACATCGAGGGTTACGCCTCCTCAAAAGGCGAGCCAGGCTTCGACAATCTCAGGCTCTCCGCGCAACGAGCGGATTGGATCAAGCAAGCTCTGATCAGCAAGGGCGTTCCGGAGAGTCAGATCGTGTCGGCGGCCGGGTGGGGACAGACATACCCGATATGTGCCGAACTCGACGATGACTGCTGGAGCAAGAACCGGATCGTCCGCTTTGTCTACTCTCCACGCTGACCCCTGCACGGACGGCAACACGCGATCTTCGATCGTCAGATGCTTGTTCGACCAGTACCGGTTACGAATAGAAGCCCCTCGCGGGTGCGGGGCTTTCTATTCACATCGCATATTCGTTGAAATGAGTGAGCGAGACACCAGAATTTTGCGGTCTCTCTCCGAAATCGGCCTTCGCTCCTGCGGATGTTTAGTGTTAGGTTTGTGGCTCGACAAACTTCTATCAGAGTCTCACGCAAAACCCCTCGAGGAGAATCCGCATGAGTAATCTCGACAGCATGTTAGAACGCAACAAAGACTTTGCCGCTCAGCAGTCTGCTGCGGGCACGCTTATGCCCTCGCTTCCCGAGGCGACGCCGAATCTCAAGGCAATGATCATCGGTTGCGCAGATATGCGCGTGGACCCTGCTCATTTGCTTGCCGACTCAAACCCGGCGAGGCCCTCGTGCTGCGTAACATCGCGTGGCCGACTTATTCCGGTGCTGCCGCAAGAGTTGGGTTGCTCGTGACGCGTCGGACCAGTTATGGGTCAGGCTGCAGGAGGTGGCGGTGAGTTCTACACCTCGTCGTTCTTCACGCACACCGATGCGGCATCACTCGCCTTGCGGGCGAACCGGCATGCTAGAACTAACTATTTTCCAATAGAGGAAGAAAGTCTTGACTGAAAGCAGTCACCGATCCCCAGCGGCGGTTGCCGGCGATGTTGCCTTGCTCAAGACGATTCCCCGCGTTTGCCAGAATGTTGTTTCCGGAGAGCCTCGTCCATGACGTGGCGCTGGACCAGTTGAGATCGTTGTACCGCCTGCGCCGATTCGTCTGCGTAAATCTTCGACCCTCTCGCGATTCAATAACATTAGGATCGCGATTGTGACGCAGATCCGACTTGACCGCCTCATCTGGTTAATCCTGCCGACCCGTCGGGTCTACTGCTTTTGCCGGTGAGACGTGTGCTAGCACCACACGTCATTCCGCCGGGCCGGCAAAGAGGATGAGATTCCCGTCAGGATCAATCACGATGAAAGTTCGCGCTCCCCACGGCTCCTTCTTGAGTGTCTGAGAGAAGCGGACCTCAGCCGCCTGGTAGCTCAAAAAGAGCTGCCTCACCTCATCTGCGCTCGCGACGGTGATCGAAGCAGAAAGCAGATGCTCGCGCTCGCGGACATCGCCGGCGAACACTGGTTCGCCGACCACCCTCAGGTTAAGTCGTGCATGATCGCGGCGGACCTGCCCGTAAAACGGCGGATCGCCATAGATGAATTCAACCGCGAAGCCGAGCTTGTTTGTATAGAAATCGCAGGAACGCTGAATGTTCGCAACGAAGAGTTGTGCCTCAATCCCATTGAGAATGGGACGCGGCGCCGCCTGTCTGGGTTCATCGGTCATGGCATCTGCTCCTGATTTGAGCGCCTGCCATCCCGCAAAACCTCTTTGTCGCGCGACAAGCTCCTGTGCGTCAGCGAGCTTGAACGTTGCCTCCAGTATCTGCACATCGCTGAGATCGCGAAATCGCGGCAACGCAGCCCGGATCTCGGCTGCGACCGGATAATACCGTTCGCGATGCCAACGCAGATATTGTTTGGCCTGCTTCTTAAGGTTTTCGAGGTTCGGCATGGGCGCAATTGCATTCGGTTGCCGTAGGTGGGCGTTGCCCTTTCGGCCGGAACCGATGCGCCCTACGCAGCTACAACAGACTGCTTCCACTGCTGCGCGATTGTCAACCGCAACCGGCAGGTCCGCGTGAACAGCGAAACGTGACCAGCGTCGCAAAAACCCATCCGATGATCAGACATGCATGGCCCAGCTATATTGGCCGGAGGAGATTTTATGGCCGATACCCAAACCCTAGTTCCCGCCCGCCAGATGGCCGCGAGCAACAAGGCTCATTTCCCAAATGAGAGCAAAGAATACCGCGCCGCCCGCAACGCGCTGCTCGCCGAAGAAATCGAGCTGCGCCGCCACCTTGAGCGCGTCGCCGAACAGCGTCGTGCTCTGCCGTCCGGTGGCGAGATTCCTCAGGACTTCGAGTTCGCCTCTGAGACCGGTCCCGTTCGCCTCTCCGATCTCTTCGGCAGCAAAGACACGTTGATGGTCTACAGCATGATGTTTGGCCCGCAGCGCAAATCGCCGTGTCCCTCGTGTACATCACTCCTCAACTCCTTCAACGGAACCGTGATCAATCTGCGCGAGCGGGTCGCCATCGCCATCACGGCCCGGTCGCCCATCGAGAGGCTCAAGGAATACAAGAAGCAACGTGGCCTCGCGAACCTCCCGTTTCTCTCCGACACCTCCGGCGACTACACCCGCACCTATGTCAACGCCGACGACGCGGACGTTCCGGGCTTCTCCGTCTTCACCCGGCACAACGGAACCATCCGTCACTTCTACTCGGGCGAGATGAGCGGCGAGATGGCAGACCCCGGACAAGGTCCGCGCGGCGCCCCGGACCTCGATCCACTCTGGTCCATGCTCGACTGGGCACCGGAAGGCCGCGGCACAGACTGGTACCCCAAGCTCGACTACGGCCACAAGGACTAGCCGTTCCCGCAGACGCGACTCGGGCGCCAATCCGTCGAACGATCAGCAACAGTTAAAGGTACAAAGAAAGCCCCTCGCGCAAACGAGGGGCTTTCCTCTGAGGCACAAGCGGCCTTTGCTATTTGATCAGGTCACCCGTCACCGGCATGCGGAGGCCGGCGGGGATGGCACGCTCCTCGCCGAGCGGCATCTCCTTCTTGGTGGCGCGATACATCGCGTTCAGCAGGTCCTGCGAGTGGCCGTCATAGTCCTCATCGAGCGCCCACAGGAAGGTGCCGCCGAGACCCTTCACATAATCGGAATAAAGCACACGGAAGTAAGTGGACTCCGGATCGTCATAGGTGATGTAGCCCGGTGAACCATCCTTCTTCAGCAGGTATGGAACCAGCGCGTAAGGGTCACGGTGGACCTCCCAGCCTTTCTTGTTGATGAGTTTTTTGACACCCGAACCATAGGTCAGCGTGAGAACGGTGTCGTCGCAGGCGCCGTCATCGGTAGTGGCCGCATTCGGGCACAGGCCGAAGAGCGCGTTCACATTGGTGTATTCGTAACCGTAGAAGGGCGTTCCCTGATTGAGCTGCGAGGCGGGTACCTCAGCCAGGAAGATCTTGGCGGATTCCTGATCGCTGCCGCCGGGCTGGCACTCTTCCGGTGCGGGATTGCGGTTATCCCAGAAGATGGGCGAGTTCAGTTGTGCGTGCGCGGTCCATGGGCCGGCGCAGTCGTAGGTCATGATGTTGAACCAGTCGATGACCTTCCGCAGCGTGCTGGCGTCATAGGCGGATGCACTCCACGGCGCTGCGTCAATGGAGAGAATGTAGCGCGGGCTGGGCAGCACGGCACGCAGAGCCTTCTCGAACTTCACCAGCATGGCGGCATCCGCGGCGGTACCGGGATACTCCCAGTCCAGGTCGACGCCATCGTAGTCGTGCTCGTGGACGAACTGGCGGACATTCGCGACCAGCTTATTCATCGTGGCCGTGGGCTTGGACTCGTACTGGCTCAGATCGCCGCCGACGAGCAGGACGACGTGATCGCCGGCATCGTGGGCGCGCGCGGTCAGTATCGGTTCGACGAAGCCATCCGGCACCTGGAGGTTGCCCTCATCATCGAAGCCAACACCGGCATGGATGATGTCCGTCAGCTTGTCATAGGGAATCTGCTCTGCAGAATAGGTGTAGGGCGGGTCAGCGAATTTGCTGCCCTCGTCGTAGTCGGCCACCAGGCGCTTCTGCCAATGCGGGCGCGTCTTCGCTGTGTCCTGCGCGGCGGCAGGCAGCAGATAAAGGAGCGAGAAAATGGCAATACAAAATGCCGGCAAAACGGCGACACCAACCCGCTGACGATAGCGCATGACGAGGGCCTCCCAAATAAGTAAAACGATTTAAAACTGCCGCCAGAGATGATGGAGGCCCTCCAGCGGCATTGTCAAGAAATGACCCGGCCGAGTGATCCCCCGCAAGCGGGAGCCTCTTTTGCTGTTACCGACTTATTCAGTGAAGAGAAACCGACTTGCAGAGACTAGAACCCATCTCACAAATGCAGTCGACGAACTGGTACTTGGCACAGTAACTCTCCTCGAAGAATCGGGATAGACTTGAAGCCCTAGACTGCGGCGCAACCTATCTGGCAGGTAAGAGGCTCTGTTCGATAAGCTCTCCGAGGTCTATTTCGGCAACCGACGGAGGACCTAAATGAGTGATCGCATTAGTGTTCTATCGCGTCGACTTGGGCGCTTCGCGGTTGGCTTCTCATTCGTAACCTTCGCCTTCTTGATCGGGTTGTTTGTCGCCGCCAAAAGTGGAGGGCAAGCAGTATTCTTCCTCGCTGGCCTTGTTTCGGTCTGCCTCTTGGCCACCTTCTTTTTATGGCTGGCGCACGGCTTTGCATGGGCGATGATCCCAGAGGAGCCTGTAGTGGCGGAGAAGCCTGCAGAAGAGACGAAAGCTGCAGAGGCGAAAAGACCTGCGGAGGCGATGAAACCTGCTGAGGCGACAGGGCCTGCGGCGGCGACGAGAGCTGCGGAGGCGAAAAGGCCTGCAGAGGCGATGAAACCTTTAGTGGCGGAGAAACCTGCGGAGGTGATGAAACCTGCTGAGGCGATGAAACCTGCAGAGGCGACAAGGCCTGCGGAGACGAAAAAGGCTGTGGAGGAGAAGAAGGCTGCGGAGGAGAAGAAACCTGCGGAGGAGAAGGTGATCGCCCCAGAGAATCCTCGCGACGCGAAGTACACCATCACCGGAAGGCGCATCTCCTGACCCTGGAGAGCTTGTTCAAAACGCCACGAGAAATCGCGCACTCAGTAGCGAGTAGTATCCAGCAAACCGGAAGTTGCGTCGAGCCGCAGACAAACCGGCTGTTGATTTATGAGATAGGTTCTAATCTCAAAAAGGCCGCCCCGGCCGATTTCATGACGAACTCGCGGCCTCTCTGCCTCCCCCTCAGCATTCCCAGGAAAGACGCCGCCGGGCCAAAATGGCTGAGTCGAGGAACATTCATTTACCATGATGGTGGTGCATGATGGGCCCTCTCCAGAGCGGTGTGTGAATGCATATATCGCGAGCAATCCTGTAACTGCTGGAAACGAGGCTTGAATGGTTCAGTCACCTGCATCACCAAAATCGTTTCGGCCTGGCCGGTTGGCAATCATTGCCGCAGTGATCTGCGTAGCTGCGATTGCTTTCGCGTACACGGCCGGATGGTTGTCACCGCACAGGCTGACGCCAAAGAAGATAGTAGCCGGCGTTGGCGCCTCCGGGTGGACCTGCGTTGGGTCATCGACGCAACCACGCCAAAGGCATTTGCTTCACTGGGACATTCGACGCTAACGGCGAGGGCTCGGCGCTTTCCAGCGCCCCGGTCTTCGTCCACGGCCAATATCCGGTTGTGGGACGCTTCAACCTGGCCACTGCGGACCCCAACGCTGCTGACGCCATGGTGCGTGTGCGCGGTTTAGGTCATCCAGATCACGACGCCGGACGGGCAGCAATGGCGCAGCGCCATGATCGATGCGCCGATCTTCCCGGTTTCCACTCCTCAGGCCTTCTACGCTCTCCTGAAAGCCTCGGGAAGCAAGGACCCCGATGCGATGAAGAAGTTCATTGCAGCGAATCCGGGGTTCCTTACATTCGTCGGCTGGGCCAAGAGTGCGCCATGGACCGGCAGCTATGCGGAGGAGCGGTACAACAGTCTCAACTCCTTCGTATTTGTCGATGGTTCGGGCGCAAAGCACACGGTCCGCTGGTCATACGTTCCTTTGGCGCCAGCTGTTCCCATCACGCCTGAAGAATTGTCGAAACGCGGCCCGAATTCTCTCGAGCAGGAGATCACGGAACGCGTTGCTACCGGCCCTCAGCGCTGGAACCTGGTGCTCACCGTCGCCAAGCCCAGCGATCCAACCGCCGACCCCAACAAGGCCTGGCCTGCAGACCGTCGCAATGTCAACGCGGGTACGCTCATCGTGGAACAGATCGAGCCGGAGCCCGACGGCCCATGCCGCGACATCAACTACGATCCGACCGTGCTGCCTGCCGGAATCACCACCTCGGATGATCCGTTTCCGGCCGCCCGCTCGGCCGCATATTCGCGGTCGTACAACAGCCGCACAGCCGAATCCTCGTACTATCCGCGCACCGCGACAGGAGAGAAGCAATGACAACGAGCCGCACACGCTTCACCGTGCCGCAGAGACTGCTTCACTGGCTCATGGCGCATCTGCATTCTGTCCATGTTGTTCATCGGCGTGGGCATGGTCTCGACCGTCACGCCGAAGTATCTGACCCTGGTGCAGATTCATAAGCCGCTCGGCATCGCCATCCTGATCCTGGCGCTGATCCGTCTGACGTTGCGCATCATTTATGGCGCACCTGCGCTGCCAGCCGATCTGCCGGAGCCGATCAAACTGGCCGCGATTTCGTCTCAGTACATCTTCTACGCGCTGATGATCGGAATGCCGCTGATCGGCTGGGCGATGTTATCCGCTGCTTCCTACCCTGTTGTGCTCTTCGGCAGCGTGCATTTGCCATCGATTGTGCCTCTTAATCCACAGCTGCATACGCTGCTGTGGCGTGCACATCACTACCTGGCCTTCGCCTTTTTCGCAGTCATCCTGATGCATGTTGCAGCGATCCTCGTTCACAAGCTGATCAGGAATGACGGCATATTCGAAACCATGGCACCCGTGCTTACCCACGATCACTCAAAGTAAACGCACGATCGATTGCTATTTTCTGGAGTGCCCGGATGACTCAGGTTGACGAAGTACAGGTGTGGACACTGTGCCTTTCGCTTAACGTCACTCGTATTCTTTGAATAGGTCGTGAAAGAGCTATTGCTGTCGAGCTGAGCGAATGCCAGGTCTCCGGTGCCTCAACCTGCCGACGGACGGTTGTAGTCGGGTCGCGAGGGTGAGCACGAAGACTCAAGCCAACGGCTGATATAGACGCCGGCATGAGCTTCTCCGCAGTAATGCCGCGTGCCGAAAATTGCGGCATCTTCGGAGTTCCACTTCCGCACCTTGAGCTCAGTGGCATTGCATTGAATCATGAACCAATGGATTGGGTTTGTGCTTTCCGTACCGCAAATCTCGCATCGATACTGTGTCACTGCAGACATGGTGAAGCCTTTCTAGGCGGCAAACCGATCCGCTCTTGTACGCTGGGCTGGACGAGATCAAGAATAGCTGAAAACGGAGTCTTCTAAAGGCGACCTTCGCTCCCCTTGGAGTAATTAGGGTGACACCTGATAGCTCGGTGTTTCCGCATGACTTTTTTCTAGCTCCGCGTTACTCTTGCTGTTCCATTTCCACCGCGAGTCACGGTGAGCATTCTTTTCGTCACTTCCAAGAAACGTTCGGTTCTTTGGCGGCGCATATTCCGGATCGAGCTGACGGTGGTGTTCGTCGGGTTGGCGGTTTATGCCCTCCTGGCCTCGATCAACCTGCGACCTTCACTGTTCGTCGTCATGATTGCTTCCCTCACGGTGGGCAACGTTCTCATTCCTCTCTCCATCGCCAGTCGCCGCCTGTACGTGCCCCGCCCGTTCCCCTGGAATTGGGTCGCATTTGTTCCGGTCCAACTCGTGATCGGTGTGATTTGCGCCGTGGGCGTGATCTTCTTCCTGGAGTTGACCAAGGTTGATCGCGAACCGTTCTCGTCTGTCTTCACCAGGATCGGTTATTTCGTCATCGTCGTCACGGTGGTCACCAACGTCATCGGTTTCGGTGTGGAAGAAGTCCAGCGAAAGCTGAAAGAACGCAATCAACAGCTGGAGCAGACTGTCGAGAAAGGAACCATCGCGCAGCAGCAGCAGCAGGAAGAACTCAAGCGGGCGCGCGAGATTCAGCAAATGCTGCTGCCCAGCACGTTGCCGCAGCTTGCCGGAGTTCAGATCGCCGGAGCCTGGCAGCCTGCGCGCGAAGTCGGTGGCGACTACTTCGATGTGATTCAGCTGGACAAAAATCGCCTCGGCATTTGCATGGGCGACGTCGCCGGAAAGGGAATCACCGCTGCGTTGCTCATGGCGAATCTCCAGGCATCCTTTCGCGCCTTCGCCACCAGCGAGGCATCGCCTCAGGTGGTCTGTACCAAACTGAACAAGTTCCTTTGTGCAAACACCGCCGCGGGGAAGTTTGTAACTTTCTTCTACGCAGTGCTCGACGCCGACGCGCGCACGCTCACCTACGAGAATGCCGGACACTCACCCGGTCTTCTGTTGCGCGGCAACGGCACGACAGAAACGCTGCAAGGAGGAGGAGCGGTGCTTGGTGCGCTGCCTGATTGGGCCTACCAGGACTACACTGCCCACCTTCAACCGGGCGACCAGCTGCTTCTCTCAACTGACGGCATCACGGAAGCCGAAAATGCCCAGCTCGAAGAGTTCGGTGACGAGCGCCTGCTGGAAGCCGCTCGCGCACGCGACGGAAGCGCGCTCGAAGTCCAACGCACCATCATGCAGCAGGTCACGGCCTTCTGCGGTGGAAATTTCCGCGACGACGCAACCTTACTTGTCTTACGAATCTCTTGAGCGACGCCACGAATCCACACCAAATACGTCCGGGGCATGAGCATAGAAAGTTTCGGAGTTTCGAGCCGTCGCGTAACGGACGAGTGAGTCGGCGTTCCTGGGGACGTGACCATGACCCCGGCGCCGAAATAACCCGCTAACTCCCCGCCCCCGCCTTATCAAACCAAAGATGCCACGTCACCCGCCCGATCTCCTCATCGTCCAGCGGCCGCCCCATCGCCTTCAGCGCCAGCTTGATCTGCCCATGGTGGTAGCCCTCATGCCACACCATGTGTTGCAGCAGCAGGATCGGGTGATCGTAGCGGACCAGCATCGGCTTCCCGGTTTCCACCCGGTTCTTCACCGCGGCGCGCACCGCGCGTGCGCTCTCGTTCAACATGTGCGCAATACGATCAACATCGCGCGTCTCGCGCCACCCCTGCTGCGGCGGTTCTAAGGCAAACTCCGGCGCATCCTCGCTCAGCACGAACTGCCGCGTCCCGTGGATGTGGAGGAACATCTCAGCCACCGACATGCTGTCCTCGACCGCCCGCGCCTCCAGCCCGCCCTCCGGCACCGCGCGCAGCAAATTCACCAGAATGGTGTTGTTCCGGTCCCACGAGTCAAGCAACGCCTCCAGCAGAGCTTCGAGCAGGCTCTGCTCATATCTTTCTGACATAAGCAACCTCGGTTCCGCAGCCATCGTACATGGCCACCGCGGCCCATCACTTCCGCAGGGCTCCGGACTCCTGCTCTCCAACGTCACTCCGGCGGGCCCGCCGCCCGCATCCACTTCATCGCGAAAGTTGCGCAATCGATCACTGTCGAGAGAATGTGACCTGAGCCGAGAGTTGTGCACATGACTCGGTGCGCGAGTCTCCACCCCTCGGTGTGCTCGCGCTTCATCCATCCGGTGGAGGCAGGCGCAGCAGAGATTCGGCCATGATGGTCCTAGCAACCGCAGTGCCAGTGTGAGTGAAAGTGTTGAGCATCGATTCCGCGCTTTGAGCGGAGGTGCTGGCCCCATTCAATTGCCCTTAGTGGCGATCTTCGAGGCGAATCATGAATCGGCGAGATTTCTTGCGAGCGAATAGCGCCATCTGTGCTGGGTGGGCTCTCTCCAGGGCGATGCCGGCCCTGGCGGATACCCCTTCGGCAGACGGATGGCGAACCTTTGAGGTCGTCACCACGGTTGAGTTGCTGAAGCCTGACGGTGTCGGTCACATCTGGCTACCGGCGCCGCTGATTCGCAAGACGCCGTATCAAAACACCATCTCGACCCAGTTCACGGCGGCGGGTGGAACCACCAGTCTGAGCAAGGACAAGCAAAGCAATCTTGGGATCGTGTCGGCGAAGTATCCCGCAAACACCAAGCCGTCGCTGAGCCTCACCAGTCGCGTCGCGCTGAAAAACTACTCCGTCGATCTGTCCTCCCGCGCAACAGCGCCACCCGCTTCACGGTCTGAACTTGACTACTTCCTTCAGCCCAGTCGCTATGTGCCAACGGACGGCATCGTCAAACAGACTGCGCTGAAGGCGACCGCTGGCGCGACCACTGACATCGAGAAGGCGCGGGCAATCTATGAGTGGGTGGTCGAAAATACCTTCCGCGATCCGAAGATCCGCGGGTGTGGTCGTGGCGACATTCGATTCATGTTGGAGTCAGGCGACATGGGCGGCAAATGTGCTGACCTGAACGCTCTCTATGTCGGCCTCGCACGCTCGGTGGGCTTGCCCGCACGGCATGTCTATGGATTGCGGCTCGCGAAATCAAACGAAGGCTACAAGAGCCTTGGACTCCCCACCGACATAGCAACCAAGGGACAGCACTGTCGTGCGGAAGTCTATCTGCGCGACCATGGATGGGTGCCTGTCGACCCAGCCGATGTTCGGAAAGTAGCGTTGGAAGAACCTCCCGGCAATCGTCCATTGAGCGATGCCACCGTCTCGCGCGCCCGCGATCATCTCTTCGGTGCATGGGAGATGAATTGGATGGCCTACAACTACGCACACGACGTGGAGCTGCCTGGATCCGCCAGCAAGCCGTTGGTCTACTTCATGTATCCGCAGGCCGAAACCTCAGCAGGGCGGATCGATCCGTTCGATCCGGATAACTTCAAATATCAAATCACGGTGAAAGAAATCAGCTAGTCGTTATGCACCTCAAAGCGCGAAAGATCATCCGCGAGAGCGTGAGTGATTTCGATGAGGCGGCGGCTGTCCATGGCTACACGTTGCTGGAGCCAGCATGGCCTTATTTACACCCGCGAGTTCCAAAGAATCCTCCCAGCTGTCTCCGTCGCATTCATTCAAGCCAGCCAGCGATAGCCCGTCCAATCTCGTTGGGACTGTCCTCTTGTACGAAGTGGAGACCTCCGACGACGACGCGGCGCTGATGAGGGAAGCTGCTCGCAAGCCTTCTGATTCGGCCCGTGATGAATACACCCGGATCCGCGTCGACAAAGAGCTTCGGCAGCGATGCCGTTTGCAACCATGCGGAGTATGCAGCAATCCGATCGTGGACATCGGCCGGCTCGCCCGACAGCGGCACCTCGCGCGCCCACTGCAATGTTGGCCAGCGATCGTCGCCGGCCGCCAGGAAGGGTCGCCGGTACTCTGCCATCTCGTCGGCTGACAGCGTTCGTTGCGTCACGCCGGGCAGCATCTTCTCGATGAAAAGGTTCTCATCGAGCACCAGAGTTTCACCCGTCGGCGAACGCACGGCATTCAGCGTCGGACGGAAGCTTTCTGGAAGATCCTCCAGGGTGAGCGGCGCAACAAAGGTCTCCATATAGGCAATCGCGCGGACATGCTGTGGATGGCGGTACGCCCAGTCGAAGCCCAATGCGCCTCCCCAGTCGTGCAGCACGAGTGTCAGCGGCTCCGTCCCGACGACTTTGTCTAGGAAGGCCTCAAGGTAGCGGGCGTGGCTCGCGAAGCGGTAACGATCGTGCTCGGCGCCGGCCGGGATCTTGTCGGAGTCGCCCATGCCGATCAGATCAGGCGCGATCAGCCGGCGGCCAGCCGCCTCGACGTGCGGCAGTACACCTCGCCATAGGAACGAGGAGGTCGGGTTGCCGTGAAGGAACACGACAGGGTGCCCTACGCCGCGTTCGATATAGGCCATCCGGCGGCCGAGCACATCGGCAAAACGCTTTTCGTGTGCCCAGGCACTCCCTGCCGAGCGAGGTGATTGTGACAAGTTCTCAGCCGTGTTTTCCGGCGATTGGGAAGACAGCTGTGACATTCGACATCTCCTTGAAGTTAGATGCCGGGCAGCGATTGCCCAAGCCGTCAATTGATATTCTGCTCGATCTCCTCGAATGAAGATCGCTTTCCCGATATTAGTTCAGTGTCCCGGTTGTGATTCTGGCAGCGTCTTGAACGGCGCTAACCCACTTCCGGCCCGACGGGAAGATTGCAAAGGAGTCAGGCGACGCAAACGCTATACTGCGGGCGATGCCGCGCTTCAACAATACCCGCGTTCCGCAGGGACCTACATGGTTCGACTGGCTTCCCGAGAAGGTGCAATGCCTGCTACTCCTTCTCATCACGCTTCCCGCCACGGCCGTCCTATTTTTCACCGGAATGCACTGTGTCCATACGGGACAACCCATTGTGCTGGGCAACACAAGGACGGACGCCCTCGAGTGGTTCTTCTTCTCCGCCGGCTTCCTGATCATCTCCGGCGGGATATTCGCCGTACTGATGGGATGGGCGAAGAGGTCAACACCTCACGTATCAGAGACGCACCATCGGAAGCTTTAGAGTCCGTTGGGCAATGTAAACTCTGTTCTCACCCTCGAAGTAGAGCGCCGCGGAGTGGCTCAATGGACGCAAAACTGTTCATCGGTTTAGTAGGCCAAGGGTGGTTCCACCGCGCCAACAAATTTGCAGCGAAACATGGTCTTGAGCTACGCAGCCGGTCGCCATCCTACCGCACTGCGGGGGACTATCCACAGTTCCACAGTGCATACCGCAAAAGATGTAGGTTGTAAGTACAAATCCCTAATAACTTTGCTTGCTAATTGTCACAACGCCCAGTTACATTCATCCGACTCCTAACTATCCATCCAAAGGACCGCATGAAACGACTCCTTGCATTATTTCTCTGCCTGCTAGTTCCCACCATCGTCTTCGCAAGCAATAGCAACGGCTACAAGGTCATGTACGACGGTGGCTCGCTGCCCAACCTTAAAACCGGTGCCAAGCTCGAACTGACCCTCGGTGAAAAAGACATCCACTTCAGCGAGGGCGGCCAGGAAATCAAGGTCATTCCTGCCTCCGCGATCACCGAAATCACCTACGGCCAGGATGTCCATCGTCGAATCGGCGCAGCCATTGGACTCGCAGTCGTGAGCTTCGGAGTGGGCGGGCTCATGGCGTTAACCAAGTCGAAGAAGCACTTCGTCGGCCTCACCTGGCAGGACGGAGATAAAAAGGGCGGCTTCGCTATGCAGTGCGATAAAAGTGACTACCGCGGCGTCCTCGCCGGCCTCGAAGGCCTCACCGGCAAAAAAGCCGTCGACTCCGACGCCATGACTGTCAAGAACTAGGTTTTGTCAGCAACAGAAAGCCCTCGCGCAAAGCGAGGGCTTTCCTGTAACTGTACATAGATCCCATCCGCGTCGATCCTGCAGATGAGCGCTGAAATATTCATATGCTCTACAAAGATTCCGGCGACGACTTTGTCTCTCGTGTGAAAAGTATTGAAACGCGCGCAGATCAGTGTCTCGAACACTTCGCGCTGTTGGCAATTCCTACTCATATCTCTTCTTGGACAATTCTCAGCGCGACAGTTCACATGATTGAAGATACCCACAGGCGATCCGGACCCGACTCGTCGAACTTTAGGGGCGCGATGCTCAATCTTGCGCGCCACGCTCCGTTGCTGATTCGGTGGCTCGGAAAAAACGAGATGACGTCTGCCATTTCGGGATGGATCCCCCAATGGGACTCCCTCGTCGGCGCGCAGGCATTTAGGGATCTTCGCGTCGTGTGGCCAACTATGACGCTTTCAGGAACTCGTATCCAATGTGGCACCGCGATCGACTGAGTGTAGAGCTGCTCGGTGAGGGCCTAGTGCGCTTTCACACTCTTGCAGGAAGTCGCGGCCGTCAAGTAAGTGCGTTCCAAAAGGGCTTTCGACGACAATCAGGAGTGCACCAAGCTATCGCCCGAGCTCGCGTCGTCCCTACGGAAGCAATCGTGCGACGCTACAAACAACTCTTGGATTCGGCCAAACCAATAGGAGAGCTGGGATTTCACTATGAGCACTCCTACGAACTCGCCAACCGAACCTTTCATACGTACATACAACGATTAAGCGGCATTATGCGGCGGAGTGAGAACTTAGACCTCGGCCCATATACACTTGGCATGTTTAAGCGCTTCTATGCGGCACTGCAGACCATCTGCACTATACATGAGCATCTGTGCTTTCTTTGGGGAGAGAGCACGGGCACCTACCCTATAGCCTCAGCCGTATTGGTAAAGCCTCGTTACGAATGGAACCGCCTTTTGTCATTTCATTCAGGCCTTACGGAAAGCAATACCAAACAATTGCTCAACGACTTGACGTTTTATTCGAAGCGTCTTCCTGACCTTCATGTATTTCCCCTAGTTCCTCTGGATGAGCAACAAGAATGGCTGGCTGTGGTCCCCCACTTCATATTGAACTCATCACCGGAAGATAATATTCTTCGCACTTGTTCCTACCTACGCCAGAGCTCCTATGATCGGTTGAGTGACGACAAGGCAGCTGTCATGCGCGAAGATCTCCTCGAAAAGCTCAAAAGGTTCCGGTGTGAACATTCCATTCCACTTCCCGACGGTTCGACGGAAATCGACCTTTTAGTTGAAGATATTCAATCTTCGACGGTGGTCATCGCTGAGCTGAAATGGTATCGCAAGCCGTCCACGTATCGGGAACGACTGCGCGCGGACGCAGACTTTGAGGATGGCTATAAAAGACAACTCGCAACTACTAAGACATACTGCCGACAACATCCAAACTGGCTGCACAATCGAAATGCGCTTGGAGGCCCCCTGTCGGACTATAAGAATGTCTTCTACCTGCTTATTGGACGCGACCATTGGAGTTGGTTTGACCCTCAAGACGAGGCCGCAGTTGTCGAGTTCGAACAATTCCGCTTGGCGATAGACCGACACACTCAATTGGATGAGGGCGTTCGCGAAGTTTTGAAATATGACTGGCTCCCAATAGAAGACGAAGACTTCCATGTTCAGTTCGACAGAGGCGTCGTAGAAGGGGTTGGGGTCGAGTCAGAGGTATATTACGGCGGTCCTCCGAACGAGCCCCATAAGAGTTGAAGCATTGCGTGGTGTGAATCAATCCTTCAAGGCCCGTTTGACCCGTATTCCATTCCGGGAACCACTTTAAGAAACCCGTCAAAAACCTGCCAGATCACCCCACCCAATTCGCTACACTAGAAATAGAGAAGTAGAAAGAAACAGCCACGCCCAAGATCCAAAAAGCCACCGTGACGGTGGCTTTTGTAGTTACCGACTGCAAGCAGCCGGCCGCTTTCTTGAAGCGCGCGGCGTTTTGCTGCCGTAAATCCAATGGAATGACGACTTAAGCGTTAACCCCTTTAGAAAGACGACTTTGATGCTCGGGAAGGCCCACAACTTACTCATTCGGCACGGTATATACCGCGCCCTCCCGCACCGGGAGGGGGGAGGGGTCGCCCGCGACATCGCCACCGGCTACTACGACCGCGAAGCCGTTCGCGCGCAGCTCAGAAGGGAACTCAAACGTATCCGGAATGTCGATATGTTCGCCCTTCTGGCGGCACACGTCATTCGCGTGCACTCTCGAACAGCTCGTGGCGCTGCTTCCATACCCGCATGCATCATCGCCAGGGCCAGCGCGAGGCCGCCCGTCAGATCCACCGCCGCCCCCACCGCCACTCGGACGGTCGCCTCGCTGCTCTATCCGCACACAGCGAAAGCAACCAGAACGCCGAAGCCCTTACGGACACCATCGAGGCTGACACCATTGGCCATGGCTACTCTCCCGTCACCCAGCCAGCGGCCTCGGAGAACCCACCGCTCGACCTCCCGCCTATCGAGGACACCGCGTCCATCCAGCTCGCCCTCATCGGTGTCCTCGTCGATGTCCTCCAGGCTCTCGACAAGATCAAGCGTGAGCGGCCAGAGGAAGCGAACCCCGCCATCCCGCACCGCGGGTGCATCCTCGTTCGAGCGCGATGGCGCGCCAGCCATTAAGCGATGTTGATGCCGTGCTCTTCCGCCTGCGCGAAGACCGAAAGCAGGTTCGTCATCTTCAGCACATTGCGAACCTGCTTGCCGAGGTGAAGCAACTTGAACTCGCATCCCTCTTGCCGGGCAGATACATACAGACGCACCAGCGTGCCAAGCCCCATGCTATCCACGTAGGTAAGCTCTGCTAAATCGACAACTACCAGTTTTGTGTGCGGAAGCAGCGGTTTTATCGCCTGGTAGAGTTCGTGGCTTGTGCCCGCGACCAACCGCCCCTGACATTTCACCAGGGTGGCGTTCCCGTCGCGCCTGATTTCAAAGCTCAGAACTTTTTCGGATTCTTCAGGCATGTGGGTTGCTCCTGGCAAGATTTGGGGCAAGATAGCAAACGTTGGGCCTTCACGGTAACGGAGGATTGTCGCATACGGAAGCTCAGCTATGGAACCCCCAGGTGAACTGCGCCCTCGGCGGGGGGCCTGAACGAGGATGTCGCGTCGATGGATCGGGAAATATTTCAGCACGCCCCGATTATTTTTTGAGAAGGTATGTTTCAGCAACATAAACGGGGGAGAAAGAATTGGCAGCGACTTCCGCCACAGCGACGGACACGGCAGCAGTGAGTAGGACGAAGCCGCATTTTGTGGTGCTTGACGGTTTACGTGGTGTAGCGGCCGTAGGGGTGGTCATCTTCCACTTCATGGAGATGGTGATCTGGAACTACAGCAAGCTATGGATCGGGCATGGCTTTCTGGCAGTGGATTTCTTCTTTTGCCTTTCGGGCTTTGTGATGGGATATGCCTATGACGACCGCATCGGGCGGATGGGTTTGGGCGAATTCTTTAAGGTGCGACTGATTCGCCTGCAGCCGCTTGTCGTGCTGGGAACGGTGCTGGGGCTGATCGCCTTTTATGCGAATCCGTTTGGAGTGACGTCGGGCTACGGCCCGGGCAAGGTCGCGCTGATGTTCGCACTGTCGCTGCTGATGATCCCTTATGGGCCGATGGAGGAGAGATCACACAATCTTTTCAGCTTGAATGCGCCATCGTGGTCGCTCTTCTGGGAGTACGTAGCGAACGTGGTGTTCGGCGTAGGCTTGTACCGGATCAAGCGTGGCGTTTTGGTAATGCTGACGGTGGCGGCCGCGGTGTTGTTGTGCTGGGCAGGTCACCAGGCGGGAAACCTATCAGGCGGATGGAGTTCCAAGAATTTCTGGGACGGCGGCGCGCGGATGGCATTCTCGTTTCTGGCGGGACTGCTGGTCTACCGGATGGGATGGCGCTTGAAGACGCGGCTAGGCTTTGGTGCGTTGAGCGTGCTGCTGGCGGGGGCGCTGGTGATGCCATATGCAACCGGCGCGTGGGTGCGAGAGGCAGCCGTAATCGTGATCTACTTCCCGCTGCTGGTGGCGCTCGGCGCCGGGGCTACAGTATCGGCACGCGTGGAACGGCTGTGCCGCTTCTCAGGAGATCTGTCCTATCCCTTGTACATGACTCACTACGCGGTGATCTGGATATGGGGTGACTATGCTGTGAAGCACAAGCTGGCGTCGGGTGGCATGGCGATGCCGGTCGTATGCGGCGTGATCACGATGGTGGCCTTCGCGTGGCTGGTGATGGTGGTCTACGACAAGCCGGTGCGGGCGTATCTGCGTGCGAAGTGGTGACGACCAAAGGAGGCCCAAAGAGTCACGAGCACGTGGAGGTTTTTGCGGGCTGCGCACTACGCGCGTGCAAGCCATTCTTCAATACCTGCCAACGCCAGACGCGCCGAGCCAGGACGGAGCGCGGGCTGTCGAGCAAGCACCGAGCGGAGTTGCGTCGCTACGGTTTCAGGTACATCGGGGCGGAATTGGCGAATATCAGGAGCATCCTGCTCGGTCTTGGCCCTTATGATCGCGAGGGGCTCCTTGTATTCATCGAAGGGTACGGTTCCCGCGATCATCTCGAATACAACGACACCGAAGCTGTAGATGTCGGACGCACCTTTGGGAGAGTCGCCCACAACAAGTTCAGGCGCCAAGTAGCCCGGCGATCCGTTGAACTCGCCACCAACAGCAGTAATGTCGCGTTCGACGGCGCCCAGGATCGCCGCGATGCCAAAATCGCTCAATGCAACGCGCCCGTTTGGATCCGATTCGAAGAGAACGTTGCCGGGCTTGATGTCCCGATGAATGACACCGCGCGAGTGCGCATAATCGATGGCATCGGCCAGTTGTGAAGCAATCGACGCAATGTCCCGGCCCGGCAGCCGGTCATGCACTCTAAGCCAATCTCGCAACGTACCCCCGCCCAGATACTCAATAATCGTGAACGGATAGCCCATTCGCAGTCCCCGGTCGAGCGTCTTGACGATGTTGCGATGGTTGAGAATTTCGGCCGTGCGCTGCTCTTGCTGGAATAACTCCCACGGTGGCGAGTTAGGAGCCAGCCCGCGCCAATATACTTTCGCGATCACAGCAGCGCCTTTTTGATCATCAGCTTTATATAGCGTGGCGTTTGCCCCGCCGTAGAACCCTGACGTCACCCGGTAAGTTATCCCGGAAGCTCCTTGCAGAGTTGTGTTTCTGCTTACAACCGGGCTTGACGAACCTGGAGGGCTAGTCCTCGATTCGAAAGGTTCCTCATCCTGTTCAGCTTTGCTTTCAAGGAGCACGTGCGCTTTTGGCCGTTCGCCTATAGACGGTGGCCAGAACGAAATAGATCTGCCCTGAATGAAAGCCACTACGCAGATAACGGAAACTGTCACCGCCAGGATAAGGACAGCGACGCGAAGGCCAATGCGGCTGGCGAATTCGTGGAGAGAAATTTCAACAGCTCGGTCATTTTCATTCCTGAATTGAATGGCCGGTGATGAAGGCGGCATTCTAGTTCCACAGCCAGGCCGATGCGCAGTAAGCCGGCAAACCAGAATCGCCGAATCGATTGATCGTAACAGAGCGTTTCGGAGACAGGCCCCGTTCACTTGTTAGCAGCCAGCAGTGCAGAGAAGGAACGAACAAACGAAAGCCCCTCGCTTGCGCGAGGGGCTCTTTCGTTGGTGCGACGAGTGGTGATTAGTACATGTCGCCCATGCCGCCGCCGTGACCGCCGGCTGGGGCAGCCTGCTTGGGCTCGGGGATCTCCGAGACCATGGCTTCGGTCGTCAGCATGAGGCCGGCGATCGAGGCTGCGTTGAGCAGGGCAGTGCGGGTGACCTTGGTCGGGTCGATGACGCCGGCCTTGACCAGGTCCTCGTACTCGTTGGTGCTGGCGTTGTAGCCGAAGTTGGGATCCTTGTTCTCCAGGATCTTGCCTACGACAACCGCACCCTCTTCGCCGGCGTTGCCGACGATCTGGCGCAGCGGCTCCTCGATGGCGCGACGGACAATGTGTGCACCGATCTTCTCGTCACCGGTGAGGGTCTTCACGAGCTCGTCCACGTCCTTTGCTGAACGGATGAGAGCTACGCCGCCGCCGGCGACGATGCCTTCCTCAACTGCAGCGCGGGTGGCGTGCATGGCGTCCTCAACGCGAGCCTTCTTCTCCTTCATCTCGGTCTCGGTTGCGGCGCCTACCTTGATGACGGCCACACCGCCGACCAGCTTGGCGAGGCGCTCCTGGAGCTTCTCGCGGTCGTAGTCAGAGGTGGTCTTGTCGATCTGATTGCGGATCTCCTTGACGCGGCCTTCGATGACCTTGGAGTCGCCCTTGCCTTCGACGATGGTGGTGTTGTCCTTGTCGATGGTGATGCGCTTGGCGCGGCCGAGGTCCTCAAGCTTCACGTTCTCGAGCTTGATGCCGAGGTCTTCGGTGATGGCCTTGCCGCCGGTGAGCTTGGCGATGTCCTCGAGCATGGCCTTGCGGCGATCGCCGAAGCCGGGGGCCTTGACGGCCGCGACCTTGAGCGAGCCACGCAGCTTGTTGACGACGAGGGTGGCGAGTGCGTCGCCGTCCACATCCTCAGCGATGATGACGAGGGGCTTGCCGGTCTGCACGGTCTGCTCGAGCAGGGGCAGGAGGTCCTTCATCGTGGAGATCTTCTTCTCGTGGATGAGGATGTATGCGTCTTCGAGCGTTGCTTCCATGCGGTCCGGATCGGTGACGAAGTAGGGCGAGAGGTAGCCGCGATCGAACTGCATGCCCTCAACGACTTCAAGCTGAGTCTCGAGCGTCTTGGACTCTTCGACGGTGATGACGCCATCCTTACCAACCTTCTTCATGGCCTCGGCGATGATGGTGCCGATGGTGGAATCAGAGTTGGCGGAGATGGTGCCGACCTGAGCGATCATGTCGCCGGAGACGGGCTTCGAGAACTTCGAGAGTGCGCCGCCCACAACGTTGCCGTTCTCATCGCGCTTGCCGACGATGGCTTCGACAGCCTTGTCGATGCCGCGCTTCAGGGCCATGGGGTTGGCACCGGCCGCGACGGTCTTGACACCTTCGCGATAGATGGCCTGGGCCAGAACAGTAGCGGTGGTGGTGCCGTCACCGGCGACGTCGGAGGTCTTCGAAGCTACCTCGCGAACCATCTGTGCGCCCATGTTCTCGAGTGCATTGCTGAGCTCGATTTCCTTGGCGACAGTGACACCGTCCTTGGTGATGGTGGGCGAGCCAAACTTCTTCTCGATGACGACGTTGCGGCCCTTGGGGCCGAGGGTGACCTTCACTGCGTCGGCCAGTGTGTTGACGCCGCGCAGGATGGCCTGACGCGAGTCTTCGCCGTGCAGAATCTGCTTTGCCATTGCTTTCTCCTTGGTTGCTCTCCGCGAGTGATGGCGGAGTTATCTAACTTGGTCTAACTCGTGAACCAGAGGAAGAGCAGAGCTTTCCACTTTGCTTCGCTCCGGTCGAGATGACATGTCCATGGATTTGTCGATTACTTGGACTTGACGATGCCGAGGATTTCGTCTTCCTTCATGATGAGGAAGTCTTCGCCATCGAGCTTGATCTCGGTGCCGCCCCACTTGCCGAAGAGGACGCGATCGCCAGCCTTGACGTCGAGAGGAAATACTTTGCCTTCGTCATTGGACTTGCCCTTGCCGACGGCGATGACTTCGCCTTCCTGGGGCTTTTCCTTGGCGGTGTCGGGGATGATGATGCCGCCACGCACGGACTCGCCCTCTTCGAGACGACGAACGAGGATGCGGTCGTGCAGCGGGGTGAAGGTGGTCGCTGCGGATGCTGTTGCTGTTGGCATTGCTTCTCCTTATTGGGTGCGCGGTGGTTCCGCGCGGGTGAAATTCCAATGGGTTGAGGGCCGACTGGCTTGCCAAAGCGGGAGCCTTAGCACTGTCACCCTTCAACTGCCAAAGTAGGCGACGGAGGGCATAAGTGTCAAGGGCTAGAGGGATGAATATGAGTGTGTTGCACTCATGTTAATGCCAGGAGAGAGTTTGAGAGGGGCATTGGCGTTAGAGTGGAATCGAACGTGGCCGGTAACCTGTTAGATTGTCAGGCAGGTTTGGAGGTTGGGTGTATGCCGTGGTTTCAGGTGGAAGGCGAGGCGCTGACGGAGGCAGAGATTCGCGGGGCGGTGACGCGGCTGTTGGAAGAGGCTCGGAAGCGGATCAACCGAGATCCGAAGCGGGTTCTGCTGCTGCCGCCGGATCTGACCCGGGCACACAGCGGCGTCGGCCGGATCACGGAGTTGCTGTATGAGGGGCTGGCAGGTTGCGAGGTGGCGGTGATCCCCACGCTGGGGCAGCACCGACCGCATACCGAGGAGGAGAACCGCTGGATGTTCGGGTCGATTCCGAACGGGATTATTCATGCGCACGACTGGCGGGCGGGCGTTACCCGGGTGGGGACGATTTCGGCGGCGATGGTGAAGGAGACGACCGGGGGCAAGGCGGACTGGGAGATCCCGGTGGATCTGAATACGAAGCTGATTACGGAGCCGTGGGACCTGGTGATCAACGTGGGGCATGTGGTGCCGCACGAGGTGCTGGGCTTTGCCAATCACAACAAGAATTACTTCATTGGCCTGGGCGGCAAGGAGACGATCTGTGCCTCGCACATTGCAGCGGCGGTCTATGGGATCGAGAATAACCTGGGCTGCCTGATCACTCCGCTGCGCGCCTGCTACAACTGGGCGGAAGAAAAGTATCTGGGTCATCTGCCGGATGTGTATTTGCAAGTCGTGATGCGGCGTGATGCACAGGAGAAGTTAGTCACGAGTGGCATCTATGTGGGGGATGATCTCGAGACGTACCTGACCGCGGCGCGCGCGAGTCGCGAGCAGAACATCACGATCTTCGACAGGCCGGTGAAGAAGATTGTGGCGGTGATGCAGGGGGATGAGTTCCGCAGCACGTGGGTGGCGAACAAGGCGGTGTATCGCACCCGCATGGCGCTGGCCGACGCCGGTGAGCTGTTGGTGATTGCGCCGGGGCTGGAGCGATTTGGAGAGCAGCCAGAGGTGGATGCGCTGATCCGCAAATACGGCTACACGGGCACGCCGCGCATTTTGAGTTTGTACAGGACCGAGCCCGAACTGCAGGAACTGGCGCACGCGACGGCGCATCTGATCCACGGCTCGAGCGAGGGGCGGTTCACGATTCGCTATGCGCCGGGGCATCTTAGCAGGAAAGAGATCGAAGGCGTGGGTTACGAATACGCCGACCTTGGCGAGGCGCTGACACGCTACGCGCCAGAGCACATGGCGGAGGGCTGGAACACGATGCCGGATGGCGAAGAGGTCTTCTACATCAGCACGCCGTCTGCGGGGTTGTGGTCGACGAAGGCGAAGATGGAGAATCCAGCACGGCGCGAACTTTCCGTTCGCGGAGGCGCCTTTGGCGCGTGATGCGGGTTCGCTTCCTTTGGTCGCTCACAGTGAGTTTTGTGGGTGACTCGGAGAGTGAGTGACTCAGCGGCCCTTTGCATCGGTGTAGACCTTCAATACGTTTAGGATGGCAGCCTTGTACGGCGAGAAGTGCCCGTGCGGGCAGATGTTGGAGATTGAGAGAGGGCTGGTGATATGGAGAACGGACGCCTACCCTTGCAGGCTTCGTTTGCGCGCGCGTTTGCAGAGGAGTGGATGAATGGCTGGAACAGTCACGACCTGGAACGCATCCTCGCTCACTACGATGATGAGGTGATTTTGACTTCTCCTGTTGCCTTGAAGCTGCTGAATGGCGATGGCACAGTGCGAGGAAAGGCTGCGTTGCGCGAATACTTTCTCCGCGGTCTTCAGGCGTATCCGGATCTACGCTTTGATTTGATCGATGCGCTCTGGGGGACAGAGACGATCGTCATCTACTACCTCAACAATGTTCGTGGCAGCAAGACCGCCGAGGTGATGCTGCTGAACGCCGCGGGAAAGATTCGCCGGGTGTGGGCCAACTACGACCAGTAGCATGGTCGTCATTTGTGCGTGCTGCAGTGGCGTGTTATCTAGCGACTTCAACGTGTTTCTTTGCCTGCTGCTCGCGGTTCCAGTGGAGAACCGGATAGGCGATGGCGGAGACCTCTGATACCAGCGTCTGCAAAATAGCTGCCGCGCTGCTCTGCCGGGAGAGGTTCGCGCTCTGACCGGCCCACAACGGAAGGAGTTCCGGTTTTCCGGCCTTCTCGGCGAGGACGGAGAGGTTTTTCACGAGAGTGCGCTGCAAGGGGTAGGGGAGAATCTCGACGCCGGGGCGATTGAGCTCTTCGAGCAACTGATTGTGTATGCCGCGGGCGAGCCTCCCCGTGAAGCCTCTGGTCAATCCGGTTCTGCGAGCGTTGCCGCTGAGCAGCGCGTTGCGGTGGTGCACATTCGCACCGGAGTCTTCACTGGCAAGAAAGGCTGTGCCAATTTGTACGCCTTCGGCTCCGAGGGCGAAGGCGGCAACCATTCCGCGGGCGTCGGCGATGCCTCCTGCAGCGACGACGGGGGCCGAGACCGCGTCTGCCACTTGCGGCGTGAGCGAGAAGGTTCCGGTGAGCGAATCCTCGGCGGGGAGCAGGAATGATCCGCGATGGCCACCGGCTTCGAAGCCGGAAGCAACGATGATATTGACCCCAGCCTGGTCCAGAAGGATGGCTTCGTCCGGCGTCGTCGCGGTGCCGATGGTCAGGATTCCCTGAGCATGACATTCGTCGAGGATCTCCCGCGGCGGAACGCCCAGGATGAAGCTGAAGACGGGAACCTTTGCATCGATCACGGCGCGCGCCTGGTCTTCGAACTTCAACGGACGGTACGGCTCATAGGCCGGGAGCTTGCCGCCGAACGTGTGGATATGCTTCGCGAGCGGCGCGAGACTTCGGGCAAATGCTTCTTCGCCAGCGGAGCGTGCACCGTCATCTTCCATCGAGACCCACAGATTGATGGCGAAGGGCCGGGCAGTGAGCGTCCGGATCTCAGCAATCACGTCACTGATAGCTGAAGGGCTGAGGCTATGCGCTCCGAAGGAACCCAGGCCGCCGAAGTTCGAAACGGTCGCGGTCAATCGCTGTGTCGACAGGCCACCCAGAGGGCCCTGAATGATGGGATAGTCGATGCCCAGCGTTGAGGAAACGCGAGTCTTGTTCCATTGTGCAGACGTACGGATGGAATGATGCTTCATAGATCCCTCCGCGGCCCTGATGCTCACTTCTGCGACTTCATGAAGTCGCGTACAAGCCCTGCAATTTCGTCGGCTTTGGTATCCAGCGCGAAGTGTCCGGCGTCGAGCACGTGGACCCCCGTGTTCGGAACATCCTTGCGGTAGCGTTCCGGCTCCCCGGGATCGAAGGAGAGATCGTGCTTGCCCCAGACGACGAGAAGCTTTGGCTGCGTCTTCTGCATCCATGCCTGCCACTTGGGATATGCGTCGACGTTGGTGCGGTAGTCATAGAAGAGATCGACTTGAATCTGGCCCTGGCCGGGCGAGTTCAGAAAGCGGTACTCGTCGGTCCATAGATCCGGGTCATAGAGCTCCACCTTGGGATCATCACCGACGTGACGCGTCTTCGTGGCGGCGAGCGACAAAAGATTTGTGCGCAACGCATCTTCATAGGCAGGCCGATCTGCCCAGAACGCGCGTCGTGTTTTCCAGTTCGCTCCAAGGCCTTCGTTGTGTGCGACCGCATCCTGCACGATGAGAGCCTGCACGCGCTCCGGGTGCGCCAGTGCCATGCGAAATCCAACAGGGCCGCCGTAGTCCTGCATGTACATCGTGTAGCGCGACAAGCCGAGCGCTTCGGTGAAGCCGTTCATGACGGAAGCGATGTGGTCGAAGGTGTAATCGAATTGCTTCGGGTCGGGCCAGTCGCTGTGCCCAAATCCGGGATAGTCCGGCGCAACGAGGTGATAGCTGTCTGAGAGCCGGGTCAGCAGCGGCTGGAACATCCGCGAGGACGAGGGAAGACCGTGCAGCAGGAGAATGGTGGGAGCGTCTTTCGGCCCAGCTTCCCGGTAAGAGATATTGAGGCCATCGACCGTCACGGTGCGATAGAAGACCGGCTGTTCCATTGTTTTGTCCTTTTGCGCATGCATGGGAAGGAGAGTGGCCAACCCGACGGCGAGTGCGGCCAGGATCCGACGTGTCGATTGTGGCGCAGCCATGCTCTTTCCGATCTACTTTGCGACTTCGAGGTCCGCGACTTGGTTACCGACTTCGAGGATGACCTCGAGCTCGACCGGCATGCCGAGAGGAAGGCTGGCCACGCCGATGACCAGTCGAACGGACATTTTGTCGGCGCCGAAGAGATCGCGAAAGAGATCCGAGACGCCGTCTGCGACACGAACATGATCGAAGAAGCCGGCGGAGGTTGCCATGAAGACGCCGAGCCGGACGACGCGCGTGACTCTGTCGAGTGAGCCGAGGTGGGCTTTGGCCGCTGCTAGCGCACTCAAGGCCGCGGTGCGGACGGCATCGCGTCCGGCCTCGGTGTCGAGCTCCTTCCCGAGGCGGCCGAGATATTTCGGTTTGTGATCCACGACGGGCAGCATTCCGCTGAGGAAGAGCAGATTGCCGGTCTGCAGCGCCTCCACGTATGAGCCGAATGGCGTGGGCGCGGCGGGGAGCTGAATGCCCAGCTCCTGTAATCGGCGCTCCGGGCTGACTGGCTGCGAACTTTGCATACTCACCACTTGCCTCTGTGCGCTCCGCCATCCACGTGCAGCACGTCGCCGGTGACGTTGCGAGCTTCCGTGAGATAGATGACTGCCTCGGCGATTTCCCTGGCTTCGGAGATTGTGCCCATGGGCGACAGTGTACGCAAGAAGTCCTTCGGATCGCTTGCGTGCATAGGCGTCTCGACCACGCCGGGCGCTACTGCGTTGAAGCGGATGTGATCCTTCGCGTATTCGTTTGCGAGGCTGATGGTGATCGCGTTCAGTCCGCCCTTGGTAATCATGGGAATGGACGCTGGAGTACCTGTGTTGGGATTGTCAGCCACGGAGGCGGTGATGGTCGTGACGCTGCCACCCTTGCCCTGCGAAAGCATCTGCTTCACGACGAGCTGGGTGATGAAGATGAAGCCGTCGACGTTGGTGGAGACCAGACTGCGGAAGTCCTCGATGGTGTAGTCGGTGAAGGGCTTCGAAAAGAAGATGCCGGCGTTGTTGACGAGATGGTCGATCGCGCCGAAGCGGCTGAGGGCGGTCTGTGTGACCTTTTCAGCGGTGGCGGACTGGCCGATGTCTCCGTCTACGAGCGCGAGCTTCGGTGACGGAGCGAAGCCGGCCTTCGAGATAGAGCGCGAGGTGGCAACGACGTTGTAGCCGCGATCCAGGAAGGCCTTGACGACGGCTGCTCCGATGCCCATCGAGGCACCGGTGACGATTACTGTTTTTGGGTCTGCCATTCGGGAGCTCCTGTTGTTTTCACAACAGCGTTTCCATTTTCACAACGGCGTGTCCACCGGAAGAGTGGGATCGGCTGGATCGCACCGAAGGAGATAGTGGGTGGCGTTCAGTAGGAGATTCATTCCGGGATCAGAAGTGAGGGTGGTGAAGCAACAAGGGACAATCAACAGCGACGATTTCGTCGCCAGTCGAGCAAGAGTCAAGAGGCCGGTCTCCGGGCGTTGTGTGTGACGAGGAGCTGAATGATTCCCGATGGCCGACGATCGGAAACAGTATAGGTCAAGCCGTCGCGGCGTCGCCCATGATGGCTCTGCCTGCTGGTCCTTCGCTGATGTGGAGGCGAAGGAGTTGATATTCGGCGGAAGGCCGCAATTGAAAATTGCGTCACGTCTCTTGACATATCAATAACCATACGGTTATGGTTTTGTGCGTGAAGCCAGCCAACGCCAATCACGTGTTTCGCGCTCTTGCCGATCCGACGCGGAGGGCCATCTTCGAGGAGTTGACCCGGCAGGGCGAACAGACCGTCCACGCGTTGACTCGCTATGCAGGCGTGTCCCAGCCTGCTGTCTCCAAGCACCTGACCGTGCTGAAGCGGGCAAAGCTGGTACGGCATCGCCGCGAAGGACGCGAAACCCACTATCGCGCGCAGGCCGATGCGCTGGCACCGATGGTGGACTGGCTCAATCTCTATGGCGCCTTTTGGCGCGACCGGTTTGGCCGTCTTGAAGCTCTTTTGGAAAGGATGGATGCATGAGCAATCCAGCAGAGACTCCCCGTAGCCTTGTGGTCGAGAGGGTATTCCCACACCCGCCAGAAAAGCTGTGGCGAGCGCTGACGGAGGGCCCGCTTCTTGCGCAATGGATGATGAACAACGACTTCGAGCCGGCGGTGGGGCGGAAGTTCCAATTCCGCGCCGATCCCATGCCGAACTGGAACGGCATCGTCGACTGCGAGGTGCTCGTCGTCGAACCACTGCAACGCCTGTCCTATAACTGGGGTGTGGGCGATGCAGCCGGCGGCCTGCAATGGGTGGTGCTCTGGACGTTGACTCCAGCCGAGGGCGGCACCCACGTTCGCATGGAGCAGTCGGGCTTCCGTCCCGAACAGCAGGCGGCGTATCAGGGTGCAAAGTACGGCTGGCAGAAATTCTTCGGCGGTCTGGAGGGTGTGCTCGGAGGTTTGCAATGAAGGCGTCCAACACTCTGACACCCAAGGGATCGGTCACCGGCTTCTGGATCGCCACGGCGCTTTTCTGCCTGGAGATGAGCTTCACTGCCTACTACGAACTCGCTAACGCTGGGGTCGGAAAGAATTTTGCCCGCCTCGGCTTTTCCAACCATGCGTTCCACGTCGAGCTCAGTTTGGCCAAGGTGCTGGGAGTGCTCGCGTTGCTGCTGCCGGTTCCGGCTGTGGCTAAGGAGTGGGCGTACGCGGGCTTCGCCATTAATCTCGCCTCGGCGCTGATCGCCCACCTGTCGATGGGCGATGGCTGGCAGGCTTTGGCTCCGTCGACCATCACCAGCGTGCTGTGGGGGCTCTCGTACTTCTTCTGGCGCCGACAGCAGGTCACGCCAATGCTCTTGAACCCCGCTTGACGGGTTCAATCGACACTCAAAAAAGAAAAAGACGCGGTGACGCGGCAACGCCCGCGAATGTGACAGCAGGAGGGAAGCGATGAAGATCAAACTGACCAGCGTGTACGTCGACGACCAGGAAAATGCACTGCGTTTCTATACCGAAGTGCTGGGCTTCGTGAAGAAGGCAGACTTCAGCAACGGGCCGTTTCGGTGGCTTACCGTCGCCTCAGCAGAAGACCCGGACGGCACCGAGCTGCAGCTGGCGCTCAATAACAACCCGGCGGCCAAAGCCTACCAACAGGGCATCTTCCAGCAAAACCAGCCCGCGGCCATGTTCTACACGGATGACGTGCAAGCCGATTACGAGCGTATGAAAGCGCACGGCGCCGAGTTCACCATGCCACCAACGGACGTTACGGCCTCCATGATCGCCATGCTGAAGGACACATGCGGCAATCTCATTCAGGTGACGCAGCTGAAGCACTGGTAGGGGCGGGCGTTCAGCCGGTGGGCGTGATGGAGCTTTCGAAGGAGGATTTAAAAGGTATGAACACCATGAAAAGCAATACGAAGTTGTCACCAGAACAACATGAAGTATTACTCGGAGCGTTAAAAGCGCGTTTTGAGAAAAACATGAGCCGTCATAAAGGCCTTGAGTGGGCGCAAGTGCAAGCAAAGTTGGAAGCTCATACTGAAAAATTGTGGTCACTCCATGAAATGGAAAGAACCGGCGGCGAACCGGATGTTGTTGGTTATGACAAGGGGACGGGCGAATACATTTTTTTTGATTGTTCCGTGGAGAGTCCGAAAGGCCGCAGGAGTCTTTGTTACGACCGTGAAGCGCTGGAGTCGAGGAAAGAAAATAAGCCAGAAAATAACGCTATGGATGTGGCAACTGCCATCGACATTGAGCTCTTAACGGAAGCGCAATATCGAGAGTTGCAGAAACTTGGAAATTTCGATACGAAGACGTCGAGCTGGGTGGGAACACCTGCTGATATCAGAAAACTTGGGGGCGCCCTTTTTTGCGATCGCCGCTACGACACTATTTTTGTGTATCACAATGGTGCGGAATCTTATTATGCCGCCAGGGGATTCCGTGGCTCGCTGAGGGTCTGAACTAACGCTCGGCTTTATAAGCGCGTAATTGGAGCCGCATATGGAAGAAGCCGTTCACGCGGGATCTGCTTCTGCATTGATCGACGCGAGAATCAAGGAGCTAGGCGACTGGCGCGGGAAGATGCTCGCGAAGGTGCGCGGAATCATCCACGCGGCAGACCCTGAGATTGTCGAAGAGTGGAAGTGGAGGGGAACTCCCGTCTGGTCCCACGGCGGCATCGTCTGCACCGGAGAGACGTACAAGAGCGTGGTCAAGCTGACGTTTGCCAAGGGAGCGTCGTTGAAGGATCCTTCGCGTCTATTCAACTCCAGCCTCGACGGGAATGTTCGGCGCGCCATCGACATCCGCGAAGACGACAAGGTGGATGCGGCGGCTTTGAAGGATCTCATCCGCGCTGCGGTGGCGCTCAACCTCCAAAATACGAGCAAGGGCAAGAGCAAGCCGAAGCCCCGGCGAGCGAGCAGCAAGCAGGCCGACTAGAGTATTTTGTTTGCGGGCCGGTCCTGCTGATTCCTTCCTCCGGAACGAGTGACGATGTTTGCGTCTCACGCTCCAGCACGCATCGGATCCTGCCTTGCGGTAGTAAGGTTGTTTACGCTAGTAGGGAAACACGATGAACTCTAACCCGGGGAGTTCTGCGACGAAACCGAACGAGAATCGCTTTCAACGCGTGTCCAGTGAGTCGCTATCGCTGGTGGAGATGGTCATCTACGCGGCGCTGGGTGTCATTCTTTCCTTGGCCGCTATCTTCGCTCTCTTCTCTGCCTGCCAAGCGCTGTGGCAGGGTGTTGCGGGAGGGGCAGAAGCGAAGACCGTAGTAGAGGTGATCGATCGATTGCTGGTGGTGCTGGTATTGGTTGAGATATTGCACACCGTGCGAATCTCAGTCCGCTCACACACTCTGGTGACAGAGCCTTTTCTCATCGTCGGTCTGATCGCTACGATTCGCCGTATGCTCGTAATTACCCTGGACGCGGCTAATTTAACCAATGCTGCCAACTGGGCTGCGGATGGCCAGGCACGACTGCGGGCATCCATGTTTGAGCTCGGGCTTTTGGGGTGATTGTCATCGTGCTGGTTATCTCGATCTACATACTTCGGAAGAGCCCACCTGCGTATGAAGAACTGGAAACGATGAGATCGGACGGCGGCCCGAGTGCGCACCCCGTCTGACGGCAAACCGGGAATGGATTCTGCAACGGGGCAAGTCCAGCCAGACTCCAACAGAAGACAGGAGTAAACACAATGCGAAAGCGCAAGGTGGGAAAGAGCAATCTCGAAGTTTCGGCTCTCGGGTTTGGCTGCATGGGACTGAGTTTTGGCTACGGCCCGGCGACTGAGAAAGGGGAAGCGATCTCCCTGATCCGCGCAGCATTCGACCGCGGCGTTACGTTTTTCGACACTGCGGAAGCCTATGGTCCGTACAAGAATGAAGAGCTTGTCGGCGAAGCAGTCGCGCCCTTCCGGGATGAGGTCGTGATTGCAACCAAGTTCGGTTTCGACTTCGATGCGGAAGGCAAGCAGAGCGGGTTGAATAGCCAACCGGAGCATATCCGGCAGTACGTGGATGGGGCACTGCGGCGGCTGAAGACAGAGGCGATCGATCTGCTGTACCAGCACCGCGTCGATCCGAATGTTCCGATCGAGGATGTTGCGGGAACGGTGAAGGAGCTCATCGCGGAGGGCAAGGTGAAGCACTTCGGCCTCTCCGAAGCGGGCGCGCGGACTATTCGGCGGGCGCATGCGGTGCAGCCTGTCACGGCGCTGCAGAGCGAATATTCGCTGTGGTGGCGGGAGCCGGAGCAGGAGATCCTGCCGACGCTCGAAGAACTCGGAGTCGGCTTTGTTCCTTTCAGTCCGCTGGGCAAGGGATTTCTGACCGGGGCGATCAACGAGAAGACGAGTTTTGACAGTACGGACTTCCGCAACACCGTTCCCCGCTTCGACGCGGAGAATCGCAAAGCCAACCAGACCCTGGTGGAGGTGCTGGGCAGCATCGCGGAGAAGAAGAAGGCGACACGCGCGCAGATTGCGCTGGCGTGGCTGCTGGCGCAGAAGCCCTGGATCGTTCCTATCCCCGGCACGACCAAGCTGCATAGACTTCAGGAGAACCTGGGCGCAGTTGATGTGAGACTGACCGCAGAGGAGCTTCGCGAGATCGACGAGGTGCTATCCGGAATTGAAGTACAGGGAGCGCGTTACCCGGAGAATTTGCAGAAGATGGTGGAGCGCTGAGCTCTCAACGGTAGCCACTGGGATTGGGGAGCATCGCATTACGGCCAGCGCTACCCTTTGCTGCGATGCGTGTGCGAGCATGGTGCCCCGAGCCATGGTGCCCGAAGAGCGGTGGAAGATGCTCACAAACAGGATGGGGAAACAATCCGGCCGGGAAGCGGTCCGGATCTTTGCCGTGAATGAGCGCATGAACCAGATGGTTCTGGAGCATCTGGACGCTGCCACGTGGAGCGCGAAGCCGGCGGGCGGGATGCGCACGATTGCGGCGATCTTCACGCACGTGCACAATGTGCGCACTAAGTGGGTGAGGCTGACGGCTCCGCACCTGAAGGTTCCACGACAACTGAACCGTTTGCATACGACGCAGGAGCAGGTGCGTGCGGGGCTGACGGAGAGCGCCGCCCGCTGCGAGGAGATGCTTGAGGAAGCGCTCGGCGGCAGGGGACGCATCGCGCAATTTCTCAGAGACGGCTGGGCGCGGCCATGGCCGGTTGGCCCGGAGATGCTGTGCTACATGCTGACGCACGAAGCCCACCATCGCGGGCAGGTGTGCATGCTGGCGCACCAAATGGGGTTTCCATTGCCGAAAGAGGTGGCATACGGGATGTGGAACTGGGAGAAGCTGTGGAGGGATGGCGGCGCATCTCGCGGCCGCGATCACGAATCTTAATTCCAGGCAATCAAGTTTTCTGCGGCTGTGTGCTTTTCACGAATCCACCGAAAAGCCGGCGGTATACTCGCTAACTATCGGAAGGCGCCAGCTTTCCTCATCAGGCAAAATGAACAGCTCACCGGGACCACACGAAGATGAAAGGCGACGTCTGAGAAGGCGTCGATAACTCGTCCACTGACGGCAGCAGCACCGAAAGGGATTGGTCGCGCCGCCAGCCAATGTTCTGCAACACCAACGATTTGAGAATTCACAAGAGGCATTTATGGCAGCTACAGCAACCGCAGTCGCAACGATGAAGGTGGCGCAGGTCTCCGGCCCGGGCGGAGATTTCCAGATCGTCGAGCGCAAGATTCCTACGCCGGGTGCAGGAGAGGTACGGATCAAGGTGCAGGCCTGTGGCGTGTGTCACAGCGATGCGCTTACGAAAGAAGGCGCGTGGCCGGGAATCCAGTATCCGCGTGTTCCCGGGCACGAAGTGGCGGGCGTCATCGACGAAGTAGGCGATGGTGTTTCCGCGTGGAAGCAGGGGCAACGCGTCGGCGTTGGCTGGCATGGTGGCCAGGACAATACGTGTCTGTCGTGCAGACGCGGAGATTTTCGCAACTGCAGGAATGTGTTGATCCCTGGAATCAGCTATGACGGCGGATACCAGCAATACATGGTGGCCCCGGTGGGTGCGCTGGCGGCGATACCGGAGAGTCTGAGTGATGTGGAGGCAGCTCCGCTGCTCTGTGCGGGCATTACCACCTTCAACGCGCTGCGGCACAGCGGTGCGCTGCCCAGCGATCTGGTTGCGATACAGGGCATCGGCGGTCTGGGGCATCTGGGAATTCAGTTTGCGAGCAAGTTTGGCTATAAGGTCGCGGCCATCGGACGTGGGCCGGAAAACGCGGCTCTGGCAAAGAAGCTGGGAGCGAGCTTGTACATCGACAGCAAGGCGACGAACGCGGCAGAGGAGCTGCAGAAACTGGGCGGAGCGCAGGTAATCCTGGCGACTGCGCCGAGCTCGAAAGCCATGTCCGAGCTGATCGACGGTTTGGGACCGAACGGCAAGCTGATGGTGATCGGCGCAGCCTTCGAGCCCATTGAGGTGACACCGGTCCAGCTCATCATGGGAAGCAAAACGATTCAGGGCTGGGCGGCGGGCACGCCGACCGACTCCGAGGACACGCTGAACTTCTCCGTACTGACGGGAGTGCGGCCGATGATCGAAACCTATCCGCTGGAAGAAGCAGCGGAGGCTTACGCGCGGATGATGAGCGGCAAGGCACAGTTTCGCGTAGTGATCACGATGTGAGAACGGAGCTAAGCCGGTCGATGAGTCATGAATCATGGGCCGCGACAAAAAGACGATGCACCCGTCGAGGGAACGCCAGCTCATCATTTCTGGCTGAACCGCGACGTTCTGGCTGAGCCACGACGGGTGTCGGTCTTACTCCTGCGATCCGAAATAAAACAACGGATACGCTTGGTCTCTGCAGATAAGAAGAGGCGAGCAGCATACGCATGCAGCGTCCACTGAAAGCTACATTGCGAGAGGAGTTTTCGATATGCGATCCGACATTGTCCCGGGCGCGCACTTTCCCGACTACGAATTGACGGACCATACTGCCAAACGCCGTAAGCTTTCGGAGCTGCAGGGTCAGCATCCCATGGTTCTCGTACTCAGTCGCGGAGGTTTTTGTCCCAAGGACCGGCGGCAATCAGAGCTCCTTGTGGAACTGCACCGTGAGCTGGAAGTTGGATATTGCCGTCTGGTGACGATAAGCACCGACAACATCACGCTTACGAATGAGTACCGTACCGGCGTGGGTGCTCACTGGCCGTTCTTATCGGATGCGGGACGCATCGTTCAAAAGGATCTCGACATCGCCGAATATACCGATCCAGACCACAATCCGATGATTCCGCACGTCATCGTTCTGGAACCGGGCCTCGTCGTATACAAGGTCTACAACGGCTATTGGTTCTTTGGCCGCCCGACGCCTGACGATCTTCGGCATGACCTGCGTGCCGTCACGCAAAAATGCCGGCCAGATTGGGACATCACAACGCCGGAAACGAAGGCTGCATGGAAGGAAGGCCGCAAGGAGCTCTTTTATCCATACGGCAAGACGTATGCTCAAACGCTCGGCGAGCAGGATTAGAGCCGTCTTTCAAGTCGTCATTCGTGTCGTGAAAATCTACCGATCAACGCAAAGCGAAGATTGAACCGGACGTTTGCGAGCAGGCAGAGTCTATAGGGTTATGACCGTGCCCGGCTGGATCACGAATCTGAAGCGGCCCGGATCGCTGTTGGGAGCGATCGTCGGATGGTTCTGCCTTCTCCTCGGGGTTGTCGGCCTGGTGCTGCCGGTGATTCCGGGCATTCCTCTGCTTGCTGCCGGGTTATTTATTCTCTCCGCTCGGTACGTGTGGGCGTCCTATTGCCTGAAATGGGTGCAGCGGCAGGCGAGTAAGGTTTCCGTCCGCAAATCGCAGCGAAAGGACGCGGACCTGGTCACCACCAATCGCGGGTGACGGGTATACGGGATAGCGGGTCAGTTTGAAATCTGCTTCCGCTATGGCTCGGTTGTCCTGATCTATAAATGACGGATGTCGTTTGTGAGCATCACTCGCCTGCGGATACGCTCCGTCCGCTTTCTGCCGTCGTTTGCGGTACACACGTCCCGATCCATCAAGCAGGTTAAGAGGTCGCCCGGATTCAAAGGCGGTTCGCTTCTGGTCGATCGGAGGTGGACTTTCTGGACGATGACGGTCTGGGATAGTCAGGAGAATATGCGGCGATACATGACCAGCGATTCGCATCGTGGGGCGATGCCGCACCTTCTCGATTGGTGTGACGAGGCATCCGTTGTGCATTGGGATCAGGCGGAAGACGATCCGCCGGCATGGAATGAAGCCTATAGGCGCATGTATGAGACTGGGCGCGTGTCCAAGGTGAGGTTTCCTAGTCCTCGTCATGCGACTCTAAGCTACCCAACGCCGCGTCTCACGATAGGAGGGCCGATCCGACCAGAGAAAGCCGGGGCGGCATAGAGGTTGGCACAGATCCAGACTGGCCCACCAGAGGCCGGGCGGTGGCTAGCCGAATGAAGAGGGGAACCATTAAAATAGACAGCATGTCAAAAGGCCGCATCTCGGGGCATCGCTTTCTACGCAATGTCGTTCTCACTCTGGTCATCGTCTCCACCTTTTTTGCCTTTGCGCAGGAGGACAAGCGCGGACGGAAGTACAAGGCGCCGCCGGAGACGATGAAGGTGGACATCCTGGTGGTCCGCGCCACCACGGGCAAGCCGATTCCGAATGCCGCGGTGATCTTTCATCCGGTGAATGAGAAGGGCAAGACCGAGGGCGCGATGGAATTGAAGACCGACCTGGAGGGCAAGACGACGCTGGATGTGATTCCGATCGGCTCGACGGTGCGGCTGCAGGTGATTGCAAATGGCTTCCAGACCTTCGGCAATGACTATGTGGCGAACGCCGACGCGAAGGAGATCACCATCAAGATGGAGCGGCCGAAGTCGCAGTATTCGATCTACAAGGGCAACGCGACGGGCGATCAGAGCGGGCAGGCGCAGGAGACGACGACCAAGCCGACGACTCCGAAGCCCAACTAAGTTTTTCGCCGGATGTGTGAACCAGAGGCGAAGAGCAGATCACCTTCGACACGCTCCGCAGCTATCCACGTCGCCCCAGTGTGTTTGGCCCCACTATTTGCTTCGCGCTTCCACAAAAGATCTTGTTGTCAGGTGTGGCGATCGAGCTGCAGGTGCACGCCGGCTTTGGGGCGCAGCGTGATGCGCGGCTGAACGTCGAGTGTAGGCCTGACGCCTGCGGGCAGTGAGACGCGCCAATCACGCAGGATGGTAGCGAGAGCGAGCACGCCTTCCATCCACGCAAAGCCTTCTCCAATACATTGCCGGGTGCCTGCTCCGAAGGGGAACCAGGCGAAGCGCGGGCGTGCGGTTTCGTCGCGGGCCGTGCTCTCCTGCGCGCCGCGTTGCGCGGGTGCCTGGCCGGCGAAGCGTTCCGGATCGTAGCGCTCCGGCTCGGGCCACCAGCGCTGATCGTGATGGATGACGATCTGAGGCGCGATGAGAAGCGATCCCTGAGGGATGGTGAGGCCGCGGAAGGCGTAGGGCTCTGCCGCGGTGCGCGCTGTGACCCAGACGGGCGGATAGAGCCGGAGGGTTTCGGCGAAGTGCTGCCAGGTAAGCGGGAGGCGTGCGTAATCTGCAGCTGTGGCAACTTCACCGGTGAGGATGTGGCGCGCCTCTTCGTGGAGGCGCTGCTGCCATTCCGGATGGAGCGCGGCTAGCCAGAGAGCGAAGCTGAGCCCGTTGGCGGTGGTCTCATGCCCGGCGAGCAGGAGAGTGAGGCACTCATCGCGTACCTGACGATCGGTCATCGAGCCGGCATCGCCCTCGGTGTCCACGGTCGAGAGAAGCATGGAGAGCAGGTCGCCTTCGTCCATGATCTGTCCGGCGGCGCTCGAACGGCGCTGCAGGATGAGGCTGTAGATGAGTGCGTCCAGCTCAGCTTCGCCCTGATAGATGCGGCGCATGAGGGGCAGCGGGAGTCGCATGATCTGCGCGGAAAACGGAAGAAAGGCGAGCGGCAGGAAACCCATGAAGGCGTCGACTGCGGTGGAGATATTGCGCGCTTCCGATTCGACATCGGCATTGAAGAGGCACTTGCTGACGATGCGCAGGGCGAGCAGCAGCATGTCGTGATGGATGTCCCGGCTGACGCCAGACCGCCAGGAGTGCGTCATCTGCAGGGCGTAGTCGCCGATGACGGAGCCGTAGGCGGCGATGCGGTCGCGATGGAAGGCCGGTTGGGTGAGGCGGCGCTGACGGAGGTGCAGCGGCTCCTCGCTGGTGAGCAGGCCATCGCCGAGGACGAAGCGGGCGCGTTGCATGACGATGCCGCGATGCTGATGCGGCGCATCGCGGACCAGCATCTCCTGCACCAGCGCTGGATGGTTGAGTTGGAAGACGTGGCGACCGGCAGCGCGAAAATGAACGAGATCGCCGTAGAGCGCGGCGTTCTGGCGGAGAAAGCCGATGGTGCTGGAGCGGAAGATCTGGCCGGTGAGTGCGCGCCGGACGAAGGATGGGCCGGGCGGCCAGGGCGCGCCGGCGCCGATGCGGGGATCGAGAGCGGAATTTGGTGCTGCGTTCATGGATGGCGAGGTTGAAGTTGCGAATTGTTCTCGATTACCGGAAGGAACAGCCTCGATGCATCTTAGCTATGTTTGCGACTACGAAAAGCCTGACGCATCTTAGACTTATAGAGGAGCTTAGAAACAGTATGGCGCATTCGCATTTTGGTGGAAGCACGCTGACGTGGCTTGGTCACGCAACGATTCATATTCAGACGGCAGGTGGAACTTCCATCCTGGTCGATCCGTGGTTTGAGGGAAACCCTTCCTCTCCAAAGAACTATAAGCTACCGGAGAAGATCGACCTGTTGTTGCTGACGCATGGACATGACGATCACTTTCACGACGCGGTGAAGGTTGCGAAGCAGTCCAAAGCGAAGGTGGTGGGGATTTACGAGCTGACAAGCTGGATGCAGGGACATGGCGTCGAAAACATTGCACCGATGAACTACGGCGGCAACCTACAGGTCGGGGATGTGCGCATATCGATGGTGGAGGCGCGTCATTCCTCGAGCATATTGGATGGCGATAAGACGATCTATGCGGGAAATCCCTGCGGTTATGTGCTGACGATAGAAGGTGCGCCCACGATCTATCTGGCGGGGGACACATCATTGTTTGGAGATATGAAGTTATTCAAGGAGCTATACCACCCGGTGATTGCTGTTCTGCCGATCGGGGATAACTTCACGATGGGGCCGAAGCATGCCGCACTGGCGGGGAAATATCTCGGTGTGAGAATGATCGTACCGGTCCACTACGGCACGTTTCCTGCGCTGACCGGGACGCCGGATGAGTTGGCGATCTACCTGGAAGGAACCGGCATTGGAGTTGTGGCGCCGAAGCCAGGCGAGAGTGTGCAGTAGCAAAAGTAAGATGCCAGCCTGCAAAAACAGGGCAGCCTGAGAAAGGCAGCCCTGTTTGGTGGCCCTGGGGCGAAGCAGATTGTTCCGAGGAGCCCGAAAGCCAGCGGCCGAGCGGGCCGACCTTCTCAAGAAAAATTAAGCTTTCACCTAGGTGTTATTTTGCGGCGCTTGCCTTTTTGCGTTCTGCCCAGCGCTTCCGCATGGCGTCTGCAATACGTTTGCGGCCCTCGGCCGAGAGTTTCCGCTTCTTGCGCGCTGTTGGCTTTTCTGCCTTTACAGCCTTTGCAGCCTTTTTCGATGTCGACCCACGGGGCCGGCCGCGCCGAGGCTGATCGCCGGCGAGCAGGCTGCGCGCATGCTGCAGGCGAGCAATTTCCTGATCAATGCCGGCCAATATTTCTTCTACTTTCACGTACCCTCCCTTGGACAACGCATGAGAATGCGAAGCAAGGTTCATTATGAAGGAATTTTCCTGATCGCGCAAAAAATTAGGAGAAAATCAAGGGCTAATAATTTTATTTATGAGTGGATATGTGAATTTCAGTAAGATATGTCGGTCTTATCGGCATTGGGTTTGGGCGCGAGGACGTTGTAGTCATTTGCGCCTTCGCGTGGGGCATTGGGCTTACCAAATGCACGCGTGGTGGCGGTGTCCTTGGTAGTACTGCGCTTCAGGCCCTTGATCGTCTCCTGCTTATCCCGCGCATATTCGGTGGCGAGACGCGTTAACGCATAAGTGACAATATCGCTGTGATGGAGTGATGCGAGTTCCGGCTCGCGGCGGAAGTTGAGCCACAGGCGATGTACGAGCTGCACGTCGTCCGGCTGGAGATGGGGCGCATGCGGACCGATGTGATAGGCCTGCGCGCTGCCATCTTCCATGACCACGTAGAACGTGAACTGACGCTTAGGTTCGGGGAGCGCCTCCCAGGCCTGGCCGACATAGTAAGCCTGTTCCTGCGCCGTCATTTTGGAAGAGACACCGGAGACGACCGAAGCACTTTCGAGTGAATTTGCTGTCTGGACCAGCGCGGCGAAGACATCACCCGCGGGAACTACCAGCAGATTAATGTGCTTGCCGAAGCTTTCCGCAACGGAGACGGCCTTAGTGAAGAGCATCTGTTCGTGCTCGGAGAAGGACTGCTCGGAGGCATCGAGTAGTTCCGGGCCGCCGACGCCAACCATGCGGGCGGTGAGAACGACGACATCCTGCTCATCGGTATCGGTGCGGGCGAGCGCCCACTTCAACGCGAGTGGATTGTCGGCATCACGCATGGTGACCATGAGGCAGCCGGGACGGATCTGCAGTGACTCGCGACCGATGGTGTCCTCGTGCTCGAGTTGGAAGTGCTCTCGCATCTGGCGATCGGTAAGCGCGTGGCGGCGCTGGTTCTGCCGCTCCGAGATGGAGAAGATGATAAAGAACGCTGCCGCGAAAGCAATGCCGCTGACGGTGGCGACGGATTTAGTGAACAAATTCACTATGGCCGTGGACAACAACACCATGAAGACGGAGATAAGGCCGATGGGAATCTCGGTCCGGCCGATGCGGATGTTGGGAGGCACCTTCCAGCCGCGCACTCCCTTGTACTTCCAGCGCAGCACGAGCATGGCGAGCGCATTGAAGGTGAAACTCCAGATGACACCGAAGGCATAGGCCTCGCCCAGGGTGATGACATTGCCGCGCGTGACGACGATGGTGAAGAGCTGGAGGATGGCGACGAGATTGATGATGCGATAGCTGGTTCCGAAGCGGTGGTTGGGCTTGCGGAACCAGTCGGTGAGTACACCGTCTTCCGCAACGCGCATGAGCACGCCGGTGGAACCGATGATGGAGGTATTCACGGCGCCAGAAAGGATCAGAAAACCGACGATGACGACAAAGACGCGGAAGATGATGCGCAGCAACTGCGGACCGGCCATGTACATGGCGAGGCCGGCGATGAGGTTGTCCTTATAGACGGGGACGCGCACCGCGTCGGGAATGAGCATGCCGGCCAGCAGCGTGGCGAGGCCGGTGAAGAGCAGGCTGTAGATGGCGATGACAATCGCGGCGCGCTTGAGATTGCGCAGCTTGGGATGCTCGATTTCGCGGTTGACCTGGGCGAGGGTCTCTTCACCGCTCATGGCGAGCACGGAGTGTCCGAAGGCCATGAGGATGCCGAAGAGGCCAAGCATCTTTGCATATTCGGAGGGGTGCGAAATGTGCCTCAGGAAACCGAGCGCATCCGGGCTGAAGTTGAGGTTGGACGGCCGTGGAAGGGGCGGGAGATGGGCGCCGACATGAAAGACGGTGTAGGTGCCCCAAAGCAGGAGGATGACCACCATGACGGTGGTGATCTTCATGACTTCCAGTGCTTTGTCGCTGGACTCGTGGATACCTTTGACGTTCTGCCACCAGAAATAAGCGGTGGCGACGACGGCGATGCCAGCCGAGGTGAAGTCCATCGGTAACTGCGGCACATGGCCGTGCGCTCCCATCAGCGCGGCGGGGAGCCAGTTGTGCTGCGCGGCGACGACCAGCAGCTCATCGAGAAGACCAGTGATGTATTGGCCCGCCGATACGCCGGAAATGGGGCCGGTGAGGATGTAGTCGAACATCAACGCGGAGACGCTGAGCTTGGCGAAGGTGCCGCCGAGGGCCTCCTTGACGACGCGATAGACGCCGCCGCGGGTGAACATGGAGCAGCTCTCTACATACACGGCGCGCACCGCAAAGGAGAAGAGCATGACGCCCAGGATGAACCAGGGTGCGGATTTGCCGACGAGCTGTTCGGAGATGCCGCCGGCGTAGAACGCGGAGGAGCCGAGATCGTTAAGAACGATGGCGGCCGCGCGCCAGAAGGAGATGAACGACAGCATGACCGAGGAGGCCACGACGAGGCGTACGCGACCAGAGGGTGCTGCGGTTGTCTTCTCGAAGGCCATTCGGTCCTGACGTTCGGCTATGCGCTCTGCGCGGAGCGCCAGAACACCTTCCCCGAAACTCTACGCCCTAGGGAAGAGGCTCTACTGCCTGTCCGGCGTACTCGGCTGAGTGTAGAGCGGATGGATGGGAGCGTCAACGCTCCAGACGCAAAGGCTTGTCATGTTATGGGAAGGATTAGTGCTTAGAGAGGCCATCGGGGTGAGCCCATGAGGGGGTGTTGCGCCGCGATTTTGGAGCAGAAGCCGTCTCTGCGACAGATTCAGGCTTCAGGCGTCTTCTCTGCAGACTGAGGATGCTTCGTCTTGCTGAAAAGCTCGTGCATGTCCTCGAACGAGGTCAGCAGGACGACGATGGCAGAGCCTGCGAGGCCGATGAAGAACATAACTTCCAGCAGGCGCATGCCGAAGAGGATGACGGGCATGGAAGGAGTGTACCGCGAAGTGGCGCAGGGAGAAGGATTCATACCTCGTTGCGTAAGGAGCTGCGGCTGCGGATGGTAGACTCCGACTCGCATGACCCACCTATGTGCACGACGATAAGAACAAGCCAAGCTCGCCTGGGACTGGCGGTTCTCTCTGCCGTGCTGTTGAACCTATGTTTCCCAGTAGCGGGCCCGTTGCCGGTGTGGCGCACCGTCTTTGCATGGTTCGGCGCCGTGCCGCTTTTGCTGGCGCTGCTGTGCAGTGAGGAGGGGGATGGTCCGCTGTGGCAGGGCTTTTTCACCGGGTGGGTCTTCGGCGTCCTGTGGTACGGAATCAACTGTTACTGGATCTACCAGACGATGTTTCTATATGGCGGGCTGCCGGCGCTGGTCGCGGCGGGGATCCTGCTGCTCTACAGCCTGATCATGGGGCTGTACTACGGGTTGTTCGGATGGCTGATCGCGTTTTCACGTCACGCAACCGGCGGTCTGCGGATGCCACTCTTTCTGGCGGCCTTTCTCTGGACAGCGATCGACTTGCTGGGCGCGCACCTGATCAAAGTTCCGTGGGACCAACTTGGCTACTCGCAGATCGATAACGCGGCGCTGACCAGCATCGGGCCGTGGACGGGAACCTATGGGGTCACGTTTGTGCTGCTGGTGGTGAACGTTTTGTTTGCGGCGGGCATTGCGTGGCGGAAGAGCTTCTGGTGGATGGGAGCCGTGGCGGTGACGGTGCTGATCGAGGCGGGACTGCTGTGGCATCCTGCGCCTTCACCGACGGCGGCAACTGCCGTGCTGCTGCAGGAGAACCTCAGCGTGCAGCAGGACAACAGCTGGACCGGCACCGAGTGGGACCCGAAGGCCGGCAGGTATGTCGACCTATGGGAGCTGAATACAGGGCGCTTTGTGCAATGGAGCGAGCGTACCTGCACGCCGGACATCGCAGGGTTGCCGGAGACTCATGCGCCGCTGGTGACGCCGCAGTGCGACGCAACTGGTCCTCGTCCGAGTGTGATTGTGTGGCCGGAGGCGCCTACTGCGATGCAGGAGGGCGATCCGCGTTTCCGCGCGCTGATGCAGCGGCTGACAGCGGCGACGGGTGCGGCGGCGATTGTAGGCAATGCGGCGGCGGATGTACGGGCGACCCATGTGGATCTGTACAACGCGGCGAGCGTCTTTGCTCCCGATGGGTCGCTGCTGGGACGCTACGCGAAGATCCACCTGGTGCCATGGGGCGAGTACATACCCTTCAAGAGCTTCTTCAGCTTTGCGCATGGACTAACACGAAACGCGGGACGATTCACGCATGGCTGGAAGCGCAGCGTCTTCAGGCTGCATGGACATCACTACGGCATCTTCATCTGCTACGAGTCGATCTTTGCGAGTGAGATACGGCAGTTTGCCGTGAACGGCGCCGAGGTGCTGGTGAATATCTCAGACGATGGATGGTATGGAGATACAAGCGCGCCGTGGCAGCACCTGAACATGGCACGGATGCGCGCGGTAGAGAACCGGCGATGGCTGATCAGGGATACGAATACCGGCGTGACGGCGGCGATCGATCCCTTTGGACGCATTACGCAGAGTGTGCCGCGGCATGAATTTACGTCGCTCGTGGTGCGGTATGGCTTCAACGACGAGCTGACCTTCTATACCCGCTTCGGTGATGTCTTTGCGCTGGTGTGTGGGATACTATCGCTGGCGGCGCTGGCGCGTGCAGTTCGCTTGACGATCGAGCGCAGGCGAGTGCTGAAAACTTCTATCTAACTAAGTACATCAAGTCAGGTCAGGCCCAAATCTTATGTTGAACGATCTGGAATTTGCCTACGCTCCCGTGCGCGATCGCGTGCGCGACCTGCGGGAGTATCTTTGACGCCGCGCGGATGCGTGCGGAGCTCAAAACAGTAGAAGAAAAGCTGGGTGATCCCGCGGTGTGGGGGAAGCCGGCGGAGTCGCAGGTGCTGATGCGTGAGCGCAAGCGGCTGGAGCAGCAGCTCGCCTTCGATGTCGAGCTGGAGCGGCGGGCCGGCGACGTGGAGGCGTACTTCGAACTGGCGCGCGAGGGCGAGGCGGTCGAGCCGGAGCTCGAACGCGAGATCACTTCGCTGGGGAAATACGCAGAGGAGCTGGAGACGCGCACGATGCTCTCCGGCGAGACGGATGCGCTGAATGCGATTGTGACCGTGCATCCGGGCGCGGGCGGCACCGAGAGCCAAGACTGGGCCGAGATGCTGATGCGCATGTACCTGCGCTGGGCGGAGCGCGAGGGCTTCAAGACCGAGATCAACGACTACCAGGATGGGGAGGAGGCGGGCATCAAGTCGGCGACCTTCACCATTACGGGCGAGTCGGCTTATGGCTTGCTGAGCGGGGAGACGGGCGTGCACCGGCTCGTGCGCATTTCACCCTTCGACCAGGCGAAGCGGCGGCATACCTCGTTTGCCAGCGTATATGTGTCGCCGGAGATCGATGACACGATCGAAATCGACATCAAACCGGATGAGATCCGCACCGACACCTACCGCAGCGGCGGCAAGGGCGGCCAGCATGTGAACACGACCGACTCTGCGGTGCGCATCACGCATATTCCGACCGGCATTGTGGTGCAGTGCCAGAACGAGCGCTCGCAGCACAAAAACCGCGAGAAGGCGATGAAGATGCTGCGCTCGCGGCTGTACGAGTACGAGCTGGACAAGAAGAAAGAAACGAGCCGCAAAATTGAGGACTCGAAGTTGGAGATCAATTTCGGCTCGCAGATCCGGAGTTATGTGCTGCAGCCGTACCGGATTGCGAAGGACCTGCGGACGAAGGTGGAAGTCGGCGATGTGGACAGCGTGCTGGATGGCGCGCTGGCACCGTTCATCCGCGGCTATCTGCTGATGCGGCGAAGAGGCGTGGTGCCGGTGGCGACTGCGGGAGACGACCTGGACGTTTGAGCGAGCGGATCAACTACGGAATAGATGCGCCGGGCGTGATCCGCAACTTGATCGTGCTCGGCGTGGTCTTTCTGGCTGCTTCGCTGCTTATCCCGCCATTCCACATTGGCATTGCATTGGTGGACCTGCATGGCTTCTGGATCACGGGGCTTGCGTTCCTGCTCTCCGGCGGCCTGATGCTGCTCTACAGTCTGAGGGGCAACTTCCATCATCGCGACCGCATGCTGGCGGTGGCAAAACTGCGTGGAGATGAAAATGTTCTGGATGTGGGGACGGGTCGCGGACTGCTGCTGGTGGGAGCGGCGAAACGGCTCACTACCGGCCGCGCTGTCGGGCTGGATATCTGGAAGACCTCCGATCTGAGCGGCAATGCTCGGGAAAAAACAGAAGCAGGTGCTCCAACAGGAAGGCGTTGCCGAACGCTGCAAGCTGCTGGAGCGCCCGGCGCAGGATACGGGGCTGCCCGATGCGAGCTTCGAAGTGATTTTGTCCAATTTGTGCCTGCACAACATTTCAAAGCGCGAAGAACGGGACCAGGCGTGCCGGGAAATTGCGCGGATATTGAAGCCGGGGGGCGTGGCAGTCATTTCAGATTTTGTGAAGACCGGTCAGTACGCGGCGGTGTTTCGCGCCGAGGGCGTGCAGGTACGTCGCGCCTTTGTCGCGTGGTATGTCTTTCCGCCGCTTCGCGTCATTGAAGTGAAGAAACCGGAAGCGAAGAAGCCGGGAGAAGTGTGAGATAGCCCGCCCAGGCAAACCATGGAGCACCGACCGGCGCTGCCGCGGACGATCTGGACTTATAGAACGCGGGGCAGCGTTAGGCCCGGGAGTATAAGTGGCGGCAGGCCCTTCTATGCACGTCCAGGAGGTATTCCGTGTCGCGTCGGTCTTTTCTCTCACAGTTAGCTGCATTTCCGCTTCTGGCGTTGGGCGGTTTTGATTCCGCGTCCGGCGCGCCGGCGCCAGCATCGCCGGGCAATAAAAAGCCTCTCAACATCATGATGAAGAGCGCCTGGGGATCGGACGATCCGACCAAGGCTGCGTTTCCATTTCTGCATGGGCTGGCGCTGGCCGAGGCAGGTCACTCGGTGCAGATATTTTTGTTGGGCGAGGCGGTCGGGCTGATGCGTAAGAGCCTTGCAGAAGCGGTGGTGCCTGTGGGCTGGCCGCCTTTGGCGCAGGCGCTCGAAAAGGTGTCAGCAAGAAAGATCCAGATCTTTGCATGCGGGGCGTGCTCGCGGGCGCGCGGCATCACTGAAGCTGATCTTGCGAACTACGGCGCAAAGTATGGCAACCCGACAATCTTCGTGGGGCTTGTGGAGTGGGCGGACCGCGTGATTACCGAGTAAATGAATTCGAGATGGTTTTGGACCGCGGACGCTGGATTGTCATCCAACCAGCGAGGGACAAGGGACGTTGCATGAATGAGCCGGAGACGATAAGCGAGATCCTGCAGAATGCTAAGACGATTGCCGTGGTGGGGCTGTCGGATAAGCCGGGCCGACCGAGCCTGAACGTGGCGCACTACCTGCAGCAGCATGGCTACCGGATTGTGCCGGTGAACCCGAAGGCGCGGAGCCGGACGATCCTGGGCGAGCCGGTTTTTGATTCGCTGGACGAGGCTGCCGCGGCGGTAGGGAAGATCGACGTGGTGGATGTCTTCCGTGACCCGGTCTATGTGCCGGAGATTGTGAAGGATGTGATCCGGCTGAAGATCTCCTACTTGTGGCTGCAGGAGGGTGTGTGCCACGACGAGGCGGCGGGCTGGGGGGAGGCAGACGGGATCGGAGTGGTGATGGACCGGTGCATTCTGAAGGCGCATGCGGCGTGGTCCCGGAACAGCCAGCGGGCGTAACCAAACGCCGCCGTGGAAGTCCTACAATAGAGCAATCTTATGAACGTATCTGGTTTGTGCCGTTTGCGCCTGCTGCCGGCTCTGCTGCTGCTGATCGCGACGGCTGCCTTCTGCGTGCGCAGCGATGCGCAGACGAGCGTCGTGGCGCCCCACGTGAAGGTCTCGCTGGTGGCGGACCAGGCGTCGATCTCTGCCGATGCAGCCCACACCGCGATGCCGCCGCACCTGGGTCTGCTCTTCGACCTGGAGCGGGGCTGGCATGTGTACTGGACCAACGCGGGCGATTCCGGTGAGCCGCCGGAGGTGAAGTGGACGCTACCCGCGGGCGCGACGGTGGGGCCGCTGCAGTTTCCCGCGCCGAAGCGGCTGCCGCTAGGCCCGCTGATGGACTTCGGGTACGAGGGGCAGGTGCTGTTTCCTGCGGAGCTGCATATACATACTGGGAACACTGCTGACGCGACTGCCGGTGTTCCGATCGCTGCCGATGTGCGCTGGCTGGTGTGCCGCCAGGCGTGTGTGCCGGGCAAGGCTCACCTGACGCTGGATTTGCCGATGGGCACGGGCGGCACGAGTGCGGCGACACCGCTCTTCCAGAAGACATTCGCGGCGATGCCGAAGGTGCTGCCGGCGCGAGCGAAGGCGATCTTCTCGCGAGTTCCAGGCGGCTTCGAGCTGGCTGTGCTGACCGGCAAGCGTATGGACGGGGCACAGTTCTTTCCCGCAGACCAGAATGTGATTGCGAATGCAGCGCCGCAACCGGTGACTTCGCGGGGAGACGGCGCGGTGATCGCGCTGAAGCAGGATGAGAATCTGCAGACGACACCGCGGGCGCTAGGCGGCATTGTGTTGCTGCCCGATGGGAGCTCATACCTGATACGGGCCGCGCAGGGAGTGATTCCACCGCCGCCGATTTCGGTGCCGGAGAGCGCCGGGTTGCTGCGCTATGTAGGCTTTGCGCTGATCGGTGGCGTGCTGCTGAACCTGATGCCGTGTGTCTTCCCGGTGCTGTTCATCAAGGCGCTGGCGCTGGTGCAGTCGTCGACTGTGGAGCGGCGTGCGATGCGGGTGCAGGGGCTGGTCTACACGCTGGGCATCCTGGTGTCGTTCTGGATCGTCGTGGCAGTGCTGCTGGTGCTGCGCGCGGGCGGGCAGCAGCTGGGGTGGGGCTTCCAGTTCCAGTCGCCGGTGTTCGTGGCGATGATTGCGCTGCTGCTGTTCTTCCTCGGGCTATCGCTGGCGGGGATGTTTGAGATTGGGCTGAGCGTGACGAGCGCGGGCTCGTCGCTCGCGAACAAGCATGGCCTTGCGGGAAGCTTCTTTACCGGCGTGCTGGCGGTGGTGGTGGCGACGCCGTGTGCGGCTCCGTTCCTGGGAGCAGCCATCGGGTTTGCGCTGGTGCAGTCGGCGGTGGTGGCGTTTGCGGTATTTACCGCGCTGGGCGTCGGGCTGGCGCTGCCGTATCTGCTACTGGCGTTTCAGCCGGCGTGGACCAAGTTGCTGCCGAAGCCCGGTGTGTGGATGGAGCTGCTGAAGCAGGCGACGGCGGTGCCGATCTTCGCGACGGTGATCTGGCTGGTGTGGGTGTTTGCGCAGCTTGCCGGAGCGACGGCGCTGATCGGGTTGCTTTCGGCATTTCTGCTGCTAGGGATTGCGGGCTGGGTGTTGGGACGCTGGCCCGCGAAGTTGCCTGCCACTGCGACGGCGGTGGTGATCCTGGTGCTGGCGATCGCGGCGCCGGTCTATGCCGTGCGAACGTTCCAGCCGGCGGCGAGCGTGGCCTCGGGTACGGCTGGCTCTCATACTGACCACACACGCGCGCTGGCAGCCGTTTACACCGGATGTTGTGGCGCAGTACCAGGCGCAGGGGCGGCCGGTGTTCGTCGACTTTACGGCGGATTGGTGTTTGAGCTGCCAGGTGAATGAGCGGGTGGTGCTGGAGCGGCCCGACGTGCTAAGCAAGTTGCAGGATGGAAAGATTGCGCTGGTTCGCGCGGACTGGACGCGGCATGATGAGGACATCGCGCGTGCGCTGGCGTCGCTGGGACGCTCGAGTGTGCCGACGTACGCGCTGTATCCAGGGACACCGGGCGCGCCCGCGCGGGTGCTGCCTGAAGTACTGACGACCAACACGGTGCTGGACGCTTTGAAGACGCTGCCCAACCCGGATGCGGGAGGCGCGCGAACAGCGTCGCTGACACCGTCGCGATAACAGGGTCTCCAACAACGCGGGAGGTAAGCCATGTCGTGGGAACGGTATATTCGCCGGTTGGGTGCGTGGCGTGCGTTCGTCTACATTGCGATCGCGGTAGCCGCGCTGACATGGGTGCTGGTAGCGCATGCGGCCAGTGTCGGGCAGTCGGCGCCAACGTTTAGCGGAAAAGATTCGCAGGGGAAGATGGTCTCGCTCGATCAGTACCGCGGGAAGTACGTGGTGCTGGAGTGGACGAATCGTACCTGTCCGTTTACTAAAAAGCACTATGACAGTGGCAATATGCAGGCGCTTCAGCGGCAGTGGACGGGAAAGGGCGTGGTGTGGCTCACCGTGCTCTCGTCGTCGCCATCGCATGCGGAGGATGGCTACATGACTGCTCCGGAGGAGAATGCGTACATCGAAAAGGTGGGCGCACATCCAACGGCGGCTATTCTTGACCCGAGTGGTGATATCGGGCGCGAATATGGCGCGAAGACGACACCGCACATGTTCGTGATCGACCCGCAGGGCAAGCTGATCTATGCCGGGGCGATCGATGACAAGGCGACGACGGACGCGGACGATGTGAAGACTGCCAGGAATTATGTCTCGACGGCGCTGACCGAGTCGATGGCGGGCCAGCCGGTGGAGGTGGCGTCGACGCGGCCCTATGGGTGTTCGGTCAAATATGGCCAGTAAGTACCGCGCTCTCGCGCTGGGGATCGTGGGATTGCTGGCTGTGCTGCCGACGAACGCGCAGATCAGCAAGAAGCAGGAGAAGATCAATGCGCAACATGCGGACGCGATCGCGGCGGCGCGCACCGCGGCTGAGGAGTGGCTGAAGATCGAAGACGCTGCGACCTACGACAAAAGCTGGGATGCGGCGTCGGATTATTTTCGCTCGCAGGTGCCGGAGAAGGGTTGGGTGCGGCGCATGGAGACGACGCGCAAGGCGCTCGACCCGGTGCTGGTGCGCGATCTGAAGGCGAGCGAGTGGAACACCGAAATGCCGAACCTGCCGAAGGGCGAGTATGTGGCGTTCGTATACGAGACCACGTTTGCGAATGGGCATCCGCAGCTGGAGTCGGTGGTGATGGTGCATGAGGGTGCGGGCTGGAAGATGGTTGGATATGCGGTCCAGTGAATGCGGCACTGCAGGAAGGCTGTGTTAGCATCCGGCTGATCCAAGGATGCGATCTCTCAAAGAAATCTCAGTAGGGAACGGCTGGTATTGGCTGGCTGACGCCGTTTTCGCCTATGTCGGCATCTGGTTCTATCTGGCGATCGTCTATCCGATCCTGCCCGCGCTGGCGTGGCATCGGACCCACTCGCGAAAGATGCAATTCGCTGATTTCAGCCTGAATGTACCGCTGCTCTGGTATGTGCCAAAGGCAGACTTTCAACAGCCCAACGACATCAGCATAGATAAGGCAATCTTCCCGAGACATTTCGTCTGTTCTATTGTGCTGTCAAAGTCCAGGTCTGGGAGTTGCAACGGCTGCTTTGATCGGTCAAGAGAGATGTGGGCAAAAATGTACGGTGCGTTCGACACAACTCCCATAACGTACCGCCTGGCATCCGGTTCGATGAATTGTCTTTATCATGAGATAAGTCCGTCTTTCGTAACTATGACGTGCATCAGCGTAGAGACGGGATCGGCCTTACGGTTCTTGGGGTCAAAACAGGACTATTTGAAGCTGCACGATATTGTTCGTTAGGACTTGCTATTCGCGCTTTTTGTTCTCTTCGCGAATCCGCTCTATCTCATCCATTCTTTGCTTCAATAGCTTTTCGCGGCCTTCGCTGGTGGGTTGGTAGTAGCGCCGGTCGCGGAGGTTTTCGGGCAGGCAGTCCATGCCGGCTACTTTGCCTTCGATGTCGTGCGCGTACTGGTATTCCTTCCCATAGTTCAAGTCTCGCATGAGCTTTGTCGGAGCGTTGCGCAGGTGCAGCGGAACGGGTTCGGCGCGGGTGTTCTCTATATCCTCGGTGACGGCGCCCCAGGCGGTGTAGACGGCGTTCGATTTGGGCGCGAGCGCGAGATAGGCGGCGGCCTGCGCTAATGCGAGCTCGCCTTCAGGTGAGCCGAGAAAATCCATAGCATCGCGCGCGGAGAGCGTGAGATTGAGCGCTTCGGGTGCGGCAAGGCCGACGTCTTCCGACGCCATGCGGACGAGGCGGCGCGCGACATAGAGCGGGTCTTCACCGGCGGCGAGCATGCGGCCAAGCCAGTAGAGCGATGCGTCCACGTCACTGTTACGAATGGATTTGTGCAGAGCGGAGATGAGGTCGTAGTGCTGCTCGCCGCTCTTGTCGTAGAGCAGGACGCGCCTCTGCAGGGCTTCGGTGGCGATTTCGCGAGTGATGCGGCGCTCGGGTCTGGTAGCGGCGAGGCGGCCGGCGATCTCGAGCGCGTTATAGGCGGTGCGCGCGTCGCCGGATGCGTAGGAGGCCATGAGGACGATGGCGTCGTCATCGGCGGCGAGGTGATCTTTGGCTAAGCCGCGCTCGTCGGTGAGTGCGCGACGGAGCAGCGTGAGAAGCTCGTCTTCCGTGAGCGGCTGGAGAGTGTAGACGCGGCAGCGGGAGAGCAGCGCGGAGATGATCTCGAAGGATGGATTTTCTGTCGTCGCGCCGATGAGGCGGATGGTGCCGCGCTCGACGTAGGGAAGAAAGGCGTCCTGCTGCGCCTTGTTGAAGCGATGGATCTCGTCGACGAAGAGGATGGTGCGCGAGCCATAGTGCGCGGCTTTTTCCGCGTCGACCATGACCTGCTTGATCTCCTTGATGCCGGAGAGGACGGCGGAGAACTCGATGAAGGTGGCGTGCGTGGTCTCGGCGATGATCTTGGCGAGGGTGGTTTTGCCGACGCCGGGAGGTCCCCAGAAGATCATGGAGGCGGGGTCGTCCGATTCGATCTGCATGCGCAGCGGCTTGCCGGGTCCGACGAGGTGCTGCTGACCGACGTATTCATCGAGTGTGCGGGGCCGCATGCGCTCGGCAAGCGGCGCGGCGCGGCGGGCGGATGCCGGGGCTAGATCGGGTGTGCCGCCGAAGAGACTCATGGTGAGGTTGGACGCTGGCGGGCAGCTTTTTGCGTTCTCTGACGGGATGCCTCATACAGCAGCAGGCTGCCGGCGATGGCGGCGTTAAGGCTTTCGACGTTGCCGGGCGTAGAGATGGTGACGCGATGCTTGGCGGCGGAGACAAGGATTTTGCTGAGCCCGACGCCCTCGTTGCCGATGAGCAGCGCGCATGGGCCGGCGAGGGGCGCTTTGGTGACCGCAATGCCGGATCGTGCGACGGCGGCAATGGCGGGGATGCGGTGGCGGTCGAAGAGATTGAGCGCTTCTGGCTCGGTCGCATTTAAGGCGGGAACGCGAAAGGCGGAGCCGGCAGAGGCGCGGAGGGCTTTGGGGTTCCAGGGATTGGCCGCGCCGGGCAATAGAAGAACGCCAGTTGCTCCGAAGGCCTCTGCCGAGCGCAGGAGGGTGCCGACATTGCCGGGGTCCTGCAGACCGGCGAGGACGAGAATCAGCGGGGCGGCGCCTGCGAAGAGAGCCTCCATGGAAAAGGCCGGAGGGTGGACGAGCGCGGCGATGCCCTGCGGTTGCTCGGTGGCGACGGCGCTCGAGAAGACATCGGCTGGGAGCAAGAGAGGTTCGGCGTCGTTGGGAAGAGCGAAGGGCGGTTGGTAGCCGTCGCGCAGGAAGATGGTGGCGAAGCGGAGTTGGCTGCGTATGGCTTCGGCGACGAGGTGCTCGCCTTCGATGGCGATCAGGCCGGAGGGGGTTCGGCCGGTGCGGGAGAGCGCGGCACGCAATTCTTTGACGCGAGGGTTCTGACGGCTTTCGACGAGGCGGAGGCGCGTGCGCAGTGGGCCGGCGAGCATCGGGGCGATTTTACGCTGCCGGGCGGTGCTTCACCGAGAGCAGAGCTTTCCACTTCGTTTCGCGGCGGCCGCGATGATGATTCATGTCGGAGTGTTTTTGCTCTATTCTGTGCTTCTGAGCATTTTCCCTTCCTTCAGGCTCAGCCACCCCGGCGCGGCTTGCCAGAGGAAAATGCAGGTGGGACAGCGGTGCTGGTGTACACCTGCTGGAAGGTGCTTCGCACCACACGGTGCGAAGGATGGTGGTGCGAGTGATTCCCAGGAGAGGCCTTGTCAGCAGAGATTCTTCGTGTCCATCCGGATGAGCCGGAACCGGACCGTGTGAAATATATCGTCTCGTGCCTCCGGGCCGGCAGCGTCATTGGCATGCCTACCGACACCTTTTACGGCCTCGCCGTGGACCCGGTGAACCTGCGGGCGGTGGAGCACATTTACGAGATCAAGAGCCGGTTGAAGCACAAGCCGCTTTCACTGCTGATCGCCGAGGTGGAGCAGGCGTATGAGCTGGCGCGCGATCTGGATGGAAGCTTCGATGTGCTGGCGGAGCGCTTCTGGCCGGGGCCGCTGACGCTGATCGTGCGCGCGGGAGCGAAGCTGCCGCTGCGTTCGACGGCGAATACCGGGAACGTGGCGCTGCGCCTGCCCGATGCGGCGATTCCGCGCGCGGTGGTGGCGGCGTTGGGACTGCCCATCACGGCCACGAGTGCGAACCTGCATGGCGCGCCGGAGTGCACCCACGCGGCGGGGGTGCGCGACCAGATTGGGGAACGGATCCCGTTGATCGTGGACGGCGGCCCGACGATGCGGCAGGGCCACACGACGATTGTGGATCTCTCGGGCGGAGGCAAGTCATGGCACATCCTGAGAGAAGGCTCGATTCCCACGCATGAGATTGCGCTGGCACTGCAGGACTGAGAGATCGAGCGCGACAGGTGCTGCTTTCAGGGGGAAGCGACCGGACAGATGGGTGCGGTGAAGGCAGACGCGACCAGAGAACGGCGGGGGGAGCCGTCGGCGGTACAGGTGACACGGCAGCCGCGCCGCGGATGGCTGCGCCGCACCGTGGCCGTGCTGCTGCTTTTGGCGGTCGCGGGCGCCACATGCTGGGTGTTGTCGGTCTACTGGGAGATCGAACGCTACGCCAAGATGGATGAGGCGCGTCCTGCGGATGCGATTGCCGTCTTCGGCGCGGCGGAGTATGACGGGAGGCCTTCGCCGGTGCTGCGCGCCCGGCTGGAGCAGGGCCTGCTGCTGTATCGGCAGGGGCTGGCGCCGCTGATCATTACGCTGGGGGGCAGCGGCGATCCACAGCACTCCGAGGGCGGCGTGGGGCACGATTTTCTGGTTGCGCAGGGTATACCCGAGAGCCGCATCATTGCAGAGACACAGAGCCGGACGACGGACCAGTCGGCGCGGCGGCTGGCGGCGATTGCGCAAGAGAACCATATCCACAGCATCCTCGCGGTGTCTGACGGAACGCACCTTTTTCGCATCCATCAACTATGCGAGAGCTATGGGCTGACGGTGTATACGTCGCCGCGGGCGGTAGGACGACCGGTGGGACGACGGCGCCGGGCCCAGCGGATGGCGCATGAGATAGCCAGCTACACGGGCTGGAAGCTGGGACTGCGGTGAGGTGGAGATGACAGAGCTGCGGGTATGGCGGGCAGGCGAGCAGGACCGGGCGACGGCGTTCCAGCTGGTGCAGGAGTACAACGACGCCGTGGACGTGGTGTTGCGGGACTCGTCGGAGAGCTTCGAGGCGGACTACTTCGGCGCAGGCGCGGGAATGTGGCTGGCGCAGAAGGGCAAAGACGTTGTGGGTTGCATCGGGCTGCGGCCGCTGCGCACGCCGGCGCAGGCGGGCGAGATCAAGCGGATGTATGTGCGGCCGGAGTATCGTGGCTCCGGTGTGGCACTGGCGCTGCTGGTGGCGCTGGAGCAGTATGCCGAGGCGCACGGCTACGCGTGGCTCTATCTGGATTCCAAAGACGACCTGAAGGCGGCGCTGCGCTTCTACGATCGCCACGGCTATGAGGAGTGCGAGCGCTACAACCGCAACCCGCAGGCGACGGTGTTTCTGCGCAAGGCGCTTGATCCGCGGGCCGAGCATTTGCTGCAGAAGCATGGGATGGCGAGCCAACGATAGCTGTTGCGGCTTGGGTAGCTTACTTGGCTCTGGTAGGGATAGCGCGCTGGGTGTGTTTTGCCGTGGCGAGCACGCGCTGATTTACAATCCCGAGAGAAGAATCTCGAAGAATCTGTTGTACATGAGGTAGAAGCGAGTGCTGAGTCGAGCAGGGGCCGTGGCCCCGTGGCTTGCAGCCGTGGGCCTGCTGGGCCTGCTAAGCGGTTGTGGTGCCGAATATCGTCCTGTCGTTACGCCGGTAAATCCGACTGGCCCCGCGCAACAAGACCCCAACGCAAACTTCGTCGTGCTTACGACGAACAGCCCATCTACAAACGGTCTGGCTACGCTGATCAACGGGCCGGGCGACACCACCCTGGCGCAGGCGACGCTGGGCAATGGCGTCTTCTCCTTTGCTATAAACAGCAGCGGGAGCACCGGCTACAGCCTGAATAGCAACGGGAACACGAATGTGACGCTCGATGCGTATCCGACATCGGCGCCGACAACGTTCGCCACGAGCTTTGGGCTGCAGACGAGCCACGTGACGAATTCGACGCTGACGGCGGGATCGAATCCGACGGGAATCTTCGTGGGCACAAATGACATTTACCTGCTGGAGCCGTACAGCCCGCTCTCGCCGACAACTCTGGCGTCGACGAACGCGGCGCTGGCGGTGCTGACTCTGCAGGTGCCTCCGGCGACTGCCGGATCGGTGGCGACAGCTCCGGCGTTGCAGCAGGAGATTGGAATTGCGCCCAATCCGGTGCAGTTTGCCGGAACGCCGAATTCAAGCCGTATCTACGCCATCAGCCAGGGACAGTCGACCGCGACCAGCGGGACGGGCGCGGCGGTAGCGCTCCCGATCAATGCCTGCAATACACCCGCCACAGTAACCACACCCGGGGAAGTAGCCTCCGTTGAGACGACGGTGAACACCGTGGATACGCATCTGCCGGTGGGGATCTGCCCGGTCTTCGGGCTGATGTCCGGCGACAACAACCGCGCCTTCATCCTGAACCGCGGCAGCAACGATGTGACCGTGATCAATGTGCAGCAGAACGCGATTGACTCGCTGCATCCGACCCTCACGCTGGGGACGGGCGCGGTGCCTGGGCTGGGGCCGGTGCACGCGGCGCTCTACCAGCCGGCCGGACTGCTGGTGACCGCGAACTACGACTCGAACACGATCACGGTGATCAATGTGGGGCTGGATATCTACGGGAACGACGGCCCGATCTTCGGCGAGACGCACACGGTTCCGGTGGGCAAAGGGCCGGTCGCGGTGACGATCCTGCAGGACGGCTCGCGTGCCTACGTGGCGAACCAGATAGACGGCACGGTATCGGTGGTGAACCTGACGAGCTACGTTGTCACCAGCACGATCCCTGTCTTCGGTGGCGCGCATCCGGATGCGATCGCTTCAGTCTCCGGTATCGGCACCGGCGCGGTCTTCGTGCTGGCGAAGGACAGCCAGTACATCACCGCGATCCGTACCGACACAGACCAGGTATCGGCAAATATCTTCCTGCAGAGCTTCGGGATGGCGTTACGCTCGACGACGGAGACGGCGGGAGGCCCCAGCAACTCGGCGACCGGCACGAACGGGCAGTTCAACAGTATCGTCGCCAGCCGCGCCGCGGGGCAGGGTATCCCGTGCAACCCGGTGCGCGACCCGTCGCCGTATTGTCCGGTGGCGACGCAGTAAGGCAGCAAGAGCGGCCAGCGGGAGAGTTACTCCTGCTGGCCGTTTCTTTTTGTGGCTGCGTTAGACGACGCCGAGGGTGCGCAGGATGAAGGCGTAGTCGAAGGCGATCTCGCGCAGGTAGTCGTAGCGGCCAGAGGCTCCGCCGTGGCCGGCGGCCATGTTGGTGTAGAGCAAGAGCGGGTTCTGGTCGTGCTTGAGGGTGCGCAGCTTGGCGACATACTTGGCAGGCTCCCAGTACATGACCTGACTGTCGTTGAGCGAGGTCTTGACCAGGATCGCGGGATAGCTGCCGGACTTCAGGTTGTCATAGGGCGAGTAGCTGAGCATATAGGCGAAGGCCACGGGCTCATTGGGATTGCCCCACTCCTCGTATTCCGGGACGGTGAGGGGCAGTGAGGCGTCGAGCATGGTGTTCATCACGTCCACGAAGGGAACGTGGGAGATGACGGCGCGGAAAAGATCCGGGCGGAGGTTGGTGACCGCACCCATGAGCAGGCCGCCGGCACTGCCGCCTTCGATGGAGACTCGCGCAGCATCGCCGAAGCCGTTCTTCGTCAGGTGCTCGACAGCGGTAATGAAGTCGGTGAAGGTGTTGCGCTTCTGCATGAGGCGGCCGGCATCGTGCCAGGGCTTGCCCATGTCACCGCCGCCGCGGATGTGCGCGAAGGCCATCACGACGCCGCGATCGAGCAGGCTGAGACGATTGCCGCTGAAGCTGACCGGTAACGAATATCCGTAAGAGCCGTAGGCGTAGACGTGCAGGGGATTGGCGGCTGTCTTCTTGTCGCGCCGGTAGACGATGGAGACGGGGACTTTCGTTCCATCTGCCGCGGTGGCGAAGACGCGCTCCGATGCATAGAGCGTGCGGTCGAAGCCGCCGGGGACTTCCTGCTGCTTGCGCAGGGTGGACTCGTGGGTGGCGATCTCCAGTTCATAGACCGAGGCGGGTGTGACCAGAGATTGGTAACCGTAACGGTAGCTTGTGGTGGCGAAGTCAGGGTTGGTGCCGCCGTGCACAGAGTAGACCGGCTCCGGCAGCGCGATCTCGAGAGCCGGGCCGAGCGCCCCGGCTTCCGCGAAGGGCGCGATCTCGATATGGGGCAGGCCGTTGGAGCGGGTGCCGATGGCGGCGAAGGCGGCAAAGAGATCGATGTCTTCGAGCATCACGTCGTCGCGATGGGGAATCACCTCGCGCCAGTGGCTTGCGGAAGGCTGTCCGACCGACGTGGTGACGAGGCGGAAGTTGCGGCCGGTGTCGTTGACGCGGATGTAGAAAAGCCCGTCCCGATGGTCGGGGTAGTACTCGATGTCGTCGCGGCGAGGCTCGATCAGGGTCCAGGCGGCAAGGGGATCCGTTGCGGAAAGGAAATGCGACTCGCTGGTGGTGTGGCTGCCAATCTCGAGCAGGATGAATTTGTTATCGCGGGTCTTGCCGGCACCGAGGTTGAAGCGCTCGTCGGGCTCCTCGAATATGAGTGTATCTGCCGATTGTGGCTGGCCGAGAGTATGGCGGTATAGCCGATGCTGGCGTTTGGTCTCCTCGTCTTCGACGGAATAGAAGAGGGTGGTGTTGTCGTTGGCCCAGACGAGAGAGCCGACGCGCTCCGCTGTGTCGGAGAGCGTTTCGCCGGAGCGCAGGTCTTTGATGTGCAGCGCGTACTGGCGGAAACCGGTGTGGTCGACGGAATAGGCGAGCAGGTTCTGGTCTTCGGAGATGTTGAAGCCGCCGAGCGCCATGAAGGGATGGCCTTTGGCGAGCTCGTTGCCGTCGAGGATGATCTCTTCGGGAGCATCCATCGATCCCTTGCGACGGCAGTGAATGGCGTACTGAGAGCCTTCGACGGTGCGCGCGTAGTAGTAGTAGCCGGCGTAGTGATAGGGGTAGGACTCGTCGGTCTCCTTGATGTGGCTCAGCATCTCGCGATAGAGGGTCTCCTGGAGGGGCTTGGTGGGCGCCATCCAGGCGTCGGCGTAGGCGTTTTCGGCTTCGAGGTAGGCGGTGACCTCCTCGGAGTCTTTGTTACGCAGCCATGCATAGTCGTCGTGGAGGGTATGGCCGTGGAGCGTTTTGGTAAGCGGCTCGCGGCGTGCGACGGGAGGAGAGGGTAGATCGGACATGCTTTCAGGATATCTGCGTCGGAAGATTTGCGGCCGGGCTGAGAGCGGTTGTGGCCCGGGATTGGTTGCCCTGGGAGGGAAGAGATCTTCGGCAAACAGGCGGGATGTCCATTGGAGTGCGGGCAACGGCAGGGGGCGTCACGGCTACTTACCTAAGAGAGGCGATTGTCGGAGATGCGATTGTGGGGGCGGTTTCCAGCGCATCCGTTCGACCAGCAGGCCTCGTTTGATCCGAGCGCGAGAGCTCTCATCAAGAAGATTGAGAAAAGGAGATTGAGAATGCACACAATACGAATGTGGAATCTGGCAGCGATGGCGGCAATATGTTGCAGCCCAATGTTTGCGCAGGCGCCGGGCGGCGGCGGCGGGGGAATGCAGCAGCCGAGTCAACCTGGTGGTTCGGCCTCCCCCGGAATGCAGCAACAGCAGGAGATGGGCAGCATGAACAGCCCGACTGCGGGTCCGGCAATGGATAAAGAGTTTGTGAAGAAGGCGCTGGAAGGCAATATGGCCGAGGTTCAGATGGGACAGCTGGCGCTCGAGAAGAGCAGCGACGACCAGGTGAAGCAGTTTGCCCAGCGCATGGTGGACGACCACGGCAAGATGCTAGAGCAGTTGAAGCCAGTGGCCCAGCAGATGGGCGTGAAGGTTCCTGAAGGGCCGTCGAAGGGCCAGATGAAGAGCATGGACAAGATGAAGGGGCTCTCCGGGGACGCGTTTGATCAGGCCTACATCAAGAGCATGGTGAAGGACCACAAGAATGACGACAGCGAGTTCAAGCAGGAGGCGCAGTCGACGCAGAACCCTCAACTGAAGCAGGTGGTGATGCAGTCTGACCAGATCATCCAGAGCCACCTGCAGCAGATAGAGGAGATCTCGAAGACCAAGGGCACCCAGAAGGCAAAGATGTAAGGGAGCCACGAAAGGACGATTTTTCCAGGCGGGCGCTAAAAGGCGCCCGTTTTGCTTTCCAACGTTGTTTTCCAACGTGCGGGGATCGGCTCCGGTGCCGGGTGGGCGCGCTCGTGCTAATGTTCGGGAACGCCAAAGCTGGCGGAACCGGCCGTTGCTTGCGGGCGGGCTTACTCAGTGCGAGGAGATGGAAGGGATGATGACGAACCGAATGTCTGGTATTGCGCTGTCTATGGTGCTGTGCTGTAGCGCTGCATTGGCCCAGATGCACGGAGCCGGTGGACAGGCGACACAGCAAATGGGGCCGGATCAATCCAAAAACGAAACGGCTACCGGTCCGGGGGCGGACCAGAAGTTTCTTTTCAAGGCAATGGAATCGAATGTCGCGGAGATCCAGATGGGACGGTTGGCCCTAGAGAAGAGCACAGACGAAAAGGTGCGCCACTTTGCCGCTCAAATGATAGACGATCACGGAAAGATGCTCGATGAATGGAAGCAAGCCGTCGCACCGTTGAACATACCGGTGCCACAGGAGCCGTCCAAAAACGCGATGAAGACGATGGACAAGATGAAGGGTCTCTCCGGGGATGCGTTCGATCAGGCATATATCAAAGAGATGGTGAAGGCGCACAAGGAAGATGACAAGGCGTTCAAAGAAGAGGCGCGCGCCACCATAACCCCGCAACTGAAGGAGATGGCGACGCAGGATGCGGGGATAATCGAGGGTCATCTGCAGCAGATTGAAGAGATCGCCAAGTCCAAGGGGACGAAGATGTAGCGGCGGGAAAGCGTGTGAGCCGGGGGCGCTTTGGGCGCCCCTTTTGCTTGCACTGCAAGGTTTAGGGGTGGCGAACGGTAGAATGACGACGATGCCCGTTCGCCGCTATCGCCTGCTGACGTTGCTCCTGGTACTGCTCGTCTGCTGGTGCGGATTGCGTGCGGAGCAGGTCGCGAAGCTGCCGGCGCCCTCGAACTTCGTCAGCGACTTCGCGCACGTACTCTCTCCCGATGCTGTCGACCGGACCGATGCGCTGTGCCTGGAGTTGCAGCAGCGCGCGAAGGCGCAGCTATTCGTAGTCACCATCAAGACGCTCGAGGACGAGCCAATCGAGGAATTCTCGAACGACCTCTTCCACAAGTGGGGCATCGGCGACAAGCCGACCAACCGCGGCATTCTGCTGCTGCTGGTGACCGACGACCATCGCGGCCGCATCGAGGTGGGACTGGGACTAGAAGGGGTGGTCACGGACAGCATCTCGGGCCGCATTGGCCGGGGGCTGCGCCCGGCGATCCAGTCGAACGACTTCAACACGGCGGTGCTGGACGGTACCCAGGAGCTGGCGGCCCTGATTGCGGCGGACGCGAAGGTGACGCTGGACAGCAATACGAAGCAGCTACCGCCGGAGCCGGTCGAGCGTCAGGCATCGCCGGGCGGGCGCATCATCGGCTGGCTGGTGGTGATTGCGATCTTCCTGCTGATTTCGCGGGTCTTTGGCGGTCGTGGGGGAGGCCGCGGCGGCTTCTATGGCGGCTACTGGGGCGGTGGCGGCGGAGGTTGGGGTGGTGGAGGCGGCTGGGGCGGCGGTGGTGGCGGTGGAGGATTCAGCGGAGGCGGAGGCGGCGATTCGGGCGGTGGCGGGGCGTCGTTTTAGAGGCAGGGATACAGATTGATTCGGCAATGAGCCGTAGTAGTTTCGATCAAGCGAGGGAGCGAGAACGATGAAGGGTTTACTGGTTGGCGTGGTTGTACTGGTGGTGGTGTTGCTGCTCGTGGGGGGCAGCTATGTGAGCTCGAAGAACCAGATGGTGGCCAAGGACGCCGACGTGAAGGCGGCATGGTCGGACATCGATACCACGCTGCAGCGGCGCGCGGACCTGATTCCCAACTTGGTGGAGACGGTGAAGGGCTACGCGAAGCATGAGGAGACGGTGTTTGCAGACATCGCCAATGCGCGCGCGGGCCTTCTGAACGCGAAGACTCCGCAGGACAAGATGCAGGCGAATGGACAACTGGATGGAGCGCTGGGCCGGTTGCTCGCTCTGTCTGAGGCCTATCCGGACCTGAAGGCGAACCAGAACTTCCTTTCGCTGCAGGACCAGCTTGAGGGGACGGAGAACCGCATCCAGGTGGCGCGCCGGCGGTACAACGAGAAGCTGCGCGACTACAACACGTTCATCGGGCAGTTCCCGAACAGCATCTGGGCGAACTTTGCCGGATTCCACGTCAACAACGCGTACTTCCAGGCGAGTGAGGGCGTCGCGGACGGCGCCAGCAGTGAAGTTCTAGCGGAGGCAGCGATGGCACTTCCAGAGGAAGTCGTCCACAGCAGGCGTGTTCCGCGGATTGGTCCCTACTCGCAAGCTGTGCGAGTAGGCAATCTCGTGTTCACTGCCGGTCAGGCGGGCATAGATCCGGCGACTGGCCAGTCAGCAGGGCCGACATTCGAAGCCCAAGCGCGTCAGGCCCTCGCTAACCTGCGCACGGTGCTTGAGGACGCCGGGAGTGATCTGCATCGGGTGGTGAAGGTCACGTGCTTTATCGCAGACGCCGATGCCTTTCCAAAGCTGAACGAACTGTTCACGGAATTCTTTCCGGGATCGCCGCCGGTGCGATCCACGCCTGTTGTTGCTCTTCCCAAGGGACTACTGTTCTCGATTGAAGCCATTGCAGTCGTTGAATAATCGATTGCAATCCGAGGAAAGATTGGTTCGGAGGCATAAACACGAAGAGGCTGCCCTGAGGGCAGTCTCTTCGTCTGGTGCGGAAGTGTCTACTTCTTGAAGGAGGCGATGGCGCTGGCCTCGTCGTCCTTCACGTCGAAGACGGTGTAGAGCTTGGTGATCTGAAGCAGGTCGTGGACCTTGCGGGTAAGGTTCAGCAGCTTCAGCTCGCCGCCCTGATTCTTGACTGTGGTGAATGCACTGACCAGCTCACCGATGCCGGAGCTGTCGATGTAGGTGACGTCGCCGAGATTGAGCAGAATGTGCTTCTGACCTTTGGAAAGCAGGTCGCGCACGGCATCACGGAGTTGGACGCTGCCTTCGCCGAGGGTGATGCGGCCGCTCATGTCCAAAACGGTGACGCCGTCGACCTGACGAGTCGAGATTTTAACGCTCACTGAGAGATCCTCCTGAGGATGACTGCGCTACAGAATTTCCGGTATTGGTGTAGACCGCCGAAGGTTTGTTCTTAATGGAAGAACCAAGCCCGGGTGGAAACTCCGCAGATCATACTATTACCGGGAATGCTGGGTTAGGCACTTACAAGGTGCTTGATAAGGGTGAGCTCAGTACCGGGGTTGAGCATACGAAACTCTACCTCATCCATGAACGAGCGGATGAGAAAGATACCGCGGCCGGAGCCGCGCAGCAGATTGTCCGGCGCGAGGGGGTCGGGGAGAGTAGCAGGGTCGAGACCAGGACCCTGGTCAGCGATGCGGATGACAAGTGATTTGGGTGTTGTCTCAAAGGACGCAGTGATGCGCTTGTCCGGACTGTAGGCGTTGCCATGAAGCACGGCGTTGACCGCTGCCTCGCGGGCCGCCATGGAGACTCGGAAGACCTCGTCATCATCAAATCCGGCCTTCTGTGCCACCTGTTCGGCGGTCTGCTCAACGCGGTTGACGCTGTCGAGGGAGGAATCGAGCGTGTAAGTAATTCGGCTTGCCTGGGATCCGGTCACTCTCACTCCTCTTGAGTCCTCGATGCTGTTGCCGAGCCCGGTGGCGTGCAACAGCGCATGTTTCGGCAGTTTGCTTTGCAACCTATCTCTATGTCAAGGATAGGCCGCCGCCAAGCCTCCGCTACACATGACGGATGCCGCATTTTTCAGGCGCATCTGATTACGACCGTCACTTTGGCAAAAGGTTGCGCGAAACATGGATGCGACGGTGAGGGTTTCTTCCCGCAGAGCCCAGGCAGAGCCGGGGCCCGGCAGCAAAAATGAAACCCAAAAATGAAACCGGGGAGAGACCATTATGACCGCAGGACGCTTTATTGCCACCGCAGCACTTTGCACCTTGCTGACCGGCGCCGGCTTTGCCCAGGGCTCTGGCCAGACGATCCAGGATCGGAAGGCCGACCAGCAGGGGCGTATCGCCCAGGGCGTACGCAGCGGGGAACTGACACACGGCGAGACACGGAACCTGGAGCGGCGCGAGGCCAGCGTAAACCGCGAGGAGCATGCGATGCGTCGCGCGGACGGCGGCCACCTGACGGCGCAGGACAGGGCCGCCCTGACCCGTCGACAGAACAATATTTCGCGCTCGATTAACAAAGACAAGCACAACGCGGCTGTCCGCTAGAGCGACGAGCGGAGGCAGGATGGGCCCGCCGGTGCATCCGGCGGGCTCGGGCGTCTGGGACAGTCAGCGAGGATCACAAACACGGGTCGCAGGCGAGCGTCGGTCGTGGGGCCGGTGACAAGCCGGTGACAATACGGCCGGTGACAATACGATTGCGGGAGCGGAGAATAGTGGTATGTGGACTGCGTTGTTGTCGTTGATGTTGTTGTCTCCCCAGCTTGCCCCGGCAACGGTGCCGACCTCGCCTGTGCGGATCGAGAGATTGACTCCGGATGAACAAAAGCAGTTGAAGGAATCCAATGCCGAGGTGGCGGACGCGCAGGCGAAAGCCGACGCGGCCAGCAAGGCGCAGGAAGCAAATAAAACCGATGCCACGACCAAGGCAGCGAGCGACGCGCAGATGGCGCTTGCGCAGGCGGAGCGCGAGCTGAAGGGGACGCAGGACGGCATCAGCCTGAACCACCATGCCAACACGGAATGCGGCTGCTACGTGCAGTCGCAGGGTCGAGATTACGACCGGGTGGAGTTCAAGGACGATTCGATCGTGATCCGCCACGTGCATGAAGGGCCACCCGCGCTGCACTAATTCCATCTGACTGATCTGAAACAGCCACAGCCTGAGACAGCGGCAGCCTACTGACGAATTGCGCTGTTAGACTCTCCACGGAGATCGCGCCGATGCACGCGAACAATCATGGACACAATGGCCATGAGAGCAGCCTGACGCTGCTGGAAGGCACGCCGGTGGTGGATGCCGGCGGGCAGATGCGCGGTCGCGTCGCCGATGTGGTGGTGGGCACGGGACAGGATGCGGGGCGCGTGCTGTCGCTGGTGGTGAAGAGCGCACGCGGACGCGAGTACATCGACATACATGCGCTGAGTTTGACCGAGGCAGGCGGATTGGTGATGGCTGCGGGCACCGAGCCAGTGCCGGCAAGCCAGCATGAAAATGCGCTGCTGCTGCGGCAGGATCTGCTGGACCGGCAGATCATCGATGTACACGGGCGCAAAGTGGTCCGGGTGAACGATGTGGATCTGCGCTGGCAGTCTGCGGAGCGCGGTACGCCGCTGCAGGTGACGCAGGTGGAGGTGGGGCTGCGCGGCGCGACGCGGCGCATGCTGAAGGGGCTGCTGCCGGCGGCTCGGATCGCGGCCATTGCCAGCCGGATCCCGGCGAAGGTGATTCCGTGGGAGTTCGTGGATGTGATCGAGGTCGATCCGGCGCGACGGGTGCGGCTGAAGATCGAGCACGAGCGACTGGCGCAGATGCATCCCGCCGATATTGCGGACATCCTCGAAGAGCTGGCACCGGCGGAACGCGAAGCGGTCTTCCAGACGCTGGACGAAGAGACGGCGGCCGAGGCCCTGGAAGAGGTGGAACCGAAGCTGCAGCGCGCGCTGCTGGCGTCACTCGATTCCGAAGGCGCGGCGGACATTGTCGAAGAGATGGATCCGGACGCGGCGGCCGACCTGCTGGCGGAGTTGCCGGAGGCGCACTCCGACGCGATTCTCGACAGCATGCAGCCGGAGGAACGGCAGGAGGTCGAGGAGCTGTTGGAGTTCCGCGAAGACTCTGCCGCGGGCTACATGACGACGGACTTCGTCGCGGTATCGCATGAGGGCGCGGTCTCCGATGCGATAGAGGCGCTGCGCAATTTCGAAGGGGATCCGGAGACGGTCACCGAGGTCTACCTGGTCGACAAAGATCACGCATTCAAAGGCAGCGTGCCGCTGCTGCGCCTTATGCTGGCCCGGCCAGAGAGCCGACTGGCCGTGCTGACAGAGAGCCAGGTGATCAGTTGCCGCGTGGATACCGACGAGGACGAGGTGGCGGAGCTCTTCGACAAGTACAACTTGCGCACGTTGCCAGTGGTCAACAGCGGTGACAAGCTGGTGGGCATCGTGGAAGCGGATGACGTGATTTCGTTCCTGCGCGGACGAACTTAGGATTTGCCATCCAGGCGGAAGCGCCGCGGCGCGGGATTTGGGTTCGCTCCCTTTGGTCGGGTCATGTTCATGGCGGTGGGCGAATCGGCTCCGCCACACCCTACTTCTGCGTTGCAAGCTCTTTGAGGTACGCGGCAGAGAGCGTCTCTTTGCTCTTCGCAAGGGGTAGCAGGGTTGGATAGAACTGCACGAACGTGGTGTCCACGGCTCCATGCTCTGCGTGGCAGCTGTAGCAGCTGGCTGTCGTGGGGGTCATTTTTGCAGTCTTGCCGTCGTCAAAACCGAAAAAGGCCCAGTTGCCAGGGAAGCGCGCTTCGTCCTTGACGTGCACCTCGAGTCCCATGACGCTGCTCTGGTAGTTGCCTTTCTGGTTGATGGAGCCCCTACCTTCCGCCCCGCGCACTTCGAGGACGAGCATTGTTTTATCCGGCCAGGTACCGGTCTTTACAAACGCCTTGTAGGACTCACGGTTCACGAAGACGTTGTCGAACATGTGATGGTCCATCCCTGACATGGCGGCCTTGTTGTAGCTCATGTCGAAGCCGGAGGTGAGGTATATCCACTCCCGATAGCTCTCCGGCAGTTTGAGCTGGGAGTCACTGGTGTATTGGGGTGCTGAACTCGTAGCGTCGTCCTGAATGAAGGCAGTCAAGGGAAGCAACGCGGTGGCGAGCAGAGCGGCCTTGGCAAGTGTGAACATGCAGGTAGTATGCCGCCAGGCGCGTTTTGCGCACCATGTCATCCGCTGCACCGTTCCGTCGATTCGCTGCATTTGCGCCTCCACTGAGGATGCGTAGCATACGATCTTGCCATGGAGACGAAGCATATCCACTCCCATTCTCCGCGCTGGATATGGATTGTATTGATCTGGCTGGGCTTCGGCCTGGTGGATGCGATGCAGACGGTATTCGTGATGCGGTCGGAAGGTATGCATCACGCCTGGGGGAAGCTGTTCCTGATCTCAGTCCTCTCATGGCTGCCCTGGGCGCTAGCGACACCGCTCATCATGCGCCTTGGACGGCGGTTTCCCCTGGTGAAGCGTGGCTCCATCGTGACGTGGCTTGCGCATCTCGGCGGCTGTGCTGCGATCACGCTGGCGTCTGCCACGTGGCTTTCATGGCTGACTTTTCTTCTCAACCCCTTTGCGTATGCGGCGGGCCCGGGACGCTTCGGCTATCTGCTGTTCGAGAAGTTCTATAGCGGCGTACTGTCTTCTCTTCTTCTCTATGCAGGCATCCTGGCGGTCCAATATCTGCTGGATTTCGGCGAGCGGCTGGCTTATCAGCAGACGGAGACTGCGCGGCTGAACGAGCTGCTCGCGAAGGCTCAACTTGAGGCACTGCGACGACAGATAGAGCCTCACTTTCTCTTCAATACGCTCAACGCTGTTACGGGGCTTGTCCGCGAGGGCAGGAACGAGACAGCAGTGAACATGATTGCCGAGTTGAGCGATTTCATGCGGCGCGTCCTCGAGGATTCGACACGGCAAGAGGTGCCTCTGGGTGAGGAGATGGAGTTCGCGCAGAAATATCTGCAGATCCAGAAGGCGCGCTTTGTTGAGCGGCTTCAGCTGAGTGTCGACATTCCCAGCGAGCTCCTTTTGGCCCAGGTTCCAACGCTGATTCTGCAACCCATCGTCGAGAACGCGATCAAGCATGGGATTGCGAAACGAGCTCAAGGAGGCGCGGTCCGGATTGCAGCCTCCCGGTCCGACAACCTGCTCACACTTGCGGTTTACAACGATGGCCCGGGCCTGCCTGCGGGATGGGAGACGAGTCTGCCGGGAATCGGGATCTCCAATATGCGAACTCGTCTGCGCAGCCTGTATGGAGATGGATTCAAGCTGAAGCTCGAGAATCAGGCACCGGATGGCGTGGAAGTGTCGGTTTCCGTGCCTTTCAAAGAGTCATAGTGCCGGAGTGATTGTGACGCCTGGTCTCAAGACGGAAGCAGGTCCCGCGAAGATATGCACGATGGTGGTGGATGACGAACCACTTGCGCGCAGCAACCTTACCGTGTTGCTCCGGCGCGATCCGGAGATCGTCCTTGTTGGGGAGTGCGGCTCTGCTGTGGATGCGCCGGAAGAGATTCGCCGCGCAAAGCCGGAGCTGCTGTTCCTCGATATTCAGATGCCGGAATGCGATGGGTTCGACGTGCTGGCATTGCTGGGCAAGCATGTACCTCCGGCGGTTGTCTTTGTAACGGCGTATGACCAATACGCGTTGCGTGCGTTCGAGGCCGGGGCCCTCGACTACCTCCTGAAGCCTTTCCATACCGCGCGCTTCGAGCAGGCGCTCGATCGCGCCAAGCAGAAGATCGCGGCTGCGAAAGACCAACCGAACCGACTGGAACGGTTGGTGATCAAGAGCGCCGGTGAGGTTGTCTTTGTGAACCTCACGGAGATCGACTGGATCGAGGCTGCGGACTACTATGCCGCGCTCCATGTGGGAGCGAAGACTCATCTGTTGCGTCGCAGCATCTCTGAGCTTGAACAGGATTTGGATGCCGACGTATTCTGCCGCGTCCATCGTTCGAGCATTGTGAACCTCGAACGTGTCCAGGGTTTGAGACTGGGCGAAGATGGCGAGTATCGGGTCGTGATCCGAAATGGCACCGAAGTTCGCCTGAGCCGGCGCTACCGAAAGCAGGTTCAAGCCCGGCTCGGCGTTCGTATCTCTGACTGACCTGACCGACAACCTGACTGCATAAGCGACGCTTCATCAGAATCGCCCGGTTCTGGTATGGTCGCCTGTGGAACGTGCGCACTGGCACTGCTTGGCGCTCTCCTGCTGACCCCTCAAACCCACCCTGGATGAGCGCATGCTGAAGCGATGGCAAACCCGGATACTGTTGTTCCTCGCGGTGCTGGGGCCGGGCTTCATTACAGCGAATGTGGACAACGATGCGGGCGGCATCCTGACCTACTCGGGCGCCGGCGCGCAGTTTGGCTATTCGTTGCTGTGGACCATTGTGCCCATCACGATCGCGCTGATCGTGGTGCAGGAGATGTGCGCGCGCATGGGAGTGGTGACGGGCAAGGGGCTGAGCGACCTGATCCGCGAGGAGTTCGGGCTGCGGGCCACGTTCGTCACCATGGTGCTGCTGCTGATCGTGAACTTTGGACTGGTGATGACGGAGTTCATCGGCATTGCAGGCTCGCTGGAGCTGTTTCACATCAGCAAGTACATCTCGGTACCGGTGTGCGCGGTGCTGGTATGGCTGCTGGCGGTGCGCGGCGACTACAAGAGCGTGGAGAAGGTCTTTCTCGCGGCCAGTGTCTTCTACATTGCGTACATCATCACCGGTGTGCTCTCCGGTCCAAGCTGGCGCGAGGCGATGCTGGCCACGGTGAAGGTGCCGCCCGTGAGCGTGTGGCATACGCCGGGATATATCTCGATGACCATCGCGGTGATCGGCACGACGATTGCGCCGTGGATGCAGTTCTATCTGCAGTCGTCGGTGGTGGAGAAGGGAGTTGCGGTGAAGGATTATGCCGCATCCCGGCTGGACGTGATCGTGGGGTCAATCTTCACCGACGTGGTGGCGTGGTTCATTGTGGTGGCGTGCGCGGCTACGCTCTATGCGCACGGCGTGGGGCCGCTGAATGTGCCGTCGGATGCTGCGGAGGCGATGAAGCCGCTGGCCAAAGAGTATGCCTATCTGCTGTTCGCGATTGGCCTCTTCAACGCATCGTTTTTTGCGGCGTCGGTGCTGCCGCTTTCGACGGCTTACACGGTATGCGAAGGTCTGGGGCTCGAGTCCGGGGTGGACAAGAAGTTTGACGAAGCGCCGGGCTTCTATTGGCTCTACACGCTGCTGATCGCGGGCGGCGCGGGCGTCGTCCTCTTGCCGAATATCCGGCCGATGAAGGTGGTGGTGGAGACGCAGGTGCTGAGCGGCGTGCTGCTGCCGGTAATCCTGGTGATGATGCTGCTGCTGATCAACCGCAAGGACCTGATGGGGAGCTTCGTCAATCCGCGATGGATGAATGTGGTCGCGTGGACGACGGTGGGGATCGTGGTGGTGCTGTCGGTGGCACTGATGTTTGTCGGTTGAGACTTGCCGTCCCGCCTAGAGCAGTTTGCCGGCGGCGAGATCGCGGACGAGATTGCGGTCGGCGGTGACGAAGTCGTATTCCGGCAGGTTGCGCAGCGGGCACCAGCGGACGTCCTGGAAGATGAGGTTGGCGACGTCGCCGCTGTATTCCCGGACGAGGAAGAACTGCAGGTCGACGGCGCCGCCGCTGCGGTAATTGTGGCGGAGATGCGCGACGCGTGTGCTGATGGTGGCGTTGATGCCGAGCTCTTCCATGAGTTCGCGGCGGAGAGCCTCTTCAGCGGTTTCCCCTGGCTCAATTTTTCCGCCGGGGAACTCCCACTTGGAGCCGAGGGGCTGGTCCGGGCGGCGCTGACAGATGAGCACCTCGTCGCCGCGCAGTATGAGGGCAGCGGCAACGGGCCGCACCGTCTTGTTCTCATGGCGCGGGTCGTTGTGCGCGCCGTTTCGCGGGCCGTTTTGCGTTTCGGGGGACCCGTCGACGCTCGATGCCGTCGCGGCATCCTTGTTGTGCTGTTCCTCGGTCACCTGAATCACTAGATGGTAATTTGAGCGCTTGCGACTGTATGGAAACTGCGAGGCTGATCTTTTAGATCGAAACGGGAGGGATGAAGCGCCGCCGCCAACGCCCGCAAGCCAAGGAGGATGCTGGGCGCGGGGCTGTTGAGCCACTCGTCTGCAATGCAGAAGATTCGGCCTTGCCGAACAGCGTTCAGGTGCTGCCAGCCGCGCCGCTCAATGACGCGCTCGAGGGGCACGCGATCACCCGCGCCGCACCAGCAGAAGACCATCGCGTCGGGATCGGCGGCGGCGACGGCATCCGCAGTGGTCTGCTTTGCCGGGTCGCCAAGGAATTGTCCGCCGGCGGCCTCGACCAGCTCCGCGACCCAAGGCTGCGAGTGGATGAGAGGCTTGCCCCATTCCTCGCAATAGACCACGGGTCGCAATCCATCGCCGGCGGTACGAGAGCGCGTTGCTGCGATCTCCTGCTGCATTTCATCGATCAGGGATTCTGCCGTGTCAACGCGGTGCACGATGGAGCCGATGAGGCGGATGTCTGCGTAGATGTCAGCGAGCGTGTGGGGCGCGAGGGAGATGACAGGGCAGCCGGATTTGAGCAGGGCGGCGAGCGACTCCATGCGATAGGGCACGCAGGCGAGGACGAGGTTAGGCCGCGCGGCAAGGATCTCATCCGTGGTGCAGGACCATGAGTCCTTGACGACGGTGATGGAGCGCTGGGCCAGCGCGGGCACCGCTTCGACGCAATAGCGGGTGCAGGCGACGAGCCGGTCGAGCGCACCAAGACGATCGAGGATGATGCTGATGCTGGGCTGCAGGGCAGCGATGCGCAGGCCAGGGTTTGCGGGCACTGGCATGGTGCCCTAGCGGGCTCCGCCGGCGATGGCAGCGGGAATGAAGATCGGCCAGTTGCGCTCGGCGGCGATTTCGACGAGCGCCGGCGTGGGATTGACGGCGAAGGGCGCGCGCGCCAGGGCCAGCATGGCAGCGTCGTGGATGGAATTGCCGAAGACGGCGTCGGGATGCGCGCGGTCCGCACGCCCGAGCGACAGCGCTTTGCCTTCGTCCGTGGGGACATCGACGAGCGTGCTGGTGATCAGGCCATCGATGACGGCGACGCGGGCGGCGAGGACACGCTCCGGCGGAATGCCGAAGTCGCTAATGCCTTCTTCGATGACCCAGTTGTTAGTGGAGCTGACAGCCCAGATCTCGCAGCCGGCGGCGCGCAGGTCGGCGACCAGGCGCTCCATCTCCGCAAAGATGTTGGGACGGACCTGGGTGCGGACGAAGGTGGCTGCAGCGCGGCGGAGCTCGGTTTCCTCGAGGCCGGTGTAGAGTTGCACCATCTCTCCGCAGATAGCGAGTTCGGAGATGTCGCCGGTGAGATAGAGGCGGTAGCGGGAATCGATCCAGTCGGCGGCATTGCGGGAGACGAGTCCGGTCTTGATGGACCAGAGCATGAAGTCATAGCCGGCGTCGCCGCTCCAGAGGGTTCCGTCGCAATCGAAGACGGCAACGCGAGGCGCCAGTGCGAGCACTGTGCGGTGGAAGTCGTTGGCAGACAGATGTGCAGGTAGAGTCAGGGTCAAGCTCGCTCCTGCTTCCATGATAAAGGTTTAGCCAGGAGACGCTTGTGAATAGCAGGAGAACGAGAGGGGGCCGAATGCGGGAGCATTCATCCTGTTGTTGTGGACGGGCCAGCAAAAGCGCTGGTGGCTTTTCTTTCAGGAAAGGCCACGGCAATTGGATCTTCTCGCCGCATTTCATCAGGAAGCATGCGCGGGCAAGTCTTTGGCTGTTGGCTGCAGTGATGATGCTGAACGGCGCGGCGCGGGGGCAGGCTTTCAACGGCATGGACCGCAATGATTATCCCGGCGATGCACTGCTGAGCACGCTGCACAAGTCCTTCAGTTACACGAGCTACTGGCTGAATGCGCCTCCGGGGGAGAAGACGAACACCTGGGCGGGTAAGCGCGGTCTGCTGCGGGAACGCGGCTTCGGCTTTATGGTGCTGTGGAATGGGCGCCTGGATAAGGAGTTAAGGGGGAAGGATGCGACGTCCGTGGGGCAGAGCGATGCGGCCGCCGCAGTGGCGGCGGCGACGCGTGAGGGATTTCCCGAGGGTGCGCTGATCTTTCTTGACCAAGAGGAGGGCGGACGGCTGCTGCCGGAGCAGGTCTCCTACGTGCTGGCGTGGGTAGACGCCGTGCGCCGCGCGGGCTGGCGTGGCGGAGTGTACTGCTCCGGGCTGCCGGTGGACGACGGCAAGGGCGGTACGATCACTACGGCGCAGGACATTGAGCGGCAGGCCGGGTCGTGGAAGATTCCGCTGTGGGTGGCGCGGGACGAGTGCCCGCCTTCGCCGGGCTGCACAATTGAGAACAATCCGCGACTACCCTCTGCATCGCTGGGATTGCCGGACGCGGTGGTGTGGCAATACGCGTTGTCGCCGCGGCGTCCGGAGTTTACCGGCGGATGTCCGAAGAATTATGCAGAGGACAACCACTGCTACGCTCCCGGCGTTTACCACGGTCCGTCTGGATTTGTTGATCTGGATACGGCCAGCTCCGCCGATCCCTCGGGCGGCCGATAGAGCAGATTTTTTCCTGAAGGTGCAGACCGATCCGCCTGCGGTCGTGTGGTCTGCTTAAGACAGCAGAAGTTTGTCGCTGTCCCTTCACCAGGGTGTTCGAGGCAGGAAAGCGAGCCAGATTTGGAACCAGAGACAGCACAACAGGAGCTGGCGCAGCCGACCTTCTGGCAGGCGGTGCGCGAGGCGCTGCGTGGATCGCACCGCGACTTCACCACCGGGAGCCTAAACCGCGCCATCATCCTGCTCGCGATCCCGATGGTGCTGGAGATGGTGCTGGAATCGCTGTTTGCGGTGGTGGACATCTTCTGGGTGGGACGGCTGGGGCCGGATGCGATCGCGACCGTGGGGCTGACGGAGTCCATGCTGACTCTCATCATCGCCGTCGGGCTAGGCCTGGGGATGGCAACGACCGCTATGGTGGCGCGGCGCATCGGCGAGAAGGACCCGGAGGGCGCGGCGATCGGCGCGATGCAGGGCATCCTGCTGTCGCTGGCTATCTCGGTCGCGATCGCGATTCCGTGCACGATGTTTGCACCGCAACTCCTGCGACTGGCCGGTGGCACGCCGGCGATTGTGGCCATTGGCTCAGGGTACACGCGCATTGCGCTGGGCGGCGGCGGGGTGCTGCTGCTGCTGTTTTTGAACAATGCGATTTTCCGCGGCGCGGGCGATGCGGCGGTGGCAATGCGGCTGCTTTGGGTGTCGAACATCATCAACCTGGCGCTGGATCCGTGTCTGATCTTCGGCTGGGGGCCGTTTCCGCGGATGGGCGTGACAGGAGCGGCTGCGGCTACATTTACCGGCCGCAGCATTGGCGTGCTCTACCAGTTTTACCGGCTGGCGCGGGGGACGGAGCGGATGCGCATCGGTGTGCACCAGATGCGGCTCAACCTGGGCGTGATGCTCCGGCTGATCCGCGTCGCATGGACGGGCATTCTGCAGTTCCTGATTGCCCAGGCGAGCTGGATCGGGCTGGTGCGCATCGTGAGCGCGTTCGGTGCGTCGGCGCTGGCCGGATACACGATTGGGATTCGGATCATCATCTTCATCCTGTTGCCGTCATGGGGACTCAGCAATGCAGCGGCCACGCTGGTCGGACAGAACCTGGGCGCAGGCCGGCCGGAACGCGCGGAGACCTCCGTGTGGCGCACCGGTTTGTGGAACATGATCTTCCTCGGGTCGGTAGGCGTTGTGTTCTTTCTGTTCGCGTCGCCCGTCGTAAGTATCTTCACCAAGGATCCGGCGGTCTCGCACATTGCAGCCAATTCGCTACGCATTTTTAGTTGCGGGAACATTGCGTATGCGTTTGGCATGGTGATGATGCAGGCCTTCAATGGCGCGGGCGACACACTCACGCCGACACTCGTGAACCTGGTGGGCTTTTGGATACTGGAGCTGCCGCTGGCATGGCTGCTGGCGCACAGGACTCGGTTGGCGGAGAACGGTGTCTTCTTGTCGGTAGTATTCGCCGAATTGTTCATGGTTATTGCGATGATGCTGCTCTTCAAACAGGGGCGATGGAAGCGGCAGAAGATCTGAGGACTGGCCGTCTGGGCGAAGGCGCCGGTGGCGCGGTTTGTTGGGTTCGCTCCGTTGTCGCTCTCGTTTGAATCTGCGCGTGGGCGGGTAAACAGTAGATCCCTCCGCTTCGCTCCGGAAGAGAGCTATAGCTGGCTAAGTTGGTTCGCCCATCTCTGCGCCTGATCCATTCTTCATACCCAGAACCGATAATGAAGTCGTGGCGGCCGCTTCAAACATGGCGCTCCTGCGCGAGTACCTGCTCTATCTGCGGGTCGAGAAGGGCCTGCGTCCGCTGAGCTGCGAGGCGTACGGGCGCGACCTGGGGATGTTCGCCGAATATCTGGAGGGTACGCATGCGGTGCTCGAGACGGCGCAGCAGCGGGAGGTCGCGGGATTTCTCGAACATCTGCACCGGCACCAGATCGAGGCGCGCTCGGTGGCACGGAAACTGTCATGCCTGCGGGGTTTTTACAAATGGCTGCTGCTGGACAAGCGCATCCGGCATGATCCGACGGTGAATATCGAATCGCCTAAGGCATGGAAGGTGCTGCCCAAGGCGCTGGCGGAGAGGGAGACCGCCGAGATGCTGGATGCGGCAACGGTAGCGGCGACGGGCGCGACGGGCGATGCAGTGGCGCTGCGCGATCGCGCGATTCTGGAGCTGCTGTATGCGGGCGGGGTGCGGGTCTCGGAGCTGACGGGCCTGCGCGTCGAAGATCTGCAGCTCGATGCGGGGCGGGTGATGGTGCGCGGCAAGGGGGACAAGGAGCGCGTAGTGCCGCTGGGGCGCGCTGCGGTCGAGTCGCTGGCGGAGTACTTAGAGCGCGGGCGGCCGATGCTCCAGAAAGGCAATCGCGGCGGTGGCTTGTTCTTATCGCAACAAGGAAGAACGCTTACGCGCGGATGGATATGGGAGCTGGTGAAGCGCAGCTCCGGGGGGCGCGCTAGTCCGCACATGCTGCGACATAGCTGCGCGACCCACATGGTCGGACATGGGGCCGATTTGCGCACGGTGCAAACGCTGCTGGGTCATGCCGACATTGCGACGACGCAGGTGTACACGCATCTCGCGATCGACCGGCTGAAGGCAGTGCATCGCGCGCATCATCCCCGGGCGAAGGCGCGGCGAGGTGCCGAATGAAGGACTCACTGGTCAGTCTGCGCGAAGGCTATCTTGCGATGCTGCGCAGTGAGCGCGGCTCCTCTGCGCATACGCTGCGCGCCTATGAGCGCGAGCTGGCCGAGTTCGTTGCGTATCTGACGAAGCAGTTCGGGGAGCGCTGCGATATCCGGCGCATTGAGCATCTGCACATCCGTGCTTATCTTGCGGAGTTGTACGGGCGCGGATTGTCGAAGGCCTCGGCGGCACGGGCGCTTGCGGCCGTACGGTCGTGGTTCAAGTGGCTGGCACGCATGGGACACGTCCCGCAGAATCCGGCGGCGCTGGTGGCGACGCCGAAGCTGCCGAAGCATCTGCCGCGTGTGCCGACGATCGAGCAGATGAATCGCGTGCTCGACAGCAGGGGTGCGGCGGATGAGGAGGCGTCGTCGTGGCCGGCACGTGACGCAGTGATCTTTGAGTTGCTATACGGCTGTGGCATCCGCAACGCGGAGCTGGTGGGGCTGGACCTGAAGCACATCCGGTGGGCAGCGGAGACGCTGCTGGTACGCGGCAAGGGTGCGAAAGAGCGGCTGGTGCCCTTCGGCGATGCGGCAGCGGCGGCGATCCGCGCGTATCTGCCGGAGCGCAGCGAGCGGTTGGCGGCGGCTGGAAAGCAGAGCGACGCGCTGCTGCTGAGCGCTCGAGTGAAGGGAAACGGGCGGCTGACGACGCGCTCCGTAGGCCGTATTGTGAAACGCATGGCTTTGGCACACGGTATGGCTCCGGAGACGCATCCGCACACGCTGCGGCACGCGTTTGGCACGCACATGCTGGAGGAGGGCGCGGATCTGCGAGCCATCCAGGAGCTGCTGGGGCATGAGCGGCTGTCGACCACACAGCGCTACACGCAGCTGACGGTGCGGCAGGTGGCAGAGGTGTACGACCGTACGCATCCGCGTGCGAAATAAAGATTCCGGATGCAACCGGCAAATCCGTAGTTGCCTATGAATATTAATAACGAATATGTAACTTTAATTTCGCCTGATGCCTTGACAGTACACAGACGGCCCCCTTAAAAAGGTGAGCCGTGGTAGCGTTCCCAGATTTTGCGAACTGAACGGGATACGCACCCAAAACATTACTCGCCGCTCGGAGGCTCCCCCCATGCCTAACTTCCGCGCCGCGAGCAGGGCTCTCCTGTTCGCTGCACTCATCCCCACAGTTCCTCTCGTCATTGCCGGAACGCAGGCGCTGGCACAATCCGATACATCTTCGATCTCTGGTACGGTCACCGATCCCACCGGCGCTGTTGTGCCCAATGCCAAAGTGATGGCACGGAACGATGCCACTGGCCAGATGCGGAGCGCCAGCAGCAACAGCGTCGGCGCGTACACGCTGACCAATCTGCCGTCCGGTAGCTATACGGTCACGGTGGAAGCGCAGGGTTTCCAGACTGCAGTGCAGCAGGGAACCCATGTGGATCCCAGCATCGGCGCACAGCTGAATGTGTCGCTGAAATCGGGAAGCACCAGCACCACGGTGACGGTGCAGGCGAACGCGAACCGTCTGCAAACCGAGTCGGCGTCGGTGGGCCAACTGATCACGGCGCAGCAGGTGAAGTCGATCCAGCTCAATGGGCGCAATCCGCTGTATCTTTCGCAGCTGGAGCCCGGCGTTACGCGCAATGCGCCGATGTCGTCCTTCAACTTTTCTCTCGACAACACGCTCTACGTGAATGGCTCGCGCTCCCAGGAAAATCTGCTTACGTTTGACGGTGCGCCCATGGTGCGTACGCGCTCGAACAACAACAGCGTGGGTGTCGCGGATGTGGACTCTACCTCACAGGTTCAGATCCTGACGACCGGTTATACGGCGGAGTATGGGCGCACATCCGGCGGACAGGTGCGCATCATTCCGAAGAGCGGTACGAGCAGCTTCCATGGCGCGGCGTTCGAATATCTGCGGAATTCGTTCTTCAATGCGAACACGTGGCAGCGCAACAACTCGCCCGATCCGACGATTGCCGGGCACCCGGAGGCTTTCCGCTACAACCAATTCGGCTGGAACCTGAATGGGCCGGTCTATATTCCGGGACACTTCAACATGTCGAGGCAGAAGCTCTTCTTCCTGGTGGGGCAGGAGTATGTGCGATACCGGCTCTCGCCGACGCAGACCGGCAAGGTGCCCACCATGGCGATGCGCAGCGGTGATTTCAGCGAACTGTTGGGACCGAACATCCTCTACGCGAAGCCGGTGCAGATCATGAATCCGAAGACGGGCCAGCCTTATCCGAACAACGTTATCCCGTCGACGGACCTGAGCCCGAACGGGCTTGCGCTACTGCGTGCCTTCCCGGCGCCGAATGTGAACAACAACCCGGCATACAACTGGCAGGAGGCGCTGCCGAATCCGCAGGATCAGCGCAAGGACACGCTGGTGCTGGATTACGTGCCGGCGGAGGCGCATCGGCTGCGCTTTTCGGTGCTGAGTTATCACCTGGACTACATCACGCCCTTTGCCGGGAACTTTGACCGCACGCCGGAGAAGTGGCACTGGCCGAACCAGGAGGCAGCGCTGCACTACACCTGGGAGATCAGCCCGACGATGGTGAACGAAGCCAGCGTAACCGGGACGGCCGACCATATCACCATCAGCTACGACACATCGAACGGGCTTTATAACCGCAACAACTATGGCATCGACTTTCCGTATCTCTACCCGGCTTCGGAGAAGCTGACTCCGAATAAAATTCCGACGATCAATCTTGCGAATTTCACCACGCTCGATGGCGGACCTTACCCCTCGCACTCCGGCGGTCCGGTGATCGATGTCGCCGACAATCTCACCAAGGTTATCGGCAATCACACACTCAAGGTCGGCGGTCTGTGGGAGTACTCCGGCGAGAACAACTTCGACCAGATCAGCGTCAGCAGCACGACGCCCGGCTCGACAAACAATCAGAACGGTCAATTCCGCTTTACCGACACGCGCAGCGGCTTCGCGAGTTCCGGGGCTGCGGTGGCAAATGCCGCGCTTGGCCTGTTCGATACCTACGGCGAGATCGGCACGAAGAGCTACACGGTCTTCCGCGGCAACATGTACGAAGGATTCGCGCAGGATACATGGCGCATGAAGCCGAATCTGCTGGTCGAGTATGGCGCTCGCTATAGCGTGATGCGGCCCTACTACGCGCTGTGGGGCAATCAATCGTTCTTCGATCCGGCAGCGTGGAATCCGGCGAACGCTCCGGTGATCGATCCGTCGAGCGGCCTGTCGATCGGGGGCAATCTTTATAACGGGGTGGTGATCCCCGGTTCACATTTCCCGAGTTCTGCAAACGGCCACGTGCCGGCCAGCATTCTCGCCAACCCTCAGGCGTCATTCACGGGCACGAATCCTGGCTACTCCAACACGATATGGACGGACATCCAGCCGCGTGTCGGCTTCACCTATCAGGTTCGTCCCAACATGGTGATCCGCGCCGGTGGAGGGCGTTATACGCAGCGGCTTGGCATCAGCGACCAGGTGCAACTTGGAGGCAATGCGCCGTTTCAGCCTACGACCTTCATCTCTGGCGGCGTGGTTGACGACCCGGCTGGCGTGACAGGCGGTGCGCTGCCGCGGCTCCCCTTGTCGATGACGACGCAGCCACCCAACTTTCCCAATCCGAATGCGTGGTCGTGGAATGCAGCGATCGAACAGGACATTCCGAGCTTCGCCACATTCACGCTCGCCTATGTGGGACGGCGGGGAGTGCACCTGCAGCAACTGGAGCAGTTGAATCAACTGCAGCCCGGAACAGTGCAGGCCCATCCGGGCGTGAACACGGATGCGCTGCGGCCGTATCGAGGCTTCTCCAGCATCCTGCAGATCGATAACGCAGGCAGCTCGATCTACCACTCACTGCAGGTGAATCTGAATCGCCGGCTCAGTCATGGACTGCTGTTCGGTGTGGCATACACGTGGTCAAAGAGCCTGGACTTTGGTTCAGACCAGAGCTATCAGCTTCCGGACTACTACAATCCGCAGGCCAACTACGGTCCCAGCGATTTCGACATCCGAAATACGCTGGTGGTGAATTATGTGTGGGACATTCCGTATGGGAATAACTTCGACAATCGCTTCGTAAAGGGGACGCTGGGCAACTGGCAGCTCTCCGGCACCACGCAGGCACAGTCGGGCGAGCCGTTCACGGTGAGCACCAATGACGACTTCGCCGGAGTGGGCGTGGGTGCAGGTCCGCAGCGCTGGGACATGACCGGCACACCGGCGAGGCCGCACGAGTTCGGCGGAGCGGGACAGACGGGCTACTGGTTCCAGCCGACGGTGTTTGCACAGCCGGGGGCAGGAACGCTGGCCGGCAGGGGAACGCGCAACGCGATCTATGGGCCGGGCTTTCAAAGCTGGAACATCGCTCTGCAAAAGAACTTCCATGTGATTCCGGGGCACGACAATCACGTGGTGACCTTCCGCGGGGAGGCGTTCAACTTTACCAACCATCCGAACCTGGACACGCCGGATGACAACCCAACCAGCGGCACCTTTGGGCAGGTGACGACCAAGGGCGGCACCTACGCCTCTGACCGGCAACTGCAGTTCAGCCTGCGTTACGCCTTCTAGACCTGCGGGGAATGTGTGACTTTCTCCCTGGCCGCCCGGCTCCTCCTGACCGGGCGGCCTTTTTGCGTGATCAGGCGGCCCGGTCCATGACCTGCTCCATCGCGTAAAATAAGGTGTCAGCCCAGATCGTCGAAAGGGCAAAGAGGACTTCCTTGATCAGCAGTGCATTGACCAAAATTTTCGGTACGAGCAACGAGCGTGCCGTGAAGCGCATGACCCCGACGGTAGCGGCCATCGCCGAGTGGGAGCCGAAGATCCAGGCGCTCTCGGACGTGGAGTTGCGCGAGAAGACCATCGAGTTCCGGGCCCGCTTTGCCGAGCGAGTGAAAGACGTTCCGGATACCTTTGAAAACAAGGATGCGCGCAAGGCTGCCGAGGCGGAGGCGCTGAACGAGCTGCTGCCGGAGGCCTTTGCCGTGGTGCGCGAGGCGGGCAAGCGCGCGGTGGGCATGCGCCACTTTGATGTCCAGATGATCGGCGGCATGGTCCTGCACTCGGGCAAGATCGCCGAGATGAAGACGGGCGAAGGCAAGACGCTGGTGGCTACGCTGCCGGTGTACCTGAATGCGCTCGCGGGCAAGGGAGTGCACGTCGTGACGGTGAACGACTACCTGGCCAAGCGCGACGCCGAGTGGATGGGCAAGATCTATGAGTTCCTGGGGCTGAAGGTGGGCGTGATCGTCCATGACCTGGACGACGCCCAGCGCCGCGAGGCCTACGCCGCGGATATCACCTACGGAACCAACAACGAGTTCGGCTTTGACTACCTGCGCGACAACATGAAGTTCGAGCTGGCGGACTGCGTGCAGCGCGGCCACTACTTCGCGATCGTGGACGAGGTGGACTCCATCCTGATCGACGAGGCGCGGACGCCGCTCATCATCAGTGGTCCGACGGACCAGACCACGGACAAGTATGCGCGGGTGAACCGCATCATCCCGCAGCTCGAGCTGGGCGAAGAGATTGAGGAAGGCGAAACGAAGAGACTGACCGGCGACTACGTGGTGGACGAGAAGCACAAGACCATCAGCGTGAGCGACGAGGGTTGGGAGAAGATTGAGGGCCTGCTCAGCATTGGCAATATCGCCGACCCGGAGAACTGGGAGTTCAAGCATCACGTCGAGACAGCCATCAAGGCGCACACGCTCTACCGCAATGACGTGGAGTACGTGGTGAAGGACGGCGAGGTGATCATCATCGACACCTTCACGGGCCGTCCGATGCCGGGACGCCGCTGGTCCGATGGTCTGCATCAGGCAGTGGAAGCGAAGGAAGGCGTGAACATCCGGCGCGAGGACCAGACGTTGGCGACGATCACCTTCCAGAACTACTTCCGCATGTACCAGAAGCTGGCCGGCATGACCGGTACGGCGGAGACCGAGGCGGCGGAGTTCGACAAGACTTACAAGCTCGAAATTGTCGTCATCCCCACCAACATGCCGATGCGGCGCAAGGAGTATCAGGACGTCGTCTATCGCACGGCGAAAGAGAAGTACTTCGCGGTGGCGGATGAGATTCTGCGGCTCAATGAAGAGAAGCAGCCGGTGCTGGTGGGCACTACGTCGATCGAAAAGAGCGAGCTGCTATCGCAGATTCTGCAGCGCAAGGGCATCAAGCACGTAGTGCTGAATGCGAAATACCACGAGCGCGAGGCAGAGATCGTTGCACAGGCGGGACGCCTCAACATGGTGACGATTGCGACCAACATGGCCGGTCGCGGCACGGACATACTGCTGGGCGGCAATGCGGAGTTCGTCACCAAGCAGGACCTGGTGAAGCGCGGACAGGCGCGGTCGGTGAGTGCGGCGGAAGGTGCAATTTCGCCGACGGCGGCGCCGGGGATGATGCGCTTCTATTACCAGAGCCAGGAGTTCGAGACCTCGCAGGAGAACTGGGACCGGGCATTTCAGGTGCACCAGGCGAACACCCAGCGCGAGCACGAAGAGGTTCTGACAACAGGCGGGCTCTGCATTCTGGGAACGGAGCGGCACGAGTCTCGGCGTATCGACAACCAGCTCCGGGGCCGCGCAGGACGCCAGGGCGACCCGGGCGCATCGCGCTTCTACCTGTCGCTTGAAGACGACCTGATGCGCATCTTTGCGCGTGAGTGGGTAGGTCCGCTGCTGCAGAAGATGGGCATGGATGAAGGCGTGCCGATTGAGAGCGGGATGATTACGCGGCGCATCGAAGGCGCGCAAAAGGCAGTCGAATCGCAGAACTTCGAAGCCCGCAAACACCTGCTGGAATACGACGATGTGATGAACAAGCAGCGTGAGGCGGTTTACGGTACACGTAAACAACTGCTTGAGGGAGTGGAGCAGAAAGAACTGATTCTAGAGGATTACGTTGCGGCAATTCTGAGCAACATCCTGGACGAATTTGCTCCTGAAACCAAACATCCGGACCAGTGGGACTTGGCAGGCATCAAGCAGAAGCTGATGGAGCACTTCGGCTTCAACGCGGAGGTCGAAGGTATCGCATTCGAGGCGTTGAGCAGGCATGAGCTGGGCAACACGCTCTTCGACAAACTGAAGGAGAAGTACGAGCTGAAGGAGCAGATCATCGGCTCGCAGGGGATGCGCTACCACGAGCGGATGATCATGTTGAGCGTGCTGGATGGTCTGTGGAAGGACCACCTGCTGAACATGGATCACCTGAAGGAGGGCATAGGACTGCGCGGCTACGGGCAGCAGGACCCGCTGGTGGCCTACAAGAAGGAGTCCTTCGACATGTTCGAAGGGATGATGACGCGCTTCCAGGAAGACACCGTGCGTTATCTCTTCCTGATGCAGATTGTTGGGCCGGATGGGCAGCCGATCACGCGTCCGATTCAACAACAGCAGGCGCCGCAGCAACCGCCCATTCAGCAGGCTCCGCCACGGCAGCCGCTGCAGCGTCCCGCGTCGCAGCCGTTGCCCGAGGCAAATGGTCACAGTCAGCCGGTGCCGCGACCGGAGCATGTACAGAGCCCGGCGCCGAAGCAGACCTGGCGGCCGATGCCTGTGGGCGACACACACACGACGATCGATGAGATCGAGCGTGAGTTTGCCCGCAAGAAGAAGAAAGAACTGGAGCAGGCACGCGCGGCCGGCAGCAACGGCCACGGCGCGACGCACGTGGAGCAGCGGCGGTCGGGTGAGAAGGTGGGGCGCAACGATCCCTGTCCTTGCGGTTCGGGGCTGAAGTACAAGAAGTGCCACGGCAAGGATGGCGCGGACGGCGACTAGCGCGAACTGAATCGAAGAGAGCAAGGGGATGGGCTTCGGCCCGTCCCTTTCTATTTTGCGGCACGTGGTGCCCGGCTGCCGTATGGTGGCTGCGAAGGATCGCATTCATGAAGATGAGCCTCGTGCTTCTCATGCTCTCGCTGGCTTTAACAGGCTGTCGCAGCCAGCCATCTGCCGCACCAGCTACGCCGTCTGCTGGAGACAAGTGGCTGGGGCGATGGGATGGTCCGGAGGGCACCTATCTCATGCTCTCGAAGGCTGGCGATCACTACACGGTGGAGGTTCGCGATCTCGATGGTTCGCGGACGTTCGCCGGATTTCCTGATGGGGACCGCATCCGCTTTGTGCGCGATGGCAGAACGGAGTTCCTTGCAGCCGGAGACGGGGAGGCGACAGGGATGAAGTGGCTACTGGATAAGAAGGACTGCCTCTTGACCCGTAAAGGCGAAGGCTGGTGCCGCGATTAATTTGGGAACTTTGGCCGATGAGGCAGACGTATCGTTGCCTATGACGATGCGGCGTTGGCGTAAGCAACCAGTGTTGTGTGCGCTGTGGACGGTTCTTTTCACGGTGTCGTGTTCCGCAATCGCGCAGAGCAAAGGCGAGACGGACTGGCCTGCGTACGGCAACGATCCTGGCGGGATGCGGTACTCCTCGCTGCGACAGATTGACGTCTCCAACGTGGCGAAGCTTCATGTGGCATGGACGTTTCATACGCGGGATGTTTCCGATGGCAGCAATGGATGGAAGCGCAGCGGCCTGGAGACGACACCGATCCTGGTGGACGGCACGCTCTATCTGACGACTGCATTCAATCGCGTCATTGCGCTCGATCCGGCGACAGGTCAGCAACGGTGGGCCTTTGATCCGCAGATCGATTTGAGTCTCGACTATGGCGACGGGCTGATCAATCGCGGCGTTGCGACATGGCTCGATGCATCCCGCTCCACAAAGCAACCATGCCGCCGGCGGATCTACGAAGCCACGCTCGATGCGCGACTGATCGCGCTGGATGCAGCAACGGGCAAGCAGTGTGTGGAGTTCGGTCACGATGGTGAGGTGGTGCTGCGCGATGTGCGTGGCTACGGAACCCGCAACCAGGGCGAACATCCGCAGGGGTGGTACCACATGACCTCACCGCCTGCGGTGATCGACGACCTGGTGATCGTCGGCTCCGCGATCGATGACAACAATCGCGCGGACATGCCCTCCGGCGTGGTGCGCGCATTTGACGCGCGGACGGGCGCGCTGCGCTGGAGCTGGGATCCCATTCCGCCGAGTGCGCCGTCGGTGTTGACGTCTGCATCGGGCACGGCTGGAAGGTGGAACACGGGCGCAGCAAATGCGTGGTCGGTGATGGCGGTGGATCCGAAGCGCGATCTGCTGTTTATTCCGACGGGCAGCGCGAGCCCGGACTACTACGGCGGCCTGCGACCCGGTGACGACAAGTGGGCCAACTCCGTGGTCGCACTGCACGCGAAGACGGGGAAGATGGCGTGGGGATTCCAGCTGGTGCACCACGATTTATGGGACTACGACAGCGCTGCGCCCCCGCTGCTGGCAACGATTCGCCGTAATGGAAAGGAGATTCCTGTGGTGGTGCAGGGAAACAAGACCGGCTTTCTGTATGTCCTAAATCGCGACACGGGCGTGCCGGTGTTTCCTGTTGAGGAGCGTGCGGTTCCGAAAAGCGATGTGCCGGGCGAGGTCGCGTCGCCGACGCAGCCGTTCCCCAGCGCACCGCCGCCGCTGGTTATGCAGCGTCTCTCTGCGGATGAGGCGTGGGGACCAACGGAGGCGGATCGCGACTTCTGCAGGACTGCGTTGGCCAAACTTGCCAGCCAGGGAATCTTCACACCGCCGAGCATTCAGGGAACACTGGCGATGCCGGGCCATCTCGGTGGCATGACGTGGAGTGGCTACGCATTTGACCCCGAGAACAAGCTGCTGGTGGTGAATGTGAACAATCTTCCGGCGCGTGTGCGGATGATCCCTCGGGACAAGGCGAAGGACGACACGGAAGACGGGAGCTATGCGCGGCAGGCGGGAACGCCCTATGGAATGCTGCGGCGGTTTTTGCAATCGCCCTCGGACCTGCCGTGCAATCCGCCGCCGTGGGGCACGCTGGTTGCGGTCGATCTGGAGCAGGGAACGATCCGCTGGCAGGTTCCACTGGGGTCCATGCAGAACTTCGGCGGAAAGCATGCCGCCATCCCGGATGGCTCGATCAGCCTTGGTGGTCCGATCGCGACGGCTTCAGGACTGGTGTTCATTGCGGGCACGACCGATCCACATCTGCGCGCCTTCGATATCGAGAGCGGCAAGGAGTTGTGGAAGGCGGAGCTGCCGGCGAGCGGGAACGCTACGCCCATGACCTACGAGGTGAATGGAAAGCAGTATGTGGTGATTGCCGCGGGAGGACATCAAGCCATTCCTGAAGAGGCGCAGGGCGACGCCATCGTCGCGTTCGCGCTCCCCTGATGGGGACCGGCGTTCAGCGTGCGAGTGCCGGTTGAATCTCGGCGAAGCTCATGTTCTGCGCGTGGCTGCCAGTCTGCTGCTGCCATTGCTCAAAGAGGCGGCCGTAGCTGAGGGTGGTGACGTCAGCCTGATCCACATGCAGCGCAGCGAGCGTGCGGTCGATCCACTCCGGAGGGCCTTCGAGCTCGGCATACTGGCCGATGGGGGTTTCATCGAGCACGCAGTGGCCTTCGCTGTCCGCCCATTCGCTGCGCCACTTCTCGTAGACGAACGCGGAGGTATAGCCCAGTGCAGTGAAGATCGCCCCCAGGGCTTCGCCGTCCTCAACGGCAGTCTCGGTCTCGATGCGCTCCTTGTGCCGCGCGTCGGGTGAGTCGTTGGGGGTGGTCTTTTTGTGGGTAAGGAGCCAGCGTTCGCCATAGCGGCGGATACGCAGGATCTGCCGGGAATTGCGCAACTCGTGCGCAGGCGTGTCGAAAAGGACGTTGCGCTCAAAGGTGCGCGGCGTTTCACAGTGGAAGCCGAGCCGGGAGAGCGTTGCCTCAAGGGCCTTCAGGTCGCGGACGCGGAACTTGACCTCGATCTCAATCGACTGCATGCGAACGAGTTTATACCGTTTCGGCGATTTGTCCGGCTGGTCTGTAATGACGAGGCCGGCTTTCCTCGAGAGGAAACTGCGCGACGTTCTCCATGACTACCCGCCCGAGATTGGTATTTTTTGGATAATTGTCCTCTTTGCCTACCATCCGGAAGGAACGTGACGGCAAGCGCATTTCTCGTTCGTCATTCTGCGAAATGTTGCGGTGGCGACTCGATCGACTCGGTCGTATTGGCCAAAGATGGTGCCCATATAATGCCCGCATGTACACGCCTCAGGCCGGAATCTTCGCCCTTGGAACGTCCTCTCATGCGTACCTGGAGTTTGACATTCTCGATGCGAAGAAACGCAGGGAGTTCGCCTCGACCATCTCCGCTATCCGGGAACCACGGACCACTACCGGAGGAGTGAACTTCGTTATTGGCTTTCGGCCTGAGCTCTGGCGCGACATTGTTCCGGATGACGCACCCGCGAACGTGGAAGGCTTCAACAAGGAGATCCGGGGCACTGAAGGCTTCGTCATGCCGAGCACGCAACATGATGCGGTGGTTTGGCTGTCCGGCAGTGCTTATGACGTTATCTTCGATATGGCCCGCTCGGTCATCCATGACCTGGCAGGCCAAGCCTCGCTAGGGGAAGAGACCTCGAGTTGGCCTTACCGACACGATCGCGATCTTACCGGCTTCATCGACGGCTCGGAGAATCCGACGCTGCTTGACGCTCCCAGTGACGCACTGCTGCCTGAGGGCGTTCCCGGTGCTGCCGGCTCTGTCCTGCTGCTGCAAAAGTGGAAGCACAAGACAGCTGAGTGGGAAGCGGTGCCGGTCGATCAGCAGGAGCGCATCATGGGACGCACCAAGCTCGACAGCATCGAACTCGAGAACAAGCCCGCGGACTCGCATGTCGCTCGTACGGATCAGGATGAGTTTGGGAACATCTTTCGCCGCAACATGCCTTACGGAAATGTGGACGACCACGGCACGGTGTTCGTTGGATTCAGCGCAGACCAGAAGCGGCTTTCCAGAATGCTCGACAGCATGGCGGGCCTGGTCAACGGCACGCGCGATGCGCTCACACGCTATACCCAGCCGTTGACCGGCTCCTATTATTTCGTGCCTTCCGTCGAGAGTCTGCGGCGCTTACGGTGAGACGACCACGCAAAACGTCACCGCTTCTTAGCCCTCAGGGGACCGAGTTGTTGTTTTGCGTGATCTCTTATCCTCAGCCTTTGAGGAATGCCAACAGGTCGGCATTGATCGTGGCCGCGTGCGTAGTGGGCATGCCGTGCGGGAAGTCCTTGTAGGTTTTCAGAGTCCCGTTCTTCAACAACTTTGCAGACAGCGGTCCGGCGGCGACATAGGGCACGATCTGGTCGTCTTCGCTGTGCATGACCAATACCGGCACCGTAATCTTCTTGAGGTCTTCAGTGAAGTCGGTCTGAGAAAAGGCCACAATGCCGTCATAGTGTGCCTTTGCGCCGCCCATCATGCCCTGCCGCCACCAGTTTGCGATGATCGCCTCCGAGGGCTTCGCACCGGGACGGTTGTAGCCATAAAAAGGCCCTTCCGGCAGAGCGCGATAGAACTGCGAGCGATTGGCGGCGAGTTGTGCTTGCAGATCGTCAAAGACCGACTTAGGCAGGCCGAGCGGATTGGCCGGCGTCTTCAACATAAATGGTGGCACCGCGCTGATCAGCGCTGCCTTGACGACTCCGCTCTCCCCACGCCGTGCAAGATAGCGCGTCACCTCGCCGCCGCCGGTGGAATGGCCGATATGGATGGCGTCTTTCAGACCGAGATGCGCCGTAAGAGCGGCCAGGTCATCGGCGTAATGGTCCAGATCGTGGCCATCGGCAACCTGGGTGGAGCGTCCATGGCCGCGGCGATCATGCGCGATGACGCGATAGCCATGCTGCAGGAAGAACAACATCTGATTGTCCCAATCATCGGCTGACAGTGGCCAGCCATGGCTGAACACGATTGGTTGGCCTGAACCCCAGTCCTTGTAAAAGATCTCTACGCCGTCCTTGGTTGTGATGGTGGGCATGTGGGCTCCTTTGAAATTGGGCTGACGCCGTTCATTCGTCCACGCTCACATCTTTCGAGAGGTGGAGGCGCAATCGATGGCGTGCCTTAGCAATCTATAGCTGAGATCCCAAAAAAATGTCATGAAAGTACGAGTTGCACTTGGCCAAGGGCAATTCGGAAACTGAACGCGAAATCTGACTTCGATCTCAACTTCGCAGTTGCCGATTCGCTCCGCTGTCGTTTCTTTTAGATGAGCACGGGCAGAAGGAGGCGCGATGAGGAGTAAATGGTGTTGAAGGAACTGGTACCCACGCTGGCGTGCCTGAACTCAAGCAGAGCTGGCTTGTCTGCGTTCTGGTCATCCGTAGTGAGGTACAGGCGAAGCTTATGACCGGTGCGGAAGCGTCGAGCATTCGGCACCAGCGGGATCCGATAGCTGACCTTTTCGCTAATCGGCACTGCTTCGAAGGTTCGGCAGGGAAGCACGGGAGCCCCGCGCTTGCTCAAAATTTCATCCACCTCCCGCAAGCCGGCCCGGAGGTAGCCCGCAGTGACGTTGGTGGCGTTTCCGTTCTCGTCTACATCCTGTAAGACCGCGATAATAGCTGTTTCCGGAGCTGTGCATGCCGCATCGAGCTGCAGCTCGATTGGACCGATGAGATCTAAATCATGGGCCAGCGACGGAGTAGCCCATTGCAGGAATGGAGGTGGGTCAGTCTCGCTTGCACGCGGGCGATTGAGACCGGCGCCAAGATTCATGTAGGTTCTGGAGCCCGCTTCTCCTTCGTCCTCCGTGAGAGTTCCGTCGGCTCGCAGTGCATACGCATGATGCACTGCTTCCGGGATCGGCCATGCATCGGTAGTTCGCCAGCCCTCAGCCTCGGGCAAGATGTAACGGAAGTGGGGCCCTTCGAGAATGCCGGTGTCCTGCCCCTTCAGCCAATGATCGAACCAGGCAAGCGCCTCGATGTGAAGACTCTCCCATGGCCACGCGAGGCCATGCGGTCCCATCATCGCGACCTGCAGATGCCTGCTTCTGGTCAGCCGCTCGTACGCGGTGAAGGTATGTGGCAGATGCAGCGGCACGTTCTGCCAGTCGCATCCCAGATAAACCGGTATCTCTACTCGATCGAGTAGAGGAAGCAGGTTGCGGTCCTCCCACCAATCGTCGCGAAAGGGATGCTCAGCGGCAATAGCACGCCAGAGATCGTCCCAGGGATGGGGATCGTGGTGAAGATTGAGCAAGACTTTGAGGCCAGCGATCGCAGCCTCGCCATTTGCGGTCTCGAACTTCTTGTGGATGGTGGGAGTGAGTAGAAGTGCACGCATGGCATCCATCAATTTGCTGCGCCAGAGCTTGTTCGTATGGCCGGATGTCATGCCGATCATGTAGAGGAACGGGGTGAGAAAGCCGCTGCTCATCAGTCCGTGATGGGTCGCCGACTCATAGAGGTCGAATGTGCCAGCGATCGGCATGATGGCTTTGAGATGGGGAGGTCTTTCAACGGCAGCCTCCATCTGCGTTCCGGCGAAATAACTGATGCCGATCATGCCGACATTGCCGTCCGACCACGGTTGCTGCGCAGCCCACTCAACGAGGTCGTACATGTCGCGGCGTTCTTGACTGTCAAAAAAGCCGAAGGTGCCACCGGAGCCACCGGTGCCTCTACAGTTCGCGATAACGTGGACATAGCCACGAGGAACGAAGAAGTCGCTGGCGCCGGCTTCGATGAATCCGGCTGGCGCGCCGAGATTCTGAATTTGCCGCGGATAGGGTGAAGCGGCAACCAGCACGGGATATCGACCGGATTCCTGCGGCCGATGCACGTCCGCCATCAGCATGACTCCATCACGCATCGGCACGGCGACGTCGTCATCGTGGGCCATGGCGTAAGTGGGCGGGGAGAGGTTTCGATAGTCGCGGCCAGTGGTTTGAGGGCCGTTGAGTCGACGCTGCCGGGGGTCGATGCCGGATGATGGAATATTGGCCATGTGTCACTCGCTTACGAAATGCGTCGACAGAGAGACGTGGAGATCTGCGAAAGACGCGTCCGCACAAACGTCGCGCCCACGAATGCAGTCCGACGGCGGGAGAATCGTACTTTACTGGCGCGTTAGTCGATCATCAATTTTTCATCCAAAGCGCCCCGTAGTGCTAGGTGGGCTGCCGGAAGCGATCCGGATGATTCGCCAGTCTGATTCGCCAATCGCGGGCTATTCGGAGTTGATCCGCAATCACATGCGGGTGAGTGCGGACTGCAGGACCATCGACGCCGCATAATGGAGATATGGCAGAGACCGAACGCCTTCCCCTAAGCGAATTCGATCTACAGAACAAGACAGCAGCAGCCACCATCGAACGCGTTGCCACGATCTGGCGTGGTGGGGGCACGGTCGCATTTCCCACTGAGACGGTTTATGGCCTCGGCGCTAATGCCTTCGATGAGAAGGCAGTAGAACGGATCTTCGCCGCGAAGCAGCGGCCGGCCTGGGACCCTGTGATTGTGCATGTGAGCCAGGGCTTGCCGCTGGGCCGGCTGGTGGCTGAGATCAGCGACCAGGCGCGCGCTCTGATGGAAGCTTTCTGGCCCGGACCGCTGACGCTACTGCTGCCGCGTGGCCCGGATGTGCCGGATGTGGTGACGGCGGGACGTCCGCTGGTGGGAGTGCGGATGCCGTCGCACCCGGTGGCGCGAGCACTGATCGCCGCTGCCGGGATGCCGATTGCCGCGCCGAGCGCCAATTCCTTCGGGCGGCCCAGCCCGACGACGGCGGCGCACGTACTGGACGATCTGGATGGCCGCATTGACGCGGTGGTGGATGGCGGTCCGGCGCGCCACGGTGTGGAGTCGACGGTGGTGGATGCAAGCCAGTCGCCGTTGATCGTCTACAGACCGGGGGCCGTCACGCTGGAGGCGCTACGCGGCGTAGCGGGTGAGGTCAAGCTGTACGAGCGAAACGGCCTGGGAACGGGTGAGCCAGCGGGGCTGCCATCGCCCGGGGTAGGAATTCGGCACTACGCGCCGCGAGCCACGCTGGTGCTGGTGGAGATGGGCGGAGGCGAGGAAGAATCCATGCTTGGCTTTCGGCTCTTCCAGGCGGTCATGAAGCTGAAGCGCGAGCGCAACGGAATACGGGTGGGAGTGATGGCGCCCGATGAGTTCAAGAGCGATGTGCGGGCGGCAGATGCCATCTTCGGGTGGGGACACTGGGGCGATTTGGACTCGCTGGCACAGCGTTTCTTCGCCGGGCTGCGCTGGCTGGATGCGCAGGAAGCCACGCACATCGTTTGTCCACTGCCGTCGGAGCGGGGAATCGGGCGTGCGCTGCGCGATCGCCTGGAAAAGGCGGCACGCTTACCGGAGGCATGATGTTACCGCCTGCGGCGTGGGCGCTCAGGGATGTGGATCGCCCGCTTTGTGAAGATATTTGATTGCTGCTTTGTAAATCAGGGTGCGGACTCTGCCATTGCGCACCTTGATAGTGTCGGTGTCGTACCACTCGATGGCGCCTTCGACGCGGTCTCCGCCTTCCAGCATGAAAACCATGAGGGTCTGGGAGTGCATCTGTTTCTGCAGATAAAAGGCCTCTGCATGGGAGCTTTCGCCGCGTCCGTTGGCCGCCGGCGGATGCTGATGGATCAACAACGGCGTATCGCGCTGTGGATAAGACCGGCGACCCCTTGCACTTGCTGGAAGACTGGGCCGAATGAGCTTGCGGGGACCGGAAGGCGGGACAGAGGGTATCGCTACTCCATCAAGCCGTTCTTCGCCCTCATCGTGCGATGGGACTGGTGATTGGTTCGCCATAAGCGTGCCTGTTGGTGTTACCTCATGTAGATGCGCGATCCGTGAGAAACGAAAGAGAAAGATTTGCGACGCGGACACTTCTCTGGTTCCATTGCGGCCGGGCAATGAAGTTTGGTGATCATAGACCACAGGTGTGCAGGCAACGCCAGTGAAATTTGTGCATCGGGGTGACTTGCGGCAAGCGGATCGGCGTCAGCGAACGGGCAGGCTGGTGGCAAAGGCGTCCAGCGAGAGCGAGCGCAAAAGGTTGCGCCGCATGCCCGCTTCCACCTGGTCGACACCGCGCGAGGCGGCTTCGATCCATTGCGGTGTGACGCCTTGCGCCATGCGGGAAAGCTCCTTTACCAGGTCAGTATTGCGAACCAGCGCCGGCACGCCGGAGTGGACCAGCAACAAATCTTCCAGCAGCAGCGTCAACGCATGCAGCATACCGGAGGTCTTTCCGGCACCCTCGGCGCCGGCGCGGTAGGTCTCTGTCATACGGAAGAGCGTGCTGTAGTCGGGCTCGGCCAGCGAGGTGTGCAGCACGATGAGTGCATCCTGGCGCGATGCCAGGTATGCGGGCAGATCGAAGCCGATCGCACGACCGACGGCGCCCTCTGCCAGGCGACCGACGAGGGTGCGTTCCGCGGCCTTGAGCTCCGGACGGCGCGCGGCCAGCAGAGCATCGATCTCTGCCGCGGGCAGCGCGCCGAGCCGCAGCACTCCGGCGCGGGAGCGGATGGTCGGCAGCAGCTCGCTGGGATTCTCCGCCAGCAGGATGAGGGTCGCATGCTCCGGCGGCTCTTCAAGAACTTTGAGCAGCGAATTGGCGGCTTCTTTCATGAAAGAGCTGGCGGTGAAGATATAGAACGCGCGCTGCGCCTGGGCGGGGCGGCGATACATGCGCGCGATGACGGCGCGCACCTGTCCGAGCTTGATGAGGAGCTGCGGCGGATCCGGCGGGATGATCAGCAGGTCCGGGTGCGTCTGGATGAGGATGCGGGTGTCCTTCTTGTCTGCATCGCGCATTTCCTCGCGTGCAGCCACGGCTTCCGCGAAGCGTTCGTCGAGGGAGAGCGAGGCACCGATGCGCTCGCAGTTGGCGCAGACACCGCAGGCATCCGGAAGGCCGTCGGTGGTGATGGGCGTGAGGCAGTTGGCGGCCTGGGCGAGAAGCACGGCGAGCGTGTACTTGCCGGCGCCGCGTGAGCCGCTCAGGATCATGGCCGAGGGCAGTCGGCCGGCGGCTAGCGTCTCGCGCAGGCGGCGGACCGTGGCCTGATTGCCGAGGAAGTCGCTGAAGTTCACCAAGTCAGCGTATCAGGCTGCCAATGTCCGGCGCCTACGGCTGAAGGTCCAGATTGACCGGCCGGCTTTGCATAATGGGAGGCGGACCTATCTGCGGGATCCGCGTATCCGGTAGCACATCGAGTTTGAAACCACTCATCTCGATCTCACCGGCACCCACGAGCAAAGCGCCGAAATGCACGGAGGTCGCATCTTCCGGAATGTCGAGGACGACCTCGTAGTGTTTCCAGTCCTGCGTTCCATGAATGGCGCGATTCTCCATGTTGTCGAAGACAACAGGCTTCATCTCCCTGTCGGCGCGCATCCACAAACCGGCCCATGCAGTCAGGTGGTCTGCTTTCACGTCTGCGCTCAGCCTCACACGGCGCCCGGCGTAATGTTCCGCAGAGATGCTCTGCATTATCGTGCCGAATCCGTGCGGGCTCGGGGTAGTCGATCGCAGATACGCAATGGAGTGTGGCGGTCCAGCTCGTTCCAGACGCGTGCCAACTTCATATTCCTGCGGATAGGAGCCTGCCAGGTGCCAGCCTCGGGGAACTGCCGCATGCAGCGTGGCAGAGGAGAGCGCAACGATGCCAGCGACGCAGCATGTAAGTAAAGCAAAAGTAAAAGGCCGAAATCCCCGCATGGCATGACCCTCAAAATGACAAGCGGAGGATACAACGCCATGGGAAAGAGGGGCAATCCTAACGCGCCTCCACCCGCATGTGGATCGGATATTTGGGCCGCAGCGTGATCTTTGGCTGTACATCGATCTGCTGATCCGGCAGCAGGCTGAGCCGCCACTGTTGCGCGATGGTGGCGAGGATGAGCACGCCCTCCATCCATGCGAAGGACTCGCCGATGCACTGGCGTGCGCCGCCGCCGAAAGGGAAGTAGGCAAAACGCGGACGCGCGGCCTTCGCCTCCGGAGTGAAGCGCTCGGGATCGAAGCGCAGCGGGTCGGGAAAGTACTCGGGGTCACGCTGCATCACGTACTGGCTGAAGAAGAAGTATGTCTTTGCGGGGAAGCGGTATGGGCCGAGCGCGATCGGCGCGGTGCTCTGCCGGCCCATGGCCCATGCGGGCGGATAGAGGCGCATCGATTCGGCGAAGACCATCTCGGTGTAACGGAGCTGCGGGAGATCTTCGAGTGTTGGCAGGCGGCCGGCGAGCACAGTGTCTATTTCGTCATAACACCGCTTCGCAGCGTCCGGGTTCTGCGCCAGCAATAGCCAGGTCCAGGTGAGCGCGTTGGCGACGGTCTCGTAGCCGGCGAGGAAGATGGTGATGATCTCGTCGCGCAGCTGCTCGTCGGTCATCGCACCGCCTCCTTCTTCATCGCGTGACGCCATCAGCATGGAGAGCAGATCGCCGTTGTCGGCCTCGCCGCCGCGGGCGCGGCTGCGATGGTCGGCGATGATGCGGTGCACCACCGCGTCGAGCCGCGCGCGCGCGCGACGGAAACGCGTGAGGCCGGGCAGTGGCGCATGAAGATAGGCCTCGGCGAGCGGCAGCGAGATGAGGTAGTTGTAGAGGTCCATGATGATGTTGACCTCGTGATTGATCTCGAGGACGTCGCTGGTGACGTCGGTATTGAAGAGCGTGCGGGCGACGATCTCGAGCGCGAGCTGCATCATCTCTGCGCCGATGTCGATGGTCTGGCCGGCATGCCAGCCGGCGCGGCGCAGCGCGGCGCGCTCTGTCATGACATCGGCATAGGCAGCGATGCGCTGGCGATGGAATGCCGGCGCGGCGATGCGCCGCTGCCGCATGTGGAAGGCGCCCTCGCTGGTGATGAGGCCTTCGCCGAGCAGGATCTTCATGCGGCGCTGGGTGCGCTCCTTGATCATCTCCTGCGGATGGTTGATCAGCACCTCGCGGATGAAATCGGGGTGATTGATGAAGACGATGTGCTGCCAGCCCAACTTATAGTGCGCGATGCGGCCGTAAGTGGCAGCGAGGTGTTCGAAGAGAAGGATGGGGTTAGATGGCTTGAAGAAGCGGCGGCGCAGATAGAAGAGGAGGTTGAGCGATAGCCCGGGCGGATAGCGATACCCGCCGTGCTCGATGACGGTCCACTGCTGCGGGGGTGCGGATCCTGCGTCGGGGGTGTGCTGGCTGCTGCCATGTGTGCACATTAGGATGCGCGGTGCTGAGTCAGGCGCTCTTCCATTATGGACAGGATACGGCGATGCACCGCTTCGACGCCGGCATCGCCTTCGATAGCGACGACGCGCGACGGTTCGCGCTGAGCGATGGCGCGGTACTGGTTGTAGACGCGGCGGAAGAATGCGGTATCGAGCGATTCGAAGCGGTTCTCATCTTTACCGGTGATGGCCGCCGCGGTCTCGTTGCGTTGGCGCGCGCGGGCGAGGGAGGCGTCAAAGTCGGGCAGCAGCAGAAGGGTGAGGTCGGGATCGAGGCCGCAGAGCTCGCGATGCAGCGCAAGCACACGCGCGGAGCCGAGCTCGCGCCCCGCGCCCTGGTAGGCCTCGGTCGAATCGGTGTAGCGATCGCACAGCACGATGGCGCCGCGATCGAGCGCGGGGCGGATGACCTCCGCGATAGCCTGCGCGCGGTCGGAAAACATCAGGCCCAGTTCTGCGCGCGGATCGATTGAGGTTGCGGCGCGAATCGAGCAGCAGGCTGCGGATGCGATCGCCGAGACGCGTGCCGCCGGGCTGGCGCGTGGCGACGACATCTTCGCCGCGCCGGACAAGCCATTCGTGCAGTTTGCGCAGCTGCGTGGACTTGCCCGAGCCATCGAGCCCTTCGAATGTGAGGAAGAAGCCTCGCGGCATGGCAGGAGTGTAGCATCGCGCGCGAGAGGGCCCGGAGCCGTTACACTGGCGGGCATCGTCTCGTTCAGGAGATCTATGCCTCGGCGTCGCTCGCGCTTTCTTCCATTAGCTGCTTTTCTTCTTTTCCTTCCCAGCAATCATGCGCAGTCCGACGTCGCAACCCATCCAGCTCAGCGTGGATGTGACGGACGCGCCGCGCAAGATCATCCATGCCGTGGAGACGATGCCGATTACGGCGGGCGAGCACACGCTGGTCTACCCCAAGTGGATCCCGGGCGAGCACGGACCGACGGGGCCGATCGATGACTTGACCGGCCTGGTATTCACGGCGAATGGCCAGCAGATTCCGTGGCGGCGCGATGACGTGGATATGTACGCCTTTCACATCGACGTTCCAGCCGGGGCGACGGAGCTGAAGATCAAGCTGGATTTCCTGGCGACGGCTTCGCCGACCGGGTATTCCTCCGGGGCGTCGACCAGCGCGAGCCTGGCGATGCTGAGCTGGAACACGGTGCTGCTTTATCCCGAGGGCGCGAACGCCAGCGACGTGATGGTGACGCCTTCGGCGAAGATCCCGCAGGGCTGGCAGTACGGAACGGCGCTGACGAAGAAGAGCGGCGATTCGTATGATCCGGCCTTCGAGACGGTGTCGCTGGAGCAGCTTGTCGATTCGCCGCTGCTGTCCGGGCGCTACTTTCGCGAGTGGCCGCTGGCGCCGGAGGTGACGCCGAAGCATTATCTGGATGTGGTGGCGGATGGGCCGGAAGACCTGGAGATCAAGCCGGATCTGCTGGCCGGCTTCAACAACCTGGTGCGCGAGACCGGGGCGCTGTACAAGTCACGTCACTATGGCAGCTACCATTTCCTGATGACGTTGAGCGACCAGGTGGCGCACTTCGGATTGGAGCATCATCAGTCGAGCGACGATCGCGTTCCGGAGAAGAGCTTTCTTGATCCAAACCTTGAACTATTGGTTGGCGGACTGCTGCCGCATGAGTTCACGCACTCGTGGAACGGCAAGTATCGCCGTCCCGCTGGGCTGGCGACGCCGAATTATCAGGTGCCGATGAAGGGCGACCTGCTGTGGGTGTATGAGGGGCTGACGGAGTATCTAGGCGACGTGCTGACGGCGCGCTCGGGCATCTGGACGCCGGAGCAGTATCGCGATGCGCTGGCGCTGAGCGCTGCAACGCTGGATGCGCGGCCGGGACGCACCTGGCGCGATCTGTCGGACACGGCGGTGTCGGCGCAGATTCTGATCGACGCGAGCGATGGATGGGACAACTGGCGGCGCAACGTGGATTACTACCCGGAGGGCGAGCTGATCTGGCTGGAGGCGGACACGATCATCCGCAAGCAGAGCGGCGGGAAGAAGAGCATCAATGATTTCTGCGCACGCTTTCATGGATTGGGCGGTGACACGGCGCCGAAGGTGGTGCCATACACCTTCGATGACGTCGTCGAGAACCTGAATGCCGTGGTGCCGTATGACTGGGCGGCCTTTCTGCACGAGCGGGTGACGACGAAGCAGGACCACGCGCCGCTGGGCGGCATCACCAATGGCGGATGGCGGCTGGCATACAGCGAAAAGGAGTCGGCATACGCGACGGCGGATGAGCGTGGCGGCGTGAATGCGTGGTGGTCACTGGGGCTGAGGATCGGCGATGGCGGCAAGGTGAACGATGTGCTGGTGGGCTCGCTGGCGGACAAGGCGGGGTTCGGGCCGGGAATGGAAATCGTGGCGGTGAACGGCCGCGCGTATCAGGATGAGCTGCTGAAGAATGCGATCGACGATGCGAAGGAAGGCTCGACTCAGCAGAACAAAGGGCCGATGGAGTTCATCGTGTCGAATACGTCGTACTTCAAGGTGCTGAAGATCGATTACCACGGTGGGCAGCGGTATCCGTATCTGGAGCGGGTGAAGGGTGAGAAGGATGTGCTGGAGGAGATTTTGAAGCCTTTGGCGCCGGTGAAGAAGTGAGCAGTTGCAAAGCGCACGAACATTGCCAGGCCTAGCTCATTGCGCGATTGCTCATGTCACTTCCAGCGTTCCGGAATGCTGGCCGACAAGTAGCCGGTGAAGCCGCTGTTCAGCTGTTCCTCGAGATACGCACTGCGAGATATTCCTCGAGTAGCGTTGGCTCTTGCTAGTATCTTATGCTCGGCAACTGCACTACTCAGTTCGCAGCGTTAAGGCGAGCTGCGCTCACGACGAACGTCGATGAGCACAACAAAGCATTGTTAAGCGGATGCTGGAGTTTGGCAAATACGTTGTATCTCGCGGCTAATGCTGCCCTATATCAGGCTGTCGAATACGTTGCCATGCGTGTCATACAGCATTCACTCCATTGACGTGAAAAGCTAGATCAACTCGGCTCGCAGATCCACAATCTCCAACTCCAACCCGCCAAAGTCCGGATGCTCGTTCATGCGCAGGCGGTAGGCGAGGTCGATGCGGCTGCCTTGATCCAGTCCGAGCATCCGCACGCGCTCGGCCCAGCGCCAGCCGAGCGCTTTCATCACCGTCTGATCGTCGCGCAGACGCATGCGGATGTGCTGGTCCTTCATGATCTGCGGCGCTGCTTCGAGGACGAGGTTGCGGGCGATGAAGACCGGCTCCTCGTTGCCCATGCCGTAGGGTTCGAGCAGGCGGAGTGCCTGGTAGAACGCGATGTCGATCTGGTGGAGTGGCAGCTCGGCGCTGCAGTCGAGTTTGCGCTCGAGGATCTGCGGCGTGAGCCGGATCGCCGCGTGCTGCTGCAGGCGATCGCGCAGCTCGGGGACGCGCGCGGAGGTCAAGCGAGAAGCCGACGGCGTGCGCGTGGCCGCCGAAGCGGACGAAGACATCGTGGCAGCTCTCGAGCGCTTCGAGCAGATGGAAGCCGGGGATGGAGCGGCCGGAGCCGTGGGCCTCGCCATCTTCGTGGCTGAGGACGAGCGCGGGACGGCCGGTGCGCTCGACCACGCGCGAGGCGAGGATGCCGAGCACGCCGCGATGCCAGCCGTCGCCGTCGATGACGAGGCAGCCGAGCTGATCGATCGTGCCCGCGGCCAGCATGGCGTCGATCTGGGCGAGGACGGCGGCCTCGGCGGCGCGGCGGTCGGTGTTGAGCTGATCGAGCTTCATTGCCGAGCTCGCGGGCGCGGTCGGGATCGCGCGTGGTGAAGAGCTCGACGACATCGGAGGCGATGTCCATGCGGCCGGCGGCGTTGATGCGCGGGCCGATGCGGAAGCCGATGTCGGATGCTGTCAAACCGCGCTTCGCGGGGTCGAGCTGAGCGACTGCGAGCAGAGCGCGCAGGCCGGGATTCACCGGACGGCGCAACCCGTCGATGCCGAGGCTGGCGATGACGCGGTTCTCGCCCAGCAGCGGCACCGCGTCGGCGACGGTGGCGATCACCAGCATCTTGAGGAATGACGGCAGCAGCTTTTCGCGGGCGCGCTGCGGGTCGACTGCTTCGAGCAGCGCCTGCGCCAGCTTGAATGCCACGCCCGCGCCGCAGAGATGCTTGCAGGGATAGGCGCAGTCGGGCTGGTTGGGATTGAGGATCGGCGAGCGCCTTCGGCAGGCCCATCGCGGCCTCGGGCAGGTGGTGGTCGGTGACGATGAGATCCAGGCTGAGCCGCGCGGCTTCGTCGGCGGCGGCAAAGGCGCGGATGCCGGTGTCCACGCTGATGACGAGGCGCACGCCTTCGGCAGCGGCGCGCGTGAGCACCTCGGCCTGCATGCCGTAGCCGTCGCGCAGGCGATGCGGGATGTGGTAGCGGACGGTGCCGCCGAGGATTTCGATCGCGGTCTTGAGCAGGACGATGGCGGTGGTGCCGTCGACGTCGTAGTCGCCGTAGATGAGGATCGGCTCGCGTCGCCGCGATGGCCTGCTGGATGCGCGCGACGGCGGCGGCCATGCCGTGCAGCGCGTAGGGATCGAGCAGGTGGTCGAGCGCGGGATGAAGGAACTGCTGCGGCGGATGCGGCATCTGCAACGCCGCGCTGGAGCAGCAGGGAAGCGACGGGTATAGGAACGCCCGCTGCCGTGGCGAGCGCGTCGACGGCGGACGGATCGAACGATGGAAGCACCCAGTGCGCGAAGACAGGCGACTGGACCGGAGGCCGAACCGGCGCGCTCGCTGTAGTGCTCACGCGGGCCGTCTCACTCTTCGTCCGCGTCCTCGTCGATGACGATGTCGCCTACGCTCTCGAGCGATTCGAGCAGTTGCTGGTAGCGGTCGTACCACTCGGTCGAGCTTTCGTGCAGGAACATGATGCCCTGGTGGGCGAAGCCGAGCTGCACGAAGCCGGTCTTGCCGACGTAGTTCACCAGGTACTTCGGCCTCTTCGGAGTCGGGCACCTCGTCGGGGAAGTTGAAGTCGCGCAGGTCTTCCAGCAGCGACTGCAGGTCCTCCTTCTCCAGCGTGATGTCGCTCATGGTGATGAAGGGCGCCTGGGCGGCCTTCGCCATCTCGACGAAGTCCTTCCAGCTGTCGGGGTTCTGTTCGTCTTCCCACAGGACGGAGGCGACGTCTTCCATGACGAAGCCGGGCAGGCGCCGCATGCCGTGGCCTTCGATGAACGCGATCATGTCGTCTTTGAGGGAGTGCAGGTTGTCTGGTTGCATCATTCCGTCGCCTATTCTCGCAGATGGCGGCGGCAGCTGCAGACGACGGCGGAGGAAAACCGGACGGCATTTTCCCGTAGTCTGGTAGAAGAGGAGCGAGACGATTGGCGAGTTTCGAGAGACATCTGTTCATCTGCACCAACCAGCGGGAGCCGGGCAGTGCGCGGGGCTGCTGCTCGCCGGACGGCAAGGGCGAGCTGCAAAAGCTTTTCAAGGAGGCGATCGGCGCCGCCGGGCTGAAGGCGACGGTGCGCGCCAACAAGGCCGGCTGCCTGGACCAGTGCGAGCATGGGCCCACGGTGGTGGTCTATCCGGAGGCGGTCTGGTACGGCTTTGTGCAGCCGGAGGATGTGGCGGAGATCGTCCGGGAGCATGTGGTGCACGGGCGGCCGGTGGAGCGGCTGCGCCTGGCGGAGAGCTGCGTGAACACCGCGTCCTGTCCGCATAAACCACGTCCGCAGTAGAGTTTCCACGGCCCTGCGCGCAAGCGCGGGTTATGCTATATTCCGAGTAACGATCGATGATTTTTTCCAATGATTATGTGGGCTACCTGGCTCGCAAAACGGTACGCGGACTGCTCGACGCGAAGGTGATCAAGACGGCAAAGCCGCAGCTCCTCGCCGAGCGCGTGGCCGCCGGCCTGTTGGACGAGCTGAAGCTGGAAGACCGCATCAATGAAGAGGTCCGGCTGATCCTGGAGACCTACCAGGAGGACATGCGGCGTACCGGCGCGAGCTATCCGGAGATGTTCAAGAAGGTGAAGATGGAGCTGGCGCGCAAGTACAAGGCGGTGCTGTGAGGATCTCGCGCGACAAGCTGAACAAGCTGGCGCACGTGGTGGCGGACACGCTGGCGGATATCGACGAGTGCGAGTTCCAGGAGGACCGCAACACGGTCCGGCAGGAGGCGCGCAAGGTGCTGGAGACGCTGCTGCTGGAAGAGACAGAAGATCGATGAAGCGGCGCGGCTGAAGATCTCCTCGCAGCGCCGGATCATTCCGGAAGGCTCGATGGAGTGGGACATCCTCTACCGCAAGTACTACAACGAGGAAGTCAAGAAGCTCGGCATCTAGAGCACGCAGGCGCCGCGTGGCCGGCTTTGTCGCGGGATCGAAGTTTGTTAAAGTAATCGAGGTGGACGCCCTGTCCACTTGCGTGTGTGGCGCTATCGTTCAGGGGTTAGGACGCGGCCCTCTCAAGGCTGAGACACGGGTTCAATTCCCGTTAGCGCTACCATTTAAACTCAACAACTTAGGTCGAATCAGCGGTAAAAGCTGTTGCTGTTTCTAACTTGTGGCGCGCAAAGCAAAAAGACAGGTATTTCCTCCGATTCAAAATTGCTGGAAGCCGCGCTCCTCAACATTGCCGAAGAGACTGATGGTGCCCGAAAGGCGGAACGCATGAAGATCTACAACACAAAGCGCGGCATCCTTGCGACTAATGAAGAGAGAAGCTGGCATCTTCTAGATGTCTCCAACTGGGACGCTCTGGTTTGTAGCTCCGATCTGCAAACGTACGTTCGCAGCAGCTTCAGCTCGCCAGCGATTGCACCACCTGCACCTGAGGAAATTCTTGCGCCGATCGGTACTCAGGAGGTCTGGGCCGCAGGGGTGACGTACTTCCGGAGCCGCAATGCACGCATTGAAGAGGCGAAGGACGCGGGCGGCGGCACTTTCTACGACCGGGTCTACCAGGCGAATCGCCCCGAGCTCTTCTTCAAGGCAACAGCCCGTCGCGTCGTGGGCCCAGGTGGCTTTGTGCGTATCCGGTCGGACGCTTCATGGTCTGTACCCGAGCCGGAACTCACCCTGCTGCTCAACCCGAATGGCGACATAATCGGTTATACCGCCGGCAATGATATGAGCTCACGCGACATTGAGGGTGAAAACCCGCTCTATCTGCCACAGGCTAAGATCTACGACGGCTCCTGCGCGCTCGGCCCATCTGTCTTGATTGCAGAGAAACCGTTGCCGAAGTCAACGGCTATTGTCCTCTCGATCACACGCAACGGGACAGTGATCTTCAGCGGCAAGACTACTTTGACCGAACTCAAACGCGAACCGCGTGAGCTCGCTAATTTCCTCTTTCGCGATAACTGTTTTCCTGCCGGCGCTTATCTGATGACTGGGACCGGAATCGTACCTGGCGACGCCTTTACCCTTGCGCACGGCGATACCATCGACATAGATATCGATGGCATCGGTAGGCTCCGGAACCATGTCCGGTAGCGGCTCATTTCGCGACCATGCCACGGGCGTGTGATTCTCACCCCCGTCCATCGAAAACACTGGTAGAAATGGGCCAGAAACCTCCTCAGTTGGGACGGCAATATCCACAGGGCAGCCAAGCCAGGTGAAGGCTTCCGCCGGGACACGGCTGATGGTGCTCAAAGGCGGGCGCAGATTGCACGCCAGCGCAGACGCGACGCTCAGAGACGACTAGAGGAAGAACGGGACAGCGCAGAGCTGGCCCGAGAACCATCGTTCATCAGACGAGTGCGGGAGGAGATTCGAGACTTCATCTTCCTGCCTGCCCGTCGCCACCAGCCGATCAATCGAATCCGGGGCTGCCGCCGCCTTCTTTTCCTCTATCCCTTCAGCGGCCAGGCCGTTTTGCCGCCGTGGTGAAAGGCATAGTTGCCGATATGCCCTGCGCGTGCCGCAGCCACCCCAGCCTCGACAGGCGCGTTGGGGTCTTTGCGGCTCTTAATGCACTCGAAGAAGTTGCGCGTGTGGGCGATGGTGCCGTCCTCAAAGCTCTCTTCTTTCAGTACAGGGTTGCGGTCGCCCTTCACGCCTTCGCGCCAGATGGTCATGCCGCTGCGGTTGATCTTTAGTGTTGCCTCGGTACCGCGGAACTCGAGGCCGCCGTCGTCGATGGACGACGCCATCATGCCCTCGTAGATGACATCGAAGTTCGGGTAGCGGAAGGCAGCTTGGATGGTATCGGGACACTCCCACTCCTGGTAGATACGCTTGTCACCGAGCATGAAGGCGGTCGAAGGTTCGTCGGATTTCATTGCCCAGTGCACGACGTCAATCCAGTGGGTGAAGAGGTCGGTCATGGCACCGCCGCCGAAGTTCCAGAACCAGCGCCAGCGGAAGAACTTCTCAAGCGTAAAGGGCTGCTCGGGCGCGCCGCCTAGCCACCTCTTCCAGTCCAGCTGTGACTGATCGACCGGCTTCGGCACCCAACTGAAGCCATAGTTCTGCCACCAATAGGTGCGCACCTGCGGTACCGTACCCAGCGCGCCACCTTGTATGAGGTCGACGGCGTTGCGGAAGTGCGACCAGCTGCGCTGCTGCATACCGCACTGCAGAATCTGGTTACTCGAACGTACCGCGCGGGTCAGTACGGCACCCTCTTCGAGCGTGTGCGTGACGGGCTTTTCGAGATAGACATCCTTTCCCGCCGCCAGCGCTGCGGTGGCGATGCGGACGTGCCAGTGATCGGGTGTGGCAATAAAAACTGCGTCGATGGTCTTGTCGTCGAGCACCTCGTGATAGTCAACGTGCTCGGTCGCAGTGGCGGCGTTGCCGCGTGCCTTGATCTCGGCACGGCGGGGAGCATAGACGTCGCAGACGGAGACGATCTCAAATGGCACGCCGCTCTGGTCGGCCGAACCCAGCACGCTCTTCATGCGGCCGCCTGCCCCGATGACGCCCACACGTAGCCTCTCGTTGGCGCCAAAGGCTTTGGTCGAGGCCAAGGCCGTAAGCCCGCCTGCGATAAGAAAGCCACGTCGGTTGAGAATTAGAGACACAAAGCCCCCGTCGCAATTTGAAGTTGCGTGGATAGTAACAGAGCTGAGTGGCGTACCTGGGTCTCAAACTGGGATCAGAGAGGTTCCCGGTCGAAGACCTACTTGCACCATCAAGAGATCTTCCAGCGGTCAGATGTTGACGTACTGCTTACCGCAACGCCCGACCACTGGCATGGATTTCGAGTGTGGAATTGCGTCGCAGCCACGGTATCCTTAGCACTCAGTGCGGTTCAGCTTTCTTCGCACTGACGAGAAACGCGTTTATGAAGAGTAATCCGGCGCTGAAGGGTGTTTGAGCGTTCTCTCCTGATAATGCAGGCTAGTCCATCACGCTGAATGCGAGATATGGTCACGAAATGAACACAATCTCGTCTCGGGTATCTTCAGTTAGGGCCCCCCGCCGTTGTTCATCTCTGCAGCGCCTTCCTATGGCCTGAAATGGAGCGTCGACGTTGAAGTACGGATACTTGCGACTCACGCAGGTGCGCAGCAGCCATCATGGCGAGAACGCCAAGCAGAAGGGAAATGTCACAATATTGCCACTATGGAATCGAACCGGCGCACTTTCATGAAAGCTGGCCTTGCTGCGGCCATTCTTCCTCAGGCGGGCGGAGTCACGTCATCTGTCCCGCGTAAGGGACGTATCCAGCAGTCTGTTTCCCGATGGTGTTATAACCAGATTCCGCTGGACCAACTCTGTGTGGCGGCGGCACAGATGGGGCTCAAGGGTGTCGACCTGCTGGAAGTAGCAGAGTTCGACATTCCGCGCCGATACGGTCTCATCTGCACAATGGGATATGCCGGAGGCGGGACGATTCCGGATGCGATGAACCGTACCGAGAATCATGCCGCCATTGAAGAGGCATTCCGCAAGAACATCCCGATTGCTTCAAAGGCTGGCGTGCCGAATGTCATCACCTTCTCTGGGAATCGCCGTGGCATGTCGGATGATGAGGGCGCTCGCAATACGATCCTAGGACTGAATCGTGTGAAGAAGATTGGGGAAGATAATGGCGTCAATATCTGTATTGAGTTGCTGAACAGCAAGCGCGACCACAAGGACTACATGTGTGACCACACTGCCTGGGGCGCTCGTGTCGTTCGCGAAGTGAACTCGCCGCGTGTAAAGCTGCTCTATGACATCTACCACATGCAGATTATGGAGGGAGATCTGATTGCCACCATCCGTGAAAACATCGACGTCCTCGGCCACTTCCACACGGGAGGTGTTCCTGGACGGCATGAAATCGATGGGACGCAGGAAATTCATTATCCGGCACTGATGGAAGCACTCGTAGATCTCAACTATCCCGGGTATGTCGCGCACGAATTCGTGCCGAAAGGCGATCCTCTAACTTCATTGCGGCAGGCCGTGGACATTTGTGATGTGTAGCTGCTTTCAGTAGATGAAGCAGTAGGCATTGGACAGTGGGGCGCGGAAGGTGAAAACCGCGCTACCTTTTCAGGGCGCATGCCAGACGTTATTCTTGTTGCCAATCAGACAAAGCTTGTTGCCGAGAGGGATTTCATGTGTCTTCGCTGGAAATACGTTTGTTCTTTCCTGGTTGCGCCGATGCTCGGAGCGCTCAGTGTAGCCAATGCGCAGCCCGCATCGCCGAGCTCCAAGCAGGTGCATCTCAAGCACGTTCTCGTTATTGGCGAGACGAAGGGGTTTGAGCATGACTCCATCTCGGCTGCTATGGATGCTGTGTACACAATGGGCAAGGAAAGCGGCCTATGGGACACGGAGATGCGCACCGACACGGAGTTGCTGACGAAGAAGGATTTGGGCCGCAACTCGAAAAACCTGACATATTTCGACGCGATTGTCTTTGCCAGTACAACCGGCGAGCTGGACATGGACGCAGGGCAGAAGCAGGACATGCTCTCCGCCATCAAGGACGACGGTAAGGGGTTTGTAGGGATTCACGCTGCTCTGGACACAAACTACACCTGGCCAGAATACGGCGAGATGATTGGCGGATGGTTCGATCAGCATCCGTGGATGACGTTTCAGGCACCAATCGTGAATGAGGATCCAGACTTTCCTGCGGTCCGCCATTTCCCGAAGGAATTCACCAAATACGACGAAATCTACCAGCCGAAGGATTGGTCGCGCGACAAGGTGCATGTGCTCCTGAGCCTTGATCCAACCAAGCTGGATTACGCAAACAATCCACGCATTCATCGCACCGATCACGATTTTGCCGTGGCATGGAGCAAGATGTATGGCAAGGGGCGTGTCTTCTATTCCACCCTCGGTCATACGGAAGAGTCGTGGCAGGACCCGGACATTCGCAAGATGTATTTCGAGGCGATCCGGTGGGTGCTTGGCATGACGGAAGGCAGCACGGCGCCCCATCCGCGCGTGGCACCTTGAGCTTTGTGAAGAGGGAGTGATTCGGCAAGCATGAAGAAGATCGGAATGGGGCTGGTGGGTCCGGGCTTTGTTGCAGGACACCATATCGATGCGGTTCGGCGGCTTGGAGATGTGGATGTAGTGGCTATTGCCGGGTCGTCGCAGCAGTCGGCGGAGAAAAAGGCGCGCGAATATAAGGTGGATCGCGCGTATGGCGATTACAAGGCGCTGATAGCGGATCCTGACATCCAGGTGATTCACAATACGACGCCGAACCACCTGCATTTGCCGGTTACGCTAGCCGCACTCCAGGCGGGAAAGCACGTCATCTCTGATAAACCGCTTGCCTTGAATGCTGAGGAGGGCCGCAAATTGCGCGATGCAGCGGTGGCCGCTAAGGTCGCGCATGTTGTCACCTTCAATTACCGCGGCAACCCGCTGGTGCAGCAGGCACGCGGAATGGTGGCGCGTGGCGAAACAGGCCCCTTGAGCTTTGTACGCGGCTATTATCTGCAGGACTGGATGACCGATCCGAACGTCTATTCGTGGCGTTCTGATCCTGCCAAAGGCGGAGTCACATCCGCGCTGGGCGATATTGGTTCCCATTGGTGTGATCTTGCTGAGCATGTTGCCGGAGCGAGAATTGTTTCGGTGCTGGCCGACCTGGCGACGGTCATTCCGGTGCGCTATTCTTCAGGGGCATCGGCCGAGGCGTTTGCGGTCGCGAGCTGCGGCGACCGGCAGCCTATGGAGGTACACGCGGAAGATCTGGCAAATGTGCTGCTCCGTTTTGACAACGGCGCAAGGGGCTGTTTTTCCGTCGGCCAGGTGCTGCCTGGGCATAAGAACGATCTTGAGCTTGAAGTCAACGGCAGAGCGCTTTCTCTCAAGTGGCGGCAGGAGCAGCAGAACGAGCTGTGGATCGGGCGGCACGACCAGCCCAATCTGAATCTGGCAAAAGACCCATCTCTGGTGTACCGGGACGTGCTTCCGTATGTTCACCTGCCTGGAGGGCACCAGGAGTCTTGGGCGGACGCGTTCCGCAACCTGCTACGCGATGCCTATCAATGGATACGGGAGGATGGGCGTCCGGAAGCAAAGCCCGTGCCGTTACCGACTTTTGAGGACGGCTATCGTTCGACTTGTCTCATTGAGACCATGTTGCGAAGCCATGCGGCAGGGGGACGATGGGAACAGGTACAGCAATAACTGAGGAGACTGGATGAGGCTCGGAGTATTTACGCCGTTGCTGTCGCATCTTCCCCTGGAGGATGCATTGGCGACATTGAAGTCACTCCAGATCGATGCAGTGGAGCTGGGGACTGGGAACTATCCAGGTGATGCTCACTGCAAGCTGTCGATGCTGGAGGATGCATCCGCACTCAAGGAATTCCAGCAGAAGCTAAAGGACCATGGCATGTCCATCAGCGCGCTCAGTTGCCATGGCAACGCATTACACCCGCAGCAGGCGCAGGCGGAAAAAGCACGGGAGGTCAGCCGGAAAACCATTCTGCTCGCGGAAAAGCTGGGTGTTTCCACTGTTGTCGATTTCTCAGGATGCCCCGGTGATTCCCATGCGGCGCAGTCGCCGAATTGGGTGACATGTCCATGGCCACCGGAGTATCTGGACCTGCTGCGATGGCAATGGGACGAGGTGGTTACTCCGTATTGGACGCAGCATGCAAAGTTCGCGGCCGATCACGGCGTAAAGATCGCCATTGAGATGCACCCCGGGTTTGTGGTCTACAGCCCGGAAACCATGCTTCGGTTGCGTACGATTGCGGGCCCGTCGATTGGCTGCAATTATGACCCGAGCCACATGTTCTGGCAGGGCATTGATCCCATTGCCGCTGTGCGGCTGCTTGGCGAGGCCATCTTCCATGTCCATGCGAAGGACACGCAGATGTATTCGGCAAATCTTTCCCTGACGGGAGTTCTGGATACCAAGCCATATACAGATGAGCGCAACCGGGGATGGATCTTCCGCACCTGTGGCTATGGACATGGCGCGGAGTGGTGGAAGGAATTCGTTTCCACGCTGCGTATGTATGGCTACGACGGTGCGCTTTCGATTGAGCACGAGGATAGTCTGCTCTCCCCAGGAGAGGGACTGGCGCGCGCAACGCACTTTCTGAGCGAGGTCATTCTGAAGGAGAAGCCCGCCGCAGCGTGGTGGGTGTAACCGTGCATGCCTTGTAAATGATGGAACAGGAGCACGTTGGCGACGATACGGTGTTGGCGCTGGAAATGTGATGGAATGGGGACATCCCGCTGGTGGTAAAACTTTTCATGAATCGCAGAAACTTTCTTTCAGCGACAGGAAGCCTGGTTGCTGGCAGTTCATTGCATGCGCTGATGCCCCGCATGTTCGCAGCCGAGCGCAGCTCCGGCAGGGAAGCCTGATTACAGCCTGCGCATTGAGCCATGCACGCTCGACATTGGACCTGGTGTCCCTATCAAAACCGTGGCGTATAACGGGCAGGTCCCAGGCCCACTGCTCCGATTGCGCCAGGGTGTTCCGGTCTCCATTGATGTAACGAACGCAACCGCCAATAGCGATATCGTCCATTGGCATGGGCTCGCGATCGATTCGCTCAATGACGGCGCCATGGAAGAAGGCTCCCCGATGATTCCGGCGGCCGCAACGCATCGCTATTCGTTTACTCCCAATCCGGCCGGGACTCGCTGGTATCACACCCATGCTTCGTCGTATGGCGATCTCTCACTTAGCACTTATACCGGTCAGTTCGGCTTTTTGTTGATTGAAGGCCGCGACCAGCCCGAAAAATATGACCACGAAATTAACCTGGCGATCCATCACTGGGAGCCATCCTTTGTCCCGATGGTGGAAACGATGCGCGAGCAATCGTCCAATATGCCCCTGACAAGCGGGTCAGATGTCGGTTACAAGTACGCAACGATCAATGCGCATATGTTAGGAGCGGGTGAGCCGGTACGTGTGAAAAAGGGACAGCGGGTGCTGATGCGCCTGCTCAATGCCAGCGCAACGGAAAATGTTGTTCTCGCGCTGCCGGGTCACACCTTTCAAATCATCGCGATGGATGGCAACCCGGTCCCGAACCCACGGTCCGTGGAGACCATCTCGCTTGCAGTTGCAGAACGCGTGGATGCCATCGTGAAGATGGACTCTCCCGGGGTATGGGTTCTTGGCTCAGTACTCGAAAAAGAGCGCCGAATGGGCCTAGGGATCGTGGTGGAATACGCGGGGAAGAAGGGTGACCCTGTCTGGAAGGCTCCCGCATCCACCGAATGGGATTACACGCAATTTGCCAATGCAGCCGCGGCCACGAAGCCGGACGAAACATTTACGCTTACATTCCGTGATATCGGTCCGACAGGTGAATCGAAGTTCGATACCTGGACCATCAATAATAAGTCCTGGCCGAAGATCGATCCGCTAATGGTTCAACGGGGCAAACGCTACCGCCTTGTCTTGCGCAATGGCAGCGGGGATCAGCATCCCATTCATCTGCACCGGCATACGTTTGAGGTTACCCGCATCGGCGAGAAGCAGATCAGCGGACTGAAGAAGGATGTGATCAATGTGATGCCGCTGGATACGGCCGAAGTCGATTTCACGGCGGACAATCCAGGCGATACGCTCTGGCACTGCCACCAGCAGTTACACATGGATTATGGATTTATGCAGCTTATTCGATATTCAGGATAGGTGTGTAGAAGGACAGAGTCGTTTTGGGAATGATGAAGCGAATATATGCTTTTACCTTTTTCGTAGCCGCCGTTGTGACTCTTCCGGCTTCGATTCGCGTTCATGCTCAGGAGTCGCAGAACCAATCGGGAGCTGCATCCTATGCAAAGCACTGCGCCATTTGCCATGGTGACCAGAGAGAAGGAAATCTTCCTGGGTTCCCGCCGCTGCTGGATTTAAGCCGTCAGTTGACGCCGCAACAGATCGAGATCCTGGTCCGTGCAGGAAAGGGCCGCATGCCGGCATTTCCGAAGCTATCGCAGCAGGAGATGGCGTCCCTGTTGCGATTTATCACGGCCAGCGAGCCCTCCACCGGCGAGTCAAATGGTTCTGCCAGCCTTGCTGAGGTTGGGCGGCATCTCTTCCAGCGCAACTGCGCATTCTGCCATGGGCGTGATGCTGCGGGTGGAGAAACAGGCCCCGATCTGACCCGCTCTAAGCTTGTGCTTGCGGATGTGAACGGGAATCAGATCTCGGATGTGATCCGAAATGGGCGCCCAGCCAAAAAGATGCCGGCATTTCGTTTATCCAATGAGGAGATGCGCAGCCTTGCCGTGTTTATTCATCATCAGGCGGGCTCTTCTCGTCCTGGAGGTCGGCGCGGGGTTGATGTCAGCGATCTGCAGACGGGAGATGTTGCGGCGGGCAAGGAGTATTTCAATGGAGCCGGTGGATGTGCAAAGTGCCATTCACCGACAGGTGATCTTGCTGGTGTCGCTTCACGCTTCCAGGGCTTGAAGCTGGAAGAGCGAATGCTGTATCCGGACGACGCAAAGAGTCATGTGACCGTTACTCTTCCAACTGGTCAGCAGATTACCGGCTTGCTCGCCTACCGCGATGAATTCACGATCGGATTGCGTGACGGTAACCGCGTGTATCACTCGTGGCCAGTCAGACGGATCCACTTCATCGTGGACTCCCCAGTGGATGCCCATGTCGATCTGTTCAGTAAATATACGGACGACGATATTCACAACCTGATGGCATACATACAAACTCTGCGCTAATGAGGTTGAACCTTATGAAGTTCTGGAAACACGCCCTGGTTGTGGTTGCCGCGGCTCTTGCTGGATTGCCTCATCCTGGGATTGCGCAGTCGCTGGACCCAGCTGCCATTGAGCATCCTGTTCCGGATAGCTGGCCCACGTATCATGGTGATTATTCCGGCAGACGGCACAGCACGCTCACGCAGATTACAACGCAGAATGTCGGATATCTCACGCTTTCCTGGGCGTTCCAGACCAATCAGAATGCTGAGATCAAATCGACGCCTCTGCTGGTTGACGGCATTCTTTATTTCACGGTTCCGGACAATATCTGGGCTGTGGATGCGCGCTCCGGACACATGCTTTGGCACTATAACAAGCCGACGGAGGATGGAGATCATATCGGGCAGCGTGGCGTCGCCATGTATAAGGAGTGGCTCTACTTCCTTACGCCCAATGGGCATCTCGTCTCGCTGAATGCCAACGATGGAAGCGTTCGGTGGGATGTGGTCGTGGCAGATGTCAACAAGGGCTACTGGACGACGATGGCTCCACTCGTGGTGGGGAATCACGTGATCGTTGGCGTCTCCGGCGACTTGGATAATCTTCCCGGCTATCTTCGCGCGGTTGACCCTGTGAATGGCAACGCGCAATGGCAATGGGACAGCACGCCGCCTGCCGGAACTCTGAATACCACAACCGGCGGCATGACATGGATTACAGGCACCTATGATAAGGAGCTGAACCTGATTTATTGGGGAACCGGCAATCCGACGCCTGTACTCAATGGAAAAACCCGTCCAGGAGAGAACCTCTATACCTGCAGTGTTGTGGCCATAAACCCAGATACAGGAAAGCTTGCATGGGGTTTTTCAGTTTCACCGCACGATACCCATGATTGGGATGCAGTGGAAGTGCCTGTTCTTGTAGATGGAACTTTTCATGGCCGTCCGCGGAAGATGCTCATGCAGGCTTCGCGTAATGGCTATTTTTTTGTATTGGATCGCACCAATGGCAAGAGTCTGCTGACGGTGCCCTTTGGCCCCGCCAACTGGACCCTCGGTGTGGACAAGGATGGCCATCCTATCCCGAATCCGGCAAAGGAGCCGGCACCCGATGGACGCCTGATTGCGCCGGATGAAGGCGGTCTTACGAACTTCCGCTCGCCCAGCTTTGATCCGAAGACGGGGCTCTTTCTGGTGGATGCGCA
>CAWIBQ010000006.1:0-1712304 GCA_963834345.1 uncultured Acidobacteriaceae bacterium | reverse complement strand
CATCTCAGTACCTGGAGGAAGAGAAAGAAACCTCGATTCCGATAGTAGTGGCGAGCGAACTCGGAATAGCCCAAACCCGTAGCATTTCGGTGCAGCGGGGGTTGTAGGGTCCGCAACAGTAGAGTTACCAATCCAGTGGTTAGTCGAATCGGATGGAAAGCCGATCCATAGAGCGTGACAGGCGCGTAGACGAAAATCATCTGGACTCGAAGCGGATACCTGAGTAAGGCGGGGCACGTGAAACCCTGCTTGAATCCACGGGGACCATCCCGTAAGGCTAAATACTCGTTTCTGACCGATAGTGAACCAGTACCGTGAGGGAAAGGTGAAAAGCACCCCTGCGAGGGGAGTACAAAGTACCTGAAACCGTGTGCCTACAAGCAGTGGGAGGGCTATGCGCGCAAGCGAATGCCTGACCGCGTGCCTATTGCATAATGAGCCGGCTAGTTATTCTTGTCAGCAAGGTTAAGCGTAAGCGAGCCGAAGCGAAAGCGAGTCTGAATAGGGCGTTCAGTTGGCAGGAATAGACGCGAAGCGGGATGATCTACCCTTGGCCAGGTTGAAGGTGGGGTAACACCCACTGGAGGACCGAACCGGTGTTTGTTGAAAAAAGCTCGGATGAGCTGAGGGTAGGGGTGAAAGGCTAATCAAATTCCGTGATAGCTCGTTCTCTCCGAAATAGCTTTAGGGCTAGCGTCGGGTGATTTGCACTGGTGGTAGAGATCTGGATGGACTAGGGGGCTTTCCGGCTTACTGAATCCAACCAAACTTCGAATGCCAGTGACAACCAGCCCGGCAGTCAGACTGTGGGGGCTAAGCTTCATAGTCGAGAGGGAAACAGCCCAGACCGCCTGCTAAGGTCCCCAAGTTACAGTTAAGTGGGAAAGGAAGTCGGAACGCCCAGACAGCCAGGAGGTTGGCTTAGAAGCAGCCATCCTTTAAAGAAAGCGTAATAGCTCACTGGTCAAGCGGTCCGGTGCCGACAATACAACGGGGCTAAAACTGTACACCGAAGCAGCGGATGCACACCTCTGGTGTGCGTGGTAGGAGAGCATTCTCAACAGCATTGAAGCCAGACTGAGAAGACTGGTGGAGCGTTGCGAAGAGACCCTGCCGGCATAAGTAGCGATAATGAAGGTGAGAACCCTTCACGCCGAAAGTCTAAGGTTTCCTGAGGAAGGTTAATCCGCTCAGGGTTAGGCGGTCCCTAAGGCGAGGCCGAAAGGCGTAGCTGATGGACATCCGGTTAATATTCCGGACCTCCCAGACCATCGTTTGACGATGGGGAGACGCAGAAGGATAACCAGGACCCTATATGGCTATTGGGTTCGATACGCGCAAGCTGGTTTCGATAGGCAAATCCGTCGAGGCTTAACAGTGAGGCGTAAAGCAGTAAGCCGCATGGCTGAAAGCTGGTGAGTTCACGCTGCCGAGAAAATCCTCTAAGGAGAAGGGCTGGGAACCGTACCACAAACCGACACAGGTAGACGAGGAGAATATCCAAAGGCGCTCGAGTGAAAGCTTGTTAAGGAACTCGGCAAATTAGCTCCGTAACTTCGGGAGAAGGAGCGCCCCGTTAGCGTGCAAGCGCGAGGGGGCCGCAGTGAAACGCGTACGGCGACTGTTTAACAAAAACACAGGTCTCTGCTAAGTCGAAAACGACGTATAGGGGCTGACGCCTGCCCGGTGCCGGAAGGTTAAAAGGAGAGGTTAGCCGCAAGGCGAAGCTTTGAATTGAAGCCCCGGTGAACGGCGGCCGTAACTATAACGGTCCTAAGGTAGCGAAATTCCTTGTCGGGTAAGTTCCGACCTGCACGAATGGCGTAACGATCGTACGACTGTCTTAACGAGTTGCTCGGCGAACTTGTAGTACCGGTGAAGATGCCGGTTACCCGCAGCTAGACGGAAAGACCCCGTGCACCTTTACTACACCTTAACTATGAATTATGGCTCTTACTGCGCAGGATAGGTGGGAGGCTTTGATACCAGGCTCTCGGGCTTGGTGGAGCCACCGGTGAGATACCACCCTGTGAGTGCTGTGATTCTAACCTGCTCCCGTGATCCGGGAGAGGGACATAGTTAGGCGGGTAGTTTGACTGGGGCGGTCGCCTCCTAAATTGTAACGGAGGCGCGCGAAGCTACTCTCAGGCTGTTTGGAAATCAGCCGTCGAGTGCAAAGGCATAAGAGTGGTTAACTGTGAGACCTACAAGTCGAGCAGATGCGAAAGCAGGCCTTAGTGATCCGGTGGTTCTGTATGGAAGGGCCATCGCTCAACGGATAAAAGGTACGCCGGGGATAACAGGCTGATCGGAGCCAAGAGTTCATATCGACGCTCCGGTTTGGCACCTCGATGTCGGCTCATCGCATCCTGGAGCTGTAGAAGGTTCCAAGGGTTAGGCTGTTCGCCTATTAAAGCGGTACGTGAGCTGGGTTCAGAACGTCGCGAGACAGTTCGGTCCCTATCTGCTGTGGGCGTAGGAGATTTGCGGGGGGCTGTCCTTAGTACGAGAGGACCGGGATGGACGAACCTCTTGTGTTCCAGTTGTCCTGCCAAGGGCACGGCTGGGTAGCGAAGTTCGGTTGTGATAACCGCTGAATGCATATAAGCGGGAAGCACGCCCCAAGATGAGATCTCCCAACCCAAAAGGGAAAAGAAGGGCCCAGGAAGACCACCTGGTTGATAGGCTGGAGGTAGAAGCGCAGTAATGCGCGTAGCTTACCAGTACTAATCGCCCGTTCGGCTTGTCCATAGAATTAATTCTGCGCAGCAAATCCGCTGTCAGAAGATACTCAACAACAAGCCTTGAGTGCAGTGAAAGCACCCCCAATGCAATTCGTTTTTGAATGCAAGTTTTGTGGCGCCAGTTTGCCATTCTCGTTCCGGGGAGAAACCGCCCGTGTGTGCAGAGAGATGGCTGCGGGGAAACTCCCGCCAAGCGCCGCACCCAAGCTTGCCGGTGAGCATACCGCGAGAGTCACACCCGTTCCCATCCCGAACACGGAAGTTAAGCCTCGTCGGGCCGATGGTACTGCACGCGAAAGTGTGTGGGAGATTAGGTAATCGCCGGCATTAGCATCAAAAAGCCCGCTCTTCTGAGCGGGCTTTTTGCGTTTAGATGAGGCGTTCTTCTCCGAAATGGACCTGCCGGTTCCATTTCTTGACCCGTCGCACGAACGCGTTGCCCCAGTTCTAGGGCAACTTTTCGAATTTGAGCCCCGGCATCTACGAAGCGGCCCCTTCACGCTTCGTCAAAACCGCCGGCGAAAATCCAAATGCCCGGTTGCCACCGCTATCGGGCCCCTGCTACCGTCCTCATTTATCGGGCCACTGCTACCGTCCTCATTTATCGGGCCACTGCTACCCCTCATTCGGCAGAAAGGAGCCTCCATGGCTCGTATGGCCAGTTCCGCACGCAAGATACCCACGCTCACCTTCTGTTTGGCCGCATTATGCCCGGCAACGGCCTTCTCCCAGGTCACCGCTGCGCCGGTGGCGTATGTGTATGTAGGCACAACCAACGGAGTCTATCTCTACAACGCAGCGCCGAACGGGAGCCTATCCGCGGTGCCTGTTGCTCCCCGTTCGGTTGAAGGCGTTGCAATCGGTAGCAACCGCGGGTACTTTCTCAGCCTGGACCCGGATACTCTCCACGCCTACACCCAAACGCCGGACGGAGAGATTAGGAGCCAGTCCTGGTTTCTCAACACGCAAACTTTTTCGGGCGGTGAGTGCGGAACGGCGCAGGGCGGTGTCTTCGACCACACCGGCCAGTACATCTATGTGCAGCTCTTCCCAGACCAGCCGGTGCCAAACGACCAAGAGGCATGCGCGGCGATCCAGAGCTTCAAAATTGACGGGACTGGAGCACTTTCCTTCCTTGGAGCGACACAGTTCGCAACAGAGATCCAAACCGGCGTCAATACTGCATTCAGCCCTCTCATCAAGCTAAGCGGAAATGGCAGCTATGGGTACAGTGCGTCCTTTGATCACGAATGCGACGTAAGAACATGGGAATTCAAGCGTGAGAGCACTGGCACGATGTTGTTCAACACCTACGAAATTCTGAAGGTCCCCTCTACACCTCCGGATTGGCGATGGGAACCGTTTGTCATGACCGCCGATCCCACCAATCACCTGGCCATTGCCATGACTGGCCAGAGCGGTGAGTTCAGTCCGTGCGGTGATACTGTACACCTCACGCAGCTCGCAAGCTTCACCGTGGCTTCGGATGGGAACCTTGCCACCACGAATACCCCCGCGAACATGCCTACGCCGAAGGTCAACCCCGAGGTTCTGAACATGTCTCCTTCGGGCCAGTTCCTGGCCGTGAGCGGGACTACGCCGTTTAGCGCCATAAACGGCACGCAAACGGCTGGTCTGCAGGTCTTTCACTTCAATGGCGCGAATCCCATCAAGTCCTATTCAGCCGTTCTCACGACTGCGCCGATCAACGAAATCCACTGGGATAACAGCAATCACCTGTACGCTCTGAGCAACGCCAACAAAAAGCTCTATGCGTATACCGTCACCTCCAGCAGCATCACCGCGGTGCCTGGCTCGCCGTACGCCATAGCATCTGCTCCGAACGCCTTGGTGGTTGTGCCTTCTACAGCATGCAGCGCGCCGGCTGCGGCTGGTGTCCACATCTGCTCTCCCCTTATGGGTCCTGTGGTCAATTCGCCAGTGCTGGTGCAGGCTGCCGCCACTGTGACCGGGACGATCGCTCGAATGGAACTGTGGGTGGACGGTGTGAAGAAGTACACAGCGACCTCCAGTAAGCAACTCAACATCGCCATCAGCCTCGCTGCCGGAAACCACCGTTTCGGTGTATTTGCCGTCAACACCGCCGGCCAGAAATGGCAGAGCGTTGTCAACACAACGGTGATGTAGCTTCGAAAGCCGCCGCCCGGCCGATGGTACTGCACGTGAAAGTGTTTGGGAGATGCGGTAATCGCGGGCATTAGCATCAAAAGCCCGCTCTTCCGAGCGGGCTTTCTATTTTTGGGCCACTCCTCCGCAACTTCCCACCCGCTCTACCTCGTCCATTGAACTGGCAGCCTCGTGGGGGCTCCTGGGCCAATCCTCGTTCCGGAACGGTATTCGTCCTGGAGCGGCCGCGAGATCGTTTATTGCGGGATCTTGCAAGCGAATGCGCTCCGCTCCGCAACCAGTCAGGCTGCCGCGGGTTGATAGAAGCGGGAAGGGAGATGCGGCGATGAAGCGGCAACTCTGCAGTGTCGTGCTGACGGGATTGTTGGCTGGCGACGTGTTGCTCGCTCAAGGGCCAGACTCCCCACTGCTCGACCAGAACTCTTCCCATCCGAACTCTGGTGCACTGGGCAGGGCGCCGCGAAGTTAGTAGGAAACACGGAGGAAACACAGACGATGAAACGGCAACTATGTACTCTCGTACTCACTGGACTGATGGCAACCGGCGTGATGCTTGCGCAGGAGCCAGGATCCGCACCCGAGGGCGCTCCTCAGGCCGAAGGCGGTGGCATGGGTGGCCATCATGGCGGCCACATGATGGATCCCGATCAGCGCCTCGCTCAGATGACCAAGCGCTACAAGCTCACCGCTGATCAGCAGAGCCAGATCAAGCCCATCCTTCAGGATGAGCAGCAACAGATGCAGACCTTGCATGCCGACACCTCGACCCCGCAAGCTGACAAGCGCGCGAAGATGATGAGCATGCACCAGGCAGACACGCAGAAGATCGAGGCGGTTCTGACGGATGATCAGAAGCAGAAGTTCGAAGCCGACCAGCAGAAGATGCAGCAGCGCCGCGCCGAGCATATGCACGGCGGTCAGGGCGGCCCGCCTCCGGCCGACGCAGGGCAGCCGCCTGCACAGCCCCAGTAGATCGGCATCATCCGCTCCTGCTCCGAAGAAGAGGGCTGCCTATGCAGCCCTCTTCTCGTTGATCTGTGCAACATTGGATTTTGTGCGATTGGATTTGTGCGACTGCGGATTACGATCTCCGATTGCGGTCGTATCCCCTCGGCCGACAACCACTCTGGCCCGGCCTCCTTCGATGAGCCGCTGGAGAAAAGATCACGCTCGATTGCCAGACGACTGAACCTGCACACCGCGATAAATTACTGAGGCAGTGCGGTATGTTCCGTCGTGCTGGCATTGAACTTCTGGTATTGGTCAAAGCGTATGGCGAGCGCGACGTGAAACCCAACGAAGAGCGCCGCCTTGCCATCGAAGTGTGCGTCGATGCTGGTGGGCAGCCACGCTTCGTTGCGGATGAGCGCCTGTTCGAAGGAGAAATGGCTGCCGGCGTCCACCGTGGCAAACAAGCCGAAGCCGATGCGCATGGGCTCGTCGAAGGAGGCATGCATCCGCGTCACCTCGCGCGCCGCCTCGTCGATCCACACTGTTCCCTGCACCTTCTTGACCGCGTCTTCGTTTCGGCCGTGCGTCTTTGCGTGCGGATCGCCGGTGAAGTCAACAGCGATCACGGAGCGGCCGCCTTCCATGATCCGCCGCGGGTTGCTGAAACGCGTAATGGCCAGAAGCCGCGATACGCTCACTTCGTCCTTGTCGCGTTGCCCGTAAGGCTGCGCCGCATACTTGACGGCATCCTTGGCCGCGCGATCCTGCTGCTTCTTCAGTTCGCCGGCACTCAGTGGTTTTCCGTTCTTGCTGATCTGCGTTTCGATAGGCTGGCCGTGTACGAAGAAGACGTTGCTCACGCGCTCCTCCGTGCGTTGCACCTTCCCGCCTTTGTCATAGAAGGTGAGTTGCTGTTGCTGACGAAAGGTGTACTCTTCACGCGCGCGATCCAGTGTTTCCTGGTTGGCTTCCACGCTGTGCAGCAACGTGGGCACATCAGGCAGCGGAGCATCCGCCGGCACAGGCACCCGGGGAGCCCGAGGCAGAAGAAGCTGCGAGAAAGAGTCCCAGCAGGATGGCCGCAAAGTTACGCAAGGTTATGTTCATGCTAGAGCATTTTCTTGCTCAAGTCCGCCACGCGGATTGCGCTGCAGCTTCGGGTATACACGGGCAGGTGAAATGCCTTACCGTTAGGCTCACCCCGAGTCTGAAGTGACAGGAGGTCTTGCGTGCTGGGTTTGCTGCTGCGCTGGATTGTCGGTGCTATCACGCTCTTCGTAATTGCCTATTTTGTGCCGGGCTTTCACATCCGCGGCTGGGCGTCTGCGCTCCTCGCGGTATTGATCATCGGGCTACTGAACGCGACGCTCGGTTTGCTGCTGAAGATTCTGACCTTCCCGCTCAGCATCCTTACGCTCGGCTTGTTCCTGCTTGTGATCAACGCCGTCGTGCTGATGATTGCATCGCGCCTGGTACCCGGCTTCCACGTCGATACCTTTGGCTCGGCCTTTGTCGGTGCAGTCATACTCGCGCTGGTGCACATGCTGCTCGGTATGGGGACGAAATCGGAACGGCGGGCGCGCACCTAGCCGTCCGCGTCCGGCCTGTTCAAGCTTTCGGTTATTGCGGGGCCGGAATTGTCTGCGGCCGCATGGGCGCAGCTGTTCCGCGGGGCAGCGGGACACGTGGATGCATCGCGCGATAGGAGCGGTGGACTCCACGATGCTGCGCCTTCGTCTTGTTCGTTTCAAGCGGATGATCGCTGACGCCGACGCTTGCCGCGGCTGCGGCTGCCTGCCGCGCAGGATGCGGTAATTGGACGACCACTGGTGGCGCCGCAGCGGGAGTGTGATGATATGCCGTCATGGCAACGCCGCCGGCAACGATCACTGCAGAAGCCGCAGCTAGAGCCCAGCGCTGGTGCCCTATGGGGATGATTGCAAGGCGGCGATACCAGGGAAGTTCCGGCGCGGAGGCAATGCGGGCGAGCACCCGCTGCTCCAGACCCTCTCTTGGCTGGATGCCCGCGAGTGCGGCCAGCGCGCCATCGATCTCCTGCGCGTAGTCGCCGGCTCCGTGAGCAGCAGGATCGGAAGTGTTCATGACTTCAGTCCTTCTTTGCGCAGCTTCTCCGCCAAATCGCGACGGGCGCGAAAGAGGCGTGAGCGAACTGACGATTCGGTGATGCCCAGCACGGACGCAATCTCGGCATTGGAAAGCTCGTCGAGCGCCGAGAGCAGGAGCGCCTGGCGCTCTTTGGCCGGCAGTTCATCAATGAGCGAGAGTACCCGCGCGTGTCGTTGCGCGGCGATGACCGCTTGATCAGCACGCATCTCCTTGGCAGGAAGCACGCGTGCCAGTTCGCTGATGTCCTCATTCTCTGGCCGCGTTTTCTGCCGTCGCTTACGGTCGAGCACCAGATTCCATGTGATTCGGATGAGCCAGACACGCGCGTCCCGGATCTCAGGCAGGCGATCGCGGTGGCGCAGCACGCGCAGAAACGTCTCCTGCACCATGTCCTCGGCCTCAGCAGAGTTGCGCGAGATGGAAAACGCCACCCGGTAGAGCGTGCCCGAATACTCGTTGACCAGCGCAGTCACCTCTGCGGCACGGTCTGGCGCCGCCTCAGCGGCGGTCGTCTCCGGCATTGGAAGCAGCCCCGTCAGATTTCCTTCATAGCTACCCATGCGCTTGCTCTCACTGACGCGGGGCGGGGTAGTTTCGCTCATCAGGAATCGCCCCAAATCCCCCGCCAGGCCAAATATTTCGGGGAACGACATGGCGCCACGCCGGCTGGAGGGCCGGTGTTTGGTCAGAAGCGGCATCAGCAGCAGTTTAGTGCTGGCCGGACAACTTCTGCGCCGCGATCTGGCCTGCGGCCGTTGTGGGGTCCTTGGCCTTGAGCTGGGCATAAATCTTGTTCGCCTCGGCCGGCTTGTTGTTGGCCTCATAGAGCGCGGCGAGCTGGAGCTGCGCTGTGCCCGCGGGCACGGTCGAGGCCGGATGGTTGATCAGGTCCTGATAAAGCTTGATCGCCTCACCCGTCTGACCATGCTGTGCCAGCAGGTTGGCCAACGCTAGGCGAGCGAGCGAGGCCAGGTCCGCATCGTGGAGATCGGCCGCCTTCCGGAAATCGGTCTCCGCCTCGGCCGTTTTGCCCATATCGGCCGCGGTCAGGCCGGCAAAATACAACGCGTTGTGGCCGGCCGTCGTGCTGCTATAGCGCTTGGCTACATCCTCAAAGAGCGGGTTCGCCACCTTTGCGCGATCGGCGGCAGTCGGAAAGGTCTTCAGGCCCGGGGGGGCAGGCTGCGCAGGGTCGGCGATGGGCGTGCTGTATACGCTCACTGCGCTGCCAAAGGCAGTTGAGGCCGCTGCCGAACGGTGCTGATAGAAGACCACGCCTGCTACCACGAGCGCGATGACAACTAATGTGGCAATCGAGATGCGGAGGGCCTTACTCCGATTCTCGGCAATCCAGTCCAGTCCGGTCTGGGTGGAGTGGATGAAAACATCGTCTTTCTTAAGCGCGCTACGGGTCTGTGCGTCCACTGAAATCCTTGCAGAAAAGAGCTAAGCGCGATAACGCGTTGGCGGGCAGGAAACCCACGGCTCTCAACAGGTATTGATAGGAAAAGTGTAGCAGCGGCGGGATTTCAGGGTCAAAGTGGGAGCTTCTCGCAGGCAGAAGGCAATGGGGGCACAATGGCGCCCCCATTCAGCACCAAAACCGGGCTCAGGCGGCGCGCACAGGCATTTCGAGTTCGCCCCGCTCGACCTTCTCCTGGCAAGCGATGCAGAAGGGCGTCCACGGCAGCGCCTCCAGGCGCTTTGCACCGATGGTCTCCCCGCAGTTCTGGCATTCGCCGAAGCTGCCGTCCTGCAGCCGTTCCAGGGCCTGCCGAACCAGCTGCATCTGCGCATGGCCATTGGTGCCCTGCGAGAACAGAAACTCCTTTTGATAGGACGCGACTGCCTGATCGGCGACGTCCTGGGTGTCATCCATGCCGGCATCTCGGCCCTGCTCAACGGCCGACTGCATGGAGCGCGCTAGCAGCTCCTGCTGCTGGCGCAACTTTTTTTCGTAAACACTGCGGGGGCTAGCGATTTTGGGCACGTCTGACAACTCCTCTTGGCTCGTTAATCCGAAATGCAGACTATTGGACGCAGCAAGGGGCAGAAGATTTGCTATTTTTTTCCTCAATCACGCAGATTTTTGTTGATGCAGATGGGGCGCATGTGTATGGCAAGAGCGCCGGGGCCCACCACCCTATTTCGAGGGGTGGGGAATTGCCACTCGCGGCTCTCCACCCGCGGCAGAAAATGCACTAAGCTGAAACTATGTACGAGGAATTTGATGTCGTGGACCGCTGGACCGGCGAATCTCTCCATTGCCTTTGGCGGGCAAACATTGTCGCCATCGCGACCCGGCATGCCGACGCAATCGATGTCCGTTTCGAGGTGAACAAACGTCCGGTGTGGATCGCAATGCCTGCCCAGGCGTGGGTGGAATACAAGAAGCGATCTGGGAATGTGATCACAGACCGGCTTACCGCTCAAATTGCAGGCCATTATTTGAAGCAGGCGGTCGAGGACGGTTACGACAACGGTCGCGAGATGTATGCCATGAGCATCGAGGAGGTGCTGGAACATCTCGACGCGGTGATGCGCGAAGCGAAGCACACGGCCAACCTTCCCATGCTGCCGGTGATTCACGAGGCGATGGCCTAGGACTGTTCGCTACCCGACATTTCTCTAAGACAGAAAAAGGCTCAGCCGTCAGTGGCTGAGCCTTTTCTACCGACGCGATTGCAGCTACTGCGGCAATCATAGATCGGGCAGTACGGATGTTCCCTCCAACTGCACTGCTGTGAGATTGCGAGGGTTGAGTCCAAGTGTCTCGAGAATCGTGGGCGCTACCTGCGCCGTCGAGACGTCGGAGTAGACGGTGTGCGGCCTGAAGCTGGGATTGGAGAGCAACATCATCACGTTGGTGTCATCGTGCGAGAATCCGCCGTGCTCCTCCTGCTTAGCAGTGCTGCCGGTGTAGACGACGCCGGGGTTCGGCGTAACGATGATGTCCGGCGTGCGGGGATCACCATTGGGCGGCAGGCCCGGAGGGTTGTAGTTGATCGCCAGCGACGGTCCATAGAAGATCGTTCCCAGACCGATCTTGCTGCCATTCTCTTCGAGCGTTGCAACTGCCGATGACGTCTGGCTTGAATCGCTCAGCCAGAGCAGCGAAATATCATCTTCCGTGGCGCCGATGCCGGTCGGATTCAGTGGCGATTCGGAAAGAGGGAGCAGGTTCGCCAGCAGCGTCGCAGGCGTGGTGCCGTTGTCGCCGCTATGCCCCGGAATGGGCAAGAAGCGATGGGGATCGATCGGGCCCTGTCCATGCTTCGCGGTGATGACGATCAGTGTGGAATCCAATTCGCCGGTGTCCTTCAGGCTCGTTCACCATCTCGCCGATCGAGGAATCGACAAACTGAATCTCCTGAGTCAGCAATTCGCTGGGCGTCCCGGCTGCGTCCAGATAGCCGCCGTTGCCGATACCTGTCTCGAGGAGCTTCTGGCCCACACTCACCGCCTGGAAGTTCATGCCAAAGAGATTCGGAACGCGCGTGCGTTTGCCGTTGTGGTCTTTGCCATGGATCTGATTCAGGATGGCCTGCACCTTGATCGTGTCGTAGCACTGAATGTTCGCGAAGCTGTCTGTCCATGCGCCGAGCTGCGAAGGGTCGGGAACTGGGCTGCAGGAGACACCGGCCGGTGTGGTTATGCCGGGTACCGGCACAACGAGCGAGTTGATCTCCGGCGAGAAATAATCATCGACAGCGTTGCCGCCGGGGCCGGAGACGGAGGAGTAGGCGGGATGCTTATCGGACCACGCCGTATAGCCGCCCGCGCGATGCACCACGCCGAAGATGGTGTTAGTGCGGACAAAGTTCCATGGGTAGACCGGGGCGCATCCGGCTTTGGGATCGCGTATCAGGCGCTGTGGATCGATCGACGCGATGCCGCCGTCGGTCAGGTTCGCACCCGGTGCGCCACCGTTCAGCTTGGTCTGGTCTAGGTCGATGCCCTCTTCATATTCAGTCCTGGTGCCGGTCGGTGCCGCTCCCGCGTTGCAGGGCCCCGCAGCGACGCCATTGCCCGTAGTCTTGGCTGGCGCGTCCAGTGAGCGGTCGTAGGCGACGTCGTAATAGATGCCCATCGTGCGCGGAGTCGCACCGGTCACGATGGCCATCAGGCCCGGGAACGAGTCGGAAGGACGCGAGGTGCTGGCCGCGACATAGTTCACGCCGTTGGCGCCGAGCGCCGCCAGGTTCGGGCAATAGGATGTGCCGTTGTTTACACCGCTGATGCCGGTTGCGCAGTTGCGATAATCCACCGCGTGCATGCCATCGATGCTGATGAGAAGCACACGCCGGATGTGGTTGTTACGCCCCCAGTCGTCGTCCTCTGCATGGCTGGGAAAGCCGGTGGCCGTGATCGCCGCGGCGGCGGCGAGTACTAGAGCAAGTTGTTTCATAGATGACCTCCATGGGAGGTAATAGCAAAGACAAGTTCCTGCCAAGGTTCGCGTGACATAAATTTCGCGTGAATTGCGAACCTTAAGCGAACCTTAAAGTCCCTGCTATTAATAGCTTAGCGGCCGTGAATCCGGCAGGGTAGCACGTGCTGGCCTCTCCTGCCTGCGGGGTGGCACAATAGATGGTTTTGTAGCTTCAGCAGGAACTGGAGAGATATGGGCGCTGCGTTCGCGAGCACGGTGTCGAAGAATCTGTTGGAAGGACCGCACGTTCACCGCAATCTGTCGACGCCCCAACTGGTGGAGGCGGCGATTGCGCGTGGCGAGGCGAGTCTCGCAGCGAACGGCGCTCTGGTCGCGCTGACTGGCGCCCGCACGGGTCGGTCTCCGCGCGACAAATTCCTGGTGAAAGACGCGCTGACCGAAGGCCGCGTGGACTGGGGCAAGGTGAACCAGCCCTTCCCGCCCGATCGCTTCGCTACATTGCTCGAACGGGTAGAGCGCCACATGCAGGAGCGCGATCGCTACGTGCTGGATCTCTATGCGGGCGCAGATCTTCACTACCGGCTGCCCATCACCGTTGTTGCGGAGTACGCGTGGCACGCCCTCTTCGTAAAGCAACTCTTCGTGCGGCCAGAGTTGGCGGAGCTGGCGGAGCATGTCGCCGAATTCACCGTCATTGCGGCGCCCGAGTTCGAAGCGGTACCGGAACGCGATGGCACGACCTCTTCGACCTTCATCATCACCGATTTCACACGACGCATCGTCCTTATCGGTGGCACCAAGTATGCGGGCGAGATGAAGAAGTCGATCTTCGGCGTGATGAATTACCTGCTGCCCGAGCGGGACGTTTTCCCGATGCATTGCTCGGCCAATATTGGCGCGGACGGCAAGACCGCGTTGTTTTTTGGGCTCTCCGGCACCGGCAAGACCACGCTCTCCGCCGATCCGCACCGCCGGCTAATTGGCGATGACGAGCATGGCTGGGGAGAGCGCGGCGTCTTCAATTTTGAAGGCGGATGCTACGCAAAATGCGTCGACCTGAGCGAGCAGAAGGAGCCGCAGATCTATCACGCGATCCGCTTCGGGGCCGTGCTTGAAAACGTCGTCATCGATTCGCGTACCGGCGAGCCCGATTATGAGGACATTCGGTACACGGAGAACACGCGCGCAGCATATCCGGTGGAGTTCATCGAGAACGCGGTCGTTCCCGGCATCGGTGGCCAACCTGAGAACGTGCTCTTTCTTGCGGCGGACGCCTTCGGCGTGTTGCCACCTATTGCGAAGCTGACTCCGGACCAGGCGATGTATCACTTCCTTTCCGGATACACCGCGAAGCTCGCCGGGACCGAAGCCGGGCTCGGCTCCGAGCCTGTGCCGGAGTTTTCCACCTGCTTCGCATCGCCGTTCATTCCGCTGGCTCCGAAGGTCTACGCCGCCATGCTCGGCGAACGCCTGCGTCAGTACGGCGCGCAATGTTGGCTGGTGAACACCGGCTGGACGGGCGGAGTTTTTGGCGTAGGGAAGCGCATGAGCCTGCCGCATACGCGCGCGCTTGTGACCGCGGCGCTCGATGGCAACCTGGCGGACGTTGAATTCACAACTGAGCACGCCTTCGGTTTGAGCATTCCTACAAGTTGCCCCGGCGTGCCGGCTGAGTTGCTGAATCCTCGCAACGCGTGGCCGGACAAGGCCGCATACGATCGTCAGGCAGCGGCGCTGGCGGCGCGCTTTGAGATGAACTTCGCGCGCTTCGATGCGCCTGCTGCGGTGCGTGCCGCGGGTCCGCGGCCGCGGCGGTAGCTTCCGTGTTCGTGCGCAAGCTTCGAGTCGACTATGTGCGCGGCAATGCTCCTCCGGAGCCTTGTCCGCTCGCATGGATCGACAACTTCGCCATGCGCAACTTCACCAACAGTGCAGTTTTCGATGACACGCTGCCCATCGGCGATGGGCTCATGGAGGTCGGACTACGGCTGCCGATCGACGTGCTTGAGCAGGCGATGGGGGACTGGTTTCGCAAGAAGGGATATCTCCGCGAAGGCGATCGTCTGGTGGTTCAGGAGATCGTGGCACCAGCACAGCCGGAGTAGTCCCCTCTATTCAGAACGCAGAACGACTGCGGGTTGTATCCGCGTGATGCGCAATGCCGGCAGCAGACTGGCCAGCGCGGCAAGGAACAACAGCACGGCAAGAGTTGCGATCAGCGTGAACGGGTCGTAACTGGAGACGCCGAAGAGCGCGCTGTGCATTGCACGCAACACGATCAGCGATAGCGCGAGACCGCTCGCAAGTCCGGCTGCTGCAGGCAAAATGCCGGAGCGGCCGGCGACAAGCATGGCATCTGAAATCGGCGAACCAAGCGCCATTCGGATGCCGAACTCACGCTGCCGATCCGTAACGACGCTTGAGACCAGCGCGAAGATGCCGAGCGCCGACAGCAGTAATGCCAACACGGCAAGAGAAGAGAGCAGTGCCACATTCACGCGCTGTTGTGCCAGCGTGGTCGATAGCAGCTCATCCATAGTATGGAAGCTCGAGAAGGGCAGGTTGGGGTCGACTGAGCTGAGCGCTCGCTGCATTGCCGAGGGCGTCTGCGCATCTAGGTGCGCCGAGCGGATGATCCAGTTCGGCCGGAACCAGACGTGAATGAGAGTCAGAAACTCGCTGCTGACCTGCGTTGCAGGTATGTAGAGGGTGCGCTCCGTGTCGATAGGGCTGATAGAGTCCAGGCCCGGCTTGGTCTGCACATCATTGCTGACGCCCACAATACGCATCGCTGTTTTGCCGCTGCCCACCAGGCGGCCGACAGGGTGCGGATCGTGCAGGATCTGCTGCGCGAAGCTCTCGTTCACGATGGCGACTGGCTCACTCGCCGCGGTGTCGCTATCTGCGAAGGGCCGTCCGTCGCGCAGCCGCATGCCCAACGCGTTGAAATAGCCCGGCGTGATGTAAATCTCAGAGGTCATGAAATGCTGACCGGCCTGCGTGCCATCCTTCACCGTGATGCCATCGTTCAGCCCTCGTTCATACGGCAGGCTCAATCCGATTGCCGCCTGAGTCACGCCCGGGATGTGTTGCATGGCGACGACGCTCTCTCGCATCAATGTGGTAAAGCGCGCAGGATCGTGATACTCGGCTTGGTCAAGCGAGGCCTGCGCCGTCAGCACACCGCTGGCATCAAAGCCGGGCGGCAGCGTCTCCAGGTGAACGAGTGAACGTATCAGCAATCCTGAGCCGGCCAGCAATATGACGGTCAACGCCACTTCGGAAGCAATTAATATCTGCCGGCTGCGGCTGCCGCGTGCTCCCGCAACGGTGCGCTGCCCCAGCACGGAGGCCGGGTCCATGCGGAAGATCACCAGCGCCGGCAGCATGCCGAACAACAGGCTGGTGCCGATTGAGATAAACAGTGTGAACAACAGAACGCGCATATCGAGTGCGACACCGCCAAAGGGCACAATGTCGGGTGGCAACAATGCCACCAGCGCACGCAACAGGCCTACGGCGGTAGCCAATCCCACAGTTCCGCCCACCAGCGCGAGGACCGCGCTCTCCGCCCATAGCTGTTGCATCAGTTGCCAGCGCGCGGCGCCCAGGGCCAGTCTCGTCGCTAACTCGTGGGAACGGCGGCGCAGGCGCACAAGCGTCAGGCTGGCGAGATTGGCGCAGGCGATCAGCACGATGAATCCGGTGGCCAACAGCAAAACGAGCGCGGGGCCGTGTTCATCAGCGCTGAGGTGTTCTTCCAGCGGAATGAATTGCAACGAGCGGTGTTCGCCCGGCCGCAGATCATGCTCGTGCCAGTCCAGCATCTTCGGGTGCAGACGTCCCAAAGCTGCATTTGCTTCCTGCCAGCTCGCGCCGGGCTTCAACCGCGCCATGAAGCTGTAGTTGGTGCCCTCACCTTCGCCGGTGCGGGAGGGGCGGATCGGCGTGTAGATTTCGGCGTCGCCTGGAAACGAGAAGCGCGGCCCGAGCACGCCCACCACGGTGTACGGCTCACCTTTGACCAGGATTGCCTTACCCAGGATGTGTCCATCGCTCTGGAACGCGGTCCGCCAGAGCTGATGCGAGATGATCACGGCATGTGGGCCGCCGTCGCGGTCTTCACCTGGTGTAAAGCTTCGTCCCATGACGGGCAACTCGCCAAGCGCCGTGAAGAAATCTGCAGAGACGCGTGCCGAAGGGACGCTCTGAACGCCTGCCGGCGTGCGGATGTTGGTTGCCGAGCTGATTCCCTCGAAGCTGGAGAGGGCCGGGATCACCTGCGGCACCTGGTCGCGAATAAACTCCCAGCTCTCGCCGTCGATCGCAGTGGAAGGATCGGGGGCGTCCTGATTCGAGACCATCTCGATACCGGCGAGCCGATCCGGCTGCGGGTAAGGCAGCGGACGCAGCAGCAGCGCATTCACCAGGCTGAAGACCGCCGTATTTGCGCCGACGCTCAATGCCAGGGTGAGGATGACCGCTGTCGCGAAACCAGGAGACTGAGCGAGCCGCCGCAGAGTGCCACGGAACGAGACGAGGGACATGGTCCACCTCGATAGATTGACTGTACTAATACAGTGATACGGAAGTGAGTGTCAAGCGCGGCGAAAACGAAGCCGGGCGCACACTCGCCACCGGGTTGAGCATATGTACGAGCACAGGCCAAATCGCGTTCCAACAATTCCCGCCGTATTCTGTGATGCCGCCCGCCGTCTCGAAGAGTTTCACCCGACCGAGATAGGACTGGAATTGCAAACAACTCGTGGCTTCTTCCAGCCGTCTATTGAAGCTGCGGCGTACGTCTGGCCGTAAGGAGCGTGTGCAATGTGGATAGGAATCGGGATTCTTTTGCTGTTGTTGTGGGCGGGGGGCTTCTTTGCATTTCATGCAGCAGGATTTCTCATCCACATTCTGCTGATCTGCGCGGTGGTCTCTTTCGTGATCCACTTCATCACCGGGCGTCGCGCCGCGGTCTGATCGGGCAGCCGAGCGAAGGTCGGAGCAACGGCCTTCGCTCGGACTATTCGAGAGCTTATTCGTCAGAGTTTATTCGTCATAGTGCAGAAGGCTGAAGACGTCGAGATCTTCGAAGCGTTCGCGGCCCTTCAAAAAATCGAGCTCGATAGCGAAGCCAAGCCCAGCGATGCGGCCGCCGAGCTGACGCACCAGCTTCACCGTCGCTTCCATGGTGCCGCCGGTGGCGAGCAAGTCATCAACGATGATGACATTCTGGCCGGGCTCGATGGCGTCCATGTGGATCTCCAGCGAGTCGGTGCCGTATTCCAGGTCGTAGCTCACCTTAGCGGTGGGCGCGGGTAGTTTGCGTGGCTTCCGGACGGGTACAAAGCCCGCGTTCAAACGATAGGCAAGCGCGGGGCCGAAGATGAAGCCGCGCGCCTCGATACCCAGCACGAGGTCGATGTCTTTTTCGAGATAGTGTGCGGCCAGCGCATCGATCAGCGTTGCAAAACCCAGCCGATCCTTCAACAGCGTGGTGATGTCGTAGAACAGGATCCCAGGCTTGGGGAAATCCGGCACAGTGCGCACCAGGCGCTTGAGCGGCTCGCAGTTGATGGGTTCCATGTTCGTCGGATTTTGCTTCGTGGACAGTGTCGACATGCTCGGTTACCAGGCTCCTTCAATCTGAAACGGTCCCAGCGAATCACCCTCGCTGGGATCGAGATCACGCTGCTCGATGGCATCCACGCGACTTCCGCGCGAGCCTTTCGCCAGCAACGCGCGTAGCTGCTGGAGGATGGCCTCTTCGCCAGCCGCCACCACTTCCACGTGGCCGCTCTCCGTGTTGCGCACCCAGCCGCGCAGGCCCAGCGTTGCCGCCTCGCGATGCACAAACCAGCGGAAGCCAACGCCCTGCACGCGGCCCTTAACGAGGTAATAACGGACCATAGCTGCTGAAAGGCCAGTGTTGCAGAGCATGCAATCGAGCGCAAGCGCAGCAGATTGTGACCGAATGCAGGATACAGGTCTCGATCATCGCTCTAGCGGCGTACACTCCTCGGGTGATGCCGCGCAATCTGTCATTGCGAACGGTCGGCAGAAGCGAAGAAATTCACAAGGAGCTGAGACAACCATGCGAATGAGCGTGCATTTGAATTTCCAGGGAAATTGCGCCGAGGCCTTCGCCTTCTACACGAAGGTATTCAAAGCGGCCAATCCGTTCCAGGTCACATACGGCGATGCTCCGCCAGGTTCACCAGTGCCGCCGGATTGGAACGGCAAAGTCATGCACGCCTCGATCCCGGTCGGCGACGGACTGCTGATGGGCTGTGATGCGCCGCCGGATAAATCAACGCCACTCGGCGGTTTCCAGGTTTGCGTAGAGAGCAAGGACGAAGCCGAAGTCCGTCGAATCTATGAGGCGCTCAGCCAAGGTGGCAGCGTGCAGATGCCGATGGCGCCGACCTTCTGGTCGCCTTTGTTTGGCATGTGCACAGACAAATTCGGGGTGGCGTGGATGGTGGGCATGCTCGGAGCCGGACAGTAAATGTAATTGGAACGGCGAACTCATCCGCGGGGCGGCTTTGCACCGCCCACCGAAGCACATTGGAATCAGGCGCGCGAGAGGTAAGCACCCTCGGCTGTATCCACGCGGATCTTCTCGCCCTCGTTGATGAACGGTGGCACCTGCACCACCAGCCCAGTCTCGAGCGTGGCCGGTTTCGTCACGGAGGAGGCCGTCGCCGACTTCAGACCCGGCTCGGTCTGGACTACGGTCATCTCCACGGTCTGCGGCAGTTCGATGCCCACCGCCACTCCGTCGAAGAACGAGACCCGTATCTGCAGGTTGGGAATGAGGTACTCAACCGAGTCACCTAGAGTGTCGCGCTTCAGGTGCGTCTGCTCGTAGTTCTCCGTGTTCATGAAGTAGTAATCGTCGCCATCGGAGTAGAGGAAATCCATCGAGATCTCGTCCACGATGACGCGATCGATGGGGTCCGGGGAACGGAAGCGGTGTTCGAACATGGCGCCGGTGCGCAGGTTGCGCAGCTTGGCCTGAATGAAGGCACGCAGGTTGCCGGGTGTGCGGTGCTCCACGCTGAAGACGGCGTGCAGCTCGTTGTTGTGCTTAATGATCATGCCCGGGCGCATCTGGGTGGCGGGAATCGCCATAACGAATGAAGCTCCTTAGTGAATGGTTGAGACGCTGCGAGGAGAGTGGCGGTTGAGGACGGGCCCGCGCACCTAAAGTTGAATTGTAGCGCAGCAGCGTGACTGCTATGGTGGCGGCACCATGCGTTCGGCTCTGCGTGCGGGCTACTCGAACGCCTCGATTCCGACGTCGAGGAGTATCACCATGATGGAGCGACGCGAGTTCCTTGCCCGCGCGGTGCGAACAGCCGTAGCCGGCGGGGCCGCGCTGGCCGCCGGGCATCGTGCGTGGCCGCTGCTGGAGGTGACCCCGGGCACCGCGAGACGCGCTTCCGTGGTGGACTTCGGAGCGGACCCGACCGGCCAAAAGGATGCCACCGCCGCAGTGCAGAAGGCGATCGCGTCACTAACGAAGCGAAACGCCCGGCTGGTCTTTCCTGCGGGCAAGTACACCTTTGCCGCGTCCGACTCGATCCTGATGGACTTCCGTGGACTACGAGGGACTGGAGATCTTCGGCAACGGCGCGGAGCTCTCCTTTGCCGGTGCGACGCAGCCGCTTCGTCTGACGCGCTGCAAGGATCTTGAGGTGCATGACATCATCGTCGACTGGACGCGACCGCCCTTTTCGCAGGGCGTGATTCGCGCTGTCAGTGAGCACGGCGTAACGGTTGCGGTCGATCCATCGTTTCCCGTCGACGGCTCGGAGCGCGTGCACGCGCTGTTTGGCTTCGGTGGCCGGGGCAGGTCGTTATCTGCCACTGGGGCGAATGTCTATGGTGTTGGACCACTCCGGTTGCGCGGCAGCCAGACGCTCGAGATTGCACTCACGGAACGTGTCGGCTTTCGTGCCGGAGACAGCGTTGTGCTGCTTCATCCCTCTGCCGATGTGGCGGCCCTCCGATTGGACGGATGCGAGCAGATCCTGCTGGAAGCGGTGGTCTTCCACACGGCGCCTGGCGCGGCGGTTGTGCTCTCCGGCTGCCGCGATATCACGCTGGATACGGTCCGCGTGATTCCGCACCCCGAGAGTGGCCGGCTGATCTCAAGTTGCGGAAGCGGCGTAGAGATACTGGATTCGACCGGCACCATCAGTGTTGACCACGCACTCATCCAGGGGACCGCGGGTGCCGGGATGCGGGTGCAACAAGCGTATTGGCGCGTGAGCCAGATAACGGATCCGCAGGTTGCCGTGCTGGCGAGCACAGACGGCAAGCCCGTGCCCGCGTGGCTGCTTCCAGTGCAGGGCACATATATGCAGATCAGCCACGCCGGAAACCTGACGTTACTCGGTGAGATCGCCGTCACCAAGGCGCAGGCGGTGCCTGGCGGCATGCAACTCACCTTCAGCGAGACGCTCTCGCGAGCGGTGGGAAAGGGCACTTTGTTCTGCCTTAGCGCGACCAACCAGGCGCAGTTGAAGATGGACGACTGCAAGTTCCGCGGCGGCCCGGCTACAGGGCTGGTCGCGCAATCGCGCGTTCGCGTGGGAAACAGCAGCTTCAGCGGCTATGCCGGTTCTGCGATTCTGTTGGCGCCGGACCTCGAGCGAATGCGCGGACCGGTGGTGGAGAACGTCCACATCACGGACTGCAATTTTGACCGCTGCAATCTCTCGCGCGACGGAGAATGGGGCGCGATCACCATCGACACCGAGCCGGAACGCACCAGCGCGACCACGCCGGCCGAACGCATCAACGAAGGAATTACGCTGCAGCGCAACACCTTCCACGATCTGGGCGGCCCGGCCATCTTTTGCGCCGGCGCGACGTGGCTCGATGTGGAGTCGAACCGTTTCAACAACTGCGACACGCTGCGGCCAGCCGGCGCAAAGCCGCGGGCGATCGTCCTGCGAAACGTCGATGAGAGCACGATCACGGGGAACGAAGGGAGCACGCCGGCGAAGATCGTAACGATCGCCTGCACGGAAAAGGTGAAGGTCAGCGACAACGGCCCGCTCACCAGCGGCACAAGCTAAAACCGCCGCCACCCCTCCCCCCTCCGGTACGGGAGGGGGCCGTGTAAGTCCAAGGGCTACATCTACATAGAGCGTCTTCCGATAGCCAAAGTAGTCATTCCAAAGGAATTACCGCTAAAGTCGTCCAAGTAAATAACTTATGAGCATGAAAAAGCCACGGCCTACGCCGTGGCTTTGTTTTTCCGATCCTCTTTAGAGGACCGCCTATTTCTAGTCTAGCAATTCGGGTGGGATGAACCGGCAGAATTGTTTGCCCGATCTCCGGTTTCGGGAATGCGCAGATGGTGCTCCTCTTCACGCCACGGTTGATATACCCACCCAGATCGACATGGCCAGGTTCGTTGGGGGCCCGGGAGGGCGATCTACAGCCAAAACTCCATGTCCCATCAATCGGGCTCAATCTAGCAGAACTTGCAGTCGTTTTTCCGAGCACGGCGTGAAATGCTTTTGCCGAGTCCTGAGAGACGCTTCGTGCTGTCGGAATCTGCAAAAATGCTCTGCGAAGCTTTGCACCGGAGCTGTTTCGAAAATCGAGGGGAAATATGAAGAGTCCAGAAAGAAAAAGCCTAAGAAGTGCGAGCATGATTCGCGCCAACGCGACCGCTATCCATCGCATGTCGTTGCTCAGTCTGGTGGGGATTCTAGCGTTTTGCGGATGCAACAAGACGCCGCCGGCGGAGAGCAGCGCCCCAGCTTCGCCTCCTGCGGCAGCCGCGCCGGCGCCAGACCAGGCACCGGGCAGCAACGCCGCGGCTCCTGCGGCTCCGGCCGCGCAACCGACTCAAGCGGCTGCTCCTGCTCCTCCCCCGCCTCCCCCGCCCCCACCCAAGCCCAAGGTCTACACCGTGCCAAGCGGCACGACACTGGCGGTCCGAATTGCCCAGGAGCTGAGTTCCAAAACCAGCAACATCGGTGACGCTTTCCAAGGATCGCTCGCGCAATCGATACATGTGCAGGGTGTGACGGTGCTGAAAGCCGGCACTCCAGTGACGGGTACCGTTATCGCCGTGAGAAAACAAGGCAAATTCAAGGGGGAGGGCAACCTTGGAATACAGCTCGACCATGTCGGTCCGTATGGTGTAACCACGCAGGAGTTTGAACAGACGGTCAAGGGAAAGGGCAAGCGTTCTGCCACGATGGTGGGTGGTGGGGCTGGCGGTGGCGCGCTCATTGGCGGGATTGCGGGGGGAGGCAAGGGCGCGTTGATCGGCGGCCTTGTAGGCGCAGGCGCAGGGGCGGCAGGCGCAGTATTCACGGGGAACAAGGGCGTCACAATACCGGCGGAAACACTTGTGTCTTTTGTTTCCAGTTCGCCTATTACTGTCACCATGAAGCCCAAGGCGGAGGAGTAGCTAGCCCGAGCTGCCGGACGTCATTCGATTCGGCAGGGTTTCACTTGATGCGAGCGGATTCCACTTCGCCGCACATCGGTCGCCGCGGTGCATGATCGTGCACGCGCATCGGTTTGTTTAGCAATGGGCGTTGAGCGGCCTACTGCTCGGCGCCCCTACTGCTCCGCACCCTATTGCTCGGCGCCGAAGAGGCGAGAGAAGAAGTGTCCGACGCGGTGGAAGAAGCCGTGCGAGGGCACGTTTTGTCGCTGTGCGGGCACTGTTGCCAGGACGATAGCTGGCTGGGAGGGCTCCGGCTGGACGGATACGGGTCTGGACCCGGGTGGAGGCGTCGGTGGCGGAGGCGCGGGCAGGTTCGATGGCACAGGCGCCGGCGCTGCAGGAGAGGGCGGCGGTATGGTGGCCGCGGCGGTTGCGTCTGCACTGGCGGTGCCGGTTGTATCGCTGATCGCCGGGAAATTGCCGCTGTAGCGGAAGGGCACCGCGACCTGCGCGTGCACCTCGCCGGGGCTAGCGACGGGCGTAGTGGGCGGCAGCGGCGTCTGGGTCAGGCCCTCGCTGACCGCTAACGGAAACGCAGTATCGGCTGGCGTGGAGGAAGGGCCACCGACCGGACGGGCCTGGACCCCGCTGGTGGGCGCCGTGGGCGCGGGGGCTGCGGCGACGGGTGCGGAGGCCACGGCGACAGCGACCGGCGCAGGGCAGCCGCAGGGCTCGTGCTCGGTGTCCACCACTTCGCGCAGGCTACCGTGCTGGAAGCTGACGTGCTGGCCCGGCTGCACCCGGTAGAGGCCGCCCTCCAGTTGACTGGTGACGGTGATGTACGGCGCGTTGGGCCCTCGATTGTCGATGCAGGTGTCTCCCTGCCGGCTTACCCGGATGGCCAGGTCGGCCTGGCCCGGCCCGGAGATGAGGATGCGCAGGTCCGGCGTCATCAAGACATCGGAATACTTGCCGGTCACGTAGTGGGCTTCGATGGCGCCGCGGTCGAGCCCGAGCATGAGGCCGGAGGCGTCCGGCGCCTGAATCGAGCTGTCGCGGGCCAGATGGACGCTGGTCGTGGCGCACAGTTTGAGCTCGCCGCCGCGGTTCAGCTTGATGGGTACGGTTTCGTTCCCGGCTGTGATGGTGCTGCCGTTGCCCAGCTCCATATCGCCGTTGGCGACACGCACATCACCGGAGATCTGCACGCCGGCCGCCTGCAGGGCCTGTGCGCGCGTGCTGGCGATGTACGGAGAGATGGCAGGGGTCTGGCCTGCGAGCGGAAGAGCCGCAGCGACTAGAGCGAAGGAGCACAGCAGCCGGAGGGCCCGCGCCTGCCACGAATTTGGCATGGTGTTAGTCAGCAGATGTGTTTCCCTAGAGCAGGATTTCCCACGAAGTGTCTCGAAGCCAAGAATCTGGGCGCGGCTTTTCGTTAAGAAAAGCCGCATTGCCAGGAAGTCGGTGAGGCATCGTGATGGGAATTCGCTCTTACCATTGTAGCGACGCATGGGGCAGCTCAGACGCGCGCGGTTCCGGAGGCAGAGACAGGGTTGAGCATCGAACAGAGCAGCGCCGGGATAAATCAAGCGCAGGAATCCGCGAACGCGACCGGATTCATCCCGATTGAGACAAGGAGAGAGCCCGGTTCGAGTGGCTACATCCAGTTTGGCTGCGGACTGTGCGCTCCAGCGACGTGGCGCAACTTCGATGCCGGGCCGGCCTTCTGGATCGAGCGGAACCTGCCCGTTCTGAAGCCGGCGCTGCTCAAGCGCGGTTATCCGGACTATCCCAGCAACATTGAGTACGGGAATGTCATCAAGGGGCTGCCAGTGGCGCCGGCGTCGGCAACCGCGGCGTACTGCTCGCATGTGCTGGAGCACCTGGCGCTCGATGAGTTCCGCATGACCCTACGCCATGTCTTCACCTATCTGAAGCCCGGCGGGACCTTCCGCTTTGTGCTGCCGGACCTGGAGGCGCTGGTGCGCGCGTATGCGTCCTCTTCGGATCCCGAGGCGGCGAGTACGTTCATGCGTGAGTCGTACCTGGGCGTCGATTCGCAGGGAAAAGGCGTGTCGCGACTGCTGCGGATGCTCTTCGGGCGCAGCGCTCACCTGTGGATGTGGGATGAGAAGAACATGACGCGCGAGCTGGCGGCAGCTGGGTTTACGGCGATCCGCCGCGCGCAGATGGGCGATAATCCAGACCCGCGTTTTGCGGACGTGGAAGATGCGGGACGGTGGGAGAACTGTCTCGGCATGGAGTGCCGGCGGCCGGAATAGTCGCGGTCCGAGGCAACCATTTGCTGCTCATTCTGCAGGCAACATTGCGGGATGCAACGGAATCTGTTGCGACATGCACAGGAACGAAGCAGTCCTCCAGACAGGTGCGAGACGATCGCACACCAGCCCGCACACAATGCCCGAGGCCGCGAGTCACTGGCGGCGCTTTGCGCGCCTGACGGCGCTGGCCCTGATGCTGGTGTCCGGGATGATGGTGGGTGGAGGATGCACCGGGAAGAAGACGCAGGCCAGCAACGAGAACTTCATGCGCGCGATCAACGCGTACTTCTACAACGGCCGCGATGAGTGCCTGTTCCCGGTTGCGCAGAAGTTCCCGAATGAAGTGAAGGTGAGCGAGAAGGCGGAGATGAAGGACATGGATGCGCTCGCCAAGGCCGGCCTGCTGAGGCGGACCGAGGATGGGGCGTTCCAACTGGTGCGCTACGATGTGACGCCGGAAGGCACGCGGGCGAAGGCACGCTTCTGCTTTGGCCATCGCGATGTGACCGAGGTTGACAGCTTTACGCCGCTGCGCGTGGTGGACAAACGCAAGGCCTCGGATGTGATGTATCACTATCGCATCGTGGATGCCCCGGTGTGGGCGCAGGATGAAGGGCTGAAGAAGCAGTTTCCGGAGCTTGCGCGGAAGACCAGCGGGAATGCCGAGGGCAAGACGACGGTGATGTCGGCGTATGAAGGGTGGGAAGTTCCGGATTATGGCAAGCCGGTGATTGAGTAGCCGCATGTGACGCACTCAGATCTTCTCGTAGGGAAAGGCCGCGAGGTCGGGATCGAGCCACACGCGGCGCGCCTCGACGGAAAACAGCCGCGGCCGCGACCAGTAAGCGAGCAGCCAGTTCGATTCGCCGAGTGGCGAGGTGAGCAGCGCGTTGCAGGTCTCAAACAGCAGACGCGTGGGATGTTCGCGAAGGAATGCGAGCGCCGCACGCAGCGAAGCCATGGTGATCGTTTCGTGGTAACCGCTGGTATCCGTGTTGGCAACTCCGGTTGCCTCGTTGTAGACGCGGATCATGCCCGGCATTTCGCGGAAGCACTCCACTTTGGTATGGAACAGCCACAACGCCGATGCGAAGTGCGCTGCGTGCGTCCAGGCGGATTTGGGTAGAGTGTGATCCGCGAGGCCGCGTGCGATGGCCGCGATCTCGTCGTTCGAATGGAATGGAGTGAAGGGGCGCATGTCAGTCTCCTGTTGTGAATTGCCGGACAGGCGCGAAAAAAGCCTGCCGGAGCTGGCAGGCTTGTGGTTCGGATTTCGGGCTTACGGAAGCTATCTCAGATCGGCATCCCGGAAATCGCGCACGACAAGGCCGCCATGGAGGTCCTGGCCTTGTTGCTGCGTGCACATGGGAGAAAACCCGATCATGATGCTGCGATTCTAGCGCATCGTGCGCTGATGGCTTTCACATTTGCAGGAAGTTTTTGATGAGCTGCTTGCCGTCGTGCGTGAGCACGCTCTCGGGATGGAACTGCACGCCTTCGATGGGATGCATGCGATGGCGCAATCCCATGATGATGCCATCCTCGGTGCGCGCGGTGATCTCGAGTTCGCGCGGCAAACCATCTTCGGCGACGATCAGCGAGTGATAGCGGGTGCAGGTCATGGGGCTGGCGATGCCGCCGAAGAGCGAGCGGCCGTCGTGGATGACTTCGCTGGTCTTGCCGTGCATGAGCTTCGGTGCGCGCACGACGTTGCCGCCGAAGGCTGCGCCGATGGCCTGATGTCCCAGGCAGACGCCGAGGATGGGAAGCTTGCCGGCGAAGTGCCGGATGAGCGGAATGCTGATGCCTGCCTGCTGCGGAGTGCATGGACCGGGCGAGAGCAGGATGCGATCCGGATGAAACGACTCGACCTCTTGCGGCGTGAGCTCGTCGTTGCGGCGGATGGTCATCTCCGCACCCAGCTCGCCCATGTACTGCACGAGGTTGTAGGTGAAGGAATCGTAGTTGTCGAGGACAAAGACCATAAGGCGAAGAAGCGAGGGACTCGCTCCCTTCTAGTGTACTGTGCCGATTTCTTTTCGGGCTCGTCTTACGTTCCGCATCTGGCGTCGAAATTTCGAGAGTACGTCCCGGCTGACGGTGCAGTCGTCCAATTGCAGAGTCGGCATCCGACCTGTTGCATCGAACGGTCAACTTTCCCTTTGCCTGCAAGATCCGGATAGAGATCTCAATTGTTCCTGTCTATTCTCGCTTCCAGGTCTCGCTTCCAGACCTGCTGTGCCCGGAGTTGAGCAACGTGCAAAAAAAGAAACGTTCTGCCGATCTGCTGCACTACGAAAAGGTGAAGATATGAGCGCCGCCGCACCCGCCATTCCCACCACTGCCACTCCGCTGACCGCGGCCGCCCGTTCCTCCCGCATTGTTTCGGTTGATCTGCTGCGCGGGTTGGTGATGGTGGTCATGGCGCTCGATCACGTGCGCGATTACTTCAGTGGTGCTGCGTACCCAGCCGAAGACCTTACGCATGCCTCCGTGGCGTTGTTTTTGACGCGCATCGTCACCCACTTCTGCGCGCCGGTCTTCTTCCTACTCGCCGGCACCGGAGCGTATCTCTCGCTATCGCGCGGCAGATCGCTTGCGCAGGTCTCTTATTTCTTCGCTACTCGCGGGTTGTGGCTGGTCGTGCTTGAACTCGTGGTCATTCGCTTAGCGTGGAACTTTAATCTGACCACCCTTCCCGTCGCTCAGGTGATCTGGGCGCTCGGATGGTCCATGGTGGCCATGGCGCTGCTGGTTTGGTTGCCGGTGCGCTGGATGGCGGCGTTCGGTATCGCGATGATCCTCTTCCACAACCTGCTGGATAGAATTGATCTCGCTGCTTTAGCAGTGTTTCCCCGGCTCTGGACAATCCTTCACGTTCCGGGAATGGTTACTTTTACTCCGCATACTCACCTCTTCGTCGGCTATCCGCTGATCCCGTGGATCGGCGTGATGGCTGCCGGCTATGCATTGGGCGCGCTGTTTCGTCGGCCTGACCGCCGGGTACTGCTGTTCTGGATCGGCTTGGGAGCGACTGTTGCGTTCTTCATCGTGCGCGGCATCAACCACTATGGAAACGGAATACCGGGCGATCAGACGATTTTCCCAACCACCCTCGGTCCCTGGCACGACCAACGTACTTTCGTGTTCACGATTCTCTCGTTTTTTGACACGGTGAAGTATCCACCGTCCCTCGATTATCTGCTGATGACGCTGGGTCCGGCGCTGATGCTTCTCGCTCTGCTGGACCGTGCCACCGCCGACAGCGGCCTGTCGCGCATCCTGATGGTCTTCGGACGCGTGCCTCTGTTCTATTACGTGATCCACATCTATCTCATCCACCTGCTGGCTATTGTTGTCGCCGCGCTTTGCGGTCAGCCCTACGCATGGATGTGGCAGATCACGATGTTTGTCCAGCCGCATCCGGCGCATTATGGATACGGTCTGCCGGTCGTTTATCTCATGTGGGCAGTTGTGGTGGCGACGCTCTACTATCCCTGCCGCTGGTACATGAACTTCAAGGCGCGTCACCGCGACTGGAGCTGGCTGAGCTATCTGTGAGGGGTCTCAAACAAACCTGACTTCCCGAGCGAACTACGAAGCTGATGCGCCGCAGCTAGCTCGGGAAACCGGCATTTCCATTCATCTGAACAAGTCCCGCATCTTCATGAAAGCTCTAGGCGGGAATCGTGATGGTTTGTCCAGCCTGAATCTTGTTCGCGTCCGCGATGCCGTTGGCCTGTGCAATCTTCTGGTACTTATTGGGATCGCCGTAGAAGTGCTTGCTGACCTTGGATAGATTGTCGCCGGACTGGATGGTGTAGGACTGTGTGTCGCCCGTGGTGGCGATCTCGTGGTGGAGATCGGAGTAGGTGGGATCGATCTTCTTGATTGCGTCCCAGACACGATTCGCGACAACGGGCGATGGTACAGACGCCTTGAGAAGCAGCTTGTCGCCGTCGAGGCTTACGTCGTCGACCTTCGCTCCCTCTGCGCTGAAACTCTGGATGGTGTCAATAACGGGTGTGTACTTCTGTTTAAGCTGATTGAGATCTGCCATGCGAAACTCCTTCTGTTTTGCAGTTGGAGGCGCACACCTGCCGCGGGGATGCCGCAGCGGCAGGTGCGAAGCGAGTTAAACGAGCTTGCTGAGGAAGCCCGACGCAAGACCGCCCAGCGCGCTGGGATGCTGGTTGACGCCGCCATTCTCTGCGAAGTGCGCCACCATCATGGGGATGATCACGGCAGCCGCGCCTTTCACCATGGTGGGCGAGAGTCCGGTGCGCTGCGCGATGGAATCGATGACGCCGGAGCCGAGGCCCTGTTGTGCCTGATCCGGTGAGATGGGCTGATTCTCCTGGCCCGGCTGCTGCCATGAGTTGACGTGATCGCCCATGCCGTTCTGCTGGAAGTTCTGCAGAATGCCGGAGAGGCCGCCAGGATGTTGCTGCACGGCATTCATCAGTTCCGTCGCGACAGAGGCTTGGTCGCCCGAGGAGGACGCTCCTCCGGCCATCGCTTTGATGTTATCGAGTAAGCCCATATGAAGTCCTCTTTCGTACGCTCGGTTTGCCAGCCGCAGCATTGGGAAGGGCTGGGAGTTCGCCCTCCACAGTAATCCCGCCACGTGGCGCCGGTCGCGCAAAGAAGTGCGAAACCTTGGTAATCAGGGCGATTTTTAACGATGAAGGCTAGATGCTGCGTGCGCGCTCGACAGCGCGGAGGACGGCCTGCGCCTTGTTCTTGCACTCTTCGTATTCGCGCTCGGGGACGGAGTCGGCGACGATGCCTGCGCCGGCCTGGATGTAGCCGACGCCGTCCTTCACCAACATGGAGCGGATGGCGATGCAGGAGTCGAGATTGCCGGAGTAGTCGGCGTAGCAGACGCCACCGCCGTAGATGCCGCGGCGGGTCGGCTCGAGTTCTTCGATGATCTCCATGGCGCGCACTTTCGGGGCGCCGGAGAGCGTGCCGGCGGGGAAGCAGGCGCGGAGGGCGTCGACGGCGGAGAGCTCAGGACGCAGGCGGCCTTCGATGGAGCTGACCAGATGCATGACGTGCGAGTAGCGCTCGACGATCATGAGATCGCGCACGCGCACGCTGCCGTATTCGCTGACCCGTCCGACGTCGTTGCGGCCGAGGTCGACCAGCATGACGTGTTCGGAGAGCTCCTTGGCATCGGAGAGCAGGTCCGCAGCGCGCCGCTCGTCTTCTTCTTCATCCTGCGAGCGGGCACGCGTGCCGGCGATGGGACGGTACTCCACCTGGCGATTCTTGACGCGCACCAGCAGCTCGGGCGACGAGCCGATGATGTGAATCGGCGCGGGCTTCTTCTTCGTGCTCGTTTTCTTTCCACCGGAGCCGCCGTCGACATGCAACCGCAGGAAGTACATGTAGGGCGACGGATTCACGATGCGCAGGGCGCGATAGACGGCGAAGAGATCGTCGCCGGGATCGACTTCGAAGCGCTGCGAGAGGACGGCCTGAAAGACGTCGCCGGCGGCGATGTACTCTCGCGTGCGCTCAACGGCGTGGAGGTAGTCCGCCTTCCGGGTGCACTTCTTTACCGTGAGCTTACCGGTGGCGCGTCTGGAGCGGCGTAACGGCGGCAGGGGCTTGGCCAGTTGGCGTTCGAGCGCGGCTATGCGGCGCGAAGCGGTTGCGTAGGCCGTTTTCGGCGCCAGTGCCCGCACATCGGCGTTCACGATGAGGAGCAGCTCCTTCTTCACATGATCAAAAGCGACGACCTCGTGGAAGAAGGCCAGGCAGGCATCCGGAAGCTGGAGGTCGTCCTCAGCCAGGGAGGGCAGCTTCTCGATCTGGCGTACGGCGTCATAGGCGAAAAAACCGATGGCGCCAGCGGTAAGCGGCGGCAATCCAGGGACATGCGCGGGAGAGTGGCCGGCCAGCGCGGCTTTGAGCAGCTCGAAGATGTCGCCCTTCGCTGTTGTCTGCCGGTTGCCGTGCCAGGTGGTGACCTCGCCTGCGCGGGCAACCAGCTTGCTTGCCGGTCTGACCCCCATGAAGGTGTAGCGGCCGAGTTTTTCGCCGCCTTCGACCGACTCCAGCAGAAAGCACTCTGGCTCATCCGCGGCCAGCCGCAGGAATGCGGAGACCGGCGTTTCCAGATCCGCGACCAGCCGTCGGCAGACAGGGACCAGGGTATGGGAGCGGGCCAGCTTCAGAAAGTCAGGAAGCGCGGGAAAGAGGGCCTCGGAATCAGCGGAGATGCGGGGCATGAGGGCGGTTATGCGACATGTTCATGGTACATGGGGTGGCGGGCGCGAGTGACTCGCGGCGGCGAGCTCCCGCATCTCTTCTGTGGGGGTGCCGGAGTCGCAAACGGCCTTGGTTGTTGAGGTATCTTCAGCAAGCCTATACTCATGGGTTTGGCCAGATTCATGCGGGTATTCTTCCTCCCGGGGAACGCGTTCCACGCCGGGGGAGAGGGAAACCACCCATTCGTAGCATTCCCTGCAGTTGTCTGCGTGTTCCATGCTGGTTGGTTCGCAGAGACGGCACAACGTTGACTGGAACACTGGAGAACATAGCAATGCAGACACTCACCCTCGAGCAGGAGATCAATCCCTGGGAAGCCCAGGCTGCTCGGTTCGATTTCGCGGCGCAGAAGCTGAACCTGGATGACGGACTCTGGAAGGTCCTGCGGTATCCGGCACGCGAACTCATCGTGCACTTCCCGGTCAGCATGGACGACGGTTCCATTGAAGTCTTCACCGGCTACCGCGTCCAACATTCCATTGCCCGCGGGCCGGCAAAGGGTGGTATCCGCTACTCGCCGGATGTAACGCTGGATGAGGTGCGCGCGCTGGCCAGCTGGATGACATGGAAGTGCGCGGTCGTGAACATTCCCTTTGGCGGCGCCAAGGGCGGAGTGATCTGCGATCCGAAGAAGATGTCGATCGGCGAATTGGAGCGCATGACGCGCCGCTACACGGCGGAGCTGATCGAGTTTATCGGTCCGGAGAAAGACGTGCCGGCGCCGGACATGAACACCAACGAGCAGGTGATGGCATGGATCATGGACACCTATTCCATGCACATGCGCCAGACTGTCACCGCGGTGGTTACAGGAAAGCCGCTCAACATTGGCGGTTCGCGCGGGCGCCGCGAAGCAACGGGGCGGGGCATCGGTGTGGTGTGCGACGAGGCGTTGCGATACCTGAACCTGCAGCGCGAGGGCTGCCGCGTCATCATCCAGGGCTTTGGCAACGTGGGCTCGAATGCCGCGAAGATAATGATGGACAAGGGCTACAAGATCATTGGGATCGCCGAGTACGACGGTGGTCTGTACAACACGAACGGCATCGACATCCATCAACTCATCGAATACCGCCAGCGCAACGGTACAGTGCTTGGCTTCAAGGGCGCGGAGGCGGCGGACCCACAGGAGCTGATCCTTGAAGAGTGCGAGATCTTCATTCCCGCGGCGACGGAGAATGTGCTGACCAGCCGCAACGTGGATCGTCTGAAGGCGAAGATCGTCTGTGAAGGCGCGAACGGCCCGACGACTGCGGTTGCGGATGAGATCCTCGCCGACAAGAAGATCTTCGTCATCCCTGACATCCTCGCGAATGCGGGGGGCGTCACGGCGTCCTACTTCGAGTGGGTGCAGGACCGGCAGGGCTACTTCTGGAAAGAGGCAGTGGTCAACGAGCAACTGGAGAGCATTCTCTCCGAGAGCTTCGACGACGTTGTCCGCTACTCTGAGGCACATGGAGTGAACAATCGCATTGCCGCCTACATGCTGGCGATCGATCGCGTTTCATTCACCATCAAGCAGCGCGGCATCTACGCCTGACGGTGTGCGTGGGCAGAAAAGGTGAGGGCGGCGCTGGCCGCCTTCATCTTTTCTTAAGGTCGTCCGCAACGTTACGATTCTTGCCAAAGCCTGATGGCCCCTGCATACTAGCCGGGTGATTCGACCCTGTTTCCTTGTCATCGACCATGAGTTTCCAGACAGCATTTCCACGCGCAAGCTGGTGCTGGAAACGGCAAAATACAACGTCATTACCGCCTACAGTGCCAAGGAAGCAGTCGAGACATTTCGGCTGTTTCCGGGCGTCAGCGGAATCGTGATGAATGAGGCGGTGACAGGCACGGATTGCACCTCTCTGGTCAACGAACTGCGCGCGATTCGCTCCGATATTCTGCTGATCGTGACATCGAGCCGCGGTCCGACCGATTGCGTGGTGGCTGACCATCAACTGAACAATTTCGATCCCGCAGCGTTGCTGAACCTGCTTCGCAAACTGGTTCCGAATCCCCTGGAGCACTACCTTTCCGAGTAGCGGGAGTGCTGCGCGTCCGCGTTGTGCAGGAAAAATGCTTTAATGCAGGGAGGGGCATTCGGGGAGCCTGCCCGCGCGCGTCCGCATGAACCTGCCTAACTCCATCACGATGAGCCGTATTGCGGGTGTGCCGCTGCTTATCTGGATGCTTTCCGCGAGCTTCCCGTTTCGCGATGCCTGGGGCGAGCAGGAGCTGATTGCTTCGGGAATCTTCATCCTGCTGGCGATCACGGATGGGGTCGATGGCTACCTGGCACGCAAGCGGGGCCAGATCACGACCATGGGGATGTTGCTCGATCCTCTGGCGGACAAGCTGATGATCTCGGCGGCATTTATCTCGCTGGTGGAGTTCACGCCCAGCATCATGAAGCCATGGATTGCCATTCTGGTAATCGGCCGCGAGTTTCTGGTGAGCGGGTTGCGCTCGATCGCGAGCGTCGAAGGGTTCACCATCCAGGCGAGCAATCTGGGCAAGCTGAAGACCATCGTGCAGATTGTCGCTGTAGTGGCGACGATTCTGGCGCACCGCTGGTACGAGTGGCGGTGGGGCTGGTACATCCTGCCGGTGCGCTGGACCGCATACACTTCGATTTATTTCATGGTGCTGGTATCGATCGTCTCGGCGGTGGACTACTTCCAGGCCTTCTGGCGGCAGATCGATCACTCCTCGTCCGGGCGGCGCAAAGCGAGCGTGGTCATGCAGCGCGACAAGAAGAACGCGGCGCCGGTGAACTAAGCAGCGGAGATCATCGAGCCTGCGCTTTCAATAGCCCATCGCCCCAGACAGGGATTGTGAGCGCGATCTTCTCGAAGCTGGAGACGATCGCTTTGGCGCGAGGGATTGCGTTCTTCACAGAAGGCAGCGACAAAGAGGCGTCGTGGCTAACCGCTGAGTCCCATACCTCGGTCACCCAAAGGACATCTTCGTCAGCGGAGTCCTTCGCGACCACGTAACTGAGACATCCCGCCATGTTGGACGCGCTCTCTTTCAGGATTTCGATCATCTCTTCGCGCCGGCCGCGAATCACGCCCATCTTCACAATCAATCCGTACATGCTGGTTGCCTCCTATAAGTCCGCGGACAATCCCGCTGCTCAACTACGGAACGATGACGGAAGGACTGGTGAACTTGTCGTGACGGATGATCTTGAGCGCGTCGTTCGCGCGTTCCAGCGGATACGTCACCACGCTGGGCTTCAGCCGGATATCAGCGGCAATCTTCAGGAAGTCCCGGGCATCCTGGCGCGTCATGTTGGCGACGCTGCGGATCTGCCGCTCGCCCCAGAGAAGCGAATCGTAATCAAACTCGGGTATGCGGTCGAGATGGATCGCGTTGATGGCGAGGATGCCGCCTTTGGCGAGCGATCGCAGCGCGGCGATCACCACCTCGCCGACAGGGGCGAAGGTGACGGCGCAATCGAGCGCGACCGGAGGTGCATCGGTGCCGCCTCCGACCCATTCGGCGCCGAGCTGGCGTGCAAGCTGCTGGTGCTGCGGCTCGCGCGTCGACACGTAGACCTTACAGTCCCATGACAGCAGCACCGCAATGATGAGCTGCGCGGAGGAGCCGAAGCCGAAGAGCCCGACGCGCTGGCCGCGCTTCGCCTCCGCCACGCGCACACTGCGAAAGCCGATGATGCCGGCGCAGAGCAGGGGCGCGGCATCGTTGTTGCTTAACTCCTCAGGAAGCACGGAGAGAAAATCCGCTCGTGCGGTGGTGTATTCCGCATAGCCGCCCTGGTGGGTGTAGCCGGTATAGGTGGGGTGATCGCAGAGATTTTCGCGGCCGCCGAGACAGAAGGAACATGTGCCGTCGGTGCCGCCGATCCAGGAGACGCCGACGCGTGCGCCTTTCTTCAGACCGGATCCGTGAGGGTCAATGACTTCGGCGACGATCTGATGGCCCGGAATGACCCAGGGCAGCCGCGGTGGCAGCTCGCCTTCGACGATATGGAGATCGGTGTGGCATACGCCGCACGCCAGCACCTTGAGCAGAACCTCATTGTCCGCGGGCACCGGCATGGGAAGCTCTTCGATGTGGAGCGGGTTGGTGTCGACGGGGGCCGGAGACCTGAGAACGGCTGCGCGCATGGCATTCCTCCTTTGTCTGGATGACCCTTTGTCTGGATGATAGGAGCGCTGCGGGCAGGTGTCGTGGGGAGGGGATTGGGGCGTTGAGAGAAATGGAAACAGGAAAGCCCGCCGAGTTGGCGGGCTTTTCTGCGCAGACGGTGTCGCTGATTAAGCGGGGATGCCTGGCGCCGCTATGTGCGGCCGCGTCAGCCTGTGGACGAAGTGGTATGGGGGCCAGGGGCCGGAAAGCTGCATCTGGCAGTCTTTGAGCAATTCGCGCGTGCTGGCGAATTTGTTCTGATAACGCTCGATGCACTTTGCGTCGATGAGATGCGAGATGTCCAGCAGCATCTTGCCGTTGTCCATGGTGCGGCAGGTGACCTCTTCGTCTTGGGGAGCGAAGAGGCGCTGCATCTGGACGGCGATGGCGCGACCCTTGGTCTGCCGTTCGCGTTGCCGGGCAGCTGTCTCGCGCAGGTTAGAGAGATATTCCTTGCCGACACTCTCTCCCTTATAGACAGCGCGGAGCGACTGCGGCAGGCAGCAATCGTCGACCGCGACCTTGAGATGCATCTCGGCTTTGCCGCGCAGGCGCTCTACATGCGTCGCGTACTGACGCTGATTGGAGCGGATGGAGCGGCGTAAGGCTTCGTCATCGGCGAAGACGGTGCCGAAGCGGAAGGGAAGAACAGTAGATAGCTTGAAGCAGTCACCGACTACGCGCGCGTGGTCTTTGGCGGCTTGCTGATCGAGATTTTCTTGAGGATTGTGTTCCGAGACGATAACTGCGAGATCACTGGCTGGGTAAAGGAAGATCTGATTCCCTGCGATGCCGGTCAAGGATTGCATTGGTACCGGTTTGCGGTGGCGGGCTAATTCAGGGAAAGCTTGCTTTTCACTTATGCAGTAGGCGTACCACGCCATAGAGAGTGTCACTCCATTGACGCTGGCTGAAATCACCAGTTGATTTACACATCGTGCAGCGATAAAGCATTTTTCCTGACGCTGTGAAGCAACACAGACAAGCTCGAGGATGCCTTGCCTCTAAGGAAAGGCAACACGACCTTCTGCCGGCCGCTCAACACCTACAGGAAAAATGCTTAAGGCGACTACGCTCGCCCTGGCGCGCCTGCAATAGAGGGCTGCACCGAACTTACGGCACATCCTAGACCCCGCATGATACGACTGGCAACTGCGAAAGCGACCTGTGTCATGCGCATTCCCGAATGCGGTAGGACCGCTTGTGGCTATGTCGTTGTAAACGTTACCAAAGCAGCGGCAATGCGAGATGCCGCAGCATGACGAAAAAATTTAAACGTGCGACATCCGGAAGAGAATGAGCGCGCTCATGACGGTAACGGCCACCAGCAAAAGCACGATGGCGATGCCGAGCCCCTTCACCAGGCGGGCTAGAGTGCGGGACGCACTGGCAATCTCTTGCTGCTCGTGGCGAATGCTCTCCATGCCCGAGGCGAGACCGCTCCAGCCGCTCCTGATGCTGTTTGAGGATGCGTTCGATCTCCTCACCCTGAGTTTCCACCTGCGAGCGCAGCCCACGGCTCTCGATCTGAATCTCGCCGAAACGGCGATTGAGCGCGGAAAGATCAGGCCGCTGCTGCAGCGCAGTCTCCCCAACAGCTACACCGGTGAGCACGGGCAACAGCTTCGCCGCATAGGGTAACAACGCGCGAAGCTGCGACAGCGAGCGAAGATTTGGCAAGGCGAACGTCCTTCACCGCAGGATGCAGGCAAATGCAGCCTATCATCGTGCTCCGCATGTTGCGCATCGCAACTGTTCCAGCTTTAGCCTTTATCCATTGACCAGCTTCTGCATGGCAGGGTCGTACCGCTGACCTGCCGCCGCCCCGCGAGGGACGGCTTGCTCCACTCGCGCAATCTCACTTGCAGATAGGTGCACTTCCGCGGCATGTGCATTCTCCTCCAGCCGATCTTCGCTGCTGGTGCCTGGAATCGGGATCACACCAGGCCGGCTCAGTATCCAGGCGAGCGCCAATTGTGCCGGTGTACAGCCCTTTTCGCGCGCCAATTCCTGCACGCGATCGGCAACCGCGACATTCTTCGCAAAGTTTTCACCCTGGAAGCGTGGATTGTTGCGACGCCAATCGTTCGTTGCCAGGTCGTCGAGGTTGCGGATACGCCCGGCCAGAAAGCCACGGCCCAGCGGACTGTAGGCCACCAGCGCGATGCCAAGTTCGTGCAACGCCGGGAGGAGTTCGTCCTCGGGTTCGCGGCTCCACAGGGAGTATTCCGTCTGTACGGCAGCGATGGGGTGGATGGCGTGAGCGCGGCGGAGGGTTGCAGCCGAGACCTCGGACAGGCCGAGATGCCGCACCTTGCCTAGCCGTACCAACTCGGCCATCGCGCCCACCGTCTCTTCGATGGGTACCGTCGGATCCACTCGGTGCAAATAATAGAGGTCGATGCAGTCGACTCCGAGACGTGCGAGCGAGAGATCGCAGGCGCGACCGACATACTCGGGGCTGCCATTCGGAATGCGTTCAAGGCCGGGGCGAGCGGTGCCGACGAAGCCGAATTTGGTGGCCAGCACCACATCCGCCCTGCGCTCACGCAATGCTTTGCCTACCTGCACCTCTGAGACGCCGTAGATGTCCGCGGTATCGAGCAGGGTGATGCCGAGATCGATAGCGCGGCGAATCAGCGAAACGGCTGCATCGTCGTCACGCGCACTGCTGGTGTACACGTCCGCAATGCCGATACTCATGCAACCAAGGCCAATTGCCGATACCGCAGGTCCGGAACGTCCGAGTGTGCGCTGCTCCATGTTTCCTTATAGCGCAGGATTGTGAACGAGGGAGCAGACAGCTTTGCGGCGCAGTTTCCTCAGGCAGTCTTGGCTGTGACGGTGTGCGCCGCTCGCTGCTGCTGCAGCGCATGAATCACGACACGGCGCATATCTGCCTCCGGCGCAGGCTTGCCGGTCCATATCTCAAACTGGCGCGCGCCCTGATGCACGAACATTTCGAGGCCCGGGATGACAGGGATGTTCTTCTCGTGGGCCATGCGAAGCAGAGGCGTATCGATAGGGTTGTAGACCATGTCGAAGACCAGCCGCGCGCGCAGCTCATCCGGCTCCAGCAGCGACTCCACTTTGCTGCCGTGCATGCCCGCAGGTGTTGCGTTCAGCACGATGTCGAAGTCGGTCTTCGTCAGTTGCTCGCGCTTGAAGACCTTTGCCTTTGCCTGTGCGGCAAGCTCCTTTGCGCTCTCCTGTGTGCGATTCAGGATGTAGACTTCCGCGCCCTTCTCCTTGAGGCCGAAGACCGCGGCACGCGCAGCTCCGCCGGCGCCGAGAACCAGGACGCGCGCACCGCGGAGTGAGAGCCGGCGCTCGAGCGGCCCGATGACGGCGCTGACGTCGGTATTGAATCCGAAGAGGCGGCCGTCCGGTCCACGCACGATCGTGTTGCAGGCGCCGATGCGCGTGGATAGATCATCCATGCGGGCCAGCGAAGGCAGAATCTCCTGCTTGAGCGGCATGGTGACGGCGAGCCCGGCGAGCGGAAGGCGCTGGACCAGCGTGAGCAGGTCGCCGATCTTCGACGGTTTCAAGCGGCACAAAGACGGCGTTGATGCGCTCGCGGCGAAAGGCTGTGTTCAACATCAGCGGCGAAAGCGAGTGCGCGATGGGATGACCGGCGACGCCATAGACGCGCGTCGCGGCATCGATCTCTTCAAAACGATAGAGCGAGCGCAGGGAGTCGAGGTTCAGCTGCCCCGGGGCGGTCTCTTCGCCGGCGGCCGTCGATGCGAAGGTGAAGGCGCTGCCGGCCCGCGCCGCCAACAGGCGGCTCACCACGCCCGCCTGACCCATGGCCATGGCGATCATGTTGACGCTGTCGCCGTGCTGCTGCAGCAGATCGAGCACCGCGAGGTTGTCGGTAAGAGAACGTGCCGTCGAAACGATCTTGTAGAACTCGGGATCGAAGCGCTGCATGCGCTCGAAGGCCTTCTCCAGGCCGCGCGTGTGAGCGAAGTCGTGATAGCTGAGGATAAGTGCTGCGCCGCTTGCGCGCAGCCGCTTCCAGTCCGCGGGCCGCATGGTTTCGGCGGACTCGATCTCGACGTCTATCAGTTGGCAACCGGCCTTAGCGGCGCCCTCCAGAATCTCCGCCTGCTCGAAGAGCTCGCCGACAAAATCACCACCGCCTTCGGTGCGCCTGCACGTCGCGATCACCGTGACGTGACGGTTGGCAGCGGTGAAGGAGCGGAGCTTCGGCAGAATGGCCTGCGGCTTGTGGAGGGTGTCCAGCCGCAGTTCGATGAAGGGGTTGTCGTCGGCGATCTGTTCGGCGCGGGCGAGCATTTCGTTCGCAGTCGCGCCGGTCACCGCGACGCAAATCCGGCTCATGCGCGAGCGAAGCTGATGGGCGGCGATTGCTGGACTGGTAGAAGTCATGCCGAGGTCATGCCCGAACTGCGAAATGGTAACCAGCGTCTGCGCTTAGTTGCAAGGTGTTGTCAGCATTTAACCTGCTATTTAAGAGGAACGGATTCCAAAATGAATGCGACAGATGCAGCAATTTCAGGCCGACATGCGTGGAGCCTGTCCCATACCACGGAAGTAACTCGGGAAATCACCACGGAGCGTAACACGGAGTTGACGCCGGAGGCTCTGGAAGTCTGGGTTAATGCCCGCCTGGGTACCCACCAGGCCAGCCTCGACCGGTTGCTGGCGGCCAAGGAGCGGACGCTCGAATCCACGTGGCGGCCCTACGACGACGCCATTGCGGCGTCTGGGCCAGGCCGGGTCCGAGTGCGGACTGCTGGACAGCGTGCACCCCAGCAAGCCGGTGCGCGACAAAGCGCAGCAACTGGCGCAGCGCGTGGCCGAGGCGGCGACGGCGCTCTCGCTGAACCAGGAGGTCTATAGAGCTCTGGCGGCTGTGGACCCAGTCGGATGCCGACCCGGCAACGCGGCATTATGTGGAGCGGACACTGCTGCAGTATCGACTGGCTGGCGTGGACAAGGATGACGCGACACGCGCGCGGCTGCGGGAACTGCAGGACAAGGCGACGCTGCTGGGCCTGACCATCGGGCGCAATGTGCAAGAAGGAGCGAACAAGGTCGAGATCACCGACCTCAGCGAACTGGATGGGCTGCCGGAGGATTTCCGAAAGAATCACCCACCGGATGAGAGCGGCAAAGTGGTGCTGACGACGGATTATCCGGACTACCTTCCGGTGATGACCTTTGCCACCAGCGACGCGTTGCGCCGCCGCATGTTCCTGGCCTACAACACGCGCGCCTTTCCGGCGAACCGCGAGCTGCTGCTGGATCTTTTCCGGACGCGGCACGCGATTGCCAACCTGCTGGGCTTCGCAACCTGGGCGGACTTCGCGACGGCGGACCAGATGATCGGTTCAGCGGCGAACATGAAGAAGTTCCTGGACCGGCTCGAGCAGTCGACGCGCGCCGGAGCGCAGCGGGAGTACGGCATCATCCTGGATTTTGCGCGCAGCCAGAGGCCGGGACTCGATGCGATGGACGCAGCCAGCCGCGGCTACTGGCTGGAGCAGTACCGGCGGCAGGAGTTCGCCTTCGACTCACAGGCGGTGCGGCCGTATTTCCCCTACAAGCAGGTCGAGGCCGGCGTGCTGGCTACGGCTTCGCGGCTCTTCAAAGTGGAGTTCCGGCCTGCGGGAGATGCTGAGGTATGGCATCCGTCGGTCTCGGCGTGGGATGTCTTCGATGGCTCGCAGCGCGTGGGGCGGTTCTATCTGGATATGCATCCGCGTGAAGGGAAGGACAAGTGGTTCAGCGCGGCGCCGCTGGTGCCGGGCATTGCCGGACGGCAGATCCCGGAGGCGGCGCTGATATGTAACTTCCCCGGCGGCGATGACAAACCGGATGATCCAGGGCTGATGCAGCACTCGGATGTGGTGACGTACTTCCACGAGTTCGGGCACCTGATGCACGCGATCCTCGGTGGCCAGCAGCGGTGGGCGGGCATCAGCGGCATTGCGACGGAAGGGGATTTCGTCGAAGTGCCATCGCAGATGCTGGAGGAGTTCTTCCGCGATGCGAAGCTGCTGCAGACCTTTGCGCGGCACTATCAGACGGGCGAGCCGATTCCTGCGGAGCTGGTGGCGACGATGAACCAGGCCGGCGCATTTGGCCGCGCGGACTGGGTGCGGACGCAGCTCTTCTATACGAACTATGCGCTCGATGTGCACGATCGCGATCCGGATGCGCCGGGCGCGGAACTGGATCTGGATGCGCTGCTGCGGGCAGATTACGAGCGCTTCCTGCCGTATCGGTGGATCGATGGGAACCGCATGTATGCGAGCTTTACGCACCTGTGCGGCTACTCGTCGAACTACTACACCTACCTGTACGACAAGGTGATCGCGATCGATTTCTTCAACCAGTTCAATCGCGCGGCGCTGCTGGATGATCCGGTGACGATGCGGTACCGGAAGGCGGTGCTGGACAAGGGTGGATCGGCTCCGGGACGGGCGATGGTGCAGGGATTTCTGGGCCGGGACGAGAGCATGGAAGCCTTTGAGGAGTGGATTGGGGAGGCTCTGGCGGCGGTCTAAAAAGGCTGTTTTTGGTACTGAAAACGGCTCTTTGGTGCGCGTTTGGGCGCGATTGGGTACAGTTCCGGTGGCGATTCTGCACCATAAATAGTGCACAAAGGAGGTGAACGACTGTTCACCTCCTTTGTGTGCCCATAGAGCCGGAAATTCCGGCTTGACATTCTCTACTCTGCAGCGCAGAGTGGTCTGCACAGATGCTCTGCGGTGCAGAGTACTCTTCCGAAGACATAGAGGAGGCGGTCATGAATCGAGCTGAGATCTTCCTGAGCGAACGGGTGAGGGGAATGAGTATGGGGGCGACGATCGTTGGCGGCTTCGGCGCGGCCTGGCTGACGATGGGGATGACAGGTGCGGGTGTGCCGCTGCAGATTGCGCTGGCCGTAGTTGTTCCGGTCTTTGCGCTGATGGCTGGGCTTGGCTCGGTAGTGCGGCGCCGCCTGCCGAAGATGGCCGGCGAGGAGAGTCCGGAGAAGAAGCAGATGATGCGGCACTTTGCCGTGGTGAATGTCGTCGAGTGGGTCGCGATCATCGGCACAGTCAATGTGCTGAACAATTTTCATCTGCAGGGCTGGGTCGTCTCGGCGATCGTACTGATCGTGGGCGCGCACTTCATTCCTCTGGCGCTCATCTTTCAGGCGCCACAGCACCGGACGACGGGCGTTGCGTTGATGCTGTGCGCGGCGATGGCGCTCGTGCTGCCGGGTTCCGTACGTGATGTGGTGGAGTGCATTGCGGCGGGATTGATTCTCTGGGTGAGCGGCGCGTGCGCACTCTATACAGCCTTCCGGCTGGCGCCCCGGCCGCCGCAGGCTGCGCAGGCCGGCCTGTAAGGAGGCACGGTATGGATGCCACGGTGACAAGTTCGCAGGCAAAAGCGGCAGCAGTTGAGTCTTCGTTCGCGAAGGACGGTCTTGAGAAGGACGATCGGTGGACGCTGGCGGCGTTTGGCGTGCTGGCTTACATGATCTCGAATGTGCTGCACGAGGGGCTGGGGCATGGCGGCGTGGCCTGGCTTTCGGGTGCGCATCGCATCACGGTCACTTCGACCTACATGGATGCGGGCTTCGACACGCGCTGGATTCTGGCGGCGGGGACGCTGGTGAATCTTGCCTTTGGTGTGCTGGGGCTGATTGTGCTGCGCAGTATGCGCGGCGCGGAAATCCCGATGCGGCTGTTTGTGTGGACGCTGACCGCGTTGAATCTGCTGCTGGGCACTGGGTATTTTCTCTTCTCGGGCATCGGCGGCATTGGCGACTGGGCGGAATGGATGAAGGGACTCTCGCCGATGTGGGCGTGGCGCGTGGGCTGTGCGTTGCTGGGGCTGGTGAGCTATGGCCTGACGGCGTGGCTGCTGGCGCGAGAGCTGGCGAGGATTGCCGGGATTAACCAGTCGCGGCTGCGCCGCATGACATGGACGATCTACTTCGCGGGCGGGCTTACCGCGTGCGCGGCCGGTGTGTGGAACCCGATGGGCTGGAGGCTGGTGCTGATCTCGGCTGCGGCGTCCTCCTTTGGCGGCGCTTCGGCCCTCTTGTGGATTCCGAGTATTGCGCCGCGATGTGATCAAGATGCAGTTGCGGTTACGAATGTGATTCCCAGGCTGTGGAGCTTGGTGATGGGAACGGCGGTGCTGCTGGTGGCGTATGTCTGGTTTCTGGGCCGTGGTGTGAGGCTGGGATGACTGGTGACACGATGACAGAAGAGACGATGCATGCGGGGCTTGCAGCGGGCGATGTGGAATATCGCTTCCGGGCGTGGATTCTCGCGGGGATCTTCTTTGCCGCTTTCCAAATGTACTGGTGGGATCATGTGCCGTTGGCCGCGGCACTGGGTGAGTTGCTGACGCGGGGAAGCAGCGTGAATTTGCAAACCGCGCAAACGACGATTCTTGCATTGGGTGCGGCGTCAACGCTGGCGGCTGCGGCTTTGCGTACCTGGGCGGCCGCGTATATGCGCAGCATTGTGGTGCACGACCCGCGTGTGCACGATTCGCGACTGGTGGCCGATGGGCCATACCGGTATCTGCGGAATCCGCTGTATCTGGGCACGATCCTGATGGCATTCGGCATCGGCCTCGCGGCCAGCCGCAGCGGGTTCGTGTTGCTGGTGGTGGCGATCACCTTCTTCCAGTACCGGTTGACGTTGCGTGAGGAGCGCGCACTGACGGCGACACAAGGTGAGAGCTATCGCCGTTATCTCGCGGCGGTTCCGCGTATTGTGCCGAGCCTGCGGCCGCGTGTGCCGGCGAGCGGAGCACGTCCGCAGTGGGGACAAGCTGTTCGCGGAGAACTGTTCATGTGGGTTTTCGCCCTGATATTCGTGCTCTTCACGGCGACGGGAAACACACGGGTGCTGATGTATGGCTGCATCGTTGCCACCGCCCTGGTGTTGCTGATGAGGAGCTGGGGCGCGCGAGGCGCCGCTAAAGAAGCAGGGCAGTGAGTTCGAGAGAGGCGAGAGAAGGAGCCGGAGATGGATGCGGACGGAAGAGCAGTGGGCGCTAGCCCGATGAACGATCATGAACTGACAGAGCGCATTGTGCTGATCGAGTCGATGATGCAAGCGGGGCGCAAATCGACGGAGTACTGGGGCTGGAACTTTTTGCTGTGGGGTGTCGCGTACCTGGTGGCGGTGGCGTGGTCGAGCTTTCTGCCGCAGGCCGGAGGTGCGAAGCTGGCCTGGCCGATCACGATGATCTTCGCCTCTCTATTGACGGTGATGATTGCGCGCCGCCGGGGGCGGCATCAGCCGCAAACAGACAGGAGCCGGAGCCTGACTTCGATATGGACGGCGGTGGGCTGCGGGATCTTCGTATTCGCGATCCCGGTGGCGTCGACCGGTCATATGGAGCCACATGCGTTTATCGCGGCGATTGAAGTCCTGCTGGGGGTGGCGCACATTGCGTGCGGCAGCACATTGCGCTGGCCGACACAGGTGGCTGTGGGTCTGGTGTGGTGGGCGGCGGCGATCGCGAGCTGCTTCGTGAGCGAGGGCGGAACAGCGATTATTTTTCTGACAGCGACGCTGATCTGCAATGTCGGCTTTGGGATTTATCTGATGATCCGGGAGAGCCGGGACAAGGCGCAGGCGAGGGCAGCAGCGGGGGTGCTGCATGCCTGAACTGCCAGATCTCGATCCTGTAGTTCACGGGAAGATGCGGCTGGCGGTGCTGTCGCTGCTCTCCGGCGTGGACGAGGCCGAGTTTACCTGGCTGCGCGCCCAAACCGGCTCGACGGACGGCAACCTGGGAGCGCACCTGCTGAAGCTGGAGGAGGCGGGCTACGTGGCGATGGAGAAGAAGTTTGTGGCGCGCAAGCCGGTGACGCTCTACCGCATGACGGGAGCGGGGCGTGTGGCGCTGGAGCGGTACATTGCATCGCTGAAGGCGTTGCTCGGAGGCGCGCTGGCAGGCTGAGAAAAATTACATTCCACCGGCAACCTTTTCGCGTGCAGGGCGATTCTTATCTGACAAGCACAGAGGCTACTTCCTGTAGCAACGACCTACCCCGCAGTGGAATCCTCGTTTCGAGCACTTCCCTCGTTTCAGCTTCTATTCTGTACATCCAACCAAAGCCTCTTGAGCGGGCCCGCCGGAAAGCGGGCCCATATGCTTGCTCGCGTTCGCGCGCTTTGACGTGCCGCTGAGAAGCCCGCCATCCCTTTAAAATCAAGTTGTGCCATACAAAACCAAGACGGCGGAGAGCGCTGAGGCTATCGGGGCGGTGGATACACTGCTGGCCGGGGTGGGGCTGACGCATGGGCGACGGCTGATCCGGCGGGAGACACCGGGCTTTCGGCGGCAGGCGCCGGCGGAGCTGAAAGAGACACCGGCGACAGAGCTTGCCAAGCACCGCGATGGGCGGGTGGAGGTGCTGGTAGCGCCTCGTTGGCAAAAGGCGGGTGTTCCGCATGCGTTCAGCACGCGGCGGGGCGGGCTATCGACGGTATACAGCCGGGAGCAGCACGCGGCGGGAAAGATGAACCTGGCCGGCGAGATGAACCTGGGGCTGACGGAGACGGATGAGCGCGCGAATGTGCTTGAAAACCGCCGCTTGCTGATGGCGGCGGCCGGAGCCGGGGATCGAGTGCTGGTTACGCTGAAGCAGATCCACTCCAACCTGACGCGGCGAGTCACGCGCGCGGATGCAGTACATACGCTGCGCGCGGATGGGATGATGACGGACGATCCGGGCGTGATGCTGGGGATCCAGACGGCGGATTGCGTTCCGGTGCTGGTGTGGGATCGGCGAACGGGGGCTGTTGCGGCGTTCCATGCGGGGTGGCGCGGGACTCTGAAACGCATTGTCGAGGGTGGGATCGGGAAGATGCGGCTCGAGTTCGGCAGCCGGCCGGAGGATCTGGAGGCGGCGATCGGCCCGGCGATTGGGCCCTGCTGCTATGCGATCGGCGAAGAGGTGCGCAGCGAGTTTCTTTCGCAGTTCAGCTATGCGCCGGAACTGTTCTCAGAGATCTACGACTCGGATCCGGTGAAGGAGAAGTATCCGCTGCTGTTTCTGACGGCGCGTGCGCCGGGGCACAGCAATATGGGGCCGAATCTGCACCTGGACCTGATTGAGGCGAACCGCCGGCAGTTGATCGATGCGGGAGTGCGGGCGGGGTCGATCGCTACGGCGTACCGCTGCACGAACTGCGAGCCGGAGATCTTCTTTTCCTACCGGGCGGAGCATGGGTTCTGCGGACGGATGATGGGTATCGTGGGTGTTCCAAGGGATTAAGCGGACGAGAACCCAGAGCCTCCTCCATCTTCATCCGAAGGAAGCGAACATTTTGAAATCCGAGAGCGCGGGAAGTTGCGCCGGGAGCTTATCCGGCTGATTCCTGGCCCTTGGTTCCCTCTGCCTTGGGGTTGACCAGGTCGCGCAGCTCTTTGCTGGGCTTGAAGTACGGGACACGCTTTGCGGGGACCTCGACCTTGTCGCCGGTCTTGGGATTGCGGCCGGTGCGGGGCTTGCGCTGGCGAATACGGAAGCTGCCAAAGCCGCGGATCTCGATCTTGTCGCCCGCCTGCAGCGCCTGAATGACGGCGTCGAAGACGGTGTCGACGACGACTTCGCCGTCGCGGCGGGTCAAATCTCCGATTTGTGTCACTTCCTCAACGAGATCAGCTTTGGTCATTGTGCGGCGTCTCCGGGCAATTCCACAAAAGGCTGCAACCCCAATGATAGATGCGGGATAGCTCGTTCTGTACCAGAAAAATAGAACCAGATCGCTTTGCCTGGGGTATATCTTGTTGAATTCCCGGCAATTCCGTCCCAGAGCAGAGGGACGGGGGTGGTTTCTCTAGAATAGTATGGGAAGGGTTTTCCTGGAGGCGGGCGCCTTTGAACCATCCGCGATACAGCATCGTGATTCCTGCATACAACGAGACGGCGCGCATTGAGCGGGCCCTGTCGTCGGTGAGCGGCTGTGTCCGTGAACGCGGGTGGGACGCCGAAGTGCTGGTGGTGGACGACGGCTCGACGGATGATACGGCCGCCCTGGTGGAGAGGTGGGCACGGCAGCATCCGGAGGTGCGGCTGATCCAGAATGAGCGCAACTGCGGCAAGGGGTACAGCGTGCGCAACGGGATGCTGCGGGCGGCGGGCGAGATTGTGATGTTTACCGATGCCGACCTGTCCTCCCCGATCGAGGAAGCGGAGCGTCTGTTTGCGGCTATTGGCGAGGGCGCCGATATCGCCATCGGATCGCGCTGGCTGATCGGGCGGCGCATCGTGCACAAGCAGCCGCTGTACCGGCGGGTCTTCGGGCGATGCTTCAACGGGTTGACGCGCACGATCATGCGGCTTCCGTTTGCGGACACGCAGTGCGGCTTCAAGGCATTCCGTCGTGAGGCGGCGCACCTGGTCTTTGGGCTGCAGCGGATTGAGCGCTGGGGCTTCGATCCGGAAATTCTGTTTATCGGCATCAAGCGCGGGCTCCGCATCGCGGAGGTGCCGGTCACCTGGGGCCACGATGAACGTAGCCGTATCAGTTACCTTCGTGACGGGATGCAGATGCTTCTGGAACTGGTCTTCGTCAGGTGGAATGCGCTGCGGGGAGTCTATCGGCGCCAGCCGGTGGAGTTTATCCGCGAGCCCGCGGTGGCGGAGCACGGGTCGGCGCGACACGGTGCGGTTTAGCCGGAGCGGCTTCGCGCCGAAAGTGAACCGAAGTTACGGAATTCCAATGCAGCATCTATGCCGCTGCCGTGCGACGGAGTTTTCACGACTTGGCGGCCATGACCTGCGGTGTGAATCGCTGCGCTATCTTTGAAGCCAGGAATGGCGTCACCGTTTTGAAGTTGCAGGTTCGGCATTTTCAATGATGCTGATAGAGCAGTCCGTGTTGGGACCGCTCCTGCTGGATGTCGCGCTGATTCAGCACAGTCGCAGGAACGTGTTTGCCCACATGGTTCACATGCTGGAAACGGCCATGCAAAATGGAATGGCCGACACTCTCCGTCTGCCGGGAACAGTTCTTCTGTGAAGAAAGGGCATTGAATGAAAGATGGGTTTCGCTCTTTGTGAGCGAAACCCATCTTGTGTTGCTTCCGTTAAGGCTTTGCGTTTGCGAATGAAGCCTTCGGAGATCAGGATGCCATGGGGTGGGCTGCCTTGTAGGGCAGGATCGCGGCGGTGACCGTGCGCTTGGGGCGCGGCGAGATGCGCACCGTACGGTCCTCCACCTGTTCGAGGAAATAGGTTTCGCTGCAGGTCCCGCAGAGCCAGAAGTGTTCCATGCGACGTGCGGTCCGTTCGTTAGCTCCGGGCACGGAACGCGTGACGTCGAAGATGTAGACGCGGCCCTCGCGGAGATAGTGGAGTGGTTTGCAGCATTGTGGATTTGCGCAGTGATTCACCATAGGGGGACCTCGGCGAAATCACGGAGACTGCCGTGTTCCGCATCTTTAATTACTGGGAAGCATCGCAATTGCACGTCCCGGGAGAACGACGCGCCGGAATTTTCTAGCTGCCGATACATAAGTAGGATGCTCCCAAAGCACCGTTGTTGTCTCTAGAAATCTCAGAGAACCTTTCAGTAAAGGTTATCTGGATGACTGTAAGCGCAATGCATTTTCGGCCAACAGTTTTGCAGTGGAGTGGTGACCTGTGCGAGGATCACGGGTTGGCTCGAAATCCCTGTTGCCGTTTCAGCACACCCCTCATCTCGAGAGAACCGCGCGACTGCATATGGGTTTGTAGAGACCTTAGGAAATCGGAGCCGGCGGTTACACGTTTGTCTTTCAGATATGCCTTTTCTACGCAGCACATTCATTGCCCTGTCACGAAACAGCTCCATCCGCCGCTTCTCGGAAGCATCGTCCATGGGACGCCGGCTCTCCTCCCGCTTTGTCGCGGGCATGCATCCGGATGAGGCGCTGCGTGCAGCTGCCACGCTGAACAGCCACGGCATCTCGGTGACGCTCGACAGTCTTGGAGAAAACGTTCACTCGCCCGAAGAGGCGCATCGCTCCGCGGCGATTTATCACGAGCTGCTGGACGCGATCCACGAGCAGCACCTGGACGCGAATGTGAGCGTGAAGCTGACCCAGATGGGGATGGACCTGGACCCGGCGCTGGCGGAGCAGATTGTTCGCGAGATGACAGAGCACGCGCGGGCGACAGGCAGCTTTGTGCGCGTGGACATGGAAGGCAGCGAGTATACGCAGGCGACGATCGACATGGTGCGCCGGATCCATGCCGAGCCGGGGAATGAAGGGCACGTGGGCATCGTGATCCAGGCGTATCTCTATCGCAGCCAGGCGGATATTGGAACGCTGCTGAAGGATGGCATCCGCATCCGGCTGTGCAAGGGCGCGTACCAGGAGCCACCGGACAAGGCGTTTCCGGCGAAGGCGCAGGTGGACGAGAACTTCGTCCGTTTGGCGGAGATGCTGGTGGCGAGCGGAATCTATCACGGCATTGCGACGCATGACGAGAAGATGGTGGAGGCGACCCGGGCCTTTGTGAAGAAGGAGGGGATTCCGCCTTCGGCCTTTGAGTTCCAGATGCTGTATGGGATACGCCGGGACCTGCAGCGCGCGCTGGTGGACGAGGGCTACCGGGTGCGGGTGTATGTGCCGTTCGGCACGGAGTGGTATCCGTACTTCATGCGGCGGCTGGCGGAGCGGCCGGCGAATGTGATCTTCCTGGCGAAGAGCGTGTTGAAGAGCTGAGTGGTCGGGCAGGATCCTGTCGCGTGGCGAAGGGCCGCTATCCCGAGCGGAGATCCGATGGAAGTTCAGGACGACGAGCTTAGGAAGTTCGAGGCGGAGGGCGCCGCGCCGTTACCGGTCGCGGACGATCAGGGCTACGTCGAGCATGATGGAGCGCGGATCTGGTACAGCACTTACGGTGCGGGCTCCGCGGTAATCCTGCTGCATGGCGGACTCGGCCACAGTGGGAACTGGGGTTATCAGGTTCCGGCCCTCATGCGGTGTGGCTATCGTGCCGTTCTGATCGACAGCCGCGGCCACGGCCGGAGTACGCGCGACCAGCGGCCGTACTCCTATGAGTTGATGGCGTCCGATGTTCTGGCCGTGATGGACGCGCTGCAACTGTCAAAGGCAACCGTGGTGGGCTGGAGTGACGGGGCGTGCACGGCTTTGATTCTCGCTGCGACCTATCCTGCTCGTATTGCAGGTGTGTTCTTCTTTGCCTGCAATATGGATCCGAGCGGCGTCAAGCCATTTGAGTCAACTCCGACTCTGGAGCGGTGCTTTACCCGACATACAAAGGACTATGGCGAACTCTCGGCAACGCCGGAGAACTTCAAAGACTTCGTCGAAGACGTCGGCCTGATGCAGCGAACGCAGCCCAACTACTCAGCGGACGATCTGGCGAAGATTCGCGTGCCGGTCGCGATCGTGCACAGCGAGCATGATGAATTCATCCGGCGCGAGCATGCCGAATATCTTGCGCGGAGCATTCCGAGCGCGGAATTTGTTGCATTGAATGGCGTAAGCCATTTTGCCCCTCTGCAGAGGCCGGAGCGGTTCAATGGAGCAATGCTTGCATTTATCGCGAAGGTTCAACCGTAAGAAGCGATGGCTCGCGCCTTTGCAGCGATGTCCCTACGGGACGTTGCACTCTTCTGCTTCCGTCGGGGGGCGGCCCGGCGCGCGGTCGCGACCAGATACCATGCCGGGCAGAGCAGCAGCCAGTTGAAGATCCACAGTGCGTTGTTGATCCAAGCTGAGGCCGTCAGAAGCGTGATGGCGGCGGCGAGAAGAACTGCGGAGGGGAGCCGGAGCTGCACCGTGCGCATCCCCCGAGAACTCCCAAGACGGCGAGTAGCAGGAAGAGGAACGGGGGAAAACCTCCACATGGAATAGATGCGGAAGTGATCCGCGTAATAGAAGGCCAGACAGACGCATAACGCGGCGTCGAGCCAGAGTGTGCGCGGGGAGCGCGAGCCGAGGGTAAAGCCGCTGGTCCAGGACCAGGCGATGAGCAGGAAGATGTGGCACGCTCAATTTCAATTCCCTGATTCTGCACGCCGGAGAAGAGATCCGAGGCATGCTGCAGAATCCGGAAGCGCAGTGCAATGCGACCTGAATCGGATGATGGACTTCGAGCCTAAATAGACAAACAGATTTATGGGCCAGTTGATGACGCTCGGGAGTAGGATTGCCAGCCAACGGCAGAAGCCATGTCCAGGAGGAAGTGATGAAAGCATTGGTTGTAGAAAGCAAGGAGTTGATGGCGCAGTATTTCCGGGACCTGAGCGGCAAACCGAAGACCGAGGAGCTGTTAGATCGTTACATCTCAGATCCTGCTCTGAAAGAGCACATCCGGGAATTCGAGGTAGCGTTTCCGGCATACACGCTTGAAGCGGAGGAGATGATTGTCGAGGGCGATCTCGTGGCCGTCCGGGGGACGGTTCGCGGGACGCATAAGGGAGTGTTTGCGGGCATTCCGCCTACCGGGAGGCAGTTGAAACTGGAACTGATGCTCTTCTATCGCATCAGCGATGGCCGGATTTCCAAGTTCTGGTTGCAGACCGATTCCAAGGCACTGATGGATCAGTTGACACGTTGAGCGGATGCCGGCGAAGGAGCGGACAGGCCTTTGCTTAGAGGGACGTTTCCTCAGAGCGTTGGACTTGTCTGCTTCTGTTGCTCTCGGAGCGACGCGCCGTTGCCACCAGGTACAAGGCGGGGCAGAGCAGCAGCCAGTTGAAGATCCACAGTGCACTGCTGGTCCACGCGGGAGCATCAACAGGCCATGGTGGCGGCGAGCAGGACTGCGGGGCGGAGCCTGAGCCGGACGGTGCGCATTCCCTGACGCACTCCCCAGATGGCGGGCAGCACGAAGAGGAACGGGGAAAGCTGCGCGAGCGCAAGACGGAACCTAAATGGGAAGTGCCCGCGGCTGCACCATGCATCGCTTCAACCGGTGCGGCGACGATGTACATGTGATGAAGTACTGAGCCAGAAGCAAAACAGGGCGGCGTTCAGCCAGAGAGTTCGCGGCGAGAGCGAGCCGAGGGTGAAGCCGCTCGGTCCAGGACCAGGCGATGAGCAGGAAGATGTGGCACGCGAGCAGCGCGAAGCCCTCGTTGCCGGTGGGCGCCCAGTGGCCGATACTGCAAGCCCATGAGCCGGTCAAAGGTGCATGTAACGGAGACGGATACGTCATGAGGAGCGCAGGTGCAGGGCACGCCGAAACCGAATGACAGCGAGCCACGGCCGCCAGCTTTTCCAAAGCAGCATCTGCCGGCGCAGGACAAGGCCGAGTATGGAGAAGAGCGCCTGGCCGGGGCCGTTCGCCGGCTTCGAGCGAATCGCCGAGAACCGCATCGCGCTCATCGCGGTCCAGAGGGCGGGCGGCAAACTCCACCAAAGACCATAGCGGGGAAGTCATGAGAGCCTCTCAGTTCGACCCACCGCCCACGATGCGCCGCTACTGACGCGCATCACCGCATCATAAAACTCCTTGGCAGCGCGAGTGCCTTTGCCGGTGACGCGGACCATGCGCTTGGCGCGTCCGCCACGCTCCGCGGTGGCCTCACCCATCCAGGTGGTGAGCAGACCTTTTCCTTCGAGCCGCTCGATGGTGGTGTAGAGGGCGCCGATGGAGCACTTTCGCTGGGCGACTTCCTCGATGCCTTCGCGAATGGCCGCGCCATAGGCGTTCTCCCCAAGACGGGCGGCGGTAGTGATGAGCAGGTACTCGAATTCGCCTAGCATGATTAGAGACACATTGTGGTACTAATCGGAGTGCTCTGTCAACCTAGGTCTGGATTAGCTCGGTGCGGTCGCCGGGAATGACGTCGAGGAGATGTATGGCGTTGAAGGTGTGCTTCCAGTGGACGATGAGAAACGCCGCCGGCTGCTCATTGAGGAAGAGGTCCTGACGCAGGAGGCACCAGAGGGCGAGCGGCGGGGCAGGCGCAGCGGATGCATCCGGCTGATAGCCGAATGCCTGGATGTCGCTGGCGGTCTCACGCTCGACGGCGAGCAGGCGTTCGAAGGGAGGACGAGGATCCATGCGGCGGTCCTGGTCGATGGTGAGGACGCGTTCGCGCAGGCGAAGAGGCGACTGCGCGGAGAGGCGCGAGCGGAAATGGTAGTGAGCGATGGCGATGGATCCGGAAAAGCGCGCGACGCATCTGTTGTCTCCTTTGGTGTTGTCTCCAGCGGCGCGGCCTTCTTCGCCATTCGAGGAGAGGCAGAATGCGCGCTCGGCGAGAGAGTCGCGAAAGCGGAAGCTTCCGATCTCGGAGTTGGAGAAGTACTCGACGCTCATGCGGACTTCGCATTCCGGGGTGCGGATGCGGAAGACAGTTTCGGCATCTTTGTCTGACTTCGCCGCGAGCGGCTGGCTACTCAGTCCGAAGCCTGCTCCGGCGGCGGCCAGGGACCAGAGGAAGGCTCGCCTGCCTGGTTTGCGGAGTGGCGGATTGGGGAGCGGTTCCATCGTGGCCTTCGCCAGGCCGTAGCCTGGAGCGCGATTACAATCACAATGTAGTACTAATCGAGAATGGTTGTCAACATTGCACTCTGCGGTGGTGAACGAAGGCGGCCCGATGCCGGTGCATCTGACACGATTCATTTGCTCTAGTGCCCGGAGTCGCCAGCGGCGGAGATCAGGCCGATCGGTACGCGCACGCGAAGATGAAAAGTTGAAGCAGGCGCCGGCTTGACTATTGCAAACGACCATCTCTAACGCAGACTGGCCTCTCGAGTTCTCGAGAGGCCATTGTCTTAAGCGATCAAGTTGGTTTACTTGAGGCCGTAGACGTCGATCTCGCCCTGCGGATGGCTTGCCGACACTGGATCATGTCCGGTGGAGATATAGACCTTGCCGTTGGCGACGATGGGCGAGCTGAATTTGATGCCGATGCCGGGCTGGTCTCCGGAGTTGACGTCGCTGCCGTAGAGCTCGTTGCTCAGGTTGGTTGCATCGTAGGCGTACAAGGTCGCGTTGGTTGTGGCCTGAGGGCTTTGCAGCGGCTGTCCCTGATCGATGGTCCACAGGATTCCGTCGCTTGTGCCGTTGGCGGAGATGAAGGGGGTGGTGCCGCGGGTGTTTTGCGGCTGCTCCTGATTGACATTGAGCGAGGTGAACTCCTCCGAGGTCAAGACGCCGGAGGCATAAGAGAACCTGCGCACAACGCCGGGTGCAGTGCCAGAGGTGGGAGTTACACCGAGATATATCGATCCATTGAAGTATGCGGAGGTTCCGAATATCTCATACGAATTGACTCCATTGGTGGTGTCGCCGTTGGTATCGTTGGGACCTCCGACGTTCCACGTCTTCCCATTGGGTAAGGGGTTCCCATGCGAGTCGCTGTCAGTGCAGGAAGTGGGATACGGCTGCGAACCGGAGACTCCCTGTTCGACGAATAATCGCTGCGCGACTCCGGCGTCCAAGGGTTGTTCGTGGCCCATCTGTGCGGTGTTGAGGAGATAGATCTTGCCCATCTTGCCGCCGCCGACAACCTGGCCCGAGCCGGGAATCATCAGCAAGCCGCCCGCAGCCAGATCCGAATCATTGCAATTCATGAACCCGTAGTCCTCGGGCGTGAAGTAGTCGAGCAGCTGGAGAGATGGGCTGAACTTCAGTATCGAATCCGAATACGATCCTTGCGTCGGGTTCCATGGACCGTTGCCGGTGGAGATGTAGACGTTCCCCGAGCTATCCGCGACAGGGCCGCCGCTGCCCATCCACACGCCGCCCGCGCCACCGTAGGTGCCTTCGCCATCGATGTTGGGGCTGATGTTGAAGACGCCGGTCTGGGCGAGAGTCTGCGCATTGTAGGAGAGCAACCATCCGCTGTGGCAGCTTCCCACGCCGATGTAGAGGGTGCCGTTCGCGAGCAGCAGGGCTGCGCGCTGGACGCACCCTGCGGGCAGGGACACGATGCCGTTGACAGCGGTGGAATTGGTTCCGGGAACCGAGGCGGTAATGGTGACCGCGCTCTGTTTCGGCAAGCCGGTGGTGATGTCGAGCGCATTCAGCCGGTAGCTGGAGCCGTTTGCTGAAGACTTCTGTGCGGAGACCACGTAGATGGTGTTTGTCGACGGATCGATGACCGGCGTCGATGTGACGCCCTGAAACGGCTGAACCGTGGCGCCGGTGATTGGCGTCTCGTTAACGGCAGAGTTCAGCAGAGAAACCTGCCACAGCGGCTTGCCGGCGTTGGCGCCAGTTCCGTAGGTGTCGGCGTCGAAGGCGTACACGCTGTCGTTCTCTGTCGCGACGTAGAGGACGTTATGCACGCTGCCGTTGATGGTGACGTTCGACATGAGCAGCGGCTCGGCATAAGCGTAGCCATCGACCAGGTAGGTAAAGAGCTTGCCGAAGGTCTGGGGCGCTACGTTGGCGGGAGTGAGGGTCGTCTCGTTCGGGTTCAGCCCGCTGCGATTGTTGTCGACGTGCCAGGTCGGGATGTTGACGCCTTGCGGCGTGGGAAGCGTGACGGCGAGCGATGCATTGCCGCTGGTACCGTTCAACGCGGCGGTGATGGTGGTGGAGCCTGCCGCGACGCCGGTGGCGAGGCCGCCGGAGCTCACTGTTGCGACAGCAGTGTTCGCGACAGACCAGGTGGCGGTGGCGGTGACGTCCGTCGTTCCGCTGCCATTGGTGAGTGTGGCGGTGAACTGCTGGGTCGATCCCACCAGAAAGCTTGCCGGATTAGGCGTGACCGCGATGGTGGAGGCGATGGTGACTGTGAATGTAGTTGTCCCGGTGACGGTGCCGATCGCGGCCGTTACCGAACTCGTGCCGGAAGAGACGCCGGTGGCGAGGCCCGCCGCATTGATGGTGGCTACGCCGGTATTGCCTACTGACCAATGCGCTGTCGCGGTTACGTTCTGCGTGGAGGCGTCGCTGTAGGTGGCGGTGGCGGTGAACTGCTCCGTCGAGCCGGTACTGAATGTTGGGGCGCCGGGAGTGACGGCGATCGAGGTGAGCGTCTTGACGTTCAGGGTCGCGGAACCGCTGATGCCGTTGAATGTGGCGGTCACGGCGGTGGAGCCGTTGGCGACGGCGGTAGCGATGCCCGCTGCATTGACGGTGGCGACGGCGGTGTTGGCGGCGGACCACTGCGCTGTCGTGGTGACGTTGTGTGTCGAGCCATCGCTGTAATTGGCGGTGGCGGTGAACTGCTGCGTAGCTCCCGCGACGAGCGTTACGGGACTGGGCGTAACGGAGACGGAAGTCAGGCTGGGGGTCACGGTGAGTGTTGCGACGCCGTTGATGCCGCTAAGCGATGCGGTCACCGTGGTGGTGCCTGCAGCAACGCCGGTGGCGAGGCCCGCGGCAACCGTGGCGACTGCTGGATTCGCTGTCGTCCAGGTGGCCGTCGTGGTCACATCGGCGGTTGTGCCGTCGCTGTAGGTGGCGGTCGCGGCGAAGGGCTGCGTGGTCTTTGCGACGATGCTGGCGGTGCCCGGCGTGACGGCGATGGACTTGACCACCACTGCTGCGGTCTGCACGGTGAGCGACGTGGTGCCGGCGACGCCGCTGAGCGTGGCCGTAATGGTTGAGGAGCCTGCGGCCACTCCCGAGGCGAGCCCGGCCGGAGTGATGGTGGCGACCGCTGCATTGGACGATGTCCATGTGGCGGACGTGGTGACGTTCGCGGTGGTGCTGTCGCTGTAGGTGGCGGTAGCGACGAATTGCTGCGTGGCTCCGGCCAGGATGCTCGGGGTCGCGGGCGTGACGGCGATGGAGGTGAGCGTCTTGGTCGCGGAAGCTGCCACAGTGACGGTTGCGTTTCCGCCGATACCGCCGGCGGTGGCGGTGATGGTGGCAGAGCCGGCTGCGAACGCAGAGGCGAGACCGGAGGCGTTGACCTTGGTTATCGCTGCATTCGAAGAGGTCCAGGTGGCAGAGGCGGTGACGTCCGCGGTGGAGTTGTCGCTGTAAGTGGCGGTTGCTTTGAACTGCTGGGTGGCTCCAGCGTCGATGGTCGCGGTCGCGGGAGTGACAGCGACGGCGGTGACGGTCTTCGCGACGGCAGGCACGGTGAGGCTGGCGCTTCCGCTGACGCTGTCCATGGTCGCGGTGATGGTGGTGGAACCGGCGGCCAGGGCCGTGGCCATGCCGGCGGGAGTGATGGAAGCTACCTTCCCGTTGGCGTCTGTCCAGGTAGCGGCGGCGGTGACATCCGCGGTGGAGCTATCGCTATAGGTCGCGGTGGCATGGAACTGCTCGCTAGCGCCGACGGAGATGTCCGCAGTGGCGGGCGATGCGGCGATGGACACCAGCACCTTCTGCGCAGTTCCCGGACCAGACGACGCCGCCCCGCCGCAGCCTGCGATTGCAAGCAGTGAAAGGATGAGCGCGAAAAACAGCGAATATACAAGTTTGTAACCGCTACACGCACCAATACGCATTTTGTAGGGCCCCCAAGACAGCGAAGGTTCAGCCATATGCCGGAAGAGCCAGAGGCTCCGTCAGGCATTCAGTTTTGAAACAAATTTCGAAGGCGGCTCTTCCATTCGGAAATGGGGCGCTGGAGATGGGGGAAGTACCAGCGAGAACCAGGCAAAATTTACAACAGGACAACAGGGTGTTCCACAGCTTGTTTACTACTTACGCTTTTGCAGCGTATCTCACTTCAACGAGATAAATGTAAAAATTTATCGTGATCAGTTTAGTAAGACTGCTGGTCTGTTTCGCTATGTAAAAAAGAGACGCCCCATTACAAACAGGCTTCCTGTGGTTACTGCTGGGGTGGAAATTGGAAAGAAATTGCCAGCGCAAACGAATAGCTCGAGTTATCCGACTGGACCCAGCACTTATTAGCGAGGAGTGTAGGGCTCGACGGAGAGCAGGTTGCCAAGGACCTGGCGCTCGTGGTCACTGTACATGGAGCGATAAGCGGGCGAGTTGAGCACCTGCGAGCGCTCGGCCGGCGGCATCTCGCGCAGTGCGCGAAATGCGCCGCGCACCTGCTGCTTGCGCTCGGGATCCATGTTGCTGAGCTCCTGCGCGGAGTTGCGCACGGCCTGACGGCGGTCCGGTGTGAGGCGCTCCATGTTCTCGATGCGGCCGAGGGTGCGCTGCCGTTGTTGCGGGGGCATGGTGTCCAACTGATGGAGCCGGTCGATGAGGCGCTGCTGCTGCTGCTGGGGCAGGCTATTGAATCCCGGCTCGCGGCGGAGCGCATTCTCCTGGCCGGCGAACGACTGCCCTTGATGGCTCTGCAGCCAGTTGCCGAGATGGGGGCCACCAGCATTTCCGGGTGCGGAGTAGGGGCTGCGGACGGTGGGATACGGATAGTGAGTGTTCGCGCCGGGTGTGGGCGCCACCATATACCGGTTGTTCAGTGGAGGAGCGGAGCCGGGCGGAGCTCCGTGATAGGCGGGTCCAGGATAGGCAGGTCCGGGCTGGGGCGGCCGATATGCGGGCTGCGGCGCATGCGCGGGCGGAGACGAAGGATGAGGCGCGGACTGCTGCGGCGCTGACGGCTGGGAGTTGCCACCGTGACTGGCATGCTGCGCCCAGAGAGGCAGTGCGAGCGAGATGGAGAGAAGAAAAGCTGCCCGGCGCGCGTGGGTACGTCCCGCTGCGGAGACACGGCGGCTCTCAGGCGCAGTACGCCGTTGAGTCGTGCCGTTGTGTCTTGCGTACCGAGGCATGGTAGTTCGTCTTTCTCAATATGCCGCAACTGCATATGCCGCAACTGCGGGGGCGAAGCTCGAGCCCGCTCTCATCAATATGCCGGATCGAGCCTGTTTTCTGCTGAGCTCTCATGCGTGCAGGGCTCTAATTCGCCGATGGATCGCCGGCATCATCATCCAGATCCGCATCGAGCGAGCTCAACTGCTGGTAGACCTGCGCGTTGCCATCAAGCAACTGCAGGTCATTCACGATAGCGGACTGATGGGGAACGGGAGGCTGTGCGCCGTGCTGTACCCAGACCGCAGTGCCGCCGCCGATCATCAGCAGCAGGGCAAGCGCTCCGGCAGCGATGGGGCGGAACTCGAGGTTGGATCCGTAGAGCAGGCGCGCACGGAAGCGTTCCCACAGGCTGGCCGGTGCGTTCTCCTTCTCCTCGCGCAGCCGCGCCATGAGCCGGGTATCGAAATACTGCGTGGGCTCCGGCGCGTCCCAGGCGTCCATGGCCAGCATGGTCGCTTCGAGCTCGCGGAACTCCCGGCCGCAGTCCGCGCAGGCGGCGACGTGCTCGCGGGCAGCGGGCGCGGCGGCTGCGGGATCGAGCAGCAGGTCTGCCAGTTGCGCTTTGGTCGCTTTGCAATCCATCGGTGATACTTCCTTGTCCCGATGCTGGTGTGGGCCTGGAGTTGAGCATCAGATGAACTCCTGGAGCCGCTCGCGTAATGTCTGGTATGCGCGGAAGAGCAGCGACTTGGTTGCCGATTCGCTGAGCTTCAACACTGCCCCTATCTGTTTGTAATCCAGGTCCTGATATTTGTGCATCAGGACAGCTGTGCGCTGGCGTTCGGGCAGTGCCATGACGTGCTTGCGGATGGCGGCGAGCCGTGCCTCCCGCAACATATTCTGCTCCACGTTCGGGGTGGAGTCGGCCACGTCGGGGCTGATGCCGGTTTCGGGATCGGGCTGATCCAGATAGACGGCCTGTGCCCCGCGTTCGTGGCGGGTATCCCGCGCGTGGTTGACACCCAGGTTGGTCGCAATGCGATACAACCAGGTGCTGAACTTGGCTTCCGCGCGATAGCTGGCGCGGGCGCGATAGACGCGGAGGAAGACCTCCTGAGCCAGCTCCTCGGCGACGGCCTGGTTGTGCACCATGCGGTACATGTAGTGCACCATCTGGCGGCGGTATTTCTCGACCAGCAGGCTGAAGCCGGCTTCGTCTCCGGCTGCGACGCGGAGCATGATCTCGGCATCTGATAACTGGCTCCACGCTCCGGGAGCCAGAGCCGCGGCGCCCGAGACCGGCGCTGTTCCGCCCACATGTGTTTGGGGATGGACCGCTGCGGTAGCCATGTCCTCCTTAACCCTGTCTTCAGCAAAACGTTGCGCGGATTCGTCGCCTTCCTCAAGGTCTGTCCCGGGGTCGGCGTCCTCGTCGTGGGTCCGGAGCCTCAAGATCCTCATTCAGCGCGGTTTCCGGCGTGTCGGCGGGGTCGTCGAGGGGCTCGTCCGTGGAATCATCAAGGGGGTCATGCCCGGGAGCAGAGGCGCCATCCTGCTGCCTTCGGCGGGGATCATCGGGATGGAGCGGTGAGCGGGATGACGGGCGGAACGGCATGAGGCGCTATCGCATTGTAGATGCCGGAGTTCGGGAGGCGGCAGCGCGGAAAAATGGCGGCGGCGGGTGCCGGCGGGCCCGCCGGTTGGGCGCCAGCGCGGCGCGATGGTACATTGGGTGAGTCCCACCCCTGCGGGGCGCTTAACTCAGCGGTAGAGTGCCACCTTCACACGGTGGAAGTCATAGGTTCGAATCCTGTAGCGCCCACCATCTAATCAACAAGTTACGGCCTCAGCGGACTCCTCCAAGGTCCAATAAGGTCCATCCAGGATTCCGCAGGCTCCTCCGCTTGGCGTCCAGTCAGTAATTTGGTTAACGACTTTAGCCTCTGCCCATCCGGGATTTACTTGATCACCGCAAGGCACGTTGCGAATAAGATCGAGAATGCCGATTTTGTAGTAAGGGTCAATCGCAGGCCCAGGCCCGACCGGATTGGGGCCGAGCTGGGCTTAGGTTTTATGGGCTAGTGCATGGATGCGCGTAACGTCAGTGCACGGTTCCTCAGTGCACCGTTCCACGGAGTTCAGTTGGGGCAGATGGGGTGGCAGGGGCTTCGGTGAAGTCATCGAAGAATACTGAGTTGCCTCCGGCCGCGCCTGGCAAGGTGCAGGATTTTCCATCACATACCTGCACATACTGCACCGTCATTACTTGAGGAAAACTGCCTGGCACCTTGCCAGATGGCCCCTGGACTCTGTTCTCCAGAATGATGAACATGGGATTCTGCGGGACATTCGAAGTCCAATGGGCGCTCGACGCCGTTCCATCTACCGCGTAGGTGAGCGACGAGTTGCTCCAATGCAATGTGTAGGTGTGGAAGTTCGCGCTCGCATCAGAAATGTTTTGCGAGGATCCGAAGTTCGTGGATGCATTGGCGAATAAGTTCTGGTTCGTATCCGTATACGTTGGCTCGACATACTCCATGATGTCGATCTCGCCCGAGTCGCCGTTAGGCATTGTGTCTTGCGACCAGTTGCAATTCCCGTTGTTGTCCCAGCCGTTGAATGCTGTTTGAAATTGGCACCCAGACGATGAAGATGTGAGACCGTTTCCCCCGAGCAGCCAGAAGGCAGGCCAACCTTTGCCTGCCTTGATGCTCGCCTGAATCGTGCATGTCCCGCTGGGGCAGCTTGTAGATGGGCTGAATGACTGCTGTGTAATGAGTGCCCCAGAAAGATACGGCTGCGATGTCTGAGTGCGCCCTGTCTCGCTACAGGTCGGCGCCGTGCCCGGATGGGTCATCGTGATGGTCAGGTTATTCGTCGCGAAATTCACCTGCTTATAGAGAAAGCAGCCTTGGTCCGCCGAGCCGATATCCGAAGCATGGTTGATCAGCATCCACTTGGCGTTAGCGCTTGCTGTGGGGGCGCAGACGTTTCCCGAGCCGTCATTTGGGTTCGTGCATGCCTGCCCGAACGCTCTACTCGCGACCAATAGCAGTACGGTCAGTATCGTGTATTTCAAAGATCACCCTCTTGACCTCGTCGAGTGACTAGGCCCAATACTATCGACTGTTGGATTGTCCCAAAGCTGCGATGCCCACGAAGACGACAGAGAAGGCAAGTCTCCTGCCGATCATGTATGCCACTGTGAAAACAGAGTGTCAGTTCGCGGACGAGCCTATCACGGCAGGTCGAGCTACAGAATGACTCCTTCGGCCCAGCGCAGAGTGTGCGCCTCCTTTTTACGAATTCCACGAGTGCCAACATGCCCGCACGGGTCATGTTTCGGACGCGGCACCGCAATGGAGATTCGCGCTTAACTATAATAGTTTGAATCGTTTACAAGCAGATTAGACTGGCGTGTTCCCGTGGCTCTCTTGGGAACCAGGTCTACGCTTGAGCTCTCTTGCTGGCGTAATACTTCATGACTGGGCAGCGAGACCGCACAGCCATCAGTTTTGACCACGTATTGCAGAGAGCAGATTTCATCGCGAAGAGAGATATATCAGCCCGTGCTCCCTCTCGCCCTCATCCATTAGGTTGATTTTGTGGTGATAAGCCCGTTCCGGGCTTTACTGCCGATTTCAGCTCTCGTCTTTTCATTGGAGGCAAAGGCTGGATTTTCGAAGTCCCTGACAGCGAATTGACGGCGCGGTGGCCGTGACCTGACGACTTGTGGGGACTTACACATACGAGTGCTGAACGGGGCAGATAATTCCTGTAACCAAACCGACTAGTTGGTAGTCTACCTCTACATGCAAGGGGAAACAGCAGAACGCATTCTGAAAGCGGCGGAAGTCTTGATGATTGAGAGGGGGTATTCGGCCTTTAGCTACGCCGACATCTCCGAAGCGGTGGGAATCAAGAAGCCGAGCATCCATCATCACTTCCCAACAAAGGCTGCGTTGGCCGCAGCTGTCCTTAAGGCGCATCGCGAGAAAACAATCGAAGGAACCGAGCAGCTCGACCAACAGATCGAAGATCCTCGGAAACGCCTTCATGCTTACGTCCAGTACTGGGAGGGATGTATCCGCGGAGGTACGGTCCCCTTCTGCGTTGCTGCACTCATGGGAGCGGAGCTCCCGTCATTGCCAGAGGAAGTGCAAGCCGAAGTGCGTCTACATTTCAGGGCGTTGGGCGAATGGCTCGAACGAACCTTGAAGACTGGTGTGAAGGCCGGTGTCATCAAGCTGCAAGATTCAGCGGCAACGGAAGCTCAGACGCTGATGGCGGTGGTGCATGGGGCTATGCTCTCCGCGCGCGCGACTGGTGACTGTGAAGTCTTTAGGCTCGTGACAAGAGCAGCGCTCAAGCGTTTCGCGACAACAAAGAACTAAGCCGGAGGAGCCTTGCGTGGCCTTCCTACGTCAAAATTGACCTACCAACTAGAAGATAGAGAGATCACATATGCAAATCAACTCCACTGAATCAGCCCGCTCCCTGCGCAACCTTTATTTCGTCCGGACGGTGTTCCAGGCGATATGGGCTGCAGTTGTTCTTTCCACGGCAAGTACGCAGCCGCATGTCGCTTCCATCTTGCTGATCGCGTACCCGCTCTGGGACGTCGCTTGCACGCTGTACGATCTCATCGCCTCACGTCCTGCCGGAAGCGCACGGACTTCGCAGGTCATCAATGCACTTCTGGGTTCCGCTACTGCTGTCGGGATAGCATTCACAGCCTTTAGCAAACCGGCTTTTTCCATTGCGATCTTCGGAGCATGGGCATTCGGAGCCGGCCTGCTTCAGCTCGCCGCTGGGCTCATCCGCCGCAAGCAACTCGGTGGACAATGGGCGATGATCCTGAGCGGCGCGCAATCGACTGCAGCAGGTATTGCATTTGTGCTCGGCGGCCTTGGCGGGAAGTTGCACACGAAGGACATAGGAGGCTATGCCGTCTTCGGTGCGATCTACTTCCTGATCGGCGGAATCCTGTTGAGCCGAAAGCTGTCACAGGGCGTGGTGGAACCAATCATCGGCTAAGCTCTCGTAAGTCTCGGGAAACACGACTGGCTTCAGCAATTCTCTGATTTCGGCGGAAGGCCACCTCAGTGGGCGTAATCGCCAATGCGCTCACCGATCACCGAGTGACAACGGAAGTCGGATTGTAGGAAGTGAGGTGCGTGGACAATGGCCCGCGCGTTCCTGCGTGCTCTGCAGCACACCAATTTGCGCCTGTAAGTCGTTGCTGTGCCGAGTAATACACTCTTCACACTGTGGACGGGTTCGAATCCTGTAGCGCCCACCATACAAGCCAGCAACTTACGGACTCAGCGGATCCTCCTTTTGCCCGATAGGGCGAAACGGAGGAAGCCACCGCGCGTGCCGGCATAGCAATCTGAAAAGAACAAACGGAATAGCTGCTACAGAGCTGGGCAGGGTTAGTATGGCTACGCCTCCTAACCCCTGGAGGCCGATCTTAGCTTGGAGGCGTGTCGTTCGATGGCGTGGTGGGGAAAAGACGGACGGGACCGGAAACGGGAGCGGCTGGTTGAGGAGCATCGGACCATTGGTCTGCTCAATGCCGTGCTGGCTCTTGCGGTGGCTTCGGTCGCCTATACCGACTGGAAAGTCGTCGCCAATGTTTCGCTGGGCTATCTCTACGTCTTGCCGATCTCGCTCAGCGGGCTGATCAATCCGCTGCCGTTCACGGTCGTGCTGGCGGTGGTGTGCACGGTGCTGACGGACCTCTTCGGACCGACGGCGGAGTCGCTTCACCTGCGGGTGATCCATAACGTCATCGGACTTGCGGGCTTCCTGATCGTGGGATTTCTGGTGACGCTGATTGCGAGGCAGCGCGACCGGCTGGCGGCCGAGGTGCGGCGGCAGCGCGATGAGTATGAGCGCGATCTGGTGCTGGCGGCGCAGGTGCAGAGACGGGTTTTGCCGGCGCCGCCGACTTTACCCGGATTCGAGTTGGCCGCGGCGATGCATCCGGCGCGCCTGCTGGGCGGGGACTACTACGACTTCTTCGAGATATCGGAGGACGTGGTGGATGTGGTGATCGCGGATGTCTCGGGCAAAGGCGCCGCGGCGTCGCTGCTGATGCCGTCGCTCGCGTTGGCACTACGCTCGCGTGCGCGTGAGCTGAGCGGACCTGCCGCCATCGTGAAATATCTCGACGAGTCGTTGAAGCAGATCTCGAACGGAGCGATGTTCGTCACGATCTTCTATGCGCGGCTGCATGCGGCGAGTCAGACGCTGGAGTACGCGAGTGGAGGGCACAATCCGCCGCTGCTGCTGCGCACCAGGACGGGCGATTCCTGGTGGCTGGAAGAAGCGGGGCCGATCGTAGGGATTCTGCCGGACGCAGAGTTCTCGAATACCGTGGTTCCGCTGGAGCGCGGCGACATCCTGACACTGTTCACCGACGGCGTGACCGAGCAGGAGAACGCGCAGGGCGAGCAGTTTTCGATGGAGCGGTTGAAGAGCGTGGTGCGGAGCAAGGAGAGCGTACCGGCGAGTGCTGCCGTGGCGGCGATTGGAGACGCCGTCTCCACCTACGCGGGCGCGACGGAGCAGGCGGATGACCTGACGGTGGTGGTGGTGAAGGTGCTGTAGAACCTATCTCATACATCGACAAGCATGGTTTGGCCGCCCTCGGCATGACTTCCGTATTGCCGGTGACTCGGGATCAATCTGACGTGGAAGTTCCCGCCCCCTCTTCACTTCTTCGGCTTGTAGCAGACGTCCACGTTCACGTCACAACCACCGGCGTGCATGGTGGGAGTTGTAGAGCTCGAAATACAGTAAAGCTTCATTCCGAACTGATACCGAGCGGGCTCGCCCACCGTCTTTAGCTCCGGTGCACTGACGGCCCAGCCATTGTCGTAAATTGTTGATCCGCCAGTGATGATGTAAATTCCCTTCGGAATATCTTTTGCGTGCAGATCTGACTGCGCTTGGCCATTGCCTGCATGGGCGCGCACTTTGCTCTGTTGGAACGACATATCGATCGTCGCATACGGGGGAAGATTGACTTCACGCCTCTCATCGAAAGCGATCCCTCCGGAACCGGCGCCCCTCAGGGCTCCAGCGTAGTCGAACCCCGGAGGACAGTTGTGCTGCGCAAGAAGCGGAGGGGCCATGGAAAGGAGCCCTAGCGTAACTAAACGGACTCGCAATCGCATAATGATCCCGTCCTGATTCCACTCAATTCTCGGCCTGCCCACACCTCCAGCCAACTGGGGAAACCCCTAGGATGGTTAGCCAACCATCCCTTGTGCCTGTGAAGTCCCGTTGTCGCTAAGTTCAATTTTCAACTGGCGGCAACCGGGGCAACGTACTCGTAGACGAAATTCTGAGTGGATTGTTTGAATGTTAAGTCAGCGAGGAGCACGTGGTGTTGCATAGGCTGAACTCAGCGGTGACGCTGATTCAGAGAACAACCACGGAGGCTCCTCGAGGACATATGTATTACATCGGACTGGACGTTCACAAGAAGACGATCAGCTACTGCGTGAAGGACGTGAGTGGCCGGATACAGCAAGAAGGCAAGGTCGGATCCACTCGACGCGAGCTGGATTGCTGGATGAAGACTCTGCCTCAGCCATGGAGTGTTGGCATGGAGGCCACGATCTTCAGCGGCTGGATCTACGACCATCTCCTTCCACATGCCATGCAGATCAAGGTGGCTCACCCGTTGATGCTGCGAGCGATTGCAGCAGCTAAGAAGAAGAACGACAAGATCGATGCCAGCAAGATCGCCGACTGCCTGCGCTGCGATTTCCTTCCGGAGTGCCACATGATGCCTCGAGAGATGCGGGATCGCCGCCGCACCTTGCGTTACCGACATCTGTTGGTGCGCCAGATGGTGCAGATGAAGAACCGGGTCTCTGGGCTGCTGATGGAAACAGGCGTGGAGTACAACAAGCAACGACTGCACAAGGTGAGTTATTTCCGCGAACTGCTCTCCACCAATGAGGAGGTTCATCCGAGCATACGGCCGTTGCTGAAGCTGAGCCGAGAGACGATCGAGCGTTGCCAGAGGACCGAGTACGCTCTGGTCAGTTCTCTGCAGCGCGATCCCATGCTGGCCGACAGGATTAGACGACTCAGAACGATTCCTGGAGTGGGGCCGATCACGGCGCTGACCTGGGCGCTGGAGATCGGCGATATATCACGCTTCCGCACGATCAAGAACGCGATCAGTTATTGTGGACTCTGCGGCGACGAACGAAGCTCGGCGGACAAGGCGATGCGTATGCCGCTCTCGAAACAGCGCAACAAGCATATCCAGCGAACGCTGGTCGAAGCTGCCAAGCTGGCGCCGAGACAGAGCCATGAGCTGGCTGTGATCTACGAGCGGGAAAAGCAAAAAGGAAATGGTAATCAGGCGACACTCGCCGTAGCCCGGAAGATGGTCGCCTATCTGCTTGCCGTGGATCGGGAACAGAGAGACTTTATCCCTGCTGAGGAACGCAGGACTGCAGCAGCCTGAAGGCTGCCGCTAAACAAACGGGATGAACCATGCGCAGACTGCCAGGTCCTGCATTTTGCCGACTGAGCGAAGGAGATCAAACTCCCGAGGCTCTCTACGAATTGTTTCGGGACTGGCAGAGAACACACACTCAATCTTCTGTGACGGCTCTTCGGAGTCTGAGACAGCAAATGGATGTCTGGTTCTGCCGAGCGCAGGAACCGATGCCGAGAGGCATACTTTTGCGTGTGAAACATCCTGGGACTGTTGACTTGCACGCTCTCCGAGCGTGCCCGGGACACCCGTGCCTCAATTTGACAAATGACTTACATGGATGTCGGCAATCCGGAAGTAAAAATGAACGGCCCGGCACTGATGCCGGGCCGTTGTTCTTGCTGGCTCTTCAGAACTGATACTTCAGTGCGAACTGGAAGAGGCGGGGGTTGTAGTTGGCGGAGGTGGTGGTGATCGTCCCGACGTTGTTGGGGGTCACGGTGTAGATATCAGGATCGGCCGTTCCTGCGCTGGACTGGAGCGTGTTGTTGGGGTTGGCGAAGTTCGTCACGTTGGCGATGTTGAAGCACTCCGCGCGGAACTGGATGAAGGACTCGCGGTAGACAGTGAAGTTCTTGAACAGCGACAGATCGACGTGGCGGTAATGCGGACCGTAGAGCGGGTTCTTCCGTTCCGTCCCGAGAACGCCTGACGTCTGCGGTGCAAAAGCGGTGGGATCGAAGAACTGCGCAATGCTGGAGCCGCTCAGGTTTCCTTTGCGCAACTGGTTTGGCCGGTCGTTGTGATTGCCATTGGAGGTTGTCGCGATTCCAGAGGAGTTGATGACTGTAAAGGGCTCGCCGCTTTCCCACACCAGGATGGTGTTTGCCTGCCAGCCTTTGGCCAGCGTTGCAACCAAGCCGCTGGCGGTCTTGCCGAAGGGCAACTCGTAGTTGGCATTGAAGGCGAGACGATTCCGTATGTCAACGTCGCTGTTGCCGTAATCGACTGAGCTGATCTGCGACGGAACAGTTCCATATCCGTCGTTGATCTCGTTGCTGAGGTTCAGGACGTTGTCGAGTCCATGAGCGAATGTGTAGTTCGCGCCGAAGGTGAGTCCGGCCGAGGTGCGGCGATTGAGAGAGAGTTGCAGTGCGTTGTAGTTGGAGGAGCCGCCGCTGTTGTAGCCACCGATCTGGGTGATGTTCGGTAGCTGCGTATAGAAGGGTCGCAGCTTGTTGTAGGCAACGCCCGGCGTTGTGCCTTCGACTGCAGCGAGGGCGTTCAGAGTGTTGTTTGATATCAGCGGAGGCAGGTTCTGGTCGTTGTAGATTTGCGCGATGTGACGGCCCAGCATGCCCACGTAGGTGGCCTGCAGCACATTGGGACCGAAGGCCCTTTCCAGCGTGAGGTTGAACTGCTCGAGATAGGAGGAACGGAAGTTCGGGTCGACGGGATCGGCAATGTTGCCGGCGGGGTTGGTGGCACTGGCCGCGGTCGGCAGTGGCAGTCCGAGCTGGAATGTGCCCGTGCCATTTCCCGGACCGCCGATACCGGGAATGGGAGCGGGACATCCACCGTTCGTGCAGTTGAAGGCGGAGACGAAGGGCTGGTTTTTCAGCGATGAGTTGGAGGTGTAGTTCATCGGGAAGTAGGAGATGCCGAAGCCGCCGCGCAGCACGGTACTGGGTGTCACGGTATAGGCAAAGCCGATGCGCGGAGCGACGTTGGTCCAGGTGGGATTGAGACCGGCGTACTGGTTCACGCCATTCTGGTTGGCAACGGCGATCGATGCTGTGGCGGGATCGAAATTCGAGATTGCGTTGTTTACCTCGGTGAAGGGTGTGAAGACGTCGTAGCGGACGCCCAGGTTCAGGGTCAGCGTGGGCGTGGCACGCCAGTCATCCTGCACGTATGCGCTGGGCTCCCACAAACGATAGTGGGGCGGCACCAGGCTGTTGGAGCGCTGCACGCTGAAGTAGTCTCCCTGCAGAAGTGCGGCGAGGCCCGTGGAGTCGCCGTTGATTGTGTTGAAACCCCAACTGCCAATGCCATAGTTGTTCTGGAAATTCAGCGCCTGGCGGCGGATAAGAGCGGCGCCGATTTTGATGTTATGAGCTCCATGGTTGATGGTGACGGCGCCCTGGTACTGGTAGGTGTTGTCGACGTCTTTAATGGGAATAAAGGAGCCGTCGCCGAGGTCTGCGAGGTTCTGCACGGTGGCCGGCGAGAGACCGGAGGTGTTGATATCCAGGTTCACGTTGGGCTGCCCGAACGCAGTATTCACCGCCTCACCGTAGTTCAGCGGGAATGACTGGTTATTGATGCGGGTATACCCGAAGCCGAGAGAGAGCAGCAGGTTGGAGCTGAAGGTGTGGATGTAGTTGATCTGCGCGTTCTGCGCATTGTCCTGAGCGTTTCCGTAGAAGTTAAAGATGGCGCCGCCGGGAGCGATGTTCAGCCCTGCCTGGTTCACCGTCGGCAGCAGTCCCGGAAACTGAACCGGCGTGCGGTTATAACTGTAACGGCCGTAGAGCAGATTCTTCTGGTTGAGCTGCACATCGACTCGCCCGTCCGCGGTGTCGCTATTGCGGATAACGACAGGCGAGCTCACGAATGCTCCGGAGCCCGTCGTATTGGATGGTGCATTGGGTGCGGGGTAGAGCAGTGCATACTGCAGGCCAACAGGATCGACCGGTCCACCATCTGCGAGCGATGCCGGGTTACTGCGCAGTGAGTTGTATTGGGCCAGCGTGGGCACCTGGCTCAACGTGGGGGCGGCTCCCTGGACCTGACGCAGGCCCTCGTAATCGCCGAAGAAGAAGAGCTTGTCGTGAATGATGGGACCGCCGATGGACGCGCCGAACTGGTTCTGCCGCAGCTCCGGTTTCGGATTGTGAGCACCGAACTGGAAGGGAAATGTATTCAGCACGTCGTTGCGGAAGTACTCGTATGCGGATCCGTGGAAGTTATTCGTGCCCGACTTGGTGATGATGTTGATGACGCCGCCGGCGGTCCGGCCGACCTCAGCGGTGTAGGTGTTGCTCTGAATGTTGATTTCGCTGATGGCTTCAATCGACGGGCGAATGCCGGTGGTGCCGATGATGCGCTCGTTGTTATCGAGGCCGTCGATCATCCAGTCGTTGATGGTGTCGGACTGTCCGTTGATGGAGATGCCGGAGGTGAGGCGGCGATCATCAGGGCGGCCGCCGCTGGAGAGGCCATTCGGCGGGCCCTCATTGGCGCCGGGAGCGAGCTGCGCCAGGTTGACGTAGTTGCGTCCGTTCAGCGGGAGATCCTGCGTTGCCTTCTGCGTGACCACGGTCGTGAGCACGGAACTATCGGTCTGGAGTGCCGGAGCCTGGCCGGTCACCTCGACGGTCTGTCCCTCAGTGCCGACCTCGAGTTTGGCGTTTTCACGTGCGCGATCCGATGCGGAGAGCGCGATGTTGGGGATGACATAGCTTTTGAATCCGCTCTGTGAGACCTGGATGGAGTAGGTGCCCGGGCCGAGCTGCGTGAAGGTGTAGTCGCCGGCGTCGCGTTGTCTGCGCGGTGCGCACTTCCTTGGTGCCGAGATTTGTAAGTGTGACGGTGGCGTGTGGCCAGACTTGCACCGGTGGCGTCCGTCACGGTGCCGGTGATATCAGCGGTGGTGCTCTGTGCCGATGCGAAGCGAGCCGCTGGGAGCAGCAGACACCCAGCGAAAAGTACTGCTCGCGCCGCGAGGCGGATGTAACGAACTGCTGCTGTCGAGGGAGCGTCAGACCAGCCAAAAGTGTTCATGTGTTTGTCCCTGATCGGTTAGAGAGGGCAATGAAATGCCCCTCTGCAATCACTGGCACGCTAGGCCTTTTCAAGGAACAATGGCAAGTACCAAAGCGTAAACGTTAGCGGCGTGCAGTACCTAAATCGTTAACTGACAACGGGTGGTCCGAACGGTGATTCCGGCAAGTCCATATTGTTCTATGGTTTTCGACCATATGAAACACGTAACTGCGTGCGTGTGGATGATGTGGTGCCGCAAAGAATACCGGCTCAGTTACCGAACGGAAAATACGCGCCCGTCACTTGCGCGCGCGCAAAGCAGGCGGATGATTTGAGGCCAGCGGTGGTGACGATGCTCTACATCACCATTGCACTCCGGGATAGAGGCTGGGCATGCGGATAGACCGGTACGTGTTGTTGTGGGGAATGCGCATCTGCCATACCGTCTGCGGAGTCGCTGTCTGGGTAATTTCAGAGGTGTAGCCATCTGTGCCACCCACGGCGGCGAGGTTGTATTCGACGTCGGTGTTTTCAAGCACGCGATTACTGCCTGCGAAGCCGTTGTAGAAGGGCACGGGCAGAACTTGATGGAAGAGGAATGACGCCGTCTTTGCGTTCTCATCCACCTGCATGACGGGCACAGTCGTGTACAGGCAGGGCGGAGCCCCTGGTCCATTGCAGGTCACGTTCGGGGGAAACCGGCGGGAGTCGCCGTTATCCAACATGGCAAGTTTGAAGCTGCCAGTGGTGTTGGCACTCACGAAGTTTGCATCGTGTTGGGCATAAAACCAATCGGTTGGATCCGTCGCGCCTTCGAGCTTGAAGTCTCCGCCCTGGCCGAGTTTCCAGAGAACGTTGCCGGTCCCGCCGCCGTCGCGGTAGTCGACCTTGACCACCCAAAATTGGTGGCGAATCGAGACCACGAAGTTGCCATCATCGGGTGAATAGGCGATGGAATTGCTGTGCGTCCAATCGGGGAACTGCATGGGATGACGGTTGATGTCGAAATGGTCGAACTCGTTCCATACCCAGACCGGGTTGAGATCGGTATCCAGGTCGATCACGGCATCGCCCAGCACGGTGGTCACGCCGGGGTAGCCGGGAAGATCCGTAAATTGTTTCGTTAAATCTGCGAGAACCAGGATATGGCCGTTGGGGAGATAGGCGAAATCATGCGAGAACAACTGGAGCGTGAGATTGAAATGGGCCGCGGCCAGCTTCGCATTCAGATCGGACATGGTGAGGCTTCGAATGGTATTGCCGACCAGATCGAACTCGCGAATGTCATTCAGGGTGCCGGGAGCCGGAGGGCCGCCATAAACGGGGGGCGCCATGAGGCCCATGAAGTGGCCGTTGGGGAGCAGCTTCACGGGCAGGAGCGCTGAAATTTTCGTGGGATCAGCGGCGGGGTAAGCCCAGATGACATTTCCCTCGAGATCCGTAGCGAAGGCGGTGCTGAGTGCAGCCGACCCCGCGATCGTGTTGACCATTTCCACGCCAGGCTGCGGTGTAAGTCCGGATGTTGTCGATACGGTGAAGGACGGGATGAGCCCGGCGGACAGGGCGCCCGTGGTGAAGACGTGGTCGACGTCCACCTCCGACGTGCCATTGTCGTAATCCGCCCGCGCCCGCATGTGATAGCTGGTGTTCTGCTTCATGCCGGCCACCTGAACCGTTGTCGGTCCAACAGTGGTGGCAACCGGAGACGTGGAGCGGCCATATTCCGTTGTCTCGCCAAATTCGACGGTGACGGTGCCGCGTAGCGCGGGGTTGACGGAGTAGAGAGCGACGAGGGGATTCGCGGTCGAAGTCACGGTGCCGAACTGCGATGACCCGCAGCCAGCGATGAGAAACGCAAAAAGAGTGAGATTCAGCGCAGCGAAGCGCCGTCTTCTTACCGGGTGCATTTTGCTCTCCCGATGGCCCGGACTCGGCATGCTTCGGCGAGCGAGGGCTAGTGATTTTGTGAATTCCAACAGCACCAACTTTAGCAGGAGGATTTGAGGGGAGGATGACACAGAATAGCCGCAGCCGGGGATCGCACATAAGGGGAGGGGCGCCGTGGCATTGCCGGCACCCTCTCTCCTTCATGCGTTTCCTGTCATCTCCCTGTAACTTCCTGCCTGCTCCGCAGCCCCCGACGCTTTACGTAAGCAAGCGACTCCGGCGTCGTGAGGCCTTTACGGCTATTGCTCGAAGCTGGCGAGATACCCTCCTCCGTCCCCGGAGAGAAATACCGTTCTGGTGGGAGAAACGACATAGAAGATTCTTGCAGTTGAGTCGCCGGAAACGGTGAAGACGGCTCTGCCGTGAGTATCAACGGAGTAGGTACCGGAGAGCATCTGGTTGGACTGAAGACCCTTCGAGCTGCTGCTGTCGCTGGTGAACTGCGCGTTGCCGGCTCCGTCTGCCGCGACGAGGCTGACCACGTGGAGATCGGGCCACGGGAGTGTTCCGCCGAGATAGTTACCCTTGAGGGATGTGTTCGCGAGTGGCGAACCCGTCTGCGCCTCCAGCAGGCCGGAGCTGGTAGAGGCATCCCCTCCCAGAACGAATGCCTTTGTGCCGCTGACGAGATACAGGATCGCCTTGGTGCCGCCCGATGTGATGGGCGTGCGTCCTGTTGCGGGATCGACTACATAGGTTGCCGTATAGGTTTGCGGCGCGAGCAACGAGGCTTTGTACTCGTCGTAGCTTGCGGTCACGTTTCCATTTCCGTCACTCGTCAGCAGGCCTAGGGTGATGTCCGGGATGAAGGCTGCCGTCTGAGGGGCGTTGCCGTTCAGCTCCAGCACATTCACGCCAGTGAACGATGCGTTCGTGAAGGGGCCGGTTTGTTGCAGCGCGAGACCACTTACCAACGGGATCGTGGATGACGAAAGGTCTCCGGAACTCGCAAGCAACTCTGTTGGAGTGACTTGGTAGTAGTTGTAGGTGACGGTGAGGCTGGCGGAGAGCTTCAGCGTGATGACGCCAGAGCCTACTGGATCTGTCGTGTAGCTTCCAGTCACGGCGGCGTAGCTGGAGAGGGTTCCGTTATCGTTCAGGTCGGCAGTGCCGCTGGTGATATTGCCGAGACCGTCCGCCTGGAATGAACCAGCCAGGGCCGCCGGTTGCGAATGCGTATCCCAGCCGCTGAAGGCGAAGGCGTAGCCTCCCTTGATTGCTGAGAGGGATCCGTCGAAATTCGCAGCTTTCAAGACTCCGGACCCCCGCATACCCGTTCCCGTTGTGTCATCGAATTCAATAATGCGGATGTCGCTATCGGATCCCGACTTCAGCGCGGAGGCAGGAGCTGCCAGCGCGAATGTGACGTTGCCGCTTTGCAGGGACAATTCCAACTGTCCCAGACCGTTCGTCGCGATCGAAGCCGAACCTCCGGTGAAGGCTTGCCCGCTTGTCGGCGCCTGGTTCAACTCGTTTTCGCTGTAGACCCCAATGCCAACGACTCCCTTCAACACCTGGAAGACACCATTGATGGCTACAGGATTGCCGCCAGCAGCATTTCCGTTGAACTGGAAGGCATAATTTCCGTCCGGCAATGGTGTGCCGGAGGGATTGATGGTGAAGGAGACGGGCTCGGATGTCGTGTTGGTGGTCGTCTCGTCCGTGACCGCGATATTGGGTGCGAATGTCCCGGCGGCGGTTGGAGTTCCAGAGACGACACCTGCGGAACTCAATGACAGACCAGCCGGAAGAGTGGCGCCACTGGCTGCAGCCCAGGTATAGGGAGGTACTCCCCCGGTGGCCGCCAGTTGGAAGTTATAAGCAGTTCCCACGGTGCCGAGCGCAGCTGTCGTCGTGGTGATCTTCAGCGTTCCCCCGCTTATCGCTAATGTAAGGCTTCCCGAGTCGGCGGTCTGCGGAGTCATTGCACCATCGGAGACCTGCAGAGTCACATTCGCAGCTCCTGCCGTGGTCGGTGTTCCGGCGATGACTCCGGCGGCACTGAGCGATAGACCTGCAGGCAGGGTGCCGGTTTTCACGGTCCAGCTATATGGCGCGGTACCTCCCGTCGCGGCGAGAGTCGTACTGTAAGCGACTGCGGTTTGTCCGGCTGGCAGAGATGTGGTCGTGATGCTGAGTGGAGTAACGGGCGGATTACTTCCCCCGCCGCCGCAAGCCAGTAGCAATCCTGATAGGAAAAAACTCGATACCAAGGCCAGAGAGTTGAATCGCATCACATCCTCCCGAAGTGTCAAGAAAAGCTTCGCTTTCGCATTCTGCGTTTGTGAAAGAGTCCGGGGGCCCGAGCTGCTTTTGCTGGAGATGCTTGCCGAGGCTGCTGATTGAATGGCACGCGGCGGTATGCGAGGACGATCTCCCCATTCGCTGACAAGCAGAAAATACGTTATTCCCGAGCGTCGTGACTTGCAAGGATTATGTGGCGGTCTTCTATTATCGGAGTCGGATGGGCGCAAGAGACCGTGGACAACGCACGGCCGGGCGCAAGGCAGAAAATTTTTGCCAAACGCCCACGCCTTCTAAGCGTCTCGATTCATGAAAATGTAACGGCGCATTCAGCCGAGAGGCAACGACAAAAGGCAACAGAGTCTGTTACGGAGGGCGCTCAGGAATGAGGCGTGGCCGCAACGTTGAAGACGAGAACCTCTGATGCCGATCCTTACTGGGTGCGCTCCAGAACGATGGCGGTGCTGTCGTAGTCGTTTTTCAGTTCGAGCTGCAGGCCGTGGCCCATCCAGTAGCTCCCGCTTGCTTCCTGCTGGGAGTGGAGTTGTTTGGGATCCAGCGCACGCAGGCGATAGGTGGCTTTGGGATCGAGGCCCTGGAGCCGCACCAGAGGATAGGGGTCGCCGAAGTTCTGGGAGTGCAGGTAGGCGAAGACTACGGCTTGTGTGCCGTCTGCTGATACGTATTCGGTAGCGGCACGCTCGCTGGGCGCATGGGGACGTGAGGGGGCGATGAGCCGGTACTGCAATCCCTGCTGCACGGTGGGACGGACGGTCTTATAGAAGGCGACCAGGTCTTTCGAGGCGGCCATGTCTTCCGGCGTGAAGTTGTTGAGATTGGCGCCGATGGCGAGCGAGCCCTCCATCGCAACCAGGAAGCGGAACTTGAGCGGCGTTTTGCGATTTGGTGCGTCGGTGACCCAGGCCATCATCACGCCGGGAGTGTAGGCGTGGGTGAATCCGTCCTGGATGGAGAGGCGGTCGAGCGCATCGGTGTTGTCGGAGGGCCAAACCTCTTCCGTGTGGCGCATGATGCCGAGGTCGACGCGGCTGCCGCCGCCGGAGCAGGATTCGATCTCGAGCTTGGGATGCTTCGCGCGCAGGCGATCGAGGATGGCATAGAGATTCTGAACGTAGGCGACATAGATTTTCTTCTGGTCAGCGACGGGCATGGCGTCCCAACCGGGCTCAGACCAGTTGCGGTTGTAGTCCCACTTGAGAAAATTGATGTCGTTGTTCGAGACCAGCTCGTCGAGCCAGTGATAGACGTACTCCATCACGTCGGGACGGGCGAGGTTGAGCAGGAGCTGATTGCGGCCTTCAGTGCGCGGGCGGCCAGGGAAGTTGATGGCCCACTCGGGATGCTTGCGGTAGAGATCGCTGTCGGGGTTGACCATCTCTGGCTCGACCCAGATGCCGAAGTCCATGCCCAACTGGTGGACGCGATCGATGACCGGCTTGAGGCCGTTGGGAAACTTCTCTTTGTTGACGTACCAGTCGCCGAGGCCGGCGTGGTCGTTCTTGCGCTGGCCGAACCAGCCGTCGTCGATGACGAAGCGCTCGACTCCGAGTTGCGCAGCCTTTTCGGCGAGTGCGATTTGACCGGATTCGCTGACGTTGAACTCGGTGGCTTCCCACGAGTTGTAGAGGACGGGGCGCAGTTTGGGATGCGGTGCTCCGGGAAGGATGACACCCTGCTGGAAGCGGTGGAGGATGCGGGAGGCTTGGCCCATGCCGCCATCGGTGAAGCCACCGTAGAAGGGTGGCGTGGTGAGTGACTCGCCGGGCGCGAGGCGATAGCCGAAGTCGAATGGATTGTAACCGCCGGTGATACGAACCTGGTGGAAGGAGCTCTGCTCCATGGTGATGCGCCAGCTTCCGCTCCAGCCGAGCTCACCGAAGTAAACGGGGCCGTGCTCTTCGTCCGCGGCGTCGGGACCTTCGAGCGCGAACCAGGGATTGGCCTGAGCACCGGTGGAGCCGCGGCGGCTTTCGATGACCTGGCTGCCGACATCGAGAGACGCTGATTGCAGTTGCCACTCGCCGGCCCAGCGGCCGGTGAGCCAGTGGGCGCGGTAGTTGCGATTTTCAAGGTTGGGAAGGCTCCATGTGGCGCTGGCGGCGTCTTCGAGGACGACATCCTCTTTCGTCTGGTTCTCGATGGTGGACCAACGCTCGAGCACGCTCTGCCCGGTGTAGACGCGATAGAAGAGGTGCACGACGAGCGGCTGCTTGATGTCGCGCATGGTGATGTCGAGCGTCTGGCTGTTGGCGTCGTGCGTCTGGTGCTGGTCGACGTACTCGAGGACGACGTCGCGGTTGCCGCTGGCAAAGGTGGCCTTCAGGTCGGGCTCCGTGTAGAGGCCGGCACCCCACGCGGCGTATTCCTGGGGCGTCGTCGTGCTCGGCAGATCGAACGCTGCGCGCTCCGGCAGGCTATGTGCGGCATGGATGTCCTCTGCACGATCGATGCGCGGTCCCCAGTAGAGCGATTGCAGCCAGTTGCGCTCGTCGACGCCCATGGCGTAGGTGAAGTCGCCGGCCTGAATAATCCAGACTTTGGCGTCAGGACGGAACTCGATGCTTTGCGCGTGGAGTGCGGGTGCGGCGAGGAGCGGGACAAGAGCGGCGGCGGCAACTACGGAGCGCAGGGACACGGATCGTTCTCCTGGGGAGCGAATCACGAACGCTTCACAGTGTAATCGCTTACGTGCGCGGTGCGGGTGCCCTTGCCAGCCGGGCGAGCGCGGCGCCGGTGACGCGCATGATGCGCCAGGGCTCCAGCATGACGGCGCCGCAGCTACGGTAGAAGTCGATGGCGGGCGTATTCCAGTCGAGGACATCCCACTGCAAGCGGGCGCAGCCGCGCTCCATCGCGATGGCGGCAACGTATGCGAGAAGCGCCTTGCCGATGCCACGGCCGCGATGCGAGGGCTGCACGAAGAGATCTTCCAGATGAATGCTGGGACCGCGCCAGGTGGAATAGATGGGGAAGTAGAGCGCAAAGCCCGCCGCTTCGCCCTCGTCGTCCGCGATGAGGCACTCGAAGAGCGGATGAGGCCCGAAGCCGTCGCGGCGCAGCTCGGCCTCGCCGATCTGGACCGCATCGGGCTCGCGCTCGTACGCAGCGAGCGCGTGGATCAGGGTGAGAATGGCGGGTACGTCGGTTTCCTTGGCGAGGCGAATGTCCATGGCGGGTGTTCTCGCCAACGAGTGTACGGGAGTCGCCGTCCCGGCAAAGGCGCCTCCGTGCGTAAGGTGCGCGTGCTTTCCTGTAGTGACTCGCCAAGGACGCCGCGACACTGCCGCAGCAAATCGCAGGGCGGGGAACAGGCGCCTAACTGACGCGCCTGTTCCCCGCCCGTTGTTCTAGTTCTGCTCGCTGACGAAGACAGCGATCGTTAGCGCGGGCACGGTGGCTGTACCCGACGATGGTTGGAAGGTGGACTGGCGCGTCGCAGCGTCTGAAGATCCGCGCTGGACGGGGTGCAATTGGAAGTGCGCACCTTCGAGCGATGAATTTGAGATAGATGTGCTGGCGGTGGTGCCGTTGAAGACGACGAGGATCTTGCGATACGGGCCATAGTTGCCGCCATTGGCTCGGAGCAGCATGGCAATCACGCCCGTCGTCTGGTTCTGGCCGCTATTGAGGAAGGTGAGGTTCTGCTGCACTTCCGCGAAGCTTTTCATGCGGAAAAGGCCGCTGCTATAGCGGATGTTCAGCAGGTCCTGGAAGGCGCGGGTGGTGTAGTTGAGCTCGCCCGGGGTTGGCTTGAGCGACGCATTGGCGAGCAGAGGCTGCATGAGCGGCCACTGTCCCTGGTTCTGGCTGGCGATGGGCAGGCCAATGCCCCAGTTGTCGCCGGCGCCGCTCCAGTCGATTTTGTTGAACCAGTCGCCGGAGTCGAAGCTGTTCTGGTCCATGTCCTTGGAGCGGAGCAGATCGTCGCCGGCAAGGAAGAAGGGAACACCCTGACCGAGGGCGACGAGCCCCATCGCGAACACCTGACGCCGCGCGCGTGTGGCACTCGAGTCTGCGGCGCTCGCTTTCAATTGCACTGCATCGAAGAGATCCTGGTTGTCGTGAACGGAGCAATAGTTCACCGCTTCGACGGGCGTTGCGGTGTAGCCGGTGGGCTGTCCGTTGTAGTCGATCTGCGAGCCTTTGACGGTGGTGCCGGTCATGTCGGTGAGCATGTAGTCGCGCAGATTGCCAGTGAGGCCGACGCGAACCCAGTCCGCGTTGTGGAGCAGCGTGTTGAGTTGATCGGTTTGCGCGGTGCTCTGGTTGGTGAAGTCGCTCGAGTCGGTAGCGAGGCCGGTAGCGAAGCCCTGCACGCGCTCATCGGTAAACGGACTGCCGCCGCGGATGCCATCGCGGATGCGATCGTTGAAGGTGCCGATGCCAAAGCCGTAGAGGTTCACCTGATCGGCGTTGGGACCGATGGCGTTGCTCACCGTATCGCCGAAGTTGAAGCCCTCGCCATAGATGTAGATCTTTGAGCCATCCACGCCATCGCGCAGCGGGGTCAGCGCGTGCAGAGCCGCGAGGATGTCCTGCATGTTGTAGAGGAAGTGGAAGCTCATGATGTCGAAGCGGAAGCCGTCGATCTTGTACTCGCGCGCGTTGAGCACCAGAGTGTCGATCATCAGCTTCTCCATCATGCGGTGTTCGCTGGCAGTGTCCGGGCAGCAGGAGCCGGTGAGCAGGTTTCCGTCGGAATCCAGGCGGTGGTAGTAGTTCGGAACGACCTCGTCGAGATTCGAATTCGTCGCCTCACCGGCGGCGCTGGTGTGGTTGAAGACAACGTCCTGGATGACGCGTAAGCCGGTGCGGTGCAAGCCCTGAACCATGGTGCGGTATTCGCGCACGCGATTGTCGGGATTGATGGCGTAGCTTCCCTGGGGAGTCATGAAGTGCACGGGATCATAACCCCAGTTGTAGCCGTCCGCGCTTTGGATCGCAGTGACGGCGGCCTGCTGCTGATCGCTGTCGGACGGGAAACCGCTGAGGTCGCCGGTGGTCTGCCAGGTGCTCTTGTCCTCGTTGACGCTGGCGATGTGGAAGGAGGGGAGAATGTGGATGGCCTTGAGACCACTGTTGGCCAACGTGTGCAGGTGTCTCATGCCGTTTGAATTGAAGTCGGCAAAGGCGTCATAGGTGCCGCGGTCCTCAGCGGGCACCGTGGGGTCGCCGATGCTGAAGTCGCGGATGTGGAGCTCATAGATGCTGAGGTCGTTGAGACTGCGCAGCGGGGGAGACGACAGGAAGTCCCACGCCGGCGGTTTTGTTTCGTTCGAATCGAGATCGGTGATGCGACTCTTCGTGCCGTTGATCGCGATGTCGATGGAATAAGGATCGCTGGTGATGTTGGTGTCGACGGCGTGATCCGTCGGCACATAGACCTGCACATTGTAGAGGTAGTACATGTCACGCCAGGAGGAGTCGCCGTCAGCGACCCAGACGCCATTGTGCGCGTGCATGCGAAGAGTCTTGAGCGGTGCTGTGTCGCCTTCGTGCTCGTAAAGCAGCAGCGACACATTTTGAGCGGTGGGCGCCCACAGCTTCAGCTTGACGGGGTAGTCTTCATCGTCCGGCCAGTCGGACCAGTGAACGCCGCTGTGGTGGAAGACGACGCCGAGCGTGCCGGGGTAGTACTCGAGGTCGTCGATCGCGCCGGCAGCCTGCACACCAGTGGCGTAGACGAGCGTGCCATCGGAGCCGGTCACGCCGACGGCAAGCTGACCTTTGAGGGCTGTCAGCAGCGTGCTGCGCGGCAGAGTGCTCGGCACAGTGAGTACGGCGTAGCCCGCGAGTTGCGGATAGCGCGTGAGTTCAGTCTGCGTAAGCGTGCCACCGGGTGAGAGCGGAATGCTGATGCCGCCGGAGACGCCCGTATCCGTGACCTGCAGCCCGCCGGAAGGGCTGTAGATGAGCGCATAGGTGTTGCCGCTTTGCAGGTACTGCGGCTTGACGAGAACGTGAGTGCTGTCGAGCCAGTATGCCTGCTCCTTGCCAAAGACAGCGTTCAGCAACTGGGCCGCCGTAGGTTGCATGAGGTAGACAGTCGGATCGCCCGAGATCACCCAGGCTTCGTTGTTCTGGTCGATCTGCAGGTGCATGTCGGGGCCGGGGTCCTTCACGTTGAGGGCGCAGTTGTGAATGATGAAGCCAAGCTGGCCGCCATTGAGGGACGGGTCGATGCCGACATCGTAGTAGGCACCATAACTGTCGAAGCCGGATATGTAATCTTCTGTGCTACAAAATGTGCCGGTTGGATCACTGGTGGCGAAGAAGGGGTAGAGGGACCAGCCGGCGAAATCGCCATCCGGACGGTAGTAGTGAATGCGCGCGTGGCCTGCGGGAATAGGAGTGCCGTTGCCAACGGGGATGGCGGGACGCGTCGTCTTCAGGCCGAGCTGTCCAGAGATCTGCCAGTACTCGCTCCCTTGTGTTGCGGGATCGATGTGCTCGTCGGGGCCGGGGTCTTTCAGATTCCCCATGTGGATGATGATGCCTACGTCCTGCGCGGTTGAAGTGATGCCGACGTCGAAGTAGGCGCCGAAGTCATCGATGCCAGTGACCTGTACGGGACCGCCATTGAAGTTGCTCTGGTCTTCGGTGGTATCACCGAAGGCGTAGACCGTCCAGCCGGCATAGGTGTTGTCCGGATTGAAGTAGTGGATGCGGACATGTTGCGCGGGAATCGGCGGGTCTGCAGCGTGAGCGGCGGCAGCGAAGGTGAAGACAGAGGCGAGGACGAGGACGAGGCGCACGGAGAATGTGCGGGCGAGACGGAGGAGGATGGCGTTCACTGGACTCTCCCTAATGCGAATCGGATGCGCAGCTTTGGAGGCGGGCGACCAGCCTGCGAATCTGCGGGAGGCCCTGCTTCCGACCAGACAAACGGCAGAATCCTACGCGCGGCCCGGGAGACCTGTAAAGGAGGGAGAGATGGAAAGACAAAAGCCGAGGCGCATGGCCTCGGCTAAGTCATAGTTACAGAATGGTTCAGTGGACGCGGGCGAGAAAGACGCCGAACCAGCGGCGGGGGTCGGTCCACTTCTCAACGATGGTGAAGCCGGCCTGCGAGAGCAGTTGACCGGCGCCCTCGGCGGTGAATTTGTAGCTGTTTTCGGTGTGAATGGTTTCGCCGCGCTGGAAGGCGAGCGAGAGATCCAGCGAGGGGATGGAAACCTCATGCGCAACCAGGCTCTCGAGGTGCATCTCGATGCGCGAGTGCGCTCCGTTCCAGCGCACCTTGTGGCGGAACTTCATCAGATCGAAGTCCGCGCCCATCTCGCGATTGATGCGCGCGAGCACATTGCGGTTGAAGGCCGCGGTGACACCGCTTGCGTCATCGTAGGCAGCGACGAGGGTGGAGATGTCCTTCACCATGTCCACGCCGAGCAGCAACATGTCTCCGGGGGTGAGCTCATTGCGAACGTTGAGCAGCAGGCGGCGTGCGTCGTCGCGCTCGAAGTTGCCGAGGCTCGATCCGATGTAGAGCACGAGGCGGCGGCTACCGTCCGCAGGGATCTCGCCGAGGCCGTCGGTGTAGTCGGCGACGCGCGGCGAGAAGGTGACTCCGGGTATGGCGGCAGTCAGGTTGTCACGCGCCTCGTCCAACGCGGACGCTGAGACGTCGATCGGATGGTAGGTGACCGATCCCTGGCGGCGAACAGCGGCGCGGAGCAGCAGCCCGGTCTTGGTTGCGGTGCCCGCGCCGAGCTCGATGATGGTGAGGTCGCGCTCGAGCCCATGCAGAGTCGGCGCCGATGCCGCGGCGATGATGGCATCCGCGTTGGCCTGGAAGATGCCGCGCTCGGTGCGCGTCAGGTAGTACTCGTCGAGTGCAGTGATCTCTTCAAAGAGGCGGGAGCCTTCCTGGTCATAAAAAAGCCAGGGGCTAAGGGTGCGCGGCCGTGCAGTGAGTCCGCGATAGACCTCTGAACCGAGAGGCGTATACGCCGCCTCGGGGAGCTGGGGTAGTGTGACTGCATTCATCTGGAAATCTTTCTCCCGTGCCGGGATGGTTGTGATGCCGATGATTCTTGCGATGCGTCCTGCGCCAGCCGAAAGCCCGCGAACTGCCAGCGGACTGCTGGTGAGAAGAAGTTGCGATAGGTAGACCGGATGTGAGAACGAGGCGTGACTGCGGAGCCGCCACGCAACACCATCTGGTTGACCATGAATTTGCCGTTGTATTCGCCGAGCGCACCTGCAGGCGCGCGGTAGCCGGGGTAGCCAAGGTAAGCGCTGCGGGTCCACTCCCACACATCGCCGAAGACTTGATCGATGTCACAGTCGTGCGCGGCCACGGGATGGAACTGGCCGCTCTCGAGCAGATTGGAGTTTGCGGGGATGGACGGAACACACTCGGCAACAGCCGCCTCCCACTCTGCCTCCGTCGGCAGCCGCTTGCCCGCCCAACGAGCGAAGGCCTCTGCCTCGAAGTAGCTCACATGACAGACGGGCGTCGCCTCGATCTCGCTCAACGGCAGCAGTCCGCGCATGGTGTAGACCATCCACACACCATCGACCTGACGCCAGTAGAGCGGCGCATTCCATTGACGCGCGTTCACGGTCTCGCGGCCTTCGGAGAGCCAGAGCTCGGCGCGTGTGTAGCCGCCATCTTCCATGAAGGCGAGATACTCCGCGCAGGTGACGGCGCGCGATGCGAGCGCAAACGGTTGAAGAAAGACAGTGTGCCGTGGCGACTCGTTGTCGTAGGCGAAGCCATTGCCGGCGTGACCAATTTCGGTGAGTCCGCCAGCGAAGTTGCGCCAGCGGAGCGGCGAGGTGCCGGACTTGAAGCTGCCACCTTCCGCATATGCGGGATGCAGCGGGTTGCTCCAGAACGCGTGCTTGATGTCGTAGCAGAGCAGCTCCTGGTGCTGCTGCTCGTGATGGATTCCCAGCTCGATGCGCTCGGCTGCTTCGGCGGGCATGCCACGCTGCTCCAGGCGCACGATGCCGTCCTCCACGTGCTGGCGGTAGGCGAGTATCTGCTCGATGCCGGGGCGGGAGAAGGAGGCGCGCAACTTTTTCTCCGGCTGATCGGAGACGTCGTTGTAATAGCTGTTGAAAAGCCAGAGGAAGTCAGGATGGAATGGCTTGTAGCCGTCGAGATATTCGCGGAGGACGAATGTTTCGAAGAACCATGTGGTGTGGGCGAGGTGCCATTTTACTGGGCTCGCCTCAGGACAGCTCTGCACCATCATGTCTTCCGGCGTGAGCGGGCTCGACAACGCGAGGCTTTGGCGTCGCGTTGCGGTGAAGGCAGTCAGGAGTTCGTGCGCACTGAGTTCCGCTTCTGCTACTGGCATTGGTCCTTCACGTCCTAACAATGTCTGTTGGTACTTCGCAATTGGAGCGCAGGAATCGATCCTCCGTTGCTCGCAGAGCCTAGCATTTCGTTGTCACAAAATTGCTAACCAAACGGCTGCAATTGCGTATCCAGCGAAAGCTACGCAGATTCCCTATGGATGCGCAAGGGGCGCTGGAAGGACGCGAAGATTTGGTAACCACCGAAGAGGTATCGAGATTCCCGATTGTGTGCCAGACGACATACCCGGAAAGCTCTCGGACTGGATCAGTGGGCGCTGAGCAGGTGGGCGAGGCCGAAGGCAGCAGCCGCAGCGACACCACCGATGATCACGGTCTGCAATCCGCTGCGCACAACGCCCGCGCCGGTCACTCGGCCCTTGACGGCCCCGAAGAGCAGCAGGGCCAGCAGGGTGATTCCAACGGAGGCGGGAAGCGCGGTGCGAGTCGTGCCCAGCATGTACGGGAGCAGGGGAACCAGGCCGCCGAGGATATAGGAGCCAGCGATGGTGACGGCGCTGGTGAGGGCGCGGCCGGCCTGCGGCTCTTCGAGGCCGAGTTCGAAGCGCATCATGAAGTCGACCCAGGCCTTCGGGTTGCGTTGCAGCGCAGAGAGGACAGGCGCGGCCTCCTGGCGCTCGACCCCGTAGGCGTCGAAGATCTCGTAGATCTCCTCTTCTTCATCCCGGCGGCGCTCCACAACCTCGCGTTCTTCACGCAGCCGCTCGCTGCGGTAGTGCTCGGCATCGCCACGTGCGGCGAGGTAGCCGCCCAACCCCATGGCAATGGCCCCGGCGGCGATCTCGGCCAGCCCCGCCAGCACAATGATGTGCAGGGAGTTGATCGCGCCGGAGAGACCGGCGGCGAGCGCAAAGGGGACGGTGAGGCCGTCCGACATGCCGATGACGATGTCGCGGACGGTGTCGCCGGACTGGAAGTGCGTCTCATGGTGGGGGACAGCCAAAGGACTGGACATGCGGGGAAGTTTAGAGCAGAACCGTCTGGCAACGGAGAGAGAACGCTCCCACACAACCTCGCATGCATCGTCGAAGGAAGGCCGTCGCGGGCCAGAAGGCACGATTTTCTGTGGTTCAAATTGCCGCGTCCACGGTGCTAAATCGCGTCCTTTGACCTCGTATCCTCGTCTAAGGATGCGACCTTCTGATTCTATGTCGCGAAGTGTAAAGACCGGTTGCAGGCGGAGGCCGATGATTCTGGCCGGCACTGTCATGTGGATGACAGTCTCCGTCCTGCTCGCGGTTCCGCCGGCGAGCGCGCAGGATGACGACGATCAGGGCTGGGCGCAATTTTCCCGGGAGAACACCCTGCGGGGCACGGTGGTTTCCGCCGCCCCCACGGGCAAAAACGATGGCAACTTCGCCGTGAAGACGGACAGCGGCGAGCCCTGGAAGGTGCTCTACGGGGTGAATAGCCGGCTGGTGAAGGGGCGTGACACCATCCACGCTGCCGATATTCAGATGGGCGACATGATCTTTGCCGCGGGCAACGTGGATGCGAAGAAGAAGACGGTGGGAGCGGCGATCCTGATCGATATTCCGGCCGAAGAAGTGCGCAAGGCGCGCGAGGGCCTGGGGAAGACGTGGGCCGCGGGGAAGATCCGGGCGATTGAGGGCACAAAGATCCAGGTACACAGGCTGGACGGTGTGGAGCAGGAGATTGCGGTGGATGAAAACACGTCCTTCCGGCAGAAGCGCGACTCGGTGACGCTCGCCGATCTGCGGCCGGGCGAGGGCTTTCGCGCGGAGGGCCGCGTGCTGAACGGGACCTTCACCGCGACGACCTTCACCGTTTTCGATCTTAAGGGACATGAACCATGGCTCGATGCCGGGTCGGAGGCGCGATGAGGCGCGTCTGCTTCTTTGCTGCGCTGGTAGCGGCAGTGCCGCTGTGCGGCTGGAGCCAGGTCCAGGTTGTTTCCCCGGTCGAACAGCTACAGCCGGCGACGCCCATTCTCCCGATGGTCCCGCAGCCGACGCAGACTGCCGCTCCTGTGTCATCCGCTGCTGGCGGAACCATCGCGGGCGTGATCAAGTCCGGGCAGACGCCGCTTCCCGGCGTCAACGTGACGGCGAAGAACACGCTGACAGGCAAACAATACGTAACCGCCACGGATAGCCATGGGGCGTTCGCTCTGCACATCGACGCGGATGGGCGGTACGTGGTGCGCGCTGACTTCGCGGCCTTTGCCGGCGCAACCAAGGAGGTGCTGCTGCACGGTGGCGCGCAAGCTCCGGCGACCGATTTCTCTCTCTTGCTGGCCTCCCGTCAGGAGCAGCTGGAGCAGGCGGAGGCGCGCCGTGCTGCGGTACAGGGTCCGGGGGCGCAGGGTCAGGGAGCGCGGGGCACAGACGGAGCGCGGCAGGGCGGCACGCGGCAGTACACGGGCGGTCAGGGCGCGCAGAATCTGGGGCTGATGGCTGGCGCGCTGGGAGCGATCGCAGCGGGTGCCGATACAGGCGGCGCGGCGCTGCCCTCTGCGGCCGGCAGCAGCGACTTCAGCACGGAGTCGGTGAACGTGAACGGGCAAAGCGGCACGACCAATCCCTTCGCCGGCGTCAACATGGACCAGATGAGGGACAACCTCGAGAACATGCAACAGCAGCAGACGCTGGCGCAGATTCCCGGGCAGGGACGGACTGGCGGCGCCTTCAACGGCTTCGGCGGCGGCGGTGGAGGGGGCGGCTTCGGCGGTGGTGGTGGCCGCGGGGGTGGTGGAGGAGGTGGCTTTGGCGGGGGCGGTGGTGGCGGACGCGGCGGCTTCAACTTTCGCCGCATGAATCCAAACAAGCCGCACGGCGCGCTCTTCTGGACGGGCGGCAACAGCTTGTTCGACGCCAAGGACTTTGCGCTGCGTGGCCAGGATGTGCCGCAGCCGGACTACAACTCGAACCGCTTCGGCGCGATCTTCGCGGGCTCACCCTATATCCCGCATGTGATTGAGAACGACACGAAGGACTTTATCTTCCTGTCGCTGATCGGCAATCACTCCTCGTCGCCCTTCGACAACTATGGAACGGTGCCGGATGAGGCGCTGCGCGGCGGAGATTTCGCCGGGCAGCCGACCATCTACGATCCGCAGACAGGCCAGCCGTTCGCCAACAACCAGATTCCCGCGAACCGAATCAGCCCGCAGGCGACGGCGCTGCTGGGCTACGTCCCGCTGCCCAACCTCGCGACGACGAACCGGCAGAACTATCAACGGCTGACGACCGCCACCACAAATACGACGACGGTAGGTGCGCGCTACACGCGCAGCTTCGGCGGGGGCACGGCGCTCTCCGGCATGCTTCGCCAGTTCACCGGCGCGAGCGCGCCGGGGGTGCACCAGAGCATCAATGCCAACTTCAACTACAGCCACTCCGCTGCAGATGAGGTAAATCTCTTCCCGGAGCTGGGCGGAAATCAGCAGACGCATCAATATTCACTGCAGCTTGGCTATACGCTCGGCGTCAAGCGGCTGACGAATAACTTCACGGTGAACCTGAACCGCACGAACTCGGAGCTCAGCAACTTTTTCACCAACCAGCAGGACATCGCGAGGAATCTCGGGATCAATGTGCTGAGTGGCGCGGCGGCCAATCCGCTGAACTATGGGTTGCCGAATGTCACGCTGGTGCAGTTCTCCGGGCTGAACGAGGAGCAGCCGAACTTCCAGCTGAACCAGACGCTCGGCGTCTCGGATTCGAGCTCCTGGGTGCACGGCAAACACAACGTGAAGTTCGGCGGAGATTACAAGCGCATCCACCTGAGCATGATCGGGCAGGCGAACTCTACGGGCACGTTTGTGTTTACCGGTCTGGCGACCGAGCAACCGGGCTCCTCCGGCTCGAACGGAACCGGAACGAACGGCGGCAACGGACAGCCGGGCACGGGATCATCGCTGGCAGATCTTCTGCTTGGGTTTCCGCAGCAGACGGCTATCCAGGCGCCGTACCAGAAGGCGTACCTGCGCGCGAATATCTACGACCTGTTCCTGCAGGATGACTGGCGGGTGCGCGCAAACTTCACTGTGCTGGCCGGGCTGCGCTATGAGTACTTCTCGCCGTATTCGGAGAAGGACGGGCGGCTGGCGACGATCGATCCCAGCAGCGACTTCGAGCAGGTGGCGCCGGTGCTGGCAGGCGGCGTTGGCAAATACACCGGACCTTACCCGCAGACGCTGATTTATCCGGACCGCGACGACTTCTCTCCACGCGTGGGCTTTGCTTGGAGAGCGGCGAAGAACACCGTGGTGCGCGGCGGCTATGGCGTGAACTTTGCCAACGGGCAATACATCAGCTTCATCCAGGACCTGGCCTTCCAGCCGCCCTTTGCAGATGTGCAGACCAACCAGGCGACGGAGCCTACCTCCGGCATTCCGGCGTGTACGTCCAATTGGCCTATCTGCCTGCAGAACGGATTTGGAACGCCGCAGGCGGCGGGCAACTACTCGGTGAATAAGAACTACCGTCTGCCGTATGTGCAGGTGTGGAACCTCGATGTCCAGCGCACATTGCCTGGCGGCATCGTGCTGAATGTGGGCTGGAATGGCGCGAAAGGCACGCGGCTGGATGTGCTGACGGCGCCGGGGCGCAATGCAACTTCATCGCTGAGCGGCGTGTACTACAACTACTCCGACTCGATCGGCTTTTCGAACTACAACGCCGGCACGGTGCGGCTGCGCAGGCGGCTGCAGAACGGTATTGCGCTGGGTGCCACCTACACCTACTCGCATGCGATCGATGATGCCAGTGCGATTGGCGGCAATGGCGGGACGACGGCGGTGGTGGCACAGAACTGGCAGAACATCCTGGCGGAGGAGTCGAATTCATCCTTCGATATCCGCCACAACTTGAAGGGCGACTTCCTGTACGAGTTTCCCTTCGGGCCGGATGGGCACTTCCTGACCAGCGGTAATTGGCTCTCGCACGGGCTGGCGAATGTATCTTTCTCGGGCACATTTGCCTTCGCTACGGGCGAGCCGTTGACGCCGCGCTTCGTTGCCAACAGTTCCGACGTAGCCCGCGGGAGCACAGGGTCGCTGCGGCCGGACCGGGTGCAGGGGGCCTCGTTGACGGCCGGCGGCGGCACGCTGGATCGCTGGTTCAACACGGATGCGTTCAGCAGCGACTTCGCGCCGGGCCAGACATACGGGACGGCGTCGCGCTACTCGATTCCAGGGCCGGGCACGTTGACCTTCGACGCGTCGCTCTCGAAGACGATCCGGCTGGGAGAGATGCGCAACCTGGAGCTGCGCGGCACCGCGGACAATATATTGAACACGGTGCAGTACGCGGGGGTGGACACGAGCCTCGGCTCGAACACCTATGGGCAGGTCACATCGGCTGCGCCGATGCGCACCTTTGTGCTAATGGCGAGGTTCCGCTACTAATGCGCACTCTCATGACATTCGCGTTGTTGGGCCTGGCGGCTTCGCTGCTGCATCCGCCGTCGCTGCAGGCCCAAACTCAACAGGGCCAGCCGCAGCCTTCGCCTACCAACAGCAGTCCGAACAGCCCGGGGTATGTGTTGAAGGTGCAGAGTGACCTGGTGCTGACCAACGTTGTGGTGCGCGACAAACATACGGGCGCTGTCGTGAAGGGGCTTACCGCGAAGGACTTCACCATCCTTGAGAACGGAAAGCCGCAGAAGATTGACACATTCGATTTTCAAAGCATCGACCAGGCTGAGCCGCTGAACGAAGCGACCGTGAGTGGGAAGGCGGGGCAACTGGTGCTGGGCAAGGGCAACAGCACCGGCGTGGTGACCGGCGATGAGCTGCGCAATCACCGGCTGGTGGTGCTGTTCTTCGACCTGACGTCGATGCAACCGGACGACCTGACGCGCTCGGTCGAAGCGGCAAAGAACTACATCAATCGGCAGATGCAGGCGGCGGACCTGGTGGCCGCAGTGTCGCTGGATGCATCGATCAACGTGGACCAGGACTTCACCGCGAACAAGCAGGCGCTGCTTAAGGCCGTGTCGAGCTACGACAGCACGCAGCAGGCGGGTTTCGAGCCAGGAGCGGTCTCGACGACCAACCAGGTAGAGGACGCAAGCAGCTTTACGCCGGACGAGACCGAGTACAACGACCTGAATACCGATCGACAGCTCTATGCGATCGCGCAGATTTCGAAGTCGCTCCAGTACATCAACCAGAAGAAGTCGCTGCTCTACTTCTCCGGCGGCATCCAGCGCGACGGCATCGAGAACGAGGCATCGCTGCGGTCGGCAACGAATTCGGCGGTGCGCGCGAACATGTCGATTTACAGCGTGGATATGCGCGGGCTGCAGGCGATCTCGCCGCTGGGCGATGCGTCGACGGGATCGATCCGCGGCGCCAGTGCGTACAACGGGCAAGCCTTCCAGAACAATCTGGATGCGAACTTCAATTCGCAGGAGGTTCTGTCCACGCTGGCGGCCGACACCGGGGGCAAGTTCTATGGTGACTCGAACGACTTCGCGCCCGCCTTCCAGGCGATGGAGAATGACACGGCGCAGTATTACGTGATCGGCTTCCGCTCCACCAATCCGGCGCGCGATGGGCGCTACCGGCGGTTGCAGATCAAGTTGAATCGCGCGGATGTGAAGCTCGAGTACCGGCCGGGGTATTACGCGCCGGCGGACTACCAGCACTCCAACCACGAGGATCGGGAGCGCCAGTTGACCGAGCAACTGGAGAGCGATCTGCCGGCGACCGATGTGCCGGTGTACATGGCGGCGTACTACTTTGAGCTGGCGCCCGAGCGCTACTACATTCCGGTGTCGCTGATCGTGCCGGGCTCGCAGATTCCGTTTGTGAAGGGCGGCGACCGGGACAAGGCGACGATCGACATCATCGGCGAGGTGAAGGACATGGCCGGCCGCGCCGAGGGCGAGGTGCGGCAGACGGTGAAGCTGGCGATTGACCAGCAACAGCAGGTGTCGCGGAAAAATGTGCAGTACACGACGAGCTTCACGCTGCCGCCGGGCAAGTATCACGTGAAATTTGTGGTGCGTGAAAACGAGACCGGGCACATGGGATCGTTTGAGACGGACATCACGGTGCCGGACCTGGCAAAGGCGCCAATGAAGCTGTCGTCCGTATTGCTTGCAAGTCAAAGGCAGGCTGCGCCGAAGACCAAGCAGGCGAATCCGCTCATTCAGGATGGCCAGCTATGGGTGCCGAATGTGGCGCACGTCTTCCGGCAGGATGGGCACCTCTATCTGCTGTATGAGGTCTACGCGCCAGAGATGAAATCGGCTGACTCTAAAACGCAATCGCCGCGGTTGCTTACTTCGATTGAATTCCTTTCGGGTTCAACGAAGGTATTCGAGACGCCGCTGGTGGAGGCGACGAAGCTGACCGATCCTTCGCGCAACACGATCGCGTTCCAGTTCGATGTGCCGCTGAAAGACATGAAGCCGGGGCAGTACACCTGCCAGGTGAACGTGATCGACGACCGCGCGGGAGCGTTCAGCTTCCCGCGGACGGGCGTACTGGTGCGTTGACGGATCGGCCTGCGGGCCGTGAATGCGACTGCTTTAAAAAGATATGGACGGCAGCCACGCGCCCGCCGGATCGTTGTACAGTCCGGTGCTCATGAGCGTCATGGGCTGGACAACGCGCAGGCCGTTTGCCAGGCACCAGCGCAACAGAACGTTGTTGCGTGATGGCACGAGGATTCCCGCCCCTGTAAAGGATTCTGCCGACGCGATGAGCGCCTGAAGGTCCACGTTGGTCTCCGCCATGGAATGGCCGAAAAAGGCGAGGGCGGTGGTGTATCCGGTGATGCGTTCGCCGCGCTCGACCACACGCGCAGTGCCCTGCACGATAGCTGCCGCCAGCTCGGCGCCGCGATCGAATCCGTGAAGCCGCTGCGAGAGAGCATTGCAGGCGGCGGCATCGGCGGGAGTGGCCGGCCGCACGGCGCAACCCGGAATGTGGCGTTCCGTGGTGCGCCCTTGCATGCAGGCGAGCGGCTCGCGAACGTCGAAGCCGAGCGAAGCGTAGAGCGAGAACGAGCGATTGTGAAAGGCAGCCTGCACCAACCGGACGCCGGCGGCGCCTCGCTCGTTCGCGCGGTCCATCACGGCCTGCATGAGCTTGCGGCCCACCCCGAGGTTCTGTGCGCCGGGGTCGATGCTGATGGGGCCGACGCCGTAGATCACGGACCGCTCATCGACCACATTGCTGCCCACGATTCGGCCGCCGCTTTCCGCCACCACGCAGTAGAAGCCGGGGGTAGAAAACATCATCGCGAGCGCGCCGATGGCTGCTTCCGGTACAGGAAAGTCGCAGGAAAAGCCGTGGGCCGCATTGAGGGTGGAAAAGGCTTTGTAACAGATCTCGCCGCATGCGGCGGCATCCTCCGGCCTGGCGACCCGAATCACGGCCTGGATCTCCACGTCAGACTGGGTTTTCGACGACATAGTCTGAACCGCCTTGATTTTTTGCGATTGGCTCACTAATCCCCCTATTCCAGTGCAGATGAAGTGCTGGGCAAACTATCAATTCTTAGCTTTCTCACAAAGCTGGTAGTTTTAACAGTTTCCCCGGGGCAACCGTTTCAATACGCTGGAATCGAATCTGTCGTGCGTTGGGCCATGGTTGCAGACGGCAAGCTACCGCAACTCGAAGTACGAATTGAAAATGGTGCTGGTCGTTTGTGACAGATCGCCGCAGAAGACTTGCAGCGTTCCACGGTTGCCGTTGAAACGAACCATATTGTGAGAAGGAGAGTCTTGTGAATCAACGCGAGAATCACTGTCATTTTCAAAGTGTAAGGTGGATGGCGAGTCTCGCCGTCCTTGGGTGCCTGTTGATGCCCGTGCTGGCCAAGGCGGATAGCGACAAGGAGCAACAGAGACTGAAAGAGGCGGGCGACGTGATAAAGGACCTGCTGAGCAAAGACCGCGGAATTCCGCTGGATGTTTTGGCCAAGGCGGAATGCGTGATCGTTCTGCCTTCAGTGAAGAAGGGCGGATTCATCATTGCCGGACAGTACGGCAAGGGAGCGATGACTTGCCGCAGCGGAGAGAATTTCGACGGAACGTGGAGCGCCCCGATCATGATGGCGTCGAGCGGCGGCAGTATTGGCTTCCAGGCGGGCGGGCAATCGACCGACTTTGTCGTGCTGGTGATGAATGACAAGGGCGCACGCACGATGCTGAACGGGAAGCTCAAGCTGGGTGGCGACGCAAGTGTTGCTGCCGGCCCAGTAGGCAAGACTGCGGAAGCCTCCACCAACGCGTCGCTGAACGCGGAGATGCTTTCCTACTCCGAATCGAATGGCGTGTTTGCCGGAGTTTCCCTCTCCGGGACAACGATGGGGCCCGACGAGGACGCGAACAAGAACCTTTACGGGAAGAAAATAACGGGTCCGGAGATCTTTAAGAGCGAAATGCCCCCCCCGGCCGCTGACGTGCTGATTTCCACTTTGAAAGAGAAGTCACCGACGAACGCGTCTGGCGGGAAGTAAAGCATTTTCCCCAAGGTGCTGAATGGACGGCGGAGGTCTGTGTGGCCTTTCATTGAAGAAAGGTCACACCAGCGATCTCCGCTACCTCATAGCATGAGGAAATGCTTCAGCCAGCTCGTCTGCTTGCGACGAAGAACTATGGTCTGGCCCTCGTTCAGGACGACAGAGGCCGGTTAAGCAGGTGTGACGTGGCGCAGGGTGAAATGAACGTTAATGGTGCATGGCGCGGAGAAGAAATTTGCCAGCGCTGGGCCCCATCCGTGAAGCAATACTGACTTATATTTTCGGCGGATCAATCTGCACCACAAGGGAACGCCATTTTCAGAACGGCTTTCGTTGACACGCGTTTGGTGGCTCCTGTACTTCTAGCTTTACCGCGCATTACCGGCTTCGTCCCCGCAAACAATTGCCTGTGATTCGCCCACCCTGCCTTGTGCAGGCGCTGGATGGTTCTCTCTCCCGGGCCCATTAGAGCTCACGTACCTTGGGAGGTCTAACGTGAAACGCACAGTTTTTCTTCTCGCGCTAACAGCACTGATGGCGGGCGGTCTTGCCGCCAGAGGCCAAAGCTACTCAAGTACCGTCTCGCTGCCCAATGTCAGTGGGATCACTGTCTACAATGGCGTGCCGGAGGGATTCGATCCGGTGTCTGCGGCCGATTCGCAACTCGAGGATTACGGGTATCCGCGCCGTCCGGACCCTGGCGACACAAAAGCGTATGGAAACTGGGTGAAGGCTGTCTCGACGACGCGCATCACGCCGCAGCTTTCGATCAACGCGAACGTCGTGCATCGTGCGAACCAGCGAAAGGGCGCACCGACCGCGGCTTCGAGCAGCACTGTCGCGAGCGAATCGCTGAACTGGAGCGGATTTTCGCTGACCGCGGCGGGAGCGCCTTTTCGCGAGGTGGTTGGGCTGTGGGTGGTTCCGAGCCTGAGCAATCAGTTCAAGTCGTTCACGGGCTACGAGTCGGAGTGGGTCGGCATCGACGGCAATTGCAACTGCAACGACCTGGTCCAGGACGGAACGGAGCAGGACTGGACCGGCGGCAAACCCAGCTACTACGCCTGGGTGGAATTTATTCCCGAGCCGGAGGTGAAGATCAATAACTTCCCGGTCTCGCCCGGCGACGTGATCTACGCTTACTCGTCGATCGGAAAAAAGAACGGCGTTGTCACCGGCTTTTATTACATCGCGAACTACAACACCAGGAAATCTGTTTCCACATCCCTTGCCATTCCCAAGAACACGAAGTTCTCCGGACTGACAGCGGAATGGGTCATGGAACGCACGGAGGTGAACGGCTCGTTCAGCCGCCCACTGCCGTTCTACGCGCGTGCTTACATGGACAACGCGGTTGCCTACCGGAACGGCTCGAATCGCGCCATCAATTACGCGAGCGAGGCGAACGAGAACATCACCATGATCCAGGGCAACACGCCACTGTCGAAGGCTGTCGTGCAGGATGCAGATTCGTTGTGGTTTGATTGGGTCGCCTACTTCTAGATCGTTCTTCTATGATGGAACCACGCTTGTGCGGAGTTTGGCTGTGCACACTCGCGTAGTCAAACCCGCTCTGCGTCCGGACGGGGCGATGAAGGTGATCGCGCTCGCCCTGTATCTGGGATTAGCGTAGAAGTGCCCGAACTACCGCAGCAGCGTTTCCGTCGCCGAGCAGCGAAGGCATGCGTCTTCCTATGAAATCGTCGATGCCGACAGAGGCGGACCATGCAATCCAGCCGCTCGTTGTAGTCTGGCGGCCTCCGGGGAGAAGAGATTGATGCATACACTCGGAAGACGTGTCGTTGATGCGCACATGCATTTGTATGACGGCCGGGAAAACCGGTACGCGCATCTGGAGCGCACGGATGCCATGTTCGAAGCGTTGATTGGAGACTATTCGACGCTGCCAAGGCGATATCTGTTCGAGGATTACGCCCGTGACATGGGTGACTGGGAGATCGCGGGGATTGTGTGGCATGAGTTCATAGCGGCCGATGCGGTGCGAGAAGTGCAGTGGGCCGAGCGGCTTGCGGAGACAGTGCCGGTGCCGATGGCGATTGTGGGGCTGGTGGATTTTCTTGCGCCCGATCTGGAGGCGCGGCTGGATGCGTATGCCGGATGCGGGCATGTGGCCGCGGTGCGGGAGCACCTGGGATGGGACGAGGTGGATGCGATGCGGCGCTTTGCGATACGCGGTGATTTGCTGACGGATGCGCGATGGCGCGCGGGATTGAGCTTGCTGAAGAAGTACAGATTCAAGTGCTCGCTCGAAATCTTCTCGCCGCAGTTGCCGGATGTGTGCGCCATGGTGCAGCGCAATCCGGAGATCGGGTTCACGGTGGCGGTGATGGGCTGGCCGTCATCCGTGGATGACGCGGAGTTTGCGCGGTGGAAGCGCGACATGGGAGCGTTGGCGGCGTGCCAGAACGTACTCGTAAGCATTTCGGCGCTCGAGTGCGTGTTTGGGATGAGCTGGCAGGCATCCGAAGCGCGGCGCTGGGTGGATGCGGTGATGGAACTGTTCGGGACGGAGCGGGTGATGTTTGGGAGTCATCGTCCGATCTCGCTGCTAGCGCGGAAGGTGGCGAATCCGTACGACATCTACGAGGAGATGACGCGGAATCTGTCCGAAACAGAGCGCGACGCGGTGTTTCGCGGGAATGCGGCGCGGTGGTTCTTTGGCTGGCGGCGCGAATCAGCGTGAGGTGCGGTCTGATTCGATCGGAACATTCTCGTGCCCGTAGGGGCAATGGCGGCAGGCGGAGCCGCAACAGTAGCCACGCTTGAGATGCCAGGCTTCGGTGAAGACCATGTAGGGGCCTTCCCAATAGAAGTCTTCACCCTCTTTCGGTGTAGGGCGTGGAGCGAGTTGCTCTTGCTGGTCAGTCATGACCGAGAGCGAGCTGCGTGGGGCCGCGATCAGCGAATTGCGTCTCGAGCAGGGACGGTGGGAGTTCGACTGGTGCAGGGCCGATCGCAGTGCTGATCTCGGAGACGCAGTGGCCGCCGCGGAGCTGCACGGTGCGCCCGGCGGTGGCGGCGGGGCGGTCGCCGGGGACGACGATGCCGACGAGGTTCGCGGGGTCGGCGGCAGCAATCGTTACTGCGGAGGCGACATTCTCCTGCTTGCGCATTTCGCGTAAGGATTCGACCGCATGGGGGAGTGCGAACTGTTCGCCCTGGAAGCCGGAGACGAAGCGGCCGCCGCGCACGATGCCGCGCGCTTCCAGGCGGCGTAGCATGCCGAGGAGTTCGCGCCAGCGGGGCATGGTGGTCTCGCGCTCGAGCAGATCGCGGAAGACGATGCCATAGCGCCAGAGCAGGACGAGAGCGGCGGATTCGATCTCCTGCTCGCGCTGTTTGGCTGCGGCTATGGCGCTCTGCTCTTTAGCCTCGCGGGAATCGGTGAGGGGTATCTGCGGCGCGGGCGCGGCCAGCAGGCTCCAGCGGCCGGCCGTGTTGCGGGCGCGCCGATTGCTTCCCCGCATGCGGAAGGGCGTTGTACTCGCGGATTTGCGGCGCGGGTCAATGAGTGAGCGGAGACTGTCGTAGCCGTCGGCCGTAACGAGCCCGGCCGCGACCAACTCCCAAAGAGCATTGTGAAGCTCGGCGAGCGGCGCGCCCAACTGGCGGGCGAGGTCGGCGGCGAAGGCGGCGCCTGCATGCTCGAGCTGTGCACGAACACGTAACGCAAGCGGTGACAGACAGCAGGCGAGTGCACTTTCCGGCAACTCGCGTGAACGAAGGCAGCCATCCATCCAGTGCGCGTCTTCGCGCAGGAAGAAGGTGATGGGCGCCATGCTGGTGGGGATGACACGGCGGGGAGCGCCGCCCTCCGGCGAAAGAAATGCCGGGTGCGGCGAGATGCGGCCCCAGCCGACAACGCCTGCCATACAGAGCGTGTCCAGCCAGCGGGGATCGTAGTGGGGAACGCGTTGCGGCAGCAGGGAGCGCTCCCACTCGATGGCAGGCGCTTCGAAGCCTTCGAGCTTGCGGAGCGCGTCGAGCACACCTTCCTCGCCGGTGAGTTGTGTCTGCGGCGCGAGGTGCTGCCAGCGGAGGAGCCAGTCCATGTACTGCGCCGGGACGACCGGCTCGATCTGCTTGCGCAGAGTGTGGATGGTGCGCTTGTGGATGCGCTGGAGAAGCCGTCTCTCACACCACTGAATTTGCCATTCGGGCGGCAGAGCCTGCGGCTCGTCTTGCTGGGTTCGCTCCCTTTGGTCGCTCACGTCGACCCTTGTGGCTCCCACGGACGGAACAGCAGATTCCGCCACCTCGGTCGGGATAACGAGAGTGTTGGGGGTGGTGGCATCGTGCTCGAAGTTGCCGCGGAGGATGGTGCCCTGCGATTCCATGGCGACGAGCGCGGTGAAGATCGCGGATGGGTTGATGCCGAGATAGTCTGCGAGCGACGCGGCGGTTTGCGGGCCGAGGATGTTGAGCCACGCGTGCAGAGCTTTTTGTAAGAGCGGCAGGTCCGGTGCGGCGGAGAGCAGATTGGCGTGATCGTTGATCCGCTCGGCGGCGATGACGTGGTCCGCCGATACATGTGCGCGTGACTGCGACGTCAAGCGATCGAACAGGATGCGCCAGCCGGTGGCGCGCGGGTGATCGAAGATGGACGCGGGTACAAGGACGAGTGAGTAGAGCAGGTCGTGGAGCTCGTGCTCGTCGCGGATGTCCGGCCAGCATTCTTCACGGACCGGCGCGGATGGCATCCGGATCGAGGCGGCCGGCCTCGCCGAGAAGCTGATCGGGCACCATGCCGCGCATGTTCACGGCGCGGGCGCGGCGCTCTTCGATGGGCGCATCGTCGAGGAAGGCGTAGGGGTTGGCGTTCAGCAGGCCGTGGGAGAAGACGGAGGGCACGGTGGAGTCAACGGCGACGCATTGGATTTCGCCGGACTGGATCTTAGCGATGACCTCGATGAGACCGGCGAGGTCCATGGCCTCGCCGAGCACGTCCTTCATGACCTCGCGGACGAGCGGGTGGTTGGGGATCTCGATGTCGCCTTCGATGTTCTCGAAGCAGGCGGCCGCTTGCGGGAAGACGCTGGCGAGGAGATCTTCGCCGCGGGTGCGCTGGATCTGCGGCGCCACCTTCTTGCCCTTTTGAAACCGCAGCAGTTGCAGACTGCGGGTGGCGTCCCAGCGGAAGCGGGTTTTGAAGATGGGCGAGGCGAGCGAGGCCTGCTCCAGCAGCTCGGTGACGGTGTGCGTGGTGAGAAACTGGAAGACGTCGGCGAGCGGGAAGGAGTGCTGTTCGGCGAGCGAGATGTTGAGGCCGTTATCGGTGGCGGCGGCCTGCAGCTCGAAGTTGAAGCCGCGGCAGAAGCGCTTGCGCAGCGCCAGACCCCAGGCCTTGTTGATGCGGCCGCCGAAGGGCGCGTGCAGGATGAGCTGCATGCCGCCGCCCTCGTCGAAGAAGCGCTCGGCAACGATAGTAGTCAGTGTGGGGACGGTGCCGAGGACGGCGCGGCCGGCCACGATATAGGCGATGAGCTGTTCGGCGCCCGCGTCGCTGACGCCGCATTCCTCTTTGAGCCATGTAACCGCAGCGGCGACAGATGGATCGGTCTGGCTGATGTAGCCGGGGAGCGTGTCGGGCACGCTGACGGCGATATCTTCGCGCAGTTGGCAGACCCAGCGGGAAAGCTCTCCCGTGCGTTGCGGAGCCTCGCCGCGCCAGAAGGGCACAGTTGGCGGCTGGCCGCCGGCATCTTCGACGTACATGCGGCCCGCGGTCTCGATGGCGGAGATGCGCCAGGATGCGTTGCCGAGCTGGATGACGTCGCCGACGCCGGAGTCGATGGCGAAGTCCTCATCGAGGGTGGCGATCTGGTGGCCATCGGGCTGAAGGATGACGGAGAAGACGGCGGTATCGGGGATGGTGCCGCCGTTTGAGACGCTGATGGAGCGCGCGCCGCGGCGTGCCTGCAGGCGGCCGTGGATGCGGTCGCGCAGGATGTAGGCGCCGTAGCGGCCACGCGAGGACTCGATGCCGTCGCTCAACAGGCAGAGGAGCTCTTCAAATGTCTCGCGCGGTAGATCGCGATAGGGATGCGCACGCGTCACGAGCGCGAAGAGGTCGTCCTCCTGCCAAGGCTCGGCGGCGCAGGCGGCGACCATCTGCTGCATGAGGACGTCGAGGGGCTGCGGCGGGATCTCGAGCTGGTCGAGCGCACCGGCGCGCATGCCGCGGATGATAGCGGCGAGCTCCATGAGGTCGTCGCGGGTGGTGGCGAAGAAGCGAGCCTTGGGCGTGGCGCCGCGCCAGTGGCCGGCGCGGCCGGCGCGTTGCAGTGCAGGCGCGAGAGCGCGCGGCGTATTGATCTGGCAGACGAGATCGATGGAGCCGATGTCGATGCCGAGCTCGAGCGACGCGGTGGCGACGAGAAGCTTGATCTCGCCGGACTTGAGCTTGCGCTCGGCCTCGAGACGCAGCTTGCGCGAGAGCGAGCCGTGGTGTGCGGCGACGTTTTCGTTGCCGAGGCGCTCGCCGAGCTGGAAGGCAAGCCGTTCGGCCATGGAGCGCGTGTTCACAAACACCAGTGTTGACCGGTGCTCGAGCGCGAGTTCGGCCAGGCGGTTGTAAACATCGTCCCAGATGGCGTTGGTGGAGACGGAGCTGAGCTCATCGTTGGGGACTTCAATGGCGAGATCGAAGTGACGGCGGCGGCCGACTTCGATGATGGCGCAGTCGCGGTGACGTGTTCCGCAGAGAAAGTCGGCGACGAGCGAGATGGGATTCTGCGTCGCGGAGAGGCCTATGCGTTGTGGCGGCGCGGTAAGGCCCGCGAGCATGTTGCCGGGCGAGAGGCGGTTCTCGCCGCAGACCAGGGCGTCGAGCCGCTCGAGCGAGAGCACCAGGTGGGTGCCGCGCTTGTCGTCGGCCATGGCGTGAATCTCGTCGACGATGACGGTGCGGACGCGCGCGAGGTTGGCGCGGGATTTTTCCGCGGTGAGCAGGATGAAGAAGGACTCCGGCGTCGTGACGAGGATGTGCGGCGGCTGCTTGAGCATGGCGCGGCGCTCGGCGGGAAGCGTGTCGCCGGTGCGCACGGCGGTGCGGATGGGTGGGCAGAGATAACCGCGCTCAAGGGCGAGCTTTTGTATCTGCTGCAGCGGCTCTTCGAGGTTCTTGCGAATGTCGTTGGAGAGCGCCTTGAGCGGCGAGATGTAGACGACTTCGGTGTGCGGCTGGAGCTCGCCTGCAAGCGCCTTACGGAAGAGCTGGTCGATACAGATAAGGAAGGCGGCGAGTGTTTTGCCGGAGCCAGTTGGGGCGGAGATGAGCGTGGGCCGTTGGGCGAGGATGGCCGGCCAGCCTTCGATCTGCGGCTCGGTGGCGGAGCCGAAGCGAGAGAGAAACCACTCCTGAATGATGGGGTGAGCCCATGCGAGGGCTTCGGCCGGGGTGGTATCGGGAGTGGCAGACTGCATTGCGATATTGTAGCGCTGGGCTTCGATGTTTATTCGCCCAGATGCGCGCGTTTAAGAGTCAGCTTCGCGGGGTGCCGAGACCTGAGTTGCCGGATCAGATCAGTATTCGCCGTTGACGTCGTGCTGCTTCTGGAACTTCAGGGGTGGGGGCGGCAGAGTTCGCCACAGGTCGTGGTTGTAGACGGTCGGCGTCAGCGTCTTGTGGTCGTAGCGGAAGGTGATGGCGGTGGGAGTGGGCTGCTTGTCGACCGGATCGAAGGTGAGTTTGAGGACGTCGCCCTGGAGGCTCCAGTGGGCGAAGCTGGTGATTTCGTCCGCGCCGGTGGGGGATTGCGTGAGCGTGGCGGTGCCGTCCTTGCCCAGATCGAGCGTCATGGTGTGATGGCGAGTGGCGTAGGTGCCCTCGTTGCTCTGGTCACGCGATTCGCCTTTGGCTCGCGTCTCGCCTTTGTAGGTGCCGGCGATCTTTGAGGCTTCGTCCTTGGCGAGCGCGGTAAGGGGCATGGCAGCGAGAAGAGCGAGGGAGAGAAGGCGCTTCATGCTGTTCATGCTAACTCGTCAGGGGTCACAATCGCCGCGGCCCCGTCTGCCTCCTTTGCGGGAGACGGCTGCCCCAGATGACTGTCCTGCTGTGGCAGCGGAACTTCACCCTGCCGGCACATCGAGTTACTTACAGGGAACTACTTCTTGACCATCAGCAAGACAACACCGTGCTCTGGAATCATCCACGGTCCGTGGCCGCTGTCGGATGGGTTCCAGACGTTGTGGATTTTGCTGCCTGCCGACAGCCCGAGCTTCGCGAGCGGCAGTGACATCTGCTCCGCGTCGTGACCGCGGTTGAAGAGGCCAACGGCGATAGAGCCGTCCTTGAGAGGCTTGGACCAAACCTCGAAGGGTCCTTCGGCCGAGACACGGTCTCCCTGTTTGCCGAGCGGATCCTGATCGATGGCGATGACGTCCTTGTTCATGAGGATGGATTTGGTCTCCGCCGACATCTGTGACAGGTCGTTGCCGGCGAGCAGCGGCGCGGCGAGGATCGCCCACAGGCTCATGTGGGTCAGGTACTCGTTGTACTTCATCTTGCCGTTGCCGACTTCAAGCATGTCGGGATCGTTCCAGTGGCCGGGGGCGGCGTACTTCGAGAGACCGGCCTGCGAGAAGCCGATGTTGGACATACTCATGTAGTTGTCCTCGATGTCGTCGGTGGTGCGCCAGCTATTGCCGCCGACCGTGGGGCCCCACTTCCAGACCGAGTCCCAGCCGTACTGGCAGAGGGAGAAGTAGATGGGGCGGCCGGTGGCCTGGAGCGCCTTGTGCATTTTCTCGTAGGCGGCGTGCATCATGGCGTACTGCTTCGCCTGGTCGCCGGGCGCTTCCTTCTGCATGATCTCGTGGTAGCTGCAGAGGTCGTACTTCAGGTAGTCGATGCCCCAGGCTGCGTAGGTCTTCGCGTCCTGCTCTTCGTGCTGATAGCTGCCGAGATAGCCGCCGCAGGTTCTCGGTCCGGGACCGGAGTAGATGCCGATCTTGAGGCCCTTGGAGTGCACGTAGTCCGCGAGCGCCTTCATGTCCGGAAACTTGCTGTTGGCGTGGATGTTGCCTTGCGCGTCGCGCTTGTCCGCCTCCCAGGCGTCGTCGATGTTGACGTAGATGTAGCCAGCATCCTTCATGCCGGATGCAACGATGGCATCGGCGGCTGCGCGAACGTCCTTGTCGCTGACGCGCTTCGCGAAGTGGTTCCAGCTGTTCCAGCCCATCGCGGGTGTTGCGGCGATCTTGGTCTGTGCGGTCGCGGCAAAGGGAAGGGCGAGCAGGGCGAGGGCGAGAAGGGTCTTGCGCATGAGGGCCTCTTTTCAGGCAGCTTTGTAACGGCTTACACGATAGTGGTGAGGAGGCCTGACGTCAAGGACAGCGCGTGGAGAGATAGAGTAGACGCGGCATCGAGTAACCGGCTGTCGCGCCTTTACGGCCTCTTTATCTCGCTTCGCGATAGACTCTGCGCGCGAGGCGGTGTTAAGGCGTCAGCCGTTACGGTGTCAGCATTTTGAGGGCAGCCAGAGGAGAGAGTCATGAACGTGAAGCAGGTTCTGATCTGCGGCGTGTGCAGCGCTGCGCTGTTTGTCGGCGGAGTGGCGGTTGGCCAGGAGAACATCAATCCGCATACCCATCCACACCTCGCCGAAGCCCAGAAATTGATTAGCAGCGCGGAGGGGCAGATCGATGCCGCGCAGGCGGCGTGGGGCGACAAACTTGGCGGCCATGCACAACGCGCCAAGGTCCTGCTCCAGCAGGCGGATGGGGAATTGAAGCAAGCTGCCGAGTACGCGAACAAATACAAGTAGAGACGAAGCGTTCAGTAGATCAAGAGGCACCTTCGGGCGCCGTTTGCGTTCAGGCCATGGCAGGAAGAGAGCGGAGCGCCGTAGTGTTCGACGGTAGGGAAGGGATCGTAGAAGTGATGCAGAAGTGCCTTCCATTCCTGATATTGCGGCGAGCCGCGGAAGCCGACGGTGTGGTCTTCCAGCGTCTGCCATTGGACAAGAAGGATGTAGCGGTTCTCGTGCTCGATTGAGCGGCGGAGTTCGTGTGAGATGTAGCCGCTTGTGCCGGTGAGCATTAGGATGGCGCGGCGGAACGCGGCTTCGAAGGCTGGCTCCTGCCCGGGGATGACGTTCAGGATGGCTACTTCGAGGATCACTCGGCCGCCTGCTTCGCACCGGTTCGCCTGTAATCCCCGCTGTCGCCGCCGGATTTCTCTTCCAACTGGATGCGCTCGATGGTGATGGATTTGTCGAGCGCCTTCGTCATGTCGTAGATGGTGAGGGCGGCGACCGACGCCGCGGTGAGGGCTTCCATCTCGACGCCGGTGTTGGCCGTTGTGGCGGCAGACGCAGAGATGACTACGCCCTTATTTGTCACAGTCGTAATGACGTCAATGAAGGTGAGCGGAATCGGATGGCACATCGGAATCAGCTCCGATGTCTTCTTTGCGGCCTGGATGCCGGCGACGCGAGCCACTTCGAGCGGATTGCCTTTGGGGTTTTTCGGCAGCGCTTTGAGCACGGCCTTCGAGAGAGCCACGAAGGCGGAGGCGGTGGCTTCGCGGCGGGTCGCGGGTTTGGCGCTCACATCGACCATGCGGGCCCGGCCGGATTTGTCGTAGTGGGAGAGCTTTTCCTTCGACTTTTTTGCCATGGCGTCCAGTGTAGTTGGGCTACGGCAGCAGGACTTGCACAGCGGCTCCTACTTCGACCGCAGTGTCAGGCGGCAGGACTACGAAGCAGTTGGATTGGGCTGTGGCGGCGAGGTCGCCGGAGCCTTGCCAGGGGATGCGACGGACGGTGGCGTGGTCCCAGCCGGCGTCGAGGTGTGCGGGAAGGAAGCGCGTGATTTCGGCAGCGGACTCGGCACTAACGATCCGGGCTTGCGCAAAGCGGGGGGCGGGGCTGGCCTCGCCGGCGAGTGCGCGGAGCACAGGCGCGGCGAAGAGCAGGAAGGTGACCATGGTCGAAACAGGATTGCCGGGAAGGCCGAAGAAGGGGAGCGACGCGCTTGCCGCCGGGCGCGGGGCCAGCTCGCCGAAAACGGTGGGCTTGCCCGGCTGGATGCGCACGCCGGTGAAATGAAAGATAGCGCCGCGTTCGGCGAGTGCCTGTTCGACCAGGTCGTATTTGCCGGCGGAGACGCCGCCGGAGAGCAGCAGCAGGTCAGAGGATTGCTGCGCGGCATCGAGTACGGCTCGCAGATCGTCAAGGTGATCGCGGGCAATGCCGATGCGCACGGGCTCTCCGCCGGCGAGTGCGACCTGCGCGGCGAGACTGTAGCTGTTGGAGTTGCGAATCTGGTGCGGTTGCGGGGTGCAGGAGATTTCCACCAACTCGTCGCCGGTGGCGAGGATGGCAACCCGGGGACGCGCAAAGATCTCAACGTGAGTGACACCGACGGCGGCGAGGGCTGCGATGTGGGCAGCGGCGAGGCGCGTGCCGGCGGGGACGATCGGATCGCCGGAGCGGGCTTCGCTGCCGGCGGGCACGATGTGGGTGCCGGGGCGGAGCTGCCGGCCGTCGCTGAGACGGATGCGGTCGTCGGCAATCTCCACGTGTTCGAGCATGACGACGGCGTCCGCGCCTTCCGGAACGGGTGCGCCGGTCATGATCTCGAGTGCGGCGCCCGATTCGAGCGGTGCGGAGCGCGGCGCTTCGCCGGCCCGCAGGATTCCAGTGACTGGCAGCCAGTCGCCCGCAGTAAGCGCGGCAGCCCGGACGGCGTAGCCGTCGCGGGTGGAGCGGTCGAAGGGCGGCAGGTCGCGGTCGGCGCGGACAGGCGCCGCCAGGACGCGGTGCAGTGCGTCGAGGAGCGGGAGCTGCTCGGTCTTTCGTGGTGTTGCGGCGGCGAGACGCCGGCCCTGGTCGAGGACCAGCGCGGCGGCTTCGGCGTAGGTGAGGATGGTGGTCACGTGAGCTTTATTGTGCGCTCCGCTCCGGTCGAGATCCCGATTGTCATGGGATGCAAAATCGAACGGCGCCGCTTTGTGGCGACGCCGCTGGATTTGCTGCGCGGTGATGTTCCTTTGCCTTGCAGTTCTACTTCGCCTTGTAGCTTTTGGCCTGCTTGCTGCCGATCTGCTCCAGGATGTTCTTCGCGTCGGCGGCCATGGGGCCATTGGGATCGAGCTGCAGGTACTTCTCGTAGGCCTCTTCGCAGCCGGGAGGTGCGACGATGCGGTTGGTCTTGGGATCGACAGTCGCCTTGGCGATGAGCGCCTGACCCTTCAGGTAGTAGGGAACCGGCTTGTTCGGATCGGCGGCGATGGCCTTGTCGGCGGCGGCGGCGACGGCATCCGCGTTGGCGCCGGACTTGGCGAGGATGATGGCCTCGTTCGAATAGAACATGCCGGCATTCGCGGGCTGGGCCTTGGCAGCGGCATCGTACGCAGCGGTTGCGTCGGGAATCTGGTTTTTACCTGCGTAGGCTTCGCCGAGGGTGTTGTTGGCTGCGCCCTCAAGCTCCGGGCTGGGCTTCTTCGAAGCGGCGTTGGTCTCGATCGCCTTCTTGGCGGAGGTGATCGCGTCGTCGTACTTCTTCAGGCCGTTCTGCGCGATGGCCAACTCAACCCAGAGGACCGCAGCGTCCGGCTTGGCGGTGGTGTCCTTCTGCATCAGGGATGCGGCGTCATCGAACTTCTTGTCCTTGATGTCCTGACGGGCGCTCGCGAGGTCGGCATTCAGGTTCTTGACCTGTGAGTTTTCCTTCTGGATGCCGGCGTTCTTGGCCTTAGCGTCGGCGATGGCCTTCTGCTCTTCCGGCGGAAGCTTCTTGATGTACTCGGGACGGGAGAGGTCGAAGTCCTGTGTGGCGTTCGCGCCGGCGTCGATCTTCACGCTCTCGTTGCGGTCGACGGGCTTAAAGTTGGCGTCATTCGGGCCCTTGACGAACATGGTCACGACGTAGGTGCCGGGCTTGATGTTGTCGCCCTTGTAGTCGCCGTTCTGGTCGCCGGTGAAGGTGTACAGGGCGGTCTTGCCGTCGGTCGAGATCTGGACCTGCACGTTCGGAAGGGGAATGCCGGCGGGATCCTGCGCATGGCCGTGAATGGAGCCCGTCTGCTGCTGGGCATGTACGGCCAGCGGCGCCATCAGGGCTGCGACGAGCCAAAGCTTCTTCGTCATACTCGTTCTCCTGTCATCGTGTTCTAGCTTCACTGGATGCTTCTCTGGGGGCATTGGCCGTCTGACGCCAGTCAGTTGCGTAAGGGATGGGGTCGTCGACTCCTGCTTCGGCAAAGGCGCGAAGGCGCAGGATGCAACTTTCGCATGTTCCGCAGGCGGCCTGGTTGCCCGTATAGCACGACCACGTTACATGGAAGGGCGCGCCCAGTTCAAGGCCACGGCGGACTATCTCGTGCTTACGCATGGAGATAAGTGGCGTTTCGACGCGGATGGAGCCGTGGCGCGTGCCGGTGCGGATAAGTTGCTGGAAGGCCTCGTAGTAGGCAGGGCGGCAATCAGGATAGCCGGAGCTGTCCTGTTCTACCGCACCGATGTAGATGGCCTCGGCGCCTATCACCTCGGCCCAGCTGACAGCTGCAGAGAGAAAGTGCGCATTGCGGAACGGCACATAGGTGACAGGGATGCTTGCGCCGATGACGTCGGGATCGGGCCCCTCGTCCGGTGCATCGGGAACGGCGATGCTCGAATCCGTGAGCGCCGAGCCGCCGATGACGCGGAAGAGGTCGATGGAGAGCGGGAGAAATGTCTCCAGGTGGAGTTCGCGGGCGATGGTGCGGGCAGCCTCCAATTCGCGCTGCTCGGTGCGCTGACCGTAGCTGAAGTGCATGGCGTAGGTCTCATGCTGCTGCGCGGCAATGGCGGCGCAGACAGCAGAGTCCATGCCGCCGGAGAGACAGACTACGGCGCGGGAGCGTGCCACCCCGGGATCAGGCGAAATTTCTGAATGCGTCATCCCTTCCACTCTGATGCAGGAAGGCAGCGGAAAGCAACGTGCGGATAGATGACAGTCGCGAGCTCGTCATTCCTATCCCACGACTGGCGGCAACGCTGACGCCTTCATGAAACTTTAAGCTTCCTGTCCCGTACTTCAAAGTCCTATAGTTCTCACAGATCCTGCCCCGTTTTTGCATCAGCCGCGATCCGCCGCAAGGACGACCCTTGGCAAAATCCAACTGTTGTTTCTTCACAGCATCACGAGAAGAAGGAAGCATCGATATGCGGGCCCAGGGATGTGGTGCGCATCGGCACGGATGGGCCGCCCTCATCCTGTTGCTCTTTTCCTTTGCTTCCGCCGCTCTCGGACAACAGCAGACCGGATCGCCGATCGTGCTCAACGGTCTTGGGCGTGCCACCCTCCGGCTTGACGGCGATTGGCGGTTCCATGAAGGTGACAATCTCGCCTGGGCCTCGCCGGACTACGACGACTCTGCCTGGCAGCCCATCCAGGTGGGACGATCCTGGGAAGGACAGGGTCATCGCAATTACACCGGCTTTGCCTGGTACCGGCGTCGGGTGGTGCTGGTTCCGGGGAGCGTAACCGGCTGGACTCTGGCTGTCTACCTGCCGAACGTCGACAGCGCCTGCGAAGTCTACTGGAACGGCGCCCTGAAGGGGGCCTACGGCAAGCTGCCGCCAAATCCAGTCTGGTACGGCCTTGGAGGGGCAAAAGCCAGCGTTGTGATCCTGGGACCAGTGGAGTCCGGTGAGCTGGCTATTCGAGTGTGGAAGGCCCCGATCGTCTTCCTGAATCGACCGGAAGAGGGCGGGTTGATCTCAGTGCCGGTGGCGGGGAGCGCTGAAGCCGCCCGGGGTCTCGAGATTGCCGCGAAGTATCAGCGCCTGAACGCTGCACAATTCCCACTCTGGGTGGCTCGTTTCGCAGGCCTCGTCGGGGTTGTGACGCTGCTGCTCTGGCTCCGGCATCGCAAGCACCGCATCTTGCTGTGGCTCTCCATGGCCATGGTGTATCCCACGGCGAGATACCTTCTGATCGACGCTCCGAACGTCCTTCCGTTTCGGGTGACGTACGGGTTGATCGCGCCGCTGGTTGCGATCAATGACATGGCGATCTGGTTTCTGCTGATCGCGTTGCTGGGCCTGCAGGAACGCAAACGCCTGGTGCGATGGACCTGGATCATCGCGCTGACGGCGATAGGGCTGGAATTGGTAGACACGGTTTGCCAGTTCTTTGACTGGACGGCATGGCCGCCGCACCGGTTCCTGACCATCGATGTGGTGACAACGCTTCCCGCGATCTACATGGAGCTGTGGGGGCTGGTGGTGGTGTTTGCGGCGTTCGGCAAGCGGCTGGACGCAGGGCGGTGGATTCTGGCTTTCGCGGCGCTGCTGAGCACTCTGCTGACGGCGGTGCAGGACATGACGGGACTGGGCGAACGATGGACGCACTGGACGCTGAGCGAGAAGCTGCATGCGCCGCTCTTCGCGATCGGCGGCAGTCCGGTGAGTCTCCAGATGCTTGTGAACACCTTTCTGCTGCTGGCCATTCTCTACTCCGCCTGGCGTTACTCAGACGAGAACAGTCGATGCCAAAGCGCTCTGGAGCAGGAGCTGCGCAATGCGCGAGCGGTGCAGCAGCTGCTCATTCCGGATGTGATCCCCACCGTATCCGGCTTCAGAGTCGAGAGCGCCTATAAGCCGGCAGGAGAGGTGGGAGGCGATTTCTTCCAGATCCTGCCTCTCGCGGATAACGCGCTCCTGGTAGTGATCGGCGATGTAAGCGGCAAGGGCATTCCTGCCGCTTTGACTGTATCGCTGCTGGTTGGAACGGTGCGCACCCTGGCACACTACACGACCAACCCCGGCGAGATTCTTGCCGCCATGAATCAGCGCATGGTCGCGCGCAGCCGGGGAGGCTTCACCACCTGCCTCATCGCGCGCATCACTGCGGACGGCTCTCTGGTAGCCGCCAACGCGGGACATCTTCCGCCTTACCGGAACGGTGAGGAGATCTATATCGAGAATGGACTGCCCCTCGGCCTCGTGGCGGATGCGGAGTACGCCGAGACCGAGCTTCATCTGGAACCTCAGGATAGGTTGACACTGCTCTCGGATGGCGTGGTCGAAGCACGCAATCGGGCGGGCGAGCTCTTCGGCTTCGAACGCACTCAGATCATCTCCCGCCAGTCCGCGGAAATGATAGCGCGAGCCGCGGAGGCCTTCGGACATGACGATGACATCACGGTGGTGACTCTCACGCTGTTGCCCGCCCCGGTTTTGCAGGCGTGAGAGCGCTCTGATGGTCACGCAACTTTGAAGTCGATGAAGGCGCGCTGCGGATCGGTATGCAGCAACGTCACTGTCACGATATCTCCGACTTCCAGACCCTGCCCGCCCTGCATCACCCTGCCTTCGACCGGCGGATTGAAGACGCGGACGTAGATACCTTTCTCGCTGGCTCCTGTGACCACGCCGCGGAAGGTCCTGCCGATGCTGTTTGCCAGGGCCACGGCGGCCGCACGCTTGCGCATCGCGCGCTCTACCTTCACCCCGGCGGACTCCTGCAGATTGCACTGCGTCGCAATTGCGGTCAGCTCTTCATCGGTGTACGGCGATGGCTGGTTGTCCAGCATGGCTTTCACCAGTCGCTGGTTGACCAAATCGGCGAAGCGCCGGTTGGGGGCGGTGGAGTGGGTGTAGTCTCGCGCGGCGAGGGCGAAGTGCCCTAATGGCTCGGTGTCGGTTCCCCTGGCTACGACATATTCGCCTGCGCCCATCAGCTTGATGATGGCGAGCGCGATATCCGGATAGTGAACGGCGTCGGCCGTTCGCTCCTTCAAAAGAAACTCGTTCAGGGACGCTGAATCGGCCTCGGCAGGCAGCTTCGTTCCATATCGGCCGGCCAGCTCCACGATGCGCGGCCAGCGCTGCGGGGAGCGAACGACGCGGCGGATGCAGGATCGTCGGGCGGCACGCATAAGCTCCGCCATGGTCTCGTTCGCCGCGACCATGAAGTCCTCGATGAGGTCGGTCGCCCGATTATGTTGCGCCGTTTTGATCTCGTGCACCTGACCGTCGATGACTACGGGATCGGCCTCAATGCGGTTGAACTCGAGGGCGCCCTCGCGAATCCGTCCCGCATGGATGGCGCGCGCGGCCTCATCCTGCAGGCGCAGTTGTGCCTGTAGCTCCGGCGACGCGGCTACCTTCGGATCGGGGCCGGCCTTGCCCTCAAGCCATGGCCCTACCTTGCTGTAGGCGAGTTGCGCTCGGTTGTGCACCAGGGCACGGTAGATGCTCTGTTGCTGCAAGGCGCCCTGGGCATCCACGACGAATTCGGTGATCATCGCGGCGCGGTCCTGGCCCTCGTTCAACGAGGTGAGGTCAGTGGAGAGCTCGTTGGGCAGCATGGGGAAGTTTCGCGTCGCGGTGTAGACGGTCTTGGTCTGGGCCGCGGCGTGCTTGTCGATGGGGCTGTCTTTGGGAACGGATCCGGAAACGTCGGCCACGCCCACGCGCACCCGGATGCCACCGTCGACGCGCTCGGCAAACTCGATCTGATCGAGATCGCGCGATGTATCGTTGTCGATCGACGACCAGGGCAGGCTACGTAAATCACGCACGTGGCCGTTGAGCGAGGGCGGCGCGGCGGAGCGAATGTCGTGGACCTGCTCCTGGCTTCCTGGTGGAAACTCCGGATGGAATCCCTGGTGCACCATCTCGGTGAACGCCGCTGCGGCTAGATCGAAGGATTGGGCAGACACGGAGTGCCAGCCTACCACGGGCTGGCCGCACGGGTGGACGCGCCGTTGGCGCGAGCGGTGGAATTCGCTCCCTGTGTTCGCTCACGCTCACGATTGTGGGCGACCTGAGCCCACGGGCTTGATCCGAATACAAATTACCGCTGGCTTACATTCTCCTCCTGGTTCGCCAGCGCCTGGTCGAGGCGGAGGCAAACGAAAAGGTTGGTGCTCCCGTAACTGAAATGTAATTCGCGAACGTTGAAATCCGTGGACGGACCAGGGCACGCGTCGCTCCCGTACTTAGTCGATATCACGAGGTTCTTCCCCGCAGGGTCGTCGGACGCTGCGGTCTTCATCTTGACGCTTCCCAGCATATTCTCCACCCTGCTTCGCGACAGCAAGCTTCCACCCATCCGGTGACTGAGCAGGCATAAGCTCGTACATTCCTGCAGGCACCCTGAGCATTCCCATCCACACTGGAGTAATGCTGTAAAATGTCGCCGCGCTGCGGTGCAGGTCCTTCGCAGTGTCCGTTGTTTCTTCCAGCAACTCGTGTCCGTCTGGGGTTGTTGCGGTGCTGAAGCCAGCCGCCCAGGCCTCATGCGCGGTGAGTTGGCCAGACGATGTGCAATATCCGGGAGTCGCATCATTGAGCGATCCTGTCGGATGGCCGCATTTCCACATCGAATACCAGCCGCCGATGTTCCCTCTCTTGATACCGGAACAGAATTCGGTGGGATCGAGCGGACCCGCCACTCCCTCGGATACCGTTGCTTTCATCCATTGCACGCAGCTGTCGATTGCGGTGTGGGACGCGACGGAAGCATCCTGTGCTCGAAGGGTGAGACTTCCACAACTCGCAAAAGCTAAGGAGAGGGCCACAACGGTCACAGAACGCAACCTCATAGTTGCCTCCGGTATGCGCCATGATGCGCGGTGGGCGCTGTCTCCATAGACGGATAGCTGGCTGAAATCGCTCCATGCATACGCCCATACGCTTCCTATAATCAAGGCTTATGCGAATACGAGTGATTGGCGGCGGCCTGGCCGGGCCGGAGGCGGCGCTGATGGCGGCGGCGCAGGGTGCGGAGGTCGTGCTCTACGAGATGCGCCCGGTGAGGCAGACGCCGGCGCACCAGACGGCGGATTTTGGCGAGCTGGTGTGCTCGAACTCGCTCAAGTCGGAGAGCGAACATACGGCGCCGTGGCTGCTGAAGCAGGAGATGCGGCGCGCAGGATCGGTGCTGCTGCGGCTGGCGGACGAGTGCGCCGTGCCCGCGGGGCATGCGCTGGCGGTGGACCGCGCGGAGTTCTCGCGGCGGATAGGCGAGGCGATTGCGCGCGAACCGCGGATCACCGTGGTGCGCGAAGAGGTGACGGCGCTCGAAGACTTCGACGGACTCACGATAGTGGCGAGTGGACCACTCACTTCAGCGGCGTTGTCCGGTGAGATCGCGCGGCTCGCCGGTCAGGAGCACCTGGCGTTTTACGATTCGATCTCGCCGATTGTGGACGCGGACTCGATCGACCGCGAGCGCGTGTACATGGCGGCGCGCTGGGACAAGGGCACGGCCGACTACATCAACTGCCCGATGACGAAAGAAGAGTACGACCGCTTTTACGACGCGCTGGTGACGGCGGAGGGCGTGGAGGCGAAGGAGTGGGAGCAGCTCAAGTACTTCGAGGGCTGCCTGCCGATCGAGGAGCTGGCGCGGCGCGGGCGGGACACGCCTCCGCTTCGGGCCGATGAAGCCGGTGGGACTGCGCGATCCGCGGACCGGGCAAGACGCCGCACGCCGTGGTGCAGTTGCGCTGCGAAAACCTGCGTGCGGACTCCTACAACCTGGTGGGTTTCCAGAATCACCTGAAGTATGGCGAGCAGGCGCGTGTGCTGCGGCTGATCCCGGGGCTGGAGAATGCGCGCTTCCTGCGCTATGGGCAGATCCACCGCAACACCTATATAGAGTCGCCGCGTCTGCTGGACCAGACGCTGGCGATGAAAGAGCATCCGCGGCTGCTGTTTGCCGGGCAGATCTCCGGCGTTGAGGGATACACAGAGTCGATGGCCACGGGGATGCTGGCCGGGCTCTATGCGGCGCGGCGCGCGCAAGGCCTGCCGGTTGTGCCGGTGCCGCGCGGCACGGCGCTGGGCTCGCTGGTGAATTACATTACCCGCGCGGATCTCAAGCATTTCCAGCCGGCGAACGTCACCTTCGACCTGCTGGAGCCGCTCGGAGGAAGAGCTGCGGCGGAAGGTCCGCGACAAGCGCGAGCGGCACCGGCTCCAATGCGAGCGTGCGCTGGCCGCATTCGACGCATGGTGGTCCGAGCAGACGACTCCTGTCGTGGTCTAAAAGCGCCCTGCCTCCCACAAAAGTGGCAACGCATAGTACACGACGGGCCATGTTATTAGGTAACCTCGATTGCTACGATGACGCACAAAGGTCATATTTCCTGCTGTTTGCTGAATACCTTTCAGTAAAGCTCTGCGGAGGAGCGGGGCAGGGGAAATGATCCACGGGCCGCCGTGTGTAAATGAGCGTCCCCACCCCCAGGAGCTGTATGCGTCAGGCGCGACTATCCCTCATCTGCGTGTTGTCCTTGTGCTTTATCGCACTGTTTTCCGGCTGCGGATCAACCACGATCAGCGGCGACAACGGCACCTTTGTGCTGGGTGCGGAGCCGTCGGTGACGATCGCCCAGGGACAGAGTCGCACCTTTACCGTGACACCATCCAGCGCCAACGGCTTCACCGGCTCGATTCAGGTCTCCATGAGCGGGCTGCCCACGGGCGTGACGGCGGCGCCGGCAAACGCGATGGTCGCAACGGGGTCGAGCACGACATTCACGCTGACCGCGGCATCCGATGCAGCCGTGGGAACGACCACGATGAAGGTGTTCGGCGCGTCGGGCACGCTGAGCGCGAACGTTCCGGTTGCGGTGACGGTGACATCGGTGGTGCCGGTGAGCGCGGACTTTACCCTTACCGCTTCACCGGCCACGGTGACGATGCAGCCCGGCGGAACCGCGCAGGTGACGTTGAACAGCGCCGCAATCGATGGCTTTAGCGGCACCATTGCTGTCGCGGTGAGCGGTCTGCCAACGGGCGTGACGATGTCTCCTTCGACGATCTCGGTAACGCCGCAGAAGCCCGCGACGATCACGTTGACGGCGGCGAGCCACGCACCTGCAACGGCATCGCCGGTGCGGGTGAGCTTTGTTGGGACTTCGGGCACGCTGTCGCACACGGCCAGCACCGAGCTGACGATCGCGGCAGTCGGTCCGACCGACGCGGACTTTACCCTTACCGCGTCGCCGGCCACGGTGACGATGGCGCCCGGCGGAACCGCGCAGGTGACGTTGAACAGCCCCGCAATCAATGGCTTCAGCGGCACCGTTGCTGTCGCGGTGAGTGGTCTGCCGACGGGCGTGACGGTGTCTCCGTCGACGATCTCGGTAACGCCGGCGAATCCCACTACGATCACGTTGACGGCGGCAGCCGACGCTCCGGCAACGGCATCGCCGGTGCGAGTGAGCTTTGCAGGGACCTCGGGTACGCTGTCGCACACGGCGAGCATTCAATTGACGATCGCGATAGTCGGTCCGACGAGCCCGGATTTCAGCATCACGGCGACGCCGAACACATTGACGGCGGCACAGGGCTCACAGAGCAGTGAGGTGCAGATTGCAGTGAACGGCGTGAATAACTTTGCCGGCGCTGTCGCACTGACGGCAAGCGGCCTGCCCACCGGTGTGACGTTGGTACCGACGCCCGGCACGCTCCAGAGCGGTTGGTCAGAGCCGATTGTCTTTGAAGTCGCGGCAGACGCGACGATAGGCAAGTCGACCGTGACGATTACGGGAACCTCAGGCACCCTGACGCGCACGGCGACGGTTACGCTGACGATAAGCGGTCCGGCGCCGGTGGATTTCGTGAACCTGGCACTCCCGGCGAGCGAGACGATCACTATAGGCTCCATCGGCACGATTTCCGTGACGGTTACCGCGACGGATGGTTACACGGGACCGGTGAACGTGTCGGCGTCGACTCTGCCGGCAGGCGTGATGATGAGGCCGGCTACCGCGGTACTGACTCCGGGAGTTCCGCAGACCTTCACATTGATTGCTACGGGGAACGCGAAGCCGGGGACATCCACGGTGACGCTCGTTGGTAAGGTGAACTCCGTGACCGGAAGTGCCGACACGGCTTTGACGCTCGTGAATCCGACACATGGCGGCGTGGACGTGCCGACGTGGCACAACGACATGGGTCGAACTGGGCTCTATGCCAAAGAGACCAGCCTGACCCCGACCAACGTGACTGCAGCCAAGTTCGGCAAATCCAACACCCTGACGATGGATGGCGCGGTAGATGCGCAACCACTGTTTGCGTCGGGAATGACCATCGGCGGGCAGACGCACAACGTGCTGTATGTCGCGACGGAAAACGACACGATGTACGCATTGGATGCGAGCAGCGGGACGACGCTTTGGCAGACGTCAGTGCTGCGATCGGGCGAGACGGCGGCTGACAACCGGGGCTGCAGTGAGCTTTCCTCGAAGGTCGGGATCACGTCGACGCCGGTGATCGATCGCTACTTTGGAACGGATGGCGCGATCTACTTCGTCGCGAAGACAAAGGACAGCGGCGGCGACTATCACCAGCGGCTGCACGCGCTGGACCTGGTGACGGGCGCTGAGCTGAGCGGCAGCCCAGTGGAAATAACAGCGACCTATCCGGCGAATGGTGGCGCGACGAAGACGTTTGATCCGAGCGTCGCTGTGGAGCGGGCGGCGCTGTTGCTGAGCAATGGCACTGTGTATCTCTCATGGGGAACGCCGTGCCAGCAGACAGCGAACAAGTATTCCGGCTGGGTGATGGCCTACGACGAAGGAACGGTGGCACAGCTGTCGGTGTTGGATCTGACGCCGAATGGCAGTGGCGGCGCCATCTGGATGAGCGGCGCGGGCCCGTCTGCGGACTCGGATGGGTTTGTGTTCCTGAGCACGTCGAAGGGCACGTTCGATACGACGCTGGATGCAAACGAGTATCCGGTAAATGACGATTATGGAAACGGCTTCGTAAAGATCCAGCTGTTGCAGGACGTGCTGAGCGTGTTCGACTACTTCGAGCCGCTGAATGGCGTGCCCGGATCGGCGAACTACCAGAACCAGGGAACCGGCGGTGTGATGCTGGTGCCGGATCTCGACATCGGCGGTACAACTCTGTCGCTTGCTGAAGCCGCGGGCAAGGATGGCAACATCTATGTGCTGGGCCGGGTCGGCGACTTCCTGGGCGAGTATGACGGCCAGAACGACAACAACTTGTTCACGATGAGCAATGCGTTGCCGAATGGCCAATCCTCGACACCGGCATACTTCAACAACATGCTGTACTTCGGAGGAATTGGAGATTCAGTGAAGTCGATCAATGTGCTGGATCCCAGCGGTACCCCGGTGACCCAGGCGGCAACTACGCTTGGCCCCGCGGGTGCGACACCGGTGATCAGCGCAAACGGGACGAGCAAGGCGATCGTGTGGGCGCTGGATACCACGGCGAACGGCGGTCCGGTACTGCACGCGTACGATGCAAACAATCTGTCGACCGAGCTCTATAACACTGGGACGCAGGCGGCTCGTGACGCGGTGGGTCCAACTGCTGAGTACAGTGTGCCGGTGGTGGCAAACGGACATGTGTATATCGGCACACAGACCGGTGTGAATGTGTACACGCTGCTTCCGTAAACGCAAATCAGAAGCAACGAAGGGCAGCCATGAACTGGCTGCCCTTCGTGTTTGTGGCATCGGCAATGGCTGAACTAGGCGAAAGCACAGATGCTCGGATGTGGCAGGATTTCGCTCTTGTGCAGCCCTTCTGATCGAAGGCTTAGCTCGCCGTCATTTGCCTCTGGGCGAGTTGCGTGCGCGCACCTTGAACCAGATGGGTGATCCGGCGAAGCCGAAGGCGTCGCGTATCTGGTTTTCGAGGAAGCGCTCGTAGGAGAAGTGCAGGCGCACCTGGCGATCCGTGAAGAGGACGAAGGTGGGCGGCGCGACGGCGGCCTGCGTCATGTAGTAGATGCGGACCTTCTTCGACGCGGGCACAGTAGCGCGCTGGAAGTCGACGCGCTCCAGGAAGCGGTTCATCTGTCCGGTGGAGACGCGCTTGCGGCGCTCCGTGGCGACCAGCGTGATGGCCTCGTAAAGCCGGTGCAGATTGGTGCGGTGCGCAGCGGAGAGGAAGACGATCGGCGCGTAGTCGAGATACTTCAGGACGCGGCGGACCTGCTCCTCAAAGATGTTGCGATCGGCCGGTGGCTTGTCATCTGTGCGTGCGGTGGTGACGAGATCCCACTTGTTCACCACAATGATCACTGACCGCCCACTCTCATGCGCGTATCCACCGATGGTGGCGTCGGTGGAGGTGACGCCTTCGGTGGCGTCGATGATCAGCAGGGCCACGTCCGCAGCTTCCAGGTGGCGGCGCGCCATGATGACGGAGAGCTTTTCGGCCATCATGTGCGTCTTGCCCTTGCGGCGGATGCCCGCCGTATCGACGAAGCGGTACTGCGCGCCATTGTGCTCGACGACTTCGTCGACGGCGTCGCGTGTGGTGCCGGCGATGGGCGAAACGATGGCGCGGGACGAGTTGGTGAGCGCGTTGAGCAGGGTGGACTTGCCGACGTTAGGGCGGCCGATGATGGCGATGGAGGTCTCGCGCTGTTGGTACTCGCCGTGCGTGCGATGGTGGGATTCGATCTCCTCGGCCTCTTCGGCAGAGATCTCCTCTTCATCCTGCTCGGGGAAGTGGAGCGTATCGAAGACGGCGTCGAGAAGATCGCCGATGCCCGAACCGTGTTCGGAGGAGATGGGGAAGAGCGCCTGCACGCCGAGCCGGCGGAAGTTTTCTGCCTGAGGCAGAAGCTGATCGGTGTCGATCTTGTTGACGGCGAGAAAGATGGGCTTGCCGGAGCGGATGAGCAGGCGCGCGAGCTCGATGTCCGGCGAGGCAAGTTCGGTTCGGCCATCCACCACCATGACGATGGCCTGTGCTTGATCGAAGGCGGTCCGCGCCTGGGTGAAGATTTCGGCGGGGATGAGGTCGGCGTCGTCCGGGACGATGCCGCCGGTGTCGATCAGCCGGGCGGTGCGGCCGGCCCATTCGACTTCGCCGTAGATGCGGTCGCGGGTGATGCCGGGCTCGTCGCCGACGATGGAGCGGCGGCTGCCGGTAAGGCGATTGAAGAGCGTCGACTTGCCCACGTTGGGGCGCCCGCAGATGACGAAGGCGGGCATCTCGGCGCTGCTGCGCGATTGGTTGGCAAAGATGGCGCCGGGCGCTTCCGTGGCGGCGAGATGCCGGTCGATGTGCTGCTCGCGATAGGTGTCGAGGTCCGCGGCGGACGGTTCGATGCGGCGGGCCGCGGCGCGCGCCTTCTGCCGCTGATTGGGCGTCAGCGTGGCCTTCTTCGCGGGCTTCGTCTCGGCCTCCACGGCCTTGCGTGAGCGCGAGCCGAGCTCGGAGGCGCGCTGGCGTTTCGCCTTCAGGCGAGCTTCGGTGGCTTCGCGGCGGCCCTTGTTGCGTGCGGAGCGTTCGCGGGTGGCCTGTTGCTTCTGAGATTTCTTTGATGGCAAGGCGGCAGCTTCTTTCCTGACGCGCGTCGTTTGCCAATCGTTCCGCTGCGCCCTGTCTATTATAGAAAGAACGAGTCCTGACGAACCCAGGCACCCATCCCGCAGTGTCTTCCTCCACTCCACTCACGCCCGCAATGCCCAACGTGTATGACTTCTTTGCGCCCGGCGGCGTGCTGGCCCGCTCCAGCCTGCCGTACGAGTTCCGCCGCGGTCAGTTGGAGATGGCGCAGGCGGTGGAGCGCGCCCTTGCCGGGCATCATCACCTGATCGTCGAAGCCGGGACGGGCACGGGCAAGACGCTGGCCTATCTGCTGCCTGCATTGCGCACGGGGCAGCGGGTCATCATCTCGACCGGCACCAAGAACCTGCAGGAACAGCTCTTCTTCAAGGACGTGCCCTTTCTGGAGTCGCTTCTGGGGCCGCTCCGTGTCTGCTATATGAAGGGCCGCGCGAACTACCTCTGCCGGCACAAACTCTATGCGCTGCGCGATCAGCCGATCCTGAATGGCCTCGAAGAGATCGACCAGTTCCACAAGATCGCGGAGTGGGAGAGGAAGACGGAGACCGGCGATCGCATAGAGATCGATGGGCTGCCGGAGATGAGCCCGCTGTGGCAGAAGCTGGATGCGCGCACGGAGCATTGTCTAGGCCAGAGCTGCCCGGACTGGGAGCGCTGCTTCATCACGGAGATGCGGCGCAAAGCGCTCGAAAGCGACATCGTCATCGTGAACCATCATCTCTTTTTTGCGGACCTCGGCATCAAGCTGCAGGCGCGCACGGCGCCCGATGCGGGCATTCTGCCGGAGGCGGCGGTGGTGATCTTCGACGAGGCGCATGAGCTGGAAGATGTGGCGTCAAACTACTTCGGCGTGAGCCTGAGCAACGTCCGCGTTCGAGGAGCTGGTGCGCGATCTGGAGACGATGCTGCGGACAAAGATCACGATTGCCACCAGCGTGCTGAGCGCGGGGCAGACGGTTCGCGAGCGCGCGCGGATGTTCTTTGGCGCGCTGCCACAGGACTTTGAGGGACGCGCAGTCTTCTCGCAGCGCGAAGAGTTTCTCGAGAGCTTTGGCGACATCTATCTCGGCACTCCTGAATGCGCTGCACCGGCTGGAGGGCGAGCTGGAGCAGGTACGCGGCGTCGACGAGACACCCGGATTGCGCAAGCGCGTCGCGGACATCCGCGAGCACTTGAAATTCCTGATGGAGACGGAGGACAGGAACACCGTCTTCTGGCTGGAGCGCCGGGCCAGCGGGCCGCTGCGCGGCGGAGTGCGGAATACGTATCTGCAGGCGACACCCATTGATGTCTCCGGCCTGATGCAGCAGCTCCTCTTTGAAAATTATTCATCGGTGGTGCTGACCTCGGCGACGCTGACGGTGGCATGGCGGCTTTGGACACATTCGCAAGCGGCTGGGCATGGAAGAGGCGAAGGAGCTGGTGGTGCCGTCGCACTTCCGCTATCCGGAGCAGGCGCTGCTGTACCTGCCGCCGCAGATGCCGGACCCGCGTGAGCCGGGCTTTGCCGCAGAGGCGGCAAAGCAGATGCGGCGAATGCTGGAGATCACACGCGGGCGCGCGTTCTGCCTCTTTACCAGCTACGCGCAGATGCGCGACCTGTACGAGCGGCTGCTGATGGAGCTCGAGTTCCCATTGCTGCTGCAGGGCACCGCGCCGAAGAAAGCGCTGCTCGAGGAGTTTCGCGCGACGCCGAATGCTGTATTGTTCGGCACGTCCTCCTTCTGGCAGGGCGTGGATGTGCAGGGCGAGTCGCTGAGCTGCGTGATCGTGGACAGGCTGCCGTTCGCGGTGCCGAGCGATCCTGTGGTGGCGGCGCGGATGCGTGCCATTGAGGATGATGGTCGCAGCGCGTTCTTTGAATACCAGGTACCGCAGGCGGTCATCACGCTGAAGCAGGGCTTCGGGCGGCTGATTCGTTCACTCGAGGATCGTGGTGTGCTGATGCTGCTGGACCCGCGGCTGCAAAGACAGAGGTACGGGCGGGTGTTTCTGGAGAGCCTACCGCCGTATCGTGTGACGAAGGACATTGCTGAGGTGGAGGCGTTCTTCGCGGGTGAAAAAAGGTCTCAATAAACTGCGGCGATCTGCCCTGATTCGTTCACATCGAAGCTGAATGTCCCACTCACCACAGGGCTGCTCTTAAGGACACCTTCGGAGATGCCAGCAATCGCCTGGTATTCACCGGGGGGAAATTTGAGCCTAATTGTGGTGCTTCTGCTCGCGCCGGGATCGAGCTGGAAGTTCGGCGGCAGCCGATCGGCTTTCTCCACTTGCCACTCGTAGTTCCTGGTGAAAGTGTTGCGGGTGAAACCAAACCTGCCTTCTACCTGTTGCAGGTCTTGCCGCGTAATTACGGCGCTGGAAGAACCATCGGACGGGTCAGATAGAGGTCTCTCGATTCCTGCCATCTTGGCAAAAACCGCGAAAGCGATCGAGGCTGCGCCGATGCTAATCGGGATTGCTCCGCGATTTTCCAATCGCAAACGTAGATCAGCCGATCGGCCGTCTTCGACGACACCAATATGTATGGCGAGCCCGGCATGTTCCAAGGGATTAGGAGGAAGATCCACGTCGTTGATGAAATATTGTTTGATTAAGCCGTCACCTGGATTCATCGGCTGCTCGACCTGGCGTGCATCGATCGCGACAGAGCGACCTGCATAAGGCCGCAAAGATTCCTTCACGGCAGTCGAGATATACATGACATATGGTCCGTTGAAAAGGATGCACGTGTCCCACCTATCGAAGAGCACGTAGCCAACATAACGACCACGCGCTCGGATACCCGCGTGGGTTGCCGGTATGAGCGTTATTAAAAGCAATGCGAGAGCAACCCGGCGGTGGCGGATGGCTCGATGCATCATTGGCACCTCGCATAGGCGATGCGTGCGATCATACGCCTGCTAGCATTGACCTAGCCGTGTCGCGGAACCTCTACATCCTGGCTGGTACGTTGCTGCTCTTTTCGCTGATCTCCTGCGCCATGCTGGGCACGGTGAGCTCGACACAGCCGGACTTGCCGGGCAATGGGTCCCTGTGGAAGACAACCTCGCTGTTTCTGTTTCTGGGTGCGGTGATCGCGGGGTTTGCCGCGGTGATGACGGCGATGTTCGAGCAGGTGGAGCGCCGCAATGAGGAACGGGAGCGCCGCCAGGGTCGGCGTGGCCACTAAGACGCGCGCAAACGGTAGAATGGATGATGGGCTGAAATGCCCTTCTCTGGTAAAGGAAGACATTCGTATGTACGAGGTAACGGTAGAGGCCGGGTTCTCCTCCGGACACTATCTGCGCAACTATCGCGGCAAGTGTGAGAATCCGCACGGACATAACTACAAGGTGCGGGTAACGCTGCGCGGCAACGAGCTGGACGCGGCCGGGCTGCTGCTGGACTTCAAGCAGTTGAAACAGGTGATGCGCCCGGTGATCGATCGCCTGGATCACCAGATGCTCAACGATCTGGAGCCGTTCACGGTGATCAATCCATCGGCCGAGAATCTGTCCAAGTTTTTCTTTGACGAGACCAATCGCCAGTTAAGCGAGATGACGAGCGGCCGCGTGCACGTGAAGGACTGCACCATCTTCGAAACGGACACCACCACGGCTACCTATTACGAACTGTAGTTCTCGTATGTATCTCATCGAAATCTATAAATCAGTGCAGGGCGAGTCGAGCTTTGCTGGCGTGCCATGCATCTTCGTGCGGCTTGCCGGGTGCAACCTGCGCTGCTCCTGGTGTGACTCCGAATACACCTTCAAGGGCGGGTACAAGCAGTCGCTCGATGAGGTGGAAGCCGCGGTCGAAGCGCTCGCGCCCGTGCGGCTGGTGGAGTTTACCGGCGGCGAGCCCATGCTGCAGGAGCGCGAGTTGATCCCGCTGATGGAACGGATGCTCGCTCAAGGCTACACGCTGATGATCGAGACCAGCGGTGAACGGCCGCTCGCGAATGTGCCGAAGGACGTGCACAAGATCGTCGACGTGAAGTGCCCCGGGTCCGGCGAGGGCGGCACATTCCGGATGGAAAACCTCGACGCGCTGACCAAACGCGACGAGGTAAAGTTCGTCATTAGCGACCGCAACGATTACGAATTCGCACGCGACTTTACCCGAGAGCACCATCTGGACGAGCGCGCGGGCTCCGTGCTCTTCTCGCCGGCATTCAAGAAGGCGCCAAGTCTGGAGCGCTCGACGAGCAACTGCGCGCTGGACCCGCGGCTGCTGGTGGAGTGGATGCTGGCCGATGGCGTGCCCGCGCGGCTCAGTCTGCAGATCCACAAATACATCTGGGAGCCGCAGAAGAAGGGCGTTTAAGCCTTCGGTTAGTGGATCACCTTGCTGGCCAGATATTTGTTGAAGGGGATCTCGAAGGCGAAGAGCTCACGGCCGTCGGAGCTCTGGATGCGGCGAAACTCGAGATGCGCGCCGGCGAGCGGGCTCTCCAGATCCTGCAAGTCATAGAAGAGAAATCCGGCTCGCGTGGTGTGCGGTTCCACCGCGATCGCGTTGTATTGAAATTCCGAGAAGTCCTGCTCGATCTTCTTGTCCTGATTCTTGCCTTTGCCGCCGATCTTTATTGGGCCGATGGGAATCTTGTTGCGCGGATCGGCAGGGCGATCCAGCGCGCGCTCCGCATCGCGCGGTTCGGCAGCTGGGACCTTGTCGCCTGAGGCGGTGATGAAGTCGATGCGCGCATTGTCAAGGGAGACAGGCGTATCGCCCTCGTTAGTGATGATGATGCGGATGGGGATGATGTTGGCGGAGCCGTAGTCGACACGGAAGAGGGAGGCCTTCTGCGGAGTGTCGTAGGGATCGACGGCGATGGTGATGTGATCCTGGGTGTGGCGCTCGAACGCGGGGTATTGATCGGCAGGCTGCGCGGGTGGAGCGGCATGTTCGGCCAGGAGTGGAACGGTAAGCAGGGCGACAGCGAACGGCAAAGAAAGCAGAGAACGCATGGGCAGAATTAGAGCACTTGTTCCGGTGCGCTGTCCCGGAGTCCACCTAGTGTCTTGATGCTTTTTCCGCGCGCCTGCGTGAGTACGTTGTTTGCTGTCCACTGAAATGTTCTCCGGCAATCAGGAAGCGAATTTTTCAGCAGTATTTGGTTGTTTAGACCTCGATTCAAGCAGGAAGGTTATGCAAATCCCGAACTTCTACGTTATTACCGGAGGCCCCGGCAGCGGCAAGACGACCGTGCTCGCCGAGTTGATGCGACTCGGTCACCGATGCGTTCCGGAAGATGCGCGCGCCGTCATCCAGGAGCAGGTCGCGTCCGGCGGCCGTGCGCTGCCCTGGGCAGACGCACCGCGATTCGCCGATCTTCTGATGAAGCGATCTATCGCTACCTACCACGCACAAGCCGCCGAGTGGCAGGCCGCGCGGGGTGCGCAGGCTCCCATCTACTTCGATCGCGGCATCGGCGATGCCTTCACCTGCGCTGATCTCATCGGCCACACGCTTTCGGACTATCTGATCAAGCAAGCGAAGTGGCATCGGTATCGAGATCCGGTCTTCCTCGCCCCGTGGTGGCCGGAGATCTACACCACGGACAGCGAGCGTCGCCAGGGCAGGGAAGAGGCCGAGCGCACCGAGCACGCCATCGTGAACACCTATACCGAACTCGGCTATCGCATCGTGAGGTTACCGCTCACCAACCCTGCCGAGCGCGCGGAATTCATCCTCCGCCACTCCATACAAACCTAAGCGGATTTCTTCTTTCCCGGCTTCATCTGCGCCATCCGCCACGCCATCTCCAGCGCATAGGTCAGCACCTGCGGCTTCGCCTTCGCCAGGCACACCATGGTCGATCCCTGCCGCCCCCACGCGCCGGCGGCCGGGCGAAACGTCTCCGGCATGGACTCGACCAGCTTCTGTTGTTCATCCGGCGGCAGCTTCACCATCCCCCACGCCGTATCGGGGTAACCCAGCGTCGCAAAGATTCGCTTCTCCACGCGGAAGTCCGGATGGTGCATGTGCTCGCTCTCGATGGCGCCCGGGCAGCGCCAGTGCCACTCGGCGAAACGCATCTGTCGTCATCGTCACACCTCCTCGCGATCACACCGTTCCATGCGTCGCCATCGTGGCTTCCTGTATCTCGCCCACCGACATCGATTTGATCTGCGTGCCGATCCACCACTTGTAGCCGAAGGGGTCTCGCACGCCGGACATGCGACTGCCGTACGGCTGGTCCGCCGGCTCGCGCAGGCTCTCTGCGCCCGCGGCGAGCGCCCGCGCGTGCATCGCGTCGCAATCCTCGGTGTAGAGCATCAACGTGATCGGCGAGCCGCCATAGTGGGCTGCTCCGTAAGCCTCGATCTCCGGATGCTCATCCGCCATCATGATGCGGCTGTCGCCAATTTGCATCTCCGCATGCCCTACCCGGCCATCCGGGCCCTTCATGCACATCACCTCGCGTCGCGCCGAAGGCCGCTTTATAAAACTCCATCGCCTTCACGCATCCCGCGAACATCATGTACGGCTGCACGCTGTGGCAGCCCTCCGGAATCGGATTCACTCGTGCCATCGCAAATCTCCTTTTCGAAAGCGATTCTCCTCCCGGCTGAAGCGCTGTGTCTTGTAAAAACCGGAAGCCGCTTTTTTCCTCGGTCCCGCAGCGACCCTCAGTCCCGCAGTGGCACATGGTTCAGATGCTCGGTCGCCGCCGCCAGGTAGGCGCTCGGCGTCATCCCTGCAATCTGTCGGAAGTCGTGGCTCAGGTGCGCCTGGTCGTAGTAGCCGCACTCCACCGCCAGGTCCGCCCAGTTCACCTGCCGCACGCCACGCAGCCGCGTCAGCGTGTGCTGGAAGCGCCGCACGCGGTGAAATGTCTTGGGCGACACGCCCACCTGATCATGGAAGAGCTGCGCCACCCGTCGCTGGCTCATCCCGATCTTTTGCGTCACTCGCTGCACGCGCCCCGGTCCATCGCATATGTCGAGCTCGCGGGCAATGTACAGGACCGCAGGATGCAGAGACGCGAAGGTACCCGGCATCGCACGAGCGGACATGCCCGCACCTGCATTCGAGGACGCGTCACAAACGGCGGTGCCAAGCCGCTCTTCGAGACACGTCGCCAGCACTTCGAGCATTGCCCGCGGCGTCGGCGCGGCCAGTACGCGCTCGCGCACCCACCCCACTTCGTCGCCCCACAGGTTCCTCATGTCGAAGGAAGCATCCTCCAGCTCCGACATCGGCATGCGGAAGAAGGGAAACGCGCCGCCCGGCGCAAACTGCACACCCACCACTCGTTCCTGCTGGTTGCAATCGATGGTGAAACAATTCGAGCGCGCGCCGGAAAAGACGGCTGTCCCGTAAGACCGCGCGACGCCGTTGTCCTCGTAGATGGCGATCGGATCTTCGCGCAGATTGAGGATCATCGCCGCCTGTGCCTGCGGCAGCAGGCGCTCCTGCAGGTGCGGTCCGGGAGCACCCTCCCAATACCACAGGCACTCCACCAGCGCGCCCAGCGGCATCTTCGGTCTGTATCGACAACCCGGCATCGAGAAACCCTGTCGAGAACCTCATTCAGGATACGCGCCACACTATCCTGAAGCACTGTCACTCTCGGCTGTACAAGCCTCTTCGAGTTCCTGTATCAAGAGCAATCTCCGGGACCCGCCTATCGGTATTCATCGAAAAATTATCGAGGTGCTGGATGACTCCCATCTCACGCATCGCCACTACGCTTCTGATCCTCGCCTGTGCCCCACAACCCGGCCACACGCAAGTCACCGCCGCACAGACGCCGGGCAGCACGCCGCCTCCTGCTGCGCCAGCCGGTTGCACCTCCGCTGAGAGCCACCAGCTCGACTTCTGGGTTGGCCACTGGAGCGTCTCACCGAAAGCCGCGCCCCAGCGCAAGGTCGCCACCAGCCGGATTGAGAAGCTTTACTCCGGCTGCGCCATTCGCGAAAACTGGATGCCTCTTCGCGGCGGCGATGGTGGCAGCTTCAGCTCCTACCTGCCGGACAAGCACGGCTGGCAGCAGCTCTGGGTGGACTCCTCCGGCTCCTGGGTCACCTTCACCGGAGGCTGGGACGGCAACGCCATGGTCCTTGAAGGCGTCTGGCCCCAGCCCGGTCATCCCCAGCAAAAGACACGTATGTCTTATCGTCTGCTGCCCGACGGAACGGTGGAGCAGAGCGGCGTTACCTCCGACGACAACGGAAAGACCTGGCAGCCCGGCTTTGACTTGATCTACACGCGGTTCCCGGACGCAGCTTCCGGGGCCGCAGGCAGGTAGAAATCGGACGTTGCGCGCCCTCCGAGCGGGCGGCTCTCGGGCGGACGCTATGCGATACTCGCAGGAGCATGTACAAGCGGATCCTGCTCAAGCTCTCAGGCGAAGCCCTCGCCGCCGGACGTGGCTTCGGTGTCGATGTCGACACCGTTCACCAGATCAGCATGGAGATCGCCGAGGTCCGCGACTCGGGTGTCGAGGTCGCCATCGTCGTCGGTGGTGGCAACTTCTTCCGCGGCGTCGCGGAGCAGGCCCGTCACATGGACCGCGTCTCTGCGGACAACATGGGCATGCTCGGCACCGTCATCAACGCGCTCGCCTTCCAGGACGCGCTCGAGAAGTGCGGTGTGCACAGCCGCGTGATGTCCGCTATCGAGATGAACCAGGTCGCGGAGCCTTACATCCGCCGCCGCGCCATCCGCCATCTGGAGAAGGGCCGCGTCGTCATCTTCGCCGCCGGCACCGGCAATCCCTACTTCTCTACGGACACCGCCGCCTCCCTCCGCGCCATGGAGATCAAGGCCGACATCCTGCTCAAGGCCACCAAGGTCGACGGCATCTACAGCGCCGACCCCGTCATTACCAAGGACGCCATCAAGTACGAAGAGATCACGTATCTCGAGGTCCTTCAGCGCGGCCTCAAGGTCATGGACATGACCGCTGTCTCGCTCTGCAAGGACAACGCGATGCCCATGATCATCTTCAACATGAACACGCCCGGTAACATCCTGCGCGTCGTCTCCGGCGAGCGCGTCGGCTCCCTCGTCACCGCATAGCAGTCCCCCGCAGGTGAGAGCCGTGCCATGGAGGCTATGCCCGGTGAAAGTTCGGCACCCGGATGCCCTCATGTAAAATCATGACTGCGCGCCCGTAGCTCAGCTGGATAGAGCGATTGCCTCCGGAGCAATAGGTCGGGAGTTCGAATCTCTCCGGGCGCACCATCCTTCCTCTTTTGCTTCAATAACCTCCGACGCATTCTCTGAATCGGAAATCTTCGCCTCAACGCCGCAGTGCCTAATATTGTGCCCACTCGACCGGCAGCGGTCCGCTGTGAGCTATCTGCATCTATCCGTGAGTTTCCACTCCGGAAGGATTCAGACCCCGCTCGCAGCGCGTACCTTTAGCGTGACAGAGAGAAGCCTGTCGTCGTCGGAATACACCAGGATTCGATCTGTGACGACAACGCGCGAAGCTTCGGTAGTCCTGTCGAACTTTAGGCGAATCAGTGTGTCACCGACGCAGGGAATCGGTTCGTCATCGTTCTCAAACCGTTGAGTGTATCCAGTTTCGAAGTCAATTGTGATGACCGGTATGCGCCGGCCCTGTTCGCTCGCCATTTTCGAATCCTCCGTACGGCCGGTCGATTGAAGACTGTAGCACGATGATTGGAGGCAAGGCCGGCAATCGCGGGTGGGCGGGAAAACCGCTGCTCATTATCGCTTCACCTTCGTGCTTAGAAGATCGAAAGCAGCCGAATCGCTGCTCCGAATTGCGCTCTTCCCACGGGATCTGGCGACACTCCGGGTCAGCCTTTCCACGCCTGCAGAGCCTCACAGCTTGAGATTGTCATCGACCGCCAAAGTTTTGGTCATGTCTCGATCGCTTTCCATGCCCGGCTCGGACAGATTCTGCTTCGCCCGAAGCGCAATCCCTGAAGCCTTCAGCAACGCCGCTGCGTTGAGCAGTGATGCTATCTTTCGGGCAGCGACGTCATGCTGCAGGCCCTGGGCGTGAATGTTCGAGACGCAATTTCTCTCTGAATCGGATCGGCCAATCCTTGGTTGATATGTGACATATGCGCCAAGGCTATCCGCGGACTGCAGCCCGGGACGCTCGCCCAGCAGCATCAACGTTGCTGTTGCTGCATAAAGCGCGCCCACTTCATCTCCCAGCGCAACACGAGCCTGCTCGGCCAGGATGACGTGGTTCATCTCCCACTCCGGCAGCAGGCTTCGCACCGCCATCACAACCGGCAGAGCATGAAGCATCGTCGCGCGGGACGATAGGCCATCCCCAACCACCAGGGCTAACCGCTTCAAGCCGTCCGCATCGCTCCCGTCGTCCGGGTCCCGTGAGCCCGACGGCTGCGAGATGCCGGAGAACAGTAATGCGGAGTTCTGGTCCAATCTGCGACCAAGGTCTGGACGTTGAAGAAACTCCCGCCGGGACGACGCACTGCTGCGGACACGGATGATGTCGAAGCCGGCATGTTGAAATGCATTCCCCAGCGCATCTACATCGATCACCGCGTGAACGGCATCGCGGGCATGAGCATGGGCTTCAGCAAACTCCAGCACATCCTTCGTACCCTGGCTTACCCCCACGCGGCCCAGGCCGATCCGAGCCGGGGTGTATTCCCTCAGCCTCTTCCACGGATCGGATCTGTGCGACAGGAAGGTCATCGTCTCTAATTCAAAAGCGTGCTTCCGGCAAGAAGATGTTGGACGATGGATCCATCCGTGCCAATGCGGCCCCTCGCATCCGCGATCTTCATTCGTTCCAGCCAGTGCTCAAATTCCGGCGCCCTTTTCAATGAGAGCAACTCACGAATATAGAGCGCATCGTGAAACGAGGTGCTCTGGTAGTTGAGCATGATATCGTCCGCTCCCGGCACGCCTATGATGAAATTCACCCCCGCGGTGCCTAGCAGTGTAAGCAGCGTGTCCATATCATCCTGATCGGCCTCGGCGTGATTCGTATAGCAGATATCACAGCCCATCGGTAGCCCCAGAAGCTTGCCGCAAAAGTGATCTTCGAGTCCGGCGCGAATAATCTGTTTGCCGTCGTACAAATACTCCGGGCCGATGAAGCCCACGACAGTATTTACCAGCAACGGTCGAAACCTGCGCGCAACGGCATAGGCCCGTGCCTCACACGTTTGCTGGTCCACGCCGAAGTTTGCCTCCGCGGAGAGTGCGCTTCCTTGACCGGTCTCAAAATACATGCAATCCGTCCCGACCGTTCCGCGATGAAGCTCAAGGGCCGCCTCGTGTGCTTGGTCCAGTAGCGAAATGGAAATTCCAAAGCTACGATTCGCTTTCTCGGTTCCCGCAATCGATTGAAAGACCAGGTCCACAGGGACCCGGCGCTCGATCATCTGCAAGGTGTCGGTGACATGAGTCAACACGCAGCTCTGTATAGGGGCATCGAACCGTATCCGGAATTCGTCCAGAACCTGCAATAACTTTGTCGCCGTCGTTATGCTCTCGCTCGCCGGGTTGATCCCAATCACCGCGTCGCCGCATCCGTACATGAGTCCGTCGATAGTGGAGGCCAGGATGCCGGGGATATCGTCCGTGGGATGATTCGGTTGCAGCCGAACGCTCAATCTTCCTGGCAGACCGATGGTGCAACGGAAGCGTGTTACGACAGAGCACTTCTTCGCGGCCAGGATCAGATCCTGATTTCGCATCAATTTCGAAACCGCTGCAGTCATCTCCGGAGTGACGCCAGCGCGAACAGCTTCCATCTCCGGCGCGGTTCGTTCCTCGCTCAAAATCCATTCCCGGAACTCGCCGACAGTAAGACTCTTGAGCGGGGCAAACGCAGCCGCATCATGCGAGTCGACGATCAGCCTCGTCACTTCATCTTCCTCGTACGGTATGACGGCTTCGTTCAGGAAGTGGGCAAGTGGAACGTCGGCAAGCGCCGCCTTCGCTGCAGCGCGCTCTACATCCGTCTCAGCTGCAATTCCCGCAAGCTCATCACCGGAACGAGCAGGGGAGGCTTTTGCCAGCAGCGACTTCAGATCGGCGAAGTCATAAGTGCATTGACGGCTGGTGCTTCGGAACCTCACAAGGGTGCCTCACCAGACGCAGTATTCCATACTCGTCAAAATGAAGGCTCCGCAGAGCATGCAACTACGCCGCCGATTCGCTTGCTGTGCTCGCCTTTTTATTTCAAATCTTCCCGGCTGCCATAGACCTCGCCACGCCATTCTCCGATAACTGGCCCACGATGCGCTCCGCCAGTTCCAATGCCTGCTCGCGGATCTCAGGAACCGCTGTCGTCTCCCACAGCGTTGCCTTTCTCAGTGGACCAAGGGCATACAGATTTGCCGCAGATTTGCCGGATGCCCCAATCAAGCGACCGTGGTCATCGGTACCCATCCCTATCCTCAGGGGGTCGTAGCTGGCGAGGCCCATTTCAAGAAGCCTCTCGATGAATGGATCCTGCACTCGATCGCACGTTCCCGAACCGGTGCAGTTGATAATGCGATCAGCGGATAAGCTCACCGTCTCGCGGGTCCCTCGGAGCACGATCGAGATATCGACCTTCGTATCCTTCTGGATGGCTTCAGTAACCCGGCCTGCGAGCACTCGCAGTGCTCCGCAAGCAATCAATGCCTCAATGGCCTGGTGAGTGGCTGGCGGCAGTCGATGCCTCGAAGCTTCCCAAAACGGTCTTATGTGACGCAGGAATCGCTGCCTCTCTTGGAGCGGCCATTGCTTCCAGATGCCCGATGTCCAGGGACGAATCGAGTCAATGACGGATCGCCAATCCACATCGCATTGAGAGGCGAGATGAATCTGACGTCGCACTTCTCGCGTTGCCGATGACACTGTAACGGGCAGCCAATCGGCCCAGTCGACATTCCAGGGAACCGCTGAGCCATGGACCGCGGGGAGCTTTCCGCGTCTGGAAACCATGCTGATTGTGCCTCGAAAGCCCTGTGCCTTCAGGCCCAGCACTTGATCGATGGCCGTCAACCCGCTCCCGATCAGCAGAACTGTTCCATCCGTTGGAATGTCGCGAAGAGCGCTCTCCTCCCAGGCGAAATCGCCATAGAAACGCTTTGCGATTCTCTTGCCGCGCAGCGGATCGGAAGGGCGGGTATTTCCCATGGCCAAAACCGCAACGGTCGATTGAATATGGGCTCCGTCTTCAAGACAGACTTTGAATCCGGACTCGCTGTGCGCCAGCGAAACCGCATTTCCGGTGAGATACGTGACCTGACAATGGGGATTGCAATCTAAAGAGCGGCGAAGAGTATGCTCGATGTACTCGCCATAGAGGCTTCGCGGAACGAATGTATCCGGAGCGAAGCTGGCGCTGCCCGATTCTTCTATCCAGTCGATGAAATGATCGGGCTCACCGGCCAGGGCGCTCATGCTCCCGGCACGAACATTTAACAAATGGTCATGACATCGGGTGTCATACGCTACGCCCCTGCCCGGACGCGATGAGCGATCGACGATGACGATGGATAGCGTCCCCCGACAACATCGAAGCAGCTGTATCGCAAGGACTATGCCCGAATACCCGCCACCGATGATCGCAACATCACTTTTCATCCGTCGCGTCATGCGGCCATTGCCGTTCATTCGTTTACCGCCGTTGGGGTGATCATCTGGTTAACTTGGGGGCGGAATGGTTTCTATCGTGAAGGAGGAATATTATCCGATCTTGATAGATACGCCGTGAATTGCAGGCGAGGGCCCGTGGAGCGCCTCAAGGGAGGCACTAACAAGTAATTGCAAGAATTTTCTTTGACATTTCATACTTAACACCAACATCTGCAATGCTGCGCACATATAACTATCAGACTATGGGCAGCTCTGCACCCCTGACGCGCGACTGCGATTTGGACCCTGGAGCGAACGGCAGAATGAGCCGGACCCTATCTCATCTCGAAGCTCTGGAAGCGGAGAGCATCCACATCCTGCGCGAGGTTGCTGCCGAGTTCTCAAACCCGGTCATGCTGTACTCCATTGGTAAAGACTCGTCGGTGATGCTGCGATTGGCACAGAAGGCCTTCCATCCGGCGAAGCCTCCATTCCCCCTTCTGCATGTCGATACCTCCTACAAATTCCGCGAGATGATTGCCTTTCGCGATCGCATTGCAGCGGATCTCGGACTTCGGCTCATCGTTCACTCGAGCATGGAAGACGCCACCGAAGAGACCAATCCCTTCCGGCTCGGCACACAACGATGTTGCGCAGCACTGAAGACAGGCGCCCTTCTGCGAGCGTTGCAGAAAGGCGGCTTCGACGCAGCCATCGGCGGGGCGCGGCGTGACGAAGAGAAATCGCGGGCCAAGGAGCGGGTCTATTCCTTCCGCGACGCTCTCGGTCAGTGGGACCCTAAGAATCAGCGACCGGAGCTTTGGAACATCTATAACGGCCGAATCAATAAAGGCGAAAGCATCCGGGTCTTCCCGCTCTCCAACTGGACGGAAATCGACGTCTGGGAATACATCAAGGCAGAAGATATTCCGATCGTGCCCCTCTACTTTGCGCGCGAGCGGCCAATGCTGGTACGCGGCGACGCGCTGATCCCAACAGAACATCCTGCACCAGGCATGCCCGGCGAAAAGCCGGTCATGGTCATGTGCCGTCTCCGGTCGCTCGGCTGTACCTACTGCACGGGCGCCGTACGATCGACGGCAAGCACTGTCGAAGAGATCATCGAAGAACTCAAGCAGACGAAGAAGTCGGAGCGCGAAAACAGGATCATCGACCATGACCAGGACAGCTCCATGGAGCAGAAGAAACGAGAGGGCTACTTCTAGCCATGGCTCAGGAACTGCTGCGGATCAGTACGGCGGGAAGCGTCGATGACGGAAAGTCCACGCTGATCGGGCGTCTTTTATACGACAGCGGAGGTGTTTACGAGGATCAGCTTCAAAGTGTTCGCCGCGTATCCCGCAATGGCCTCGATCTCGCGTTACTGACCGACGGCCTCCGTTCTGAGCGTGAACAGGGCATTACCATCGACGTCGCGTATCGCTACTTCTCCACCCCTCGGCGGAAATTCATCATTGCCGACACTCCGGGTCATGAGCAGTACACACGCAATATGGCAACCGGCGCATCGACAGCCAGCGTAGCGCTGATCTTGGTCGATGCCCGCAAAGGTGTTTTGCCCCAAACCGTCCGTCACGCAGCCATTGCGTCGCTGCTCGGAATCAAACAGATCGTCGTTGTCGTGAACAAGATGGATCTGGTCGACTTCGACCAACAGGTCTTCATCGGAATCAGAGAGGAATTCGAGCGTGTGCAGGCCACCTTCCCGGACGCGCACGTGTACTTCGTTCCGGTTGTCGCAACCGATGGCGATAACGTGGCGCGACGCGGCGAGCGCATGGAATGGTTCCAGGGGCCCAGCGTCCTTGAATATCTAGAGGCCCTTCCTAACGAAGAAAATGTCGATGCGCCGTTTCGGATGCCTATTCAATATGTCATTCGTGCGGAAGACTATCGGGGCTACGGTGGTCAAATTGCCTCCGGCGTCGTCACGGTCGGCGATACGCTGTTGGCGCTCCCTTCAAGAAGACAAGTTCAGGTTGCTGCCATTCCTTCCTACAGCAGGGAGCTGTCGGAGGCATTCGCGCCATCGTCGGTGTCTCTTTGTCTAAATGATCACGTAGATCTCGGCCGCGGCGACATCCTCGCCGATTGTGATCAGCCGCCTCAGGAAGCTCGCGGCTTCCGTGCCCGCATCGTGTGGATGTCCCAACAAGCGCTTGTCCTGAATCGCCCCTATCTGTTCAAACATCTGTCTCAAATAATCCATGGAGAGATCGAGGAAGTAAGCTCCCGCCTGGATGTCGCGAATCTCTCGGAACTCCCTGCGCAGAATTTGCAGCTGAATGACATAGCCGTCGTCAAAGCCAGGACCTACCGGCCGCTCTTCTGCGATCCCTACACTGAAAATCGCAAGACCGGAAGTTTCATCGTGATCGATCCGGAGACGAACCAGACCGTGGGCGCAGGGATGATTGAAGCCGTTCTGACTCAGACAGCCATCCGCTCTCGCGTATCGGATCGCAATGGTTTGACCGTGTGGTTTACAGGCCTCAGTTCGGCGGGCAAGAGCACACTGAGTCGCAGGGTCTATGAACAACTTCTTTCCAGCGGCCATCGGGTCGAGCTGCTTGACGGAGATGAGGTGCGCAAGCACCTCTCCCACGGTCTGGGTTTCAGCAGGGAAGATCGCACGGAAAATGTACGGCGCATCGGCTTCGTAGCCGAACTGCTGACCCGTCACGGTGTCATCACGCTCGTTTCAGCCATCTCGCCGTACCGTGACGTGCGGGAGGAGATGCGGGAACGCATCTCGAATTTCCTCGAGGTCTACGTAAACGCTCCACTCACAGTCTGCGAAGAACGCGATGTGAAGGGCCTTTACCGCAAGGCGCGATCCGGAAACCTGCCGCGGTTCACCGGTGTCGATGATCCCTATGAAGAGCCCCTGTCGCCGGAGGTGGAATGCCGCACGGATCTGCAGACGATCGAGGAGAGCGTCTCGCGGATCGTCGATGCAATCGAGTCGAAACTCGCATACCGGGCGACGGGGGAATAAAGGTCGGCGCTCAGATAGCCGGGCGCGGCGACTTGTCTCTGTGGCGTTCGCACAGTGTGGGCAATAAAGACGAACAGTTGCCGCTGTAGGCGAACAATGATTGCAACTTTGGCGTTTCCTGATTGAATCGGACGGCCCCGCCATCTCGCCCCTCCACTCGTCCTCCCGCAGCCATCAGCAGGGCGACGCCGCCCGCCACATCCCATTCGTGGCGTGTCTCGAATGTGCATGTTGCGTCCGCGTAACCAGCAGCGACCTTGGCCAACCGGTACGCGATCGAGCCAAGCGGCACCACCGTTACGTCCGGTCGATGAAACGACTTCCATTTTCCTTCGCTGTATTCTCTCCGGCTGACCAGGAGTCGGGACACCGCCGTCTGCTCAGAGCCATGTCCATTTGAGGGTGCAGGATTCGAGTGCCCGGAAGTCTGAAGGCCGGTCTCTTGAGAGCCCCAGAACATTTCGCCGGTACTCGGATTCAAAACGCCGCCCGCAACAGCCTCATTTCCTTCCACCAGGCCGATCGACACGCACCACTCCGGGCATCCCTCCACGAACTCTCGCGTTCCGTCGATCGGATCGACAATCCATACCCGCGAAGCCTTCAGCCTGCAGAGATCGTCTTTGTCGTCTTCCGATAGCCAGCCCTCGCCGGCTCGTGGAAGCCTTTCGCGCAGAAATTGATTGATCTCGCGGTCAAGAGAGGTAGAAGGGTCCCCGCCCTGCGAGTAACTCACGGATAGAGCTCGCCGATCGCGCTGCCGAATGAAATCTCGCACACTATGCAGGCAACTTGTTATCCGCTGCAGATCGTCTGAAGTCGACATAGAACTCATCGGCATATTGTCGGTGCTGAACTGGACGTCGTTCGTAAATCATACGATGAAGTTAGTGATACGCCTCCACTTAGCCCCGTGGGATCCTCTGGTTACTGATGTGTAGTTTTCATTGAGTATTTGCACGATCTTCTTTCGGTTCGCGCCCGTAAAATGTATCCTCGTTCGTTAGGCTAGGAGCGCATTTGGTGCCGGCACTTGAAGGGCCAAAGAAGAGTGTCTCGGATCAACCGGAGACTGCTGCTGCAACCGTAAACTCCCACCAGCTCCGCGTCGATTCGACGAGGAAGATGCCGTCTTTCTTTATAGTCGGTCCGCCGAGGACTGGTACAAGCTGGCTGCACGACGTATTCAGCCAGCATGTGAACCTGCCGGCGCCCACCAAGGAGACACGCTTCTTCGACCTCCACTTCCATCGTGGCTGGGAGTGGTATTTTCGCCATTTCGCTGACTCCAGCGACGGAAGAATGGTCGGAGAGGTCGCTCCTACCTACTTCGCGTCCAGGTCCGCCCGCAACCTTATTGCACAGTGGCTTCCCGAGGCAAAGATCGTCTTCATCTTCCGCAATCCGGTGCAGCGGCTCGTGTCCCTCTATCGCCTCAAGCTGGCCTACGGCACTCTGGCATGCGGCTTTGAAGATGCGCTGGAGCGTGATCCGGAGCTGATCCGATCCAGTCTGTATGCCACTCACCTTCGGGAATGGAAGAGTGCGTTTCCGCAGTCGCAACTGTCGATCAGGCTTTACGAGGATCTGAGTAGCGACCCGCGGGGTTTCGTCGAAGATCTGGCGGTCTTCCTGAACATCCCGCGCTTTACTTTGCATGAGTCGCAACTGGCTGAGATCTATTCGACGAAACAGATGACTGAGCCCAAGAGCTACTTTGCAACCAAAGCCGCATCGGCAATGGCTGACTGGTGCAAGGCTCGCAAATTTGACAGCCTTGTCGCTGCTGTCAAAGACTCCAGCCTCATCAAGCTGTTCCTGGGCGGAGGCACGCCATTTTCGGATATCCCTGCACGCTCGCTGCGAAAGGCGTCAGAGCTGTTGCTTCGTGAGACAGAAGAACTTGAGGCGATGATTGGCCGCGATCTGTCCGCATGGAAGACGACCACCGAATAACGACGGCAAAATCAGCGCACGAATGACCTCCACGGCTTCTGCATGAGGATTCGTTTTCCCAGCCCATGAAGAAGAGCCATTGAGGGCAACTTCGCATTCAAAGTAAAACGCTCAGCGCGCGGAGAAGATTCTTCTTCAGGAGCCTCAGGGTCGCAATCAGCTTCGCCATCAGACCAATCCCGCCCGAACAGAGTTACATATAAGCCACGCGGCGATCTTCAATGCCATGCAAATATTTGCCTCGAAACCCGGCCATCTTCAGCGCCCTGCAGTGCCGGCAGGCGCAATGCCTCCGTCCGAAGAGATTCCGGTACCCTGAGGCATGGTCGGCAAGCCCAAAGGCCGCATCGCGCCACGCCTCGATGACGCCCTTCTCACCCCTGATTTCTCTGAACAACTCGCATCTGGCTCGATTCACGACGCTTTGGTGACAGATACCCGATTGCCCCCGCTCCTGAGTCCTCGCGGGCAATCCGTCTCCATCGAAAGCTGCCGCCTCCGCGGCACCACGCTCTCCGACCCCGGCGCGCAGCGACTGCGGATGCGCGACGCGCATATCGATGATTCCGACCTCGCGAATATCAACCTCACCGGCAGCGTGCTCGAACGCGTAGAAATCAGATCCACGCGGCTCACCGGCGCCACCTGCAATGAGGCACAGTGGAGCAGCGTGCTGTTTCATGAGTGCAAGCTCAATCTTGCCCTGATGCGCATGGCTCGCCTCGAACACTGCGTCTTCGAGCACTGCAATCTCATCGAAGCCGACTTCTACGCAGCCGATCTCTCCGGCGTCATCTTCCGCAAATGCGACCTGAGCCGCGCCGACCTCTCCCATGCAAAGCTCACCGGCGCCGATATCCGCGACTGCCGCATCGATGGCATACGCGGCACGCCGGCACAGCATGGCCGGTCTCCTCATCAGTGCCGATCAGGCCGCGCTGCTCATCACCCTCTTCGGTGTTCGCGTTGACCTCTAATGCGATCGAGCAGTCGGCCGGCCCTTTCCGATCGTGACCTTCATCTGGAATTAAGCCAGGGTCGGATATATCAGTTAGCGGTGGCCTCGCGTTTCCGGCACGATTCTCTGTCGAGGCTCGAGAAGGAAGCATGCGTTACCCATTGGGCCCACCGGTCATTCCCCTAAGGATCGTCCTTTCCACCCTCGGCCTGCTCGCTCTTCTCGGTACCTCGGCTCCCCTCGCTGCGCAAATCACTCAACAGACAGCCACAGCCAGCGTGGCCTCCTTGCCGGATGCACCCGCGCCCGCGCTACCCCCAACGGCTCCGGACGCCGATCAGCAGTCGCGAGATCAGCCACCGCAATCAAGACAAGCGCTTCCCAAACCGGACAGCGGGAGTTCCCAGGCGCCGAGTTCCCAGGCGCCCGCGCCGCCATCGCTGAACGATCTGGGTCTCTCGCCCAGCCAGACCAAGCCCGATCCCGATCTGCAGGCCCGGCTTGATCGGCACACCCGCATGCTTCGCATCCATCAGCGGCTCGGCCTCATCACGCTCGCTCCGCTCGCTGGAGCCTGCATCAGTTCGGCCTTCGCGCCGCCTGACCTGAAGAAGGGCGAAGACAACGCCACCGGCCGCGACATTCACGTCGGCCTGGGTGCGGCCTCCGTCACCATGTACGCTTTCACCGCCTCCTACGCCATCCGCGCGCCCAAAGTTTCTGAGGCTCCCTCCCGCGGCGGCATCAGGCTGCATAAGTATCTGATCTATATTCACGGCCCCGGCATGATCCTTACTCCCATCCTCGGCGCCATGGCCTACGACCAGGCCAACAACGGTGAGAAGGTTCACGGAATTGCTTCCGCGCATGCCGCAGTCGCCTGGACCACCGTCGCTGCCTATGGCACCGCTATCGTCGCCGTCACCTGGCCCATTCACGTGGGATCGTTGAAGTTCTAAGGTTGCCCATGCACAGGACCCCGCTTCTCGCTCTTCTTCTGCTCGCATTTCCTGCTCTCGCGCAGACAACGCAGGCGGACCAGTCCTGGGCGCTCGATCAGTCCACCCTGACATATCACATGTCGCACCCGATTCATGAGGTCGACGGGATCAGTCATGCTGCGCGCGGCAAAGGAGTCTGCCACGATGGGCAGTGCGACTTTCTAATCGCGGTGCCGGTCAAGTCTTTTGATTCCGGAGATAGTAACCGTGACCTGCACATGCTCCAGACCACCCGCGGCGCAGAGTTTCCCGTCGTCACGGTGCGTTTCCGCCTGCCCCAGGCATCGCTCTCTGCGTCCAGCCTGGATTGCGATCTCGAAGTCCAGTTCGCCGGCAACACGGCGCACTACTCTCACGTGAGCTTTCAACAGAAGGTCGAAGGCGCCAGCCACCACATCACCGGGACGATTCCCTCGACGCTCATCGACTTCAAAATCCCGGCGCCCTCGTTCCTCACCGTGCCGATCAAAAACGAAATCCCCGTGCGCGTCGACATGACCTGGCACCCGTCCTGATCCATCAACCGATGGTGTAAGGCGCAAAGCTGCCTAACTCCCGGCTTCGGCCTCGCCCCGCTGCTCCCGCGCCAGGCATTCCCTTCGGATCGCCTCGTACCGCGCCTGCAGTTCATCCAGTTCCAGATCGCTCAGGTTCTCAATGTCGATCATCTGGTCTCGCGCCTTGTCCAGCGCGCGGATCAGCTCGTTCAGCTTCAGGTTGATCGCCCGCGCGTCCCGGTTCTGTGTGTTTTGAATGAGAAAGACCATCAGAAACGTCACAATAGTTGTGCCGGTATTGATGACCAGCTGCCAGGTGTCGGAATAGTGAAAGACAAAACCCGAAGCGGCCCATACCACGATGACGGCCACCGCCCAGGAAAACGCCCACTTCGAGCCCAGCCAACCGGATGCAAAGGCGGCAAACCGTCCGAACCAGTCGCCCGTGGTTCTCGTCTGCACCTCGATGGCGACAGGGCCAAGCAAAGCGGCCTCGGTTGCAGGCTGCGTCTTCCTTGCGGCCCGCGTGGCCTTCTGCTTCGTCGTGGTCGTGCTGTTTACGCTCATGGTCGCATCCTGTGTGGCGTTCTTAGCGCGAAGCGCCGTCCCGCGTGTGGCTGTAGTTGAGATGCCATCGAAGCCCCTGCGTCCAACGGATAAATCCTCGCTGACTCTTCAGCGGTATCCCTTTGTCCGGAAGCGCGACACCGACACGTAAAAGGTGTTCGCGTCCATGCCCGGATTGTGCCGGCTGATGTTCGCGTTCGACAGGTGCTGATAGCGGTAGCCGATGCTGACGGCCTGGCGCTCTTTGCGGAAGATGTTGATACCGGTCCCGAAGTCCACCGTGTACATGAACTGCGATCCCTGCGGCGACAGCACGCGATCCATAAAGTAGATGAAGCCCCCGTCTGTGCTCAAGAAAGGCTGCACCCGCTTCGAGGGAAAGAAGTCCGACTGAAATCCGACCGGGCTCACGCCGCTGCCGTACGTCCGCTTACGTAACAGCTCAGCATTGGTCTGGTTCGGCACCGGCTCATCGAGCATCGCTAGCGCCGTGATCTCAGGCGAATAGCGCATCGTCCAGTGGTCCCAGCGCTCAAACTCGTAGGAATAGCGCACGTCGATGGGCATGTACTTGACGTCCTGGGCGTACCCCCACAGGTGGCCGCTCATCAGCGAAAGTCCCCACCACGCGCCGAATTCGTGGACGCCTCCCGGCCGCGGATACACCGGCAGATAACGCACCGGCCGCGCCGGCGCTGCCTCAATATCGTTCTTCGAGGCAGTCTCCGGTGCATCGCGCTCCGCCGCGGCGGTCGTTGCCGTCTCATAGGGCAGCTCGACATCCTTCGGTCCAGGCGGCTCGCTGAAGAAGCTCTTCGCCTTCACTGTGCGCGAGTCCCGGTACCACGGCGGACGGAAGCGCAGGATATTTGCCGTCGCGCGTGACGGTGTCAGGAACTGGTACATCGTGAGAGCGATCGGGTTGCGGCTCATGCCTTCCAGGCGCCTGACGGCATGCTTGTCCAGCGCGTCTTCGGCCATCGTCCAGGCCATGCCTCCTGCAGGCGTGGTTATCAGTTCGACCCACCCGGTCTCGTTCGTATAGACCGTATTCTTGTCGTCGGAGAAATAATGGTCGCCGTTATGACCGATACCCGCTTCGCCGAACGGCCCAAACTTCCACTGGAAGCTGTAAAAAGTTGAAAAAGCACCCGCCCGAAGTATCCGCCGCCAGTATGGCCATGTGTTCGACTGGTCCAGCGTCATCGACTTAGGATCGTTCTGTATCCAGAGATAGTCGGTGATCGAACCCATCATTGGATGTCCGACATAGTCATCCAGAAACGGGTTGTTATCGGACCACACATCCCATCGCCATCCCTCCACCGAATTCACATACCGGTTCCACCACTCGCCATGGGTCGTCTCATACCGGTACCAGTACCCGGTATAGAGATTCCCTGCGTTTTGAAACGCATTGAAAATAACTGAGGAGATAACCAGCTGCCCCCAATGCACGCCGCAGATACGCGCATGCGTGTGGTCATAAGGACATTCGCGCAGCGTCACCGCAGAGGACGGCGCCGGCCGCGCCTCAGGAAGCCGAAGCCGAAGGTGGACGTCGCTCCCCATGCAGTCGGATCGGGGGAAGACGCGCCGGTCAGCATATACGCGGCGTCCGGCGCATCGGGCAACGTATTGTCTGTTGCCGTCTGCGCTCGAACCGTCGTGGCGATCGAAATCAGCAGCAGCGCCGCGCACGCTGTGTGGACGGCATATCTCTCCTGAATCTCCATGAATGCCCGAAGGGTCGATCTCTCCCGGAATTACGTTACGGGAGCAAATCCGTTCTGCCAATCCCGTGCCGCCCATCCTCTGAGAAGCCGACTTCCACCCTCCAGTTGCACTTACGCCCGGCCCGCAAACTCCCGGGTCTCGGTCGCCACCCTGATTTTTTCGCCTTCCTTGATATAAAAGGGGACCCGTATCTCCGCCCCGGTCTCCAGCTTTGCCGGTTTGGTCACACTTCCACTCGCCGTATCTCCGCGCACGCCTGGCTCTGTATATGCAACAACCAGTTCCACCTGCGCCGGTAGTTCCAGCCCGATCGGGTTGCCGTTGTACATATCGATCTTCACGATCGTCCCTTCGATCAGCAGGTCCAGCGCGTCCTTCACCATCTCGCCCGTCAGCGCCAGCGTCTCAAAGCTCTCCTGGTTCAGGAAGTACGAACCGTCCCCGTCGCTGTAGAGATAGGAGGCGTCCACCGTCTCCAGATCCGGCTCCTTGAACTTGTCCCCGGCCTTGAAGGTCTTGTCGAAGACCGCGCGTGTCAACATATTGCGCATCCGCAGCCGCACCAGGGTCTGCCCGCCGCGCGCCGTCGGCGTGGATATCTCCGAGTCCATGCAGTAATACGGAGCGTTTTCAAACTCGAACGTCATCTTCCGCTTCACATCAATCGCATCAATCAATGCGGCCATCATTCCTCGCAATAGCTATCAAGTTGGGAGTTAAGAGGGAACTGGAGCCTGCTCGCGCTCTTAAGCTGGGTCTTCCGCCGCCACCGCTTCCGCTGCGGAGAGGCTATCGACGGAATCGTAGCGTGGAGTGGTTGCCATCAACTCTTCGATCTCGTCCACCGATCGAATGCCGCCTCGCGCGCCCTCGTGCATGCAATTCAGCGCCGCCGCAGCGCAGGAGAAATCCAGCTGTCGGTCCAGCGGCCATCCCTGCAACAGCCCATAGATAAACCCGGCGTGAAAGATATCGCCCGCACCCGTCGTGTCCACCACCGGCACTCGGTAAGCCGCCGCATAGTGAAAGCGTTCGCCATCCCAGGCCACTACGCCGTCCGGGCCCAGCGTCGCAGCGGTCAACCCGCAGCATCCGTAGCGCAGCTGTATCTCGCGCAGCGCAGCTTTCAAATTGCGTTCGCCCGTCAGCCGGCCAGGAAAATCGCGGCTCACGATCAGGTAGTCGATCTTCTCGATCAACGCATCCACGCCAGGATAAATCTCATCCAGGTCGGCCACCACGGGAACCCCGGCCTCGCGCGCCCACCCTGCGGCAAGTGTAGCCGCGGCTGTATCGTGACCATCCACATGCAGCGCGCGCGCATTCACAATCCACTCGCGCTTCAGCTCCTCGGGCCGCAACACTACGCGCTCATCGCGCCGGCACATCACCGTTCGCTCGCCCCGCCGGTCTACCAGGATCAGCGATCGTGCGCTCGAAGCACCCGCAGCATGAATCAGCCGTCCTTCCACCCCTGTACGCTCAAACTCCCGGGCGTGCAGCCGGGCTGCATCGTCGTCGCCCAGCTTGCCCACATACCGCGTCTTCAGTCCCCACGTCTGGCACGCCACCACGGTCGAGGCCACCTGCCCGCCGGGCGTCACCCGCTCCGAGTCATACTCCACCTTGGAGCCGCACTCCGGAAACTCCGCTATCTGAATCGTGGTGTCGGTGGCATTCAAACCCACCCCGACCACGTCAACCTTCGCCACCTGCGTCATCCAATGATTCTATCGGCAGCCTGCTTGGTTGGTACCAGGCTTTGCCTGCAGTAAAAGCCATCGATTTCAGACGAATTCGGGGCAAATACTGTTCCATTACCCGTTCCCCTCTCTGCTCCTCTATCATTCCGGCACCTCTTTTCCTCACCCGCCCGCCAAACAGGCGGGCGCTGAGACTGGAATGACAGCCATCCACGGGGGAACCACGTGCACTGGTATAACTACCTCGCCTGTTTCTTCGCGGGAGTCTTTCTCGCGAATGCGGTGCCTCATTTCGTAAAAGGCGTCTCTGGCGATCCCTTCCCCACGCCGTTCGCCCACCCTCCCGGAAAGGGCTTGTCCTCCCCGATAGTGAACGTGCTCTGGGGGCTCTTCAATTTGGCCGTCGGCCATGTGCTATGGCATCTCGGAAAAGTTCGGCACGGAAATCATGCAGCGCTTATCTTCTTTGCAGGCGTCGTGGCCATCAGTACCATGCTGAGCGTGCACTTCAGAAACAAGCACGCCAGTTGACTCACTGGGCGCAAAACGTCAGGGATGTGCTCCACGGCCTGCGACCTATCACGGACCGGTGATAGAGATAGAGTCAGAAGCGAAGTGTCGGACACGATTCAAAGAAAGCGCGAAATGCCTCAGTCGGGAAGCCAGCACGATCGTCCGCCGTACCCTATCTACGGCACGGGCGAGATGGCGGATCGGATCCGCGCCTTCGACTGGAGCACAACTCCGCTTGGTCCAATCCGGCAGTGGCCGGAGCTTCTTCTCTCTACCGTGAATACGCTCCTCGGTTCGCGGCAGCCCATGTTCCTCTGGTGGGGCGAAGACCTGATCCAGTTCTATAACGATGCGTATCGTCCAAGCATCGGTGCCGACAAGCATCCTTCTGCCCTGGGCCAGCGCGGAGAGGAGTGCTGGCCCGAGATCTGGCACGTCATCCGTCCTTTGATCGACGACGTCATGAAGCGCGGTCAGGCCTACTGGAGCGAAGATCAGTTGATTCCCATCAATCGTGACGGAAAGCTGGTCGATGTTTATTGGACCTTCAGCTACAGTCCTGTCTGGGACGTGCAGGGAACCATCTGCGGCACGCTCGTAGTTTGCTCTGAGACAACAGGAAGAATACTCGCTGAAAGGGCGGTTCTTACCGAACGGGCAAGGCTCTTCGATGTATTGCAGCAGGCCCCCGCGTTCTTCGCTCTGCTGCAGGGGCCGGACCATGTGATCACCATGGTCAACCCCCTCTATCTTCGTCTTGTCAACAATCGCGATGTCCTGGGAAAGCCGGTCCGGGTGGCGCTCCCCGATGCGGCCGAGCAGGGCTACGTCGAGATACTGGACCGCGTGTACCGGGAAGGTGAGCCTTACGCCGGAGTGGACGTGCGCTTCGACGTCTTTGCTGGGGAGGGATTGCAGCCAGACGAGCGCTACGTCGATTTCACCTACCAGCCACTGCACGAGAGCGACGGCACAGTTTCCGGAATCATTGTCCTTGGTGTGGATGTCACTCTCCGGAAAAAGGCCCATGATGCGCTGATGAAAGCGGAGAAGCTCGCGGCGGTCGGCCGGCTCGCCAGTTCCATAGCTCACGAGATCAACAATCCCCTGGAGTCGGTGACAAATCTGATCTACCTCGTTCGCAACATGAACCAGTCACCCGCCATCCATCAACACCTGGTCACCGCAGAGCGTGAACTGCTTCGCGTCTCAGCGATCACAAGTCAGACGCTTCGCTTCCACAAGCAATCGACGCGGCCGACAGAAGTTACAGGCGAGGAGCTCATCGACAGCGTGCTGTCTCTCTATCAGGGACGCATCGTGAATTCCAGCATTCAGGTAGAGCAGCGACATCGGCAGAATGCGGCCGTTCGCTGTTTCGAGGGCGAGATCCGTCAGGTTCTCAGCAATCTCATCGGAAATGCGCTGGACGCGATGCAGCACGCCGGAGGCCGGCTCATCCTCCGCAGCCGCTCGGGAACCGATCAGCGAACCGGACGCCGCGGCATCATCATCACGGTTGCAGACACCGGCCCGGGGATGCCGAGAGCCGTTTTGAATCAGATCTTCGAGCCCTTCTTCACCACCAAAGGCTCGCTCGGAACCGGACTGGGCCTATGGATCTCCCGTGAGATCATCGACCGTCATGCCGGAAGACTCACGCTCCGCACGAGCAATCGCAAACGACATGCAGGCACGGTCGTCATGCTCTTTCTGCCATTTGACGCCGTCCATCGCTAGCTCGGATCGCTGTGAGTGGCCCCATTCCATCAACTCGATTCAGCCCCCTCTTGCCTGAGAAAGCAGAAAGGGCAGGCCTGTTAGACCTGCCCTTCGCAATGGTGCGTCTCCCGGTAAATCAGTTGAGGCTGATCCGGCTGTGGTCGAGCGACGGCGCCAGCGCCACCAGCGTATCGCCCCGGTGGTATTTCCCGAAATTGCTGGCTGCATACACCACGGTTCCCGCCGGCCCTTTCACCGTCAGCAGTTCATGCGGCCGCAGCGTATACGTGTGACCGTCAATCTTCACATCGTGAAAGACCATGTCTTTGTTCACCAGCGTCACAAAAACCCGCGCGTCCTTCTTGTGAGTCGTGCCAAGGTCATGATTCGTACCTGCTGCTGATGCAGATGCCGCCGTGCAGATTGACAATGCCATAAGAGTGAAAGAGCGAAGCATACGTCCCTCCGTTGCTGTGTATGAGGAATGAATCTTTAGACAACCATGTGTTGTCGACACAGCAGATGCCGAGACCACCCTGCATCCTTCATCGAGATAATTCGTGCCGACGAAGAGAACAATAGCGGCACAGCCACGCACATGGGGAGGGTCGAAGCTGCGACGCGTCGCGCTCCTGCGGCGAGCCGTGCATTGGGAGCGACAAGCCGGTGCGTCGCGAGCGTCGCCATCATCCGCTCATGCTGAGCGTGAGATTTACGAAGAGGTAGGTCGGTTGGATTGGCCGTGGCTGCAGAGGTGAGTGATGGCGGAATCAAGTTCCGCGTCCTCTATCCCGCACGAAGCGAAGGATTCGGGGCGCACAAAGTACGGATTCAGCAGCGACAGCGTCTTGCTGACGAAGATCGTCGGATGAGCCATCATTCCTTGCCGCATCACCTCGGCAGGCAGCGTGTCGGCGTGGTACTGGCAGATTCCGCACAATTGAGGATGCGCATGGAGAAGCTCCTCCAGCCGCCACTCGTATTCCGCAATCTTCGCGTGATCCTTTGCCGAGCCCATCTCCCAGGTCATGTCGCCGGTCGCCCACAAACCGGAGTATCCGTCGGCCAGTGCTTGCAGCAGTGTCTCTTCCAGGCACTGCATCATCCGTTCCACATCAAAACGTCCGTCCACCAGTTGCTGCCGCTCCGACGTCAGCACCAGGCTTCCCTTCTTCACCTCGTGCGCGACGTCGACACCCGCCGCTGCCAGATACGACCGCATCCCGGCCACCATCGGTGGGCTGTTCAGGTACACGCATCGATAGCGCTGTCGCAATCTTTGGAAGGCTACGGCGGCCACCGCCGGCAGATGCCGCGACGGGGCGCCCTGGTAGATGAGGCATTGGTGGCGGGCCAGGGATTCCATGGAATTTCCCATAGTAAACCGTTTCCCCGCGTATGCAATGTCATCCATCGAACTCTCTGGCGAAAGCACCAGCCGCGGTGCCGATTTGGCCTCGACGCCAGTTTTTGCGGCCCTTTTTAGACCCCGAGACTAGACCCGCCAACCCGCACGCGCGCTCTTCGGCCGCCTGTCGTGACGCGCGTCGATAAACCCTCCTCCCAGGGAGGGCAATAACCATGCGCATGCTAATGAAAGTATCTTTTCCGGTATGAAAGTATCTTCTCCGGTCGAAGCCGCGAATGCCGCGGCGCGAGACGGCAGCTTAGGCAGCACGGTGAAGGGAATTCTCGATGTCCTCAAACCCGGCGCAGCCTACTTCATCACCAACGAGCTCGGCGATCGCCGATTTTCGATTACAAATCCCCCTCGCGAGCTTCCCCGGAGCCGACATGGCTTGGCCGGTAGGCGCCCATCAGCCTCGCAATCATCACCGCGATATACAACACCGCCAGAACGGATTCGATCATAGACACCGATCGGACCTGCGGCGAAGCGGCGGCAATGCCGGCCGCGCCGGCTGTCGTCATGCTTCCAAAGCTGAAAAAAATAAAATCGAAACCCACAGGAACAGGATGCAGATTGACCGCCGGATCCAGGTAGAAGGCATGAGGGTCAATGATGGCAAGGATGGCGTAGAGCCGTGCGAAGGAAAATCCAATGAGGAGATAAATGCAAACCGCGCCGAAGATCGTCTCCGCCTCGGGCTTTTCGCGCACAAAAACGCGGCGAAAGATAACTACGATGGTGAAAACATCAAATGCAAAGCTCACAATGACGTTGAAGACCCACGCAGGCACCATCCCGGGCCGAAAAACGATCGCGTGCGCCACGATAGAAGGAACCGCAAGAACCAGAGCGACAAAGATGAGACCTTTCCGGAAACTGACCGCGTACACACACATCAGCGTGACGGCGGCGCTCACCAGTCGAAACACGTAATAACGTGCTCCGGTGTTTCCCATATACGGGAACAGAGCGAGGTATGAGAGCAGGAACAGAAATAACAGAAAGAACTTGCGGCCGGTGACAGGCAGAACCCGTTGCGTAGGCCTTTCATCCGTAGCTGTCGATACCTGAGCCATGGCAGTGACAATCGATCCTACAATCTTTCGATTCCGACCACTCACCGGATTCTTTTCAACACAACTCAGGAGGGGTTCGCATAGGCGGCATTTACCCGGCGATCGAATCCTGACGTTCTCCGACTCGTCTTTTCGCGCAGTAAGCAATCAAGGCAGACCGCCAATAATCTTCCTGTACTCGTCTTCTGTGAAGGCACGGCAGGTCTCAGTAGTGAAGCTTCCCTGAGATGTAGAGGTCAGAATCGCTTTTGCAACCGCAACATCGTCGGGGGCTTCCAAAATCGCGATCATGTCGTACTGACCAGTGACCATCCAGAAATGCGATAACTTGATACCTGCGGATTCATAAGCCTTCCGCGCCGCGTCTAGCCGGGCGGCACTCTGTTTCACATTTTGAAGACCCTGCGAAGTCCATTTGGACATAACCATGTAAGTCGGCATAGCAGTCTCCTGTAGTGCCGGCATTCTATGCCAATGGACTGCCGGCTGGAGCATTGAAATCGGTTTTCGTTGAAGCGATTTTCAAAACAGACTCGCGTCATCGAGAAAGCCGCAGCCCCCACCAATAGCTATGCGCCCAAAAGCTCAGAGTCGTATTTCCCGAATAGCTCCCTGATAGCGGTAGGGGAGCGATCCTTGAGGGAATGAATGGCTTCGATCAACTGAAAAATTCTGGGCGTCATGACCAGCAGATACCGTGTCGGGCGTGGCGTCGGATTCCAATAGGTATGGGGTGTCCCGCGTGGCACCAGCATCGCCGATCCCGCGGCCAACTCAACCACCTCATCGCCGCGCTGTATGCAAAGCGCTCCCTCGAGCACATACCACGCTTCGTCGTCGTTCCGGTGGAGATGGAGAGGAGCGATCAGCCGCGGCGGCCCATCTTCGACGCCGCCGTCATCCTGCCATTCGGCGAGGACAAAATTGCTCTGGAGATTGCCCAGCGTGGTGCCTCGCAGCAGTGGTGCGATCGTCGCCTGACGCATGTATATTCTCCTCCGCTGCGAGATCATGGAACCGTCCCCATCTCTCAGCGGTGCTTCCCCAGGAATGCTAGTCTACCCAACCAAAAACCACCGCTCATGAGCCCGTCGTAACACCCCAGGCATAATCGGAATCCCCGAAGCCGACCCCACCACCGTGCGCCACATTCCTTAAGCCGTATATTTTCCACTTCCCAAGGAACGATCCTCCGTCATACGGTGTCTTTACGCTTATGCGCTATGCGTCTCTGTTACTGCTTGTTCTTCCATCTGCCTTTTCCGTGACGAGCGGAGCGCAATACCTTGCAAGCATTCACCAGCGGTGGCGGGCTTCCGATCTGGTCTGCATCGGACGCGCTGCCTCGCCCGTTCGGACAGGTGAGTGGCGAACTATCGATGGAAAGGATCGCGATGAACTCTCGACAGAGGTTCAGATCGAAAGATGCCTGAAGGGAGACCCTCCTGCAACCCAGGACGTTCGCATCATCGGTTACGACAGGGTTGCCGCGAAAGACGTGTCCGCTGAAGGTTATGCCTACGCAGGACCGCCAACAGGATTCGTCAGCCAAGGCCGCAATCTGCCCTTTCTTCGGCGATCCCGGAATTCGGATCAGGTTTCGGATCAGTTCGAGGTGACAGTTCCAATCTATGAGACGGCCATTCATCTCGCGGACAGCAACGTTGAACCGACATCCGGCAGCGAACCAGAGTCAGCCCGTTCCATCGTCACGCACGAACTCGAAGCTGCTGCCATTCAGTTCGGCGACACGGATCTTAGCTATTACGGTTACTTGCTCGACTATCTCGGCACCCGTGAAGGGATAGCCGAACTATCCAGATTCTCGCAGGTTGCTTCGCTCGCTTGTTCGGCGGGATTCCGCTGTCGCCATCATGGGCCTCGGTGATGCCGGCGTTGAGCCCGTAGTTGGCGCTCAGCCGGCAGTTATCGCTCTGATGCTTGATGCCTCCGCTCCAACCTGGAAGCGTGAGAACGCCGCGTACGTCCTCGCTGACCATGGAACGGCCGCAGCGCTCGAGCCTCTCGCGCAGATGGCAGCGCAATCCGCTCCAGCCAACGAACCAGAGCCGTTCAATCTGACTGCCGCTTCCTCGCTTTTCGCCTCACGCACCGACTGCATGTAGAACAATCTCGGTGACGTGTCCGCCGAGTATTTACGCGGCCGATGCGAGGCCCTTCCCCTCTGGCAGCGAGAGCAACTTGAGTGATGGCCTACTTGGAGTCTTCTCGCCTCCCTCTCATTGCGATACGTTGTCGGCGATACATTCAAGTGATGAGCGAAGACCGCCTGGCTCACATGCGTCTTGGGTCGAAGCCTTGCAATCGCCTGTGGTGTAAAAGTCTTCTCACTGTGACTGCCCAAGCCTGCGCCTGACAGATGTCTGAGTTCATTTCGCTAAAGTACGGAACTAGACAGTGGCAACGAATGAAATAAACACCGCTGCTCATAGTGAGTTATAGGCCGGGTGCCCCATCCCAGGGAAGCTAGGGTGGGTTTTTACAAGTTCGCCGTCACGCCGGCTGTACTCCGTGCTGCCGCTCTCGCCACATCAAGGCACCACCGAGAAGTGCGAATGCGGGACTGGCCACAAGTAGGAGTATCTGCACCCACAGCGCATCAGGGTCCTTGCCCGAAGCCATGATGTAGACGGCAAGCGCCACGCAAAGGAAGGACGAAAGCAATCCATTAAGTAACTCATCGTGCTTGGCCAGCCGCGCGGATATATAGCCGCCTAACGCCGAGCAGGCCAATCCAACCAGCAACTGCCCAACATACAGCGGCATGTTTCCGTGAAGAGCCGCGGTCATCCTGGCGCCGATCTGATCTTTCGGTGTTCGGGAAAGATCGATCTTCGACATGGTGTAAAGAGCGAAGGGAAAACCAAGAACGAGAGATGTCACGACGTCCACGATGCCGCCGATCAAGACGCCTTTGACGGCTACCTTGCCCATTGCCAGCTTCCCTCCAGCCCCTAATAGAAACGGATTGCCGCCCCATCTTATCTATCGGCAGGCGATCGCAAGTCCCTCACCCAACCAAAAACCACCGCTCATGAGCCCGCCGTAACACCCCGGGCATAATCGGAATCCCCGAAGCCGACCCCACCACCGCATCCACCCCGCAGTGCGGACACATCGCCGTCTCCTCATCCACCCAGCGCACAATCTCACTCGGGAAATAGATCCGCTCGCACGCGATGCACCCGCACACCTCGCTCGCTTCCAGCTCCATCCGGTTCGCCCGCGTGTGCCGGTGCAGCCGGCTCGCCTCGCGCTCGCGGTCCATCCGCGTCCGCAGCACGGCAAATAGCAGTCCCGCTGCGACAAATAAGCGGCCAGGTCAGCGCAGCAGCCCGGAGAGCATCGCGCCCCACCCGCCGCCGTGCGAGCCCACGCAATCCGGCCAGCGCCGCCACCGCGCCCGCCGTCACCCCGATCGCCGCCGCCCGCGTCTCCCGGAACGCCGCCGCCGACGGGCAGCACGCACACCAGCGGCAGCAGCGTCACCCATCCATGCCCGTGCGCCGTCCATCGAAACCAGGCCCTGCGCAATCGACACCGCATCGCCGAGCACAAGGATCAACTGCGCCCACAGCAGAACAACCTCAGCGCGGCTACGGATCTGCTGCATTCGGATCGAATGAGAGAGACGTCGCTACTGAACTTTTGCCTTGGTGATATTGAACTTGCCGTCCGCGATTGTCGACGTGGACGATCGTTCCTTCGCCTACTTCAATCTTTTGCGGCCAGCCAGTCTGGAATCGGTACAACCAGATCGTCGCAGTCGATCTCCGCGATCGGCGGACAGACCAGGTGCAAATCGCAACCGCCCTCATCGAGCGGTATACGGATGACGAGGCGTGAGCCTTCGCGTTCGATCGGACCGCGCAGAGAGACGAAGTCGTCATTATCCATTTGGTGATGCTCCGCGCGTACTCTAACCGGAAACTACCGTGGATGCGAGTGTAATGTAGCCGGATTCGCTGCCGCGAACCAGCTGTGTAATCTTTGACGGATGCCTGCCGGTTACCATATCAGGAACAACCACACCCGAGCAGTCGCAGAAATCTGCCAGTTCACTCCCCTCGATTTGCTAGCCTTGAAATAGAGGGAGTCTCTGAAGCGGCGCTTCGGCCGGCTGGCTGATCCGCTTGGTTCACACATTGCCGCCCATAACTCCTTTGCCATGGACGAATTTAGCGATAAGCCCTTTGGAAAGACGAATTTAGCCCTCGGAAGGCCGCCTATCCCATAGCAGGGAAAAGAGTTACAAGCCAGCCTCCCGCGACGGGAGGGGGGAGGGGGGTGAGGCAGTACCGTTACCCTCGCAGCCGAGCGGTTATTTCACCCCGATGACCGCGGTCCCGAACGGCGGGATCGTCATGTGGTCCAGCCGGATCGTCTTGCTCTCGTAACCGTAGCTGTTCAAGCAGCATCAGCCCGATGCCCCCCGTCACCCCCTGCGACGTCAGGTCGTAGGTCACCATCTGCGGCTTGTCGCTCATGTTCAACGCCACCAGCACGGAGCGTCCATTCCCCAGGTAGTGCCGCAAGAACGAAAACACATTCGGTCGTCCGGATTGATGGTCACGTAGCCGCCGCTCACCAGCGCCGGCTCCGTCCGCCGCAGCGCCAGCAGCTGCTTGTAGAAGTTCAGGATCGAGTCCGGGTCCTTCGACTCCACCTCCACGTTGTACGTCTCCGAGCTCGGCGGTACCGGCAGCCACGGCTTCGCCGTCGGCGATGTGAACCCGGCATTCGGCCGCGCCGCCGTCCACTGCATCGGCGTGCGCTCGCCGTCGCGGCCCTTGTCCTTCGGCCACCCGGTCACGCCGACAGGGTCGCGCACATCCTCCACCCGGGTGGGCACCGTAGTGCGCATGCCGAGCTCCTCCCCGTAGTACATCTGGGGGGTGGCACGCGGCAGCAGCAGCAGCGCCGCCATCAACTTCGCAATTTCGTCGTTGTGCTTGCCGTCGCCATAGCGGTCCCACTGCCGCGCCTGGTCATGATTGCTGAAGAAGTACTCCGGCCACCCATGCGCCGGGTTGTTCTCCACATCGTCAAACAACTTGCGAAATTTCGTCGCGGAAAGCTCGTTCACGTCCGCGATCTGGAAGTCCATCGGCAACTGCACCTCATCGTTGTGCGTGCCATACATCTTCGACAGCTCCACGATGTTCGGCTCGTCCGCCTCCGAGATCAGCACCGGATTTCCCGGATAGCTGTCCACCAGCTTGCGCAGCTCCTTCAGCACGTCGTGCACCTCGGGCAGATTGTCGGTGTACTTGTGCTCGATGTTCGGATCGCCGAAGGCATTCGTGCCCGGCAGGATCGGATCGTCGTGCAGGTTCGGATCCTCGAAGAGCCGCGAGATGGCGTCGATGCGGAAGCCGGCGACGCCCTTGTCCAGCCAGAAGCGCATCGTGTCGTACATCGCCTTGCGCACCTCCGGGTTGCGCCAGTTCAGGTCCGGCTGCTGCACATAGAAGTAGTGGTAGTAGTACTGCTTGGTCTTCGGATCGTAGCGTCCACGCCGAGTGGCCGAACCACGACTGCCAGTTGTTCGGCGGCCCGCCGTCCTTGCCGTCGCGCCAGATATACCAGTCGCGCTTGGGATTGGTCTTCGACGACCGCGACTCCAGGAACCACGGGTTCTGGTCCGAGGTATGGTTCATCACCATGTCCATGATGACCCGGATGCCCTGCTGCTTCGCCGCCTTCATCAGGTTGTCGAAGTCGCCCATCGTGCCATACTGCGGATCGATCGCCTCGTAGTCGGCAATGTCGTAGCCGAAGTCCACCTGGGGTGAGGGATACATCGGCGTGATCCAGATCGCGTCGATACCCAGCGACTTCAGGTAGCTCAGCCGCTGCGTGATGCCCTTGATGTCGCCCAGCCCGTCGCCGTTCGTGTCCTGAAAGCTGCGCGGATACACCTCGTAGATCACCGCATGCTTCCACCACACGTCGCCGTTCGTCTTCAGCGGTGCCGCCTGCGTCTGCGCCATCGCCGAGCCGCACGTCGCCATCACCAGACAGAGCCAGATCCACAGTCGCCGCATGGACATCTCCTCCTGAAAGCAAACGCCAGCATACGCGAAGAGCAGCCGCACCGGCACAAGTCGCTCGCTTGACCGCCGCGCACCGGCGCAGCCCACAATGGCAGCCGTGCATCCGCTGCTGGACCAGATCCGTGTGCTGCTCGCTGCGCCCACTGGCCGGCTGCTCCGCCGAGCAGGTCGCCCGCCACCCAGCCAATGACCCAGCGCGCTGGAGCGCCCAGCAGGTCATCGAACATCTCTCCGCCACCTGGCATTCCACCACGAATGGCATTGAGGATCGTCTGCAAAAGGATAGGCCCCTGCGAACACGCCCCACATTCGTGCAGCGCTGCATGCAGTTGGCAGTCTGTGAATGCGGCTTCTTTCCCAAAGGCCGCAAAGCGCCCCTGCCGGTTCAACCTGATGAGGCAAAGGGTGATCCGATGACCGGCGATGAGCTGATCGGACGCTTCAGCGCAAGCCTGGCCACCATGGACCTGATGCTCAGCCGTATCGAGCCGCAAGCAAAGAACGCGCCAGTGCTGACCCACTTCCTGCTGGGGCCGCTGAATGTGCAGCAATGGCGGCGCTTTCATCGTGTGCACGCGCGGCACCACGTCGCGCAGATTGAGCGCGCCATTCGCGGCGACTAATGCGGAACAGGGAACTGTCGCTATTTGACCTGGCTCAGAAGCAGTTTGCCGATGGTCTGCAACTGCATGTTGGATGTGCCTTCGTAGATCTTGCCGATCTTCGCATCGCGGTAGAGCTTTTCGACCGGATAGTCCTTGACGAAGCCATAGCCGCCGAAGATCTCGACCGCCTTGCTGGCCGCTCGCTCCGCTACCTGCGAAGCGAAGTACTTGGCCATCGCCGCCTCTTTCACGAAGTCCAGACCAGCGTCCTTCAACCGCGCAGCGTTGTAAACCATCAGCCGCGTCGCCTCGATCTCGACGGCCATCTCCGCAAGTTGAAAGAGCACACCCTGGAACTCCGCGATCGGTTTGCCGAATTGCTTGCGTTCCTTCGCGTAGCGCGCTGCATGGTTCCACGCCCCCTGCGCCAGCCCAAGCATTTGCGCGCCGATGCCGATGCGCCCCTCATTCAGTGTCTCAATCGCGATCTTGTATCCCTTGCCGACTTCGCCCAGTACGTTGGCAGCCGGTACCTTGCAGTCGTCAAAGATCAGCTCGCAGGTGGACGAAGCGCGGATGCCAAGCTTGTCCTCCTTCTTCCCGATTGAGAAGCCAGGAAAATGCTTCTCCACCAGAAATGCAGTAATGCCCTTGTAACCTGCGCCGCGGTCAACCGTAGCGAAGACGATGAACAGTCCTGCCTCCTTCGCATTGGTGATCCACAGCTTTTGCCCATTCAATACGTAGTGGTCTCCCTTGCGTTCGGCTCGTGTCTCCAGAGCGAAGGCGTCGCTGCCGGAACCGGCCTCACTCAACGCGTAAGCGCCTACCATCTCTGTCGCCAGCTTCGGCAGATAGTGTCTCTTTTGCGCCTCGGTTCCTCTGCGGAGCAGTGCGTTGATGGAGAGCGTGTTCTGCACGTCCACCATCACACCGACTGAAGGATCGACCGCTGAGATTTCTTCCACCGCCAGGATTGCCTCGAAAAACGTGCCTCCGGCGCCCTCGTATTCCGTGGGTATCTCAATCCCCATAAGGCCCAGGTTGAACAACTGCGGCAACAACGACGGATGGAAATGCTGCTCCTCATCCATCTTGCGTACGAGCGGTCCAATGATCTCACCGGCAAATTGGCGCACAGTGTCTCGAAACATCTGCTCATCTTCGGAGAGCCGGCTCAGCGGTACAGCGTGTGGAGATTCCAGGGCTACAGCGGACATGGTACGAATACCTCGCTTTTACGAATTGACGTGCGGAGAAGTCGTGCGGTCTCCGGTCAAACGCAAAAGTGTAGCAGGATGCAATGAATGCACGCATCTATCCAGCCCGTGTCACTTGGCCGACATGTGAAAGGCCGATCGTTGTGGCTGACTCGCTCTCGTCGCTGTATCGGTGGCGGCAACGGGCGCTCGAGGTGACAAGAACTCTTCGTCACGACTGGACGTGCATTCGGTCGAGCTGACTCTCGGGAGTGCCGTGCTGCATCACGCTCGTTCTGGCGTCAGCATGACGGTTACGGCGGATGCCACAGTCAGGAGCGTCGGTACAAGAAATGCGTGACGAGGAATATCCCGCGCTCCAAGTGCGCCCAGTAGAGCCCCGCCAACATATCCGATCCAACTCGAGAGGAAGACGCTTGTCTTTAGCAAGGTGTCGCGGTATCTGTCATCGCCTCACCCAGCTTCGCGAGATCCCCAGTCACGAATGTAGTGTTCAGGTGGAAGCCGCCGATATATTCGAACGCGCCATTTTGTGTGCCGAGCATACCGGCCAGCAAAAGAAAGAAAGCAATGGTAGGGGCTCCCGTGCTCTTCCACGCAAGCAGAAGCAAGACGAGCATCTCCAAACCGAGAACCCAGATACGCTGCTTCTTCGTCATCGGTCGGTCTGCGTTCCTCGCTAGAAGTCGCGTCACGATCACACTGGCAAGGAATGCCGCCACGAGCCCGCCGCGCAAGGCCGCTTTCGCAAACTCCCCTTGCAGCAGGGAGATAGCGAGCAGCACAGTGTTTCCTGTCATGTTTGCGACAAAGATCTGCCCACAGAGCAGATAGGCGATCGCATCCACCGACCCGGCCACAGCACACAGCAGGAAGATCAGCGGTATCGTGAGGATCGGCGGCTTCCGAGCATCCTGCATGGACATAGCCTGAGTGACTTTGAATGCTCCGGAGCACGCGGCCGCGCTTTGCGGCGGTACCACTCCTCGCCCTGAAGCTTCTGCGAAGAATTTCTTAGACCGCCATCTTTGACAGCTTCCGCTCAGGCAGGCAGGCCGGGTCCTCGCTCAGCGGTGGCCTGCAAGGTGCACGATTCTGAGCGTCGTCGCGAAACCCAGGGGGAGCGATGCACAATCACCAGCTTTTCCCGGGACAGAATCTTTCTCGACTGGATGCGCGCATGATTCGCCCATGGCCCGACCGGGTCGAGCTTGAGATAGACCATCCAATGTCGCAGAGCGCGGCGGCGCTCGCCGGTACGCTCATAAGCCAAAGCCAGGTTGTAGTGCGCGTCAGCGTACTTCGGCACCAGCCGTATCGCCTTGCGGTACGCTTCGATCGCATCGGGCAGGCGTTCCAGCTCGTCGAGCACGTTGCCCAGGTCAAAAAACGCCAGCGCATATCCTGGGTCGGAGACTGTGGCGCGGCGGTAAAGCTCCTCCGCCCGGCGAAAGACGCGGCGGTTGTAGCAGATCGTCCCGAGATTGATCGAGGACGGCGCGTGGTGCGGATCGAGGCGCAACACGCTTTCGTAGCCCTCGGCTGCTTCTTCCAGCCGGCCACTCTCCTCAAGCTGTACCGCCTGCAGAAACAGCGCGGAGACACGCGATTCCAGAGCTACTGGATTGGCGCTGGTGTTGGGAACAGCGCTCAATGCGCCGGGAGCGGGTGCTTCGAAGTCGAAGACGAACTGGCGCGCGATCGGTTCCATCACGGCGCCGGAATGGCGAAAGAGCACCCGTGAACCGCGTCGCGTCGCGGTTGCCTCAAGCAGAGGGTTGCTCATACCGGAGACGGCCTGCATGGCATCCACGGAAGCGCGGATGTTGGCCACGGAGACCCGATTCGCACGAAGGTCGCGAAGTTTTCGTAGCTTGACGAGATCCTGAAAGCTGTACGAGTCGCCCGTCTCAATCAGGCCCGCACGCTCCCATGCCACAATTTGCTTGGCATGAAGGCGCAGAATGCGAAGAACGTCCTGACGGCTATATCTGCTCACAGCGCCACGCTCGTCGAGGGGAACAAGCCCCATCTGCTACCAGACTGCTAGCGCGATTATGCGGAGTTACCGGGGGCGGTGCAAGCTGGAAAGCTGAAATAAGGGAGGAAAAATAGGTACGAAACCCGAAAGGAACCGAACTTGGTTCCACCTTGTCTGGAGCCGACGACCGGACTTGAACCGGTGACCTGCCGATTACGAATCGGCTGCTCTACCAACTGAGCTACGTCGGCGTTCCTAGTGGATTGTAGCGTCGCTCGCCCTGAACGGTAAAGCTGACGGGTCCCTCTTGCGGCGAGCATTAGGCTACTGTTTCTGTATTGAGATCTGCGACGTGGGCACGGCATGCAGCTCATGTGCCGATGAACTCAATCGACTCGCAGAAGTGCTCCTGGCCGCGCATAAGGGCGGCGTTTTCCATCACCTTGGAGGCCGACCAAAGAATGTCGTGCTGCGCGGTAGCGTCGCTCCAAGGGTTGCATTGAGCCACAGGTCACGCAGCGTGCAGAGGCGCCGCCTTCCATTCGCGCCTCGTTGGCCTGAGCCGTCAGCGGGAGAAAATTTATCCAGCATGCCAACGAAGTCTTCGATCTCGGCGCAAAGAGACCCAATATGGGAATATCCACACTTCCAAAGGTCGTATCTTTTGGGCGAGATCGGGTGGCGATTCGACTGCCACAACCGCGGGCTCGCGTCCTGCTCCGAACGCGAAAAAGCCACCCGGCAACAGGGTGGCTTTTTCTCTAGGGAGAATAGTTCCAACGGAGGCAAGGCCATCAGAACTTTCTTGGCGTCATAGTATGGGCGGCCTATTGGGGTGTCAAGGCCAAATCATTTTTGCTGTAAGTATCAGATTTTATTGGCCTTGCTACACGAGCGCCATTCATGCACTGAAACCATATCATTCGCCTTATGTTCGCCATAGGCCAAAGTTTATCACGGATAAATCACGCGGTTTGTTGGTTTTACTCTGGCGTCTGCACCACGCATGGTTCAATCACGTAGGCGGATAAACGTAGCGCCCCGGCCACAAGCGGTCGCGATTCCGCAACACTCGCCCCCTGATTCAGCGCAGGTTGAGCTTGATGAACTCCATCTCTTCCACGGAGGACGCCGGTTTGCCCCGCGCGATCCGATAGAGCGCACGACCACCACCTAGGAAAATTCCCAACAGGAACGTCGCCCCGCAGGTGATGAGGCAGAAAGTCACGACGCTGACCAGCAGCCGCGCCGCCTTGGTGGTCTCCGGCACGTAGCCCGCCGGACTGTTCCACGTCACGGAGGCTTCGTAGTTCACCTTGTCCAGCAGCTTATGTGCGTCTCCTGCGTCAAAGCCGCCACTGGTGATGGCGACCAGAAGACCGCTGCGCCTGGTCGCCAAGGCCTGCCTGTTGCTGCCCTCCAGTGCCGCTGTGAACGGCTGCTGCGGCTGGCCGCCTGCCTTGAGGTAGGCGGCGATTGCGCGCTCGCGCTCAGCGGCGATCTGGGGCGTAGGGTATTCGACGATGGTAAGGGTGCCGGCGCCGCTACGCAGATTGAAATCGCCGCTCAGCAGTTCCGGGCTCTTGCTGAAATCGATGAGGGCAGCCGGAAGAACCCCGCCGCTGCGAGTGTAAGCTTCCGGGCCGAGCGAGTAGCGAGTGTGCGTTGGTTCCAGATCGGTGCGCGGCAGGAAGCCGGGCAGTGACGGCGGAACACCGGCGGATCCCCCGACCATCGGCACCTTGCCAGCCAGGTCGCGAAGTGCTGCGGCAGACATCGCCGTCAGGTGGTCAAACTTCGCATCCACCACCGTTGCGCCATTCCAGAAGAGCACCCGGTCACCGTTGGCTGCTCCCCCCTTGCCAATGTCCTCCGGAGCCATGCCGGGAACGCGGTAGAAGGTGTACGCAGCGAAGGCGCCAGACGCATCGGCAAAGCGCATCGCTCGTATCGTCACTGTGTTGACGTTGCTTTTGTAGCTGCCCGAGGCGAAGTCGCGGAAACCGTCCTCAACCAGGACTTGTGCGTTGCCTGGATCGGCGGTGCCTGGAGCTGTCGTCTTGTCCAGCTTGCCCTGAAGTTCGAATCCGGCAAAACTCTCCGGAAGCAGCGGCGCGGGCATCGCGGTGGCGACCACCTTTTGTGATTGCGGCGGCGATTGAGCACCAAGGGGCGACGCCAGGGAAGACAACCCCAGAAGAGCCGCTGTCAGGAATGAGAGACGAACTAGACGCCCATGCAACAACATCACCTGTCATTTTACTCTTTTGATGCTGCCGACGAATCCGTCATTGCTGTGCAGAAGGTGCGCGCTTAGTTGCCGGGGATACGGCTGCTGTTCTGCGCGACGCGAAGTCCGCTCAGGCCGCTCACATACTTTGCGACGCCACGATAGAGCGACTCGGCGATGCGCTCACGATACTGGGGATCGCGAAGCTGCGTGGCATCATCCGGATTGGTAAGAAAGGAGATCTCCGCCAGGATGGACGGCATATTGGCGCCGATCAGCACAACGAATGGCGCTTTCTTTACCCCTCGATCGCGCATCCCCGGATTACCGCTCTCCAGTCCCCCGTACAACGAGCTATTTACGTCCGCGGCAAACTCCCGCGACTCGTCGATCTTGTCCTTCAGTGTGATTTTCTTCACCAGCCCGGAAAGCTCATGAATTGACTCATCGGAAACGGCGTTCTCACGCGCTGCCACCTCCAGCGCGTCGGGCGAGGTGGTGAAGTTCAGGTAATACGTTTCCACGCCGCGCGCTGTCGGGTCGGAACTGGAATTGGCATGGACGCTGATGAACAGGTCCGCCTGAGCCTTGTTCGCGATCGCGGTTCGCTCCTCGAGCGGGACGAAGGTGTCATCATCCCGGGTGTAGATCACATCGGCGCCCATGCGCTGGCGTAGCAACTTGCCCAGCCGGAGCGCAACGTCCAGCACCACTTCCTTCTCCTGAATGCCGCCCGGTCCAAGCGTGCCGGAATCATGTCCGCCATGTCCCGCATCCACCACGATGCGGCCGATCTTCAGGCCCAGCGCGCGTGTCAGGGAGCGCTGACCATCCAGGGTCGAGCTTGCTTCATGCGAGGGGCTCCGATATCCAACCGCGTCATCCTCTTCTTCGTCGGCCATTGCGTTGCTGGGAGGGCGATGCGCGGCATTGCTCTTTGCAGTGGTATGTGTGAAGGAAGACGGAGAAGGGCCGGAAGGAGCGCTGGCGCTCGCAGTCTGTGGCGGCGTCTTCTCGGAGGAAAGCGGGCTCACACTCGCGGCAATTGGCTGCGTCGTTGGCCGGCTCGTCGCCTTTACCTGATCTGTCGTGCTCACGGCTGCAATGTCGCGCAGCGCACGCGTCGCCTGCCTGCTGCTCTGGTTGCTGGTGGTCACCGGCTCCGGGGGGCGGACGTTGGGCTGTGTCCCTGGCGATGGGGCAGGCGTAGACGCCACCTGTTGCGGCGGTTCACTTGCCGGCCGGCGACCGTGAACATCCCCGCCATGGATATCAATGATGAGCCGCCAGGGGTTGGGCAGGAAGAATGCCGAGTATTCCGTCACCTGATTCACATCCAGCACAATGCGCGTGACATCGTTCGAAAACTGCGCCACGCGAATCCGCTCGAGAAAACCATCATCTGTTACATCCATCGTCCTGCCGATGAGCTCTGGCGCAACGCGGGCGCCGTGCAGGTCGAAGTAGATGCGATCAGGATTGGGTACGCGCGCGGCTTCGTATTCCACCTGGTCCTGCAGATCGATGGCGACCCGCGTGTACACCGGTGTGGACCAGTGACGCACATTCGTGACCAGCGGCAACCTACCGTGATGTTCCTGCGCGGCAGCGCGCACAGCGCCCGTGAGCACGGGCTGTCCCTGAGCCCCATCCTTGGCTGGTTTGGTGATTGCGCTTGCCTGCACATCACCCTGAGAAACAACGGCGTTCCGATTTGCCTTGGGCAATTCTTCAGGCATTAGGGGAGTCAGTTCGTTGACGTGCGCATTGCCAATCACGGCATGACGAGCTGCTGTCGCATGCGGACTCGATCCGCTCTGCGCGGTGCCGGACGAGTTTGCCGTACCAAAAGCGAGAGGTGTGGACGAAGCCAGAGGTGTGGACGGCCGATTTGTGGATTGACGAACTGCCTCTGGTTTCTCATCGGAGCTGTTCTCTGCGATGTCGTCCTGCGAGGCATCCTCTGCTCTCTTCCGCCGCTTCTGGTGGTCGATCTCCTTCAGTCCCGCGCGTGCCTGCGCTGTCAACGGATCCCGCGGATAGCTGCTCAGAAATTTCACGTAAGCGCTCTTCGCGGCGGCCGGGTCATGCAGGTCGTGCAGAAAAATCGCCGCCTCAGACAGGAGCGCCGACGCTCGATAGGGGCTGGCCGGATATTGTGCGCGCAGGAACTCAAACTGCCCGATGGCGCTCAACAACGTCTGATCGCGGTGGAAGATGCGGCCCTCTTCGGCCAGCAGGCCAGCGACCATGTTCACTGCCTCCGGCGCCTTCGGATCTGCCGGATCGCTGTGGTACACGGTGCGATACGCGTCCATCACGCGTTGGTAGTCGTTCTGGGTGCGAGACGATTCGGGGCGCGACTCAAGAGCATCGCGCAATTGCTCCGCACGGGCGAAGGGTGTCAGTGTGCGCATGGCAGAGGAACCGTGCCGGTGCGCAGCGATGCCGGGCGAGGCCAGCAGCGCAAACGCCACCGCAACGACGGCAGGGAACACGCCGCGGCGGCCTGCAGACGAAAAGAGAAGCCGTGCCGGCATAGGGATCGACGAACTTCGCATTTCTCCTGCGGATGTAAACCCCGAAGAGCGGAGTGTGGTTGCAACTCTTCGTCAAGAAAAGCTGCACCTCGCACCGACTGGGTAGCCACGCCCTTAAAAGAATGCGTTCGCAACCAGAACATGCTCATTATAGGTGGGCAGTGCAGGACAAAAGCGCGAAGAAACCGCGCGGATACCTACTTGGACAACCTGCTAGAGGGAGCTGCCTTTCAACGAGGAGTGCTGGCCAGGACTGTGCTGTATTGTTTTTGCAGTTCCTGCGCTGTTGCCTCGCAGAGCAGCAGTTGGCTCTGGATATTTAGCGCAATATGCTGACCTTCCGAGATCGTCTTGACAATGTCAGCCGCAGGCGCAGTGCTGTGTGGTTCCGATCCGGCTGCCGCAGGCTTGGAGGCTCCATCATCGCGGAAGCCATAAAGGTAGGCGATGGCGGGGGCGTATGCATTGAACCAGCCGGTCCGAGGACGTTGCAAACTCCTTCTGCATATCCGCGATTTGGGCGTAAGACTTCACCTCCGGATACGGCATGTAGCCTAAGGCTCCTGTCTCCCGAGCCGTGTCCCAGCTTGCATGCTGAAGTGTTGTGTTTGAGAAATGGAAGTTGATCGAGACGCCATGTGCGTTGGGATTTCTTCGAAGCGTGTCAAACGTGACCAGATCGGCCTCGATCATCTTTTGCTCCTTGTGTATCTCAGTGAGCGCATCGCGAATGCTGCCCAGATTGTCTTGAAGTTCACTGCGAAGATTCTCACGCGCTTCGTGAACCAGATGGCGATGATGCTGCCACTCAACGCATCCCTCCAGGCTGAGCGCAATGAAGAGTCCCACCGTGATGGTGGCAAGGTGAATGAAGATGTCGCGCCAGCTATGCGCCGCCTCGTGTGGCGGGTGGATGTCGATCACCGGCTTCTCCTTCGCTTGCGCATCATCGTGCTCCTCGTCCAATGTCGCCTCCGCGACTCACTCTAACCGAGCAGACTGCCTACCACCTCGGGCGCACCAGCCAGCGCCGCGTCCAGTTGTGTCGCATCTTTGCCGCCTGCTTCTGCCAGGTCGGGACGTCCGCCGCCTGAGCCGCCGACGCGCTGCGCAATCTGGCCCACGATCTTTCCTGCCTGCACGCGGCTCGTTAGATCTTTTGTTACGCCAACGATTAACGCAACTTTGCCATCCTCCGCCGCCGATCCCAGCACGACCACTCCAGAGCCAAGCTTGTTGCGCAGGTTGTCTACAAGCGTCCGCATTTGGCCGCGATCGAGCGCAGCTACCCGCTGTGACAGCACCTTTACCCCTTTGATCTCGATCGCCTGGTCCGTCGCCGACGCCACAGAAGAGGCAGCCGATTTCATCCGTGCCTGGTCCAGCTCACGCCGCAGCCGCTTGATCTCGTCTTCCTGCGCAGAAAAGCGTTGGCGCAGTGCCTCTGCCGGGGGAGTGTCGCCCGCGCCCGTCACATGGGTCGCAAACTGCGCGGCCTCATATCCGCGCCGGAATTCTCCCAGCGCGCCCATGCCGCTGACCGCTTCCACGCGCCGCACGCCGGATGACACACTCGACTCGCCCGTCAACTTCAGCAATCCAATCTCACCCGTTGCGCCTGTGTGCGTGCCGCCGCACAATTCTGTCGAGAAGTCGCCGATTTTCACTACGCGCACCCGCTCGCCATATTTCTCGCCGAAGAGCGCCATCGCCTTGTACTCGTTCACCGCAACATCGATCGGCACATCCACCAGAGTCTCTACTTTTGTGTTTCCGAGCACCTGGCGGTTCACCATATCCTCAATGTCCTGCAATTCTTCATCGGCCACCGCGGCGAAGTGGGAGAAGTCGAAGCGCAGTCGCGACGGTGACACCAGCGATCCGGCCTGCTTTACATGCGTGCCCAGCACCTGGCGCAGCGCCGCATGCAGCAGGTGCGTGCCGGTGTGGTTGCGCCGCGTCGCATTGCGGAACTCCGCATCCACAACCGTGTCCACCCTCATGCCCAGCGCGATTGGCTGCTTCACGAGCACACGATGAGCCCGCACGCCCTGCACCGGCTGCGTGGCCCCCAGGACATCGCCAACCACTGTGTTGTGATCGTCTGAGCGCAGCCAGCCATGGTCGCCCACCTGTCCGCCAGAATCGACATAGAAGGATGTGTGATCGAGCACAATCTCCACTTCTTCCCCTGGCTCAGCCGCAGGCACGCCCACACCATCGCGCACAATCGCCAGCACCTCGCAGTTGGTAGCCACAAGCTGCGTGTAGCCTTCGAAGGTGGTCTTCGGCAGCTCGCGATATGCGGGACTTGCGGATGCCTTCGCGCCGCCTTTCCACGAAGCGCGCGCGCGAGCCTGCTCCTCCGCACGCGCTGCTTCAAAGCCGGTCAGGTCAAACTCCAGCCCCTGATCGCGCGCGGCATCCACCATGAAATCGAGCGGCAGGCCGTAGGTCTCGTAAAGATGAAATGCCTTCGCCCCGGGATAAGTGACGCGTGCCAGTATTCTTTTCGTCTGCCAGTAGCGGAGCAAAATCCTGTTCAAGCCGGGCAAGTCCGGCCTCCATCACGCGCGCAAACTGCCGCTCCTCCGCCATCACCACCTTGCTCACGCGGTCCGCACTCTCCTTCAGCTCGGGGTAGGCAGTCCGCCATCTCGTCGCGGACGGCATACACCATCTGGTACATGAACGGCTCATTCTGTCCCAGCAAACGTCCATGCCGGATGCCACGTCGCAGTATCTTGCGCAACACATAGCCGCGACCTTCGTTCGCGGGTAGCACCCCATCGCTGATAAGGAACGTCGCCGCGCGCGCATGATCGGCGATGATGCGCAGCGATGGATTACCCAGCAAGTCACCCTTCGTGTGCGTGAGTTCCGCGGCTTTCTCAATCAGCGGGACAAAAAGATCTGTCTCGAAATTCGACAGCTTTCCCTGCAGTACCGCTGCCATGCGCTCCAGTCCGGCCCCGGTATCGATCGAAGGCTTAGGCAGTAACGCCAGTTCGCCCTGCGCACTCCGATCGAACTGCATGAAAACTAGGTTCCAAATCTCAACGTAACGCGCGTCATCCTGGCCGAACGGCAGGTCCTTGCCCGGCGTGTCCGATGCCTCAATGCCCATGTCGTAGAAAATCTCCGAGCATGGGCCGCACGGGCCGGTGTCGCCCATCTGCCAGAAGTTGTCCTTCATCCCCATCTCGAAGATGCGCTCCGCCGGCACATGCTCCAGCCAGTAGCCATGCGCCTCTTCGTCGCGCGGCACGCCGTTCTCACCTTTAAAGATGGTGACGTACAAACGATCCTTCGGAAGGCCGAACCATTTCTCCGACGTGACCAGCTCCCACGCATACGCAATCGCTTCGCGCTTGAAGTAGTCGCCGAAGCTGAAGTTGCCCAGCATCTCGAAGAACGTGTGATGACGGCGGGTAAAGCCGACATTCTCCAGATCGTTGTGCTTGCCGCCGGCGCGAACACACTTCTGCGACGAAGTAGCCCGGTTATAGTCGCGATGTTCCAGACCAAGAAAGACATCCTTGAACTGGTTCATGCCCGCGTTGGTAAATAGCAGCGTCGGGTCGTTGGCAGGCACGAGCGAGGACGAATGCACGCGGCGGTGCCCCTTTTCCTCGAAAAACTTCAGGAACATCTCACGAATCTGGTTGCCGGAACGGACTTGCATACTCTCAAGTCTACAATTCGCCGTCCGATTGCGTTCCGGAGATCCTCCGGCGTCGGTGCCGTTGCGAGATACTCCATCGAGCATCTTCATGGCATTCTTACGGGACTCCGGTGACAATGACTCGCTGGGCCCATCATGCATCTTCGTTTAAAAGCAATTGCCGCACTGTCGATGTTTTGCATCTCGACCGCGACACTGCGGGCGCAGGAGATCCGAAATGTTCCGTCGTTCACTGCAACGCCGGCTGGCGGCTCGTCCGCATCGCCTGCTCCGGGCTTCTTTCGCCGGCTGACGAAGTATTACCACGACGATTGGTTTCCGCCGCCTCAGCCACCGGTCGCACAAGCAGCTCCCGCTCCGCAGAAGCGCGGTTTGCCCTCTCCGTTGGATTCGCCCCCTCTACCAAGTAGCGATTGGGGCTACGGAGGTTCCCCAGACATCGGTGCTCCCGACGGCAACAGCTATCCGCTGATGACTGCGATCAACGGTGCAAAATCACGATCGAAGATCTATGGCTGGATCGAGCCGGGTGTGAACGGATCGACTTCCAGCCATACCAACGCGCCCGAAGTGTACGACCAGTTCCCTAACTCCATCCAGCTCGATCAGTTCCTGCTTTATGCGGAACGGCTGCCGGAGACCGTGCAGACAGCGCACTTTGACTGGGGCTACCACTTCACCGCGGTCTACGGAACCGACTATCGCTACTTCACCGCCTTAGGCTACTTCTCTCAGCAGTTACTGAAATTCAACCGGCAATACGGAGCTGATCTTCCTATTGAATACGTGGATCTCTACTTTCCCCATGTCGCCGCGGGGATGAATGTGCGGATTGGCCGCTTTATCTCCGTGCCGGGGATCGAAGCGCAACTGGCTCCGAACAACTACATCTTCAGCCACTCCATCCTTTATTTCATCGACCCGTTCACCGACACGGGAGCCATTGCGACCATCAAGCTCTCCGACCAGTGGCTGGTACAGGCCGGCATCACGGACGGACACGACGTGGCTCCCTGGACCAATGACGCGCAACCATCCGGCACACTCTGCGCGAGCTACACAACGCACACTGTCAACGACAACATTTACGCCTGTGCAAACGGCATCAACGACGGCGGATATGGATTTGACAACCTGCAGCAGTTCGACATCACCTGGTACCACCGTTTTTCAAAGACGGTCCACATCGCCACCGAGAGCTGGTACATGTACCAGCACGGTGTGCCGAACATCGCGGGCCGCGTCGCCAACCCCATCCCGCCTGAGGTCGGCACGAATGGAGCAAGCTGCCGCATCGGTGCATTGCGTTGCACCGCGCCGGAATACGCCATCGTGAATTATGTCGAAAAGGAGCTTTCCGCGAAGCTCTTCCTCTCTTTCCGGTCCGAAGTGGTGAACGACCGCCGGGGACAGCGCACAGGCTATACAACGAAGTACTCAGAGAACACGTTGAGTCTTACCAAATGGATCGGAAGCACAGTGCAGATCCGTCCCGAAGTCCGCTTCGAACACGCATACGACTACCCCGCCTACGATGCTGGCGGCACTCACTCGCAATTCACCGTCGCATCCGATCTGATCTTCCACTTTTGAAGTGACAGGCCTCATCACAACGCATCGTCTGCATCCGCTGCATCCAGCTCGTCCAGCGATGCTTCGTCTGGCACCCACTTGCGCAGCACCTTGAAGACGGTAGGCGGAGCAAACCCGGCGGCAATCAGCCGTCGCATGGTGCGCGCCGCCTCCTTCTGGTCTTTCGGCTGCGCCATGCGTTTTCGCTCGATGTAGTCGCGGGCTAGGCGCTCTTCGTTTACATTCTCGTAGGCCGCTTCCAGCGTCGACATCACCAGCTCCGGATGCACACCCTTTTGCATCAGCCCCTGCTGTACCCGGCGCCTTCCCAACTTGTCATTTTCCTGGCGCAGCTTCGTGTAGTCCGCGGCAAAGCTGGCGTCATTCAGAAAGCGGTAGTCTTTCAACTTCGCCACTACGGCAGCAATCTTCTGCTCGCCCGTTTCGCCGGGCTCGACTCGGGTGCGTAGCTTACGCTTCAGTTCCGCGACTGTCTGTGCGCGCCGGGCGAGTGAGGCGGTCGCATAGTCAAACAAGGCCGACTCTGTCAAAGGCTCGCGCGGCTTCTTCGGTCGTTGGCCCCAGCCCATCGTGTCACTTCCTGGCGCCGGCGGAGGATTGTGTCCAGCGGTCACACCATGCATTCACCGTCTTGTACCAAAGCTGAGAGTTCTGCGGTTTTAGCACCCAGTGACCTTCGTCGGGAAAGTACAGCATCTCTGACGGTACGCCTAGCCGTTGCAGTGTTGTGAAGAGTTGCATGCCCTCACTCACATCCAGACGGTAGTCCAGTTGGCTGTGGACGACCAGCGTCGGCGTCTTGAACCGTGTCGCGAACAGCATCGGTGACCATCTGCGGTACATCGGACGATTGGTCCACGGCGTCCCTCGGAACTCCCACTCGTTAAACCACAGCTCGTCGCTCGTCCCATACGCAGACTCGGGGTTAAACATGCCGTCATGCGAAACGACGCAACGGAAGCGGTCCGTATGCCCCAGGATCCAGTCTGCCATGTACCCGCCGTAACTCGCGCCCAGTGCGCATTCGCGCGTCTTGTCGAGGAAAGGGAACTGGGTTTCCGCGGTGTCCAGCCCGCGCATCAGGTCGATATACGGCCGCCCGCCCCAGTCCCCATTCACACCGTCAACGAACGCCTGCCCATACCCTGTCGACCCTCGCGGATTCACCATCACCACGACATAGCCATTCGCCGCAAACAACTCCGCATTCCAGCGATAGCTCCAGCTGTCGCCCCATGCGCCCTGGGGTCCGCCATGCATAAGAAACTTTACCGGATACTTTTTGTCCGGATCGAAGCCAGGCGGCCGGATCAGGAAGCCTTCCACCCGGACGCCGCCTGACCCTCGAAACCAGTAGTGCTCCATATCCGGAATATCCAACTGCGCCAGTAGCGTGCGGTTCAGCCGTGTCAACGGTTGCTCCGTCACGTCAGATGGCTCAGCCAATGGGGCACGCCTCGCACTTGTACCGCGTAAATGAAGCGTAGGTGGCGTCGCTGAGCGATTCGTCCTTGGCACCGATTCTTCAGCGAGATTCAGCAGTGTCACTTCTGCCGGTCGCCGCACGGTGGTGCGACTAGCCACCATGTGCGTATTGTCCGGAGTCACGTGGAGGTCGCCGTACTCGCCCCGCCGTGCAATGTAGCTGCGCTGGCCGGATGCAAGATCCAGTTGGAAGATCGGCTCCTCGCCCTCGTCGCCGGCGGTGAAATAGATGCTTTGCGAGTCCGGCGCCCACACGAACTGATCGACCCAGCGATCGAAATCATCCATTGGCAACGTAATCTTCTTTGTTGCACGGTTGTAGAGAGCGAGCCGGAAGCGGTCGCTTTCATAACCCGGGCGCGCCTGAGATCGCCAGGCGATGTACTTGCCGTCGGTCGAGTAGGCCGGACTGAAATTGCCCCCCGCGCTGGTTGAAATCTTCACCGGTTTGGCTGCCGGATTTGTCAGGTCTAGCGTCCACAGGTCCACATGTGTGGAGATCGCCGGCATCGGATCGGTGTTTTCCTCGAATGTCAGCTCTGTGCCATCTGGCGAGAACGCATACGCATCCGTACCGCCGAGCGAGAAGGGCGGCACCTCGTTTTCGTCTCCGGGATTCAGGTCGCGCGGCGGGCCACCTCCCACCGGCTGCAGAAAGAGATGCGATCGTCTTTCTCCGGTGAATGCATTCCAGTGCCGATAGAGCAGGTGCGTAAAGATCTGCGTCTTTACCTTGCTCTCCTTCTCCGCCTTTGCGCGCTCGATGTTGCAGCTCTCTTCATCAGGTCCAGCACCGCATCCCGGGTACACGGAGGATGTGTAGAGGATGCCCTTCCCATCCGGTGACCACATCGCCCCATCGGCACCCATCGCGGCGCGTGTCACCTGCTGTGCATCTCCCAGTGTGCCACTATGGGGATCGAAGCTCGCGATGTACACCTGTTGTTCGCCATCGCGCGAACTCTGAAAGAGAATCTGTGCGCCATCCGGAGAGAAACGTCCGTGCGCCTCACCTGCGAGCGCGGCCGTGACGGGCTTTTCTTCCATCGGCTTCGAGCCCATGCCAGTCGGCACCACCCACAGATGTGACGTCTTACGATTCTGCTGCAGATCCACATCCGTAACCGCGAAGAGAACCCAATGCCCGTCCGGGGACAGCGACAAATCATCGAGCCGCCGCATGTGCTGCATGTCTTCGAATGTCATGGGACGCCGCGGCGGCAACGTCTGCGAATGAAGCGAGCAGGTTGCAAGAACGGGAACCAGCAGCGCGGCACACAAGTAGAGACGCATCTCGAACTCGCAAGGGGAGATTGCAGGACTTCCTATCCTACCTGCTCCCCGCCGCCAATAAACAAAGAAAGCGGAGACCGCGATGGACACGATCTCCGCGAATGCGTTTTTCGCTTACAAATTATTGTGGATTGCCGCCGCTCGGTGCAGGTGGAGCACCTGGGGATGGCGCAGAAGGTCCGCCGTTTCCATCCGGCGGTCCATCGGGTGCACCCCGACCCCGCGGTCCGCGTGGGCCATCCGGACCACCGCGGCGATCCTGACGCCTCTCCTGTCCCAGCGTCTGCAGCGTCTTCCACTGCGCCGTAGTCAGTACACCGCGCAATCCAAGCAGCATCCGCGCGTTTGCCTTCTCCAACTCAGCGCGCGATTGCGCGACTTTGTCGATCTGCGCCAGGATGCGCGACTCGTCCGGCTGTTCCGCCGACAACAAAGGCTCCAGGATCGCCTCTTCTTTTTCGACGGATGCGTGTTCATCAATGAGCTTCAGCCGGCTCTGCAGAAAGATCTCATCCATCTTCTTCTGTTGATCGGTACTCAATCCTACCTTCTGCGCAACCTCTGGATTGTCCCACCACCGGCCGCGCGGCCCCATGCGAAACGCATGTTCCATCGGGGGGCGGTGCGGCGCCATCGGTCCACTGTCCGCTACACCATCCATGCCTGGACCCTGCATCGCCATGGGTGGTGGGGGCGGCGCATTCATCGCCGTTTCCTGCGCCATCAGCGGCAGTCCACCCAGCAGCAGTGCTGCGGCAGCCGCGGAATGGAAGGCGCGCTTCTTCAATATTTGCCTCATCGTGCTCCTTCTCCCCTGCATAAATTTCAAAGCTCTTCGTTACACAAACTATTGCCGTGAAGCCGTGGCGTCAGTCGTTCCTGCAGCGTTGTTGTTCGCCGCATTCCACGACAGCGGCTGCATCGCCTCTGGAACCACCTGTGAGACATCCTGGTCCACCTCATCCAGCAGCGTGTTGTCGCGCGCCAACTCCTGTTTTTGCTCCTGCTCGCGTTGCTGTTGCGCCTGCGCCTCGATGTAGGCACGATGCGCCTTCCATCGCGGCATGCCCACTCCGAAGAGAAGAAGAAGTGCAACGCTGACCGTTACCCACGCGGCAAGCATGGTGCGCCAACTCCGCGTCGCGGCAGCTCTGGACTCCCGCCACTCCTGAGCGGCCGCGGCCTTTGCCGCTCTCCACTCCCGGGTCACGGCGGCTTTCTCTTCGCCCCACTCTCGTGCGGCTGCACCGAAACAACTCAGCGCGTCAGCCAGTGGTCTCGTCTGCGCCTGGCACTCGGCGCATCCGGCCAGATGGGTGCGCTCTGCCTCGGTCGCATCCCCCATCGACCAGCGCGTTGCGGCTTCTTCGTCAAAATGCGCGCTCGCCCTCTCGGTCATAACGCCTCCCCCACCCGCTCCTTCACCACGCTCAGCGCGCGGTACAGGTGTGACTTCACGGTGTTCAAATTCAGCTGCATCGCCTCTGCGATCTCCGGCAACTCCAGCTCTTCCACAAAGCGCAGCAGAAAAATGCTGCGCTGACGATCGCTCAGCGTCTCTACGGCGCGCCATACCTTTGCCACGCGCTCCTGCGCAATCAACCGCTGCTCGGTCGAGCTGGTCACGTCTGGTAGCCGGTCGCTCATCTCAGTCGCGTCCAGCATCGCCGCCCGCTTCCAGAAACGCATCTTCATGCTGCGCTGGTGGTCGCGCACAAGGTTTACGGCAATGCGCATCAGCCAGGTGCTCATAGCGCAGTCGCCGCGAAAGCTGGACCGTGCCGAATGCGCACGTAAAAAGCAATCTTGCGTCAGGGACGCAGCCACGTCCTCATCGGACGTTGCAAACAGGATGTAGCGAAATACGCGGCCTCGGTAGAGCCGCATCCATTCCTCGACGCCGGCCTCGTTCGCCGCCGTAGCCGGGAGTTCATCGGCGGCCATGGCATTTGTCATCACATCTTCCATGCAGACACGCGTTTATAACAGCTATCCTCTTTGTTTTTAATTGCTTGCCTCTAGACCTATTTAATGGAGTCCCACCGGAGTCCCGGTGTGCGACTCCCCTGCAGCCGAATAGACGAGACCCCCGCGGAAAGGTTTCAGTTCCAGGACGAGGCAATGTGTCAAATACTGAGAACCGCGGTCTGTATTCCGCTCCCATAACATTTCCCAATGCCCAGATTTCAGAACTGATCCGCGATCCTGACGACCTCCTCGCCATGGAGCCTGAGGAACTCGCCCCTCTGGTACTCAGAGATGTCATCGCTCAATTGCGCTCAGATTTAGGGAACGCACCACACATCGTCAGCGAGCGTGGTAAAACTATGCTCACTTCTGAGCAGTCAGAAGCCCATAAATATCTTCGACTCCTGCCAAGACAATCCCGGCATCCAGCGATTACTGTGAGCACGTACGCGCTTTTTGCACGCGGTCATTACGATACTGTCGTGTTTGAGGCTTTCCGCGCTGTCGAAATCGCGGTACGCGACGCATCCGGGTTGTCTCAAGATATGGTGGGAACGCATTTGATGCGGAGGCATTCCATAAAGACAGGGGCCCACTTAGGGACATCACGCAAGTAGATGCGGAGCAACAAGCGATCATAGACTTATTTGTTGGCGCTGTCGGGTTGTTCAAGAACCCTGCAAGCCATCGCGCCAACACCATTACGACGCCTGAGACAACGGCATCCTAGTAATGTTTGCTGACTACCTGCTCAAGTTCGTTGACAGCCGACGCGACAGAAGAGTGGTTGAGATAAGGGGCTGACGAATTACTGCCTGCCGGCCAGGCAAATTTTCGATTCGAGCCCAGGCTCGTAGGCCGATTCAGTGAGTAGTACGTCGCAGGTGAGGCAATTTGTCGCACTCCGATATATGGAGCGTGAATCAGTCCATGTCGCAAAATGTGGTCGCTGTTCGGAGTCCTGTGGGGCGCGAAAGCTAGGAGACGAAAAATGGCAACATCCGCCGCAGCAATATCGACCATTAGCATCAAGCCTGGCGATCAGGTAGTCGTTCTCTCGAGTGACGGCGTGCAGTTCCGCGGTGTAGTGGATTTTCTGGCACAGAACGACATCGGTGACCAAATATTAAGCGTGCACCCCTCAGGCCAGGATGGCACAGTGTCCGTATGGTATCCGCACGAAAAAGTATTCAAGTTGGAAAATGTGGGGCCGCTACCGCAATGATTTCTTGACAGCTTTTCCTAAATTTGGAACGGCTCCTGGTGTATTTCAACGATGACAGGCTGCTCTCTGTCACGCTTAAGGTGCGAGATGCGCGGTATCTAAAGCCTACGGGATCGAAGCTCACGGATAGATTGGATCTCACGCCTCTTCCGCGCGAAAGCGTCTCTGGGCTTCTCGCGTTCAGCCTAGCAGTAACATCATCCGGCGCCTCGTCATCGATCCGCGCCGCCTCTCCGACTCAACCAGGTTTACTCGGCGGCTTCGGGCTGGGTCAGCAGCCTCACCTGAGCTTACAGTTCCTCGACACGACTCTGCAATGCATCCCGAGCGAGCAAATATTTACGCCACATAGCGCCCTAACTTACAATTTGCCCGAGTTAGCATCCGCCGAACTATATCAATCGCTGCAACAGGTGATCCCCAACGCGGAGCGCGTTCGCCATAGCCGTGAGTGATGGATTGACTGCCCCAATACTGACAAAGAAGCTTGTGTCGACGACATATAGGTTGTCGAGCTCATGCGCTTTACAATCGATATCGAGCACAGAGCTTTTTGGATCTGTCCCGAAGCGGCAAGTCCCGGACTGGTGCGCGCACCCTGCAATGGGGATTTCAGTCTTCATGTAGGCATCTCGCGGTACCAAGTGATCGCGATTCATGCCCAGGTCTCCGAGCATAGATTTCAGCTTCTCGAAGAGCTTCTGCTTCGGCACTTGGTTGTTCGGCGCATAACTAAGCGTTAGATTACCCAGCTTGTCGACAGTGACGCGATTATCGGCTTTGGGAAGATCTTCCGTGGATAGCCAAAAGTCTACGGCGTGCCGTGCGATGTCATCGAGATCGCCCATCGGAGCTAACGCTGTCAAGATCGGCTTCTCACCGCGATACATAGGCCCCAGTGACTTGCCGATCATTTGAATATTGCCTAGGGGATAGTCGAACCCTTCCATACCGAAGTAAAAGTCATTGAGGGCAATCGTCTTTTGAAACATAGTAAGATTTGGCTCTTTCGAAATGGCCAATACAGCCTGACTATTGTGGAACATATAGTTCCGGCCAACTTGATCCGAGCCGTTGGCTAGTCCGTTGGGGTGCTTGTCGTTGGCTGACATCAGAAGGAGCTTTGCAGTATTCGCGGCGCCGCACGAGACCACTACAACATCGGCATGGAAAACCTCCGACTCACCATCGACCTCTACAATCACTTCCGTTACGGATGTCCCGGCGGAATTCGTGTTCAGTTTAAGTGCTCGCGCGTTGCGCAGCAGCGTAACATTCGGGAACTCGAGGGCGGGGCGAACACCAAGAACGTCGGCATCGGATTTCGCATGCAGCAAGCACGGAAATCCATCGCATGTCTGGCAGCGAATGCAGGCGCTGAAAGGCATGTTCTGCTCGTCCATCATTACTCCGCAAGGAGCGGGAAATGGATGGTACCCGGCGGCCTTCAGGTCCGCAGAGAGCTGCTCGATACGCGGCTCGTTCGTTACTGGCTTATTCGGATAGGGTGCGCTGCTCTGTGGTTCGGTGGGGTCAACGCCCCGAAGCCCGTGCACGTGGTAGAGCTGCTCAGCTTTGGTGTAGTACGGTTCCATCTGGTCATAGCTGATTGGCCACGCCGGGGAGATACCGTCATAGTGCTTGAGTTCGCCAAAGTCTTCTTTGCGGAGACGGTAGAGAGCGGCACCGTACATCTTGGTTGCCCCACCCACGAAATAGTGGACCTGCGGCTGAAAAGCTTTGCCGGTCTGGTCATACCAGGTGTCCTTCGAGATATACCGGTTCTCGACGAAGACCGCTGTCGGATCCCAATTTTGTGCTTCGCGCGTTAACCAGTCACCGCGCTCAAGGATCAGGATGCTCTTGCCAGACGGGGCGAGGTGACGCGCCAGTGTGCCTCCGCCTGCACCGCTGCCGATGATGATCAGATCATAGTGGGTATTCATCAATAGCTCCCTTTGCAGGTGGGGGAATATCTCATCACAGCCCCGGACTGCTCTGCATCATGCCGCCGTCAGTGATGATGGTCGTAGCCGTTATGTAGCTGGCCCCGTCTCCGGCTAAAAACGCAACCACGTTGGCGATCTCTTCGGGTTTCGCCATTCGGCCAAGCGGGATCGCAGCGTTCAATTTAGCCATCAGCGCGGGATCGCTCATTGTGGAGAGATTGATCGGAGTCGCGACTGCGCCCGGCGCCACGCCCACAACCAGGATGTTATGGGGGGCGAGTTCCACAGCTGCCGAGCGGGTCAACATGCGCATACCGCCTTTCGAGAGGCAATACGCTGTGTTGCCGGGCATTGGCCAGTCTTCGTGGATGGAAGTGATGTTGATAATTCGGCCTCCACTGTCCTGATTGATCATCTGTTTGGCGGCAAGCTGGGTACCAAAAAAAGCACTCTTTAGATTGATTTCAAGTACTTTCTCGTATTGCTCTTCGGTTGTGTCGAGAATGGAAGTGCGGGTTTCTACCCCGGCGTTGTTCACCATGATGTCGACATGTCCAAATTTCTTTACTGCAGAAGCAACGAGCTTTTGCAGGTCATCCAGCTTGCTGACGTCGGCTTCCACTCCGATAACGCGATCACCTAAGGCGACGATCTCTTGTTCCAGTGTTTCTGTCGCGTCGGGATGAGAGACGTAGTCGATAACGACACTTGCACCGTGCTTCGCGAGCGCGAGCGCGATGGCTTTGCCAATACCGCTATTGCCGCCAGTGACGATTGCAACTTTGTTCGCGAGTGACATGTTGGTCCCTTTCGAGGCTGTTTGCCACGGTTGCTGTTGAAAGATCAGTTGTCCATTGAGTTCTCAGCTGAGGAGAGGGATGCCCTGGTTTGACCCTCTGCCTCCGCGTGATGCGATGCCAGAGGGTGGCCGTCTTCGTTCTAGTTGGCACGAGCTTTGACGGCGCGCTCGAGGAATTGAGCGCCACATCTCTTCCCGAAGTAATCCCAAGCCTATTCTATGAAGGTCTCGGTCTAAGAAATCGCACGCGTTGCGTTTGATGTAGTAGATCGTCGGGATGATGTACTTCTCGTCCACGATTAACCGCACCGTCAGGTCAAGCGGCGTCAGCGGCTTGGACGGCTCGCGCTTCTTTCCCTCCCAGATCATGGTTGTGCCTTTATGTACTTCCTGCATCTGAATTGGTTGTTCATTGCATCGTCTCGATGGCCGGCGACTGACACCTGGCCGTGGAGCATGGGCATGTCAGCCCAGGCAGGAATGTAGCGGGAGAACGTGCCCATCTTCATCCACGGTCTTTTCAACACGCTACGACTTCACCATGGGCGACTGGGTCTAGCAACTGGCACTTATGACAGTTGAGGGCCAGTAACGGGTTCATTCTCGCCACTGAAATCAAACCAATGAATGTTGTGAACCGGCGCTTAGCCTCACGATGCGGCTTGTCTTGTCCGGATTCCGGTCGGATTCCGGGCTACACGGAAGCTATATCCTGTAATGCCTGTGAAGGCGCCTTTCAGGTAGAGTGCCGGGAATGTGGCCAACGGCTGGATCGCGGCGAAATTTGCGGAGGGAGGGGTGGGCGCGGCCGTTGTGGAGCAGCCGACAATCGTAACTATGAATAGAAACAGCGTGAAGAAAGAATGCGAGACGGGTTTTCATTCCTATCTCCGACCGAGATGGCTGTCTGATCTCTTGACCGCTGGTGAATCGCAAGCCGTCATCAACAGCTTGCCACTCTCATCCCTTTGAGCCCCCGTGCCCTTAGGATGCTTTCTTGCGCACCATCCCTGTCGTCGATGCATAGCGCCCTTTGTTCACTGTCTGGTTGCTGCGGTGCCGGTGACGGGTTTCCAGCCGTCGCCCGGGTTATAGTCCGTCATGGCCAGCGCCAGCGCGCCCGTCGTTTCGCCTAGATCTTTTTGATAGATGGCGCCGTCCTTTCCGACGAGGAAGGTCATGACGCCCGAATTCCTGTATTCCTCGGGATAGGCCAGAATTGCAAAACCGCCGGTCATGTTTCCGTTCACGATGTAATCCATCGCGCCGCCTTTGGCCTTGTCTCCCTGGCGAGTGAGTATGCGGTAGTAATAGCCATTGAACGGCTGTGGCTTACTGCCCGTGCCCGTGTAACCAACGGCTTTCGCAAAATCGCCCAGCTGTCCCAGGGGACTCGGAGGCTGACCTTCCGGCGCACTCCAGTAGAGCCCGTTCTGCTTACCCTCATCACTTGTAAATCTCTGCGCGTACTGCTTGACTCTGCCGCCATCGTGCGTCTGACTGAAGTAATGCTGTTCAGCATCGGCACTCGCTCCGCTGGCGGCGATTGCGGTCAACTCGCCCTTGCCGATACGGCGCGCCAAAATCTCGTCCTTGCCTGCTGCAGTGTCAAAGGACCACTGGCCGGAAGAATTCTTTCCAAGTGGGATCGGAAAAGGAAAGTTGTCTGCGCCGATATACAGCATCTCGCCGCCTGCTTTAATCTCCCGCCAGCGGTGCATCTGGTTATAGGAGGCGACGAAAACCTGGAGAGCGTCCTTGTCTTTCACCGGATCGCCGGAGAACAACACGCCTTTGGCATCCGGGCCGAAGATCGCGAGCAGAGCACTCTGATCGCCGGATTTGGCAGCTTCCACGAAGGCAGACCCAGCATCTGCCGGAGATGCGAAGCTTTTTTGAACAGTCTTCGCGCTTTCAGGTTCCGGACTCTCGGACTTATTGCATGCGGTCAGCAAGGCGGTCGCCGCGAGCAACGCCGTGAACAATACGGAACCAGATCTCAAAGCCGTTAGATTCGACCCCGCCTTCGACATACTCTTTCCTCCACATCCGTATTTCATCGGCTCTCTCTGACGCAACCCGGGTGAGTTCTATCGTCGACCGAATCCACCGCCACCGAATCCGCCGCCGCCAAACCGGCCCCCTCCGAAGCCGCTGGAGCGCATGCTTCCCCATCCGCGACTGCTGTCGGCTCTTGAGGACCAGCCTCCGCCACCGGAACTACCGAAGCCGCCCGAATGCCCGCTCATGCCGCTGAAGGCGTCCGATTTTCCGCTGTCTCCGGAATGCTGCGCCCAGGAGTTCGAGGCTGACTGATGATTGGCGTCGAAGTTCTGAGAATTCTGTCTATTCACGTTCACGGTGTTTTTGTTGTAAGTGTTTCCGCTGTGGCTGACGTTGTTGTAGTGGTTCGCGGCGTCGGTTCTGTTGTATGCGTTGTCATAGCCATAGCCACCGTGATAGCCGCCGTTGTAGTAGCCGCCGTGCCAGGCCGAGTTCCCGTAGTACGCTCCGCCGTGATACACCACTGCCGTGCCGTGCCAGCCGCAGTTCCAACTGCTATAACCCCAACCGCAGCATCCGCCGCTCATCATCGCTCCGACGGCTATACCAGCGCCGAACCCAATGATGCCAGCGGCAGCCACGTCGCCGGCGGTATATCCGGGCGTCACGTAGGGAGTGCCATAGATCACTGCAGGGTTGTATTCCGGAACATAGACGATCTGCGGGTTAGTGGGTTGGATCACAATCACCTGCGGCGACTGTTGAACCACCTTGATCTGAGAATTTGAGTTGAGAGCACCTTTTGCCTTGGCCTGCGCGCGCAGGGTCTGGATTGCCGACATTACCTCAGCCTGCTGGTTGTGATAGGCCTCTCCGAGGGAAGAGGTCCAGGTGAGATTTTTCGACATGTTCTCGAGCACGGAGGGGAATTCCGTGAGTGCCTTCACGCTCGGATCCCAGGTTTGTTGATCGACCGCCTTCATCAGAGCGCTGCCGGTCAGGCTCTTGTTCTCCTGCATCCAGTATTCGGCAACAGCGACCTGGTCCGGAAAGGTCGAAGCGGTGAGTACCTGGGCAACCAGCGCGTCCGGATAGAGCGCGATCGGAGCCACCAAAGCATCAAGATCGCTGGTACTGAGCGGCGCAGTATCCGTGGGAGGGGTTGTATCAGGCGCAGGAGCCTGGAAGGCGTACAGCGTCTGCAGGGATGCAGGGATAAGAACGATACTGAGCACAACGGATAGGGATTTCCGGGCGGTATTCGCGATCATAAAGGTTGCTCCGAGTCGGTACATCCGTCCACAGCCGTGTTTGCGCAGGCGCGCCCACAGCGGCATCGCGCGAGCTGTTCTGCTGAACACAGCTGACACGGCGGGCAGTCCTAGCCTCGCTCCTGTATATGGGCTCAGAAGGCAATCGACTACTGGCACAAGTGGCAGTACAGACAAAAAAATTCGAGTAGCCCCGGGGTGAGCTAAGCGCCGATCCTCCGCAGATCGATGACGATCCCTGGCCGTGTGTCATATAGAAGCATCCCAGCAGTGACGTGTCGGCGTCGGCTGGACGCCAACTTGATTAATCCCTTTATTTCAGACGCTTATTCCCTGAACCGCATCCTAACCTGCTAGGAATCTGACAGTTAGGACCACTTTGCAAGATCAACGGCTTTGGTTTCAATTGAAAGAGATCGGACACTAGGGTGCAACGTGGCCGCGAGAATAGATGCTGGCAACCAGACCCACAACGCCTAGAGCGATGAGGCTCCGCTCGTTTCGGATCAGGTTCTTTCTGTAAGCCACGGTCACAAGCATTCCCAAGGGGAACAGTGCCTGCAGCGCGCCTTCAACATCAACGCGATGCAGACCTCGGGCACCTCGTCCTGCTGGTTTCCTGCGAAAAGGGAGACCATGACGGTGGCTGCCGCGACCATGACCGCACAGATGACGCAGCGAGGCCGGCAAACTCTGCGCCCGTCACTACCAGCGCGGTAGCAAGTACACAAACCCAGCATCCTTCGACGGCGACAGGTGTGGTCACATGGCGGCCAAGGATGTCGCGACACCTTCCGGGCTTGTCTCGGAGCGAATGAGTGCATCGTCAATCGAACGATGATCGCGCGGTGCATCTTCTACAGGAGACGATCATGCGAAACAAGTCATGGACCAACCTGCCCGTGGCGTGTCTAGTTGCGGAAATTCATCGTGCCCTGATGATTCGGCGGTGAGGGTCGCTGATGGGACTTCGGCAACGCTGTGATCCCAGGCCAACGGATCTGGCGCGGCTATTTGCTTCGATTCCCATTCTAGACAGACACATAGACGAACTCGTGGCGGGAGAGTTTACAGCGAAAACGCGGTGAAGATGCGCCATGCGTGTCTCCGGCACCTCAGCCCTACCCGGTCTGGCAATTCAGACCAATGGGGCGCTTTCGAAGGCAATCTGAGCCGCCTCTGCCGCCGGCAGTGTCCACACCGCGACTCCGGCATTTGGGGTACTGAGCCGTCCCGGCTGAAAGATGCTGCTCTTGTTCCTCTCTTCGTCCAGTTCCACGCCTGCCCAGCGCAGCGCGCGGCATACCCGCGCCCGCACCATTGGTTCATCCTCACCAATGCCGCCGCCGAAGATAATGGCCTCCGCACCGCCCAGCGCGGCCAGGTACGCTCCAACCTGTTTCAGAACGGAGTGACAGAACATCTCCATCGCCAGAGCCGCTCGCGGGTGGCCAAGCTGCTTCATCAGAATGCGGGTATCGAGCGAAATGCCGGATACACCCAGCAGCCCTGATTTTTTGTTCAGCACCTCGAGCGCCCCGTCCACATCCATGCCTGCCTGATCCACCAGCACCTGCGCGATCGTCGGATCCACGCTTCCGCTCCGCGTGCCCATCATCAGACCTTCCAGGGGCGTAAGCCCCATGGAGTTGTCGACCGCAACGCCGTCACGAATGGCCGTCGCCGAACACCCGCTCTCCAGATGCAGAGAGACCAGCCGGATGGTCTCAAGTGGGCGTCCCATCTCCAGCGCGTAGCGCTCCAGCAGCGAGCGATGGGAGAAGCCGTGAAATCCATAGCGGCGAATGCCGTGCTTGTCTGCCAGTTCCGGCGGCAATGGGTAGCGCCACGCCACTTCGGGCATCTTTCGGTAGAACGAGGTATCGAAAGCTGCGGCGATCTTCATCTCCGGAGCATGCTTGCGCAGTGCGCGTATTACCTCCAGCGAGTGCGCATTGTGCAGGGGAGCGAATCGCCGCAGCGCTTCAATTTCGCCTTCCACTGACGCATCCACTATCGCCGGCCTGTCGAATCGCTCGCCCCCATGCACCACCCGCACTGCAGCCAGGGCGACATCCTTATAATTCGTTCCGTCCTCGCCCGCATGTTCGAGAAGCCAGGCGAGCAGCACCCCGGTGGCATCCGTGAAGCTCTTTGCCTCTATATCGTGCGATTCGGCGGTTTCCCGGCCATGCATGCGCGAAAAGGTCGCAAGTTGGTCTTTACCGATGTTTTCGACCATGGCGCTGGTCCGGGTCTGGCTCTCACAGCCAAAGCGCTGTCCGCTCCGCACCTCCACGACATCGGCCTTAAGGGAGTTGCTGCCCGGATTGAGTGTCAGGATGATTGCCATGCCATGGGCCTCTGTGAAAGAGCCGGCCTCGCGAGAGGCCGATCCGCACTGCTATTCTGATGCTGTTTCCGGTATCGATACGCCTCGCGGGTTCGGCTCGACGGGTCTTTTTCGCCGGCGGAGCGTCTTATTTGTTTGGGAGCTTTGTCGCTCCCTTGTTTGTCGCCTTTGGTCAAGAGGTATCTCCGCGTAATGCTCCGTCTGCTCACGCTCGGCTTGCTCAGTCTCCTGCTTTACCCGTTGCCGCGGTTGCACGCGCAGGCCAGCTATACGCAGTTGCAGCCGACCGATTCTGGCTATGGCCCGCTTGATCAATCGACGCCTTCGATCCCTCCGGACCAGATCATCCAGAAGTTCGCCGCGAAAGAATCCGAGTTCCGCCGGGCGATGGACCAGTACACCTACACCCGCAGTGTAAAGATCGAGACCATCAGCGACGATGGGAGACCCGACGGCGTTTATCAGCAGGTAACTGACATCTCCTATGACGGCAAGGGTGCCAAGCTCGAGCACGTCACCTTCGCCCCGGCCAATTCTCTCGAGCGCATCATTATGACGCCGGCAGACATGTCCGACATTGAGCACCGGCTCCCATTCGTCCTCACGACCGAAGACCTGCCCCTTTACAACCTGAAGTATGTGGGGCGCCAGAAGGTCGATGACGTGGATACCTACGTCTTCGACGTCGCGCCAAAACGGATCGAGAAGGGCCAGCGGTATCTCCAGGGGCGCATCTGGGTCGACCAGCACGATCTGCAGATCGTGGTCGTCAGCGCAAAAAACGTGCCGGACGATCTGCGACCCGGTCATGAAGATCTCTCGTTGCCCTTTACAACCTACCGCGAGCAGGTGGACGGGCAATACTGGTTCCCCGTCTACAGCAAGGCGGATGGGGTACTCCACTTCGGCGGTGGCAAAGGCTACATGTCGGAGGATGTGCACGTTCGCTCCATCGTGAAATACAGCAACTACAAGAAATTCGGCTCTTCCATCAAGATCACCTTTGAAGGCCAGGACATCACCAGCAACGGCCAGCAGCCGGCGGCGGGCAAGCCTCCTGCCGGTCAGCCCCAAAACCAGCCCCAAGGCCAGGCTCCCGCTCAGCCTGCCCCCGCACCGCAACCTTAGAGCGGTTTTTCGAGCGAACTCCCGATCGACATGCCGCCGTGCTGGAGCAGCGAGCCAGCGGCGTGATATGACGGATGAGCATGACTTCCATAACATCGCCGGATCCGGCCGAGGCAGCCAAGCGTCGCGCCGCACAGTGGGCAGCAGCCCAGGTGCAAGAAGGTATGGCCGTGGGCCTGGGCTCCGGGTCAACCTCCGCGCTGGTCATTGATGAAGTCGGTCGCCGCGTCCGCGACGGCCTTCGCATCGTCGCTATCGCCACATCAATCCAATCCCATCGGCAGGCAGAGTCGCTCGGCATTCCGGTCACCGACTTCGCACATCAGCCGGAACTCGACCTCACCATCGATGGCGCCGACGAGGTGCAGCGTGGCACATTAGCGCTGATCAAAGGCCACGGCGGCGCGTTGCTGCGCGAAAAGATCGTCGCTATGGCCAGCCGACGTATGCTCGTAGCCGTCGATCCACGCAAGGTCGTTGACCGCCTCGGGTCCGTCTTCACCGTGCCGGTCGAAGTCGTTCCCTTTGGCTGGGAGACTACAGAACGCCGCCTGCGTGATCAGGGCTTCGTGTCAGAACTCCGCAGGAACAACGACGGCGAGCCATACGTCACGGACGGCCAGCACTACATCCTGCACTGCAGGCTCATCGAATCCGGCTTCACCCCGGAGCAGGCGGCCGAGGCGTTCAAACGCACCACCGGCGTAGTCGAGCACGGCCTCTTCCTCGGGATCGCCAGCAAAGTGGTCATCGGCAGCGCGGAAAAGGTCGACTTTCTCGACCGCACACAGTAGCGACGCCTCGTCCTCTGGTGTGCCTCCCTTGGCGGATACAATCAAGGGAACGTTTACCATGTCCACTCCCGTCATCCCCATGCAACATGTGATTGATGATCTCCGCATCCGGTCCGCCAATGTTGTGGATCCGCCGCTCACCCTGGAAGCCGAGCGGCCGATCAGCGACGCCGCAGCGAGCCTCGTTTATCAGACACGGCAGCAGATCCTCCAAATTCTAGGTCTCGCAGACCACCGCCTCCTCGTCGTCGTCGGCCCCTGTTCCATCCATGACACGGATGCGGCGCTCGAATACGCGCGCCTTCTCAAACCCCTGGCCGCCGAGCTCGCGCAGGATCTCCTCGTCGTCATGCGCGTGTACTTCGAAAAGCCGCGCACTACGGTCGGCTGGAAGGGCCTCATCAACGATCCGCATCTGGATGAGTCCCATCGCATCAACGACGGATTGCGCATGGCGCGCAATCTGCTGCTCGACCTCGCCGAGATGGGCGTCCCCGCAGGTAGCGAGTTCCTGGACCTGATCACGCCTCAATATCTCGCCGCGCTCGTAAGCTGGGGCGCCATCGGCGCGCGCACCACGGAAAGTCAGCTTCATCGCCAGCTTGTCAGCGGGCTCTCCTGCCCGGTCGGCTTCAAGAACGGCACTTCCGGCGATGCTGGCATTGCCATAGAAGCCATCCTGTCCGCACGTCAGCCGCATACCTTTCTCGGCCACACCAAGTACGGCCAGACCGCCATTTTCGCCACCGACGGCAACCCAGATTGTCATCTCATCCTGCGCGGCGGCCGCGGCGTCACCAATTACAGTGCCGCTGATGTTGAGCGCATCGCGCAGCTTGAGACGAAGGCTGGCCTGCAGCCCGCAATGATGATCGATTGCAGCCACGCCAACAGCCGTAAGGACCACACCCGCCAGCCGGTTGTCTGTCGCGAAGTCGCCACTCAGATTGCCGCAGGAGACCGCCGAATCATCGGTGTGATGCTCGAAAGCAATCTTGTGGCCGGCGCACAAAAGCATGTACCCGGCAATCCACTCGTACGCGGTCAGAGCATGACGGATGCCTGCATCGGCTGGGACGACACCGCGCCGCTGCTACGAGAGCTCGCTGCCGCCGTGCGAACTCGCGGCTGACTCCTCGCTGGTATTTACGTGCTCGAGCGCGAGGAGTTTCTCTTTGCGCTCTTTGCCCCAGCGGTACCCGGTAAGCTGGCCATTCTTGCCCACCACGCGATGGCACGGCACCACTAGCGCCAGTGGGTTGCGCGCGCATGCCCGCGCCACGGCACGTACCGCACGGGGCTGGCCCAGCTCCGCCGCTACAGCCGAGTAGCTTCGCGTCTCGCCACGCGGAATCGACTGCAACAGCCGCCACACCCGCTGCTCAAACGCTGTCGCACGCAGATCGAGCGGCAGGTCCAGCGCCACAGGATGCTCCGTCATGCGTGAAATCACGGCGCGCGCTGTTGCCCCCAGTAGCTCGTCGTCCATGGCTGCTGCCTGAATATCGGCAGCGGTGAAGCGCTCGCGCAGCTCTCGCTCCATTGCTGCGGCATCGTCTCCGAGCGTCACGGCGCACAGTCCGCGTCCCGTTGCCGCCACCAGCATCTTGCCTAGCGGGCAGTCCGTCACCAGAAAGCGGATCTGTTCGCCGAGGCCGCCCTTGCGGAAACGTTCCGGCCGCATCCCCAGCCGCGCATCCGCGCCTTCGTACATGCGGCTCGACGAGCTGAACCCCGCCTCGTAGATCGCATCCGTCACGCTGCTGCCATCCGCTAGCCTGTCGCGGAGAAGCGCGGAGCGCCGATCGATCTGGTAATGTCGCGGGCTTACGCCCAGCACTCGCTCGAACATCCTCTGCACCGTAAAGGGGCTCATCGCGGTCAGACGGCCAAGCTCTTGCAGCGTTACCACGCGGTCGACATGTCGGTCGAGATAGTCGCAGAGCCGCCGCACCGTCTCCGCTTCGGCATGTTCGCCCGCCGGATGACACCGTCGGCACGCACGATATCCCGCCGCCATCGCCGCGTCCGCATTTGCGAAGAAGCGCACATTCTGTCGCGCCGGTCGCCGGCTCGGGCAGCTTGGACGGCAGAAGATCCCCGTCGTCTCCACTGCATAGACGAACTGTCCGTCCGCCGACGCAGTCCGCGTTTGCACCTGCCGCCATGCTCGGTCAGCATCGAATGCGGCATTCATTTCCACTACCTTCGCTGTCGTTGGAACCATCTGTATCGTCGCCATGTCAGCATACTGCGCCCGGACGCGCGGCGGCGCGCTCCGGTTCTTGCCGTAGAAGTTGTGAAAATGTTGCTTTAGTGTTTCGCGGAAATCTCAATCGGGACGGGCGGGGCCACGTGACGCACCTCCGCAAAGTTGCCCTGATCGATTCCTACGCTCAGCCGCCCGCGCGAATCGACATACAGCAGCCCCTCGCCCAACGAAACATCGCTGAATGTCTTCACGAATGGGAGCACGTAAGGGATCCCCGCAATCGTCACCTGCACGCGATCGCCCAGCGTGTAGCCGAGCTTTGCAAACGTCGTCGCCGGCACATTCGTCACCAGGTTGCCGAAGGGCCCATCCGTTCCGATGACCTGCCCATGCAAACCCTGCGCATCGATCGTTGCAGTCGTGTTCTTCAACCGCACCAGCTTCGTGACATCGAGCTCCGGCCCAGCCGCTGTCCAGTCGTCACCGCGCGCCAGGTGCGCGCCTGCGGGTGAAAAGATGTCGCGTCCATGGAAAGTCGACGAGAGTTTCGCACCGATCATCCACGCGGGATTCGTGATCTCCCGCGCGCCCGCCAACCCGTCGCGGTCGGCAAGCTGCGTGATCATGCCGTTGTCCGGCAGCACAAAATACTGGCCAACCTTCGACTTCGCAATGATCGCCTTGCGCGTGCTCCCCACCGTTGGATCGATCACCGCGACGAAGATCGCATCATGTGGGAAGTACGGCGCAGACCCCGCCAGAAATCGTCCGGCCTGCGAAATATCGAACGGCGTCACCTGGTGCGTGATGTCGACGATCGTAGCGTGCGGCGCAATACCCAGCATCACCGCTTTGCAGATCCCGACTGCATCATCCTTCACATCAAAGTCGGTCATGAAGCCGATGACGCGAGGCGCAGGTTGCGCAAAGAGTGCAGGCAATGCAAACAGCAACAGTGCGAACGCAAACAGCGTTGTGCGAAATGAAACTGAAGAACGTTGGAGCACGGCGACTCCCGGCGACAGTAAAGATGCAGCTTCAGGTCAGCATACATGCGCCGTCAAGCTGCTTCTTTAGGGCAGCAGTCCAAACTCCGCAACCCCGGTCTGCGTGCCCACAAACACCTTCCCGTTCACAATCACCGGCGTAATGAACTTGTTCCCGTTGCCAAAATTGTCGCGGCCACCCGCTGCCTGGCTGCTGTTGTAAAGCTCCCTGCTCACGTTCGTCGCATCGTAGGCATGCAGCACATTCAGTTGTCCAACGTTACTCTCCACCGCCCAGACGATCGCGTTCTGTGTCCCGTTTGCCGAGACGCTGGGCGTGCTCCCCGGGTACGGAAACACTACCGCCGATTGGCTAGACGGTGTCGTCGCAAGGATTGCCTGCGTGATGGGGAAGGCCTTCAGCGCGTCGTTCTGGCCTGCATAGTACACAGTGCCATTGAAGTATGTCGGCGACGACCACGCGCCATTCGCCAGCGCGTTTGGAATGTCCTGATACAGATTGCTGTTGTCCGCCGTCTTCTGATTGAACTTGCCCAGGTTGTCGCGGTCGCCCACGAAGATGTTCCGGTCCTTGCCCGCGCCGACGATCAGGTGTCGCACGTTGCCGTTCGCATCCGTCAGGTCAGGAAGCAGCATCGCTCCTCCCGAGCCCATATCAATGTCTGCGTTGGACTCCGCAATGCTGTTGTACGGCTCGAAGAAGTCGGCCACGGCCAGCTTTCCGCCTGCCGTACTGAGCTTCATCATCGCATTGCCATAATCCTGCTTCGTCGGAAAGCCATTGGCGTCAAAGCTTGGATCCATCGTTCCGTTCGCATCAAGGAAGTAGATGTTGCCCCCAGCGTCAGCCGCCAGTCCGTTGCCGGCCATCCAGATCGATCCATCGCTGCCATTCGGCGTCAGGTTCAGGATGGCAGTCTGCTGCAGCGTGGTTTCGCTATACGCCATCACCCATCCCGTGTAGGGCTGGTAATCGCAATGCGATGTCCATGACAGGTAGATCGTCCCATTCAACAGCAAAAGTCCGGCACGCTCCGCATACTGGCCCGGGCTGAATGGAACCATACCGTTTGCCGCAGCCGCACCGGTTCCTGGGTAGCTGCCGGTGATCTCCACCGGGCTGCCGGGCAGCTCTGCTCCCGTCGTCAGGCTCAGCGCGTGCAGCCGCTGGTGATATGCGCCCTTCGTATCCTTGCTCATCCCCACTGCAAAGATTGTGCCCTTCGCGCGGTCGATCACGGGCGTGGACGTGATGCCGATCTCGGGTGTGATCTGGCCGCAGTTATGAGCGTCGCTGGTCGTCTCGCCGCTTCCCAGCAGGGATGTCTTCCATAGCTGAGCGCCAGAGTCCGCATTGAACGCATACAGGCTGTCATGCTCTGTCGCCATGTAGAGCACATTCGTCGCAGCCCCGTTTATGGTGAAACCGGCCAGATACAGGGGCGCGGCGTCCACGTTTCCGTCGCCCTGGAAAAAGCTGATCTTCCCGAAGGTTGTGCTGATCACGTTCGCAGGCGTGAGGATGGTTTCCTGTGCGTTGAGGCCGTCGCGGGCATTATCGAAATGATAAGTCGTCACATCTGGGATCGGCGGCGTCTGGACAGTCAGACCCAGTGTCGCCGCGTGCGACAGCGCGCCGGCGCTTCCGGTAAATGTCACGGTCGCGGCGCCAGTTGCGGCGGAGGTGCTGGCGGCCAGCGTCACATTCTGTGCGGTTCCAGGCGTTAGCGTTGGCGATGCCGGGCTCGCTGTTACGCCGGCCGGCAAGCCGGTGATGCCGATGTCAACGGGCGAAGCGAAGCCATTCATCGCCGTTGCCACCAGGGAGATCGCCGTCCCCGTTGTTCCCTCGACCAGGGTCTGCGATGTTGGCGTCACCGTCAGAGAGAAGTCGGGCGGCGGGGGAGGGGCGGCCATTGTCGTCAACGCAACAGTCGTACTGTGGCTGAGTGTGCCTGAGGTACCGGTCAGCGTCACCGTTGCTGCCCCGGTTGCAACCGTGGCAGCCGCGACGAAGCTAATATTCTGCGCGACGCCGGGCATTAATGTGAGTGTTGCCGGCTTTGCTGTTACTCCAGCAGGCAAGACGCCAGGCGAAACCATCACCTGCGCCGCGAATCCGTTCATCGCGGTTGCCATCACGCTAATCGACTGCCCCGCTGCTCCGCCCATAACGGAAGCTGTGGCGGGAGAAACGCCCAGACTGAAATCAGGTGTCGGCGTAGACGTATTGGGGGGCATCTGGGTGCCTCCGCAGCCGGTGATCGCCGAGGGAATCGACACCAGGAGAGTCAGAACCAGCGAAACAAGCAGCCCTTGCCTGCGCATGCCAGTGCCTCCATGCGGCCGCCGCGGCCAGCGTATGCATGATAGGGCAGATGAGTTGGGATTGGATGTCATCCGTTTGTAAAAGCAAAAAGGCCCGCTCCGAAGAGCGGGCCTTCGCGAGCACCTGCTGCAATCAGGCATTTGCAGCAACTGTGTTCTTCGCCGCCTTGCGAAGAGCATCTGCCTTGTCGGTGGACTCCCAGAGAAAGTCCTTTTCCTTGCGGCCGAAGTGACCGTAGGCCGCGGTTTTCTTGTAGATGGGACGCCGAAGGTCCAGCGACTCGATGATGCCCTTGGGCGTCAGCGAGAAGTTCTCGCGGATGAGCCTCTGCAGCTCCACTTCGCTGATCTTGCCCGTGCCGAAAGTATCCACCAGCACGCTCACCGGCTCCGCCACGCCAATCGCGTACGCAAGCTGTACTTCGCAGCGGTCTGCCAGTTCGGCAGCCACGATGTTCTTCGCGATGTAACGCGCCATGTACGCAGCGGAGCGGTCCACCTTTGTCGGATCCTTGCCGCTGAAGGCGCCGCCGCCATGCCGGCCCATGCCGCCATAGGTGTCTACGATGATCTTGCGTCCCGTCAGGCCGGTGTCGCCCATGGGACCGCCAATCACGAAGCGTCCTGTCGGATTGATGTGGTACTTCGTATCCTGGTCCAGCAGCTTCGCCGGGATCACGAACTGAATCACGTTCTTCAGAATGTCGCGCCGCAGTTCGTCGTTGCCCACGTGCTCCGCATGTTGTGTTGAAATCACGACCGCATCGACGCGCACTGGCTTACCATTCGCGTCGTACTCTACAGTCACCTGGCTCTTGCCGTCGGGCCGCAGGTAGGACATCAGTCCGTTCTTGCGAACTTCGGTCAAACGGTGAGTCAGCTTATGCGCCAGAGAGATCGGCGTCGGCATCAGCTCTTCTGTCTCGTTTGTGGCATAGCCGAACATCATGCCCTGGTCGCCCGCGCCGCCGGTGTCCACGCCCATCGCGATATCGCCGGACTGCTTGTTGATCGTCGAGATCACCGAGCAGGTATTTGAGTCGAATCCGTACAGTGCATTGTCGTAGCCGATGGAAGCCACAGTGCCGCGCACCAGAGATTGAAAGTCAACATAGGCCTGGGTTGTGATCTCACCGGCAATCACGACCAGGCCGGTGCAGGTCAGCGTCTCGCAGGCGACGCGGCTAAAGGGGTCCTGCTCCAGGCAGGCATCGAGAATCGCATCGGAAATCTGGTCGGCAATCTTGTCCGGATGGCCTTCGGTCACCGATTCCGAGGTGAACAGAAACTTATCGCGTGATTGTGGCAAAGCAGCTTCCTCCTATACCTTCACTGCCGGCCGACCGGAATGTGGTTGGGAATTCATTCAGTGTCGAAATGTGACGGGCAGGCAGCCCCAACAAGAAGCGTCTAGAGCCGCTCTTTTACCGTAACAGACCCCGCGAATACACGGCAAAGGTCGCTGGGTGAAGTGCGACAAACGCCCGCCAATGGCTCGATTCTGCGCCTCAATGGGGTAACGGGTTTGCCACGGCAGTAACCGGATTGCGTACGTACATCCGATAGCCGGCCGGCCTCTGCGATCGTCCCCACCAACGCACTGCATGTGGAGGCACCCGCTCCTCCGCGAGCGTGTAGTGCGCGTTGAGCCACTGCTCGAATTCGGGCCAAGCCTGGAGCTTCTGATAGCCGCCAGTGTCTTCGAGAAAATATCCACTGACCACGACAAATACGGCGGGCGGATTCTTTTGAACTTCATTGAAAAACCGCTCTTGCACCTCGCGTACCGGAGCCTGCTTCTTCGACCCAAAGAGGTTCAGATCATAAAGAAACCCCGTCGCCGGTTCCAATCCCATGCTGTCCAGCGTTGGCACACACTCGTTGATCGTGTCGAGGCACTGCACGCGCCGGTTCAGATCGCCGCCCACGGTGCGCAAGTCCGCAGCCAGCATCGCATCGAACTCCTGCGGCTTCGCCACGAAGTGGTGCACTTTGATCAGCGAGCGCGGCGCGATGACCAGGCAGCCATAACAGAGCCCTGCCAGCGCCACGTATCGTGCAATGTTCCGCCCCACTGCAGGCGATCTTTGCCATGCAGTGACCAGATCTATTGCAATGAGCAGCAGGAGAAACGCCATCAGCGGATAGCGATGATAGGGAAGCGGCTTTGCCTGTGCCAGCAGCGCGAGCAGGCTGAATAACGCGGCCGCGGCCACGAGCACTCGTTCAAATCGTGGCCACGTAGGTCCACGCAGAGCCGCACACACCAGCCAGAGCAGCACGAGAAGGGCCACGGGCGAGATGCTATGCAGCAGCAGGTGGCCGAGGCTTAGTCTGCCCAGCGAGGCATAGTAGGGCAGGAACACGCGCTCGGTAATCAACCACGCATCCAGCGCCTGCTTGTGCACCAACCACAACAGCATGCAAGCCAGGGGAAGACCGATGCTCGCGATTCCGATCAACATAAATGTCAGCCACTCGCGTGTCTCTTCTGCCCGTTGCGGTTTCCATGTCCGCCCCCACAAACCAGCACGATAGGTCGCGCTGATCATCAACAGCACCAGCCCGAACGGTGCTGCCGTCGGCTTGATGGTTGCGCTCATTCCGACGGCGAGTCCGAATGGCACCAGGTACGCCGAACGTTCTTTCCGCATAGCCTCCAGCAGGAAGCCGACTGCAACAACCAGCAGCACCGCCATCACCAGATCCCGCTGGGCCGCCTGCTGCACTCCGTCCTGTCCATGCACTAGCAGCAGCATCACCGTCGCGAAGAGCGCCGCAAATCGCGAGTAAGGCCGCGCGATCATGAAATAGCCAAGACCGGCCAGTCCAATCAACCCGAAGTCGAAGATGCGCCAGCTCACGTCCCTCGAGGGTGCCAGACGCGTTCCCAAGTCCGTCGCCCAGTACGCACCGGGCATATTGATATCCAAGATGTCCCGATAAGGCGCCCAGCCGTGGTGAATCAGGAAGACCGTATAGTGCATGAGCGCTGCATCGCCCACCATCGGCCAGTGCCAGGTCATCACAACGAACACCGCCGCATAAACGATCAGCATCGCTCCGAAGAGCCAGAACCACACCGATATGCGGCTGGAGGAAGGCGCTGTATCGATGGGGCTTGGCGACGCGTGCATCTTGCGATCAGCCTAGCAGCATAGGTAGCCACGCAACAGTCGAACGATCTTCATCTGTGGCATTCGATGTCGCGGAGAGCTCACGTCCCTCGGCAAACGAGCAGCGTTTGCGTTGACATAAGTTGCGAGCACCGAAGCGTCGTCTCAAATTGCCCACTGACGTGTTGGAGGGCACGGATCCCGATTATTGTTTCGATTGCGGACGGCGCGGCGATGATTAGGAGAGGGAACGTGCAACAGCAAAGGAGCAGGCACACACTCGCGCCGATGACTCGCCTGCGGCAGACGAGCCAGCCACGCGTGAAAGCTTAGTTGGACGCGATGGCGACAGGGGCCGACGCAGCAGTCACTGCGGAGGAAACACGCTGGCTCTTTGTGGCTGCTGCGGCCTTGTTGTGTACGTAGCCCCACACAAACCAGCCCATACCGATCACCAGAAGCAGCAGTGCCGCGACACCGGCCCAGCGTGCCCTCGAGTTATTCGCGTACGAATCCCGGCCACGAGAGCGGCCTACATTCTCCGCAAACTCCGCCCACGCGCGGTCCTCTTCAGTGATGATGGTGTCCTCTGGTTGGCTGATCTCCATATAGCGCTTCACCCACACGTCCTCGTCCAGCCCAGCCGTACGCGCATAGCTGCGCACAATGCTGCGACGGAAGACGCCGCCCGGCAACTGATCGAATCGCTCCTGCTCCACTGCCTGCAGGTACCGAGTGGTGATCTTTGTAGCGCTGGCGATCACCTCGAGCGTCACGCCCTTCGCTTCCCTGGCCTTTTTCAGGTCCTCTCCAAAGCTGCCCATGCTTGCACCTTGGCGCCTTTCCAATTTCGCCGGGGCTCTGTCATTTCCTTTGTGGGCCCGGGCTCCTGCGCGTAGTCTCTTGAATGCAAAGGCGTGCTGAGTGATCTATTACCAAAGTCTCTGACCACCGTACGCTTTTTCCTCAATCTCAGGACCACCACTTTTCGGGCATTACCGCCCATCCCCCGTAGGGTATCAGCTACCGTTAACTGCTTTGTTACACTCCCCTTTATGAACAAGCTGGTGCTCGGAAATCTGTTTCACCGTCCGATTCGCGTTGCCATCAGCGTTCTGGCTGTTGCCATTGAAGTCATCATGATTCTCTCCATCACGGGCGTCTTCATCGGCCAGGTGAGCGGCAGTCGCGCCAGTACCCTCGGCGTGGGTGCAGACATGGTGATTCAGCCTCCGAATGCCAGTTTCCTCACCGCCATCGGCGGTGCTCCGGTTCCCGCCAAAATCGCGGACGTCGTTCGCAAACTTCCCCACGTTGCGGTTGTCTCGCCGGTCATCTCACAACTCAATACCGCCGGCTCGGTCGAAAGCATCCTCGGCATCGACTACGAAAGCTACAACGCACTGCGCCCCTTCAAGTTCCTCGCCGGCACCCCTTTCGAGGGGCCGAACGACGTCATCATCGACGATTACGCAGCCCGTCGCGACAAGGGTTACCACGTCGGCGACACTATGCAGGTCTTCAACCACCCCTTCCATATCTGCGGCATCGTCGAGCACGGCAAAGGCGGGCGCAAATTCGTCCCCATCCGGACCCTCGGCGCCTTTAACGGCGCAGAGAACAACGCGTCGTTCTTCTACCTCAGGACCGATGACCCCGCGAACGAAAATCTGGTTCGCGACGAGATCCACAACACACCCGGACTTAGCGAATACCAGGTGCATACCGTGGAAGAAATGCTCTCCCAGATGACGCCCGAGCGCCTGCCCGGTTTTAATATCGCCCTGCGCGTCGTCATCGGCATCGCGTTCATCGTGGGCTTCCTGGTCATCTTCCAGTCCATGTACACCGCTGTGCTCGAGCGCACGCGCGAGATCGGCATCCTCAAAGCGCTCGGCGCGTCGAAGCTCTACATCGTCAACGTGATCCTCCGCGAAACGTCCCTCTTCACGGTCGCAGGCATCATCGTCGGGCTCATTCTCACCTTCATCATCAAAGCGGGCTTGAATGAACGCTTTCCCACCTTACCCTTTCCGGTCGAGGTTCCATGGATGCTCTATACCGCTGCATTAGCCCTTATCGGCTCATTGCTCGGCGCACTTTACCCCGCCTGGAAGGCTGCTCAAAAAGATCCCATCGACGCCCTCGCCTACGAATAGACAGCACTTCAGTTTCTTCACCTGTCCCGCTTGACAGAGCACGAGCGTCCTCCCGCCATTGCGTCTATCTGCCAGGCGAGGGCGGACCGGGATCCCCTCGGGGAGGGTCTATGTCACGTTTTCTTTTCGCTCTTCCGCTGCGATCCGACGGAAGCAGACTACCGCGCGCAGGACGTTCACTCCGAAGCTGATCTGAAAGAACACGAGAAGAACGTGCAGGGTATGGACCGCTACTTCGACGGACAAATCCTGCTGGGCCGACCTCCGAGCACGCCGTCCGCATGCAATCACGACTGCGTTAAAGTCCGGCAGCTGGTGGCCACAAAATCGTGAGTTAGTCCAACATCGCCGCCAGTGACGCATGGTCGCGCTCGCGCGCGTAGTCAGCTGGCGTCTTTCCCCGATCGCAGCGCGCTGTCTTGTCTGCGCCCGCATCGAGCAGAATGCGTACCAGGTCGTCGCGCCCAGCGGCTGCCGCCTGGTGCAGCGGCCGATAACCCGCAGCCTGGATCGAGTTGACATCCGCGCCGCGCTCGATCAGTAGTCGCGTTACGTCTGCATCCCGTGACAGCGCGAGCACCGCATGCAGCGCGTGGTTTCGCATCGGTGTCTTCGAAATCTGCTGCACCTCCGCGCCGACATCCAACAACGTGGCCACCGTCTCCCGGTCTGCAAACGCCGCTGCCAGGTGCAGCAAAGGCCATCCATCGGCGGAGGTGCTGTTTGCCCGCTCCCTCGCCGCCGCAGGTTCAGGTCCCAACAGTTCGCGCAGGCGCTTCACATCGCCTACCGCCGCTGCTTCCGGCAGGTCCAGTTCCAATCCGGAGCGGAGAAAGTCCCGCACCAGCACCTGCCCGCTGTATACCGCCCAAAGCAAAGCCGAGACGCCTTGGGCGTCCCGGCTTTCCGCAATCTGCGGGTCATCTCTTACCCAGTCGGCAATCTCCTGGGTGTCTCCTCGTTTGACCAGATCGAGAAAGCTCTTGCTCACTCGCTCAATGTACCAGCGGATGCCAGCACGGGCGCATTCGACGGCGGCATTTTGGGTGTCTCCTTCGGTGCCACCTGCGTAGGGGTACCGCCTCCATGGGGCTTCGTCCGGTTTGAGTAGATCCGGAAGGTCACCTGTAGGTTCACTACCTCCGGCACCGGCTTGCCGTTCAGGGTTCCTGCGCGGAACTGCGCGTGCTTCACTGCGTCGACTGCCATCTCATCCAGGCCAAATCCGATGGGCCGGACGATGGTGACTTCACCCGGGCGTCCCTGGGCGTCGACCACCATCTGCAAGAAGACCATTCCCGCAATGTTGTTCTTCTGCGCATAGTCGTTCGATGCCGGGTCAAGCACGGTGAGCAGATGCGGCGGCTTCACGTCCCCGCCTGGCCGCATTGTTGATGCGTCTACTCGTTGAGCCCGCGCCTTACCTGCCTTGGTGGCGAAGTAGTTCTGCCAGTACTCCGGCAGCGTCGCGATCACGGCGTCATCCAGCGCCGGCGCAAAGATCACGTTGACGGCCTTCGACAATTGGAGGAAGCTCACCCGCGGATCATGATTCGGCGCGACCGTCGGCGCAGCATCCGCAGTTGCGGTGGCAGCAGGTGTGCCTGTCGACGTTGCTGCCGCTTTTCCAGTAGAAGCCGCCGGAGCCGAGGGCAGAGAAGCTGTATCTGCCTCATCCGACGCATCTGAGGCTGCAGGCGCCACGGGCTTTGTCGCAATTTCCTTCCCGTCTTTCTTGTCGTCCTTCTCGTCTTTCTTCTTTTTCTTCTTTTCCGGTTCGATCACGAGCCGGTCGATCTCGATATTCATCGTCTTCTTCGGGTCTACTTTGATCCGTTCGAAGGGCTTTGTGTCGTCCTCATAGGGCAGAGCGCCGAAGAAGTGGAGTCCCACGCGGTGGGCTTCGATCTCCATCGAATGCTTGGTGAACTTCACCTTGTCGATTTCGACCGCGCTCAGCGCGAAGGAGCCCCGCTGGGGGCTTCCGACCGGCTTGCCGTCAGTCGCGAATTCGAGTTTGTCGTCCTGGTAGAACCCGCGTAGATAGAATGTTTTACCCACCAGCGCGGCGGAGAGCGCCTCGGGTGTCGATGCCGGCTGGACGGCCTGCGCGCCCGTAGGAGCCGGGGCTGTAACACCGGCAATTGGGGCCTGGGAGGAGGCGAACTGGGTAGTCATCAGGCAGGCTGTGACCAACGCAGCCAGCGGACGGACGATCGGCAGATGACGCATAACGGGCCTTTCCTTCGCGGGTGCTCCGGACAGGGCCGATGGATGTGGCCGCGATTGTGCCGGGCAGTCTTCCTATCCATCTAAGGTCAGGGCTGCCCGGAGCGACAATGGAACCAAAGCACGGTAGTAATGACACTTCAGTGGAAGGCAGGCGTGCAGTCACCGATCTGTTTCGACTGGAGTCAATCGCAGGGAGGTACCTATGATCCATGGCGCTCACGTGGTCATCTATAGCGAAAACGCGGAGGCTGACCGGGAATTTTTCCGGGACGTGCTGGGCTTCCAATTCGTGGATGCTGGCCATGGATGGCTGATCTTTGCACTGCCTCCCGCCGAAGTAGCCTTCCACCCGGCAGAGGAGAAAGTTGGCCATGAGTTCTATCTAATGTGCGACGACTTGAAAGCCGAGATGGCTTTACTCGAGAAAAGAGGTGTCCGGTTCTCCGCCGTAGAGGAGGCACGATGGGGTTCCTTGACAAAGATGCGGCTTCCCGGAGGCGGAACGGTCGGTCTCTATCAACCAAAGCACCCCACGGCCTTAGGCCTGAAGTGAGCACAAATTAGGGCCGTTGCCCACGTCAGGATGGATTGACTCCCTCCTCGCAACTGGGCTATCCTGAAACCCTTGCGCAGTCCTGCGTCTGCGCGTCTGCTGGCATGCTGAAAAGGCATGTCGTGCCGGGCGTTCCGCAGGCCAGTGGTGAGGGGACAGCGGTCTCCCTGCGCACTCAACACGATCCAGTTTGCCGGCATTGTGGCGGCTCCGGATTTATGGAATGCAGATGGTTCTGCGCACCGTTCCGCGCGGAAACACCGGGCTTGGATTGGATTCCAGTTGGGTTTTTCGGGTGAGGTTGTTGCGGATTGCCGCCCTATCGCGGCTGCCGCGTGTTCGAGATTGAGTGGAAGAGGGTACAGGAAGATGTCGACTTACATGCCGAGCTCGCACGAGATAGCCCGCAAGTGGTTCGTGGTAGACGCCAGCGGCAAGACGCTGGGACGTCTGGCCACCGAGGCGGCCAGCGTGCTGAGCGGCAAGCGCAGCACGAAGTACACGCCGTTTATGGATATGGGCGACCATGTCATCGTCATCAACGCCGATAAGGTGCGGTTGACCGGCCTCAAGAGCCAGCAGAAGGTCTATCGTCGCTACACCGGCTTTCCCGGTGGCCTGCGCGAAGAGTCGTTCGTCCGCCTGCTCGCCCGCCGTCCGGAAAAGATCGTCGAAGAGGCCGTCAAGGGCATGTTGCCCAAGTCCAAGCTGGGTCGCCAGATGGCTACCAAGCTGAAGGTCTATCGCGGCGAGGATCACCCCCACCAGGCGCAGCAGCCTGTGGCGCTTGAGATTGCAGACGCCGTTCGTCAGGCGTAACCGAAAGCTTTCAGGAAGAGATCAGGAAAACGAATGGCAGATTTGGTTCAGTACTACGGAACGGGGCGGCGGAAGTCGAGCGTGGCTCGCGTCTTCCTGCGTCCCGGCGATGGCAAGTTCACCGTCAACCACAAGGGTTTCGAGGAATACTTCGTCACCGAACAGCAGCGCGTCTCCGCCAAGCGGCCGCTCGTACTGGTCGAGATGCTTTCGAACTTCGACGTCCTTGCGAATGTGTCCGGCGGCGGCGTCAGCGCCCAGGCCGATGCAGTGAAGATGGGTATCTCGCGCGCTCTTCTTGAGTTCAACATCGAGCTGCGCAAGACGCTGAAAGCCGAAGGTCTGCTCTCGCGCGACGCACGCATCAAGGAGCGCAAGAAGTACGGGCAGAAGGGCGCCCGCAAGCGGTTCCAGTTCAGCAAGCGCTAATCCTTTGCTGATCTGCTTAGAGTTTTGGCCCGGTTGCTGTCATGGCAGCCGGGCCGCACGAGCGTAGTTGCAGTCAATCTCCCGCGCGTTGTCCAGCGTGGCGATCTGCGGGATCAATCCGCGTCAGGGCTCAACCACTGGCGGGATGCACATCACAAGGAGGTCGTTTGGCCACTATCACCATGAAGGAGCTGCTCGAAGCGGGAGTTCACTTCGGGCATCAGACCAAGCGCTGGAACCCCAAGATGAAGGAGTACATCTTCGGCGAGCGCAACGGCATTTACATCATCGACCTGCAGAAAACCCTGAAGATGTTCAAGGAGGCCTCCAAGTACGTCACGGACCTCACATCCACGGGCAAGGTCATCCTCTTCGTCGGAACCAAGCGGCAGGCCCAGGACGCGATCGCGGAAGAAGCGAACCGCTGCGGCATGTTCTATATCAACCAGCGTTGGCTGGGTGGCTTGCTCACGAACTGGGTCACCGTGCAGAAGTCGGTCCGCCGCCTTCAGGAACTGGACGATATGGCCACCGACGGCCGCTATGACCTCCTCACCAAGAAGGAAGTCATCAAGCTCGAGCGTGAGCGCAAGCACCTGCAAGCCAATCTGGCTGGTATCAAGGCCATGAAGCGCCTGCCCGACGCCCTCTTTGTTGTCGATTCGAACAACGAGGCAATCGCCGTCAAGGAAGCCCGCAAGCTCGGCATTCCGGTCGTTGCGGTCGTCGATACCAATTGCGACCCGACCGTGGTCGACTACGTGATCCCCGGCAACGATGACGCACTGCGCGCCATCCGCCTATTCACCTCGAAGATATCGGATTCCGTCATCGAAGGCGTCCAGATGTCCACCGACAAGGCGTTTGCCGATGCCACTGCTGGCGTCACCGCACTGCCGGTTGCCGAGGCCCACGTCGGCGAGGAAGGCGATCAGCCGGCCGCGCCTGAGACCCTTGAAGCTGGTGCCGACACCACTGTTGGCGAGTCCGAAGAGGTCGATATGGAAGCAGCCCTCGGCGGCGGCATCCGCAAGGCTCCTGCAGCTGTGGGCGCGGTTGAGCCCGAGGCGATCGCCGAAGCCAGCCACTAGAAACGAGAAACGGTCCTTTCGAAAGCGTGGCCGTGATCTTCACCGCCACGCTTTCGCTGTCTGACCGCACACATTCACCGGATGCTTCCGCATCCCGCACTTTTCAACACAAGGATGGTTCTCAAGATGTCTGCCGTAACCGAGAAGATCGATGCAAAGCAGGTAAAGGAACTCCGCGAGAAGTCCGGCGCACCCATGGGCGACTGCCTGAAGGCCCTTCAGGAGTCCAAGGGCGATATGGAGCAGGCTTTCGTCGTGCTGCGCAAGCGGGGCATGGCTTCCGCCCAGAAGAAGGCTTCCCGCTCCACCAATGAAGGCGCGGTTGGCACCTACATCCACGCCGGCGGCAAGATCGGCGTGCTTGTCGAGCTGAATTGCGAGAGTGACTTCGTCGCTCGCACCGAGGACTTCCAGGAGCTGCTCAAGGACATCGCGATGCACATTGCCGCCACCGATCCGCGCTACGTTCGCAGGGAAGATGTCACCGCCGAGGACATGGAGCGCGAGAAGGAGATCTATCGCGCGCAGGCCGCGGCTACCGGCAAGCCCGCGCCCGTCGTCGAGAAGATCGTCGAAGGCAAGATGAGCAAGTTCTACGAGGAGGTCTGCCTGCTCGATCAGCCCTTCATCAAGGAGCAGTCCATGACCATCTCGCAACTCATCGCACAGAAGGTCGGCAAGCTGGGCGAGAACATCACCGTGCGGCGCTTCGCCCGCTTCAAGGTCGGTGACCCCAATTGGACCGTCGCCACCGTAAAACAGACCGGCGAAGACGCCGCGTAGGCGCAAGCCGGATCAAGTTCCGACTGCAAGGCCCGCCTCACTCGACGAGGCGGGCCTTGTCATTTTCGCGATCGAATTCAGCGCCACCAGTCCGACCGCACCTCTTCGCCGCGAACGACCTCCGTCGGCGTCCCGGGGCGGGGAGACCACAGCTTCAGGTCTTCGACCGCATCAACAGTCTCGATCGGCTGCTGCCAAGGGTGGAGGGCCAAATCGAAGAGTCCCCAGTGAATCGGCATGAATAAGCCATGTCCGCCGAGCGCCCGGAAGCTGCGCACCGCGCCCTCCGGACCCATGTGAATATCGCGCCACAACGGATCAGAGGCACCGATCTCGAGCATGGTCAGATCGAATGGCCCAAAGGCCTCGCCAATCTCGCGAAAGCCATACCACTCCCCGGAATCGGCGCCATAGTAGACGCGGTGCTTCGGCCCGATCAACGCGAAAGAGGCCCAGAGCGTCTCGAAGCGATTGAACAGACTCCGGCCGGAGAAGTGGCGTGTGGGCAACGCGGTTATTGTGAGCGATCCAATTTGTATGTGCTCAGTCCAGTCGAGCTCCGTCGTGCGAGCCGAAGGTACACCGAGGCTCGAAAGGATTGCGCCCACGCCTAGCGTGGTGATCCAGGGGGTCTGCTGGAGGTTCTCCATGCGCGCGAGGCGTTGAATCGTGCCTGCTCCGAGATGATCGTAGTGATCATGCGAGATGAGGATGGCATCGATAGCAGGCAGTTCTTCAAGCGCAAGGGGCGGCGAAAAGAAGCGCTTTGGACCGGCCCACTGTGTCGGCGCAGCGCGTTCGTCCCACACTGGATCGATGAGAAGAGTTACGCCGTCGATTTCGATCAGAGAGGACGCGTGGCCAAACCAGGTGATCCGCAAGCCCGAGCGTGGCTCGGTCTCATAGATGTGTCGGTCGGTGAGGAAGGGGCCCAGCGGGTGTTTCGGTGTGCGCGTTGCTCCTCCGAAGAGGATGCGTGGCCCCACTTTGAATATTGTGGAAAATCCGCCGACCTTCGTCGGCACAGGGTTCAAATAGCGGTTCTTCTCGCGTTGGGCTTTTGTGAGTGGCACGTCTATCCGATGGCACCGTTTGCCTAGGGATTCAACCGTGTGCATGCGGGTTTGCCGATTTACTCGCCTCGACCTAAACCACTTTCACAGAATGCGTCGGCGCAGCACGCCCCTTCAGCTGATCTGCTGCGCCGCCGGGCTCAGGCTCACAGTCCAGAAGCGGTCACGCGAACCGAATGGAGCTTCTCACGCCGTTCAGCCGGCGCCAGCAGCCGCAATCGATAAAACGTGCACAGATGAATGAATGCGAGCGAAGGCACCAGGAAACACGGAATCAGGATCCACGGCAGAGTCGACATGATCGCCGAACTGGGTTCCCCACGGAAGAGTTGAATTGGCCCGGGCGAGGACGTCGCACCCAGCGTCACGGCGATCACCAGATCTGCCAGTCCAAGCGCATTCCAAAACGCGATCACCCCTTTGGGAACATTGCTCGCGCCGCGCGCCAACATCAGAGCCACCGGTATCGCCAGAATTCCCACCGCAACGTCACCCCAACCCGCGACCGGGGCAAACGGAGCCGGCAGGCGCTTCGCCGCGTAGAGCAGTACGAACGTAAGGCCGAGCACCCGGACGCTATGGATGCCCACCAGCGCCGCCAGCGGCACACGCTTCACCAACTCGCGGCCGCGAGTGGTTCCAAGCACCAGCAGGCTTAGCACAGCAATTGGAATCACCACCGCAAGACCCACCCCCATTCCTCTGGGATAGGAAAGTGCGTCGGTCGCGCCAGCAGCCAGCACGACGCAGAACCAGCCAGTGAGTACCGCCGCCACCACGCCACGTCGTCGCGCCGTCTCCGACAGTGCCGACGAGAGGAAGAAGACAACGATTGCGGCGCTGGCAGTCAGCTCCGCCGTAGACAGTAGATCGAACATAGACCACCTCCATGTATCTACACCTATTGGCCCGGTCAACACCTTCTGCAACCGCCTCCGTACGTTGCTAACTCGGAATTTGCGGCAGCTGGAACTTCTTCAGGACCTTCCCCGCGCTTGCCTCGGCCGCTACCCAGCGCGGCATGCACTTATGCAGCATCGCGTCTCCTGCCTTTGTCAGCGCCGCTCTCCGCACGCGCGCGTCCTTCGTGCCCACCCATTCCACCATTCCGTGTCGCGCTAGCACCGTCAGGTTGCGTGTCAGCGTCGTCCGTTCTACTCCCAGCAGGTCTGCGAGCCGCGTCATCGGCAGGGGTCCGGCTTGTGCCAGGGATGACAGGATCGTGAACTGTGTTCCGCGCAGGCCCGAGCCGCGAAAGTGGGCCTCATAGTGCGCCGTGACGGCACGTGTCGCCCGCCGCAGCGCGGAGCAGGTGCAGTGGCGCGTCCGCGCAAGCTGGGACTGAAAATCAGCCATACGAGTGTATATACACCTATGTGATCTGCTTTGACAAACTGACCACGGTTCCCGGCAGGGCAGATATGCTCTAGTCTGCGGCAGGGCGTGATTCTCCTCATTTACAACCTTGGCTTGTTGGTGGCGCTGGTGCTGGGCGCGCCCGTATGGTTGCTGCGTCCGCGGTGGCGCGATGGGCTGCGGGAACGGCTGGGGGCCGGCGCGGAGCGCGTAGGTCATGCGCTGGCTGGCAGACAGCAGGTGTGGGTGCACGCTGTTTCAGTAGGCGAGGTGATGGCGGTCAGCCGGCTGGTAGAAGAGCTGGATGCTCGGCTGGGCCAGGGCTCGGTAGCGATTTCGACGACAACACGAACCGGTCAACAATTGGCGCGGGATCGCTTCGGTGCGGCCCGGTGCTTTTATTTCCCGATTGACCTGCCGTGGGTGGTGCGGGGTGCCTTTCGCGCGCTTCGGCCGCGGCTGCTGGTGCTGGCGGAGAGCGAGCTGTGGCCGAATATATTGGCGGAATGCGCATGGCAGCGATTGCCGGTGGTGGTGGTCAATGCGCGAGTCTCTGACCGCTCTTTGCCGCGGTATCTAAGAATGCAAAGGTGGTGGCGGCCCTTTCTGGGAATGCTGACGCTGGTGTTGGCGCAGAGCGCGGAGGATGCGCGGCGGTATGTGGCGATCGGCGTGCCGCAGGACCGGGTGCGGGTGGGCGGCAACTTGAAGTTCGATCTGCGTCCGCCGCGGTCCACGGGGCTGATTGAGCAGTTGCGGAGACAGTTGCCCCCGGGCGCGACGGTTCTGGTAGCGGGTTCGACGCTGGCGGATGAGGAGCAGGTGCTACTGGAGGCATGGCCGGTGATTTGCGGCCGTGTGCCGAACGCGGTCATGGTGTTGGCGCCGCGACATCCGGAGCGCTTTGCGCGTGTGGCTGCGCTTGCACGCGACCGGAAGCTGCTGCTGGTGGAGCGGTCGGGCTGGCATGGCGGTGCGGTGGCTGCGGGAAGCGTCTTTCTCCTGGACTCAATCGGCGAACTGGGCAGCGTCTACGGTTTGGCGACGCTGGCGTTTGTGGGTGGCAGCCTGGTCCCGGCGGGAGGACACAATCCGCTGGAGCCGGCGCGGTTTGCTGTCCCAGTATTGATGGGATCGCATTTCGAGAACTTTCGCGATGCTGTCGAGCTCCTGCGTGGCGTGGGGGCGCTGCGTTTAGTCGAGCGGGGAAGTGTGGGAAACGAAATCGCGACTCTGCTTGCCGATGCGCCGGCTGCGGCCGCGATGGGGACTCGCGGTAAAGAGATCCTTGAGAAGCAGGCGGGAGCGACGGGACGAGCTGCGGATGCGGTGCTGCGGCTGCTTACGGAGGGCAACGCTTGAGGCATGTTGTGTGGCCAATCATGCCGTTGGTGCCGCTGTATGGGGTGGCGCAGACGCTGAATAGCGTGGCCTATGCGCGTGGGTGGCGGCAGACGGAGCGGCTTGAGTGGCCGGTGGTGAGCATAGGCAATGTCTCGGTAGGAGGCGCGGGGAAGACGCCGTTCGTAATAATGCTGGCACTTGCTCTCATGGAGCGGGGATGGTCGGTCGATGTGCTTTCGCGTGGGTATGGGCGGACGTCTGATGGAGTAGAGCGCGTGGTTGCGGCGGATGATCCGGCGGCGCGTTATGGGGATGAGCCATGGCTAATCGAGCAGCGCGCGCAGGTCCCGGTGTTCGTGGGGCGCGTGCGATCGGCCGCGGGGCGGCTGGCGGAGGCGACGCTTGTAGACGTAGGCGACGCGCGGCACGTCCATTTACTGGATGATGGAATGCAGCATCGCAGGCTTGTTCGTGACGCTGAGATCGTGCTGCTGCACCGGTCGGATTTTCAAACGACGCTATTGCCGGCGGGGCGGCTGCGTGAGCCGCTGGCAGCGCTTGAACGCGCCGATTTTGTTGTGCTACGTGAGGACGATATCGATTTGAAAGAGCGGGCGCGCCGCTGGATGCGCGCGGACGCGCGCATCTGGACTGTCAGGCGCGAGCTGGACGTTCCCGTGCTGCCTGGAGCGGCCGTGGTGTTCAGCGCGATCGCGCACCCCGAAGAGTTTGTGGAAGGATTGCGAAGGCAGGGCGTCGCGATTGCGGCGACGCGTGCATGGCGCGACCATCACAGGTTTACGGATGCGGATGTGACGATGCTGTGTGCCGAGGCTGTGAAGGAGAGGGCGCGCTGTTTTCTGACGACCGAGAAAGACTTGGCGCGGCTGACGAAGGTGCAGCGTGCGCGCCTTGAAGAGACGGCGCCCCTGCTTGCGGCAATACTGACGACGCGGCTGCGGGAGCCGGAGACGGCGCTGGATGCGCTCGAGCAACGACTGCGCAGGCGGAGTGCGTGAGAGAATCAAAAGTTGCCGCTTCACAATAATCCGGAGCAAGCACGGCTGCGTGTGCTGGTGGTGCGGCTGGGCGCAATGGGGGATGTGCTGCACGCGATGCCTGCGGTGGCAGCGCTGCGCGCGCAGCTGCCGGAGTGTCATCTGGGCTGGGTGATCGAGCCAAAGTGGGCGCCATTGTTGCAGAGCGGCGCCGCGAGCGCGCCTCGCAGCCCGGCGATGCCACTGGTGGATGTGGTGCATACGGCCAATGCGCGAGGATGGGCGCGGCAGCCGTTCGCCGCCTCAACATGGCGCGCGATGAGGCGATTGCGGCAAGAGCTGCGCGCCGAGCGGTATGACCTGGCAATCGATTTGCAGGGCGCGGTGCGTTCGGCGCTCATAGGAAGAGCATCGGGCGCCAGCCTAGTGGGAGAGGTAGAGCCGCGCGAGCGGCCGGCGAAGTGGTTCTTTCAGCGCAGAGTGCCGACGAATGGCATTCATGTGATCGAGCAGGCGACTGAGGTGGTGGCTGGAGCGACAGGGATGCACCTGAGGCCGGAGTTGCCGCCACTGCCGCTGGATTGCAGTGCGGAGGAGCGGGTGAATGCGATGCTGCGCGAGGCGAAGCCGCTTGTGCTGCTGCATCCTGGTGCGGGGTGGGGGGCGAAGCGCTGGCCCGCGGAGCGTTATGGTTCAGTCGCCGCCGGGCTCGCGAGTCGTGGGTATCGAGTGGTAGTGAATCGTGCGCCGGGTGAAGAGACTCTGGCAGCGGATGTGGCGCGGAGCAGTGCCGGCGTCGCAGAAGAGATCGCGACAGACATGGCAGAATTGATCGCAATGACGAGACGCTGCGCACTGGTGATCGGCGGTGACACGGGACCCGCGCATCTGGCATGCGCGCTGGGAAAGCCGGTCCTGGGCATCTATGGGCCGACCGATCCGGCACGTAACGGGCCGTGGGGCGTGCAGTCACGCGTGCTGCGGCACCCGGAGAGCCGACGCGATCATGCGCGACGGAGCACGCCCGAGGCCGGCCTGCTGACAATTGAGCCGGAGGAAGTGCTGAGCGCGGTAGATGAGCTGATGGGTGCGGAAAGTTCGGCGGGAGACGCGGCGGTGCAGGCTTGAGTGTGGGTTGGACTCGGATTGCGCGCCGTATCCGCGTGCCGATGGGATTTGTGTTTGCGCTGTTCTTTCTGCTGACGGCGCATCCGTCGGTGCACTCTGTCCTATGGAGTCTGCTGGGAACGGTGCCGGGCCTGGCGCTGCGCGCATATGCCTCGGGTTATGTGACGAAGAACACCGAGTTGACGAAGACGGGACCCTACGCGCACACGCGCAATCCGCTTTACCTGGGTTCCATGCTGATTGCGTTTGGATTCGCCGTGGCCGCACACAGCTGGTGGACCGCGCTCGCGCTCGCGTTGTTGTTCGCGCTGATCTATCTTCCGACAATTCAGTCGGAAGAGGCTTTTCTGCGGGAACGATTCAGCGAGTATGACGAATACGCGAAACGTGTACCGCGATTGATACCTCGGCTGATGCCGGCGGCCTCTGTAACAGCTGATGGCGCGAAGGCCAGTGGCTTCTCCGGCGCGCTTTATTGGAAACACCGCGAGTACAACGCCGCGCTAGGCACAGTTGGTATCTATGCGGTACTGTTGCTGAAATTGTTCGTCTGGCACAGAACACCTTTCCTGCCACTATGAGATAGCAGAGTTATCCGAAGGGGATCATTCGCTGTTACCTCGACGTCTATGCCCTGGCTTTCGCGGTTGAGAAAACAATATGCACGAGGAACGTATTTGAGACGACTGCCTTTTGCTTTTTGGGGCCTGCTGGCGATCGCGGCCGGAGCTCAGCAGATGCCGCTTCCTGCGCCTCTGCAGCAGTACCTCCCGCAGCACCAGACGCTTTCCTATGCCGTGGACTGGCGCGTCTTTCCGGCGGGGACAGCGACCTTCCACCTGGAGAGCGACGGAACGACGCAGCGGGTGCAGGCGAATGGCGATTCGATCGGTGCAGTGAGTCTGCTCTTCAAGGTGGTGGACCGCTTCCAGTCTTCGTTTGACCGGCGCACGGGGTGCTCGCAGACCTTTGCGAAGCAATTGCAGGAGGGGCGGCGGCAGATTGTGAGCACGCTTCAGTTCCAGTATGGCGCGCACAAGCAGGTGCTGGACGAGAAAAACGTGGTGAAGGGTACGAGCCGCCATCTGGAGTCGCCGATTCCGCAATGCGTGACCGACCTGATGTCATCGATCTTTATTGCCGGTGCGCAGCCGCTGGAAGTGGGACAAAACTTTACGATGCCGATCGCGGATGCCATGCGCGTGGTGACAGTGACCTTCAAACCGGAGGCGCGTGAAGAGATCAAAACGACGGCGGGCACATTCCAGACGATTCGCGTAGAGCCGACGGCCGACGCAGGCGTGGTGAAGAACCGCGGCAATATCTGGATCTGGTATTCGGACGACAACCGTCATCTGCCGGTGCAGATGAGGGCAAGGCTCTTCTGGGGCACGATCACGCTGCGGCTGACGAGCGTGGAACAAAAGTAGCTGCCGCCGAGACTTGCTTGTGAGGGCACGAACACGCGGCCATGCTCCGGGCCAATGAGCGAGACGCCTATTGGAGCCGGAACCGGTCACGCATTAGGCGCTGCAGTTTCGGCTGGTAGATGAGTTCATAGGCCAGCTCTTTGTCCGGAAACATCGCGAGCGCGGCGCGGCGGCTGTCCGCGATCATCTCCGATGCGGCTTCGTAGCTGAGCGTGCTGTCCTGTGCGATGACAGACATCACCATGTTCATCATGATCTGAAGGCGGCGGAGGTTCTTCTCTTCCTGCTGCTGCTCGAGCACAGAGCGTGCTTTCGCGGGCTGTGTCTGGCCTGATTCCCCGGTTTCTCTTGACTGCATTCCTGACCCTCCGGACTGCACTGTTTCTCTCGGATGTTTTCGCAGACTTTATACCCCCTAGGGATGCGTTGCAGCAGAAAAACGATCCTCAAAGGTATCAAGGTAAGTGCGCGGGGTGTGCTCCGGTGCCGTCGACGTAGAAGGTGGAGACGCCGAGCAGGTCGGTACGCCAGGTCCGTGCGCCTTCTTCCTGGAGCTTGTCCAGTGTCTCCCAGCGCGGGTGGTGGTAGCTGTTGAATGGCCCGACAGAGATGATGGCGAAATGCGGCGCTACCCGCGCGAGGAACGGCGGGAGAGTGGATGTTTTGCTGCCATGGTGACCCACCTTTAACAGGTCGGAGGAAAGATCGCTTGCCGGCAGAGACAACATAGCGGTTTCGCTGGGTGCTTCGGCGTCGCCTTCAAGCAGTGCGGAGTGGCCCGCATAGCTGAGATGGAGGACGAGCGAGTCGTTGTTGCTGGCAGAATCGCCAGACTGATAGCCGGGTGCGGGTGCGAGGACGGTTATGGCGACATCGCCAAAGGGCATCGTGTCTCCAGCGGAAAAGGAGCGGACCCGAATGCCGAGCGATGCAGCTTCGCTGAGCAGTTGCTGATAGGCGGGGCTGGGCGGATTGTGGCCCACCCAGAGTTCGCGCGGACGGAAGTTGCGCAGGACCGCCGCCATGCCACCCATGTGATCGCTGTGGGCATGCGTGAGGGCGACGATTTCCAGACGATGAACGTGGCGGCTCCAGAGATAGGGCGAGACGACATCTTCGCCAATGTCGAAATTGCCCTGATGTGTCGAACCTCCCGCGGGGCCTCCTGCATCGACCAGCATCGTGCGGCCGTCGGGGGAGACGACAAAGATGGAATCTCCCTGGCCGACGTCGATGGCGCTCACCTCGAGCGCGCCGGCGTGGCGCGTCATGCTGTGCGGAGCAAGGACGCAGATGGCAGCCGCGACGAGCGCGGCTGCGCCAATCGGCAGCGCGAGGCGGATGCGCGCACCGACGATCCATACGGTAAATACGAGCAGCGCAAGGGACGCGAGAGTGGCGGCGATGGTTGGACCAGGGAGACGCCACTCGCTCATGCGCCACGCACTCGAGATGCGGACGACGACGAGCACGGCGTGCAGCAGGCCTGCGGTGACGGCAGCGGGAAGCCACGCGATGTGTGGCGATGCCAGCAGCGCGAGCATGGTGATCAGCGCGACCGGGAGCAGCAGCGTGAGGGCGGGAACGATGAGGATGTTGACGAAGAGTCCGGATGTCGTGACGCGATGGAAGTATGTAGCCATGGGCAGCGTCATGACGAGCTCGATGGAGGCAGAGACGAGGCAGAGATCGAAGAAGAGAAGGGCCCAACGAATGGCAAGAGCAAGCGCGTTTTGCGCGCGGCGGGTGCGGCGCGGACGGCGGCTGATGAGCGGCTCCAGGTGCTCGCCAAGCAGGCGGAGTGTGACTCGGAACTGGGCGAGGCGCGGCTCGAACGCGGTGTCCATGCCGATGGCGTTGATGAAGCGTGAGGCGACGAGGAAAGGTCCGCTAGTGCGCTCCATGACGGGGATGGCGATGCCGGCGACAGCAACCACGGTGAGCAGCGTCATCTGGAGGCCGGCATCGAAGAGCGCGTGTGGATCGAGGATGAGCAAACAGAGGGCGGCGAAGCCGAGGCTGTTGAGGCGGCCGCGGTCGCGATAGAGAAGGCGCCCAATGAGATAGAGGGCCAGCATGGCGAAGGCGCGCTGCACGGGCTGGGCAAATCCGGTAATCAACGCGTAAGCGATGGACGCTGCGAGCGTGATGGCAGTGAGCGGAAGACGGGCGATGCGTAGTCTGTGGCCGATGCCGAAGACGAAGGCCGCGAAGATGCCGAGGTGCAGGCCGGAGACGACAAGCAGGTGGAAGGAACCGGTGCGCTCGAATGGAGTGCGCAGTCCGCTGCCGAGGTATGAGCGATCGCCGGTGACCATGGCGGAGAGCATCGCAGCGTCATCGTGGCTGAGAGTGAGCCACGAGGGCAGCGCGCGCGGAAGCGGCATGTCTGCGAATTGGACGAGACGGTCGCTCGCGGCGGTCTGAAGTGTGTGCTGCAGGCAGGCGAGACTTCGCTGGCCTCTATGCGCGTCAACGTGAATCTTCTCCACCTTCGTTGAGCCGATGATGCCTATGCCCTGGCTGAGCAGCCAGGAGGGGCTGTCCCACACGCCAGGATCGCGATAACGCTCAGGCGGTTTGATCGTCGCTGTGACGGTGACCAGATCGCCGCAGCCGAGCGGGGTCATCACCGCGCCCGCGGGCGCATAGAGCGAAAGGCGTAGGCCTCCTTCGACTGGCTGCAGCGGATCACCGGGCTCCGCGGCGGAGCGAACGCGCAGGTCGATGGACTGCATCTGCTCGGTGACCTGTTCGCTCGAAAAAGGGCGCAAGGAGACGATGCGGCGAATGGCGGCGGCGCGCTCGATGGTGCCGGTGAGCGTAACAGGCGTGTTCCGAGCGAGCTGGCGAAGCTCGGTCTGCGGTGCGGGACGAGGCTGCATCTCCGCCGCTAAGCCGCCGAGAAGCAGCCACGTGGCAGCGAGTGGCCACAGCGCTATGCGAGGACGCCAGCGGGTGGCTGCGGCGGCGGGCAGGGCTTCCAGGATTGCCGCGATGGCTAGCCACGCGGGGCTGAACCAATAGCGGGTAGCGAAGAGGATGCCAACGGCGAAGGCCAGGGCGGCAAAGAGGAGCGGGGCGCGCGTGAAGCGCACTGGATCGTGCTCGATGGCTCCGATGTTGCCTTTGGCGAAGAGTTTTCTTGAGGAATGGCCCTGTGCCGGTCGCAGAGATGGTGAATGGGGAGGCGCGACGATGGTGGCCATAAGTCCAAGAGCCCTGAGCCGTGCCACCAGTCTTTTACGTACGCTCGAGGGTGACTACGGTCTCCAGATGGAATGTCTGTGGAAATAGGTCTATCAGGGTGACGGCCACGGGTCGATACCCGGATGGTTGCAGCGTGCGGAGGTCGCGGGCGAGGGTGGACGGGTCGCAGGAAACGTAGACGATCCGAGCCGGCCGAACGGCGGCGAGTCGCTGGCAGACCTCGGCGCCCAGGCCGGCGCGCGGAGGGTCGACGACAACGAGGTCGGGAGCGGGGGTAGGAGGCGATTGGAGGAAGCGCAATGTGTCCTTTGCGATGCGCTTGTGTCCGGCTCCGTGGAGATTGCGCGCGAGGTCCGTGGTGGATGCGGGTGAAGACTCGACCGCGATCACCTGTTCAAAGTGCTGCGCGAGAGCCTGAGCGAAGAGACCGACGCCGGCATAAAGGTCCCAGGCAACGTTGCCGCTCCGCTGAGCGATAACCTCTTCGAGCAACCTGGGAATCAGGTACCGGTTTACCTGGAAAAAGGCGCCAGCGCTGACCTGGTAACGCAGAGGGCCAACGGAGTACTCGAGTGACGGCTTGCCCCATGACGCCGAGGAATGCGGGCGACCTCTGGGATCGAGCGAGAAGGTGCAAACGCCCCGGAGCACGGGGAGAGACGGCAGAAGCCCGTCCGCGACGGATCGAGGAAGCTGCTCCGGGACCTTGTGTAAACGGGTGGAGAGCGAGACGAGCAATGCAGACTCATCGACTGAGGTGAAGAACTCGACTTCCGATACGCTCTGCGAAAGGGAGGGCTGCCTCTGAAGAAGCTGATTGAAGGCGGCGATGGCGGCTTGCAGGAGAGGCGCGGCGACGGGACAGTGGGTGACGGCGAGGTCGCGGTGGGAGGCGGCTTCGCGGTAGCTGAGGGCGGTCTTCGTGACATGTAGGCGGATTCGATTGCGGTAGGCCCAGGGATCGGCTGAGTGGACGCGGACGTCGCCGGGGAGCAAAACATGGGCCCGCTCGAGCGTTTCGACGAGGATGCCGCGCTTCATCGCAAGTTGCGTGGCGTAGTCGGCGTGCTGGTAGTGACAGCCGCCGCAGCGGGCGTAGTATTCGCAGCCAGGAGTGACGCGGGTGGGCGAGGGCTCGAGTACGGAGTCGAGCATGGCTTTGATGTAGCTGCGACGGTCGTTGGCGATTGTGGCTTCGACCAACTCGCCAGGCAGTGCAAAAGGGACGAAGACCGCTTTGCCGGCGAGATCCGGCGGTCCGTCGGTTGGCACGCGCGCCAGCGATGCGCCGCCGTAGACCGCTTTTTCCATGCGCAGCTTCATGCTACTCGCCCTGTTGCATATAGAAGAGACTGATGCGCGGAAGGTCGTATCGCTCGAGCAGGCGCCGGCGCAAGAACTGCTGCTCGATCTGGCGAATCTGCACAGTCTGCATACGACTGCGGTAGGGCGCAAGCTCGCGCGCGGCCTGCTCACGCATCTGCTCCAGCTCATTTGCCGGGGTGCCGGTCAGCAGCAGCGCAAAGAGCTTTTCCTCGAGCGCGCTCAGGTGGCGTTCCAGTTCTTCATTGGGGAGCGGCTGTTGGGCGAGTTGTTCGAGGCGCTCGGCGATTTCCTGGAGCGCCGGGGTGATGGCGGCGGCACGGTTGAAGGTGGCCGCGGCGGTACGGAGGTGATGCGCGATGCGGTCATGCTCAAGGCCAGCGGCTTCCACCTGTACTGGCGAACCGCCGACGGCTGCCTCCTGCATGGCTTCGACAGCTTCCATGACAGCCTGCGCGCACCAGGCGAGGCCGTTGACCTTACGCATGCGGGCCTTCGTCTTGCGCGCTTCGTACTTGTCGAAGGCAGTATCGATGCCTCGCAGCACGGCGGCCAGAGGCACACCGGCCTCGCGCCAAGTGTCTATAAGCGCCCAATCCACCGTGGAGAGCAGCAGGATGGAGCCACGGCGGCGCTGGAAGTGCTCCTCGATTTCCGTGAAGTAGTTTATGTAGTTCTGCACTTAAGTAGTGATGGCGGGCGGCGGCGCGCCGCGCGAGCGCGAGCTGCGGTTGCGTTCGTAAAGCAGTCGCAGGCCGTCGAGGGTCAACATGTCGTCGATGGCGGTGATGTACTTCGAATCTTCGTGCAGCATGTGGGCGAGGCCGCCGGTGGCGATCACTTTCGGCGTTGTGTTGGTGCCGTTTGGCTGGCTGGCTTCGATTTCAGCGAGCATGCGTTCCAGGATGCCGTCGACAAGGCCGATGTAGCCGTAGAAAAGGCCGCTCTGCAGGTGCGCGATGGTGTTGGTCCCGATGACGCGCGCGGGACGCTTGATGTCAACGCGGGCAAGCTTGGCTGCTCGCGAAAAAAGAGCATCCGCGGAGATACCAAGGCCGGGAGCGATGACCCCGCCGACGTATTCGCCGCGCACCGAGATCACATCGAAGGTCGTTGCGGTTCCAAAATCCACGACGATAATTGGGCCGCCATAGCGCGCGAAGGCGGCGACGCCGTTGACGATGCGATCGGCGCCGAGCTCCGCCGGATTGTCGACGAGCAGCGGCATGCCAGTCTTGATGCCGGGCTCGACGAAGATGGGGCGCAGACCGAAGTAGCGCTCGCAGAGGCGGCGGAGGGTGGTGTCGAGCGGCGGAACGACCGACGAAACGACGATGGCCGATATCTTCGAGACGTCGATCTGGCGCATCGCGAAGAGGTTCATGAACAGCACGCCGTACTCATCAGAGGTTTGATTTTTGTGCGTGGTGATGCGCCAGTCGGCGACAAGGTCGGGCGAATCGTGATTGTAGAGCCCAAGGACAGTATTGGAGTTCCCGACATCGATGGCCAATAGCATGCCTAGCGCGCTCCTTCCCGCACGCCACCGGAGAGCACGGTGCGAATGCCTTGCGGAGTACGGACGCGAAGAAAGCCGCGGCTGTCCAAGCCATCCGTGACGCCGGAGAAGGTATCTGCTTCGGTGACGATAACCGGCTTTCCCTGGATCCACGTGGAGCCGGCGGCCAACCGCTTGCGGATGTCTTCGGTTGCAGCTGTCAGATTTTGCGGTGAGGACAGGCGTTCCATCTCCTCACGGAGGCGACGGAGGAGTGCGAGCAGCAAATCCTGGCGCGACCAGTCCTGACCGGTCTCGATTTTGAGCGAGGTGGCGAGTGGTGCCAGCTCCGCCGGAAACGATGGTTGATGGACGTTGAGACCGATGCCGATAACGGCATGGCGCACGCGGGTGACTTCGGCGTTGAGCTCGGTGAGGATGCCGCCCATCTTGCGGCCGGAGAGTAGCAGATCGTTGGGCCAGCGGATGTCTGGTGCAAGCGAGGTGACGTCACGGACGGCGGCCTGCACAGCGAGCCCGGCAGCGAGTGACAGCCAGAGGATGTCTGCCGGCGCGATCTTGGGCCGCAGCAGGATGCTGACATAAAGACCGGATCCGGCGGCGGAGTGCCAATCGTGTGCGCCGCGGCCGCGGCCATGGGTCTGCTCATCGGCAACATAAACGGTGCCGCTCTCCTGCCCCTGCTCAGCCTCGCGCATGGCGAGTGTGTTGGTTGAATCAATGGTAGGGAAGTGACGGACGTTCCCAGCGAAGGGAGTGCCGAGAAGCTCTCGATGCAGCGCGTCGAGTTCGAAGGCGTCGGCGATCGGGAAAGCGGTCAGGTCCATGGATCAGCTCACTGCCTTCAGCTTTCCGCCACAATGCGCATGCTGAGGTCGACCGCGCTCGCGGAGTGTGTCAACGCGCCGGAGGAGATGAAGTCGACGCCAGCTTCTGCGTATTTGCGGATGGTATCCAGCTGAATACCGCCAGAGGCTTCAATGGGTATCTTCCGGCCATCCGAGTGAATGAGTTTGACAGACGCGGCCACTTCGGCCGGTGTCATGTTGTCGAGCAGGATAGCCTCCGCGCCCCCTTCGATGGCCTGCTCCAGCTCTTTACGATTGCGCACCTCGACCTGCACGCGCTGGCCCGTTTTGCGCGCAGCCAGGGCGGCTGCGAGCACCTTCGGAATGCCGCCGCCGAGCGCAATGTGGTTGTTTTTGATGAGAATGCTGTCGGAGAGATCGAAACGGTGGTTTTCGCCGCCACCGCAGGAGACCGCGTACTTATCCAGCAGGCGCAGGCCGGGGACGGTCTTGCGGGTGTCAAGGACTTTCGCTTTGGTGCCCTGGACCTGGTCGACATAACGGCGGGTGGTCGTCGCGATGCCGCTCATTCTCTGCATCAGATTGAGGATGACGCGTTCGCAGGAGAGGAGCACGTGAGCCGTGGAACGCATGACAGCAATCGACTGTCCACGCTTGACGCGCACCCCGTCGAAGATCTCGGGATGATGTACGACCTCATAGCGAACCGGATTCGCACGGCCGGATGCCTGGCTGAGGCGCGAGTAAATCTCCAGAAAGCGAGGGATGCAGCCAAGGCCGGAGACCACGCAGTCTTCTTTGGCGATGATGGTGCCCGAAGCGCGCAGCTTCGGGTCAATAGTGTAGGCGGTTGTGATGTCCTTGAGCGCCTGGTCTTCCAGCAGGGCATGTTCCAGGATGGCCTCGACTCGCTTACTCTTCCAGTCCATACGCTATCCCATGATACGCCGCGATGGAGTCGACCCTTGAGCTTGGCTTCATAAAACGAACGGTAGGATAAACGGATGTCTTTTCGAGGGGTTGTTTTATTTGTTGCTGCGGCGATGCCGCTGGCATTGCAGGCACAGACGCAGTCGCGGCAGGACGAGTGCCTGCTGACAAAACCCGGAGTATGCGCCCGGCACGTTCTCCAGGACGAAAAGGCTATCCTGACCAGCCCGTTGCATGTGAGGAAAAAGGACTTGCTGTGGATTGCGCCCTTTGGCATCGCGACCGGCGTGGCCCTCCACTATGACGCGGATGCGCTGCAGGAGCTGGGTTATCACCCCAGTCAGCAGGATACTTTCGACACGATCTCGAATGTGGGCGCGGTATATGTGCCGATTGCAGCGATCGTCGGCGGATATGCGGCGGGCGCATGGCGCAAGGACGATTACCTTCAACAGACCGCGGTGCTTTCCGCGGAGGCGATCCTTGACGCGCAGATACTGAACCTGCCGTTGAAATATGCTATCGATCGACAGACGCCGGATCAAGGCGACGGTACAGGACGCTTCTGGCCGCATGGCCCCAGTACCTGGCCCGATGGCCAGTCGATGCCGTCTGGGCATGCGTTGACGGCGTGGAGCATGGCGCATGTGGTGGCCGCACGCTATCCCGGGTGGCGCGTCCGGCTGGTGGCGTACGGACTGGCGGCGACCGTGAGCGCTTCACGCGTGATGGCGCGGCAGCACTTTCCTTCCGACGTGGTGGTGGGCAGCACCCTGGGCTACCTGATCGGCGGCTACGTAGTGCACAAACGCGGCGAGCCGAGCAAGAGTTTTACGTTCTCCATGGTGGATACGCCGAACGGGCGGGGCATGCAGTTGTCTTACAACTTCAACCACTAGCGCGAGCTGCGTTCATTCCGGCGGCAGAGCGCCAAGAGCAGTGCGGGTGCGCTCGATGAGCGTGGCCAACTCCGCGTTGCGACGCCGAATGCCTTCAACAACGGGGGCAGGCGCCTTGGCGAGGAAGGATTCGTTCGCGAGCTGCCTGTCGCTGTTTTCTTTTTCTTTTTCGAGCTTTGCCAGGTCTTTGCTCAGGCGCTCGCGCTCGGCTTTGGTGTCGACGGGCTTCTCATACACGATGGCGACATCGAAGGCGGGGGTGGCGCGGTGGGCGAGGCCTTCGGGCAGCTTCGGGACCACTTCGAGCGTAGTCACGCGCGCGAGGCGCTGGATAGTGGCGAGGTTTTGCTCGAAGACCGCGGCGTCGCTCGTACGCAGCAGGAGGGGGACGGATTCGCGTTCAGGCACGCCGGCATCCTTGCGTGCGGAGCGCACGGAAACGATGAGGGATTGCAGCTGTGCCATCTCGGCATCGACCCTCTCATCGATTTCCTTGTGGGCAGAGACCGGATAGGGCATCAGCGCGATGGAGCGTGCTGGGGGATGGCCGTCGTAAAAGGCGTGCCAGATCTCTTCAGTGATGAACGGCATGAACGGCGAAAGCATGCGTAGCGAGGACTCGAAGACGTTGCTGAAAAGGAGGAACGGCAGCATTCTGTCTTCTTCCGATTCGCCGGTCTCGATGCGCAGCTTCGCGAGTTCCAGGTACCAGTCGCAAAGATCGCCCCAAAAGAACTGGTAGATCGCGTGGGCGGCCTCGTCAAAGCGGTAAATTTCGAGCGCGGTATTGACGGCATCTGCCGTGGCGTAGAGGCGCGAGAGGATCCAGCGGTCTTCTAGACGTGATTGGTCGGGCTGTTCCGGCGTGTCCGGATTTCCTGGATCGCCGCCCACGAAGATTGCTTCATTGCGATCGACGGTCGCGAGATCGATCGGGGTGTAACTCGTGACGCCGCCTCCCGCGAACAGGCGCTCGCGCTGCATGAAGAGGAAGCGCGCGGCGTTCCAAATCTTGTTGGCGAATGCGCGGTAGCCTTCGGTGCGTGCTTCGGAGAAGGCGATGTCAGTGCCAGGCGACGCCATGGTCGCGAGCGTGAAACGAACGGCGTCGGTCCCGTAGCGTTTCACGATCTCGATGGGGTCGATGACGTTGCCCTTGGTCTTCGACATCTTCTGGCGCTCGGCGTCGCGAACGAGCGCGTGGATGTATACCTCGCGGAAGGGCACCGCGTCCTTGAGGGTGCGCGCAGAGCTATCCGGCATCGGCACATCGAGCATGAAGTGGCAGCCGAACATGATCATGCGGGCCACCCAGAAGAAGAGGATGTCGAAGCCGGTGACAAGCAGATCCGTCGGATAGAAGGCGGTGAGATCAGGAGTGTGATCCGGCCAGCCGAAGACCGACATGGGGAGCAGGCCGGAGGAGAACCACGTGTCGAGTACATCGGTTTCCTGCGTGATCACCTCTGATCCGCAGTGCTCGCAGGCCGCCGGGGTGTCACGCGCGACCGTCACCTTGCCACATGCGGCGCAATGCCACGCGGGGATCCGGTGGCCCCACCAGAGCTGGCGTGAGATGCACCAGTCGTGAATGTTGCGCATCCACTCGTCATAGGTCTTGCGATATTGATCGGGCGTAAAGCGGATGTGGCCTTCATCTGCCGCGGCGATGGCTTTGTCCGCGAGCGGCTTGATCTTGATGAACCATTGGGTCGAAAGGCGGGGCTCGACCACGGTCTTGCTGCGGTCGCATTTGCCGACGGCGTGCGAGTGGTCTTTGACGGAGTAACCGGGCTGGCCCTCAAGCTCAGCAACGATGCGCTTGCGGGCTTCATAGCGATCGAGGCCGGCAAAGGGGCCAGCGACATCGTTGAGGTGCGCGGTTTCGTCCATGATGTTGATGGACTGAAGCTTGTGGCGCTGCCCGACTGCGTAGTCATTGGGGTCGTGCGCCGGCGTGATCTTGACCGCTCCAGTGCCAAACTCGGGTGAGACCCAGGGATCGGCGATGATGGGGATCTCCCGGCCGATGAAGGGCACGCGCACGCTTCTGCCCTGCAGGTATCGGTAGCGCTCGTCGATCGGATGAACGGCGATGGCGACGTCGCCGAACATCGTCTCCGGCCGCGTGGTGGCAACGAGAAGCGACTCCGTCGAGCCAACGATGCCATAGGGAATGGTGTAGAGCTTGCCCATCTGCTCTTCGTGAATCACTTCGAGGTCAGAGATGGCGGTCTGGCAGTCCGGGCACCAGTTGACGATGTAGGCGCCGCGATATATCAGGCCTTGCTCATGCAGGCGAACGAAGGCTTCGCGCACGGCGCGCGACAGGCCGGCATCCATAGTGAAATACTCGCGCGACAAGTCAACCGAGGCGCCGAGGCGCTTCATCTGGTCGAGGATGGCCCCCCCGTATTGCTCCTTCCAGCACCAGACGCGCTTCAAGAACGCTTCGCGGCCCAGTCTCTGGCGCGAGGTCTTCTCGACGGCGAGCTGGCGTTCGACCATCATCTGGGTCGCGATGCCGGCGTGGTCTGTGCCGGGGACCCAGAGGGTGCGGTCGCCGCGCATGCGATGCCAGCGGGCGAGAATGTCCATCTCCGTCTGGTTGAGCATGTGGCCCATGTGCAGCCGGCCAGTGACGTTGGGAGGCGGCAGCAGCATGATGAAGTTGCGATGCGTGGGGCTTTCGTCGAGCGCAGTGACATGAAAGAGGCTTTCACGCACCCAGTACTCGGCCCAATGCTCTTCGATTGCGGCGGGGTCGTAGGCTTTTGGCAGATCGTGCGGCATGGAAGCTTCAGGGTAACAAAGAGGGAGACAGCTGAAGACAAAGGCAGAGGACTACAGACAACAACAGACGACTTCAGACGGATGGATGCCCGCTGTCGTTGTCTGCTTTTGTCTGTTATTACCCGTTGGCCTGTTTAGAACGGATTCAGCTTGTCGAGCCCCTTCTTCTTCTTGTTTGCGCTGGACGATTCGGCGCTCTGGTCGGTCTTCACCTTGGGGTTCTTCTTGGGTTTCTTGCCCGGGGCGGGAGTCCCTGTCTGCACCTGCGCAGCACCCGCGGGAGCACCGCTCGCATCATTGATCGGTTGCTGGCCCTCGGCAGGCTTCTCCACGGGAGGCAACGGTGCAGCGTTCGCAGGACCGACCGCCTTCAGCCCATAGTTATCGCCGGCCGCTGCTGGTGCGTTGCTGCCGGTACCTGCGCCCGCAGGCGGAGCAGCGGCGGCAGGCGGAGCAGCTCCGGTCGCGGAGTTGCCGCCATTGTTGTCGATTGCATTGCCGTTGGGATTCAGGATCTCGACACCGACCCCCGTCCCGCCCGGAGCCCCACCCTCTGGATTCGGTACGGCGGCATCACCGGTGCGCGGTGCTGCGGTGCCGTTCGCGACGTCGGGCGAAGGTGCACCGGCCGGAGCTTCGGTTGTCGGCTTGCCCGCAGCTGCGTTGAAGATTGCGATGTTTTCCTTGCTTACTTCCGGCGCCGTGACGGTCTTTGTCGGCGTCATCAGGGGCTCACCGACGCGCGCAGCCTCGAGCGTCGAGGGGCCATGCTTCACCAGCAGGATGGCGCGGTCCTTCAGCTTGATGTTGGCGCGGCTCTGCTCCTCCGCCTCGCTCTCTGCCAATTGGGTCTGGGTTGGCTCCGGCACCGGCCGGCCCAGCGCGATCAGTTTTTCTCGCGCATCTTCCACATGAGGCGCCATTGGATAGCGCGTAACGACCTTGGCATAGCAATCGGCCGCGCGGTCGTCGTAGGCCGCGATCAGACGCTCCCGCTCGGCGCCGTTGATGTTCAGGTGCGACGCGATATTCGCCTCGGCTGCGTAGTCATCTCCGAGCTGCATCAGTGCGAGATCGCTCTTGCTGAAGAGCGGATAGGAGTCGGTGAGTGTCTGCAGACGGGCGATGCTCGCCGGCCAGTTGTCATGCGTGGCGTAGAAGGTGCCCACGGTGAACTGGCGCTGCGCGAGCACCTCCTGCACCTCGCGCAGACGCTGCTTGGCGCGCGGGACGAGGGTGGAGTCGGGATACTGCTGGATCATTAGCCGGTATTCCTGTTCGGCGCGTTCCGCGTTGGTGGGATCGCGGTCCGGCTTCTCCATCTGCTGGTAGTAGATGTCGCCCACCTTCATCTGGGCTTCGGCGGCCTCGGGCTGATTGGGAAAGAAGGTGATGAAGTCCTTGTACTCGGCCTCCGCCTGTTGCAATGCAGCGGCGCCGCCCTCCTTGTACCAGCTGTCGCCGACAGCCAGCTTGGCGCGCATCTGATATTCGGACTCTGGATACGTGGTGAGGAGCGCCTGAAGATCGAGGCGCGCCACGTCGTACTTGCCCTTCTTCATGGCACTCATCGCCTTTTCGAAGAGCTCCTTGTCTGGCTGCTTGGAGGTGACGCCGGCCAGTGGATCCGTGGAGCTCGCTTTCTTAGGCTTCGGGGAATGATGGAGCACCTGGGCGGGCGCGCCGACCGTGAATGCAGCGGCCAGGCATGCGGTGGCCGAAAGGGCGAGCAGGCGGGCGGAAAATTTCCGGTTCATAGACATCAAACATCCCTCGAGAGTTAGCAAAAGACCACCGGCAGCGTGCACTCGATCTCGCCTGTGGGTTTCTCGTTACGATCATTTTAGAGCGGTCCCCCGCTCCTGTGCTCGTTCAGCAGCAGAGAAGTGCGGTTTTTCCCGTCGAAAGACCGTGTCGGCCTTCTCTTCCAGCCATATAGCGGCGAGTGACTGCTCAATGTGCGGCAGTGAGCTCTGCTGAGCGAGCTGCCTCTAACAATTCACGGGCCTTGCGCTCAGGATGCCCGCCTTCAAAGACGGCACTGCCTGCGACCAGCAGCTCCGCCCCTGCTTCAATCACAGCGGCAAGCGTATCGTGAGACACCCCGCCGTCCACTTCAATACGGAAGCTCAGGTTTCTCTCCGCCCGTAACTCACGAAGACGACGGATCTTGTCCAGCGAGAACCGGATGAATTTCTGGCCGCCGAAGCCCGGATTCACGCTCATGATCAGCACGTGGTGAAGCATAGGGAGCACATCGTAGATCAGGTCGACGCGGGTGGCGGGGTTGAGCACCACGCCGGGCTCCATACCGTGATCGCGGATGTGCTCGATAGTGCGGTGCAGATGGACACAGGCTTCGTAGTGCACGCCGATCCAGTTGGCGCCCGCATCGGCGAAGGCGGGAATGAAGTCATCTGGGTTCTCGATCATGAGGTGGCAATCGAGGGGCAATTTCGTGACTTTGCGCAGCGACTTCACCACTGGCGGCCCAAGCGTTATGTTAGGCACGAAGTGGCCATCCATCACGTCGACGTGAATGACGGTCCCGCCGCCGCGCTCGGCCGCAGCGATCTCTTCACCGAGCCGGGCAAAGTCTGCCGACAATATAGAGGGCAACAGTTCAACCACGCCGTAAGTGTATCAGCGGCCAGGGGTGGGCGTTTCAGACGGCTGCCGCAGGGACGACGGTCCCGCGGGCGACCCGGGAGATGGCACGCAGGAGGGGCTTCAGGGGGACGGCACCGCCGGGTTCTGCGAAGACTGCTTCACCGGTGCGCTTCGCGGCTGGACGGAAGCACCACCGCGTGAATAATGCGAGGTGATCTTCGATCTGCGATGTCGAGGGCCGGGAAGGCAACTTCGCGTCGACCGCATCGAGGGCTTTCTCCAGACGGGTTTCCAGCGTGTCGACGGCCGGACCGGCGACTGAGGGCTCCAGCGGAACTGCAGCAAGCGCCATGGGATGCGAGTAGAGAGACGAGGAGCCGGACTGCTCGTTATGCAGCCGCATGCCGACGGTCGCGAAGGCGATGGGGCCGCCAACTCCCTGACGCGTGAGCCGGAAGAGCGCCACTTCACCCGCATCGGCCGAGGGCTGCACGATGACGGCGGAAAGCTCAGACAGCAGCCGCACCGATTCCGGCAGCTCGCGCAGTGCGGTCTCGGCTTTTTCATAGCGCTGGTGGATCGCGGCCGCGGCCTCGAACTCCAGAGCTTCGGAGGCAGCGGCACGTTCGCGCTCGAGCGAGGAGAGCAGGCTTCGACCGTGGGTGCGGAGGGTCTCGAAGACAGCGTCGGCTTCGGCGCGATGACGATCAGGCGTACAGGTTTGGTTGCAAGGAGCAAGGCACTTCTTCATCTCGAAGTACGGGCAGGCGGGATGCTCAGGAAAGGGGTGCAGATCTTCCACGCAGCGGCGCAACTGGAAGAGGTCGAGCAATGCGTCGCAGGTTCGTTCCGCAGCGGCCCGAGTAGGAAATGGGCCGAAGCTGCGGTCCGCCGCGCTGCGCACATAGCGGTTGGTCGCGAATAGGCGGGGAAAGTCGTTCTCCATAGCCATGCGCAGATACGCGGGCGGGCGGAGGCGAAGCCGTTTGCGGACCGTGGCGGAATCATTTGTACCCACAGTGGTGGTGATTTCGCGATAGAGCAGCAGTGACGCTTCAAACTCCGAACCGTAAGGCGCCCACGAGATTTCGCGCACGAAGGGGAGAAGCTGAATGCGGCGGGAGAGCGCGCCTTCGGGAGCGAGCATGCGCCGTAGCCGCCGGCGCAGATTCGTGGTGCGGGCGATGTAGAGTTCCCGCCGCTCGCCGAAGCCAAGCGAGAAGACGGCTGGCGACTCCGGCAACGCAGCCAGCGGATCGGCCGGCGCCGAGTCCGCGGCATTTGCCGGGCCGAAGATTAGGGTATGCGGCAACACGCTCCAATTCTAGCCATCGTGTATGCGAGCGACGAGTGAGCAGGCCCGACTGGCTTCCGTCCGGTATGCTGGCTGCCTTTGGAAGCGGAGAAGATTATGCGGATGAACCGGCGGAGCTTCGTAAGCAGTGTGGGATGGTCGCTGGCAGGTGTAGCACTTACGACAAGAGGATGGGCCGTGCAGACGCGGTCGGTCGATGTAACGGTCGATCTGAGCAAAACGCTGGCTACCGTGCCGGGAGATTTCCTGGGGTTGAGTTATGAATCGGCACAACTGGCCGATCCGGCGTTCTTCTCCGCGAACAACGCGACGCTGGTCCGCGCCTTTCGGGGGCTATGCTCGAATGGCGTGCTGCGGCTGGGCGGGAATCTGAGCGACGTGACGCAGTGGGCGGGGAGTGCGCCGAATACCATCGCATCGGATGAGGCAGCGAAGGTGCAAGGCTTTCACGAATGGCGGCTTGTGGACACGAAAGCAGCGCGCAAGCGGCCGGCGACAATTGGTCCGGTGGGCATCGCGGCTCTGGGAGGTTTCCTGCACGCGACCGGCTGGAAGGTGCTGTATGGCCTGAATCTGGGCACCGGCACGCCCGAGCGGGCGGCAGAAGAAGCCGCTTTGGTGACGAAACATGCGGGAGATCGTCTGCTCGCGTTTCAGGTCGGAAATGAGGCGGACCTGTATGGCCCGACTTTTCGCGAAGGCAGCTGGAACTTCGAGCGCTACTGGAGCGAATATCAGCGATTTGTTAAGGCGGTGCGTGTACGGGTCCCACAGGCGCCGTTTGCTGGCCCGGATGTTGCCACGAAAGTGGACTGGGTCACGCAGTTTGCCGAGCGCGCGAAGGGCGATGTGGTGCTGGTGTCGTCGCACTATTACGCAATGGGGCCCGCGGGTGCGCCGGGCATCGACGCACGGAAGCTGCTGAGCAATGATTCGCGGCTCGCGCGCGAGATGCCCGTACTAGTTGACGGCCGGTAAAACAGCGGGCGTCCCATTTCGAATGACGGAGGGAAACAGCTGTTATCACGGCGGCGAACCAGGCGTGAGCGATGCGTTCGCATCGGCACTGTGGGCGGCGGACTATCTGCTGCGCGTGGCGCAGGGCGGCTACGCAGGAGTGAATCTGCATAGCGGAGGCGAAGGGTATTATGCGCCGATCACCGGCGAGCCAAATGCCACGAAGCTGCGGCCAGAATATTACGGCATGTTGCTGGCGCAGCGGTTCGCAGGTGCGGTATTCGTTGCAGTGGCGGTTGCCGGTGATGTGCGCGATGTGAATGTCTACGCTGCACGTATCGAAGACGCGCTGCTGGTGGCGATGGTGAACAAGACTGGTGATCCGGTGCAAATGAGGTTACACGAGGGCATAAGCAAAACAGGGGAGCGCTGGACGCTGACAGCGCCTTCGCTCGAAGCGAAAAACGGTGTGGCATTCACGAAAGCGAGCATGGACGACAGACTTGTTCCGCCCTATTCAGCCGTGTTGTGGAAGCTGCCGTTGACGCGAACGTAAAAGACAAAAATCTGGCGAAATGTCCGAAAATAAAATCGTCTGTCGTTACGAAATTTCGTCCCATTTTTTAAACCGATAGTCAGCATTCCGGGTAGACACATCCCAAAGGCTGTCATATGATTCACAAAATCTCTTAACGGGTTTTTGACGCTTTGAGTAAACAGCTGGTTCCACGTAGAGCCGGCGAATTCTTCCTATTTTCCGAGGTCAGACCGCAGATGGAAGCACGTGGGTACCCCTGTTTCAAAATCACTCTGGCCGCAGCTCTGCTGGCCATTCCCGTTTTCAACCTATCAGCACCTGCGCTTTATGCACAGGCCACAGCGAGCGGCGCAATTGCCGGTGCAATCACTGACTCCTCCGGCGCTGCAATCGTGGGTGCTACAGTGACGGCGACAAATACAGAAACAAATGCACAGCGAGGGGCGAAAACCGGCGCGGGGGGCGAGTATCGCTTCGACCTGCTGCCGGTAGGCCACTACAGCATTCGTGTGGAAGCGCCGGGATTTGCCGCGGGGCAGATCAAAGACATCGATCTGCTGGTAGGAACAACGGCTGCCGCAAGTGTGCCGTTGAAGCCGGGCAGCGCAGCCGAAACGGTGCAGGTGCAGGCGAACAATGAGCTTCTCGACGCGGAAAAGAGCGATGTTTCTGTTGCAGTTACACCGCGGCAGATCGACGATCTACCGCTGAACGGTCGCGACTTCGCCAACCTGGCGATTCTTGCACCGGGCGTAAAGCAGGTCGACAGCTACGATCCGACGAAGAACCGCTACGCAGTTTACGCGGTGAATGGTTCGACAGGACGCAATACGAATACGACCGTCAATGGGGTCGACAACAAGGACAACACAGTGGGCGGCGCGGTGATGCAGTTACCGCTCGAGGCTGTGCAGGAGTTCATCATCAGCCCGAATCGCTTCTCCGCGGCGAATGGTCGCACCGAGGGCGCCGCGCTGAATGTGGTAACCAAGTCCGGCACCAACCAGTTCCACGGCAGTGCGTACGGGTTTTTCCGCACACAGACCTTTCAGACGAACAACTACTTCGCGGAACAGGGCCATCAGCCAAAGCCGGACTACAGCCGGCAACAGTACGGCGGCGCGATTGGCGGACCGATTCGCAAGGACAAAGACTTCGGGTTCTTCGCTTATGAGGGGCTGCGCGAGCGCTCGAGTATTTCGGTAAATCCCGATTCCTACAACGAGCTAGTCCTAGTCGCCAACGTGGCCAAGCAGCAACCCAACTTGTTCGCGGTGCCGCCGCAGCCGTCACATACGATCCCAACGCCGTTCGATGAAAAGCGCTACAACGGCCGCATTGATCACAACTTCAATGAAAAGCATCGGATGTTCATCAGTTACCTGGCGCAGGACAACAAGAGCAATAACGACCAAGACACATCGCAAGTCGACCTCACCCAGACCAACATCACGCTGAATGACTTGATTCTGACCAACGTCACGTTGAATTCCGTACTCAGTCCGAGCCTGGTGAACAACTTCACGGCCGGCTTCCAGTACTGGAACAATCTGATCAAGGCGACAGTCGTAGCGCCGACGATCACCTTCCCTGACGGCACCCAGTTCGGCACGAATATCAACGTGCCGCAAAAGTCCAGCCAGCACAAATTCCAATTCCGCGACGATCTCTCCTACTCACACGGGAGGCACACGGTGCGTGGCGGAGTGGACTTCCTTTACGAGCCCCAGGTCGGCGGCTACTTCGAGAACAACTCGACGCCGGAATTCGATTTCTACGCGAGTCCCTCACAATTGCTAGCTCTCCCGCAGGGCTTCTCTACGCCGGGCGCAGTGCAGGCGATGACGGGCACCTCGGGTGATCCGAGCTTCAATCTGTCGCCCAAGATGCTTGGTCTCTACGTTGAGGATGACTGGCGCGCAACACAGCGCCTTCTGATCAATGTGGGCCTGCGTTATGACCGCGACATCAATACCTACGGTCTCGACCAGCAGAAGATCAGCCGCACTCACCAGGAACTGGTTGCCGCCGCCGCGACGGGGATACCTACCGTCCCGACGCAGGTCAATCCGACCACGTATGTAACCGGGTATACGCCCAGCCTTACCAATATCGGCGGCGTCTTTACCGGCCTGCCCAACAATGACAATCTGGACATCAGCCCGCGCATCGGCTTTTCTTTCGATCTGCTGGGCAATGGCCGTTTCGTTTTGCACGGCGGGTACGGACTCTACTTCGGCCAAACGTTCGAGAACATTCCGCTGTTCATGATCCAGCAGGCCAACAACACTGTATTCGCGAATACCTTCAGTATCAGTTGCAACGGCCCGAACGACCCAACATGCGGCGCGTCCCAGACGGTGCCAGGTACGGACATTACCCTCACAAACTACCGGTATGGCATCGATCCGGCTCCGGTGATCCCGCCTGCGAGCCACGATCTGGCGCCAGGATCGACGGGTCGCATCATGGATCCCAGCTATCGCAACCCCTACACACAGCAGATCAATGCCGGCTTCCAGTATGCGCCGAACAACTTCTCGGTCATCGAAGTGGATTATGTGCAGGCTCGTGGCCTGCATGACGATAAGACGGTCAACATTAATCCGGTTCAATACTTCGGAGATGGAGCTGGAACGCGGCCCTTCTCTGCCGCGTTCAATGCTGCCGGTGTGCCGCAACTCGGCCGCATCGCGGATGAGCAGTCGATCGGGCGTTCGTATTACGACGGACTCAACATCAGCTATCGGCAGCAGATGTGGAAGCGCTTCACCGGCACCATCAACTACACCTACTGCCAAGGCTCTTGCCTTCGAGGGCGGTGCGGCATCTTTCCGCAACACAGCGACGAACCCGTTCCTGGGTCAGTTCCGCCGGCAGGACTTTGGGCCTACGCCCAGCGACGAGCGGCATCACGTCACCGCATCTGCGACATGGAATCTACCCTGGCAGATCGCCGTTTCGCCGATCTTTCAGATCGGTACTGGTCGGCCGATCGACATCGAACAGGCAAGCAGCAATTTGTGGGGCTACGGCAGCGGCAATGGCATCCCGCACGCGATTGTTCCGGTAGGCGCGTCCCAGACCAACCCGGCATCGTACGTGGCGTTTGCGGGCATCTCCGGGTCAGACTATATTTCCTGCCTCGAGAACAACACCTGCACAGAGGTCTCCTATGACAACTATCGCGGACCGGCCTTTGTGGAACTCGATGCGCGCGTCGGTAAAACGATCACTATCCACGACAGGTACAACGTAAACGTCTTCTTCCAGGGCTTCGACCTGACGAATCGCGCAAACTTCGGAAGCAATCTCCACAACCTGGTCACAGACTTCGATCCTGACCCAAGCGTGAACAACTTTCTGAAGCCGAAAGACTTCATCACGCCCGGGGGAACCGTCATTCCCAAGTCGTTCCTGGGTGAGTTTGGAGCGCGCTTCAGCTTCTAGCTCTGACGTAGTGACAGACGAAAGGCCGCCTACGGGCGGCCTTTTCGCTTTGCTTGAGATTGCAATTTACGGTTCCGCGATTGTCATGCGCCAGCGATTGTCATCCCGTCGATGCGCAGCGTGGGCGATGCGACCGAGCTGCGGAAGACCATGTCATCGCCGGCGGCAGTGATGTTCCGGAACATCTCGCGCAGGTTACCGGCGATGGTGATGCCCTCGACGGGATAGCTCAGCTCGCCGTTCTCGATCCAGAGGCCAGAGGCGCCACGCGAGTAATCGCCGGTGACCATGTTGACGCCCTGGCCGATCAGCTCAGTGACATAGAGGCCGCTTTTGACGCCGGCGAGGATGGATGCGGATGGTAGCGGCGATGACGACTCGAGGAAGAGATTGCCGGCGCCGATGCCAGGCGCACCGGTGATGCCGCGCGAAGCGTTGCCTGTGGAGTGCATATCGAGCTTGCGCGCCATGTATGTGTTGAGGAGATAGCTCTTCAGCACGCCACGTTCGACGATGACAGTGCGGCGCGTGGGAAGACCTTCGCCATCGAAAGGCGCGGTACCGAAACCACCGATGAGTGTGCCGTCGTCAATGATGGTCAGCTCGGGGCTCGCTACCTGCTCGCCAAGCTTGCCGGCGAAGAAGGACGACTGGTGATAGATGAGCGAGCCGTTCGCGGCTTCGAAGATGTGGCCGACGATGGAGCGCGCGATCTCCGGCGAGAAGACGATCGGTACCTGCTGCGTGGGCACAGAGCGCGCGCCCAGCCTGCGGAGAGTGCGGCGCGCGGCTTCTGCGCCGATGGATTCAGGCGATTCGAGTGCGGCGGCTGAGCGTGCGCTCGAGTACCAGTAATCGCGCTGCATCTGGCCATCGGTAGATTGCGCGATGGGGCTCGCAGAGATGGAGCAGATGGAGCGGTGATACTCGCCGATGAATCCGCGGGAGTTGGCCAGGATCTTGTGGCCTGCACCGGAATCGAAGGAGCCGCCGCGGCTGTTGGTGATGCGCGGGTCGGCCGCGAAGCATGCCGCATCGGCGCGACGTGCGTATCGCGATGCGCTCGGCAGCAGGCAGCTCGTGCTACGTCGTCGGAGTAGAGGCGCAGATCGCCGCTGAGCTTGCCGAAGCTGGCGGCATCGGGCAGGCCGGCGAAGGGATCTTCGGAGGTGACGCGCGCGAGATCGATCGCGCCGTGGACGAGGCGTTCTAGGCCCGCCGGCGTCAGATCGCTGGTCGACGTAGATGCGGCGCGCGAGCCGAGGAAGACGCGCAGCCCTGCGGCGCGCGAGCCTGATTCCTTCAGCCGCTCAACCTCGCCCTTGCGGACGAGGGCTTCAAACTCGTCGCCTTCGTAGAGGACGACTTCAGCATCGGTCGCGCCGGCAGCGAGCGCCTGATCGACGAGTTGCGTGGCGAGCGTGGCACTGAGGCCCTGGTGTGCAGTAAGTGTCTCGATCATGAACGACTGGTCCCGCCGACCACCATGCGGTCGAGCTTGATGGTGGGCATGCCAACGCCTACAGGCACGCTTTGGCCTTCCTTGCCGCAGGTGCCGATGCCTTCATCGAGTCGCAGGTCGTGGCCAACCATGGAGACGTACTTCAGTGCTTCCGGGCCGTTGCCGATCAGCGTAGCGTCCTTTACCGGCGCGGTGATCTTGCCATCTTCGATCAGGTAGGCTTCGCTGGCGGAAAAGACGAATTTGCCGTTCGTGATGTCCACTTGGCCGCCGCCGAAGTTCACCGCGTAGAGGCCGCGCTTCACGGAGCGCAGAATGTCTTCCGGCGCATCGTCACCGGCAAGCATGTACGTGTTCGTCATGCGCGGCATGGGGACAGCCTGATAGCTTTCGCGGCGGCAGTTGCCAGTCTCCGGAATCCCCATAAGCCGCGACGAGAGTTTGTCGCTCATGTAGCCCTTGAGAATGCCGTTTTCGATGAGAACTGTTTCCTGCGTGGGCGATCCTTCATCATCGACGTTGAGTGAGCCGCGGCGGTTGGGCATGCGACCGTTGTCGACGACTGTGACTTTTGACGAAGCGACCGATTGGCCGATGAGACCAGAGAAGGCCGATGTGCCTTTGCGGTTGAAGTCGGCTTCGAGGCCGTGGCCGACTGCTTCGTGCAGCAACACACCCGGCCAGCCCGGACCGAGGACCACTTCCATCTCTCCGGCGGGCGCAGGAACGGCGTGCAGCTGGAGGATCGCCTGACGAACGGCTTCCTTCGCGAAGCTCTCGGGAGTTTTCTCGGTCTGAAAGTAGTCAAGCTCCACGCGACCGCCGCCGCCGGCACTGCCGCGCGCGATGTTCGCTCCGTCCTTCGCGATGACAAATACGTTGAAGCGGGCGAGCGGCTGCGTGTCGGAGGCGAAGGTGCCGTCCGATGCAGCGATGAGGATGCGGCGCACCTCGTCTGAAAAGCTGGCGCGCACCTGCACGATGCGTGGATCGGCAGCCCGCGCGGCGCGATCGGCGCGCAGCAGCAGGTCGAGTTTGCCGGCGATATTGGCATCGCCTTCCGGCGAGAGGACAGGGTATAGGTCCTGCTGGGCGCTCTCGCGGAAGCCGGTGACCGGCTCCTTCGCAGGGCCACTCGCGATCAGCGCAGCCGTGCGCGCGGCGCGGAGCAGGCGATCGGCGGAGAGATCGTCGGTGTATGCGTAACCGGTGCGCTCGCCCGCGACGACGCGCACGCCGCAGCCCGCGCTCATGCCCTGGCTGGCGGACTTCACCAGCGATTCGTCGAGGCCGATCGACGTGGACGCGATGGATTCAAAGTAGAGATCAGCGTAGTCGCCGCCGGCCGAAAGTGCCTCGCCCAGGCAGCGCTCGAGCAGACGCTCCGTGATGCCGAAGGTGTCAAAGAAATAGCGCCGGTGCTCTGGACCGGCAAAATCGTGCGGCGTTCCAGACGGGATGTTTGTAGGGTGATGACTCATGTCTGTTGATTGGATGATTCTCCTCGATTGTAGGCTTCATGGGAGGCCGGATCGAACCGATTTGCTGTGGTGCTTCCGTGCTATGTTCTCGGCATGAGCACAACGGCGGAGCAGGAACTCGAGCGTCTGCAGTATCCGGTAGGGCAATTCAAGCTAACTCCGCGGGTCAGTGCAGAGCAGCGCAAGCAGGCGATCGACTTTCTTGAGGCCTTTCCGCGACTGTTCCGGCAGGAGGTGGAGATGCGCGGGGACGCCGGCCTCGATCGGCCGTATCGCCCTGGCGGCTGGACGCTGCGCCAGCTTGCGCATCACCTGGCGGACAGTCACGCGCAGATGGCCGGCCGGCTACGCATGGCGCTCACCGAAGACTGGCCTACCATCAAGCCCTATGACCAGGAGGCCTGGGCGAAGTTGACGGATGCTTCGGACGCGCCGGTTGCTTCCTCGCTGAGCATTCTCGATGGCGTACACGCTCGCATGGTGCATGCTGCTGCGGTCGCTGAAGGATGCGGACTGGGCGCGCGGCTTCCACCATCCGGAGAATGGGCCGGAGCGCATCGATCAGGTTCTGCTGCGCTATGAGTGGCACAGCCGGCATCATCTGGAGCATGCGCGCGCCGTGCCGCGCTAGCCGCCACAGCCATCCCCCGGAGATGGCATTTCGTCCGACGCGGTTTTCGCCGCACACTGGTTCTGCATATAAATGCCGGCCATTGTTACAGATCTGAGCGCCGAGACCCTCGCGCGCGAGCTTGAATCGTTCCTTGCGGTGCATCCCGGTGCCGCGGTGCTGGAGGACGGCCGTCTGCTCTTCGACATGCGCGAGGCGCGCTATGCGCTCTCGGCGGAACATGGCCGCTGCGTGTTGCAGTTGTGGTCGGAGGAGCGAAACATCGTCCGCACGGTGACCGGGCTCGATGTGCGGAAGGATGCCCTCCGCCTGCAGGTACGGCGATTCGGACAGACGAGGCCGCAGATGCTGCACCTGCTCGCGGACCGCGACCAGCGAACGCCTTCCACGCGTGCAGCGATTCGTTCGCGCTACCTGAAGCAGCTTGAGCATGTGTTGCCGCGCGTCTTCGGCGACTGGAAGCTCGAAGGGCTGAGCGGCTCCATGGATCTGGAGCATAGCTTTGGGCCGGCGTATGCGCGCGGGCTGTTGACGCGTGGGCAGAGCGCCTGGGCGCTGATCGCCGTGAATGCGGAGGAATCGCAGGCGACGATTGACGGCATCCTGACGCTGGGCTTGGTGTGGCTGACGCGTTGCCGTGAGCGCGCGAGGAACTCCCGCAGTGGACATGCGAGACATGTGGAAGGACTGCGGGTGATTGTGCCGGAGGGCCATGCTGCAGTGACGCAGTCGCGCATGGGCTGGCTCGATGGCGCGCAGGCTAAGTGGGAGCTGTATGAGTGCGATGCCCGCGCAGATGAGTTGCGGGAGCTGGAGATTGGCCGGAATGGCAATCTCGAGATGCGGCTGGTCCAAAACTTCGACAGCACAGCAGCCCTCGAGCGATTGCAGGCGGCCATCGCCCAGGTGTTGGCCCTGGTGCCGGAGGCGGCGCGGGAGCGTGTCCAGCGGAGGGTGCATAACGCGTCAGCGGTGGGGCTGTCGCTCCATGGGCTGGAGTTTGCGCGCGCGCAGCACGGGCTTGCTCCCGGCTCCTTTCAGCGGAAAGACCACATCACCTTCGGCGCCGGACCCAGCGAGACCGAACTGAATGAAGACACCGCGCCGATGTTGCGAGAGCTGACATCCCGCCTGTTCGAGAGCCGCCATACGGCGGGAACTGCACGCGATCCTCTGTATCGCATGCAGCCGGAGCGGTGGCTTGAATCGTGCGTGTCCGATTCGTTGCCGGAAGTCGAGCATTCGCTGCTCGGAGCTCCGGTCTACCGGCAGGTACCCGCCTTCGCGGCGAGCGATCGCGGCATGCTCGACCTGCTGGCCGTGAATCGCGATGGCAGACTTGCGGTGGTGGAGTTGAAAGCGGACGAGGATTTGCACATGGTGCTGCAAGGGCTCGACTACTGGATCCGGGTGCATCGTGCATCCCAGTCGCGCGCCGCCGATGGAACGAATGATTTCACGCGTTCCGGCTACTTTCCCGGCATCCGGCTGGCCGATAGGCCACCGTTGCTGTACTTTGTCGCGCCTGCCTTGCGGGTTCATCCAGCCACGGAGACGGTCTTGCGCTATTTGAGCGGGGAGATCGAATGGAACCTGATTGCAGTGGGTGAGGACTGGCGACGTTCCCTCGAGGTGATCTGGCGCAAGCGCGCTGGAGAGGCCCCTCAGCCTTCTTGAAAGGCAAAGGCGGCGCTGGCTCATCCTGCGCTGTTTCAGTTTGCATTCCATTGAAACGCTGCGCAAAGAATTGCTCCACCGCATCAAGGATGGCGGGGCCAGTCCGCGCTTCGTAGATCGTCTTGCGCAATGCCCCACCGCCGGGCACGCCGTGCGTGAACCAGGAGGCGAACTGCTTCATCTTGCCGGCGCCCTCGCGGCAGGCCTTAGCCGCTTCGAGGTTCTTCTCGTCCGACCCTGCCGTGTGCCAGTGGCCTTCTTCGAGCAGCATGGTGAAGTAGGTGCGGATCATGCGATAGCGGTCCCATTCGGTCGGGACGTCGTACCGGCCCGTGGCGGTGTACTGCGCGATCTGGCGGAAGATCCAGGGGTTTGCGGGCGCGGCGCGGCCAATCATCACGGCGTCACAGCGAGTGCGCGCCACCATGGCAACGGCGTCTTCGGGTGTGCGAATGTCTCCGTTGCCGATCACCGGGATCGTGACTGCGTCCTTTACGGCGGCAATGTGCTCCCAGCGGGCGTCGCCCGAGTAGCCCTGCTCCCGCGTGCGGGCGTGCAGCGCGACTGCATTCAGTCCGCTCTCCTCCGCAAGACGAGCGAGCGGGACGCAGACGATGTTGTCGTCGTTCCACCCTAGCCGGAACTTGACGGTGAAGGGAATCGTCACCGCTCCGCGCACCGCCTCGAAAATGCGGGCTATCAGCGGCAGGTCGCGCAGCAGGCCGGAACCGCCATTGCACGCGACGACCCGCTTGGCCGGGCAGCCCAGGTTCAGATCGACCATGTCGAAGCCTGCGTCCTGAACGATCCTTGCGGCTTCGCTGAGCGTGCGCGGGTCCGAGCCGAAGAGCTGTGCGGCGATGGGATGCTCGTCGTCGTAGTAGGTGAGATAGCGCTTGCGCTTCGCCTCGCGCATACGGGCAAGCCCGTCGGCCGAGGTGAACTCGGTCATGATGAGGCCGCAGCCGGACTGCTGGTTGGATATCTCGGTATCCACCGTGGCGTCGGCATCGGCGGCAGGCGAGAAGAGGCTGGCGTTGCGAATGAAGCGCCGGAAGATCGTATCCGTGACCCCGGCCATCGGGGCGAGGACAGTCGCAGGACGCACCTCAACCGGGCCGATCGCGAAGCGGGCAGGTACCCTGGTCGGGGCAGCCTCGCGTGGGGCGGCGTCGGGGCCCTGCGGATTGTCGATCCAGTGCTTCTTCATCGGTGCATTCGTGTCTGGATAAGTGTATGCAAGTAAAGAGGCCTCCCGCAGGAGGCCTCTTTGAGTCTGCCAGCGCAGCCGGGCGTTACTTCGCGGCTGCTGCCTCGGGCTTGGCCTCGGTCTTGGCGTACTTCCGGCGGAAGCGCTCCACGCGGCCGGCCGTGTCGATCAGCTTCTGCTTGCCCGTGAAGAACGGGTGGCAAGCCGAGCAGATTTCCACGTGGATGTCGCCCTTGTGGGTCGAGCGCGTCTCAAAGGACGTGCCGCAGGCGCACATGACGCGAATCCGGTCGTAATTGGGGTGAATCTTTTCCTTTGGCATCTGTCGCAAAATCCCTTTCCTGCAATCTGCCAATTTTAGGCGGATTGCAACCTTTTCGCAAGGCCGGCACCCGTAGAGTGGAGAGACTATTCAGGTTAGTGGCGCCAGGCTTATGATGCCGCTGTTGTGCAAAGGATTCTTCCCGCTGCCTTGCTGGCGCGGGTTGCCATGGTGATCGATTGGCTGGGACCTGTTGGGCTCTGTTGTTTCTGTTGCTGAGCGCTACTTCTGGCGGCATCTCGCAGCAGAGCTCCCTGCCCGCGCCCGCGGATTCCGCCAAAGCCCCCAGGCCACCGACCAAAACCATCCCGCGCTCTCCCATCGCCTGCCGCTAAATCCGGCGGATGGCCAGATCAAGCTCGATGTACTCGTGACGGATGATTCCGGACGGCCGGTCGCGGGCCTGGAACAAAAGGACTTCGCACTCCTCGATAACAAGAAACCACGGCCCCTCCTGTCTTTTCGGGCGGTGGACGGCGTACTGGGAGCGGGGCCAGGCGAGCCGCCGGTGCAGGTCATTTTGCTGGTGGATGTCGCCAATACCTCACTGCGCGTAGTCGCCAATGAGCGTTACCAGATCGAGAGCTTTCTGCGTCGCAATGGCGGAATGCTGACCCTCCCAACGTCATTGATGGTCTTCGACGGCCGCGGCGGGAAGGGTCTGCCCGAGCCGACCATGGACGGAAACCTGCTGGCTGACGAATTGAACAAGGCCGAGACGACAATTCATTCCATCCCGATGACGACAGAGCGTGATGCGGATCGTCTGACGCTGTCGCTGAACACTCTGCAACTCATTACCGACGCCGAGGACAAAAGACCAGGTCGAACGATCTTGATCTGGGTCGGAGAGGGCTGGCCAATGCTGGAGAATTCACGCATTCAGTTCACAAAACATGATTACGAGGTCCAGTTCGACAGGGTCGTTACGACGTCCCGCGGACTTCGCGAGGCGCGAATTACGCTATACAGCATTTATCCCGTCGACCCGGGTACGACTGACGAATCTCGTGTCCACCATTACGGCAGCTTCCTGAAAGGGGTGCCTTCTGTCAATCAGGTTCGCCCCGGTGACCTAGCGTTGCCGGTGCTTGCGATTCACAGCGGAGGGCGCGCGCTGGTTGCTCCTGGCGATCTCGGCGATCAGATCGCCAGCTGCATCGACGAGGCGCGGTCATACTACACGCTGACCTTCGATCCTGCCGCAGCGAAACACGTGGACGAATATCACGAGCTTGCTGTGCACGTAGACAAGCCGGGACTGAAGGCACGGACGAGCACTGGATACTACGTACAACCGCCGTTTCAATTCCAGATCCCAGCCTTGAGCGTCCAGCACTGATCGGAAAAGAGCATTTCATGTTTTTGTTTGGTGCTGTTCAGACGACGGCAAGCCCGATATGATGCCGCTGTCGTGCAAAGGATTCTTCCCGCTGCCTTGCTGGGGCGGGTTGCCATGGTGATCGATTGGCTGGGACCCGTTGGGCTCTGTTTCTGTTGCTAAGTGTCACCTCTGTCGCTATCCCACAGCAGAGTTCTGTGCCCGGGCCGGCGGATTCCGCCCAGAGCCCCCAGGCTACGGATCAGGACCACCCTGCGCTCTCCCATCGTCCGCCGCCAAGTCCGGCGGAGGGCCAGATCAAGCTCGATGTTCTTGTAACCGATGCCGCGGGACGGCCGGTCGCGGGTCTTCAGCAGGGCGATTTCACTCTGCTCGATGACAAGAAACCGCAACCGATACTTTTCTTCCGCGCGACAGATGGATCGATCGGCCAAGGCGTCGCCGAGCCTCCGGTTGAGGTCATTCTGCTGATCGACGCAACCAACAATTCCCTCCACAACATCGCTTTTGAGCGCGATCAAATTTCAAAGTTTCTTCGCCAGCATGGCGGACATTTGGCGCAGCCGCTGACCTTGATGATCTTTTCCGAGCGCGGAGTGCAGGTAGGGCCGCAGCCCTCTACCGACGGAAACGGGCTGGCAGCGGAGATCGATAAGAGTGGCTCGACCATGCACACAGTTCCGAGGAGCGGCGGCTATGACGCCATCGAGCGCGTCGAGTTGTCGCTGAAGACGTTGCGGTCGATTGTCGCCGTCGAAGCACAGAAGCCAGGCCGCAAAATGCTTATCTGGATCGGTCCGGGCTGGCCTATGCTGCAAGGTCCGGGATATCGAGAGTCGGATGCGACGCAGCGAGCGCTCTTCAACACAGTTGTCGAGACGACCCGAACGCTGCGCGAGGCGCGCATCACGGTCTACAACGTCAATCAACTGGATCCGTCGTCCGTGGGATTCGCTGACTTCTACAAGAGCTTTTTGAAGGGCATACCATCGCCGCGACAGGCTGAATCCGGAGATTTATCCCTACCGGTTTTTGCGATTCATAGTGGCGGGCTTGTGCTTAACACGCCCGGGGACCTGGTGAGTCAACTGAACCGCTGTGTTGCTGAGGCTAAGGCGTATTACACGCTCGGCTTCAATCCGTCGAAGGCTGACCACACGGATGAATATCACGAGCTGGATGTGAAGATAAGCCAGCCGGGTATGAAGGTACGCACCAACGCCGGCTACTATGGCGAGCCGGCGTTTCGGCCATAAGTGCGGCTACTGCGCTTGATCAACCCGACATTCAGGCATCGCGAATATCGAAGCGGCGGATAGCTCCGTCATCGATTCTGAAGATATGACCCACCATGTGGTCCAGAAGACGGACCCCCGTGAGGTCGTGCACGACCTGATGGACTTCGACGACTACTTCGCCTTCAGACCCCGTGGAAAAGCTGACTGGTTCCACGTGAGGGTCGACCATGGCCCATTGGCGTGTCCAGTAAGCGCGCACCGCATCGCGCCCCTGCACGTGGCCTCCCTCCATCCCGTTCGCCCACATCACGTCCTCATGCAAAGCGGCGAGCACGGCTTCCATGTCACGAGCATTGAATCGTTTGTAAACGTAATTCAGCAGCTCGATTTTTTCCTGCATCGCCAATCTCCCATTGCCCGTCACAATCGCCGAAGCGAATCTTGTAATTCAACCTTCGCTGACGAACGTCCCCAGTTTGCGCTCGTTTAAGGTCATCCCTTCGCATTCTGTGTCGAGAGCGCGGTACCGGGTGTCGAATTGCGTCCGAAATTGCGCGAAGTGTTCGGAGCTCTGCCAGCGGTCGATGGTCACGAATTCTGCTCGACCATCGCCGTCGATGGAACGCAACAGCTCCGTACCAAGGTAGCCTTCCGCCTGTGCGAATAGCTGCGCCCAGGCGCCTTCGCTTTTATAGGCGGCGACGAAGGCATCGACCTTCTCCGGATGGACCTCGAACTTCCAGAGGATGACGTACATTTCCACTTTTCCCATCTGTTTCCTGCATGAATCCCGCATGGATTCGCCTGCTCTTGCGGCCGTCGGTGGAGGCAGGCGAGTGCGATACTAGCAGGCATGGAGAGCGCTGCGGGAAAGGCTGGAGTGTCGAAGCCGGCGGCATGCTCTCTGTGCGGCGGGACGGGCATGCAGATTACCCGGGACGCACAGGGAGACCGGGTAGCGTCCGTATGTAGCTGCCGACGGGCACGGCAGGCGCTCCGCAGGCTCGAGCGCGCGAACATCCCCAGACGCCATGAGCATGCAACGCTCGAGAACTATGAGTCGGTCGAGACGACCGGCTCCCACGAGACCATGTTGCAGGCGCACTTCAAAGCTCACCAGTTCGTCCTCGATTACCCGCAAAATACCGATGGTCGCGGGCTGATGTTTGTGGGACCTGCCGGGCGCGGCAAGACACACCTGGCGGTTGGGGTACTACGGGAGCTCATTGAAGAGAAGGGCTGCCAGGGGCTTTTCTGTGACTATGGCGACCTGCTAAAGCAAATCCAGAACTCCTACAACTCCCGCTCCGAGACGACGGAGTTTGAGTTGTTGAGGCCGGTGATTGAGGCTGAGGTCCTGGTACTGGACGATCTGGGCTCGACCAAGCCGACGGCCTGGGTGTGGGACACGGTGGCACACGTGCTGAATGCCCGATACAACCACAAGCTAACCACTATTATTACGACCAATTTCGCGAATCGGGCGCCGGCCAGTAGCGCGAAAGAGGACACCCTGGGTGATCGCATCGGCGAGCGAATGCGCTCCCGGCTGGCGGAGATGTGTGTATGTCTTGAGCTGCAGGGAGCTGACTTCCGCCAGACTGCTGGCTCCGGCGAGGCGAACTTTCCCTGGTCGAAAGCGGAGTTTCTTCCCGGCGGTTAGGGGAGAAGCTGGTTTAGGCGACGGTCCAGAGCAGAAGAATGACCGCCACCAGGATCGCGGCGCGGTAGATATACTCCGGCAACCTGCTTGCCTTCGGATCGTGAGAAGGGAGCGGCCGGGCGTTCGGGGTTACGTCTCGCGTCGCCTGCATGGGATTCGCTCCTCGGGCAAGAGTCAAATGCTTGCCTCTTAAGACGTCCCATTGTGACAAGAGTCGCAGAAAAATCGAATGAAGAATTAGTGAAGTGTGCCGCAGCCGTAATCCAGGCTCGATTTCTTCGGAATGGTTGCAGCGTAAAATCGATGCCATGTCGAGTGCAGGGAACAGCGGGCCGGGGGGATTTCTCTCCGAGAAGAAGACCGAGCCAGAAGGGCGATCCTGGTTGCCGTGGGTCATCGCCGGGGTCGTCGTCGTGGTGGTGCTGGGGGCCATGCTGCTTTCTAGTCATCATCAGCGAGAAGTCCAGCGCGCGGAAGATGCCTCCCAGACGCCCGATGCTTATGCCAGCCAATTGGCCATCAGCAACCTGCAGATGAGCGAAGCGGCTAACTTCGCCGGCAGCAAGGTGACATACGTGGACGGCCTGGTCACGAACAAGGGCGACAAGATCGTGACAGGGATTAACGTCCTGGTCACTTTTAACAACGACATAGCCCAGCCCCCCCAGCAGATGCCCATGCCTCTGACACTGATCCGGACACGAGACCCTTACGTGGATATCGAACCGGTTTCGGCCGAGCCGTTACAGCCGGGCAACTCGCACGAATTCCGGCTCATCTTCGATCATGTTTCACCAACTTGGAATAAGCAGTATCCGACGATCCAGCCGATGCATGTGCAGGTCCGTTAAAAAGTTGTGCGGTGCAGTTTTTGCGCGACGGTCTGTCATAACCTCATTGCTCGGCGCTTTTGAAGCGGCTTTTATCGATTACTTTGGTACGTAACAAACCTGTGGACAAGGAGATAAATATCAATGTTTTCATATATTTGCAGTGATGTACCACTCTGGAACCGGCTTTGGCATGCCCGTTGCAATAGACATTGCAGCATGGCTACTAAGAACGCGACAGTATTCGCCTCCAGCACTATGGCCGCCCTCATGTTCGCGGCGACCTTGAGCCTGTCCGCGCAGACCTCCTCTCCCCAGGCGGCAGACACCCAACAGCAGCCATCTCCCACAGCGCAGACTGCGCAAGACAACAGCACGTACGCCACCGGCAAGCCTCTTCCCACCAAGACGAATGAGGGCTTTTGGGGCCATCTGAACCCCCTGGCCCGCAAGAAGTGGGTCAATCGCCAAGTGGGTCCGGTGAAGGATCGGCTGAATGAGCTGGATCAGCTCACGGCGAAGAACTCCAACGATATCAAGGATTTGGACGCACGCAGCACGGCTGGCATTCAGAAGGCCCAGACGACTGCGGATGGCGCGAATCAGCTTGCAACGACGGCCAACACGCAGGCCGGACAGGCCTCCCAGCTGGCGCAGCAGGCTTCCACCCGCACGGACAACCTGAATACCACGGTCTCGAACCTGGATCAGTATGCGCCGATCGCGGACACGGAGATTCGCTTCCACAGCGGCCAGACAGTGTTGAATGCAAAGGCCAAAGAGGCCCTGGATGACGTTGCGACCAAGCTGCAAGGGCAGAAGGGTTACATCGTCGAAGTGCAGGGCTACTCGCGGACACGCGGGGAGGCCGGCATCTCCAACTCGCAGCACATGGCGGACGCGGTGGTGCGCTACCTCGTCGTCGAACACAACATTCCGGTCTACCGCATCTATCGTGTCGCGCTGGGGAACGCTCCTGTGGAGTCGGACAGCGGGACGGCGGCGGCGCGTGGCAGTCTTGTCCACGTGACGTTGATGCATAACAGTTTAGCGGCTTTGGGCGGTTCATCTTCGGATGGCAGCTCACCCATTGGTGCGACGCAGCAGTCTCCTTCGCAGCCCTCCCCCCAGGGTGCTGCGTCGCAGCCGATGGCACAGCCCCAGCAGTAGGGCTGGCCGCAACCAAGCTCTCACACAACGAGAGAACCAAGGCAGATTGGCCCCTCCTCAAAAGAGGGGCCCTTTTTTTGCTCCGAATAAGGCTGTTTCGGTGCGCTTTGGGGCGCGATTTGTGCGCGAAAAAGCGGGGTTTCTGCACCCCGTCTGTGCCACATGGCAGGTTTGAGGAAGTGGTGAACGACTGTTCACCTGGGCGCCTGGTGTTCCGAAATGGGACGAGGGCGAGGGAGCCAGCGCGCGGTGAATGAGACGTCCGGCTTTAGACGTCCGAGGGCCAGGGTTAATCCACCGTTAGCGTGAAGGTCGTTGAGGCTGTAATTGCATTGTTGACGGAATCGGTGCCTGACAAAGTAACGGTATAGGTCGTTGCGCTGTGTGTTGTTGGAGGTGGGCTTGTGCTGTTGTTTGCCCCGCCGCCACAGCCGATCAGGTTTGGCCTGCGAGTGAAAGGAATAGGACCACCAGCAACAACGTTAGGCGCCATTTGCGCTGCGAGCCCACAAGGCATCCGCAGATCAAGGCGCATGCGTATACACCTGTAGTCGCTGTGCCGCTCCAGTGAGCTCGGGTCTTGCCGTTCGGCAGAGTACGCTGACTGAGGGTCCGGAAAGTGGCGCCGCTCGTGGGCGCGGCAGACTCGCAGGCCGAGCCGGGACTGGCAATGGAAGACTGCAGGGCGATATCAGGCAGCACCCGATTGGTTCCTGCCGGCATACCCGGAAAAGCACTCTGCCATGCAGGCCGTGGGAAATGAACGCTTGAACCTCCGCCACCGGCAACGATTCCGTGAGATGGCGAACCTTCGTTCCAGACCACTTCCGGGACATAGGACCGTAGCGAGTTGGGATTGTCTGCGCTGCTGGCGGTCAACCAGTAAGGGCTGTTGCCTGCGGTGAAGGTTCCGGGCGCCATCTGTGTGCCACCAACCGCTGTGACATTCGGACTGCTTGCCGGAAAATCTACCGATAGTTCCTGCTGCTCAGCCGCGGTGACTCCCTGAGCGGAGGAAAATCGCGCACAAGCTGTAGATCCGGTATCACCTGAGGAAGCGACCAGGGTCTGACCTTGCGCGGAAGCCTCTTGAAAGACTGCGTTGTACTGATCCAGCTCGCTCGGGCTCAGCATAGGTTCGCATACGCCGTAGCTGATACTGATAACGGGAGCGATTCTCTCTGTAATAGCAAAGGTCAGGGCATCGAAGACACTGTAGTTCTGATTGGCACCCACATAGACAAGGAACATGTTCGCACTTTGGAGCAATGCCGGACCGCATATTCGAGATCAAGTTCCGATTCGCTCTCATCCCCCGGCGAGATAGCTTCGACGCCGGAGCCCGGAACCAAAACAGTACTGATTGGGATGTATTGAGTCAGGTTGGCTTGAAAGGTCTCGATACTTGGACTCGTGTAGTGTTTACGAAGGATTGGCCGACGACCGCCAGCGATTGACCGTTGCCGTAGGAGTAATTGTTGGAGCTGACGCCATACATCGTGCGAATGTCGTTGGGGGTTAGGTAGTGTGCCTGTGTTGAAGACGAGGTGTAATCCGGGTGGGCTCCGGCTATTACTTTGACGCTGGGTTTGGGCCGGAAATCTGAGAGGTGAAGTACAGCGGTTGTTACGGAAGCGAGCTCCGCGGGTAAGGTCAGGTCAGACGCCGGTGCAAAGTGCAATTCGCCTTCGGCCCGGTAGTGATGCAGCTCCGCACCAAAAGCCGCTTGTACCTGTGCGGCAGTTCCGGAGAATGTGATCCGATCCCGGCTGCGCGCCACCTTGTCGATGTGAAAGTCGTGAGACACCAGTCAACTCTCGGCAGTTGCGATGTCCTCTTCCGCGACACCGAAGCGAGCGGCGAAGGTCTCCGGAGTCAGCCAGCGGTGATAGAGCGATGAGGCTGGATTCTGCTGCTCGGCGAGCAGATCTTCCAAGGCAGCTTGCTGCGTGGCTGATCGCCGAAAGACCAGCGTAATACCGGGCACACCCATATCCGGCGACACCGGGCCGAGGTCCTGCGCGGAACGCACGCGTGGTGTGCGCGACTCCGACAGCACTACGCGAGCGCGATCGGTAATGCCCTTTCCCAACCGCGGTGTGGGACCTTGAGCAAACAGAGGCAGAGAAAAAAGAGGCAGAACAAAGCCAAGGAGTGGCCGGACAACTCGAAAAAGCTGCATAGAAGGTGACTGAACAGTCGGTCTTTCCTGAAGGTCTTTCGCATGAACCAAGTGAATCGCGGTAAGAGTGTAGCAGGGCCTGGCACGAAGGCGGCTACCACTAAATGAGGACGGTAACCTAGCGAGATCAGGCACTTATTGAGATTCGCTACCGCGGCCCAATCCCAGCGGTTCTCGCAGGAAGGCGTAGGCGATGAGAAAGCTTGCGAGCCCAAGGCCAATAAATACAGAAGCAACAAACGCCAGACGGTTCATTGGAACTGCCCCCTTACTCTCACCGATCTCGCCCAGGAAAGCGCAAGCGCCGATCAGGGCTCCCGCAAGCGCGGCAATGCCCCACCGTTGCCCGGCTGTTGAGAATTGGGCGCGTGCCGGTATCTGCTCCATTCGGCCCTGGTCTGACTTGTACGGCACGAGCGCATTCAGCAGTGGGCGCATTGGCGCGAAAAGGACGATCGCGCCCGCAACCACCGTGAGCAAATGGGTCGCGGTGCCGTGAATGAGTTGCTCCGGGTAAACGGCAAGGACCATGACTGCCAATAAGGTGGCACTCGCGGCCGCTATCCAGTCTTTCGCACCGTGCTCCGGATGCTTCTCCTGCGAGGCGCGGATCAGGAATTGTACGGCGAGGGTGACGACCGCCATGCCGGCAATGAGCGCGATTAACTTGTCCCGCGACGAAGCGCCAAACCACATAGAAGGATGGCGGGCCATTGCGACAACATCCGACGCGAGTGTCAGGAAGACGACGAGGACAACCGCCTCTTGTGACCGGACGAGATACGTTCGTTGCGCTGTGGACGGGGCTTCGCGGTAGGGGCGAAACGCACGAACGAGCGAAAGCAGCGCGATCAGCATTCCCACGATGACACCAAACGAGCCAGCGGCGTCATACGGGTCGTCACCAAACGGGATGACGTCGCGCAAAGCTGGGTCGTGCTTTGCGAACATGAACGACCGGTAAAACAGGCAGCCGAGAGCGAAGACGATCACAGCATTGCGCTTGAGGACCTGCGGCATAGCTCAAACCTCGATCGTAGTGATATCACCAGTCGACGGAAACAGACCGATGCGCTCGCTGACTTCTCGAACAAAGAGATCGCCAGCAGATAAATCCGTGCGGATACTTTAGCCTTACTACGATGAGCCCGCTGCGGTATCAGAGGAGAAAACAATGCTCGACCACATCATTCTGAGTGTCAGCAATGTCGAACGTTCGTTGGCGTTCTATGAGGCGGCCTTGAAGCCTCTCCATATCAAGTTCTTCCTACCTTACAAGGGCGAAGGCGGTCATCCTGATCTGTGGGGATTTGGTGATGGCAAGAGGGCGTTCTTCTGGCTCAAGCAAGGGAAGCCCGGTCCAGCGTCCATTCACTGGGGGTTCATGGCCGAAAACAATGGTGAGGTCGATGAATTCTACAGGGCGGCAATATCCGCTGGTGCCAGGGACAATATCTCACCGCGAGCGCGAGTGGAATACTATCCGGGATATTATGCCGCCGATGTATTTGACCCGGACGGATATTCGTTCGAGGTCGTCCATAAGAGCTAGGGATGGAACGTCACATCACCAAGACACTTACACTGAACTTTTTGCCATCCTTCAACCTTGTCGAGCCATCGCAAGGTCCACGATCTCCTCGATCATCTGGGTATAGGAGAGGCCGGATTTTTTTGCGGCCATGGCAAACTCCTGTCCGCTGGAGAGCCATGGGTTCGGGTTCGCTTCGATGACATACACCTCGCCCTTGTTCGATATGCGCATGTCGATGCGGCCATAATCGCGAAGCTTGACGGCGCGATAGGCCTTGATCGCGGTTTCGGTGAGCTTGGTTTCGATTTCTTCATCGAGATCTTCGGCGATCGCCGACTTCGTCAGTTTGTAGGCTTCCGTGTCTTTCTCGAATTTCACATCCTGGCTGGCGATCCTGGGCATGCCTTTCGGCAGCTTCGAAAGATCAAGTTCCACGAGCGGAAGTGCATGTGCGCTTTCGTAACTGCCGAGGATCGCGGCGTAGATCTCGCGTCCTTCGATGTACTCCTCGATCAACGCAGGAGAGTCGAATTCCGTCTGGATATAGTGGACGCGCTCCATCAACTCTTTCACGCTGTTCACTACGGCGGCGGCATCGATGCCGATGGATCCATCTTCGGAGGTGGGTTTCACGATGAGTGGGAACGCGATGTCGTGTGCGTGGTCGATGGCGCCGCGATAGGCGGTCGCGAAGTAGGGGGACTGAATCCCGTGAAAAGCGAACATCTTCTTCGCGATCGATTTGTCTTGCGCAAGCACGTTCGCGTGGGGTCCCGAGCCGGTATACGGGATATCGAGAATATCCAGAAATGCGGTGACATTCATCTCCTTGGTGTCATCGCCCGCATAGGATTCCGTAAGGTTGAAGATGAGATCGGCTCCGCATTTGGCGAGTCCGAGCAAGGATTGCCGGCGGCCGTCCAAAACGTAATACGACGGCTCATGGCCGAGCTTCTCCAAGGCTTCGAAGATCTCTTCGCGGTCCTGCTTCACCGGCTTCTTTCTGCGCTTCGTCTGCCCCTTGCGCTTGCGCGGCGCAGGAGCTTCTTCTTGCACTTCGGCAGGTTCTTCTTCCCACACGTCGTACAGTACGGAGACTTTCAACTTTGCTTCAGCCATACGAACTCCAATCCGAGTGACGGCAGCAGCCGCACGCCTCAGGGGTGAATAAACTTTCCACGGGCCAGATAATTCATTGCAAGTGCAGTTGTGTACACGGTGAACTCCGTGAGGTACTCGGACTCGCGTCGAATATCCACGAGCAGACCCAGGTCCTCAACACGCTTGCAGATAGCTTCCACCAGTCGCTTGACGATCGGACGTTGCACGCCGCTCCAATAGGCGACCTTGTCGACGATGGGCTTGCGATGCTGACCCAACATCTCTTGTGCGGGTCGCACCCCGTTACGCCGCTTGCGGGAGACATTGAAAATATCCGCGAGGTCGGTATCCAGCGCGATCTCCTGCAGCGGAATATCTTCCGGCGGGCTGAGAAGATAGAACTCGCCGACTGTCGATTCCATCTCATCGACGGTGATGTCGGTGCGACCACGACGCCGGGTGGGTTCGGCATTTCCGACCTTGCGCGCGATGCGATCGACATAATGGAGCTTGGCCAGCGCGCCCCAGCCTTCGTAGCGCTTTCGCCATTGCGAGCGAGGCGTGAGCCAGACCGCAAACGTTTCTGCAAAATCTTCATCCGGATGCTTCTGCGCGTACCACCCGGCCATGTGGCGAACGAACTTCCGCGAGAACGGTATGGGACGGTAATTATCGCGATATGCGCGGCGAAACGGACCGAAGAGATCGCGCCACTCCGCCGACTTGTATAGCTGGTACGCGTAATTGAATGCGTGCCCGGCCTCGTGACGCATGTACATCATGATCTCGCGCGCGTCTTCGAGGTCATTCATATCGCGCTCAAGCCGTGCCAGGTCGGGGTTGGCGAGATAGAAGGGAATGCCGATGACGGGCTCGCCGGAGGGGCAGCCCCATTCATCGGTGAGATAACAAAGCGGACGGAACTTGTGGAGGCCCTTGGCGTCCAGCTCGCGATAAAGCTGCTGAACGAAGCGTTCGAGCGGAGAACCCTCAAGTTTGAGCCCGAGTTCGCGGATGGGCTTGGCGAGGATCTCCTGGAATTCCGTCTGGGTTTTCTCGAAATTGCGCACTGGGCTATTCAGAGTTCTATACCACGAGAGCAGATTTGGCACGGGAAAGCGTATCGCTTATGCATATAGCAGTATGGACACGATTGGTTCCGGAAGAACCATCTCATAAGCGCTGTTGCGCCACGCACGGCTCACCGACTGGGGACCGACTTGATGGGTGGGCCTTTCGGCGGTCTGAACATTTTCTACTCTTTGTGGAAGAACGGAACATAGCCCTAATAGGGCATGGGAGAGGGACTTTAGGCGACCTCAAGTAGTCGGCCCGGAGTTGCGTCATGGTGTGGCGGGCAGAATGGAAGTAATGAAATCCACCATGTCCGAAGCCATCCGTGGGTCCCTGTTCGCCAGCGCCACGAGGACATAACCATCGAGGGGCAGAATGTGGAACTCGCCATTGATCCCTTGTGCTCCGCCTCCATGTCCGTAGCTTCCACCTCGTAGGACATAAAAGCCCATGCCGTAATCAGGATGTGCGGTATCTCCAGTAGTAGCTTGCTTGAGAAGCGCTGGCTCCAGCAGTTTTCCTGCCTGGAGCGCCTCCGCAAACAGAAGAAGATCGCCCACGGTGGAGTAGCCTCCCCCTGCCGATGTTCCGCTCCAGGGCATCGTGGATGTATTCGGCATCAGCCCATTGGGCTCGCGCGTGTAGCCGATGGCGCGACCCGCGACGTGATCGCTCTCTGGACGGGAATCGGTGTGCAGCATGCCCGCGGGTAGAAAGACGTGTTCGCGAACATAGCTCTCGTACGATTCGTGGCTCACCAACTCGATGATCCTGCCCAGCAGGATAAATCCGTAGTTGGAGTACTCCATGCGTGTGCCCGGCTGGAATTGGACAGCCCGGTTTCCGAAGAGTCTGACGTAGTCTGCGAGAGTTCGGGTTTCGAGGCGATGCGCCTCATACTCCGGCGTGAAGATGTCTCCGGTGCCTCCGGTGTGGCTGAGCAATTCATGGATGGTCACGCGGGCCGCCAAGTCCCGGTTGGGGTAATCGGGCCAGTAGGTTGCGATCGGCCTATCGAGCGCAAGTTTCCCTTGCGCCACGAGCTGCAGAATCGCAACTGACGTGAACATCTTATTCATGGATCCCAGACAGAATTGAGTGCCGGTTGTATTTTTGATCTGCGTGGCAGTATCGGCCAAACCCCAGGCTTGATCGAGTACAACTGTGCCCCGGTGTGCGATGAGGATCGCTCCGGAAAAGGCGTCCTGCCCTTGCACCCCTGCCACATGTTCCCGGACTTTCTTGGCCAAGTCTTCGTCACTCGAAGCCCTGTCCTTCGCGCTGGTTGGTGGAAGAACGGGGTGCCCGTGGATCGCTGCGACGATCGGAGGGTTCGTGGTTGCGAGGTCCATGGTCGATTCGGAATAGCTGCCGCGGCCTTCTTTCATGAGTACGACGAGATGCGATCCGCTATCTTCCTCGACCTTGAAGATTGTCATGCCCTGGGTCATCTCTCGCAATCGCATGTCGCCGGAAGAGCGGTCTCCCATTGCATTTCCACCATATTTCTGCCAGAACGCGGAGATCTTTGCTGCATCGCCGGAATTGAATGCATCCAGCCATTGCGTGAAGACCTGAAGAACAGGGCTGTCAGATGCCGGCGCCCCAGGCGAGGCGATTGCAGAGAGGAAGAACAGGACGACGGCAACGCTCTTGAGCATGGTCATGGTATAGCTGAGCTCTGCCTCATTTGTGAAATGGATGTTAGCTATAAGTATTATTCAAATTGTGAATATCAATGGAATAGACCTGAACCTTTTGCTCGCATTTGAGTCGCTGATGGATGAGCGGCATGTCGGCCGAGCTGCAAAACGAGTTGGTCTGAGTCAACCCGCATTCAGTAATGCCATCGGACGTCTGCGTACTCGTCTGGACGATCCGCTGTTTGTGCGCACCTCACAGGGCATGATGCCGACCCCGCGGGCTGAGCGCATCGCCGGACCGATTCGATCAGCGCTCTCCCAGGTTCGGCAGACATTTGAAGTGCCACAGACCTTTGACCCATCGGAGAGCGCGCAGAGATTCCGGATCGGCTTGAGTGACGATGTAGAACTGCGTTTGGTGCCTCTGCTTGCCCCTTCGATGTCGTCGGGGGATCTTCAAATGCAAACCCGTCGTCTCGATTGGTTGTTTACCGTGCCGGAGGACGAGCTTCGGAGCGGGATGCTCGACCTCGCGATCGGGTACTTTCCCGATGCGCGGCACCTGTCATCCAGCCTCATCATGGAGACGCTGACGGAAGAGAATAACGTAATGATCGCCCGCCGCGGGCATTCGATGTGGAAATGCAAGCTGACGCTCAAAAGATTTACGCAGCTGAACCACGCAGCAGTGATATATCGCAATCAGCCATGGGGACTGATCGATAATGAACTCGCCGCAAGAGGGCTCCGCAGACGCCTGAAACTGGCGCTTCCACATTGCCTCTCGGTATTGCATGCCGTGGCGTCGAGTGATCTGGTGGCGTGTATCCAAGAGTCAGTTGTGAAGAGTTTTGGTGGGGAGCTCGACCTGCGCTCCTGCGCTGAACCGTTAGGGCTGCCTCCCTTCGCCCTGAGAATGGTCTGGCATCGTCAGCGAAACGAAGATCCCGCTCAACTTTGGCTTCGACAACTCATCGCGAGCAAGCTTGCAATGCGGTCAGCCAGAAATTCGCTTGCAGCCAAGTGATGGGTATGGAGGGTGAATTTCGATTGGCGAGAACAGGACGATGCGTCCGTCGGGGAGCTATTGGTTTATCCAGTCCGGAGATCGCGTGAGCTGGGCGATCCTTGAGCTGCCGCTGTGGATGGGTTGGATTCCAGATATTGCTGGAACCGATCAAAGTAGTTTTCGTAAACTCTGGGACTGTGAATACGACCATGACCTACGATGTTTTGATTGCGGGCGGTGGCCCGGTCGGGCTTTTCCTTGCCTGCGAGCTTCAGCTTGCCGGTGTGTCGGTTTTGCTATTGGAGAAGAACGAGAGCCCGAGTATGCCGCTCAAGAGCGGATGGATGGGAGCAAGAGGGCTCAACTTTCCTTCCACCGAAGCCTTCTATCGACGTGGACTTCTTGGCGAATTGAAAGCGTCGTCGTTTGGCTGGATGGGTGGCGAACGGCGAGGGATGGAATTTACCGGCGATCGCAAGGTGCCTGCGCCACCTGTTGTCGCTCCGCGATTTGCAGGGCACTTTGCCGGCATCATGCTGGATGCGGACAAGGTCGACTTCTCGCATCACAAATGGATCATCGCAGGTCCGTCAAACGGCGGAGGCATGGTGAGCCTCGAAGCTATCGAGTCTCTGCTGGCCGAGCGTGCCACGCAGCTTGGCGTCGACGTTCGTTTCGGTCATGAAGTTACCGGCTTCACTGAAACCGCAGACCGCGTTTCTGTTCAGACGACGCATGGAGACTTTGCGGCGAGCTGGCTCGCAGGCTGCGACGGCGGACGAAGCATCGTGCGCAAGCTCGCGGGATTTGAGTTTGAAGGTACTGAACCCGAGCTGACGGGATATATGGCGACTGTCGAGTTTGCAGACCTCGATGGGATGGCTCCGGGCTTTCACCTCACACCGCACGGTATGTACACTCACGGTCCGGCGCCGGGGCGGATTGGAGTGGTCGACTTCGACGGGGGCCGCTTTGATCGCACATCCCTGATCACGCTCGAAAATCTGCAGGCGATGTTGCAGCGAGTCTCCGGAACGAAGGTCACCCTCAAGTCGGTGGAGATAGCCACGAGCTATACCGACCGGGCGCGTCAGGCGACAACCTATTGTAAGGGCCGTGTCCTGCTGGCAGGGGATGCGGCCCACGTGCACTCGCCCTTTGGCGGACAGGGCATGAACACGGGCTTTGGCGATGCCATGAACCTTGGCTGGAAGCTGGCCGCAACCATCAAAGGATGGGCGCCAAAGGAACTCTTAGACACGTACACGGCGGAGCGGCATCCGATTGGCGAGTGGGTTCTCAACTGGACACGCGCGCAGGTCTCCATCATCCGGACAGATCCGCACGCGCGCGCCATGGCCACTGTGATTCGCGACCTGATCGCGACGAAAGATGGCACGAATTACTTCGTCGAAAAGATCTCGGGCGTATCGATGCGATACGACCTGGGCGGGGAGCATCCGCTGATGGGGCGGAGCGCTCCGGATTTCGAACTCGAAGATGGAACGCGTTTAGGCGATCTGCTGCAGGACGGCCGCGGCCTGTTGCTCAACTTCAGCGCGAACGAATCCTTGCAGGCATTGTGCGAGGGGCGACTGGACAGGTTGCAATACGTCGCCCGACACGCAAAGGACGAGAAGGGCCTGGCTGCGCTTCTCGTTCGTCCTGATGGATTCGTCGCGTGGGCCATTGATCCAGGCTCCGAGATTACAGGAGTCGAACAATCCGTTCGGCGGTGGTTCGGAGAGCCGACAGCTTCGTAACGGAAACGCGCTTCTGCTCACTATACGGCTGGATCGAGATACTGGCCGCAGAGTGTGCGGTGACAGCGAATGATTCTTAATCGGCCCCTGCTTCACCGAAAACAAGTAGTCTAGCTCGATCGAATCGGCGTAGCTTTGTTGCTTATTGCGGAGCGTGCAGATGGCCACAGAGGACTCTCAGGCGAAGAACGGCAAGGGTAAGAACATCGTGATCTGCTGCGATGGCACCGGGAATAAGTTCATCGACACGCCCGACCCGGATAACAGCAACTCCAACGTGGTGAAGCTATACGCGACTCTGCGGATTCATAACGATCAGGTGGGGTACTACCACCCTGGCGTTGGCACGGAGGGTGATCCCAGGGCAAGAGGCAAGATCGCGAGATGGTGGTCCCAGACCAAAGGCCTGGCATTTGCGGCGGGATTCAAAGACAACGTCTTCGACGCATACCGGCACCTGATGGAGACGTACGACGACGGCGACCGCGTGTACCTGATAGGGTTTTCACGCGGGGCGTATACGGTGCGAGCGCTGGCCGGCTTGCTGGATGGGTACGGGCTGCTGTGCAAGGGCAACGAGGGACACCTTCCTTATGCATGGAATGACTACGTGAGACAGCACGACGACCGGGCGCAGAACAAGGTTGTGAGTAATCACCGGTTCAAAGAGATGTTTTCGCGCAGGGGCTTTCGTCTTCAATTTGTGGGCATCTGGGATACGGTCTCCTCCGTAGGCTGGATCAACACGCCTTTACGACTATTCAGCCTGGCGCAAAATCCCACCGTCAGAATAGGGCGGCATGCAATCAGCATCGATGAGCGTCGCTGCTTCTACCGCGACAATCTTATGGAGAAGGCCACAGAGGAGCAGTTGGCGAGCGTGGCCTCAGAGGACGAGCCCCACCCCAGGCAGGACGTGCTGCAGGTGTGGTTTCCGGGCGTGCACTCCGATGTGGGAGGAAGCTATTCGCAGGACAGCAGTGGGTTGTCCAACGGCGCGTTGCGATGGCTGATTGAGGAGGCGGGGAAGGCGGGCGCGGATATCAAGCCGCACATGAAGCAGCTTGTACTGGGGGAAGAGGTGAACCCACTCCCCGAACAAATGGATGAACGCAGACGCGTCGAAGCACTGAAAGACCTCTTTCCAAAACCGACCCAGACCGAGGTGCACCCATCCTTGAAGGGGCCGTGGTGGCTGCTGGAACTGCTGCCGCATCGCTATTACGACAAGGATGATGGCGCAGAGAACTGGCGTACGCCATTGGGCATGCGGCGCAGGCTTCCTTCCGGCAAAGTGCGCATGCCGAATGGGCAGGTTATCCAACAGAAGACCTTCGTTCACCATACGGCGAGGGACTTGATGACGAACGGGAGTTACAGGCCTTCGAACGTGGTGGGCGGCATCACATCGCTGAAGCCGGTTCATGTTGAGGGACAGAGCGCCGGTTCTCTGTATAGCTATGAACCTCCGCAGGATGCCAAGCCGACACGGAACGAAGCCTGGGTGCGGTGGAGCGTGATGATTGGAGTGAGCGCGGCGGATCTTGCGGTGGTGGGGCTGATGCTGACGGGTGCGGTTGTGGCGGTGGAAAGCATTTGGCGCGTGGCGCGGGGAAGGTAAGGGCTACGGGGCTCTGTCGAAGATGTGCCTTCAGAGAAGATCGCAACGCAGCGTCGAAGGTTTTGCTGATGCACCGTGACGGCTCTGGTTTGTGAGGGAGAGAAATTCGATGACGATCAAGATTTCGAAAACGATGCGCGCAGTGGCGATCGATCACTTCGGCGGACCGGATGTTCTGACACTTCATTTATTACCCGTGCCGGTGCCAGAGCCTCACGAGGTATTGATCCGACTGCATACCGCGGGCGTTGGAGGATGGGATGCCCAGATGCGAGGAGGCTGGTGGCTCGAGGGCAGGCCGCGGTTTCCCGCGGTGCTGGGCTCCGACGGCGCGGGCACCGTTGCCGCAGTGGGGTCGCGCGTGCGCCGCCTGCAGGTTGGGGAGACGGTCTATGCCTACAGCTTTAACAATGCGAAGGGCGGATTTTATGCGGAGTATGTTGTTGTTGCGGCAGCCAACGCAGCGCCGGTCCCGGACGGAATGGGCCTAAAGCATGCAGGAGCGATTCCGACGACGGGGTTAACCGCGCTGCAGGGGGTGGACGACGCGCTCAAGACAAAGGCAGGAGATTCGCTGATCATTCATGGGGCGTCCGGCGGAGTCGGGACGATGGCGGTGCAATTTGCGAAGGCGCGCGGTGCCCGCGTCTTGGCCATTGCCTCCGGAGCAGACGGCAAGGCGCTGGCGAGGCGACTGGGAGCCGACAAGGCCGTCGACGGACGGGATGAAGACATTTTGGCCGCTGCCCGTGCGTTCGCGCCCGACGGAGTGGATGCCGTGATGGCGTTTGCGGGCGGCAAGCAACTGACGCAGTGTCTGCATGCGCTGCGTGCGGGTGGAAAAGTTGCGTACCCGAACGGCGTTGAACCGACACCGCGAAAGCGCAGCGGGATAGATTTCATTGTGTATGACGCCGTGCCCGGTGTTGCTGAGTTCAAGCAGATTTGGCCGTGCTGTGGTGAAGTCAGCGCTCAAGGTACCCATTGCCGGGACCTACAAACTTGAAGATGCTCGAAAGGCGCACGAACGCCTGGCGGCGGGGCATGTCCTTGGCAAGATCGTTCTCACAATCCGTTGAGCGCAGGGCAGTAGATCGGTCGGGAACTGCGCGTTTGCTTTATTGCCTTGCTGAGGCATCGGATTTCGGCTGCGACTCTTTGAGCAATTCGATGAGGTGGTCTTTCCAGATGGCGGCCATGGTGTGGGTGCCGTGGCCGCGGGTCTCGTCCGAAATGGGGATGAGGATGAAGTGCGCGTGCGGCATGCGCTTGGCCAGGCTCTCGGCGATGCCGAGCTCAGGAGGATTGATGAAGTCGTCCGCGGAGTTGATGTACATGACGGGGACGGTGATGCGATCGAGGTGCGCGCTGGGATCGTAGTTGCGCGATGCGTCGACGTAGTAGATGAGGTTGTTGGCGTCTGTCTGGGCGACGGCGTGGGCCAGGTAGGTATCGACGTACTTTTCGGCAGCTTCGCGGGTGGCAGCTCGCTTCTGCGCGACCAGCGGCGCGGAGCCCATGATGAGCAGCATCTCGTTCGCGGTGCGGAGACCGACGGTGGGTTCCGCGGTGTAGTTGCCGTTCTGCCATGCGGGATCGTTCTTGATATTCTCGATCGCCATATAGCGCATCATGCGGTTGCGGCCGGCGATCTGGGTCGGCAAGCAGGCGAGCGGCATGAGCGCGTCGGCGAAGCCGGGATAGGTCTCGCCCCAGACGAAGCTCTGCATACAGCCCATGGAGGTGCCGAGGATGAGGCGGAGATGGTCGACGCCGAGAGCTTCGAGAAGCATCTGGTGCTGCGAGCGAACCATGTCGTCGTAGTCGTACTGGGGAAACTTCATGCGCAGGCCATCGGAGGGTTTGGAGGAGTCGCCCTGGCCGATGTCGTCGGGAAAGATGAGGAAGTTGCGGGTGATGTCGAGCGGCTGGCCGGGACCGAAGAGCACGTCGGAGAAGAGGGGATTGAGGAGCGTGCGGCGATCGCCGCCAGTGCCGTGCAGCAGAAGGACGGCGTTATCCACGTGACCTGCGGCGTTGCGATGCGGAGTACCGAGCGTGAGGTAGTGGAGATTGAGCTCGGGAAGCGTTTCGCCAGTGCCGAAGCGGAAGTTATGCGCGACGTAGAGACTGTCTTTGACGGGCCATTTGGAGGCGGCAGGGGTGGTCTGGGCAGTAGCGGAGGGGGCGGCGGCGGTCTGGGCGATGGCGGGGACGGCGGCGAGCAGAGCGGTGACGGCAAGGGCGGCGAAGCGCATCAGGATGTCCTTATTGAGGAGCAGTGATCGACGGTCGGTAATCCATGGGAAGCGTGAGGCGCCCAGTATATAAGGTGGGACGGCGAGCGAAATCAAGAGCCTGTCTGCTCCACATGCGGATATGGGTTTCATATCCGGAGGGCCGCAACGTCTAAAGGGCTGGCAGAATGTCCCTAGAGCATTTTGCTGTTAGTGAGTATGGCCAAGTTCTTCCGAAGTGTGGCTTGTTCTGACGAGAAGCCACACTGACTGTGGCGCTCTGTATGCAGCTACAGCGAAAATGCTCTATCGCGCTGTGACAGGAGCTTGCGGTCTTGAAACCAGAACCGATCAATCCGCAGGCGGGGAACGTTTCTGTGTTACAGACGACGGATGGGGCGCCGGCTGTGGCGGAGCGGCAGAGTCCTTACCTGCGGATCTTCAAGTCGAATGTGTTCGTACGGGACCATGAGCGGGCGCTGAAGTTTTATACCGAGCAACTTGGTTTCAGCGTGCTGGCCGAGTCTCGTTTTGAATTCGGCCGGTGGGTGGCGATTGCGCCTCCGGACGGCAGCGCGATCCTTGCGGTGGTGGCCCCGAAGCGCGGGTCAGAGAATTACAAGCTGATTGGCCGGCCAACGCAGATTGCGTTCATCGCCGAAGATATCTCTGCGACGTACGATCTTTGGCTGAGCCGCGGGGTGCGGTTTCTTCATCCTCCGCAGCCGCAGTTGTGGGGCGGCACGATGGCGGTCTTTTGCGATGTGGATGGAAACTCCTTTGACCTGCTGGGCTCCGATGAGATGAGCCGGGAGATCGAGGCGCAGCGTCGTGCGCAGGTGGAGCGGCTGGAGTCGGAACGGCGCCTGGCGCAGGAATTGGAAATTGCGAAACAGGTGCAAGCGAGGCTCTTCCCACAGACATTTCCCGGGCTGAGGACGCTGGATTACGCGGGCGCGTGTCTGCAGGCCCGCCATGTGGGCGGAGACTACTACGATTTTTTCGCACTGGGAGAAGACAAGGTAGGGTTGTTCGTTGGCGATATCTCGGGGAAGGGAATTGCGGCCGCGCTGCTGATGGCCAACCTGCAGGCTAACCTTCGCAGCCAATTTGCAATGGCGCGGGAGCAGCCACAGCGTTTTCTGCAATCGGTGAACCGGCTCTTCTTTGAGAACACGGTGGACAGCGCGTATGCGACGGTCTTTTTTGCCGAATATGACGACGTCGCGCAGCGACTGCGCTATACCAACTGCGGTCATCTTTCGGCGCTACTTCTGCGACGGGACAGCGCGGCCGAATGGCTGCACTCGACGGGCACGGTTCTGGGACTGTTCAGCGAGTGGGAGAGCCCTTCGGTGGAGTGCCAGCTTGCGCCCGGCGATACGCTTGCGCTCTATACCGATGGGGTGACGGAATCGTTCAGCGACGCGGGTGAGGAGTTCGGTGAGCAGCGCCTGGTTGAAGCAGTGATGCGGCATCGTGACCAGCCGGCGGAGTCGATTGTGCGGTCCGTCATTGCGGATGTGCTGCGCTTCAGCCCACAGGAGCAGCACGACGACATCACGCTGATAGTCGCGAAGTGCCGCGTGGCGCCTTAGTGCCGGGACTTTAATGCCTTGTCTGGGCCTGCTCGATGGCGCGAACGAGGCTTGCAAGGCGCGACGGATCCACGTCACTGACAGCCGTGACTTCCAGATCGCTGGTATCGAAGCCGGTTACGTGAAAGCCTGCGTGCTCCGCGTGGTTGGGAGTTTGTGTTGCTGCGTCCGGCCGCTGCTGAATGAACACGGACACGCGATGTGCGCCGATGCTGTAGAGAAGCTGCGCCACCGCATGATTGTGAAGATAGGTGAGGTTTGCACCGTCGAGTCGCGTATCGGCCGGGAGATTCTCTGGGAGATTGAAGCTGAACGGGAGCTTTCCCTGGAACCAGGGCTTCACGGTATGGCGATCGGAGGAGATCACTTCGGGCGGCTGATTTGTCGCGAGGGTGGCGATGTGCAGATCCGAGATCTCCGTGACGAGCGCGGCGTCTTCGATGGAGGCGCGCTGTGAGTTCCTCGTATAGCGCGCGAGCAGGAGCGACGAGGACGCAAGCAGCAGCAGGAGAGCGGCAATGGGCAAGGCCAGCGCGGCGATTCGTCTGACGGAGAGCGTCTTTGAAACAAGGTTGTGCTGCGAGCCCGAAGCGTTCATATCCTGCGAGGCGGCGAGGCGGCGGAGACGCTCCTGCAGTTGAGTGGGGACGGCGTACCGCTGACCGGCCTTTGCCGTCGCCGTTTTCAGCAACGCCTGGCTCAGCGCGCTCGAGGTGCAGGCCGGGCATTGATCGAGATGCTCCTTGGCGGACGCGGATTGTTCGGCGGAGAGTTCGCCATCCACGAGAGAGTTGAGTGTGGTGTCAGAAAGATGAGTGGTCATGCGCGGGATCCTCGGTGCACGGCCGTATCGGTTTCGAACAAATTGCGCAGCGCGGCACGTGCGCGTGCGATGCGGGACATGACGGTGCCGATGGGAAGATCGAGAACGGCAGCGATCTCCTTGTACTTCATCTCTTCCACGTCGCACAGCAGGATGACTTCAAGCAACGGCGCGGGGAGCTTTTCCATTGCGCTGTGCAGGGTGGCACGATCGGTGGAGCGGATGAGATTGACCTCGGGGGTTGCGCGGTCGATGGCGGCTTCAGGATAGACCGGCGGACCGAACTCACTTTGTTCCTCCAACTGCTCATCAAGAGAGACAGTACGCTGTGCGTGCAGGCCACTGCGCGAGGTGAGATAGGTGTTCCTGAGAATGCGGAATATCCATGCCTTGAAATTCGAGCCGGGTTCAAAGGAATCGAATCCGCGAAGTGCCTTCAAAAATGTCTCCTGCACGAGATCCTCAGCATCGATTGGGTTCCGCGAAAGCCAGAAGGCTACGTTATAGAGCGCAGGGAGCAGCGGAAGCGCCAGCGCCTCGAATGTCGAGGCTGTGCTGGCACCTTCGCGAACCGCATTCTTCCACGGCAACAGCGCCATCTGTGTCTTTCCCGACTCTCCTGGATATGGAAACTGAGTTTTTCCGCATTTATTCCCTGAAGACGGAATAAAGCCGGCGGCGAGCAGTTTACATCCCCGGAGGATCTTACCCGTGAAAGATATGCCCGATGCTAACCGTGTGCCGCAGGAGACGCCGAATGATTCACCTGCGGAGGCGAAACAAACCGAACCCGCGGCCAAAGATGGAATTGACCGGCGGAACTTTCTCAGTTGCATGGCGTGGGCCGGCACGGGACTGGTATGGACGATGATGGGCGGTGTGCCGACGTCCAAGCTGTTTGCCGCGACCGCCCGGGCCGCGGGTGGAAATGCGGGTCATGCCCATGCGGGATCCGAATTCAGCTTTGTTCAGATCAGCGACAGCCATATCGGATTCAACAAGGCGGCGAATCAGGATGTGGCGGGAACACTGAAGCTGGCCATCGACAAGATCAATGGTCTTTCCGCGACGCCGGAGCTGCTGCTGCACACCGGCGATATCACACAGTCGTCAAAACCAGGCGAGTTCGACACGGCACAGCAGATCATCAAGGGGGCGAAGGCCGGCCAAACCTTCTATGTTCCGGGCGAGCACGATACGGCAACCGACGATGGTGCGCTTTATCGGGAGCGGTACGGCAAAGGCACCGTCGGGAGTGGCTATTACAGTTTTGATCACAAAGGGGTGCACTTTGTCGGGCTGAACAACGTTCAGCAGATTGACGCCATGGGCAGGCTTGGGGCGGAGCAAATGGCGTGGCTGAAGAATGATCTGGCCTCACGTACCTCTTCGACGCCGATCGTGATCTTTGCGCATATTCCGTTGTGGATGGTTTATCCGCAATGGGGCTGGGGAACACAGGATGGCGCGGAGGCTCTTTCGTACTTGAAGCGATTTGGTTCCGCGACCGTGCTCAATGGGCACATTCATCAGACGGTACAGAAGGTCGAAGGAAACGTCGCCTTCCACACAGCGACATCCACGGCCTTTCCCCAACCAGCACCGGGCAGTGCGCCCCACGCGGGCCCGATGGTGGTTCCTGCGGGGAAGCTCGAGAGCGTGCTGGGGGTCACGAAGGTGCATTACATCGCGCGGCAGAGCCATCTGGCAATCGTTGACTCGTCGCTGGCTGAGAAGGCATGAGCGGACTGGGGCGCATAGTCGTGGTTAGTTCGGGCGTCTTGGTGGGGGCGCTCGCATCACTCTTGCTCGGCCATACTCATCCTTTCGGCAACGCGGGACTGTATGCGTCGAGATACGCGCCGGCAGAGATCATGGAGCATGCGCCCGTGCCTCCGGAGGTGCGCGCGATACTGACTCAAAAATGCGCGGACTGCCACTCGGCCGAGACGCGTGCTCCCTTGTATGGACGGTTTGCGCCGGCATCCTGGCTGATGGAAATGGATATTGTTCAGGCTCGAGATGCGATGAACCTCTCTCGGTGGGAGAAATACTCCGCGGAACAACAGGAGGTGCTCAAGGCAGAGATTGTGAGTCAGGCGAAGGCACACATGATGCCGCCGGTGCAGTATCGCGTCATTCACAGGAACGCAAACCTCACGAACACAGATGTGGCCGCGCTGACGCAGTGGGCGCGCGAAGGAATGCTGCTGCGCGTATCCGATTCGACGGTACATGCGTTGACTGAAGGCGATGCGATGCGCGGCAAAGATGTTTTCGAAAAACGGTGCACAGGGTGCCATGCGATGGAACAGGATCGCGAGGGGCCGCGACTGCGAGGCGTCTTCGGAAGAGCTGCGGGCACAGTGCCGAATTTTGATTATTCGCCGGCGCTCCAGAAGGCGCACATCGTATGGGACGACACGACGCTGGATCAGTGGCTCGCTGATCCGGATGTGCTGGTTCCAGGCAACAACATGGAGTTCCATGTTGCGAAGGCGCAGGAGCGTCGCGATTTGATTCGATATCTACGAGAGAGTGCGGCTAAGTGAATCTGGAAATGGGTTAGTAGCGAGTTATCGTTAAAGCTCTCTCCGCCGAGGCCAACCAACCGAAAGTGGTTAGGTCTCGGCTTTTTTTTTGCCCCGTGGGCAGATGGCCTCCAGTTCCCATATTCTCGCGCCTTCTTCAGCAACCCTTAATCGTCTGTGCATACGATGGAATCCCCATTGGAATGAAGACTGCACGGCTGCTGGAGGTTCAATCGTTGGATCGTGAGGACAGCATGACACGGAGGTTTACGTATGCAACTGTCCACCGTTCCACGAGGCGCGATGAGATTTATTTCATCCGCACTTCTGGCGCTCACTCTGCTCTTCTCACTCTGTCGAGCGCAGGCGCAACCCAATTCGAATAAGCCGATCGTCTTCCTGATCGTCATCGAGAACAAGAACGCGGTAGGTACGGGCGGCGTTTACGGAAGCGCGGAAGCTCCTTATATCAACAAGACGCTGTTTCCCATGGCGGCGGTGGCTAACAACTATTTCAATCCGCCGGGCAATCATCCCAGCCTGCCAAATTATCTATGGATGGAAGCGGGCCAGAACTTCGGCATCCATGACGATGGGCCGCCCAGCCAGCATCATCAAAGCACGCATGCTCATCTAACCACGCTTCTGCGCAATGCAGCAGTTCCCTGGCGTGCTTATGCTGAATCCATCTATGGGAATGTCTGCCCGTTGACTTCGGAAAATGGAGGGTTGTTTCAGACCAAGCACCTTCCATTTGTTTACTTCACTGGCGTGACGAATGGTGGAGATTCCCACTCGTCCTATTGCATCCAGCATGTAAGGCCGTTGAGTGAACTGGGCAGCGACCTGAGCCGCAACGCAATCGGACAATACAATTTCATTACGCCCAACATATGCCACGACGGGCATGACAGCTGCGGCGGCAACGAGATTGCCCATATCGACGAGTGGCTGCGGAGCTTTCTGCCGCAGATTCTCGACTCCGCACCATACAAGCAGGGGCACGTCGTCGTTTTCATAGCGACGGATGAGGCGGCGAATGGCGACGGGCCGATTCCGTTTCTCGCGCTCGGACACAATGTGAAGCGCGGATACAAAAATGAAATTCGATACACGCACAGTTCGCTACTGCGGACGCTGGAAGAGATGATGCGCGTGGGTCCGCTGCTGGCGTATGCGGAGCGTGCGAATGATTTGAGGGATTTGTTTACTTCGCTCCCGTAGTGAGCTGTTGAGGTGAAATGGAAAGAGGGCGGCAGACTGCCGCCCTCTTTCCATTTGCTGCGGAGCTAGAGTTTCGCCGTTTTCGGCTGGACGACGATGTTCTGAGGATGAGCGATGGTGTATGGCGAGCCCGGGGCCTGGGTGGCGCTGGTGGGCGTCACGGTGAAGACAAAGAGTTTTCCCGCTGACTGGCTGATTGCGTAGAGGTGGTTGGCGTTATCCCAGAAGAACTGATCGACCTGCTTGTTGATGAGCAAGCCGGTGTCGTGCGTGATGGGGCTGGCGCCGTTGAAGTGGAAGACCTGCAAGCCCGCGGTTCCACCAACGGCGAGCAACTTTCCGGAGGGCGCCATCTTGAGATCGGTCACGGTACCGACGGCGGCCTGAGGCATGTTTGCGGGCGTGCTGGTAGTGCTGAGATTGCCTGCGCTATCGGCGGTGTAGGTGGCGAGCTGCGGCGGGCCATCCGGACTGAAGTTCTGATCGACCGCCTGCATGGTGATGGCTACGTGGTTGGTGGGATCGGCCGCGGTCTGCGAGGGGCACCAGAAGTCTCCGGCCCTGGCGGCCGGCGTCGGAGCGTTGATACCTACGTCGGTCAGCGTTCCATTGCTGCTGCGCTTGAAGCCGCGAATCTCCCAATACAGGTCGCCGAGGCATCCTGCGGTGTAGGCGTAGACGTTGTTGCCTATAAAGCTTGCCGGCAGATACAACCACGCATCGCCGAAGGTGGTGCCCATATTCTTCAGGCCGCCGCTGGATTTGTTAACGGCAAGTGACTGATAGGAATTGTTCGAGCAATCGCTGTCGAACTCCAGATCATAGACAGAGGTACCAGAGTGATCCAGGAAGAGTGGGCCAGAGGCTCCGCAGTCGCCCTGATTGAATTTGACGATGTCGGTTGATCTGGTCCAGTGGAGCGCACCATCGGACTGGATCAGAAACTGGGCGATGTAAATGCCGCTGCGGGTGGAGGCGAAGAGGTATTTTCCGTTGACGGCCATGCTGGTGACGTCGTCGCGGAAGGGCGATCCGAAGACGGGTGTGAGCTTCCCGGTCGGGGCTGCTGTGTAGGCCTGGATCTCATTGGTGCTGCTGTTGTTGGGGTTGTTCGAGACGTAGACGTAGGCGACGGGTGAGTTGGCGGCGGACGGGGTGGCGGTAACCTGTGCAGTTGCAACTTGCGTCAACAGCGGGGCGACCAGGCAGACAGACAAGAAAATACGCATGACAGCAATCTCCTTTTTCCCTTTTGGGAAAGAGTTCGCGGGGTTAGATGCAAAATTGTGCCTGTGGGAATTACCTGAATTGGGTGTGTTGTGGAGGGGTTAGAGAGAGACAGAGCGGAAGGCGAGGAGCTGGCGGAGGAGGGGCTGGAGACGATCGAGACGTCAGACGTGACATCTGGATGATTTGCGCGAGCCGTACTTTTAATTTTGAGATGGCGCATCTGTGGCCTCTTCCAGGTGCCATTCAGAACCGCTTTACCGGGCATATAGACCCGGTAGACGCAGTAGAAGAGGCCGTCCGGCGCGGGCCAGCCAATTGGATTCCCTGGCGCTGCCAGGCGAATTCTTCGGACATAGAAGGTCAGCGATCCGTCGGGACCGTACTTGTAGGACTCGCGAGTGGTGGAGTTGAGGAGGTAGCGGGCGGTGGGACGGGCTTCTTCGAGACAACTCGTATCGGAAAAAAGATTCTCAGCCGGTTTGTTGCTCATGATTCCCCCGCAGTGACTGGTTTGGTGAAGATTGCCCGTTAGTCGACGCGGACAACGGCTGGAGACTTCCAAGTGCCGTTGAGTAGTTCAGGCCTGGGCAGGTAATAACGCATCGCGAGCATAAAGGGCGCCCTGGGAGCCGGGAGCCAGTTGGCTTCGTCGTCTTTGCCGGGTGAGTCAGCCTGAATGTGGATGGTGAGGCCGCCGTCGTGATCGAGCTTCAGGGACGGAAGCATGGGTGAGTTGATCAGATACCGGTCTATGGGGTTCTTCACCAGCAGTTGCTGCGGGAGGTCGTACATGGTGAGCGACCAGAAGGCATTTACAGGCGGGAACGCGCCATTGGCGAAGTGAAGAGTGTAGCTGGCCTTGCTGCCATCCAGCGGCTGCCCACTCGAGTCCTTCTCATAAAGCGTGTAGAGGGCTTCCTCCTTAGAGTTCGCGCCGATGCCCACCTGCGCGCCGGTGGCGCGGGCGACGTAATCGTTGGAAAGGAAGGCGCGCGTGCCGAAGAGATTGCTGATGTCCCCTCCGCTTGCCTCGCGACGCATGCCGATTTCCTTTTGACCATCGGCCATGCCCTCGTGGAAGGCTGCGGTCATCTGGGCAGAGAGAGTGGCGAAGTCGATGGTCCTTTCTGGCTCGATGCCGATACGTGCGAAGCGGATGCGAATCATAGCTTCGCTCGGCTGCGCGGGGCAGAACTGCAACAGGAAGTTAAGGACGTTAAAGAACTGCGGAGAGCTCTTCATCTGGTCCGGTGGCACAGGCGGAATCCAGTGGATGGCTGGCGCCGCGGGCGGAGCTGTTTTCCCCAAGAAGGCGGAGAGCGGTTGCGCTTTGTATTGCGACTGGATTTTCTTAACGTTGTCGAGATCGGCGGCGTTGAAGAGCTGGGTGCGGCCGACGACGTTAATAAACTCGGTCTCCGGCCGGAGAACCTTGGTGATGCCGGGAGGAACGGTGCCCTTCCAGCGAGGGCCAGCGACGAGAAACGTGCCGCCGTTGTTGCCGCTTGTACGTGTGCCGATGTAGTCGAAATTGAATGTGTAGAGGTCCATCATCTGGAAGACCCAATAGCGGTCTTTCTCCACCGGTGGGACGGTGAGGACGATGGGCTCCGTGCGGAGGTCGAGACTCAGGAAGGTGTATGGAGTGTCGGAATTGGGGGTGACGAAAGCGGTATCGGCGGGCGTTAAGACGCGAGCAAAGCTGAGAGGAGCGTTGAATGGTCCTTTGTACTGGGGATTGTGCTTGTTGATCGAGAAGGCATACATGGTGAGGTAGCTCTGCACCACGGGGTAGCCGTAGATGTACGCGTCTTTCGCGATAGCTCTGGCTTCCGCTGATGACGCACCAGTCTGCGCAATTCCGGTCCAGTGCAGCTTAGTGAGCATGGGGAAGCTCCAGATCCGTTTGTTCTTGTGAGCTCGTACGGTGTCTCACCGAATGGTCGCCTCCTTGTCGAAGATTTTGTACTGGTACTTTTTACAGTTGCCGGTTGAAACTTAACGAAGCCGCGCCATGCGGAGAGTGCTGCCCGGGTGCAGGAGCGGTCTTATCTGCGGAGAATTTTGAAGGGCCCTGCTGCCTGGGGATCACGGGACCGTCCTTAGCGCCGTTCCAGTCCTGAGGCGGAATGGATGGCGAGAAGTTGTTTCGAGGAGGGGTTTGAGGCGGTCCAGGTGGAGAGCGTTGGCGGGTCATTCGGAGCTTCGAGGACGTTGCAAGGCTGTTCGTGGGCCAAATTCGGGTCCCGTATGGGTGAGTTTGGCCGCAAAATCAACCAAATGGATGAAGGACAGTGACCTGACGGGAGTGATATATCTTTCCCCGATGAAATCTGCACTCGGCAATCTCTGGTCAAGACTGATGGCGGTGCGCTCGCGCTGCCCGGTCGTGAGACTCTATGCCGGGTCCGCGAAAAGACCATAATTCCTACACAGCGGATGGCGTTCGGTGCGCAGTAGCAGTTCGCCTTCTGGTTCGCTAACGGCCGAGAGGCGCTACTGCCTGTCATTTTTTTAATCAGGCGCCGGCGTGGCGGCACCAATGCGACAGAACCATGAAAAGGCCGCCGCGCTGTAGCGCAGGAAACGCAACACCATGCCGAAACAAGCACTTGCGATGATCCCCTTCGGCCGAATCCGAGAGTAGAAGAGATTCATCAGCCACGCCGGGATGGTGTAGATGTCTCCAGCGACCAATGCTCCAACGCGGGCGCGGACGTTCCTCTCGTAAGCGATCTTTTCAATGAGGCTATTGAAGAACGCCGCAAAGTCATTGACCCGCCAGGCATAGGCCGCCGCGCCCAGCCTGGGAAGCCGCGAGGCATTACGGTTGCGTATGAGCAAGGCCGCGGCCTCCTGCGCATGACGAAGTGCGGCGGTTACGCCATTAGCTGTCATCGGATCGACCATAGAAGCTGCCTCTCCCACGATCAGCCAGTTCGGGCCGCTAACTCCTTTGTAAACACGGCACCGGTATGAAGTCACCCGAGGCCCGATCGATTCCTTCGCGGGGAACAACGATGCGAGGGTAGGAACCTCTTTGAGCCTTGCCTCATAGATCTGCTGTACGTTCAAGCCATTCTGCCGAAGCTGCTTCATTGCCTCGCCCGTTGAGACACATCCGACACTCACCAGGCCGGATCGAATCGGAATCTGCCAGATCCAATCCATGTACTTCGCTGAGGAGGCAGAGGCATAAAGCGTGGTTCCTTCCACCGTGGGACCGGTAACCGAAAAGTAATCCCAGATAGCAACCTTGTTAGGACCGTATTCGCGGACGGGCAGAGAGAAAGTCCTTGCGAGAAGACGTGTTGTGCCGCCGGATGCGTCTACGAACCACTTGGCGTGCAACTGCAGGCCTTGCTTTGTCGCAACCGAAAGGATGCGCCTGGCTTTGTGCTCAACGCCGGTCACCTGGTCCGAAATTAATTGCACTCCTTCCTGCTCGGCCAGGTCTCGAGTGAGCTGAGTCAGTGCCTCGCGATCGACGTGAATGGTGTCGAGACAGACATTGAAGGGAGATTCAGCCAACCATGCACCGGGAACGTAGTGACGCTCCGATCCATCGAGAAGTCTTAGAGTGACATGCTGCTTAATGGTCGCAATTCCACGTTGCACCAATATGTCGGCTGGCAGACCGATGCCCTTCAGCAGGTCCGGCGCGGACCAATCCAGAGACTCCCCGACTGGATCCGGACGAAACTCGTCGCTATGGACACAGGTCACGCTCAAACCTGCGCGTGCTAAATGGATGGACGTCGCCAGGCCGGCAAGACCACCGCCGATCACGACCACGTCGATGCCGTTTTTGTCTTCCGTTGATTGCACGATGGTCCACGGATTGAAGAGCGCAGAGATTGTGTAACACTCTTCGCGACTCCTCAAGTCAACCTTTCGATGGATAGATAGCCATGCGGCCGCTCGGTATCATCCCTGCGGAGCCAGACCTATCGGAGAGCCCATGAAACGAAGAGCGATGTTGTGGGTTATAGCGGCGATTGCTGTCCCCATCCTAGGCGTAAGTCAAAGCGGCGGCAACGGCAAGAGCACATCGATCAGCGGCTGGGTGATTGACTCGTCGTGCGCCTATACGAAGGGTCTGGATAAGCCAATCAGTCCAGCTTGCGCGAAGGCTTGCGCAAAAAATGGTTCTCCGCTGGTGATCCTGCGCGATGACGGGGCGATCTTCCTGCCCATCGACAGCAAGACTCCATCCTCCTCGCAGAATGCCAAGCTTCTGCCGTTTGCCGGAGAGCATGTCAAGGTGCGCGGAACAGAGTATGCACGCGGTGACTCGCACGGACTCGTGGTCGCCTCGATTGCGCCCGATCGCCGCTAATCCCATGACAGCGGAAAGAGCACGCTTCCGCAGACGCGCGCTCCGCTTCAATCTGGGGTTGGCCCTGCTGGTATGGATTGCGTGGGCGGCGGCCGAAGGGCAGGCTGCGTTTCATGCGCTCTTTGCGAATTGGCGCGTGGCAGTCACGATGGTCTTCGGATCGCTGGTGGGCGGAGGTACGAGTGAGGGCGGCGGCGCCATAGCCTTCCCCGTCTTTACCAAGCTGCTTCACATTGCAGCGCCCATTGCCCGGAGCTTCTCGCTTGCCATTCAGACGGTGGGAATGGGGGCCGCTTCGCTGAGCATCCTTTACCTCCGTATTCCTATTGAGCGACGGGCACTCTTCTACGCCGGGCTGCCGGGTGTCATCGGCGTCGCGCTCGGTGCGTACTATCTGGCTCCCGTATTCCCACCGGCTCTGGTGCGCGTGTCTTTCACCGTGATGGTGAGCAGCCTTGGGGTAGCCCTGATACTGATCAACCGCAGCGAACACGAGTCGCGCAACGGAGCTTTGCCCATCTTCGGGGCGCAAGAGAAGTGGGTTCTGATCATCGCAGGAGTGATCGGTGGCGCTGTGAGTGCATTGGTCGGCTCTGGAGCAAATACGATCGCCTTTATGGTGATGGTGCTGCTGTTTCGCATCAGCGAGAAGATCGTTACCCCTACCACCGTTCTTCTGATGGCGATGGTCTCCCTTGCCGGCTTTGCCTTCCATGTTGCGGTGTTGCGGGACTTTGGACCGACGGTGACGAGCTACTGGCTGGCCGCGGTGCCAGTCGTAGTGATCGGCGCGCCACTGGGCGCTTTGATCTGCTCCTATATGCCACGCCGCGCCATCGTGCTTCTCCTGCTCTTCCTCATTGGGCTCGAGTTCCTCAGCACGTTGCTTCTCGTCCCGATGTCTCGAGCGATCCTGTTCTCATCTGCCGTCACGCTAGCGATATGCGCATTCGTGAATTGGGCGATGAGTCGAGCAACGCGCTACCGGCCGGAGAACTTTCCAGTAGTTCCGTCGCACGAGACCGTAGAAACCCCTGAAGCAATCGCCTGAGTAGTTAAGGACCAAACCCTTTTAGCGCTGTTAGGGCATTCCGATGGCCGCGTGGATCGCGAGAAGCTGCTCAAGCAGAGGTTTGAGGCGATCGAGGTGGAGAGCGTTCGCGCCGTCGGATTTGGCGTGGGCGGGATCGTTGTGAACTTCCAGGAAGATGCCGTCGATGCCGGCGGCAACGGCGGCGCGCGCGAGTACGGGGATGAACTCCGGCTGGCCGCCGGAGACACCGTTGGCTGCAGCGGGTGTCTGCACGGAGTGCGTGCCGTCGAAGACGACAGGGGCGAGCGCGCGCATGATGGGGAGCGAGCGCATGTCGACGACTAGATTGTGATAGCCGAAGCTGGCGCCGCGCTCGGTGAGGAAGACGCGGGTGTTGCCGGTGGAGGCGATCTTTTGAACGGCGTGCTTCATGTCCTCGGGCGCGACGAACTGTCCCTTCTTCACGTTGATGGCGCGACCGGTTTTTCCGGCAGCGACGAGAAGGTCGGTCTGACGACAGAGGAAGGCGGGAATCTGGAGGACATCGCAAGCCTCGGCGACGGCGGCGCAGTGTTCGGGCTCGTGCACGTCGGTGAGGACGGGGAGGTGCGTCTCTTCGGCGATGCGGCGCAGAATGCGCGTGCCTTCGGCGAGGCCGGGTCCGCGGAAGCTCGAGACCGAGGTGCGGTTGGCCTTGTCGTAGGAGGCTTTGAAGATGTAGGGGATGGCGAGGTCGCTGGTGATGCGCTGAATGGCATCGGCCATGAAGCGCGCGTGCTGCTCGCTTTCGATGACGCAGGGGCCGGCGATGAGGAAGAGCTCACCCGCGCCAACCGGGACACTGCCGATTTCGAAGTCGTGAATGCTCACAGGGAAAGAATACTAGGAGCGCCTTTGAGCGGCTCTCGGTTAACGCGCGACGAAGGTGCGGTAGTGCGATTCGCGCTTGCCTACGGCCACTAGGAAGCCGTCGTCATCGCGGCGGAGCTTCACCGCGGTGCCGGGCAGGTGGTTCGCGAGGCTGCTTTGCTTCAGCACCGTTGCGCTAAGAGGAAGGTAGGAAGAGGCTCTGGCGATGCGCGAGTGGTCGGGCGCAAGTTCGTACTCGGTGCCTGCGACCTCGACGGTGTAGACGGCACCACGGATATCCGAGCAGCGTGCGGATGCATCGATGGTGCGGCGTGCGGTGTTGCCGTAGGTGGCGGCATCGGACTGCGTGGAACTCGAGCATGAGTTGCCGACGACCGTGGTGCGGACTTTCGTCAGGATGCCGTCCTGCCAGATCGATGAGTCCGCTGCCCGGGCGAGGGAGGGCGAGAGACAGAGTGCAAGGACGATGAATGCGGCTTGAATCTTCATGGTGCGTTGCGGGCTTCTAACCGCAGATTAGCCGGGTAGCGGCAGGACGGGTAATGGCACGGCCGGGCAGGTGTGGCTCACACGGAAGTGGGCGCAGTGGCTTGGAGGGACCTCAGAACAGATCCCACCATTGCGCGTGGTCGTGCCGCTTCGCCTGCGCGCCACCCGGGGGGATGTCTCAGAGCCCGCGCAAAGCGACCATGGGGTTGACGCGTGAGGCGCGACGCGCGGGGATGTAGCCGGCGAGGATGGCAACGATGGTGAGCAGCGCGACCATGATGGCGAAGGTTGCGGGGTCGGTGGGCGCGGTGTTGAAGAGCATGGCGGAGATGAGCGAGGCGACGGCGAGCGACACCACTGCGCCGACAGCGATGCCGATGAGCGCGAGCCGCATGGTACGGAAGATGACGCCGAACTGCACGCGCGCGGTTGTAGCGCCGAGCGCCATGCGGATGCCGATCTCCAGCGTCTGCTGGGTGACCGAGTAGGAGATGACGCCGTAGATGCCGAGCGCGGCGAGAAAGAGGCCGAGCGCAGCGAAGGTGCCGACCAGCAGCACGAAGAAGCGGCGGGGCGAGACGGCATGATCGACCAGGGACTGGATGGGACGCAGTGGCACTGCGGACTGCCCGGGATTGATCTCACGCAATGTGTGCATGACGCTCGACGCGAGCTGAGTCGGAGGAACCTTGCTGCGAATGACAAGCTCCGCGCCCTCCGGGCCCTGTTGCGTGATGGGGTAATAGACCTGCCAGTCCGGCTGGCCTTCCACGCTGGTCTGATGCAGGTCGGGGATGGTGCCGACGATGCGGGCGTCGTCGCCGTTCGCATTGATGACGTGGCCGACGGCGTCGCCGTTGGGATACATCTGACGCGCAGCGCTTTCATTGATGATGATGACGGGATCGCCCCTTCTACCCTGCGGAGCAGCGGGCTTGGCGGCGGCCTGGTTCGGCGGAGGCGGCGGGGGTATGGGTAAGTCTTCCCAAGTGAAGTCGCGGCCGGTGATGGGTACGCCCATGGCGGCGAGATAGCCGGGAGTGACGATGTAGACGAGAGCGCAGGGAAGGTGTGCCGCCTCGAGTTGCTTCTGGTCGACGTCTTTGCGGTGCGGAACGCCCCAGCAGCGATTGCGTTCGAAGGGCAGATTGTCCGAGATACCGGCATGTTCGACGCCAGGGATCGCGCTGATTCGGGTAAGCACGTTCTGAAGAGCGGCACTGCGTTTGTCGGCATTGCGGCCGTTGTCATCGTCGTAGTCGATTTTGATGGCTGCGGCGGCAGCGGGTTTGAAGCCGAGATCGACATCCAGCACGCGCAGGAAGCTGCGCATGAGCAGGCCGGCGCCGACGAGGAGTACGCAGGCGAGCGCGACTTCCGAGATGACCAGCATGGAACGCAGACGCTCGTGACGGCGGCCGTCACTGGCGCCGTGACCACCGGATTCCTTCAGCGACTCCTGCAGATGGGTGCTGGACATCCGGATGCCGGGCGCGAGTCCAAAGAGCACTGCAGTGCCGCTTGCGATGACGAGGGTCCAGAGAAGTGCGGTGGCGTCGATGTGGACGTCATTGAGTAGCGGCAATGCAAGCGCGGTCTGATGCTGCAGCCACGTCGTGATGGCGAAGGCCAGCGCAAGGCCGAAGAGAGAACCGACTCCGGACAGCAGGAGGCTTTCGGTAAGCAACTGACGAATGATGCGGCCGCGACTGGCGCCGAGCGCGCCGCGGAGTGCGAACTCCTTGCCGCGCGCGGCGGCACGTGCGAGAAGCAGGTTGGAGAGATTGACGCAGACGATGAGCAGGATGAGCCCGACAGCGGACCAGAGGACGATAAGCGAACTATGGAGCTTGCCGCTGACGTATTGCTTGAGTGGTGTGGGGTAGGCGGTGTAGCCGGCCCCGTACTCAGGATGGTCGGTCCTGAAGTCGAGTTTGGGGAAGAGCAGATTGGCTTCGCCGCGCGCCTGCTCGACGGTGACGCCGGGCTTGAGGCGGCCGATCAGAGTAATGGTATTGCCATCGAGTCGAGTTCCCTTGAAATCGATGGGGACGAAGAGATCGACTCTTGTGCCGGGCGCGAAGACAGCGCCGAAGTCGAAGCTGCGCGGGAGTATGCCAACGACGGTGAAGGAGCGGTCGTTGAAATCAACGGTCTTGCCGAGGATGGAGGGATCGCCATGGAACTGCCGCTGCCAGATGGGATAGCTGAGCAGGACGACCTGGCCTGCTCCAGGGAGCGATTCGTTTTCATGGAAGAGGCGGCCCATCAGAGGGTCCACGCCGAGCACCTGGAAGAAATCAGGAGTGACACCAATGCCGGTCAAGGGCCTGGGATCGCCGTGGCCGGTGAGCTTGAAGTTGTCGCTGGAGGAGAAGGCAAAGTATCCGGCGACGTCCGTGTAGGACTTGTTGCGCTCGCGGAGCTCTGTATAGGCGTCAATGGAATAGGTGGCGGCGGACCAGTTGCCATCGAAAACCTCCGGACCGATCCAGAGCAGGCGCGCGGGATCGCGGAAGGGAAGCGGCCGCAGCATAAGCGTGTTGACGACGCTGAAGACAGCGATGTTGGCGCCGATGCCGAGCGCGAGGATGAGGATGGCGATGAGGGTGAAGCCGCGGTCGCGGCGCAGAGTGCGGAGGGTGTAACGAAGGTCCTGCAGGAGGATGTCGAGCGCGGGAAGGCCGCGCGCGGCGCGCTGCTGCTCGCGCGATTGCTCGACGCCGCCGAAGCGGACGAGGGCCAGACGTCGGGCTTCCTGGGGAGAAAGCCCGCGCTTGAGATTCTCTTCGATTGCGAAGTCGAGATGGGAGGCGAACTCCTGCTCGAGGTCGGCGTCACCGATCGGCTTGTTGAGGAAGGCACGGATGCGAGCGAGGGCGGCACGGAGACGGGAGATCACCTCGGCCTGCCACCTTCCGGAGATTGCGCGAGCACACGGCCCATCACATCCGAAAGACGCCGCCAGTCGGCTGCGTCGCGGGCAAGCTGTTTCCGGCCGCTGCGGGTGATGGCGTAGTACTTGGCCTTGCGATTGTTGTCGGAGGTGCCCCACTCTGCGGTGATCCAGCCGCGGTTCTGCAGGCGCACGAGCGAGGCATAGATCGTGCCCTGGTTGAGCAGGATTGTGTCACCGCTGATCTGCTCGATGCGGCGCGCGATGCCATAGCCGTGCTGCTGGCCCATGGCGACGAGTGTCTGCAGGACCATGAGGTCGAGGGTTCCCTGGAGCAGGTCGAGCTTGGGATCAGGCATGCAGTGAGGGTCTCCTGTGTGACGGCCACATGAGTATGCCATACCTCTGTGGGGATGCCACATGTGCCTTCTACGCGGGGCGCGGAGTCGTGGTTCCTACATTTTTTTTTAATCGAGCGGCTTCCAGGAAAGCTGCGTCTTTTTGTGCCGCGGACACGTAATCAGGCGAAGCGGGTTTGCGCGAGTCGAAGCTGCGCTTGCCGTCATACTGTCCGTAATGCTACTGTGTGTAGCATTACGGAATGTAACGAATCCATTGAACGAAATGGCGTTCCACTACGTATCGGTTTCCGGGCACCGGTGTGTGTCTTCGACAACTTGAGTGAGGTGATTCATGCAGAATCTGCTCCGCAACCTTCGCTTCAGCGTCCGTATGCTGCTCAAGAATCCGGGGCTGACGCTCACGATTCTGCTGACACTGGCGCTCGGCGTGGGCGCGAATACCGCGATCTTCACTGTCGATTACGCCACCCTGCTGGAACCGTTGCCCTATCCCCATTCCGAGCAGTTGATGGTGGTGTGGTCGAAGATCCAGGGCTTCCACAACGGGATCTCCGCTGGAGACTTCACGGACTGGAAGCGGGGGAACACGACCTTTCAGGATCTGAATGCGTGGACGGGCAGCGCCTTCAACCTGTCAACGAAGGATCAGCCAGAACAGGTCGACGGGCGGATGACGACGCCGGGCTTCTACCGCATGCTCGGCACACCGTTTTTTCTGGGGCGCGATTTTCTACCGGAGGAGGGCCAGACAGGCCGTGACCATGAGGTGATCCTGACGCACAAGTTATGGAAGCGGCTGGGCTGCGAACTCGCACATTGTGGGAGAGACGCTGCGTGTCAACGGGGACCCTTATACGGTGGTGGGCGTGTTGGCTCCGGGGCTCTACGATCGCGGGCAGGGCGACATCGTGGTGCCGCTCGCCTTCAAACCGGAGCAGCTCAATCACGACTTCCACTGGCTGCTGGCGATGGGGCGGCTGAAGCCGGGCGTGACGATGGAGCAGGCGCGCGCGGATATGGATGCGGTGACGACACATATTGCGCAGCAGTATCCAAAGAGCAACAAGGGATGGGGAGCATTTGTCGAGCCGCTGAAGAACGACTTCCTGCCGAAGGAGCGGATTCGCACGCTGTGGATGCTGCTGGGCGCGGTGGCATTCGTCCTGCTGATTGCGTGCGTGAACGTGGCCAACCTGCTATTGGCGCGCAGCATGGCGCGGCAGAAGGAGATGGCGGTGCGCTCGTCGCTGGGGGCTACGCCGCGGGCCATCTTCACGCAATTGTTGACGGAGAGCATATTGCTTGCGCTGGCGGGAGGTGTGCTGGGGATCGCGGTAGGGTACGCGATGCTGCACGCCTTCATGGGCGCAATGCCGGAAGGCACGCTGCCGAGCGAGGCGGACCTGAGCTTGAACTTCCCAGTGTTGCTGTTTACGCTGGGCGCGACGACGCTGGCCGGATTGCTCTTTGGCTGCGTGCCGGCGTGGCATGCGTCGAGGGTGGACCCTGCGGAAACATTGAAGGAGGGCGGCAGATCCGGAACCGGTGTCGGGCGCAAGCGGCTGCGGCAGGCGCTGGTGATCGGTGAGTTCACGTTGGCGCTGTCGCTGCTTGCGGGCGCAGGACTCGCGATTCATAGCTTCCTGAATCTGACGCGGGTCGACCTGGGAGTGAAGACCGATCACGTACTGACGTTCTATTTGCCGATTCCGGATACGCGCTCGAAGGATCCGGTGTTGATTGCGGCGCACTATCGGCAACTGCTCTCAAGCATCAACGCGGTTCCCGGGGTGATCTCGTCTTCCGCGCAGACAGGAACACCGCTCGAAGGTTCCGGGTTTGGCATGCCGTTCACCATTGCGGGCAAGCCGGCATATGCCGATCCGTCGCAACGGCCAGGGTGCAGCTTCGGCATGGTGACGCCGGATTATTTCAAGACGTTCGGTATCCGGCTGATCAATGGTCGCTCCTTCACCGAGCAGGACAACGCGGCGAGCGTGAAGGTCGCGATGGTGAACGAGGAGTTTGTCAGGAAGTATTTGAAGGGAACGGACCCGCTGCAGCAGCGTGTGATTGTGGAGCAGTTGATTCCCGGCGTGCAGCAGCTTGGGCCGCCGGTCGAGTGGCAGATTGTGGGCATATTCCACAATGTGCGGGACCGGCTGCGTGAGGACAATCCGGAGATATTGATTCCGTTCTGGCAGATTCCGTGGCCGACGAGCGGGATCGGCGTGCGCACGAGCGAGGATCCGGCTGCGATGACGAAGAGCATCGCCGCCGCGGTGCACAAGGTGGACCCCGATGTAGCACTGGCCACGCCGCGCACCATGGAGCAGGTGCGGCACGATGTGCTCTCGGACGATCGCTTCACGCTGGTGCTCTTTGCATGCTTCGCGGCGATCGCGCTGCTGCTGGCGGCACTGGGCATCTACGGCGTGATGACATTTTCCGTGGCGCAGCGCGCGCACGAGATCGCGCTGCGCATGGCGCTGGGCGCGACGCGAGGCCGCGTCGTGACACTGGTCCTGCGGGAAGGCGTGACGCTTGCGGCAGTGGGATTTGTGCTGGGGTTGATCGGCGCATACTTCATTGGCCGCGCCATGCAGAGCACACTCTACGGAGTGAGCGCGCTCGATCTATCCGCGTTTTCGGCGGTGGGGTGCGTGCTGCTCGCGGCGGCTGTGCTGGCTTGCTTCCTGCCGGCGCATCGCGCTGCTTCCACGGAACCGATGCGGGTGTTGCGCACGGAATAACAGGTCCAAAGCGCGTCCCAACAGCGCATTGACCTGCGTGGTCGTTTAGAGTGACGCCATGCGCTGGCGATCCTTTTCTCTCGCTCTCGTACTGGTTTTCGCATGGCTCTCGGCGAACGGTGAGGATGGCGCTACCGTTCGTGTGACTGTGCATGCTGATGCTCCGACAGGCGTGTTCTCCCCGATCTGGAGCTTCTTTGGCGCGGACGAGCCGAACTATATTTATGGTCCGCATGGGAGGAAACTGCTGGATGAACTGGGAGAGTTGGGCGACACGGCGCATGCTCCGGTGTACTTCCGCGCACACAACCTATTCACTACTGGCAATGGCGAGGGCTCGCTGAAGTGGGGCTCGACAAATGTGTATACCGAGCGCGCGGACGGCACGCCGGTTTACGACTGGACAATCACAGACCGCATTTTCGATGCAATGCGCGATGCACACGTGCGGCCGCTTGTGGAACTTGGTTTTATGCCGGAGGCTCTCTCGACGCATCGTGAGCCGTACCGTCACAACTTTCCCAATGGCGATCTCTTCACCGGCTGGAGCTATCCGCCGAAGGACTACGCGAAGTGGGGTGCGCTGGTCGAAGCCTATGTTGCGCACCTGAAGGATCGCTACGGAATGGCGGTGGATGGGTGGCTATGGGAGGTGTGGAACGAACCGGATATCGGCTACTGGCATGGCACACCGCAGGAGTACGACCGGCTCTACGATGTATCGGCCGCGGCGGTGCGCAAGGTACTGCCGCGAGCGAAGATCGGCGGCCCGGACTCGACGGGTGTGTATGCGGGAAAGGGCGGGTCAAGCACGAGCGAGGCGTTTCTGCGGCAATTTCTGGATCACTGCGCACATGGGAAGAATGCGGCGACGGGCGGCACGGGCGCGCCGCTCGACTTTATCAGCTTTCATCCCAAGGGTTCGCCGAAGTTTGTGGACGGGCATGTAGTGATGAACGTGGGGCATCAGCTTGCCGCTATCGAGCGCGGCATGGATGTGGTGGCAAGTTATCCGGAGTGGCGCAGCACGCCCATTGTTTTGGGCGAGAGCGACCCGGAGGGATGCGCGGCTTGTCAGGGACCGCAGAACGGCTATCGCAACGGTCCGCTGTACGGCGTGAGTGTGGCGGAGGCGACGGCTCGCACCTGGGAGCTGGCCCGCAAACACGATGTGCGTGTGCTGGGCGCGGTCACCTGGGCGTTCACTTTTGAGAATCAGCCGTACTTTGCGGGCTTTCGCGAGTTGGCAACGAACGGCGTGGACAAGGCGGTGCTGAACGTCTTCCGCATGATGGCGATGCTGGGCGGCGACTGGTTGCGAACGGAGAGCAGCGGTGCGCTGCCGGTCGAGCAGATTGTCACCCACAGTGTGACAGATACGCCGGATGTGGACGCGATCGCCACCCGCAGAATGGACGAAGTGGACATTCTGCTGTGGAACTACCACGATGCCGATGTCGCGGCGGATCTTGCAAAGATGGAGATAAAGGTGCGCGGTCTGCCAGCTTCAAAGGTGAGCGAGGAGGTCTTCCTGATGGATGCGGCGCACAGTAATGCATACGCGGTGTGGCAGCGAATGGGGAGTCCGGAGAGACCGAGTGCCGCGCAGCAGCAGGAGCTGGTTCGTGCCGGAAAACTGCAGCGAGTGGCAGCGCCGCATGCGCTTGGGGTGAAGGATGGCGACGCGACTCTGCAGATGTCGCTCGCGCGACAAGGCGTGGCATTCGTGCGGCTGCGCTGGGAGTAGAGCGGATTTCTGAGGCCGGCTTGCTGATCTTCTGACTAGCTTTTGTTCTAGCGGAAGGTGATCTGTTGGAAGCCAAGCGAGTGCAGCAGAGTGGTGAGGGTGGCGCGGGCGTTTCCATCGGCAGTGGTCAAGATGCCGCTTGAGAGCGCGGACTGCCGCAGGTCAGCTTCTGCCTTTTCACGGACCTCGGATTCGAGGTTGGGGTCGGCGGGGACGAGCAGACCGGTGATGCGGGAGTAGACGCGGGTTTTGCTGTTATCCAGCGAGACCGAGAGGAGTTGGGCGGGAGGCATCGTGATGGTGACGCCGCGGCCATCGATCTGCACATTGCCGGCCTGGACCTGACTGAGATCGACGCCGGCGACGGCCTGGCCATGGACGATCATCAGCAGCTTGTCTCCGGTGAGGATATCGGGCAGGTACTCACTGGTGCGGTCGCCTTCGACGACCTTGTCCATGGTGTAGACGACGGACTCGAGACGCGCGAGGCGTTGGATGCTGGCGATGACCGTGGGCTGCGAGATGTCGATGGTGTCGTGGCGGCCGAGGAAGGCCATGCTGATGCGGTTGCGCATAGACGCGCCGACGTGACGCACGACGGCGGGCACGGCAAGCAGCGCGACGAGCAGGCCGACGATGACGCCGAGGATGAGCGCGGGCAATGCAGAGGAAGGCTTCTCGGTAAGGGTGGGGGGCATAGCGGGATCTCTCCAGTGTGTGACGCGCGCCGAGGCGGGAGGGCTGGTCGGCGTGTGCAGGAATCTTTTAATCGTCCTGATGACGGGCGGCTAAGGAGTCATAAGCGTTGGCCGGCAGGTCGGTGCGATTGGGATGTTGATGGGTGAGGTGCAGCGGATTGGCGCCCCAGTGTGTGGGCCCGATGAGGAGGGGTTCGCTCTCGTCCTGCTGCCAGAGAAGGACCTGCGGTTGCCACGCGGGATAGTTGTTGAGATACGGCCGCATGCGGAAGTAGTGGAAGACGCCGGTACAGAGGATCCACGCAAAGAGGATGGAGGCGGCACGAGCGAGCTGTCGGGGAGTGGCGCGCGTGGCGGCGAGCAGCAATGCGAGAGAGAGCATGGCGTTGGCAGCAAAGAAGTAGCGGCCCTCCCCGCCGCTTGAGAAGGGAAGACGGCTGAAGGTGCAGGCGAGGCAGCCGTACCAGTCGAAGACGCTGGAGAGGAGGGCGCCAAAGTACAGGAAGAGCGCGGCGGGCGAGCTCCTGCGGAAGAGAAGGAAACCGAGCACAAGCAACGCGACAGAGGCGAGATAGAGTGCGGAGATCCAGCCGATTCCGGAATGATGGAAGAGGAAGCGGCCGTAGTATTCGGCGCCACGGCCGGTGGTGAGGGGCAGCATGATGACGCGCGAGGAGGCGTAGGCCACGAGCGTGCGCAGATGGTGCGAGGTGACAGGGCGACTGCCGGCGCGGACGGAATGCAGCAGGACGGCGGCTTGCAGAAACGCAGGGAGCGTGATGCTGAGCGCGTAGACGAGGACTCGGCGCGACCGCTCTCTCCAGACCCTGAACCAGAAGAGCGGAATGAGCGGCAGCGTGGTGACGCCGGTGAGCGCGGCCAGCAACAGGGCGGCGGTGCGGATTGCGAAGAGTCTTCGAGCAGACGAGATGAGGACGATGGCTGCGGCGACAGCGAGAAGCGACTGGCAGTTTTCGAGATTGAGCCAGACTTCGAAGTTTGGAGTGACCAGCAGCAGCGCGAAGAGCGCACAACAGCGCTCGTATCGGGGTGCGAAAGACCTCGCACTCTATGGCGAGGAAGAGCAGCAGGAGCTGGACGGCGACCGCCGTCCAAGTGAAGAAGAGCGCGGCGGCAGAGAGCGGCAGCAGGCGGGCGGCGATGAGCGCGCAGAGATTGTCGAGGAGCGAGTAGTACCCCTGATGGGGCGCCAGCAACGCGTGCAGCGGCGTGGCATCCCACGCATAACGAAGGTAGGTGGTGCCTTCTTCCGCAACGATGCGGCCGTGCAACAAGAGGCGAGGCAGGCGGCAGAAGAGGACGACGACCGCAACGACGAGCAGCGCGCCGAGCTCGCGGAGCGACGGTGGATGCCAGGCCGGGTTGTGCGACGCCTCGAGTGGCTCGGCTGCTGGTTCGGACGCAGCAGAACGCATCAGCGATGCGCGAGGGGGCGAGCGAGCGCTTCTTCAGCTGACACGGACACCGGGTCTGCCGCGGAAATTTCCGGATTCTGCTTCCGGCGGTTGGCGTAGCTGGCGGTAACGAAGCTGCGGAAGAGCGGATGCGGCTCAAGCGGCTTGGACTTGAACTCGGGGTGGAACTGGCAGCCGAGGAAGAAGGGGTGATTGGGGAGCTCGACGATTTCGACGTAGGTGGCATCCGGCGTGGTGCCGGTGATGCGCAGGCCGGCGCCGGTGAGCAGCGGCTCGTACTCGCGGTTGAATTCGTAACGATGGCGGTGGCGTTCTGAGATTTCAGTGCGGCCATAAGCTTCGGCGGCCTTTGAGCCGGGCTCGAGCAGGCAGGTCCACGCGCCGAGGCGCATGGTGCCGCCCATCTCTTCGACGCCGGTGAGCTCGCGCAGCTTGTAGATGACGCGGTGGGGCGTGGCGGGATCGAACTCGCTGGAGTTGGCGCCGTGCAGTTTGCAGACGTTGCGGGCGAATTCGATGGTGGCGGTCTGCATGCCGAGGCAGATGCCGAAGTAGGGCGTGCCGGACTCGCGCGCATAACGGATGGCGTTGAGCATGCCTTCAATGCCGCGCTTGCCGAAGCCGCCGGGAACGAGAATGCCGTCGAAGTCCTTGAGCTGAGAGACGTAGTCGTCGGTCTCGAGCCCTTCTGCTTCCAACCATGTCACGCGCAGCTTCAGGTTCTGCGAGAGCGCGCCGTGGACCAGCGCTTCCTTCACGGATTTGTAACTGTCCTCGTACTCGACGTATTTGCCGACGATGCCGATGTGGACTTCGTCCTTGGGGTGGTAGGCGTGGTCGACGACCTGCTGCCAGCGGGAGAGATCCGGGGTGCGGGTCTCCAAGTGCAGGTACTTGAGGGCAAGCGCGTCGACGCCTTCCTGCGCGAAGTTGAGCGGCACTTCGTAGATCGAGGCGACGTCACGCGCGGCGATAACGGCCTGGTCTTCGAGGTTGCAGAAGAGGGCGATCTTGCTCTTGAGCTCGCGGGAGAGTGGGCGATCGGAGCGGCAGAGCAGGATGTCCGGCTGGATGCCGATGGAGAGCATCTCCTTCACGGAGTGCTGGGTGGGCTTGGTCTTCAGCTCCTGAGCGGCGGCGATCCAGGGAACGAGGGTGACGTGGACGAAGACGGTGTTCTCGCGGCCGAGCTCCTGGCGCATCTGGCGGATAGCTTCGAGGAAGGGGAGCGATTCGATGTCGCCGACCGTGCCGCCGATCTCGACGATGGCCACGTCGCAGTCCGCCGCGACCTTGCGCATGGCATTCTTGATCTCGTTGGTGACGTGGGGGATGACCTGGACGGTCTTGCCCAGGTAGTCGCCGCGGCGCTCCTTGGTGATGATCTGCTCGTAGATGCGGCCGGTGGTGAGGTTGTTGTCGCGGGTCAGCTTGGCGTGGGTAAAGCGCTCGTAGTGGCCGAGGTCCAGGTCGGTTTCGGCGCCATCGTCGGTGACGAAGACCTCGCCGTGCTGGAAGGGCGACATGGTCCCCGGATCGACGTTGAGGTAGGGGTCGAACTTCATCAGATTGATGCGGAGGCCGCGGGCTTCGAGCAGGCAACCGATGGAGGCGGCGGCAAGGCCCTTGCCAAGGCTGGACACAACACCGCCCGTCACAAAGATGTACTTTGCTGACACTGCATCACCTCTGAATTTTGGGTTTGGATGGCGTACCGGGTGGGCACGATCAAGTATCGCAGAGTCGCCACGGGTTGTGAAGTGGTTTGCGCAGGCAGACTTTCTGGCCTGTGGAACGTCTAGACTTTGGGCAAGACGATGGGACGCAGATAACAATCGGGTTGGTGGCGGCGGTTCTGACGGCGACGTTGTTCGCGCAGACCAAACCGCCGACGGACGCAGCGACAGATCGCGAGCATCCACCGGCTCATCCTGACCGACGGCAGCTACCAGCAGGTGCGGCGCTGGGAGATCAAGGGCGACCGCGTCCGCTATATCTCGGCTGAGCGCAATGGGGCTTGGGAGGAGCTGCCGGTCAGCATGGTGGACTGGGCGGCGACGGAGAAGTTTGCGCACGGGCTCACCGAGCAGGGGCGCGAGGAGACTGCCGCTTCGGATGATGCGCGCGCCGTCGATGCGGAAGAGGCGGCGGAGAAGGCGGAGATGACCTCGCGCACGCCGCCGGTGGCGCCGCGGTTGAATCTGCCCGATCGCGACGGCGTGTGGGTGCTGGACTACTTCCGGAACCAGCCGGAGCTGGTGACGCTGGAGCAGGACAGCGGCAACATCAATCAGCGGACCGGCCACAACGTACAGCGCGCGCCGATCAATCCTGTGCCGAAGAAGGCGGAGGTGCGTCTGGACGGAGCAGGATCGAAAGTGCACCTGCACGAGAACGAGCCGGCCTTCTACGTGAGCCTGACGGGCGGCGACGATACGGCCGGGGCGGACGCGATGAGCGTGGCGACGCAACGATGCGAAGGCGACGGGAGCGGTGAGCTCGCCGAAGAGCCAGTACGTCATCGTGGAAGTGGACCCGCGGCGCGACTATCGCGTGATCACGAATGTGACGCTCGGCCAGGTGGGACACCAGAGCGAGAACGTAACCGAGACGACGACGACGGTGATGCCCGGAGGGCACTGGATGAAGGTGGTGCCGAAGCAGAAGCTGACCGTGGGTCAGTATGCGCTGATGGAGTTGCTCAGTCCGCGCGAGGCCAATCATTTCGGTGTGGGACTTCGCGGTGGATCCGCAGTCTGGGGACAATCTGAATACGATAGTGCCGATCGAGCGCTGACGCGTCAGTCTTTGGTGGCGACGCCGTCGCGAGTGGAGTTTTTCACCAGATACATGCGCTTGTCGGCGCGTTCGAGGAGCGCGGCGGCGTTGTCTGCGTCGTCGGGATAGCTGGCCACGCCGAGGCTGGCAGTGAGCCGCAGGGAGAGATTCTCGAGGCTGAGGAAGCGGCGCGCGCGCAGGGCGACAAGCAGGCGATTGGCTGCTTTGGCGGCAGACGGAGCCGCGAGTTTGCGGGAGCACCGCGACGAACTCGTCGCCACCGTAGCGGAATGCGAGATCGACGCTGCGCAGGGTGCGGGTGATCACCTCCGCGGCCTCTGCCAGCACGCGGCTGCCGGCCAGGTGGCCGTGCTCATCGTTGACCTGTTTGAAGTTGTCGAGGTCCAGAAAGAGGAGGCCGAGCGGCTGGTCGAAGCGGCGGGCGCGTTCGATCTCTGTGGGTAGCACGGCGGCGAGGTGGCGCGCGTTGAACAGGTGCGTGCAGTCGTCGGTGATGGTGAGTTCCTGAATGCGCTCGACGGCGCGTGCGTTTTCGATGGCGATGGCGGCGTAGTCGCAAACGATGTAGAGAAAGGTGATGGCGTCATCGGTGAGCGTCTGCGGCGACGGGTGCGTGACCTGGAGCACGCCGAGGGTGCGCTCGCGCGAGCGCAGAGGCAGGCAGATGATGGAGTGCGGCTGGTCTCCACTGGAGAGGCGGGCGGCGACGCCGTCCATGGTGGCGATGAGCGGCTCGCCATGCAGGGCTACCCATCCGGCCATGCCGGTGCCGAGGGGAATGCGGATGTTCTTGAGGGCTTCGTCGGAGGCGCCGTGGGCGAGCGCGTAGTAGAGGTCGCGCTTCTGCTCGTCGACCATGAGCAGGAACCAGCTCTCGGGATGGAAGAAGCGCTCCATCTGCTCGAGGATGCTGCGGAGGATGCTGGGCAGATCGAGCGAAGAGGTAAGGGCCCGGGCGGCATCATGGAAGAGCCGGAGATGCTCGAACGGGGCTGCGGGGTACTGGGCGGAGTCGGCCATTCGCTGCAGTCGATTGTGCCACGACGGAGCGCTTTAAAGAGATTCGTTGCCGGTTCGCGCTTCGGCCGCCCTGTTCAGCGCCGGATGGCCCAGTCCATGCCGTCCGGTTCGCCGCCTGCCTGGATGTGGCCGGAGACGCTGAGAGAGTTCAGGTCGATGACGGCGACGTAATTGTCCGGCGTGCAGGCGACAAAGGCGCGCGTCGCCGCTGGGCTCGACCACGATCGCCGCCCGCGCCGTGGCCGATGGGAAGGCGCTTGGTGATGCGTCGCGTGGCGGCATCCAGGATCACGAGATCCGGGCCGCCGATGTGGAGACAAGCACCCGCTTGCCGTCGGGCGTGAATTTGAGCCGGTTTGCGCCATTAACATTCGCCTGAATGGTCTCGACGACCTTCTTGGCGGCGATGTCGATGACGGAGATGGTGCCGTCCTGAGCGTTGGCGACCCATAGCTCCCGGTGGTCGGGAGATACGTCGAAGCCCTCCGAACCGTTGCCGACGCGCATCACGGTCTCGTTCCAGTCTTTGCGCGGCATCGAGCGGCCGCCGGGTGGAGAACCGCCGGGACCGCCGGCAGTGCTGTTCGGGTGCCGCATTCCGGGCGGCGGACCGGGCGGGTGAGCGGGCATGCGGAAGCTCTTGCATCTCGATGATGCTGACGGTGCCGGAGCTCACATTCGTGGTGATGATGCGCTGCTGGTCGTCCGAGACGTAGATCATGTGGGTGCGATTCTGGCCGGTGCCGAGAATCCAGTCGACCTTCTGCGTGGCGGGGTCGTAGCGTCCAATGGCCTTGGCCGCTTCGGCAGTGAACCAGGTCTTGCCCCCGACAAAGGCGAGTCCATGCGGGCCACGAAGTGGGCCGAGGTCGATGGACGGGAGCGCGCGATGCCCAACCAGGTCGAGCACGGCGAGGGTGTTGTAGGCGCCGAGAGCCGTAGTTCGAGACATACGCAGTGGTGCCGTCCGTCGATGCGATGACCTCGTGGGGATCCTCGCCTACGGGCATGCTGGCAACCACCTGGAGCGTGGATGGGTCCACGATGCTGAGCGTGTGGTCGTGCTTGGAAAGGACGAGTAGCGAGGCACTCGGCGTGGTCTGGCCGGAGAGAATGCTGCCTGGGCAGACGGCGCGAGGACAGCGGCACATTGAATCGGCAAACCGGATCGGGACTTTCATGCGCTGGCTTACCCCCGGCGAGATCACACCTGAATGCCCTGGTGATCGTATCTCCGGAGGATAGACGGGATTGGCGGCGCAGAGTTTGCCCGCGAGGCATCCGGTTGAAGATTTCTGACGCCGTCAGCCGCCGATGTGGACCATGCTTCGGCTGGGTTTGAGGAAGCCGGGCTCGCCGATGTGGTGGCGGGCTTCCTTCTGCTCGATGACGTTGCGGATGTAGGCGGCGAGGTCCTCGTCCGAGCCGCCGCGGTGAAGCACGCCGTAGAGATCGTGGTCCGTCTGCGAGAAGAGGCAGGTGCGGATCTTGCCGTCGGAGGTGAGGCGGACGCGGCTGCAGGCGCCGCAGAAGGCGCGGGAGACGGGGGCGATGATGCCGATCTCGCCGATGCCGTCGTCGAAGGTGAAGCGCTGCGCAGTCTCGCCGGGTGCATTGCCGCGCAGCGGCACCAAGGGACGCACGGCGCTGATGCGCGCCTTCAACTCGTCGTAGCCGATGACGGTGTCGGGGGACCAGATGCGGTCCTCTTCGAGCGGCATGAACTCAATGAAGCGCAGGATGACGCCTTCGCTGCGGGCGAAGTGGACGAAGGGTACGATCTGGTCGTCGTTGAAGCCGCGCAGCAACACGCAGTTGACCTTGACCGGGCCGAGGCCGGCGGCCTTTGCCGCGCGAACGCCGGCGAGCACGCGGTCGTAGCTGCCGGGGACGCGGGTGATGCGCGCGAAGACATCGGGATCGACGGCGTCCATGGAGACGGTGACGCGGGTGAGGCCGGCGTCGCGAAGCGACTGGGCCTGCGCGGCGAGCAGATGACCGTTGGTGGTGACCGCCAGATCGAGCGTTTTGCCGCCATCTTCTAGCGGGGTGCCATCGGGCGCATGGCTGGTGCGCAGCTTCGCGACTTCGCGGATGAGGGTAGTGAGGTCGCGGCGGAGCAGCGGCTCGCCGCCGGTGAGGCGGACCTTCTCGATGCCGAGCGAGACGAAGACGCGGATGATGCGCAGGTAATCGGCCAACGGCAGCTCGCTGTACTGGGCGCCGTCATTGCCGGTGCGGCAGTAGACGCATCGGTAGTTGCAGCGGTCGGTGACGGAGACCCGCAGGTCGGTGATGGCGCGGCCGTGGCTGTCAGTCAGGCGCTGCGCGCCGGAGAGTGGAGCGAGCGTGGCCGCGGTCGGGATGGCGTAGGTAGACACGTGTCTAGTTTTCGATGCGCTTGAGGCTGCGAAGTATCGCGCGGCCTCCATCTTCAGTGTAGTGCCGTAGCATCTCCGGTGGCCGCGTTTTTGGCACGGCGTGCTCTCCGCCGCGGCATGCCATTTATGGGCAATGATCCGCGAAGCCTCTCATTTCACGACGACTTGTGCCTTCACGCGGTTGAATTGCGGCTTCGAAAGGACGCGTTTGCGCACCAGCTCCGGAGTGGAGGCGTAGGGCCGGTTTTTGACGATCGCATCTGCCAAGTCAGTTGTTATGCCGGGAAGGGTCGCGAGCTGCTTTTGCGATGCCTGATTGATGTCGAGTGGCCCTTTGCGCATCAGCCCTTCGGCTACGCCCTGCGCGATGGCGCCCGCATTCCGCTTTGCCGCGGCGGTAGCGTCGGCTGTGTGCTCTCGAAGCGAATCGGTGTTGTTCGAGAAGCAACCGGATAGCAGAAGGAGGCAAGCCGTCATGGACAGAACTCGGACCATGTTGATTCGGATGCAATGAAAGGCCAACGGGACCTGTTCGCGGGAGTTGCCAGGACGGAGGTTGCCGGGGTGTGGGACGGGCGATCTCGTAAGCTATTGCTATGTGCGCAAAGAAGATCGAGATGGAGGAGCAGGCGGCGGCACGTCGCCACAGCGCGGTGCGATTCGATGTGTTGGTGATCGGGGCGGGTCCGACCGGCTTGGCGTGCGCCATCGAGAGCAGCCGGCGCGGGATGCGGACGGTGCTGGTGGACAAGGGCTGCCTGTGCAACTCAATCTTTCACTACCCGGCCAACATGACCTTCTTTACCACGCCGGAACTGCTGGAAATAGGCGATATTCCGTTCCCCAGCCCCAACCAGAAGCCGACGCGCGATGAGGCGCTGGAGTACTACCGCAAGGTGGCGGACCACTATCAGCTGGATGTGCGGCAGTATGAGACAGTACTTCGCGTTGAGGGGTCGGATGGCAGCTTTCGCGTGCGGGTGCAGGACCGCTTCGAACGTGAGCAGACTTACAGCGCGCGGAAGATCGTGGTCGCCACTGGCTACTACGACCTGCCGAACTACCTGAAGATTCCCGGCGAGGCGTTGCCGAAGGTGATGCACTACTACGACGCCCCGCATCCTTACTACGACACGGATGTTGTGGTCATCGGGGGAAAGAACTCGGCGGCAATTGCGGCGCTGGACCTGTGGCGGCACGGCGCGCGGGTGACGCTGGTGCACCGCGGCCCTAAGATCCACAACCATGTGAAGTACTGGATTCTGCCGGACATCGAAAACCGCATCAAGGCAGGCGAGGTGGAGGCATATTTCGACTCGCGCGTGACGGCGATCCGCGAGGACAGCGTGGAACTGGAGACGCCGAAGGGACCGAAAACACTGCGCAACGATTTCGTCTTCGCGCTGACCGGCTACCACCCGGACTTTGATTTCCTGAACCTTCTCGGAGTGCGTACGGACAATAAGGACCGATGCCCTGAGTGCGATCCAGAGAGCCTGGAAAGCAACGTTCCGGGACTCTACCTGGCGGGGGTGATCGTTGCCGGCTCGCGAACGAATGAGATTTTCATCGAGAATGGCCGCTTCCACGGGCGGCAGATCGCGACCGACATTGCCGCCAAGCTTGAAGAGGCGACCGCGCCGGCGATGCTTGAGGAATGAGGCCGCTTATCCTCCGAATCTTTGAAGACGCGGGTCCTACTCAGGGTGGATTCCGTCCAACGAGCAGCGCGATACCCTCAAGAGTAACCGGTGAGGATGTCTGTGGTGGGATGTGTAGACTGAAGGCACAACGCAGATATCCGGATCGGTCAATCGCGGTTTTTTGGCGCGATTGTGCCTGCACGGAGAACCAGGATGCACGCCTTGCCTCAGGACTCGTTTGCTGCCTTAAGCACTGTGTACGTTTTTGCTTAGCCCTCGGGAAGACGTTCACGCGTCCTATGACTGTGATTCTCTCGTTCACTTCCGAGAGACACGTGTGACCCATCTCCGTCTTCGGAGGAATGGATACGGATGGCCTGGTTCCGGTACCGAACGATCCGCAGCCAACTGACGATCGGCTTCATCGTTCTAGAGCTGGCGTTTACGGTATGTTTCTCCCTGCTCATCCTGGAGACCGAGCTGCGGGAGATTCATGGCCGCGCGGAACGTCGCATCGAGCAGCAGGTGAATCTGCTAGCGGTCATGGCGACGGATGCCATCATCGACAAGGAAGACCACCGCCTGACGCCGATGGCGCAGGCTCTTGAAGCGAGCACCTCCGTTCATTTTGTCCGGCTCACCGATCCGCATGGCCTGCCCCTGCTGCCCAGCACCGGTCACATCGAGAGCAGCCCGCTGACTGCAGCGGAGCGCAAACAACTGCCGGCTCCAGGCCAGACGCTCGACCGCTCGCGCATATTCCAGAACGATGAGGGCAACCGCGAGGCGATCCACGCCATTCGCGAAGGCGACGAGCTGCTGGGCTACGCGTGGGTAGCCGAGAATCCGTCCTCGGAGAGGGAAGAGGTGGGCGCGCTGGTGCGGATCACATTGCTCGCGGGGGTGCTGGGCGCGCTGGGGTGCCTGCTGGCCTCGGCGTTGCTGGCCCGCTCGATTACGCGTCCGCTGCACATTGTGATGAACGCGACACGGCGGCTGATTCGCGATCCCGAGACCAAGGAGGGCTTTCCGCTGCAGGTGGCGGAAACGAACGAAGCCGGAGAGTTGGCGCAGGCCTTTAACCTGCTGGTGCTGTCCATGGCGGAGCAGCGCTCCGGGTTGAATGACACGCTGGCGCTTCTGGACTCGATGCTGGCGCATGCGCCTATCGGTTTTGCCTTCCTCGACCGGCAAGGGCGGTTTATCCGCGTGAACAACTTTCTGGTCACGGGCATGAGGATCGAGCTGACAACGTTTCTGGGCCAGACCGCGGGTGAGCTCTTCGGCGCCTCGGAGGCGAAGATGATCGAGTCGAGGCTGGCCGCGGTTTTTGAGGGAGCGCGGGCGGTGGATACCTTCGAGCTGCAGGTGACCGACGGGAAGGGCGACGCGCGGAGCTGGCTGGTGAATCTGTATCCCGTAAAGAGCGGGCATCAGGAGGTACGGTGGGTGGGCGCGGTGATGATCGACACCACGGAGCGCCGCCGTTCCGAGGAGACTCTGCGGCGTACGGAGAAGCTGGCTGCGGCCGGCCAGCTCGCGGCGTCGATCGCGCACGAGATCAACAACCCTCTCGAGGCGGTGACGAATCTGCTGTTCTTGTTGCGCACGCAAGTCCCGAGGGATAGCGAGGCCATGCGCTTTACCGAGATGGCCCAGCACGAGCTGGCGCGCGTCTCTGAGATTGCGCAGCAGACCCTGCGCTTCTACCGACCCTCGACGTCGCCTTCGGTGGCGAATGTGGCGGAGATACTGGACTCGATCCTGACGCTGCACAGCGGCCGCATCCACACGCTGAGGGTGGATGTGTTGCGCCGTTATCGCGACCACGTCGATCTTTATTGTCTGTCTGGGGCGCTGCGGCAGGTCTTTGCCAACCTGATCACTAATGCACTCGACGCGCTCAACGGCGGCGGCCGGCTGCTGGTGCGCGCTGGACGGTCACACTGCTGGAAGACCGGATCCCCCGGGGTGCGGGTCGTGGTGGCGGACACGGGCACAGGCATTCCGGATGAGGTGCGTGGGCGCATCTTTGAGCCGTTTTTTACCACCAAACTGGCCACCGGAACGGGGCTGGGATTGTGGGTGACGCATGACATCATGGACAAGCACAAGGGCAGCATTGTGGTGCGCAGCCGCGGCGAGTCCGGAGCGAACGACTCTGGAACAAACGGCTCAGGCGCGAACAGATCCGGGACCGTGTTCATGCTGTTTTTCCCAGACTATGGCGTGGGACAGCCGACGGTGACCGCTCATGAGCAGAGCACGGCGCCGGTCATCTCTGAGCAACTGGCCTGACTGGCGGGAGACAACCGAAGAGCCGAGCAAGAAGTCTGAACAAGAAAATGGGCGGCCGTGTGGCCGCCCATTTTCTTTGATGATTGTGCAATCCGCCTACTTGCGGGCCGCGGCGCTGTAGTTGATGTGGATGGGGCTCATGGTGCGGTAGCGCACGCGCAGACCGCCGACGGTTGCGGGCTGCGAGCGCGGGGTGCGCATCCGGTCGATGAAGACCATCAGCGCGGCCTCGGACGGGTTGTCCTGGCTCTGGGTAACGCCGACGCCAAAGAAGGCAGGGTCGCCCATCAGCTGACCCACGTGCCGCTTCTGGACTGCCTGGGCGGCCTGGAGCGTTGCCTGCGAGAGATGGATCCCTGGAGTGATGGAGGCGGTGGTGGGTGCGGTGCCGTTGGCGACGGCGCTCGCACTGGTCGGGATGACGCGCGTCGGTATGCCGCCGATGGTTTGCGGAACGGCGACCGGTCCGGCGTGGTTCTGGTCTATGTAAACGAGAACCGCGGCCTGGCCGGGCTGGTCGAGGCTATTGCCCGCGGCCACACCCAGGATGCCTTTTGAGGGGTTCACGATCGCAGCGCCATTCTGGTTGGCGGCTGCGCGTGCTGCGTTCATCCGGGCGGCGGAGACGACGGCGCTGGCGGTGGCAGTGTTGGAGTCGTAGTTGAGGCAGTTCACGGTATGAGGCGATCCGCCGACGATGGTAAATGTCGTGCCGGAGGGAGCGGCGGTGTTCTGCGCCAGTTCCGTGAGGACATCCCCGATGGGTTGCGCGAAGCTCTCACCCGGCTGGGTTGAAGTGCCCGTGGAGCCGGCGTAGAAGAGTCCTAGGGGCTGCGCATTTGCCGTGTCGACCACCAACGAGCCTGAGTCCCCTGCATCGGAGAAGTAGTTGCCCGGCATGCCGATCTGGTTGGTGTAGGTCTTGGAGACATAGAACTGTGTCTCTGCGGCGTCCTTGTAGTAGGAAACCTTCACCGTGGAGTCGATGGCGTCCACGGTGGTGCAGGTCAACCCGGTGGTACGCCCGCTCTTGGCTACGTGGATATTGCTGATGTTGGCCGCAGTGAGCACTTCGCCGGTGCCGGCGACAGGCGCCGCTGCGGCGACCTGATTGGTGCCGCCACCAGCTGCGCCCAAGGGCGATGATCGAACCGGAGGCGTCGACACTTGCCGAGGTGGTTGCGGCGAGTGCGGCATCGACATTGGCGGAGGCGTCAATGAGCGGGACCCAATATTGCAGGGTGCCGATGGCACTGATGCCGGTGACGCCACTGGTCAGCTGGGTGCAGCCAGTATCCACGAGGCCGGGCTGGATGATGGTGTTGCCGACTGCGCCCTGATCGGACTCGGCCAGGACGTGGTTGTTGCTGAGGATGTAGAGGTTGCTGGCCTGGTCCTGGACCAGGGCTCCGAGCGTGCCGCTGGCGCAGTCGGTGACCTGGCCGCTGTTGGGATCGACGTCCACGTCGTTGTTATTGCCGCCGGAGGTCCCCATCTGGACGGCCGACGTCTGGGCCGCCTGGTTATCGAGCGGTGAGGTGTTGATACCGGAACTGTTCAGCAGCAGCTTGGAGAAACTCGTGGTCGCGCTGTTGGCCGCGACCGCGCCAATGGCGTAGATAGGCTGCGATGGCACGGCCGACGGCGCGGTGTAGGTGGCGTTACAGAAGGTGTAGTAGGGGTTGGACGAGTTGATGCCGCCACCATTCTGGCAACTGGTGCCGGAGATGGCTGCCGCCCGCAGAGCCAGGGCTCGCGCCACCGGCGGGAGTGGTCCCGAGGGCCCAGTTGATCGATCCGCCTCCCAACTCGGCGATGGTCGCGGTAAGCGCTACGGTTCCACCGCTTGCGATGGTGGCATTCTCCGGGGTCACGGTCTGGATGAAGCCGGGGGTGACGGTCACGACGGCGGTCGCAGTCTGGTAGACGTTGTTGGTCAGGTTGGCCTGCACCTGAATCTGAACGGAGTCCTTCGAGAGGGCGCTGGGCGGATAGTAGAGGCCGCTCGTGGCGTCGATGGAGCCTTCGCCGAGGGTGGTGGAGTCATTCGTGCCCGTGGCGACAACCCAGTTCACATTGGTGGCCGGCTGGCCATTGGTGAGGGTGGCGCTGAACTGGACCTGACCGTTGGTGTCGATAGTGGTGGCCGAAGGCGAGATGGAGAAGGTGCTGTTGGAAGGATTCGAGCTGGGACCGCCGCCGCAGCCGGCGATGACGAGCACAGCGGGGGCGGCAATGGCGAAGAAAGAACGAATCGGCCGGGTCATGATCACTACCATCCAGGGGTCGTTGTAATTGTACGTTCCCGGCGTGCTTGCCACCTTTGATTGCAACGCGCAGGCGCGTCACGAAAGTCGTATGGCGGAGAACGGCGTACCGGGCGAAACCCGGAATGGACGAGGAAGTTGCTGGACGAGTTGCGGCGATGGAATCTTGGTATGCCGGGGCCGTTCTCTTCGCGCGAATGAGTTCGATTAGAGTCCGAATGAAAATGCGGTGTATGTCTTGACTAACTAAACTGAACCGTTCAGTATTTAATTGTCTTGCGAGCCATCAGACAGGGGGATTGACGGGATGATCTCGGTCCACAACCTGGTCAAGAGCTTTGGCGACTTTACTGCCGTCAAGGACATCAGCTTCAACGTCGCGCAGGGAGAGATATTCGCCTTTCTCGGTCCCAATGGCGCGGGCAAAACTACGACCATCAAGATGCTGACCACGCTGCTGCGTCCGACCAGCGGCCGCATCGAGCTGGACGGCCTGGACCCGACGGTGAAGCAGAAGCAGGCGCGTCAGTGCTTCGGCATCGTCTTTCAGGATCCCAGCCTGGACAGCGAGCAGACCGCATGGGAGAACATGGACCTGCATGGCGTGCTCTACCATGTGCCGCGCAAGATCCGCGCCGCGCGCACGGAGGAGCTGCTCAAGATCTTCGAGCTCTGGGAGCGCAAGGACGATTACGTGAAGACCTTCTCCGGCGGCATGAAGCGCCGGCTGGAGATCGCGCGCGGCTTCCTGCACACTCCGAAGATTCTGTTTCTCGATGAGCCGACGCTGGGCCTTGATCCGCAGAGCCGCAACCAGCTGTGGACGCACGTCAAGCGGCTCAACGAAACCGAGAAGACCACGGTCTTTCTGACCACGCACTACATGGACGAGGCGGACCGCGTCGCCCATCGCATTGCCATCATGGACCACGGAAGCATCGTGGCCCAGGGTACGTCGACAGAACTGAAAGAGCAGACGGGGACGGAGTCGCTCGAAGCGGCATTCCTGGCGTTGACCGGCTCGTCGCTGCGCGACGAAGGCGCGGATGCCAAGGCGGCGATGCGGCAGGTGGCGAAGATGTGGCGGCGGTGAAGAGTGTGAGTGGGGAGGAAGGCAGATCTCTCCACTTCGTTTTGTTTCAGTCGAGATGACGGCAGAATTGTAGAGAAATTCATGACAGCATGGCAGCGTGAGGAGGACTGGGAATGGGCGCGATTTACATCCTGTGGTTGCGGGAGCTGAAACGCTATGTGCGCTCGCGGGTGCAGATTGTGGTGTCGCTCGGCCAGCCGTGTCTGTACCTGCTGGCGCTGGGTTTTGGATTGGGTCCGGTCTTCCGGCAGGCGGGCCATGGCAGCTATCTACAGTTCATGGCTCCGGGCGTGGTGGGGATGACGGTGCTCTTCAGCTCGGTCTTCTCGGGGATTGCGATGTTGTGGGACCGGCAGTTCGGCTTTCTCAAGGAGACGCTGGTTGCGCCGGTCTCGCGGATGGAGATCATGGTGGGCCGCACGCTTGGCGGCGCGACGGTCGCTGTCATCCAAGGGACGTTGATCCTGATCATCTGCCTGATTGCCGGCTTTCGTCCGCATAGCTGGCTGGCGATTCCGATCGCGTTCCTCTTCGTGGTGATGATCGCCATCGTCTTTGCGGCGCTGGGCACCGCTATCGGTTCGGTGATTCAGGATATGCAGGGTTTCCAGCTGGTGATGAACTTCCTGGTAATGCCGATCTTCTTTCTCTCCGGCGCGCTCTTTCCCCTGGCCAATCTGCCGCTGGCGATGAGCATCATCACCAAGCTTGATCCGCTGTCGTATGGAGTCGACGGGCTGCGCGGAGCGCTGATCAACAGCTGGCAGTTCAGTGTGGGAGTCGATATAGCTCTGCTCGCGGCCATCGGGGCCGTCTTCCTGAGCGCGGGGGCATATCTGTTTTCGAGGATTGAAGCTTAGGGATGACGGCGTAAAGGATGGCGAGACCGAGGAGCGCGCAGGCTCACAACAACGTGCTGATGGCGGCGGTGGAGCTGTTCTCCGAGCGCGGCATCGATGCCACCAGCATGGACGCCATCGCCGAAGCTTCGGGCGTGAGCAAGGCCACCATCTACAAGCACTGGCCGGACAAGGACGCGCTCTGCCTGGAGGTGATGGGCTACCTGCACGGAATCGACGAGGAGCCGCCGGTCTTCGACTCCGGGGATTTTCGCGCGGACCTCATTGCGCAGTTGCAGTATCAGCCCGCCGCGGACCGCAAGACGCTGCGAGACAAGATGGTGCCCCACATGATTGCTTATGCGTCGCGCAACCAGGTGCTGGGGGTGGCGTGGCGCGCCCGAGTGATTGAGCCGGCGCGGGTGGCGTTGACGAACATCATCCGGCGCGGAGAGAGACGCGGCGTACTGCGCCACGGCATCGATCCCGAGGTCGGCATCGCTCTGCTGCTGGGGCCGATGATGTACCGGCACATCTTCGGCCAGAAAGCTGGCCAGAAAGTGCCGAAAGACCTCGAGGTCCAGGTCGCGGACGCCTTTCTGGCTGCCTTTGGCGCAGCGAAGCAGAGACTCGCGCGAAAGTGAGGCCTGCGGCGAGAAGAGGAAGCCGCGAATGAGGCCCGGAGGCCTTCAGGGAAGCAGTGAGGAGAGAAGAGCACCGGTTCCTGTGCAGGAACCGGTGCCTAAACTTTGTGTCCTTAAGCGGCAGCCGTCTTGTGGGCGCGGCGGACAGCTGCTTCGCGCGCTTCAGCGGTAGCGGGCATGACGGAGACGGCGGCAGCTGCCTGCTCAGCATACATGCGGCGCAGTTCGCGACGGCTCAGCGGCATCAAGGTGTCGCGGGAGTAGAAGACCTGTTGGCTGCAATCCATGCAGACCTTGTAGGTCTGCCCCTCGATCGTGAACGGACGCGAGAGGTTGCTGTGGCGGCAGTAACCGAAAATAGCCTCGATGACAGATTGAAAGAATTCCATAATCCAGCGCATTGTGAAGCTCCTCATGGTTGAGAGCGTCTCTGGTTTCCAGGTCCTATGCTCCGGGCCCAGTTGCAAGCTTGAGATGCTGGAAGCCTGTAACAGTCGCATGCGGAAGGAGGTAAATTTTTCCCTCATTCCGGTTTTGAAAATCCCGTACCAGACTCCCGAAGTTCTGCTGAGCTACGTTAGCAAGGACGCGTCAGAAGGCGAAGAGGTTTTGTCTATTTCTTGCCTTACGGGTGACACCGGTCACCGGGCTTCTGGAGTGGCCAAAATGGTTACCAAAGCCTGCCTTGTCCGAAGATTTTTTTGACATGCGTATGCGGCGCCGCAGGCCGGGGCCCTTTCGGAGTTCATCGGCCAGTGGTCAGGAGGTCTTTACGGAGATCACGATTTTTCCAAAATGGGAGGCGTTCTCCATGGTCTGGAAGGCTTCGCGTGCCTCTCCGAATGAGAAGACGCGGTCGATGACAGGGCGCAGGCCGGTCTGCGCAATCGCCCGGTTCATCTCGAGGAAATGCTGGCGCGAGCCCACATAAATGCCGCGTATCTGTAACATTTTGTGTAGGATAGGCGTGATCGTGAGGGGCTGCTCGCGGCCACTGAGGACGCCGATCTGGGCGATGACCCCCCCAGTGCGGGTCGCGGCCATGGATTGCTGAAAGGTGCCGGCTCCGCCCACCTCGACGGTGAGATCGACGCCCCGGCCTCCGGTCTGGCTGACGGCCCAGCGGGCCCATTCCGCGTCTTCGCGGTAGTTATGGCCGGCCTCCAGGCCGAGTTTGGCGGCTCGGCGGAGCTTTTCTGGGCTGGATGAGGTGCCGATGACGCGCGCACCGAGCCCCCGGGAGAACTGCAGGGCGAAGCAGGAGACGCCGCCTGTGCCGAGAATGAGGACTGTGTCGCCGGATTTGATTCGTCCGGCCGTGACGACGGCATTCCAGGCAGTGACGCCGGCACAGGGCAGGGTGGCTGCCTCCTCGAAGCTGAGGTGCTCGGGGATTTTGACCACGCCCTCTTCCCGAAGCAGAACCTGCTGGGCGAGCGTGCCGTCGATGTCGCCGCCGAGAGCGCCTTTGAACTTTTCTGCGGCGGGATCGCCGTCGAGCCAATGCTGGAAAAAGATGCCGGCGACGCGATCGCCGACCGCGACTTGCGTTACTCCCTTGCCAATAGCGGAGATGATTCCGGCGCCGTCCGAACAGGGAATCCGATGCGGCTGGAGCTTCGGGTTGTAGGCTCCCTTGACCGTCATCAAGTCGCGGTAGTTGAGCGAGACGGCGTGCACATCGACAACGACCTGCCCGGGTCCGGGCTGCGGTGCGGGAACTTCGTCGAGCGAGAGCTTATCGATGCCGAATGCGGGGATGCGCCAGGCCTTCATGGCTCTATTAAAGCAGGGATGCAGGGTGAGAGACCACCGCAGACAAGTTACAGATAACGGCAGACAGCCGCAGAGACACAGCGCATACGGCAGATGCTTTCAACTCCGCGACAACGCTGCTGCGATCAGGACGGTTCGCTCTCTCTTTGGAGGCGGACGGTAGCTGCAGTTGACTGTATTTTGTCTGCCGCTCTCTGTTGTCGTCTTTACGTCGCCGTGCGGAGACTAGCATGGAAGTATGTCGAAGGGTTGGGAATCGAAGTCGGTGGAAGAGCAGCAGGCGGAGCGCAACGCGCCCGTGGAGACTAGGCCGAAGATCGACGGACCGAAGGAGCGGGCGCGTCAGGCACTGGATTTGCAACGAGAGCAGATACTTTCTGCGCGCACAGCGAATCCGCACCGGCGCGCTGCACTCGAGGCGGCGCTCCAGCAGGTGGAAGCACAGATCGCCGCGCTCCAGTCTCCGAGTGACAATGGCGCTTCGTGAGTGAGCTGCTTCAGGAGCGCGGCGTCGCCGCCGCAACCACGGTCTTGTTCGCGGAGAGATAGTCGCGTGCGTGGGTTAGCTCGGGTCTGCTTGCGTCACTGTTCTTCCAAGCGGTGAGAAACCGTTCGTACTCTTCGCGAGCAGTGGCTGTCTTGCCGGCGGCTTCGCTGGCCTGCGCCATCCCGTAAAGACTGAAGCCGGAATTCGGACGATCTTTGAGCGCCGCCGTGTACGCGGCGTGAGCACCCTCCGCGTCTCCCGCGCGGAGCAACACTGCGCCCTCGGTCTCGCCGACCGGGCGGATATACGCGGGAGGCTCGCGATAGCCGAGATGCTTCTCCTCGTGCGCAGCCTCTTCGAAGAGAGTCTTCGCTCCAGAAAGCTGCTTCCTTGCAGCGAGAATGGTGGCGCGCAGCTCGAGCGACATGACCGAAAGATTGCTGAGCAGCGGGGCGGCCTTCGCATCCGGCATGACGACCGCCATGGCTGGCGCGGTGAGTGAGGGCTTCTTCTCAGCGGGCTCATCGTGCACCCGCTGGGAGAGGCGCCACAGATCTGCATCGAGACGCTGTGAGGATGCTTCCGCGGCTGCAACGTCGCCCGTTTCGGCGGACTGCATGCCAGCGCTGAACTCCGACATCTGCCCGGCGAGGAAGTTGAGGTTCGGGAGCTTGGCATCTGGGCGGCTGTCTTTGACCATGCGGTGCACTGCATCCCAGTTGGCGGTGCGCATTGCGACGGGAAGCAGCGGATCGAGCCGTGACATGCCGTCGCGCGGCGACTGTGTGTAGAGAGTGGGCGCAAACTCTCCGCGCGCGCCGGAGATCTTTGCAGAGAGCGCTGTCGCCTCCTGCATCTTGCCCTCCTCCATCAGGTTTGCGATGGAGTACATCAGGTTGTGGACGTAGTTCCAGTCGTCATCGACGACAACGTGCTGCTCGCGTTGATAGCGTTCTTCAACGGCCGTGGATGCGGCGAACCAGTGCTCGGCCTCGGCGTAATCGCCGGTGCGGTAGTAGATGTGGCCCGGCATGTGGACCATGTGGCCCGATGCCGGCGCGAGGCTGGCGAGGAGTGCAGCGCTCTTCAGCGCCTGCTCCGGATGGGGACTCGCTTCGACGGCGTGAATCCAGTAGTGGTTCGCAGCGGAATCATTCGGTGCTACTTTGAGCACCTGCTGAATCAGTGCGATCTGTTCTTTCTGCTTTTTCCTGGGCTCACCTTTGTCGTCGTAGCCGTCACGTAGGGCGCCGGCGAGAAAGAGCTTTGCCTGCAGATCGTCGGGATAGTCTTTGACGATCTGGCGCCAGATGGCGATCTGCTTCGCAGTGTCGGGGTCGTCGTCTGGGTCGGCGGCGTTGACGGCATCATCCGATGCGGACGCAGCGTCGATGTAAAGCTGCTCGTGCTTGCTGACCTGCGACTTCAGCCGGACTGCATTGGCCAGCGCCTGCTTCGTGTACGCATTCGGGATGCCGTTGCGAAACATCAACGCCTGATAGAGCCCCCAGTAGCACATGGCGCAGTTCGGATCGACGCGCACGCCCTGCTGAAAGGCGCGCTCCGACTCGTAGTCCCAGAAGTCATGCAGCAGATTGAGGCCCTGGTTGAACCAGGCCTGCGCCTCGGGCGTTGCCGTGATGGCGAGATGGCTGTTGCCGATGCCGGTCATCTTGACGGGCACGGGCAAAGATTCTGGAGCGGGAAGCGCCTTCATCTGCATGCCGGAGTGGCAGGCTGTGCTCTGGGCGAAGGCTACGAGGGAGAGTCCCGCGCATGCTGCTATGCAAAGTGTAACTGTACGAGTTGCCTGATGGGACATCCGGCGGGCATGGGATGAGCGAAGCATGTCAGTCCTGAGTCGTAAGCTTTCGAGGGGAGAGGGATAAATCCGCCCTGCTCGGCTGATGCACGGAGAAGTGCACGCAGTATACGTGCTTCAGCGCGGCGCGACCAAGATGGAGACGAGGCTGACACCGAGAACGATGATCCACGGCTGGACCGCAAACCGGACGAGCAGAATGAAGGCGACGAGAGCGATGAAGACGTCGGTTGCGCTGTGAATGGCGGTGGTCCAGAGCGGGCGGTAGAGCGCCGCGGCGAGGACACCAACGACGCTCGCATTGACACCGCGGAGCAGCGAGGCGATGAGCGGATGGCAGCGTAACGCGCTCCAAAATGGAAGCACCGCTCCCATGAGGAGAAGACCAGGAAGAAAAAGCGCGACCAGGGCACCCATGCCGAGCAGCAGCGGGTGAGCGTTGGGACGCACCGATGCACCCACGTAGGCGGCGATCGAAAAGAGCGGTCCGGGAAGGGCCTGCGCCGCCCCGTAGCCGGCGAGGAAGAGAGGCTGCGCGAGCCAGTGACGCTGCAGGATCGCGGCTTCGAGCAGCGGCAGTACGACGTGGCCGCCTCCGAAGACCAGCGCACCAGTGCGATAGAGGCTGGCGAGCACGGCGGGGACGACAAGGGGGCTCCTCGTCAAGAAGAGCGCGGCAGAGAGCAGCATCACGAACAGGACTGCGGCAACAGCGGCGCTGCGACGAGAGACCGGCACTGCGAATGACGGTGCGTCCCGCGCCGACTCTTTCTCCCGATACGAGAGGAGCGACCCAGCGAGCGCCCCAGCAGCGATGGCAAGTATGGTGGCGTAGGCGCCGGGTGCGAAGAGCGCAATGAGGGCGCCGAGCAGGGCGATTGCGAGACGTAGCGCTGACGGCGCGAGCGTGCGCTGCATACGGACGACTGCCTGAGCCACGACGGCAACAGCGACCAGTTGCAGGCCGTGCATGACAGAGGCGCCCGTCCGGCCATGATGGTGACCGTAACCGAACGCAAAAGCGAGCATGAGAGCAGCGGAGGGCGCGGCGAAGCCAATCCATGCGGCAACGCCGCCCAGCCAACCGCCACGCAGCAGCCCGATGGCAAAGCCTACCTGGCTGCTGGCCGGCCCGGGCATCGATTGCGCGAGAGCAATGAATTCCCCATATGTAGTCTCAGTGAGCCAGCCGCGGCGTTCGACGAACTCCGCGCGAAAGTAGCCGAGGTGTGCGATCGGCCCGCCAAAGGAGGTGCAGCCGAGGCGGAGAAAGACGAGCAGCACCTGCAGCGGGCGAGGGATCTGTCGCGGGTCTTTCATTCGTCTTCTGCCATTCGCCTTCGGTCATTCGCCGTCCATGAAGCGCTTTGCGTCGCAGGAGATTCTGCTGCCGCCGATGCAGAGGATGGCGATCAGACCGATGAGCATGCAGAAGTCGACCCGGCCTTCGTGCATCGCAGGCCAGAATCCCTGATGGAGCAGGATGGGGACCTTGGTGGTTGCGATGGCGACGCCAATGTCGATAAGCAGTGGAATGGTGGCGAAGCGCGTGACCAGTCCGACCATGAGCAGGATGCCGCAGGCGATTTCCACCACGCCGACGAAGGGCGCGGTGATGTGCGGATAGGGGATGCCGATCGTCGCGAAACGGCCGTAGCCGAGCGCCGTGGGGAAGAGGAACTTCTGGATGCCTTCGGTGAGGAAGACCCAGCCCACAAGGATGCGCAACAGCAGGGCCGCCCAGGCGTGACTTAATGGAATGGGGTCGCCCAGAGTTCTCGACATCGTCTTTCAGCTCCATCTACGCGTAATCGAAAAGGCTCATGAAACCGAAGTCCATGTGGAGTTGCTGGTGACAGTGGAAGAGTGTGGGCCCGGGGTTGTTTGCAACGAAGTCTACCTCAACCTCCTGGTAGCCGCCGACCATAACAACGTCCTTGACGACGCCGGAGGTCGGTTGGCCGGCGATCCGCCTGAGCTCGAAGCTGTGGCGATGCAGATGAATGGGGTGGATATCGTCGCTGGCGTTGCGCATGCGCAGGCGATAGCGACGACCTTGTTGCAGGCGGAAGGTCGCGGGCGCCATCATCTCGTTCGCAGGATAGGCGACGCCATTGATCGTCCATAGATTGAAGCCGTCCATCGCGGCATTCTGCTTTTCGAAGAGCATCGCAAAGATCTCATCCGGCGCTGTGTCCGTCGCGCTCGCATGACCGAAGTGAGTGTAGTTCCACTTGAACGGCTTCGGCGCGATCCACTGTGGCTTGCCCTTCGCCCCTGCGTACTCAATGACGATGCCCATGCCATGGCGGCGGTCGTCATCAGCAAGGTCGCCCATCACCCAGACGCCGGGGTGCCGCATCTCGACGATAGCGGAGATGCGCTCCGCCGTACCCAGCCACAAGCCTGGCATGCGCACTGGTGCGGGAAGGGGATTGCCGTCCATGGCGATGACAGTGAAAGAGTGACCGGGCAGTACGAGGCTGCGAATCTCGCCGGCGCTGCCGTTGAGCACATGGAAGAGCACACGCTCCCCCTCTTTTACGCGGACAGGCTCGCCGTGGCCGAGCATCCTGCCGTTGATGGTGAAGGCGTCGTACCCGACTTCGTAACCATGCTGGTTGCCTTTGGCGAGCGACGCGCGCATGGCGCTCTCACCCTGATCTTTGAGGGCTGCGACAGTCGCGGCAGGCGATAGGAAGTCCATCGCCATATCGCCGCCACGGCTGAGTGTGGGCTGAAACTCCTTGAGTGTGAGAAAAAGTTCGCGGTCGTACGCACCAGGGTCGTGTTTCGGCTCGATGTACACAGGGCCAACAAGTCCGCTGTACTGGCCAGCGCTGAGGTCTGCGCCGGCGCGGACGTGGGTGTGATAGAAGCGCAGGCCAGAGGGCCCGGGCACAAACGAGATGCGACGGCTGCCGTGCGGCGGCACAAAGGGCGAGCCCTCTTCCGCGGCGCCATCGACATCTGCAGGGACGAATTGGCCGTGCCAATGGACCTGCTCGGGCCTGTCGGTCTGATTGTGGATGTCGATGGTGACGCGCTGCCCTTCTTTGAAGCGCAGCAGTGGTCCCGGGAACTGACCGTTGTAGTTGGTCGTGGAGATGATGCGGTTGGGCGCGAGTTCGATCGGAGTCGTGGCAATGGTGAGGGTATAGTCGGCGGGAGTGTCGCTCATCGCGGAAGCAGTCTGCGCGGGCGAGGAGAAGGCGGAGCCGAGAAGCGAAGACGGCTCAAGGAGTGCCGCGCCGGCGAGCGCACATGAAGCGCCAAGGAAGACCCTCCGCGATGTATGGCCATCTCTCATGCCGGCTCTTCAGCAGCGACCATGGTATGCCAACAGCGGGGACTCGATGGTGGCGCCGCGCCGACATTGCAGCCGAATGGAGTAAAGATGCGGCAGAGCCGATTATTCGGCCCGCAGCGCCTCCGTGGGATCGACCGAGGCCGCTCGTCGCGCCGGTATGGTGACGGCCAAGGCTGCAATGAGCGCCAGGACTCCTACGGTGATGCACAGAGAGGCCGGGTCCACAGGAGCAGTTTCGAAGAGAAGGCCATTGATCAGTCGGGTGCCGGCAAGCGAGATGGCGATGCCGGCAACAATCCCGGCGGCCGCGTATCTGACAGCCTGGAGGAGCACCATGCGGACGATATCTTCGCGCCGTGCGCCCACGGCCATGCGCACGCCGATCTCACGGGTGCGCTGCGCAACAGAATATGCCAACACGCCGTAAATTCCTATTGCAGCCAGGGTGAGAGCTACGAGCGTGAATATGCCGAGTAGGCTTGCGGTCATCCTGCGGAGCGCGAGTGAGTCGGAGAGCACCGTGTCGATCGACTGCACGTGGTAGATCGGCTGGTTCGGGTCCAGGCCGTGCACCGCCTGATGCACGATGGGCAGGATGCTTCGCGGATCCCCAACGGTGCGCACCAGCAGTACGGTGTGAACCCCGAAACCCGGCAGATAGAGCTCCGGTTGTGCTTCTGTGTCAACGCCGAGATCGTGTGCATCCGCCACCACACCGATGACGGGAACCTTCTGCGGCTGCGGGCTGAGCACTCCGATGATGACGTTGGCGCCCAAGGGGTTTCTGCCCGCCAGATATCGCCGCGCGAACGCCTGATTGACGATGAAGAAGCCGACTGGGTCGTCTATATCTTTCTGCTCAAAGGCGCGGCCTTGCTGCAATCCGATTCCCATGGTGTGGAAATAGCCCGGGCTGACGTAGCGGATCTGCGCCAACGGAAATGCGCCGGAAGCCAACGGGGGTGCCCCTTCGACGAGAAAGCGCGTCATCATCTGGGAAGGGTTGAGCGGAATCTGCGTGGTGGTGGCGACAGAGAGCACACCTGGCGATTGCCCGACTTTGTCGACGAGCTGCTCGAAGAAGTGATTGGTTGCCGGGGCGGTGTCGATGTATCGCGGTCCGGGGAGCGTGATTTCCAGGCTGAGAAGATGGTCGGTGCGAAAGCCAGGGTCAACAGCGAGCAGCTTTTGAAAACTGCGAATGACCAGTGTGCTGAGAAACAACACCACGACGGCGATGGCAATCTCGCCGGCAACGAGCGCAGCCTGGCTATGACCGTAAGTGCGCGTGCTGCCGCGACCGCCCGGACTGAGCGCCTCGGACAATTGAGGCGAGGTCTTCATGACCGGGAAGAGTCCGAAGAGAGTCGCGGTGACTGTGCATATCGCCAGAGTGAATAGCAACACGGGTAGGTTGAGCTGGATGGAGGGAACGAGAGAGGCATCGAGATCCGCAGTATGGGAGAGGGCCAGGCGCAATAGCGGCACGGCGAAGGCAGCCAGTGCGATACCAAGGGCGCCACCGAGGAGACACAGAATGGATGTCTGTGAAAGGAATTGCGAATAGAGTCTTCTCCGGTCCGCGCCGAGAGCCTGACGAATGGCAACCTCGCGCCGGTTGGCTGCCGCACGCACCAACATGAGGTTGGCGACATTGGCGCAGGCGATGAGCAGCACCAGTGCGACTGCCCCCATAAGACTGAGGACGGTGGGGCGCAAGGTTCCAAGCATCTGATCGCGCAGCGGAGTCAGCAGCACGCTCTCATTGCGGTTCGTCGCGGGATAGGCGGCGGAGATACGCGCTGCGATCGCCTGCATGTCGGCCTGCGCCTGGGAGAGCGCAACACCCGGACGCAATCGACCGATGACATTCACCGAATGCCATACGCGGGAAGCCTGTGTTGGCGCATCCATCAGCGAGAGCGGGAGCCAGACGTCGCCGTCGACCGGATAGGCTGCACCCGGCGGCAATACGCCCACAACCGTGTAGCTGGCGCCGTTGAGGTCGACCGCGCGACCAACTACGCTCGGATCCCGGCCGAAGTAGCGTTCCCACGCAGAAGCGCTGAGTACGGCAACGTGATCGCTTCCCGCTGTTTCGTCCCGCGCGTTCAAAGTACGGCCAATAAGCGGCGAGACGCCGAGCAATGGAAACAGATTGCCCGACGCGAGCACGCGATGAACCTGTTCCGCACGGCCATTGGTCGCAAGCGAGACGGTAGCGGGATTCAGTGTAGAGTACGCCGCGATCTCGGTGAAGCTGCTCTGCTGCGACTTCCACTCCTGATAGTCGGGATAGGTGGCCAGGCCGCTTCCTGGCACCTGCGGATGAGTTTCGCCGACGCTGACGATGCGGGCCGCGTCATGAAATGGAAGGGATGCGAGAAGAAGTCCGTAGACGACGCTGAAGATCGCCGTGGTGGCCCCGACGCCGAGCGCGAGCGTCAACACGGCCGCCACTGTGAATCCGGGAGAGTTGCGTAGCTGGCGGGCTGCGTAGCGAAGGTCACGCGGCAAAGTGAGCATGTGGTTTGGCCTCGATGGGAGGAAGACGATCGAGTTTATCGATCGTCTTCGGTTCCTGACGAGGCAAATCTTCTGCAACGCGCTGCCGCTGGTCTGTCCCTTTATTTTGTCGTTCGATGGATGAGCAGCGAGTTCGCCTGGCCAACCGGCGTGAGCAGGACTTCGGAGATGTTGACGTGTGCGGGCCGGGTCACGGCATAGAGGATGGCGTCGGCGACGTCCTCCGGAGCGAGCGGCGTGATGTTCTCGTAGACCTTGGCCGCGCGTCCCTTGTCACCATGGAAGCGCACCTCACTGAATTCCGTTTGGACCATGCCGGGATCGATCGTGGTGACGCGCAGGGAAGTGCCCAGCAGGTCCTCGCGGAGGCCTTCGGTGATCGAGTGCTCGGCAGCCTTGGTTGCGCAATAGACGGCGCCGTTTGGATAGGTCATGTGACCCGCGGTGGAACCGAGGTTGACGATGTGGCCACGGCCACGTGCCACCATGCCGGGGACTACGGCGCGGGTGACGTAGAGCAGGCCCTTCACGTTGGTGTCGATCATCTGTTCCCAGTCCTCGCGCTTGCCTTCGTGCAGTTTGTCGAGGCCGCGGCTCAGACCGGCATTGTTCACCAGGATGTCGATGGCCTGCCAGTCCTGCGGCAGCGTGGCGACCGCGCGTTCGACGGCTGCGTGGTCGGTGACGTCCAGCTCGAGAATATGGACGTCTGCCGCACCCTTCAGTGTGGCGTGTTCGGCTTCGAGGCGGTCCTTCCGGCGCGCGGCGACAAGCAAGCGCGCTCCCTGCGCGGCGAAGGCGCGGGCAGTTGCCAAGCCAATACCGGAACTGGCGCCGGTGATAAAAGCGATCTTCTGTGCAAGGGCTTGTGACATGAGCGGTCAATCCTTTTTCGAGTGCAGTGGAGCGTCCGATTGGGCGATGCGGTATTGTCCTACGGCCCAGTCCTCGTCGGCGAATCCAGCTTTCCTCGCCCGCTCGAGCACATCGGCGAAGTAGTCGGCGAGTCCCATGTGAACGCCGGCCTCGGCCGCCGCTTGGCGCGCGAGGTGCGTGTCCTTGATGCCGAGAGAGACGGTGGCGCCGGGATGTTGCGGCGGATTCAGGATGGTCCTGCCGTAGTTCTCGTAGAGCTGCGACTGAAAGAGCGCGGTGTTGACAGCCTGAAGGAATAACGCCGGCTGGATGCCCTGCGATTCTGCATAGACGAAAGCCTCGGCGAGAGTCTGGATCATCGAGGTGATCATGAGATTGCCACCGAGCTTGAGCGCGTGCGCTTGCCAGGGCTCGGAGGAGACGATGGTGAGGCCGCGGCTGATGGACTCGAGTAGCGGTCGCACGTTGGCGAGTGGCTGATCGCCGCCGGAGGCGACGATCCAGAGCTTGCCCGCCTCCGCGACGGCTGGCCGGCCGAAGACGGGCGCGCCAACATGGTGCTGGCCGCGCTCCTCGTGAGACGCGGTGATGCGGCGCGCTAAGGCAACGCTGATGGTGGAGAGCGTGACATGTACAGCGCCCGCCGGAAGTGCGTCCAGAAACCCAGAGCTAGCGTCACCATTGTGGGTGTCGCCAAAAAGAACGCCCTCGGTTGCGGCGTCGTCGGTAAGCATGGTGAAGACGACCGCCGCGTCGGCAACGGCATCCTGCGGTGAGGCGGCGATGCGAGCGTTCCCGCTTCGGAGTGCCTCGGCTTTGCTTTGATTGCGGTTCCACAGAGTGACGCTATGACCGTGTTGAAGAAGCAGCCGCGCGATAGGCGCGCCCATCTGGCCGAGACCGAGGAAGGCAAGATTCTTTTGACTGGTCACACGAACTCCTAAGGTTGCTTCCTTCTCTTGGATGACCACGATACAAAAAGGAAACAGGCTGCCGTGTGAGGACAGCCTGTCGGTTTCGCGCGTCCGTTAGTTTTGCGGACCCGGAGGGTTGCTGACACCACTTGGATTTGCGGGTGGCGGCGGGGGCGCCGGTGCCTGGTATGGAGCCGATGCGCCCGTGGCGGGTACGGGCGTCTGGCCCGGCGCGGTCTGGTTGGGAATGCCGATGGATGGGCCGGAGACCACCATCTCAACCCGGCGGTTCTGCTTGCGGCCGGCGGCAGTACTGTTGTCTGCCACCGGATTGCTCATGCCGTAGCCGACTGCGCTGACGTTCTGTGCCGGAATGCCCTGCGATATGAGGAAGCTCTGCACCGTGCTCGCGCGCTGTTCGGAGAGCTTCTGGTTGTAGGCTTCGCCGCCGACATTGTCGGTGTAGCCTTCGACCTGCACCTTAAGATCGGGATGCGCGAGGAAGATGCCCGAGATGCGAGCCAGCTTGAGCTGCGTATCCTGCTTCAGGTCGTAGCGGCCGGTGGCGAAGAGAACATCTGAGAGGTTGACGACCAGGCCGCGTGGCGTCTCCTGCGTCTGCAGGATGGAGTTAAGCTGCTGGCGAAGCTGCTCACGGAGCTGTGCCTCGCGGGCACGCGCTGCCGCTGCCTGCTGCTCCGCTGCCTGCTGCGCTGCCTGAGCGCGTTGTGCTGCTGCGTCAGCCTCGGCGCGCTGCGCGGCCTCCTGCTGTGCCTGCTGTTGCGCCTGCTGTTCGGCAAGCTGCGACTGCTGTGCTTCCAGACGCGACTTTTCCGCAGCTGCATTTGCGGCATCCTGCCGCGCCTTCTGCTCAGCTGCCAGACCGGCGCGCTGTTCCGCCTGGATCTTGCGCAGGGTCACCAGCCGCGCATCCTCGGCCGTCTGCACGGCGGCGCGGGCGTAGGTGATCTCCTGCTTGCGATCGTGCTTGTTGTTGTCCATATCCTGCGCGTTCGAAAGTTGCTCTTTCGCTCGCGCAATGATGTCCGGCGCGTAGTGATCCGCGCCCGCCGCTTGTGCAATCTGCACGGCGTTGATGGCCTCATAGAGCTCGAGCGGGGATTTGTCGTTGCGGGTGATGGGATTGAGCACCTGGCCGCCCGAGGTCTTGGTATAGATGCCACGCGGCAAAAGGCTGTAATGGGCGTTGATCGGCGAGATGATGCCGCTGGTCTTGTCGTTGAGAACCACGTTTTGCATCACGACGACATCGGAGGGCATGGTGACGGCGAAATAGGGCTCGGCGGTGACGATCAGACCGAAGGCCTGCATGTTGGTAGTAAGCCGGACGTAGGCTTTTTTGCCGTCGGGCAGAACTTCACCCAGACTGCTGGGGCGCCCGTCAGGCGTGATGGCCCACAGGACATACGTGAGATATTCCGGGCCGAAGGTGTTGGCGGGCGGCAGGCCCTCGAAGTGCGCATCGATGGTGGCGTTGCCCTTGCCGTTATCGACCGTGGCTCTGCCCTTGGCGCCGGGCAGCAGGCTGGTGCCTTCAAAGCCGATGCGGGTGCTGCCGGTGCGGTTGAAGTAGTTGATGGCGGGGATATCGCGGCCGATGACCTCAACGCGGTAAAGTGGCTCGCCGTTGCGCATCTCCTGCGTGGGCTGAGGGGTTTGTTGCATCACCGGGCTGGTGTCCTGCGCGAAGGAGGGCAACGCGGACGCGCAAAAGAGGGCTACTGCAGCGACGATTAACTTCATCAATTCGACTCCTTGAGATTGGCTGGCCCGGGCAATTCCGAACGCATGCAGCACCGGAGTTACGTTGCAGCCGGGAAGGGAAGGGTTGCATGCAGAAAATGGATGTCAACGCCGGGAAAATGGCCGTGGCGGCCTTGGGGGCCGCCACGCGCAAGTCACAGCTGAGGTTGCGAACACTGGGTTAGGGCTGCGGCATCACCAACTGGTGAGCGATCGCGAAGAGAGCAAGTTCGAGGCGGGTCGAAACGCCTGTCTTGTCGAAGATGTTCGAGAGGTGCCGCTTCACTGTCTCTTCGCTGATGGCGAATTGCTTGGCAATGTCGCGATTGGAGCAGCCCTCCACGATGCAGCCGACGACTTCCAGCTCGCGCGGTGTGAGGCCGTAGGTCTTGCGCTCCGGCACGGCCGCCTTCTGCATCAGCTCGTGCAGTGCTCCCACCAGGTTGACGACACGCTGACCGTTGATCCAGTAGTCGCCCTGCATGACTGCATCGATGGCGTTGGTGAGCTGATCGATAAGCGCATCCTTGGTGACGATGCCGCGAGCGCCGATCTGGAGCGCTTCGATAATCTGCTGGGTCGAGATGGTTGCTGTGAGCAGCAGGATCTTCACGCGCGGCGAACCGCTCATGATGGCGCGCATCGCTTCCAGGCCAGGCATGCGCGGCATGGAGAGATCGAGCAGCAGGATATCGGGAAGCAGCTCCAGCGTCTGGGTGATGGCCTCATCGCCATCGGAGGCCTCGCCCACGACATCGAAGTGGCCTTCGGCGCGCAGCATGTTTCGGACGCCGATGCGTACGACCGGATGATCGTCGGCGAGCAGGATGCGGATGCTGCTATTGCGATGCTCGGCTGCTGGTGCGTTTGGGCTCATCTGGCCTCCCCGGTAGCTGCACTGTTGGTTACTGCGGTCTTGATCATACTTTGCTCCACGTCATCACAGGCGCTGCGCATCTGGTGAAATAAAGTTCCGTAGTCCTGGGGCGGAAGGCCCCCGGCTTCGAGTCCGGCAGCAATGGAAGCGATGCCGGGAACGCCAGCCATGGCGGCGGAGCCTTTCAGCGCATGCGCACAGCGGCGTACAGACTCCTCGTCGCCGCTCGCAGAGTATCGCTCCAGATCGCTGATGCGCTTCCTGGTGTCCGCGACATACACGGTGTAGAGCTCGCGAATCGCGGTGGGCGGCATGATGGCCTGCAGCTTGCTCACTGTAGAGAAATCGAGCGACGGCGGCAGGTCGGCGGCCAGGCTGGACGAGGAACCGCCGACGATGGCGCGCAGCAGCGCGGGATCGACGGGCTTGGGCACAAATTCATCGAAGATCGCGAGCTCGTCAGCGGGAAGAGGAGACGCGCTCATCGCAATGACCCGCGGTCTGGGCTGGGGAAGCGACTTCACGTGGCGGCCGACGTCCACGCCGCTGACGCCGGGCATCTGGTGGTCCACTAGGACCACATCCGGGAGGGGCGAGAGCGACTGGAGCGCACGAAGGGCTTCCTCGCCGCCGGAAGCACGCACTACTTCGGTCCCTTTGCCGGCCAGCAGGAGCGACACCAGCTCCAGCGCGATGCTGTCGTCATCCACGAGCAAAATGCGCAGCGCTGCCGGATCGGTATGTATCTGCATGGTCAGAGTTTTTGAACCTGGATGCTCTCAGAACTGGTGGAGCCGGCCGAGGATCCGTGCCCACACGGGCATAGTACGCGAAGGCCTTTGCAGTTGCACCTTTTGCTGAGCAGTGGTATCGGACAAGGAACCGGGTGTCCCTGTGTTCATTCTACCGGCTCCGGCGCGAGGATGCTGCCCGGAGGTCGCTTTGTTCCGCAGGTCAGGGTTGTAGAGTGAGAGCGACATGAACGAAGGCCCAGAGAGATCCCCTGCCGAGGAGCATGCACAGCGCCTCGAGGCTGCGCTGGCTGCGGTGACGGCGCGCGTCTTCCAACTGGAGCAGGAGGTGGCTGCGTTGCGCGGGCAGCCGCCGTCGGCGGCAACTGTTTTGGCGGCCAGAGAGAGCGTGGATGCGCGACTCCAGGGGGAAGCGCAGCCCACGGCGCCAATTGGCGTCAGTGGTCCTGCGAAAGCAGAGGCGTTCGTGCCCCTTCCCGCCGCCACAAGTGCACCCGCAGCGCGCGTGCGCGAGGAGCGCTCCGTCGAGAGCCGTCTGGGATCGCAGTGGTTCAACCGCATCGGCATCATTGCGTTGCTGATAGGCGTGGCGCTGTTCTTGAAGTTCGCTTTCGACAACCACTGGGTAGGGCCCGCGGGCCGGGTGCTGATTGGTCTGCTGAGCGGCGCAGCGTTGATCGCCTGGTCGGAGCGCTTTCGCAGCAAGGGCTATATGGCCTTCTCCTATTCACTGAAAGCTGTAGGCAGCGGTGTCTTGTACCTGTCGCTGTGGGCGGCCTTTTCGATGTATCACCTGATCCCTGCTGGCGTGGCCTTTACCGGGATGGTACTGGTAACCGCGTTCAATGCATTCATTGCGTGGCGGCAGAGCGCCGAACTGCTGGCGGTATACGCGATTGTCGGCGCGTTCTCGACCCCACTTCTTCTCTCGACCGGCCGCGACGAGGAGGTCTTCCTCTTCTGCTACCTGCTGATGATGAACGCCGCCACCATGGCACTGCTGGTGCTGCGAGGGCTGGAATCGCCTGCTGGTGCTCTCGTTCGTGGGCACGGTGGCCTTCTACTGGGGCTGGTACTGGCAGTTCTACACGCCAGCGGCATTTGTCACCACGACGGTGTTTCTCTCGCTCTTTATTCTGCTCTTCGCCGCGGCGACGATTTTCGCCCGGCACAGACGCGACCATCCGGAGCAGGACGATGTAGCGCGGGCACTGGTGAGCCTGGCGAACGCGGCCTTCGGCTTTCTCGGCTTCTACCCGATGCTGTCGCAGAACGGCAGTGGACGAAATATCGCACTGGCATGGTGCTCCGTCGGGTTTGGCGCGTTTTATCTCGGAGTGCGCAAATGGATGGAGCGCACGCCGATCGCGGGACCGCGGCTGGCGCTGACGTCGCTTTCAGATATCCAACTTTCGATCGCCATCGTCTTCCTGACCCTCGCTGTGCCGCTGGCGGTGCACGGACATTGGGTGACGGTGGGCTGGATGGCAGAGGGCGCGGTGCTGGTGTGGGTGGCAACGCGCGTCCGCAGCACATTGATGCAGTTCCTGGCGACGGGGGCGCTGGCGCTGGGGTTGATCTCGCTCGCGATGGATGCAAACATCGCACAGACGCACGTGGTGTGGAACACGCGCCTCCTCAGTTTTGCGGTGTCGATCGCAGCGATGACGGTGGTGGCGGTTCTGGCGCGAGGCGAGGCGAACCGCGAGGGAAGCGACCAAATCAGGCGGCCGGTGGGAGCGGCTCGCACAAGCCGGGGCGGTGATCGCGCATGCCCTGGTGATCCTTGCCGTGCTGCTGGAGATCCATACCTACTGGTGGTCCGGAGCCGCCGCCGGCAGCGGGCGCGGTGGACCTGCGGGCGCCAGGCTCTCTGCTGAGCAGCGCCATCTGGCTGATGGCAGCAAGCGGAGCGATTGTGCTTGGCAGGGGTGCGTGGCAAACCCGCTATGCAGAGATTCGCGGGGCGACAGGATCTCGTTTCGATGGTCGAGGCCATTTGCTGGGCGGCCGGCGGGCTGATCGTGCTCTTCATGGGGATGGTCTATCCGCAGCCCCAGGTGATATGGAATCTGCGCTTCGCCGCGTTTGCGGTGGCCGTTGCGGCGACCATGTGGGCCGCACGCCAGGTGCAGGGCCGCAGCGCACAGCTTCATATCGGTGCAAGCATACTGGCCACCGTGCTCGCATTGACCGCCATCTGTTTTGAGATCTCAACCTTCTGGTCCACACGTCCTCTGCTGGCGGCTCCTGGATCAGTGATGTATGCATCCCAGGCGGCGGATCGGCAGATGGCGGAGAGGTTCAGCTACTCGGCGTGGTTCCTGCTGGCCGGCGCGGCGTTGCTGGTGGTGGGATTCAGGCGGCGCTCCGCGCTGCTGCGCTGGCAGGGACTCGTGCTGCTGGCGGTTACGATCTGCAAGGTCTTCCTGCTGGATACGAGCACGCTCAGCCAGGGATATCGCATCGTCAGCTTCCTTGCGCTGGGAGCTCTGCTGCTGGCGGTGAGCTTCGCCTATCAACGCGACTGGCTGCATCTGCGAGCTGCGGGCGCGATCGATGGTGGAGAGATGAAGTGATGCGGGGCCTGGCGCTGGCGGCAATCATCCTTGGCCTCAGCGCGGCCGGTGTGGCGCATCCGCCATTTCGGTACGAGCGGCCGGTGCTGCCTGCTTCGAATGCCGCGTCAGAGACCTGCGTCGCATTGCCGCTGGAATTGTTGCCCCACGCGGCGCCTCAGCTCGAAGATCTGCGGGTGATGGCGGGCGATCGCGAGGTGGCCTATCAGCTACGCATCTCGAGCGATGTTGCTGAACAGGTTGGGCGGCCGGAACAGATTTTGAACCTGGGCACAGCGGAACGGCGCTATCAGCTTCGATGTCGAGATGACCGAGCCGCGCTACAGTCGGGTGCTGCTGAAGATGGCGCGCTCGTATTTTTCCGTGCTGGTTCACGTCACCGGAATTGATCGTCCAGGCGAAGCGGGAGTCGCGTTTCCGGAGATTGCCTACAGCTCGGATACGCCAGAGGACGAGCCGCAGATAAAGCTCATCTTGCTGCCGGAGAGCGACTTTCGTTATCTGCATTTTGAGATACAGACGCTGGCGCTTGAACCGGTGACACCGCAGGACATTACCGGTGTGGATGTGCCGGTCGAGAGTGCGGAGCCGCCACGATACGTGCAGGCCGCTGTTGCAAGCGGGCCACAACAGAAGCCGCACGAGACGATCTATGAGTTTGCCGTGCCTGCAAATGTGCCGCTGGACCGCTTGAGCTTCACGAGCGACGACCCGAACGCGGTCTTTTCGCGCACTGCCGATCTGGAGCGATTTCCGTTACCTGCGTCCCAGGCCGCGGCTCACGAAGCAAGCCGGGGCGGCAAAGCCTGCCACGTCTGTCCAGAGCGAAGGTGTGACCCTGGCGCGTCTGCCGGATACGAAGCAGAAGCCGCAAACGATCGATCTCGGTCTGGGTGCGATGTCTTCCGCGTCGACGGTACGGCTGACGGTCCAGAACGGCGATGATGCGCCGCTTGCGCTGCATGGCATCACGCTCGAAATGCGCGAGCGGCAGGTCTGCTTTCTGCGCAAGGCGAACACGTCCTACAGGCTGCGTTATGGCGATCCTTCACTGGGACCGCCGCGATACGATCTGACGCCGATCGAAGCCGCTGCCGCGGATGCGTCTGTGAGCATGCTCGGGGCTGAGCGTGCGCTTACTCCGGAAACGTCCGCCGTGCGCCCGTTCACAGAACGGCACCCGGTGCTGCTATGGGTGGCGCTGATTATCGTTGTGGGAACGCTGGGTGTGGTTGCGTTGCGGAGCGCGAAGAAGGTTTGATCCCTGATCGCTGTCCCTCTCAATCATCGCGTCGATGATTCGATCTCACTAATCCAGTCGGGACTCTTCAGGATCTCGCGGGGCTTCGAGCCATCGGCGGGACCGACGAGTCCGTCACGCTCCATCATGTCGATCAGGTGCGCGGCGCGGCCATAGCCAACACGCAGGCGCCGCTGGATGAGCGATGTCGAGGCCTTGCCGAACTCGAAGACGAGGCGGACCGCATCGTTGAAGAGCGGATCGTTATCGTCCTCTTCACCATCTTCGTTGTTCAGCTCGCGGCCCTTTTCGTCTCTGGGCGATTCGAGGAATGCTTCGACATACTCCGCGCCGCCCTGTGCCTTCCAGAAATCGACGACGGCGGAGATCTCCGTCTCGGTGACGAAGGGCGCGTGGACGCGCTGCAGGCGCGATGTTCCCGGGGGCAGAAACAACATATCGCCGCGGCCGAGAAGTGCCTCCGCCCCGTTGTTATCCAGGATGGTGCGTGAATCGACCTTGGTGGCGAGGCGAAAGGAGATACGCGTGGGCACGTTGGCTTTGATGAGGCCGGTGATGACGTCGACGGATGGCCGCTGTGTGGCCAGTACCAGGTGAATGCCGACGGCGCGCGCCATCTGGGCGAGGCGGGTGATAGCCTCTTCCACGTTGGCCCGATCGAGCATCATCAGGTCGGCGAGCTCGTCGATGATGATGAGGATGTAAGGCAGCGGTGTCTGCTCTTCCGCGTCCTCGAACATGCTGGGTGTGCCGGCGTCGAAGAGCTTGTTGTACTGGTCGATGTTGCGCACGGAGCGTGAGGCCAGCAGCTTCAGTCTGCGTTCCATCTCGCGCACGGCGTTGCGCAGCGCATTCGCGGCGAGTTTAGGCTCGGTGATGATCGGCGTGAAGAGGTGCGGGATGCCCTCGTACATGCCCAGCTCGACGCGCTTCGGATCGACCAAAATCATGCGTACCTGTTCCGGTGTCGTTTTGAAGAGTACCGACATGATCATGGCGTTGATAGCGACGGATTTGCCGCTGCCAGTGGAACCGGCGATGAGCACGTGCGGCATGGTGGCGAGGTCGGCGACGACGATGCGACCGTTGATGTCTTTGCCCATGGCGAGCGGCAGCTTGAACTTCGTCTGTGCGAAGGTGCCGTCTTCGACTACGTCGCGCAGCCAGATGGTTTCGCGGGTGGAATTCGGCACCTGGATGCCGACGGTGCTCTTGCCGGCCATGCGCTCGATGAGGATGCTCTCCGCGGCCATCGCAAGGCAAAGGTCATCGGCAAGGCCGGTGACGCGCGAGTATTTGACGCCGGCTTCGGGGCGGAACTCGAAGGTGGTGACGACCGGGCCCGGGTTGATCTGCGTGACCTGGCCGGTCACGTCGAACTCAGCGCACTTCTCCACCAGCACCTTCGCTTCTTCGCGCAGCTCGTCCTCGCGGATGATCTGCTGATCCTCGGAGCGGTGCAGCAGTGTGCTGGGCGGCAGGCGGTAGCCGGAGACGGCGCGCGGCGTCAGCGTCACTGGATGCGCGTCGGCGTCGGCGCGTTCGCCGATGGAGATGCTCTCGATATCGTCGTCCTCCCCCACGTCTTCGGGCGCGGGTTCCTCCCAGCGATGGCGATCGATAGCGTTTGCACGCGCGGGCTGCGGCTCAGGTTCGGGATCGGGGACGGTGGCGCGGGGAATCTGCGTCCAGAGGGACGGTTTGGGAGCTGGCTCTTCGAGATACGCCGCGTCCTCCGGGGAGGCCGGTGCTGCGGTTTCGGCAAAGGCGGAACGGCGCGAGGCAGGTACGTCCTCGTCTTCCACGCGTTCGGGGCGATGCAACACGCGGCTTAGCCAGCTGGTGCGTGGCTGGGCCGGAGCGGCGTCGTTCCGGGAGGCCCGCGCGGCGGTATTGCGAAGGCCAGCAGCCTTCTGTTGCGCACGGATGGTCCGGTCAGCCGAACGAGCCGCACTCTTCTTGCGACGGCGAAGCTGCCAGTTCTTCCAGCGATCGCGCCAGGCATAGACGAAGGCGAAGCGCACGGCGAGCCAGTGGCGAAGGTTGCCGAAGGAGAATGCCGTGGACAAGAGGACCGCGATGAGAAGCAGGGTCGCAACCAGCACGCAGGTGCCGGGATAGTTCAGCAGGGCGGTCATGCCGTCGACCAACAGACGGCCAACTACGCCCTCCACCGGTATCGAGCCGAGCCAGTGCATGTGGCCGGGCAGCAGACCAAAGACCGCCGGAGTGATGAAGAGGAAGAGCGCGAAGCCTGCGACCTTCGACATGGGCGCGCCAACGGCGCGGGAGCGAATCCAACTGACGCCAAGCAGGCCGAGCATCAGCGGAAAGCAGAAAGCGGCGAAACCTTCGAACTGGAAGAGCAGATCGCTGAGCGTGGCGCCGAAGATGCCTGCCCAGTTATGCGCTACCGCGGAGCCCACGGTGTTGAGGGAGGGATCCGTGGGTCGGTACGAGACCAGGGAGAGGACAAGGAGGCCGGCCATGGCAATCAACGAGACGCCGACCAGCTCATTGAGTCTGCGATTGCCGGTGGGGGTAAGGGCGACCTTAAGTGGCTTCATGGCTTTCAACGAAGGACGCGAAGCAACGCCCGCCCATTGTGCAAATGGACCGAGAGCCGACACGCCAGAGCAACTCTCATTGTCGCAAAGCACGAGAGCAGGAATCGAGCGAAAGCGGCACCGGGAATCGAGGTCGCCACGGGAACTGGCCGTTCAGGCAACTGCGCCTGTGGCGCGTGTCGTAGGGTTCGCTCCCTTTGGTCGCTCACGTCAGGCGGGGCGGTTAACCTTGGCAGCCCGCTCAGAGCAGATCCAGCTCCCAGGTCTGCGCGACCAGGTCTTTGCCGAAGCTGTGATGGGGCTCTTCGTGGACCAGCTGGAAGCCCGCCTGCTGGTAAATGCGGTGCGCGGCGGTGAGGATGCTCTGGGTCCATAGGGTGATCTTCCGGTAGCCGGCTTCGCGGGCGAAGCGGACGCATTCCGCCACTAGCGCGTGACCAAGCCCCATGCCGCGGGCCGAAGGCTCCACTAGGAGGAGACGGAGCTTCGCAACGCCCTCGCGGTCGGGATGCTTTACCAAGAAGATGTGGCCGAGGTTTTCACCGTCGCGCTCGGCGATCCAGCAGCACTCGCATGTGGGATCGAAGTGTTCGATGAAGTCGGCGACGACGCGGGCGGCGAGCGCCTCAAATCTCTCGTCCCATCCATACTCCTGCGCGTAGAGGAGCCCTTCGCGATGGACTACCCAGCCCATGTCGCCCGGGCGATGCTGGCGAAGGGTGAAGGCCGCGGCGTGCGCTTCACCCTCTCCTTTGGCTTTCCCGTTGAGAATTTTTTCGATGGCGCGCATGGACTGGATCAGATCACGCCGCGCTCCCGGCGCAAGGCCCTCGAGGATGCTACGTGCCTGCCGGTCGGAACGCGCATTAAGATTGCGAAAGACGGCGCGGCCCTCTTTTGTCAGCGTGAGATGTGCCTGGCGGCCATCCTCGTGAGAGGCCACACGCTTCATAAGCCCGGCCTCCTCAAATTTACTAAGCATGCGGCTTAGATAACCGGCATCCATGCCCAGCTCCTGCGCAATCTCTTTGGCGAGCGGCTGCCGACGGGTGGCGAGTTCGTAGAGCACCCGTGCCTCGCTTAAAGAGTACGGAGTGTCGAGCAGGCCCTCCTGTAATGTGCCGATAAAGCGCGTGTAGAGGCGATTGAACCGACGGAACGCTACGATCTCGTCGCTGGCCGGAAGATTGCCTGTGACGCCGGTCTCCACAGGAATAGTCTCAGCTAGATACTTGACAGAGTCAAGCATCTAGCCATCGATCAGCAGCTCCAACATTAAGGAAACCTGAATCAACATTTCAGAAAAATGTCTGTCTGGTGGTGAACAAAACTCGACTTTTCTTGCGCATCCATGACATGCTCCTCTCTACGCAGGTCTTCGCGGGAAGTCAGGTGGTGCAGTTCTGAGCAGCAGTCTTGATCGAGGCAGCGAGTACGCTGAACGGACCCGACGTCTGGGCGCAGGACGCATATTTGGCTGCCGCGCCGTGCTCATCCTCACTGCATTGCTGATTTCTGTGATGCCTGTCACAGAGCACTTGTACGGATGGGACAAATTCCTGCAGGGTGGTCCCGATGTGGAATTCGGCATCCTGTGCCTGCTGCTCTTCGCGGGGCTTGTCGTGCTGATGGCACATCGCGCAGTGACCTCGCCGCTTCTGGTGTTGCTTTCCTACCGGCTGATCGCCTTGCCCCTGCGATGTCGGAGAATGCCCGGGCTGACCTCCTTTCTTTCTCAGGCGGGGTGCAGCCAGAAAGCTCGTCTCGCCTTCTCCCTCCCGGCAATCGCCCTCCGTATCTGATTCCGTCCTTCCCCTCGATAGTCTCTGCTTCGCGGGAGCGCTGACGCGCGCCCGGTAGCACAAGACCGCTCCTCGACCGCTCATTCGGGCCTGTGCTTGCGCCTGGCGCTGGGACGGTGGAGTGCGCAGAGATCACCCAGCATCTGAGAGCCCGCCGCACACATCGCTGCAGCGCTCAGGCCACGGCAACAAGCCCATGCAGTGGGCTCGCACCAAGGGAAGGTTGGGACATATGCGCGTTCATCTGGTCAATCCAAGCGACAATTCTTTCGGAACCGCGGTGATCACGCCGCGATGGCTGTTTGTGCTAGCGGCAGCGACTCCAGCGATTGCGGGCGACCCCGTGCTGATCGACGAATCGCTGGAGCAGATTGAGCCGGGGAGCATCGCAGCCGGGGACATTGTGGGCATCAGCGTCCACACCGGCAACGCACTGCGCGGCTATGAAGTGGGACGTATGGCGCGCGAGCGCGGCGCCTGGGTCGTCTACGGCGGGATTCACGCGACGCTGTTTCCAGAGGAGCCCTTCGAACTGGGCGAAGCGCACTCTGTCGTGAAGGGGGATGGAGACCTGGCATGGGGCAAGGTTGTGGTGGATTGTATGCAAGGGATGCCGGAAAAGGTCTACGACGGCGGCCGCATTGGCGGCTCCGAGTTCCTGGCCGCGCGATGGGACCTGATTGCCAAAGACAAATACATGTGGGCCTCCGTACAGACACTGCGCGGATGTCCGAAGCATTGCTCTTTCTGCAGCGTATGGCGGACCGATGGACAGCAGCCACGGCAGCGGGGCTACCAGAGCGTGGTGGAGGAGATCGTCGCGCTGCGCAGGCTCGGCTTCCGGTTCATTGCCCTAGCGGACGATAACTTCTACCCCGTCACGCTCACCGACCTGCGGCTGGCGCGGGAGCAAAACAACCATTCGAAGTTGGCGGAGTTGACGCGCATCCGTACAGAGCGCTTCCAGTTGATGGCGGAGATGGCCAAGCTGCCCAAGGACATGGTCTTCTTCACCCAGATCACCATGGAGGCCGGCGAGGATGGCGAGTATTTGGACGCCATGCGGAAAGCCAACATCAAGGGAGCGCTGGTTGGCGTGGAAGCGGTGACGCCGGAGGGACTGAAGGCGGTCTTTAAGGATTGGAACTATTCGGGCGACGGACTCGCCACGCAGTTGCAGACCTTCAAGAAGCATGGCGTCCATGTGCTTGGGTCGTTCATCTTCGGCCTGCCGACGGACAAGCCGGCGACCTTCGACGCCACCGTAGAGATGGCTCTGAAAGCGGGCATCACCTTTGCGCAGTTCGTGATGATGACGCCCTTCCCCGGCACGGTGGACTTTGGCCGGTGGGAGAAGGAGCAGTCAGAGTCGCCCACACTGGTAGGCGGCGTGCCGATCACCCGCTATTGGCTGATTCCCACCGCGATACGCCCGAAGATGTTTACGCCGCACCCGTCCATGAGTTCCGATGAGATCCGCGAACGCACGCAACGCGTCTGGGACAGGTTTTATACCTTTCCCGCCATCTGGGAGCGCTCCGCGTGCACGCCCACGCTCAAGGCACGAGTAGCATTTGTGTTTCTGTCGAAGCTCTATCGGCAGATGTACGCAGGTACCGGGATCTCAACTGATAGCGCGCGGCGAAAGAAGGCCAAGCGAACAGCGCGGTGGATGGCGAGGCAGTGCCGCAAGCTGTTTCAGGCAAAAGCAATGCCGGGGCTGCAGTCGCCCGTATGGGAGCCGGGCCTGATATCAGACCCGCCTTCGCTGTTCGCGACTGCCGCCGTGGGCAACGGGTCCAGCGCATTCACGGTCGTCCGTTGAGCAAAAAAAACCACAGACGCTGGTAGGCGAACCGAGTTCAGGCCGTCATCATCAGCTTCCTGCCAAGCAGGAAGAGCAGGATGGCCAGCACGATGCGGTAGACGGCAAAGAGGACAAAGCCGTGACGCCGAACCCACATCAGGAACCACTCGACGACCACGAGCGCGATGACGAACGAAACGGCGAAGCCGATGAATAGAACGATCCAGCCGTGACCGGTCATGACCAGCGGAGCGATGGCCTCTGCCACATCAGTATGTTTGGGATGCAGGGTCCGGAGCAGATCGTAGCCGGTGGCGGCGACCATGGTCGGGATGGAGACCAGGAAGCTGAACTCGAGCGCAGCAGAGCGCGTCATGCCGACGAGCTGCCCGGCGGCGATGGTCGACATGGAACGCGAGGTGCCGGGAAAGACCGCGGACGTTACCTGGCAGAGGCCGATCCAGATGGCCTGCCCCAGCGTCATGTGTTCCACGTCTTCCGTAGTCGATTGACGGCGCACGCTCCATGCGTCCACGACCCACATGATGATGCCGCCAACCAGCAGCGAGGTCGCCATGAGCCGCAGGCTCTCCAGATGCTTGCCGATGATCTTGGTGAGCAGGAAGGCAGGTATTGCAGTGCACACGAAGGCGATGAGAGTGAGCGAGACTGGATGGTTGAGCGCGGTGCGATCGCCGCTCTCACCTTTGGGGAAGGTACGAATGAACTCGAGGATGCGACCGAGGAAAAGGAATATCAGTGCGAGGATGGCCCCGAGCTGAATGACGATGGTGTACATCTTCCAATACGGGTCGGCTAGGTTGATGTGAAGCAGCGCTTCGGCGATGCGCAGGTGCGCGGTCGAGCTGACGGGCAGAAATTCAGTGAGCCCCTCGACGATGCCGAGCAGGACCGAGACGATGTAATCGTTCACGCACTTCCTTGTGGGCGGCAAGAGCATTCCGCATCAGCGAGATACTCAGTCGCGCTCCGCACCGTAGATCGGGATGGACTGCTCCATCTGGTATACCAGAGTGGCCGCACGGGCCGCGAAGTCACTGGGCGGGTACTTCTGTTGCAGCCGTGTGGCGACTACCTTGGCATGATCGCGATCTTCCGCGGCTTTCTTGTCGTTGTTATCGCCGGCGTAGATATCGCCCGCAGCGGCAAGCCGGTAGACGGCCTCAAAGAGCGCCTCCGGTGCCTTTGGCGAATTGGGATGCTCCTCGACGTATTTCTGAAAGAGTTCCGCTTCCTTCTCCGGACACTTGGTCGAGCCCTGCCAGTCGCCGCAAACCTTGTTGTCGAGCATGTCGTAGGCGGCCAGATCGGCGAACTTCGAGCCGGGGAAGTGCTTGATGATCTTCTTCATCTCCGTCTCGTCGATCTGTTGGCGCAGGTAATTCTCTTTTTCATGTGCCGACGGGCGGGAGTAGACGTCGGCCTTTTCAAGCTGCCAGCGGATGTCCGCGGCGCGCCATGACGCCTCGCCGGCGTGTGGCCCTTGGGGGAAGAGTTGTGCATCGCGCGCGTAGAGCAACCGCGCCGCCTGAGCCGCTCCCCGGGAGCCGTGCACATCGCTGGCCTTCGATTCCTCGCCTGCAGCCGCGCCGAACAGGATGTTGTCGGCGTTCGGAGTGGATACCGAGACGATGCCCTTGCCCTGAATCCAGCCGGAGATGGGTGGCGTCGCGGCATCGCCGCCGAAATACCGGCGCATCCGCAGCCTGGTTCTGCTGGACATCGGTGTTGGCGAAGACGCGCAGCCAGGGGCCATTCTGCTCGACAATCACCATCTCGCGCCCGGGCGTGATCGTATCCAGCCGCTGCGAGCTGGTATCCGCCTGGACGAAGACCGAAGTGTTGCGCAGGACGGTGGCGATAGGCCCGGAAGGGGGCTTTTCCGCTGTCAAAGAGGCGGTGGCGAAGGCAACGCCGGCGCAGATCAGAACGATAGGAGCGCGCGGAACTTTGTATCGGGAAAGGTTCACGTGCCCAGAATAACGCCGGGAGCTTTATCTATGCGGTGCCGAGGACGCGGAGGAGTGTGGCGGGCTCTGCGTTGCCGCCACTGATGATGGCGACGGCCACCCGGTGCGGCGGGAGTTCCTTCCGATGGGAAAGAAGCGCTGCCGTGGCGACGGCCCCGCTGGGTTCGGCGATCAGGCGGGCGTCCCATGCGATGTGGCGCATTGCCTGCTCGATCTCCTGTTCGGTCACGGTGACGATGCGTTCGACATAACGCTGGATGTGAGCAAAGTTCAAGGTGCCCAGACTCTGGGTACGCAGCCCGTCGGCAATAGTGCGGCTGGTCTCCTGCGCCGCGTACTCGACGATGGTGCCTTGGCGCAGGCTGGCTGCGGCGTCCCCGGCAAGCTCTGGTTCCACGCCCACGACATGGCATTGCGGGCGTTGCCGGCGGATCGCTGCTGCTACACCACTTAACAGGCCCCCGCCACCGACCGGAGCCAGCACGAGATCGACTTCCGGGCAGTCCTCAAGAATCTCCAGCCCGCAGGTGCCCTGCCCCGCGATGATGGCCGGATCGTCATAGGGCGGGATGATGGCGTAGCCGTGCTCGGCGGCGAGCGCCTCGGCGCGTTCGCGGCGTTCGGAGCTGGCCGGCCCTACAGTCACAATCTCTGCGCCCAGCGCTGCTGTGGCTCGGCGCTTGATCTCCGGCGCGTTTGCGGGCATGACGATGATGGCGCGGACACCGAAGGCCCGTGCCGCATAGGCGACGCCCTGCCCGTGGTTGCCGCTGGAGTAGGTGATGACACCTCGCCGGCGCTGCGCCTCGCTCAACTGCGCGACGGCGTTTGAGGCTCCGCGCAGCTTGAAGCTGCCAATGGGCTGCAGGCTCTCCGCCTTCAGGTAAGCTGCCGACTCGGTGACAGAGGTGAGGCGGACGAGCGGCGTATGCAGCACCACATCGCGAAGCCGTTCGCGCGCTGCAGCGAACTCCTCCGTGGTGACAAGGTCGGTGCGCGCCTCAATGTTCGTGGTGGCCAAGTCAGGTTCCTGCGCTCAGATTTCCAGAATAATCGGCATGATGAACGGCCTGCCTGCCGTCTGCTTCTGGATGTAGCGCTTCAGGTCGACGCGGATCTTTTCCTTGATCAGCACCTGGTCGGCGCGCTCTTCGGCGCTTGATTCTTGGAGCGTCTTGCCGACGATGGCCTTGGCCTGCTCGCCCAGCTCAAGATCGCCCGCGACGAAGCCGCGCGTGACGAACTCCGGCACGCCTTCGACGCGGCCCGTGAGCTTGTTGATGGTGATGATCGCGATCACCAGGCCGTCCTCACTGAGGTGGCGCCGGTCGCGGATGATCATGTCCTCGACAACATTGCCGGAGGCGCCGGAATCGAGCAACACGCGCCCGGCGGCTACCTTGCCGTTCTTCGTGGCACTGGTCTGATCGAGCTCGAGGACATCACCGTCTTCGAGCAGATAGGCGTTGTCGGAGATGCCGATGTCCATGGCCAGGCGCGCGTGCCGCTGCAGATGGCGGAAGTCTCCGTGCACGGGTATGAAGAACTTCGGCCGCACGAGATTGATCATCAGCCGCAGTTCTTCCTGGCTACCGTGGCCGCTTACGTGGATCAGGCCCGATTGGCCGTCGTCGAAGATGACGTTTGCCTCGCGGCGGCAGAGATGGTCGATGACGCGGTAGATGCTTTTCTCATTGCCGGGAATGACGCGCGAGCTGAGCACCACAGTATCGCCGCGCTCGATCTTGGCGTGCTTGTGGTTGTCTACCGCGGCGCGGGAGAGCGCGGACATGGGCTCGCCCTGGGTGCCGCTGATGAGCACGCAGATCTCCTCGGGGGAGTAATCCTTGATCTGGCCTGGATGGATGACGAGGTCGCCCGGAATATTGAGATAGCCAAGGTCTTGCGCAATCTCCGAGGATTCGAGCATGGACCGCCCGACGATCGCGACCTTGCGGTTGTGCTTCTGCGCCAGTTCCAGCGCGATGCGCAGACGATAGATTGAGGAGGAGAAGCAGGAGAAGAAGAGGCGGCGTTGCGTGCGCGAGAAGACCTCGTCCAGCCGCGGACGCACAGCCCACTCGCTCGGCGTATAGCCGGCACGGTCGACGTTGGTGGAATCCTGCAGCAGGGCAAGGACCCCGCGCTTGCCGTATTCGGCAAAGCTGGCCAGATCGAAGGCGCGGCCGTCCGGCGGAGACAGATCGACCTTGAAGTCGCCGGTATGAATGATGATGCCGACGGGAGTTTCAATCGCAAGCGCGACGCAATCCACCAGGCTGTGCGTTACCCGCAGGGGCTCGATAGTGAAGGGGCCGAGGTGAAACTTGCGCTTCGGCTCGATCTCGATCAGCTCGGCGTTGTCCAGCAGCTTGTGCTCTTCGAGCTTGCCTTCGACATATGCCAGCGTGAACTCCGTGGCGTAGACGGGTACATTGAGCTCGCGCAGGAGCCAGGGCAGGCCACCGATGTGGTCCTCGTGCCCGTGCGTGAGGACGATGCCGCGGATGCGGGAGCGGTTCTCGATGAGATACGTGATGTCGGGTACGACGATGTCGACCCCGAGCAGGTCACTCTCCGGAAACATGAGCCCGGCATCGATGACGAAGATATCTTCGTCCCAGCGGATGGCCATGCAGTTCATACCGAACTCGCCGAGTCCGCCGATGGGGATGATTTGCAGCTTGCCTTTTGACATGAATAGAAAATGCTAGCAGGTAGTGAGATGCAGATAGAAAGAAACGGCTTCTGCTCACTCGATGATACGCGTTAGCCCGCTCCGTCACCACGCCGCCTAGCGCAGCAGGTCTTCGAGTGCCGCGCTCAGGTCGGTCTTGTCATCGCGATACTTGACGATCACCGGGGAGTAGAGGCTGAGTCCCCATTCGGCGGCGCGGCCGCGCGTGATTGCCCGTGAACCCGGCACGACGACGGCGCCGGCGGGGATGACCAGGGGCCTGGGCTCAACAGCCGAGTCTGTATAAGCGCCCGCAGGCTCAGCCTTATGAATGACGTCGTTGACGATGTCGTAGACCGGCGTGCCCCGCGTCAGGATTGTGCCGGCTGCCAGCACCGCGCCCTTGCGCACGACGGTGCCTTCGTAGACGCCGCAGTTACCGCCAACAAGCACATCGTCTTCGATGATGACGGGATTGGCGTTCACCGGCTCGAGCACGCCACCTACCTGAGCAGCGGCGCTGAGGTGCACACGCTTGCCAATCTGCGCGCAACTCCCGACCAGCGCATGGGAGTCGACCAGCGTGCCCTCGTCGATGTAGGCGCCAACATTGACATACATCGGCGGCACACAGATCACGCCGCGAGCCAGATACGCCCCTTCGCGCACGGATGAGCCGCCGACGACGATGCGGATGCCCTCTTCCGGAGTGAAGCTGCGGGCCGGGAAGGTGCTCTTGTCGACGAAGGAGAGATCGTGGTTGCCGAATGCGGCGAGCTGGCCGATACGAAAGCCAAGCAGGATGCCGCGCTTCACCCAGGAGTTGACCCGCCAGCCGAGGGGAGCGTCAGAATCGGGCTCGGCGGAGCGCACGCGGCCGCTGTTGAGTTCGATGCGCAGTTGCGTGAAGGCTTCGAGGGCGGCGGGATCGCCGATGGCAGTGGCGCCGGCGGCAAAGTGGCGCTCGATCTCCTGTTGAAGGGGGTTCGGTGCGGACATGAATGGACTTAGTGTACGGCTCAAATCAGCGAGGAGCAGGCACGAGTTCGAACGAGCCGATGAGGGCGTCCAGCCGGGCGACCACGGCTGCCGAGGGCGGCACCATGGGCAGGCGCCAGACCGGCGCCACGCGACCCATCCGCGCCAGGATGTGCTTCACCGGGCCGGGGCTGGTCTCCCAGAAGTTGGCGAGAAGCAGCGGATAATAGCGGCGCTGCAGGGCGCGAGCGGCGTTCCAGTCATTGTTCAGCGCAGCAGCGATCATCTGCTGCATCTCTCCGGGGATCACATTCGAGGCCACGGAAACCAGACCGGAAGCGCCCACCGCGATGGCCGCCAAGGCGATGTTGTCGTCGCCCGCAAGGACGCGCGCTTTTGTGCCATCGAGCGCGTGAATGAGCTCGGTGATCTGCTGCAGGTTGCCGCTCGATTCCTTTACGGCGCAGAGGTTCGGGCAGTCACGGGCGAGACGAACAAGAGTGGCCGGTTCCAGATTGCAGGCGGTGCGGCCCGGGATGTTGTAGATCACCACGGGCCGCGGCACGGACTCCGCGATGGCGCGGAAGTGCTGGTACTGTCCCTCCTGCGTCGGCTTGTTGTAGTACGGATTTGCGGTCAGAATCGCGCTGACGCCGCGGATGGCGGCGACCGCCTTCGCGCGTTCGACGGCTTCACGCGTCGCATTGTGGGTGCATCCCGCAACGACGGGAACCCGTCCCGCGGCGACGCGAACGACGAGGCGGACGACATCGAGAGCCTCACCATCGCTCAGCGTGGGGGTCTCTGCAGTGGTGCCGCAGGCAACCAGAAAATCGATGCCACTGGTGATCTGCCACTCCACCAGCGCGGCAAGCGCATCGATGTCGATCGTCGTGTCTGCACGGAAGGGCGTGACGAGCGCCGTGCCGCAACCGCGTAATTCCATAACGGGCGAGAATATCAGGTACTTAGCACGTCAGGGTGCGAACTTCTCAGAGGATTGCGAAAGAAACCAAAATCGATCCGCCGATTGCGAAAGGTACCAGCAGAGCGTAGCGGAGTGCCCTCATCCCTGAAACCCAATGATCGCGTAGGGCTTGGATCATGAGAACACTCATGAAGGGCAGGTTGATCAGAACTGCAGTGAGGACGCCGGGAGTGTATTGGTGAAAAAATAGCGTCGCCGGAATGTGGGGCACAAAAACATTCATGAGCATCGCGGCCGCAGATCCAAACAGCAGATATGTCCAGACGCTCTGCGGACCCTTCTGAACGCTCAAATTCGTGACTGCAAAGGCGGCGGAAGTGAGCAGCAGCAAACCGAGGAGAATCGCGCCTGCGCGTGGATGAAAGGGAAGCTGGCCATGGTGGGCAGATACCCACTTCGGCATGAAGAAAGCCTCTTCACCGTTGTGCAGAGCGACGACAAACGGGAAAAGCCGCTGCACGCTGCGAAACGACATGAGCTTCATTGTTCTTGGCCGGTAGGTCTGACTACTACAGTTGTGCGTAAATATCAGTGAAGTCGTAGCAGCCGGTGCGGGTAGAGATCCACTCGGCCGCGCGCACAGCTCCTTCTGCAAAGCCGCGGCGCGAGAACGCCTCATGCCGGATCGTAATGAGGTCGTTCGCGGAGCGGGCTTGCAGCTCGTGGATTCCGGCAACGTCACCCTCGCGCTGAGAGGTGATCGCGGCATCGAGCTCCGGCGCGGCTTCCCGGACCGTCTGCTGCAGAGTGAGCGCGGTACCGGAAGGCGCATCCTTCTTGCTGGCATGGTGGATCTCTGAGATGGAGAGCTCATAGCCGCGGGTGCCGATCGCAAGCTCGTGGACCAGCCGCAGCATCACCTGTACGCCGACAGAAAAGTTGGTGCCGTACAGCAGGCCCGCGTTGCGCCGCTCGCAGAGTGCCCGCATGTCTTTGAGGCGGTCATACCAGCCCGTGGTGCCTACCACGACCTTCGCGCCGCTCGAGAGGCAGGCACGCAGGTTGTGAACGACGGCCTCGGCGGTGGTGAAGTCGATGACGGCATCTACCTGGGTGAGCAAAGGCGGCGTCAGAGCCGAAGCATTGCGGTTCTCTTCCTCGCCAATCACGCGCACCCCATGGCCGCGCTCGTGCGCCACGTCGGCGACGATGGAGCCGGTCTTGCCACGGCCAAGAATGAGGAAGATCACCGCTTGCCTCCTGCAGCCTGCGCTTCCACGCGTGTTTCGAGATCCCTGCGTGCCTCAAGATCAAAGATGGATGGATCCGGATCGGCGAAGAAGACCGAGTGCAACGAGCGAATCGCCTCTTCCACATCGTCTTCTTCGATCATAAAGCTCATGTTGATCTCCGACGCACCCTGCGAAATCATGCGCAGATTGATGTGCCGGAGCGCGCCGAAGACCTGCGCGGCGATGCCGTTCTGACCGCGGATGTTTTCTCCAACCATGCAGATCAGCGCCTTCCGCCCCTCGTACTTTACATCCGCGAACTTGCGCAGGTCTGCCGCAATCTCGGGCAGGCGCTCATTTGAGTCCACAGTGAGCGAGACGCTGACCTCCGAAGTCGAAACCATGTCGACCGAGCACTTGTGACGATCGAAGACCTCAAAGACCGCCTTCAGATAGCCATGCGACATCAGCATGCGGTTGGCCACGATGTCGATGATGGTGAGGCGCTTCTTTGCTGCGATGGATTTGAAGGGGCTGCGGCAGTGCGGCGCGAGCGCGGTAATGCGGGTGCCTTCGTTCTGAGCATCGCGCGAGTTCAGCACCAGGACCGGTATGTTCTTTTCTACCGCGGGCAGAATAGTGGCCGGGTGCAGCACCTTTGCGCCGAAGTAGGCCAGCTCGGAGGCCTCGTCGAAGCTGATAGTGCGGACGCGAAGTGCGTCGGGGCAGATGCGCGGATCGGTGGTCATGATGCCGTTGACATCCGTCCATATCTCGATCGACTCCGCGTGCAGACCGCCGCCCACTAGCGCCGCGCTGAAGTCCGAGCCACCGCGACCGAGCGTAGTGGTGACGCCTTCCGGCGTGGAGCCGATGAATCCACCCAGGACGGGAACGCGTCCCGCCTGCGCCAGTGGCAGCACATGCTCGCGGAGGCGCTCGGCGATCAACTCATCCTGTGGTATGGCTCGCATGTGCTGCGCGTCGGTGATGATGCAGTTGCGGGCATCGACGTGAGCGGCGGCGATGCCGCGTGCGACGAAAGCCGCCGCGACGAGTGGGCTCGAGAGCCTCTCGCCGTACGAGGCGACGATGTCTGTGGTGCGTGGTGTCACCTCGCCGACCGCGGCCAAGCCGCGCAGCAGCTCATCGAGCGCGTCGAAGTGCTCGTCGATCAGAGTAGCGATCGGCGCAAGGTCCGTTGCCGGAATCAGCTCGGCAGCGGCCTGGTGATGGCGGGCGCGCAGCGCCACACTGGCGGCAAGCGCAGAGGATTTGTCACCGCGTCCAGCTGCGGCCGCGGCATTCAGCAACTGGTCGGTGACGCGCGCCATGGCGCTCACGATGACCACCGGCTGCAGCCCCTGCGCGACGCGGCCGGCTACGATGTCGGCCGTGCGGCGGATGGCGACGGCATCCTCTACCGAGGTGCCACCGAACTTCATGACGACGAGCTTCATGCGGAGACGGCCGCCGTGGCAGTTACGGAAGAAGTGGCAGGCGTACCGTTCAACTTGCCTAGTTGCATCAGCAACTCGGCGTTCAGCAGTGCCGCCCCCGCCGCGCCGCGAATAGTGTTGTGCGAAAGCACGGTGAACTTCCAGTCCAGCAGAGTGCAGGGGCGCAGGCGGCCGACAGTGGTGGCCATGCCGGCCCCACGCATGCGATCTGGGTACGAACTCGATCCGCGCATGCGATCAAGGCGTGGCTGCGGCCGATCCTCGGCGGCGAGAAATTCGACTGGCTGCGTCGGTGCCGTCGGAAGCTGATGCTGCGCAAGGGGCCGGAATTCGTTCCAGGCGCCCAGCACCTGCTCACGCGTCGCCGGTGTGCGCAGCTTGATCGAGACACTCTCGGTGTGGCCGTCTTCCACGGCAACGCGATTGCAGTGCGCGCTCATGCGTGCCGCGTAGGGACGAACCGAAGCTCCATCGAGTGCGCCGAGCAGCTTCATCGTCTCGGCCTCCATCTTTTCCTCTTCATTGCGGATGAAGGGAACAACATTGCCCAGGATGTCTAGCGATGGCACGCCCGGATAACCTGCTCCGCTGATGGCCTGCATGGTGCTGACGAAGATGCTGTCGATACCGAAGCGATCGGCGAGCGGCTTGAGCGCGAGCACCAGCCCAATGGCGGAGCAATTCGGATTGGTGACGATGTAGCCGCCCGACTTCTGACGCCAGCTCTGCTGCTCGAGCAGAGCCAGATGGGCGGCGTTCACCTCCGGGATCACCAGCGGGACGTCTTCCTGCATGCGGAAGGCGCTGGAGTTTGAGATGACGGCGCAACCGGCCGCCGCAAAGAGCGGCTCCAGCTCGCGGGCGATATCGGTATCGAGCGCGGCGAAGATGATCGGCGGCGCCTGATCCGGGGTGGCAGGTGAAAGCGGTAGCTCGCGCACCGCTGCCGGAATGGGCGTCTCCAGCTTCCAGCGCACCGCGTCCTCATAGCGACGGCCGGTGGAGCGGTCGCTCGCGGCAAGCCACGCCACCTCGAAGAACGGGTGTCCCTCCAGCAACTGGATGAAGCGCTGACCGACGGTGCCGGTAGCGCCGAGTATGCCAACCCTCAGTCTCTCTGCCATTGGCCTCTTCGCTGTTTGTTAGGATTCGACAATTTTATCGCGAATCGCGGCGAAGACAGCGAATCGGGCCTTACGCTCAGGGATCAAGTGACTCAATCTAAGTGCCTGCGCCCTATTCGCTGGATTCTTACTTTGTCTTGAAGCTGAAGTCCGTGGTCGCGGTGCCATGCGTCGTCACCGTGATAGTCGCCTGCTGCTGGCCCAGTTGCTCCTGCACCGCTACCAGCGTGTAGGTGCCAGGGGGCAGCCCATGGATAGCAAAGTGCCCATCCTCTCCGCTCACCGCGAAGAAAGGATTCGGCGCAACGTTGAGGAACGCCTGCATCCAGGGATGGTTGTTGCAGCGCACCGGGATCATCAGTTCCGGCTTGCCGAAGGCGTTTCGGGTGGTGCCCCCGTTGGGCGGCTGCGAGATGTCGAACTGCTGGTTGCCTCCGACCGTCGGCTGCATGTGCACGTTATGCATCGTGGGGTCGGAGTTGCGGAACTCGATCGGCTGACCCACCATCGCGGCCAGCACATGCGGAACGTAGCGGCAACCCTTCTGGTCAAGCACCGCCGGCTCCATCGGCGCCGCGAACACTTTGTTGCCCAGGCCATCCTTTACGTAGACGTAGACGTTCGCGAGCTTTCCGGTCGTTGCTCCGTCTTTTTGGCTCACGATGCCCTCGGTGAGGTTCTTGCCGTAGGGGCTCATGGCGCATGCGGGGTCCTGCGCCATATCGATCTCGATGCGCTCAGGCGCCTTGCCGATGAGGTGTACAGTCCCCTCGATGCTGCCGGCGGTTGCAGAGTCGATCGTCGTGATCGGGCCCTCAGCAGCAGGAGAGGACCCGCTGTTTGCGCCTGTCTCCGTGCGGTTGCAACCGCCAGCGACCAGCAGGGCAAGACACAGCAGCAGGGGGAATGATCGATTCACCAATGGCATTGCGGTCCTTTTCTCAGTGTGTGGGTATCAGAGTGCGGCGAGCACGGCGTTCGCGAAAGCCTGCGTCCCGGCAGTGCCGCCGACGTCGCGCGTCAGCGTGGTCTTCTCGGCATACACCTTGTCCATCGCGTTCTGAATGCGGTTCGCCGCTTCAGTCTCGCCGATGTGGTGCAGCATGAGGATGGCGGATTGTAACAGCGCTGTCGGATTGGCCTTGTCCTGGCCGGCGATGTCCGGCGCTGAACCGTGCACCGCCTCGAAGATCGCACAACTCTCGCCCAGGTTCGCACTGGGCACGAGGCCGAGTCCGCCGACGAAGGCCGCGCACAGGTCGCTCACAATGTCGCCGTAGAGGTTCGGCAGCACCAGCATGTCGTACTGGTAGGGGTTCATCACCAGTTGCATGCAGGTGTTGTCTACGATGTGCTCGCCGTAGGTGATCTCCGGAAAATCCTTCGCTACTTCGCGCACGCAGCGCAGGAAGAGGCCGTCGGACATCTTCATGATGTTCGCCTTGTGAATGGCGTGGATCTTCTTGCGGTCGTGCTTGCGTGCATATTCGAAGGCGAACTTCGCGATGCGCGTGGAGGCTTTCTCCGTCACGATCTTCAACGACTCCACCACGCCGGGGACGACTTCATGTTCGAGCCCGACGTAGAGGTCCTCCGTGTTCTCGCGGACGATGACCAGGTCCACGCCGGGGTAGCGCGTCTGCGTGCCGGGAAGGTTGCGGATAGGGCGGAAGTTGGCGTAGAGCTCGAATTGCTTGCGTAAGGTGACGTTGATAGAGGCGAAGCCGCCGCCGATGGGCGTGGTGACAGGGCCTTTCAGCGCCACGCGGTTGCGCTCGATGGAGTGATAGAGCTCGCGCGGAATGTACTCCTTGTAGCGCTCGAAGGCCTCGGCGCCCACGGCGTAGCTTTCCCATTGAAAGCTCGCTCCGGTTGCTGCGCCGGCGCCTTCCAATATGCGAACAACGGCGTTGGTCACTTCGGGGCCGATGCCGTCTCCGGGAATCAGGGTGATGGTGTGTTGTTTGGGCATTCTCAGTCGTTCCTTTTGCGGCAAATCCTGCGCTTCGCAACCGCGATAAATGTGTCGTCGATCATGTCTGGCGTGTTACGGCTGACGTCGTTGTGCCTTGCGTGGAGCGGGCTCCCGGCGTGGCGGCTCGGCCACCCGCCGCTTCGCCGTCTGGTCTTTCGCAATCAGCAGGCGCTCCAGCTCTTCCTTGAATTCGCGCACGTCGGTGAAGTCGCGGTAGACGCTGGCGAAGCGGATGTAAGCCACCGTGTCGATGGCCTTGAGGCGGTTCATGATGAGCTCACCGATCTCGCTGGTGGTGCGCTCGCGCTCCGGCGAATCGATAAGAAAAGTCTCGGCCTCGTCGACGATGGCTTCAAGGTTGTCGGGGGTGAAGGGACGCTTGCGGCAGGCCAGCAACAGGCCGCTCAGGACTTTGTGCCGTTCAAAACGCTCGCGGCGGCCGTCCTTTTTCACCACCATGTAGGGGATCTCGTCGATCCTTTCATAGGTGGTGAAGCGCTTCTCGCACCGCTCGCACTCGCGGCGTCTTCGGATGGAATCGGCTTCCTTGCTCTCGCGTGAATCCACGACGCGGTCCTGCGCAAAGCCGCAGTACGGACACTTCATAGATATGTCTACGATAGCAGCTTGGCCAGTGCGGCCTTTACGACAGCCTAGGCTTGCGCGCTTGAGGAAAGCCCCTCAGCATCATGCTCGGACTCTTCAGATACCTGCCGGAGCGAAATGTGCTCGAAGCGCGACCACACTAGGCCCACTGGAACGATGCACAGGAATGTGACAAAGGTGATGCCGGCCCCACAGGCGAGCGCAATCTCTGCCGGTACGTCGTAGATGTGCTGCAGTGTCTGCTGCAGCACGAGGATCTGCGCAAACCAGGAGACGATGGGGATCGGCACAACCGACCCCACCATGCTGGCCGCCATCAAAATGACGGCGCGGCCCAGGGTCATCGTGGCCAGCACCGGCGAAGCAGCGAAGGCGCGAACGGTAAACAGGTAGGCACCGGAGATCATCGCCCACATCAGCAGAGAGAGCAGTGCCGCCTGGAAAAGCACTCCCGTCGACGAGACGGCAACCAGACCGTCACGAAAGCCGCGGATCTTCGACGCAATGCTCAAGCCGACCTTATGCCCCATGCCCCGCTCGCAGAGCTGGGCGAGCTTTTCCCCTGCTACCCGCACCGCAACCGCCAGAACGATCAGCGCAAAAGCACCGATTAGCGCAGTCTTGGCGGCGGCCATCGCCATCTCGCGGTGCGGCATCGTCGCCTTGTTCGGAGCCAGCAGCAATGCCACGCCGACAATGGTCGCCATGGAGCAGGCGTCAAACATGCGCTCGACGGTATAGATCGCGATCTGCAGCGCGATGGGAAGCTTGCTGCGCCGGGCAACCAGGTAAGGCCGGGTAAGATCCGCAACGCGACCCAGCAGTGCCACTGCGGTGAAACCAATCACCTGCGTGCCCAGTAGATAGAGCGGAGGCAGCCGCCGGGTGGGGCGTAGGAAGACAACCCAGCGGAAGGCGCGCACCAGATACGCTCCGTAGATGAGCAGCATGCCGATGAGAATGTTCTGCCAGCGCACGAACTGAGTCTGCTGGGCGAGGATGTCCCAACGGAAATGAGTACGGTGGCTGCCATAGGCGAGCAGCGCCACAAAAAGCAACGCGGCGGCGAGAGAGAGCAGGAGCTTCTTGGATTTCAATGTGCAATCGCTCCTGATGGGATGGGTTTCGCCGTAATCCAGGCCGTGGTCTGCGCGGATGTAGGGATCAATTGCCCCTAGAGGGCGATGCCGTGGAAGCGACCAGCGTCGCCGCGTGGGCGGCGGTTTCCGCCTTGCGGCGATTGAAATCGTGAATGATGCGGGCGACGTAGAGGCGCGTCTCGCGATAGGGTGGAATGCCGTGATACTTGTCGACCGCGGCCGGGCCGGCGTTGTAGGCCGCGAGCGCCAGTGCCAGGTTGTCGTGGTAGCGCTCGAGCAGCGAGTTCAGGTAGGTGGTGCCGCCGTTGATGTTCTGCTCTGCGCGAAAGGTGTCCGCCACGCCGAGCTGACTGGCTGTGCCGGGCATCAGCTGCATCAGTCCGCGGGCGCCGGCGCGGCTTACCGCGTGCACATTGCCATTGCTCTCCGCGCGGATCACGCTGGCCAGCAGTTCGACGTCGAGATGGTGAGCTGCGCCGGCCTTTGCCGCCATCTCGCGGATCTCAGCAGCTGTCGGGTCGGCTGGGACCACTGCCGCCGCCTGCCGCGCTTCGACCACAGGAAGCTGGACAAATTCGCTGCTGGCGATATCGCCGCTGGACACTTCCATGAAGTTGGGTCCGGTGGCTGTCATGTACAGACGGACACGGTCTCCGGCGACTTCGCGATGGTCGCAAATCAGGTCAAAGCCGTTGCGCAGCGTGATGTGTTCGGCTGCGTGCAGGGTCTTTGCTAAACCGGCCAACAGCAATACCGAGGCGGCAATTACGGCATGTCGAAAGAAAACCACTCCGGGTAGGCTACCATGCAGTCCCGGGTCATCGGCCTCGAGCTTCGGCCTCGGCGGTTACGACTTCCGGCGTAGGGCCGTTACCTGCAGGCCCGCCGCCCTGTGCACTGCGGATGATGGGTTCGAGCGTCTCGGCTACGCCATCGTTGTCGTTGCTCAGGGTGACGGCCCAGCCTCGCTGGCGGCCCAGGGCCTGCAGCTCATCGCCCGCGTTGGCCATCAGGACAGGCCGGCCGGCGTACTCTAGCATGGTCTGGTCGTTGAAGTTGTCCCCAATGGCCATCACCTCAGACGCGTCCAGCCCCAAACTGCGGGCGTAATTGGCCAGCGCGTGGCCCTTGGAGCAGTTCGGCGGAAGGATGTCCAAAATGCCCAGGTCACGGTCCGCATATTCCGTGCGGTGCATGGTGATATTGGTGGCAAAATCCATGCCTTCGAGCACCCGCTGGGCGGCGCGGACCTGCGCGATCTCCCCACAGAGCATCCCCTGAATCGGGGCTTCGTCCTGATCGAAGGCGCGTTCCAGCGGTGCAATCTCCAGCATGTCCGGCCGGTTGGCCTCCACCCAGACGCCGACTCTGCGATTCAGCGCGGCCACGCTCTCGACCACCAGCGAGGGCGCGGACTCGCGATCGAAGGTGAAGACCATGGTCTGGCCAAAGGGACGCAGGGCAGGGCACAAGGCCCGTGCGCTAGCCGCCGCCAGCAGATTGCGCTGGATAAGTGTCCGGTCGAAGTAGCGAACCACGGAGCCGTTAGAAGAGATCATGACTGTGTGCGCCGCCAGTCCCACCTGCTGCAGGACTGGACCGGCGTACTGGTGGCGGCGTCCGGTCGCAATCACAATGTGGATGCCGGCGGCCTGCGCCCCGCGCAGGGCACGGCAGTTGCGGGGGCTGATCGTGGTGCTCGAAGTAGGAAGAAGCGTGCCATCGATATCGATAGCAATCAGGCGAACACGCGACGGCATATCTTCAGTGTAGAGCGGATTATCGGTCGTTGCCGGCTCGCCGGGGTGAACCGCAGAGCGGCTCTCTTGACGGCAGGGCCGCGCCATCTGGCATGCTCTTGCGTAGAGTGATGGGAGAATCCGTCACTACGGAGGTGCGTACCCCATGAAGCCGACGAAAGCGCACGCGAACAGATCTGCCACGGCGAAAGCCGCCGCCAAACCCGCTGGCGAAGCTGTGAACGCGCCGCCGGTGGAAGTGGACCGGCGCGGGAAGCCATTGCCGCCAAGGCAGCGCGTCGGCGGCATCATCACTCCGCAGTAATCGGTTGAGCGATCGGCTGCGCGGCTAATACTTCAGGTGGGGTCTCATAGCCCCGCTGCCACTGTTCGATCTGCACCATAGCTGCGGCAAGCGTCGTCACCACCCGATCCGGCCGCGCGCTGCCAAAGCGCTCGCGCATCGTCTCCGGGTCCTGCACGGATTGCCACAGTGCGACCAGGATGCGGTTCTCCGGAAGCTGCTCCCGGATGCGCTGGCAGAGCGTGCGCGTCTGGGTAAAGACGAAGGGCGGCAGGGCGGAGATGCAGAGGATCGTCCCGGAATCCTGCCCCAGTCGCTCCAGGATCTCCGGCGTCACTGACGAGGTGGGCAGCAGCAGAGTGTTGTGGCCGCTCTGCTCCAGCAACTGTGCCAGAACCATCGCCGTCAGCTCGTCGGCCTGATCGCCGGCCGGGATGCAGATGACAGGTGCGCCCTTATGTGCGGAATGCGTCTCTGTGTGGGCGCTAGCCGAGATTTCCGTGCCCGGGGTTTCGGAAGCGTGCTTGCCGTTGAACTCACTCAATTCAGCAACCAGCTCGGTCGCGCTCATCAGCAGATAGTTGCCACGTGTCTCATCGAACGAGCCCTTGTGCCGGTCTTGCTCGACAAGGCCCAGCGCAGGCAGCAGGACCGAATCGTAGAAGTCGATCAGCGGCCGTTCGATGAGGAACCGGTCGGCGATGCTGTGGGCCTCATTCTGGTCCATCGCCAGCAGGCGCTCGTAGAACTTCGCTTCCGGCGCCAGTTCGGCATCTTCGCCCAGCAGCACATGAAGAAAGCGAAGCTGCGGCACGTGGCGGCCCATCACAATCAGGCAAACGGTGAGCGGCGTGGCCAGTACCAGGCCGGGCCATCCCCACAACAGCGTCCAGAAGATGGCCGAGGCCAACAGCGCCAGCGCCGAGATCCCGGTGCGCGACCCATACAGCCATGGCTCAAAGAAATTCGCGGTAGCAAATTCAAGCGTGGCATAGAGGCCCACAATCTCGAAGACCTGCCGCCAGTCGGGAAAGATGGCCACCGCAAATATGACCGGTAGCAGGCCCGCGATGCCGGTGCCAACATAGGGGATGTAGCGGAGGATGGCCGCCAGTGCTCCCCATAGCGTGGCGTCCGGCACTCCGATGATGGATAGCCCTAATCCGAAGAGCAGGCCAAACAGGGCATTGGTCACGAACTGCCAGGCGAGATAGGTGCTGATGCGCTCGGCCGCGTCACGCAAGGCCCGTGTCATTAGGCTCAACCGCCCCATCCCGGCCAGCAGCAGCAGGCGGTTGCGCAGGTCCTCCCGGTACATCAGCATGTACACGGTGAAGACCATGACGATGCCGCACGCCGCCAGAGGACGGAGGATGGGTGAGAACATCTCCTGCAGGTAGCGGCCTACGGAAACTGGCGGTTCCACCACCTGGACAGGCATTGGCTGCTGCGTGGTCGCATTCTTGTCGGGCAGTCCCGCTGAGGAGCCCGTTGAGGGAGCAGGCTGACGGTAGCGCCGACGACGCACCGAAGGGAGAACCGGCGTCTCTGCCGGTTCAACGGGAACGATGGTTGCGTTGGTGTGAGAGGAGAGCTGTTCGGTCATCTCCTCGAGCGAGCTGATCGCTCTACCTGCCGCGCCACCGACGGGTGTGTGCAGGCTGTCGAGCTTGGTCTGGATATTGTCGCGATAATCCGGGAGCAGCTCCGCGACGTGCACCAGCTGCCGCGCTACCACCCATCCCGTTACACCGAGTCCGGAGAAGAAGATCAGGATGACCAGAACGACGGAGACCGAGCGGCTGAGGCGCCAGCGCTCGAGGAGCGCGACTGCCGGCGCGAGCAGGAAGTTGAGCACCAGCGCGAAGGCCATCGGCGCCAAAAGATCCCGGGCGAAATAAAGCGTGAGAATGACCAGCCCGACGAGCAGCAGAGGCTCGCTCGCCAGGAAGCCTCCGCGCTGCTGCCGTGATGGCGGTGCTGGTCTTGGCTCCATGCCTCACACTTTATAGTGAATGCATAGCGTTGGCTCTCGTCTGTGCGTAAATCGCCATTAGCTCTACGGCTTCTTTGCTCCGAAGTAGAGCAACGCTCCGCCACCCAGGATCGCGATGACACCGAGCACAGGCGGCAGCGGGACCGAGTGGTTTTCCTTCTTGTTGATCTGGATCGGCCCCATATCCACCGCCTTTTTCGTGGTCGTATAGGTGAATCCGCCGTAGATCAGCGCGGCTACGCCGAGAATGATAAGCAGTACTCCAACCATCTTCATGAGCTCTCCGGAACGCGGCTTAAAGGAGCGGCGGTCTGGAGCCGTAGATGCAGAAATCCGGGGTCAGGTATTTTTGGTCCTTCCCGCCCCCTCCAGTTACTCGTATCGCAGCGCTCTCATGGGCTCAATCGAAGCCGCGCGCCAGGTCGGAATGGCCGAGGCCGCGAGAGCCACCAACGCGACGAGCGTTGCAGCGGAAAAGTAGGTAAGTGGATCGGTCATCGTGACACCGAAGAGCAGCGAGCGGATCAGGCGAGCGAGTCCCCAGGCCAGCGGCAGCGCTACCCCGATGCTGATGCCGGCCAGCCGCAGAGTGTCGGCAAACAGCAGTCGGGCCACCGCATTGCGGCTCGCGCCCAGAGCCATGCGCACACCGATCTCCCGCGTGCGCTGCATCGTCTCAAAGGCGAGCACGCCATAGAGTCCTACCCCGGACATGAGCGCAGCCAGAATGCCGAAGGCGGAGGCCAGCTGCGCGAGCGTTCGCGCCTGCGCCATGCCCATGTTGATCTGCGTATCCATCGTCCACACAGAGTCGAGGGCCAGGCTGGGGTCGAGCTGATGCATGGCGTGGCGGATCGTTTCGAGCATCGGCCCGGGCGCGGCGGCCGTGCGTATATAGAAGGTGAGCTGATGCGGCGCCTGCTGTAAATAAGGCACAAAGACACGGCGGCCGGGCTGTTCCGTCGCGTCGCCGTGGTGAAAGTCTTCCGCCACGCCAATGATGGTGCGCTGCTGGTCGTCGCCCTTCAGCGTGCGGCCCATTGCCTTTTTCACGCTGCCGTAAAAGAACACCGCGGCACTCCTGTTGACGATGGCTACGGGCGCGGCGCCGTGACGGTCGGCCTCCGTAATGCCGCGTCCAGCGATGAGGGGTGCGCCGATCGTTTCCAGGTAGCCGGGCATCACGCCTGACCACTCCACGTTCATTTCGTTGCGCTTCCTCGGCTTGAATCCAGGGATTTCGAGCGTGGCTATCCCGGAGTTGTCCGCCATTTCTGGATCATCGCCGGCACTCACGGACGGTGCGCCGGGCAAAGCCTGAAGTGCAGCCAGAATGCGCGCGTTGAGCGCATTGACCTGTTCCGTTCGGTAACCGGCCAGCCGCGGATCGAGATCGAACTCGACCAGGCGATCCGGCCGGAAGCCAAGATCCTGTGAGTGCAGGTTGTACACCGTGCGCAGGAAGAGGCCCGCGGCGGCCAGCAGTAAAACGCTGAGCGCGATCTGCGCGCCTACGGCAAGACGGCGCAGCAGCAGCGCGCCACCTGAGGCGGTGACGTTCTGTTGCTTGAGCGCCGGGGCCAGGTTCGGCCGCCAGAACTGCAATGCCGGCGCCAGGCTGAACAACACACTGGTGACAAGCGTGATGGCAAGCGTAATGACGAGCAGCCGCAGGTCAAGCGTGGTCGTGAAGGGTACCGCGCCTTCACTGGCGCTTAACAGGCGGCGCGCCAGCAACTCGCTTACTGGCCGCGCAATCAGCAGACCGAGGCCGCCGCCTACCAGCCCGAGCAGGATGCCCTCGCCCAGCAACTGCTGCACGATGCGGTAGCGCTTCGCGCCCAACGCATATCGCACGGACATCTCGCGCCCGCGCCCGGCGGACCGCACCAGAAGTAGGCCGGCGACATTCGCGCACGCCATGAGCAGGACCAGGGCCGCCATGCCGAGTAGCGCCTTCATCGGCGTATCCAGCGTGTCGCGCAGCGGCGAGAAGCCAGTGGCGCCGTTGAGCAGCTTCATGTGCGCGTGATCCACAAAAGATTCGCGGACCGCCGCGGTCTTGCTTGCCTGGTAGGAAAAGTCGAGGATGCGCTCCGCGTGCCAGATGGGTTGCATGGCGGCTGTGGCCTGCGCCAAGGTGACGCCCGGGGCCAGTCGCGCGACCATGTTCAGCCAGGCTGCGGTGTAGTCATTGAGGTCGTCTCTGTCCGGTGTGATGACGGGTTTGGTCATCATTGGGAAGAAGACGTCCGATGTCTCTCCCGTCGAGACGCTATGAAAGCGCTGCGGAGCAACGCCGACAATGGTGAACGGGTGGCCATTGACCCTGACCGCCATCCCGATGACCCGTGGGTCGCCGCCGAAACGGCTCTGCCAGTACCGGTAGCTCAGCATCGCGACCGGTGAGCCCATTTTGACGGTGTCATCCGCGGGCTGAATGATGCGTCCAGCTGTTGCGTTGACTCCGAGCACCTGGAAGTAGTTGCCGCTGACCAGCTCAGCATTAGCGACTCTGGTCTCGCCTTGCCACTGGATGCCGACGGAGTGCTCAGGGCTGGAGGCCAGCAGGCCGTTGAAGATCCGGCTGGTGTTGTCGCGCAGATGGCGGTAAGCCGGATAGCTGGCGTATTCATCCTGGCTGCCGCCGACCATTTGCAGGCTGCCGTTGAAATAGTCGCTGTGCCCCTGGAGCCGCACCAGTTCCTGAGGCCGCGTCACCGGTAGCGAGCGCAGCAACACCTGATCGAAGAGACCGAAGATAGCGGCGGTCGCACCCACGCCGAGCGCAAGAACAGCGAGAATTGTGAGAGTGAAGACAGGCGACTTGTGGAACTGGCGCAGTGCAAAACGAATATCGGCGATCAAGCGCATGGAAGCCATGAAGAGCACGGCACAGGCCACTTGCATTCGCTTCTAAGTGGCCTGGAATCAGTGTAGAAGCGTTGTATCAGAAGGGACTGATTGTCCGGCGGAGAGCTCTGCTGGTCACGAGCGGACAACGCATTTGCCCGCGATGGTTCCCGAAGGCGAAGCGTCCAGCGGGATCATGCTGTGTCCAGCATCCTTGATCGCAGGGTTCGCGTGAGGGGTTGCGTAGAACAACATGTAAGCGAGCATGCAGATACACGCGATGCCGATCGCAACGAGTATCAGAAACACGCATGCTTTCCCCTTATGCAATCCACGGTGGGCAACGCTGTTTCCGCTCATGTCACGCTGAGATGACGCAAACTCAATAGCCGTTGGTCATTAAAAAAGCGAGAGTAAGTTTCGGTGAGTTTTCTCTCTCGCTCGTCTGCGCAGCCTGGAATTGGGCGGCATGGCGCAGCAGCACATCCGCCTCGAGATTGAGCAGGTCGCCCGGGCGATGAGTGCACAGGTTGGTGTGCGCATAGGTGTGCGGAATGATGGCGACGCTCACGCGCTCTCCATCCCAGCGCGGCGACCGTCAGGCTGATGCCCTCGATCGCAATCGATCCTTTTTCTACGACGTAGGGCCGAATGCCTTCAGGCACCTCAACTTCCAGCCACCAGTCTGTCTTCTCATTCCCCGGTGAGACGGGCTTCAACGCAAGGAGACGGCCCACGCCGTCGACATGACCCTGCACCACATGGCCGCCGAGCGGCGTGCCTGCAGGCGTTGGCAATTCGAGGTTCACCTTGGTGCCCGGAGCAAGCTGGCTGAGCGAGGTCCGGCGGACCGTTTCCTCTGCCAAGTCAGCCTCAAAGCGGTCAGGCTGATGCTTCGGAGCGATGGCAAGCGCCGTGAGGCAGACGCCGCTGACCGCGATGCTGTCGCCCGTCTGGAGGCGTGCTGCGAGGCTCGGCGCATGGATCGTAATGTGGTGCACGCCGCCACGCTTCTCCACGCTGACGACGGAGCCGGTTTCCTGAATGAGGCCGGTGAACATATTAAGAAGCTACTAGCTTCGAGCCTCCAGCTTCCACCTGCGATAAAAGGCAGACCACAAGCTTCCACGAATCATGAGTTCCAGGGATCATGCATATAGCCCGCAATCAGCGTGTCATCTTCGATTCGCTCCGTCGAATAGCGAAGCAGTCGCGGCAAATTGTCCGTGGGATTGCCCGCCAGCATGGGCACCGACCCCGGGCCCAGAAAGCGGGGTGACTGAAAGAGATAAAGCTTATCGACGATATCGGCTGCTAGTGCGCTGCGGTTCAGACGCGAGCCGGCTTCGATCATCACGCTGAGGATCTCTTGCTTCCCGAGATATTCGAGCAGGGCGCGCAGCGAGACGCCGCCCTCTGCCTGCGCATCGATCTTCAGCACGCGTGCTCCGCGGTCGGCTAGCGCCCGCTGTCGTGCGTTGTCCTCGCTGCGGGTGACGATGAGCAGGTCGTCTTCGACGCCGGAGAGGATACGCGAGTCGAGCGGCAGCCGCAGTTGCGAATCGAGCACGATGCGGAGGAGCCGCCGCCTGCGCGGACGCTGGCTGCGGTCCGTCAGCAGCGGGTTGTCGGCCAGCACGGTACCGATGCCGGTGAGCAGGGCATCGTGCGCATGACGCAACTCCTGCACCCGGGCCCGTGCTGCTTGGCCAGTGATGGGGAACGACGTGCCTTCCCGATGCGTCTCAGTAGATGGCGCGATAGCGCCGTCGAGTGTTGCCGCGATCTTGAGCGAGACCAGAGGCGCGTGGTGGCTGATGGAATGTGCAAAGGCGTCGTTGAGCTCTCGCGCCTCCGCCGCGCCAGGGCCGACCAGCACTTCGATGCCGGCTTCGCGCAGCGACGCCAACCCCTGGCCTGCTACCAGCGGATTGGGATCGGCCGTGGCGGCAACCACGCGAGCTACGCCGGCCTGGATCAACGCGAGCGCGCACGGACCGGTGCGGCCGTAGTGGCTGCAAGGTTCGAGCGTGACATACGCCGTTGCGCCTCGTGCCGCGGTGCCCGCCTCCGCTAGAGCCACAACTTCGGCATGATCGCGCCGCGCGTATTGGTGAAAACCGCGACCGACGATGCGATTGTCATGCACGATCACGCAGCCAACGGTCGGATTGGGAGATGCAAGCCCGACGCCCTGGCGCGCCAGATCGAGCGCGAGTTCCATCCACTGCGTCTCGTCTGCTGCCGGAATTCCGCTCGCGTTCTGCGGCTCTTCAGGCATAGATATCAGGCGCCAAGCAGTGAGTCGGTGAAGGCGGCGCTGTCGAAGGGCAGCAGGTCGTCGAGCTTCTCACCCACTCCGACGAAGCGCACGGGAAGCTGCAGCTCACGCGCGATCGCAACCGCAACGCCGCCCTTCGCCGTGCCATCGAGCTTGGTCAACACGATGCCCGTCACGCCCGCGGACTCGGTGAAGAGCTTCGCCTGCTGCATGCCGTTCTGGCCGGTGGTCGCGTCCATCACCAGCAGCACCTCATGCGGCGCATCGGGAATGAAGCGCTGCGTGGTGCGGCGCATCTTGTCGAGCTCCTTCATCAGGTCGTTCTTGGTGTGCAGGCGGCCAGCAGTGTCGACCAGCAATACATCGGTCGAGCGCGCCTTGGCCGCGTTCAGTGCGTCGAAGAGCACCGCCGAAGGATCGCCGCCCTGCTTGGTCTTGATGATCTCGACGCCGGTGCGCTGCCCCCATATCTCGAGCTGCTCGATGGCCGCAGCGCGGAAGGTGTCCGCCGCGCACAGCAGTACGGTCTTACCCATGCGCCGGTACCACGCGGCCAGCTTGCCGCTGGTGGTGGTCTTGCCCGTGCCATTGACGCCTACCAGCAGGATCACCTCGGGTGGCTGCTCGACGACACGCGGCGGAGTGGCGTACGCGTCCAGAATCGCCTTGATCTCGGTGCGCAGCATCTCCTTCAGCTCGGCTCCGTCGCGGATCTTGTGGGTCAGCGCGCGCTCCCGCAGCGCAGAAAGGATCTCCTGCGCGGTGACCACGCCGAGGTCGGCAGCGATCAGGCTCATCTCCAGCTCGTCGAGCGCCTTGTCGTCGATTTCGACAGTCAGCGCGACGATCTCTTCCAGGGACTGCGAGAGGTTTTCGCGCGTGCGCGTCACCGCCTCGCGCATGCGTTCGAAGATGCCGCGTTTTTTGGGTTCCTCAGCCTCTTTCAGGCTGCCGAAAAGTGTCTGAATCATGAAATGTCCGTCTGATTCAGTGTATAGGGGACGGCGCGGCAGGAGATTACAGTTCGTCGCGGCCAGGACGGCGCATAAGCTCCGCGACGGCCTCGCGCGGACTCTTGCCACCGTGGAGAATGGCGTCCACCTGCGCGGTGATCGGCATCTCGATGCCACGAGCGTTGGCCAGCCCCAGCGCCGCGCGGGTGGTCAGCACGCCCTCCGCCACTTTGCCGCCCATGCCTTCGAGAATGTCACTGAGTCGGTGACCTTTGCCGAGCTCGATCCCGACACGGCGGTTGCGTGACAGGTCGCCGGTGCAGGTAAGCACCAGATCGCCCAGCCCGGCCAGGCCAGCCATGGTTTCACGCCGGCCGCCGCAGACGAGGGCGAGACGCGTGATCTCTGCGATGCCGCGGGTGATAAGCGCTGCCGCGCTGTTGTGGCCCAACCCGAGGCCGTCCACAATGCCGGTGGCAATGGCGATGACGTTCTTGAGCGCGCCGCCAAGTTCCACGCCAACCACATCGTCATTGGTGTAGAGGCGCAATGCAGGCCCGGAGAGCTCATCCCGCAGCCGCGATGCCAGTGCCATATCGGCGCAGGCGATGGTCATGGCGGTTGGCTGCCCTGCGGCTACCTCCTGCGCAAATGACGGACCGCTGAAGACGGCGCAGGGCAGCGCGAGGTTGTGCGTGGCCAGCACTCCGCCGATGACCTCGCTGATACGCAGATACGTCGCGCTCTCGCCTCCGCTGGTGACGACGCCTTTGCTTGCGCTCACGATCACCTGATCAGCGTTCAACAGCCGAGCCATCTGTGAATAAGTCCCATGCACGTGGGCCGAAGGCATGACGCCGATGATGATCTGTGCCGCCGCGAGCGCCTGCGAAAGATCGTCTGTCGGCTGGACCACATCGGGCACGATATAGCCGGGAAGGTATGCGCGGTTTTCGCGATGGCGCGCAATCGTCTCTGCAACGGCGGCGGTATGCGACCAGAGCGCGATCGAGTGACTGCCGCGGCGTGCGAGCGAAATGGCAAGAGCGGTGCCCCACGCGCCGCCGCCGATAATGGCGATCCGGCTCACGCGGCTGCGGCCTTTGCTTTGCCGAAGCGGTATTCGGTTCCTGTCAGCAGGCGGCGGATGTTCGCATGATGCTTGCCGATGACGATGAGCGGCACAATCACGCAGACCGCAAGCAGCCAGGGAGTGAACTTCCCGTAGCCGCGCATGAGCGCCAGTACGGCGAAAGCGATCGAAGCGAGAATGGAGCCAAGCGAGACGAAGCGGCTGATCGCGAAGACGACGATGAAGACCGCCAGAGCTGATAAGCGCGGAAAGCGGCGAGATGGCGAGGAAGACCCCAAAGCCCGTCGCGACCCCTTTCCCGCCTTTGAAGCCGAGCCAAACCGTGTAGATGTGGCCCACGATGGCGCATAGCGCTGCGGTCGCAGCCAGATTTTGTGCAGTCTGTCGCCCGGTGTGCAAATGGCTGCGCGATCATGTACGCGGCGATGACAGCAACAAAGCCTTTTGCCGCATCGAGCAGGAAGGTTGCCGCGCCCAGACCTTTGCCGCCGGAACGGATCACATTGGTGGCGCCAATATTGCCGCTGCCCTGCTGGCGGATGTCCTGCTTGCGGAAGACGCGCACCAGGATGAGGCCGAAGGGAATGGAGCCCAGCAGATATGCGAGAACGCCGACGACGAAGTAGAGCAACATGGACGGCTTCGAGTGTAGCGCCTGCAGTGCGTCGCAACCAGTGTGCAGGTCGTTACACTGAAACCGCCGCGGCGCTACACCGAAACCCCAGCGGCGTCACACCAAACCGCTGCGCTACATCAGCCGTCGCCGTACCATGTCGAGCGCGGCCTGAGCACTCAGCATGCGCACGCGCTCGCGCGTGCTTTGCGTGGAGAACGCAGCGAAGTTCTTTTCCGCTACTTCCACCTCTTTGCCATGCGCGACCGCGATATACACCAGCCCGACCGGCTTTTCTTCCGTGCCGCCGCCCGGCCCCGCGATGCCCGTGACGGCGAGGCCGGTGGTGGCCCCGGTCTTCTTGCGGATGCCTTCCGCCATGGCCTTCGCCACCTGGGCACTGACTGCGCCATGCTGCGCGATCAGGGCCGGGTCGACTCCGGCAAAGAGTGTTTTCAACTCGTCTGAATACACCACAGCGCCACCGAGAAAAGCGCGCGAGCTGCCGGGAATGCTGGTAATGCGCTCGGCCACCATGCCGCCCGTACAACTCTCGGCAACAGCGAGCGTCGCGCCCTTCATGCCGAGGTAGAGCAGCACGATCTCTTCAAGCGACTCTCCCTGCGTCGAATAGATAAGCTCGTCCAACTCCTCTTCGATGCGGCCGGCGAGCTCATCGACACGTGCCTGCGCAAGGTCGAGTGCCGGCTTCTCGCAGATCAGGTTGAGCTGGATGTCACCGCCGCTGGCCAGGATGGTGGTCTCGATATCCGGATAGTGCTTATAGATCGGAGCGATGCGCGCGTCGCACGCGGACTCGCCGATCATCGCGGCTTTCAGCGTCCGCATGGCGATAAAGCGTTGCGGCAACGCTTCGCGCAGGCGCGGCATGCACTCGTGCTCGAAGATAGGTTTCAATTCGAGCGGCGGTCCGGGCAGCAGCATCAGGATTTTGCGATGGCCGCCGAAGACTGTATCCAGCCACTGCGCGGGCGCAGTGCCGTTGGCATTGGGTACCACATGCGCGCCCTCAAGCACATCCGCCTGCTGCGCATTGTTTTCCGTCATGCTCATGCGGCGCGCGGCAAAGCGCTTGTAGAGTTCGGCTACGATGTCCGCATTGCGCCGGATGTGGATGCCCATGGCCTCCGCCACGGCTTGGCGCGTCAGATCGTCCTGCGTCGGTCCCAGGCCGCCCATGATGACGACGATATCCACGCGCTGCGCAGCGGTGCGCACCGCGCTGACGAGGTGTTCCATGCGATCGCCGACGGTGGTTTTGAAGGCCACCTTCACGCCGATCTCGTTCAGGCGTTCGGTGACGAAGAGGGAATTGGTGTCCTGGCGAAAGGGCGTCAGCATCTCCGAGCCGACGGCGATGGTTTCTGCGAGCATGCGGGTGGGTCACCTTCCGAAATAACTACGGTCCGAAATCATCCGGACACGGGTGGGATGCGGCGCGTGCGGAACTGTTAGAGGAAACGGAGCCCTTCCACACCCAACGCCACATCATAAATGGCCGTGTGGGTGGCGACGATGGCACTGCTGGATGGGCTGAATGCCAGCCCCACGACGCCGCTGCCGCTGATCACGATCTCGGGCTCGTCCTCGGGCGCGCGATCGATGGGTAGGCGGAGTACGCCGCGCCGGCCGCGACGCGAGGCTGCGATGTAAAGCGAGCCGGCGATATCGACGGCCATGCCCTGCGGCCGGCCGAGGCCGCGGTAGTAGATACGCGCGCTGCCATCGCGGTCGATGGCGTAGACGACGTCGTTGCTCGAGGTAGTCGGGCCGGAGACGAAGAGTGTGCCGTCCAGGCCGAAGACGAGGTGGTAGGCGGCAACGCTCGGCTCCAGCGTGGCGAAGACGAAGATCTGCCGGTCTCTCGCGATCTTGAAGATGGTGCCACTGCGATCGCCGCAGTAAAGATTGCCCTCGGTGTCGAAGGCGAGTCCGGTAGCGACGCCCATACTCTCGACGAAGATGGAGCTCGCGCCCGCAGGCGTAATGCGGTGGATCGTGCCCTCGTGCCGCGAGGAGACATAGAGCAGACCGTCCGCATCGAGCGCGAGTCCCGTGGGATTCACGATGTCGGTTGCGAAGCTGTCCATGTCGCCTTCGGGCGAGATGCGATAGATGGAGACAGGCATCTTCTCGCCGCGTTGGCCGGAGAGCGTCGTGTAGACATTCCCTTCGGCATCGACCACCGGGCTGGCGACCGGGTTCACGTTCTCCGCCAGCAGCCGTCCTATTTTCAATGTGACGGCGTTGCTGGTGGCGCCGTTCTGACGCACCTCGAGCCGGCCGACCTCTGCGGACTCGGGCACCCGGATACTCATGCGCGTGGGGCGGCTCAACAGGACCGGGGCCAGCGAGCCATCGAGCACGGCCAGTGGACGGCGTTCTGCCACCGGACCGAGCGCACTGCCCACCAGCTCGACTTCCCCCCCAGGCAGCACCGCCTCTGGTGTGATGGAGTCAATGCGCGGCGTGTTCGAATTGGGGTGCTCGGACTTGGCGATACGGATCATATGCTGGTGCTACTAGTCTACGACTGCCCAGTTTAGACGCGCAGACTACCACCAGTGCTGGATTACAAGCAGCACGACAGCGCCGAAGGCCCCGGCGGCGAGATCGTCCAGCATGATGCCCCAGCCGCCGGGCAGCGCCTCCAGCTTCCGGATGGGCCATGGTTTGGTGATGTCGAAGAGGCGGAAGAGCGCCAATGCGAGCAGGGCATGCGGCCAATCCGGGCGGCAGACGGTGAGAGTGAGCCACTGGCCTGCGACTTCATCGATGACGACGTGGCCGGGGTCCTCGCGGCCACTTTCCAACGCAACGCGCGTGGCTGCTGGAACGCCGAGAGCCGTGGCAAGGATTACAGCGAGGACGGTCTCAAGGGCGAAGATCCCCCAAACCAATCCGGCCTCGTAGGGCAGACCGGCGTGGTGCCAGGTATAGAGTGCGTCGGCGAACCACAGCAGCACCGCGGCCACCGAACCCCACGTCCCTGGACCGGGCTTCAGCAGCCCAACCCCAAAGAAAGTAGCGACGGTCCACGCCCATAGCGTTTTTTTGCCCGTTGCTGGGGTCGCAGAGGGTCTATCGTTCATCGCGCCACGGGACGGTCATCGTTCGTCAGCGTCGTTCTCCTGCTGTGCACGGCGCAATGTTGCCTCGTCGATATCCTCCAATACCTCAGGATCGAGGATCGGTGACGAGATGCGATACTCGCCGCTGGCCCACTTTCCCAGATCGATGACGCGGCAGCGGTCGCTGCAAAAGGGCACATTCGGATCATCCAGAGGCACGATGGTCCGGCAGATGGGGCAGCGAAGGATTTTCTGCTTCGCCTCAGACATAACGACTCCTCAAGTTATTCGATGACACGCGCGACGACATCGTAGTCGTGTGCCTCGGTGATCTCCGCACGATAGAAGGTGCCGGGGACCAGCGTCTCGTGCGGACCGAAATCATTGATGTAGACCTTGCCGTCGATCTCCGGCGCGTGAAACTGGGAGCGGCCCTCCCACAAGAGCGGCGTCTCGTCGCTCTCGCCTTCGACCAGGATGTCCATGATGCGGCCGACCCACTGCTCCTTCCGCTCGCGGCTGATCTCCTGCTGCAGCTTCATCAGGGAGCGGCGGCGTGCTTCGATGGTGCGCTTCGGCACCTTGAGCGCCTTGTCCAGATGGATCGATTGCGAGCCTTCTTCGTCGGAGTAGGCAAATGCTCCCATCCAGTCGAACTTCGCCTCCCGCACGAACTCCATCAGCGCGGCATGGTCTTCTGCGGTCTCGCCGGGAAAGCCGACGATGAAACTAGTGCGCAATGCGATACCCGGCACCGCCGCGCGGACCTTCTCGAGCGTCCTGAGGAAGATGTCGGCATTCGCGCCGCGGCGCATGCGCTTCAGTACCGGCGCGGCGGCATGCTGCAGCGGCACGTCGAGGTATTTCACGATGCGGTCGTGCTTCGCGATGGTGTCCAGCAGCCGACCGGTGACCTTGTTCGGATACGCGTAGAGGAAGCGCAGCCACGTCAGCCCATCTATCTCCGCTAGCCGGTCGAGCAGCGTGGCCAATCCGTCCTTCAGCCCGAAGTCTTCGCCATAGCAGGTCGTGTCCTGGCCGATGAGCGTGATCTCGCGCACACCGCGCGCGACGAGTTGCTCGGCTTCGGTGACGACCGATTCGAACCGGCGCGAGCGGAACTTGCCGCGGAGGTTCGGGATCACGCAGAACGAGCACGGGTGATCGCAGCCCTCGGCGATCTTCAGATACGCAGAGGTCTTGCCGGTCGCCAGCAGGCGCGGTGTCGTTTCGTCGTAGAGATAGGTGGGCAGCATCGGCACTGCGCCGTCCCATGTATCGCGCGCGAAGCGTCCCTGCTGTTCACGCAGATCGCCTTCAGCACGCGATGCGGCAGCGTCGGCCGGTGCGCGGCGGGTGGTGCCCGCAGCGGTGAGGATGTTAAAGAGTTGTGGCGTCGCCGATGTGGATGGGGCAGTCTGGGTCAATCCCGCTGCGCTAAGAATCGATTCGAGCTCGCCCGTGCCGACCACCGCGTCCACTTCGGGAATGTTCTTGCGGATCTCGTCGCGATAGCGTTCGACGAGGCAGCCGGCCACGATCAGCTTGCGCGCGCGGCCCGTGGTCTTGTGCTGCGCCATCTCGAGAATGGTGTCCACCGACTCCTGCTTGGCCGAATCGATGAACGAGCAGGTGTTGACCACCAGGATTTCGGCGGTCTCGGGATCGGAGGTCAGCTCGGCGCCGGCGCGATCGAGAAGGCCCATCATGACCTCGCTGTCGACCAGATTCTTCGGACAACCGAGGCTCACAAAACCGACACGTGGCCGTGCGGAGGCCGTCTGTGGCGCCGCAGGAGGTGCTTCCAGAATGTCGGTGGGGTTCACCTAGCTATTTTAACGGATTGCCTCTGCGTGCCCGCCTACAGATAGCTCAACCACGCATCGCGCCGCCGTTGCTTCACCGCCGCGAACCAGCGGCACATTGGATAGAGCAGAACCACAACAACTACCCACATCAGGTAGGTTTCCGACAATGTCAGGCCCCACCCAGGCGGCGCGGTGAAGGGGAAATCTGCCAGCGACGGTGATTCGAACATCCAGTGCACGGTCCCGTACCGCAGATAGCAAAGCGCCACGGCGAGCAGGTGGATGAGTGGAATGTGCACCAGGTAATAGAACATGGGAACGCGGCCGAAAATGATCACCGGGTTCAGCGCACGCGATGGGTCTTTCTCGAAGAGCCGGAGTAAAAGCAGGATCGGTCCAAGCGTTATCAGGAGAAACTGCAGCGAAGGGGGATACTTCGTGACGTTGAGAAAGGAAAGCGCAGTGCGCCCGAAGGATGGCTGCATACTCCATGGTTGCGGATCGCCATAGAGGTTGATTGCCCGCAGCACCATAAAGCTGGCTATCAGCGCCACGCCAACGCGGGTCAGCCATGCTTTGCGCCGCGCCGCAGGCCAGTTGTAAACGCTCCCCAGTGAAAAGCCCGCCGCAGTCACGCCTATGCAAGGGACAATAGGGTAGGCAGCAAAGAAGACGTGCCCATTCGCCGCCAGCACGACTCCCGGTTGATGGATTAGTCGCCACAGTGGGTTTGTCGACTGCACGCGATCCAACAGGTTATGCGTCGCTATCATCACCACGCCGAGAACGCCAATCCACTTTGTAGGCAGCGCCAGCAACGCTGCCAGCGCGATCATCGCCCAGCCAAGCGCCCATAAAACGGTCAGCATTGTGACCTGGGAGTCGAAGTTGAATTGCAGACCGAGGCACCGCATCAGCACAACTTCGACGAAGATCAGCCAGAATCCGCGCGTGATGAGGAAGCACGCCAGCTCGATCCGTGATCGCTTTCGCAGCGAGAGATAAGCGCCGGTTCCCATCAGGAGAAAGAATCCCGGCGCGCAAAGATTGGTAATCCAGCGGGTGAAGAAGAGCGCTGCACTGGCGCGGATCACATCTGTAGGGCTGATGCCCGGCACGCCGAAGAAATCCCGGACATGATCGAGCGCCATCAGGATCATGATGATGCCGCGGACAATGTCAATCGATTCCAGGCGGGTGTGCGCGAAGGTACCGCCGGGCACCATTGGCTGCGCGGTTTGATACCGGGTCGCCATGTTCCAGCCATGCTATGGCAGCGGCCGGCGCCGTCGCTTGCCGTACGGTGATATTCTTTCCCAGTGCCGGGTCCTACGCGACGGAATCCCGCCAACCCCGCCAGATCCGGAAGGAAGCAACGGTAACGGGTCACTCCGGGCGCAGTAGGCCACCCGGTGCACTGAAGTATCCCTTCGCGAACTGCTTCGCCAGAACCCTGAACAGCACTGTCACTTCGCCGTTGCCGCGTGGACATGCGAGCGCGTCGTCGGCGAGAATCAAAGGGCCAGCCATGAGCTCAGCCGAGTTGCCAACAAGCACCGCTTCCGTTGCATCCGCCGCACGGACACTTCCCTCCGCCGATCGTGACGGACGGGTGAAGACACCGCGCATCGGCGTCTTTGGATGGGGCATTGTGGCGCCCGCATCGCCCAATATCGAGGCATTTGCGCGCAATCTGGCTGGTTCCGACAGCTGGCTCACGCCCTTCGAAGGATTTGGTCCCAGCAATTTTCTGGTGGGACAGCCGGAGTTCCGCTTCGAGGATTACAAGGCGTGGATTGATGAGCGTTTTGCGCCGCGCCATTACCAGAACCTCAAAGAGAAGATGGATTACCCGTCGCTTTATGCGATCGGCGCCTTTATCCAGGCGCTGGGACAGAACCCCGGCCTCGAAGAGCTCATGCAGGAGCTCGGCAGCCAGGCGCACGTGTACGTGGGAACCGGGCTGGGCTCCGTGGAAACGATGTACCAGTCCAGCGTGACGCTCTATCTGGCGCAGCAGCGCTGGAACCGATTCTGGGGCAGCCGGGAGAACAACAGCGCGCTCAGCGCCTATCTGGAAGGCCAGCTGAAGGGCCTGGAGGATGTTCCGCTGAACCCCGCCGATGCCGAGGGCGACCTGGTCGAACTCTCGCTCGCGTGGGAGGCCTACTGGATGGAGCGGTCGCCGGAGCTGCGTGAATATCTGGACGAAGCCGCGAGCATCGACGGGCTGGCGATGGAGGGCGGAGTCGAGCAGGGAAAGCTCCACATACTACGGGAGCGTGGCAAGCGGCATGCTCGTCTGCAGGAGAAATGGGGAGCGCCGGAGCCCCCCTGGAAGGTCTCGGCGAACCTGATCTGGAATATCCACAACACGCCCGCATCTCAGGTTTCGATCTTGGGACGGATCACCGGGCTTGCTTTTGCGCCGGTGGCCGCCTGCTCCACCTTCGGTGTCGCCCTGCGGCTGGCCATGCATGCCATCGAACGGGGCGAGGCCAAGGTAGTGGTGGTCGGCGCAACCGATCCGCCACCGCATCCGCTGGTCGTGGGCTCGTTTTACGGAGCGCGCGTACTCTCGGCCAGCCGCGAAGTCTCGAATCCGCTGACGCAGTTGCAGGGCACTCACGTGGCGGGGGGCTCGGTAGTGTGGATCGTCGGCGATATGGAATACCTCGAATCCAAGGGCATGACGCCGCTGGGGATGGAACCGATCGCGGCGGGCGTCAGCTCGGATGCACATCACATCATCACGCCGTCGCTCGCCGGCCCGCAGGCTGCTATCCGGCAGGCGCTTGAAGAGGCGCACACAACGCCGGACAAGATCGCCACATGGGACCTGCATGCCACGGCCACGCCGGGTGATTACGCAGAGATCACCACGATGCGCACCATGCTCCCGGAGACGGTCATGGTGACGGCGCGAAAGGGAACCTTCGGCCATGGCATGAGCGCAGGTGGAGGCTGGGAGCTGACGGCGCAATATCTGGGCTACGCCAGCGGCCATCTCTTTCCCACGCTACTCACGGAAAAATCGCTCAACCCGGCGATTGCCGGCATCCACGGACAATTCGTCTTTGCAGACAGCTGCGTGGCGGCGGAAGGTCTCGCTGGCAAACTCTCTAGCGGCATTGGCGGGATCAACGCCTGCGTGATCTCGCGACCGCTGGAAAACAAAACAAGCCCCAGGAAGTAGGCATCACGTCGTGGCGGGCTGCGCTGCGGATTGGGCATTGCTGCGTTTCCACTGCCAGATGCCCCACGCCAGCGCTGCAAGAAAGAGGCCGAGGATGGCCCAGCTAATGGACCCTTCGTATCGCGCCATGTAGCGGTTCCACCAGTGGACCATGTGACGCCCGTACTTCACTCCCAGCCACGCGACGATGCCGTAACGTATCGCGCGAGCCGCGCCTAACGAGGCAAGGAAACGGCCACGGGTGACGCCCAGGGCGCCCGCGGCCACCAGAAACGGCATCAGGGGAATGGGCGGAGGCAATATGGCTGCGATCGCGACGGCGATCGGACCATGTCCCTTCACCCAGCGAGTGATGGGGTTGTAATAGCGCGAGGGTACGTGACGACGCAGCGCCTTTTCTCCGCCTTTCTTACCGGCCGACCAGGTGAGGAAGCCTCCCACCAGAGCACCGGCAACGGCGAATGGCACCAGCAGCCACAGGCTGCTCTTGTGCCGCACCACGAGGACCAGAAGCAAAAGATCCGTCGTGCCCGGCAAAGGCAACGGTATGGGGCAAGCATCCAGCAGCGAAACGCCGAAGAGGCCGAGCCAGCCCATGCCGACCAACCAGCGCATTGCGTGACTGCTGGACGCATGGGCACGAGCAGGCGTTGCCGCAATCAGAAACACGCCCTTCGTTGGCCGGTCATTGTGGGTCACGTCCTCTTGGACGCTCAGAATCAACCTCAGGCCGCAACGGATAACGACAGAGATCTCTAGATTTGGAGTCGGATAACCCCGAAGGCCACTAGAGCAAAGGCAAATTGGTCACAGCCGGCAGCACATTGCAGGCTGCCGCCAGCTCGTAGAAGCGGCGAAGGCCCTCTAGGCACTCCTCATCTAGTACGTAGTGGATGTTCTGGCTGAGGTAGGCGCGAATGGTATCGCGCGGCAAGGCAATGTGCATCGCCCATTCTTCGGCCAGATCGTCAATATGCGCGAGTCCGCCATCCCGCGATCCGATGAGATCGCGAAGCAGTTGATCGCGCTGCGCGGCTGAATGCAGAGCTTCCTCACGCACTCCCCACACGGCGGAGATCCAGGCCAGGCCAGTGAGTTTGTGCCACTCCGCACCGAGATCCATGTAACAAAGCTCCTCCCCTGTCCGTTCCAGGCGCCCTGCGCGGTCTTCGAGCGCCAGCAGTGCCGGATCGCCGATCAGCAGCGCAGCATCGCAGCCGGCGAGCATCGCGTCGAGGTCGGGCGGATGCTGCACGAAATCCGCGGCAAGCTTCCAGAAGTGACGCGCCATGATCTGCACATAGGCGAGAGTCGCCCGGGATGAGGTGTCGGCGGCTATGCTGCGGATGCGGTCGAGTCCCGTTCTGGAACGAAAGACCAGCAACAGCGAACGGATGGCGCCTTTGGAGGCGATGGCACAGCCGGGAACGATGCGGAGATGTCTGCTATGTGCGAAGGCGGTAATGGGGACGAGGCCGAGATCGGCTGTGCCGCTAGCGAGGCGCTCGGCACATTCCGCGGGCATCATGCTTTCGATGTCATAACGCCCGGCGAGTGGAACCGCATGGGGCGGATGGTCGAAATCCCACATCAGCGGTGCAGGATTGAGGAAGCGGATAGCGGCAACGCGAAGACGACTCACTAGATAGATTACAGGGCGCACAAGCCGCTGAGACCACGAGGCAGGAGAGACGCCCTACCCCATTTGTCGGATTGTCGCTGGTGGTCTACGCCCATAGCCTCGCTGCATATCCATGGCGGGCCCCGATACCATCTGCTCATCTCCTTCTGCAACCGAAACCACCCTCGCATGGCTGGCCATGGCCATGACTCCTGGGCTGGGACCGCGTCGCATCCAGCGTACTGTCCGTGGTCTCCGCGAGCCGGCTGAGCTCTTCCGCCTCCCGCTGACGGCGCTTGAGGCCCTCCAGATCCCGGTCACATCCGCGCGCTTCATTGCCGAAGGCAAGGCGCGCAAGGCCGCGGAAGAGGAGTGGCAACGCATCACCGATAGCGGTTGCACGCTGATGACTCTCGCCGACGCCGATTACCCGGAACGCCTGCGCGAGATCTTCGATCCACCGCCGGTGCTGTGGGTGCGCGGTGATCGTGCGCTGCTTTCGCGACCGGCGATCGCGGTGGTGGGCACGCGTGCGCCGAGCACGTACGGTTCAGGGATGGCTGAGATGCTGTCGCGCGATCTGGCGGCACGCCGCATGGTGATCCTGAGCGGTATGGCCCGTGGCATTGACACCGCCGCACACAAAGGGGCGCTGAGTGCCGGCGGGCGTACCGTGGCCGTCTGGGGCACCGGAGTCGATGTGGTCTACCCGAAGGAGAACAAGCGTCTGGCCGAAGAGATTGTGCTATCCGGCGGGGCCATTGTTGCGGAGCAGCCGATGGGTACCTTTCCCGCGCCGCAGAACTTTCCGCTGCGTAACCGCATCATCAGCGGCATGAGCGTCGGCGTTCTGGTGGTGGAAGCGGGCGAGCAGAGCGGCACACGAGTGACTGCGCGTTGTGCCCTGGAACAGAACCGCGACGTGTACGCTGTGCCCGGCAACGTGACGAGCCGGAATGCCTGGGGTCCGAACACGCTGATCAAGCAGGGAGCGAGGCTGACAGCCACCTGGGAGGACATCTGGGAAGACCTGCCCAGCCAGATCCGGCTGGAGCTGGAGGGCCGCCTGGAGGGCACTGAGGGTGACCAGGACGGGGGCCAGGAAGAACTTTTCGGATCGGGATCTGAATCCGGGACGGGGGTAACTGCATCATTACTGCGACAGGGGCAAGCGGCGATACCGTCCGGTCCCCCTTTGAGTCCTCCGGAGGCTGCAGTGTATGGCCTCCTGCGTTTGGACGAGGCCCTTCATCTGGAAGAGCTGCTTGAACAGTTAGAAGGACAAGTGACGTCGGCTGAGGTATTTACGGCACTTTTTGAGCTCGAGTTGAACAACCACATCCGCCAGCTTCCGGGCAAAAACTACGTCCGGCGCATGTGAGGGAACGGTTCAGCCGCCATTGCCGTATTTGACGTTCTGATTAACCTTACGCAGGAAAATTCCGTGACCTTCAGAGAGGGGCCGCGTCTCATTTCTGGTCTCGAAAACGGGGTTTCGGAGCGGATTTGGGTACATTTGGGACCCGTTTGGGTAGCAAATTTGGAGACACTGAGGAGCGCGTGATATAGCTTCTTTTTTCTACGGGCGCGGAACGATCCGCAGATGCCTGAATGGTCTTTCGTCACGGAGAGGCCAGGTCGAGTAAGCCGTCGCGACTTTTCGGGACGACTTCCCATAGTAGGAAAAATGCTATAGCGTTCGGAGATTGCCGGCGAGCGGTGCAACATATTGCCTCACCGCCGGAACAGTAGCGTCGTCAGTCCGAGGCGCACCGGCAGATCCGCGGCCGGAACGGAGAGCAGGCGGAATTGAAGGGAAGCAATGAGTAAATCACTGGTTATTGTCGAGTCGCCGGCCAAGGCGAAATCCATCGGAAAATATCTGGGCAAAGACTTCGTGGTCGAAGCATCGATCGGCCACGTCAAGGACCTGCCTAAAAACAAGATCGGCGTCGAGCTGGAGAACGGCACCTTTGAGCCGGACCTGATCGTGATGCCGGACAAGGTGAAGATCGTCGATCGCCTGCGCAAGATTGCGGGCAAGATGACGAACGTCTACCTGGCGCCTGACCCGGATCGCGAAGGCGAGGCGATTGCAGCTCATCTCGAAGACGAGCTGCGCGCGGTTTCACCGAAGAATTCGATTCAGCGCGTGACCTTCAACGAGATCACGCCCAAGGCGGTGCGCGCGGCCTTCGAACATCCGCGCAAGGTGGATCGCAACCTGGTGGATGCGCAGCAGACGCGGCGCGTGCTGGACCGCATCGTGGGCTACCAGATTTCGCCGCTGCTGTGGGACAAGGTGCGCCGCGGGCTCTCCGCAGGCCGGGTACAGACGGTGGCGCTGCGCCTGATCGTCGAACGCGAGCGCGAGATCAAGGCGTTCAAGCCGGTTGAGTACTGGACCATCGATGCCGACTTGAAGACAAGCGCGAAGGACGAGAACGTCTTCACTGCGCGATTCGTGGGTATCGACGGCGAGAGCGCCAAGGTGGACACGGTGAGCGGCAATGCGCTGCCGGATGAGCGCATCACCAAAGACGTGCTGGCCGCGATTGAGAAGGCGAAGTGGTCGGTGCGCGAAGTGGAGCGCAAGGAGCGCCGCAAGAATCCCACAGCGCCATTCACAACCAGCCGTCTGCAGCAGGATGCATCGCGGCAGCTTGGTTTCTCCGTGAGGCGCACGATGGGCGTCGCGCAACGGCTGTATGAAGGCGTGGAGCTTGGCTCTGAAGGCACCGAGGGTTTGATCACCTACATGCGTACCGATTCGACGCGCGTGTCGCCGGATGCGATCACCGAGGTGCGCGGGTATATCGGCAAGGAACTCGGCAAAAACTATCTGCCGGAAGCGCCGAATACTTTCAAGAGCAAGAAGGACGCGCAGGATGCGCACGAAGCGATCCGCCCGACCGAGGTGAAACATACTCCGGAGTCGGTCAAGCGCTATCTTGAGCGACGAGCAGTTCAAGCTCTACCAGCTCATCTGGCGGCGCTTTGTGGCGTCGCAGATGGTGCCGGCGGTCTTCGACCAGACGATCGTCGATGTGCAGGCGCAGGCGGAGCGTCGTTATGACTTCCGCGTAACCGGCTCGATCCTGAAGTTCGATGGCTACCTGAAGGTTTACGAAGAGGCCAAGGACGCGAAGGATGATGATGACGACGCGCTGAAGAACAAGCTGCCCGATCTGAACGCGGGGCAGGCGCTGGTACTTCAGGAGCTGAAGCACGAGCAGAAGTTCACGGAGCCGCCGCCACGCTACAACGAGGCATCGCTGGTGAAGACGCTCGAAGAGCGCGGCATCGGCCGACCGTCGACCTACGCGACCATCCTGTCGACCATCCAGGAGCGCGAGTACGTGCAGAAGGTGGGTCAGGGACGTTCGGGTAAGTTCGTGCCGACCGAGATCGGCTTGGTGGTGACGGATCTTCTGGTGGCGAACTTCCCCTACATCTTCGATCCGGAGTACACGGCGAAGCTCGAAGGGGAACTGGACGATATCGAAGACGGCAAGGAGCGCTGGACCGATCTGCTGACGGCCTTCTACAGCTACTTCAAGAAAGAGTTGAAGCACGCTGAGAAGCACATGGAGAACGTGAAGCGGATGGAGCAGCCCACCGACGAGAAGTGCGACCGGTGCGGCGCGCCGCTGGTGCTGAAGTGGGGAAAGTTCGGATCGTTCTACGCCTGTAGCACTTACAACAAAAAGGACAAGGAGAGCTGCACCTTTACCAAGGAGAACTTTGCAGCCAAGCCGCAGCTGGAAAACCCGGATGAGAAAGAGGACGAGTACTGCGAGGCCTGTGGTCGCGTGATGGTGCTGCGCAATGGCCCATTCGGACCGTTCATGGCATGTCCGGGCTACAACGAGGACCCGCCTTGCAAGACGGTTCGTCGCCTGACCAGCCGCGAGCAGCAAAAGCCTCCAGTGCCGATTGGCGAGCCCTGCCCGGTATGTGGCAAGGACCTGGTACGGCGTACCGGCCGCTTCGGCGAATTCGTCTCCTGCTCCGGCTATCCGGAGTGCAAGTACATCAAGCAGAACCTGGTGGAGGGGATGAAATGTCCCAAGTGTGGCGAGGGGGACATCGCGGAACGCAAGACGCGTTTTGGGACAACCTTCTACGGCTGCACGCGCTACCCCAAGTGCGACTTCACGGCGAACGGCAAGCCGGTCCCGAAGAAGTGCCCGGAGTGCGGCTCGACCTACCTGATTGAGAAGACGCTGAAGTCGGGTGTCTACCTGACCTGCCCCAACAACAAGAAGCCCGCGGCCGCGGATGAAAAGACAAGCAAGCGCAAGAAGAAGGTCGAGGAAGAGACGGGCGTGACCTGCCACTACTCGAAGCGTCTGCGCGATGCTCCGGCGGCGGAAGAGTCTGTATCGGCCAGGCCGAAGAAGACAACGGAAGAAGCGGCCCAACCCGTCGCATAAAGCGCGATTCCGAAAGGCAGATCAAGAAGGCGGATCAAGGAGCAATCATGGAAACGACTCTGGCAGCGCGCGAAGATGCGGCAACGATCCTGAAGCTCTATGAGCTTCGGCAGGAGCCGGTACTGCGGAAGGCGCGTGCGTGGATGACGGGAGAGTTCTGGCCAACCTCGGCAGAGGAGATTCGCGTGGTGGTTGCCGACTCGGGTTCGGAGAGGAACTGCTGGTTCCGGCAGGTCACGACGTACTGGGAGATGGCCGCGGCGCTGGTGAATCATGGCGTGCTCGCGGCGGAACTCTTCGTGGACGCCAACTCCGAACCGTTCTTCCTCGCTGCAAAGTTCTGGCCCTACCTGCAGGAGATCCGTACGCAGATGCCCGGGTTCCTGCTGCAGATGGAGAGGCTTTTGGAACGCAGCGCCGCGGGACGGCAGAAGCTTGAGATCATGCAGGCTTCGGCCAGGAAGCGAATGGCCGCCCGCCAGGCACCGCCGCTACCCGACATCCAGCGGCCGGATTGAGGATTGCTTTATCCCCATTTGTTCGAATGAGCAAAAGGACTGAGGACCGAGGGAAGGTCCAGGTTCTTCCGTGCGGTTTCCGCGCGGATGCGCAAACCGTTGCCATGAAGAATCTGTTACTGTACTGCGTGGCTTGTGGCGGAATGCCCGAGCGCGACTCCCGAAGAAGGCGAACACAGACGATGGCGAAGGCGACTTGGAATGGCAAGGTAATCGCGGAGAGTGATCAAGTAGAGACGGTCGAGGGAAACCTGTATTTCCCCGACGTCTCAGTGAATCGCGAGTACTTGCGCCCCAGCTCGACCACTTCCACGTGTCCGTGGAAGGGGCAGGCGCGCTACTACACCCTGGTGGTCGACGGGCAGGAGAACCAGGACGCCGCCTGGTATTACCCCGATCCGAAGCCCGCGGCGAAGCACGTGAAGAACCACATCGCCTTCTGGCGGGGCGTGGAGATCGAAAAATAGCGCGGACGCGAAGTGCTGCGTTTTCAGCGACGCAGGCTACTTTATTTGCTTATTGGTGGAGCTAGTCGGGATCGAACCGACGACCTCGTCGTTGCGAACGACGCGCTCTCCCAGCTGAGCTATAGCCCCACAGCGAAAATGGCGGGAGACGTCTCCCAAACTATAGCAGCAAGGCGACCTGGCGCGAAATCCGACTAACGCGCTGGGGCAGGCCGGGAGCGCAGCTGCGTCTCCAATCCATCGAGCGCGGTATCGAGCTGGTCTCGAGAGACCAGCCCCTGAGCGAGAGTCGCTGAGCCGCCACCGCGTCCACCCGATTGCGCAAGCGCGGCCCGCAGCAATTCACCCGCATTTCGTCCCAGCTCCTGACTACATCCCATGACCACGGTGGCCGGGGATTGCTGCTGCTGGGTGGAGGCGAGCAGGGCGATGGTATGCGGAGCCGCGCTGATGACACGGCTGGCCAGCAGTTTGATGTATTCAGCGTCGCGGTCGGCGAAGATGCGGCGGACGATGCGCAGGTCGTTCTGCGGCGGATCTTCGACGATCAGGCGGGCGGCGTGATAGTTGGCCAGGTCCTCGCGGAGTGCCTGCCGCTCCTTGCTGCTGGCTTTGCTGTCAGCTTTTATGCGAGCGAGTGCCGCCGGCAGATCGGTACGGCCCACGGAAAACTCGCGGCCCAGTTGGGTGAGCAGAGCATCGTCGGCTCGTGCTGCGGAGATGGCGCGATTTCCGCACAAAAAGCTCACACGGGTGGATTGCCGGATGCGTTCGGTGCCGCGGATGAGCACAGCGCCGATCTGGCTGGTGGAGCTGACGTGAGTGCCACCGCACGCGTTGATGTCGAGATCGGCGGAAGGGACGTCATCATTCTTTGAGCCAGGAATGACGGAGCCAGGAATGACGATGATCCGGAAATCGCCTGAGCGCGTGGGAAGCTTGCGGAGTGTTCCAGCCTGCAGCAGGAGCTCGGCTTCTTCTTCAGAGACGATGCGTACCGTCATGGGCCGGGCTTCGGCGACGATCTCGTTCGCCAGCTTCTCGATGTGAGCGAGCTGCGCCGGTTCGATGGACTCGGCGTTGAGGTCGATGGTGGAGATGGTGTCACCGAGATGGAACGAGACGGTGAGGGCGCGCAGCTCCTGGTAAAAGAGGGCTGAGAGCAGATGCTGCCCGGAGTGCTGCTGCATGTGATCGAGGCGACGCGACCAGTCGATGCGACCCTCGATCTGCGTGCCGGCGAGCAGCGGCTTTGACGTCAGGTGCCAGACCTCTCCGTGCTCGTCCTCTTCCACATCGATGATGGGGGCCTCCAGACGTGCGCCGCTGGGCGCGGTGGCGCTGAGCGTGCCGATGTCGTGCGGCTGGCCGCCGCTGGTGGGATAGAAGCTGCTGCGATCGAGCGCAACCTGCCACAGAGACGCGCCGTCGGTCCGCGAATGCTCGCGGATGTCCGTCACGGTCGCGGTGAATTCGGTGAGAGCTGAGTCTGCGTAGTAGAGGCGCTCGGCTGGCATAGGGGCTATTTTAGAGGCTTTGGAAGGAGCGTCAGTTCGCTACACGCCAGGGGCTGGTTGTTTTCCAGGAGCGTAACTGCGTGACGGCCCAGGCGTTGGTCTTGTCCTTGTGGCAGCTGGTGCACGGGTTGGGGATGCCAGAGTTTTCCGTGAGCACGGGCGAGAGGAAGCGGAAGGTGTGGCTGGCGACGAAGATGTCGCCGTCCTGCTTGTTGAGGAGTGTCTGGGCTATCTGAGGCATGTGGCAGGCGGTGCATTGGCTGCCTGCGCTGCCTGCAGCGTGATGGGTGTGTTGTGAGACGGTGCCTTTCAGCCCCGCTGGGTTGTCCTTGGTGTGACAGGTGAGGCAGAGCTGGTTGCCGGTCGCGATCAGGTTGGATGGATTGCGATTGCTGTGCACCTGATGGCAATCGAAGCAGCGCAACCCGCGGTGGTACATGGTGCTCTGGACGAAGTCATTGCCCTGCATGCGGTTCTTGTGGGCGCTGCCGTCGGGAAAAAAGTAGAAGTCCTGCGTGCCCAGGCGGGCCTCTTCGAGGTGCCACACGTTGGAGAGCCGGTCGCCAGGCAGGTAGCCGACGGGCCAGTCCGGGTATTCGCTTTGCGCGGAATGGACACTCGCCTCGGCTTCGGTGTGGCTTGCGACGGCTATGGGGAGCGTGCTGGGGCGACCCTGGGTGTGGCACTGCATGCAGACGTCATTGGCGCGAACATAGTCAAGCAGGCCCGGGTTCACGATGTTCTTCGCCGTGGGGTGAGCGACATGCTCGCTGCCCGGTCCATGGCATTTTTCGCATCCGACGTTCCATTCGGTGACCTCGCGCGTGGCCAGGTTGTAGTTCACGGAGTGGCAGCCATCGCAGGTGGGGCCGGTGGGGCGGTCGGTGTTGGCCTTGCCGTAATACGGCGTCCACCAGTCGGTTCCGTCGGCGACGTGATAGGGCAGCCATTTGCGGTGCTGGATGTCCCACTGTGCAGGGAGGGGGAAGTAATCGCGCCCGCGCTTCTCGAAGTAGCGCTGCTTCCAGCGGCTGCCGTAGACGAAGGCGACCTCATCGAGCGAGAAGGTACGGGCGGAGTCGGGATGCGTGAAGTCGCCGAGAACAGCGTCCGGGTGCACTTTGGGATCACGGACGACATTGGCCATGCGAGTGCGCTGCCAGCCATCGTAGGCCGCTGCGTGGCATCGCCTGCATGCTGTCGAGCCGACAAATTTTTTGTTGGTCGGGGGAGCAGAAGACTGCGCATGCAGACTGCTTGCAACCACGATCCAAATCAACGTCACGAGGGGGATGCGCAACATGATGCCTCCGGCGCGAAAAGCATAGCGCAAGGAATCCTGGATGATTGTCACCAGACCGTCACTGCTTGCGGGTGGCATGATGAAGTTTTGCGAGGTGCGATGACCGAAGAGCGAAATCCTAAGGAAACCGGCATGCGCGACGTGCCGAAGAACCTGAAGCCGTACTTTCTGGGGTTGCTGCGGCCTGGCCCACGCTGGAACGAGATCGAGGGCGCTGAGGCCGCAGAGCTGCTGCCACGCCACCTGGCGTATCTGCGCGAGCAGTCCGAGGCAGGGCGGTATGTGGCGGCGGGACCGGTCGTGGACCAAAGTGAGTTTGCAGGCGTGCTGCTGATTGCGGCCGAGACGTTGGAGGGTGCAGTGGCGCTGGCGACGAGCGATCCCGGGGTGAAGGCGGGGCGGCTGGCGGTGGAGGTGCATCCTGTGCTGTTGCCGGCGTTGGACGGCGTGCGGGCGGTGTATTAGCGGCTCGGCGCCGAGGGGCAGCAGTAGTCCAATGCGATAGATTCCTTGCAGATAAATCGAGGTGCAGCGTGCTGGCATCTTCCTGGCCGACCGTGATCAGTATCGGGAGGCGTGTTGGCCTGTCGTTCGTTTGTCTGCTGCTTGCGGATGCTCTTTTCAGTCTGCTCTTCGCTCTCTTGGGACGCATGGGCGGATCAGCAAGTATCAGCCTGGCAGTACCCGTTTTCCGCGTCGCTCTGAGGATTGCCCTACCGGTCTGGTGTGTATGGCTGCCCTTTGTGATCGCAGCAAAGGACACAGAGGGGCATAAGATCTGGACCATCTTATTGAGTGGGATTCTTGTCGGGCCTGCATCGATCGCTCTCGGGTCTCTCATCCTTCTGCTAAGAGGCGCTGACCCGCAGATGGTTTGGCACGGCGATCCGCTCCTGGGCGAGCTGGGAGGTGGTATTGCGTGCATGATCTTCGCATTGATCGTTGGATCATTCACAAGCTTGTTCTATGTGGCGGCCTTAAAGGCCCTGCGTCGCCGACCCGTCCCGATTTGACGAAGCCCTCCGCGATGCCCAGCTTTGCGAGCCGGCGTTCGAGGCTGAGCGCATCGGCGGGTGCGCGTACCTTCATATCGTTGTCGAAGTAGACATACACATCGTGGGGACGCGCTTCCATGGGACTGAATGCTGACACGCGCGTGCCTTTGGGTGGATCGCCGCTGGCCCAGGCCGAGATGCGATCGGCCCAGGTGGCGATGGCTTTCGCTCCATAGCCGCTGGCGTAGAGCTGGCGCGAACCGTGCAGACGGCAATAGACGAAGTCCGTCGTGGCATCGACGAGCCGCGGCCAGCTTACGGTGTCCGCGCAGACGAGTGCGATGCGGTAATGGCGCAGCAGCCGGATGAACTCCTCGGAGATGAAGCTGTCGTGGCGGATTTCCATGGCATGACGCAAAGGCCGGTCTTTGTCGGTTTCGGTGTGGGCGCGGCCGTCGAGACGGCTGTCGTGACTGCGACCAAGCTGTGCTGCCTCCATCGTGGTTCGAGGGAGAAGCTGAAAGAAGTCTTCGAGCAGAGACGCGTTGAAGGAAAACGTTGGCGGGAACTGCCAGAGGATCGGGCCGAGCTTCGGTCCGAGGAGGAGCAGGCCGGAGGCAAAGAAGTTCGACAACGCCTGCTCGACGTTGCGCAGGCGCAGCATGTGGGTGATGAAACGCGAGCCCTTCACGCTGAAGACAAAGTCCTCCGGCGTCGTCGCGCTCCAGCGGGCGAAGCTCGATGGGCGCTGCAGCGAATAAAAGGTGCCATTGATCTCAATGGTGGAGAAGTTTTCTGCGGCGTATGCCAGCTCGCGGGCATGGGGAAGACGATCCGGGTAGAAGACGCCGCGCCACGGCGCGTAGGTCCATCCGGAGATGCCGACCCGGACGCGTCCCCATTTGCCGCTCGAAGCTGCCATGCTGGATGAGATTGTTGAAAGACGCCTTCCGGGTGGATGGGGCGAGAGAAGAAATGCCACGCCATAGTGCATCCAACGGGTGAAGAACACCGGGCTGTCGACCGGATCCTGCTGAGGACAATCATGCATGCATAGGTTTCGAGTGTGGGGGCCGCGCGCGAAGCGTGTCTCCGTGATAGTGGACGGCGAGCGATTCGCAATGGAACGTGAGCCGCGCGGCTGGTGGGCGGCCACAGTGGATGGAGCCCATGCCGGCTCGCGATACGGCTTTTTGCTGGACGATGATGAGACTCCGGTGCCCGATCCGCGGTCGGCACGACAACCTGAGGGCGTGCATGGCCTTTCCGAGTTGGTGGACCACACAGCCTTTGCATGGAGCGACGCGGGCTGGCGGCCGCCGACGTTGGCGAGCAGTGTGATTTATGAGCTGCACCCGGGCACGTTCACCGCGGTGGGAACGCTGGACGCCGCAATCGCGCGACTCGACTATCTGCGGGAACTGGGCATTACGCATGTAGAGCTGATGCCGCTGGCTGCGGCAGAGGGCGAGCGCGGCTGGGGCTACGATGGCGTGGCGATCTACGCTCCACTCGAGGCATATGGCGGCCCCGATGCAGTCAAGCGCTTTGTGGATGCGGCACATGGACGCGGGCTGGCGGTCCTGATCGACGTGGTCTACAACCACTTCGGGCCCAGCGGCAATTACACCGGCAAGTTTGGCGGCTATCTCACCGACCGGCACATGACGCCATGGGGTGGCGCGGTGAATTTTGAAGATGCGGGATCGGCCGAGGTGCGCGAGTTCTTCATTGAGAACGCCGTGATGTGGCTGCGGGACTACCACTTCGACGGACTGCGCGTCGATGCGGTTCACGCGTTTATCGACCGTTCAGCGACGCACTTCCTGGAACAGATGGAAGAAGAGGTGCGCGCGCTGAGCAATCACACGGGCCGTCACTATGTGGTGATTGCCGAGAGCGACCTGAACGATCCGCGGCTTGTCACGGCGCGCGAGGCAGGCGGCTACGGGCTCGACGGGCAGTGGAGCGATGACTTTCATCACGCGCTGTGGTCGGTGTTGACGGGCGAGACCAGAGGCTACTACCAGGACTTCGGAAGGATAGAGAGCGTGGGACCAATCGCCCATCTCGCGAAGGCCATCCAGGAGGCATTCGTCTATCAAGGCCAATATTCACCCCATCGCCAGCGCAATCACGGCAAGCCGGTGGTCGCGCTGCCCGCAGATCGCTTCCTTGGCTTCATTCAAAATCACGACCAAGTGGGCAATCGCGCCCAAGGCGACCGGCTGAGCCACCTGGTGGACATCGGTCGCGCCAAGATCGGGGCGGCGATGGTACTACTGGCGCCGTTTGTGCCGATGTTGTTTGCCGGGGAGGAGTTTGCAGCGTCCTCGCCGTTCCAGTATTTCACCGACTTTCAGGACAAGGAGCTGGGCAGGCTTGTGTCGGAGGGGCGACGCAAGGAATTCGTGGCGTTCGGCTGGTCGCCGGAGGAGGTGCCGGATCCGCAGGAGGAAGAGACTTTCATGCGATCCAAGCTGCGATGGGAGGAGGTGGGCCACGGCACGCACGCCGAGATGCTGGAGTGGTATCGCCGGCTGATTGCCCTGCGCCGACAGGAAAGCGCATTGACTCGCGGGGATTTGCGCGATGTGCGGGTACGTTTTGACGAGGGGCAGAAGTGGTTGCGGATGGGCCGGGGTCCGATTGAGGTGATATTCAACGCGGGAACATCCGAGATAACGCTCCCAATTGCTCGCAGTTACGAGACGGTGCTGGCCTCGTCGCCAGAGATCGTGTGCAAGGGAGAAGATCTGCGCCTGCCCGCCGGCAGCGTGGTGGTCTTGCGCGATCTCGATCCACGTGTTGCCTCCTAACAGGAATGACAAGAAATGGACCTATCACCGAGGTATCTGGGAGATGCGGCCATCTCCAGTTGCCCTTCATGCATTCCTACCAGTGTTCCCCGGCAGCCCACTGCCGGGGTTTGAGCGGGGAGGGGGCTTTGTTTGCGTCGGTTGCCATCAATATTGGCGGAGATGGCTGCCCGGGGTGTCTCCCGGGACGCGCTGTTTCACGACGTCATCGAAAAGGTGACGGTCGGCGTGTTGTTGTTGGATCTGGAGGGACGGATTCAGTACGCAAACGCCGCCTATTGCGAGATGGCCGGTTGCGCGGCAGCGACCCTGCACAACAGGGGTTTCATCTCCCTGGCCCATCCGGACGAACAGCGTAATGCGAGCTCGCAGCTTTCCAGCCTGCTGAGCGGCGCCCAGGAAGAACTTCGTTTGGAAGTGCTCACTTTCGGTAAAGGCGACTCCACGCGGCGAGTAAAGGTCGGCGGATCCCTGGTCCGCAATGAAAATGGCGATCCGCAGGCCGCGATTGCAGTGGTAGAAGACATCACCCCGCACGAGGTAAGCGAAGATGCTCTGCACGAAGCCCTGGCGGAGCAGGCGCAGTTGTTCGAGGCCATTCCGCAGATGGTGTGGATGACCGGCGCCGCCGGAGAGCCCGAGTATGTGAACGAGCGCTGGCGCAGCTTCACCGGCGCGGCACTCCCTTCTGGCCGCGACGATGAACCGTTTGGCGGGGTGGATCTGATTCATCCAGACGATCGAGAGCGGACGGCCGAGACGTTCGTGAACGCTCTTCGCACCAAGCGCCCGTATGAGGTGGAGCACCGCATGCGGCGAGCCGATGGCAGTTATCGCTGGGTGGTGGCGCGGGCCCAGCCGCTCATCGACGCAGTGGGCAAGGTGGCGCACTGGTTCGGCACGTCGACGGACATACAGGAGCGCAAGGCGACAGAGAATCTGTTGCGCCGAACGGAGAAGCTGGCGGCGGCAGGACGGCTGGCCGCAACGGTGGCGCATGAGATCAACAATCCACTGGAGGCGGTGGGCAATCTGATCTACCTGGCGCTAAACGAACCGGGATTGCCACCGGTCTCCAGAGGGTATCTGCGAATGGCGAATGAGGAGTTGCGCCGCGTGGGTCACATCGTGAGCCAGACGCTGGGCTTCTATCGCGAGTCCGGCACATCGCAGTCAGTCGATCTCTCAGTCCTGGTAAACGATGTTCTGGCGCTCTATCAGCGCAAGCTCGATGCGAGGCAGATCCGAGTGACTCGCAACATGGAGAGCGTCATGGTGGAGGGCGTCGCAGGCGAGCTCCGTCAGGTGATAGCAAACCTTCTGTCAAACGCCCTGGATGCGATGGAGCCATATGGTGTCCTGGCGATCGAGGTACGATCGCAGACGGACCAGGTACGCTTCGCGATCTCGGATACAGGACACGGCATCGCCACTCCATTGCTGGATCGCATCTTCGAGCCGTTTTTCACCACGAAGAAGGATGCCGGAACGGGATTGGGGCTCTGGGTATCCAAGGGAATCGTGGAGAAGCATCAGGGCCGGCTCGATGTGATGAGCAGCCAGAAGGAAGAAGACCACGGAACGGCTTTCGTGATGACCCTGCCGCGGAGAGATACGATGCGCAAATCCGCTTGAAGCATCTTCTTTCTGCTCCTGAACGAAAGGCCGGAAGAGCTCTATGGCTAGAGAAGATGGCCTACGGTAATGTGGGCGCGGGATTTCCATCGAGCGCGGCGAAGAAGCTGTCGCGCCAGTGAAGAATGTCATGACGGCGCACCCAGGCCCGCATCCGCATCATGCGACGACGCTGCTCCTGCGGCTCCATAGTCAGGGCGCGATTGAGCGCCTCGGCGATACCGAGTTCGTCGTAGGGATTCACAAGCAATGCACCGCGGCGCAACTCCGGCGCAGCACCCGCAAACTCGCTCAGGATCAGGACGCCATCGTTTTCCGTGCGCGCGGCGCAGAACTCCTTGGAAACCAGGTTCATGCCGTCCTTGAGAGGCGTAATGAGAGCGAGGCTTGCAGCGCGATAGAGAGCCAGCAGTTCCTTGCGCGGCAGCGAGCGATGGACGTAGTGGATGGGGACCCAACCGGGCTGGCTGTGATCGCCGTTGATATGTGCCACTAGCCGTTCTATCTCATCCATGAGCCGTCGATAGCCGGTGATGCTCTCGCGGCTGGGCACGACGACCTGATAGAGCGAGACGCGGCCCCTCATCGCGGGATAATCCCTGAGGAAGCGGGCGAAGGCGCGCAACCGTTCCGGAATTCCCTTGGTGTAATCCAACCGGTCGATGCCGATGGCAATGCGGACGCCGTTGAGCTGCCGCCGTATCTCGAACGCGCGTCGCCCCACCTCCGCGCTCGCGGCGCCCTCGGCGAACTGCTCGAAGTCGATGCTGATGGGAAATGCCTGAAGGCGCGTCTGGCGTGAGCGATAGAGGACGCAGCGATAGTCATGCTCGCGTTCGACTTCGACGCCAGGAAGGAAGCTGCGGATGCAGGCAACCAGGTTGCGTTCATCGCGCGGAGTCTGGACGCCCAGCAGATCGTGCACCAGCAGGCTCTCGAGGATCTGTCGACGCCAAGGCAGCTTCTCGAAGATATCGGGCGCAGGGAAGGGGATGTGCATGAAGAATGCGAGAGTCCCTTCCGGACGTTTCCGGCGAATATATCCGCCCACGTCCATCAGCTGATAATCCTGTATCCAGATCACGTCATTCGGCTGCGACGCCTTGATTGTGACAGCAGCGAAGCGCTGATTGACCCGCTGATAAAAATCCCAGTAGCGCGGCGCAAAGTTACAGCGGGACTGGAGGTCGTGAAACAGTGGCCACAGAATCTCGTTCGAGAAGCCCTCGTAGAAGCTGGTCTGCTCCTCTGCCGACAGGAAGACAGGAAGGTAGCGCACTGAGGTGCCACGGGTGGTAGCAGCAAGCAGCTTGCGGATCTCGGTATCGTGCGCCTCGCCATTGCTGGCGAAGCCGGTGCTGCCCACCCAGGTTCCGCCATATTCAGAGAGGATCGGGGTGAGCGCGCTGACCAGGCCACCGCTCGAAGGTACCGCCGCCATCTGGCCGCTCTCGTCCCTCTTGACGGAGACTGGCAGCCGGTTTGAGACGACGAGTAGCCGGTGCTGGGGCGCGGCCGATGTGTGCCGCCTGCGCTGAACCATCATCCGACGGCTCTTTCCGCGGCGCGACTCCAGGCATCCAGAAATGTGAGCAGGTCTTCCGGCGGCTTGAGCCAGTGGCTCGCCTGACTGGGGCGAGGCTCCGGCCGCACCAGCAGAGTGAGGGCGCGACCCCGGAGTACGGCGAATGCATCTTCATCCGTGGTGTCATCGCCGAGATACGCTGCCGTTGCAGTGGGAAAGCGTGTGACCATGTGCAGGGCAGCGTCTCCTTTGTTGATGGAGTCCGATCGTACCTCCACACCGCCGTCAAAGACGAGCAATTGCAATCCGGTACGCCCGCTGGAGGGGAGGTAAGCATCGCGCACAGTCCGTTCGATCTTTTCCGCGGCGTCAAGCGGGAGACCACGCCAGTGGGCGGCGAGGCTGGCGACTTTTCGTTCCATATGTGCACCGAACCCGGCTTCCTTGAGCGCACTTTCCAGTTGATCGAGAACCGCCTGCTGCGCGGGCGCAAGGGTGGACGAGGTGTAAACGCCATCGGAGGTGAGATGCTCGCGTCCGTGCGAACCCCATATCTCTACGGCATGCTGCAAGGGAAGCAGGGACGCAAGCTCTCGGGCGGAGCGTCCGGTAACCAGGGCCAGATGGACAGAAGGGATCTTGCTGAGGCGATCCAGGCGCTCGGCAACACCAGGCCAGGGCAGGGCCTGCATTCGGTCGTCGTGAAACGGCGCGAGCGTGCCGTCGTAGTCCAGCATCAGCAGTGACGACCCTCGGCCCACCTGAGCCAGCGACTCCGAACCAGTGTTCCAATGAGGAGGGGCCACGAGCATGATCTTCACCTGCATTGGATGCGTGCGTGCTGCGTATTGGACACCATAACCGGCACTGAAAGAACAAAGGTTCTGTCGAACATAAGTGAGAAAAGGTAAGCGCTATTGCTAAGATACTTGTGGAGAGATTCTGCTCCACTCTCTCCTCAGTTACAAATACGGATCATTGAGGCCCCCCAAAATGACAAGACACGAGATTATTGTCGAGCTGGACCAGGAGATTCAGCGATTGGAAACAGCTCGCACCTTGATACGCAATTCACGCGATGTTGCTGCCGGAATTAGTGTGAGAGACTTCCCTGCGAGACCCGCCATCCGGCGGCAGATCAGCCCGGAAGGGCGGAAGCGAATCATCGAGGCACAGCGTCGCCGCTGGGCCAAGCAGAAGAAAGAGGAAAACGCGAAGAGCGCCAAGTAATTTAAATAACTCTCTTTGTGTGCTTGAGCCATTGGAAAGATCGATGACAGACGCCGTGCTGCGGGTCAAGTTGCTTGACGCCGAAGCGAAGGCTCCTACCGTAGCCCATCCGGGCAGCGACTTGGGCTTCGACCTCTACGCGTTGGAAGACGTAGTGCTGGAGCCCGGCGTCATGAAACGAGTGCGCACCGGCATAGCTGTAGAGGGACCGGAAGGCTACGGTTTCGTACTTGGCGACCGGTCCTCGATGGCCGCCCGCGGGGTCACCTATGCCGGTGGCCGCATTGACGCCGGCTATCGCGGGGAAATCCTGGTGTGCCTGGTCAACGTGAATCAACCCGATTACACGTTGGTCGAAGATCGGCACGCCGACGGTACCCTACGCGGTGTGACTCTTGTGAAGAGCGATGTAGCTGTGCATTTACGTAAAGGCGATAAGATCGTGCAGATGACGCCGCTGTGTGCCTCTACGCAGTGGCCTGTTACGGTGGCCGAGAGTCTGACAGAAAGCCGACGCGGTGAGCGCGGCTTTGGATCAAGCGGCCGCTGAATTCTTATTCCTTTATTGAGGTAGAGCAAGATGGCCGCAGGAAGTCAGGCGCAGGAGCTGAAGCAGCGCATCGAGAACCGCACCGCGCGTGTGGGCATCATCGGGCTGGGATATGTTGGACTGCCACTGGCATTGCTTTTCAGCGAAAAGGGGATTCGCGTGACGGGCTTCGATATTGACGAAGCCAAGGTGACGACCCTGAATGGCGGCAACTCCTATATTGTCCGCATTTCATCCGCAGAGATTGCACGCGCGCAAGCGAACGGTTTTGAAGCCACCAGCGATTACGACCGCCTGCGCGAAATGGACGTGGTGCTGATCTGCGTGCCCACACCGCTGAACGAGTACCACGAGCCGGATTTGAGCTACATCACCGACACGGTGAAGGCCCTGGCGCCGCGGCTACGCGCGGGACAGCTCATCGTGCTGGAGAGCACGACCTATCCCGGGACAACGGAAGAGATTGTGGTGCCGATCCTTGAGAAAGGCAATGGCACAGGGCTGAGCGTGGTGCGCGGTGATGACGGAAAGGGCGATATGTTCGTAGCGTTTTCACCGGAGCGCGAAGATCCGGGCAATGAAACCGTCGCCAGGCGGGATATTCCAAAGGTGGTTGGAGGGGTGGATGCAGTGGCGACGCAGCTTGGCTGCGCCCTCTATGGCAGCATCTTCAACCGGACCGTGCCGGTAAGCAAGCCGGCGGTGGCGGAGATGACCAAGCTGCTCGAAAACATCTACCGCTCGGTGAATATCGCGCTGGTGAATGAGCTGAAGCAGCTCTGCGCGCGGATGGGCATCGATATTTTCGAGGTGATCGAGGCGGCGAAGACCAAGCCGTTCGGCTTCCAGCCTTTCTATCCCGGACCGGGGCTGGGTGGCCACTGCATTCCGATCGATCCGTTCTATCTCTCATGGAAGGCGAAGCAGTTCGACTTCCAGACACGGTTCATTGAGCTGGCGGGGGAGATCAATGGCCGGATGCCGTATTACGTGGTGGATGAAACGGCGGCAGCGCTGAACGAGCATCGCAAGCCGCTGAAGGGTTCGCGCGTGCTGGTGTTGGGCATGGCCTACAAGCGCGACATCGATGACCTGCGGGAGTCTCCCTCGCTGACCATCATTGAGTTATTGCAACGACGCGGCGCGCTGGTGGAGTACAACGATCCATTCTTCCCAACGGTGGGCCGGGGCCGGCATTACGATCTGCACATGCGCAGCACGCCGCTGGACAAAATTGCGGAGTACGACTGCGTGCTTATCGTGACCGACCACTCCAGCTATGACTTTGCAGCGATTGTGCGCAACGCGCAGCTCGTTGTTGATACGCGCAATGCAACGAAGGGAATCGATTCGCCGAAGATCGTGCGCTGCTAAGGAGCGGTAGCGCTACTTCTTTGGACTTACGGCAGCGATCGCCTTCTGGGTGAGCCGCTGTTTGGTCTTTGGCAATTCCAGCCAGGGATCCTGCGAGAGACGCTTGCGCCACTCGGCGATCTGCGCGACCAGGCAGCGCGGCGCAGCAGCTGCCTTCAACTCGCTCCAGGACATCGGCACGGAAACAGGAACGCCACTCCGGCTACGCGGCGAATACGGGGCTACGGCCGTCGCGCCGCGTTCGTTGCGGAGATAGTCGAGATAGATGCGCCCGGTGCGCGCGGCCTTCGTCATTTTGGTGATGTAGAGGGAAGGGCTGTCCGCCTCCATGGCGAGGACGAACTGGTGTGCGAACTCCTTTATGGTGGGCCAGTCATGTTCGCCGCGGATAGGCGCCACAACATGCAGCCCTTTGCCGCCGGTGCTTTTCAGAAATGATTCCAGGCCGAGTTTCTTGAGGCGGGTTTGTACCTCCGACGCGGTGGCTCCGAGTGTCTTCCATTCAATGCTCGCATCGGGATCGAGATCGAAGATGATGCGGTCGGGATGCTCGAAGTCGCTGGCCGGCGCTCCCCATGGATGCAGCTCGAACACATTGAGCTGGCCGAGCTCCGGAATGACACCCGCGTCGGAAAGCGTGATGTACGGCTCAGGTTTGCCGCTCTTCCGATCGACGATTTCGACTGAACCGATTCCTTTGGGTAAGCCGGGCTTCACGTGTTTCTGGAAGAAGCACTTCGCAGCTGTGCCAGAAGGGCAGCGGACGATGCTGAGGGGGCGGTCCGCAATGTGAGGCAATATGTGATCGGCAACCTCGGCGTAGTAGGCGACGAGCTGTTCCTTGGTGAGCCCGCTTTCGCGATCGACAATCTTGTCAGGATGCGTGACCCGAGGCAGCGCCCGAGAGTCGGGCGTTTTGGCAGCAGTTGTGATGGCTGCCCTTTTGTTGTTGCCGCCGACTGACGCGGCGCGCGCATTGGGTATCCCGTGCAAGGCCGTTTCCCGGACGACCTCCTTTGCCGGCTTATCTTCGCGCAGGCCTTTGAACGAAGACTGCCGCACGAGATTATCGGCGGTCCAGGTGCTGAAGGCCACCTCCGCCACCAGCTCCGGTTTGACCCAGAGCGCACCGCGGCGCTCCGCTGTCCCAACGGCAACAAAAGGGTTCGTGTCCGAACGAATCGCTTCCAGGCGCTTGCGTAACTGCGCCTGTGTTTTTTGCGTGAATCCGGTGCCGGTGCGGCCCGCGTAGAGAAGCTTTCCATCCTGATAGTAGCCAAGCAGGAGAGCGCCGATACCGTCGCCGCCCTTCGACGGCAGCGTAAAACCGCCGATGACAAACTCCTGCCGCAAACCGCACTTCACCTTCACCCAGCTTGCGCTGCGGCCGGAGAGGTACAGGCTGTCGGCGCGTTTTGAGACGATGCCCTCGGCACCATGGCGGCAGATCTCATCGAAGATGGCGGCTTTCTCGTCGCGGACATGCTCACTCACGCGAACCGCGTCATCATCCAATTCTGCGATGAGATCAGCGAGCAGCGTCTTTCTCTCCGTGAGTGGCAGAGTGCGCAGGGAGTGTCCGTCCAGGTGCAGCAGATCGAAGACGTAATAGTGCAGCGCGTGCACGGCGCCTTCCTGAAAGGCAGCCTGCAGCGCAGCGAAGCTGCTGATGCCGCGCTCATCCAGCACAATCACTTCGCCATCCAGCAGCGCGGTCCTGGCGGGCAATGCCTCGAGCGAAGCTGCGAGCGATCGCATGCGATGCGTCCAGTCGAGGCCGCTCCGGGTCAGTAACTGAACCTTGCCGTTCTCGACGCGTCCCTGCATGCGATAACCATCGAGCTTCAACTCGTGGAGCCAGTCTTTGCTCGTGGGCGGGAGTTCCGACGTCGAAGCGAGCTGCGGAGCGATGAACTTGGGAAGCGCCTCTGCCTTTGCCCCCTTCGGGACGGCGGTGGGCTTGCTTTTCTTTGGAGCTTTTTTCTTCGAGTCCGCCGATTTCGCTCGCTCGTCAGCCGCAAGGCCGCTGCGGGAGTCCCACACGTGGTCGGAGGCCTTGGCGATCTCCTCCAAGCCGCGACGCGTGATGACGCTGTCCGGTTCTTCGTCGACGACGGCAGTGACATCGGCAGGCCGCTCGTATTCGTCATGCTCTTTGATGAGCAGCCAGTTGGGCTTGGACTCCTGCGCCGCCTTCCCGCCCATGCGCACCAGCGTCCAATGGCCCTTGAGCTTGTGGCCATGCAGGATGAACTTGAGACGCCCGGTGCGAAGGCCTTCGTCCGCGTCGCCGACGGGTTCCCAGGTTCCGGTGTCCCACAACATGACGGTACCGCCGCCATACTGGCCCTTGGGAATCGTGCCCTCGAAGCCGCCGTATTCCATCGGGTGGTCTTCGACTTGAACGGCCAGCCGTTTGTCGGCTACGACGTAGCTGGGTCCCTTGGCGACGGCCCAGCTCTTGAGCACGCCATTCCAGCCGAGACGGAAGTCGTAGTGCAGACGAGTGGCAGCGTGCTTCTGAATAACGAAAGGAAGGCCGTCAGCCGGGGCCTTGGTGTCCTTCGCGGCGCCCTTTGGCTCCGCAGTGGTGGAGAAGTCGCGCATCTCGCGATAGCGGGCGAGTTGCGCATCCACCGCGTCGGCTGGACTCTTGGCTCGTTTCGTGCGCGCGGGCATCGTCAGGCGGCCTTACGCCGGCGGGTTTTGGATTTCGTATTCTCTGCCGCGTGTCCGGCAGGATGAGTCTTGCGCTCTGCCAGGCTGCGTTTGAGAGCATCCATCAGGTCAATCACCTTGCCCGTCTTCGCTTCTGGTTGCCGTTTGGGCAGGGGCTTGTGGGCGAGCTTGGCCTCAACAAATTCCCGGAGAGCGGTTTCGAAATCGTCCTTGAAGGCGGCGGGTTTGAATTCTTCGCTGTAGGACTTGATGAGCTCCTCCGCCATGGCGAGCTGTTTCTTGTCGATGGCTGGCTTCTTTATGTCCTTGTAATACGCTGCCGAATCGCGCAGCTCCTCGTCATAGCGGAGCAGATACATGTTGAGCCAAGGCGAGTCTGAATCGGCGGGAGGCGCAATAGCGACGAAGTGCTCACGCCCGCTGAATGTGATTTCGGCAAGTCCCGCGCGTCCGCTCTCGCGCAGGGCGAGGCTTATGGTGGCCATGGTGCGCGCCTGCGCTTCATCCTTGGGAATAAGAAAGTAAGGACGTTCAAAGAATGCCGGGTCAATGCTGTCGCGCGGAACAAAATGCTCCAGGCTCACGGTCTTCTGTCCGGGAAGGCGAAGGCGCTTGAGGTCCTCTGGCTCGATGACAAGGTATTTGCCTTTCTCGTATTCGAATCCTTTGGCGACGTCCTCCGCCTCCACCGCTTCGTCGTCCGCTGCGGCCTTACGGTGATGAATCCGTTCGCCGGTCTTGCGGTCCACTTCGTGAAAGGCTATCTGCCGCGCTGAGGTGCTTGCCGGCACAATGCTAACTCCAAAAGAGACCAGAGAGATCTGAATCTGTCCTTGCCATGTAGGTCGCGCCATGGACGCTGTGATTCACGGTGGCGCGGATTGGCTGCCCCGCATGGGACGCAGACGCCCTACCGTGGGCTCATTGCCCGGATTTTTCGGACGACTTATCAATGGCGAGGTTGTCGAATGCAGTATGGTCCCAGCCGGAGCCGATACCGATCATCCCGTGCGCATGCGTCTGGTCCTGAAGGTCCGCAACGGCTTTCCCATCGATAGAGGCGCGGATCGTGCTGCCGTGGAAGCTCATCTGCATGCTGTGCCAGCGGCTGCTGTCGAGCGCGACTTCGCCGGCGGCGAGCCGCCTCTCATCCTTTTTATAGGCGGTCGCAAGCAGCGTCCAATGCCCGTCTGACTGCACACGAAGAACGTAGCCGCTGGGGTAGCGGGCCTTGTCGTCGGCGAATACGTCGGCTGAGTCGATGCGGCCGATCAGGGTCGCGATCCCGTTTGCCGGAACGTGGAAGTCGGTGCGCTCCGTGTAGTCGGTCCAGTGAATGTCCCCGGCCAGTGTCCACGGGTCGGGAATTGGCCCCCACGGAATTGGCTTCTGTGTAATGACCTGTTCCAGGCAACGCCCCGGCCTGCCGGCGCAGGGGTGGACCTCATAGGCGCCATCCTGGTCCGAAAGATAGGCGGGCGCTCGCAGCAACGGCGTCTTCTCGAAGGAATCATGGTAGGGAAACGGGAAGGCCTTGCTGGGCGGTGGCACGGCGGTGCCCTTGTGCTGTCCGACAGTGGTTGTAATGGTGTAGAGCGAGTCCGGCTCGAAGGAGTAGGTGAAGCGACCGTCCTGCGCGCTGATATCGCCGACCTGTTCGAAGGTGCGTTTCTGGTTCGTCTCCCACACGTGAAGCGTGCTGTGAGCGAGCGATCCCTTGACCGCCATCGTCATGCTGATGGGCTGCTTGCTGTTGATGGTTTCGACGACCATGCTCCAGTCATGCCCGTTCGGCGCGGCCAGCGTGACGTAGCTGCCTGGCGCGAGCTTTCCTGAAGCGTTCGGCAGGTAGTGCCATCCAGGTTCAGCAAATTGAGTTGTGTGGGCGGTGGCCCAGATGGCTCCCTGCACATCGTAATGGCCGGACCAGGGAGTGTTCGCATACATCAGACCGGAGTTTGGGGCGGCCAGGATGTCGTAGTAGGACGTGACCGGGCTCCATATTTCGGTCTTGGTGAAATGGCCCTCGAGATAGTTCTCGTTATAGAGGTGCGCCAGGCTACGGCCGCCAATGGCCCAGTCACGCGAAAGAATGATGGAAGCGCTCGATTCCGGCTGATCTTCACTGGACCAGAGGGGCTTGCCCGCGGCGAGGGCGTCCGGGGGCGTGGTGAGCTTGCCCTTCTCCCGCGGGTAGTGGACGCTCACGACGTCGACTGACTTAGCGAGCGCAGGGTCTTTAGCCATGGCATCGAGAATGCTCCATTGGCCGCGCCCTTCGTGTGGATACTCATCGCAGCAGACAATCTTCGTGCCCGGCCGTTCCTTTTCCAGGACACCGCGGAGCGTCTTCACATACTGAGCGTCGAACTGCTTCTCGTTCCAGATGCCGGTGTAGGGGATGTTGAGGTGATATTGCGACCGCGCGCCATTGAGAAAGACCGCGGAGTAATGGGCCATGGCGGGCGTGTAAAGCGTGGCTTCCCCGGTCCCGCCAGCGCCGATCCAGCCAGGTGCGCCCCACGCGAGCGTATCGAGAATGATCTTCGGATTGCGGCGATGGGCCTCCGCCATGAGCCACCATTCGTAGCCGCGGGTGAAGTCTTTATCCTGCGGCGTGCGCATGTGGCTCGGTTCGGATCCATCGGTGGAGTTCACATCGCTGCCGATCTCCACTTTCAAATGCTGCAGTGCGGCACCGTAGTTCGGTTTGAAAAGATAGTCGAGCACCTGGGAACGGTAGGGCTCCGGGTAGTCATAGAGCAACCGCGAGGACGCACCAGCGCTGACTGCGCCGAAGCCATCGAAGGTTCCGCCAGGGCTTGAGCTGTCAATAGTGACCGCGACAGACTGCGCCTGTGCGGCGCCAGTTAGAAAGCAGAGCGAAAGTGCGAAAGAGACGCGCGCGCGCATATCACCGTGTCTTTATGGTGGCAAAAAATTTGAAAAAGCGAAGTTCAAAAAGAACCACTGCGGCAACCGAACAGCAGTTAGGGAGATGGCTTGCCGCAGTGGTATGGCTTAAAAGTAATACTTCGCCGCTAGTTGGAAAAATCGCGGGTTGGGCGTGAACGCGCCGAGTGAGCGCGTGCTTGTGATCTGGCCGCCACTCGAGTTGTTGTTGGTGCCGCTCGGCTGGCCGAATGCCGGAGTGTTGAGCAGGTTGAACATGTCCGCGCGTAGCTGCAGATATTGGCTCTCGTAGGTCTTGAAGTTCTTGAAGAGGCTCATGTTGATGCGGTTATAGCCGGGCCCGTAGACCTGGTTGCGCGCTGTACCCAGGTACGGAAGCACGGCGGCCAGCGTGTCGAGCGGCTGCCCGACAGGATTGGACGCGGTCTGGGTATTGGGGATGTCGCTGCCGGGCAGCGGATTGCCAAAGGCGCACGGATTGAACCAGTTGCTGGTGTTCTTGGTTTTGGCCGCGCATGTGGTTCCCGCATTCGACGGGTCAGGTGAGCCGCCGCTGGCAAATGGGTCGCGCAACAGCACAGCCCGAACGGTGTTGGCGCCGTTTGCCGTGCTGATGTTCGGGGTTACGGTAAATGGATTGCCGGTCTGCGCCACGAATACCAGATCGGCCGACCATCCGCCCACTACCTCGTTCACCGCGCCGCCCCGGTCCAGGAACCGGCGTCCCTGCCCGAAGGGCAGTTGATAGCTGCCGTTCAGAGTGACGCGGTGGCGCACATCCCAGTCGGAGTTGGTGTACTCATAGCCGATGGGCAGGATCAACGCGCTGCGATAGGTGCCCGCGCCGCCGTCGAGTGGCGTGGCCGTGTCATCCAGCGCGTGACCATAGGTGTAGGTTGCGAGGAAGTAGAGCCCATGCGCGTTCCGCTTCTCCAGCGTCACCTGGGCGGAGTTAAAGCTGCCTACGCCCTCGTAAGCGATGAACTGGGAGCCGCCGAATCCCGGGAAAGGCCGGATGTTCTGGGAATTGTCCGAGGGCCCCACCAATCCGAACGGAGCATTCTGGTCCGGGAAAGCGGTCAGGCGGCGGGAGACATTGCCCACATATCCTACCGTCAGACTGAGTGTCGGCGAGAAAGCGTACTGCGTCGAGAGGTTGTACTGCTCGCTGTAAGAAGCACGGAACTGTGTTTGCGATCCGACCAGGCCGGGCGTACTGAGGAAGTTCTGCAGTCCCTGATTGATCGCATTCTGAAAGCCCGTTGCCAACGTGAGGCCGTCGGTAGGACAGGTGTTTGTGGTGTTGTCGCAGCCCGGCGCAGGGAAACCGGAAGAGAAGGAGAAGGGATAATTGAAGCCCGGATTTGGCGCGCCGCCAATGCTTTCCAGGCCGCCAAAGAAGATGCCGAAGCCGCCGCGTACCACAAGCCGGTCTGTGGGATTGTAGGCGAAGCCCACTCGCGGGCTGAAGTCGGTGTCCTGCGAGTTTATGAGCGAGCGATTGCCGGTATACAACAGGTTGATGTTGTTCTTGGCAATCAGGTCCAGGAAGGTGGGCGCGAGCGTCACGTTGCGTTTGCTATCGATCAGCACATAATTCGCAGTGCCCGAGCCCGGTCCGTTAATTGCCGTCGGATACCAGTTCGCCTGGTTATCATGGCGCTCCTGCGTTGGCTGATACCAGTCGTAGCGTATGCCCAGGTTCAACGTCAGCCGCGGCATGACCCTCCAGTCGTCCTGGAAATAGCCGGAGTTGTACCAGCGCACGTTGTCGATGTTGAAGTAATTGGACAGCCCGGCGCTTCGCTGCTGATCCACTATGAAGTCGGCCACGCCCGACCCGGTGAAGCTTTGCCCAGGACTCGAGGTGTAGAAGCCGGTGTAGTTATATCCGCCGTGTGGATTGATAGGTGCCGTAGTGGAGAAGCGCACATGCTGGAAGGCCACGCCGCCCTTCAGGGTATGGTTGCCCGCGACCTTCGTCACGTTATCCAGGATCTGGAAGACGTTCTCGTACTCGATCGCTGGATAGAAGCCCGGCGAGCCAAAGCTGCTGATGCCGGTGATGCTGGTGCTGGGCAGGCCGCCGTTATGTTGCTGGAAGGGAATGCCACCTAGACCCACCGTGGGTGCGATGTTTTCCTCTGAACTGGGCTGCAAAAATTGGAAGTGACCCCAGTTGTAGCCGAAGCGGAACTCGTTCGCCAGCGTCTGTGTGAACTCATGGGTCTCGCTCAGCGCATAGTTTTCTCCCATGTTGATGGTTGGTCCGTCGGCCCCATAGCTGCCGCCGTCGAGAATTGGACCGAGCGGCGGGGCATACTCGCCGCGCTCGTTGTAATAGCTCATGCGGAAGAACGCCTGGTCGTGCTGGCTCGCGTTCCAGTCGATGCGGCCATCCCACTGCACTGTATTGTCCAGATTGTCGCGGTTCAGAACGTAGTTGTTATAGGTCTTGCCGCCATTGGCGTTGGGCAGTGGGTAAAGATTGAGAAGGCCCTGGGCGATGGAATTGATCTGAGTGGGGCAGAACACGTTCTGCTGGCCATTGCAGGCCAGAAGCGCCGAGCCATTCGATCCGGGCTGGTAGAGCAGCACGGGCTGGCTCTGGCCACTCAGACTGGGGTTCAGCAACTCGGTGAAGTTGCCTTGGCGCATCAGCGTCGTAGGTACCGTATAGGTGTCAGTTTCGCCAAAGATGATTCGGTTGGCTTCGACATCCCCAAAGAAAAAGAGGTGGTTCTTCACGATCGGGCCGCCGATAGTGGCGCCAAACTGGTTCTGCCGGTACTTTGGCTTGGTCTTCGCGAAATAGTCCACGGCGTCCAGCGCATCGTTGCGCCAGTACTCCCACAGGTTGCCGTGCAATCCATTGGAGCCGCTCTTGATCGAGGCGTTGATCACGCCGCCCGCAGAATGGCCGAACTGTGCATCGTAGTTGCTGGTCTGCACTTTGAACTCGGCCAGCGCGTCCGGCGGAGGCTTGACTACGAAACTCGCGCCGTTCAAGAAGTCCACCGCGTTCGAGTTGTTGTCCACGCCATCCAGCACAAAGTTGTTCTGCTCTGCGCGCTGCCCATTCGCGTTGAAGTCGCCTTTGCCTTCGCCGCGCGACCCGTTGGACTGTGTCACGCCGGCCGTCAATTGCGCGATGAAGACGTAGTTGCGTCCATTGAGCGGAGTGTCATTGATGACCTGCGAGCTGACCACCTGCCCGGTCGACGACTGCTGCGTCTCCAAAAGCTGCGCCGCGCCGGCGTTCACGGTGACGGTTTCCGCTACGTTGCCGGCCTGTAGTTTGACATCGGCCGAGAGCCGCTGGTTCACGTTCAATACCAGGCCGGGCAGAGAAGCCGTGGAAAATCCGGGTGCGGACGCGGTCACGGTGTAGTTGCCAATCTTTACCGGCGAGAAGACGTAGACCCCACCCTTGCTCGTGGTGCTCTTCAATGCCAAGCCGGTATCGTTCTCTGTAAGGATGACCTGAGCATTTGGCACTACCGCTCCGGTAGTATCGGTCACCGTACCGGTAATCGTGCCCTGGTCGATCTGCGCCAGCAAAATCGAGGGCAAACCCACCCACAGCGCGAGCAGCATGGTGAGTTGGATAAGCCATGAGCCCGGGGGAAAATTACGTCTGTGTTTGGTTTGCATATGTTGGCCTCTAGCAAAGCTTCGGGTACGTTCCCGACAATTTATAAAAACGATGCGAGATTAGGCGGTGCAACGAAGTCCTGTCAAGCGGCAGCGCTGTGATTTTGCTCAGCAAAAAAGCCGGGGTCGGCGTTTCCGTCGCCTTCCCTCCGGAAATGGCCTATTTTCCATGGTTTAGCTGGTAACGTGCACGATCGCTTCCCATCGATGACAGTAAAAACGCGTAGCTGCGCTAGGATGCACTGTGCATGGATAACGGAAAGAAGCCGGCCGGCATCAAGGAGGTCGCGCGCGCCCTCGGAATCTCCATCGCTACCGTCGATCGTGCCTTTCACGATCGTCCGGGAGTGAACCCGAAGACGCGCGCACGCGTGTTGGCGATGGCACAAAAGCTGAACTACCGGCCTAACCTTGCAGCGCGCAACCTGAAACTGAATAAGCGGTTGAGCATCGCGGTATATCTGCCGGAGCAGATCCACTCATTTTTCACGCCGCTGCTCGAAGGCGTGCGTTCGGCTGCAGACAGCGTCTTTGGAGTGGAAATTGACGTCGAATATCGTACCTATCCGCGGATGGGAGAGGGCGATCTCGCGCTGCTGGAATCGATTCCCGAAGGCCGCTTTGACGGTGTCATCTTTACGCCCGGCGATCCTGCGAAGTTCGAACCGGTGATCAATCGGCTGAGCCGCTCCGGCACTGCGATGGTATGCGTCGCCAGCGACGCACCGCATAGCGAGCGCATGACTGCCGTCTCCATCGACGCATACGTGAGCGGAGCGCTCGCCGCGGAGCTGCTCGGCCGCACCATTCCGCGCAGCGGCAGTGTGGCGATGATCACAGGCGAACTTCATGTCCTGGACCATGCGGAGAAACTGCGCGGCTTCGCCGCCAACCTGGCGCTCCTCGCACCCCATCTCTCCCTTCTGCCCGTCGTGGAATCGCATGAGAGCGCGCAGGAGGCATTGCGACAGACCCGCAATCTGCTCAAGCGGCATCCTGAGGTTGCGGGCATCTATGTGAGCACGGCGAATAGCCTCCCGGTGCTGCGTGTTCTCGAGGAGCAGCAATTGCTTGGCAAAGTGCAGCTCATGTGCACGGATTTATTTCCAGAACTCCTTCCCCTCTTGGAAGGCGGACGCATCCTGGCAACGCTGTATCAGCGGCCATTCGCACAGGGCAAAACGGCCTTCGAGATACTGCTGCGCTATCTGGTCGAAAGAGTCCGTCCGGAGCGCCCGACACGACTCGCTCCGCATACGGTCTTCCGCAGCAATCTGCCGCTCTTTGCCGACCGCGTTCGCAGCAAGACACGTGCCGCTGTATCGGATGCGCGCGGCGCCTGATCCGCAGGGTCAACTCGCGGTCGCATCCTGGGTCTGATCTTCAATCTCTTCCAGGCTGCGTCCCTTCGTCTCCGGTACCAGAGCGCGTACGCAAAACCAGCCCACGAGGCACGTTCCCCCATAGACCACGAAGGCTCCTGACTGGCCAAAAGCGCGGGTGAGCGCGGGGAATGAAAAGGTGAGCAGGAAGGACGATGCCCACAACGCGGAGACGGCCAGAGAGACGCCACGCGCACGAATGCGGGTGGGGAAAATCTCGGTGATGAGCACCCACGTGACCGGCGCAAGCGTCATGGCATAACAGCCGATGGCGCAAAGCGTGAGCAGAAGAATAGGCAGGCCATGCAGGCGCAGGTGATAGACGACCGCCAATGCAATATGAACGACTCCAACGCTGGCACAGCCAAGGAGCATCAGAAAACGGCGCCCGATGCGATCGACAAAGAGCATGGCCAACAGCGTGAAGACGAGATTGATGGCGCCGGTGATCACAATGTTGAACAGGATGTCGCTCACGCCGTAGCCGGCGCTGCGATAGACCTCCTCGGCGTAGTTGAAGAGGATGTTGATGCCGCTCCATTGCTGCAGCACGGCGAGTCCGATGCCGATGAGCGCCAGGCGCCTCACGCCGGGTGATGCGAGTTCCCGCCAGCCCGTCTGTTGAGCGCGATCGCGCTGCAGATGCTCAGCGATGCTATGCACCATTGCATCTGCGTATTCACGGCCGCCCATGCGCGCAAGGATGGACTCCGCGTCAGCCGTTCGATGACGAGACAACAGCCAGCGCGGGCTCTCCGGGATGATGCCCGCCAGAAGAAACAACAGCACTGCAGGGACGGCGACTGCAGTAAACATCCAGCGCCATCCGTATTGCGCATTCCACGCAGCGATCGAAAGCGAGCCGCTGAAGAACCGTGCGCCGCGCGTGCCGATTTGCCAGTCGAAAATCTGAGCGCTGAGTATGCCGCACACGATCGCAAGCTGATTGAGACTTACCAGTCGGCCACGCCACTGCGCTGGACTGATTTCGGCGATGTACATCGGTGAGATGTTGGAGGCTAGCCCGATGGCCAGCCCGCCGACGATGCGCCATGCGATGAACGCAGCAAACGAGAATGCCCAGCCGGTGAGCACGGATGACACAGCGAACAAGGCGCCGGCCAGCAGGAGAGAACGCTTGCGCCCTATGTTGTCGCCGATTGTGCCCGACAGGAGCGATCCTGCCAGGCAGCCGACCAGGGCGCAGCTATTGGCCCAGCCGATGAGCGTATCTGTTGTCAGATGGAAGTACGTTTCGTAGAAGGGCTTTGCGCCGCCAATCACAACCCAGTCGTAGCCGAAGAGGAATCCGCCGAGTGCTGCAACAGCGGCGATCCAGAGTAGATATCCCAGGCGAAGCCGCTGCGCGTGGGGTTCGAGGGGCGAAGCAGTAGAGGGTGCGGAGTGCACGTTTTATCTCGCCCGTGAGGCATTTTTCGATGCGGTCTGTGCTGTTGTTTCGCGCAATTCGAGCTCTGCGTGTTGCAGCAGATCGGATGCGCCGGCGTGATTGCTGTCCAGCGCCAGTACCGCGCGCAACATTGGAATGGCTGCCTCCGCACCGTCGCAGCCATAGGTAGCTTGTGCACGCAGGAAGGCGGCCAGCACGCGGTTGCGATGGCCCAGATCCTCCCGGAAAAGCAACATCGTGGCCAATGAGGTGGCAAAGTAATCGATCTTCGGTTCCTGAATTTCCAGTTCATTCGCATACGCGGCGAGACTGTGGAAGACCTGCTCGGCCTGCTGGTGCTGCTGCAATTTTTCAAGCGCAGCGCCTCTCCAGTAGGTCATGTCAGAGACCGTGAGCACGCTCATCTGCTGGAAGTCACCAGCTTCTTGCGCCGCACGCCGCCACCAGCGCTCCGCCTCTTGCATATTGCCGGCGGCCGCGTGCGCAACGCCAAGTGCATATTCGATGTCACTCTTATTCGCGAGAAGGTGCCGGGCTTCTCCGAGCGAATGCGGAGGTTCGAGCGCTGCTTCCAGATGCGAGATCGCATGCACCGCTTCGCCTGCTGCCATGGCGCGTCGCGCGAGCAACAGACGAGCACGCACAAATTGTCCGAGGACCAGACCTTCGCCTCCCTCCCATGGCTGAAAATTTCGCGAGAGCAACCCTGCGAGTGCCTGCTCTGGCTTGCCGGTCTGGTTGTAAAGTGTCGCGAGTTCCAGAGAGAGATCATCTCTCAATTCGACTAAGTCGACGTGCCGCAGCAATTCGGCAAGACGCCGCTGGGGATCTACCCCCGTGCGTTTCCAGAGCTGGTCGCGCTCATAGAGGATGCGTCCATCTGCCGGATCAGCGAACTGGGCCCGGTCGAATGCCGCGACGGCCCCCGCTGCATCGCCGCGCACATTGAAAAGCGCGATGCCAAGATTGCGATGGACAGTGGGGAACGCGGGATTCAGGGCTGCGGCGCGCTCCCACAGATCGATCGCCTCCTCGTAACGTCGCCGATCGTAGAACAGGTTGCCAAGATAGTACGGCGCACGCGCATCGCTGGGGACCGCCTGCACCACAGCCTGCAGCACGAGCATCTCTTCCAGCCGATGCGGGAAGCAATAGTCGGGCGGCGCGGCGGCGGCGCGCTGCCAGGCCTGATCGCCTTCTGCCACGCGAGCTATGCGGTGCAAAAGATAGCCGAGCGTGTAGTGCAGGAGGGGCACACTTCCATCCACGCACTCCATATCCGCGGCTTGGAGAAGATCGATGGCTGTCTCGTACTGGCCGCACGCTGCGTAATCCCATACCAGATCGAGCAGAACGCGGTTGTCCTCGGGCACTTCGTTCAATGTGAGGTGCCGGCTCCAGTGATCGAGTGGATCCAGCGCGCGGGTTTCAGCAAGCAAGGCGCGTGCCTCGTCGTCGCGGCCAAGCGCGCGAAGGATCACCACGCAGAGGTTGCGCGCATTCAGATGATCGGTATCGCACGCCAGGCTTCGGTGCAAATGCTGAAGTGCCGCCTGCCAGCGGCCTGCCGCGGCATCCGCCTGCGCTAAGGCATAGTGGGCCGGGGCCTTCCACGCGGCATTCCATGTCGCCTTCGAAAAGGCGTCGTAACTTTCAGCAGGGCGGTCCATGAAACCCAGCGTCAGTCCCAGCAGATAGAATGCCTGTCCATCCTCGGGATTGGGATTGAATCTCGTGAGCCGTTGAATCGCCTTGCGCAGCAGTGCTTCCGCAGCGATGAACTCTCCGCGCTGCATGTGCCATGCGCCCAGCGCGGTGTTCGCGCGCGCATCCAACGGGTCGCGGTTCAGTGCCTCCTGCCAGTAGATTTCCGGCCGCCGTGTTGCGTGGCGGTACTGTGACAGATGCAGGCCGGTGAGAAAGAGCTCCTCATTGGTCGCGATGGCAGAGGGTTCTGGAGGTTCAGTTGCCACCGTGGGCGCAGGTGCAGGAACGATTTCGCCGGGCGCGTAACGGAGGAGCAAGGCCCCATTTGCCTCAACCGTGACCGCAAGGTCGGTCTCCGATGCCGTGGATTCAAGCATGTGCTTCACGATCAAGGGCTGACCCACCGCGATATTCTGCGTCCACGTCGCGGCCGTCGTACCGCGGCAGATCAGCGTCACCGTCACGTTGTTCAGCGCTTCGGTGGATTGCAAACCTATCCTGACCTGACGTTCAGTCACAGTGAGACTGAGTGCGCATTGCAGGCACGCTGCTTGTGGCGGTCCGATGCGCTGCAGTGGATACCAAAATTGCGAAAAGCGCTTGGTCTCCCCAGGCGCCAGGAAAGAGAAGTCGGGCTGGTTGTCCGTATAGACCCCGGCCATCAATTCAATGTATGGGCCGTCCGTGTCCGTCAGGCTGCGGTCCCACGCATAACCGAACTCATGGTTTCCCCACGTCCATTGCTTTTTCCCTGGCGCAATGTGGTGATCGGCAATATGCAGAACGCCGGCCTGGGCGCGATGGTCATAGCCGCCAAAGAAGTCCTCTTTGGTGGAAGTGATCATGTAACTCGTCGGCACGGGAATGTTTGCATACCAACTGAGATCGTCTGGCGGATAGGAACCGTCCGGCCGAAACTGTCGGGGCTGCTCCGCTTCAGGCACTCCATCGCGCGCACGTGTCGGATAGTCCACGCCATAGTAGGGACGATCGCTGCGCGGAAACGCGGTGATCGCTCGCTTCGCGTGATCAGCGACGTAACGGACATCGGGGGGAAAGAATGACTGATACTTCTCATGCACACGCGTGGCGACATTGGCCCACCACAGAAATGTCTGCTGATAGGGCGTGCGGTTGTAGAGCCGCACCTTGAGTTCGACAGCGGCCCGGTCCGGATGCAGGCAAACACCATGCATCCCCTTCATGCGCTGCATCGGATCGTGGTCGCCGCACCAGACCGTCACGGAGCCATCCGGATGCCGTTCAATCTCTGTTTCGACAGGCATGAACGTCGCGGGCCGATGGTGTTGCGGCCAGTTGAATTCGATGCCGCCGGAGATCCAGGGCCCTGCCAAGCCGACCAGCGCTGGCTTAATCACGTTCTGCCGGTATAGAAAATCGTATCCGTTGGTCTTGTCGAGCCCGACGTGAATACGTCCACCGATCTGCGGGAGCACCATCAGTCGCAAATATGCATTCTCAATGTGCACCGCATCCCACGATTGGTGGACCGCCGTCTCGGCAATGCGATCGACGAACGGAATGGGATAAACGCGCCCGCTGCTGCCCTGGTACACGCGTGTCTCCAGGAACATAGGATTGCGATCCGGAGGGTGTGGCAAATAGCTTCGCAGCGCGACAGGCTGTTGCCATGCCTTGACCACGCCGGTCTCTTCCGGCGGAGCCGGCGGGAGTTCCAAGCGAGATGGAAGTGAAGAGGGCTCTCCAGGCATGGCCGTCACTCAACGCTTTCGCGGTTCCGGATAGGCGCGAGCATAAGCCGGAAACACTCAAGGTGGGAGAATATTACCGAATCGGTAACGTACACGAGAATGACATTCGCCCGGAACGCATGTCAAGACTTCCGTGCCTTCGAGGCCGAGGACCCCAATGGCCCGGCGCTAGCGAATAACTTTGGCAAGACGGGATTCGGACGTGAGCTGAAACGCTGATAATTTTTGTCTTTCCCGAATGGGAACGTGCCCGTAAACCCAGAAGCCAAGTCAGCCGATGTGACTGGCGCCGCGCCAGATCGGCAGTCCTACCGTGAAAGTCGATCCTTCGCCGAGAGCACTCGATACTCCGATCGTGCCGTGATGGGCTTCGACAATTGCACGAGATATAGCAAGTCCCATGCCCGTTCCGGGCTTGCGATGTGCAAGGACACGCCCGCGGTAAAACTTCTCAAAGATCAATAACTGTTCCGATTCTGCAATGCCGACACCGCGGTCCGCAACGGTCACCGCGATCGTGTCTCGATCGACTACGGTGGCTTTCACCGTGATGGACGAGTCATCCGGAGAATATTTCGCGGCGTTTTCAATCAGGTTGCCGATTACCTTCTGCAACCATGTCGCGTCAGCCAGCACGCGGGGCAAGGGTGCTTCGATGCTCACGCTCACGCGGCGCCCCGCAATCTGGCTTGCGCAGGCGTGCATTCCGCTTTGAATCACATCCTCCAGGTTGGTCGGCTGCAGATGCATGTGGACCTCCTGCGTGTCCAATTGCGCCATCTCTACAGCCTGCGCGATCAGGTGGTTCAAACGGTCCGTCTCCTCATCGATGACCGTGAGCAGTTCGCGCTGATCGTCAGCACTTACCTCCGCCGAGGAAAGCATGGTTGTGGCAGAAGCCTTGATCGCCGTTAGCGGAGTGCGAAGTTCGTGTGTAATCGAATCGAGCATCAGCCCGCGCATCCGCTCGCTTTCTTTGGCAGCTTCGCTGCGGGCGGCGTTCTCCAGCGCCTGCGCCCTGTCGATGGCGATCGAAATCAGGCCTCCCAGGGCTTCGAGCGTCTCATCGGAAAGAATGGTTGGCGCCAGCAGCAGTGCGCCGCGAGGTCGCACGCCCGCACGCAGCGGCACTGCCACGCCTGCTCCCGCGCTTCAGACGTGTGACGCGAGGCAGCAGCATCAGTTCCTGCGGCCGCTCTTCAGCCAGCACATCATCTTTCGCTGTCATGGAGCGATAGAGCTGGTCCTTATCCGCGAGATACAGAGCAACGAAGGGAACCCTTGTGACTCTGGCGATGGAATCCGGGACTGTCCGAAGCAACTCGGCGACATTGTCCGTCTGGAGCAGTTCACGGCTCAATTGAAAAAGAACCTCCACCTCATGCTCGCGTCTTCTGGCCTCCAGAGCCTCTTCGCGAATGCGGGCCGATAATCTGCTGGCAATGACCGATGTGCTCAGGAAGGCAGCGATGGCGATCCAGTTTTGAGGGTCTTCGATCGTCCACTTTCCCAGCGGGGGCAAAAAGAAGAAGTTGTAGCAGAGCGTGGCAGCGAGCGACGCAACGACCGCGTATGATAAGTCCCCATCGAGCCGCAAGCGATAAGATGAGCAACAGCAAGGTCAGAGCAACGGTCGTCGGATTCACGTGGAGCCAGAACCGATAGATGGCTAGAATCGCAGCCAGAGCGGCTGCGACGATGAGCCATCGAGTGAGCACTATCAGGCGCGGAGAAGCCACATCAGGATTCTAAGGGTCTGAGGCTGCGGCGTGTCTCAGATATCCTGCTCAGTTGCGAAGTACAGTCCTGGCTTCGGTAAAGTGAGGAACAATGCGCATTCTGGTCGTAGACGACGAGCCGCAGATCACTCGTGTATTACGCGCTTCGCTGGTCAGCAGCGGTTATGAGGTGCTCCTGGCGCGGGATGGCGTCGAGGGATTCGACTCCTATCGCGAATCGGCGCCCGACCTGGTGATCACCGATGTATCCATGCCGCGGATGGATGGGATTGAGCTGACGCGCGCGATACGCCAGATGGGTGATACGCCAATCATCGTGTTATCGGTGCGTGAGCAGGAAACCATGAAGGTTGCGGCACTCGATGAGGGCGCGGACGACTATGTTACCAAGCCGTTCAGCATGCAGGAGCTTCTGGCCAGGGTACGAGCTCAGTTGCGTAAGTTGGCACGACAGCCGCAGGAAGCGAGCCAGGTTTCGATTGGCGATTTCGAGATCGATAGCGATCAGCATAGTGTTCGAGTGCGCAGCCGAGAAGTGCACCTGACTCCCAAGGAGTTCGCTTTGTTGCTGGTATTTGCTCGTAATCCCAGCCGGGTTCTTACGCACCGCAGGCTACTGAAAGCCGTTTGGGGTGCGGCTGGGCAGGACCAGCCGGAGTATCTGCGTGTTCTGGTCGCGCAATTGCGAAGAAAGATCGAAGCTACAGCAGAGCCGCGTTACATCCTCAATGAGCCATGGGTCGGCTACCGATTCGATCCCGGTCAAAATGCGCTCGAACCGCCAGACCTTACCACTTCTTAACGTGTTCAAGACGGACTTCCTATAGGCACGGCGCGTCTACTAAAGCTACGACGCACGGGTGAACGTACCTGGGAGGTCGCGCCATGCTCATCTTGCCATGCTCCGTCTGTTGATCATTCCACTCATCGCTCTCACCCTTTCCGCGACTTCCGTCCTCGCTCCTGGTTTTTGCCTGTCTGAACTGACGGGCCAGGGTTCGTGCGGCCTCTCTGGAATTCTGTATGCCTACACGTCGGCGACGGTGGACAACGGCTCGGCGTTCGGTGGGCTAAACGCGAATACGCAGTGGTACAACATCACGCTGGGGATCGCGATGTCTGCCGGCCGCTTTCTCATGATCGTGCCGATGCTCGCCGTCGCAGGAAGCCTAGTCAACAAGCGCCGCACCCCTGCCTCTCCCGGGACATTTCCCGTTACCACGCCACTTTTTACTGCACTGCTCACCAGCGTGATTCTCATCGTAGGGGCACTTACGTTCGTTCCTGCGCTGAGTCTCGGCCCCGTTCTCGAGCACCTGATGATGCATGCCGGGCGGGCGCTCTAGCATGTCAAGCCAAACTGTTTCCGAGCCACTCGTGGACGATTTCGTCTCTGTCGGAAAGTCGCGTCGCTCCATCATGAATTTGGCCATCGCGCGCAGAGCCGCGGTGGAAGCTCTGCGCAAGTTGAACCCGATAGCGATGATGCGCAATCCAGTGATGTTTGTGGTCGAGGTCGGAAGTGTTCTCACCACAATATTCTTGATAGTGGATATTGTTCGACGGGTCGGCAACTCCGGCTTCGATCTTCAGATCACGCTTTGGCTCTGGTTCACGGTGCTCTTTGCGAACTTCGCGGAAGCCATGGCAGAAGGCCGCGGCAAAGCACAGGCGGATGCATTGCGTCAGGCCAAATCGGAGACGATTGCATATCGCATTGGGTCTGGCGCGGAGGAGGAGGTGCCGAGTTCCAGCCTTCGCGCGCAGGATCTGGTACGCGTCTCCGCCGGGCAGATGATTCCCGGCGACGGTGAAGTCGTCGCAGGCGTAGCGTCGGTCGATGAATCCGCTATTACTGGGGAATCGGCCCCGGTCATTCGGGAAGCCGGTGGTGACCGTTCTGCCGTCACGGGCGGGACGCGCGTGTTAAGCGATGAGATCACGGTCCGCATCACATCTAATCCCGGCGAAACCTTTCTCGATCGCATGATTGCCCTTGTGGAAGGGGCGCAGCGTCAAAAGACGCCGAACGAGATTGCGCTGAACATCCTACTGGCTGGCCTCGCCATCATCTTTCTGCTTGCGGTGGTAACGCTGCAGCCATTTGCTATCTACTCCAGGGCGCCTCAGAGTGTGTTTGTACTCGTAGCGTTGCTCGTCTGCCTCATCCCCACGACGATCGGCGGTTTGCTCTCTGCGATTGGCATCGCCGGCATGGATCGATTGGTGCAGCATAACGTGCTCGCCACCAGTGGGCGTGCGGTAGAGGCTGCGGGCGATGTGAACACGCTCCTTCTAGACAAGACGGGTACCATAACCATTGGCAACCGCCAAGCATCGGAGTTTATTCCGGCGCCTGGTATATCGAGCGAGAGACTCGCCGATGCCGCGCAGCTCTCGTCCCTGCCGGACGAAACGCCGGAGGGACGATCGATCGTCATTCTGGCGAAGGAGCGTTATGGATTGCGAGGCAGGGAACTCGCCCAGCTCAATGCGGTGTTTGTCCCCTTCAGTGCCGTGAGCCGCATGTCTGGCATCGATCTTGAGGGCCGCTCGATTCGCAAGGGCGCAGCCGATGCGATCGCGCGCTATCTCCGGGGGTTCGGTGGCAACCTGCCTGCGGAGTTGCAGGCAATGGTTGAGAAAATTGCTCGCAGCGGAGGTACACCTCTTGTAGTTGCCGAAAACGGGCGCGCGCTGGGAGTCATTCATCTCAAAGACATTGTCAAAGGGGGCATGCGCGAACGATTCCAGCAGTTGCGCGCCATGGGCATTCGTACCGTCATGATCACGGGCGACAACCCGCTGACCGCCGCTGCCATCGCGCGCGAAGCGGGAGTTGATGATTTTCTCGCGGAGGCAAAGCCGAAGGACAAGATGGATCTCATTCGGCGGGAACAGGCGGAAGGCAAGCTTGTCGCCATGACTGGCGATGGCACGAACGATGCACCTGCGCTGGCTCAAGCGGATGTGGGAGTCGCCATGAACAGCGGTACGCAGGCGGCCAAAGAGGCGGGCAACATGGTGGATCTCGACTCCAATCCGACAAAGCTAATTGAGATTGTGGCGATCGGCAAGCAGCTTCTGATGACGCGCGGCGCGTTGACGACCTTTTCGATTGCCAATGATGTTGCCAAGTACTTCGCCATCATCCCGGCGATGTTCGCGGGCGCCTTTCCCGTGCTGAATGCGTTGAACATCATGCACCTGCGCACGCCACAGTCGGCAGTGCTTTCTGCCATCATCTTCAACGCGCTCATCATCGTCTTGCTGATACCGCTGGCACTGCGCGGTGTGAAATACCGTCCGTCGTCTGCCGCCGCCATGCTGCAGCGCAACCTGCTGATCTATGGCGTGGGCGGCATTGTTGTACCGTTTATCGGCATCAAGGCGATCGACATGATCATCACTGCCATAGGCCTTGCATAGAGGAACTCTCGCGATGAAGCGTTACCTTGTTACCGCCTGCCTTTACACGGCGCTCACTGCGTTGCTTCTCGGGATTGTCTACCCGATCGTGAATGTGCTCGGCTAAATCTCGCACTGGACGGTTTAAAGTCCCAGCAAGCCAGATATCTCCCGTTAGCACGCGCGTTTCCAGAAGACGGTTCAGCACTCGGCGGAAGAGTTGAGCACCTTTGCCCAGTGGCGAATTCGATCACGCGAGTCCGGTGAGCCTTCGAGCGAGGCAAGCTGCACCGCGAAGTTCCCGATGGTCGAACTCTCCACTACTCCACAGGAGAGCGGTAACCCCGTTGCTTCGGCCGTCAACTGGTTCAGAAATCCATTCAGACTTCCGCCTCCGACGACGTAGATTCTCTCACGCTTGTGTCCGGTGAGTCGCACCAGATCACCTAGAACGTCTCCGTACCGTTGTGCGAGGCTTTGGAAGATGAGACGCGCAAAGGCGGGGAGCGAAGATTCCTCTTCCGGGATGACGGGCAAGCCCTGCTCTAGAAGCTGCTGGTTCATCAGCGACGCCAGCTTTCCCGGCATTAGCAATCGTGGGTCATCCACATTCACGACCTCGCGGGGATATGACGCTTTCTCTGCCGCTGCAATCAGCTCACGCGGGTCCCAGGCGCTTTCATGCGTGCAAAGTTGCTTCTGAACCTGCTTCAACAGCCACATGCCATTCACGTTTTTATGGAAACAATACTGGCCGCCCGCGGCCCGCAGATTGGTAAAGCCTGCAATGCGCGCGTCGTCTGACAACACAGGTTGATCGAGCAGCGCGCCAGGTAAGGACCACGTCCCGGAGCTGATGTATGCCCATGCGTCCCCTTCCGCCGGGATACCCGCAACCGCGGAAGCCGTGTCATGGCAGGCTGGCGCGATCAGTCGCGTGGCTGCGAACGGAGCAAGCCTCCGCAAATCCGCATTCACAACACCGATATCGCTTCCCGTCGAGACAAGTTCAGGTGCCGCATCGAAGTCGATTCCGGCGCACTCAAAGACCGCCTTGTTCCATGCATTTGTGCGAGCATCCAGTAACCCTGTGTGAGCCGCGTTGGTGAGCTCGGCTACAAGCCGCCCGCCCAGTTGCGACAGCACATACTCTGGCAAGTTTGCCCACCGATAACGCTGCGGTACACCCGCATGTCGATCGGCGACAAGCTGGTAAAGCGTATTGATGCGAAGCGGCCGCACTCCCGTCTCTCGATAGAGAAATGCTGCCGGACAGGCTTCCTGAATCGCAGCTTCGCTCGCCAGGGTTCGCTCATCCCGATAACAAAAGGGGTCGCCGATTGGCACACCGTCGTTGAGCCGCACGTAGTCAACTGCCCACCCATCGACGCCGATGGACGCGATGGGGCCGCTGGTTCTCTCAGCGCAAAGCCGTAGCCCAATTTGCACATCGTTGAGAAGACCTTGCAGGTTCCAACGGAGCGAATGGCCCTTTGCAACCGGGCCGTTGCTCGAGCGATGAACCAGGTCAATCTGTGGAAGATCGCCATTCCACTGCAGCAGAGATACTCGACAGCTTTCCGCGCCCAGATCGATGGCCACAATGTTCGGTGGCTGACTCATGCGAAACGCTGGCATCAAGCCTCTCAGCGCAGAAATGCGTCCGCGAGGCCGCCGTCAACGGGAATCAGATGCCCGGTCGTGCAGGGTGCCTTGGGACCGGCAAGGAAGAGGATTGCCTCCGCACACGTCCGTGGATCGATCGGCACATGGGTAAGCGTGCGCTCCGCGTAAAAAGCGGCGAGGCGGTCACGCATCTCCTCATCTGTCATCTCTGGCCGAAAGGGGATGTTGTATTTTTTCAGTGACGCGACGACGCGGTCGCGCGGGAACATCGTCGATCCTTTCACCACGGTGGCAGGACTAATGCCATTGATGCGTACCAACGGCGCATGCGACACAGCCAGCTCCCGAATCAGGTGACTGAGTGCCGCCTTGCTGACGTCGTATGCCTCGCTGCCTCTCTTTGGAACCACAGCATTTGCCGAGCTCGTCAGCACGACGCTCGCGAGAAGTCCCTGCTCCTGAAGCATGCGGCCGATCTCCTCGAACCAGCAGAAAATTCGCCGTGACATTGACCTCGAGTGTCAGCGCCCATTGCTCATCCGAGATCGCACCAGACGGTGAAGAAGGAAAGAGCGCGGCGGTATTGATGAGAATGTCGAGCCCCCCAAACGCGGAGACTGTCTCGCGAATTGCCTCGCGGATGGAATCGCGGCTCCGAATATCGACAGCAGAGACAACTGCCGCTTCTTTCCCCACAATCGCCCGCGCCTCTTCTGTGACGCGCGTCGCGCTCTCGATATCGCGATCGGCGATCACGACGTGCGCGCCGCGCTCTGCCGCCAGTAGCGCCACCGCGCGGCCAATCCCACTGCCCCCGCCGACGATGAGCGCGATCTGACGACTCAGTTCCTTCTCCGCAGGCTGCCGACGAATCTTCGCATCTTCCAACGCCCAGTATTCAATCCTGTACGCCTCTGAAGCTGGAAGCGACACGTAGTTGCTGTAGGTCTGAAATGCCTCAGCAAGCGCGTCAGAGCCGCACTGGGGAAGAGGCGCCGGCGTCGCACCTTCCGCCAACCCAGCTGCGCCTTTCATTACGTGAATCGCATTGATATAAAACTCACCGACGATCCGCGATTCCATTTTGCTCTTGCCGAAGGTGAACATGCCGAGCCCAGGAATCAGCACGACGGCGGGATTCGGATCTCGCATCGCAGGCGAGGTCGCCTCAGCGTGCCTGCGATAGTACTCGGCGTACTCCGCGCGATAGACAGCAAGCCTGTCCGTGATCGCCTGCTTCAATCCGGCCACGCCGCTCGTCGGCTCCCACGGCACATACAAGGGGCGAATCTTCGTGCGGATAAAGTGATCCGGGCAACTCGTGCCCATGTACGCGAGTTTGTCCGCGTCGTGCGAGTTCACAAACTCCAACACATCCGGAAGTTCGGAATAGCTGGCAATCAGGCGCTTCTGCTCGCTGACGCGGCCGCGAAGGAAGGGAAGTATCTCGAGCGCAATCTCCTTCCGATTGGCAAGCGGCGCAAGGCGCTGGCCGCCGAGAATGCTCTGACCCTTCGCCTGTGAATGCGTTTCAATGAAGTCGGTGAGTTGATCGATCATACGGAGCGTATTCAAATAGCACTCGCGCTGCGTATTGCCCCAGGTGAACAGGCCATGGCCGCCAAGCACGATACCATCGCACCCGGGTTCCTGCTCAACAGCCCGCTTCATCATCATGGCAAGCTCAAACCCTGGACGCTGCCATGGCACCCAGATCAGCGTATGTCCATAGGTGCGATTGAATTGTTCCATCTTCTCGCGCCCATTGGCGGCGGCCGCCAACGCGATGGCACAGTCCGGGTGCAGATGATCGACGTGCGGATAAGGAAGAAAGCCATGCAGTGGAGTATCGATGGAAGCTGCAACCGGATTGATGCCGAAGGTGCAGAGCGGATAGAACTCCACCATCTCATCTTCGCGGTCTGCACCACGATAGAGCCGCTCCAGAGCCAGAAGTCTCTCCATGTAGAGGGTGGCAAACCCAGCCCGCTTGATGCTCCCAAGATCACCGCCGCTGCCCTTCACCCATAGAACGCGTACCTCTTCGCCGGTCAGAGGGTCCTTCATCGCTACCTTGGAGCTGGTGTTGCCACCGCCAAAATTCGTGATGCGCAGATCGGAGCCAAGCAGGTTGGAGCGATACCGCAGCAGCTCCGGCTCATCCATGTCCGCGGCCAGTTTTTCGTCCCAGCGGTCGTCAAGGTACTGTAACTCGGTGGCGCTATGCGTCGGCGCTGATGACATGATTTCGTTTCTCTCCGTTAAGGGTTATGCGTAGCTCGATTGCAACATCGCATTGCGCGATCCACGTTCCCGCTCAATCTTTGCGATGTAGCCGCTCTCTGCCAAAGCGCGCAGCGGGTCACTTGGCACACCGCGGCGTTCGCGCCACGCCGCCAATGCCGGCCGCACATCCGTCCAGAATGCGCCACGAAGGCATTCCTCCGCTTCTACGGTCTTTGTGGTGCTCTGCAGCTCAGCCAGCCGGCTGCGATCTACCACGCAAGCCTTCGCGAACAGCTCCTGCGCCGCAATTACGCTTTGCAGCGTCGCTTCGATCTTGCCTTTCACGTTATGGCTCTGGTCCAGCATGAATGCGACATCTGCGAAATCATCTGCGGGCTCGGAAAGAATCTCGTGGAAGATGCGAAACACCTGATATGGATCGATCGATCCCAGCGTCAGGTCATCGTCCGCATAACGCCGGTCGTTGAAGTGGAAGCCACCAAGAAGGCCGAGATGCAGCAGCCACGCGACGATCTGTTCGATGTTCTGTGACTGATAATGATGGCCCGTATCCACCAGCACATGCGCCTTCGGTCCAGCAGCGCGAGCCAGCTGAGCCGCCATTCCCCAGTCGGCAATATCTGTGTGGTAAAAGGCAGGTTCGAACGGCTTGTATTCGATCAACAATCGCTGGTCTGGAGCTAACGCCTGATGTATCTCTTCCAGCGCTTCCTCAAGCCACCCGATGCGATGGCGGATGCTCTGTGCTCCAGGATAATTTGAGCCATCCGCGAGCCAGAGCGAGATGTCGCGGCAGCCGAGGGCGTGTGCGATTTCCACTGAATGCAGCACATGTTCGATCGCACGGCGCCGGATCGCGGCATCCGGGTTGCACAGCGAGCCGAATTTGTACTCCTGCTCCTGAAACAGATTGGGGTTGATCGATCCCGCCCGAACGCCATGCTTCTGCGCCAGTCGATTCACTTCCGGCACATCGTCCAGGCCGCGTGGAAGGTCCCAAAGTACATGCAGAGCAAGCGACTGTGTAATGCCCGTCAGCTTGTGAACCTGGGCGGCATCGGCGAACTTTTCCTCGAGCGTGGTGGCAGCTCCGGCCTGTAGAAACTTGCCAAACCTGGTGCCTGTATTCGCAAATCCCCACGAAGGAATTTCAATCGTGAAGCGGTCCAGGCGCGTTAGCGCTCTTTCCAGGTTCAACGTATCTGGCACCTGCATGCTCCTGCTGTAGGATGACCGCGCAACAGCGAGTGTATCGCCCACGGCAAACGGCTTTCAATTGAAGCTACAAATATCAAATCCGGCAATGCGCAAGTAAGATGGCTGAACCATCTCGCAAAGCGGAGGCGTGGCTTGGGTGCAAATCCCCTGGTTGGGGTCATCTATCACTGGATCGGCGGCCTGGCATCTGCCAGCAACTTCATCCCATTCCGGCCGATCAAGCGTTGGTCGTTTGAGATCTACTGGATCATCCAGGGCTTCGCCGCGTGGATCGTCGCGCCTATCATCATCGGCTACATCTTTGTGCCCGACCTCCTCACCGTGCTCCGCGCCGCCCCCAGCGCGACAGTGTGGCACACGATATTCTGGGGCGCCATGTGGGGCGTTGGCGGCCTTACGTTTGGGCTCGCCGTCCGCTATCTGGGCATAGCGCTCGGATACGCAATCGCGCTTGGGTTCTGCACCGCCTTCGGTACCTTGATGCCGCCCATCTTTAACGGTCAGATCCGCGCCATCTTCCACCAGCCGGGGGGACGCGTCATTCTCCTGGGTGTCGCCCTCTGCATCGTAGCGATCGCAGTGAACGGACTCGCTGGTTATTCAAAGGAGAGGGAAGTTCCCGCCGCCGAGAGAGCAGCCATCGGCGAGCGAGATTACTCCTTCGGCAAAGGGCTGGCGGTTGCAATCTTCGCCGGCATCATGAGCTCATGCTTTGCCTACGGCCTCAGTGCAGGCAAGGGCATCGCACAGATCGCGCGACAACAGCTTGTCGCACACGGCCGCTCGGAGCTCTGGCAGAATCTTCCGGTCCTCATCGTGGTGCTGATCGGCGGCTTCGCCACCAATCTTGTTTGGTCCATCATCCTGATCGTACGCAATCGTTCCGCAGCACAGTTTCTGGGTGCGCCAGGAATCAATCCCGAGGAGGCAGCGCCCGCGCAGAAATCGGCTGATGAGCACAAGCGGCTGACTCCCGCCGTTCTAGTCAGCAATTACGCGTTGGCATCGCTCGCCGGCATCCTCTGGTATTTCCAGTTTTTCTTTTACTCGATGGGTCAGACCAAGATGGGGAAGTACGACTTCTCAAGCTGGACCCTGCATATGGCCAGCATCATCATCTTCGCAACGCTCTGGGGGCTGGTGCTGCACGAGTGGCGTGACACGAGCCGAAGAACCCGACTGCTGATGGCTTTCGGCCTTTTCCTGCTGATTGGTTCGACGGTTGTTGTCGGCTGGGGAAACTATCTCGAGTCACTCACCTGATCGCACGCCGTGGCGCAGCCTGTGTCTTCAATGCGCGACTGCGGACGCCGCCGGGTGCGTCGCTACAACGCCCTTGCCTTCCTGCACGACATAGAAGCGGTCGGCCGCGAGGTTGGTGAGCGTCTCCTTCGCACCAGACGGCCAGGTCACCTCCACCTTGTCTGCACGCGGGTGCTTCCCCAAACCAAAATGCAGCCGCAAATCATTCTGCGACAGATAGCTGCCGCCGCTGCGCACTTCGTCTTCCTGGACAAGGTTGGCCGCCGTTACCCGGACACGCGCGTTCAGCGCCAGCAGGTTGCCCTTCGTCCCACGTAACTCAAGGCTGATCCAATGGTTCTGTGCGTCCGCGTCCGCGCGCAAAATCATTGGGCCGCCTTCCAGGTTCTCGATCACGATCTCGAGATGCCCATCGTTGAAGAGATCGCCCACCGCGAGCCCGCGGCTCACCTGCGGTATCTGCACTGCCGGGCCACTCAGCTTGCTGACATCGCGAAACGTTCCATCGTGCTGATTGGTATACACCAGCTTTGGCTCTCGATACACGGTGCCTGTCCCCGAAGCTCCAACCTGCGGATAGACATGGCCGTTCACGAGAATGAAGTCGAGCCAGCCGCTGTTATTGAGGTCGAGGAACGCGTCTCCCCAGCCGACATACGGAGTAGTAGCGCGCGCAATGCCGGAAGGATAAGAGACATCAGTAAAACTCATCTCGCCGTCATTTCGATACAGCGTCGCGTACTCCTCGCTGAAGTGTGAAATCGCAATGGAGAAGCGGCCCGTGTGCATGTAATCGCCCAGCGCCACACCCATGTTGGCCTGCTCCGTGCCATCCTGGTTGACCGCCACGCCTGACGGATAAGCGACATCAGAGAAATGCCCGTGGCCGTCGTTCACGTAAAGGAAATTTGGCTCACCATCGTTGGCTACAAACAAATTCGGCGGACCATCGCCGCCAAGATGCGCCCACACCGCGGTCAATCCAAAGAAGCCATGCGGATCATCGACGCCCGCCTGCTTTGAAACATCCTCGAACGTGCCATCGCCGCGATTGTGATACAGATTGTCGCTCGTCCCCTTGAGCCCGCGGGGTCCGCACTGCACTGGCACGTCGTGGTACTGGCAGGTCTTCTTCGATCCAAATGTCGGCAGATCGTTCAGATGAAAATCGACATAGTGCGCGACGAACAAATCCGGCCAGCCGTCGCCGTCATAGTCGCCGAAGGAAGCGCCGGTTGCCCAGCTGTTGTCTCCGCTCAGCCCGGCTTGCTTGCTGACATCCGTGAATGTGCCGTCGCCGTTATTGCGATAGAGAACGACCCCGCCGAAGCACGTCACCAGCAGATCCGGACGGCCATCATTGTTGTAATCTCCGACAGCCGCGCCCATCGCCCAGCACGGATATCCGACGCCAGCCTTGTCGGTCACATCGGTGAACGTCCCATCATGATTGTTGTGGTAAAGCGCGCCCTTTGCCTTCTTTCCCGCCAGCCCCATCTCCACGCTCGCGGCGTTCGTGAAGTAGATATCCGGGTAGCCGTCCTGGTCATAATCGATCAGTGCAACGCCGCCGCTCATCGACTCGACGATGTATCGTGCATCAGGGGTCGACATATGGCTGAAGTGAATGCCGGTGCGAGCAGTGATGTCTACCAGCTGGGTTGCTGGAGTCTGCGGAGGTGCCGCCGTCTTGGCCGGAGGTGCCTGCACAGACTGTGCCGACTGGGCGGGGCACATCGCATGCGCACACAGGAAAAACAACAGCAAAAACAGCCGCTCGCACAGATGGCGCGCAGGACGCCGGCGATCAGCGCTGCTCATCCGTGTCATCTGCATTCTTCTGAAGTGAGCCCATTCGCATGTCGTGGAAGATCTTTTCGAGCTTGCTCTTCATGTCCTTGTATTTCTTGTATTCGGCCATCTGCTGATCCGCTTCGGCGGTCTTGCCCTGGCGGCGATAGAGCACGCTTAGCCGGTAGCGGGCTACTGTGTTGGTCGGCTCCGCTTTCACTGCCCGCTCGAACATCTCCTGCGCCTTCTCGTTCTCGTTCATGGTCATCAGGATCTTTCCCAATTCCACCAATGCATCCGCATCGTTCGGCTGCAGTTCCACGGCCTTCGAGTCTTCACTGAAGGCTGTCCTCGTGTCTCCTCGCTTCGCCGCTACCTCGCCCATCATCAGGTGCGCCTGTTCGTCGGCGGGATTATCGGCGATCGCCGCCTGAAACTCCGGCTCCGCCTGAGCCTTCAACTCATCGTTTGTAGAGTTGTAGAGCAGCTCGCCGAGTTCGAAGTGCGCCGCCGGAAGGTGCGGATTGATCTTGAGCGCCTCGCGCAGGTTGACGATAGCCTGCGCCTCGTCGCCATGCCGCGCCAGTTCGCGGCTCATCATCTCGTGCATCAACGCGCCATCGGGATCGGTGAGCGCCATCGTCACCAGAGCCTTGTCCGTCAGGTCGGAATACAGCCGGTAGGAGGAGTAGAGCAGATCGGTGTTTGTCGGCTGATCTGCAAGCAGCTGTGACACAATCGCAGCCGCCTTCTCTGTGTCTCCCGTGCTGGTGTAACTCGACACCAGAGCATTGCCGACCTCTGCCTTGAACTTCTGGTCGGTCAGGTGGGGGAAGGCAGCTTCCAGATCAGCATTACCCGCCTCGATTTGCCCAGTGCGCTCTTCTGCAAGTCCCAGGAGACCCTGCAACTTCCAAAGTTCAGGTTTGAGCTTGACGGCCCCTTGCAGTTGGGGAATCGCCCCTGCATAGTCTCCGCGGAAAAACAGCAACACACCCAGGTTCCCGCGCGCGTCCACGTTCTGCGGCTCCAGAGCGACTGCTTTTTGTAGCTCGGGAATGGCAAGGTCTGGCCGCTGCTGCTGCAGATACTGCTGCGCCGCCTGAATATGTTCACGCGCCTGCTGCGCCTTCGATGGAGTGGCTTTCGATGAGGCCGCTTGCCCGGCAGAGGAGACCGCAGTAGGAGGCAGCAACAGAAGGGCACAGAGGACAACGCGGCAAGTCATGTCTAACTCATCATAAAGTGCTGGTATCGCGGGGCGAAAAAAAGAAGAGAACGGCAATCGCCGTTCTCTTCTTTTCTGAAGCAGGTTTGGAGGTTAGAAGGAAATACGTCCGTACAGCTGCATCGTACGGCCGCCTCCACCATTATTCGTCTTGAGGCTGTTGATGATCCCGGCATTTGGGTCTCCGATGGAAGCGTTCGGATTGTCAAATATGGGATGATTCAGGACATTCTGCGCCGATGCGCGAATCTCCAGGCCCATGTTTTCCCACGGAATGTGGAACGTCTTGCCAATCGCGGCGTTCATCAGGAAGAAGCTTGGCCCATACAGATTATTCCGCCGCGTGTTGCCGTATGTCCCGGGATCCGGCTGGAGGAATGCTGCCGGGTTGTACCACTGGTTGATGCTCCGATGCGACGGATTCGGATCTCCAATCTGATTGGGGAACTGCTGTCCATTGCCCGTCTGATCGAAGGAGTTGTTGGAGCTCATCGTAACGTTGTACGGACTACCGGAGGTCCAGACAATCGTTGGCGCCACCTGCCATCCACCAATTGCCTCGTCGAGGAACGCATTGCTGTTCAGGAATTGATTGCCCTTGCCGAAAGGCAGGGCGTAGAGCACCGCTGTCTTGAAGGCATTGCGGACATCGAAGTTCGATGCACCGTAATTTGCCGCTACGTTGTAAGGCCGCTGGTAGAAGTCATTTCCCGAGCTGCTGCCCCATCCGGAGGAATCAATGCTGGTAAGCATGTGAGACCAGACATAGTTCGCGTTGAATTCCAGGCCGTGGGAAAGCCGTTGGCTGACTTCAGTTTGCAGCGAGTTGTAGTTGGAGACACCGTTGTTCGTGCCGCCTGAACCATTGTTGCCGCTGCTGATGGAATGGAAGAGCGGATAGGGCCGATGGGCCTGAAAATCGCTCGATCCCAGGAACTGCTCTGGAACCGCATTGAGATCGGCCGGGAACAGCAGGTTGTATCCATGGCTTGCAACGTAACGGAGTTTGAAAACCATGCTTGTGCTTATCTGTTGCTGCACCTCGGTATTCCATTCCAGGATCTTCGGCACAGGCGTGTGGTACTCCTGGTACGAGATTTGCAGCCCGTTATACGCATCCGCGGTGGTTGGTGAGGTCAGGTAAGAAGCGTTGACGCTCTTCCCGCCAGCCCCCTGGTTGTTCGTACTACCATCGGAAGAGAGCAGTACTACCGGAAGTGTTCCGTTTGTGTTGTCGTTCAGAGTGCCTGAAGACCCGAACACTCCGCCCATACCCGGAGCATAGGTGTCATTGCTCCACGTATAGCCGTAGAGCCCGATGCCACCGCGAAGCACGGTCGTAGGCCGGAGTTGATAAGCGAAGCCGCCGCGAGGCAGCCAGGTGTTCCAGTTTCCTGCCTGCAGGCTGTCGCGTCCGTTTGCCTTGGTTGTGCCGTACCACGCAGCACCAAGCGAGCCGTTCGCCGGATTCGTGACCGTCGGATCGAAGGAGATCATGTTCCCCTTCACCTCGTGCCAGCCAGTCATCCCCTGCCACCGCAGCCCCGCGTTCACCGTTAGCTTGGGAGTCAGTTTGATATCATCCTGCGCGAACAGCTGAGGGCTCTTCAGTCGGCCACCGTACTCAGGCGTGACCTTCGCACTCCATTGGTTCGTATACCCAAGCAGGAAGTCTGCGAATGACATGCCCGTCGTCGTGTCTCCCGCAGTCGCTGCCGTATAAGCGCCGGTGTACTTCATTGTGCCCGCGTTGGTATTGCCCCAGGCGGTAGAATCGGCCCGGTTGATCAGGAACTCGCCGCCGAAGTGCAGCACGTGCCGGCCGCGGATCAGCGTAACGACATCCGACGGATCGAAGACAAATTCCTTATAGACCGCGTTGGACTGGGGACCCAGCTCATACATCTCGCCGCCGTTGCCTTGAACTTGGACATCCGGGAATGTATCCGCCTTTGCGAACTTCCAGCCTAGCTTGGCAGGAAAGCCCTGGCCCAGCGAGAACGGCGTAAAGAAGTTCAGCTGATCTGTAAAGCCCATACGTGCTTCGTTGATTGTGCGAGCACTGAGCGTCCACACCCATGAAACCTGCGCATTGTCGCGGCTGACGTCGCCATTCTGGCAGTTGACCGGACAAATGCCTTGATTTTGGAACTGCGCAGGGTTGTCGCTGTTCGTCTCCGACATGATGATGTGGTTGTTCTGGTTGATCTGCCAGTCGAGCCGGCCGAAGTACTTCGTGAAGGGATTTGAGCTGGGCACGTTGTAGTGGAAGTTGTTCGTGAAACCAGATGCTCCCGCCACGTTCGGAGCCGGATAGTACTTGGAGATTGCCGCTGCGACAGGATCGATCTTGCTCGCGGGAATAGCGTTTTTGCCGGTTTCCTCTAGGAATGATTTTCTGTGAAAGACTCCGGCGCTGTCGACCGTTTGTGTTGTTGGATCGTAAAGAGTCTGAAAGCCGGTGAAGTCGCCGCCAAGCATTGCGCCTGTGGGGACGTTTTCAAAGCCTGCCGATGCAGTTCCGGGATTGATCGTTTTGTCGTAGTTGAAGAAGAAGAAGATCTTATCCTTCCAGATCGGACCGCCAACCGAGAAGCCGAAGTTGTTGTAGCGCTGATAAGGACGGCTACCACTGCCGAAGCCATAGTCCGCAGCGTCCAAAGCGTCGTTCTGGAAGAATTCGTATCCTGCACCGTGGAATTGGTTCGTACCGCCCTTGCTGATCTGGTTGAAGGTTGCTCCGCCGATACCGTACTGCGCGGAGAAGGCAGAGTCGGAGACTTTGAGTTCTGCAACCGTATCCAGAACCATCACATCGGCGTTCTGACTCATAGGCAGGGTGGTCGTCGCCCCGTCGGCCAGCACCGTGTTGTAGGGCAGGTTTCCGTTGACCGATGCTGTCTGGCCGGTGCGATAGTTCACGCTCGACGCGCCCGGAAGCAAGACAACAAAGTTCTGCCAGTCGGCGCCCACCTGCGGCAGTTGCAGCAGTTGCTTGGACTCCAGGGTCTGCGACTGCGTACCATCTTCGGTTTGCAGTTGCGGCACTTCCGTCTTCACCACGACCTGTTGCTGTGCCGCACCCACGGTCATCGGCGCGTCAATAGCGACGGTTTCTGCGCGCAATGTAATCGGGCCACGGACCAAGGTCTGGAAGCCGGGTGCTGTAACGGTGATCAGGTAATGGTCCGGAACGATCGAGCCAGTATCGTAGAGGCCCGCTCCGTCCGTGGTGTAGGTATGCGAGATGCCCTTGTCGACGTCATCGACCTTAACGGTGGCACCGGGAATGACGGCTCCGGCGGAATCCGTAACGGTCCCGCGGATGGTGCCGGAATTGGTGTTTTGTGCGACGGCCGCTAGGGCTGGCCAGAGCATGGCTAGGCCAAGGCTGGCGCGAATCCACTGCTTCATATTGCCTCCTGGAAAAAAACCATCTGCTTGCGCTGCACCCGCTTGCCGTTTGGGTTCGCGCTTTTTCTTTCTTGCATCAGGCCGCTGCCTTCACTCCGGCATTAAGCCCACAAGTCCCTGCTCACGGAAGGGATGGACCGCAGATCGTCTCACCCGTCCGTTGGTCACCGGCATCTTGGCGCAAAAGCAGGTTTTTCTTCTTTCCCGTGTCCCCGACCTCTGTGATCGAAGACAGCGGTTCGCCTGCATTTCTGGTCAAGATGGTCCCTGGTGATCGTTGCAGATGAAAACAATTCGAGAAGATGATTGTCAAGGGAAATCTTCACTGCGTATGCTAAGACAATCCTTTGTCTTCATATGAGTAAACAGATTCCCGCAGAGAGATCGATAAAGTACATGGATATGACCAGCCGCCGCACATTCCTGAAGTGGGCAGCGTTGGCTGCTCCTTCCGCCGCCTCTTTCGGTTCGGTCTCTGCCTGGGGAATCAGGCTTGACACTCCCCCCGGGAAATCCCCGCAGGCCTGGCGCACCTCGGAAAAGGTTCGCTGTGAGCAGATTGATGCTCCGCAATGGCGGGACGGCGCTGCAACCGGCCCGGACGCCATCCAACTGGAACCTGCACAACAGTTTCAGGAGCTACTGGGCTTCGGTGCCGCACTCACGGATGCCTCCTGCTACCTGCTCCAGCAGATGCCCGCGGCCGCCCGCGGAGCCCTGCTCAAGGAATGCTTCGGCGCCGACGGTCTCCGTCTCTCCATAGGCCGCACCACCATAGGCTGCAGTGACTACTCCCGCAACGCCTATACCTACGACGACAACTCCCTGCCCGATCCGGACCTCCAGCACTTCAGCATCGAGCACGATCGCCAGTACATCCTGCCGGTGCTCCGCGAGACGCAGCAGGTCAACCCGGAGATCTTCTATTTCTCCTCACCCTGGAGCCCGCCGGCGTGGATGAAGGCCGGCGACTCGCTGCTCGGCGGCTCCATGCGCAGTCGCTACTTCGGCCCCTACGCGGAGTACTTCGTCAAGTTTCTTGAGGGGTATGCCGCCGACGGAGTTCACATCCGCGCAGTGACGATCCAGAACGAGATCGACACCGACCAGGGCGGCCGCATGCCGCAGTGCATGTGGGGGCAGGAGTACGAGATCCAGTTTGTGAAAGAGTTCCTCGGTCCGGCCCTCCAGAAGAACTCGCTTGACACCAAAATCTGGATTCTCGACCACAACTACAACCTTTGGGGACGTGTGGCGGACGAGCTTGAGGACCCCGACCTCTCGAAGTATGTCGATGGCGTCGCCTGGCACGGATACTTCGGATCACCTGCCGACATGACGCGGGTCCACAATATGTTCCCGCTCAAAAGTGCGTACTGGACAGAAGGCGGTTCGGACGTCACCTTCCCGGACTACACCACCGATTGGGCGAAGTGGTCTGGCACCTTCGCGGGCATCCTCAACAACTGGGCCCGCTCGATCGTCACTTGGAACCTGGTGCTCGATGAACACGGCAAGCCCAACATCGGTCCCTTCTCCTGCGGTGGCGTCCTCACGCTCAACTCCCAGACGCAGCAGCTCACGCGCAGCGGGCTCTATTGGGCCCTGGCCCACTACTCCCGATTCATGCAGGGCGGTGCCCGCGTCTTCGCAACCCAGGGCGAACTTCCTGACGTCGATCACATAGCCGCGCAGAACCCCGACGGCAGCCGTGTCCTGGTCCTCACCAATCGGGCCAGCGGTGGCGACGCCCGGCAAGTCCAGTGCACGCTCGGGAACAAGTCGCTCCAGGTCGACCTGCCGGCAAATTCCGTTACCACGCTCGTCCTGTAAGAATGCTTTGATGAAGAGCCGGAACTCCGGAAGCTCGCCTTTCTCTCGCGCAACCCTGATCTGCATGGTGTGCCTCGCGCCGGCTCACCTTGTTCATGCGGGCGCGTCGCCCGCGCAGCAGCCGGCCCTCTACAGGTCGGCAGACGCGCCCATCGAAGCCCGCATCAGCGATCTCATGCACCGCATGACGCTCGAGGAAAAGGTGCGGCAACTGGATATGTACTCGGGCGCCCGCTTCATCGTCGACAAACATACCGACGAAACACACGCGGCGCTCGATGCCATGTTTCTTCCCGGCAATGCCGAGAACCTCTGGGGAGACCTTGGCGTGGGCAGCATTCATGACCTCAATCCCACGCCCGAGCAGGCCAACAGCATCCAGAAGTGGGTGATCGCGCACAATCGCCTCGGTATTCCCGCGCTCTTTATCGAGGAAGGCCTTCACGGCTTCGATACCGGAACCGTCTTTCCCGCGCCTCTCAATCTCGCCGCCACGTGGAATCCGGAGATCGCCCAGCAAACCGGCGCTGCTATCGCCGCAGAGGCGCGCGCCACAGGGGTCGCTATGATCCTCGGGCCCGTCCTCGACCTGGCACGCGATCCACGCTGGGGCCGCGTCGAAGAAGACTTTGGCGAAGATCCTTATCTCACTGGGCAACTTGGCCTCGCCTACGTGCGTGGCGCGCAGGGGGAAAGCCTCAACACAGACCACACCGTCGTCGCGGAGCCTAAACACTTCGCTGGTCACGGTTCGCCAGAGGGTGGCACCAACACCTCGCCCGTCCACATTGGTGAACGCGAGCTGCGCACCGTCATGCTGAAGTCCTTCGAGCCGGCATTTCGCGAGGGCCACGCCATGGCGACGATGGCCGCCTATCACGAGATCGATGGCATCCCCGTCACTGCCGATCCGCTTCTCCTCAAGACCATCCTGCGCCAGGAGTGGGGCTTTCAGGGCTTTGTCCTCTCCGACCTGGGTGCCATCGAGCGCCTCTACACCGTGCATCACGTGGCCGCGTCCCCAAAAGACGCGTCCTGCCTGGCCATCCACTCCGGTGTCGACATGCAGTTCTATGACTTCCCCCACGATGTCTTCCAAAAGGCACTCGTCGATTGCGTGCGCGAAGGATCGCTGCCGCAGTCGGACATGGATCGGGCCGTCCGTTCCATCCTGCGAGTCAAGTTCGCACTCGGCCTCTTCGATCATCCCTTCGTCGATCCCACGCTCAATGCTCGCGTACACCGTTCCCAGCCGCATCTCGCCCTCTCGCTTGAGTCGGCGCGCGAGTCGATGACGCTGCTGAAAAACGAGGGCGATCTTCTTCCGCTCGCGAAGTCTATCCAACACATCGCTGTCATCGGACCCAACGCCGACGTAGCGCGCTATGGCGACTACGAACGCGAATCCAACGGCAAACATGTCAGCCTGCTCGATGGAGTTCGCGCGATCGTCCCGCAATCGACGGTCACCTTCGATCCGGGCCGCGACATTGCAGCCGCAGTCGCGGTTGCGAAGCAGTCGGACACTGTCATCCTCGGTCTGGGGGAGTGGCAGGGCATCTCGGGGGAGAGCTTTGACCGCTCCAGCCTCGATCTGCCGGGCGATCAGGAGCAGCTGCTCGAAGCCGTCGTTGCAACCGGCAAGCCGGTCATCCTGGTGCTCGAAAACGGAAGGCCGCTCACCATCGGTTGGGCAAAGCAGCACGTCCCAGCAATCCTCGAAGCCTGGTACCCCGGCGAGTTCGGTGGTGAGGCCATCGCCGCAACGCTCTTCGGCGATAACAATCCCGCTGGCCGCCTCACCATCACCTTCCCGCGCAGCGTCGGCCAGCTGCCTGACTTCTACAACAGCGATCCGTCACGCGTCCGCAAATACGTCGACGACGACGGCCAACCACTCTTTCCCTTCGGCTTCGGACTCAGCTACACCACCTTCCGCTACGATCATCTTGCCGTACAGCCGGTCCAAGGCGCCGATGCCATACAGGTAACAGTAAGCGTGACAAACACCGGCGCTCGCGAGGGAGATGAAGTGGCTCAGCTCTATTTGCGTGAAAACGTCACCAGCGTCCAGACTCCAGGCCGCTCCCTCGCGGGCTTTTCGCGCATGCACTTGAAGCCTCAGGAAACCAGGACGGTCACCTTCCAGATCCAGCGGAGTCAGCTCGCCATCTGGAACGCGGAAGGCAGGTGGACCGTCGAACCGGGAGAGTTTACGGTGTGGGCCGGCGGCTCATCACAGGCGTCTCTCAGCGCCCAATTCCGGCTCGAGCGCTGAGGCCAGCTCCCGACGCACCGTGGGCAGGGCATCTCCTTCCAAAAGCTTCGCGGTGGCTCATATATTCGCTTTTTGTTCGTCTTTCCACATGCTACCGCGCTACCCTGCGGACATGGCCGCTTCCCAGAAAAATCAGGTCCAGGTGGTGCGTTGCAAGGGATGCAAGCGATGCGTCCCATCAGCGTTGAAGCAGTGATCAGCTCTATCACCGTGCGCTGCCCTGTCTGCATGGAGCGTCGCTCGTACGTGGTCTGCTCGGAAGTCTTCCTGGGTCAGCCATCCTGGGAAGTGATGCGCGTTCTTCAGGGGAGAGGATGATAGACGGAAAAGAAGAGAAGTCGGCGGATATCTTTGGCTGTGGTCGTTGGGCTGATCGCAGCAGTCAAGTTGGCGCTCGATTCGGCAGGAACCGAATGGAAAGGGCCGCCCGCGCGTCCGCGGCGCGCTCGCCGATTCGATCAGGATCGCGCAGATGGTGGTCGAAGAAATCACTGCAAGACAATGACTTGCAGCAACTCTGCCTCTCAGGCTGCATCGTACTTCCGAGCAGAGGAATATGACTCCTATCAGCATGCAATCACCTGGAGCGGCGAGCCGTGAAACATGCCTCGAATAAACCCCTCTCCTGACACCCCCGGCACGGTCCCAAAAACAACAGTAGATCCGCGCTTCCACCTCGCCGCAATCGTCAATTCCTCCGACGATCCGATCATCAGCAAGGACCTCAACGGAAACATCATCACTTGGAATGAAGCGGCCGAGCGCGTCTTCGGCTATCGGGCAGATGAGATCGTGGGTCAATCGATCCGTCCGTCTCATTCCGCCCGAGTTGCAGTATGAGGAAGAGGAGATCCTCAGCAAACTGAGGGCTGGGCAGCGAATCGAACATTACGAGACGACCCGCCTCAAAAGCAACGGCGAAAGAATCTCCGTGTCTGTGACGATCTCTCCCATCAGGGACGAGACAGGACAGGTGATCGCCGCCTCGAAAATTGCTCGGGATATCTCGGATCGTAGACGGAACGATGAGGTCCACTTCCGCCTGGCGGCAATCGTTGACTCGGCCGACGATGCCATCATCAGCAAAGACCTGAACGGCATTGTCAGGAGCTGGAATCAGGAGCTTACCGGATGTTCGGCTATACCGCCGAAGAGATGATCGGCCAGTCCATCCTGCGAGATCGTTCCCGACGAACTACGCTATGAAGAGGATGAGATCCTGCGCAAATTAAGGTCAGGCGAGCGCATTGATCATTACGAAACCGACACGCCGAAAAAAGAACAATGAAACCCTTGAGGTTTCCGTAACCATCTCTCCTATCAGGGATGGTTCGGGTGCGGTCGTTGGGGCTTCAAAGATTGCCCGCGATATCTCCGACCGCAAACGCGTCGAAGGATTATTGATCCAAAGCGAAAAACTCGCAGCCACAGGCCGCATGGCCGCCGCTGTCGCTCACGAGATCAACAATCCGCTCGAGTCACTGGTCAACCTGATATTTCTGGCGCGGCAGGACAGCGCTGTGGACAGTAAGACATATCGATATCTCATCACTGCGGAAGAGGAACTGGAGCGCGTCTCGCACCTCGCTCGCCAGACGCTCGGCTATTACCGGGACACGGGTTCGCCTGCGAAGGTCCATGTTCATAGCCTGATCGAAAACGTACTTACCGTATACAACGCGAAGTTCGTGTCCGGCGGCATCTCCGTCGACACCCAGTTCAACGACCTGCAGAAGGTTGTGGTTAGCAGGGGTGAGATGATCCAGGTTTTTTCTAACATCATCGCGAATGCGGTGGACGCGATGCGCCAGGGCGGAGCGCTCCACATCATGACGAGAAATCTTCTTGCTAGCTCAGGAGATGGGCTTCAGATAGTTGTGCGGGACAACGGGACCGGAATTCAGCAGGAGCATTTGGCAAGGATTTTTGAACCATTCTTCACCACGAAGGGAGATCTGGGCAGTGGCATAGGACTTTGGGTGGCCAAGCAGCTTGTCGAAAGACGAGGTGGACAGATCTCGGTCGGTAGTAGTACTGAGAAAGGCAAAAGCGGCACAACGATCACTATCTTCATACCCTTCGCCAGTCCCGTATCGCCAATTGGTGCCGGGGCAGGGATGACATCGTGATTTCGGTGACTCAATATATGTTCGAGATAATTTCAGGCTCCGTTCATTTGTCGGAAGAGATTCGTCGAAGTCCAACTGAGCTCTCATTGGATGCGGAGACGTTCGCACGATCTGAGCCCAAGCGCCCCAAGGTGCTCGTCGTTGACGACGAAAAACTCATTGTGGACACGCTGGCTGAAATCTTGCAAAATGCCGGTTTTCACGTCGCAGCCGCGTATGACGGCTGGACGGCCCTGGAGGCCGCGCGCCTCTTTCATCCGGATTACCTGCTCTCCGACGTCTTGATGCCACGAATGAACGGAGTGGAACTGGCAATCGCAATTCAGAAGATGCATCCGGCCGCAAAAATCGTCCTCTTCTCCGGGCAGGCCGGAATCTCAGACATATTGCATAGTGGTCAGCAGCGCGGACTGCAATTCGAACTGATTGCGAAGCCCATCCATCCGCTCAAGCTGATCCAGAGACTAAAAGATCAGGACTAGCCGGCCGTTATGTTCCATCGTCTCGATGACTTCGTCCATCCTCCCGCTCCATACCTGTTTTGCAAGACTAAGGGGTGAAGCTTTTGGCTGTATGAAAAGGAACATCCACGCCTCGACGTCCTCTTGTCAGGTGACGCGCAAAAGGAACTGGCCGTGGCAGAGAAGAACAACACCGCGAACCACTCGGATCTGTCTACATGGAAGGGAAGCGGGAGAGCCACGGCAAGGTCGTGCAAATGGTCCCCTCAGGACAAAAGCAAAAGGCCATCGCGGGAAACGATGGCCTCATAACTCCGACCTTGAGGTCGGTTGTTCCAACCTGCCTCTCGACCTTGACTGATAGATATTCTCTTAGCGCCTTGCGGGATCAATCAAAGCGACATTGACGGCTTCGGACACGAGTGTTCAACCCGTCCGATCGCCCCACGATCTCCCGCGAAGGTCTTTGGCGCCGATCCCTGCTCCGCCATAATGCCCTTCTGACCAGAACTTGCGGTGCTGTCGACTATCAGTTTTACCAGTAGCATTATGCGCGGTTTGGGCAGAAGATCCATGTGCATTGGTAGCACCTTACGCCATCGCACGCTTCCGATTACGGCTTTGATCACCTAACTTGGGCCGAAGAATCGAAAAGCGCGAGTTCCAAAGGCTGACGCTGTCGTGTCGTCGAAAGGGCACGGCAACTCGATAGATGCGGAGAGAGCACATGAAGAAAATGTGGTTTGCATTGTTATTTCCGATGCTCATGATTACATGCAGCGTTCTCGGCCAGGATGTTCGCTATAACTTCGACAAAGACACTGACTTCTCCAAATTCAAAACCTACAAGTGGGTGGCTATCAAAGATGCCACGCCGGTAGACGACCTTACTGACAAGCAAATCAAGGAAGCATTGGATGCTGCGTTGGCGACTAAAGGCCTGAGTAAGGTAGACGGAGACAATGCCGACTTGCTAGTGGGGTACCAAGCCGCAGTCGGATCGGAGAAGCAGTTCACCTCGTATAACACCGGCTGGGGTTACGGCCCAGGGTGGGGTGGTGGCTGGTATGGCGGCGCAGGAGGCGGGATGACTACTGGGCAGACCTCAACCATCTACAAGGGACAGTTGGGGGTGGACATGTATGATTCGGCGCACCATGACTTAGTCTGGCGAGGAGTTGCAAGCAAGACAATAGATCCCAAAGCGAAGCCAGAAAAACGTCAGAAGAATCTTCAGAAAGCAGTAGCAAAGCTTATGAAGGATTATCCGCCAGAGGTTAAAAAATAGTCGTCCGGAACTGCGACGGCTGCTAGGAGTTAGAACCGCAATCCATTTTCTAAGGCGACAAAAGATGAACCGCGCAAGAGGGGCAACGATGTACTCGATACCTCGCAGGGAGCCGTTGGGTACTCTATCGCTGCTTATGCTCGATTCCGCTGTTCGATGGTGATGGTGAAATACGATGCGCCGCATGCGCAAGTTGGAATGGCTGCTGTTAGCTTTTGGCGTCTTGATGCTCGGGTTCTATGTAGCGGCGCGCATCCACGGGATCATCCTCTCGCGGGCAGAGGTCGAGAGATTCAAGAGCCAGCGGTTGTTGGCACAGGAACGGCGTAGCACAGCAGGGGCCACGGGCAAGTCGCCGGATTTCAGTCTTTGGTCAGCAATTCGTATTCACGGCTATCAGGAGAGTTTGGCTAGCCATTTGGATCCCGCGATTGCAGTGCTCCGTATCCCGAAGATCGGACTTGAGGTGCCGGTTCTGGAAGGTACTGACGAGCTGAACTTGAACCGGGCACTCGGGCACATTTCAGGTACGGCCAAGCCTGGAGACAGCGGGAACATCGGAATCGCAGGCCATCGAGATGGATTTTTTAGAGGACTGAAGAATGTTGTCACTGGGGACAATATTGAAATCATGACGCAAACGGAGACCAGCACATACGCCATCGATCAGATCGTTATCGTTGATCCAAGCGATGTCGCAGTCCTCGCATCACGCTCGCATCCTTCCGTGACGCTAGTGACGTGCTACCCGTTCTATTGGGTGGGAAGCGCACCCCAGCGATACGTAGTACAGGCGTCTTTGACAAAGACGGACAAAAAGAGCCTGAACCGAAATGAGAACGCAAGTCTTAAATGATCACGGATGCGAAAAGGGGAGTAGCAGCTATTTCGATTATTAACGTCACTACGGGCTCTGGCTCTACGGTTCCGACACTCAAAGACAAAGGAGAGTACACAATGAAGCAAAAAGACACATGGACGCGGTGGCTGGTGCTTGGGGTGGGGGTTGTGTGCCTCACCTTCGCCATGAACGGAAGAGCACAGGTACAAACGGAGACTAGCACTACGACAGGGCACGCCACCAAGGTAGTGCAGGTCGAGCATGGCCAGGTGGCCTACGTAAACGGAAACGAACTGGTAGTGAAAATGCAGGATGGTACGTACAGGCATTTTAACAACGTTCCAGATAGCGCCAGGGTTCTGGTAAATGGTCAGGAGCTTGGGATCCACGACCTGAAAGTAGGGATGACACTTCAGAAAACGATCACCACGACCACAACACCTAAAATCATCACTACTACTAAGAGTGTTACAGGCACGGTGTGGTATGTGTCGCCGCCTAATTCGGTCATCCTGAGGATGGAGGATGGTTCGAATCAGTCATTCAAGATTCCCAAGAACCAGAAATTCAATGTAGACGGGCAAATGGTGGACGCGTTTGGCCTAAAGAAAGGGATGAAGGTGACCGCAACGAAGATTGTTGAGGAGCCGATCACTCAGGTCCAGGAGCATGCCAAGTTGACTGGCCAGATGCCTCCCGCACCACAGCCTCCTCCTGCGGACGTTCCAATTCTGGTTGTTGTGGCCGTGCCGGAAGCAGCTCCTGCTGAGACTGCCCAAGCTGCGCCTCCAGCGACTTTACCGAAGACTGGGAGCCCATTGCCCCTTATTGGCTTGATTGGGCTGTTGAGTCTATTGTCGGCATTTAGTCTTAGAGGGATCCGTAAGGGCGCGTGATCTCGAAGCAATGCAGCCGGGCTCGCTGCATCCTTTTGAGTTCAAGGATGAAGCGGGCCCGGCTTTTTTGCGGCGCCGATTTACGGCGACACAAATCACGTCCTCAAATCTTATGGGTTTGATCTCGGTGATCACTCGAAGTCCTCTGCCACGATGAACGTGTAGGGGAATGCCTTGATGACGGCCAAGCATGGGGCCAACATCTAGGTAGTCAGAATGGCACTGAGGAGCGCATTGCCTTGAAAGGAAACTTCGCAACCGCACCAGAAAACCCCACGGCGATTTCGCGACCGCTGTTATTTGGGGTTATCTGGGGTTGGCCTTTCGGCTAAATGGTTGCGGGGGTAGGATTTGAACCTACGACCTTTGGGTTATGAGCCCAACGAGCTACCGGGCTGCTCCACCCCGCAAAATGATAATAACAATCCGGGTGGAGCTCCGTCAAGCGATCAGAAGACCGTCGGCGTCCCTTAAGTGTCACCTTTCCAGTGCTTTAAGCGCCTCCGCTGGCTCGGGGCGCACACGGAAATCCGCGTGTCCCTGCGACCACTGAACCACTCCGCTCCGATCGATAACAAACGTCGCCGGAACCGGCAAACGCCACGATGACTCGCCGTTGATAAACGGAATATTGACCAGGATCGAGCGGTAGTACCCCTGCATGTAGTCCGGCACGGAATACGCTGCGCCAAACTCCGCTGCAACCGCGGCGCCCTCATCGCGAAGCAACGGGAAAGGCAGCGTGTGTTGCGTCACCGTGAAGTCGTTTTGTCGCACCGTCTGCGGCGAAATCGCCACCAGCAGCGCGCCATGCGCTCGCACAGCAGGGAAGAGATCGCGCCACGTTTCCAGTTCCGTCACGCAGTACGGGCACCATCGCCCACGGAAGAAGCACAACACCAATGGCCCCAGAGCGAGAAGGTCTGCGGACCGGACCGTCCTCCCATTCGCATCTGGCAGCGCAAACGCCGGCGCGGTATCGCCCGGCTTCAGTAGCTTGTCTTCAATGCCCGACGCAAACAACTCTGCGACCGCGCGCTCGCTCATCTCCAGCCGTTCCGGCTGAACCAGATTGCGTGTCTGCGCGGTGATGTCGTCGAGCTTGTCCTGCAATGTCATCGGTAGAACATCATCAGCGGCCCATGCCGCCGCCCATGCCGCGCATCGCGCTCAGCGACCCCATCAGCTTGCGCTGCATCCCCGGCTTGCCCACGCTCTTGAACATCTTGCGCATCTGCGCGTACTGCCGCAGCAGTTGATTCACTTCCTGCACGCTGGTACCGGAACCGGTAGCGATGCGCTTCCGGCGCGAGCCGGAAATGATCTCGTGGTTGTTACGTTCCTTCTTCGTCATGGAGTTGATGATCGCTTCCACGCGCGAGAACTGTTTCTCGTCCACCTGCCCCGCCATCTGCTGCAGGCCTTGGAATGGTCCGACAGACGGCAGCATCTTCATGATGCTCTGCATCGAGCCCAGCTTCTTGATCTGCCGCAACTGATCGCGGAAATCCTCGAGCGAGAACCCATCGCCCGACAGCGCCTTGCGCGCAAACTCCTCGGACTTCTTCCGGTCCAGCGTTGATTCTGCCTTCTCGATGAGCGTCATGATGTCGCCCATGCCCAGGATGCGGCTCACAATACGGTCCGGATGGAAGGGTTCAAACGCGTCGGGCTTCTCGCCAGTGCCGATAAATTTCACCGGCTGCCCGGTGATGTGGCGAATCGACAGCGCCGCGCCACCGCGTGCATCGCCATCCATCTTCGTCAGCACAGTACCGGTCAGCGCAAGCTGCCGATGAAACGACTCTGCCGAGCGCACCGCATCCTGCCCGGTCATCGCATCGGCAACAAACAGAATCTCTTGCGGCGACAGCAGCGCCTTCAACGAGCGCATCTCCTCCATCAGGTGTTCGTCGATGTGCAGGCGCCCGGCTGTGTCGACGATCAATACGTCACAACCGTAGTTCACCGCCTCGCGCCTCGCCTCCTTGGCCAGCCGCTCCACCAGCGGCGTCCCCGCGGGCTCGCCCTTCAGGTCGCCCTCGTAGATGTTCGCCTTGATCGCGCTCGCAACAACCTTGAGCTGCTCGCGGGCCGCCGGCCGGTACACGTCGACGGAGACCAGCATCGGCCGATGGCCACCCTTCTGCAGCCACGCCGCCAGCTTGCCGGAGGTTGTCGTTTTGCCTGAGCCCTGCAGCCCCGCCATCAGAATCACCGTCGGCGGCCGTGACGCGAAATTGAAGCGCGCCGTGTCCTTGCCCAGGATCGAGATCAGCTCATCGCGCACGATCTTGATGACCTGCTCGGTTGGCGAGAGCGCTGTCATCACCTCGGAGCCCATCGACTTCTCGCGTACGTGCTCGATCATCTCCTTGACCACGGAGAGGTTCACGTCGGCTTCGAGCAGCGCCACGCGGATCTCACGTAGCGCATCGTTGATGTTCTCTTCGGTAACGGTGCCTTCGCCGCGCAGATTCTTAAAGGCACGCTGGAGCTTGTCGGACAGATTTTCAAACATAGGCGTCAGTCCTCAGTTTATCAGTCCGGTTCGTCCGCCAGAACGTGCGCCCAGATGCCGTCGCAGTGTAAGGTGGCGTGTATGTTTGGACCCTTTTTCAGAAAGTCCAGGGGCCATTTCCGGCTCACTTTCGCCGCACTCTTTGCCCTTCTTCCCGCTTGCCGCACCATGGCCCACGCGCAGCAGACGCCTCCCCAATTGCAGGAGCGCGGTGGCGCCGTCGCTCCCCACGTTGAAGCAGTGCAGCCGCTGAACGAGTACCAGCGCTCACAGATGGCCGACTGGGCACGCGACTTCGCCGACCTTCATCGCTATCGCGCTGCCAACCAGGAGCTTGGCGACCCGGTATCCGGCGAGCATCGCGTCATCTTTTATGGCGACTCCATCACCGACAAGTGGACTCTCAGCCAGTATTTCCCGGGCAAGAACTACATCAATCGCGGCATCAGCGGACAGACCACCTCACAAATGCTCCTGCGCTTCCGCCAGGACGTGATCAATCTCAGTCCCGACGTCGTCGTCATCCTCGCCGGTACCAACGATATCGCAGGCAACACTGGTCCCATCTCCATCGAAGACATTGAGGGCAACATCACTTCCATGGCTGAGCTCGCCCGCGCGCATGACATCGCACTCGTGCTCGCCTCCGTGATGCCGGTCAACAACTACACTCCTGCCTCCCAACGCTTCTTCGCCGATCGTCCACCATCGGAGATCCTGCGCCTCAACGAGTGGATGAAGGCCTACTGCGCCAATACCAACTGTTATTACCTCGATTACTTCCACTCCATGGTTGACGGCAGTGGCCTGCTCAAAAGCGAGCTCAGCGAAGACGGGCTGCATCCGAACGATGCCGGTTACAAAATCATGACGCCGCTCGCCCAATCCGCCATCGACAAAACCATGGCCTCGCGCTAGAGAGGATCTTCAGCAGCTCGTAGCTCCGTGAAAGCTGAAGACCTCTGCCGCAGCCAGCACGGTATTCGCATGGATCGTCACCGTGTCCTCCACCCGCATCGCGTATCCTCCGGCATACACGGAAAAGGCCGGCGCACCCGCCGTCTGCGCTGCGCGAAACACCATCCGGTCCCGCTGCTTCAAACCGTCGATGGTCAGCGCCAAGCCGCCCAGCTTGTCCTCCATATAGGGATCAGCGCCTGCGACATAAGCGATCAACTGCGGACGGAAGTGCGCAAACGCCGCTTCCAGCGCGCCCTCCAGCGCTTTCAGATACTGGGCATCGCCTGTTCCATCCGCGAGTGGCACATCGAGCGATGACGGCGGCTTATGGAACGGATAGTTGTTCTGCTGATGCATCGACAGCGTGAACACGCCCTCTGCGCTCGGCGTCATCGATCCGGAAGCCACGCCGTACCGTAGCGGTTCGTGGCGATGTTGACCCGTCGGTGGAAAGATCGCTGCTGTCCCGTTTCCGTCGTGCACGTCCAGGTCAATCACCATCGCCCGTTCGATTGTGCTCTCATGCAACAGCCGCGCCAGCGCAATCGCGACGTCGTGCAGTATGCAGAAGCCCTCGCCGTGGCCGCTGTGTGCATGGTGAAATCCGCCGCCGATCGAGCATGCCGCGCCGTCCCGCAGCGCCAGCCGCGCTGCCTGCAGCGTGCCGCCGCAGCCCAGCAGCGTCGCATCAACCAGCGGCTTCGAGTAGGGAAGCTCCATGCGCAGGATCTCCTGCTCGGACAACGTCCCGTCGATCAACCGCTCCACATAGCCGCGCTCGTGCACGCGCAGTACATCCTCCATCGCAATCGTCTGCGGCGTTACAAAATCGCTTTCCGCAGCCGCGCGCGTTTCCAGCAGCCGCTCATGGACCAGCCTGTACTTCTCCCCGGGAAACACGTGCGCGCCAAGCGGCAGGTAAAATCCGTCATGATAGACAAGCGAGAAGGGAAGCATAGATCTCTCATTCAACGCGCCCGTGGCATTCTGGAGCAAGCGGCCGCCGGCCATGGACGCGTGCTTCGTGCCCGCCGCATCCAATGAGCTGATCGCGAAATGACCCCACGAGATACCAGCGTAGAAGACACTGGCCAGCCCGAGCTGCCCGCATTGGATGATCCTATGCCGGCTGCTGCGCCGCAGGGCACGCAGCTCTCCGCCTCGGAAACCATTCACACCCGCGATCAGTCCGGCGGCATTTCGCGTGCGTGGCGGGCGCTGCGCGCGCCCAACTTCCGGCTGTTCTTCAGTGGGCAAAGCATCTCGCTCATCGGCACCTGGATGACGCGCATCGCCACCAGTTGGCTCGTCTATCGCCTCACCGGGTCCGCATGGCTGCTTGGCATCGTCGGTTTCACGGGGCAGATTCCCACCTTCCTGCTGGCGCCCTTCGCCGGAGTCTGGGTCGATCGCTTAAACAAGCGCAAGGTCCTCGTCTGGACGCAGATACTCGCCGCCTTGCAGTCGCTGGCCCTCGCCGCGCTCACGCTCACGCATCGTGTCACCATCGCCGAAATCCTCGCGCTCAGCGTCTTCCAGGGGCTCATCAACGCATTCGATATGCCCGGCCGCCAGGCGTTCATGGTCGAGATGGTCGAGGACAAGCGCGACCTCGGCAACGCCATCGCCCTCAACTCGTCCATCGTCAATCTCGCCCGGCTCATCGGCCCGTCGCTCGCCGGCATTGTCATCGCTGGGTATGGCGAAGGCTGGTGCTTCCTCATCGACGGCATCAGCTACTTCGCCGTCATCGCCTCGCTGCTTATGATGCATATCCGCCCGCTGCTCCCGCCGGAGCGCGCCAGCACGATGTTCGCGCAGCTCCGGGAAGGCTGGCAGTACATCACGGGCTTTCTCCCTATCCGCAATTTACTGTTGCTCTTTGCCATGGTCAGTCTCATGGGCATGCCTTACACCGTGCTCATGCCGGTCTTCGCGTCGCAGGTGCTCCACGGCGGTCCGCACACGCTCGGCTTCCTCATGGGTGCCGCCGGCGTCGGTGCGCTTGTCTCTGCCGTCCTGCTTGCCCTGCGCAAAACAGTCAAAGGCCTGCTCAGGATGGTGCCCATCTCCGCCGCGCTCTTTGGTGCAGGCCTGGTCTCCTTCGGCTTTTCGCACGTCCTCTGGCTCTCCCTTGCGCTCATGCTGGTCGTGGGCTTCGGCATGATGCAGGGAATGGCAGCCAGCAACACCATCATCCAGACGCTTGCCCCGGCCGACAAACGCGGCCGCGTGATGAGTTACTACACCATGGCATTTGTCGGCATGGCGCCCTTCGGCAGCCTGCTCGCCGGTGGCCTCGCCCACATCATGACCGCCTCATGGGCCGTCGTCATCACCGGAAGCTGCTGCATCCTCGGAGCCGCCTGGTTCTGGCGACAGATGGGCGCTGTCCGCGCGGCCATACGCCCCATCTATCGGGAGCTCGGCATCATCCGGCCCGCGCCCGAGACACACTAGCGCGTCAGCGAGTCGGCGCATGGAGAGATCTGCTCCCTCTCCAGCTTTGAGTTGCGCCTGAATTCTACTGTTGAGGATTATTCGGCATCGTCGGACTGGTTGGAGGATTCGAACCGGGGCCACCGGTCGGCGTGGAGCCGGAACCCGAGTTGCCGAAGTTCCCGAATCCCGACCCGGAGCTGCCAGACCCGGGGTTGCCATTCGAGTTTCCGTTGTTGAATCCGAAGCCGCCGTTGGAACCGCTGCCGGCGCCGGATGTGCCTGTTCCCGCGGGATTGTTCGTGCCCGCGCCGTTCACGTCCCCGCCGTTCGTGATCCCGCCCGCGTTCATCAGCAGATCCTGCTGCGGGTCGTAGACGAACTCCCAGTCCGAATACTTCTTCTGCTTGTGATACTCCAACATCGAATCCTTCTTCAGCGGAATCCCCACGCCCACTATGGGTCCGCCGCCGCCGAAGGCTCCGCTACCGCTACTGCTGCTCGCACCCGGCCCATTCGTGCCCGTAGGGGTAGCGCCCACGCCGCCAGGGTTCGAAGATCCCGGGCTGTTGTTCGAAAATCCGAAGCCGCTTCCCGACGAGCCAGTGCCGGAGCTTCCGATCCCGCTCGCCCCGCTTGAACCATTGTTCGAAAATCCGAAGCCGCTTCCCGCGAGCCGGTGCCGGAGCTGCCGATCCCGCTCGACCCGTTTGAACCACTATTCGAAAATCCGAAGCTCGAGCCGCCGCTGGTCGGGTTATTCGCTGAGCCACTCCCTAGGCCGTTCGCCGACCCGTTCGCTGATCCATTCGCCGACCCGCCGCCATTCGTGCCGGATCCATCCCCATTGCCGCTCTGGGCATAGATGCCAGGCGTGCTGCCCATCCCCATCCCCGGTCCCGTGCTTGCACTGCTCATCCCAGCTTGCAGGGGCTGCCCGAAGAAGCCCATCGGCGGCACCTTGGCCTCTCCCATATGGATCAGCCGCCAGTCGTCCTTGCCCGTGATCGGGTCCGTGTAGCGCTTGCGCAGAAAGCGGATCTCGTTGGTCTTCTCAAGCTGCTTGATGTCGTTGGGATAGGCGCCGAACTTCTTGTAGTAGAGCTGGATCGCCCGCCGGTACTGCAGCCCGCGCTGCAAGGCCTCCTGCTCCTTGTCCCGCTGAATCTCCTTAGCCACCTTCGGCGCGGCCACGGACAGCGCCAGCAGAATCAGAAAGATCATCACTAGCACCGTCAGGAGTAGGTAGCCGTCCTCGGCGTCCGTCCGTTCGATATCTGGTGTGGCATTGTGCAACAGCATAAATGGCTAATTCTGCGAGAGCGGCACGCTCTGCGTGTTGTGGTACGGAATGTCCTCGATCTCCACGGAGAAGGGCCGGATCGACACCACCCGATAGCGGCGGTCCACCACGTCACCCTCGTGCGCCAGGAAGATATCGTCGCCGTGCAGCAGGAAGATCTGCCGAAGTCCGCCTTGTATGGAGGAATAGCCGTAGAACTTCAGGTCGATCGCCGGTGGCGGCGGCGGTCCCGGCGGAGGTGGCGGAGGCCCCGTCCGGAAATTCTTCGGCTTCTCGATATTAACCGGCGTTGGCGCAGCAGAATTGGGCGAGAAGATGTTCCGGCCGTTGCCGCTGTAGGTGGTCTCCTCCGCCTGCGCCATCAGCTCCGGATGCAGCGTCGGGTCAAGCGCGGAAGAACTGGGCAGCCGGATTGCCTCGTGCGGATAGGCCGCTGCATTGGGTGCTCCGGCAGCGGACGAAGCATTTGCCGAAGTGCTCGATGGCGTCGATGCGGGCGCGGGCGCCGCCGCCGTTGGGGCCACAGGCGCGGGCGACGAACTCCCGAAGAACTTCGGAAGCTGGACCACCGCGATAAGCAGCACAATCGCGCTCAGCCCGATGGCCGCGTATAGCTTCGGCTTGTTTTCAGCGCCAAGCTGCAGGGCCATTGCTACTCGCCCCCGTTCTGGCCAGTGTCCGGCGTGGTCTCTTCGCCGCCAGTTGTCGCCGGCAGATGCTCTGCATCGCTTCCGTGCAGATAGGTCGTCACCTTCAGCCGCAGGTTCACGAGGCCGCCCTGCTGTCCCGTAAGCGTCAGTCCATTGATTACGAAAAACATCTTGTCCCGTTCGACACTGTTGATGAATTTCATCACGTCGGTGTATTCACCGCTCACGCTCTCGTCCATGCGCACTTCCGTCACGTCGCGCAGCACCGGCGCGAATGCGTATTGGCCGCGGCTCATCCGCACATTCGCCTTCGCCGCCAGCGCGCCGAGCTCGGAAAGGATCGCCGAGTCAGCACCCGGCACGCGCCCATCGTAAAAATGCTCCGCGCCCTTCGTGGAATCGGCGACGCGCTCAGGAAGATTGCGTAGCGGCTTCGCCTGCAGCTCGGCCACGTGCAATTCGGATTGCTTCATCTCCAGCTGCTCCGGACGGTCCTCCCGCAGCGTGTGCCACGCCAGCCCCAGTTGCACCAGCAGCACAAGGTTCACGATAGCCAGCACCGCCACGCCGGCGACGTGCGCGTTCAGCAGATTGAATGTTCCGGAACGTGTCAGTTTCATGGCGTCTTCCGCTCCGGCGTTGGCTTTTCGGGCTTCGCCGCATGATGGGCAGCGGCAACAACGCGCGCCTCTTTTTTCGGGGCGGCCTGGTTCGCCTCCCGTGGTTGCAGCGGGTTGTACTCCGCCAGCACATCGAAGTTCACGCCGTCCGTCGTGCTCACCGGCTCAAAGTTCGGATTTTGGCGCCCGTTCTGGTTCTGCGACTGGGCCGTCTCGCCCACGATCCGCGGTGTGCGGAAGCGGTGCGAGTGCTCCAGATTGCGCACCAGCGTCACCGCCTTCTCGCGCGGACCCGCCACTCGCATGTGGATCGTCACGCTACCGTCCTTCGCCACCACCGGGTCGATGGTCAGCACCTGCACATTCGCCGGCAACACCTGCTCCAGGTCCATCATCACCGCCGTCCACGAGAACGACTTGTGCAGGAAAAGATTGTTCAGGAACTGCGCCTGCGCCAGCACCGCCGCATTCTGTGGCTGATGCATGGAGGCCTCCGCCTGCTGCCGCTCGTTGCGTGTCCGGGTGATCGCCGAATCGATGGTGGTGGCGTGCGCATGCGCCACCGACGCCTTTTGCTGTTCGATGCGCAGCACCCACCACATGGCCCCCGCCGTCACCAGCAGCAACAGCGCCACAACGCGCAGCCGCTGGTAAAGCGGGCGAAGCTCCACATAAGGCTGCGATGCGAGATTGAGTGTGACGCGCATTTAGAGCAGATTTCCCATAGGTGTATTTCGAAGCCAGTACACGCAACGCGGCTGCTTCCTGAAGAAAGGCCGCTGTGCGAGGAGTTTCATAGGCATGGTCATGGGAGATCCGCTCTTTAGCTTGCGAGCGCTCCTACGACTGGAGCCAGCATACCGATGGTTGGGTTGGCCGTCGCGCCGCCATAGGTTTCGCGCGACGGAATCAGGTCGCGCACCCGGATTCCGGGCAGCGCAAGCAGGCGTTCCAGTTCGCCTGCGCCCCCCGGCCCAACGGAATAAATAGTGTGCGCCGTCGATCCCAGCGTGTCTTCGTAATACGCCATTGCCACCGAAACCGTCTGCTGCAACTCCGCCGTAACCTGCGCCTCGCCGGTCTCCATATCTCCGTTCGCCCCGCTCTCGCCTAGGTCGGCCGTGCGAAAGAGCAGCAGTTGCGGGCCCCGCGCAATGGCCGTCGTAATGCAGTTCGCGTTGCGGTTCACCAGCAATGCCGGCTCTTCCCCCGGGACCGCCGCCAGGGCTGCCAGCGAACTGGACAGAATTGCGCCCGGTTCAAAGCCCGCTTCACGCACCGCGTCTTCGTACTCCGCGCGCACCGGCGCCGGCATCACTGCTACCACCGTGCGCACAAGCGTCTCGTCGCCAACCTTCGGCAGCACCTGCCAGGAGATCGCGGCATCGTCTACTTCGAAATGCACCAGCTTGCGCAGCCGGAACCGCAGGATGGGCAGCACGTCTGCAGTTTTCGCCGGCAGCGTATCAAAATCCAGCAGCAGTACCCGCACCGAAGCATCCGGCACGATGACGGTGACTTTCTTTGCCCGCTCGGCGATTGGCTCCAGTGCCTGACCGATCGCGGATGAAACCACCGCCCGGTCCGTCATCGCCGGCGTCTTCAGCCCGGGCACCAGCACCCCCAGCCGCAGCGGCGCAAATTGCGTCACTACGTCCTGCGCCTCGCCCGCTTCGGCCACGGATCCCGGCCGCGCGCCCAGCACTCCGGCAGGCGTGATCTCGCATGCCAGCCGCGGTCGCAGCGCGTCGGTGTCGGATGGAAAGATACGGCGGACAATGCTCATTCGTGCTCGCTACCGTCCCGTCTCAATGAAGGTGACCTTGTTGATCTCAGCCAGCGTCGTCAGTCCGGCGCGCACACGGTCCAGCGCCGACTCGCGCAGGAACTTCATTCCCATGCCCTGCGCCGAGCGGCGAATCTCCGACGTCGGCCGCTTCTCCAGAATCAGCTCGCGGATCGTGTCGTTCAAATCCAGCAGCTCGTGGATCGCCGTCCGTCCCCGGAAACCGGTGCCCGCCGCATTCAATGCAGCCGGCGCCCTCGCGGAAGGGAAAATCCCGCCACTCCGCCGGATCCAGCGCGCTCTCCTCCAGCATCTCGTCGCTGATGCGGACCGGCCGGCTGCAGAACTCGCAGATGGTGCGCACCAGCCGCTGCGCCAGAATGCAGTTCAGCGAAGAGACGAAGTTGTACGCCTCCACGCCCATATTCAGAAAGCGCCCCAGCACATCCAGCACATTGTTCGCGTGCACCGTAGTGAACACCAGGTGGCCGGTCAGCGCGGAGTTGATCGCGATCTGCGCCGTCTCCTGATCGCGGATCTCGCCCACCAGAATCTTGTCCGGGTCGTGGCGCAGAATCGAGCGCAGTCCGCGCGCAAATGTCAGCCCCTTCTTCTCGTTCACCGGAATCTGTGTGATACCGCGGATCTGGTACTCCACCGGATCTTCAATCGTGATGATCTTGTCTTCGTCGCTTTTGATCTCGTTCAGCGCCGCATAGAGCGTCGTCGTCTTGCCCGATCCGGTCGGCCCCGTCACCAGCACCATGCCATACGGCTCGCGGATGTAGCGGCGGAAGCGCGCCAGGTCCTCCGGAGCAAAGCCCACCACGTCCAGCGTCAGCTTCTTGAACTTCTCGCTCATCGACTCCTTGTCCAGAACGCGCAGCACGGCATTCTCGCCATGCACCGTCGGCATAATGGAAACGCGGAAGTCGATCAGCCGGCCCTTGTAGCGCACGCGGAAGCGCCCGTCCTGCGGCACGCGCCGCTCCGCAATGTCCAGCTCGCTCATCACCTTGATACGCGAAAGGATCGTCGTGTGGTGCTCGCGTGCAATCGGCGCCATCGCCGCCTGCAGCACACCGTCGATGCGGTACTTCACCAGCAGGGAATCATCGTAAGTCTCGATATGGATATCCGACGCGCGCCGCTCGAGCGCGGTAAAGATCGTCGTATCCACCAGCCGGATAATCGGTGAGATGTCCTCTTCCGACGTCAGCTTCTCGATCGAGATGTTTTCGTCCTGGTTCTCCTCCAACGAGATGACGTCGAACGTAAGCCCTTCGGACGCCTCATCCAGCACGCGCTGCGATTGCTCGGTCTTCTTCAGCAGATCGGTGATCTGCGACAGCGTCGCCACCCGCGTCACCACGCGCTGTCCCAGCAGGCCCGCGATCTCGTCCAGAATCATCAGGCGGCTCGGATCGCTCACCGCGATCACCAGCCGGTCTTCGAGCTGCTCCAGCGGCACGAAGTTGTAGCGGAACATCATGTCCACCGGCACCGAGCGGAACAGCTCATGCTGGATGCGGAAGTTCTTCAGGTCCACAAAATCGCAGCGATAGCGCTTCGCCAGCGCCTGCGTGCGCGCCACCTCGTCGGCCGGTATCGGCACAGGCATCACGACTACAGGACTCTCAGCCATACAGGGAAACTCTCTTTCTTGTTTGACGGTGGGGCTCGTTCACTATCACATGCATCATCTGCCCCCCATCTGGCTCGTCTGCCCCAGCGAAAAAATCGGCAGGTACAGCGCAATCATGATCGTCACAACGACTACACCCATTATCACGAGGATGATCGGCTCAATCAGCGACAGCGCAGCGGTCAAAGCCGTCTGCACATCCTCTTCAAAGAACTCCGCCACGGAGTTCAGCATTTGCGGCAGCGCGCCCGTGGACTCGCCCACCTCGATCATCGAAGTCGCCAGCTCCGGAAACACCTTCGTCCGGGTCAGCGCATCCGACAGCGGCTTGCCTTCGCGCACACTCACCACCGAGGTCTTTACCGCCTTCGCCACAATCCGGCTCGAGATCGATCGCGCCGCCGTCTCGAGCGATGGCACCGGCGGCATGCCGCCTTCGAGCAGCGTCGAAAGTGTCCGCGAAAACTGCGCCACCTGGTACTTCACCCAGATATTGCCGAAGACCGGCATCTTCAGCCGTATCCGGTCAATGCGGTTCGCCCCGCTGTCTGTACGGCTCCACCTCCATACAGCATATGCAAGCAGTGCAAGCACCGGAATCGCATACAAGATGTAGGCCTGGAAGTTCCTGCCCAGCGCCAGCAGGAACAGCGTCAGTGCCGGCAGTTTTCCGCCGATCTGGTCGTACAGCTGTCCAAAACGCGGCACCACAAAGGTGATCAGGAAGATGAACATCGAAATCACCATGATCACCAGCAGCGCCGGATAAAACATCGAAGCCTTCAGCTTCTTGCGAAACGTCAGCGAGATCCGCTGAAAGTTCAGGTACCGCGCCAGCACATCTTCCAGATGGCCGCTACGCTCTCCCGCCAGCAGTGTCGTCGTATAGATCGGCGGAAAGCCCCCCTGCGACTCGAATGCCTCGGAAGGCGACTGGCCGGTACGAATGCGCTGCGAAACACTCTGCAATTGGGCCTGGAAGGCCAGGTTCTTCTGGCTCTTCGTCAGCATCTCCAGCGCGGGAAGAATCGGCACCCCGGCGCGGATCAGCGTCAGAAACTGCTGGTTGAAGATCAGAAAGCCCTCGAGCTTGATCTTCTTCTGGCGCGCCCGCAGCCCTCGCGCCTTTACCGAATAGACGTAATAGCCGGCCTGCGTGAAGCGGCTGCGCAGCTCTTCCGCGCTCGCCGCCGTCTGCACCTGCTCCTGCAGTCGGCCGCGCTCATCGGCCAGCCTGATGACAAATTCCGCCATGAAGATCCGTTCGAGTCCGCCGGAACCACCCCGGCACTCAAATATCGCACTCCTACTGCCTGATGAAAGGGTATCAGCCCAAAGCAGGACGCAGCGGATGCCGGATTCGCTCAAATGGCTGGAACTTATGCGGTTTGGGACACATAGCTCTTCAGTGCGGCGACGTATCCATGGTCCGCCACCTTCTGACCTCGGTCCCGGTACCATTCCATTCCATCCGGCGCCCAGGTTCCCAGCCCATCCACGTAGCGGTTGTACATGCAGAAGGCGGCTGCAATCAGCACCGTGTCATGAATTTCCAGATCGGTCGCACCCTCGGCGCGTGCCCGGGCAATGTCTTCTGGTAGCACCTGCCTGCCGCCCTTCTGCACCTTGCCCGCAACAGCCAGCAGCGCCTTGAGCTTCGGTGAGACCTCGGCTCGCTCAAAATCCGACTTCACCGATCGAACCAACTCCTCGTCCCCGTTCAAATGAGCCGCCGCGGTCGCCCCATGAATCGTCTGGCAATAGCGGCAATCGTTTTGTGAGGAGACGTAGGTCGCGATCAGCTCGCGCTCGCCCGGTGTCAGCGTGCTCTTATCGTGCAGCAATACCTCCACCAGCTCACTGAGAGGCCTCGCTGTCTCTGGACGGAAGGCAAAGAGGCCGCGAATGCCAGGCAGATCTTCTCGGGTGGGAATGTAAGCCATAGTCTCTCTGTAGTGGTTTATTCGAGCGATCGGGAACTCTGCCATCACGCTAGCGGGCTGTTTTTGCCCGGTCAACAGCCTAAGGGTGGAGAGAGCACAGCCGCAGCCGCACGTGCCTCTGCGGCTACTTTCCTTTCAGACTTGTGAGCTTTGCAATCTGGCCCTGCGGCCCTACAACCCAGGGCAGGCTGATGGCGTTATAGCCGTCATCGCCCACCGCGGACCATGTCTGCCCGTCGTCATACGAGACGTCCGTCCCATTCACCCCAACGGCGATCCAGGCGTTGTCCGCTGCGTCCCACGCCACGCTTGACCGGTACCCGTGCGGCATCTTGGCCGCCGCCGTCCATTTTCCAGTCTTTGCATCCCGCCAGGCCGCCGTGCCTGCCGCCTTGTCCGGGGCGGAGTAATCGCCACCTACCGCAACCGCGTGCAGGGCGCCGCTAGAGTCCTTCCGTAATCCCAGGGCAAAGACCCCCTGGGACTCGCTCGCCCCCGCCATTGGTACCTCGTCCTTTTGAAAGGTCCAGTACCGCGCCAGGCAGCGCTCTGGGTTCCTGTGTGCCATCTCCATCCCGCAGTCCAGTCCCCCAGAATAGACGTAGGGGTGTTGCCCCCCGCCCGTCCCGCTGGTGCCAAACCACGGCACCCACACGTTGCCCAGCACCGGCCCCGTCAGCACCATCGACTGGTTGCTCGCCGCAAACGCCCCCAGCTTCTGCCCATTGAGGTCCAAGTCCCTGCTGGTCACCGACTTCCAATGCACGCCGCCGTCCGCAGTTCGCAGCAATGTGAGGTGCCCATTCACCGGATCTCCCAGCAGGTAGCCGTTTTTCTCGTCCGAGAAAGCCAGTCCGTCCCAGAAGCCGTTCGAGTCCTTGTTCACCCCAAGCGCAGTCCAGTGAGCACAGCCATCCGTCGTCTTGTAGAGCCGGCTCTGCTCCCCTGGCCCCGACGACATCACAATCGCCCTCTGCGCATCCCACGCCCAGATACTCCGGAAATCCAGCTTCTCCGCACCCTCCGGCATCGCGCACCCCTGCCACACGTAGCCGGAATCCTCGGTGCGCAGCACCGTTCCCCGCGCTCCGCTGGCCCAGGCCACACCATTGCCGACAGCATGAATGCCCCGCAACGGATGGTGCGTCCCGCTGTGCTCGTTCTCCCATGGATTCCACACCGTGCTCGTCGAGCCCGATGACCCCTTGGGCTGCGGAATGAGTTGAGCTGTAGCTGTCAGGGAAAGGCCAGCCGGCAGGCTGAGCCCAAGAAGGAAAATCGCAAAACAACGCATCTTCTCTAGAATAAACGGGCCGGCGCACGTGTGCCGAGATGGCCTCAACTCAAGATTTCAGCCCCTAAATAAGGCTGGCCTGCGCGACTATACTTCCCGGCATGGGGAGAGCGGGCTCCTTCGGTGCGCTGGTTCTCTCCGCCCTCGCGCTCCCGACCTTCACACCTCAGGCGCAACAGCAGAACCCCTACAGCCTCTCCACGCAGACCAATCTGGTCACCGTGCCCACTCAGGTCACGACCCCGCAGGGCGACTTCCTCTACGGATTGCAGGCCAGCCAGTTCGTAGTCACTGACAATGGCGTTCCGCAACGCCTGCGCCTCGAGGAAGCTCCGGAGCAGACCGGCCTCTCGCTCGTGGTTGTCGTTCAGTGCAGCGGCGCTGCCGCCATGGAAACATCAAAGCTCGCCGGCCTCTCCACCATGATTGAGGACATCGCCGGCGCAGCTCCCCACGAAGTCGCGGTCCTCACATACGGCTCGAAATACTCTCTGCTCACCGATTTCACCTCCGATCCCGCAAAACTCGAATCCGGCCTCTCCGCCATCAAGCCGTGCGCCGGCGGTGTTGCGACGTATGACGCCGTCGCACACGCGAGCAACCTGCTCGAGTGGCGCGAAAATCACTATCGCCGCGCCATCCTTCTCATCAGCGAAACCCGCGACCACGGCAGCCACGTAACCGCTCAGGAAGTCATCGAAGAGCTGGGCCGGACCAACACCGTGGTCAACTCGGTCGCCTACTCGCCCGCGCGCGATGAGTTCCTCAGCCAGCTCAAGTCCGACGCGGGCGGCGGAAGCACCGGCACTATGGACCTCCTGCCGCTGCTCTTCATGGCCATCAATGCCATGCGGGACAACGCGTCTTCAGAGCTCGCAACCCTTTCCGGCGGCGAATACCTCAACTTCACCACGCGGAAAGGCTTCGATCACGCGCTCGGTCACCTGGCAAATCAGCTCCACAACTTCTATCTCCTGAGCTTCCAGCCGCAAGGCAATCCCGCCGTCGGTTATCACGCAATCCACGTCTCGGTCCTGGGCCATCCCGACGCCCTCGTCAGAAGCAGGTCATCCTACTGGTCGGAACCAGTCCCGCCATCCGCTGACGCGCACTAATAGTTCCGAGCGAATCGAACGGAAACGATCGCCGCTATTCAGATCGCAGAATCTCCGCCGGATCGATTCGCAAGGCGCGCGTAATCGCCGGCAGCGTGGCGAACAGCACTACGATCAGGATGGCCAGCGAGGGAAGCGTCAGCATCACGGGCTCGCCCGCTTTGACATGGAACAGCAGTGACTCGAGATACCGCGCAGAAACCAGTCCAAGAACCATGCCGCCAGCGGCGCCGATCGTCACCATGAAAAGCATCTCCGCGGTGAGCAGCCTCGCAATGTCCGCACGAGGTGCGCCGATGGCCAGCCGGATTCCGATTTCGCGATGCCGTTGCAACACCGAATAGTTCAGTACGCCATAAAGACCGATGCCGGCGAGCAGCAGCGCCACCCCAGCAAAGAACATCGCGAGCATCGCAAGCAGTCGCTCTCGAATCGTCTGTCCGTCAATGATCTCTTCCTGCGTCCGAACGTTGCTGACCCGAAGCTCGCTGCGTGCCCGCGATACTTCTCTGCGTAGTATCGGCGCCAGCGCCGATGGATTGGCGCTCGCCGTTCTCACTGCAAATGTCGCCGAGCCGATCGATTGCATGGCGCCGTCGGCGTTCGCGGTGCGAAGCGGAACATAGACCACGGGGAGCATCGGCTCGCGGAGATTGCGATAGATTGCATCTCCGGCAACGCCGACGACCTCATATTGCGTCTGCGCCTTGGCGGTCCGGAACGATTTCCCGACCGGGTTTTCTCCTCCGAAAAATTGTTTCGCAAAGGTCTGATTGACGATGGCAACTTGCGGATTCGCGTCGGCTTCACGAAAATCCCGTCCATCGATCAATGGAATCTTCATCGTTCCGACCCAGCCCGGAGAGACGCCCAGGAAGAACGCCAGCACTGCGGAAGGTGGCGCATTGTGGATCGAGATGAAGTTGTTAGACATGGTCCCGCTCATCAGCGGCCACTGCGATGTCGCAACGCTCTCCACGCCCGGGACCGCACGCAGATCGTCAGCGACCTGCTGCCACACCACCGGCGGCTGATCCTGTCGCGTCACCGTCTCCAGCAGGAGAATCCCCTTCGGAGAAAAACCCGTCGGCTGGTCGGACAATCGTCGCAATGTCGAAACGAATAAACCGGCGATGAACAGCACGACAAAACAGAAAGTCACTTGCAGGGCGATGGTTCCGTGCATCAAACGCCTGCGGCCGCGGCTCTCGTCTCCGCCTTTCAGCGCGCTGATCGGCTGAACACCCGACGCACGAAGCGCGGGTAGAAATCCAAACAGAAGCGTTACACAGGAAACCAGTGCAACTCCGAACCCCAGCACCCGCCAGTCCGTCGTCAGGATCAACCGCGCCGGATTGTCCGGCGGATTGATCATGCTGACGACGAATGGTGCGGACCACCACGCGAAAACCGCGCCGATCACGATCGCGAACAGCGCCAGGATCGCGCTCTCCACCAGCACCATCTGCACCAGACGACGGCGCCCTGCGCCGATAGAGACGCGCAGCGCCATCTCGCGCGATCGAGCCGCGGCCAGCGCCGTCATCAGGTTGGCGACATTCACGCATGCGATGAGCAGCACCAGCAGGACCAGCACGCCCAGCGATCCCAGTGCCTCGCGGTATTCGCCCTGCATCCGGGATGCGCCGTCCGCGGCCGGCAGCAACTCGAGCTTGTCCTTGGGGTAGCCTTCCAGCATGTTCTTCGGGAAATTCGTAAACGTCTTCGCACGCTCCTGCTCAAAGGCTCGAAACACGGCATACATCTGGTCGCGCAGCGGTTCAATCGCAACTCCGGGCTTTACTCGCACAAACGTACGCAGCCAGAAAGAGTTCGCGCTGTTGATGGATCCGGCCTGCATCATCGTCGGAAGAAAGAGGTCGGTCACCGTGCCGGGCTCAGTCCCGGTAAACCCCTTTCCTGCAACGCCAACGATCTCGTAGAGATCTGTTCCCTTGCGAAACGTACGCCCAACCACATTCGGGTCGCCTCCGAATCTCCGCTGCCAGTAGTCGTAGGAGAGAACAGCGTACGGCTGCTTGCCCGGTTCAAGGTCGTCGCTGTCGGTCAGCAGACGGCCTGCCGCGGGCTGCAGACCGAAGGAGTTGAACATCCATCCGGATACGTATTGCAGGTGCGCTTTCTCCGTCTGCTCATCCGATCCGTAAGTCAGATCCTCTCGCCCCGCATATGAGATCGCGATCAGTTCAGCCTCGTCCTTCACTGTCGCGCGTAGCTTTCGGAACATCGGATACGAGCAGCTATCGTAGGTGTAAGGCTTGTCTCCCAAACCAAACCCGTTAAACGAGACGACGTACAGCCGTGTTGGTTCCGTCACCGGCAGCGGGCGCAGCAACAATGCATCGATCAACCGGAACGCCGAGATGCATGCGCCCATTGCAAGCGCCAGCGACAGAATCGCCGCTCCCGAGGTCACCTTGTTCCGCTTCAACTGCCGCCATCCGAAGATGACATCGGCCCGCAGCGAATCGAGCCACGCGATCACGTGTGCATCACGGCTTTGCTGCTGATGCTGTGCCGTTCTGCCTAACGAGCGCCGCGCCTCTGCCGGGTCGCGTCCCTGGTCTATCGCCTCAGCGATGTGCGATTCAAGCTCTTCGTCGATCTCGCGGTTCAGCCGATCGCCGCGAAAGACATTTGCGATGCGCGACCACAATGACATCTCACACCGTCCTCAGCACACGAATTGACTGCTAATCGCTACCGCTTGCCAGCGCGACCCTTCCGCCGCAAGCTGCTTCTTACCCCCAGCCTCAGCTCATTGATCCGCGCATAGAGGCCAGCGAAATACATTAGAGCGCTCGGCTGCCTATTCGGCCCGCAACATGGCCACCGGATCGATGCGCAGGGCGCGAATCACCGCCGGTACCGCGGCCAGCAATGCGGTGGCAAGGATGATGAGCGACGGAAACGCCAGCACTCCCACGTCTGTTGTCTTCACCTGATACAGCAATGACGCGATATAACGCGTCGAGATCATCCCCAGTCCGAGCCCCATAACGGCTCCCATGGAAACTGCTGCGAATATGCCCGCCGTCACCTCTCGCGCGACGTTACCCGCGCGCGCTCCCAGCGCCAGTCGAATGCCGAATTCGCGCTCCCGTTGCAGCAAAGAGTAGTTCAGCACCCCATACAGCCCGACGCCCGCCAGCAGCAGCGCCACTGCTCCGAAGAAGAAGGCCAGTGTTGCCAGCAGTCTTTCGCGAATCGTCTGCGCCTGATCGATCTCCTCCTGTGTCCGGATATTCGAGACGTGAAATTGCAGGCCTTCGCGTGGCACCTGTTGGCGAAGGATTGAGGCGAGCGCGAGCGGATTCGAAGCAGTGGTGCGCACGATGAAGGTCTCTTCATCCAGCGGGCGAAAGATCCCCGTGCCGTCGGTTGAGTGGACCGGCACAAAGACAACAGGCAGCATCGGCTCATGGATATCGCTGTAATAAGCATCGCGGACCAGGCCAACGACCTGCATGCGATCGCGCTTTCCGTCATCCGATGCCTTTTCGAAGAACCGCCCTACCGGATGTTCGTCGTTCAGGAATTTCTTTGCAAAGGTCTCGTTCACGACGGCCACGTTCGGATACGCATCGCTGTTGCGGAAGTCCCTGCCGCCGAGAAGCGGAATTTTCATGGTATCGAGCCATCCGGGCGAGACGTTCAGGAAGTAAGCGAGGTCAGTGCTCGGGGGTCCGCCGTTGATGGAGATGGAGTCGTTCCAACTCGTGCCTCCCAACAATGGCCATGCCGCCTGGGCTACACGCTCCACGCCCGGCATCGCCCGGAGACGGTCAGCAATCTGGTCCCAGTAGACCTGGGACTGCGCCGGCCTGCTTGTGGTCTCCAGCATCAGCAGCCGCTCTGCGGAGAAGCCCATTGGCTGCGCGGAGAGCCTCTTGAAGGTCGCGACGAAGAGGCCGGCGATGAACAGCACGAGAAAACAGAAGGCCACCTGCAGCGCGATCATCCCATGCATCACGCGACGCCGCGAGTGCGGATCCTCTCCGCCTTTCAAGACACTGGCTGGCTTGACGGATGAGGCTCGCAGCGCGGGAATGAGCCCGAAGAGCACAATCACGGCGATAGTGAGCGCGATGCCGAAGCCCAGGACGCGCCAGTCGGCAGGCAGCGCAAGGCGCACTGGATTGTCCGGCGGATTGATCATGCCAATGACAAAAGGCGCGGACCACCATGCGAACAGCGCTCCGCTGGCCGATGCAAAGAAGGCGAGCAGCGCGCTCTCCGCAAGCACCATCTGCACCAGGCGCCATCTTCCGGCGCCGACGGAAACACGCAGCGCCATCTCCCGCGCTCTTGCCGCAGCCTGCGCGGTCATCAGGTTGGCGACGTTGGCGCAGGCGATGAGAAGCACCATCAGCACCAGGACGCCGAGAGCCGCCAACGCGCGGCTGTAGTCCTGCTGCAACCCGGAGACACCCGTAGGCAGCCGGTTCCATCAGGACCTGATTGTTGAGGACGTTTCGCAGGGTCTCTTGCGAGAGTCCGGTTTCGCCTTTCAGGCGATTTGTTTCGAACACCTGGCTGATGGCTGCGAGCTTTTGGCGGAGCGGTTCGGCGGCAACTCCGGGTTGCAGAACCACCAATGTGCGAATCCAGGTCGAGTTCGGATAAGTGACATGACGGTGCATCATCGTGGGCACGAAGATGTCGACGAAGGTGCCCGGCTCGGTACCGGTAAACTTCTTCTCGCTGACGCCGACGATCTGGAATGATGTTGTCGCCGATGTGAACGCATGCGGCCGATGACGTGAGGATCGCGCGCGAAGCGGCGTGTCCAGTAGTCGTACGAGATCACGGCATACGGCTCTGCGTGGGGTGTGCGGTCGTCATTCTGCGTGAACAGTCGTCCCAGCGCTGGTTGCAGGCCGAAGATGTTAAACATCGAGCCGGAAACGTACTGGAGGTTGGCCTTCTCCATCTCCTGATCGGTTTTGTAAGTTACATCCGTACGAACTGCATAGGAGATGGCGATCAGATCCGCTTGACCCTTTGCCGCGCTGCGCATCTGCGTGAAGACCGGATAGGCCCAACTGTCATATGCGCCGAACTTGCCATTGAACCCGATGCCCTGGCGCGACAAGGCGTAGAGCCGCTCTGCATGAGCCACAGGCAGTGGCCGCAGCAGCAGAGCGTCGATCAGCCGGAATGCGGAAGTGCATGCGCCAATCGCAAGCGCCAAGCGACAGGATGGCCGCCAACGATGTCACCTTGTTTCGTTTTAGCTGCCGCCATCCGAAGATGACATCGGCGCGAAGCGCATCGAGCCACGCGACCACCTTGAAGTCGTGGCTCGCTTCTGCTGCTGCCGCACGTCCTGCCCAGCGCGCGTCGCGCCTCTTCCGCGTCGCGTCCCTGTTCCACCGCTTCAGCGATGTGCGAATCAAGCTCTTCGTCGATCTCGCGGTTCAGCCGATCGCCGCGAAAGACATTTGCGATGCGCGACCACAATGACATCTCACACCGTCCTCAGCACACGATTGACTGCCGACGTCACCGCTTGCCAGCGTGACTCCTCTTCCGCAAGCTGCTTCTTGCCCGCGGCCGTCAGCTCATAGAGCCGCGCGCGGCGGCCAGTGTCTTTGGTGATCCATTCAGCGCGAATCCAGCCAGCCTCCTCCATCCGGTGCAGCGCCGGATAGAGTGAGCCTTCCTCGGCGCGCAACACCTCGCCGGAGCGCTCGCTGATGGCGGACATAATTCCATAGCCGTGCAGCCGCGGTTTGCGCGACAGAATCTTGAGCACCAGCAGATCGAGCGAACCTTGCAGAGCATCTGTCTTTGGCATGCTAAGACATCTATATACAGAGATGTCTTAGCATGTGTCAAGCGAGGCGCTTCGTCTATTCAGCTCTACCGCCTCGGCCGCGAAGCGAAGATCGCCATCGCCAGGCAAATCGCGATCAGCAACTCGACAATCGCCGGAGCCGGAAAAAAGTAGACGGAGGAATTCACGGCAAGTAGCACGAACGCCAGCAGGAACGACATACAAATCGGCCGCAGGCGACAAGCGTCAGTCTTCGCCAACGAGCTCAACTGCCACAACACGATGGCGACGATCGTCAAGAAGATCGTAACGGCCAGTCCCATCCCCATATAAAAGCTCCAGTAGCTGCGAGTCGCTCCCATCAACGGGAACTGATTCGCCTTCATCGCTGCCACCGCCGCCTGCTGCGGTCCGGGATCGGGTTTGCCGAAGACGCCTCCGATGGTGTGCAGCACCGCATGGAGCAACGTCAGCAGGGAAGCGGTGCGCAGATAATTGACTGACTTCATGCCTTCACCTCCGCATTGACTACAGCCGCGAACTCACGCAGCGTACGCTCCCAGGCATCCGGACCATTCATCAGTTCGCGAAGCTGTTCGTATCCTTCGCCGTGCCGCTCAATCCTGCTGTGCTCGAGCTCCACCAGCGTCGTCGTCGGCCCTTCCGGTATAAACCGGAGCGCCACCTCGCTCGCCCGTTCCAGGCTGGGATCGAACTTCCAGTCCACCCCCAGATGCCACGAGAACGTCACCCGGCGTGGCGGCTCCCACACCAGCACTCGTCCCCATTCGCACACCTCGCCATCCGCGTCGCGTTCATACCACCGGCCGCCCGCGCGCGGTTCCACGAAGATCGAAGCGAAGGGCTTCGCCCCAATGTGATGTTCCGCAGGCCACCATGTCTCCATCTGTTCCACGAATACCGAGAAGGCCTGTTCGATCGGAGTCTGCACCCGCACATGTTTACGAACGACGCCGCTTCCGCCGGGTCCTGTCATCGTTCTCTCCTGTCTTCTTGCCTGCATTGTTGCCCGTCTTCGTGTCGATCGCAGAACTGCGAGATGCTGTCTTCTCCGCAGCGCTCTGAAACCCGCCCAGCGCCTTGTCCCACACCTGGTCGAAGTGCGCCCGCAGGCGCGCGATCCCCGCCGGGTCTAACTGATACATGCGGCGGGTTCCCTCTTTGCTGTCCCGAATCAGCCCCGCATCCTTGAGCACCCGCAGATGCTGCGAGACCGCCGGACGGCTCACCGGCACCACTGCCGCCAGCTCGTGCACTGCCATGGGCCCGTGCGCCAGCTTCTGGAAGATCGCCATCCGGGTGCCATCTCCCAGCGCATCCATTCCTGCCTGTAGGTAAGTGTCCACTTACCGTAAGCTACCGCTTACCCTATCCGGCCTGTCAAGAGAATTCGGCTATGGAAGCCGCTTCAGTGGAGCGTCTTTGTCGCCGAGGTGCAGGATCATCACCTGCGCGGCGCTCCCATCCGCGGGCGAAAACGTGACCTCATCGCTCGAGGCCGTGGAGTAGAAATCGTGTTCGCTCTCTGCCAGATATTCCTGCTTCGGCTCGTCATTCTCCTGGATGAACAGTCGTCCATCGCCCGCTGTCACCGTCAGCACCACCTGCTGCGTTAGGCCATACCTGCCCACAAATCTCTTGAGCTGCTCAGGGTCAGTGTCACCCGCGCGTGCTCCTTCAGCTTCGGCAGCGGCGGCAGCTCTGTATATGGCGTGTACAGCTCCCACTCGAAAGGGAAGTGAGTTGGGCCCAGCAGAGCATCGAGCACCGGTTTGAAGATCCCCTCTCCGTTCGAGCTGTTGGTCAGGATCAGAATCCCTGTGCCCTTCTCGTCGAAGCACAGCGCCAGATGTCGCCAGCCCTCATCGTGGCCTTCCTTGAAGAAGGCACGACCATACGGCGACGAATACACGCCCCACCCCAATCCGTAGCCCAGATGAATGCCGTCATTCGCCGCCGAAGTTGTCGCATCGAGCGAAGGAAACTGATGCGCGGAGTGGATCGCCACCTGCGGCCGCAACATCTCCGCGGTCGTCTTTGCATCCAGCACTTTCCCGCCCATCACCGCGCTCAGGAACGTCGCGTAATCCTTGAGCGTCGTCTGCATGGAACCCGCCGCATCCGGATGCGTGCGCTTCTCCGGCCCCAGCGACCGCCCATACTCGTCGTAGCCATTCGCAAAATCGCTCTGGAAGCGAGGCTCCCACACCATGCTCGTGCGCGTCATGCCCAGCGGAACAAACACCTCCCGCTCCATCAGCGCTGTGAGCGGCTCATGTGTCGCCGTTTCGACGACAAATTGCGCCAGGTCAATCCCTTCGCCCGAATACGCATACCGTGAGCCCGGCTCAAAGTGGATCTTCAGCTTGTGATCGTCCTCCAACGCCCGCCAGTTCGGAAAGCCGCTGCTGTGGCTCAGCAGCATGCGCAGCGTGATCTTCCTGTAGCGCTCATCGCCCTTCAGGTCGGCATATCGCGGGTACTCCGGAAGCGGCTTCGGCAGATACTGATAGATCGGCTTGTCCAGATCGAGCTTTCCCTGCTGCACCAGCCGCATCATCACCGTCGCAAACGCGGCCTTGCTCAATGATGCCGACGTCATCACCGACTCGGGCGTCAGCGGCAGTTGCTTCTCCGTATCCCGCAGCCCGTACGCCTTCAGGTACGCAATCCTGCGGTCCTGAAAGATCGCAATCCCCGCGCCGGTCACATGCGCCGCTTTGAGCAAAGGACGGACCGTCGTATCCACCTGCTGCCCGGTGATGATGCTGCCATCCAACCGCGTGATGCGCGGTCCGGCATCGGTTGCCGCCGAAGCAAAACCTGCAAGCAGGCCAACAGCCCCGATCACTGCAAGCGGGCAAACGGAACGAGCGACGCGCATGCCGCAACCATACGCGCCCGCAAGCAGAATGTTCCTTTGTTCGAGTGAGAAATCGTGTGAAGAATCTACTGCGGTCGGACGGCAACATCGCGGAGCGCCAGCAGCTTGCTCACCAGCACAGACAACCGCAGAATGTGGTCCGACAGCTCTACAGCCAGCAACTTCGCGTCGTCGCCCCTCTTGCCCTCGGCCGCCAGGTACACCAGGTTCGTCAGGCTCTGCAGCGGATTGTTGATCTCGTGCGCCAGTTGATTCGCCATACCGGCCGCGGCAGTAGCACTGGCCTGCGACATCAATGTCTGTTGCTGCCGCTGATGCCGCACGGCCATTGCGGCAAAATCCGCAAGCACCCGCATCATGCGGCAGTCGCCGCCATCGAACGCCTCTGCCCTTTCGTGCGCCATGACCCAGATTGTGCCGCGCGTCTCGCCCGCCTGCCACGGAAGCAGCAGGCCGTCCGTCACCGTCGGAGCTTCGACGCCCATCAGATCGAAAAAGCGCTGTGTCACCCGAAACAGTTGCGGACGCCCCCGCTCCAGGCAGATCCCGCAGGCGCTGGGATAGCGGGGAAGCATTGCGTTCAGGAAATTCTCATAATTGCCTGCTGTTGCGACCCACTTGTAGAAATTCGCATCTGTCCGCTCTTCCTGCTCGATGCTGATACCGGCGCTGTCGGCACCACACAAATCCACCGCCGCGTTCACCAACTCCTGCAGGATCGTCTCAGGCCTTTCGACGAACGCATGAGCCAGCCGCTGCAGCCCTTCCATCTGCATCGCCACATCGCGGACATGCAGGCGCCTCGCCGCAAACGCCGGCTCGCTCTCAAGGTCGATGACCTCCAGGCCGGTATCTTCCGTTATCGAGGTGCTTGCGCCTATCACACCGCTCCCCACTCGCCGTCAAATCGGATCCAGGATTGAATAACTAATCCCGGATGCCACACGTAGACAAAGACTGTCCCTCTATCGTACGCGTCCAGGCAGCGCTTCAGCCTCTATTGTCTTGTGCAGATGCCGCGAGCATCCATATACGACGCCACCGCTGCGGCGTTGCCCACCGCGTCTGCCAGCCCCACATAGCCATCCGGCCGCACCAGGTAGGCGGCATTGCGCCACAGTCCCGTCCGCCGCATCTCCGCGCGCCATGGAAAGACATGGAGCGGCAGCATGCGCGTCGCGCACAAGGCCTGCATCTCCTTCGACGCCTCGCCGTACACATGCACCTGCCAGTCCAGCGATGCCAGCGGCACGAAGTTATCCTCGTCGCCCTTCGCGTGCTCCACCCACGGCAGGCGGTCGCCGCCCTGTACTGTCTCTGTCCACCCTTCACTCAAACTGCTCCCCTCATAATCGATGGCCGTCTGCGAAACCCTGCGGAACATCAGCCGCCGTATCGCTTTGAAAGGGAAGAGAAGTGGCATCACCATAGGCACGATATGCAGCCGGATCAGGCGAGCCATCGCGCCGGTGCTGGTCACGCCGGTAAAGGCCCGGTCCGTTGTCGCGACCAGTTGCCGCGCAAACCCGATACGCTCCTGCTCGTAGCTGTCCAGGATCGACGCATGCGCGCGCCCTCCCACCACCGCGGCCAGCTTCCAACCCAGGTTCACTGCGTCGCCGATCCCCGTGTTCATCCCCTGTCCGCCCACCGGGCTGTGGATGTGCGCCGCGTCCCCCAGCAGGAAGGCGCGTCCTTTGCGAAAGTGATCGGCCACGCGATGATGCACGCGGTAGGTGGAGAACCAGTTCACCCTCTCCACATCGATCCGGATCCACTCGAGCACCCGTTTGCTCACGTCCTCCCATGTCATCTCTTCCCGCTGCCGCTTGATCTCCTCCTCGCGCACCGTGCCGACCAGTCGAGCGCGGCGCTCGCCCTTCAGCGGAAACACCACCAGGAAATCCGTTCGGTCCAATGCGACATGCAGTTCGCCGTTTATCGACGCACCGCTCGCCTCTATATCGGCGACGTAGAACATGTGCTCATATGTCCCGCCCGGAAAGCCGATGCCCAGCGTCTCACGCATCGTCGATCGCGCTCCGTCGCATCCCGCAATGTAACTCGCAGTACGCGTCTCCTCGGCGCCATCGGCATGCCGCAGATGCCCCACCACTCCTTCTGCCGTCTCCTCAAAGCGCAGCAGCTCAGTCTGTCGTTCCACCTGCACGCCTACTTCGCTCAGTCGCTCGATGAGAAATCGCTCATGCTCATCCTGGGGATAGATCAGCGCAAAAGGAAACGGGCTGATCCCCACCCCCATCTCTCCGAAGACCGCATGCGTCACCCGCCGGCCCCTCACCCACACATTCGCCGCGGTTGTCTTTCGTCCCGCGGCAACCACCGCCTCCGCCATCCCCATCTGCCGATAGAACTCGAGTGTCCGCGCCTGCACTGCCAGCGCGCGGGAGGTTGTCCCCGCCTCCGCCGTCTTGTCGATAATCCGTATTCGCGCGCCCATCCGGGTCAGCCAAAGCGCCAGCACCAGGCCTGTCGGCCCCGCGCCAATAATCAACACGTCCGTGTCATGGACCCGCGACGTCCTGCCGTGAATGGAAGCTGCGTTCATCGTCGAAACTCGGCGGATTGGTCTGCCTGAGACCAATCCGTTATACCTCTGAGCGGGGATACCCCGCGCCTCTTTGCTCTGCGATCATGGAGCATGCCGCTTTTCTATTTGCGCCGGCTCACCGGCAGCAAACGCACGGAATCCGCGAATCGCCACCTTGCGCGCTATCTGGCCTTTGTTGCCGGAGCGGTCAATGCCGGTGGCTTTGTCGCGGTTCGGCAGTACACCTCGCATATGTCCGGCATTGTCGCCGGGATGGCAGACAACTTCGCGATTGGAAGCCTTGTCCTCGTCCTCCATGGCCTGGCCGCCGTGCTGTCGTTCCTGCTCGGCGCTTTTCTCACCACTCTGTTTGTGCGCTGGGCTCGCGCTCGAGCGCTCGATAGCGAGTACGCCTTGCCTCTGCTGGCAGAAGCGGCGCTCCTCATCTCCTTTGGCTTCATCGGACATGTCTTCGCCGGCGGCCGGGTACTCGGCACCGTCATGCTCCTCTGCTTCACAATGGGGCTCCAGAACGCCATCATCACCAAGCTCTCCAACTCCGTGATCCGTACTACGCATGTGACCGGAATGGTCACGGATATCGGCATCGCCCTCGGCCGAGTCGTTTCTTCAAGTTCCCAAGGCTCCGCCGTGGACCTCACGCAGGAGTTCGCCACTTTGCGGCTGCTGATTTCACTCGTTGCGCTGTTCTTTATCGGCGGAGTTATCGGCGCGCTCGGTTTCAAACACGCCGGCTTCTTTTTCACACTGCCACTCTCTGCAGTACTGGTGCTACTTGCCGTCGTGCCCGTGATCGACGATATGCGCCGGCGCGTCCTTCCCGCTTAAAACCGACCCATCTGCTTTAGGTAGACAACACCTTCTTCGCCAGCTGCAGCACCACCGACTCCGCCTCTGTCTCAGTCCCGCAACTCTCCACCAGCGCGTCGAAGAACTCGAACGAGGTGAGTGCCGCCAGCGTGGCCGCCTTCCGGGCCCCGTCGTCTCCGCCCATCCTCTGGACAATTCGCGTAGCCGCCATCAGCCTTCGCTCGTTTCTCGCCTCGATCACCGCGCCAAACTCCGGATCAATCGCCCCGATCCCATGCACTCGCCGGAGCAGCATCCGGTTCTTCGCCCAGAACCCGCAGAAGATGCCCACAAATCGCCCAAGCTGCGCATCGCCAGGCGGCAGCATCATCGCCTCGCGCATCCGTTCCATTCCGCTCTCGAGTGCGATCAGATCGAACACCGCCTCCAGCACCCCCGTCTTCGTCCCGAAGAGGTTGTGGATCGTCTGGCGCGTCACTCCACTCTCTTCGGCCAGCGCCGCCATCGTCAGCCGTCGATAGCCCTCTCCCGCCAATTGCGCCTGCGCCGCACGTAAAATCGCGGCCCGGCTCTCGCTCATCTGCTCCAGCCGCTTGCCCAGGTCGTAAGGCCTTTTCTCCGGCTCCCGTCGCTTCGTCACAAGTGCATCCTAGAGGCTGATTATTTAATTTGACAAGATGTAAATTGAAATTTAAGAATGAAAGCCTCAGGATCGGGAGGCCACGTGAGCGGCAATCAGATCAGCCATCAGCTCAAGCCGGCCGGGGCGGGTATAAGCATCAGGTTTCCCCTCGGATTGAAAATCGGCTTCTGGTTCTCGATTGCGATCGCCCTCGCCATCGTCATCCGCCGCGTCGTCGCTCTCTCCACGCCGCCCAGCCCCAACGCCCCGCCGCAATTTGCATCGCTCGACATCTACTTCGTCTCGCATGCCACCCTCACCTACGTCCATATCTTCTGCGGCCTCGCCTTCGTCCTGCTCCTGCCTCTGCTCTTCTGGCGCCGCACGCGTGGCTCCGTCTTGCTTGAGCGCGTCATCTTTCCGCTCGGCGCCGTCGTCGGCGTCACCGCCTACGCCATGAGCACGCACGCCGTCGGCGGATGGCTCGAGCGCTCCGCCGTCCTCTTCTTCAACACGCTTTTTCTCTACGCGCTCTGCCGTGCATTCCTCTATGCACGCAGTAGTGACCGCCCCGAACAGCAGCGCTGGATGCTTCGCGCCATCGCCATCCTGCTCGGCATCGCCACCACGCGCCCGGTCATGGGTGTCTTCTTCGCTACCTCTAGCCTCACCCATCTCACGCCCCCGCAGTTCTTCGGCATTGCCTTCTGGATCGGCTTCTCGATCAACACCCTCGTCATGGAGCTCTGGCTCCGCACAAAAGGGAAGACCGCATTCGCCTGATCACCGCAGCCGAAAGGAGAAATCATGAGCACGCAAATCAAATCCGCCACGCCCGCCGCGGCTGTCCATAAGGGACCGCACCCCGGCATGCTCGCCATCCTCTATATGGTGCTCTTCTGCGCCGGCCTCTATCCCGTCACCTTGTTTTACAAGCTGCCCTACTGGCCCGGTCCATGGGAGTCCGCATCCACCATCGTCCCGTTCTTCCAGACCCAGGGCGCTCGCGTCCTCGTGTGTATGTTTCTGCAGCTCGGCGCCTTCATCTGCCTCGGCCTCTTCACCGCCACCATCGTCAGCCGCCTGCACTTCCTCGGCGCGCGTGCGGCAGGAGTCTACATCGCGCTCTTCGGCGGCTTCTTCGTCGTCTTCGACGCCATGGCCGGCACCATGGCCACGTGGGCCATGATCCATCCCTCTGTCGCTCCGCATGCCGATGTTGTGATCGCGCTCTACTATCTCGGCTACGGGCTCGGCGGGCCTGGCTTCTCCATCCCTATGGGACTTCTCATGGCCGGCGTCTCCGTCACCGCGGCCTTCATGAAGCTGCTGCCAAAGTGGCTGATCGTCCTTGGCCTCATCCTCGCCGCGGCAGGCGAGCTGAGCTGGCTGCACCTGATCCTGTACCCCAAGCTGCTCTTCCTCATTCCGCTCACCCGCTTCCCCGGCTTCATCTGGATCATCGCCGTCGGCTTCCTGCTGCCGAAGTCGCGTTCCCGCACATCTGAGCTGCCGGCATAATCCACTCAGCTATACTGGCCGCCCATGAAAGCACTGCGCGCCTCTCTCTTGTGCTGTCACTCTGCTGATCGCTTCCGGGCTCGTCTATGAGACCTGGGCGGCGGCCACGCCTTCCTCATCGACACCTGCCGCAACCCAGCAAACCGTTCTGCCCAGCCACGGCAGCAATCTCCTCGGCGTCTTCTATCTCGCCGCTGGCGCCGGCCCGCACCCCACCGCCATCATCTTTCACGGCTTCCCCGGCTTCGAGCAGAACCTCGACATCGCGCAGGCCCTCCGCGCTCACGGCTGGAACGTCCTCGCCATGCACTATCGCGGTTCGTGGGGCGTCAAAGGCAACTTCTCCTTCACACACGCCGCCGAGGATGCCGACACCGAGGTGCAGTTCCTGCTCGACCCCGCCAACGATCAGAAGTACCGCATCGATCCGCACCGCATCGTCGTCATCGGCCACAGCATGGGCGGATACATGGCTGCCTCGGCCATCGCGCACAACCCGAAGGTCAGTGGTGCCGTTCTCATCTCCGCCTGGAACATCGGTGGCGGCTTCGCAAACCGCCGTCAGCCGGGCAGCAAGCCCTCCACTGCGGCAGATGAAGCAAAAGAGCTGAGCAAGGACAACAACCTCGCCCCGCTCGCCGGCACCAGCGGCATCGCGCTCGCCCGCGAGATCCGCGACCACCAGCAAGAGCTCAACTTCCTCAACCTCGCACCCGCCGATCGCGCCGCGCCCCGTCTTCGTCATCACCGCTGCCGAAGGACTCGCGCCCATCGATCACGCCCTCGCCGAAGCCATCACCAAGGCAGGCGACACCCACGTCACCGAACGCCACTGGGACACCGACCACAGCTACTCCGGCCAGCGCGCCGAACTGGCCGACGCCATCCTCCACTGGACCGAAAACCTGCCGCACTAGCCGGTATCGTCCAGGAACGTCAGACTCCGCCTCGCCATTTTCTCGATCTTCCTGTTAACCGTCCGCCTCGTTCTTGCGTTGTATAGGTACACGGCAACTCCGGAACGAGGTTCGAAAAAATGGACGCATTCATACCCCTCATTGTCTGTTCGCTGATAGCCTTCATCGCCTGGCTGATCTTTACTTCCATCCGGCGCTTCCTCATGGCGCGTCTGCAGGCCACCCTCCAGGCCAAGCTTCTCGAACGCATCAACTCACCCGAGACCCTGCTCACCTACGTCTCCACCGATGCCGGCCGGGAATTCGTTGAAGCGCTGCGTCTGGAGCGCGAAAGGGAACCGCGAAGCGCGCCCTTCCGTAGCATCCTCATCGGGGTCCAGGCCTCCATCGTGCTCATCGTCTTCGGCGCAGCGTTCCTGTTGCTGCACGCCATGCACACCCTGTCCGACGACGGAGCTGTCGTCATGGGTACGCTCGCGGTCGCCTTGGGCATCGGTCTCGGCATCGCTGCCGCGGCGACCTACACTCTCTCGCGAAACTTCGGTCTGGTGGAGAACACGCGCCGCTCGTAACGCTCGGTAAGGAAACATGGAAGCCATCCTGTTCTTCGCAGATCCGAGTGGACGGAGCCTGATTGCCGCAGCCATGCCGGCCATTGCCGCGCCTGCCGATCGAAACGCCCTGGACAGCACCGCAATGGACGAGCAGCAATTCCAGTTGCTCTACGATGCCACCGCGCGTCCCATCCATGCCTATCTCATCGGCGTCACCGGGCAACGGGACATTGCCGACGATGTCCTGCAGGAGACCTACTTCCGCTTTCTCCAGCGTCACCCCGCCGGCTTGCCGCCTGCGGAAACGCGCCCCTATCTATTCCGCATCGCCTCCAACCTGCTTCGCGATCGGTGGCGCCGCAGGCAGGAATCTCAATGGCCGGAGAACTTCGACCAGTCTCACGCATGCGATGTCGACACGCAGCTCGACGTTCGCCGCGTCATGCAAGCCCTGAAGCCGAAAGAGCGCGAGCTGTTATGGCTCGCCTACGTCGAAGGCATGAGCCACCAGGAGATCGCCATCGCCACCGGCCTCACCGCTCTTAGCATTCGTCCGCTGCTCTTTCGCGCGCGCAAAAAGGCCGCCAGCCTTCTCCGCCCGGAAGGGAAGACATCATGACGCAGGGCAATTGCGAACACGAGCCGCTGGTCGCCGCCGCCACCCGCTCAGGAAGCTGTCCGCCTGATCTGGAACATCATGTCGCCGCCTGCGCGTCCTGCGCGGAGACAAAACGTGTCGCGCAGCTCTTCCTCGAGCATGCAGCCACCACATCCGCGCAGAGCCGTCCTCCCGCAGCCAACATCGTCTGGCAAAAGATGCAGGCCCAGCGTCAGCAGCAAGCCCTGATACGCGTCACGCGCTGCATGATGCTGCTGCGGATCCTCGCAGCCCTCTACGCCGTCGCGCTCGGCGTATGGTACCTGCCCCAGCTCTGGCAAAAGCAGCCGGCGCAACTCTCCACAACGCTCAGCGCGCTCTCTAGCGGAATGGTGTTCACAGGTGTTGTCACTGCCGCAGTAGCGGTTGTACTCGGGTCCTGCTGCTTGGTCCTCCTGGGCAGCAGGACTGATTTCAAGTTGCGCACCTGAGAGCTCATAGGCTATTCCTTAGCGACCGATCGAAGCGTCGGCCTCATGATTCTCAACACGGGGCGACCGTCTACATTCTCGAGCGGGAAATAGACAAGGTGCGTCTTCGGATCCACTGAGACCGTGTGAGCATGTGGCATATCGAACGAGTCCAGCAGAGCTAGGCCGGTGCCCTCGCGCCTGAACACGGCGACCCTGCCGGACTCCGCCGAAACATACAAGCGTTTCAAACCTGGATCATAGGCAAGCACATCGGGATCATCGCCTACCTGGTAGGTCGAGAGGACCTTCATCCTACTCAGATCGACCATCGCGAGTGTGTGATTCTCTTCGCCGGCGACGAAGGCGATGTGGCTCGCCACGTCCAACGCAATGCCATGAGGATTTTCTATACCCGCGAGCGGCACCCGCCGGATGATGCGATTCGTTTCCGGATCGATAATGGCGAGTACATTCACGCCATGAACGGCGACCACGATGTGACCCGAAACCGGATCGTAAACCGTGTTTCCCGCGCCGCCACCAAGACGGATGTTCTTGATCAGCTTGTTGCTCGCTGCGTCGATCACCGCGTCCACGCCGCCGTGTTCATCGGAGACAAAAATCTTGTTTTGTTTTGGCGCATAGGCAAGGCCATCGGGATAGACGATGGGACCGGCGCGCCCCACAATCTTCAACGTCTCAAGGTCGACTGCCACGATCTGATGCGAGCCGGTAGCGGATGCGTATACACGATGGATCGCGCCGGCCACGGTAACGCCATGAACTCGAGGAAACCCATCGAGATTCGCGACCACCTGCCTCTTCGTAGTATCAAAAATGACCAGTTGATCCGCGTTCATGTGGGCGATGTATAAGCGCCCGCTCGACGGATCGAAGCTCTGATAGTCGAACCGAACAGCCGGGCCCGGCATAGGGACATCCGCAACCTTTTTCAGGACGCTTTCAACTCGACCAGGGGACTGCGCATGCGCTAACGAAAAGGAAAGAAAAAGAAGGGCGGCCACCGCGCCAGCAAAGCCATAGACAACACGATTAAGCCTCACGTCAGGCATCCCTCTTTCGAGGCGAATGGCGCCTCAGTTAAAGAGTGCTCCCTGCAGTATGAAGGAGCGCTTAAACCGGCGGCGTACCCTCCACCACCTGCACCCCATTCGGTGGCGTGAAGTGAAACGTCTCCGCAGCCATCGCCGGATTCGCCTGCTCATGTTCGAACACAAAGCTTGTCCGCGAGCCGTCCAGCTCCTCGAGCGTCATCCGATGAATCGTGCCGTCCGCGGTGACAGTTACCTCGAGCGACCGCACCCGCTGCTCCATCCCCTTCGGCACGCCACGCAGCCGGAACATGCCGCCATCCGCCGGTGCCATCGTCAGCCCGTCGAGCTCCTTCGTCAGTTGCGCATGGCCCAGCAGAAAGCGCAGCGGCGACCGTAGATCGTCTAGCTTCTTCGCCGGAATCTGCTGCACCTGCGCATCTCCCGGCGTATAGAACCAGCCAAACTTCCCATCCAGCACAAACACCTTGCCTTGCGGCTCGGCATAGTTCCACCGCATGCGCCCCGGTTTCTCCAGCAGCAGCACGCCGCTCTCGTGCCGGTCCATCCCCATGCCCTGGTATGTCTCGGTAAAGTCCACCTGCAGCCGCTTCAGCGTGTTGTAGTGGTGATCCACTGCCGCGGCAAGCTCAGCTGCCGGTGGCGCAACCTTCTGCGCCGCCTATGGGCAACGAGAGCAGCATTCCCAGAAACACAAAAGGCCAGCAGCGCCGCTGGCCTTTTGAAAATTTCCCAAACCTCACGAGATCGGAACGGTGCAGTTGGTGCCTCCTGCCATGTCGGCCTTGATCTCGCCCGACATATCCATGCAGAAGCCGCGATGCCCCGTCTTGCCCACTGTCTGCGGCACGGCCGTCACCTCGTAAGAGGTAAACATATCCTGGTTATTCGCGTTCTGAGTCTTCGTGCAGTTGGTGATTGCGAAGGTGTAGCCATCCTTCTGTCCCGAAGCCAGGGTCGACTGCAACATCTGGGCCGCCTGCGCTGTCGGCGGACCGGAACCCGCGGAGCCTCCCAGCGCGCCAATCGTGCACGCATATCCATTCGCAGGGAAGTTCGTCTGATACTGGACTTCCGCGGACTGGATCGCGCGCAGCGATGCTAGCGCCGATGTCTCATGTGCCTGGATCGTCATGTTCAGCAGGCTCGGAATCGCCACCAGCATCAGGATTAGGATCACTGCCATCACGATCAGCAGCTCCATCAGCGTGAAACCAGCTTCACTATGCCGGGAACAACCCTCTGTCGCCGGCTCTTTCCACCACTTCTTCATGACACGACCCTCTAGAGTTCTCTTGGCGCACCCGCACACGCAGGCACTGCCGACCGCAGAGTATCAAAATCCCCGCGGCACCGGAAATACGCCTGAGTGTGCCCCAGAAAGACGCAGCCCAACCCCATTCCGCTCACCAACAAATTGGAGCGATCTACGGTTCTCGAGCATTGCGAGGACCCTCGGCGGTAGCGACCGAAGGAAGCGAACCCAACGGAACGCGCCGAAGGTGCCTCCGCCCGGACGGCAGGTCCTTAGCAGGACAGGTCGCCGCGCCCTACCTTGATTCCATCCAGCCGCCCCAGCATGGTCACCGCGATCTTCTCCGGATCGAACAGCTCACGCGCCAGCGTCATCGCCTGTTCTGCAGTCACTTTTTCCACCTGTTGCATCACCTCGTCGATACCGAAGAAGTGGTTGAAGTACATCTCCTGCCGCGCCAGGTTGGACATTCGCGCCCCGGTGCTCTCCATACTTAGGATGATGTTCCCCAGCAGCTGGTCCTTCGCGCGCCGCAGCTCGTCCTCCGGCATCGGCTCCTGTTTCAGCCGCCGGAACTCGTCCGTCACCAGCTGGATCACCTGCAGTGCCCGGTCCGACGAAGTGCCCGCATAGACGCAAAGCATGCCCGTGTCCTTGTAAGGATTCAGGTCGCTGTAAATCGAGTACGCCAGCCCGCGTTCCTCGCGTACCGTCTGGAACAGACGGGAACTCATGCCGCCGCCCAGCACCGTATTCAGCACCAGCGCGCAATATCGCCGGTCGCTGGAGATGGGCAGGGAAGGGACGCCCATACAAAGCTGCACCTGTTCGAGAGCCTTTTTGTTCCGCAGCACGATCTTCGCGCTGGTGCTCGGCGGCAGGTTAGCATCCTCGGGAACGCCGCCAGGCATCGTCTCGAAACGTCGCCGCACCTCATCCACAAATCGCTGATGGTCCAGGTTTCCCGCCGCGGTAAAGACGACATTGCCGCCGCGGAAGCGGTCACTGTAGTAGCCGAACAGCTTCGCCTGCTCCAGCCGCCCTACCGTCTCCTTCGTCCCCAGGATCGGCTTGCCCAGCGGGTGGCCCCTCCAGAAGTTCTGGGTAAAGATCTCGTGCACCAGGAAGTCGGGGTTGTCCTCGTCCATCTTGATCTCTTCGAAGATCACGCCCCGCTCGCGCTGGATGTCGCCCTCGGCAAAGATCGGATGCAGCACCAGGTCGCTCAGCACGTCCAGAGCCGTCGGCACATGCTCGTCCAGCACCTTGATGTTGAAGCAGATCGTTTCCTTGCCGGTGAAGGCGTCCAGGTTCCCGCCGATCGCGTCCACCTCGCGCGCAATCCGCTGCGCCGTCCGCGTCTCGGTCCCCTTGAAGACCATGTGTTCCACAAAATGCGAGATGCCGTTCAGCTCCGCGATCTCATGCCGCGAGCCGGCCCGCACCCATACACCCATTGCAACCGAGCGCACGTTCTCCATCCGCTCAGTCAGGATGGTCAACCCATTCGGGAGGACCGTTCGTTCCACACTACGTTCATTCATAAATTTCGCCGCTCTATCCGTTGAGGGCTGACACAAGTCCGCGCTAAAGCACGTACGTGCCATTCAGCCGATGCCGGAGCATCTGATCCTCACACCTCGAGGAAAAATGCTCTATGCTTGCCTGTTGCCGGACTTTGTCTCGATGCCGTTTAATCCCGGATTTCCGTCAGAGCCTCTGCCTGAACCACCATCCGGGCCAACGGGGGAGAGCTTCTTCATTTTAGACTCCCCTGGCCCGAAATCGGTTCAGAGTGCTGCCCCATCCGCGGTGCAGTCTCTATTTGGCCTTTCGATTGAGCAACTTAGAGAGCTCATGAATCGCTTCGGCGAGCCTCAGTTCCGTGCCCGCCAGCTCGCCCACGCCCTCTACCGCGACCGGATCCCCGACCTCGACGCCATCACCACCCTGCCTGTCGCCCTGCGGGAAAAGCTCGCCGCCGGGGGCTACGCGGTCGGCCTCTCGCCCATTCTTCAGACCTTCCGCTCCATCGACGGCACCGAGCGCTACCTCATCGGTACGAGTGGCAACCAAACCGTCGAGACCGTCTGGATGCCCGATGGCGACGGCGCCGAAGACAGCGACGACGAAGCGGACACCTCGCCCGTTCGCAAGCGCGCCACCATCTGCGTCTCCTCGCAGATCGGTTGCGCCGTCAACTGCCAGTTCTGCCTCACCGCGAAGCTCGGCATCGAACGCAACCTCACCGCCGGCGAGATCGCCGGGCAGGTCGTCGCCGTCCTCCGCCGCCATCAGGTCGAGCTCGGCCGCGATCGCATCAACCTCGTCTTCATGGGGATGGGCGAACCCTTCCTCAACTACGACGCATTCATGGACGCGGTCCGCCTGCTCGTGGGCGAAGTTGGCCTGCCCCCCTCACGCATGACCGTCTCGACCTCGGGCATCGTCCCCGGCATCGAGCGCTTCGCCAAAGAATCCGTCCGCCCCCGCCTCGCCATCTCGCTCAACGCCTCGAACAACACCGTGCGCGAAGCCGTCATGCCCATCACGCGCAAGTGGCCGATCGAAGCCGTCATCGAAGCCGCCCGCACCATGCCGCTCGCCCCGCGCGAAAAGATCACCTTCGAGTACGTGCTGCTCGGCGGCGTCAACGACTCGTTGATCCATGCCGATGAAGTCGTCACCCTCGCCCGCCGCGCCGGCTTCCCATCGAAGGTCAACCTCATCGTCTGGAACCCCGGCCCCGGCATCCCCTATCACCAGCCGAAAGACGAAGACGTAGCGCGCTTCCAGCAGCGCCTCATCGCCCGCGGTGTCCCCGCCTTCATCCGCCGCCCCCGCGGCCGCGACATCTACGCCGCCTGCGGCCAGCTCAAGAAAACCACCGAAGCCGCGACAACGACAGATTGAGCAGAGGTTTGCGGAACATCACCGGTCTACGCTGTCTATGAGGGCTTTGCTGAATGCCCCTCAAACTGCATAGCCAGTTGATCAAAAAGGCGTGGCAGCTCGGGCAATGGATGCCGCTTTCCACTCGTGTGCCCTTCCGGCGCGAGCATTTTGATCAAGCCGAGCCGGGTTTCAACATCAAACTCCCCGAGCGCTTCATCGAGCATCAAGTAACCGATCTGCTTGAATGTGTCGTCATTCTCCCGATAACCAGGAATGAATAGGTAAAGGCCAGCATTTTTCCCATCAGAGAGCAACGTAAACTGAACCTCTCTCGGGTCGACGCGTTCATCCCCAATCTCGACGACGTTGATGGTGGCGCGTCTTGGTCGAAAAGCGGTGATGTGCCAGCGTGGAAGGTCGGGTGCGGCATCCCTGAGTGAGATGACCGCGGGAAACGCGCTTTTGATACCGCCCGCACTGATAACAAACTCCCGTCTTTCCTTTCCCTCCTGTTGTTTTTTCGGGCCAAACTCAAAAACTAGATCCTGATTAACCTTCCGTAGCGCACCTAAGAGCTTGTCGAAAATTCTTTGCTGATCCTTCTCAAAATCGAACAACTCTGCTTCGTGTCGTGTGAACCAGTGCCAAAATTTTTCATATGGGCTCATGGCAAGGAGCGTATCTGGGCTCAGAAAGATTCACCACTGCTCGATCAACCCTGCGATACAGTGGTTCCGCCATGCGCCCATTCGCACTACTAGCGTCCACCCTCCTGCTCGCCGCTCCCGCCGTCGCCCAATCCGCAGACACCAGCCGCTGCACTAACCTCCAGCAGCTCCGGCTCGACCACGCCCACGTCCTCTCGGCGGAAGTCGTCCCCGCCGGCGCCTTCGTCGCGCCGCCGCGCCCAACCGGCCCCAGTGATCAGAGCCCGCTCTACAAGCAGCTCGCCGCCTTCTGCCGCGTCAAAGTCCAGGCCACTCCCAGCGACGATTCCAATATCCAGATCGAAGTCTGGCTTCCCGTCTCCAGCTGGAACCACCGCCTTCAGGGCATCGGCAACGGAGGCTTCGCCGGCGAGATCGACTTTGGAGGCATGGCCCGCGCGCTCGACAGCAACAGCGCCACCGCCGGCACCGACACCGGCCACTTCGCCGATGGCAACGACGCACGCTGGGCCCTCCACCATCCGGAGAAGATCACCGACTACGGCTGGCGCGGCATCCACCAGATGACTGCGCAGGCCAAGGCCATCATCGCCGCCTACTACGCCACGCCCGCCGCGCACAGCTACTTCACCGCCTGCTCCGACGGCGGACGCGAAGCGCTCATGGAGGCGCAGCGCTTTCCCGCCGACTACGACGGCATCCTGGCCGGTGCGCCCGCTTACAACTGGACCACTCTGCTCACCAGCGCGGCCATCGGCATGCAGACCCTGCTCACCGAAAACGCCAGCTACATCCCCGCCACTGACGTACCGGTCATCCACAGCGCCATCCTCGCCCAATGCGACAAGCTCAACAAACTGTCCGGTGACGTCAACGACGGCATCGTCGACGATCCGCGCGCCTGCCACTTCGACGCCGCACGCATCACCTGCAAATCGGAACAACGGCCAGCAGTGTCTCAGCGCCGCGCAGGTCAAGTCCCTCACCACTCTTCTCACCGAGCGCAGGGTTGGCGACACCACCATCCCGCCCATCATGCCCGCAGGCGGCGAGCTCGATCCCAACGGCTGGCCTTCGTGGATCACGGGCAACGAGCGCGGCAAGTCCGCCATGGCCGGCTTCGGCGGCGGCTACTTCGCCAACATGGTCTATAGCGACCCCAAGTGGGATTTCCGCACCTTCGATCCTGTCGCCGGCCTCGCCGCCGCACGCGAGAAGACGAGCAAAGCGCTCGACGCAACCAACCCCGACCTCAGCGCCTTCGCAAAGCGCGGCGGCAAGCTGATCATGTATCACGGCTGGGCAGACGCGGCCATCAGTCCGCTCGTACTCCATCCACTATTACGAAGAAGTGCAGCAGAAGTTGGGCCGGCAGAAACAAAGCACAGACGAAATCGCGAGCTTCGCCCGGCTCTACCTGATGCCTGGCGTCAAGCACTGCGCCGATGGCCCAGGCCCGGACTCGATCGGTCAGTGGGGCCTACCCGGCATGAAGGAGTCAGACGCAAGTCACAACGTCATCCACGCGCTCGAGGACTGGGTCGAGCAGAACAAAGCTCCCCAAGCCATCACTGCAACCAAATACGCGGAGGGTGCCGATCATCACGCCGACCCGCACAAGATCCTGATGACCCGCCCCATCTGCCCCTACCCGCAGCAAGCGCACTACAAAGGCACCGGCAGCACAAATGAAGCCACCTCTTTCACCTGCAAGTAGGGCCGCAGCCAATCAGGAATCCGCCAGCACTCCACAAGCTGTTATCCCGACCGAAGCGAAGGGATCCGCCTTTCAACGCGCGAACGTTGAGACTAAGCAAGGTCGCCCACCATACCGAATGTGAGCGGCCAAAGGAAGCGATCCCAGCGGCACGCGCCGCAGGCGCATCTGCCTGGACGGCAGGTCCCGGTCACAGAACGATCAGGCTCGAAGGACTCTCCGGTGAAACGGCGACGGCCTCGCTCGCGGGAAGCGGCTTCAGCAGTGGCCAGCCCTTGCGCAGCACATATTCCAGCCACGCTCCGGCAATCTGCGAGGTCAGCACCGCCGCCACCACCAGCGTGGTGTAGAACTTCGAGCTGATGATCCCGGCGTCGAAGGCCACGCTGGCCAGCACGATGCCCGGGCCGCCGCGCGCATTCGTCGTGATCGCCAGGTTGATCAGGTCCAGTCCGCGGAAGCCCGCGAAGCGCCCGGCAAGCGACACGGAAAGAACCTTGATAAGGCAGCTTCCGGCCAGGAACGCGACCATCATCCACAGCGACACCCCGCGGATCAGGTCCAGCTTCAGACCGACGATCGAGAAGTACACCGGAACGAAAAACGCAAAGGACATCTTGCCGATCGACTCGAGCGCATCCGCGAAGATTCTGCGCTTCTTGTGCACCACGGCGAACCCGGCGAGGAATGCAGCGAAGACCATGCTGACGTCGAGCAATCCGGCCACCACACAGTAGGTCAGCAGGACCGCCATCGCGTAGCCCACCGGCGAGTGCTGGGCCAGCACGTTGAACTTCGCCTTGTTCAGCCGCTTGATCACGCGGGGAACGATCGTGAGCCCCAGCACGAAATACGCCATCGTCGAGAACAGGTGATACGACATCGCGCGCGGACTGAGTGCAGCTTTTCCCGCCATCGCCGTGGCCACGGCCAGAGCGAGCCACAGGACGATATCTTCGAGCACGGCAACGCCAAGAACGAGTCGCGCGAATCGCGTGTGCAGGATCTTCAGATCGGCAAAGATCTTAGAAACCACGGGGACGGAAGTGACCGCGACTCCGACCGCCAGAATGATGATCAGCGAAGCGCGGTTGCCATTTGGGCCGGCCAGCGAAGGCCGGATCAGCCACGGCCCAAGCGCCAGCCCCAGCAGAAAGGGAAGCCCGGTCCCCACGATCGTCAGCCATCCCACTTCACGGCGCTCTTCCCGCGTGAACAGTTGCTGTGTCTCCGCGCCGGAGAGGAACATCAGCAGCAGCAGGCCGAGCCAGTACACAAAATCCAGGATGTTCCCCTGGTGCTTGGCGTTCTCCATGATGTGCGAGATCGCGGGTATGCGACCCAGCAAGGCCGGGCCGAGCACGACCCCGGCCAATATCTCGCCCACCACCTTGGGTTGCCGCAGCTTCACAAACAGGTAGCCCAGCATCTGGGCGAGCCCCACCAGCAACAGAAGCGCGAAAAGAACCTGGGTCAACTGGGCATTCGACATGGGATTACTCGCTCACCTGACGATATCTGTCATCTGCAATTTTCAATCTTCTTCCCGGCTGGGAGACCTCTCATTATCGCCAAGTCGCGGCGCATCAACCGGCAACATAGAGCGGGAGCATCCGTACCGGAGTCATGCAGCGACCGCTTCGCCGGTAACCAGGGCCCACATCTCGGAGTGAGATGCAGCTTCGCCACCTTGGCAGTTGAACAGGTAACTCCCATCTCGGGAACAGCCACTCGAAATCTGCCATATTTCCCCACCCAGCTCGCTAGACTGGAAATAAGGGTAGCAGCAGGGAAGTAGCTGGAGGTGCGCAATATCTCCCATAAGTCATTCGGAAAGAGGACTTTACCGCTAACCCCTTTGCGATGACGACTTTGGCTACCGGAAGCCCCTCTATCTCATAGCAGCGACGAGAGTTAAGAGCCGCCCTCCGGCGCCGGGAGGGGGAGGGGGTAATCAGGCAGTAATGTTGCGGATTGCATCGAGATCCGCGTCGAGCCCCAGATGCAGCAGCGTTTCAGCCACCCGGTCCGCGTTGTGGCGCAACGTGTCGCCCTCTGCCGCAAAGTTTCCCGGGATCACCCGCACGCCCAACGCCTCGATGCGCTCGATGTCCGGCACAATCGGCGTCGCGCCCTCACGCGCATAGTTGCGCAGCAGCGTTTCGCTCACCGGCGCGGTGTTCACCACCGCGTAGTCGAAGATCGCCTGCCCCGTGTGCTCGTAGATCTTCTCGATATGCTGTGAGGCTGTCAGCCCCAGGCTCTCGTTCGACTGCGTCATCAGGTTGCAGATGAACACCCGCAGTCCTTGCGCCGCAGCGAGCGCCTCGGGAATGCCCTTCACCAGCAGGTTGGTGATCAGGCTGGTGTAGAGCGACCCCGGGCCCAGCGTAATCAGGTCCGCGCGCGCAATCGAATCAAGTGTCTCCGGTAGCGGCTCCGCGCCTGCCGGCTCGAGCGTCAGCTCGCAGATACGGTGCTCGCTTGCCGTGATGTTCGTCTCGCCCTCGACCGTCGAGCCGTCGTCCATGCGTGCGGAGAGCGTCACATTGGTCGTGGTCGCCGGATAGATGTGTCCCCGGGTCGCCAGTACCTGCGACGAGAGCTTGATCGCCTGCGCGAAGTCGCCGGTGATCTCAGCTAGCGCGGCGACAAAGAGGTTGCCAAAACTGTGCCCCTCGAGCGATGCCGTGTGAGAATCCCCGTTCCCGTTTGCCGCGGCGGCGGTCCCGGAGGAGAAGCGATGCCGGAAGAGCCGCGACAACAGGGCCTCGTCGTCCGCCAGCGCCACCATGCAGTTGCGCAGGTCGCCCGGCGGCAGCATGTTGAAGTGCCGCCGCAGCCGCCCGCTTGAGCCGCCATCGTCGGTTACAGTGACGACTGCTGCCAGGTCGCTGATCAGGCTCGGCACGGCCGCAGTGTCAGCCTCGGCCGGTTGTGGTGACGGAGCATAACGGCGCAGTCCGCGCAGCAGCGTGGAGAGCCCGGTGCCCCCGCCGATCGCGACTACGCGCAACGACGTACCCCGGTGCCGGGGGTCGGCTGCCGCCTCCTGCTGTGCCAACGAACTGCCTGGAATCACCGGCGTCACGGCTGCGGTTTCCTTTTTCTCACTGAACTTCAGGCCCTATTGAACTTCCGGATAAAGCAGCTCAGTGAACCGCGGATCGTCTGCCATGTCCTGAAAGTCCGAGTCCACCCGCGCGTGAATGCGGTTCTGCGGGTTCATGCTGATGGCCGCGGACAAGTGCTCGAGGCACTGCTCCGTCTGCCCCGTCATGCTCTCCAGGATAGAGAGACCGTAGAGCGCGTAGTCACTCTGTGGCGCCTTGGCCAGGATCGCCTCGAGTTGCTCCCGGGCCTCTTCGTAGAGGCCGGTGTTCAGCAGCGAGATCGCGTAGTCGTACTGCTCCTCTGGTCCCGAGAACTTGCGCTCCTGCTTCGCCGCCTGCCGCCCACAGGCTTCGAAATACACACGCGCGCGCTCCGCCACTTCTGGGGAGCTCTGCTCGCTGAGCTTGCGGAAACCTTCCCGGGCCTTCTCGTACTTGCCCTCCTGCATCGCCTTCAGGGCCGCTTCGTATTCCTGCATGGTCTTCTGCTGTGCCGGATCGGTCATGGTGCGCACCTTGCCCTGGATCGTCTTTGGGCCGCGCGCCTTGGTTGTGCCTGTGGTTGCCATCGCTTGATCGTCCTTGAGTCACATCCACCTGCATCTCGGGCAGGGGTTCACTGTGGCTTCTGTTCCAGCCGTTGTACACTCCCGACCCCAGGGTCCGTCAACCACACCACCGGGTCAGTCGCGCCTGCCTACAGCCTATTTCTGCCCGTCTTCGCCCGGTAGAGAACCGGGTTCAGCTCGGGATCGTTGTACATCTTCAACTGTCTGTAGTGCTTGAAATAGCGCTCGCCGGCGCATACCTGGCCCCAAAGCAGCTCGAGGCACCCGGCCAGATCCTCCCGCTGCTCCTTTAAGGCAGCGAACCGCTGCGCATTCCGCTCGCGATGCCCCATCGGAGCGCCGGCCCGATCCATCTCCTCCTGAGTATGAAACAGCTTCAGCGACAGTATCGACAACCGGTCCATCATCATGCCGGGTGTCTCGGAGTGCTGCTCGCCACGCTGCAGCAATGACGCATCCAGAAGGCCGGCATCGCCGAGGCTCGAGAGCAGCAAGGCGTCGATCCGCTCGGTCGTATCATTCCGCACCTGGTTCACGCGGTCGATCTCGCGCTTCACCGCGGCGATCGCGGCATCGTCTGCGGAAGGCCGACGGGCCTCGTCTTCGGCATGCCATAGCGTGAAGTTGGCCGCATGCTGCGCTTCCACCAGGCCCTCCAGCGATCTATTCTGATTCGGCTCCGGCGGCGTGTGGTGCCACAGCCGGGTGCGCCCATCCTGCAACTGCACGATGGCGCACGCGTCGACCAATGTGGAAAGTGTTGTTGGCATGGAACGGGAGCAGCGGCGATCTGCTGGTGAGCTCGCTGGGAATCGAACCCAGGACCCACGCATTAAAAGTGCGTTGCTCTACCAACTGAGCTACGAGCTCACAGTACCGCTCTGCTGCTACCTAACGGTATCACAGGGAGGATCGCCGATTGGATGACCCAGGAGTCCGCAAACAGTGCGGGCACCCGTCTCCGGGTGCCCGCATTGGTGAATTGATGTCCAACTTACTGAGGCAGGTAGTAGCGGATAGAGGTCCAGAACGCGTTGTCTGTACCCTTCGCACCGCCGCCGGGATTTGTCGTACCACCAGCGCCGGACCAGATGTTGCGCTGGAAGTAGCTGTATTGGACGCCCTGACGGAAGCGGCCCATGGGTCCGCGGTAGAAGTCGTACCAGTAGCCGGTAGCGAGCTCCTGAACGTCCTTGGTCTGGTTGCCGCAGTTGGCTGGCGTCGAAGGCGTATAGCCGTCGCCGCTATTCGGGTATGTGACCGTGATGCTTGGCAGCGGTTCGGTATTGCAGCCGCTCATGTTGGTAAGCGGCGAGCCGTAGCCGACTTTGCCGAAGTAGCGGCGTCCAATGTAGTCGCCGCCGTAGTTTACGTACAGATTCAGGCGCTTGGTGGGGTTCGCTTCAATCGTTCCGATGGCGTCGAAGTTATGCAGCACAGCGATCTGTGCGTTGGGACGAAGTGTGATATCGGCGATGGTCGAAGAGCCGTAACGTCCTGTTCCATCTCCCCACAGGCCCTTTAGACCGACGGTGAGCTTCTTGTTCAGCAGCGTCGCACGGCCGCTGGCGCCAATGCCACCGCCGACGGTGGTGTCGTTGTACGCGCCGTCTGAAGTGCCGGTCACCGTGCTGACACCGTTCACTGTCTTCACGACCATGTTGGGATAGATACGATCGCGGAAGAAGCGGGCAATGCCAAAGAGCTCATAGTGGCCAAAGCCCGGCTCGAAGGCGATCTTCGCGATCATGTCCGGCGCCAGGTTGAACGAGTAGTTCGCGGTCGGATTGTAGAGGCCGCCGCTGTTGCCGTCGGAACCGAGCAGCAGGTTGACAGGCAGGCTCGACCCGGCAGGATTGAGTGTCTCGGCATTTTCCGCCGCGGCGCCGATCCAGATCTTGTCCCTGAAGTCCTTGGTCACGCGGAAGCCATACTGCCGTGTCCAGACAAAGCCCGCGACGTACTGCGGATCGATGACGGAGGGAAGGATTTCCGTGCCGTTGTCCAGACCGTGCGTGGTTTCTGTTGCCAATGACCACATCTGGCCTCCGGTGATGCTCCACCCGTTGTGGAAGGCGGCGCGCGCCCAGAGCTGGCGCTGGCGGAGGACGTAGCTATTCGACTGGTTGTTGTTGGAGGTGATGCCGGTTCCCAGCCAGTCCATTTCGTAGTACCCGGTCATATCTACAGTGGCCAGTCTGCCGGTTGCCTTGATGGCCAGACGGGACTGACGGCCCGTTCCGTAGAACTCGCTCAGCTGCGCTGCATTCGAATTCTCAAGTGGAATGCCGGTGAACTGGGTGTTGATATCGCCACCGATGGCAGCGCTGCGATACACGGTCGCGGCTTCGATGAAGGAGCCCGCTGGCGAAATCGTAATGCCCTTGTAGTAGATCTCGTCCGGATGCTCGATCTTCTTTGTGAGGTTCGTCTGTGTCTCCTGAATGGACGAGGCGAGAGAGGTGCTGTTCGTCTTCAGGTCGCTCACCGCACCCTGCAGGTTTGACACCGCAGACGCGTTCTCGGTGGTCTGCTGCTGCTGCTGCTGGGCCTGCTGCTGAGCCTGCGCCGCTGCTGCATTGGCCGCCGCGGCCGACTGCTGGGCCGCCTGCAACTGCGCATCGCGGTCGTTCAACTGCTGCCTGAGCTGGTTGATCTGCGTCTCCATCTCTTCGCGCAGCTGTTGAATCTGCGTCTCGACGGACGGACGATGTGGCGCCTTCCCTGCTGTCTTGTGCCGGACCGTACTTTTACTCGTAGCATCGCCGCTTGCGGCGGTCGTCTGCGCGTGGCCGGTCGCCATGGCCGACACGAGCACACAGGTCGCCATCGTCTTCAAATGGTTTTTCATTCAGCCTCTCTCCAAAAATTGTCACAAACCGGTTTCCCGAACTCTAACAGCGATCAGCGAGACACACGGGTGAGACGTAGTCATAGGCTGGCAGCCGAATGTGAATGATTGGAGAATGCTGGTTGAATAGATGATGAGGAATTGATGAGCACAGTGTTACTGCTGCAGATGTGCTGCGTCTAAGGCGACCCGGCGCTGATCAGGTTAGCCAGCAGCCGGTATGCGCCGGGCACACCCTCCGGCGTCTGCCGGTGGAGGGCAAAGGCAACGTAGATGTATTCACCCTTGCCAAATTTCGCGTGCAGGAGGCCCCCGCGTTGTGGGTCCTGGCCAGGGTCGTGTGTCTCGGTTGGCGCTGCGAACTCTGGACCCCACGAGCTCATGAAGGAGTGACCTCGTTCCTCCGCCCACCCGTCAAAGTCCGTCTCGGTGATTTGGTTCGGCGTGCTCAGCAGCGGGTCCTTCGGATCGAGCAGCGCGACGGGGGCTCGCTCGTCCACCACCCGCTCGGGAATACCCGTTGCGTTCAAATGCATCTCGTAGGGCGCGTAACCGTGGTCAAACTCCGGCCCTTGATACATGACGACGAGGGTGCCGCCTGCATGTACCCAGGCCAGCAGACGCGCATTCGCAAGTGGCAGTGCTGCACGGGCTGCATAGGCACGGATGCCCAACACAATGGTCTGATACTGCGACAGATCACCATTCAGGAGGTCGGCATCGGCAAGCTGGTCGACATGCAGGCCGAGCTGTTCAATCGCGCTCGGAAGCATGTCGCCCGTTCCCATGACATAGCCGACGCGGCGGTCGCCGACGACGCTTACGTTCACGCCACGCACGTTGGTGTGCGCATCGCGATAGAGGTTGTACGGGATCAGCGCACCATAGCCCTCCGTCTCGTAGCCGACGGTGAAGCGTTTATTGCCGCTTTCCGCTACTGCAGTGATGGGATAGCTTGCGGCTTCGAGCGCGGGTGCCTGCAACTGGAAGGTGAAAACGGCATCCTCTCCAGCGTGCAGATGAAAGTCCGCTGTCGCGGGCGTTGCCTGCCAGCCCTGTGGCAGCTCCAGTCGCAGCGTACCTGCGGCGGCCCGCGTTGCATGGAGGTGTGCGGGCACGGTGAGGGGATGCCGAGCGTTCTGCGCGATTGAAATCGGAGATATTATCCAGGGCTGCCCAAGGGAAACAGACAGGTCTGGCGTAACTACCAGCGGCGCATACACTGCGCCCGGCCCAAGTTCGAGATGCATGGTCTGCACGGCCTGCGCCAGCCGTACAGGCACGCCGTCGTAGTCAAAGATTGCAACACCCGTGACCGGGTAGGGTGCGAAGGAAAGATTGCGGTATTGCGGCTCGGAGATATCGTAGTAGGGCTGCTCGGTGGAAGGACGGTAGAAATACGGGGCGGTAGGTGCAGCATCCTGCGCGACCGTGACATGAAAGAGGGCATCTCCGCTGGTGCTGTGAGGATCATCGAGCCCAGGTGCGCCCTCGCGCTCCACGGTCCAGAGCTCCTTCTGAGGGGTCTCGAGCCCGACCTTGCTGAGCTTGACGGCTTTGGGTGCGCGGATGTGCACGCGCACATGGAAATCCGAACCGGGCGTGATCTGCGCCGGCGTCGGCTGCGGAGTGGACGGGAGGGCTCCTCGCGCGCCGGCGTAGAGTTCGATACCGCGGGAGCTGCTTCCCGGAGTCATAAGCGCGGTCAAGTCGATGCCAAGCACCTGGACCAACGCGTCATTTGCCTGCTGCAGCTTGATCTCAAGCTCGCGCTCAATGGAGGCCTTCTGCTCCGCGCTCAGGTTGCTCGCCTTCACCTCGTCCAGCAACTTCGCAGTCCGACGAGACACATCTGCGAGGAGCGGTGCTGTCTTCTCTGGGTGATCCGGCGAATAATTCAGAATCGCTTGCGCCACGACTTCATGGATCCGTGACAGCGGTTGTTGCAAAAATGCGCCTTCCGGTCCGGCCAACTTTGCCAGCCCGGGTAGCGACGTATCGACGCCATCGAAGAAGCTCTCCTCGTCCGGCTGCGCAGGCACACGGGAGCCGTAGCGGTGGTAGGCGCTTGACGCCTCGCCGGACAGCGGCACATTCGGTCCCTCATGCTGCGAACGCTGCTCGCCGAGACCGCGCCGGGCGATCTGGATATATGTCTGACCCTGCAACGGATCGCGTTCGCCTTCCTCGATGGTGACGTTGGTCGCTGGAATGCCGTTGATGTCCGTATCATTGACGTAATCGTGGAAACGAACCGGCGCGTATTTCCCGGTGGCGTAGTCGAACATCCCTTTCGGTGACAGCGAGAAGCCGGGCACGCGGGCGTAGACCTTGAGGGGCTTCCAGGGCTGAAGCCCCGCAGCAATCTGATCAGGAAAGACCTTTGGATCGCCGGCAGCGTTAAAGACCTCCTGCGCCAGCATGCCGGCAACCTGGTGGTGTCCGTGACCGTCAGTCACGCCGCCAACGAAGACCGAGCAAACCACCATGGGTCGGTACATGCGGACGGCGCGCACTGCGTCGTAGAGCACCCGGTCGTGCCCCCACTGCCCGAGAGCCTCATCGATAGTCTTCGAAAATCCGTAGTCAGCAACGCTGCCCCAATACTGCTGGTCGACTCCGTAATATTCATCCGCACGCAGCAGCTCATTGGTGCGGATCAGCCCGAGCGCATCGTAGTCGGCTGCGGACATTGCATTCTGGCCGCCTTCACCACGCGTAAGCGTGAAAAGGGCGGTCCGCACGCCGAGCGCGCGGCTTTCATAGGTCAGCATCCCGCCGTCTTCGTCGTCGGGATGGGCGACGATCATCATCAGGCTGGCTGTGGTATCCAGTCGCTTCAGGCTCTCGTAAAGAGCAGCAGCGCCCCGGTTCTCCGGCAGCGGCATCGCCTCGATGCGGGCAGCTGACGTGTTTCGCAGATCGGTGGCGGCAGTCTGCGCAAGGAGCGTGGTCGCCAGCAAGGCAGCCAGTGGAAGAAGGTGCGCGCGCCGTGGATGCATGAACTTTGAGTGTATCGTCCGCCCAGGAAGTGCGCGAGGGTGCGGCGCGAGGAACGGGCGCCAGCTACACTGCGTGGAGCGGGTGTGGTGATCGCATGGCGCCCGATCTCAAAGCATGCCAATCGACCAAGCCACAACGCCGCCCCACCTGTCGCGTGAACTGGGGCAGGGCAGCGCGCTCGCGCTCAACATGCTGGAGATGGTCGGCGTGGGCCCGTTCATCACGCTGCCTCTCATCGTGGCTGCTATGGGCGGGCCGCAGGCCATGCTCGGCTGGGTACTCGGCGCCTGCCTTGCGCTCTGCGATGGGCTGGTCTGGGCAGAGCTGGCTGCGGCACTGCCTGAGGCCGGCGGCTCCTACGCCTTCCTCCGTGAAATCTACGGACCGGGCCGGGCCGGTCGTCTGGTCTCGTTCCTCTATGTGTGGCAGTTCACACTCACCGCTCCTCTGGTCATGGCTTCGGGAGCGATCGGTCTCGCGCAATATGCCAGCTACCTGTATCCGGCGTGGTCGATGCGGCTGGCGGCCTCTGGTCCGCTCCAGCACATTCAGCGCTCGAGCCTGCTGGCAGTAGCAGTGGTGGCACTAGTGGTGGTCCTTCTCTATCGCCGGCTGCGTGCCATCAAGCGGATGGCATGGGTGCTGTGGGCCGGAGTTGTCCTGACCCTGGGGATCACCATCGTCGCCGGCTTCGCACACTTTGACGCGCGCCAGGCGTTCTCGTTTCCCGCAGGCGCGTTTCAACTGAATCATCGCTTCCTGATCGGACTCGGCGCGGCCATGCTGATCGCCACCTACGATTATTGGGGCTACTACACCATCGCCTACCTGGCAGGCGAAGTACGCGACCCCGGCCGCACGCTTCCACGGACCATTATCGGCTCCATCCTGATTATTGCCGCGCTCTATTTGCTGATGAACATCAGCGTGCTGGGAGTCATTCCGTGGCAGGAGTTCACGAACAATCGTCCCAGCGCCAGCCACACCGCGATGGTTGCTGAGCTGCTTGGGCGTAGCTTCGGACCGGTGTGGGCGAAGGTTGGCGCATGGATGGTTATCTGGACGGCTTTCGGCTCGCTCTTCTCGCTGCTATTGGGCGCTTCCCGCGTGCTCTGGGCTGCGGCAGTAGAAGGGAACTACTTCCGGCCGCTGGCACGGCTGCACCCCCGCGGAGGATTTCCGGCGAATGTGCTTTTGCTGCTGGGCGCCATCGCGTCCATCTGCTGCTTCTTCGACCTGAAGGCGATCATTGCCGCGCTGGTGGCACTGCGCATTGTGCTGCAATTTCTACTGCAGCAGGTGGGCGTGGTGCTGCTGCGGCGACGACGGCCAGACATGCCGCGGCCCTTCCGTATCTGGCTCTATCCGCTCCCCGTCATCCTGGCAACGCTCGGCTTTCTGTTCGTGCTGGCTTCGCGGGCCCACGCCGGGCGAGAGATTGTCGCTGCCCTGGTCGTCACCATTTCCGGTGTGGCCATGTACCTGTGGCGAGCCCGTCGGGATGCTGCATGGCCTTTCTCCAAGGTCGCGAAAGAAACCGAATAGCATCAGCTGTGTGCGCGAAGAAGTCATCTGGAACTGCCCGCCACGCGTACTGTAGCCGGAGTATTTCGCCGCCGCGTCGTGAAGTGCTGGCTGGTCGTTCATCGACGCAAGAAGACGGCAGCGCCGCGTGGCCGAGGTCTGAGACAAACAATCCTTAGGTCAGTTGCTGGGAGCCGCATTCACCACCAGGCCGGAGACGTCTGTGCCATCGACCTCGAGCGCCTGGCCTGAGCTGGTGTATCCGGTGCGCGTCGTCGGATCGTATGCATTCGATATCTGAACCGTGAACTTGCCATCGGGCACTGCGTTGAAAATAAAAGTGCCATCGGGCGCAGTGGTCGCGCTGATCGTGCCGGTGTCCCCCGAACTGAGACGGAGCTGCACCGATGCCCGGGACAGCGCATGGCCGTCTTGCTTCGACACCACGACGCCGCTGACGGAGTGCATCCCGGCAGCAGGAACCTGGATGTCAACGCCAGGCAACTCATCTCCGGCATGCACGTCGAGCTTCTTCGCGTGGCTGCGCTCAATCGTGTTGCCGTAGTAGATAGGGAAGATCGTTCGCGGAGCAGCGAAGACAAAGTAAGTGCCGTCGGCCAGGCCGGTGAGACGAAACTGTCCGCGATCGTCTGTTTGCGCGAAGCCGGCAAAGCTTTGCTGCTGCGTGCCGCTTGCAGGCTGTGTGCTGCTATTCGACGGCAGGACGAAAGCCTGTAATGCGACGCCGGCGGCAGGCGCACCGTCGTCGAAGCTCACAGTCCCGCTGATGGTGGCTCCGCGATAAATCATCACCTGCACATTCGCGCTCTGGTTCGCGGCCACGCTAACCCGTGTCAGTTGAGCCGTGATGTGGTCTCGTTCCGCTTGCGTAAGGTTGTCCAGGTTGCGTATCAACCCTCGGTACGGCTGAATATATCCCGGCATCATGATGTCCGCGTAGTAGTCGCCTGGGGATACACCCGTGATCCGAAAGGAGCCATCGGAGCCGGTCGTCGCAAAGCCGCCGCGTCCGCCGAAACGGCCGGAAAACTGTCCCTCCTGCTCATCCACCGACTGCAGGCGGACGTTGGCAAAGCGGGCGGGCTTCTGGGTGTCCGCGCAGTAGACATGCCCGGTTACATTTCCCGTGTCGCTGCTCTGCGCGGCCGCGAAATGCACAATCAGGGCAGCGACCAGCGTGACGAACAGGGAAGCGAGTTGCCGATGACTGCGCATTCCGTTGCCGTCTCCCGGCTGGCGTGCTCTAAACCTCTTCGATGCCGGCGAAGAGGTCGGTCTCATGCTGAAACCGTTCTGGGTGGCGCGCGGAAGCCAGCAGATAGCGCTCCTCATGTCCGTACTTCTCATACATCTCGGCTGCGCGGGTCATGACGCTTTGCGTATCGTGCGCCTCGATGGCCTGCCGCTTTACTTCCTGGAGCGGCCCGAGTTCCAGTTTGATGGAGGCCGGAGTGCGCGGCGCCACGGCGGCCTCCTCCTTGAATTTCGAAATCGTAAAGTTCGTAGACGCGTAATAGAGCTTTTGCGGTGCCCACAGGGCGATACCGTTCTTCAGCTGCTCCTGCGCGAAGTTGCTGCGGCCGCTCCAATGAAAGGCAGCCGTCGCAGCAAAGCTCGCAACCGCGTGGTCGCGATGCAAATTTGGACCCCCATCGCCGCCGAAGGTGAGCACGATGTGCGGGCAAAGTTGCCGCATCCGCTCCACCAACCGGGTGGTGACCTCAGCCAAGTCGGATTGGATCAGCGCTCCGTCCGGATATTTCCAGACCTCATAGCGGTTCACTCCCAGAATGCCGCAGGAGATCTCCAGCTCCGCAATACGCGCAGCAGCAAGCTCATCATCACTGCGGGCATCGCCGCGATTGGATGCTGCGCGGCCTTCGGTCAGGCAGATCACCGTTGTGTCGGCGCCGCGGGCGTGCGCCATCAGCAGCGCGCCGCCGAAACCGCCGCTTTCATCATCCGGGTGTGCCGTCACGCACATCAGGCGTAGGGCCAAGCTGTTCTCCTTCAAGAAAGCTGTCTATAGCGGTCGGATAATCCCAGGGCAGGGAACGCTGTGCAACGGGACGGAAGCTGAAGCGGTGTAGCGGCGTAGGGCCATGCTCGGCCAACGCGCGCTTGTGCTCCGGTGTGGAATACCCCTTATGCGAGTGCAATCCGTATTGCGGCCATTGCTCGTGGTATTCGCACATGCGCCGATCGCGGTAGACCTTGGCGACCACGGAAGCAGCGGCAATGGAAATGGAGAGGGAGTCGCCATAGATGATGCTGGTTTGCGCGCATGGCAGATCGAGGCGCATGGCGTCGATCAGCAGGTGGTCAGCGGCAGGCATTAGGCGCGCTACGGCGCGGAGCATCGCCAGCTTCGACGCCTGGTAGATGTTCACCCGGTCGATCGTCTCCGCGTCCACTTCTTCGATAGCGAAGCAGATGGCGCGTGTTTCGACGACCTTCGCCAGGCGCTCGCGGTCCTCGCGCTCCAGTTGTTTGGAATCACGAAGTCCCCGGATGCGGCATTCCGGCGGAAGGATGACCGCGGCCGCGACTACCGGCCCGAACAATGCACCGCGACCGACCTCGTCCACCCCGGCCACCATCACTGCTCCTGCAGCACGCGCCTGTTTTTCGTAGCGCAGTCCACATTGCAGCTTCTTCAGCATGCGCATCTTGCGCGCAGAAGGAGAAAGCGAATCCTCTTCGAGACGCTCGATTTCTTGTTCGCTTAGGACCTTTGCCGGGGACATCTGCCCCAGTGTACGTCTGGAAGGCTTGTCGAAAAAAAGGTCGCGTCACCGGATCTGGCAACGCGACCCCTTGTGCCTTAGGCGCTCAGCTCAGCCTCTTCCTTGCTGGCATCCTCGTCGTTGTCTTCGTCCGGCAGCAATCCCATGGCCTGCCGTTCGAAGAGCCGCTTATAGATGCCGCCCGTTTTTTGGACGAGTTCTTCATGACGGCCCTCTTCGACGACTGCGCCTTGTTCGAAAACAAGGATGCGGTCGAGCATCCGCACCGTGGAGAGCCGGTGAGCGATGACAATCGCCGTCCTGCCCCCATCCGCATCGAGGATGAGCCGCTCCATCGCTTCCTGGATGAGTGCCTCCGACTCAGAATCGAGACTCGAGGTCGCCTCGTCCAGAATCAGGATGGGTGCATCCGCCAGGAAAGCGCGGGCCAGCGCCACTCTTTGCCGCTCGCCGCCGGAGAGCTTGACGCCGCGTTCGCCCACCAACGTGGCATAGCCCTTGGGCTGCCGCGCGATGAACTCATGCGCATTGGCAAGGCGCGCCGCGCGCTCGATCTCTTGCATCGAGGCGCCCGGCCGGCCGTACGCAATGTTCTCCGCCAGCGACCGGTGAAACAGCACCGGGTCCTGGGCTACCAAAGCGAGTTGAGCGCGCAGCGACACCTGCGTAGCCTTGGCAATCTCCTGTCCGTCGATCAGGATGCGGCCATCCGTCACGTCGTAGAGCCGCTGCAGCAGCTTCACGAAGGTCGTTTTTCCGGAGCCGGAGTGGCCCACCAGTCCCACGCGCTCTCCCGCCGCGATGCGCAGTGAGAAATCGCGAAAGAGTGGTTCCGGCTGTCCGCTGTAGCGGAAGGTTACGCGGTCGAGCAGCACCTCGCCCTCGCCGATCCGCAGCGGACGCGCCCCTTGGCGGTCTGCCACGCCCAGCGGATGCGTGTGCATGGCGACCATCTCTTCCATTTCGTTCACGCTGCGCTGCAGATTGGCAACATGCTGGCCTACATCGCGCAGATATCCGTGAACAACGAAGTAGCTGGTGAGCACGAACGTGACATCGCCTGCGGTGGCACGTCCGCTCCACCACAGCCACACCGCGCAGCCTGTCACGCTTGCGCGCAACAGCAGCAGCACAAGCTGCTGCATGCTGCCGCTCTGCGTGCCGCGTACCCAGTGCCGCAATGTGCGTCGCCGCCATTTGCCCATGACCATGCCCAGCCGCTCGTCCTCGCGGCTCTCCGCACCGAAGGACTTCACAACGGCATTGCAGGTCACGGCATCCGCCATGGCCCCGCCCACCAGTGTGTCCTGTGCGTTGGAGAGCCGTGCGGCCGGCGCGACATAGTACAGCGACAGCCAAACCGAGAGCGCCACATAGGCGACAGCACCTGCACCCACCACTGCGCCCATTGCCGGCCAATGCCAGCCCAGCAGCACGGAGGAGCCGATGAGGACCAGCAGCGCCGGCAGCAGCGCCAGCAGAAGCGTGTCGTCCATCATGTCCACCGCCCACATGCCTCGCGTCACGCGCCGCACGATGGAGCCGGCGAAGTTGTTCGCATGCCAGTCTGTGGAGAAGCGCTGCACCCGCCAGAAGGCATCCCTTGCAAAGCGGGACATCAGCCGCAGAGTCAGGTGAATGATGGCGACCAGTGCAAAGTACCTGCCCGCAACCAACACGGCACCCAGCGCCGCCATACTGCCAAGCGCCCACAGAGCGGCGTGCAGCGCCTGCACCTTCAGTTGGTTTCCGTGCGCAGCGTGCGTCGCGACGGCATCGACCAGCCGGCCGGCGAACAGCGGCATGAAGAGATCGGCCACTGTGGCCATAAGCATGGCTCCGGCAACGCCGGTCACCAGCCACGCCTCGCGGCGCCAGTGGCGGAAAAGGAATGTCAGAACATCACGCATCGCATGATTGCTTCGAGAGGCTTTCATAAGGCACTCGCTCAATTGAGGAACGGCCATGGGCCGGACCTGAAAGAACTGCAACTTGGAAAGTGAGCCTTAGAAACCGAACCCGATCTGCAATGCAGAAAGGGAAAGGCCCTGAGGCAGCGCCCCAGGGCCTTCGCAAAATGCTGACGAAGACGCTAAGTGCGCTCCACTTCCTTCAGACGGGCAGCCTTGCCACGCAGGCCGCGGAGGTAAAAGAGCTTGGCGCGACGGACGCGGGCCGAACGAACCTTCTCGACCTTGTCCACTACCTTCGAATTGAGCGGGAAGATACGCTCCACGCCCTGACCGAAGCTCATCTTGCGGACGGTGAAGGATCCCTGCGGGCCATGCTTCTTGGCAATCACAATGCCCTCAAAGGCCTGCAGACGCTCCTTCTCCCCTTCCTTGATCTTTACCTGCACGCGTACCGTGTCGCCGGGGACAAAATCGGGAAGGTCCGTACGCTGGAGCTTCTCGGCAAGGCGCTGCATTACTGGATGAATGGACATGACAATTTCCTAGGGATTAGTTCGAACTCCTAGTGTACACAACTTTGCCCGGATTGGCACCTCGAAGAAGACGCAACAGCGGAGGACTACACTGCGATTCAAGCTCATGTGTATGCGATTCTTAGCGGGCCTCAGCCTAGTGTATGTCCTTCTCTCCGGAACGTTTGTCGCCGCCCAGGCGCCGGCGGCCCCTGCGCCGGCCGGTACCGTCTTTCATGCCGGTACCACTCTCGTTCTAGTCCCGGCGCTAGTGCGGACAAAGTCTGGTGAACTGGTCTTCACCCTGGGCGCTGATGATTTTTCGCTCACCGACGATGACGTCCCGCAAAAGCTTTCGCTCGAGCAGGACACCGACAGGGAACCGCTCGCGCTGGTAGTCGCAGTAGAGACCGGAGGCGCCGGCGCACGGCATCTAGACGATTATCGAAACCTCGGGTCGACGATCGAAGCGTTGATCGGAGATGTCCCGCATCGTCTCGCGCTCGTCGGTTTCGATAGTGAACCCCGCGTGCTTGAAGACTTCACCTCTGACACCAATGCCATCGCTGCCGGCCTGCACGATCTCGAAGCCGGAGACAGCGGCGTCGCGATCCTGGATGGCCTCAAATTCTCGGTCGATCAGTTACAGAAACAGCCCCCCGAATATCGACGTGCCATTCTGCTCATCAGCGAAACGGTGGATCACGGCAGCCACATTGGACTAGAAGACGCAGTGCGCTCCGTCAGCGATACGAACACAGTGATCTACAGTTTCGGCTTCTCGTCCACGAAAACAATCGTGCAGCCAAAGCCGTCGCGGACACCCGGTCACGGCGATTCAGGCCCTCCCGGTGGCTGCCTGGCGCAGGATCCAAATGAAGAGCCATCTGAAGCGAAAGGTAAATTAGAAAAGACCTACGACTGCATAGGTCTCCTTGCACCACCGCTTCGTGTAGCCAAGTTGGCAGCACTGCTGGCCGCGAGTGCCATGCGCCGCAACGCATCCGAGACAGTCGCGCACCTCACCGGTGGCGAATACTATCCATTCAAAGACCGCAAGAGCCTGCAAAAGGGCATGCTGACGGTTTCCAATCACGTGCCCAATCGTTACACGCTCAGTTTTCGCCCCGAGGCGCCGCATCCCGGCATGCATACGCTCAAGCTGCAGTTGAAGGATTATCCGAATCTGGAGATCACCGCCCGCAGGAACTACTGGGTGGAGGATTCTGGAACGGAGCAGCCGCAGCACTAGTCTGCTGTGTGGCTCTTCTGCGCAGCCCGATCGAGAAAGGTTCGATCACCAGGACTCAGGTCTGCGTTCTTCAGCAGGTCCGGACGATTGCGCATTGTCTTCAGCAGCGCCTGCTCGCGCCGCCATTTGCGGATCGCCGCGTGGTCGCCGCCGCACAGCACCTCAGGTACACCAAGGCCGCGAAACTCCGCCGGTCGCGTGTAGTGCGGGTAATCCAGCAATCCACCGCTGCCGTGCGTGGAGCGCGGAGGCTCTCCCTCTTCCGATGCTCCAGCGTCTGCCACGCCGAAACTTTCGTAGGCAGATGAAGCTTCATTGCCCAGGACACCTGGAAGCAGCCGCGTCGTCGCATCGACGACGATGGCCGCCGCCAGTTCACCCCCGGTCAGCACATAATCGCCAATCGACAGTTCGCGGTCGCAGAACAGCGTATTCACGCGCTCGTCCACTCCCTCATAACGTCCGCAAATCAGCACAACACGCTCCAGTTGCGCCAGTTCGCGTGCAACCGACTGAATGAAGCGCTCGCCTTGTGCGGAGAGCAAAATCACGCTTTCGCGAGCCGGATCGCGTTCGGCTTTGCGGCGTACGTCAAGCGATTCGATGGCTGCCGCCAGCGGTTCCGGCTTCAACACCATGCCCTCGCCGCCCCCAAAGGGACGGTCGTCCACGGTGCGATGGCGATCGGTCGTGAAGTCGCGGAGATCGCGCCGCTCACATTGGACGATGCCGTTTTCGAGTGCGCGACGCACGACGCCGTGCGTCAGAAAGCCGTCAAAAAACGAGGGGAAGATCGTGAGGATGTCAAAGCGCATCGCCGGCTTCGTCCTCCTCGGATGTGCCTTGCTGCTCGGCCCGTTCCTCGGCACTCAGCGGTGAGTTGATCGTCGTCAGCCCCGCCGGAAGCCGCATTCGCAGTACGCGATTCTCCAGATCAATCTGCACTAGGTACGCCTTCGCGAAGGGAATGAGCAGTTCTTCATTGCCGCGGCTCAGCACCAGCATATCGAGCGCGCCGCCTGTGCCTCGCGCGACATCCAACACCGGGCCAAGGTCAGCGCACGAGTTCGCCTCGTCGATCAGATGGCATCCGACCAGGTCTGCAACGTAGAAGGCATCCTCAGCGAGCAGGGCACGCTGGTCACGTGGAATCGCAACATGGTATTTGGCGAGCAACGCCGCATCAGAGATCGAATCGACACCCGCGAACTTCAGGACGACTCGGCCCTTATGCAGCCACTGGCTTTCGATCTCCGCCTCTCGAGGCGCAGCTTTCCCGTCTGGTGGCAGCAGCCACACGTGGGTGCGTTCTTTGAAGCGGTCAGGAAAGTCTGTCAGGATGTCGGCGATCAGCTCGCCGTGACGGCCCTGCGTGCGGACCAGGTGCGCCAGCAGAACAAAGTCGCGCTCGCGATCTTCAGGAGACATCACTGCGGCGATCAGCCCGCTGTCGTGGACTCGCTGCCACCGATGGTGGTGCCGTCCGCGTCTTCGTCGCCGTCCTCTTCGTCTTCGTCTTCCACCACGTCGAGCTCGTAACGCAGATGATGACCCTGACCGACGGCAGCGAGAATCGTGCGCATGGAGCGCACGGTGCGTCCCTGCTTGCCGATTACCTTGCCTACGTCATCCGGAGCGACGCGCATCTCGAGCACTGTCGCCTCATCGCCTTCGTCACCCTCGACAGCTTCGACGGACACGTCGTCCGGGTGGTCCACCAGGGCGCGGGCAATCTGCGTCATCAATTCTTCTGCGGCGTCCAGCTTCTCGTCGTGGGTCATGAAACTCCAGCGTGGGGCGAAGGGAAGACCGCGTCCCGCGAAATGGCGAGACGCACATACAGATTGCTAGGCAGCCGGAGTGGACGCCGGAGCTTCCTTGTAGTCCTTGAGCAGCTTGGCCACGCGATCGGAGAGCTGGGCACCATTGCTGGTCCAGTGTTCGATGCGGTCCTTCTTCAGGAGCACGCTCGCTGGATTTGTGCGCGGGTTATAGGTGCCCACCACTTCAATGGAACGGCCATTGCGTGCGCGGTCCTTCTCAATTACGACCACACGGTAGTACGGCTGCTTGCGCGCTCCGAAGCGCGCCAAACGAATCATCAGCACAGGATTTCTGTTCCTTTCAGCAAACTCTTAGAATCGTCTCGGGATGGTTCAGCGGCCAGCCGGCGATTGCCAGCGGCGGCGATACGGATGAGGTCGCACCCGCACTACTCCCAACCCATCAAGTATGGCGAAATCAACGGTTTTCCGCAAGCCTGCGCACGAAATCGCGATTCGTATCCGTTTCGTGCCGCGAAACGAAGCGATTGGACTTTCGACCCGCTACCTCCAGAGATAGGGCGCCTGAATAGACATTTGCTTTCGACTTCGTACGGGCCCCGCCGGTCTCAAGGTGGTCGGACGTACAGGTTGCTGGTCGATGTCTCCGGCAGAAAGGAGACGCCGCTCTCGCAGCGCCCTACGACGCGGGGCCTTGACGCAGCTCTTGCGGGGAGAGAAACGAATCGCGCCGGACCGCATCGAAACGTGTATGGCCTCTTCAACTGCAACGCCTCTCGCCACTCGTCAACTGGGTAACTCAGACATGCACATCACCCGCATCGGTTTTGGCGCCTGGGCGATCGGTGGTGGCGACTGGCAGTTCTCGTGGGGCCACCAGGAAGACGCAGATTCGGTCGCCGCGATCGAGAGGGCCCTGGATCTCGGCCTCAACTGGATCGACACCGCAGCCATCTACGGTCTCGGCCACTCGGAAGAGGTGGTCGCACGCGCTCTGCAGCAGTCACCGCACAAGCCCTACGTCTTCACCAAATCTTCCATGCGCTGGGACCGCGACCGCAAGATCTACCGGAGCCTGAAGGCAGCCTCCTTGCGTGAGGAAGTGGAGGGATCGCTGCGGCGGCTCAAGCTCGATGTCATCGACCTCTACCAGATCCACTGGCCGGATCCAGATGGGGAGATCGAAGAGGGCTGGGAGACCTTGGCAAAGCTGAAGCAGGAGGGCAAGGTCCGCCATATAGGCGTCTCCAACTTTAACGTCGCGCAGATGGAGCGCGCCGCGAAGATCGCCCCGATTACCTCTCTACAGCCACCGTATTCGATCATCCATCGTAAGGTCGAAGCTGAGATCCTGCCGTGGTGCCAGAAGCACGGTGTCGGCGTTATCAACTACTCGCCCATGGCATCGGGCCTGCTCACTGGGAAAATGACTGCGGAACGCATCCAGAAGCTACCGCCAGATGACTGGCGGCGCCGGAGTGCGGAGTTCAATTCTCCGAAGCTCGAGAAGAACCTGGCGCTGGTGGAAGAGCTTCGCATCATCGGCAAAAAGCACGGAGTCGAGCCCGGGGTTGTGGCAGTGGCTTACACGTTGCACCATCCTGCTGTGACGGCTGCGATCGTCGGTGCGCGGCGGCCGGATCAGGTAGACGGTACCTTCCCCGCCGCATCGTTCACATTGAGCGAAGGCGAGTACCAGCAGCTGCGCAGTTTCGCGGAGAAGACGCTCGGCTGACCGGCCAATCTTCAGTGGGAAAGTGAAAGAGCCTGCCGCTTCGGGCAGGCTCTTTCACTTGATTCCGGAGGAGGGATTACATTGCTTCCAGATATTTGGGGAAGAGTTGGCCAGCGCTTTCCTGGAAGAGCGTCGTCAGGTGCGCCAGCATTTCGCTGTAGAGAGCCGTGGCGCGGTGTGCATTTACAGATGCGCCGACTGTCGAATGAGACATGGCGTATTTAATGAGCGCCATCAGTACGCAGAGGCGGATCTGGAAGGCATCGCTGCGCAGACCCTCCAAGAGAGCTTCGTCTGGATCGGTGCCATGCTCCGCGGCATAATCCGCGAGCTGCACCAGCAGGGGAGCGTTGCAGTACATGGCCCACAAGCCGCGTGCGCCATCGATTCTCTGCCATATATCAGTAGGAGTCGCCTTGATGCCGCCACGGTAGAGATACCGTTCAGAGACTTCGTCCAGACCCCAGTCATTTGCCCGAAGAGCCGCAACAATCTCATCCCAGCTGCGCTGTTTGCGCCTTGCCTGCTGACGACGCCACACACCCACAAATGCGAGGAGGGCTACGGCGAGCAGTATCTGGAATAACGAGAACGTCATCTGCGGTCATTGCTCCGGGTAACAGATAAACGAGTACGTTTGGCTGACTGAGCTATTGTTACCAGAACTTCTTGCATTTGTGGAGTGAAATCTTTGCGTGGCGATTCATTTCGGGAAAAAGCCCAGATCCAAAATGCCAAAGTGAAGTTGTAGGCGGCAGACTGAATCTGCGAAAGCCTAACGAGATGAGCAATATAGGATGCCCTGTCCTCTGTCGCAAGGTGACTGGAACTGATCTGTATAAGCAGAGAGGCGCCGGCATAAAATGCAAGGCCGGTAGCCAGCTGGAGTACGTGGCTTTTCCATCCGATGCCTAAAACCTGTGCAAAACCTGCCAGTGCTGCGAAGACCAAGAGTTTGAGAATCGCAAGTCCAAGAGTTACCTGCATGGATACCTGGACCAGGTGTTCGGTTCCACCGGCCTGAGCCTGACGAGAAAAGCTGGCCGCAATAATGGCGCACAGCAATACCGCGACAGTGGCAATCGGCAGGATTGGAAAGTGGATGGAACGCCTCGAGGGCCGCAGCACGTTCTGACCAATTTCGAAGATGATCAGGAGCTGAAGGACGTAATCCAGAATGGTGACGATGAAGTAGAAGTGACGATACGCACTCACATGGCCGCGCAGAAACCAGCCGAGGGGATCCTCAACCAAATTCAGCAGGAGATAAAGGACAAAGATCGGATAGAGACGCGCTAATCCTTTGCGGAAGATGACCAGACACAACGCCGCCTGTAGGAGCAGGCCTACCACAAAACCTACGGAATCAACGGTCAAAAAGCGCATTGCTCTCCGATTTCATCCCATCGAAGAGCATACGCTACACCCAACTGATCGTTCGATTATTCGAAGGTGTAAGTTCTGTCAGAAACTAGGACCTTCCGAGATCCCGCGGGAAGGGAAGATTGGGGCTGAAAGACCTTCCGAGATCACGGGGGAAGGGGAGGTTCGGGCTGCTCATCGCAACGGATCTTCCGAGATCACGGGGAAAGGGGAGAGTTCGGGCTGCTCATCGCAACGGATCTGCCGAGGTCGCGAGGGAAGGGTAGGTTCGGGCTGCCCATCGCAACGGATCTGCCGAGGTCACGAGGGAAAGGGAGATTCGGGCTGCCCATCGCAACGGATCTTCCGAGGTCACGAGGGAAAGGGAGATTCGGGCTGCTCACCGCAACGGATCTTCCGAGGTCACGAGGGAAAGGGAGATTCGGGCTGCTCATCGCAACGGATCTGCCGAGGTCGCGAGGGAAGGGTAGGTTCGGGCTACCCATCGCAACGGACCTTCCGAGGTCACGAGGGAAAGGCAGGTTTGGGCTACCCATCGCAACGGATCTTCCGAGGTCCCGCGGAAAAGGGAGGTTCGGACTCCTCATCGCAACGGACCTTCCGAGGTCACGCGGAAAAGGCAAGTTCGGACTTCCGACCGATACTTTCGCGTTAGCAAAGCACGGTACTACCAGAACGGCGGAAAAGGCTGCAACTGACAGCAGCTTCATGGCAAGGGCCTCCCAAGGGTCTTTACTGCTCGTGGCGTATCGCCTACGTATTCCGAACCTTAGCGGAGGTTGCCTGGGCTTGCTACAACTTTGGTGGAATTTAGCGCTGGAGAGAATGGTAATATTACCGACGTACTTCGTTTCTCATTTCGCGCCAGGTAGTGTCGTTATCTATTTCGACCCCAATAGAGTGAAAGAGTCACATGCCTTGCTTAGGCTGCGTCCCCAACAGCGTCTTTGGCTACTCTCTTCGTGGGATGGGCCTTCTCCCCGCCGCGCACTTATAGTGGCGCCATGACCCCCGCACTCTCGGCACAGGCACGAGCGGATGCCCCAGTTGAGCTGAGAAATGCCGTTCGCTTTCCGCTTCAGATCCCTCTACGACTCTTCACCGCGGCTGGTGAGATCGCGGCTATGACGGAGAATATCTCCGCGACAGGTGTTGCATTTACTCTCCCGCGACCCCTCGAAGTTCAGACGCAGGTACGCTTTACAATGAAGATGCCGGCAGAGGCCATGGGGACCCCGACAGACGTTGTGGTTCACTGCACCGGCCGTGTGGTACGCTGCAACACCAGTGAGACCTGCTGGCGTGCCGCGGCGGTTATCGACGAATATTACTTCAGTCAGTAGAATTCATTATGAGCGCAGCCAAGCCTGACATGCTTGACGAGACCATTTCCGACGATCCGGTCGAGCCCACAGCATCGACCGAACCGAACATCGTCCGCATCATTCTTGCGGATTCGCAGGCAATCTATCGCGTCGGCATGCGTAAGATCTTTGCGCTGGAAGATGACATTCGGGTAGTTGCACAGGTCGATAACCTCCAGAACCTGGAGGCGGCGATTCAGAGGTTCCCAACCGACCTGGTAATCCTCGAAGGCGGCCTCATCTCGGGTACCACGGATGCCATCCCCGCAATCGTGCGGCGCAATCCGCAGGTCAAGATCATTATCCAGGCCGTCTCGACGGACGAGCAGAATACTGTCGAACTCTATCGCCGTGGCGTGCGTGGCATCATTCCCCGCTCGATCTCGCCGGATCTGCTGGTCAAGTGTGTTCGTAAGATCGCGCAGGGAGAAACCTGGATTGACAACCAGTCGGTCAACTGGGTGATCGAGGCCTACCGCTCGCAGGCAACCGCGCTGACCAGTCCGAAGAGCCAACCCCGTCTCTCGCCCAAGGAAATGGCGATCATCACCTGCATCACGCAGGGCAAACGCAACAAAGAAATTGCCTACCAGCTAGGTACGACTGAGCAAGTCATCAAGAATTATCTGCGCAAGATCTATGACAAGCTCGGCGTCTCCGACCGGCTCGAGCTGGCACTCTATTGCCTGCATCACCAGCTGCACAAGAAATTTGCAGATGGCGCGGTCAATGCTGAGGGTGGCGATGCGGTGCTCACTACTGCGCCTGCGCAGCACGCCGCTCCCGCACAGAAATAGCTTCTGTATTTTCGGAAGCGAACTCCTGAAGCACCTTTCATCGCAGGGTTCACGTTTCGAATTTTCTTCTAATCAATCCGATCTTCCCGTGGGCGAAGGTTGCGGTGCGCGGTCATGTTGCCGCTCCATCTGTATCGCCTCATCAAGCAGGTCGATCAGCAATTGAACCCGCGCCGGGGCCATGTGATCGAAAAGATCGCGAAGCCGGCTATCCAAGAATGGGATGACGGATTTCACCAGCTCCCGTCCCTCCTCGGTGATCTCAGTCAGCACGGCGCGACGATCGCGCAGATCACGGCGCCGTAACACCAGCCGCTGCTTTGCCAGCCGGTCCAGCAACCGCGTGATATCCGGATCAGTGCCCGTCAACCGGCTCCCCAACTCCGAACAGGTAATGCCGCCCGGTTCCGCATCGTAGAGAGTTCTTAGCACGTTGTACTGGGTCGAGGTCATACCGCGGGCGCGCAAGACCAGATGGATCTCTCGCCGGAAACACTCGGTAGCGCGCTCCAGTCTGGCCAGCACCGCTTCCGCCGGATTGCTGGACAGGTGCGCCTCTTCGACATCGGATTCCAGCGGCCTCTCCACTTTGATCCTCCTTTCTCAAAACACCAGACGTTCAAATCAAGCTACGGCAGGTGGAAGGAATTCGTTCAAGCTGAAGCCATCTGTACTCCACGATCGATCGCAATGGTCCACGTGGTTAACTCACTTCTCGTTGGGATGCTTCTCTGGTCATCCATGAGCGGGCTGTGGCGGGGATACGCATTAATTTCATGAAATGCCTGCTGCTATGCTGGCCTCTGTCTGGTGAATCTGTTCGCTCCATTCCGCACCCTCACGGTCAGGCAACGTCATGCCTTTGCCGCATGCTTCCTTGGCTGGTCGCTCGATGCGTTCGATTACTTCATCCTTGTCTTTTGTGTATCCGCCATTGCGACAGACTTCAAGGTAGCCAAGAGCGCCGTTACCGAGGCGTATTTCTTGACACTCGCCTTCCGGCCCCTGGGAGCACTCCTTTTTGGTTGGATGGCGGATCGCTTCGGACGGCGGCCAACGTTGATGGTCAATATTCTCTGTTATTCCGTATTGGAACTGGCTTGCGCCTTTACGCCGTCGCTCCATGTCCTCCTCGTTCTGCGGGCGCTGTTCGGCATCGCCATGGGTGGTGAATGGGGCGTCGGCGCTGCGATGGCCTTTGAAACGCTGCCAAAGGAAAATCGCGGGTTCTTCTCCGGTCTTTTGCAGGAGGGCTACGCCGTCGGCTATCTGGTGGCTGCAGCGGTTTTTGGATTGCTGTTCCAAACTGTGGGATGGCGTGGCATGTTCATCGTTGGCGCAATGCCCGCGCTGGTCGCAGGCTACATCGCTTTCAAAGTTGAAGAATCCCCCGCGTGGCAGCAGGGCAGAGCGGCACGCGGCACCGGAATATCCTTTTCCGGACTATGGCAGGGCATACGCGGATATTTGCCACTGTTCCTATTTCTTGTTCTGCTCATGTCCGGCTTTAACGCCTTCAGCCACGGCAGCCAGGATAATCACCCGCTCTTCCTGCAGAGCGATCATCGCTTCGATGCGCATACGGTAGGGGCGATCGGTATTGTGCTCGCGCTGGGGGCGATCATGGGCGGCATCGTCTTTGGCATGCTGTCAGAGCGATGGGGAAGAAAACGCGCCATCATCACCGCGGCTTTGCTTGCCATTCCTGTCACGCCGCTGGCCATGCTTGCGCATGGGCGCATTGCTCTTGCATCCGGAGCCTTCCTGCTGCAATTCATGGTGCAGGGTGCCTGGGGCGTTGTACCGGTCTACCTCAGCGAGATTTCGCCGGGGCCCGTCCGTGCCACCTTTCCCGGCGTGGTCTACCAGTTGGGGAATCTGATCGCGTCGAAGGTTACAAATATCCAGGCTCGCATAGCGGAGCATACCGGCAGCTACGGGCCTGTTCTGGCAGTGACTACCATCGCCGTTGCACTCTTCATCGCGATCGTGATGTCGTTTGCCCGTGAATCGCGCGGCGCGGAGATCACCACCTAGCGCAATAGCCGCGGTCGACCGGAGAACACGGTTACACTTGCCGCCATGCGCCTCTTCGCTTTATTGCTCCTGTTTGCTTCCGCTCCTGGCTTGCTGCGTGCACAGTCATCCACCAGCAAGACGCTCAATGTCTATCCTGGCGCCGTCCCCGGAGCGCTCGGTCACGCCGATGCGGATCGCCCGACGATCGATGTCTACCTGCCCGCTGCCAACCCAACGCACACCGCCGTCCTCGTGATTCCTGGCGGCAGTTACAGCAGGGTGGTCGCGGACCGCGAAGGCGCCGCACCCGCGGAGTGGCTTGTACAGCGTGGGATCGCGGCATTTGTCCTGCACTATCGCGTGGCACCCTATCGCTATCCTGCGCCGATTGCGGATGCCGAACGCGCCATGCGGTTGCTGCGCAGCCAGGCTGACAACCTCGGCTTTTCGCCAGACCATTTGGGTGCATGGGGCTTCTCAGCCGGCGGTCACGCCACCAGCATCCTTGCCACGCTCTTCGACAACGGCGTACCGGCAAGCGCCGATCCGGTTGAGCATGCAAGCGATCGGCCCGATTTTGTCATCCTGGCGTATCCCGTCATCAGCATGAAGCCCGACTTCGGGCATGCCGGTTCGCGGCAGCATCTCCTTGGTCCGATGCCGGATCCGGCGCTGGTGGCCCTGCTATCGGCCGAAGATCATGTAACCCCGACCAGCCCTCCCGCCTTTGTCTTCACTACGGACGATGATGACGTCGTTCCGTCGCAGAACAGCATGCTTTACGTTGCTGCATGCCAGCGCTCGGGCGTACCGATAGAGTTTCATCTGTTCGAACACGGCCACCACGGCGTGGATCTTGCAGAGCGTCTGCCATCTTTGCACCTGTGGACCCTGCTGCTGGAAAGCTGGATGCGGCAGAACCAGTGGATGGCGCCGGCGACGCAGTGAGGAAAAGCTAAGCTGCCGCGGGGCCAGCCAATCCGCGTACCAGCCGCGAAGATAGCGCCATCACACAGCACAGTACTAATACGCAGAGAAGGATCGATGTCAGTCCGGCGTGATTTCCCACGAATCCCAGTCCTGGCGGACCAGCCAGCAGACCGGCATAGCCAATGCCCACCGTAGTTGCGATGCCCGCACCGGCCGGTACGTCGCGCACACGACCGGCGGTGCGATAGATCACCGGTGAGCCGTTGGCCAGCCCCGCACCCACCAGTGCGAAACCGAAGAGCCACCAGAGCTCGCTTGTCCTGTGTTGCCAGCCACTACCAACCACGATTCCTAGCCCGGCTGCGGCCAACAACCCTCCTACCAGGAGGGTCCGCTCTTCACCGAATCGCGCCACCACCGAGTCGCCCGACAGACGGCCCGTCACCATCAGCGCCGCGAAGGCAGCGTATCCATACCCGGAAACGCCATGTCCCGCGTCGCGTACCACTCGTAGGTAAAGTCCGCTCCAATCGGCGATCGAGCCTTCGCAAACCATGGATACGAAGGCCACCAGCCCGAGGAGCAGAAGACGCCCATGTGGCCGCAGCGGATGAGGCTGGTCGTGCAAACCTTCCTCGTGACGGGTAAATAGATAGGGCGTTGCCGCAATGACCAGCAGGATGACGAACGCTGAGAAGCTGAGCACGATGGCACGCGCTGGCACGTGCCAGGACAGCATGAAACTAGTGATGGCCGCGCCGGTGAAGCATCCGATGCTCCACATGCCATGCAGCCGTGAAATGGTGCGCTCGCCCAGTTGCTCTTCCACGGCGATGCCTTGCGCATTCATCGATACATCCATGCTGGCGCCCGCGACACCGAAGCACAACAGCGACAGCGCCATAAGCAGTGCAGTCGGGGACAATACCACTGCGCTCAACATCACAGGGAAGGCGATGCCCGCCACGCGGGTTACCGCACGGCTCCCGAGCTGGGCAGTGAGTCGGCCTGCAAGCGGCATCGCCAGCACCGCACCCAGCCCACTGGCCAGTAGCGCCCAGCCGAGCATGCCCGGATCCAGATGCAGGTCGCGAGCCCGGTCAGGCACGTGGGGCACCCACGCGCCCATCACGATGCCGTTGGCCAGAAAGTACGCTGCCACGGCGCGTTGCGCAGTCTTTGCACGCAGCAGCGCGGGTAGTGTCGAGCTCGACATTCTTCCCTAGATTACGGGACTTCTCTCAGCAGTGTTCGAGGGCCTCGCGATAAGGTGGGTGGAGGAGCCATGTTCATGCCGGAATCGCAACTGCATCTCTCCGCGCCCGCCGCTCGCGTGCTGGGTTCGCTGCTGGAGAAGGAGACCACCACTCCGGAGTACTATCCGTTGTCACTGCTGGCGTTGACGAATGCATGCAACCAGCGCACCAGCCGCTATCCGCTCATGGAGCTGGGTGAAGACGAAGTCCGCATGGCGCTCCATGAGTTGGAGGACAACGGGCTTGCCGCACCGGTTCGTGGTACGGACAGCCGCGTTGCGAAATATGCCCACCACATTGGTGAGATATTCAACCTGCGCCGCGGCGAGCTTGCCATTCTGTGCGTTCTGCTGCTGCGCGGAGCGCAAACTCCAGGCGAGCTGCGCAGTCGCAGTGAACGAATGCACAACTTCACCGGGATGGATGAGGTGGAAAGCACCCTGCAGCAGCTTGGTCAGCGCGAGCCGCCCCTCGCCCGCGCTTTGCCACGCGAACCCGGCTCGCGCGAGCTACGCTACGTTCATCTGCTCTCGCCTGTGCCCGAGCCGGTCTCCGGGACAACCTCTGAGCATTCGAATCGGGGCAGCGCCTCCCCAGAGTCGCGCAACGGGATTGTGGATCGAATCGCAACACTCGAAAGCGATGTGATGCAACTCCGGGAGCGCATCGCATCGCTCGAAGACAAGCTGGCGCAACTCATCGGCTGAATGGCCGCCCGACCGAATATCCTGAGTCCATGACATGGCTTGTGTGGGCGCTTCTATCGGCACTTTTCGCGGCTGCAACGGCGATTCTCGCCAAAATTGGCGTTGCTGGCATCGACTCGAACCTCGCCACCGCAATCCGCACCACGGTGGTGCTCGTCTTCACCTGGGCCATCGCAATCGCACTTGGCAAGCACAACGACATTGCGGCGATCTCGAGCCGCTCCTGGCTCTTTCTCGCCCTTTCCGGTATTGCGACCGGGCTGTCATGGCTGTGCTATTTCCGAGCGCTACAGCTGGGTCCCGCGTCGGCTGTTGCGCCCATCGACAAGCTCAGCGTGGTGCTGGTCATCCTGTTTGCATGGATATTTCTGGGAGAAGGACTCACCGTGCACAAGGTAGTCGGCGGCCTGCTGATTGCCGGCGGAGCAGCGACCCTGGTTTTCGGTTGAGCCGAAGTCGGTCGGTAGAGAGCAAAAGCCGGACAGCAACGCGCCATCCGGCCTTCTCGTATCGTCTGTACCAGTCTCGCTAGTGAACCACGAAATCGGCACGGCAGCCGCGATCTACCCAGATCCCGCGTTGGTCATATCCCCAGCTATAACCCTGGGTGCAGCGGGCGTCGCTCCGTTGTTTCACGAGTTGCACGCCACGCCTCGTATTGGCAGGACAGTAGTGCCGCCCGCCATCATCCGAAGAACAGGTGACGTTCTGGCCGCCGCCGCCCCCGTTGTTCCATCCGGTATTGACCGTGAAATCCGCGCGGCATCCGTGATCTACCCAGATGCCATTACGGTCATATCCCCAGCTGTAGCCCTGCGTGCAGGCAGAACCGCTGCGCTGGTTGGTCATCTGCACGCCGCCGTGCGTATCGACTGGGCAGTTATGCCGCCCACCATCATCTGAAGAGCAGGTGATGGTCTGGCCGCCGCCGCCACCGTTGTTCCATCCGGTGTTGACCGTGAAGTCCGCGCGGCATCCGTGATCTACCCAGATGGCGTTGCGGTCGTATCCCCAGCTGTAGCCTTGTGTACAGGCTGCTCCGCTGCGCTGGTTGGTCATCTGCACACCGCCGCGTGTATCGACTGGGCAGTTATGCCGCCCGCCATCGTCGGAGGAGCAAGTGATAGTCTGGCCGCCGCGGCCGCCGCCCCCGCCGTTGTTCCATCCGGTGTTGACCGTGAAGTCCGCGCGGCATCCGTGATCTACCCAGATGCCGTTGCGGTCATATCCCCAGCTGTAGCCTTGTGTGCAGGCTGCTCCGCTGCGCTGGTTGGTCATCTGCACACCGCCGCGTGTATCGACCGGGCAGTTATGCCGACCGCCATCATCCGAAGAACAGGTGACGGTCTGTTGCGCCCGAATGGGTAGTGCAGTGATCACCAGAGCTAGCGCGATGGTTGTAAGCGATGCAATTCGAAAGCGCATCTGGAACCTCCTCAGAGCCCGAACTGCACGCTATCGGTTCATAGCGGACGAGAAGCATGAATTAGCTGACAGCCTTGGACTCGAGGGAAGACGGTCGGGGTTGCCATCATCGAACCACGAAATCGGCACGGCAGCCGCGATCTACCCAGATCCCGCGCTGGTCGTATCCCCAGCTATAACCCTGGGTACAGCGGGCGTCGCTCCGTTGTTTCACGAGTTGCACGCCGCGTTTCGTATTGGCAGGACAGTAATTTCGCCCGCCGTTATTGGATGAGCAGGTAATCATCTGGCCACCCGGGCCGCCAGGTCCATAACCAGGACCTCCTGGGCCATAACCGGGTCCCCCTGGCCGGTAGGTGTTGATTCTGAAATCCGCGCGACAGCCCCGATCCACCCAGATACCACGCTGATCGTAGCCCCAGCTATAACCCTGCTGGCAGCGTGCATCGCTGCGTTGCCTGACCATCGACACCCCGCCGCGAGTGTTTGCCGGACAATAGTTCCGCTTTCCGTTGTCCGACGAGCAAGTGACCACCTGCTGGGCCGATGCTGACCGGCCAGCCACCAGAATCAATGCGATGATGCCCAAAGCCATAACGAGAAAAGTTCGCATTCGCATTTGCAATCCCACCCCCCGACGGGAATCCTACACTGCTGGTCAAGCCCCTGAACAAGACTCGATGAATGCGATGTGAAAACGCGCTCGCAGTGCGCGCCGTGCTAATGGCTCGTATGCAGATAAAACACCATCGCCACGCCAACGGCGACCACCAGTAGCGCGGCAGCCAGCAGTGCACCGCCCAGCAGGAATGTGACCCGCCTCCGCTGTGTTTCTGTGGGACGTGTGATGCCGAAGGTCTGTATGAAGACCTCAACCAGATATTCCAGCAATCGCATTACGCGGCAAGACCTTTCACGGCATGCTGCTCCGAAAAAAAATTCGCTGCCCTTGTTGTACATCGAAGGAGCTCAGCCAAACGGTGGACCGATTCTCCTTACGATGTGGGAGAGGATTTTAGCCGGGTCGCTAGCGGCCTACGCTGGCCGCTGCAGATCGAAGCGATCGCGTGTCCGCACATAAGTCGGGCCGCCCATGCGGCCCACCGCAGCGAGTTTGTCCGGATCAATACGGAAGTTCTCCACCAGATCCTCGCGCACGTGGAAGCGCAACACCTCGCCCAGCACGATGCTGCCGCCGGCAGGCCGGTCGCTCACTTCGATCACGCGCAGCAGGCGGCACTCCATCTGCACTGGGCTTTCCGCAACGCGTGGCGGCTTCACCAACTCGCTCGCCATTGGCGTCAGGCCGGCCAGTTCGAACTCGTCTATCTCCGGCGGCACCTGCGCAGAAGTGATGTTCATCTTCTCTGCGATGGATTCTGTCACTACGTTGATGACGAATTCACGCGAGGCGATGATGTTGAGAAGCGTGTCCTTATGAGCTGCAAGCCCGCGTTCGGGATCTTCCCGACGTACCGATGGGCAGAATAAAACCACAGGCGGATCAGCAGAAACGGCAGTGAAATAGCTGAACGGCGCCAGATTGCGCACGCCTCGCTCATCCAGCGAAGAGACAAACGCGATTGGCCGGGGCACGATCGCGCCGATCATCAATTTGTAAATATTCTGGACGGACTCATGGGCGGGATCGAAGGTGCGCATGCCTGGATTAGACAACGGCAGGGACGCGCGGACAACTGCAGACAAAGGCCCTAGAAATCACGATCACGCCTTTGCCTGCGATCTGGCCTCGTCTTCCGTCTGCTCTACAGGTTTCCCCGTTCCGCCTGCTCGCGTTCGATCGCCTCAAACAGCGCCTTGAAGTTACCCTTGCCGAAGGAGCGGCTGCCTTTGCGCTGGATGATCTCATAGAAGAGCGTCGGACGGTCCTCCACCGGTTTGGTGAAGATCTGCAGCATGTAGCCCTCATCGTCGCGGTCCACCAGAACGCCCAGTTTCTCCAACTCATCGACGGGCTCGTCGACCTTGCCCACGCGCTCCTGCAGCGTGGTGTAGTAGCTATGGGGGACCTTCAGGAATTCGACACCCTGGTCTTGCAGTTGCGCGACAGTTTGCAGGATGTCATTCGTTGCCAGTGCAAGATGCTGTACACCGGGGCCGCCGTAGAAGTCCAGGTACTCCTCGATCTGCGACTTCCTGCGTCCCTCGGCCGGCTCGTTGATGGGAAACTTTACTCGCCCATTTCCGTTCGCCATCACCTTCGACATCAGGGCGGAATATTCAGTTGAGATATCGGCATCATCGAAGTGCTGATAGAGCCCGAAGCCCATGACGTCCCGGTAGAAGTCGACGAAGGTGTTCATCTCGTTCCAGCCCACGTTGCCCACCATGTGGTCGATGTGCAGCAGGCCGACCGGCCGCGCCAGCGCATCCTCGGGTGTCGCGCGGAAACCCGGCAGGAAAGGGCCGTTGTAGTTCTTGCGCTCGACGAAGGTGTGGATGGTGTCGCCGTAGGTGGCAATGCTCGCCATCACAACCGTGCCGTGGTCGTCCTTCTGCTCAAAGGGCTCGCGTACGCTCTTCGCGCCGCGCTTGGTAGTCTCGCGCCACGCATCCCGCGCATCGTCCACCCACAGGGCCACATCCTTCACGCCATCGCCATGTTTCTGGATATGGGCCGCGATCTCGCCCCCCGGATGCAGCGGGGTCGTCAGCACCATCCGCACTTTTCCCTGTTGCAAAACGTAGGAGGCGCGGTCGCGCTGACCGGTTTCGGGACCCGCATAGGCAACCAACTTGTGGCCGAAGGCGAGCCGGTAATAGTAGGCAGACTGCCGCGCATTGCCTACGTAAAACTCAACATAGTCCGTGCCGTTCAGGGGCAGGAAGTCCTTCTTCGCCTCAGCTTTGGGATGCACCATGGTCGCCATTGCTTATCCTCCGATTGCGCAGCACGGCTGGCGGACGCGTTACCGGCCACCGCGCAACCTACCAAGATATACCGGTGCGGCGCGATCATGCTACGAGATGACCGGCGTTCCCTAACCTCGCCCGCATGCATTGACAGACGCGGTTCCGGCTGCAATCCTCATGAGTTTACCCGCACCCGGTTTGCGCATACGCAACGCCTGGCAATGCGTCTTATTCTTAGCCAAGAAAGGCACTTCACCATGGCCGCTACCTTTTCTGCTCCCAGCCTTCCGCTTGCTGCGTCATACCTCATCCAGCAGGACTGGAGCAGGTATACCGCGGACCAGCACGCCGTGTGGGCAGAGTTGGTAGGCCGCCGCATGCCGCAACTGGAAGAGCATGCCTGCCAGGAATACCTTGATGGCTTTCACAACATCGGACTGCGTCAGGATGTGATCCCGAACCTTGCTTCAGTCAACACTCTGCTGGCGCCGCGCACCGGCTGGAATGCGACCGCGGTCTCCGGCTATCTGCCCGGGCCGGCATTTTTCGAGATGATCGCCGCGCGCCGCTTTCCGACCACCGTTACGCTCCGCACCCGCGAGTCGCTCGAATACACTCCGGAGCCGGATATCTTTCACGATGTCTTCGGCCATGTCCCCATGCACGCGCATCCGATATTTGCCGATTTCCTCCAAAGCTATGGTCAGGTCTGCGCCGGCCTCACTCGACAGGAGGACTTGGACCGTATGGCGCGGCTCTTCTGGTTCACCGTGGAGTTCGGCGTGATCCGCCAGAACGGCAAGATCAAGCTTTACGGGTCCGGCCTGATCTCCTCGCATGGCGAATCGACGTACGTGCTTTCGGGAGGCCCGGAAATCCGCGATTTCAATCTGGATGAAGTGATCCATCGCGACTTCAACATCTCCGAGATGCAGAAGGTCGTCTATGCCGTCGAATCCTTCGATCAGATTTACGAAGCCACCCGCGAGGCGCGGTCACGTCTGGGCTGATCGAGTCTGGATGCAATCCGCGGCGGCCAGCTTGCCGACGGCATGCCCCAAAAGATGCACAGATTTTCATGCGAATTTACGTCACTCTCATGCACAATGCGATAAGAGCTATTTCCTGCAGGTAGAAGCGGATCCGCGAAAGAGCACGTGCAGTCTTTCTTTAAGAGAAAGTCCACGCCAGAGGATCTCCGGTACCAGGAAAAACAGAACGGTGCTCTGAGGAGTCGTCACCTTGCCCCGCATCAATTTCCATCAGCAGCTCGAGCAATTGAAGGACAAGCTGCTTGCCATGGCCGCGCTCTCGCAGCAGGCCGTGGAGTACGCCGTAGATGCGTACCTGGAGCGGGATCAGAGACTCTGTACCTTCGTCCGTGAGAATGAGGCCGCTATCAACATGGCCCAGCGCGACGTTGATGAGATGGCTTACGAACTGCTCGCCAAGGAACAGCCCATGGCCATCGATTTGCGCTTCATCCTCTCGGTGATCAAGATCAATGCGGACCTGGAGCGCATCGGCGATCAGTCGATGAGCATCGCGCGGCGCGCGGAGGACATGCTCCGCGTTCCTGACGCAACTCTGCCGGTGGACATTGCCGCCATGGGCGCGCACGCATCGGACATGATCCGCCGGGCGGTTCAATCACTCATCGAAGCCGATGCCCGGCTGGCCGAGTCTGTCCGCGAGATGGACGACGACATCGACCATATGAACCGTGTCGCGCATGTCGATCTCATCCAGGTCATGCAGAAGTCGCCAGATGCCAGTCTCCAGGCGTTGAATGCGGTCATCACCGCGCGCAACCTGGAGCGCATCGCGGACCACGCGACCAACATCGCCACAGACGTCATCTTCTGGGTGCGCGGTGCGGACGTGCGGCATCAATTGGCGCTGGCTGAGTAGGACTCTCCTATACAGGCAAAATCGCAAGACAGTGTAAGGTAGCAAGCATGCTGCAGGTCCGATCTCTGCTTCCGGTTCTTCCCGTCTCTCTGTTGTTCGCTTCTCTGGCAAACGCGCAGCAGGCGCCTTCGCATGCAAAGCCCTCCGCCGCTATTCCCGCACGCAACGTCGAAATTCATTTTGATCCTGCACTGACGCAGATCCACTTCAAGGTGGGCAGTTTGCTGCGGGATGTGCGCGGGACCTTTCAGTTCAAGGGCGGCGCACTCGCCGTCGATCCAGATTCGACGCTCGCGCAGGGGGAACTGCTGGTAGATGCCACCACCGGCCGCACGGGAAACGCAGAGCGCGACAAGGAGATGCAGGACGAGGTTCTCGAAACCAAGCGCTATCCCTCCATCTTCTTTCATGCCGAGCATCTGCGCGGGCAGGTGCCAAAGACGGATGGCTCGTCAGATGTGATCGCGGAAGGAATGCTGAACATACACGGGGCCGATCACCCTCTACAGATGAAAGTCCATCTGGTTCGCGTGGGCAATGCGCTCAGCGCAACCACGCATTTCACTGTTCCTTACGTCGAGTGGGGAATGAAGAATCCACGTGGCGCATTCTCGCACCTCAGCCGGACCGTGCAGGTAGACGTGAGCGCGAAGGGAACTACGCGCACCGTGGCAACGATCAACGGTGTCCAGTCCAACGACAGTGACGAGGAAGGTCCCAGCTAGACCCAGAACCTTCCGCGCCACAGGCATTGCCCCAGCGGGCGGGCGGAGAACCACGGATTAGTTACGCAGGCGGCGCCTGCAACTGCTGGACCAGCTGAAATATAAAGGTGCCCACCAGTGCTGCCGACATGATGCAGGTGGCGAGAGTCATGAAGCGTACTGCCGGCTGTACCTTCCGCACCCGGGCCAGGATGCTCTCCTGCTCCTTGTGCTGATGGTCGTTGCAGTCTCCCAGGAAGAGGCAATCCTCTTCATAACGAGTCAGAGTGGAACGGTAGGCAAGCAACGCAAGCAGGACCGTAGCCGCGACTGCCCACACGATAAATACGATGGTCAGGTAGTGCATACAGCACCTCCGGTTCAACCGCGAGCGGTCCCAGTAGTGCCGCGCCAGATGTGGCAGGTGCTGCTATACAGCCGGTCTCTGGGGGACAGAGGGCCCGTTCAGGGCGAAGTTAGTCCCTTTCAGACACGGTTGACAACATCTTTCACGCTTTATTTGAGGCGAGGATCGAGTTTCAACAACCTCTGGCTGTCGGCTCAATTGCAGTGCACTGATCACCCTCCGTCCGAACCATTGCATCGCAGGCTACGCGGCGATGGCTCATCTCGGGGCCGATCGTTCATGCCGTGAAGTGTTCTATTTTCATTGATTTATGTCCGTGTCTCCATCGCAAGTTAAGATATGGCCCGTTTTGCAGACCTGATTCGTGTGCCAATTCTGAACATTGGGAGTGGTAATTGGAAACACGAGACTTATGTTCTGGCCAGCCTTCGTGACGCGGCGCTCATCACATGCTGTGGGTTTTGCTGTCCTCAAAGAAAGAGCGGGCTGCATCCCATGGAGACAAACAGATGAAGAACGCGTTCGCATCTCACCGGCGGCTCGGTATTACCTCAATTTGTGCAGTCGCTGTGCTGACGATAGCGCTGGGTGGCTGCAATCAGTCGACCCCGAACGATCAGGAGATCCGCCAGAAGTCAGCTGACGCGACCCGAGACCTCCAGAAAGGGGCAAAGCAGCTCGCCGCCGATACCAAAGTCGCTGCTGCGAACGCCGTCAATGGCGTAAATGCGGTCGCGCAAGGTGTCAAAGATGGCGTGAACAGCAGCAAACAGGGTGACACTAGCGACCTGGTCGATATCAACAGTGCTTCGACGACGCGCATTGCCATGCTGCCGGGAATCAGCATCAGCAAGGCCCACGACATCGTCGGGGGACGCCCCTATCGCAACCCGCACGCGTTGGTGGGCCGGGGACTCCTGACCCAGGAGCAGTATGACCACATTGCCGACAAAATCACGGCGCGGTAGGCAGTTACTTTATGGTAACGAAAAGCGGGCACAATCTGCGACGAACTGCCGCGTATCTGCATCCCTACTACAAGAGAAAAAAGGCAATTCGGATAAAACTTGTCCGGGATTCGCCGCCGTCTTAGAATAAGAGAACAGCATCTCCCAGGGAGAACCAGAGATATGGCAACCATCGCGCAGCCTTTGACCGAACAGTCCACCCCCCCCAAGCAGTCGCCCCTCAATATGACCGACGGCGCAATTGTTAAAGTGCGGGAGATCATGGCGACGCAGGACCCACTTCCGGCTGGTCTGCGCATCGGCGTTGTCGGCGGCGGCTGCTCCGGATTCCAATACTCCATGTCCTTTGAGAATCAGGCGGGCATGATGGATAAGGTCTTTAAATTCGACGATTTGAAGGTATTCGTTGACGCTACGTCGCTGATGTACCTCAACGGCTGTGTGGTGGACTACGTGGAAACTCTGGAAGCGGCCGGCTTCAAGTTCGAGAACCCAAACGTCAAGAGCACCTGCGGTTGCGGTTCATCCTTCAGCGCATAGACTTCCAGCGATCTCTTCCCCAGCCCTCGGCCATCGCCGGGGGCTTTCTGCTGTAACCTGAATGCGCCCATGAAGGCCCTGCTGCTCTCCGAATACAAGCATCTGGCAGTAGCCGAACTCCCGACCCCTACTCCCGCCGCCGGCGAAGTCCTGATTCGTGTAGCCGCCTGCGGCATCTGCGGCAGCGATGTCCACGGTTATGACGGCAGCTCCGGACGCCGTATTCCCCCGATCGTGATGGGACACGAAGCGGCAGGCGTTGTCGCTGCGGTCGGCGAGGGTGCTACCCACTACCAGGTCGGCGACCGAGTAACTTTCGATTCCACTGTCTACTGCGGAGCCTGTGAATTTTGCCAGCGCGGCGAAGTGAACCTCTGCAACCATCGCGAGGTCGTGGGTGTCTCCTGCGGAGACTACCGGCGCGCCGGCGCCTTTGCCGAATACGTAACTGTGCCGGAACGCATTCTGTACCGCCTGCCGAACAATCTCTCCTTTGCTGATGCCGCAATGCTCGAGGCGGTCTCCGTCGCCATCCACGCGGTGCGGGTTGCTGAAGCCAAAGGGGGCGAGACGGTGCTGGTCATCGGGGCTGGCATGATCGGCCTGCTCATCCAGCAGGCTGCCCGCGCCTCAGGCTGCTCGCGTATCTTCGTCACCGACGTTGACGCCACTCGCCTTGACCTCGCTCGCTCGCTGGGTGCGGATGCCATCATCGATGGCTCGGGAGAATCCCTAACTTCGCGTATCGAAGAGCTCACCGGCGGCCGTGGGGTTGATGTGGCCTTTGAGGCTGTCGGGCGCCCTGAGACTGTAGCAGCCGCAATCGACTGCACGCGCAAGGGCGGCACGGTCGCTCTGGTCGGCAACATCGCGGCCGAGGTCTCCATACCGCTGCAGAAAGTGGTGACGCGGCAGATTCGCTTGCAGGGCTCCTGCGCCTCCGCCGGAGAGTATCCACAGGCGATGGAGTGGATCGCCGACGGGCAGATCAAAGTTGCGCCGCTCATCACGGCGGTTGCGCCGCTGGATGAAGGCCCATCGTGGTTTGCGCGCCTGTATTCGCGAGAGCCAAATCTGATGAAGGTGGTGCTCGATCCCAGAGCCGGTGGCGATCAGAAGGGCATGCCGGCGTGAGCGGAAGGGCGGCAGTCGCAGGCGCATTGTTCGACCTCTCCGGCCAGTTCGCCCTTGTCACCGGTGCGAGCCGTGGACTCGGGCAGCACTTTGCTCGCGCACTCGCGGGCGCGGGTGCCGATCTGATTCTTACCAGCCGCAACGAGGGCGATCTGGCGCCGTTCGTTGCTGAAATCCAATCGCTCGGCCGCCGCGCATACCCCGTCGCGCTCGACGTGCGCCAGCAGGCTAGCATCACCCGCATGGCCGAGCAGGTGAGCGCTGCCTTCCCGCAGGTCCACATTCTGGTCAACAACGCAGGCTGCAATGTGCGCAAGCCAGCGCTCGATGTCACCTGGGACGATTGGAACCTGGTGCTCGACACGAATCTCCGCGGCAGCTTCTTCGTCGCGCAGGCCATCGCGCGCGGCATGGTGCAACATCGTTACGGCCGCATCATCAACATCGGCTCCGTCACCAGCGTCTTCGGTTATGCGGGTCTGGCGCCCTATGGAGCGAGCCGCGGCGGCATACGCCAATTAACCATGAGCCTGGCCGATGACTGGGGCCCGCACGGCATCACTGTCAACTGCCTCGCGCCTGGCTGGTTTCGCACCGCGCAGAACCAGGTGCTTTACGAAAATCAGGAGTGGGTCGACTACATTGTCGATCGCATTCCGGTGAAGCGCCCTGGCGATGTGCACGATCTAGACGGAGCCATCGTCTTTCTCGCCTCCGAATCCAGCCGCTACATCACTGGCCAGACGCTGCTGGTCGATGGCGGCATCTCCACGGGCGCTACCCGCGCCACTGTTTCGTCCCCCAACAAAGGCGGCCACTGATGATGCTTCGACCCCGCGCGTTCTTCGGACTGTTTGCCACTGTTGTCGTTGCATGTGCGCTCAATGCGCAGGGAACTGCCGGCGGCAAACTCCGCGTCTACTTCATCGATGTAGAGGGTGGTCAATCGACCCTCTTCGTAACTCCCGCGGGAAAGTCGCTGCTGATCGACACTGGATGGCCGGATAACAACTTCCGCGATGCCGATCGCATTGTCGCCGCTGCGAAGAGCGCCGGCCTCAGCCGCATCGACTATGTGTTGATCACTCACTATCACGACGATCACGTAGGTGGTGTGCCGCAGCTTGTCCAGCGCATCCCGGTCGGCACATTCTTCGTCCACGGCCCCAACCGTGAATTCGACCATGGCGCAACCGAGCGCGATTTCGCCGCCTTCCAGAAGGTCTTAGCAGATAGCAAAGCGAAGGAGATCGTGCCCAAGCCCGGCGATCGCCTGCCCATTGAGGGGATGGATGTCACCGTCATTAGTGCCGACGGAAAGGTGATCCAGAAGGCTCTGCCAGGTGCAGGCGAGCCAAACACTTTCTGCAAGGAGAGCGAGATCCGTCCGCTCGACCAGACCGAGAATGCGCGGTCGCTTGGTGTGCTGATCCGCTTCGGCAAACTGAAGGTCCTCGATCTCGGCGACCTGACCTGGGACAAGGAGCGCGACCTGATGTGCCCGGACAACCGGCTCGGGAAGGTGGACGTACTGGTCGTCTCTCACCACGGCTGGAATCAAAGCTCAAGTCCCGCTCTGGTCGACGCCATCCACCCGAGGGTCGCGGTCATGGACAACGGCGCGAAGAAGGGTGGTTCCATTCCGGTCCTTGACACGGTTCGCGGGGCGCCCGGACTTGAGGCACTGTGGCAGTTACATTATTCGGATGAGGGTGGCGCGACGCACAACACGCAGTCCGAGTACATCGCCAACCTCGACGGGCCCGATGCCGGGCACGACATCGAGCTGACCGCCAGCTCCAACGGGAGCTTCATCGTGCACAATGGCCGTACCGGAATGGAAAAGGCCTACACAGCAGGGAAGTGAGCGGTAATCTTCATCGGCTCGATGCGGCCCAGCAGCACGAGATAGCCGGCAATGCCGAGCAGCAGATAGACAGCCGAGATGCCAAAGGCCAGCGCGTAGGAGTGCGTCGCTCGCACGATGTATCCGGTCAGGATCTGCGCGGTAATCCCCGAGACCTGGCATACGAAATTTACGATTCCGCCGAGTCTGCCAACGCTGGCCCGCGGCGCAATCAACGCGGGAATCGACCAGCCCACCGGAGCTGCCGCGGCGAGACCGCCGATCGACAACCCGATCCATAGCAGCGCGCGCGTCGCAGTGTGTGCGTGCGCCGCGCCGAAGATGCCCAGGCCGCATGCCGTCCCCGCAACCAGCACCACTTTGCGCACCAGCGGCGCGTTCCAGCCCCGCGAGACCAGCCCATCTACGAGCATGCCGCCGATAAACAAGTCGGTTGCGGTCGCAAAAAGCCACGGTACGCCGGTGTAGAGGAAGGAGTGCAACAGGTCGATGTGCAGCGCTTCTGACAGGTACGTCGGCAGCCACGTCAGCAGCAAGTAGAAGACGTAGTTATAGGAGCCAAAGCCGAGGGAAAGGCCGATGACTTTGCGCTGACGCAACAGCGCGCCGAGCGACATCGCAGGTCCGTCGGCGGGTGCCGGCTCGCTTTCAGCAGTGTCGGCAATCACCTGCTTCTCAGCGTCACTCAACTCCGCATCTTCTTCAGGTTCGCGATATATCACCCAGAAGACCAGTAGATAAAGCAGGCTGATGGCTCCTGTCGCTGCGAAGCTCCAGCGCCAGCCCACGTGCAGCAACAGAACGCCCAGTAGGGGCACGCCGATTGCGGAAGCAAGCTTCGCCGCTGCATCCGTCAGCGACGTTGCAAAGCTGCGTTCGCGTGCCGGGAACCAGACACCGATAGCTTTGGCATTTGCCGGGAAGGTCGGCGCTTCGCCGATACCCAGCAGGAGCCGTGCGCCGAAGAAGCCAGTCAAATTCGGAGTGATGGCGGCGGCGAACGATGCCATGCTCCAGATGAAGATGCCGATGCGCTGTACGCGCCGCACGCCGAAGCGGTCCAGTACCACGCCGACCGGCAGCTGGCATAAGGCGTAACTCCAGTTGTATGCGGCAGAAAGATAGCCGAATGCGACATCCGAGATGCCGAAGGCTGTATACAGCGCCCCGTGCGAAACCGAAAGATTGACGCGGTCAAAATAGTTGACCAGCACGCCCAGCCCAAGCAGCCAGCCGATGCGCCATCGTCGCCGCAAATGCCGTTTAGCAATCGTCGACAAAGCGCCTGACCATCCTGTGTCCCGTGCTCATCAATCTATTGCGCGCCCTTTAGATATTTGTCGAACCACGCCACCATGCGGGTGATCTCGTCGATCTGGTCCTCACGCTTGATGAAGCCGTGGCCCTCTTGTGGATAGTAGACAGCGTCCACAGTCCGCCCTTCCTTCTTCAGAATATCGACAACCTGCGCCGCTTCCTCGCGTGGCACACGAATGTCGTGGTCCCCCTGCATGACAAGCAGCGGCGCGCGCTCCTTGCGCAGGAATCGGATCGGTGACGCCGCTTCGTACTTCGCCCGATCTTTCACCGGATCTCCCAGCAAAGACTTTTCGTACTCCTGCAACAAGGGGTCGGAGTGTTGCAGCATGGTGTACCAGTCGATGATGCCGTACTCCTCGACCGCCGCTGCCCACAGCTCCGGCGCCTTGCCGATGGCCATCAGTGTCATAAATCCGCCGTAAGACCCGCCCGTGATCCCAACCTTCTTCGGGTCAACAAAGCCGGTCGCTTCCGCGAACTTTACGCCGTGGATCTCATCCTGCAGATCGCCGCCGCCCAGGTCCTGATAGTTGGCCTTCTCAAACGCAACGCCATAGCCGGTCGAACCGCGGACATTGGGTGCAATCACGGTGTATCCGCGCGATACCAGCGCGATGATGCGCGGCGAGAAGCTGTCTTGGACCTGGCCGGTCGGGCCACCGTGCGGCAGAACGATGAGTGGATTGCTGCCATCTCGTTTGAGGTTGAAGGGCATGGCAAGGAAGGCAGAGATGATCTTGCCGTCGAAACTTGCATAGTGCACGAGCTGCGTTGGCGGCAGCACCGCATTGCGAAGCCCTGCGCTCTCGACATGCGTGATCTGCGCAGGCGCGCCGTCTTTACCCAGCACGTAGAAGTTAGGCGCATGCGTCGAGTCCTCATGGACAAATAACAGGCGCCCGTCCGGCGCGAAGGGCGTCGGGTTGCCATTCTCAAAGTTCAGCCCCTCGGGGATCGCGCGCGGTATTTCTTTGTGGGTCTTCGCATCGGTGAAGTGAATGGACGTTCGCCCATCCGCATTCAGTGACCACGTAAACAGGTCGCCGGCCGGTGAGAAACTGCCCGGCTCCGCCTCCCACTGGGTGTCCGTGATCCACGTCTTATGCAGCGTCGCAAGGTCCAGAAGGGCGACATTGGCGTAGCCAGCCTTCTCGGTCGATCCAATGAGCAGCGTTTTGCCATCGGGGGATAAGCTCGACGCGCCGATAAGCACATTGCCCGTGTGCGGCGTCAGCTCGCGAACATTGCCGGTCGTGACATCCACACTCCACGCGCTCGTGTCTTCATGCAAGTCCCCGCGATTCGCGTAGAGCGTTTTTCCATCGGGACTCCATGCGACAATTTCCCAGGAGCGTTTCGGATCCTTCTCATGGGTGAGCAGACGCACCTGGTGCGTGCTCCAGTCCATGACCGCCAGATTGACAGAAGATCCCGCCTTCTCCTTGTGCTGAAACGCGAGCAGCTTGCCATCGGGTGAGAAGCGTGGACTGGTCTCGGTGATCTGCTCGGTCTGTGTCAGCGGCTGCGGGACGCCTCCTGCCGCGGACACGGTGTAGAGATCGTAGATCTCGTCTCCGCCGCGGTCCTGCTGGTACACAACGCTGCTGCCGTCCTTTGACCAGACGGCTCCCGACTGCGCGTCATCCGAATGAAGCAGCTGATGCGCCCCGGTTCCATCCGCGTTCATGACCCAAAGGTTGATCCGTCCGGACGCGTTGCCTGAATAGAGGATCTGTTTCCCATCCGGAGACCATGCGGCTTCATCGAGCCGCACCGTACTCAACAGATCCGGGATGTCCACCGGTGCGCTGCCGCTGCCCTGCGGAGCAGTCACAGACTTCGGATTGGTAGGCGTGCGGCTGTTTGGACCTGCGCTCTCAGCATGAACTGTGAGAACGATGGCGGCGCACAGAGAGAAAGAAGCTACATGACGAACGTCCATCACATCCGGCTCCAGATAGGGATATTGCGGGGCGAGGGCAGTGTACACGTCGGCCCGCAATCCGCGATGGCGTTCGCTAGAGCGTGAGTATGATTTTGCCTAGATGGGCGCTGGATTCCATGAGCCGGTGCGCTTCTGCCGCGTCAGCCAGTGGAAACCTGGCAAATATCGTGGGGCGAATCGCTCCGCTCGCAATCGCCGGCCACAGCTTCGCTTCCACTCCTTCGCGCAGCAGGCTTTTTTCCTCGGGCCGTCGGGCGCGCAAGGTAGAGCCGGTCACGATCAGCCGCTTGCGCATCACCTCGCGCAGGTCCAGCGTCACTTCGGCACCCTTCGTCGTCGCGATGTGAATCAACCGCCCGCGCTGCGCCAGCAATTCGATGTGCTTGCCGAAATAGTCGCCGCCGATCATGTCGAGGATCACCTGGATGCCCTTGCCCTCCGACCATGCCCAGCCCGCAGCCACCCAGTTTTCCTCTTTGTAGTTCCACGCCGCTTCGGCGCCCAGATCGCGGCAAAAGGCGCACTTCTCCGCCGAGCCCGCAGTCGTCACCACGCGTGCGCCAATGGCTCGCGCAGCCTGGATCGCGAAGGAGCCAATGCCGCTTGATCCCCCCTGGATCAGCAACGATTCCCGCGTCCGCAGTGGCTGCGTGTCGGAAAACAGATTCGCCCAAACCGTGAAGGCCGCCTCGGGCAACGACGCAGCGTCTTCCACCGAGACGCCCTCGGGAACGGGCAGCACCTGACCCTGGGGTGCCACGCAGTATTCCGCGTAGCCGCCACCGGCCAGTAGCGCACAGACCGTGTCGCCGGTCTTCCATCGCGCGACATTCGCGCCTGTCGCGGCGACATATCCGCTCACCTCCATCCCCAGGATGTCGGTGATGCCGGCCGGAGGCGGGTAATGTCCCTTGCGCTGCACAATGTCGGCACGGTTCACGCCGGCGGCTACAACCTTAATGAGTATCTCGCCGGGCCTGGGTAGCGGCCGCGGGACCTCGGCAACGCGCATCGTGCCTGCATCGCCGGGACCCTGGACCACGATCGCCCGCATGCGCTCTTCTCGCACACTCATATGCTGAGCCTATCGTGAGTTCGCCTTAACGTTTTGCTCCGAAGAGTCGGAGCGCAGGCGAAACGGATTGAATGAGGTGTGATCGTCAAAGGTGTCCACATGCTCCGAATTCTTCAGCCCGATTACCACGGCATAGGTGATCGGTGTCGCCAGTACTTCGTAGAGAACCTTGGCCAGATACGAAGACAGAATGATATTTGCCTTTGCCGCCCACGGCGCGTCGTAGAAAGCGATCAAGATTACGATCGTCGTGTCGACGGCCTGCCCCGTCAAGGTCGAACCAATAGTACGCGTCCAAAGCTTCGAGCCCTTGGTCAACAACTTCAGCTTGGCCATCGTATAGGAATTGGTGAACTCGCCGGCCCAATAGGCGACTAGGCTGGCAACCGCGAATCGGGGCACCAACCCGAAGACGATCGCAAAGGCCTGCTGATTGTGCCAGTCCGGAGCAGGCGGCAGCGCCACCGCAATCGCCCCGAAGACGGACAACAGCCCCATGGCCAGGAAGCCCATCCAGATGGCCCGCCGAGAGGCCGCATAACCATAGACCTCCGTAAAGACATCGCCGAAGATATAGGTGATGGGAAAGAGCAGCTCTGCGCCGCTCAACTTGAACGGGCCGACCTGGCACATCTTGGGCCCGACCAGGTTCGAAATGACCAGAACGACGACAAAGACGATCGTCAACGTATCAAGGTAACGGAACTTGCGCATGTGATTGGGTTATAGCATCGGTGCGCGCAGCCTCCGTTATCGGACGACGGTCGTGTGTGTGCGAGCCGCGATGCGTTTTGACAGCACCCCCACCCCTTGATAGCCTCAAAGTCGGCCTCATTGGGCATCGCTGCCGCCCGGCAGCATCTTCAAGCCCACCAGCGTCCCCGTCGTCCAGTGGCCTAGGACATCGCCCTTTCACGGCGGTAACACGGGTTCGAATCCCGTCGGGGACGCCAATGAATTCAAGAGCTTAGTATCTCCGTTGCTGCGTCGCTTATTTCTGGTGACGCTATGGCGACTAACAGAGCCGAATGGGGAGCCATTGGCGCCAGCATTCCACCCATGGTCCCGTCGCGTTTTCCGACTGCCCGGCCATGTACTCGGGCGAAAGGCGTGCATACTCTGCGTCATGCGCGGTGTCTTGTCCCCTAGAAGTTGCCCCACAACGTCGAGATCAACACCGTATAGATCAACATCTTCTGTACAAGCCACGACGCCGAAGTGTGTCGAAGCTTGCGTCCTTGATCCCTAGGCGATGAAACACGCGCCGGGTGTACACGGAGAAACGCGCCAGATCCACATCAGCGAAGGCCGCTTTAGACGGTACTCCTATTGGAAGGGAGTTGAGGACGGCCAATGCGGCTTCAGAAAGTGGCAGGACTCGCAGATCGCCATTGTTCGTTTTCCGCAAAGAGAAACGTCGATCCAGCAGCTCTTGCTCTTGCCGTCCTCGCCCTGCGTGCGGTGAGCTTGGTCGCGGCATATATCCCTGCGCGGCGAGCAGCGGCGGTCAATCCGATGATTGCTCTGTGCGATGAGTGACGCGCGTTCAGGTTCGACTCAACCTAAACCTCACCGGCTTTGCAGCATTTGCTTCGAGATTGGTGATGACGGGCTTAGTGCCTCGTTGATCCGTAGACAGAACCGGCGAATGGCTCAATTTTGATACTCGGCGATGCTGCACTCAGCGACGCCGTAGAACCTGCTCTTTCGCGTAACGCCCGTCGGTGAATTGCATCGCATGGCCGTCATACGCCTACTGTGTGTAACGTCCGTCAGCGTGGGCCACTTTGGTGACCCGTCCCAGTGCAACTCTGAAGAGGACTTGCCGGGCATTTCACGATCTCTTGCTGTTGGATCAGAGTGCTATTCTTGCCGCATGTTGCTCCGCGCAGGCAATGTTGCATTCGTTTTTCTTCTTGCCCTGTTGCTTCACGCTCAGCAGCAAGCGCCAAAGCCGCAGTCGGCTATGGTCATACGGGGATTAGGGCAGAGCGATGTCAGGCTCAACGGCTTCTGGCAGTTTCACACCGGCGATGATTCACGCTGGGCTTCACCATCGCTGGATGATTCAGCCTGGGAACCGATCAATTCATCCAGCAGCTGGGGCAGCCAGGACCATCCGGGTTACACGGGCTTTGCCTGGTACCGCCGCCATCTGGATATCAGCCTTGCTTCCGGTACGACCACCACGTACGCTCTGCTCATCCCTCCCGTCGACGATGCTTACGAAGTCTATTGGAACGGCAAGCTGATAGGCGGCAACGGTAAGCTTCCTCCCCATCCGCGCTGGTATTACGCCTCGCAGTCCCGCGCGTTGGATGTGCCCTCCCCGGAATCCGGAACTATCGCGATTCGTGTCTGGAAATCTCCTCTCCTGTTTGTTGACCCAGCAACGCTGGGCGGCATGAATGGGACGCCTGTATTGGGTGATGCGGATAGCATCGCCGCCCAGCTGGCCGTACTGAACTCAGAATCGACGCTGCAATATTTGTATGACTTCAGCCTAACGATCCTGTATGGATTTGTTACGCTGGTGAGCCTTCTGTTGTGGGGCCGGGATCGCAAAGTAGGATTGTTTCTATGGCTTGCGATCTTCACCGCAACACCCGCCCTCCTGCTAATGCTGGCGGAGTTTCTTAGTTCAATCTCGTATGGCTGGGGCAGAGGGCTGAATCAGCCAATCTACGCGCTCAACCACATATCCCTCTGGTTCCTGCTGCTTTACCTGCTGCGGCTCAACGGCAATCGGACACTGCTGCGTTGGACGCGAATCTTGGCGGTCTGCACATTTGCCGCCGGCATTCTTGATGGAAGCCTGGCCTTTTTCTGGGGAACTGCCGGCCCGTGGATGCAAGGTGCCGACTCGATTCTGACCGCTATCATTTTGCTGGTCGAAGTCTTTCCATTTGTGATCGTTGCCATAGGTGTCCGCCAGCGGCTGGATCATGCAAACTGGGTGGTCGCCATCAGCGCGATTGTGTCGCAGATGATCGAATCGATCGCAGCTGCTAGCGCCGCAGGGCAGCGATTCACGCATTGGACGCTCTTCGAAATCGTCGACCGTCCGCTCTTCTCTGTGCATGGTGTAGTTTTCAGGGCTGCACAACTCGCCGCGATCGTGCTGTTCATTGCTATCCTCTATGCCGTCTACCGCTTCAACACAGAACAGCGCACCAGGCAACTTCTGCTGGAGCGCGAAATGCAAAGTGCATTGGAGATTCAGCGGGTGCTCATTCCGGAGGCCCTCCCATCGATTGAAGGCTTCACCATCACCAGTGCCTATCGGCCTGCACTGGAAGTTGGGGGAGACTTCTTTCAGATCATCCGCGAGAACGATGGATCCACGATTGTGGCGCTCGGCGATGTAAGTGGCAAAGGAATGAAGGCAGCGATGAACGTATCTCTCATCGTAGGGGTTCTGCGCTCGCTCTCTGACGCGTGCGTCAACCCTGGAGAGATGCTTGAAACCCTGAATCGCTGTCTCTACGGTCGACTTCAGGGCGGATTTGTTACAGCCATTCTTCTGCGTCTGGAGGCGAACGGCAATGTCACGCTCGCCAATGCCGGTCATCTGCCACCATTTCTGAATGAACAGGAGCTTGAGATGGAAGGCGCGTTGCCGCTGGGTCTGCTTCCCTCCATCACCTATGACGAAGTATCGATGCGGCTACATCCGGGAGATCAGCTCAGCATTTACACGGACGGGCTGCTGGAGGCTCGCAGCACTACCGGAGAGCTATACGGATTTGAGCGTTTGCACCGATTGCTGGCATCCCGGCCCTCCGCGCAGCAGGCTACCGATGCCGCGGTTTCTTTTGGTCAGGAGGACGATATAACCGTGGTTACGCTCACCCGGCTCGCCGCCGGTCAAGAGTCCACCACTTCGCTGACTACACCGTTGCTACAGGCCACCGCCGCTCAACTCTGATCCGCCAAAGCGGCGCGGCGCGGAAGCCCGTTCTTGTAACGTTTCCTTTTCCACCATCTACTTCAGCGCAACGGTGATGGTGGCCGTCCCGCTGCCGGCCGCGTAATTCGCGCCTCCGCTGTAACTTGCACGGAAGGTATGACTACCCTTCGAAAGTGAGGATGCGGCGACGGTTGTGGCCGCAGTTCCCAACGCATTTACCTGCACCGTGGCGATAACTTTATTGCCATCGGAGAACACGACACTCCCGATCTGGTTTGGCGGCCCTGCACTCCACGACTGGATTACGGCGGTCAGAGTCAAGTTGCCCCCAGTGAGATACCAGGTGGAAGGAGTCAGCTGGACAATGACAGGCGCATTGGTAACTGTGAACGTCTCATTGACCGGCTTTGCAGCAGCATAATTTGTCTGTGCTGCATAGGCGATCAAAACGTGATGCGTGCCCGCCGGCGGCCGCGATATCACAAACTGAGCAACTCCGTTTTGGAGCGGCAAAGTTACCGGCGCGGCTCCGTCATATTGATAAGTGATCACACCCTTCGGTGCACCGGCGATAGAACTTGCGTAGACTCCGCAGTGATAATCCGCGCCGTATGGAAAGTTAGCATTCCAGCAGGCGGCCGTAAGATTCACTGGCGCGGGCTTCACCGTGAGGGTTACAGGAGCAGAACGGCCGCCGGGATTGAATGCGTCTCCCGAGTACACAACGCTCAGCTGATGCACTCCTGCCGCCAGTCCCTGGATGTAGAGATAGGCCGCGCCATTTCCTTGTAGCCTCGACGTCTGCAGAAGGGCCGCGCCATCGAAGAGTTGGACGGAGCCGGTCGGAGTATGACCATGTGCCGGCGCAACTGTGATCACGACGTTCGTTCCCAGCGGATATGTAACTGTCGTTTGGGCTAATGAAAGCTTAATCGCTGTATCGAACGAGTTAACGACGTAGTTCACAGATGCCGAAGACTGGTTGCCGGCAGCATCGACCACCATGACCGTGAATGTCTTCGGGCCGGCCGTCGAAGTATCGACCGGGCTACTCAGCGTTCCGGTGTTCAATGGCGCGCTGTTGGCGGAAAAGGTTGAAGCGCCGCACCGGATGACTCCGGAACGTTCGTCGGTACAGCTATACGTGGCCATGACGCTGTCGCCCACGGAATAGGAACCGGACGACGGCGTCAGCACCGGACCGGATGCTACCGCTGGCGTGATGGTATCTACGTTGATCGGGTAGGTGTAATAAGAAGTAGACCAGCTACCGCTCGCATCCTTGGTGAATTGGAGTTCTTCGGTTCCAGCGCAATCCTGAGCGAAATAGTGAACCAGGTAATTGCCGTCTGCGAGCCCACTCAGGGTTTGCGAATCCGTCGTGAAAACCGTTGCTGGCGGATCCAGCGGATTCGCCGGGGCCGGGCACGGAATGGTGTTTTGGACCACGGTATCGGTCGACGCCGGCGCTGAAGGAAGAGGAACACTGTTCGCTGGAGAGATTCCGTAAGTGATGCTCTGAATCGGCGAGGGGACGAAGTTAGCTAACCCGGGAAGATTGGTGCCTGCCAGAGCGGGCGGCTGGCTGGAGAGTGTCACGTTCGCTGTTGCGCTGTTGATCCAGCCTCCAGGCTGCTGGCCGGCAACGGTTACGGTCGTCAAATCTTCAGGGACTTGCGCCACCGGCACGAAAGTGGAATTGGGGTGCGACGTGCGGCCTGTCGCGGTATAGGTGCCGGGACCGCTGAAGGTAGAGAGCAGATTCTGCGGGCAAGGCAGGTTTTCGAGACCGGAGGCTACGTCGAAGGTACAGGGGCCGCCAGTCCAGCCCTCAGCCGCCATCAGGAGGCCCACACCTTGATGAAATGTCGGGCCGCCTGGAGTAGGAATGTCGGGTAGGGTGAAGCCGGGACCATCAAAAATATCCTGGAATATTTCATTCGGCAGAGATGACACCGGGCATTGTGCGCCGCTCTCGTTGTTGCCGGTTCCCACGGTGCACGCCAGTGTGAATAAGCTGCATGCGGGCAAGCCGTTGACTAGTTCTCCAGTGTGGATGAGACACATCGAGGTCGCAAACGAGGTGTTCTTGGCCAGATTCGATTGGAAGGTCGTCGGATCGATCGGCAGGGCGTCAGTTCCCGGAATCGTGTTGGGAGTAATTGACAGCGTTCCCGCCGCCTCGGCTACCGAAAGGTTATAGACAAACTGCACCTGCTGCTCTGTTGTTGGATTGAACGGGAAACTCTGCGTTAATTGTGCCGGCGTAGGATTCGTCTGCGGAATGGGATTGCCGGTTATCGTGGCTGGACCGCTAACCCCGGTTTGCGTGCAATTGGTGTTGAGATACAGGGTTGAGCTCGCAAGGACGAACTGCCCGGTGTCGACGAGATCTATTTTGAACTGATTTGCGCCCGCCACGAGGTGTCCGCTGACGTTGATCGGCGCAACGCCACCCGTGCTCACCAAGGTGTCCGGATTCTGGCCATTCAAGTGGCCTTGACCAGCAGGCTGCTGGTAGCTGCTTGTAAAGCAGTTCTGCGATGGTCCATACGGGGTGCTATCTGTTGTTCCGCCACTGCATACATTCACCGGGCCAGTAGTTCCGTACTGGCTTGTATTGCTGACCTGGACATTGTTGTCGACGAGAACATTTCCAGCGTTATCTGCAGATGAAGAGAGCACCGCGGTAATGGGCGAGACGCCGCAGGCCAGATTCAGCGTGGCGCTATTGAAAACCACTGCGCTTGAGCCGAATCCCGTGCCGGTGGCAGAGTCTCGCACGTTCACCGGACCAAAGACACGGATGGAATTCTGGGCGAGGATCGCGGGGACGATTAAGGTCGAGCACACAGCGATCGCGCCGTAGCGCAGAATGGATGACTTTCGCATCGTAAGCAAACTCCCTGGTTTGTCCGGATCATGGGCGAACTAGCAGCCGCGGCTAGCTCTGACGCGATCTCGGTGTCTGGCGGGGGGATGGCAACTATTTTCAGTGAGGGTCAAGGGGGGACGATCACCCAGAGGGCCCGTCTGGCGTTGTGATCCTAAATGAGGCTGCACGGGCCATGTCAAATGAATCTGCAACCACTTGGAGGCAAAGGAGGCGTTGACAGGTCGTCTCACCGAGTGACTGTCCGGTTGTCGCGAATCGCCACCGGTGTAGTGTCCCAGCAGACTGACCTCTCGGAATCCAGCGCGATATCTGACCCTCAGTGCGCTTCTCACTCTTCGCCCATCAGCGTCTTCAACTGGGTGAGTGCCTGGCGATAATCCAAATCGGCCTGGAGCATCTCGGCCTCCACCTTTGCCCGGGATGCAACAAGCTCAGGGTCACCCTTCGAGTAGGCGACATTTTCACGCGGGATCGCGTCCGACAGCCGGTGTGCCAACTCGCTCAGCTGCCGCGACCGGTCCATCTCGAAGTAGCTGGTCTTCACCGCTGCGGCCACCTTGGCCTTCGTCAACTGCAGAGCGGTTTCCGCCATGGAGACCTGCGCATTGCGCGCTTTGATCGTGTGTTCCCGCTTGCCGAAATCGTACAGATTGTATGAGCCGATGACGCCGATGTAAGAGAAGTCTCTCGGCAGGAGGGGTATGGCGTTCGCGTTGTAGACATAGCCCCCCAGCACCGCAACGTCGGGAACATATTCCAGCTTGGACAGCTTCGACGCAGGGCGCGCCTTCACTACTGTCTGCTCCGCTTCGACCACCTCTTGATTCGCCGCCATCGCTTTATCTGCAGCTTCTTCCAGCGATATCTCTTCCATCGGCGTGATCGGCGTCACCAGTTCCAACTCCGTGTCGATGGAATAGCCTACAAGCATATTCAGAGACGCAGTTAGCTCCTTGACCTTGCTGCTCGCGATCGCGATTGCTTTCGCCGCGGCAATTTCATCCTCCTCATGGGCGGGCAGCGCTACGGGCGTCGCGGCATTGCTTGCCAGCAGCAGTTTGTTGCGAAGGCACTCTGAATTCGCCTGGGCAGCAGCAAGCTGACGCTGCGCCACGAGCAGTCCGTAATATGCCTTTTCCACGAGGCTGGCAGTTTCGACAGGCATTCCTGCCTTTGCTCTCGCTACGTTTTCATCGGCCCGCGCAATGTTGACCGCCTCGCGAACTTTGAATAAAGGCGTAATAGGCTGCGCCGCCGTCACGGCAACCAGAGTCTGGTCCTTACCGGCGAGCGGCAACCCGGCTGTTACCGTTCCACCCGCAATAGGCCGTTGTATCGTAATCTCCTGGCCCATGAATTTGTTGAAGTGGAAGTTCAGGAATGTCGAGCTGATCTTCGGAAAGTAGTCCGACTCCGCGCCAAGCCGGTTCTGCTTGGCCGCTTCCACTTGAAGCTGCGCAAGATGCGCCATCGGATCGGCCGCCGAAGCAGCCTGCTGTTGTACCTGCTCGAGAGTGACGCGGCGCGCACCGCCGGAGCGCTGGTCGAACTTAAGTCGGCCGCTCATCGGCGATTGGCAATAGAGTGAAGTGCACGCCGCCAACATCCAGACCATTGCAAGCTGCTTTCTACGGTGGGTCATGACGATTCCTCCGACTGCTGAACTGTTTGGTTTAGCTCGCTTTTTCGATCCCCGGCAGGGCACTGCGAATCCTCAATCCCCGACCAAAGGAAAGCTATCGCCCCGGCTGCGCGTCGGGAAACTTCCACGTAGCGCTCAGGATCTCCGAGCGCGGACGATACAGCCGAACCATGTAGTTCCAACCGGGCATGATCGGCAGACAGTTCGGAGTCTTGCCGTCACAGCCGCCGACTGAATTGTGATTATTGTGATTGAGCCGTCATCACTCTTTTTCGCAGTGATGTTGTTGAGTGTGTGGGCATTCAAATCATTCGGCACGAAATAGCCCTCGGCGTTGTAGACGCTGATTGACCAGAAGCCATCGCCACAGGGACAGAATTTTCCAACAAGACGTGCATGTTGGCCGTGACTGTCCCCACCTGCCTGCCCGATCTTCTCGGCGGTCAGTCCTTCGGCAACAATTTCTCGATTACCTGGTCAATCGTAAAGCTCGCTGCCTTCGCTCGCGGTGGGAACTCCTTGAAGCTCTGCAGCCACTTCATGAGAAGAGGTGGGGCTGCGTACTGGAGAGGTACGTTTTCAAGGAACCAGTCGTCGTATTTGAAACTCTCGTCGGCGCGCTCGAATGGATCGGCGCGAAGATCGAAGAACTTGGGAAGCCGCATCAGCGACAGCGGCTCCCTCCACACGGCAAGGCCTATGTTTCGCTGTTCGGCAAATACGATCTTGAACCGGCCCATGCGCACCGCCATGCAATCGCCATCATCGCTCCAGTAGATGAAGCCGTCGCGTGGCGACTTGTCCACCTTGCCGGCCAGGAACGGCATCAGGTTGACGCCGTCTAGGTGAACCTTGAAGGTCTTCTCGCCCATCTTGTAGCCCTTCTTCACCTTGTCGACCAACTCGGGCTCTCCATTTGCCGCAGCGAAAGTCGGGATGAAATCCTGCAACGAGCCGATGTCGTTGATGACGCGACCGGGCTCGATCACGCCGGGCCAGCGCATGACGCAGGGAACCCGCCAGCCGCCTTCCCAGTTCGTGTCCTTCTCGCCGCGGAACGGCGTCGCGCCGCCGTCCGGCCATGACATGACTTCGGCTCCGTTGTCGGTGGTGAAGACGACGATGGTATTGTCGGTGACCTTCAGATCGTCGAGTTTTTTGAGCAACTGACCGACGTAGCCGTCCAGCTCAACCATGCCATCCGGATAGAGTCCAAGTCCGGTCTTGCCCACCGAGGATGGCTTCAGGTGCGTGAAGACGTGCATCCGCGTCGGGTTGAAATAGCAGAACCAGGGGCTATCCTCTTTCGTCTTCCGATCGATGAAATCGAGCGCCGAAGCGAGGAACTCTTCATCCACAGTCTCCATCCGTTCTTTGGGAAGAGGTCCCGTGTTCTCAATCGTCTGTTTGCCCACCTTGCCGAACTGCTCGTCGACGGTCGCGTCGTCCTTGTCGGTCGCTTTACACTTCAGCACGCCGCGCGGCCCGAACTTCTTTCGGAACGCCGGGTCCTTCGGATAGTTCGGATAGTAAGGCTCTTCCTCGGCATTCAGGTGATAGAGGTTTCCGAAGAACTCGTCGAATCCGTGCACGGTCGGCAGGTGCTCATTGCGATCGCCCAGGTGATTCTTGCCGAACTGGCCGGTGGCATAGCCGAAATGCTTCATGAAATCTCCCAACCGAGGGATCTTCAGAGCTCAGACCGAGCGTAGCGCCGGGCGTGCCGACCTTGGTGAGGCCGGTTCGGATCGGCGACTGGCCGGTAATAAAGGCGGCGCGGCCGGCCGTGCAACTCTGCTGCCCGTAGAAATCGGTGAACTTTGCCCCTTCCTTCGCGATGCGATCGATGTTGGGCGTCCGGTAACCCATGATTCCATTGTTGTTGCAGCTGATATTGAACCAGCCAATGTCGTCGGCCATGATGAAAAGAATGTTGGGCTTCGTTTGTGCGGGCATTCGTCGATGAGTCCTTTCCATGAGGTGGGTCAGCGTCCCTGACGCAGGGATCGCCTCTCTGCACAAGACAACTCATCGATTCCAACGTTCTCGGTTTGAGGCGGCAACTAGCAGAATTACTAGTAATGCTGAAATTTGAAGTGACGCCACAATTCCTGGAAGGACAGATACATTTTGAAAGCCCGCGTCAACAATCCTGCCCGATGGACTTAAGCGGATCGATCATGGCCTTATCCGCGTGTTTCTCCGGCGGTCGTCCCGCTGCATTACGCTTCCCCGCGGCGCTCCAGTTCCTCAGCCAGCATCGGTATGCCTTTCGCGCAGGCTTGAACGCCCATCGAAACGCAAATCTGTAGAACGGTCATGATCTCTTCAGGCGTCGCCCCCGCTTTGAGCGCTCCTTGGATGTGCCGCCGTGTACCGGGCGCATACATGTGCGTGATCGACGCATCGAAGGCGATGCTGATCAACTCCAAAAACCTCGGTGTGAACAGGCCGCTCTTGTAGATACTTGCCCCGAAGGCAAAGAACTGGTCGGCCCACGCAGGGGAAAGCTCGTAAAACGAATCCCAGGCGGTATTCCACTGACCGATCGCACGCATCGCGTCGCACGCCGGAGTCTCCGGCTTCGGACCTCCCGCCGGCTTCACTCCGGCTGCCTTCAGCTCTTCTATAAGGATGGGAGCGCCCAGGCTGCAGGAATGAACAGCAACCCCGACACCACATTTCAGAACCACGAGAATCTCATCGCGCGTCGCTCCCGCGTCGAGCGCTGCGCGAATCTGACGGCGCGTGCCTGCCTCGTCGAGATTCGTGCAAGAGCAATTCAGCGCGAGATAGATCAACTCCACCTCCTTGCGCGGCAGAACGCCGCTGGTCCAGGGATTCGTTCCAACCCGTAATAGCAGTTCAGCACTTTTGGGATCCCACTCCTTGAGTTTGTCGAGAGATGAACCCCACGGATTTTCTTCGTGCGTCGTCATAGCTTCCTCCTATTTGCCTGCTGGAATTACCTTTGTGACCATATCGTCCGTAAGCGCATTCCCTAGCCAAGTCGGCGTGAGGCGAGGCGTAGCCATAGACGGGAATGATTCCACCCATGGAACCGCCGAGGACGATCTTGCCGCTGCCGCGCGCCATCATGGACGGCAATACCGCTGCCACGATGTTTCTCGTACCGTAGACGTTGACGCGGATGACTCGGTCGAAGTGCTCGAACGATTTTGCTCCACGCAGCGCACTTCATCGCAGGGACTCGCCTGGCTTTTTCTCGCGGCGCATTAGGGCATTTCCCAACCGCTGCAATTCCTGCGAATACAAGAACAAGGAAAACAGCCCCGCCACCGTGAGGACATAGCGAAGCGCCGGCATTTCAGATGCCAGTTTCTGCGAGATAAATACGAAAGAGAAAACGGCGGTCGCCAAGGTGAAAACGAGGCGCGACAATAACAGCACGACATGGCCGAGTGAGGCGCTTATCAAGTCTGGCACTACCGGGTCAATCCGGTAGCGAAACCAGTACCCGACTTGAATCAGTGCGATGGCTAAAAGCGACCAGTACCTCACTTCCTCTTGCTTCCCATAGGCTGTCGGATCAGCGGAAAGCTCCCGATACAACGGCACACCCTTCCAATAGAGGATGACTGTCCCGATGGTTTCCATCGCGAACAAAGAGAAGTGCAGCCAGCGGCGACGGGGCGGTGCCGATTTCGGCGAACTCGTCATGGCGCTACAGAATCATGCCTCCGTTGGGACTGATTGTTTGGCCGACCAGGTAGTGGCCGTCAGAAGCGAGATAGAAGGCGAGCGAGGCATACTCTGCTTGTAGCCCTTGGCGGCCTACAGGCGGAGCGCAAGGGACGCTGGAGTTTCATTCCGGTGCTCCTTCCTATTGCTTCAACTTGTTTTCTCATTCGAGCTAAGCGACACCATGATCTTTTCGTCCACAACCTTCGCCGGAAACGAAGCAACCCCAGAGTCTGAAGTGCCCGCAAAGCATCCGTTGGTGACATCGAACTTCATTCCATGCACCGGGCACGTCACGATCCTGCCATCCAGCTTTCCCATTCCCAGCGAGCCGCCGGCGTGAGGACAGTTATCCGCTATGGCGCAGATATCTCCATCCACGTTGAAAATCGCGATCTCCTTGTCTGCAATCGTGAAGCGCGAGCCTGATCCGGGAGGTATCAAGTCGGCCCGTGCCACCTCGATGAAGTTGGTCATGATCGTCTGGTCACTCGGTCAGCTGCTCCCACTCGGTCAGCTACTCATCGATACGACTTTGACGGTGTCCAGCATCTCCTCCCACTCGCCCGCGTGAATATGTCCGCACCCTCCCTGCGCGGCAGGGTGGAACATTCCGTCGGTCTCATGGACCATAAAGCCCATGTTGCCCGGTTTGCGATTGGGCGGCAGCCCCAGGTTGGCGAGAGTCTCCGCGGTAGATTTGTAGGTCACGCCGATCTTCAGCATCTCGTGCGCCTGTTCGGGAGTTGCAATCGCGCGGCCTAGCTCCTTAGCCATGCGGACATGGCGCTCGATCATCTCGATCGTCGACATGCGCACGCCCTTGGTGGTGTTCCAGAGGTTGTCCTCGATGCCCGCGCGGGTGTGCTGCCCCAGCGCTATGCAGATTGCTGCAACGGGATGGGTCAAACGAAACGTCGTCTGGTAGGTGAAGAACGAGCCATGCGGCGTGCGTCGGATCAGCTCCATCAGGTCAAACGGGTTCGCGCCGCAACATCCGCCGCCGCCGATGCTGAAGAAGCCGTTCATCGGCCCCATGTAATACCCCTTGCGGATGAGCCGCTCGACCAGCTCAAGCCCATGAATATGCGCAAGCGCGAAATACGGCTGGATCCCGTGCTGAACCATCTGCTTGATGTTCTCCAGGTAGAAATCCGGTGTCGAGTCGGCGACAAGGTTGGCCATCGCGTGGAGCATCGCCGGGTTCGTGAAGCGCGTTCCCTGAAAAGCATCATCAGGCGGATGGAGTGCCGTCAGGTCATAGAGGGTCGTGCCGCAGGAGACCGTGACCTGATCGGGTTTCGGATCGATCTCGGCCAGCTTGTGGCGCGCGTCGTAGCTCTGGAACTTAGCCTCCTCACCCGGCTCGGGAGCAAAAGAAATAGACCCACCCATCTGCAGGATCATCTTCGGTACGGCTTTGCGCAGACGGGCCAGCTGTTCGCCGTATTCTTTAAGATTTTTTGAGATATGGCCGGTTTTGGGGTCGCGCACGTGGATGTGCAGCAACGTGGCTCCGGCGTTGTAGCAATCCACTGCAGCTTGCGTCTGCTCCTCCCAGGTGACAGGGAGCTTCTGTTCCGGGGTGCAATCTTGCGGCATCCATACCGGGCCGTAAGGCGCGGCGGTGATCATCAAAGGGGCTTGGTTTTCGGGTAGCAACGAGTCGTCAGTGAAATACATCTCTTATCCCTCCACATCGGGTGAGGCCCAGAACACACAGCAATCGACTGCGCGCTCCTGCTCGCAGCCCCGCTCGGAAAGAAGCTGGCCCATGCAGTAGAAAAATGTCGGCGTTGAGTAAGCTGTGCATACTTCGACCGGCGACCGTAGGCGGTCTGTAGGATTCGATCGCGTGGTCGAAAAGTACTCTGCCTCTTTCCGGTCGTCTACTGGTAGAAGTGCCAGCGCTTTGGAAATCGATGAAGTGAGAGACGCGGGCGCAAAATGTGGCCCACTGGTGGCTTCGAGTTCCTGGCATCCTCATTCTCTTTCGGTAAGCGACGGCAATTCCCGAATCAGGCTGCCCGCGCACTCAACCACGCAGAAACCTGCCAGATCCACCCATCCAAATTGCTATCCTTAAATCAGGCCTGAACCTTAGAGACGAAAGCCACGGAATCCATCCGTGGCTTTCGTCTTTGTAAGCCCTTTGTTTGGACGACTTTAATGACAACCTCAATGGAATGACGACTTTAGGCTGCGGGAACGACGCTAAACCTCTGGCACGGCGAGACTTACGCACCAGGCTCCCGCAGCGGGAGGGGGGAGGGGTAAGGGCGTGTTGGGCTTCAAGGCCCGGCTTAGTCATCTTGGCGTATTGACTACCGCGCGGGTCGTTGCGGTTCCTGAGAATTGCGGTCGACACCAGGTGCTTCCGCACAAGGGGCAACCAAGCCAGGTTGGAGCGGCTAAATGTCAGCCGGGGCGGGTGATGCCGAAGCGCAGATAACTCCCAACTCTTTCGGCGATGCTCTTGCACTCGCCCGCACGACAAACCCCGCAATTTTTGCTACTAGTGCGGCCCGTGTGCAATCTGGCAGCAGAGAAGAGCTAATGACGTCCCTTAACCCTGCTCAAAGTGGCTGTAATACGTTCAGCTTCTTTGTGAACTCATGGAGCAAAGTCGCATTTTTGCCGATATGCCGCACGATGAGTTGATCTCTAGAAAATTGGAGATCAGTAAAACCGACCGCACGCAGACCCCACGGCCCGCGAGTAGCCGGAGGCGTTGTCCAGCCGACGAGCTCTGCTCCGCCCCCGCCAGAAATAATGAACGATGTCGGATGGCCTTCGAATTCTAGGTGTTGAAGGTCGTGATCGTGACCGGAGATATACAAATCGACGTCATGACGACGCAGTAGTGAGTCCCATTGATTAATTAGCACGGGGTTGTCGCGATGAATCCCGTTGCTATACAGCGGATGGTGGGCGGCAACTGCCAAAAGCGGAGTTGTCCGGGGTTTGTCTAACTCCGCTTCAAACCACCTTTGTTGCTCCTCACGCTGCTGTTTGGTTAACACGAAACTCCATGGCCAAGGATCGAAGCCCTTGCTCCCTGGAAAATTCGAATCGAGACAGATCAAAGTCAGGAGAGGATTATCCTGCGGAAGCTTAACAACGTACCAGCGACGGGGCATCGTCCAGCGTGAACTCCGTTGCGCGTAAGCAAGCTCAGCTTCGACCTTATTACCTCGTAACTTCTCATAGTCGTGATTTCCCAGGACTGCATAGACTGGCCCGGGAAAGCGTGACGATGGATACATCTGTTCGAACTGCTTGATCCACCGGTCCGAATTCACTCCGCCTGGCATCTCGCCATAAAAGTTGTCTCCTAACATGAGCAACGCGTTTGGGCGTATGCCATGATCGGAACACCATCGCTGCATCGCGTTAGCGACCGCAGTTTGCTGTTCGGGTTCTCTTATGGTTCCCCAATCACCAAGTGCGAGGAGATGATTTGATTTCGGATCGGGCGGCGTTCCAGCAATGGAGAACTCCGCAACAGAAAGCGGAGAGCTGAGGACCGCAAGCGCCGAAAACTTTGCCGTCTGTAATAGAAATTGTCGACGGCTCCAGTCTCGGCTGCTATCCATCTTTCTCCAATCATCCATGCACGCTCTATGCTGACTGTTTTCACGAGCGATCGACATTTCGAGTTGTCAGAGCGCTCTCCATTCAATCGCGACCGGCTGCCAGCCGGTTTTGCGCAACCGACGCATTAATTAACGCCACATGGAGCGTTACGGTCTTGACTGGCCGGATTTTCAAATGAACGCGAACTGAACGCAATTCACTTAGGATTCCACATTCGGCGGTATCCGACGCATGCGATAGCTGATGCAGAGCTTACGCAGTCAAGAAGACTACGCACGCTTGGTCTGTGGGAAAAAGAGAGGACACTAGAAGCTGATCTTCAGTATCTGGCCGTTGTTGCCAACGAACCATCCTGCTTCAGGATTCGCAAAAGCGACTGCCCAGTAACCGCTCACTTGCGGCAGTTTGAACCAGGTTTGACCTTCGTCGGGAGTCCAAGCGGCCGCGCCGGAGGCGAAGTTCGGCTGAGTTTCGGTCGTGATTACGACCGTCCGATCGTGTTCATGGCCGAAGTGGCCTTGATGGCTCCAATTATCGTGATCTTCGAGTCCACGCGCATAAGCGAGACAGAAGATCGCACCCGGAATGGGCGGCTTCTTGGTTAGCCTCCATGTTTGGCCGCCATTGTCCGACGTTGCGGCTTGGGCTGAGCTGTTCGAGGCCAAGTCGCCTCCACCCACAATGCCATGCCAGGGATCGCGGAACGCCACCGAGAAACCGCCCGCGTTGGGGTTGCTTACGAGCGGGGTATCGTACGCATTCCAGGTGTCGCCGCCATCGCGCGTCGCCAAGATCCGTGCGACGCTTGAGCCGCCCGTGGCAATCCAGGCGTCTTGCCATCCTTGTGTCGTGATGCAGGTGCCGCTGGAGGAAAACGAAGCTTCCCCTGTCAACGCAGGTGGCATATTGTCGGCGATCGAATGCCAACTCACGCCATTGTTGGTGCGAATGTCGGGAAATACGCCGTTGACCGAATCGCTGTGCGCGACACCGCGATCCGGCGTCCAGAAGGCGAAACAATCATAGAAGGCATTCACCGTCTTATTCTGAAACTTAATCCTCCAGTGTGCGCCGCCGTCTTCCGTCTTGTAGATGCGAAAGTCTCCAGTGTTGTCCCCGATGGACATCAGATACGCCTCGCGGTCGCTCACGCCTTGCACATCGCGGAATTGCAGGCTTTCGGCTCCCGGCACGACCCCGGATTTCCAGTGCGAGCCGCCATCGGTCGTAACGACGTACGTACCTGCAGCTCCTGCTGCCCAGACGACTCTAGGGTTCACCGGACTCACCGCAATCAGCAGCTGCGTCGTGCCGCTATGCTGCGGAATGAGGGCGGGTTGATGACCTTTCCATGCGTCCCCTGCATATCCGGCAGTAGCGGCAGTGGCAATCAAGAGCATGGGCAGCAGCGAACGCCTCGACATAGACTTCCTCCTGAACCGGCATTTCTAGCGTGGTGAAGTATAGGAACGCGGCAGAAGCCGCGTCAAATGCGAGCCACCTGACTAGGTAATGGGGCATTGCGCACCAAACGAGAATTCAGCAGTCCGCCGGACGTTGCGTCAGCATGAATTAGGACGCATTCGGCGGTGAGCTACCGAGCACTGTGGTTGACCCAGCATATCCATGGTCAGGCCAACGGAGCCTTGTGCTATGCCGCCGTTCATGAGTCAGTGCGGAGGATAGAATCTTCTTTACGCGGCTAGATATCGGTCGCCATCACGGAGCGTCATACCTCCCAGACATTTGCCAACTGGACCTTGTAACTATGCCTTCCGCTCAAAAACTCGATACACACCACAAAGCGCTCACCGTCAATCTTGATAGATCCACCTTTGGTTCTTTCGCCGAAATCGGCGCTGGCCAAGAAGTCGCGCGTTGGTTCCTTGTGGTGGGAGGGGCTTCCGGTACGGTGGCGAAAACCATTTCCGCTTACGACAAGGAAGTCAGCGATGATCTCTACGGCTCCGGGTCGCGATACGTATCCAAGCAGCGACTCGAGGCGATGCTGGACAACGAATGGACTCAGCTGCTCACGCAATTAAGCCAGACCCGTGGGCCGCAGACTCGGTTTTTCTGCTTTGTTGATACGGTCTCTGCCCGCAACTTCGCCGGAACCAATGACGCGCATGGCTGGATCGGTCTCCGGTTCCAGCTGCAGCCCGGTGGTCCTCCCAACGACATCCTGCTGCACATCAACATGCGCGATCCTTCTAATGTCCTCCAGCAGGACGCCATCGGTGTTTTGGGCGTCAACCTCATCTACGCCGCATTCTATGAGGCGCAAGGCAAAGAATCATTTTTGGAAAGCCTGGCAGAAGACATCGTCGGCGAGCGAATCGAGATTGACTACGTGGATCTTCGCGGGCCGGCATTCGAGAGCTGGGATCGCCGTGCCCTGCTAGTCCACTTGGTTCGTGCAGGACTCGCAGAGGCGGTATTTTTCCCCGCCAAGGGCTCCGCCGTTCCTCCCAACGAGGTTCTCTACAAGAAAGCCGTTGTGCTTGCACCCGGATACTATGGCCACACCGATCCAGTTCACTCGCATGTTCATTTGCAATTGTTGACTTCGGGAATTCAGGAGCTTCAGGGGGACCTTGGGGAAACAAAATCGGCGCCCGCTGGTTTTTTTTGCCTGAGCGTTGCTCCATTCATACCCGGCGAACCAGCCCCGGAGACTCCCGATCTTCTTCGTCGCATCGATGCGCTACTCGGAGTCGGCGGCGATGTGCTGCTTTTTCGTAAACCCGAGCTCTACCACATGACAGCTCTCGTAAATCGCCATACGCAGGCGCCTGTGCGTTTCGTCGCAGGTCTTTCCCTGGTGATTCGAGCGTTTGAGGACGTCTACGGCAATCTCGAAGGCAGACTTCTGGAGGCTCTCGCACGTCTCTTCGCTGAAAATGTTCGCATCTACGTTTATCCGATGACTACCGCGGATCTGCAGGAATGGTTGAAGAGCGCTTCCGTGAACGGTTGGGAGTGGAGTGAGACGAATGGATGGGTCTCGGCAAGCCAACTGCGTCGCGCGCCACCACTTGGACATTTAATCGCCTATCTTCTCGCTAGCAACTTTCTCGTCCCTATGCCACTTCCTGTGGCGGTATGAGAGCCTGGCCTGCACCGGAGGCGGCCGGTTCCACTCTCGGTCGGTAACGATGCTGCAGCTTTCGACATCAGTTGCAAGGACGAGGTGGCGGAAAAGAAGTTGCTTGTTGCACAGTCGGCGTTTGCAACTTCAACCGTTGCAGAGATGCACCTGAGAGTCGGCGATAAGCCAATGTTGGATCGTTGCGGCTGGACATGTCGTTAGCCGCGTTCCGGCCACGATTGAGCAAAGTCGCCCGGCAAGATAGCCTAGCGAAGTTTGTCTCCAACTGTCGCCTCGCATAGCGAGTTCGGCGCCCCACCCGACAGTAAACGTCACCCTTTTCCTGATGAGAAGGCCGCTCGCGCCCACCTCGATAAAGCCGGCCGTACGTGTCCCGTTCGCGATAGGCAAGCTAGTGTGGAGACGGTCAGTGAAGACCTGGGTTTTTTTGGCCATCAATTCAGAGCTCAATCCGATTCAGCGGCTGGGTGTTGGCACGTGCGCTGGCGAGGAATTGAACCGTGCCACGCGCAAAATTTGCTGAAAGCGCACATACATGCACGCCGTCGATCTCGTGGCTGGCGACTTCAATGTGATAGGCGTATAGATCTCGCCTACATTGATGGTTGGACACAATGCGACTCTTGTCGGAACAGCTCGTCATCCTTTCTAGTGCGACTGCCGGATGGAAAGCCAAGCAGCCTGCCGTTCGGACGCCATTAGATCACCAGCCCTGGATGTCTTTTTAAGCGGTCACATTACCTTTTCCGCCGGTAATGGTACTGACGGACGTGCGGCGGTAAGTGCCTGCGGTAAGACCCAAACGATACGCCGTCTGGCAGCCTTTCGTTGACTCCGCCCCGGCACTCTTCCAGACTGATCCCGCACTTAAAAACAGAACCACGTCACACCTGGCGCTGGATATACGAAAGCCGGCGTCTTTTCGCCACAGGGGTTGCGCATTTGCGAGCCCCGGGCATTTGCCGAATTTCTGACTGTCTGGAAAGCCATGGTTCCCTCACGATCCCCCCTCTCGAAGGGTGCTCTTCTCTTCCTGTCGATTGCGCTATGGCTGGGAATGGCCGGAGCAGCCAATGCGCAATCCGTCGCCCGGCCCCTGATCACTCGGCCGGTGGATGAGTCGTCTTTGGTCACGCTGCGGGGAAACGTCCATCCCCTGGCACGGCCCCAGTTCGACCGCGGCCGGGCGCCGCTTTCAATGGGAGCCCAGCGGGTATTGCTGCTGCTGAAACGCACGCCGCGACAGGAGGCGATGCTTGCGCAGTACCTGGCATCGGTCGAGGACAAAAACTCTCCAAACTTCCATCACTTTCTGACTCCCGAGCAGTTTGGCCAGCAATACGGCCCGGCGCCCGAGGACCTTGCGCAGATTGTTACCTGGCTGAACGGCCAGGGGTTTGCCGTGAACAAAGTGGCGAAGAGCCACATGGCTATTGAGTTCTCCGGCTCGGTAAATCAGGTAGAAACCTCATTTCATACCGAGATCCACCGCTTTGTGGTTCGCGGGCAGGAACATGTCGCCAACGTTACGAACCCGATGATTCCGGCAGCCCTCGCGCAGGTTGTTGCCGGAGTTTCTCCGCTCAACGACTTCTATCCGCATCCGCAGGCAGTCCACGGGCCGAGTGGGCGATGGAGTGCGTCGGAGAGGCGGTTCGTCCCGCAACTCACAGTGAACCTTTCCGGCAATCCGTATCTCTTCATGGGACCGGGCGATGCAGCGACTATCTACGACGCGCCGACTTCTCTCAACAATCATCCCAAATCGGGACAGGCGAGCTATGACGGGACCGGCGTTACGATCGGCATCGCCACTAACGGGGGCGTGAATCTCTCGAACGTCGCAAACTACCGCTCACTGTTCAAGATGCCATCGGCTGCGATCTCGGTCGTCATGGACGGGAATTCGCCTGGCGGCGGCGATGACACGGAGTCCACGCTGGATGGCGAAGTGGCCGGTGCGATCGCTCCCGGAGCGGCGATCGTCTACTACCAGGCTGCGGACACGACCTTTCAGTCCGGGGTGATGTTGGCTATCCTGCGCGCTATCGACGACAACGCCGTCAACATCCTGAACGTGAGCTACGGTGCGTGCGAACTGGCTCAGGGCGCGGCGGGCAACCAGGAGATTCTGAATGCTTGGCAGCAGGCGGCCGCACAGGGAATTGCGGTGACCGTCTCAAGCGGAGACTCCGGCTCGGCGGACTGCGACAGCGCAGATACCCAGACCGTAGCGTCGCATGGATTTGGGGTAAATGGCCTGGCATCGACTCCGTACACGGTGGCGGTGGGTGGCACGGACTTCGATGTTCTGTTGAAGAATTTCTCCACTTACGTCAGCTCGACCAACAACGGCAATTACACCTCTGCGCTGAGCTATATCCCCGAGACAACGTGGAACAACTCCACCCTGGGCAATGGAAGTTCGGCGGAGAACCAACCGAACCAGGACGCGAACGGCAACACGAACATTACAGCGGGCGGCGGCGGAGCGAGCAGCGCGGGTCTCTATGATGCATCTGGAAAGGTGCTTGGCGGCTACGCGAAGCCAATGTGGCAGCAACAGTTTGAGGCAAGTGCCGGGATCGTTGCCGATAATGTGCGGGATGTGCCGGACATATCGATGTTTGCGGCCAATGGCGTGTACGGCGCGCTGTGGGCGACCTGCGGTGACAACGACTGTAGCGGTCCGAATCCAACGATCAGCGGAGTGGGCGGGACGTCCGCGTCCGCACCGGCGTTTGCTGGCGTGCTGGCCCTGATCAACCAACGACTAAATCAGCAACTCGGAGCAGGCGAACGGTTGGGGCAACCGAACTGGGTGCTGTATCAGCTGGCGAAGACGCACCCGGAGGCGTTCCACTCGATCAAGAGCGGAAACAATGCGGTTGTTTGCGCCCCAGGCACACCGAACTGCGCGGCGAACGGCTTCCTCAACGGCTACGATGCGGGTGCTTCCTACAGTGCTGCGACGGGCCTGGGAAGTGTCGACATCAGCAGCCTGGTAAACAACTGGACGAGCGTTGGGAAGACGCAGAGCACCGCAGCGCTGACCTTGAGTTCAACGACCTTTCAGCACGGCCAGCCGATTGTGATCGGGGTCGATGTCGATCCGGAGGCGGCAACGGGGAACGTGGCGATCAGCAACGATCTCAGCGCGAAGGGGCTGTTCGGCAGCAACTCGCAGCTCAACATGCCATTGTCGAATGGCCTTGCCAAGGGAAGCTGGGTAGGTTTTCCCGGCGGCACCTATAACGTCTATGCCGACTACGGCGGTGACGCGAACTATGGCGGCAGCGTCTCGGCACCCATCCAAATCACGGTTGCTCCAGAAGACAGCGTACTTGCATTGTCCGTCACTGCGGCAGATGCCAGCGGTAATGTCAGCAGTCTGGCGGGTAAGACTGTCACGTACGGGACGTATATCTCGGTGGATGCTCAGCCGATAGGGAAGTCGCAGGTCTCAAACGCAAATCCCTTGAATAATGCAACCGGTACGGTAACGTTTGACGACTCAAATTCGATCGGGGCGCAGGGAAGCGGGATGTTGGATGCCACAGGAAATGCAGAATTTCCACAGCATTCTCTTGGCGCTGGGACCCACACCATCACTGCCTCGTACTGGGGCGATAACAGCTACAACGCCAGCACATCCGCAAGCGTCACTTTCACGGTGCAGAAGGCCGGAACGATAACTTCCGTGACCAGCAACGTGAACTCGATCTATTCCGGAGTCGTCACCGTGACTGCGGGTATCCGACCAACCGTCGGAGGTGTCGCACAACTTCCCAACGGAACAGTTACATTTACTGACAAGACCAGCGGCGCGGTTCTCGGGACAAGCGCGCTGACGACCACACGAGATCCGTCAACCGGAACCTATTTCAGCGCCGGAATCATGAATGTTCCAGTTTCCCAGCTGACCCTAGGCAACAACAGTATCGTGGCCACCTATGACGGCGACGCGAATTTCATGGCTTCGGGGGCATCGGCTCCGGTGGTTGTCGCCTGTACAGCAGGTTGCGGGAACGGTACTGGCGAGACGCTGGAATTGTCGTTCGGCTCTGGGACGCCTGCGGCGGCCCAGAGCCCAGCCGGAAGCACGTCCACCACGGCTGTACTAGTTAGTGCGCAAGGCGGATTCACCGGTGCGGTCAACCTGACGTGCTCCGTGACCGGAACCAGCGGCGGCGATGTCAACATTCCGAAGTGCAGCTTCAATCCCGCCGCAGTCACGATCACAAACTCGCAGTCCGTACAGTCCACCCTGACAGTGACGACGACCGCTGCGGGGACGACGGCGGCCGCGGATGCATCGGCGAGCCACGTGTGGTCAGCAGTCCGCGGCGGTGCAATGCTGGCGTGTCTTCTCTGCTTCGGATTGCCCGGACGGCGACGCGCTCTCACGATGCTCTCGATCGTTGTGTGCGGCTTGGCTTTGGGAGGGATGGTAGCGTGCGGCGGTGGCGCAACGAACGGAAGCGCGCCGCCCGCGACCAGCGGCGATGCGGCAACCGGAACCACGCCGGACAAATACATTGTCACGGTCCGCGCCGTCGATGCGGCAAGCGGCACATTGACCGCACAGGACTCCTTCACCGTCACAGTGAATTGATCGGCGTCGTCCCTGGAAGGAGAATCTCGACCACGAGGCCGTGTGGCGTGGCATTTCGCGCTTGGATGGTCCCCCCATGAATGCGAATGACGCGGTCGGCGATGGCGAGGCCGAGACCGGTACCGCCCGATTCACGGTTGCGATCGTCGGCGACGCGATAGAACGGTTGGAAGATGTTGACGAGCTCAGGCTCAGGAACGCCCTGCCCGTAATCGCGAACGAGAAGACGAACGAACGCGGGCGCCGTCTCCGCTGGTTCCAACTGCACATCTACGGAATTCCCAGCTCCGGTATAGCGGATGGCATTGCGAACCACATTCTCAATCGCGCTATGCAACAGCTCGGCATTTCCGTGGACGAAATGTTCACCGTGCGATGACAGCCGTACGGAGCCGTTCTGCTGTTGCAATTCAAAATCGGCACTGCGGACGATCTGCGAGGTGAGCTCGGTCAGATCCACTTGTGTCATGGGAATGGTCGCGGTAGACGTGTCGAGCTTGGCTACGGTAAGGAGACGGCCGATCATGTCGTTGAGGCAGCCGAGATCCTGCTCCATGTGATCGAAGGCGGGGTCGTTGCCCTTGCGCTCACGCCCCAGATCGAGCGCTACATTCAGCCTGGCCAAAGGCGAACGCAGCTCGTGCGAGATGTCGTAGATGAGCTGGCGTTGACGCGAAACGAGCTCCTCGATGCGGGCGGCCATGGCGTTGAAGTCACGCACGAGTGTTCCGAGCTCATCGCGCCGGTGCTCCATGCCTGCGGCGGCACGAGTACTGAAATCCCCTTGCGCCAGCTGCTTCGACGCCTCGCGTAGACGCAGGATGGGCGCTGTGAGATAGCGGGTGAGCAGGTAGCAGATGACGCCCGAGACCAGAAACGCGACTGACCATCGCAGCGCAAAGCCCGATGGGCCGATGCCTGGAGGCGGGCCGCGGTGCTCCGTGGCTTCGACGGCATAGACGTATGTGCGGCCACTTGTTAGCCGCACCTTCACGGCGGTGCGAATGACACCGTGCTTCATCTTGACGATGGGGTTAGCAGAACTGGCCGTTCGGGCACCGATGTCGTCAAAATTCGCGCATTCGCCGCCGACGATGACATTTCCGGATGCATCGAAGAGACAGCTCTTCAGGTGCGTCTTCTGGCCGAGCTGTTCCATGTAGGCCGATGCGGCAGACGCCCCGTGCTGCTCGAACTCATTCACTACAGCGGTCCCGGCAATCCATGCGGTTTCCGACAGGCTGGTTTGCGACGGGGACGGCGCATTCTTCGGCTGAAGAATGATCCACGTTGCAATGAGTGCAATTCCTGTGGCAATGACCGTTGCCCAGAACGACAGGAAGATCTTGAGAAACAGGCTCTGGATTCTTATGGTCATTTGGTCTCTGAGCGGACGACGAACACATATCCGCTGCCTCGCACAGCTTTGATCCGCTCTTCTCCGTGCGCGCAGTTTAGCTTCTTGCGCAGGTTGCTGATATGGACATCGATCACTCGGTCGAAGGGGCCGAGCTTGCGGCCGAGCACGTTTTCTGTGAGCTGCTCGCGAGTCACGACGTGGCCGGCATCGCGCAGGAGCATCTCCAGCAAACTGAATTCGACGCTAGTGAGATCAATCTGAATGCCGTTCATCCGTACTTCGCGCGCGGAAGGATCGAGCTGGACCTCACCGACGGTGACGGAGTTGCTGGCGGTCGCCGAGCGCGAAGTTCGGCGCAGGATGGCACGGATGCGGGCGATCAATTCACGCGGATTGAAGGGCTTGGGCAGGTAGTCGTCCGCGCCGATTTCGAGCCCGAGAATACGATCGACGTCTTCGCCGCGGGCAGTGAGGATCAGGACCGGGACCGGCGAGTGTGTGCGTACGCGGCGTAGCACGTCAAGTCCGCCCATGCCGGGCAACATGAGGTCGAGAATGATGAGGGCGTGTTCGTCGGAGAGCACACGCTCCAGGCCGCGCGCTCCATCGTGAACTGCTTCGAGCGCGAAGCCTTCCGTTCTAAGGCGCTCGCTGAGCAGCCGGCAGAGTTCGATGTCGTCATCGACGATGAGCACACGATCCATTCTGTCTGTTGACTCGCCTCTGACTCCTGATGGTAGTCCGTGGAACTCTTGGAGATAGCGGACTTTACAAAACTTTATGTTGCTTAACTATTCTTTATCGCACGTCTTCGGCGGCGATGCTGGAATGGATTTGTAGCAGAGGAGGAGACATGAGCAAGAAACGAATTGCGATCTGGTCCAGCGTGATTGTTCTGGTGATTGCGTCAGGGGTAGCGATTGCCAGAGCGGATGTCCGCGGATGGCATGGATGCTTCGGCCATCGATGGGGCGCACCCTTTGGCCCGATGGGCTACATCTCGCATGAGTTGAAGCTGAACGATACGCAGAGACAGCAGATCCAGTCGATGTGGCAGACGGAAAAGCCAGCGATCTCCGGGCTAGTGCATGAGCTTGCGGCCGAGGGCAAGGAGATGGATGAAGCCACGGCGAAGGGCAATCTGGACGAAGGCAAGGTGCAGGAGATTGCTTCGCGCCAGGGAGAGACCATCGCGAAGTTGCTGGTCGAGAAGGAGCACTTCAAATCGAAGATCTATACGACAGTGCTGACGCCTGAACAGTGTACCAAGGCAGACGAGATGCAATCGCGTTGGCATGACCGGCTGGACCACATGAGCGACAAACTCCAGAGGCCGTAACCGCAACATAAGCGAAGACAGGAGAGCGGAGATGAAAACGAATCTGACACTTCTCACCAAGCTGACGGCGGGCGGATTGGTGGCTGTCGCGATTGCTATCTGGGGACAATGGCTTTCCGGCGATCCTAACTATCCGAAGTATCCCCCTGGGCCGATATTGTTTATGGGGGTCGCGGCGATCGTCATTTGGGGTGCGCGTTGGTGGTGGACGCCGATGATTGGTGCGTTGATCTCGATCCTGGTCACATCCGGCTGGTTTGCGCGGCTGCCGGGAGGAATGCTGCGCCTGGAGCATCCCGGACACGTCGGGACATTTGCAGTCGGCATCTTCCTCTCGACGGCATTGCAGATCAGCTCACTCCTGCTGACGGATATTGCGGGGCTGGCTGCCACGGTGCAGAACTTTCGTCGCGCGGGAAGCACCGCCGACACCGCGAAGATGGCCTGCCGGTTCATCGGTGGCCTCTTTGCGGTAATGGGTGTGCTGGCAATCGTGGCCGGTACGCACGTCGACAAATATCACAACCTGATGCACCTGCTGTGGGGTGCTCTGGCATTTGCCTTCAGCTTCCTGGGTTTGACAGCGGCCAAGCGCTTCTGCATCGTGTCCGGCGCATTTTACCTAACGCTGGCGGCAGTTGGCACGCTGATGGGAAATCCGGCGCTGAACCGGGCGTGGTACTTCGGCCCCATGTTGCTGCACACGGGAGACCATATCTTTCACTTGGTGCTGGGTTCGATCTTCCTGGCGATGGGACTCGTGTCCGGCCGCGAATGGGTGCGCCATCCGAGCCACGCGTAGGGAAAGCGAGCACGCGGCATTCGTCACGCGGCGCCTCTGAGGTCACACTTTTCCGTCTTCCGGGCTTCGCGGGCCGCCTCGCGAGGCCTCTTTTTTTGCCGAGGCTTGTGATGCGGTCTATATATTCAGCCCGGAGCGACGCACCCACTGGGCGCCGTTTTTCTCCAGGTAGATCCACTGGCCGTTGGCGCAGAGGTTCGCGCAGAAGTTATTCATGTACACGAGCGCGGCGGAGCGATTGGTGTTGAAGTAGACCTCGCTGAAGTACGTGATGCCGGGATAGCCGGACCACTTGTCCTTCAATTGCGAGCCGGGGTCGATGCCGGCCAGCGCGTTTCTAAGCTCGGCGACTTCATCCGCACTGAGAAGGGTGTAGGGGCGGTCGATCTTCAACTGATGATCGAGCGTGACTCGTTCAAAGCGACGGGAGAGGAAGTCCTGCGCGGCCTCATGGAAGGCCTTCTCGTTATCTGGCGGAGGCTGGAGTTGTCCGTCAGGGGGAATGGCGGGGTTCATGTCGTTAATATTGACGGTTGTGCCGGCGATAGCGAAATGCGGTGCCTGGTCCGGGGACATGCCATCAAAGGGCACTCCTGGCATGAGGAGCGAGTAGATGGCATAGGAGTCGGCGACACGATCCAACTTTATCGACGCCGGCTTGGTATGGCCTTGGGGCGGCTGTCCAACAGCGCATGCTGCAAGAAGAGCGAATGCAGTGATCGCCAACGTGAAAGTACGAATGCCTGCCATGGTGCACCCCGTTGTGGACGCCCGGCGTCTCTTTCGCTTCCGAGAGCGTGCTCGCCGCAGACCAGACGTGCGTCTGAGGAGGAACGCTCACGGCACCCTACCAGATTAACTAATGCGACGACAGTCGCGGCAGCAGCAGGTGGAAGAACGCCTCGCCATTTCCCTTGAGGCACGCGTGGGTATTGACTTGGCCCTCCACCACGCGAGTGAAACCGTTATCGTCGACCTGAAGGCGGAGCGGTGTGGTGGGGCAGATATCGGGACGAAGGGCGTAGGTGACGGCCATGGCGTCGAAGAGGGTGGGCACGTGCTGGTGGGTGGCGAGGCGCCATTCGGTGGTGAGGACGAGGAGAGCATCGGTCGAGGGCGTACTGCGGGCGGCTACCTCGGCGAACTTGCCATCGTCGAGCTTCCACTGAGTGGAGTCGAGCGGCATCATGAAGATAGGCACGCCGGAGGCGAGGAGTTTACGGGCGGCGCCTGGATCCATAGCGATGTTGTATTCGGCTTGCGGTGGCGGCAGGGGCGTTGCCCGCGGATTACCGTAACCGCAGTAGATGGAACCACCCATAAGCACTACGCGGTTGAAAAGGCGGAAACCGGATGGGTCGCGGTCGATGGCTGCGCCGAGATTGGTGAGCGGACCAATGGCGATGAGAGTGATCTGATTTGGGTAGCGCTTGGCCTGGGATAGCAGGAAGTCCACCGCGTTGCCGTGCGCCGAGGCAGGGCCGGCGGTTGCCCATGCGCGCTGGGAGAAGTCCGATTTGCTGTGCGTGGGCACGCCTGGCTGGACCGGAATCTTGCTGGCGCCAGCGGCTGCAAGCAGACGCGCTGCGAGTTGCGCGCGCAGCGCGGTGTCGCCCCATGCTGTGGTCACGCCGAGGATTTCGACCTCCGGACTATGGAGCGCGAGCGTGAGGGCGTAGGCATCGTCAATGTCGTCGCCGATATCGGTGTCAATGATGACCTTCTGGCGCTCAGCACAGGCGGCGGAGATCGCTGTGAGAAGGAGTACCAGCCACAGCGACAGCGAGCGACGAATCTTGAGCAAGGGCGACTCCAGATGCGATATGGGTGAAGTCGATTCTAACTGCCCCCAAATTGCATGAACTTCCGAGCCGCCTCCATCCGTAGATGGATGCCAGGGTCCAACTGCATCGCGTATTCTTCTACGCCAGGAACCCATGTCCGTATCAAAACCATTCCAATTCCTTCTTCCGTGCGCGCTCGTGGTGCTGAGTGCGTCGACGCCAAGCCTTCGCGCGCAGGCTCCGGCCCCGCCGCCGCAAGGACCGCAGCAGGGGATGAGTGGAGGCGTGAATACAGGCGGGACCCATGCGCCAGTCCTGGATGCGCAGAAGCGGCCGATCACTGCGGGTGGATTCGTTGACCATGGGCCAACGATCTTTATAGATATTGCGGAGAAGGCCGGCCTCTCGAAGTGGTCACATCGCGACGGCACGAAGGAGAAGCAATTCATCCTGGAGACGCCTGGATCGGGCGTGGGGCTCATCGATTACGACAACGACGGCTGGCTCGACATCTACTTGGTGAACGCGTCGACCTACGATGCGCTCTCCGGTAAGGCAGAGGCGCCGCACGCTGCGCTTTTTCATAACAATCACGACGGTACCTTCACCGATGTCGCGGCCAAGGCGGGCGTGACTAACGACCGGTGGGGCTTCGGCGTCGCCATCGCCGATTATGACAATGACGGTTGGCCGGACATGTACGTCACGAACTTCGGTGGGAATCGGCTGTACCACAACAACCACGATGGCACTTTTACCGACACCGCGGTGAAGGCAGGCGTGACGATGGGCGGCTGGTCAACGGGGGCCTCGTGGGGAGATTACGACGGCGACGGCCGGGTGGACCTCTTCGTGCCGGGCTATGTGCATTTTGAGAACAATCAGCCGCCGACGCCAGGCTCTGCCTCGACGCTGGCGAAGAACTTCTGCCAGTTCCGCGGCGCACCGGTGATGTGTGGTCCGCGCGGTCTGGAGGGCGAGCGCGATCATCTGTTTCACAACAACGGCGACGGAACATTTACGGACGTGAGCGATAAGGCAGGGGTGGGGGACAAGCCGGGGTATTACGGACTGTCGAGCGTCTTCATCGATCTGAACAATGACGGCAAGCCAGACCTGGTAGTGGCCGATGACTCGACCCCGAACTATGTGTATTTGAACAAGGGCAACGGCACCTTTGAGGACGCAAGTTACGCCTCCGGCTATGCGCTGAACGAAAATGGCCGTGAGACGGCATCGATGGGCATTGCCCTGGGCGATTACCAGAACAATGGGCGCATCGATCTGTTCAATACCACGTTCTCAGATGACTATGACGTTCTCTATCACAACGACGGAGACGCGAACTTTACCGACGTGAGCTACGAGGCAGGCGTGGCCGAGCCCACGGTCCCGTTCCTGGGCTGGGGCGATGCTTTCATGGACTATGACAACGACGGCTGGAAGGATCTCATCCTGTCGAACGGCCATGTCTATCCGTCGGTGGACAAGAACGATTGGGGAACGACGTTCGCCGAGCGGCCACTCCTGTTTCGCAATCTGGACGGCAAGCGGTTTGAACTGCAGCCGGCAGTCGTCGGCACTGGACTGGCCGTGGTGCGCCCAGGGCGCGGGGCCGCTGTCGGCGATCTGTTCAATGACGGCAAACTCGATGTGGTGATTAACAACATAGACTCGCCGCCTACGCTTCTGCGCAACGTGAACCCCGACCATTACCACTGGGTAGGGTTGAAGTTGGTGGGCGGGGCAAAGGGGCCGCGCGATGCGATCGGTGCCACGGTCTATGTAACCACGGGCGCAATCCGCCAACGTGGCGACGTGTACAGCGGCGGCAGTTATGCATCCTCAAGCGACCAACGAGTGCACTTCGGGCTTGGCGACGCGTCCAGGATCGACGGCGTCGAGGTCCACTGGCCGGATGGCACCATGGAGAAAGTGCAGTTGCCTGGGGTGGACCGGATCTTCACCGTAGAGGAAGGCAAAGGCGTGACGGGTCACACAGCGACAGTCAAGGCGAAGTAGCTTCGGTCTAGTTGGTCGGGGCTATCTGCGTAGCCGGCGCATAGTGAGCAGAGGCCTGCCGCTGCATGTTTCGGTTGTGCACCTGGACCACACCGGCAAAGAGGACGACGAAGAGGGCAACAAAGAAAAGGGCGAAGGCAACAATGTGCTTGCGGGAGAGGTCGCGCATAAGTGGCAGCCATGCTCTACCTCGAGTAACACGATCGTCAAGTGACTTCAGTCGCAGCCAGCGTTCTACTTTTGGGACGATATATCCCCTGCTCCTTTGAGCAGGGTGATCCCTTTCCGTTTGGCCGGCGGAGGCGCAGTGGAGTTGCGCACGATGAGCTCGGGACGGATGCGATATTCGACGGCGGGAATAGGGCCGGCTTCCCGTTTGCCTGCGCGGTGAAGCGCCTGAAATGCCCGGTCGGCGATGGCAGCTCGCGAGAGGCGCACCGTCGTGAGGGCGGGATGGAGAAAGGCGCTGATCTCGATGTCGTCGAAGCCGACGACGGAGACGTCTTCGGGTACGCGTAGGTTGTGGCGATGCAACGCGCCGATGGCCCCAATAGCGGTTAGGTCATTGGAGGCGATGACGGCGGTGGGTCGCTCTTCCAATGTGAGAAGCCGCTCCATGGCCGCGCGTCCACCATCGATGCGATGGTTGCCGACCTCAATCAACGACTTGTTGCTGGTGAGGCCCTTGCGTTTGAGCGATGCGAGCAATGCCTGACGGCGGGTGCGCGCGGAAGCAAGCTCCATGGGGCCGCTGATGAAGGCGATGCGAGTGTGGCCAAGCGAGGTAATGTGCTCGACAGCGTCGTCGACTCCGGCGGTGTAATCGACAAGGATGTTGCTGATGCCGTTGGCCGGATCACCGGTATCGAGGAAGACCATAGGGATCTGGCCGCGGTGAAAGCGATCGATGAGGTGTGAGCCCATCTCGGAGGTCATGACGGCGACTCCGTCGACCTTGCGCTCGAGCATGCGTTGCACGCAGACCTCGGTGCGCTCGGGGCTGTAGCCGGTGTTGGCAACGATGACTTCGTAGCCGTTGCGGACAGCCATGTCCTCGAAGGATTTGACCAGCTCGGGGAAGAAGGGATTGGTGATGTCCGAGATGATGAGGCCGTAGATGCGGCTTCGGCCTGAGCCGAGGGCGCGGGCATTGGTATTGGGGTAGTAGCCGAGCGCCTCGATGGCGCGGCGCACCCGCTCGGCCGTCTTCGGCGCTACCTTGTTGGACCCGTTGATGGTGCGGGACACGGTGGCGGTGGAGACGCGAGCCCGATCTGCTACTGCCTGGATATTCATTTGCCCCCAAGCGGGGTCCGTTGCCCGGAACCCGGATGACCCGCGATTCAGACAGAGGATAACCTGCCGGGTGATTCAAGTTATTGTGAACGTTCGGAAGAAGTTGTATGGTTCGGGTTGTAATCGGTTACAATCCTCACGACGATTAACGTACCCGGAGTCAAGGTTCGTCATGACATCGCAGCGCAGCACCTTTCCGCACCGCCGCTACAACCCTTTGCGTGGCGACTGGGTGCTTGTCTCGCCCCATCGGACACAACGGCCGTGGCAGGGAGAGACAGGGAAGACGGAGGCAGCGCCACCGGTCCACTACGATCCGAAATGCTATCTTTGCCCCGGAAATGAACGTGCAGGGGGCCACCGAAACCCCGATTACGCATCTGTCTTTGCCTTCAATAACGACTACGCCGCTCTATTGCCGGATGCACCGGCGCCCGGCCCAACTGAATCGCCCCTACTACGCGCTGAGCAGGAGCGCGGAATCTGCCGGGTTCTCTGTTTCCACCCGGATCACAGCCTTACGCTGGCCCGAATGACGATTCCCGAGATCGAGACGGTGGTGGAGGCGTGGAGCGCGCAGTATGTTGAGCTTTCCGCTCAGCCTTTCGTCCAACACGTACAGATATTCGAGAACCGAGGCGCGATGATGGGCGCGAGCAATCCGCACCCACACTGCCAAATATGGGCCACGGAGCATGTACCGGATGAGCCCGCGGCAGAGCGCGTGAACCTAAAGCTATGGCGTGAGAGTCATGGCCGGGGGATGCTGGCCGATTACGTCGCGCTCGAGCTAAAGCAGGAGGAGCGGATCGTTTGCCAGAACGAAGCATTTGTTGCCGTGGTGCCCTACTGGGCGGTCTGGCCGTTCGAGACGCTGGTGCTGGCACGGGAACCATTGCGCGAGTTGCCGGAGTTCAGCGCCGCACAACGGCGGGGGCTGGCCGAAATTCTTGAGTCAATTGACCATCCGTTACGACAATCTCTTCGAAACCAGCTTTCCGTACACCATGGGGTTTCACCAGGGACCCGGGCCGGAGCAGCACTTCCATGCGCACTTTTATCCGCCGCTGTTGCGGTCGGCGACAGTAAAGAAGTTCATGGTCGGATTCGAGATGCTGGGCATGCCGCAGCGCGACATTCTGCCGGAAGATGCGGCGACGCGTCTGCGCGAGGTGCCCTCGATGCACTACCTGGGGAGCCGGTCGTGATGCACAGGGCGAGGGCGACAGCTGACGAGACGGAGTCGCCGCGAAGCCTGTCTGCACGCATTCTTGAAAACGCTGAGTTACGAGCGGAAGTGGCGCCGTCACTTGGCGGAAAATTCATCTCCCTGTACAGCAAACTGACCTCAACAGAGTGGCTTCTTCCACCACTGCGCCCACATGCCGAAGCCCGGTCAAGTGGTGGTTTCGAGCAGTGGGATGGCGGCGGCTTCGACGAGTGCCTGCCGACAGTGGCCGCGACCGCCACGGCGCCGGATCATGGCGAGGTGTGGCGGCATGTCTGGCAGGAAGAGATGACGGCGGACTCGTTGCTGCTGCGTACGACGGCGCTCGGCGGCGCCGTGGTGTTCGAGCGTCGGGCGCATCTGGATGGAGCGAGCCTGGTGCTGCAATATGCCGTCAAGAACACGAGCGGCACGCAACAGAGCCTGCTATATTGCGCCCACCCGCTACTTCGCGTGGAGCAAGGCGATCGCATTCTGCTTCCCGCAGAGGTGCGCGATGTGGTGGTTGAAGGGTCCGCGTCCGAGAGGTTGGGACGGCGTGGCGAACGCATTGCGTGGCCGATGCCCAAAGAGGGTGAGGATCTGAGCGTGGTGGGGCCGCCGGATGGATCGCAGGCAGACAAGATCTTTGCCGGGCCGTTGACGGACGGATGGTGCGCAGTGGTGCGGTCGTCGCTCGATGAGGGCGTCGAGGTTACATTCAGCAGCGAGGTGCTCCCGTATCTGGGAGTCTGGATAAGCCGGGCTGCATGGCCGGATTCGGGCGCGGCGAAACAGTACACCGTAGCTTTCGAGCCCGCCAGTGCGCCGCACGACAGCCTCACGGACGCGGAGCAGGACGGGACGGCATGGCGGCTCGAGCCCGGAGAGATGCGCGCATGGAAGCTACGCTTCCGCCTCGGCACCCGACGCGAATTGGAAACGCAGTCGCAGGCAGGGAGGGCCCATGATCGCTCTTGAGCCACTGCTACGCCGGCATGCTCAACGTTTCGGCGCTGCGGAGCGGGCCTTTCAAGCACCGGGTCGGGTCAATCTGATTGGTGAGCATACGGACTACACCGGCGGCCTCGTGATGCCGGCCGCGATCGACTTCAATACCGTCGCGGTGGTGGGACCGACGAAGGGCGGTAGGAGCGTCATCCACTCGGTCGATTTCAAGAAGGAGTTCGAATTCGACGCGAGCGCGCTGCCGGAGACGCCGAAGCACGACTGGACCGATTATCCGGCGGGTGTGCTGTGGAGCCTGCGGCAGTCCGGCGTTTTGGCACCCCAGTTCACCATGACGCTACAGGGCGACGTGCCACTGGGCGCAGGGTTGAGCTCATCTGCCTCGATCGAGGTTGCGGTAGCCTTCGCTGTGCTGGCGCTGGCAGGCAAGTCGATGCCGCTTACGAAGGTGGCGCTTGCCTGCAAAAAAGCAGAGAACGGATTTGTGGGTGCGCAGAGCGGCATTATGGACCAGTACATTGCCTGCTGTGGAGTCAAGGACCACGCTCTGGTGATAGACACGCGCGATCTTAGCTCCCGTGCGGTGCCACTGCCCCCGGATGTGCGGCTGGTCATCTGCAATTCCATGGTGAAGCACTCGCACGCGGGCGGCGAATACAACGAGCGTCGAGCTGAGGTGGAGGAAGGGAGCCGGGTGTTGCGCGCGGAGAACCCGAAGATCCATGAGCTGCGCGATGCCACGCTTGAGGATCTGGAGAAGGCGCGTAGTTCGATGTCGGAAAATGCCTTTCGGCGCTGCCGTCACATCATCACGGAGAATGCGCGCGTAGAAGAAGCCGCTGAAGCGCTTGCGTCCGGCGACATGAAGCGAATGGGGGAACTCATGGCGGAGGCGCATACCAGCTATCGCGACGATTTCGCGGCAAGCTGTCCCGAGGTGGACCTGTTGGTAGAACTCGCTGAAGCGCAACCAGGCATCATTGGTGCGCGACTGACCGGTGGCGGGTTTGGAGGATGCACGGTCAACTTGGTGGAAGTCGCACACGCCGAGACGTTTGGCAAGAGCATTCACGCTGCGTACCTGCAGCGCGCCGGCATCAACGCGGACATCTACCTCTGTCAGGCGGCGGCGGGCGCATCGGAGCTGTTTTTGGGAAGATGACCTGCCCGCGGTCGCCCTGCTGATGTAGTTTCAAGGCATGCGTCGCCTGGTCCCTGCGTTGCTTCTCATTGCAATCTCTGCTGTTGCTGCTCATGCCGCGCCGCACTCTGTAGAGCACTCCAAACCGCAGGTCATCGAGACCGCGAACGGGGAGAATCGCCCAGAGCAGAGTGCAAAGCATTACGTGGTGCTGGTTTCGATCGACGGCTTTCGGTATGACTACGCGAAGCTCTACGGTGCGCCGCACCTGAATGCAATTGCGAAGGAGGGGGCCTCGGCCCCTGATGGGATGGTGCCGTCCTATCCGTCAGTCACCTTTCCCAATCACTACACCCTGGTGACCGGACTCTATCCGGAACATCACGGCATTGTGGCGATGAGCTTGTACGATCCTGCGCGCAAGGAGCGCTATGCGTTCAACGATCCGAAGACGGTGACGGACGGAAGCTGGTATCGCGGGGTGCCGTTGTGGTCGCTGGCGGAGAAACAGGGGATGCGCGCGGCGTGCTTCTTCTGGCCGGGGTCGGAGGCAGAGATTGCCGGAGCGCGACCCAGCTACTACCTGAAATATGACGATACCGTACCGGATGAGGAGCGCGTGGAGCAGGTGGTGGACTGGCTGAAGCTGCCTGCGGCCAAGCGTCCACATTTCATTACCTTGTACTTCGCCGAAGTAGACCATTCCGGTCACGAATATGGTCCGGATGCGCCGGAGACGCGGGCTGCCGTGCGACACGTGGATAGTGAGATCGGAACATTGCGCGCACACCTTGCAAAGCTGCATCTGCCGATTGATCTGATTGTGGTCTCCGACCACGGGATGGCGACCGAGAAGGGTGATTGGATCGATCTGGATAAGTACGCGGATTTCAGCGGAGTCGAAACGGCGGGCGCACTGATGTATCCAGATTCGGAGGACGCCGCGGCGAAGCTCTATGCGAAGCTGCGCATTGCGAGTGACAAGTTCAAGGTCTATCGGCGGAACAGGATGCCGGCAGAGCTGCATTACACGGGGGAACCGCGCATTGGTGACCCGGTTGTGGTGGCGACGGGCCCCTATTCGATCCGCGTGCATGGCCCGGACGATCCCGCGCGTGACCATCCGCCAAATAAAGGCGTACATGGTTACGATCCTCGGATTGTGCCCGAGATGGGGGCGATCTTCTACGCGGCAGGGCCGGACATTGGCAAGGGCGTCGTGTTGAAACCCTTCGAAAATGTGGACCTCTATCCATTTGTCGCGGAGATCCTCGGGCTCGATGCACCCGCGACGGATGGCAACGCTTCGGTGCTCGACCCGGCGCTGGCGGCCACGCGCTGATCGAACGGCTTAAGCCGCTATGATGATGACCGCATGACATTTTTTTTGGGATTAGATGCCGGGGGTACCAGCACGCGGGCGGCACTGGCCGACGATCAGCGCGTCCTGGGCCGGGCGAAGAGTGGCAGCATCAAGGTGATGCGCGTTTCAGCTGCCGTGGCTGAGACCAATCTGCGGGCCCTGCTGGACGATGTAGCGAAGAGCAGTGGCGTGCCCATCACGGAAGTTGCGTCTACCTGCGTTGGGACGGCCGGGAATACCGTCTCCACGGTGACCGGGTGGATATGGCAGACGCTCGGCCCCATGCTGCGCGGCGACCTGGTTGTGTGCGGTGACGTGGAGATTGCTCTGGATGCAGCGTTTCCGGGAGAGGCCGGTGTACTGGTGATGGCCGGTACCGGCTCGAACACGCTAGGCCGCACGTCGAAGGGCGAGCTCGTGACAGTGGGTGGCTGGGGGCCTCAACTGGCGGATGAGGGATCCGGTCACTGGATCGGGTTGAGGGCACTGCGCGCCGCGATTCGGGAGCACGATGAACAGGGCAGCAGTAAGCTGCTAAATACACTGGTCGCGCAATGGAAGGTGGATACGCTCGAGCAGGTGGTCGAGGTCGCGCACTCCACTCCGCCGCCTGACTTTGCCGCTTTGACACGCACGGTGGTCGAGGTTGCCGCGCAGGGGAACGTCCTGGCACAAGCGGTGTTGGTCGCTGGTGGACGGGCACTGGGGGAAGACGCTTCGCTGGCGATGCGGAAGGTGCTGGCGCTCGAACCCGCTGCGCCGCGCCGCGTCGCCTTTACCGGCAGTGTGCTCGAAAACATTGCGATGGTCCGCGAAGCGATGTTCGCAGAGATTGAGCGGCAGTATCCCGGGACGCAGGTATTGGCGAACGCGGTGGATCCGACGGAGGGCGCGCTGTGGCGTGCCCGTCAGAACCTGCAGGAAGCTCCGTGACCGAAGAGGACCGGAAAGAACCGGCCGGCGTGCCTCCCAGGCCACGCATCGGCGTGCACCTCTCGACCGCAGGCGGCGTGTTTCGTGCGGCAGAGCGTGCGCATGAGATTGGCGCGAACACCTTCCAGATCTTCTCGTCGAGCCCGCGGATGTGGCGCCAGCCGAAAATTGCCGCGAGCCACTGCGCGCGAATGCGGGAGCTGCGCGAGAGCTTCGATGTAAGTCCGCTAGTGATTCATGCAAGCTACTTGATCAACGTGGCGGCCCAGTCGGATGCCGTTTGGAAGAACTCGATCGCGGCGCTTCGCGGTGAGGTAGAGCGTGCGCTGGCGCTGGGCGCCGAATACTTGGTGCTGCATCCTGGGTCGTGGCGGGGCATGACACGGGAAGCGGGTCTGCTGCGAGCAGCCGAAGCCATCGAGCGGGCGCTCGAAGGCTTGGCGTGGCAGGAGTGCGGCTTCCGCGTGTTGATTGAGAACACGGCGGGGGCGGAGTTTTCGCTGGGCTCGAATTTTGAGCAGGTCGGCGAGTTAGTAGAGAAGCTGCGCCACTTTGCGCCGGTCGGCGCATGCCTGGATACATGCCACTGCCACGTCGCCGGCTATGACATCGTGACCAGCGGCGGCTATGAAGAGACGGTCCAGCAGATCGAAGAGTTGATCGGCCTCGATACGGTGCGGGTATGGCACATGAATGATGCCAAGGCGCCGCGGGGTTCAAAGCTGGACCGGCACGAGCACATCGGCGAGGGAACGATCGGTGTGGCAGCCTTCCGGCGCATCCTTAACGACGCACGCTTCCGCCACTGCGCCTTCATCGCCGAGACGCCGGTGGATGAGCCTGGTGACGACGCACGAAATGTGAATGTACTGAAGTCGCTGGTGGGGCGGGTCCACACGGCGCAGTAGGCCGTGGGGCAGCCCAGCAGGGCGCGAAATAGTGGGTGCAGCAGCGATACAATCGTTAGTACACATGGCAATCCAGCGAGAGACGCCCCGCGCGGACGCGAGCGCGGATATTCATACCAATAACAGCCCATCCGCGGTCAGCGCCGACCTGCGCCCCGAGGTCCGTTATGACCCGGCGGAGATTGAGACGCGCTGGCAGGCCCGTTGGGCCGTGCACCCGGAGCTCTATGCTGCCGAGCCTGCGACGAGCGGCAAGCCGAAGTACTACGTGCTGGAGATGCTGCCGTATCCCTCCGGCCAACTGCATATGGGCCACGTGCGCAACTACGCGATTGGCGATGCGCTGGCGCGCTATATGTGGATGCAGGGCTACAACGTGCTGCACCCGATGGGCTGGGACGCGTTTGGACTGCCCGCAGAGAACGCTGCACTCAAGAACAACACGCCGCCCCGCGAGTGGACGCAGAAGAACATCGCGGCGATGAAGCAACAGATGAACCGCCTGGGCCTGAGCTACGACTGGGCCACCGAGCTGACGACTTGCCTGCCTGACTACTACCGCTGGAACCAGTGGTTCTTCCTGCGCATGTACGAGCGGGGCCTGGCTTATCGGAAGAACAGCAAGGTGAACTGGTGTCCGGAGTGCCAGACCGTGCTTGCCAATGAGCAGGTGATCAACGGCTACTGCTGGAGGCACGAAGACACGCTCGTGGAACAGCGTGAACTGGAGCAGTGGTTCCTCCGCACGACGCAGTACGCGCAGGAATTGCTGGATGGACTCGACAAGTTAGATGGCTGGCCGGAACGAGTGCGCACCATGCAGCGCAACTGGATTGGCCGCAGCGAAGGCGCGACAGTCGCGTTTACGATCGAAGGCCGCGGCGACGTGGTGAAGGTGTTCACCACGCGCATCGACACCATCTACGGAGCGACCAGCCTGCAGTTAGCGCCGGAGCATCCCCTGATCAACGCCTTCGCGAAGCAGGATTCGGAATTGGCGAAGCGGGTTGCGGCGCTCACAGACGAACAGAACCATGCCCGGGAAGCGGGCGACGTGGGCGGGATCGAGAAGCATGGCGTCTTTACTGGCCACTACGCTATCAACCCGTTCACGCGGGAACGCGTGCCGGTGTGGGCCGCGAACTATGTGCTGCTGGATTACGGTACAGGCGCCATCATGTCGGTTCCTGCGCATGACGACCGCGACTATGACTTCGCGACGAAATATGGGTTGCCCATCAAGCAGGTGATTCGAGAGCAGAATCCCGCTGAGGCACCGCCTGCGGTGCCGTTCGTTTCGGAAGACGGCCTGCTGATTGATTCGGGCGAGTGGACTGGTCTGAACTGCCATGACGCACAGCAGAAGATGACTGCCTTCGCGAAGGCGAAGGGCTTTGGCGAGGCGACGATCACATTTCGGCTGAAGGACTGGGGGGTGAGCCGGCAGCGCTACTGGGGAACGCCGATACCGATGCTTTACTGCGCCAAGGACGGCATTGTGCCAGTGCCGGATGATCAATTGCCGGTGCTATTGCCAGAGAATGTCGAGATCACGCAGGAGGGCGGCTCACCGCTGGCGAAGCTGCCGGAGTTCGTGAACACTACCTGTCCCAAATGCGGCGGCCCGGCGCGGCGGGAGACGGATACGATGGATACCTTTGTCGATTCGTCCTGGTACTTCTATCGTTACACCAGTGCGAAGGATGCGACGGCGTCATTTGATACTGCAGCGGTAGCGTATTGGTTCCCCATCGATCAGTACATCGGCGGCGTGGAGCACGCCATTCTGCACCTGATTTACTCGCGCTTCTGGACCAAGGTGATGCGCGACCTCGGGATGGTTCGGAATGACGAGCCTGCCGCGCGTCTCTTCACGCAGGGGATGGTGATCAAGAACGGCGCGAAGATGTCGAAGTCGAAGGGCAATGTGGTGTCGCCGGACGAGATGATCGCGCGCTATGGCGCCGATGCGGCACGCATGTATGCACTGTTTGCTGCACCGCCGGATCGCGATCTGGATTGGCAGGAAGATGGCGTCGCGGGCATAAGCCGATTTTTGGCGCGCGTCTATCGCTTTGTTATGCGGCATGCGGAGCTGGCCCGCGGTGCGGTTCCCGCGGCTGCGGAAGCATCGCCCACTGCAACTGCCCTGCTGCGCAAGCTGCACCAAACGATCCGTAAGATCACGCAGGACTTCGGTGGCCGCTGGCACTTCAATACTTCGATCGCCGCGATCATGGAGCTGGTGAATGAACTGACCGCTGCAGACGCAGCGATCGCAAGCGGTACAATTTCGCCGGGAACGGTTGCGGGCATTCTCGAGTCCCTGGTCCTCATGCTGGCCCCGTTCGCACCGCATCTGGCTGCGGAGTTGTGGGAGCAGATCGGCCGCAGGGACGGAATTTTGCGGCATGCGTGGCCGAAATTCGATGAGGCGCTGGCACGCGAAGACGAGATCGAGGTGCCGGTCCAGATCAATGGCAAGCTGCGCTCGCTGATCAAGGTCGCGGTGGACGCTTCGAGGGAAGCGCTGGAAGCAGCCGCGCGTGCGGATGAGAAGGTGCAGGGTTCGCTGGCCGGAAGGACCGTGGTGAAGGTGGTCGTGGTGCCGGGCAAGCTGATCAACTTCGTGGTCCGGTAGTGGAAACGCGATCGGATAGCGGGAAGCCTGCTACATCACGGCCCACCGCTCAGATGGATCATGTCCGCGGCACCCAGTCGCTGATCCAGATACAAGCGCAATGCTGGCGGCGTCCCGGGCTGATCGCGCGTGAGCTCGCGTGGCGCTGGCTCTTTGGCGTCCCGGCGCTTCTGTTGCTGTGCGCGTGCGGGCGGCAGTTGCTGGCGATACTCCTCGCCGCTCACACAGGCATCGAAGATTTTTCGCTGCAGCACCCGGAATCGGCGGCGCAGATTGTGCGAGCGTCCTACGAGGCGATTCAGCCTGCTGCCTTCAAACTTGCGCGGTGGGTCGTGCCGCTGCTCACCGTAGGCTGGGCCATCGCCTCCGGTCTGGGGCGGGCTTTCGTGCTGCGAGCGCTTGCGCCGGGGCGCCGCTGGCGGCCGGTTTCGCTTGTCGTGCTGCAACTGCTGCGCGTTTCCGCGCTGATTCTGAGCTGGTGGCTGTGGTTTACCGTGGTGCGCTGGGCTGCCGCCCGGAATGTCACCCATGTCGCGCCTGGCGCGGAGCCGAACATGGTGGTGTTTGCTGCGTGGCTTATCTGCGTGTCGCTGGGCACCTTCATCGTGTGGGCTCTGTGGAGCTGGCTGCTGTCCATCACGGGAGTGCTGATCGTGGTGGAAGGATGCAGCTTGCCGGCAGCGCTGGCAGCCAGCATGCGGTTGGGGCCTCTCACCATGCAACTTATCGAAACCAACCTGGTGCTCGGCATTGTGAAGCTGGCGATCATCGTGCTGGCCATGGTCTTCTCTGCGATCCCGCTGCCGTTCGAGGCACAAATGAGCGGGAGCGCTCTCTATATCTGGTGGGTGGTGGTCGGGATCTGGTACCTGGCGGCATCGGACTTTTTCCAGGTGGCTCGCCTCGCGGCGTTCGTCGAGTTCTGGCGGCGCAGGCAAAGACTTCGGAATAATCCGGGGTAACATGTAACGTGGACACCCAGTCGATTGTCATTCTGGACTTTGGCGCGCAGTACACACAGCTGATCGCGCGTCGCATCCGCGAACAGAACGTGTTCTCCGCTGTACTGCCCTGCACGGCCTCTCTCAACGAAATCCAGGCGTATAAGCCGATCGGCATAGTGCTCTCGGGCGGCCCCTGCTCGGTGTACGACTCAGATGCGCCGCCTGCCGATCCGAAGGTGCTGGGGCTGGGCGTGCCCATCCTTGGCATCTGCTATGGACTGCAGTTCATCACGCACCACCTCGGCGGCAAGGTGCGTGCGGCCGACAAGCGCGAGTACGGTCACGCGGATGTCCAGATCGTCGACGAAAACAATGCGCTTTTTGACGGCCTGCCCTCGGATCTGACGGTGTGGATGTCCCATGGAGACGAGGCGCTCGAACTGCCCCCGGGTTTTCATCTGACGGCCAAGACAGCGAATGCGGTGGCGGGGATCGCGAATCCGGAGCGACGCATCTGGGCGGTGCAGTTTCATCCGGAGGTGCATCACACGCGGCAGGGAACCGCGCTTCTGCGGAATTTCCTCTTCAAAATCTGCAACGCAAAGGCGGACTGGACGCCGGCGCACTTCGTGCAGAGCACGGTGGCGGCGATCAAGGAGAAGGTGGGCGATGGCCATGCCATCTGCGCGCTCTCTGGCGGCGTCGATTCGTCGGTCGCAGCGGTGCTAGTCAATCGCGCGATTGGCGATCAGCTCACCTGCGTCTTTGTGAATAATGGCGTGCTGCGGCGAAACGAGTTCTTCAAGGTGCAGCAGAACATGCGTGACAAGCTGGGGCTGAACGTTGTCGCCGTCGATGCCAGCACGCGCTTTCTTGCGAAGCTTGCCGGCGTGACCGATCCTGAGACGAAGCGCAAGGCGATCGGCAATGAGTTCATCGCGGTGTTTGATGACGAGGCGCATCGCATCTCTGCAACGACCGGCGGCGTGGATTATCTGGTGCAGGGCACGCTCTATCCGGATGTGATCGAGAGCTCATCGCGTCAAAGGGCCATCTCAGACGATCAAGAGCCACCATAACGTCGGCGGATTGCCGGAGACGATGAAGCTGAAACTCATCGAGCCGCTGCGCGATCTCTTCAAAGATGAAGTCCGGCGCATCGGGCGCGATCTTGGCATGCCGGAGGAGATTCTGGAGCGCCAGCCTTTCCCCGGGCCTGGGCTGGCGGTGCGGATCCTTGGCGAGGTCACGGCGGAGCGCGTGGCACTGCTGCAGGAGGCGGACGAGATCGTCGTCGACGAGATCAAGGCCGCAGGGCTCTACCGGCAGATCTGGCAGTCGTTTGCCGTGCTGCTGCCGGTAAAGAGCGTCGGCGTGATGGGCGACCAGCGCACCTACGCCTACACCTGCGCCATTCGCGCTGTGCATTCGGAGGACGGCATGACGGCGGACTGGGTGCCGCTGCCATACGAGGTGCTGAAGCGGATGTCGAGCCGCATCGTGAATGAGATTCGCGGCATCAATCGGGTGGTTTACGACATCACGTCGAAGCCGCCGGGCACCATCGAGTGGGAGTAGCGCTCACTCGATGCTGGTTACCCTCCGGATGAGCCACCGCGGCGGCATCGATTTGCTGTCGCAAAACCACGAAACGAAGGTCGAAAGGCCGTCACCATCTGATCAGAAGCCGCCCGTGACTCAAGGGTGTTATTCCCAGTCCCCGGTGCCGACAGGCATGCTGGGTGGGTTTGCCGCCACTGGCGGAACGAGGGAAAAGCACACAATGATGGTGTATCGCGTTGAATTGGAACGACTTGATCACGGGTATGAGGCCCGTGTGCCGGAGATCAACGGTTTTCTTTGTGAGGGCCTGACTGAGGGCGAAACGCTATCGCGTCTCAGGCAGAAGCTGGACCGGTACCGTGCGGAGACGGGCGCCGCGATCGAATTCCCTACGGTGAAGCTGGAAGTCTATCGAACGTAACCGTTGTTTTGGGTTGCCCTTCTTGCTCCATTGCAGGCTTACCGGCTGCCGCCAGGCAGCGTGAAATCCACACCGGCTTCGCGGTTCTGTGCGATGGTCGCCGGAAGATCCAGCTCGGCAATCGGAATAACCCGCTGGTGTCCATGCTCGGCAACGAAGACGGATGAGCCAGTCAGCACGTAGCTGTGCACCTGCTCAGGGGGCCGACCGTCGTTGAAGACCAGCGTCACAGCTGGGTGGTCCAGACCATCACTCTGATCGGACGCGGCGCTCTGCTGTTCCGGAGCCGGATATCCGTCCGGGTTGTATGGGGGCCGCTGGGGCGCACCGTAGCCCTGGTCGTATGACCCATCGCCGTAGGGCGCCTGTGGGTTAGGTACCTGTGGCCCATAGTCAGGACGAGCAGGGCCGGCAGGTTGAGCCTGTTGGGCGGTGTCGTCGTCGCTAGCATTCACGAACGCCATGGGGTCGACGTAATAGGGTAGGCCGACGAATCCAACGCCCAATGCACCTCTGTTGCCGTGCACGTGGTTGCCCTGAACCGGATTCGGCTGCACCTGCACATTGGGACCGATCTCCCAGTGCGGGGTGACAATTCTCGGCAGTTCCCAGGAGGGCGGCGGGGCGGAGCTGGCTCCAAAGGAGTTGGCGTGCGTCGTTCCGGGTCGCGGGCTGCTATGGATCGGAGTGCCGACCGGGGCTCCGACGGAGCGGCTAGGGGCCATCGGGCGGGTCGCGGTGATCTGTCCGGTGGAGGCATGACCGGCTGCGGGCTGGGCGAAGACAGGGAAAGCGAAGAGTGTCGACGCTGTGCCCGCAATAGCGAGTGACGAAAACCATCTCGGGTTCCCGCCGCGATGCCGATTCGAATTGTTCTGGCCCATAACGTATCCCTCTCTACGTACGCCGAACACGTCCTACAACTATAGACGCGGCGCCCGGCAGCAGGATGCAATGTACGAATGCGATCGTGTGCCGCACACTTCGAAAATGCGATTGCTTTCAGCCGCACCCCGTCGAACACTGTCCCGCTTTTTGCTCTAGACTTGCGCCCAGCGAGGTTTTGCCGTGCCCGTGTCACCTCACAACGCGGCAGTGGTAGGCGCGGGCCCTAACGGACTCGCTGGTGCCATAACGCTTGCTCAGGCCGGCATGGCGGTTACGGTCTATGAAGCTGAGGCGATTGCCGGGGGCGCCGCGCGTACCCTCGAGTTGACACTGCCCGGCTTCCGGCATGACTTCGGCTCGGCGGTACATCCCATGGCGGCGGGGTCGCCGTTTTTCCGCAAGCTTCCGCTTGCCGCTTACGGGCTGGAATGGATCTTTTCGCCCGTTGCTTTGGCTCATCCATTGGATGACGGTACCGCCGTGTTGCTGGTGCGGGACTTCAATGAGCAACGTCGCATACTGGGCGAAGATGGAGACGCATGGCGCCGCATCCTGGAGCCGTTATCTACCCATTGGTGGGCGCTAAGCCAGGACATTCTGCAGCCGGTCTCGTTTCTGCCGCGGCATCCGCTGCTTCTGGCACGAATGGGAGCTTGCGGCGCGTTGCCGGCATCTATGCTGGCGCGGCGGGCATTTCAGGGGGTACGCGCGCGCTCTCTCTTCGCGGGGCTGGCGGCGCACTCGTGTCTGAGCCTAACGCGACCTTTCAGTAGCGCCTTCGGCATTGTGATGGCGGCGGCAGCCCACGCGGTAGGCTGGCCCATTCCAAGAGGCGGATCGCAGGCAATCACGGATGCACTGATTGCGCACCTTCGATCACTCGGCGGTGCAGTGCAGACTTCGACGCCGGTGGAGCGGCTGGAGGAACTTGGGCCAGTTGGCGTTGCGTTGTGCGATACCACGCCGCGGCAATTGCTCAAGCTGGCGGGCGGGCGTCTGCACTCGGTGGATCGGCAGCGCTTCGCACGGTTTCGGCCGGGCCCCGGCGTCTTCAAAGTGGACTATGCACTGAGCGAGCCGATCCCGTGGCGCGCGAAGGATTGCGCGATGGCGGCTACGGTGCACGTCGGCGGCGATGACACCGAGATAGCGGCGTCGGAATCCGTGGTGGCTAACGGCAGTACGGCTCTGCGCCCATTCATGATCGTGGTGCAGCCCTCCTTGTTCGATCGGAGTCGGGCGCCCCTCGGCAGGCACACGGCGTGGGCCTACTGCCACGTGCCGAATGGATCGACCGAAGACATGCTGCCTCGGATGGAAGCGCAGATGGAGCGCTTCGCGCCGGGCTTTCGTGGATGCGTGCTGGCGCGGCGCGTTTTTCCCCCGTCGGACCTCGAGTACATGGACAGGAACCTGGAAGGCGGCGATATTTCCGGCGGCGCGGTCGATGGATTGCAGCTCTTCTCTCGCCCCGGATGGCGCTTTTATGCCACGAGCGATCCTTCGCTCTATCTGTGTTCGTCCTCCACGCCGCCCGGTGGCGGTGTCCATGGCATGTGCGGTCACAACGCGGCGCGGATGGCGCTGCGGCATCTGCGAAGATAACCGCACAGATACAGATATAGCGAGGGACTGCATTGACCTGGTACGCGCTCGACGATCCGAACGATACGAAGCTGGATGAGTTGGCAAAACAGTATCGGTTGCATCCATTGCACATCGAAGACTGCCGCAGCCACAACGAACGGGTAAAGAGCGAAGAGACGGATGAATATCTCTTCTACATCCTCAAGTACATTCTCTCGGTGGATCACGGCGAGCTGACCCTGGGGACGATCAGCCTGTTTGTGGGCAAAGACTACTTCATCAGCGTGCGGGATGCGCGCCACTCGAATGATTGTGTGCTGGACCGGGCGCAGAAAGCGGCAGGCGAGCCGCCGCCTGGCAAGCTGCTCTATCTCATCCTGGACACGATTGTGGACTCGTTCTTTCCATCCATCGATAAGAGCGACGAGATTATCGATGCACTGGAGGACCGCGTTCTGGACGAACCTTCGCCGGAGACGGTGGAGAGCATCTTCGACCAGAAACGGAAGCTGATCGAACTGCGGCGAGTGCTGGTGAATACGCGTGACGCCTGCAATTCGATGCTTCGCGATCAAACCGATCTCATCCCGGACGAGCTTTATCCCTTCTTTCGCGATGTCCACGACCACGTGTTGCGGCTGCTGGACTCCGTAGAGACGCTGCGCGATCTGCTGAACAATACGCTGGATGTATATCTCTCATCGGTGGCGAACCGCACGAACCAGGTAATGAAGGTGTTGACTGTGCTCAGCACGATTGCGCTGCCGGGTCTTGTAATCACGAGCTTTTACGGGATGAATGTGAAGGGGCTGCCCTTCATCGACGCTGCGTACGGTGCGTATTACGTCATCGCCGCGATCGTCGTCTCCACTGTGCTGATGCTGGTGGTGATGCGCAAGGCGCGCTGGCTTTAGGCTTAACGCCGCTTCGGTTGCGCCACGACGAGTCCCCGTGGTGTGGGCAACAGCAGTACGGAGAGCAGGCCCTTGCGTTCAAGGCTGAGAGCGGCCTCACGCACCACTTTCAGATGCGAGCTGGCATCGTGCATCAGGATGAGGCCATGGGAGTTCATCTGGGGTAGGAAGCGCGTGACCTCCTGCTCGCGGATCGGCATGTCGCTGTCGGAGAAGAGCAGATCAACGGTGCCGTGCACAACCATCTCGAGCGATGATTCGTTACGGAGCTCGATGCGGCTCCGCAAGGGCGATGTAGCGATCTTCTCCTGGGCTTTGGCGAAAACCACTGGGTCGTATTCGCAGCTTATGACGCGTCCGAAGCCGTTGCGCTCCAGGCCCTCGGCGATCCATAGCGTACTGACGCCGAGGAAAGAGCCGGTCTCGACAACGAGGTCGGGCTTGATGGTGGTCACGAGCGTTCTCAGAAACTCGAGCACCTCATACTCGGCAGTCATGGAGTCGAACATGCTCCAGCGCTCGGGGTGGGGGCACTCGGGGGTGGCGCGGTGGTATTCGGGCAGCAGAGCGCCGGCGGCCTGCTCGGCCTGCTGCATGACCTTGTGTTCCTGTTTAAGCCTGGGCTTGCGGCGGAAGAGGGGCACGGGTCGATTATAGAGAGGCCACGACCCGTCATTGCGAATAGCGCAGTTGCTGCAGGATGTGGCGCCGACTAATCGAGTTTCTGCTCGGCCATCAGCTGCTTGAACTCCAGGGTGGTGCGCAGCATGGCAAAATCCTGCTCGTCCTTCAGCTTGCGGCGATCGTGGAAGCCTTCGTCGAACGCCTTGCGGAGATAGAAGAGCGCCTGGTCACGCTGGCCTGCCCGAGCGAAGGCGCGCGCAAGATAGTAGTTCTGCGCAATGCGCTCTTCTTTCGTGCTGCCTTCGTCGATGGATGCGTTCGTATCGTGGTTAAAGGCATTCGGGTCGAGCGCAAAGGCATGGCCGTATGCTTTTTCCGCGTCTTTGTACTTATGATCAGCGAAGTAAGTAGTGCCGAGGTTGCAGTAAACGGCGGCCGACCGGGGCTTATATTTCAAGGCCTTCTTGTAGAACTTGGCGGCGGTGCGGTACTCGCGCTTAGCGTGGTAAACGGCGCCAATGTTGTTCAGCGCATCGGCGTTGTGCGAATCGAGGCGGATTGCCATCTGATAGGCCTTCATGGCCTCGTCCATGGCAAAGAGGTGATGGTAGGCGACCCCAATCTTCGTCCAGGTAAGAGACTGTTGCAGTTGAGCGTGCTGATAGGCACCGATGGCTGAGACATACTCGCGCCGGGCCATATAGAGGTCGCCTTGCATCTCCGGCGAGAGCTCGTACATATAGGACACGCGCGGAGCGGCGGGCGAGGTGGGGGTGCTGGCCTGATCCACGTGCGCGGTTTGCGACGCCTGAATCGCCGGAGGCATAAAACTGGCGGGCTGCGGCGCAGCTGCCAATGGAGCGCTGACAATCAGGAATGCCAGGCAAGTAAGAAGTTTGGACGGAATCGACGCCATGGTCGCCTCCCCATCCGCTATTACTTTGCGCGGACGCCTGAAGCATACGCCGGACAGCGAACGCCTGTCAGGGGAATTGTGACCGGGATACAACAGTTTTCGTATTCTGATACGTCAATTCGGTACAAGGCACCGGAATTCCGGTACCAACCAACGTGGGTTGCGGTGCGCCATTCTATTGCGATGGGCCATCTCCACCCGTAAGTAGCTTAGGTTCTGATAGATAGTGCGTGCGACACGACTTGCAGCGGCGTCTAGCGCAACAGGGACAAGTTTAGGACGACGTGCCGCACCGGATTGCAGGGGACTCGTTCAGCTACGGGGTGGCCGAACCGTTTTGCATCGAGTGTGGTCTGATTTGTGTCATGCCTAAGGGACAGCGGCGGACGTATGGGACGGGCGAGCTGCACTTCATCACTTCGATCTGCTATCGACATCAGCCGAAGCTTGGGGAAGAGAAGCACCGCGCTCTCTTTCTGCAATTGCTGGAGCAGACGGCGCATAAGTTCGGATTTGAGGTGCGCGGCGTGGCATTGCTGCCGGACCGCTTCCATTTGCTGATGACCGAGCCAGCGAAGGACACGGCTGACCATGCGATCGAGATGCTACGGCACCGGTACGGGCGGCGTTACAACAGTTCCGCGCGGACGGATGAGCAGGTGTGGGAGACGAAGTGGACAGATGCGCATGTGGTAGGGGATGAGGCTTTGGCGGCGCGGATGAGGTTTCTTGCCCAATTCGAATGAGGTGGAAGTGGGGGTTGTGGCCGGAGGGTGCGACACGGATCCGCTTCGGCGAGTCGAGCGGACCTGGTCTCGATATAGAAGGCAGAGAATATGACATCCCTTCACGGGGTCGCTGTGCGACTGGTTGATGTTTCTATCCGCCACAACGCTGTAGCGCGTGAACGTGATATTGCTGTGGACGCTCAGCACTCGAGCATCCAGTGAGTGATGTCGTCGTCATAGCGAAGTCGCCCGGCGCGCCGCCGTGCGCCCGGGTTCATGCGGGCGGGGCAGCGCCGTGTGCTCCGGGGAACCGCAAATGGGTGCTGGTGGCCACCATCCTGGGCTCGGCGTTGGCCTTCATGGACGGCTCGGTGGTGAACGTCGCGCTGCCGGCCTTGCAGGCCGCGTTTCATGCGACCGCCGGCGGCATCCAGTGGGTGGTGCAGGGCTACGCATTGTTTGGAGCAGCGTTGCTGCTGCTGGGCGGCGCGATTGGTGATCATTTCGGACGCCGCCGCGCGTACGTGTGGGGCGTGGCGTTGTTCGCGACAGCGTCGGCGGCCTGCGCGGCCTCGGCGTCGCTGGGTGAGCTGGTTGCGGCGCGCGCTGTGCAGGGCATGGGTGCGGCACTCCTGATACCGCAGGGATTGTCGATCCTATCGGCATCGTTCTCGGGGGAGGAGCGCGGCAGAGCGATCGGCACTTGGTCGGCATGGACAAGTGTGTTTGCTGCGGTGGGGCCTGTAGCGGGCGGATGGCTGCTCCAGGTCTGGTCATGGCGGGTGATCTTCCTGCTGAATCTTCCATTGGCTCTGCTGGTGTTGCTGCTGGCGCCGCGAATTCCGGAGAGCAAGGCTGGAGGCGAGGGCGAGGCACAACCGCTGGACTGGCTGGGTGCGCTGCTGGCTACGGCGAGCTTCGCGGGGATCATCTTCGCGCTCTCCTTTGTGCCGGAACTTGGCTGGAGAGATCTTCGGGTGGTTGTAACGCTGGTGACCGGTGTGCTGCTGCTGGGCGCGTTCCTATGGTCGCAGGGCGTGCGAGCGAATGCGATGATGCCACTGTCGCTGTTCCGTATTCGGCGCTTCCTGGCGGCGAACCTGCTGACGTTTCTGCTCTATGGAGCGCTGTTCGGCGGATTGTATGTGATTCCGTTCTATGTGATTCAGGTGCGGCGCTATGCGCCGGTTGAGGCGGGCGCGGTGTTTCTTCCGTTGGTGGCGATGATGTTTTTCCTTTCCGCGCGGGTGGGCGCACGGGCAGCCCGGGTAGGGGAGCGATGGCTGCTGGCGGGCGGCGCGCTGTGCGCCGGGGTCGGGTTCTGTCTCTTCGCTGCGTTGTCGGCGAACGGTGCTTACTGGCGCAGCCTGCTGCCGGGGGTCCTGTTGCTGGGCACGGGGATGACGATGGCGGTGGCGCCACTGACGACGGCGGTGATGTCGTCTGTGCCGCAGGAGAAGACAGGTGTTGCGTCGGCGGTGAACAACGCGCTATCGCGGCTGGGGCAGCTGATTGCGGTGTCGGTCCTGGTGTTCGTGCTGGCGAACGGGTTCAGCTCGCAGCTGGGGCACGAGCTTGCGCGGTCGAGCCTGCCGGTGGCGGCGAGGCAGGCGATGACTGCCGCGGAAGCGCGCCTGCACGAGACGCCGATTCCTGCTGGACTGACGCCAGCGCAGCATGTGGAAGCCGCGGGGATGCTGGACCGGTCCTTTCTTGCGGGCTTTCGAGCGGTGATGTTGAGTTGTGCGTTGAGCGCCTGGACGGGTGCGCTGGCGGTGCTGATGTTGTTGCCGCGGGCTAAGAGATAGCGGTCTTGCTGTCTGGCCTAGATGTCTTAGTCGGGCGAGACCACGTTACCTACCCTCCCCCCTCCCGTCACGGGAGAGCGTCTGCTATCTCGTGCGGAATGTGCAGGTTAGGAGCCCTTCCGAGGCTCAAAGTCGTCATGGTAAAGGGCTTACCGGTAAAGTCCTCGAGGCAAATGAGTTAGTGGGCACGATGACAGAACTCCACAAACAAAAAGACGCGGCGTGAAGCCGCGTCTATTTCTAGGCTAGCAGTTTCGGTGGGGTGAATCGGCAGGTTTTTGCCGGATGCCTGCGGGCCGAGCCCATTGTGGGATTTCAGCTCTGCTTGAGGAGCTTCAGCTGAACGAGCGATTGAGCTGTGGCGACGATCGCCTCCTCGTTGGACCGCGGCGTCCAGCCGAGTATGCGCTTTGCCTTTTCGCTGCTCCCGTTCTTTTTCTTGCCGAGTTCGGGTGTGATCACCTTGATCGCGGGATCGCGCAGCGCGGCGAGGCGTACAAGCCAGTTGGGGAGCTCGCGGGTGGGCACGCGTTTGGCTAGAGCGCCCAAGCGGGCTTTGAGAACCCTGGCGATATCGCGCATCCATAAGAAGTCGCCGGCGGTGGCGAGGAACCGTTCCCCTTTCGCGGCGGGATGGGTCATGGCGCGGAGATGCAGGTCGGCGACGTCGCGTACGTCGACAAGTCCGAAGTTGAGACGCGGGCAGCCGGGCATGGCGCCGTCCATCAACCGCTGGACGAGCAGGATGGAGGCTGAATAGTCGCGCCCGAAGACCGGGCCAAGCACGGCCACCGGGTTGACGACGGAGAGTTCAAGGGGACCACCTTCGCGGGCGATGAAATCCCAGGCAGCACGTTCGGCCAGGGTCTTCGATTTCGGGTAGGCGGCCACGTCGCTGTTGAGGTTGCTCCAATCCTTCTCCGTGAATGGCGCCGACTGCGGCGGATGGCCATAGCCGATGGCAGCGAAGGAGGAGGTGAGCACCACACGGCGGACGCCGGCGTTGCGTGCGGCGCGGAGCACACGCAGAGCACCTTCGCGAGCGGGGATGATCAGCTCATCCTCGTGTTTGGGGACGCCGGGAGGGAGCGGCGACGCGACGTGGAGCACATAGTCGCAGCGGTCGACGGCCTCCGACCAGCCAGCGTCCTTTTCAAGATCGGCGATAGCGAAGGTGAGCCGGCCATCGGTTTGTGCGAGCCCGCCCTGCTGCAGCATGGCGCGGACGTCGGCTTCGCGCTGCGGAGAGCGAATCGTGGTGCGCACGCGATAACCCGCGTTGAGAAGCTGCAGAATGCAGTGCACGCCGATGAAGCCAGAGCCGCCGGTTACGAGGACAAGTTCGTTTGCCATGGTTTGTGTTTTTTAGATGGATGGTCGTGGGGGTGAGTCGCAGTTTCGGCAGTGGCTGAGTCTTTGGGCGATGCTGCTGGCGTTTTCGCGAGAGGCGGAAGCAGGGGAAACTATAATTCGTCGACCATGCTCCTTCTTTTCACCGGCAGTTGGACACTCCTCATCCTCGTATGCCTCATCTGGGTGGCGATGATAGCGGTGGCCGCTACCGTTCTGTATTGGCTACTACGCGGATTCGTCCATCTGTGGAGACGATGAGGGGCAACGGAGCGCCTAAACAGCGATTGACGCAAGAAGAAGAAATAAGAGAGTGCAGCCGCAAAGCACTAATCCAGTGATGCCGACGGAGTTCCATCTCAACGTGCCGAGGATGAACCCGACAAGGCTTATTGGAAACGTCGTAATCATCCAGATCGACTCCGGCAAACTTACCGGTGATGGATCGTTCACTGGCTTTGGGTAGGCGAAGAATATTGCGGTTGCGATTACTGCGAGGAGACCGCAGATAAGGCTGCCCCGTGCGCAGTACGCGCTCCAGCCCTTCGTGACTGCCATTTCGGTTCTCCGATGCAGGACAGTATAGAGCGTCATCTCCATCCTATTTAGGTTTGCGTTGAGAACCACCCCCACCCTAGCTTTGCTAGGATGCGACACCCGGCGGTCATCAAGGGCGTCGGAGAGAAACTCTTGTTACCTCAATGGAAATTGAGTCGGGATATCCCATCTTGTTGAGGACATATTCGATGTTGGATTTTGTTAGTCCGGGGTCATTGCCCGGCCCTATCAAGATCGATCCTATCGGTAGACGCGGCGTCGTCATAGGAAATATCACGTCGGTGTAGCGGGCCAGCATGGTTCGCTTTTGTGCAAACTTTACATCGGCCAAACCGTTGCTCATATGCACAACCCGACACTCGTCTTCCGCCGCCCAATTATCGTCTTTAATAACGGGCGCGAGTCGATAGATGTAGCTATTCCAACTCCAAAAGAATTCTTCCATCCAACTCTTGCGATCGGTCCGATCCGGTGTCAATCCCTGCTTGAAGAAATACAGGGTGGCTTCAGCTAATTTGCGGGCGGCGGCTTGTTGTTTGGAACGGTCGTAAATGATTCGGGAGATTGTCGTGTTTGGAATCTCATCCAGAAAACGGGCGATGAACCCAATGGCATAGCCATAGCCATTGCCGTATCTGTCCCACTGGCTTAAGTCATCTCGTTTCCTACTAAAACAGGACACGAAAAAATTGCTCCTCGCGTGTTCGGGTTCGAGAGGATCATTCTTGAGGAGCTCCAACACGTATTCCAAGAACCGCTTGTCTTCGTCTGCTAGCGAGGTGCTATTGCGAAGCGTAGCGATTTCCTTTCTATAGACCTCACGTGCATAGAGGACTTCCTGCGAATCGTTCAGGGCGGCGACTTGGGTTGCTCGCAGCTTGCCACTCTCGAGGATTCCAAGGAGTCCCTCGCCATCTGTGTAGTGCCACAAGAGGTCGGTTCCGGACAAATCAAAGCAGCCCGCTTCTTCGGCTATGGAAATTACGAATGAACCATAGCTTGCTTGCTCGTCCTCAGTCACAGGCACAATTAACTCCTTGAGTTGTCGTCAACCTGAATATACAGAGCACTTCAAGATGAGGAGCGCCGCTTAACACTCAAAGCGCAATGTACCGGTCTCTCGTCCCGCTCCATGAAAACCACAACGCAGGAAAACGGCGATGAATGCCGGATTCGCTTCGCTTGTGTGCGCGATGATGCGCTCTACGCCGGCGAAGGTAAAGGCGTGTTCGACAAGCATCTGGACCATTTTGCTTGCGTATCCGCGGCGCCGCCACTCGGGAAGAACGGACTAGCCGACCTCGACTGTGCCTCCCGCATCCGCCTCCCGTATCCGGGGGGACCGAAGTAGCCTCCTGCCCCCACCAAGGCTCGGGGGTCTCCTGAATCGGCATACGGTCAGCGTGGCTCGGGCTTTGCTAGGATGAGTCCCGGCTGCCGGGCAGCAGCTGCGTATTCAGCCATCAGAGAGAGCGATGGACGACGGGAAGCTCATTCCGAAGGAAAGGCCGACGGAGATCGAGAAGGCCGGCGAAGCCGCGCTGGATGCGCCTCTACCGGCGAAGGACCGGCTGTCGGGAAGGCTAGCGAGCGGGCTTGCGGACAGGCTGGCGCTGAAGGGAACCGGGCCGCTGCCGCTGGTCGAAGATGATCCGCTGGTGGAGTTGCTGGGCAAGGCGACGAACGAGGAGCTAGCGCCGCTGGTCGAGATTCTCTGCGCCAAAGGCGGTGTCATGTGCCAGCTCACCCTGACCGCGTCCTACCGTAACAACCAGCCGAACCATCAGGCCTACGTGCACGACATTGCGGCGGAGATTCAGAAGTTCGGCGCCAACACGCTGAAGACGCTGCTGCTGCGCGGCGGTAAGGGCGTGCCCTATGACCAGATTGTGCGAGACGTGGCCGGGCGCGTGGGCGTGAAGAGCGGGGAGAAGAGCACGCGGGAGATCGAACGCGAGATTGTGACGAAGCTGCTGATGGAGGCGTACGAAACGATGTCTCCGGAGCAGCGACGGGAGCTGCTGCTGTCGCTGAAGATACGGGACCACAAACTGCTGCTGGCGCCGGGCGGCGTGGAGGCGGCGCGGCTCGCGATACAGCACTCCGGGTTCGCGGTTTTCAAAGGGAGCGTGATCGTGGCAAATGCGGCGGCACAGCAGTTGCTTGGCCACGGGCTAAGTCTGGCGACGAATGCCGCATTGACAAAGGGGATTGCGGTGTTTGCTGGACCGGTGGGTCTGGTCTTTGCCGCGTTATTGGGCGGCAATGCGTTGGCTGCGCCGGCGCGGCGGGTGACGGTGCCGATTGTGTTGCAGGTGGCGGCGATCCGCGCGGTGCATGAGTATCACCACGAGACGGCGTGGGAACAGATCATTAAGTTCATGCGGCGGTACAAGTGGGCAATCGGAATTGCCGTCGCGCTCGTCACGTGGCTGCTGTTCCACTTTCATGCGTTTCGCTGAGCGGGGGTCTCGAGGGTTCTGGGTCAATTGAATTGTTTACAACTTCTTTTTGAGGCGACAATTTATGGCCAAGCTCAGCTATTTCGCAGCCGCTCTCGTTTTTGCCACCTGCGCCGGAAGTGTACCGGCGAACAATGCAATTGCCGCGAACACGGTTCAAGGGACCACTCTGGCCGCACCTTCAAAGGATGCACTCGTGACGCTGGAGAAGAGTGCATACGAGGCTTGGAAGTCCAAGAACGCGAAGTTCTGGGACACATTTCTTTCGGATAAGTTTGTCGGCTGGAGTTCGTCTGGCAGGCTCGATAAGGCATCAGCGACGAAGGAGTACACCGGCGCTGAATGCACGATCAAGAGCTACGCTCTATCCGACGAGCAAATACAGCCACTCGGGAATGATGCGGCGCTGATCACGCATAAGACAACCGTTGACGGCAGATGCAACGGACAAGAGCTCCCGCCCAGCAGTTGGGTGGCGACCGTATACGTTCGCGACGGAGAAAGATGGAAAGCAGCCTTCCATGCCGAAGCTCCGGTTGTCGATCCAAAAGCGGCTTCGACAAAACCTGTAAACGTGAAGGAGATACCACAGAAGGATCAAGGTAAATCGGGTGGCCCAGAAGCTGGGACGGATGCCTTGCTCGCGCTCGAAAGAAACGTTTGGGAGGCCTGGAGAACACACGACACCAAACAAATGGGCGATCAGACAGCCAGCGATATTTCGTTCATCAATATTTTTGGCACCTACTTTGCAAATAAGACCGATGCGTTGAAGGACTGGTCCAAGCCTTACTGCGATGTGAAGAGCATCAGCATCACCGACGCCGCCGGTACGATGCTCTCGCCGACAGTCGGCATCCTGACATTCAAGGCGGCTGCGGACGGGACCTGCTATGGCCAGAAGATTGGGGCTGTCTGGGGCACATCGGTCTACGTTAAGCACGGCGATGTGTGGAAGTGGACATTTGGCATCAATTTACCCGCACGCCGGGAGGGCGCCTAGAAGGTGTGGGCGTGTTGACCGGGATACATTCCAACGGACGTGTGGCGGGTCGCTAGTGACACAACTGCTGATTTAGGTGGCGCGGTCGCAGAAACTCCGTTGAAGTCGTGCCGGATTCGCGCGCTGTCAGAAATGCGATTGACGGCCCCTTCGGAGCGGAATAGGTTTGCAGACGCTGATGGGCCCATCCCCTAGCCTTCACTCTTCTATGAGGATCATGCAGATGCGGACCAAAAGCTTTCTAAGTGTAATGCTGGTTTTTCTGGTGGTTGCAGGTACGCGATGTCTCCAAGCGCAGGCTCGTGACGCCGAACGTGACATGGCGCCGGAGACGACTTCCAGGGTTTCAAAAGACTATGTAGCACCGTTTGGAGTTCCCCTCGCGCCTCCGATCTACCTGATAAATTTCCTGCTGCTTTACGTTTCGAATCCTGAGAATGCGGCCTTCATGCCGGCCTACAGGGTGGCGCTTCCTCAAGAGGTCTATAAGTGCCTTGTCGATAACCCGGATGGCTGCCCTTACGCGGAGATGGCGCGATTTTTTGCAGAGCAAGCCGCCGATACTGGAGACGGTCGAAACCAGAAGACTTTCTGGCCGGAGTCTTGCAGGACGAGCCCGCAATTAGAAAACCTGCCCCCCCCGGAAGACCGCCGAGCTGACCAGATTAACAAGCCATTAGGAAGGAAGAGGGCGGACCAGCTTGCGCAGCTTTTAGGCATCAAGCCGGACATGATCCTGACCAATGAAGAGTATCAATGTCTGATCGGGGCACCTCCCAGAGATGCAAACCAAGAAATCATCTACGCTTGCTCTCTCGACCTCACCAATTCGAAGGGAAATACGGACATTCCGCTTTCGAGCTGGGGACTGTATCAGACTTCGAATGGAGACGTGCGAAGCGATTGCGCGCCGGAGGCGCCCTGTCTTGAGTTCAACAGTCTGTTCGCGGGGCCGTTGGAGAAGATTGCCAAACAGTGCGGATTCGCGAACAAGCTAGCACGCTTAGCAGCGGAGACACCGTTTCTACAGTTCGTCGCGCAAGGCAATAGGTGCCAGCAAAAATGGATGAGAACTTCGTGCATTGCCGAAGCGCCGTGCGCACGCAAAGGCGGCCAAGCGAACGACAAGTGCGGGCCTTCTCTTCTACCTAAGTAAGCAGCAGACTGCTTGGTTTGGTTAGCAAACGGTTCGGAAGGCACGGCTTGCAGAACTTGTACTGGTATCATGCGCGGTCTGTGTGGGAACGCTCAAAGCGCAACGTACCGGTCTCCCGTCCCGCTCCTGCTCGATGAAAATTGCAGCGCAGAAGAACTGCGATGGATGCTGGATTCGCCTCCATTGTGTGCGCGATGATGCGCTCTACGCCGGCGAAGGTGAAAGCGTGGTCGACAAGCGTCTGGACCATTTCGCTTGCGTATCCGCGGCGCTGCCATTCGGGAAGAACGGAGTAGCCCACCTCGACGGTGCCTGACTCATCCGGCGGGCCGAAGTAGCCTGCGCCACCTACCAAAGCTCGGGGACCTTCCTGATCGGCCGACCGCACGGCATACCAGCCGTACCAGCCCTCCACCGCTGCGCCACCTTCCTCCAGACGCGCGCGGAAGAACTCCATCGCGTCGCGGTCGTACTCTCCGGTGGGCCATTCCGGTGACACCACTGCGTTCAACAGGCTGGCGAGTTGTTGTGGTGACTCCAATTCCGTGCGCAGATGCGCGAGCGTGGATGCGATCAGTGTCAGCCGATGCGACTCAAGAATCTTTTTGTTGTTCATGCATATTCCAAGGGATCGATGCGGAGATCAACGCGGAGATGGTTCGGGCAATGGTGCCACGCGAACGGCGGCATCGGGAGGATCCTGACGGCGCAGCAAGTCGTCGAGATCCTCGATCTTGTCTGTCAGCATATGCAATTTGGCTGAAAGTCCCTGTATCTCGGATTCGGCGCGGCGGTTGACGGCGTAGTCGAGTTCGCTGCGCAGGCGATCCTTCATGTCCTGGCGATTCTGGCTCATCATGATGACCGGTGCCTGGATGGCAGCGAGCATGGATAGGAAAAGATTGAGCAAGATGAATGGATACGGGTCCCAGGCGTAATGCCTGAGCAGGATGTTTGTGCTGACATAGACGGTGAGAGCGATGCCGCAGGTGATGATGAAGGTCCAGGAGCCGCCGAAGCGGGCGACCCCGTCGGCGAGGCGCTGAGCGAAGGTGGATTCCTCCTCGATGATTTCGTTGGCATTGCGGCTTGCGCGGCGGCGCGCCAGCTCCTGCGCGGCGTGAAACTGGCGGCCCAGTGCCGTCATCATGTCCATTCCGGCCATCGGCTTGCGGGCCAACAGAGTTTCGATGGCAGTGCGGTTCACTTCGAGACAGGTGGACTCTTCGATGGCATGGGCGCTGGTGCGGTGGGGCACCTGCTCAATCATGCTGGCGAAACCGAAGAACTCGCCATGGCGCGGCTCATCGACTACGACCTCCTGCTGGTCCTCATCGACGGTGGTGACGCGCACGAAACCGCCGAGCATGACGTAGGCGCGGTCGGGGGCGTCGCCGATTTTGTAGATGCGCTGGCGGGCGCCAAACTTCCGGAGCTCGACGAGGGAGGCGAGCAGGCTCATCTCGTCGTCGTCCAACAGGGCAAAGAGCGGTACATGTTTCAACTCTTCTTTCTCGCACGCCATGGTTCCACCTCAATCGCAGTCGTTGCGAGAGACAGTACCAAGACCAAGGTGCGTTGATCTATAACCCGAACCGGAAAAGAACCCGAACCGTAAAAGCAAAAGGCGCCGCGATTGCGGCGCCTTTTGTGCATGCGGATGATGGGGGTTTAGGCGTGGACGGGCTCGTTAAGGGTGGCGTGCACGTCTACCTTTTCGTGCCAGCTGTGAGCCTTCTCGAGCGCCTTGTTGACGTTGTTGATGTTCTGGACACCTTGCGTGTTGAGCCACTCTTCGAATGCCTTGGCGCCCTTGGTGGCGTAGACCTTCATGCCGTCCTTCCAGGTGGCCCGGCCGCAGAGGACTCCGTTGAAGTGGGTGCCGGATTCGACGGCTAGCTCGAGGGTCTCGATAAAGACAGCGTTCGACACGCCCGCCGAGAGGTAGATGAATGGCTTGTGGGTAGAGCCGGCAGCGTCACGGAAGTGCTGCAGGGCTTCGGCGCGGCTGTAGGCTGTCTCGCCCTTGTAGGCCTCGGTGCCGGCGACGAATTCCATCTGCACCGGAACTTCGACCTTGAGCACATCGACGCCGTATTTCTCCTTGCCGAACTCGGCCATGGAGCCGGAGACGATGTCGGGCTTGGCCTTGGCGTAGGCGATGGACTTCTCGTCGCCGCCCTTGTGGTCATAGCCGACGAACTCGAGGAAGAAGGGGATGTCGTGCGCGCGGCACTCGTCACCGATGCGCTCGATGAAGGCGTGCTTGCGGTCGTTGATCTCGGACTTCTCCATCGGCGTGTAGTAGAGGAGGACCTTGATACAGTCGGCGCCGGCTTCCTTGAGGCGGCGGACGGACCAGTGGTCAAGCAGATCGGGGAGGCGGCCGGCGGCGGTGGCGTCATAGCCGGTCTTCTCATAGGCGAGCAGGAGGCCTTTGCCGTTGCGGTGCTTGGAGGCGGGGAGTCCGAACTCGGGATCGAGGAGGATGGCGGAGGCGTGCTTCGTCAGCACGGAGGTGACGAGGGTCTTGAACTCTTCGAGTGCGCTGGGTGGAACGGTGGCGGTGCCGGCTTCCTTGGCGAGCGACTTCTGGAGGGAACCGCGCTGATCCATGGCGGCGGCGGCGATGACGCCGCGGTGGTCCGAGACAGCATTGAGGCCCGCGAGCTTGCCGGGTGTGAGTTTGATCTTGGTCATGATGCTTCTCCTGGAGCAGATGTCTTGAGCGGGAACTTGACTCGACACCCATTCTAGCGCGCGGACCGGCCGCCCGAGGTGAAGCGCTGATGGCGGAGTTTCCGTCCGAGGGCATAGTGAATCACCAATCTTGAATGCGAGATGTGGGAGAGTGCACCGAGTGTGGTGAGATTCTAAGTGGCGAGGGCTGAACGGGATGGCGATGGATCGACGGGCATTTCTTCAACTGCTGACCGCTGGTGCGGCGTCGGCTGCATTTCCTGCAAGCATTGCGCGGGCGCTGGAGATTCCGGCGAACCAGGCGACGGGGACGATCCGGGATGTGGAGCACATCGTGTTCCTGATGCAGGAGAACCGTTCGTTCGATCACTACTTTGGATCGCTGCGGGGGGTACGGGGCTTTGGAGATCCGCGAGCGGTGCGGCTGCCTTCAGGCGATCCGGTGTGGAAGCAGCCGGACAAGACGACCGGGGATGGATATGTACTCCCGTTTCATCCGCCGGCGCCGGAGTCGAGTGATGCGGGACTGGGGCTGACGTTTCTGGAAGACCTGGCGCATGACTGGACGACGACACACGCGGCATGGAATGAAGGCCGGTACGACCGCTGGGTGCCGAGCAAGGGGCCGGTCACTATGGCGCACCTGACGCGGAGCGACATTCCTTTTCACTACGCGCTGGCTGATGCGTTTACGGTGTGCGATGCGTATTACTGCTCGCTGCTGGGGCCGACGGACCCGAACCGGTACCACATGTGGACGGGGTGGGTGGGGAACGATGGCAAGGCCGGGGGCCCGGCGGTGGGCAATGAAGAGAGTGGCTATAGCTGGACGACGTATCCAGAGCGGTTACAAAGCGCCGGGGTGAGCTGGAGGGTCTATCAGGACGCGGGGCTGGGCCTGGGTAGGGTGGGAAAGTGGGGGCAGACGAAAGATCCGTACATCGGCAACTACGGCGACAACGCGTTGCTCTACTTTCGTCAGTACGAGAGGCTGTTGACGGGATCGTCGCTGCACAGGGGAGCGCGGACAGGAACGCAGATCGTCAAGGGTGGATCGCTTTTTGCGGAGTTTGCGGCGGATGTGAAAGCGAATCGGCTGCCGCAGGTGTCGTGGGTGGTGGCGCCGGAGGCGTACTCGGAGCATCCAAACTGGCCGGCGAATTACGGGGCGTGGTATGTGTCGCAGATTCTGGATGCGCTGACCGCGAATCCCGAAGTGTGGAGCAGGACGGTGTTCTTCCTGATGTTCGATGAGAACGACGGGCTCTTCGACCACATGGTGCCGCCGATGCCCCCGGCGACGCGGGCGCAGGGGCTTTCGACTGTGGCGACGACGAACGAGATCTATCCGGGAAAGAAAAAGTATCCGAGCGGGCCGTATGGGCTGGGAGTGCGGGTGCCGATGATCGTGATCTCGCCGTGGAGCAAGGGCGGCTGGGTGAACTCAGAGGTATTCGATCACACGTCACTGATTCGGTTTGCGGAGCAGCGGTTTGGTGTGCACGAGCCGAATATCACACCGTGGCGGCGAGCCGTGGCTGGGGATCTTACGTCCGCGTTCGATTTCAAGACGCCAGATGAGGCGGTGATGCAGTTGCCGAGCACGGTGGCGTATCGACCGCCCGACCAGCAGCGGCATCCGGACTATAAGCCGGCACCACCCAAGGAACAGCGAATGCCTGTGCAGGAACCGGGCACACGGCCGGCGCGGGCGCTGCCGTATGCGCTGGGGGTGAGCGCGCGCGTGGATCGCACGAAACGCGCGGTGGAGCTGTCATTTCACAATACGGGGAAGGCCGCAGCGGTCTTCCATGTGCGGTCGAGCAATGGAAAGACCGGACCGTGGAGTTACACGGTGGGGCCGCAGGGTGAGTTGAGCGACAGCTTTCCAGCGAGTGAGTCCGCGTACAGCCTGTCGGTGTATGGGCCGAATGGATTCTTCCGCGCCTTCGTGGGGAGTCTTGCGGATGGGTCAGATGCGATCGAGATCGGTGAGACTTATTCAGTGACGAAGTCAGTCGATGGGGTGGACGAGCCCGGAATCATGCTGACGCTGCGCAATCCGGATAGAGGTGCGCGAGAGATAAAGATCCGCGACGGTTACACACAGAAGACGAAGACACTGGCCTTGGCTGCGGGGGAGACGAAGGAGCACCGTTGGGCGCTGGGGATGAGCTTTGGCTGGTACGACCTGACCGTGGAGACCGAACCGCATTTCATACGACACATCGCGGGCCATGTGGAGACGGGGCGCGACAGCATGACCGACCCGGCGATGGGGAAGGCTTAGAGCGATTTCAAGATCTCGGTGAATTGAGCTTCGCGAATCGATCGGCCTGAGCGTCTTGAAGCAAAACGCCGAAATACGTCAGTCGTTTCTCTGTCGTCTCGAGTACCCATCCCGTAATATTCCCCACGAGTGCTGTCTCCATAGGCCGTCTTCACTCAAGGCATAGCCGGTCGCGATGCCGACAATGTTAGGTTTTCGAGTGTTCCAAACTGCCGCGACGTTTTGATGACACTTGTTATCGTTCATCAACTCCATTGTTATTGGACCGCTCATGAGAAACCCAGATTCCAAGAGCCTAGGTACATCGGGGTCAGGCTTTTGGGGCGCGACAATAAAATCTCCACCAAACCGGAGCAACAGCAGCTTTAAATGTTTTAGCTCCGGTTGCACGCTTACGGCTTTGCGGAGCCGGCCTTGGAGAAATTTCTTCTGTTCAGGTGTCATGGAACGGAGAGATTAGCATGCCCTCTCATGGAACGAGATGGCAGCACGAGTACCTCTGCATTTCAGTCAACGGAGGTTGCGAGGACTATAATGAGCAGCCCTTGGAAGTCTGGATGCCTTCGCCGAGCCCTGCAGGAAGTGGTTCAACGCCGGGGACGGCGGGTGTGAACTGCCATGGGGTTTTTGCGGTGACGCCGAAGATGTAGGTCTGGCCGGGGATGTAGCGCTGGCGGACGTCGAAGTTTTCATAGGCGATGCCGCCGGGGACGGGGTCGTGCGATGCCCAGTAGACGCGGCGACCGTTGAAGCGGACGCGGAGGTCGGGCTGGATCTCGTGCGCCTCGATGCGCCAGTACTGCGTCAGCTTGGGCAACGGATAGTGCCAGTGACCGGAGGGTGTGCCGGGGAAGGACGACGGATTTTCTTCGTTGGTGGTGGCGAAGACGATGGCGTCGCCGTCGGCGGTGCGCAGCATGTCGTGGAGTGGATAGTTGGGCGGATCGGTGAAGGCGTCGCCGGTGTAGCTGCCCATAAGCTCGCGGCTGTCGACGACGCAGCGATGGAGCCAGAGGCGGCGAAGGCGCTCGAAGTTGCCCATGGTGGCGGTGAGCGCTAGCTCTTCGATGGGCGGGCTATCGTTATCCGCGAAGACGGAGAGCTTGAGCTCATCGGGATGATCGCTGTCGATGGAGGCGATGAGGTGGACGTGCGCGCCGTTTGCGGAGAAGCGCTCGACGTCGATCTGGACGCTGAGGCGCTCGACGGTGGGAGAGTTCCGTTCACCGGGGAAGGTTTGAACGGTGCCGGCGGGGAGGTTGCTCTTGTCGTATGAGGTGAGATCGACCCAGAGGCGCTTGCCGTGTTCGCCGGGATCGAGGCGGCTGGGCTCGAGTTCACTGAAGGCCATGCGGCTGGAGCGGCTGCCGGGGCCGAGGATGACGGGCTCGATGGCGATGAAGTTGAGCAGCTCCGGCTGGCCGGTGGTGGGCGAGATGACGCCGACGCGGATGAGCCCGCGGGGTCCGCGCATTCCTCCAGACGAGGCAAGGCCGAAGAGGATGCCGTCTTTGCGGCCCCAGATGAGCGGATCACCGGGGGCATGGGGCTGGATCCACTGGGAGGAGATGGCGTCCGCGCCTCGAGACGGTGCCGCCGCGGTGTTTTGCGCGATGGCCGGAGATGAGGCCAGGAAGATTGTGGCGGCAGCACTGAGGAGAGCGGGGAAGCAGCGGAAAAGTTGGTGTCTGCGCATGAGAGGGCTCGGTTCGGCGGAGCCATTCTCTCACAGATTTAATCGTTTAAGTATTCAGGTGAAACAGAAGGCCCGACGGCTAGCTGGTGTGGTCCAAGATGATCTTCCAGCAGTCATTTGTCTTCTCGAAGATGAGAGAGAAGATTCCTTCTGCATCGCCTCCTCCGTCTGCGCCGCGTGTCAGGTGGTAGCGGCCGGTGACGGTGGCGAAGCGCGCGTCCAGCAGATTCACTTCCAGTTCGCTGAAGGAAAGCTGTCCCATCTTTTGCTTGCCGGCGTATGTCTGCTGATAGCGGGCGAGGATCTCTGCGTATCCGTGCCGGACTGTTTTGCCGACGAAGGTGGTGGCGGGGGAATCCTTGTATCCGTGCATGAAGGTGACGACATCGCCGCGGTTCCAGGCGGCGACCTGTGCGTTGAGCACATTGCGGATCGCCGTTTCCTGCGGAGTGGCTGCGTGCGCGATGCCGCAGGTGAGCATGGCGAGAAACAGTGTGAGCGTGATGGTGCGATGTGAGTGGATGCGCATCTGTGGGAGTCCTCTTGCAAACGACCTCGTATTGGAGGCTACAGCAATTGGATTGCTTGTTCAGCGTGGCAATAAGTTGCCGCTCGGATCCGCATATTCACAGCGTAAACCGTAGTTTCTGATTGCTCAGCTTCGGGAGGGGGGTTAAGCTTTCGTCACTTTATGTCACAAGAAGGGTATCTCCCATGTCTCACTTTCTTTTCTCTGCCTGCGTTGCCGCTGTGTTTGTCAGTCATGCCGCCTTTGCTCAGACGGACCTGACAGCCACTAGCGGGAATATTCATGAAGCGACCACCGAAGCAGTCACCGCACAAGCAACACCAGCACCCATCGCGTATGTGTATGTCTCGAACACCGTAAATCAGATCGTGGGCTATTCGGCCAGTTCGACGGGCAAGCTTACCGTCATTCCCGGATCGCCATTCAAGGCGATCGGCGGCGCGAGCATGGCAGTGAACGGCAAGTATTTATTCGGTGAGGGTAATTCGAATATTTACACTTCCCGGATCGCGTCGAACGGTGCGCTGAAGCAGGTGGCATCGTTCAACGCCATCAAATACAACCCCGACGGTCAGTATGGTTGGCTGAACTGTTTGTTTCTCGATCACACGGGTTCGACGCTTTATACGCTGATCGGCGATGACGATAACAATCCGTATCAGGCCTTCAAGATCAACAGTAGCAATGGCGAATTGACGTACATCTGGGGCGGTGGTCTGGCTCGGGGAAACACTACGCCCATGACTTTTATGGGGAATAACAAGTTCGCCTATGCCGCGAGCCAGTTCTATCTGAATCCGGACATCTTCGGTTTCCAGCGGAACAGCAACGGAACCATCACGGAAGTCCGGGACGATGCGGCCATGCCGGTAGCGAAGCCTGGTGACATATATCTACCCGTGTTTGCGATCGCGGATCCGACAAATCATGCGGCGGTGGCGATCTTCCCAGAAAAGGGTGCTCCATTTGGACCGCAGGATGGTCCTGAACTGCTTGCGTCGTACACGGGGGACGCTGCGGGAAACATCACCACGAGCAGCACGTACAAGAACATGCCTGGAGTCGCAGTCGGTTTAGTGAACCGGATGCGGATGTCGCCTTCGGGCAAGCTTCTGGCGGTTGCGGGAACGGCCGGATTGCAGGTCTTTCACTTCAACGGCGCGAGCCCGATTACGAAATATACGGGCGTGCTGGTCTCCGGTCCGGTAAGCATGGCGTACTGGGACAATGCGAACCATCTGTACGCGCTGGGCGCAAACAAACTGTATGTATTCACGGTGACGCCTACGAGTGTGAGCCCAGCTGCGGGTTCGCCGTACACGATCGCGAAGCCTGCGGCGCTAATCGTTCAGCCGAAATAGAGCTTCAACTTAAACGGATCGAGCTGGCAATTGCTGGCTGGCTCATGCGGCGGCTTCGGCCGCCGCTTTTCTTTTTTGCGAGGCGACTCGACAGGTTATGCGCGCTTGATGTATACACTGTATACATGACTGCCCAACCGACATCGAAACGGATTGCCACAGCCGCTCGGAGGCTCCTGGACAAGGAGGGCGTCGAGGCGGTGACGATGCGGAGGGTCGCCGCGGCAGTGGGGATCACCGCGATGGCGGTGTATCGGCACTATCCCGATCGAAAGGGCCTGTTGAACGCGCTGGCGGATGAAGGCTTTGAAGAGCTTGCGCAGAAGCTGGCTGCTGCGGGGAGTTCTTCGGGAGGGAAGCGCCCGCCCAGCGTGGAAGACCGGCTTACGCGAGTTCTGGATGTGAACCTGAGCTTTGCGCTTGAGAATCCGCGGCTTTTCGAGTTGATGTTTCTTACACCGCGTGAAGGAGCAAGGCAGTATCCGCGGGATTTTAGAGCGGAGAAGTCGCCGACGGCGAACATCTTCGCGGACCTGGTACGCGAAGGCATCGCGAGCGGTTATTTTCGCAAGACTACAGACGTGTGGGCGATCGTCTTCGAGACTGGCGCGTTGTGGCAGGGCCTGATGATGCTGTATCTGGGCGGCCGCGTCAGCATGTCTGCGTCGCAATATCGAATGTTTTGCCACGAGTCGTTACGGAGGTACATGGATGGGATACGCGCCTAGCTTCAAGAGTGCCTTGACTGCGTTGCTGGCTGCGGCCGCGACGGCTGTGCTGCTGTGGTTTGGCAACGGGCTGGACCCGTGGTGGCCGCTGATGTGGTTCGCGCCGCTGCCGGTGCTGTGGTTTGCGTTACGCCATTCGTGGTGGATGACGGCGTTGACGGCTGCAGCCGCGTGGCTGGCGGGCTCGCTGAATCTATGGGGCTACTTCCACTTGCTGGGAGTGCCGTTTGTTGCGTGGCTCGGCATCTTCGGCGCGGTTGCGCTGGTGGCTGCGGGCGCGGTGCTGCTGTTTCGCGCGCTGGTGTTGCGCGGCGCATGGTGGAGCGCGCTGATGGCATTTCCCGCGACATGGGTCACGCTCGAGTACGTGCGCAACCTGACGACGCCGCATGCGACAGCCGGCAGCATTGCTTACACGCAATTGAAGTTTCTGCCGTTCCTGCAGCTGGCCTCGGTCACCGGACCGTGGGGCATGAGCTTTCTGCTGCTGTGTTTTCCCGCGGCGCTTGCGATTGGCCTGCACCTGCGAGAGACGGCGACCAAGGCGGCGCTTCGCATTGTGGCGACGACTCTCGGCATGCTGGCTGTGGTGTTGATCTTTGGCGTCGTGCGACTGGTGACGACGCCGCGCGGGCCTACGGTGAAGGTGGGGCTTATAACATCCGACGTGCACGGGAATGTGGGTGTGGCGGATAACGGCGCGGAGACGACGCGGCTGTTCGAGAAGTATGCGGCGGAGACGGAACAATTAGCGTCGGATGGAGCACAGGCGATTGTGCTGCCGGAGAAGCTTGGCGTGGTGCTGGAGGGCGAGAACGGAAACGCGGACCCGATCTTTCAGCAATTGGCGGACAGGAGCGGCGCGACGATCGTTGTGGGCGAGGTGCATGTTGCAGGAGCCGCGAAGTACAACCAGGCGCGTGTTTATCAGCCGCAAGCGGCAGTGCTGAGCTACAACAAGCAGCACATGCTGCCTCCATTTGAGTCGCCCTTGACGCCGGGCACGACGCTGGTGACGATGTCGCGGCGCGCTGACAGATGGGGCGTGGCAATCTGCAAGGACATGGATTTCACGCCACTGTCGCGCCAGTATGGAGCGGCGGGTGTGGGCCTGATGCTGGTGCCGGGCTGGGACTTCAATGTAGATCGTAACTGGCATGGTCACATAGCAGTCATGCGTGGGGTGGAGGACGGCTTCAGCATTGTGCGCGCGGCGAAGAACGGGTATCTGACGGTGAGCGACGATCGTGGCCGAGTGGTTGCGGAGACGCGAAGCGATGCTGCGCCGTTTGCGACGTTGATCGCTACTGTTCCGGCAGCGCACAGTGGGACACTCTATCTTCTGTTGGGGGACTGGTTTGGGTGGCTGGCGTGTGGCCTGCTGGTCTTGGCGCTCATTCAACTGCTGCGCCGTTGAGCCGGTCTGGGTCGCGGAGTCGCTTGAACGCCTTTTGCCCGGAGGTTGAGGCAGGAGGCGAAGTTCCTTGCGCGGCCAGGGGCGAGTGGTGTGAGATACAGCCAATCCATTTCGCTTACCGAAGGTGCGCCATGTTTGCCCGTCTGGCTGCAGCGAGAGAGTCGAAGGGGTCCGCGGAGGCGAGCAGGACGACGGTGCTGCGTCGCCCGCCTGGCGAGCGCGAGATGCGGGAGTGGTCGCGCGGCCCTGCCAAGGTGCAAGCCAAGCTTGCGATTGGCCCGGTGGACGATCCACTGGAAGCGGAGGCGGATCGCGTTGCCGAGCATGTTTTGCGCGCTCCCAATGTAGACGGAAGCAAGCAAACAGGTGAACTGAAGCGTCCCGGACACACTAGCGGACACGCTCGCGGAGTTTTGTCGGGGAGTGGTGCGGACGAGGTGCTGCCCTTTGGGGGCCGGCCGCTCGATACGGAGACGCGGGCGTACTTCGAGCCGCGCTTCGGGTACGACTTCAGCCGCGTGCGCATTTATCCGGATGAGAAGGCGGCGGAGTCAGCACGCTCGATCGGCGCGCTCGCGTATACGGCGGGTCCGAAGATTGCATTCGGAGGCGGCCGCTACCAACCGGCAACAGGCGAGGGGCGCAGGCTGTTGGCGCACGAGCTGACGCACGTGGTGCAGCAGGGCCATGCGACAGCGGTCGCGGGCAGCGGCGGCGTGCGGGTTTCGGCGGGGCACGCGACTCCCTCGATCCAGCGGGATACGCCGAGCGGAACTCAGCAGCAGATTCCGGCCAACGCAACAGATCAGGGTGGACCGCTTTCGGTCACGAAGAGATACGAGGATCTTGTTTCGCGGGAAGAGGTGAAGCAGGCTCTGACTACTTATCTTTACGACGTGCAGCGCGAGCAGGGCGGCCAGACTCTTCATATGACGGACAAGGTGAAGTGGGCCGTGCGCATGCTCTTCCAGGGAGACGCTACCTTGTCCGCGAAAGGCGAAGGGGCTTTCTCCGGAATAGGAACGGGGTCCGTGCCAGAGTTCGCGGACAAGGTAGCGAAGCTGCTGCCCGAATACATACCGCGCAGAAATCTAAAACAGCTGGGAGGGCAGCCGACGAAGGAGACTCCCGATACCAGGCCAAGGTCCGCGGGCGAGGCGGCCGGGCAAGGGGTGGTGGATTCGACCGTTGCTCCGCTGGTGAAGAAGATGGGGCTGCCGAAGGACCTGGAGAAGAAGATTATCGAGGGCGCGCGGGACGCCGTCGGCGCCGGATTGGTGAGCATTCTGGATCAGGCTATGGGCGGCTCGCAGTTGAGCCCCGGGCAGCAGAGCGCAATTCACAGCCTGGTGGACGGGCTGATCAAGCAGAAGACTGGAGTCGTCGCCGGATAAACAGCAGGAAGGAGCGGGCAGCCCGTATGGGCCCGCGCCCGTACAACCGCCGTCGACCTCGTCTTCGATGGGATCCGTCTCTGCCCCGGGTGAGCACACATTCAATTTGCCGAAGATCCCGTGGGATTTTCCGACGAAGAAGCTTCCGAAGCCGAATCTTCCAGAGGCTCCGGCGGCGAGCTCGGCGCCGTCGGTGGACAAGATTATCCAGGGGCTGGATGATGCTTCGCTGCTTCCGGCAGCGGCCAAGGGCAAACCGGACACCGGCAATTACGCCGGAGCCAAGGAGTTTGCACGCAGCGTCGCGGACCAACTGGCGGCCGCGGATAAGGATAAGAAGAGCCGAGGCGGCAACGTCGATGTGATGATCAGCGCGGATTACCGGCACGTGGAGGATCTGCGCGATGTCTTCGACAAGATGGCCGAGATCATCAAGAAGGTCGCCGCGGCGCTGCCAGGCGGCGCGGCAAACATCGAAACGGTGACCATCAAAATACCGAGGATGGGCAAGGACGATAAGATTCCGCCGCAATGGATCATCAGACTGCACGGCGGCAACTGACGGCGACAATCGCAAAAGGCCGTTAGGCTAAGACCCTCAAGCCCAGAGGCGGATGCCGATGAATCCCCAATAAGCAAAGTACGCGGTGACGATGAGCAGCGACGCGGTGACAGCCATCGAGAACCAGCGGACGCTGTTTCGGACTGGTTGATCTCGCGCGAGCCACAAGGCTAGGGCGCTGACCAGGGAAGCCACAGCAAAGAGCAATGTGCAGAGGAAGAGGCCGAAGGACCAGACGGTGAAGTTGCCGAGGCGGTTGAGCAGGTCGCTGATGGAGAGAGCGAAGATGCCAACCGATGCAGCCAGACTGAGGACGGCGATGAGCGGCCAGAGGCGGATGGCGCGCTCGGCGGGACGGCGGCGCTTTTTAAATAGGCCGCCGATGAGCCAGAAGGGCGCATAGAGCACGATGGCTGCGAACGCCAATACAAACCATGCGGTGGCTGCAACTTCTGCGAAAGCAAGCAAGGTGGGGACCTGCTTCCATGTGCCACCGAGGAAGACGAATCGTCCTTCGGCATTGGGTGCGATGAACGCTCCGGTGGCGATGGGTTCGGGCGGGTCCTTCTTCGAGAGATAGCGGAACTGGTTTCCACTGACGGGCACGAAGCTGTCGTTGTCGGTGCCGATGAGGTTGGTGAGCACGAGGTTGCCGCCCGCGAATTGGACGCGATGCAGACCGAGGCGTTCGATTCCGTGCATGAATTCGCTGCGCGGTGAATCGGGTTCGTACCAGCCGGCGTATTGCTGTGCGTCTGCGGGCAATGGAGCCGCAGCGGGCACTGCAGGTTTTGTCAGTCCATGCGTGATGTACGCGCGAATGGCGTCGCCGATTTTTTCAAACGCCCCGCCGTTGCCTGAGTTGATGCTGTAGAAGTAGCCGACGCCGTACTCGGGCAGATACGACATGTCGGTGAGGCCGCCTTCCACGCCGCCGTTGTGGCCGTGATAGACGAAGCCGTCGTGGACGCTGGTGTAGTTGCTGAGGCCGTATCCGGCCTTGAGACCCTGTTGCGCCTGCCAGGTGCGGGTGGGCGTTTCGGCGCGATCGATCTCGGCTGCGGGCATGATTTGCTGTCCGTGGACTGCACCGCGATTGAGATAGAAGCCGACGTAGGCGGCCATGTCATTCGCAGACGCATTGATGGCACCGGCCGGACGCTCAAGGATGTTCCAGTAGTGGTACGGAGTCTTGCCGTCGTCTTGATAGAGGGTGGTCAACTGCGGCGACGGCTGTTCGAAATATGTCGCCGTCTTCATACCGATGGGCAGAAAGAAGTTCTGGGTGACGTAGTCTTCGAAGCGCTGACCGGTGAGCTTTTCGACGATGTAGGCGGCGACAGGCGGACCGGAGTTGCAATAGGCCATGCGCGTTCCCGGCGGCCAGCGGGAGATGCGCGAGTGATGGTAGTAGTCGAGGCCTTCGCGCAACGTCATGCCCTTTGCATCCTTGGCGTATTCGGGCAGATGCAGGTCGTCCCATCCGGTGGTGTGCTCCAGCAGATCGACGACGCGAACCGGGTCGGTGGCTTCCCAACGGTTTTCAAACCAGATCTCGGGGACGAGTTTGTGTACCGGATCCTGGAGCGAGAGGCGTCCTTCATCGACGAGCTTGAGGATGGATAACGAGGCGAAGGCCTTGGATGTGGAGCCGATGCGGAAGAGGGTGTCGGCAGTGGCGGGCTGGTTTTGCGGCGACGTTCGCCTTGCCGACGCCGTCTACCCACTCCGGACCATCGCGGCGCACGATGGCAACGGACACGCCGGGTGTGTGGGTGTCGTTGAGGATCTTCTCGAGCTGCTGGCGGAGTTCGGGGATGGATTGCGCTGGTTGCGGCTTGGGCTCGGGTTTTTTCTGAGCAAAGAGCGCCGCGGATGGCAGACAAAGGATGAGGGAGGTGAGGAGGGACTGCGGGCCCGGTCGAAGCATCGTCCTCATCATTCGCGATCACCTGACTTGGTGCGAATTGTTCGCAGTGATCCTACCACTCGTGCCGCCGAGCGGTCGTGATGCGGCGCCGCGCTATTCGGCGCGGAGCGCCATGGTGGGATTGAGCGATGCAGCGCGGCGGGCAGGGATGGCGGCGGCGAGGGTGGCGACAGTGACGAGGGCGAGGAGTGAGGCAAGGGCGATGCGGATGTCTGCCGGCGATGTGCCGTAGAGGAAGCGGCGGATGAAGACGTATCCGATGCCGGCGAGTGCGAGTCCGCAGACGGAGCCGATGGCGACCATGCGCAGCGCGTCGCCGAGAACGATCTTCAGCAGGTGACCGCGGGTGGCGCCGACCGCGATGCGAACACCGAACTCCGGTATTCGCTGCTGCACGCGCAAGGCGAGCAGGCCGAAGATGCCGATGGCGCTGAGCAGCAGGGCGATGCCGGCAAATACGTTGGTGAGGATGGCGATGAGGCGCTCACTGCCGAGCGATTGATCGACCTGGTCGCGCAACGGTAGGAAGGTCATGATGCCAGTATTGGGCGCGTAACGGGCGAGCGTGGCGCGGTAGGCGGCGATGGCTTCGGCGTCGGTCTGTGAGCGAATCATGAAGACGAGGTTCTCGGTGTAGTCACTGTCGGTAATCTTCGCTGTGCCGGCAGGAAAGTAGAGAGTGGGCGGCGCGGGATCACGCAGGTTGGCGTAGTGCGCATCTTCAACCAGCCCGACGATGCGGCAGGTGGCCTTGAGGGTATCCTGATCGTCTTTGCTCCTTGCCATCACTGTCTCGCCCAATGCGGATCCACCGGGGAAAAGCGTGTGTGCGGCGGACTCGTTCAGCACACATGTGGAGCGATCATGATCGTCGGCGGTGAACTCGTGGCCGGAAAGCAGCCGCGTTCCCATGGTGGAGAAGTAACCGTCACCGACATCGTTGTAGTCGATGGAGTGGTCGATATGGGTTTGCGCGGCTGTGTGCACGATGACCGCTGGCGCAAACGTGGTCAGCGGTGTCACCCAGGTGTAGGTAGCGGCCTGGACACCAGGGCGTGCGCGGAGATCGTCTGTCATCGTGCGGTAGAGTGCCGCGAGTTCGGCCGGTGTCTTTTTCAGAGATTGAAACTGCGCACACACCTCCATCACATGCGCGGCATTGAATCCGGCGTAATTGCTGCGCAGGCGCAGAAGCGTTTGGCTGAAAAGTCCTGCGCCGAGCACCAGGACTAGCGCCAGCGCGAACTGCGCCGGAATAAAGATGCGCCGGCGCAACATGCTGGTGCGGCGGCTGGTGGCGCGCGTCTTGAGCAGGGTTGCGGACGAGCCACGGCTGGCGAGCAGCGCGGGCGCAAGGCCGAAGAGCAGTGTGGTGAGGAGCGCGAGCGCGCTGGTGAGCGCGAGGACGCGCGTGTCCGGGCGCAGGATTGTGGCATCCGCGGAACCGGCCGGAGTGAGAAACGCTCCCAGCGCGACGGTGCTAAACCAGGCGAGTGCGGCGGCCAGCACCGAGCCGATGAAGGCAAGCAGGAGCGATTCGGTAAGACACTGCTGCACGACGCGGCTGCGCGTCGCGCCGAGGGCCGTGCGCACGGCGAACTCATGCTGGCGTGCCTGCAGGCGCGAGGTTTGCAGTCCGCCAAGGTTGATGCAACAGAGCAGCAAAACCAGAAGCACGATACCCTGCAGCAGCAAGAGCGGCTGCCGGAACTGCTGATCGAGAAAGGACATTCCCCGGCTGCCTGATCGCGCGGTAAGCGTGGCTTGCCGGAAGAGCGGATTGGCAAGTATCTTCGCCGGCACGAGTTCATGAATAAAGGAAGGGCTGGCGGCTGCGAGTTCCGCATTCAGTGTGGCGAGAGAGGCACCCGGCCGCAACCGGCCGAACGCCAGCATCTGGAACATCTCGGGATGGATGTATGGATCCTGATCCGGCGTTGGGACGACGGTGGAGACGAAGTGCGATGGCAGGTAGACCGGGGTGGTAACGCCGATGAAGATCCCGTGAAAGTCACTGGGCAAAACGCCGACGACTACGACGGGCTGGCCGGAGACGACGATGTGTTTGCCGAGGATTGCCGGATCCCCATGGTAGTTGGACTGCCAGAAGCCATAGTCGAGCACCGCAGGCCAGCCGCCCTCCGGCCCTCCAGGTACGTCATCGGCCGAAGTAAGCAGCCGCCCGATGAAGGGCCGAAGACCCAGCACAGAAAGTGCATTGCCGGTGACGAGAGACGACGCGATGGAGCGCAGGGTTCCCTGATCGTCCGGAACGGAGACCATCTGGTTCATCCATCCGGATAGATCGCCAAGGCCGTGGGTGTATTGGCGCAGATGGTCGAAGGTCCGAAAGGATTGGCCGTTGATGAATTCCGGAGTAGCTGGGCTGCGATAGCCGATCTCGACGAGTTCGCTGGGGTGCGAGACCGGCAGCGAGCGCAGCATGATGTCGTCGATGAGGGTGAAGATGGCGGCGTTGGCGCCAATCCCGATGGCGAGCGTGAGGATGGCAGTCAGCGCGTAGCCGGGAGATTTGCGGAGCTGATGCAGTGCGAAGCGGAGATCAGCCCAGAGATTTTCCAGCCAGCGCCATTGCCAGACTTCGATGCTGTGCTCGCGCGCCAGTGTCCGGTTGCCGAAGGCGCGGCGGGCTTCGCGTGCAGCCTCTTCCGGGCTGCGGCCGCTGTTGGATAAGCGCGGCGATACGCTCGGCGATGTGCTGCTCGATCTCTTCCGCGAGATCGTCGTGGGCATGTCTGCGAAAGAAGAGATTGCGGAGCCGGCGCATCGTGAGCCCCCTTAGTCAGAGTCGAGCACGAACTGGATGCCTTCGACCATCTGATCGAACGCAGCAGTCTCGCGCGCAAGATGCTTGCGTCCTTTTGCAGTGAGCGAGTAGGTGCGGACCCGGCGATTGGTCTGCGAGGTCGTCCACGTAGCATCGACCAGACCAGCCTTGAGCAGCCGTTGCAGCGCGGGGTAGAGGGATCCTTCTTCGACTTGCAGTAGTTCGCGGGAGCGCTGCTGGATGCGAGTGGCGAGTGCGTAGCCGTGCAGCGGTTGGAGCGCGAGCGAGCGCAGCACCATGAGTTCGAGTGCGCCGGGGAAGAGGTCGCGTTTCGCGTGGAGAGGCATAGCTGTTAGCTCGATGCCTAGACTAAACATGTGTTAAAGGCGAGGTCAAATCGGCAGTCCCGTTCTGGGACATCCACAATCCGTGGCGACGAACCGCTTCTGCACCACGCCTGCTACAAAACCGCCCCGTAAAACGCTCCGAATCGTGCTCCAAAGCGCATCCAAAGGCGCTTTTCGCAACCCAAACGCGCCCCAAATCAGCTGGAAAGGACTACGCGCTGAGCGGCGAAGAGCTGGCGGATGCCGGCCTCGGCGTAGTCCATCATTTCGAGCATTCTGGTGCGCGGGAAGGCCTGGCGCTCGGCGGTGGCCTGGACTTCGACGAAGCCGCCATCTTCGGTCATGACGATGTTCATGTCGACTTCGGCCTGCGAGTCTTCTTCATAGGCGAGATCGAGGAGGACTTCGTCGTCGACGATGCCCACGCTGGTGGCGGCGACGAGCTGGCGCAGTGGCGACTGCTTGAGCGTGCCCGCTTTCACGAGACGATTGAGCGCCATGGCGAGCGCGGCGCAAGCGCCGGTGATAGCAGCGGTGCGAGTGCCGCCGTCGGCTTGCAATACGTCACAGTCAAGTATCACAGTTCGCTCGCCGAGGGCTTGCATGTCGACCACGGCGCGGAGCGAGCGGCCGATGAGGCGCTGGATCTCATGGGTGCGGCCGGAGATTTTGCCGCGTTCGGATTCGCGCGCGGTGCGGGTGAGAGTGGCGCGGGGCAGCATTCCGTATTCGGCGGTGACCCAGCCGCGGCCGCTGTTGCGCAGCCAGGGGGGAACGCCCTGCTCGATGGTGGCGTTGCAGAGAACACGGGTGTGGCCGATAGAGATAAGGACGGATCCTTCGGCGGTGGCGACGTAGTCGGGCACGAGCGAGACGGGGCGGAGCTCGCCGGCGGCGCGGCCGGAACGGATGCCAGGGGCTTTTTGGGAGGACTGCGGGGAGGAAGCGGGTGCCATAAAGAAGAAATCCTGTCAGTTTCGATGAGCAGAGTGCGGAGCGGAGCGTGGCTCCAGAGGAAAAGCGGGCTCCGCACTGATTGTACCGGCAGGTGAGGGGACGATTTCGAGGCGCTGTAAACCGCACATAATACACGAGCGATTCCCCATAGGTGGAGGGTGGTCACCGCGCTGAGTCATTACCGAAGTCAGGTTTTGACACGATTTCAGCACCATTCCCGGAATGAAATCTGGTTAGACTCCTGTCTGTAGAGATTGCACTGTTGCTGTGTAAAAAATGCACTACCGGATTCCAAATCGGCAATAATCACACTTTTTGAGGTGCTGCCTTGGACGAACTGCTTGGTATGGAACATAACGGGAACAGACTGCATGTCCTGGTGATAGAGGAGGACGAAGCGATGCGGTCGGCCTGCATGGAGATTGCGACGCAACGGGGCTTCTCAGCCGAAGGGCTGCCCGAAGCCGGAAGCGCTCAGCAACTGTTACGCAGCCACAGCGTGGACCTGCTGCTGATGGAGTTGAAGGCCAGCCGGCGGGAGGGTCTGCAACTGCTGGAAGAGGTGAAGGCGTTGAAGCCGGATACGGCGATCATCGTGATGACCTCGTCGACGACCATCGGTTCGGCAGTGGAGGCGATGCGCGGCGGAGCGACCGACTACCTTACCAAGCCATTTTTGATGGAAGAACTGGGCACGGTGCTGGAGCGCGCAGCCCACCAGCGGCAGGCGAGCGGCGCGAGCCGTACCCTGCGGGACCGGCTGCGCACGACAGGCGGCGCGGGGAACCTGGTGGGACGCAGCCAGGAGATGGACAAGCTCTACCGCATTCTGGCCAAGGTGGCGCAGAGCCATCATCCGGCGCTGATTGCAGGTGAGGCGGGGACGGGCAAGGAGATGGTGGCGCGCACGATACACGGGCAGAGCGAGAACGCGTCGCAGCCGTTCCTTACCGTGGACTGCGGAGCGTTTGCACCGGAGATGATCGAACACGAGCTGTTCGGCTATGTGAAGGGCGCCTTTCCGGGCGCGCTGCGCAACGTGCCGGGAGTTCTGGCATCGGCGGAGAGCGGCACGGTGTTCCTGGACGAGATTGGCCAGTTGACGCCGGACCTGCAGGGCAAGCTGCTACGGGTGCTGCAGGAGAAGGAGATTCGTCCGGCGGGTGCGACACATCGCATTCCGCTGCACGCACGCATCCTGGCGGCGACCAGCACGGACTTGGCGGCGGCGGTGACGAAGGGGACCTTCCGCAAGGACTTGTACTACCGGCTGAACGTGGTGACCTTGCGGATTCCGCCGCTGCGCGAGCGACGCTCCGACATTCCGCTGCTCGCGACGCACTTCCTGGACCGCATGTCGCGGGAGAGCGGAGAGAACTACACGGTGAGCGATGACGCGCTGCGCAGCATGATGGATTACGACTGGCCGCAGAATGTGCGCGAGCTGGAAGGCGCGATAGAGCGCGCGTGCACGATGGCGTCCGGGCCGGTCATCCACATGGGCGACCTGCCGACGCAGCTGCAGAATCACGAGCTGGGGCTGCGGCGTGAGGCATCGTCACAGATACACAAGGCGCAGGAAGCAGTGATGCAGCCGACCGCGGCGCCGCGGGTGACGCCGCTGGCGGAGCTCGAGAAGCAGGCGATCCTGAGCACGATCCGGCAACTGAAGGGCGACAAGCTGCTGGCGGCACGGCTGCTGGGTATCGGCAAGACGACGTTGTACAGGAAGCTGAAGGAATACGGATTGTCGGAGAACGTCTCGCTGGAGACGCTGGAGCCGATGAACGGGACGAGTCACTACCGCACCGGCATGTAAAAGACAGGGCAAAAGAACGAGAACGAGGGTCAGGGCTATGAAAGAAAAGGCAAACGCAATCGAGCGCGTTCTGGTGGTTTCGGCGTTGAGCGGAGCAAAGAATTGCGCTGCGGCGATTATGCAGCAGATGGGAGTGGATGTAGACGTGGTGCCGGGACGCAGGGAGGCGCAGGACGCATTGCGTGCGGGCACCTACACAGCACTGATCGTCGAGGATGCGCTGGCCGAAGGGGACCCGCGAGGCGCAGAGGTGCTGTGGAAGATGGCCGGCCTGGCGATCCCGATGCAGGTGAACTTTGCGCTGACGGGAAGCGCGCGGCTGGTGCGTGACCTGCGTGCGGCGCTGGCGCGGCGCGAACAGGAGCAGGGCGCAGCCGAACGGGCAGCGCTTCGCCGGTTGGAGAGCGAGCTGCGGAACACCATCTCCGGACTGCTGCTGCATTCGCAGCTTGCGCTGAGGGAGAGCCCGCCTTCTCCGCAACTGGAACAGCGGCTGCGCCTGATGGCGGAGCTGGCGGGGAGCCTGAAGCAACGGCTGGATGTGCCGCAGGCGTAGCGCAGCATCGGGTTAGTTTGAAAGGGACGCGACTGCTGCCATGCGCGGTCTTCGGCGTAGCAGGAGCGAACAAAAGTCTTCAAACTAACCCGCTCCCACTTCACTCAATGACATCAATGCGGCGCATCCGGTTGATAAGATCGGCGCATGTCTCTGGGCAAAGAGATTGTGCTGCGCGCGTGCGCGCCAGGGGATGAAGAGGCGCTCGCACTGGTGGGCGCCGCCACGTTTCTGGAGACCTTTGCAGGCCTGCTGGAAGGGGCCGGACATCCTGGCGCATTGCCGGGTGCAGCATGGGGCGAGCCAGTACGCGAAATGGCTGGCGGATGCGAAGTACCGGCTGTGCCTGGCGGAACTGAAGGGCGCGCCGGTCGGGTTTGTGGTGCTGTCACCGCCGGATCTGCCGGTGGCGGTGACTCAGAATGACATTGAGCTAAAACGGATCTACCTGCTGCATCGCTTCCAGGGCGGCGGCCTGGGAAGGCGGCTGCTGGAGTGGTCGGTTGCCGAGGCGCGTACGCGCGGAAAGCGGCGGCTATTGCTGGGCGTGAAGGCAGACAACACGGCGGCGCTGGCCTTCTACGATCGCGTGGGCTTTGTACGGATTGGAGAGCGGAAGTTCCTGGTGGGTGGGATGCTCTGCGACGACTACATATTGTCACTCGAAGTGTGACATTTTATTCCTGCGACCTCATGGCGGCGAGTGATTGAAGCTGCCGTCCTTCACTATCGAAATTTGCCGGTGCGAGCCAGGCTTCGAATCCACGGCGTACGCGCGGCCACTCATCATCCGTGATGGAGAACCACGCGGTATCGCGGCTGCGCTGCTTGTAGACGATGGCATTGAGAAAGATGCCTTCGAAGCGGAAGCCGAGGCGAAGTGCCGCGCGTCGCGAGGGTGCGTTGAGCGCGTCGCACTTCCACTCATAACGGCGATATCCAAGCTCATCGAAGGCGTAGCGCATCATCAGGTATTGGAATTCCGTGGCAGCGCGGGTGTGTTGCAGCTGCGGTGACAGATGGATGTAGCCGATCTCGATGGAGCCGTGCTCCGGCGCGATGCGCAGCAAGGCGCAGATGCCGGCCGCGTGTCCGGTTTCATCGAAGAGGGTGAAGAAGAGAGGATCCCGGCTGGCGGCGTAGTTCTCGAGGCGGCTGCGCCAGTCGTTCATGTTTGCCGGAGGATTGGCGGGCAGGTAGGTGAAACCGGAGGCATCGGAGGGATTGCAGAGCGAGGCGTAGAGCGCCTCGGCATGCTTTGCTGCGTCGAGCGGTTCGATAGTGCAGTAGCGGCCACGGAAGCTGCGGTGCTCTGGAAGCGGGCGCGGCTGCCAATTGGGCAGTGCAGGGCCGGTTGGTTGTGAGGCTGCTGCCGCGGCGTTTGTCTCGAGGGCTGCGACGCTGGCTGCGAGGTGGTTGAATGCGGCGCCGATCGGCGCGGCGATGGCGCGATCGGCGGCGAGTTGCTGTGGGGTACGCAAGTCGGCAGCCAGCGGAACGGTGACGCATGCCTGATCGAGAAAGCGCGCGCCGAGGGTGACGAGCACCTCGCGCAGAGCGGCCTGTGCGTAGACGGATCGCGGGGAGGCGTTGAAGAGTGCGACGGTCTTGTCTGTGAGCTCGATGCCGCTGACCAGCCAGTCGAGTGCGTTTTTCAGCGCGCCGGGAAGGCCGTGGGCGTACTCGGGTGCGGAGAGGATGACGGCGTCGGCGCCCTGAATGGATGAGCGAAGTGCGGCGACGGCGGGCGGCACGTCGGTGCGATCGGGATTGAAGAGGGGGATGTTGCCGAGCTCAGCGAAGATCTCGATGCGTGTGCCAGCAGGCGCGAGGAGGGCCGCGGTCTCCAGCAGGAGCAGGTTGGTGGAGCGGGCGCGGAGGCTGCCGGGGATGGCGAGGATGCGGAGGGGCATACCCATTTCAAGATGATCGCAAATGAAAGGATTTGACGCAGCCTGCTGCGTCGGGTGGAATGCCGTCATGCAGGAAGGACGGGCCAGGCGAGGCCCTGTGTGAAAACCGCCAGTCGAACAGCAGAGCGGGTTGCGATGCGGCGTGCTGCGCACCAGCTTTATGATGAACCTCCGCTGGTCTTTACCGATCCGCTGGCGTTGCGGGTGCTGTCAGAAGACGCACGCGCGGAGTTAAGCAAGCGCGAAGAGTTGGAGCGCACGCCTTCTGCGCGGATGATGCGCGCCTTCCTGTGTGCGAGGAGCCGCTTTGCGGAGGACGCGCTGGAGCGCGCTGTCGCGGCGGGGGTCCGGCAGTACGTGGTGCTGGGAGCGGGACTCGATACATTCGCGGTGCGATCGGCGATGCCGGAGCGCCCTATCGATCCGGGGCTGCGCATTTTCGAGGTGGATCATCCGACGACGCAGGCGTGGAAGCGCACATGCCTGGAGCAGAGCGGCGTACAAGTGCCTGATACGGTGACGTTTGTATCGGTGGACTTCGAGCAAGAGGAATTGATGGTCCGGATTGCGGCATCCGGCTTTGATGCTGGTGCGCCGGCGTTCTGCTCGTGGCTCGGCGTGCTACCGTATCTGACGCGGGAGGCTGCGGTGGGAACACTGCGCGCCCTGGGCGCGCTGCCGGCGGGCAGTGGCGTGGCCTTTGACTATGCCGTGGCGCGGGAGTCGCTGTCGCCGAAGCAGCAGGCCATGTTTGACTGGCTGGCGGAGCGTGTGGCGCGTGCGGGAGAGCCGTTCCGGCTGGGATTTGATCCCGTCGAGCTGCGCGAGCTCTTGCTGGAGTGCGGTTTTGCGCGGGTGGAGGATCTGGACGGTGATGCGATCAGTGCGCTCTACTTTGCCGGGCGCAGGGATGGGCTGGCGGTGCGCGGCGGGCTAGGACGGCTGGCGTGCGCGTGGTGCGAATGATACAGAGGGTAAGGAGAGCGGCATGGCGAAAGTGACAGGACTGGGCGGTGTGTTTCTGCGGGCCCGCGACCCGAAGCGGCTGACGGCGTGGTACGCGGAGCATCTGGCGCTCCCGGTAACGGAGTGGGGCGGCGTGGTGTTTGTTTGGGATGAGTGCGCCGCGCCAGAAGGCCACGGGCAAACGGTGTGGTCACTGTTTCCTGCGAATACGGAATATTTCGGCGAAGGGGAGCAACCGGCGATGCTGAACTTCCGCGTGGATGACCTGGATGCGCTGCTGGAGCAACTCGAAACGAAGGGTGTGTGGGTAGACCCGAAGCGGCAGGATGAGGTGAATGGCCGCTTCGCGTGGATCAAGGATGGCGAGGGAAACCGCGTGGAGCTTTGGGAGCCGCGATGATGCGCGGCCCTGAAGTCATGGCAGGTACTTTGCGGGGATCGGCGTGGTCGGCGTCTCGCCGTCCCAAAAGATGGTGACGATCCAGTAGCGGTTGCCGTCCTTGAGCATCTGGATGGAATTGATGCCGCGCTGGAATGGCTCGCCATCTTTCGTGTGGCGGGATTCGTAGGTGGAGAAGACGTGCACGATGTCGCCGAAGCTCTCGGTGGTGTTGTGGATGCCGCGCTCGAAGAAGCCCTTTTCGAGTGCGGACGCGGCGCGCTCCTGATATTGCTCAGGTGTGTATATGCCAATGTCGGCGCCGCTGCCGGTCTGGTTGTGGCGGGTGGGGATGAGCCGCGCATCCGGAACGAAGAGGGAGCGGAAGCGCTTCCAGTCGCGTGGCTGGCCGGCAGGGCCGGAGATGACGTCATAGAGAGAGGCGAGGATGGCGTCGACAGAGGCGACGTCGGCGGGATTGGCTTTGGGCCAATCGGGATGCGCCGCTATGGAGCCGGGAGGCGCGGGCTTCGAGGTCTGCGCAGAAACCGGAACAGACGCGATGAGAGAGACGGACAAAAGAACGAGTGCTGCGATGAGCGTGAATGGGCGTGCCATGCCGGGAACGGTAGCACACCCGGAAGCATTTTTGGCGTTGGTGTAGAGCGCCCAACGATTGTGCTTGTGGCATTTCCTGACGGAAAAGCCACGCTCAGGGAAGCTCCGCAGATGAGAGCACTACCGAATGCTTCGAGCACGGAAGCTTCCCGACTGACAGGTTGGAGCGCTACAAGACGGCGTGGGTGCCGTGCGTGATGGCAGCCCCGGCGCGCAGCGCTGCAGCGATGACGACTACTTCGGCGATCTCCTGCTCGGTGGCTTCGGCGGCGCGCGCCTTCTTGGCATGGACATCGATGCAGTAGGGACATTGCGTGGTGAAGGCGACGGCAAGCGCCATCAGCTCTTTGTACTTCACCGGGATCGCTCCCGGGGCCATGGCGGCTTTGTCGAAGGCCCAGAAGGCCTTCATGCCTTCGGGTGCGTTCGCGTCGAGGGTCTTCAGCTTGGCGAGATTTTTCAGATCGTACATGGGCGCTCCTGATTGATTTTGATTTCCGGGCTGCAAACTTCGACCGATTGTCTCATCCGGTGCGCGGCGCGTCTTTGCGGACGAGCGCTTCGACGAGGGTATCGCCGAGCCAGTCTTCGTATTGCTGCGCGGTCCAGCCGCGGTCGAGGACGAGCATGCGATAGAGGTCGCGGCTGGTGAGCGACCACAGGATGTCGCGCGCGTGCTGCGGATCGAGGCCGCGGCGCAGATTGCGCGAGCGGACGAGGTACTGGATCATGCCGGCCTGGCCATCGTAGCGGGTGCATTCGCGCTCGGCTTCCGATTGTGCAAGCGCGGGGGCGACTGCGCCGGCACCGCGGAGCAGGTCGAGGACTGAGTCCTCCGATTCGTAGATGCGGCGGGCGATGCGCGCGGGGAAGCGCAGGCGATCACGCGGGTCCGCAGCCTGCATGGCCTCGCGCACGAGGTTCTGGTAGGGATCGCCGAATCGGGCAGCATCGAGGATCTCGGAGAGGATGCCAGTCTTTGAGCCGAAGACGGCGTAGACGGTGGCGACGGCCACGCCCGCCTTTTGCGCGACAGCTTCCATGGTCATGCCGGCATAGCCGTGCTCTTCGAGCAGTTTGCGCGCCGCCGCTGCGATGCGGGTGCGGGTTTCGTCAGCCTGACGCTGCCGGGTGGGGGATTGGTACGGGCGCTTTTTTGCCGCCTTCATTGTTTGACAGCATAATCCACGATTGGATATAGAAACATATATTGAATAGTAAAGCACGTGGCAAACATCCAACGACTGCCGCTGGAAAGACAGAAGCGGCGAAGTAGATCCAGGCCGAGGGCGGTCTCGGCCAAATCCATTGCCGGAGGTGATTGCATGCGACTGATTGTTCTGGGAGCTACGGGTGGGATCGGGAAGTATCTGCTGGAGTATGCGACGGCGCGCGGCCATGAGGTAACGGCGTTTGTCCGGTCGCCGCAGAAGATCGCGTTGAAGAGCGAAAAGCTGCGCGTGGTGCCGGGAGACCTGCTGAATGCCGATCAACTGGCCCAGGTGCTGGCGGGACACGATGCAGTGCTCTCGGCGTTCGGGCCATCGACGCTGCGCCGGGTTACGACGCGAGGTGCGTTCGGCAAGGCGCTGGCGACGGCGATGCAGCGGAGCGGAGCGCGGCGGGGGCTGGTGGTGTCATCGGCATTGCTGTTCGCGGAGCAGAATGCCATCGGGAAGCTGCTGAGGGGAACGCTCTTCCGCAACCTGATCCCGGATATGACGGCGATGGAAGCGGCGATCGAGAGAGATGGGCTGGAGTGGACGATTGTCCGGCCGCCGCGACTGACCAACAGCGCTCTGACGGCGGGTTATCACGTGGCGGACGGACATTTGCCGAAGGGTATGACCGTTTCCCGGGCGTGCGTCGCAGATTTCATGGTGAAGGAAGCGGAGCGGCCGGCCCATGTGCGGCAGATTGTGGGCCTGTCCAAATAGAATCGCGTCACGAGACCGTTTTCACTGAAGGGTGACGCGATGAAGGTTGCGGTGATTACCGGGGCGGCGCAGGGGATTGGGCGGCGCACGGCGGAGGTGCTGGCGGAGGCGGGGTATGCGCTGGCGCTGATCGATGTGCTGCCGTGCGATGCGACGCTGTCGGCGGTGCAAGCGAGCGAGGCGGACGCGAAAGAGTTCCGCGGCGATATCTCGGACGAGGGAGTGGTGATTCGCTCGGTCGCCGGCGTGGCGAAGCGCTGGGGAAGGGTGGATGTGCTGGTGAACAATGCCGGGATCAGCTTCATTGCGCCGGCGGAGAATGATGCAGGTGGAAGACTTTCGGCGCGTGCTGGAGGTGAACCTGGTGGCGCCGTTTCTGCTGGCGAAGCATTTTGGCGTGATGATGCTGAAGCAGCGATCCGGAAGCATTGTGAACGTGGCGTCGATTGCCGGGCTGATGGGAGTGAGCGACCGCTCGGCGTACAACGTATCGAAGCACGGACTGATTGGGCTGACGCGCACGCTGGCGGCGGAGTGGGGCGGCCGCGGTGTGCGATCGAATGCGGTGTGTCCGGGATGGGTGAAGACGGAGATGGATGCCGCCGACCAGGCGCGCGGGACTTACTCCGACGGAGACATTACGGGCCGCAATCCGATGGGGCGCTTTGCGTCTCCGGACGATGTGGCGCGGGCGATCGCATTCCTGGCCGATCCGGCGCTGAGTGGGTTTATCAATGGGCAGGCGCTGCCGGTGGATGGCGGATGGACGATGGATGGCAGCTGGGAGAGCTTGCGGATGAGCAAGCGGTGAATGTGACGCGTGCCTTGATGGCCCGACGAATAGAATCAGGAAGCCATGAGAGAACCTTGAAACGTCGAACATTTCTTACATCTTCCCTGGCCGCGCAGCGCTTGCCGCAGCACGCAAAGGCGCGGCACAGCCGACAGCGGCATCCAGCGCACGCGAGTACTACCTGATCCGCCGCTATCAACTGCAGGCGGGGCCGCAGACCAAGATTGTTGAGAGCTACTTTGGCGATGCGCTGATTCCGGCGTTGACGCGTATGGGTATGGGGCCGATCGGTGCGTTCAAGCTCGACTACGGGCCGGAGACGCCGGCGTTCTATCTGCTGATTCCGGGGCGCTCCATCGAGGAGCTGGCAGACGATTGAGCTGCGGCTGGTGAAGGATGTCGATTTCATGAAGGCTGCGGAGCCGTTCTGGAATGCTCCTGCAACCGCGCCGGCATTTCTACGCATGGAGAGTTCGCTGCTGGCGGCGTTTGAGGGTTGGCCACGGCTGACGCCGCCTGCGACGACGGCGACGAAGAGCAAGCGCATCTTTCAGTTGCGGACCTACGAGAGCCCGAGCGACGCAGCGCATGTGCGCAAGGTGGAGATGTTTCACAAGGGCGAGTTCGAGATATTTGAGAAGGCGGGCTGCCACCCGGTGTTCTTCGGCGACGCGCTGATGGGTTCGCGATTGCCGCAGCTGACTTACATGCTGAGCTTTGCGAATCTGGCAGAGCTGGAGAAGGGTTGGGCGGCCTTCAGTGCAGATCCGGACTGGAAGAAGCTGTCGTCTTCGCCGCGGTATAACTACGAGGCGATTGTCAGCAATATCTCGAATTTGGTTTTGAGCCCGCTGGGATGTTCGCAGATCTGACGGATAGGTAACGCGGCCTGCAATAGCGGGAACTACGATGGGCCGGTCGCGAGGAGTCGATCGACTGCTGACTGCAGCGCCTCAAAGGGCTGGTCTGGCCCAGGCGCGGGCTGCAATTGTCCATTGCGATCGATCAGAAAGATTGCAGGATATCGAGCGATATCTCGATAGAGTTCGGGAATATTTCCGCCGACAGTGAGAAGCGGGTAACTCACCGGTGTCTCTTTCAGGAAATCTCTTTGCTTTGCGGCATCTTCATCGGAAAGGCCGAAGACAATGAATCTTTGATTTTTTCGCGCCTGATACAAACGATCGAGCTGGGGCATCTCTGCCCTGCAGGGACCACACCACGTGGCCCAGATATTCACGAGAACTACGTCACCGCGGTGGTCGGCCAGACGCTGCGTTTTCCCGTCGAGGTCGACGGTTTCAAAGGGCGGCGCAGCAACGTTTTGCATGGCTTGATTTCTTGATTGCTTCCAGCGCTGGATGCCGTCCTCCGCTGGCTTCCAGACAAGAGCCAACGAGAGGCATGCGATGACGAGCCCGATCTTGCCCGAGAGGAAAAGCGCGTGGCGGCGACTGTCTTTCCATGCGAGCACAAGTGTGAGCAGGAACGGCAGAACCATCCCGAAAGTCGCCAGGGATAGACGGAAGAGCCAGTCCTTTTCCAGGTCCTTACTGAAGCGGGTCAGTATTCCGTAGATGAGGACGTAAAGTACCAGCGCGGCCAGCGGAGAAAAGATTCCGCAAAGAAGAACGCGGTATTTGGCTAGCTTGTTCACGAGCGTGAGTTACAAGGTCTAACACTATATCCAGACCGACCCGAGGAATTGAAGAAGCCTAAGTTGTTATCAGTGAATGGTCTTCATCTTGCGCTGCATGTAGTCCATCATCACGTACTCGCCTAAGCGGTCCGGCGTGGTGAAGTAGGCTTTGCCGCGGCACATCGATGTCACCTTCTGGACGAACTGCACCAGGCCGAAGTCCTGCGCGAGCATGAAGGTGTTGACCATGATGTTCTTGCGCTTGCAGCGGCTGACTTCTTCGAGGGTTTCCGCAATGACGAGCGGATCCAGCCCAAAGGCATTTTTGTAGATGCGGCCGTCGGGCAGTGTGAGCGCGCTTGGCTTGCCGTCGGTGATCATGACGATCTGCTTCATGTCCTTGCGCTGGCGGTCGAGAATGCGCTGCGAGACGCGGAGGCCTTCGCGGGTGTTGGTGTAATACGGGCCGACCTTGACGCGTGCGATCTGCGAGACGGGCATCTCCTCGGCAGAGTCGTGGAAGAGCACTAGCGAGAGCGAGTCGCCGGGATATTGGGTGCGGATGAGGTGCGAGAGCGCCATGGCGACGCGCTTGGCCGGCGTGAAGCGGTCTTCGCCGTAAAGGATCATCGAGTGCGAGCAGTCGAGCATAACGACGGTGGCGCAGGAGCTTTGATACTCGGACTGATGGACGTGCAGGTCGCGGTACTCGATGTTGAGGGGCAGCGTGATGCCTTCGCGGGAGAGCGCGTTATTCAGCGTGGTGTTGACGTCGAGGTTGAGGACGTCCCCGAACTCGTAAGGTTTGGAGGCGCCGGAGGCCTCGATGCCGGTGGCCCAGTGGCGTGTATCGTGGCGGCCGTAGCTGGATTTGCCGAGTGAGCCGAGCAGGTCGCGCAGGGTCTTGAAGCCGAGGAAGTCGAGGCTCTTGTCGGTGACCTCGAAGCGCGCTTCGGTTTCGGCACGGCCAGTGCTGCCGGGGCGATTGGCCATGCGACTGGGGTCGTGCGGAGCGTCGATGGAGACGTACTCCTCTTGCTGCATGCGCTCGATCAGGCGATCGATGAGTTCTTCGATCTGCTCGGCGGACATCTGCTGCATACGCTGCTGCGCCTCGTCGTCAAGCAGCTCGCCGGCTTCGAGGGCCTGGCGGATGGCCTCGCGCAGATTTTCGAGGGTGTGATCGCCGTTCAATTCGGAGAAGCGCGAGTAGGGGTCCTGAAAGCCGGAGTCGAGGAGATAGTCGGAGAGGGCCTTGAGCAGGTCATCCATCTCGATCTCGGAGGCGAGATCCCCGTTGTATTTGGTATAGCGGACGCGCTTCATGCCTTAAGCGTAGACCTTCCGGGGCGGCAATGCCATCACTGGATGGCGCTGCGGGCGGCGGACTCCCTTAGCGGCTGAAGTGCTCCAACTGCCCATCGATGTCCAGCTTCATCGAACGCAAGGTGAAACCGTCGCGGATGATGGTGTTGGTGCAGTCTTGACAGTCGGCCTTATTGGCGTAGACGAGGAATTCGCGATGGGTAGCGAAGTAGTCGTCGAAGGTGGTTGTCCTGAGGCCGATCCCGGCCTGCACGGAGAGGCGATGATAGCTGATGAGAAAGCTTTCGGTTGCGCTGGGAGCGGCAAAGATCAATCTCCGGCGCAGCTCGGGCGGCGCGTAATACTGGAGAAAGAGATACTCGGGATGCCCGGTGACGAGGATGTCGAGATTCGAATTGTCGAGCAGCAGATTTGCGTTTCGCAGGAAGGGCCTGGCCGGGTCCGGACCGAAGACGACGAGGTTGCCGGGCCCAACCTGATCGAGGTCCGCGTGACGCCAGTGGCAGTACGCGGCAATGAGGGCATCGGACACCAGGAAAAGAAGCATGGCGGCGAGTAGGCCGCGTGTGGCGAGAGAGCGCGCTCCCGAGGTTGCAGCCATCTGTGCGAGGAGCATGGCGTAGCCCGCAGTCGCAGCCAGGAAATACCGATCGAAGTAAGGGCCGTGGGTGATCTTAGCCGCGATGACACCGAAGATGGGCAGCAGCAGGAGGCCGAGGGCGACGATCAGCTCTTCGCGCGTGAGCGAGGGCCGGGGCGCCGGTGATGACTGGCTTTGCCTGCTGCCCCACGCTAGGAGCGCCAGCAGGATGATGACCAACACCAATCCAGGGCCGAAGACGGTGATGATGAAGTGCTGGATGACTTCATAGGGGTGGACGTGAAGTCCGCCGCTACTTACGCCGGATGTGTAGATGCGCGTAATCCGGAAATACACCGGTGCGACGAAGCAGGGAGGGAGAAGCAGTGCGACGCACGTCCAAACTTGCGGTCGCCGGCGATGGAGGAGACGATCGAGCTCTACCAGAAGGAACGGCACGATGAGGAAGACGGTGTAGACGTGGGTGAGAAGTCCACCAAGGAAGCTTAAGAAGAGGCCGACGAGCCAAAGGCTGGACGGCCCGGAGTGTACGCGGTCATTGCCGCGAGAGCGCTGCCAACACACGAGCATGAGGCCGCCCCATGCGAGCATCGCGCCGTGGGGGCGCGCTTCGTAGGCGTAATACTCCGCGAAGGTGAACCACGGCGCAATCGCCGCGATACAGCCGCAGATACGTCCAAGGCGCGGTGCGACGAAGAAATAGAGGCAGGCACAGAAGATCCAGAAGCCGATGATGGCCGGAAGGCGCGTGGCGATCAGCCCTTCGCCAGTCCAGTGCTGTGCCCACCGCGTCATCAGGTAGAAGAGTGGCGGATTGAGATCGGTGCCGCTGAGGACGGCGGCCCAGGTGGCATGAAAGGTGGGTAGCCGACAGAGGTAGACGGTGAAGAGTTCGTCGTACCAGAAGGTTTTGAGCGTCGCCCGCAGGAATGTGTCGACGAAATAGAGCGCTGAGAGCAGGAGGAATGCGATCGCTATCCCGCGGCTGGCCGCATTGGAATGCGAAAGACCGGAGTCCGCGGTTTCATGGGCAGGCGATGAGGAGGCCATAGCTGACAAGGGATGATTGTAGAGCGAGATGAGGCGATTCCTAGTTGAGGCGCGTGACCTTTCGAGAGCGGTTCAGGAGGATTGCGTCTGCGATAGCGAAGCGGCGGGCGCGGATGGCGTCGATCGAGAGGGCGATTGCGCCGTGTCTTCGGCGGCACGGACGCGTAGCCGGATCTGCTGAAAGACGAGCCACAAGGCCGCGGTGTTTGCCAGCAGGGCGGCGGAGAGCACGGAATACCGCACGTGATAGAGGAAGTAATTGCCGTAGCAGATGAGAGAGGCGCTGAGCACAAGGGCTGCCGGGAGGACAAAGGCCAGATCGACACAGCTCAGGATGCAGAGAAATATCTCCGCCGGAAAGAAGTAGCGGTCATGCATTTTGGGCATGACATACGGGATGGCGAGCACGCTGAGGGTGGCAAGGGCCAGGGTGTTGGTTGCGTTGCGGAATGCAGGCTGCACTCCCCAGATGGTGATGGCGATCATGGCCAGGGCGGTGACGACGATGCCGGCGAGCGTACCCGCGTTTACATTGAAGTGAATCCGGTCAGCGACGATCCATGGATTGCCAACGTTGATGGCCAGGGTGGGGAAGGATTCTCCCTGGGACGAGGTGAGTGAGAGGAACTGCAACGCTTTGGCCCCGTTCAACACCGGCGGCAACAGTGCCGCAAGCCAGCCGACGGGCACGAGAAGAAGGTGCCACCAGCGGATGCGCTTTTGCAGCAGCATGGCCACGATGAAGGGAGCAAGGAAGATGGCCTGCAGTTTGAAGGCAAATGCGACACCGAAGAAAAGCGCAGCCAGGGCCCCCATCCCGGTGATGACGCAGCAGGTGCTGAGCAGCAGAAAGCATGTGTAGACGATGTCGGATTGGCCCCAGACGGCGCCATTCAGCAGAACGGTGGGGCCGGCGAGGATACAGAAGGGGGCGACGAGCTGCGCGACGGACCGCCGTCCCCCGGGAGTTGAGCCGCGGGTGAGGCGGCCTACGAAGTAATAGGCGACGACTGCGGTGACAATATCGAATGCGAAGGAAACGAGCTTGATTTGCGATACCCGGTTGATGTGGCCATCGAGGTACGAGGTCATCGCGGTGATATCGAAGTATGCCGGGAAATACATGCTGAAGGGGTGCTGCAAGGCATGCCATCGGCCGTGCTCGAGCAAGTAAGTTTGCCATGGCAGGAAGGCGTTCAGAAGATCGGAATTGACGAAGTATCTCCAGAGCGTGACGCGCAGTGTGAGCAGCGCCAGCGCGAGGATGATGAGGCCTGCATTTACAGAAAGTGACGTTGTATTGTCAGGGGCGGATGGACGAGAGGGGTTATGAGCGGTCGAACTCATGGCTCCGATGATACGGGAAGATGATCGGCGCCGAAGTCATGGATGCGGGGATGGCGGGCGGTCCTCGAAAGAGATGGCGAATCTAGAACAACTCGCTTTGGTGCTGGTGCGTACGCGCAATCCGCTGAACATTGGCGCGGTGGCGCGGGCGATGCAGAACTTCGGCGTGTGCGATCTGCGGCTGGTGGCCCCGTTTGAAGCGTCGTTTCGCGAGGCTCGATCAGCGGTGGGCGCGGGTGCCGTACTGGGCGAGGCGCGGGAGTTCGCAAGCGTGGCAGAGGCGGTGGCGGACTGCCGGCTGGTGGTGGGGACAACGGCCGCGCGGCGGCGAGAGTTGCAGCAGACGTTGCTGGGTCTGGAGCAGGCGGCAGAACCGGTGCATGCTGCACTTGCGCAGGGAAGGGTGGCGCTGCTCTTCGGATCGGAGAAGCATGGGCTGAGGCGGGAGGACCTGGAGCACTGCCATTGGCTGGTGCGGATCGCGACGGAGGATGCGCAACCCTCGATGAACCTGGGACAGGCGGTGGCGGTCAGCCTGTGGGAGTTCGCGCGCGGGAGGGATGCGCCAATGACGGGTGGCGCGGCGGCGGCTGTTTCAGGAGAGCTGGAGAGGCTGGGTGCGCTGCTGATGGAATTGCTGGAGGCGGGTGGCTATGTGGATCCGAAGACAGCGACAAGCACGGCGGGTGAGGTGCGGCGGCTGCTGCGGCGTCTTCATGTTACGGACGCGGATACACATCTGCTGATGGGAATGGCGCGGAAGCTGCTTTGGAAGATCCGGAGCGGGAGGTGAGCTTGGCTCAACTGCACGCGTTGTACGGCATGAGCATCATCAGCCGGACGGGGGCATCTTGGACTGGGGGACAAGCAACCAGGCCAGCCTGCCATTGCAGAGGCTGCTGCTGATCATATTCGTGCAAGTAGACGGCGAAGCGCAGTGCGCCCGTCCCGGTTACACAATCCATTTGCCGTTCGATTAGAGATTCACCGTCCGCTGAGAGCAGACCTTCGTCGTAACCGACTTGCATACTCAGAGGCTGGTCGGAAGAGAGCGTCCCAATCTGGCCGAACTCGCTCATATCGAACGGTTCTGTAAGGCCGTCTACGATAGCCTCGATGAGCACAAGCTTTTCGAAATGATTGCGCGTCTGATCGTCATTGCATGTGACCTGCCATTGGTCCTGCCATGTCTCTTGGCTGATTTGTGGCTTATAGACACCAAGGATGGTCAAGGTTGGCTGCGCCATGGGTGGAGTATAGCGACAGCAGGATGAATAAGGGCTTCCGGTTGACAATGCCGCCGCATGATGGCACCTTGGTAGCGATGACCTTCTGCGCCACCAGCCGATTTAGCTTTGCTTTCCGTTATTGGTTTCCGATAGCGGCCTCGGCGGCGTGCGCGCATCCAGATACAAGATGATTTAAGCAAAGCGCAAAAGTCCCGAAGGCCGCGATTCCAATCGCGGCCTTTTTATTTTTCACGAGCAAATAAACCGTACATCCCGGAGAGAGCCATGAGCGAGGCAGCAGCGATTTTGGAGGCGGTGGAGGCGAGTCCTGAGAAGAGACGCGAGATGCCGAGCGGGCTGGAGACGCCACCGGAGCGACTGACGGCAAAGCGCCACGCCAGACACACGACGGTGGTGCGAGTGGGCGATGTGGCAATCGGGGGCGGCGTGCCGGTGGTGATTGCGGGGCCGTGTTCGGTGGAATCGCGTGAGCAGTTGCTGGCTGCAGCAAAGGGCGTGAAGGCTGCTGGCGCCACGTTGCTACGCGGTGGCGCGTACAAGCCGAGGACGTCGCCTTACGACTTCCAGGGACTCGGCCTCGAGGCGCTGCTGATCCTGCGCGAGGTGTCGGAGATCACCGGGCTACCGGTGGTGAGCGAGGTGATGAGCACGGAGGACATCGAGGTGGTGAGCGACCACGTGGAAATGTTGCAGGTGGGCGCGCGGAATATGCAGAACTTCCCGCTGCTGCGACGGCTAGGCAAGATCCGACGACCGGTGTTGCTGAAGCGAAGTCCGGCAGCGACGGTGAAGGAATGGCTGCTGGCTGCGGAGTACATCCTGGCGGGCGGCAACGATCAGGTTGTACTGTGCGAGCGCGGGATTCGTTCTTATGACCCGGAGCTGCGCAACACGTTTGACATCGGGGGCATGGTGCTGGCGAAGACGATGACGCATCTGCCGGTGATTGCCGATCCTTCCCACGCCACGGGACGGCGCGACCTGGTTCCGGCATTGTCTCGCGCAGCGCTGGCTGCGGGCGCGGATGGGCTGATCGTGGAGGTGCATCCGCAGCCAGAGCGCGCCCTTTCCGACGGGGCTCAGTCGCTGGATATCGAGAAGTTCGCGGCGATGATGCAGGAATTACCCGGTCTGGAGCAGTGAAAAACAGGCACGCGCGAGAACTCGTTTGCCCGGTCAGTGCATCTCTATAAAGAGCAAACCAGAGAGCAAATCGATATAGAGAATGACGGAGATGCACGCATGAGCGAAGAGATGTCGCTGCTGTTTCGCGACTACCAGATGGGTCCGCTGCATTTGAAAAACAGGATTGTGATGGCGCCGCTGACGCGCGCCCGGTCCAGCCGCGCGGGAGTTGCGCCGGAGTTTGCAGTGGAGTACTACAAGCAGCGCACCGGCGCGGGACTGATCATTTCCGAGGCGACGAACATCTCGCCACAGGCCCTTGGTTATGCGTTCACGCCAGGCAGCTGGAGCGCAGCACAGGTGGAGAGCTGGAAGCGGGTGACGGATGCCGTGCATAGTGCCGATGGGCTGATTGTGATGCAGCTATGGCACACCGGGCGTATCTCTCATCCAGATCTGCATGACGGCGCGTTGCCAGTGTCGGCGTCTGCGATTCAGGCCGGGGGCGACGCATTTACCTACGAAGGGCCGAAGCGGCTGCCGACGCCGCGTGCGCTGGAGACACGCGAGATACCGGACATCGTGGAGGATTACCGACACGCGGCGGCGAATGCGCGCGCTGCCGGCTTCGACGGCGTAGAGGTGCACTCCGCAAATAACTATCTGCTGGAGCAATTCATCCGCGACAGCACAAACAAGCGCACGGATGAGTACGGCGGCCCGCTGGAGAACCGGCTGCGCTTCCCGCTGGCGGCGGTGAAGGCGGCGGTCGAGGCGTGGGGTGGCGGGAGCGCGTGGGCGTGCGCATCTCTCCGACGACGACGAGTCCGGGCGAGACGCCGCTGGACAGCGATGTGATGGGGACATACGGCAGGTACATCGACGAGCTGAACGCGCTGGGCATCGCGTATATCCACGTGATTGAGGGCGTGACACGAAAGACGCGCGAGGCACCGGGCGAGGTGGATTTCCTGGCACTGCGGCGACGCTTCCGCGGCACCTATATTGCGAACAATCGCTACGACAGGGGGCTTGCAGAGGTGGCACTGGAGTCCGGGCGCGCGGACCTGGTGAGCTTTGGACGGCCCTTCATCGGTAACCCTGACCTGGTGCGGCGGCTGCGTGACGGAGCGCCGCTGGTAGATGCTCCGGAGAAGACCTACTACGGCGGCAATGAGCAGGGGTACAGCGACTGGCCTACGCTCGCTGACCCTCTGGCAACCGATCGCTAAAGGCGCGATACAGGCCGGCGCAGAGGGCCAGCAGAAGAAATAGCGATACGACATATATCGATGTCTTCTTGCAGATGATCAGCAGTGCAAGTGAGATGAGTACCGCGGCTATTTTCTTCTGCTTGTCGTTCCATGTGGATGGGATTTCCAGCAGCAGGCATAGAGCGGGAAGCATCGCGATCTGCGCGTCGTATCCGAGCAGACGCGGGCTTGCCAGAATGCAAGTGACAAGCACCGCCGGCAACCACATCCGGGATGCGGTGCTCCATCTACCCGGTCGCAAGTACCACAAGAGGGCGGTTACGCCGACGACAAAGAAAACTGACGCCGCTGTGCGCAACGGTCCTGGAAGCTTTGCAAAGACACCGAACCCCATATCGCCAGTGAGAACGAGCTGCGTATATACGGCCTGGCTAAAGCGATGATAAAGAGCGGGCATGAACAGACGCTGCGCGAGAAAGCCCAGAGCTACAGCGAGAGTGGAAACGACGCTGGAAAGAATGTATCCACGCAAGAAGGAAAGAGGAGAAAGGCGAGCATCGGTGGTTTGATGAGCGCAGAAACGACTACCGCGACGTAGAAAGGTGACCACCTGTCGGAGCGGAGAGCGAAAAGCAGAGCCAGCGAGGACCATCGCGTAGAGCACGGCAGCCACATTGCCGCTGAGCAGCGAGAACTCCGCCATGAATCCGGGTAGCAGTGAAGAGATAAGTATGGAGACGGGGATGGAGAGCCATCGTATGCCAAGACAGAGAGAGATGAGGACGGGAAGGCATACGGAAGCCGCGCAGGCCAGGGCGAGATAGGCGTACCAAAGAGCGCGTCCCGGAAAAATCAGGCGAGCCGTACTCATCATTTTCAGAACAAGCGGCGCATAGACGAACATGAGGTGAGGGGATTGTGCACTGTAGGGATCACCTCCGTGCATGGATGCGGAGACGGCCCTCGAGTACACGTGCGCGTCCCAAAAGCACGCGCCTCGTATGTCATGTCGATATAAGAACCAGGTCAACGCGCAGAAGACGAGAAGAGACAGGATGACGGGGACGACCTGTGCATGGAGGCGCGGGGTTCCGGTCATATTGTTTTGCACGAGCCAGTGTACTGGCCGCGGTCCACTCTAATTGAAGCCGCGCTTGCTGGAGCGGCGCTGCTGCCACTGCTCGTATTCCCGGGCTTCGTCGCGATGCTCCTGGCTGCGCTCTGCGCTGGCTCGGGCGCGTTCCTGCGCGGTGAAGCCACGCTCCTCGCTGCGGCTCAGCTTCTTGTGTGCGTAGAGGCCTTCGAGGAGGAACTCGGCGGCGGCGACGATCTTCTCCGGCGCGTCTTTTTGGTTGATGTCGAGCGGTGAGAGCTTCTCCAGCAGGCCCTGGATCTGCTCGAGCTCCGCGAGGGTGGTTTTGGCGGATTGCGTGTCTTCGATCTTGACGGTGCCGCCGAGGTTGAACCACTGCTCGATCTGCTGGGTGTTGGTCTCGGCGAAGTAGCGATCGTAGACGCGCAGGATGGCGGCGCGGATGATCTCGCGCACGACGACGTCGGCGCCCTTCATCTCGCCCTCGTATTCGAGCTCGATCTTGCCGGTGATGCCGGGGAGCGCGGTGTAAATGTCACCGATGCGGGGAAAGGCGAGCGATTCATTGTGCAGCAGAGCGCGGCGCTCTGCGTTCGAGACGGCGAGCTCCATGGTGGAGATGGGCAGGCGCTGCGAGACGCCGGAGCGCTTGTCGACCTTCTTGTCTTCGCGGGCGACAAAGGCGATCTGCTCGACGATTTCGTAGATGTAGTCGGCAACGTCTGTGCTGAGCGAGCCGCGATCGCTCCACGACTCCTGGCGCGTGATGGCGATGCCTTCGTCGACGGATTGGGGATAGTGGGTGCGGATCTCGGAGCCCATGCGATCCTTCAGCGGCGTGACGATTTTTCCGCGGGCGGTGTAGTCCTCCGGATTGGCGCTGAATACGAGCGCGACATCGAGCTCGAGGCGCACCGGGTAGCCCTTAATCTGCACGTCGCCTTCCTGCATGATGTTGAAGAGCGCGACCTGGATTTTGCCGGCGAGGTCGGGCAGCTCGTTGACGGCGAAGATGCCGCGATTGGCACGCGGCAGCAGGCCATAGTGCATGGTGAGCTCATTCGAGAGATCCGCGCCGGAGCGCGCGGCCTTGATCGGATCGAGATCGCCGATGAGGTCAGCGACCGTGACATCGGGCGTCGCGAGTTTCTCGACGTAACGATCGTTGCGAGTCATCCACGCGATGGGTGTGGCATCACCGCGCTCGGCGATGAGATCGCGCGCGTATTTCGAGATGGGGCGGTAGGGATTATCGCGAATCTCCGAGCCGGCGACGTACGGGGCAGCGGGATCGAGCAGGTTGGTAAGCGCGCGCAGGATGCGGCTCTTCGCCTGGCCGCGCAGGCCGAGCAGGATGAAGTTCTGGCGCGAGAGGATGGCATTGATGATCTGCGGGACAACCGTATCGTCAAAGCCGATGATGCCGGGAAAGATCGGTTCCGCGTTCTTCGCAGAGGCCTGGTCCTGCAGGCGGCGGATGAGGTTGGCGCGCAGCTCGTCCTTGACGCTTCGGCTTACGTAGGCCTCAGTGAATTGCTTGCTGGCGCGCAGGTCTCCAAAGGTGGCAGGCAGGTTGCCGGCCATCTTCGACTGGGAGGTGGTCTGAGTCGTCGTCTGGGGCATGCGGGGAAGACCTCCTGGCGCTTGCGATGGGGCTATCTCTACTGTACGTGTTTGAGGGATAGATGTGTGGACGCAGCGCACGGATGCGAGAGGCAGCCTACATGACGTGTCCGTTGGTGGCGGCGCGCTCGCTCGCCTTGGCGCCGCTGCGCAGTTTGGGCAGGATGGCGCGGTAGTAGGCCGAGAGCGCTTCGGTGCGTTCCGCGTCCGACCGCATGGCGAGCAGGGCCTGCTGGAAGTTCTGGTCAGCGGGCATGGAGGCGGCGAGCAGATAGGCGACGGGCGCATCGAGCGAGAGGGAGACGTGGGGCGCGCCGGCGTCGAGCAGGTGGAGTGCCTCAAAGTGCAGTGCCAGGCATTCCTGGCGAGCTGAGCGGTCGGCCGCTGCGCCGGTATCGGGGAGCAGATCCACTTCCGCCTGCAGGAAGCTGCGGCTGTCCTCACCGCGAGCCACGAGCTGCTCGATCTCGAAGCGATCGACGCCCTGAGCGAGGATATCGCTGCGGCCATCGGGGTAGCTGCGTAACACACGCACCATTTGCGCGGTGCAGCCGATTACAGCGAGGCCATCACGCTGCGCACGCACGACGCCGAAGGGTGCGTTGCCGGCGATGCATTCGGCGATCATCTCGCGATAACGCGGCTCGAAGATGTGGAGCGGCAATGGCACTCCGGGAAAGAGCACCAGATCGAGAGGGAACAGCGGAATCTTCATGCTTGCGAACGGCCCTCCTGGAGTAAGGCAGGCGGCGGGATCGACATGAAGCGAGCGTTCAAAGGAATGGCCCTCCGTCGTCTGCGGATTTGAAATCCTTGCGGCCTCGGCGTGTTTGTTGCCGGGTCGCTACTCTGCACATTATGCGCCCGGGGTGCGGGCGCGGTACCCATGTATGGGACGCAAGAGTGGATCGATTTGCGCGTGATGCAAAAAGTAACGATGAAGTCAGCAATATTGCAGGACGGCAACTTCATTCAGGCGGAAGCTCGTCCAGCATGCCGCTCATTTCGTTCAGCGCCAGAGAGTTACCGATGCGGCGTGCGGCGGCCACTCCGGCTTCGAGGCGCTGGCGTGCTTCGCTGTCGCGTCCTGCTTTCATCAGCAGCTGGGCGGCCATCTGGTAACCGGCGGTGTAGTCGGGATGCGTGGTGGTGAGTTGTTGGAACTGGTCGAGGGCGGTGGCGGTGTCACCCTGATTTGCGTGCTCCATGGCGAGACCGTAGCGCGCGAAGGCGTCATTCGGATTCTGCGCAAGGATTTCCGTCAGCATGGCGATCTTGTCCATCGTGGGGCAACTCCTTCGATGACCGTAGCACGGCTTCGCAGCATATGCATTGCGGTGTCTGGATTGCGGGTTTGGGCGCCATAGCCGACACTGGAGGGTAGCTTCAAGAACGAGAGAGACCTGTCCATGGACTTTGCCACTCAACTGCCTACCCGTTCCGTTGCCGAATCACGCAGCGAGATGACGGAGCTGATCCTGCCGAACGACACCAACACGCTGGGCAATCTGCTGGGCGGCCGCCTAATGCACTTCATTGACCTGGTGGGCGCGATGGCGGCCTACCGGCATGCGCGCACGCATGTGGTGACGGCGTCAATGGATAACATCGATTTCATAGCACCCGTGCATGTGGGCGATCTTTTGATCTTGAAGTCGTCGGTGAATCGCGCCTTCAACACCTCGATGGAAGTTGGCGTGAAGGTGTGGGTAGAGAACACAATCGCGGGCATACACCGGCATGTGGCTTCGGCCTATCTGACCTTCGTCGCGGTCGACAGCCAAGGGCGGCGAGTGCCGGTGCCGAGATTGGAGCCTGAGACCGAGGAAGAGAAGCAGCACTACGAAGATGCTGCGCGACGCCGCGAGCTTCGGCAGAAGGAACTGGAGCGCAAGCGTCAGGCGAAGCCGCGGGAGGCCGCCGTGTCAGGCACGGTCCGGCCGGATGAGTACACCAAGAGATAAGTGCCGGGCGGGAACTCAATTCATATGGCGGATGCGATAGCCGCGAAGAGGCGATCGATGTCTGCGCTGGTGTTGTAGAGGTACGGTGAGACGCGTACCGTGTCTCCGCGGATGCTGACGTAGACGTTTGCCTGGGCGAGTGCAGCGGGAAGCTTCGCCGGGCAGGCCACCGCGGAAGCGGATGCCGAGCATATGTTTTGCGCGCTGCTCCGCGGGTGCAACCAGATAGCCGGCAGCGAGGGCGCGGTCGGCGACGTCATCCGTGAGTTGTGAGATGGAGCGCTCGATGGCAGGGATACCCCAGTCGAGGATCTGCTGGAGTGCGGCCGCGCACATGGGGGCGGCGATGAACTGCGTGAACTCCCCCATGTCGAAGCGGCGCGCGCCGGGCTGAAAGGCGTCAGAGTAGTCGGTGAGGCGCGTGAAGTCGGAGCTGCCGCGACGCGACATCCATGACTGTTCGATGGGGATGCCCTTCTGTTGCCATTTCGGTGATGCATAGAGATAACCGAGCCCATAGGGGCCGAGCTGCCACTTGAAACCAACGGAGACGAGAAAGTCGGGCTGGATGCTGCCGAGATCGATGGGGGTGGCGCCGAGCGCCTGGCTGGCGTCGATGACGAGCGCGGCGCCAACAGCGCGTGCACGCTGACCCACGCGCACGAGATCGACGATGGTGCCATCCACCCAGTGACAGAGCGGAGTGACGACGACGGTGGTGCGATCCGTGATGGCGCGGAGAATGGCTTCGGTCCACCCGGCCTCCGGGTCGCGGTCGACGGTGACGACCTCCGCCTTGTTTCTTCGCGCCGCTTCTCGCCAGGTGAAGACGTTCGAGGGGAAATCCCCTGCGAGGAGAACGATGGAACTGCCGGCGCGGACGGGGATGTTGGCGGCGGCGATGGCCATGCCATAGCTGACGGCGGGGATGAGAGCAACCGAGTCGGCGCCGGTGCCGAGAACTTTGCCGGCGAGCGTGCGGAGCTCTTCCGCTGAGGAGAACCAGTTTGCTCCGGTAAGGGTCCACGGCGTGGCTTTGATGCGAACGGCCTCAAGACCGGCGGCGGTGACGGACTTCAACTGCGGAGAGATGTTGGAGCAGTTCAAGTAGGTGATGCCGGTGGGGATTTCGAAGAGGTCTGCGGCCTTGAGTGTCTCCATGCCTTCATGCTGGCACGGGCAGGGTCGGGCGAGACACGCTAATCTTAAGAGATGGGCTGAGCTGCGGGATTTTCGCGATGAGTGGACCGCGGAGAACGGCCGGGGAGTGATTCGAAATGGGAGCACATGGACAGCAGATGCCGCAGCCGCAGTCGCTGCCGGGAGTGAAGGCGATCATCGCGATCGGTTCGGGCAAAGGCGGGGTGGGCAAAACCACGCTGGCGGTGAACCTGGCGATTGCGATGGCGAAGCTGGGCCATAAGGTCGGACTGGTGGATGCGGACATCTACGGGCCGAATGTGCCGCTGATGATGGGCGCGACGGGTCAGCCGCGGGTGATCGAGGGCAACCGCATCGAGCCGCTGACGGCGCACGGCGTGAAGATGATCTCGGTGGGTTCGCTGACGCCTGGTGACAAGCCGCTGGTGATGCGCGGGCCGATGCTGCACCAGATCATCCGCCAGTTTCTGCAGCAGGTAGCGTGGGGAGAACTGGATTACCTGATCATCGATCTGCCGCCGGGTACGGGCGACGTGGTGATCTCGCTGGTGCAGACGGTGCCCCTGACCGGCGCAGTGGTGATCTCGACGCCATCGGACGTCTCGCTGCAGGATGCGCGCAAGGCGCTGGAGATGTTTCACCAGGTGAACGTGGAGGTGCTGGGCATCGTGGAAAACATGAGCCAGTTCAGCTGCCCACACTGCGGTGAGGTGATCGACATCTTCTCGAAGGGTGGAGTGGAGCGGACCGCGCAGCAGTTCAAACTGCCGTTCCTGGGATCGGTGGAACTGGACCCGAATATCCGGCATGGCGGCGATCATGGCCTGCCGGTGGCGCTGGCGCCGGAGGCATCCTCGGTCGGGACGGCGAGCTTCTATGCCATTGCGCGCAAGCTGATCGAACGCGCGGAGGAGCAGCGCGCAAACGAGCAGAATGTGTTTGAGATCACTTAGCTGAACTCTGCTCCATCCAGCGCTGCAGTGCTGAGGTGACCTGAGCCGGAGCACCTCTTGTCATTGATTCGCATTCTCTTAGCCGATGACTTCGAAGCCTGGCGACGCCAAGTCCGTTTGCGGCTCCAGAGGAGGCCAGAATTACAAGTCGTCTGCGAAGCGTCGGATGGATCAGAAGCTGTTCAGATGGCCGATGATTTGAAACCGGATTTGCTCGTGCTGGACATCGGTCTTCCAAAGTTGAATGGAGTCGAAGCCGCCCGACGGATACGGCAACTCTCTCCCAACTCCAAAATAATCTTCCTAAGTCAGAACAATAGTCGCGCAATCGTGCAGGCAGCTTTGGACACCGGCGCTTTAGGCTACGTTTGTAAAGTGAAAGCACAAGAAGAACTCCTGGCTGCTATCGACGCGGTTCTGCTGGGTAAGCAATTTGTCGGTAGCGGCTTAACCGGTGGGAACTGAAGTAAAGTCATCCTGCATCGTCCTCGCCTTTTGCAAGTAGGTGCAATTCAGCTACCGGCACGGCGAATTCCGCGACGCCGCACTCCAGGCACACAGCAAGGTCGGGGAATACCCACACGACGGGTACGTCAAGGTCTTTCAGTCCGGGAGAATGGATGCCGATCTCCGCCGTGAACTTGCGCCGGTTGACTGCTCCGCAGAACTTGCACCGCACGCCTGGCTCCCAACGAGGCCCCTGGTCAGTCACAGCACAGATCCTTCTGGTTCAACAAACTTCATGATCTAACAAGGATTACGAAGAGAGAAGGGTATGGTCGTTGCTCACGAGCAACTAGGAGAGGGAGTTGTGCGGTAAAAGCGACTGATCCTGTGTATCTGGCTCGACCCGGTCTCCCGCTTTCCGGGTATTACACAGACCCGGGAGTAGGACGAGTTTCTTCATAGTAGTGTGGCAGCGCGCCCACTACGTCTGCTCTCCCTCATCGAGAGCAGACGTAATGCAGTCACATCCTTATGTTTGGTTAGTGCTTTCCCAGAAGGCCGCCGAGCGACTTCCCGAGGTTGTTCGGAACCTGCGGTCCGTTTTTGCCGAGCACGCTGGCGGGGTTTTTCGCGCCGCCCTCCAGGCTTTTCATGTCGGGTGTGATGACAGGATTCGATGCGGTACCGGTAATGGTGACGGGAACGCCATTCTTGAGCGCGTTCGTGGCCGCGCCGCCTACGTTACCGCCGATCATGGAGAGCGCGGAGGTGGCCATGCCTGCCGCGCCAGTCTGACTGAGTTTGGCCACAACGTGGAAGTTGAGGGCCTTGGCAGCGCTTACGGTGCCGCCCCCTGTAGCTGTGCCGAGCCCGGTGACGTCGAGAAGGATGTTCTGCGCGTCGATCGCGCCGCCGGCCTCACGCAGGTTGAGACTGAGGACGCGCACCGTGGTGACATTGCCGGTCTTGCCGCCGGTGAGCGCAGTGACTGCGGACATCTTGGAGCCGAGATCGAAGCCCGCGAGCTGTGTATTGTCAAGCCGGACTGGCCCGCTGATCACCGGCGCGGCCGATGTGCCGGTGATGGCGAGGCTGGTGGTGAGAGTGCCGCCCTGCAACTTCGAGCCGGAGGGCATCTGTATGCCGAGTGAGGGGAGAAAGGCCTCGAGGTCATTGACGGGGGCGCCCTGGGTGGCTGCCGTCACGTTGAGGCTGGTCTTCGCGCCCTGGGTCTGATAGGTGCCTGCGATATGGAAGACGGCATTGCCGAAGGCGAGCGTGGTGTTCTTCAGCTGACCGGAGAGCGAGGCAACGTTCTGGTCAATCGTGAAGTTGACGTGCACGGGACGCGGCGCGGGCGAACCGTTCGCTGCCAGCTTGAGCTGCGATGCGTCGATGGTGCCCTGCACATGCGCGGCCTGGCCGCTCGAGGTGACGTCGGCGGTGACGTCCGCGATGCCGGCGATACCCGCAGACGGAGGCACGAAGCCTGCAGCGACGAGGTCGGCGTGTTTGACCTCGATCTTGGCGGTGAAGGGCGTCTTCGAGGCGTCCGCCTGATTGAAAGGACCACCCTTGCCGCTAACCGAGATGGTGCCGTTCCCGGGGAAGGCTGCGGAGAGGGAATAAGTGAAGGGTGTGGTGAGCGAGACGGGGCTGACCTTGGCCTTCACATCCTGGATGACGCGCGGCGGCGTAGGTGAGCCGAGATCGGTAATGGTCACCTGGCCATCCTTTGCTTCGAGCTCGTCGATAGAAAGGTTGGGCTTGGAGCTCTGCGTCTCGGCTTTGTTGGCGCGCTTGCTGGAGTTGCCGAGGCTGGCGTAGTTCCAGACATTGGCCTTGTTCTGGATCAAAGAGATCTTCGGCGTGTCGATGGTGATGCTGCGGATTTTGACTTGTTGGTGGAAGAGAAGCGGGCCAACCTCGATGCCGATGCGGACCTCTTTGGCCTGGACGAAGGGCTGCTGGCTGAAGGCGGGGTCGTCGGCGATGCTGAGCTGGTCGGCGACGAGCGAGCCGGTGAAGAGCGAGAAGCTGAGATGTCCCAGGGTGACCTGTCGCCCGGTGGCATCGGAAAGCATAGCTTGAACACGGGGCCGGTAGTTGTCTGCATTCAGGAGGAAGGGAATGGCGATGAGCAGGATGAGGATGAAGCCGCCCGCTACCGCCGCAATGGTGATCCACAAACGACGCCTGTCCATCATAGGAAAACCCTCTTTCTGGCTTGCAGGGCGGACTGGTTCGGTTCGGATCATCCGAGCTGGACCATGCATCCTGCCGGGAACATATCGATGGTACTAGGTCAGGCCCGACACACCCGCAGTGCACTTGGATGCCGGCCGGCTGAAGGGCCGTAACCTGTTACGATAAATGAGGCGGCATCTACCCGAAAGCATGATACGGGGGCTGGGCGCGCAGGTGACACGGCCATGACAGCAGAGCTCCGAATCAGTCCGCGGGAGCGGCTGATATTGACGGCCATCCTGGAGATGTATATCGCGACGGGTGAACCGGTCGCGTCCCAGGCGGTTGCTCGCATCTATGCCGATAAGGAAGGGATGAGTTCAGCGACGATCCGGAGTGTGATGGTGTCGCTGAGTGACTCCGGGTTGCTCGAACAGCCCCATACCTCGGCTGGGCGCATCCCGACGGCAAAGGCCTTCCGCTTTTACGTGGAACACCTGGCGGGAGCCGCGCGTGCCGCGACGGGGACGAATGCACCGCAGCTTTCGGCGGAGAAGCGCCAACAGATCGACGATTGCTTTGCCGGGGTGACCAGCCGGCAGCATTTTCTGGAGCGGACCTCGCACGTGCTGGCGATGATCTCAAGCGGGGTGGGCGTGGCGACGGAGGCGGCGGGGGAGACGGAGTGGCTGGAGCATATCCACTTTGCGCGCCTGACGGCGCAGCGGGTGCTAGCGGTGGTAGTCACCCGCGGCGGCACTGTGCTGGACCGGGTGCTGCAACTGGATCACGACCTGGGCCAGAGCGACCTGGAGACCGCGGCGAATTTTGTGAACGGCAATTTCCGTGGCTGGTCGATCGACCGCATCCGCACCGACGTTGAGCAGCGGATGGCGCAGGAACGCAGTGAAGTCGACCGGCTGACGCAATCCGTGAACGAGCTTTTCCGCAAGGGAGCGCTTGAGGGGGTGCAGCCGTCGCAGATGATCTTCGTAGAGGGCGCGGCCAACCTGGTGCAACGCGATGTCGATCAGGAGCGGCTGCGTGCGCTGCTGGGCGCGCTTGAGGCGAAGCAGCGGCTGATCGACCTGCTGAGCGCGTATGTGGATGCGCGGCAACAGGCAGTGCGGGTCGTGGTGGGGTTGGAAGACGCGATCCCGGATATGGAGAATATGGTGCTGATCGGCACAGGAACGAAGCTGGGGGCGGAGAGCGTGGGGACGGTGGCAGTGCTGGCCCCGACACGCATTCGCTATAACGAGACGATCCAGGCCGTTTCCTATATAGCTCAGCTCTCGGAGCGCATCCTGCAGACACCGCGAAGCTAGCGGGTTCGAAAACAGGCAATCCAGCAAGCAGCGATAACCGGTGGAGGGATCACCAAGCAAAGACGTATGGCTATGACTGAAAACGCGACGTATACAAGCAACGAAACCCAGAACGCAGAAACAGAGAACACCGAAAAGCAGCAGGCGCGGAACTTGAACAACACCGGTGATGACATGAAAGTGGACGCGAACCAAGATGAAGTGACTGAGGGTACGCCAACTACAGCGGTGGCCGAGACCATGACGGGGCTGCACGAGGAGTGTGACCGGCTGAGGGCGGAGCGCGATGGCCTCCTGGATCGCCTGGCACGGCTGCAGGCCGAATTCGATAATGCAAGAAAGCGTGAACAGCGGGAGCGTGCAGACTACCGGTCCTTTGCCATCGGCGATGCGGTGGAACAGTTCCTGCCGGTGCTTGACAACTTCAGGCTGGCGCTGAGTTCCAAGGGATCGGCGGAACAACTGCGCACAGGCGTGGAGTTGATCGCGAAGCAGATGGACGAGGTGCTGCGATCGCTGAACGTATCGCCGGTGGAGACGGTGGGGCACCCCTTCGACCCGCGCTTCCATGAGGCGCTGGAGAGCGTGGAGCGTCCGGACGTGCCGGATCATCAGGTAGTTGAAGAGATCCGCCGCGGCTATCGCATCAAGGACAGGCTATTGCGGCCGGCGTTGGTGAAGATCGCGGTAAACCCGAACGTGTCGGAAGCATAGACGGGCCGCTGCGACCGCAGCGCCCCGAGCGACATCTTTATAACGCGGAATTAGATCCACACTCCCCGGAGAGCTGGGCAGAAGACTGAGTACAGGAAAAATGGCAAACGTGGCACACGTCGATTATTACGAAGTCCTGAGCGTTTCTAAAGATTGCGGTGATCAGGAGTTGAAGACCGCATACCGCAAGCTCGCAATGCGCTATCACCCTGACCGCAACCCGGATAATCCGGATGCGGAGGAGCGCTTCAAACAGGCAAGCGAGGCTTACCAGGTGCTGAGCGATCCGGACAAGCGGGCGGCCTACGACCGCTACGGCGTCGCCGGCGTGAATGGTGCGGGCGCAGGGGGCTTTCCGGGCGGCGTGGACCTGGGCGATATCTTCGGCGACTTCTTCGGAGAGATGTTCAACGTCGCTGGCGGACGCGGCGGCCGGGCATCGCGCGCGCAGCGTGGCCGCGATATCCGCTATGACCTGACGATCGAGTTCGAAGAGGCGGTTTTCGGCAAGGAGACCACGATTTCGATCAAGCGTATGGACATCTGCGGGGAGTGCCGCGGCTCAGGCGCGGCGCACGGGAAATCGGCCAGCACCTGCCAGCAGTGCGGCGGGCGCGGCCAGGTGCGCTTCCAGCAGGGATTCTTCTCCATTGCGCGCACATGCCCGATCTGCAGCGGAACGGGTCAGGTGGTGACCGAGCCCTGTCATACCTGCCATGGCGAGGCGCGTGTGGAGAGAGAGCACACGGTGCATGTGAAGATCCCGGCCGGTGTGGAAGACGGCACACGCATCCGCTACCAGGGCGAAGGCGATGCGGGCCGCTACGGCGGGAACGGCGGGGATCTTTATGTGGTACTGGCGGTCAAGCCGCATGCCTACTTTGAGCGTGACGGACACGACCTGCACTTTGCCGTCATCATTTCCTTTCCGCAGGCGGCGCTGGGAGCGGAGATCGCAATCCAGACACTGGAAGGGGAGACGGTGCTGAAGATTCCCGAGGGAACGCAGAGCGGCAAGGAGTTCCGGCTGCGGGGCAAGGGTGTGCCGTATCTGAATGAGCGTGGACGCGGCGACCTGATTGTGCAGGCCGTCGTGGAGACGCCGAAGAAGCTGACTAAGGCGCAACGTGAGGTGATCCAGCAACTGGGCACCACGCTCGGGGTGCAGAACCGCGTGGCTTCGCGCGGTCTGCTGGACAAGATGAAAGACCTCTTCAGCTAGGGTGCTGGCCGCACGGGCGGACGCGCCTTTGGCGCGAGACGGGTAATTCGCTTCCTGTGGTCGCTCACGTTTGATGGAGTGGTTCGCACTGACGAGGGGCGGATTGTTCCGCTCACTTCTGGGCGGCTGCATTCACGATAGCCAACGCGGCGATGACGGCGGTTTCCACCCGCAGAATCCGCGGTCCGAGACTGGCGCTGTGCCAGCCGGCGCCTGTGAACAGCGCGATTTCGGCTGCGGTCCATCCGCCTTCCGGTCCAATGGCCAGCATGATTCCTTCTACTGCATCGCCCCTCGTTTCGAGGATGCGTAACAGCGGCTGATCTTCTTCCGTTTCGGAGAGCAGGATGCGGAGTGGGCCGGTCAGGTCTGCGGCCGTGGACCGTTTTGGATCGTTCGCCGATCCGTTCGCGGCAAGAATGCTGGCCAGGCGGGTGGGCTCGGCGATCTCCGGGAGATCGCTGCGGCGGGATTGCTTGGCGGCTTCAAGCCCGAGGCGGCGCCAACGCTCGACGCGTTTGCCGGCTGCCTGAGCCAGATGTTTTTCCGTTCGCTCGGCCAGAACGGGCACGATGCGGCTCAAGCCAAGCTCGACCGCTTTCTCGATGGCCCACTCCATGCGGTCGAATTTGAAGATGCTGAGGAGCAATGTGACGGGGAGCGCGGGTGCGGTCTTCAGTTCCTCGAGGAGCGTGAAGCGAACGCTGTCGCGGTCGATGGATGCGATCCGGGCGAGCCACGCGCGGCCGCCGGCGATAACGTCAAACTCCATGCCGGGCTGGGCGCGCAACACACGGCTGAGGTGCTGTGCCTGATCGCCGTGCAGTGCAGCAGAGGCTTCATCCCATGTATCGGCGATCCAGCGGCGGCGCGTCATGCACCACACTCTATCGTGTCCAGAGCTGCGAAGGAGCACGCAAAAACACCTCGGGGGACGCTTGCCTGCGTCCCCCGAGTCTGTTGCCTTGTTTAGGTTGACTTGCTTACTTCTTCTTCGCTGCCTTCTTTGCCGCCTTCTTGGCCGGCTTCTTGGCTGCCTTCTTTGTTGCCATGGTGTCTATTCTCCCTTGTGCTGCAACGCAGATGTTGCAGTTACGGAATGTATAGAGTGGGCGTGATTGAGTGTCAAGAAAAAAATGCCGGATTCGTGCGCTTCTTTCTCGACGCAACTTCATCGTCGAGGTCGAGTCTGCAACTAGTGTGGGATGCGATGGAGCAGATGATTGCCGATGTAGAGCACGATGCCGCTCACGGAATCCTGCCACGCGTGCGCGAACATACCCGCGCGAAGACTGCGGCGCAGATGCGCAAGGGTGCCGAAGAATGCTCCGTACACCGTGATGAGCAGCATGCCGCTCGTTCCCTCATAACCATGTGCGAGACCGAAAAACACTGCTGAAATCGCGATGCCCAGCCAGATGTGTCGTGTGAACGCAGTGAACTGCTGCTGCAGATAACCGCGAAAGATCAGCTCTTCGCAGATGCCCGCGGAGATGCTGAGTGCGATCCAGAGCGCGAGTTCTCCAGCCGACGCAGGGGCCATCTGCGAGACGATGCCCCGGATATCTTCCGGATGAAGATGGGCGAAGCGAAGCAGAAATCCGATGGCACCGAGCGCGAGCAGGGAGGCGAACCAGAAACCGGCGGCGATCGCGATGTCGGTCCAGACTTCGATCGCACCCTGCCGACGGAGACCGAGGAGCTGACGCAGCGGCGTGCGGCGCAGCAACAGCCCCCAATACACCAGGGCGAACAGCACCCATTCCCAGATCAACGTTGCGCCGTACATGACGAAGTGAGTGCGATGCTGCATGCCCGGCTGGCGAGGGAGTGGCCCGGCGAAGTGATGCGTGAGCGCATTGATCGCCGACATGCCGAGCAAGAGAGCGAGGATGATAGCGGCGTGCCAGAGTGGGGCGATCAGGCGGGTTGGCTGCGCAGCTTCGTTCATCGGAAGGGTCCTGATGGTTTCCTGATGGGTCTTGATTGGTCTCGGCAGGCGGCCGCTCGATTGCCGCTGATTTCGGTCCCTGCTATCTTCACACGTTGGCCATCAAGAGCAGCGATGGACACGGGAAGCTGAGGTTCCAGTATGGAAGAAGTTGTCATTGTCTCCGCAGTGCGGACGCCTACGGGAAAGTTTCAGGGCTCGCTCGCCGGTTACAGCGCGGTGCAGTTGGGCGCAATGGCGGTACGCGAGGCGGTGCGCCGTGCGGGCGTGGCGCCGGAGCTGATCGACGAATGCATCATGGGCAACGTTGTCTCCGCAGGACTGGGGCAGAACCCGGGGCGCCAGGCGGCGCTGGGTGCCGGGCTGCCGCCCAGCGTGAGCGCGATGACGATCAATAAAGTGTGCGGCTCCGGGCTGAAGGCGGTTGCGCTGGCGGCACAGGCAATCCAGACGGGCAATGCGGAGATCGTGGTTGCGGGCGGGATGGAGTCGATGACGAATGCGCCGTACCTGTTGCCGCAGGGACGCAACGGCTTTCGTATGGGCGATGCGCAGGTAGTGGATGCGATGATTCGCGATGGCCTGTGGGAGATCTACAACGACTACCACATGGGTGTTACGGGCGAGAACGTGGCCGAGAAGCACTCCATCACGCGCGAGCAGCAGGACGCGTATGCGCTGGCCTCGCACCAGAAGGCGGCGGCTGCGCACAAGTCCGGCGCATTCAAGGACGAGATGCTGCCTGTAGAGATTCCCGCGAAGAAAAAGGGTGAGCCGACAGGTGTCCTGGATCGTGACGAGAGTGTGCGCGAGGATGCGTCGCTCGAAGCTCTGCGCGCGTTGAAGCCGGCGTTCAAGAAAGACGGCACGGTAACAGCGGGCAATGCTCCGGGAGTAAATGATGGCGCTGCGGCGGTGGTGGTGACGTCTGCACGAAAGGCGGCGGAGCTGAAGCTGGAGCCGCTGGTGCGAATCCGCGCACAGGCGACCAGCGGCGTTGATCCGAAGTGGGTGATGCTGGCTCCAGTGATCGGGATCCAGCGCGTTCTCGAGAAGGCGGGCTGGACGAAGGAGCACGCGGATCTCTACGAACTGAATGAGGCTTTCGCGGTGCAGGCGCTCGGCGTGATGAAGGAAGTGGGGCTGGATAGGCCGGAGCTTGCCGCGCGGGTGAATGTGAATGGCGGAGCGGTGGCGATCGGACATCCCATTGGCGCCAGCGGCGCGCGCGTGCTGACCACGCTGATTTACGCACTGATGCATCGCAATCTGCATCGAGGGGTTGCGGCGTTGTGTCTGGGCGGCGGGAACTCTGTGGCTATGGCTGTGGAGCGCTAAAGAATTTGTCTATCTGAGTTTGCACAGGGCGCGGGCATCCGGCGCGAACCAAACGGCCGGAGGCTACAATAGGAAAACCGCTGGAGGGCTGGACACCGATCCGGCATCTCGGGCGTGATGCGAACTGTCCCTGAAGCGGTGTAGATCGTGGGCATCAGAATCCACGCTGCGCCTGACGAGCACTTCGAATACCTGCCTGTGGCAACCCCCGGAGACGAAAGGGACAGCGCATCGCATGACGCTCCTGCTATTGCAGATGTCGGTTGTGTTGCTGGTGACGCTGGCTTGCGGCTGGATTGCCCGCAAGCTGGGCCAGACGCGCGTGGTGGGCGAAATTGTTGGCGGCATCCTGATCGGGCCATCTGTGCTTGGACGATTTTTCCCGAACGTGGCCCACACCTTCACGCCGCATTCTTTTGCAGCATTTGAAAATATGAGCACGGTCGGCCTGATCCTTTATCTGTTCCTGATCGGGATGGATCTGGATTATGCGCAGCTTTATAAGCAGCGCAGTACGGCGGTTGTGGCCAGCGGGATGAGCATCCTGTTCCCATTCGCGATGGCGGCACTGCTAGCGCACTCGCTGCGTATCCGCTTCGCGCCTCACGGCATCGGCAGCATGCCTTTTGTGCTCTTTCTCGGCATTGCGATGAGCATCACGGCGTTTCCGGTGCTGGCGCGCATGCTTGAGGAACGCCGGCTGCAAACCACAGCGCTGGGAACGACAGCCATCCTGTGCGCGGCGGTAGACGATGTGGTGGCATGGCTGCTGCTGGCGTTTGGGCTTGCGCTGCTGGGCAAAGATGGCGGCTCTGCCAGCCTGGGCGTTCGTATGGCCGGGCTGGTGGGCTACCTGCTGTTCATGCTCGGCGTTGTACGTCCGCTGGCAAACCTGGCCGTCAAGCGTTACCACGCGACAAAGCTGTCTCTGGAACTGCTGGGCGTCGTTGTTGCCTCCGTGCTGCTCTCCGCCGCGGCAACGGATGTTCTCGGAATCCATCCGCTGTTTGGTGCTTTTCTTGCTGGCGTGTGCTTCCCGCGCATTCCTCGCTGGCAGGAGGAGATTCGTGAGCGGCTGGACATGCTGATCGCCGTGCTGCTGCTGCCGCTCTTCTTTGCGCTGACCGGCATGCGGACGCGGCTGGACCTGCTGAACGGCACGAAGATGTGGCTGTGGGCGGGAATCGTGCTTTTGGCCGCGGTGGCGGGCAAGATGGGTGGCGCTATCCTGGCGGCGCGGTGGAGCGGGCACTCCTGGCGCGATGCAGGGGCGCTGGGCGCACTGCTGAATACGCGCGGACTGGTGGAGCTGATCGTGCTGAACATTGCCTACAACGTCGGCGTCTTCTCGCCGACGCTCTTTACCATGCTGGTGGTGATGGCTCTGGTGACCACGATGCTGACTTCGCCTATCCTGCGCCTGCTGAAGATTCAGGATGGCCACGAGACAAGCGGAGAGCTCGCGGACGCGCAGGCCAAGCACTCCGCCGCCTGACATGCCTTTGGGCCGGAGTCATTCACACACAGAGCGGTTTTCTGGACGGGTGCAGGCGTACCTGGCCTATCGCCCACGCTTTCCGCGCGAGATCCTCGGGTTTCTGCGTGAGCATGGGGCGCTGCCGGAGGATGCTGTAATCGCGGATGTGGGCGCTGGCACGGGGATGCTGGCGGAGATCTTTCTTGAAGCAGGGCATCGCGTCATCGCAGTCGAGCCGAATCAGGAGATGCTGGAGGCTTGCCGCGAATTGGCGGCGCAGCAGCCGGCGCTCGAAGTTGTGCAGGGAAGCGCCGAGGCTACCACGCTGCCGAGTGCGTCCGTTGACCTAATCGCGGTGGGGCGCGCGATGCACTGGTTCGACTGGCCCAGCGCACATCGGGAGTTCGCGCGCATTCTCCGGCCGGCCGGATGGGTTCTGAATGCGAGCAATGGGCACAGCGACAGCGGCGGCCCGATTCCGAACCGAATCTCGGACATTCTTCGCAAATCACGAACCGATTCTGCCGAAGCGGATACGACCCGCGACTTCGAGAAACGCTTGCAGGGATTTCTCGATACATCGAGTTGGCAGCGGAAGACGCTGCATCACTCCATGAGGGTAGATTTCGCGACGCTGCTTGGCTATGCGGAGTCGCTCTCGGCGATTCCTCGACCGGGTGAGCGTGGCTATGACGGGATGGTGACGGAGCTTCGGGCGGTGTTTGAGGAATTTCAGCGGGATGGGGTGCTGGTCACGCCTCTGACCTGCAATCTGCATCTGGGACTGCTAGGGAAAAACTTTCGATAGAGCGGCAGTCCGCTAAATATCGCGGAGTGATGTCTGGAGTGGCAGGAGGGATTGCGATCAAAGGTCCTCTTTCAACAAACGAGCTTGTGGGAGATGGTCAAACAGGCCGGGGTAGGCCGGCGCAACGGGGGCTCTTTCTCTCGTTGGCGATCGTCATCCCGCTTGTCACGGTTGTGTCGACTCATATCTGGCTGAGGACCGCCTATTCGACAAATGTCTTCCATCTCCAAGGCTTCCTTGACCAATATGAATCGGGAATCTACCGCTATCGGATCCTTGGCCGGGAGCTGCTTCTTGCTATCTACCACGTGCTTTTGCGGCATGGGCACGATTTGCCACTGGCAGTGGCGGCCGATCCGCAGGCCACGCGCTATTTTTATGCTTCCTATGTGTTGCTCAATGGCGCATGCCTTTTCTTGTCGAACTTTGTTCTGCTGATTCTGTTGTGGAACTACCGGACAGGCATGAGCGATCTGCGCTGCGCCTTTTACTTCTTCACGTGGCTGGTTCTGGCGCTGACTACATACACCGTGACGCCGTATGACCAGCTCGCCTACGCTCTGATGCTGCTCGCATTCCTTGCGGTCCGCGCGCGGCCAATCTGGATTGCTTATGCGGCGATAGGCATAGTGGCCATCCTGGGTGGCTTGACCCGGGAGACAGAGTTCCTGGTTTCGCCGGCTCTGTGGACTGTCGCTATCTTCGCGAAAGGTAAAACCTCACGGCGGTTTGCAGCGATGGGATACGTACACATCGCGCTCTTCGGCGCGTGCTACGTCGCGTTGCGAATCGTCGTATCCGGGCCGCCGGCGATCGCGCAAGGGCTGTCATTCGGAGGTGGGAGGGTGGCATTTCCTGCTCTCCTGGTGATGTCGGTCATCGTGTATATCGGGCTGGCGCTGTTCTCACGAGAGTTTGCGGGATACAAACCTGGCATCGTGTTCCTGGGGCTGGCCTCTCCCTACGTGGTCACCGTGCTGCTGAGCGGCGCCTTCTGGGAGTTGCGTCTGATTGTGCCGATCGTGCTGTGTCAACTTTTCGTGTACACGCAACTCAGCAATGCGAGCCGCGTAGAACGTGGTTCTCATCGACTTATGCCTGATGCGAAGACCGTGCCGTAATGATTGGGCCCGACATATCCAACGGCTTCAGCACTCGATAACATTCAGAGCCAATCCAGCCAGCGACGTTTCCTTATACCGCGACTGCATATCCAGACCGGTTTCGTACATGGTGCGAATCACCTGGTCGAGGGAGACCTTGTGCTCGTCCTCTTCGGCGAAGGCCATGCGGCAGGCGTGGACCGCTTTCACCGCGCCCATGGCGTTGCGCTCGATGCAGGGAATCTGGACGAGGCCGCCGATGGGGTCGCAGGTCATGCCGAGGTTGTGCTCCATGCCGATCTCTGCAGCGTGCTCGACTTGTTGATTCGTCCCACCCATCGCCGCGGCGAGCCCGCCAGCGGCCATGGAACAGGCGACGCCGACCTCACCCTGGCAGCCGACTTCCGCGCCGGAGATTGAGGCGTTCTCCTTGTAGAGAATGCCGATGGCGGCCGAGGTGAGGAAGTAGCGCAGGATGCCGGCCTCGTCTGCGCCCGTGATGTAGTTGCGGTAGTAGTGCGCGACGGCGGGGACGACGCCGGCTGCACCGTTGGTAGGCGCGGTGACGACGCGGCTGCCGGCGGCGTTCTCTTCGTTCACCGCCATGGCGAAGATGGTGACCCAGTCGAGCGGCGCGAGCGGATCGCCCGTGCCTTTGCCTGCGGCGGTCTGCTGTTGCAGGCGTGCCGCGAGCCGCTTGGCGCGGCGGCGCACGCGCAATCCGCCGGGAAGGATGCCATCGGTCGCAAGGCCGCGCGCGACACAGCTCTGCATCACGTCCCAGAGGCGTAGGATGTCGCGGCGCACGGACTCTGCGGCGTCGGGTGTGTCGTGGCGGCGGGCGCATTCATTGCACATCATCACCTCATCGATGCGCAGGTTGTCGCGCTTCGCCATCTCGAGCAGCTCCGCGGCGCTCGAGAAGGAGTAGGGCAGCAGCGGAGAGGTGGTCATCAGCGGGGTCGCGTTTACGTCAGCACCGTCTTCGACGATGAATCCGCCGCCGATGGAGAAGTAGGTAGCGCTGAAGAGCGGATTGCCGGTGACATCGAAGGCGGTGAAGTGGATGCCGTTGGGGTGCTGCGTACGCGCGCCTGGCGGGATCATCTGGTCGCGATGGAAGAGGATATGCTGCGTATCGCGGAAGGGAATGATGTGGCGGCCGAGCAACGAGAGTGTGGACGAGAGTCGGATGCCTTCGAGTTTTTTGTCGATGGTGTCTGGATCGAGCGTGGCGGCCTCTTCGCCGAGCAGGCCAAGCATCACGGCGCGATCGGTGCCGTGGCCTGTACCGGTGAGTGCGAGCGAGCCGTAGAGTTCGGCGTGGACTTCGACAGTGGTGGTGAGGAGATCGCGGGCATCAAGTTCCAAAAGAAAGGTGCGCGCGGCCCGCATGGGACCCATGGTGTGCGAGCTGGAGGGGCCGATGCCGACTTTGTAGAGATCGAACAGCGAGGTTTTCACGACTGGCTATGGTAGCAAGGACGGTGACTTGCTGGTGGCTCTGCAACCTTTGTGGCCTGCCTTTGCTCGCAAGTCACTGGCTATACTCGCCTTTTCGAGGAACCACAGGCGGGCCCACGGGATGCATTTCAAAGCGCTGAGTGCTGCGGTCTACGGCATCGACGCGCACATCATCGACGTTGAGGTGGATTTCTCCGGAATACAGGTGGCGGAGGATCGCTTCTCGACCGTTGGACTGCCGGATGCTGCTGTACGCGAGAGCCGCGATCGCGTGCGCGCCGCTCTCCGCAACTCCGGTTTCACATTGCCGCCCACGCATATCACGATCAACCTGGCACCGGCCGATCTGAAAAAGGAGGGATCGGGGTTCGACTTGCCGATCGCAGTAGGGATTTTGGGAGCGCATGGTGCTCTGCTGAATCGCGACCTCAGCCAGTTCCTCACCGTTGGCGAGCTGGGGCTGGATGGGAGCGTGCGCGGTGTGCCGGGCATGCTGCCCATTGCAGTGGCTGCGAAGCAGCGCGGCATCGCAAACATGATTGTGCCGGCGGCGAATGCGCCGGAGGCCGCGGTGGTTGAGGGGCTGAATGTGTATCCGGTGGAGTCGCTTCCGCAGGCGCGCGAGCTTCTAAATGCGGCGGCGAACGGCGGCATCCAGGTGCAGCCGTATCGTGCGCGATCGAGCGAGATGCTCGATAAGCTGCAGCACTATCCTTTCGACTTCAAGGATGTGCGTGGGCAGACGGTGGCGAAGCGTGCGCTCGAAATTTCGGCCGCAGGCGGCCACAACATTTTGATGATTGGGCCGCCGGGCTCGGGCAAGACGATGCTGGCGAAACGGCTGCCCTCGATACTGGCACCGCTGACCTTTGCCGAAGCGCTGGAAACGACGAAGATCCACTCGGTGGCAGGCGTGCTTGACTCGAGTTCCGGACTGGTGACGCAGCGGCCATTCCGGTCACCGCACCACACCATCTCGGACGCGGGGTTGATCGGCGGCGGCGCCGTGCCGCGTCCAGGGGAGGTTTCACTGGCGCACAACGGTGTGCTGTTTCTCGACGAGCTGCCGGAGTTTCCGCGCAACGTGCTGGAGGTGATGCGGCAGCCGCTTGAAGACGGCACGGTCACGATAGCGCGCGCGTCCATGTCGCTGAACTTTCCGGCTCGCTTCATGCTGGCAGCGGCGATGAATCCGTGCCCCTGCGGCTATTTCAACGACAAGAGCCGGGAGTGCCAGTGCACACCGCCAATGATGCAGCGGTATGTGTCGCGCGTCTCGGGGCCGCTGCTGGATCGCATCGATATCCATATAGAGGTTCCCGCGGTGCAGTATCGGGAGCTGCGAGCGGGGCAGGCGAACGAAGGCTCGGCGGAGATCCGGGCACGGGTGCTAGCTGCGCGCGTCAGGCAGCATGACCGGTTTCAGGGCGAAGCGATCTATTCGAACGCCCAGATGACGACCAGGCAGATTCGCCAGTGGTGCGAGCTGCCGCCGGAGGCGGACCGCCTGCTGGAGCGGGCAATGCAGCAGCAGGGGCTGAGCGCACGGGCGCACGACCGCATCCTGAAGGTGGCGCGAACCATTGCGGATCTGGAGGGGGCCCCGACCCTGACCGTGCAGCACATGGCGGAAGCGATCCAATACCGAACGCTGGATAGAAACTACTGGAGTTAAGCGTCCTGTGGATACCTGGAGCGGCTATGGTTTTCGGGAGAATTTAGCCCATGTTTCTGCGCATCCGGAGTTCGTCCCTAGTGGGAAACCGCTGCCGACCGGGTCCGCAACCATAAGATAAGAGGAATCTTATGGGATTTTTACTGATATGTGGAGACTTCTGTTGCCGGTATATGAAAAAAGTGTTGACCTCCACCAGCTTTAACGATTAATGTCGTTCCTGCCGGGGTGATTCCGCTCTTTTTGTCACCTCCAAGACAAGGTTTCTCGCGTTCCTGAGCCGGTAAAATACGGGTTGTTCGATGGACTCCCGCGTTCGGTTTTGTCGGTCGTTCAGGTGTGCGGCCCCGACGTCGAGTTGCCAATTCCAGGCATTGCAGATCCTAGAAAGCAACACTGTCCTGTGGCGCACTTCTGCATCTTTTAGGAAAGATTTGCGTCATTAGTAGTTAAGGAAACAACAAAAGACTGAGGTGCCGGCGTCCAATGGTGGATAACCCTGGGGGACCGCGCCAAGACCGTCAAGGAAATGAGGAAAATCTTCATGCGTTCCGATCTGATATATGGGGCACTCACCCACATAGCGAATCGTTACCAGCTCTGTCAGCTGGCCTCCAAGGCCACCCGGAAGCTTCACAAGCCGAACACCCGCCTGCAGGACACCACGAACGAAGTGCTTGTCCGGTTCCATGAGGCTAGCCCCATGGGCGTGACCGGCGATGTCAAAGTGACTTCAGAGCAGGTTTCGCAGCAGCGCCGCGCAGCATAAGCGCGGCCGCTCGCTGCGGCGAGTCGTCTCACCGTTACATTAACTCCCTTCCTGAACTACACCCTCCTTCCATCATCGAATTTCCCTCCTAACCTCCCACCGCAGGTGAATTGTGACTATCGCAGAACTAAAAGAAAAAAATATTACTGAGCTGAGCCGTATCGCGCGCACCCTCGAAATACCCGGAGCCAGCGGGCTTCGGAAACAAGACCTGATCTTCAAGATCCTCCAGGCACAGAGCGAAAAAGAAGGCCACATCTTTGCTGAGGGTGTCCTCGAAATCCTGCCCGACGGCTATGGTTTTCTCCGCTCGCCTGACTACAACTATCTGCCCGGTCCGGACGACATTTATGTTTCCCCATCGCAGATCCGCAAGTTTGATTTGAAAACCGGCGACACGATCAGCGGTAATGTGCGGCCACCGCACGAGGGCGAGAAGTATTTCGCACTGGTCAAGATCGAAGCCATCAATTTTGAATCTCCCGAAGAGACTCGCAACAAAATCCTGTTCGACAACCTGACGCCGCTCTATCCGGAAGAGAGAATTCGGATGGAGACCGTGCACGAGAATACCAGCGGCCGGGTGATGGACCTTCTGACACCCATCGGCAAGGGGCAGCGCGGCCTGATCGTCGCGCCGCCACGCACCGGCAAGACCATGCTGCTGCAGTCCATCGCAAATTCCATCACGACCAATCATCCCGAGGTGGCGCTGATTGTGCTGCTGATCGACGAGCGCCCGGAAGAAGTCACGGACATGCAGCGTTCGGTGAAGGGCGAGGTTATCAGCTCGACCTTCGATGAACCCGCCGCACGCCACGTGCAGGTGGCTGAGATGGTGATCGAGAAGGCGAAGCGCCTGGTGGAGCACAAGCGTGATGTCGTGATCCTGCTCGACTCGATCACGCGTCTGGCGCGTGCCTACAACACGATCGTGCCGCCCTCGGGCAAGGTGCTGTCGGGCGGCGTGGATTCCAACGCGCTGCAGCGGCCGAAACGCTTCTTCGGTGCGGCGCGCAACATCGAAGAAGGCGGCTCGCTCACCATCATCGCCACGGCGCTGGTCGATACCGGCTCGCGCATGGATGAGGTGATCTTCGAAGAGTTCAAGGGCACCGGCAACATGGAAGTGATCCTGGACCGCAAGCTGGTGGACAAGCGCGTCTTCCCGGCGATCGACATCCAGCGCTCCGGCACGCGAAAGGAAGAGCTGCTGATCCCCAAGGAAGACCTGCAGCGTATCTGGATTCTGCGCAAGGTGCTCAATCCGTTGTCGCCCGTAGAGGCAATGGAGCTCCTGGTGGACCGGCAATTCAAGACGCGGAACAATGCCGAGTTCCTGCAGAAGATGAACCAGCTCTAGGACGCACGATCGCGAAGAGAATTGCCTCGTCCATTCGTGGGCGAGGCATTCCTGTTTTTGGGCGGTGGCTCATGATGGATGGCATGTGCATTCGTAACGCAACGCGCCGTGACGACGACCTGATCTGGCAGATCCTTGAGCCGGTGCTGCGTGCGGGCGAGACCTACACTTTGCCGCCCGAGATGAGCCGCGAGGATGCCCTGGCTTACTGGTTCTCTCCGGGGCACGAGGTTTTTGTTGCCGAAGTTGCCGAGAAGGGTGGGCTCGTTGTCGGCACCTACTATCTCCGCGCCAACCAGCAAGGCGGGGGAGCGCACGTGGCGAACTGCGGTTACATGACAGCACAACACGCGACGGGACGCGGCGTCGCTCGAGCGATGTGCGTGCACTCGCTGGATGTCGCACGCCAGCGCGGTTTTCGCGCGATGCAATTCAACTTCGTTGTGAGCACGAACGAGCGCGCTGTCCGCCTGTGGGCTTCGCTTGGCTTTGAGACGGTGGGCCAGTTGCCGGCAGCGTTTCTGCATCCCCTGCTGGGCTATGTGGATGCGCTGGTGATGTATCGTGCGCTATAGAACGACTGAGCAGCAGGCGATGGTGAGAGGAGCCAGCGTGCGATGAGTGGGCTCTGGAATATCATGATCGGCTACTTCTTCGGCTTCGCCCTCGGCGTAGGCTGCGCTTTGGCCGTGATGTACACGATCTGGACTGGTGGCTACAAGCGGGCAGTGGAGCATTCCCTCATGGCCGATCCCCCGGCGCGGTTCCGAACCATGCGTGACGTCATGCTGCGGAAACGGGAGCGCATTCCGGAACGTTGAACGCTCCCAATCACTCTTCCGCGGTCTGTCCGTATTCGAGCAGCGTGACGAGGCCGACCCCACCCACGATGTTGCCCAGCACGGCGGGCCACAGCCAGCGCAGATAGCTGATGGCAGGTAGCCGATGGTGCAGCACAGCTGAAAGGACTTCCCCGCTGCTGGCGATGCAGTGAGCGAAGTGGCCGAGACCGACGATGAAGGCCAGCAGCCAGATGAGGAGCACGGATCCGCTGATGGAATGGCTCCCGCTGACCAGCCATGCGACGAGGGCGATGATCCAGCCGCCAATGATGGCACTCCAAAAGATGGTGGAGAGCGAGTGGTTGGCGATCTCAATGCCGATAGCGACAAGGCTCTCGACGTACTTTGGCTGCAGCGCATCTGTGCGCACAGCGAGTGCGGCAAAGGCGAGCGCACCGAGGCAGTTGCAAACGAGCACGATGGCCCACAGCCGCAGGGTCGCGAAGTAGTGGCGACGCTCGGTGAGCACGAGCGCCACGGGATACAGCGTATTTTCCGTGAAGAGCTGTGCTCGGCCGAGAATGACGGCGATGAAACCCACAGGGTAGAGCAGATTCGTAATGAACTGAGCCGGGCCGCCAGTGCCGAGTTCGGCGCGCGCAATTGCCGTGGCGAGGCCGGTAAGTCCCATGGTGATGCCACCGGCGAAGCCCGAGATGGCGAGGCTGCGCGCGGGGCGCCGTAATTCCTGGCGTGCGTTTTTGGCTACCTGCGCGTAGATCTGGATCGCAGTGGGGCGTTCCAGCTCCTGCTGTACCTGGGCCCCTGCTCCGTCGCCTTCACGGGATAGATTTTTACCGGTCCGGCGAATCGGCATAGCTCTCCTTGCAGACGTTCCCGCCTGGCCCTTCCTAAGATGCGCCTTATGCTGCGGAAGCCGAACTGAAGTTCGAGACAACCCTCCATCGAAAGATGGAGAAAGGCCGAATACATCGAATCGTCAGTGTTTATCAGGCCTGTCGCGGTTGTTCTTCCTTGTTGGGGGTTAGGCCCGGTCGCTATAGTTCGAGTGGTACCCAAGTGCGGGCCAGAGATGGTGCAATGACGAGCAGAACAAGTCGCGATTCGGCAATCCAAATTTCACGCTGGCTGCTTTGTGGTGCGGGCCTGGCAGCGCTGGGCGTTGGAGGCCTGAAGTCGCTGCATGCCGGCGAGCGTATTGACGCGGACCGCCAGAAATACGCCGAGCAGATGGAGCAGACGTACAACTACCGCTTCGGCAAAGGGCAGCCTTTCCTGCCCAGCAACGCAAAGATCGAAGGCGACACCTTCATCGAGCCGGGCGCCTTTCCGACGGCGCAATACTGCCAGCATTGCCACGAGGCGACGTACCACCAGTGGCGGCAGTCGGTGCATTCGAACTCGTTCCGGACGCCCTTCTATACGAAGAATGTGGGCTTGCTGCAGAACACCAAGGGCATGGAGTTCTCGCGTCACTGCGAGGGTTGCCACAACCCGATCATGCTCTTCTCCGGACAGGTGACGCCTCATCCGGCTCTCTCCGATCGTGATTCCGATCAGGATGGAGTGACCTGCACGGTGTGCCATTCCATACAGAAGCTACAGCCGACCTATGGGCTGGGTTCCTATGTAATGGGCGTGCCGGCGGTAATGGTGGATGACCAGGGCGAGCCTATCCCGGGCGAGGTGAGCTTTGCCGAGATCACGGCCCACGTGGATCGCCACAAGGCAGCGGTGATGAAGGATTTTTACAGGACGCCTGAATACTGCGCGGCATGTCACAAAGCCAATATTCCGGAGACGCTCAACGACTACAAATGGCTGCGCGCGATCGGCCTCTATGACGAGTGGCAGCGATCGTCCTTCGCCAAACAGTCGCCGCTGCCGTTCTACAAGAAGGACTATCAGACCTGCCAGAGCTGCCACATGCCGCGCGAGGCGGCGCTGCAGGCGGACGTTTCGACCAAGAGTGGCACGATTGTGTCGCACCGCTGGATTGGCGGCAACACAGCCGTACCTTTTCTTTACGGCTATGACGAGCAGTTGAAAAAGACACTCGAATACCTGAAGGCGGACAAGCTCAACGTCGATCTGTTCGCGTTAGCGCGGACTGATGGGTCGGGATTGATTGCCCCGCTGGGCGCCAAGGGATTCGAGATCAAGCCGGGCGATGAACTGCAGGCGATGGTGGTGATCCAGAACAAAGGCATTGGCCATACGCTGATTCCCGAACAGCGCGATATGTATCAGGCGTGGACGGAATTTGAGCTGACCGATGCAACCGGCAAGGTGCTGCACGCGAGCGGCAGACTGAATCCAGAGGGATACCTTGATCCGAACTCCCATAGTTTTGTGACACGGCTGCTGGATACCAAGGGAAATCTCCTGGTGAAGCACGAGATATGGGACCGCCGGACGACGGCGACGGACACCACAATACAACCAGGACGCTCGACGCTGGTGAGATATGGATTCCGTATCCCCAAGGACGGAAAAGGGCCCTATACCGTCACGGCGAAGGTGAACTATCGCCACTTCGACGAGCCCTTCACAAACTTTGCGCTGGGTGACAAGCATCCGCCGTATCCAGTTGCAGAGATGGCCGTGCGCTCGCGTGTCCTGAAGATCGGTGAGAATGCGCCGGTCGCGGCGGAGCCCAAAGATAACCCGGAGTGGATGCGCTGGAACAACTTCGGCGTGGCCTTGCTGGACGAGGCGCAATACGCCGAGGCGAAGAGCGCATTCAGCGAAGTGGTGAAACTCCGTCCCGATTACGGTGACGCGTACACCAACCTGGGCATCGTGTACCTGCAGTGGGAGCGGTATACGGATGCGGCGGCAAGCTTGAAGCAGGCGCTTGCCATGATGCCCGGGGATGCGCGAGCGCTGTACTATCAGGCGCTGGTGGAGCGCAATCAGGGTGACTTGCAGGCTGCCGTAGCCGATCTGCAGCAGGTGGCTGCGAAGTTCCCGCGATCGATCGATGCGCATCGCGAGCTGGGTTTCAGCTATTACCAGCAGCACAAGTACGACCTGGCGCGGGTTGAATACGAGACAGTGCAGAGCATTGAGCCGGATGACCTCTCGGCGCACTATAACCTTGCCATCATCTATAGGCGCGAGGGTGACAAGCAAAAGGCAGCAGCGCAGGCAGCGCTGTTTGCCGATGAGAAGGATGATCCGATGGCCAGCACGGCAACGCTGAACTTCCTGCGCGACCACTCGGAGCTTTCTGGGGAGAGCGTAGCGTGGCACCTGCATACGGCCGATGAAACCGCTGCCGCCACTGGGAATAAATGAGCGCCAGGGATTAAGCTAGCGCCATGAACATGAGGGAAGCTACGCGACGCACTGCGCTCGCGGGCATATTGGCTATAGGTGTGAGCCTGTTGACGCCATGCATGGCGCAGCAAGGGGGAAGCGCATCCACCACAAAACCGGCGGGCGTTTTGAAGCCGGCAGACACGTCCAACCTGATGCCGGCGCAGGTCTTCTTTCGCGGTCAGAGTGCGACGGTGCAGATGCGCAACAGCGGGGGCGTTCGCTATGCGGATGGCATGTTCACGCTAATGGCTCTTGTGGATACATCGGGCTATTCGAGCGGGATTCAGCAGCGCTACCAGGCGTACCTGATCACGGAAGTGCCGCTGCAACTGGGCGAAGGCGGGGACGCGCGCAAGCTGGTGCCTGGCGCATATGGGGTTGGGTTCATTCAGAACGATCGCTTCGTTGTCATGGATCTGGGTGCGAATGAGCTGCTGAATGTTGGCAGCCACCATGACGCCGAGCTGCACCGCCCGAAGCCCCTGCAGGTGCTCGATACGCCTACAGAGGGAGTCTATCGCTTCTATGAGGGGCGATCATTCGTGACGATGCGGCGGGCACAGTAGAGAAACAAGTGCAAAAGAAAAGGCCACACTCGATGGAGTGTGGCCTTCTCTTTTTGCTGTGGGTTGGTTTAGTTGGTTGTGCCTACCAGAACCTGAACCGGTAGGGTATGGACGAGCGTGGTATTGGTGGTTGCGGTTGCGGTGACGAGCACTGTATACGTGCCCGGAGGAATGACCGTAGCGGGGTTTGTCTGGCCACCAGAATTTCCGCCGTTGAGACTGCTGTAGTACTGCTGGCCCGGCCCGGGGGCTACGGTTGCGCCGCAGCCGCTCATGCCGAAGCTGACGATGACCATGGCACAGACTCCCAGCAGCGACTGCCACTTGCGCCGGCGTGCGGGCAATCCGAGCAGGAAGATGCAGGCCAGGGTGGTGCCGCCGCCAGCTATCCACCAGCGGGTGGCAGGTTGTGGGGGGGCTGTATTGCTGGCAATGGTGTAACCACTGGCAGCACCGACATACAGGGACTGGCTGATGAAGCCGGTGTTGTTGGTGGAGAACTGCACGCTGGTTGTCGTGCTGGTGAGCGTGTTATTGAAACCGCAGGCCAAGCCTGCGGGAACAGCTATGCGAACGCCACCGAGGGTGAAGCCTACGACGCTGCAGCTTAGGTTGATCGGCGTCGCGCCGTAGGCACTCACCATGTTGTAGATCGACGTGAGCCGCAGGTTATAGGTGGCGATTGCTCCTGCCGCCAGCAGCGGGGCCGCCTGGTTTACGGTTGTGTCCGACTGCAGTGAGAAGTCGGCGCTGGTGCGGTCGTCAATGATATTGACGATCTGGTTTGCGGAGGACGGGTTCGATTGGATAGTCGGGGAAGTGATCCAGCCGTCGTAGAGAACCGTGAACTGTACCTGGCCGGAGGGCAATGCGAGATATCCGTTCAGCTGCGGAATGGTGAAGGTTGCGTTGCCGCTGCTGTCGAGGCCGAATGCCGCCGCCTTGCTGATAAAGCCGCCCGACCAGGTAGCCGGCGTGAGCAGAACGCCGTTGGCATAGACCAGGAACACTGTGTCAGTCGGATTGCTGGCCTTCACGTGCATGTGGAGCGTGAGAGAGTCCAGAGCGGGGAAGCTAGGGTTCGGCGTAGTTGGATATGAGCCGGTTGTTGGATAGGTGGTGCCGTTGACGTCCGTAATGGTGAAGGTCGTGGTGCTGTTGGAGTTTATGGTTGCGAGGGAGGGAAAGAAGGACACCGCGCTGGAAGCGGAGCCGGTGTAGTTCACCTCGGTGGTCGCAGGCGTGTAGGTTGCGGTAATGCCTCCGGTAGTCGGGATATCGTTCTGGCCCACTGTGGTGCTGGCCGTCGCGATCGAATTGCCGTTCGGGTCATAGCCCGGAATGAGCGTTACCGTCTTCGGAGTTTTGGTGGAGAAGGTGACAGTTCCAGTCGGTGCGATTCCATTGCTGGGCAGTGTCGCCGAGGTCACGACTGCCGTGATGCCCAGCGTCTGCGTGCTTCCGCTGTCGCCAGTATCGAGCTCAGGCGAGTTGAGGACTGTGGTTGTCGCAGCCTTGGTGATGTTGCCCAGGTAAGGACCGGGGTCTTGCATGACGTGAAGCTGGCATCACCAGGGTAGGTGAGTGTGATCGAGTGAGAGCCCTGTGCCAGCAGGTTCGACTTGAAGGTTGCGGCTCCTTCTGAATTGACCGGCAATGTTGTGATCAACGTGCTGACATCCGTGACGTTGATGGAACCCGAGGGGATGCCGACGTTGTTTGTGGTGGCCGCGGAATACGGCTCAACCGTGATGGTGATCGGCGTGCCGTAAGGGATGCTAGTGGCTGAGCCGGTACTGATGTTGTGGGCGTAGGCCACCATCTGACAGGCTTCGGGTTTTACCGTGATGGTGCTGGGGTTTCCTGCGCCCACGCTCGGCAGGTACGTACCGTCGCCGGTATAGCGTGCATAGATGTTGTAGGTGCCACCGGGTAGCAGGTTCCAGGTGTTGCTTGCGGTACCACCAGCCAAGGTCAGGGTTTCTACCGACTGCTCAGCCTGGAGGGGGCTTGAGATAAGGATGACAACATCGCCTGTTGGGGTACCGCTGCTGCCGGTCGCCGTGACCGTAAATTTGAGCCACGAGCTGTGTGTCGTGCAGTTCGGAGTGGAGCCACACACCGGCGCCTTATTGGTCGCGGGATCCACGATGGTCAGTGTCACCGTACTGGTCTTAGTGCCAAGGGGCGCATAGTTGGAGACAAAGCTGTTGATGTCGAAGCTGCCGAGACCGGAAGCTGCGTCATAACCAGTTCCAGCGGCGTAATTTTTCATGTGGCCGCCAGTGCAGTTCGTACCGCTGGTGCACGCCAGCTCGTTGTTACCGGTCTGGACATCATGGGCGATGATTTTCGCGCCTCCTGCAGAGGTCAGGAATGTATAGAGAGACGGGTTGATGTTGCCGAGGCCGTATGCGGATCCGCTGGCGAGCTTATTGACGGCGAGGGCCACAGCACCGGCGACGACCGCACTGGACGCCTCTGTTCCGCCCGAGTAAGTGAAGTGTGGCGTTGCGCTCTGGCAGTCATTTGGCTGCATGCAGAAGAGGTAGGCAGCGCTGTTGTAGCCCTCACTGAGGTTTCCGCCGCTTCCCGCGAAGAACGAGACGTCAGGGATGATGCGGCTGGTGCTGCTGATGGCCTTGGCATTTGCGTTGTTGAATTGATAGGAGGGAATCGGTTGAGGAACAGAGGTGCCATCACCTGCGTTGCTGATACCGCCGCCGCCGGCCAACTCCACTGAGGTCCCGGGACTGAAGTTGTTGTAGTTCGGATAGCTGTCGTTCCACACCTGCTCCGGGATGGGCGCGTTCTGAATCGATTTATAACCCGAGTTAGTGGTCCAATAATGGGTGGGAGGTAGTCCGGATCCGTAAAGGAAGTCGGTTCCTCCCACGGCTGTCAGGTAGGGAGAACTCGCGTAGCCATTGATGGCATAGCCTGAAGTCGCAGTCCCGGCTGTGCCTGGCACCTCGCATGCCGCCGAACCTGTATTTCCGGCTGCAGCGATCACGGTCATGCCCTGAGCCGCTGCCTGTTCTGTCGCCTCGTTGACCAGTTCCATTCCTGTAGTGCCAAGTGCGGTTTCGCAGGACTGGAAGCCATTCAGAAGCACCTGGACGTCGTCATCAGCGACGGCGCGGATCAGGGCGAAGTTCATGCCCGTGTCGTAGTCGGTGGTTGCCGAGGTGTAGTAGTAGATAGTTGCCTTTGGAGCAACCGCGCCCACCAATTCGATTTGCTTGTAGGCGATGTAGGCGTCATTGTTCACGCCCGGATCGTTGCCGTCGACAACGACAATCGGAGTGTTGGCGCCCAGACTAAAGATCGTGCGGTAGTTATTGATGTAGGAGACGTTGATGTCCGAGTCGCCGATGATGCCGACGTTGACGTTCGCGCCGCATCCACCTGGGGTGCATGCTGTCGGCGTTGTTGTCAGGGTTGGAATGTTGTACTGAGTCGCCAGGTCAGCGGGTGAAACGCCGTAGATGGTGGCGCCAGCAGAATTCGTTGTGGTGTAGAGCGGCTTGAGCGTGTGGGTTCTGGGATCCAGTGTGGCCTGCGTGCCCGCGCCCGAGCCGCCTGCGGCCTTGAAGTTATTCATCGCGGCAAAGCCGGAGACGACACCGGTCAGCGCCGAAGGAATCTTCGGATTTGAGTTGTTGGCGTAGAACGTCTTGCCGGCTACGGAATAGACATGAATCTCAGTCTGAAACGCAGACTTGATCTGCGCTGGTGTGGCGCCCACTTCGATGGCCATGTGGCCGCCATAGACGCGACCAACGTTCATGCCCTTGGCCGACAGATAGCTGGTGATTGTCTGTACGTCAGAGTCGGCCACGCCGAAGCGCTTTCCGAATTCCTCCGGCGTAAGCCACTTGTGATAGTTCGGAGACTTCGGGTCCTGCTGCGAGGCAAGGAGTGCCTGGAGCGCCGACTCCTGTTCCGGAGAGCGCTTCAGCACCATCAGCATCCGCCCGTTCAGGTTAGCCGGGGCCGGACCGCGGTCAAACTGCGCGCGTGCCCAGGGGTGCACTGAGCCTGGAAGCGAGACAAGGGCGGAATTCTCTGCCTGTCCGGTGATGCGAGGAGTTGCCTGCGCATATGCGTTAGGTGTGGTGCCGGGACTGAGAAGCCCTGCGCCAACCAAGGGAAGCACAGCAACCGCCTGGGCAAAGCGAGAAGAGATCCGAACCATAGCCATCCTGCCATCCATCTCCACCGCTAGGCCTTTCGGCTGCTGGTGGTTGGGAAGAAAAAAAGTTGAGGCTCGCACATAAGGACTCGTCGCCTGTGTGTGTGAGCCCGGTTGCGAGTCAATGAATTGGTAAGCGTGCAGCTCGCAGTTGGGACATTATGGCAAGGTTGTTGGCGAGTCCTCGTTCCACTAAAGTGCAATGTCGGCGCACGAAGATGGTGCGAGAGGCAAAAGCGGTGACGAAAGTGTGAGAACAGGAATGAATATTTCCAGAATGGAACCGCAAATAGAAAGGGCCGTCCGAAGACGGCCCTGAATCAGGTAACCCCAATTACTTCTGAAACTGCCAACTGCGCATCTCGAGCCGCAGCGAACTATGTGTGCATTGCGTTCAAGGAAGCGTCATGCGAGATGATCTTCGGTTCTCTATTACTGCTGCCAGCCACCGCCAAGAGCGTTGTAGAGCTGTACCAGGCTGAGCATCTCGTCTTCGCGTGCGGATGCGAGACTGAGCTCACCGACGAAGAGCGTCCGCTGGTTGGTGAGCACATCGAGATAGCTGGAGTAGCCACCCTCGTACCGCATGTTGGAAAGATTCACAGCATCGCGCGATGCTGTTACCAGAAGCTCCTGCTGCTCGCGGGATTCGCGGAACTTCTGGTAAGCGATCAGCGCGTTCGAAACATCTTGGAAGGACTGCGCGATGGTCTTCTTATAAGTGAGGACGGCTTCGCGCTGCTGCGCCTCGGTGAGGCGGACATTGTTACGAATGCGGCCGGCATTGAAGATTGGTTGCGTGAGTTGCGCACCATAACTGTAAGCAAACGTCGAGTCCTGAAAGAGGGTGTTCAGTGCATTGCTCGCCGTGCCAACCTGACCGGTGAGCGAGATGGCAGGGAAGTACTGGGCCTTCGCAACGCCTATCTGCGCATTTGCGGCGATGAGCTGCTCTTCTGCCTGGCGGATGTCCGGACGCCGCTCGATCAGCGAAGACGGTAGTCCGGCGGGGACGACCGGCATACGCGGTTGCTGATCAATGGGCAGACCGCGGGCGATGGGACCGGGGTTCTGGCCCAGCAGCGTCTGCAGCGCGTTCTCCTCCTGAGTGATCTGCCGCTCGGTGTCCGGGATCGTCGCCGCGGCGGTGGTGACCAGTTCTTCCGCCTGGCGTACATCGAGCAGGCTGGTACTGCCGCCTGATTCAAGCTTCTGGGTGAGTTGCAGAGATTCCTGGCGCGAGGCGAGGGTGCGCTTGGAGATTTCGAGCTGCAGGTCAAGCGTGCGCAACTGGAAGTAGCCGGTTGCCACGTCCAGGATAAGCGTATCCATGACCTCGCGCTGTGCCCACTGGCTGGCCAGCAACTGTGCGCGCGCGGCCTTCGTCGCGTTGCGATATTGCCCCCAGAGGTCGATGTTCCAGGAGGACGAGAGGCCAAGTTCGCCCAGGTGCGTGACGAACGAACCAAGTCCGCCAAACTGCGCGGAGGGGTATCGCTGCGCAGTGTATCCGCCGCCTCCATTGATCTCCGGAAACTGCTGCGAGCGAGTGATGGCGAGCTGTGCCTGTGACTCCAAGACACGCTCTGCAGCGATGCGGACATCGTAGTTTTGCTTGATAGCGAGGCGGATCAGATCCTGCAACTGCGGATCGCCAAAGACCTCCCACCACTTCTCGTCGCCGAGCGAGAGAGCAGTGGATGGCGGGGGGTTGGATTGGCCAGGAAGCGGCGCGCCGTTCAGATCGTGAGGTTCCTTGCTGGTTTGCGTGTTGCCGCTGGCCTCGGCGTCGCGGTAGACGGTTGGCGTGTCAACGGTGGGGCGCTTGTACTTTGGGCCCACGGTGCAGCCTGACAGAAGAAGTGTGGCAGCGCCGAGCGCTGCTGCGATGCTCTGCTTTCTCATCGGGCATCTCCAGAAATGGCTGGTTCGCGCGTCTCCTTGCGGGTGCCCCTGGTGCTGACGTGGTGCGACAGCCGCTCGACGACTGCAAACGTGACCGGAATAATAAAGATGGCAATGAGTGTGGATGCCAGCATGCCACCGATGACCACCGTCCCCAGCACCTGGCGGGAGATGCCGCCGGCGCCGCTCGCCGTCCACAGCGGGATGCAGCCAAGGATGAAGGCGAAGGCTGTCATCAGAATGGGGCGCAACCGGAGTTCGGCGCCCGCAAGTGCGGCGTCGTAGATGCTCTTGCCACTCCTGTATTCCTCGCGTGCGAATTCGACGATGAGGATGGCGTTCTTCGCGGCCAGACCGATGAGCATGACCAGACCGATCTGCGCATAGACGTTGTTCTCGAGCCCGCGAACGGATAGCGCGAGAAAGCCGCCGAAGACAGCGATGGGCGTGCTGAGCAGAACACTGAAGGGCAACGACCAGCTCTCGTACTGCGCAGCCAGGATCAAAAAGACGAAGACCAGCGAAACGGCGAATATGGTGGAAGACGAGACGCCTTGTGCGGCCTTTTGCTCCTGGAAGGACATGCCCTGGTAGTCAAGCGCCATCTCCCTGGGCATGGTCTCGCGGAAAACCTCTTCAAAGGCCTGGGTCGCCTGGCTCGAACTGTAGCCCGGTGCGGCGTTCGCAATCAGCTGCGCCGCCTCGTATTCGTTGTAGCGCATGGTGAATTCGGGTCCGGTGATACGCCTCACTGAAGTGAGAGCTGAGAGCGGTATGGAATTACCGGAGGAGTTTTGCACGTAAAAGCGCCCGATGTTATTGATGTCCGTGCGCGAGGTGCCTTCCGCTTCGACGTACGTCTGCCACTGACGGCCGAAGCGGTTGAAGTAATTCACCAGGTTGCCGCCCATGAAGGTCTGCAGCGTCTCGTAAACATCGGCGAGGTTCACACCTTCCTGGACCGCCTTGGCGCGGTCGACGTCCACATAGATCTGGGGAACGCTGGGCAGGTAGGTCGTGATGACGCCAGCGATCTCCGGCCGCTTGTGCAGCGCTGTCATGAATTTATTGACGTTGTCGGTGAGATTCTGCAGGTCACCGCCAGAGCGGTCTTCGAGCACCGCGGAAACGCCGCCGGACGTGCCGACGCCTGGGATAGCCGGTGGCGGGAACGAGAACGCGATGCCTTGCCTAATGCCGCCAAGTCCCTGGGCGATATGCTGCTGGATGGCCTTGTACTGCTGGTCCTTGCTCTTGCGCTGATCCCATGGTTTGAGGGTGACGAAGTAGAAGGCGTTATAGGTGCTCTGTGTAAAGCTGAGCAGGCTGAAGCCGTTGACGCTGACGATGCTCTCGACGCCAGGCGTCTTCAGAATGACGTCCTCAACACTCTTCGAGGCCTCAATGGTGCGCTGGAGCGAGGCCGCATTGGGCAGGACCATGCCGACGTACAGATATCCCTGATCCTCGTCGGGCAGGAATGAGTCGGGAATGCCGCGAGCGATCCACACTGCTGCGACGGAGACGATTACCAGAAAGACGAGGGCAAACCCTGACTTGCGAATGAGGAAGCCGGATGTGGCGACGTATCTACTCCTGGTGCGGCCGAAGGCGCGGTTGAACCAGGAAAAGAAATACCCGAGAGGACCGCGGGCCGGTTTCTTCGGCTTGAGCAGCAAAGCGCACAGTGCTGGACTGAGGGTCAGCGCGTTGAATGCGGAGAAGAGCACCGAGATGGCAATGGTGATCGCAAACTGCTGATAGAGCCGCCCTGTGATGCCGGGTACCGCGGCGGTGGGGATGAAGACGGCTGCCAAGATGAGCGCGATCGCAACGACCGGGCTGGAGACCTGCTCCATCGCTGCGATCGAAGCTTCCTTCGGCGACATCCCTTCTTCAATGTGGTGCTCGACAGCTTCCACTACCACGATGGCGTCGTCGACCACCAGACCGATGGCCAGCACTAAGCCGAGCAGGGAGAGGGTATTGATAGAGAAGCCGAGCGCGGGGAAGACAACGAATGTGCCGATGAGGGAGACAGGCACAGCTAGCAGCGGGATGAGGGTGGCGCGCCAGCCCTGCAGGAAGACGTAGACGACCAGGATCACCAGGCCGAGGGCGATGCCCAGCGTGACGACGATTTCATGCAGGCCCTGGGTGACCGCCTTGGTCGTATCCAGCGGGACGGCCGACTCTACGTCCGTCGGGTACCTGGACTGCAGCTCGGCGAGTTTCTTATACACCGCAGCGGCCGCGGCTACCGCGTTCGACCCAGGCAGCTGATAGATGGCCATGCCCGCTGAGACCTGATCGTTGCGGCCTGGGACGCCGTAACGGGTCGCGAGATTGTATGTCTGCGCTCCCAGCTCGATACGCGAGACGTCCTTGAGACGCAGCACAGAGCCGTCCGGGTTGGCGCGGATAACGATCTGGCCGAACTCCTCCGCGGTGATGAGGCGTCCCTGCGAACGCACCGTATAGGTGAACTCCTGGCCGCCCGGAACCGGCTCGCCGCCGATCTGGCCGGCCGGGTTCACGTTGTTCTGCACCTGCATCGCGCTAACGATCTGCGGAACCGTAACACCGAGTTTGGCCAGCTGATTCGGATCGACCCAGACACGCATCGCATACTGGCCGCCGAATACCTGAACGCGCGCAACGCCCTGCACGCGCGTCAGCTCGTCCGCCATGTTGATGTAGGCGTAGTTGGTGAGAAAGTTGAAGTCGTGAGTGCCCTTCGGTGAGTAGAGCATGACGAACATCAGCGGCGAGGCCAGCGATTTGATCACGGTGACGCCGGCGGTATTCACCTGTGAGGGCAGCTGGGGAGTGGCCTGGTTGACGCGCAGCTGCGTCAGGACCTGGTCGATGTCCGGGTTAGTGGCGATGTCGAAGTCGACCGTCAACGACATGGCGCCGTTGTTCGCGTTCGTGGAGTACATGTAGTTCATGTGGTCCACGCCGGTTACTTGCTGCTCGATAGGCGTTGCTACAGATTGTTCAAGAGTCTTTGCATCGGCACCGGGATAGGTGGCCTGCACCAATACCTCGGGGGGCACGATGTTCGGGAACTGCGAGGTCGGCAGGCTAAGCATCGCCACGACGCCGACGATGACCATGATGATCGATATCACCATGGCCACGATGGGCCGGTTGATAAAGAACTTGGACATGGTCTATTTGCCCTCGCTGCTGGCGCTCGGTTTGCTGCTGGTGTCCTGACCAGTACCGTGCTGACCGGCACCGGTCTCCGCCTGGGCCTCTTCAGGCGCGGCGGGATGAGGGTGAACCGGGATCCCGTCGGCCAGCTTGCCGGTGCCTTCGATCACGACCTGTTCGCCGGGTTTGAGACCGTTGGTGATGACCCAGTTGGTGCCAATCTGCGGTCCTACCTGGACCGGCTGGATGTGCACCTTGTTATCGGCGTTTACCACGGCAATCTGGTAGGAGCCTTGTAACTCCGTGACCGCACGCTGCGGCACTAGCAGCGCGCCGCGCTCTAGCGCCGTCTGCGCACGAACCCTGCCGTACTGGCCAGGGCGCAACAGGCTCTGTGGATTTGAAAACGCGGCGGCCACCCGGATGGTGCCGGTGGAGGAACTCACCGCGCGATCGACGAAGACGATACGGCCCTTGCTGGGATATACGCTGCCGTTCGAGAGCGTGAGTTCGATGGGCACACGGCTGGCGCTGTGTAACAGGTCGGCTGCGCCGCCCTCCCGCGCCTTCTCCGACAGCGCAAGGTATTCCTGCTCGCTAATGGCGAAGTAGACCTTGATCGGCTCCACCTGCGAGACGGTCGTGAGCACGGTGGACTGGTTGACGAGGCTGCCGACCTGGGTGGTTGCAATGCCAGCGATGCCGTCCAGCAACGAACGCACCTTCGTCCAGCCGAGATTCAGCTGGGCGGTTTCGACCGCGGCCTGCTGCGCCTGGACGGTGGCCTCGTTCGCGGCCTGTGTCTGCAGATCGTTGTCCAGCTGTGAGCGCGCAATGGCGCGCGCCTCGGCTAGCGGCGTATCGCGCTTGGTGTTGATCTGGGCCAACAGCAGTTGCGCCTTCGCCTGGGCCAACTGTCCCTTGGCCTGGTCGAGCGATGCCTGGAATGGACGGGGGTCAATCTCGTACAGGATCTGGTCCTTGCGTACCTGAGAGCCTTCTTTATAGTTCTGGCGGATGAGGTAGCCGGTGACCTGAGGCTGGATCTGCGCGTTAGTGTATCCATCCAGATTGGCCACCCACTCGCCAAAGACAGGCACGTCCTTCTGCTCCACGGTGGTTGTTGTCACATCCGGGGGCGGGTATTGGCCAGGTCCGCCGCCCTTGGCAGGTTTGCTGCAGCCTGCCACAAGTGCCAAACCGGCCAGCAAGAGAAGGATTGCTGCGGAGAGCATGCCGGCGCAGTGTCCGGGCGCCGGCGAATGGAGGCTCTCGGTGCGCACAGGGGTGAAGCGGGATGTCGTATTCGCTGCAGGAATCATGAAGCCTTCCCCAAAAATGACGTTCGAAAACACGCAAATCAGAGTTTGTTATGCCGGGTGCTCGCGGCACCGGCGGATATAGGGATTGCTAGGGCAGTAGATGAGGGCGCCGGGGGCGGCGACTCATCGAAACTCATTTTTTCATAAGACGGCACTCTGTGCCATAATCTGCATGCAGTGCAGAAAACGATTCTTACGTCTGGCGGCGAACAGGGGACGAAATCCCAGGATTCGGGGTCGCTTCGCGAACGGAAACATGAGTTCGTACTCCGTGAGATCGAACGGGCTGCATGGGATCTGTTTGCCACGGTAGGCTTCGACAAAGCTACGGTGGAGGCCATCAGCCGCAACGCAGGTGTCTCCCGCCGCACATTTTTCCGCTACTTCCGCACCAAGGAAGAGCTGCTTTCTTTCAGCGTCGAACATTTCGGGCAGCGGGTGGCGCAGCGGTTTGAAGAGGCGCCAAAGAGCCGTAAACCGCTGGCGGCCCTGGAGGATGCAATCCTCTCCGTGATGCGGGAGGAGATGAAGGACACCCGCCAGCCAAAGGAGATGCTGGGGCTGATGTTTGAAGAGCCCAATCTTCGTGGCCGCTTTTTGTGCGCCCTGAGCCGATGGGTGCCTGCACTGGCTAACGAATTGGCGAAGAGAAAGGCCTATCGCGGCGATGCCGCACGCTGCAATCTCGTGGCCGCCCTCTATTGCACGGCCTTCGACCAGGCGCATCTGCGCTGGTATCGCGAGGGGACGGGCGATTTGCCTGGGCAGATGAAGCGCGCCTTCCGGCAGCTTCGTGAAACGAGCACCGCTTCTCGATAGATTTGTGTGCCTGCCGGCTGCGAGAAGTGCTGCCATGAAATCCCTCGTCCTGAGTAGTCGGGAGCGGCGGTTGGAAGATCCAATCGGCGCTCTAATGACTAGTCGAACGAGAGGCGGCGAAAACGACACGCCAGCAGATTATTTTTCCAACAATAGTGTCACGCTCGCTCCACGACCGAAGCCGCCCGAAGCGTCTAACCGCCTGCGAAGGCCTGATCCAGGTCTGCCGTAAGGTCATCGACTGCTTCGATCCCAACGGAAATTCTCACCAGATCGCGCGGAATCTGCTTCTGGGAGCGCAGATGCTCCGGAATGCTGGCGTGCGACATGTAGTTTGGCAGGCTGATGGTGGAATTGACCCCGCCAAAGCTGACTGTGATGGTATGCAGCTTGCAGCCCTCGACCACGCGGCGCGAGAGCTCCGGATCACCCGTGCGAAAGCTGAGCACCGAGCCCGGGCCGCTGGCCTGCCGCTTGTGAATTGCTGCCGCCTCCGGCGACGCAAGGGCGGGGAAGTAGACTTCGGTGACCCTCGGGTGCTGCTGCAGATAATGCGCGATGGCGGTCGCGTTAGCCTGCTGCTGGTTTTGCCGCAACGCCAGCGTCTTGAGACCGCGTAAGACCAGGAAGCTATCGAAGGGAGCCAGACCGCCGCCCTCGCCATTCTGGATCAGGTACAGGTCGTCTGCGAGCGCCGCGTCTTTCACGATGACCGCGCCGGCCATCACATCGCTGTGACCACAGAGAAATTTTGTTGCGGAGTGAATGACGATGTCGCAGCCCAGCTCGAGCGGCCGCTGCAGATACGGGGACATGGTGCTGTTGTCCACGCACACGCGAGCTCCATGCTGATGCGCAAGCGTTGCGACTTTCTGCAGATCGAGGATTTGAAGCAGGGGGTTGGTGGGCGACTCGAGATAGACGAGTTTCACCGCTGGCGTGAATGCGGCCTTCAACGCGCTTTCGTCGGTAAAGTCGACATACTGTACCGTGATGCCACGGTTGGCGAGGATGCGCGAGAACAGGCGGTAGGTGCCGCCATACAGGTCGTCGCAGGCCAGGATCTGCTCGCCCGGTTTGAGCAGCCGCGTGACCGCCGTGATCGCGGCTAGTCCGGTGGAGAAACAGAAGGCGCGCGTTCCGGATTCAAGCAACGCCAGCTGGGTTTCGAGCACGGCGCGTGTGGGATTGCCGCTGCGGGTGTAGTCAAAGTCGCCGAAGGAAGTGGCGGAGTCCTGCCGAAACGTCGCGGTCTGGTAGATCGGCGTATTGGCCGGCCGGAAGCGGTCGCCCGGAGCGGGATCGAAGTTCAGCAGCAGCGTCTCAAATTTCACGGGTCACCTCCGGCGAGGCGAGGGAATCGATGGCGGTTCGCAAGGCAATCTCCAGTGCGCTGTCAGTCGGTCAAGATCGAAGAGGAAGGGTGGCTTGTCCCTGGCCGGCTGGTTCGCATCTGGAGCGGGCTTCAGAATCCAGGCGCAAACTGCACACCAACCAGGGTGCGCATGGCCATAGGCATTCGTCCGCCGGAGGGGAAGCTCATAGCTTCTGAGGCTAAGGGAAGGGCGCGGCGGCGTCAAGTGGCGCACGCGGTCGATGAGCGATGGCCCAATGTACCAGAAATGCTATCAGCTCATCTGAGTGGCAGCTGGTCGTCCAGTTCCCGACGTTGCTAATCCAAACGAGCGGTGTGAGGAGATAAGGGACCTTAAACCTGCACCATGCCACCGTCGACAAAGAGCTCTATTCCGGCAACGTAGCTCGCATCATCCGACGCGAGGAAGACGACCACTTTTGCAATCTCATCGGGATGACCCATGCGGCCGAGCGGCACCTGCGAAGCAAGCCCCACCTTCAGCTGTTTCGCCTGCTCTTGATCCTGGGCGAGGCCGTCGACCCCGGGTGTGTCGATCGGACCCGGGCTTACGACATTGACCCGAATCTGGCGGTCCTTGAGTTCGTTCGTCCACGTGCGGGCGAAGGAACGTACCGCGGCTTTGGTGGCGCTATAGACGCCGAACGCAGGCATACCTTTGACGGAAACAATCGAGGCGTTGAGCACAATGGTCCCGCCGTCGGGCATGAGCGGAAGGGCCTTTTGCACAGTGAAGAAGACGCCCTTCACGTTTGTGTCGATGGTCTTGTCGAAGTGTTCTTCAGTGACCTTATCGATGGGCGCAAACTCACCGCCTCCCGCATTGGCGAAGAGAGTATCGATGCGTCCGTACTGCTGCTTAATCTGGGCGTAGAGCTTGTCGAGGTCTGCAAGCTTGCCGGCGTCAGCCTGGACACCGGTTGCGGCCGGCCCTATTTCGCTGACGGCGGCGTCAAGCACTTCCTTGCGGCGGCCCGTGATGATAACTTTTGCGCCTTCCGCTACGAAGCGTTTCGCGGTAGCAAGACCGATACCGCTAGTTCCACCGGTCACAAGTGCGATCTTTCCTTCAAGCTTCTTCGACATGAGATTTTCTCTTGGCCAAGCTCAGTACGCGCCGGTCTGCTGCAATGGCAGGCCAACCTGGAAGCATGTTCTGCCCGGCATGCTTGCGACGCTGATAAAGCCGCGGTGCATGCGGACGATGCGCTGCGCGGTGTCGAGTCCGAGACCTAGACCGAGCCCCGGCGCTTTGGTTGTAAAAAACGGTTCGAAGATGCGCCCTTGCTGTTCCTTGGGTATGCCGGGACCGTTGTCTTCGACTTCGACGAGGATCATTTCGGAGGCGGGCCGGACCCGGAGGATGATGCGGCCACGGTTCTTGATCGCATCCAGCGCATTTTCGAGCAGCAGGGTCCAGACCTGGTTCAACTCGCTGCCGTACGCAGAGATGATGGGAAGATTCGGCTCGTAGTTCCGTTCCACGACGACGTGCTGCAGGCGTGACTGCAACATGGCCAGCGTGTTTTCCAGACTTTGCGGCACATCCACGTCCTGGATCGGCGCCTGGTCCATATAGGAGTAGTCCTTGATGGCGCGGATGAGATCGAAGATGCGGGCGGTCGAATCGAGCATGGCTTCGGCCATGCGCTCAGTGCGAAGCGTCGAGGCGTGCTGTGATAACAGCAGCGCGGTGCTTTCCGGCGTCAGAAACTCCGGCAGCGCCGCGAGATGTTCCGGCGTAATGCCAGCCTCGGCAAATTCCGGAGCGATCTGTCCGGTATTTGGGATCTGGCGTTCCTGCAGCCAGCGGGTCAGAGCTTCCTCACGGATCGCAATCTGTGCAGGCGTCAGCACGGGCTTGCCTGCCAAGCTGCGGCGCATGTGCTGGTCCCATTCCCGCAATGCCTCCACATGTTCTTGCTCGAAACAAAGACTGCCGAGACGGAAGCGCTCGCGGCCGAAGGTCTCCAACTCCTGCAGCATGCCTGAGGCGGCGCGTTGCGCGGCGGAGGCGGGATTGTTGAGCTCATGGGCGAGATTGCCGGCAAGCTTGCCGAGCGCATTGAGCTTCTCCGACTGCTGCTCCATGCGCGTAACCTCCCGCGAACGATCGAGCAGGATGCTGACGACGCGCTGCGTCATGGACGGGATCTCCGCCAGCATGCGGGGGAAAAGCGAACGGTCATATTCCACGGCCCATGTGGGCGCTGTGGTGATGCCATGGCCGCCATAGGTCTGCATGCGTGAGAAGGGAAGCAGACCGGTGATCTGGCCGGCGCGTCCGATGAACAGAACAGGAGCGGCTCCGATGCGATCGCGCTGCACCTGGACTTCGCCTTTGAGCAGAATCGACATGCGGTTGGCCGGCTCACCCTGTTTGAAGAGAGTGGTATTGGCATCGGCAAAGCGCTCGGTGCCGTTGGTCGCCAGCCACAGATATTCCTCGTCCGTCATGCCGGCGAGAGGCGCTACCTTGCGCAGGGCCTCGGTGAGCGCAGCGATGCGGTCACTGGAGGTGGCAACCGGATTGTCGATGAGGCTCTCGCTCACTGGGGACTCCTTTGAGGCTCCTATGGTAGCCGACCGGCAGCCCCGCGGTATCCACCGCAGGGCTGAATGCCCAGTTCCCGGTGCTGAACGGCAGATAAGAGCATTTCGAGGCGCACGAGAGCGGCGAGCGCCTCGTTGTGGCCTTCCATCCGAAAGGCTAGAACAGGCGGGATCGCCGTTCTACAACAAAATGCTCTTAGACAGCCGTGGTTGCTTCCTCCTTCGCCGGCGACTGCGATGGCGCTGTCACCGGATCGAGGAAGGGCATCGCCGCCCGCAACTCACTGCCGACCCTTTCGATGGGGTGGGCGCGTTCGGCGCTGCGATATTTCTCGAACTGATGGCGTCCGGTACGGTTCTCCTCCATGAATTTCCTGGCAAAGGAGCCGTCCTGAATCTCGGCAAGCAGCTTTTTCATCTCCGCGCGGGTCTCGATCGGTCACAATGCGCGGACCGGCGGTGTAGTCGCCGAACTCCGCCGTGTCGGAGATGGAATAGCGCATGTAACTGAGGCCGCCACGATACATCAGGTCGACGATCAACTTGAGCTCATGCAGGCACTCGAAGTAGGCCATCTCCGGAGCGTAACCAGCCTCGACCAGCGTGTCGAAGCCGGCCTTGACCAGCGCGGACGTTCCACCGCAGAGCACAGCCTGCTCGCCGAAGAGATCGGTTTCCGTTTCTTCCTTGAAGGACGTCTCATAGACGCCAGCGCGCGTGCAGCCGATGGCGCGTGCATAGGAGAGCGCGAGTTTCTGGGCGTTGCCGGTGGCATCCTGCTGGACGGCAATGAGGCCGGGTACACCGCCGCCTTCGGTGAAGATCTCGCGCACGCGATGGCCGGGCGCCTTGGGGGCAACGAGTGCGACGTCAACGTCGGCCGGCGGCTTGATGAAGCCGAAGTGGATGTTGAAGCCGTGCGCGAAGAGCAGCAGCTTCCCCTTGGTCAGGTGCTGCGCGATGTGCTCGGTATAGACCGCGGCTTGCGTCTGATCGGGAACCAGGATCATGATCACGTCCGCCCATTTTGCCGCGTCGGCAACGCTGAGCACGGTAAGGCCGACCTTCTCTGCCTTCGCGCGTGAGCGGCTCGTGGCAGGCAGGCCGACGCGCACGTCGACGCCGGAGTCCTTCAGGTTGAGTGAGTGGGCATGGCCCTGCGAACCGTAACCAATCACCGCGACCTTCTTTGCCTGGATGAGGGAGAGGTCGGCGTCCTGATCGTGAAAAACCTTAGGCATGATTGCTCCTTGAAAGCGAGTCAGCGGTCAGCAAATCAGCGAGTCAGCAGTACGTCGTGCCGGTCGAGAGATGAGGCGCTGCGGTTAGGTGTTGCGATTGGAAGAAGGGATGTGGGGAGCTAGATCTCTTCCTCGTGCACGTTTTCAAACTGGTTAGGGAGGATCTCGTCAAGATCCAGCTTACTGCTGTAGTCGGCGCCGTTGCCATCTGTGCTGGGTTTGCTGCCCAGTGCGGATAGCACGCGGCTGGTGTGATGGCCGCGACGCATCGCCATCCGGCCAGTGCGCGAGACCTCAAGGATGGTGTAGCCGGATTCTGTGATGACCTGCACCAGCCCCTCGATCTTTGAGGAACTGCCGGTCATCTCGAGCATGATCGATTCCGGAGCGAGATCGACGACGCGGGCGCGGAAGACATTCGCCAGCTCGAAGATCTGCGAGCGCGAGTGTGGCCCGTTCGGCGTATCCGGGCCGACGGCAATCTTTATCAGGCAGAGTTCGCGAACAACAGCCGCTGCACGATCGACTTCATCCACATGAACCGTCGTCTCCAGTTTGTAGAGTGAAGCGCGGATGCGATGCGCCGCATGCTCATGCGCATCGCAGACGATGGTCATGCGCGAGGTGTCCGGCCGCTCCGACTCGCCGACAGTGAGCGAGACGATGTTGATATTGAGCCGGCGAAAGAGCGAGGCGACGCGGGTGAGGACGCCGGGCTTGTCTTCGACCAGCGCTACGAAGGTGTGCAGCATCTATTCGTCCTCCGCGGTCTCAAGCAGAGGATCGCGCTCGGGCCGGTGGACCATTTCGTGCAGTGCAGCGCCGGGCGCGATCATCGGATAAACGCCGTCTTCCTTTTCGACCTGGAAATTCATCAGGAAGGGTTTGCCGGAGGTGCGGGCCTTGGTGACAGTCGGCGTCACGTCCTTACGTTTCGAGATGTGTGCGCCTTCGATGCCGTGTGCCTCGGCCAGTTTTACGAAGTCGGGCGACAGGATCGGCGATGCCGAGTAGTTCTTTTCATAGAACGTCTCCTGCCACTGGCGCACCATACCGAGGAAGCCGTTGTTGATGATGGCGATATTGATGGCCAGCTTTTCCTGCACGATGGTTGAGAGCTCAGCCGCGGTCATCTGGAATCCGCCGTCTCCGGCGATGACCCAGACGTCTTTCTGCGGGCAGGCGGTCTTTGCGCCGATGGCCGCAGGCAGCGCGAAGCCCATGGTGCCCAGGCCGCCGGAGGTGACGAGCGAGCGCGGCACCTCATGCTTGAAGTACTGTGCCTCCCACATCTGGTGCTGGCCCACGTCAGTCACGATGATGGTGTCCTGTTCGCGGCCTGCCGCCTGCGCCTCGCGCCAGATGTCGTGGATCACATGTGCCGCGTAGAGATGGCCATTGTCCGGCAGGTTGATGATGTCTCGCACTGCCGCCGTGCCCTTCGATGCGTTGATCTTTCGCAGCCAGCCGCTGTCGGTGCGCTTGGGCAACAAGGGCTGCAGCGTCTCAAGCACGCCTCGCAGATCACCGATGAGCGCAACGTCGACGCGGACGTTTTTGTTGATCTCGGACGGATCGATCTCGACATGGATTTTTTTCGCGTTCTGCGCGTACTGGGTGAGGTTGCCGGTGACGCGGTCGTCGAAGCGCATGCCGAAGGCGAGCAACAGGTCCGCCTCCTGGATGGCGTGGTTCACCCATGACTCGCCGTGCATCCCCATCATCCCCAGATGCAGCGGGTGTGCGGCGGGGAAGCTGCCGAGACCGAGCAGAGTAGAAGCGACGGGGATCTGTTGCGATTCGGCGAAGGCAATGACCTGCTGTTCCGCGCCAGATTGCGTGATGCCATGGCCGGCCAAAATGACGGGACGCTCTGCTGACTGAATGAGGGCGACCGCCTCGCGGATGGAGCTTGACTCCGCGCGAAGCATCGGATGGGGCCGCGCTGCCGCAGGCGTAGCGGCTGCGAATTCGAAGGATGCGGTGGCCTGCTGCGCATCCTTCGTGATGTCGATGAGGACAGGCCCGGGACGGCCTGAAGCTAGCGATCTGGAAGGCAAGCCGAATTGCCGGGGCGATGTCTTCCGCGCGTGTGACGAGGAAGTTGTGCTTGGTGATGGGCAACGTGATGCCGGTGATGTCCACTTCCTGAAAGGCGTCGGAGCCCAGCACCTTCGACGAGACCTGGCCGGTGATGCAGACGATGGGCACCGAGTCGAGCATCGCGGTCGCGATGCCCGTGACGAGATTGGTTGCGCCCGGCCCACTGGTGGCCATGCAGACGCCGACGCGGCCAGAAGCGCGCGCATAGCCATCGGCCATGTGCGCAGCGCCCTGCTCATGACGGACGAGAATGTGGCGGATGGGGAACTTGCGCAGCGCGTCGTAGATAGGCAGGATGGCGCCGCCGGGATAGCCGAAGACCTCGCGTACACCTTCGCCTTCAAGCGTCGCCCACACGATCTCCGCGCCGGTGAGCACCGTTGTTCCTGCTCCGGGTTCGGATTGCGGTCTGCTCATCTGGGTCCTTTCTATTTCGTTACGCGATGCTGTTTCGTATCCACGCTTGTGGCTAAATTGTCACCGCGCCCAGCGACGCCGAGCTGACGCTGTCAGCGTACTTGCGAAAGACACCTGACTTGAAGCGGAGTTCGGGCGCTTTCCACGACTTGAGCCGGTTCGCAATCTCAGCATCCGGAACTTCGAGCGTGAGCTTGCGATTCGGAATGTCGAAGACGATCGAGTCGTCTTCGCGAACCGCGGCGATTGGTCCGCCGAGCTGAGCCTCGGGAGCGACGTGACCCGCCATCAGGCCACGCGTTGCGCCAGAGAAGCGGCCGTCGGTAAGCAGCGCGACGGTTTCGGAGAGTTCGGGAATGCCCTTGATTGCAGCCGTCACGGCGAGCATCTCGCGCATGCCAGGGCCGCCGCGCGGACCCTCATAGCGGATCACCAGCACATCGTTCGGATTGATCTTTCCGGCCTCGACCGCAGCGAAACAATCGTCTTCGCTCTCGAAGACACGCGCCGTGCCGCGATGGAAGATGCGCTCGTGCCCGGCGACTTTGACGACACATCCCTCCGGAGCAAGATTGCCTTTGAGAATGACGAGTCCGCCCGTGGGCTTCAGCGCCTGGTCCCACTCGCGGATGACAACCTGCTTCGGTGTCTCGACCGCTACGTCTGCCTCCTGATGAAGGGTCTTGCCGGTCACCGTCATGGTGTCGTGCAACTGGCCGCGATCCCGCAGGCGCTTCGCCAGCACGCGCGATCCGCCAGCGTCCTGATAATCCTTCGCAACATATTTGCCGCCCGGAGTCAGATCGCAGATAAACGGCGTCTTCTCGCTGATGCGATCGAAGTCATCCATGGTCAGCTTCAGCCCCATCTCGCGGGCGATGGCGATAAGGTGCAGCACCGCATTGGTTGAGCCGCCGGACGCGCAGACGGCGGTGATCGCGTTTTCGAGCGCCTCGCGCGTGATGATCTTTGAGGGACGCAGATCATTGCGAACCAGGTCCATGATCAGGCGTCCCGCCTCGCGGCTCGCATCGGGCTTGTCCGCGGCCATCGCCGGGACGCCGGTGAGACCGATCGGTGAGATGCCAAGGAATTCGCCCGCCATCGCCATGGTGTTCGCTGTGAACTGGCCGCCACAGGCTCCAGGGCCTGGACATGCCGCCGCCTCGACGGCTTCCAATTGATCGTCCGAGATCTTACCTGCGGCGTGCGAGCCGATGGCTTCAAAGACATTCTGGATAGTGATGTCGACGAAAGAGCCGTCGGCCTGCTTGAGCTTGCCCGGCGCGATGGAACCTCCATAGAGCATGAGGCCGGGGATATCCAGGCGGCACATGGCCATGATGGTGCCGGGCATGTTTTTGTCACAGCCGGCGATACAGATGATGCCGTCGAACAGGTTGCCGCGTGCAACCAGCTCGACCGAGTCGGCGATGATCTCGCGCGAAATCAGCGAAGCCTTCATGCCCTGTGTACCCATGGTAATGCCGTCCGAGATGGTGACGGTGTTGAATTCCATGGGCGTGCCACCGGCCTCGCGTACGCCTTGCTTTACTGCTGCCGCCACGTCGCGCAGGTGGAAGTTGCACGGTCCAATCTCAGTCCAGGTATTCGCGATGCCGATGATTGGCTTGTGCAGGTCTTCGTTGCTGAAGCCGACGCCGCGCAGAAAGGATCGGGCGGCCGCCCGGGAGGGACCTTCGGTGAGGGCGATGGAGTTCTTCTTGCCGGCGCTCGCGCCATTGCTTTTTGCTTCGTGGGCCATGAGCTAGTGAGTCTCCGGTGTTGCTGTTGCGAGCGCGGCTGGCTTTGGTGCGAGCCAGAACGCAGCGTCATGTTTCTGTTCGTAGCTGTCGAGCGCATCGGCGTGTCGCAGCGTAAGACCGATGTCGTCCAGCCCGTTCAGCAGGCAGTACTTGCGGAAGGGGTCGATGTCGAAGTGCGCATCGAACCCTTGATCGTCCTTCACCGTCTGCTTTTCGAGGTCGATAGTGATGGTGTGCTTCGGGTTTGCGGTCGAGCGTGTGAGCAGCGTCTCTACCTCCGCGTCGGTGAGGCGCACCAGGATGATGCCGTTTTTGCCGGCATTGGAGAAGAAGATGTCTGCAAACGACGGCGCGATAACGGCGCGGAAGCCGAACTGTTGAATGGCCCATGCGGCATGTTCACGAGAGGAGCCACAGCCGAAGTTCTTCTCCGCAATCAGGATCTTCGCGCCCTTATGCTCTGGCTTGTTGAGCACGAAGTCAGGGTTGGGCTCACCGGCGTGAGGTCCATCCTGGATGCGGCGCCAGTCATAAAAGAGGAAGTCTTCATAACCCGTGCGCTCGATCCGTTTCAGAAACTGCTTGGGAATGATTTGGTCGGTGTCGATATTTGGCAGCGGCAGTGGCGCGGCGGTGCTGGTGAGTGTGCGGATGGCTTCCATTTAGCGAGAGCCTCCCTGGGCGAGTGCCGGTTCTGCTGCCGGCGCGGGAGTTCCCGCGGGCGGCCACTTGCGGATGTCGGTGAAGTGTCCCGTGACGGCGGCGGCGGCGGCCATGGCGGGAGAGAGCAGATGCGTGCGTCCGCCGCGTCCCTGGCGTCCTTCGAAATTGCGGTTGCTGGTGGAAGCGCAGCGCTCCCCGGGTTGAAGGATGTCCGGGTTCATGCCGAGACACATGGAGCAGCCAGGCTCGCGCCACTCGAATCCTGCGGCACGGAAGATGCGATCCAGCCCCTCTTCTTCGGCCTGCTTCTTTACAAGTTGTGAGCCGGGCACCACCATCGCGCGTACGGTTGTCGCGACATGATGTCCCTTGACGACTGCTGCGGCGGCGCGCAGGTCGCTGATGCGTGCATTCGTGCACGAGCCGATGAAGACACGGTCGACCGCGATCTCCTCGATGCGGACACCGGGCTTCAGATCCATATATTCGAGGGCGCGCGCGTAGCTCTTGCGATCGGCTTCGCTGCGCGCATCCTCGACGGAGGGAACCATGGCATCCACACGTGTCACCATGCCGGGCGACGTACCCCAGGTCACACTAGGAGCAAGCTCTGCCGCATCGATCGTCATCTCGCGGTCGAAGCGTGCGCCTTCGTCGGTATGCAGTGTGCGCCAGTGGGCGACGGCCTCGTCCCAGGCCTCATCTTTCGGTGAGAACCGGCGCCCCTTCAGGTAGGCAAAGGTGGTTTCATCAGCAGCGATCATGCCGGCACGCGCACCCGCTTCGATGCTCATATTGCAGATGGTCATCCGCTCTTCCATGGAGAGTGCGCGGATAGCGGAGCCAGCGTATTCGACGACATAGCCTGTAGCGCCGTCCGTACCAATACGCCCGATGATGTCGAGGATGATGTCCTTCGCCGTAACACCGTGGGGAAGCTTGCCCTCGACATTGATACGGAAAGTCTTCGGTGTGTCCTGCGGCAGCGTCTGCGTTGCCATCACATGTTCGACTTCGGAGGTGCCGATGCCGAAGGCCAGCGCGCCAAATGCGCCGTGCGTCGAGGTATGCGAGTCGCCGCAGACGATAGTCATGCCCGGTTTGGTAGCGCCCAGCTCGGGGCCAATCATGTGGACGATGCCCTGGCTCGCATCCTGCACATCGAAGAACTCGATACCAAACTCGGCGCAATTGTTGCGCAGCGCATTCACCTGCCGCGCGGAGATCTGGTCAGCAATCACCAGGCGATCCTGCGCGCTGGTCGTGGGGACATTGTGATCCACCGTGGCGATGTGGCGGTCCGGACGCCGCAGTTTACGACCCGCCAGGCGCAGGCCGTCGAAGGCCTGGGGAGACGTGACCTCGTGGACGAGGTGGAGATCGATATAGAGAATCGTCGGCTCGCCGGCAGGTTCTGCGACGACGTGTTGCTGCCAGACCTTCTCGAAGAGCGTTTGTGGCTGGGACATCGATTCAGCTTCCTTTGCAACCTGCGCGGTTGTCCGGTTGGTCCGGTTAGACAGCGTGCAGAGACTGATGACGATCGAGCGTGTCGTTGAGTATGCCGTTGACGAGTGTTCCCATCTCCTGCGTGGGGGTAGCGGCCTCCCGCGTGTCCTCTGCGCGCAGCAGATCGGCGCTGCGGTAGCCGCGCTCGAGCACTGTGCGCACAGCGGACTCTACCGCCTCTGCCTCGCCTTCGAGGTGCGCGGTGTGGCGCAGCAGCATGGCTGCGGTCAGAATGGCGCCGAGAGGATTGGCAATGCCCTTGCCGGCGATGTCCGGCGCGGAGCCGTGTACAGGCTCGTATAAATTGATGGCGCCGCCTACAGTCGCCGATGGCAGCATGCCGAGCGAACCGGTGATCACGCCCGACTCGTCCGAAAGGATGTCGCCGAAAAGATTTTCTGTCAGCACCACGTCGAAGTTTCGCGGCGTATTCATGAGGTGCATGGCGCAAGCATCGACATATTGGTGTTCGAGCGTGATATCCGGATACTGTGCAGCGATCTCCGTCACGGTGGCGCGCCACAACTGCGATACCTCTAGGACGTTTGCCTTGTCGACGGATGTGACCTTTTTGCGGCGCTTGGAGGCCAGCTCAAACGCGACGCGGGCCACGCGCACAACCTCGTCGCGCGTGTAACGCATGGTGTTCCATGCAGAGTTCGATTCGCGCTGCCACGCCCGCGGCTGGCCAAAGTAGAGACCGCCCAGGAGTTCGCGCACGAAGAGGATGTCTGCACCGGCGATCACCTCCGGACGAAGCGGCGAATTGGCAGCGAGTGCGGGAAAGGCAAATGCGGGCCGCAGGTTGGCAAAACCGCCAAGCGCCTTGCGCAGTTGCAGCAGGCCGGCCTCGGGACGCCGATCAGGGGGAAGGGAATTGAACTCGTTGCCTCCCACTGCGCCGAGGAGAACTGCGTCGCTGGCGAGCGCTGCGTCGAGGGTCTTCTGCGGGAGCGGAGTGCCTTCCGCACGAATTGCCACGCCGCCGATGAGTGCTTCAGTGAACTGGAAATCGTAACCCCCGACCTCGGCGACGCTGCGCAAAACGTTCACAGCTTCGCGTGTCACTTCGGGGCCAATACCATCGCCCGCAACAACCAGAATCTTCAGCTTCATTGCGAAGTCTCCTAGGCCTGCGCCAGAGCAGTAGCCGGCGCGTTCAAGTGCGTTGCTAGTGCGATCAGGTCCTGGTCATAGATGGCCTTCTTGCGATCGGCCAGCTCGACAAAGCGGTGGTAGAAGCGATCGAGCTCCGCCGCGTCGAGCTTATGCCCGAGCTCCTCAAGCCGATGCGCGAGGGCGTGCCGGCCGGAGTGCTTGCCCAGCACCATGCTGTTGGACGGCACCCCGACGGAGGCAGGGGTCATGATCTCGTAAGTCAATGGATTGGCCAGCATGCCGTGCTGATGAATGCCCGCCTCGTGCGCGAAAGCATTTGAACCGACGACGGCCTTGTTCGGCGCAGGACGGAAACTGATACGTTCGCCGAGCATCTGGCTCGTCGAGAACAGGCGATCATTCTTGAGTGAGTTCGGAAAGGGATACCTGTCGCGCCGCACCATCAACGCGGCGGCGATCTCTTCCAGCGCTGCGTTGCCGGCGCGCTCGCCGATGCCGTTGATGGTGCACTCAATCTGCCGCACGCCACCCTCGATCGACGCCAGACTGTTGGCGACTGCCATACCGAGATCGTCATGGCAGTGTGCGGAGAGGGTGACACCGGCCACGGCGGGGACGCGCCTGCGGATTTCACGGAACATCTGTGCGTAGTCATTGGGCGTCGAGTAGCCGACGGTATCGGGAAGATTGATGGTTGTCGCGCCGGCCTCGATCGTCGCGGCAACCAGTTGCGCGAGGAAATCGATGTCGCTGCGGGTGGCATCCTCGGCAGAAAACTCGACGTCATCCACATAGCTGCGCGCCTGACGAACGGCGGCCACGGCCTGGTCGAGTGCTTGTGCGCGGGACATCTTCAGCTTGACCTCAAGATGCAGGTCCGAGCTGGCGAGAAAGGTATGAATGCGGGGACGTTCGGCGAGGTCTAGTGAATGCGCCGCGCGTTCTACGTCCAGCTCGCGTGCGCGCGCCAGGGACGCGATGACCGGCCGGCGGACCGCCTGACTGACTGCGCGGATGGCCTGAAAATCGCCTTCGGAAGAGATGGCAAAGCCCGCCTCCAGAATGTCAACGCCCAGATCGTCGAGGGCGTGGGCCATCTCGATCTTTTCCGGGGTCGTCATGCTGCATCCGGGAGACTGTTCGCCGTCACGCAGCGTGGTGTCAAAGAAGACGATCCGCTCCTGCGGCGCTCCCGTCGTTTCCGTGTGCGTCATGTAAGTTCCCTCAACTGCATCATGCGGGAAGTGTTTCCATAATGCAAATTTATTGGCCTTGGAATTATCATTACTAATAGTTATAGTAAGGGTATAGACGCTGTTACGAGTGATGTTTGCTTATGGACTTGCAACAGTTAGAGACCTTTCTGGCGGTGGCAGAGGAGCGCAGCTTCTCACGCGCGGCGCAGCGCTTGCTGCGCACGCAGCCCGCGGTAAGCCAGATGATTCGAAAGCTCGAAGAGGAGCTGGGTGAGTCGCTGTTTGAACGAACATCCCGCGATGGTTCGCTCACCGCGGCGGGCGAGGTGTTGCGCGCGTATGCGGAACGCATGGTTGGGCTGCGGGCCGAGGCGGCAAGTGCGGTGCGCGAACTGAAGACGCTAGAACGCGGCCAGCTGACTTTGGCAGCGAACGAATACACGACGCTCTACCTGCTGCCCCTTCTGGATCGTTTCCGACACATCTCGCCGCACATCTCGCTTGCCGTGCAGCGCTCCCTTGCGAGCCGTATCCCCGATGATCTGCAGGCGAGGCGCGCCGAGCTCGGTGTGCTCTCGTTCCGCCCGGACCCGGAGCAGTTCCGGTCTATCGCGGTCTATTCCGATGCTGTTGCATTCGTGGTTCATGCCGGCCATCCGCTTGCGGGCCGCCGACGCGCGCATCTTCGTGAACTTGGCGCACAGAATTTTGTCGCGCACAACGTGGCATCGCCCTTGCGCCGGCAGATTGTCGCTACGTTTGCGGAACACAAGACGCCGCTCAATATAGGTGTCGAGCTGCCCAGTCTCGAAGCGGTGAAGCGATTCGTTGCGATGGGGAATGGTGTTGCGTTCGTGCCGGAGCTGGCCGCCGCTCGCGAGATTGAGCTGGGCGAACTGGTGAAGGTCCCCATCGCCGAAGTGAAGATGGAGCGTCAACTGCGTCTGGTACACAGGCGCGCGGGTACGCTGTCACACTCTGCGGTGGCATTTCTGCAGGCCGTGCGTGCGTTCTCGATGGAACGCGGCAGACCTTATCTGTATGCCGTCGAGCCGGATTCGCCCGCTTAAGAGGAAGGAAAGCTGTGCCGGGCGCGCCAGGGCAGGCGAGCGGCAGGTACAATTGGGCAGAACGCCAGGATCATCCTGTAGTGACTTCCGCCCGTCCGGGGGGCCGGTGCAAATGTGCGCCGCGTTCCACGCTTGAGGTTCAGGACCGAATGAAGAAGATTTCGTTGCTGTTTCTGTTGTTGCCGATGCTGGCAACGGCAAGCTTTGCACAGGAGAGCCGCCAGGATGCAAGTGTCAGCGGCACCCTCGTCATTCCACCCTATGTAAACGGGCAGGGCGTCTTTCAGTCCGGTTGCCTGGCCCCCACCATCGCTACCACGGCGGCAAATTCCACGTCCACGGGCGGTGGCACCTGCTATGGCCCTGGCGTGCTGGCGAGCTACCGCTACATGGTGACACCACGTAGTGCGCTCGAAGTGAACTACCAGTGGTCGCAGTACTACACCAATTACATCTACAGCAACCTCAATTTCAACATTCACACGAGGATGCAGGAGCTCTCTGCTGCCTACGTCTTCAACTTCAACTTTCGCAACTGGAATCCCTTCCTGGAAGCAGGCCCGGGCGGATTTATCTTCTCCGCGCTGGACGACAAGGGAACCCAGACATTCAATCCCAAGCGGACCACGAATATCGGTGCTCTCTACGGCGGCGGCATCGCTTACGAATTGAGCCCCAGCTTCGACATCCGCGCGGAGTATCGCGGGATCGTCGTGAAGGCGCCGAACTTCGGTATCACCAATGCCGACACCAAGCGCTACTACAACATCAACGCTCCAGCGATCGGCATCGCCTACCACTTCTAATTCCAGGGCGAGCAAAGACGAAAGGCCCGGCTAGCGCCGGGCCTTTCTTGTGCCTTGAGGTTGTTACAGATGATTAAGCAGAGATTCTGTTAGAGGCTTCTGCGTCGAGGCGAGACTCTGTGCCTTAGAAAATGCGGTACGAAGCACCGACCGCGAACCCGTTGGGTGTCAGGCCGTTCGGCCGATTCTCCAGAGGGATAGGATTGGGATCAGGAGGCCCGACGAACCCGGGCCAGATCTGATACTCGTATTCTCCGCGAATATAAATTCGCCGGGTCAGACGATAATCGACACCGCCGCCGAGGGCTATGTCGAAGTAAGTGCCGTGCGCCGCATTTTGCGGAAAATTGAAATAGCCGAGGCCGAAGAGCCCTTTGGCATAGAAGGTAAAGCGTTTGTGGTGCCGCATGTATCTCGGACCGATAAGGTAGTTGTCCTCGTGGATGTCGGCCAGCTGATTGAAGCGGTGAAAGCGTACCTCTGCTTCCGCTCCCAGGCGGGGAGTGAGATTGTAATCGGCGTATGCACCAATCCCATACAACCGTTGGTAGCCGTAGTCCGGATCGAAATCCGAAAACGTGGCGCCTACAAGTAACTGTTCATTACCGCCCTTACCGGCTGCTACGACCTGGGCTCGACCGATCGTCGGGAGAAGGAGGAGAGCGGCGAATAATAAAAATTTTTTCGTCACAGGGTATCTCTCGAAACAGCCAGATTCCAGATGTACAACAAGGCGGGTCTAGTGACCCGCCTCGCACAGCTGTGGTAAGTGATAAGCAAGGACGAAGTTCGTTGCATCGCCCACGTGCTCGAAGTCATCAAGCTACTGCTGTGGTTGTGCGGCTGGCTGCGCGCTTGCCTGATCCGGCTGAGCGGGCTGCTGCTGCGTGGATGCATCGGCTCCTGCCGCGCCCTGTGCCTGATCGTACCGGACGAGTTTGTAATAGACCGGAGTCACTTCAAATGGCATCTTATCGCGGGCGTTGAGCAATACAGGCGCTGAGGTCTTCAGGGTATACACCTTGTCATCCCACGCATCTGTACGTAGACGGCTGCCCAGCGGGAGCGCCGCGATCTGATCCAACTTGTCCTGGTCCAGTTTCGGAGCACGCTTTTGAACGGCTATTAGCCAGGGCTGGCCGGTAGAGTCGAGCATCGAGTCGCCCAGCCGCGGTGTGTTCAACGCGACCAATTCCTTCTCTCGCAGTTGCAGTTGCGCAAAGTAAAGGCCGGCGTTACCCAGCTTGTCCTTGTAGATGGACTTGTCGAGCAGAACGACTGCCTTCTTGGCGGCTTCCACATCGTCGACATCAGTGTGATGCATCTGGATGCGCTCGAAGGTGGATTCGTCGGGGAAGAGCAGCCGGTCGTTAAACGCGTACTTGGTATCGATGTGGTGCCCCAACACGATATGTGCGAGTTGGAAGGAGAGCACAGCGGCGAGCGACTCCTCCGAGGGCAGCGTGTCTACCAGACCCTTGCTGAGGATGATAGTGTTGCCCACCGCGATCGATTCGAGCGGGGTGGTCAACATCACGCGGCAGTGCACCGGCGAAGCGAGCTCGATGTTGTTGCCGATGATGATGTTGTTCGTTACCTGCTCGAGGACCTTGTCGAAATCACTGGGAGCGGCGAGCAGACCGGCCTGAGTCAGACGGTCGAGCACGTTCTCCTCAGCCTGCGAGATCCACTCTCGCTGTGCCTGCAGCGGGCCAACGTCTTCTGAATTCTGGCTCTGGTCGGTTACGTCGTCGATCTTGACTGACTCATTGTCGGACTGGTGTGTGGGGACCTTGAGGGAATATCCCCAGATGGAGGTGTGGGCCTTGAATGAGACCGGGTGCTCCTTGTCTTTTCTCGAGGTCTCTTCGACGTAGACGCCCACGGGCAGCCAGACGCCGGGCTGCAGGTTCTGCCGCCAGCTATCGAAGTGGAAATAATCGTTGTCGTCTGCCTTGTCCGCCATATCGCCACCGGTGTAGGTCCCGTTGAAGCGCACAACGTTGCCGGAGTCGTCATCCACCCAGATACGGCCGGTAAAACGGCCATTGCCGAGACCAACCTTGGGGTGCACGTCAAAGACGTCGCAGCGAACCGTGCCGAGGAATGCCTTGCGGACGGGGATGAAGTCATAATGCTGCTGATCGAAGCCGCTAGGGTCGATGAACATCATCTCCAGGAAGCCGTCCGGCATGTAGCGGACATTGCCCGGCAGAAGGCTCTTCGAAAGAAGTCCCATCGCGGCGAGCGAGCCCTTGAACATGCCATGAGATGATTCGCTGGCTTCGCCCGTCGAGTAGGACTTGCCGTAGAAGCTCTTACCAAAGTCCACGCGCTGCAGCATGTACTGGTCGGAGACCGGCACTGCGTAGAGTTTGGTGTCGCCCTTCATGTTCTGTATGTAGGTCTGAACAAGAGGCGATTTCTGCTGAATGCCCTTGATGGTCAGCTTCTCAGCAGCAATGGCTTTTTTGATCAAGGCGTTCTGCTCTGGAGTCAGGGTGGCAGGTGGAGCATACTTCTCTTTCTTTGCCTGAGCACTCGTGACGCCAAGCGTCAAGAGCAGAGTTGTCATCCAAAAATTCCGCAGGTTCATTTCCCGGCTCCTAAGTCGAACTTCCAAAAACTCGTCGTGCTATTGGACACCCTGTTATGCCAACTGGAATGTCACGTGAATGAGAGTCGTGTGATCCACCGGCTGCCCATTGCGGATCGCCGGCTTGAATCGGATATTTTCGGCAACCTTCCGTGCTTCTTCATCGAGCCCGTGACCGAGGCCATTGACTACACCGATCACCTCAACCTGACCGCTGGCGAGGAACCGCACCTTCAGAGTGACCTCACCTTGGATCCGCGCCTCTTGTGCCTCAGACGTGTAGCGTGCTTTCGGCTCCGAGATGACAACAGGAGGCGTGAATGCAGGCTCTGCCGCCTGTGCTAGCTGAACGTGACCAGGACCGCCTACCGCGGGACCGAAGCTTGCGTTGGCAACCGTGCCATGGCCGCCCGGCTTTCCAGTTCCACCGACGACGCCGTTCGCAAATCCAGCCGAAGCGACCGCGCCGTGACTTGTGCCGCCGGGAACGCCATTCTTGACGCCGGCACCGAAATCGACTCCCTGCACTGTGCCCTTGCGCGCTGCACCTGCGCCGCTGTTTGCGCCGGGTGCTGCATTGAAGGAGCCAAGTGCAGCAATTGTGGCCGGACGGTTTGCGTTCGGGTTCGGGGCTACTGCGTGCGGGTCACCGAAGCCGCCGGTGGTCGCCTGTGGATGACTCTGATTGTTTGCAACCGGTGTCGGTTTATTGCTCTCGAACATGCCGACCTTCGGCGCCGGCGGCGGAGCAACTGCCTTCGGCGGCGCTGGAGGAATAATCGGAAGCGGCTTCGGCGTGTCCAGCTTTACTGGCTTGGGCGGCTCGATCTCCGGCTTCGGCGGCTGAATCTTGGGCGGCTCAATCTTTGCAACTTCAAGCTTGGGGGGCGGTGGCGCAACAACCTTGACCTTCGGCACCTCGACCTTGGGCGGCTTCGGCGGCTCCACGGGGAATAGCAACGCGTCAGCCTGCATCTTTTTCACCACCACCTGATGGTGAATTGCACCGATGATCAGAAGCAGGATGAGGATGGTCACGTTGGTGACCATGCTTGTTGCGAGAGAGCCCCACCGGCCGTGGCCGTCGTCCAATAGACCAAAGTTCGAGTTCACAGAAATACGTTCCGTCGGCATATATTCCCTACTCGGCTAGCGATCGTGAAAATTGTCGTACGCTGGTTATCCAGCATTCCATTGCAATCTCTGATACTGTTTGCCGCTTCGGTTGAGCGGTGCGCTATCGTCTGACAGCCCAGAAATCTGGCAACGAATTCAATCTCACTCTGGTACGAAAGTACCTCCGAGTGCTTGAAAGATACCTTGGATTCCCAAGGTATTGCAGTACCCCGAAAGTGGTGCGCAGACGCAACGGAGGTGTATCGCGACTGAAGGCCCGCTTCCTCTATATCCGCTTCGTACCAAGGCGCTCACCAGACATGGAATGCTGGCGGCAGCCCGCAAAAATACCCGGCAGCTTATCCTCCATAATACCGGGGTGAGACGAGCCCCGCCGTACTCTGGTTGCCCTTTTACAAAGCGTAAACAGGCAGCCTCCTTTGGTAATGACGTGAATTTGGGGCGGCGTATGTCAAAAGGGGAGGAATTTTTGAAGATTCTGGTGACAGGTGGCGCGGGTTATATCGGTGGAACAGTTGCTCTACGACTTTTATCTGCCGGGCATAATGTGTTGATATACGACAACTTCTGCCATAGCCGCCGCGAACTGGTTCCGGCCGGCACTCGATTGATTGAGGGCGATCTGGCGGATCGGGAGCTTCTGACCAAAGTATTTCGCGACGAGAAGGTCGATGGAGTCATGCATTTTGCGGCGCTGATCGAGGCTGGCGAAAGCATGAAGCGCCCTGAGATTTACTTCCGCAACAACACTGCGTCCACGCTGAGCCTGCTCGAAGCGATGCTTGCCGCCCGGGTCGAGCGGTTGGTCTTTTCGTCGACGGCTGCCGTCTATGGCGAGCCGGAGAAGACCCCGATCGAGGAGACCGCTGCCCTTGCCCCCACGAATCCCTACGGCGAGAGCAAGCTGGTGGTGGAGCAGATGCTGAAATGGATTAACCGCATCCATGGTCTGCGCTATGCCAGTCTGCGCTATTTCAACGTTGCTGGCGCCGTGGAAGGGCGCGGCGAGGCGCATGAGCCGGAATCGCACCTCATTCCCCTTGTCCTCGATGTGGCTCTGGGGCGGAGGGAAAGCATAAAAATCTTCGGCAACGCTTATCCGACGCCGGACGGCACCTGTATCCGCGATTACGTGCACGTTGGCGACCTTGCGGACGCGCACATCCTCGCTTTTGAGGCGCTCGGTACCCATCCACGGCTGATCTACAACATCGGCAATGGGCAGGGTTTCAGCGTCCGGGAAGTGGTTGAATCGGTGCGCCGCGTCACCGGGCATCCGATTCCGGTGGTCGAGGAACCGCCGCGTTCAGGCGATCCGGCCGTACTGGTGGCCAGTTCGAAGCGAATTATCGAGGAACTGGGTTGGAAACCGCGATACAGCTCGCTGGATGAGATTGTTCGCTCGGCCTGGGTATGGCATCAGCAACGCTACGCAAAGCACTAATTAGGTAGCCACTTCGGTCCGCGACTCGGAACGGCCACCATCCGTTCCGCTAATACCAGTGCCGCGAGCTCCCATATTCTGTCGGGCATCGGCCGGCGCTAGGCCGGCTTCACCTGTGCGGGTGGATTGCCGGCATGCAGATGGGTGAAAAGCTTCGCCGCGCCCATGGCAGTGTTGTAGATGCCCCAGGCGAGCGGTATGGAGACAATGATCCAGGCGGCTGCGATCAGGCTCGCGGGAGTTTTGCTTTGCGAAGAATGCTTGGTCTCGGTGGTCATGGGGTCCTCTCTCTGGCGCCTTTCAGTGCGCTGCGGGCATAACGCCGGCGGGCTGTTTCTTCATCCAGAAGCGCTCTGCAACCGGGCGCACCAGCAGATTGGCGAAGAAGCCGGCCACCAGTAGTCCCGCCATGATGTGCAGGATGAGCGGGTAGGCCTGCTCGCGTGGCATATGCATGGCGATGTAGTGATCGAGAATGCCGTTGACGATGAGCGGCCCGACGATCCCGGCGACCGACCAGGCGGTCAGCAGACGGCCGTGGATAGCGCTCACGTTGTAGGGGCCATACATATCGCGCAGATACGCGGGTATGGTCGCGAAGCCCCCGCCATACATGCTGATCAGCAGACCAGCGATGAGCACGAACAGCGCCACGCTGTCCAAATGTTGCGTGCCCGTGTAAGGCAGCAGGAAGTACAGAATTGCGCCGGCTGTGAAAAAGATCATGTAGGTCGGCTTGCGGCCGATGAAGTCCGAGCATGAGGCCCATATGAAACGGCCACCCATGTTGAACAGGCTGAGGACGCCGACAAAACCGGCGGCGGCCACCGCCGAGACCTGACCATGAAAGAGGTCCTGGATCATGGGGGAGGCCTGCTCCAGGATGCCGATGCCCGCCGTCACGTTGAGCGCCAGCACCAGCCACAGGAAATAAAACTGTGGCGTACGCATGGCCGTGTTCACCTCCACGTTATGTGAGCTGATCATCGCGGAGTGACGGACGGGCGGGGTCCATCCGGCAGGCTTCCAGTTGTCCGGAGGCACGCGGACGGTAAAGACGCCGAACATCATGAAAATGAAATAGAGGATGCCCATGGTGACCCACGTGCCCGGAATACTGGGATGACCGCCACCCTTGAAGAAGGCCATGAGGTGGGTGCCCAGCGGCGAGCCGATCATGGCGCCTCCGCCGAAGCCCATGATGGCCATACCCGTGGCGAGACCAGGGCGGTCCGGGAACCATTTGATCAGCGTGGAGACCGGCGAGATATATCCAAGGCCAAGCCCGATGCCGCCGATCACCCCGTAGCCGAGATAGATGAGCCAGAGCTGGTGCGTGCTCGCGCCAACCGCGGCGATCTCAAAGCCGAGACCGAAGCAGCACGCTGCGGCAAACATCGCCTTTCGTGGGCCCGCCGTCTCCAGCCACTTGCCGAAGAGCGCGGCAGAGAGACCGAGAAAGGCGATGGCAATCGAAAATATGTACCCGATCTCCTTGAGATTCCACTGCGAGCCGTCCGCGCCATGCAGCGCCAACAGCGGGTTCTTAAAGACGCTGAAGGCGTAGACCTGGCCGATCGAGAGGTGAATCCCCAAAGCCGCTGGAGGTACAAGCCAGCGGCTATAACCCGGCGCGGCAACCGTGCGTGAACGATCAAGGAATGAAAAGGCAGCCATCCAGTCTCCCCAGCGTTTGATTCCCCATAGATGATTAAAGAGGCAACCAGAAACCCTACGATGCACCACACCATGCCGTCTACCGTTGCCGCCGTGATTCGTGACACGAATTCCCATTGCGGTGCGAATGGCGAGGGGGTGGTCATCGAGACATTTTCGAGACATTTTTGTTGGGCCGTTTATTCATGGCGGCTACGGGACTCTGCTAGATCTGAGGTCGTGATTGGTCGAAGTGAATTCCGTTGCAGTCGTATGGAATCGAGAGGGCGGCTGAACGAGGTAAGGCATGTATCTCGCATGCTATCCTTGCGAGTTTCGCCGAACCGCTCGCATGGTCGGCGATTCTGGGAGCGATAACATATATGCTGCAATTCACGGCCAGATACATACTTCCGCAGGTCCTGCTTGGCGCGGGCCTGCTTGCCATTGCGACAGCCCTTCCCGCGCAGGTGGTGGTGACGCATGGACCCGAGATCGGGTCTTCCAACCCCATCACGGCCGATCCGCCGGTGGAGCGGCCACACACCAAACCCTGCACGGTGCAGCTCTTTACCAATGAGCAGTTCGCTGATTTCAACATCAAGGACTTCAATTACGCGCCGCCATCGGAGTGCCATGGTCCGTGGGCCAAAGTCGTGTTCTCAGCCGATTTCACGGTTACAGCAGGCCGCCAGTTTGATCGCACGGCGCAGTTCCTGATCGGCAACATGAACATCTACTACGGCACCACATCGGAACCGCGTGCGACCCTGAGTCCGTCGTGGCACGTCGAGAGTGATGTCACGGACCTGAGCGCCGGCCTGAAGACGCCGCAAACCGGTCATGCGATTCTCGGCAACACCGTCGACAGCACCTTCACGAGCATCATTTATGCCAACGCCCAGCTTGATTTCTATCCGGCGGACTTCCGCGATCGTGCGCCGAGGGTGGCGGACGTTGTGGTACCGCTGCCGACAGCAAGCGTGGGTGCTTTCACGCTGAATACGACGGCGGACCAGTTGAGCCAGAGCGTCACCCTGCCACAGAACACGGAAGAAGCGTATCTCGATGTCTTTGCGCAGAGCCAAATCAACGACGAGTTCTGGTGGACCTGCGTACCTTCCGATGTGAGCGGTGAACTCGAGAGCTGCCCTAACACGGCATTTCGCGAGACGGAGATCACCATCGACGGCAAGCCGGCGGGAATCGCGCCCGTCTATCCGTGGATCTACACCGGGGGCGTCGACCCTTTCCTGTGGGAGCCTATCCCGGGCGTGCAAACGCTCAACTTCAAACCCTTCCGCGTGAACCTGACGCCATTCGCCGGCGTTCTGTCTGACGGCGATGCCCACACGGTTGGTATCAGCGTTTTCAACGCGAACAGCTTCTTCCTGGCCACGGCGAACCTGCTGGTCTTCACCGACCCGCACGCCCAGCGCACAAATGGCGGCCTGCTGCGCGACACGCTCGCGGCAGCACCCACGCCAGTTGTCAGCGAGAAGCTCAACACAGACTCGAGCGGCGACATCACCGGTACGGTAGGGGTGAGCTCGGCGCGCAACTATTCCATTGCCGGCTGGGTGACGACCTCACACGGCAGAGTGGAAACCACCGTGGATGCAACGGAGCATTTCAGCAACAATCAGAAGTTCACGATCAACGGCACGCAATTCATTCAGGACATCGCACAAGGGACGACGATGGACGTGTCAACTACGAGTAAGCAGGGCGTTCTTTCGACGGTGGACGCGAAGCATTACTCCTATCCGCTCACCTTCCTCATCGACGAGGAGGTTGCATCGGACGGGTCCATCAGCGAACTCAACAACTCCAGTCAGGTCTACCAGGTAACCGAAGACAAGTTGCTCGGTTTCCTGCCGATCTTCCACAGTGAAGTCTCCAACCAGGTCTTGTCGACGGATACGGACCTCTTTACTGCAGGCGGCGCCTTGATCGGCCCCAGCAACGCCTCCAGCAGTCAGACCTACAAGGCCAGCAACACGCTCGGCTATTGCTTCGGACGGAAGCTGGCCTCCGCCGCGAATAAGCTGACGGCTGTGGACAACGTGAGCTGCCACTAGAGCAGCGAAGGCAAGAACGGGGAGCCCGCCTTCGCAGGTCAGAAGGCGGGCTCGCTGCGTTAGATTTGAAGACGACGTATGAGGTCAACAGATGAACGTCGTCATCTTCGGCGCAAGCGGAATGGTGGGGCAGGGTGTACTGCTGGAGTGCCTGCGCGACACGGGCGTCGAGCAAGTGCTGATTATTGGCCGATCGAGTGCGGGACGCCAGCACGCTAAGCTACGCGAAGTCATCGTCAAGGATCTCTTTGACGTTGCCTCTTACGCCAAAGAGCTGACCGGGCTGGATGCATGCTTCTTCTGCCTCGGCGTCTCGTCGGCCGGCATGACGGAGGCGGCATATCGCAACCTTACCTACGATCTGACAGTTTCTGTGGCTCAGGAGATCGCGGCGCGCAATCCCGCGCTCTGCTTTGTCTATGTTTCCGGCGCAGGCACAGACAGCACGGAACACGGCCGCACCATGTGGGCGCGAGTGAAAGGTGCTACAGAGAATGCGCTGCTGCGCATGCCTTTTCGCAGCGCCTTCATGTTTCGCCCCGGCGTCATTCAGCCGCTTGATGGCATCCGCTCGAAGACGCGCGCCTATCGCCTTCTCTACGTAGTGGCAGCGCCAGTGCTTCCTCTTTTGCGGAGGGCGTTCCCGAACTCTATCTTGACCACGCGAGAGATCGGGCAGGCGATGCTCGCCGTCGCGCGCAACGGCTGGCCGCGGCCCGTGTTGGAGGCAAAGGACATTCATGCGGCAGCGACCCGGAAGCCATAGATTCATCTCCCTCCGCTTGCCTTCGATTGCCGCTTCCCCTTAGTGTTGACCGCGTATGCGCGGTTTCAGGATTCGCCGCGCGGAGGACATCCGGAAGTATGGCCGAGACGGCAGACGATCAACACTTCAGCTCCACCCTGCATGAGACGCGGGTCTTTCCCCCGCCCGCAAAGTTTGCGGCGGCGGCGCATGTCTCTGGGATAGGGGCGTATGAAACGCTGTACCGCCGCTCCATCGAAGAGCCGGACGCCTTCTGGGCTGAAGTAGCCGGCGAGTTGGACTGGTTCACCCCGTGGACGAAGGTGCTGGACTGGCAGGCGCCGCATGCAAAGTGGTTCGTCGACGGCAAGCTGAACCTCTGCCACAACTGCGTGGATCGTCACGCGCTGGGCACGCGCGCCGAAAAGACAGCCATCCTGTGGGAAGGCGAGCCGGGCGAAGTGCGCAAGCTCACCTTCCGCGAGCTGCAAGCTGAAGTTCAGCGCTTTGCGAATGTGCTGAAAGGCCTTGGCGTGAAAAAGGGCGATCGCGTTGCGATCTATATGGGCATGACGCCCGAGCTTGCCATTGCGCTGCTCGCATGCGCACGCATCGGTGCCGTGCACTCGGTGATTTTCGGAGGCTTTGCGGCGCAGGCGCTCATAGATCGCATCAATGACGCCGAGTGCGTTGCCGTGGTTACGCAGGATGGCTCGTACCGCCGCGGAAGTGAAGTAAAGCTGAAGAAGGTAGTTGACGAAGCGCTCGCGCGGTGTCCCAGCGTGAAGAAGGTCGTCGTCTACCAGCGGACGCGCAGCGACGTGGAGATGAAGGCCGGGCGAGATTTCTGGTGGCACGATCTGATCGAGAAGGCCGCACCGGAATGCCCGGCGGAGCCGCTTGATGCGGAGCACCCGCTCTATATCCTCTATACCTCCGGAACGACAGGGAAGCCCAAGGGCCTAGTCCACACCACCGGCGGCTACAGCGTAGGCACCTATCTGACCAGCAAGCTCGTCTTCGATCTCAAGGAAGACGATGTGTATTGGTGCTCGGCGGACATCGGCTGGGTCACGGGTCACTCGTATGTGGTCTACGGCATGCTACAGAACGGTGTCACGACCTTAATGTATGAAGGCGCGCCCACCTGCCCCGGGCCAGACCGCTTCTGGAAGATCATCGACGATCACAAGGTCACTATCTTCTACACTGCGCCCACGGCCATTCGCGCATTCATCAAGATGGGCAACGAACATGTGGAGAAGCACTCGCTCGCATCGCTTCGCCTGCTGGGCTCCGTTGGGGAACCGATCAACCCGGAAGCGTGGATGTGGTACCACGAGAAGATCGGCCACGGCCGCTGCCCCATCGTCGATACCTGGTGGCAGACCGAGACGGGCGCCATCATGATCGCGCCGCTGCCCGGTGCTGTGCCGACCAAGCCTGGCTCGGCGACCTTGCCAATGCCCGGGATCGTACCTGAGATTGTGACGAGAGATGGAAAGCCAGTCCCGAAGGGACAAGGTGGGCTGCTGGTCATCCGTCGGCCGTGGCCCTCGATGGCACGCACCATATACGGCGACCCGGAGCGCTTCGAGAAGACCTATTGGTCGGAGTTTCCGGGAACCTATCTCACCGGCGATGGCGCACGGCAGGACGAGGATGGCTATTTCTGGTTGATGGGCCGTGTGGACGACGTGATCAATGTGAGCGGCCACCGGCTGGGCACCATGGAGGTAGAGAGCGCGTTGGTTGGGCACTCGCATGTGGCCGAAGCAGCGGTGGTGGGCCGCCCGGATGACCTGAAGGGCCAGGCGATCTGTGCTTTTGTCACCCTGGAGAGTGGGCATAAGCCTTCAAAAGAGTTGAAGGATGAGCTGCGTGCCTGGGTGGCAAAGGAGATCGGCGCGCTCGCGCGCCCTGACGATATCCGCTTCACCGATGCGCTTCCCAAGACGCGCAGCGGCAAGATCATGCGCCGCTTGCTGCGAGAGCTCGCGAGTGGCAACGAGATCAAGGGCGACACCACCACACTCGAAGACTTCCAGGTGCTCGCGCGCCTGAAGGAAAGTGAAGAGGCTTGAGGGCATTCGGCGTGCAGAGACGAACAGGGATCGCCTATAAATCCTCCTTTGGATAGCATTTTGGATCGTACTTTGGATCGTAGACACATTCTCAAGTGGGCCGGAGCCGGGGCGGCGCTCACCGGTATTCCGGCGCTTGGCGTCGCCGGCACAACGCATCCCGCCGCTTCGTCTGAGGCGTTCTTCGACATTCGTCGCTATGGCGCAGTCGGCGATGGAAAGGCGCTCGATACGAAGGCCATCCAGGCAGCCATCGACGCAGCGGAGCGTGCCGGTGGCGGCACGGTGCTCTTCCCGGCGGGCACATACGCGAGCTATTCGATCCATCTCAAGAGCAACGTCGCTCTCTATCTCGATCAAGGGGCAACGCTTCTGGCCGCCTCTGTGCCGCTGGAAGGAACGACCAGCGGCGGCTACGACGCGGCCGAGCCGCAGGGCGCGTGGGAGCCGTATCAGGATTACGGTCACAACCACTGGCACAACAGTCTGCTGTGGGGCGAGAACCTCCACGATCTCTCGATCCTGGGCCCAGGACGTATCTGGGGTAAGGGACTGAGCCGCGGCCACGATCACGATACCGATCTGCCGGACACTACAAAGCCCGGCGTAGGCAACAAGACGATCGCGCTGAAGCTTTGCCGCAATGTCACACTCCGTGATTTTCAGATTCTCCAAGGCGGCTGGTTCGGCATTCTCGCGACCGGTGTCGATAACCTGACCATCGATAATCTGCGTATCGATACCAACCGCGACGGCATGGACATCGACTGCTGCCGCAACGTGCGTGTCTCGAACTGCACCGTGAACTCGCCCTACGACGATGGCATCTGTCCGAAGAGCTCCTTCGGGCTGGGATATGCGCGCAGCACGGAAAACGTCACCATCACGAATTGCTTTGTGACCGGCAATTACGAGGTGGGCTCGGTGCTGGATGGAAGCTGGAAGCCGCTGCCGGCGTCCTTCGCGGGCCACGCGACAGGGCGCATCAAGTGCGGGACGGAATCGAATGGCGGTTTCCGCAACATCACCATCTCAAACTGCGTCTTCGAGAGCTGCAAGGGCTTCGCGCTCGAGACGGCGGATGGCGCCGTGGTGGAAGACATCATCTTCAGCAATATCGCGATGCGGAACGTCTTCCGGTCGCCGATGTTTCTCTACCTCGGCTCACGCATGCGCGGACCGAAGGATGCATCCATCGGCACGCTGCGCCGCGTGCTGCTCAGCAACATCGTCAGCTCCCAGGCGGGCCAGTTGCCAAGCCTGATGGTCGGCATCACGGGGCATCCGATCGAGGATGTCAAGATCAGTGACGTCTACCTCCATCAGCAGGGTGGCGGCGATGCGACGATGGCCGCAATCGCGCCGCCCATCAAGGACAATGCCTATCCTGAGCCGACCATGTTTGGCGATCTCCCAGCGACGGGCTTCTACCTTCGCCATGTGCGCAACCTCGAAGTGAGCAACGTGGAGATTGCAACCGAAGCAGTGGATGCGCGGGCGGCCTTCTGTCTCCAGGACGTGGAAGGCGCGGATTTCTTCCGCCTGCGCGTGCCGAACGGCTCGACTGCGTTCGATCTGCGCACGGCCCGGAACTTCCGCAGCTTCGGCAGCCTCTCGTTGGCCGATACTCGCCTGGACGTTGCGGAGAACCGCAAGGTCTGAACGCGAGATCTGGGCGCGAGGTCTGGGCGCAAGATCTGGCGAAGCGTCACGTTACCCGACCCCCTCCCCCCTCCCGTGCCGGGAGGGCGTCCCAGAACTCCTTTTACAACAGCAGGTTAGACCACCTCCCGAGGGTCAAAGTCGTCTATTCAAAGGGCTTATCGCTAAAGTCGTCCACTCAAAAGGCTTAACCCAACCCGAACCCTCCACTTGGTAAGGAATGGATACACCAAAAGTAGAAACGCCCGCGAAAGTATCGCGGGCGCTTTCTGTATCTCTATTTCCAGTCTAGCGAAATCGGCAGGGTGAAATGGCACATTTCTGAATAAAGTCTCTGTCGCGGTTTCAAATTGAACCGTCGCAGTTCGGGGCCATTATGAAATTTAGGAAGGTAGATGGCGAGAAGCGCGTTTGTGAGGACTCATCTCGCCTAGTTCGCGAAAAGACGAAAGCGCGCCTATGTGACCCGATGCTAAGCACGGTCTGCGACAAGGAATGTCTGATTCTTCTCCATGGACTTTGTCAACTTCACAAAATCTGCCTGAGAGAGTTGAGCGGGCAGGAAATCTGTCCTGCCATCCGGTTGCACTGCATCCTTCATCATCCGCTCGTGGTGATACGTTGAAACACTCAGCATGCGGCAGGGGTGCTCACTCTTGTTGAAGAATGTGTGAGGCGCATTGGGCTGCACCACCAGGCTTTCGCCGGATTCATACACGTTCCACTCAGCGGTGCCCTGGCTGTTCCAGGACCCAATAGCCAGAGTGCCTTCCAATACATAGAAAAACTCCGGAAATGGGTGCTTATGAAGTGGAATACCCATGCCCGGCACGACCGTGGTCTCATAAATGGAGAAGGTGTAGCCCGTGTTCTCTCCCAGTGCCCTCCATAGCAACTGCATAGGCCCGATATCCAGCGCCGGGCCGCCTGTTTTGTTGTTCTTAATAACGTTGTGATGAATGACTTCTTCAAGCGGTGTGGGGAAGTTTGACATATAAATTTCCTTTCGTGAACGAAGTTGGTCTCTGGGGTGAACGCCAGAGCTTGCGAGTTGCGCAGCTAGCACTCCGCTAGCCCCGTTGAGTTTCCACAGTTATCTGTCGCGTGATTCGTTACTGGCATTCCTCGCGGATGCCTTGCTATGTGGTGGTCACGGTCACGGCCTGACGCACATACCGGCTGCTATCCAGTTGCTGCACCATGAAGGCTGCCAGATCGGCCCGCCCGATCTTGTGCGCCTTCTCGCCGCCCTCCGTGCTCAGCACCCTGGCAGCGCCGGTCTTCTCGCCGTCGGTCAACATCGGCGGCCGCACGAGCGTCCAGTCCAAGTTGCTGCCTTCGATCTCGGCCTCCATGCCCGCCTTGTCTACCAGCAGACCTCGCAGAAACGTCCGCATGAGCAGGTGCTTGTTGAAAAAGCCGGCGTTCTTGACGCTCTCGCCCGCACCAACCACCGAAATCTTCAGCAATCGCCGCACGCCATTGAGCCGCATTGCGTCCACAATATTGTGTGCCGCGCTTGTTTCCATCGTTGTCACTTTCCACGGCGTCTTGCCGCCCAGCGCGTCGATCACCGCATCCTGTCCGGCGACCGCAACGTCGACCGCGGCCGCGTCCAGCACGTCGCCCGCAACAACTCTGACGTTCGCCTTCTTGTACTCCGCGGCACCGCGCACGAAAGCCGTCACCTTATGTCCGGCCGCCAGCGCCTCATTTACCAGCGCCTCTCCGCTCTTGCCCGCTGCTCCAATCACTAGAACTTTCATCGCATCCTCCTTTTGCCTCGTATTTGGCCGCCCTCCAAATGCGCGGCCTGACGATTAGAGGTCAGCAATAACCGTTGGTTGCAAATTAATCAGTGGTTTGAAACCAGTGGTTATAAATAAACAAGCGGTCGCAAGAATCGGCAAAAGGGTCTAGGCTGGTGGAGTGACATCCACATCACCAAGTCGCCGGGTAGAGCGCAAGGAGAGGTTGCGGGGCGAAATCCTCGCGGCTGCCAGCAAAATGTTTGCCGATCGCGGTTACGAAGCCGTGACGCTTCGTGCGATCGCTAAAGAGATCGGCTATACGCACGCAGTGATCTACCAGCATTTCCCTGACAAATGGCACATTCTTGCCGAGTTGAGCAGCGAGACGATCGGGCTGCTGATTCAGAACTTCGACGCGATTGCCGCTAAACATCCTGTACCGAAAGAGCGTCTTTTTGCGACTTCACGCGGCTTGATTCAGTTCTGCACTGCCCATCCACAGCAGTTCCGCAACGTCTTCTTCGGGCCGGAGAACCGCAACGGCATCCGCGCTGGACAATATATCGACGACATTGGCAGGCCTTTGTTCCAACGTTTCGTACAGCTCTTTTTCGATGTTGCCAAGGATGAAGGATTGCCAAGTCGGAATGACATCGTGGTAGCCCACACCTGGTGGTACGCGATCTTTGGTCTCGCCACGCTCATGGTCATCCAAGGAGTTGTGCCTGACTTGCCTGACCAGACTCTGGTGGTCGAGCAAACGATCGCTACGCTTTGGGCGGGCGTTCAGGCTGTTCCGCGATTGCCGAAAAGAGCAATTCCTAAGCGTTCCGGACGGTCCAGTGCCTCACGGTGAAGGTGAAGGCGCTGCCCTGGCAGGGTGTCGAATGCACGCTGATACGGCTGCCATGCTGCTCCGTGACGGGGTTTAAAAATTGAAACCTGCGACAGGCGTTTAGACAACTGAGAACGAGTTAGCGGCAGAGTGCCTTGCCCGTTGCACTTGTCGGTGAGGAAACAGAACGTTCATCAACGGGTTCGACGGACTCACTGCCGACGGTACGGAGAGCCACGGAGGCAATTTCGGCGATTTCTCCATCGTTTTTTCGAAGCCTGTTGCTTCTACATATCAGTGTGTATATATGTAGAAGCAACAGGTATGAAGAACGCAGCCAAATTCGATCTTCCGCAGGGGACACTCGATCTCCTGATTCTGCGGGTCGTTGCTTTGGGGCCTATTCACGGCTACGCAATCGCGCAGAGAATCCAGCAGATGTCGCTAGAGGCGCTCCAGATTCAGCAGGGGTCGCTTTATCCCGCTTTGCACCGCCTCGAATACAAGAAGTTTCTTGCCGCGGACTGGAAGCCATCGGAGACTGGCCGCGAGGCAAAGTTTTATCGCCTTACGCACAAAGGAAAACTCCAACTTGAAAATGAGACCGCGAGTTGGGCCCGCCTTACTGAGGTCGTTGGGCTGATTCTTGATGGCCCACAAGGAGAATCTGCATGAACTGGTGGCAGCGCCTTTTCAACGGCAAGCGGATGGAAAGAGACCTCGACTCCGAAATTCGGTTTCACTTGGAGCAGCAGATCGCCGACAAAGTTCGCGCCGGAATGACGGAGGATGAAGCCCGCCGCATAACTCGCCTGGAGTTCGGCGGACTGGCACAGATTAAAGAAGACTGCCGCGAACGCCGGGGCACACTGTGGGTCGCTTCCGTTCTGCAGGATCTCCGCTTTGCCCTGCGTCAGTTACGGAACACTCCCGGCTTCGCCATCACCGCGATCCTCACGCTATCACTCGGCATTGGCGCATCTGCAGCCATCTTCAACGTGATCGATGCGGTGCTTTTGCGTCCATTGCCCTACGCAAATCAGGACCGCCTGGTATCTCCAGTGATGATCGGGCGCACCGGAGACACCTTGCGGTCGTCCTACCTCAGCTATCTCGATGTGCGCGCACAGCAGCGTACATTTGATGCGCTGGCCGGCTATTCCATGTTCGGCAGGGTCAACCTCGAAGGGCCTAGCGGCCCGGTGGCGCTCAGTGCAGTGAAGAGCACCGACAACTTCTTCGACGTGTTTGGAGTGAAGCCGCTACTCGGGCGCACCTATCTTCCTGGCGAAGACCAGCCTGGCAAAGACAACGTCGTCGTGCTTAGCCATGAGGTTTGGCAAAGCAGTTTCGCCGGAAGGGCCGATGTAGTCGGCAAGGATGTTCAATTCGATGGAACTCCGTATACCGTGATCGGCGTCATGCCCGCGGGGTTTCGTTTTCCGCTCCAAGCACGCGAAGCGGTCTACACTCCACTGCACTTGAATCCATCCTGGGCGACGGCGCGCGGCATGCACTGGATGCAGACCGTTGGCCGGCTGAAGCAAGGTGTAACTAACGAACAGGCGCGCACCGATCTGAACCACGTAATGAGCGATTTGGCCCGTGCTTATCCTGAGCAGGAGACCGGCCACACCGTAGCGCGGCTGTTGCCGTTGGATGTAGCGGTAAACAGCCTTGATCGATTTGGAACGCGCACGCTTGCGGGCCCGCTGGGCACGCTGGCCCTGGCAGTGCTTGCGCTGCTGGCAATTGCCTGCGTCAATGTCGCCGGATTGCTGATGGCGCGTGGCATCAAGCGCGAGAGCGAGATGGCGCTGCGTTCGGCCGTCGGCGCCAGCCGTACGCGTCTGATGCGGCAACTGGTCAACGAGAGTCTTGTGCTTTGCTTCGCCGGATTACTGGGAGGGGTCATTGTCGGCTGGACGGTCCTCAAGGCGATGAAGGTGTTTCTCGTGCAGGCCATGCCGCGTGGCGCCGACATTCACCTCAACCTGGCCGTCGTTGCTGTGGCGGCGGCGCTTTCGCTGCTTGCCAGCATCCTGGCATCGCTGGCCCCAGCCATTCGACTCTCTGCTACGAAGCCCAACCGCGCGTTGCGCGCAGGCAGCGCGGGCGCAGGCACCGGGCGCAGCCAGCATCGGCTTCGGTCCGCGTTCGTCATCACGCAAGTGGCCCTCTCGCTTGTTTTGCTGGTCGTTTCCGGGCTTCTGCTCAAGAATCTGCAAAGCCTTCTCCACACCAATCTCGGCATCGATACGGAGAAGATTCTCACCACCCGCATCGAACTTTCCAAAGGCCACTACACAGGCCGCGATCCCATCGCCACTTTTTATAACCCACTGCTGACAAAAATTGAGCACCTCCCCGGAGTGCAAGGCACGGGCGTCATCGATTTGCTCCCTGTGCAGGCCTGGGGGGACGGATATGGGGTCCACATCACAGGGCAACCGCCCTACCCCCCGAATCTGGATATGGGCGCGGAAACGCGGTATGTATCCCCCGGATACTTCGATGCGATGGGGCTTCAACTCACGCGCGGACGGTTGCTGTCGCACTCGCTGGATAAGTCAGAGAATCTTGCTGGAACGATGGTCGTGAACGAGGCCTTTCAGCACAAATTCTTTTCCGCGGGCGGCAATCCGGTCGGCGCACACATTGACGATGACCCCAAGCCGGAAGTGAAAAGTCAGATAGTCGGTGTCGTTACCAATGTTCGCCAAGCCTTACGCGAGCCGCAAATGGCGGAGATGGACTGGCTCATGGACGAGATCGCTCCTAAAGACCGGATGCAAAACCTGAACAGCATGGCGCTGATCGTCCGTTCCAATGGCGACCTCAGCGCGCTCGTGCCCGCGCTCCGTGATGCAGTGCACGAAATCGATCCGACTGTCCCGTTCAAGACGCCGGAAACCATGAGCGACATCGTCAGTAACAGCCTCACGCTCGACCGGCTTGAAGGATGGCTCTTCGGCATCTTCGCCGCTCTTGCCCTCCTGCTGGCCGTCATCGGACTCTACGGCCTGGTCAATCATGAGGTCGAACTCCGCACCCGCGAGATCGGCATACGCATGGCTCTCGGTTCAACCCGCATGCAGGTGACGAAACTGCTTCTCGGCAAGGTGGCGCTGCTTTTGCTGTCTGGCCTGACCGTTGGATGGATGCTCACAATTGCCCTTAGAAGGCTGTTGTCGACGGTGGTTGAAATGCATGCCGGACACGACTTCCTGCTGCTGACAAGCGTGACAGCCAGCCTGGCATTCGTTGGCATCCTGGCTAGTCTCATCCCTGCACGCCGCGCCGCGTCCGTCGAGCCGATTCAAGCACTGCGAACGGAATAGACAGCTCTCACGCTGGTTGGCGAACTGCGAGCGGTGCAGGCCTTTGATCTCGTGGTCACGTCAGCGCGATGTCTGGTCCCGCCGTTGTTGCGCGTCGCGCATCCACTGCGCCATCTTCTCGTCCTTCGCAGCGACCGCGGCCCATCCCACCGCGGTAGCGCGCCAGCGATAATCGTGGATCGTCATGTCGATGCCGCGGTCGATAAGGAATTGCATGGCTTCGTAATTCTTGTGCCACACCAACTCATGCAGGATGCTGGCGGGCTCATGGGAGCTCCAGTTTGTGTTGATATCGGCTCCATGCCCGAGAAGAAAGTCGGCGATCTCGAAATGGTTGTTCATGACCGCGAAGGCAAGCGCGGTGTCGAGAACCTGCTGCACACGTGGGCTCGCCCCATTCCAGATTTCCGCGGATCCAGTCATCGTTGGCGGGAAAATGATTCGCGAGGTCGCCCAGGGCGGGCCTGCCCGCGGTGTCGAACCAGCGTCTCACCCGTGCGAAGTCCCCGCTCCCCGCGGCGTGCGGCAGATCGTCGGGCATAGGCCAGATCCGCAGCAGCATCGGAAGCAGATGGGTCTGCCCATAGGTGAACGCGTGAATAAAAGCTCTACAGGTCCCGTCGTAGGTGATGCCCGAGGATGCCGATGGCACAGGACTGTGCAGTACGGCCGGATCGAGATCGAGAAACGCCTTAAGGAAAGCTGCGCGATCCTTGAACGTCACCGCCGTCCTCTCGATTAAAGCAATTTGGAATTTTACGCATGCGTCGGACAGCAGCCATGCGTCGCGCTCGCAACAAGCCGACAAAGGACGGCAGATCGCCATCATCCATCGCGCGCATGACATGTTGCTCGACAAAAGCCTCCCAGGGCCTGAATGGATCGGGATCGTGGACATCGGGCTTGTTTTCAATGAAGTATTGGATGAATTTGGAACGTCCCGGCCCGCCGTCGATCCGGCTGCCCAACTCGGCGTCGACCGCAATCGACCGATCCAGCAGGAGCGCCGCTAAGGTCGCGTGCTCGAAGTGGCACGCATACGTGAACGCCTCGTTCACCGCAGCACGATCGTCGACATTCGCATCGAGACGCGCACGAACGCCATCGACGTCGCCGAGCGCAGCAACGAACTTCAGCGTCCCGGGAAGAAGGCCCCTGCGGTTGAAGAGATCGATCAAACCCCTTGCGCGCGAATGAATGAGGCCGTCGCATACTGACGGCGCTACGACTGCGCCGGCATCGAGCAGGAGTTCGGCACACGCCTTGCGCGTGAAGTGCTCCTCGCGGAACGCGTCGCCACTGTCGCCGAAGGAGCCCGTCGCGATCCCAAGCAGTCCGCCGTCGTTTTCATCCGACTTCCACGACAATAGCGCCGGATATTCCGTCAATAACTGCCGCAGACCTTCGACGTCGTTGTCATGGATGATGTGGCGGGCTTCGGATGCGGCCCACTCGAGCCCTCTGCCGAGGCGTCGTTCTACTTCTTTCACCAGGTCCTTCCAGCCTGGAAACCCATATTCGCGTGCCAACACCCACTGGGCGTCACGTTGGGACAAAGGCAGCTCTACTTTTGGAAGCTGCGCACGCGCTCGTGCGATGGCGACTGCATCGCCGGCCACGATGTCGCGCGCCAGTTTCTTTGCTTGTTTGCGAAGGGATTCAAGGGAAGGACGAACAGGAAGTCTCGATGTGCTCACGGTAATCTCCTTTCATGTGCGCCTGTGACCCGCTGATACAGGCTGAAAGAAGATTCAAAGCTCGTCGTCTGAATCGAAGCAGGTGGGAATGTTCCCTTGCCGCGGGTCGGTGGTGCCCTGTAGCACGCTGCTTGGCAGTATCGGATATTTGCAAGGGCACGGTCAATCCGTGGTTTGCTAGACCAGCGGCATCCGGGGACGACAGACGAGAAGGCGACTTATCGGTACCTATCTTTCTGTCGGTGGTTCACGATCTGGCGTGACGAACACGCCTCCGAGCGCAATCACGGACCGTTCCTACTCACTCTTCTCGCAGGAGCCGCGCCGGATTGACGGCGAGGGCGTGACGAGCCGGGATCCAGGTCGCCACCAGGCCGATTAGCGCAATGGTTGCGACTACCCCGCCAAGCACCAGTGGGTCACGTGAGGTGGCCTGATAGACGATCTGAGCAAGGAAGCGACTGACGAGCATACCGAGCGCCAAGCCAACGATCGAGCCCGAGGTGAGCAGGAGCAATGGTCGTCCCAGGGCAGACCGTATGAGTTGCGCACGGTGCGCGCCCAGGGCAACGCGGATGCCGAGCTCGCGCATGCGCTTGCTGACCGTGTAGGCGGCCATGCCGAAGGTGCCGGTAATGGCGAGCATCGCGGCGAGCAAGCCCATGATGCCAAGCGAAGCCGCCGCCACCCGCGCGGGGAAGAGCACCAGGCTTAGCGAAGCGGGCCAGCTATCGATCGTGAAAGGCAGGCCGGGGTCGATCCCGGTAATAACGCGGTGCATGGCAGACGCCGTGTCCGCGTCGGACCTCTGCGATCTCACGATCAGAGTCGTGTTGGTCTCGGGCGCCTGCGCCAGCGGGAAGAAGACCGCGGCCTGACGATCTTCCGTCAGCGAGTCGTACTTCCCATCTTCGACCACGCCGACGATCTCAAAGCCGTCTTTGGCGCCACGCAAAAAGCGCCGCCCTATGGCCGCTGTCGCCGATCCGAAAAGCCGCCGAGCGAAGATCTCGCTTACCAGGGCGACCTTGGGAGAGCCGGCATTGTCCTGCCAGGTCACATCCCGTCCGGCGATCAATCGAGTTCTCGCAGCGTTTAGGTAGCCCGGAGAGATGGAAAAGTACTTTGCGCCAAGGGCAACGTGAGACGGAGTAAATTCCGTAGTGCCCTCGCGGTAGTAGCCGCTGGAGCTACCACTTCCGCTGAGCGGCGTGAAGTTGATGGTGCCCGCAGCGGTGACCCCGGGAATTCCGAGAGCTTCCTCCAACATGCGCTTCTGTAGCGGCAGCGAGCCTTCGCCTGAGTAGCCGGCCATCTGCATTTGGATCGTTGCCAGCATCGCGCCCTGCGGCTGGAAGCCAATCGGCGCGCGCAGCGAGCGCTGCATGCCGCGCACGGCGACGAGCGAGGCGGTAACGAGCAGGGTGCAGAGCGCGATCTGCACTCCGAGCAACAGATCGCGCAACGTGAAGCGGCGGAAGAGAACGGGGGCAGGAGCGCCCTTCATCACGCGGGCGGCATCCGTCTGCCAGATCTGCCGCGCCGGCAGCAGGCCGAAAAGAATGCCGCTGGCGAGCGAAAGCAGCAGAGCGAATGCATAGACGCGCACATCCCCATTTACTGTGACATGGATGGGAAACTCGCTGAAGGGCTGCCAACGGGTGAGCGCGCGCAGCAGTGCGGTTCCGAACAGAGTTCCCACGGCGCCGCCGGCGAAGGAAAGAAGCACGGCCTCAGTCAGCAGTTGGCGCAGAATGTGCCAGCGGCTGGAACCAATCGCGAGCCGGATGGCCAGCTCGCGGCTGCGATCGGCAGCGCGTGCCGCGAAGATGCTTGCCAGGTTGGCGCAGGCGGCCAGAAGAACCAGGAAGGCCAGCACGAAGACGCCAAAGAGAAAGGTGCGCGTCGCATCGCCCAGGCTATCGCCGAACAGTCCCGGCTTCACCAGGCGTGCACCCATGCCCTGGTCGAAATTGGGATATTGCTTTCCTAATTGCCCGGCAATGACATTCAGATTGTCCGTCGCCTGTTTTGCGGTGACACCCGGCTTGAGCAGGCCCACCACCCAGAGCCCATGATTCCCACGCGTGGTGAGAAATTCATAGCCTTCGACCTGCTGCCCATTCACGATCGGCAAATAGAAATCCGGCCACATGAACAGCTCGATCCCGTGAAAGCTTGCGGGTGCAACGCCGATAATGGTGAAGGGATACTTGTTGAGCTCGACGACGGTCCCAAGCACACCGGGATCGGCGTGAAAGCGGCTGCGCCAGAAAGCATCGCTGAGCACGAGGTATGGAGCGGAGTTGGCCCCATGCTCGTCGCTCGCATGGAAGAGTCGGCCGAGCTCCGGCTGCACGCCGAGCATATCGAAGTAGTTGCCGGAGACTTCGATGTCCCATCGTTTCTCAGCAGACCCGCGAACGCTGAGCCCCACCTGATCCAGCTGATACGCGGCCATATCAGTCAAGGTGGAATTGCGTGCCCGGTAGTCGAGGTAATCGGGATACGACTGGTTGTCGTTGCCCTGTTCCTTCTGCACGATCATGTGCATGCGATCCGCATGCGGCAGATCGAGCGGCTTGAGGATCAGCGCATTCAGCACGCTCAACACGACGACGTTGGCGCCGATGCCGAGGGCCAGCGTCAGGATGGCGGTAAGCGCGAAGCCGGGCGAGTGGTGCAGTTGCCGAAACGCATAATGAATGTCCCGGCCGATGCCTGCCAGCAGCGGTGAGGTGTCCTCATCGTTGGCGCGTTCGCGCATCACGGTGGCATTGCCGAAACGCAGTTGGGCATCGCGGCGCGCCTTTTCAGGCGACATTCCGGTGGCGAGATTGTCCTCGACGCGCATCTCGATATGAGCTTTTAGTTCGGCATCGATCTCGCGGTCCACACTCGTGCGACGAAAGAGATTCGCGCTACGGCGAAGTTGCGTGATGATGCGGCGAAACAGCGACATGAGAGCCTCCCTCAAGCAGCAACTATGCGTAGTGCAGGACAGCCCGGACACCCTTTACCAACTGATCGAAGCTTTTCTCGGCGGCTTCCAGCTCTTTCCGGCCTGCCGCTGTAAGCCTGTAATATTTGGCCTTGCGGCCGGATTCGGTCAGTGCCCAGTTGGACTTGATCCACCCGCTCACCTCCATGCGGTGGAGCGCCGGATACAACGAGCCTTCCTCGACCGCCAGCAGCTCGTCGGACGCCCGCTGCACATGCAGAACGATGCCGTAGCCGTGCATCTCGCCCCGTTGCGCGAGAGTCTTAAGAACCAGGAGATCCAGCGTCCCCTGTAAATCTTTTCTTGCCATGTGCCATCCCTATATATCTATGGGTGAGAGCGACTGTACCCATAGATGCATAGGGGTGTCAAGCGCAGACTAAAAAGCGGACTTTGCGTGCTTCCTGCCAAGTGACGATGTGGATTGGTGCCGATAAACGCGCTTCTCGTAACTTGGTCGCGAACGGCCGCCGATTTGAAGTTGAACCAGTGAGAGAAATGGGACCCCGATGAGAGTTCGTAACGGTCTCAGCTCGCGCCTGGCGGAGCGGAAACTGGTTCTTCGTCCGCAAATCCATTGGACGAACGGGCGGAAATGCAAGATTGCTCTCATTAAAGTGGGCTAGCGTTCTGGGATTTTCCGCAGCGCGAACTGTCAGCTGTCGCCAACAGGGCAACGCACTCATTGAAGACTGCGGAGGCGTATTGGTCTCCATAAAACGCGCTTCGCGTAACTTGGTCGGCGATTGGGAAATTGAACCAGTGAGAACGGAACCCCGATGAGAGTTCCGTGACAGCCTCAGCTCGCGCGGTTTCAAATTGAAACCTGCTGTAGCCCGGGGCCGTTATGAAATTTGACGCTGACGAGAAGGCGACTTATGAGGACTCAGTTGATCGTCAATGAGTGCATCGGCGATTTCGCGCTATTTGCCAATTAAACATCTGAGACCGAACCCTCCGGCTAGCAATGAGTGAGATTATGGTTTCCATCCCGTCGCACCGTGAGGTGTGTGTATGTCGACGTTCCTTCAGGATTTCCGCTACTCCCTGCGGCAGCTCGTCAAGAACCCCAGCGTTTCAGTGACGGCGATCCTTTCCCTGGCGTTGGGCATCGGGGCTACGGTCTCTGTCTTCAGCATTATCTATGCCGTGATCATGAATCCCTGGCCGTATCAGGGGGCTGATCGTATCGCGAATGTCGCGCTGTTAGACAAATCTGGAAATGAGCAGGGTTATGGCCTCAATGGGCCGCAGACCCGTGAACTGGCCAAGGCACACTCACTGGAATACGTCGTCGCTTTCAACGGCTGGAACCTTACCGTCACCGGCAAAGACGTGCCGGAAGATGTCATGGGGATGTATTTCACCGGCAACATGTTTCAGATGCTTGGCGTTCCCGCCATGTTGGGCCGGTACTACTTCCCGGTGGACGCCCCAGACGGCCAGGATCCGCAACCAGTCGTCGTGTTGAGCTACAAGTTCTGGATGCATCACTACAACGGCGACCGGTCGATCGTCGGCAAGACCATGCAGCTCGTGCATAAAACGTACACCGTGATCGGCGTCATGCCGCCACATTTCGGATTTCTTGGCGCGGATGTTTATCTCCCGCTGAAGCTCTCTGGTTCTCCGAATGAACAGTACGGCACGTTCGTCAAGCTCAAAACCGGAGTTAAGCCGGAAGCCGCCGCGGCAGAACTGCAGCCATATTTCCGGGAATTTGCAAAACAAACGCCCGATCACTATCCAAAGGAATACAAGAAAATTGCGATCGAGAATCTGAGCTACTGGGTTCTGCACACCATCAGCAAAACGCTCTATCTACTCTTCGGCGCCGTCGGCCTGCTATTGGCGATTGGTTGTGGCAACGTCTCGATTCTGCTTCTAGCGCGCGGCACGGCTCGTGAGCATGAATTTGCCGTTCGTTCCGCAGTTGGAGCCAGTAGGGCCCGCATCGTCCGCCAGCTTCTCACCGAGTCGCTGATCCTGGCTCTCACCGGGGCGAGTCTGGGTGTGCTTCTCGCCTACCAGAGTCTTGGGTTCATCGTCGCCCGACTGCCTCAAGGATCCTTCCCAAACGAGGCTGACTTCCACATACACATGCCGGTGCTGTTGTTCAGTGTCGGCCTTGCCCTGGTAACGGGAATAGTCTTTGGGCTCTTTCCCGCGCTTCAGTTTGCGCGCCCGGACATCAGCCAGGTCATGCAATCCAGTTCGCGAAAAGTTGTTGGCAGTGTGCGTGGAAAACGACTCCACTCTGTACTGATCGGCGGTCAAATCGCTCTGACGCTACTTTTGTTGACGGCAGCGGGAGCGGCCATCCAGGGGTTTGTCCGCATGATGCATGTGAATCTCGGCTACAACCCCCACAATGCCTTGTCCGTTGCAATTCCGGTTCATGAACATGCCTTTCCCACACAGGCTGAGCGCGTGAGCTATTTCACTCAGCTCCGAGACAAGATCTCGACCCTTCCCGATGTCGTCTCAACCGGTATTTCGACCAACGCCACGCCTCCTGACAGTGGCTGGAAACAGCCGTTTGAACTACGAGGCAAACCAGCATCGGAAGACCAGAGAGCAAGCGTCAACCTCGTCGATTCGCGGTACTTTCGCACTTTAGAAATTTCGCTCAAGAGGGGCAGGCTTTGGGAGGAACCCGAGCTTGAACGCGGCGCTTTAATGGCCGTCGTCAATGAAACATTTGCGAAGCACTACATGCCTAAAGGTGATGTTCTTGGAAGCTTCATCAAAATTCCCACACTCAAAAGAGATTCTCCCGACACCCTGACCGCGCCTGGCAGTGATACCTGGTTGCAAATTATCGGAGTGACGGGGGATGCGCTGGATGATGGCCTTGATAAGCCGGTACAACCGGCGATTTATCTGCCTTACTCACTCCATATGTGGATGTGGACGCAGATTGTGGTGCGCACCCGTGCTGATCCGCGGTCGATCGTTCACAGCATCAAGCAACAGATCGCGGCGGTGAATCCTGACCAGCAGGCCACCCTCTGGGACGATGGCATTCTGGAATCATGGATTAAGAATCAGCCAGCATTTGCCAGGGGACGTCTGCGTATCTGTTCTATTTGCCGCCTTTTCCATCCTCGCGCTTATCCTGGCTGCCATCGGTCTCTACAGCGTCGTTTCCTATTCCGTCGTCCAGCGTACCAACGAATTCGGAATACGAATGGCGCTTGGTGCCCAACGGCATCATGTACTCAAGATTGTCTTCACGTCAGCTGGAATCAGCGTCGGCTTCGGCATCGTCGCGGGCCTTGGATTGAGCTTCGCCTTGAATCGCCTCATTGCGCAGTGGGTTGAAAGCACTTTGATAAGCCCTCTCATTCTCTTAGCCCCTTCCTTCCTGCTGCTAGCCGTTGCTGCATTCGCCTGCCTGTTACCTGCCACTCGCGCCGCGGCAGTCGATCCTATGAACGCACTACGATGTGAATAATTATTCTGAAACTAACCCCATGGAATGTGAATATCTCCGCTAACTGCCGCTAACAGGACAACGCACTCATTGAACGCGAGTTGAGCACCGTTCCGAGGGATAAGTATCGGGAATCGTCCTCCTCGTAACCTAGTCGTGAGTGGTCGGTGAAGCCGACTTATGAGGGCCTATTCGATTGGCCCGTGAGTGACTCGGCGATTTTCCACTCGTTCAGAGAAGCTTCCAACCGCGAAGGAGCCTCGACCGTCTGAGGCGGCGTGAGGGCTATGGCGTCAGCACAACCCTGCCGAACGGGCGATCTTCAACCAAATGACGCATTGCTTTTGCCGCTTCCTCCAATGGGTAGGCTCTTTCGAGCACTGGCCTCACACTTTGTGAGGCAAACTGTGGAATGATTTTGCTCCATGCCTCCGCAATGATTGCCGGCGGCTGGGCAAAGAGCGAAAAACCGCTCATCCGGGCACGTTTCCATATTAGGTCGGTCAGGTCGATCGTCGCCGTGCGACCAGCCGAGTATCCCAATGTAACGAGCGCGCCGTTGGGAGCGAGTGCAGAGAGCGCCTGGCCCGTCAGGGAACCGCCCACACTTTCGATGACGATGTCTGCGCCTCGGCCTCCAGTGATCCGTTTGACGCCATCGGCGAGCGCTTCGCTGGAGAGATCAATGACGTTCTCGTAGCCCAAAGTCTTTGCCTGTTGAGCCTTCAGGGTGCTCGTTGTCGTCGAAATAGCGTATTGTGCGCCCTGCGCCTTGGCCAGTTGCGTCACCGCGTTGCCGACTGAACCGCCAATGGCGGGAGCGAGGACCGTCTTACCGGGCTCAAAGCCGGCCTGCATCAGCGTAATCTGTGCCGTAAGATAGGCGACCGGGGCACCACCAGCGGTTGGATCGTCGAGGGCATCCGGAATCAGGCAGAGATCTTCGGGTCTTGCAGCGATCCACTCGCCGTAAGATCCATCTTCGGAAACGCCGTATGGGCCAAAGAACATCACGCGCGCTCCGACAGGAAAGGGCGAGCCGCCCGAATCCTCGACAATCCCGGCTCCCTCGTTACCAAGAATCAATGGAGCCTTGGCCCGTGGCAAGTCGCCAAAGAGAATCGTGTGATCTAAAGGAGTCACACCGGCGGCAGTGACACGAAGGAGAACTCTGCCATTCGTTCGAATCGGCTTCGTTACTTCAACCAACTTCAGATCGCTGTAGCCGGTGAAGGCCTCGGCACGCATAGCTCGCATAACCATTACTCCTGGGAAGCTGGATGAGTGAAACGAGAAGTCCGTGGTTAGACTCAGCCAATAGACTCAGCGTTTATCTCTCTTTCGATGAGCTTGCAAAGTTGGAGGTGCGACAATATCTGCGAAAATCTCAATGTTTCATGAGTATGACTTTCAGACTACCGATGAGATTTTCGTAACGACTTGAGAGCATCCGAGCAATCGAGAGCGCACACCGTTGACTCCTTTTGCTACCCGGCGTGAGGTCCCAGGCACGCTCCTATCCGCAACGGTCGGAGGCATCCCTTACCCCCCTTCAAAGTATGACGACACGAAGTCTTCCGATACGGTTCATGCACGACCCAACTTTGAGGCTGTGCGGTATCTGATTCTTCAAGCGATCGCGCACGGAGAAGCCACTGGAGTCGTTGTCGCTGTGGCACACGGTGGAAGCATTGTGTGGGAAGAGAGTTTCGGATGGGCCAATCGCGAAGCGGCCTTGAAGGTAACGCCCCGTACTTGCACCCCATAGATTCCAAAACGGACACCTTGACCTTCTACATATCCGCGCGTATATGTAGAAGCCATAGGCGTGAAGACTGAAGACAAATTCGATCTCCCGCAGGCGACCCTCGGTCTACGCATCATGAGGGTGGTTGTGCTTGGCTCCATTCACGGTTACGCCGTCGCGCAAAGGATTCAGCAAATGTCTCGCCTTCCAGATCCAACAGGGATCCTTTATCCCGTTGCTCCAACGCCTCAAATACAAGGAGCTGCTGGCTTCCAACTGGCAACCGTCGGAGACAGGCCGTGAAGCGCCTCACCGACGTTGTCGGGTTCATTCTTAAGGAAACTCTGGAGGGACTTTCATGAGCTGGCTGCAGAGATTATTCGCGCGCAGGCGCATGGAGCGCGATCTGGACAAGGAAATCCGGTTTCACGTCGAATCTCAGATCGCCGACAAGGTGCGATCCGGCATTTCCGAAGTCGAGGCCCGTCGGCTGACGCGTCTGGAGTTCGGTGGCACCGAACAGATCAAAGAGGATTGCCGGGAGAGTCGAGGCACAATGTGGTTTGAATCGCTAGTTCAGGATGTCCGATACGGTCTGCGACAACTTCGAAAATCGCCCGCCTTCACCCTTATCGCCATCCTCTCCCTCTCGCTGGGCATCGGGGCGAACACTGCCATCTTCACGCTGCTCAACGCGATCCTGCTGCGCCCGCTTCCGGTCCAGAAGCCCAGTGAGTTGCTTCTATTCGGGGACGGCCAGGCACAGGGCAGCAACGGCTCAATTCCCGACGGCAGCACGAGGCTGTTCTCCTATTCCTTCTTCCAAGATTTTCGCCAGAAGGATACTTCGTTTTCAGGAATCGCCGCGGTAGACAGCAGCCAGTTTGCGACCAAAACTTCGATTGGCGGGGCAGCATATCAAACGACCCACGTCGATCTTGTCTCCGGCAGTTACTTCTCCGTGCTTGGCGTACCGGCGTTTCTCGGCCGTACGATCGGCGAATTCGACGATGCCGCCGACGGCGCAGGTCCGGTCGCCGTAGCCAGTTACTCCTGGTTCCAGCGGCAATTCAATGGCGACCCATCCGCGCTGGGCAAAACCATTCGCATCCAGTCACACGACTACACGCTGGTCGGCGTTGCCCGGCCGGGTTTCTACGGATACACGGTGGGCCAGTCGACCGACCTATGGATTCCGCTTTCGATGGAGAAGGCGTTCTCTCGTCCTGGCTGGAACGGACTCGGGGATAAATTCTTTCAGTCGCTCTATCTCATCGGCCGTCTGAAACCCGGCGTGACCACAACCCAGGCGAGCGCGGAAACCAATCTGCTGTTCAAGCAGATTCTCCGCAGCTACCTCGGGCCTCAACCTCCGCAAAAGCACCTCGACGAGCTTGCACATGCCAGCGTCCAACTGAATCCAGGAGGCCGCGGGGTCTCTTACCTGCGTTACGCATTCTCGGTACCGCTCGAAATTCTGATGGCCATTGTGGCGCTGGTGCTTTTGATTGCCTGCGCGAATATCGCGAACATGCTTCTGGCCCGCGGCGTGGCGCGGACGCGTGAAGTTGCGATGCGCATGGCACTGGGCGCATCGCGCCGCCGGATTGTGCTGCAACTTCTCACGGAGTCTCTATTGCTTGCTTTTCTGGGAGCGGCCGCCGGTGTTGCGCTGGCATGGAAGATGAGTGCTGTGCTGCTGAGCATGGCCACGCCAGGCCCCAATCCAGTTCCATTGAATCTGAGCCCCGACATGCCCGTGCTCGGCTTCACGCTCGGCGTCGCGGTGATAACGGCGCTTCTGTTCGGCATGCTGCCGGCATTCCGGGCGGCGGGGCTTGAGTTCACACCTGCCCTCAAGGACGGGCGGGGCAGTTCTTCTTCCAGAACGCGTGGCGCGCTGGCGCGATCGCTTATCGTCGGACAGATTGCGCTTTCTGTCGTACTGCTGGTTGTCGCCGGGTTGTTCGTGCGCAGCCTTATAAACCTGTCGGACGTCGAGACTGGTTTCGACAAGCACAACGTCCTCGTCTTTTCTCTCGACTCAAGCACGGCCAATCTGCCGAGTGGAACTCCGGAAGAGATACGCTCTGTCCAGTTACAGGAGCAGATCGAAGACCGAGTGCAGAACATCCCCGGCGTAAAGGCGGATGGCTTTGCCTTCTTCACTTTCAATCAAGGCGGATGGACCGACGAAGTTCTCTTCCAGGGCATCCCACGGACGCAGTCAAACGGCGGCGAGGTCTTCTTCAACATTACCGGCAAGGGATATTTCTCCACCATGGGCATTCAGCTGATCGCGGGCCGTCTTTTCAACGCTCAGGATACGCAGATGTCAAATAAAGTCGCGGTCATCAACGAAACCATGGCGCGTCGCTTCTTTCCGAATGGTTCGGCGATCGGACGCCGCTTTGGAATCGGAGAGACCCCGGATCATCCTGGCGAGAAGGAGGTGATCGGCGTGGTCAAAGATGCCAAGTACAGCTCACTCACCGAAGGCACGCAGATGGCCGCCTATTTCCCCTGCACGCAAAATCCCGGCTTCTACGGAAACTTTGCGGTTCGCTATGCTCAGGGGGCAAATCGGCAGGAGATCGTCTCGCGAACGCGCCGCGCTATCGCTGAGGTCAACTCGAACATTCTGGTCAACAACGTTGGCAGTCTGGAAGAGCAGGTGGACGGTTCCATTGCGACGCGATCGCTGGTTGCCCGGCTTTCGAGTTTCTTTGGAATCATTGCTGTTTTCCTTGGCTGCATCGGGATCTACGGCTTGCTTTCGTATTCGGTAGCCCGCCGCACGAGTGAGTTTGGCGTCCGTCTCGCCCTCGGCGCACAATCTCACATGCTGCTTTGGATGATCCTTCAAGAATGCATTCTGCTGTTGGTTCTCGGACTCGCTCTCGGTGTGCCCGTCGCCTTGAGTTCCACACGCATTCTCAAGAGCCAGCTCTACGAGTTAAGTCCGCTCGACCCGACGGCTATCTCCATCGCGATCGCCGCCGTTTCTGTAATGACCATCGCCGCCGCATGGCTACCCGCAAGGCGCGCTACCAAAATCGACCCGATGCAAGCGTTGCGCACCGAATAGCTGGAGAAAACACGTGCTGGTCCTCTAGTGTCGATGAACCATCCAGATGATTTGGCCTTGATTAGTGATAATCGCCGAGTCACTCATCGACACTGGATGTGTCCATTATGTCGGCTTCTCGGAAGTAATCCGTTCGAAGGCTAGAAGCGCGAGATTTACGAGTTTCGACTGATGCGAGGCCCGTTCCGAGGCCATTACGAAACTCAGCTCAGAGTTGTCGCGGGGCGATTTCAACCTTTGCACTGGCCCACCCACGGACCAGCAAACATGGGTGCCCGAAGACACGATACAGTTGCAAAGCAGACAAGCGAGATGGCCGGAGGATGACCGTGACCAGCAAACCGCCGAGTGAAATCCAGACCCTTATCGAGGGTCATATCAACGGTTTCAACACCCAGAATACCGAGCTTTTCTCCGGTGTTTTTGGGGACACCGCGATCATCATTGATGGCATCGCACCCTATCGCTGGTTGAACCCAAATGCTCCTGCCAATTGGCTCGCTGACGTAGAGAAGTGGCGTCAGAACCTTGGGGTTTCATACGAGCATCTGTCATACGAGATGGGCTTCTGGAACGTGGAGGGCTCGTATGCGTACGCTGTCATCGCGGGGACTCTTACGGTAACGATTAAGGGCCAAAATGCGGTCCGAACCGGCACTCTCGCGTATACATTTTCAAAGCATGGCCAGGAGTGGAAGATAGATGCGCAGGCGTGGGGCCGCACGTCGTAGTCGTACCCATCAGGCGCTCTCGAAACCGCCCCTACTTCTTGGCCGGGCGCGGCATCGGCGTAACCCCGACCTGCTCCTCCGCTGTATACGGCGCTCCATAGTACGGGAAGTCCTTGCGAATGCGCCCGCGGTCGGGAGCAAGTCCATCGACAATTGGCGTGTTGGCCGCCAGCGTCAACATCACATCCAGCACATCGTCGCCGAGCGCGCGTCCATTGAAGCGGGCCAACTCAAAAGCGGCAGGCGTTCCAAGCTCGTAAGGCAAGGTGTTGGGACAAAGCCGTGCAGCGATCACCTTCCCATATTCGCGCGGGTCCGCCGCCGAACCGGCATAGGTCGTCATCTTCTCCGCAACATCCGCGATCGACTTCGCGAAGCGCTCTAGATCTTCAGACGGAACCGACGCATTGAATTGTTCTTTCACCTCTTGATCGCTCGGGTCGTTCAGGAAGAGATGCGTAACCATAGGGAGACCCCAGCGCGAAACTTGTACCTCAGGCGCATGGCCAAAGAGGGAGATCGTCGCCCAAGCGTTGATTTTTCCCTTCCCGATCAGTGCGCTCGGCACCTCCAGCACAATCGCGGTGACATTCCGCTTCGCAAAGGGATCGGGCTGATGCAGAAAGGCGTCCCTATCGTAGCGCTGGCCACTATAGAAAGCAGTCATGAATGGGCGGAATCCAGCATTTGCCGCAAATAGCTCTGGAGCAATCCCAACATACGCACGAAGATCCGAATCTGTCGCGACCGAACCGGTTTCACCTGCAACCAGACTCTCTCTGGCGTCACCACGAAGAGCATCGTCGCCTGTCGCCTTCCGCACCACAAACGGCTGAATGTGAGTATGCTCACCGTCATCTCCATGTCGTGGTTCACCAAACCTGAACTTGAACGTAACCTCTTCCCTCGCATCTCCGTTCAGGTCGAACCGGAACGCGTAGAGCCCTTCTGGATGAAGCGTATCCGGAGCCGATAATCCCAGATCCGGATTCACGGTCATCGCCATCACCGTCTTGCCCGAGGGGCCGTCAAATAAATAAAAGTCGCAGAGGTTGAGGCTCGGATCTTCTCTCGCCAGTCTGGTATCGAAATGATGTGACATAGGTTCCCTCTCTGCCAATGCGTTATTGATCGTTCGCGCTTCTACGGACGTTACTATTCTGTATTCGTAGCCGTCTCACCGCTGCCCACAAGAGCAGCGGGAGATTGGCAATCAAAGTGAAAATCGACAGATCTAAAGAACCGCGGCGATACAGTCCACCTCGATGTCGAAGCCGCCATTCCAAGCAGGAACGTTGATAAAGATTCGAGCAGGAGGGTTCTCCGGGAAGTAACGCCTGTAGACCTCGTTAACAGCAGGAAACATATCTACTGAAGTCACGTAGACATTCAGTTTCAGGATGTTTTCCAACGACGAACCCGCCGTTTCGACATAGAGCTTAAGCTGGTCTAAGACGATCTCGGTCTGGCGCTCAATGGGCCCTCGGAAAATCTCTCCCGTTTTCGGATCGAACGGCGGAGAGCCTGAGACGTAAATAGTGTCGCCGTGTTTAGTCACCGTCGAAACGGGCGCCTTGTACTTTTCGAGATAGGTCGCCAGTGGCTCGACCCGAATGATTTCTCGTTTCATAGATTTCCTCCGTTTTGTAGACGCGGTTTCGAGCAACCAAGAGCCGCGAAGATTCGATGGTAGGAGTAAAGCGAGGCCCTGGAACAGCTGTCGGCGTCCTGCCAGAAATGCCTGCATTCGCGAAGACGATGTCAAGTTTGCCAAAGTCTTTGGCGAGTTCAGCGAAGAGCTTCTTTCGGTCCTCCGCAACCGTAACGTCAGCGCGATAGCCGTGCGCTTTCGATCCCAGTTTGGCGACCGCTTCATCCAGTGTCTGTTGATTGCGACCTGTAATTGCGACTTCTGCGCCTTCATAGATGAAAATGCGGGCTGTGGCAAGGCCGATGCTACTGTTGCCACCTGTAATGAGAGCCCTTTTGCCTGCGAGCTTCATGACTCCTCGATGACCGACTGATCGCTAATCCTAGCCCCTGGCATCGGGACAATCCACGTGACGGATGCACTGGGCCGCGCTGGCTGAGGAAGTGGCTCGGTCGACGCCTAAGCTCAAAGCAGCATTCGAGCGGGAATCTGAGGAAATCTTCGCCACTGGTCCTGCGACCGTTGAGCTACATTGGCAGCGTGACGACTCAACCTCCTTCCGGCGCATCGGGCAGCATCACGGACAACGGCACCACGCACCGACGCCCTTCAAGAAATCTTGGACTTGACCTTCTGAGAGTCGTAGCGACCTACATGGTCGTGCAGATCCACACCGGTGAGTTCTATTACATCGGCCCCGGCGGTTCCGTACTCGACACGGCCGCCGCGCACTGGGTGGGCTGGCTCAACTCTCTATTTCGCTGCTGCGTCCCGCTGTTCGTGATGATCTCCGGAGTCTTTCTCTTTCCTGTCAGGAATGAAGGCACCTTCTTCCGAAAGCGATTCAGTCGCGTGCTAGTTCCTTTCTTCGTGTGGTGCGTGATCTACGCCTTCTATCTCTACTGGCAAGGCACGACCACCCTGCAGGGAGCGCTGCTGGATATCCTCAAAATACCGGTGAACTTCGGCACAGATGTCGGGCACCTCTGGTTCGTGTACATGCTGCTCGGCATCTATCTTGTCGCCCCCGTTTTGTCGCCGTGGGTTGAATCTGCCAGCCGCCGCAGCATGGAACGGTTTCTCGCCCTGTGGGCGATCAGCCTTACCATTCCGTACATTCACCTTGTCTTCCCGGAGATTTGGGGTGAGGCCTTCTGGAACTCCACCCCCATGCTTTACTACTTCACTGGCTACATCGGATACGCTGTCGCGGGCGCTTATATCAAGCGCTTCCATATGCAGCCTTCCCGGAGGCTTTCTTTAGCTGCCGTCGTATTGATCGTCTCCGGCTACGCGATCACCGCTTCCGGCTTTCTGCACAGGCTCTCGACACAGCGGAGTCTTCCCAAACTCGAATTGACCTGGGGATTCGAGACCATCAATGTCGCGATGATCACTGTTGGATTTTTCCTGCTGTTCAAGGATATTCAGCCGGCGGTACCCGATAGTCCGCTCTGGAAGCTGATACGCAACATATCGCAGAGAAGCTATGGCATGTACCTTGCGCACATCATCGTGCTCAACGCGGTCTATGGTCTGTTGAACGGGCGCCTGGACAACCCGATTATCAAAGTCCCCACGATCGCTATCGTGGCCTTCCTGGGGACGTACGCGTTGATCTCCTTAATCGCGCTGCTTCCGAAGAGTAAGTGGATCGTCGGCTGATCGGCGGCGAGCGAGCCTTCGTTCCGGAGACCGGACGAAACTGAAAAACCGGCGGGTTGCAAATTCCATGAGACCGTGGGCCGATTCTTATCGGATTCCGATAAGAGGACGGGCATGGGGCAAAAACGCACGGATCTTCTACGTGGAACTCTCGACCTGCTGGTGCTGAAAGCACTGTCCCTGGAGCCCCTGCACGGAGTTGGAATCTCTCGACGTATCACTCAAATCACCAAGGGTGCTTATCAGGTAAGTTTCGGTTCGCTTTTTCCGGTACTACACCGCATGGAGGAAAGCGGCTGGGTAGAAGCCGAGTGGCGATCATCCGACAACAACCGCCGCGCGAAATATTACCGGTTGACTTCTGCTGGGCGCGCTCAGCTCAAGGATGAAGAGCGGCAATGGAATCAGGTGGTGAAGATCATGGCGGCCGCCGTTCAGTCCACCTGAATCCAGAAGGGGGCATCATGGCTAAGCGAATTCTGAGTTTATTTCGGAATCTCTTTCGCAAGCGTGCGATTGAGCAGGCGCTGGATGATGAACTCCGTTCAACGCTGGAAGTCCTGACGCAGGAGAAGGTGAAGCAAGGGCTTTCGCAAGCGGGTGCCAGACGAGAAGCGCTTATCGAAATTGGCGGTATCGAGCAGGTGAAGGAAGGGGTTCGCGCAGTGCGCGCTGGGCACTTTGTGGAGGTCCTCGTCGGGGACATCCGCTATGGCCTTCGCCGGTCGCGCCGCAATCGGAGCTTCACCGCGGTGGCCGCCCTGACGCTGGCACTTGGCATCGGTGGGACGACAGCCATTTTCGGCGTGGTTAACGGCGTCCTCCTCCAACCTCTGCCCTATTCGCGCCCGGGGAGACTCGTAGAAGTAGGGTTCGACCTTCCTGGCATCAACCAGTTCAATTGGCCTTTATCTCCAGCGGAATACTTTACCTTTCGCGAGCAGAGCCGCACTTTCCAGGACATCGGTCTCTACTACACGGGGTTCGGCGGCAACCTCTACTCGGCCAACGTCACCGGCCTCGGACGACCCGAACACGTGCCGGCTCTCGGCGTGACCGACGGGGTGCTCCCAATTCTGGAAGTCACACCTCAGTTGGGACGCTCCTTCACGCGGGCGGACGATGAGCCGGGCAGCCCGCACACAGCGATGATCACCTATGGCTACTGGCGCAGCAAGTTCGGCGGCGACAGTTCAGTGATCGGGAAAACAATCGACATCGATGGGAAGCCCAGCACGATCATCGGCGTATTACCGCAACGCTTTCGCTTCCTGGACATGACCGATCTGGGGATACTGCTGGCTCTCAGGCCTCGAACGCAGCGAGGCTATAACTACTTTGCGGTTGCCCGGCTCAAGCCGGGGGTGACGCTGGCCGAAGCCACTGCAGACGTGGCTCGCATGATACCGATCCAGCTGGAGCGTTTTCCCGAGGCGGCTACGTTCTTCAAAGAAGCGCAGATAAGGCCGAATCTGCAGCCGCTGAAGCAATACATCATAGGGGACGTAAGCAAGGTCTTATGGGTTTTGATGGGTGGGATAGGCCTGGTGCTGCTGATCGCGTGCGCAAACGTGGCCAGCCTTCTTTTGGTCAGAGTTGAAGGGCGACAACAGGAGTTGGCCATTCGAGCGGCTTTGGGCGGCAGCCCCAGACGTATCGCTGGCGGTTTGTTGCTTGAAAGCCTCGTGCTGGCAGTGATTGGCGGCGCGCTTGGCTTGCTGTTTGCTTATGGTGGCTTGCGGGTCCTGATCGCTTTTGCGCCGAGCGATTTGCCCCGGCTCAATGACATCGGCATCGATGGGCTCGTCTTGCTCTTCACCTTGGGCGTTACGATTGTGGCAGGTCTCTTGTTCGGCTCGACGCCGTCGCTTAGGTATGCCGGGGTTCGCGTGGCGACTGGATTGCGCGAAACGGGTCGCTCTGTCAGCGCCAGCCGCGAGCGGCATCGGGCGCGTAACTCGCTTGTCGTCATCCAGGTAGGTCTGGCTCTTGTTTTGCTCGTGAGCTCGGGCCTCATGATCCGTACCTTCCAAGCCTTGACACACGTTCAACCCGGATTCACGTCGCCGGCCGAAGTCGAAACGTTCCATCTCCATTTTCCTTCGGAAATGATGAAGGCCCCCGAGCGGCTGGTCCGTTTGGATCAGGCGATTCTCGACAATATCGGGGCGATTCCTGGCGTCTCTTCTGCCGATTTCAGTGGGGCTGTGCCGATGGATGCCGGTGCCGAGAGCGATCCCGTGCTCGTAAAGGATCACATGCTTCAGGGGCAGCTCCCGCCGGCGCGCAGGTCCTATTGGGTTTCGCCAAGCTTTTTCAGGACCATGGGTATCCCCATCGTCGCTGGCCGGGATTTAACTTGGAACGACATATTGAGCAAGCGCCCCGTGGCACTCGTGTCGGAGAACCTCGCCCGTGAGTACTGGCAAAATCCGTCGGATGCACTTGGAAAACAAATTGGCGGAAGCCCCAAGGCCTGGCGGCAGATTGTGGGCGTCGTGGGGAACGTCCACGATGACGGGAACAGCCAGCAAGCTCCGGCGACGATTTATTGGCCGATAACGGACGCCGATGTTTTTGTGGACAGCCCGGCCTTCTCATTTCGCAGCAAACGCGCAGGGACGGAGAGCTTGATGAACGACGTTCGGCGAGCAGTATGGTCCGTGGACCCGGATCTTGCGCTGTACCAAGTGCACACGCTGGACTACTACTACACCAAATCCATGGCACGCACTTCGTTCACACTGGTGATGCTGGCATTGGCAGGCGGTGTGGCGCTGTTACTCGGCATCGTTGGCTTGTATGGTGTTATCGCCTACGCAGTCTCCCAACGCACTCACGAAATCGGTATCCGCATGGCCCTGGGGGCGCAGAAGCGCGACGTTCTGAAACTTGTTCTGACTCAAGGGATGAGCTTGACGGTGATTGGTGTGGGCGTCGGAGTTGCAAGCGCCTTAGCTCTGACCCGCTTCTTGTCCAACCTGCTCTACGGCGTCAAGTCCACCGACCCGCTGACATTCGTCGCCGTCTCTTTGGTCCTGACTGGAGTCGCATTGCTCGCCTGCTACATTCCGGCACGCCGCGCGACGAAGGCGGACCCCATTGTGGCCTTGAGATATGAGTAGGGGTTCGCAAGACGTCGCGATGCGATAAGTCACATCTACGACAGCGAAGGCGGTTGGGCCGGCTCCTCGGGCCTTCGCTTGTGCAGACGCGGTGTAACAGAAGATTCGATGGCCATCTCGGCCACTCGCGAGTGGCATTCTAGGTCGGCGAGCGACTCGGCGATTTAGCGACTGGCCTTCACAGTAGCTCGTCTAGTTCTGGGTCACGCCGCCATCGACAAACAGTTCTATCCCGTTGATAAATGCTGAATCCTTGCCAGCCAAAAAGACAACAGCACGGGCAATCTCCCAGGCCTCTCCAATTCGGCCTGCCGGTACACCGCTGGCCTGAGTCTCGAGGAATCGCTGCAGATCCTCCGGTGTGGAGCCTGCTGCGGCACGAAATCCCGGTGTGTCGGTGGGGCCGGGGCTGATGACATTTACGCGGATTCTGCGCTCCCGGAGGTCCATCATCCAGACACGTGCAAACGATCGCAACGCAGCCTTGGCGGCGCTATAGACGCTCAAGCCAGGTATGCCTTTCACGGAAGCGATGGAAGCGTTCAGGATGATGGAACTGCCGTCATTGAGGTGGGGGAGAGACTTCTGGACTGTAAACAGTGTGCCTTTCACATTCGTGGTGAATGTCGCGTCATATTGCTCTTCAGTGACACTTTCAAGCGGTGCAAACGAGCCACCGCCAGCATTGGCAAAGAGCACGTCCAGCGCTTTCCCATCACCCGCGATCTTCTTATAGATCCTATCGATGTCTTCCATCTTGGATATGTCGGCCTGGATGCTCACGCACCGCTCCCCGAGCCGATTGGCTGCAGCATCCAATTCAGCTTTCTTCCTCCCTGTGATGTAGACAAAAGCCCCTTCTCGAATCAGTTCTTCCGCCGACGCCAGCCCGATCCCGCGGCTACCCCCGGTCACAAGTGCCACTTTTCCCGCCAGTGTTCCCATCTCCTGCTCCTATTCCTGCGACAAGCGCGAAATTGTATTTTTCATAAGAACATATACACGCGAGAAACTGCAACTATAATGAATACTGTTTATGACGGACGTTAGATTTCCCACTGCGCTTCAGATCATGTTGAGTTTGGCCCTCGCGCACGAGGAGGGCGTGCCTATGCGCACATCCTCACAACTTGCTGTCGGGGTGAGATCGGTGGCCAGCTTGGTCAGAAAGCTATTGGCGCAATTAGCAAAAGATGGGCTTGTCACCGGCGTGGCAGGCAGAAGCGGCGGGGTTCGCCTGGCAAGACCCGCATCTCAGATCACGCTGGCTGAAATATATAGGAGCGTCATGCAAGGTGGACCTCTGTGGTCAGCTCGCAAGGATATTCCTCACCGTTGCATCGTCAGTACCCACATGGACGACTTTTTTGCAAAGCTTACGTCGGATGCGGAGACGGCCATGCTCGTCTCACTGTCTTCGAAGACGCTCGCCTCCAGTCTTCAGAAGATGCGCGCTGTGGACCGAGAGACATCTGCACCCAAGCGTAGGGCCGCTTCCAGAACAAAAGGAATAGCGAATACAGGCCAACGCACTCATTGAAGACTGCGGAGACGGATTAGTCCTCATAAACGCGCGCTTCTCGTAACTTGGGCGCGAGTTGCGCGATTGGACAGTTGAACCGGTCAGGAAACAGGCGCGATGAGATTTTCGTAACAGTCTCAGTCCGCGCCCCGCAGAGCGGGAAGTTAGTTCAACGTCCGCGGCATGGTGAAGGTGAAGACGCTGCCCTGGCCGAGCGTGGAGTGCACGCTGATCCGGCCGCCATGCTGCTCGACGATCGCGCGGCAGATGGCGAGGCCCAGTCCGGTTCCACCCATCGAGCGCGAGTCCGATGCGTCCACCTGTTGGAAGCGCTCGAAGATGATTTCGAGTTTCTCCGGTGGGATGCCGCGACCGTGATCCTCCACCTCGAAGGTGACCTCATTGTCGCCGGTCGTCGTGGCGGTCATGCGGACTTCGCCTCCGGGAGGTGAGAACTTCACTGCATTGCTGATCAGGTTGGTGAGCGTCTGCAACGTGCGGTCCACGTCCACCATCACTTCGACCGGCTGCGCGTCGATGCGGAAGGTGATGTTATTGTGCGCGGCGGCAGTGTGCTGCAGGTCTGCGGCGCGGCGCAGCAGATCCACTGCATTCGCTCTCTCGCGATGCAGCGGCAGACGGCCGGAGCCGATGCGCTCAAAGTCGAGGATGTCGTTTACCAGGCGGACGAGACGGTCGCAGTTGCCAATGGCCACATCGAGCATCTGCGCCAGCTTCTCCGGACGCTTCTCGAGGACGCCGCCGGCAATCAGGCCGAGCGCGGCGCGCAGCGAGGTAAGCGGCGTGCGCAACTCATGGCTCACCGTGGAGATGAATTCGTCCTTCATGCGGTCAAGACGTCGACGTTCCGAGACGTCCGCAAACGCGACGACCGTGCCGCTCACGATGCCATCGTGCACAAGCTGGCGCGCGACATATTCCACCGGGAAGGAGCTGCCGTCCTTGCGCCAGAAGACTTCGTTGTCCACGCGCACCGGCTCCTCGGAGTGGAGCGCCTTCTGGATCGGGCAGTCTTCGTAGGGATAAGGCGTTCCATCGGCTCTCGAGTGGTGGACCAGCTCGTGCGTGTTCTGGCCGATGATCTCCTCGACCGTATAGCCGAACATGCTCGCGCCGGTCTCATTGCAGAAGGTGAGGTTGCCGTAGATATCCAGTCCCCAGATGCCATCGCCGACGGAGGCCAGGATCGACTCTCGCTGCCGCATCAGCGCGTGCAGCTTCTCTTCGGCGTCGGTCTGTTCGGTGATGTCGATGCCATGGCTCAGCACGATCGGCTCTGTGCCGGGCAACTGCAGCAGCTTGTTGCGATAGGCGACAACGGCGGACTGGCCGTTAGGGCGCTTGAAGTAGAAGAGCCCCTGATGTTCGTGCTGCTCGTTGAGCGCGCTGACGTACTGCTCATAGTCGCGCTTGTGGTCGTCAGCGATGTAATCGAACAGCGGCGTACCGACGATCTCTTCCGGCGTATGGCCGAGGATGGCGGCGGCATGCGAGTTGATCGACTGAATGTTGCCGTCGAGATCGTGCGTGCAGATGATGCCAAGCGAACCTTCCACCAGTTGCCGATAGCGCGCCTCACTGGTGCGCAGGCGATCGAGTTCCTGACGTTGTTCTGTGACGTCAATGCCGGTGGTGATGACGAAGTTGATGTCGCCCTGCGGATCGTTGAGCGAGCTGGCGGTCCACGCGATGCGACGCATGCCGCCGTCGCGCGTGCGCCAATGCATTTCGTAGCTGCCGTCCAGCTTGCCGGCGCGCGCCTGCTCAAACATGCGCACTGCGTGGTCGCGTTCTTCGGCAGGGAAGAGCTCCTCGGGGAAGGAGCGGCCGACGAGTTCGGCAAAGCTGAAGCCGCTCACCGTCTCGCAGGCGCGGTTGAAGCGCACGATGCGACCTGAAGTGTCGAGCACCAGCACGAGCGCATGGATGGAGTCGAGCACCGAAGTGACAAAGTTGCGCTCGACCGTGAGCGCGCGTTCGATGCGCTGGCGTGAGCGCACCACGCGGTCCTGCTGGTTGGTTTTGGTGTAGAGCTCAAGGCGCGTGATGATCTGACGCGCGAGCACTTCAAGCGTGCGGGCATGCTCGCGTGTGAACATGTTCGGCTCGGGCGAGCACACCGCAAGCGTGCCCAGCACTGCGCCCGATGGCGCGAAGATCGGCGCTGCAGCGTATGACCGGCAATAGGTGGTCGCAGCGAGCGGAACGCCTGATGGCGCGAAGCGATAGTCCTGCGCGGCGTCGTCGATGACCATCGCATTCGGCTCGAGGATCGTGTACTGGCATGCCGATGTTGCACGCGGCTGCTGACGGCTTAGAAATCCGATGCGCGACTTGAACCAGACACGGCTGGAATCGATGAACGAGATGAATGCGTAAGGTGCACGACAGAAACTTGCTGCGAGGCGAGTGATCTCATCCAGTGCCGGATCCGGCAACGTATCGAGGATTTCGTACTGCGCGAGAGATTTGAGCCTCTCGGCTTCATCTCTTTGCATAATCGTCGGACTGGCAATCTGCATTGAATGAGGAGGAAGAATCGCCTGCAAGCATTGTTTCAAAGCGCGGGGTGTGAGCCACTGCCACAATTGGTGCAGAGCGGCGGCAAACCGGGCAAAATCCGTTACTTGCGTGATTCTCCTTTCGGGTAGGGTAGATGCTCAAATCACGGTCGCACGACGGGTCATCAACGCGCTTTTTCCGTTAAGAAAAGCGCGCACATTCACTCCAGCCGGATGAAGAGGGAACAGCGGGGGTGGATCCGCCTAGGGTGCGCCCATCCTAGCGAAGCGTGGCCGGTGGATTTCGAGGAAATCTCTACATCAACGCTCTGCAGCGTCAAAAGGGCCGCAAACGCGCTCAGAGCGGCGTAGCAAGGTCGATATTGCTGTTGCGCGATCGGAAACCGGGCGCCGCGATACCGGCGGCAGGTGGCAATCGCCGCCGATTGCTATACTTGAGGCAGAGCTATGACGCGCCGGCCCAGGCGATATGCCGGGTCGTTTTTCCTGTGAGCGGCGTCCAGTACGTGGTTTCCACGATGAGCGAACATCTCCGTTCCATTCAGTCTCCCGCGGACATCAAGCGCATGTCGATCGGGGAGCTTACCGAGCTTGCGCAAGAGATCCGCGAACTGCTGATCAGCAGCCTTTCGAAGACCGGCGGCCACCTCGGACCCAACCTCGGCGTCGTCGAGCTGACGCTGGCCATGCACCACGTCTTTGACACCCCGACAGACAAGTTTCTCTTCGACGTAAGCCACCAGACCTACGTGCATAAGTTGTTGACGGGACGCGCCGAACGGTTCCATACCATTCGGCAGCCCGGCGGCCTGAACGGCTTCATGTTGCGCACCGAATCGGAGCACGATGCCTACGGGGCAGGACATGCGGGAACCGCTCTTTCTGCCGCTCTGGGCATGGCTGTGGCGCGCGATCTGGCCGGAACATCCGAAAATATCGTGGCCGTGGCGGGCGATGCCGCCTTTACCAACGGCATCTCGTTTGAGGCGCTGAACAACATCGGCGACGCGACCAAACGGCTCATCGTTGTGCTGAACGACAACGAGTGGTCTATCGATCGTAACGTCGGCGCTATTGCCAACTATCTGCATAAGGTAGTGACCAACGAGCACTACACCCATCTGCATGCGCGCGCCGGCCGTTTGATTCAGCGCTTCGGTGGGAAGACTGCCACGAAAGTTGTACGCAAGGCTGAGGAAGCAGCGAAGGGCCTGCTGTGGCCTTCGATGCTCTTTGAGGAGTTCGGCCTCAACTACTACGGGCCCCTGGACGGACACAACATCGAACTGCTCATCGGCACCTTCAAGTTTCTTAAGCGTCAGGAGATGCCGGTACTGCTGCACATCCTCACGCAGAAGGGCCGTGGCTTCCAGCCGGCGCTTGAGAAAGTGAAGAAGTTCCACGGACTTGGCCCGTACGATCCGAAGACCGGCGATACCAAGCCGGTGGGTCAGCGCACCTACTCGGAGGTGTTTGCCGAGACGCTGGTGACCCTGGCCAACAATGATGAGAAGGTCGTTGCCATCACGGCTGCCATGCCGAACGGCACTGCGCTCGATCTCTACCGGCCGCATCATCCCACGCGCTACTTCGACGTTGGAATTGCCGAGGAACACGCGGTGATCTTCGCCGCCGGCATGGCGACCAAGGGCTACCGTCCCTTCTGCGCCATCTATTCCACCTTCCTGCAGCGCGCCTTTGACCCCATCGTGCATGACGTCTGCCTGCAGAACCTGCCGGTCGTCTTCTGCATGGACCGCGGCGGCCTTTCAGGAGACGACGGTGCGACGCACCATGGACTCTTCGACATCAGCTATCTGCGCGGGATCCCCAACGTCATCCACATGGTGCCGAAGGATGAGGACGAACTGGCCGACATGATGCAGACTGCGCTCGAACACAATGGTCCTAGCGCTATCCGCTACCCCCGCGGCACTGGCCCTGGAGTCCAGGTGAAGCCGCAGCCGGTTGCGTTGCCTGTCGGTAAGGCCGAAGTTATCCGCGATGGCGACGAGATCGCTGTGCTCGGACTTGGCGCGCTGCTGCCCATGGCGACGGAGCTGGCAGATGCGCTGGAGGCCGACGGGCGATCGACGGCGGTCATCAATCCACGCTTCGTGAAGCCGCTGGACCGCGAGATGCTTGGGCATTACGCGCGCAAGGTGCATGCCTTCGTCACCTTTGAAGACCACGTGCTGATGGGCGGCTTCGGTTCGGCCGTACTCGAGGCGCTGAGCGAGATGGGCTTCCATACGCCGGTGGTGCGCATCGGCTGGCCTGACCGCTTCATCGAGCATGGCAAGGTGGAAGCTCTGCGGGCGAAGCACGGCATCAGCGTGGAGGCGGCTTTCGAGAAGCTGGAGCCGCTGCTCAAATCGTTTCCGAAGCGCCGTCTTGTGGTGCGCTGACCTACTTCCCCGAGGGGTCTGTACAGGGCGCAGAGCGGGGGCGCAAACCTCGCCCGGCGCATAGGATGTGCATAGCATGCCAGACGTCACGTCAGCTGCGGGGTCGGTGATTGCGGAGCCGGTGGAACTCCCTGAGGCGCGGTCGGCGGCGCCCGCTCTGACCGGGACAATCTTCGTGCTGATTCAGTTTGATGTTTGTGAAGAGATCAAGCTGGCGCGTCTTGGCGAAATCATCAGCGCGCGCACCATCTCTCAGCCCAGCATGAAGCATCCAGCTCCGGGCTACATCCGCTATGAACGTCCGCCGGTTGTGGAGCCGATCGAACCGCTAGTGCTGGAGAGCGGCGAGCGGCTGCACGGCGAGATCAAGTACTACGACTACGGCGTACTCAGCGTGGTCTTTCAGCTCCCGTTCACTGGTGACTGGGAGACGCTGGTGCGGCTGGCCAGCCGCTGGGTATGGGATATAGATTTCTCCGCGCTCGCGGCGCGGATGGCAAAGCAGCGGCTGGAGAGGGCTGCGCCGGCGCTGGTCAAGCCATACGCCGAGTGGCTGAGCGAGGACTATTTCGTCTTCCACGTCCGTGAGATCGCCGGATTGCCGACCGCGAAGGAGTTGCTGGAGCAGCAAGGACCGCTGGTGGCACAGATTGTGCGCGGCGAGCGAACCCGGCTGGCGGAGAGTGAGTCGAACGAAGTGTTGCAGTCGCGCATTTCGTTCTACCCGAACGATGTCGCAGTCATTGGATGGAATGGAGCGTTTCTCTATGACACGGCTGCCGGAGCGGAGATGGCGATCCAGCTGCTGGAGTATGCGAATTCGCAGCTGCTCGAGTTTCGGCATTACGACGAGCTGCTCACGCGTGAGTTGGAGGGCGTATACAACTCACTCGAGCAGGGGAGTGTCCTGTTTCGCCGCTGGCGCATGGCGCGTTCCGCCAACGCGCTGTACAGTGTGCTGCTTGAGGTGATGGAGCTCACGGAGCACGCGGACAACGCGATCAAATTCCTTAGCGATATGTTCGCCGCGCGATTCTATCGACTCGCAGCGGCAAAGGTGGGAGTTCCGGACTACAAGAACCTCGTCACGCAGAAGCTGAATACTGCCGGCGATCTGTATCGCTTCATGGTCGACCAGTTCAACCAGAGCCGCGCGTTCCTTCTGGAACTGGCCGTCGTCATCATCCTGGTCATTGAACTCATCTTCTTATTCCACGGCAAGCCTTTCTGAGCATCACCTGCCTGCGGTCACAACGGAGCGTTCCGGCTGGGTGTAGTGGCGAACCGCCAGCATGATGGATGCGCCTATGATGCTCGGACCGGCGCACGCCAGCAATCCACGCTGATAGCTGCCTGTTAGATCTTTAGCGAGTCCAATCCAGTAGGGACCGACGAAACCGCCGATCATCGCAATCATGTTCACCGCGGCAATTCCCGCGGCGGCGGATTTACCGGCGAGGAAGTTGCACGGAATCGTCCACACAGCGGCATTCAAGCCATTGAACCCGATCATGACGCAGGCAAAGCCGAAGAGCAGCACGATGGATGTAGCGGAGATACCGGCGACGACGAACCCCGTCGTCGTCAGTAGACAAGGAACGATGACGTGCAGGTATCGCTCGCCCGTTTTATCCGAATGCACGCCATTCAGCAGCATGGACACTGCGCCCAGGATTCCGAGAACGGCGACCACGAATCCTACCCGCGTTGCATTGAAGCCGGTCACCTGTTGAATGACGGTGGGCGCGATAAAGGCGTAGCTATAGTTTCCGATATAGACGCACAGCAGGAAGACACCGAGCACCCATACGCGAACCTGGCGCAGGGCATAACGGACTTCGCTGCCTGTATGAACGCCACCGGCGGCGGCATCGTCGCTGCGAAGTGCTGCGAGCAACCAGCGGCGCTCGTCGTCGTTCAGCCATGCTGCCGCGTCCGGTCCGTCCGGCAGGCACAGGAGAAAGACCACGCTGAGAACAATGGCGGGCAGCCCCTCAATAAGAAAGAGCCATTGCCACCCTGCAAGGCCCCAGCGTCCCTGCAGATGCAGCAGGGCCCCGGCCACTGAACCCATGATGACCGAGCTGAGCGGGAGAGCGATATAGAAGCGGCTGATAGCGCGCGAGCGCTGCCGGGCGGGGAACCATCGCGAGAGGTAGTAGATGATGCCCGGGAAGAATCCGGCTTCCGCGACGCCGAGTGCGAATCGCATCACGTAAAACTCCATCGGCGTCTTCACGAACAGCGTGCCGATGGACAGCAAGCCCCAGGTGAACATGATCCGCGCCAGCCAGCGCCGCGCACCGAAGCGCACCAGCAGCAGATTGGACGGCACCTCGCATGCCGCATAGCTGAGAAAGAACAGTCCGGCTCCGAAGCCATACACCGATGCACTGAAGTGCAGGTCGCGGTTCATCTGCAGCGCGGCAAAGCTGATATTGATGCGATCCATGTACGCGATGCCATAGCCAATCGCAATCAGCGGCAGCAGCCTCAGGCTGGCTTTGTGTAATGCTGAGCGGCCAACGGCCTCCTCATCCTGCGCGGGAACGAGCGGTGGTCGAAGAACCGCCAAGTGCACCTCTTCCACGGGCGAAGCTCTACCAGGAACGAATGAGCCGGGCCTCAATTGGGACCGAGGAGAGACTAGCCGGGGAGTACGCGGAGCATAACACCCAGTTGGGCCGGCTGGTTCACACTGGGTCGCCTCAGAAGGGAGCGATCGTCTCTTTGCGCAGCAACCGTAGACATTGCCGCTGACGATAGCGAAAGATCCGGCGAATCTGCAGGCGCCCGCCGAGCACGCCGATGATGGAGCTCACCGGGCCTCCGGGCCATTCGTAGTCCACCACATCGGTTATACGGGTGCCGGCCGTATTGCCATGTGTCTCCGCGCTCATCAGATGACAGTGCCGCCAGTAGCCGAACGGTCCGGTCACCTGCATATCGCAGAAGTGGTGGTCGATCACGTATTCGTCAATCAGCGCCAACCAACGTAGGCGGATGGGCGAAAGAGGCAGGGGCCGGAAGCTTAACAGGATGCGCGAACCCCGGCCGGCAGCGTGTCTGGCTCCGTTCTCCGGCGGTTGCAGCTCCAGGCTGTCGATGCGAGCGTCCTGCCAGACAGGCATCAGCCGCGGCAGATTCCGCGGATCGGCGAAAAACGCGAAGACGCGATCTACCGGGAAGGGAATCCATTGTTCGGTCATGAATGAGCGCCGCTGCTTCCGCGGCTGCTGCTCGGTGCCACCTCCTCGGTCGGTCGTCATCGGAGCAGTAGGCATAGTCAAAGTGTAGATGCCGGATCATTGCTCGAGCGCAAGCAGGGCGCGCGGCGAAAGGAACGAGGCAAAAAAAAATGAGGAAGGCAGGTTAAGCGCTGCCCTCCTCAAAATCCGCCGGCGCTCAAGGAGGATCGTGAGCGCCTTGAACACAAGTTGCGCAGCAGAATGGCGTCGACTACGCGAATCCCATCCCGTTGGCGTGTTCATGGATGGAACGAGCCATACCGTTGAATGGATTCGCTCCGGCAAAGAATTTCGCAGGGAGTGGCTGTTGGCGGGTTTCCGATCCAAATTATCTTCGGGACTGAGCACCGAACGGTCGCAGCGAAGATTGCTACGATGTCAACGCAATCGGGGGATCACTCTCGTACGGATCGTGGCGCGGACTCGTGTCCGGGCCGTCTAACAGGTTAGGGAAATCCCGGATGCACGAGCCGGGCGCATCAGATGGTCTAATACATACACATAGGAGCGAATGGCGACACCACAGACCCAAAGATCAGATATGCGGCGCACTCACGATCGCTGGCTGATCACCATCGGAACATTCAAGATCCTGGAAGGCACGCTCTTTGTCCTGCTTGGTTTGGGTGTGGTCCGGCTGCTGCACCGCGATGTCGCAGACCTGCTGCTGCGCGCTGCCATGGCGCTGCGTCTCGACACGGAGAGCAGGTTCGTCAACCTCCTGCTTGAAAAGGTCCAGATGCTGACGCCCCACAGCATGCGCCTCATCAGCGCCGGCATCTTCCTCAAGGCCGGACTCGACTTCGCTGAAGGAATTGGCCTGGTGCTCGAGAAGACCTGGGCAGAGTGGCTGACCATCGGACTCACTGCATCGTTCCTGCCCTGGGAGATCTTCGAGATCGCCAAACACTTCACATGGTTGAAGGTTGGCTTCACCCTGCTCAATATTTTGGTGCTGGTCTACCTGGTCTGGGTGCAGCGCCTGCGGCTCCGAACGCATAAGCGCGATCACTGATCGCTTTTTCTTTGAGAAGCCGCGACGAGTTTTCCTCAGAGCAGGCTCAATTTGTGCCTACTTTTCAACAGGGAATCCCCCACTCAGGGGACTTTCATGACTACCGTAATGGCGAAGAAAAAGCGTATATCGCGATTTTTCGGTTCTGACAAGGGGCTCAAAGGCCCAGGAATCAAGGAACTAAACACCACAAGTAGATAGGGGAAAAGGTAACTCCACATCCTGTGGTGGTTTCGCCCTTGCGACAACGTTGCCTGAATGCGTTTTCGCTTTTCCCATTTGACGGGCGGGAAAGCTGGGCTAGGATGTGGATGGAAGTGGTCAAGAGTGGTCAAAAGTAGTGAAAGCTACTCGAAATCACCTCAACGCAAGCAGCGTAACACCTCCAAGGCGGGTCTGGACCAATGTTTCGTGGCAATCACCCAACCCGCGTGGACGAAAAAGGCCGGCTGAAGATTCCTGCCGACTACAAACGCGAGGTTGACGAGCGCTACGGGTCGCAGTTCTTCATCACCAGCCTCGACGGCGAACGGGCGCAGGTATGGCCAATGCCGGAGTGGCAAAAGCAGGAAGAGAAAGTGTTGGCGATGCCGACCGTGCCGGCAAAAAAGAAGTGGCTGGATCGCACAAGCTACTACGGCCAGGTTGCCGAGATGGATGCGCAGGGACGCGTTTTGATTCCCCAGGTCCTGCGTGAATCGGCGAAGACGGTCGGCGATGTGGTGGTTTTCGGCAAGCTGAACTACCTGGAAGTGGCGAACCACGATCTGTTCCGCGCCAAGCTCGATGCCGAGCCGATCACTGCGGAAGACGAAGCAGCGCTGGCGGCGTTGGGGCTGTAGCAAAGGGTTTGAAGGGTTTCTACCCCCAAGGGGGTGCACATGACGGATGAAAGACGACATGTGCCGGTTCTTTTACAACAAGCGATCCGTACCTTGAATGTGCGCGCGGGCGGGAGATACGCAGACGCAACGCTCGGGATGGCCGGTCATTCGCTGGAGATTGCGCGAAGGCTAGGCGGAAGCGGCCGGCTCATCGGCTTCGACCGCGATCCGGAAGCGATAGCGATTGCCACACGCCGGTTGAATGCGCTCCGCGAGGAGCTGGGCAACGAGATGCCGGAGGTGATCCTGCACAACGAGCCCTTCTCGATGGCGAAAAAGCTGATCGAGCCGGAGAGCCTGGATGGGCTGCTGGCTGATGTCGGAGTGAGCTCGCTGCAGCTCGATGAGGCGCACAGAGGATTCAGTTTTCAGGCGGATGGCCCCTTGGATATGCGGCAGGACACGCGCCGGGGGATCACCGCCGAACAAGTGGTAAATCAGGCCGGAGAAAAAGAACTTGCTGACCTGATTTACGAATTCGGAGAGGAAAGGAGGTCGCGGAGAATCGCCAGAGCCATTGTCAGGGCGCGGCCGATTACGACGACGGGACAACTTGCCCGGATCGTATCGGCTGCCGCCCCGGCGATGAAACAGGAGCGATTGCATCCGGCGACCAGAACCTTCCAGGCACTTCGAATTCGTGTGAATGATGAGCTGGGGGAATTGAGGGCGCTGCTCGAGGCCGCACCCGGGTTGTTGAAGCCCGGAGGACGCCTGGTAGTGATCAGCTTCCACTCGCTCGAGGATCGGCTGGTGAAGGACGCCATGCGCGAAGGAGCCAGGGTAGGTATGTACCACCTTGATTCCCGCAAGCCCATCACCGCCGAGGAAGAGGAGACGGATCGCAATCCGCGGTCGCGCAGCGCGAAGCTACGGGCAGCGGAACGCATGGATCCTGCAGCCGAGGGCGCGGGAGCCACGCAGAATCATAAGTTTAAGGAGATCGGGTCAGGGTCGTCCCACCGTAGCCAATGGCGAAAGTAAGACGACACAGTACGACCTATCCCCTCCAAATCAGCGACCCCGACCCGGTTGCGAGGAGGGCGCAACAGACGAGGTTGACGTGGGAGAACCAGGGTAGGCAGTAACTACGTTGGTTCCACGGGATGTACTAGTTTGATTCCCCCAGCATGCACTATTATTGGTGCATGCCAACGCTGTACGCACCAGACGGAAGGATCACTATGGCGACACAGGCGATGGCAGCGCAGACATGGTTCGACAACCCCCGCGGTGGGCGGAGCGGGTCGGGCAATCTAGACGAGATCGTCGAGCGCAATCAGTCGTTGTTGCAAGCGCAGCAGCGCGCGCGGCGCGGTCCCACGCCGGAGGTGTTCTTCGTCAAGCATTTGGACAACTCCCGGCTGGTGAAGGCGGCGGATCCGGTGCGCCTGAAGGAAATGCGCCGGTTCGCGATCGCGATGACCATGCTGTTTGCGATGGTGATGCTGTATGGCTGGCAGCACCTCTCCTCGATCGAGATCGGCTATCGCGTGGAGGCGGAGAAGCAGCAGCTCCTGCAGCTTCAGGAACAGAATCGTCAGCTCGGCTTGAATGAGGCACAGCTCTGCGATTTGAACCGGCTGGACCGGGAAGCGCGGCGGTTGGGAATGGATTCTCCGCATCCCGGGCAGGTGGTTCGTCCGGAGAGCGGACTCGATACGGATCTGGGACCGGGCGCGCCGGTAATGGCCCAGGTCCGCATGCAACAGTAATTGTTACCAATCTGGCAGAGGGAGCCAGTTCCACTTGAAGGGCTTCTCATTCGTACCGAGCCAGCAGACCACTCGCGCAGTCGTTGCGGCACCGCGGCGGCTGCGTTTCTTTTTTGTGGCGCTGATCTTTGCCGGCTGGGCGATGCTCATCCTGATACGACTGATGTGGCTGCAGGTAGCCACCCATAACGAATATGTAGAACTGGCGGCGCGCCAGCAGCAGCGCACCTTTGAGGTAGCACCGCGCCGCGGCGTGCTCTACGACCGCAACCTGCATGAGCTGGCGATGACGGTGTTCGTCGATTCGATCTACGGGGTGCCCACCGAGATCCAGGACAAGGACGGAACATCGGCAGCCCTGGCCCGCGTCGTTCACACCGATTCCACGGACGGCTTCACGACGCAGCGCCAGATCGACGCGCGCTTTCACGCTTCCAAAAACTTCGCCTGGGTCGCCCGCAAGCTGGATCCCGCGACCATCGCGCGGGTGAAGGCTCTGAACCTGAAGGGCATCTACTTCCAGAAGGAGTTCAAGAGGTTCTATCCGAACAACGCGCTGGCTGCGCAGGTGCTTGGCTACGTCGGCACGGATGATAACGGGCTGGGCGGCCTGGAGCGGCGCTTCGACAGCGACCTGCACGGCAAGCCGGGACGCATGCTGACAGCACTCGATGCCAAACACCATGTGCTGGGCAGCGAGGCGCGCCAGCCGCAGCCGGGCGACAACCTGATGCTCACCGTCGACGAGAATATCCAGTTCATGGCGGAGCGCGCACTCGATCACGCGATGGAGAAGTTTCATCCGTTGAGCGGCACGGTCGTCATCCAGGACACGCACACCGGTCAGATTCTGGCGCTCGCCGTTCGCCCCACCTATAACCCGAACGACTTTCGCCACGCCACCACAGGCCTGCTGCGGAATCACGCGGTCAGCGACGTCTACGAGCCGGGTTCGACCTTCAAGCTGGTGACCTATTCGGCTGCGCTGGACGCCGCGGGGGTCCAGCCGACAGACATCGTCGATTGCCAAGGCGGCAAGATTACGCTGTACGGACGTACGATCCACGACTCACATCTCGGCCTGGGTCGCATTACCGTCGCGCATGCGCTGGAAGAATCGAGCGACGTGGGAGCGGTGAAGATGGCGCTGAAGCTTGGGCCGGAGCGCTTCTACTCCTACATGAAGGCGTTTGGCTTCGGGTCGCGCAGCGGCATCCAGTTGCCGAGCGAGACGCGCGGGCTGCTGCAGCCGCCGAAGCGCTGGGGCGCAACCAGCATCGGCTCGCTGGCGATCGGGCAGGAGGTCGCCGTCACGCCGATCCAACTCGTCAGCATGGTTTCGGCGATCGGAAACGGCGGCACGTATCTGCCGCCCACCATCCTGCTGGATAGCTCAAAGCAAGAGAAGTCCGGGGAGGATGAAGGCGCTGCCGTTTCATCCAGAACAGGATCTGCCCGATCCGTTGCCCAACGGCGCGAATCGCGTCATTTCACCGCTGACCTCCGCAAAGATGCGCAAGATGATGGAAGGCATTGTGGTGAACGGCACGGGTCGCAAGGCGGCGCTTGACGGCTATTCCGCCGCGGGCAAGACCGGACACGGCGCAAAAGATCGATGTGGTGACGCATACGTATTCGCACACCAAACACATCGGCTCGTTTGCCGGCTTCGCACCGGTGAACAATCCGGCTATCAGCGTCGCCGTCGTCATCGATTCGCCCAGCGGCATGGGTTGGGGAGCCGCATGTTTCCGCGCCGGTCTTCAAAGAAGTCGCGCAAGAGGTGCTGGAATATCTCGGCGTGCCCCACGATGAGCCGATGCAAGCCCAGCCCACCGCTCCGTCGCAGGACATTGCCGAGGATGCATCGCCTGAAGACAATGGCGATCTGCAGGCGCTGTTTGCCGAAGTGAATAACCTGCCGGCGGATGATCCACTCCGTGGCGGCGACAGCCAGCAGGTGGCCGCGCTCTCCTCGGATGGCGAATCGAACGGCGTTTCAGCAACAGCCCCGGTCGCTCCTGCGCCAGCGCCCACTCGGGTCGCAAGCGACGCAACGAATTCCGGTTTGCGCGACACGGCTGGCGCAGAACCGGCATCGCCGCCGCCGCAGATTGACACCGCGAATGCTGTGCCCGCAGCGACACCGGAGAGCGGCACATTGCTGACCGATGCGAAGCATCGTGTGGCCGTGCCCTCCTTCGCAGGTGCCTCAGTACGCCAGGTAGTGGAGCGCGCCGGTACGGCTGGCCTCGCCGTGCAACTGCTCGGCAATGGCCTGGCGCGTCAGCAGGCTCCTGCCGCGGGCACCATGGTGCCGATGGGCACGGAGATCGTCGTGCGTTTCGCACGCTAATGAAAAGGCGCGATTCGCGCGTTGAGCGCAAAGGTACGTTTTGCACGATAAGATTCCCCCACCATGCCGGCCTCTCTGAAATTGAGCGAAGCGCTCCGCGGTGCTGATGTACTGCGGCGCATCGGCGAAGACATCGCCGTCTCAGGGGTAGAGTACGATTCGCGTCGCGTCGCGCCCGGCTCGCTCTTCGTCGCCATGCGTGGCGAGACGACCGACGGCAATCGCTACATCGAACAGGCTCTCGCGCGTGGCGCCGCAGCTATCGTCACTGACTCTGCCGCGGCCTACGATGCCACGGCGGACGGTCCGCTCGAGGTCGCGCTTGCGGAAGTTTCACACGGCCGCCGCGCGCTTGCCACCATTGCAGCAAATGTCTTCGGCCATCCTGAGCAGAAGATCCGGCTCAGCGGTGTCACCGGCACCAACGGCAAGACGACGACGGCTTACCTGCTGGAACAACTGCTGCGTGCGGCCGGGCGCTCGACGGCGCTGGTGGGGACAATCGAATACCGCATCGCTGACGAAGTTCGTCCAGCGCCGCATACCACGCCGGAATCGCGCGATCTGCTGTACCTATTGGCAGAGGGCGTTGCGCGCGGCGTGACCGAAGGCGTGATGGAGGTCTCCTCGCACGCGCTGGATCAGGGGCGTGTGTGGCGTGTGCCCTACGATGTCGCCATCTTCACCAACCTGACGCAGGACCACCTCGACTATCACGGCACGATGGAGGCGTACTTCGCCGCGAAACGAAAGCTTTTCGACGGCTCGCAGGCGCGGCCGCCGCGCGTTGCCATCCTGAATGCGGAGGACGATACGCAGGCTGCGCTGGCCGAGACCGCGCAGGCCGCAGGCTCCGAAATATGGAGCTACGGGGCGGCGCGCGGCGATTTTCACGCACGGGAGATTGCGATGCGGCCGAACGGGATGAGCTTCACTCTCGTATCTCCGCAGGGCGAAGCGCCAATCGATGTTGCGCTGACTGGGCGAGTGAATGTGTTGAACTTGTTGGCCGCCACTGCGGCGGCGCTCGCGCGCGGTCTCTCGCTTGCGCAGATCGCGGAGGCCGCGCCGATTCTGCGCGCAGTGCCCGGACGCTTCGAGGCTGTGGATGGCGGGCAGCCCTTCACCGTTGTGGTCGATTACGCGCATACGGATGACGCTCTGCGCAATGTGTTGGCGCTGGCACGGGACCTGGTCTCCGAAACGCACGGTCGAGTGCTGACTGTCTTCGGCTGCGGCGGCGATCGCGACCGCACCAAGCGACCGCGCATGGGACGGGCTGCGGCAGAGGCAAGCGAGATCATTATCGTTACATCCGACAATCCGCGCTCGGAAGACCCGCGCGCGATCATCGACGAAATACTTCCCGGCACAGCTGGAGCGCCGGCGACAGTGGAAGTGGAACCGGACCGCGCCAAAGCAATCGCTCTCGCGATGACCAAGGCGCATCCCAATGACATCGTAGTCATTGCCGGCAAGGGCCACGAAAAGACTCAGACGATCGGCAATCAGGTGCTGCCCTTCGACGACGTTGCGGTTGCGCGCCAGGCCCTGGCATGGCTGAAAGGGAAGTCATGAAGCTGTCGCTGGAACAAATCGCAGAATGGACTGGAGCGCGGCTCGCGATCCCGCATGGAGTGCCGGCAGGGGAGGCTACGGGATACTCCATCGACACCCGTACGCTCGCCCGCGGTGATCTTTTTTTCGCCATCCGCGGGGATCGCTTCGATGCCCATGATTTTGTCGCTGACGCATTGAGCAAAGGCGCGTGTGCGGCGGTGGTTGCTGCCGGGAAGGCGCGCGACCTCCTGCCGGAGGGCCATGCGCATCCGCTGCTTTTGGTGGAGGACCCGCTGGTCGCGCTGCAGACGCTGGCCGCGGCGGTGCGCCGTCATTGGGGCAAGCGCGTGGTTGCCGTGACTGGCTCGGCCGGCAAGACGACGACGAAAGAAGCGATTGCAGCTGTGCTGGCGACGCAGTACCGCGTGCTGAAGTCGAAGGGCAACTTGAACAATCACTTCGGTCTCCCGCTCCAGCTTCTGAAGCTTGTGCCGGAAGACGAGGTCGCGGTGGTGGAGATGGGGATGTCTGCGGCGGGCGAGATTGCGGCGCTGTGTCAGATCGCTGCGCCTGACTGGGGCGTCGTCACTAACGTAGGAAATGCTCACGCCGAGGGCTTTCACGATGGTGTGGCGGGTGTGGCGCGGGCGAAATATGAGCTGGTGGCGGGGCTTTCGCCGGTCATGCGGGATCGCGCGGTAGCCTTCCTGAATGCGGACGATGCGTACGTATCGCAGTTTGGCCGCGATTTTCCCGGACGCGCGGTGTATTACGCCACCAAATCGGTAGCCGCGGCAGTGGCAGATTTCCGCGCCGAAGATATTGAGGAGCTGGGTCCCGGGGGATCAAAGTTCCGCGTGGTCACGGCAGAGGGCGATTCCGCTCCGGTGCAGTTGGCACTCCTCGGGCGGCACAACATCGCGAACGCACTGGCCGCCATCGCGGTGGGTGTGCTGGCAGAGATTCCGCTCGGGCGCTGCGCTGCGGCAATTGCCTCCCTCAAGCCGGAAGACAAGCGCGGCGAACTGATCGAGTGGCATGGAGCCACCATCATCAACGACTGCTACAACTCGAACCCCGAGGCGCTCAAATCCATGATCGGGGCACTCGCCGCGATGCCGGCCGGGCGGCGCATCCTGGTTGCGGGCGAGATGCTCGAACTCGGGCCACGCTCGGCGCAACTGCACCGCGAGTGCGGCGAAGCGGCAGATGAGGCAGGCATCGACGTGGTGATCGGTGTTCGCGGACTGGCGCAGGAGATCGTTGTCGCCGCGAAGGACGCAGCAGACAGCAAGGCAACGGCACTCTTCATGGAGACACCGCAGGCGGCAGGGGAATGGCTGAAGCGGAACCTGAAGCCCGGCGATGCTGTGCTGCTGAAGGCCTCCCGCGGTGTGCGTCTGGAACAGGCGCTCACCACGCTGACCGCCGGCTGAACCACTGCAGCCAACCTGCGCACGGGGCTTGAACGGTACACTAGGCGCAATTCCAAGCCGCCGCTCGACGGCCGCATGTGCGGAGGATGTTTGCTCTACTGGCTGCTCTATCAGAAGCTCTTCCCGTACTTCCGGCCATTCCGGATCTTCCGCTATCTCACCTTTCGCACCGCCTTCGCTACCCTCACGGCTCTGCTGATCGGTTTGGTGGTGGGCCCGTATGTGATCCAGAAGCTGCGCGAATTTCAGATTGGCCAGTACATCCGCGAGGAGGGCCCGCAGGCGCACCAGAAGAAGGCCGGCACGCCCACCATGGGCGGCGTGCTCATTGCGATCTCGGTGCTGCTGCCAACGCTGCTGTGGGCGGATCTCTCAGACCCGTTGATCTGGATGGTGACGCTGTCCATGCTCGCCTACGCCGCCATCGGCTTCATGGATGACTACATCAAGGTCGCGCACAAGCGGAACCTCGGGCTCACTGCCCGGGCCAAGTTTGGGCTGCAGATGCTGGTGAGCGCCTGCATCGGTTGCGCTCTGGTCTATCTGGAGACACAAGGCAACTACTCGACACGCCTGGTGGTGCCCTTCCTGAAGCGTTTCCGGCCGGACCTGGTGATTACGTCACTGCAACATGTCCCGCACCTCTACTACCTGAGCTTCGTGCCCTTTGTCCTGTTCACCGTGCTGGTCATCGTCGGCGCGAGCAACGCTGTGAACCTGACCGACGGCCTGGACGGCCTCGCCATCGGCTGCACCATCATTGCCGCGGGCGCGCTCACGGTTCTCACATACGTGAGCGGACACGTCGTCTTCGCGGATTATCTGGAGCTGCAGCGCATGCCGCTAGCCGGCGAGTTGACGGTCTTCTGCGGCTCCCTTGTGGGCGCGAGCATCGGCTTCCTCTGGTACAACGCGCATCCGGCCGAGGTCTTTATGGGCGATGTCGGTTCGCTCGCCCTCGGCGGCGCCATCGGCACGATCGCCGTCATCATCAAGCAGGAACTGCTGCTGCCCTTCATCGGTGGCATCTTCGTACTCGAGGCGCTCTCGGTCATCCTGCAGGTAGGCAGCTACAAGCTCCGCAAGAAACGCATCTTCAAGATGGCGCCCCTGCACCATCACTTCGAATTGATGGGCTGGTCGGAGTCGAAGGTGATCGTCCGCTTCTGGATCGGCGCACTGGTCTTCGCCCTCTTCGCTCTCACGACGCTGAAACTGCGCTGAACTTTAATCGCGATGCGCCGCGCTGTAGCGGCGCGCCTTCGAGCGGTTGCCGCAGACTTTCATGTCACACCAGCGGCGCGTGCCGTTCTTGCTGGTATCGAGAAAAAGCCAGCGACACGTGTCCGAAGCGCAGACGTGCAAGCGCGCCGGCGGATCTTCCGTGAGCAGATTCAAAGCGAGCTCCGCCAATAGCAACGCCGGCGCATCGGGATTTGCGGCCAGACCCTTCCATCTCCAGGCCAGATGGTCATCTTCCCAGCGCAGCTCTCGATGCTTTCGACAGAGCGCGGCCCAACCCTCCAACGCAATGCGGTCTTCGGATGCGGGCCCGCGTCCCTCAATCAGGCGGTAGAAAATTCGAGCCAGCAGCTCGCGCAGTTCGATGGTTGTGTGGAAGCTTGATTCCTGCGAAGCCTTCGAAAGGGCGCTCAAACGCGCAATCTCGGAATGCTTCAGAATGCCCGTCTGCTCACAGAACTGGAGCAGGTCCGCATAGCCGGTCAGCAGTTCGCGTGGTCCCCCGGGCGCGAAGCGATCGTCCAGCGTATTCACAAAGTCCAACGCTGCATTCTCTGCGTTCAGTTTGAACGGAGTTTTTTTCTGCACAAAACGACTAACCCCTGGAAACGAGTTTAAGGGTTATGTCATCCTATGTGCAATAGGAGATAACCTCTGATGGCGAGTTTAGCAGTTAGCCAACGTGAAGCGATTCATTCCGTTCGCAGCCGCAAGTGGGCCATTGCAGCGGCCTTCGCTGTCGTGTATCTCGCGTGGGGCGGAACGTTCCTTGCCATTCGTGTCGCCGTAGGCGTCGTCCCGCCATTTCTCGCGGCGGCGATCCGTTTTCTCACCGCGGGCGTTCTGCTCTACGGCTTCATGCTGCTACGCGGCGCACCGCAGCCGACGCGGCGGGAGTGGCGCAGCCTGGCTTTGCTGGGCACACTCGTGATCTTCCTCGATTACAGCGCATTCTTCTGGGGCGAACGATATGTGTCATCCGGCACAGCGGCCGTGATCGCGGGCACCATCCCGCTCATCACCGGGCTGCTTGAGATGCTGGTCTTCCGCCAGCGTGCTTTTCGCTGGTCCGCGCTGTTGACGATCGCGATCGGATTTTGCGGTGTCGCGGTGCTCGTCTCGGGACAGTTGAAGGGCGGTCAGCCCATCCTTCCGTCGCTCGCGATGCTTGGTGGCTGTGTGGCCTGGTCGCTCGGCATGGTGCTGTCGCGATCGATTCCGCTGCCGTCGTCGCGGGCGGTCGCCTCGGGTGCAGAGATGGTCATTGGCGGTTCACTTCTGCTGTTGCTCTCCGCGGCACACGGGGAACTGCGCCATATCCCGCACATTGGTTGGCGTCCCGCCCTGGCGCTTGTTTACCTGATTTTCATCGGGTCGCTGTTGGCCTTTACCTGTTTCGGGTGGCTGCTGAAATACGTTTCCGCGAGCAGTGTTGCCAGCCACGCATTCGTCAATCCTGTCGTGGCCGTTGCGCTCGGTGCGTGGATGCTGGGTGAACCGGTCACTCTCGCCACCTTTGCCGGCATGGCCCTGATTCTGGCGAGCGTGATCGGCATTCTGCGCTTTGGAAACCAATGAGTCTCTGGAAAAACGGAAAGGCGGCTCCATCAAATTTCCGTTAAGCTCTCTTTCGTGGAGCTCAAAGGCAGGAAGGTTCTCGTTGTCGGGTTGGGAGTGTCGGGTTTTGCGGCGGCACTCTTTCTCCGGCGGCGCGGGGCGCAGGTCACAGTTTCGGACTTGCGCAGCGCAGAGGCACTGGCAAAGCACATCCCGGCGCTGCTCGATGCGGGCGTGAACGTAGAAGCCGGAGGCCATGGACATGCTACTTTCCGCCGCCAGGACCTGATCGTCTTAAGCCCGGGCGTCGCACCGAATACGCCGGAGATGGATGAAGCGCGCACCTTCCACATCCCGATCATCGGCGAGGTTGAGCTCGCATCACTTTTCTTAAAGACCGAGATCCTCTCCATTACCGGCTCCAATGGAAAAACGACCACGACCACACTTACCGGGGAGATCCTGAAGGCGGGCGGACTCACAACGCTCGTGGGCGGAAACATCGGGCTGCCGGCGATCGAGCTTGTCGACATGCCGGAGAATCAGCAAGGCGCCTGGACGGTGCTCGAACTGTCGAGTTTCCAACTGGAGTCGGTCGATACTTTTCACCCGAAGATTGCGGTGCTGCTGAACCTGACTCCGGACCACCTGGACCGCCACGGAAATCTCGAAAACTATGCCGCTGCCAAGGAGCGGATGTTCGCCCGCCAGACTGCCGAAGACTTCCTCGTCCTGAATGCGGACGACGCACGTGTGCAGCAGGCCGCAAGCCGCGCCGCTGGGCAGGTCTTCTGGTTCAGCCGGACCAAGCTGGTGCGACAGGGCGCATGCGTGCATCAGGGGGTTGTGGTCTTCCGCGCGTCGGAGACGGCATCGCTTGAACCGGTATTGCCGGTCGAGGCCATTCCGTTGAAGGGCGCGCACAACGTCGAGAACGTGCTGGCCGCGGTATGCGCAGCGCGGCTGGCCGGGGTGAAGGCGGAAGTCGTCGCGGATGCGGTGCGCAGCTTCCATGCAGTCGAGCACCGGCTGGAGTTCGTCGCGACGGTGCGTGGCGTCGACTACTACAACGACTCCAAGGCTACCAATGTCGATTCGACCATGAAGGCGATCGAGTCGTTTCCTGGCCGCATTCACCTGATCCTCGGCGGCAAGGACAAGAAGTCCGACTACACCACGCTGCGGCCGCTCTTGCACGAGCGTGTAAAGCGTGTCTACACCATTGGCGCCGCCGCGGAGAAGATCGAGGCACACATCGCCGGCGCGGTTGAAGTGGTGCATGCGGAGACACTTCCCGCGGCCGTTGCCAAGGCGCATCATGCTGCTGAGGCGGGTGACATCGTCCTGCTGGCCCCTGCCTGCTCGAGCTTCGACCAGTTCGAAAATTACGAGCAGCGCGGCAGGGTCTTCAAAGAGATTGTGGCGGAAAAAAAATCAGCGGAAGGGAAACAGTCGTAGATGGCCAAGCGCGTCGGGGTGGACAAGTGGATGTTCTGTGTCACCCTGCTGCTGGTGCTCTTCGGGCTGGCCATGGTTTTCAGCTCCTCGGCCGTCATGGCAAAGGAGCGCTTCGGTTCCCCCTACAGATTCGTGCTGTGGCAGGCGGGGTATGCGGTCGCAGGACTCATCAGCATGGTTGTGCTGATGCATGTCGACTACCGCCGCTACAACAAACCGAACGTCGTCTTTCCCGCGGTTGCGATCACGATGCTGTGCCTGCTCGGTGCCTTTCTCATGCACGATTCGCATGCCACGCATCGGTGGATCAAATTCGGTATCTTCTCTTTCCAGCCATCGGAGATCGCGAAGCCCACGCTGGTGCTCTTCCTGGCGTGGTTTCTTCAGGACCGCATGCAGCAGATCGAGGATTGGCGCAACACACTGCTGCCGGCCGCGCTGCCAAGCCTTTTATTCATCGTGCTCATCCTGAAGGAGCCGGACCTGGGCACCGCTCTGGTGTGCGCCGTCGTAACCGCGATGATGCTCTACCTTGCCGGCATGGAGAAGAAGTACTTTGGCTATGGCCTTGCCGCCGCCGCCCCGGTCCTTTACTGGATGCTCTTCCGTGTGCCGTGGCGCCGCGCCCGCATGCTGGCCTTTCTCAATCCGTGGAAGGACCCGCAGGGCTCAGGCTTTCACACCATCCAATCGCTCATCGCAGTCGGCACCGGTGGCCTGCACGGGCTCGGCTATATGGAGGGACGTCAGAAACTCTTTTACCTGCCTGAGCCGCACACCGATTTCATCTTCGCCAATATTGCCGAGGAGCTTGGCCTGCTGGGGGCGGTGCTGATCATCGCGCTCTTCATCACGCTGGGATATCGCGGTCTTCGCACGGCCAGCCTGTCGAAGGATCCCTTCGCGCGCTTCCTGGCCTTCGGCATCACAGCGACCATCCTCATCCAGGCGTTCTTCAACGTGAGCGTTGTGCTGGCGCTGGTGCCCACCAAGGGCATCACGCTGCCATTTATCTCCTATGGCGGGACGTCGCTCTTCTTCACGCTCGCCAGCGTCGGCGTATTGCTGAATCTCTCCCGCGAGACGGATTAAGTGTGAATTTTCCACTACGCTGTATCACTCAGTTCACCGCGGTGCGGCTTTTCTTGACGGAAAAGCTGCGTGGAATTGAGTCGATTCGTCGACCACCCGTGGGAAATTCCCAGTAATGCCGGAATCCGTGCGCGTCCTGATCGCCGGCGGCGGCACCGGTGGCCATGTCATCCCCGCTTTAGCCATCGCGCGTGCTTTGCGCGATCAGCATGGCGCCGAAGTGCGGATGGTGGGCACTGCGCGTGGTCTCGAAACCAAGTTGGTTCCGGAGGCCGGCTTCAAGCTGGAGCTGGTGCACGTCGGCCAGTTGAAGAACGTCAGTCTTACGACGCGGGCGCGGACGGCCTTCGATCTGCCGCGTGGCATTCTGCGTTGCATCACGCTGCTCCGCGCATTTCGGCCTGATGTCGTCATCGGTGTTGGAGGGTACGCCTCCGGCCCGGCGATGCTCGCGGCCTTCCTGCTGCGCATTCCGATGATGGCGTATGAGCCGAATGCGACCCCGGGCCTGGCAAATCGGCTCGTCGGCAAACATGTGGAGGCCGCAGCGGTGAACTTCGAGCAGACGCGGCGCTTCTTCCGCAACGCCGAGGTGACCGGGGTGCCCGTGCGCGAGGCATTCTTCTCCCTGCCCGAGCGAATCAGCGACGGCTCGCAACATCTGCTGGTCTTTGGCGGAAGCCTCGGCGCGCGCGCGCTCAATGAGGCCATGCCCCGTGTGGCCGCTGCGCTTCTGGCAGCGCTGCCGCGGCTGTCCATTCTGCACCAGGCGGGCGCGAAGCATGCGGAGGCGACACAGGCGGCGTATGCAGCGAGTGGTGCCGACCCATCCCGATGGGATGTCCGAGCCTTTCTCGACGACATGCCGGCGCGCTTCGCCGATGCGGATCTGATCCTCTGCCGCAGCGGCAGCTCCGTCGCGGAGCTGGCCGCGGCAGGGAAGCCGTCGGTGCTGGTTCCGTTTCCCTTCGCCGCCGACGATCATCAGCACAAAAATGCGCTGATCGTCGCGCAAGCGGGCGCCGCGGTGCTCATTCCTGAATCCGAACTCACCGACGAACGATTGACAAAGGAACTGACCGGCCTTCTGGGCGATCCTAAGCGTCTGCGAGAGATGAGCGCGCAAGCCAGAACGCTCGCCCACCCTGATGCGTTGCAGCGGATTGCAGCAATGGCTGTTCGCCTGGCCGGCAAGAGCTAGAGCAGGCTGAAAAGCAGATGGCCGGCAGCAACGCTGCCGGCCATCTGAACTTGCTGGGATTTAGCGATGTCCGCCGCCACCACCGTGGCCACCGCCACCGCCATGGAATCCACCACCCATACCGCCGCCGTGGAAGCCACCACCAGCGCTACCACCGTGGAACCCACCACCCATGCCGCCACCGTGGAACCCACCGGCGCTGCCATGGAAGCCGCCAGCAGCACCACCACGGAAGCCGCTGCCGCCAATCGCGTTGCCGTGGTAGCCGCCCATGGTTCCGCCGCGGAATCCGTTATACGGATGGGCGACTGCTCCACCGCGATAACCTACGCCGCCTCGATAGCCATAACCATGTCCATACCCGTATCCGTGACCGTAGCCATAGCCATGTCCGTAGCCGTAATGGCCGTAGTATCCGGCATGCCAGTAGCCGCCGCCCCAGTAGCCGCGACCCCAGTAGCCGTGATACCACGGGCCGGCGCCGATGAAGAGCCCGCCGATAAACCAGCTGGGACCGTAGAAGCCGTAAGGCGCGCAGGAGTAGGGATAGTAGCTGTAGTAGCCATACGAGCAGATCGGTGCTGGACCGTAGGCGTAAGTAGGACCGGAGGCGTAAGCCGGAGGGTAATCCGAACCGCTGTCTTGGTTGTAGTAGCCGGGATCACCGGTCTGGGCCTCGGCGCGTTGTGTCATCGCCAGTGGCGCAGCCAGCAGTCCCAACGCAAGCACCCATCCAAAGAATCTCTTCATATCAACATCCCCCATTCGACCGCTTTGCTGCTCACCGTTTCTGGCTCCTGCGGTCGGGGCTCTCAGCTGTTCTATCTGATTCACCCAGCCTATAGAACCCCGCTTCCAACATAAAAGTTGCGTAAAAGATGCTGCTGCTACAGTAGCCAACGAGCCACTATGTTTGCCAAGGCGCAGCGCGTTCATTTCATTGGAATTGGCGGGATCGGCATGAGCGGTATTGCCGAGATCCTGCTCAGTCTCGGTTACCCCGTCTCCGGCTCCGACCTGAAGCGGTCGCCCATCACGGAGCGGCTGGCTGGCCTGGGGGCCACCATCTTTGAAGGGCATGCCGCGGCCAACGTGGTGGGAGCGTCGGTGGTGGTGGTCAGTTCGGCGGTGAGCGACCGCAATCCCGAGGTGGTAGAGGCCCGGGCCAGCAAGGTGCCCGTCATCCAGCGCGCAGAGATGCTGGCCGAGCTGATGCGGCTGAAGTATGGCATCGCGGTAGCCGGCATGCATGGCAAGACAACCACCACATCGATGATTGCCGCGATCATGGCCGGCGGCGGTCTGGATCCGACCATCGTGGTGGGCGGCCGGATCGACGCCATGGGCTCGAATGCGCGGCACGGGAAATCGCAGTATCTGGTGGCCGAAGCGGATGAGAGCGACCGGTCCTTTCTAAAGCTGTCGCCGATTCTGGGTGTTGTCACGAACCTCGATCGGGAGCATATGGACTGCTATCGCGACATGGCGGACGTCGAAGCGGCGTTTGTCACGTTCATGGATCGAGTACCCTTCTACGGCGCTGTTACTGCCTGTATCGACGATCCGCTGCTGGCCGCAGTGCTGCCGCGCGTGCGCCGCCGCGTCTACACCTACGGTTTCACCGCCGGAGCGGATTTCGTCTGCAGGCTTTTGCCTGCGGGTGAGGGCGCCCGTTCGCGTTTTGAAGTGGTAGCGGCCGGGCACCTCATCGGTGCATATACGTTGCACGTGCCCGGCCGCCACAATGTGCTGAATGCAACCGCGGCGGTTGCGATTGGGACGCAGCTCGAGATTGCTCCAACCGCCATGGCCACCGCACTCGCGGATTTTCGCGGCGTGGATCGGCGCTTCCAACTGAAAGGCATGGTCCGGGGCGTGACGGTCGTTGACGACTATGGCCATCATCCGACCGAGATTCGCGCCACGTTGGCCGCGGCCCGCGACTGCGGCTACAAGCACATCCACGTGCTCTTCCAGCCGCATCGGTATACCCGCACCCGGGACCTGATGGATGAATTCGCCGGCGCCTTCGAGGCCGCCGATTCAGTAGAGGTGATGGACATCTATGCCGCAAGCGAAGAACCGATCCCAGGCATAGACGCCGGGACGCTGACGGCAAAGATCCAGGCTCCGCTGGTCCACTATGCGAGCGATGTTCCGGATGCGCTGGCCGCGATTGCCGGACGCGCCCAGGATGGCGACCTGATCATGACTCTGGGGGCGGGCAGCGTCTCGCAGATGGGTCCGCAGGTTCTGGAGGCACTTTCCGCCGGGAAATAGGGGATTCGCCGTCAGTTACCGTTGCTGCGCGGATACCTCAGCCTCTTCCCTTGCACTATGCACAGGGCGGTTTGGGATACTGCGGGGTATAGTGGCCGAAGGCGATTCTCACGACCTGGCTCGGGCGTGGCGAAAGTAGAACGACAATTTAGCCGCGCGGCAGCGACCCTGGCGGACGAGGAAGACTTCGATGATGTCTTCCGTCCGCACGCGGTCAGCCGGCCGCGACCTCCCTCCTCCTTTCAGGAGCTCGGCTCGGCTCGTCCTGTTTCCGAAGAGGACGACGACGAGATGCCGGTTCCTCGAACGCGGCGTCGTGTCCCGGTCAAGCGCGGTCCACTGCCGCGTGGCCGGCTGGGCCGCATCCTTGTCATCAGCGGCGTCGTGGGTGCGTTCTGCGCCGTGGTGGCCCTCTGCCTCGCAGTGCACAGCTTCTTCATGACGGATGCCCGTTTCCGCATTGAAACCGCCTCGTCGATCCAGGTGCTGGGGAACAGCCAGGTGACGCGCCCTGAGCTCTTGTCCGTCTTTGGCGGCGATATCGGGCGCAACATCTTCCACGTGCCGCTGAACCTCCGCCGCGCCGAGCTTGAAGAACTCCCCTGGGTCGAGCACGCCACGGTTATGCGCCTGCTTCCGAACCAGCTCCGGGTGGCGGTCGTCGAGCGGGTGCCGGTCGCGTTTGTTCGCGCAGCAAATCAGATCGGTCTGGTAGACAAGCAGGGTGTTCTGCTGGATATGCCGCCCGCGATGATGGCTGCCAAGCGTTATTCCTTTCCGGTGGTGACGGGCGTTGGTGCCGAGCAGAGTGCGGAGGAGCGCGCATCGCGGATGCGACTCTATGCGGATTTCATGGCCGCTCTGAGCTCCACCGGCGATTCGGCCGTGTCGCAACTGAGCGAGGTTGATCTCTCCGACCCGGAGGATGTGCGCGTACTGCTCCCCTCTGCCGGATCGGACCTGCTGGTGCACTTCGGCAGCGAGGATTTCGCGGCGCGCTGGCAGCGCCTGGAGGAAAAACTGCCCGGTTGGCGTCAGCAATATCCGCGCCTGGCAGGAGTGGATCTGCGCTACCAGCGCCAGACTGTGCTTGAGATGGCAAAGCCTGTGGACGACGGAAGCGCGGCTGCCGGTACCGTTTCGGCCCACGGCCCCGCAAAGGCGGCGTCGAAAAATGGCATCGCCCCCGTTACCCACAACCATTCCGTCGTCCAAAATGGCAAAGTATTGCCGAAATCCAAGTCGGCGCAGAAACCCAACACGAAGAAGAAGCCGGCCCACACCTCGACCATTCACCGGGACACCACGGAATGAACGCACCGGAACGCAACGATGGCCTGATTACCGTGCTCGATGTCGGCAGCGCCCGCGTACGCGTGGTGGTGGCTGAGGTAGTGGAGGGAGCGCTGCGGTATCGTGGCCACGGCTCGACCGCGGCGAAGGGTATGCGCAAGGGACTCGTGGCGGAGCTGGCTCCCGCCGCTCGATCCATCATCCAGGCGGCGGATATGGCGGAGCAGAACGCGAACGCCATCCTGGCGCATTGCGTCATCGGAGTGGGCGGCCCTCATGTGCGTGGCGTCAACAGCCGGGGCGGCATCAGCCTGGGCACGCGCATGCGCGAGATTACCCGCGAAGATGTGCGTGCGGCGGTCGATCGCGCGCGCGCCGTTTCCCTGCCTGCCGAGCGCGAGCTCATTCATCTGCTTCCGCAGCAGTTCATCCTCGACGAGCAGCCGGGCATCCACGATCCGGTGGGCATGATCGGTAACCGGCTAGAGGTGAATCTTCACCTCTCCACCTGCTCTGCCAGCGCGGCACAGAGCCTGGTCACATGCGCGAACAAGGCCGGCCTCGAGGTTGCGGACACGGTCTTTGAAGGCGTCGCCGCCGCCGAAGCGACAGTCTCTGCGGACGAACGGGAGCTGGGCGCGTGTCTTATCGATATCGGAGCTGGCTCGTCGGAGGTCGTGGTCTTCTTCGAGGGCGCGGTGGCGCATACAGCCGTGATTCCCATTGGCGGCGATCACTTCACGAATGACATCGCGGTGGGCTTGCATGTCTGCGTGGAAGAAGCAGAGTTCCTCAAGCAGCACTACGGCAACTGCGTTGTCACGTCGATCTCCTCATCCGCCGAGGTGGAGATCAGCGGCACACCCGGTCACGGTCCTCGCACCGTCCCGCAGCGGCAGATTGCCGAGATTCTCGAGCCGCGCGGACGCGAGCTCTTCCACATGCTGCGTGACAATCTGCGCAGCGGTGGCGTGCTCGAGGCTTTGGGCGCGGGCTGCATTCTGACCGGCGGCGGTGCGCGCCTGGCCGGATTGCTCGACTCCGCGGAGAGCCAGCTGCATGTGCCCGCACGTCTGGGATATCCCGCGGCGCTGTCGCGTATGCCGGAAGAGTTGGTGCAGCCGGAGTATGCGACAGCAATCGGCATGCTGCTTTACACGCATCGGACGCGGGTGCTGAAGGCGGCGGAAGACCACAGTTTGCGAGCGAAGCTGCGGGCGATCTTTGCCGGAAGTCTGTAGAAGACTGCAAGCCGCGATGCCCGATTCCAGGACTTTCTGAGCCTGTGGAGAAAAAGCACTAGAAAACCCAAGGAAACAGGAATAAAAGCAGTAATAGCAGGAATACAGCAGCGAGATGGGAGCAGTGAGCCGATGAACAATCCAGAGGAGATCCGCATTCAGTACAACGACGAGATGCCACGCGGCGCGAAGATCAAGGTAATTGGCGTGGGCGGCGGCGGCGGCAACGCGGTAAACCGCATGATTGCGGCCAAACTGGAAGGCGTCGAGTTCATCGCCGCAAACACGGATGTGCAGGCGCTGCAGCTTTCGCAGGCGCCGGTGAAATTGCAGCTTGGCGTGAAACTGACCAGCGGTCTCGGCGCGGGCGCAAACCCCGATGTAGGCCGTCGCGCTGCTCTTGAGGACTCGGAAAAGATCATCGAGGCGCTCGAAGGCGCGGACATGGTCTTCGTGACCACCGGTCTTGGCGGCGGCACTGGCACGGGCGCTGCCCCGGTCATCGCCTCGCTCGCCAGCGAGATGGGAGCTCTCACCGTTGCTGTCGTGACGCGGCCCTTTGGCTTTGAAGGCAAGCGCCGCATGCAGCAGGCCGAGCGCGGCATGCAGGAGCTGCTCGAGGCGGTGGACACCATGATCGTCATCCCCAACGAGAAGCTGCTGGTGGTGGCCAAGGACGCGGGCTTCTTCGAGAGTTTCCGCGTGGCGGATGATGTGCTGCGCCAGGGTGTGCAGGGCATCTCGGACATCATCACCATCCCGGGCATCATCAACCGCGACTTCGCCGACGTGAAGACGACGATGCATGGCATGGGCTATGCCGTGATGGGTACCGCGATGCGCTCCGGCGCAAACCGCGCGATCGAAGCCGCGCAGGCAGCCATGGCCTCGCCGCTGCTCGAAGCCGGCGCCATCGACGGCGCAAAGGGCATCCTGATCAACATCTCGGGATCCAGCAATCTGAAGCTGAGCGAGGTGAACGAAGCCTCGACGCTCATCCAGAATGCGGCTCACGAAGAAGCGAACATCATCTTCGGCGCGGTGCTCGACGAGAGCATGGGCGACGAAGTGAAGATCACGGTCATCGCGACCGGCTTCCGTAAGGACCTCCCGAACCGCGAGGAATCGTCGCGCGACATTCATTCCTTGAAACCGGAGGCGCCGGCTTTCCTGAACCTGGATGTGCGCTCCGCAGCGCCGCGTTTTGCCAGCGAAGTGGCGGTCGAAACAGCCCGCGCGAGCCTGCACGTGCCGGAACCGGCAGCGGCCGCGCCCTATGCTTCCGGATTTGGGAGTCAATCCCTTGCCACGCTGGAGACCACCCCCTCATTTGAGCCGATCGCGCCAAGCGCGCCCTCGTCCAAGGAACGCAAGGCTGCGGCGGCCCTGACTCCCGAGGATTCGGCCATTGGAGGGTTTCTCGAGACCCTGAGCGCCGACGAGAACCGCGCCCGGGAGAAGCGGCGCGCCGAAGAGGCGGAACTCGAAGCGCTTGACGTGCCTGCCTTTATGCGGAACGGTGGACGTTAACTGAGGGGCGCCCATCGGCGCCCTCGGTGCCATTCCGGCCTTACCAGATGACGTGCCTCGATGGCCTCGATGCCCGGACACCTGGAAATCTCGTTCGGGAAAGAATCGACCCGGACGGATGTCGCATCCCACTAAAGCTTTCGGTACCTTCCTCATTTCGGTACTAGTACCGAGGTAAGTACCAATGTTGTAATGTGTAGAACGCTCAACCAGCGGAAACGGATAAACTGATACAGATGGGGGAAGTGCAGAGAGGCGAATCTGCCGCTCTGCGATGTCCCACCATACTGCGTCCTTATCCGGGTTAATCCAGCAGGGGCATTCTCAAATGGGTCGGATCGTCTCATTCTTTCTCACTTGCGGGGTTGCAGTCGGTTTGGCGGGCGCCGTGTCATCGGCTGCCGCGACAACGACCACCACTACGCAAGTTCACCACCGGAAGAGCACCCACCTGCATTCGACACACCATGTGACGCATGCTGCGGCAACCACGCGGCTGGTGCGTGGCAAGGACGGAAAGATGCACCGCGTGGCGGTGCGTCATCGCTATTACGAGCATTTCACCGGCGACTCCTTCGCCGAGACCGACATCACCGCCGGCGACAACACGGCAGGTGAAGATCCTGTGGTCCGCGCAGCGGCCATTGCCGCCCTTGGGAACATGAACGGGACGGCCGTTGCCATCGATCCGACCACCGGCCGCATTCTGGCCATGGTGAACCAGAAGCTCGCGCTCTCGAGCGGCGCGGAGCCCTGCTCGACGATCAAGGTTTCGGTCGCGCTGGCAGCGCTGGAAGAGGGCATCGTCACCAAGGACACGCCAGTCAATCTGGGCGGCTGGTCGATGACGATGACCGAGGCGCTGGCTCACTCCAACAATCTTTACTTTGAGACGATGGGCCGCCGGCTTGGCTTCGAGCGCGTCCGCCACTATGCGAACCGCTTTGGTCTGGGCGAGCTTGCAGGGTGGAACATCCCCGGAGAGCAGCTCGGTGTCTACCCCAACCAGGCACTCCCGGAGAAGCTGGGCGGCGTGGGCCGCATGTGCTCCTTCGGCCAGAGCATCTCCATGACACCGCTGCAACTCGGCGCCCTGACGGCTGCGATTGCGAATGGCGGGACGCTCTACTACCTGCAACATCCCACAACGCCTGCTGAGGCGGTCAACTTCACGCCGCATGTAAAGCGTGTGCTCGACATCAAGCCATTTATCCCTGACGTTGCCAGCGGCATGGGCGGCGCAGTGGCCTATGGCACGGCGCGCTCGCTGCGTGCAAGCTTCAACGAGCTTCCGGTGCTGGGCAAGACCGGCACCTGCTCCGAAAATGGCACGCGTTTCGGCTGGTTCACCTCTTATGCAGATACCAACTACGGCCGCATCGTGACCGTCTTCTTCCTCGAAGGAGGACGCCCCACCTTCGGCCCCAAAGCCGCAGAGCTGACCGGCGTCTTCTATCGCAATCTTTGGGACCACAGTTACTTCGCCGAGAAGAATCCGGCAGAGGCGCCTGCCGCCGGAGCTCTGGCGCAACCCTCCACTGCGAGCGGCGTCATTCAGTAGCCTCATCGTCATCCCGATTGGCATAACGGCCTCCCTTGGGGAGGCCGTTATCATTTGGATGATGAGCCTGCATCCTACTTCAGCATGAAGATCCTGACCGCGGCAGAGATGCGCGCCGCCGACGCGGCGACGAAGGCCGAGCACGGGATCCCCTCCATCACGCTGATGGAGAACGCCGGCGCTGCTGTGGCGCGGTTCGTGCTTGAGGAGCTTCCGGACGCAGAGCACGGCGACTTGCGGATTGTCGCGCTCTGCGGCAAAGGCAACAATGGCGGGGATGGCTTCGTGGCGGCCCGTATCCTGGCCGAGGCCGGCTGTGATGTCCATGTGCTGCTTCTGGGCCGTGCTGCGGACGTGCAGGGCGACGCGCAGAAGGCGCTCGAGCAATTGAAGGCAGCCGAACTGGTCCCCTTCGAAGCCCCGGATGAAGCGGCCCTCGCCGAGCCCACAATAGCCGAGTTGCTGGATGGTGCAGAGCTTTTTCTCGATGCAGTGCTGGGCACGGGCTTCCGGCCGCCGATGCGAGGCGTTGCAACCGCTCTCGGCGAGTGGCTGGCCGCGCATCCTGATGTGCCGGTCGTCAGTGTCGATTTGCCCTCAGGCTGGGACGCGGACAGTCGCTTGATGGTGCAACAGGGGGCCTATCGGTCGGATGCGGTGGTCACGTTTACCGCGCCGAAGCTGGCGCACGTATCGGGTTTTCTGACGCGTGGCGCGGTCCTGGTTGCGGACATCGGCTCGCCCGACGAAGTCGTGAACTCCGCAACCGGCCTGCGCTGGGCAGGTGATGCGAAGCGCATCACGGAGACGCCGCGCGGGCCTGACAGCAATAAGGGCAAGTTCGGCCATGTGGGCATCATCACGGGCGCCCGGGGACGAGCGGGAGCAGCAGCCATGGCGAGCTACGCCGCGCTGCGTGCCGGGGCGGGTCTGGTGACCGCCGCTGTGCCCGAATCCATTCTGAATACCGTTGCCGCCATTGCGCCGGAGCTGATGACCGATCCGCTGATGGAGACGGCGAAAGGTGCCATTGCCCTGCGCAACCTTGACGGCGGAGGTCACGCGCTGCTGGACAAGAGAACGGTGGTGGCGATCGGGCCCGGTCTCGGGCAGGAGCCGGAGGCGCAGCAGTTCGCATTGCGGCTCATCGAGCTGTGCGGCAGCGGAGAAAAGCCGATCGCCATGGTGCTCGACGCCGATTGCCTGAACGCGATTTCGCAGCATGGCTACAAACTCGATGGCCGTGGCCGCACGATTGTGCTCACGCCGCACCCGGGAGAGATGGCGCGGCTGGTCGGCAAGACCATCCCTGAGGTGGAGGCGGACCGCGAAGGCATTGCGCGCGCCTATGCTACCGAGCATCACGTCACTCTGGTATTGAAGGGCTGGCGCACGCTGATCGCGCATCCTGACGGCAGCATGGCCATCAATACCACCGGCAACCCCGGGCTCGCCAAGGGAGGCAGCGGGGATATCCTGACGGGAATTACGGCGGCGATGCTCGCGCAATACAAGGAGCATCCTGCGCAGGCGGTGGAGGCGGCTGTCTACCTCCATGGACTGGCGGCAGACTTCGCCGTCATTGAGCATGACGAGCACACGCTGCTGGCCACCGAGGTATGCGCGTATCTGGACCATGCGTTCCGTTTCAGGCCCACGCCGGGCGACGGAATCACCTGGCTGCAAGGGCTGCCCGGTATGCTGGAGCACAGAATGCTGAAGTCGTAAGGACGCAGGACACAAGGACAGTCGAACATAAGGACACTCGATGAATGCTCCTCAGACGGAGTTTGTGACCCACAGCAGCGCCGAGACGATTGCGGTCGGGCGCAAGTTGACGGCTCTGCTGGCGCCTCCGAAGTTCCTGATTCTGCATGGCGATCTGGGCGCTGGAAAAACGACGCTGGTGAAGGGCATTGCCGAGGCACTGGACGCAGCGGAGTCGGATGAGGTGACGAGCCCAACCTTCACCCTGGTTCACGAGTACGAAGGCACGCTCGATCTTCACGGCGTGCGGAAGCCGGTTTGGCTCTATCACCTGGATCTCTACCGCATCGATAGCGAGCGGCAGTTGGATACGCTGGGACTCGACGATCTGCAGACGGACGACAGCATCGTGCTGGTGGAGTGGGGAGAGAAGTTCCCGAGTGTGGTGAAGCGCAGCCAGGGCGAGATTGTGATGACGATGCTCAATGGGGATGCGCGGCGGATCGTGCTGAAGATGAAACCGGAATCCGCCGCTGCAAGTTCTAAAACCCCATGATGTTGTAACCGCAATCGACGTACGTCACTTCTCCGGTGATGCCGCTGGAGAGATCTGACGCGAGGAAGACCGCAGTGGTTCCCACCTCGGACTGCTGAATGTTGCGTTGCAGCGGCGCGCGCTCCTCGTGCGATTTCAGCATTTCGCCCAGGTCTTTGATGCCACGGGCCGCCAATGTCTTGATGGGACCCGCGGAGATGGCATTGACGCGAATATTCTTGCGGCCGAGTTCGAAGGCGAGGTAGCGCACGGTTGCCTCCAGCGCCGCCTTGGCCACACCCATCACGTTGTAGCGGGGAATCACCTTGGTGGACCCGTAGTACGTCATGGTGATGATGCTGCCGCCATCGGTCATGAGAGGCGCGGCTGCGCGGCTGACAGCGATCAGCGAGTAGACGCTGACATCGTGTGCGATGCGGAAGGCATCGCGGCTGGTCTCAAGAAAGTCGTTATGCATCGCCTCTGCCGGTGCAAATGCCACCGAGTGCACCAGAATGTCGAGCTTGCCGTGCTTCTCTTTCAGGGTGGAGAAGAGCTGATCAATCTCGGCGTCTTGGGAGACATCACACTGATAGGCTTCGGCGCCGGGCAGCTCCTTGATCATGTCCTCGGCTTCCAGCTTCAGGCGCTCATTTTGGTACGTGATCAGCAGGCGCGCGCCAGCCTCATTCAGCTTCTGGGCGATGCCCCAGGCGATACTCCGCTTGTTGGCAACGCCAAAGACGATAGCGGTGCGGCCTTTCAGATCGATCATGCTTACTAGTCCTTCCTGTATTGACTCATGGCAATGACAGCAGCGCTGGGGTAATCCCGATGACGCAATTCCCAAAGGCGCAATTCCCGGAGAAGTGATTCCTGATTACGCAATTCCCGACTACGCAATTCCCGGATGCAAGGATAGCAGCGATGGTCGCGCGCCGTAGGCCAAGAGTTCATCCTCCGAGATCGACCAGCTCCACGCCGTCGATGGGGCGACCGAGAAAGCGCGTGCCGAGAGTGCGAAACTTCTCCACCGAATCTGTGGCGTAAAAACGAACTGCCGGCGTGCGTTGCCCGTCTGCCTGAAGCGCAAGCCGGGCCGCCGCTTGTTCCGCTGTGACATGAGCCGAGTCAATGACGCGCACCGCCCGACCGGTCGCGTGCATGCGCAGCGAATCTTCGATGACGGAGCGTAGCAGCGGATAATGGGTGCAGCCAAGCACCAGAGTGTCCGCTGCCATGCCTGCTTTGCTTGCTTCCGACAGGAGATCGTCGAGATAGATTCCCGTGACTTCGCGAGTCACCGGATGATCGATCCACCCTTCCTCGACCAGCGGTACAAGCAGGGGGCAGGCCTTCTCAATGGCCCGCAGGCCGCGTTCCCGGCAGCCGGCGGAGTAAGCGTGGCTTTCGACAGTGGCCGCGGTCGCAATCACCAGCACGTCCTTCGTCTGTGAGCTCTGCAGTGCCGCGGTGGCGCCTGTCTCGATCACGCCGATAACAGGCACTTCAACTGCGCTGCGCAGCGCATCGAGCGCGAGCGCGCTTGCCGTGTTGCACGCGATCACCAGAGCTTCCGCGCCCTGTTCGACGAGAAAGCGGGCGCTCGACACCGCATACCGGGCGACTGTGGCTCGGGACTTCGAGCCGTAGGGCAGGCGCGCGGTGTCGCCCAGGTAGAGGTAGTCTGCCGCCGAAGCTTGCGTGAGAAGCGATTTCAGGACCGTGAGGCCACCCACACCGGAGTCAAAGACACCGACGGTCGGGATACGCTGTGTCATTTCTCCTCCACTCCTGGCGGTGGCGGCGCCGCACTCGAAGCGAGATAGGTACGGGTCAGATCGGCGTGGCCCGCCAGCGTGTCGCGCGGCACCCCATCCACAATGAACCGCACCTGAGCTATCTCGGGCATATTCGCGTGGAGCGTTCCGATCAGCGACAGCAGGGTCATGGTCTCCGTTTCGATGCCCGAGGGATGCGCCTGCAGCAGGCTGCTGCTCAGGTTGACGACTGCGAGCGTGCCGCCGCCCGCCGTGCCGGCCGGCAACGGCATCAGGAAGACATCGTCCACGCCGGCATTCGCGCCGATGGGGTGAGCAGAGCCGGGCCTGGCGTACTCAGCGAGCAGCTGGTTCAGAAGATAGCGCGCGCGGGAGTGAGCCTCGGTCGGAAGAGCGAGGCGCTTCCCGGTGCTGACGAGCGATCCATCGGTATCGTTGGCCAGCATCAACGTGACATCGCTGGTTGGCATAGCTCCGGGCGGAGTCAATGGGGCAGCGTTTTCTGTGGCCTGCAACTTGTCGGCAGCGCGTTCACGCATCCGGATCAAAACGATCGCCATCACTGCGGAGACGATCAGCAGCACCCACAACAGAGCGCGCTGGTAGCGGGGAATCATGGCTGCGTGGTCCAGTCGTGGCGCCAGCTTTCGATCGCAGCCGCCAACCCGGCCAGGATGCGTGACTGGTAATCGGGGTCAGTGAGCGCCGCGGTGATGGCACCGTCCTTTGTCAGTGGGGCAATTTCAACCGCTGCCGCCGGGCAGGTCATGTTATCCAGCGGCTGCATCGCGGTTCGGCCAAGGGTCACGGGTACGGAGGCATGCGTCATCGCGGTGTTGATCTCGGCCGCCCAGCGCAGGCTCTGTTGAAGATACGCAGCTTGCGCCTGGTCCCACGGGAGAAACGTTGCCGGCTGTGCAGGGGGAAGGGACGAGGTGAAGAGATGGATGCCGCTGCCGCTGTCCGAGGCGTGCAAAATGAGGCAGGCGGCGGCCTTGTGCCCGTCTGCGATAGCCGCGCGCCCAGCCGATTGAAGAGTCGCATCGCTCTCCCGCGTAGTGACGACGGAAACGCCACGTGCAGAGAGCATGGAGCGCAGCCGGATGGCGAGCGTGAGGACCAGATCCTTCTCGTCCAGATGCTCTGCCAGGTGAGCTCCGGTATCCGCGCCACCGTGTGCGGCATCCAGAATGATGAGGAATTGCGGCTGCACGGTGGCAGAGGGGCGAGGCGGCAGCGAAGGCTGCTGCGGCGCTGGTTGCTGCGGCAAAGGAAACGCTGATGCTGATAATGAAGCTGCGAGCGCGCACACGACGAGTGAAAGACTGCGGGCGAGACGAACTCCCGCCCGCGAACCTGTGTCAGTCCAGCGCATAGATGGCGAGGCCGCTCAAGAGCTTGGGATAGAAGTCGGTCGACTTCTGCGGCATCACCTCGCCGTTGAACGCAATCTCGCGCAGCTCCTGCAGGGTGGCCGGATTCATGAGGAAGGCCGCCTGCGCTGATCCCTTCGTCACCTGCTCGGCGGCCTCAGCCGCATCCCGCAGATAACGCAGATTGCGCTGTTCGCGGATCGACTCCTGGGAGAGACCTAACAATTGCTCCAGCACCAGGCCGTGGAGTTGGGCAACATCCAGTTGACGCTGCCGCTCGGTCAACTGCGTCAGAGTCTGCTCCACCAATTGCGGCCGGCCCTTCAAGAGGTAGGAGCCGTTTGCAAGAACGGCAACGAATGCAGTGGCGTTCGACCCCGTCTCCGCCAATTTCGCCGTGAGCTGAGCAGCGTCTGTTGTGCCTAGCTTTTCGATCTCGAAATACTGACGCTGCGCGTTCGAGGAACGCCTCCGGCCGAAAATCGACCAGGTCGAAGACGACGCGATGGGTCGGCAGGATCACCAATCCCTCGCTGTCCATATTCACGAAGGTCATCATCGCCGCTGCTTCCGGATACGGCGGATGCGGCAGAGTTGTCGCAAGATCGCGCTCGCGGGTGTGATGCACCTGGGCTGGCGCGTGTTCCTTCCCGTAGTTCAGCGCGGTCTCATAGCGATGGTGGCCGTCGGCGATGATCAGCTTTTTGTCGCCCATCGAGCCAATCACCAGCCGGAGCGCATGCGCGTCCGTGACCCGGGAGAGACGATGCAAAACCCCGTAGTCGTCGGTGACCTCGATCTCCGGCTGGAAGTTCTGGAAGAGCATCTTTTCGATACTTTGCGCCGGGTCGGAGTAGAGCATGAAGATCTGGCCGAAGTGAGCACGGGTGGCCTTCAACAGGTTCAGACGGTCGCTCTTCGGCTTGGAGAGTGTCTGCTCGTGGCGAAAGACAACCCTGGCCGTGTAGTCCTCCAGGCCTCCGAGGGCGATGAATCCCCGGCGTTCCCGTATTTCGTCCCTGCTCGGAACCTGAAAGCGTTGCGAGTAGGCAAAGATCGAGGGTTCATTGTCGGTCTGCAGCGTGCCCTGCGTGCGCCATTCCCGGAAATCTCGCGCGGCGCGGGTATAAACATCGTTGACTCCCGGCTCATCAAACAATTCGGGCAGGCCGAGGATGATGCGCACCAGGTTATAGGGGCTGCGACCGTAATAGACCTGCTGCAACGCCGGCGTGATCTTGTCATAGGGCTGAGTGACCACGTCTTCGATGCGAACAGCGGTGGGATTGTAGCGCGTGGCGCGGAAGGGATAGATGCGTGCCATCAGTTTTGGAGATTGTACTAGACCACGCGTGGCGGACCGCAGCGGCAGGGCAGTGCGAAGCGCGCGGATTCCGGCGCATGCGCGGCAGGATGAGGCACTTCCTTGCCTCTGAGTGGTGACATTCGCGTGACATTCGTGCGCTGAAAATTTCTAACGGGTCAGGCGGTATGTCAATCGTGTAGCATGACGCTCATCAAGGATTGCCGCATGGTATCCACGTCTACAGGCTGGTCCATGTCGCGGCTTGCTCACCACAGCCGAGGCTTTTGCACGCTGCTCATGGTGCTGCTGATGGCCGGCGCAGCGCAGAGCATTCGGCTGCACGCACAGGACGACCCGCTCAATCAGATTCATGTCACGCCGCCTCCGGCAAAACCAGAGGCTCCGACTGGTCCTCCGCCGGCGGAGGGAAAAGCCGCATTGCATGCGCGTCCGGGAGAGCGGATCCGTGTCGATGTGAACCTGGTGCTCATCCCGCTGACGGTGACTGATCCGCTCAATCGATTGGTAACCGGCCTCTCGAGAAACGAATTTTTCCTCTTCGAGAACAACAACCCGCAGGAGATCAAGAGCTTCTCCGCGGAGGATGCGCCGGTTTCGATCGGCATCATCATGGATCTGAGCGGCAGCATGACCAACAAGGTGGTGCGCGCACGGGAGTCGATCATCGAGTTTCTCCGCACCTCTAACCCGCAGGATGAGTTCTTCATCATCGGATTCAACGACCGTCCGGAACTGATCGAGGACTTTACGTCCTCCGTCGACGATATCGAGGCGCGACTGCAGACGGTGCGCGCCGGCCATCGCACCGCTCTGCTCGATGCGATCTACTACGGCGTGAACAAGATGAAGCAGGCGCGTTACGAGCGCAAGGCAATCCTGATTGTCTCTGACGGCGGCGACAATCGCAGCCGGTACACCGAGAATGAGGTGCGCACTCTGGTGCGGGAGTCGGACACGGAGATCTTCGCTATCGGCATCTTCGACGCCTACGCGGCCACGACAGAGGAGCGCAACGGCCCATTGTTGCTGCATGACCTCAGCGAGGAGACAGGCGGCCAGCTCTTCCGTGTGGACGATATCTCGGATATGACGGACATCGCCACCAAGATCAGCGCCGAACTGCGCAATCAATATGTCCTCGGCTACAAGCCTTCCGATCCGAAGCGCGACGGCAAATGGCGTAAAGTGAAGGTAAAGCTGGTGCCACCCCCCGGGCTGCCGCCGCTCACCGTCCATGCCCGAACCGGATACTATGCACCGGCGCAATAATCGACATTTGCGAATCGCACTCACATTTTTTCTTCTGCTGGCTTTTGGCGGCGGTCTACCCGCACAACAGAAGCCTCCGCCTCCTCTGCCTGCAGAACAGCAGCCGCCGCTCAACGTCGACCGCGATCCCGTCCCCTCCCCCGGCCCCGGTGGCCCTGTGGCGCCCGGCGCAGCGGCACCAGCCGGGCAGCAGGCCGGCCAGGTAGCAAAAGGCAGGAACGGCGGATACACGCTTACCAAGGACGTCGACGAGGTTGTCCTCAATGCCAACGTGGTCGACGATCACGGTCGCTTGGTCAACGGGCTGAGTAAGGACGATTTCCACGTCTTTGAGGACGGCAAGCCGCAGGCCATTACCTCGATCCAGGAGCAGGACGTCCCGGTCTCCATTGGCCTGCTGATCGACAATTCCGGTTCCATGCGCACGAAGCGGCAGGCGGTGAACGAAGCGGCGTTGGATATGGTGCGCGCCTCGAATCCTGACGATGAGACCTTCGTAGTGAACTTTGCCGATGAGGCGTATATCGACCAGGACTTCACCAGCGACATCAACAGGCTCCGCGACGGCCTTTCGCACATCGACTCCAAAGGCGGCACTGCGCTCTACGACGCGGTCATCGCGTCCGCTGACTATATGTCCAAGAACGCGAAGAAGGCGAAAGAGGTGCTGCTCATCATCACGGACGGCGAGGACAATGCCTCCGGCACCAATCTTGAAGAGACAGTGCGCCGCATCCAGGACCTGCAGGGCCCGGTGGTCTACTCCATCGGTCTGCTCTTTGACGATGCGGGCGGCGGCGGGCGTGAGTCACACCGCGCGCGACGTGCGTTGCAACTGCTTTCGGACGAGACGGGCGGCCTCGCCTTCTTTCCCAAAAATCTGGGCCAGGTCGACCAGATAGCGGCTGAAGTGGCACGTGACGTCCGAAATCAGTACACGATTGGTTATCACTCCAGCAGACCAGCGAGCATGGGCGGATATCGGGTGGTGCACGTCGATGCCAAGGCGAAGGCGTACGGCAAGCTGAGCGTGCGCACCAGGCCTGGCTATTTCCCACACACGCCGGGGGACGCTGCCCCTGCAGGCAAGAACAAGAAGAAGTAACGCCCGATTCCCGGGTTTGCGACCATGCCGAAGTCCGCAGGTCCGGCACTGCTAAACTAGTCGGTTCTTTTATGCGGACTGAAGCCTCCTCCCTCACTTTTCGCGGCGCACTGCGCGTTGCCGACGACATCACCGACCTGGTCGGCCAGACCCCGATGCTCCGGCTCACCCGGCTTTGCACACCCGAAATGGGGGAGGTCTTTGCCAAGCTGGAGTTCCTGAACCCCGGCGGCAGCGTCAAGGACCGCGCCGCGCTGGGCATGATCCTGCGCGCGGAGCAGGAAGGCCTGATCGCCCCCGGGGCGCAGATCTTCGAGGCCACCGCGGGCAATACCGGCGTAGGACTTGCGCTCATCGGTGTCAATCGCGGCTACAAGGTCACGCTCTTTGTGCCGGAAGGCTATGCGGAGGAGAAATGCATCCTGATGCGTGGCTTCGGCGCGAAGGTCATTCGCACTCCGGAGAAGGATGGCATGCAGGGCGCGATCGAGACCGCCAGGGCCGCGATGGCGGAGGCGCCAGGATCCTGGGGCGCCTTTCAGTTTGAAAACCAGGCCAACCCGGACTTCCACGAAGCAACTACGGCGGCCGAGATATGGGAGCAGATGGAGGGCCGCGTCGACGCACTGGTGGCCGGCATAGGCTCCGGCGGCACCTTCTCCGGGGTCGCGCGCGGGCTGAAAAAACGCAATCCACGGCTCGCGGCGATTGCGGTGGAGACTGAGGGATCGATTTTGCAGGGTGGGCCTCCCGGACCGCATCGCGTGGAAGGCATCGGCGTCCATTTCATTCCCAAGACGTTCCATCCAGAGTTGGCGGACGATGTCATCATGGTCACCGACGATGATGCCTTCGCCATGGTGAAGCGGCTGGCTGCGGAAGAGGGGCTGCTGGGTGGTTCAAGCGCAGGCGCCACGGTCTACGCCGCGCTCGAGGTTGCACGCAAGCTCGGGCCGGGCAAGCGCGTTGCGACCATCATTCCCGACTCAGCCGAGCGGTATCTGTCAAAGAACATCTTCGAAGGCGGCAAATAAGCGGACTGTTCGCATGGAAGCAAAGAACGGATCGTGCGACGCTTGAATGTCGCCGCTGCTACGTACGGACATTGTTGCTTCACCACCCCAGGAGACTTCATGAGCAATCCGCAGCAAGGCTTTTCGACGCGCGCCATTCATGCCGGTCAGGAGCCCGACCCGACCACCGGCGCCGTCAATGTGCCTATCTACCTCACTTCGACCTATGCGCAGCAGGAGATCGGTAAGAACAAGGGTTACGAATACTCCCGCGTCTCGAATCCGACGCGCACGGCGCTCGAAGAGAACCTGGCCGCGCTTGAGGGCGGCAGCTCCGCTCATGTTTTTTCGAGCGGCATGGCGGCCATCTCAGCACTGGTCGCGATGCTGAAGACCGGCGATCACGTCATATGCGGATCAAATGTGTATGGCGGCACGCCGCGGTTGTTCAACCAGATCGTGGCGCATTACGGCATCGAGTTCAGCTATGTCGACACCGGCGATTCGGATAACGTGCGGCGCGCCTTCACTCCGCGCACCCGCCTGGTGCACATCGAGACCCCGACGAATCCGCTGATGCAGCTAACCGACATCCGCGCAGTGAGCGCGGTCTGCCGCGACCAGGCAAAGCGAGTGGGCGACGCGGTCGATCTGTGTGTGGACAACACCTTCATGTCGCCGTATTTTCAGCGGCCAATTGAGCTTGGCGCCGACCTGGTGATGCACTCGACGACCAAGTTCCTGAACGGCCACTCGGATGGACTGGGCGGCGTGCTCGTTGGCACACGACCGGAGCACGCGGAGCGTTTTGCCTTCATCCAGAAGTGCACGGGCGGAATCCTCTCGCCGTTCGAGTCCTATCTCATCCTGCGCGGCGTGAAGACACTGGCAGTACGCATGCGCCAGCACGATGCGAGCGGGCGCCAGGTGGCCGCGTGGCTTGCACAGCATCCACGCGTCGAAAAGCTCTTCTATCCCGGGCTCCCGACACACCCGCAGCACGAACTTGCAAAGCGGCAGATGTCCGGCTTCGGCGCGCTCATCACGTTTGAGACCGGTTCACTCGAGCGCGCGAATGATGTGCTGAAGCGCGTGCGTGTATGCACGCTGGGTGAGAGCCTTGGCGGTGTCGAGACGCTGATCTCGCATCCGGCAACCATGACGCACGCGGCGCTGGGCGAAGAGGGACGCCGCAAGATTGGGATCACTGACGGCATGGTGCGCATTTCCGTCGGCATCGAGGATGTCGAAGACCTGATCGCCGACCTCGAACAGGCGCTGGCGTAGGGGCTGCGGATGGGAATAGGGACGTTGCTCTCCCGGACCTTGCGCTGCCGGACTCTGTTGTCCTGGAGTAGCGGCAAGGACAGCGCCTGGACGCTGCACATGCTGCGACAACAGGGTGTCTACGACGTTGTCGGACTGCTGACAACGGTAAACAGTGCGTTCGATCGCGTCGCGATGCACGGCACGCGGGCGTCTGTGTTGCGCGCTCAGGCGGCCGCGGCCGGGTTGCCGTTGATGGAGATTCCGCTGCCCTGGCCCTGCTCCAACGAACAATACGAAGCAGTCATGCAGAAGGCCTGCGCGAGCGCGGTCCGCGAAGGCATTCAGGCGATGGCGTTCGGCGACCTGTACCTCGAAGACGTGCGGCGTTACCGCGAGGAGCGACTGGCAGGCACCGGGATCACGCCCATATTCCCGCTGTGGGGCCGGGACACTTCCGCTCTGGTGCGAGAGATGCTTGACGGTGGGCTGCGGGCTCGGATCACGTGCATTGATCCTGAGAAGGTGCCGGCGTCCTTCGCCGGGCGTGAGCTGGACTTATCCCTGCTTACGGAACTGCCGCCGGGTACGGACCCGTGCGCAGAGAACGGCGAGTTCCACACCTGTGCGTATGCGGGTCCGATGTTCGCGCAGTCGATACCGCTTGCGCCGGGTGTGGTGGAACGCCGCGATGGTTTTGTCTTCGCGGATTTCAGCGTGATCTGAGCTATATACCTGTCTAATGCTTCGGGCGTTCCAGCCGGAACAGCACCGTTCCCGGGTCCTTGCCGGTTCCGTCAAGGACGAATCCACATCTGCGCAGGACACCGATCGATGCCGCGAGGTGCGGATAGGTCTGCGCGCACACCGAGTGCACGGGGCTGTAGGCGAAGATCCAGGGTACGAAGCCACTGATCGCTTCCGTGACGTAGCCGTGACCGCGGAACTCTTTGAGGATGGAGTAGCCGATTTCCACCTCGTCCAGAGTTTCCGGAGGCTGCGTGCATCCGCACCCGCCTATCAGCACCGGAGGCGCGGATGGTTGCTTCAGCACGACATAGCGGCACCATCCCCTGTAATTCGGGTGGCTATGGACGCGTGCATACAGATAGTCGATTGCGTTTTGGTCCCAATACTGCGGCGGCCAGGTATTCGGTACTGTGGCACCGAGAAGCTCATCGATGCCGCGCCCGCGGCGTTCCGCGTCCAGCATCACCTCGGTGACGGTGATGAGCAGCAGCCGGGGTGTCTCAATCGTTTGTTCTGCGGCAGGCATACGTGGGCCCCACGTTTTGCATGATGTCTCCCTGCTAAAAGTGAGCAGCTTGGTGATGCTGGCATGGTCGGCCGCGCATCCCACGCGCTCACTGGAGAGCTCTGGCACAACCGCGAAACCACGCTACCATTGCAGGGCGCAATCGGCAATGAAATGCAGCATCGGCGTGGACGATTCCGCCCGCACCCAATCGTTTCTTTGGAACCCATTTTTGAGCGACTGTCCGGGGGCGCGCCATGGTAGGATCATAGGTTTTCCCGGAGATCTATCAATGAGCGCAGCCACCCTCCCCCACGCATCCAGCCACTCCTTTCGCCTGACCGAGGAGCAGGAGCAGCTGCGTCGCGAGATACGCGCCTTTGCCGCGAAGGAGATCGCACCGCACGTCATGGAGTGGGACGAGACGAGCGAGTTTCCATCTGCTGTCGTGAAGCAGCTTGGCGAGATGGGGCTGCTGGGCATGCTCATCCCCGCCGAGCTGGGCGGCGCAGAGCTCGGCTATGTCGATTACATGACGGCGATCGAGGAGATCTCGGCCGTCGATGGCTCGATCGGCATCATCATGGCGGCGCATAACTCCCTTGGCATGAATCACATTTATGTCGCGGGAAATGCCGAGCAGCATCGCCGCTACATCCCAAAGCTGGCCACGGGTGAATGGCTGGCCGCCTGGGGACTCACCGAGCCTGGCTCCGGTTCAGATGCCGCGGGCGCGCGCACCACCGCCGTTCGCAAGGGTGATCGATGGGTGTTGAACGGTTCAAAGACCTTCATCACCAACGGGAGCCATGCCGATGTTTCCGTAGTCATCGCTGTGACGGATAAGACCCAGGGCACGCACGGGTTGTCTGCCTTCATCGTCGAGAAGGGGACGCGCGGCTTCCGCCCCGGCAAGAAGGAAAACAAGCTGGGGTTACGAGCCAGCGACACATCGGAATTGATCTTCGAGGACTGCGAAGTGCCGGCAGAAAACCTGCTGGGAAAGGAAGGCGAGGGCTTCGTAGACTCGTTGCGCATCCTTGATGGCGGACGCATTTCGATCGCTGCGCTCGCTCTGGGTATCGCGCGCGGCGCCTACGATGCGGCGCGCAAATATGTGAAGCAACGAAGGCAGTTCGGCAAAGCGATCGCGGAGTTTCAGGGCATCCAGTGGAAGCTCGCCGATATGGCCACGCAGCTCGATGCCGCGCGCCTGCTGACCCTGCGTGCGGCCGCTATCAAAGATGCAGGCCAGACCACGACCAGCGAGTCCGCCATGGCCAAGCTTTTTGCGAGCGAGGTCGCGGTGCGCATCTGCGACGAGGCGGTGCAGCTCCACGGCGGGTATGGGTTCATCAAGGACTACCCGGTGGAGAAGTTCTATCGCGACGTAAAACTGTGCACCATCGGCGAAGGAACCAGTGAGATCCAGCGCATGGTGATTGCGCGCGAACTGCTGAAGCGCCCCTGAACCGCTGTCCTTTTCGACTGCTACACTCGCAGCTTGCAGAATACGGTCCAACCCGGAAACATGAGTCATGCCGTAGAGGCGAAGCTGGCAGAGCGACTGCTCGCCGGTGACCGGCGCGCGCTGGCTCGGGCGATCTCGCTGGTTGAAGACGACGCACCCGCGGGCCAGTCGCTGCTCTCGGCGTGCTTTCCGCACACCGGAGAGGCGTTGCGCATCGGCATCACGGGCGCTCCCGGCGCAGGCAAAAGCACGCTCGTGGACCAGTTGGCGCGCGCTTTCCGCGAGCAGCAGCGTAAAGTCGGCATCCTGGCGGTAGACCCTACCAGTCCGTTCAGTGGTGGCGCGATTCTGGGTGATCGCATCCGCATGGAGCGGCATCACGCGGACAACGGAGTTTATGCACGCAGTATGGCCACGCGTGGTGCGATGGGTGGTCTGGCGCGCGCCGCGGTCGACGCTGCGATGTTGATTGAAGCCGGCGGCTTTGATCGCATACTGATCGAGACGGTCGGCGTCGGCCAGGATGAGATCGACATCGTACGGCTGGCGGACATCACGATCGTGGTGCTGGTTCCGGGCATGGGCGACGACGTGCAGAGCATCAAGGCGGGAATTCTGGAGATCGCGGACATTTTCGTGGTGAATAAGAGCGATCGCGAAGGCGCGGACCGGGTCGAGAAGGAGCTGAAGGCGATGCAGTCGTTCGCTTCCTCGCACGGCAGTTGGATACCGCCGGTGGTACGCACGGTGGCATCCACAGGGCAGGGAATCGATGGACTGTTGGCCGCCGTCGACAACTTCACTGGGTGGCTCTCGAGAGAGGATCATCTGCGCCAGCGGCGGGAACAGCAATGGGGCCAGCGCCTCACCGAGATGGTACGCGCCGCTCTGCTGCGCGGGCTGCGCGCGCATGCGTTGAAGCCGGATGAACTGGCCGAACACGCTCGCCGCATTACCGCGCGACAGGAGGACCCCTTCGCGACCGCGGCGCAGATGGTTGAAGCGATTACAGGAGACACCCGCCGATGAGCAAACAGACAGAAGCATCCGCAAACGGCGCGCGCATCGATCATCTGGGCATCGCAGTCGAAAGCATCGCCGAAGCCCGCGGATTTTACGAGGCCCTCGGCCTGAACGTGACGCATGAAGAGACAGTCGAACACGAGGGCGTGCGGGTTGCGATGATACCGCTCGGTGAAAGCCGGGTGGAGCTGCTGGAGCCGCTGGGTCCGGAAACCGCCGTCGGTCGCTTTCTTAGCAAGCGTGGTGCTGGACTTCATCATGTCGCGCTGCACGTTGATGACATCAACGCCGCGTGGGCACAGCTTCAGGCTCGCGGAGCGACACTGGTATCTCCCGCCATACAGACCGGAGCCGGCGGTCACCTGTACTTCTTCGTGCACCCGAAGAGCACCGGCGGTGTCCTGCTCGAAATCTGCCAGGACCCGGCGTGATGTTCGAGCATCCACTAGTCGCAATCGACACATGTGGAGAGGTCGGAACAGCCGCGCTGGTCGACCTTGAAAATGATGCAACAACGGTTACATGTATCAGCCAGACGGAGCTTGGCGGACGAACAGCCTCTGCTCAGTTGTTGCCGGCAATCGATGAGATGTTGCGAAAGGCTGCGCTTGAGCTGCGCGCACTGCGGGCAATCGTTGTCGTTAACGGCCCGGGAAGCTTTACGGGAACGCGCGTTGGCCTCAGTACGGCCAAGGGGCTGGCCCATGCGGCTGGAGTACCGATCGTCGCAATCTCTCGCCTCGCCGTGCTTGCCGATCTGGATAACAACCAGAAGGATTCGCTTGCATTGCTCGATGCCGGGCGAAACGAGTTTTATGCCCGCCAAGCGACCCGCGAGTGGCTAGCCACCTTCGAGGAGATTGCCGCTGCGGCCGACGCTGGGGTTCCATTGATCATTGCCGAGCCCCGGATCGAAGTGCGGCTTGCCGCCTGGAGTCCCCGACGGGTCGGCCCGCTCGATGCGTGCGCTGCAGCACGTGCGTCCATGGCGGCTGTGCGAGCTGGCAAGTGGGAAGATCTGGCCACTCTCGATGCCAATTACCTTCGCCGATCCGACGCGGAGCTCTTTGCGCGGTCCGCCTCTGCGACGCCACGGTGATGCGGCTCCGCCCCCTGTCAGAGTTGGATCTGCCGCTTGTACGGACGTGGATGCGCGATGATCCGCATGCGCCAGCCTGGAGTGAGGACGACCTCTCGGGATTGATCACAGATGCCTCGGGTAGCCCGCGAAAGACGCGCAGAGCATGGGTGGCGGAGGATGGGCAGGCATTGATGGGATTTGCCGTCGCAACGGCCCTTTCCATCCCGGAGTGCGCCAGCGGAATGCGAGCTGGAATTCGTGCTTGTTCCACCCCACGCGCGCCGCCGGGGAATCGGCAGCGCGCTGATGGAGACCGTGCTCGCGTGGGCCCGCGATCTAGGGGCGAAGGAGATATGGCTCGAAGTACGAAAGTCGAATGTGCGCGCCGTACGGCTATACGAGCGGTGTGGCTTCGCGATTACCGGATCTCGGCCTGGGTACTATGTCGATCCGGTGGAAGATGCATTGCTGATGCGCCGCCAAATCGAGTGTGGATGACGGGACGCCCCGTATAATGACGCCTTGAGGAACCGCATGGTTCGTGATGGGTATTGGTACGCGATCAGTCTTTTGCTTGTCGCCGCGGTAGTACGATTTTTCACCGCCGACTGGTTTGCCAGCTGGTTGCTGGTTGCCATCCCGGTCCTGCTCGCAGCATTTTTTCTGTGGTTCTTCCGTGATCCAGAGCGTGCGATTCCGGAGGGCCCGGGCCTGGTGGTTTCGCCGGCCGACGGCAAGATCACCGAGGTCGCGCCCATCCGCACTCCGGACGGCGACAGAATTCGCCTCAGCATCTTTCTGAATGTCTTCGACGTCCACGTCAACCGTGCGCCGATCAGCGGGACCGTCCGCCGCGTTCAATACAAAAAAGGCGAGTATCTGAACGCGATGGATCCAGCTTCCGCCGAACGCAATGAGCAGAGCGTGGTCACAATGCAGGGTGACAATTGCTTCGTCACCTTCAAGCTGATCGCCGGACTGCTGGCCCGCCGCATTGTCTTCCGGCCCAAAGAGGGCGATGTTCTTCAGCGGGGGCAGCGCGTTGGCCTGATCAAGTTCGGTTCGCGCTGCGACCTGATACTGCCCGGTGATGCGCACATTCGCGTGGAACGCGGACAACGCGTCAAGGGCGGCGAGAGCATTCTGGCAGATGTCGAGGTTTCGTCCCATGAGCCAACGCTGTCCAAGGGCGTTATGGAGATGCGGCGGTGATGGAGCGCAAGCGGCCGCGCCGGCGAGGCATGTTCGTGCTGCCCTCGCTCTTTACAGCTGGCAATATCGCTGCTGGCTACTATGCCATCACGCAGAGCCTGCAGGGTTCGCGCCTGGAGCCCAGGCACTTCGACTACGCCGCGCTCGCCATTCTCTTTGCCATTCCGTTTGACGCTCTCGACGGACGGATCGCTCGCATGACCAACACCACCAGCGACTTTGGTAAGGAACTGGACTCGCTCGCGGATGTGATCACCTTTGGTGTTGCACCCAGCATCCTTGCGTACAGCTGGGGCTTCCGCACATTGCCGATGACGATCGATCCTTCGATACGGCGTTTCCTGGTGGAGTTCGGGGCGTTCGTCTGTTTTGTGTTCTTGCTCTGCGGGGCCAGCCGCCTCGCGCGCTTCAACATCAGTCACGACCCGCAGCCGAAGAATCCTGGCAGGCCGGACCGCAAATACTTCGTGGGTATGCCGATTCCCGCCGCGGCCGGCGTTCTTGCCGCAGTGGTGCATCTGGTCAGCGGCTGGCCGGTCACCAACTGGTGGCTGGCTGCATTATGGATCGGCGTTGTCGGCCTCGCCGGATTTCTTATGGTCAGCACGTGGCGCTTCTGGAGCGGCAAAGAGATCAACCTCTCAGGACGCCATCCCTTTCAGCTCATCGTGTTGCTGGGCGTCCTGATCTATCTGCTGGTCCACTTCTCCGAAGTGCTGCTGTTTCTCTGCTGCTTCATCTACATGTTCTCCGGACTCGTGGCACGCGCTGCGTACTCGGCACAGCGGCGGCGGAAGAAGCGTGAGGGCAACAGCAATACGCTCGAGAGCATTTCTATCCATGCGCCGGAAGAACACAGTCACTGATCATGTCAGCCACCTCAACGCATTGCTATTGTCGGCGCCGCATCGATACGCGGTAAGGAACTCAACGAAGCCTTGGGCGAGTCGCCATTTGCCGAGGCCGATTTCGTGCTGATGGACGACCAGGAAGCGATTGGGCAACTGGAGTCGGTCGGCGACGAAGTGACGTTCATCCAGCCAATCACCGAAGCCTCGTTTGCGCATACGGACTTCACCTTTTTTACCGGCAATGCGGAGCTGACCCGGAAGCATTGGGAGACGGCAGCCCGAGCGGGTTCGGCGATCATCGATCTGTCGGCTGCGCTGGACACAGAGAGGGATGCAGTGGTCCTGGCTCCCTGGATCAGGTCTTCGGTCGATCCACTCAACCTGCAGACCCCGGCCGTTGTGCCAGCGCATCCTGCAGCGTTGACGCTGGCGCTTCTGCTTGGTCAGGTACGCCAGGCCACCGCTGTACGCGACGCATTTGCCACGATACTCGAACCGGCCTCCGAGTATGGACGGGGAGCGATGGATGAGCTGCATCAGCAGACGGTAAGTCTGCTCTCGTTCCAGAGCCTGCCGAAAGCGCTCTATGACATGCAGGTTGCTTTCAATGCCGTACCCGCGGCTGGACCCGAGGGCAAGATCGACTTGCAGGCGACTGAGGCGCGGGTGCGCCGGCACTACGCGCTCTTGGCCGCAGGTAAGTTGCCGGCAGCCGCCATTCAACTTGTGCATGCGCCGGTGTTTCATGGGCACACGCTCTCCCTTGGCCTGGACGTGGAACGGCCAATGACGGCCGAGCAACTGCGTCAGTTGCTCGCGGCAAGCGAGCACATCGAGGTCTCGACCAGCGACGAGGATGCACCATCCAACCTGAGCGCAGCGGGCCAGGAGCAGGTACTGGTGCGAGTGCGTTCCGCCGAAGACGAGGCTACGGCGACCAATCGCTTCTGGTTGTGGGCGGCGGCGGACAATCTGAAGCTGGCCGCCACCAACGCCGTGGCCTGCGCGCTGGAGATGCGGCGTTTGCGGCCGCAAGGGCAGGTGCAGTAGCGATGAAGATCGCCCTGCTCGGTGCGACCGGCGCCATCGGAGAAAGTATTGCAAGTGAACTTCGCAGGCGAGGCGAGAGCTACCGCGCGGTGGGCCGCGATCGCTCATCGCTCGATCGCGCCTTCGGATCCGATCCGAAGGCAGAGATTGCGGTATGGAATCCGGGTGATCCCGCATCGGCCAGAGCGGCTCTGCGTGGTGCGGACGCGGCGGTTTACCTCGTCGGTGTCCCTTACAACCACTTTGAGCTGCATCCGGTCGTGATGCGTCAGACCATCGATGCTGCGGTTGCCGAAGGAGTCCAGCAGATACTCCTCGTCGGGACGGTGTACCCGTATGGCCGTGCTCAAACTACGCCTGTGCGTGAAGATCATCCGCGTGAGCCGCATACCTTCAAGGGCAGGATGCGCAAGCAACAGGAAGACCTGCTGCTTGAAGCCGACGCGGCGGGAAAGATCCGTGGCACCGTCCTGCGTCTGCCGGACTTCTATGGGCCGCGGCTGAAGAATAGCTTTCTCGATAGTGTGTTTACAGCGGCCGCATCGGGCGGGACGGCCAACCTGATCGCGCCGATCGATCGCCCACACCAGTTTGTGTACGTGCCGGATGTGGGGCCATCGGTGCTCGATCTGTTACGGCATCCTGAGGCACATGGCCGATGGTGGCACCTGGCCGGCGATGGCACCGCGAGCATCGGCGAGATCGTCGGGATGGTCGGCGAGATGGCGGGGAAACCAATAAAGACGCGAGTCGTCGGCACGACCATGCTGCGGCTGATCGGCCTGTTTCAACCGATCATGCGGGAGCTGGTGGAGATGAACTATCTGCTCACCGAACCGCTGATCCTGGATGACTCTGCACTGAGCGCAATGCTTGGCGGCGTGAAGAAGACGCCACTGCACGAAGGTTTGCAGCAGTCGCTGGACGCTGCTCGTACACACTGATGGCGCTGGCTACGAACCGCAGAGCGCGCGATATTTCTCGTATTGCGCCAGCAGAAACGGATCGGTCATGCCGGCGATGTAATCGGCGATTGCGCGGGGTGCACCTTCCTGCGCGACGGCGGCCAGGGCGTTGGCCGGTAGCAGCGACGGATCGCGCACCCAGCACTCATAAAGCGAAGTGATGATCTGGTGCGCCCGCTCGTGCTCTGGCGTGACCGCGTCGCTCTCATACAGATGCGTGCCGAGATATTGCTTAGCCTCGCGGCGCAGGGCCTCCATCTCGTCCGAGAGCAGGATGAGTCGGCGCCGGGCGGCGCGCACTTGCGCCAGACTGGTTATGCCGGCCTGCCCCACAGCCTCGCCGCTGCGGGTGATGAGATCGCTGGTGAGCGCGTTGAGCATCCGCTTGAGAGATTCATCGATCAGACGCTCTGGGGCGGCGTCCGGATAATCGCGCGCCATAGGCGCGTAGTAGCGCTCGAAGAGTGCGACGTGGGCACGCACGTGCGAGAGATCGAGGATGCCTGACGAGAAGCCGTCATCGAAATCAGCCGCCAGATACGCAATTTCATCGGCCAGGTCGATGAGCTGAGCTTCGAGCGGCGGCTGCTGATCCAGAAAGTATTCAGCAAGCTCCGGGTATTCGACGGGGTCGTAGTCGCGCGAATGCTTGATGATCCCCTCGCGAACACCGAGCGTGAGATTGAGTCCCGGAAAGGCGACATAGCGCTGCTCGAAAGCAGTGACGATGCGGAGCGCGTGCAGATTGTGATCGAACCGCAATCCGTGGGCGTGCATGGCCTCATCCAGTGCATGTTCCCCAGCATGGCCAAACGGCGGATGGCCAATGTCGTGCACCAGGGCCAGCGATTCGGTGAGGTCGCCGTTCAGCCCCAGCGCCGTGGCAATCGTCCGCGCCAGCTGGGTCACTTCAATGGTGTGCGTCAGGCGGCTCCGGTAGTGGTCCGAATAGCCATGGGTAAAGACCTGCGTCTTGCCGGCGAGGCGGCGAAACGCCCGCGAATGAATAATGCGCGCACGATCACGCTGGAAGGGCGATCGATAGGCGTGAGGCGGCTCGCTGTAGTGACGCGTGGTAAGAGGATCCTCGGGACCACCGTTCACCGCGCAGGCCGCGGGCCGCGGCACAGAGCCGAATGTTGTATGCGTCTGATTCACACGCCGGTCGTTCCGTGAGTGCCGATGCTCCGGCTCAGTGCTTGGCGTCCGTAGCAGGTGCGGATTCGCGGGCCAGCTTCACCTTCGCATTTTCGAGCTTCTTCTGCACCTTGTTCACATCGCTTTCATCGACATCGGCCGGAACCGTGCGTGCGTATTGTGCGAGCGACTGATCCCATTGCGCGACAGCAAGGCGCAGCCGGCCGGTCTTTTCGTAAAGCTCACCGAGATGATCGTGCACTGTGGGATCGGTCGAGACACGCTCGCTGGCCTTGCGCAGGTTTTCTTCGGCCAGCGGGTACTGACCCAGCTTGTAGTAGACCCAGCCAAGTGAATCCAGGTAGGCGTAATTCTGTGGATCCAGTTGCACAGCCTTTTGCAGCATGGCAAGCGCGTCATCCAGCTTCACGCCACGGTCGGCCAGCATGTAGCCGAGATAGTTCAGCGTCATGCTGTTATTGGGATCGAGCGCGAGGATCTTGCGAAACTGCTCCTCGGCTGCGTCGAAATGCTTCTGGCGCTCCTCGAGCGCGCCGCGGAGAAACAGTACATAGCGGGAGTCGTCGTCGCCATGTGTCGGCAGGGCCGATGCCTTATCGATGTCCGCGGCGGCGTCCTGCCAGCGTCGGAGACGCGTGTTGATCTGTGCCAATGCCAGATACACATCCCGGTCATCGTCATTGTGCTTCAGCTGTGAATTGGCCAGCGCGAGGCCTTCCTCCGCATGACCCGTATCTGCAAGCTGACCGGCCAGCATCAGCTGGATCGATTTGTTGCCCGGCAAGGCCTTGGCGGCGACGCGCGCAACGTCTGTCGCCTTGTCGTATTGCTTGGCATCGCGATAAGCGTCTACCGCACCCTGGTAGCCACGCTCTGCGTACTCGCCGCCGAGGGGCACCATCTGCTTGTATGCCGCGACGGCAGCTTCGGTGTGGTTCTGCTCCTTTTCTACGTTTGCCAAGCGGTCGAGGAAGATGGAGCGGTTGTTCTTCTCGCTGTCGGTGTAATGGTTATCGGGCTTGGCCGAGCGCGTCACCAGGCCTTGGAGCAACTGGGTTGACTCGGCGTAGCGGCCGAGCGCGTCGTAGGTAAGCGCCTCGTGAAACTGGATCTCGTCGGAATCGGAGGAGAGCGACTGCGCCTTCTTCAGCGTAACCAGCGCCTGCTCGTAGTGGCCCTGGCGGCGCTGGCATTCGGCGATGCGTACAAGAGCCTGCGCATCCTGCGGATCAGCAGCGGCAATCTCCTGATACGCATGCTCAGCATCATCGAGCTGGTTATTGCTCAGCAGGGCCTGGGCCAGCGCTCGCTTGGCGTCCAGGTTATCCGGATCCATGTCGACGGCCTGCTGGTAGGCGGTGACGGCGTCCTTCGTGTCCTTGATCTGGTCGTAACCAGCGCCGAGCGCGAAGGCCAGCTTGGCAGTGCGGTCATCTTCCGGAACCGCTTTCAGCGTCTCGATAGCTTTCTTGAGATCGCCGCTCTCGCCATAAAGCCGGGCAAGGTTAAGGGCAACATCCTCGGAGTTGGGATCGATCTTCTGCGCTGCCTCGAACTCCTGCTGCGCCAGCTGCGAGTCGTGGTTGACGGTGTAGAGCTGGCCCAGCACCAGATGGCTCTGAATGTCGGTCGGGTCCAGCGCGCTGATCTGCTTGTACTCGTTGATCGCCAGATCGAGCACCTGCTGCGAAGCGCCATTCTGCATATCGCCCAGCGAATGAAGATAAATGCGGCCGAGCAGCTTATGGGCGGCGATGTTCTTCGGGTCGCGCTTGATGGTGTCCTGCGCCGTAAGGATGGCATCGCGCACGCGGCCGGTGCGGAAATAGAGTTCGGCGAGGCCGTTGTTCAGGAATGCCGAAGTCGGATCGGCATTCAGCGCCAGCTTGTACTCTTCGACAGCGCGGGTGGCGTAGTCCTGGCGGCCGGTATTCGCCGCCATGTCTTCGTAGGTATGAGCCAGCGCCAGATGATAATAGGCCGTGCCGCGGGTGGTTTCCTGCGCGGGAGCGGTGGTTGTCTCCTGCTTTGCGGGTACGTTTGGCTTGTTGTCAGCGAAGAGGCTGGGCGCGGCGAGGAGCAATGTTCCAATCAGCAGCAAATTGCGCGGACGCGGAGGCGTGACAAGGATAGGCGAGAGCAGGGAAGTCATGCGGTGACTGCGATTCATGCGGGGTGGGCTACCGGATGCCTGGAACCCTGGCCGGAGGTAGGGCGTTTTCACAATCACTGTGCCGCCAACTTCCGCAAGCTGTTGCTTCTATACGGAAATACCACACGACAATAGCGGTTCTACCGGTGAAAACACTCTAGGCCGAGAGGGGACGCACGCTCGCCGGATCTCTCCTTCGTTCTGATAGACGATTGTACCCCCGCCAGGGATGCGGAATGGAAGGGGCAGAGTCGCGAATTCCATGCCTTCGGTGCGGCTTTCCGGCAGCAGCGTCGGGCCTAGTGACGGAAGTGCCGTATGCCGGTGAACACCATCGCGATTCCCAGCCGGTCCGCGGCCTCGACCACGGCGTCGTCGCGCACCGAGCCTCCGGGCTGGATCACAGCAGTGGCGCCGGCCTCCACGATGGTCTCAAGACCGTCCGGGAAGGGGAAAAAGGCGTCCGAGGCCGCTACCGTGCCCTTGAGGGGCAAAACCGCCTTCATCGCGCCGAAACGCGCCGCATCCACGCGACTCATTTGTCCCGCGCCGACGCCGATCGTCTGACCGCCACGCGCATAGACGATGGCATTCGATTTCACGTGCTTGGCCACCTTCCAGGCAAACAGCAGATCGGTCAGCTCCTCCGGCGTCGGAGGCCGTTTGGTGACGGTGCGCAGATCGTTTGGCCCGACCGACCCGGTGTCGGCATCCTGCAACAGCAAACCGCCCGAGATCTGCTTGAAAACGCGCGCGCCTGCTGCCGGATTGACGACCACCAGCCGCAGGTTCTTCTTGGCGGAGAAGCGGGCAAGCGCTCCCTCGGAGAAGCTCGGCGCGGCTATTGCTTCGACAAATAGCTTTGCGATCTCCTCTGCGGCCGCCTCGTCGATCTCGCGGTTCACGCCGATGACGCCTCCGAAAGCAGAGACGGGATCCGTAGCCAGCGCCCTCGTGTAGGCCTCAAGGACGTTCGCGCCAGTCGCGGCGCCGCAGGGGTTGGTGTGTTTGATGATGGCCACCATCGGCTCAGTGAACTCCTGCGCCAGGTCCCAGCAGGCATCGAGGTCGACCAGGTTGTTGTAGCTCAGCTCCTTGCCCTGGAGCTGCTTGGCACCTGCGACCCCGGTACCGCTGCCATCGCTGTAAAGTGCGGCGGCCTGGTGCGGATTCTCGCCATAGCGCAGCGGTGCGACCAGGGGATAGCTGATGCGCAATGGGTCGGGGAAGGCCGCCTTGTCAGCAGCGGGAGCAGCAAGCTCCGCCAGAGTTCCCGCGATCGCGCTGTCATAGGCGGCAGTGAGTGCGAAGGCCTGCCGGGCGAGGCGCCAGCGCGTCTCGCGGCTGAGAGAGCCTTTGTTGGCCGCAAGCTCGTCGGCGAGCGCGGTGTAATCGGAGGCGGCGGTGACGATCGCTACATCTTCGAAGTTCTTGGCGGCGGAGCGGACCATCGAGGGGCCGCCGATGTCGATGTTCTCGATGATCTCGTGGAAGGCGACGCCAGGTTTCGAAGCGGTCTTCTCAAAGGCGTAGAGATTCACCACCACCATGTCGATGGGGACGATGCCGTGCTCGGCCACGGCGGCCTTGTGGGCCGGGTTGTCACGGATGTGCAGGATCCCGCCGTGCACCTTGGGGTGCAGCGTTTTGACGCGGCCATCGAGCATCTCGGGGAAGCCGGTGAGATCGGAGATGTCCTGGACGGCGAGTCCGGCATCGCGCAGTGTGCGTGCCGTGCCGCCGGTAGAGACGAGTTCCACGCCGTGGCTTGCCAGCGCGCGACCGAATTCGACCAGTCCGGTCTTATCGGTAACGCTGAGCAACGCGCGACGAATCGGCTTCCGTCCGCTGGTCTCCTTGGCTCTGCTCTCCGGGGTCTTCGTATCCGGCTGCGTCTTTGCGTCCTGCGGGGCTTGCACGGCGGTCATCTCTCCTTCGGTGTGACGTCGAAAGTCTAGTGTTTCATGAAGAGGCGGGTTACCGCGCGTGGGTGATCGTGTGAGGCCATCGCATGATAGCTTCAGGTCATATGGACCAGCGACAATGGCAGACTCGCGCGGATAATGGCCCTCAGGCCCAGCCCGAGATTCTGCCTCCGGGCGACACGCCGGACTACCGATATCAGCAACCGATGGCTGAACCTCCGCCTCGTCCCAAACGTTCCGGGTGGCAGCTTGCCCCGGCCACCTATGTACTGACCGGCATCAACATCGCAGTATTCGTGTTGATGGTAGTGAACGGCGTCTCGCCGACCGCCCCTACCGGAGAGCAGCTAGTCCACTGGGGAGCGAATGTCGGGCTCTTCGTGCTGGCCGACCATCAGTGGTGGAGGCTCGTTACTTCGACCTTCGTCCACTCCGGCATCATCCACATCGCAACGAACATGTGGTGCCTTTACAACCTAGGCCTTTTGGGCGAGCCGCTGATGGGCTCCTTCGGAGTCGTCGCTGCCTATCCTCTTGACCGGTGTCGTCGGCAACCTGCTCAGCGTGGCTCTGCACCCAGGCGCGGTCAGCGGAGGCCACGTTCTGGACTACGGAGTGATCAGCGTGGGCGCTTCCGGCGCCGTCTTCGGCCTGGCAGGCGTATTGATTCCGCTGCTCGGCTCGAAGCTGTTACCGGTGGACCGCACAGAAGTAGCCAGGCTGCGGCGTAGCGTGATCTACTTCGCCGTCTTGAATTTTGTCATCGGCTTCGGCGCGGACGCCTTCAAATCCCCGATACGCATCGACAACATGGCCCATCTGGGTGGATTTCTCTCGGGGATATTGCTGGGCGTACTGCTGGTGCCGAAACTGGGATCGGATCGGACGCTGTGGATGCGCCGGCAGTGGTTGGCTTTTGGGAGTGTCCTGTTGCTGATATTGCTGGGAGCGCGCTTCATTGCCAGTTTCTATCGCGCGTGAACTTCGGAAAGCAGGATCTGGAGATGCGGAGATTTTCGCAACAGAACCGGCATCCTGTGGGCACAGCGGCAATGGCCGCTTCTGCGCCCCGAAACTCCCTTCATGACGATCGAGAGCTCCAGCAAAGCAAATCGCATTGCTTTTGACTTCAGCCGGATTCCCATCTATCCCAGTGCGCCGCCGGCCGCACACACCGGGCTCGCGTTAGGTTCTCTCTCAGACCCTTTGGAACAAGAGGCGGATCGCACTGCCCGGCAGGTGATGAGCATGACTCCCTCGTCTGCCACAGACGCACGCGGAGCAGGCTCTTCCCGGGCCAGATCGGGCGTCTCGGCAGAAACCGCTGGCCTCCCTCTTGTCGCCGATTCTGCTGTCACCGATCCAGCTGTCGCCGATTCCCTGCGTTCTCCAGGCCGTCCACTCGCCCCCGAGACCCGCGCCTTGATGGAGCCGCGTTTTGGCTGCGATTTTAGCCACGTGCGCGTCCATACGGATGAAAAAGCAGCCGAATCCGCACGAGCTCTGCACGCGCGGGCCTACACCGCAGGTCACGACCTTGTATTCGCCGCCGGTCAGTATGCCCCGGATCATTCAGCTGGCCAGGTCCTGCTGGCTCACGAATTGGCCCACGTCGTCCAGCAGATGCGACAGCCTGCCCCCGTCATCCGCCGCGCCCCCAAGCTCGACGCGCTGAAGGATTACACGACGAAGACGAAAGTTTGGGACAAGGACGCCAAGGCAATCGACCTCGCGATCACGCAAAGCCCCGCCATCGCCAAGTTCCCCCCTAAACAGAGCAAGAAAGCCCAGGGCAACGTCGATACGCAGGACAAAAGCGTCTTTTCTAAGCAATACACGGACTATGCCTCGGCATTGGGAGAAAAGTCAGACGAGATTCAGAAGGATCTCGAGACCGTCGGTGGTTTCACCGACCGGAAGGCAGGCCAAATCCATCTCTTGAACCACGTTTCTGATGTGGAGGTGCTGCTTCACGAAGCCATCCATTTGAACTCGCAGGAGATGTTTCAGAAGACCTTTGGCCACCACCTGAATGAAGGTGTGACGGAGCACTTTACCCGGATCGTGCTCAAGGAACAGGGGCTCGATCCGGGCTCAGCATACCCCGATGAATTAGCGATGGCAGAGGCGCTGATCTCAGACCTTGGCAGCGATGGGGAAGACCTGATCGGGCAGGCGTACTTTCAAGGCAAAACGGAGCCCCAAAGCCGAGTGAACGCGGCCTTGTCCCACGACAAAGACGGTTCCGCTCTTCGCACCTGGCACGCCCGTGTCGCGAGCGCCGACCACAAAGATTGGAAGGCGGCGACAGCGCAGCTGCATGCGGCGCTGTCAGCCCACTAGGGGAACCACAAAAGAACGACGCTTGGCGGCCTAGCGAATAGCCGTTGCGGCGAATTTCTTTACCATCGCGAGCAGCAGCTTGCGGTCGCTGTCGTTCAGGTTGGAGGAGTAGCGCCGAATCTGTGTGAGGAAGCGAAGCTCCTCATCCGTCAGCTTCTGGGTGTTCATCTCCCGGCCCAGCGAATCCTCTGCAAAGAATTGCGCAAGTGGCAGATCGAGTGCTTGCGCGATCTTTGCAAGCGTGTCGAGGGATGGGACGGTATGCCCGTTTTCCACGCGGGAGAGATAGCACCGGAGCAGTCCGGTGCGCTTTTCAATGTCACCTTGCGATAAGCCCTTTTGCAGTCGGTAACCCCGGATCGTCGTTCCAATTTTCATGCGCGCCTGGCTTTCGAAAGCCCACGCCTGGCCCGTCAATATCAGTGGCGAGGGGCTCCTATCTAAGTTTATTGGCTGCATAGTTAACATGGTCACAACATCAAGAGCAAGAACAATTTGCGGCGCGAACCAGAAATTATTCAGAGCTGCAACTTAAGGGGAATGTGCTCTTCCATAAACGTGTCAGAGAAGTTACCGGGTTTTGCAGATTCCTTACGGTCTGCCACCCAACTCGCGGGCGAAGAAATGGAGATACCGCGTGCGAGCGTCTGCAGCATCTTCGGCGCGATAGCCAGTCTTGTTGTTTGGGTTCTCGAACGCATGACCGGCATCCGGGTAGATCTTCACATCCACGGGTTTGCCAAGCTTCTTCATGGCGTCAGCAAAAGTCTCCACGGTGGCCGGCGGAATGCCCTTGTCCTGGCCCCCGTAGTTGCCCAGGATGGCTGCATGGATCTTGGACAGGGAGTCAGGCTCCGTCGGCGGTGGGCCATAATTGGCCACGATAGCCTTCAGGTTCGGATCCTGAACCGCAAAGGTGAGCGCGTAACCCCCGCCCATGCACCAGCCAATGGCGCCGACCCGGGTGGGGTCAACGCGCTTGTCCAGTCGCAGATAGTCGTCCGCCGCCTCCATGTCGCGGATGGCGCGATCCTCAGGCACGCCGCGGCTGAGCTGATGGGCAGTATCGGTGTCATTGGCCACCTGGCCGCGGTAGAGATCGACCGCGAGGGCGAAGTAGCCATGCGCGGCAAGATCGGCCGCCTGCGCCTTCACCCAGTCATTGAGCCCCCACCACTCGTGGATCACGATGATGGCGGGGTGCTTCCCGGTCGACGCGCCCGCAGGGGCATAGAGCAGGCCATGCACGGTCTCCCCGCCGCTGGGATAGGAGACATCCTTCGGCGCGATAGCGTCGGCTGCGCGAGCAGCGGGAATCAGGAACGTGGCGGCGAGGGTGAACAGCATCGCGGAAGCGCGGATGGGAGAAGCAAACATGGCGGCGGCCTCGGTTCGAAAAGGAGTCGAAAACAGGAAATCCGAAAACATGAAATCCGAAAACTTGAAATCCATGAAATCTACGACCCGAGGAGTATGGCCCGCGCGCGTTGTACCCGGCAAGTGCCCTCGCCAGTCGGAAGGCGGATGGGGTAAAAGAGATTTCTAATTCATTTCGGGCCATCTTGGATTCCATCTGCGCCATCGCATTCGTGGATGCTCATGAGGCCGAGTTTGCTAGAACGCCTGACCACCCATCCCTCGTTCAAGCGGGCACGGAAACTTTCTGCGACGGTCTATGAAGAGCTCTTTCGCACGCGGGCTTTCACCATGGCGGCGGCGATGTCTTACTACTTCCTGCTCGCGTTGCTGCCTCTGCTGATCTTTCTGTCGGCAATGCTGGGATACCTGCCGATTCCAAATCTCTTCGATCAGCTGCTGGATATCCTCGCCGTGGTGGTGCCGCCGGAAGCGATGCAGATGGTTCAGCACATCCTGGCCAGCTTGCTGACTCCGCATCGTGGCGGGCTGCTGTCCTTCGGCTTGCTGAGCTATCTCTGGACTGCTTCGGGAAGTTTTGCGGCCTCGATTGAGGCGCTGAACGTGGCTTATGACGTCGAGAAAGAGCGAACCTGGTGGCGTGATCGCCTGCAGGCATTGCTCCTGACCTTCACCACCGGCGCACTGATCCTGCTGGGCCTGCTGCTGATCATTGCCGGACCTCACTTCGGGAATCTGCTGACGGAGCTCTTCCCCATCCCGGGGGGCTTTGGAGAGCTCTGGCCGGTGTTGCGGCTGGGCACGATATTCGTGATCTTCGTGGCCGCGGTGGAGCTGCAGTACTGGCTCGCGCCGAACCGGAAGCAGCACTTTATGGATACGCTGCCGGGTTCGCTGGTGGCGGTGGCCGGCATCTTCCTCTGCTCCGCCGGTCTCGGGTACTACTTCGGTAATCTCTCCAACTACAACAAAACCTACGGCTCACTCGGCGCCGTGATCATCCTGATGCTGTGGTTCTATGTGGTCGCCTTGCTCTTCATCGTGGGAGCGGAGTTGAATGCCGAATTGCTGAAGCTCGAAACCGCGCATGAAGAGCCGGCAACGGCCAGCGAGATGCCGCCAAAGATAAAGGGTGCGCCTGCCGCCTGAGGGGCAGCGCCGCGATCGGTTCTCGTTGTAACGCTTTTTGATTCCGCTCCACTATCAAAATGTCGAGGGTTGCAGCGCGAAAGGTGTGCTGCTCAAAAAAAGTCTCGACAGGGTAGCGCTTCGCCGGATGCGCAACGCTACCGGAGAGCGAAATGAAATCGCTGGCGACAACCTTCCTCATTTTTGCCACCTGCATCGTTGTGGCTGGAACCATTGCGCTCATCGATCAAGCGCAGGCGACCCTCGATTTATCTTCTGGCGACTCCATGCTGATCAGCGCGGGGAAAGTTGCCGGAGCGGGGAACACAATCACGCTCGGCGAATTCGCAGAGACTGTAGAGGAGAGGTTCAGCCTTCCTCAACCTGACGCTCCCGTGTCCTTCGATGATCTGCGGCCGAGCGATCCTGACTACACCGCCGCTCAGACTGTATATCCGTTTCTCCACCGACAGTTGATCTGTCCGGAATGTGCGCTGACTTCGCACTTCTACCCGAAAAATCCATTGACGCATGCGCAGGCGGCGGTCGTACTGGTCAGCATTCTGGCCACGGAGAGGAAGATCACACTCCTCAATACGAACGAGACGTCGGACGTTCTCGCCACTGTCCCCGATGCTGACTCCGTCTCGATATTTGCGCGGCCGTACATTGCAACAGCTCTCGCATACGGAATTCTTCCGCTCCAGGCCGAGGATATGGTTCGTCCCACGCAGTCGTATTCGCGCGCAGAGGTGACTGCGCTCCTGAATACGGTGCTACGGCGATTTCCTTGTACGGCCGCCACGGCATCGTTGCACATTTCAAACGAGGTGCGCCGATGAATGCGATGCCGATGAATGCGATGAGGAAGACAGACAGTTTGACCGGCGCCATGCACAGTTCGATGGGCGGCATTCATCTTGTGCGGCGGGATACTGCGCAGCATGCGCCGCATCGGAAGCCGGTACCGGGCCGTACAGGTTTGGCTGCCGAGCGAATCACGGCCGGAGTGCTGCTCATCATGTGCATCGCAGCGGTCTTCGTCTAGCAGGCTCCGGCGGCTTCTTCTCCCAACGAGAGAAGCTACGCCATGTGCATGCCGCCATTCACGTCAAGCGTATGGCCGGTGATGTAGCTGGCCTTCTCCGATGCGAGAAAGGCAACCGCGTTCGCGATGTCCTGATCGGTGCCGGCGCGGCCGAGCGGGATGATCTGCATCATCATGGCCTTCTGCTTCTCATCGAGCACAGCCGTCATGGCGGTCTCGATCATGCCGGGCGCCACGACATTGGCTGTGACGTTGCGCGAGGCCATCTCCCGCGCTACCGACTTGGTGAACCCGATGAGTCCAGCCTTCGACGCAGCGTAGTTGGCCTGCCCTGCCTGTCCCGTCTCACCCACCACGCTCGAGATGCTGATGATGCGGCCCCACCGCGACTTCATCATGGAGCTGAGCACGGCCTGCGTCAGCAGAAATGTGCCGGTCAGATTCGTTGAGATCACATCGTCCCAGTCGGCGCGCTTCATCCGCAGCAGGAGCATGTCGCGCGTAATGCCCGCGTTGTTCACCAGGATGTCGATGCGGCCAAACTTCGCGATCACCGCCTTGGCAGTCTCTTTGATGGAGGTTTCGTTGCTGATGTCGAGCACAAAGACTTCCGCCTGACCGCCGGCGGCAGCAATCTCCTCGGCAACGGCGCGAAGCTTCTCTTCATTGCGCGCGGCGAGCGCAACCGTGGCGCCCTGTGCGGCGAGGGTGAGAGCGCAGGCGCGTCCGATGCCCTGCGAGGCTCCGGTGACGAGTGCAATTTTGTCGACGAGGTCGGTAGTGCGTTCGGTCATGGGGAGTATCTTACAAAGGCTCGGCAGCCGGCACCGGCCGCCGTGCGCCCAAGGCGGACTTGAGCCCCTTCGCCAGCTCGACCGACCACACATAGACGACCAGCTCACGCGCATAGAAGAGCAGGGGTTGCGTGTCGGGCAACGTGATGCCGTGGGCAGCGGGCAGTTCGTTGAGCTGGAACTCGGCCTCCGCGGCCTCCAGCGGCCAGGGCATGTGATGGATCTCGCCCTGAAGGAGATGGCCGCGGCGATCAGCGGTATAGAGTCGGTAGCGCTCGGTAAGAAAGTATTCGATGGTCCCGGGTGCACTTTGCGCGAGCCGGCGCGTCGGACCCAGACCGCGGTAGGTGGCGCGGAAGCGCACCGGACGCCGGGTGAGATGGCGGTCACTGCGATACAGGAAGCGGCCGTCCGGTTGTGGCTTGATGGTCATACTGGCCCAGTAGTAGGGCAGGCGGAAAAAAGCTCGTGCAATCGACACAGCAACAGGATTGGCTGCGTCGAGCGAGAAAAAATAGACCCCCGAAAGGTTGGTGTGTTCTTCGCGGACGTAGGTGCGCAGGTTGAGCTCGGGAAATCTGTCCGCGCCAGGGATCTTTGGCAACCCGCGAAAGCGGATGCGGTCCATCCAGAAGGGCACAACCCCGATCCAGGCCGAGCCGTCGAAGGTGTCCGTAACCAGGCCGGATGGGAGCAGCGGTGCGATGGATGCAGCAGGGACCGGCCAGTGGGCAAAGAGCAGATCGTTCCATCGCTGGGTCATCGCCCATTGCCGTTTGGGCAGTGGTGTGGGGCGGTGTCCGGTGATCTTGAGGATGTCCTGCACTGAAGGCGGCTCCGCACCGCGAGGATTTTCGGGCCGGGTGGGGAATGGCCGGTCCGCGTCGCTAGAGTAGCGAAGCATGGGGGTGGGTGCAATTGCGGTGTGCCTGGCTGGGTTCCCTCGTGGCCCCTTCAGGATCAGAGATAGCGTTCGCGCAGCACCCGGATATGGTGCGTCAGGTGGCCGGGAACAATGAAGCCGAGAGAGAGCACCGTGAACGGGTTGCCACTGGCGATGCCGCGTCGCCTCCAGGCGGAGGGCTGCAGATTGCGAAAGAAATCGATGCTCGCCCGGCGAACGTGGCCGAACTCCTCCACATGGGCAGCCCAGGGCAGGCGATCGGCCTCCGCGCCTGCGGCGGCAATGTTCTGATCGAAGCTGGGGAGCGGCGTGTCAAAGCCGCGGGCGAACCAGAGGGCGCGCATGACAAAGGCACGTTCCGAGTCGTTGACGTGGCTGAGTGACTCGCGGATGCTCCACTTGTCCGGCGCGTAGCGATGGAGCGATCGCTCCTCGGAGATGCCGCCGAAAAAAGCGAGCGCCTCGTCGAGCTGCGCGGTCATCGCGGCGAGGCAATCGTCGCCCTCCACCTGGTCGATATAGGTGAAGTAGTAGGGGGCGACATCTCCTGTGGCTGGTCGGGCGATCATGACGTCAGGGTATCGTCCGCGCGGCTCATCGGGATGGGGAAATGGGACGGGTTTCTCACAGGGTGTTGCGGGTTTCCGTGAGCTTATGCTGGTGGGAAGATGCCCCCCATGGAATCGCAGACCGACGTTGCTCCCGTGACCCCCGCAACTCCCCACTCCGGATCTTCGTCCGTATCGGCGGCCGGCGGTCCTGCGCCCGCCCCCGCGCCCGTCAATGAGCGGCCGCGCAACCAGACTGACGTCTATGCCGTGCATGGCGCCGATCCCGAGGTGCTGGCCTATGCGATGGCGAAGTACTCGCGATCCTCGTTGTCGATGAAGGAATCGCTGCGCGAAATCTCCAGCCAGCGCGCCGAGCAGTTCCTGAACACCTTCTACTTCCAGTATGGCCATCGGTCGATCGCCGATCTGGCGCATGTGGCCTTTGCCATCGAACGGCTGAGCCTGCTGGCGGCCATCGTGCTGGTGGACGAGCAGCGCTGGGATGGGCAGGAGCGCTCGACCCGTTACCAGAACTTTCGCAAGAGCGGCTGGTACCTCCCGGAGTTTGGCGAAGCCGATGCGGCGCGCGCTACCTACGACGCGACCATTGAGCGGCTCTTTGCCGACTACCACGCGGTAAGCGAGGGCGTGCTTTCGTCGTTGATCTCAAAGACCGAACGGCCGGCGGAGATGAAGCAGGAGACCTTTGAGCGCACGCTGCGGGCGCGGGCCTTCGACGTAGCGCGCTATCTGCTGCCGCTGGCGACCAACACATCTCTGGGCCAGATCGTGAATGCGCGCACGCTGGAGACGCAGGTGAGCCGCCTGCTGAGCGATGAGCATGCCGAAGTGCGTGAGCTTGGAGAGCGGCTGCGTGCCGCCGGCACCGGCCCCGCGTGGAACGTGCATGGGCGCGAGATGACCGAGCTCGTCGGCGAATTGCGGAGTGCTCAGCCGGAACTTGCGGACCGTGCCGCTACGCTGCTGGAGCGCGAGGTGAAGGTGGCGCCCACCCTGGTGAAGTATGCGGCAGCGAATCTTTACCAGATGGCGACGCGGCGCGAGCTGGAGCAGGCCGCGCGCGAGCTGATGAAGGACGCGCCCGTCGATGCTGCACCGGTGGTTGACCTGGTGGAACGCGGTGCATCGCTTGAGGCGGAGATTGCCGCCACGCTGCTCTATGGCGCGTGTCACTATCCCTTCCGTCAGCTCCGGGACCGCGTAGCCGCTCTTCCCGAGGCGAAGCAGGTTGAGATCATCGACCTCGGTGTGCGCCATCGCGGGCGCCACGACGAGCTGTTGCGCGGTTTTGCCGCGGGCGAACCGCTGCGCTTCGACATCCTGATGGACATTGGCGGCTTCCGCGACATGCATCGGCATCGCCGCTGCCTGCAGACGCTGCAGAGCTTTACCACAGCGCACGGCTTTGATGTGCCCGAGGGGCTGGCGGAGGCAGGGTTGGTGGGGACGTATGAAGCAGCGACAGAGGCGGCGCACCAGGCCTTCGCGGCGGTAAGCGCGAGCGACGCTCCCGAGGCGGCCGCGACCGCGCGCTACCTGCTGCCGCTGGGCACGCGGTGCCGTTCGCTCTTCCAGATGGATTTCGCGGAGGCGCTCTACATCAGCGAGCTGCGCTCCGCGCCGCAGGGACACTTCTCCTACCGGCGCGTCGCCTGGGAGATGTATCAGGCGGTCGAGCGGCAACATCCGGCGCTGGCACGACATATGCGCGTGACCGACGTCCGGGAGCCAGTAGACCTGCTGAAACGATGACGGATCTGCTGAAGCGATGAGAGAGCCTTGGCGGCTGGAACCACCCACGCAATCGACTTTGCCGGCGTGGCGGAGTATGCGGCAGGCACTTTGGCCGGAAATGACGGAGGAGGAGAACGCCAGCGAGACGCAGGCTCTGATGGGCAAGGCCAACACATTCGTCAGAATTGCGTGGAGCGCGGATGACCGGCCGGCTGGCTTCGCCGAAGCGACTTTGCGCGTCGATTACGTGAACGGATGCGTGACGTCGCCCGTGGCATTCCTGGAGGGGATTTACGTCGAGCAGTGGGCGCGGCGGCAAGGTGTGGCGAGGGCCCTGGTGGGGGCGGTGGAGGCTTGGGCGCGAGAAAAGGGATGCAGCGAGCTGGCCTCGGATGCGCTGCTGGAGAACGCCGAGAGCCATCGCATGCACGCCGGACTTGGATTTGAGGAGACGGAAAGAGTGGTGTATTTCCGCAAGGAATTGGCCCATTGAGGACGCAAAATGATGCCCAATTTGGGCTACGACTATTCGGTGCTTGTTTCGCCTTCTATTCACCTGCTAGACTCGGGAATAGCTGGTAAATCAATAAGATAGACGAGCCGGGGAAAAACCCGGCGGATGGAGAGGATTTCGGGCATGGCTGATGATCGTACACGCGCTGTAGAGCTCGCGCTTTCACAGATAGAGAAGCAGTTTGGCAAGGGTTCGATCATGCGCCTCGGCAGCAAAGAGGCGATCGTGCCGATCTCCACGATCAGCACCGGCTCGATCTCTTTTGACGCGGCATTGGGAGTGGGCGGCGTGCCCCGCGGGCGTGTGATCGAGATCTTCGGGCCGGAGTCCTCGGGCAAAACGACCATCACTCTGCAGATCATTGCCGAGGCGCAGAAGCTGGGCGGTATGGCGGCTTTCGTGGATGCCGAGCACGCGCTCGATCCGGGCTATGCCAAGAAGCTCGGCGTCGATGTGGACAATCTGCTGGTATCGCAGCCGGACTATGGTGAGCAGGCGCTCGAGATCACCGAGGCGCTGGTTCGCTCCGGCGCGATCGACGTGCTGGTGGTCGACTCTGTCGCGGCACTGGTTCCCAAGGCGGAACTGGACGGCGAGATGGGCGATTCCCACATGGGCCTGCAGGCGCGTCTCATGTCGCAGGCGCTGCGCAAACTCACCGGCACAGTTTCGAAGTCGCGCACCTGCCTGATCTTCATCAATCAGATCCGCGAAAAGATCGGCGTGATGTTCGGCAATCCGGAGACCACCACCGGCGGACGCGCGCTGAAGTTCTACTCCTCGGTACGCATCGACATCCGTCGCATCGCCGCCGTGAAAGACGGCGACACAGTCGTCGGCTCGCGCACCAAGGTAAAGATCGTGAAGAACAAGGTGGCGGCGCCCTTCCGCGATGCGGAGTTCGACATCCTTTACGGCGAGGGCATCTCGCGCGAGGGTGATGTGCTGGACCTCGCGGTAGCGCATAACGTCGTCGAGAAGTCGGGTGCGTGGTTTAGCTACTCCGGCGAGCGCATCGGACAGGGCCGCGAGAACGTGCGTCAGTACTTGAAGGACAATCGCGATACCTTCGACCGCATCCATCAGCAGTTGCGGCAGAAGCTGGGTATCTCGGGCGTCAAAGAAGCTGAGGTGCCACCAGTGCCGGTGAACGGCGCGGCGGTCGCCGAAGCGGCGGTGCGGCCGGTCTCGCGACGTCCGCAGTAACAGCGACTAAGCATTTGGATTCCAATGGCAGGCCAATGGCCTGCCATTTCTCTTTGCAGCCAGCAGCCTGCTCTATCTCTTGCAAGCATCCAAACGATCAGAAAGCATTGCTGATTTCATCGGGATGCTTGTATCGTGTCTAGTCCTCGGGCCCTATTCAGGATTCAGAAGCAGAAACGAGTCGTGCAATAACGAGTCGCTTTCGAGGAGTCAATCTTGAATCCATCCAAGCGTGTTGCCCGGATATTCGTGCCGACGCTGCTAGCCGTGCTTGTTTACGCTGGCGGGTGCGGCAAATCGAAGTCCACTGAAACCACGACGGCGAATGCACCCGCACCCCAAGGCCAGGCGCCGGCCGCCTCCCCGGGCAGCCAACTGAACCTTGATGACTTGGTCGCGCCGATTGCGCTCTTTCCCGATCAACTGTTAGGTCAAATACTGATCGCATCTGTAAATTCGCAAGAAGTGCTCGACTTGGGAAATTGGCTGATTGAAAACCAGAGCATCAAGACGGATGCTGCCCCGGCAGCAGCTAAACAAGCGGGCTTCAGCACAAGCGCTCAATATCTCGCAGCCTTTCCGCAAGTGGTCGACAACATGTGTCAGGAGCTGGATTGGACCAAGCAGCTTGGCGATGCATACAAAAACAATCCACAAGGCGTAATGGATGCAGTTCAGCGGAAACGTCAGCAGGCGCAGCAAGTCGGCAACCTGCAAACGAGTCCGCAGATGGCAGTCGACACCACGACGGACAACGGAAAACAGGTGGTCGAAATTAAACCTGCAAATCCTGAGGTCGTGTACGTTCCGCAATACAACACGCAGACGGTGTATACGACGCCACCCGCGCAGACGACCACTGTGGTTCAGCAGCAGTCTGGCGTAAGCACTGGTGCAGCGGTGGGGATAGGGTTGTTGTCCTTCGGCATCGGAATGGCGGTCGGGTCGACCTTTCATAACGACAACTACTACCCATATCCCTCTTGGGGACATGGAGGAATGTACTACGGCGGCCGGCCATATTATCCGCCGCCGTATCGGCCGCCTGTCTATGGGGGATACAGGCCTGCGTACGGTTACCATCCGCCGCAAAACTACCAGTGGAATCAGTACAACCGAAACGTCAACGTCAAAGTCAACAACAACAATTACTACAGCCAGTATCACGGCGGACAGAATCGGACAAACACAGCCTATCGTGGTGCTGGAGATGTCAATAATCGTCACGACGTGAATGCAGCGAATCGGCCATCGACCGGCTACCTAGGCGCCCGCCCCAATACAAGCAATGAAAGACCGGGTGCATCGATGGCGAGATCGAATCCAGCACCGAATATGGCAGCCCGCAACCAACCGAACGCAGGGGGTGCATCCCCTCCGAACCGTGGCAGTGCGGAATCTCGAAATTTGGGTGCAGCGTCACGCGGCGCCGGCAGTTCTCCTGCCGCTACCAATACTGCGGCAAATCGTCCCGCCCATGCGGGTGGTGGCGACAGAGGCTATGCCGCCGGAAATGCTGCGTCGAACCGCTCCCCCTCGCAGCAGGCTCGCGTGGCACAGAGCGGATCGGGGGCAAGCGCTTTCGGAGCAAACAATAGCGGAAAGTCTGAAAGGGCTGCCAGCAATCGCGGACGAGCCAGTGCAGGAACTGGTCAGAGACACGCGGCAAATCGAAACAGATAAAGTTACAATACCTGTCGCCCGCAAAACGTTCGTTCAGGATGTGCTGCGAGGCCACGAGGAGCACGCATGCAAAGCCGGACCAGAACTTCGCTAAAGCATCTTCAAATAGGAGCACTGCTCATAGGAACGGCTACTTGTCTATGTGGACAAACCGCCGGCCAAAAGACGTTCAGCTCGTCGAACGAAGCGATGGATGCATTCGTCACGGCGGCACGCGCGGGCGATACGAATGCGCTCGAAAATATTCTGGGCTCCGGAAGCGAGGCGATCCTCTCATCCGGAGACGCCGTAGCCGATAGTTCGGCGCGAGAGAAGTTTCTCGCCAGGTACGCTGTGAAGCATTCGCTCGCCGCTTCGGGGCACCATCGTTTCACCTTGAACGTGGGATCCGATGATTGGCCACTACCGATCCCGCTGGTGGACAACGGCGGCAAGTGGTACTTCGATGGAGCTGCGGGAAAGGAAGAGATCGTATACCGCCGTATCGGTCACAATGAGTTGTCAGCAATCAATGTCTGTAAGGGCATCGTCTCCGCCCAGAAGGAATATGCAGCATCTGCACATGATGGGAGGCCGGCGGGGAGTTATGCGCAGCGGATTGTAAGCAGCCCCGGGAAAGAGGATGGACTCTACTGGGAGACCAAGTCAGGCGAACCGGAGAGTCCAGCCGGGCCGCTGATCGCCGATGCCAGCAAAGAGGGATATCAGGCTTCTGATCGGCCTACGCCTTATCACGGTTACTACTACCAAATGCTGAAGAATCCTGCTGGCTTTGCTTTCCTGGCATATCCGGCTGAGTACCGCAATAGCGGAATAATGACTTTTGTAGTGACTCAGAAAGGTGTGATTCACCAAAAAGACCTGGGGCCCGACACGCGGGACGTTGTGTCTCATCTTGAAAACTACAAGGCGGATGGTAGTTGGGAAAGTGTGGAGTAATCTCCCGCGAAGGCGACGTGCTCGAATTGGCGGCTGGTCCTTTTTGGTAATTGTAACCGCAACAGTGGCTAATTATTTGCCAGAATGACCCTGACGAATTGCTATGCTGGAAATAGGGCAGAACTTCCGATGAAACGGCAGCGCAAAACGCGCGGGAAATTAGCGACTGTAAACCCAATGGTTTGACGACTTTATCGCTAAGCCCTTTGACTGGACGACTTTAGCTATCGGAAGGGACTCTAACCTGAACGATCGAAAGCATTTGCAAGACAGCCTCCCGCTCCGGAGGGGGGAGGGGGTGGGTCACGTTACCGTGCCCTTGTCTCACCTCGCAATCGCTCATGCGCGAACGCCTCGCCAGGATGCCGATTGCCTTGCCGGTGGTGGACGTGCCCTGACTGTCGCGCTTACACTCGCGACGAACCGCCTGTTATGAACACCATTAAAGCCATCTACCCCGGCACCTTTGATCCGATGACGAATGGTCATCTGGACCTGATTGGCCGGGGCGCGAAGATCTTCGACCACCTGGTGGTGGCCGTGCTGGCGAACTCACAGAAGAGCCCGCTATTCACTGTCCCGGAGCGGTGCGCCATGTTGACCGCCTCCGTGACCCACCTGCCAAATGTCTCGGTAGCGAGTTTCGATGGTTTGCTGGTGGACTTCGTTCGATCGCAGCAGGCGCAGGCAGTGCTGCGCGGGATTCGCGCCATCAGCGATTACGAATACGAGTTGCAGATGGCATTGATGAACCGGCGACTGGCGCCGGACCTTGAGACCGTCTTCATGATGCCGGCGGAAAAGTTCTCCTACGTCAGCTCACGCTTGGTGAAGGAGATCTTCCGGCTGGGCGGCTCCGTCGAAGGGCTGGTGCCGGCACTGGTGCTCGAGAAGTTGAAGGAGCGCGGGCGAGAGTAGCCGGTTAACCGCTGTAGAGATTGGATTCCAGGAAGGCATTGCGGAACTTGCCCTCCGGATCGTACTGGTGAAGCAGCTCTTTGAAGTCGGCAAGCCGTGCGTATCGCGACTGCACTGTGGCGGGTGGCAATGTGAAGAGCTTCGCCCAGTGTGGCCGAGGCTCGAAGGGAGCGAGATTCGCTTCAATACGAGGCAGAATCTTCTGAACTGCAGCCCACTCGGGTTTCCAGGTGAAGTGGATGGCCAGCGAAGGCCGCTGGTAGGCCATGCTCATCCACAGCGAGTCGGCCTCAATTGTGCGCAGCTCGGTAACAAATAGGTGCGGCGTGATCTGGTCGCGCAGCTCCTCTACCGCGCGTATTGCTTTGTAGCCGTGCTGGCGGGGGACGAAGTACTCCGTTTGCAACTCCGCGCCGCTGCTGGGTGTGAAGTTCATGCGGAAGTGCGGCAGCCGCTCATACCATGGCCCCGGAATTCCGAGTTGCTCAGTGCATGGTTCCGCAGGATGGCCAGTGATAGGGTGAAGCTTCTCTGTCGCGCGCTTCGCGTTGTAGAACTCCTGCGGCCACGCGTACGGTTTACCCGAATCCACTCGACGCTTAATCCAGACCTGTGTCGCACGATGGTCCTGCCAGTCGGTGAAGAGGCTGACGCTGTACCCGCTGCCGAAGATGGCGTCGAGGTTGTGCTCGAGCTCGGCGAAGGGCAGATTCTGATAGACGACCTGCTCAACCTGATATGTAGGCTCTACATCGAGCGTCAGATGGGTGACGATGCCCAGTGCGCCGAGAGCGACAACCGCGCCGGCAAAGTGGTCGGGATCCTTCGCCCGTGTGAGAGTGAGGCGCTCGCCGTTCGCGGCGATGGCTTCCAGTCCTGAGCAGGCACTCGAGAGGTTGCGATTGTGTATGCCGGAGCCGTGCGTGGCGGTAGCACAGCCCCCGACGACGGAGATGTGTGGCAGGGAAGCGAGATTGGCCAAGGCGAAGCCGTGGCTGTCGATATACGGCGCGAGCTTGCCGTAGGTAACCCCGGCACCTACGGTGACGGTGTGCGCCGAAGCGTCGATCGCCATCTGGTCGAACTGCTGAAGCGAAATCTGCTCCACCGTGCTGTCCGCGATGGCGTTGAAGGAGTGGCGTGTGCCCAGCGCGCGCAGCTTCGTGGCACGCTTCACGATGGCCTGTACCTCTTCGATCGTTGCAGGCGTATCGAGCCGTTCGGTGCTGTAGGTGTAGTTGCCGGACCAGTTCTTGCGCGTGGCTACGGGCCGCGCCCTTTGACTGCCAGCCGACTGCGCGTAATCGAAAGGTGTAAGCATGCTGCCGGTGAGTGCAAGGCCGGAGGCCTTCAGAAATTCCCGCTTGTCCAAGATGACGTCTCCGAAATCATGATCGGATGATCCCCTCAGGTATAGAGAGCCGGCGCTCTTTTAGCAAGCCGCGAGATTCGGCGGATGGATGGCGGTTACTCGGAGCGCAGGGCCTCCACAGGCTCGATGTGCGCGGCGCGCCATGCCGGCGCGCTGCAGGCGATCAGAGCGGCGAGCAGGACGAGCGCAGGTGTGGCGACAAACGTCCACGGATCGTACGGGCTTACGCCGTAGAGGACGCCAGCGAGAAAGCGTACCGAGACGAATGAGGCGACCAGCCCAAACGCGAGCCCGATGAGCACGATCCGCAGGCCCTGCTGCACTACCATGGTGATCACACGCGGACGCGACGCACCGAGCGCGATACGCACACCGATCTCTGCAACGCGCTGACGGACTGAGTATGCGAGCAATCCATAAAGTCCAATGAGCGCGAGCACGAGCGATGTCACGGCAAAGATGGTGAGCAGCGTGGTCTGGAAGCGGCGACGCGATGTAGAAGCGGTGACAGCTTGCTGCATCGTCTGAATCTCGGAAGGAGCGATCGTTGCATCCACCGAGCGAAGGGCGGAGCGTAAAGGAGGAATGAGCGTATCGGGCGGCAGGAAAGAGCGAACGGCGATGAATGCATCTTGTCGAGCTGCCGGGGTGTCGTGCCAGAGTGGCCGATATATTTCGGGCTCCGGAGCTGTTTCCATACTGGCGCTGCGAACGTCCCCCACGATGCCGACGATCGTCTGCCACGGAGCTTTACTTTCGTCTCCACCGCGAACGTGGCCGCCCAACGCATCGCGGCCAGGAAAGTAATGGTGAGCAAAGCTTTGATTCACGATGATTACGTTGGAGGAAGGTCCATCAGCCTCCGTGAAGAATCGTCCTCGGATGAGAGGCGTACCCATGGCCGTTAGAAACTGGGGCGTCACGTTGTCGCCAGCGGCCAACTGGCCCTTGACGTTGCTGGGAGACCCCTCAACCCAAAGGGTCCCCAAACTCCCGGTATTGCTGAGAGGCAGGAAGTAATCCGCGCCTGTCGCTCGGACGCCTGGTATCGCCGCGATGCGGTCCAGAAGGCGGCGGAAATAGGAGAGGCGATCCTCAGGGCGTGCATATCTAGAGTCGAGCTGGACCTGAAACGTAACTGTTGAAGGTATGAATCCTGAGGATTCGGCAAGTACACGTTGGTAGCTGCGGAGGAGGAGTCCAGCGCCGGCGAGAAGAAGAACGACCAGGCCGACCTCACCAACGATCAACAGATTTCTGCCGCGGCTGTTCGTGGAGACGATGCCGCGTCCGATGCCAGTCTTCAATAAAGTGTTGGGAGACATGCGCGAGGTAGCGATGGCAGGCAGTGTGCCGAAGAGGATGCAGGCAACGAGTGTGATGGCCGCGCTGAAGAGTAGCACCCAGGGGTTGAGTGAAGCCTGCTGTAGACGAGGGATATTGCCGGGGTCAAGGCGCAGGAGTAGCCGAAGGAAAAGCCACGCTAGAAAAATGCCTGCAATACCGGCGATCCCGGCGAGTAAGAGGGATTCCGTGAGCATCTGACGCATCATCCGGAGACGGCCGGCACCCAGCGTAGCGCGCACGCCAAATTCATGACTGCGAGCGGCTGCACGGGCCATCAACAGATTTGCGGCATTGCCACAGGCGACGAGCAATACGCAGCAAACCGCACCAAACAGCAGCCATAATAGCGAGCGAACCGGGCCGACGATGGAATCGCGAAAGCCTCGGATCGCTGCACCCCAACCTCGCATCTCCGCACTATGCAAAGTGTCGAGACGTCGCATGATGGCGCTCATCTCGCTCAATGCAGCTTCACGGGAGACTCCCGGCTTGAGACGTGCGATAGTGTTCAGGCTGTCGTTATCGCGTTCCGCAGCTTGTTGCGGCGTCAGCGCGAGCGGCATCCAGATATCAGTTTTGTCGCTTCCATTGCCATAGGGAAGTTCGTTGGGTGATGGATAAGTGAAGTCGGGCGGCATGACGCCGACAATTCGGTAGGAATTTCCATTCAGCGATATCGAACGGCCAAGTACATCCGGGCGCTCCGCAAAGAGAGACTTCCATAGTGCATGGCTGATGACCGCAACGTGTTGGTGCCCTAGTCGATTGTCTTCAGCGGTGATGACGCGGCCGAGAGTAGCGGCAACTTCCAGAGTAGAAAAGAAGTTGGCGTCCACATTCGCCGACTCAACCCGCTGGACGCTATCAGAGGTTGCAAGGTTGTCAGTCTCCTGTCCGAACAACGTCATCGACGCGAAGGAATGATTCAGACTTCGTATATCGAGGAAGTCCGCGTTGCTGAGGGTGAACATCTCGACAGGAAGATGAAAGGTCGCTATAGGCGTGTAGAGGTAGACGAGGCGATCCGCGTGACCATAGGGCAGTGAGCGCAGGAGAACTGCCTGGACCAGGCTGTAGATCGCCGTAGTGGCGCCGATGCCGAGTCCGAGGGTGAGGATAGCGATGGTGGTGAATCCGGGATTGCGGCGAAGCTGACGTGCGGCGTAGCGGAGGTCGGCGCCGATGCTGTCGATCCAGGGTGGTCGCGATTGCTGAAGATAGGCTTCGCGTTGCTGCGTAACACCGCCGAAGCGCATGCGTGCCTCGCGCCCGGCCGCTTCCTCGCTCATGCCCCGGGCGCGGAGCTCGGCAGCAGCCATTTCAATGTGGGCGGAGAATTCGTCATCAAGGTCGGCATCGGAGCGGCGATGTCGTCTGCTGAAGAGGCGAACAAGGAGGACGCGAAGTGACATGGGAACCTATGGCTGCGGTTCGAAGAAGCGGCCCATGATAGCGGCGATGCGTCGCCATCCCTCAGTAGCGCTGACCAGCTGCCGATGGCCGCGGCGCGTGATGCCGTAGAACCGGGCCCGGCGATTGTTTTCGGACTTGCCCCAATCGGAGCGAATCCAGCCGCGCTGTTCCATGCGCAGGAGGGCAGGATAAATAGTCCCCTGGTTGAGTACGAGGGTATTCCCGCTTACCTGCTCGATCCGGCGCGCGAGACCGTAGCCGTGCAGCGGACCCATGAAAGCCAGGGTCTTCAGCACGAGGATATCGAGCGTACCCTGAAGAAGCTCGGTCTTGTCTTCCATTCGCGCTCCCTGTTGAAGGTCAACAGGAATATACCGCTGCATACCTGTTGACTGTCAACAGGGAGATGCGGCGATTACCTCGCTCCGGAGCGGCGGCGGCTGTTCGTTCCCTGCATTTGCTGTGAGCGCCGTAAAAAACCGAATCAGGAACCGTAAGCGGCCGGTCCGCGTATGTGTATGCTGGCGTGGGGGCCGAGAGGTGCGGCGGACGCCGGGAGGATGAGGAAATGCAAAGCCGGGTGACGGGCACGACGATGCCGGTGTTGGAGTTTCTGCTGGATCACAATGACGCGATCATCTCCGAGGCGGGAGAGCTCTCGTGGATGTCCGCGTCGATCCAGATGATGACGCATACGCAGATGGGTGGTGGCGGGGGATTCTTCGGCGCGCTCAAGCGGGTGGCGGGTGGCGGGACTCTCTTCATGACGGAATATCGCGCGGTGGGGGCGCCGGGCGAAATCGCATTTGCAACCAAGGTGCCTGGCCATATAGTTCCCGTCGAAGTTACGAATGGCCGGGAGTTTTTCATTCACCGCCACGGGTTTCTTTGTGCGACAGCCGGGATTCAACTTGGCGTCGGCTTTCAGCAGTCTTTAGGGGCGGGTATCTTTGGCGGGGATGGATTTCTGCTCCAGCGACTCAGCGGGGTGGGAATGGCCTGGCTCGAACTGTCCGGTGAGTTGATCGTGAAGGATCTGCAGCCCGGTGAATTGCTGCGTGTGCACCCTGGGCATGTCGGAGCATTTGAAGCCGGCGTGAACTTCCAGATCATGCGCGTCCCGGGCATCCGTAACATGATTTTCGGTGGCGATGGCATGTTTCTCGCGGCCCTCACGGGGCCCGGACGCGTCTGGTTGCAGACCTTGCCGATCGCGAAGCTGGCGCACAAGCTGCAGGAGTATTTGCCGAAAGAACGGCGTGCGGAGACAGCAGAGGCGGGCGTTGTAGGCGGGCTGGTTGGCTCCATCTTGGACGGCATGAAGTAGGCCCTATTGGAAGTTGCGCAAAGGGCGTAGCTTTGGCTGCGCCCTTTGCACTTCCGCACAACGCTTTCGTTCATATACTGCCTGAAGGAGATCTGTGATGAGCGAAGTGATTGAGAATTTTCCGCTAAGGCGGATCGATGGCAAGGCTGAGTCGTTGGCGGATTATCAGGGGAAGGTGCTGCTGATTGTGAATGTGGCGTCGAAGTGCGGCTTTACGCCGCAATACGAGGGATTGGAACGCTTGTATGCGCGCTTCCGGAACCGCGGCTTTGCAGTGCTTGGTTTTCCGGCGAACGACTTTGCTGCCCAGGAACCGGGCACGAACGCGGAGATTGCGCAGTTCTGCACGACGAATTTCGGAGTGAAATTTCCGATTTTCGAAAAGATCACAGTGGCGGGCACAGGGAAGCATCCGCTCTATACGTCGTTGATCAAGGCGCAACCGAAGCCGACGACAGGCACGCAAGATCTGCGCCAACATCTGATTGAATTTGGCGTGACGCCGAATCCGGAGCCCGAGGTGCTATGGAATTTTGAGAAGTTTTTGGTTAACCGTGCAGGGACCCCGGTAGCTCGCTTTGCGCCGGATATGGAACCGGAGGACGCGCGGTTAACCGAGCGCATTGAGGCAGAGCTGACGAAGTAGTGGGAACAAGCGGCGCGCGCTCCGTGTCTATAGGCATGTCTGCAGTGTTATGCAGCGTCTGTACACGCGAGGTGCGCCATGTTCGAAGATGCGCTGGTCGAGTCCAGCGGAAAGCTGAGAACACATCGTGGCTGGTCCTCAGGCGTCGCTGCCGTGTGCAATCTCTGCGTCGCGTGCCTGCTGCTGGTATTGCCTCTGCTGCATCCCGCATCTTTGCCGAAGCAGGCTTTGAGCACGCTGCTGGCCGCTCCTGCGCCACCCGCTTCGCCGCTGGTCCGTATGGCTCGATCTACCACGGCCAGCCGGCCAACGGTTTCTCTGAATGCGTTTACAGCGCCTCGCGTGATTCCTGATCGCATCGTGTCCGCCGAAGATGAGTCGCTGCCGGCGGACATTGGACCGATGCTCGATGCCAGGAACCGTAGCTTTCTCAGCGGTTTGCCCGACTCGATTGGCTCGGCCTCGACTCCGGAGGTTCATGTTGCGCCTTCACGAAAGCCGGTCATCTCTTCCGGAGTGATGGAAGGCCACAAACTGAGCGGCGTGAATCCTCGATATCCCACAATCGCGATTGCGAGCCATGTGCAAGGCACGGTCGTGCTTGCAGCCACCATCTCGAGGACCGGCACGATTGAGAATCTCCGACTTTTGAGCGGGCCACCGATGCTAACGGTGGCGGCAGAAGACGCAGTGCGTACGTGGCGGTATCGGCCTTACATGCTGAACGGCGAGCCTGTGGTGGTGGAGACAACGGTGAATGTCATCTTTCACCTGGCGACCGAGTGATTCAGCTACTTGCAAGCGCAAATGCGCGCGCCGACTCGAGCAGTCGATTGACCGATTCCTTGGACACCGACTCGGAGTAAATGCGCATCAGGGGTTCGGTGCCGGATGCGCGCAGCAGCAGCCAGGTTTCGGCCGCGTTGGGCTTCGACCGTGCTTCGGGATTTTCCAGAAAGAACTTTATGCCGTCCAGGGTCTCCACGCGCAGAACCGGCATGCCTGCGAAGTCGATGGCACCGGGCTGGATGGTTTGCGCCCGCGCAATGGCGCTGTTCTTAAGCGCATCCGGGATGTGGAGGTCGATGCGCCCGTACTGATGCTCGCCAAACTCCCGCTGCAGGTCCGCAACGAGTTGGCCAAGGGTCTTCTTTTCATCCGCCATTACGTTGGCAAGCAGAAGGCAGTTGAGCAGGCCATCGCGCTCCGGTAGATGGCGCTTGATGCCGATTCCCCCGGACTCCTCGCCGCCGATGAGGATGTCATGCTCCAGCATGAGATCGCAGACATACTTGAAGCCAATGCCGTGCTCGTAGAGCGGCTGATGGTGCTTGGCGGCGATGCGGTCCAGCATTTTCGTGGTGTTGAATGCTCGTGTGACGCCACCAGTCCAGCCCTTGCGCTCCAGCAACCAGCGCAGCAGGATGGCAAAAATCTTGTGTGGATCGACGAAGTTGCGATATTCATCGACCGCGCCGAGACGATCGGCATCGCCATCGGTGACGAAGCCGGCATGGCATTTCTCTGCGACGACCGTGTCTTGCAAGGCGCGCACGTGGGGCTCGATCGGCTCGGGGTTGATGCCGGGGAAGAGCGGATCATGGTTGGCGCGAATCTCGACGACGTCGATACCGAGCGGACGGAAGATGCCGGCCAATACGCCAGCTCCTGCGCCGTACATGGCATCGATAGCGAAGCGCTGACCGGAGCGGGCTATGGCATCGAGGTCGGCAAAGCGTGAGATGGCTGCGACGTAAGGACTGGTGAAATCTTCTTCGACGATCGATGCAGGTTGTGCGGCTTCGCGCAGGGGATGTCCAAGGAAACCCTCGATCTTCGCCATGATGGAGGGCGATCCCGAACCCCCATAATCAGCCTTGTACTTCACGCCGTTCCACTGGTACGGATTGTGGCTTGAAGTGATCATGACTCCGCCTGCGGCCTGCGATTCGCGTACAGCGTACGAGAGGGCCGGCGTCGGCGTTACAGCAGTGGCGATGCGCACCGGAATGCCGGCCGAAGCAGCTACCTCCGCAACGGTGCGCGCAAAGGCCGGGGAACCAAATCGGGTGTCGTAACCAATGCAGATACCTTTCCCGGCATCCTCGTGAGCCAGGATGTAGTTAGCAATGGCCGCAGCTGCTATTCGAACGTTCGCAAAGGTGAAGTCGTCGGCGATTATGCCGCGCCATCCGTCGGTGCCAAATTTGATGGGTGGAGTTGTCATGCTCGGACCGATTTTACGAAAGGACACAGTATCACGAAGATCACGCCGTTACACCAGATCGGTCTTGCCCTGCGAAACCAACTGCTTCACCACCTTACCGACATCCTGCGAATGGCTTCGCGAAGTGATGAGCAACGCATCGCCGGTATCAACTATTACCAGGTCTTTCACGCCCACGAGCGCGACGAACTTTCCCGGGCAATAGACATAATTGCCATGCGCGTCGATCGCAATGGTCTCTGACGCTTCAGCGATATTCGCCGCTGGAGCTTCGGGTTGCTGGGCGAGTTGATGCTCATAGAGAGCTGCCCAGGAGCCGAGGTCGTTCCATCCAAAATCGGCAGGCAGACAATAGAGGTTGGACCGGTGTTCACCCTTGGCGGAACGGGGTTCAAGTACCGCGTAGTCCACCGAGATGTTCTCGCATTGCGGATATAGCTCGCTAAACACCTCGCCAAACCTGGGAGTTCCATGTGCGGCTGCAATCTTTTCGAGCAGCGGCGTCGTCTCCGGCAGGTGCTCACGCATTGCGTTGGCCAGGGTGCGTGCAGTCCACAGAAAAATTCCGCTGTTCCAGTAATAGTTGCCGGCCGCGACGAATTCCTCAGCCTTTTCCTGGTTGGGTTTTTCGGTAAACCGGCGCACGCCTTTTATGCCGGACTCCAGCGTGCTTCCGGTCTCGATGTAGCCGTAACCGGTTTCTGCACGAGTCGGCACAACTCCGAGCACTACGATGTTTTCGCCCGCAGCAGCCAGTGCAATGCCACGTTGGAGTGTCGCCAGAAAGTGCGGCTCATTATTGATGATGTGATCCGCAGGGAAGACGCCAAGTACGGTGTCCGGGGAGATCTTCTCCACCAGGAATGCGGCCAGACCCGCGGCGGGAGCCGTATTGCGCGCGGCGGGCTCACACAGCACCTGCTCCTGCGGAACTGTATCGAGCTGCACGCAGATGGCGGACGAAAGCAGATCGTTGGTGATGACCCAGGCGGTATGAGCGGGAGCAAGTGGGAGCAGACGATCGAGTGTGCGCTGGATCATCGTACGCTCGCCATCCAGTGCCAGCACCTGCTTGGCCCGGGCCTTCCGACTGCGTGGCCAGAAGCGCGTGCCGCTGCCCCCGGCCAGAATGATGGGGCGGAAGTCGGGATGACTGGACATTCTGGCTATGGTAACGGACGGACGGCAGCGCTGCCTCTACGGGCTGATTCGAAGAGCCGCTCCAGTAACCTCCTACACCTCCTTTGGTGCAAGGCGGTAGGCGTAGACGAGCAACGCTATGCCGACCATCAGGGGCACGACGCCAATTGCGACTCCGATGAGATGGCTGTCATCGTTCGCGATGCCCAGGAAGATCATGAGGCCGATTCCCACCGCCGTCGTAATCAATCCGCCGAGCTTCGTACCCTCCAACCGGCGACGCATCTGCAGGCGGTCTTCTTCACGCAGCAGAGCAATAGCGCCTTCGGCTCCTGCGCCAGCGCTTTCCGTCAGACGGCGGACAGTTTCGGTCCTGTAATAGGCCTCGCGCTCCTTGCGTCGGCCATTGACATAAGAATTGATGGACAGATAGGAGTAGAGCGCAATCGAGGCGACTGCGAGAAAAACAAAGACCATAACTTCCGGCTTGGCGTAATCCATGGCGATCTCCTGATGGACAACTGACTGCTTGCAACCGGTATGACCGGGCTGCCGCGTCCGCGGTTGCGTTTTTTTGGAGGCGCGACCAGAAAAAAAGAAAACGCAACCATAACTCGATTACTTCGGTCGTACAGTTGCGGAGGGATATCAGCTCCATGGGTGCAGAACTCAGCAAGGCGGCCGCCGACCGTGCCGATGTGGCGCGGGTACAGGGCGGCGACGTTGAGGCTTTTGCAGCCATCGTGCGCCGATGGCAGACACCCCTCGTCAATCTGGCGTATCGCTTCTGCGGCGATCGGGGCCGTGCCGAAGAGATGGCGCAGGAGGCATTTATCCGCGCTTATCGCGGGCTGGACGGCTTCCGCGGTGACGCCGCGTTTTCAACCTGGCTCTTCAGCCTGGCCACCAACGTCTACCGCAGCGAACTCCGCCGCATACCGCAACGGATGGTAGCTCTGGATGATGCGCCTGAGCCGGCCGATCCGGCTTCGATGATCGAAGCCCACGAACGCCGTGATCGCGATCTTGCTGTGAGGAGAGCCGTCTTAGCGTTGCCGCCGAAGTATCGGGAGGCCATGCTGCTGTTTTACTTCCACGAAATGGATGTTCCCGCCGCAGCCCAGAGCCTGAGGCTGCCGGAGGGCACGGTGAAGGCGCGACTGCACCGCGGCAGAGAGATTCTGCGCGCAAAGTTACCGCGGCTGCTGGCGCTCACGCCGGAAGGAGTGATGTGATGTCTGCTATGGACAAGGGTGACGAGTTGGACCGCCTGCTCGCCCAGAGTTTTGGCCCCCCGGACTCGGCGGCGGCGCACGCGGAGAGCATTGAGCCATCCTCCGGCTTTGCCACTGCGGTGATGGAGCGTGTGCGCGAGGAAGCAGCAGCGGCGGCTGCCCTTGGCCCGATACGGTTTCCCTGGCGCCGCGCCGTGCCCGGCATCTGCATGGTGATGCTGGCGATCTCAGTCTCCGCAACCCTGCTGACGCTTGGCGGCATGGCTGTGGTCCATCTGGCCTTGCATGCCGCCATCTCCGCCGCCGCGCCGGGCTCCCGGGAAACGGTCGCAGAATGGGCAGATATGGCAATGCGGCTGCATCTGGGGTGGCTGGCGATTGGAATATTGATCGCGTTCGTACCATTCAGCCTGTCGCGGGGCCTGATGGCCAGCCGACAGAGAAGCTGAGACGGGTTCCGGAAAAGCCAAAAGGCCAACGTTGCTTCCGCGACGTTGGCCTTTTGGCTTTTTCATGCGCTAGAACTTGGCTGCAAACGATCGCAGGCGACTGAGCCCTTCTTCCACATCTTTGTGCGAGACGGCGTAGGAGAAGCGGATGTGCTCGTCTGTGCCGAATGCCTCGCCCGGCACAACGACAACTCCCGCTTCATGCAGCAGTCGTGAGGTGAGGGCGGCCGGCGTTGCAATGCCGGATGTCTTCAGTAGTCCGGAGACGTTCGGGTATGCATAGAAGGCGCCCTCTGGCATCGTGCAGGTGATGCCGGGGATGCTGCGCAGACCCGCGACGATGGTGTCTCGCAAGCGGATATAGTCGGCACGCATCTCGGAGACACATTCCTGTGAACCGGTGAGCGCGGCAATCGCCGCTTTCTGCACCATAGCTGCCGTAGACGAGGTGGACTGCGACTGTAGCTTGCTCATCGCAGCGATGATCGGCTTGGGCCCCAGCGCGAAGCCGGCACGCCAGCCAGTCATCGCATAGGTCTTGGAGAGCGAGCCGAGCACGATCACGTGCTCCTTCGCTTCTGTAACCGACGCGCCTGAGAACGGCGCCTCGTTGAAGATGAGGTAGGCGTAGCACTCGTCGAGCATCAGGTAGATGCCCCGGCTATGTGCGAGATGTACGATTCGCTCGAGATCTGCGCGGGAGATCACGGCGCCCGACGGATTGGAGGGCGAATTGAGGATGATGGCCTTGGTGCGGGGCGTGATGGCGCGCTCGATGGCCTCCGCAGTCACACGGAAGTTCTCGCTCTCGGCGGTTTCGAGATAGACCACCTTGCCGCCTGCGTACTGAATGATGTCCTTGTAAGAGACCCAGTAGGGCACGGGCAGGATGACTTCGTCGCCGTGATCGATCAGCACTTCGATAGCGTTGAAGAGCGCGAGCTTGCCGCCGGTGGTGAACACAGCTTCTTCTGGCGTGTAATTGGAGCCGAAGTCGCAGGCGTGGCGCTCTACGATCGCTTTACGAACCTCAGCGATGCCAGAGACGATCGTATAGCGCGAGAAGTTCGCTTCAATAGCGGCAATGGCCGCGTCCTTGATGTGGCGCGGCGTGGCGAAATGTGGTTCGCCGGCGCCGAAATCGACGAGTTTCGCGCCCTCGGCGCGCAGCTTTGCGGCGGCGGCGGTAACGGCCATGGTGGCGGAGACTTCGATGCGGCCGATGCGTTGACTGAGCTTCGGCGCAGCGGTCGGCGGGGCGCTGGATAGGGTGGCGGAGGCGCTCATGCTATCCAGTTTACAGGGTGCGCGCCGCAGTGGCCCAGGAGCTCACGTGGGCTGCCCTAGCTGAAGAATGAGCGCAGTTGCTTCTCCACTATGCCCTCGAGAAAGGGCGGAGCTTTCTCCACATTCACCCTCAAAACGCCATCCGTCAGTTCAAAGGAGGCTTCGACTCCCATGCCGGAGACGCGGTCGCCGTCCACGGTGAAGCCGGAACCCTTCAGTTCGCCGAGACCCTTGTCCAATACATCGGGCGTGACGCCCTCGATCGTGTGAATTGCCATCTTTGTACTGTACGGTGAATCGGCGTAGCGTCAATAGGCTTCCGGACCCTCACCTTGTCGCCAAGATCGCCGCAACACGATCCAGATCTGCCTCTGTATCGACGCCGATCGTGGTGTGGGGCGTCTGCTCCACGTAGATGGGAATGTCATGCGCGAGCAGACGGAGCTGTTCCAGGCGCTCCGCCGTCTCAAGCGGATGCGGCGGTAGTGCAGCGAAGCGTTCCAACGCAGCGCGGCGATACGCGTAGAGGCCGAGATGTTTTCGATAGACGATGTTGCCGCCGCGATCACGGTCGAAGGGAATGGTGGAACGCGAAAAATAAAGTGCGCGTCCATCTTCGGCAAGCACGACCTTTACGGCATTCGGGTCGGCGATCTCTTCTGGCGCGCAGGGCGTCCAGAGCGTCGTCACCTGGGCGTCGATGCCGGAGCGATCGAACGGCGCGAGCAGCGCGTCGATGTGGGGGGGACGAAGCATCGGTTCGTCCCCTTGTATGTTCACGACAATGTCCGAAGGTATCTGCCGGGATACGGCATGAACGCGATCCGAGCCGCTTTGAAGATCGGGCGAGGTCAGCATGGCCTCCCACCCATGCTGCGCCGCCAAGGCGATCACTTCATCCGAATCTGTTGCAATCACCACGCGGTCGAGCCGCGGCGCTCCCAAGGCGGCTTCGACGATCCATTGCAGCATGGGCTTGCCGGCTATATCGCGCAGCACCTTGCGAGGCAGGCGGGTGGAAGCGAGACGCGCTGGAATAACGGCGAGAGTAGAGAGTCGTTGAGTGGCACGCATGCAGCACTAGTGTCGCCCCTAACTTTCGTTCAGGGAAAGGGAAAGACACTTTGCGGAGCCACCAGACTTCAGAAACTCCGTGGTCGGCGTCTGGTGGACGCTGAAGCCGCGTTCTCGCAGCCAATCCTGCAGTTCATCGCTGGCCCGATTCAAGATCACGTGCTGGCCAATGTTGATGGCGTTGCAGGCAAAATCGAAAGCGTCCTGCGAACTGACAGCGAGCCGCTGGTCTGATGGAACGATCGATTCGATCGCCTGCAGGCTATTGTGGTGGAATGCCGCCGGATAGTAGAGCAGGAAGCCGCCCTCAAGTGGACAAAAGCAGGTGTCCAGGTGATAGAAGTGCGAGCGCGCCAGCTCGAGCGGCTGCACCGTCGTGCCCAGCAGTTGTTCCAGATAAGGAAGTGCGTCGGAACGAGAGCGCACACCGTGGCCAAACCAAAGCAGCGGCAGCGCTCGATCAAATAGCGCGTCACCTGCACCCTCAAAGGGGATAGTCCGGGGCAGCTCGTGCACTTCAAAGCCGTCTTGCGCGAGCCAGGTACGAAAACTTGGCTCCTCTGCCTGGCGCTCGGGATGGAGAAAACTACTCAGGATGGCGGTGCGCCCTCGCAATACTGCGGCATTTGCCGTGAATACGAGGTCCGGAAGTCCCGGAACCGGCGGCAGCAGCGCTACCTCCGTGAACTGGCTGACGATCGCATGAAGCGCTGACCACTGCTGCATGGCAACACACGAGGCGGTGTCGTGCATATTGCCTTCCATCCAGGGGTTAATCACGTACGCGATGGTGAAGTGATCGGGGGAACACATCAGGTGGCGAGTCGACTGCATACGGTCTCCTGAAATGGCGCATCAGGGGCGCCTTCGGGGACGACGTGGTCGCTCGATTGGCTAGAAGGTACCAGAGAAGACGGCCGCAATGGGAGGAAAAATGCCGCCAAAACGGGTAGACAAATCGAAATGGAACGCGCTCAGGCCGGCTGACGCCGCACGTCAGCGGTCCCCAGGAGATATCCTTTTCCGCATGCCTGTTTTTGGGAGCACGCCTGAATGCGGATGATCCGCCGGTCCATTATTTTTCTTTTTGCCCTTTGTTATGTGCTTCCGACGATCAGCCACGCGCAGCGCGCGCAGAATCTGACACCTGAAGAACGAGAGAAGCTGATCGAGAAGCGAAATGCGACTGAGAAGGAGCTTGAGTCCGTTGCCATCATCGATCGCAAAGTGATGGTGACGATGCGCGATGGCAAGCGGATGGCCGCGGACATCTACCGCCCGAAAGACACCTCGAAGAAGTATCCGATCATCTTCAGCCGCACCCCTTACAACTTCAACTACTGGGACGTGCGGCTGGGCTCGCCGCGCGATATGGCGACTGAACTGGATGCGGTGAAGCGCGGCTATGTGCTGGTGGAGATGAATGAGCGCGGCCACTTCTTCTCCGAGGGAAACTACGACATTCTTGGACCGCCGCTGACGGACTCGGACGACGAGCTGAACTGGATGTCGGCACAGCCCTGGTCGAACGGCAAGGTAGGGCTGATCGGCTGCTCGTCGACGGCAGAGTGGCAACTCGCTGTGGCGGCACGGGGTAACAAGTCGCTGGCGGCGTTCATCCCGGAGAGCTTCGGCGCCGGTGTGGGCCGGGTGGGGAAGTGGTATGAACAGGGCAACTGGTTCCGCGGCGGCGCTTTCCAGATGCTCTTCGCCGCATGGATCTACGGCGAGCAGAATCCGGTGCGTCCGATGTTCGCGAAGGACGCGACGCAACAGCAGTTGATCGATGCGTCGAAGATGTTTGATCTTGCGCCGCAGATGCCCCCGGTGGACTGGGCGAAGGCGCTGGCGCACTTGCCTGAGGAGGACATCCTCAAGGCCGCCGGGGGGCCGAAGGGGATTTATGCGGATGCGATGCCGGTGCCAACTGGGGGCCGGATGATCCAGCGGACGCCGAACGATCCGGCGTGGTTGAAGGGCGGCCTGTGGAATGACTCGGAGAAGATCAACCTGCCTGGGCTGTGGTTTATGACCTGGTACGACGTCTCCACGGGACCGAACCTGGCGGCGTACAACTTCGTGCGCTCGACCGCGAAGGGCGACGTGGCGAACGAGCAGTATGCGGTAATCGCGCCGACGCTGCACTGCCAGTACAAGCGGGCGACGGAGCACACCGTGGTGGGCGAGCGCGACATGGGCGACGCGCGGCTGGACTATGACGCGCTGACCTATGGCTGGTTCGACCACTTCCTGAAGGGCGAGGACAACGCGATCCTCAAGAAGACGCCGCGCGTGCAGTACTACACCATGGGGCTGAACAAGTGGCAGAGCTCGGACACCTGGCCGCCGGAGGGTGCGAAGCCAATGAAGCTCTACCTGGCGAGCGAGGGCAATGCGCCCACGCTGCACGGCGACGGGGCGTTGGTGGACGACCTCGCGAAGGCTGACCATCCGGACAAGTTCACCTATGACCCGCTGCATCCGGTGCCTTCCTATGGTGGGAATGTCTGCTGCACCGGCGATGCGATCCCTGGCAACGGCGGCGCGCTTGACCAGCGCAAGATGGAGGAGCGGCCCGACATCCTCGTGTACTCCTCGGAGCCGCTGAAGGAGGGAGTCGAGGTCGATGGGCCGATCGATACGACGCTTTACGTGTCGAGCGATGTGGAGGACACCGATGTGACGGTGAAGCTGATCGATGTGCAGCCTGATGGGACGGCCTACAACATAGACGAGACGATTCAGCGGCTGCGCTGGCGCGATGGATACAACCCCAAACCGGTGTGGATGGAAGCGGGCAAGGTCTATAAGGTGGAGCTGGGGCCGATGAACACCAGCAACTACTTCGGGCCGGGACATCGCATCCGCATCGAGGTGTCAGGCAGCAACTTCCCGCGGTTTGACCGCAACATGAATACGGGCGGGAACAACTACGACGAGACGGTGGGGAAGATCGCGCACACGGAGATTCACCACTCTGCGGAGTATCCATCGGCGGTGGTGCTCTCCGTGGTGAAGCGGGAAGCCGCCAGCACCTCAAATTGACTCACTTTCCAGCGTTCCATAAGATAAAGGCTGGCCTGGGCGGCGTTCTGCCGCTTGTTCCGGCCTCCTTCAGGCGGTGTAGCTCAGATGGTTAGAGCGACGGACTCATAACCCGTAGGTCGACAGTTCGATTCTGTCCACCGCCACCAGAATTGCAGACTGCATAAGAAAGAACTTCGGTTACGTGATCTGGCTCCGTCGGTTGATCATTTTTGCTTTCGTGTGCGCCGTGGTTTACGTCGGCGTGGTCTTCTTCATCGATCGTTCTCTTCCACTTTCCAATACCGACGCGAGCCATTTCGATACGTTGATTGTGCTGGGGTACCCGGCCTTTCCGGATGGCACCCCGCGGCCCGAGATGCGGGAGCGGGTGCTCGAAGGCGTGCGCGAGTACCGGGCCGGGGTGGCGCCCAGGATCATCATGACCGGCGGGGCGGCGCATAACCACACTGTCGAGGCGCACGTGATGGCGCAGCTTGCGGAGGCTCAGGGCGTTCCGGCTTCTGCCGTCATCGAAGAGGGACAGGCGCACGACACCATTCAGAATGCGTACTACTCGGTGCAGATCATGCAGCAGCATGGCTGGCATTCGGCCGAGGTGATCAGTTCGCCCAGCCACCTGCCGCGGGCGAGCCTGATCTTTGCGCACTTTCCGATCACCTGGCGCATGCATGCCGCTCCGTGGCCGCCCGAGTACGGCTTCTTTCACCGCGCGTCGAACGAGTGGTACGAGGCGCTGGACACCGCGCGCATCCGCCTTACTACCTACCCGGAGTCGCATCTCCTCGCGGGCCGTTAACCCAACAGTTACCTCCCCTCCCCCTCCGGTGCGGGAGCCGCTTCTATAAGCCTTTTGCTTTGTTTGGTTTGGACGGTCTTCCGAGACCCAAAGTCGTCATTCCAGATGGTTTAACGCTAAAGTCGTCCAGACAAAAGAGTTAGGGGCCGCCATTTTGTGAACCGAGCGAAGACGGGGTCGGCAACGGGCAGGTGGTTCAGACGAATTATCTTGTCCCCTAATTCCAGTGTAGCGATTCGAGTGGGGTGAACCGGCAAATTCTTGGGGCGGCCCGGCCGGGATGTTCCCGTTCCGGGCCTGGCGATGCAGGTGGGAGGAACCATCCTTCGGACGGTCATCCGGGTCATCGATTCGGACGTCTCGAACCGGAATCTCCGGAACGTCGAGAATCGGAAATTCCGCTATCTCCGCGAATGTCTTAATTCTTCTTCTCACGCAGGTAGTGGCTGATGACAATTGCTGCCAGCAAGCCAATGACGAAAAGCAAAGGCGCACCCGAAAGCAGCTTAGCGCGCAGCGAAAAGCCGATGTACCGCAATCCGATGAAGAAGCCGATATAAAAAGTCTGCAAGATTGCAAAGGCGGCGACGAGATTCATGGTTATCGAGATTCACGGATATTGAGGATTCGTCCAGAGCGTCCACACTGGGAGCGGGGATGCTCTGTCGGGGAGTGCTCGGTGCTGCTCGGCAGTCTCTCGGGCGGGCGTGAAGTCAATTTTTAAAGCAGGCTCTACCGCCGCTTCGACCTCCCCGCATACCAGCTTCGTTCCCCTGGCCTGAGATCCCTCGCCAATCGTGAATGCTCGCAGCGTTGAAAGATCTTCATTGCGGGTCCAGAAGACAACTCGCCACTCGTTCTTCGGCTGCGTTTGACCTTGTTCCACTCCCATCTGTGGAGTGGATGGAAATTCTGCTGCGAAATCTGTGAAATCGTTAATTCCTTCGAAAAAAAACGTCCCTCCTTCAGCCACTGGGCTAGCGCCGGGACGTGTTTGCGCCCGCGCGGCGGATAACCTATCGTGCAACCGGAAGGAACAGGGTTTGTCCGGTGGGGAAGACCTTCTCGGCGCAAAGCGTGCGCCGATGAACACCTTGGAGGGACGATCGAAAATTTTTTGGATTACGGAGGCCCTCAACTCTCCGCCCATCCGACCTGGGATGAGAAAAGGGCGATCGGTTGAGATGCCGCTTGGCGTCTTGTGCAGTCATGCCTCCTTTCGAGAGTTTCGGGGGAGTAATGCCTGCGATGGAAACACGCCTCGCGCCGGTGCGGAATGTTCGCAACTGTTTGTTCAGAGCACTAATCTGTATGGTTCTCTTCTTCTCATCGCTTTACGCGTGTTTTACCGCAGACGTTTGCTCGACCCGAGAGGCCCGTTTGTTGTGGTAGAGTCCTCCACACGACGAGGAACGAGAGGCAAGCGCGAGGCACGACAGAAGAGAAGGCAACCCATGGCATCTGCCGACGGAGTTTCGCAGCCGGATGAGCTAACTCCGGAGCAAGCAGCGGCAGTGCGCGAACATCTGAAGGAAGTGGTCGCGAGCCATGAGTTCGGCGGCAGCAAACGATCGCAGGACTTCCTCCAATTGATTGTGGAACACGCCCTGGCCGGCCGCTTCGATAGCCTGCGCGAACGGATGATTGGAGCGGAGATGTTCGGCCGCCCGATCGACTACGACACTGCCAACGATGCCGTTGTCCGGGTGAAGGCCACTGAAGTCAGAAAAAAGCTGGCTCAGTATTACCTTGGCCTAACAAAACCGCCACGGGTCCGCATTGAGATTCCGGCTGGATCCTACGTGGCAAGGTTCCACTGGGATAAGCCGGAGGAGAGCGCTCAAGCAGAACCGGCCATTGCGGCGCCAGGGGCTGAATCTCTTGCACCAAGCGAAGACGAGCCGCCGTCAGAGCAGCAGCGGGGTTTTCGAAGATTCTTCAGGGAGCGAGCCCGCAGGATGCCACACAAGTGGCTGATAGCCTCTCTTGTTCTACTCCTTCTGGCGATTGTTGCCTTCCGGGCATTCTCAAACCGTTCCGGCGCGACCAACCAGGTTCATTCCATCGCCATCCTCCCTCTTGAGAACCTCTCGGGTGATCCGCAACAGGAATACTTCGCCGAGGGGATGACCGACGAGCTGATCACGGACCTGGGCCAGGTCTCCGCGCTGCGCGTCATCTCCCGCACCTCGGTGATGACCTACAGGGGGAGCAAGAAATTGCTGCCTGAGATCGCGCGCGAGCTGGGTGTGGACGCGGTGGTGGAGGGGTCCGTGCTGCGCGAAGGCGATCAGGTGCGCATCACGGCGCAGCTGATCGATGCGCGGACTGACCAGCACATCTGGTCGCAGAGCTACGTCCGCGACCTGGACAACGTTCTGGCGCTGCAGGGCGAAGTGGCACAGGCCATTGCCGATCAAGTGAGCATCGAGGTCACGCCGCGGGAGCAGGCCCGCCTGAGTCGCGAGCGCCCCGTGTACAGCGAAGCGCAGGATCTGTATTGGCTGGGCGTTCATATGCTGAATGCCGGTGAGCCGCGCAACGCCATGGGATATCTGCAGGAGTCGGTTGATAAGGATCCCAACTTCGCCTCAGCGCACACGGCACTGGCCAATGCCTACGGCTGGCTGGGAGAGGCCGGCTGGCTTTCCTACAGTGAAGCGTTCGCGAAGCAGAAGGCGGAGGCGAGCAAGGCCATCGCCATTGACGGAGCGTTACCGGAGGCCCACACCGAGCTGGCCAACGCTGAGATGAATCTGAACTGGGACTGGAAGACGGCCGAAAGCGAATTGAAGCGGGCGATCGCCCTGAATCCGAACCTGGCAGCGGCCCATTCCGCCTATGCTTTCTATCTTCTTCGCGTTGGCCGCGGGCATGAAGGACTGGTCGAAATCAACCGGCAGCTCGAACTCGACCCGGTTTCGGCCCGGTCATTCACCGGTGCCGCTTTCGCGTATTACTTCGCCCGCCGCTACGAGGAAGCGCTTGTTTACACTCACCGCGCAGAGCGAATCGAGCCTAATAATCCTGTCGACTTCTTCTTTCCCTTCGGCATCATCTATTCGGAGAAGGGCGAATACGCGAAAGCGGTCCACAATTTTCGACAGTTAGGCGATCAGCCGCATGCCCTGGGCCACCTGGGGAATGCTTATGCGCGCATGGGCAAGCCTGAGGAAGCGCGCGCGATCCTGCCGAAATTGGTGGACCGTGTGGCAAAAGACGGCCTTGGCCGATACGAAATCGCGCTGATTTATGCCGGCCTGGGAGAGAAGGCCCTAGCCGTCGACTGGCTGGAGAAGGCGTTGGCGGCGCATGACAAGGGCATGACCTATCTCAAGATTGACCCCTGCGTCGACCCACTTCGCGACGACCCACGCTTCTGGGACCTGATGCGGACGGTGGGCCTGCCGGTATCGGGAGTGCGCCTGGCTAAGTGACTGATCTCGCTGGTTGGCGTTGGCGTGCGGAAGGCGTCTAAAGAGAGGCGTTGCCCGCCCGTCCGTATAGCACGGAACATGTAGGGAACCCTAAGGCGGCCCTGCGCTATCATTTTGGTAACAGGTGGTCCATGTCCAAGTCTTTCCAGCGTTCGATCTTCGGGGTTTCTGTGCTTCTTCTCCTGCTCACGGTGTGGGGCAGTCTCCGCTCCAATGTGCGCGCGGATCAGAAAGACGGGGCCTACCCGGAGATGGAGGTGTACAGCGAAGTCCTGAACAAGATTCAGAATGACTACGTTGTGGACCCCAACATGAGCAATGTGACGGTGGGCGCGCTGCATGGCCTGCTGGAATCGCTGGACTCCGATTCGAGCTACCTGACGCCTTCCGAATACAAGCTGTATAAGCAGCACCTGAGCGAGGGCACGGCGCAGGTGGGACTCAACGTCTCCAAGCGCTATGGCTATGCGACGGTGGTCTCGGTGGTCAAGGGCAGCCCGGCGGACAAAGAACAGATCGAGGACGGCGACCTGATTGAGGCGATCGGCAACCAGTCGACGCGCGAGTTGTCGCTGGCGATGATCCGGCTGCTGCTGGAAGGGCCGGCGGGAACGAACGTGACCATCTCGGTAGTGCGGCCGCGCAAGCCGGAGCCGGACAAGATCACGATGACGCGGAGCAACGTGGCGGTGCCTGCGGTGAGCGATCAGCTTTACGAGAACGCGAGCATTCTGTACATCAAGCCGAGTGCGCTGACCAAGGACCGCGTGAACGAGATCGAGAGCAAGCTGAAGGGACTGGGCAAGGGCGACAACAAGGAGACGAAGAAGGTGCTGCTGGATCTGCGCGACGTTGCTGTGGGCGATGAGGCGCAAGGCATCCGGCTGGCGAACTTCTTCCTGCAGAGCGGAACCATTGCAACCCTGAGCGGGCAGAAGTATCCCAGCGAGACCTTCACGGCAGAAAAGTCGAAGTTCCTCACCGCTGTTCCGCTGGTGGTGCTGGTGAATCATGGCACGTCGGGGCCGGGCGAGCTGGCGGCCGCGGCGATCTTAGGCAACAAGCGCGGCGATGTGGTGGGCGACCGGACTTTCGGCGAGGGCTCGGTGCAGAAGACGCTGGAACTGCCGGATGGGTCTGCGCTGATTCTGTCAGTGGCGAAGTATGCTGCGCCTGACGGGAAGAAGATCCAGGACGAGGCGGTGCAGCCGAACGTGGTGGTGGCATCGAACGACGACGATCAGGACGACAGCCACCCGGCGGCACAGACCAACAAGCTGGGCGCTCCGCAGGTCCCGGATGTACAGAAAGCGCAGCCGGATGATCAGTTGAACAAGGCGCTTGATGTGTTGAAGGCGAAGGCTGCCTAGTAGCGGCGGCTCCAAATCAAAAGGGCTGTCATGCGAATGCATGGCAGCCCTTCTTCACTTCTGTTGTTTTGTGCTACGGCTAGGCGGCGGCCTTGTTCGACTTGATGGCCTGGGGATTGACCTTCTTCGCGATTCCCGTCAGCTTTTCATCGGCGGCTTTTTCTTCTCCCAGCGTTTGTTCGAGCAGGGACGCTATCTCCTTTTGCCCGAGGAGGCTCGCGAACTCACGAACCGATCCATAGCCCGCCATCTCGTAGTGCTCGACTCGCTGAGCGGCTGAAATCAGTCCAGCGTCTCTCACCGCGCCCTTCTCGAGTTCGCTGATCATTTCCGAGCCTTCCTCGACGAGGCCCTGCATGCCGTGGCAGGTCTTGCCTCGGGGGCTCTTACCGAGTGTCTCGAAGATTTTATCGAGGCGTTCGACGTGGCCCTGAGTCTCCTCCAAGTGGTTTTCAAAGGCGGTCTTCAGGTCCTGAGAAGCCGCTGCTCTGGCCATCTTGGGGAGGGCTTTGGTGAGCTGTTTTTCCGCGGAATAAAGGTCTTTCAACTCGTCCAACAAAAGTTCATCTATGGTCTTGACGCTCATGTGTGTTCCTTTCAATTAAATGGTCGGGGCTGATTCGGTTGAGAGAACCGTTGGTACCAGCGGCCCTACTTCGTCGGATGCCCGCGATTCGAGCCGCGATGGCCCGCAGTGCGGTGATGTGCTTTGATCGCATCCACTGCGACGAAAAGCGATGGAGCCGTTTGCCCGGGAAGGCCCACTTCGCCTGCCCCTTCCCAGGTGCTATGCTCGGCCTCGAGCGCCGCGCTGATTTGTGCCATTGACTGAAGATTCCAAAACCACACGATCCCGGGAGATTTCCGAGGGAGGGTTTCGCCCGCCGCAGCGGAGGCGCGTGCGCATCCACGGGCGCCGCAAGGTGGCAGGCAGCGTTGCGCTGCTGCTGCTGGTGGTGCTGGCCGCGGCGGCGGGGTCGCTGGCCGGGCTGACGCTGGTCTACTCGGTGGACCTGCCGCAGATCGCAGACCTGGAACGCTACAAGCCGCTGGCGACGACGGACCTATACGACGTGCACGGGCAGCTCTTCGGCTCCTTCGCCATGGAGCGGCGCAGCGTGGTGCAGTACGACGACTTTCCGCCGATGCTGCGGCAGGCGGTGATCTCGATCGAGGACAAGAACTTTGAGAGCCACTGGGGTGTAAATCTTTTTCGCGTGCTGGGCGCGGCGTATCACGACCTGACCTCACGCGGACGCGCGCAGGGCGCATCCACGCTGACCATGCAGCTGGCGCGCAACCTCTTCCTGACGCCCGACCGGACCTTCCGGCGGAAGCTGCAGGAGGTCTTTCTCTCCATCCAGATTGAGCACAGCTTTACCAAGCAGCAGATCTTTACGCTCTACGGGAACCAGATCTATCTAGGCCACGGGGTGTATGGCTTCGAGGCAGGGGCGAACTACTACTTCAGCAAGCCGGCGCGCGAGCTGACGCTGCCCGAGGCCGCGCTGTTGGCCGGTCTGCCGAAGGGGCCGGTGGCGTATTCGCCGATTCTGAATCCGGAACGGGCCTTCCGGCGGCGGAACACGGTGATCAACGCGATGCTGGAAGACGGCGCGATTACGGCATCGCAGGCCAACGAAGCCAAGGGAGCGCCGCTAGGCCTGCATCAGGCGCCGCCGCCCAACAGCGTGGCGCCGTGGTTTGTGGAGGAGGTGCGGCGCGAACTGGAGCGGCAATTCGGCGCGGAGATGGTCCACGAAGCGGGGTTGCGGGTGTACACGACGCTGGATCTGCCGCTACAGCGGACGGCGAACCGAGCCGTGCTGGACGGCCTGGCCGTCTATGAGCGGCGGCACGGATGGCACGGACATCTGCTGAACGTGCTGGCCTCCGGCGAATCGATGGAGAGTTTCCGGCATCCGGACTGGAGTCTCCCGGTCACGCAGGGGGCGTATTTCCACGGAATGGTCGTCGGCGTTCTTGAGGGGCGGGTAACGGTAAAGATTGGCGATGCGCGGCTGGGTCTGCTGCCGGAAGACTGGGCGTGGACGGGCGAGAAGGACCCGGCAAAGCTGTTCAAGCCTGGCGACATCGTCTACGTGCGCATCGACAGCGCGCCGGGCGTGCCGGTGCTGCATGGAACGCTCGAGCAGGACTCCGGCGCACAGGGGGCGCTGATGGCGGTGGACAACGGCACGGGGGATGTACTGGCGATGGTGGGCGGGCGCGACTTCAACCTGTCGCAGTTCAACCGCGCCACGCAGGCAGAGCGGCAGACTGGCTCGTCCTTCAAACCGTACGTGTATACGGCGGCGATCGAAAACGGGGCGAGACCGGAGGAGATCATTGCTGATACGCCGGTGACATTCCAGACGGCGGGTGGCCCTTATACGCCGCACGACTACGAGCCGAATTACCTGGGAAACATCCCGCTGGAAAAGGCGTTCGCGGACTCGCGGAATATTCCGGCACTGCGGTTGGCGGAGCGCGTGGGGATGAAGAAGGTGATCGACGTGGCCCACCGGTTCGGAATCACGCGGGACATTCCGCCATACCTGCCGGTGGCGCTGGGCTCGGTGGAAGTGACCCTGGCGCAGCAGGTGGCGGCCTACAGCAGCTTTCCGAACGACGGAGTGCGGGTGACGCCGCACTTGCTGCGCCGTGTGACCAATGCCGATGGGATGCCGCTTTCCGAAGACCAGGCGGAGGTGAATCAATCGACCGACGCGAAGACGGCGCGGACGATGATGGTGCTGCTCCAGCAGGTGACAAAGAGCGGAACGGCAGCGGCAGCGCGAGCGCTCGACCATCCTCTCGGAGGGAAGACAGGGACGACGAGTGATTTTACGGACGCATGGTTTCTGGGGTTTTCGCCGTCGGTGACTTGCGGAGTGTGGATGGGGTATGACACGCGGCAGTCGCTCGGGGACAAGGAGACGGGAGCACGTGCGGCGCTGCCGGTCTGGATGGATTTCATGAAGGTGGCGGATGCGGACAAGGAAGGGGAGCGGTTTCCGGGGGAGGCGACGGAGATCGTTTCACGATAGGGCGAGCAGCGCAGGAATATCGGGAGGATACTGGTTCTCCTATGCGCCCGCGAAGCCTGGTCCACGCTCTGATTTTTTCTGCGGTGCTGGTGGTATGTCGGGTTTCGGCGAGCGCGCAATCGTGCGGAACGACCGGGTTGGCAGTGCAGGTATTAGGCTCCGGCGGCCCGGAGATGCAGGATAAGCGCGCATCGACCAGCTATCTGATATGGGAGCACGGCAGAGCGCGGGTAATGGTGGACGCGGGAGGCGGCAGCGCCCTGCGCTTTGGCGAGAGCGGCGCACAGATGTCCCAGGTGGATGTCTTTCTCTTCAGCCACTTTCATGTAGACCACAGCGGCGACTTCCCGGCTCTGATTTTTTCTTCCTGGTTTGAAGACCGCAAGCGGCCGCTGCCGGTATTTGGCCCTCCAGGAAACGAGTACATGCCTTCCACTACCGAGTTTGTGCACGACCTCTTCAGCGAGCCGCATGGAGCCTGGCGCTATCTGAGTGACCTGGTGGAACCGGGTGCTGAGGGAAGCTACACGTTGCAACCGCATAATGTCGATGCCGGACCGACGCCGCTGCTTGTGTTTCGCAACGCTGACATGGCTGTGTACGCAGTGCGCGTCATTCATGGAGCCTTCCCTGCGCTGGCGTGGCGAGTGGAGATCGGCGGGAAGCGAATCGTCTTCAGCGGCGATACGAATGGAGAAGGGCAAGGCTTGACGCAGCTGGCGACGGGTGCGGATTTATTCGTCGCTCACAACGCTGTGCCGGAGGGCGCTACCGGAGTAGAGCGTCGGCTCCATATGCCGCCTTCCGTCATTGGTGTGATCGCGGCGAATGCGCATGTGAAGCAATTGGTGCTGTCGCATCGAATGCTGCGGACTTTGGGAAACGAGAAGGAAACGCAAGCCGAAATAAGGCGGAGATATTCGGGCCCGATTCACTTTGCGAATGACCTGGATTGTTTTCCTGTGAAGTGAACTGTGACGCCCTCGGCTGAGTCCGAACGACATAATTGCGAAGACAAAAAAGCCCGCGCCTTTCGACGCGGGTCTCTTTGCTGGGGTGCGAGACAAGGTCACATAGCTTCTTTCTTGGCTTCTTTCGTAGTCGCTGCTTTGCTGACGTGGAACATGTGGGCCACCGCAGCTTCAAAGTGGTGTGCGGCGGGCGGGGTTGGCACTTTGCCGGAGAGGATCTCGGCGTAAGGGATCTCCTTGCCGTAGAAGACCTTCGTATCTTCCTTGTTCTGGTTGATGTAGTCGCCGGTGAGATCGAGGCCGGCGAAGAGGCCCTTGCTGCGGGAGTAGGTAAGGAACTCCGCGTTGGCTAGGGCGGAGATGGAGGCTTGCGAGTTGCGGCCAACGGGACCGGCGGATGCGGCGGCGTCACCGCCCAGCTTGACCTTCTCCTTCATCATGTCTTGCATGGATTTGTGATTGGTGCCGACGAGGACCAGGTCAGTCGACTGCCCGCCTGCCTGAAAACCGAAGCTGGCGCCAGTGATCTGCATGAAGACCGGCGCGCTCCACCCGTGGGCGGTGCGGCATGTGGCGAGGCCCTGTCCATATTGGCCACCGACCACGAAGGCACCTTTCTTATAGCCGGGCACGACAGCAACGCACTTGGCTTTGGCGGCGACCCACTGTGGCACGCCCTTGTCCGGCGTGGCCATCAGCTCGTGGATGACGGCGGTTGCGGCATCGATGCGATCGTTGAGCTTCTGGATATCGGTCGCGGCGGAGGCCACGCCGGTGAGCATTCCGGCGATGCAGAGCTGGCCCAGAGCGTGCTTGAAGAACTTGTGCATTAAGATTTCTCCCCCCAAAGAATTACGACATCGCAGATGCTACACCCGAAGACGCAAATGCCGGTCGAAGTTTGCTGATGAGATGCCGCAAAGGGCGGGAGGTTGTTTGAGCCGGCAGTGAGATTTCAGGTTCGGGGGGCGCGGCGCAGGTAACGCCGGGCGGCAACGACATCGCGGCCGATCTGCTCACGGAGGGCCTCGGGCGACGGCCATTGCCGTTCATCGCGGAGGCGCGTGAGGAAGCTGAGGCGCAGGGGCGTCGCTTCATTCAGCGCGACGGGTCGGAAGTCGAGCAGATGGCTTTCGATGGCAAAGGATGCGTCGGCAAAGGTGGGCCGGGTGCCGACGTTGGTGACGGAGTCGAAGCAGACCTCGTCTGGTGCATCCGCGTGCGGGGTTCCGGCCGCGATCTGCATGCGGCTGACGTAGACGCCCGTTGCGGGGACGACGCCATCGTAGCCTGCGAGATTGATGGTGGGGACGGTCAGCCTGCTGCCGATGCCGCGGCCATGTGCCGGCGTGCTCAGGATGGAAAAAGGCCTTCCGAGCAGCCAGCGTGCACGGCGCATGTCACCCGCGGAGATGAGCTGGCGGATCCGGCTGCTGGACACGTCCATGCCGTGCACCTGGAGCGGCTGGTAGATGTGGACGGCAAAGCCGAGCTGGGCGCCGAGCGCCCTCAATCGATCGATGCCAGCCTCCGCGCGGAAGCCGAAGCGGAAGTTGTCGCCCTCGTGGACCTCGACGGAGCGCAGCTGTTTAAGCAGGACGCTGCGGACGAAGTCCTCGGCGCTCTGCTGCGAGAATTCGGCGGTGAAGGGAAGGACGACGGTGGCGTCGATGCCGGTGGTGGCGAGGAGATCGAGGCGCTCGGCTAAAGAGGGGGTAATGAGTCGGGGCGCTGCGTCCGGGCGCAGGAACTGGCCGGGATGTGGCTCGAAGGTGACCGCGACAGCACGCGCCTGGAGTGCGCGTGCCCGCTCGACGACGCGCGCGAGCAGGAAGCGGTGGCCGAGGTGAACGCCATCGTAGTTTCCAACGCTCGATACGGTGGCGCGGTAATCGGCGGGGAGTTCGTCGGGGGTGCGGAAGATCTGCATTGGTCAGAGTTCGATGGGGATGCGCAGTCCGTCATAAGACAGGCGGATGGAGGGGGGCAATTCCCCGTCCGTTTCCGCGTGCATGATCTCGTGCGACATGTGGGTGAACCAGGAGTGTCGCGCGCCGATCTTCTCCGCCCAGGCAATGGCATCGGTGAGGTTGGCATGGGTGGGATGCGGCTGAGGGCGCAGCGCATCCAGAACGACGACCTCCACGCCATCGAGCAGCGCGAGGCTGGAGTCAGGAATGTTGTTCATGTCGGTGAGGTATGCGGCGTTGCCGAAGCGATAGCCGGTGACCTGGAGGCTTCCATGCATGAGGGGTACCGGAGTAAAGGTAACGCCCGCGACCTCTACGGGGCTATCAAGACGGAGCAGTTCGACGCGTGCGCGCGTGGGATAGGTGGCGTTGGCGGAAAAGGTGTAAGAGAAGACCCGCTCGAGTACCTCGGCGGTCGGCCCGTCGGCGTATAGCGGCAGCTTCCGGTCGCGATGGGAAAAGCTCAGGGGACGCAGATCGTCGAGGCCGAGAATGTGGTCGGCGTGCGCATGGGTGTAGAAGACGGCGTCGATGTTGCGGATGGCGAAGCGCAGCGCCTGCTGGCGGAAGTCCGGGCCGGTGTCGATGAGGACACGATGCGATCGAGGCGGCTCGTCAACATTCCCGGTCTCGGTTTGCCATTCGACGGCGACGGAGGGCCGGAGACGTTGGTCGCGCGGATCAGTGGAGGTGCAGACGCGGCAGGAGCAACCGAGCGTGGGCACGCCCATGGACGTGCCACTGCCGAGAACGAGGATGCTGGCATTGACGGAAGGCGGCAGGCGGATCGCTCCCTACCGTATCGGCGGCTTGGCCGCCGGATTGTGGGCGTTCGAGGAGATGGCGTTGGTGATCTCCATGAACATCATGCGCAGCTCGAAGAGGGCGTTCTGCAACAGACGCTGTTCCTTGTCGGTGAGATTACCCTTCGTCTTTTCGACCAGGACGCTGAGCATGTCGATGCTCTGGCGGGCGCCGAGGATATCCACGCGCGGCTGCTCGCCGGGCTGGGTGCCGGCGCCCATCTGCAGCGCAGCAGTCATGTAGACGGACTGCACCAGCTTGTCGAAGTTCATCTCCGCGCCGCGGCCGAAGGAGTCGCGCGCGCCGGGGTTGGCCTGGGAGATCATGTCGTCGAGCTTCTTCGAGGAGGCGCGGTAGTCGGCGTCCTGCGCGGCGGATTCGGCGGCGGTCGGCTCGGGAGGCAGAGCTTCCTCGTCGAAGGCTGCCTCACCGACAGATTCATCTTCGGCGGGAAGCGGTTCGAGGTTGCGATTCACGACTTCCTTTTCAACCGGAGAGGCATTTTCGACGAGCTTTGGACCGAGTTTGGATGCGCTCGCCGCTGCCGGCTCGGACTGGGGCATGGCGGCTGGAGTTTCTTCAACCGTGGAGGCGCCTTCGCGCAGGTCGCCCTCGATGGTGAATTTGCGGCGATCGGTGACGGTGAATCCGGATGGCTGGTCTGACATGCTGGATGAACCTTCCTATGAGGTTTGCGTCGCGGAGCGCGCAAGTGGGGGATGGATGACAAGGGTGGCAGTGCCGCCGGGATAGTCGAGCACCGGGTGGCGGGCGACAGCTTCTGTGCGCACGATGCCGAGGCCGTAGCGCGTGCCGTTCGAGAACGCTGTACTGGTGATCCGGCCGACGACGGCGGTTTCCCCGGCGACGGTGAGCTCGAGCGGGAGCGCGGTCGGTTCGGTGTCCAGCGTGAACTGCGCGAGGCGACGGTGCACAGCACCGCGGGAACGAATCCGTTCGACGATCTCCTGCCCGAGGTAGCAGCCCTTGGCGAAGTGCAGCGCGCGGGCCTGGCTGGTCTCCTGAGGCAGATCGCGTTCGCCGAGGTCTACGCCGTAACGAGGCGTTCCTTCGAGCACGCGCACGGTTTCGGCGGCGCGCAGACCGCAGGGGATGGCGTCGGCGGCGAGCAGAACATCCCAGAGCATACGGACGTTCTCGTTGGCGCACCAGAGCTCGAAACGCGGCGACGCGGTGGAATAGCCGCCGGTAAGTTGCACGGCTACGCCGCAGATGCGGGTCTGCATAAGCCAGAGAGCGTCTGGTGTTGGCACAGGCAGGGAGACCCCGAGGGCGGCGAGCAGTTGAGGAGCGCGTGGACCGGCAACGCCGAGCGAGGTTCGGGTGGAAGAGACGTCCTCGAGGGCAACGTCGTCCATGATGATGAAGTGGTCGAAGTGCGCCATGAGGGCGGGAATCTGGCTGCGATCGGTGAGGACGAGCAATTGGTCGGCAAGGCGGAAGGCGTCGCAGTCGCCCTGGATGCGGCCCTGCGCGTTGAGCACAAAGCTATAGTTTCCTGTGGCTTCAGCCAGTCCCTGAATGTTATTGGTGAGCATTCCGTTGAGCCACCGGAGACGATCTGCGCCGCCGACGGTGAACTGCCCGCGATAGCCGAGATCGAAGACACCGGCGCCTTCCGTCAGGGCGGTGACTTCCTGAGCCGTCACGCTGAAGACGGGGAAGCTGCGGGCTCCGGCTAGCTCCTGAAGAGACGCAGAAGCTCCGCCGAGTGCCGCGCCGAGTGCCGTGGGGGCGCTCACAGCTGGGACTGCCGGCGCGTCTTGAGAGGTAGCGACAGTTGTGGCGGAAGTGTCCTGCATAGCGGAAAGCCTTTAAAAAATTATAGCCTTCTGGCAGCAGGCCAGCGGGCGGCATGGGGACGGTGAGGCGATGGGGATGAAGGCGAGGCGGGCTACATGTGCGGCGATGGCCGCGGGATTGCTGGCCGCGCTGCCTTTGCGGGCGCAAACCACGGGCGCACCAGCGCCACAGCAGAACGGGCCGGCGCAGCAGGCGCAGCCGCAACAGAACCCGTCGCAGCCGAAGACCGACCAGAAGATTACTTCGGCGCAGGCGAAGGAGCTGTTCGCATCGGTGGACCAGATTCTGAGCTTTGCCAGCAAGGACAGCGATCTCTCAATTCGCCATGCGGTAAAGCGGCGACTGACGACGCGCGACGAGGTGCAGCACTACATCCTGGGCAAGATGAAGGATGACAAGGACGCGCAGCGGCTGGAGAGCTCCGAGATCGTGCTGAAGAAGTTCGGCTTGCTGGACCGGGATTTCCACCTGCGGCCGTTCATCGTGAGCCTGCTGACCGAGCAGATTGCCGGCTACTACGACAGCAAGACCAAGACGGTGAACATGCTGGACTGGATTGCGCCGGATGACCAGAAGCCGGTGCTGGCGCATGAACTGACGCATGCACTGCAAGACCAGCATGTGGACCTGGAGAAGTGGAGCGACCAGAGCAAGGAATCCACTGCAAAGAACGTGGACGAGGATAACGAGCATCTGCGGGTGGACGAGGCGGACACGGCGCGGGAAGCGGTGGCCGAAGGGCAGGCGATGGTGGTCTTTCTGGACTGGGGGTTGGCGCCGAAGGGACAGTCGCTGGCGAAGCTGCCGGATATTGCAGCGCAGCTGGACGACCTGGGCGGTGACGACGGCGATTCGCCGGTGCTGAAGCGGGCTCCGCTGCTGCTGAAGGAGTCGCTGTTGTTTCCCTATCGCGAGGGACTGAACTTCGAGCAGATGGTGCTGAAGGATGAGGGGCCGAAGGAGGCGTTTGCCGGAGCGCTGGACCGGCCGCCGGGGACGAGTTACGAGATCATGCATCCGCGAGCGTGGGAGCGGCAGGTGCATCCGACGCTGCTGATCATGCCGGACATTCATCCGCTGATCGACGCGCAGTATGCGCCGTACGACATTGGCGTGATGGGCGAGCTGGATGTGCGGATCCTGACCCAGCTGTTTGCGGGGAAGGCGGGAGCGGAAGAGCTGACACCCCAGTGGGACGGCGGCATGTATTACGCGGCACAGAGCCGCGCCGCGAAGACGCCGGAGGAGAAGGATTCGACCAAATCGGTGGCGTTGCTGTACCTGTCGCAATGGAAGAGCGAAGAGGCCGCAGCGAACTTTGCGGCCGTCTATGCGGAGAATCTGAAGCGGAAGTACACGGATGTCCAGATACAACCGACCGATGAAAGCGAGGGCGGTTCAGGTGAGAGCGTCTTCACGACGGAAGAGGGGCCTGTGGTGATCGCTACGGTGGGGCGTGGCGTGTTTATCAGCGAGAGCTTCCCGCTGCCGCTGGCGCGCAAGCTGGAGCTGACGATGACCGGAGCACTGCGACGCAGCGGGGAGCGACAGGCTCATGTTGCGATGCCCGAGGTGCCGACGCCGGAGCTGAGCGAGAACCTGTCGCACCTGATGACGCGTTACGGTCTGATGCGGGCGGCGCTGCGGCACTGAACGCGACCAGGAACCAGCGAGCAGCGGACGGGTATACTGACGTTTCCAACCTAACTGTTATGCGTGTGCGGCGGCGGGAGTGCCGCGGGCGCGGAGAAAGATTTGCAACAGGCAGAGATCGGGATTATCGGCGGCAGTGGGCTCTACTCCATGCCGGGCCTTACAGACACACAGGAAGTTGCCATCCAGACGCCGTTCGGCGAGCCTTCGGACAAGCTGGTGCTGGGCATACTTGAAGGGCGCAGTGTCGCGTTTCTGGCGCGGCATGGGCGCGGCCACCGGCTGTTGCCGAGCGAGATCAACTATCGCGCCAACCTCTTCGCGATGAAGCTGCTGGGCGTGGGACGCATTATCTCCGTGTCGGCAGTGGGATCACTGAAGGAAGAGCACAAGCCGACGGATTTCGTAGTGCCGGACCAGTTCATCGATCGCACCTTCCTGCGGACGAGCACGTTCTTTGGCGATGGGATTGTGGCGCACGTTGCGTTTGGCGATCCGGTATGCGGCGTGGTGGCGAAGACGATTGCCGATGCCTGCGATGCCGAGGGTGTTGTTGGCAAACGCGGCGGCACCTATGTGTGCATGGAAGGGCCGCAGTTCTCCACGCGCGCGGAGTCAAACCTGTATCGCAGCTGGGGTGCTGACGTGATCGGCATGACCAACCTGCAGGAAGCCAAGCTGGCGCGCGAGGCGGAGATCTGCTACGCCACGATGGCAATGGTGACTGACTACGACTGCTGGCGCGCTGGGCACGATGACGTGACGGTGGACCAGATTGTTGCGGTGATGCACCAGAACGCCGCCAATGCAGCGAAGGTGCTGCGCGCCGCCGTGCGTGCCGTACCCGCGGAGCGCACATGCGCCTGCGCGACGGCGCTGCAGCATGCGATCCTGACCAGCCGTGATGCGATTCCTGCGGGAACGCGCGCGAAGCTGGGTGCGATCGTCGGGAAATATCTCTCGTAATTCAAAGGAAGCCTGCATGTCGATTGTGGTGGTTGGCAGCGTTGCGTTTGACAGCATTGAAACACCGAGCGGCCGGGTGGACCACGCGCTGGGCGGGGCGGCGACACACTTTGCACTGGCCGCCAGCTACTTTACGCAGGTCCGTGTGATCGGCGTGGTGGGCGAAGACTTTACGGCCGAGAACGAAGATGTGCTGAAGAAGCGCGGCGTGGACACCACGGGAATCGAGCATGTATCGGGAAAGAGCTTCCACTGGACGGGCTCGTATACGCGCACGCTGAACGAAGCGGACACGCTGGCGACGGAGTTGAATGTCTTTGAGACATTCACGCCGAAGATTCCGGCGAGTTATCGTGATTCAGAATTTCTCTTTCTGGCCAACATCGATCCCAAGCTGCAGGCGCGCGTGCGCCGCGAGATGCCGAAGGTGAAGATGGTGTGCGGCGACACCATGAACTACTGGATCAAGGACCACGGCGCGGCGCTGGCTGAGGTGCTGGTGGACCTGGATGTACTGCTGATCAACGATGGCGAGGCCAAGATGCTGGCCGAGGATGCCAACCTGGTGAGGGCGGCGAAGAAGATCCTTGGGATGGGCGTGAAGACGCTGATCGTGAAGCATGGGGAGTACGGCGCAACGGTTTTCTTCAGCGAGCGCTCATTTCCTGGCGCGAAGCCGGAGATATATGCCACGCCGTTTCGGGCGCCGGCGCTGCCGCTGGCCGAAGTCGTCGACCCGACCGGCGCGGGCGATTCGTTTGCGGGCGGATTCTTCGGCTATCTTGCATCGCAGAAGGGTGAGCTAACGCCAGCGAACTTCCGCAAGGCTATGTTCTATGGCGGGGTGATGGGCTCATTCGCGGTCGAGAAGTTTGGCACCGAGCGCACGCAGACGCTGACACGTGAGGAGATCGATGCGCGCTTTGGGCAATTCCGCGCGCTCAGCCACCTTGACTGAGGCGAAGCAGCACCAGCCGCCACGCGACGGCGGGACGGTCGCACTCGCGAGCACGGTACTGACGCTGGCCGCGCTCGCCTTCTGCTCGCAACACCAACTGCTGCTGCTGTACGGCGATGCGGTGGCGCACCTACATATCGCGCGGCGTATCTTCGACTCGCGCACGCCGGGATTTCGCCAGCTTGGCTCGGTGTGGCTGCCGTTGTCGCACCTGCTGCTGGTGCCCTTCGTACAAAAGATGAACTGGTGGCAGAGCGGGGTACCGGCGGCGCTGCCTTCGATGGCGAGCTACGTTGCGGCGTGCGTCGGGCTGTACCGCCTGGCGCTGTGCTTTGTGCGGCATGCCATCGCGTGGCTGGCTGTGGCGTTCTTAGCGCTGAATCCGGGACTGCTCTACTTCTCGACGACGGCGATGACGGAGCCGCTGTTCCTGGCGGAGATGGTCTGGGCGGCGCTGTTGCTCGCGCTGCTCGCGCGACGCTCCGAGGAAGGGAATGCTGAGGGATGCGGACGCCTGGTGATGGGCGCTGCCCTGGTGCTGGTGTGCGCGGTCTTCACCCGCTATGACGGCTGGATCTATGCGGCCGCGGCGTGGTGCATCGCGACCGGGATTGTGGTGGCGCGGAGGCGCAATCTGCGAGAGCGCCTGACCGGCATCTGGCTGCTGGCAACGGTGCTGGTGGTGATGGCGCCGCTGGTGTGGATCGCCTACAACGCGAAGCAGTTTCACGACCCGTTCGATTTTCTGCGCGGACCCTATTCTGCGCGCGCGATCGAGGCGCGGACATCGCCCTACGGTCCCGGCCACTATATGGAGTACCACCGGCCGGTGGTGGCGACGCTTTACTTTCTGAAGGCGGCGGAGCTGGGCGCGGTGGTGCCGCACGCGACGCAACTGATCCTTCTGATCGCGCTTACGGGCATGGCGTTCCTATGGCTCCGCCGGTGCAGTGTTGCGTTGTGGGCGGCGACGCTGCTGTGGCTGCCATTGCCGTTCTATGCATATTCCGTGGCGTATGGGTCGGTGCCGATCTTCATACCGGTGTGGTTTCCGCACTCCTGGTACAACACCCGGTACGGCATGGAGATGCTGCCGGCGTTTGCGCTCTTCGCAGCGGCGGCCCTGGAGGGGCTGGCAACGTGGCGGCCGCGCTGGCAGGGCTGGATGGTGCCGGTGACGGCTGCTCTGATTCTGACAAATACCGTTCTGCTGCTGCGCGCGCGGCCATTGGTCTTTCAGGAGGCGGTGGAGAATTCACGCACACGCATCCCGTTTGAGCGGGCGCTGGCGAACTGGCTGCGGGTACTGCCGCCCGGCAAGACGCTGTTGATGTACACCTCCGAGCACGTCGGCGCAGTACAGCAGGCGGGAATACCGCTGCGCAACATCATCAACGAGGGCAACTATTACGAATGGGGACCGGCGCTTGCGGACCCGGCTGCGAAGGCGGACTATGTGGTGGCGCTGGATGGGGACGCGGTGGCCGGCGCAGTTGCCGCGCATCCGCAGGGTCTGAAGCTGCTGCAGATTATCTGCTCGACGGGGCAGCCTTGCGCCCGTATTTACGCCACAAAACAAGGTCCTGGGGCGGCGAATTCGGGTAGCCCGGAGTAGTCCGGGAGTGGGAGTGGCGGACCTGCGGCCGGATGGTAGGATCACGCGATGGGCGGCCGACGGTGGGCCGCTGATGGATGAGGCAGGCGATGGCGATGATGGTATTTGACGCAAAGCACGCGCTGAGCTTCAGCCAGCTGGAGCAGTGGGCCCTGGCGGACACGGGCACGATGCGGCTGCTGCTGGCATGCCTGCTGGGCGGCATGGTCGGGGTCGATCGCGAATATCACCACAAAGCCTCCGGCTTGCGGACGAACCTGCTGATCTGTTTCGGCGCGGCTTTGTTCACATATCTGTCCCCGCTGATTGCGGGTGAGCTGAGCCCGAACAAAGGACAAATCGCTTCGAACATCGTGCAGGGCATTGGCTTTCTGGGAGCCGGGCTGATCCTGCATAATCGTAACCAAGTCAGTGGCTTGACGAGCGCAGCGACGGTGTTTGCGGTGGCCGCGGTGGGCATGACATGCGGGGCCGGGCTGTATTGGCCGGCCGTGTTTGCGACGGTGCTGATCATAGTCGTGCTGGAGGCGGTAGGGGCGCTTGAGACGCTTACGAATCTGAAGCAGTACAGCCGCGTTTACGAGGTGCGCGGCCAGGATTCCGATGCGATGTATCTGTCAGTGCTGCACGTGATGGATGAGGAAAAGCGGCGGCTGGATCCTGTGGACAGGGAGAGCTTGCCGAGCATGGTGCGACTGTCGTTTACGGTGATGGCATCGAGGAGCGGGCATCGCCGACTGACAGCCCTGTTGATGAAGGCCTCTGGGATTGAGCGCGTGATGACCTTCCGCAGCTGGGAGGAAGAGTGACCGAGTTCGACTGCATCGAATTCGACTGCATTGACTTCATTAAGGCGCACGCCTGTGGCAATGATTTTTTGATTGTGGAGGAGGCGCAGGCTGCCGGCCGCGATCTGGGCCAGCTTGCACGCGAGTTGTGCTCACGCACCACGGGGGTGGGCGCCGATGGCGTGGAATATCTGACACAGATCAGCGAACGCGAAGGACGCATTCGCCTGCATAACGCGGATGGCTCTCATGGGGAGATTTCTGGCAATGGCACGCGCTGCGTTGCTGCGTGGATGGCGTACCAGGCAGCCTTGCGACCAGGCGACGAGGTGCGTATCGAGACGGATGCGGGCGTGCGGGTCTGCCAACTGGAGAGCGCGGCCGGCACGGAGTTCCGCTTCACGACCGGAATGGGGTCGCCGGCGGTTGAGCGCAAGACGGTGAAGCTGGACGGAGGCCGTGTTGTTGAAGGCGCGGTGATCGCGATCGGCAATCCGCAGTTCGTGGCCTTGGCGGAGAACGAAGAATTTATGGTGGCCGGACGCGCGTGGCAGGACGCGGGCGAGGCGATCTGCGTGCACCCGGATTTTCCGGCGCAAACGAATGTGGAGTTCGTGCGGCGATTGGCGGAGGACCTGATCGAGATACGTATCTACGAGCGCGGTGTCGGTCCGACGTCCTCCTCCGGTACCGGGACGAGCGCGAGTGCCGCGATGATGATGGCGCTGGAAAATACGCCGAGACGCCTGCGGGTGCGCGCGCCGGGTGGAGAGCAAGTAGTGGAATGGCCTAGCCCGAGCGAAGAGTTGCTGCTGACTGGTCCTGCGATGATCGTGGCGCGCGGCCAGTGGCTTGCGGGAGGCCCGCGGTGAGGACCTCGCCGATACGACTCGCCGTGGTGGCGCCCGCGAGCAATGCCGATCCGGAGAAGGTGCAGCGCGGCGTCGAACGGCTGCGCGCCCTGGGCCATAGGGTAACGTTGATGCCGCACGTGCTGACCCAGGCATGGCCGTACTTTGCGGCGACCCCGGAGCAGCGGCTTGCTGATCTGCATGCGGCTTTTGCTGATCCGGAGATCGATGCGGTGATTTGTATCCGTGGCGGTTACGGCAGCAACTATCTGCTCGAGGGGCTGGATCTGGATTTGCTGCGCCGCAATCGCAAGCCGTTTATCGGGTACAGCGACCATACGGCGATTGAGACATGGATGCTGGATCAGGCGGGTGTGCCGGTGCTCCACGGACCAATGGTGGCGGCTGATTTTTCGCGTGGAGACGGCGTGGACCTGTTGAGTTTCGCGGCAGCGCTGGGAGGCGAGGCCTACCGTCTGGGCAGCGAGTCCGGACTGCGCGGATTGCAGGCGGGAAATGCGCGCGGCGTGCTCTATGGCGGCTGCCTGAGTCTGTTGACTGCGTCATTGGGCACGCCGTTTGCGGCACAGACAGAGAGCAAGCTGTTGTTCCTGGAAGACCTTGCCGAGAAGCCATACCAGATCGACCGCATGCTGCGGCAGATGAAGCTGGCGGGCAAGCTCGAGGGCGTGACCGGGATCATCTTCGGGGAGATGCTTGACTGCCACTCACCAGGCGCGCCGGCTGATCTTACCGAGCGGGTGATCCTGACGGTGATGGAGTGGTTTGACGGCCCCATCGCTTACGGGCTTCGCTCGGGACACGTGTCGCGCAGCAATGTTACGTTGCCGTTTGGAGTGGAAGCGGAGCTGGCGGTGGGTTTGGAAGGAACGGAGCTGCAGATAGCGTCTCGAAACGGGGTTGATCAAGAGGAGCAATGAAGACCGAAGCGAAGCATATACATCTGATCGGTATCTGCGGCACGGCGATGGCCTCGCTGGCGGGGATGCTGCAACTCCAAGGGCACACGGTGACAGGATCGGATGCCGCGGCGTATCCGCCGATGTCCGATTTGCTGGAGACGCTGGGTATCCCGGTGATGGAGCCTTATGCGGAGAAGAACCTGGAGCCGCCGCCGGACCTGGTGATTGTGGGCAATGCGATCTCGCGCGGCAATGTGGAGCTGGAGTATGTGCTGGACCGGCGGATTCCGTTTCGCTCCATGGCGCAGACGGTCTATGAGGAGTTCCTTACCGGGCGGGAATCGCTGGTGGTCGCGGGAACACACGGCAAGACGACAACTACGAGCATGCTGGCGTGGATCTATGAGAAGGCAGCGCGGATGCGTGGGGAACGTGGTCCTTCCTTCCTGATCGGAGGCGTGGCGGAGAACTTCGGCACCAGCTTTCAGCTTGCGCCGACCGCGAGCTTCATTCTCGAAGGCGACGAGTATGACACCGCGTTCTTCGACAAGGGCCCGAAGTTCATGCACTATTTTCCGGATGCGGCGATCCTGACCCATGTTGAGTTCGATCACGCCGATATCTATCGGGATCTGGAGGCGGTGAAGATAGCGTTCAAACGGCTGGTGAACCTAGTGCCGCGGCGCGGACGCGTGGTGGCCTTTGACGGCAGCGCGAATGTGAGTGAGTGCGTGGCGCGGGCGTTTTGCAAGGTGGAGCGCTATGGATTCGCCGAGGGATCCGAGTGGCAGATGCGGGATCTGAAGCATCGCGACGGCAAGACGCAGTGGCAGGTGTGGCGCGGCGGCAAGCCGTGGCTCGAACTTGTGCTGCCGATGGCGGGCGAGCATAACGCGCTGAATGCGATGGCGGCGGCGGCGCTGGCGGGGGGACAGGGCATCGAGGATCAGGCGATCGTGGATGCGATCGCCAGTTTCAAGAGCGTGAAGCGCAGGTTGGAGGTGCGGGCGGTGGAGCGCGGCGTGACCGTGATCGACGATTTCGCGCATCACCCGACGGCGATCCGGGAGACGCTACGCGCGCTGCGAGCCGCATATCCGCAATCGCGGCTGTGGGCAGTGCTGGAGCCACGATCGAATACACTACGGCGCAATGTGTTTGAGCGTGAGCTGGTGGATGCGCTGGCGCTGGCAGATGAGGTGGTGCTGGCCGGAGTCTTCAAGCAGGAGAGTATTCCGGAGGCAGAGCGGCTACATCCGGAGGCGGTGGTGCGGGCGCTGGCGGCCCAGGGACACAGCGCACTGCTGGCGGCGCATGTGGAGGAGATTGTCGCGCATGTGGCTGCGGGCGCTCGGCCGGGCGATGTGGTCGCGATCCTTTCGAACGGTGGATTCGATGGCATTTACTCTAAGCTGCCGGCGCGGCTTGGGGCCCAACCTGCGGCGTCGCCTTCCGCAAGGCCGGCCGCGGTACCTCTGGCGAAAGCCTGATTCAGGAGAGCTGAAGTACCATGCGCGGTCTCATCCTCATTCTGGTCTGGACGGTGCTCGCGCTGCCTGCGGCGCTCGTCATCTTTCCCTGGACGCTGATCACGCGCAAGACCCAAGTATTGCTTCGCGTCGGTTTCTGGATCACTCGTGCGGGTTTGCCATTCGGAGGAGTGCGGGTCGTCGTCCATGGATTGGACCGTCTGCCACGCGGTGCATCGATCGTGATGGCGAATCACTCATCGAACCTGGATCCGCCGGTGCTGATTCCGCTGCTTCCGGGCAGAGTCGTGATTTACCTGAAAGCCTCTTTGATGCGCATTCCGGTGTTGGGCTATGCGCTGAGATTGGCAGGAGATATCCCGGTGACGCGGGATGGCAGCGTGGAGAGCGCGAAGGCGACGAGTGCCGTGGCGCAGAGCGAGCTCGAGCAGGGAAGCTGCCTGGTGCTGTTTCCCGAAGGGACGCGGTCGCGGGATGGATTGCTCCTCCCGTTCAAGAAGGGTCCATTCTTTCTCGCGAAGGCTTCAGGCGCGCCGGTGGTGCCGGTTTCGATTGTGGGCGCGACGCGAATGCTGCCGAAGGGCAGTTTGAAGCTGAAGAGTGGAACCGTATCCGTTACATTTCACGCGCCGCTCGATCCGGCGGACTACTCAGAAAAAGAAGATTTGATGGAGGCGGTGCGGAGCGCGATCGAGTCCGGGCTGTCGCCAGAGGCGTCGGCGAGGAAGTAGCTTCTACTTGACGATGGCGTTATAGCCGTCGGCGAGCAGATGCTGTTTCATCGCGTCCGCCTGGGTCTTGTCGGTGAAGGGTCCTACCTGCACGTGGAAGAATTTGTCTCCCGTGCCGGGGCGGACGGTGGGATTGAAGCCGCGCTTGCGCAGCGCGCCGGCCAGCACTTCTGCATCCTCTTGCCGGCTGACCGCGGCGATTTGCACCATGATGGGCTGGCCCGGAACGATGGGGCTGTCACCAGGCGCCTGCGCCAGCGGAGCCATCACGCCAGCGTGCGGCTTGCTGGGCAGCGGCGCGCGATGCGTGAAGGGGACTGCGTTCAGCGAGGGGTCGGGCGTAGTTGACTCGGCCACGCGGGTGGTCTTCGCGGGTGCGGCCGGTGGTGCGGGGGCCTTCGCGGGCTTTGATGTTACGGCCTCATCCTGCGCGGGAGGTTTGGCAGTCGCAGACTTGCTCGCGTCCGGGTGGGCGGCATTTGCCTCCTCGGACGGTGCGGCGGCGTCGGGCTGTTCTGGCTTGAGTGGAGCGCCGCTGAGTTCGTTCGCGGGAATCGGCGAGGTGCTGGCGGCGGGAGCGACGGTGGCATGAGAGTTGCGGCGGCCCATGGAATAGCCGAAGCCGAAGAAGATGCCGCAGATGAGGACGACTCCAAAGAAAATGCTGAGCAGCGAGCCAATGCCGAGAGTCAGATCGGCATCGGACTTTGGTTCTTCACGATCATCTTCGTCGAAAAGCGAGTTCATGCGTGTTCGTCAGACCTTGGCGGCGGGGGTGGGGTTGGGGCAGTGACGCCCGGTCCCGTAACACCACCGGCTATGGTCTTATTGAACAACGAGATCAGCTCGATCGGTAGGGGAAAGACGATAGTTGTATTCTTTTCGGTACCTATGTCGGTAAGGGTCTGAAGATAACGGAGTTGCATGGTAATGGGCTGCTGCGACAGCAAGGCAGCGGCATCGACCAGACGCTGGGAGGCGGCAAATTCGCCCTCGGCGTTGATGATCTTGGAGCGCTTTTCACGCTCGGCCTCGGCCTGTTTGGCCATGGCGCGCAGCATGGATTCGGGCAGGTCGACCTGCTTCACCTCAGTACTGTTGACCTTCACGCCCCAGGGAGCGGTGTGCTTGTCCAGAATCTCCTGGATGCGCGAGTTGAGGGCCTCGCGGTGGCTGAGCAACTGGTCCAGCTCAACTTCGCCGAGCACGGAGCGCAAGGTGGTCTGCGCGAACTGCGAGGTCTGGTAGACGTAGTTCGAGACCTCGATCACGGCTTTCGATGGATCGACGACGCGCAGCGTGATGACGGCGTTCACCTTCAGGGTGACGTTGTCGCGGGTGATGATGTCCTGCGGTGGGACTTCGAGCACCTCCTGGCGCAGCGTGACGCGCACCATCTGATCGAAGGGTCGGAAGATGAGGATCACGCCGGGACCCTTGGGCGTGGGCAAAGCGCGGCCGAGGCGGAAGACGACGCCGCGCTCGTACTCGCGGAGAATCTTGATCGAACCCAGAAGGTACAGCACAACGATGACGATGATGATGAGGGTGAACATGCTCATGGCAGGGGTGTTTCCTCGCGCAAGCAGTGTATCGCGGTGCTGGCCGCACGGGCGATTGCGCCGGCGGCGGTGCTGGCCGCACGGGCGGATGCGCCGGAGGCGCGGTCTGAGAGGTTCGCTTCCTTTGGCCGCTCACGGAGTGGCCGTCCGAGGCGAACGCGCCGGTGGCGCGATTTGTTGGGTTCGCTCCGCTGTCGCTCACTTCTTCACTTTCGGATGATCGGACGGACTGCAGGTCCTTCGCTTCGCTCTGGATGACAGACATCGAGGTGGGCGCATGAAGCCTTCGTGCCTGGGCGTCGAGGTGTTTCCTTCGCAGCCGCGCTTGTTCGCGGTGGAGTTGGCGGGCGGCGGCGAGGTCCAGGTCGTCGCCGGTTGCGAGCAGGCCGGTTTGGAGGAGGAAGAGCGCGGCGATCAGATTTGGGTTGCGGCGGACGACGAGGAGCTGGCGGCGGAGCTCCTGTTTTCGGTCGGTCACGTTACCCCGACCCCCTCCCCCCTCCCGGTGCGGGAGGCTGCGGTATAAACCGTGGTGAATCATGAGGATGTGGGCTGTTCCGAGCATCAAAGTCGTCTTTCTAAAGGGGTTATCGCTAAAGTCGTCCAGTCATTGGAGTTAGCGGCGTTTATCGACGCAACTAGTTCCGGAGACAAACGAAAAAGCCACCGCTGCGGTGGCTTTTTCGTGCTCTCTGCTATTTGTGACTGGAACTGTGCCTATTTTCAGAATAGCAAATCGATTGAGGGCAAACGGCATGTTTTTGCGCGTATTTCCCGATGTGGGAGTTACCTCGCGCAGGATGCACGAGGGATTGTCAGCGGGGCACGAAGTGTCACTGACGTGAAGGCGATTTATGAGGACCTATTCGATTGGTCAATGAGCGCATTGGCGATTTGGCACTCACCGCGTAGGTCCTAGCGAGTCGTCTGGCAAAGATCACTTGCCTAACAGGGCGGTGAGACACCGAGAAGTTCCGGATACAATCCGCATTCCTCCTGTCCCTGATGCAGCGCCATAGCCCTTACCGGCTCGCCCTCCCGCGCGGAGTATCAATCAGCGCAGGTGTCAGGGTTGAGAGATCAGGGAACAGAAATCAAGGATCGCAAAATTCACACTTGACATTGACCAGACAATACACAACCATAGGGTTGTGGATAATCTGGGTACAACATTTGCGGCTTTGTCTGATCCAACCCGCCGGGCAATGATCGAACGGCTCTCCCATGGGCCTGCCTCTGTGCATGGATTGACGGAACCGTTTGCACTCTCGCAGCAGATGATTTCAAAACACATTGCCTACCTGGTGCGGGCGCGGATTGTGATCAAGACGAAGCGTGGACGAGAGAGTGTGTGCACGCTTAGGCCAGAGGCGATTAAGACAGTCAGCGACTGGGCGATTAGCTATCGCCGATTCTGGGAAGAGAGTTTCGACAAGCTGGATGTAGTTGTAAATCAAATGAAGAAAGAGGAGGTCAGAGATGGCAGAAAACACGGTTAGCGAAATTGAGCGGATGGTTGTTACAAGAGTTTTTGATGCCCCACGCGAGTTGGTTTGGAAGGCGTGGACAGACCCGAAGTACGTGATGCAGTGGTGGGGACCGAAGGGCTTTACTGCGCCCGTTTGCGAGATGGATTTTCGCGTTGGAGGAAAATTCCTCTGCTGCATGAAGTCGCCGGATGGGCAGGAGTTCTGGAATGCGGTTGAATACCACGAGATTGTTCCGTACGAGAAGATCGTTTCCTTGATGTACTTTTCCGACTCGAAGGGAAACAAGATCGAGCCTGCGCAATTAGGAATAGAACATGAGGCTATAGACGGTGCGTACGACGTGACCATCTTTGAGGATCTCGGAAACGGCCAGACGAAACTTACCTTCATTGGAAATGAACCCATGGAGAGCGCGAAAAATAGCGGTCAAATGGAGGGCTGGAACCAGATACTCGATAAACTTGCTGCGGTTATTGCGGGGCTGGCGCAGGCGAAATAAGAAGTTGAAGTTTTGACGATCGTCATGCGCGAGATACATCTGAGGCTGGCGGCGAAGGCCTGGTTAGAACAGGCTTCTCGCCGCTCGGCCGAATAGTCGCCTTTCCGGATAAGTGACCCTTGGCTCAACTGTTGACTTCAGGGCAACGCACTCATTGAAGCTGCGAACTCCCGATAGACGCGCTTTGACTGCTGTGTGGGCAAAACCCGCTCAGTTAGAACTTCAATCCACAATCTCTACTGGGAGAGTGGCAGTCCAGGTGTACCCGGATAAAACACTATGAGCACGGTTCGTTCGGCACCTGTAATGCCACGATGAACTCTGTTCACTGTCTCCGTGACAGCTTGTCCGGCCATGAAATGTTCCTTCGTCCCGTCCTCCCGCTCGATCGTAAGTTCACCGGATAGAATGTAGCCCGCATTCGGCAGAGGATGGGAGTGCCACTTCATCGTGGTGTGCGGAGCAATAGTGATCTTGAGGATGGTGATTTGGGGTCGTCCAGCAGGGTAGGAAACATAAGATGTTCCGTCCCACGAGGACGTACTTTGGATAAGAATCTCGCTCTGAAACTGGAAAGGTATATCCGCCGCGATCCGGCCCATACTATGCATTCTCCCAGATAGTGTTCTTGCCTTTTACCACACGCAAACAAATCTCATACATAGATGATCTGAGAAGATTTATGATGCATATACATCACCAAAAATTACCGCGGTGGACCGCTCTAAAATAATTGATATAGATTAAAGATGTGTACACATCGTTGCGACCAGATGAGGCTCAATGTGCTTGTACCACCGTGAAGAAGTTGTCACGGGTACTGGGTCGTGTCTATGATTCGAAGGTCTCCTCAGTTGGCCTAAACACCACGCAGCTCGCGGTGTTACGCTGCATCTCCCGTCGGGCTGGGGAGCCGCTAGTTCGAATTGCTGAAGAATTGGAGATGGACCGAACCTCGCTCTACCGCGCGCTCACGCCCATGGTTCGTGACGGTTGGGTTGCTTCTCCGAGCGCGAGGGGAAGTCGCTTTCGTACGGCAAGGCTCACAAAGGTTGGGCGTCGGATTCTGGATAGCGCGAATCGGAAGTGGGCTAAGGTTCAAGGCACGCTCATAAGTAGATTTGGGAAAGCGTCTTATGACGCCCTCCTTGCCGAGCTCTACCGACTCGCAGATTGCGCCGCGGATGTGCGTGAACCCGCAATCAAGATCGAACCTCCTAGCTAATTCGTTCATATGGCATAGTGCAGATTTCAACGGAGCTACACCCGTCCCTTCGTACAAGCCGAAGTTCCGCTCCGAATGGAAAGGAGCAAACAAGAGCGGCTCGTCCGCTTTTGTTTGCTCCCTCATGGCTGGCGCGATTTAGAGATTCGGGTGGAGATCGCGTACAGGGCTAACCTGCTCCAGAAGCGAAGCGATGTGAAGAATCGTTGACTCGGCTTGCCAGTTGCCAACGATTTGCACACCAATCGGCATTCCGTTATGGCTTGTGCCGAACCGCATGGAAACGGCTGGCAGGCCGGTCACATTCAAAGGCGACGTTGCGGCCATGATGCCCATGATGTTCACAGTCTGTCCGTTGATCAGCAGCTCCGTCTGGCCATGTTTGAAGAAAGGCACAGGCAGGACGGGTGTAAGCAAGACGTCGTACTTCTGGAAGTACTCAGCGTACCCATCCTTCAGCCGTTCCGCTGCCTGCACAGCATCGATGTAGTCTTCCGGCGGAGTATCGGGCAGGGAGAGCATGAACCTGGCCATCTCCCCGATCTCCTCCTCGCTGCGACCATCCGTTGTCTCGATAAATCCAGGCTTCATCTCCAGGACATGCAGGCGAGAGAAGAGATCGAGTGCGAAGTCGCGCTCCAATGCGGGGATGCGCACGGAAGCCACAGTATGACCAAAATCCTTGAGCGACATGGCGGCAGCTTCAACCGTTGCAGCCGTTTCAAGGTCGACCGGACCAAAACCAGGCTCTACAAGCCAGCCCACACGCAGCGAACGCTTCCCAGAGCCAATACCATTGTCGAATGGGATGGCGCTGCTGGAATAACCATCCTGTCCATCCGGTCCCGCGAGTTGCGCAAAGGCCAACGACAGATCGCGGATGCTCCGCGCCATGGGGCCTACGTGCCAGAAGCGACGCGGCTCGCGCGGCCAGATGCCTGTCATGGGCACGCGGCCATGAGTCGCCTTGAGCGAGACAATGCCTGTGTGAGCCGCCGGACCTCGCAAGGAAATCGCAAGGTCAGTCCCCACGCCAAGCGGAGACATTCCCGCCGCAATCGCGGCTGATTCTCCACCGCTTGAACCACCCGGCGTCAGATCAAGGTTCCACGGGTTGTTCGTCCGGCCGGTGAGGAGGTTGTCGCTTTCAATGCCGTAGGAAAATTCAGGCAGGTTGGTCTTTGCAAGCAGAATGCCTCCTGCCTTCTTCATGCGAGCAACGCTGGTCGCATCTGTGTTGGGCGTTCGTCCCCTGAAGATCGGCGATCCACGTTGGGTTAGTACCTTCGCGGTGTCGATCGAATCCTTCACCGTGAATGGCACACCGTGCAGGGGGCCTAGTTCATCTCCCCGCAATACCGCCGCTTCTGCTTCCTGGGCAGAATGCAGAGCGCTATCGGCAATCGTAACGATCGCATTCACCCTGGGGTTGACGGCCTCGATGCGATCAAGGTGTGCTTTCATGACTTCGACCGGAGAGACCTCGCGTGTGCGGATCAGTTCAGCCAGCTTCGTTGCGTCGGAATAAATAAGTTCTGTGCTCATGGTCCACCTCTCTCTACCTGCCAACAGGCAGGTTAATATAATTGAGATTCTACCTGCCACATGGTAGATTCAGGAATTGAGAGAGTTTTGGATGAATTGCTTTGGAGGTGTGTGATGAGTGCAAATGCCCGTGAAGACATTCTGGCCGCCGCAAAGCTTGTTGCTCAAGCTCACGGTTATGCCGGATTGAACTTCCGTGATCTGGCGGAGCAGGTCGGCATCAAAGCCGCGAGTATTTACTATCACTTCCCCAGCAAAGCTGACCTGGCAACGGCAGTGGCCAAGCGTTACTGGGAGGATGCCGCAGCGTATCTTGAGTCTCTATTGAAGAACTCAGCAAAGCCTCTGGATGCGCTGCGCCGCTATCCTGAGACATTTCGCTGGGCTCTGGAGAACGATAACCGCATCTGCCTTTGCACCTTTATGTCTGCGCAATTCGACGATCTCCCTGACGCAGTGAAGACGGAAGTTCAAGCGTTCGCTGACGTGAACATTGCGTGGCTAAAAAAAGTCCTCGTCGCCGCCAAGGTCACCAGCCCCAAAGTGGCCGAGAAGCGCGCACGTGCGATCTACTCAGGAATCGTAGGTGCCCAACTGATGGCGAGAAGCCGTGCGGACATCAAGCTCTATGACAGTCTGATCGAAGACTACCGCAGCGTGGGATTACTCCCTGTCTGAGGATGATCGGTACTAGTAAGCGCGCTTCTCACTAGCGTTGAATCGCTGTTTGGCGCCACAAAATGCGGCGCAAAACGGCAGGTTTTTGCACGGATTCCTGATGGGGGTACCTCGCTGGCGTATGCCACGAGGAATTGGGAGCACGTCACGAAGTGTCACTGACGAGAAGCAAGTTTTCGGTTCTGATCACCCGGTTATCATCTTCGCTTAACGCCGGCGCTCGCGGTAGCCAAAGCCCTCCATACAAAGATGCTTTCGCGCAGAGCTGAGCAATTCGTCAGACAGCTTCGGATTGCTTTTCTTCACTGCACGAGACAACATCAATGCGCCTACTAAGCCACTCAGCAACGCTACGGCTTGTTGCCGTGCCTCCCGTTTATTTCCCTCCATGCGGGCGGAGAATATTTCGAGATAGGATTCAATTCCGTCGGCGAAAGCCGTTTGAATCTCGTTGCCGTTGCGGGCGGAATCGGCCGGCAAGGCCGATGCGGGGCAGCCTCCGGTGGACGAGTCGCGATAGGCAGAGCTGAGGTATTCGGCAATCACCAGTTCAAGCGCCTTCTGCGGGTTTCGTCCTGATGCAAACTTCCGCGCCAAGCTGTTTGCAGTCTTTTCGAATGAGCACGCAACAGCTTCAGCCACAAGCTGCTCTTTAGATTTGAAGTGATTGTAGAATCCGCCATGCGTAAAGCCAGACTCCTTCATGATGTCAGCGACGCTGACATTCTCCATGCCATGCAATTTGAACATTCGCGAAGCCGTTTCGAGAATGAGCTGGCGATTTTGTTTGGTTTGTTCGCTGGTTAAACGCAAGTGATCCGCTCCATGTAAACGATCGATCCCTTTGACAATGATGATAGATATCATTTTTAATGTCAACTATATAAATGATGATCAACATCATTAGAGGAGTGTGTTTTATGGGTGGATCTCTGCGGGGTAAAGTAGCCGTCATTACAGGCGGCGGTGAGGGCATTGGGCTGGCTGCCGCAAAGCTGTTTGCTGCCGAGGGCGCGACTGTCTTCATCGTGGGCCGTCGCCAGGCCGTGTTGGATGCGGCGGTTACCGAGATCGGCGGTGATGTAGTGGCCATGCAAGCAGACGTGTCCAAGCCAGCGGACTTGGATCGCGTTTACGAAGCGGTTCGCTCTTCGAAAGGCAAGCTGGATATTCTTTTCGCGAATGCCGGCGTTCAGACGAGGGAAGCGCTCGGGTCGATCACAGAAGAAGTACTGGATTACCAGCTTGCCATCAATTTCAAAGGCGTCATCTTTACGGTTCAGCAGGCGCTGCCGCTGCTTACCGAAGGTGCGTCTATCATTCTGTCGTCTTCGACGACGGCGGTTAAGGGTTTGTCCGCCCGCACTGTGTATTCGGCGACCAAGGCCGCGATCCGGAGCTTTGCCCGGACCTGGGTGACGGAACTCAAAGCGCGCCGCATCCGCGTCAATGTTCTGAGCCCAGGGCCGATTATGACGCCTTTGGTGAAGGCCACCCTGGTCGATGAGCGGGCTGAGCGGGCATACGACGCACTCGTGACCAGTTCAGTTCCAATGGGACGCGTGGGCGAGGCAGACGAGATGGGAGAGATTGTGGCGTTTCTGGCCTCCGATGCGTCCAGCTACATCAATGGAGCTGACATCCAGGCGGATGGCGGCTTCGCGCAAGTCTAACTTTATGCAAGGACGGACTCTCGAAAGCTGAGCTCAGATCGCACGTGACGGTGACGGTTGCAGATCGTCGCTGGCGAAGGATGAGAAGAGGGTCGTGCGGGCGATTACGCGGGCGGCGGAGCGGTTCGACGGTGAGGGTGAGCCCGTCGATGGCGGTGACTCGTACGCGGGCGTCGCGCGGGACTGGCGTGGAGGAGTGAGCCTCCCATAGCTCGCCGTGCACCTCCACCTGTCCCAACGGCGCGAGCGGCTTTACGACGACCGCGATCTGGCCGAGCAGGGCATCTAGACCGGTCATGGATTTGTTGTGGCGGGCGCGCACGGCAAGACGGACGAGAAAGACGGTGATGAGTCCGAAGGCGACGCCGGCGGCGATGGCGGTGGCGGGATGGACGCGCATCTCCGGCACCGGGCCGGCAACGAGCGTGAGCATCCCCAGCACGAGGCAGACGATGCCGGCGAACGCGAGGACGCCGTGGCTGGTGAACTTGACTTCAAGCACCATCAGGACGGCAGCGGCGAGCAGCAGCATGACCGCGGTGTAGTGGATGGGCAGCAGATTGAGCGCGAAGAGCGAGAGCAGAACGAGCAGGGTGCCGAGCGCTCCGGGAACGATGGTGCCGGGAGCGTTGAACTCCAGATAGATGAGCAGAGCACCGACGACCAGCATGAGGACGGCGAGGTCAGGACTCATCAGCCGGTCAAGCACGCGATCGCGCAGCGTCGGGACCACGGTATCGAGGTTGGCGTTCTTTGTGTGCAGCACCGTCTTGGAACCGCTCATCCGCGTGATGGTGCGGCCATCGATCTGATTCAGGAGCGTTGTCGTGTCGGGCGCGATGAGGTCGATGAGGCCCAGCTGTTTGGCTTCCTGGACGGTGTAGGACTTGGAGTTGCGGACGGCATCTTCGGCAGCCTGCGGATTGCGGCCGCGCTGCGCGGTATAGGAGCGCAGCAGGGCGGCGGTGTCGTTCTCGAGCTTCTGCTTCATAGTGTCGTCGAGCTTGGCGCCTTCGACGATGGGATGTGAGGCACCGGCGTTGGTTCCCGGGGCCATCGCAGCGATGTCCGCGGCCTCGAGGAGGAAGAAGCCGGCAGAGCCGGCGCGCGCTCCATCCGGAGAGACGTACACGATGACTGGCACTGGCGACGTACCGATGCGACCCACCATATTCCGTGTGGTGGAGAGAAGGCCGCCAGGCGTATTGAGCTCGATCAGCAGCGCGTCGGCCTTGATGTCGGCAGCGTGGTTGAGCGCGCGGTTGAAGTAGTCCTCGCTGATGGGCTGGATCGTGTCGTCAAGTCGAAGCACGACTACAACCGGCTTTGCGGACTGTGCGCGGAGGCCGCACAGCGCGAGCAACACAAGCAACGCGAGACCGGCAGCGCGAAGAGGTTTCATGGTTTTGGTGGAGCGGACGGCGGTGAGCTTGCAGGCGTGAGCGATTGTTGCAGACCGCGCGCGTCGGAGTTCCTGGGATCTATCTCGAGGGCGTGGCTGATATCCGCGCTGGCGGCGGGGAGCTGATGTTCCGTGCGATCCAGCCGGGCCAGCGTGAGCCAGGCGGCGGCATTGGGGCGCAATTTGATGGAGGTCTGCGCTTCCTCACGTGCCTGTGCGTTGTCGCCATTGCGCCGCCGGACCTCCGCGAGACCGGCATGGGCGTCGGCGTCATCGCCGCTGGCGGCGAGGGCAAGCTGGAACTCGCGTTCGGCCTCGAGCATCAGACCGCGGCCCAGGTAGGCGTTGCCGCTTTTCGTGAGGGCGGCAGCCTGTTTCGCGGGCGGCAGGGAAGCGAGATGCGCTGCTTCCATCTCTTCCATCTCCGAGGCCGCCTGCCGAAACGAGGCGTCGTTGTAGCTGCGCTTGATGCGCTCAAGCGGCAGACTGGGGCTCTCCGCCACGGTCCCGGTGTAGACGTCGCGCTGTTGACTGGCTGGGACTACGGTTGCTGGCTTGACGGTTGTGGCTTTGGCGGCCGGGACATTCGCGGCCGGCGGGTTGGACTGGCGCAGTATGTTCTGGAGGTTGATGGCCTCGGAGTCCTGCGGGCGCAGCTTGAGGGCCTGGGTAACGGCAGAGACCGCGTTGCTCATATCGCCGCGGCGTGCCAGCGCGATGGCGAGGTTGAACTGGTAGTCCGGGTCCTGCGGATCGCCGCTGATGGCTTCCTGAAAGAGCGCTCCGCCATCGTGGCCTCGGCGCGATGCCGCTACTCCCTGGTCGTTCACTACTTCGGGCAGCGGAAGCTGTCCTGCAACGAAGGCGAATGCCTCTTCTGCATCGTCATAATGGCCGGTGTAGAAGAAGGCGAGGCCACGGTAGAACTCGGCCTCCAAAGCGGCGCGATCCGACTTTTTCAGGTGGCCGAGGGCCGCGGCGGAGGCGTCGAACTGCTGCTCGGAGAAGTAGGTCATGCCGAGCGCAAGCCATGCGGGCGAGTATTTTGGATTCTCGGCCACGGCGATCTTCAGGTGGCGAATGCGCTCAGCGGGTTCGGTTTCGACGATGCCGCGAACGTAGTTTTCAAAACCGTTCAGGTGCAGGTTGGCGCTGGCCGCGTGAAAGCTGCTCTCGGGGACGGGAAATCTGGCGTCAAGCCCGCGGGCCACGTGCCAGGCCAGCGAGTCCAGCACATCGAGCATGTGGTCCAAGGGGCCGTCCTGCACCAAAGGCTGGCTGAGGCGGAGCGCGTTGACATCCAGAAGTTCGGCGGAAACGTGCAGGTTGTTGTTCTGGAGCGTGTAGTAGCCCACGATGATGTCGTCGGCATCGAGCGTCTGGGCGAGGCGGATGGCGGTAGCGCGGGAGGGCTCGAAGTTGCGCGGCAGGCCGAGGTGTTCGAGGGCGTATTGGCGATCGTCACGGCTGATGATGTCAAAGCCGGAGGCGCCGAGCCGCTGGTTGAGGATCTCCGAGACAGCCTCGCCGACCCAGTCCAGATTGGCCTGACCGGTACGGTTATCGAAGGGCAGCGCGAGGAGAAGCTGGTGATGGACCTTCGCGGGCAGAGTGGCGGTTTCTGCAGCGGACTGCGTTTCGGCCTGCGCCGGGGGTGTGCAGAAGGCGCAGATCAGGGCAAGAGCCGAAAACAGAAGCCGGGAGCGCAGTGGATGAAGTGGCCGCACGCAGGAGTGATTATAGTGCCGTGTGCCGAGCCGTCAGCCCGGAGATGAGGATTGGGTAGCCGGTCTGTTTGAATCCGCACTTTTCGAAAGAACCGTCGTTCGGAAGCGACCGGATCACTTTCGACGAGCCGATTTATCGATACCTATCCGGGATGAGTAAATGATTGGGCGATCATACGTCAGTCGTCTGCTTCAGCTCGCGCTCTCAGATGCATGACTTTGGCCTCGTGGTTCAAATGCCCACTCCAGCATCAGCGGGAACTCTTCCCGCCAGAATGCTCCACCGTGCGATCCGACCCTCTCATGCATGACGACATCCGCTCCTGCATTGCGGAGCGCTTCCGCCCACTTCGTTGCGTTTTCCAGAAAGAACGGCTCCTGAATGCCGGCGACAAGGTACGCCCGTGGAAGTGGGCCCGGCATAACCGCTGGTGGCCTGTAGCCGGCGCCAGGAGAAGCGCAGAAGATTGCGCCGTAAACCCGTGGATGACGAAGCCCAAGAGCGAGGGCCAGCTCTCCGCCAGCAGAGACGCCCATAACGGCGGTACGTTCCATGGGCAGCGCTACGCCAAACCGCGACTCCGTCCAACGGCGAACATCCTCGACGAAGAACATCTCATGTGCTGCGAACCGGACCGGGTCAAAGACAGGCGAATACTCATGAAGACGCAGTGTCTCATCGGTCAGCCCATGGACACCGACGATCATTGTGGACGGTACCGCGGCGTCATCGCGCAGGCAGCCCCACTTTGCGATTTGCTGACCGTCACCGGCAAAGACGATCGCTTCGGGCGGCCTGGGTGGAACATACACGGTGACCTGCCGTCCACCATCGTACTCTAACGTGCCGGTAACGAACTCTCCCGAGACTGTGCCGCTTCCTCTGACGGTTGCTCCGTCAGGTTCACTGAGCTTGCGGTCGACGTAACTGCGTTCTTGTCTTTCCCTGGCCTCGCCTTCATTCATAGATAGATGGTGGTTCCACGCGGGCACGACAGCAAGCCACTCCTGAAGGTCAAAGGCTGTCAACAAAGCAAAGTGTTCACCGAGAATGAGTCGTGTACATTATCCGGGACCGCTCGCCGGAGCGCTCTTCTCTTTTAGACGATGATCGCTGCCCACAAGTTGACTTATCAAAACTGATCTACCCAAGCATGCCTTAGCCGGCACTTGTCCGAGATGATGGATAGGATCGCTAAGGGACCGGAAGACGTGAAAAAATCAGTTAGGGCCGCAGATGAACTGCCATGAATGTGGATAACCTACAACGTTTTCCATTGGCGTTCATCCGCATCCATCGGGGGCACCCCCGGATTTGCGCTGGGAGGACTGCGAGATGCGGAAAGGGTCTACGAGAAAACCACAAGTGGACGAGCCCGCGGCGGGAGGCAAGAACTACATAACGCCAAGCGGGCTGCAGCGCCTCAAAGATGAGCACGCGTTTCTGCTCACCAGGGACCGGCCGGCCGTGGTGGAGGTGGTGGCGTGGGCTGCCAGCAATGGCGATCGCAGTGAAAACGCCGACTATCAATACGGCAAGCGGCGGCTGCGGCAGATCGATGGGCGGATTCGCTTTCTCACGAAGCGAATCGAAGCCGCGGAAGTGGTGGACCCGGAAGCTCCGAGAGCGAGGCAGTCGGGGACGAGGGCATTCTTCGGGGCAACCGTGCGCTATGCCAATGCCGCGGGAGCGGAGCGAGTGGCGAGCATCGTAGGCACGGACGAGGTCGATCTCAACCGCAACCACATCAGTTGGGTGTCACCTCTGGGGCGCGCGTTGATGAAGTCGGCAGCGGGTGACAGCGTAGTTCTCGAAGCGCCGGGCGGGACAGAATACCTGACGGTGCTGGAAGTGCGTTACGAGCGCATTTCTGTGGAACCGTTTCGTGAACCACCTGGATCCGAGGCCTCGGCAAAGGGACTCTCTCGTCGACGCTCCCCTGACGAAGAAAAGACGATACGGGTACAGGTCGTGAAAGAGCGGGGCGCTTAGCGTTTGAAGGTCAGCCGTGAACTGGAATAACATCTGGACAGCGTGAAGGACGCATCCGGTTCGCGGACAGGGTAGAAGCCCACCTTTGCTGGTCACAATTTAGCGATACTTCTTTCTGCCTGCGACGCGGACACCGGGCGCTTATCGAAAGGAGTTCGCATGTCCGAACAACGTCCCCACGCGTCTCAGCTTCCTGCAAAACCAAACCTTCGTCACCTTAAGGACCAGGCAAAAGATCGTTTGGCAAAAGGCGAAGCGCCGTCTCTAGCGGTAGCGCTCTTTCAGGTCGCCCGCCATTATGGGTTCCACAGTTGGCCGAAGCTGAGCGCCCACGTGCTCTCACTGTCACTCGCAGAAAAACTGAAAGAAGCAATCAACTCAGATGACTTTGCTGAGATTCGGCATCTTCTTTCGAAACACCCAGAATTGAAAGATGCGCCAATCGGCTATGGCGGAGATGGACCGCTGACCTGGGCTGCGGAGTGTCGTGGCATAGGAGGAGCCACCAAAGCCCGGTTGGAAATCGCAGAGTGGCTTTTGAACAACGGATCCGACGTTCACGAAGGAGGCGATGCGCCTCTCATGCGGGCAAGCCTTAGCGGTACGCGAACGCCCATGATGGAATTGCTTGTTAGGCATGGGGCCGATGTGAATGCCGCCTGGCATGGGTTCTACCCTGTGCTCTTTGCCCCCTGCGAAACGCTCGATCCAGTGGCTCTGGACTGGCTCTTGCAACATGGTGCAGATCCCGATTGTGGCGAAGCATCGGATTGGCAGTCAAAGGGACGGCCTCATCCTGGGACTGCGCTTGATTTTGTACTGGGGACGTATGTTCGCGACAAAGATGCGCTGAACGAATCCATCAAGCTGATACGGGATGCTGGTGGCTCATCTCAATATGATGAGCCGGGTGTTATTGCCACGATTCGCGGTGACTCCGAAGAGATTGAACTTCTCTTGCGCAAGGATCATTCCGTTATCGAGAGACGATATCCATCATTGAACATCGGCACCACAGCAGGTCGAATGCTCACACTCAAAGGCGCAACGCTGTTGCATGTCGCTGCCGAATTTGGACAGCTGGAAATTGCGAAGACATTGCTCGAAGCGGGTGCAGATACCAATGCATGTGCTCTTACCGACCCGCAGGGCCTGGGAGGTCAGACTCCAATCTTTCACGCCGCGACACAGGGTAACGATTTCGGAATCGACGTAGTACGTCTCCTGCTTTCACGAGGAGCGGACCTGACAGTCCGTTGCCATCTTCCGGGACATTATGAGCGTCCAGAAGAAGTGTTTACGGGAACGGTCCTCGATTACGCACGAATGTTTCCGGGTTCGGCTAACCAGACTGTTGAACTCTTGACTCGTTCGACATAAGTGCTAGAGATAGGTGCCGATAAAATGCGCTTGTGGGAATTACTCGGTGTTAGCTCCCGAATGGCAGCGATTCGGAAACTGTAAATTCAAACTGGCCCACTACCGACGATGGTATGGCGCGCGGCCGCTTTCGCCGTCAGTGGAGGCGTGCTTCCTGCGGCCGGTCAAAATGCAGAACAGCCGCCCATTGCCCTTTGCGCTCGGCTTGCCAGACTACTTTGCCGCCGAGGATGCTGGCGATGGCCTCCGGCGAGAGATCGCGATGGAAGTCGAAGAATCGCCGATCGAGACGCTCGTTGCGCTGGCCGAGGTTGAAGAGGCAGCTGAGGCGGGTCGTACTTGGTGGAGAAGATCAGCCCTACGGTGTAGTCGGGGAGCGTGGCGGCGCGCTGGATCTGTGGCAGGGAGAAGTTATCAATGGTGACGACAGGAACGGGGCGGCGCATGTAGCCCAGTTCCGGCTTGGTGAGATCGTCGGAGACGGGCCATGCCGTGAGCACTGTCTCATCGCGATAGCGGGTGACCGCCTGATGGATGGCTTGCTGCTGGAGCCAGATAGCGTCTGCGTAGCTGAGATTGTCTTCGGGCGCAAAACGGTACGGCGGATTGATGAAGAGTCCGAGGCAAAAAGCGAAGGCGGCGAGCGCCACCATGGCGCCCCACGCGGGAACGCGTCTCCAGAAGGCCGCAACACACACCAGCAGGACCAACGGATAGAGCGGCAGCAGGTAGCGGGTGAGTAGCGCCCCTCCGAGGATGGAGAAGAGCAGCGTGTTTGCGAGGAAGACCCAGACGAGAGGTGCGACGAAATCTCGCGGCAGGGAAGGGCGAGTGCTGCCGTCCGGAAGTGCGCGCGGAATCAGGAAGAGAGAGGCACAGGCGCACAGGACCGGCACAAAGAGATTCATGTGCATCGTGAGGTGAATGATCCGGTGCAAGAGGGCGAGAAGGATGCGCAGGGGCGAGAGGGTGGCCTGCGCGTTGTAACGGAGATATTCCGGATTGCCGAAGACGTAGCCGGTCCGCCGCCAGTGGTAGTAGAACCAGGCGCACAACGGCAGCATCGCCACCAGAAGCCAGGCGATGTTGCGCAATGCGGATGGGCGAGAGGAACGATCTCGCATGGCGTGCCAGGCCTCATACGCCGCGAGAGCGAGGGGCGTGCAGATGGAGGTCTCCTTGGAGAGTGCGGCGAGCGCGAAGCAGAGCGCGGCGGGAAGAATGCGAGAGGCTCTGCCGCCGGGCAGATAGAAGACCAGGCCCCACAAGGTAAGGGCGGCGGCGAAGAGGTCCGCGTGTGCCAGCGTGCTCTGCACGAACCAGACGGGATAGATCGCGGTGAGTAGCGTGGTTGCGGCGGCGATGGATATCCGGCCGGTGATGCGCTCGGCGAGACGATAGACGGCCAGCAGCGCGGCCGAGGCGACGATCAGCTCTGCGAGCCGGGTGGTGAGCGGGGTGAAGCCGGAGATCTTCCACCACAACGCGAGGTAGAGCGATGGAAGGGGTGGGTGCGCGTTGGAGAGCGTGCTGTAGGGAATCAGCGCGCCGGTGCGGAAGAGATCGTAGGCGGCAGGAATGTAGTAGCCGGCCTCGTCCCAGTAGTAGGGGAGCCGCAGCAGGGCGAAGTGTGAGAGATAGAGGGCGACAAAGATGAGCGGAAAGACCAGCCACAAGGGAAAGGGCTGGTCATTCTGCTGATCGGATGGGTGCCGCGCGGGATATCGCAGGAAGGAGACGATTGCTGCCTCCGCGGACTGTGGCCGGGATTAAAGCATTTTCGGTACTAACTTAGACCGTCCAACGACTGTTCGTGTGACTTTTCTTGACGGAAAAGCCACATCGAGAGACCTCCGCGGAACACTGAATCACCGAAAATGCTTCAGTTCAACGGACGCTGCGCGTTGGTGGTGGGAAGGGGCTCGAGCGAGATGCTGCCGAAGGCCTGCTCATACTGGGCGAGGTTCTGGCCGAGCACATTGAAGAGCGCCTTGGCTTGCTGGGGGCTGAGGTAGATCCCCTGAAAACCACGGATGGTGACCTGATCGGCCGAGTCCTGGTGTGCAGTGCCGAAGGAGAGGAAGAAGTCCCAGACGCTGGCGCGGACCTGCACGCTGTTGGCATAACCTTCGCGGTAGTCGGAGGCTTCTGTGACGCTGATCCGGGGCTGATTGTTCGATGGGTGGATGTCTGCCATGCTGTGCTCGTTTACTTTGCCTTGAGTGAATTCAGGATTTTGGAAGAACGGTCGTTGGTGCGGACTTCAGATGGGCTGTATTGGTCGACTCTGAATCGGTTTCAGTATAGGGGATGAGGCGCGTCGAGAATTATCAGCAGGCGCGACGCGGGGTGCCGCGCAATTCACGACCGATTGCAACGAATGCTCATGCGATTGTTCATGCCGTGAAACGCCCGGGATGTGAAGAGGGGTATTAGCGAAGGGTACATTCTGTGCTCTGGGACGATTGTGGCAGGGCCCCTGCCCCGTGCGTAAGAAGGAGCTAGCTTCTGGCGTTTTGTCGCCGCCGGGAGCCGCCTATTTACACGGTAATCGTTTCGTAACTAACACAAAATAGGCAGTTTACCAATCACATTCCGGGTTGTATGATCCGTTTACCAACTCACCTATGAGATGCCCCCAGACGTCACGTTACCGGGGCATACAGAAGAGTGAAACTGCATACCAGCAAGCCGGTACGCAGGTCCTCCTGGCACACGCGTTTGCCGCACAGCTTATTGCGGCGTCTCGCTTGACGTGTGGCCAGGGAGTTTTTTGCTTTTCCATTGCTGCCACCCTCGTGGAAAGACCGCAGTACACGCAATGTGAGAGGCGAATCCCTCCAGGAGGACAACGGATGTCCGTTATCAACAAGACGTATGGTTTCATTCGCCGGACCCAGCGGCGCCGCTTCTATCTCACAGCCCTCGCAATACTCTCCGGAATGGTTTCTGCGCAGGCAGCATTTGCAGCGAACATTACCGTGGCAAGTCCGATCAATGGCACAACCGACCAGGCCCCAGTTTGGGTGCGAGCTCACAACGTTGGCTGCGATGGTCTTACCCCAACGGCGTTTGGATTTTCGATAGACAGCAGTGGCACCACCATCATGGGCGTCACGCCCTTCGATATCGACCGCACCAACGTAGCCTTTGCCAACGGCACGCATACCATTCACTTCAAAGCCTGGACAGCCAGTGGAATCTGTCCCGTTGTGAGTACCACATTCAAGGTCGGCGGAAGCACATCGAGCGGCGGAAGCACATCGAGCGGGGGCAATACGAGCGGGGGCGGCACAGCGACGTCGGTAAGTATTCCCTCCTACGCGAAGTCATCGGGCGATCTGGATGTGTCAAGGAATTGGGCGTATGAGCACGATGCGGGAACGCCTGGAAGCTCGCGCGGCTCGACTGCTTACCCTGCAAAAACGCCGCTGTATGACGATGCTCGCGAGTTCTACATGACGTATTCAAAACGCGGCGGTGAGCGTTGGCACAACTCCTTCGCCAAGGACGCTGCAACCACGCACTTCGTCATGGACACGTATGTGTACGTTGCCAATCCGGATCAACTGGCGAATCTTGAGCTGGATCTGAATCAGGTGATGTCGGATGGCAGGACGGTGATCTTCGGCACTCAGTGTTCCGTGTATTCGCACACATGGGAGTGGGCATACGTAAGCGGCGGACCTCACTGGCACAGCTCGAATGTCGCCTGCAATCCGCGGACGTGGGCCGCAAAGAGTTGGCACCACATCCAGGTCGGCTTTCATCGCGACGGCAGTGGGTACGTGACGCACGACTGGGTGAACTTCGACGGCAAGCACAGTACTTTCTCTGGCGCCAAAGGTGGATCGGCGAAGAATCTGGGGTGGGCTAAAGGTACGCTGCTCATGAATGTGCAGATGGATGGTTACAGTACCGGAAGCGGATCGATAACGGCTTACTTCCATAAGCTGGTCTACTACCGCTGGTAAGGAGAAGGTCTTCGTTGTTGAGCAAGCCCGTCCGGCATGGACGGGCTTGCCGTTTTAGAGTCTTTGCCTGCGCGATTTCGGTTACTGCGTGACGATCTTAGACCGGACCGCGAAATCGGCGCAGCCAAGATTCAATCGCCAGGCGCCGAAAGCTCTGAAGAAATATTTTCGGCAGCTCCAATCCATCGATGGACGGCTGGCGTACTGAACACGTCTAGGAATTGGGCGTCCCACTCGGCCCACAAGAAAGATCACATCCAAGCGCTCAACTCCCGGAACATCCATCCCGTGGAGGCTTAATCATGGAATCGTTGAAGGTTCCCGAAGTTGACATTACGGCCGGAGAGAATACCTCCGGTATGTCACGAAGAACATTCTTTTCACGTGCGACCGCTATAGGAGTTACAAGCGCTGCCGCACTCAGCGGACTCGCCGGCCTGGGCATCGCATCGGCCCAGGAGTCAGACGCAGTCGATGCTCAAGGGCTGAAGTCGGGCGACAGGGCGATTCTGGTCGCAGCGCAGATCGCCGAAGCGTTGGCGGTCACAACCTACATGCACATCATCCACACCGCACCATTTTTCAAGCGGCTGGAATCCGACGATCAAGGCTACCTGAAAGCTGCCCTGCAGGAAGAGATGTCCCATTATCAACTGGAGCAGGAGGTCACCGACCAATTCACTCCATTCTCGAAATTCTTCTATCCGGTGAAGATGTTTGCGAATGCGCAAGTGACCTTGAACACGCTGGTCACCCTAGAGGACGCCTTTATCGCCGCCTATCTGGTAGGTGTTCGCAACTTCAGCACGACTAATTTGCGTGTAACGGCAGCGCGCATCATGGGCATTGAGAGCGACCATCGCACACTTGCGCGCGTTCTGGCCCCAGGCGTAGCGAAGCAGGATGGCGGCCCGATCGAAAAAGTCACTGGCGCGCAAGGTGTCGCCGAGAGTGTCGATCCCCCGAACAACAATGGCTACGAAAGAACTCTCTGCTGGACCAACATCAACCAGGCGGTGAATGCGCTGCTGCCATTCGTGGACAAGACAGCAGCTCACAAGGCTGGGTTTGACACCACCAAGTCGTATCCATTCGAACCTTTCAATCCGGTTCTTCCTAACCCGCTCGGCAAATTCATCTCGTTCAAGGGCTGCTGAGAAAAGGCTGAACAGAGATTCCGATCACTCCATCAGACAAGGTCACGAGACCCCTCAGGATCCGTGACCTTGTGTCTTTTTCGGGCATTCGGAGGCTGGCGTGAACCGGATCAATTTGTTGGGAGATTGGCACAGAATTGGACGCAGCTGGGAACCGGCCAACTCTCAGAATTCCGTAAGTGATTGGTGCGAAAGGGGGGACTTGAACCCCCACGGGTTTCCCCGCTGGATCCTAAGTCCAGTGCGTCTGCCAATTCCGCCACTTTCGCGTGCTCATTCTATGGAGTTTAAGCCTTATCTGCTGTCACGTCACTGCGCACTGTGGGTGATTCGGCAGGAAACCTGGCATTCCGAAAGCCCTGTCCGGGAAATGGGTCCCCACAAGCAATGGTCAGGACGAAGTATCGACAGGCTCAGTATCAGGAAGGCGATGGCATCAGGGATGACGGCATCGGCCGGTTATCCGTTCGGCACTCTAAGAGGAACGAGTTATCTGCTCCTTAACTGCTTCGCCATAATTAACGACGCGAAGGGTGAGCATCTCAACGTAAAGAAATTCTCGCTGACTTACCAGTATGGCGACCTGAATTCGGGACTGTGATCGTCCATGCGCATCGGTGATGAATTAAGCCAGATATTGTGTCGAGACGCTGCAACCCGGTATCAACTTACGTAAATGAGGGTTAAAGATAGTTCACGGCGGGGCGGATAGGGTCGCAATGAGCGAGCGCCAGCGCGTTCGTATGCCAGAATACAATGCTGATCGTGAAAGATTCCGCATCAATCTGGCAGCGCGGCTTGTTTGGATATGGACTCTCCATAGCATTCTGGATGCCCCTTGCCGCCCTGCTGGCGTGGCAGCAATATCGTATTGCTCAGGAAGAGCACCTCAAGGTATCTCTGGCGAGCCTTCTTGTTCTGGGCGGAGTGCGCTTTTTTACGATTGCCCTGCTCACGCCTCCTATTTTCTGGATTGCGGCGAAGGCGCCGATCAGTGCCGGTAATGTCGTTCGGCGGATGATCTATTACCTGGCAGGCTTTATTCCGTTCGTCCTTCTGTTTGCAGTGGTCCGCTGGACCCTGTTGCCGCCGTACTTTCCGGAGACGCAGCAGTGGGGGCACCGTACGTTTGCGGCACTGATTGGCCTTACCTACACCACCTTTGGCGATGAACTGGTCTTCTATCTCGCGGTGGTCATTGCAGCTCACGCTGCAGTCTTCTTCCGGCGGATCCAGCGCCAGGAGCTGGAGCAGATGGCATTGAAGGAAGCGCTGGCGCAAAGCGAGCTGCACACCTTGCAGATGCAGATTCAGCCACACTTCCTGTTCAATACGCTGAATGGCATCTCGTCGCTGGTCCACAGCGATGCCGGACGCGCAGAGCAGATGATCCTGCGGCTTTCCAGCCTGCTGCGCCGCACGCTGAAGCAGGACGGGTCAGACCTGGTGACTCTGACGGATGAGCTCCACCTGGCCGAAGACTATCTGGATATCGAAGGCATGCGGCTGGGCAGCCGTATGTCCGTGAGCTGGGATATTCAGCCAGAGACGCGCGATCTGCTGGTGCCGCAGTTCATGTTTCAGTTGCTGATCGAAAACGGTGTGAAGCACGGAATTGCCAACTGCCGGGGCCAAGGATGGATCGAGATCACCTCGAAGCAGAGCCAGCAGGGGTTGAAGCTGGAGGTAAAGAACAGCGTGAACGGCGAGATACGCCAGGGAATGGGCGTCGGGCACCAGAACATCCGGACGCGATTGTCGCTCCTGTATGGCTCTGACGCGCGTCTATTGTTTCATCACAGGGACAAAGTGGCGGTGGCGACGCTTGTTCTGCCTATTTTTCCGAGTACGAAATCCGAGGAAGAAACAAAAACGGTTCGCGAGTTTGAACCCGAAATGAGGCGATAGCATATGCGCATCCTTGTTGTAGACGATGAGCCACTGGCGCGGGAGTCGCTGACACGCGTGCTGACTGAGCGTTCGGATGTTGAGACCGTGGATACGGCGGTAGACGCGATCGAGGCACTGAACCGCATGCGCGATCAGGCGTACGACATGCTGCTTCTCGACATCCGGATGCCGGAGATGTCCGGCATGCAGATGGTGGATACGTTACGCAGCCAGGGCAACGGAACGCCGGCGATCATCTTTGTCACGGCATTCAACGAGCACGCGGTGGCGGCATTTGAGCGGCACGCGACGGACTACATCCTGAAACCCTTCTCCGCGGAGAGGGTGCATCGCGCGATCGATTATGCGAAACAGCATTCGACGGAGGATCGCGAGCGGAGGCTTGCGGAGATACTTCCGCATCTGCAGACGCTGGCGAAGTCCACTCCGAGAATCGCGATCAAGTCCAAAGGGCGAATCCTCTTTATCGACGTGGCGGAGATCGTGGTTGCCGAAGCGGAAGGAAACTATGTGCTGCTGCGGCAGGAGGCGGGATCTCATTTGCTGCGGGAACAAATTTCTGTTCTGGCAGACCGCCTGGCGCCGCATGGCTTCGTGCGCATTCACCGCTCCGTGCTGGTGAATGCGGCCCATGTGGAGGCGGTCAAGCCGCTGCTAACGGGTGAATATCTGCTGCGCCTGAAGAACGGCAAGGAATACAACGTCACGCGCACATACAAGAAGAACCTGAAGCAGTTTGCGACCTTCTGGCTGGGCATGGACGCAATCGCCGGCTAGTGCGAAGCGGCGGGCGGCTGGGCCGGCTCATCGACTTGCACGATGCGGTCGCCTTTCACATCGGTGAGTGTCTGCACGATGCCGCTCGGCCAGTGGATCTCAACTTTGCTGGCAGCGGTGTCCTTGCCTAAGCCGAAGTGGGCGCGCTTGTCGTTCGACGAGAGATAACTGCCAGCCGTCGATACGGTAAGCATCTGTGTTCCTGCACTGGTGGTGACATGAATCTCCGCGCCGATGGCGTCGCGGTTGCTGCGATGGCCGACGAGCGAAAGCGTGAGCCAGTGGTTGGCGGTCGCCGTCTCATTGCGAAGTATGTAGGCTGGACCGTCATTCGTCGTGACGACGGCATCCACGCGGCCGTCGTTGTCCAGATCTCCCACTGCCATGCCGCGACCCACCCACGCCTGCTGAAATACGGCGCCCGATTTTGAAGAGACATCCACGAAGCCCTTGCCGGTATTGCGGGCGAGCAGCATCGGTTCCTTGTAGCGGAGCTGGGGAAAGTTGAGCTGGATGGTGTCGAGGTCGTGGCCCTGGGTGATAAGCAGGTCCTTGAGTCCATCATTGTCGTAGTCGAGGAAGTGAATTCCCCAGCCAGAGTGAAGCAGCGTCATGCCGCCGATGCCGCTCATGTAGGTGTCGTAGGTAAAGCTGCCATCGCCGTTGTTTTTGTAGAGAGCATATTTCTGATTGGCGAGATCGGTGATGACCAGGTCCGGAAGGCCGTCGTTGTTGTAGTCCTGGAAGTCGATGCCCATCCCGGCATAGGTGCGGCCATCCCCATCCACCGCGATTTCCGCGTTCAGGCCGATCTCTTCAAAGGTGCCATCGCCTTTGTTGCGATAGAGGAATTCGAGCATCGAATCGTTGGCCACGACGATGTCGATTTTGCCGTCGCGATCAAAGTCGCCGAGCGCGATGCCGAGTCCTTTGCCGGGCTTGTCCATCCCAATCTTTGCGGCCTCTTCTGTGAAGGTACCGTTGCGGTTGTTGTGGTAAATCAACGCGCTGATGGGTTGAAAGACATCCGGATGGCAGTAGGCGCGATGGCCCTCCTGATGCTCGCCGCAATAGATGTCTTCGAAGTCCCATTTCACGTAGCGGAGCACGACCAGATCGAGCCATCCGTCGTTATCCAGGTCCACCCATGCGGCCGATGTGGACCATCCGCTGCCGCCGGTGCCGGACGGCGCCGTGATATCGGTGAATGTTCCATCCTTGTTGTTGTGATAGAGCCGGTTGCCACCGTAGGCAGTGACGTACAGGTCGTCATAGCCGTCATTGTCGTAGTCGCCGACTGCCACACCCATGCCATAGCCGATGCCCTGGAGGTGTGCCTTCTCCGTCACGTCCTCGAAGGTGCCATCTTTTTTCTGGTGATAGAGGCGGTTCCAGTATTCAGGCCCGGTCTTCTGCGGGATCGTGCCCTTGGCGGTGGGATCGGTGAGCGGTGCGCCGTTGACGAAAAAGATGTCCAGCAGGCCGTCGTTGTCGTAGTCGAAGAGCGCGACGCCCGAGCCCATCGTCTCCGGCAAATATTTCTTGGTGGTATGGGAGGCGCGGCCTTGGAAATGCACTCCCGCCTTGGCTGTGATGTCGACAAAGTTGCCAGGCACGATCTCCGGCGTGGTCGGCTTCGACTGCTGCGCGACGGCCGGAAGCGTCATCAGCAACACGCAGAGGATAGGGGCACGGAACGACAGGGACATAGGAAAAGGGTCGCGCGATGGAACTAGCGGACAGCCTTACGATACGTGAGTTTCGGGGGCTGCGGTATTCCGTAGTTGATCAGGCGGTGGCTTTGGCGGGTGCCGGTGCGATGGCGAGAAAATCCTGCGCAAAGCGCCGGGCGTATTCCTCAGTGAGCGCTTCGACGCGTGCGGGGTCGCCGGAGCGCACGATGAGACCGGCGTGTTGCCGCTTCTGCATGCGGTGGACGATCTCCGGCGCGTCGTAGTGGTCGGTGACGGGCACGGCGTCGCGGGCCAGGCACAGCACGCTGCCGGCATAGTCCGTGCCCAGCTTCGGCAGAGTGTATTGTTCGCCGCGGGCGAGAGCGACCTCTATGCGTGCCCACTCGACCCAGGGGTTGAAGCCGTAAGCGTGCTCGATGACATCGGCAATGAACGCGCCGCCTACGCGGGCGGCAGCCTCGAGAAAGTAGAAGCGTTCATCCGGTGCGGCGCGGATCCATTCCGTGTGGGTGACGCCGTTGGCGAGTCCGAGTGCGGCGATGAGTTGCTGATGAAGCTGCGGGATCTCCTTCGCGGGAACGGAGGCGCGATCCACGGTGCGCGTGGTGAAGACGCCACCCTGATGCATGAGCTGAAACGGCGGTTTGCCGTATTGGTGGACGGGCGCGGTGAGGGTGCGGCTGCCCCACACGACGCCGTCGGCGTGGAAGATGTCGCCGGGGATGAAGCGTTCCAGCAGGTGGTGCGACTGCCGGTCGCCCTGCTCGTCGAGCAGAGGCCATAGCTCTTCCGGCTTATGCAGCTTGCGAATACCGATGGCCGATGCGTCGGTGCGTGGCTTCAGCATCCAGGGCGCGGGCACCTCCTGCATCCAGTGATACAGATCGTCGTGGTTGAAGACGCCAATGAAATCGGGAACGAGCAGGCCGGCTTCGCGAGCGCGGACGCGCATGGAGAGCTTGTCGCGGAAGAAGCGGGTGGCTGATTCGCCGAGCCCGGGCAGCCGCATGTGTTCGCGCAGTGTGGCGGCGATCTCCATATCGAACTCGTCGAGGGCGACGATGCGGTCGATGTGCCGCGAGCGTGCGAGATACATAACTGTGTTGATGATTTGCGCGGAGGACATATCTTCCGGCATGAAGTGAATCTGGTTGAGAATGTCGCGCGGCCAATCGGCATCGCGATGCTTCTCGAGCGTGAGGAGCTCGACGCGGCAGCCGAGGCGCGCGCACTCACGCATGAACGGCTGGCCCTTTACATAGGTCGAAAGGCAGAAGATCAGGGGCTGTGTTTGCATAAAAATTATTCCTCTTGCGGGCAGAAGCCGGCCGAGGCGCCCACCCACTCCTGATTGCGATTGTGATCGACGCCCATCATCTTGCCGCGGCCCATGCGGATGAGACTGATGACCGGCTGCAGCGAATCGCCATCGGGCCAGACGTACATGATGCGCACCTCTGCCTGCGTGAGCCCGTGCGGTGTGCCGATGACCGGCTCGAAGCGCACCCGTTGCTGGAGCAGGAAGTTGTGGCGCTCGTCGACCGGTATGGATTCCAGCTCGGCATCCGTGGGAGCGAATTGCACACCCTTGCCCGCGAACGAGTAGAGCGGCTTGAAGACCCATTGTTCGCGATCTTCGGGGAGCAGATCGCGGCCCTTGCCGTCATACCAATCGTTCAGGAAGACCGCGGGGGGGACGGCGGGATGATGCAGCCATGGGATGGCGAATTTGCTGATGCGGAAGTACCAGTTGGGGTGACCGGCCCACTCCACGTCGAGATCGTCTCGGTAATCAAAGGGCAACGCGACACCCTTGCGTTCGAGCTCGTCGACGATGGCGCGGTTATAGATGCGCTCGATCGGGATATCGCTGGCGCCGTTGTGATAGAAGAGGCGGCGGCCTTCGCGCTTCAGCTTCGCGATGTCTACAGTACGGATGCTCAGGCGGTCTTCGTGCACATGGAAGTCGGGGAGTGTCTTCTGCGTCTCGGGTTCGATCTCGAGGAGTACGACGTTCTCCGGCGCATGATTGCCGACGATCACGCGGCGCAGCAGCGACCAGTAGCTCAGGTCGTCATGACCGTTGAGGAAATGCTCAAGAGTTTCGGGCAGGTGAAAGTTCCGCGCATAATTTGCGGCAAGCACCGCCTGCAGGCCGAAGATGGAAGGGAAGGCCTGCAGCTCGACGAGACGGGGTGCGAGCGAGCCATCGTCTTCGCGTACCAGGCCGAAGTCCGCGGTCATGAAATGCGGATGGTCCGGGCAATTCGGGACACGGAAGCGCTCCGGGACCGCCTCTGCGGAGGCTTTGAGGAACGCGGCATTGCCAAGAAGCTGATGCGTCAATTCGGCGCCGGCATCGATGATCCGCTGCATCAGCGTGCGAGGGAAGAAACAGGGGGTCTCGGAGACGCGGAATTCAAGCTCAGCGCGCGCCTGGCGTGCGCAGTCGTCGAGCAGGGCCTGATAGCGCTCGGGCCGGTAGTCGCGATTGAATGCCTGCCGCAGCTCTGGCAGCACGCTGCTGCCTCCTCAAGGTTGAATCAGGAACTGGCCCTCACGCATGATCTGTTCTTCGCCTGCCGCGCTCTCAAGCCAGATGTTGAAGTTGAGGCCGACGACGTCGATGTGGGTCGATGACGACCACTTCGCACCGGTATGTTCGCCGTAAGGGTCACCGAAGGCGATGTGGATGCCGGGAAACTTTTCATCCTGCAGGATGTTGCCGATCACGCGTGTGACGCTGATGTTGGTGCCGATAGCGAACTCGCCTACGCGGTCGGAGTTTTCGTCGCGATGCGTGTACTCCCAGAAGTCATCCTGCAACTGGGTGTTGCTGGAGGTGCAGGCAACGATTCGATTGTTCGCGATGGTGATGGTCATCGGTGTAGCGGCGAGCGAGCCGTAACGCTGGCACAGGTAGTCACCGACGACGCCGTCCACCACGAAGGTGCCGTTCACTTCGCCGGGAGAGGTGAAGACTTCGCCTCCGGGCAGGTTGCCCCACTTATCCGGGCTGATGATGCCGCTGGTCTTGAGCCATTTGTAGCTGGGGTTCAGCTCGGCGCGGATGTCCGTGCCGGCGGCCGTGGTGGCGCGCACCGCTGTGGCCTTGTTCACGCGCTCGATCACGCACTGGCTCAGGCGATCGACGGCGGCAAAATCCGCACGCATGCCTTCACGCATGATCTGCGGCGTGATGTTGACCATGTGCGCGTGGCGCATGCGGCGCCGGTTTACCACGTCCGTCATCTGCCGGCGGGAGAGCAGCTCGTTCTGCTGGACCAGTACCGCGAAGATCGATACCTGACTCGTCTCCATGTCGGCGAGCACCTCGGCCGGCATTCCGGCCAGGGGGCGAGGGGCGAGTTCTTCGAGAACGAAGCCATTCCACTGGCAACCGACGGTCTGGAGCTCGCGCGCGATGGACGCCGCGATTTCAATCGTCGCCTGATCGGTGATCAGAGTCACCTTCTCCGTGGGCTGAATGCGGAGGCAGGTGGTGACGGCGCTGCGCGCGCCGGGAGTGAAGTCGGCCGGGAAGGCAAGATCGAGGAGCTGGGTACGGGTGATGGGCATGGTCAAGAGGGAATGGTGCAGTGTATCGTGTCTCGGCCTGTTCGCGAGTAGCTAGAAAAGTCCGGCGCGCGTCTCCTCCACCATGTAGTCGACGACGGCGTTCAGGTCGCCATTTGTCTCCTTATACTTGCGAACCTGGCGCTGGGCGCCCGAGCCGTTGTCGAGAATTGTGCGGACCGATGCTACCGCCTCGCGGCTGCCAAGCTCATCCACGCAGTCATCGACGAAAGCCAGATATTCGAGGATCAGCTCGCGCTCGTCTACTTCGACCTCCTTGCCGAAATCGATCAGCTTGCCCTCGAGGCCGTAGCGTACGGCGCGCCATTTGTTTTCCATCAGCAGCGCGCGGCTGTACTGGCGCCAATCCTGGTTGCTGGCGTGCAGTTTCCATAACTTGCACGCCGTAGCCTGGATGAGCGCGGCAATGGCGATGGTCTCTTCGGCGCGCATTGGAATGTCGCAGATGCGGACCTCGATGGTGTTGAAGAAAGGGTGTGGACGGATATCCCACCAGATTTTCTTCGCGTTGTCCATGCAGTTGGTTTTGATCAGCAGGTTGCAGAACTGATCGAATTCGGCCCAACTGGCGAAGCTATCTGGAATGTTGGTCCGGGGAAACTTGTCGAAGACTTTGGCGCGGTAGCTCTTCAACCCCGTGTCTCGACTACGCCAGAAGGGCGAATTGGTAGACAGCGCAAGGATGTGGGGCAGGAAGTAGCGCATCGAATTCATGACGCGGATTGCCGCTTCCTTGTCTTCAATGCCGACATGCACATGCAGACCGAAGATCAGGTTGGCGCGAGCCACCTGCTGCAGGTCTTCGACGACGCGTTCATAGCGCGCGTCGGGGTAGATGTCCTGAACACTCCAATCGGCGAATGGGTGCGTGGCGCCCGCTACCAGCACGAGGTCGTGCTCCTGCGTGATGTGGATCATTTGACGCCGCAGGTCATACAGATCGTCGCGGGCCTCGGTGATGGTGCGGCAGATGCGGGTGCCCACCTCGACGACAGACTGATGCATCTCCGCCTTGACGCGTTCCTCGAGCCGGCGCTTGCCTTTGGCCAACAGCTCCGTCTTGATATGCGAGCGCAGGTCGCGCGTTACCGGATCAACGGTCTGGTACTCCTCTTCAATGCCGAGCGTGAAAGATGGGCGCATGGTGCGAGGCTCCAGAGATACGTGGTCGTCAGGCTGATGTCCCCTAGGCTTTTGGTGATTTGCCCGCTGTTTTTTTTACGGGGGCTTTCTTTGCTGCGGGTTTCTTCTTGGCGGCTGCAGCAGATTTGGTGACCGGCTGGCCTGCCAGGAACGATGACCAGACAAAGCCGCCTGCCGGCGTTCCCGCGTGCTGTGCTTTCTCTACCGCCATCTCGGCCACGGCGTCCACGATCCAGCGGAAGTTTGCTTCACCCACGGAGTGGATGTCTGCGTCGGGAGCGGGGTTCATGAAATCAATGGCGTAGGGTACGCCGTTTTCTACAGCGAACTCGACCGTGTTCAGGTCATAACCCAGCGCGCGGCACAGCGTCAGCGCGTCCCGCTCCACGCGCGCGAGCAGCTCCGGAGCGTAGGCCGGCGGGTCCTTTACATAGCGCTCGTGAAAGGGACGCCGCGGATCGTACGGCATGATGTGGACTTTTTTCTGATTGATAACGTAGCAGCGGAAGTATTCTTCAAACTTCACCGCGCTCTGCAAGGTCATGCACAGAGCGCCGGTCTGGTCGTATGCCTGGAAGAACTGCTCCCAGTTGTGCACGTGGTAGACGTCACGCCAGCCGCCGCCGTCGAACGGCTTCAGAAAGGCGGGGAAGCCGACGTATTCGAAGATGCCTTTCCAGTCGAGCGGATACTCCAGATTGCGCATTGAGCGGTCCGTGGTGCCGGCCGGGTATTCCTTGTGCGGCAGCAGGACAGTGCGCGGCACGGCGACGCCGAGCTTACGGGCCAGCGCGTAATTAAAGAACTTGTCATCCGCGGACCACCAGAACGGATTGTTGATGACCACGGTGCCGCTGAGCGCCGCATTTTTGAGGAAGCCGCGATAGAAGGGGATGTCGTGCGAGATGCGATCGACGATGACGGCGTAGCCGCTGGGTGCGGCTTCCCGCACGCCGCCAACCTGGAGAGATTCCGCGGTGATGTCGGGAACTTTCATCGAGTTGATGCGTTCGACGAGAGCCCCGGGGAAGGTGTTCTCCATGCCATACAACACACCGATCTTTTTCACTGTCGCTCCTTCCGTTTACATCAAAGGTAAACATTCATCATGCGTTGCCAGGTGGGCCAGTCATGGCTGTTCCAGGTGTCCCAGACTGCAAGCTGGTGGTGGACGCCGTGGATGGCGAGCAACTCTGAGAGACGCTGATTGTGGCCCAGGCATTGGTCATCCCAGCCTGTGGCAAGCACATAGGCATTTTGCCGGTAGCGCTCCAGATACCACGGGTCATTCATGTTGGCCATGTAGTGCGGCGGCATGTTGAAGTAGACATCCTCATCGTAGTATCCGTGCAGAAAGTGCGAAACGTCGAAGGCGCCTGACATGGACAGGAAACCGGTGAAGACGTCCGGATGACGGAGCGCGATGTTTACCGCGTGATAGCCACCGAAACTGCACCCGAGTGAGATCAGGTGGCTGTCGCCATTCTTGAGCCGCACCAGCGGAAGCACCTCGCTGAGAATGTACTCCTGATACTGAATCTGACGCGCGATGCGCCAGCGAGGTGGTACGTTGCGGTTGTACCAGCTCTCCGAATCGAGCGAGTCGACGCAGTAGAGCTGGATTTCGCCGTTGTCGATCTTGTGGCTGATCGAGTGCACCATGCCGCGGTCTTCGAACTCGTAGAAGCGCGCTTGCGAACTGGGAAACACAATGACAGGTACGCCGCCGTGCCCGTAGACGAGCAGCTCCATGTCCCGGCCGAGACGTTCTGAATACCACTTGTGATACTCGCGATTCATGCCTGCTGGCTCCAGATGCCGGCCCTTGATAGGCTCAATGACAAAGATGCTCGATCACAGTTAGGCTCAATCAGAGCCGCATTCACAGCAAATCCGCTGCTACTGTAGCAGAGCCGCGGCCACCTGGGCGGGTTGTGCAGGATTCGACAAACTTCGGGGAGACGCGTTGTACGAAACAGAGCAGCCTACTCTTGAGTCATTGGATTTGAAATCACCCACCCGGACCCGCGCATCAGCAGATGCAACACATGAGGATCCGACTGCCCGCGAGCTGGAGCCGGTCAGTTTCGAAGTGCCCACCCTGGTGGGTGGCAGCGAACGCCTTCGGCTGCACCGGCAATTTGTCTCCTCGTTTTTGCCGGCTCGGCGGGATGTCATCATCGCTTTGCCACCGGACTACTTCCAGTCGCGGCGACGTTATCCCGTGCTTTATCTTCAGGACGGGCAGAACCTCTTCGATCCGGCAACCAGCTTTATCAAGGGATGCATCTGGGATGTGCAGACGACCACGGACCGGCTGATCGGCGAGGGCGCCATTGAGCCGCTCATCGTCGTGGGCGTGTACAACACCGGGATCGACCGCATGGGCGAGTACACGCCCATGCGGGACCGCAACCTGGGCGGAGGCAAAGCGAACCTTTACGGCCACCTGCTGGTGGAGGAGCTGCTGCCCTGGGTGGATCGCAACTATCGCACGCTCGAAGGGGCTGCACATACCGGCGTAGGCGGCTCGTCGCTGGGCGGGCTGGTGTCGCTGTACATGGGATTGACCTGGCCACAGATCTTCGGACGGCTGGCCGTGCTCTCGCCTTCGGTGTGGTGGTCGCGTGGCGCGATGCTCGAGTACGTGCGGCGGACGCGACCGGAGCCGCGTCCACGCATCTGGCTGGATATAGGGCTTTCCGAGGGGCCTACGATGATCAAAAAATGCGACGAGCTCCATCGTCTGCTCGAGCGTCGCGGCTGGCGCGAAGGCATCGAGATGAAGTATCTGCGCGTGTCCGGAGGCCGCCATAGCGAAGACGCATGGGCGAACCGTGTCGATCCGTTCCTGCGCTTTCTCTTTCCTGCGAAGTGACGTCAGCTAGCATAGATCTATGACCTATGTTTCCGCACAGGCCCTACTGTTCGACATGGACGGCGTGCTCATCAACTCCATACCCGCGGTAGAGCGCGTATGGTCGCGCTGGGCTAAGGAGCGCGGCTTTAACGTGCAGGAGGTGCTGCATCGCGCCCATGGACGCCCCAGTATCGAAACGCTGCGCTACCTGCTGCCCGATGCTGATCACGAGGCCGAGAACCGCCTGGTGGAACGGGCAGAGATCGACGATGTTGCAGACATTGTGCCCCTACCGGGGGTGACCGAGTTGCTGGCAACGCTGCCGCGCGACCGTTGGGCCATCGTCACCTCCTGCACGCGTCCGCTTGCCGAGGTGCGGATTCGCGCCGCTGGACTGCCGACCCCAGGAGTTTTAATCACGTCCAATGACATTACGCGCGGCAAGCCTGATCCCGAGCCGTACCTGAAGGGCGCCGCGGGTCTCGGCTTCGCACCGGAGCAGTGCATTGTCGTGGAGGACGCGCTTGCCGGCATCGCGTCCGGCAAGAACGCGGGTGCACGGGTGATCGCATTCACGACTACCGCGTCGATCACGGATCTCGTTGCCGCAAAGCCTGACTGGATACTGAAAGACTGCTCCGCGATCCGTCTCGAAGCCCTGAAACCTGAACTCAAGCTGGCGCTCGAAGAGATCACAGTCGACGCCCGCTAGTGCCGCGCCGGATACGCGCGAATCGAGATATGCGGAGGAGCCGCGGGCTTCGCGCTTATGATTCCTTCGTGCAGGCGGCGCTCGCCTGGCCTCGTGCAGGCGGCGCTTGCCTGGCGAGCGTGCCCATCGATGGCGACAACGGGTCTGACCCACGAGCTTCGACGCGTAAACTGGGATGCGGCCGAGTGGCGCGCGAGCCTGCTATGCCTGCCGGCGATTGCCATTGCTCTGACCGGCTCGCTGGCTGTGGGCCATCGCTCAGCGGCGCTTGTCATCGCCGGCAGCGCTCAGTCCGTGGGCTTCGGCTCCTTCCAGCGGCCACTGTGGTTTCGCGGCGGTCCGATGGTGCTGGCGACGCTGGGCATGGCGCTATCCGCAGCCGTAGGTGAGCTGGCGGCGGACCTTCCATGGGTGCTGATTCCTCTGGTGACGTTCTGGGCCTTTTGCTATGGAATGTCCGGTGCCATCAGTTCAGCGGCGTCCTGGGTGGGGCAGCAGTGCTGCATCTTCCTGGTTGTATCGAGCGCGGTGCCGGGAACTCCGCATGAAGCAGCGATGCGTGCAGCCGGCGTATTGACCGGAGGCTTCCTTCAGTTTGCTTGCATCCTGATCCTCTGGCGATTCTTTTCGCCGGCCCGCACTACAATCGCTGATCCGGTGGAGCACGCAGCTGGTTGGCAGCGACGCGCGATCGTGGCAAATCTCACGTACCGTTCCGGTATCTTTCGCTATGCACTGCTGCTGGCCTTGACCGGCGCGGTGTCGGAGACGATCGCGCATGTCCTCCACTTCCACAATGCCTACTGGATTCCGATGACAGCGCTCATCATCATGAAACCGGATCTGCTGCTGACCAACGCGCGCGCCATCGCCCGAATTGGCGGCACCTTCGTTGGGGCGGCGCTGGCGACGCTGATAGCTACGGCTCTGCGGCCCGATGGAATATGGCTGAGCGTGCTCATCCTGGTCTCGATGTACCTCGCATACGCGCTGCAGAATGTGAATTACGCGCTGTATGCGATCCCGTTGACCAGCTATATCGCCTTCATTCTGGCCCTGGGCAAAACACCAGAAGCGGCCACGGCAGAGCATCGCGTGATCGCGACCGCTATTGCCGGCTCGGTGGCGATGGTGATCCATGCAATCTACGTGCGCGAGGAGCTGCATCGCATCGCGCGCACTTTTCTCCCGAAGCCCGCTGCATAGGAAGGGAAGAGACTGTTTTACCGCCACGGCTCACGCGGCTGCGATCGGTCACCGTCAATAGCGGCGGATACTATTGCGCGGATAGTAGGTGAGCTGTACAGAGATGGTGGTGTCGTTCTGCGCCGACGTGTCGCCATAGACGAGGTATGGAGCTTTCCATCGCTCGTACTGGACCCAGGCGTTCACTTCCACGTCCTTGCCCAACCGCTTCACTGCGTTCACCGCGAAGTCGTTCTGGGTGGTTCCCTGGATGATGAAGTCCTTCGGGGTTTTCACATTTCGATATTGAAATTCAACCCATTCGTTGCCGCTAAGGCTATAGGTAAGCCACGCCTGGCCGCCTTTCGCCTCGCGGCCGATCCAGTCGCCGAATACATACCCTTTGTTGGTGTACGCCTGCCGCTGAATCGCCTCCCAGTACATGAAGCTGCCTCCGAAGCTGCGTGCCGTAGGCGGGTCGGTAGAGGCGGCCTCCGCGCGCAGTGATAGTTTGCGCGCACCCGGGAATTGCGAAAGGTAGAGTCCGGGCCGAATCGCGGCACGGCGAGGCGCGCTGATGGGTGTTACGTCGTCATGCGTTTCGGAGTCGGTGTAAAGCGTGAGATAGTTGCGCACAAATGGCAGGCGATAGGAGAAGTTGAAGGCGGAAAAGCGCGCGCCGGGGTCATCGCGGCTCAGCTTTTCCGCTTCCGTGGTGTCGTTGGGATCGAAGAAGCCCTTGAGAAAGGTGTGCCAGGTAACCGGTTGGTGGCCCTTGCCCCCGAAGACGATGGTGCGCTCGAATCCGAACTCGAAGTTGGCCGTCGGCTTGAAGCTGAAGCCCTCCGAATGCGTGTAATCGGTATTGGGGGTGGTGTGCCCCTGCAGGCTGCCGTAGAGAAAGTCGTAGCGGACTGGCCCGAGAAAGCGCGAGATAAACGGGATGTGTGCCGGCTCGACGCGATTGATACGAATGGAGTAGATGTTCTCCGCGTTATTGCTGTAGCCCATGCCGCCGCCACGTCCCGGCCCGAACCATTCGTCACTCTTGCCGATGGAGATCTCGTGGCTAAAGAAGTTGGCCGCGAGATATGCCTCCTGGATGCGGAAGGTATCGACGCCCAACAACGTCTCTCCGTAGGCCATAGTCGGGTTGTAGTAGGTCTGCGGCACCTCATCCTGGAAGGAAAGCTGGTTTATTACGTCCAACGAGTATCCCGTTAGAGCCGGCGCATGTTGATATTCGCCGCGAAAATAGCCCGAATACCGGCCAAGGGTGGAACGGACGCTCGCACCCGTGATGTTGTTGAAACCTTCTGCGTAAGGTCGCCCATAATCGTTCACGATGGTCTGCCCGGCGTGGTAGCTGTCACGCAGAGGCTGGCCCGCGATGCCCATCATGCGCGTGTACACCGATCCGATCTCGGAGTAGCCGCGATGCGCGTCTATGGGAATTTCGAGATCGGGAGCCAACTCCCGGCTCAATGCGCTGTAGATTTCCTTGGCTTCGTCACTGTCGCTGTTGTAAATCCTGCCTGCCGAGGCGTCCAGCATGTGCGCGACGCTGGTACGCGTGTAAGGGCGCATCCCGAGAAACACCGTATCAATGAACCCAAGCGAGTAAAGCCGCATGATCTCGGGGTACATCCAACTGTCCAGCGGAATGTAAGTGGATCCGAGGCTGCCGGAGTATCGCACCGGCCGGGGCGGCATGGTCCGGGTGAACTGGACGGGAGGCTCGACGGGGGGCTCTGGTGCCTGCGCAGGAGGAGCCGGCTGGGCAGCCGCGGCGGGGGGTGCATCTGGCTGAGCGGCTGGGGCGCTCTGAGCAGCAACCGGCAGTGAGGCGAGCAGGCCTATAGCTAGGATTTGCGGGAGACGGAGGGCGGGGAGCATGCGTTGCACGCATTGTCTCGTATTCGCCCCGAAAGGAATAGCCCTCGCTAGTGCTATGTCCGGATCGCATTCCAATCTTCAGGAGAGGAGCCTTGCTTCAATCCAGTGCCGTATGGTTGGCGTTCGAGATTCGAATAGCAGAAAGAGACCGTAGCTGTAGAGCCAGCAGACGATGAACCATCCGGCCAGCTCCAGGCAATGGGCCGGAGTCGGAGCACGCCGCACCCCGATACATGCCAGCAGGAATACAAGCGCGGGCAGGTGGTTTGCGTAAAGAGTGTAAGTAGGGGCGGCGATAAAATGCGCGGCGCGCTGATATCCAGCACGCGCGGGATTGGCATGCAGGATGGCATAGAGCAGCAGGCTGAAGATAATACCGGTGGTCAGATCCACGAGAAGCGGATAACGAAGCGCCAACAACGGCGCCGGCCTGCCGAATGTGACTCCCAGGAAGGCGAGGAAGAGCAATGTGAAAGCAAGCAGCATGGTGCGGCTTTTGCGGGGCGACAAGTGCATCCGGGGCAGCACATAAACCCCAAGACCGAGAAACCACAATGACGCCAGGGCCATGATTCCGAGGCCGGTAAACCGCGCGACGGCGAAGATCAATACAGACAGAGCCAGGCGCAGCCAAAGTCGCGTTGTTCGGAGGGTGACTGCGACCAGTAAGCCGAAAAGGACGTAGTACCAGAATTCGTACGAGAGACTCCAGAGCGCGGCGTTGGTGCCGAAGGTGGGGACCAGAATGTCCTGGACGAAGGCGGCATTGCCGAGCAGAGTACGCCAGCTCAGATCAATCGGATCGCCGCGCACCAGCAGATGCCAGCCTCCGCTGTAGAGTGCAGATGCGTGAAGCAGATGGATTCCTGCTGTATCCCAGAGCAGTCCCACCAGCAACGCGGGAAGCAGAACGATTTCCAGGCGGAGAAAGCGATGGAGCATGTAGCGGGGGAGCGACCAGCTTCGATTCTCGACCGAGCGAATGCCGCTTGATCCCACGAGGAATCCGCTCAACACGAAGAAGACGACGACCGCGGGATGGGCGAACTTGGCCAGCAGATAGACGGCTGCCGCGAGAGCGGAGTGCTCTGAGGTCTGTGGCCAATCCAGCAGGAGGAGGGAACGCAGATGCTGGAAGGCAACCGCTGCTGCTGCGAGCCCTCGAACCAGGTCGAGATGGGCTGAAGCAGCCTCACTCAGCCCTCGCCTGACCGGGGCTGTTGTCAGCTCTGCGGTGGGGATCAATCGTCGACTCCATCGGCTTCCGAAGTCTATGACTTCGTGGGGACCGGTGAAGTCAGTATGGCATTTTCAGGGAAGGGATACCGTCAGCAACTTGGTTCGTCTAAGACCAAAGTGGCAGATGCCAGATGGCATCGATGCAAAAGCCGGATCACGAAGCCTGCAATTGTCATCGAATAACAACAGACATGGCGCACACGAGGACGAATGAGCCGCTGGGCTGAGATCAGGCGACGGCTACGGTACACAGGGCATCTGCTCTGGCGATCCGCCGTGACGCCGATGCGGGGCACGCAGCAGCGGCCAAAGCTCGCCATGCCGGATGAACTTGGCATCAGCTTTATTGGCCACTCCTCGTTCCTGGTGCAGGCGGCGGGAAAGAATCTGCTTTTCGATCCGGTCTTCTCGACCTGGCTGATCCTGCTGCGTCGCCAGCGACGCCCTGGTATGCGGGTGCGCGATCTTCCGCCTATCGATATCGTCCTGTTGTCACATGCGCACATGGACCATCTGGATCGCTCGTCGCTGTGGCGGGTGGCCCGCGCCACCCGCAGGCGGACAGGCCGTGCGCCCATTGTCGTCGTACCGACGGAGGTCGCCGATGTCGTGCGGGGTCTTGGCTTCTCTCAGATCATCGAGCTTGCCTGGTGGCAGAAGTATGAGGCGGATGGCCTTAGCATCACGCACACGCCGGCAAAGCATTGGGGCACGCGGTGGATCACGGATGGACATCGCGGATACGGCGGCTATCTGGTGGAGGGCGGCGCTCGCCGGCTCTACTACTCCGGGGACACGGCATACTTCACGGGCTTCCACGAGATCGGCAGTCGTCTGAAGCCGGAGGTCGCGCTGCTGCCGATCGGCGCCTACACGCCGGATAGTTACCGCGCCGTGCATACCAGCCCCGAAGACGCGTTGCGTGCCTTTGAGGACCTGGGAGCGCAGTGGATGGTGCCGATGCACTACGGGACCTTCTGGCTCTCCGAAGAGCCGCTGGACGAGCCTCTGCCACGGCTCCTGGCGTCAGCGGAAAAGTTGGGAGTGAGTGACCGGATTGCCGTGGTGCGGGAGGGCGAATCGTGGATTCTTCGAGGGAGCCGGCAGAGTTTCCAGCCGCATCAGGAGGGGAGCACGGCGCCGGCCTACTGATGGCGGTACAGCCGCGATGACGTATCAGTGATCGGGCTCAATGACCGGAGGCGCTCTCCGGATGACCTTCGGGACTCGATGGCGCGTCGGATTTGCCTTTGCGTGGCGCGCGGGCCAGGTCTCCATCCTTGTCGATGAAATAGAGATACCCCTTCTCGCGCTGAAGCTTGGTTTCCGCTACAACCTCTTCTGCGCCGTCGCCGCCCTTCTTCTTGCGCGCGACGTTCCCTGCCTTGTTGATGAAGTAGAGGTATTGCTTGTAGTCACGCTCGAGACCCAGCTGCTGGACCTTGTCTGCCATGATGACTGTCCTCCGCGAGTTGGATTGCTGACCGCGCGCTCATGGCCCGACAAGAGGTCGAGAAGGCTTACTGGTTTGCGTGGAGAGCAGCCGAGGCGCGCTGCTCATCGGCCTTCTTTGCCTGATCTTCGAGGGCCTGCGCCTGTGGTAGATAGTTGATGGCCTGACCGATCATCGGGTCCCAATCGGCGCGTACGCGCAGCCCTTGTTCCTGACCGAACTGGGTGGTGAAGATTTCTGCCTTGATGTTCGCCTTGACCCAATCCGAAACGCCGTTCAGATCCTGTTCCGAGAAGGTGATCTGCTGGCTGTTCAGGAATTGGCGGAATTCATTCATCACCGCATCGTCCACCTGGAAACTCTTTTCCACGGTGCGATTGGCCAGGTAGTGGCTTGCGAAGTTGAAGAAGATGTAGTGCTCCAGCAGTACGTCCTGGAAGTGATTCGATTTCGGTGTAGCGATCTTGTCGTCCGGTGTGATGCCTCCACCGCCGTAGACGGTGCGGCCGGAGTCGGTCAGCTTGACCTCACGGTTTTTCTCTTCTGTTGGAGGCGGCTGGTCGTGGTTGTAGTAGTAGTCGTAGAGCGAGACGCCGTCGTAGTTGCGCTGGATGAGGCGGCCACTGGGCGTGTAGTAGTGGTAGGTCGTCAGAGCGAGGCCGGTGTTGTCGGAAAGCGGATAGACCGTCTGTACCAGGCCTTTGCCGAAGGTGGTCTCACCGACAACGAGTGCACGATCGTGATCCTGTAGTGCTCCGCTGACGATCTCCGCCGCCGACGCCGTGCCGTGGTTCACCAACACTACGATGGGGAAGCTCTTTCCACCATTTCCGTGGGTGGCGCGCTGGGTCTGTTCGGGATAGGCGCGTCCACGCTGCGAGACGATCACCTGGCCCTTCTGCAGGAACTTGTCGCAGACGGAGACCGCTTCGGTCAGCAGTCCACCCGGGTTGCTGCGCAGATCGAGCACCAGGCCCTTGAGGCCGGGGCCAAAGTTTTCCAGGGCCTCGCCGACTTCGTGGCCGGTGGTTTCCTGGAACTGCGTGATGTGGATGTAGCCGACGCCGGGCCGGATCATGAAGGCGAGATCAATCGAGCCGTGCGGTATCTCGTCGCGGACCAGGTCGAAGTTCAGCGGCTTGGACTGTCCGTAGCGGTTGACCGTCACCTGCACATGGGTGCCCTTGGGACCCTTCAGCATGTTGGCGACTTCGGTCGAGTCCATGTTGTCGGTGGACTTGCCGTCCACCGCGATGATGACGTCTGCGGGGCGAAGGCCGGCGCGGAAGGAAGGCGTCCCTTCGTAGGGAAAGAGCACGACGATCTTGTTGTTCTGCGGCTGGATAGTCATGCCCACGCCGTAGTATTTGCCGTGCTGGTCCTCGCGCATCTTCGCGTAGGCCTTGGGATCGTAGAAGCTGGAGTGGGGATCGAGCACGCGCAGCATCCCCGGGATGGCGCCGTCATAGATGGCCCGCTCGGCCTTGTCGCCGTTGAGCGGCTCGGCGTAGTTCTGCTCTACCAGGCTGTAGACGGTGGTGAAGGAGCGCAGGTCATTGCGCAGGGTCGACTCATCAGCCTGTGCCTGTGCGCCTACGGTGCGTTCGACAAGCGTGCCACCGGCCGCGCAGGCGGCGAGGAAGACAGCAACGGCAATAGCTGAGCGGCGCGGACTGGATGCCATGGGAAAGGATAGCTGCGGCAGGCACACCCAAAGAAACAGCAGTCCTGGCGCTTGCTTATTAGACGCGAGTATAGCACCGGGGGGAGCAAGGCCCGCGTCGCAAACCTGCCACGTAGGTGTGATGGGAAAGCTGCCCCGACAGGGGAACCGGACCGGCAAATCAGGCAGCCAAAAATGCGCCTCGAGCCCTTGCTGGGGTCGCGCCGATGCGGGCTCTTGCCGGCATGCAAATCGACCTCGTGCATGCACAGTCTGTGGTGAGTAGAATGTGCACAAGCGCGTCTTCAGTAAGCTTGAGGCAACGAGGCAGGACGTCCGGGCGAGCCGGCGTCGCAAGTCTGCTTCGAACGATCATTTTCGATCCGAGACCCCGGCCTGCACGCCGGCATGTAGAGAGATTCATGACCCTTCGCCGTTCCGATGTTTGTGCCTGGCTGCTGGCTGGTTGCCTGCTTGCTGCCGCTCCCGCCCTCGCCCAGAAGAAAACCAACAAGCCCCTGACCCCAGAGCAGCAGGCGGAGCGCGAGAAGTTCGATCCGAAGGCCGAGGCTTCGCCCTTCGGGGGCAATGTGGTCGAAGAGAGGGTGGCCCAGGTCAATGACCAGATCATCAGCACCTCCGATTACAACCGCTCCGCGACCCAGCTAGAGCAGGAAGGCCGCCAGCAGGGCTGGAGCGAACAGGAGCTGGAGAACCGCAAGCGCGATCTGCTGCGCGACCTGATCGACCAACAGCTGCTGCTATCGAAGGGCAAGGAACTGGACATTACGGGCGAAACGGAGCTGGTGCGGAGCCTGGACAATATTCGCAAGCAGAACCACCTGGATTCGATGGAAGACATGGAGAAGGCTGTGGCCAGCCAGGGTCTCTCCTATGAGGATTTCAAGCAGAACATCCGCAACGGCATCATCACCCAGCAGGTGATCCGCGACGAGGTCGGCCGCCGCATACAAATGACGCAGGCCGAGCTGCAGCAGTACTACCAGAAGCACTTGAGCGACTTCACGCAACCCGAATCGGTGCGGTTGAGCGAAATTCTTGTCCCGGTATCGTCCACCGGCGACGAGGCGGCAAACCTGGCTGCAGCCAAAGCAAAAGCCGACGATCTGGCTGCAAAGATCAAAGGCGGCGCGAGCTTTGCAGATCTGGCCAAGGCAAACTCTGCCAATTCCACAGCGGCGGAGGGTGGCGATCTCGGCACATATACCCGCGGAAAACTGGCGAAACAACTGGAGGATGCGACCTTCGCGCTGCAGGCTGGCCAGTCGACGGAACCAATTCGTACCCGCCAGGGATACGTGATTTTGAAGGTCACCGAACATACTCCCGGCGGCACGCAGCCGTTGGCCGCGATCCGTCCGCAAGTGGAAGAGGCGGCCTTCATGTCCGAGATGCAGCCGAGGCTGCGCGAGTATCTGGCCAAGCTGCGATATAACGCCTATGAAGAGGTACGTCCCGGCTATGTGGATACGGCGGCAGTAAAAAACCCCACCCAACCGCTCTATAGCGCCTACACTCCCCCCGGACCAAAAAAGAAGGTGCATTTCAAGCGCAGCCGCTATACCGGCGCGCACCGTGGACGGCATGCAGGCGAAGCTACCGAGACGGCGACCAATACTACTGGTACGAAGACAACAACAAATACAGCGGGGAATGCAGCTGAAGGGACTACTGCTGCGCCGGCGACGACCGCGACGCCAAGCTCGACGGCCGCAGCGGGAAAAACAACCGCTGCCGGGACGACGACTGGGCTTGCCAACACGCCTGCTGTAGAGAAGCCGGGCAAGAAAGAAAAGATCCGGTATGGCCAGTCCCCGCGTGAGGCGTTGCCGCCTGCACCACACCCGACCAATGGGTCCGAACAGGCTGCCGGGACAGAAGCGGGCGGAGGCGCCGAGTCGCAGGTAGCGTCCAATTCGAGCTCCACCGATGTTCCCAGCGATGAAAACGTCGGTACAGTCGAGCGCAAGACGCGCTATGCCTACCGCGCCCGTGACCCGAAGGCGAAGAAGCCCAAGACGCCAGATCAGGTTGAGAACGAGCGCGTTGCGCAGCCGGCAACGCCGGAAGAGACGGCGGCACAGAAGACGCAGTCCGCTCCGCTGGGCCTGGCTGGCGATACCGCTGCCAAAAAGAAGGCGCCCAAGACGACGGGCCAACAGAAGACGCGCTACTCCGACGAGGCAAACAAGTCGAAGGAGCCGGCGCCTGCGACACCGCAGGGTTCCACGCCTTCGCCTCTGGCCACCCCGGGCACCGTGCCTGGCTCGGCGGATAACCTCCCGGCTGACAACGGTACGGCCCCGGCACCGCAGAACGGGACTGCTCCTACGGGGGCGCCGGCGCCACCCCCGGCACAACCGCAGCCGTGAGTCATCGACAGTGAGTCAGGGCACTTTGCTTCCCACGCTTACCAAAACTGTCTTCCTCGGCGACATTGCGAAATATGAGGGCCAGACAGTCACGGATTTTTTCGTCGTCGCGCAGAAGCAGTTCAGCCGCAAGCGTGACGGGGCGGTCTATTTGTCCTTGCGACTGACGGATCGGACCGGGCAGTGCGAAGCCAAGATGTGGGACAACTTCGAGGCCTCAGCCGAGACGTTTCAAGCCGGCGACATCGTTAAAGTGCAAGTTGAAGTTTCCGGGTATAACGGACGGCCTCAGCTCACCATCAAGAAAATCCGCAAGGCGGCGGAGAGCGAGTACTCACTCGCGGATTTCCAGCCGCATACGAGCCTCTCGATCGACGATCTGTGGGCGAAGCTGAATGGGTTTGTCGACAGCTTTACCGACCCCTTCCTGCAACAACTGGTTCGCAGCTTTCTTGACGATCCGGAGACGGCTCAGTTGCTGCGAAGCGCCCCAGCGGCCAAATACCTGCATCACGCCTGGATCGGCGGCCTGCTCGAACATATCGTGTCCCTACTGGGGCTGTGCGACCGCGTCACACCGCACTATCCGCAGGTGCATCGCGACCTGGTGATGACCGGCGCGATACTGCACGATATCGGCAAGCTCGAGGAGCTGCGCTGGAGCATGAACTTCGAGTACACACTCCAGGGCCAGATGCTGGGCCATATCACGCTGGGGATTGCAATGATCGAGAGGAAGATCGCAGCCATTCCCGGCTTTCCGCCACGGTTGCGATTGCTGGTGGAACACATCGTGCTCAGCCATCACGGCAAGTACGAGTTCGGCTCCCCAAAGCTGCCCATGACACCGGACGCAATCCTCTTCCACTACCTGGATGATCTGGACGCGAAGATGTACTCCGTGCGCACCGAGTTGGACCGCAGCGCGCAACAGGGCCGCGAAGCCGACGAGATGACGGACTGGATCAGATCGCTCGAGCGCCCGCTGCTGGACAGCCGGGCCTTTCTGGACAGCCGGGCTTCTTTGGGCGAAGCTGACGAGAATCCTGAAAAGGATTTGAGCGAAACGGATGACAACGCGAGTGGCGAGGTGACGAACGATGCCTTACCTGCTGAAGAGTGAGCCGGAGTCGTATTCCTACAGCGACCTGGAACGCGATGGCGAGACAACCTGGGACGGGGTGAAGAACCCGCAAGCACTGATGAACCTGGCCGGGATGAAGAAGGGCGAGAAGCTCGTCATCTATCACACGGTGACGGAGAAGGCCGCGGTGGGCACGGCGCATGTTGTGTCGGTGGACACAACGAACCCGAAAAGTCCGATCGTGCGAATCGCGCCGGGCAAGCGGCTGAAGCATCCGAAGACGCTTGCGGAGATGCGCGAGGCGCCGGTCTTTCACGGGTCACTGCTCTTTCGGCAGTTCCGGCTCTCGGTGGTGCCGCTGACGGATGCGCAGTATGAGTGGTTATTGAGCTAACGCCTCAGCAGTTAGCGGGCAGCGAGTCGGCAAAGTGGGCACGGATCAACAACAGCGCGCCACTCCGGATGACCACGGAACGCGTACGGCCGAACAGCGAGCTCCATTTACAATCGAAGTTTGACCGGGAAGGCACATGCTACGTTTTTCAACCGCGGGTGAGTCGCACGGCGAGGCGTTGATTGCGCTGGTGCAGGGGCTCCCAGCCGGACTCGAAGTCGATCAGACATTTATCGACCGGGAGCTGTGGCGACGCCAGCAGGGATATGGCCGGGGCGGGCGCATGCGCATCGAGACGGACACCGCCCACATCCTTTCCGGCGTGCGGCACGGGCGAACCATCGGCGCGCCGGTGGCCATGCAGATTGCCAATCGTGACTGGAAGAACTGGGAAGAGATCCTGCCGGTTGGCGCGGGTGATCCCGCGAAGCACAAGGCGGTCGCTTCGCCGCGTCCCGGTCACGCGGACCTCTCTGGATCTCTAAAGTACAACTTTAAGGATGCCCGCTATGTTCTGGAACGGGCCTCTGCTCGTGAGTCGACCGCTCGGGTTGCAGCGGGCGCGATGGCGAAGACGCTCCTGCGCTTCCTCGACATAGAGGTCACGAGCCATGTGATTCGTGTGGGGCGTGCGGAGCTGGAAGAACCGGTCACCTGGGAGCAGATTGCTGCACTTGCCCGCCGAGATGAGGTGCTGCTGAACTGTGCGTCCCCGGTGAGCGAAGAGAAGATGAAGGCCGAAGTCGACCACGCGCTGCGAACGGGCGATTCCATCGGCGGTGTCTTTGAAGTCGTCGCGCACGGCGTGCCTCCAGGCCTGGGCACGTATGCCAATTGGGATGAGCGGCTGGATGGTCTGCTGGCGTGGGCTGTGATGTCTCTGCAGGCGGTGAAGGCGGTGGAGCTGGGGCGTGGTGTTACGGCGGCGCAGTCTTTCGGTTCGGCTGTCCACGATTCGATTCACTATGCCGAAGCGGATGAGAATGGCCACGCCGGGCGCCACACCCGATTTGAGCGCGAGCAGAACAACGCCGGCGGCATTGAGGGCGGCATCTCCAATGGCGAAGATATTGTGGTGCGCGGCTACCTGAAGCCGATTTCGACACTGCGGCGGCCGCTCGAATCGGTCACATACGAAACCCGCGAGGCGACCAAGGCAGCCTACGAGCGCTCGGATGTCTGCGTGGTGCCGGCTGCGGGAGTCGCAGCGGAGGCGATGGTGGCCTTCGTGCTGGCGCAGCTTGCGCTCGAGAAGTTCGGCGGCGATTCCGCGACCGAGCTAAAGCGCAACTACGATGGCTATCTGGAGCAGATCCGCAACTACTGAGGAAGGCAAGAACAGCTCGGCAGCACCAAAGACAGTTCGAACGATAGCAAGCATGATCTACCCCATCGTCAAGTTTCCTGATCCCATCCTGCAGCGTGCGAGCGCGCCGGTTACCGAATTCGACGACGAGCTGCGCAAGCTGGTCGCGGACATGTTCGAGTCCATGTATGCCGCCCAAGGCATCGGGCTGGCCGCGCCGCAGATCGGCATCGCAAAGCGGCTCACTGTCATCGACCTGAGTAACAAGAAGGAGCCGAAGGACAAGATCGTCCTGATCAACCCGGAGATCACGTTGCAGGAAGGCAAGCAGCTCGAAGAGGAGGGCTGCCTGAGTTTGCCGGAGATTCGTGACAAGGTGCGGCGGTCGGCGCGCGTGATTGTGAAGGCGCAGGACGAATTCGGCAAATGGAAGGAATACGAGGGAACCGAGCTGCTGGCGCGCGCCTTTCAGCACGAGATCGATCACCTGAACGGAGTGCTTTTCATCTTCCGCATCAGCGCGTTGAAACGGGACCTGATCCTGCGCCGTATTCGCAAAATGCAGCGCGCCGGCGAATGGTAGAGGGGTGGCATCGCAGATGAGGCTGGTCTTCTGCGGTACGCCGGCCTTTGCCGTGCCCGCTTTGCAGGCGATGCGGTCTGCCGGTCACAGCATCGAGCTTGTCCTCTGCCAACCGGATCGTCCCAGCGGGCGTGGCCTTACGCTGACGGTGCCTCCAGTGAAACAGGCTGCGCTCGAGGCGGGCCTCGAGGTGTTGCAGCCGGAGAAGATTCGCACCAACGCAGAACTGCGATCGCGGCTTGAGACGATCCGGCCGGACGCGATCATCGTGGTCGCCTATGGCCGGCTGATCCCGCGACTGGATGCTCAACCTGCCGCGCTTCGGCAATCTGAATCTGCACGGGTCGCTCTTGCCGAAGTATCGCGGCGCCGCGCCGATCCAGTGGGCAGTGGCGAACGGCGAAACGGTTACCGGCGTGACGACGATGCGGCTCGACGAGGGGATGGATACGGGCGATATGCTGCTGCGCCGCGAAATCCCGATCGGGCCAACCGACACGGCGGAGGATCTGTTTCCGCGACTTGCAGGGGTGGGTGCACCGCTGATGGCTGAGACGCTGGCTGGTCTCGAAGCTGGCACGCTCACACCGCAGAAACAGGAGAGCACTCTTGCCACGCTAGCGCCGCTGTTGACTCGGGAGGATGGACGGGTCGATACGACGCGCACAGCACAATCCATCTACAACCGCTGGCGCGGCTTTCAACCCTGGCCGGGCGCATGGACGACGGTGCGGGGGAAGAAGCTGACGCTCCACCAGCTCGTGGTCTCGCCTTCTGCGCCGCAGCGCGGGGAGTCTGGAGTCTTTCGTGTGGAAGGCGATCGGCTTTTCTTCGCTGCAGGCGACGGTGGAGTTCTCGAAGTGACCGAGTTGCAGGCAGAGGGAAAACGCCGTATGCCGGCTGCCGATCTGCTGCGCGGCCATGGCGTGGTCGACGGCGGCCGCCTGGGTTCGTGATGGCGCCCCGCGTTACGGCCGCGCGCATGGCGGCCTTCCGTGTGTTGCTGGCGATGGAGCGTTCTCGCAATGCGCACTGTGACGAGTTGCTACGCGCGCCGGCGATCGAATCACTGTCGCAGCCAGACCGCAACCTGACCACTGCGCTGGTGATGGGCGTACTGCGCTGGCAGCTTGCACTGGATGCGATCCTTGCCGGCTATCTGAAAAAGAAATCAGCTCTGGATGACGCCGTCGCCATTGCGCTGCGTCTGGGCGCATGGCAGCTACTGGGAATGGACCGCATTCCGGCGCATGCTGCACTCTCGGAGAGCGTGGAGCTGACCAAGGTGAGTGGCCACGGCCACGCATCCGGCTTGGTGAATGCGGTGTTGCGTCGGGTGGCCGCGGATGGTTCGGCGATCGCACTCGATCCGCTCGAAGCGCATCCGGAGTGGATGATGGAACGGTGGACAAAGCAGTTCGGTGCGACCGCCGCGGCTGCCATTGCGGCCTACGATCAAGAGGCACCTGAGGCGGTGGTGCGATTGGATGCGGATGGCGGTGATGAGCCGCTCGCATCGGGAACGTTTCTGACGGCTGGCGCTTTTCTGACGCGGGCGCGGCGCCTGCCCGAGGGCGGCGCGATTGAGGGTATGCGCATACAGGACGAGGGATCGCAGTTGGTGGGGGAGCTCGCTGGCCGCGGCATGCGAATTCTGGATTGCTGCGCCGCGCCCGGCGGCAAGACCGCGATCCTGGCGGAGAACAATCCGCAGACGGAGATCACCGCATGCGACATCAGTGAAGCGCGGCTTGCCACGATGCGCCGCAGCTTCGCGCGTGAGCCGCTGACGGCGGGGATTCATTGCGTGCTTGCTGATGCGACGGCGCTGCCCTTTCGCGACGATTTCGATCTCATCCTGTGCGATGCGCCGTGCAGCGGTACGGGAACGCTGGCCCGCAATCCGGAGATCAAGCTGCGTTTGGCTGCGAATGAGCTTGCGCGGCAGCAGGAACGACAGCTCGCAATTGTGCGCTCTGCCTACGGTCTGCTTGCACCAGGAGGCTCGCTGGTCTACTCCACCTGCTCGCTCGAGCGGGAGGAGAACTTGAGGGTGATCCAGGCATTTCTGGCATCGGAGCCATCGGCACGTCTTCTCGATGTGCGCGAGCGCGTGGACGCCTTGGAGGCCGAGGGAAGATTACATCCAGACGGCGCACGGTTGTTGCGCGAAACGGCTTTGCGCGACGGTTGTCTTCAGACGATCCCCGGTGTGGTGCCTTGCGACGGATTCTTCGTGGCGATCGTGACGCGGTGATCTACTGCGCGAGCGTGAACTGAATCGTGCCGCCGGCCTCGACACGCGCCCCGGCGGCGGGCTGCTGTGCAAGGATGGTTCCCGGCATCATCGGCAGGGTGGGTGGTGCGGGCGCTTCGCCGGGTGCGGCGATGGGGGCGACCGGCGGAATCTCCGCCTGGCGATAGAGCGCCGGCCCTAACTTCAAACCGGCCTTCACCACAGCGGCCTCCGCGGTCTTTTCTGGCTGGTTGATGAAGTCCGGCATCACGTAGCCGGTCGCTTCGGGCGGAACCGGTGCGCTCAAAAGCAAAGCGACAGTCGGCCGGTCTACGGCCGCTGCGCCTGCATCCGGGGATTGCGCAAGCACGGTTCCCGGTTCGGCTAGGGCGTAAGGCATGTGTGCGATGGTGCCGAGCTGCAGGCTGGCACGCCGGATTGCCAGGGTAGCCACCCGCTCCGGGTCATGTACGACCGAGGGCACTGCGACGTTTTGCGCGCCGAGGCTCTGACCGACGCGCACCTGCCAGCCAGTGCGCACGATGGCTCCTGCGGCCGGTGACTGCGTGACGATGCGCGATTCCGGCACTACCGCACTGTAGAAGTGATCCTCGATGCTCATCTCCAGGCCAACGGCAGCCGCCTTGCGCCGGGCATCGGCCTCGCTCATACCGCGAAAATCCGGGACCTTCACTTCGGCACCGTGAATGGCGAAGTGCATGGTGGTGAGCGCCGAGACCATGGCCACCACCACCAACAGGACCAGGACCAGCGCGAACTGGAAGAGGCGAAGGATCATGCGTCTGCGTACTCGATGGTGAAGGTGATTTTCGCCGTCTTCTCGAGCATCGCCGAGACGGAGCAGTACTTTTCCTTGGAGAGCCGCACGGCATCTTCCATGCTCTTGTGGTTTACCGTCCCTGTGACTCGATAGACCAGCTCGATGTTCGTGAAGACGCTGGGCCACTCTTTTGCTTTCTCCGCCTTTGCGGAGACAGTCAGACCGGTGAAGGGCTCGCGCTTCTTGCCGAGAATGCTGATGACATCGACCGCAGTGCACCCGCAGAGGCTCATGAGAACGCATTCCATCGGCGTCGGGCCTTCGACGCGGGCGGTGTCAAGGGTCAGCGTATGGCCGTTATCCGATGTGGCTGTGTAGACCTGATCGTGCTGCCACTCCGCTTTCGCGATCATTCTTCTCCTCCGTACTGTTCGCGCCTTCGACGCGGTTGCATCTGCGGCCTTCGTGCCGGTTGTCGGCCTCGGGCTCCGGATGCACCAGCATCCGGTGCACCTCGGGGCGTTTGAGCTTCAGCAGATCTTCAAGGGACGTGATGACATCGTGCACACGATGCATGGGCAGATCGTCGGGAAGCGTGCAGTGGCAGGAGAGGCGCAGGCGATCTCCCATGCGTGATACGGCCACCTCGTGTATGTCGATGATTTCTGGTAGCGTTCGCGCCGCGATCCGCAGATCCTCTTCCAGGCGGCGGTCCTGCTCGATCGTAGCCGATGCTTCGATGGTGGCGGGCTCGCTTTCGATGTGTGTCAGCACGTTGCTCACCTCCGGCGCGGCGCGGTACATCTGCTCTTCCAGCTCACACACGAAGCGATGCGCCTCCACCAGCGGCAGGGACTCGGCCACCTCAATGTGTTGCTCGACCCACAAGCCACCTTCCTCCTGCTGCACGCTCAGGTCGTGCAGTGTCACATTATTGAGTGCTGCCACGCCGCGGATCCGATCGAAGATGTTTTCGCCCAAGACCTGACGAGGCACGGTCCGGACGGTGACATCGGCGCCGGGCACCACCGCTTTGACCGCGGCGGTGATGCGCTGCACCAGCATCTCGATGTGCTCCGCAGTATCGAAGCGGGGGACAGCGACCCGCAGATCTGCGAAAGCGCGATTGCCGGAGCGGCGCACGCGGACGCGTTCCAACTCCACCACGCCGTCGATATGTTCCACGGCCCGGACAATGCGCTGACGCGCGCCAGCGGGTGCAGTGTCGAGCAGCTCGTAGGTGGTGCGGCGCGCCAGTCCCCAGGCAAAGCGGAGGATGACGGCGGAGACCGCGAGCGCTGCCACAGGATCTGCAAAGCGCAGCCAGCCAATGCCGAATCGCACACCCGCATAGGAGGCGGCCAGGCCGACCGCGACGGCCACGCTGGACCAGATGTCTGAGGCGAAATGAAGGGCGTCAGCTTCGAGCGCCTGCGAGCCAGACGCTAACGCCACGTGCTTGAGCGCGCGCGAGCGGCTGAGGTCGACCGTGATGGAAAGCGCGAGAACTGCGAACGGCCACACCGACGGCCGAACGGCGACCGGTGCAACGAAGATGCGCATGACCGCTTCGACCACGATCCAGACGCAGGAGGCACCCATGAGAAAGGTTTCGGTGAAGGCGGAGAGGGTTTCTACGCGGGCGTGACCGTAGGGGTGGTCCTCATCGGCCGGCTTGTCCGAGATGCGGACCGAGAAGAAAGTCAGCGCGGTGCCCAGCAGATCGAGACCGGAGTGCGCCGCATCGGAGAGCATGCCGAGGCTGCCGGTCAGCAGGCCGGCAATCAGCTTCAGCGCCGTCATGCCGCATGCAGCGAGCATGGATACCAGGGCGGCGACTCGCTTTTGCTTCACGAGGACCTGGATGGTCTGTGTGGGACCTACAAGCTCGTCCGGCGGGGACATATCCCCAGCCTACACGCCGCCGCCTCCGCCGGGCCAGCGACCGGGCCGGCCACGGGTCTACCGCTTGCTGGCGGTATAGAGGCCGGCAATGCCAAATGTGTAGGGGGTCCAGCGCACATCGCGGAAGCCCACGCTCTCGAGTGTTTCTAGCATTTGGGGCGGGGCAGGGAAACGGCCGACGGATGCCGGCAGGTATGTATAGGCGCTGCTGGCGCCAGAGAGCAGGCGGCCGATGCGGGGCAGCACGCGACGGAAGTAAAAGGCATAGAGCCTGCCGAGAACCCCGTCCGGCTCACTGAAATCAAGGATGCCGAGTTCGGCTCCAGGAGCCAGAGCACGATGGAATTCGCGCAAGCCTGCTTCGTAGTTGGCAAGGTTTCGAAAGCCGAAGGCTGTGGTCAAGAGCTGGAGCGAGTTATCGGCGATCGGCAGATGAAGCGCGTCTGCCTCGACGGGAATCGCTCCCCGCTTCGCGAACTTCGCAGCGCCGCGCACGAGCATCTGGTGCGAAAAATCGATGGCGACAACGGGCGCACCGTGCGGCGGCCGCCGGCGCAGGAGCGCCATGGTCATATCACCCGTTCCACAACAGACGTCCGCGATACGTGCTTCTGGCTGCGACAAGATATGACTGAAGCGTCGTGCTGTGCGCCACCACCAGAGCCGGTCGATAGATCCGGAGAGAATGTGGTTCAGCAGGTCATACCGCGGCGCAATCGAGTCGAACATAGCCTGGACCGCTGCTGCTGCGTCCTGTTCGCCGATGGTGCCGGCAGGTTGTGCGCCATGGGATTCGACGGTCATCGTTCCAGCTTTAGTCCGCAGTGAATGGCCCTGAGCAGGTCGTCGTCGCTCAGGTCATCCACCACGCAGGCGTGTCCGATGTGGTCGAGAAGTACGAAGTGGCGGATACCACCAATCCTCTTCTTGTCGCCGGCGGCCGCGTTGAGCAGACGGCGGGGCGTAAGGCGCGGCAGTGGTGGCAGGCCTAATGCATCGATCGCGGCCAGGATGCGATCGGCCTCTGCGTCGGGCAATCCGCGCATGCGGCTGACCTCGACGCCAACCCGCATGCCCCAGCCCACGGCCTCGCCGTGCAGCAATCCTCGATAGTGAGTGAGGGCTTCGATGGCATGCCCGACCGTGTGGCCGAAATTCAGGATCATACGCAGACCGGCCTCGCGCTCGTCTTTCGACACGACATCCGCCTTGATGCGTACCGACTCCGCAATGACATGGGTCAGTGGCCCTGTCTCCTGCTGCAGCAGTGCTTCGGAGTGCCGCTCGATGTAGGCAAACAGTTCGCTGTCGTAGATGAGTCCTGCCTTCAGGCTCTCGAATAGCCCGGAGCGCAGTTCCGCAGTAGGCAATGTGCGCAGTACCGCGGTGTCCGCCAGCACCAGCCGTGGATGGTGGAAGCTGCCGATTAGGTTCTTGCCCGCGCTGAGGTTTACGCCTGTCTTGCCGCCAACCGAGGAGTCTACCTGGGCCAACAGGGTGGTCGGCACCTGGATGAAATCGATGCCGCGCATGTAGATGGCTGCGAGAAATCCGGTCACATCGCCGATGACGCCGCCGCCAAAGGCAATGAGCAAAGAGCTGCGGTCGGCGCCAGCGGTCGCCAGTTGCTCGGCCAGCCGCTCGAGTGCAGCAAGCCGCTTGTGATGCTCGCCGGCGGGCAGCAGTAGCACGGCCGGTTCAGGAGTATCCGCGCCAAAAGCGCTCAAGAATGCTCGCGACCACAGCGACCAGATTTCGGGCGAGGTTAGGACGAAGGAACGCCGCTGGCGCTCACCGAAGATGGTGCGAAGGCGCTGTGGCAATTCGGCCAGCAGGCCCTCGCCCAGCAGCACGTTGTACGTGGCCGAGGCAGTGTGAATGGGGAGAGTGTGCACTCGGGTCATCGTACCGCAGGCGGTGCCGAGGAATGATGAATACGGATGCATGCGAATGATAGGCTCGGCTCATGGGGAGAGCCGACATCCGCATTCCGGCCGTTACAGATTTCCTGGTAATCGGCGCTGGAATTGCCGGTCTTCGCGCCGCCATCACGCTGGCTGAAGCGGGGCCCGTCCTCGTGGTGACAAAGGAAGCGCTGGGCGAATCGAACACCCAATATGCGCAGGGCGGCATTGCAGTTGCAATCAGCGGCGCAGAGGATGTCGAGCTGCACATGGAAGACACACTTGTGGCCGGCGATGGGCTGGTGGATCCGATTGCTGCGCGCGTGCTGGTAGAAGAAGGTCCCGCGCGCGTGAAAGAGCTGCTCGAGTGGGACACGCACTTTGACCGTTACGCAACGGGCGAACTGATGCTGACGCGCGAAGCCGCTCATAGCCGCAACCGCATCCTGCATGCGAATGGCGATGCCACCGGCCGGGAGATCGGGCGGGCGCTGCTTGCGCGCGCATCGGCGACGCCGGGCATTACGCTGCTGCCATGGACGCTGCTCACTGACCTGCTTCATGCGCAGGGGCGCATCTGCGGAGCCAGACTGCTCGATGAGAATGGCGAGATCCGTACGGTGCATGCGCGGTCTGTGCTGCTGGCCAGCGGCGGCGCGGGTCAGGTGTACAGCGACACGACCAATCCGGGGGTGGCGACGGGGGACGGAATCGCGGCGGCCCTGGCTGCGGGCGCTGAGCTGGCCGACATGGAGTTTTTTCAATTTCATCCCACTGCGCTGAGTCTTGCGGGCGTGCCTCGCTTCCTGCTCTCCGAGGCGCTGCGCGGCGAAGGCGCGTGGCTGGTGAACGCGGCGGGCGAGCGGTTCATGCATCGCTACCATCCGCAGCTGGAGCTGGCGCCGCGTGATGTGGTGGCACGTGCCATTACGCGGGAGGGAATGGGCGCACATCCCGGCGAGGTGCTGCCTGTTTACCTGGACATGCGGCATGTCACCGGCATCGATCTCAACGCGCGCTTCCCTGGGATATCTGCGTTCCTGCACCAGCATGGCCTGGACCTGGCGCGCGACCCGATTCCTGTGCGGCCGGCGGCGCACTATCTGATGGGCGGTGTACGAACCGATGTGGATGGGCAAACTTCACTGCGCGGCCTGTATGCGGCTGGTGAAGTGGCATGCACCGGGGTTCACGGTGCAAATCGGCTGGCGAGCAACTCGCTGCTGGAAGGGCTGGTCTTTGGCGCCCGCGCCGCGGAAAGCATGCGCCAGGAAAGCGGCGTCCAGGCGATGACTGCTGTGGCGGAGGCACCAAAGCCGCGCGAGGAGCGGTCACTTCCGCCGGTCGAAGAGGCTATTCGGCGATTGCAGCAGCAGATGTGGGAGCATGCTGGGTTGCTGCGCGATGCGGAGCTGCTGAAGGGGATCGACCTGAATGCCGCGATGGCATACGCGGAAGCGGTCCCGCCTGCGCGGTGGACACGGCGGGAATACGAGGCGCGATCTCTGGCACGCGTGGCTCGAGCGATTGTCTTCTGTGCCCTGGCGCGTGAAGAGAGTCGCGGCGCGCACTTCCGCAATGATTTCCCGCAACGCGACGATGCGCGGTTTGGTATCCACTCGCACCTTGTCGGGGACACGGTCAGCTTCGGGCCGTTGCTTCCAGTCCAAGACCAGAAGGACGCTCAGGCGGAGTCGGCGGCGCTACGCTGAAACCCGCGGCCGGGCGGGTATCAACAGGGAAGCGGCGGCAAAGATCGCCACTGTTCCCAGGACGATAAGAAGAGACCAGAGTGTTGGTACTTCAAACCAGCGCGCCGCGATCATTTTCCCACCGACAAACGCCAGAATGGCCGCCAGTCCGTAGTGCAGCAGGTGCAGCCTGTGGAGCAGGCCCTGCAGCACAAAATAGAGCGACCGCAGCCCCAGGATGGCGAAGATGTTCGACGTGTAGACGATGAATGTGTCGTGGGTTACGGCGAGCACCGCCGGCACTGAATCGATCGCAAAGATCACATCTGTGAGCTCGATGGTGAGCACGGCGACCATCATTGGCGACACCCGCCAGCCGCGGCGATCGATCCAATGCGAGATGGACGACGGTGCCTCCCGGCCCTTCTTCTGCCGTATCAGCCGCCAAGCGGCGTAGAGCAGCAGCGCCCCGAAGATGTATTGCATTGCTTCGAAGCGATCCAGCAGGGCCACCCCCGCGACAATAAAGACTCCGCGAAGTACGATCGCGCCCACCACACCGTAGGAAAGTGCGCGATGCTGCTGGCCGACGGTGAGGCCGAAGTTTTGAAACAGCACGAGGAAGACAAAGAGATTGTCGACCGAGAGCGAGCCCTCCAGCACATAGCCGGAGAGGAACTCGAGCGCGCGCTCCTGCCCCTGGACGCGTAGCAGGAATCCGGCAAAAGCCAAAGCCAGCACGGCCAGGAACAGCGTCCACCCGAGGGCGGTGCGAAAACGGGGGCCCTCCGGCCTACGGCCGAGCACGACAAGATCAACAAACAGAAGCAGTAGAACGAGGGCGTGAAAGCCGATCCAGTAGTTGAGAGGCGCGCCAGCGATCATCACCTAATGGGCATTCAGCAGGCGGATGGATTCCAGAAAGACCTCGCCGGAGATGGTAAGGCTCTTCGCGCTGATCTTGTCCAGGGTGTCCTCTGGCGTGTGATGCCAGCCGTCAGAATGTTCCGCGTCATGCGGACCGTAATCCGCATCGATGACATCGGCGGAGGGCACGCCGCGCTTAACGAACGGTAGATGGTCGTCCTCCTCGGCGGCGTCTGTCTTGAAGAAGTGACTCGCGTTGCCGGTCTTCTTCGCTGCTTCGTAGACCAGGTCCTCGGTTGCCGGCGTGGCAGTCGTCACCCGCTGCACATCCAGATCGCGATCGCCGATCATGTCGGCGAGCAGAAGGGCCTTGAGCTTTTTCAACGTGCCGTCGACCTGCCACTTCGCCGCCAGATGCCGGCTGCCGTAGAGCGAGTCGGAGTCCGTCCACTGCTCACCTACCGATTCCTCTCCATCGAAGAAGACGAGCCAAACGCTGTACCCGTCGAGGGTCCGGCCTCGCAGGTGATTGGCGATTTCGAGCAGTAGCCCCGTCGTAGCTGCACCGTCGTTTGCGCCCACGAACGATGTCGTGCGCAGCCAGTAATTTGTCTCGTAGTGCGTCGCCAGCACGATGACGCCGTCCTTCTTGCCGGGAAAGCGCACGATGAAGTTCGTCATCTGCTGTGGTCCCGCCGGTGTGGACGCGACGAAGGTGTCCGCCTGCAGATTGTCGTGTGCGAACTGCTTCTTCAGGTAATTCTGCGCGCAGAGCAGCCCGGCGCTGCCGTTGAAGCGCGGCCCGCAGGCCACGAACTGCCGTGCATATTCGAGCGCCTTTGCGCCGTTGAACTGGACCGGGGATTGCGCATGCGCAAGGGGAATCTGCAACAGCAGCGCGGCGACGAGACAGAATCGGCGAATCAGGATGCGACCTCCTGCTTCTTTCGATCGCGCCGCGAAGGATGGACCAGATAGGCCACAAGAATACCTAGCAGGTAGAGGCCGAGCATCGGCGTAGCGAAGACGAGTACCTGAAAGGGATCCGGCGTGGGCGTGATCGCAGCGGCAATGATGACGATGACCAGAATGGCGTACTTGATGTTCTTCCAAAGCCATTTCGGAGTCACGATGCCGAACAAGGCCAGAAAGTAGACGAGTACGGGCAGCTCAAAGCTCGCGCCCATGCCCAGGATCACGGTCATGAACAAATCGCAGTACTCGTTGATCGTGACCATGGGGGTGAACTGCTTGCCATAGCCGAGAAGGAAATCAAGCGCGCCCGGATAGACAAAGTGGTAGCCGAAGAACGCACCGGCAAGGAAGAGCGTGACAGTGGCACCCATGAACGGCCACACGTACCGCTTTTCATTGCGGTAAAGACCGGGCGAGATGAACAGCCACACCTGGTAGAGGATGAATGGCGACGCCATGATTGCGCCGGCGATAAAGCTCAACTTCAATGAGAAATTGAATGGCTCAATCGGGTTCAGATACACGAGCCCTGTCGGCAGATGATGACGTGTGAGCGCTGTGTTGAGCGGCCGTTCGAGGAGATCGGTGAAGCGATTGTGGAAGCCGTAGGCGACGAAGAATCCGATCACCAGGTAGACGGCGGAGTGGATCAGGCGGCGACGGAGCTCTTCGAGATGCTCAATCAGGCTCATGCCCGGCAGCTCGGCGCGCTCGGTCACCGCATTGCGCGCTCGCTCGACAAGGTCTTCATCCATGGTGAGTGGGTACGGCGTCTCCGGACTGGTTGTAGGCCCCGGGCTGTTTGTAGGAAGGATCGGCAGCGGCGGCGCGGACGGCATCCTGCGCGTTTGCCTCGAGTTCATCTAAGGCCTGGGGTTCCTCAAGGGCCTGCGATTCGCCGAGGGCCTGCGGCATATCGAGCGATTCACCAGCGGCGGTCACTTCGGTGGCGCCTTCGCTGTTTTCGACAGCGCGATAGGGCGAGCGGGTACTGACTGGCGGCCCACTGGCAGGCGGTTGGATAGACGGCGTTCCAGTGAGCTCCGGCTGCGATTCTTCTGCGTGCTCTGTCGCCGCCGATGGGGTGTCCGCAGACTCGGCAGCGTGAACTCCGTCAACCGCTGGCTCAGCGCTCACCGTCTCACCGGCCGAGATAGCAACGGGTGTGGCCGACTGCACGGCGGTGGCCTGGGTGGTTAGTTCCTTCTGGCGTTCGGCCTGCTCGGCAGCGCGCAATTCCTCTTCGATCTGGAATTTGAAGTCGTTGGAGGCCTTGCGGAACTCATAGAGCAGCTTGCCAACCTGCCGGCTGATTTCGGGCAGTTTCTTCGGTCCAAAGACGATGAGCGCCACCACCACGATCAATAACGTGTCTCCCACGCCAAAGGTGGCCTGGCTCACGGGAGGGAACGCCGCGGGTCGGGAGAGAGCTGCGAGAGTCCCGGAGAATCCCATGGATGAGAGGTTAAAAGCGAACATTGCGGGTGACAGCATTCCTTTCCAACTATACCTTTTGAGCGGCCCGGGCTGTCGCTCCGCGCAGAGGCGAGCCGGCGCGGGACGAAGCTTCAACCGCAGTACGAGGCGAGTAGTCCTATCCGTTTCATTCTGACGGAGATTTGCTGTAATACACTGATGACAACAGAAGTAACGGCCGGAGTGCGTGAATTTGCGTCGCTCTCCGATGACCGTGCATCTGGTGTAACGAGGTTGCAACATCCCCGCAGGCTGGGCGAAGCGGAAGCTTCGCAGCGAGCCGGCTGCAACCCGAAAGTGCTTTCAACATCCCCGTTCGGCGCTCAAGAAGGCGGCCGGACTGAAGGCGGAAGACGATGGAACTGCTGGTGGAAGATGCCCCTGCTACGCGTGTAGCTGCTTCGTTCGAAGGCGAAGCCTGCTCGCTTGAGAATTACCTAACCCTGCCGGACCACACCATGGACGCGCGGATTGCTGCTGCGCGTAAGCAGCTTGGCAAGACCACAGTCCTGCTCGGCCATCACTACCAGCGCGACGAGGTGATCCGCTTTGCGGATTACACCGGCGACTCCTATCGCCTGTCGAAGATCGCGGCCAGTACAGATGCGCGCTATGTGGTGTTTTGCGGCGTGCACTTCATGGCGGAGAGCGCGGACGTGCTCGGCAACGCGGGCCAGCAGGTGATCCTGCCCGATCTGAATGCAGGCTGCTCCATGGCGGACATGGCGGAGATCAGCCAGGTCGAGGACTGCTGGGAATCACTCGAGCGTATGGGCTTGGGAGAAGACGAAGTCACTCCGCTGACTTATATGAATTCCACCGCGGCGATCAAGGCATTCTGCGGTGAACGCGGCGGTCTGGTCTGCACCTCCTCAAACGCTGCCGCTGCCTTTGACTGGGCTTTCGCGCGTCGCCAGAAGATCCTCTTTCTGCCTGACCAGCATCTCGGCCGGAACACTGCATTCGCCATGGGTATTCCGTTGAACGAGATGGTGGTGTGGGATCCATGGCAGATCAACGGCGGCGTTGCGCCCGATCGTCTACGTGCTGCAAAGGTGATTTTGTGGAAGGGGCATTGCTCGGTGCATCAGCGATTCCTGCCCAGCCATGTCGATGCGATGCGTGCAAAGTATCCGGGCATCCAGGTCATTGTGCATCCCGAGTGCCGCTGGGAGGTATGTCAGAAGGCTGATGCGCTGGGGTCAACGGAGCGTCTGATTGAACTGGTCGAGAAGGCGCCGGAAGGCAGCACCTTCGCCATCGGGACGGAGATTCATCTGGTCAACCGGTTGGCAAAGCAATATGCGGCAAAGGGCAAGCATGTCATGACGCTCGACGACACAGGATGCCTCTGCACTACCATGTATCGCATCTCGCCACAGCACCTTGCGTGGGCGCTCGAGAACCTGATCGAAGGCCGCGTCGTCAACCGCATCCAGGTGGAGGAAGATGTGAAACACTGGGCCAAGGTAGCGCTGGACCGCATGCTCGATATCGGCGTTCCCGCGCCTAAGGCACGTCCGGCGGAGGTGCCGGCGCCCGAGGCGGTGCAAAGGAGCGCATGAAGACGTTCACACTCGAAGAGGCGAACGCGCTGCTGCCCGTAGTCGAGGGGTTGCTGGGGCAGGCGATCGCCGCTAAGGAAGAGGCTGAGCGGCTGGAAGGCGAAATCCAGTCTTTGCGGCAGCGGATCTTCCTTTCTGGTGGAATGACGGTGGACGTTGCGGGCGTGGCGCGCAACCGCACCGAGACCGAGGGGCTGGTGCAGCGGGCTAAAGAAGCACTGGCAGAGATAGACACTATCGGCGTGCAGGTAAAGGATTTAGATACCGGCCTGCTGGACTTCCCGTGCCGCATTGAGGGCGAGGTGGTGCTACTGTGCTGGCGGCGGGGTGAAAGCCGCATCGAGTACTGGCATACGCTCGAGGCCGGCTTCCGCGGGAGACAGCCGCTGGATGAGCGCTTCGGGCGCGGATGGCGTGACCGGCCGAATTGACCGCCTGGGAATTTAAGAGCGAATTCACCGGGAATTGACACTTGTCGATAATCATTATCAAATTACCTCAGCATGTCTACTGCACACTCAGCGGGGCATTCAAGGACCGGAGGGGAGGTTTCCTTCCGGGATCTGTGTGCCACTCACGGCATCGCCGTTACCCACCAGAGACAGGTGCTGTTTGAGGTAATGCAAAGTATCCCCGGACATCCCAGTCCGGAGGAGGTATACGCGCAAGTGCAGGAGCGTATCCCTTCCATCTCGCTCGCTACTGTGTACAAGAACATTCACCTCTTCATCGCCAGCGGCCTTTTTCGCGAAGTCAGCATGCACCACGGCTCATTGCGTGTGGAGATGAACGATCGTCCCCATCACCACATGGTCTGCACCCGCTGCAAGGCGATCTACGACCTGGATGAGGATCAGCTTGGCGACCTGCCGCAGCCGCACCGGCTTCCGAATGGCTTCGTCGCAGAGCGCTATTCGGTGGATGTGCTGGGCCTCTGCTCCAATTGCCAAACAGCCCGAGTAGTCCACTCGTCGTCCAGCGACGATCCGGAAATCCTTTCAACTATGAGCGTTCCGGCTTGCGGATGCGTCGATGCGAGTGTGCCTGCAGACGATCTCGTGAGACGAGATCAGCATCGCGGTGCGCATATAGGATGAGTGACATGTTCGGCAAACGGCTTTGGGGTCGATGGCTCGCGGGTTCTTTGTGCACTTCAGCGCTGCTGCTTACTGGATGCGGTGACTTCTTCACCAAGGACACGGGTGGTGGCGGAGGGGGAGGAGGAGGCACCACTGTCGGCAGCTACACCTATGTCGGCACGCAGTCCGGCATTCTCTCCAGCTACTCTGTTTCTTCAACCGGAGCACTAGCCACTCTCTCCGGCTCTCCTTTCCAGTTCTCGACAGCATCGATCAATGGGCTTGCCGTGACGCCCGCCAACACATTCCTGTATGCGGCAGTTGCGGGCATTGGCGTCTTCGGTTCCAGCATCAACAGCGGCACCGGCGTGACGACGCTGATCAACACGAGTGCGCTGGTGCAGGACGTTGCGCCTCTCGCGATGACGATCGATCCCTCGGGCCAGTTTCTGCTGGTGGCTGGGCTGGCCAACGGGGTGGCGGCGGTGGGTGAGTACGCCATCAACTCCGATGGCACGCTTACCGAGGTGACGGGCTCCCCGCTTTCGATTGCCTTTCCGGCCGGCACTGACACAACCAACCTGTCCGTGCAGCAGATTGCTGTCGCGCCGAACAGCAGCTACGTCTTCGTGACGCTGGGACAACTGGGCGTGGCTCCTTTGCCGTTCAATACTAGCGGCGGTCTCTCGCCAAATACGGTGATTATCAATCCAAGGCTCACCGCCGGGATCTCGAACCAGGATCTTGGTCTTGCGGTGAATTCCGCCAGCACAGCTTTCTTTGTCGGAGAGACCAACGCTGGAGTTCGTGTGTTCACCATCGGCTCCAGCTTCACGGAGATCGGTGGCTCGCCTTTCAAAGCCGGCAGCCAGCCGCGTTCGATCACGTTCGATGGAACCGGAAACTATCTGTACGCTGCGAACGGGTCGGATGGCACCATCAGCGGTTATTCTGTGCTCGCCTCCGGCACACTTACAGCGCTGACCGGGTCGCCCTTCTCTGCCGTGGGCAGCGGGCCTTTTGCGGTGGCTCTCGATCAGTCAAAGAAGTTTTTGCTTTCGGCGAATCTGGGGGGCACCCCGGATGTACAGCTCTTCTCCTTTGATGCCACGACCGCCGGGAAGCTCGATCCAGGGGCGACGGCGACGAACGCAAACTCGGCGGACGCCATCGCAAGCACGCACTGAAGACCGCGCAATGAAGAAGGCCGGGACGATGGTCCCGGCCTTTGTTGCGTGCCGGCATCCGAGGGCGATGGCAAACGCGGCTCGTGACATTGTAGGGACGCGCAGGTTACCGGAGCGCGGGTTTCCACCGCCGGCACTCGCCAGCTTCCGCGCGCGCCTGTATATCTGAAAGAGATCGTGGTCGAAGAACTATGGAGCAGGCGCATTCTTCCTCTCGCTTCGCGCGTTGTCGTGGCGTGTACGCTCGCGCTCGCCTCCGGTGCGGTGCTTTCCGGGTGCCATCGCGCTTCGTCCGGTCCTGCTGATGTCGTGTATGTGGCGGCGAAAGTGGCGTGGCTGCGTGATCGTGTCGCGCCGGTCTCTAGCAAAGTCGCTCCGGTCGAAAACGGCGAGAAGTTAAAGGTCCTGGATCGCGAGCGGCGGTTTCTGAAAGTGGAGGCGCCGGACGGGAAGACGGGCTGGATCGAGGAACATTCGGTCATCGACCAACCGGTCTACGATGCCTTCCAGCGCCTGGATCGTGAGCACGCGAAGGATCCGGTGGTGGCTACGGGAGTCATCAGGGATGAGCTCTTCGCGCATCTCTCGCCGGGACGTGACACCGATCGCTATTTCCTGCTACCGGAGGGCGACAAGCTCCAACTGTTGGAGCGTGCCAGTATCCGGAAGCTGACGCCTGAGGAAACCTATCGCCAGCAGCAACGCAGAGCGGCCGACGAGCGAGCGGGCGCAGCTGCTGACCGGCTGATGGAGCTGATCCAGAAGGGCAAAGGACCGACGCCGAAAGGCCCTATCGAGCTGGGCAAATGGCCGCCGCCGCCTTCCCCGCCGGAGAGCGCGTTCGTTCCCGCGCCGGCGCCAGTCGATCCCAATGCGCCACCGCCGCAGTACGAAGACTGGTGGCTGGTTCGAGACAGCCATGGCCGCGTCGGCTGGCTGCTGGCGCGTCGCATGGATGTGGATGTGCCGGACGAAGTGGTGCGGTATGCGGAGGGGCAGAGGATCGTTGGCGCATACCTGCTCGCCAAAATACCGGATGCCGCCTCGCCGTTTCCCGACCACCAGGCTCCGGAGTACGTGATGGTGCTGAGTCCATACCAGGATGGGCTGCCTTATGCCTATTCCCGCGTGCGCCTGCTGGTGTGGAACAACCGCAAACATCGTTACGAAGGCGGGCTGCGTATGAACGACGTAGTGGGCTATCTGCCTGTCGCGGTGGGCCATGAGGTGCTCGACCCGAAGGGTCCGCCCGTACCCACCTTTACGCTGAAGCTGGGCGCGGCCGGAGCGACGCCGGCTCTCGATCCCGACACGGGTAGACTCATGCCGGTTCCTACCGTTTCGATCAAGTACAGGTTGGATGGCGAGACGGTGAGACGCGTGGACCAGGCTACGGTGCCGATGCCAAAGCTGGCGTCGAGCGCCTCCACCGAAGCCCAGAAGCGCCGGGACGCACGGGCGGCCAAGCGCCATCCCCACTGATGATCGTTGGGGACGAGAGCTTGAAGCGCTGGCGAAGTCCTTACTTCAGCAGCCGGACCTGTCCGGTGGCCAGTTCATAGACCGCGCTAACGACGTCCACTCTCTTTTCTTCAACCGCCTTCGCGATTACCGGATGCGCCTGCCGTAGCCTTTGCGCGTTGTGCCGCACATTGGCCTCAATCGCATGGTTCAACTGGTCAGTGGGTCCCTGTCGGATAGCCTCGACTACGCCGGGGGAGACTGCGTCTAACAACATCTGCAAGTGCCCGGGGAGTGCCTTGCGGTCCTTCTCGTACTGCAGGACGGCTTTCACTGCCCCGCAGTTTGTATGCCCCAGGACCATGACCAGCGGGGCTCCGAGCACTTCGACTCCGTATTCCAGGCTCGCGAGAATGTCCACGTTCATGTAGTTGCCCGCAACGCGGCAGACGAAAAGTTCTCCCGGATCTTGATCGAAGATGAACTCCGGAGCGACCCGCGAATCCGCACAACCGAGGATCGCCGCCACGGGATATTGCGCCTCCGCCCGCGCCGCGCGTCCCGCGGTGAAATCCTTCAAGTCGATCTGATTTCGCATGTATCGAGCGTTGCCATCCATCAGACGCTGGAGAGCGGCCGACGGCGGAATGGTATTTGGCATCGCCCGCAGCGCGCGCGGCAAGGCGGCTACCGCCGTCGCCGCAAGTGCACCCTGGAGCATCGTCCTGCGACTCAAGCTTCGTTGTAGTTCGGTCATGGTCTGCTCCGCCCTGATTGCAGTGGAAGCTTAGACTACGCAAGAGTCCTGCGGGAAGTTTTATCCTCGGTTCAGGAAATCGGAGATCGCGCCTACTACGCGTTCCTGTTCGTCGTCCCGCAGCTGCGGGAAGATCGGCAAGGCCAGCACTTCGCGGGCGGCCCGCTCGCTCTCCGGAAAATCGCCTTCACCATAGTCCAGGAAAGCCAGCGCCTTCTGTTGATGAAGTGCAAGAGGGTAGTAGATCTCCGACCCTATTCCGTGCTCTGCGAGCCATGCCCGCAGTTCATCCCGGCGCGCGGCGCGGATGACGTACTGGTGGTAGACGTGGTGGGCGCGAGGGTCGGCCCACGGGAGAACCACGCCGCGATCCGGATAGGGGCCGGGGTCGACAACTCCGGCAGCGGTGAGCAGCTCGTTGTAACGCGCAGCAAGGGTGCGGCGGCGTTGATTCCACTCATCGACGTGGCGGAGCTTGACCAGCAGGACGGCGGCCTGGAGGGTGTCCAATCGGCTGTTCCAGCCGATTTCCTCGTGAAAGTAGCGGACTTCCATGCCATGGGCACGGAGACGGCGCACCCGTCTTGCGGTGGCCGCGCTTGGCGTAGTGACCATGCCGGCCTCGCCGGCTGCACTGAGATTTTTCGTGGGATAAAAGCTGAACGCGGCAGCCGTTCCCAGCGCTCCTGCGGAAATGCCTTCCCATTTGGCCCCAAAGGCCTGGGCCGCGTCTTCGATCAGCAGGCAGTTCAAGCCCGCAGCAGCATGGGTGAGGGCGGTCCAATCGGCACACTGACCATAGAGGTGTACCGGCAGAACGGCGCGGGTAGCTGGGTGCTTCTGCAGGGCCACAGCCACCCTGTTTGGATCCAGATTGCAGGTGCGCGGATCGATATCCGCCAGCACCGGAACCGCCCCCAGCCGCAGGATGGAGCTGGCGGTTGCGAAGAAGGAGAAGGCCGTGGTGAGGACGCGGTCCCCGGGCTGAATGCCGGCGGCGGCCATGGTCAACCACAGGGCGTCGGTCCCCGACCCACAGCCTACCGCCTCGGCTACGCCGCAGTGGCGGGCGGCGGCCTGCTCAAACGCCGCTACCTCCGGACCCAGGATGAAGCGCTGGCTGCGAAAGACGGATTCCACCGCGCTCAGCAGCTCGGGGCCGATTTGCTCAAATTCGCGGGCGAAATCGAGGAGAGGAACTTGCCGGGTCGCCGGGTTGGCGGCGCCCCCCGAAGACGGCTCGGACGTGGTAACGTTGTGCACCGGGGTCACCAGAGAAGCCTATCGCAACCCTGAGCATATTTTCTGCATCCGACACTCGTGTCCGACCGGAGTTCTGCTCCGGATGCGATTCCGCCGGATTTTCGGTCGGTACTGACTTTTTTGATGGCCATGTCACACTGCCTTGCAACGAGCGCAAATGGATTCACTTTGCAAACTCTGCATGGTACCGCTTGAACGAAAAACAGTCGCCGCAAGGCATCGGAGATCGGCACATGGACAGTAAGCCGGCACAAAATATTCAAGATACTTTTCTGAATACCGTCCGCAAGGACAAAACTCCTATCACCATTTATCTGGTCAGCGGCGTGAAGCTGACCGGCAGAATCCGCTCGTTCGACAAGTATTCGGTTCTGCTCGAGAACAACAGCCAGGAGCAGTTGATCTTCAAGCACGCCATCTCGACGGTGGTGAGCAATCGCTCCGTGATGCACGATCATCGGCTCGGTCATCCTCCGGCCGCGGTGCCGCATGCCCAGCCGACGCCGCTGCGGCAGGAGGCGGAATCGTAACAACGACGGTTGTCTACCCCCACCTCGCTGTATGAACAGAGCCATGTCCTTGCAGCCCGCCCGCACCAACAGGTGCGTGCTGGTGTCGGTGGAATTTTCTGGACGGCGGCGCGCGATGTCGCGTGCCGCTGCTCAAGCGCGGGCGGCCGCTCAACCCTCGAACGCTCTGGAAGATCTGACTAACGGGGCCGCCGGCGACCCGCTGCCGGAGCGTCCGCCTCGGCTTGCCGCATCTGCCTTTGACTTCGAATCTGCCCGCGAAGAATTCCGTGAATTGGTGGTGAGCGCCGGCGGCGATGTCGTTGCCGAAGTGGCGCAGCGGCGGCTGGAGCCGGACGCTGCAACCCTGATCGGCAAGGGAAAGATCGTCGAAGTCGCTGGCGTGGCGGCTTCGGCCGATGCGGACGTCATCCTGTTCGATCAGGATCTGTCACCAACACAGTTGCGAAATCTCGAAAGTGAACTGCCGGGGCGAGTGGTCGATCGCACTCAGCTTATCCTCGACATCTTTGCGCGCCACGCGCGAACGCGCGAAGGCCATCTACAGGTGGAGCTAGCGCAGCTGGAATACATGCTGCCGCGGCTCTCCGGCCGAGGCGCAGCCATGTCTCAGTTGGGCGGCGGCATCGGCACGCGAGGTCCGGGTGAAACAAAGCTCGAAACCGACCGGCGGCGCATCCAGCGGCGACTGGTGCAGTTGCGCAACGACCTCGAAGCGGTGCGGCGGGTGCGTGGACAGCAGCGCCAGCGTCGCGAGGCGGTGCCGGTTCCCACCATTGCGCTGGTGGGGTATACCAACGCCGGAAAGAGCACGCTGTTCAACCGGCTCACGCACGCGGATGTGCTTGAGTCGGCGCGCATGTTCGCTACGCTCGACCCCAAGCTGAAGGCGCTCACGCTGCCATCACGGCGCAAGATTTTGCTGTCTGACACGGTGGGGTTCATCCGCGATCTGCCGCACACCCTGGTCACCTCCTTTCGCGCCACGCTCGAAGAGGTACAGAAGGCCGAGGTTCTGATTCACGTAGAGGACGCGGCGAGTCCGATGCGCGAGGAGCACCATCGCGAGGTAGACCGCGTGCTGGAGGAGCTGGACGTGCGGGACGCGAAGCGGATTCAGGTGCTGAACAAAAGCGATCTGCTGACGGAGGCGGAGCGCACGGGACTGGCCGGGCGTGCCGATGTGGCCTTGCTGTCTGCAAAGACGGGCGACGGAGTGCCGGAGCTGCTGGCGCGGATGGATGCCGCGCTCTCGGCCGATCCGCTGGAGACGCGGGCGATGACAGTACCGCAAAGCGAGGGTGGCATACTTGCGGCGCTGGGGGCCGGCGCGCGCATCGCGGAGCGCACTTTCAGCGGAAGCGACGTAAGCATGGTGGTTGAAGGACCAGCATCGCTGTTGGGACGATACCGGCGCTTCTGGCATGGAAATCAAGGGGACAAGGACGAAGCTTTGCCCGCTTGAGGATCGTGAGAATTTTCAGTGTGAGAGTGCTGAACTGCAGGGGAAGGGAAGCGGTGTTACGTCCCTTCGACCCTGCGTCCAGTAGACTCGGATTGAGTCGAGATACATACCAGTGTACCCCCATTTCGGGCTTGGTCAAGAACTAGACAGAGATATTGTTCAGGAACCCGAAAGCAGCGCAATCGCCCTTTCCAGCGCGGTTTGACACCCCAAAATCTGCTCTGTTAGAACCATAGTTTCCAGACGTATTTGCCGCCATCTTCCATCCTGATGGATGGCACCCTCGGGGACTGCATTGGACCTAATCCTCCATCAATTGGCTGATCTCTTCCTGCGTTCGATCCCGACGGCTGTGCTGTTTCTGCTGTTGCTTGCCGCCTACCGGATGCTGGTGCATGCACCGCTGGTGAAGGTGCTTGCCGACCGGCGGGAGCGGACGAGCGGCGCCGTGGCACGCGCCGAGGCGGCGATCCGCACGGCGGATGCACGCGCCCAGGAATACGAAGCGAAGCTGCGGGCGGCCCGGGCAGAGATCTTCCGCGCGCGCGAGCAGCGCATGCTGGCATTGCAGCGGGAGCGCGATCGCATGCTTGAAGAGGCCCGCCATGCGGCACACGAGCAGGTGCGTACGGCGCGCCACAGCCTTGATGCCGAGGCAGCGGAGGCGCGCGTCGCGCTGGACGGCAAGGCAGATGCGCTGGCAGCCGAGATTTTGCGGGTCATCCTTCCTTCCGCCACCGGCGTAGGGCCTTCTGCTACGGCGCCAGGGAGTGCCTACTAATGCGCGCAACCTTCCTGCGGCCACTGGCCGCCACGCTCCTGCTTGCCGCCGCGCTGACGCCTGCACTCGCGCAGACGCCTTCCGCGGCACCGCACCCTGCCGCGCAGCCCTCCGCTGCACCCGGCAAGGCGCCTGCACAGGGAAACGACGTCTTTGTTGACAGTCAGACGGCATCTTCACAGAACCTGGCCAAGGCGGAGCAGGAGGACGAGGAGTATGTCTTCAAGCACTCCAAGCCAGTGAGTGCCTTTGCCAGACTCTTCCACTTGTCACCGAACGTAGCATCGGGGTTCTTCTGGGCCTTGAACGCCATCCTGCTGTTCGTCTTCGTTGGCTATTACCTGGTAACGGGGCTGCCGAAGGCTTTTCGCAGCCGGCGCCAGCAACTGGACCGGCAGATTGTGGAGGCGCGCGCCGCCACAGAGAAGGCCGAAGCGCGGCTGCGCAGCGTTGAGGAACGGCTGAGCCATCTGGACAGCGAGATCGCCGCAGTACGGGCGCAGGCCGAGCGCGACAGCGCCAATGACGAGGTCCGCATCCGGCAGGCGATGGAAGACGAGAAGAAGAAGATTGTGACTACGGCCGAGCAGGAGATTTCCGCTGCGGGGGCTGCTGCAGAGCGCCGCCTGCGCCAGTTTGCCGCGGAACTCGCGGTCGATCGCGCGACTGCGCGGCTGCACCTGACCGAGGGAGACGATCGCACCCTGATTCAGGAATTCGCCTCGAGCCTTGGCTCCAATGGCAGCGAGGGGGGCCGCAACTGATGGCGGAGTTTGCTGCTCGTTACGCACGGGCCTTTGCCGATGTGGTTCTCGGCGGAAACATCCCGGTCGACCAGGTGAATGCACAGCTGAACGATTTTCTGGCTACGCTGCATGAGAGCTCTGACTTGCGCGAGGTATTGTTTAATCCCGCGTTGGGCACCGACGCACGGGTGCGGGTGATCGACGCGGTGGCACAACGCCTGAGCCTTGCTCGTGAGGTGCGCAACTTTCTGGCAGTGCTGGTACGCCACGAGCGGATGGGCGCGATTGATGAGATTGTCGCCGAATATCACGCGGAGGTTGACCGGCGCCACGGCATCTCAGAGGTGGAAGTGATCTCCGCACGCCGCCTGGACGGAGACGAACGCCGTCAGATGGAGCAGCAGGTGGCACGCCTGACCCGGACGCGTGTACGTGCCCGCTTTCGAGAGGATAATGGCCTGATTGGCGGCGCAGTGGTGCGCATCGGCAGCACCATCTACGACGGTTCGGTACGCGGTCGCCTGGATCGCATGAAGCAGGAACTCGTAGCCGGCTAGCGAGGGGCGGGGTTCTGCAGCAGTCGCACGACAAAAGCATTTTTCCGAGACAGATTCAGACTCGACCAGAGACAGAGAGACGATAGAAGCATGGCCCATATCAAGGCAGACGAAATCACGCAACTGCTACGTGAACAGATCCAGAACTATGACTCCGAAGTGCACGTCGACGAGGTGGGCACAATCATCACCCTCGGGGACGGCATTGCGCGCATCCATGGGCTGGAAAAGGTTATGGCAGGCGAGCTGATCGAATTTCCGCACGGCGTGGCAGGTCTGGCCATGAACCTGGATGAGAGCGAAGTAGGCGCGGTGCTGCTAGGCGACTACACCGAACTCAAGGAAGGCGACCAGGTAAAGCGCTCCGGCAAGATCATGAGCGTGGGCGTCGGCAAGTCTTTGATCGGGCGTGTGGTGAATGCTCTGGGCCAGCCGATTGACGATAAAGGTCCTATCACGGACACCGTGGACTATCCGGTGGAACGGCTGGCTCCGGGTGTGGTCGACCGGCAGCCGGTGCGCGAGCCGATGGCGACCGGATTGAAAGCGATCGACAGCATGATTCCGATCGGCCGCGGACAGCGCGAGCTGATTATCGGCGACCGCCAGACCGGCAAGACCGCGGTGGCGATCGACACCATCATCAACAATGCGAAGAACAACCTGATCTGCGTGTACTGCGCGATCGGGCAGAAGCGCTCTTCCGTCGCGCAGGTGGTGAAGACGCTCGAAGAGTACGGTGCGATGGACTACACGATCGTGGTGGCTGCGACGGCTTCCGAGCCTGCACCGATGCAATACATCGCGCCCTACGCCGCGACCGCGATCGGCGAGTACTTCCGTGACAACGGCCAGCACGCGCTGATGATCTATGACGATCTCTCGAAGCACGCGGTAGCGTACCGCGAGATCTCGCTTCTGCTGCGCCGGCCGCCGGGGCGCGAGGCGTATCCGGGCGACGTCTTCTATCTCCACTCGCGTCTGCTGGAGCGCTCCTCCAAGTTGAGCGATGCCAAGGGTGGGGGGTCGCTGACCGCGCTGCCCATCATCGAAACGCAGGCGGGCGACGTTTCGGCCTACATCCCGACGAACGTGATTTCGATCACCGACGGGCAGATCTATCTGGAAACCGATCTCTTCAACTCCGGTGTGCGCCCGGCGGTGAACGTCGGCCTGTCAGTAAGCCGTGTCGGTGGTGCAGCGCAGATCAAGGCCATGCGCCAGGTGGCCGGCACGCTGAAGCTCGACCTGGCGCAGTACCGTGAGCTTGCAGCGTTTTCGCAGTTCGGCTCGGACCTGGACAAGGTGACGCAGAACCAGTTGAACCGCGGTGTCCGCCTCACCGAGATCCTGAAGCAGCCGCAGTTCTCGCCGCTGCCCACCGAGAAGCAGGTGGTGATCATCTTTGCCGGCACCAACGGCTATCTGGACGACCTGAAAGTGGAAGACATCCACGGCTTCGAGGAGGGCCTGTACAAGTATCTCGACTCGGCTCAGTCGCAGCTGCTGAAGGACATCATCGAGAAGAAGACGCTCGATGACGACCTCAAGAACCGCATCAAGGCGGCTTTGAAGGAATACAAGGAGAACTACCTCGCGGAGAACCAGGACTCGAAGCTGAAGGAGTCTTCGGTGAAGCCGGACCGGGAAGAGAAGAAGCCGGCAGCCGATCAACAGCAGAAGGAAGTAGCGGCAAAGGCCTAGCGAACGATGGCAAACGTCCTCGATCTGAAACGGCGCATCCGCAGTGTGAAGAACACGCGCCAGATCACCAAGGCCATGAAGATGGTCTCAGCGGCAAAGCTGCGTCGCGCGCAGGAACGTGCGGTCGCAGCGCGGCCCTACGCGCAGATGATGGCAAGCGTCATTCGCTCTCTGATGCGGCGTATCGATGTCTACAGTCCGGAGACTGGCGAGGTGCGGCATCCGCTTGCTGGCCCCCCGCGAAGAGAAGAATGTCCTGCTCATCGTTGTCTCCGGTGACAAAGGGTTTGCCGGCGCATTCAACTCGAACATCATCAAGGCGGCGCAGCGCTTCATCGCGGCGCAAAACGGCGAGCAGGGCCGCAACGTCGATGTCGAGACCATTGGCCGCAAGGCGCGGGATCTCTTCCGCCGCCGCTATCCTGCCGCGAAGATAACCAGAGATCCAGTAGTGGACGATCAGAAACGTGCCGAAGCTGGAAGAAGGCATGTCGCTCCAGAGCGAACTGGAGGAGAAGCCGCTGGTGCGCAAGCGCGGTGATCGGTCCGCGCCAATTGAGGTTACGGGCGATCATCCGGGGATGCTCGAGAAGCTGCGCTTCGAAGCGGTAGCCGAGATTGGGCAGGACATTGTGGACCGCTACGTCCACGGCGAAATTGACGCAGCCTATGTGGTCTTCAACGAATTTCGGTCGGTCATATCGCAGCGTGTGATTGTCGAGCGGCTGGTGCCGTTGGCCGAGCCCGGCAAGCACGAAGTCGCGCAGGCGGAGGAACCGTCGCTCGAGGAGCGGGAGCGCGCCGGCGAAGCCGCATTGAGTGCTGGTGTGAGCCTGGAGGAACCGGACACCCACGAAGCCGACGAGGAAGCGGAGAAGTTCGGTACCGCGGATGTGGACTACATCTACGAACAGCCGCCGGAGGAGATGCTGCGCAGCCTGTTGCCGCGCTTTGTCGCAACGCAACTCTATCGCGGCATGCTGGAGTCGGTTGCCTCTGAACACGCAGCCCGCATGACGGCCATGGATTCGGCCTCCAACAATGCCTCGGAGATGATTGACTCGCTCACGCTGACCATGAATCGCGTGCGCCAGGCTGCCATCACCAAGGAGATCATCGAGATTGTGAGCGGCGCTGCCGCTCTGTAAGGAAAGATATGGCACAGATGAATGAGACACGTCGCGACGCCGTGCAGGGCATGGGCGAGGGGCAGGACGAAGGCGCGCAATACAGAGGCGCGAAGATCACGCCGGGGAAGGAAAATCTCGGCAAGGTAGTCAAGATTTCGGGGCCAGCAGTCGACGTCCAGTTCGACGAAAAGACGATGCCGGCAATCTACCAGGCGCTCCGGGTCGTGAGTGAGGGCTTCACGGTCCCGGCCGAGATCGATGTGATCCTCGAAGTGCAGCAGCACATTGGCGAGGGCCGTGTCCGCTGCGTCGCCATGGAGTCGACCGAGGGCATGGTGCGCGGGATGAAGGTGATCGATCTTGGCGGTCCCATCACCGTCCCTGTGGGCACCGCAACGCTGGGCCGCGTGCTGAACGTGATCGGCAACCCAGTGGACGAACTTGGCCCAGTGAACGCGAAGGAGATGCGGCCGATCCATCGCCAGGCCCCCTCCTTTGAGGAGCAGTCCACGTCGGAGGAGATGTTTGAGACCGGCGTGAAGGTGATCGACCTGATCCAGCCATTCCTGAAGGGCGGCAAGATCGGCCTCTTCGGTGGCGCCGGCGTAGGCAAGACAGTGGTCATTCAGGAATTGATCAACAACGTGGCGTCCAAACACGGCGGCGTCTCGGTCTTTGCCGGTGTGGGCGAACGCACACGCGAGGGCACGGATCTGTTGCTCGAGTTTCAGGAGTCGGGCGTCATCGACACCAAAAACCGTGAGAAGTCCAAGGCCGCGCTGGTCTATGGCCAGATGACCGAGCCGCCAGGCGCACGTTTGCGGGTAGCGCTGACGGGCCTCACGATCGCTGAGTATTTCCGCGACGAGCAGGGTTCGGACACGCTGCTCTTTATCGACAATATCTTCCGTTTCACGCAGGCCGGCTCTGAAGTCTCGACCCTGCTGGGCCGCATGCCATCGGCTGTGGGATATCAGCCGAACCTTGCGACCGAGATGGGAGAGTTGCAGGAGAGGATCACCTCCACCAAGAGTGGCTCCGTCACTTCAGTGCAGGCCATCTATGTGCCCGCGGACGATTTGACCGATCCGGCGCCAGCCACGACGTTCGCTCATCTGGATGCGACGACCGTGCTCTCGCGCCCCCTCTCGGAGCTGGGCATCTATCCGGCGGTCGATCCGCTGGCTTCCACGTCGCGCATCCTCACGCCGCGCGTGGTCGGGCAGGAGCACTATGACGTTGCGCAGGGTGTCAAGCGCATCCTGCAGCGCTACAAGGACCTGCAGGACATCATCGCGATTCTGGGTATCGATGAGCTGTCAGAAGAAGATCAGCTGACGGTGAAGCGGGCACGCAAGGTGCAGCGTTTCCTGTCGCAACCGTTCCACGTCGCTGAGGTCTTCACCGGCGCGCCGGGCAAATACGTCAAGGTTGAAGACACGGTGCGTTCCTTCAAGGAGATTATTGAGGGCAAGCACGACAACATCCCTGAACAGGCTTTCTATATGAAGGGCGCGATCGAAGACGTACTCGAAGCAGCGGAGAAGCTGCAGGGAGTGAACGCCTAGAACATGGCTGATCAGTCACAAGGCGGCAAGCTGCAGGTGCGACTGGTGGTTCCCGACCGGGAGCTGGTGGATACGGCTGCTGACGCGGTGGAATTGCCGGGTCGCACAGGGTATCTCGAGGTGCTCTATGGAGCCGCGCCACTGCTTACGGAACTAGGCACCGGCCTGGTGACAATTCATGGCGGAGGCGAAGGCAGCGACGGCCGCTACTACGTGGCCTGGGGCTTTGCAGAGGTGCTGCCCAATCGAGTCACCATCCTGGCAGAGAGCGCGGAAAAACCGGACGACATCGACATTTCGGCCGCCCAACGCGAGTACGAACGTGGGCAGAAGATGTGGGACCAGGCTGGGGAAGATCCATCCCAATACGAGCGCGCGAATGAGCTGATGCACGACGCGCAGGCGCGCATGGATGCCAAGGGCGGCGCGCAGTAGTCTCACGAGAACACAATCGGGAATGGCCGGCAGCACCGCCGGCCATTCCCGTTTTTCGGCCGCGGCAGCAAGGCTCGGCCGGCTGCAACATGTATTGTTGAAGGGCAAATTTGAGTCTCAGGAGACAAGATGTCACGCATCTTTTCGACCAGGCGCGCAGTCCGCACCGTGGCTGGATTTTGTTTCGCTGTTGTCGCTGTTGTCGCTGCTGCGGTATTGTCCGCGCAGGATAAGCCCGATGTCCCCAAAGAAGATTATGTGAAGGCGCATTACACGAAATACGAATACCGCATTCCCATGCGCGATGGCGTCCGGCTCTTTACGTCGGTGTATGTCCCGAAGGACCAGTCGCAGGCGTGGCCTTTCATGGTGGACAGGACGCCTTACTCCGTCGCGCCATATGGCGAGGACCAGTACAAGAAGGAGCTGGGGCCATCCGATGAATTCGAGAAGGCGGGCTACATCTTCGTCTATCAGGATGTGCGCGGCCGCTACATGTCCGAGGGGAAATTCATCGAGATGCATCCCCACATCGACGACAAGAAGTCGAAGACCGACGTGGATGACAGCTCGGACATGAGCGATACGGTCGACTGGCTGCTGGCGCACGTGCCGAACAACAATGGGAAGGTGGGAATCTGGGGTATCTCGTACCCGGGCTTTTACACTTCAGCGAGCATCATCGATTCGAATCCGGCAATCAAGGCGGCGAGCCCGCAGGCGCCGATGACGAACCTTTTTGAAGGCGACGATGCTTATCATGGCGGCGCCTTCATGCTGTCGGCCAACTTCGGGTTTTATACCGTCTTCACGCCCTTCGCTGAGCCAACGACGGGTGCGCAGACGCCGCGCCAACGCTTCGACATGGGTACGCCAGACAGCTATCAGTTCTACCTGACGGCGACACCGACCTCGCTGCTGGATACGCGCGATCTGAAGGGCTCAAACCCTCTCTTCACCGATCAGCTCAATCACACCACCTTCGACAGCTACTGGAAAGCGCGCGACCTTTCCCAGCACATGCACAACGTGCACTGCGCGGTGATGACCGTAGGCGGCTGGTATGACGCGGAGGATCTGAGCGGCCCATGGGGCACCTATCGCGCCATCGAGAAGGCGAACCCGGGCACGCCGAATACGATTGTTGAGGGCCCATGGGTGCATGGCGGGTGGGCACGCAGCGACGGCGCCTCTCTCGGCGATATCCCGTTCAATGCAAAGACCAGCGAATTTTTCCGCAAGGAGATACAGTTCCCGTTCTTTGAGCATTACCTGAAGGGCAAGGGCGAAGCGCCGCCTGAAGCCTACATGTTCGAGACAGGAACGAACGTATGGCGCAAGTATCCCAGCTGGCCTCCGCCAGGCGCGCAGCCGAAGATGCTTTACTTCCACGCGGATGGAAAACTTTCCTTCGAGGCACCCTCCGCCAACGCGGCGAAAGACTATGACGAATATGTGAGCGACCCGCTGCGTCCGGTGCCCTTTGTCCCTTATGTGACGGACACTGTGCCGCAGCGTTATATGGTCGAAGACCAGCGCTTCGCTTCCACGCGGCCGGATGTGCTGGTATACGAAACCGATACGCTGACCGAGGATGTGACGATCGCAGGTCCGATCAGCCCGAAGCTGAAGATCGCTTCGAGCGGCACGGATTCGGATTTTGATGTAAAGCTGATCGACGTCTATCCCGGCGACTATCCCGACCCGGAGGGCACGAGTTCCGGCAACAAGCGCATCCTGGCTGCTCCACCATTGCACATGGGTGGCTACCAGGAATTGCTGCGTGGTGAGCCGATGCGGGCGAAGTTTCGCAATAGCTGGGAAAAGCCGGAGGCGCTAACGCCGGCCAAGGTGACGAACCTTGAGTTCGAGATGCCGGACCTAGACCACACCTTCCGCAGGGGCCATCGCATCATGGTGCAGGTGCAGAGCTCGTGGTTCCCGCTGACCGATCGTAACCCGCAGACCTTCACGGATATCCCGCACGCGAAGCCGGAGGACTTCAAGAAAGCGACAGAGCAGGTGTATCACTCCGCCGCGGAGCCGAGCGGCGTGCAGGTGATGGTCCTGCCGCAGCCGTAAGCATGCAGAGAACAGGGCAGGCAAGCGGGCATTGCCTGCCAATTTGTTGCAAGAAAAACGGCAGGTGGGCAAACCCGGCCGGAGCCGGTAGCATGAAAGATTGCGAAGCCGGCGATAGCTGCTCCGATAGCTGCTTCTGAGGGGACATCGTTACGCGCAATATGCAGACTCGAACCGAAGAGCAGCAGGCCGCCAACATGGTGAGCAAGGGCGCCGCTTTGACCGCTGCGGGTCTCAGCGACCGCGGACGCTCGCGGAGCGCCAACGAAGACTTTTTCGTCATGCTGCCGGAGGCAGGCGCATTTGTCGTTTGCGATGGCATGGGAGGGGCCGCGGCCGGCGAGACCGCGAGTCATCTGGCGGCGGAGACTGCTGCTGCTGCCCTGGCCGGCGCGAAAAAGGGGGCAGCGGCGGTACGCGAAGCAGTGCGGTTGGCCAATCACGCCGTATATGAACGCGCACGCCGCGACCGCCGTTTGGAAGGTATGGGTACCACGCTGGTTGCTCTTTCGGTCAGCGGCAACACCGCATGGCTAGGGCATGTTGGCGATAGCCGGTGTTACCTGTGGCGTGCTGGCGCGCTCCAACGCCTGACCCAGGACCACTCGCTGGTGGAGGAACAGATTCGCATCGGTCGGATGACACGTGAGCAAGCACGCCGGTCGCCGATGCAAAACGTCATCACGCGGGCCGTCGGCACGCGGGCCGAGGTGGTCGCAGACGTTCAGGAATTCCAGCTTGAGCGTGACGATGTCTACCTGATCGCCTCTGACGGGCTGACACGCGAACTCAACGACACCGCGATTGCCGCCACTCTGCAGGACGGTGTCAGCGATCTGGACGCGGTCTGCGCAAACCTGATTGCTGCTGCGAATGCCGCCGGCGGACGCGACAACATCACGTGTGTGCTGGTGCGCGTCGGCTCCTAAAGCAACCGTCGGTTACGGAACGGAACTCAGCTGAATAGATGCCAGATTGCGGACCCACCGCGCCGGGCGCTGATCTTCCGTATTCACGAGCTTGAACGGGCCATCCTTCACAATAGGCTGTCCACCTTCGCGGTCGGCCACAATCACCGTTCCATTGTGGAAGGCAGGGTCGACCTCGGCGAGCGAATACAGAGCGCGATACTTGTCGGTTCCCTCGGCCACGACGTACATCGCAAGCGCCTTGCCGCGCAGTTTTTGCCCGAGAGGCGCATCGAGGCGCCCCAGCAATAGGGAGAGCTCGACGCCTTGATATGTCTCCGTTGCGCCGGTATGTGCGTTATGCACCTCAAGTGTCTTTCTAGGCATTGACTGGAGATCAGCCGCCGAGATGGTGACATGCTGGCCGCCCGGCCCGTTTAGCTCGAGATGATCGACAGCAGCCGGAGAGGCCTGCAGCCTCTCGGTTGCTCCAGGATTCGTTGGTGCGCATGCCGCCTGTGCTCTCGCGATCGACCTCGATTGCACGCAGGTGAAAGCGAGGAGCAGGCAGAGCAGACCATACTGTTTCATCTTGCATCCTTTGAGGCAGGCGCATGCAGCGACCGGTTCTGTGCGATGCAACCGGTGTAGGTTGCGAGGAATCGAGTGCGCAGCTCACGATACTGCTCAATCGTCTGAAACCGGCGGGTTAGCGGCTCCTGATTGAGCAGATAGACGCTAGTCGCAATGTGATGCTCGTTGTCAAAGAGCAGATAGATGCCGAGCGTGCCACCCTTCAGCGCGGTTCGGTCCAGTCCATGGAGCTCCAGGCCATGCATCGTCTGGGGGAGACTGGTGCTGGGCATGGTGTTGTGATCGGCGGCGAGCATGGCCGCGATCTCATCGAGCAAACTCTGTTTCTCGGTCGCCCATGTATCGTCCGGGAGCAGCTCCGGTTTCACGTTGGCGAAGTAGTCGCCGCCTACGCCGTAGGCAAACATGATGCGCCGCCCCGCCAGCATCTGGATGACTTTCGGCCCCTGCGCGGTGTCGACGGTGCGCTGCTGCAGGCCTTTCGGGAGCGAATCGATCTTCACGATCTGCAATCCATCATCGAAGGTGCAGGACTCGTAGTCGTGCAACGCGATGGCAGTTTCGGCCGGCGGGCTTTGTGAGGTGTTGGAATCATTCTGTGCCGGCGCGGTTCGCGTGGAAAGCAGCAGTGCGATCACTACAGGCAGCAGGCGCATGGCAGACAACCGCAGTATACCCGGTCGCCTGGCCAGGCAGAGCGCCACAAGGCGTCATTTAGAATCGGCGTGTGGCGAACGCAAAGGCATTGACCTTTCAAGAACTCCTTTTTAACCTGCAGACCTTCTGGGCGGCGCGCGGCTGCGTGCTTCAGCAGCCGTACGACGTCGAAGTGGGCGCGGGCACGATGTCGCCGGAGACATTTCTCCGTGTGCTCGGGCAACGTCCTTTCCACGTCGCCTATGCACAGCCCTCCCGTCGACCAGCGGACGGACGCTACGGGGAAAATCCCAACCGTCTCTTCAAGCACACACAATTCCAGGTGATCCTGAAGCCGCCGCCGGAACGCGTACAGGAGCTCTATCTCGAATCGCTGGCTGCGATGGGAATTGACCTTCGCGAGCACGACCTGAAGTTTGAAGAGGACAACTGGGAATGGCCGGCCGGTGGCGCCTGGGGAGTGGGATGGCAGGTGATGCTGGACGGCCTGGAGATCACACAGTTCACGTATTTCCAGCAGTGCGGCGGACTCGAACTGGACCCCATCTCCGCCGAATTGACCTATGGTCTGGAGCGCATTGCGGCCTTTCTACAGGATGTCGATTCGATCTATGACATCGTGTGGGCGCGCGACCCGTTGACGAAGCGCGACATCACCTACGGCGAGGTGCGGCTGCAGGAAGAGATCCAGTTCTCTACCTACAACTTCGAGCATGCGGATGTCGCGAAATTATGGGAGCATTTCCGCCTGTACGAGCAGGAATGCCAGGCCCTCCTTGCGCTGGTGCGCGAAGATGAGGCGGCTCAGAGAGAGCGGGATCGAGTACCGGTGCTGGCGGCATATGACCTCTGCCTGAAGTGTTCACACATATTCAATTTGCTGGATGCGCGGGGTGCCGTGAGCGTCACCGAGCGAGTAGGCATCATTGGGCGCATTCGTAATCTGACTGTGGGAGTGGCACGCGCGTACGCGGCTACGCTGACAACACAGTCCGCAGGGCAGGCTGCCTGATGCAGGCGAGAGGACTGAACGCGTAATGGCAGAGCTCCTGTTTGAGATTGGATTGGAAGAGATTCCTGCGCGCATGATTGCGAGCGCGGAGAAGGAGCTCGCTGAGCGCCTGAAGAACCTGCTTGTGTCCGAGAAGTTGCTGCTGGCGGATGCGATTGTGCGGAGCTATGCCACCCCCCGCCGGCTGGCGGTGACGGTGAGTGATGTACTCGAGCGACAGCAGGATGTGACTGAGCAGATGACCGGGCCGGCCTGGAAGGTGGCCTTCAAGGATGACCAGCCTACGCCGGCTGCGCATGCCTTTGCCAAGAAGGCTGGCGTCCCCGTCGAAGGGCTGGTGAAGCAGACCACCCCGAAGGGCGAATATGTGTCGGCCACCGTGACAAAGGCCGGCCGGAGCGCTGCGGAGATCCTGGTAGAGAAGGTGCCTGCCGAGCTCGGGAAGATCTACTGGGCGAAGAGCATGTATTGGCGGCCGGGGAAGCCGGAGCGCTTCGTACGGCCGGTGCGATGGATGCTGGCGCTGCTCGACTCGACGGTGGTGCCGGTGGAGTTTGGCGGCAAGACCGCGAGCAGGCTGACCTATGGGCATCGCGTGCTGCATGGCGAAGCGCCGGTGACGATTGCCGCGACCTGCGGAGTATGTGGCGAAGCTCGAGGCAGCGTATGTGGTCGCCGACGTGAGCAAGCGGCGGGAGCGCATCCGCAAGGCGCTGGATCGTGTGACCCGCACGGTGGAAGGCGCGCGCTGGCGCGAGGATGAGCCACTGGTCGAGACGGTGACGCAGCTGACCGAGTGGCCGAGCGTTGTGCTGGGCACCTTCGATCGTGAGTACCTCGAGCTGCCGGATGAGGTCCTTGTGACCGTGATGCGCGATCATCAGAAGTACTTCGCCGTGGACGATGCGAGCGGCAAACTGGCGCCGCATTTCCTGACGGTGCTCAACACGCAGGTAGATGTGGCCGGCGAAGCGGTGATCCGGCACGGCAACGAGCGCGTGCTGCGCGCCCGCTTCAACGATGCGCGGTTCTTCTGGACCTTCGACCAGAAGACTCCGCTTGCCGAGCGTGTGGAACTGCTGAAGGCGGTGACCTTCCAGAAGGACCTGGGCAGCTACGCAACCAAGACGGAGACGAACCTGCGGCTGGCAGGCGCGCTGGCGACGATGGTGATGGCGCGTGGCATCGCGGTGGACGAGCCTGCACTGCTGACCGCGACACGCCTGGCAAAGGCGGATCTGACGGCTGAGCTGGTGAAGGAGTTTACCGAGCTGCAGGGCGTGATCGGTGGGCTCTACGCACGCGCAGAGGGTCTGGGCGAGAACGTAGCGCAGGCGATCTACTGGCAATATCGGCCGGCTTCGGCGGACGATGCGATACCACCGACGGGCGAGGGACAACTGCTTGGGCTGGCCGATCGCATGGCGACGATCGTGGACATGTTCGCGCTCGGGCTGGAGCCGACGGGCTCGAAGGATCCATTCGCATTGCGCCGCGCTGCCAATGGCGTGATCCGCATCCTTGCGGAGTCCGGACTGCCATTGAAGTTGAGCGAGCTGGAGCGGCTGGCGACGAGTCCGGGGCAGAACGCGCTCGCAGAGACGGCAACCTCTGCAGTTGCCGGATTCTTTGGCGAGCGACTCGACTTCTATCTCCGCGAAGTGATGGGTTACAGCTACGACGTGGCGAAGGCTGTGCTGGCCGCAGAAGCCGACGATGTGGGCGATGCGATCGCGCGGGCGCAGGCGCTGACAGCGGTGCGCGCGTCGGATGCGGAAGGGCATCTGGCGGCAATCTCGGCAGCGTTCAAGCGCATCCAGAACATCCTGCGGCAGGCGCGCGAGAAGGGCGAGTCATACGATACTGCGCCTGTTGCGAATGCACTGATCGAGGGGGAGGAGTTGGCGTTATTTGCCCAATTCAGCTCGATCGCGCCGGAGGTTGAGTCGCTGCGCGCTGCACGCCGCTACGCCGAGGCCTTCGGCCGCATCGCGACACTGCGCCCGACGGTGGATGCGTTCTTCGACAAGGTGATGGTGATGGCGCCCGATGCGGCGCTGCGACGCAATCGCCTGTCGCTGATTGCGGAGGTCGCACAGCGCTTCTCGAGCATCGCGGACTTTTCGGAGATAGTCTCGAACTGACTCGCTGTCACGGGGCGGCCGATTGGGTATGATGGTCGGCCATATGGCTCTTTCTACTCGACGGCAATTTCTGCAAACCAGCGCGGCGGTTTCGGCTTGCGCTCTGATGACCACCCACACCGTCCTGGGCTCGCCCTTCGGCCTGCCGCTGGGGCTCGAGCTCTACTCGGTGCGTGAGGAGCTGCCGAAGGACTATGCCGGCACCCTCAAGAAGGTGGCGGCGCTCGGCTACCGCGACGTGGAGGCAGCCGGGTTCTACGGGCACTCCGCCGCGGACGTGAAGGCCGCTATGGCGGATGCGGGGCTGCACTGTGTCAGCGCCCACTATTCGTCGGACGTGCTCTCGAAGACGCTCGATGACATCATCGCCTTTCACAAGGTGCTGGGTGCGGAGTACATCATCTGCTCCTATCCGGGGCACAAGAATCCTCCGGCCAAGGGCGGAGAGCACACGTTCGCGCTGGAGGACTGGCACTGGAACGCGGAGCAGTTCAACAAGTGGGGCGCGAAGGTGAAGGCGGCGGGCTTCCACTTTGGCTATCACAACCACACGCCGGAGTTCGTGGTGGTGGATGGAGTGACTCCGTACGACGAACTGATGAAGCTCACCGATCCGGCGCTGGTTACGTTTGAGATGGACTGCGGCTGGGTGATGGTGGGCGGCGGCGATCCCGTCACGTTGCTGCACAAGTATCCCAATCGCATCTCCCTGCTGCATGTGAAGGACTTCCAGCCGGGCGTGACGCCGCCACACGCGGCGCAGTTGGGCCGCGGCAGGATCGACTACGGGCCGATCTTTAAGGCGGCGAAGAAGGGCGCGATCAAGCACTACTTCGTGGAGCAGGAGCAGTTCGACATTCCGTGGGAAGAGGCGCTACGGATTGACGCTGATTATCTGAAGGCGGTGAAGGGCTGAGACAGCCGCTGCCCTGCGATCGAACCGCAGATGCTTCGACTCCGCTTGGCGCGGAAACGCGCCAAGCTTCGCTTAGGAAACGTCCGCTCCTCCTAACGTGAAAACACACTTCTTTGCTGGATATCTACTTTGGAGCATAGCGAGGGCGAAGCTCAGTAACGTTTCGGGTTGGAACCAAGACAGTTCCGTCTTCGAGACGGGCGATAGGAACTAGCTCTTGACCGACCACCGCCCACAAGTCTGTTGTTGAGTGCAGAGGCAGCAAATGTAATTGATCCTTTGGAACGGGATTGGGGCCAACAACGGCTGAGTAGTCGGCATCGAATTGCCGCTCGCCCTTGTAATTGGTCACCCATGCAGTGATCGACATTTCTGGCCTTGTCGAGCGAGCACGCTAGCCAATAACCTCGTGGCGAAAAATCCAGAGGCGCAGGCGGGGCAGGTATCCAAATTGCCGATTCCGGCAACATCCTCGGTCGTGAAGGAGTACCGGATGCCCACCACGCTCGCACTCCCAAGGCTGCCAGCATAGCCGTGATCAGCAGGACTGCGATAAGCACAGCCTTCGCTAGCACTCGCTTTGACTCCGATCAAAGGGCGTAAGGAAACTGTACATTCCCAAAAACTCTACGTTAGAACGGGATGTCGTCGTCGGTGATGCCGGTGTCGCCGTAGTCCGGCGGGGTGTAGCCGGCGGGGGCGCCACTGCTCTGGCGGCTGCCGCCACTGTAGCCCGTGCTGCTGCCGCCGCCTTCGCCATCACCGCGGCCGCCGATCAGGACCAGGTCATTGACCACGATCTCGGTGCGGTAGACCTTCTTGCCGGTGTCCTTGTCGTCCCAGGAGCGGGTGGTGAGGCGTCCTTCGACGTAGAGCTTGTTGCCCTTCTTCACGTAGTCGCGGACGATCTCCGCGGTGCGCGCGTAGGCGACGACGTTGTGCCATTCGGTGCGATCCTGCCACTCGCCCGCCTTGTCCTTGTAGCGGTCGGTGGTGGCGATCGAGAAGTTGGCGACCGCCTGGCCGCTGGGGAGGAACTTGACCTCCGGGTCCTTGCCGAGATTGCCGAGCAGGGTGACCTTGTTGATGCTCTTTGCCATGGTTCTCTTTCCTTCGTGGACTAAACGTCGAGGATAGCAGAGGTAACGGTACCTACCCCCTCCCCCCTCCCGGTGCGGGAGGCCGCTCTGGAACTGTCCTGGAATCAGCCGCTTAGGGCCTGTCCCGAGGGCTAAAGTCATCCAAGCAAAGGGGTTAGCGGTAAAGTCGTCTCCTCATTGGACTTATGGGTTGGCCCGGTGTCCGATTTCCGCACCAATGAGGAATGCCCTAATTCCATGGTAGCGAAACGGGTGGGGTGATCTGGCAGGTTTTTGCGTTTTGCCGAGTGAGCTGGATTCGATTTGGGAATGGCTATGGATCCTCTGCCGGTCGCGATCTCGTCGACCTGCCGTGCGTGATCATTCAGCGGCGCAGCTGCCACACCAGGTTGATGAGGCGCCCCGTTATGGTGATGCTGAGGCCGGTCGCATGATTGTGGTGTGTCTTGGTTCGAGCGGCACCGCGGGGCGGGGGCAGGCTTTCGACTGGATCGGCGAGTTGAAGCGGAGGCCCCTCAACCAGAGCGTTCGCTTTTATAACTTCGGCGTAGGCGGCGATCTTGCTTACAACGCACTGGAGCGCCTGCCGGAGGTGGTGACTTGCCGTCCGGACAAGGTTGTGGTGTGGATTGGCGGCAATGATGTGCTGGCTCTGGTTTCAGTGAAGATGCGGCGGTTCCTCCGCCTCTCGAAGCATCTTCCGTGTGAGCCATCGCCGGATTGGTTTCGCGAGAATATTCAGAAGATCGCGCACCGCCTGAAGGCCGAGACGCGGGCGAGCGTCGGGCTGTGCTCGCTGCCTCCAATTGGGGAAGATCCGGCATCTGCCGATCCCTTTCAGAGCGAGCTCAACCTTCGTATCGAGGAGTACAGCGCGATCATCCGCGAAGTCGCCGAGGAGAAGAACTGCGACTATCTCGGCATCCATGAAGCGATGCTTGCGCAGATACGGATATCGCCGGGACGCGCTCTTGCGAGCTTCCGGTTCCTTCCGTTTTATCGTGACGCCTTCCGTGTCCTGGTGCTGAAGAAGAGTCCGGATGAGGTCGCGAGGATCAATGGCTGGCGATTCCACACGGATGGCGTCCATTTGAACAGCCGCGGCGCGATGATTGCGGCTGAGCTGGTGCAGGAGTTCATCGATCGTCAAGAACAGTGAGCGAAGAACAGCTTTGAGCGTGATGGCGGAAGGGAACAGCAGATCGCTCCGTTTCGTGATGCTGTAGGGTGACCTATAGCGATGATCGAGGCGAACTACGTACTGCAATTTGACGATTACAAGGCGGCGCATCGGCTTTGGCTGCTGAACCGGCCGTGGCCGATGTTTCGGCATCTGTTCGTGATGTGGATTTTGCCCGGCTTGGTGGTGGGCGCGAACTGCTGGTCGGTGTGGCTATGGATCAGGCAGCGGAACGACATCGTGCTGGTGGTTTACGGTGTGACGATTGTGCTGACGTGGCTGTGCCTGCTCCTCATCGTGAGGTACCGGAAGGGGCTCCGCCGGAGATACCAGGAGATGGGTGGCGGCGCGCTGGCGCAGCGAGTGCATTTGAGCGTGGGCGAGGACCAGGTCGCGGTGGCAAACTCCGCGAAGAGCGAGGTCCGCTATCCGTGGAGCACGGTGGAGAGCCTACTCGAAGACGAGCGCGGCGGCGTGCTGGTGCAGGGGACGACGCTGGTGACCGTGCCGCGACGTGTGCTGGCAGAGGCGCAATGGGCTGAGCTGCGCAGGCTGGCGGCGAAGGCGAGCCGCGGCGGGTGACGACCTGCTCACGTATCTCAAGCTGTTACTAATTTTAGCTGTTACTTGTACGCTTCGCTCCGGCCGGAGGACGAGCGCGGCGGCTTCTGCGCTTACGCGCTATTTCGGGTCGGCAGTGCTTTGCGGCTGAGCGCTTCCGGGCTGTTGCAAGACCCCTGTTGCGGCCTGATCGAGGGTGACGCTGTCCGGCTGCTTGGTGAAGCGGGAGCGATCGTCGTCTTCCTGGAAGGAAATGCTCTTGAAGAGGAGGGCGCTGCCGTCCAGATGAATGTGAATCAGGGTGAGCTGCCAGAACGAGGGAGTGACCTGCTGCTGCTCGATGGCGAAAGAGCCGCCCTGCTTGAGGCGGCCGAGAAGGCCTCCTCCGAAGGTGACGTCGTGGATCAGAGTGCCATGCACGCTGCGAATGCGGTGCTGATGATTGTCGGCGACGAGTTCGCCGGTCGCGGCGGCGAATACGCGCGCCTCGTGCGTGGGTGGATGAAATGCGGGATTGGGCACGAAGTGCAGCGTGGTTTCTTCAGGCGTGGTCTTGAGGACGGTCCAGATGAAGCCTTCGGGCAGCAGCCGGAGGATGTCGTCAATCTGCTTGTAGTCGTGCCCGTTCTCCTCGATCTGCTTGTTCTGCGCATGCGGGTCGTGGAGGAATTTCTGGATGCTGGTCTGCTGTTCAGGCACGGGCAGCTCGTGCCCATCTTTGACGAGGACGCGGTCGACATTGCCGTGGGGCGTAGTGGCGACCCATTGCAGGAGCTGCTCCTTCGGCTTGACGAAGTGCTCGAGGTAGATCCACCGCGACTGGTCATTGCGGTTCTCGGCGCGCTCGATGTCGACGACGTGCTGGATGATCTGCTGCGGGGTTTGCGCGCGCACCGGGGTGAGCGGGAGGGCGAGGGCAGCGAGGGCGACGATGTGGCGGTGGCGAAGCACGCCATATGGATGCCGGAGGGGGCGAAAGGGATCAGGGATTTAAAAGGGATCAGGGATTATCGATCTATGCCGGCTGAGCAGGGGATGGTAGGCACCCCTGTGGCTCTCCAATGCGGCTCTTGCCGGAGGACAATATTCCGAAATTAGCCACTCACTGCGAGGCGCTTTGCTGCTGCGGACTGCCGGATTGCTTCATGAGTGCCTGTGCGGCCTGATCGAGGGTAGGGCTGCCCGGCTGCTGGGTGAATTGGGATCGGTCGTTGTCTTCCTGGAAGTTAAGGTTTTTGAAAAGAAGAACTTTGCCGTCCAGATGAACGCGAATCAGCGTGAGCTGCCATAGCGAGGGGGATACCGGCTTCTGCTCGATGGCGAACGAGCCGCCCTGCTTAATGCGGCCGAGAAGACCTCCTCCGAAAGTAATGTCGTGCATCAGTTGCCCATTGGCGCGACGGATGCGGTGCTGCTGGTTGTCAGCAACCAGATCCCCGGTGGCTGCCGTGAGGACGTGTGCCTCACGCGAAGGCGGCTTGAAGTTGGGATTGGGCACGAAGTGCAGCGTGGTCTCTTCGGGCGTGGTTTTGACGATGGTCCAGATAAAGCCTTCGGGCAGGAGGCGGAGGAGAGTGTCAACCTGCTTCAGTTCGTTCGCTTTTGCGTCGACCTGCTTCTTCTGCTCGCGCGTGTCGCCGAGGAATTTCTTGATGCCAGCCTGCTGCTCGGACTCGGGTTGCGGGCTGCCGTTCTTGACCAAGACGCGCTGGACGTTCCCCTGCGGGGTGGTAGCGGTCCACCGCAGTATCTTCTCTTTCGGTTTGGTGGAGTTATCCAGAAAGATCCACGAGGAGTGGTCGTTCTGGTTCGCGGCGCGTTCGGCCTCGACGACCTGCTGGATGATTTGCTGCGGGTTCTGCGCACTCGCCGAGGCGAGCGACAGTGCGAGGGCGGCGGCGAGCAAAACGAGATGTCGGTGGCGCAGCATGCCTCTATGGATGCCCGAGGTGGAAGAAGCTGTCAAGCACAAACGAGCCCCTATCGACCCGCTTCGGCGGCCGGGGCGGCGATAGGCAGGTTTGCCGCCTCCCAGGCTGCGAAACCGCCTGCGATCTCGCCGACCGAATGGAAACCGCTTCGTTGCAACAGACTCGCGGCGACCGACGAGCGGTAGCCGCCCGCGCAATAGACGAGCAGGGGACGATCTTTGGGCAGAGACGGCAGATGGTCCGGGAGACGATTGAGCGGGACGGACAGGCTGCCATCGATGTGCTTTTGTTCACGCTCGCGCGAGGTGCGGACGTCAATAGCCAGCGGAGGCTGAGCGGAAGCGAGGCGCTCCGCGGCCGCCTGTGCGCTGAGTCGTTCGGTAGAGACGATCAGGTCGGGATGGGAGTCGAGCGCGCGCAAACCGTTCTCGAGATAGCCGGCGATGTGGTCGAAGCCGATGCGGCCGAGCCGGACGGCCGATTCGTGCTCGCGTCCGGGAGCCGCGATGATGACGATGGAGTGGGCGTGATTGAGTACGGTTCCGGCCCAGGTGGCGTATTGGCCGCCGAGGCCGACGTTGATGCTGCCGGCGAGGTGTGCGGCGGCGAATTCCTCGGGGTCGCGGGTGTCTAAAATCTGCGCGCCCTCGGCTTGAATGGAGAGGACGGTATCGAGGTCGAGCGGCTGCATCTCGCGCTCGAGCGCCTGGTCCAGCGTGGGCCTCTCCTGGCTGTTGAGCACTGCGTCATAGGTGAAATACGGAGGAGCATCCGGCTGATCGGCAGTGACCACGCTAATGAATGCTTCCTTGGTCATAGGCTGCAGTGCATAGTTCCAGCGGCGCTGTTCCCCCATGGTGGATACCGTTTCCTTGCTGATGGCTCTGCCGCACAGCGAGCCAGCACCGTGAGCGGGATAGACCAGGCTCTGGTCCGGCAGAGGGAGCAGTTTTTCGTGCAGGGAATCGAAGAGCATGCCACCGAGGTCTGTGGCCGACCAGCCGAGCGCTACGCGCAAGTCGGGACGGCCTACATCGCCGATGAAGAGTGTGTCGCCGGTGAGCACGGCATAGGGCACGGTGTCGCTGGTGTTGAGGTCATACACAACGATGGAGATGGACTCCGGAGTGTGGCCCGGGGTCTCGAGGGCCTTCAGGCGTACGCGTCCGAATTCGAGAATGCCGCCATCGTGAAGAGGCGTAAACGCGTAGGCAGTTTTCGCGGTGCTGCCGAGATAGATGGTCGCGCCCACGCGATCGCGCAGCTCCAGATGCCCGGCAACAAAGTCGGCATGGAGATGAGTCAGGAAGACGTGCTTGATTTTGAGCCCGTGCTCGGAGGCGAATGCAATGTACTGATCGATGTCGCGCTGCGGATCGACTACGGCTGCCGTGCCGGTTGTCTCGTCTCCAATCAAGTACGAGGCGTGCGCCAGGCACGGCAGATAGAATTGCTTGAAGATCACTTCGCCCCCACTGTCTCCGGTTTCTTCTCCAGGCTGACGAGTCGCAGGTACGGCTTGGGCGACTTCCAGCCTTGCGGATACTTCTTCTTGGCATCCTCGTCGCTGACCGAACCGGCGATGACGACGTCATCACCTGGCTTCCAGTTTACCGGTGTGGACACCTGCTCCTTCGCGGTGAGCTGCAGCGAGTCAACGACGCGCAGGATCTCGTCGAAGTTGCGTCCGGTGCTCATGGGGTAGCTGAGCATGAGCTTGATCTTCTTGTCGGGACCGACGACGAAGACAGTGCGCACGGTGGCGTTGGTGGCTGCGGTGCGGCCTTCGCAGGTATCGCCGGCTTCGGCAGGCAGCATGTCGTAGAGCTGGGCGACCTTCAGCTGCGTGTCGCCGATCATCGGGTAATTGACCTTGTGGCCCTGGGTCTCTTCGATGTCGGCGAGCCATTTGGAGTGGCTGCTCACTGGGTCCACGCTGAGCCCGATGATCTTGCAGCCGCGCTTCTCAAATTCGGGCTGCAGTCCGGCCATATAGCCGAGCTCCGTGGTGCACACCGGCGTGAAGTCCTTGGGGTGTGAGAACAGGATGGCCCAGCCATTGCCGATCCAGTCATGGAAGTTGATGGTTCCCTGCGAGGTTTCGGCAGTAAAGTTGGGCGCTTCGTCGTTGATACGCAGCATGAGTTCCGTCTCTCCTGATGTCGTGAATTGCTTAAGCCCGGAGTTTGAGCACAGCCCGACTTCTTTCGCCGAAGACGGTGCTATATGCGGGGGAATCTTCGTGTGGAGTTTACGCTTCTCCTGCAACGCGCACAATAAAGCGCCCGACCGGGGGAGGCAGGCCAAATCGCAGTGGTCACATGATGTATCAGTGTTGTGTTACCGGCCCGCACCATGAACGCGTTACCAGACGTAGGTGCCGACGGAACCACCGTTAAGGGATGCGGTGAAGGCTTTGCCTTTGTAGCGGACGGCGAAATTCTGCGGGGCGTCACCGGGGTTGGCGACCAGAAGAATTTCCATACCGCCCGGCGTTTTAAAGGCGACGTTGGGTAGCGTGTCGAGTGTGTTTGAGTCGATGCGAACCGAACCGGGTGGCACGAATCTGGAGGCATGTGCGATGGAGTACCAGGCGATGTTGCGCGTCACGTTCGAGCCGTCGATAGTGATGGCTCCTTCGCAGATGGGGCAGCCGCCGTCGCTGGTGTGAGGGCCGAATTTGGGATCGGCGGCGAGATTCCAGAGGAGAACATTCCTGCTCCAGTTACGTGTAGCGCCAATGATGATCTGGGCGACAGGGCGGCTGATGTCGAGGGTCTTCGTTGTCGCAGGCTCGTCGATAACCATCTGCTCGGTGAAGTAGAGGTTTTTTTGCGGGAAGGCATTGTGGACCTGAGTCATGGCGTCGACTTTGCCCTCGTAGAGGTGGAAGCCGGAGCCATCGACGTACTTGTTTGCGGCGACATCTTTGAGGATGGAGAGGGGATAGTCGGGGCGATCGAGGTTGTGATCATAGAGAACGATCTTGATTTTGATGCCAGCCTTCTGAAAGGCAGGGCCAAGGTCGTGCGCAATGAATCTAGCCTGGTCGGGCGCCAGCATAAGCATGCTGGGAGTGTTGTTCTCATTGAGCGGTTCGTTCTGGACGGTGATGGCATCGATGGGTATCCCGTTCGCCCTCATGCTCTGGATGTATTTGACCAAGTAGGTGGCATACGCGGCAAAGTACTCTGGCTTAAGCGAACCCGCCTTGGAAGCGTCGCTGGTCTTCATCCATACGGGCGCGGACCAGGGTGAAGCGAGGATTTTGATTTTCGGATTGATAGCGAGAATTTCTTTAAGCACAGGAATGACGTCGGTCTCGTCGGGGGCGAGCGAGAAGTGCGCCAAGTCGGGATCAATTTGGCCTTTGGGCAGATCGTCGTAGGAGTAGACATGGTCGTTCATGTCCGATGAACCGATGGTCACGCGGATGTAGCTGACGCCGATGCCGCTGCCATTCGTGGTGAGGAACTCTTGCAGGAGTGCTGCCCGCTCTGCCGCATCCATGCGGTGGATGAGCATGGCGCTGCCGCCGGTGAGCGCGAAGCCGAAACCGTCTATCGTCTGGTAGGTCTTTGCGCTGTCGACATCGATGATCTGACCATTAGCGGCGGAGTTTGTGAAAGGCAGAGAGGGCGATTGCTTTGCGAGGAGCGCGGAACGATCGGGCGTGGTGAGCCAGAGGGTGGCGGCCTTTTGCGCGTGGGAAGGAAGGCAGAACATCGCAAGGGCGGAGAAGACAACCGGAGCAACGAGTTTCGAGCGCACAGAAGGTCTCCTGACAGGCAGCGGGCGTCATTCTAGAGATACGTTTGTTCCAGTGTCGAGTTGGCCTGTCATCCGGATGCGCTTCACATCTTTTCGGAATCCCATGTTCCGACCGGGGGAAATGGGATTCCGCTGTGGCGAGCGCTACCAGAGATAGGTGCCGACGGATCCGGCGCCGAGGGATGTGGTGAAGGCTTTGCCTTTGTAACGCACGGCGAAGTTCTGCGATGCGTCACCGGGGTTAGCGACGATGAGGACGGTTTTGCCTTCGGGGGTTTGGAAGGCGACGTTGGGGAGGGCGTCTGGATTGCCGCCGGCTGAGGGAGCGTTGGAGTCGATGCGGACGGAGCCCGACGGGACGAACTTCGAGACGTGGCCGAGGACGTAGTAGGCGACGAGGCGGGTGACGTTGTCGCCGTCGATGGTGAGGGCGCCGTAGCAGACAGGGCAGCCGCCGTTGTCAGTGTGGGGGCCGGCGTTGGGATCGGCAGCGAGGTTCCAGAGAAGAACGTTCTTGCTCCAGTTACGTGAAACGCCGATCATGACACGCGACACGGGGTGGGCAACGTTCATGTTGGTCGCGCCGTGGTGGTCGTTGATGGATTGCTCGGTGAAGTAGATGTTTTTGTCCGGGAAGGCATTGTGCACCTGCGTCATGGCTTCGACCTTGCCGCCGTAGAGGTGCCATGCCGAACCGTCGATGTATTTGTTGGCCTCGGGATCCTTGAGGATGGAGAGCACGTACGAGGGATGGTCGAGGTTGTGGTCGTAGAGGAGGATTTTGGTTTTGATGCCGGCCTTCTCGAAAGCCGGACCGAGGTCATGCGCGATGAAGTCGTCCTGCTCGGATTCGAGCATGAGCATGGAGGGCGTGTTCTTTTCGTTGAGCGGCTCGTTCTGGATGGTGAGGGCGTCGATGGTGATGCCCTCGGCCTTCATGCCCTCGATGTACTTCACGAAATATTTGGCGTACGCGGGGAAGTCTTCGGGCAAGAGAACGCCACCCTGCGCGTGGCCGTTGGTCTTCATCCAGAGCGGCGCGGACCAGGGCGACGCGAGGATTTTGATTTTCGGATTGATGGCGAGGATTTCTTTGAGGACGGGGATGACATCGGTCTCGTCGGGCGCGAGCGAGAAGTGCGCCATGTCAGGGTCTGTTTGACCTTCGGGGATGTCGTCGTAGGAGTAGACGTGGTCGTTCATGTCCGACGAGCCGACAGTGAGGCGAAGATAGCTGACGCCGATGCCGTCACCATCCGTGGTGAAGAGGCTATGGAGGAGCGCGGCGCGCTTGTCTGCGGCCATGTGATGAATAAGCATGGCGCTGCCGCCGGTGAGCGCGTAGCCGAAGCCGTCCATGGTCTGGTAGGTCTTCGCGCTGTCGACGTCGATGACTTGGCCGGTGGGGGCTTCCTTGGTGAAGGCGAGTTTGGGCGACTGCTCGGCGAGGAGCGCGGAACGGTCGGGATTGGTGAGCCAGAGAGTCGCGTCTTTTTGCGCGAGAGAAGGCAGGGGCAGAAGGGCTACGGCAGACAGCAGAAGAGAGTTGAGGGCTTTCGAGTGCATGAGGCCTCCGGGCTTGTTTGCGGCGGAGCCATTGTAGGCAAGCGTTTGTTTACTTGTCTAGAAGGTAGTTTCGACGCTCCACCATGGAGGGTCACGTGCGGGCCCCGTCTCCGAGTTGCCGAGATGCTTCGCGATCCGACTACCCGTTTCAAACTGAACCGCTGTCTGGTTTCTTCGTCGGTCTCTAGTGGTGCAGCTTGCAGTCGCGCCACTACCAGGTCTCTCGGCCCTGTGAGTGCGCGAGCTCGCGGAATCCCAAGTCTCTGCGAGATATAGCTCACGTCCGTGTGTAGGGTGCCGGTGTCTAGCGGTTCTTGCGAGCTAAGCGGCGGTTGCGCAAATATTTGGCTCCGCCGAGGAGCAGCAGCATGCAGCCGAAGGGCAGGCACATCATGGCGACGATGAGCGAGAGCCAGCCCGAGTTGGTGTGAGGGCCGTGGATGCCGATGCCGCCGAAGAGGAAGCGCGTTGCGGCAGCAGCGAGGATGCCGACGAGCAGCGTCCAGAAGGCGCCCTGAAGCAGCTGGCGGGTGCCGTCGTCGGGTAACGGCGTGCGAGTTGTGCGTGTGCGCGCGACAGGGTGCTGCGCTGCTTCTTCGCTTTGCCTCATCGGATTGGTAACTGGCGTTGACATATTTACCCGTGCCAGCCGGCGAGCATAGCGCCGACGATGACGCCGGTGACGGAGACGTAGAGCCAGATGGGATAGGTCCAGCGCGCGAGTTTGCGATGCGTGGCAAAGCGGCGCGTCAACGCGAGAAAGAAGGTGATGAGCACCAGCGGCAGCGCGACCACGGAGAGCGTGATGTGGCTGATCAGGATCGCGATGTAGGCCATCCAGATGGCGTTGTGCGGCCCGGGAAAGAGCATGTCGCCATGCAGCCAGTGGTTGGTGATGTAGCTGATGAGAAAGAGCGTGGAGAAGGCGAAGGCCGTGAGCATGGAGGCGCGGTGCGCGGCGATCTGCTTGCGCTTGATGAAGCGGAAGCCGACGACGAGCGCGATAGCGCTGAGGCCGTTGAAGAGGGCGTTGAGCGCGGGCAGGAAGCGGAGGCGCATCGCGTAAGCGTCCGGTGCATGATGCGCGTAGACCAGCCAGAAGAGAAACGCGGCGGCGAGCACGGAGACGGCGAGGATAGCGCCGATGGCGATGCCGGCAGGGAAGGCGGCGGACTTGTTCGTGGGTGCGGCAGTAGTCGGCATGGGATCGATCATGCGGCGGGCTTGCGGGTGCGTCGATTCACGACAGCCCACGATGTGGCGAAGGTGACGAGGCAGAAGCCGAGGGTGACAGCGAGGTTGATGGCGAGCGAGTGATCGGTGTGGGCGGCGGGATCGAGTGAATTGCGCAGCGCGTCGACGCCATAGGTGAGCGGGTTGGCGAGCATGATGGCGCGCAGCCATCCGGAGGCCTTGTCCGCGGGGAAGAGCGCGCCGGAGAGCAGCCACAGCGGCAACAGGATGAGATTGACGATGGCGTGGAAGGCCTGCGTCGAGTCCATGGGCCACGCGATGGTGAAGCCGAGCGCGGTGATCTCAAAGCTGATGAGCAGGATGACGGCCGCAGCGAGCAGGAAGCCAACAGGCGGCGGGTGGACACCGGCGAGCGGCGAGAAGCAGAGGAAGATGAGTCCCTGAATGGCGGCGAGCGTGGCCCCGCCGAGCACCTTGCCCAGCACAATGGCCGAGCGCGAGACGGGCGAGGCGAGCACGGTGAGCAGGAAACCTTCGTTGCGGTCCTGGATGAGCGACATCATGGAGAAGATCGCGGTGAAGAGCACGATCATCACGATGGAGCCGGGGAAGAAGTAGCCGAAGGCGTGGCCGCTGGCGCCGGTGTTGCCGGAAGAAAAGGAATGCGAGAAGCCCGCACCGAAGGCGACCCAGAAGAGCAGCGGCGAGGCGATGACGCCGACGACGCGGGCGCGCTGGCGATAGAAGCGGACGATCTCGCGCTGCCAGAGCGAGAAGGACGGAATGAAGAGTCCAGGCTTAGCAGTGCGGACGGCGTGGCCGGGTCGCGTTGTGTGTGGTGTGGCTGTAGCGATGGTGGCCATAGCTATGCTCCCTTCTCCTGACGGCTGGAGTGGCGCTCGATCACGCGCCATCCGTCGGGTGTGTTCTGCCAAATGTCGGTGATGAGGAAGTGGCCGCTGATGTCTCGGTCGCCGGGAACGGTGGCTGTCTGCGACCACAGAAGGATCACAACCGCGATGTCGCCATAGACCGAGACATGGCGGTCGGTGACGGAGCAGTCTGTGATGCGGTAGTCCGGGAGAACGGCGAGCCATTGCGCACGCGGCATGACGCGGAGCGGATGACCTTCGATGCCGATGAAGAGGCGGAAGTCCGGATGCAGGATTGCTTCCGCGGCGTTCGCATCGCGCGCGAGGACGGCTTGGAGCCAGCGATCTTCTGCTGCCAGGACAGCGCTTTCGGACTTGATTCCGATCTGTTCGCCGGTAGCCATCAGTCGATTCCTTCCTTTTCCTTCACGCTGCCGTCGGTAGCTTCGGTCCAGAAACGATGGCCGGTACGCTGGATGAAGACATCTTCGAGGCGTGGGCGCGAAACGGAGACGGCGCGGACTTCGCCGGGAAAGGCGTCGAGTACAGCGGTGAGGAAGCGGTGGCCGTTCTCGCGCTCGAGGCGGACGGTATTGGCCAGGACTGTAGGTGCGACTTCAAAGCGGCCAGCCATACGTGCCGCGAGCGACTGCGCGGCGGTCTCGCTTTCTGTTTCGAAGAGGACGACGTCGCCGCCGATGGTGGACTTGAGCTCTTCCGGTGATCCGAGAGCGACGAGCTTGCCTTCGCTGAGGATGGCGAGGCGGTCGCAGTACTCGGCTTCTTCCATCAGGTGGGTGGTGACGAGGACGGTGACGCCTTCCTCGTCGCGCAGCATGCGGAGGTACTGCCAGAGGTCGAGGCGCGCGCCGGGATCGAGACCGGTGGTGGGCTCGTCGAGCAGAAGGACGGCGGGCGAGTGGATGAGGCCCTTGGCGAGCTCGACGCGACGCTGCATGCCGCCGGAGAGCGTCTCGACGTAGTCCTTGCGGCGATCGGCGAGGGCGACGCGCTCGAGCACGTCGGCGATGCGGGCGCGGAGTTGCTTGCCGCTGAGGCCGTAAAGATGGCCGGCGTGGCGAAGATTTTCTTCGACCGTGAGCTTGATGTCCAGCGAGCGCGCCTGGAAGACGATGCCAGTCTGTTGGCGGACCTGCGCGGGCTCGGTCGCGACGTTGAAGCCGCGGATGGTGGCGAGGCCTCCTGATGGAACCATGAGGGTCGAAAGGATGCGGAAGAGCGTGGTCTTGCCGGAGCCGTTGGGGCCGAGCAGGCCGAAGATCTGCGCGGGCGCGACGGAGAAGGAGAGATGGTCGAGCGCGAGACGGGTGCCGTAATCATGGGTGAGCGACGAGAGCACGATGGGGTCATCCGGATGCGCTGTGGCAGCGGTAGCGATCGCGTCGGGCTCGAGTGTGGTCGAGGGCATGGTGCGGGTTATCTCCTTCCTGCCGTGGCATCCAGCATCATGACGATGAGTAACAGAGGCAGATACAGAACGCTCGCCTTGAGCAGCGCCCGCGCGAAGGGGCGCGAGGCGGCAAACGAGGGGGCTTTGAGGATCTTCGCGAAGCGGATGGTGTAGACGAGGTAGCCGACACCGAGGACGAGGGCGGCCACGGCGTAGACGCGGCCGGCGATATCGAAATACCAGGGCAGCAGCGAGACCGGGATCATGATGACGGCGTAGACGAGCGCTTCGACGACGGTGGACCAGCCGTCGGGCTGGACGACGGGAAGCATGCGGATGCCGGCGCGGCCGTAGTCCTCGCGATAGAGCCAGGCAATGGCCATGAAGTGTGGGAACTGCCAGACGAAGAGAATGGCGAAGAGGGCGACGGCGGGCCACTCGATGCGGCCGCGGGCAGCAGTCCAGCCGAGCAGGGGGCCCATGGCGCCGGGAAACGCGCCGACGAAGGTGGCGAGCGTACTGCGAAATTTCAGCGGGGTATAGACCGCGACGTAGGTGAAGACGGTGAGCAGGCCGAGCGCGCAGGTGAGGAGATTGGTGAAGCGCAGCAGGATGAGCGAGCCCAGGGCGACGGCGGCGAAGGCGATGAGCAGGCCATGGGGCAGGCCGATGCGTCCGGCGGCGAGTGGGCGGCCGGCGGTGCGGATCATGCGTGCGTCGGACTTGCGCTCGAGGACTTCGTTCAGCGCGGCGGCTCCGGCGGAGATGAGCGCGATGCCGAGGAGGGTTTCGAGCAGGCCGATGTGAAGCGTGGGGATGGCTGAGCGGACGGAGCCGAGATAGAAGCCGGCCCAGGCGGTGATGACGACCATCGCGGTGACCCGGACCTTAAAGAGGGCTAAGTAGTCGGAGAGCAGGCTGGAGGCGGCGTGCGCGCGTGTCTGAGTTGGAAGCTGCTGGGGCTCGGCGGCGAGGGACGGACCCTCTGGTGCGGGGGCGCCAGCCGTGACGACGGTGGATGTCGCCTGGGTGCTCAGTGGCACAGCGTGCTCGCGGCTGAAGAGAGGACTTGCGGCATGAACGAGGGATGCGCACGGCGGGAATCGCCTGGTGCGCGCCTGTCTTCATGATACCAAGGCGGGGCCGGCGCCTCAGGGTCATTGCTTGCACCGCGTTCAACGAACATTTCCGGGCCGCGCTGAGGACGGCCCGGATTTAGGGAATGATGTTAGAAGCGGGTCCCCTGCGCTGTCGCGCAGCCTTTGCGAACCAGAGTGCCCGCCGGTGTGTAGAACTCCACCGAGGCTGAGGTCGTCTGGAAGAGATTGGGATTATTGCCCATCTGGATGTTTTGGCGGATGATCTGCTCCTGGGTGAGGACGCCGTTTACCGTGATGAGGGCTATGCTGCTTGCCTGGTAGCGGCCGTTGAAGTGCTGCCAAACGCCATGGCCCGGCCCACGCACTGCCGGATAGAACATTGGGTTGGAGGTGGTCTCGGTCATGGTGCCGCCGTGGGCGAAGGTGAGCAGCGAGAGGAAGGGGACACCAAGCGGCGCGCCGGTGGAGCAGTCGCGCTGCGTGACCTGGACGCTCCAGGTTCCTTCCAGGCGGTGCTGGGAATTTTTTTGAGCCAGCGCTCCCGGGGGCAAGATCGCCAGGGCTGCCGCGGCCGATATCACAGCTGCCGCAATTCTTTGCATGGTGTTGAAGTTCATGATCATAGTCATCGCTCTTTCTCCTCGCACTTCGCATTGCCCGGGCTTAAGCTCCGGTTGTGCAGGCATCGTGAACGCGTGGGCAGGAGAAAGTCTTTGGGGCTCGGCTGAAGAATTCTGAATACTTCTGAGAGCGAGCGCGTGCGTGAAGCATACGGAAGGTCGAATCTACGAATTCGGAAGGTTTCGACTGAACGCTGACCAACGCGTGCTGTTGGAAGAAGGCCGGGCGGTCGCTCTGACTCCCAAAGTGTTCGACACGCTGCTCTATATGCTCGGGCGCGCCGGCGAAACTTTCAGCAAAGAAGAGCTCATGCAGGCGGTGTGGCCGGACACCATCGTCGAAGAGAACAACCTGAACCAGAACATCTCCACACTGCGCCGGCTGCTGGGTGAGAAGCGCGGGGAGAACCGCTACATCGCAACGATTCCGGGCCGAGGCTACCGATTTACCGCGCCGGTGGTCAGCGTCGGGGGTGAGTCCGCGAAGGTGGAGTCCTCGACAAACCACGGGACGCGGCTGGCACTTGCGGTGCTTCCGTTCGACAACATGACGGGCGATGGCGGACGCGCTTACCTGGCCGATGGGCTGACGGAGGAGACGATTGCCGCGATGGGGCAGGTGGATCCGGATCATCTGAGTGTGATTGGACGCAGGTCGGTCATGCGCTATCGGGAGACGGCGAAGTCCATCGCGGAGATCGGCAGTGAACTTGGCGTTGGGTATGTGGTGGAGAGCTCGCTGCGCGCGGAGGGGCCGCGATTGCGCATCACGTCCAAACTGATCCAGGTGCACGATCAGTCGCAGGTGTGGTCGGGATCGTACGACAGCGAGCCCGCCAGCATTCTTGCGTTCCAGCGCGAGCTCAGTGTGACGATTGCCGAACAGGTGCGGCTGCAGCTCTCTCCCGCGAGACTGGACGCGGTTCGTCGGCCGTCAGACGACTCACGCCGAAGCGTATGACCTTTACCTTCATGGCCGGCACTTCTGGTATCAACTCAATCCGACGGGTACGCGCAGCGCCATTGAGTATTTCCAGCGTGCAACTGCACTCGATCCGGAATACGCGCTTGCCTGGTCGGGGCTGGCGGATACCTATGCATCGAGCCCGGTCAATGGCGACGGAGACCCGCGCATCGTCTGGCCCAAGGCACAGGATGCGGCTGGCCGTGCCGTGCGCCTGGCGCCGGATCTGGCAGAGGCGCAGACTTCGATGGGGTTTCTCAAGTTCTGGCTGGACTGGGACTGGCCCGGCGCGGAGATGGCGTATCGCCGGGCGATCCAACTGGATCCGAATTATCCGCTGGCGCACCGCATGCTGGGCGTGGTGCTGGCACACATGGCGCGGCACGCGGAGGCGGAAGGCCCGATGCGTCGCGCGCGCGAGCTGGATCCGCTGTATGCCATGCATCATGCGCTCTCCGCCCAGGTGGCCTATGCTGCGCGCGATTTTGAAGGAGCAGTCCGCTGGGCACGACAGGCGATCATTGTGGATCCGACTTTCTGGATCGCGCACTGGCAGCTTGCACAGGCATGCGTCTCTCTGGGCAGGCTGGAAGAAGCGCTGGAGGCGCTGGCGGATGCCGCACGCTTCAGCAACAACAATACGAAGACGATTGCCCTGCGAGGCTACATCTATGCGCTGAGTGACCGCAGGGATGCGGCGCGAGAGATCCTACAGGTGCTGGAGGCGCTTGCCCGGGAGCGATACGTGGCGCCCTACTGCATCGCGCTAGTGCAACTTGGATTGGGCGAGCATGAAGCCGCACTGGACGGGCTGGAGCTTGCCTTCGCGATGCGGGACACGCATCTGATATTTCTGCCTATCGACGCCAAGTGGGACGCCCTTCGGCATCACGAGCGATTCAATGCACTCATCCGGCGGTGCGGCTTCGCCTCGAGTGTCTCCGGTGATCCATCGCAAGCAGTCAGTGGATTGGCGGATTGACCGTGATGATTTTGAACGGGTACTTCTTCCAGTAATCCGGCGCGGACACGTCCGGTTGCTCGTTGCGAGGAATGATGGCGTCGAACCAGATGACTCCGCCGCTGACCATGAAGCCGTTCGCATTGCCCCAGACATCGTCGGCGTTGGCTTTGAGAATGGCGGCGCGCGCCTTTGGAGTGAAGACGCGGTCGTAGTCGGCGAGGAACTGAGCGCGTGAGCGGATGTGCATTTTTCCACCTGCGGTGACGAGCAGCGGGTAGCGGACCCGCGACGCTACGGCTTCGCGGTCATGTCGCTTCAACGCATCCTGAACCTTCGCGAGGAAAGCTATCGCGCCGGGGCATTCAGGTCTGGTGGCCGGGTCGGGATGCGTGCAGTTTCCCTCGGATGCCGCCTTGTCCGACTGCGCGTAGCCGAAGGCGGGTGCGCAGATGGTGCAAGCGGGCACACAGGCTAGGAAAAGCAGCGGCAGTTGAATTCGGCGGAGGCTACGAGCGCTGAGCATGTGGGTTGAGCTTGGATCTTCTTCCTATGGCTAGTCGCGCTGGACGGCGTATTCGTCAAGGACGACGGCGACGAGGACGGCGGTGGGAACAGAGACCATGGCCCCCATGACGCCGTCTATGGCGGAGCCGATGATCAGGGAAACGATGATGGCGAGTCCCGGCAGATCGACCGAGCTCTGCATGATCTTGGGGGTGAGGTAGGAGTTCTCCACTTGCGCGTAGATGCCGTAGGCGATGAGGACGTAGAGGACGCGCATCCACGAGTCCATCGCAGCGGCGATGATGACCAGCGACATCGATATCAGTGCGCCGATGACCGGGATGATGTTGGTAACGCCCATGACGACGCCAAGAGCGTAGGAGTAACGAACGTGCAGCAGGGTGAAGACAACCGTGGAGTAGACGCCGAGGATGAGCATCAGCGTGGCCTGGCCGAGCAGCCAGCGGCCCATGCGGACGTCGGCTTTGAGCAATGTTGTGTTCAAACGCTCACGGCCGGGCTGCGCGAAGAAGGAGAGTATCCAGTGGTAGGCTTTCTCACCTTCCAGCATGAAGTAAATGGTGAGGATGATGCCGGTGACGATCTTGAAGACACCGCTGGCCCAGGTGCTGACCGAGGTGAAGAGATAGGTGACGAAGTTGGAGGCGTAGTCCTGCAGCCTGGCGTTGAGAGCGGAGACATCGAGCCGTGAGGCGAAGGGGAGATGCTTGAGACGGCTGAGCATCACCGGGCCGCGAGTGGGGAGTTCTTTTACGAACTCGCGCATATCGCGGGCGACCGGGGGTAGCGCGAAGAGGATGAAGAGAGTGATGCCGCCGCCTACTCCCAATAGCATGATGGCGATGGCCGAGGCGCGGCCGGGACTCCATTTGCCGATCTTGATCTTCTGGACTCCGCGGAGCACTGGCATGAGCACGACGGCGAAGAGCGCGCTGACATAGAGCAGGGCGATCTCGTGCCGTAGCTGCCAGGCGATGGTCAGCCCGATGCCGAGCGCGAAGGTAAAGACGATGTCGCTGCGCAGGGTGCGCGTACGCGGCTTGCGCATCTCGGGATGCTCGAGATTCGTAGTCTGCAGGTCGTAGCGGCTGGTCTTGTCGGGCATGCGGTCGCTCTCGCTGTGACGCTTTGGCGCGGCTCCTATTAGAGCGGATTTTCTAGAGCTGTGCCGTTATCTGGTTTGGCTCAACGCGACTTTTTGGCCCGGTGTTGCGATTCCTGAAGCCAGTTCATGATGCGGTCGACAACTTCGCTCGGGGGAATGCCGGAGGTATCGACGGTGAGATGAGCGCGCCGGTAGTGGGGCAGGCGGCGGGCGAGGCGATCTTCGGGGGGCTCGGGGCTGGTGAGCAGGGGACGCACGGGCGTCTCCTCGTCCTCGTCGTCGCAGGTGTTCTGCGTGGAGAGGGGAGTGGCGTGGCAGCGGGCCAGCAACTCGGGGAGGGGGGCGGTGAGGAAGATCGTCACCGCGCCGGGCACGGATGCCGATTCGTTAAAGAGCAGGTGGCGGACGGCTTCAGTCTCGATGGCTCCGCCGCCAAGCGCGACGATGGCCTGGTCGTGGTTGTAACCCGGATCCTGTTGCACAGGGTCAAGGACGCGGGCGATGGTTTCGGCTTCGAGACGGCGGAAGTGCTCCTCGCCGTGATGAGCGAAGATGCGGGCGACCGAGAGACCGTGCTCCGCGGTGATGAGGGAGTCGATGTCGAGAAAGGGCCAGTGCAGGCGCGCCGCGAGGAGTCGGCCCACCGTGGACTTGCCGGCGCCCATGAAGCCGGTGAGAACGATGCGATGGGGCAGCGTAGCGGGCGACGAAGGAGATGAAGACACGGACCCCGCGGGGCCTGCGCTCATTTGCTTGGTCTCGAGCCGGAGTTGGAGTTGTGCTTTTCCGAGGAGAGCGTGGTCTGGATGTTCTCCCACACGGCCGGGCTGGGGTCGTGAATGGGAAGCAGCAGTTTGGCCTGCTGCGCAATGTACTCCAGATCGCTGACCAGGGCAGAGCATTGCTCGCAAGTCTTCAGGTGTTCCTGCTCTTTCAGGTCGGCCCCGGACTCGAAGAGCTCCGGCAGCTGGTCCTGAAACTCGGCGCAGGTCATGCTTGGACTGGTTGTTTTCATGGATGGGTTGTTCTTGCCGCCTGCGTTCATAGCAAGGCCTCACGCCGGGAAGCTGGCTGCCCGGTGCGCAGCAGGTCGCGCAGCTTCATGCGCGCCTTGTGCAGTTGCGACTTGCTGTTGCCGATGGAGCACTCCAGCATGTCGGCGATCTCGTTGTGCTCGTATCCTTCAACATCGTGCAGCACGAAGACGAGCCGGTAGCCCGGGGGAAGATCGGAGACCGCCCGTTCGAGCGTAACCCGATCGATGGATCCGGACAGCATAAGGTCGCGCGCGCCGATGTCCTTGCGCGGACCGTCTTCTTGCGAGGGCTCCAGTGTTTCTTCGAGAGAGACCTGGGGCAGGCCCTTTTTGCGGAGGTGCATGAGCACGACGTTGACCGCGAGGCGATGCAGCCAGGTAGAGAAGGCTGAGTCGCCACGGAAGGTGCTGATTTTGCGATAGAGCTGCAAAAACGCCTCCTGGGTCAGATCTTCCGCTTCGGCTACGTTGCCGAGCATGCGCAGGCACAGGGAGTAGACCCGGCGCTTGTGCAGGCTGTAAAGACGCTCAAACGCAGCCCCGTCGCCGGCCTGTGCTGCGGCAATCGCTTCGGCTTCGCCGGCGATGGGCGGATTGCGGCGCAGGTGCTGGTTGGACTTCTGACGCTCGGGCTCAGCCGTCGCGGTGCCTTTGGCAGGTGGGGAAAAGACGCCGTTAGTTACGGATTTTGTCATTTGTATACGTTTGCCCGCCAGCGCAGTGGTCATGGTTGTCGTACTCGTGGTCACCAGAGATTCTGGTTGGGGGCAATGCCTGTCGGACGCGGGGGACAGCCCTAAGGTTGCCTTGAAAACGGGTCAGCCATTCAAGGGAGCCTGCGGGCCACGCACATCGCTCTCTTTGAGCTTCCGCGCGAGCCTTACGCTCTGACAGCGAGAGGGAAATCTCCCTTTGTGCCCGGATGCAGTTCGACGCGGACTGTTGCGCCGGGCAAGAGCTCCCATTGTTCCTGGCCGGGATCGTAGTCGGGGCAGGCGACGAGCTTGAATAATCCTCCGCCGAGCTTCAGGGCGCGAGTTGCGCGAAATACCTGCGTCCCATTGTTCAGAACGCGCACGTGAAGCTCAATAAAGGATCGTGTGAAGGTCATATCTACTAGTTTCCCACGAAGCGGGCACCGAAGGGGTTGGGCAACCGCAATCTGACGGCAATTTGACTGGGAAACCGTATCTGCCGAGGTTATCGACACACCCCCGCCACCGACTGGTCGTGGCAGGCACCGAGCAGCTTGGCCAGTCGAGGATCTCTCTGTTCTTTGAGCGAGGGGACGGAGTACCTGACGAAGTAGGCATCGGTCACGGCTCGCAGCTTTGAGGGCTTCCCATTGGCAGGGCGCGCAAAAATCATGAAGAGCACAGAAGCAGAGATCGCGACCGCGTAGATTGTCCGCTGGGTCGGAAGGGGCCGATTTGCCAGATGCACGCCGGCGAGCACGAAGCCTGCCGCCGCGATGTAGGCCAGGTATGGTCCGTCAGAGAAGTAGTACAGCAGAAAAAAAGCCAGGCCCGGAGCGAGAAAGATGGTCATGCTGCGGGCGATGGCGCTTCGTTTCCATCCGATGGCCCCGAGATAGACCGCCGGCGTGAGCAGGCCCCAGGTCATGATGACGCCCGCCACGGTGTGGACTGCATTTACGGCGGCATGCACGCCGAGGTGCCCGGTGAGAATGCCCTGCGCCAATCCGTGTACTTGCTGGCGCGATGAACTCAGCGGCAAGAGCAGGCTGCCGCCATAGCGTTGCGCAGTGGGCACCCACCACGCCGCGACGATGGCGATTGCGGCAAGGACGCCGGCCAGCCGTTGCTTCCAGGGATAGCGAAGAGCATGAAAGAGCATCCACGGGAGCACAAACACGCCATCGGATGGGCGAAATCCCGTCATCAACGCCAAGACGACACATGCCCACACAAACCGCTGGTCGACTTCGAGGACAAGAATGAGCAGCGGGGCAAAGAAGGTCATCGCTGCATAGGAACTGTGAATGTCTGCTGAGAACCAAACGATGGGCGAACAGGTGTAGGCGAGGGAGAGCCAGAACGGCGACACAGCGGGCAAGAGGCGTGAAGCTAAGAGGCGTGAAACAAGGAGATAAAAGACGGCAACACCGGCAACGCTGAAGGCTACGTTGAGGATGTGCAGCGCATTACCAGCGGAGACGTGCAGCAGATGCGACAGGATGAAGCCGCTGAGGTTGAACAGGAAGTATCCCGGTGTGTGGATCACCAGTTTGCCGGTCTCGATGGCGCTGATGTGACGCGCAGCATCGACGAAGTAGGGTCCCGACGCGCTGGCTATGCGAAGCCATAGCGTCAATAGGATCAAGACGCTGCACTGGAAGAGGGGAAGCCGGATGAGACCGCGGAGACTCGTCACGCGAAACAACCCTCCGGGAGCGGCAACGATCTGGGGGGACAGGTGAACCTCACAACCGGCCACGCAGGATTTCGACAAATCGCAGAGCGCCTGTGCTGAGCCGATCCGACGGCGCCTGCGCAGATCATCTTTACCCAGCGCGGCTGCTCCATTGCCATCGCCATGTCATTTGTTTGTAAACAGATGAGAGGCGTGTTCGGATCGCCTAACTGCCGACGAAGCGGGCGTAGAAAGTGCGGGCAAGGGCGATATCTGTGGTGCCCTGGATGAGCGCGCGGCCGTCGGCGAAGAGGGTGAGGGTGTGGGGACCGCGACGGAACTGGAGTAGCAGGCCGTTCTGGCGGACGTCGCCGTGGGGACGCAGACGGTCGGCGGCGGCGGCGAGGTCGACGGGGCGGTGATGCTCGTGGATCTGGACGGAGTTGCGGCCGCAGAGGGTGATGTGAGGCCGGCCCTCGCCACGCAGGTGGGCGAAGTCGCGGGCGCCGCAGACCTCGCAATCGGGCCGGGGCGCGGCAGCGGAGATCTCGGAGCGCTCGTTCTGCCAGAGATCCCAGGAGAGCAGGGTCCGGCGTATGGCATCGCGTGCGCCAGTCAGGTACTTGAGGGCTTCGGTGACCTGGATCGAGGCGGCGAGGTTGACGGCGGTGTTGAGGATGCCGGCGGTGTCGCAGGTTTCTACCGGGCCGGAGGGCGGCGTGGGGAAGAGGCAGGCGAGGCAGGCAGTCTCGCCGGGCAGGATGTTCATGGTTGCGGCATAGGCGCCGATGGCGGCGGCGTAGATCCATGGCCGTCCCTGTTCTACGGCGTAGTCGTTGATGAGGTAGCGGGTCTCGAAGTTATCGGTGGCGTCGAGGATTAGTTGGGCATCGGCGAGCAGGGCGTGGATGTTGTCGGGTACGAGATCGGCGACATGCGAGCGGACCTGGATATCGCTGTTGAAACGTGCGATCTGTCGGCGGGCAGCCTCGGCCTTTGGAGTCGCGGCGGCGGCATCGGCTTCGTCAAAGAGAACCTGGCGCTGCAGGTTGCTCTCCTCGACGAAGTCGCGGTCGATGAGGATGAGGCTGCCGACACCGGCTCGGGCAAGCAACGCGGCCGCGGCTGCGCCGGTGGCTCCGCAGCCCACGATGGCGACTGTGGTGCGGGCGAGGCGCTGTTGTCCTTCATGACCGATGGGCGCAAAGAGCACCTGGCGTGAGTAGCGCTCGGTATCCGGAATGGCAACGGTGCTGACGCTTTCCATTGTGTCTAGTATAAGAAGACGCGTGACGGGTCCCGCTGGACGTTGGTTCGCCCCCTGCATCTGACCTAACGTGATGCCGCCGTATTCCGCATGACGAGAGCATGTTCTATTGCCGTGGCCTTGGGCTCGACGCGACGCACTGCCTTTTCCGTCTGGAAAAGGTGCGTCGAAAGCTGCGTTGACGGGGTTTCCAACGATAGGGAAGTGCTCGAGACAGCTCCATGGGGGACAAACCCGGTGGCGCAAACCCCTGAGAGGCTCTTTGACCGTAGTGCGTGAGAGCATTTTTGCGAATTCTGTGAACGGCGGAGCAGGGGCGGACGCGGCTTTTCTTGACGGGAGACGCACGATTCCTCTCGTCCGCCGGTCGAGATCGCTCGCAGAATCGCTGAGCCATGCTTCTGCCGGGCGGGGGTTCCGCCGCGTTGCGGTGCTGCTGTCGCTGTTGCTAGCCGGGATGCCCTTCTGCGGTGCGCAGACGACGAGCTCCGGGACTCCAGCGACGGACGGGGCGGCGGGCGGCCAGTCGTCCTCTGCTTTGCAGTTCCTGCCACAGTCGTCCACATCGCGGCCCACTCAGCAGGCGGAGACCGTAGATACCGCGACCCTGCCTGGCATTGCGGTGTTGGCCGGGAGAAAGGTGATGGGCATCCGATTTGACGGCGTCAAAGCTGCGATGCTGGGGCCGGTGGCGGCGCAACTGGAGCTTCAACCGGGCGAGGTGCTTACCGAGGACAAGGTGCGAGCGAGCCTGCGGCGGCTCTACGACACGGGTCTCTATGACACCATTCAGGTCCAGGGGCTTCGCTCCGACAGCGGGGTGGTGGTGGTGTTCGCGGGGAGGCCGCGGCTGTTCATCGGGCGTGTCCAGTTCTTCGGCGTCAACAGCGAGCGGCAGCAGGGGCAACTGGCGGCCTCTGCCCGGCTGCAGCCGGGTACGCGCTACACGCAGCGGAAGCTGGATGCGTCCGAGGCTTCGATTGAGCAGGCGTTGACGGACAGCGGTTTTTACGAGGCAAAGGTGGAGCGGCGCGAGCAGCTGGACGCTCCCAACTCGCAGGTCAACATCATCTACAACATTCAACGAGGACCTCAGGCGAAGATCGGCAATGTGAAGGTCGATGGAACGCCGGGCATGTCGCTCGAAGAATTTCGCAAGATCAGCAAGCTGAAGGCGGGCAAGAAAGTGGACCGCCAGACGGTGAGCCGCGCCCTGACACGGCTGCGCAAGTACTACGACAAGAAGCAACGCTGGGCCGGCTCGGTGACGCTCGAGACGAAGGAGTATCACCCCAACACCGACGAGCTGGACTACTCGTTCCGGGCGAGGGAGGGACCGCTGGTGAGGGTGCAGGTGGAAGGCGCGAGGTATAGCCGCGGCGCCATCGAGCGGCTCGTGCCGATCTACGAAGAGGGCAGCGTCGACCTGGACCTGGTGAACGAAGGTGCGCACAACCTGCGTGCCGACATTCAGGGTAAGGGCTACTTTGATGCCACGGTGACGCATGAGCCGGTGCACAACAGCGCGAACGAGGTCACGGTTCTGTACAAGGTGGACCGCGGCCTGGAGCACCGAGTGGATTCGGTGCGGATCGAGGGCGCGAAGTATTTTGACCACGACACGCTAGAGGAGCATGTTACGGTGCGGCCGGCGAACTTTATCGAGCGGCACGGCACCTACAGCCAGGCGCGAGTGGACAGCGACGTCGGCAACCTGACCGCGCTTTATCAGGGCAACGGCTTCAGCCACGTGGTGGTGACGCCCGTAATCAAGGACAAGGACGCTGACCGGCCCCCCGGTGCGAGACGATCGAAGACTGCGAACATCGATGTGATCTACAAGATCGAAGAGGGCACGCAGCAGAAGATTGGCAGCTACACGATCAACGGAATGCACAAGATTCCGGTAGATGTGCTGCGTCCCTCACTGAATACCGAGGTGGGGCAGCCCTATTCGTCGTTGAATGTGACCGGCGACCGCGACATGATCCAAGGCTACTACCTGAGTCACGGCTATCAGAATGCGCAGGTGACCGTGGTACAGCAGAACGATCCGAAGGACTCGGAGCTGGTGGACGTCACGATGAATGTGGACGAGGGCCACCAGGTCTTCGTCAACAAGGTGCTGGTTTCGGGGCTTCACTACACTCGGCCCACAGTAGTGACGCCGCGCGTGACCGTCCGGCCGGGAGAGCCGCTGGATCAGTCGGCACTGCTCGACTCGCAGAGGAGGCTCTACAATCTGGCGCTCTTCAACGAGGTCGAGACCGCGGTGCAGAACCCGTCGGCAGACCAGCCGCGCAAGAACGTGCTGCTGTTGACGACGGAGGCCAAGCGCTGGGACGTGACCTACGGCTTCGGCTTCCAGGCGCAGACAGGCACGCCCTACACCAATACGCCCTCGGCGGCATACCTGATTCAGCAGGGCATCAATCCGAACACCTTTTCGGGGAGCGCGAATGGACACTTCGGCATCAGCCCGGACGTAGTCTTCGACCTGTCGCGCATCAACCTGTTCGGCACCAACCAGTCGCTGTGTCTGCGCACGCAGTACGGCACGCTGGAGCAGAACGCGATACTGCTCTACCAGTATCCGGACCTGTTCAAGGACCCGAACTTTACCGGGTCGGTCTCCGGCGGCTATACCAGCAGCCAAAACGTGACGACCTTCTCCGCATCGTCACTCTTTGCGACGGCACGCATGACGCAGCACGTGACCAAGCCGACGACGCTGATCTATTCATGGTCGTACCGCGACGTGAAGGTGAACCCGGCTACACTCCAGGTAAGCCTGGCACTGATTCCGCTGCTGTCGCAGCCGGCGCGCGTGGGTGGTCCGGGAGTGAACTATATCCGCGATACACGGGACGATCCGCTGGACGCGCACCATGGCGCCTTCAACACCGCATCGCTCTTTGTTTCGGATTCGAAGTTCGGCTCGCAGGCGAACTTCGTCCGCATCGACATCACGAATTCGTCGTACTACGACCTCGGCAAGCGGCACTGGGTCATTGCACGCCAGACGCGCTATGGACAGGAGCGGGCGTTTGGCGAGGGCAACCAGTTACTGATCCCGCTGCCGGAGCGGTTGTATGCAGGCGGCGCGACATCGCATCGCGGCTTCGCCATTAACGCGGCGGGACCGCGTGATCCGCAGACCGGCTATCCGCTGGGCGGCGCGGCGGTCATGGTGAACACCTTCGAGCTGCGGATGCCCTATCCCAATCTGCCGCTGGTCGGTAACAATCTCGGTTTCGTGTTCTTCCATGACATGGGCAACGTGTTTAACAGTTCGGACGATGTCTTCCCCAGCTTTATCAATTTTCATCAGCCCAATGAGAGCGCGTGCCGCACGATCCCAACGGTGAATACCAACCCGAACGGCTCGCTGAATGTGCAGGAGGAACCCTGCAGCTTCAACTACTGGTCGCATGCAATAGGCCTGGGCGCACGGTATCGCACACCGATAGGGCCTATCCGTGTGGATTCGAGCTACAACCTCAATCCGCCGTACTTTCCGGAGGTGTATGACTACCAGAGCACGGTTTCGAATGTGCCGCAGCCGAAGATCGAGCAGGCGGGACATTTCAACTTCTTCTTCTCGATAGGGCAGACGTTCTGATGATGGCGGTCGAAAAGCGTACGGGCGGATGGGCAGCGGCGTTGCTGGGGATGACGCTGGCGGCGGTGTGCGCCACGGCCCAGACGCCGCAGACGACACCGCCGGGCTCCGGCCCGCAGACCGGACCAGGCGCTGCGGGAGCGGGTGCTGCATCGCCGGCCGCCGGAGAGCAGGGTCCGGGGGATGCCAGGATCTTCGGCCGAGCAAGGGCCGGTGACGGCGACGACGGGGGCAGACCACAGCGGACCGGCGCAGGTTCAACAGAAGCCCTCGGCGCCGGAAAAGAACAAGCTGGCTCAGGAGAACGGTGACCTGACCTTTCTGCCGGAGTTGAAGCCGACGGATGGTGTGCCGGACCTGGCCGAGCAGCCGAATGGCGATGCACAGCTAGCCAGCGAAAGCGCCGAGATGCACCAGAAGCCGCTCCTGCTGGATCGCGCGGTGGCCGTGATCAACGGCAAGGTGATCCTGGCGAGCGAGGTGCGCGAGATGCAGCGATTCGCGGTCTTTGAGCCACTGAGTGCACTGGGCGGCGAGTTCACGCCGATGGAGGCGATGCGGCAGATCATGAATCGCACGCTGCTGTTGGACCAGATGCAAGAGCAGGAGCTGACGCCGCCGCCGTCGGATGCCGAGGTGGATGATCAGATTGCCTTACTGCGGAAACACATCCCAGCCTGCGGACAGAGCTGTGAGACGGAGGAGGGATGGCAGCGCTTTCTGAAAGCGCAAGGTCTGACAGAAGCGGAGTTTCGCACGCGATGGCAGCAGCGGCTGGCGATCCTGGACTTCGTCCGGGTGCGCTTCCGTACCGGGATCCGCATCACCAAGCCGGAGATCGAGACGTACTACAAGGAGCAGCTGGTGCCGGAGTTTGCGGCGCGCAAGCTGAAGCCGCCGCCGCTGGCGCAGGTTTCCGACCGCATCGAGGAGGTATTGCTGGAGCAGCACGTCAATGTGCTGCTGGAGGACTATCTGCGCAGCCTGAAGGACGCCGGCAGCGTGTTGATACTCGATCGGCAATACAACAGCCTGGGAAGTTCGCCCTCGTCCGGGACGGGCGGCGGTGACGTTCCCCCTCCATCGGGCAATGGAGGCGAACAGTGAGCACCACTCCACATTCGCCGCCAGCTCCTTTGCGACCGCAACGAAGCGTGTGGGGTCGCGTGGCGCGCGTTGTGCTGTATTGCTTCCTCGGTGTCATCCTGCTGGTGGGAATTGCGTTCTGGTACGCGACTACTGCGTCGTTCGCAGATCATGTGCGGGCGAAACTGATCGACGTGCTGACGACGGCGACCGGTGGCCGCGTGGAGCTGGCTAGCTTCAGCTGGCGCCCGCTCCGGCTGGAGGCGGAGGTGGATGGGCTGACTATCCATGGCCTCGAAGCGCCGGGTGAGGTGCCGTACGCGCACGTGGACACACTGAGGTTGCAGGCAAAGATCATTGACCTGTTGAAGGCGCAGGTCGGGCTACGTTCGCTCGAGGTGGAGCATCCGGTCTTTCACCTGATTGTGTATCCCGATGGATCGACCAACCAGCCGGTGCCAAAGAAGAAGACGGAGAGCGGCAAGCCGGTGACGGATGTGATCTTCGACCTGGAGGCGAACCGCGCCGAAGTGAACAATGGTGTGCTGCTGGTGAACCAGCGCGCACTTCCATTCAACCTGGCGGCGAACAACCTGACGGCGACGGTCACGTATCGCAAGCAGCCGGAGGCGTACCTGGGCACGGTCCATGTAGAAGACGTGACGGCCATGCGGGGCAAGACGGCGGAGGTGCATTCGAAGCTGGAGCTGAATGTGGAGATGGCGCGCAACGCGCTGAAGCTGGATGGTCTGCACTTTGTTTCCGGAGATCGTGCGTCTGGGGAGTCGAAGCTCGATGCATCGGGAACATTGAATGACTTTACGAAGCTCAACTGGCAGATCGGGGCGAACGGGACAATCGATCTGCGCGAGGTGGCGGCGCTGGGCGCGGTGGATGGGCTGGGTCCGGGCGTGGCCGGATTGCAGATAAAGGGACAGGGAACCGGCGTTCAGGCGTTTGATGTAAGCGGCAATGTGGAGTTGAAGAACGGTACCTATCGGCAATCGTATCTGCTGCTGAGCGGAATCAATGCGCGGAGCACGCTGCACGCGACCCAGGACGAGATATCGCTGCCGGATGTGAAGGTGCGGCTGCGGCAGGGCGGCGGCGTGGATGCGAGCGCCAAGATGGTGAACTATATGGCGCCCGCGCCAGCGGCGCAGCCGGCTGAGGTGATGACATCGCCCGGGAAGGCGCGAAAGCCGACACCGAACTCTGGGCCGCAGCAGGAGGCTCGGATTCATGCACGGCTCTTCGGCATACGGCCGGAGACGGTCTTCGAGATTATCGCCATCGAGAAGTACGAGAACCTGGGGTTCGATACGCAGGCGGATGGCACAGCGGATGTCTGGTGGAAGGGATCAATCAACGAGATGGGGGCGAGCGCAAAGGTGGCGCTTGCGCCGCCGCGACCGCCGACGCCGAACGAGGTTCCGGTGACTGGGGCGGTCGATGCGAGCTTTGCGCTGCGTGGCGGGCGGCTGGATGCGCGCCAGGTGGAGGTACACACGCCGGCTTCGTATCTGAATGTGAGCGGACGGGCGGCATTCATCCCCATGTCGCAGCGGAGCGAACTGAAGGTCGATTTCACGACCAGCAACCTGAACGAATTCGACCGCGCGCTAATCGTCTTCGGCGTCAAGGCGAACGGCAAACGCGGCGTGGCGGCGACTTCCGGTGCAACTGCATGGCCAGGCGGGCTTCCACGGCACCGTGACCGGATCGCTGCTGAACCCGGATGCGAAGGGGCATGTGAGCGCGAAGAACTTCGCAACGATCATTGAAACCGCAGCGGCGACACATCCACCGCCCCAGCCGGCGACGCCGATCAGCGCGGAGCCGCCGCATCCGCCGCCGGCGTCCGCAGGGCACGCGGCAAACGGTGCAGTGGGACGACCTGGAGATGGATGCGGAGTACAGCCCCGAGGTGATCTCGGTTTCCGACCTGTCGCTGACCAAGTCGAAGACCGCGATCCAAGCTTCCGGCCAGCTCCATGCAGCACACGGGCGGCGCGGGAAGCTTATCTACAACGACAGCTCGCTCCTGAATGCGAAGGCGGAGATCAGCGATGCGCAGGTGAGCGATCTGCTGTCAATTGCCGGTGAGAGCCTGCCGGTGACAGGCACAGTGAACCTGAATGCGCATGCCGGTGGCTCGCTGAAGGCGCTGAGCGGCGGCGGCCATCTGGCGGTCGCGGGCGGCGAGATTTATGGCGAGGCGTACAAGAGCCTGAACACGGATCTGAAATTCGCGGGTGAGTCGGTGGGAGTGACGAACCTGGTCTTTGTGCAGGATGGCGGCCGGATCACCGGCGATGCCGATTACAACATCCAGGCAAAGAGCTTCCGCGGAGATGCGCAGGGCAATGGCTTCGATCTATCGCATATCCAGCGGCTGCAGAGCCCGAAGGCACAGCTGGGTGGTGCTCTGAGTTTTGATCTGCATGCGTCAGGTACCACGGATGCGCCGCAGGTGAACGGCAAGCTGGCGCTGGCGAACGCAACACTGAACGGGCAGGCGGCCGGCGATGTGAACGCCGATCTGCACACGACAGGGCACACGCTCTTTCTGAATGCCAATGCACTGGTGGCCCAGGCGAAATTCCAGGCGGCGGGCCAGATGCAGATGACGAACGATTATCCGATGCAGGCGAAGGTCACCTTTTCGCAGCTCGACTTTGCGCCGGTTTTGACGCTGCTGAATGTAAGCGGCGTGCGGGGCAATTCGCAGCTGACCGGAGTGGTCGAGATCTCCGGACCCGCGAAGACGCCGAAGTTGCTGGATGGCACGGCGCAGATTGACCAGTTCAAAGTGACGCTCGAGGGGATGCCCCTGACCAGCAAGGGGCCGATCCGGGCGTCGCTGAACGATGGCGTGGTGAAGCTGAACCAGCTCGAGATCGACGCCGAAGATACGACGCTGTTGGCGGGGGGCACGGCCGATCTGCTGGGCGACAGCGGGCTGAATGTGCAAGCGCACGGCGGGATCAATGCAAAGCTGGCGCAGAGCTTCAACGCAGAGATCTCGTCCTCCGGCCATATCGACTTCAACCTCACGGCGCAGGGCCCGTTGAAGTCGCCCGACCTCGAAGGCCAGTTCAACTTCAAGGACGTCAACCTGGCCTACCAGGCGATCCCGAACGGCATCAGCCACCTGAACGGCGCGATGGTTTTCAACCAGGACCGGCTGGAATTGCGCAACCTGGTGGGGACTACGGGTGGCGGCACGGTAACGCTGGGCGGATTCCTCATCTACCAGCAGGGCATCTTCGGCGACGTGACCGTGGCGCTGAAGAATACGCGCTTCCGCTATGCGGGGCTGAGCAGCTCTGTGGATGCCAACCTGCGGCTGCATGGGACGCAAGGCGCGATGACGTTGAGCGGAAACATCCTGATCACGCGCTTTCTGGTGGGGCCGAATGTCGACTTTGCTGCGCTGACGGGCGGGGCGGGGGCGGTGTCACCGCCGCCGGACCCGAATGCTTTCGGCAACCGGGTTCGTCTGGATGTGCACATCACCTCTGCGCCGCAGATGGACTTTCAGAACTCCTTCGCGCAGATCGCGGGTAGCGTGAACCTGCGCATTCGCGGCACCGCGGCGCAGCCGGCGGTACTGGGCCGCATCAACATCACGGATGGCAGGGCGACCTACAACGGGACGACCTACCAGTTGCAACACGGAGATATTTTCTTTACCAATCCGGTGAAGATCGAGCCAACGATCGACCTGGACGCTTCGACGCGCATTGAGAATTACGACGTCACCATCGGGCTGCACGGGACGGCCAGCAAGCTGACCCCGACCTTCCGCTCCGAGCCGCCGCTGCCGGAGGCGGATGTGATCTCGCTGCTGACGCAGGGACGAACGCAGGAGGAGCAGTCCATCTACAACACGCAACAGCAGCAGGCCGGGGTGAACGGCACCGCCAATGCCGTACTCAGCGGCGCGCTGAATGCGACGGTGAGCAGCCGGATCCAGAAGCTGTTCGGGGTGGGAAGCGTGAAGATTGACCCAACGTATACGGGATCCCTGGGCCAGTCGAGCGCGCGCATCACGGTGACGCAGAACATAGGCCAGCAGGTGCTGCTGACCTATGCCACCAGCGTGAACTCGACCACCCAGCAGCTGATCCAGGCGCAGGTGAACCTATCGTCCACCTTCTCCGTGACCGCCGTGCGCGACGAAGCCGACGTGTTCAGCCTGTTGTTCAAGGTTCACAAACGGTACAGGTGACAAGAGCGCCAGTTACAGCGTCTTAACAAACGGGAAGGGTAGTGTTACGCTTCGGCTCTCTGGATACCTGCAGATATAGATTCAGGGCGCCACCCTCCCCGCGCTGTGTAAGGAGAAAGAACGATATGCGCATTTTGCGAACCATGGTTGCGGCCGCACTGCTGGCTGCTCCGGTTTTTGCCTACACCTTTCCCGCCGTCGCCTTGGCCGCGGTTGAGGACTCGACCAAGAACGATGCGCAGATTTTGAAGGATGCGCAGAAAAAGCTGAAGAACAAACGTTTCACCGGGGCGCAGGTCGCGGTACAGAGCGGCATCGTGACGCTGACCGGCACCGTGAAGCTGTACGCCGACAAGCAGGATGCTGAAAAGAACGTCGGCAAGGTGAAGAACGTGGTGTCGGTGGTGAACGACATCGCGGTGCAGGCGGGAGAGACGACCGACCAGCAACTGGCGGACAAGATCGGCAAGCAACTGGCCTATGACCGCGTGGGTTACGGCAACGCGTTCAATGCGATCACCGTCTCGGTGAACAATGGTGTCGTCACGCTGGGCGGCCATGCGCTGGGACCGGTGGCAAAGGATTCAGCGCTGAATCTGGCGAAGCGCACGCCGGGTGTGCAGAATGTGGTCGACAAGATCCAGGTGGATCCAGTGTCGCCCATGGATGATCAAACGCGCATCGCCGTTGCGCGTCGCGTCTACGGCTATCCTTCGCTAAACAAGTACGCGATCAATCCGGCGAACCCGATCCGCATTACGGTGATCAATGGCCACGTGATCCTGTCGGGCGTGGTGGACAACCAGTCGGACAAGGACGTTGCGGGCATCCAGGCGAACACGGTGCCGGGAGTCTTCAGCGTGACCAACAATCTGCAAGTGGCCGGTCAGCAGGAAGAGAAGCGACAATAGCGCTCTTCGGCACAGCTGAACGCTCACCGCTGGAACATTCGAAAACGACGCGCGCCGCTTTTCTCCCGTTAGACTGAAAGAGGGGAGAAGCGGCGCATGGCGTTTTTGCGGAGCCTGGGCAACACGCTGGAGATGATCAAGTGGGAGCACTCCATCTTCGCGCTGCCCTTTGCGCTGACGGGCGCGGTGCTGGCGGCGGGCGGCTGGCCGCAACCGAGACAGCTTTTCTGGATCATTGTCTGCATGGTGACGGCGCGGTCGGCGGCGATGGCCTTCAATCGCTGGGCCGATGCGGAGCTGGATGCGGAAAACCCGCGAACAGCATCGCGCGCCATTCCGGCGGGACAGCTATCGCGCGGCTTTGTCGGCGCCTTCACGCTGGTGATGGCCGTGCTGTTTGTCTTGAGCGCCTCCCGGCTGAACCGGCTTTCGCTGCTGCTCTCGCCGGTAGCGCTGGCGGTGCTGCTGGGCTACTCGTATATGAAACGCATCACGCGTTGGTCGCACCTGGTGCTGGGGCTGGCGCTGGGCATCGCGCCAGCGGCGGCGTGGATTGCGATCCGCGGTGGGTTGGATGCGCGCATCCTGGTGCTGACGGCTGCGGTGCTGTTCTGGGTGGCGGGCTTCGATGTGCTGTATGCCTGCCAGGATGCGGAGCATGACCGCGGGGCGGGGTTACGGAGCATTCCGCAGGCTCTGGGCGTGCACAAGGCATTCGCCGTGGCGCGCCTGATGCATGGCGTGATGCTGCTGCTGCTGGCGTGGCTGCTGCACCTGTTCCACCTGGGACCGATTGCCTGGTGGGGGCTGGCGGTGGTGATGGGACTGCTGCTCTACGAGCACTCGATCGTGTCACCCAAAGACATGCGGCGGCTGAATGCGGCCTTCTTCACACTGAATGGAATTATCTCGGTACTGTTCTTCTGCTTCGTCGCAGTATCGGTGACGATTCACCGCTAAGAAAAAAGAGCCTGCGCCGAAGCGCAGGCTTGTCATCGGAGAAGTGAGGCAGGCCTGTCTGTGCCTTTGATCTAGGAGTTGGCGGCGTGTTTGGCACGCTCGCGTTCCTTGAAGTCATCGATCTTCTCGTTCGCCTTCTTCTTCAGGTCGGCGACCTTGTCAGTGAAATGTTCGCGCTTCACGTTGGCGGCGTCTTCGGTTTCGGCGGCATGACGGTCCTGCGTCGTCCGTGCGGCATCCTTGGCATTGCCCCACGTCTCTTTCGCCGCGCCCTTTACCTGATCGGCGACGCCCTGGTTGGCCAGCTTCTGATTGCCAACTGCTTCACCCAGCTTTTCCTTCGCCTTGCCGACACCCTGCTCGAATTTTCCTGCTACCTGGTCCTTATCCATGCTCTACCTCCGAACCTGTTTTTATTAGATGCGCACGGCATGCCATGGAGCAGGCCGTGCGCCAGAAGATGCTAGACAACTGTTCGGCGTCCGCCGATGAGTTGCAGTATGAGCACCACCAGTGCGATGAGAAGCAGAATATGGATATACGCTCCCAGCACATGAAATCCAACGAAGCCCAATAGCCACAGCACCAGCAATACGACGAAGATTGTCCAAAGCATTTGTATCTATCTCCTCGCAAAATATGCGCGTTACGGTATGGTATGGTGCGCTTGACGGCGCGTGAGTTGCCGTATCTGCACAAAATAAAATCCCGATTTGAGGATCCATGAAGATAGCTATCCAGGGCGAGCTTGGTTCGTTCAGCCACCAAGCCGCACTTCGTTCGATGCCCGAGGCAACCGTTATCCCCTGCATGCTTTCAGCGGATGCGTTTGATCGGCTGCGGAAGGGCGAGGTGGATGCCATCATGATCCCGATCGAGAACACGCTCGCGGGATCCGTCGTTGAGCATTACGATCTTCTGCGCGAGCATCCGGTCTTTATCGAACGAGAGACGGTGATCCGCATTGAACATCACGTGATCGGATTTGCGGAAAGCAAGCTCGAAGAGGTGCAGCGCATCTATTCGCATCCGGTTGCGCTGGCGCAATGCCGCAGTTTTTTTGAGCGGCACCCCGGCATTGAGCCGATCGCGTTTTATGACACGGCGGGCGCAGTGAAGCAAATTCTTTCGCTGCGCGATCGTCACGCGGCGGCGATTGCGGGCATACAGGCGGCCGAGATTTATGGCGGCCTGGTGCTGGCGAAAGGTGTGGAAGACGACGTCGCCAATTTCACGCGCTTTGTTCTGGTGAAGGCGGGAACGCCGGCCTCCCATCCCGAGGGTGTGCACAAGCTGAGTCTGTGCTGCCAGGTGCACCATCGGCCGGGGGCGCTTGCTACCTTGCTGGCGGAGGTGGCGGCGGGCGGCGGCAACCTGACCCAGGTGCAGTCGCGCCCAATCCATGGCCAGCCGTGGCATTACTACGTCTTTGTGGACGTGCTGATGCCGGATGCGGGGACGACGGAGCGGGTGCTCGACCGGCTGCCCGGTTTAGGTGCAACTTACAAGGTGCTCGGCCGGTTTCAGCCGGCTCCGGAGTTCGTCTAACTGGAATGGACCCGGCTTTAGGCCTGGAACGACGGTGCAGTACGCGATCGTAACGCACCGATGGTGCGGGCAAAGGCAACAAAAATCACGCCTTCGGGCGATTTCGCCGATAGACTTCTGGGCGGTGGGACAGGACTGGAATGGACACGGATCCTACCCAGTAGGGCCTGACGGTCACGCCGCCCCTGGGTCCGTCGATTTTGCGACTTTTGAAAACCTGATGCGTCCAATGTACACATATTTGATATAAGGACACTCATGGCAAGCGACTTCCTCAGTATTATCGAACCCGCTAATCGCACTCAGCAGGACGAGCGCGGCGAACCCGCAGCAAGCGGACGGGTCCTGCCAGTTCTGCCGGTGCGGGATACAGTGCTCTTTCCCCATGCCGTGCTGCCGTTGACGGTAGGCCGGGAAAGCTCGATCCAGCTCATCCAATCGCTCGGCGACGAGAAAACAGTAGTGGTGGTGGCACAGCGCGATGCGCGCGTCGATGCCCCCCAACCCAGCGACCTGCATTCGGTCGGCACGCTGGCGACCGTACATAAGGTCGTGAAGATGCCTAACCAGAGCCTGTTTGTCTTCACCGAAGGCACGCAGCGCGTGAAGCTGGGCGAATTCAACCAGTTTGAGCCGTTCATGACGGCTGCGGTGGAACCCGTGCCGGAGATCACGCCGGCCAAGGGCGCGGAGATCGAGGCACTGCACCGCAACGTGACCTCGCAGTTCCAGCAGATCGTGACATCCTCGCCGACCTTGTCGGACGAGCTGCAGACGATCGCTCTGAACATCGAAGATCCGGGCCGCCTGGTGGACTTCATCGCGTCGTCACTGCCGTTCCTGCCGACGACTGAGAAGCAGGAGCTGCTGGAAACACCGGATGTGGTGGCGCGCATGGAGCGGATCAACAAGCACCTGGCCAAGGAGCTTGAGGTCCAGCAACTGCGCAATAAGATCCAGTCCGAGGTGCAGGACCAGGTGCAGCAGTCGCAGCGCGACTACTACCTGCGCGAGCAGATGAAGGCGATCCAGAAGGAACTCGGCGAAATGGACGAGGGCCAGAAGGATATCCAGGAGCTGCGCGACAAGATCGAAGCTGCCGGCATGCCGGAAGACGTCAAGAAAGAGGCGACCAAGGAACTGAACCGGCTCTCGCGCATGTCACCCATGGCGGCCGACTACTCGCTGACACGCAACTACATCGAGTGGCTGGCGGTGTTGCCGTGGACGAAGAGCTCCGGCAGCGAAGTCGACATCGTGAAGGCGAAGGAGATCCTCGACGAGGATCACTACGACCTGAAGAAGGTGAAGGACCGCATCCTGGACTACCTCAGCGTGCGCCGCCTGAAGCCGGATATGAAGGGGCCGATCCTGTGCTTCGTCGGACCTCCGGGCGTGGGCAAGACCTCGCTGGGCCGGTCGATCGCGCGCGCACTGGGACGCAAGTTCCAGCGCATCTCGCTCGGCGGCATGCACGATGAGGCAGAGATCCGCGGGCACCGGCGCACCTATATCGGCGCGCTGCCGGGGCAGATCATGCAGGCGCTGCGGCGTGCGGAGACCAACGATCCGGTCTTCATGCTGGATGAGATCGACAAGCTGGGCCGCGACTTCCGTGGCGATCCGGCGTCGGCTTTGCTCGAGACGCTCGATCCGGAACAGAACAATACGTTCCGCGACAACTATCTCGACGTGCCGTTCGATCTGTCGAGGGTGTTGTTCATCTGCACGGCGAACATGCTTGATCCGATTCCTCCGCCACTGCTCGACCGCATGGAGATCATCGACCTCTCGGGTTACACCGAGGAGGAGAAGGTCCACATCGCGTTCCGCTACCTGATTCCGCGGCAGATCAAGGAGAACGGCATTCAGCCGGCTGAGAATGGCCCCGCGATGATCGAGTTCCCGGAAGACGCTGTGCGGTTTATCGTGCGGCACTACACGCGCGAGGCCGGCGTCCGGAAGCTGGAGCAGTTGATCGGCACGGTCTGCCGCAAGCAGGCGCGCCGCATTGCCGAAGGCAAGACGGAGACGCTGGTGGTCGATCGTGCAACGATCCACGAGTTCCTTGGCGGCATCAAGGTGCGGGTGGATACGGAGATTGCTGAGCGCACGAAGCGCGCCGGCGTGTCGGTCGGTCTCGCGTGGACTCCGGCAGGCGGCGACGTGCTCTTCATAGAGGCCAACCGCATGAAGGGCAAGGGCGGCTTCACGATGACGGGGCAGCTTGGCGACGTGATGCGCGAGTCGATGCAGGCGGCGCTGAGCTGGGTGCGGTCGAACGCGGCTGCACTTGGCCTGAAGGAGGACTTCACTTCGGAGCAGGACCTGCACATCCACGTGCCGGCCGGCGCGATTCCGAAGGATGGTCCGTCGGCGGGTGTCGCGATGGCCACGGCGATTGTTTCGCTGATGACCGATACACCGATTCATCCGCTTACCGCGATGACCGGTGAGATCACGCTTAGCGGCAATGTGCTGCCGGTAGGCGGCATCAAGGAGAAGTTCCTTGCGGCCAAGCGGGCCGGCGTGCTCGACGTGATTCTGCCGGCGGAAAACCGGCAGAACGTGGAAGAGGATCTGACGCCGGACCAGACGGACGGGGTCACCATCCACTACGCGAAGACGATCGATGACGTGCTGGCAGTGGCGCTGCCGAAGTCCACGATCGAACAGCAGCACGACCGCGAAGTGCGCGAGCAGGTGATTGAGCACGCGACGGCGTAATCGTGGGCAGCAATAAAAGAAAGGCCTCGCCGAATGGCGGGGCCTTTTCGCCTGTGGCTTATGGAAACACGAGTCTATGAGAATGGCGAAACATCAACTGCAAATCGAGGCCAGTTCCATGGCGGTGATTTCCTGCTCAAGCGCGAGCAGAAGGCCTTGGAATTCTGCCATCGTTTCTGCGCAGTGAGACGCGGCGAATTCCCGCGCCTCGATCTCAGTTGCTTCGGGAAAGAACCGGCAATACAGCTCGGCCTTCTGCGACTGGGCAGCTTCGCCCAGGAAGAGCCTGTAGTCGATGCGTCCCGGCCGCAGAAGCGCCGGATCGAGCGCATCCACGTCATTCGTGGTCATAACGAAGATCACATTCTCTGGCGCTTGAAATCCATCCAAAACATTGAGCAATCCTGAGAGCGTCACGCCTCCCCGGTCGGAGCTTGCGCTTTGAGGGTTCTCCGTTCCTATAACCAGAGCCTGCTTACCTCCATTCGAATCCAGCCGGCGGTTTCCTGCTTTCATGCAGTCAATGTCCTCGAAGAGAATTACCGAGCTCGTCGGTACAGAATTCATCGCGCGTTTTAATGTCCGGTCGTCCAGCTCGGTCAGGTTAACCACGTAGATCGACATACCGAATTTTGCGGCGACCGCTGATACGAGAGATGTCTTTCCGGTTCCAGGAGGACCGTACAGCAAGTAGCCACGGTGATATGGCACTCCGAGCCGTCGATACCGAGGCCCGGATGTTCTGAATCTCTCGAGATCCTGAATCAGATGCTCCTTTTCTCCGGGCTTCAGAAGAACGGACTCGAGCAGACGAGGAGAGTATGCCTCGACATACTCCCAGCCTTCGTCATAGAGGTAAAGGCATGATGCCATGCGCCGTTTCCGGTGGTGGCAAGCGACGACTTCATCCACAAACTGCTTTAGAAAGGCTTGATTTCTGCCGATGGTCCGGAAGGTCAACGACTCGATACGCCGCTGACTTCTGCTTTTGGTGTCGTCGCTGCGGTAGAACCAGATCCAGAAGGGTCGCCGCCCCCGTAAAAACCAGTGTTTGCCTGGTGCAGGGATGAGTGCCAACTCCGCTCCACGCAGTGTGGTGTCCAAATCCACGCGGCGAATGCGTTTCAGGAATCTCTGTTCCAGGAACCATTCTTTTACCCACCTAAATGCTTCGTCATCATCTTTGACGGTAATCGTCATCGTCGTTTGCGCCACAAACCATAACCAGAGCTGCTCAGGCAAGGCGCGCAGAAAAACTCCGATGCCGCCCAGGATCATGAGCAGCAGGCCGCCAGACGCAAATTGATTCTGGCCGCTCAGGACGTGTTTTAGAAAATCCAACATGATGCGTTTTCTAACTGGCGTGAAACCAGAGTTGTGATGTTTGGAGGCACGGGATTCCCACCGCGCCACACCTGGTTCATGGCGCGAGAGCGCTTCATGTCTACGGGCATCACTCCTAGTCGGCAGTGTGCCCTCGAGACAGGACAGCACGAATCGATCGGGTCGACGCCGAAGAAAATTCAGCGCGATGACGAGCGAATCAAGTCCGGGAGTTGTGAAGGGGGTCGGAGGCTAGTAAGGCCGAAGCGACGCCCAGGAATGCAAGCGGTTCATCGTATGCAGTTGCTCCATCGGCGTGTTGTGCTGGAGATTCGCCAACGTGGGCATCCTTTCGTAGAAAAAGCTTTTAGAAGATGCCACGATTCCGCCCATTATGCAACGCGAAAGTAGATGATCTGGCCGCTATTTGTTCCTATGTGAGGGTCCTGAATAGTCATTTTTGCCGCACTGCGGTCCACTGGCCATCCGCTCGGCCTTCTACTTTTACACGTCCCTTCGCCGCATCGCCATCCACCCATCCGGCAAACGTCGCCGTCACGGTGCCAGGCTGGCCGTGCCACGTCCCACCGAAGGCCAGTTCCACGTAACCGTCGCGCCAGGTACCGCTCACCTGCTGGTCCGGGCCGAGTCCGCCTGACCATATGCCAAGGAGATTGCTGTCCTGGCGAACCAGCTTCAGAGTGCCGCCAAAGCCGCCGCCATCGGTGGCGCACGTCACATCCCATGTGCCCGCGGCGTCGGCGCCGTTGGCGATCGGCTGTGGTTTCTGATTGCTAATTTTCAGATTGGAGAAGTATGCCTCCTGGCCGGTATACCCCCAGAGCGCGATCGCTCCCTCGAGATCCTCGCCTTTCAATTCATTCACGATGAGCCTCGGTTTGTCAGAGCCGTTCACATACAGCTTCGCCTCGCGGCCGTGAACGTCAATCTTCAGCTTCGTCCATTCATCCGTCTGCAAGTCGGCATAGGACTCGTAGATGAAGGGCCAGTTTCTGCGCAGCTTCTCCCAACCGAAATCAGGCGCGGAAGAATACTGCACCGAGTGGTTGCGCTTTGCCTGGTCGTCCTCGCTGGCGTTTCCGGGTCGCAGATAGAAGAGCTCGTAGTGCGTTCCGTCATCACGCCCTCGGAAGGCAATGCCGGTGAAGCCTGGCCTCCTGACTCCTGGCGGGCGCACCAGCTTGGTTGCCACGTCGACCTCGATCGTTCCATCGCGAAACTGCGTGCCATTGACGAACGCAAGCGCGGGCTCATCCGCCGCTTCTTTGGTCAGTCGAACGGCTTTGCGGTCTCGATACTCGACGGCTTCCGCCTTCACCCCTGGCGCAGCCAGCAAGTCCTTGGTATCTGATAGCGCAAACGTCTGCGACTCCGGCGCGGTTGGAACCGCATGAAGCGTCTCTTCCGCGACCCCGGTGCATAGTGCAGAGAGGAGAAGCAGTGCGACTCCGGAGGCAAAAGAGATTCTGACGGCTCGTATCATGAACCGAACATTAGGAGCTGGATTTCATCGGCGGCAAGCGTCAATGTGACGAAGCAATGGAAATATGGTGTGGGGCTTTTAGGCGCGATGCACAGGCGCGCGCAGGCAACTCGAGCTGCCCCCGCGTGAGCCATAGCAAAAGGCCTCACCTGTGATGGTGAGGCCTTCGCTTCGTTGACAGTGGCCCGGGGGGAGGGAGAACTTGCCGGCGCCCGACTACCTGCAGGCCTGAAACCGAAACCGGTCGTTCGCGTGGATAAGTTGGTTGTAGCGCTGCCACTCACGGCGATAGCCCTGAATGATGCGCCATATGATCCCGCCGTCCTCCGATGAGCGTGCGGGGGATTTTCGCAGATCCTCAATGTGATTGAGGATGGCTGCCTGGCGATGACGCCAGATTCGTTTCGCTTCTCGGATGGTCATAATGGATCACCTCACATCTAGCAGTGTTTGTCTCCCTATGGGTCCCTACTCAATGCGATGCGAGAGTTCAGCGTGGCTTTGCATCCTGATCTTTGGACTTCGTTAAATGATTGCGAATTTGATGGCAACCTGCGGTTGTTATGAAAAGTGACGCCGAAGGATCTGGCGGGTCCTGCGAGTAAACGCGAGGCAGCCGTTCCTTTTGTAAGGGAACGGCTGCGGTCGGGTCGTCGGTGACGGTTTATCGGTGCGGGTTGTCCTCATGCGGTTGACCGTGCGGGGCTTCAGGTGCCGGACGGGTGGGTTGGGGTGCGGGCCGGGTCTCGGGTCGAGGCTGGGGCGCCGGATGTGCTGGTTCAGGCGCGGGTCGGGTCTCTGGCCGTGGCTGGGGTTCGGGACGGGCTGGTTGTGGTGCGGGTCGGGTTTCTGGCCGTGGTTGTGGTGCCGGGCGGGCTGGTTGTGGTGCGGGCTGGATTTCCGGCCGCGGTTGTGGTGCCGGGCGGGCTGGTTGTGGCTCGGGCCGGGTCTCGGGTCGAGGCTGGGGCGCCGGATGTGCTGGTTCAGGCGCTGGCTGGGTTTCCGGTCGCGGTTGTACAGCCGGACGCGCTGGCTGCACAGGTTGGGTGTGACTCGGCTGGGGCGCCGGGTGTGCCGGTTGTGGCGCGGGCTGGGTTTCCGGCCGTGGTTGGACACCTGGACGCGCTGGCTGCACAGGCGGGGTGTGACTCGGCTGGGTGTGATTCGGCGTTGCTGTGGGCCTTGGGGCCGGCTCATTCGGACGCGCCGCAGGTGCCGGGACGTTTGGACGCGCCGCAGGTGCCGGCACACCCGGACGAGTGGGTTGCGGCCGCGCAATGGCCGGAGCGGGCCGGGTTGCGCCGTGGACGCCGGGGTTCACGACAACCGGAGCGGGAGTGATGTGGTGCGGCGCCAGGGGTTTTGCAGCGACAACCATTGCTGGCCTGCCATGGTTGACGCTCGCGAACTGCTGGCGGTTCTGCATGGCCTGGGTGCGATGTGCAATCTGCGTCGGCAACGGCCGCACGTGCGGCTCGCGCATGGCGTTGAATTCGCTCTGTGTCGGGCGCACGTTCAGGCCGCCGCGGCCGCCGTTATAGCTGACGCGGTTGTGGACGTTGTTGTTGATGATCGTGGTGTTGTAGACATTGGTGATGTTGGTGGTGTTGATGTTGTTGACCGAGCGGTTGTACATGAAGCGGTCATGGTTCCAGTAGCCACCGTGGTAGCCGGAGCCGGTATATCCATAGCCGTAGGGGACGCCGCCATAGAAGCCAACGTGGGAGCCCCAGTAGCCGGAATGCCAGCGGTAGCTGTTGCTGAAGAATCCCCACCAGCCGGGTGTCCACAGAGCGCCGGTGTAGGGAGCAAGCACCCAGACGCCGGGTACCCAGTAGTAGCCGCCGCCACCCCAGCTCCAGTAGCCGGGATTCCAGATGTAGCTGGGACCGGGACAGGGTGGCTGCTCGTAGACAGGGAGCTCGGGGGGCGGCTGGTTTGCTTCCAACCCTTGTTCATAGCCCTGCTGATAGCCGTCGTTGTAGGCGTCCTGCTGATAGGTCTGGTCGTCGTAGGGATTCTGGGTTTCGTAGACGCTGGGATCGTAATTGCCGGACTGGTCATCCTGCTGCGGCGGAGGCTCGTTCTGCGCGTAATCCTGCGGCGCGCTCTGCTGTTGCGGGTAGCTCCGGTCCTGCTGCTGCGGCGCGCTGGCCGACTGCGGGGCATAGCTCGGGGCTGGCGCCGGAGCCGGTGCCTGTTGGGCGGGCTGGGGCGCATAGCTCGGGGCAGGCGCCTGGGCCGGGGCCTCTTCTGCGGGCTGGGTCTGGCCGGAAGAGGCGCAGCTGCCGTCGCTCATCAGGACTTGGCCGGCGGGGCACGAGCTTTGTGCCTCGGCGGCATTGACGTCAGATGGATCGCCTGAGGTTGTGGCACCGCTTTGGTTCTTGGAACCGCGGCAACCGGGCATGGCGACGCTGAGGACAAGGGCGATGGTGGCTGTAGTGAGAATCCTCGGAAAAGTGAGCCGCGTCAGCCGGGAATGTGCGCCGGACGCTGGCAAAGTCTTGTGGAGTCTGTGGCTTGCGGTTGGATCGTGCATGAAGAATTGAACACCAAATGGGAAGCAGGGTTGCTCTTGTGTGTGCCGAATTACCAAAAAGCACGGTTCTCACTCGACTTCTTGCCTACCTGCGTGGCTGAGGGAAGGTCGAGGAGAGTACCTGCGTGTACCTCCTTCATTCATTCTTAATTTGTGGATTTGGGCTGCCTCCGCTCGAGGCGGGGCGGCGGCTTTCATGCCCTTGGGGGGCGGAATCGGCACGCCGGGATCGCGAGGCGGGCGGCCGGGGTCAAAAGGATCGGCAAAAATGCTCTATGCTGAGTGCCGACCATGGCACGCATCCTGACCGCAGCGGTCCTGATCCCGCTGGTGATACTTCTGTTGTTTCGTGCGCCCTTCTGGCTGGTCACGGTGGCCACAGCGGCTGTGGCGATCCTTGCCTGCTGGGAGTACCTGGGGCTGGCGGACGCGAGCGGCGCCCAGACGCCACGCTTGCTGGTGCTGTTGGCCGTCGCGGCCCTGTTCGCGATCAATTTCTTTGGTCCCGAGATGCTGATGGCAGGCTTCAGTGCCCTGGCATTCGCGCTGTTTGTGTGGGTGGCGTTTCGCTCGCCCCTGGAGCGCGTACTGATGGATGCTTCCACATCCGTTTTCGGGCTGCTGTACATCGGACTTGCGCTGGTGACCATTCCGCTGATCTGGGCGCAGGAGCATGGGCCATCGCTGCTGCTGTTGCTGTTCTGCGTGGTGTGGTCGGGGGATATTGCCGCTCTGTACGTGGGGCGTTCGCTGGGCAGGCGCAAGCTGGCGCCGAAGTTGAGCCCGGGCAAGACGTGGGAGGGATCGCTCGCGTCGGTGGCGGGCAGCCTGATGGCGACCGTACTGCTGGTGCTGCTGGGGCAGTGGATGGTCCGGCACAGTCTCCCGGGACTCGCGTACGAAGGCAGCTGGGCGCACTGGTTGCTGCTGGCTGTGGTGCTGAACATCGCGGCGCAGGTGGGGGATCTGGTGGAGTCGGCGCTGAAGCGCGGGGCTAAGGTGAAGGACTCGGGATCGCTGCTACCGGGACACGGCGGCGTGCTCGACCGCATCGACGCGCTGCTGCTGGCGGCGCCGGTGCTATGGTACGCGCAACTGGTGCAGCAGTCGTTCTAGAATCGGCAGGGTCTGCTGCGGGCCGGAGGGTGCGATCACGAAATATGAAAAGAGTATGTCTGCTGTTTCTGGTTCTGACGCTTCCGGCTTTGGGTGTTGCCAACGCGCAGGCCAAGCATGACTTTCAAACTGAGGGTCTCTGGGAGGGCTATGACGGCGAATGGGGACATGTTTCCCAACAGTTGATCGCGCTGGCGGAAGCCATACCGGCGGATAAATATTCGTGGCGTCCGGCGCCCGGTGTGCGATCGGTGAGCGAAGTCTTCATGCACATCGCGATCGCTAACTTTGCTCTGTTGAGCTTCACCGGACCGAAGATGCCTGCCGACATGAAGCCTGACCTGGAGAAGAGGGTGACCAAGAAGGCGGATGTCATCGACTGGCTGAAGCGTTCGCTGGATGCGGTGAAGACGGCACGTGCCCAGCTGAAGCCGGGCGATCTGGAGCGCAAGGTGAAGATCGAGGGCAAAACAGTCACCGTCGACGGCATGTACCTGCGCATCATCATCCACGACAATGAGCACATGGGGCAGCTGATCGCATACGCGCGCATGAACGGTATCGTGCCGCCCTGGTCGAAGTCGTAAGGAGCATTCAAACACTTTGAAGCAGATTGCCATTCTGGGTTCGACTGGCTCCATCGGTACGAGCACCCTCTCGATTGTCGCGAGTTATCCGGAGCGCTACGGCGTGGCTTCGCTGGCTGCGGGACGCAACGTAGAGCTGGCCTTCCAGCAATGCGCGCGATGGCGGCCGCTGGTGGCTTCGATGGCGACGCCGGAGCTTGCGCAGCAGCTTGCGGTGCGGCTGCGGTCTTCGGGGATTACCGGCATGGAGGTGGTCTCCGGCAGCGAGGGCAACATACGGGTAGCGACGCTTCCAGAGGTTGACTTCGTCGTCTCCGCAATCGTGGGCGTCGCGGGCCTTGAAGCGACCTATGCCGCGGTGATGGCGGGGAAGCCGATCGGCCTGGCAAACAAGGAGTGCATGGTGGCGGCGGGCGAGATTCTGACCCGCGCGGCGCGCGAGAAGAATGTTCCGCTGCTTCCGATCGACTCCGAGCACAACGCGATCCACCAGTGCATGCGAGCGGGGACGCGGCGAGAGGTGAAGCAGATCTGGCTGACGGCCTCGGGCGGCCCGTTCCGCAAACTGCCACTGAGCGAGTTTGATCACATCACGGTGGAGCAGGCCTTGAAGCATCCGACGTGGGTGATGGGGCAGCGCATCACGATCGATTCGGCGACCTTGCTGAACAAGGGCCTCGAGATCATCGAAGCCTGCAGATTATTCGATCTGCCTCCGGCGCAGGTGAAGGTGACGGTGCATCCGCAATCGACGGTGCACTCACTGGTGGAGTATGTGGACGGGTCGATTCTGGCGCAGATTTCAGTGACCGATATGCGGCTGCCAATCCTCTATGCGCTGAGCTATCCGGAGCGGGTGGAGAGCGAGCTGACCTTCGACATGCAGGCGCTGGCTGATCTTCACTTCGAGCCGCCGGATCTCGCGCGTTTTCCCTGCCTGCGGCTGGCTTACGAGGCGGCGGAGGCGGGCGGTGCTCACCCCATTGCGCTGAATGCGTCCGATGAAGTGGCGGTTGCGGCATTCCTCGAAGGACGTATCTCCTTCATGGGCATCCCGCGTACAATCGAGGAAGTTCTGGCGGCGACCCCGGCCAGCCATCCGGCGACCATTGCGGAGGTTTTGGCAGTGGATGCCGAGTCCCGCGAGCGGGCCCGTGCCGTGATTGCGGCAGGGGCGGTTGCAGCAAGGAAGGATATGCCAGTTCGCGCCTGACGGCAGTACGCTCCGTGGCGCGGCGATCGAACGGCTTGCGCAGCCGCTAGAGGGGAAGCCGCTTTACTCAATTATGCCTTTCGTTGTTATCAGTATTCTGTCCACGCTGATTGTGCTCGGCATCATGGTGCTGGTGCACGAGTTCGGCCATTTTGCGATGGCCAAGTTGTTCCGTGTGAAGGTGGAGGTCTTCTCCATCGGCTTCGGAAAGCGCTTGTTCGGTTTTCGCCGCGGCGATACCGACTACCGCCTGAGTCTGCTGCCGTTGGGCGGCTACGTGAAGATGCAGGGCGAGTTGGGTGGCGACGGCACGGTTCCGCTGGAGAGCACTGTTCTTTCCGGCACGGCTGCCACCGGTGATACGCCGCGCGACTCCGGCGACCTGAACGCGAAGCCGCGCTGGCAACGGGTGCTGATTGCGCTGGCCGGCCCGGTCGCGAACTTCATTTTGGCCCTGGTGCTGATGACCGGGCTCTACATGATGCACAACGAAGTGGACGCCTACCGGTCGAAGCCGGCGGATATCGACTTTGTGACGCAGAATACGCCGGCAGCCAACGCAGGTTTGAAGGCGGGCGACCGTATTGTTCACTTCGACTCCCGCAACAATCCGAGCTGGGACGATGTCTGGGTGCGGGTCGAGGTCAACCTGGGGCAGAAGGTTCCGGTGACGGTGCTGCGCGATGGCGAACGCGTGAATACGACGCTGAACGTCGCATCGCCGCGCGACCCGGATGATTTTTCCATCGGTTCCCTCGGCATCGTCCCGCTGATGCAGCCTGACCCGATTGTTGTGCATCGCATTGAGCCCAGCATGCCCGTGGCGAAGGCTGGGCTGAAGGCGGGAGACAAGATTCTTGCTGCGAACGGGCAGGCCCTGCACTCAGTGCCGGCCATGCTGGCCTTCCTTCAGCAAAATCACGACGCACCTGTGACCCTGAAGGTGGAGAGCGGAAGTACTGTCCATGATCTCCAGGTGACGCCGATGCTTGCCGACACCAGCGAAGGCGGCAAGAGCTATCAACTCGGCTTCGAAGCGGAGCCGCCGCCATTCAAAGTGCAGAAGCTAGCCTTGCCTGCGGCTGTGATCCAGTCGATAAAGTTCAACGTCAAGAATTCGAGCCTGATCATCGAGGTGCTGCGCCGGATGGTGACGCGCCACATGGCAGTGCAGAACCTGAGCGGCCCGATCGGGATTGCGCGCGAGACGGGGCTGGCCGCAACTTCACCGGGATGGCAGCCGATCATCGCGTTGATGACGATCATCAGCTTGAACCTGGGCATCTTCAATCTGCTGCCGGTGCCGATTCTGGATGGCGGCGTCATCCTGCTGCTGCTGATCGAAAGTGTGCTGCGGCATGACCTGGATCAGAAGTTCAAGGAGCGCATCTACCAGGGAGCCTTCGTTCTGCTGCTGCTTTTTGCGGCCTTCGTGATGATCAACGACATCACGAAGCTGCCGATCCTCTCGAAGGTCAAGCCGTAAGTGAGCCGGGGTCAGGCGGCGGATGCCGCCCCCGTAACAGTACGGCCTGAAGGACGCTCGGCAAACGGCGTGGACGTGGGACCCGATTCCGGCTTCGAGTCAGGCTTCGACGTGAGGCTTCGGCGCTTTCTGGGCTGGGCTGTCCTTCTGATCACCAGCGGTTACACATTCCTCGATTATTGGAACTACAGCCGTACCTTCCATGAGGGTGGCGGCGAGTGGGAATCGTTGCTGGCCGGCCGCAGCTTTGCGCCGGCGCAATACCGCATCGGCGTGCTGCGTGTGGCTGATGTGCTGGCGCGGCTGACGCATACGCAACTGCGGCATATGTTTGCCGCGATCGATTTTGTGTGCCTCTCTGCCAGCCTGGCGCTACTGCTGTGGCTGCTTGGCCGGACTGAGATCTTTCAGAGCGCGGCGCGACTGGGACGCTGGCTGCAGGCAAGCCTGGCGCTCGGCTGCTTCCTGCTGTATCTGCTGTGGAGCTTCTGGTTTCAGAAGCCGGAGACGCACGCGACGCTGTTGCTGTTGGTGCTGAGTGCTGCAGCGGCGCAGTGGCGTCGGCGTATTCCCGTCGTGATCGCCCTGATCGCGCTGGCGGCTGCCGGGGCTACGGTGCGGGCGGATGCCATGGTCGCCTTCCATGCGGGCTTTCTTGCCGCGTGTCTCTTGCCGCAATCGCGCTCGCTGCCATTGGGCCGCGTTACACAAGCAATTGCGAGCTTGCTCTCCATCGCGGCGGCGGTCGGCGTGCAGTACGTCATCATGCACCACGTCTATCCCAATGCACCGCGGCAGGTGTCGGCTTTCCAACTCGTCAGCAATCTCAAATCGTGGCTGAACTATTTCGTCGTGGCGGCGTCGCTGTTTCCCTGGTGGATCACGCTGGCAGTTGCGACGCGCCGCTGGCGTGCGCTGAATGGCTGGACAGCTGGAATCCTGATCGGCTCCGTGGTGCACTTTGCGCTCTTCTACATCCTGGGCATCGCGTGGGAGGTGCGCATCTTCCTGCCCTTCGCGATGACACTGGTGCCGGTGACGGTGACGCAGGGTTACGCTGCGATCTTCAATCAACCGCGCGCCGAAGCGGCCAGCCCGGCCCGATAAACTAAGCGCATGTCGCCTGCTCATACAACTACGATCCGCGTCCGCTATGCGGAGACCGACCAGATGGGCGTCGTCTACTACGCCAATTACTTCGTGTGGTTTGAGATCGGGCGCGTGGAGCTGATGCGCTCGCTGGGCTTCGAATATCGCGAACTGGAGGAGCAGGACCAGTGCTTCCTGCCGGTGGTAGAGGCGAACTGCCGCTACAGGGCGCCGGCGCGGTACGACGATGTATTGACGCTCGAAACCCGGGTGCTGAACCAGCGCACGTCGATGATCCGCTTCGGCTACCGTCTGCTGCGGGAGATTGCCGGGAAGGAGCCTGTGCTGCTGGCCGAAGGCGAGACCGTGCACGTGGTAGTGGACCGCGCCATGCAGAAGACTGCGATGCCGGAGCGTTTTGCGGCGGCACTGCGGGCGTTGGGTGGAGTGCACGCGCAGAGTTAGAGGCAGACAGAATTAGAGGCAGTCCGTGGACCCCGCCACGTCACCATACCTGCCGTTGCCCCTTCGGGTACATACACACAACGGTGTCTTGCGAATGCGGATGGTTGCAGGTTATGTATTCGCTATGAAGAGGATCGCCATCGCCCTTCTTGCTGTGGTTTTTGTGTCAGCGGCTGCTCCGGCATTCGCTGCGCACCGACATCATCACGGTCACCATCATCACCACTCCCACCATCGTCCCGCATAGTTTGGGGACGGAGGCCAGACGCAGGGGCGAGACCATGGTTTCGCCCCTTTGCTTTTCTGCCTCACCGAAAAGAGCTCACCCGCTTCCCCTGAGCGAGTCGCTTGCAAGGATCGGGATGGTAGGTGAGAATCCTGCAGGCGGTTCATGAATAGCACCCAGGTTGAACGAGGCCGAGGCGCCAGTTTCGCACCGGCGCTGTTTCTGCTGTTCATCGCGGTGGTGATCAACTACGTCGATCGCGGAAGCCTCTCCATTGCCGCACCCCTGATAAAGGATGAGTGGCATCTCAACGCCTCCGTGCTGGGGGCGCTCTTTTCGGCATTCTTCTGGACGTACACCGCGATGCAGTTTGTGAGCGGGTGGGTGGTCGACCGTTTCGACCCCTGCCGACTGCTCGCTCTGGGTTATCTCGTATGGTCTTTGGCCACGGCGCTGACTGGTCTGGCCACTGGCTTTGCGATGCTGCTGTCGCTGCGTCTGCTGCTGGGGGTGGGGGAGTCGGTTATCTTTCCCACTGCTTCGAAGATACTGGCTCGCTATCTCCCAGAGGAGAGACGAGGCTTCGCGAATGGCGTCGTGGGCTCAGGCATGCGCTGCGGCGCTGTCGTGGGAAGCTTTGGCGGCGGACTGTTGATGGCGCGGTATGGCTGGCGTCCGGCGTTTCTCGGTATCGGACTGCTCAGTCTGCTATGGCTTCCTGCTTGGTGGCGATGGAAGCCGCAGGGAGAGCGGAGAGACGCTGCGGTGGTGAAGCGTGCCACGCCCGGGTTCGCCGAGATACTGAGACAGCGCTCGTTCTGGGGCGCATCCGCGGGCCATTTCTCCCTCAACTACCTGCTGTACTTCATGGTGACGTGGCTGCCTTTCTACCTGGTGCGCGAGCGGCACATGACGATGGCCGGGATGTCGAGGGTGGCTGCCTTGTACTACCTGACGGACGCTACCTCGGCCTTTGTGTCGGGCTGGCTCTCCGACGTGTGGATGCGCCACGGGGGCAGAACCACAATGGTCCGCAAGACAGTGGCGGGCGCGGGATGTGGACTTTCCGCTGTATCCCTTGCGTGTCTATCGGTCGCCACTCCGGAGACGTATCTCTACTTCCTGATCGCTACTGGCGTGGGCGCCGGGCTCGCGACTCCGGGAGCCTTCGCCTTCGGCCAGACGCTGGCCGGTACGGACGGGGTTGGGCGATGGACCGGTCTGCAAAACGGCTTCGCCAATCTGTCCGGGGTGATCGGGCCGGCGCTGACCGGCTTCCTTGTCGACAGGACGGGCCACTTCGGAGCGCCAGTGGCGATCGCGGCTGCCATGTCGGTGGCCGGGGGGTGCGCATGGGTCTTCGGCGTAGGACGCTTGGAGGAGATTCCCTGGAAGTCGAAGGGGACGCTGGCACCCGCCGATCTGCGCGAGGCAGTGTGAGGGATCGCAGCGGTATCTAGACGAGCAGATCGCGCGGCTTGACGTGCTCGCGGATGAAGGTAACCGTGGCATCGAGCGAGGTGCCCGGGCCGAAGATGGCGGCGACGCCCTGCTGCTTGAGGAATGCCACATCCTGTTCGGGAATGGTGCCGCCAACAACAACGAGTATGTCGCTTGCGCCCTTCTCTTTGAGCAGCGTGGTCACGCGGGGCACGATGGCGTTGTGCGCACCGGAGAGGATGCTCAAACCGACGCAGTCGACATCTTCCTGCAGGGCGGCGTTGACGATCATCTCCGGCGTCTGCCGGAGGCCGGTGTAGATAACCTCCATGCCTGCGTCGCGCAGCGCCCGGGCGATCACCTTGGCGCCGCGGTCGTGGCCGTCCAGGCCCGGCTTGGCGACCAGGACACGGATCGGTACACGATTTGGAGATGGGGTGGATTCAGACATCGGACGGAGGAGAATACCACAGCGAGTGCCACCCGGGGAGCGGACGGGGCGTGACTTCGCATCGTTTCGCCGAGAACCACATCTGTTGGTTATGAGAGCGAAGAGCGCAAACACGAGCGTGGTTCTACCCGACGCGCAGTTTCGCGCCATCGGTCGTGCGCTTGCCGACCCGCATCGCTACTCCATCCTGCAGCAGGTAGCGAGTGCGGATGGCCTGGCTTGCAGCCTGCTCGAGGAGCACACCGTTCTCAGCCCCGCGACTGTGTCTCACCATATGAAGGAACTGAGCGTTGCCGGCCTGATAGAGATCCGGCGGGATGGCCGGGACGCCTATCTTTCGTTGCACCGGCCGGTTCTGGACGCCTACCTTGAACGCCTGTCCTGTCTGTGATTATTTACACAAGACCTGAATCCATTCCCGGGCAAGGAACATCTTTTCGATGTACGTCGAATTGTTCGACAGACATCGAAATGAGGTAGAGAGATGGCAAAGCTTACAGGGAAAGTGGCGGTGGTGACCGGGGCATCGAAGGGAATCGGTGCCGCAATAGCTAAGGAACTGGCCGCGCAGGGCGCATCGGTGGTGGTGAACTACTCTTCGAGCAAAGAGGGCGCGGAGAAGGTGGTCGCGGAGATCGCAAAGGCGGGCGGCAAGGCCTTCGCGGTGGGCGGCAGCGTGGCGAAGGCTGCGGAGATCGACAAGCTGTTTGCTGAGACGAAGAAGGCCTACGGCAAAGTAGACATCCTGGTGAACAACGCGGGCGTGTACGCGTTTGTGCCGCTTGAGGGAATCGTGGAAGAGGAGATCGACCGTATCTTCAACACCAATGTGAAGGGCCTGTTGCTGGCCACCAAGGCGGGCGTTGCGCTATTTCCGCCTGAAGGGGGCAGCGTGATCAACATCGGATCCGTCGCGAGCGAGCAGACGCCTCCCGCGTCCGCCGTGTACAGCGGCACCAAGGGCGCAGTCGATGCGATCACACGTGTCTTGGCGAAGGAGCTTGGACCAAAGAAAATCCGCGTGAATTCGGTTAACCCAGGGCCAGTGGCGACGGAAGGCTTCAAGTCGTCCGGTATCGAGGGCAGCGATTTCGAGAAGATGATGGTGCAAGGCACGCCCCTGGGCCGAATCGGACAGCCAGATGACGTCGCGACCGTGGTGGCATTTTTGGCATCAGACGATGCGCAGTGGGTGACGGGATCACTGCTCCAGGTTGCGGGCGGTTTGCGGTAAAGAAAGTTCGTCAAAAAATAAAGCCGCGCGCTGTGAGGTATGCAACGCGCGGCTTGTCTATGCTGGCTGCTAGTTATGCCGATCGTGATCCGAGGAGCAGAAGAGCACGATGTCGCCGGGATGGCGGCGCTGCGAGCGCAGATGGGAGCAGCGCCTTACTGGACGGCGCGCATTGGCGGCTATCTCAACGGTGAGCACTCCCCACAGCAGGCGCTGGCAGAACGTGTGGCGTTTGTGGCGCTCGATGGGGATGTGGTGGTCGGCCTTGTCGCGGGGCATCGGACGAAGCGCTTTGGTTGCGACGGTGAGTTGGAGTGGATCGACTTGGCGAAAGAACGCCGCGGACAGGGAGTCGCCGACGAGCTGATGGCGGCCATGATGGCGTGGTTTGTGGAACACGAAGCGCTGCGGGTCTGCGTGAATGTGGCTCCGGACAATGCGGTGGCGCAGCGGTTCTATGCGAGGCATGGAGCGGTACCACTGAATGAGTACTGGATGGTCTGGAACGATATTCGGCAACGGGGCCTCACATCTGATCGGCAGCTACTCAGCGACTAATTTCCGTCGCCGGCGACGCCGAATATAGAAGACCACCGCAAGAATGACTGCGATCAATAGAGCTGCGGCGCCTATGGCCTGAGCGATCAGGACGCGCACGGAGTTCATCATGATGAACTTGCCGCTCGTGGTGTAGAAGCCATTGAAGCTGCTTACGGCTGTCGGCAGAGCGAGCAGATCGTCCTTCGTCAACTCGAGGACGTGCTCGTCCGGATGGTATTGCGATCCCCAGGTAAATGTTTCGCCGGCGGCGTTGGTTTCGATGTGGCCGCCGAGGACAGCCGTGATTGGACGGTCCTGCGCGAAGGCGGCCGCCCGTTTGACGCTCGCCAGGTCGGCATCGGTGTCATCGATGAGCAGGCGGCCAGGCATGAGGAAGTCACCCGAGAAGAACAGCCCGGTGTTCCCGTCATAGAACGCGACGTGGGTCTCGTTGTGGCCCGGGGTCGGGATCACGTCGACGATTCGATTGCCCAGATCGATGTGGGCGACGCCATTTGGCCAATCGTTGAATTTGTAATAGCGCTTCACGCTGTCAAGGTCATAGCCGACAACCTGCACGTTGGGTGCGCCCTGGAATTGTCCATCGCCGGCGCGATGATCGAGATGCCGATGGCTGTGAACCACTAACAGAGGGAGCTTCGCGTGACCATCCTGGGGCAGCAGGCCCATCACGGTCTTTTCCAACGGCATCTGGTCTGCGTTTGCAACATCGCCAGTGTCGATGAGGAGTGCTCTTGCGGATCCCACAAGCAGGTACATGAAGGGTGCTTCGAAGGTGGCGCAGAGATCTTCGCGAAGGATGAATGTCTGCGGGTTGTAGGTATGCACCTGGAGGGGAGGTTGCGGGTTCGCTTTGCAATCTTTGGCCCCCTCATTCCAGCGGATATCCAGCGAGCCGTTTGCCGGCTGCGATGATGCGGACAAAGCGGAGATCAGGAGCGTCACACCAAAGAGCGTGGAGAGCCAAAGTTTCATTGCGGCCTCATGGCTCTGGCAAGCGAAGCGGCCGCGGCCCGAATCGTTTTCATATATATGAACGCTGCATGCCGCCGCGACTGGAGACAGGCGACACGTCTTCAACATCATCACCGTATCGGCATGCGGCGGCAAGCCTCTTCATGGGCCGGGCAGAGGTCTGCTTCGCGCGGCTACTCGACTGTAACGACAACGGTGAAGCTGGCGAGCGGACCATGGCTTGGCTGGACGGGTCGGGCCAGGACGAGCGAGAGGTTTGCGACGCCTGCGTGCAGACCACGCACGATGACGACGTGATCCACACTTCCGCTTTGCAGCATGCCGGAGGGCGGAACAGGCGGCGGCCCGGACGCGGGCTGGATGGCAACGGAGATCGTCTCGGCGTCGCCACCAACCGTCCACGTCCACTGATAGCCGACAGAACCAGCTCCACCGATGCGGAAGCGTGATTCCTCGCCTACACGCAGGTGCAGCTCAGAGGGTGGTTCCAATGGTTGAGCCGTCGGCATGCCATCCACCGTCATCACGCCAGTAGTGCTGCAGCATACCGTCGTTACGCAAAGCAACCAGTTCCAGGTTAAAGCCGAAGCTGCCCTGCAGCAGAGCGACGACCTGTTTCACGTTGGATCCAAAACTGCCGCCGAACGCCCACGGAAGAGATCCGCTTTGGTTGTCCCGCCACCAGTGTTGCATGGTGCCGTCGGGCATCGCGACGCAGAGTTCGAAGTTGCCATTGCCGGAGTCCACATTGGCTCCGAACTGACCCTGGATCATGCAGGCGGCCGACGCGACGCCGGAGCCGAAGAGCTGATCCCCAATCCAGTTGGCACCATTGCGCCACCAGTGTTGCATCTGGCCGTTGGCCAGCGTCGCGACGAACTCGAGGTTGTTCCATGTGCTTTCAAACAGCGAAGGCCCGACAGTGAGAACACCCGACCCGAAGGTAGGGCCCTGGTACCAGTTTCCGCTGCGCCACCAGTGCTGGATCTCGCCATTCTGCAGAGCGACGACGACTTCGAAATTTCCCTGCCCGTAGTCGCTTTCGCAAAAGCCCACTTCACCAACAGCATTGCCGGGGCCGAAGATAGGGCCCTGATACCACTTACCGGATGCCTGGTCGAAGTACCAATGACGCAGCTGGCCGCCGGATCTGCGATAGATGGTTTCGAAGTTCCGGTTGTAAGTGGTGCCGGTGTGAGTGAGAAGACTTGCTACATCGTTCGCCATGGTCTCGGCTTTCGACCACGGCAGGCTGCCCGAGGAGTTATCACGCCACCAGTGAGTGAACGAACCACCAGCGCTGGGTGCAAGAAGTTCGAAGTTGCGGTGCAGAGCACCGTCGCCGCTCTCGATCATGCCACCGGAGTGGCTGCGGCGTTTCGTCCACGGATCGGGATTGGAGTACTGGAAGCCTTGCTTCGAGTAATAGTCAATATTGCATTGCCCATAGCCGATCAGGTAGTAGCCGCTGTTTCCGTAGCCCGTTCCCCATGAGTTCTTGACGATCCAGCATTGAAGAGTGTCGTCGTAGCCGACGGCGAGCATGACGTGCCCGCCCTCATAGGTCGCAGTGGCGGACTTGGTGTACGGCGTGGTGCCGGACCAGCCATAGAAGTCGCTGTAGATGTCCATGCCAACGGCGAGCGGCCCGATGGCATCGATCCAGTTTTTCTCTGACGTGTTGTCGCCGAGCGATGTGTAAGTCGGAATCTTGACGGTCTTTCCAACGCGATTCGAGGGCGGATTGTAGGCCGGCGGCGGCAGCATAGAACCGGTTCCGCAGTTATTCGGCGGCGGATTCCAGTAGGCGCTGCTTCGGTCGCCGGGATCGGAGTCGACCCATGAGACGCAGTCCTGGCCGCATACACCGTTTGAAGCAAACCAATCGAGGACTTCTCCTGCGTTTCCGCACTGGCCGCAGGGAACCTTGTTGGCCTCGATGTAATCCCCTTCGGAGCGATCGCACCAGACGCAGTGCTCGATGCGAACCATGCACTCGACGAGAGCGGTGGCGGCATAGACCCAGCAGTGCTCGCACGGATCCTGATCGCGGATGCCGGTGACGAAGTTCCAGGTCCAGCGATTGCGCCAGTCGACAGAAGTTGGCGGAGCACCCCCGCCCGCGCCGGCTGCCGCAGGGCCCACCCGATGTATTGGAGGTACCACGGGCCTGACAGGCGTGACCACCACGGGAAGCTTGGGAATCAGCGAAGAACCGCTGATGGACTTCAGCGTGCCGGGCAGGAAGCCTCGTTCGATGAGGTGCTCGCGCAGAAGCGTGTTGGTGGTGGGGAATTTTGCAACCAGCGCGGCTACGTCCACTGGGCCGACGTTTTTAGCCACCGGTATCTTCGTGAGATCAGCCCCCAGTCCGGGACGCTTGATCGGCGCGTCATCGGGAAAGGCGGGGTTCACTGTCCAACGGACGCCCTCAGCCTTGAGCTGCTGACGCAGTTCACCGTATGTCTTGAATGCCATAATTCCTCCTCAGGACAACGAAGTTGTCCGTATCGAATTTCGATTGAGGGCCCCGTTTCGTTGTCGAGGAACGGTAAGGAAAGCAATGGCGCGGAATGGATAGGCACCGGGTACGATTCCTGCCCAGCGCAGACGAATCATGCTCGCACCGACAAAATTGTGTCAAGCAGGATTTTGCCGGCGAGAGGCGAGCGCTTTGAAACTATGGCTCTGAGAGAAAGCGAAGAATCTCGTTCAGAAGGCGCGGGCCCTGGTCGGTGTCGAAGAGAAACTGCGCGTGCGCGGAGCCCTCGAGGATCACCAGTTTCTTTGGTTGAGGCGCTTTTTGATAGTTGCTGGAAATCTCAGGCAGGCGCAGCCCGTAACCGCTTTTATCGCCTCGGGCGACGATAAATAATTTGCGTCCGTTGAGCTTTTCCGGGGCACTGCCGCCCGAAGATCCGAGGAAGACAACTCGGGCGATGTTGCCCGGTCCGGACTCTGCGTCGGCGTCTCCGACGGCATCTCCACCCAGGCTCGCCCCGACTGCGGAGACGGTCGTCGCACCTATGCGATGAAGGTAGGAAACCGCAGCCAGCACGTCTGCTGCGTTGTCCGCATTCGAACCGAAAGAGCCCGGGGATCCATCCGGATTTGAGCGGTCCCCACGAAAGCGGATGGCCAGGACCAGAAAGCCGGCGTTCGCAAAGGCTTCTGCCTGCTTCTTCCAACTCTCTTTGCCAAAGCGTCCACCATGTGCCAAGATCACGGCCCGTGTACCGTTGCCGTAAAGGTCGGCCTGGATCTCTACCGGCTGATCTGGAAGCGGAAATGTGACCAACCGTTGTCCAGACGCGTGGCTCGTAAAAAACGCAATGAGGACGGCGAGAAGATATCCCAGCCCTATCTGGCGGTTACTGCCAACAGCATGCATCGGCAACCCCGGCGACCAGAAAGAATAGTACCGTGTCTTTTTCGGAGACGAATGAGTGCGGAAGCCGGATAGAGCAGAACTATTTGTCTATTTATTTGTCCCGGGCGACCACGAAGTCCGGCATCCACAGCAGCGCCCGGCGCTCATCGCTTTCCGGCAGATCGGCGACCAGAGCGCGGGCGAGATCCGCATAGCGGTAGGCGGTGGCGAGAGCGTAGTCGACGGAGCGGTGGCGTTCGAGAATCGCCAGAATCTCTGCGTGGGAGACACGCTCGAAGGACTGGTCTGCCAGAACCTGGTCGATGGCGGTGCGCTCGGCCGGCGTGCCGTGCTGGTATGCGTGGATGACGGGCAGCGTGGCCTTTCCCTCGCGCAGGTCGCTCGCGACGGGCTTGCCTAATGTCTCTTCGTTGGCGGTCAGGTCCAGCACGTCGTCAACGATCTGGAAGGCGACGCCGAGGTTGCGGCCGTATTCGCCAAGCTGCTCTTCGAGCGCGTCTGTAACCTCCGCGAGCACCGCGCCCAGGCGCATGGAGACGCGAAAGAGGCACGCGGTCTTGCGGTAGATCAGGTCGTAGTACTCGTTTTCAGAGACCATGCGGCCGAGAGTTTCGGTCTGCAGCAGCTCGCCCTCAACCATCTGCTGGGTGAGGCCGATGAGCAGGTCGAGCACCTTGAAATTGCGCTCATCGAGCGCGACGCGGAAGGCCTGCATGTAGAGCCAGTCGCCGGCGAGAACGCAGCGGGAGTTGCCCCAGGTGGTGTTGGCGGAGGGCCGTCCGCGGCGCGTATCGGCCGCGTCAATGATGTCATCGTGGACCAGGGTGGCGGTGTGTACCATCTCGACGACGGCGCCCAACCGAACGCTGCCGCGGCCGCGATAGCCAAGAGCGCGCGCCGCCAGCAGCAGCAGGGTAGGGCGGATGCGCTTACCGCCACCTTCGCGCAGGTATCCGGCGATTTCCGTGATGGCCTGGACTGTGGAGTCGGAGTCGCGCGCGAGCTCACGCTCCACGGCGCGGAGGTCATCCCGCAGCAGGTCGAATACTTCTTTCGCTGTTGCAACCGCCTGTGTGCTCACGTGGCCGCGGGCTCTCCTTCAAGTAGTGTATCTGGTCAGGCGCGAGATGCCCCAGCGGTAATAGCTGGCCTCAATTGGAGCGGTAGTTGGTGAACTGCAGGTCGAGGCCGAAATCGTGGCCGCGCAAAAGGGCTATGGCGTCCTGCAGGGTGTCGCGGTCTTTGCCGCTGATGCGCACGGTTTCGCCCTGTATGGAGGCCTGGACCTTCTTCTTGGAGTCCTTGATGAGCTTGACGATCTCCTTGGCCTTCTCGCCGGGGATGCCCTGTTGCAGGGTGATCTTCTGGCGGACGCTTTTGCCCATGGCGGGCTCCAGCTTTTCGTACTTGAGGGACTTGAGCGAGACGCCGCGCTTGACCAGCTTGTGCGAAAGGATCTCCTTCACCGCCTCGAGCTTGTACTCGTCGGAGGAGGCAAGCTGGATGACTTTGTCCTGGTCTTCGAGCTTGATCTCGGAGTTGGAGTCCTTTAGGTCGAAGCGCGCGCGGACTTCCTTGATGGCCTGTTCGATGGCGTTGCGCACCTCCTGGATCTCCACTTTGCTGACTACGTCAAATGAATTGTCTGCTGCCATGTGCTCGTCCTTTCAAATTCTTCGTTCCCGTCCGGCCTGCGGTTTAGGAAAGCGTTGCTCACGGAAAAACCCGTCGGTCCAGCGTAGCCGCGATCTTAGCTCCGAGAGCGCATAAGCGTCTCGAAGTTGCGCGTCGTGGTCGCGGCCACCTCCTCCACTTCGATGCCGAGGAGTTCCGCCAGTTTCGCTGCGGTTCCGGTCACGTATGCGGGTTCGTTGCGCTGGCCGCGGTATGGGACAGGCGCGAGGAAGGGCGCGTCGGTTTCGACCAGCATGGATGTGAGCGGCAGGGCCTGCGCGGCATCGCGGATTGCTTGCGCCTTGGGAAACGTGATGTTGCCGGCGAAGGAGATGAGGAAACCGAAGTCGATGGCGCGGCGCGCGTGCTCGACCGTGCCGGCGAAGCAGTGGAGGATGCCGCCGAGCCCGGTCTGACGCCAGTGGCGATCGAGAAGGTCGAGCGTGTCGTCCCACGCCGCAGTGTCGCCGGCGCCTGCGCGCTCCGCGGCGCGGCAGTGGATGACGATCGGCAGGCAATGGCCTGCTGCGAGCTCCATCTGGTCGATGAAGGCCTCCTGCTGTACGGCGCGCGGGGCAGTGTCCCAGTAGTAATCCAGGCCAATTTCGCCGCAAGCGATGACCTCGGGCGCGGCGAGCAGCTTGCTCAGCTTGTCCAGGGCGTCGTCGTCGAGACTGGCGGCCTCCTCCGGATGAACGCCGGCGGTGGCATAGAGGCGCGGCAGGTCGGTGCGGCCGGCGTACTCGCGACAGAGGTCGAGTGCGCGGTGCATTGTGTCCGGGCCATCGCCGATGCCGATGGAGAGCACGGTGCCCACGCCCGCTTCAAACGCAGCTTTGAGCATCGCTTCTCGATCGGCGTCGTAGCGCGCGCTATCGAGGTGCGCGTGGGAGTCGGTAAGGGCCGGAACCTCGGAGGGCATGGGACTACTTGACCTTCGCGCCGAGCGGCACGTCTTCGAGGAAACTGGCGAGCGCAGCCTTGCCGCCCTCGATGGAGCCGGCGAGCAGCATGCCGTTCGATTCCAGCCCGCGCAACTTGCGTGGCGCGAGATTCGCTACGACGATCACCTTGCGGCCGATGAGCGATTCGGGCTCGTAGGATTCCGCGATACCGGCGAGGATCTGGCGCGTTTCGGTGCCGAGGTCGACTTCGAGGCGCAGCAGCTTGTCTGCCTTGGGCACACGCTCGGCAACCTTTATCTGGGCAACGCGCAGCTCAACCTTGGTGAAGTCATCGATGGTGATCTGGCCGGTGGCGGTGGTGGCTGCAGCCGCCGGAGTGCCCGGGTTCGCGACGGTGAGTGGCTTCGGGCCGGCTTCGGGAGCAGTGGTGTCCGCTTTCTCGGCGGGCTTGTTCTGGGCAGAGTTGTCAGTGGATGCCGACGCGGCTGGCGGCTCCACGCGAACAGTGGGGATGGAGGAAAGCGCCTGTTCGAGCGCGCTTTGCGGGCGGTTCTCTTCAATCTCTTTCATACGGGTGACGGTGTCCTTTTCTGCGCGGGGGAAGAGCGGTGCCGGTTCTCCGAGTCTGGTTCCGGGCTTGAGACTGCCCCATGCAATGTTTTTGAGGTCGGCCTGCGCGATGTCGCCGAGGCCAAGCTGCCGCCATACCTTGGCGGTAGCGTCGGGCAGTACAGGCACGACCAGCGCGGTGATGATGCGGATGGATTCCGCACATGTGTAGAGGATGTCCGCAAGCTGCGCGCGGCTGGCTTCGTCTTCAAGTGCACCGAGCTTCCATGGAGTGGTCGCAGTGATGTAGCCATCCACGGTGCCGACAAATTGCCACACCGCATCCAGCGCGCGTGAGAAATCGAAGGCGTCCATATGCCGGGCGAAGATGCCAGCCGTGCTGTGAGCGCCTTCGCGTATGTACGGGTAGCCCGTGCCCTCCGGCACCACCCCGCCGAAGTAGCGCGTGATCATCGCTAGCGTGCGGCTGACCAGATTGCCGTAACCGTTGGCGAGATCCGCGTTGTAGCGCTGGACCAGGGCCTCAAAGGTGAAGTTGCCGTCCTGGCCGAAGACCACTTCGCGCAGCAGAAAGTAGCGCAGCGCGTCGTTGCCGAGAACGTCGTGGATGGTCTCCGCGCGCACCACGTTGCCGCGCGACTTCGACATCTTGTTCTGGTCGAAGAGCAGCCAGCCGTGCGCGAAGATCAACCTGGGCAGCGGAAGACCGGCGGCCATCAGGAATGCTGGCCAGTAGACGCAGTGGAAGCGCGAGATCTCCTTGCCGATGATGTGCAACGGCGCGCCGCTGGGGCGCAGGCGATCGTCGGCCCAGAAGCGCTGATATTTCGCGTCGTCATCCGAGCCCCAGCCGAGCGCTGTGATGTAGTTGGCGAGCGCATCCATCCACACGTAGATGACGTGCTTCTCATCGCCCGGCACCGGGATGCCCCAGGAAAAGCTCGTCCGGCTGATAGAGAGATCGCGCAGTCCGCCGCGCACGAACGAGAGCACCTCGTTGCGGCGTGTCTCCGGCCGGATGAAATCGGGTTGCTCCTCGTAAAGCTCGAGCAGTTTGCGCTCGAAGGCCGAGAGCTTGAAAAAGTAATTCTCTTCCGTGACCGTTTCCGTGATGCGTCCGCAGTCGGGGCAGGGCTCGCCGGGCCCAACATCGACCCACGCCTCGTCGGTGACGCAATATTGGCCGGTGTAGAAGCCTTTGTAGATGTACCCGCGTTCCTTGAGCAGCGTGAAGAGCCGCTGCACGCTCTGTTTGTGGCGCGGTTCGGTGGTGCGGATGAAGTCCGTATAGGTCAGGCCGAGTTTGTCCCACAGCGCCCTAAATTCGGCCGAGACCTTGTCCACGAACTCCTGTGGGGTGCAGTTCGTCGCGTTGGCAGAGCGCTGGATCTTCTGCCCGTGCTCGTCGGTGCCGGTGAGAAAGAAGACGTCGAAACCCTGCGCGCGCTTATAGCGGGCGATGGTGTCCGTAACGATGGTCGAGTACGCGGTGCCGAGGTGCGGCCGCGCGTTCACGTAGTAAATCGGCGTGGTCAGGTAGTAGGGTGGGCGATCAGGCATCAGCAGGCTGGACTTTCCGGCAGTTGCAACAGCGACTCAGGTGTCTACGGAGCGGTGCATCTTTCATCTTAGGTGGCACACCTACATGTGACAAGTCGCGTGCTGGTATGACAACGCCATCACCGTAGCTCTGCTAGAATCGGCAATAAAATCAAGGCTTTCGCGGCTTCCCCTGTCGCTGTTGACGAGGGCCGCGGCCGCAAGGACCTTCCACTGTACAGACAGATGCAACAACGGCTACGCGAGCGACTGCGCAGCATCATTGGCGAACGCTACGGCATCGACAACCTCCGGATCAATCTGGAGCAGCCGCCGCAAGTGGCGATGGGCGACTACGCAACGCCGGTTGCCTTTGAACTGGCGCGCCCGCTGCGCAGGTCGCCAAAGCAGATTGCCGCAGAGCTTCTGGAGTCGCTAAGCAGCCAGCCGCTTGCGGGCTTTGCCGGCTTTGAAGTCGCCGGTGCAGGCTACCTGAATGCGCGGCTGGATCGTGGCACAGCGCTGGCGGCCATTGCGAAGGCGCAGGACGCCGCAAACTTCGGCGCGGGTATTCACTCGCTGGTGGAACACACCAGCATCAATCCGAACAAGGCCGCCCATGTGGGCCACCTGCGCAACGCCATCCTGGGCGACACGTTTGTGCGCATGCTGCGCGCGGCCGGTCAGCGCGTGGATGTGCAGAACTACATCGACAACACCGGCGTGCAGGTGGCGGACGTGGTCGTTGGCCTGATGCACCTGGAGAATCTTTCGGGGGAGCAGATCGCGATCCTCTTCCGCGAGTTGGCAGCTCGTAACGAGCGGCTGGACTACTACTGCTGGGATGTATACGCGAAGGTCTCTGCCTGGTACGACGCCGATGACAACCCGGAAGAGAAGGCGAATCGCCGCGCCTTGAGGCTAGGGACGCTGCACGCCATCGAAGCCGGTGGAAACGAAATTGCCGCAGCGGCAGATACAATTTCGACCGCTGTGCTGCGCCGGCACCTGGAGACGATGCTACGGCTGGAGATCGAATACGACTTCCTGCCGCGCGAGAGCGAGATCCTGCACCTTCACTTCTGGGATCTGGCCTTCACGCAACTGAAGGAACGCGGGGTCCTGTATCTCGAAACAGAAGGGAAGAACAAGGGCTGCTGGGTGATGCGGCGCGCCGGCACAGAGAGCGCGGAGGCCAACAATAGCGGTCCAGACAGCGCCCACGGCGTTGGGCCCGATGAGGACGCCAAGGTGATCGTGCGTTCCAATGGCACCGTGACCTATGTCGGCAAGGACATCGCCTATCATCTCTGGAAGTTCGGCCTGCTGGGCCGCGACTTCGGCTATCGGCACTTCTTCGAGTATCCCGACCACACCTGCTGGATCTCTGCCGAGCATGGTGAGCACGAGCATCCACACTTCGGCGGCGCGCAGGCCATCTACAACGTCATCGATTCACGGCAGGCCGATCCTCAGGCGAACGTCATCGAGGCCCTGCGCGGCATGGGCTATACAGACGCGGCCAACCGTTACGTGCACTTCTCCTACGAGATGGTGGCACTGACGCCGCGCTGCGCCGCGGAACTGGGCTACACGCTATCCGATGAAGATCGCGGCCGCGCCTACATTGAGGTTTCCGGGCGCAAGGGCTTCGGCGTGAAAGCGGACGACCTGATCGACCGGCTGATCGCCGCGGCGAAATCAGAGGTCGACTCGCGGCATCCGGAGCTGAACGATGCCGAGCGGCGCAAGATCGGGACCAGCATCGCGATCGGCGCGCTGCGCTACTTCATGCTGAAGTACACACGCAATTCGGTCATCGCTTTTGACTTCCACGATGCGCTCAGCTTCGAGGGCGAGACGGGGCCCTATGTGCAGTACGCCGTCGTGAGGGTGCGCAGCATCTTCCGCAAGGGCGGAACGACGGCTGCCGCCGCACTGGCCGCGGTCGATGGCGCGGTGCTCGGGAAGTATGTCGAGGGCGAGGAGGATCGCGATATCTGGGAGCTATGGCAGACGGCGTCCAAAACCTCGCTGCTGCTGGAGCAGTCCATTGCCACGGCAGAGCCCGCCTATCTGGCGAAGCACGCGTTCCAGCTAGCGCAGCAGTTCAACAACTTCTACCACCGCTTCCACATCCTTACGGAGCAGGATGCAGAGCGCAAGAAGCTGCTATTGGCAACCGCCGCGGTTGCAGAACGCGAACTCATCCGCGTGCTGGGCTGGCTGGGGATCGACGCGCCGGAAGTGATGTAATGCGCGAGCCGGCGATTAGTCAGGGACTTGACGCACCCCGTACTGATTAGCCAACCCGGCGCGCGACTTACTGTAGCGGTTTGCCTTCGCCAGTCATCTGGTTCAGCAGGTTCAGGTCGTTCTGCTTTACGGTATCCGGCAGAGGCGCGTAGTTCAGCGCTTTGGCCACGCTCTGCCCATCGGTCACGATGTACTTGACGAAATCCTTGAGCGCCTGACGCTTCTCCACGTCGGTGCCGTCCTTGGGAACGATGAGGAAGGTGAGGCCAGCGATGGGATACGCTTCGCTCGCGCTGGCCGGCGGGTTCACGATGGGCTGGCGCGGGTCCTGCTGCAACTGGTTCAGGAAGCCGTTGATGGCTGCCGTCGTGCTTTCCGGGCTGGGCTGCACGTAATGGCCGGCCTGGTTTTCGATAGCTGCGACAGGCAGGTTGTTCTGCTGCGCATACGTCAATTCGACATATCCGATCGAGCCCGGTGTCTGGCGGAGCTGTCCGGTTACGCCTTCGCTGCCCTTACCGCCGTTGCCGGCGGGCCAGTTCACCTGCGTCCCTTTGCCAACCTTGGAGGCCCAGTCCTTGCTGACCTCATAGAGGTAGCTGGTGAAGATGGCGCTGGTGCCGCTGCTTTCCGCGCGGTGAACCACCGAAATGCCGCTCTTTGGTAGATCCACGCCGGGATTCGCGTTCTTGATGACCGGATCCTGCCAGCTCTTGATAGTGCCAAGGAAGATGCCGGAGAGTGCCGCCGCTGAAAGGTGCAGCGGCTGCTTCAGTTCCGGCAGGTTGTACGTAATGCACACCGGACCAGCCGACTCAGGAAATTGCAGCACCGGGGTCATTTGCCCGAGCTGCTGATCGGTAAGCGCTGCATCGGAGGCGCCGAAATCTACCGTGCCTGCCTTCACCTGCTGGATGCCGCCGCCTGACCCGATCGACTGATAGTTGATCTGCACCGTCTTGTGCGCCTGCTGATACTCCGCCGCCCAGCGTCCCATGGCGGGATTGATAAAGGTGCTGCCCGCGCCGGAGATCTTGGTGGTTTTGGTGGAGTTGCAGGCTGTGAGGGTGAGTAGTGCGGTGGCAGCGGCGAGTAGCGCCTTCGTGCTTGCTTTCACTTTCGAATCTCCTGGTGCTGCGTCATCGGATGTCGCGGTTTGGGTGAGATGCTCCGACTTCCACCGCAGACCAACGCTTTCATCCAGATTGCGGAATGATCCACTGTGCCGTGGTCCGCTGGCAACGGGATCGAAATCTCCCGAGTCTTAGGTATTAGAGGTAAATCTATGAGTGGTGAGTTAAAGGGACGTAAAATTGCGATTCTGGCAACCGATGGGTTCGAGCAGGTGGAACTGACGGATCCCAAGAAGAATGTGGAAGCTGCAGGCGCCACGACCGAGGTGCTGAGCGTAAAAGACGGCTCGATCAAGGGCTGGAAATTCACCGACTGGGGTGACAGCGTCCGGGTAGACAAGCTGGTTAGCAAGGCGAATGTCGACGATTATGACGCGCTGATCCTGCCCGGCGGCCAGATCAATCCGGACAAGCTACGGATGGAGAAGCCGGCGGTCGAGTTCGTGAAGAAATTCGTTGCCTCAGGCAAGCCCGTAGCGGCGATCTGCCACGGCCCATGGATGCTGATCGAGGCCGGCGTGGTGAAAGGGAAGACCGTCACCTCATGGCCGTCGATCCATACCGACCTGATCAACGCAGGCGCGAAGTGGGTGGACAGGGAAGTCGCAGAGGACGGCAACATCATCACCAGTCGCAACCCGGACGACATTACGGCGTTCAGCAAGAAGCTGATCGAGATCACGGCGAAGAGCCCGCAGCACGCCCACGCATAACGGCGAATTCTTAATCTCCCCACAAACCGATCGTGGCGGGAGCAGCCTGACAAGCGCTCGCCGCCACGGATCGAACTGAAGAAAAATGCTAAGATGCCTCGTCAGTAGTGCAGCAAGTCGGTGGCCTCAGAGACATCGTGAAGATCGTATTTCTCCTCGGCTTCGTAGCTCTCTCAACTTCGCTGTCGGCCCAAGGATACGCCGTCCGGGCGGTGGACGACACTACTGGAAAAAGTCTTTCCGGCATACCGATCACGCTGAGGTACGCCTGTACTTCCACCGGATCAGGTATCAAGCTGAAGATGCATTGCAAGTACCTTCAACGGAAAACTGGTCCGGATGGTCTGGCTCATTTTCCTGAAGCAGCGTCAATCAAAGACTTCGACGACATTTACTCATTGCCAATTGTCTACGGAATGACTTGCTGCGACATTTCTAAGCCCAATATTTTGGGGACCGATGTAATGAAGTTTCACAAACGCTCGTTCGGCGAAGCGATGCACTGGATATTTATCGGAGATTGACCAAACCCTTCGCTCATCAGGCGTAGGTCCGCACCCACTCGGTGATGCTACGCACGGCGATGCCTGTTGGCCCGGATGCGATCCATGGCTTCGCATCGTCGTTCCAGGCTGTGCTGGCGATATCCAGATGCAGCCAGGGTGTCTCGCCAACGAACTCCTTCAGGAACATGGCCGCGGTGATGGCGCCGCCGTACCGGCCGCCGGTGTTCTTGATGTCGCCAATCTGGGAGACGATCTGCTCGCGATATTCGTCCTCGATCGGCAGCCGCCAGAAGCGCTCGCCGGAGTGTTCGGTGGCCTGGGTGAAGTGCGCGTACTCGTCATCGTTGTTGGTGAAGACGCCGCCGTTGATCTGACCCAGCGCGACAGCCACAGCGCCGGTAAGCGTTGCTGCATTGATGAGGTGCGTAGCGCCGAGCTGCTGGGCGTAGTGGAGCCCATCAGCGAGGACGAGGCGGCCTTCGGCATCCGTGTTGATGATCTCGATGGTTTTGCCGGACATGGCGGTAAGAATGTCGCCGGGTTTGTAGGCTTTGCCACCGGGCATATTTTCGGTAGAGCAGATGACGGCGACGACACGCACATTCGGCTTCAGCTGCGCGATGGCGCGCATCGCGCCAATCATGGCCGCGCCTCCGGCCATGTCGTACTTCATCTTCTCCATGTTGTCGGCAGGCTTGATGGAGATGCCGCCGGTGTCGAAGGTGATGCCCTTGCCCACCAGGCCGAGCACGGGGCCATCCTTCGGCGCGCCAGCAGGCTCGTAGCGAAGGACGATGAGCGCGGGCGGCTCGACGGAACCCTGCGCCACGCCGAGGAAGGCGCCCATCTTTAATTCTTTGAGCTTGTCGGTGGAGTGGACCTCGCATGCTAGGCCGTTTTCCTTTGCCATGACTGCGGCGCGCCGGCCGAACTCGGTCGGTGTCAGGACGTTGCCGGGCTCGTTGATGAGCGCACGGGCGAAGTTCTGCGACTCCGCGATGATGACGCCCTCATTCAGTCCGGCTTTGTATACGGCTTCCGCTGCACCGCCGGGGGCCAGTAGCGTGACCTTCTCCATGCTGCGATCCTTGCGGTCGGAGCGGTAGGTGTCCGAATCGTAGTCGGCGATGATGGCGCCTTCGACAGCGGCGCGAGCCGTGTTGATGGCAGGAAAATCTGTTGCGATCGGAAGCAAGAGCGCGAGCGACCGGATGCCGCGTGGTTTGGCGAAACGTACCGCGGTGCCGGCCGCCTTGCGCAGTTCGGCCGGGGTTGGCCGGGAGACCCCGACGATGAGCAGGCGCGCTGCCTTCAGACCCGCCGGTTGGTGCAGCAGCAGCGTTTCGCAGCTCCCGGCGGCGAACTCGCGTCCACTGACCGCCTTTGCGGCGGCGGAGGTTACGGCTTCGTCCGCTGTGAGCAGCTCAATCTGTGGATCCGCCTGCTTGTCTTTCTTGTCAGCCTTGTTGATGGCAAATACGACCAGCATCTCGGTCTCGAAGGACGCGGGCGCGAGCGACGACAACTCTGTCTTCATGGGTCTCCTGCGGGGTGAATAAGCGTTATGCGGGTTGGTTGCGATGCTGGCTGCGGACAATGGCGGCGCGGGCCTCGCGGTCCGCTTCCCGGCGCTTTACCGTCTCGCGCTTGTCCCAGTCCTGTTTGCCCTTGGCGACGGCCAGCTCGCACTTCACGCGGCCGTGCCGGAAATAAAGCCGGGTCGGGATGAGCGTATGGCCTTTGATCTGCGTCTTTCCCTCGAGTTTCCTGAGCTCATCCCGCTTCAGCAGCAGTTTGCGCGTCCGGAGAGACTCGTGATTGCTGGCATTGCCGTGGGAGTACGGACCGATATGCGCATTCAGCAAAAAAGCTTCACCGCCCTTGATCAATCCGTAGGCGTCCTTCAGGTTCGCTTTGCCTTCCCTGATGGACTTGACCTCCGTGCCGCGCAAGGCGATGCCGGCCTCGAATTTCTCGAGCAGGAAATAATTATGGCTGGCGGCGCGGTTGACGGATGCGTCCCGCGCACCGGAGGCGACCGGATCGCGTTCCTTAGTTTTTTGCGGGGCAGTCTTTTGCGGACTAGCCTGCACAGTGTGGCTGGTCTGCCGGGACATATGCGTAACTTCTATCCTAAAGCAAATTCACCGTCGCTGGGTCCTGGCCATGCGGAAGGCAGGATGCGGCATCTGAGGACGGAGAGGCGACACATCGACATTTTGCGGGACGTTCAATTACGGGAAAAATGCGGTCGCAAGCGACTTACCGACGAAAGTCGCGTTGGGAGCGGCCCCGCAGTGCTTTGCTATAATCCCGCATCAGCGAGCCACCTCTCGTGAAACTGGGACCTCAGCAGCTGAGAGCGTCTCTGCACAACGTAGCTAGGAGCCTGGATCGAGTCCGTGTGCGGACAAGCTGTGCGCACCGTCGCTTCTTATTTTCGTGGAGTTTCATGCAACGACGCACACTAAAGCATTTTTCCTGCACGTGTAAGGGATCGAGTGACTGTTCCTGTGGCCTTTCCGTAAAGCAAGGCCACGCCGAGTTTCGTTCAGCGCATAACGGCATCAGGAAAAGCGCTTTACCCTGGATCCTTCCCATCCTTCTCCTGGTTATCTTGCCGGCATTCTTGCCGGTCGTGCACGCGAAAGATAAAGCGGCAAAGGCGCTCTACAAGGAAGGGCTCGCGGCCGAGGCCAAGGATGACTACCTAGCGGCCTATCAGGCATACGCTGCGGCTTATCAGAAGGACCCGAAAAACCTTTATTACAAGACCTCATACGAGCGGCTGAAGTTCAACGCTGCGGCAGTCCACACGCATCAGGGCGAGAAGCTGCGCGACCAGGGCGATATGAGCGGCGCCATGACGGAGTTCATGCGTGCTCTCGAGATCGATCCGGCCAACGAGATGGCCGAACAGGGCATTCGCCAGATCAAGCAGAAGCTCTCCGCCAGTCCCACGGGCGAAATCGCCGAAACGCCGCAAAACGAGACCCCGCTGGCCGAGGTTTCAGGACCCGCTGAACTGAAGCCGACATCGAACGAGCCCATCACCATTCATGCCTTCGAAGATTCGAAGGTGGTGTATCAGACGGTCGGCAAGATCGCGGGCATCAATGTGCTGTTCGATCCGGATTACACCGGCAAGCGTGTCCAGGTCGACCTGCAGAATGTCTCCCTTCTGGATGCGCTGCATATTCTGGGTGTGCTCTCGAACACCTTCTGGCGCCCGATTACCGCGAACACGATCTTCGTCGCGCAGAACACGCGCGCCAAGAGGACGGAGCTGGATGCGCAAGCGGTGCAGACGTTCTATCTGTCGAATACCTCGCAGACCAACGATCTGAACGATATCCAGACCGCGCTGCGCAATGTGCTGACCAATGCAAAGCTCTACGCGGTGCCCAGCCAGAACGCGATCGTGATGCGCGCCACGCCGGATGAGCTGATGCTGGCGCGCAAGCTGATCGACGATCTGGACAAGGCGCGGCCCGAAGTGGTGGTCGACGTGGCTGTGCTTGAGGTTAACCGCGCCAAGGAGCGAAATCTCGGCATCATTCTGCCGCAGCAGATCTCCGCGAGCCTGGTGGGCAACACCACGACGACGACGGGGACTACGGGGACCACTGGCACGACAGGGACTACCGGCACTACAGGGACCACCTCTACGACGACCAACAACAACAATGGTCTGACGCTCAACAACCTCGGCAACCTGAATGGGAACAATGTCGCGATCACCATCGGTCAGGCGACGGCCAACCTGCTGCTGACGGACAATGACACTCGTGTGCTGCAGAACCCGCGCATCCGCGCGACGGATGGTCAGAAGGCAGACCTGAAGGTCGGCTCGAAGATTCCGATCGCCACCGGTTCGTACCAGACTGGCGCGGCTACAGCCGTCGTCAGCTCGCTGGTGAATACGCAGTTCCAGTATCAGGATGTCGGTGTCGAGATCGAGATCACGCCAACCATCCACTACGACCGCGACGTCACGCTGAAGCTGAAGATGGCCATCTCGCAGCAGAGCGGCACCGTATCGCTGAGCGGCATCAACGAACCGATCTTCAGCCAGCGCACTGTAGACCAGACAATCCGGTTGAAGGAGGGAGAGGCCAGCATCCTCGGCGGCTTGCTGCAACAAAGCCTCTCAAATAACTTCACCGGCACTCCCGGCCTTTCGCAGATACCGCTGTTGAAGTATCTCTTCAGCAACAATGACAAGATTCAGTCGCAGGATGAGATCGTCTTCATGCTGATCCCGCATGTGGTACGCGGCGAGGAGTTGAGCCCGCTGAACCTGAAGGAGATCGATACCGGCACTGGCACCAGCGTGTCACTGCGCCGCATCGCCACGATCCGCGTTCCGGCTTCAGCCGTCGAGCCAGCGGCAAAGCCGGCGAGCCAGGCCGCCGCACCTGGCGCAGCACAGCCGCAGGGTATTCAGCAGGCTGCTCAGCAGGCACTGGAGCAGCAGGCCGCGTCAAGTAATGCGGCCCCACTGTCCGTGGCCCTCGCTGCGCCTGCAACGCCACCAAAGGTCGGCTCTACCTTCCAGGTCGCGGTCAACGTCTCCGGTGGCTCGGATGTCTTCTCTGTTCCGATGCAGCTGCAGTACGATTCCGCGAAGCTGTCGCTGATCAACGTCGATACCGGGGCTTACCTGGGCCACGATGGCCAGACTGTCGCGCTGGTCCACCGTGACGACGGCTCCGGCGGAGTGGCGATCTCTGCTTCGCGTCCGCCTGGGGTTGCCGGCGTGAGCGGATCAGGGCAGCTCTGCGTCCTTACATTTCAGGCCAAGGCCTCAGGTGACAGCATTGTGAGTGTTGCCAAGGCAGCGGCGCGGGACAGCAAGCAGCAGGCGCTACCGGTTATTACCTCGGGCGCCATCGTCCACGTGCAATAAGTAGCCTGAACTCGCCGCGTAAACTAATAGAGATGGCTATGATTCGCACCTTGAGCTCGCGCACGCCGGCCTCGCCCCATGGGCGCGAGGCCGGTCTTACGCTGATCGAGCTGATTGTGACGGTCGCCATCCTGGGCCTCCTTGCCTCGGCCGCCGTGCCGCTCGCTCGCTGGAACATCAAGAGGGTCAAGGAGCGCGAGCTGCACGCGGATCTGTGGGAGATGCGCAAGGCGATCGATGCCTACAAGGACGCTGCCGACAAGGGGGGCATCCAGACCAAGGTGGACAGCGACAACTATCCGCCGGACCTGGAGACGCTGGTAAAAGGCGTCGAGGTAAAGGGGAAGAAAGTTCGCTTCCTGCGTCATGTTCCCATCGATCCCATGACCGGGAAGCCTGACTGGGGTCTGCGCTCGGAGCAGGATGATCCCACCGGCGACTCCTTCGGTGGACAGAACGTATACGATGTGTATTCCAAATCGCAGCGCACCGCTCTGAACGGAACCAAGTATGCCGACTGGTAAGCTGCACGGCCGGGCCTCGCTTCTAACCGTCGCGCGCACGAGGGGGGCCGGGAAGGGGACCGAGGCCGGGTTCACGCTGCTGGAGCTCATGATCGTCATGTTGATTGTGGCGATCCTGGCAGCTGTCGCAATACCCGCGTACCTGGCGTCCATCAAGGCGGCGAAGGAAGCCGTGCTGAAGGAAGATCTGCACGTCCTGCGCAACGCCATCGACGCCTACACGGCCGACAAGGAGAAGGCGCCGCAATCGCTGGACGACCTGGTGCAGGCTGGATATCTCAAAAAGCTGCCGACAGACCCGATGACCCACAGTGACACTACCTGGGTAACCGCGACAGATGACACGCTGCAGAATATTGATCAGACGGATCCAGGTGTAAATGACGTCCACAGCGGGTCAGAAGAAGCGGGGAGTGACGGGCAGCCTTACTCCAGCTGGTGAACGTCACCATTTTAGCTGCATCTAATCCTGCACGATGGCTGACGCGCTCGGGACCTCTGACACACCCCAGTTCAGAATGCCGGCGGTAGGCCGTGTGCGCGCGCACTACGCGCTGCTCTCTGCGGCCGCTGCCTCGCAGTTTGGCGCGAGATCTCTGGCCGGACGCTTGCTCCTGATCGACGGTCTCGCCGATGAAGGCGATGCACTGCTGATCGCAGCCAGTATTGCGGGGGCGGCATCACTGGTGCTTGAAACGGGAACAGAAGCGGTACGCCACTGCGTCCGCAACGGCATCGTTGACTTTGCCGTCACCACTCTGGCTGAGGCCTTGCGCATCCTGAAGAACGAGGTGCGCAAGCGGCAACCGATCGCGGTACTGCTGGAGCGGCAGCCCATGAGTGTGCTGGCCCAGATGGTGGAGCGTGGAGCGCAGCCTGACATGTTGCGGTGGACGGCACCGGATCCGGCGCTCAAGGGCTACATCGATACGATGAGAGAGCGCGGCGCCCGGCCATTGCTATCGCCATACGATTCGCCGAGCCCTGATCCGCCAAACCCCGATCCCGTGAACGACGATCCCCGTACCGATGTGTGCTGGCGCGCCGGCGAGGGCGGCACCGCCGTCTTGCGCCAGCTGGACCTGCTGGCTGGCCAGATGCTGCCGGCGGACGACCTGGAGCGTCAGAACTGGATCGCGCGCGCACCACGATACTTGTCCCGTGCCTTGCGGCTGGAACGCTGCGTTGCAATGACTGAGCGGGAGCGGTCGGCATTCTTCGCGGAGGTGGAGGAGCGGGCGCAGGGGACACTGGCGGCTCGGGTCGAAGTCGATGGCGGCGGCCGGGTGCGCAGCTTCGGGACGTGAGGCGCCCGGCGGTTATGTCGCGGCAATCGACCGCAGCCGTGCCCACAACTCCTTCATTCCCAGCTCGGTCTTCGCGGAGCACATCAGGATCTCATCGACGCCCAGTGCCCGCTTGAGCGCGGCAGCCGATTTCGTCCGCTCATTGCCGGAGAGGCGATCCGCCTTAGTCCCTACCACAACAAAGGGTCTGCCGATTTCCCTCAAGTAATGGATGAGCCGTTGGTCGCTCTCCTGGGGAGGGATTTTGCTATCCACCAGGCAGATGCAGAGCGCCAAGGTCGGCCGCAGCGCTAGATACGGCTCGATGAACTTCGGCCATTCCGCCGAGATCGACTTCGATATCTTCGCGTACCCGTAACCGGGCAGATCGGCGAAGAGCAACACCGGCTGGATGCTTGCTGCAGCCTCCTGCAGCGCAAAGAAGTTGATGGCCTGCGTACGTCCCGGAGTCGAGGAGACATGCGCCTGCTTCGAGCCGACGAGCGCATTCAGCAGACTCGATTTGCCAACATTCGAGCGACCGAGGAATGCGACCTCAGGGGCTGTTGGGGGAGGGAAGTGGTCGGGCGATGTGGCTGAGAGAAGGAACTTCGGGATAAGGCGCATCGTCCTCGATTGTCGCAGACCGATTAGAGGCACGGATGGAGTATTTGACATATTCCTATATAGGAATATTATGACTGCATGGCACGAGCTGCTACTACCTTGGATGTCTTCAACGCGGTGGCTGAGCCGCGGCGGCGGGAGATCCTCGATGTGCTGGGCGATGGCCGCGAACGTGCCGTGAACGAGGTGGTAGAGGCCGTGGGGATGCCGCAGCCCTCGGTCTCAAAGCACCTCTCAGTGCTGCTCAAGGTCGGGGTGGTCACCGTGACACGCAATGGACAGATGCGGATGTACCGGCTGAACGGAAGCAGTCTCAAGCCCGTCCACGACTGGGTGAAGACCTTTGAGCAGTACTGGTCGCACCAGTTGGATCGAATCAAGGAACGTGCGGAGCAGAAGATGCTGCATCGCAAACAGACAATCAATGAGGAGGACGTATGAGCACAGCAACACGCATGGTGGTGCAGCCCGTGGCGGAGGAACCCGTTCGCACCTTCTCCATCAAGCGCGAAGACCGGATCGAGGCGTCGATCGAGATTGTCTTTGAGACGATTCTCGAGCAGATGGGGCCGCTGAATAGCAAACCCGATGGCGTCGCCATGCCAATGAAGCTCGAGGCTGTACCGGGTGGGCGCTGGTACCGCGATTTGGGGAACAACAACGGTCACATGTGGGGGCACGTGCAGGCCATCCGAGCGCCGGAGTTGCTCGAGATCTACGGGCCGTTGTTCATGTCGTTTCCTGCCACCTCGAATATTCAGTACCGGCTTACGCGGGAAGGCAGCGGTACGCGGTTGCAGTTCGTGCACGTGGCCATGGGGCTGATCCCGGACGAAGTTTCTGCAGGCGTGAGCACCGGCTGGGACAACCTGCTGCTCCGCATTCGTGTGGCGGCAGAAGGCGGCAAGACGCGCTGACGCAGGCGACAACACATCTACACCAAAGATCAACAGGAGATGCTTATGCAGACGCTGGAGATAAAACATGCAGTGGTACCGGAAGCGGAGTGGACCGAAGCGCGCAATGAGCTGCTGAAGAAAGAAAAGGAGATAACGCGGCTGCGTGACGCATTGGCCGCGGAGCGTCGCCGGATGCCATGGATGGCGGTGGAGAAGCAGTACTCGTTCGACGGACCCAAGGGTAAAGTGAGCCTGCTCGACCTGTTCGAGGGCCGCCGTCAGCTGATCGTTTACCGCGCCTTCTTCGAGCCCGGCGTCTTCGGCTGGCCCGATCATGCCTGCCGTGGCTGCTCATTAGGAGCCGACCAGGTTTCCCACCTCTCCCATCTGAATGTCCGCGACACGACACTCGCGTACGCCTCGCGCGCGCCACAGAAGGACATCCAGCGCCTGAAGGCGCGGATGGGCTGGAAGATGCCCTGGTACACCATCACCGACAGCTTCGACAAAGACTTCGGCGTAGACGAATGGCATGGCCATAACGCGTTTATCCGCGACGGCGACAAGGTGTTCCGCACGTACTTCATCAATAACCGCGGCGACGAAGCCATGGGGAGCGTCTGGAGCTACCTCGACCTGACCGCGCTCGGACGCCAGGAGGTGTGGGAGGACTCGCCCGAGGGCTACCCGCAGACACCGCCATACAAGTGGTGGAACTGGCATGACAACTACGACGCCGAGACCTCGCCTAACCCGAAGTGGGTCGACATAATCACCGACCCTCAAGAAGCCGCCCGAAAGCGCGAGGCAGCGGAGAAAGCATGACCGACCTCGGCCGACCTCCCGAAGGCGGGGAAGTGAGATGAGGGGAAACAACCAGAGAGGAGAATCGCAATGCCGACAGCGGAAGCAGTGGATCACAAAGTGGTGTCGCACGAGCAATGGGTGAAGGCACGTAAGGAATTTCTGGCGACGGAGAAAGAGTTCACGCATGCGCGCGAAGCGATGGCCGAGAAGCTACGCGAGCTGCCTTGGGAGAAGGTAGAGAAGGAGTATGTCTTCGAAGGCGAAAGCGGAAAGGTAACGCTGGCAGATCTCTTTGCCGGACGTAGCCAGCTTGTTGCCTACCACTTCATGTTTGGGCCTGAGTGGGACGAGGGATGTCCTGGATGCTCGTTCACGGCAGATCACATCGATGGTCCGAACCAGCACCTGCAGCATCATGATGTGACGCTGATGTGCATCTCGGAGGCGTCGTATAGCAAGCTGGCCGCTTACAAGAAGCGGATGGGCTGGCAGTTCCCGTGGGTGTCGTCGCAGGGCAGCGACTTCAATTACGACTACGGGGTCTCGTTCACGAAGGAAGAACTCGACAAGGCCGAGCTGCCGTACAACTACACGACGAACACGGAGAAGCGCTACCAGAGCGATCAGCTGCCCGGCCTCAGCGTCTTCTACAAAGACCCGTTGGGGGAGATCTTCCACACCTACTCCAGCTACGCGCGCGGCCTGGACTCCATCATCGGTGCCAATCACTTCCTCGATCTGACGCCCAAGGGTCGCAATGAGCGCGGTCCTGACGGCAAGATGGTCGGGTGGGTGAAGCGGCACGACCAGTATGAGGACGCGCCGAAGTCCTCTGCCTGCTGCCACGACGAGGCGCACGCGTGATGACAGCTCACAACGCGTCCCCGCGTCGCATCTGCCCTTGCCGGCGGAGGGCGGCCTCTCCTGTTGCTCAGGCTGCCGCGGGGCCAACCGCCGCCGGTGAGAATCGAACACGGCGGGCGGCGCGACGGACACGCGGGCCGGCGGCGTTTGCGCTGCCCAGCGTAGCGCTGGCGCTGGTGCCGAAGTGTCCGATGTGCATTGCGGCGTGCCTCGCGATCGGCGGCGGCTTCGGTATCTCCATCAGCACAGCAGCTCACCTGAGAACGGCTGTGGTTTGGCTGTGCTGGAGCGCGCTCGTGCTGCTGGCCACGCGCGTGGCCATGCGGTTCAGGAGCAGGTCCATCTTCCGGTCCGGCTTCAGGTCTACATTGAGGGCTACATTCAAGTCGGGGCTCAGAACGCACTCTGGCATGACAGCACGCCAGCCGCTTTAAGCGCCCTGGCCGCCGCAGCGATGACACGCGTATCCGGGCCACCTGCTCTTGCCACTTCGCTTATTCCATTGCGTAGCCTGGCTCCGCGGTATATAAAGCAGACGCACCGACAGCTCGAACTGGAAAGATTCGTTCTCTGCGGCCGTTCCCTTTGATAGGCGGCTGCGCTCAGAGTTGTGTCCGGCCCTCTCCCCACTGTCTGCGCTTTCGCTTTTGTTCGCTTGGCCGTAGGCAAGTCTCCCGGCTTCCCGCCAATCGGATCTCCGAGTAAGGGCCCTTGCCCCATCGCTGACAACCCCCGCAATGCAACCACCGCTTCTTCACGCTGAAGGGAAGAAATCTTATGTTGAGCAGGACAATCGGATTATGTGCAGGATTGTGTCTCTGTATCAGCGGAGTCTTCGGACTCCCAGCCGCCAGGGCACAGGAGACTGCGGCGAAGGCAACACCGCCGCCCAAGGTTCTGGTGATTGATATCGAATGGCTCAAGCCGGGGAAGGGCGGAAGCGCTCACCAGAAGTCGGAAAGTGCGTTCATCCAAGCCGCCGAGAAGGCCAAATCGAACCAGCATTACGTGGCGTTGCAGGCACTCTCCGGCCCTCCGCGCTCGCTGTTCTTGTTCAGCTATGGCTCGTTTGCCGCGCTCGAGAAGGAGCGGCAGGAGGAGGAGGCCAACACGACCCTGAGCGCCGATATCGATCAGGCCTTCGCCGCAGATGGCGAGCTGCTCTCCTCAATGGCGCGCAACATCTTTACCCTGCGCGACGACCTCATGCCAGAGTCAGGGGTTGCCATTGCAACCATGCGTTACATGCAGATCACCCGTGTGACCGTGCGTCCGGGACACCAGGGGGAGTGGGAAGAATATCTGAAGATGCTCCGGAGCAACCTGGACAAGGCGGAGCCGGGAAGGCATATAGCTCTCTACCAGAGCGCTTATGGCTGGGAGAACGGGGGCATATGGCTGCTGATCACCCCGATGAAATCATTGTCGGAAGTGGACGCAGCAGATGCGAGTGCTGCGAAGTTCCGTGAAGCGATGGGCGACACAAATATGAAGCACTATCGCGAACTCGCCGCCGCGGCGGTCGAATCGTCGCAGCGTAACCTCTACGCATTCGATCCGGCGATGAGCTATGTCTCGGATGAGATGATGAGTGGGGACCCGACGTTCTGGAAACGCAAGTAAGCGCAAGCGCGGTCAACAGGGAAGGGCGCTGCCTCGGCGGCGCCCTTCCCTCGTCACGTCAGATTTGACATGAGCGCTCATGACTGGAAAGCTCACGGTGCAGACGGAAGATCTGTTTCCGGAGACGCGTTCCATTGAAAACTACCAGAATGCTGTATGGCGGCACGATCTTCCTCGCCGCGTTCCTCCTCTTTCTCGTCGAGCCGATGGCGGCCAAGCAGCTCCTGCCCGCCTTCGGTGGCTCGGCTGCCGTATGGCTCACGTGCCTGGTCTTCTTCCAGACGGCGCTGCTCGCCGGATACACCTATGCTCATTGGGCAGTGCGGCGTGCCGGCCAGCGGGGGCAGATGGCTCTTCACATCGCTCTGCTGCTGTGTGCCGCAGTTTCGGCGATCGTGTGGTCTTTGCGGAGCGGCACCTTCCGTCACGCATCGTCGCATCCCTTCGCCATGATCTTTCTGGCGCTCGTGATGTCGATCGGGTTGCCATTTGTGCTGCTGGGATCCACCAGCCCGTTGCTGCAGGCCTGGCTGGCGCGGCTGGAGCATGGCCGCATCCCGTTTCGCCTCTTTGCGCTGTCGAACCTGGCCTCGCTGCTTGCTCTTGCGCTCTATCCGACGTTGGTCGAACCGTACCTGACACTGCACATGCAGCGCGTCCTGTGGAGCTGTGGCTTCGTATGCTTCGCCGCCCTTGCTGCCACGCTTGCCCGGGGCGTGCGCAGCGGAGCCGCCACGCCACCTGACTCGAGTGAACGGGACGAGGCGCTATCCCAGGCGCTACCCGAGGATGAAGCGCCCGCGTCACGCAGAAGCAGATGGCTGTGGCTGCTGCTACCACTCGTGGCCAGCATGCAGTTGTGCGCCGTCACCAGCTATCTCACGGCGAACATCGCCGCCATTCCGCTGCTGTGGATTCTGCCTCTCGCCGCGTATCTCGTCACGCTGATCGTTGCTTTTGAATACGCCAGGTTCGTGCCGCGCCCGCTGCTGACGCGGCTGCTTGTCGTCATGCTTGCCGGGCTGGCGTACATGATGGCGAAGGCGGATGTGTGGCTGCCTATGGGCGTAGGCATCGCATTTTTTCTGATCGAGATGTTCCTAGCCTGCCTCTACTGTCACGTCGAGGCATATGCATTGCGCCCACGCGCCACCAGGGAGCTGACGGTCTTCTACCTGATGTTCGCGACGGGCGGTGCAATCGGGTCCTTCCTGATCGCTATCGCGTTCCCGCTCCTCTTTTCTTCGAACTATGACGTGGCGATCTCATTCGTCGCGACCGCCCTCGTCGCGTTGCTGGTGGTGTGGCCGGCGAGCTGGTCCGAGCGCCTGCTCTGGTCTGCAGGAACAGCGATGTTAATCTACGTCCTCGTTCTGCTTCACGCAGCCTACCGACGCGACACGTTGTTCGCCACCCGCAACTTCTACGCGACCTTGCGGGTGAAGCAGAGCTACGACAGCAAGCAGCAATGGATGCGCACATTGAGCAACGGGACGATCCAGCACGGCACGCAGATTTTTACGCCGGAATTGAGCAAGACACCGACGACTTATTACGCCGACGACTCCGGTGTTGGGCTCGCGCTGCGCTATTGCTGCGGAGAGCATCCCCGAAATGTGGGTATCGTCGGCCTGGGTGCCGGTACGATCGCAGCCTATGGACGGCGCGGAGATCGCATGCGGTTTTATGAGATCAACCCGGCGGTACAGCCTATTGCTGACCACTTTTTCACCTACCTGCGCGATTCACCGGCACAGATCACCTTCGCGGATGGAGACGCACGCGCCTCGCTTGTTCAGGAAGCTCCGCAGAATTTTGACGTGCTGGCAGTCGATGCCTTCTCCGGCGATGCGATCCCGTTGCATCTGCTGACCACGCAGGCGGTTGCCATCTATCGGAAGCACCTTGCGCCCGGCGGCATTCTCGCCTTCCACATCTCAAACCGGCATGTCGATCTTGAGCCGGCGATCTATCTGCTGGCGAAGGCAGCCGGCATGCAGGCGCGCACTGTGCACAGCCTCGAAGACGCGCGGCGAGGCGAGTTCAACGCCACTTGGGTTCTGGTCACCGACAATGGTGCGTTCCTCGCGCTGCCCGCGGCTGCGAGTCATATGCGAGAGACCGAGCAGCGCGCCGGCCTCCGGCTCTGGACGGACGACTACTCAAGCCTGCTCGCATTGCTGCGCTGAGAAGAAAAGGCGCTGCCGAGGCAGCGCCTTTCGTATTGCTGCGGTTGTTCTACTGGTGCGCGCGTGGCTGATCCTGCGGGACGGGAGCGTGGACGACGGCCAGGGCTTCGGGCGTCTCCTCCTTCAGCTCCGGCAGGGGCGACTCGAGTGCGATCTTCAGCACCTCGTCCATCGTCTCGACGAAGTGCAGCTTCATCGCCTTCTTCAGGTTGTCGGGCAGCTCGGCGACGTCCTTCTCGTTTTCCTTCGAGAGAATGGCTTCGAAGATGCCGGCGCGGTGCGCCGCAAGTAGCTTCTCCTTGAGGCCGCCGATGGGAAGCACCTTGCCGCGCAACGTGATCTCGCCCGTCATGGCGAGATCGCGGCGCACAGGAATCTTGGTCAGCGCGCTGGCCAGCGCAGTCGCCATGGTGATGCCGGCAGACGGACCGTCCTTGGGGATGGCGCCTTCCGGGACGTGGACGTGAATGTCGACGTTGCGATAGAAGTCGCGTGGCAGGCCGATCTGGTGTGCGCGGCTCCGGATGTAGGAGAGCGCGGCCTGCGCCGACTCCTGCATCACATCGCCCAGCTGACCGGTCAGCGTCAGCTTGCCTTTGCCATCGAGCACCTGCACCTCGGTGGATAGAATGCTGCCGCCCACCTCGGTCCAGGCCAGGCCGGTGACCAGCCCCACCTCGTTCTTCTCGTGCGCCTGGGAGTCGCGGAACTTCACCACGCCGAGGAAGTCGGCGATGTTCTCTTTGGTGATGACTTCCTTGTGCTTCGCGCCATTCTTCACTACCCGGCGCGCCACCTTGCGGCAGACGTTTCCGATCTCCCGCTCCAGATTGCGCACGCCCGCTTCGCGCGTGTAGCTGCGCACGATCTCGGTCAGCGCATCGTCGGAGAAGGTGATGTTCTTGTCGCTCAGCCCGGTGCCTTCGAGCTGCTTCTTCACCAGGTACTGCTTGGCGATCTCGATCTTTTCAGCCTCGGTGTAGCCGTGCAGCCGCAGAACTTCCATGCGGTCCTGCAGCGGCCCGGGGATGGTGTGGAGGACGTTCGCCGTGGCCACGAAGAGTACCTGCGAGAGGTCGTACTCGACATCGAGGTAGTGGTCCTGGAAGTTGGAGTTCTGTTCGGGGTCGAGCACCTCGAGCAGCGCAGAGGAGGGATCGCCGCGGAAGTCCGAGGCCATCTTGTCCACCTCGTCCAGCATAAAGACGGGGTTCTTGGTGCCGGCCTTTTTCATGGACTGAATGATCTGTCCGGGCAGCGCGCCGATGTAGGTGCGCCGGTGGCCGCGGATCTCGGCCTCGTCGCGCACGCCGCCCAGCGACATGCGGACAAACTTGCGGCCGGTGGCCTTGGCGATCGACATGCCGAGCGAGGTCTTGCCCACGCCCGGAGGGCCCACGAAGCAGAGGATGGAGCCCTTCGGATTTTTCACGAGCTGGCGCACGGCGAGGAACTCGAGGATGCGCTCTTTGATCTTCTCCAGGCCATAGTGATCGGTGTCGAGGACCTTCTCCGCTGTATCGATCGAGCGCGTCTCTTTCGACTTCTTCTTCCACGGCACGGCGAGCAGCCAGTCCAGGTAGTTGCGGGAGACCGTGGACTCCGCAGACATCGGCGGCATCGCTTCGAGCTTCTTCAGCTCCTGCATCGCCTTGTCCATCACGTCCTTGGGCATGCCGGAGGTTTCGATCTTCTTCTTCAGATCGTCGAACTCGCTCTTCTCACCGCGGCCCAGCTCCTTCTGGATGGCCTTGATCTTCTCGTTGAGGTAGTACTCCTTCTGTGCGCGCTCCATCTGCCGCTTCACCCGGCCCTGGATGGAGCGGTCCATGTTGAGCTTTTCGATCTCCATGTCCAGCAGATCGGCGATGCGCGCCAGCCGCTCGGTGGGATCAAAGAGATTCAGCAGCTCCTGCTTCTCTTCGACCGAGAGCTGCAGATTGGCGGCGATGGTGTCGGCCAGTTTGCCCGGCTCGTCCATACGCACGGCGGCCACGATGGATTCGTAGTTCAGGCTTTGCTGCAGCTTGACGTACTGCTCAAACAGGCCGGTGACCTTCTGCATCAACTGCTCTGTCTGCGGGCCGGGAGGGGCGACACGCGGAATGCGGACGGTGGCGACAAAGAAGCCGTCGGAATCGTTCACTTCGGTGGATTTGGCGCGCTCCAATCCCTCAACCAGTACTTTAATGTTCCCGTCCGGCATCTTCACGCTCTGGACGATGTTGCCAATGGTGCCGACGGAATAGACGTCGTCGGCCTTGGGCTCGTCGATCGAGGCGTCGTGCTGCGTCGCGAGGAAGATGCGACGGTCGCCGTTGAGCGCCTCTTCGAGCGCGCGCACGCTGGATTCGCGGCCGACGATGAACGGCGTCATCATGTAGGGGAAGATGACCATCTCGCGGATGGGCATCATGGGCAGCTTGCGGATCTCGCCGCGCTCCCGCTGCTCCTTGGTCTCCCTGGGCTCTTTCGGGTCCTTATTGGTTGCCACTTCTGTCCTTCCGCTCACGATTGCCGGTGAGCGTCGGCGTCAAAAATCTGCGTTGATACCGCAGTAAAGCGGACAGCTGGATCTCTCCGGATCCGGCCGGTATCTGTCAGATGTTCAAAGGCCTGTGGGAGGCTCACCTTCAGGCGAATTCGTGAAGCGTCAACGTATGCTAACCGACCAGCCTTGCGCTTGTATCGGCCCCTTATGAAAAGGGTAAACCATTGTTATCCGCTGTGCACTTTTGGGCCGGGGCGCCGAACCGTCCGGGTTATCAACATGATGACGGTAACTCCACCCAAGGGTCGAGGGCGGAGCCCAGCCTTCGGACGAAGACGCCGGTACCAGCGACCGGCTATGGTTCGACAGCTCCTCGCGACAAGCAAAGAGGAGAAGATTGCTGTCCCTTTTTTGGAGAGGCCCTTGCAAAAGATATTCGTCCTGCCGGCGTTGCTGGCCTTGTCTGGCGCGCTGTACGCCCAGAGCAACTACGCCGCGCTGCGCGGTTCCGTGACTGATCCCCAACAACGCGCCATACCGCAAGCCCATGTGCGCATTACCTCTACGGTAACGGGCGCGACACGCGAAGTGCTGACGGACGGGGCCGGTCTGTATGACGCGGAGGGCCTGGCGCCAGGCCCCTATACCGTTCAGGTGGACAGCACAGGGTTTAACCAGCGCTCCCAGCTGATCCAGCTCGAGGTCGGCCAGCAGATGACCCTCGATCAGCGACTCCAGCTCGGCAAGCAGGCGCAGACGATCTCCGTATCGGAGCTCCCGCAAGTGCTGAAGACTGAAGATGCCAGCGTGGGCGAAGTGGTGGATCGCCGATCGGTGCAGCAGCTCCCGCTCAACGGACGGCAGCTCATCGACCTGGTCACGACGGTGCCCGGAGCCCACCAGGGCAGTGGCGCACAGCAGGGAAATGCCAATCCGCTGTACTGGCGGCCGGGGCAGTTCTCCGCCATCAGCATCAGCGGCAGCCCGCCCCAACGCCAACTACTTTCTCCTGGACGGCGCCACCAACACCGACCCGACATTCAACACTCAGAACTTCAGCCCCTCTCCGGACTCGGTCCAGGAGTTCCAGGTCCAGACCGGCAGCTACGCGGCGGAGATGGGCGGAGCAGGCGGCGGCCAGATCAATATCGCAACCCGCTCCGGCACCAGTCAGTTCCACGGCACGCGTGTATGAGTTCCTGCGCAACGGCGCCTTCGATGCCCACTACCTTCGGGGACATGGGCGTGACCAACCATCTGGTGCAGAACAACTACGGTGCGGCATTGGGCGGGCCGGTCTATGGCAAGCGCACTTTCTTCTTTGTGAACTACGAAGGTTATCGCCACGTGGCCGCGGACGCCATGACGGACACTGTGCCCACCGAGGCTGAGGCCAACGGCGACTTCAGCCAGAGCGGTGTCACCATCTACGATCCGGAGACGACAGCCCCCAACCCCGACTACAATCCCTGCGCTGCCGTTGAGCAAGTCGAACCCGCAGAGCATCCGCAGCCATTTCCGAACAACGTGATACCGGCCAACCGTATCAATCGGCGGCAACGGCCATCATGCTGAAGAACTATATTCCGCGGCCAAACATGATGGACATGGGCTCAGCCATGACCATGAACGGCCAGCCGGGTGTCGTCGGCGCGGGCAACGATGCGAACAACTATCTCGATATTCGCAACGAAGAGCACTACACCGACCAGGGAACGGTTCGCATCGATCGCAACTTCAACGACGGCAGCAACGCCTTCTTCCGCTACAGCGCGCAGGGCGAGCACGGATTCTATGCCGGAGAACCTGCCCGGCTTCGGCTACTTCCACGACAACCTTTCGCAGCAGGGCGTACTGGGCTCGAGCCAGGTGCTGTCGCGATCGCTGCTGAATACGGCGTCGCTCGCGATTTCGCGGCTGAGCATGAATCACACCACGGAGAGCGCGAACACGAATGACATCGTGGGCCAACTGGGCATCCAGGGCATCGGCTTCGGCGGCCCGGGCGCCTGGGGCGCGCCCTACTTCAGCGTGCAGGGCTATTCGCCCTTCGGCGACAGCTATTCCGCGACGCCGATGCACGCCTGGGACACAATCATCGAAGGACGCGACACGCTGAGCTGGCAGACAGGGCGCCACAGCCTGAAATTCGGCGGCACCTACCAGTGGTACATCTGGCCGATGTGGGGCTTCTTCCAGAACCGCGGCTACTATCAGTTCACCAACGGCTTCACCACGCAAACGCTCACCAATGACGGCACTGGCTCCGCGCTGGCGAGTTTTCTGCTGGGCATGCCTGTCGTGCGGCAGCGCCAGGCCGGTGTGCCGCAGATGAATCTGCGCCAGTGGTACGCCGATGGCTTTGCGCAGGACAAATGGCGCGTGACCGCGACCACCACGCTCGACTTCGGCCTGCGCTACGAGTACATGAGCCCGCTCTGGGATGTCACCTACACCAACAGCAACCTGATCTTCAACGATGGCGTGCCATCTCCGTTTATCGGCGGCCAGAATGGCTATCCGCGAGGACTGATGTATCCCAACAAGGCAAACTTTGCGCCGCGTCTGGGCATCGCGCAATCTCTCCCGGATATCGGCCTCGTGCTGCATGCCGCTTACGGCATCTTCTACACGCCGGTGGACATGAATACCTGGTGCAACCAGCGCCACAACGTTCCTTACGTCTTCCCAGAGACGGCGCAGAGCGACAACTTCACACCCTCCCCGGCGATCGCGAATTACAACTTCGGCAATCCCGTGCTGGGCAAGACCGTGGTCAGCTTCACGTCGCTTGATGTGCACGCTCCGGCGCAGTACATCCAGCAGTGGAGCGCATCGGTCGAAAAGGCTTTGGGAAAAGAGACGACGGTTGAGGTTGGCTACATCGGCTCCGGCGGCTTCCACCTGCAACGCGCCCACCTGGTCAACAATGCGCAGCCCGGGCCCGGTGCGATCCAGCCGCGACGCCCCTCACACGAGCATGCATTTCGTCCCGGGAACCGTGCTGCCGCCGACGGTAACGGTCGCCAATCCGAGTGACCCGCTGTTCACGCCGGTGAGCACCATCAATCTGCTGGAGAACACCGCGCAGAGCTGGTACGAGGCGGGGTACGTCAACGTGCGCCGCCGTTACGCGCGTGGCCTGAGCCTGCTGGCGAACTACACCCTTGCCAAGAGCCTGACCAATGCGCCCGACTTCCGCTCACCGATGTATGAATCGGCCATTCCGCAGAACGATGATGATCTCCAGGCCGAGTGCGGCCCTGCCTGCGACATACGCCATCGCTTTTCTCTCAGCGGCGTCTATGACGCGCCGGCGTGGAACCGCTCGCGCCTCAGCACTGCGCTGACGAAGGACTGGCGCTTCTCCACCATCTTCCAGGTGCAGAGCGGCTATCCCATGACCATCTCTGTCTTTGGCGATACTGCCAACGCAGGCACGGCACTGGGCGAGAACCCGATTCGTGCCAACCTCACCGGCCAGAAGATCTTTTCGCCGGGCACACACAATACCCAACAGTGGTTCAATCCGGGCGCCTTCGCGACCCCGCCTGCGTATACCTTCGGAAACGTGGGACGCAATTCCGTCTATGGTCCGGGGATGGAGACCTTCGATGCGGCCGTCGTGCGGGCCTTTCCCGTGACCGAGAGGATGAGGCTGGAGACGCGCGGGGAGTTCTTCAACGCGCTGAACCATGTGAACCTCGATGTGCCCAACCGCTTCGTAAATACGGCGGGGTTCGGCACCATCACAGATGCCATGTCACCGGGACGGCAAATTCAGTTGAGCGCGCGGCTTTCGTTCTAACGCCCGCTATAGAAGCACAAAGGCGCTGCCCGGGAGCAGCGCCTTTTGATTTTCTCTTTCGAGTGTCGTGATCAGCCGGCCTTTTCGAGCAGTTGCTCGGAGAAGTCCCGCTTCGCGACCATCTCGGCCGTGATGTCCAGCTCCTTGATCTGCTTCTTGCTCGGCAGGTGGTACATCAGGTCCAGCATCAGCTCTTCGAGGATCATGCGCAGGCCGCGCGCGCCGACCTTACGATGCAGCGCCTCGCGCGCGACCGCGATCGTCGCGTCGTTGTTGAAATTCAGCTTGACGCCCTCGTAGTCGAAGAGTTTCTGGTACTGCTTCAGGATCGCGTTGCGCGGTTTGGTCAGGATTTCGACCAGAGCCGCCTCATCCAGCTCGTCCAGGATGCCAATCACCGGCAGGCGTCCGACAAACTCCGGGATGAGCCCGAACTTGATCAGATCCTGCGGCTCGGCCTGACGCAGCAGCTCGGTATCGCGTTGCGCCGCGCTTGCGTTCTCCGCCTTTGCCTGTTTCTCCGTAAGCGCCTTGAAGCCCAGCGCCTTCTTGCCCACGCGGCGTCCGATCACCCGCTCCAGGCCGACAAAAGCCCCGCCGCAGATGAAAAGAATGTTGGTGGTGTCCACCGGCGTGAACTCCTGGTGCGGATGCTTGCGCCCGCCCTGCGGAGGCACATTGGCCACAGTGCCTTCGAGGATCTTGAGCAGCGCCTGCTGCACACCTTCGCCGGAGACATCGCGCGTAATCGACGGGTTCTCGTCCTTGCGGCCGATCTTATCGATCTCGTCTATGTAGATGATGCCGGTCTGAGTGCGGGTGACGTCACCGTCAGCGGCCTGCAGAAGCTTGAGGATGATGTTCTCCACATCCTCGCCCACGTATCCGGCCTCGGTCAGTGTGGTTGCGTCCACGATGGCGAAGGGCACGTCGAGCATCTTGGCCAGCGTGTGAGCCAGCAGCGTCTTGCCGCTGCCCGTGGGGCCGACCAACAGGATGTTCGACTTCGACAGCTCGACATCGTTGCCGCGGGTGCGGTTCATCTGCACGCGCTTGTAGTGGTTGTAAACAGCGACCGCGAGCTTCTTCTTGGTGGTGTCCTGGCCGATGACGTACTCATCCAGGAACGCCTTGACCTCCTGCGGCTTGGGCAGATGGGCAGGCGCCGCGCCGGGCTGGGCTTCAGTCCGGTCGTCGTCCAGGATGGAGTTGCACACCGCGACGCACTCGTCGCAGATGTACGCACGCGGATAGTCGCTGGGGGAAGAGATCAGTTTGGCTACAGCGTCCTGCGATTTATGGCAGAACGAACAGCGGAGTGTCTCGTCGGAACCCGTGCGCGTCTTCATGGAATCTGCTCCTTCTCGCCGAGGTCCTTGTCGGCCGCCTAAGTGCGCGGACGATCGATGATCTCGTCGATGATGCCGTATTCCTTTGCCTGTCGGGAGTTCATAATGAAGTCCCGCTCGACGTCCCGCTCAATACGTTCAAGGGATTGACCGGTGTGTTTGGACATCAAGTTGTTGGTGATCTCGCGAATACGAAGGATCTCGCGGGCGTGGATGTCGATGTCTGTTGCCTGACCTGAAAGGCCGCCCATGGACGGCTGGTGAATCAGGATACGCGAATTGGGGAGAGCGAAGCGTTTGCCCGCCGTACCGGACATCAAGAGAAAGGCTCCCATGGACGCCGCCTGACCAATACAGTACGTCACCACATCATTCTTGATGAACTGCATGGTGTCATAGATGGCCAGACCTGCGGTAATCGAGCCGCCCGGCGAGTTGATGTAAAGCTGCAGATCCTTCTCCGGGTCCTCGCCGGAGAGAAAGAGCATCTGCGCGATCACCAGGTTGGCAATCTGATCATCGATCGGCGTTCCCAGAAAAATAATGTTGTCGCGCAGCAGACGGCTGTAAATGTCGTAGGCGCGTTCGCCCCGGCTCGTCTGCTCGATGACCATCGGTACCAGTGCCATGCTCTTCTTTATGCTCCTCGCCCGCCGCGCGCTTTCTGCGGCTGGCTGGTTCTCCTGCGTCGCCTCAAGAGCGCCCAGAGGCGCTCCACAACACTTGCTCAATTACAAACCGTTCAACACCACTTCCAACTACAACTAAAGTCGCTCATACAACAGCTTCGCGGTTTTGTCCCGTCGAATTTGTTCCCGGATTCTAGCCATGGACCCATCCTGCGTCAATCGCCCCTGCAGGGTATCCATCGGTTCACGTAACTGTAGCGAGAGCAACTCGAGCTCCTGGTGGAGTTCCTCGTCCGAGACGCCGATGTTCTCCGCGTCGGCGATGCGGTCGAGAATGAGCAGCGACTTCACCTCGCTGGTGGCTGAGTCGCGCTGCGCGACACGCAGCCGCGCGAAGTCCAGCCGCTTCATGTCTTCCTCACGCATTCCCTGGGCGGCAAGGGCACGCAGCCCGCGGTCCAGCCGGGCGTCGACCTGCTGCTGAATCATCGATTCGGGCACTGGGAACTGGAAGCGCTCGCTCAGCGCGGTCAGCAGCCGATCGCGCGTCTCGGTCTCGGTGCGGCGGTTCTTTTCTGTTTGCAGGTTTTCGCGGAAGCGGGTTGTGAAGTCCTCGTAGCCTGAGTAGTCTCCGAGCTCTTTTGCAAAGTCGTCGTTTAACTCTGGCTGGACCCGCCGCTTGATTCCTTTGACGGAGACGTCATAGGCGACATTCTTACCGGCAAGCCGCTTCTCGCCGAAGTCTTCCGGGTAACTCACCTCGAACTTCAGTTCCTGACCTACAGTTGCATCGCGAAGAGCCTCGGTGAACGCGGTCAGCGTATTCGATCCGCCAACCTCGAGGATGACGTCCTCGCCATTGAGGGGTGCGCCGTCCTTGCTGGCTTCATTTTCGTCTGATCCCTGGAGGCTCCCGGTGAAGCTGATCTGCGCCCAGTCACCGTCCACGAGTGGACGATTTTCTTCAACCGGCTCCATGGTGGATCGCGAATCGCGCACACGCTCAACCTCGGCCGCAAACTCCTCGTCGGTGAAGGCAGCACTCGGTTTCTCCACCTTTACGTCCTGGTAGCCGTCGACGGAGAACTCCGGCATCACTTCGAAGCTCGCCTTGAACCAGAGCGGCTGGTCGTCTTCCATCTTCATATCGACGACCTGCGGCTGCGAGACCAGGCGGAAGTTGCCTTCCGTGATGGCCTTCTGGAAGTGTTGCGGCATCACCGCTTCCAGTACTTCCTGCCGGATGCGCTCGTTGAAACGTCCCCGGATCAGCGACTCGGGAACTTTCCCGGCACGAAAGCCGGGGATGTGGGCCTGCTTCTGGTAGCGCTTCACCGTAGAGCGCATGGCGCGGGAGACTTCATCGGCCGGAATGGTGACCTCGACGGACCGCGTGACCTCCGGATTGAAGGTAGGCCCGTGCTGGTGGGTGTGATCGTGGCCAGTGTGATCGTGCTCTGCTCCCGCGTCGGGGGCGGTAGCGGCGGTCTCAGGAGTGGTAGGGGTTTCGACTATGTCTGGGGTGCTCAAAGTAGTGCCCAAGTGTGCCTTCCGTGAATGTCTGCGCCTGCGCGATCTGGTAGGACGGGGTGAGCCTAGTGGACGCGAGTTGCGTGCCAGGCCACGCTGCAGGGCAGGCGACTGACTCAATGGTAAGAGGCTTTACGAAGGGGGTCAAACCGCGCAAAGGCGCAAGCCTGCCATAGGAAAGGTTTTGCTAAACAGCGGGCCGAAATGCCACGCTTTGGCTGGCCGCGCGTTCCGAGGGCAGGGGCGCGCGCACGCGACTCAGAAAACGTGGATCGGAGGCTCCACAGGCCAGGAAGTTGGCACGCGCCGCGGTCAGGCTCAAGGTGCCATTGGGTCCGCCGCGCACTACATCTGCATCCACGTCTTCCTGTCCATCGTCCTGCCACCAGCACACGGGGCATAGCTCGAAGACTCCCGGGGTGGTCAGCGTCCGGCTGCCGCAGCACAGGCAGCGCACATTTGTGGTCTGCATACTGGTCTAAGACGGCGCTTGCGGCGAGGAGTTGCAGAATTTTGTCGTCAAGATCACGTGACCAGGGTCATGAGCGGCCAAGTGCGATTTCGAAAACGGAACGGGCGCCACGACGATTTGCCGTGACGCCCATTGATTCGGTTGAAAGCTACTTCGCTGCGGGCGGCGTAAACAGCTCCAGCTTTACCTTCCATGTGACGGATGCGCCGGGTTTCAACGTGATCATGCCGGTGTCCGTGCCATGCCACTGCTTGCCGAAGGGATCTCCGAAGTTGAACTGCTCTTCGATCGCCACGAAGTTCTTTCCGGGATCGGTTGGCGCGTACACCTGCACAGTCTTGATCTCCGGCGACTCACCGAGCACATGCATGCCATAGTTGGCCGCGGGATCGGTCAGCTGCACGTCAACTGCGCCATCCGTACGGGTGAGCTTCGAGAAGTTGTCGTCGAGGAACATGTTGTCCAGCGGCTTGCCTTCCGGCGCGTTGAAGTCGTACTTCGTGCCTTTCACAGGCACCAGCTTGCCGGTGGGGAAGACATCGTCATAGTTGTTTACCAGCGCCATCATGGCTGCGGGGATTTGCAGCCGCGCCTGCGTGCGATCGCCACTCGGGATCGCGAAGTACGGATGCCATCCAATCGACATTGGCTCCTCCTGATCGCCCACGTTCTTCGCGGTGATGGTTGCGGTCACGTCCTTGCCCGCGAGTTCGATGGTGAAGTCGAGATCCGTCTTCGAAAGCCAATGGCCGCCGAAGTCTCCTGCGTGAATCGTGCCGGTCACAGTCTGGCCATCGGCCGAGTCGGCGACCTTTATGTCATCGGTCTTCGAGGTGAGGATGAGGCCGTGGATGGAGTGCAGCTCCGCACCCGGTTTCTTGCCGGAGAAGTTCGCCGGCAGGGTGAGGGGCTTGCCATGCCATGAGGTAATGATCGACTGCTTGTCGTCGGAGAGCTTGCCGCGGATGCGGTTCGGATAGGGCACCAAGAACGCGCCACCGTAGGCGAAAGACCCATTGCCGAACTTATCGGCATCCGTGCCGGTGAGCTTACCCTTTGCGTCGTCGAGCGAGGGTGCGAAGAATACATGCGTCGTTCCCTTGCCGGGCAGGTTCGCCGTGATCTGGAAGAGGTTCATTCCACGCCCGGGAATGACGGTGGCGGAGAGGAACTCCGGCCCTGCACCGTTCTGCGTTGCCTTGCGCTGCAGGGTGACGACATCCTGACCGTTTATCTGAGGCGCGGCGACAGGCGTGTTCTGCGGATTGACCGACTCAGGCGGCGGGGCGGACTTGCAGCCGCTGGCCAGCAGCAAAGTAGCGGCCAGCAACAGGGCAGGCGATGCGAATGTTCTGTTCACAACAGGTCGAGCGGAGAAGGGCATGGATTCGATCCTCTGGTGGGAAGCGTTTGCCTCGCAACGGCCAGGCCGCCGGAAGCGCACCCATTCTACGCCGGGTTCTCCGACCGTCCCGAATCGCTCAGCACCGCGGCAGCGCGTTGGCAAATCCCGCTAGCCACTCCACCTGCTCCGGTGTGTCCGGCACCTGCAGCCCGCGGCCTTTTGAAATAAGACAGAAGGCGCGTTCTGGAGATATTCCTTCCGTACAGAGAACCGCAGCCAGCAGCAGCGAGGAGCGACCGATACCCGCGCAACAATGCGCGCCGATGTTCTTGCCATGCCGGCGCTCTGTTGCCAGCGCCTCTGCCAGCTCGTGCATTTCACGGTGCGCGGTGGGCACGCTGTGATCGAGGATAGGAAGCGAGCGGAATTCGATGCCAAGCGCTTCGCACAGCATCTGCTCGCGAGCCAGCCCGAGCTCTATCGCCTCCGTTCGGGTCAGCATTGACACAAGAATGTCGACGCCGTCACGGCGGAGGGCGGTCAGATCATCTTGAAGCCATTCATTGCCGCGCGGACGCTGCACAATGCCCAAACGTCCATTGGCCCCTGGATTGATCCAGAAGACAGTCATGGTACCTTTCCACTCTCGGTAAGACCTTAAAAGTCAGGGACTGCAACCCCGTGCAGGGGGAATACACTAAAGACCTTCCAAGTCCGCGGATGTCACCAGACCAGAACACTTTGGTGTAACTCCGGACCTTAGAGCCCACCCATTTTATCTGTACGGGCGCCCAACCAAAGTTCCGTCGTCGTTGGGTCCCTGGCCACGAAATGGCGGGTTTTTATAGCATCGATGCGTCCACGGGCGGCGACGACCGCCCCAAACTGCCGGGTTCCGGAGAGCCGTCTGGGTGGACGCTACACTATTTTGTAGCGCCGCCCGTCGTCAGCTCTCATGTCCCCTGACCTTTCCTTTGCGACTACCTCTCGAACGCCCAATGAGGGCGTCGAGTCTGCGTTCGACGCGCTCAACCAGCGTGTGGTGGCCTGCGAACGCTGTCCTCGCCTACGCCGCTACTGCGCCGAGATTGCCCAGAAGCGCCGCCGGGCCTACCGTGACGAAATCTACTGGGGGCGCCCGGTGCCCAGCTTCGGCGATCCCGCGGCTCGGGTCCTTATCCTTGGGCTCGCGCCCGGGGCCCATGGCTCGAACCGCACCGGCCGCCCTTTCACCGGCGATGGCTCGGGCGATTTTCTCTATCCCGTGCTCTATGAGGCGGGCTTTGCCTCGCAGCCGGGCGCACGCAGTCGTGACGACGGCATGCGACTGAGCGATGTCCTGATCACCTCGGTCGGCCGCTGCGCGCCGCCGGACAACAAACCGACCCCCGCCGAGCTGGCAAATTGCTCGGGCTGGCTCGACGAAGAGATCGCCTTGCTCACACACCTACGCGTGGTGGTGTGCCTGGGCCACATCGCCTGGAACGGCTATCTCGCCCACCTGCGGCGCAAAGGACATGCAACGAAGTTGAGCGACTATCCCTTTCGTCACGGTGCCGAGTACGATATGCCCGACGGCGTTACGCTCCTCGGCAGCTACCATCCCTCGCTGCAGAACACCAACACCGGCCGGCTGACGCGCGAGATGTTTCTCGACATCTTCGCTCGCGCCCGGCAGCTCGCGTCGCGTCGTGCGAAGAAGGCAGCCGGCGCATGATCGTCGCACTCTGGCTTGTGCCGGTGCTGCTAGCCGCCGTTGCATTCCCGCGCTGGCCCTGGAGCCGTCAGTGGGGATACGTGCCCGCAGCGGGGTTGGTGCTGGTGGCGCTGCTGATTCTGGTGATGCACTGGAAGTACATGATCTAGAGTGCCGCGTTTTTAGGGATGAGGCGGAACTACCGGCTGCCAGCGCGACCCGCTGCAGAAGAAGAGCCGCGCGGGTTGATTGGCAGGTTTCGAGATCAGCAGCATTCCCTCCGTCGAACATGAATCGCCCGCTCGAATCGGCGAGTCGGTCGAGGCGACGGCACCCTGCGCCAGATCGAGAGGGCCACTCAGTTGCGCGCTCTTCGCATGCACGCCTCCGTTGATCGACACATCGCCGGCGATCCTGTTCTCACCCAGCACGCCGGGGGGGATGTCAGGGTTGCCCTTGTAGCAGAACTCATGCGCGCTGATCTTGCCTTCGCTCACGCGCGAGAAGGCGTTACGCAGCACTACGCCGCTGGGGCCGCCGCGCAGCAGTGCGGGAAGGGCATTCACTGCGCAGCCTGATCCTGCCCCAGCATGCCCGGGCCCCTCCTCATAATTGCCTTCGATGAAGAAGCCCGAGCCCGAGCCCAGCTCGATCTCCGATCGATAGCCTGGAGCGCCATTCACCGTGAAGTAGTTGCGAGTGACGTGAATGTCGAAGACGTTGTCGCCGCCGGCACCCGCGGCCACCGCGACTCCGGTCGATTCAAAGTAGTTGCCTTCCACCAGCGTGTGCGCATCCCAGCCGAGAAACAGATCGCCGCTGCGGTTCCCCTCAAAAACATTGTCGCGATAGACATTTGCCAGCGCGCGCGTAGCTGGCGCGTGGCCATTGCGGCTGTACACGCCCCAGTCGTTCTGGAAGATCTCGTTATTCGTAATGTGCACGGCATTCGGCGCAAAGTGGGGAATCGTCACCATGTCGATGCCACGCTGGCTACCGTTGATGGCATTCCTCACGATCTGCACATTGTTTGCGCCGCTCAACTCGATGCCGTTGCCTTTGGTGAACCCGCTGATGCGCATACCGCGAATTACGAACGTATTGCCCGGGAGCAGATGGATGCCGTTCTCCGCCGCAGCGCTCCCGATCAGGTGGCAGCCGCCTTCGCCATCGATGTCGAGTTCGAGCCCAGCCCCTTTCGAAGGATCGACGAGAATGGCGTCGCCGCTGCCGGTGTAGTGCAGTGTCGCGCCGGAGTCGCAAATCAGGTGTTGCCCGGGCCGCGTGAGACGGATGGTGGCGGCGAAGCTGTAATCTCCCGCCGGAATACGCACCGTGCCACCGGTCACCGGCATGGCGGCCACCGCAGCGTTCACCTTGGCGCCGATATCTTCGCCAGCCATGGTGTTCGGGTCAACGACGCCGCTTGAAGACACTTTGTCCGGAGCGCGCCTGGGCGCAGTCTGTGCCGAACAGGCAGTCGCAAGCAGAGCGACCCAGGTGGTGAGGGCAAAGCGAAGCATCTTCATGCTCCAACGATAGCTCTTGTCGGAAGGAGGATCGTCGCTACTTGACCGGCCACTCGATCGGTTTGTTGTCCGCTCCCGCTTCGTGGTAGCGAATGAGGACTGGTTTTTGCCCAGAGGTCATGGCGAAGTCGAGCCAGCCGCGCACGCACTGTTTGGACTGGAGCAGCGTTCTCTCAAGCGTCGGCTGTTTCTTTGAGCCGTATGGTGCGATGGCACCCCCATCGACGAAACAAAGTTGAAAGTACGAGGGAAACGCAAATGTGTAGGAGGCGCATTCGCGCTCGCGCAAACCTCCACGTCGGCGCTTACCGGACTCACCGGGGTGGGCCATGCGATCGAGTAGATGGTGACAACGTTGCCGCTAGCGGTGGCTCGCTTTTCGGTAAGGTGCTGCGTCTGAGCGGACGCCGTGCACATCAGGATTGCGAATGCTGCCAACTCGAACAGGAGCATGGTGTATCCCCGACTCCGAGTTTTCCATCACGTATCCGTTCGCTGTGGGCAGCGAAGGCGGATGGAGCGGGAGACCGGAATCGAACCGGCGACATCCAGCTTGGGAAGCTGGCGTTGCCTTCCGCTCTCTTAGATAAAGGATATCAAGAATCAGCAGGTTGCCCACAGCCTCCATGGTTTGAGCGGGATGACTGTTGGAGAACTAAGCGCCCTCGCTGCATCCTTTGCACACCTCATCCCGCCTTTCGGCGAAAGGTGGACAGTGTGGACAGTACGACGTTTGATCGACCGGCACGGCTTGAGTTGAGAGCGAGAAGGTCCGGGTTGGACAAACCCTGGAGCGGGAGACGGGGATCGAACCCGCAACCAACGGCTTGGGAAGCCGCTACTCTACCATTGAGCTACTCCCGCCCTGTTGGCTGATTGTAACGCCTCTCTTTCACGAACTCCCTGTTTTTACGGATCATCGGTCTGCTGAGCGAAGTTGGAGACTGCGCCGGTCACTGGCTTAACCTTATCGACTCCGGCGCAACGGATGAGGGCAGGAACTGGTTCCGCCAGATGACCGGCAGGTTTTCCTTGGTGCAGATTGCCATCCGGTTTTCCTCATCCAGCATCTCGGCCAGGAAACTGAAGACTTCCGTGCTCCGCGCAAGGTAGCTTGCACAGAAAAACTCTTCAAAGGATCGTGCGCGAACTTCCAGCGCTTCAGTCTTATGAGAAGGCCCGACGCGCGAAGGGAATTCAGGAGTGAAGACTTCGCTCGCCATTGCGATGTTGTAACTATCGCGCAGATCGCTCACGAGGTTCCGCGAAGCCCCTCGGCACTCATCGGTCGACACGACCGTATTCATTGTGTCTACAGTAGCCCGTTGCGAACGGCCGAGAGATTTCACTCCGGCTTCGAGGCAAAACCACCTGGCGAACTGCTCAAGTGCAAAAGTCCATCCCGCTGTCCGCCGGCCAAACACACGCCTCCAAACTCTGGACGGCGGTCACCTTGTCCATATCGACAATTCCATGGGACTTCATCGAAGCGGTGAAACCTTTCTTACGTCATGCCCCAAAGTGATGGACTGTAGGGCCGGCCACCCAAAAAATAAAGCTACGCAGATGCTGAGGCAGTTTGACTTTCTGAATAAGCGTGCAGCCGTGGCCGGTTGGCTCTTGGGCTGGAACACATTCGCTGGCGCGAAACTAGACCTCGTGATCGCTGTTGCTCCGCAGGCTGTTTTTTTGCTGTTCAGCACCGTGATAGTTCAATTCGAGGGCGACAGACGGATGCGTGGTACGACATGGGCTTGGTGGAAATGAAACCGTAGTTATGAACCCTGTCTCAAGTCATCTTTCAGGCCATACCAAGATCCTGCAATGCCAAGCGAGCGCCCCTTAGATTGGCTGTTTTCATCTCGGAATACTTCCTTGAGAGAATGACCCCGTCGGCCCCTCCACGGAAAGCCGCAATAACCGCATCCCTAGTTCCGTCAGGAGTGCACTTGCTGTGACCGGGTTCTGTAGGAATGTCGATGTCAATGCCTGGCCACAGCTGGGTCTTGGTTCCCTTGAGTCCTGCGCGTGAACGTTTGGTCTCGCGATATACGTAATCCGCCGACAGACCGGTGAATGGGATCTCAGCCAAACTCTTTTCCTGGTAGCCCAACACGCGGTAGTGGAATTCCAGCAGTTCCTGCCGTGGCACATCTCCGTAAAGTGTCTGATGGACACTGTCGATGTAGCCCGCCATCCGTTCGCCGGCGCAGTTGTGATACATCACGATCTTTAGAAAGTCGGATACTGGCGCAATCGCAGCCAGATCTTGCTCCGCGCGATAAATCGGATTAAAAGAATTGGTTGAACAAATATGCCATCCCACACCGAGAGATGGATTCACATCCTTGACGTGCTTATAGATGGCCGCATAGGTCTCGCGAAGACTGTCCGTCCAAAGCATTTCCCATGCGAGAAGTTCGGGGTAACGCAACATAAGCCGCCAAAGCTCGACGTAGTAACCATCAACTGGTCGTTGCCCTCTACGGCCTGAATCCACGAACTTTGCCAATTCGACAAACGCTTCCTCTGCACGCTCAGGACTGATGCCGCGCTGTCTCGCCTTTGTCTTGCAGTAATTGCAAAAGCAGCACACCTGGCGGGGATTCGACGATCCTCCTTCCTGGCTCGCACCGAGTGCCTCGGAAAATGCACCTTGGCGCTCCGAGCACCACATAATGCCGTCGATGTCATAGGAGCGGGCCCAATCTTCCACGATACCCAAGAGAAAGTTTCGGTAATTCGGATTATTAAAGCAAAGCGTTGTTGCGGCGTTGCCCAATAAATCTGTCTCCTGGAGTTGGTCGATGCCTGGAATGTCCTCGCGGAACGCATCCTCAAACCAGCATATAGTTTTGATGCCGCGCTTCCTGGTGGACGGCAGGACCGAGTCGAGCACATCATAGTCGCCAAGATCGGGTGCACGGGTGCCCTTAAAGATAGTGTTCCTGTAGTACTGCGGGTGAATCGTGGCGTAATTTCCACCGTAGAATGTGCTCGTGTCGTATGCTTGTTTGCCGTGGTCGGGCAGCGGTTGGCCGGGTAACTGTCGTCCGGCGATGCCGCGCCCATAAGTGAAAGTCGCCAGGAAAAGAGTATTGATCAAAGCGTCCTGCTGGAACTCATCAAGCACTCTCTCCGTTCCCTCATCGACGAAGGAGACAGCTCCGACCTGAACGCCGATCATCTTCTGTGTCGTTGTCGCAAACGCTTTTGCCGGCTGATCCGCCGTTGCTGTGAGTGCCGCGGCTGCGGCGCTCTGCAGAAAAGTTCGTCGATCCATATTTACCATCGTCCACCAAAATTGCAGCCTACGCCCGGATCAGGAGGTTTCCCCGGAACCGCCTGCTCTCATTTGGTGCTCCCAAAACCTAATTGACTATGGCGCGTATTTCGTTATATTACAAAATATTACGCTTTGTTTCGTTACATCTCGCTTATGTTGTTGGCGATACAAGGACATTCTGTGTTTTCAATGAAAATAGCGACTTTGCAATCTGACAACGACCTGTTCCCGAGGTTGAGACCTGTGATTGCAGCCGTGCTTTCGATTGTTCTCGTCAGTGTGTTTGTGGCTTGTTCATTCGCTGTAGCCGCGGAAGTTCCCGGTGGTAATCCGCAGATTCAAGGCGGCCACATCCGTATTGAGTTCGATAACCACCTGCGCAGCCGGGTGGTTGCTTGTTTCGACAAGAAGGAAACCGTGTTGGGGCCATTCACTGCCTCTGAGACTGTGACGACCGCCGACAAACTCTGGAGCGGATTCCTCCTGACCTCGCAAACACACGAGCACACAAAAGACACTTTCGGTGAAGGTGAGCGGCTCACCGTGGAGGGAAAGGCGGGAACCCTCGTAAAGAGGGTCTCCGTCACGATATACGACGACTTTCCCGCGATGGCGTTCTTTGATGTCCAGTACACCAACACCGGAGCCTCCAAGCTCGTAATCAAAAGCTGGAGCAACAACGCATACACGGTGACCGCCCAACGCGGAGTCGGCGCGCCGGCTTTCTGGTCTTACCAGAGTGGCTCCTACGAGAAACGTCCCAACTGGGTCGTACCGCTTTACACCAATTTTCGGCAGGAGAATTATCAAGGCATGAATGCCAGCGACTATGGCGGCGGCACGCCGATAGTCGACGTCTGGCGGCGGGACGTAGGAATAGCTGTGGGACATGTCGAGCCGCGACCGAAGCTTGTTTCCCTGCCGGTATCGATGCCCGATGCTGCGGACGCGAAAATCGCTGTACGCTTCACCAAAGCTATCTCATTAAACCCAGGCGAAAGTTTTCATACATTTCGTACCTTCGTCGCCGTGCACCAGGGAGACTACTTCCGCGCGCTTGCCGACTACCGGCGCTTCATGATGAAACAAGGTTTCCAAATGGCCACAGCTCCCGATGCCGCTTTCGGCGCTATTTGGTGCGCATGGGGATATGGCCGATCAGTCCAGCCTAAGCAGGTGTATGACACACTTCCGACCGCAAAGCGACTGGGATTCAAGTGGGTTACGCTCGATGACGGTTGGCAGAACAACGTGGGCGATTGGGCGCTTGATCCCAAGAAATTTCCTCACGGAGACGCTGACATGAAGGCCCTGGTTAACCGAATTCACCAGGAAGGATTCAAGGCCCAGCTCTGGTGGTCACCGCTCAGCGCTGTGCCAGACTCGCAATTGCTACGGGATCATCCCGACTACGAGTTATTGAATCGTGATGGCTCCAAGAGAAAGGTTTCCTGGTGGAACTCCTACTATTTGTGCCCGGCGGACCGCCGCGTCGTGGAGTACCACGAGGCATTGGTGAAAAGAATTTTGGTGGATTGGGGATTTGACGGACTGAAGCTTGATGGCCAGGACATGAACGGAGTTCCGGCCTGCTACAACCGTGCTCACCATCACGCACAGCCGGAGGAATCGGTCGAAGCTCTGCCGGATTTCTTTCGCGCAATCTACGAAACCGCCCAAGCTGTGAAACCTGGGGCACTGGTGGAGTTCTGCCCCTGCGGCACGGGGTACTCGTTTTTCACCATGCCGCACTTCAATATGTCGGTGGCTTCCGACCCGGAAAGCTCCTTTCAAGTTCGCTCCAAGGCGAAAACGTTGAAGGCCCTGATGGGAGACAACGTTCCATTTTTCGGCGATCACGTCGAATTGAGCGATGGGGGCAACGACTTTGCGTCCACTGTGGGCGTAGGCGGCGTGGTGGGAACGCAGTTTGTTCTTCCGTCTCTAGTCACAAAGCATGGCAAATCCGATCTGACGCCTGCGCGCGAGAAGGAATTCGAAAAGTGGCTTCGCATCTATCGGGAAAAGATGTTGTCCCGAGGACAATATCTGGGGCAGCTTTATGACATCGGCTTCGATGTGCCGGAAACGCATGTCATCCGCAAAGATCGGACCATGTACTACGCCTTTTTTGCAAAGCAGTGGAAGGGGTCAGTGGAACTGCGCGGCCTCGAAGACCGCAACTACAGTGTCGTGGACTACGTCACAGGAAAAAGCCTGGGGATGGTGTTAGGACACAATGCGCATCTGCCGATTGAATTCACCGGAAATCTGCTTGTAGAAGCGCAGCCACAATGAACAATGTTGCAAGCTGGCGTTCTACCACTGCACTACTCCCGTCTGACGATGTCATTAAAGCATAGGCAGCTTGCGCGCACCTGCATTGGCAACGCATGGGGACGCCGCTCTGCCATCGGAGTTGGGCATAATAAGTCATGGCAACAGGCGGTTTTGATGGAATGCGAGTGCTGGCCCTCGAAAGTCGCCGCGCGCCGGAGATCGCGAAGCTCATCCGCGCGAGTGGCGGAGAGCCTACCGTAGCGCCCGCAATGCGCGAGATCCCGCTCGAATCGAACCATGAGGCGTTGCAATTCGCAGCGCGTCTCTTCGAAGGCGAATTCGATCTCGTCATCTTTCTCACCGGAGTCGGCATTCGCCGCCTCACCGAGATCGTCGAGTCGCAATACGATCGTGCGCGTTTCGTCGAGGTCCTGCGACAGGTAAAGATCGCGAGCCGCGGGCCCAAGCCGAATGCGGCATTGCGCGAGCTCGGCGTGCCCATCGCGGTCACGGCGCCTGAGCCATGCACCTGGCATGAGCTGGTCGCTGCGCTGGACGGGACCTTCGGTCCCGCGCTGCATGGCATGCGCGCCGCGGTGCAGGAATACGGCGCCACGAATCCGGAGCTTCTGTCCGCGCTCGCGGATCGTGGCGTCGTCGCCACACGCGTGCCCGTCTATCACTGGGCACTGCCGGAAGATCTTGAACCGCTGCGCAGTGCAGTGCGGTCGATCGTCGCAGGCAGCATCGATGTGATCGTCTTCCTGACTGCGGTGCAGGTGGTGCATCTGGTGGAGGTGGCAGAGCAGATGGGCGAAAAGGCCGATCTGCTGAGAGAGATGCAGAAGAGCGTAATGCTCTCCATCGGCCCCAGCACGACGGAGGCGCTGGCGAAGATCGGCGTCACGCCTGACTACGAGCCATCCCATCCGAAGATGGGCATTCTCATTCACGAAGCCGCTGCACGAGCGCAGAATCTTCTCAACGCAAAACGCAGCCACGGCTAAACCGGTCGCGCCATGCCGTCGCGCGAGTCAGGTTTATCCGGCAGGTATCTGTTTACACCGTTCACGGAGAGGGGGTCAGACCGCGCGGAGGCGAGACCGCAGCAACGTGGCGACGCTCCGTCATGCGACTCCAGATCTCTTCAAAGCGGGTGTTGCTGTGTGACGTGGACCACTTCGGGTCGGTTGCAATGGAGATCAGGAATGGCGAACGCGACATGTACGCCTTGTCCAGCCACGCATACGTGTTGTCACCGTCTTTGAGCCCGAGATACACCACCGCAATGAGGTACGGATCCACAAAAGTGATTCCTGACTCATGCTCCAGGCGCTTCACCGTCGCGAGTGCCGCCGGCCGATTGCCGGACGCTGCCTCGGTGTAGCCAATCTCTGCCGTGATGACTGGCGGCTCAAAGCCATTCACTGCCTTGAAGCGCTTGAGCACTTCCAGCGCTTCGTCGTAGTGGCCTTCGCGCGTCAGCGACCGGCCAAGTCCCCAATAGGTGACTGCGGCCTTCGGATCACTGGTGATTGCCTCGCGATAGTAGTGAATGGAATCCTTATATCGGCTCTCGTAATAGGAGACGCAGCCAAGCTCGTTAATCAACGGCGTTGAGTGTGGATCGAACTCCAGCATGCGATGAAGATCTTCTTCCGCGTGCCGCATGTGTTCCCGGTCGCCCAGTAGGTGTAGATGCGCGGTACAGCTCAGCGCGCGTATCGCGCTTTCTCGGGCATCGGCCGCCGCCAATTCGTTCTCCGCGGCCGCATAGTCCCAATCGTAGACCAGGTGAATCAAGCCTAACGTGCCATGCACCTCGCGCATGGATGGATCGATTGCCAAAGCCCGCTCGGCATACCGGCGCGCGAGCGGCAGGTGGTCTCGTGCGGGTTCGTAGTAGAGACCGAGGAATACGTGGCTATCCGCCATGGAGGAATAGGCCAGCGCAAACTGGGGATCTTGCCGCACCGCCTCCTCGTAATTGCGGATCGCCGCGTGTAAGCCCTCCACACTCTGGTCACGAGCCGTCGACTCGCCGCGCAGGAACGCCTGGAACGCCGCCGGACTGGAGGTGATCGGTTTCTGTGCACCCGCGGACTGCCCAGCGTCCAGCTCGATGCCCAGCCCTTGAATGACATCCTGAACGATGTCCGCCTGCACCGAAGGCAGGTCGGATTCGTCGGCCATGTACTGGCGGCTTTGCAAAACCGTTCCCTTCGCGTTGCTGAGTTCTGAGTTCAGCACCAGCCGCCCCTCTGCATTGCGTTGCAGGTCGCCCACGAGCAACGCCTGCACGCCGAGCCGGCTTACGGCGTCCTGCCCATTCACGTGATCGACGGCAGTGCGGGCCATTATGCGGAGGCGAGGCACTTCGGAAAGCTGGCGAATCAGGTTATCGGTGAGTCCGTCCGTCACGTAGCGACTTGCATTCGTTCCGGTCTGGTTCGAAAAGGGCAACACCGCAAGCAGAATGGGCGCCTGCACTGGCTGCGGGCGGCTTCCGCGGCGTAAGAGGATCCAGCCCGGGATGAGACAGAGTACCCCCACCAACACCAGCCCCCAGCGAAGCACATTACGCGAGATGCCGCCGCGCTTTTCCTGGGTAGCAGAGCTCGGCAGAACCACTGGCGTCATTGGCGCCGCTGAAGCCGGCGCTGTATCCCCTGGTTGGGCGCCCGGAGTTGGAAGACTTTCGACCGGCGGGCGCGCGACGAAGGTGGCGCGGTAGCCGCCCTTGGGCATGTCGATGACCAGCGGATCGTTCCGGCCAGCGTCAGCGTAATACTCCCGCAGACGGCTGCGCAGCCGTCCCGCTTCTACACGGACCGTCGCATCGATAGAGGGATCGTAAGAGGAGTCGCGTTCAAAGACCTCGACGGCAATCGCATATTCCTTCAGGGACTCGTGCGCATCGTCTAAGGAGTTTTCGACGACGTAGCGCAGGAATCGCTGACTGCGATGTGAACCGGCAAATGGCGTCGATGCAAGGATGCGTTCGAGTTGGGCGCGAACCGCCTGCGGTTGCGTGACAGCCGATGCCATAAACGGGTTCCCGGGTATCCCAAAAGACTCATTCCAAAGAAGAGGAAACGTAACTTACGGGCCGAAACTTCCTTTTGTCTCGTGTCTTGTTCGAGCCTACGCAGCGTAAGCAGCCGCGACCCGGCTGTCTGCAAAAAAGCGAGGCACAAACCATGATCAACAGTAGGAAACTCCTGCTCCTGCTGTCAGCCACGTTGCTGGCGGCAAGCATAATGCCCAACACGAGCCATGCTCAAGCATCTTCAAGCCAGGCCGTAATCACCACTGGCCTCAACGGACCGCGCGGGCTGAAATTTGGTCCAGACGGGATGCTGTACGTGGCCGAGGCCGGGACCGGGGGCACTACCTCCACGGTCGGGCTTTGCGAGCAGGTACCCGCTCCGGTCGGCCCGTATAAAGGCGGCACGACCGGCCGCATCTCCCGTATCGACAAATCCGGCAAACGGACCACAGTGGCTTCCGGATTCGCATCGTCCGTAGATGCGCTGGGCGATCTTCAAGGTGTCGCCGACCTGGCGTTCGTGGATGGAACCCTCTACGCCGTGATCGCGGGCGGCGGATGCTCCCACGGTGTTAAGGGCCTGCCGAATGCGGTGGTTAGCGTGAATACCAAGAACGGCTCCTGGAAGCAGGTAGCCAACCTGAGCCAATTCCTGAAGTCCCACCCGGTGAAGTATTCGAATCCACTCGACTTCGAGCCGGACGGCACGTTCTACAGCATGATCGCCTACCATGACCAGCTCTATACTGTGGAGCCGAATCACGGGCAGGTGCTTCTGGTCAATCGCGACGGCGACGTCCACAGCCTCATCGATGTTTCCGCCTCCCAGGGACACATCGTCCCGACCGCCATTACCGAACGGGACGGGGAATTCTTCCTGGGCAATCTGAACATATTCCCCATCGAGCCCAACTTTGCCCGTATTCTGACCCTTTCTCACGCGGAATGCAGTCAGCTTTTTATTCCTGGACTGCAGGATGAAGGCGGAAGTTTGCATATTGTCAGTTCCAAGGCCGGCTTTACAACAGTTGTCGGGACAGAATTCGGCCCCGACGGTTTGCTTTACGTATTGGAGCTATCGGACGCTCCAGGGAATCCGGCGCCAGGGAACGGCAAGGTGGTGCGCGTACAGCACGACGGCACTATCGAAGCTGTGGCGACTGGCCTCTCGGTTCCCTCGGCGATGACCTTTGGCCCGGACGGCAAGCTGTATGTCTCGAACTTCGGAGCAGCGCCGGCGGGGATGGGCCAGATTGTGCGAATCACGATCTGGTAAGCAGCGACACGTTTGAACGGTGGGGGAGGCGCAACCGGTAGCGAATCACGGTGTGCCTGCCCCTTTTTTTCGCGGAGTCCATAACAGCAGGGCGAATGGTCACTCTGACAGATCGGGCCAGTGCGCTCGAATGCGCTCGATGACATCGAGTGGGTTGACCGGAGATTCGGTGTCGACGTCGATCACCGGAGAGAGCGCTACGGGACGATCGAACTCCTCCAGCAACTCCGCGGATAGCGTCTTCATCGAGTGGGCTGGATGATGACGAGCCGTTGTTGCGCGTTCTCGAAAACGCCGCGCCGCCTCCTCGGGTGAGCAGTGGCAGTAGACTTCGAGCTTCCGCCCCTCGAGCGAGGTAAAGCGTTCGCGCTCGCGAGGATCCTTGGGACGGAAGTTAGCTTCCAGAATCACCTGAGGGCAGTAGGGCGCGAGCGACCACAACAAGTCTATGGCAGAGCGGCTCAGCAGACTTGAGAGTTCAGCGGGCGAACTAACGTTGCCGCTGAGATGACTCCCGAGAGACTCGAACAGAGACTCCTTGACGATGTCTTTTGTGAGGAGCGGGAATCCGAGCATTTGCGCCAGGGCAGAAGCCAACGTGCTTTTGCCGCACGCTGGCGCTCCGCTGACCATGATGATGGAGCGAACGGCGGAGCGTTTCGCCGATCCCGCCACGCCACTCACCTGCCGTAGTTCAAGGTGAGTTCCGCTCCCTTGCCGCTGTCTGGAATCGTAGCCAGCATCGCCCGGCGCTGCGCGTTGTAGGTGGCCAGGGTTCGCTCGCCGCCTTCAGCCTTGGTGGAGGGGCCTCCGTAGACCTCGATGTGCAGTGCCGTCCACCACGGCGTGAAGCTGCCCTCGCGCGGTGCGGCTTTCACCGTCACAGTGTCCCCGCTCACCGTGCATGAGAACTGCTCCCGCATGTATTCGCCTTTCTTGTAATTCAGCGTGACGCCGTCATCGAGATAGATCGAGCCCGCGCAGGGCTGGGTGCCACTCTCGTTGGAGCCGCTCTGCGGAAGGTACACGCGCAACGTCAGCGGTCCCTGCGGCGTCTCTTTCGTGCTCTGTGTCAGCGGCTGGATGGGCAGGATCGCGCCCTCGCGCACATAGACCGGCAACACGTCGACACTTGGCGTGACGTGCAGGGGAGCCATCAGCCGCGCCATCTCTTCCTTCGCCGCAGGCTGCTCCAGGTCGCGGCTGCTCATCTTCGGCAGCGGCGGCAGTCTCACTCCGGTCCAGTAGTCGTACCAGGTGACTGGTGGTAGCTGGACGAAATAATCGTCCAGCTCATCCGGATACGGCGCAGGAGCGACCAGGATGTCGGGGCCAAAGAGAAATTCGCTTGCCGCGTCCAGATCCATCGGATGCTTGTCCTGTGTGGCATCGGGGAAGTCGACGAAGATCGGCCGGACGATCGGCACGCCCGTCCGAGTCATCGCCTCGGTCGTCGTGTAGAGATACGGCATCAACCGGTAGCGCTCTTCGATGTAGCGTCGGCGGATATTCTCCTGGGCCACGCCATGAACCCACGGCTCCTGATACGCAGTGCCCTTAGCGGTGTGGTCGCGGTCAATAGGCTGGAAGGCTGCGATCTCCAACCACTTCGTCAGCAGGTCTGGCTGCGGCGTACCGGCGAATCCGCCTACGTCTGCGCCCACCATCGCGAAGCCGCTCAGTCCCAGATTCTCGATCATCGGCGTCGTCATGCGTAGATGGTTCCAGGTGCTCGAGTTGTCGCCCGTCCACGTAGCCGCGTAGCGATGACCGCCCGCATAGCTGGCGCGCGTCATCACGAAAGGCCGGATATTCGGCGCGAGCGCAACCATTCCATCGTGAGTTCCTCGTGTGTTCTCCATGCCGTATACGTTATGGATCTCGAGGTGCGTCGCCGTGCGCTTCTGGAAGCCCGGCTCATCGATTCGGTGTTGCACATCGTCCGGCATGGTCTTTGACGGAACCAGGAAGACCGCCGGTTCGTTCATATCGTTCCAGAAGCCGCCGACGCCATCCTTCATAAAGGTCGAGAAGAGTGTGCCCCACCAGTCCCGCGTGCTCGCCTGGGTGAAGTCAGGAAATACAGCAGGCCCCGGCCACACGACACCTACATATGTCGAGCCATCCGGCATCTTCACGAAACGGTCGCCCGCTAAGCCTGTGTCGTATGGCTTGTAGCCTGCGTTGGGAAGCTTCGCCACGTGCAAGTCGACGATAGGAATGGTCGTGAAGTGTTCCGCTGCAAGATCCTTCACCATCTGCTCAAAGTGCGGAAAGCGCTCAGGGTCCACTGTGAACGGCCGGTTGTCCTGCTGGTAGTCGATGTCCAGCCAGATCACGTCGGCGGGGATGTGGTCCGCACGCAGATGCTTTGCGATGTTGCGCACCTCGGATTCGGGATAATAGCTATAGCGCGACTGCTGGAACCCGAGCGACCACTTCGGCGGCATCGGCGTATGCCCGACCAGCCAAGTCCAATTGCTCAATACCTGCTTCGGGTCTGGACCATAAAGGATGTAGTAGTCGAGCGGACCGGCGGGCGCAGTGAAGCTCCACGCGTCGCGCGCGACCTTGTTGAACTCCCAGCTCGTGCGCCAGGTGTTGTCCAGAAACAGCCCCGCGGCGCGGCCCTCATTCATCGTGAGCACGAATGGAATCGACTTATAAATAGGATCGGTCGACTCCTGAAAGCCGAACTGATCGGTGTTCCACATGGTGAAGGCTTCATTGCGGCGGTCAAGCGGACCGGTCTTGTCCCCCAGCGCGAAGTAGTGCTCATCCGGCGGCGAGACCTTGGTGACCCGAAAGCCCTTCCCCCCGTGTTCACCCTCGTAATATTCGACCGGCCGCACCGCCTCATCCTGGTCGATCACGTGGCCGTCAAGATCAGTGACCTTCAGCGCCATGGTGGCGCGATCCATGCTCACAATGAGCTTCGCCGTCTTAAAGCCGACCGCCTCGCCGCTATTCGCCGCCGTCACGGTTACTTTTGCCGTTCGCGCCTCCGGCAGCACGGCCCAGGAGGCATCCTCCGGCAACGCGCCTTCAGGCCCCACCCGCACGCGCAGCACATCGTCGCGCAATGCGGTGATCTGCATGACAGCGCTTCCGCTATGCAACTCCATGCCGTTATCCAAAGCCTTGCTTGCCGTTACGCGATCGAGCGCGAGTATGGTGCGAGCCGCTTCGCGCGGCGCAGCATGGGCGGGCGGCATCACGCCCGGCAGCAGAAGCGCAGCAGCAACAAGCGTGAGCAATGAACGACGACGGGAAACTTCAGAGCAGGGAAGGGTCAAAGGGTCATCCTCAGGCATGGAATCAGGCGGCGATGAAGCAGCGGAAACCGCACCTACTGTACCGCGCTAACTCCACTTTCAGGAAATCTACCTTAGCGATCGGAAGACGGCCCTACATAAGGCTCATGCAACTCGCCCTGCTTCGCAGGATGCCCCCCCGTACCCTCAAGCGCATCTGCCCAGTGCTCCACCCAGAATGAAGGCACGGCATAGAGCAGCGCCACCAGAAATACCAGCACCAGCGAGAGTGTAGTGCGGTAATAGGCCACTGGAATCGCAATCGCGTAAATCCCGATCGCGATCAGGTTTTTGCGCAGCGCCGCCCGCTCCAGCAGAACAAACTCCGGGCTGGCCACCGACTGTCTTCCGACGGCACGATTCAAGACCGAGAAAGCCGCGCCGTTCACCAGCATGACGGCCGCGTAGACGGCCGTGGGGAAGGCGCTCAGCCGCGTGCTCTCCATCCATTCCGTGAAGAAGGGAATCAATGACATGCAGAAGAGCACGGCGTTGTTCGCCCACAGGATCGGCAAATCTACGCGCTTGACCCGATGGAAGAGGTGATGGTGATTGATCCAGTACACCGCGACATAAAAAAAGCTGATGATGTAGCTGATGAAGATGGGCCACTCATGCAGCAAGGCGTGAGGATCGGGACTTTCCGGACTCCTCAACTCCAGCACCATGATGGTGAGGATGATGGCGATCACGCCGTCGGAGAAGGCCTCCAGCCGTCCCGGCGACAGCGGCTCATCCCCGAGCATTCGGTTTCTCGCTCTTTCGCGCCTCATGCCCGCCAGTAAAGCATCTTTTCGGCTGGGCGGGAGGAGGAAGTTCCGCTTGGCCGTGACAACGAAGTTTCACTCGATTCGTCTTTCGTCCCGCTCCACCCATACGCCGTCCCAAATGTCAGGAAAACAAGCTTGAATTGCGTACAGGGCTTCCAGGGGAGGGCTGGAATTTGCGCGGGTCCTCTCTCAAGGGAGGCTCGCATGCGCTCCGTAACTTGTATCCTCCTGGCGGCAGGTCTCGGCCTCCAGTGCGTCGTCGTATCGCCGGGGTTTCAGTTTCAGCACGGCCGAAGACAGATGCCCTCCACCACAACGCAAAACCAGATCCAGTCGCCTGCGACCGCAGTTGGCAGCTCTTCCGACGCGGAGATTCCGGACTCGATGGATCGGAAGCAGCTGGCGATGTACAGCCGTGAACGACAAGCTCAGGCCATGAGCGACGCCCGGCTGTTGGTAGAGCGCTCCAAAGAGCTGGAGGCTGAACTCGAGCACGCGAACGGCGACACCCTGCCCGCTACCGTATTCAAGAAGGCCGATGAAATCATCAAGCTGGCCAAGAGTGTGAAAAGCAAGATGCGGCCCGCTTATTAAGCGGATGACAGCACCGCTGCGGGGACACCGGAGCCTATGAGCTGCTGGCGTCTATGCAAGTCTCAAGCGGCGGATATGCGCCCCTGTTCGAATGCAAAGTTCATCAGGTCGGCAATCTCTTCGGCGACTCCGCGATCGTTGTATATCGCGCATTCTTCCACGCCGTCGGGCCCCACAACCGTATATCCGACCTCTTTGCCACACCCGCTGCAGCCCCTGCTATCAATTTCTACGGTGTACATCTGCGTTCTTTCCATGGTGTAGATCTTCGCTACGCTTGCCATACTCCCTCTCTCAGTAAGGTTTTGAGGAGAACATGCTACGAAAGCCCGGGACCGCCTCAATGGTTGCCTCTGTCCAGCTATTTGGAGGCGTCTACCTCAATGCAAAGTTGCATAAGGTTGAAATCGATCGATGAAAATTCTCGCTTGAGGCCGCACACAGGTTGTCTGATGCAATTGGCGTGGAGGAGCTGAATTGCATCTGATGCGTTGAGAACTCGCATGGCGGTTGGCCCGGCACCAGTAGAGGAAGCAACGATTCCGCAGCATCTGGACGCATTGCCATGGAGCCGCTGGCACACGCGGCTGGTCGTCGCGCTCGGCATTACCTGGCTTCTCGACGGACTGGAAGGCAGTCTCGGCGGGTCTTTGGCCGGCGCTCTGAAGTCCCATCAAGGGCTTTCTCTTACCGATGCGCAGCTCGGCCTCAGCTCTTCTGTCTACCTCGCTGGTGCGGTGCTGGGGTCGATCGTTCTTGGCGCGCTCGCCGATCGTTTTGGCCGGCGAAAGCTCTTCTTCTGGACCTTGCTCGGATATCTCGCTGCGACGGCTGCGACCGGCGCAGCGTGGAGCCTGACCAGCTTTACCATCTGCCGCTTTCTGACCGGTGCCGGTATCGGCGGGGAATATGCGGCTGTGAACTCTGCGATCGATGAGCTGATCCCGGCCCGCCTTCGCGGCAGAGTGGACATCGCCATCAACGGCACCTTCTGGCTCGGCATCGTGATCGGCTCTGCGGTCACGGTGGTCTTTCTATCGGGTCGCTTTTTCCCGATGGCGTGGGGATGGCGTCTCGCATTTCTCTCGGGGTTGCCGATCGGCATCGTCGTGCTCGCCCTGAGACGCAGCGTGCCGGAGAGTCCCCGCTGGCTGTTGGCTCGCGGACGCGTGGCCGAGGCCTATCGCGGGGTGTCGTGCATTCAGGGCTATCCCGGCGCGAAGGTGAGTATTGTTCCGTCAGATACAGCCCGTGTGGCCGTTCGCTCTGGCCTCATCGAAGCATTCCGTCTGCTGGTCGGCCCATACCGCCGGCGCGCTCTGGTCTGCCTCTGTCTGATGACCGCGCAGGCACTCTTCTACAATTCCATCTTCTTTTCGCTCACGTTGGTGCTGATGCGCTTTTACGGCGCGACGCCATCGCGCGTCGGTTATGCCTTCCTGCCCATCGCGGTTGCCAACTTCCTGGGGCCGGTCGTGCTCGGAAAGCTCTTCGATACCAGGGGTAGAAGATCCATGACCGGTGGAACCTTTATCCTCTCCGGTGTTCTTCTGCTGCTCAGTGGATTGCTCTTCTGGCTGGGGTGGCTGAACACGGCCACCCAGATCGTCTGCTGGGCAATCACCTTTTTTGTCGCTTCCACCGGTGCCAGCGCAGCCTATCTCAGCGCCAGCGAGCTCTTCCCGCAGGAGATACGCGCGTCCGCAATCGCGATCTTTTATGCTACCGGGACGCTACTCGGCGGAGTCTCAGGTCCGCTCCTCTTCGGCCATATCATCGGCAGCGGCTCTCGCGGTCTGCTGGCGATCGGTTATGCCGTCGGCGCTCTGGTCATGATTGCAGCCGGCATCGTGCAGGCTATCTGGGGAGTTGCAGCGGAAGGGCGGTCACTCGAGTCGCTGCGAAAGCTTCCGGAGGCTGCGTGAAGCGCTAGTCGTATTCGCCTTTTGTTCGCCTTTCCTCAGGTACTTCGCCTAAGCTGCGCATGTGCGGACTCATCCCCAGAAGACTGACGTGCCGGTGACGGCAAGATGATCAGTTATGCCAGCCGACTGCGTGAAGAACTTAGTCTTCGTGCGCTTCACTGGGCCACGCGCAATGACCTGCCGCACGAGTGCACCATCGGAGATCTGCCGTCGGTCTTGTTTCGCGAGACCGGCGATACCACTCATGGAAATTTCCACCCCGCCTCATATAGATGCATCCGCAGAAGGCCAGAATGGAATCGCCGGCTTGCGAAGTCGCATACCTCCGCGCGGCGCAACCTGCCAAGTCACGACTCCGGGCGAAGCGAACTAGACACCGCGGCCAGTTCCGATGCGCTGCTCATGAATATCTTTTGTCACCCGCAGGCCTTCGCCGCTGGCAGCTCTCTACGCCTTTTGTTGGCTACAGAAGCGCCGGAGCGTCTCCAGTTCGGCTGCAAGCCGCGGATACCGCTGATCGCAAATCACGTCGAGCGCACAGAGATAGATCTCCGCATCGGAGACCTATCAATCGAGGCGAAATTGACGGAGTCCGAATTTCAGCGTGCTCCCCGCCCGCGCGTCGAGCGGTATCGCGACTTCTCCCACATATTCGATGTGGATGCGTTGCCGCAGACCGGCGAAGCGTACCTTCACTACCAGCTGATTCGAGGTGTTCTCTGTGCGTTCGCAGAGGCAGGGGCGCGGTACTGCGTCATCTGCGATGCACGTCGGCCCGACTTGATTGATGCCTGGTTCAGCGTAGCCAGGGCGGTCAAACTCGCTTCACTTCGCTCCCGCCTGCAATTGGCCACGTGGCAGGAGATCGCGGCAACGCTGCCGAAATCGATGAGAACTTGGCTGGCAGACAAATACGGCATCGAGCCTAACTGCGAGGCGCGTAAGCTGTGTGGCTCGGGTCGATAGAGGACAAATGGGGGCGATCTTGAATATTGAAGACTACAAACAGCGGTTACGGGCAAAAGAACAGGAACTCCTGAAAGATACTCGCCGAGCCGAGGCAAGTGCGCGTGATTTGAGCGAACCTTCTACGCAAGACTGGAGCGACGCGAGCGTCAATGACGAAGAGAAATCCGGGCAGATCGATGAGTTGGATATGGATTCGACTACTCTCAACCAGGTGAGGGATGCGCTCAAGCGCACCGAGGAGGGCACCTTCGGCACATGCGTCGTCGACGGGCGTCCGATTGAAGAGAAGAGGCTCCAGGCAAAGCCGTGGACTCCGTATTGTCTGAAACACGAGCAGCTCCTGGAAAGAGAGCAACCACGCCGAATGCCTACTTTGTGAAACACCAAGCTATCTGGGTAGTGCCGAATGAGAAGCAGGCTAAATGTGAGCGGCTTTGTACATCACACGCGCATTCATCGGAGCCCAGGATTCTCTTCGAATGAAGGCAAGCCACAGGGGTCGGCTCTTTGTTCAATTATGTATGATAGCGTCTCGGACCGCGGATTCTAAGGGCCGCCTGTAATAGTTCATCCGTGAACCGTTCTGAGGGCTTAGATGTCAGACCGGGACGACGCAGAGCGGATCTTTTGTGAGGCCCTTGAAACTCCATCGGCGGAGAGAGCGAACTTTCTCGATCTAGCATGCGGCGAAAATGCCGATTTGCGCCGCAGCGTAGAACGGCTCCTTAGTGAGAACGACGCGTTAGGGAGTTTCCTAGAGGCGCCAATCATAGATGCGCGAATCATCGGGCTGGAGATGCCCACGGCTGCCCTTGCCATCCCCATTCATCCAGGTACAACTCTTGGCCGCTACTCCATTGTTGAACGCCTTGGTGGCGGCGGAATGGGAGAGGTCTACAAGGCTAAGGATGAAGAGTTGGGGCGGTTTGTCGCACTGAAATTCCTACCGGACGACCTCGCAAATGACCCGCAAGCGCTCGACCGTCTGAAGCGAGAGGCACGCGCCGCTTCATCGCTCAATCATCCAAACATCTGCACCATCTACGAGATTGGTAGGTCCAGCGAGTGCACTTTCATCTCGATGGAGTTCCTCAGTGGGGAGACACTTAGGAACCTTGCCTCAAATCGAAAAGTGGAGACAAATGCACTTTTAGATATTGCCGTCGAAGTTGTGGACGCTCTCGACGCGGCGCATGCCAAGGGCATCATTCATCGCGATATCAAGCCCGAAAATATTTTCATTACTGATCGAGGCCACGCAAAGATTCTCGACTTTGGTCTAGCCAAGTTTGATGCGATGCGTGCCAACGACATGAGCACCCTGCCCAGCGGACTACGTCAGTTGAACGACAACCTGACCGCTCCGGGCTACGTACTGGGGACGCTGGCATACATGTCGCCAGAGCAAGCGGCGGCAAAAGAATTAGATTGTCGTACCGATCTGTTCTCGTTTGGTGTGGTTCTTTACGAGATGTCAACGGGCGTCCTGCCTTTTCGTGGTACGGGCGCGGCAGCAGTTCTCGACTCGATTCTGAATCATGAACCGGCACCACCCAAGAAAATAAATCCGCAACTGCCCCTTGGCGTTGACGAAATTATTAGGAAGGCTCTTGTAAAGGACCGGGAGTTGCGTTATCAGCAAGCGGGTCAGTTGAGGGCAGACCTTGAACGGATGCGGACTAGCTCCAGGAAGGCCCGCGCCGGAAGTTGGCTGGCAGCTCTCATTGGAACCCGGTCCCGGGTCATATCGATGACCGTAGGGATTCTCTTCGGAGTTCTGATTCTGGCTGGCCTTTTCGTATCGTGGCGCAGGTCCAAAGAGCAATTAGTACCTGCTGCGCACATGCGGCGTACGGTGGCTGTGCTTGGTTTCAAAAATCTCTCGGGAAGATCCGAACAGTCATGGCTCTCAACCGCGATCTCCGAAATGCTTACTACTGAGCTGAGCCAGGGAAACCAATTACGAACGATCCCAGCAGAAAGCGTTGCGCAAATGAAGCTGAATCTTTCTCTGCCAGATGCTGACAGCTTCAGCCGAAAGACGCTGAACCGGATTCGCCAGAATCTTGGCAGCGACGATGTCGTGCTGGGATCTTATCTGCCGCTCGGCGATGGCCAGTTGCGGATGGATCTTCGCCTTCAGGACGCCGTCCTCGGGGATACATTGGCTTCTGTATCAGAAAAGGGAGCTGAGTCCGAAATAGACCAACTGGTAAGTAGAGCGGGTGCCGAACTGCGAACAAAGCTTGGCATCGCTGACCTGTCTACGACTCAACTTGCAACCGTCAAAGCTTCACTTCCTTCAAGTCCCGAGGCCGCGCGCTATTACGCAGAGGGTTTGCAGAAGCTGCGTATCTTCGACGCGCTTGCTGCCGTTGATCGTCTACAGAAATCCGCGCTTCTCGATCCAGAATTCGCGCCAACTTACTCGGCTCTGGCAAAAGCATGGGCAACTCTCGGTTACGAGGGCCGTGCCAAGGCGGAGGCGCAACGCGGGCTGGAACTCTCGCAGGGGTTGCCAAGGGAGGAGCGGCTGCTTATTGAAGCACGAGCGCACGAGTTATCCGGGGAGATGACGCAGGCCAACGAAAGCTACCGCGCGCTGTGGGAGTTTTTCCCAGATAACATCGACTACGGTCTTTCATTTATCCACACCCAGATCGCGGTGGGTCGCGCAATCGATGCGAGGAAAACTGCTGCGGACCTCCAAAAATTAACAGTTTCCGAAGCAGATGAGGCTCGCATCAATTTAGCGCAGGCCGGCATTGCATATTCGCTGAGCGACTTCAGGCAGGAGCAGGCGCTGGCCGAACGTGCGACGACCCAGGGTAAGGCTATTGGTGCGAATCGACTTGTGGCTGAAGCCTTGCAATTCCAGGCAAGCAGCTGGGAGAGGATGAGCCAGCCACAAAAGGCAATCGAGCTCTTTCGCCAAGCAAGAGAGAGGTTTCTTGCTTCAGGCGACAAACGAGGCGCCGCCATGAGTCTGCTTGGTGTGGGTGACGTGCTCTACGATCAAGGTAACTTCCTTGAAGCTAGGAAAGAGTTTGAGGAAGCACTCCCCGTTTTCGAGGAGATTGGATCGCAGAGCAACATCCGCACAACGATGGAGCGTATCGGCAATGTGCTTTACTCTCAAGGCGAGCGACGCGAGGCGCAGACTTACTACGAAAAGGCCTTACGCTTCGACAAGGAAGTCAATGATCCGGCAGGTTTAGCCAGCGATTACGGGAACATTGCCAACTCCCTCGACGGTCGAGCCAGCGTGCAACTCGTTCTACAGATGCAGCAGAAGGCTCTGGCTGCTTTTAATGAGGTCGGACATAGGCGCGGTGCTGCCTCGACCGAGGCCAATATCGGCAACTTGTTTGTCCAAATGGGCGATCTAGAGAAAGCCAGGCAGTGCTTCGAGCGAGCGTTGGCCATCCATCGGGCGACTGGCTACCGGCACGGAGAACTCGATGCGATTGCTGGGATCGGTGATGTTCTCTTCAGTCAGGGCGACGTGCCCGGGGCGCGCCGACAATATGAGAGCGCGCTGGCAGCTAGCAACGAGTTACAGGATGATAACTACGCAGCAGAGGCCGAGGTTGGACTAGCAGCGGTCGCCTTGGTGGAGAAGCGTTATTCGGACGGAGAGGCATTGGCACGTCGGGCCCAAGTAGTGTTCGAAAAGTCTAACTCTCTCGACAGTTCTGCGTGGGCACAGAGTTTCCTAGCGCGGAATCTGCTTTCCGCCGGACACCTTCAAGAAGCCCAAAGTGCGGCGGCTAAGGCCGTATCTCTCTCACAGAAGTACGGGGGACGCACCACTGGATTTGAGGCCGTGCTCGCCGACGCCCGAGTTAAAGCGAAGTCACGAGACGAGGTTGGCTCGCGAAAAGAGCTGGACGCGATGCTGGCGTCGGCACGCAAGTACGGATACGTATCTTACGAGTTCCAGGCTCGCCTCGCGTTGGGCGAGATAGGACTGCTGTCCGGCTCGCCCTCGGCCAGGGCGCAACTGCGCTCTTTGGAAAATGAAGCACGAGGGAAGGGAATGCTGCTCATAGCAGATGAGGCAGCCGCTCTCGCCAAAACGAGCTGAAAGCCCAAAGGTAAAGAATGCCAATGGCTGCTCTTTGCACCGACATGACGTAGTTGTCCGGCTACGCTGGGAATCCAGCCGGCGAGCATCTATAAGGTGTTTTAGAAACAAGGTCCTATTTCCGGGAGCTCTATTAAGTGTGCGGGCCGGACACGGTTTCGGTTTCTTGCCTCTTCTAAGCGTCTGAATGCTCTTCGACAAACGTTCCCACCAGGGCGGCCACCTCTTCGAGGAAGACACGGTCGGCCTCTGAGAAGGCCGCAGGGTCATGGCTGTCTATGTCGATCTCTCCTATCACCTTCCCGTGTGTGTAGATGGGCACGACAATCTCAGACTTGGTTTCGATGGAGCACGAGAGATAACGAGGATCAGTTGAAACATCGTCAACGATCACGGTCTCACCGGAGGCGACGGCTGCCCCACAGATACCCTGATTGACAGGAATGCGCACATGAGGAGTAGGCGCGCCGACATATGGGCCCACGACGAGAACCTGATCGTCCTCCGGATCGAGCATGTAAAACCCAGTCCAGCTGTAGTGAGGAAGCCTTTGCGCAATCGACGCCACGATACCGGTCTGCAACGACTGGAGGGATGAGGCTGACGCCGCCAAGCGGCGAAAGTGAGTGAGTAGCGCAGCTCGATCCGCGGAGGCCTGCAGACTTGACATGCCATTACTATCTCGCATCCTGCTGACGGTTGAATAGCTTCGCGATTGAGGTCGTAGATTATTGATATAAAAAGATTTGGTGGAGGCGGCGGGAGTCGAACCCGCGTCCGAAATCGTTGTCAGCCGAGAGACTCCATGCGTAGTCGCGTTCCGAAGGGTTCGCAACGTGCGCTCAGAACGGACAAGATACGCACGCCACTAGTCCGATGATCTCGTCTCCACCGTACGGACCGAACCGTGGAAACCAGCCTGCTGTGTGACGTCCTGACCTCGGCCCGCAGACAAAGCCTCGGAGGACGGCTACTTATTTAATTAAGCAGCAAGTGCAAGATTGTTGTTGGCAATCATTGTTTTTGTGAGCGATTACGGGTGTCCACACCCCGGCATGCCTCTCGAGCCGCAATCAATCCCGTCGAAACCGTGACGCCCCCAACTCGGGTGAGCACACAAACGAGTGATCGTGCCTCGTAGCAGTATATCGTAGACTCAATTTTCAGACGTCACGGCCCGCGGAGCTGCACAAAGGTCCAGTAACATCTCACGCATAACTCGCTTTCGGAATCGCTACTTCAATTGCGTTAATCGATGGAACTGAAATCGATGGAACAAGGAGTCCATGCTCGAGTCCCCCCGCAGCAGGCGCATTCTCGTGACCGGCGGCACCGGAACCCTGGGTTACAACATCCTGACACAGCTCGCTGGTGTTGCGCATTACACGGTTATCGCGCCCGTACGAAACATGCACCGTGTTGGCAACGAGCTCAGGGGCAAGGTGCAATTCATCGAGCACGAGCTCGGGGACGCCATCCACACCGCTCAGATCTTCGAGCGAGCCAATCCTGACGTCATCGTCCACTGCGCCGCCAGCGGACTGCGCCTCCCTAGAACTGCCTGGTTTGACCTCATGCAGTTCAATGTCGAGTCGACGATGCGGCTCTTCCAGATGAACTGCCGCTTCGATCATCACTCGCACTTCATCTACATCAGCACCGGTCTGGTCTATCGCGAGCAGGCACACCCGCTGGTCGAATCCGACCCCATCGAGAGCCTCCATCCCTACGGCGCCAGCAAGGCCGCAGGAGATGCATTGCTGCAGGCGGCTGCGGCAGAGTTTCATCGCCCACTCACCATCCTGCGCCCCTTCGCTTTCACTGGCTTGCATGACGGCGGGGAGCGGCTCTTTCCACGCATCCTCAAGGCCGCCGATAACGGGGAAGCGATGTCGATGACAACCGGCACACAGATTCGTGACTTCTGCTCCGTGGACGACATCGCAAAGGCCGTCTTGCTGGTGATTGAGAGGAAGCCGGATCGCCTGATCGAGAAGTTCAATCTCGGCAGCGGACGCTCTCTTCCTTTGCGAGACCTGGTGGTCGAAGGTCTGCAGTGATCTCGGCATTGCTCCAGAGTTGCGGTTCGGTGAGGTGCCCATGCACCCCTACGAGCCGCATCATTCCGTCGCGGACATCACGCATGCGCGCGAGACCCTCGGCTGGGAGCCGCGGCACAGGTTATCCCACGCTGTATGGGAGCTGGCCCGCCAGACCCATCCCAACCTCGTCTGTAACGAACCGGAGCGCAATGCCCGATCCCTGTGAGCTGTCCGTTGTCTTGCCCGCATACCGTGAAGCCGATTCGCTTCGCATGCTGCTTCCCAGGCTGGTTCCGCTCGTCAATGTGGCGTCTCCTCGCTCGGAAATCATCGTCTCCGACTCGATGGAACCTCTCGACGATACGGAAGCCGTCTGCGCGGAGAACGGCGTCGTCTATATCCGCCGCTCCGGGGGGAACAGCTATGGCGACGCGGTGCGCAGTGGCATACAGCGCTCCCGCGGCCGCTTCGTTCTCCTTATGGATGCCGACGGCTCGCATAACCCCCAGATCACTACCGAGCTCTGGCGCAATCGCGACAAGGCGGAAATTATCATTGGGTCCCGTTATGTGAAGGGTGGAGCAACTGAGAACCCGGCAATCCTCATCCTGATGAGCCGCGTACTCAATTACGCGTATCAATTCGCGTTTCGCCTTCCCGTCTCGGATGTCAGCAACAGCTTGCGTCTCTATCGCGGCGACCAGTTGCGTTCTCTCCATTTGGTCTCGAACAACTTTGATATCGTTGAGGAAATTCTGATCCGTTTAGTCTCTGGTCCTGCGCATGCGACCGTGTTGGAAGTCCCTATGACCTTCGAACAACGAAAGGCAGGCGAGAGCAAGCGCAACCTGCCCGCCTTCATGCTTAGCTACCTGAGTTCCATGAGAAAAATGCAGCGCTTCCGCAGGGAAGAGCTCGCAAAACAGAGATCCGGAAGAGTGGAGTAACCGATTGGCCTATCTCGTGACCGGGGGTTGCGGATTTGTCGGCAGCAATCTCACAGTGGAGTTGCTGCGGCGTCGCGAGCGTGTCGTCGTGTTTGATAACTTCACCCGTCCCGGAACACCTGCGAATTACGCATGGCTTCAATCCATAGGCGAATTCGAGTTCTTTCACGGTGATGTGCGCAGCAGCCAGGACCTGGAGTCCATCCTTCGCCGACACAAGGTCGAATGCGTCTTTCATCTGGCCGGGCAGGTCGCCATGACTACCTCCCTCGAAAACCCGCGCCGCGATTTTGAGGTCAACGTCCTCGGTTCGATCAATCTGCTCGAGGCCGTTCGCCTGCACGCTCCGGAGGCAACCGTCGTCTACGCGTCCAGCAACAAGGTCTATGGCGAGCTGGAGGACTGCGAGCTCGTGGAGCTGCCCACCCGTTATGAGCCGGCAGGGAAGAAGGGCATCGACGAACATGCACGTCTCGAGTTCTTCACCCCCTACGGCTGCTCCAAGGGCGCCGCGGATCAATACATGCTCGAATACGCCCGGAACTTCGGCCTCAACACGGTCGTCTTCCGCCACTCCACCATCTATGGCGGCCGCCAGATTTCTACCTTCGATCAGGGCTGGGTCGGTTGGTTCTGCCAGCAGGCGCTCGAGGCAAAATATCGCAACGGCCACACCTTCACCATCAACGGAAACGGAAAACAGGTGCGCGATCTTCTTCACGTATCCGACGCCGTTGCCTGCTATCTTTCCGCGCACGAACATCGCGCTCGGGCACGCGGGAACGCCTTCAATATCGGGGGTGGCTATGAAAACAGTATCTCTCTGCTCGAACTCCTGCTTCATCTCGAAGCCGAACTCGATGTGAAGCTGACGCCCCGCCAGCTTCCCTGGAGGGCGAACGACCAGAAGTACTTCGTCGCTGATAACAGCAAGGCATCGCGCCTGCTTGCCTGGAGCCCAAAAAAGTCGAAGGAAGAAGGTATCGCCGACGCTCTCGCATGGGAGCGCTCTCGGCGCTAGTTCACGTTCTCGCTTTCGCGGTTGGCGTCACATGAGCCGTCCAGGCAAGTTCACATACCCAGGAATCTGCGCTCTGACGAATCATGCCCGACCCTCATCGAGCGCTAACCACGGCATCTCGTAACGCAGGACCAGCGCGAACAGCAGCCCCAGCGCCAGACACCGGATTTGTCCTCCGTACGCGATGCCCCTGAACTGCACGAATGTCAGCGACGCGAATACGACTCCAATGCAAATGAACATTGCGTTTAGACCGCGCGCAGCCGGCTTCTCGATCGCATAGAGAGTCAGAGCGCCGCAAGGCGCATACAGGTTCACCAGGGTGTAGTCGTGAGAGAGCGGAGCAATCCACACCGCGGCAATCGAAATCGCAATGAGCTGATTCAGGGCCGGCAATCTTCGGATAAAGAGAAAGTACGTTGCTACGAAACCAACGAAGACCGTTGCGGTGTAGATGGGAAGTGCTTTCGGAACCAGGTCGAGGTGGTGAACATGCAGCAGGGTCGCCTTCATCAGGGCAAAAAGTGAGTGGTCCACACCGTTTTCGGTATGGAGCCAATGCTCGAGATAGTGCTCGGCAAAAGTCTGGGTGTCCGCCCGCAATCCTGCTATGGCAATGCGCAACGACGGGCCCAAAATCCAAGTGCTCAAAAAGAGCGATGCAACACATGTCGCAACTCCGGCGACGATCCTTGGCCATTCCTTGCGCAATGGGAATATGCCGAGAAACAGGAGCGGGAAGTATTTAAGTGATGCCGCGATGCCGAAACATATAGCGGCTAGCCAGTTGCGTCTAGTGCAGAATGCCCACACGCCAATGCTCAATACGACCCATACAAGTAGTTCCAGATTACAGAGGAAGAGAAGGAGGAGCGTTGGAAATCCCAGCAGCACCATGGCTGCAGTGAACGTAGCTGCTTCACCCGCATCAACACCGAGCCTTGCGCACGCTCTCACAAAGAGCGCGCCAGACGTAATCACCCAGGTGAGGAAAGCGACAAGAAAGATGTGCGGCGAAGTGAATGGAAGTCGATAAATGGCCGCCAGTACGAGAGCGATTGGAGCGGGGTAGTTGAATGGCTGGCCAAGATAGTCAAAAAAATCGGCGGTGCGGAAGTAATAAAACCTGCCTTGGAAGCAGAGGATGTCCCAGCCTTTCCAAAGCCCTGGAAAGAGCAGGTCCAACGAATCAATGAGCGGATGGCTGAGATGGAAGATGAAAAGCTGCAGGCCAGAAAGGATAGTCAAACTCAAAAAGGTCGCTAAACACAGCAACACAGGTCTCGGCAGTTGGGCTTTTTGCATAGGCCTTAACGAAGTCACCTTCGAATGAATCATTCTTGGGAGGCGGATCAGGTTGCTCTCGTCATACGCAGCCGCTCCTGCTGCAGTAAGCATAGACACAATTCATTTGTCGCGGCCCAAGGCTCCAGGTCGCCGACGTTCCGGAATGCGCACCTTCGTCTATTCGGCTCTTGTGCTGTGGGCCGTCGCACGCGCAGATCTATGCCCGAGTCGGATATGGGCCGCGGCGGCGCATTACCACCATTAAGGCAAAGCCACCAGGTGCTTGAAGCCACCAGAATCTTCAATGCCTCGTCTGTATCAAGAGCCATTCCTGATTGACCAGCGATGTGCTGCCGTAGCTGCTTCTGTAAACCACCTTCCAAGCCCCGTCGTTGATTTTCTCCTCGATCAGCTGGTCAAGGTAACGATGGGGGATGGGCCGTCCTCCGTTAAACGTCTGCTCATGGAACCGCACTACCTCTGGCTGCCGCTCGTAAAAGATCCACTCCGGCGGTGCCTGCCGCAGTTGCTCCATCAGGGCATCAATGGTGCTCTTTTCTGACGTGTCATACCAGGTTTGGACATAGTCGTGCCATGGCGGAACATCGCAAAAATAGTTCGCGAACGGGAAGGGCAGGGAAAGGAGTTCGCGACCCGAGCCATCAGGGCCGACAGCTTTGCAGACAGGTTGCACAAACGTGAGCATGTCGTGCCCGATAACCATCGGGCCATAGACCGGATGCATGAACCACTGGCGTCCGACGAACATTGGGCGAGCGTGAAAGCTCCACCAGCGGTACGGCTCCATAACCCGGAAGACAAACCCGTACAGCATAAGAACCGTTGCAGCCGCGAGCAGGAACGATCTTCCCCGCATCTTCAGCTCGATGGGAAATGCGATCGGCAAAAGAAGAAAGAGGGTAGCCATCGGCATGTATATCTCCCCATGGCCGGCGGACGTCGACAGCGCCTCAGCCGCTAACTGTCCCAGCGGAATGAGAAGCAGAATCTCGAGGCGGTTCCATTGCTTGAACCGGTTGGGCGCGATCTCCCAGGCTACCCAGCGAAAGAAGGCAAAGATACCGAAGGCGTACAGGAGAAAGGTTGCGATCGTCGAAACGGAAAGTAGAAAGCTGCCGTCCCGGAGACCGTGATTGTGCATATAGAGGAATGGAAAAAGGATCAGGGCCAGCCCGGCACCTGCCCTGAGCAGTCCCCGCAACGTCTTTATGGGCAGGGCAGGACGCACGATATAGGCCCATACTCCGCAAACCGCGAGGAAAATAGCCACCAGCTCCCGGCTTCGCCTAGCCTCAAGAAATTGCAGCGTGTGCCAGGGCAAAACCAGGGGATTCGTCAGGATATTTCCCCTGCCGCCCTTTGACGCCGCTGCCCTGGTGATTGTGTACATCCAGTAGTCGCGGAAGGAGTCGCCGGTCAGCTGCACAACCAGAATCAATGTCAACGCGGCCGCAGCGGCAAAGAGAAGTAACGCTATCCATCGCCTGGCCGGAGTGAAGCAGAATAGAACAATGCCGACGCCTACGAAGAGCGCCCCGCCATTGTTGACGCGCGTTGCGAATGACAGCGCGGCGAATGCACCCAGCAGTGCCGCCAAACCGAATCCGGCTCGGGCGCTGACGCCGCTGTGCATTCGCAGCAGCACCACAATGGAGTACAGCACAAAGAGCTCTGCCAGGACGTGATAGTCATCGAAGCGATATGCGACCGAAGACACCGCCATGAAGAACGCAGCGCAGCACAGAAGCGCTTTTTGCCCGCCGGGCATCGGCAAGTAGCGACCGAGCGATATAAAGCCGAGCGACAAGGCCGCGAGATGAAGCACCGCCGGCACTTTGCAGGCAAGCCACCCTTTGCCCAACAGAGCCATGAAGCCGGCTGTCTCGATTACGAAGAGAGGTTGCAGCGCCAGTTGCAGATGAGAATACAGGCGCTCTCCATGCCGAAAGAGCACCGCATACCAGAACCATGTGCCGTCCCCAGCCTCCTGGCTGTTTGCGATCATGGCGATGCCGAAGGCGAATGTCAGTGCGAAGGCTGAAAGTAGACAGCGTCTGGTTTGAGGGGCTGAATTCGCTGCGCGCAGGTTCATTAGGAGAAGGGCCGGTAGTTTGGACTCGCGATAAAGCTCAGCGTACGGGCCGAGGCCGGGTCACTCTGAGCGGATCGAGAAGTCCGCGTGCTAGATCTCCGCCAGTTTGCGCGACGATCGCTGACTGGAGTGTAGCGTCTTCCAGTCCTCTTCGCTATGAAGCCACACCCGGAGCCTGATCCTCCGCCGCCGGTCCGCTGTTCTGTTTGTCGGCGTCGCTGTGATCGCGTCCTACCCGTTCATGTTTCTGATCGAGCGTGCCAACCTCGAAGTCGTCAACGGGATCTTCGTTTCGCTTGCTTCAGCCAAGCTGGCGCACCCGCTTGATATAGGCGCTGCCGGAACAGGCACTGCGTCTAGCTCTGTCCGTTCAGGCTGGTCAGGTCGATAGTCTCGTACTCATGCGCCGCGATCCCCGCGCGGATCTGCGCCGGCGTCTTGCCTAGCTTGGTCATACGGTAGGCGTAGACCCCCTCCTGCGCGCAGGTGCTGCACTCCATGCCGTGAGTTCCGGAAAAGCAGCTCTCCAGGCTCTTGTGGCCCAGCGCCCGGTCGCAGTGGCAGTTGCAAGGCAACTGATACAGCACCCGGGGAATCCGCGCCGCCAGAGCGTACACGTGTATCTGCCACGGCAGCGTGGCTCCCGCCGCACGCAACTGCGCTTCCGTCAGGATGACCGGAAGCTTCTCCCCCGGTGCCGGGGGCTGTGCATGGAATGCCGGGACATCGTCCGTAGGGACGGCCCACTGGGCTGACGCACCCAGCGTGAGCAGAGTGATGGGGAGGGCAAGAAGGACAGACCGCATGGTCCTCAGTGTAAGCGAAGCCATCGCCAGACAAAAAAGACGGCACGAACATTTGGGGTGCTCGTGCCGGGAGGCCAGTGACGCAACTTGTGCTAAAACTCTCCGCGGGAGGCTCTCACCTCAACCGCTCTACAAAGGATAGACGCAGAATCCGCCCAGATGTTGCACAAATCGCCAACTTTCTTTGAAAATTGCGCGAAATCCCCGTCGCCTGCAACGCGGCAGGTGCAACCTGGCATCACTCCTTCAGCCAACCCGTCATTTAGCGCCCGCAGTGCATGCCTTGTCAAGAGCTTACGGGCAGAACGGTGGACATAGTTTGCCGGACGCTGTTTACTGCCTATTTCCCGTTCAGCGGTGTCGCTAGGCTGTCGGCTGTCTGTGCCAGCGCAATATCCTTGAAAGTGATGCCGCCGGCATCGTGGGTCACCAACCCCACCTTTACCTTGCTGTAGCGAATATCCAGGTCCGGGTGGTGCTGTTTCTGCTCCGCCTCCACTCCCAACGACTGCACAAACGCGAGCGCCTGCACGAAATTCGGAAAGCTGAAGGTGCGGGTCAGCGTGCCTTGCTCCACGCGCCACCCAGGCAGCTTCGCAACAGACGCCTTCAACGCGTCGGCGTCCAGCGCGGCGGATTTCTTCGATTCCGGCATGCTCTTTAGGATGCCATTCTTTGCCCGGGTGTCCTTGCGCGGCAGCAGATGCTTCACCGCCCCCAGCGAGAAGGGGTTGAACTTCTGCGCCTCGCCCTGGATCTCCGCGCGCAGGTCCTCCCAGATACGGTCCGGCATCGCTAGGAACACGTCCACCACCTGCGGATCGAACTGCGTGCCCATATTCTTCCGGATCTCCTTACGCGCTGTCGCGAAGCTGGTCGCGCTGCGGTAGGGACGGTCCGAAGTGATGGCATCCAGCGCATCCGCAACGGCGAAGATCCTCGCCCCCAACGGTATTTCGTCGCCTCGCAGCCCACGCGGATATCCGGAGCCGTTGTAGTGCTCCTGGTGACTGTAGACGATCTCTGCCGCCTCCCGCAGATAGGGGATCTTGCGCAGCATCTGATAGCCCCGCTCGCAGTGCTCCCGCATCGTGGTCTGCTCGTCCAGGGTCAGCCTCCCCGGCTTTAGCAGGATCGCGTCCGGAATCGCCATCTTGCCCACATCGTGCAGAAACGCGCCACGTGCCATGGTGCGTATCTCCTGCGGCGGCAGTTGCATCGCGCGCGCCAGCGCAATCGTGTAGGCCGTCACCCGCCGGGAGTGCCCCTCCGTCTCTGTATCTTTCAGGTCCAGCGCGTCGCCCAGCGCTTCGAGCGTGATGTCGTAGGATCGCTCCAGGTCGCCGATCGCACTGTTCAACATCTCGGTGCGGGCTACGACGAGCTCTTCCAGATGCGTCCGATACACGTTGTTTTGCTCCACCAGCGCCCGGTATTCCAGGGCCCGCAGGACGGTCCCCAGAAGTTGGTCGCGCTCAAACGGCTTTAGCAGGTAATCGTACGCCCCATTTCGCAGAGTCCCAATCGCAACTGCTACGTCGCTCACGCCGCTCACCATCACGATCGGGATTTCGGAATGGCGTGTCCGCACATGGTCCAGCAGGGTCAGCCCCGTCATCCCCGTCATCACGATGTCGGAAAGAATCAGCCGAGGCGCTAGGCCACCCTCGATTTTGGCGATCGCCTCTTCCGCGGAACTCGCCAGCACCGGCTCATAGCCTGCTGGCCCCAGCATCGCCGCGACGATGGTCCGCACAGAAGCATCGTCGTCGACAACAAGAATGGTTGGCGATGCCATACTGGGACAGTCCTTAGTACCTTTCTGCTGGGTTACTTATGGGACCGATTGATCATAGCGGAAACAGGGCCGCGTTCCCGTAATGTTCCCATGCAGATACCATTACCCTCGGTTGCACGGATGTGGTACGACCAACCATGCCCTATCCCTCTGACATCACAGCATCACTTGACGGAAGTGGGATAGACGGCCATCCTAGCTGCAGCATCCTGTCGCACTCCCAGAGGGGCTATAAATGGCTTTGAGCCGTCCCACAATTGAGGGCATTTCCGTTGAAATTTGAACAGGATCTTTCGCCGCAGGGAACGTGCCGGGTGGTCCAATGCCAGATGTCCGAGCGATCGCTCGAACACCGGCAGCGCGACGTATATGAAACCCACAAGCATCGGACTTATGCCGTCGCCTTCTACATGGTAGGAAACGAGATCGAAGCCGAAGAGGTCACGCAGGACGCCTTTGTTGAGGCCTTCCGTCAGTCTGAGGAGCCGGATGGCCGCTGCGTCGATTGCTCCCTGGTCAATGAGCTCCGCCAGCGTATGCCACTAGACGAACAGGCTGAGCCGGCCGAACCCGTTGCCGGCCACTCTCTCGGCGGCCGCAACGTCAAGCGCACGGAAATGGAGGAGGCGCTCAAGGAGCTACCCCCCAACGAGCGCATGGTCTTCCTGCTGCGCGACGTCGAAGGCTACGATGCGGACCGTGTCGCCGCTCTGCTCGAAATCCCGCGCCAGCAGGTCGAGCGCACCCTGTTCTCCGCCCGCATCCGCATCCGCACAGCGCTCGCTGCTATGAAGCGCCCCGCCGCAGCCGCATAACCCCTCGCAGACGCGTTTCTCAAAAACCTGGGAAAGACAAGACTTGGACAAACTGCGCCAGACGCGATGGTGTCGGCCAATTGGCAACTAGCATGATCTCCGCGTAGACATTTCGCATCCTGCCTCCTTCGACGGTCATCGAACCACCGTTGCACCACCGGAGGCATTCGAAATGACTACCGAAACAATGCTGGCGAATGCCGCGCTCAACTCGTGGAAGCTCACCATCGGCCGACTGGACGCCGCCATCGCACCGCTCAACGACGAACAGCTTCAGCGGCAGGTTGCGCCCGGAAAGAACCGCCTGCTTTACCTCGTCGGCCATCTCACCGCTGTGCACGATCGCATGTTCCCAATGCTCGGGCTCGGCGAGCGGCTGCACCCGGAACTCGACGAGATCTACATCACGAATCCCGATCGCGCGCGCCCCGATCCAGTCTCCTCTGTCGAGCTCAAGAAGGCGTGGAGCGAAGTCAACGGCAAGCTCATCGCTGCTTTCGAAAGGCTCACGCCTCAGCAGTGGCTTGAAAAGCATACAGCCGTCTCGGACGAAGACTTCGCGAAAGACCCCACGCGCAACCGCCTCGCCGTGCTGTTGAGCCGTACCAATCACGCCGCCTTTCACACTGGCCAGGCCGCCCTCATCAAGAAAGCCGGCGGCTAAAACGGCATCTGTTCCGGAATCGCTTCGCCATCTGCACGAGGATCGGTAGCGCCGTAGTTCACGCCCGTGCTGTCATGGTGCTCGACTGCATTGCCGCGCCCCATCGTCTGCGAGTAGCGCAGTTCCACCGTGACCTCGTGTCCCTGCTTGCGCAGTCCGTCGATCACCTCTGGCGCCACACCATTCTCGATCGCGACCTTGCAGCCCGCAAATCCCTGCTTCCTGAAGCGTGCGCCCTCGAGCGCGGCCTGAATATTCATCTGAAAGTCCGCGATGTTTGAAACGAACTGCGCATGCGCCTGCGCTTGGTTGAAGCCGCCCATGATGCCGAAGGCGATCCGCTCATCCCCGCGCTGCATGAAGCCCGGAATGATCGTGTGCAGCGGCCGTGTGCGTGGCCGCAGCGTATTCGGCTGATCCGGCTTCAACGTAAAGCCCTCTGCGCGGTTGTGCAACACGAAGCCCGTACCCTGCGCCACCAGGCCGCTGCCAAACGCGCCGGCATTGCTCTGGATGAGGGATACCTCGTTGCCCTCGCGGTCAACTACGGCCAGATAGGTCGTATCACTGGCAAGCCGCGCAAGCTGCTGATTCAAATCTGAGGGCAGCACATGGCATTGCGCACGGTGTTGAATCTGCGCAGCCCGCTTTGCCGCAAGCTGCTTTGAGATCAACTGCTCCACCGGAATCTGCGAAGCGTGCGGATCGCCGATATAGTGCTCTAAATCCGCATATGCCAGCTTCTGCGCCTCAATCTCCACATGCAGCGACTTCTCACTGTCATGGCCCCACTGCGCAATCGGGAAGTGCTCCATGATGTTCAGCATCGAAAGCGCCGCGATGCCCTGGCCATTCGGCGGCATCTCCCACACCGTCCAGCCGTGATACGTGGTGCTCACCGGTTCCACCCACTCCGGCTGAAAATCGGCGAGATCGTCGGCCTCAAGAAATCCATGCCGCTCGCGCGATAGCTGCAGGATCGCCTGTGCCGTGGGTCCCCTGTAGAAGCCGTCGCGTCCGTGTTCGCCAATACGCCGTAGCGTCGCGGCCAGTTCGGGGTTGCGAAAGATCTGTCCCGCCGCTGGCGCCTTGCCATCCGGCAGGAAGACCCGCGCAAATCCTGGGCTCTGCGCGAACGGCAGCCCGAATGCCTTCCAGTTCTCTGCGTCTGTCTCCGGAACCGCGATACCTTTTTCCGCGAGCGCCGCGGCAGGTCGCACGTCCTCACCCATCAAAAGTTTGCCGAAACGCCGCCGCAGTGCATCCCACCCTGCCACCGCTCCGGGCACGGTCACCGAATCGATGCCCGCCTCCGGGATCTCCTTCACCACACCCTTTGCCCGCAGGGCCTCGATCGTCATGCCCTTCGGAGCCCACCCGCTCGCGTTCAGACCGTACAGCTTCTTCGTCTTCGCGTCGTAGACGATGGCAAACAGATCGCCGCCTACGCCGTTCATCATCGGCTCAATCACGCCCAGCGCCGCGTTCGCCGCAATTGCCGCGTCTGCCGCGCTGCCGCCACGCGCCAGAATCGCCGCGCCCGCCTGCGACGCCACTGCCTGGCTCGTCGCCACAATGCCGTACTGCGTCATCACCATGGAGCGCGCTTGTTCCCGGCTTGGGTCCTGCTGCGCCGGCAACAGGGAAGCCAACGAGAACATCCATATACACGCGCATAACAGCCGTATCGGTCTTCGCATCCGTTCTCTTATCATGGCGCCTTCTCCGCGTTATTCCCGCGATCATCATCCGGTAGTTGGTGATCTGGGTCCACCACCACCGACGCAATCGTCTTCTTGCTGTCGGGCGTCCACGTATACGTGCCCTTCGACATCCACGTCTCCACCGGTAGCTTCACGCGCGTCTTCGTTCCGTCTGTGAACGTCGCCTCGACCGTCGTGGGCAACACCAACTCTCCACGATTGCTCAAGGTCACCGTCGCGCCGTCGATCTTCTCCGCCGCCACGTCATACTTCCAGTTGTTCAGATACCAGCCGCGCCAGAACCAGCTCAGGTCTTCGCCGCCCTCGCTCTGGATCTCGCGGAAAAAGTCCGACGGCGACGGATGCTTGAATGCCCAATCGCGGATGTACTTGCGAAACGCCCAATCGAAGCGCTCCGGCCCCAGGATCTGCTCCCGCAGCAGCACCATTCCGTACGCGCCCTTGAAGTAGCTCACCGGATGTCCGAGCGCCCATCCATACGCATCCGCTGCCGCCACCAGCGTCGCCGCGTCGGGATTATCCAGCACTTTCAGGATCGTGTCCGGTGGCTCCCCGCCGGCCGAATACTCCGAATCGCGCTTCGGCCCATACTTGCCGCCCGCATACGTCGCTGACTCGTCGATGTCGATAAACGTGTTGAAGCCCTCATCCATGAACGCGTGCCGCCGCTCATTCGATCCCACAATCATCGGAAACCAGCTGTGCCCGATCTCATGTGCCGTCACCCAGAACAGAAACGAGCCCTTGTCCTCGATGCCGTCGAAAACCACGCCCGGATACTCCATCCCCGTCGAGAATCCCGCCACGCTGATCGCCACCGGCCATGGATAGGGAAACCATTGTTTCGAGAAATGCTCCACCGTGTCCTTCACGTACTCCGTAGACTTGTCCCACGCATCCGCGCCCACGCTCTCCGGCGGATACACGCTCATCGCCAGAGCCTTCTTCCCATCTGGCAGATTGATCCGCGCCGCGTCCCACACAAACACCGGCGATGCGCTCCACACCACGTCGCGCGTGTGGTCCATGTGGAAATGCCACGTCAGCGTGCCGTCTTGCTTCGCTCTGCTTGCCGGATCCGTCACCTCCGCCGGCTTGCGGATGTACACCGTCGCATCGCTGTTTCGCGCCTGTGCCAGCCGCTCCATCTCTGTCCTGGTCAGTACCTCCTTCGGATTCACCAGTTCGCCGGAGCCAGCGACGATCATCTTCGACGAGAGCGTTACATAATAGTCGAAGTTTCCATATTCCAGATAGAACTCGCTCCCCAGATACGGCAACGTGTCCCATCCGCGCAGATCGTCATACACCGCCATCCGCGGATACCATTGCGCGATGTCATAAATTTCGCCCTGCTTCGACATGCCCCACGATGTCCGACCGCCCCACTCGCCGGGAATCTCGTAGTGATACTGGATGTGAATCTTCAACTGTCCGCCGCGCGCCTTCAGCGGCTGCGGCAGCCGGATCTGCATCCGCGTATCGCTGATCAGATACTCTGCCTTCGTCGTCTGCTTGCCTTGCTCGATCTCGACCGAGTCGAAGACGAATCCCCCAGACGTAGTCTTCTGTGGCGCGGCATTCGTATCCGCTGCGGCGGAAGGTCTCCGCCGTCGCGGACGCGGCGAGCCTGCGGAGATGATGTGTGCGCGCGAATCCTCGCGATAGATGTTCTGGTCCAGTTGCACCCAGACGCTCGGCAGGACATCGGGGCTGTTGTTGGTGTACGCGATCACCTCCGTCGCACGAAGCTGCTTGTGCTCCGTATCGAGCGTCGCGTGCAGCTCATAATCCGCCTCGTTCTGCCAGTACTCGGGCCCCGGCGCCCCATTGCTCGAACGGTATACATTCACGGGATCAGGCAGGCTCAGCGGAGCAAACGTGAGCCGCGGGTCATAATTGCCCACGCCGCTCAGGGCTGAATTGCCTGAACCGCTCAGGGCTAAATTGCCCGGACCGCTCAGGGCTGTATTACCCGGACTGCTCGCGGCTGAATCACTACTACTGGAAGTCGAATTAGGCCCGGCACTCGCTGCCGCCGCGTTCTGTGCAAGCGCAGGGAAGCAGCACATCGCCGAAAATATGAGCATCGGGAGCGGGAAAGCACGGTGGCAAAAGCGGGCAAGCACAGAGGACACGGACCCTCGTTTCCATTGTGGAAATTGTTACGGCTCTCTGGTTCTTCACTATACGGATCATCGCTGCCCGCCCCAACTCGTCGTCGATGGTCTGATGTTTTAAGGTGGACCGGTGCAACCGTCGGCCATGGATCGAAGGAAATTCTGTAAAACGCTCGGTATCTCAACCATTGCGACCAATATTCCAGGCTGGGCTCAACCCGCCGTGCGTGGCAAAGACGCCGCCTATCAGCTCGTCTCGCGTACAGATCGCAAGCGCATCCTCAAAGCGGCCCATGACTACCTGACCTTGCCCATCCGCACCATCACTGCCTACCCATCGGGCCGCAGCCCCGGCGGCCTGCACGACTACTTCTCGCAAGCGGACTATTTCTGGCCCGACCCAAAAAATCCCAACGGCCCCTACATCAACCGCGACGGCCAGAGCAATCCCGGCAACTTCAATGACCACCGCAAGGCCATGATCGCGCTCTCCATCCAGATGCCCGCGCTCACTGCTGCATGGCTGCTCACCGGGGATAAACGTTTCGGCCAGCACGCCTGCGAGCATCTTCGCTCCTGGTTCATCACGGCGGCCACGCGCATGAATCCCAACCTCGAGTTTTCCCAGGGAGTCCACGGCGTCTCCACTGGCCGCTCCTACGGCATCATCGACACTCTCCACCTTGTCGAAGTCGCACGAGCCGCCGGCACTGTGGCGCCCGCCATGCTTTCTGCAGAGGAGAACGCCGCGTTGCAGCAGTGGTTCCGCAGCTATCTGGAATGGATGAAGACCAGCGATAAAGGCAAGAAAGAACGTGACGCGCTCAACAACCACGCCACCTGCTAGGCCCTCCAGGCATCGGAGTTTGCGCGTCTGATCGCCGATAGCGAGACCAGCGATCAGGTCTATCGGCAATACACCACCGTACTTTTGCGGGATCAGTTAGCCATGGATGGTTCCTTTCCCAAGGAGCTAGTCAGAACCAAGCCCTACAGCTACTCCATCTTCAACTTCGACATCATGGCTACCCTCTGCCAATCGCTCGAAGGCGCCGGACGCGACCCACTTACATTTCACTTGCCCGACGGCCGCGGTATCTGCAAGGCCGCGGAATTTATTTACCCGTATCTCAGAGACAAGAGCACCTGGCCTTATCCCAAAGACGTGGAGCACTTCGACGCGCTTCCCGTCCGCTCTCCTGGCCTGCTGTTCACAGGCCTCGCCTGCCATCAGGAGCCCTACCTCGCTCTATGGAAGACCATGAATCCCGATCCCACCGATCCGGAAATCATTCGTAACTATCCCATTCGCCAGCCCCTGCTATGGGTTTGAGTGAGCGAAGGAGCGAAGGCGCTCCCTGATGGGTCCGGCGAGCGTTAGACGAATCGTGATAAGCTCCGCTTCGCCCGTTTACTCCCCACGACAACTGAATCAGAGGTCCACTCGGAATGTGTGGAATCGTCGCGTTCTTCTCACGGAATGGACCCGTCTCAGAAGCGGCGCTCCAACGTGCTACCCAAAGCCTGCACCATCGTGGTCCGGATGGGCAGCGCCACTGGATTTCCTCCGACCGCCGCGTTGCCCTGGGTCACGCGCGGCTCAGCATCATTGATCTCGCTACCGGCGATCAGCCCATCGCCAGCGAAAATCAAGGCATCCACATCGCCGTCAATGGCGAGTTCTACGGCTACGAAGCCATTCAGCAGGAGCTCGAACGCTCGGGTCACCGCCTGCGCACGCGCTCCGATAGCGAAATTGCACTCCACCTCTATGAGGACCTTGGCCCCGCATCGCTCAATCGGCTCCGCGGCGAGTTTGCCTTTGTCCTCTGGGATGAAGCCCATCGCACGATGTTTGCTGCGCGCGATCGCTTCGGCATCAAGCCGCTCTACTACGCCTTTCATGACCAGATGCTCTACTTTGCTTCGGAGGTAAAGAGCCTCTTCGCCGCCGGCGTGCCGGCGCGCTGGGACAGCGAGTCCGTTTTCAACGCGGTCGAAGTCGGCGGCCATCAGATGCGCACTCTGTTTGATGGAGTCTTCCAGGTGCCGCCCGGACACTACGTGCTTGCCACCGACAGACACATCCAGGTGAATCGCTACTGGGACTTCAACTACCCCCGAGCCCAGCGCGTCCCCCCGCCGCGCTCCGACGCCGACTACAGCGCCGAGCTGCGTCACACGCTGGAGGAAGCAGTGCGCCTGCGCCTTCGCGCGGATGTGCCGGTGGGGTGCTATCTCAGCGGCGGTCTGGATTCATGCGCGATGCTGGGCCTCGCGTCGCGGCATCGTCGCGATCCCATCCGTGCCTTCACCCTCACCTTCGATGGCGGTGACTACGACGAGGAAAAGGAGGCGCAGGAGATGGCCGCCAAGGCCGGCGCCGAATTCATTCCCATTCCCATCCGGCAAGACGATCTTGCAGACCACTTCGCCCCGGCGATCCTGCAGTCGGAGACCTTCTGCATCAATGCGCACGGAGTAGCGAAGTACCTCCTGAGCCGAGCGGTGCGCGATGCTGGCTATAAGGTAGTGATCACAGGCGAAGGATCCGACGAGATCCTCGGCGGCTACGCCCACTTCCGCCGCGACATGCTTCTCTACAATCAGCAGGGCCAGGAACCGGCGGAGATTGCGGCCCTGCTCGACAGCCTGGAGAAGCTCAATCCCGTATCGCGTGGATTGCTGCTACCTCACGGGACAAGCCGACCGCTCGAAAGCGTCAAACGGGTGCTGGGCTTCGTTCCATCCTGGTTTGAAGCCTTCTCCGCGCGCGCAGCCACCATGCAGGGCCTGCTCGCGCCGGACTTTGCTCAGCAATACGGACAACGCGAAAGCTACCACGCTCTGCTCAGCGACCTCGACATTCGCGGACAGCTCGAAGATCGCGATCCGGTGCACGTCTCGCTCTATCTGTGGTCGAAGACGCTGCTCCCCAACTACATTCTCGCCATGCTCGGCGACCGTATGGAGATGGCTCACTCCATCGAGGGCCGCGTGCCTTTTCTCGATCACCACGTTGTCGAGGTCATCCGCTCCCAGCCTGTAAACCAGAAGATCCATGGCATGACGGAAAAGTACGTGCTCCGGGAAGCGGTCCGTGATGTCATCACCGATACCGTCTATCGCAGGCAGAAACACCCATTTCTCAGCCCGCCCGCCACCCTCAATCCAAACGCGAAGCTCAGCACCATGATGAATGACATGCTGCGCGGATCGGTTCTCGCCTCGCTCCCATTCTTCGACCAGAAGAAAATCGTCAGCCTGCTCGACAGCCTTCACTCCATGGACGAGGTCGCTCACGTCGCCATCGATCCCACTTTAATGACTCTGATGAGCGCCTGCGTCCTTCACGAGGGGTTTCACTTGACGGCCTGAGATAGAGGGAACTCCGGATGCAAAAAATTGTGCGTAAGCCGATAGATACAAGTGATCACTTGTATCTCGGCCTAACTCCTCGCCGACCTGGACGTATAAGTCTCCATATTCCCTTCAGATCATCATGTCGCCTGGCATCTCTACGGTGGTACTCTCCCGGCATGCGCAAGATCGGCACGTTTGTCTTGTTCGCTCTTCTGCCTCTTTCCTCGCTGCTGGCTCAACCGCGCTCTACTCCCAACTCAGCTGCGGCTTCCGGGGAAACCATCACACTCGGGAACTCAGCCGCTACATTGCCCGGACCATGGAAGTTCGCCCCGGGGGACTCTCCTTTGCAAAACGGCACGCCCGTCTGGGCGCAGCCCGGCTTCGACGACGCAAGCTGGGCGGTCATGGATCTCGCGCCCAAAGCCGGTACTATCGATCCGGCATACAGTACGCCTGGCTTTGTGCCCGGCTGGACCGCCCGCGGTTATCCGGACCTGCACGGTTATGCCTGGTATCGCCTTCGCGTGCGTGTTAAAGATCCCGGCGAGCCATTATGGCTCAAAATGCCGAATGATTTCGACGACGCCTATCAGGTCTACGCCGACGGCCATTTGGTTGGGCAGTTCGGCCGCTTCTCTCCAAAACGCCTATCGGTGTATGCCGCCCATTCTGCCTCCTTTCCACTACCGTCCCCAGCAAATGGAGAGATGGAGTTGGCGCTGCGCTTTTACATGATGGGCGGCACGGAATTCTCAACCGCGGAGGCCGGTGGCATGCACCAGCCTCCGGCGCTCGGGCTGGCCTCCACCGTGCGCTTGCTTCAGGCAGCGGAGGACGACGCCAATCAGCATTACTACTTCGGCGCCCTTCTTCAGTCGTTGCTCTTTCTTTTCGTGGCCCCGCTCGTCCTGTGGGCTTGGCTGCAGAACCGCCAGGACCGAATCTACCTCTGGCTTTTTTTTCCGTTGGTCTGCTCCATCCTCAGAAATTTTCTGGTTGTCTACGGGAATCTCTATCCCGTGCTTCCCCTTGGGCTCAACTCGATCCTGTTGGATGTCGTCCTCAACCCGTTGACCTTGCCCCTGTGGGTCATGTTCTGGTGGCATTGGTTCGGACTCGAGAAAAAACGCTGGATCCCCCGAGCGGCTTGGCTGATTACGGCAGTAGAGATGCTGGCGGTATTGTGCATACGATTGCCGAACTCTGACGTCAACCTTGTGCCCCGCTCCTGGCTGCCCGTGTGCAACGCGGTATCTCTCGCGTGCCTGGCAGCATTGGGCGTGCTGTTGCTGCTCATTCTCATCGAGGGTCTTCGTCGCGATCGCACAGAGGCCCTGCTGGCCGCGCTTCCCCTGCTGCTGATCGAGTTCGCCAGCTTCAATGTCTTCTTTCTCTCCACCTTCGGTATCGCCACTAGCTATTTCTTCTTCGGCCTCGGCTTCTCTGTTGGAAACACCGCGTGGGTACTCATGGTGCTTGTTATCGGCGCGCTGGTGACGCGTCGCTTCCTCCGTACGCAGGCAAGCCGGGCGAGTGCCGCTCAGATCGTCGCCCTGGACATGGAACAGGCAAAGGAGTTGCAGCAGCGCGTGCTCGTCCCAGAGCTGCTTCACTCTCCGTCTTTCTCCGTAGAAACTGAGTACCGTCCGGCGCAAACTGTCGGTGGAGACTTCTTCCAGACGCTCGCAAAACCGGACGGCAGCCTGCTCATCGTGGTCGGCGACGTCTCCGGCAAGGGGATGAGTGCAGCCATGCTCGTGGCAGTGCTCGTCGGCGCCATCCGCACCCGCGCCGATGAGAGCTTCGATCCCGCCGTCATGCTCACCATGCTGAACCAACGCCTGATTGGGCGCTCCGGAGGACACCTCGCTACCTGTCTGGCCGCCGAGCTGCTTCCGGATGGTTCCATGCATATTGTCAACGCTGGTCATCTTCCGCCTTATCTCAACGGGCAGGAGCTCAGCCTCGAAGGCTCATTGCCCCTCGGCGCCGCGAATGTCATCGATCCCTCCTCGCGCATCCTCACCCTCGAGCCTGGCGACCGCCTCACCTTCCTCACCGACGGCGTCGTCGAGGCCATGAACGCGCAAAACGAGCTCTTCGGCTTCGAGCGCACGCGCTCCATCAGCGACCAGCCCGCCGCCGCAATTGCGCAGCAGGCTCAGGCATATGGGCAGAACGACGACATCACCGTCCTCCGCATCGAGTTCATCGGCGCAGCGAGCGAAGCGCCCGGCAAAGCCCTCGTCACCGCCTGATCTCGCCACAAACGGCAGGTCGCGCCTCCCCGCCCGTCCCGCGGAGTTACCATCTCCTGTGCACTTCAAGATGACGGTGCAGGCCCCAAGATGACAGACAACAACCAGCGACCCCTTGAATCCTCCATCGTCCGCGACTTCTCCAGAAAGCTCAGCTACTCCGGCTATCTCTCGCTCAACGGCCTCCTCGCGCAGCAGCATCCACTGTCCGATCCCCAGCACCACGACGAGATGCTCTTCATCATTCAGCATCAGGTCGCGGAGCTTTGGATCAAGCTGATGATCCATGAGCTCGCCGCCGCCATCGAATACATCCGCCACGACCGCATCCCGCCCACGCTCAAGGTTCTCTCTCGCGTCAAACTCATCCAGATGCAGCTCTTCGACCAATGGGCCGTGCTTGAAACCCTCACACCCTCCGAGTACATGGAGTTCCGCGGCGTCCTCGGCAACGCTTCCGGCTTTCAATCCTTCCAATACCGAAAGCTCGAATTCCTCCTTGGCAACAAGAATGCCGACAGCATCCAGGTCTTCGCGCACGATAGACCTGTCTATGACGACCTACACCACACCCTCGAATCGCCCAGTCTCTACGACGAATTCCTTGGCTACCTCGCACGCCGCGGCTACAACATTCCTGCCGAGTGCCTGGAGCGCGACTGGTCCGCGCCACACATCCGCAATGAAGCTCTGGTCGACATCTTCCGCGAGATCTATCGCAATGCAAAGCAGCACTGGGAGGCCTACGAGATGTGCGAGAAGCTGGTCGACATGGAGGAATACTTCCAGCTTTGGCGCTTCCGCCATCTCAAAACCGTCGAGCGCATCATCGGCTTTCGCCGTGGCACTGGCGGCTCCTCTGGCGTAGGTTTCCTCCGTCAGGCGCTCGAGCTTACGTTCTTTCCGGAATTGCTCGCTTCGCGGACCGAAGCGCCGCGGGAAGATGCGCGCGCTGAGGCTCCCCGCGAATGAATATCGCGAATGCAGTCGCTGCGCTCGGCCTCGGTGCACTTACGGAAGATGCGCTTCGCCAACACATCTATCCGCTCTTCTCGCGCACCCTCGGCGCGCCGGGCATCTATCTCGCGAACCACTCCCTCGGCCGTCCCCTCGATCAGACAGAAGACGATCTTCGCGAAGGCTTTCATCTTTGGCAAACAAAACTCGGCAACGCCTGGGACGAGTGGCACGAAGAGCAGCAGCAGCACCGCGCGCGCATCGCGCAGCTCATCGGCGCCCCGCGCCCCGACTGCGTCATCCCGAAATCCTCCGCCGGCCAAGGCCTCCGCACCGTCCTCAACGCGCAGCCAGGCATGCCGCGCGTCCTTTCCACCTCTGCCGAGTTCGATTCCGTCGACGTCATCCTCAAGCAGTACGCTGCCGTCGGTCGCATTCATCTTGAGACCGTTTCCTGCCACAGACCGGACGGCGCTGTCGATCTCGCCGCTTTGTATCAAGCCGTCGAGAAGCAGAGTGTGGACTTAATCATCGTTTCTCAGGTCCTCTTCTCCACCGGCCAGGTGCTGCCTGATCTGGATCGCCTCGCCGACGCTTGCCATCGCTCTGGCGCGCGCCTGCTCGTCGATGCCTATCACGCCATCGGCGTCCTCCCCGTTAATCTCACAACCATGCAAGCCGATTTTGCAATCGGTGGCAGTTACAAATACCTCCGCGGCGGTCCCGGCGCGGCTTTCCTCTATATCTCTCCCGGCGCACTCGAAAGCGGCCTCGCGCCCATCGATATCGGATGGTTCGCCAAAGAGGGACCCTTCCTCTACGACCGCCCCGATCCGCCGCGCTTCGCACCCGGCGGCGATGCTTTCCTCGAATCCACGCCGCCTGTCCTCATGTACTTCCAGGCACGCGCCGGCCAGCAGCTTACGCTCGCGCTCGGCGTCGACCGCATCCGCGCCTTCTCGCTTGACCGCCTCACCCGCCTCAAGCGCTATCTAGCCGATGCAGGCATCGCCGCCCACGGCGCAGACAATGAACACGGCGCCTTCCTCACCATCGAACACTCCGAAGCTGCATCCCTCGCCCAACAACTCGAGAACAGCGGCATCATCTCCGACGCACGCGGCAAATACCTTCGTCTCTGTCCCGACTACCTCACCACCGACGCCGAAATGCGCCGAACGGCCACCGCCCTCGCCTCCGTCCTTGCTGTTAGCAACGCCACACATCCGGGTGCCCTGTCGTGACCCCGAGCCTTTCCGGTTGCATCGCAATAGTGATTGAGCTTGGTTGAAAGCTGCAGACAGACATGCGTCTCTTCATCGGCATCCCCTTAGCCTGGAACACAGCAAACGACGTCACTGCTGCCGTGCGTCAGCTTCGCCCCGAAGCCACGCCGGACAAGCTCCGTTGGTCCGCACCCGAATCCTGGCACATCACGCTGCAATTCCTCGGCAGCGCCACTCGGCAACAGTACGATTGCGTTGTGGACCGTCTGCCTGCCCTGCGCCACGGCCCCGTTCCCATCCAACTCGGCGCGCTCGGCATCTTCGATCGCGCCGGCGTCCTCTTTGCCGATGTCCGTGTCACTCCACAACTCCTAGCGCTCCAGCAATTAGTCACCGCCGTCACCGCGCCTTGCGGCTTCATTCCCGAAGATCGCCCGTACCATCCCCACATCACGCTGGCAAGGCGAAAGGGGAGTGGCGGCGGAAGGGAATTGCGCGATCTGAAGTTACAAAATCCGGGGCCGAAGCTCTCCGGCTTCACCGCGGAGTCCTTCGTCCTCTACGAGAGCATCCCCGCCCCCGGCGGCTCGCGCTATGAAATCCGCGAACGCTTTCTCCTCCGCCCAACGCCCGCTTGAACCCTACCGCGTCTATTTTCATATCGCTCTTGTCCTATCGGGCGGGTAAGGCACACGATAGTAGAGAGAGATCGGCGCGGGACGAACCGTCAATCAAAGGCGGGACCATAGAAATGATCCCGAGAGAGGAGCGCACGATGCCGCCAACACCTGGCCATCAAGTTAGAGGTCTCTCATCGCGAGGGCCACTGCTCTCCGTCGCCATCCACGCCCTCGTCTTCTTCGCCATCGCTGGCTGGATACATCGCACCGCCCGCATCGCTCCCTTCAAACTGCCCGGCACCGCCCACGGGCTCACCCTTCTCACTTATTACAGTCCGGGCAGCCGCAAACCCTCGGCGACAGACTCACCGCTTCGCAGCAATCGCAGCAGGGATGCGAAGCATGAAAGTCAGAAAGCCGTCGACAGACCGGCGCCGCCTGAACCGCCCAGAGCTGCGGCGGGCACAGGAAGCACCGCGGAGAGTGGTCTCGGTGAAGGAGACATCCGCATCGCCCTGCTCCAGCACTTCCCCTACCCACATCCAGATCTGTCCACGCTCGCCCACGGCACCAAAGGCGATGTCATTCTCGACGCGGTTATCGACGAGCACGGAAAAATCACGCAGCTCACTCTGCTCAAGGGTCTCGACCCATCCGTTGATCAGGCCGTGATCGCCGAGGTAAGGCAATGGCTTTTCACGCCGGCAACCAAAGACGGCGTTCCCGTCCCGAGCGAACAGGAATTTCACTTCCACTACGAGCGCAGCTAGATCAAACTTTGCCGCTGATTCTTAGCCATTCCCGGCCTGCAATATCTTGCCTGCGCTGGCGCGTTCGCGTAACTCGTCGCCTAAGTACTGATGGTGGGTACGGTCGAAATGCCCGGAAGAAGAGATTCGTGGACGGCCGCTATCCTTTTGCGATACCAGTAGATAGGAAGTGAGTCTGGCGCCCCCTTTTGCCGGCTCGTCTCTCCGGGAATGCCGAATGGCAAATCCCGGCACAGCAAGGCAGGCATATTGCCAACCGCTCCAGTAGAGAGCGGAGCCTTCTGACCATTTTTCTGCTTTGGGCCTTTTTGCATGTAACCCGACTCCCGATTAACGAAGACACCGCAATGATGATGCGTCCGCACCGGTCTCTCTATAGGTTTGTCTCGCCCTTGGCGGCGTCGTTGCTGCCTGCCCTTCTGTTGGCCTTTACCGGCTGCGGTGGAACGAAATCCGCCAATATCTCGACCGATCCGCCGGCCGCCCCGACAATCAGCATCGCGGTGAGTCCCGCTTCCATTACCTCGGGATCTTCCTCCACCTTGACCGTTACTGCGGCGAACGCAACCGCCGTGACCGTCAGCGGGACGGATGGCAGCAGCTACAACCTGTCTGCGAACGGCGGCACGCAATCCGTGACTCCCGCTGCCACGGCGACCTATACCGCAACCGCCTCCGGAACCGGAGGCACGGCGAAAGCAACGGCGACCGTAACCGTGGGAGCGCCTCCGCCGGGCATGCCGACTGTGACCATCGCGGCCAATCCCGCCTCGATCGCTGCCGGGTCAACCTCCACTCTGACCGTAGTCGCCACCAATGCCACCGCCGTCAAGGTGACCGGTTCCGACGGCAGCAGCTACAACCTTCCCGCGAACGGCGGCACCCAGGCCGTCACGCCCGCCGCTACGGCGACCTACACTGCCACCGCCACGGGCGTAGCAGGCAACGCAACCGCCACCGCCACCGTGACGGTTACAGGCGCGCCACCGGCGGCCCCGACCGTCACCATCGTTGCGAATCCCGCCTCGATCAGTGCGGGAAGTTCCTCGGCTCTCGTCGTGACTGCGACCAATGCCACCGCTATCACCGTGACCGGCTCGGACGGCAGCAGCTACAAAATGTCTGCCACCGGCGGCTCGCAATCCGTCAGCCCCAAGGCAACCACCACCTATACCGCTAAGGCCACCGGCGCCGGCGGCAATGCCACCGCGACCGCCACCGTCACCGTGACCAAGCCGTCGGCTGCCACCGTGACCATCGTGGCCAGCCCCACATCGATCACCACGGGCGCCAGTTCCATCCTGACTGTGACGGCCACCCACGCCAAGGCTGTCTCGGTTACCGGCTCGGACGGCAGCAGTTATAGCCTCGCGCCGGCTGGCGGAACGCAAAAGGTCAACCCGGCCACGACCACAACATATACCGCGGAAGCGACTGCGGCCGCGGGCAATGCCTCGGCCACTGCGACCGTGACCGTGACACCTCCGGGCAGTACCCAGGCCATCAATCACGTCATCTTCATGATGCAGGAGAACCACACCTTCGATAACTACTTCGGCATGCTGAATAACTACCGCCATGCCAAAAATATGGACACCGGCGACGACGGCAACGTCTATAAGGTAGATGGCATTGACGACAAACTGAATATCTCCAACAAGACGGACGAAGGCGTCTCCATCCCGCTCTACAAGTTCAAGTCCTCCTGCATCGACGACGCCACGTCAGACTGGCTGGCAAGCTATGGCGATGTCTATCGCTGGAACTTCCTGACTTCCCGCCCCATTGCCGTCGATGGCTTCGTACACAATGCCGAAGGCTATGCGAAAAACTGCGCCCTTTCCCTCGTGTGCTCCGGCGATTACACCGACACCTCCGGTCAGCGAGCTATGGGGTATTACGATGAGGATTTCCTGAACTACTACTACTACATGGCCTCGCAGTTCGCTGTCTCCGATCGCTGGTTCTCACCCATGGCTGCAAAGAGCAATCCCAATCGGGTCGCGACCTTTACCGGAGGCACCACGCAGGGTCTCGCCTTTGATCAGGGTTACGATGACCACCTGGGCTCGCTCAGCTTTCCGAACATCTTCCACGCACTCGACACTGCCGGTGTCTCCTGGAAGGTCTATTACTCCGACACCTCTGGCGAGTGCGGCGTCGGCGATGACGACTGCGGCGGCGGCAACGCAAACTATCCCGCAACTGCGCTTGGCTACATCACCTACACCAAGAATTATCTCTACCCCAATCCCTCGCATGCCGCTTGCACCGGCACTACTCAGGCCTCAAGTGTGGTGGGGGATATGTCGAACTACTTCTGCATCGACCCCAATCACATCGCGCCGATTCGTACCTACTACACCGATCTCACCAACGGCACACTTCCCAGCTTTGCTTTCATTGAGCCCGCGTACGGCATCACCGACGAGCACCCTGGGTCATTTCAGCCCATCCTCCTCGGTCAGCAGCAGATGGCGAACATCATCAATGCCTTCATGGCCAGCCCCGAGTGGAAGGACAGCGTCTTCTTCTTCAGCTACGACGAAGGCGGCGGCCCCTACGATCACGTGCCACCCGTCCCACACCACTCGAACGACAAGACCGACGCCGCGGATAAGCCGAATTATCCGGTCGATATCGCCAGCATTTCCGTGAGTCCAGACGGTTTCAAGCCGTGCGTGCCTGCCGCCCCTCCGGCCACCGCGCACTGCGACCTCCGGACGGACAGCCCCGGTGCTCACCCCGGCGATGCCGCTGCGGTCAACGGGTTCGGCGCGCAGATCGGCTTCCGCGTCCCCAACATCGTCATCTCGCCCTTCACCCGGCGACATTACGTCTCGCACGTCCCGATGGATCACACCGCAATCATCAGATTTGTCGAAGACCGCTTCATTGGTAACGGGAATTACCTCACGTCCCGCGATGCAGCACAGCCCAATCTCCTCGACTTCTTCGATTTCTCGAACACACCCTGGGCAACGCCGCCCACCCCGCCCGTGCCCGCGACCAACGCCACGCTCGGCCGCAACACCTGCACGCCGTCCAGCATGTGATCACCTGTACCACGCACCGAGGCGGCACCGTCAGGTGCGGGCCGCTCGGAGTGGATCCACGTAAACCCTTTGGAACAGAAAACTTAGCGCGGCATGGTCTCTAGGCCGATGATCCAGAAGGGCTTAAATATCATCGGAGCTCATCAGGGGGAGGCTCGTTTCACGAGCCGGCATATAACGGACGGTTACCGAAACCGCTTAGGAAGGAAGCAAAGCCTGATCGCCGACCTACTCCCGATCTTGGCGCGACCGCATCTTCTTGGCCCAGTCGGGCTTCGTGGTCTGGCGTGCACGTCCCAACGCCAGTGCATCTGCCGGCACGTCCTCGGTGATCGTCGAGCCCGCCGCGATGTAGCTCCCATCGGCGATCGCGAGCGGCGCCACTAGCGTCGCATCGCTGCCGACGAAAACATTCGCGCCGATCTTGGTCAGACTCTTGATCTTGCCGTCGTAGTTGCACGTGATCGCGCCTGCGCCGATGTTTGTGCCGGGACCAACGTCCGCATCGCCCAGGTAGCTCAGGTGATTTGCCTTCGCCCCCGCCCCCAACCGCGCTTTCTTCGTTTCCACGAAATTTCCAACGTGCGCGCCCTCGCCGATCTCAGACTCCGGACGCAGATGCGAATACGGGCCGATTAGCGCGTTGTTCGCGATCACCGCAGAGGTAATGATCGATCCATTGCGCACCAGCACATCGTCGCCAATCGTCGAGTCTTCGATCACCGAGTACGAGCGGATTCGGCATCCGCTGCCGATCACCGTCCGTCCCAGCAACTGTACGAAGGGTTCCACGATCGTGTCCGCGCCGACCTTCACCGCGCCGTCGATCACCGACGTCTCCGGCCGGAAGATCGTCACGCCTTCCGACATCAGTGCACGCGCCGCGCGCATCCGCATCTCCGCGTCCAACTCCATCATTTCCGCGATGGTGTTCGCGCCTAGCACCTCGTGTACGTCCGCCGCCTCCAGCGCAACTACGCGCTCATTGGCCTTCACCAGCAGCGCAGCCATATCAGTCAGGTAGTACTCGCCTTGTGCGTTGTCGGTCGAGAGTTGCCCGATGTGCTTGAACAAAGGCTCGGCGCGGAACGCGTAGATGCCGGAGTTGATCTCCGGCGCCGAGAGCTGCTCTGGCTTGAGCGCCTTCTGCTCGAGGATCGCCAGCACCTCCGGCTTGTCCGCCGCTTTGCGGATCACGCGTCCATATCCCGTCGGGCTCGGCGGCCGCGCCGTCAGGATCGTCATCGCCGCCTGCTGCTCCAGGTGGAAGTCCCGCAACCTCAGGATGGTTTCGATGGTGATCATCGGCGCATCCCCCGACAGCACGATTAGGTTTTCGTACCCCTCGACGTCCGGCCGCGCCGTCAGGATCGCGTGCCCCGTTCCGCGCTGCTCCGCCTGCACCACGAAGCGCACCCCTGTATGTGCAAGTGCCGCGCGAACGGTCTCTGCCTCGTGCCCGATCACTACGTAAATGTCCTTCGGTTCCACGGCCTGTGCCGCGGCGCTGATTACATGCTCCACCAGCGGCCGGCCGCCAACCTGATGCAGCACCTTCGGCCGGCGCGACTTGAGCCGCGTGCCCTTGCCCGCGGCCATGATGACGATAGCGAGTTGCATACTTATCCTTGATAGCTACTGATTGCCCGGTCCGCCCTGCATCCCCGGCGGCATAGGGATCGTGATGTCCACCGGATGCACCACCCCCAGCTCGGAGAGTGGCTTGCCCGGCTGCCCCGGGGTGCCGGTATCTATCTGCTGCACATTCCCCACCACTAGGATCGCGAGCTTCGAGCGGTCGATATATTTCCTGGCGACCTGTTCAAGATCAGCCGTTGTTACCTTTTCGAGGGCCGCGCGATATTTCTCCAGGAAGTCCGCCGGGTAGCCATAGAACTCAAGGCTCGCTCGCTCCGTCAACACCTTTTCCGGCGTGTCGTAGCGAAACACGAAGGAGTTCAGTAACTCATCCTTTGCGCGTCGCAATTCATCATCGGTGAAGGGTTTCGTCTTCAGGTCGTCGATCTGTTCCAGCATTGCTTTCGTCGCATCCACCGTGCTCACGCTCTTGGTCGCGGCCACCGTGTAGAACAGACCGGGATGATCGTACGATGCGCCATAAGCGCCGCCCACAGAATAGGCGAGTCCCATCTTCGTGCGCACATTCTGGAAGAGCCGGGAACCAAAGCCACCGGAGAAGATTTGGTTCATCACGCTCAACGCATAATAGTCCGGGTTCGAGCGTTCAGTGCCCAGCCCGACGATCCAAATATTGCTCTGGTTCACGTCGCTCTTATTCACTGCGTAGACGCCCGGCTGCGGTCCATTGAAGCTTATTTTCGCTGGCGGCGGGGCCGTGCCCTTCTGCAGACTGCCGAAGGCGGCACGCAGCTTCTGCTCCATTGCGGCACCGTCAAAGTCGCCGCTTACGCCGATGATCATCCCATTGGGGATGACAGTCTTCTGGTGGAACTGTTCCAGGTCGGCGATAGTCACCGCCATCACCCCGGCGAGTTCCGGCGTTCGGCCATAAGGATTGGTGGGTCCATAGACGAGCTTCGCTGCCTCGCGGCTCGCGATCTCTCCTGCATCGTCATTCCTGCGCACAATGCCCGCGGCCATCTGTTGCTTTGCCAGGTCAAGCTTGCTCGGATCGAACTTCGGATGCAAAAGAAGATCGGTCGTAAGTCCGAAGACGGTGTCGAAATCAGTCTTGAGACACGACCAACTCACGCTCGTTGAGTCTACGTCGCCGTCGGTTTCGACCTTTGCGGCCTTGGCCTCCAGCAGGTCGTCCATGGCGTCGCCGGACATGGCAGCTGTGCCGCTCGTGCGCCACACATCACCGTAGAGCGAGACCATGCCGGTCTTCGACGCAGGCACATCGCGGCCGCCACCCCGCATCTCGACGAAGCCGTTGATGAATGGCAGCTCATGATCCTCCTGCAGAAAGATGATTGCGCCATTGTCGAGCACGATGCGGCGCGGCTGCTGGGGGTGGAACGCAGGCAGCTCCGGGATGGGAATCTTCTTCCACGGCTGCGCCTGTTGTGTGGGACTAACTTGTGCCTTGGCAATGGCTGGCAAAGCAGCCATGGGAAAGAGTGCGAGCGCGGTGACGGCTGCGAAATACTTCACAGGCCACCTGCATTCGGCGCCGTTGCGCCCGCCGGCTTTTGCGGCGGCACGGTCTCAATGATGGCGTAGGTACGGTTGTTTTCCGTGAAGACCTTATTGGCCACGCGACGGATGTCGGCTTTTGACACCTTGTCGATCTTGTCGAGTTGCCGGAAGAGTTCCCGCCAGTCTCCGTAGCGAAGCTGGTAGGTAGCCAGGCTCTGCGCCAATCCTTCGTTATCGCCGAGCGAGCGTAGCAGATCGACACGCGCACGGGTCTTGAACATGGCCAGTTCCTCGTCGGTCACGTCCTGCGTCTTCAACTTATCGATCTCCTTGTGTATCGCGGTGCGCATCTCCTGCGGCGTATGGCTGGGCAGGGGTACGGCGTAGAACGCGAAGAGCCCGGGATACTTTGTGCCAGGGAAGCCGCTGAAGCCCTCTGCTTCGGCAGCGATACGCTGGTCACGCACCAGCGATCGATAAAGACGCGACACGCGCCCGTTCGAGAGGATGTCGGTAATCGCGTCGTACACCTGGTCGTCCGGATCGAGATAATCGCTGCGGTGATAGCCCTCGATGTAGAACGGTTGCGTTGCCTCCCGAATGATGACCGATTTCTCGGAATCCTGCGGTGGCTCGACGGTGGTCATCGGCTCGGGCTGCGGACCGGCGGGTATCGGATTGAAGTACTTTTCCATGATCGGCATGGTCGTGGTCGCTTTCACGTCGCCCGCAACTGCGATCACAATGTTCGAAGGCGTGTAGTACGTCTTATGGAACGCGGCAGCCTCCGTGGCATTGATCTGTGAGAGTTCCGACTCCCAACCCACACCAGGCCGCCCGTACGGGTGCGCGACATAAGCAGTAGCGAGGAATTGCTCCACCATGCGGCCGATAGGATTGGAGTCGGTGCGCATGCGCCGCTCTTCCATCACCACATCGCGCTCCTTATAGAACTCGCGGGGTACAGGATGACCGATGCGCCCGCTCTCCATATACGCCCACAGTTCCAACCGGTTTGCCGGCATGCTCCAGAAGTACTCGGTCGAGTCAAGGCCGGTGGAGGCATTGATCCCGGCCGCGCCGTTTTCTTCCGCAATCTCGGTGAACTGGTTGGGTACGACATACTGTTGCGCGTCTTTCTTCGCCGCTTCGAATGCCTCACGCAACTGCTTCAGCTTTGCCGGATCCTGTCCCACACGCTTGCGGTACTCGGCGTCGTACGCGGCGTAGGTTTCTTCGACCTTCTGGAGCGCTACCTTCTCTGCGGGCCAGTTGGTGGTGCCAATCTCGTCGGTTCCTTTGAAAGCGAGGTGCTCGAACATGTGGGCAAGGCCGGATTGGCCAGTCGGGTCATTCGCGTCGCCCGCGTCCACGAGCGTGTAGTACGAGAAAACCGGGGCTTCCGGTCGTTCGATGAGCAGCACGGTTAAGCCGTTGGGAAGAACCTTTGTTGTGACGCGCTTCTCAAAACGAGCAAGCTCCTGCTGCGCTAGGTCAGGCGTGGTGACAGTGGGCACCGGCGCTGACTGACCAGCAGCGGGCAGCAGGCAAGTGCAAATAATCAATGGAGTTGCAGACCAGGTTGGTATCCGGCGCAGCGGGGCAGGGAAATACTTGGGCAACAGAACCTCCGCACCCGCTGGGAATGCGGGTGGCGACTCGCCTCTTTGAAGCTGTCTCGAAGCTATCCGCGCCTGCTGGGTGAAGTCAAACGAGAGCTCAGTGGCTAGTGAACTTCCGGTGTTCCAGCAACTTTCATGGCGCTGTCGTGTTCCCGCTTGGCATAATAAGCCGCAAGCTTAACCGGGACTTCGTTGCAACTGTTGACGAAATCCAAAACAGCACGTCAGAAACCCGAATCGCGACAAGTGATGCCAATCACAAAGGCATCCCCCGCCAACGGCGAGAAGGACTTTTAGGAATGGCCATCATTCAGTTTTTGCAGCGTACTGCACGCCCCTTTGTTTGCCTTGGTCTGCTGGCTGCCTCCACGGGCAGCTTTGGCGCAACCGCCTCGCCCCAGATCACCCAGCCCGTAGACAACCAGCACCGGGTCACGTTGAAGGGGAATGTGCGTCCCATGCCAAGGCGAGCGAGCGATCTGGGCGCCGTGGACGTCAGCATGCCAGCCAGCCGGGTACTGCTGCTGTTGAAACGTCCCGCCGCGCAGGAGGCTGCTCTTCGGCAGTTCATCGCCGATGCGCACATGCCCGGCTCAGCCAGCTACCATCACTGGCTTACACCTGCCCAGATTGGAACGCAATTCGGGCCAAGCGATTCCGATGTGCAGGCTGTGGTGGCGTGGCTCCAATCGCAGGGCTTCGCCGTCGGTAAAGTCTCTCAGGCAAAGACTGCAATCGAATTCTCGGGCACGGCCGGCCAGATCGAAAGCGCCTTCGTCACCACGATTCATTCCTTCCAACTCAATGGTGTGACGCACATCTCGAATATCACCAATCCGCAGATTCCGGCGGCGCTGGCCCCGGTGATCGCCGGCATCTCGCCACTCAACGACTTCCGGCCCAAACCCCTGCACACCGCGCCCGGTTCGCGCTCCGCTAGTCCCGCGCCGACAAGCACGAACCCGAAGGCGATGACCATCCGGCCAGGTGTCAACCAGCCGAATATCACCGTCCCGAACAATAACGGGGGAAATGCCTATTACGTGACGCCGGCTGATGCCGCCACGATCTACAACACGCCCAACTCGACTCTGAACAAGAACCACACGGGCAGCCTGAACCTGACAGGCACCGGCGTGACCATCGGCATCGCGGGCGATTCCAACGTCGATGTCAGCAATGTGGCAAATTATCGGAGTCTCTTCGGATTGCCTGCAAAGGCGCCGACGGTCGTTGTCGACGGCAACGATCCGGGCACTGGCAGCGATGATGAAGTGGAAGCGCTACTGGATCTTGAGGTCGCGAGCGCTATCGCACCGGGCGCGAGCCTTACCCTCTACACCGCGCAGGACACCACTTTTCAGTCCGGACTGAATCTGGCGATCCAGCGCGCCCTGGATGACAACGCAATCAATATTCTGAACGTGAGCTTCGGCGGATGTGAGGCATACCAGGGACAGAGCGGTAATCAGGAGATTCTCAACTTCTGGCAGCAGGCGGCGGCGCAGGGAATTTCCGTGACCGTCTCCACAGGCGATAGCGGAGCGGCAGGTTGCGATAACTCAAATAGCGAGACCTCAGCCACGCAAGGGTTGCAGGTGAACGGATTTGCCTCCACGCCCTACAACATCGCAGTCGGCGGCACCGACTTCAACCAGAACACCACCAACGAGTCGAAATATTGGAGCACGACGAATTCCAGCATCGGTGGATCGGCCCTCGGCCCGATTCCTGAGATCCCCTGGAACGATTCGACCACCAACGATGGCGCCTTGAGCGCGAATGTTCCTACGAACAGTAACGGGAGCACGAACATTGCGGGAGCCGGCGGGGGCGTGAGCGCTTGTCTGAATGCAAGCGTGGATCAGAACGGCAACGTTTCACTGCCTTGTCCCAACACCGCACAAATTCCCGGCTTTTACGCCAAGCCCCCATGGCAGTCCTCCTTCGGCACCCAGAACGCGCGCGAACTTCCGGACGTTTCGCTCTTCGCCGCGGACGGTCTTCACGATTCAGCCTGGGTGCTGTGCGCCTCCGGCCTGGGAGCAAATACGACCGGTACGGACTGCACGCCGGATGCCTCGGGCCAGTTCAACTTCCAGGTAGTTGGCGGCACCTCGGCCTCCTCTCCGGCTTTTGCCGGCATGTTGTCATTGGTGATCAATAACCTGCAAAACGGCGGCGCCACAAACGTCCGCCTCGGTCAGGCTGACTACACGCTCTATCCGCTCTCGAAGCAGTTTCCGGCGGCATTCCATGACGTGACTACCGGTAATATCGCCGTGGTTTGCGCAACAGGATCGACGAACTGTGGTGCCAATGGATTCCTGACCGGCTACGATGCCGCGGCCAACTATGATCTGGCGAGCGGCCTGGGTAGCGTGGATGCGACCCAGATGGTGCAGAACTGGTCGAGTATCAAATTCACACCGACCACGACCTCACTGACGGTAAACGGCGCGACAAGTCCGATCAGTATCCAGCATGGCGCGTCGGTGAGTGTCGGGGTGACGGTCAGCAGTTCCGGCGGAGCTCCTACCGGCGATGTGGCGCTGGTGGCCAGCGCGGGCACCAACGCGACAAAAGCGGCCGCAGTGCAGACCACTGTTGCCTCGCCTTCGGTTTTGACGCTAAGCAACGGCACGGCAACGGATAGTGCCTACACTTACCTTCCCGGCGGGAGTTATAACCTGACCGCCAACTACGGCGGCGACGGCACCTTCGCGTCCAGCGTCTCGACTCCTGCTATTCCTGTCACTGTGAGTGCGGAGCCCAGCACACTCGAGCTCTTTATTCAGGAGTTCTCCGCAACGACCGGTCAAGGTGCGACTGCGACGAGCGTGCCCTATGGCACTTACATCTCAGTTGCCGCAGAGCCCTTCTCCACTGCACAAATCAACTTGCCGCAACCGCCGGCGTACACTTCGCAGGCCACCGGCACCGTGACCTTCAGCAGCACGCCTGCATATGCCCCGCTGAATCAGAAGGTGAGTATCGACAGCAACGGCGTTGCGGAGATCCCGGGGCAGTTGAGTCTGGCGTATCCCCCTGGCACCTACAGCGTCAGCGCAAGTTACTCCGGCGACCCCAGCTTTTCGGCAAGCTCTGCCGCAGCGCAGACATTCACCATCACCAAGAACAATGTATCGATCGCATCGGCGGCTGGAACTGCCGCGGGAACCGTCGTCGTTGAGATCGATCCCGCCGTCGGCAACCTCTTCCTCAATAGCGGTCTTGCGTTGCCCACCGGCACCGTCACACTGACCAACAGCAGCGGCGCCGCCGTTGGAACCGGAACATTGTCCCTGGTAAGCGTCTCTGGCGGCCAGGCTGCGCAGGTCACCATCACGACCACTGGAACTCCCGCAAACATCAGCTACGCCGGGGATGGCAACTACAACTCGGGCACCGCAGCTTTCTCGGGTGGCGGCGGTTCCGCTTCCTTCTCCTTGAGCGCCGCATCCAACGACGATCACGGTGCCCAGCGGGAGCTCAGCTACGACGAAGATCAACGTCACCCCCGCAGCCGGTTTCACCGGTGCTGTGAGTCTGACCTGCGCAGTCACCGGCACCGGAACCCCGGCGCCGACCTGTAGCCTGGCGCAGGCCAGTGTGAATGTCACCGGAACCGCGGCGGTCAGCGATACGCTCACAGTGCAGGCCGTGACCTCGAGCTCAGCGATTCATAAACTGCCAATTCCGGCCGATCGGAACTGGTACGCGGCAGGCGGCGCTGCCTTGGCTGGCATTCTCCTGATTGGCCTGCCTGGTCGGCGTCGTGCCTGGCAGCGCATGTTCAGCTTGATGTTGTTGATCGTGGCCACCGGGATTATCGGTTGCGGCGGTACCAGCAGCGGAGGCGGTGGCGGGGGCGGTGGTTCCACACCAGCGGGAAATTACACCGTCACCGTAACTGCGACCAGCGGGACCATCACGCAGACCTCGACTATCACCGCGACGGTCCAGTAAGCGAACCGCTAGTAAGCCAAAAGCGACAGGCCGCTCTGCGAAGAGCGGCCTGTTGTACATCTGCAGCAGAAAAATCTGGCACGCGGTCGTGCCATCGTTCCCTATTGTTGCGGTTGACTTGAGTCGGCATTCGGATCGCCGAAAGTACGGGCAGCCGGCCCATTGGCGGAGCGCGATGTAGTGACGCTGACCGGCGATTGTAGTTTGAAGTTGATCAGGGTTTCGGCGGGAATCTTTACCTGTTCTCCCTTGGTGACGGCGTTGACACCCGCCCCCAGGCCGCCGCCAGATGCCGCCCCGATCGCCGCTCCCTTGCCGCCGCCGGCGAGGGCCCCGATGATCGCACCAAGAGCCGCCCCGCCGCCGGCTTTCACCGCCGTGTTCTTGCCCCGTCCCTTGCCCTGTTGGCTGAACGCTGAGGTGCTTACTGGAATTGCCTGCCCCTTCAAGTCGATCTGAGTGAGCTCGATCGAAAGCAGGGAACTGCCGGAGAAGTGCGTCGCATCCTTCGCATCGACGACGCGGCCAACCACAGGCGTGCCCCGCGGGATGGCGACCATGTCGTCCGCGATGATGTCGGCTGCGAGAGTGCCGTGAATGGTCTGTCCGGTCTGCGTAGTAGCGCTGTCCAGCGCATCTGCCAGCCGTATCGGTAGAGTCGTATCCGCCGGTACCGAGACGGAGCGGACGATCGGGGGTGGTGGCTGAGGTGGCCGCGCTGGCTCAGGCTGCGCGGCGGGCTGTGCCGGCGGAGGTGGAGGGGCGGGCTGGGTCATCGCCTGCTGGTCCGACGGCGGAGTCCGGTCCGGTCGATGACGGCGCTCCGGCTTCGGTTGCGGCTGCTGCCTTGCGGCACGCTCGGGAGCTACCGTCAGATTGTTAATGACGGTACGCACTCCGGCTGCGGCCCCGCTATCGGCGGCGGCTAGGGCCCGGGCAGCGTCGTTATTCACTGTACCGTTCAAAGTCGCGGTGCCCCCATTCACGTTCACCTTGATGTTCTGACCGTTCAATGCCGACTCCGCGTCAATGCGGCTTTGGATGTCGTTGGCGATTTCTTGATCACTGCGGGGCCCGGGTTCCGGGGCCGTTGCCGCGGCGGGCGCGGCAGCCGGCTGAGGAGTTTCGCCGGTGTTGTGAGAGAGCTGCTTGCAACCTCCCGCCACCAGCAGAGAACCGGCGAGAAGTCCGGTCTGGAGCTGTCGACGAGTAAGCGAACGGATGGTCATTGCAAATATCCTTTCGAGCGGACCCACCTTGCCTGCAGGCGTCCGTGACAAGTTCTATTTTGAACGCCGGCCGGCCTCATGTCCTGCCGCTTCAACGAATTTCTCTCAGCGATCGAGACCTGGCGCCACGGCCAGTAGGTCCCGGTGAAGATCGAAGGCCGGCCATCGTCTGTTCATGAGACGATGAATGGTTGGTATGGCAGCAGTTGCCCGGCCGCAGGCATCTAGTGGGTAGGACACTGCGAGGACCGCATACGGTTAAAAAGACCGTGCGCAAACACAAGTGCTGTCCGCGGCAAACGCGGTGCAGCCCAAGGGAGAGACGTACATGTCTGCTGATAGAGGTGGTTTTGGTTGGTTTCTTATCGGCCTGGGGATCGGGGCTGCCGTTGGTGTGTTGTATGCGCCAAAATCAGGGCAGGAAACCCGCGAAGAATTGGCTTCCTCGGCGCGAGAAGGCTCAGAGTACGTACGGCAGCGCTCGCGGGAGGCGGCGGAGAAGGTGACGGATTTCGCTGATCGCGGGCGCGACCATCTGAATGAATATGTCGACCGGGGCAAGGATGCCGTGGACCGCGGACGCGCGCAATGGAACCAATATGTCGATCGCGGGCGCCAGGCGGTAGGCGAGCAGGTCGACAAAGTGAACGACGCCGTCAACGAAGGAAAGCGCGCGTATCAAAGTAGCGCTTCGGGCGAAGACGCTGACCGCATCTCGAGTGCGGTTGAGGCGGGCCAGCAGGCCTACCGGACGACATAAGCCGGCCAGACAATCGCTGGCTGGCTCCAGGCACGGGTCGCACAGGATACACTGTCGGCGGCCCTTCCCCGGTCACTCTTATTCCAAGGAAGCGGCGCACATGCAGGACTCACTCAGTGGTGTATTGCTGGCACTCACCATCGTCATTGGCGTGGGTGTTCTGGTCTTCATCGTAGTTTTGCTGGTGCTCGCCAAGACGCTTTTCCATGCCCGCAAGCGAGTCCATCAACTGACGCAGCAGTATGAGACATCCATCGCACCGCATATCGGCCCGATGGTGCAATCTGCCCATTCACTGGTGGAGGATCTCTCTCCCAAGCTGAAGCACATCGCCGCCAATATGGTTGAGGTGAGCGATATCTTGCGCAGCGAAGCGCAACATATCTCGGTATCGGTGAGCGATGTGGTAGAGCGGACGCATCAGCAGGCAGCCCGAGTGGACCATATCGTTTCGAGTACTCTCAACGGTATTGGCCATGCGACAGCGGCTGTGCAGGAGGGAATCGCCACACCGATTCGTCATATCACCAATGTGCTCGATGGACTGCGTGCGGGTCTCGGGTCACTGCGTCGCAAACGGCATCACCCGAATGGCACCAGCATCGTGCGGAAGGTGGAGCAGGACCCGTATTAGGGATTTGCTTTTTTGGCCGGAACGCGAATCGTCGCTCAATGCGCGGCGATCCAGCCGCCGCCAACCACCACATCTTCCTGATAAAAGACTGCCGCCTGTCCCGGCGTCACCGCCCGTACGGGCTCGTCAAATGTCGCAGTCACCTCATCTGGACCGGTCTTCTCGATGACCGCGAATACGGGCTCGTGGCGGTGGCGGATCTTCACCTTGACCCGCATTGGCGCGACCAGATCCGCGACCGCGATCCAATTGAGCTGCCGGGCAAGTAGTGTAGTGCTCAGAAGCTCGTCCTCACTCCCGATGGTGACCTGGTGACTCTCCGGATGGATTGAGAGCACGTAAAGCGGCGACGGCGATGCGACGCCGAGTCCCTTGCGCTGTCCAACGGTGAACTGGTGGATGCCCTCATGATGGCCGGCAACTGTGCCCGTCGTGGTAACGAGTTCGCCGCTTGAATCCGGCATCGTCTCACCCTGCTCATCGAGATAGGCATCGATGAAGCGCTTGTAGTCGCCGCCGGGGATGAAGCAGATCTCCTGCGAATCGGGCTTGGTGGCGATGCCAAGGTCATAGGCGCGCGCCTGCTCCCGCACCTCAGGCTTGGTGTATCCGCCGAGGGGGAAGAGGGTGTGCGCGAGCTGCTCCTGCGTCAGGCCGAAGAGGAAATAGGTCTGGTCCTTGCTTGCATCGGCGGGCCGCTTCAGCAGCCATCGGCCGCTCGCCTCGTCGTATTCGTTGCGCGCGTAGTGCCCAGTAGCGATCAGTTCGGCACCGATCTGCCGCGCGGTCAGCAGCAACTGATCGAACTTCAGATGGTTGTTGCACAGGCTGCAGGGAATCGGTGTGCGGCCGGCCAAATACTCGGCGACAAACGGCTTCACCACCTCGCGCTCGAAGCGCTCCTGGTGGTTGACGAGGTAGTAGGGGATACCCAGCCGTTCCGCCACGCGGCGCGCGTCATAGACATCATCTACTGAGCAGCAGCGCCCCTGCACCTCTTCCGGCATGCCCTCGCGGCCGGCGAGCCGGCGCTGATTCCAGAGCTGCATGGTGAGCCCGATGAGGGTGTGCCCCTGGGCCTGCAGCATGGCTGCTACGGTCGAGGAGTCAACTCCGCCCGACATCGCAACCGCAATGGTTCGCGGCGACTCCTCCGTGCGGAGATCATCCGTATTCGAATTGGTTACTGTGTGTGTCACAAAATTAACTTACCGCGCAATTCCGCTTACGACCGGCTCGGGCGTCGCCACGCCCTTGTATATCGGCGACAACTTGCGCAGATGAGCGATTGCCGCTGGGACCAGCTCCATAGCAAAGTCCACATCCGCATCGGTCGCACCTGTGTCCAGGCTGAAGCGCAGACTGGCGCGCGCCCTCTCGGGCAGCACGCCCATTGCCGTCAGCACGTGCGAGGGTTCCGTGGCGCCGGACATGCAGGCCGAGCCTCCTGAGATGGCCAGCCCCTTCAGGTCGAGCGCAATGACCAGGGCCTCCCCCTCCAGGTGATCGAACCAGAGGTTCGTGGTGTTCGGCACTCTCGGCGAGCCCGCACCGTACACACCGGCCTCGTCTACACGCGCCAGAATGCCCTGCTCCAGCCGGTCGCGTAGTCCGGCGAGCCGAGCCGGTCCATCGCCAGCGATAAAGGACTGCGCCATCTCAGCGGCATGGCCAAGGCCGACGATCCCTGGCAGGTTCTCCGTGCCGGCGCGGCGCTGCCGCTCTTGCGGGCCGCCGAAGAGGAGGGGCACGGGGTGTGTGCCGCGGCGGACGTAGAGCGCGCCTGTGCCCTGGGGGCCATGGAACTTGTGGCCCGAGATGGTCAGCAGGTCGCAGCCGATCGTCTTCACGTCGATGGGCAGCTTGCCCGCGGCCTGCACCGCGTCGGTATGGAAGTAGACGTCGGCCTCGCGCGCGATCTCCCCGACCTCGGCCACCGGCTGAACGGTGCCGATCTCGTTATTGGCCATCATCACGGAGATCAGCGTGGTGTTCGGCCGCAGTGCGCGGCGGACGTCGGCAGGGTCGATCACCCCGCCCGCATCGACGGGGATAAAGGTGACCTCGATGCCGCGGTCGCGCAGCCGCTCTGCTGTATGGAGCACGGCATGGTGCTCGATGGAGGTGGTGATGAGGTGATCGCCCGGGTTGAGGACGCCGGTGAGAGCCAAGTTGTCGCTCTCCGTACCACCGCTGGTGAAGACGACCTCGGCCGGGCGGCAGCCGAGCAGGTGGGCGACCTGCTCCCGTGCGCGCTCGACGGCGGCGCGTGCCCGCTGGCCATGGAAGTGGATGGAGGACGCGTTGCCGAACTGCTCGGTAAACCACGGACGCATGGCCTCGAACACCTCTGGCGCGAGAGGGGTGGTGGCGTTGGCGTCCATATAGACACGATGCATGGCTAGCTATAGTTTACGCCGCGCTGCCGCGACGGCCGCGATATGTAGTTCGTCACAGACTCCGGTGATGAGACGCGGCCTGCGAGTGGCTCGAACCCATTCCTGTCGCGGGAGATGATGTGGTTCTGCTAGGCTTCTGCCGGTGCCGAGAGCACTGGAGGCTTTAACGATGAACTGTAGGCGATGGAACTGTAGGAAGTTACGAGCGTTCGCGATGGCGGCCACGATTCTGGCCGGGGGGCTAATGATGCACGCGACGGCGCAGGCCCAGACGATGAAGGCGAAAGCTGCGGCATCGAGCGAGGCGCAACCGCCGTCAGAGGTTTACAACCAGTTGCTTAAGAATGTGTCGGGCGAGGTCATCGACGCGGCCGAGGCGATGCCGGCCGAGAAGTATGATTTCGCGCCGACGGCGGGCAAGTTCGACGGCGTGCGCACCTTTGGCGCACAGGTGCAGCATATCGCGGAGGCGAATTACTTCTTCTTTTCCGGCTTTGGTCTGAGTGGCGCACCGGATGATGCCAAGCTCAAGGCTCTGAAGGGCAAAGACGAACTGGTGCAGGCGCTGAAGGACTCCTACGCTTTTGCCCAAAAGGGCATGGACACCATGACACCGCAGAATGCGTTCATCACCGTTGGCTCGGGCAAGATGCAGATGACCCGTGCGGGATGGGCGTCGATTTGCCTGTTCCACTCCATGGACCATTACGGCCAGATGGTCGAGTACCTGCGCATGAACGGCATCGTGCCGCCGGCAAGCGCGAAGCCGCCGAAGGGTGGCAGCGACTAAGTCTGCCCGTTGGGTCGCACAGATACGAGGGCGCAGCTTCAGGCCGCGCCTTCCCATTCTCGAACTGCTCGTAGTACCCTCCCTCCCCCCTCCCGCTACCGGAGAGCCCGCGCTAAGCTGCTTTCTTTGAATAGGTTGAGGCGCCTTCCGAGGGCTAAAGTCGTCCAGACAAAGGGCTTACCGGTAAAGTATTCCAGACAAAGGAGTTAGTCGGCGGCGGATTCATCCGATCGGGAACAGCGGGCACAAAAAGCGAAAGCCGATCCCGGTAAGGATCGGCTTTGGAGTTATGGCTCTATTTTCAGTGTAGCGAATTGGAGGGTCGGAACCGGCAGGTTTCTCGCGGGTCTTCCCGAAGTGGGACCCCGTATTGCGTTTCGGACGGAGAGAGCCGTCAGCGTTGTGCGATGGGCGTGTACTCGGCGGGATACTCAGTGCCGATGTAATCAGCGCGTGGCCGGATCAGGCGGTTGTCGTCGTGTTGCTCGATGACGTGGGCGGCCCAGCCGGCGATGCGGCTTACGGCAAAGATGGGCGTGAAGAGATCGATGTCGATGCCGAGTGTGGTGTAGGTGGAGGCTGAGTAGAAGTCCACATTCGCGTTCAGCTTCTTTTCCACGTTGATGTACTTCTCGATCGCGCGTGACATGTCGAACCACTTCGTCTTGTTGGCCGATTTGCCGAGCGCCTCACTCATGCGCCGCAGGTGCGTCGCGCGCGGATCCTCGGTGTGATAGACGCGGTGGCCGAAGCCGGAGACCTTCTTCTTCGCAGCGAGCATTGCCTTGACGTGCTCGACCGCGTCCTCGCCCTTTTTGTCGATCTCGAAGAGCATGTGCATGACCGCTTCATTGGCGCCGCCGTGCAGCGGGCCCTTGAGCGCGCCGATGGCACCGGTGATGGCGGAGTGGATATCGGACAGCGTGGCGGCGATGACGCGCGCGGCAAAGGTAGAGGCGTTCAGCTCATGGTCCGCATGAAGGATGAGTGCGATGTCCATGGTGCGGGTGGCGGTATCGGAAGGCTTCTCGCCGTTGAGCATCCACAGGAAGTTGCCGGCATGGGAGAGGGAGGGGTCGGCCTCGACCAGCGGCCTGCCCTTGCGGACGCGATCGTAGAGGGCAACCAGCATGGCGATCTGCGAGGTGAGCCGGAAGCTCTTGCGCAGGTTCGCATCGTGCGAGTTGTCCGCCTCGTCGGCGTCATAGCAGCTCAGCGCGGAGACAGCGGTCCGGAGGACCTCCATCGGCGTCACGTCCTTGGGGAAGGAGCGCAGCAGCTCGATGACCTTCGGATCGACCACGCGCGCCTTTGCCAGTTCCTTGCGAAAGGTATCCAGCTCAGCGGCTTTGGGCAGGCGGCCGTTCCAGAGCAGGTAGGTGGTTTCCTCGAAGTTCGACTGCTCGGCGAGCTTGTGGATGTCTATGCCGCGATAGGCGAGTACTCCGGCATCGCCGTCAATCCAGCAGATGCTGGAGGTGGTGGCTACAATGCCCTCCAGGCCTTTGGTCGCAACAGCAGTCGCCATCCGTCAGTCTCCTTCGCCTTATCCCGGCCTTACGTATTTGTGTGATGCTCAGTGCCGGACGTAGTGCCTATGCGGACTGAGAGGGAACTAATCGTTATAGCGCAGCCGCAAAGTGCTTGTCACATGCTGTCGATGGAGACGCGCGATGCGGCGAGAAAGGCGCAAGATCGATCGCGGGAGTTCGGCCCGAGACGAGATCTGCGATGACATGCGCGGTGCCGGGAGCGAGCAGGATGCCGTTGCGATGATGTCCGGCGGCGAGGAACTGCGGCGCATCTCCATCGTCTCCGCCGATCTGGCCGAGGAAGGGGAGTCCGTCCGCCGTGCCGGGGCGGAGGCCGGCCCAGCTTTCGACCTCGGGTGCATCGGCTGCGGGCGGCCACAGCGCGGCGGCGCGGCGGCGCAGGAGCGAGAGGGCAGCGGGCTCGACCAGCTTGGAGTAGCCGGCATCTTCGACGGTGGCGCCGATCACGATGCGTCCGTCGTCATTACTTGAGAACGGACCGCGGGGGATGAGATAGACCTCGGGCGAGCGCAGGACGCGGGTGAGCCGCGAACCGGCCGGCTGGGCGACTACCAGCATCTGGCCCTTCGATGGGGCGACTGGGGAAGAGGCATGAAGCGAGGCCGCCCAGGCGCCGCAGCAGTTGACGAAGGCATCGGCGTGAAGCACCCGGCGAGGGGTGGTCAGGAGAGCTGCTTCGCCCGCGGCTGCGACCGAGAGCACCGGCTCGTATTCGTAGATAGCCACTCCCGCGGCAGCAGCAGCGGTGCGCAGGGCTGTGCAAAGCTCGCGGGGATCGAGACTTGCTTCCTCCAGCAACAGGTAGGTGTGATTTCCGTCCGCGAGACCGGGGATGAGACGGAGTGCTTCGTCGCGGGAGAGTGGGGTGCCGGCGGAGGTGGGCCGCGCTGGATCGGCGATCTGTACGGTCTGGTGGGTGCGAAAGGGCACGCGGCATCCGGAGAGCGCCTCAATCCGTTCGAGGAAGGATGGATAGAGCGCGCGGCTATAGCGGGAGAAGGGCAGCAGGGCCGCGGGGTTCTCCGGATCCTCGACGGCGAGCATGCCTCCCGCTGCCCAGGAGGCCTCTCTTACTGCTTCTCCGGCTTCGAAGAGTGAGACTTTGCCGCCCGCGATCTGAGAGAAGCAGTGCGCAGGCAAGGCCGATGATGCCACCGCCCGCGATCGCGATGTGTTCCGGCTGCCGCATGCATTCGATTGTAGCGGGATGAGATGAGGACGCGCAGAAGCGGCGTCAGGTCTTGATCAGCCTACCGGTGCATTCAGCGTTACGTCCTTTGCACCCTTGAAGGAGATTGTGACCTGCATGGATTTGCGGCTGTTCCACTCGTCGCGCGAGAGCGGATAGCTGAAGACCACCAAGCCATCCACGGACTGGCCGGGCTGAATCTGGATATCGCGGCGAAGCGGATCCATGCGCATCGGGGCAAGCTGCGGATAGGCCTGAAAGACCTTATCGAAATCAGCGGCACTGGCTCCCAGGCTGCGGCGCGTCTCGCCATTGGGCAGGGTTACGACGGCCCAGTCGTCCTCAATGGTGATGGGGGCGGTGTTGGGGTTGTGCAGACGCACATGCGCGAAGACCAGCAACTGATTGATGATCTCGTCCTGACCCTCCTGGCCGGGAGTGCCGGCGGCGCCGCCGGTGATCTTGGCCTGTACCGGATAGATGGCGACGCGGGCGATATCGCCGGTCGCTATCGGTGTCTTGCGTCCGAAGCGCACCCAGATGAAGACAACGAGCGAGGAGATGACGAGCGCGATGACAACGCGCAGGGCGAGGCGGCCATAATTGGTCGGCTCGTCGACCTGGGCGAGGTGAAATCCGCCGGAAGGGGGGGTGTCAAACGAGTCAGTCACGGTGTGCCTGCATTCTATAGCGAATGTGTTGCGTGCCGAGGCCGGAGACCCTCGTGTGCCCTGTCAAGATACGATGAAACCACAATCCCGGCGCGGGCGTAACACAAAGTGTGTAGCAAAGGCACGCTGAGAAGCGGATGGTAGGATCGGGGTCTGCCGAGCTACCGGTGCTTCGGATTTGGCGAGTTAGGGCTCCAAAGTGCACCGGATCCGCGACATTTCAGCAGAAAGATACGCATGTTCACACGGGGAAGACCACTGCGCCTGGCCTACTTCGTCAGCCACCCCATCCAGTACCAGGCACCGCTGCTGCGGCGGATTGCGCGGGAGCCGGACATTGACCTTGAGGTCTTCTTTTCGAGCGACCACACGGTTCGCGGCTATGTGGACGAGGGCTTTGGGGTCAAGGTGGAGTGGGACGTCCCGCTGCTGGAGGGGTATCGCTCGTCCTTTCTGCCGCGCTGGCGGGATGCGGGCAAGGAGCCGGGATTCGGCGGCCGCTGAATCACGGGATCTTCGAGCGGCTGGCAGCACGGGCACTTCGATGCCGTCTGGAGCCATGGCTACAGCACCGCCAACAGTCTGCGGGTGATTGCCAGTGCCGCGATGCTGGGCATCCCGGTGCTGCTGCGGGCCGAGTCGACGCTGCATGACCGGGCGCGCAGATCGGACGAAGCTGCTGGCGAAGGAAGCCTTCTTCCGCATGCTGCGCTCGCAGGTGAGCGCGGTGCTGGCCATCGGCGAGGCGAATGCGCGCTACTGGCGGCACTATCTGGGGGAAGAGATGCCGATCTTCCGCATGCCCTACGCGGTGGACAACGACTTCTTTCAGCGGCGCGCGGCCGAAGCTGTTGCAGGCCGCGATGCTCTGCGCGCGGAGCTGGGGCTGGAGCCGGGCCGGCCGGTCATCCTGTTTGCTTCGAAGCTGCAGGAGCGCAAGCGCTGCGCGGACCTGGTGGAGGCGCACCGGCTGCTCGGGCAGCCGCGGCCGTATCTGGTGATCGTGGGCGACGGCGAGGAGCGGCAACGGCTGGAGCAGCAGGCGGCGGGCGATCCTGATATCCGATTTCTGGGCTTCCGCAACCAGACCGAGCTGCCGCGATACTTCGATCTGTGCGACGTCTTTGTGCTGCCGTCGCGGCATGAGCCGTGGGGGCTGGTGGTGAACGAGGCGATGAACGCGGGCCGGGCGGTGGTGGTCTCGGACGACGTGGGGTGCCAGCAGGACCTGGTGCGCGAGGGCGAGACGGGCGCGGTGTTTCCGGTGGGGGATGTGGCGGCGCTGGCGGCGGGCTATCGAACGTGTGCTGGCTACGCCGGAAACGGCGGCGAGGATGGGAGCAGCGGCGAGGGCGCATATCGCCCGGTTCAGCTTCGAGCAGGATATGGCCGGGCTGCGGCAGGCGCTGGCGTATTGCGTCCGGGATTCGACGGCTCGCGATGCGGAGGAACTCGCACGAGCTGCCGCTATGATGAGGCGCGATGGCGCGTAAAGCACAATACAGCGCGGCACACTACCACGCCGCGGAATCCATCACCACGGGCAATGCGGATGCTTATCTGCGGCCGGCGTTCCCGCTGGGTGTTCGCATGAAGCGGCTGGCCTGGAATGTGGTGTGGGCGCTTCTGTACCGGCTGGTCGCCGCGGCCCTTTCATGGCTGGCGCACGATGCTGCTGCGGGTCTTCGGAGCGCGCATGGGGCCGAACTGCCACTTCTATCCCGGATCGAAGGTGTGGGCGCCGTGGAACCTGATCTGCGACGACCAGGTGACGGCCGGCGAATGGCGCGGAGATCTACAATCCCTCGCCGATGAGCTTCGGCTCGCACGCGATTCTCTCGCAAGACAGCTATCTCTGCGGCGCGACGCATGACTATGACGATCCGGAGTTTCCGCTGATCGCTTTCGCCATGCAGATGGGCGCCTACAGCTGGGTCTGTGCTCGCGCGTCCGTCGCCCCGGGGGCGAATGTCGGCGAGGGGGCCGTGCTCGGACTGGGCTCGGTGGCTACGCGCGACCTGGAGCCATGGACGGTCTATGCAGGGGTGCCCGCGGTGAAGGTGAAGGAACGCGTGCGGCGCGAGGGCTCGCATCCTGAGGCTTTGGGCGTGTGATCTCCGTTCTGATTCTGACCAGGAACGAGGAGCAGGACCTGCCGGGATGCCTGGCCTCGGTGTCCTGGTCGGACGATGTGCATGTCTTCGATTCCTTCAGCACGGATGCGACGGTGTCGATCGCCGAGGGGCTGGGCGCGAAGGTGGCGCAGCGGGTCTTCGACAACTATGCCGCGCATCGCAATGCGGCGCTGAACCAGACGCGCTTCCGCCATCCGTGGGTATTGCTGATGGATGCCGATGAGCGCTGCACGCCGGCACTGGCCGAGGAGGTGGAGCGCGTGGCGGCTGCCAACGATCCCGAGTATGCCGCGTATCGCGTCCGCCGGCGCGATTACTTCCAGAACCGATGGCTGCGGCACGCGCAGATCTCGCCCTGGTACGTTCGGCTGGTCCGCCCGGAGCTGGCCCGCTACACGCGGGAGATCAATGAGGTGCTGGAGATCGCCGGGAACGTCGGCGAGCTGGAGTCTGCCGCTCGACCACTATCCCTTCTCCAAGGGCATCGAGTCACTGGCTGCGCAAGCACGACCTGTACTCGACGCATGGAGGCGCGGCTGATCGTTGAAGGCGGCGGATTGCAGAACCCTTCGCTGCGCGACGGCGCTGACTCGGCCGGGGACTTTCACGAGCGGCGGCTGCACCAGAAGGCGCTCTTCTACCGGCATGCCGGGCAGGCCGCTGCTGAAGTGGCTCTACATGGTCTTCGTGCGACGCGCGTTCCTGGATGGTCGGCCCGGGCTGACGTATGCGCGGCTGCAGGCGATCTACGAGTACATGATCGTGCTGAAGACGCGTGAGCTGCGCGAGCGGGCGGCGCTCGAAAGCGTCACCCGCGATTGAAGCCGATGGGGGTGGTGCTCTGCCCCTTTCGTGGTGCATGAAGTCTCTTGGGGCTGCCCGGTTGCTGAGGTAGTATCGGAGGCACTGCTAGAGCATTTTCTACGTGTCATCGCGAGTGACTCTCGGAGTGTTCGACCGAGACACTGGCTTTACACTGTTGCAGGAATGCTCTAAGCCCGCAACGACTCGCTGTGCTCGCGTTCCACGACCTTGCCTGGCATGCCGGGAGCGATGCAGGCCGCCGCAGTGGACGAACCGGGCGTGCCCGGCGAAGAGTTGAAGGGACGCCGGAGAGACGCCGCAGATGGTGGATGCCTCGCATCAAATAGCGCCGATCACAGTAGAGGCAGAAGGTCCGCTGGCGCGAGTTCCGCCAAGGACGGGCTGTCGCTGTCGGAAATCGGCCGCATCCTGCTCAAATGGAAGTGGCTGATTCTGGCCTGCCTGCTGGTCGCCATTTTTCTGGGCTACGTGTATTCGAAGACCCGGGTGCCGCTGTATGAAGGCACGGCGACGATCGATCTGAATCCGTCGCAGACCAACATGGGTCTCAGCGACCTGATCCAGGAAAGCCTCTCCTCCGAGGATGTTCGCATACCCACGGAAGTCGCGCGCATGCAGAGCAATCTGGTGGTGTTTTATACCATCAAGGAACTTGCGCTGCAGCACCGCGGACCCTTTCCCGACGCCTTCGATCATCTGCCGCCGGATGCCGGCATGGATGCCTTTCCGCCGGTGCAGCTGCAGGTGATGATCGGCGTCGGTGCGTGGAGCACTGCGCGTGACGCGCGGTCACCGGGACGGACATCATCGCGATCACGTATCGCGACCCGCGTCCGCAGGTGGCCAAGGACGTGCCGAACACGATCGTCGAGGTCTACCTGAAGCGGAACCTCGACGATCACATGGAGGGCACGGGCCGTGTGACGCGATGGCTGGCGACCGAGATGGAGGGGCTGAAACAAGCAGGCCACCGATGCGCAGGCACGTCTGGGGCAGTATCAGAAAGAGCACAACCTGATCGAGACTGGGGCCGGTCCGAACTCAGGGCAGACCGACAGCCTGGAGCTGGACCGGCTGCGCATCAACAACGAGCCAGGTGGCCAGCGCGCAGGCGGACCGCATCGTGCGCGAGGCCAAGCTGCGGCTTGCAGAGTCGAACGATCCGGATCTGGTGGCCACCGTTGCGCCAAGTTCCACGCTGATGACGCTGCGGGCTGAACTGCTGAGCCTGACGGCGCAATACAGCCAACTGACGACACGATATGGGCCTAATTTTCCCGCGGTGCGCGAACTGCACAACCAGATTGACAAGGTGCAGAACCAGATCGATATCGAGATGCACAACGTGCAGCAGCGCATCCGCGAGGAGTACAACACCTCTACGCACGCGCTGGACCTGATGCAGGCCCAGCTCGATAAGCAGATGCAGGATGCTTACAAGCTGAACGAGAGTGCAGCGCAGTACGCGCTGCTGCGTCAGGACGCGGAGTCCAGCCGCCAGCTCTACGATCAACTGCAACTGAAGCTGAAGGAATCGAACCTGGCCGCGGGGTTGAATACGGCATCGGTAACGGTGATCGACGAGGCGCTGCTTCCGCTGGGGCCGGTTTCGCCCGATGTGCATACGAATGTCATGATCGCCGCGGCGCTGGGACTGCTGGTGGGCGTGCTGGGTGCCTTCCTCTTCGATTCGCTGGACGATACGCTGCGCACGACGGACGACGTGGAGCTGTTCTCCGGACTGCTTTCGATCGGAGCCATTCCTCACTTCCAGGCCGCATCGCGAGCGGGCCGGCCTGAAGACATGGGCGAAGAGCCGGGCGAGCGGCGCCGGCTGATCTCGATTACCGCTCCCGCTCTCACCGACCGCAGAGGCGTATCGCGCGCTGCGCTCTTCGATTCTGTTGAGTGCGATCGACAATCCGCTGCGCACGCTGGTGATCACCAGCGCCTTCATGTCGGAAGGCAAGTCGACGCTCTCGGCAAATATTGCGGTGATGCTGGCGCAGCGCGGCGAGCGCGTGCTGATTGTGGATGCGGATCTGCGGCGCAGCACGTTGCATCTGCTATTCGGACTGCGGCGGCCGGCGCAGGGCCTCACGAATCTGCTGAGCCGGCAGACGGACGAGTCGGTGATTCTGCATCCGGTATCGCAGGTGCCGAGCCTGGCCTATCTTCCGGCAGGCGCGGTGCCGCCGAATCCCGCAGAGCTGCTGGCGTCGCATCGCATGGCGGAGATGATGCGGCAATGGTCGGAGCAATATGACCGCGTCATTATCGATACGGCGCCGATCCTTGCTGTTTCCGATTCACTTGCGCCGGCGGCGCGCGCCGACTCGGTGCTGCTGGTGGTACGTGCCGGAGTGACCCGCAAGAAGGCGCTGATGCGCACACGCGAGTTGCTGCGGCGCGTGAATGCGCACTTGCTGGGCGCGGTGGTGAACGATATCGATATGCGCAAGGACAGTTACTACGACTACTCCGGACCGTATACCTATGGATACGGGTACACGAGCGAAACGGTGCATGAAGAGGTCAAGTAGATTGGCAGGCAAGAGCGGCCGGCGCATCGCGCTGAGTTGTGTGTGGCTGGGGCTGGCATGCGCTCCGGCGATGCAGGCTCAGACGCTGGGCCAGCAGGTGTCGCCGCAGCCGATGGGCAGCTACGGCGCGCCGCAATCCACCGGCGCGATTGGCGGAGGCGACGTCAACGGCCAAGCCGCCGGCCAGTCTACCGGCGGCAGTGTGCAGCAGCAGGTGCCCAGCATTCCGATGAACGTGCCGGGCACCGGACCGATGAATGACAGCCGCGTGGGAGTGTTTGGGACAGGCTCGGATATTCCGCAGACCAGCCCGACGACGCAGATCGCCGAAGGCGATCTGCTGGACGTCGTGATCTTCGAAACACCGGAGCTTTCGGGTCGCTTCCGAGTGAATATGAAAGGCGACATCCTGCTGCCCCTGGCGGGGGCTCTCCATGTCGCGGGTCTTACGCTGGCAGAGATCACGGACGCGGTGGCCGAGCGATACAAAGACTGCGAAGATCCTGGTGGATCCACAGGTAACAGTGTTTGTTGCGGAGTTCACGCGGCGCACCATCACGATCACCGGGGAAGTGCGCGCACCCGGGGTATATCCGATCGCGGCGCCGCGCACGCTGGCCGATACGATGGCGATGGCCGGCGGGCTCAACGAGGCAGCCTCGCGCACGGTGAGCATTGTCCATGCGGCGGACCCGAACAAGATCATCCATGTCACGCTGAATGTCGGGGCGCAGACACCGGAGTCCATTCGAGAAGGACGCATGGAGATTCTGCCGGGGGACCACATATATGTCGCCCGCTCGGGCGTGATTTATCTGGTGGGGGAACTGCAGCGTCCCGGTGGATTCCAGGTGGAGCACAACAATCGGCTCACGCTGCTGGAGGCGGTCGCGCTGGCGGGAGGATTGACGCGGATGGCGAAGGGTGAGCCAGTCACGCCTGATACGCCGCTCACCGACGGGCAGGGAAGAGCTGACGGTGAATCTGCAGAAGGTCCTCTATGGCGGCGGACCGGATATGCTATTGACCGACGGCGACATTGTGTTTGTTCCAAACAGCGTTCGCAAGGAGTACACCCAGCAAATCATCAGTGCAGCGATCGGCACGGCGACGACCTACGGCATCTATCGCATCGGCACCTACTAGAATGGCAGTGTAGGGATTTCGTGTTTCATCTGCCGACTATCTTTGAAAGACAACGGTGACATGCGGTTACTTCTTTTTGGCGGCAATGGCCAGGTGGGTCGTGCTCTGCAAGGTTTCGGGACACTGGGCAATGAACTTACGGTAGCGACGCGGCAAGACTGCGATCTTGACGGATGCGGAGAGCGTGCGTTCGGTGGTGCGGCGCGTGCGGCCGGAGGTGATCGTGAATGCGGCCGCGTACACGGCCGTGGACAAGGCGGAGAGCGATCGCGAAAGCTGCTTCGCGGTGAACGCTGCCGCGCCTCGAGCCATGGCGGAGGAAGCTGCGGCGCTCGGCGCGAAGCTGGTGCACTACTCCACCGATTATGTTTTTGACGGAACGAAGGCGACGCCTTACGTCGAAGAGGACGCAACCGGCCCGCGGAATGTGTACGGCGCATCGAAGCTTGCCGGCGAAGAGGGAATTGCTGAGGCGGGCGGCGAGTTCATCATATTGCGCACGAGCTGGGTATATAGCAATCACGGCGCGAATTTTCTGAAGACGATGCTTCGTCTGCGTACGGAACGGCCGGAGCTCCGCATTGTGGCGGACCAGCATGGCGCGCCGACCTCAGCAGATGCGATCGCAGACAGCCACGGTGCGGATTCTGAAGGACGCCGGAGCGGGAAACTGGACAAGCGGGGTGTATCACATGACTGCGGGGGGCGCGACGACCTGGTATGGATTTGCGAAGGCGATCTTTGCGCGCGCCGGAGCGCCGACGCCATCCCTGGTGCCGATTGAGAGTGCCGAGTATCCGACGCCTGCGGCGCGACCCGCGAACTCGGTGCTCTCGAACGAGAAGTTTGCCACGCATTTCGGCTTTCGTCTGCCGGATTGGGAACAGCAACTGGATGCAGTGATGGCCGCGCGAGCGGCCGCAAACTGAACCGGAGATCCATGCAGGTACATGACACAAATCTGGCTGATGTAAAGCTGTTGGCGCCGCGCGTCTTTGCGGACAGCCGGGGCTTTTTTCTGGAGAGCTACAACCAGCGCACCTTTGCAGAGCTTGGAATCCATGAGACGTTTCGTGCAGGACAACCACTCGCGGTCCGAGCGAGGTGTTCTGCGCGGACTGCACTATCAGCTTGTGCAGCCGCAGGGCAAGCTGGTGCGGGCGGTGCGAGGAGAGATATTCGATGTCGCGGTCGATCTTCGGCGCAGCTCTCCTACGTTCGGTCAATGGACGGGTCATCTCCTGAACGAAGACAATAAGCAGATGCTGTGGATACCGGCGGGGTTCGGCCACGGGTTTCTGGTGCTGTCGGCGATAGCCGAGGTGCTGTACAAGGCGACGGACTTCTACGCGCCGCAGGGCGAGCGCAGTGTGTTGTGGAATGACCCGCAGATCGGGATTGATGGCCGGATGCGGGAACGCCGATCCTGTCGGCGAAGGATGCGGCCGGCAAGCCGCTGCTCGAAGCAGAGGTCTTTGCGTAGCGGAATGAAGAGCTGCAGTGAATGTGTGTCAGCCGCGTTAACGAAATGAATAGGAGTTTTCAATGAGTAGCCGTCTTCTGGTGACGGGCGGGGCCGGATTCATCGGTGCAAATTTTGTGCTGGCGCGCGTTGCCGCCGGCGACCAGGTGGTGAACCTGGACAAGCTGACCTATGCCGGGAACCTGCAGAGCCTGGCGCCGGTAGAAAAGGCATCCGGACTATACCTTCGTGCGGGGCGACATCGCAGACCGCGAGCTGGTGAGCCGCCTGCTGGCGAGTATCGGCCCGATGCCGTGGTGCACTTCGCGGCGGAGAGCCACGTCGACCGGTCGATCCTGGGGCCGGAGGCGTTTGTGATGACCAACGTCGTCGGCACATTCCGCTTGCTGGATGCAGCGCTGGGACATTGGCGCGCTCTTTCCGGCGCCGCCCGCGACCGATTTCGCTTTCTGCATGTCTCGACCGATGAAGTCTACGGATCTCTTGCTCCCGCCGATCCGGCGTTTCATGAGAGCACGCCATACAGCCCGAACAGCCCGTATTCGGCGTCGAAGGCAGGCAGCGACCACCTGGTGCGCGCCTACCATCACACGTACGGACTGCCGACGCTGACGACGAACTGCTCGAACAACTACGGACCGCTGCAGTTTCCGGAGAAGCTGATTCCGCTGATGGTGCTGAACGCGCTCAACGGGAAGCCGCTGCCGGTGTATGGCGATGGACTGAATGTGCGTGACTGGCTGTACGTGGGCGACCACTGCTCCGCGATCGCGACGGTGCTGGCCAAGGGCCGGCCGGGCGAGACATACAACGTCGGCGGGATGAATGAGATGGCGAACATCGCGGTGGTTCAGGCGATCTGCGACATCCTGGATGAGTTACGTCCGGCCGCGACCTCTCGCCGTGACTTGATCACCTACGTGAAGGATCGTCCCGGCCACGATCGTCGTTATGCGATTGACTGCCGGAAGCTCACGACAGAGCTGGGGTGGAAGCCGCAGGAGAGCTTTTCGAGCGGCATTCGCAAGACGATTGCGTGGTATCTGGAGAACATGGCGTGGGTGGAGGCGATCACCAGCGGCGCGTATCGCGAATGGATGGATCGCAACTATGCGGGGCGTGAAGCGACCGCCGTGGCCGCGAGCGCACAAACCGGGAGCGCACAGTGAAGGGCATCATCCTGGCCGGCGGATCCGGTACGCGACTCTATCCTGTGACGCTTGCGGTTTCGAAGCAGCTTGTTCCTGTCTACGACAAGCCGATGATCTATTTCCCGCTTGAGCACGCTGATGCTTGCCGGGATACGCGAGATCCTGGTGATCTCCACGCCCCATGATCTGCCTCGGTTTCGCGATTTGCTGGGCGATGGCAGCAAATGGGGATTATCGATCTCCTATGCGGAGCAGCCGAAGCCGGATGGGCTGGCGCAGGCATTCCTCATCGGCGAGAAGTTTGCCGCGGGCGAGCCCTGCGCGCTGGTGCTAGGGCGACAACATCTTCCACGGTCACGATCTGGCCACGATGGTGCAGCAGGCAGCCAAGACAACAGATGGCGCGGTTGTCTTCGCGTATCCGGTGCAGAATCCGGAGGCCTATGGCGTGGTGGAATTCGATGCCCAGGGAAATGCCATGAGCCTGGAAGAGAAGCCGACAGAGCCGAAGTCCCGCCACGCGGTCACCGGATTGTACTTCTATGATGGCGAAGGTTGTGGAGTATGCAAAGGCGCTGAAGCCGTCAGCGCGCGGCGAGCTCGAGATCACGGACTTGAACCGCATCTACCTGGAGAAGGGGAAGCTCAAGGTCCTGTCCTTTGGCCGCGGCATGGCGTGGCTGGATACGGGGACGCACGATTCGATGCTCGACGCGTCGATGTTTATCGCGACGCTCGAGAAGCGACAGGGACTGAAGATTGCATGTCCGGAGGAGGTTGCGTATCGGATGGGATATATCTCGGCGGATCAGCTCAAGGAGCTTGCAGCGCCGCTGATCAAGAGCGGTTATGGAACGTATCTGCTGCAGATCCTCAAGGAGGCAGCTTCCTCAGGGCCCATGGATTGAATCCGCGAGTGCGTGGACGATGCGATGGCTCATGAGCAACGCGAAATCCATGCACTTTGATCCGGCGTTACGAAGTCTGTCGGGGTGGCGACTCTGCTTGAGAGTTATTCCGTCTGCCTGGTGAGCGAGCGATGAAGGTATTGCTGGTTGGCAACTATCTGCCCGACCGCCAGGACAGCATGCAGATCTACGCCTCCATGCTGGAAGAAGGCCTTCGCGCGCGCGGACATGAAGTTTGCCTGTTGCAGCCTCCAGCGGTGCTTGGACCGCGCGTTGCGGAGAACTCGCCACTGTTCAAGTGGCTGGGGTACGCAGATAAATTCGTACTCTTCCGGCGCGAACTGCGGCGGGCTGCCAGGTCGGCGGATATTGTTCATCTGTGCGATCACTCGAATGCGATGTATGTGCCGGCACTGGCGCACACGGCGCACGTGATCACCTGCCATGACGTGCTTGCGATCCGCAGCGCGATGCGCCATTTTCCGGAGAACCCGGTCAGCGGCACCGGGAGGATGTTCCAGCGGCTGATAGCGCGCGGCCTCCGCCGGGCAGGCGCGATTATATGTGTCTCCGGGAAGACGCGAGACGACCTGAAGCAGTACCTGGCGGTTCCGGAGGATCGGCTCCATGTCATCCCGAATGGGCTGGCGTGGCCTTACAGACCGCTCGACGCGGAGGCGAGCGCGCCGCTTCTGGCTCCGCTGGGTCTGCGGCCGGGTGAACCGTACTTCCTGAACGTTGGGGGCAATCACTGGTACAAGAACCGCGGCGCGGCGATCGAGATCTTTGCTGAGCTGCGTAAGCTATCGCGGTATGCAGGCGCGAGGCTGGTGATGGCTGGCGGTCCGATGATGCCGGAGCTGCGGGCGATTGCGGAGAAGTGTCGGTCTGGGCGATGCGCTGGTGGAAGCTGCGGGGCCGAGCAACGAGCAGCTGCAAGCGCTGTACAGCGGCGCGCTTGCGATGCTTTTCCCTTCGTTGGAGGAGGGATTCGGCTGGCCGATTTTGGAAGCCCAGGCGTGCGGATGCCCGGTTGCGATCAGGGACCGGCCGCCGATGAACGATGTGAGCGGGCGGCGCCGCGATCCTGATCGATCCGGCAAAGCCGGAGTCAGCGGCACGGACGATTGCCACCGCTCTTGAGGAGCCGACGCGCATGCGTACCGAGGGCTTGCGCAACGCGGCAACTTACACGGCGGAGCGCATGCTGGAGCAGTGCGAGGAGCTGTATCGCGAAGTGGTGACTACGACGCGCGCAGAGGTAACGCGCGGGCCCCGTCCAGAGCAGGAATAGCGGAAATCAGCAGGTATACTTTGGAGGACCAGCAGACCAGATGCAGGAGAAGAGAGTGAACGTGACGACGAAGCCGGTGTCCATAGCGGTAGTCGGTTCGGGCTATGTAGGTCTGGTGGCGGCGGTGTGCTTTGCGGAGATTGGCCACTCGGTTGTCTGCGTGGACAACGACGAGCAAAAAGTGACGATGCTGCGCGAAGGTGGAGTTCCGATACACGAGGATTTTCTGCCCGAGCTGCTTGCCCGTCATCGCAACCAGCGTCTGCAGTTCACCACCGAACTCTCATCCGCCACGCAGAATGCTGACGCCATCTTTATCGCGGTGGGCACGCCGCAGTCGGACTCGGGCAATGCGGACCTTTCTTACGTGGACGCGGTGGCTACGCAGATCGCGCGCTCGATCGGAAGCTACAAGGTGATCGTCGAGAAAAGCACGGTCCCGGTCTATACCAACGAGTGGATTCGCCGCGTGGTGGAGCGCAACGGCACTTCAAGCGCGAACTTTGACGTGGCGTCCAACCCCGAGTTTCTACGCGAAGGCACCGCGGTATCAGACTTTCTTCATCCGGACCGGATTGTCGTGGGCGCAGACAGCGAAGCCGCGGCCGAGATTCTGCGGGCCATCTATGCGCCGCTTACGTCGGGCGAATATTACCGCAGCGACAACGCCATCATCGGCCGCCGCACGATCACCGATCCTCCTCCGCTGCTTCTTACTTCCACCAAGGCGGCGGAGCTGATCAAGCATGCGTCGAACGCTTTTCTGGCGATGAAGATCTCGTTCATCAATGCAGTGGCGAATGTGTGCGAGGCAGTGGACGCGAACGTGGAAGAGGTGGCGCGCGGCATGGGGCTGGATAAACGCATCGGCAACCAGTTTCTACGCGCAGGTATCGGCTATGGAGGCTCGTGTTTTCCCAAGGACGTGGCCGCCTTCCGGTATGTCGCGGAACAACTGAGCGTCGATTTCGGCATCCTGACGGAAGTGGAGAAGATCAACGAACACCAGAAGCGGCGCTTCTTTAACAAGGTGCGCTCGGCCTTGTGGACCTTCCGCGGCAAACGGCTTGCGGTGCTGGGGCTGGCCTTCAAGGGCGGCACAGACGATGTGCGCGAATCGCCTGCGTTCGATGTGATCCGGATGCTGCTGGCGGAAGGCTGCACAATTGTGGCCTTTGACCCGGCGGCAACGGAGCGGGCGAAGCTCGAGCTGCCACCCGGTCCTTCGATGCAATATGCGGAGGATCCTTACGCTGCAGCGACGGGGGCCGATGCGTTGCTCATCCTGAGCGACTGGCCGCAGTTCGGCGAGCTTGATCTGGACAGGTTGCAGACCGTGTTGCGCTACCCGATCGTAATCGACGGAAGGAACCTCTACGATCCGCAGCAGATGCTGGAGCGCGGCTTCACGTATTTGAGTGTTGGCCGGCCGGCGATGCATCCGGCGAGAGAAAGAGCTGGAGCGCGCCTGCGGTAATTGCCGGCGAAAATCTGCAGCGATTGTTATTGAGGAGCGACGTACTTTGAATTTGAAGAAGATGCGAATCCTGGTGACCGGTGCGGCAGGCTTTCTGGGTTCGCATTTGACCGACCTGCTACTGGCAGACGGACACACCGTGATCGGCGTCGACAATCTATCGACAGGACGGCTGGAGAACCTGGAGCATCTTCATAGCGAGCCTCGCTTTTCCCTGCTCGAACGCGATATCTGCCAGCCCTTCGAGCCTGGTCAGGTGGATGCGATTTATAACATGGCATCGCCGGCGAGCCCGACAGATTACATGAAGCTGGGCCCGGAGACGTTGCGCGTGGGCGCTTACGGTGTCTTCAACACGCTCGACGTTGCGCGCCGTTACCAATCGGTCTTCCTGCACGCCTCGACTTCGGAGTGTTATGGCGATCCGGAGGTGCACCCCCAGCCGGAGAGCTATTGGGGGAATGTCAACCCGATCGGACCGCGCTCGGTCTATGACGAGGCTAAGCGCTTTGCGGAGGCCACGGTGATGGCCTACCAGCGGTACCGTGGCGTGAACACGCGCATTGTGCGCATCTTCAACACGTATGGGCCGCGTCTGCAGCCGAACGACGGCCGCGTGATCTCGAACTTCCTGATGCAAGCGCTGAGCGGCGAAGACCTGACCATTTATGGCGAGGGCTCGCAGACGCGCTCCTTCTGCTACGTGACAGATCTGATCGACGGGATCGTGCGGCTAGGCGGCGAGCGATGAGCAGCAGCCGGTCAACATCGGCAACCCGGACGAATGGACGATTGCCGAATGCGCACGCGAGGTATTGTCCGTGACCGGCTCCAAGAGCAAGTTGCGTATGCTGCCGTTGCCCGAAGATGATCCAGCGCGCCGACGGCCGGACATCACCCGTGCCCGTCGTGTGCTGGGCTGGGAGCCTAAAGTGCAATTGCGAGAGGGGTTGAGCCGGTGCATTCCATACTTCACACAAGCGGTGCAGGAAAGTGCCAAGGCGGGGCCACCGGCCGACTGAGCTGGTCTTCGGGATCTCAACCGGTCCGTAGATCTGACGCCGCTCGGTGGTGCGCGCTGTGGATCGTGATTCTTCTCACCGCTCCGGTCTATGCGCGCGCAACAAGTGAGCGGTCCTGCGCTGCGTTTGCACGAAGGATGGTGGCTGGCCTCCGGGTGTGGCCTCTCCGCGAGCGGCGCGCAGTTGTCATCCACTTCCTACTCGGCTGATCGGCAAACGTGGAAAGCTACCGCGGTGCCGACGACTGTGCTGGCGGCGCAGGTGGGCGCCGGTGAGTTCGGTGATCCCTATTTCGCGCGCAACCTGCGCTCGATTCCAGGGACGGATTATCCGGTGGGCAAAATCTTCTCGCGACTGCCGATGTCCCCGAACAGCCCCTATGCGTGCCCGTGGTGGTATCGCACGCGCTTCGTGCTGCCAGCAGATGCGCGAGGGAAGACATTGTGGCTGCGTTTCGGCGGCATCAACTATCGGGCAAATATATGGGTAAACGGCCAGCAGCTTGCGGGGTCGAGCGATGTTGCCGGCGCATATCGCACCTACGAGTTTGACGTGACGCGGCTGCTGAAGCCTGGCAAGGAGAACGCAATCGCCGTAGAGACATTTGCGCCTACGGAGCATGATCTCGCTATCAACTGGGTGGATTGGAGCCCATGCCCTCCGGACAAAGACATGGGGCTGACGGGCGAGGTGGCGCTGTATATGAGCGGAACGGTGAGCGTACGGTCGCCGATGGTGACAACACATCTTGCGAACGCCTCGAATGACGCAGAGCTGACCGTCTATGGCGAGGTTCACAACGCGAGTTCGCAGCGAGTGCAGGGCAATGCGACGATTGCGTTGCTCGGCATCCATGCGGAGCAGCCGGTGACGCTCGATGCCGGAGAGACGCGTACGGTGGTGTTTACGCCGGAGCAGTTCCCCCAGCTAAAGGTGCAGCATGCGCCGCTTTGGTGGCCGTACCAGATGGGCGACCCGCACCTGGAGACGTTGCGGATGAGTTTCCGTGCGGGCGGCAAGGTGTCTGACGAGGCGATCGCGAAAGTTGGCATTCGCGAGATCACTTCCGAGCTGACGGACAAGGGCGCGCGACTGTTCAAAGTGAATGGCAGGCCGGTTCTGATACGCGGCGGAGGCTGGTCCGGGGACATGCTGCTGCGCGAGCAGCCGCAGCGGCTGGAGCAGCAGTTTGAGATGGTGCGGGACCTGCACCTGAACGCGATCCGGCTGGAAGGCAAGCTGGAGACGGATGCGTTCTATCGGCTGGCTGACGAGCAGGGCATTCTTGTGCTGGCGGGCTGGTGCTGCTGCGATGTGTGGGAGAAGTGGGATCAGTGGACGCCGGAGAACTACACGGTGGCTGCGGCGTCGCTACGGGCGCAGATGCTGCGCATTCGCAATCATCCAAGCCTGCTGGTATGGCTGAACGGCAGCGATAATCCTCCGCCGGCGAAGGTGGAGCAGATGTATCTCGACATCGAGCACGAGACGCACTGGCCGAACCCGACACTCTCCTCGGCTACGGCGCGGCCGACGACGGTGAGCGGGAAGACAGGCGTGAAGATGACCGGGCCCTATGACTATGTGGCGCCGTCTTACTGGCTGACGGATCCGGGAACGCGGGGCGGGGCATGGGGCTTCAATACAGAGACCAGCCCTGGGCCTGCGATTCCGATTGAGTCGAGTCTGCAGCGATTTCTGCCCGCGAAGGCGCTGTGGCCGCCCGATGACGACTGGCAATACCACAATGGCAGCGGCGGCTTTGCCAACACAGCGATTTTCGATGGAGCGATGAAGCAGAGCTATGGGCCGCCACATTCGCTGACCGAGTATGAGCAGGCCGCGCAGGCCATGGCCTATGACGGGGAGCGCGCGATGTTCGAGGCTTATGGGCGCAACAAGTATGCCTCCACCGGCGTGGTGCAGTGGATGTTGAACAATGCATGGCCGTCGATGATCTGGCACTTGTACGACTACTACCTGGACTCGGGCGGCGGCTACTACGGCGCGCGGAAGGCGTGCGAGCCGCTGCACGTGCAGTACTCCTATGACGACCACAGCGTCGTTGTAGTGAACGGCACCTACGCGGCGGTGCAGGGACTTCACGTCAAGGCGACGGTCTATGACCTGAAGCTACGGCCGGTATACGACCACGAGGCCGCGGTTGCGGCGCAGTCTGACAGCTCCGAGCGGGCATTCAGCATTCCGGCCGAGACGATGAGCGGGGATGACGGCCTTCACTTTGTGCGGCTGGCGATGACGGATGCCATGGGACGGACGGTGAGCGAGAATTTTTACTGGATTCCGGCGCAGCTCGCGGAGTTCGACTGGCAGAAGGATGACTATCGCTATACGCCGGCTCTCCGCGAGCCAGACCTGACGGCGCTCAAAGAGTTGCCGCCGTCACACGTGGCCGTGGAGTCGGTGCGCAGAGAATCGGATGGACGGGTCATGCTGCGGTTGCGGAACGACTCGCAGACTCTCGCATTCCAGGTTGCGCTGCGGGCGCTGGATGAACATGCCGCGGCAGTAGCGCCGACCTTCTGGTCGGACAACTATGTTTCGCTGCTGCCGGGCGAGACCAGAACCTTCACGGCGCGCTCCTCGCCGCACGGCGGCGCTCGCATCTCCGCGATCGAGGTAGCGGGTTGGAACGTCAGGGAGCAACGAATCACCGTCGTACCGGGCACGGAGAAGAAGCGCCGCGATCAGGAGACGGCAGCGTTGCCATTTGCGCGGGCCTCTGCTTCCTCGAGCCAGCCGCGGCGGAGCGATTCGGCCGGGATGCTCGAGAGATAGGGCTTGATGTCGAGGATCGGCGTGCCGTCCAGCATGTCGACGCCGCGCACATGCAGACTCGGCTTTGTTGCGACGAAGCAGCTGGACGACGGTGAGGCCGATTGGATTGGGGCGAAGAGGCGAGCGAGTCGCGAAGACGCCGTGCTGGCGATTGTCAGTGGGCGGTGTGCCAAGCAGCTCAAAAGGCTGTGCGCGGTCGAACTCCCAAAGCACGATCAGGTGGGAGAAGCCTTCGATGTCGGTGAGGCCGAGCTCGAAATCGGGAAGGACAGTGATCACGCCTTCTGCTTCATGCGTGGTTCCAAGTCCTTTTGGTACGTCAGTGGTTCCCTTGTAGGGCGTGCTTACAAATCCGATGGGCCAAGGCGTAAACATATGAGGTTAAGCCTCCATTTATGCGTACTATGTACGAGCGAGCCAGCGGTTACCGCTTCTATTCAATTTGACGTAACAGACCAGGAGCGGTAGCTTTAAATTAATGGTTCTCGTCCACACCCCCGCTGCCTGTTGCTGCGACTGTTGTTGCGCACGCGGCTGCGTGGGTGCCGATGAGCTAGTGATGTAACTCCATCACAATAAGCGAATCCGAAGCCCCAACCGCAGCCCCTCTGCAGTTGGGGCTTTTTCTTTCTCTACACATGCACCGCACCCGAAGGGAAGTGGCATGACGCAGGCGACTCAGCCGACCGAAACCGCGGCGAAGGAAACAAAGGCGCAGAAGGCCGAACGCCTGAAGCGCGCGAAGAACCCATGGGTGGCCTTCGATGAGATACGCCGCTTTGCGGCGGAGGGACGCGGAAGCGTGCTGCCGGAGTGGGCAGGTCTCTACTTCAAGTGGTGGGGGATTTATACGCAGGGTGATGGCGCGGGCGCGCTTGGCGGAGTTGGCGGCGAAGGCAAGAGCACCGAACACTTCATGCTGCGCATCCCTGTCTCCAATGGGATTATCTCGTCCGCGCAACTTGCCGCAGTCGCAGATATTGCGAAGCGGCATGGGCGCAATCTCGCCGATATTACGGTCCGCCAGGCGATTCAGCTTCACTGGCTGACGATCGACAGCCTGCCGGAGATCATCGACCGGCTGGATGCCGTGGGACTTTCGCCACGCGGGGCATGCGGCGACGTCGTTCGCAATGTTACGGGATGTCCGATAGCCGGACTGGCGGCGGATCAGGTTTTCGATGCATCGCCGATTGCTCTTTCCATTGCGAAGGCGCTCGCCGGCAATGCCGAATTTTATAATCTGCCACGCAAGTTCAAGATATCCGTGACGGGGTGCAGCTCGTGGTGCTCGTATCCGGAGATCAATGACATTGGCCTGACGCCCGTGCGCCGCGGTAATGAGGTGGGCTTCTCAGTGAGGGTAGGCGGCGGGCTCTCCGCAGATCCACACCTGGGCGTGCGGCTGGATGCCTTTGTGCGTCCCGAGCAAGCAGTGCAAGTAGTGACGGCGATCGCGACGATCTTCCGCGAGCAACAGGGCTTGCGCGAGAGCCGTGATCGGGCGCGTCTGAAGCATCTCTTCCTCAAAGAGGGCTGGACACCTCTGAAGTTTCTCAACGAGCTGCAGATACGGCTGCCGTTCCGTCTGGAGCCGGCGGTGGAGGAGGCGACGCCAGCCGATGTGCTGCGGGACCACGTGGGCGTTCATCGCCAACGGCAGGCAGGTCTCTACTACGTAGGCGCGTCGGTGCTGCGCGGGCGCCTGACCGGCGACCAGCTTGCGGCAGCCGCGGAGCTGGCGCGGCAGTTTGGTTCAGGCGAGCTGCGAACGACTGTGACGCAGAATCTGCTCTTCGTGAATGTGCCGAAGCGTAATGTCGATGCTCTGGTTCGGGAACTTGCTGCGATTGACCTGCGAGTCGAGGGATCGCACTTCTGGCGCGGCGCGGTCGCGTGCACGGGCACGGAGTTCTGCAAGCTGGCGATCACGGAGACGAAGGGATTCGCGCGATGGCTGGTGGAGGAGATGGAAACGCGACTGCCGGAGTTCGATCAGCAATTGAAGTTGCATGTCACCGGCTGCCCGAACAGCTGCGGGCAACACTGGATTGCGGATGTAGGGATTGAAGGCAAGAAGATCAAGCACAACGGGGCTCTGGTGGACGCTTACTACTTCTGCGTAGGTGGAAGCGCCGGAGGAAATGCGGCGATTGCCAGGCCGGTGGGCTATCGCTGCGCCGCGACGCTGGTACCGGAGTCGCTGGAACGCCTGCTGCGAGGGTATCTCGACGGTAGGGAGGTCAACGAAAGTTTGCGGGCATTTCTCAGCAGGCATAGCAACGATCATCTGCGCACGCTGCTGGCCGGTGAGGTGGCCGCAGCGGTGGAGCGGGACCGTCCGGAGGGAAGAGTACCGGTGGGGGTGGGGGAATGAGCGCAGCGCTACTACCGATCTTCGTGAAGCTCGAAGGAAGTCCCTGCCTGGTTGTGGGCGGGGGTACTGTGGCGCTGCAGAAGGTGCGTAGCCTGCTGGAGTGTAGCGCACATGTAACCGTAGTTGCGCCAGAAGCGCGAGATGAGATTCGTGATCTGGAGCGGCGGGGGAGCATTGCCTGGCACCGCCGCGGTTATGTTGTCGAGGACATTGCGGGGCATCGACTGGTGATTGCGGCAACGAATGATCCAGGGGTGAACCACACGGTCTATGGCGATGCCGTGGCCGCCGGTGTGCTGGCGAATGCGGTGGATGATCCGCCGTTCTGCGATTTCTATTTCGGCTCTGTGGTGCGGCGCGGACCATTGCAGATTGGTATCTCGACGGGCGGGGAGAGCCCGGCGCTGGCGCAACGGTTGCGACAGCAGCTGGAGCAGTTGATTGACCAGGGAACCGGGCCTTGGCTGCAGCGGCTGGGCGCGTTGCGGCGCGAGGTGCTGGGCGTACATCCGGCCGGGGAAGAGCGCAACAGCCTATTGCGTACGCTGGCCGGCCGCGAGGTGTGCGACTCGCCTCAATGTCCGTCGCGCACGATGGCGATGCAAACACGCGGCGAGGAGCGAGGGTCATGGTGGCTGACATGAGTGTGGCCGCAAAGGGGACGGTCTATCTTGTCGGTGCAGGGCCGGGTGATCCGGAGTTGTTGACGTTGAAGGCGGCAGCGTTGCTGCGCTCAGCAGATCTGGTGCTGCACGACGACCTGGTGCCGGCCGCGGTGATCGCGATGGCGGGCGGGCAGGCATTGGTGGTCAGCGTAGGTAAGCGGTGCGGCGCCAAGCGTGTGCGCCAATCCGAGATTCACACATTGATGATTGAGGCAGCACGCCAGCGGTTGAGCGTTGTGCGGCTGAAGAGCGGCGATCCGCTGGTATTCGGCCGTGCCGCGGAGGAGATGGACGCGCTCCGCGCGGCCGATGTTCCGTTCGATGTGGTCCCAGGCATTACGGCGGCATTTGCGGCGGCGGCACAGATTGGGTGCTCACTGACCGATCGCCGCGTTGCATCGAGTATCGAGTTTCATACTGGACACAAGGCTGCTGCCCGAGAGATAACAAGCCAGGAGGCGCCGACTGAGGCGGTGACCCGCGTGGTCTATATGCCCGGGCGCAGCTTTCATCCTTTTGCGGAGGAACGGTTGCAGGCGGGGGATGCGGGCGATATGCCCTGCTGCGTCATCAGCCGCGCAGCGCACCCGGACCAGAGCATGCAATGGAGCACATTGCGTGAGCTGGGTGACGTGGTGCCGGGACCGGCTCCCGTGCTGCTGCTGACCGGGTGGGCGTTGCTGGATGCTGCCGCTCGCGAGGCTGGTGACCGCGCTAGCAATTCTGCTCAGCTGCCCGAAGCTGAATATTCAACGGCGCAGAATTTGTAGATCACAGAGCCCGGGAGCGCGTTAGAGTGGTGAGCGTCCCGGAGGATGCGCTTGAGAACGATCCCACCGCTTGTGAGTCTGTGTGCCGTCACGGCCGTTGTCCTTTCACCTGCTTTCGCACAACAGGCTCCTTCCTTTCCTTTCCAGAATCCTTCATTGCCTCTAGAGCAACGAGTCGACGATCTGGTTGGCCGCTTGACCTTAGAGGAGAAGGCGTCGCAGATGCGACATCAGGCGCCGGCAATTCAGCGTCTCGGCATTCCGGCGTATGACTGGTGGAGCGAAGGACTGCATGGCATAGCGCGCTCGGGCTACGCCACGGTCTTTCCGCAGGCTATCGGACTTGCAGCCACTTGGGATCCAGACCTGGTGCACCGTGTCTCGTCGGTGATCGGGGAAGAGGCGCGTGCGAAGTACGAAGAGGCGATACGGCACGATAACCATTCGATTTTCTTCGGCCTGACCATATGGTCGCCCAACATCAACATATTCCGTGATCCGCGCTGGGGACGCGGACAGGAGACCTATGGTGAGGATCCCTACCTGACGTCGCGACTGGGTGTGGCGTTTGTAAAGGGATTGCAGGGCGACGATCCGAAGTACTACGAGACGATCGCGACGCCGAAGCATTACGCAGTACACAGCGGACCCGAGTCGGAGCGGCACCGTTTCGATGCCACTCCATCCGCTTTCGACCTTGAGGACACATACCTGCCGGCATTTCGGGCCACCATCACGGAGGCGAAGGCCGACTCCATCATGTGCGCCTATAACGCGATCTACGGTGTACCCGCATGCGCCAGCCCGCTGCTGCTGAAGCAGAAGCTGCGCGGCGCGTGGAAGTTTCAGGGCTTTGTGACCTCGGACTGCGGGGCCATCGGTGATTTTTACAGCACGGGAAGCCAGGGCTTCAGCGGTACGGCGGGTCATCACTTCAGCCCGGATGCGGCGCATGCCAGTGCAGCAGCGGTGCTGGCGGGCACGGACACAAGCTGTGGCGACGAATACGATGCGCTGCCGCAGGCGGTGAAGCAAGGTCTGTTGCCGGAAAGCGCGCTGGACACGTCATTGAAACGGCTCTTCACGGCGCGCATGCGGCTGGGGATGTTCGACCCGCCATCGGCGGTCCCTTACGCGTTGATTCCTTTCAATCAGGTGGACTCGGACAAGAATCGCGCATTTGCCCGCGAGGTAGCGGAGAAATCGATGGTGTTGCTCAAGAACGACCACGGCATGCTGCCTTTGCACGATGTGAAGACGCTCGCGGTGGTTGGTCCCAACGCCGCCTCGCTGCTGGCACTCGAAGGAAACTACAACGGAGCGCCATCACATCCGGTGCTGCCAGTCGATGGCATTGCGCAGGCATTCCCCAACGCAAAGGTGCTCTACGCGCAGGGGTCGCCTTATGTGGAACATGTATCGCTGCCCGTGCCACGCACGGCTCTCCAAGTGAAGGGGGAGTACTTTGCGAATGCCACATTTGCCGGCGAGCCGGTCGCGACTCGCGAGGAACACGGAATCGACTTCGACTGGAATGCGGCGTCGCCGGCTGAGGGAGTGCCGTCGGATGCATTCAGTGTCCGCTGGACAGGCACGCTCGAAGCACCTGCGCCGGGCGATTACGCATTCAGCGTAGACATTGGCGATTGCTATCCCTGCCACGACCGCGAAACATATGCGCTCAGCTTCGACGGCAAGGTGGTATCAAAGCATGATTCGGGTACCCCGAAGGAGTCACGCAACCATACCAATCCAGACTTCACGCTGCACTTCAGCGATACGCAGCCGCATCGCTTCGCGCTGGAGTACACGCATCAGTCGCCGGTCTTCGGCGCTGGCATCTCGCTGCGATGGAAGCCGCCGGCAGAGGTGCTGCGCGCCGGCGCGGTGGATGCTGCGAAGCAGGCCGACGCGGTGATTGCATTCGTTGGGCTGACGTCGCAGCTGGAGGGCGAAGAGATGCCCATTCACGTGCCGGGATTTGCCGGTGGCGACCGGACAGACATTGACTTGCCAGCGGTGCAGAAGCAATTGCTGGAGTCGCTGGCGGCAACGGGCAAGCCGCTCGCGGTCGTGCTGCTGAATGGCAGCGCGCTGGCCGTGAACTGGGCTCAGCAGCACGCGGCAGCAATTCTCGAGGCATGGTATCCGGGCGAGGAAGGCGGCGCGGCGATTGCGGAGACGCTCTCCGGAGAGAACAATCCGTCGGGCAGGTTGCCGGTGACCTTCTATGCATCCACCGACCAGTTGCCAGCGTTTGACGACTATTCGATGCAGAACCGTACCTATCGTTACTTCAAAGGCAAGCCGCTCTATGGTTTCGGATATGGACTGAGCTATACCCGCTTTACATATTCTGACCTGAAGCTTTCCGGGAAGAGCGTGAAGGCGGGCGAGCCGGTGGACGCACAGGTGAAAGTGAAGAATGACGGTGCGACAGCGGGCGACGAGGTGGCGGAGCTCTATCTTGCGGCATCGGGGGCGCATGGCAATCCGGCACTCCGGGGAGTGGCGCGGGTGCATTTGGGTCCAGGTGAGAGCGGAGTGGTGCGCTTCGATTTGACACCGCGCGATCTGAGTACCGTGGATGCGCAGGGCAAGCGCAGCATTCAGCCGGGCGAGTATTCGGTGATGATTGGGGGCGCGCAACCCTCAGACGCGGCGCACGTGACCGGCGGATTCGCTGTGGCTGGATCGCTGGCTATGCCGGAGTAGCACCAGCGCGATTCAGCGAACAAGAACGCCGGCGGACTCTACCATGTGATCGTCGGCCCGGGTCGAGACGATAGGCAGATCCGGCGTGCCGGTGAGCGATTCGATTGCGCCGTCGCGAAGCAGGACGGTGTCCTCGACCTTGCCTCCGGCTACGGAGGGGTTCCAGGCAAAGGCCTGCATATTCACGACGCGCTCCTTGCCGGCCGGCATGGCGAGCCACTCTCGTTCAGAGTAGCCGGAGGCGCCGCCCTGATGGTGGCGCTGTTCTTCACCCGAGTGTCCGAGCGATGCGTATGTATCAGCTGCAGTGGCGAATAATTCGGCGGAGGTGGCGTCTACATTTGTGGCGGCAATCAGGCGGGCATTGACTTCAGCCGCGACGGCGAAGGCGTCCACTAAGCGTTGCGGCATGGGGCCAAAATGAACGAAGCGCGTGATGGAGATGGAGAGGCCCCAGCGGCGAGAGCAAAGGTTCAGCATGCCGAAGTGCTTAAGGGTCGCGTCTTGTGTCACGGCGTGCTTGTAGCGGAGGATGCGGTCATCCGCTGCCATCAGCAGTACGGAGGGTTCAATGCCGCGCTCGAGAAGTCCGGCGGCGATGCGTGCAGCCATGGTGCGCTCGGTGTTGCCGGGCTGGAGAGACTGGAGCATGCTGCTGGCGACCTGCGCGGTATTGCGGCCCAGCCAACGGTAGCGTTCCACTTCGGTAGGCGTGAGCGATGCGCGTTGGTCGAGCAGTAGTGCGGCACCGTTTGCTGTGGTGTCGGCAGCGATGTGGTCGTCGCCCGCCAGCGAACGAATTTTAGCCGCAAAGTCAGCGGCGTACCACGGCGCGGTGATCGCGGTGAAGGGCAGCCCGGGGAAGTCTTCTTCGGCGAGGCGGCGGCCTTCGTTGTCCGGTGCCAGGTAGAATACGTCGCCGCTACGCAGCACGAGAATGGTTGCGATGCCAATTGCTGAAGGCAGGAGAACGCGACGATCGACGCGGCCGGCGGTAAGCCATGCGATGTTTTCAGTCCGCTGCAACTGCACGGCTGCCAGTCCCGATGAGGCCATGTGCTCGCAAAGCCGCTGCCGTTTCGCTTCGAACTCCGCGAGCAGAGCTTGCGATGATTGCTGCAGCTCTGAAAATTTGTCAGCCGCTTGGATTGCTTCAGCCATTCGTCTTCACCTCGGTATTTGCCGCATGCAATCCGTGGAAGATCGGCTTGAGTGACGGATAAAGATTGCGATAGAGAGCATAGAGGTACTGGAGCTTCGCACTGTCCGCGGGCTGCGGCGCGATGCGGTCGGCGACCTGGATGACAGCGTCGCATGCGGCATCTGCCGATGACCATACGCCCGCCCCGACACCGGCCAGTAATGCGGCACCATACGCCGCGCCTTCTTCCGCGGCGACGATTTCTACTGACTGCGCGTACGCGTCAGCCTGAATCTGCCGCCAAAGCGCCGAGCGAGCGCCGCCGCCGCCGAGTCGGATCGCGCGCACGGGGACGCCCAGATCGGCGAAGATGCTGAGGGTGTCTTTGAGGCTGAAGGCAACGCCTTCCATGATGGCGCGAACGATGTGCGGTGAGCGGTGGGATGCGGTAAGTCCGACAAGGGCCCCGCGCGCCTCCGGATCGAGATGCGGCGTGCGCTCGCCCATCAGATAGGGCGCCCACAGCAAGCCTTCGGCGCCAGCGGGCACAGCGGCGGCGGATTCGGCGAGACGAGTGTAGGCGGCATCACTCGCTGTCCCGGCGAAGGTATCGCGGAACCAGCGGAGAGAGAGGCCAGCGGCCTGGGTCACGCCCATGATGTGCCAGCGACCAGGAACGGCGTGGCAGAAGGTGTGCAAGCGCCCGTGCGGATCGAGAAAAGGCCGATTGGTTGCGGCGAAGACCACGCCGGAGGTTCCGATCGTTGCACTCACATCGCCGGGACGCACGATGCCCATACCGAGAGCGCCGGCGGCCTGATCGCCTGCTCCCGCGACGACCGGCGTTCCCGCGCGCAATCCAGTGAGCGAGGCTGCCTCGGCCGTTACAGTGCCGGCGATCTCATGGCATTCGTAGAGCCTGGGAAGGATGCTCGCGGGCATGTCCACGGCAGCGAGCATTTCTGCGGACCAGCGGCGATGCGCGACATCCAGCAACAACGTGCCCGATGCGTCGGCAACATCCATCGCCTTCTCGCCAGTCAGGCGGAAGCGAACATAGTCCTTGGGAAGCAGGAAGGAGCGGAAGTTCTGCCAGATGGCCGGCTCATGGGTACGAACCCAGAGCAGTTTAGTGAGAGTGAAGTTGGTGAGTGCCGGGTTGGAGGTGAGCCGGATCAGACGCTCCGCGCCGAGTTGCGCGGTCAGCCATGCGGCTTCGTCGGCAGTCCGTTGATCGCACCAGATGAGCGATGGTCGCAGCAGTCGGCCGGCTGCATCCAGCAGCACGGCGCCGTGCATCTGGCCGCTTAAACCCACCGCGGCAATCTCTTCCGGGGCAGTCGAAGTCGCTTTCAGCAGAGCAGGGATGGCGTGGACCGCGGCCTGCCACCAGTCTTCGGGATCCTGTTCAGCCCAGCCCGGCTGCGGCGAGCTGAATGGAAGATGATCTCGAACGGTAGAACCAAGAACTTTGCCCGCGGTATCCACCAACAGGACACGCGTGCCACTGGTGCCAACATCTATCCCGATCAGTTTCATCGATCTCAAGGGTACGCGGGCGGGCGCTTATCAGCCACCGTGATGATTGCAGCCACAGGATGCGCGCAATATCAGTTGGGTAGGCAGGACGATCCGCCGCTCGAGCTTATTGTCCGGGCCGCCGTCGCGGTAGTGGCGGATCATATCGAAGAGCATGCGGGCCGCGCTGCGTCCCAGCTCCAATGCGGGTTGCCGGACCGCAGTGAGCGGGGTGTCGAGCAGAGGGGCCAGCTCAAGGTCATCGAAGCCGATCATTGCCAAGTCCGCGGGCAGGCGTAGTTGCATGGCGCGGACGGCCTGCAGTGCGTGGATGGTGGTGACGTTGTTCAAAGTGAACAAGGCGGTCGGCCGGTCGGGCTCGCTCATGAGGCGTCGCAACAATGCTTCCGTTCCGCCGGCAGTTGTCAGGTTGGTCCACATCTCGGACTTCAGACCCGCTTCTTTCATTGCGCGGCGGTAGCCGAGGATGCGCTGGTGGATGGTGTAGACCTTGGCATCGTAGCCGATGCACACGACACGGCGATGGCCATGGGCGATCAGGTGCCGGACTGCCTCCTCCGCGCCTCCCTGGTTCTCTACGATGACCTGGCCGGCGTCGACGCCTTCGAGGGTGCGATCAAGTGCGACCAGCGGAATCTCTGCTTGTTGCAACTCGCGAAGACGCTTGTCCGCGCCGCTGCGCGAGGGCACGATGAGCAAGCCGGCGATGCGCCGTGCCGCCATCATCGCGATCTCGTTTGACTCGGTCTCGACGCTGCGCTCGGAAGTAACGATCAGGGTCATATATCCGTGTGTGCCGGCAACTTCCTGCACGGCGTTTGCGCAGGTCGCGAAGAAGGAGTCTGCGAGGTCAGGGACGACGAGGCCGATCATGCGCGCGCGCTGTCCCTTGAGCATCCGCGCGGCTTCGTTTGGCGTATAGCCGAGACGTCGAATGGCTGTCCGCACGCGCTTTTCTGTTGCCGGACTTACATAACTGCCGCCGTTGACGACGCGCGAGACGGTCATGATGGCGACGCCGGCTTCGCGGGCTACGTCGGTGATGGTTGGACCGGAGTGGCGGCGCCTGGTGGCCTTTCGCGGAGCTGGCACGAGCGATCCTTCCTATGCGCTGCCCGTGATCGCCGGGCAACTGGCGCTGTCAGAACAAGAGCGTATCACCGGGTTGTCCCCACTTGGAACAGCTCAGCTAGAAGATTGACGTTGGTGAGCCAGCCACGGACGCAGAAAATCTGCATGGCGTGGTGGAACTATCATCCGATATGCGGTTAACGTTAACAAGTCTGTAAACAAGCGACTCCGGAGATCTCGCAACGGAGAGCGGCGGCGGTGCCGTCGGGGGAAATTCACTCGATGCGAATGAATACGGGAAGATGTTCACGGTTGTTCCGCCGGGGATGAGGGGGATCGTGCATGGGCAGGATGTATCGCCACATCGGATGGCTGGGCGCCGCCATTGTCTGCAGTTGCGTTCTCCTCGGACTTCATGGGCAGGAGCCGATTCGTAGGGAAGCCTTGACAATGCTCGTTCGAACGCCGCCCATGGGATGGAACAGCTGGGATTCGTACGGGACGACCGTCGGCGAGGCCCAGGTGAAGGCGAACGCGGACTGGATGGCCGAACATCTGAAGCAGCATGGCTGGCAATACATTGTCGTTGACATGGAATGGTTTGTCACCAATCCGGTTGCAGAGGGCAACGCAACAAATTTCAAATACGCGCTAGATGAGGAAGGCCGGTACGTTCCCGCACCCAACCGATTCCCTTCCGCAGCGCATGGCCAGGGCTTCGCGCCGCTGGCTGCATATGTTCATGCACAAGGGCTGAAGTTTGGCATCCATATCCTGCAGGGAATCCCTCGTGAGGCGGTGACGAAGAACTTGCCGATCGCGGGATCACGATTCCGCGCCGCGGAGGCTGCGAACAGCTCCGGAAGGTGCAATTGGAACCACGACAATTTCGATTTGAAAGACACTCCGGCAGGTCAGGCTTACTACGACTCCATCGCCAGACTCTATGCCGACTGGGGAGTCGATCTGATCAAGGTCGATTGCATTGCCTCGCGTCCTTACAAGGGAGCGGAGATTCGTATGTTGAGCGAGGCGCTGGGCAAGACGGGGCGTCCGATCGTTTTGAGCCTCTCTCCCGGATCGGCGCCACTCGATAAGCTCGACGAGATGAGGAAGTATGCGCAGATGTGGCGCATCTCAGATGATGTGTGGGACGAGTGGCATAGCGACGTGGAGTATCCGCAGGGGCTGGGCGACCAGTTTCCCCGCGTAGCCAAGTGGGCGCCGTTCAGCAAACCCGGTCACTGGCCCGACGCAGACATGCTTCCTCTGGGCTACCTGGGGCCGTCTCCAGGCTGGGGCAAGGCGCGCCAGACGCGGCTCTCGCCGGCGGAGCAGCGCACGATGATGACCTTGTGGTCCATCTTCCGCTCACCGCTGATGATTGGCGGGGATCTTCCGCACAATGACGCGCAGACAACGGCGTTGTTGACCAACGACGAAGTTTTGGCGGTGGACCAGCACTCGACCGGCGGTCGCGAGGTGCTTCAGTCTCCGGTTGCCAGCGTTTGGACGGCGGAGATGACAGAAGGGAAGGGCAGATACGTGGCGATTTTTAATACTTCAGATCAGGCACAGGAGTTGCATTACACCTGGCAGCAACTGGGTTGGCGATCGGGCAGATATGCTCTGCGCGAACTTTGGGAGCACACGGCGAGCGGCTCTGCCAGCGGTGTCAGCGTGCACCTGGCGCCGCATGCCTGCGCTTTGTATCGGGCGAATGCCGTGGTGGATAGATGATTCGGTCTATTGGCCTGGACAGGCCGGGACGATCGATAGTTCAAAGGCGCTGCTCCATCGAGCGCGTAGCTTCATCTGGAGACCCTGCGAATTGGATCGACGAGATTTTCTGAAACTTTTGTCAGCCGCCGGAGCGGCCGGCACCTTCGGCTCCGCTGAGGAGCTACTAGCGGCGGCTCACCCATCGGGCAACTACAGTCCCGGCCGGATCGTGAATGAATACGGCGCGTATCTTCCGGGAGAGCGGGAAGCTCTGGCGCAGCCGCCAAAGGCGAAGGCGATTGATGGGCGCGGAGCCACAGCCAGCCATGGCAATGTTGAGCGGAAGTTCGCCCACGGGGAAGATGTCGCGGGCTGGGTGCTGCTCACGACGGTTGAGATCAATGGCGTGATGACCGCTGTCTTCGAGAAACACGCCACCCATCGTGGAGCGATTGCCTACGTGACGGAACGCGGCGGCACGATCGCGCTGATCCCGAAGCAGGTGGGAGACCTGAGCAAGGTGCGGCCTCGGCCTACAAATACGCCGCATGGAGTGAAGCTCGAACGGCCGCTGCAGATCTCGCCCGGCCCGGATGTGACGGGCGAATACATTCTGAAGTCTGTGGAGGATCCCTGCTACGAGAATGTTGCCGCACTGGGTGCTGAATATATTGGCTGGTCGCTGGTGGCGAATGAGGAAGCTGGTCCGCTGGGGTGTATTTATCTGGAGGCGGATGGAGTCAGTCGTCAGCCGAAGAAGAATCCTCAGGCGCAGTGGGCTCCGGACCTGGAGGGACGGCTCTTCGATCCCTCGCGCTATTTCCCGTTCGCCGCTCCGGAACGCTACGCCTATCAGCATGGCTACAGCAAACGCACGCTGCTTGGCGGCTATCTTCCGGTGGCGGACACGGCGGTATGGAATGCGGAGTACGGTTCCGGCTACGAACTCATGATGTTGTTGCCGCCAGGTGTGGACGCACAGCCCATTGCGCGCATGCGAATGATGATCCCGCCCGAAGATGTAGCACACTATGAGGAGCGAGACACCCTGGTCGTGCACGCGCCGGATGGGCGCGCCTACGCCGAGCACTTCTGGAATACCTCGGCAGGAGGATTTTTCAGCGCGCTGGCGGGCATCTGGAACCGCTGGCACAGCTTCTATGAAGACACCATGCCGGTCGAGATACCGGACGGGTGGATTCTGGATGCCGCGCGGGCGGGCATCACGCTCTGCCGCTGCAGCTATCGCGGCCTCGAGCCGACATACCAGGTAGGCGAGGGCAGCTATACCAAGATCCCTGAGCGCAGTCATGCGCTCTTTCCCGTTGCGCACTACGAGTTCATATGGGCGCAGCAGTTGTGGGGGCTTACCCAGTCCACGAGGCCGTATGTCCAGCACTATCTTGAGCACTATGTACTGCCCGACGGCAACTTTCTGTACAACACACAGGACCAGGTCGAGGCGCCGCTGAATGTCGGCATCTTCCTGATGAATGCGGCGCGCGATTACTGGTACACGCGGGATGCGAGCGGCCTGAAGCAACAGCAGCCCACCCTCGACCGCATGCTCGGTTATGTGCTGGCGCGATACGAGTATGGAAAGCAGCGATTCACGAAAGGGGATCGCCGTTATGGGCTGATCTGGGGATCGCCGGAAGCGGATCTGGGCGATCCGGCGAACGATTACCCGGACTCGCATCCGTATTACTACCAGAACGCAGCATGCGTGTGGCGAGGCATCACGGAATATGCAAAGGCGCTGCGGTCAGTCGGCGCAGCGGAGAATGATCGCAACATGACAGCGCTGGCGGAACGCTATGCAGCAGTTGCCGAGGAGATGAGGAAGAACATCCAGGCGTCGATCGAAGCGACGATTGCAGCCTCGACGCCGGAGATGCGTGCTGCAGGAATCACTCCTTTCGAGCCGAACGACATTCTGCGCAAACCGACCGATTTATCGAATTATGAGAATCACCGGTTCATGATGGACTGGTTCCTTGCCGACTGGGGCGTGCCGGCCTTGGACCTGGGCCACTTGAAGCACCGCGAGCTGGCCAGCGAACAGATCTGCGGACTGAGTACGAATGAGCATGTGCCACGCAACTCGAACTTCATGGAGCACGGGTCGCTTGCGGTGAAGATCCGGCAGGAAGACTACCGGCCGTTCCTTCTGACCCTTTATGCGCTGGTGTGCTATGCAGCGGACTCGGGCAGCCGCTACTCACCGGAGGATGCCTACATTCCGGGCGGCTATCCGGGCGACGGTGCGCCCTGGGGGTGGTCGGCGGTGATCAACAGTACACTGCAACCTGCCATAGGGCTGCGCTGGCTGCTGTGCTATGAGGAGAACGACCGCGATGTCTGCCATCTGCAAAAGGCGGCCCCAAAGCACTGGTTCAGCAGCGGAGAACGGATCGCGGTGCGCAAATGCCCCACCCGCTTTGGAGGCATCGCATGGACGACGGAGGCCACGAGCGACAGTAGCTGGCATGTGGTGGTGGAGGCCGCGGCGGGGTTCAGCGGGGAGGTTCGCCTGCATGTCCATCCGCCGGCCGGGGGCATGCTGCGGTCCGCATCTGCCGGCACAGTGGAGGGTTCGGCGGTCTTGTTGCCCGCAGCCACATTTGCGCATGGCGGGCGCGTGGAGCTCGACGTGCATGCATAGCGCCAAGCCTGCGAACCGATGCATAGTGGTAAATGTCCACTGATTCGCTGTAGGGTGTCCAGACCAACAGATAGATAGTTGCGGGTCACTGTTGAGGGCCTGGGCTCATCTCTAGTATGGAGAAGCTTGCATAGCCGCCGCGACTCTGAACGGTGCGGATTTTGACGCCGGCCTGGACGTGTGGGGAAGAGGAAGATAGGAAACGATGGCCCTGATGGAATTTCACATCTCGCGCGAGGCACGTGACAGGTATCACGTAGAGCGGACGTTGTTCTCCTTCTCCGGCAATGTGGTCTTTGCTGACTTGAAGGCGAGCCGGGAGCTGGCGCATCGCATGAACCTGGTGCGAGGCACGGAAGACGACCCGCAGCGCGTGATCAACCCTGGCGCGCTCTTTGCGATGGGGCTGATCGACGAGGCGAGTCACCTGCTTGTCGATCACTACCGAAAGACGGTAGCACGCCAGGCGATCGCGGACGCTTTAGCGTGGTTTTCGTCGCGGCTGGGAGCTGACCGCTTCGATGAGCTATTGCTGCGCTTCGTGCAGGAGTTCCCTGGTTCGACGGTGTATCGGGGCGAAGAGAGGGCGGAAGAGTGGCTGAACGGCTCGACGGATGGCGTATCCCATCGGGAAGTTGCCTTCGAAGAGTTGATGATGCTGTGGCTTGCGAACGCGAATCCCGGCTTTCACAAGTTTCTTGAGCTCTTCGACGCAACGCCCCTGGCCAAGCAAACGCCCTATCCCAAGGTGACTAACGGGTTGCGGGAGTTTTTTGCGACCAAGCCTCCGATTGGCGACGAGGGTGCGAACCTGATCGACGTTCTGCGCGCGCCTGCTCTTGCCTCGCCCGATTCGCTGAGTGGGCAGCTTGCCTTTATCCGGGACAAGTGGAGCCGCATCCTCGGAGACGGGGCGTTGCGCCGTTTGCTGCTTGCCATCGATGTGCTGCAGGAAGAAGACGTCGCGATCTGGATGCGCTTCCATCCTTCCGATGAGATGGCAGAGCGGCGACGCCGTGGCAAGCATGGGCATGCGGGCGACTTCGGTGGTCGCGTCGATCTGCCAGACTTCGCCGTGTTGCAGCATGAGTACGAGCGATTCAGTCCCGACCAGGACTGGATGCCGAGCACGGTGCTGATTGCGAAGAGCACCTACGTCTGGCTGGCGCAGCTCACCAAGCGATATGGGCGATCAATTACGCGGCTCGATCAGATACCGGACGAAGAGCTCAGGACGCTCGCTGGCCGCGGCATGAACTCGCTATGGCTTATTGGACTGTGGGAGCGCAGCCGCGCCTCGCGCACGATCAAGCATCTGTGCGGCAAAGAGGATGCGGTTGCATCGGCTTATTCGCTCTACGATTACCAGATTGCTGGCGATCTTGGCGGCTACGATGCGTACATACGGTTGCGCGACCAGGCGTCGCGGTTTGGGATCCGGCTTGCCAGCGACATGGTGCCCAATCACATGGGTATCGATTCCACCTGGGTCATCGAACATCCGGATTGGTTTCTCTCTCGATACGACTCGCCGTATCCCGCGTACAGTTTTAACGGGCCTGATCTTTCGAGCGATGGTCGTGTCGAGATCAAGATTGAAGACCATTACTATGAGCAGTCCGATGCGGCTGTGGTTTTTCAGCGCCGTGACAAGTGGACGGGCGACACGCGCTACATCTATCACGGCAATGACGGCACGAGTTTTCCGTGGAACGACACGGCGCAGCTGGACTATCTGAATCCCACCGTACGCGAGCAGGTGATCCAAACCATCCTGCACGTGGCGCGGCTCTTTCCCATCATCCGTTTTGACGCTGCAATGACGCTGGCGAAGCGGCATATTCAGCGCTTGTGGTATCCGGCGCCTGGTGCGGGCGGGGCCATTCCCTCGCGCGCGGAGTACAGCATGCCGACTTCCGAGTTCGACAAGCGTATCCCTGTCGAGTTCTGGCGCGAGGTGGTGGACCGCGTTGCGGTTGAGGTTCCAGGCACTCTGCTGCTGGCGGAGGCCTTCTGGATGATGGAGGGATATTTCGTTCGAACCCTCGGGATGCATCGGGTCTACAACAGCGCGTTCATGAATCTATTGCGCGACGAGGACAATCAGCATTATCGCGGATTACTGAAGCAGACGATGGAGTTCGATCCAGGAATCATGAAGCGCTATGTCAACTTCATGAGCAATCCGGATGAGCGCACGGCGATCGATCAGTTCGGCACGGGCGACAAGTGTTTTGGCGTTGCCACCCTGATGGCGACACTGCCGGGACTGCCCATGTTTGGTCACGGCCAGGTCGAAGGATTCACCGAGAAGTATGGGATGGAATATCAGCGGCCGCGATATGACGAGACGCCGAATCAGGGGCTCGTCGAGCGGCACAATCGCGAGATAGCGCCTTTGCTGCACAGTCGCTGGCTCTTTGCGGAGAGCGAGAATTTCCTGCTTTACGATTTCTGGAAGGAAGACGGAACGGTGGACGAAAACGTCTATGCCTACTCCAACGCACGCGGCGGGCAGCGAGCCCTGGTCCTCTATCACAACCGCTACGGAGAGACGCGCGGCACCATCCACAACTCAACTGGCTTCATCGATAAGTCGAACGGAGGGTTGCGACAGCGATCCCTGCAGGATGGTCTTCATCTACCGACCGACCATGATGTGATTCTCGCGTTTCGCGATGTCAGCAGTGGTCTGGAATACCTGCGCCGCGCCTCCGACGTGCATCAGCGGGGTTTGTCCTTCTCTCTGCAGGCGTACAAATATCACGTCTTTCTCCACTGGCGGGAGCTGCGCGCAAGCCGCGAGTATCCATGGGATCGCCTGCATGATTCGCTGCATGGTGCGGGTGTGCCTAATCTGGATGAGGCGCTCGATCAACTGCGATTGGAGCCGCTGCACCAGGCGCTGCGTGCGGCGCTCGATCCGGCTATGCTCGCGAAGATTATCGAGGCAGCCGAGATGGAGGCAACCGGTGCGATCGCTGTGCGTCAGCGTGAGAAGCGGATCCTCGAGGCGATCGAGCCATTTATCGAGCGTGGGAACCGCTTCCACAAAGTCGCCAGGCAATTCGAACCCGGACAGGCCGCGACGCCGAGTGCGGGCGGAGCCGCGCCATAGCGCGCTGCTGGTGTCTACGCTGGCCCTCCCGCGCTTCGAGGCGCTCTTCCCCAAACCGTGGCCGGAGACTGCGCGCAAGGTGCTGCCGAGCGATTCGCCGGGCACCAGTGGCACGGCTGTTTGGGCACCGGTGCTGGCATGGTCGTTACTGCGCGGCCTCCCGCTCGATGGAGCATCTGTATTCGATAGTCTGCGTTTGCGCCATGCGCTGGCACGTACGTTCCAAGAGCTGGGCATGAGTGGAGAAGATGGCTGGAGGGGCGCAGCGCGGGTGCGATTCCTGCTGCACCGTGCAGATCCGCTTTTATCGCGGTTATCGCAGGAGGAATGGCAGGAGGGCGACGTGCAATGGCTCACCGGGACGCACGAGTCAGAAGGCGTGCAGTATTTCAATCAGGAGAGCCACGAAGAGTTGTTGTGGTGGATCCAGCTGCCGGCGTTGGTTGCCGCCGCATCGTCAGAACAGCGAGTGACAGCGCAACGATGCGCTGCTGCAGTCAGCCAGGGCGCCCAGGCGGCAAAGGACGCTGGGTATCGCCTGGATGCGCTGCTGGACGTGGAGTCGCGTTCTGGGCGCAAGAGCACAATCTCGGATGCGGTGAATTCCGCTGGACGGGTTGGAACAGCGCCCCGCAAGTCTTCGAAGGCAGGCGACACCAAGAACTCGGGGTCTTCGAGCGCGGTGAAGACAAAAGCAAAGTCGAACAGTCCGCAGGATGGAGCGGGTGCGGCCGGGTCTATGGAGAAAGTCTCCACCGGGAAGGCGAAGAAGAGCACATCAAAACCGAGTCCAAATAAACGCAAGCCGTGATGAGTGTCCTTTGTGCGGGTCCACATCGTTTTCTCAGGCAAGGTCTGATTGCTGTGGTCTGTCTAGTCAGCGGAATGGCAGCGCTGCCGAAGGCACGCGCGCAGTCCTCGTATTACGATCGCGTTCTGTTCGACAACAGTCTCACGCCGGATCGTTACTTCTACACTGAGGTTGCCGTGCAGGCGCCAAGCACGGTGGAAGCCATGGAAGGCAGGCTCCCCGTCGATCAGGAGCACTTCCACACCCCGCCGAATGCGCTGCGGCTGCATTGGGTTTCGAACGAGGGCGGAGGGTGGCAGGCGCATATTCGCGTCAACGAGTGGCGCAATCGTGTTCTTCACTTCACCGGCGATACGCTCACTTTCTGGTGTTACGCAGCCAGAGCCCCTATCGGGACCGAATCTGCCCACGGTCGTTTTGCGCGATGCAGGACGGACCTCCGCGCTACGGGGTTGATCTCGCGCCGAACCTGACGCTCAACGACGAGAATCACAACTTTACCGAGCCACTGGAACTGGCACCTTACTTCTCAGGCCTGCGCCCGGGAAGATGGACCCGGATTTCCATTCCCATCCGGGCCTTTCATTCCTCTACTGTCCGCGTGCTCGATCCGCAGAAGATCGTCGCCGTGGTCTTTTCGCAAGGCAAGCGCCGATGGCGCGAGCACACACACTGCTCATCGACGACATCTCGATTGAAGACAGCCGGCAGCTTGCGGCGCACACCGCTTTGCCGGCGGTGCAGGATGTGACCGCGACCGGCTATGAGCGCCACGTCGAGGTTGCATGGCAGCCGATGACGAGCGCGGGGCTGCGTCACTACGTGATCTATCGCTCACTCGATGGTGGTCCGTTCGAGCCCGTCGGCATCCAGGTGCCGGGGATTCGGCGCTGGGAGGATTTCCTGGGCGCCACGGGGAAGCATGCAACGTACAAGGTCGCGGCAGTGGACCGCGGCTTCCACCAGGGGCCGCTCTCCGCGCCTACGTCTGCCACGACACATCCGATGACGGACGATGAGCTGCTGACCATGGTGCAGCAGGCATCGTTCCGTTACTACTGGGAGGGCGGAAGCCCGGTGTCCGGCATGACGCGAGAGAATATTCCGGGGAACGACGGCGTCGTGGCGACCGGCGCCAGTGGCTTTGGCGTGATGGCGCTGGTTGTCGGCGTCGATCGTGGCTTCATCACGCGTGAGCAGGGCGTGGAGCGGATGCTGAAGATCGCACGCTTTCTGGAGCGCGCGGATCGCTTCCATGGGGCGTGGGCGCACTTCATGGATGGCAGCACGGGCAAGGCGCTGCCGCTGTTTGGTGCGTATGACGATGGCGCCGATCTGGTGGAGACCTCCTTCATGATGGAGGGCTTGTTGACGGCCCGCGAATACTTCGACCGCGATACGGCCAGCGAGCGCGAGCTGCGCGACCGCATCACGCGGCTGTGGCAGGGAGTGGACTGGAGCTGGTTCCGGCGCGATCCGAAGAACGATGCCATCTTCTGGCACTGGTCGCCGGATTATGCGTGGTACATCCATAACCGGCTGACCGGCTGGAATGAGGTGATGATCACGTACCTCGAAGCGATCGCCTCACCGACGCATGCTGTGCCGGCGAGCTTCTACTACTCGGGCTGGGCGGGAGACAAAGAATACTCGAAGCCGCACGAAGTGGAAGGCGTGGAACTGAAGGTGGGTGCGGGCGTGGGTGGTCCTCTGTTCTTTACGCACTACTCATTCATGGGGTTCGATCCGCGAGGCATTCACGACAACTACACGGACTATTTTGATCAGAATCGAAATATGGCGAAGATCAATCTTGCGTACTGCGAGCGCAATCCGGCAGGGCATGCCGGGTATGGGGCGGATGACTGGGGCATCACGGCGGTGGATGGGCCGGGGGGTTATGTGCCCTACGAGCCGAATCCGGCGAACAACTATGAGCTCGACGATGGCACGATCGCGCCGACCGGCGCGGTCAGCTCCATGCCGTATCTGCCGGAGGCGTCGATGCGGTGCGCTCAAGCATTTCTATCGCGATGAGGGCGCGGAGCTGTGGGGGCCGTTCGGTTTTCGCGATGCGTTCAACCAGCAGCAGGACTGGGTGGCGAATATCAACATGGGGCTGAACCAGGCGCCCATGGTGGTGATGATCGAGAACTACCGGACCGGACTGATCTGGAAGACGTTCATGAAGAATCCTGAGATCAAGCCGGCGCTGGAGCGCATCGGTTTCAAGCCCGACCCGAAATAACAACAGACAGATCTCTCCGCTGCGCCGTCTCGCGGGGAGTACCGTTACCTGCCCACCCCTCCCCCCCGGGTTCCGACTTCGCATTTGTTAAGTCATTCATCCAGTGCGGCTTAGCGACGCTTCCGATGACTTAAGTTGTTGCAGGAACCGGAGTTACGCCTAAAGTCGTCCAACCAAAGGACTTAGCCGATGGCCTCACGGCTAAGTTGTTGCAGGAGCCGGAGTTATGGGCAAAGTTGTCCAAACAAAAGACTTACGGCCAAAGTCGTCTAATTAAAGGACTTATCGGAAAGGCTTGTCTTATCAGTCAGTTGTCGCGACGGAGCTTGCTCTGCTTCGGTCTCGGATCACTGCCGCGCATCGGCTCCGGTTATCGGGCCCTATTTTCAGTGTAGCCATTTGCGGTGGGTGAACCGGCAGGTTTCCGGGCGATGGCGACGCGATGGTAATGAGACGTACGCCGGATCCGGAAGGGGAACTTATTGCGCGAGGAGTGCCCGCACGTGATGGGCGATGCGGCCGTCCTCGTCGGCGGCGATGATACGGACGCTGATGGAACTGGCCGCATCGGAGATGACCGCGGCGTGGCGCTGATTGGCCTCGGCGTCGATGGCCAGCCCGAGGAAGGCGAGCTGGCGGCAGACCTGCTCGCGGACGAGGGCGGAGTGCTCGCCGATGCCGCCGGTGAAGACGAGACAGTCGAGGCCGCCGAGGACGGCGGCGTAGCTGGCGGCGGTCTTCGCGATGGCGCGGCAGAAGATGGCGAGGGCCTGATGTGCTGTGGCGGAGCCGTGATCTGCGGCGGCGGTGAGCTCGCGAAGGTCGGAGATGCCGGGGACGTTCGTCCCACCGGATCGCGCGTACTGGATTGCGACAGGCCGGCTAATCCGGATTCGTGGTTGAGAACGGATTCCAGTTCATTTGGATTGAGGTGGCCGCTGCGGGCGAGAAAGAGGACGACGCCAGGGTCGAGGTCGCCGGAGCGGGTGCCCATGGGGATGCCGCCGGTGGGCGTGAGTCCCATGGAGGTATCGACGGAGCGCCCGCCGTCGATGGCGCAGAGGCTGGCGCCGTTGCCCAGATGCGCGACGACGAGGCGGGCGGGGACAGCAGGCGCGAGTGCCGCGACGACGGATTCATAGGAGAGGCCGTGGAAGCCGTAGCGCTGGACGCCCTGCTCGCGAAAGCGCGCGGGGATCGCGTAGGTGTAGGCCTCGGGCGGCATGGTGGTGTGGAAGGCGGTGTCGAAGCAGGCGAAGGCGGGGACCTGCGGGTAGAGCTTCGATGCAGTGTCGATGAGCGCGAGGGCGGGAGGGATGTGCAGCGGCGCATAGTGGACGGCGGCGCGCAGCGTGTCGAGCACCTGCGGAGTGATGCGGCAATGCTGGCGCAGATGCGGGCCGCCGTGGACGATGCGGTAGCCGATGGCTTCGGGCCCCTTACTCATATCAGTACCGCTGAGTTGCTGAAGTTTTTGCGCGGCGTGCTGGAAGGCGCTCGATTGCGAGTCATGTGAGGCGTCTTCGTGGTGGATGGTTTTGCCTGCGCTGTCGGTGATGGTGAGAGAACCGCCGGGTTTGCCGATGGCGTCGGTGGCGCCGCGATAGAGGAGTTGCGGTTCAGCGGTGCCGGCGTCGGCGCGATAGAGGCCGAGCTTGAGAGAGGAGGAGCCGCTGTTGATGGTGAGGATGGTCGCAGGCATGGGTAGTTAGAAGCCGTGCGTGAGGGAGCGATCCATAAAAATCAGGCGACTGCAATCGCCTGGATTCGTCCCGGCGATGCATGCAAGGTGTCTTGACAGGGCAGTGTGTGAAGCGCAGTATCCTTCCAGTTTCCCCGAGCTAAATTTCTCTCCTTTCCGGTCCCCCGGGCCCCGGCCTGTTGTTGCAGGCCTTCTGATGCCGTCCCCCGATTTCAAATCTTCTGCGCGGAGCTTGTGTCTCTGTGCCATGCGAATGTGCGACCTGAAATCGATCTCTCAGCCTGAGGAGGCTTTCACGATGACGAGTGTCAAGATGATGCGATGTGCAGCGATCCTGTGTGCGGTTTGTTTCTTTGGTGCGAATGCTCCATCCACCTTTGCCCAAGACAACGGCACCAATGGACCGCCGAAGATTCTGGTGATCCAGCGTGAGCTCCTCAAACCCGGTAAGAACGGAGCCGTGCATGTGAAGTCTGAAGGGGCTTTTATCCGTGCGCTGGCCGGCGCCAAGGCCACGCCACGCTACCTGGCGATGACTTCGCTTTCCGGGATACCGCGGGCATTGTTCTTCAGTGGGTATCCGTCGCTGGCTGCATGGGAAGAGGAAACCAAGAGCGTATACAAGGACGCTGCGCTTTCGTCGGCCATGGATCGTGCAAATCTTGCGGACGGCGATCTGCTGACCGAGTTCAACCAGAGCGTGTGGATGCGACGCGACGACCTCAGCTTCAACATGGGCAATCTGCAGGGAGACCGCTATATGGAGCTTGTCCAGTTCGTGGTTCGTCCCGGCCATATGCATGAGTGGGATGAACTGGTGAAGATGGTCATAGCGGGTTACAAGAAAGGGCTGCCGGATGCGAACTGGGCGACCTTTCAACAGCTCTATGGCACGAACGGCGGTGCGTTCCTGGTAGTCACCAAGCTCAAATCGTTGGCCGAGGCCGATCAGAACATGGCATCGGACCCCAAGTTCGTCGAAGCGATGGGCGAGGATGGGATCAAGAAGCTGGAAGAACTCGAAGCTGCATGTCTCGAGTCAACACAGACCAACCTCTTCTCCTTCAGTCCGGAGATGAGCTACCCGCCAGACGCATGGACCAAGGCGGAGCCGAACTATTGGAAGCAGCCGAAGGCGGCTCCTACGAAACAGGCCGCGCAGTAGTGGACGCTGTGAGGGAGCAGGTGGCTGCGGCCGCCTGCTCCGCTCTTTCTGGTGAATGCTGTCTTGCTTCAAGGCACGCGAGTGCTTTGGAAGAAGCGGATGCGCCAGACGCCTGCTTGCTTTTCAAGCGCTGCCGATTCGAGCCAGGTGGTTGGATGAGTGCCGGATTTGTCCTGAATGGAACCGCGGTTTGTATAGGTGATCCAGGCGAAGTGGCAATCGGCTTCGACCTGCGGATCGCTCACGGTCCACACGAAGACGTAGCCCTGATCGTGGAATGATTTGACCATGTTCATGAGTGCATCGCCGTCGTAGCGTCTGCCGCCATCGAAGGCGTAGAAGTCAGAAGCGGCGACGGTGTGGAACCTGGCGAGATCGTCGGCAGTTGCAGCGGCATACATCGTACGCATGGCTTCGACGACGTGATCGCGATCCGCGGGAATACTGACGCAGCCTGACGGTGCGGGCGAGCTGAATGCCGGAAGGGCGGCGGCGCCGAGGATGGTGGCAAGTGACGCGGTGCGAGCAAGCCTGCGTAGATAGGACACGGGACGCTCCCGGGGTTTCGAAAAGACAGAGAAGAACGCCGCTCATTGTTACACGGGATGCGCTCATCGGGGTGCGCTCATGGTTAAGCGAGGCGGTAGAGTGGTTGTGGTTCCGGAGCGGCGCAAGGGGGAGATTTTCTTTGAAGAGAGATGTGCTGGAACATGTCTTGTGGGTTGGGTGCTTTGCAGCTTTGGTGGTGCCTATGGCGTTCGCTGCACCGCCGGGAAGTTTTCTGGGGAGCTACAAGGGGACGCCTTACGCGGACAACAAGCATGCGGGTGGCGCGCAGAAGATTCCCGGGCGAGTGATGTGCGCGTACTACGACCTCGGCGGAGAAGGCGTGGCGTATCACGACTCGGATGCAAAGAACAGCGGGAGCGGCGGACTGAATCCCGCGGACGGAACGTATCTGAACGAATTCCGCATTCACGAGGCGGTGGACACGTCATACACCAAGTATCACGACCAGATCGATGACAATCCTTTCGAAAAGGTTCATCCGCCGGAGGGTCTGCTGTATGCGGGATGGACCGAGCCCGGAGAGTGGTTCAACATCACGGTGGATGTGGCACATGCGGGGGTGTATGTGGGCGACCTGCTGTACACGTCGAACCGCGGCGGCACAATCTCGCTGAATGTGAATGGAAAGGATGTCACCGGGCCGCTGACGATTCCGTCGACCTTCAACCAGGCCGATCCGATTGCGTGGCGGCAGTGGCACCACTGGAATGTGGCACCGGGGTTGGTGAAGCTGCGGCTGCCGAAGGGGAAGAGCGTGCTGACAGTGCACATTCTGACCCAGGGCAACATGAACCTGGCGTACTTCGACTTCCACCCGAAGTAGCCCGCTCGCCGGTCGCGACAATGGAATGACAATCGAATGACACGTTAAGCACCCTCACCGCTTGTGCGGCGGGCTAAGCTTCATGAGGCTGCTAAGCGAAGAGCCGACGTGTCCCCGAGCGGAGATCTGAAGGTTCGGGGTGTGACGTGAGTGCTTGCGAGCCGTTTCTCGAGGACGAGCGTCTAACCTGCACGCTGAACGCGAAGGAATTGAGATGAGGGGCCGGAGGGACGCGCTGACTTACCGGCGATAGACCGATGAGCGCTTCCCTCCGGCGGGGGCAAAGCCGGTCGCCTGGTTTGTTGGCGACGGCGGGGGCACACTATCCTGACGGGTATGAGTGACCCAAAGCCGGAAAGCGCCGGGGACGAAGCCCTGTGGACGGCGGTGGATGCTTATCTGGCAGACCACCTGTTCAAAAAGGATGAAGTACTGGAAGCAGCGCTGCGGGAGAGCGAAGCAGCGGAGCTGCCTCCGATTCAGGTGACGCCGCTGCAGGGCAAGATGCTCCACATCTTTGCGAGCATGGCGGGGGCCCGGCGGATTCTGGAGTTGGGCACGCTGGGTGGCTACAGCACGATCTGGCTGGCGCGTGCTCTGCCGGAGAACGGCCGGATGGTGACGCTGGAAGCATCGGCGAAGCATGCAGCGGTGGCGCGGAAGAACCTGGAGCGTGCGAAGCTGCTCGATAAAGTGGAGCTGCGAGAAGGGCCGGCGCTGGAGACACTGCCGAAGCTGCTGGCGGAGCGCGTGGAGCCGTTCGACCTGATCTTTGTGGATGCGGACAAGGAGCATAACGCCGAGTATCTGAAGTGGGCGCTGCGGCTGTCGCGGGTGGGCACGGTGATCGTGACGGACAACGTGGTGCGCGAGGGCACGGTGCTCGACGCAGCGAATGAGGATGCTGCGGTGCAGGGGACGCGGCGGTTTTTCGAGGCCGTAGCCGCTGAGCCGCATGTGACGGCTACCGCCATCCAGACGGTGAGTGGGAAGAAGTATGACGGGTTTGCGCTGCTGATCGTGGACCGGCCGTCCGGGCAGTAGCGCGGGATCGGGCAACTGTGTCGGGCTGATGCAGATATTCACGGAACCTAAGCGGCGTGGGCGGCATCTAGGCCATTGTGGGCTGGGACAACTGGTCCCGAGGAGTGACTTGATGAGTGCAACAGCAACGGCCACGAGCGTGCAGGAGCTGGACAAGCAGGTGAATGACGATGTGCTGTCCGGCAAGGCGATGGAGGCGTTTGAGAAGTACTACGCCGACGATGTCGTGATGCAGGAGAATTCGGAGGAGCCGCGCAGCGGAAAGGCGGCAAACCGGAAGGCGGAAGAAGAGTTCTTCGCGTCGGTAGAGGCGTTCAACGGCGGCAGCGTGAAGGCGAGCGCCGTGAATGGCGATGTCAGCTTCTCCGAATGGGAGATGGACATCACGTTCAAGGGCGGACGTCGCGTGAAGATGAGCCAGGTAGCGGTGCGGAAGTGGAAGAACGGCAAGATTGTGCACGAGCGGTTTTTCTACAACAAGGGCTGAAGGCTCTGTTCGTATAACAAGAGCTGAAGGCTCCTAACAAGGGTTACGAGACGCGCGCTGTGCGCGTTGCGGTGCGACGGGGCAGGCCGATTGGCTTGTCCCGTTTTGCTTTTATTGCGAGGCGTGCTGCTTTGTCTGCTCCGGAACGGAGAGGACGAGGTTGGGGATGTCGCCTTCGACCTTCAGCGGTTGTTCAAGATCGCCATACTGGTGAGCGATCTTCTCGCTGGAGATGTTCATGCCTCCAGCGACAGAGACTTGCTGGTTTTGTCTGTCGCAGGCGCTCTGGACGCGGAGCGTGTAGGAGCCTTCGGGCACGCCATCGATGTGGAAGGCGCCATCGCTGTCGAGCTCGCCTCGTTGACGACCGTTTCCTTGTCTACTGGGTCTTCGATGGTGGATGTTGCCCGCTTTGATGGGATGGCCGTCGCTGGCCGCGGTGACAACGCCGCTGATGGAGTGGAGTTTGCTGAGCGGGATGGTGATGTCCACGCCGGCGCGGTCCTCGCCGCGGGCCGAGTTTGAAGGAGACGGCTTCGCTTTTGCGCATGGTGTCGCCGGAATAGACAGATCAAAACGCAGCGCAGCGTGTCGGAGAAACCTGAGTGCCGCGTAGTCGCGGCGGCATCAAGTCCACGTGAATGAGCATGAGCCATCGAGCATATATTCGCCGTCGCGCAAGCCGCCGATGCGATAGTGGCCGAGATCATCTGTCATCACGACTCGGCATGGCGAAGGCGCCGTAATCGCCCGTCGGTAGAGCTACCCATTTGTCCTTGCTCTTGCGAAGGAGCATGGACGACGTGAACGTTGGCAGCGGGGCTTCCGTCGTCGAAGCGGATGGTGCCGCTGACGGCTGCGCCGCGTTCGAGGCGGATGTCGATGTTGGCGCTGCCTGATCGGCCTGTGACGTCGACCTTTGGGATGGTCGACCGGCGGTTGTCCCGCGGGCGCAGGCGGCAATGCTTCATCGTCATCGGAGTCGGTCGTTGAGGGCGCGGTGAGAGATATCCCGAGGCGGTGACGATGACGTAGTAGGAGCCGGGAGCGACATTGGGAATTGCGAAGCTGCCATCGAGTGCGGTCTGGACGATGCCGCTGGCGGGCATGCCGATGATCGTGCGGATCCGTGCCGGGTGCGGGTGCGGATTTCCTTCGACTGGTTTCAACGCACGCTCGCCATGCGGGCGGGCGCGTTGGTGTCTGCACAATAGACGTGGCCAGTGACGGTGCCGGTTCCTGGCTTGGCGGAGCTTTGCGCCGTAGCGGCGAGAGTGGAAGACGCGAGGAGTAGCAGGGGCCAGCGGCGCATGGGTGGTTACAGATGGCGGAGACAGTGTACTGCTGACAACTCACTGCGAGGCGGCGGGGTGGTCCTGGGGTCGTTGCGGGACGGTGAGGACGAGATTGGGGATGTCGCCTTCGACCTTGATGCTCTGTTCGAGGTCGCCGTATTGGTGGAGCGTCTTTTCGTTGGTGAAGGCTTGTTGTCCCGCTACAGAGATTTCCTGCATCCGCTGGTCGCGCGGATTCTGCACGCGGAGCGTGTAAGTGCCTTCGGGGACACCTTCGAGGTGGAAGGCGCCGTCGCTTCCGAGCTCGGCGTCCACGATATCTTCCTTATCATTCGGATCTTCGATGGCGAGATGTCCGCTGTTGATGGCGTGGCCATCGCCGGCGGCAGTGACGACGCCGCTGATGGCGTGGAATTTGCTGAGTGGGATGGTGATGTCTTCGCCGCTGCGTTCCTCGCCTGGGCCGAGTTTGACTGGAACCGCGTCGCTGATATGCGGCGTGTCGCCGGAGTAGATACGGAGCGAGGATCGCTCAACGCCGAAGAGGCCCATGGTGCGGGCGCCCCGCGACTCGAAATCGGTGCGGGAGAGAATGGCCATCAGCACGTAGTCGCGATCGCGGAGTCCGCTGATGCGGTAGTGGCCGACGTCGTCGGTGGCGGGCGGAACCGGCGTGGCGAAGGGCATCTGCGGAGTGGATGGCACCCACTTGTCCTTGCTGCGATGCAGCACCATGACCATGACGCCGGATGCGGGGCTGCCGTCGTCGAAACGGACTGCGCCACTGATGGCAGCGCCGCGCTCGAGACGGATGTCGATGCTGGCGGCCTGGTCTGCCTGGACGTCAACCCTGGGAATCACGACTGGCGGCTGACCCGCGGGCGGCTGCGGTTCGGCGTCGTCGCTCTCGTCATCGTTGGGCATGGGAGAGAGATAGCCCTGTGCGGAGGCGACGACGTAGTACGAGCCGGGAGGCACCTTCGAGAGGGTGAAACTGCCATCGAATCCGGTCCGGGCGATGCCGCCGGCAGGTGCGTCGCCGCTGAAGAGCGACGTGCCTGATCGCTTTGCATCCTTGACCGGTTCGAGTTGAACTGATGCCGCGCGTGCGGGCGCGTTGGTGTCTGCGCAGTAGACGTGGCCGGTGACGGTGCCGGTTCCTGGCTTGGCGGCGGAGCTGTTCTGTGCCGAAGCAGCGAGGGTGAGAAACGGAAGGAACAGCAAGGGCCAGGGGCGCATGGTGTGGCTGGCAGATTGTGGAGATAAGTTTAGCGCCGCAACCGTTACTGCGATGCCGCGGTTTGCTTCGGAACGGATGGAGCGCCCTTTTCCGGAACGGAGAGGACGATGGTGGGTGCGTCGTCGTGGATGTTGATGGGCTGGTCGGCAGTGCCGTATGCGTGGACCAGATTTGTCTTTTCGTGTGAAGCTGGCATGTAGCCCGGCGGGTTGGGCACATCTTCATAGGTGACGTCGGCGGCATTGTCGACATGGAGGACGTAGTTGCCCTCGGGTACGAAGAAGAGATGGAACTTGCCATCGGCGTGCTCGACTTTGCCGCTCACCACCTCGCTTTTATCGTCGGCGTCGAGCAGCGTCACGTTGCCCTGATTCAGGACGTGCCCGTCGTGCGCGGCGACGATCTCTCCGGTGACGGTGTGTAGCTTGGCAATGGGGATGGTGATGTCCTCACCGCTATGTTCTTCGTTCGCGGTGAGCTTGAAGGGTTTCGCGTCTGCCTTGCGCGTGGCGCTGCCGGAGTAAAATGCAAGGCTGGCCACGTTGTTAATGCTGCTGGAGCCGCCGCTCTCGCCTGGTGCCGCGGCGAAGTCCATGTGCTGCAAGTTGAGATCGACCCGAACAAGATACTCGCGCGATTCGAGACCGGTGAGGCGATACCGGCCGAGATCATCGGTGTAGACGTCTGCCATCAAAGCGAAGGGTAAGGCGCGCAGCGGAGACCAGGTTTCCTTCTTGCCATCCTTGCGCCGGACGAGCGCGTGAACGGGAAGACCGGAGGCGGGGCTGCCGTCGTCGTAGAGGACGGTGCCAGAGATGGCAGAGCCACGTTCGAGGCGAACGTCGACGGAGGCAGGCAACCTAGCCTCGACAACGATGCGGGGAAGGATGGTGGCGATGCGCTTGTGGTCTTCCGGCGTCGGGTGCTGGAGCGCATCTTCCGAGAAGGTGGAAAGCGGTGAGAGATAGCCGCTCTTGTACGCGACGACGTAATAGGCGCCGGGCGCGACCTTGGGAATCGTGAAGCTGCCATCGAGCAAGGTTTGGACTGCGGAGGTATAGACCAACGACGCGGTGCGATCTTTCGGTGGATGAGGATCGGGATCGTTGTCGAGTGCCTGCGCCGGTTCGAGCATGACGGTGGCGAGGCGCGCGGGGGTGTTGGTGTCGGCCAGGTAGACGTGGCCGGTGACGGTGGTGCTGGGGGACTTCTTCTCGGATCGCTGCTCTGGTTGCTGCGCGGGGGCGGCGAGCGAGATCGCAACAGCGATGAAGGCAGTAATGGAAAGGGGCCGAATACGCATAGCGAGTGGTCGCTCCGCTGGGCGGAGACAGTGTACCGCTATGGCTGCGGCGGGTGGCCGGGGAGCCAGTAGGGTTCGCCGGAGTTGATGTACTGGACGGGCAGATCGGGGAAGAGGGTGCGGAGCCAGGTGGCGGCGGTTTGCATGCCGTCGGTTTCCGAGGTGCTGTGGCCGACAAGGATGAGCGCCTTGGGACGATGCTGCTGTTCGGCGTCCTGGGTGTACATGACGGCTTCCCACTCGGAGGATTCGCCGGCGACGAGCACCTGCACGTCGTCACGCTCGAGCGCCTTGATCTGGGCCGCTTCGCCGGATGCGCCGGGGCGATAGGCGACGCCGGTGACGCGGAGGTTGGGGTCGCCGATGACGCGCACGATGCGCGCGTGGAGTTTCTGCTGGAGGTCCTCTGCGAGCTGATTGACGGTGGTGGGCGGCAGGGTGAAGAAGAGGGGATCGTCCTGGTGCTCATATTTTTGCCAGCCGACGGCCGCAGTGAAGGCTTCGGTCATGGGCTCGGGGCGGCGGAGGTGCCACTGGTCGTGGAAGCGCCAGACGACGAGGTGATGGTCCTGCATGTAGGCGAGCTTTTCTTTGTAGACCGGGTCGTTGATGAAGAGGGTGTTTTCGTCGCGATGGCTGTAGAAGGTGGGCTCGTGGGAGATGACCAGATTGGCATGGAGGGCGACGGCCTGGCGGAGGACATCCATCGAGTCGGTGAAGCATGTCACGATGCCGGTGACGATTGTAGAGGGGTCGCCGGCCTTGATGGTGTCGACGGTATCGGCAGGCGGTGGCTGCGGAATGGCGGCCTGGATGCGGGCGATGGCCTGGGCGGCGGTGAGCGGTCTGTTGCGCTGTGAGGGACAGAGGAAGGAGCGCTAGGGCGGCGAGCGCGAGTGGAATCCGCATGGCGAGAGGTTAACAGGGAATTGCCGTTCAGGCGGAAGCGCCTTTGGCGATGCCGTTGGGTTCGCTTCCTTTGGTAGCCCACGTTTTGGGATGCGGGTGAGCTGGCAGAATCCCTTGTCTAAGGTGAGCAGTTGCGGCGGCGGCAGATTCGCACGGTTGTGATGGGTGGAATTGCGACGAACGTCGGCGTGGAGTCGACGGCACGTGCGGCATTGACCGCGCGTATGAGCTGGTGTTTTGCCGAGGATGCGATGTCGAGTCTGAGCGCGGAGGCGCACCAGTTTGCGGTCAGCACTATCTTTCCGCGCATGGGACGAGTGCGATCGACGGAGCAGGTGCTGGCGGCGATTGGCTGATTTCTATTTCGCGACGCCAAGGTTGTGGTTGAAGAACTCCAGAGTCTCGAAGGCGAGCTGGCGGCGGGCTTCGGGAGTGCGGAAGGTGTGGACGTCGTTGACCTTGATGAAAGAGACCGGCACGCCTGCGGCCTTCAGCTTGTCGTAGAGCTCCTGCGGCTGATCCATGGAGACGCTTTGATCTTGCGTGCCGTGCACGATGAGGAATGGCGCGTCTGTCTTTGCGACGTGGGAGACGGGTGAGGCATTGCGCCAGGCTTGCGGGTTTTTGGCGTAGTCAGCGTTGAGAAACTGGGTCAGGAAGGCGATGCGCTCAGGATCGTGCATTGCCGTGAAGTCGGTGGGACCGCTGACATCGACGACCGCCTGGACGCGGCTGGAGTATTTGGCGAGCGCGTGATCCGAGTTGTCGCGTGTCTCTTCCATACCGAGCAGCGCTGCGAGTTGGCCGCCGGCCGAGTGGCCGAAGGCGCCGATGTGATCGGGATCGACGGTGTACTTCGCGGCGTTGGCGCGTACCCAGCGGACGGCGCGCTGCACGTCGTCGAGTTGGGCGGGCCATGGGTTCTTGCCGTCGTTGAAGAGGCGGTAGTCCACGGAGAAGGCGACATAGCCGTGGCGCGCGAGAAAGTTGCCCATGCTCTGCATGGTGCTCTTGTCGAAGCTGGTCCAGCCGCCGCCATGGATGAGGATCACGGCGGGACGCGGAGCGGTGGCGGCGCCGGCGGGTTTGTAGACATCGAGACGCAGCACGGGATCGGTGGCGGAGTAGGAGACGTTCTGCTCGACGGATACGTCCGACTGCAGGCCTTCATTGAGCTGCTGCGCGGCCGTGCTCGCGGCTTGCGGGGGAAGCGCGAAGGCGAGTGGAGCGAAGAGCAGCGCGGCGGACAACAGCAGGGCCATTTTGTTCATCGGCGCAATTGTATGCGGCACCACAATGCTAATGGCTCGCGTTCACGGCATTTTCACAGCGCAATCACGATAGTGCGGATTTGTGGCGTGCTGAGTGCGCGCGATGATTTAGTCGGCGAAAAGCTGGGCGCGGAAACGTGTGCGAGAAGCATGCGGCAAAGCGAGATTGTCCGTGGACACAGCCTCCATGCGGTCAAGTTATTGACGCAGCGTTTGCAACATCTGTGATGTTGAAGCGATTTGAGCAGGCGTTCGACTATAGGGTAGGTAGGCCAAGTTTGGTGTTTCGAAAAGAAGCTGGTGAGGGATAGACTTCGGCGCCTAGGCCTCTTAGTGAGGAGATCCCGATGAAATCCTTTATCAAGCTTTGTCTGGTTGTCGCAACCTGCGCGGGGACCTTTGCTCAGAATGTCCCCGAACAGACAACCAATGGAGCAAGCGCGCCTGCCGCCTTTGTTTACGTGTCCGCGAAAGGCGGGATTTATTCCTTTTCCGCCGCTGCGAACGGGAAGCTAACTCCCGTGGCGGGTTCACCCTTCAAGGGGCAGCTTACGGGCATGGCGGTGAACGGCAAGTATCTGTTCGGCGCCGGCGCAGGTTTCGTCAATATTTTCTCTTACTCCATCGCAGCGAATGGCGCGTTGAAACAGGTTTCATCGATCAATGCACAGAAATTTACAACGGATAATTGCGGGGCGCTCTTTCCGCCATTGTTTCTCGACCATACGGGATCGGACCTGTATGCGCTGAGCTTCGACAATGATTGCGCGAACAATGCCTATCAATTTTTCAGAGTGAACAAGTCGACGGGTCAACTGACCTATTTCGGAGTTACCAGCGCGAGCAGCCCGCAGTTTGCAACAGGCCTGACGATCACCGCAAACAACGGGTTCGCCTATGGGGCCAATTCGTTTCACCTGGATCCGGTTATCTACGGGTTCAAGCGCGCCAGCAATGGAGATCTCACCCATCTGAGCTTTACCTTTGATTCTCCGATACCGCCTGCGAAGTCAGGGAGCTATTACCTCACGTACCTGGCCGCGGCAGACACGACCAATCACTTCGCTGTCTCGCTGCAGCCAGTCTCGGACGCCAGCCTGGGCACCGACTGCGACCGGCCCGACCAGCTTGCAACGTATACGGTTGCGAGTTCCGGGATGCTGTCGACGAGCAGCACACGGACCAATATGCCGGCGGTTGCTGTTGGGGGTGTGAATTATCTGAAGATGGCTCCGTCGGGCAAGCTTCTAGTTGTTGCCGGGACAGCAGGCTTACAGGTGTTCCACTTCAACGGGAGCAGTCCGATCACGAAATTCACGGGCTTACTGACGAATGTGGGGATCGATCAATGCTTCTGGGACAATGCGAATCACCTGTATGCGATCAGCGATTCGGCGGGGAAGCTATTTGTGTTTACGATTACAACGACGAGCGCCAGTCAGGCCCTCGGCTCGCCTTACTCCATAGGTAGCCCGCGAAATATTATTGTTCAACCCAAGTGATGTCCGGCGCGGTGCGGCGTTTGATTTGTTGCTTGCGAAGTGCTGAGCTTTATCCCACCGCTTCGCTTCACTCAGACGACAACGTGGCTGCGCGATTTCTTTAGCCCACATCCCAACTGCAGGGATATGGGCCACCCGAGTTGCCTCTTGATTAGAGGGTGATGACGACCTTGCCGATCTGCTCGTTGGACTCGAGGTATTGATAGGCCTTGACGGTGTCGGCGAAGGGGAAGGTCTTGGCGATCTTGATCTGGAAACGGCCATCGGCGACGCGGTCGAAGACGTACTCGCGGGCGGTGCGGGTGAGGTCGTGGTCGGCATTGATTTCGCGGATGGTGTAAGCGCGCATGGTGAGCTGCTTTTGCATAGCCGGCACGAGCGGGAAGGGCGTGGGCTGGAGCGAGAGCGAGCCGTACTCAATAAGAATGCCGTGATAGGCGGCAGCGGCGACGAGCTGCTCAACGAAGGGGCCGGCGACGGGATCGAAGATAACGCGGGCACCCTTGCCGCCGGTGATCTGCTGGACGCGGGCGACCAGGTCTTCCTCCGCGGTGGCGATGACGTGATCCGCGCCGAGCTCATGAAGTTCTTCGCGCTTCTTCGAGGTGCGGGTGGTGGCGATGGCGTTCGCGCCTTCTTCTTTGGCGACCTGGATGGCGGCGATGCCGACGGAACTGGACGCGGCGGAGATGATGACGAAGTCGCCCTTTTGGACCTTGCCGATGTTGACGAGGCCGCCCCATGCGGTGAGGTATTGCATCCACATGGCGGCGCCTTCGACGGGAGAGAGCTTTTCCGGATACGGCGCGATGTTGGCAAGGGGCACGATGGCTTCCTCGCCCAGCACAGGGTAGTCGTTGAGGGAGAAGCCGGGAACGGTGGCGATGGGGCGGCCGATCCAGGTGCGCTCGACGCCAGGGCCGACGGCATCGATGATGCCTGCGGCCTCATAGCCGAGACCGGAGGGCAGGCGTGGCTGCTCCAGATACTGGCCGCGCCTGTAGAGGGCTTCGGCACGGTTGAGTCCGACGGCCTGGACGCGGATGCGGACCTCGCCAGCGCCTGGGTCTCGGGAGGGATGCTCTTCGAACTTGAGTACCTCGGGACCGCCGAGCTGGTGGAAGCGCACAACCTTGGGCATTGAGTTCTCCTGGGTCATTGGATGGGCAGGTGCAGGCGCAGGGTGCAGGGGAGTACGAGGATGATGCGCGCGACGGCGATTTGCCGCAATCCGTAGAGGGGAGCCACTACACTGAAAGTAGGAGCGGATTCCTGCAGAAAGCCACATAGAATGCGCTTTATATCGTCTTCACCCATAGGATATCCGGCCAGCATCCGCGAGCAGCGGGTTTTCCTGGCGGAAGAGCTGCATCCGATTGCGTCTCGGCAGCTACATTTTTTGTGAAAGCGGTATGGCCCAGGGGAGGGCTGCACGGCAGAGTGATGAACGATCGCGGCTGGAATCGAGCATGGCGCTGGGTCTGTATCGGGGGAACGGCCGCGCTGCTGGTGGTGGGTGGCTGCCGCCGACAGCAGAAGCCGGCGCAGCCGAAGCCGCCGTCGCCGGAGACCGTGGCGCTGCACGCGATGGCCGACCAGGCGCGGCTGGAGACCTTGCGCTGGCCGAACTTTGCCGATCTGAAGCAGCCGGTGGAGGAGTTCTACGGCGCGCATGATTTTGAGCCGGTGTGGCTGAAGGGAACGAAGCCGACCGAACAGGCGCGGCAGATGATGGCGGCGTTTGCGGCTTCCGGGACGGACGGCCTAGACCCAGAGGATTATGACAGCGCGCCGGTTGCGGCGCAGGACAACGGCGCGCCGGTTGCGGCACGGGACAGCGTGCCATCAGTGCGGCGCCGGGCTCCTCGCGCTGGGCGGCGCGGGTGGCGATCGATAAAGACCGCGCAGGATCGTGCGGCGTTCGACATGGCGATGACCGTGTCTGCGATGCGCTATCTGAACGATGAGCATAACGGGCGCGTGGATCCGAAGCGATTCAACTTCGGCGTTGATATCAACCAGAAGCGCTACGACCTGGCGAAGTTCCTGACGGAGAAGATCATCGCGTCCAAGAACGTGGGCGCGGTGCTGGTGACGGTGCCGCCGCAGAGCAACGAGTACAAGCGCACGCTTGCGGCGTACCGGCACTGGGTGGAGCTGGCGAAGCAGGATCCGGGCGGCGGGCTGCCGCCGGTGGCACGGCAACTGAAGCCCGGCGATGCATACGCGGGCGCGGCGCGGATGCGTGAGCTGCTGGTGCTGGATGGCGATCTGAACGACGACGCGGCGAATGCGAACGCCCCGGACAGCGCGGCGAACACTGACAAGGCGGCGGCGACCGCGAAGCGCTACGACCCGGCATGGGCGGCGGCCGTGCGGCACTTCCAGTTTCATCATGGGCTGCAGGCGGATGGGAAGATCGGGCCGCCGACGATTGCGGCGATGAATGTGCCGACGGCGGAGCGCGCTGCACCAACTGGCGATTGCGCTGGAACGCTGGCGGTGGCTGCCCGATGTGTACCAGAACGCGCCGATTTTTGTGAACCTGCCGGAGTTCAAGCTGCGGGTGTATTCAGAACAGCCGCCGCCCGCGATCGATCTGAAGCCGGCGGATGTCCAGGAGGTGGCGGTGGTGCATGCCAGCGAGCGGCCCGCACCGGCGGACATGACGAGCGACCACACGAAGATCGCGCTGGAGATGAATGTGGTCACGGGCAAGGCGGGCATCAAGCCGCCGGAGAAAAAAGGGGAGCAGCCGGAAGACCACCAGACGCCGATGCTGGTGAACATGATGCGCTACCTGATCTTCCGGCCGTACTGGTCGGTGCCGATCGACATTACGCAGCGCGAGGTGCTGCCGGGCATTGCGAAGGACCCGAATTACCTGGCGGAGCACGACTTCGAGATTGTGGACCATCGCAAGAAGCCGGTGGACTATACGCCGAAGCTGGATAAGAAGCTGCTGCATGGCGAGCTGATGGTGCGGCAGGATGCGGGGCCGGACAACTCGCTTGGACTGGTGAAGTTCATGTTCCCCAACCCGTACTCGATCTATCTGCATTCGACGCCGGCGGTGGGGCTGTTCTCGCGGACGCGGCGCGACTACAGCCACGGGTGCGTGCGGGTGGAGAAGCCGCTGGCGCTGGCGGCGTGGATCCTGCGCGACCGGCAGGATTGGACGCCGGACAAGATCGACGAAGCGATGAATATCGGCGACGACAACAAGACCGTGGGGCTGAAGCAGACAATCCCGGTGACGATCTTCTACGACACGGCGTATGTAGAGCCGGACGGCACGGTGGACTTTACGCGCGACATCTACGAATACGACAAGCTGCTGGACGAGACGCTGGCGCTGGGGCGGCCGTATCCCACGAAGCCGATTGCGCCGGTGGTGGATGTGCACGACGAGCGGTAACCCGAGGACAATTGATTGCTGCTACGGGGTGAAGTCGTCTCCGGGATGGGGAACTTCTCATACTGGATTGAGAGACTGCGGGACCACTATCTGCGCAAGACCGGGATGGCGTTCTATCCGGGAACGCTGAATGTGCAGCTGCCGGCGCCGTACACGCTGCCCGGGCGCGTGATCCGGCTGGAGGCGAGCGAGTATGGCGGGACTGTGTCGGTGAATATGGTGCCGTGCGTCATCCGGGTTGCTCGCGATCGGGACGCGCGGCGCGGCTTTCTGCTGCGCACCGATGCGAATGAAGAAGGACGCGGTCATCATCCGAAGACGATTGTCGAGATCGCGTGCGATGTGCGGCTGCGCGACTTCTTCGATCTCCGCGACGGCGATGCGGTGGAGATTGAGATCGAACCGTGGTGTTGAAGGCCGCTCCTACGCGACCTTGATGACGATCTTTCCGCTGGGATGATTTTCCGCTGCGCGATGAGCGTCCTGGATCTGGTCGAGGGGGAAGATTTTCGCGATGGGAATCGTGAATTCGCCGCGCGCGACTTCATCGGCGAGCTCGTAGAGGCGTGAGGCGTCGGGCGCGGACTGCAAATGAGCGACCTTTACGTTGTGCTGCGCGGCGTCCGCGGGCGGGCCGAGCACAGTGCCGAAGACGCCGCCGGGCTTGAGGGCCTTGAGCGCACGCGCGGCGGTGGGGCCATCGACCGTGTCGGCTACGGCGTCCAGGTCGTGGAGGAGTTCGAGCTGCTTTCTCGTCGTCTGTCGAGATGACTTGTTGTACGCCGAGTGACTGCGCTTCTTTGGTCTGCGCGGCGCGGACACCGGCGATGACCTTCGCGCCATGCTTGAGGGCGACGTGCACGGCGCTGCGGCCAACGCCGCCCAGAGCGCCGAGGACGAGGACGGTCCAACCGGGCTGGACTTTGATGGCGCGCTCGATGAGCTGCGCACCGGTGAGCAGGACGAGCGGCAGCGAGGCGGCCTGTTCGTAGCTGAGCTTGTCGGGGATGGGCGCGAGCACGTCGGCCCTGGCGGTGGTGAACTCGGCGTAGGTGCCGTTGGCCAAGGCCATGACGCGCTGGCCCTTCTCGAAGCCAACGACACCTTCTCCGGCGCGGACGACTTCACCGGCGAGGTCGCGGCCAAGGATGGCGGGCAGCTCGATGCCCATGAGTTTTGCGGCCGAGCCATCGCGGATCTTGATATCGATGGGATTGACGCTTGTGGCGTGCACGCGAACGAGCACCTCGCCTCTGCCGACTTCGGGGTCGTCCACGTTCTGTATGGCGAGCTGGTCCACGCCGCCGAAACCGTTGATCATGACTGCTTTCATGATTGTGTCTCCCTGGGTTACAGAGATGACGGCTCTGGGTGTGTGTTTGCCTGACTCCGCGAATGGGGAAGTGGCGGAAGTTTGAGAGATGTGGAGAATGGGTCGAGTCTGTTGAGTCGAAAACCGGAGTTGATCGATGGAGTCAGTTGACCGGAGGCATTCATGATTCGATTTAATTTTGTGAGCGGCCCGAACTTTGTGAGCTGTCTGGGCGGGCTCGTGACGATGTTTCTGGGGGCTGCGCCGCTGATGGGCCAGGCGCCTGCAGAGTACACGCTGGGCGTACATGTGACGGCGAGCCGGATCGGGAGCGATTGTGGCGAGGTGTCAAAAGGAACTTCGAGCTGCCGGGCTACGCAGATGCTGGACGCTGTTATCGATGGGAAGAAGTACGAGCTGCGGAGCGAGACGATTTTGCAGAAGGGAGTTGTCGCGCTGGGCGATTACAAGGCGAAGTTGGTCAGCGACAAACAGAAGCCAACGCATGAGTTCACGCGGGAGTACGACCTGATGTTTCCGGATGGGAGCACGCGGAAGTTTACCGTGATCGGGCAGATGGAATAGCGAGAGCTGTCAGGTGGGTCTCAGTTACAGCAGAAAAATCCGGGTGTTCGCACGGCGGTGCGTGCGCGACCTACATGCCGGTGGTGCGGCTGCTGTGGTGAGAGCGCGCTGCGATCTGGCGATGATGGGCGCTGGTGCGGCGAAGGTGGCTGCGGCGATGGCGGCGCGGCGAGTAGGTCCAGGTGCGGATGGCGCCTACATCGACGTGCACGAAGTGCGAGGTGGGGTAGTAGCCGACGCCGCCCTCGTTGAGCGAGAGCGCGGCGTTGCGGATGCGCGGGGTAGTGGAGCCGGGGATGCGGATGTCGATGGCGTGGCCGAGAATGTGCTGCGAGTGCTCGGCGACACCCTGGCTGGAGGCGCGGAGGATCGCGTTGGTTTCCTGGGTGCGGTAGCCGCAGACGATCTCGATGGTGGCGCTGGGGCGGCCGAGTCGGCGCAGGATGTCGTGGAGGAGGTCGAATTCGCGCGGGTCGTAGGCGATGACGTCCTGGGTGTTGTGGTCGCGGAGGAAGTAGTTGAGCCGCGCGACGGCATCGGGCTGGTAGTTGTCGCCGATGCGGTAGACGATGTCGATGTCCTCAAGCGTGTGCAGGTTGTGCAGGCGTAGGCGATAGGGCTCGGTGGCGTAGGCGGCGGGCTCGATCGGGACGGCGGCGTCGAGGGCGGCGCGGAAATCGGGGTCGCTGGCCTGGGCCGCGGGATTGTCCTCATCCGGAATGGTGCGGATGGCGGGCTCTCCGGCTGGCGTGATGGATTGGGGCGCCGATGCGGGGGTGGCTGGGGCCAGTACGGCCGGGACCAGAGGAGCTACCGCGGGTGACGTGGTCTCGGTGGCCGCATCGGATGTCGGAGTGGAACTCGTGAAGATGGCCGGCTTTGCGATGGCGTCGGAGTCCTGCGCGCGGGCTGCGGTGCCGAAAGATGCGAGGCTGAGGGCTGCAATCGCGAGTAGGGTACGGTGCCGCAATGCAGGCCTCCGGGGGAAGTGGGATGCTGAATGGGCGGAGCGAATGGGGATTGCCTCAGCTCATTTCGGTTCTTCCATTGTAGGGGAGAATGCTGCGTTGGCCAGTACCCCTTTTTGGGCACCCGATGAGCATTTAGGAGCGGTGGCCCCATGCTTCGCGTTGCAGAAGATCAAGGATGTAGACCCCCGCGCCGTATCCGGCCATCGGCATCGCTCCTGTGGGATCGCCTATCTTTCCGGGAAACAACTTGCAGGGCACGGCGACGTACATTTCCGGGATGACATTGTGGTCGGCAGCCGATTTATCCACGATGCGCTTGAGGATTGCGGCGGCCTCGTCATTCCTTCCCAGGCGCCGGTAGACCTCCGCCAGGCTGAAGTCCACAAACAGAAACTCCTGCCTCTCGTACCAGTACTCATAGATGGAGGGATCTGTGTAGGTGCTGCGGACGCGACGATAGCCACCGGATGACACTTTCAAAAGCTCCATCCTTTGGACCGTGTCGCGCACGACGGCGGGATCGGTGACGATGCCGAAGTTGATGATGGCGAGCAACGCGCCGTCGATGTCGTTCTTCACGCCTTCTTCGAGCGTGCCGCGCAGCTTTCCGTCCCGGATGAAGGCGGAATCGAAGCCGCGCTGCAGTTGTGTGATTTTCTCAAGCAGATCAGTTCGCGTCGGTTCATCCCCCTCACGGCGCGCTATCTCCGCGAAGTCTTGCAAGCCCACGATCGCTGCAGCGGTAGAGAAGGCGAAATGCTTCTTGTCTTTCTGATGTTCTTCCCAAATCGAAGTGTCGGCAGCAACGATCAGGCCGTGATCATGCGTGTCCATGTTGGCCAATAGCGGCTTTACAACAAAATCCCTGGCGCTTTTGTAGACCTGGCCGCGGTAGGACGGAGTGGCAAGCAGGGCGGCATCGTTGTATTGCCGTATGTAGTCGCCCAGCACCCACAGCGCGAGTCCCCAATTGTCGAACTCGATATTGGTGTTGCCCTCGTTGGTGAAGAAGGGCTCCTCCGAGCCGTCACCGAAGTAGCGGACGACCGAGATCTGGTAGTCGGCGCCAGCGGTTTCGCTGCGCATCTTTCCCGTGGGCTGCGCGTTGAAGTAAGCCAGCAGTGCGGCACGCGCCTCCTGCTGATGTCCCATGCGAGCGAGCGCAACCGCGGCATACGCCATGTCGCGCACCCAGGGCACGAACCATGCGCCGTCGGGCAGACTGGCAACGATGAAACCATTGCTGTGCCGGCCGGGACGGTTGGGCTCCCGGCTTTGCGCCATGCGGAGCATGACCTCACTTTGACGCCACAGGTGACGTTCTTTTTCTCCGGTGAAGTGGACAGCAGGTTTGGCACGCCAGCGATCCATCTCCGCAATTTCGCGCTTCGCCAGCTCCCGCGGAGCGAGCCCGGCGCGCCAATGGAGAAAGTCTCGAAGCGCAGGTTCCAGTTCGTCGTCACTTTCCAGAGAGATCAGCGCCCATGCGTGGCTGCCGGTCAGCTCCTGCTGCTTTGTCGCTGGTGCCAACGGCTTCTGGTCTAGCGGAATGTGGTCCAGCGGAATGAGCAGCAGAGATTCCTGGATGCCGTCGAACTTCAACAGCCGCACTTCGGTGCCAGAGATGCGGATGACTTTTTGAGAGCTGACCGGCCGGCTCCACTCAACATTCAGAGCGCCGCTGTGATGTATTGGCGCCACTCGGGCTCCCAGCTCAGGACGAGAGCGCTGTGCTCGAGACCGAAGGGCATGAAGAAGAAGCCCTCTCCGGCATTGCTGCGCACATGAATGACGTTCGAGTCCTCTTCGTATTCCGCCGAGGCGCTGTGCGCGCTTCCGTCGTTCCAGCGAATGCTCTTGATGAAATTGGCGGTCGGGATCCCTTCACTGAGAGGATTTTGAGGGTCGGGTCGAACAAAGCTGTACGGGTGGGCATAGAAGCTGGTCACGCTGGCGGTATCTGGTGACACCACTGCGAAGCCAAAGCCATTGCCCGTAACCAGATTGGAAGCGGCGGCGGGCAAAGATGCCAGGACGCTGGCGCAGATGGCGGCGGCAAAATGACGTGCGAAGCGCATGGCCGGGCAGGTTTCGACGGAAGGCCGAGTTTCGCATTCCGTCCACCGATTCTTGCATAAGAGGGGTCCGTGACGAGTTGGGCGGACCGGGCCGGTGAATGGGATTGCGCAACTTCGTTGCTTTATCGCGGAGGCTCGGTTGGCCCGTGCGCTGGGTCGGCCTCTTCCGGTACCGGTTGTTGCGGATGGGCGTAGAAGGCGGCGCACTCCTCGGCGAGGACGCCGCCTTCGACTTGAAGGTCGCGGCGGAAGGCGTCGCGGATGAAATCGAAGGTGTTGTTGTGCCGCGATTCGAAGTACACCGCATGCACGTCGTCGCGCCCGGCGCCGTAGACGATGCGGCTGATGCCGGCCCAGAGGCAGGCCATGGTGCACATGCCGCAGGGCTGCAGCGTGCAGTAGAGGGTGAAGCCTTCGAGCGAATTGGTCTTGAGCTCGGCGCAGAGCCGGCGGATGACGACCATCTCCGCGTGCGCTGTCGGGTCGTGGCGCATCTCGCTTTCATTGAAGCCGGCGCAAAGGGCTGCATCATCCCGAACGAGCACCGCGCCGACCTCGGCGCCGCCCGATGTTTGCTGACCCTGGCGTGCCTGCTGGATGGCGAGGCGCATGAAGTGAAGATCCTGCGGGGTGGACATGCCGGCTTGGATGCTGTGGGGCGCTGGCTCAGCCGATGGTCCAGTAGAAGCGCTGGCTTGCGAGGACGTTGGGTGCGTAGGCGACCCAGCCGTCCGCATGCAGCAGCGTGCCGGGCGCCATGATCGGCTCGGTGTCCGTCCGGTCGAAGCGGAGAGTCTCGCCGGCGAAGAAGATGGTCACACTGGTGTGCTGCGATGCGGGATCGGCCGGATGGGCGAGCGGGATCTGCACCGCACCCGTGAGGCCGGAACAGAGATAGAGCGAGAGCAGATCGCAGAAGCCGAGGGCCGCGGTGTAGCGGTCGAGGTCGCTAGAAGGAATGGAAGATGCGGCCTCGTGCGGGGCGCGCCTCGCGCTCTCCTGCTCTGCGAACGCGGCGTGATGAGGATCGCTGTCGCGCGGCGCGAGAAGGCAGAAGTGGCGGCTGGTGAGGATGCCTGCGAGGGCGGAGCGAGTCTCGGCTTCGCGAATCGACTTGCGCCATGCATCGACTGCATCTTCGGGCGGATACGTAAGGAAAGAGTGCGGCTGCTTTTCACCGACGCATTCGAGTGCGGCGAGATCCGGCTCGGCCCAGCCGGCATCGTGGCGGCCGATGGCGTCGATGACCTCAGGAGGGAGAGCATCCGAAGACGCTCGGGTCCAGGGCGGCTGCGAGTCGTGCGGCCAAGGCCGCGTGCGCCGGCTGAGTGATGCAGCCAGCCAGCGTGCCCGGAGTGCTCAACGGCGGGGGCTGCTGGGTCTTCGCGAATGCCTGCCAGGCATCCTGTCCGGCGGGAGTCGCCGTCGCCGTGGCGTGGCCGATGCGGAGAATCATGCTGGATTGGATGCGGGAGCGCGTGGCCTTCGGATGTGCAGGTTATTTGGTTAAGGGGCGATGGTCAAAGCTGATGACGCGGGTGACCTGCCAGGCGTCGCCTTTGTTTTGCCAGAGCGTGATGAATTGGGCTTCTCCCACATCGTCGTCGTGTCCGGGGTGATGGAAGCGGTGCGTTCCGATCTCTACTGCGCCATAGTGAGCGAGGGGATAGACCTGTAGCGTTCCGGGGACGAGCTCTCTGGTGACTTTGCCGCAGATGTTGTTCTTGATGCTGTCGAGGAACGACTGGCGGCCGCGGGCGAGGCCGGTCTTGTCGTGATAGAACTCGAGGTCTTCGGAAACCAGGGATGCGAGCGTTGTCAGATCGCAGTGGTTGTAGGCGTCGAAGAGTTTGGTGTCGAGGGATTGGATGGTCTGGAAGAGAGGATCGGGTGCGGGGCTCGACTGCGAGCGGGCGGATGAGGGAGCAAGGCCGAAGAGAAACAGGAAGAGCAATGCGAGCGGACTTTTCATGGAAAGGTATACGGGGCGTGGGTGGGATTGTTCCCGAGCCCGCGTGCAGTTACGGAATCAGAGTTTTGGCGTGAGCCGTATACGGCCGCTCTAGAACTCCACGACTACTTTGCCGACGGCGCCCGATTCGACCAGCGCGTGTGCGGCGGCGATGTTGGCGGGAGAGAAACGCTGATCGTTGAGCAGGGGCTTCAGCTTACCGGCGTCGGCCAGTGCGGCTGCCTCGCGCAGAATCTCTCCGTGGCGTGCGCGGCCGATGCCGCTGAGCAGGGGAAAGAGAGTAAAGACGCCGGAGTAGGTTGCGCTGCGAAATGAGAGCGGTGCAAGCGAGTGGGTGCTCCAGCCGAGACAGCTTACGACGTGCCCGGTATAACGCTTCACTGCGGCGAAGGATGCGTCGATGGTGGCACCACCAACGGTGTCGTAGATGACGTCGAAGCCTTCTCCGCTCGTGTGAAGGGCCACGTATTGTTCCGGCGAGAGAGCGCGATAGTCGATCGCGATGGCACCGAAGCCTTCCGCAATCGCTCGCTTATCCGGCGAGACGGTGGCAAAGACCTCTGCGCCCAGAGCCTTTGCGAGTTGTACGGCTACGTGTCCGACGCCGCCTGCTCCGGCATGTATCAGCACCTTTTGATCGCCGTGTACTTTGGCGCGATCGACGAGGCCTTCCCATGCGGTGATGGTGACGAGAGGGAGCGCAGCGGCTTCCCGCATGGAGAGCGACTTCGGTTTGAGCGCAAGCAGATCTGCATCCGCTACGACATATTCGGCGAGCGTTCCCTGCAGGCCGCCGACGCCGCCGACCATGCCGTAGACCTCATCGCCTGGATGAAATGCGGAGACGCCGGGGCCGACCTCTTCGACGACGCCTGCCATGTCGAGACCAAGTACCGCGGGCAGTGGCTGGCTGGCGTGGCCTGCCTTCCCGGCGCGGATCTTGGTATCCAGCGGATTGACGCCGCTTGCGTGGACGCGTACGAGGACCTGCGTGGCCTCTGGCACAGGGCGAGGCAGATCGGTTTCGATGAAGGGTCCCCCGGCATGCTCAACGACGTAAGCCTTCAGGGCGGTTCTCCTTTGACGCAAGCTCGCTACTTACTCGGGGTCCATTTCCAGTTGCGGACTTCGGGCATGTCTTCGCCGTGTTCGGAGACGTAGAGCTTGTGTTTCTCCATCATCTCGGAGTGGCGCTGGCGGAACTCCGGGAAGCGGTCCTTGAGGCGCGGGACGTACCTGACAGCGTCGAGCGCGAGGCTGTATCGGTCGAGCTCGTTGAGCACCGTCATGTCGAAGGGCGTGGTGGTGGTGCCTTCCTCTTTGTAGCCGTGGATGTGAAATCCATTGTGGTTGTGGCGCTTGTAGGTGAGCTTGTGAACGACTGTGGGGTAGCCGTGGAAGGCGAAGATGACCGGCTTGTCCACGGTGAAGAGACGGTCGAAGGCCTCGTGCTCGATGCCATGGGGATGTTGGTCGAAGGTTTCAAGGGTGAATAGGTCGACGACGTTAACGACGCGGACGCGTAGGTCGGCCGCCCAATCGCGCAGCACGGTGACGGCGGCCATGGTTTCGAGCGTGGGGACGTCGCCGGCGCAGGCCATGACGACCTCCGGATCATCTGAATTAGACGCCCACTTCCATTCACCGACGCCGGCGATGCAATGCTGTACGGCGGCTTCAATGGGGAGCCACTGCGGCGAAGGCTGCTTGCCGCAGATGGTGAGGTTGATGTAGTTGCGCGAGCGGAGGCAATGGTCGGCGACGGAGAGCAGCGTGTTGGCGTCCGGCGGGAGGTAGATGCGGACGGTGTCGGACTTCTTGTTTGCGACATGGTCGATGAAGCCGGGATCCTGGTGAGAGAAGCCGTTGTGGTCCTGCCGCCAGACGTGCGAGGTCAGCAGGTAGTTGAGCGAGGCGATGGGCTTGCGCCAGGGCAGCTTGTGGCAGGCCTTGAGCCACTTGGCGTGCTGGTTGAACATCGAGTCGATGATGTGGATGAAGGCCTCATAGCAGGAGAAGTAGCCGTGGCGTCCGGTGAGCAGGTAACCCTCAAGCCAGCCTTCGCAGAGATGCTCTGAGAGAACTTCCATGACGCGGCCGTCGACGGAGAGGTTTTCGTCGACCGGGAAGTAGCGCGCCTCCCAGCGTTTGCCGCTGGCCTTGTAGACGGCCTGCAGGCGGTTGGAGGCGTTCTCGTCCGGGGCGAACATGCGGAAGTTGCGCGCGGCGAGATTGCGGCGCATGACCTCTTCGAGCATGTTGCCGAGGATGGCGGTGGCGGAATCTTCGGTGCCGCCGGGGGTTTCGACCTTGACGGCGAAGTTGCGGAAGTCCGGCATGTCGAGCGGCTGGAGGAGCAGGCCGCCATTGGTGTGCGGGTTGACGCTCATGCGTTCGAGCCCGCGTGGCGCAACGGCGGCGATGGACTCGCGCAGAGTGCCCTTTTCGTCGAAGAGCTCCTCGGGTTTATAGGATTGCAGCCACTCGACGAGCAGCTTGAGGTGCTCAGGGTTAGTGCGGACTTCTTCAAGTGGCACTTGATGGGCGCGCCAGGTGCCTTCGACCTGTTTGCCGTCGACGATTTTGGGGCCGGTCCAGCCTTTGGGTGTGCGCAGTATGAGCATGGGCCAGCGCGGGCGGGTGGCGTCCTTCTGCTCCCGGGCGTGCTTCTGGATGCGACGGATCTCCGCATAGATGGTGTCGAGGGTCTCGGCCATGCGGCGGTGCATCTCGGCCGGGTCATCGCCTTCGAGGTAGTGAGGGGTGTAGCCGTAGCCCTCGAAGAGAGACTTCAGCTCGTCCGGCTCGATGCGGGCGAGGACGGTGGGGTTCGCGATCTTGTAGCCGTTGAGGTGAAGGATGGGAAGGACGGCGCCGTCGGTGATGGGATTGAGGAATTTGTTCGAGTGCCAGGAGGCGGCGAGGGCACCGGTCTCGGCCTCGCCGTCGCCGACGATGCAGGTGACGAGCAGATCGGGGTTGTCGAAGGCAGCGCCGGTGGCGTGGAGGAGCGAGTAGCCGAGCTCGCCGCCTTCGTGGATGGATCCCGGGACATTTGCGGCGTTGTGCGAGGGGATGCCGTAGGGCCAGGAGAACTGGCGGAAGAGACGCTTGAGGCCGTCGTAATTGCGCTCGATGTCGGGGTAGACCTCGGTGTAGGTGCCCTCGAGATAGGTGTTGGCGATGATGCCGGGAGCGCCGTGACCGGGGCCGACGACGACCATAGCGTTGGCGTGCTGGTGGCGGATGATGCGGTTGAGGTGGAGATAGATGAAGTTGAGCCCCGGGGTGGTGCCGAAGTGGCCCAAGCAGGCGCGGCTTGATGTCATCGACGGTGAGCGGCCGGCGGAGCAGGGGATTGTCTCGCAGGTAGATCTGGCCGACGGAGAGATAGTTGGCCGCGCGCCAGTAGGCGTCCATGAGATCGAGCTCGTGCTGGTCCAACGGTGTCGAGTTGGGCTGCGCCGCTGCCGATGGTTTTGGTCTGGAGGAGGTGGGCTTGGATTTTGCGGCAGACGGCATGGCGATCTCCTTGGAACGAGTGTAGCCGGGGTGGCAGCTGTTATTCGATTGGATGCCTCGAAGATGAGAGCGCCGTGAACGTTACAGGACAGCGCGAGAAATCGCCGGGCGGCTTTTTGTCGAAGCGACTCGTCTGAAGTGGCATGGGGGCAGCGGGCGGAGGGGTGGCGCCGGCTTGCGCGGTGGTGCGGCCGTGGGGGGAGCCGTGTGTGCGCTGCTGCCTTGTATGCGTGAGCGCGCAGACGCCTGCTTCGCGCTCTGCCGCGGCGAATGCCGGATGCTGCATGCGCGGGTTGCCATCGCACGATCTACGAACATTACGAAACGACGCCGATGGCGCGGGCGAGCGGGGCGGCGATGGATGGCCTGATGGAGGGGAGCTTTACCCATGCGGCCTCCGGGGTGCACTACAAGATATTTGAGCGCGATGGTGCGGGCTGGCTGAGTTATGCGCGGCCGGAGACGGCTCCGGCCGGCTATCTGAATGGCGAGGTGAAGACTCGCGTACTTTATCGGATCGAATACGCGCGGGCGGACGTACCTGTTTGAGCGCGACGGCTATTGGTTTGAGACGCCGGTGAACTGGTATGCGAAGAAGCGCGTGTGGGACATGGCGCCGAATTTTCTGAACGCGCACGAGATGCCGCTGACCCTGCCGGTGGATGCGAACTGCCTCCACTGCCATGTGAGCGGCGTGGCGGCAGGCGCTGCCGGGGGCGCGCAATCATTTTGCAGCGGCGCCGTTTGCGCATGGCGGGATTGGCTGCGCCTCTTGCCATGGCGATGCGACGGAGCATGTGCAGACGAAGGGGAAGGCCCCGGTGCTGAATCCGGCGAAGCTGGACGCGGCGCGACGGGATTCGGTGTGCCTGCAGTGCCATCTCGAAGGCGAGACGGCAGCGTACCGGCTTGGGCATTCGCTGGCGACGTATAAGCCGGGCGAGTCGCTGTTCGATAGCGTGGCATATTTCGTGCACCAGGGCGAAGTGGGGCCGGAGGGAAGGGCGACGTCGCAGTATGAGGCGCTGCTCGCAGAGCGCATGCAAGCGGGCAAGCGGCGACACGATGACGTGCACGACGTGCCACGATCCGCACGCGAGCGAAACGACGGAAACGCCGGCCGAGCGGGTGGCTTACTACCGTGCGAAATGCCTGAGCTGCCACACGGGGGCGAAGTTTCGGACAGCACATCATCCGGAGCAGCAGGATTGTGCAACGTGCCACATGCCGCGCAGCGCCAGCGAGGATATTGCGCACGAGCAAGTGACGGACCATCGCATACAAATTGCTGCGAGGAGGCCGCGTCCGGCAGCAGAACATGCGGGCAGGAGCGGGGCGCTGGTGCCGATCGGCGAGGAGAAGGCGAGTGATCGCGAGCTGGGGCTGGCATATGCGCAGATGGCGAAGAGCGGGGACCGGGCGAGCGGGGAAACGGCACTGACTCTGTTACGAAAGGCCGAGGCGCTGGAGACGGCGACCACGAAGGACGCAGAGTTGCATACGGAGCTGGGCTTTCTTGAACAGGAGTCAGGGGATATCCACGCGGCGGACCGCGAATACCGGGCAGCGCTGGCGGAGGACCCTGATGACGGCACGGCGCGCGGCGATATGGCGGTGCTGTTTGCCGAAACCGGCGACTATGCCACGGCGGTGCGGCTGTGGAAGCGTGTCTTCGATGCCGATCCGGCGCAGGCGGCTGCGGGCTACAACCTGGCGCTGGGGAGTGCCGGCTAGGGCAGAAGGACGATGCGGAGGCGACGCTGAGCGGCTGCTGCGCTTCGCTCCGGATGACCAGCGGGCGCGGGCGCTGGCCGCGGCGCTGGCAGGTGGCACGCGAGCCTGCCCGGGCGCACAAAAATAAGTTCTGCGGCGCCCCCATATTTCCCCTTGACAGAACCACACTCTCCGTACCACTGTATTAGTACAGTGATTTTCCGTATACATTCCGGCTCGGGTGTTCCGATTTACCTGCAGATTGAGGCGCAGGTGAAGCAGGCAGTGGCGGCGGGCGCGCTGGAGCGCGATGAGGCGATGCCGTCGATCCGGCAGCTGGCGGCGGAGCTGCGCGTGAACCCGAACACGGTGGCGCGTGCGTACAGCAATCTGGAGCGCGAAGGGACGATCCGCACGGTGCCGGGCGGCGGGACGTTTGTGGCGGCGCGCACGACCGGACTGGTGAAGTCGGAGAAGCTGCGGCGTGTGCGTCCGATTGCGACGCAGCTTGCGGTGGAGGCGAAACAGATGGAGCTGACGCAGGCGGACACGGTGCGGCTGGTGGAAGAGGCGTGGGCGATGCTGGGAACGCGGAACGGGGTAGAGCATGACTGACCTGGGGAAGGAACTGGCGATTGAAACGCGCGATCTGGTGAAGCGCTACGGCAGCATTGGGGCCGTGGATGGGCTGAGCCTTTCGGTGCCGCGGGGCGCGGTGTACGCGCTGGTGGGGCGCAACGGATCGGGGAAGACGACGACGATCCGGATGCTGCTGGACCTGGCACGGCCCGACGCTGGCACGGCGCGCGTGCTGGGGATGGATGTTCACGCCGAGCGCGTGAAGGTGCTGGAGCGCGTGGGCTACGTGAGCGACCGGCCGCTGCTAGGCGGCTGGACCGGCGAGCAGCTGGTGCGCTTCAACCGTGGATTTTATCCACGCTGGTCCGATGAACTGGTGGCGCGATATGTGCGCGTCTTCGACATTCCGATGAAGCAGAGGTTTCGCAACCTGTCGCGCGGCAACCAGACGAAGATGTGGCTGATGCTGGCGCTGGCGCAACAGCCGGAGGTGCTGGTGCTGGATGAGCCGACGGCGGGACTGGATCCGGTGGTGACCGATCAACTGCTGCGAGTGCTGGTGGAGGACGTGGCGGCGGAGGGACGCACGGTCTTCATGTCGTCGCATCACCTGTCGGAGATCGAGCGGATTGCGGACTGGGTGGGGATGATCGATAAGGGAAAGCTGCTGCTGGAGGCGCCGATGGAGGAGTTGCGGACACGCTTCCGGCGGATTCAGGTGGCGGGAGTGTCAGAGATGGTTGCGCCGGGCGCCGCGATGCGAGTGCGGCGGTCGGGCGCGAGCACGGAGTATGTGGTGCGCGATGGAGCGGAAGAGTTTGTGGATGCGCTCGAGCGCGGTGGCGCGACGGTGCTGCAGTCTTCACCGATGAATCTGTCGGAGATTTTTCTTGAGTGCCTGGGTAGCTGACGGCAAGGAGAAGGAGTAGCCATGTACCTCTTGAAAAGCTGGCGTGATGCGCGGCTGAGCGTTGCGATCTTTGCCGTGCCCTTTGTATTCGTGATCTATCAGCTCTTGCGTCATGCTCCTGCCAACTTTGTGACAAGCTCGCACGCGAGCCCTGAGTGGATGCTGACACGCGGACTGAGTATCGCCGGCATTCTGCTGCTGTTCGTAGGGTGGTCTCTTGGCGGCGACGGAATCGGCCATGACATTGCCGAGGACCGGGGAGCGTTCATGCTGACGCGGCCTCGCTTGCGGCGATTCTTTGTCTGGTCCGACAGCGGATTCAGCTTCGGATTGATGGCTGCGTTGGCTTGGGGGATGGCGCTGCTCTTCGGGATATTTGCACTGGCGGGCATCATTCGCTTTCCGCCAGGCAGTTCAGTCTCCCCATTGGTCTTCTTGCTGGTGCCGCTCAGTGGAATGGTCTTTGCCGGGTTGATTTACGCGGTCACCTACCTGTGCACGATGCTGATTCCGCGGGACAAGACGGCGCGGGTTATTTCCGTCGCAGTGTTGATTGCTTATGCTTATCTGCACCTGAAAGCCTTCCGCGAATGGGGTGGGGCGACGCAGTATTTCTTCCCAAGCTGGTGGGTGGATCCGTTTCCGTATCAGTACAGCTCGGCGGTTGCGCCGCATCTTTGGCTGGAGCTTGGTGGGCGGGTGATTGCGATCCTGGTGTTGCTGATGATTGCGCAGCTTGTGTTGGAGCGGCGCGAGATTCGCGCCTGAGGGCTGGCCGTCCGGGCGATCGCGCCGGCGGGCGCGAGCTATCGGGTTCGCTCCCTCTGGTCGCTCACTTGGAGGTGTCGTGGGCGCAGCAACGAGAGTCACTCGACGACGGCCAGGTAGGATGACGATCTCTCTTGATTGCTATTGCTTTGCTGCGGCGCCGTTGAGGCGTTGAAGGTTCGCGCTTGCCTGCGCGTGCTGGGGGTCGATGGCTAATGCGTGCTCGAAGTCGCTGCGCGCTGCTGACTGCCTGACCTGTCTGCGCGTGGAGGACGCCGAGGTTGCTCCAGCCGTCGGCGTCTTTCTGATTGATGCGGAGCGCGGCCTGTTGCTCCGTGATCGCAGCGGCGAGATCGCCGCGCGCGGCGAGCAGTTGTGCAAGCAGGGAATGGCTGGTGGGGTCGGCGGGATCGGCAGCGATGGCGGAGCGGAGCGCGGCTTCGGCTTCGGCGGGATGGCGGGTCTGCTGATCGGCGAAGGCGAGCTGCTGATACGTGGCGGCGTCGTGCGCTCCGGCGGCGATGGCTCTGGTGAGAAGCTCCTGCGCGTGTTGTGCGTTGTCGCTGGCCAGTTCGAGTGACGCGTAGTTGGCGAGTGTGTCGGGCTGCGCGGGATCGAGCGCGAGTGCGCGATCGAACTCGGCGCGGGCGGCATCTGGTTGCTGAAGTTGTGCGAGCGCTGCGCCGAGACCACCGTGGGCCGCGGCGTCATCGGGAGACTTCGCCAGCAACGCGCGGTAGTCGGAAGCTGCGGCGTCGTACTGATCGTGCTGCAGCTCAAGAGTCGCGAGGTCGTAGCGCGCGTCGGCGTATGTGGAATCGAGGGTGAGCGCGTGACGGTAGGTAGCGAGCGCGGCCTGCCAATCGCCGCTTTGCTGCTGTGCCGCGCCGAGCGAGGTGGCAACGCGTGCGGCGTTGGGAGAATTTGGCGGCTCCGCGGCGGCGAGTTTTTTGTAGATCGCAATCGCGCCCGCGGGATTGCCGCTCATGCTGTCGAGCGATGCGAGATTGTAGGCGGCGAGCGAGTCGGTGGGATCGCGGGTGAGGCGGTGTTCCATCCAGGCGCGTTCGAGGAGCATGCGGGAGTCAATATACTTTCCCGCCGTGGCGCTATCGCCACCGGAGCTGTTACGTTCCATCGGATGTACCGGCAGCACCTGGAGCCAGAGGTGACCCATCTCGTCGGTGGAGCGGTTGCCATTGCGCACGCGGATGGGCGGGCTGGCGGGGTTGCGCGGGTTGGCGGCGGAGTTGTCGTAGACGTAGCGCATGTGGAGCACGGAGCCCGCGGGCAGGAGCAGCGGCTGGCGATAGCTGTAGACCGACTGGCGGTCGATGTCCCAGTCCTTGATGAGGATGAGCGGAGTGCGTGCGCCGTTGGGCGCGATGGACCAGGCTTCGAGCTGCTTGCCGAGATAGTGGGCGTGCGGGTAGATGCCGAGCGCGTAGACGGCGATCGGCAGGCGCAATTCGTCTTCGACGACGAAGTGGCTATCGCCGGCGGGGATGTTGAGTGCGGCGTCGTGCTCGAGCTGCAGCAGCATCGGAGCGCGGGTGGGCGGGGTGTCCGTGAAGTAGAGGCCGATGCGTGGCTCGACGGTTTCGACGCGGCCGGTGGGCTTGAGGTGAGTATTCAGGATGAGGTCGTTGCCGGGATCGATGCGCCAGGGCATGCCGGGCGGCTCGATGACGGCTGGTGTGTCTGGCTTCCAGAAGAGGAAGTGGCTGTCGGGATCGAAGCGATCGCCGGAGCCGATCTCGAGTTCCATGCCGGGGATGCCGGCGCGCCAGTCGATCGAGTGCTGGCGGCGGAGCTCGGCGGTGCGGTCGATGAGGATGTTGGCGTGGTGCACGACGCGCGCGTTGCCGGGAAGGATCTCGATGGCGCGGACATAGCGGGTGCGCGTGACGTTGACCGGATAGATGAAGTTGCGGAAGAGGTCCTGGCCGTCGGCGGGAACGGTGAAGGACTCAGGCGCCGTGAGGATGAGATCGGGCGGCCCGAGCTGCCACTCGGAGGTGTACTTCGGCGCCGGGGGCGCTTCGGCGGCGATGCCTTCGGGCATGCCGGCGCTCACCCAGCGTTTGATCTTCGCGAGGTCTTCGACGGAGAGGCGGCGATTGTCGGCGAAGTCGCCATAGCCGGGCTCGGGCAGCCATGGCGGCATGAATCGCGATTGGGTGACGGTGAGGATCTGCGTTGACCAGCGGCGCGCGTCGTCATAGGTGAGCAGGCTGAAGGGGCCCGCGCCGCCGGGATGATGGCAGGTGGTGCAGTTGTTATAGAGGATGGGCGCGATCTGGTGCGACCAGGTGGGTGGGTTTGCGGCGGTGTCGGGAGACTGCGCATGGCTAGCGCGAGCGGAGCAAGCGAAGAAGGTAAGGATCGTCGCGGCGCTGATGACGAGGTGTGATCTTCGCGTCATGCTCGGGGCAGGATGGCGCAACCGATGGGCGGGGCAGCGGGCGGCGCGGGCTGGCGGCCGGCGAGCATCAGCATTGAGCGCGTCGGCGAGATCGTGGCGTGTGGCGGCGGGACGCTGGGTGCCGAAGCTGAGGTAGCGGTCGTCGATGCGGCCATGCCAGAGGACGGGCTGATGCATTGCATCGCGCTGAAAGATGGCGGCCTCGGGCGTGACGTGGACGTGCGCGTGGGCGAGGAAGCGCGGATCGGGCGCGATGAGCTGGGGCAGGGACGCGGCGGGATACTTCGACTGATGCGCCCGGACGGCGGCGAGGGTGTCGCCGGGGTTGGGATAGACGAGCCAGAGACGGACGCCTTGCGGCGCGAACTGCGTTGACATTCGGGCGAGTAGCGGGAGATAGCGGTTCGAGATGGGGCAGTCGGTGGCGACGAAGATGGCGGCGATGTATTTTGTGCCCCTTGTGCCGGCGTCGGTCCGACGAGTGAGGTCACATCGCGGCCGTCGATGTCTTTGCCGTAGATGAAGGAGTCTTCGGCGGTGGCAGATGCCGAAGCGAGGAGCGAGCCGAGGCCGGCGGCGAAGAGACGGAGCGCCTGGCGGCGGGTGCAGGACGGAGACGGTGGCAGCTGCATGGGCGTTCGGGAGTCAGTCTAGCGTGCGGGGAAGTCCGCTGTCGCGAGAGCTGCGGCGATGCAGGAGGGAATGCTGCGACACCGCGCTACGCGGGAATGGGCATGCAGAGGGAGAATGTCGTTCCGGAGTGGCCGGAACGCTGGCTGCTGCGGACGTGGATCGTCCAGCCATTTTTTTTGACGATCTCTGCGGTCACCCACAGGCCGAGTCCTGTGCCGGTTTCGCCCTTGGTGGTGATGAAGGGCTCGAAGATCTTCGGCAACAGATCGGCGGGGATTCCGGAGCCGCTGTCGGCGATGGTGAGACGCACGCCATCGGCCCCATGGCAGGTCTTCGCTCGCGAGATCCGGATGCACAGATGGCCACCACGCCGCATCGCGTCGATCGCGTTTCCGACGATGTTGGCGATCACCTGACGGAGCTCGCCGGGACTTGAGAGGACCGCAGCCGAAGGCACTCGAATCTCGTTCGCGACGTTCACATTTGCTGCGGTGAGGCGGGACTGGTAGAGGACCAGGACCGAATCCAGCACGCCGGCGAGCTCGGTCTCCACCGGCTTGTTGGGCTCGCGGTAGAAACGAAGCGTCTGCGTGGTGATCTCGGTGACGCGTGCCAGCTCCCGATCGGCTTCGGCGAGATAGCGCTGCAGCCTTTCCTGCGAGGTGTCGGTCCGCATGAGGTAGAGCAGATTGGTGACGGCTTCCAGAGGGTTGTTGATCTCGTGCGCAATGCTGGCGGCGAGGCGTCCGGTGACGGCCAGCTTTTCTGAGCGGCGCAGCGCCTCCTGAGCGCGCTCGTACTGCAACATCTGATCGCGAATCTGATATTGGCGCTGACGTCCGCGCAAAGCGATCTCGAGCGTGCCGAGCAGAGTTTCGGGACGGATGGGCCGCTCGAGCAGGAAGACGTTGCCCAGTGGACGACGCAACTCGCGAAGCCGTTCGCTCTCCGCAGTGACCTGGCCCCCGACGGTGAGCAGTATCAGCGGGAAGTCGGACCAGGAGGGCTGTCGATTCAGCACCTCCAGGACCTCGGGGATGACGTTTCCGACCAAGGCCTCTTCGGAGATGACGGCGGCGCCAGCGCCTTGTTCGATTTCGCCGGACATCTCGGGGACAGAACCGGTGGTGTGGAAAGGCAGGCCTGCGCGCTGCAGCAGCCCGGCGATCAGGTCGACTGTCCCGGCCCGTGGGGGCCAAGATGATGGTGCGGCGGTCCGCCAGAACCGGATCATTTTCCCGCAAACGGGGTGTCATCCGAAGCGGCTGACGCTCCGAGGAATCTCGGTACTCCGGTGAGGACTCCTTCGAAATTCGTAAGCGGCTCACCAACATAGACTCTGCCCTCTCCAAATATGAGTTCGCGGATTGCACGTTCATGTGGACCGCTACGCTTCTTCACAACGGAGAGGGCCTGGCGTATCTGACCGGCCCTCTCAAAATATCGGAAGAGCAGAACCGTGTCTGCCAGATAGCTGACGTCGATGGGGGTGTTCATCGATGTTCCGATGAAGCCATGTTGAGCCAGGGTGAGGATGGTGGCGATCCCCTGTTGGCCCAGATAGGAAAAGAGCTCGTGCAATTGCATTGCGAGGAACTGCTCGTTGGGCATGGCATTGAGCAAGCCGTTCATGCTGTCGATCACCAGCACGCGCAGATTTTCCGCGTCTACCAACTGCCGCACCCGGGCGACGAACTGCCCTGGTGAGAGCTCTGCGGGGTCGACCTGCTGCACCTCAAGAAGGCCCTTCTCGATGAGTGGATCGGGATTCATGTTCAGACTTCGAGCGCGGTCGAGGAGCGTGTTGATTGACTCGTCGAAGGCAAAGATCATGGCCTTCTCATTGCGCTGCGCGGCCGAGACCGCATAGCGAAGAGCAATGGTCGATTTGCCGCAACCCGCCGGCCCGAGCAGCAAAGTGCTGGTACCGGTATCGATGCCACCGCGAAATAGGGCATCGAGTTGCTCGATGCCGCTGGGGACGTTTTTGCGCTCAAAGCCAGGCTTGTGTTCCGCGGCGACCAGCCGGGGATAGATGAAGATGCCGCCCCTTTCGATGGTGTAGTCGTGAAAGCCCTCGCGAAAGGAGGATCCGCGTACCTTGCAGACCTGAATGCGGCGGCGGTTGACACCGTAGTCGCGATTGATGGTCTCCAGATGGACGACTCCGTGCGCGATGCTCTGCAATTGCAGGTCGTGGCCGCCTTCCGCAGTGCCGTCATCGAGCAGAAGAATGGTGCAGTCGCGACCGGCGAGATGCCGTTTGAACGCGAGAATCTGCCGGCGGTACTTGAGAGGGTCGCGGGCCAGCATGCGCAGCTCGGAGAGGGAGTCGAAGACGAGGCGCTGCGGCTGCACCGCATCCACCTCTTTAAAGATGGAGGCGATGGTGTCAGCGAGCTCAACCTCTGACGGATGGAAGACCGTGTATTGCGTCTCCGGCTTCAGGTCTTCCTCCGGAGGTGCCATTTCACAGATGCGCAGGGAATCGACCGACCATCCATGGGAGCGCATCGCTTCCTGCAGCTCCTCTTCGGATTCGGAGAGAGTGATGTAGAGGACCCGTTCGCCATTCTGAATGCCTGCCAGCAAAAACTGCATAGCTAGGGTGGTCTTGCCAGTACCGGGATTTCCCTCGATGAGATAGAGGTGGCCTTTCGGCAATCCGCCATGCAGGATCTCATCGAAGCCCGGAACGCCCGTGTTCAGGAGATCCCTGCTGTCGTGTCTCCGTCGCGGATCGAGGTCCATTTTGGCTGGAGACTGAGAAGTTTTTGATCATCTGATCTGGCTGGTCATTTCCTTTTCTGTTTTTCTTTTTGGTGCGAGTACAAACGTTTTTTGGATTCTCAATTTCGAGCCGCATGTTTGCTTCGGTTTTTCAGCATTGAGAAAAAGGACGAAGCCGCGAAGCCCGGTTCCCCAATCCTTCACTTGCAGGCAACCCATGAGGGGATTGGTGGGTGCGGCGGCGGGCTAATTTGCTGGCGTCGGGGGTTTTGCCTTTCCGGCGCCTTCGGTCAGCGTGGTGATGTGATCGACGGGCGGGGCAGGGAAGACCTCTGTCAATCCGGAGGGCCAGCTTACTTCGACGCTGAGCAGCGCGGGTGCTGGGCCGAGGCCGAAGTGGAGACGCATGTCGCTCGATGAGTTGTAGGAGGAGCCGCTGCGCACTTCGTCGACCCAGACGCGCTGCTTTCCGGAGACGGTGCCGCGTAAGGTGACGCGCGCGCCGATGGCGCTGCGATTGGATTTCGTCCCGGTGAGCGCGAGGCCAACCCAATGGTTGCTGTTGGGAGCGCGATTGACGAGCAGCATGGGGAGCGAGCTGACGTCGTTGATTACCACTTCCTGGCGGCCATCGTTCCAGAGATCGGCGATGGCGAGGCCGCGAGCGGAGGCGGGCGTGGTGATGCCGGGCCCGGAATCTTTGGTGATGTCGGCGAATTTACCGTTGCCGAGATTGTGATAGAGGAGGCGGGGCTCGCGGTAGTCGGAACCGAGATGGCTGGAGTCGACTTCGGGGTAGACGTGGCCGTTGGCAGAGATGATGTCTGGCCAACCGTCGTTGTCGAGGTCCAGGAACATGGTGCCCCAACCGAGTTTGTCGCTGTTGATGCCGAGGCCGGAGGCGTAGGTGACGTCTTCGAAAGTGCCGTCGCCGTGCGCGTGGTAAAGGGTGGCGGTGTCGTCAGAGAAATTGGTCTTGAAGATATCGAGGTGGCCGTCGCCGTCGTAATCGCCGATGGTGGAGCCCATGCCGGCCTGCTCGCGGCCATCTTCGTTGAAGGCGACGCCGGCGTCGGGGGCCCGGTCGGTGAAGGTGCCATCGTGATTGTTGCGGTAGAGGATGGCGGGTGTGGAATCGCAGGCCATATAGATGTCGGGCCAGCCGTCTTCATCCGCGTCGATGGTGGAGACGGAAAAGCAGTAGTGGCCGGTGGTTTTGGCGAAGCCGCTTTTGACGGAGACGTCTTCGAACCTGCCGTTACCGAGGTTGTGGTAGAGGATGTTCGGCGCCCACTCGAGACCGCGTGGCCCGCACATGACGGGCACGCCTTTCCACATGCAGCCGGGAGCCTTGCCGGGTTCAGGCACGTCCTTGATGTCGAAGTGAACGTAGTTGGCGATCGCGATGTCGAGCTTGCCGTCGCGGTCGTAGTCGACGAAGGCGCAGCCGGTGCCCCACTCCTTGCCGGTGCCAGCGACGCCGGCCTGCTCGGCGACCTCGCGGAAGCGGCCGTGGCCTTCGTTGTGATAGAGGCGGTTCTTGCCGTAGCCGGTTACGTAGAGATCGGGCAGGCCGTCGTTGTCGTAATCGCCGACGCAGGCCCCCTGACCCCAGCCGGTGTCGGCCAGCCCGGATTTCCCGGTGACGTCGGTGAAGGTGCCGTCGTGGCTGTTATGGAAGAGGTGGCTGGTCGGAGGCGGTCCGGCTTCTTTGGATTTGGGATGGAGGTATGTTCCGTTGACGAGGAAGATGTCGGGGTAGCCGTCGCCATCGTAATCCAGGATGGCGACCCCGGAGCCGGTAGCCTCGAGGATGTAGCGCTTGGAGGTGACTCCACCGTTAACGTTGGATACCTTGATGCCAGCCTGCGGAGCGACATCTTCGAACCACGCGGGGGGTACACGTGCAGTACTTGGCGGGTACGGTTCAGATACCCTCTGCGCGGAAGCGGCGAAGGCGAAAAGAGCCGCGTAAACGCTAACTATCAGCGCTTCTGCACATCGTTTGTCTGGCCGCTGCATCGCCTTCCGATTGTAGTGACACGAACATTAACCTCGGACCGCCGAAGGGGGATTTTTTCCTTTGACACTGAGCTTGTTCGATCTTTATAGTTCGACGCCGGGGAAGTAATCATCCATTCGAACGAGATGGAAGCAATACCGCCAAGCAAAGTAACACGGTAGCAAACGCATAACTGCCGGTGCAGATTTCAGAGGCACGGCAGGGCGCCAAAGCAGCATTTTCAGGGAGACCATTATGACAAGACACATGCAGGCGGTCCTAACCGCTTGCCTTGGGATTGGGCTAGCCTTCCTTCCGCAAGCGGCGAACGCACAAGCGGTCTACGGTTCAATTTATGGCACAGTGACAGATGCATCGGGCGCAGCTATCCCGGGTGCAACTGTCACAGTTACGGACGAGGCGAAGGGCACCTCCGTGACTGCCAAGAGCAACGAATCTGGCGGCTATAGTATCGAGCACCTGATTCCGGATCTCTACACCGTGAAGGTGGAGGCGACCGGCTTCAAGGGCTTTGAGACAAACCACCTCCAGCTGCTGGCCGATACCTCCCCAAAGGTCGATGCTGCGATGCAGACCGGCGGCGCGAGCGAGACGGTAAACGTCAATGCCGATGCCATTCCGCAGCTGAAGACAGATCGCGCGGACGTGGCCACGACATTCGACAGCAAGGAAGTTGCGGATCTGCCGGTCTCGGGACGCAACTTTACCAGTTTGCAACTGCTTCTTCCCGGCGCACAGCAGCTGGGTTGGAGCCACGCCGCAGATGAAAATCCGCAGGCGAGCCAGCAGATTCAGATTGATGGCCAGGCTTTCGGCGGCACCGCTTTCGAGCTTGACGGCACGGACAATCAGGACCCGATTCTGGGCATCATCGTCGTAAATCCGGCGCTCGACGCGGTCACCGAGTCAAAGATCGCAACGCAAAACTTCGACGCTGAGTTCGGCAAGGCCGTGTCTGCCGTGGTGACGGCGCAGACCAAGTCGGGCACAAACAATTTCCACGGCAGCGCCTTCGACTATCGGCGCAGCAACGCAAACCTGGCGCGCAATCCGTTCTCGCAGAACCCCAGTCCTGCTGACCCGACCAGGGTCGGTAATCTGATCCCGGGCGGTCTTTACAACGAGTTCGGCGGTTCCGTGGGAGGTCCGGTCATCAAGGACCGCGCCTTCTTCTTCGGCGATTATCAGGGCCAGCGGCAGCGCCTGGGGACATCGGGCACGCAAACAGTACCGACGACCCTGCTGATGAACACCTGCCTCGGCGCGCAGGTCGGCCCCAGCGGCATTCCGGGTTGCGACTTCAGCCAATACGCGGCGCAGCAAGGCGCAGCCGGCGTTATCTACGACCAGACTACCGGTCAGCCTTTCCCGAACAACGTGATTCCGACCAACCGGCTTTCGCCTCAGGCGTTGGCGCTCTTCAAGCTGCTTCAGCCGTATACCCCGAATACTGCTCCCAATGGGGCCACGGGCACAACAGGTCTGGCGGGCAACTATTCGGCCAGCGGTCAGGGCATCTTCAACGCCGATCAGTGGGATGTACGCGGCGACATGCAGGTGACGCAGAAGATTCACGCCTTTGGCCGGTTCAGCCGCTTCACTGATACGTTGACGGGCGCCACGATGTTCGGTGCTGCCGGCGGCACGGGGTTCGGCATTGCGGGCTATGGCGGCACTTCGACGGGCGCCAATGACAGCTTTGCGGGCGGCGCGGATATGGCAGTAAATCCCACACTGCTGACAGACTTCCGTCTTGGCTATTACCGCTTTGGCATCGTTACCAGCAAGTATGACCAGGGACAGCCCTTCACCGCTAATCTCGGTATTCCGGATTCGAACCTGGACGCCGGCTTCACCAGTGGCGCTTCGGCGTTCAATATTGAGGATCCAGGCCGCACCGCCATCGCCAGCTCGAGCCAAGGCTCTGGCGTTGGTCCGCAGTACGGCAGCGGTCTGAACGTAAACCGCTGCAACTGCCCCCTGGACCAGAAAGAAGACCAGTACCAGATCGTGAACAACTGGACCAAGATTGTCGGCAACCATTCCATCAAGTTTGGCGCCGACCTTCGCTACGCGCGCAACCTACGCGTGCCGAGCGACGTGAATCGTGCGGGGCAATTCAACTTTGGCGTCGGACCGACATCGAGTCCGGACAAGCAGGCGGGCGGCCTGGGTTTCGCGACGTTTGTGCTCGGTGACGTCACCAATTACCAGCGTTATGCCAGCACCTCCACGAACGCGAAGGAGTTCCAGAAGAGAGTCTTCTTCTATGCACAGGACACCTGGCGCTACACCCCGAAGCTGACACTGAACCTTGGGCTGCGGTATGAGCTGTACTGGCCGGAGACGGTAAACGGCAAAGGCAACGGCGCGCTGATGATTATGAACAGCCCGACCGATACGACCGGCTTCCTGCAGGTTGCCGAATACGGCAACTTCGGGAGCAACATGGGGTACAGTCCTTCCTACAAGGCCATCTCGCCCCGCATCGGCCTTGCTTACCAGGTGCTTCCCAAGACAGTCATCCGCGCGGGTTACGGACGGAGCTTTGATCTGGGCGTCTTCGGCTCGCTCTTCGGCCATACGGCGACGCAGAACCTTCCAATTCTGACGAACCAGTCGATTGCTCAACCGAGTGGTCCCAATTCTTTCGCATTCACTCTTGCTCAAGGCCCGGGCCTGCCTCCGGTGACCGCGGTTCCGGCGAGCGGTCTGCTGCCGAATCCTGGTTTCAATGTGACCACCAAGGCTCGTCCGAACCCGCTGCGCTTGCCCACGATCGATGCATGGAACCTGAGCTTGCAGCAGTCCATTACCCCCACGCTCTCATTCACGATGGCGTACGTGGGCAATAAAGGCACGCACACCCTGAGTTCGGGCAACGGCAACAACACCAACCCCAACGAGGCTGGCATCTTCCTGCCTGCGCAGTACAGCATCAACGGGCAATCGCTCCACTACACCACTGCGGCAGCTGAGGGCAACGCTACTCCAAACGCACTCGGCATCTATCCCGACAATGGAACCAACAATGCGTCGCTTCTGCAGCGCTATTACGCTGGCTCGCTCGCAGCTTGCCAGAGTCCCAACTACGCGCCACCTCCGATTGCGGGTCTTCCGGCAGGAGCCTGCGGTTGGAATACCAGCATCCAGTACAACGGGGACGATCAGAATACGCACTTCAATGCCCTGCAAATCACGGTGACGAAGCAGTTCACGAAGGGGCTGTCGTTCAGCTCGAACTATGCATGGCAGCGCTCGATGAACGACGCGTCGGGCTATTCCACCTGGAACAAACAGGCTGGAGAGGGCCGGGATGACTTCCAACGCGAGCAGCAGATCGTGGCTTACGGTAGCTACGAGCTGCCCTTCGGGAAAAATCATCTGGTTGGCGGCAATTCTCCGGGCTTCGTGAACGAAATCATCGGCGGCTGGCAGGTCAGCCCGGTGGTGACGTATGCCAGCGGTCTACCCTTCACACTCAGTTATCAAGAATGCGCCGCTTCGATTCCCGGGAGTGCACCTTGCTATCCAAATGGACGCGGCAACAACTTGAAATTGAGCATTCAGAAGCTCAATACAACGAATCACAACCGCCTGGCCTTCCATGGCGCCACGGTGCCACTGACTACGCAGCCCTTCCAGGGTTTCACGGCTGCGGGTCTGGATGAGATCGGTAACACCGGAAGAAACAGTACATTCGGCCCGAACTTCTTCAACACCGACCTGGCTGTGCAGAAGAACTTCCCGATTCATGAGTCGCTCTTCGCGCAGTTCCGCATGGATGCCTACAACGCCTTCAACCACATGAGCCTCGGCAACCCGGGCGGTTCGATCGACAATGGCGATCAGAATATCGGTGGCCTGTTCGGGAGCCAGTTCCCAACCCGGCAGCTGCAGTTCTCGGTTCGTCTGCAGTTCTAAAGGCGTAAGCGAGTTGTTCTACCCGCGAGGAGAGCTTCGGCTCTCCTCGTTTTCTTTTGGGATCGACAATACTGAGTTGTTTCGCGGTCCCGCATTACACGAGCAAGGCACTGAATGGTCTCCTGCCACTTGGCGGAGCAGCGGAGCTGATTGTCTTGTTGTGCAGTTGATGTGCGCGGAGGTCAATCGCGGTCAACGATTCGTGGCAACGGTGCGATCGTTGAGCGGCATCCATTTTCAATATGATTCGCAAGCTCAAATCGGGGCAGTATCGCCTATATTCCCGCAAGAAGAACCCGTCGACCGGCAAACGGCGTAACCTCGGCACCTTCTCGACGCTGGATAAAGCGAAACAGCATGAGCGCGAGGTGCAATATTTCAAGAAGCATTGAGATCTATACCGGATGAGTAGCCACGCGTTCGTCGTCATTTGACGAAAATGCCTTGCGGATTCGGATTTAGTGGAAAAGAAAACGCCACCCACCGGTGGCGTTTTCCTTTGCTCTACGTGAAATGCGAATAGACAATCCGGGGCTATCTGGCGCCGTCCGGTTTCGGATAACTGTGCAGTTGGCGACCGATCAGGTTGGAGTACCTGTAGTTGTCGTGGCGATCGGCGTCGATCGTCCAGAACATGGCGCCGATGGTGGCTGGATAGCCGGAGGGCTGAAGCAGTTTGTAGGTTGTTCCGACGGGAGCCTTGCCGGTCAGGATGTAATCCATGGCCTGGCTTACAACAGCGGGCGACGTGTAGCCGGTGAGGAATCCGACGGCCACCTTATCTGCGGGCATCGGCGGGAAAGAGTGCTGCGGGTCGCCGCCGACGTTGAAGCCGCGCAGCACCAGTTCCGTCATGGCGGCGTGATAGTCGACGGAGCTGGACTGATAGATCTCCCCATCGAGACCCTGGAGCGGCGGGGTGTTGTAGTCCTGCACGTCCATGAAGGAGAGGATGTCGCGGAGGCCGTAGGCGAGTGGCAGATAAGTGCCGAACTGGCCTCCATAGCTGACGAAGCCGGCAGGTATCTGCGTTCCCTCGGGCACGAGGCTGATCATGAAACCCGGGCCGAAGTGTTCGCGCAACTGGCGCAGGCCGGTGATGAGGTTGACGATGGAGGGGGTTGTCGGATGGCGGAAGTCGGTGTCGCCGGGCGCGAGGTCGAGAGAGGGGGTTTCGAAGTCGATGTCGACGCCTTCGAAGCCGTATTCGGAGATGATGCTGGAGACAGAGGAGACGAAGTTGGGAATGTCCTGCGGATCGTCGAGCTTGAAGTACTCGCCGCCGCCACCGAGAGAGATCATCACCTTCCTGCCCTGTGCCTTGAGCGTGGCGATGTCGGTCTTCAACTGATCGGGAGTAATGCCGCGGGGAGCGCGGAAGCGCAGGGTTCCTTCGGGAGCAGTTTTATCGGGTGACGCGAAGGCAACAAGGACGACGTCCCACTGCGGCGGCACCTCGTGGAGCTGGAACGGTGTCGCGTTGAGCGTGAACCTCGAGCCGGTCCAGTAGCCGATGAGCTGGTGGCCATTGCCTGGCCCACTGGAAGGCGCCGGCGCGGCAGTAGGCTCGGCGTTACCGGCGACACCCATGCTGCCATCGGGACACGGCTGGGCGGGCTCAGGGAGCGCACGGGGTTCCGGGAAACTGTAGACAGCACCGCGAGGTGCGGCGACCCCGAGATACCAGGACAGCAGGGCGACATTTTGCAGGTGATAGGTGAAGCCCCCGGTGCGAGCGGTGAAGGAGGGCGATGCGGGGAAGCCATTTTTGGCATTGGTGTTGGTGGGCTGGAGGAGAAAGTAGTTGGAGCCGATGCCAGCGCCGCCGCAGCCGCGATCTTCGTCGGACTGCAACGGAGGAAGCAGCCAGGCGGGGAAGTAGTTGCCGCTGGCACTCGCAGTGCGGAAGTAGGTGAGCGGATCGTGGAGCGGATCGTTGAAGAATTCAGCGAGCTGCTGAGTGAGCGGCTGAATGTCGCTGTCCTCCACAATGGCGGGCGCGCTGCGAAGATAGGAGCCAAGCACGAAGGAGTTGCCGGTGGCTGCGTCGACTCCGTGCGTCCCCCAGGAGCAGCAGACGGTTGCGTCGGCGGCGGCGTAGTAAGTGGTGTTGTGGGTGACGGCGATGACCAGTGTGCCGTCCTGGCGGGGGATCTGCTGGAAGATCTGTTTCTCGATGAACTCGGAGTCGACGACGGCGAACGATGTGCCGCTCTTCTTCGAGGTAAGCAGGTAGCCATAGCCGGCGGGGATAGCGATGGTGACGGGCTTTAACGTCGGCTTGCCGAGCAGAGTGTGCCCCTTCTTGTCCTGCGGAAACGTGGAGCGGAGCATCGCGTCGGCGTACTGCGTTTTCTTTCCGGAGGGGAAGGAGAAGTTCGAAAAGATGGGCGACGCGAGAATGCGTGGCACGTCCGGCCCGGCGTCCATGCTGGTGGTTTTGCCCTCGAAGGTAAGCGCGATGGGAACGACCACGGTGGGAATGACGGTGGTACCGGGCTGGGCCGGGTCACGACCGCCGAGCGTGTAGGAGCTTCCGCCGACGGCACGCGTGAAGGTGGGGATGGTGCCTTGTGCATGTACAGGGCGGTATGTAACTACGAGCATTACGAGGAGGCAGAGGGTTCTGATGCGCATCTCCGGCATGCTTTGATCTTGCCACGCGGAGGGCAGGAACGAAATGCCGATGGAAACCGGCGACAAGATGTTGCCCTTCGATATGGATTGCGAGAACAGGATGTAAAAGACGTTTTGAGCTGCCGCAAGGAAGCTGGAAGCAGCGGGCTCTCTTCGTCCGGGGGTAGCTGGATTCCCGCATCTCACCCGTTGCGAGAGCGAAATCTTCATCGACGAGGGCGGCAATGGCGCATTCCAATCGTGATCCAAGAGAAGTGGGGCCTAAACCGCCATTTCCGAAGCAGAAGCAGGCTTTTCCGGGCTCAGAGAAGCTTCTCGATCCACCGGCTGATCATGGGGAGACGAGTTACACCGGCCACAGACGGCTCGAAGACCGAGTGGCCATAGTGACCGGGGCGGACAGCGGCATCGGCCGGGCGGTGGCCATCGCGTTTGCGAAGGAAGGCGCCCACATCGTGATGTCCTACCTTCCGGAAGAGGAGGAGGATGCCGCGGAAGTTGCTGCGGTAATCGAGAGAGCGGACAGAGTTGCCGTGCGGCGGCCGGGAGACATCCGGGAGCCAGCGTATGCAAAGCAGTTGGTGGATACAGCGATGGAGGAGTTTAAGAAGCTCGATCTGGTGGTGAATGTCGCGGGATTTCAGATGGCGCACGAGTCGATTGCGGATATATCGCCGGAGGAGTTGGATCGCACCTTTCGCACCAATGTTTACGGGACGTTCTTTGTCATTCAAGCGGCATTGCCACACCTGAAGCCTGGGGCGGTCATTCTCAACACGACGTCGATCCAGGCATACGAGCCGAGCGAGCAACTGGTGGCGTACGCCGCCACCAAGGCAGCGGACCTCAACCTGACGAAGAGCGTCGCAAAGCTGGCGGCGAAGCAGGGAGTGAGGGTCAACGGTGTTGCGCCCGGGCCGGTGTGGACGCCGCTGATTCCATCCACGATGCCGCAGGAAAAGGTGCGCAACTTCGGTGAGAACACGGCTTTTGGTCGGCCTGCGCAGCCAATCGAGCTGGCAAAGGTTTATGTCTTTCTCGCCTCGGATGACGCCTCGTATGTCACCGGCGAAATCTACGAAGCGACGGGAGGCCGTACACCTTACTAACGAGCGGAAGTAACGCCCTTTGGTCGCAGGAAACATGAAGCGAAAGCGGTAGGCGTATCCCCTAATGAACGCATTCCCCGCGATCCGCATACATGAAAACCTCCAAGCATTATGCGAGTGAACCTCACTGCTCACACGGGCTCCTTCGGAAGAGAATCCGGCGTATCCGAATCTGTGGTCCTAACGGTGCGACCGGCGTGCAGAATCCCCGGCGACTTTCGCTTCATGACGGACGGCAAATCGCTGCTGAAGATGCTTCGGCAAGGTACGGAGCTTCGATCATCCGTGATTGAGAGTTTTGAAAAGGATCTGCAACTCACCAGCGCAGCGAAGTTGCTTGGCGTGGAAATGAGCGACCGGGTGCTGACCGAGATCGGCTACTTCGTGGACTGATCCGGGACGGACTCACCCGCCCGAGGGCGGAAGGCGGTCCGCCAGCCACCCAATGCGTTCCCGGGTGATTCCAAAGGCTCGTCCACGGCAGGGAAAACAACGGGCCGCCCTGCTAGCATTTTTCGGATAGAGTCGAAGCCATGAAGTCGTGTATTGAGCCCCTGGGCCGTCGCGGCGCCCTGTTGCTGGCGGCTGCGCTTGGCTCTCTGACTGCCGCCGGGCAGACCCCTTCAACTACAACGCAAGTCCCCGCCGCCCCACCATCGCAGGCGAGCACCGCCTCGGCACAGAAACTGATCCAGGAGGGGCGTTCGGCTGAGGCGCTCCATGCCCTCGAGCCGCTGGCGGCACAGACACCGGAGCCTGCCAGCGTGGAGAAGCTGCGCGGTATGGCGCTTTACCAGCAGAACAAACTGGAGGAGGCGGCTGCGGCTTTCGCCCGGGCGTCGGCGCAGGACCCTGCCGACACGGAAGCGGCACAGATGCAGGGTGTGGCGTTGTTCCGGCTGGGGCGGCCGGCGGACGCGATTCCCCTGCTGGAACGCTCGCACGAGCAGAAGATTGCCAGCGCGAATGTGGATGGGAACTACGTTCTGGGGCTTTGCTACATGGACACGCGCCGCTATGACGACGCACGCAAGGCCTTCGCTGCGCAATACGGCTTTCCCCCCGAGAGCGCGGAGGCCTATCTGCTTTCGGCGCGACTGTTATTCCGGCGGGAGTACATGCCTGCGGCCATCGCCTCGGCGCAGAAGGCGCTGACGCTTGCGCCAAAGATGCCGCTGGTGCACGAGCTACTGGGCGAGATCGCGCTGGCCCAGGCGCGGGGGACGGATGCGATCACGGAGTTCGAACAAGAGCGCGCGATCAACCCGCTCTATGGCGGCGTGTACGACCGGCTGGGGGATGCCTATCTGCGCGCGGGAGAGTATGACAAGGCGCAGCAGGCCCTGAACCGCGCGGTGCTGCTGGAACCGACCTCGACCGGCCCGTACATTCTGCTGGGCAAGGTGCTGCTGAAACAGCGCAACGCCGCGATGGCCACAATGTACCTGGAGCGTGCGCGCAATATGGATCCCAACAACTACATGACGCACGGCCTGCTGGGGCAGGCGTACCGCGCAGCCGGCCGGACGGAGGACGCCGAGCGGGAGACTGCGAAGTCGATCGAGCTGCAGGCGGCAACCGCGCCGAAGCTCTCGAAACCATGAGTGAAGTCACAAAACGTATAGCGCTCGCGGTGATGCTCGCGAGTGGTCTTTGCGCGTTCGCTGGCATGCGCGCTTCCGCACAGGCAGCAGGCGCCGGCAACCGGCGGCGGCCGCGAAACAGGCGGATGCTGCCTTCCATGATGGCTATGCGGCGGCAAACGCCGGCGATCTCGAGAAGGCGCGACGCTCCTTTGCGGAGGTGGTGCGGCTGGAGCCGAAGGTTCCCGAGGGACATGCAGCTCTGGGCTCGGTGCTGCTGAGCCTGGGACGTCCGCAGGAGGCGGTGGCGGAGCTGAAGCGCGGGCTTGCGTTGCGGCCTGCTGATGAGGACATGAAGATGAACCTGGCGCTGGCGGAGGCGCGTTCAGGGAAATCGGCCGAGGCCGTGGCGCTGTTTCAGGAGCTGACTGGTGCGGGGCGTCACGTTCCCTGCGGAGGCCGAGATTGGTTACGCGCAAGCCTTAACGGAGACAGGTCAGCGGCCCGCGGCGCTCGATCGCCTGCGTGCGGCGGTCGCAGCCACTCCAGACAACGCGGCGCTGCACGATGCTCTGGGCTCGGTGCTGGCGCAGGAGCAGCAATGGCCCGCAGCCCAGCAGGAGTTTGCGCGGGCAGTGGAACTCGAACCCAGGATGGTGGCGGCGAGGCTGCACCTGGGTACCGTTTTGATGGCGCTCAACCAGCCGGCCGAAGCCGCGGCGATGCTCGAGGCGGCACACGAGTTGCAGCCGCAGGATGTAGGCGTGCTGAACGAGCTCGCGCTCTCCTATACAGCGCAAGGAAGTTACGACAAGGCGCTTTTGCTGGCGCAGGAAGCCATGCGGCTAGCGCCGGAGAGCTCTGCTGCTGCCTACCAGGCGGCGATTGCGCTGCAGGGGCTGGGACGCGAACGCGAGGCGACTCCGCTGTTCGCGCGTGTGGTGGAAGCGGAGCCACAAAATGCCTCTGCACTGACCAACTATGCGCTGGCCCTGGTGCAGCAGGGAAAGGCGAAGGAGGCCATCCCGCTGTATCAGCGGGCGGTTGCGCTGACGCCGAACGATCCGGTGGTGTACGAGGATTTCGGCGTGGCGTATCTGCAGCAGAGCGACATCGACGACGCCATCCGCCAGTTCCAGGCCGGGCTGAAGCTGGACAATGACAGCCAGCAATTGCACTACAACCTGGGACTGGCCTACAAGCTGAAGGACGACACGGCGCGCGCGGTGCCGGAGCTGGAGCTGGCAGCGCGACTGGACCCGAACTCGCCCGATCCGGCGTACACGCTGGGCATCCTCTATATGCAGGCGGGGCGGTTTGGCGATGCGGAGGGGCAATTGCGCCACATGCTGGAGCTGCGTCCGCAAAACGGCGACGCGTGGGCAGTGCTGGGAAGCGTTTACAAACAGGACAACAAGCTGCCGGAGGCGGCAGATGCGCTGCGGCACGCTATTGCATTGCTGCCAAATCAGCCAGGCCCGCACATCACGCTGGCGGGAGTGCTCGCGGACCAGGGACAGAAAACCGAGGCGGCGGCGGAGCGAAAGCAGGCTGCGGAGCTGACACGTGTCGCGGTGAACCGGCAGCGCGCCACCTTTGCCACAAACACCGGCAACATGCTGCTGGCGAAGGGCCAGGTGGCGGACGCGATCGATCGCTATCAGGAAGCGGTGACCAGCGACCCGAGTTATGCCGATGCGCATACCGGGTTGGCCACCGCACTCGAACGGCAGGGGCGCACGGCGGAGGCAGTGGCGGAGCGCGCCAAGGCCGCAGCGCTCGCGAAGCCGGCCGAATGAGTGAGCATGACCGGCGTCGCTATACTGAAGCGAACTCACTGCAATGCGCGAGGTACTGGATTTGAGCTGGACCCGCCGACGTGTGCTCGGCTCGCTGAGCCGCACCGCACTGGTGCTACCGTTTGCCGATGTGTTAGCTATGGCGGTTCCACCCTCGGCCCGCGCGCAAGCGCAACAAGCGGCGCCTGCCGCGCAGCATGACTATGAGACCAAGCCGGTGGCACCCCCGCCGGGGCCGGCCTCGCCGATTGCCGGTACCCCGCTGGGCGTGAGCTTCGTGGACGTGGCGAAGCAGAGCGGACTGAATACGCAGACGATCTACGGCGGAATGGGGAAGAACAAATATCTGCTGGAGACGACGGGCTGCGGCGTGGCCTTTTACGACTACGACGCGGATGGCTGGATCGACATCTTTCTGGTGAACGGCTGGCGGCTGGAGGGTTTTCCCAAAGGATCGGAGCCGACCTGCCACCTCTTCAAGAACAATCGTGACGGCACCTTCACCGATGTGACGGCGAAGGCAGGCCTGGCGCGCAGCGGGTGGGGACAGGGCTGCTGTGTGGGCGACTACGACAACGACGGGCACGATGACCTGTTTGTCAGCTACTACGGGCAGTGTTCGCTGTTTCACAACAACGGCGATGGCACCTTCACCGATGTAACGGTGAAGGCCGGGCTGACGCAGACGAAGACGCGGTGGAACTCCGGCTGCGCCTTTCTGGACTACGACCGCGACGGGCATCTCGATCTGTTCGTGGCGAACTACATCGATCTGGACCTGAAGACGGCGCCGGTGCCGGAGTCGGGACCATGCACCTACAAAGGAATCATGGTGGCGTGCGGACCGCCGGGCCTGGAGGGCGGGAAGAACATCCTGTACCACAACAATGGTGACGGGACGTTCACCGATGTATCGCAGAAGGCCGGCATGTGGACCGCTATTGGGAACTACGCACTGAGCGTGGCCGTGGCCGACCTGGACAACGACGGCTGGCCCGACATTTATGTGGCGAATGATTCGACGGCGGCGACGCTTTACCAGAACCAGAAAAATGGCACGTTCAAGGACGTAGCGATCGAAGCGGGCGCGGCGCTGTCGCCAGATGGAAAGCCGCAGGCGGGCATGGGCGTGTCAGTAGGCGACTACAACCGCGACGGGATGCTGGACATAGCGAAGACGAACTTTGCCGGCGACACGGACTCGCTGTACAGCAACCTGGGAGATGGCAGTTTTGAAGACCGCACGTACGAGGCGGGGCTCGGGTTGAACACGCGCTATCTGGGCTGGGGCATCGGCTTCTTCGATATGGATAACGATGGCTGGCTGGACCTGCTGGTGTGCAATGGGCACGTATATCCGGAGGTAAGCAGCTCGAAGACGGAAGCGCCGTACGCGGAGCACAAGTATCTCTATCGCAACCTGCACAACGGGCGATTTGAAGATGTGAGCGACAAAGCGGGACCGGGGATCACGGCACTGGTACCGGCGCGCGGCTGCGCCTTCGGCGACTACGACAACGACGGCGATGTGGATGTTGTGGTGAATTGTGTCAATACGTATCCACAGCTATTACGTTGCGATGCGACTGTGAAGCGCAACTGGATCAAGATCAAGGCGATTGGGGTGAAGTCGAACCGCACCGGGATCGGCGCTCGGGTGACAGTGACGGCGAAGACTGATCCGGCGGCAGCGAAGCCGCTGGTGCAGGTGGACGAGGTGCGAAGCGGAGGCAGCTACTACTCGCAGAACGACCTGCGGCTGCATTTCGGCCTGGACAAGGCTGAGATCGTGGATTCGATCGAGATCCGGTGGCCGTCCGGCCAAGTGGACACGTGGAAGAAGCTGGCAGCGAACAAGCTCTATGTGTTGGCCGAGGGCGGCAAGCTGGTGAAGACAGAGACGATGACCGGATGGAAGCAATGATGGTTGCTGCGTTACTCGTTCAGGCGACGGGCAAGCTGAGCCGCTTGGGCTGCTGACGCACGCGGGGACGCGCCAAAAAGCGACGCGCTATTTGCTGAGCGAATAGGGGAAAGAGAAGCGGCCGATCTGGATGACGGCGTGTGGCTCGCTCGCGCTGCCGTGTGGCGGCCAGATGCGGAAGCTTTCGACGCGGGTGATGACAGGGTTGCGGACGGCATCTACCTGGCCTACTTCTTTGCCGGTAGGGGCCTGGTAGAAGCTGACCTTGAGTGCGTCCTGCGAGCGAGTCCAGCCGAAGACGTAGTCGCCGGGCGCGAGATCGATGGTGCCGACGCGTATGGGCGCCTGCACCAGGAAATAGTGCGAGTACTTGCCTTCAGCAGAGTAGCCGGCGGTGATCATGACGACGCCGGCGATGAAATGGCCGCTGCCGTCGGTGATGCCGGAGGCAGTGCGGAACTCGGTTTCGATGCGCTCGGAGATGACAGGGGCGCGCGCGGGAATGACGGACTTGAGCTCGTCCGGTGTGGCGGCACGCCATGCCTCGGCTGGCTGCGCCTGAAGGGCCGCTGGTGCGAGCGAGAGGGCCACGGTGCAGTAGAAGGCGAGTTGCAGGAAGTGACGGCGCGCGCGGGAATTAATCAAAGTGGACGATGCCTCGCTGCAAAGCGGTGGTGGCGGCCTGCGTGCGATCGCTCACCCCGAGCTTGCTGAGCAAGCTGTTGATGTGGGTCTTCACCGTGGCTTCGGAGATGAAGAGTGCGGCGGCGATCTCCTTGTTGCTGTTGCCGCCGACGATGAGGCGCAGAACTTCGGTTTCGCGGTCGGTGAGTCCCGGGGTATTCATGCGCTCGGCAAGGCGTTCCGCGACCGATGCGGGAATACGGGATTTTCCACTGTGGACGGTACGAATTGCCGAGAGCAGCTCCTCGGTATCCATTCCTTTCAGCAGATAGCCGCGGGCGCCAGCCTGCAGCGCGCGGTAGATATCTTCATCGCCGTCGAAGGTGGTGAGCACGATGATGCGCGCGTTGGGAAATTCGGCGCGGATGGCACGTGTGGCCTCGACGCCGTTCATCGTGTTCATGCGCAGGTCCATCAGGGTAACGTCCGGCTGGTGCTCGCGATAGAGCGCAAGCGCCTGGTCTCCATCGGCGGCCTGGGCCACGACTTGCATCTCGGGAACGGTGGCGAGCAGCGCGATGAGGCCCTGGCGGACGATGTGGTGATCGTCGACCACGAGCAGACGAACGGGTTTCGTGGAAGCTGACGGAAGATGGGATCAAAGGCGGCACTCTCAAACGTCCTCATGGTATATCGACGCGCAGGGAAATGCGCGTACCTTTCGCGGGCTGCGTGTCGATGCGGAGAACACCGCCGATCTCCGCGGCGCGCTCCTGCATCCCCTGAAGACCAAAGTGGCCGCCCTGGACAAACCTCGTCGCATCATGAACGAAACCGCGGCCGTCGTCATCAACCGAAAGTTGGACAGAGCGCGTGTCGTAGGCGAGCGTGACATCGATCGTGGAGGCGCCGGAGTGATGCAGGGCGTTGTTGACGGCCTCCTGAGAGACGCGGAGCAACTGATCTTCGACCGCAGGCGGCGCGGCGCGATAGGTGCCGCGGACCTGGAAGCGCAGCTTCGCCGGACCGTTTGCGGCGGCCTGCGTGACGGCGCGGTTCACGCGCGCGGGCAGGTCATTCGCGCCACCGGCAGCGGAGCGCAGGTTCCAGATGGAGCTGCGGGCTTCGGTGAGGCTGCTCTTGACGAGGCCGCGAGCGGCATCGAGCTGAGTGCGTGCGGCGTCGACGGAAGTGCCAAGCAGGCGGGAGACGAGCTCCAGCTGCACGCTGATGCCGACGATGTCCTGCGCGAGGGTGTCGTGGATCTCGCGTGCGATGCGGGTGCGCTCGGCGAGCACGGCGTCGAAGCGCAGCTCCACGTTGCGCACGCGCATGCGGTAGACCTGATAGCCGATGAGTAGCAGGGCGAGACCGAGGAGCGTGCGAAACCACCAGGTCTGCCAGAGGTGCGGGAGCACGCGGATTTCGAGGGTGGCGCCGGTGTCGTTCCAGACGCCGTCGTTATTGGCGGCGAGGACGTGGAAGGTGTAATGGCCGGGCGGGATGTTGGTGTAGTAGGCGACGCGGCGCGCGCCGGCATCGATCCATTTGGGATCGAAGCCGTCGAGGCGATAACGGTAGCGCACGCGGGCGGGCGCGACGAAGCTGAGGCCGGCGTAGTGGAGCGAGAGGCGGGTGTGGCTGGGCTCTACGGTGACCAGTCCGGCGATATCCCTCGGTGCATCGGCTCTGCTGCTGGAGCTGACTTCATCTGATCCTTTTGCCGGTGCGATCGGCGCGGGCTGATCGTCGATGGTTACGTTTTCGATGACGACCGGAGGCGGCAGACGATTCTCCTGCTGATGCTCCGGATTGGTGACGCTGATGCCGCGCAGCGTGGCGAACCAGAGCGTGCCGTCCGATGTGCGGACGGCGGCGGGATGGCCGGAGGAGCATTCATTGATGCGCATGCCGTCGGCGACTCCGTAGGAGGAGACGTCAATCTGAGCGATCGTATGGCTGGCGAAGGCGTCAAGCTCGGGACGCGCGACGGTATAGATGCCGGTAGGGGTGCCCAGCCAGAGATTGCCGCGGCCATCTTCGACGATAGAGTGAATCACTTCCGGCAGGCCGGTGGAAGAAGAGGGAAAGACGGTGATGTGGCCATTGCGGAGAAGGTTGAGGCCACCGCCATTGGTGCCAATCCATAACGCGCCGGACGGATCCGCGTGGAGCGCGGTGACGATGTTTGACGAGAGGCCGTCGCGCGTAGTGAGGTTGGAGATGCGACCGTTTTCAAGATGGCTGAGACCGCCGCGGGTGCCGATCCACAACGCTCCGGGATGAGCGGGGTCGAGCGCGAGGGCGCCGACGAGGTCGCTGCCGAGGCCGTTGCTGCGGCTCCACAGTGTCAGGCCGCTGGCACCCTGGTGAGCGAGGCCGCGCCGGGTGCCGATCCATAGTGAGCCTCCGGCGGTTTCGAGCGAGTTGTCGGCCGGGTCGTAGAGGAGGGAGCGGACGAAGTCATCAGGCAGGGTGTCGCTGTGCTGGGCGGGCGCGGCGCGGCCATTCGTCAGGCGGCTGAGCCCATCCGGCGTACCGACTGCGAGCGAGCCATCGCGCTCGGCGGCAAGCGAAAGGATGGCGTTGCTCGCGAGCCCCTGCTGCGTCGTCAGGGTTTGCCACGCCGAGCCGCTCAAGTGCGCGAGGCCATTGCCGTCGGTGCCGGCCCAGATGCTGTCTTTGTCGGCGAGGATGGTGCGTACCGCGTCGGCGGGCAGACCATCGGCGGTGGTGAGGGTGGTGAAGCGCTGTTCGCGCAGCTCCAGCAAACCCGCGGCCTCAGTGCCAAGCCACATGTTGCCCTCGCGATCCTCGTAGAAGGCCTCAATGCCGGCAGCGCCGCTGCGGGCGCGCAGGGTTTCGAAACGGCCCGCGGCGTAGCGAGCCACGGTGTTCTCGGTGCTGAGCCAGAGCGCTCCCCGGCGGTCTTCGAAGAGATGAAGAATGCGGCCGGCGGGCAGGCCATCGGCTGTGGTCTTCCAGGTGAAGGTCGCCGGAGGAGAGGATGCCGAGTGCGCCCGAGGTGGCCAGGTAAAGGGCGCCGCCGTTGCGCCGGGCAGAGGGCGCGGATCGCATTGTCTGGAAGACCGCCTTTTGCGGCGGCGGGGGGATGAAAGGGGAGGGGTGCGAGCGCGCCTTGCTGGTAATGAAACAGGGCGCCTTCGCGGGTGAGCCAGAGGGAGCCGTCATGCGCGACGGCGACGAGGTCGGCGGAGCCGGGGAGCGTAGTCACAATGCGGCCATCACGCAACTGGAGTACGTTGCGCGCAGTCGCCAGCCAGAGTGAGCCGTCCTGCGCGCCCGCGGCAACCGGCGTGCCATCACGGCTTGTGAGCGGGGCATCGAGGCCGTGCACAGGTGCGAAGCGATTTCCGGAGCCGAAAGCAACGCCTTCCGGCGTGAGCACCCAGAGGCTGGAATTGCCGGCAGGGATCACGCTGGCTATGGGGCCAGCGGGGAGGCCATTGGCGGCTCCGAGCACCTCGATCGAGCCTTGGTTGCGGCGAAGCAGGCCGTCCGCAGTGGCGGCCCAGAGCGTGCCGTCGCTCGTCTCGGTGAGGGTACCGATGAGGTTGCTGCGCAGCTGCGGCGTAGAGCGCCGGTCGAAGAGGGTGAATTCTATGCCGTCAAAGCGGACGAGCCCGCCGTCGGTGGCGAGCCACAGGTAGCCGTCATGCGTCTGCCGAATGGCGTGGACGGTGTTCTGGGGAAGGCCGTTATCGGTTTGCCAGAGCTGCTGGCCGTACTGGCGGAGGGGCTGTGCGGGATCGAGTGCGCGGAGTGACGGAGCGGCTATGAGAAACAATAAGAGGGCCGCGGCCATGACCGGCAACCGCAGACAAACGACGTTGAGGCGCAAATGCATCATTGAGCGGACAGACCGAGCGGACAAACTCGGAGCGGACGAGGGCATGGACTTTGGCACCGGACTTTGGCACCAAGGATACAGTGCGCATTAGGCCGCGGCGGGCGCCGGGATGGGCTCGATGCGGCCAAGCAGGAAGACGTAGCCGACGATGCCGGCGAACAGATAGATGACGGGAACGCTGAAGGCGATAGCGAAGGAGTGCGTGTGGCCGTAGAGGTAACCGGTGATGACGGGCGCAGCGATGGCGGAGACCTGGCTGGCGAGGTTCATGATGCCGGCAACACGACCGACGGCTCCGGGAGGCGCGACCAGCGCGGGTAAGGACCAGCTGACGGGTGCGGCGGCAGCAAGGCCGCCGATGGAGATGCTGATCCAGAGCAGAGCTGTGCCGGGGGTGGTGGAGTGAACGGCGCCCAGCAGCCCCATACCCAGGAGCATGCCGGCGATGAGGATGGCTTGCCGCACGACGGTGGACGAGAAGCCCCGGCGCATAAGGGCGTCCACCAGCCAGCCGCCGGCGATGAGGTCCGTCGCGGTCGCGATAAGCCAAGGCACGCCGGTGTAGAGGAAGGAGTGCATGAGGTCGATGTGGAGGGTGACGGCGAGATAGGTGGGGAGCCAGGTAAGCAGGAGATAGAAGACGTAGTTGTATGCACCGTAGCCGATGAAAAGTCCGTAAACTTTGCGCTGGCGCAGGAGATAGAGGAAGGGCACGGGCGGATGCAGGCCGCCAGCCGCATCTCCATGCCGCTCGGCGGGCGGCGGATCGCGATAGATGAAATAGAAGAGTCCGAAGTAGGCGAGACTCGTTAGCGCAGTGGCCGCGAACGCCCATCGCCAGCCGACGTGCAGCAGCAAGATGCCGATGATGGGGACGCCGATGGCAGTGGAGAACTTTGCAGCGGCGTCAAAGATGGCGGTGGGGAGGCCCCGTTCTTCTGCCGGAAACCAGAGCCCGATGGCCTTGGCGTTTGCCGGAAAGATGGGCGCCTCACCGATGCCGAGGAGCATGCGCGATGCGAAGAGGGTGCCATAGGTGGGCGAGATGGCGGCGAGGAGCGTAGCGACGCCCCAAAGAAGGGAACCGATGCGCCCGACTACGGCGACACCCACGGCATCCAGCAGCGCGCCAATGGGTAACTGGCAGGCGGCATAGGTCCAGTTGTAGGCGCCGGCCAGGTAGCCGAATGCGACCTCATTCATGTGAAAGGTGGAACGCAGCGCATCGTGTGCAACCGAAAGATTCACGCGATCGAAAAAATTGATGAGGACGCCGAAGCCAAGCAAAAAGGCGATGGTCCAGCGCGCGCGGTTATGCGCGGTGGCTCCAGAAGAACGTAGACCACTACCAGAAATATGGGGCTTAGCCATCAGAAGAGTTGCGCTATGCTGAAGGTATGGCTCGACCGCGTGCGTGCGCAAGGCAATCCGTTACGACTTGCCGACGCCGCATGCTGCAAGCAGCCCTGTTGCTGGCCCCTTGCATCGCTCGACACGCCTTTGCACTTGGCAGCAACACGAACATCTTCTCGCCGGCCGCGACACCGGCGAAGGTGAGTTACGATCTCTCGCTTTTTGTTCTGACGATCACCGGTGGCATCTTCGTCACGGTTGGTTCACTGATCTTTTATGCAGCTGTGCGCTTCCGGCGGCGACCGGATGACGACGGCAGCGAGCCGCCGCAAATCTTCGGCAGCAATCAAATTGAACTTTCATGGACCATCATTCCGGTACTTATCGTGGTGGTGATGTTCCTGGCGACGGCGCGGATGATCTTCGCGATCCAGGATGCGCCGCAGCCTCCGTCCGCACTCGAGGTGACGGTGATCGGACACCAATTCTGGTGGGAGTTCCGCTATCCCGCACAGCACATCACGACTGCGAATGAGCTGCACATCCCGGTCAGCGATACAAGCACGTCGCGGCCGACCTTTATGAAGCTCACGTCTGCGGATGTGATTCACTCTTTCTGGGTTCCCCGGCTTTCTGGAAAGATCGACCTGTTGCCGAACCGCATCAACGAAATGTGGATCGATCCGCATACGCCAGGCCTTTACGTAGGACAGTGTGCGCAGTTCTGCGGCGTGCAACACGCGAAGATGCTGTTGCGTGTTTACGTGGATACGCCGGAGCAATTTGCCGCATGGGTGAAGCAGGAGCAGCAGCCGGGCGTACAAGATGCCGCGGTTGCGGCTGGCCGGCATGAGTTTGAATCGCAAGCATGCATGAATTGCCATGCGATCGCGGGCACGCCCGCACGAGGGCAGTTCGGACCTGACCTAACACATCTAGCGAGCCGGAAGACCATTGCCTCCGGAGCCGCAGACAACACAACGGAAAACCTGGAACGGTGGATCGACAATCCGGACCTGATCAAGACCGGCTCGCTGATGCCGGCCATGCACCTGACAGCAGACCAGGTGCATGAGATCACAGCCTACTTGAATACCTTGCAGTAATAGCCTTTCACGGGAGAGCGGGGCAGAGATGGCAGGATCGAGCATACCGGTACCTGGAGGCTTGGGCGCAACCGAAGTGGCAGCCGAAGCTGAAGGAACCTGGCTGGAAGTACTGCATAGCTGGGTAGTCACCGTTGATCACAAGAAGCTGGGCATCATGTATGTGTTGTACGCCTTACTTTTCCTTGTGATCGGGGGCATCGAGGCGATCATCATTCGCATTCAGCTCTTCTTTCCGGACAATCACTTCGTCAGCGCGGAAACCTTTAATCGCATGTTTACCATGCACGGCACCACGATGATTTTTTTCGTGGCCATGCCCATCACTTTCGGCTTCGGAAATTACCTTCTTCCACTGATGCTCGGCGTGCGGGATATGGCCTTCCCCCGCTTGAACGCCTTCGGCTTCTGGATGTCGGCCTTCGGTGGTCTGCTGCTCTACTACAGCTTCATTGGCGGGGTGGGATTGCAGGGAGCAGGCAGCGCGCCGGATGTAGGTTGGTGGGCTTACGCGCCGTTGACGTCGCGCGCCTTCTCGCGCGGCCACTCCACCGATTACTGGGCACTTGCGCTCATCGTCTCCGGCTTCGGCTCGATCGGAGTGGGAATCAACTTCATTGCGACGGCATTCTGCATGCGGTGCAAGGGCATGACGCTTTTCCGCATGCCGCTGCTGGTGTGGCTCTTTGTGGTGCAAGCGTTTCTCATTCTCCTTGCGGTAAGCCCGCTCACCGCAGCGCAGATCATGCTGACGATTGACCGCTACCTGGGTGGCCATTTGTTCGATACGCAGGCAGGCGGTTCGGCGCTTATTTGGGCGCACTTCTTCTGGATCTTCGGCCATCCGGAGGTTTACGTGCTGATCATGCCGTCATTCGCTGTTCTGAACGAGGTGATACCGGTCTTTTCGCGGAAAGCGATCTTCGGTTATCCGGCCATGGTCGCGGCATCGGTAGCGATCGCTTTCGTGAGTCTGGGCGTGTGGGCGCACCACATGTTCACCATCGGGATGACCTCGATTGGAAACGCCTTCTTCGTCCTTTCGACCATGCTGGTAGGAATTCCGACGGGCATCAAAATATTTAACTGGATCGCGACCATGTGGGGCGGCAAGATTCGCTATGCGACAGCAATGCTCTTCTGCGTCGGGTTCCTGGTGCAGTTCCTGATCGCAGGCCTGACGGGAATCATACTTTCGATTGCGCCATTCAACTTGCAGCTGCACAACTCGTACTTTGTGATTGCGCATTTCCACTACGTGATCGTGGGCGGCATTCTATTCGCTATCTTTGGAGGCATCTATTACTGGTTCCCCAAGGTTACCGGCCGGATGCTGGACGAACGGCTGGGGAAATGGCATTTCTGGCTTTTTGTCATCGGCTTTCACGTCTGCTTTGACGTCATGCACGTTCCAGGTGTTCTGGGGATGCCGCGATCGATATACACGTACGAGGCGGATCGTGGATGGACTACTTTGAATCAGATCGTCAGTATTGGTGCGGCCATACAGGGGATCGCCATCGCGATTTTTGTCTACAACATCATCCATTCGTGTCTGAAGGGTGCTGTCGCCGGACCCGATCCGTGGGATGCCTGGACGCTGGAGTGGACCACGTCGTCTCCGCCGCCTCCGTATAACTTCGCCATTGAACCCGTGGTGCACAGCCGCCGGCCGCTCTGGGACCTGAAGCATCCGAACGATCCGGACGAGACAGTGGAAGAAATGATTCACGGCGGGGGAATGTCACCATCATGAGCACAATTCCCATGGCTCACACTGTGCATGGCCACGTCAGCGATCCGGAGTGGCGGTTGCCGTCGCGCGGCCGCGTCGGCATGTTCTCGCTCATCGTGGCCGAGTCGGCGATCTTCGTGATCTTCGTGGTGGCCTACGTCTACAACATTGGCCGGAGCACTTATGGCCCCCAGCCACGGCAGGTGCTGGAGCTGCCGATCCTGAACACCATCTTTCTGCTTTCGAGCAGCTTCACGATCGTGATGGCCGAGCGTGCGCTGGTAAAGCGCGCCATGGCGACATTCAAGGCGTGGTGGGCACTGACCATCGTGCTCGGCGCAATCTTCCTGCTAGGTACGGGGCAGGAGTGGAACAAGTTGATCAATGTAGACCACTTGACGATAAGCACTAATCTGTTCGGCACGACGTTCTATTCGCTGGTGGGTCTGCATGCCTCGCACGTAATTGTCGGACTCATCATGCTGACTACGGTCTTGATCTTTGCTCTGACCGGGTCCTTGAAGCCCGAGCATACCGAGAAGGTTGAGGTGCTCGCGATTTACTGGCATTTTGTGGACTGGGTCTGGGTGGTGGTCTTCACCGTTGTGTATGTGATTGGACGCTGATCATGAGCGCAGACGCACATTTTGAGCATTCCGCCGGGCAGAGTCACGGCACGCAGGACTTGATTCATTTGCCGGCTCCCACGCACTGGCCGTTGATCATGGCTGTCGGACTGACCCTGCTGTTCGCTGGGCTAGTGACCAACATGATGATCTCAGCGCTCGGAGTGGTGTTGACTGTTGCCGGCGCGGTGGGTTGGTTCCGGCAGGTGCTGCCTCACGAAGTGATCGAGTTGCTCCCAGTGAGCGCGGAAGAGATAGCAATCGAGCGCGAGGGGCGGCGGGTGACACGCGTGGAGCACACGCTCGTCGGACGAAGCGTCATGCCGACTGCGACCTATCCAGTCATTTCCGGCATCAAGGGCGGCTTTGCCGGCGGCACGGTAATGATTGTGCTGGCGGAGATCTACGGAGTGGCGCGCTTTCACAGCATCTGGTACGTGGTGAACCTGCTGGGCGGTGCAGGCGTTGCGGGCTGGAATAATCCATCGGAACATGATCTGGCGACATTCCACCTGGCGGCCTTTTTGATTGCCATCGTGATCCACACCGCGTCGTCATTCCTGGTGGGATTGCTCTATGGCGCATTGCTGCCGATCATGCCGCGACATCCGATCGTGTTAGGCGGCCTGATCGCACCGGCGCTGTGGACTGGTCTCCTGCATTCCACGCTTGGACTGCTCAATCCATATTTCGATGACCACATCAACTGGTACTGGTTCGCACTGAGCCAGGTGGGATACGGCATCGTTGCGGGCTGGGTAGTCGCGAGGCAGGGGCATCTTAAGAGCCTCGCGGGCGCGCCGCTCGCTGTGCGTTTAGGTGTGGAAGTTGCGCCGCCGCCCGATGACGAGGACCAGCGATGAGGGTCGGTATGTTTGCGCTCGCACTTTCGTGCGCCCTGCTGGCAAGCGGATGCGACAGTCTGCCGGGAAAGCCTGCGCCGGGGCCGGAGGTGCCGCGCCCGGATAGCGTTCTGTCGCCGCAGGTGCTCTTTGCGCAAAACTGCGCGGGATGCCATGGCGCGGAAGGGCAAAACGGGCCGGCGACACCGCTAGCGTCACCGGTGTATCAGGCGCTGGTGGATGATGCAACGCTGCATCGCGTGATTTCGCGGGGGCTGCCCGGTTCGATGATGCCGGCGTTCGCGCAGAGTGCAGGTGGCGAGTTGACGGATGCGCAGGTGGACTCCATCGTGCATGGGATTCGCGCGAATTGGAAAAAGGGAGAGGCATTGAAGGTCACGAATCTGCCCCCGTATGCCGATGACGGAAAGGGAGATGCAAAAGCGGGCGAGCAGGTGTACGCAAACAACTGCGCGAATTGTCACGGACCGGCCGGAGGCAAGATCGGGGAGGCAGGGTCGGTGCTGAATCGAGATTTCCTGACATTGATGGCACCGCAGACTTTTCGCACAACTGTGATTGTCGGGAGGCCGGATCTCGGGATGCCCGATTGGCGCGAGCAGATGGATAGTCCGATGACCGCACAACAGGTAAGCGATGTGGTGGCGTTTTTGATGGTGCAGAAGCCGAACGCGCCTGCGGGAAAGACTCAGGGGCTGCAAGCAACCCAGGGAGCCACACACCAGCCGGCACATCAGCCGAAGACGAGCGGAGGGGTGCGATGAATCCGGAGCCGGGCTTACCAAAGCCCAACCAGGAATCCGTGGTGGAGCATGCCAAGAAGGTCGCCACGGACGGAGAAGCAGGGGTTTCGCGGCGCACGTTTCTCTTTAAAGTGAGCATTGCGGTGAACGCGCTGATAGCCGCAGCAATCGCGACCCCGGTGATCGGGTATCTGCTGGGGCCGATACGCGGTAAGGGCCGCTACAACTCCTGGATTCCGTTGGGGCCGGTGAACGATTACCGCGAAGGCGAGACGGTGCTGGCCACATATCGTAACCCGCACACGGACCAATGGGATGGCGATACGGGAAAGGTAGCCTGTTATGTGCGGCGCGATGCGGGTGACAAGTTCACAGTGTTCGCCGTGAACTGCGCGCACCTGGGCTGCCCGGTGCGCTGGTTTCCCCAGTCGGAGCTGTTCATGTGTCCGTGCCACGGCGGGGTGTACTACTCGAATGGCGACCGCGCGGCGGGGCCGCCGGAACGCGGCCTGTTTACCTACGATTATCGTGTGACCGCCGGCAAGTTGATGATCGATGCAGGACAGATGCCGACACTCGCGAACGACGCCAAACTGGTCCGTGAAATTAAAGGAGTCGGGGAACTCTGCCATGCGCTGGTACAAGCAAGCCTACGATTGGATAGAGCGCCGGGTGCAGCTCGAGGGCTTCGTCAAGGAGTCGGTCGAGCATCCCGTCCCCCACAAGACGGCGAGCTGGTGGTACGTCTTCGGCAGCGCGAGCTTTGTGCTGCTGCTGCTGCAGATCGTCACCGGCATTCTGCTGGCGCTGGTGTACGTGCCCTCTGCCGGCTCCGCGTGGGCGAGCCTGCAGGTGCTGAACCATGAATTGCCCCTGGGATGGTTCCTGCGTGGCATGCACGGCTGGGGATCGAACTTCATGGTCGCCATCGTGCTGATCCATATGTGCCAGGTGTTCCTCTTCGGCGCTTATAAGTTTCCGCGCGAGCTCACGTGGATCCTCGGTGTCTGTCTGCTGCTGATGACGCTGGGCATGGCCTTTACCGGGCAGGTGCTGCGCTTCGATCAGGACGCATATTGGGGGCTCGGCATTGGGGCTTCGATCGTGAGCCGCGTGCCGTTCATCGGGGGACAACTTGTCCAGTTCATGCTGGGCGGCCCCATCATCGCGGGCGCCACTCTGACACGTTTCTTCGCATTGCATGTGTTCGTCATTCCCGCGACCATGCTGGGATTCGCATCGCTGCACACATGGCTGGTTCTGAAGCTCGGCATCAATGAATGGCCGACGCCGGGACGCCTGGTGAAGCGCGAGACCTACATCCAGGAGTACAACGAGCTAGCGCACAAGGACGGCATCCCCTTCGTGCCCGGGGCGGTGTGGAAGGATGCAATGTTTGCAGCGGGCATCCTGCTGGCGGTTGCGATTTGTGCCTTGGTGTTCGGCCCTATCGGTCCGACCGGCGTACCCGATCCCACGATCGTGCAGACGGTGCCCAAGCCCGACTTCTTCTTTCTGTGGATCTATACCGCGCTTGCGTTCCTGCCGCCCTCGATCGAGACACCGGTCATGTTGATCGCGCCAGTCATTGGCATCGGCATCCTGCTGGCGCTACCCTTCGTTGCTGGATTGGGCGAGAAGAGCTGGCATCGCCGGCCGGTGGCCGTGCTTCTGGTGGTCGTGCTGGCGGTGGGCTTCGCGACGCTCACGCATCTGGGAACGTATGTTCCCTGGAGCCCGCAGATGGATGGGTGGAGCGCCGATCCGGTGCCGGTGCATTTTGTTCAGGGGACGACACCGCTGGAACGGCAGGGCGCTATCGTCTTTCAGGAGAAGCAGTGCCGCAACTGCCATCAGGTCGGAGGATTGGGTGGGCGTCGCGGGCCGTCTCTTGATTACGTCGCAACGCGCCTCACGTGGGACCAGCTGGTGCGCCAGGTGACGCAGGGCGGCGGCAATATGCCCGCCTACGGCAAGACCCTGTCGCCCGCACAGATAACAGCCATGGTTTCATTTCTGGAGACGCTGCATCCAGAACATGAGCCCGTCGCGATTGACGCCTCCAGGCACGTTGCGGAGACGAACAATCCCGCGCCGAAGGAGCCGGTGGAGGCGATCCGCCCGTAGGCAGTAGTCATCGCCGGCTGGAGTTGCATTGAATCCTGAGCTGTCAGACGCGGTTGCTGCCTCGTGGAGCATTCCGCTATGGGCCACGCTGTCGTTACTGCTCACAGCGATTGTCTACTGGCGCGGCTGGCGCGTTGCCAGGCTAACGCGGCCGGTGGAACTGCCAACGTGGCGCGCTGGTTGCTTCTTTGCGGGCCTGGCGACGATCTGGCTGGCGATTGCATCGCCGCTGGATGTGCTGGGCAACTGGCTGCTGCTGGCGCATATGGCGCAGCATCTGTTGCTGATGTCCGTGGCGCCCCCGCTGCTGCTGCTGGGCGCGCCAACGGTGCCTTTGCTGCGCGGGTTGCCGCGCGGCTGGGTGCGCGAAGGGCTGGGGCCGCTGTTCACGTCGCGCACCTTCACGCCATTGCGCGCTTCATTGTGCATCCGGCGACAGGCTGGATTGCGATGAATCTGGCATATCTTGGCTGGCATGTGCCGGCGGCCTATGAACTGGCGCTGCGGTCGCCAGGATGGCACGAAGTGGAACACGCGTGCTTCCTCTTTACATCGCTGCTCTTCTGGTGGACGGTGGTGCAGCCCTGGCCGAGCCGCTCGCATTGGTCCCCCTGGGCCGTCGTGCCCTATCTGGTCAGCGCAGACCTGGCAAATACCGCGCTCTCGGCATTTCTCGCCTTTTCGAATCGCGCGCTCTATCCAACGTATGCCACCGCGCCGCGCATCTTCGGCATGTCTGCACTGCAAGACCAGGCTGCGGCTGGCGCATTCATGTGGGTGGTGGGATCGGCGATCTACCTAGTACCCGCGGTCGGCGTCACGATGTCGCTCCTATCGCGGCGACGGCCGCGTCACGCGCTGGTGCAGATCGGAGGGGCTCCGGCCGCGGGCAGAGTTCGTGCCGTTCAGTTCGATCTGCTGCGAGTCCCGGTGGTTGGCGCATTGCTTCACGCGCGCTACGGAAGACAATCGCTGCAGGCGGTCAGTCTGCTGGTGATGTGTATCGTCATCGCGCACGGCTTCATTGGCCATCCGATGGCGGCCATGAATCTGGCCGGAGTCCTGCCGTGGAATATTGTGCGGGCGCTAGGCGTGCTGGCGTTGCTGTTCGTCGGCAATCTCTTCTGCATGGCATGCCCGTTCACACTCCCACGCGAACTTGGACGCCGCTTCGGCTGGGCACGCTTTCGTTGGCCCCAGTGGTTGCGCGTGAAGTGGATCGGCGTCGGGTTAATGGTGGTGTTTTTCTTCGGGTATGAGCGATTCGCTCTCTGGAATAGTCCGGCGGGTACTGCGTGGCTGCTGATCGGTTACGTGGGCGCAGCATTTCTGGTAGACACTTTCTTTCGCGGCGCGAGCTTCTGCAAATACGTCTGCCCGATCGGCCAGTTCAACTTCGTGGGATCGCTGATCTCTCCCACGACATTGCAGATTCGGAGCGCATCGACCTGCAACACGTGCGCGACGCGTGACTGCATCCGCGGCAATACGCGGCAGCGTGGTTGCGAGCTCGAGCTGTATCTGCCGGAGAAGCACAGCAATGCGGACTGCACGCTCTGCATGGACTGCGTGAAGGCATGTCCGCACGACAACATCGGCATCGTTGCGCGCAGCATGACGCGCGACGTGCTGGCTAGCGAGCCGACTTCATCGTTGGGACGGCTGCATCGCAGGACGGACGTGGCGGTAGCAGCTCTGGTGCTGGTGTTGGCGGGGTTTGCGAATGCGGCCGCGATGGTGGGGCCGGGGGGTGCGTTTCTGGCGGCGGCGGGCCGGTGCATGCCGTGGCTGGCTGCCGGGGCGGGGAGCTTCGCCGGCGTCCTCGTCGTGACGCTGGTGGCGACGGGGATTGTGTGGCTGGTCTCGCAGACGGGGCGAGGGGGAGTGTCGCGGCGCGAGTCATTCTGCCGCGGTGCGCTGGCTCTGGTGCCGCTGGGCATGGGGATGTGGGCGGCGCACCTTCTCTTCCACCTGGTGATGGCTACGCCCTCATTCGTGCCGCTGGTGCAGCAGTCAGTGACGGACTTCGGTTTCCACTGGCTGGGTGCGCCGCATTGGAGCGCGGCCGCGGATCTGCTGCAGGGGAACGGTCTGCTGCAGCTGCAGCTGCTCTTCCTCGACGGAGGTCTGCTGCTGTCGCTCTATCTGGCGTGGCGGATGGCGGCGGGGCGGCGCGTTACGAGCCGGCTGCTGGCTGTCGCGCCGTTGGCGCTGCTCACCGTGACGCTCTACGCATTGGGCTTCTGGGTGCTGCTCCAGCCGATGCAGATGCGCGGTGTGATGATGGGGTCGATGTGAGGCGTCTTCTGGCTGGCCTCGTGATCGGGTGCTGCGCGGTGGCAGCGCACGCAGATGGCGGCCGGCTGCAGATGCGGCAGGCAGCGGGACCGTTTGTCGTATCGCTCTTCACGACGCCAGAGTCGCTGGCCGTTGGGCCGGCCGACGTAAGCGTGCTGGTGGAGGAGCAGGGAAGTGTGCTGCTGGATGCGGATGTGGTCGTCACACTGACGCCCGAGGACGCGAGCATCGCGCCTGTGGTCGCGCACCTGTCGCATGCGCATGCGTCGAACCGGCTGATGGAGGATGCGATTGTCCAACTGCCGCACGCTGGACGGTGGCGCGCCGTGGTTCATGTGAGAGCGGCGGGTCGCGAGGCGAGCGCGGCGACAGATCTGACGGTAGCAAATCACTCGGCGCGCCGGGGAACGATCTGGCTCTTTGGCGTGCTGCCGCTGTGTGCGATCGCACTGTTTGCGTGGGTGCAGACGGAGAAGCGCCGCGCGCGGCGGGCGCGCATGCCGCGTCCCGCATGACCCTCGTCGCGTGACGGGAGCGCTCGCGATCGCTATAGTGAAGGGTTTGCTGACGCCTTTCTATGACCAACTCTTCCGCTCCTCTCCTGCTTTGTGGTGATCCTCTGACATTGGCGCAACTCGATGGTGTGGCTGCCGCGACACTCGAGGTCGCCATCGCTCCCGGCTCGAGAAGCCGCATGCTTGCTTCGCGCGCTGTTGTCGATGGCGCGGCCGCAGGCGATGCGGCGGCGTATGGCATCAACACTGGGTTTGGGAAGCTGGCCGATGTGCGGGTGGCGCCGGACCAGGTGACGGCACTGCAGCAGAACCTGGTGCGCAGCCACTGCTGCGGTGTGGGCGAGCCGCTGAGCGAGGCCGAGGTGCGCGGCATGCTGCTGCTGCGGGCGAATGTGCTGGCCAAGGGGCTGAGCGGCGTGCGCACCGAGGTGGCCGAGTTGCTGGTAGCGATGCTCGCGCACCGGATTCATCCTGTCGTGCCATCGCGCGGATCGGTGGGCGCGAGCGGAGACCTTGCTCCGCTGGCGCATCTGGCGCTGGCGCTGATCGGCGAAGGCGAGGTATTCGTGCGCGGTGAGCGCATGGCAGCGGCGAAGGCGCTTGCTGCGGCTGGACTCGCGCCGCTCGAGTTGCAGGCGAAGGAAGGCCTCGCGCTGCTGAACGGCACGCAGGCGATGGCCTCGGTCGGCGGGCTGAGTCTTTTTCGTGCGCAGCGTGTGGTGCGGCTTTTTGATCTGGCGGGGGCGATGTCGCTTGAAGGATTGCGGGGCACCCCGGCGGCGTTCGATGCGCGCATCCACGAAGCGCGGCCGCATGCGGGGCAGATTGCGGCGGCGGCGCATCTGCGCGCGCTGATGGAGCAGAGCGAGATCCGCGAGTCGCACCGGCTGAACGATCCGCGGGTGCAGGATGCGTACTGCCTGCGCTGCATGCCGCAGGTGCATGGCGCGGTGCGCGGCGTGCTCGATCATGTGACGGCGGTGATCGAGACGGAGACGGGGGCTGCTACTGATAACCCTCTTATATTTCCCATTTTTTCCAACACCGCTGGAGAGAGCGTCTCCGATACCGGCGAGGAGCAGCCTTCAACTGGTGACATTCTCTCCGGCGGCAACTTCCATGGCGCGCCGCTGGCGTTTGCACTGGACTACGCGGCGATCGGGCTCGCCGATCTGCTGAGCATCAGCGAGCGGCGGATCGACCGGCTGATCAATCCGGATATCAATGAGGGGCTGCCGCCCTTCCTCTCCGACAATCCGGGAATCTCGTCGGGCTTCATGATTGCGCATGTAACCGCCGCAGCGCTGCTGAACGAGGCGAAGGTGCTGGCGCATCCGGCGAGTGTGGATTCGGTGCCGACGTCGGGCGGCAAGGAGGACCACGTCTCGATGGGGATGACGGCCGCGCTGAAGCTGCGGCAGGTGGTGGAGAACGCCGAGATGGTGCTGGGGATCGAGTTGATGACGGCGGCGCAGGCTCTGGAATTTCGTTTGCCGCTGCGTGCTGCGTTGCAGGTGGAGGCGGCGCGGGCGCGAGTGCGCGAGTTTGTCGCGCCGCTGCGTGAGGATCGCGTGCTGGCGGGCGACATCACGAAGCTGGCGAGCTGCGATCCGCGGTGGTGCGTTCGATGAGTGGCTGGGGTGACCCCCTCCCCCCTCCCGTCACGGGAGGATGGTTTGTAAGCTTCGTGCTTTCATTCGGTTAGGAGCACTCCCGCAGGTCAAAGTCGTCATTCCAGAAGGCTTATCGCTAAAGTCGTCCACAGAAAGGACTTACAAAGACGAAAGCCACGGAGTTGTCGCTCCGTGGCTTTTGGTTTCTGTCAGTCCTGATTTAAGGATAGCAATTTGTGTGGGGCGATCTGGCAGGTTTTTGTGGTTTCCAAGAGGCCTCGTTCGGTTTCGGGACGATCCAGAAGTAATCGATGTGAACGAGAAACCGTCAAATACGGAGACTTCGCTGATGGCTGAGTAATGTCCGTATTGCCGACAAACCGAGAGTTCGGGTTGCGTGTGCGAAGCCCGTTTAAGAGGACTTTGGTACTTAATGGCACGATTGAGCGTAAGCGAGAGGAAGACTTTTTATTTAAGGTCCCTCGAAGAGCATCGGCATTTTATGAAGAGCGCCGAGGACCGTATGGCGGAAGGCGATCTAGTTCACGCCATCACCATCGCCACCTCCATACGCGCACTCATCCACGAAACTGGTAGCAGCAAGCCCCTCCTAAAGCGTCTCCGACCGGACTATCTATCTCTTCCGATACATTCGACAAAAGAACCGGAACAGGATCCGGGCTTCGCCCACCTCCAGAAGAAAACTGTATTGAAGATCGCCGCCAACATCATGATTACAGCCGGGAAATTCGCTCTTCGTCCAACACTCGACATCGCAGGCTGCGAAGTCGGAATGCTCGGTCGCTGGTGGACCAACACCGGTCTCATTGTGCCCGGCGGCCCGGCGCTTTCCCGCAAGGACATCATACTTGGCATTGCTAATAAAGAAGGCGCTCATGTAGACGACGATATGCCGCCTGCATATCGGATCGTGCTCGAGAGCAAATCTCTTCGGGATCAAGCTCAACGATTTCGATTTTGAGGCCGTCAACATTACAAGGTATGTGTGCGGGACGGCGGGCGTCGAACTTTTGGACTGCCTGGAACGTAACTTTACGACCGACGGAAGCGGGGTGCGTGAAAGCGCATCGCCTCGTGTTAAAGGGCGATAGCGCTCGAAACCAAGCTTCGAGCGTCATTCTTGCCGACAATACTTCAATTACGCATGCGCGCTGGCTGAACTAGAACAGTTCTCTCGCGCCAGAATGCCCAGAGAGCGTCTGAAAATCAGTCTCTGGTGTACGCGTTTGCTCTCCAGGAATTCTTGCACACTCGAAGAGCCCAACTCACAGCGCCAAAGACAAGTGCGAATAACCCAGAGTTGATCAACAGAGTTACTATCGCAACCAAAATATGATCGGGCAGGGCCAGTCTCGTTCGGCCAAGCACATAGAGATCGAGCCACATGGCAAGTGGTCCGCCGGGCAGTAAAGGTAGTACAAAGAGCCGACCCAAAGTGTGCCGATAGTGGTAAGGCAGTCGGACAAAGAGGTGAAACAAACCTACTAATTTGCACGGCAAGGTAAATACTCCACCATCGAAATTTTGTGGCTCTTTGCATAGTTGCCCATAGTACGCGGGGAGGCGTGGCCGTATGACCGGCGATACGGACAGAACTGGCCGGCTGGTGCGTTACTTCCGTATTGCCGACAATACAGACACTATTCCTCTTTTCGGAATCCGGCGGCATATGTCGCATAGCGGCCCGGGAACAGGTCCTCGTATAGCGGATAACCGATGCCCAAGACATCCACTTCGATATCTTCGGGGCGCAGTTCTGATGAGTAGTCGTTGATTTGAACGCCTCCCTGCGCCGGTATATCTTGACCGTCCGCCGTTCTGACGGTAAGCGCGAGGTGGGTTTGTAAGCCATTCCGAGAGGCGATGACGAGCGCCTGTATTCCCTCATAGGCGGGCAGCGGAAGGAACCTTCCAGAGGCGACGCCCATCGGCGGATCACCCCTATCCAGTTCTGAATACCCAATCAAGGTTGCACTGGCAAAGACTTCAAATCGGGACATTGGGAGCACCTTCGATGGCAGGCTATCACCGCGGTGGCGTGTCACCGGCTAACCGGAAACAATCACAGACGGGTCAGCGGGCCGATTATTCAGGCTGCCGTTCGCGCATCACGCGTGAGGTGGGCCGGGCTCTTCGATTCAAGGATCAGTTCGGGTTCGCATTCCCATTAACGAGTGTTGCTCCAAACGATCTCACACACGCCAACAAGTAGCATGATTGCGCCATAGAATGCCCAATGTTGGTCGCCTTGCATGAAGCTGCGGCTGAGAGATCCCCATGCTAGATTCAGCCCCTGCAGGATCCAGATCCCTCCCATCAGAACCATCAAGACACCGATAAGGCTGCTTATCACTCGCATTACCGCGTTGAACACACGACGCATCGCTCACCTCATCGAATCGCACCGCCAAGAAATATGCGAATCGATCTTATTCTCCCTGAGTTACTTCCGCATTGCCGACAAACCAACCCGAACGAAGTGAAAAAGGAGCAGGAAGAAAAGAGGTCGCGGTTATACTGCGGCCAACATTATGCCGGGCACAATGGCACTCGCTAAGTATTACGAAACTCTCACTGACGCTGCGCTACTGAATTTGGCGAATGAGGGCGGGTTCACCGAAGAAGCTAAACAAGTGCTGGCGAAAGAACTCGGACGACGCAACCTCGGCGACGGTGACCTGAAGCGATACGTGGCCCAGGGCGAGCGGACGAAGCTCCGCGAAGAGGCGAAAGAGAAAGGTTTCAGGAGCAGAGGACCGGGCCTCATATTCTTTGGTAGACGCTACCTCAACGACGCCGACAGAAGGGCCAACATTCAGCTACGCACGAAGTGGTTCGCTCTGGGTGGGATTCCGTTGGTACCTATTGCTTCGTATCGGTTTAAATGCACGGGCAGTGCGGGTAGGTGGCACCTAGTTGGCCCCGACCAGCGAGTGATCGATCGCGTTCCTCTGAACTGGACACAAGTATTTCTGACATGGATGAAGACCGCGATCTTTATCCTTATCGCGTGCCTGCTTGTGGTTGCATTCGCTTGGTGTTGGGATCATCGAATATTCCAACTCTAGACAACCGTGCCAACGCTTGGTACTGAAATTGATGCGTAAGCCCCAAAGCACTCCGCAAGCGATTGAGAACCTGTTCAGGACGTAGGACCGGCTGTCCGGAAACTTCGCTGATGGCTGCGTGATGTCCGTATTGCTAACCATCCTGCAGGGAACCGGAGATCGCACAGATAGATTCCAAGTGCCGCGTTGTTCAGACGTCCTAGTCGAAGGATCCTCGCGAGCCAGTTGGGTGAGCGGCAAGCGGTCACTCGGATTCTCACTCGGCCGGAATCTTAGTTCCGGCCGAGCGAAACATAAAGAGTACAGGTTAAGATTTGAACCGGCGCGGGATTAATGGAGGCCGGCGGCCATGGTTTTCACGATGGTGCCGTTGGCGTCGTCGTCCTTGAGAGCCCAGACAAATGCGCCGCCGAGGCCCCCGGGAACGCGCGTTTGGACGTACTTCGTCTTGAGCCACACCGTGACCGGGTCATCGTAGGACCAGAAGGTTTGCGTGCTGGGATCATAGAGCCACACGGCGATTCGGCGGTAATCGAAGTAGTGCGTGTAGCCGGTCAGGCCAGTGAGTGTGAGATAGGTGATGACGCCGGGCGTTTGCAGGTAATCGGCCGGAGGAAACGGAGCTGGATCGGTGGAGGTTTGATACAGGCCATGATTGGTGCTGGGAACGCCGGTCCAACCGCGCGCATACGTGGGAATGCCGAGGACGAGCTTTTCTCCGGGGACGCCAGCCCGAAGATACGAGCGAACCGTGTAGTCGATGTAGAAATTCTCGGAAGAGTCGGGATCCTGCTTGTCGTCGAAGAGAGGAGACGCGTGATTGGTGGAAGTCTCCCAGGTGCCGTGGTAGTCGTAGCCCTGCAAGTTGAAAAAGTCTAGCTGGCGCGCGACTTGGGCTAGCTGAAGGTTAGAGAAATTCTGCTGGCCGGCGGGACCGAACATGGTCAGAAGATAATGCTTGTGGTTGGCCTCTCCCAATGAGTCCAGCTGCTTACGAAATTCCTCGAGCAGCACGGTTGCATTTACCGTGTCAGCTTCGGTGGGAAATTCCCAATCAATATCGATGCCGTCGAAAACGCCCGCTGCAGAAATTCCGGGCGCGAGATTGCCCTTGATGAACAGATCGATACAGTTGGCGACCATGGCCTGACGGCTGGCAGCGCTACTTGCAGCGGCCGAAAAACCGTCGGCGCCGGCGAGTGAGATCATAACTTTCAGATTGGGGTGCAGTTGCTTGAGCTGCTGCAGCGCGGCGAAATTGCCGTACAGGGGCCCGGTGTAGGGCTTCCCGCTGACGCTTGGAAGAGACGGATCCTGATAATCGGCCCAGCTATCCGCTATGGCGCAGCCGGTCGGCGTGGCGTTGCCGAAGGCGTACGTCAAATGCGTGAGCTTATCTGCAACGCCATTGGCCTGCAGATTGGCGATGTTGTAGCCGGCGCCATATATGCTCCATTCTTCGAAGTAGCCGCCGACCACTTTGGATTTGCTGTGGTGGTGCGGTTCATTGGCGAGAGCGGGGCGCGCAAGAAAGAAGGGAAGGAGCAGACTGACGAGGAAGAAGGTGAGGGCGCGCTTCGGAAGAGATCCTAAAACACGAGTCGACATTAGAACCACCTGGAGATGGAGGATGTGAAACTGGCGCAGGAGAATAAACTTATCTAGCGGGCTTTGGCAACGACTATTTATTTGCAGAGAAGTTAATTCTAGCGAGAGTTTATTGTTGAAAGCGAAACGCACCGACGATGAGAGCGCAACTGCTGCGATTCAATGGAACCGTCGAACACGATCCCGCCATCGACGCATGGATGAAAGAGCATAAAGGCGAATTGGGAGCCATCGCGCATGCGTGGTTTGAGGCAATGCGAAGATGCGGAGACGAGGTCCGGGAGACCCTGCATGATGGCTGTCCGGTTGCATGTCTGGGCGACGTGCCTTTCGGCTATGTCAACGTGTTCACGTCTCATGTAAACGTGGGTTTCTTTCACGGTGCATCGCTGCCGGATCCGGCCCGCTTGTTGCAAGGCACAGGCAAGTTCATGCGCCATGTGAAGCTGAGACCGGGAATGACCGCGCATGCCTCAGCGCTTAGCAAACTCATCGAGACGGCGTACTCAGACATTAAGGCGCGTGTAGAACACGGTTAGCTCAGATAATGCCTTGAAAGGCCGACGCCCGTTGTTGCCGTTTACAGGGAATGGCCGCTCTCATTCCATGTCCGAAATTGCTGTATCCCTGTCGTGGCGCTTGCGCTGCTAAGGCGTTACGGTTGAGTGGAAGGAGGAGCGAAGACCAAATGGCACATCTATCCTCAGCTCTCATCATTCCCGATTCCTTGCTTGCGAAAGAAGCCACTGATCTCCTGCGTGAGCATTCCACGGATCTGCTCTTCAATCACTCGATACGCGTCTACTTGTTCGCAGCTGAGCAGGGCCGTCAACGAAAGCTTCTCTTCGATGCTGAACTTCTCTACGTCGCGGCTGCATTTCACGATTTCGGTCTCATTCAGAAATTCTCGAGCCCAGACGAACGCTTCGAAGTCGATGGCGCAAACGCGGCCCGTCAGTTCCTCACGGCACATAAGGTCCCTGAAGAACAGGTGGAAATTGCGTGGCAAGCGATTGCTCTGCACACTACTCCCGGCATCACTCAGTACATGCGCCCCGAAGTAGCCCTGCTCTATTCCGGAGTCGGTCTCGATGTGCTTGGAAGGGGCTTCGATCAGTTTCCTTCTGAGTTGCGGGAGAAGATCGTGGCTGAATATCCTCGAAAGCACTTCAAGGAAAACTTCATCCGGGAATACTTCGCCGGCTTTGCGCACAAGCCCGGCACGACCTACGGCACCGTGAACGCCAGCATCTGTGAGCGTTTCATCCCTGGTTATAAAGCCCCGAACGCTGTTGACGTGATAGCTGCGTCTCCCTTTCCTGATTCCGACTACTAATACAACGAGTTCCACGGAGTGAAGCAATGGCAGAGATGAAAGCAATGGAGTTTACAGACAACCTGAAGCTGCAGCCGGTAAGACGTCCTGTTCCCGAGCCGCAAGCGGGCGAAATCCTGATTCAGGTCTTCGCCGCCGGAGTGACCCCTACAGAGAAGCTTTGGTATCCCACCAGCCACTATGCGGACGGTACAGCCCGAGCCAAGGCGATTCCCGGACATGAATTCTCAGGCACAGTGGTGGGGTTAGGTGCGGGAGTGACCAGCTACAGCCTGGGAGATGCTGTTTTTGGTTTGAACGATTGGTTCGCAGAGGGTGCTACGGCTGAGTTCTGCATAACAAAACCATCGAATCTTTCTCTGAAGCCATCTTCACTTTCCCACATCGAAGCGGCCGCAGTCCCGATTGGCTTGCTGACGGCATGGCAGGGGCTGCATCTCCGAGCAAAATTACAGAAAGGCGAACGCGTTCTTATACACGGAGGGGCGGGCGCGGTGGGACTTTTCGCGGTTCAACTTGCAAGATCGCAAGGGGCGTATGTGATTGCCACGTCGTCCAAGGCAAACATCGATTTTGTAAAGCACCTTGGAGCCGATGAGGTCATTGATTATCGAGAGGGCCGTTTTGAAGAGGCAGGCCTAGTCGATGTCATCTTCGATGCCGTAGGTGGAGACACCCTGGACAGATCCTGGGATCTTCTGAAGCCTGGTGGCAGGCTGGTCACGATTGCTGCGGACGCAGAATCAAGTACCGATCCACGAGTGAAGAGTGCTTTTTTCATCGTCGAACAAGATGGAGAGCAACTCGCTGCACTATGCGAGCTTTTCGATTCCGGGAAATTGAAGGCTTTTGTCAAAGCTGAGCTGCCAATGGAGGAAGCAGATCATGCTTATAACGGCTCGATTGCTGGCAATCCGGGCAAGCTGATCATCCGAACGAAGAGTTAGGTCAAGTACCCATGATGCGCGACCAACCGCAGCAGAGGAAATAACGAATGCCGAATGACGATCGCACCAAGGCCATTTACGCCAGGACGCCGGAATCAGCGGCCATGTTGGCAAACGTCAAACGAGCGATGTCGATCACCGCCGCACTTAACCGTTTGACGTTCAACGATGCGGACGAAATTCGGGCCTTGTTCAGCGAACTCATCGGTAAAAAGGTAGACGAGAGCTTTTTACTGATCCCTCCCTTTTATACGGCCGGTGGGGACGAAATCCGCGTCGGTCATAATGTCTTCGTCAATCAGAACTGCACTTTCTATGACCTTGGCGGGCTCGACATCGCGGACGATGTGATGATCGGGCCGAACGTGAGCATTATCACGACGGGCCATCCCCTTGCACCTTCGCAGCGACGCGTTGCCACAATCGGAAAGCCCATTGTGATTGAGAAAAACGTTTGGATCGCAGCCGGTGCGACCATCATCGGTGGCGTAACAGTAGGCGAGGACTCGGTTGTTGCGGCGGGTTCGGTTGTCACCAAGGACGTTCCGCCGAATACTCTTGTCGGAGGAAATCCGGCGAAGGTGATTCGCTCGATTGGCGATTGAGGTCTATGCGGAGTCAGTCTCCGCTACGGCCTTCCAATGCGACGCGCGCTTTCGCTTCCTCCGCGAGTCTCTCTCTGCAGCTAGGAGAATGATTTCCTGAGGGGCTGCCAGTAGTGAGAGTTCCATCCCCATTCGAGATGGGCGAAGTCGCCTTCCGGGAATCCTGTGTGGTCGAGGACGATGGTGGTTTCCGAGCTATGCGGCTTTAGTTCGAAGCGGACGATGGAGTAGAGGCCGGGCTCCCAAGCGGCGGGGCGCCACGCCTGCACGATGCGCTGGTTGGGGACGAGCTCGATGTTGCGTCCTTCGATGAGCTTGCCGAAGGTGGAGAAGGCGCCGCCTGCCCGGGGATCGATTTCGGCCGGCCTGCCCGTCAGGGCGGCGAACTGCTTTGAGTCCAGGAGCAGCTCGTAGATGCGCTGCGGGGAGGTCTTGAGAGTGATCTCGTCATGCAGCGATGTGCGCGTGGAGGTAGGAGTGGTTCCGGGCTTCTCCATTCCGGGCTGCTGCGACTGCTGGGCCAGGAGCGGGAAGTGTGTGGCAATGCCGCCGACGGCGATGGCGACACCGGTAACGAGCTGACGCCGGGTGAGGCCGAGGTGGGACGAAGCGCCGTATTGCGGTGCCGAAGCCGTTTTCACCTGCATGTTTTCCTCCGAGGATTTTCTGATTGAGCCCAAGGCATCGGAACACGCGAACAAATTATGTTCAAGATCATCTTTTCGTTCGCCAGGAGCGCAGCGGCAGGTGAATACTTCCCCGGAAGCGGGGAGCGTCTATGCCTTATCCGGTTGGTCATCGCACTGAAGTCAGGAAAAAGATCGTGGAGAGCGCGCGGCGGCTGTTCAACCGCCACGGTTTCGAAAATATCTCGGTCGATCAGATCATGTCCGGCGCCGGGCTGACGCGCGGCGGGTTCTACAGCTACTTCGAGAGCAAGAGCGATTTGTACGCGGAGGTGCTGGGGTGCTTCTTCACGGATCCGGAGTGGAGGAATTGCTGGGAGGGCGTGGAGGTGGACCTGGCGTCGACCGAGGTGGGGCCGCAGGTGGTACGCGCTTATCTATCCCGCCAGCATTTCGAGGATGTGGAGAACTCGTGTCCGATGGTGGCGTTGCCGACGGATGTCTCGCGCAGCGGCGAGGGTGCGAAGCGCGCCTTCGAAACGGTATTCCAGGCGATGGTCAGCGTGCTGGAGCGCAGCGCAAAGGAGAATGGCCGATCCGCGGAGGACGACGGCTCAGGCGACGGCTGCGCTGTGCGTGGGCGGCATGGTGGTGGCGAGGGCGATCAACAATCGCGAAGTTGCGGATGAGCTTCGCGATGCTTGCATGGCGGTGGCGCTGGAGCTTGGGGGCTGGGATGCGGGCGGCAAGTCCCGGAGCCGAGAATGAAAAATGGACGTCGGCATACGAACGAAATGGACACGAAACCGCATGAATATTTCGGCGCGCGTGGTGAACCGGCGCGGGGAACACACAGTCACTCTCCGGACGGAGGGGCGCGAGCATGCGCTGACGATTGCTCCGAAGGCGGAGGGTTTGGGATCGAGCGCGAATGGCGGCGAGTTGCTTTTTCTGGCGCTGGCGACCTGTTACTGCAATGACATCTATCGTGAGGCGCGGAAGCGCAGTATCGAGGTGGAGCGCGTGCAGGTGGAGGTGACGGGCGAGTTCGGCGGCGAAGGCGAGGGGGCGCGAGAGATTCGCGACAACGCATGGGTCGACGCGAAGGCTCCCCGCGAAGAGATTCTCGGCGTTGATGCGGCACACGGATTCGGTGGCTGAGATTCACAACACGCTGCGGCAGTCCACGCCCGTAGTTCTTTCCGAGTGCGAGGCTCGCGAGATACCGACCGGATGCAAGCCGCGCGCTTTTCGCGGAACTTTTCCCCATCGAGCAAGTCTCGTAGACTCCCCTTGACAGCTTAGGAGAGGGCGGCCTAGACTCCTAAGCAGATTAGGGGAGGCCGCGTGGGCGACCAGGCACAACTACTTCCGGGCACGCTGGATCTGCTGATCCTGCGAGGCGGTTTCGCTGGGGCCGCTGCATGGCTACGGCGTTCTGCTGCGCATCGGGCAGATCTCCGGCAATGCGCTGCTGATTGAGCAGGGCGCGCTGTATCCCGGGCTGTTTCGCCTGGTGCGGCAGGGGCTGCTGAAGGCGAGTTGGGGGACATCGGAGAACAATCGCAAGGCCAAGTTCTATGAACTCACCGCCGCCGGCCGCCGCCGTTTGCGGGAGGAGACGGACAACTGGAACCGGCTGGCGACGGCGATCGGCTCTGCGCTGTCTGCGCAACCGGAGGAGATATGAGACTTCTCGACTCTCTCGGCTCGCTTTGGGAAAGGCTCTTTCATCGTTCACCGAAGAATGCGGAGATGGAGGAGGAGCTTCGCTCGCACATTGCGCATCGCGCGGATGACCTGGAGCGCGCGGGATTGCCGCGGGCGGAGGCGGAGCGGCGGGCGCGGGTGGAGTTTGGCGGCTATGAGCGGTACCGACAGGAGTCGTATGAGGCGGCGGGGAATCGCTTCTTCGAGCGGCTGGTGCAGGATGTGCGCTTCGGTCTGCGCGTGTTGTTGAAGTCGCCTGGCTTCACGTTGGTTGCGGTGTTGACGCTGGCATTGGCGATCGGGGCGAATGCGGTGGTGTTCAGCATGCTGAACGGACTGGTGCTGCGTCCGTTGAATGTGCCGGGTGCGAAGAGCCTTGCCCTCATTGAGCAGGGCGGCGGCATTCCGATGCAGTCGTATCCGGACTACCAGGATTTGCGCGAGCGCAATCGCAGCTTCGACGATCTGATCGCGTACCAGATCACGCGCGCAGGATTGGACACGGGACGGAGTGCGGTGCCGGCGTGGGTTTACGAGGCGAGCGGGAACTATTTCGACGCGCTGGGAATTCAGCCGTACCTCGGGCGCTTCTTTCACGCCGCGGATGAGCATGGCCCGAACAGCAGTCCGTACATCGTGCTGAGCCATGCCTACTGGTCGAGCCATTTTGAGGGCGATCGCGGCGCGGTGGGACGGACGATCCAGTTGAACAAGCATCCGTACGTCATTCTGGGCGTGGCTCCGCCGGAGTTTCGCGGGACCGAGTTATTCTTCGCCCCGGACTTCTGGGTGCCGCTGGTGGACCAGGAGCAGGTGGACGGCTGGAGCTTGCTGAAGAATCGCGGCGTCCGCGCGGTGGAAGTGTTGGGACGCCTGAAGGCGGGGGTGACGCCAGCGCAGGCGACCGCGGATTTGAATTCCATCGCTGCTTATCTGGCGAAGACTTATCCGAAGGATGACGACCGGTGGAGCTTCAAACTGGCGCAGCCGGGACTCGCCGGAGACATGCTGGGGCGCCCGGTGCGGGCGTTTCTTGCGGCGCTAACGGCGTTGGCGGCGTTGATCCTGCTGGCGGCATGCGCGAACCTGGGCAGTTTGTTTGCTGCGCGGGCGGCAGACCGGGCGAAGGAGATTGCTCTGCGGCTGGCCCTGGGCTCGAGTCGCAAGAGGATTCTGCGGCAACTGCTGACCGAAGCAGTAATGGTTTCGCTGATGGGAGGCGCTGCCGGACTACTGGGCAGCGTGCTGTTGCTGCACTGGCTGAGCGTGTGGCGGCCGGTGTCGAGCTTTCCCATCCGCGTGCCGGTAAGCCCGGATGCGCATGTGTATGCAGTGGCGCTGCTGCTGGCGGTGGCGAGTGGACTTCTGTTTGGGGCGATACCCGTCCGGCAGGTGTTGCGTGCGAATCCCTATGAAGTTGTGAAAGCGGGTTCGGCGGCGATGGTGGGGCGGCGGCTGACGGCGCGCGACCTGTTGCTGATGGTGCAGATCGCGATCTGCGCGGTGCTGGTGACATCGTCGCTGGTAGCCGTGCGAGGACTGGTGCGCTCGCAGCACAGCAGTTTTGGCTTCGTACCGCAGGGCGCGATGCTGGTGGATACCGATCTGGATATGGCCGGGTATAGCGGGGATCAGGTACCAATCATGCAGAGGCGCGCGATCGATGCAGTGGCAGCGATTCCAGGAGTGACAAGAGTAGGAATGGTGGACCGGCATCCGCTGAGCCTGGGGTGGAGCACGGACGTTGTCTTCAAAGACGGCACGACGGACAGGAAGCTGTCGAATGCCGCCGCGGAGGCGGGTCTCTACAACATCTCGCCCGGCTATTTCGAGGCGGCGGGCACTGCGTTGCTGACGGGGAGATCCTTGACCTGGCATGACGACAAAAATGCGCCGCGCGTGGCGGTGGTGAATAAGGAGTTTGCGCGGAAGGTCTTCGGTTCCTCGGCTGCTGCTGTGGGTGGCTATTACAGGAAGATGGATGGCACGCGCATTCAAGTGGTGGGAATTGTGGAGGACGGCAAGTACGAGACGCTGACGGAAGAGCAGCAGCCTGCGATCTTTCTCCCGATCCTGCAATCGCCGACGAGTTCGACTTGCCTGGTGGTGCGATCGAATCGCGATCCAGAGCAACTGGCGGCCGCCCTGCAGCATGAACTAAGGCATCTGGATGCGGGCTTGCCGTTCACGATCAAGACGTGGACGAGTGATATGGACAGTGCACTGTTTCCATCGCGAGCGGCGACGATATCGCTGGGTGTGCTTGGACTGCTGGGAGGCATGCTGGCGGTGACGGGCATCTTCGGGATGGCGGCGTACTCGGTGAGCAAGCGGCTGCGGGAGCTGGGCATCCGCATTGCGCTGGGCGCACAACGCAGGGAGGTGCTGCGTACAGCGCTGGGGCGCGCCGTCAGGCTGCTGGCGTTCGGCTCGGTCGCTGGGCTGGTGCTGGGACTGGCGGCGACGAAGGTCCTTTCGTTCATCGTGTATCAGGCGTCGCCGCGCGATCCGCTGGTGCTGGCGGGCGTGGTGCTGATCATGGTGCTGCTGGGCCTGGTGGCGGCGTGGATTCCGGCGCAGCGCGCGCTGGCAGCGGACCCGCTGATGCTGCTGCGCGAGGAGTAAGGTCGGCGCTTTGCGCCGATCTCGAAACGGAAGATAGAGCTGGTTCATTACTCCACCTGCGGCTACGTTGAGGATGACAGTGTGAAAATAAGCGCGGCTTCGCGCTACCCCTTGACAACTAGGGTAAGGAGCGACTACGTTCTGTCTACCATCGATGTCTAGGTAAGGCTGGTAGAGAGACATGGCAAAGAATGATCTGCAGGGCGCGCTCGATCTCCTGATTCTGAAGAGTCTTTCGCAGCTTGGCGCGATGCATGGCTATGGCATTGTCATGCATATCGAACGCGTGTCGGACGAACTGCTCAACATTGAAGAAGGCTCGCTGTATCCCGCGCTGCACCGCATGGAGCAGAGCGGCTGGGTGCGCGCGGAGTGGGCGGTGACGGAGAGCAGCCGCAAGGCGAAGTACTACACGCTGACGGCGGCAGGCAGGAAGCAGCTTGCTGCAAGAGAGAAGAACTGGGAACAGGTAGTGAAGGGCGTGCAGGCGATTCTACGGTTCGCGTGAGGTGAGCTATGGGTGTCTTCCGTCGTATGTGGGCCCTGGGCAGGCGGGCGAAGCTGGATCGCGAAATCGAAGATGAGCTGCGCGAGCACATGCGGATGCGCGTGGATGCAGATGTCGCCAAGGGCATGAGCCCGGATGAGGCGATCCGAAGAGCGCGGTTGCGCTTTGGAAATCCTACCGTGGTGAAAGAGCGTGTGGACGCGGAGGACGCGGCGCTGGGTTTTGAAAGCTTTCTGCGCGATGCGCGATATGCAGTGCGCGGATTTGTGAAGACTCCTGGCTTCACAATCGTGGCGGTGCTTACGCTGGCGCTTGGCATTGGCGCAAACACCGCCGTTTTTCAGTTGCTGGATGCGGTTCGGCTCCGCAGCTTGCCCGTTCAGAGCCCGCAAGAGCTGGCGGAGTTGCGCATTGCCGGCGGCAACAAGGGCCTCGGCATTAACGACAGTCCTTGGTCGTACTTCACCATTCCGATGTGGCAGGAGGTCCGGCGGCATCATGATCCGCTTTCGGGCGTGATGGCGTGGCGGACGAACGACGTGCTTGTCGGCAAGCGGAGTGACGCGAAGCAGGTGCATGGTCTGGAGGTGAGCGGAGAGTTCTTCAATGTACTGGGGATCGCGCCGTGGCAGGGACGCCTGATCGAGCCGCAGGATGAGAGCTCCTGCGAGTTGTCAAAGGTGGTGGCGAGCTATAGCTACTGGAAATCCCAGATGGGTGGCGAGCCGATCACGTCGAATACAACCATTCAGGCTGAAGGGCGCGCGGTGCAGGTGCTGGGTGTTACGCCTCCCGGCTTCTTCGGGCTGGTGGTGGGAGACAGATTCGACCTGGCGTATCCCACCTGCATACCGCCCAATCCGCGACGTGAGGTTTTCAACTTCAACGGTGATCGGCCGGCTGAAGCCGGGATGGACGATGGAGCGGGCATCGGCGTACTTCGGCTTCACTCAGTCCCGGACTCTTTGAGGGCACCGCGCCGGACGGCTATAGCGCGGAGTCCATCAAGATGTACAAGTCGTTTCGGCTGGCCGCGTATCCGGCGGGCGGCGGCGTGAGCGAGCTGCGCGAGGCGTATGACGCATCGCTGCAATTGCTGCTAGCCATTACCGGCCTGGTGCTGCTGATTGCCTGTGCGAACCTGGCCAACCTGATGCTGGCGCGGGCGAGCGCGCGGCAGCGTGAGATGGCGATCCGCATGGCGCTGGGGGCATCGCGCGGGCGGCTGCTGCGGCAACTGTTGATCAGCAGCGGCCTGCTTGCCGCAAGCGGAGCCGTGCTTGGGGTGGCGCTGGCGCAACCGCTGAGCCGGCTGCTGGTGAGCATCGCTCAATACGAGCCAGTACACGATTCATCTTTCGATTACGACCGACTGGCGTGTGCTGCTGTTTGCGGCCGTGGTCGCGATGCTGACGTGCGTGGTGTTCGGAACGATTCCGGCGATGCGCGGTACGAGAGTGGATCCGATTGCGTCTCTCAAACCCGGCGAGCGCGGGGTTGCAGGCGGCCGCGAGCGGTTTTCCGTGCAGCGGTTTCTGGTGGTGACGCAGATTGCAGTGTCGCTTGTGTTGCTGGTGGGAGCGCTGCTGTTTGTGCGCAGTTACCGCAACCTGATGACGCTGGATCCAGGGATGCGGGAGAGCGGCATCACGGTTGGCTTCTTCGACTATTCCTCGATGAACATCAAGCAAGAGAATGAAGCCGCATTCAAGCGACAGCTTGTGGAGGATGTGCGCAGTGCCCCAGGCGTGGAGAATGCGGCGGCGACGACCAATGTACCGTTGAGTGGGGGCACCTGGAGCCACGGGGTACATGTGGATGGAGTCGAGAGCGAAAGTAGATTTACCTATGCGAGCCCGAGCTACTTTGCGACGATGGGGATTCCGATCGTGACCGGCCGCGGCTTTACGACGATGGATACGACCGAAGCACCTCATGTGCTGATCGTGAACCAATCATTTGTGGAGAAGTATTTCGGCAAGACGCAGCCGCTGGGCCGTCTGGTGCAGGTGATGCCGGAGCCGCAGTATCCGGCGCGGACATATGAGGTGGTAGGCACAATCCCGAATACAAAATACAACAGCCTGCGCGGAAAGCCAGAGCCGATAGCGTTTGTGCCTATCGATCAGCTTCCGGAGACGGCACAGGGGCCCTGGACACGCAATGATGATTGCCGCCAAGGATGATCCTGCCGCCATCGCGTCGATCCGACGCGCGATCGGGATGAAGCATCCTGACATGATCCTGCAGTTCTTTAATTTTCAGCAGGGGATACGCGACAACCTGGTGGGCGAGCGGATGATGGCGATGCTTTCCGGGTTCTTCGGGCTGCTGGCTGCACTGCTGGTCGTGATCGGACTCTACGGAGTGCTCTCGTACTTCGTCACGCAGCGGCGGAACGAGATCGGTATACGGATTGCACTGGGTGCGGATCGAGGACGGGTGGTGGGCCTGGTACTGCGCGACACGGCTGCGATGCTGGCGATTGGCTTAGTGCTGGGGACAGGCCTTGCGCTGGTGGCAGGGCGCGCGGCGAGCAGCATGCTCTTCGGACTGCAGGCATACGACGCAGCGGCACTTACGTTTGCGATGCTGCTGCTGGCGACGATCGCGGTACTGGCCAGCTTGCTGCCGGCGATGAAGGCATCGAGGCTGAACCCGGTCGATGCCTTGCGCTGCGAATGAACCTACTGCGCACCGAATGAGGGTGGCTCGTCGCCCTTGTTGGTGCCCCAGGTTTTGTTGGGCGTGCTGCTGAGATCGAACTCAAGCGTGCCGCCTTTGAGCGCGAAGCTTTCCGGCAGCCAGGTCTTCGAGCTTGGCTTGCCGTTGACCTTGAGCGACTGCACGTAGGGAGCGTCTGTGGAGGCTGCGGGCGCGATGACGTGGACGTCTCCGTTGGCGCGATGCACGGTGACGCCGGTGAATAGCGGGCTGCCGAGGACGAGCTCGGCGCGGCCGGGGATCTCCGGATAGAAGCCCATCATGGCGAAGACGGCCCAGGAGGACATCTCGCCGAGGTCGTCGTTGCCGGGGATGCCGTCGGGCGCGTTCTTCCAGATAGTGTTGAGCACCTGGCGGACGAGCTGCTGCGTCTTCCAGGGCTGCGCGGCGAAGTCGTAGAGCCACGGGGTTTCGATGGAGGGCTCGTTGTCGAGCTCGGCGTGCAGGGGGCCGGCTTTTGTAACTGCGGGCGCTCCTTTTTCGTCGTAGAAGAAGCGGTCGAGGCGCGCGGATGCTTTGTCACGGCCGCCCATCTGGTCGAAGAGGCCGGCGACGTTGAAGGGCACCATCCAGACATATTGCGCGGCGCTGCCCTCGACAAAGCCGTCTTCGGTGGACGGGGTGAAGTCGTGCGGCTCCTTGTCGTTGTCGTCCTGGACCTTGGGCCAGCTGCCGTCGGCGTTGCGGTTCATAAAGTAGCCGCCATCGGGTGCGGCGCTGGGGTTCCAGATGTTTTTCCAATACTGCGCGCGCTCGGCGAAGCGATGCTGGATGGCGGTGTCGCCCAGGTGGCCGGCGAGCGCGGAGATGGAGAACTCAGCGGCGACGTCTTCGAGCGTATCGGCGGCGGGCCCCCATGCCGGCGCGCCGGCGGGGATGTAATGAAGCTTGAGCCACTGATCGAGGCCCGGTCGCTGGCCGACGCATTCCACGGGGCAGCCATCGTGGCTGAGGTCTTCTTTCGTAGGAACGTCGGCGGCGTGCACCAATGACTTGAGCGCGGCGTGCGCGTCGAAGGCGCGTCCACCGAAGGCGTAGATGTCGGCGATGGCGGCGGCCGCGGGATCGCCGTTCATGACGTGGGTGGCGCCGCTCATATGCGTCCAGCGATCCCAGCGGCCGTTGTCCTGTTGCGACTGGTTGTACAGGCTCTGCGCGATGTCGCTGCCGCGTTTCGGGTTGAGCCAGGTGAGCAATTGGAACTGTGAGCGATACACATCCCATCCGGAGAAGTTGGCGTACTGGACGCTCTGACCGGCGGCGATGTGGTGCACCTTGTGGTCCATGCCGGTGTATTCGCCGTTGATGTCGCTATAGGTGGTGGGCGTCATGGTGGCGTGGTAGAGGGCGGTGGTGAAGACACGGCGTTGCTGATCTGTGCCGCCTTCGATCTCGATCTGGCTGAGCTGTTGATTCCATGCGGCGCGGGCGCGGGCAGCAACCTGCTCGTAGGTGCTGGCGGCGATGGATTCGGCGTCGAGATTGGCGCGGGCATTGGCTTCGCTGACATAAGAGATGCCGACGCGCATGCGGACTTCGCCACCTGAACCGAAGCCTACCCAGACGCCGGAGCCGTGGCCAGCCTCAGGAAATCCTTTGGGGCCGAAGCCGGTGGCGCCTTCGGAGGTGGTCGCGCCGGGCATGACCATCTCGTCCTTCCATGCGCCGGTTTCGGTGATGGGGCGATCGAAGCGGGCGACGAAGTAGAGGGTGTAGTAGGGGCGGCGATCTTCGGTGCCGATGTAGCCGCAGAAGTTTCCACTTGTCACCGAGCCGGTGACGATTCCGGATGAGCGGTCGATCTTCGATTGGGCGGCGGTGGATCCGACTTCGGAGTCGGAGGTGCGGACGAGAATGCGGGCGGCCTTGTCCGACGGGGAAGGTGAAGGTGGCGGCGCCCATGCGGGTGGCAGCGGCGAGCGCGACCTGAACTCCGTTGCCGAGCTTGACCTGGTAGGAGCCGGGCTCGGCTTTCTCGTCGGCGTGGGTGAAGTCCTCAGCGTAGTTGTGGCGGAAGTCTTTCGACGGCGATTCCGTGATGGCTTCCGTAGTGGGCATGAAGGGCACGTCACCGGATGCGCCGGCGCAGCCCCAGCCCTCGACGTTGGTGAGGCTGAAGCCGCGAATCTGCTTGGCGCGGTACTCGTAGCCGCCGGGTGCGGCGATCATGCGCTTCAGGTTGACGGGCGTGGCCTCCGGGGAGAACTGCACCATGCCAAAGGGCATGGTGGCGCCGGGGAAGACGTTGCCGCCGTTGGTGGTGCCGACGAGCGGATTGACGAGGGAAGCGGGGTCTGGCTGGCCGGCGAAGGCGGACGGGAAGGCGAGCAGGGAGGCGATGAGGAGAAGTGAGAGGCCGGAGCGGCGGGCGACTTGCATGACGGTAGGGTACGGCATGTGGATCGATCGAGTGTGGCGGGGTGAAGGAGGAGCTAGGCGGAGGCTATCGACAGCTCTGAAATTCGGATCAGGAAAATTTGGCTAGGCCCTACGGTACCGAAGTCACCCGCTGCGGAACCGGCGGTCCAAAAAATGCAGGCGGCAAAAAAAGTGCACGCAGCGAGTGCGTTGCTTGCCGCATGTAGCAGAAGGCAAGCTGGATATCGATTACAGCGGCGGGAGATCGAGGCAGTGTCACGGATGCCACCTTTGGGGTGCACGCGGTAGACGAAGGCAGTAGAAAAATTACCGGAGTAATTTGCCGAAAGTGGGACACGGCTCCATTCTGGCACCGAGGTGGACGTATGAAGACTCTGACCGCTTTGGTATTCCTCGTCGGGCTCACGGCTTCTGCGCAGACTCCCAGCCTGCAGGGCGCGAGCGTCGACTTCGACTCGCTGATGAACATGCATTCCCTGGGCGAGAAGGTAGTGATGCAGGCATTCAACGGCGGCGCCTGCCAGGTGACCCCGATCTCGGACCTGCCGGTGGCAGTGCGCAGCATCTTTGGCCGGCCAGTGTCCTCCATCTTTGTTGGTCAATCGGATCTGGCTGCCCACTTCATCGCCAGCGATATCGACAAGTCGTACTTCTCGAATGGCAAAGTGGTGGTCTCAGTGTGCTCGCACCTGAAGGCGGGCGCGGAGCTGGACGCGATGCGCAAGAGCGCGGAGAAGCATGGCGTGCCGAACGCGTCGCACATGGCCTGGGTATGGGAGACACTTTCCTTCGACCAGAGCACCCACGAGGAGACTGTTCTGTCGCGGTTCTACCTGGATGAGCACGGCATGCTGGTGAAGGCACTGGGCGAGCTTTTCCCTGGGCTGCCGGCGCTGATGACGATTCCGGCGAACAGCCCGGCTTTCCAGCACGACATCGCAAACTTCCTTGAAAGCCATCATCCGCCGGTGCAGTCGGCACAGGTGGAGCATCCGTCGGTGACGGCAACGCAGTAATTTCGTCTCTTGTATTACGAGCTCCCAGGCTGCCAGTGGAAGCTTCCGAAACATCATCTCCGTCATCCGCCGGAGCGATGATCGGTGAGCTCCTGGCGGGCGGGGGCTCGGTTCTTTCTGCCTGCGAGCGTCAAGCTCCCGAATGCAACTCCCGCAGACGGGCGAAGACACCGAGGACGACGCGATCACAACGGGCGCCCATGAAGGGGAAGGCATTCTTGCCGCTGGCGCCTACGCGCGCAAAGAGCCGGTCGCGCATCATGGCGCGTCCGCGATGAAGTCGAACCTTCACGTTCTGCTCGGTCAGGTCCAGGGCGGCGGCGGTTTCGGCGGTGGTCAGCTCCTCGACATCGCGCAACATAATGACGGTGCGGTACTGCTCGGGTAGATCGAGGACCGCTTCTTCGAGCAGCTGACCGAGTTCGGCTACGGACGCCCGCTGCTCCGGATCGAGCGACGTTTCTGCAACTCTCGTTTCTGCATTGCTCACGAAACCATCCTCGTCACTGCCGATGTCGTCGAATTGCTGGCTGCGTTTACGCAGTTGAAGGCGCCGTAGAGCCTCGTGCACGGCGATGCGTGTGAGCCAGATGGAGAAGGGCGCGTATCCGGCGAATTGATCGAGGTGCTGATAGGCGCGGACATACGCGTCCTGAGTCACGTCCTCAGCTTCAGAGCCATCGCGCAGGATGGCATACGTGACACGGTAGAGCCGCTGGTTGTAGCGGCGCATGATGATCTCGTAGAGGGCGGTGTCGCCGGCGCGAACGCGATCGACGACCTCCTGATCGGTCCAGCTTTCAAGGCTTGCTCGTTGCAATGTCCCGATGCTTTCCATAGCTACCCAAGAGATAGAGCGTGGGACGCGCGAAAAGGTTACAAGGCGACGACGTCCAGGGGCAATGGGGAGCAACGGGGCGGTCCTTGTAACCAATTGCAGGCTGGCTGCTCTTTTGGATAGAGGGCGAAGAGCATGGCGGAATTCGACGATGGTCTGAAGGTGGGATGGTGGGCGCTCAGGATCGGGCTGGGGGTGGGGCCGATCATCACCGGGATCGATAAGTACTTCAACAAGCTTGCTGATTGGGGGATGTATCTGAGCCCACTGGCGACCAAGATGGTGCCAGTGAGCGCGGCGACGTTTCTGCATGTAGTGGGCGTGGTGGAAATCGTTGCGGGGCTGATTGTGCTGAGCCGCTGGACGAAGATTGGCAGCTATATCGTGATGTGCTGGCTGCTGGCGATTGCGGTGAATCTGCTGACGACTGGGATGTTTTATGACCTTGCCATGCGGGATGTGGAGATTGCCATTGGCGCGTTTGTGCTGGCGCAGCTGACGGCGGTGCGCGAGCGCCAGCCAGCGCCCGTGGCTGACGCCGTTGTTGTTACAGAGGAGCTGTATGCTGGATCGCGGTAGTTTCATCCGAAGTTAGACAAAGCGAAAAGTGACTGGGGGAACAAATGTTCAAGAAAGCTGCGGTAATGATGGTGTTGTCAGCTATGGGGGCGCTGCCTGCGCTCGCTGCGAGTTACCAGAACGTGGCGGTGGTGGACGTGGGCTGCTCAAAGAAAGCGGCGAGCAATCCGGATGCGCACACCCGTGATTGCGCATTGGCCTGCGCAAAGAGCGGTTTCGGCATCGTGACCAAGGACCAGGAGTTCCTGAAGTTTGACGCCGCAGGCAACGCCAAGGTCGCGGAGGAACTGAAGGCGTCCACGAAGAAAGATCATCTGCGCGTGAATGTGAGCGGCGAGGTGCAGGGGGATACGCTGAAGGTGAGCTCGATCCAGCTGCTCTAGAGCGTTTCTTCTTCTTCGTGATCCTTCGAGGCGCGTCGAGTGCAGCTCTTCCTCATGAAAGAGCTGCACCGGCATCTCATTGCGGAGCAGGCGCGATGCAGCTGTTGCCGGAGATCTCTGCAAATCGGGATTTGTGCGGCGACTGATTGGGGCCGGCGGCCCAGTCCGCCTTCATCGCTTTGCCATTGTCAGCCGAGGTGGCGTGGAAGCGATGAGAGCAACATATCGCGCTGTAAGCGCCGAGCTCGACCCACAGAGCGCCATTTTCAGCGGGTTGAATCTTCACCAGGTCCCCGTAGTGCTCCCATGAGTACGGAGGCCGGGCTGCCTGCGGCGCAAACCGGACAGCACCCCATGCGACAAGCGTATCGGCCCACGCGAGCAGCGCAGGCGGGGATGCTTCGGCGATATGGAGGCACGTGACTTGGGGGCCGCTCGCGTCTTTCCAGGTGCCGAGGAACCACGTGTTCTTCGATTGCGGCCGAAGCATGGGGCGGGCGAGGGTCACAACGGAGTCGATGTCGCCGCGATGGAAACGTCCCGACCATTTGTCCTCGTTACCTTCTGCGATGCGGCGAAGGTCGAGGTCATAACCGGAAGCGTGCAGCGTGAGGTGACCGCCTTCGTAGCGAAGGCTGCCACCGCGCGCGGAGTCGCTGAAGAAGTTTTCGTCTCTCATTTGAAGTTCAGCCCCGGAGCGCCTGTAAAGTCCGACCTGAAGGCCGAGCCATGACTGCGTGATACCGGCGAGCGTCTTTGCGTCGACGGGTGCGGTAGTGTCCAGCAGGAGATGGATGCCGATGGCGCCGCCGTGCCCATCTGGAGCTTCCCAGAGGCCGGAGAGATCTTCAGGATGAGGGACGGGTGTGCCGCGATAGAAGCTGCGATCTTCCTGTGGCTGTTTGACTGGAGGGGATTGCGGGAGGGATTGCGAGCGAAGTTCGCAGGCCAGCAGCAGCCAGGCGGCGATGGAGGCTGTGGCAAAGCCTCGAGCTATCACCGCGTGCTCCACGGGATTCCAGACGCCGCACTCACGAGAGATGCTCCGTTGCTCGCCAGTTGCCGGTAGCGAGCCATAGGGATCATACTTCGGCGTTCAGTAAAAGGGCGCGCGATGACGAGCGGCGTGGCAGGAGTTGCCGAGGGCCCGGGGCGTGGCGCGCGGTGGCCGGTTGCCCTGGCCTCGCTTGCCGTCGGTGCGGCATTCTTTGCGCTGTGGTTCTGGCTGCTGCCGCCGTGGCTAGGCTTTGACGTGGAGACGCCGGGCCTGACGCGGTCGCGGTGGATCGCGTCGGTGCCGTCGGTGCTGGGGTTCGCGGTGGCGCTCAAGTGCATCTGGGATTTCGGTTGGACGGGCCGGGGAACGCCGGCGCCGATGATTCCGCCGAAGAGGCTTGTCGTTACGGGGTTCTACCGATATGTACGGAACCCGATGTATGTGGGCTTCTTCGTGGGCTGCGCGGGGCTGTGGGTAGTCTTCGGAAGAGCGAGCGTGACGGCAATCGCTGTCGCGGGCGCAGGCGTTCTGGCCACGGCTCTGTTCGTACAGTTATACGAAGAGCCGACGCTGCGCGGGAAGTTCGGCGCGGACTACGAGCTGTATTGCAGGAACGTCGCGCGCTGGGTGCCGCGGCTGCGTGCGTGGGAGCAGTAAAGGCACGGGCTCGTTCAGGGCGGTGACTACTGCCTGACTATCTGGCCACTTCCTGCAATTTGAGCGGCGAGCCGGCAGAACTGCTCACGTTCGTCTGGGCTCAGCTGTGCGAGCATGGCCCGGCAGTTTTCGACATGGGCGTCGACCAGCCGGACGGCGAGCCGCTGACCTCGTGCGGTGAGTGCGACGCGAACGACGCGGCGATCGTCCACAATGCGGCTGCGCCGGATGAGCCGTTGACGTTCGAGGCGATCCAGTGCGGAGGAGATGGTCGAGATGGGGGCAGAGAGCGCCTGTGCGAGGCGTTGGACGTTCCAGTCACCCGAGCCAGCAAGGACTTCAAAGAGGCCAATGTCATTCGCGTGCAGATCCGCGTAGACACTGCCGGCCAGAAGACCGGGCTCGATGCGGAAATGGCGCATCAACAGGGAGATGCTCTGGTGCAAGGAGAGTGCCTGTTGATTATCAACGGCGTTGCGGCGTGATGGAGTTTGTTTCTTTAAGGGCATTCCGTCAACAGGATACTTCCGCGACCCGGAGACGGGGGACCGTCCCCAAAATACAGCGACATATCCCAATCACTTTGATTTTTTTATTACGACAAACGTATATTCCGATGTACGTAATACATATTGGAGGCGGAGATGCGCTATGCGCGGATCGCAGGGGCGATAGGGATGGCGATTCTCTGGACGTCGTGTGCTGCCCAGGCTGCGGACTCCCCTGGCTGCACCGTACCAGCGGGCTTTCAGGACAATCCTCATCCGGCGATTGCGCCGATGGATCAACTCGTCTCTCACACGGAAGAGGTCGTGATTGGCCGGCCCCTGCCGGCCGTAGCCGACGCGATGGACAAGCCGTTGAAGGAAACCATTCACCAATCGAAGGCACTCCCCGGGGTTGCCGGAGATTTCATGCTGACCAAGGGTGACTTTGGCCCTGCGGGCTCACGTCATATCGTCTGCCTGACGGATGGCGGCAGCGTGGAGGAGGAGTCACTCGAGCGCGGACAGAGCGGCAACGCAGCGTGGTTCAGGTACATCGTGTGGAACTACCGGACACCGAAGGCCCGTCCAATTGCATATGGAGTTGGAGCGTTTCGCACGGTGCAGATCGACAACACGCACACACGCGTGACCTGGACCTACTCGTTCCGGTTGAAAGATGATGCGTTTCCCGGCGAGCTTGGGGCGCTGGGACAGTGGCTCTTCCGGGTGGGCTTCCTCGACAGAGAGTATGCGGCAATGATGCGGGGCGTGCTGGAGGGATATAAGACGGCGGCCGAGACGCCTTCCCGCCCATAGGGGCGACATCGCTAGAAGGGTGCACGCCCGAGTGCTGATGGTTTTGTCAGGCGGTGGGACGCGGGCGGAGGGCCGCAAGAAAATTGTCTGCGCTGCGGGTGTTGAGCACGTCCGCGGGCGTGAGCCACGCGCGGCGCAGCTGGCGTATGCCGTAGCGCATCTTCTCAAGCGCGGAGACGTGATGCGCATCCGTGTTGATGACGACACGGCAGCCGCACTCTTTCGCGATGCGGAGATCGCGGTCGCAGAGGTCGAGGCGATTGGGGTCGGAGTTGTGCTCGACGGCGACGCCGAGCTCGGCGGCGCGACGAAGGATGGCCGGCAAGTCGAGCTCGTAGGCTTCGCGTCGCAGGAGCTTGACGGCCGGTGGGATGGCCGAGGATGCGGACGTATGGGTTCTCGATGGCGCGAAGGATGCGGGCGGTCATCTCCTCGCGCGGCTGGCTGAAGAGCGAGTGCACGCTGGCGATGACGACGTCCATCTGGGCGAGGACTGCGTCGGAGAGGTCGAGCGCGCCGTCGCCAAGGATGTCGACCTCGATGCCGGGGAAGACGCGGATTTTGCCGGCCATCTCCGCATCGACCTCGCGGATGTTGCGGATGTGCTCGAGCGCGCGCTCATCGTCGAGGCCGGAGGTCATGGCGAGATTTTTTGAGTGGTCGGTGATGGCGATGTATTCGTAGCCGTGGGCGAGGCCGGCCTCCGCCATCTCGCGGATGGTGTTCTTGCCGTCGGTCGCGACGGTGTGCATGTGGACGTCGCCGCGAATGTCCTTTTCTTCGATGAGGCGCGGCAGGGTGTGGGCGGCGGCGGCTTCGATCTCGCCGCAGTTCTCGCGCAGCTCGGGCGGAATCCAGTCGAGGTCGAGCGCGCGGTAGATGTCTTCCTCGGTCGCGGCGGCGACCTGTGTTCCGTCATCGAGGCGGGCGAGCGCGTACTCGCTGAGCGTGTAGCCGCGCTTGAGCGCGCGCTGGCGCACGGTGACGTTATGCATCTTGGAGCCGGTGAAGTATTGCAGAGCCGCGCCGAAGGAGGCGCGTGGGAGGAGACGCACATCGATCTGCAGTCCGGTGCGCAGCCGGAAGCTGACCTTGTTCTGGCCGCGCGCGATGAGCTCCGCGATGGGGGGATAGGCGGCGGTGTATTCGACAGCGGCGGAGACGGCGTCCTCTTCGCAGGCCGGGCCGGTGACGAGCATGTCGAGATCGCCGACTGTATCGCGGCCGCGGCGGAGCGAACCGGCAGGAGTGACGCTTTCGATGCCGGGAAAGTCCTTCAGGTAGAGAGTGAGGCGCTCGGCGTGCGATCTCCGCGTCATCGAGATGGAAGCGGCCGCTGTTTTTGCGGTATTCGTCGATGCCTTTGCGCAGCTTCTGGATGAGCTTGTCGCCGACGCGCGGCAGATCGGCGAGGCGGCCTTCGTCGATGGCTACGGCGAGGTCATCGACGGTGGCGACGCCAGTGGCCTCGAAGATGAGAGCGACGGTCTTGGGGCCCATGCCGGGGAGCTTGAGCAGCTCAAGCATGGTGGGCTTGTAGCGTGTGAGCAGTTCATCGCGCAGCGGCATGGAGCCGTGCTGCTCGATCGACTGGATGTTGGCGACCATGCCTTTGCCGATGCCGGGAATCTCGAGCAGGCGTTTGGGATCGGCGGCGAGGGTGGAGAGGGGAACGGTGCTCTGCTCGACGGCTTCGGCGGCGCGGCGGTAGGAGCGTATGCGGAAGGGATCGCCCGCGCTGATCTCGAGGAGATCGGCGGTTTCGGCGAGGAGTTGTGCGATGGCGCGATTTTCCATTGCTGCGCTGCGGCCTGTCGAGGTCGCCTCACAGAACTCTAAAGCAAAAGCAGAGAGAGCGGGGCGTGAAGAGACAGAACAGATGGCCCGATAGACGAACCTTTATCGGGCCTCCGCTTGCAATTGGGTAAAGAGCACTTTCCTGATGTTGTGAGCCGGCGCAGACGATTGGGGCAAGCCTTTCCAAAGAAAGGTCATGCCCGCTGTTGCCGGGCCGGCGCTGCAGCTACAGGAAAGTGCTCAGGCGGTTCAGGCTGCGGCCTGCGCCGCGCGCTGCACCTGATCGGCCTGCGGGCCCTTTTGCCCCTGGATGATGTCGAACTCGACTTCGTCGCCCTCTTTGAGACTCTTGTAGCCATCGAGCTGAATCGAGCTGTAGTGCACGAAGACGTCTGGCCCATCATCCCTGCCGATGAAACCGTAGCCCTTTGCGTTGTTAAACCACTTCACTTTTCCTTTGTACTGGGACACGTGTCGGTTACCTCACTTCAGAGCAGAATCGAGCGAAGCACAGGTGCCGTGAGCGGGTTGAGGAATGGCGATGGGCGGCCGCTCTTTGAGAGAACGTCAGCATCCATTTCCAACCCTTACCGAAGACGGATTGCGCTTCGCTCAGGACGGGTCTAGACCCAGCCTGCCTTCCTGTAGTGACGCAGAGGGGGTACGTTTGGTTTGCAAAAAAAGTGAACGGGGATGTCTAAGGAAACCGTGAAAAAATCGCGGCTACCCGCGGCTGGAGCGTGCGGCGGCCCGCTCGGCCCGCTGGCGCTCTTTGCGCAAACGGTCGAAGAGGAGGGTTGCGGCGATGGTCTTGCCGTCGAGGATGCGGCCAGCCTCGATCTCGCGAAGCAGTTCGCTCAGGGGAACCGCGAAGAGCTCGATCTGCTCATCGTCTTCCGGCTCAGCGTCACCGGGCATGAGGCCTTCGGCGAGGAAGATCTGCATCCACTCCCCCAGGAAGCCGGGGCTCGCGTAAAAGCGTATGAGCTTCGACCAGTGCTTCGCTTTGTAGCCGGTCTCCTCGAGTAGCTCGCGCTTCGCGCCGGCCAATGGATCTTCGCCGGGGTCGAGACTGCCCGCGGGAATTTCATACATGTACTGCGCGGCAGCATGACGATACTGCCGCTCGAGCAGTATGAGAGGATCGCGCTTACTCTTCGCATCGTCGACAGCCAGGATGACAACGGAACCCGGATGACGAACGACATCGCGGCGGTGCGGCTTGCCGCCAGGCTCGCTCACCTCGTCGGTGACGACCCGGAAGACCGGACCTTCAAAGCTGACTTTCGAGGAGAGAACTTCAACGCCCTTGGGGTAGGTGCGGTCGGATTGTTGCTGCTGCTTTTTTGCGGGGGACTTTTTCTTCGGTGGCATCGTGCCTCGTTTCCCTCATTACGGTAGCATCTTCCGCGTCCATGGCGGATTCGATGGGCGACATCAAGCGCATTTGTTTGAGGCGATTAGAGGCCTATGTCAAATAAAAAGATGAAGGATTGCGAAGCCTATTCGGGGATGTCGCGGTCTGCCATGGCAACACGTGCCTCCCAGAAAAGTGGATCGAGCACCAGGGCGCGACGAAAATATTCCTGCGCTTTTGTGTCATCGGCAAGGTAGCGGGAGGCGAGGCCGGCGGCGAGGTCATTCATTGGTTCTGCGTCAGGCCGGTTTGCGCGGTCGACGCAGCGCTCCAGCATCTGCCGCGCGAGGTTTTCCTGGCCGAGCTTCTTGAGCGCGAGCGCGGAGAATACGTCGTCCTTGCCGGCAGCCGCGGTGACGGCGCTGTTGCCAGGCTGCGGCGGCTTCCTTTGTTTTGCCTTGCGCGTTGAGGGCGATGCCGAGCCAGTAGAGCTGCTCCGTTGGCTGAGGCTGCGCAGGCTCACCCGTGCCGAGATTTTCCGGGTAGCGCATGGCCTCCTGAAAATCCTGCGCGGCTTCCTGCGGGATTCTGTCGCAGCGAGCGCCATTTTGCCTTTCTCGATGTTGGCGCGGACGAAGATGTTGTGGATGACGACGCCTCCTTCCCACGGCTTGAAGGTGTGATCGACGAGGAGAGCGAGCGCCTGAGCAGGCTGGGACTGCTCGATGAAGAAGAGTGCACGACGTGCGCGGACGGTGTCTCGATCGAGCACGTCGGGTGGCGCGTCGCGGAAGAGCGCTGCGCGCGCGGCTGCATTGGGTTGTTCCTCGTAGATTTCGTCGAGATCGGTATAAAGCCTGAAGTCTTTCGGGCTGAGTTGGATGGCGCGTGTGTAATTACGGGCGGCGCCCTCGAGATCGTCTTTGACGTGCCATCGGTAGATGCCGAGATTGCGGAGCAGCACGGGATCTACGAATTTCTGATCGAGCGCGGCGGACCACAACGCCGCGGCTTCGTCGTATCGCGAGTGCGCGAAGAGGAAGTTGCCGAGAGCGTACCTGGCATGCGCATCCTGAGGATTCTGTTGGACCGCTTCCGTGAGAACCGCCGCGTCGGTGATGGTGTTGGGAAAGACTTCAGCTATGGGAAGGGAAGCGGCCCTGGTTGCGAATTGTGCCGCGTGCTCGGGGTCACCTTCCTGCCGGCTGTTGGCAGCGAGGTAGTAGTAGACCATGGGCGAGAGAGACTGCGCGGGCACGGCGGTGATAGCGGCTTTGAGCACTGCGTCGGAGGATTGCCATGCGCCCAGATCGTGATACCAGGCTGCGATGGCGAGATAGTTTTGCGGATCGGAGCGGATGGCTTCTGCCCATGCCTGACTTGCGGGGGACGTGAGCGCGGACGCATTGGATGGAGCAGTATCCTGCCAACTTTCCGCCAGCGCATAGGGCAGCAGAGGCATCTGCTGGCGGGCCTTTGCGGAGGTTGCAGCGGCGGCATGCAGATCTCCGCTGAGGCGCTCGGCAACGGCGAGGTCCGCCAGAGCCACCGCGTCGGCAGGGTTGGCTTCGACGGCGCGTTCGAGAAGATCGACTGCGCTTGCGTAGCTTGCCTGACGAATGGCGATCTCGCCCAAGCTCCAGGTATGCGGACGATAGCGAGAGCCCGGGTGCGGATCGCGGACCGTAATGGATGACAGACCAGAAGGCGTCGTTCGCGAGAGAGAAGCGGCCCTGCGCGCGGTAGATGAGACCCGCGAGATAGGCGACCATCGGATTTTCGTTCTCTCGCTGCTGCGCGAGGTGAACGAGATGTTCGGCCTGGGCGAAGTCTGCTGCGCGATAGGCGTAGGTGGCCTCTTCGAGCAGCGCAGGGATGTAACCGGGATCGCGTTGAAGAACCTGTCGATAGATCTTGCGGGCCGCGTCGGTGTCTCCGCGCTTCTGGAGGAATACGCCCTGGAGATAGAGCTCTTCCAAGGGCGTCTCGGGTGTGATGGAGATTGGAGTTTCGAGCGGCTTTCCGACCGATGCGACGAGATCCGGATTTCCATCGACGGGCGCCGCCGCGGACCACGCGAGGAGCGATTCCCCTGCTCGGACTGAACTTTGACGCTGAGTTCCTTCCTGGCGCGATCCAGGTCTGGCACCGGAATGGTGTAAGCGGCGGAGTGGAGGGGATGTAACTGCACATCCCGAATCGTGCGCAGCAACGTCGATCCCAGGCTGACCGTCACAGTGGCGTTGCGAAGATCGCTGACGGGGCTGAAGAGGAGGTTCACTTCGCCGGATGGAGATGAGGGTGTCTGGATGAACGTGGCGTTGAGAGCTAGTTGAGGTGTTGCTTCGACAAAGCCGCCGTCGAGATCGGAGACGGGATACCAATACTCGGTCCACTGCTCGACGCGGCTCGGTTCCATGAATTCGCGGTAGCCCTGTGTGGCGAAGCGGCCGCTCTGGATTTCGTTGTATGGGCCATCGCTGTCGCTGAGGATGTCGTCCCAGATCCTGCCGCTGCGAGCGGTTCCCCAGCTCCAGAGTTTTTTGCCGGGATCCTGCCGGAAATCCGATACGTGGACGACGCCGTAGTTCGACTGGTGATAGTAGACGCCGAAGAAGTTGCGATGGACATCGCGGGCGAAGATCGCCGTCGCGGAGGGATTGTTCCGGTACCAGCTTTGATCGATGCCATTCCAGACCGGCCAGCTCTGGACGATGGCGAAGGGATCGTCCGAGATGGTCTCGCGCATGGGGTAGAGGTACTGGAGGTCATCGGTGGCGGGGACCGCAGTGTTGGTCCAGAAGAGATAGAGGTTATGGAGCGGTGTGGCGTTGAAGAGCGTCACTCCCTCCTCCAGCCTCGCGGCACCGGGCCGGAGAGTGAGCTCGATCTGCCAATACATATTGGAGACCCAATCGATGGCGCCAACGAAGGCTGTAGCGCTTCCGTCGGCATTCGGATGCACTGCAGATTCGACGTTCGAGACCGTATCTGTGGTGTGGGCAAACGGGAAGCTGAACTCTATGCCGCCCGCGATCCAGGCTCCGCGCGGGCCGACGAGGCCATACTTTATGACGTTGTTGCGGTAGAGCATCTCCCGACGGTGGAGCTTGTCGTAGACCGAATAGACGTGTCCTCCCAAGTTCCGGGAGGACGGTGACCTTGAGGTACTCGTTTTCGAGATAGATGGCGCGCCAGGTCTTCGGCGCGCGCTGGTCGCTGAGGTCGTCGAGCATCGGGTAGGGATAGACAGGATGCGGATTGACCAGCGCGAAGGGCGGATTCGGATCCGGTGGTCCGAGCTCGTAGGTGGGGATGGTGATGCTGTCTTCCCAGGCGCGCGCCGCTTGCGCATGAATCGCAAAAGGAAGGAGCAGAAAGGCGATGACGACGAAACATGCGTTCGCGCGGGCAACCGGGCGGCGAGGCGAGTGCGGAGTGGGCGGCCTCGTCGGCACGGTGTTCGGGTGCAAAGCGGACTTCTCTGAAAGCGTGGAGCTGCAACCACGGGCGCGGTTCATTGTCGGCATTCAGGCTACAACGGCCGCGGTGTTGCCGTGACGGGCAATGACGACTGGATCAACCTGTAACCGCGCTGGGAATGGAGACACGGCGTCGAATGCACGGCGGCCCCGAAATCTTTACGTCACTGAAATGTAGACGCCGATGCGAACACGATGAATGTGCGGCGAAAAAACAGATGCAGGAGTTTTTCAATTGACCCGCGCGCCTTGAACGTTGTAATTCTGGTGCTCCTCGTTGGCTGGGCCCTTACGAAAGCGCTTCCGGGCTTCATTGTAAGGATGTCTCGAGATACCGCCAATGAGTGCGCGGTCTATTTCCCGTTCGCCCCGGGCTCTCTGAAGTGAAACGCATCAACGGTTCCCCTGCTTCTGACTGAAGTCTTTGGTGTGCGACTCATCGGCGGAAGAAGAGCTCCATGCATCGGCCCTTGCTTCGTCAGCGGGGCTATCTCAACACGACTTACGTTCACGAAGCCTGTTCCCGCAAGGGTCCTGCGGCGCCAGCAATCGCGATGCGATGCAGGATAAGTCAGGCTGCCGCTCATTTTCCGACTACGCAAGGAGGTAGCTTTCATGTCCGCATTTACCTACCCCGGTGTTTACATTGAGGAGCTTTCAAGCGGTGTTCACACCATCGCGGGCGTAGCAACTTCCATTGCGGCCTTTGTTGGATGGGCGCCCCAGGGGCCCGTGACAGAGGCAACACTCGTCCAAAGCTGGTCTGAATATCAGACACTCTTCGGCGGATTGGATTCGCGCAGCCTTCTCGGATATGCGGTGAATCAGTTTTTTGCGAATGGCGGCCAGCAGGCGTATATCGTGCGACTGGTTTGGGACGGAAGTTTGCCGGCGGCGCCGGGAACCCATCCGATGCCGTGCGCCACTGCGGTGGCGGCAGGCGCCGGCTCTGCGAGTGCCGCGATCGAGGCCGCGCTGGGAACCATTTCCGGACAGGCCATGCTGACCGTAGGTGCGCCAGTTCTGGAAGGCATGGCGATCACGCCGACGGTTCTTCCGCCTGTACCTGTCGGCGAGTCCGTGAGCCTGAAGGCAACCGGAAGCAATTCAGATGGGACTACACCGGACCTTACGGCGACCGCGACCTGGACTTCGAGCGATACGACGATTATGAATCCCACCGGGGGCGGTGCCTTTAACGCCGTAGCGCCAGGAACGGCGACGATAACGGCGACTCTGGGGTTCGCCTCCAGCAATATCTCCGTCACGGTGACGCCCGCGACATTGACAGACATTTTGATTGGCCCGGCGATCAGCTCGCTCGCGGTGAATCAGACACAGCAGCTTACCGCTACGGGGAAATATTCCGACGGCACGATGCTGGATGTGACCGGTGTAACGACGTTGACGCCGTCACCTGCCTCGGATGCGACGGTCGTCAACGGGCTGCTTACGGGAGTGGCGGCTGGCGCCGTGACCGTAGCAGCAAAGTGGGGAGCGGTGTCGAACTCCACGGCATACAACGTCACCATTGTGGCAAATGTACTGACTGCGACCGTCGTCACGCCTGCGGCGCCCACGCTGCAAACGACACAGACTGTGACCTTTGCCGCGACCCAAGAGTTTTCGGATGGGACATCGGCGCCGCTGGGCGGCACCGTTACGTGGACAAGCAGTAACCCGGCAGTCGCGAGTCCGACGGGCACTCCCGGCGAGTTCAAAGGAACGGGCGTAGGGTCAACGACGATCACGGCGACTTCGGGCGCAGTTTCGGCGAGCACTACGCTTACCGTTACCGCGGCAACGTTGACGACCATCTCCGTGACCCCGCCGGCGGCTTCGATTGCACTGAAGCAGACACAGCAGTTCAAGGCGCTGGGCGTCTATTCCGATGGTACGACCGCGGATCTGACGGGCGCCGCTACCTGGACGGCAACGCCGCCCGCGGATGCCACCGTGAGTGCAGGACTGGTGACGGCGGACGCGGTGGGCGCTGTGACCATCAAGGCAGAGTGGCAGACGATTTCCGCAACCGCGGCGGTTACAGTAACGGCCGCCGTGCCGGTGTCACTGAAGGTGACGCCTGCCAGCCAATCTGCCGTGAGCGGCTCGACGGTGCCGTTCGTCGCGACGGCGACCTATTCGGATGGAACCACGGCCATCGTGACTTCCAGCGCTACCTGGACCTCTCTCGCGCCTGCGGTCGCGACGGTGACGGGTCCTGGCCTCATCAAGGCGATTGCGGGCGGCGGTTCGCTGACGCTCTTTGCCAACAATCCCGGAAGTTGGGGAAACAATCTGCGGGTAAGCGTGAGCCTGCTGCCTGCGCCGAACAACAACCGCTTTAACATGTTGGTGCAACAGGTGAACAGCAACGGGCAACTGCAGACGCTCGAGAGCTTCGTCAACCTTTCCGTCACGTCGACCGATCCGCAGTATGCGGTGACGGTGATTGATAACGACTCCAGCTACATCACCTTCATCAACCCTGCAACGAACACAGCCATAGTGCCAACGGCGCCGCCTTCCCCAACCACGTCTCCGATCGCCCTTGCAGGCGGAGCCGATGGTGCGGTGTTGGTGCCAGCCAGCGATCAAAACTTCGAAGTCGTACTGAACTCGACCAATGGTGGCATCCATCTGCTCGATACGGTCGACATCTTCAATCTGCTTTGTGTTCCCGCCGAAACGGACGCGCCCGCCATCCAGGCTCTTCAGGAGTACTGCCATACAAAGCGCGCCTTTTACATCGTCGATGCCCCGCAATTGACGACCATATCGAACCTGATCAGCAGCGGTCCGGTCGGCAGCACCGCGGGAAGCATCACGGGCCAATACTCCGTGAACTCCGCCTATTACTTTCCCTGGATACAGGCGCCTGATCCGTTGTTCGGAAATCGCCCGACGCTGTTTCCGCCATGCGGCTTCGTGGCCGGCATCTATGCAGCGACCGATGCCAGCCGCGGAGTGTGGAAGGCACCGGCCGGTATCGATGCTTCACTGACCGGCAACTCCGGGCTGCAGTACACGCTGACCGATTTGCAGAATGGCAGCCTGAACATCCAGGCGGTGAACTGCCTTCGCCAGTTCAAGGTCTACGGCGATGTGGTGTGGGGTGCACGCACGCTGCAGGGCAACGACCAGGCAGGGTCGGAGTGGAAGTACGTTCCTATCCGGCGGCTGGCGCTGTTTCTCGAGTCGAGCCTCTATGACGGAACGCAGTGGGTGGTGTTCGAGCCAAACGACGAGCCGCTGTGGAGCCAGATCCGCCTCAATGTCGGCGCGTTTATGCAGGACCTCTTTCTGAAGGGGGCCTTCCAGGGCACGACGCCACAGCAGGCTTACTTCGTGAAGTGCGATTCCTCAAACAATCCTCAGTCGAGCATCGACCTGGGGATTGTCAACATTCTGGTGGGATTCGCGCCGCTCTATCCTGCCGAATTCGTCGTGATCCAGATCCAGCAGATGGCCGGTCAGATCTCGTAGCGAAGAGATCCGAAGGAGATAGGCACCATGGCAATTTTTCCAGCAAATCCGACGCGTCTCGATCCCTACAAGAACTTCAAGTTCCGGCTGAAGTGGGACGGACAGTATGTGGCCGCAGTGAGCAAGGTGAGCGGCCTGAAGCGCACGACAGAGGTGGTGGAACACCGCAACGGCGGCGATCCATCCACGTCGCACAAGTCACCGGGCCGGTCGAAGTATGACGCGATCACGCTCGAGCGCGGCCTTACGCAGGACATGAACTTCCATGACTGGGCGGGGCTGGTGTGGAACTTCGGCGCGAGTCTTGGCTCCGAGGTGTCGCTGGCCAACATGCGCAAGAACATCTATCTGGAGTTTTACAACGAAGCGGGTCAGCTAGTGATCGCGTACAAGATCTATCGCTGCTGGGTGTCGGAGTACCAGGCGCTGCCAGATCTGGATGCGAACGCGAACGCAATTGCCATTGAACACATCAAGCTGGAAAACGAAGGGTGGGAGCGCGACACCAGTGTTACCGAGCCGACCGAGCCGACACTGAGCGTGGTGGCAACGTAAATGCGCGCTATGCAACATGCCGATTTCCTCTCTCTATGGGAGAAGGGGCGCGCGCTACATCCGCTGGACCAGGGACTGCTGGCCATCCACGCGGCTTTCCCTGAGGCGAGCAGCGAGAGCGCGGCGGACTGGCCCCTGGGTCGGCGCAACCGGGCGTTGGCGGAGCTGCATTGCTCTTACTTTGGGCACGCGCTCGAAGGGTGGACCTCGTGTCCGCAGTGCGGGGAGAACCTGGAATTCAAAATGGATGGCCGTGCGCTGGCCGAGCAGCCACAGCCGCAACAGGGGGAGCCGATCGTGATGCACGGAGAGACGTTCCGGCTGCCGACGACCCGCGACCTGGCGCTGGTCGCTCAAGAGCGCGACGCATCGGACGGCCACGACACAGCTGCTATGCGCCTGCTTCGTGCATGTCGCGTGGATGGAGGAGAAGAGGTCGAGCATTCGTGGTCGGAAGCGGAGCTGGAAGAGGCCGGAGAGAAGATGGCAGCGGCCGACCCACTGGCTGAGATCGTGCTGAATTTCCAATGCCCGGTGTGCGAAGGCACGTGCCAGGAACGTCTCGATCTGCCGACATTTCTTTGGGCAGAACTGGAGGCGCTGGCGAGGCGGCTCGCGAGGGAAGTGCACACTCTGGCTTCGGCGTACGGCTGGAGCGAGGGCGAGATTCTGGCGCTGAGCGAGGCCCGCCGCCGACTGTATATGGAGATGGTGAACGCATGAAGGGCTATCTGCAGCGCATGGCTGCGAGCGCCGTTCGGCCGCAGAGCGGAATCCATCCACTGGTGGGATCGATCTATGCGGGGCGAGCGTTTGCCGACGCGCGACGCGATGCCACAGCGGAGGCCGGCCTGCATGAGGAAGAGCGTTGGATTACGAGTCCGCAACCAGTTGGTGAGCAAAGAGACGCGGGGATAGAACCCGATGCTTCGCTGTTACTCGAGAGCGCAAAGAGCGAGGTCGCGCAACGCGGATCGGAACCGCCGGCGACGGAGGGCTCTCTCCAGAAAGAGCGCATCGATGCGGAACGTGTGCCGTTTCGTCCTCTGCTGAATAAAACAGACGCGGAGAGTGCCGAGAGCAACAGTTACGACAGCGCGGCGGATGGTGAAAGACAGACTCGCTCCGATGCGAGTTTCGAACGCAATGACAGCGCGCGTGAATCGAGCTTTGAAGCGCTTCTGCCACGCGAATCGCGCAGTTCGCCGGCAGTGAGCGGCATACGGCGAGCGAAGTCCGAGGCGTTTCAACATTCCATTCCGGCTGAGCGAGAACCGGACAGGGTGGAGATTCATATCGGACGCATCGAGGTGACAGCGGTTCCGCAGGAGGCGCCGCGTCCCACGCCGACACGGCCACGCAAATCTCTCGACCTGGGTGAATATCTCAAACGCCGCGATGGAAGGACTGGATGAGCAATGCGCTGGCCATCTCCGGTGTGACGGCTGTGCTGCAGTACTACCTTGGCGGTGTGTACAGCGGCCTGAGCGCGCTCTTCGGCGGCACGGTGACTATCTCATCGCAGGCGCCGGACATTCTGCAGAACACTTTCAGCAGCGGTGGAACCACGCAAAACCAGGTCAACCTTTTTTTGCATCAGGTGACGCACAATCCGTCCTGGCGCAATGTCGATCTGCCATCGCTCGCGGCGGATGGCAAAACGCTGATCAAGAATCCTCCACTGGCGCTCGACCTCCATTACCTGCTGACGGCCTATGGCTCCTTCGACTGGCAGGCGGAGGCGCTGCTTGGCTATGCGTTGCTTCTGCTGCACGAACACCCGGTGATTTCGCGCAATGATGTGCGCAACGCGTTGAACAGCGTGACATCCACGCATCTACCGCAGCTCGCAACGGCACTTGCGACATCCGGGTTAGCCGACCAGATCGAGATGATCAAGATCACACCTGCAACGCTGGGGAAGGAAGAGATGGCCTGGTTGTGGACGGCGCTGAAGGCGGACTACCGGCCGACATTTCCGTTCCAGGTCTCCGTGGTGTTGATGTATCAGCCGGCGAACGTCGTCTTCGCATTGCCGGTGATGAAGCGTCATGTTCAGGCAGTGCCGGTGACGCCCGCGGCGATTCTTGAGGTGGAACCGCCGAACAAGCAGTCGGCCGCGCTGCCTGGGGATACGGTCACCCTCACGGGCGAGTTTCTCGCGGGAGCTGGTCAGGTGACTCTCAGCAACCAGCGCCTGGGTATCCAGCGCCCTGTTCCACTGGTACCAGCCAACACTTCGAACACGTCGTTGACGTTTGCGGTCCCAAACGATGCGGCGAACTTTCCGGCTGGCTTCTACGATCTGTCGGTTCAGTTTCTCGACACGACGGGAAAGACCGTGCAAAACACGAACAGTCTGCCAATTGCCGTCGCTCCCGCGGTCCAGTTGGCAACAGTTACGGCGGTGGGCAATGTCGTCAACGGAGTTCCGGGGACTCTGGTTTCGTTGAAGTGCACTCCGGATGTGCGGCCGACCCAGAACGTCTCGTTGATATTGAGCGGTGCGGCGGCTCCGGCGAAGGACTTCACTACCGTGACCGATGCGTTCAGTTTCCAGTTCACGCCTAAATTGCCCGGCGGTTTGCAGCTCATTCGCCTGCAGGTGGATGGTGTGACCAGCCTGGTGACCTGGCAGAAATCTCCGCCAGCCTTCACCGGCCCCTTGGTGACGATATGAAGCCGGATGTGCTGCAGGACGTGGATCAGCAACGCGGCGCGTTCGCCACCTCGTGGGCTGAGGCGAACCAGAGATACCTGATCCAGGAGTTCGTACGTCTGCGTGCACGGCTTGGTGTTGAGGAGGACGGGTTGGCGGAAGAGGCTGCGCAGCCGCGTGGCGAGCAGCTTGAGCCTCCGCCGGCGATCGATACGCTGGCAGCGATATTTCAGTTGAGCATGTTCGAGCGCGATCTGCTGCTGCTCTGCGCCGGAGTCGAGATGGACTCCGCGCTGGCGGCTCGCGTGGCAGAGATGGTGGGCCGGTCACAGCGCAGCTCGATCACCTTCGCGCTTGCGCTCGCGACACTTGCCGATCCTCACTGGAGCGCGCTTGCGCCGTCTGCTCCACTGCGCCGGTACCGGCTTATTGACATGGAAGGCGAGCAGGGATTGACCGCGGCGCCGCTACGGATTGAAGAGCGCGTTCTGCATTACCTGGCTGGAGTCAACCAGCTCGACGCGCGGCTCGAAGGCTTTCTGCAATCTCGGCCGCAACCCGTGTGGATCGCCGAAGAGCACCGAGCGCTGGCCGAGAGGATCCAGGAATTGCAACTCGAACAAGATGCGCCGCATTCCCGGGTGCTTCACCTGTGGGGAGACGATCCGCGCGGGCAGGAGGACATCGCAGGCCTGCTGGCCCGGCGCAGTAATCGTCAGCTCTTTATTCTGCGCCTCGACAATCTTCCGAATACGGGCGCCGAGGTGGATCAGTTCATCCAGTTGTGGACGCGCGAAGCGCTGCTGCTGCCCGCACTGCTGCTGCTGCAATGGGAATCTGCCGTGGTGACGAATGGGGCGCAACAATTGATGGAGAGGCTGCCTGCCCCCCTTATCGTTGCGAGCCGCGACCCGATCCGTTTGCACCGTGGCATCGCAAGCTATGAGGTGAACAAGCTGGATCCGGCGGTGCAGATGCGCCTCTGGCGGAAAGCGCTGGGGCCGTCGGCGGCGAGCCTGAACGGGATGCTCGATACCATCTCCGGCCAATTCCGGCTGAGCGCGGAGACCATCTTCACGGTTGCCGGATCGTCGCTTTCTGAATCTGCGCAGAATAGTGCCGATCCGGAAAAGTTGTGGAGTGCGTGCCGTTCGGTGGCGCGGCCACGGCTCCAGGATCTTGCGGAGCGCGTTGGGGCCGGCAGCGGTCGGATGGCAGGGTGGGATGATCTGATCCTGCCCGAGTTACAGAAGCAGACGCTCCACCAGATGGCGCTGCAGTCGCGCCATCGCATGAAGGTGTATGAGACCTGGGGGTTCGCGGAGCGTGGACGGCGCGGGCTCGGCCTGAGCGCGCTTTTCGCCGGCCCTAGCGGCACCGGCAAGACACTTGCCGCCGAGGTGCTGGCCGCGGAACTGAAGCTTGACCTCTATCGCATCGATCTCTCCGCGGTGGTGAGCAAGTACATCGGTGAGACGGAGAAGAACCTGAAGCAGCTCTTCGATGCCGCCGAGGGGGGTGGCGTGATGCTGCTCTTCGATGAGGCGGATGCGCTTTTCGGCAAACGTGCGGAGGTGAAGGACAGTCACGACCGCTACGCCAACATTGAGGTGGGGTACCTGCTGCAACGCATGGAGAACTTCCTGGGGTTGGCGATTCTCACGACCAATTTCAAATCGTCGCTCGACAAGGCGTTCCAGCGGCGCTTGAGGTTCACGGTGGACTTTCCGTTTCCAGATGCAGAACAGCGAGAAGCGATATGGGCGCGCATCTTTCCGGAGGCGACGCCGACGCGCGGGATCGATTACCGGCTTCTTGCGCAACTCAACATGACGGGCGGGAACATTCGCAATATCGCGCTGAACGCGGCGTTCCTCGCGGCAGCCGAAGGTGCGCCGGTGGCGATGGAGCATCTGCTTCAAGCCACGCGGCAGGAGGCGATCAAGATTGAACGACCGCTCTCTGATATGGAGATCCGGGGGTGGGTATGAGCCGCGTCATCGAGGTGAATATCGATCGCGTGGTACTGCGCGGGATCGATCCATCCGATCGGAAAGCCATGATCGAGGGATTGGAGGCGGAGCTATCGCGCATCCTTGCTGATCCTACCTCCGATAGCCAGAAGATCCAGTCGCGCCGGACGCCTGTACTCAAGCTGGGACGCATGCCTCTTGAGCCGGGGCCGGCGGGTGGCAGGAAGTTTGGCGGCGGCCTGGCGCGTGCGATTGGAAGAGGAGTGAAGCCATGAGGCGCGTTTGCTATCTCGGAGAAGTGAGCTTAGACGGAAAGGAATTTAGGCAATGGCGACTACCTCACCCATCTCACCGAAGCTGATCAAGGGCGGCATCGTGACGATGGACCCGGATACGTCCGTGGTGAAGAGCGTGATTGCACTGCAGTACAATCCCGACTCGTTGTCGCGGACGCTGCAGATTCAATCGCTGCCGGGCGGGCAGGATGGCGTGCGTGTAGACGTGCTGCGCCTGCGCGGGCCTGCCGTGGAAACGATCAAGATCGAGGCCGAGCTAGATGCCATGGACCAGCTTGAATTTCCCAATCAATTTCCGGTGGCCGTGCAGTATGGGCTGCAGCCGCAATTGGCCCAGTTGGAGATGCTGATTAACCCGACGGTAGAGACGCTTCTTGCCGACGATGCGATGGCAAATGCAGGCACGCTCGAGATCATTCCTCTGGAACAGCCGCTCACGCTGTTCGTGTGGAGCAGGAGCCGTGTGGTCCCGATCCGACTTACTGAATTTTCCATTACCGAAGAGGCGTTTGACACTTCGCTGAATCCGATTCGCGCCAAGGTGAGCCTGGGCATGCGGGTGTTGAACGTGGATGACCTGGGCTTCGCGCATCCGGGAGGCCATCTCTTTATGGCGTACCTGACGAACAAGGAGGCGCTCGCCGCGCAGGCAACATCGGTCGCGCTCTCCGTTCTTGGACTGGGAGGATTGCCATGAACTATCCGCTGCAGGCATTGACACAGATGGGAGTGCTGCCGCCGGTGAATTTCCCGACCGACAGCCGTTATTACGGCTCCGGCATTCTGCAGTACACGACTCCGGACGGTCAAAGCATTCCGTACCTGGTGAGGAGATTTGTTCCGCAGCCGGGCGCTCCGAACTTTGTCACGATAGCGCGGCACTCGGTGCGCCAGGGCGATCGACTGGATCTAATCGCTGCGAAGTATCTCGGCGATCCGCTGGTCTTCTGGATCATCTGCGACGCCAACGGAGCGATTCGTCCTCACGATCTTGTAGCTCAGCGGGGAAGGGTGCTGGCCATCACGACACCCCAGGGCGCGGGAGGAACGACGGGTGCTTAAGAGCGTTCAACTCACGTTGATGATGGGTCCCATCCTCCCGATCACTGTGCCGCGTGTGGTACTCGATGCGCTCGCCGAGGTGGAGGTGAAGGTGGAAGACGTGGGGCAGAGCGGCTTTCAGCTGGTGTTCAGCATCGACAAGCAATCGCCGCTGCAGATCCTCTTCCTGCTCACCGGCGGCATGCCGCTGTTATTCATGCGCGTCATTCTCGTCGCCACGGTCAACGGGGTCGCGAATGTGCTGATCGATGGAGTGATCACCAACAATCAGATCTCACCCGGGGACAAGGGATCGAACTCGACGCTCACCATCACCGGCAAAGACCTGACCGCGCTGATGGACCAGTCGGACTGGAGCGGGTTTCCGTTTCCCGCATGCCCGCCTGAGGCGCGTGTCGCCATCATGCTCGCCAAGTACGCGCTGTTTGGCATGATCCCGCTCATCATTCCCAGCGTCATGATCAATATCCCTCTGCCCATCGATCAGATTCCCGGGCAGCAGGGCACGGACTATGAGTACATCCGCTCCCTCGCCGAGCAGGTGGGATATGTCTTCTATCTCGATCCCGGACCGGAACCTGGTTTGAACAAGGCCTACTGGGGGCCGCAGATCAAGGTGGGACCGGTGCAACCTGCGCTCAGCTCCGACATGGATGCTTACACGAACGTCGAGAGCCTGCACTTCTCCTTCGATCAGGAGAAGAATCGTATCCCGATTGTCTATACCTACATCTCGGAAACCGGCGTGAGCATTCCCATTCCGCTGCCGCCTATCACGCCGCTGAATCCGCCGCTGGGACTGATTCCTCCGTTGCCGACAAATCTTTTGCCACCCGATCTGCGGCCGTTCCGAGACGACCTGTCGAAGAAGCCGCTACCGCAGGCCATCATGCAGGGGCTTGCGGCGGCTGCGGAGAATGCAGACGCGGTCACCTGCGAAGGTTCGCTTGACGTGGTGCGGTATGGCGGGGTGTTGAAGGCGCGCCAGCTCGTCGGGGTGCGCGGATCAGGTCCGGCCTTCGACGGCCTGTATTACGTCAAGAGCGTCACGCACAAGATCAAGCGTGGCGAGTACAAGCAGAATTTCACCCTGACCCGCAACGGTCTGGTCTCGACTGTACCTACGGTGAACATATGAGTCCGGCTGGTAGCAATGGCGGTGCGGGTGCGAAGCGCTACTACGGCAAGTATCGCGGACTTGTCCTAAACAACATTGACCCGCTGCAGATCGGGCGAATTCTTGCGCAGGTGCCAGACCTCCTGGGTGAGACGCCATCCACGTGGGCCATGCCATGCGTGCCGGCAGCGGGCATTCAGGCAGGTTGCTTCATCGTGCCGCCGATCGGCTCGCAGGTGTGGATGGAGTTCGAGCAGGGTGATCCGGATTATCCGATCTGGTCGGGCGGCTTCTGGGGAACGGTGGCCGATGTTCCTATCTTCGCGACGGCGCCGCCGGCGATCCCGCCCGGACAGAACATTGTGCTGCAGACTACGGGCGAAAACATGGTGCTGATCAGCGATGCAGCGCCTACACCGGCCACGGGGGGAATCATTCTGAAGAGCGTGAGCGGCGCGATGATCGTGGTCAACGAGACCGGCATTTATATCAGCAACGGACAGGGCGCGACGATTACGCTGATCGGCCCGGCCGTAGCCATCAACGAAACTGCACTGACGGTGGTTGGAGCGTGATGAGAAGCCATCACAGATACTTACATGCGATGAGCGCGAAGGAGATGCGCTGATGCCAGCTCCAGTCCTTCACATGGGCGCTGTCGTGCTCTGTTCGCACGGCGGACAGGCCATACCGACCGTGCCGAGTCCGGTGGTCTTCGTATCAGGCATGCCCGTTGCAACCATCGCAGCGCCTTATGCGATCGCAGGATGCGCCTTTGTGCCGCCGGGAGGCAACGGGCCTTGCGTCACGGGGCAATGGATCGTCGGATCGATGCAGGTGTTATCACAAGGCCAGCCGCTCGCCATCATGACCGGCACGTCCGTATGCGTGCCGACGGGCACGCCGATGCTGCCGGTATCGGCACAAACACTCGTCCTTGCGACGTGAGGGAAGACCGTGAGCACAAACGTCAATTTCCCATTTCAATTCGACGGACGCGGACGCACACAGGATCCCGTGCAGGAGTATGTGCGCCAGATGGTGGAGCAGGTGCTGTTCACGTCACCCGGCGAACGCGTCAACCTCCCCGACTTCGGCAGCGGACTGCTGCAGTTACCTTTTGCTCCCAACAGTCTGGAGATGGCGGCAGCCACGCAGTTCAGTGTGCAGGGAGCGCTGCAGAAATGGTTGAGCAACTACATCAAAGTGCAGTCCGTTGTAGCGTCGGTTGACGAAGCCGTGCTGACCGTCACCGTCAGTTATTCGCTTCTCGATACCGGGGTCTCCCAGGTGCAGACATTCGTGTACGGGGGGAACCCATGATCTACCAATGCTGCAATGAGAACCGCAAGGCCGCGGTGCTGGGGAACCCGATTCTGAATGGCATCGACTACCTGGAGGTGCTGGACCACGATGCCATTCCGCTGGACAGTCCGCGCCAGCAGACGCTGCTGGTGCACTGCCTCAACAACGCGCCTAGCGGCCTTGCGCCTGCGAATGTCCTGATCACAGGCGGCGAAAGCATCACGGGAATCACCACGCAGTGGATTGGCGTCGCCTCCGTACCACCCTCACAAGCCACGGCGAAGGAGAGCGCATACCTGACTGCGCTTGCTGACGCAGCCAAGGTGCTGGTGATTCGCACGAACGAGACGGGCGACTTCTCACCTTACACGCTGCGCCTGGTCAACAGCGCCAGTCAGGCCACGGAAGACTCCTTCGACATCACCGAGGCACTCACGGGTTTCGATCCAGAGCTGGCGGAGGTGGAGTTCTCTTTCAAAGTGGAGTGCGGCCCGGACTTCGACTGCGCGCCGCCAGCTACCGACTGCCCGCCCGACCTGCCCGCGCCGCCGCCCATCAACTACCTGGCGAAGGACTATGGCTCATTCCGCAGCATCATACTGGATCGCCTGAACCAGCTTGTGCCCTCGTGGGGAGGAACGAGCGAGGCGGATATCGGTGTTGCGCTCGCCGAGTTGATTGCATACGTCGGCGACCAGCTTAGCTATCAGCAGGACGCGGTCGCCACCGAAGCCTATCTGCAAACGGCGCGCAGCCGCATCTCTCTGCGCCGCCATGCCCGGCTGGTCGACTACTTCGTGCACGATGGCTGCAATGCGCGCGCATGGATCACGCTCGCGGTCTCCATGCAAGTCTTCCTCGATCACACCGTGACGCGCTTCTACACCTATGCTCCGGGAATGCCGTCCACGCTCGCGATCGGCGCGGGCAACGAAGAAGCTGCGCTGCTGGCGGGCGTCATCGTCTTTGAGCCGATGCAGGATGCGGTGCTCTATCCCGAGCTGAACCAGATCTCCTTCTACACCTGGGGCGACACGAATTGCTGCCTGCCGCGCGGAGCTACCGAGGCGACGCTGCGTGGCAGCTTCCCCAACCTTCAGCCGGGAGATGTGCTGATCTTCCGGGAGATGCTGGGGCCACAGACGGGAGATCCGGCCGACGCAGACATCCGCCATCGCTGCGCGGTGCGCCTGACTGCTGTAACTACGCAGAACGCGCAGGGGCAGCCGCTGGTTGATCCGCTGTTTGAGGAGGGCACCGGGAATCCGGTTGTTTCCGTCTCGCAGACACCGACGCTTGTGACAGAGATACAGTGGTCTGCCGCGGATGCTCTGCCGTTTCCGGTTTGTATCTCCTCGACTTTTCTGAACTCGAGTGGCGATCGGCAGACGTTGACCGATGTCAGCGTTGTTTTCGGCAACGTTGTACTGGCTGACCAGGGGTTGTCTCTTTCAGGTGTGCCTCTGGGCACCGTGCCCGAGCCCAGCCTATTCAAGCCGCCAAACCTGGCCGGCGATCGGTGCGATCCTGCGGCTCCTGTGCCGTTTCCCGTGCGCTTCAACCCTGTCATTCAGGACAGCCCGATGACGCAGGCGGTGCCGCTGCCTTTGGCGGGCAGTCCGGTGACGCCCGGGATTGTCTCTCTGATTCCGACTGGCTACGTCAGTCTCCTCGACGCGAACGGATACGTCTCGCTGATGGTGGAAGCCGCCCAGCCATATCTCTGGCCGCAATACTTCGGGATTGTTGCGACGCCGAACAGCGTCAATCCCGCGAACTTCGATCTCTCGGTTGTCTACCGAGGGACGGGAGCGACTCCGCTGGTCTATCTCGAGACCTTTACTGATCTTTCGGTGACGGGTCCTGGCCCCGTCAATGCGGTGACGCAGCTGAACTCGCTCTCAAAGTTTGTGCATGTTCCGAGCACGTACACGCCACCCGCGATCGGGCCGACGGCGTTTCCCGCCGGGTCCATCCCGCTGGCGAACAGCGGACCCACCAACCTGGTGGACGCGACGACGGCTACCTACCTCATCGTTGAGCCGACGAATACTGCCACGTGGCCGCCTAATTTTGGCGTTCTGGCGCAGGGCAATCAGCAGAAGCCGTCGATCTTCAATCTGCTGGTTGTCTACGACCCTCCGTCGGGGGGCAATGGCGTCACGGTTCCTGTGGTCGTCGAGCAATTCAACAATGTGTCGCTCGAGAACGTAACTCAGACTTTCAACTCAAGCTCGCAGCTCGTGACCGTGAAGAGCTTCGATGAGCAGCCGAACGCGAGCCTCTCCGCGTACGACCTGATGCACTTCGACGCGGATGAGGCGGTGCCCGCGATGACGCTCACCGGTGCACGCAACGAGGTCACAACCACGTGGACCCCGGAGCCCGATCTGCTCGCGGACGGCGCTACGGACACTCATTTTGTCGTCGAAGTCGAATCGGATGGCAGTGCGCATCTTCGCTTCGGAGATGACGCCAATGGGCGCCGTCCCGAGTCCGGGACCGTCTTCACGGCTTCGTACCGCATCGGCAATGGAAGTGCAGGCAACGTTGGGGCGGAGAGCCTGATCTTTCTTGCCGCGGACCCGCGCATCCAGTCCTGCACCAATCCGCTGCCGGCTACCGGTGGAACCGATCCGGAGACCACCGATCAGATCCGTCGCCGCGCGCCTCAGGCCTTCCTGACTCAGGAGCGCGCCGTGACGATGGCGGATTACGCAACCGTCGCGGAGATGAACTCCCAGGTGGATGAGGCTGTGGCGACGCTGCGCTGGACAGGAAGCTGGTACACCGTCTTTGTCACTGCAGAACCAAGATGCGCGGGCAACCTGACGACGAGCCTTCGCAAGGCCTTGACGCGCAACATCAACCGCTACCGGCTCGCCGGACAGGACATCCAACTCGAATCGCCGCAGTATGTTTCGCTCCAGATTGAGCTGACCGTCTGTGTGAACCCTGCGTACTTCCAGAGCCACGTCGAGACGTCTCTGCAGCAGGTGCTTGGCAGCAAGGCTCTGCCCGACGGACAGAGGGGCCTCTTCTATCCCGACAACTTCACCTTTGGGCAGACCGTCTATCTCAGCCCTATCTACGCTGCCGCGCGCAAGGTGGCAGGAGTGGACAGCATCACGGCAACCGTATTCGAGCCACAGGGAATCAAGACCACGCGCTATCTGGCTGCGGGGGAGATTCCTATCGGACCACTTCAGGTCGCGCGCCTGGAAAACGACCCCAGCCTTCCCGATCATGGCCAGCTGAGCTTCGTGATGCGAGGCGGCAAGTGAGGACGCTATGAGTTGCCAAGAGAATTGCAACGGAAGCGCCAACTGCACCTGCGGATGCTGCTCCGGCATCAGCGTGATGACGCCGCAGGGCGAATGCAATTTGCCCGGGCTCTCATCGATCGCCTACCGGACGGGCACCTGGGCGACGTTCAAGGAGTCGATGCTGGCGCGGCTCTCGAGCGCCAACTATCCGGCTCTGGGTTACCTGAAGACCCGCGACGATGACGATTTCAGCATCGCGCTGCTCGACGCCACCTCGGTGGTGCTCGATATCCTCACCTTCTACCAGGAGCGGCTGGCAAACGAGAGCTATCTGCGGACGGCCACGCAACTGCGGTCGCTGACAGAACTGGCGCGGCTGATTGGTTATCAGCCTGCGCCGGGTGTTGCAGCTTCCACGTATCTGGCCTTCAGCCTGAAAGCTGCGACAGGCTTGCCGCCGAGCACGGCAACAAGCGCGATCACTATCCCGAAGGGAACGCAGGTGCAGAGCGTGCCCGCGCAGGGACAGAAGCCGCAGACGTTTGAGACATCTGCTGACATCCTCGCGAAAGCCGACTGGAATGCGCTAGCCGTACAGACAGGTGTTCCGTGGCTCGCGCCGGGAACAAATGGGCTCTATCTCAGCGGAACGACAACGCAACTGCAACTGGGGGACTCGCTGCTCATTCTCGGAGCCGATCGAGAGAACTGGAACCCCAACAGTTCTGCGCCGAGTGAGCAGTGGGATGTAGTGGTCCTCAACAATGTGGCGGTGGACAAGGCTCGCAATCTTACTTACGTGTCGTGGGACGAGCGCTATTCTCACGCTTCGGGAAGCGGCGACTCGGGAGATCCCTCCTCCTGGGCAACTGCGAAGGTCTTCGCCCTTCGCCAGAAGCTGGGGCTGTTCGGGAACAATGCGCCGAGCCCGAATCTCTTTGTCGATGCTCGACATAAAGACCAGACCAGCCTTCCCGCTCTCATCGATGCTTCAGCTGCTGTGTGGAAATGGAAGTGGAACAGCTTCGCTATTCCAAATAGCGACCACATCTACCTGAACGCGCCGAGCCCAAAGGTTGTTGTGGGTAGCTGGTTTGCTCTCACGCAAACGGCCACAAGGCTGAGTTACACCTCTAAAGTAAGCAAAGGGGGCTTTCCTCGCCCGCACCTGCTGCAGTATCAACGCGCGCAACTTTACAAGGTCAAGCAAGCTACGTCTGTATCACTAGCGGAGTACGCCCTTTCTATGAAAGTGACGGAACTCGCAGCCGATTACGAAGATTCGAATATCCAGGACTTCCCGTTGCCGGCGACCGAGGTTTGGGCGCAAAGCGAAGAGCTCGCCGTGCCCGAACAACCTCTCGATCATCCTCTCTACGGAGCAAGGCTCGATCTCGAAGAGCTACGGCCCGACCTTGCCGGCATTCAAGCGATCGCTGTCACGGGCAAGAGTCAGAAGCTCAGCGTCAACACCGGAGTTTTCCCATCGCTTGCCTTCACGCCTGATGACGGCTCAGCCGATCTCGCTCTTCATCCTGAAGATGTGGTGACCATTCTCGATCCCACACCGCTGCCGCTCGACGCTGCAGGCGCCGTGCCCGACTGGGCGAGCAACGGTACGCAACGCGACCTGCGCGTACTCGATGCAAATGGAAGAACAGGCACGATCAAAAAGGCGCGGCTCTCCGACTTCACTCTCGCTCTGTCTGCCAGCAGCGATCCTGTGACACAGGAATTTGCCCTCGTCTCGGCTGTCTCTATCATCACCAAGCCCTATCCGCACACGCAGATTCTTCTCAAATCGAGTTTGCTGAACTGCTACGACCGCAGCGCGACCGCGGTGAATGCCAATGTCGGACTGGCTACGAATGGCGCCTCGGTAAGCGAGATCATGGGCAGCGGATCGGCGGCAACGCCCAATCAGAAATTCAATCTGAAGCAATCGCCACTGACCTTCGTCCAGTCGCCCACGCCCACCGGCAGGCTCAGCACGCTGCAGGTGACGGCCAACTCTGTGAAGTGGAGCGAGGTGCCCAGCCTTTACCAGCAGGGGCCGGCGAAGCAGGTCTTCACCACAATGAATCAGCCCGGCGGCGGCACGGCGGTTCTCTTTGGCGACAACGTCGAAGGCGCCACGCTTCCCACGGGGCAGAACAATATCCAGGCGAACTACCGCATCGGTTCTGGAGTGGCAGGCAATGTCGGCGCAGGGTCCATTACGACGCTCATCGACCGGCCGCTGGGAGTGAGCGGAGTGAACAACCCGACGGCTGCGACCGGAGGCCAGGATCCGCAATCCGTCGACGACATACGTTCCGATGCGCCGCTCTCAGTGCTTACACTGGGCCGCGCTGTTTCCATCACGGACTATCAAAATTATGCGAGCACCTTTGCCGGTATCGCCAAGGCCTACGCCATCTGGATTCCGAGCGGTCCGGGGCGCGGTGTCTTCCTCACCGTGGCTGCTGCGGGTGGATCCGCTCTTCCGCCGGGCAATCCCACGCTCGGCAATCTGATCACGTCGCTGCACGACTACGGCAATCCGCTGATCCCGATTTACGCCGTGTCGTTTCTCGAGACACTCTTCAGTCTCGAAGCCGATATCGTCTACGATCCGGCCTACGACCAGATAGCGGTTCAGGCTGCCGTGCTGCAGGCGCTGCGGCAGAACTACAGCTTCGCAGCGCGCGAGTTTCGGGCAGGGAGTTTCGGACGACGAGGTGTCGGCCTTCATTCAGGCCATTCCCGGCGTGATTGCCGTGAATGTGAAGAAGGTCAAGGCCGGAGCCACGAGCGCCGGCGGCGATCTTACGAGCGGCGCGTGGTCTGTCTTTGCCTATAACAACTGGCTTTCGCAGCAGGTATCGATCAGCCGTCCTTGTTCCGGTTCGCCCACGCGTATCTGTCCTTACCTGCCGGTGGCGAACCCGACGGCACTCCCGTCTCCAGCGGAGATTCTCGTTCTCGATCCGAATCCCAAGAGCGTCGTGCTGGGGGTGATGGCATGAGCTTCGAGCTATTCAATCTGCTGCCTGCGGTCTACCGAATTCGCGATGCGCAACTTGCGCAGTCGCAGCCGCTGCTGACACCTGCGGAGACCGCTCAGCTGAGCGCGCTTCAGGCGCTGCAGCCACCGCTCTCCTCCGACCAGCAGGCCCAGTTGGACGCGCTCACGGCGAAGGCTTCCCGCGGACCGCTGGAATCGCTGCTGATGGTGATCCAGGAGCAACTAAGAATTGTCGCGGAGGATTTGGATCAGCTTTACGACGACCAATTTATCGAGACGTGCGCGCCTTGGGTGATTCCATACATTGGCGATCTGATTGGCTATCAGGCAGTGAAGGGAATTGCGCCGTCGATCGACAATCCCCGCTCCGAGGTTGCCGATACTATCTCCTTCCGCCGCCGCAAAGGCACTGTCTTAGTGATGGAGCAACTGGCGCGCGATGCGACCGCGTGGGGCGCGCATGCCGTCGAGTTCTTCCGCATCCTGGGCGATACGCAGTATATGAATCACATTCGCCTGTGGAACCACTACGCGCCGGACGTACGGCGCTGGGAGCCCGGCCTCTTTATCGACACGGGCTTTGACCGCACTTCGCACCGCGTCGATGTGCGGCGCATCGCCTCGCGTCGCGGCCGCTACAACATCCAGAACATCGGCATTTTCCTGTGGTCGTTGAACGCATACAGCATCACGCAGTCGCCCGCTGCAGTGTCGGCGGCTGATCCGCTTTGCCTGCGCTTCAATTCGCTCGGCATGGACGTGCCGCTGTTCCATCGAGCGGTCTCGCAGGGTGAAGAGATTACCGCCGCTGCGCAGCCTGTGAATGTGGTCGACCGTCTGCGTCGCCGCGTCCTGTGCGCGGACGTGCAGAAGGGAGTGGGCGCCGCGTACTACGGAGAAGGGAACAGCCTCGCCATCTATCTCGACAATCAGATTCTCAATCCATACGAGATCCAGGTGGCCGATCTCGCAGGAGCAGATGGCTCGTGGGTGAATCTGCCGGGTACGGGCAGTCCTTACCGCGCTGTTATCGATCCGGAGTTGGGGCGCCTCGCGGTGACGCCTTCTGTGACTGGCGCCATTCCGAAGGTGCAGGTGTCGTATCACTACGGTTTCAACGGCGACATGGGCGGTGGCGAATACGCACGCGCCTCCACCTTCACCGTAGAAAATCAGGCGGCAGTCTTTCCATTTCCTGACACAGCCAGCACGGCGCGCTACACCACGCTGCAAGACGCAATCGATTTTGCGATCGCGCAGTTTCCGGAGAACGGCGAGGCGGCAGTCGAGATCGACGCGAGCCACACCTATCCGGAGACGGGTACGCTGGCTCTCACCGTCGATCTGCCGGCCGGCACCACGCTCGAACTTCGGGCTGCGGACGGCGCGCGTCCCACGCTGCTGCTCAGCGGAGAGATCAGCGTCTCCGGCGAGGCATCGAGCAGCTTCTACATGAACGGCCTTCTGATCGCCGCAGACCCGGGGATGGCGCCCGGCACACCTCTGCCCGCTGCCCTCGTGCATGTGCCGGCGCAAAGACCTGACGACAGCGCCAACCATCTCGGCACACTCAACATTCAGCATTGCACCCTTGTCCCCGGCTGGTCAGTGGATTCGGCGGGTGCGCCGCAGTTTGGCTCCGATGCCAACCTGATTGTCGAGCCTTCCGGAGTCGAGGTCGTCGTCTCGAAGTCCATTCTCGGCGCTGTGAGAACCAACCTGCTGGTGACCGTGCAGGTGGCAGACAGCATCATCGACGCCACCGATCGCACCCATGTTGCGTATGCCGCACTCGATAATGTGAGTGGCGGTGGCGCGCTCACTCTGCTGGGATGCACGGTCGTCGGCAAGGTCCATGCGACGCTGCTATCGCTTGTCTCCGACAGCATCTTCTGGGGTGTGCTGACCGCAGGGGATACGTGGACGACAGCGCTCGTTTCGGACCGGAGGCAACAGGGCTGCGTTCGCTTCAGCTTCCTTCCCGAGGGCGCGAGGACCCCGCGCCGATTCGAATGCGTGGAGCAGGCGCTCGCTTCGCCGCAGCCTATCTTCTTTGCATTCCGCTACGGGCGGCCGGGATACCTCAAGCTTCTGGCCTCGACTCCCGATGTTGTTCGCAAAGGTGCGGACGATGGCGGCGAGATGGGGGCTTTTCACTTTGTGCTGGCTCCGCTACGGGAGATCGATCTGCGCGTGAGGATGCAGGAGTATCTGCCGGTGGGATTGGAATTCGGAGTCATTTACCAGAACTGACGGGCCACGCAACGAGACGATGAAAGAGCAACACTGGAGGCTGCGATGAGCTTTGACAACAGCCGGTTCACATTTGATCCCTGGAAGAACTACTCCGGGGTTGTCATGGAGCAGGGTCGCGTCCAACTGGACTCCGACTGGAATGAGTGGCTGGCGGAACTCAACCGCCGCATTCAGGCCGGGACCCTCGACATGCTGGGCAGCGCTGTTTACCCTGCCACGACTCCGTATGCATTTCAGATCACTGCGACGACGAGTTCGAGCGGGACCAGTCAGCTCACCATCGGTCCGGGACGCATGTACGTCGATGGCCTGCTTGCGGAGAACCATGGAGACCCTGCCGAAGCCGTGTGGGATCCTGCGCTGGCAGAGCTTTCCGGCTCACCGCAGCCTCCGCCTGCAACGGAAGTGGGCGCCATCGACTACACCCAGCAGCCGTATCTGCCGGGCGCGACGATTCCCGCAGGAGGTCCATTCCTCGCCTACCTTGATGTTTGGGAACGGCCGGTCACGTATATAGAAGACCCAAACCTTATCGACAAGGCCGTGGGCGTGGATACGACCGGCCGCCTGCAAACGGTATGGCAGGTGAAGCTGATGCCGGTGCCGCAGGGCAGCACCTGGACGTGCACCACGCCAATTCCGTGGCCCCAATCGGCAGGTTTGCTGACGACTGGATCCGTGCCTTCTGCAGCGTCGGGTCCGTGCTGCCTGAGTGATGGAACCGGCTACACAGGGATGGAGAACCAGCTCTACCGGGTAGAGATTCATGAGCCCGGAGCAGCCACAAGTGGTGGCGCGACTTTCAAGTGGTCACGTGACAACGCTTCGGTGATGAGCGGAGTGACAGCGATCGCGAGCGTCACGAACAGCGCGGGCAATCCGGCGAGTCAGCTCACAGTGGTGAGCCTGGGACGCGATCAGGTGCTCGGATTCGCGCCGGGCAACTGGATTGAGATTCTTGACGACGCTCTGGAATTGAATGGACAGCCGGGCGAACTATGCCAGATCGACACTGTTGATTTTTCCGCGCGGACACTCACGCTGACGACGACGCTTACTGTGAGCTTTCCACTCGTCGCTGGCGGCAACCAGACCGATCCTGCGAGCCATGTTCGCATTCGCCGCTGGGACCAAGCGGGCAAGGTCTATGAGAGCGATGGCACGACCGTGTGGGCAGATCTCGGTGCGGCGGCAAGCACTGGCGACATTCGTGTGCCACCGGCCGGAACAACGCTGATCCTCGAAAACGGGGTGACGATCTCCTTCGATGAAAGTCCCACCGGCGGCTCTTTCCTGACCGGGGACTTCTGGACCTTTGCAGCGCGTACAGCGGATGGCTCTGTTGAGACGCTGACCAAAGCGCCGCCGCGCGGCATTCATCATCACTATGCGCGGCTGTCGATTGTCGACCTCAGCGTGCCCAGCGCGACGGACTGCCGGACGAAGTGGCCGCCGACCTCTGGCGCAGAATGCGGATGCTGCTGCACCTGCACCGTGGGAGATGGGGTTGAGAGCTTTGGCGCATTCACTTCCATCCAGAAGGCGATCGACTCGTTGCCAGCGAGCGGAGGCGAAGTTTGTATCTTGCCCGGACGATACTTCGAGAATGCGTTCATCGAGAACCGGAAGGACATCGTGGTGCATGGCTGCGGATGGCAGACCCGCATTGCCTCTGCGTCCCTGAAACCCATACAGATCGAACTGGCGCATTCTGCGGTGGCGGGAGCAGCCGCTGGCCGCTGCCGCAAGCAATACCTTCGCGGCTGTCATTACCGTAGAGGGATGCGAGCACGTCGAGCTGCGGTCCTTTGCCGTGGAGGCGGCAACGGACGAGGTGGGAATTCTACTGGACGGCGCGGGCACCCTCAGCCAATCACCACCCACCAACGTTCCGGGAACGGTGCCGACGGGGGCAACCAATGTGCCGCGCGACGTTATTAGTACGAATCTTCGCGGAGTGATTGACGTCACGATCAAGGACCTGGTGCTGACCGCTTCCACGCTGCCCGCCATCCTTGCCCAGCGGGTACGTCTGCTGCGCATCGAGGAAAACCGCGTTGCAATGGCGAACGTGCCGAGCAAGTGGCCCGCTGTTTGGGTCAGTGGCATTGAAATCCATATCGATTGGAACTGGGTGGGCATACAGTCCGCGGCGAACAACGTCGAATGGCTCCCTGCGAGCGTGGCCGGCGATCTCATTGCCGACGCAAACGCAGCCGGCTCGAACACAGCGACAACGAGCACTGCGGGAAGCACCGACACGTTGGACGAAGCCGCCGTGTACATAAATCTTCCGAAGGTTGCGCAACATCCCGGGGGCATTCAGATTGCCGGTCCGTCGCAGGATGTCTTCGTTACAGAGAACGAGATTGAAGGAGGCAGACGGAACGGAATTACGCTGGGCAGCTTCACCATCCTGGACAGCCAAGGCAACGACACTGGCGCAACCACGGGCGTCGTCATTGTCGACCAGGGGCCATGCGATACCACGACGACGCTCGAACCGGGCACGCCCGCGTCAGGGACACCCGGAACCCAGGTGGTGGCAGGCGGCAGGTTGCTCCGCATACTGATCGCTCGCAACCGCATCCGCAATATGGGGCTCTGCGGCATCGGGCCGGTCGGCTTTTTCAATCTGCTGCAAGCGCTCGAGATCATCACCATCGAGGACCTGAATATCAGCTCGAACACAATCTCGAGCACCTTGATGATGCCGATTTCCACGGCCAGCCAGGGCACATCCATCTTCGGCTACGGCGCCATCTGCGTGCCGGATGTGTTGAATCTCATCGTTCGCGACAACACCATTACGGATTTTGGCGCTACACCGGGAGCGGAGGTCTGCGGCATTTTTGTTCTGCACGGCGAGATGATCGAGATCAGCCGCAACCACGTAATCGAGACGCGCGACTGGACCGAGGCCGCCACCGATGTTCAGAAGTCCGCCAGCGGTGTGCGCGCCGGCATCATGATTCTGCTGGTCGAGCCGCCGACGCTCAATGCTTCCTATTCCACATCACCGTGGGCGCCGGCCTCCGCGTCCGGCGCATCGCTGTCCAATGCGAGCAGCGCGATCTTCGCTCCGGTCTACGAGGCCGGACTGCCCGCTTTGCGTATTGAGCACAATGTCGTGCGCGTTCCACTTGGCGAGACACTCGCCGTGCTGGGTTTCGGCCCGTTCTCCATTGTGAACAACCACTTCGGCTGCGGTGGAACTGTCCGGGCCGGCGGAACTCCCATTGCGCAAACCGTTCTCATCATGAATCTGGGCAAGGCGATCGAGTCGGCGGCGACAACCGCGGGCACCTTCAGCGGGCAATACGAAAATACCAGCGCGGGATACACGCACGTAACGCCTGCCACGTTGGCGAGTCCCTCGAGCGGAGGGGTGCTCTTTGCGGACAACATCTGCCAACTGGAGACGCGGGCAAGCCGGCAGCGCGCATTCTCATCCGTGCTGATTCTTTCGCTCGACCACCTGACCTTCAACAGCAATCACTCGTGGATCGACGGCCCGGAGCGAGCGGCTACGGCGGACGCCGTGCTGTTCGCGGGCTCGATTCAGGTGACGAGCAATCGCTTCCAGGAGGCCTTCGGTTCGGTGGCAGCCTCCGGCCTGACTGTGGGCGCACTGAATATCACCAGCCAGAATATTTCGACCTATTGCATCTATCCGGTGGGGACTCTCGTTCGCAACACAGATAACCTTGCCGTCATCACGCTCACGAACCCGGACGCCTGTGCCCGGTAGCAAAGGACGGTCAATGTATGGACACAAATTCGGGCACAAAGGAAAACACGACCACCGGCGCAGCGGCAAGCGCCAGCTCGACCCTTTCGGGGCTCAGCAGCGAATTCAGCACCACCCTTGCTGCTGCAGACACGAGCGCTGCACAGGGCATTCAGGCATTGCAGCAGGTGCATCAGGCTCGGCTCTCACTGCTGACACGCACAGCTGCCACGCTCCAGGCGCAATACGGGGCCGACGATCCCAGGGTGAAGGCCGCTCAAACGGCGGTAATAGCCACTACTGCGACCGTGGGACGCATTGCAATGGTGAGCCAACAGCTCGGCACGACAGTCCCGCAGGTCTCCGCGAACGGATGGGCGCTCTACGGCAGCGTTATCGATGACCAAAGGAAGCCTCTCGCCAGGTACACCGTGTTTCTTGTGGATGAGACGAAGACGTATCTCGAGGCCTATGGATTTGCCTACACGGATGGCACCGGGTCCTTCGTGCTGAGCTATTCAGGAACCACAGGGGGGATACATGCGGTAGCACAGGGCAAAGCGTCGTCGCAGGCCGCGCCGTCACTCTTCATCGAGGTTGCGAATGCCAAGGCCTTGCCGGTCTACCTGAGCACAACGGCGTTTCAACCAACTGTCGGCGCCGCCACCTATCAACAGATCATCATCCCTTCGGGAAGCCAACCTATCGGCGATCCGCCTGACGCCATCCGCAATGTGGCGATGCCCAGTAAGAAGGAGCAGACCAAAGCGAGGCGAAAGAAGACGTCCTGAAGCATTCCAGGCTGCATCGTCCCCGATGCGTCCCGCCATCCTCCTCACCGGAGCTGCCCTCGATCGCGTTGGCGATGGTTACGGTACCATCCTGTTCGAAGGACAGCTCTGGTTCCGGGATGAAAATACGGCGCGGCGTTGCGGTGATCGGGTTGGGGAACTGGGGATCGTCGCTTGCTGCGGCGCTTGAGGCGACGGGCCTGCTCGTGGAGCGAGTGCATGCGCGACGGCGAAGAACGCGCGCCAAATTCGATGCGCAAGTGTTATGGCTGTGTGTCCCGGATGCCGCTATTGCAAATACGGCGGAGTGGATCGTTGCCCAGCGCAGCGATCTGAACGGGCAGGTGCTGCTGCACTCGAGTGGTGCGCTGGACCGAAGCGTGCTGGCAGTTGCAGAGCAAGCAGGCGCGCGAACCGGTTCCGTACATCCTATGATGAGCTTTCCGACGCGACGTGTGGTCGCATTGAAGGGAACACGTTTCGGCATCGAAGCGGGGGACGCCGCTACGCGTAAGCAGCTTTTTGCGCTGATGCGGCGGCTGGGCGGACGACCGTTCGCGATCGAGAGCAGCGGGAAGGCAATGTACCACGCCGGGGCGATGTTCGGGTCGCCGCTGCTGGTGGCAACTCTGGCCGCGGGTGTGCGGGCAATGCGCGAGGCCGGCATCCAACAAAAGGAGGCACTGGCGCTGCTGGGACCAATGGCTGCTGCGACGGTGGCAAATGTACAAAGACAGGGATTAGCGCGAAGCTTCAGCGGTCCGCTGGCGCGCGGAGACGCAGCAACCGTCACACTGCATCGTGAGGCACTGTCCGGGCATCCATTAGTGGCACAAACATACCTGGCATTGGCGCGAGTTGCGGCGGCGGATCTGCCGTCGGCCGATCGCGGTGCGATTGAAGCGACATTGGACGACGATTCCCTAGAGAATCGGTGAAGATGGTAGAGAGGCTTTTCGAGGAGACGCAGTGGAACCTGAGTGTTATCCCAGCTCAATCGTGCCGCACACCAGCCAGCTCTTTCTTGATTACACCGAGAGCACTGAGCCGCTGACTCCATTTTTTTCCATTGTCCCGACAAGCAAACGCTGGATATCTGAAGGACGCAAGCTGAGCGCGGAGCATCGCGGACGGCTGGCAGACCTGCTGGCCGTGCAGAACGTGGAGTTCAGCGGTGGCCCTGCGGCGACAGCGAATATCGAGAGACTACGCGCCGGAGCTTCGGCGGTTGTGACTGGCCAGCAGGTGGCGCTGTTTGGCGGACCGCTGTACACGCTGCTGAAAGCCGCCACGGCGATTGCGAGAGCGCAGGAGGCGACGGAGGCCGGTTTCGATACAGTCCCGGTCTTCTGGCTGGCGACAGAAGATCACGACTTTGCGGAGATCGCCCATGTGGAGCTGCCGACGCGCGATGGATTGAAAACGGTGACGATCGGGCCGCCGCCTGAGGTGCCGATGCCGGTCGGCGGGATCCGGCTGGGGACGGAGATCGAGACGGCGCTCGCCGAGATTGAGGTGCTGCTGGGAGAAGGCGAAGCGACTGCGTTGCTGCGCGAGGTCTACCGACCCGGGACCACCCTTGCCGGCGCATTTGGCAGCCTGATAGCGCGGGTGTTTTCACGCTGGGGACTCATCGTCATCGATGCCGCAGCTCCCGGTTTCCATGCGCTGGGCGCGGAGGTATTTGGGCAGGCAATCTGCAACGCAGATGACCTGCACGCGGCGCTGGTCCAACGGGACGCAGAACTGGTGAACGGGGGCTATCACGCGCAGGTAATGGTGGGAGACCAGTCGAGCCTTCTGTTCCTGATCGATGAAAAGACGGGAGCGCGGCTACCGCTGCGGCGTGTGCGGGCCGAGGGTGGCATGCGGTGGAAGGCCGGCGGGCGACACTACTCCAATGAGGGTCTGCTCGAAATACTTCAAGTATCTCCTGAACGATGTAGTCCAAACGCGCTGCTGAGGCCGGTGTTTCAGGATGCGATCCTCCCGACCTCGGCGTACGTTGCCGGCCCGGCGGAGATTGCGTACTTTGCGCAGTCCGAGGTGCTGTATCGGGCGATGCTGGGGCGGGCGACGGCGGTACTGCCACGGTTCTCTGCGACGCTGGTGGAATCGAAGATCGCGACCGTGATGGCGCGGCACGAATTGCGGCTGCCGGATGTGCTGACAACCGCGGACGCACTGGCACAGCGGCTCGGGGCGCGTGCTATGCCGGTGGAAGGAAAGCGGAAATTGGCGGCGGCAGGGAACTCGCTAGATACAGAGCTGACCGCGGTGACCGAGTGGATGGCGCAGATGGACGCGGGTCTGGGGCGCGCGGCAACGACTGCGGCGTCCAAGATGCGATATCAGATGAATCGGCTGCGGAGGCTGGCGTCGCGGTATCAGTTGGAGAAGGAAACCAGCCTAGCCCGGCATGCGCAGGCGATCACCCAGGCGCTGTACCCGGAAGGCCACCTGCAGGAGCGCGCAGTGGCAGGCATCGCCTTTTTGGCGAGCCAAGGACCGCAGCTGCTTGATACGCTGGTCGCCGCGGCGAGCGATTCCTGTCCGGGGCATAAGATGTTGCCCTTGTGAGGCACCCGCTGTAAGGCGCCCGCCGTGGCGCTCCGCTAAGGAATTGCGAGCTTACAGACGACGCCACCGGTGCCGGCTTGCCGCTACAATGGTGAGCCATGGCGAAACAGATGAGCGCATTCGAGGTGACTTGCCCGGACTGCGGGGCAATCCTGAAGGTGGATCCGGAGACGCGCTCGGTGATCGGGCATAAGTCGGCGCCACGCAAACGCACATTCGAGGATTTTGAAGGGGCGGCGCGCGCGCTGCGGGAGCAAGAGGAGCGCAAGGAGAGCCTCTTCCGCCAGTCCATGGAGACCGAGCGAAACAAAAAAGATGTGATGGAGCGACGCTTTGAAGAGGCGGTTAAGCGCGCGAAGGACGATCCCTCGACCGGGAAGCCGCTGCGGGAATTCGACTTGGATTGATTCACCGTATGGACGGATTTGGAATGGCGGCCTTATACCCGCGGGTGGCCGCCGGCTACCAACCTGCATCCCATCAGTAAGCCGGCCGCTACACCAGCCGAGAGAAAAATGAGGAAGGACAAAGATCCATGGCGAGTGATTTGAGCAAGATGGCGGGGCGACTGAGGGATTCTCTGGACGACAATCTGCCGGGTGGCACGAGCGCGTGGACACGTGGTCTTGCTGCGGGATCGTTGCTGACCGGCGCTGTGCTGCTGGCGACGGGCCGCCGCAAGACCGGACTGGCAATCACCGCTGTGGGATCGCTGGTGGCGCTGCTGGAAGAGTCGGACGCGGTGCGCGAGCTTTGGGACAACCTGCCCGACTATATCCACACGGCACAGGAAGCGCTGGGTCGGTTTGAGGGCTTCGTGCAGGACCTCGCAGAGCAAGGCGACCGGATCCGGCACGTGATTCGCGAGCAAGCGCGGGTCTAGCGGACTGGCCGCATTTTTGCGGATTCAGTTCGTGCGTTCGATGAGATAGCGCGCGACCGTCTTGAGCGGCTCGGCGCGGTCGCTAAATAACGCCAACTCCGAGAAGGCTTCCTCGATGAGACGTTGTGCGTCGGCAACGGAACCCGGGATGCCGCGCACGGCCGGCCAGGTCGCTTTGCTGCTCGCAGTATCCTTGCCCGCTGTCTTGCCGAGTGATGCAGCGTCGCCGGTCATGTCAAGCACATCGTCGATGATCTGAAAGGCAAGTCCCGCCTTGCTTCCGAAGGTAGTGAGTGCTGCAACCTGCTGCGCGCTTGCGCCGGCAAAAATGCCGCCGCTGACCAAGCTGACGCGAATGAGCGCGCCGGTCTTGGCCCGATGAATCGCCAGCACAGATGCTTCGGTGGGCTGCGAGTGCTCGCCTTCGAGATCGAGCACCTGGCCGCCGATCATGCCGTCCAGGGTACCCGTAGCTTCGGCAATGAGCTGCACGATGCGGATGGCGGCCTCCGGCGGACAGCGAAGCGAACCGAGCACGGAGTAGGCGCGCGTCTGCAGCGCATCGCCGGCGAGGATGGCGATGGCTTCACCGTAGACGACGTGACAGGTGGGCTTGCCGCGCCGCAGATCGTCGTTGTCGAGTGCCGGCAGATCGTCATGGATGAGCGAGTAGGTGTGGATCATCTCGATCGCCGATCCGAGGTCTTCCACGCCGGCGGGATACGCATCGTTGCCGGCTACCATGCGCGCTGCTTCCATGCACAGGATGGGGCGCAGGCGTTTGCCGCCGGCAAAGACACTGTGCCGCATCGCGCGATGGATGGAGACAGGTACCTGGTCGGAAGAGGGAAGAAGGCGCTGCAACGCCTGGTCCGTGAGTGCGGCACCGCTCTCCAGCAGTGCGCGAATGTCGGTCTGCATTGGGCTCATCATACCTGAGCTTACGAGGATGTTTTGCGTTGCCACCCGGCGCGCGGATGTGGGCGAAGATGCGTGGACCGATCAAGTATGCTGGCCTTTGCTCCGGGAAGAAAGTACGCCGGGGAAAGGACCATACTCATTGCGCATCCTGCTGCACGGGATCAACTACTCACCAGAGCTGACGGGTATTGGTAAGTACTCGGGAGAGATGGCTGAGTGGCTCGCCTGCCGCGGGCATGGTGTGCGCGTAGTGACGGCGCCGCCGTATTACCCCGCGTGGCGGGTGCGCCGGGACTATCGTGCCTGGAGCTATAAGACTGAGGCAGGCAGCGGGCCGTGTGGTGTGCGAGTCTACCGCTGCCCGATCTTTGTGCCGCGGCGGCCCTCGGGGCTGACGCGCGTGCTGCATCTTGGCTCCTTCATGCTGAGCAGCCTTCCCATCATGCTGTCACAGGCGCACTGGCGACCGGACGTGGTGTTGACCATCGAACCGACGCTGATGTCGGCAGTGGCAGGACTGATGACAGCGCGATTGGCTGAAGCGGTGGCGTGGCTGCACGTGCAGGACTTCGAAGTGGACGCGGCCTTCGACCTGGGACTGCTGCAGGGCGAAGGGCGCACGCACAGACTGGCCGAGATGCTGGAGCGGCAAGCGATGCGTCCGTTCGATCACATCTCGACCGTCTCCGAAAAGATGATGCAGCGGCTGCCGGAGAAGGGCATTGCGATTGAGAAGACGGTCATGTTTCCGAACTGGGTAGACACGGAAGCTATTGCGCCGCTCGCAGGGCCGAGCCGTCTGCGCCAGCAGCTTGGTCTGGGGCCGGAACGCGTGGTGCTGATGTACGCAGGGAATATGGGGATGAAACAGGGACTGGAAGTGCTGCCCCTGCTCGCGCGCGAGTTTGCATCGGACCCGCGCATCCATTTCGTGTTCTGCGGGGACGGCGCATACCATGCGCAGCTTGCCGGCATGGTGCGGGGCGTCGCAAACGTGACCATGCTGCCCCTGCAGCCCTTCGACCGGTTGAACGATCTGCTGAATGCGGCGGACATTCATCTGCTGCCGCAGAGGCCCGATGCAGCGGACCTGGTGATGCCATCGAAGCTGACCGGCATGCTGGCCAGCGGACGGCCGGTGATCGCCACGGCCGCGCCGGGTACACAGGTGGCGCTGGCACTGGGTTCCTGCGGCATCGCAGTGCCGCCACTGGACGACGCGGCGCTGTTCCATGCGGTACGCACGCTGGCAGACGACCCACAGATGCGCCACGCGCTGGGTGTCGCGGCGCGCGCTCACGCGGTGGAGCACCTGGGAAGAGAGCGCGTGCTGGAGCGGTTCGAGGCAGAATTGCTGGCGGCTGTCGCCGCGCGTCATTCGGCCCAGTCGCGATAGAGCATTCTTCCTAATGTCGTGCGATGACAAGCTCCACATGCCGATGCCTTTCCGTATGCGGAAGGCAACATAAACGTCACGCCGCGAGCCTGCAATTCCACGAAGACTGCTCTAGAGAACTGCGGCCGTTCGCGCGTGGTACCGTATGGCCTAACGCATGAAGAAGGCACTCATCACTGGCATCACCGGGCAGGACGGCTCCTACCTGGCGGAACTTCTGCTGGCCAAGGGCTACCAGGTCCACGGCATCAAGCGGCGGACATCTCTGTTCAACACCGCCCGCATCGATCACCTGTATCAGGACCCGCACGTGGAACACCAGAAGCTGCTGCTGCACTATGGAGACCTGACAGACACATCGAGCCTGATACGCGTGCTGCAGCAGGTGCAGCCAGACGAGCTGTATAATCTGGCGGCGCAGAGCCATGTGATGGTGTCGTTCGAAGAGCCAGAGTACACGGCGAACAGCGATGCTATCGGAACGCTGCGGCTGCTGGAGGCGATCCGCACGCTGGGCCTGGTAGGGAAGACGCGGTTTTACCAGGCGTCGACCTCGGAGATGTTCGGCCTGGTCCAGGAGATGCCGCAGCGGGAGACGACGCCGTTTTATCCGCGGTCACCGTACGGCGTGGCGAAGCTGTACGCGTACTGGATAACCGTGAATTACCGCGAGTCCTACGGCATCCATGCGAGCAATGGCATCCTGTTTAATCACGAATCGTCGCGTCGCGGTGAGACCTTTGTGACGCGCAAGATCACGCGAGCGCTGGCGCGCATCAAGGTGGGGCTCCAGGACAAGCTCTACCTGGGCAACCTGGATGCGAAGCGCGACTGGGGACACGCGCGCGATTATGTAGAGATGATGTGGCTGATGCTGCAGCAGGACCAGCCGCAGGATTACGTGATCGCAACTGGCCACCAGTACAGCGTGCGTGAGTTCGTCGAGCACGCTGCGGCGCATCTGGGCATACAGCTGCGCTGGAAAGGCGAGGACGCGGACGAACTTGGAATGGATGAGGAGGGCCGCGTGATTGTACAGGTAGACCCGAGATATTTTCGTCCTGCGGAGGTAGAGACGCTGCTGGGCGACGCGTCGAAGGCGCACCGCGAACTAGGGTGGCAACCACGGATCAGCTTTGCGGAGCTTGTATCCGAGATGGTGACAGAAGATCTGAAGGAAGCGGAGCGGGACGCACTGGTGCATAAACACGGTTTCAACGCGTTTCGCTACCACGAATAGGCTGAGAGCCGATGAATCGCGACAGCAGGATCTTTGTAGCAGGGCATCGCGGGCTGGTTGGTTCCGCGATCACCGCATACCTGAAGCAGCAGGGGTTTGCGCGCCTCCTGCTGCGCACGCACGCGGAACTGGATCTGCTGGATGCCCGGGCCGTGGATGCATTCTTTGCGACCGAGCGGCCGGAGTATGTGTTTCTGGCGGCGGCGAAGGTGGGCGGCATCCTGGCTAACAACACCTACCCGGCCGACTTCATCCGCGACAATCTGATTTTGCAGACGAACGTGATCGAAGCGAGCCGGCAGACGGGTGTACGCCGGATGTTGTTCCTGGGGTCGAGCTGCATCTATCCACGGCTAGCGCCGCAACCGATCCGCGAAGAGTATCTGCTGACTGGACCGCTGGAGGCGACGAACCGCCCGTATGCGCTGGCGAAGATTGCCGGAGTGGAGATGTGTTGGTCGTACAACCGGCAATACGGAACGCAATATCTGGCTGCAATGCCGACGAATCTATATGGGCCGCACGACAACTTCGATTTGAAAACGTCACACGTGTTGCCGGCACTGATGCGTAAGGTGGTCGAGGCGAAGGCGGCGGGGCGAAACTTCATCGAGGTGTGGGGCACGGGAACGCCGCGACGCGAGTTGCTTTACAGCGAGGACCTGGCGGAGGCATGCGTGTTCCTGATGCAGCTTCCGGATAGCGGCTTTCAACAGCTGATCAGCCATGAGCATGCTCCGCTGATCAATATCGGGACGGGAGTGGATGTGACGATCCGTGAGCTGGCGGAGCTGGTGGCAGCCGAACTGGACTTCACAGGCGAGCTGCGCTTCGACACGACGAAGCCCGATGGCACACCAAGGAAATTGCTGGATGTGTCGCGCATGCATGGGCTGGGTTGGCGCGCGAAGACAGGGTTGGCGGAGGGCATCCGCAAGACCTACGCAGCGGCTGAGGCGCAGCTCAAGGCGTGACGAATGCGCGGGCACGTCGCTCGCGATAGTAGACGAAACCAAAGATGCAGAGACCGAGCAGCGATGCTGCACGACCGCTCCAGACATCGGGAGTGGTGTGCCAGCGGATTTCAATCTGCGACCGGCCCTGCGGGACGGGTACGGTGAGCAGGCCGTCGTCGCGCCTCGGTCGCTCGGTCACATCGAAACCGTTGCGGCGGACAATCCATGCCGGGTAGTCCATCAGGCGGAAGACCGCATAGCCCGAAGCTGGTGTGTTCAAGAGCACGACGCGCTGTTCCGGCGACCAATCTTTCACAGTTATGGTTGCATGGCGCTCGGCCGTGAGGTCGGGCTGATATTCGGGGTTCTGCACCTTGCCGCTGTCCGGTTCCTCGGCACCTGGACTCACGAGGACACGTAGCTCGGGCAGGTCCTGATCGACCTCGGCGTTGTCGACGTTGTGTGGAGTGTATTCGTCGGTGCCTTCCTGGCCGGAGCTGTCTTGCATGAGAGTGAGCTGGGCAGAGACGTTGTCTTCCTCGTCGCAGTATTGATGGAAAGAGGGGGTTAAGGCGACGATCGATGCGACACACAAAACCGTCGCCGCGGCGATCAGCCATGATGCGCGCATTCGTTGCGCGATGCCTGCCGCGACAAAAAGTGCGACGACCGGTGCGAGTACAAGAAGCCATCGCCAGGGAAACTGTATGTATGCGAGTTGCGGTGCGTGTTGCCATAGCGGCGTGCTGACCGGAACGAGCAGCAACAGCACCAACGGGACGAAGGATGCGAGCCAAAGCAGCGGGCGAGAGCGCAGGGCATCACGCCAAAGCGGAATGGATGCGACAGCGAAGGCGACGAGGATGCACGCGAGGACAGACGCCGTGTGGAGGACGGCATCGTGATAGGGTTCGCCACTGTGGTGGAAGAGGAAGCTGTCCTCAAAGCGCATGTCGGGGCCGATGGCGCGTGCAATCTCCACCCAACGCTCCTGAAATGCGGCGGGGATGAGGTAGAAGGCCGCGAGTAGGAGGCCAGTCACGGTGGCGGCGGCGATGCGCAATGGCGCGCGCCAACTGCGTTCCCACCCGAGGCGAAGCAGCGCGATCCATAGCAGTGCATAGCAGGCCATCACCGCGGAAGGTGCGTTCATGAGCCAGATGCCGGCGAGAGTGGCAGCGAGCGTGGCAACGGGGGGCAGTGGACGCACTGCAAAGCCGAGCAGAAGCGGGATGAGTGCCGCGGCCATCAGTTCGCCATAGGCGGTGCGCTCATACGCGACGAAGAGCATGTACGGATTGGCGATATAAAGGCAACCGGCCGCAGTGGATGCGAGCGGTGTAAGCCACTGTCGCGCCAAGTGGCGCATCGCGAGTCCTGAGCAGAAGAGGCAGATGGCGGTGAAGAGCCAGGGCGCGGCATGCCAGCCGGCAATGGTGCCAAGCACCGCTCCGAGCATCCACGACACGGGCGGGTAGAAGACAAACCGCGGCTCGCCGGCGCCGAAGTTTGCCGACGCAGCCCAGTGCGGATAGAGGAGACCGCTGTGCCAGCCGCGCGCTACTTCGAGCCAGGAGACGAGATGGAAATCGAAGTCATGGCCGCATGAAGGGCCTCGCGTGAGTAGCAAGGCCGTTGCAGCAAATGTTGTCAGCAGTAAAGCCGCGAGCGAAAGTGATGGCCGTGTTCTCAATGCCGAAAATCCGCTGGAGCTGATCTTCACGGCATAAGCCGCAGCGTGTGTTCTGTCGCTCGATTGACGGCGGCGGGTGTGAAGGGGAGCGCGAAGGTGGTGGCGCCATACCAGGCGGGCCATTGATCGCGATAGTAGGAGCTGACCGGGTCTCCGGACTGGCCCATGACGATGTTTTCTGTCGAGTTATCGACGTCGCTCCAGTCCATGGTGAAGCGCTGCGACGGGCCAAAGGCGCGGCCTACCTGCTTTACGGTGGTGGTGTCACCGGACTGTGGACTGGCGGGGATGCCGGTCCAGCCGAAGAAAGGAATCATGCCATAGAGCGGGTGCGAGAGCGCGATGGTATGCATGTCGCCATAACGCCAGTTTTTGAGCGACAGCGGAGCGTGAGATTCGTCAAGGCCGCGGGAGACGGCGGTGGCGAGCAGATCGTCCCACGTGGGGTATTTCGCGGGTAGCCATGCTGCCGGCTTGCCGGTGACGAGCTGTTCCTCGACGTAGGCACTCTCCGGCCACTCGTAGAGCTTCCAATCCTTACCGAGTTTAGGTTCCAGCAGCAGCGGCCACAGCGCATCGCGCGCGGCGGTGACGATGGCCGGCGCAGATTCGTTGGTGTGCAGCACACCATCCCAGGAACGCAGTATGTCCGCGGCTGCGCGCAGACGCGCGGAGGGGCGATGGGCGTGGTCGATCGCGTAGGCGAAGCGCTGCGCCAGTTCGTGGTCGAGTTCGGAGTCGATGTCCGTCTGCAACGAGAGCATGTCGGCGCGGGTCATCCGTTCGTGGCTTGAGAGCCACTTCCAGATACGCTCGTTGCGATAGGGTGAGGCCCACTCGAGGGAGAGAGGCGTGGGATAGCCATCCGGGGTGATGCGGGAATTGGCTGTGGCCAGAATGCCGCTGGGCGGATCAAGGGAAGAGGGCAGTGATGCGAAGGGGATCACTCCCTGCCATTCATGGATCTGGTCCGTGATAGGGATGCCGACGAGTCCGCCAGGCCGCTGGGGTATGTGGCCTATGGCCTGATAGCCGATGTGGCCCTGGTCGTCCGCATACACGACGTTGAGCGTGGGGGCCCACCACTGGCTCATGGCGGCTTCGAACTCCTGCCAGTTGCTTGCGGTGTTCAGCGCATAGACAGGCATGCCGCCGGCGAATTGCGGATCATAGACGGTCCAGCGCAGTGCGATGGCGCGCGACTCGTGCGGCACCAATGGCGTGATGACCGGCCCGTGGTTGGTGCGCAGGACGTCGAGCTCCTGGTTCTTGCCGAAGCGCACCTGAATCGTTTCGTGATCGCGTTCCATGGGGCGCCAAGCGGTGCCGTCCCAGTATTCGCCCTGGGCGTTGGTCCGCTCGACGTAGAGGTCCTGCGTGTCGCCGTAGAGCGCGGTGTAACCCCAGGCGATGTGCTCGTTGTGGCCGGCGACGATCATGGGCACGCCGGGCAGGGAGACACCGGCGGCGTGGAAGTTCGGGGCGCGCAGGTCCATCTCGTACCAGATACCGGGCACGGAGTGGTTGAGGTGCATGTCGTTTGACAGCATGGGGTGCCCGGAGGCGGTGTGGACGCCGCTGAGGACCCACTCATTCGAGCCTGCGATGCATTCGCGGCAGGGATTTGCCAGGCCGAGTGCGGCGCGCAGGCGCAGCAGGTCGTCCGCGATGCGGTTGTAGGAGTCCTCATCGGCTGGCGGTGGCGGCACCTCTGCGGGGGGCTTGGAGAGGTCGGGCATGGCCTGCGTGGGTGGATGATCGCGCCACGATCCGGTGGGGTAGAGATCAGCGGCGAGGGTGGGACCGATCTTCCTGGTGATAGCCTCGCGGCTCAGCTTGGTGGGCCACTGCTCGTCCAGCGTCTGCACCATGCTCAGGACGATGAGCACGGAGTCCACCGGCTGCCAGCGGCGCGGCTGGTAGTTGAGCAGCCGGAACTCTGCGGGAAGCGTATCGGCTTCGTTGATGTAGGCGTTGACGCCGCGGGCGTAGTCCTCGAAGAAGCGGCGATCCTGCGGAGAAAGAGTGGCGGTGAGCCGTTCCGCGGTCTGGCGGAACTGGAGGACGCGCTGGACACGATCATGCTCGACAAAGTTGCTGCCCAGTACCTCGGCGATCTCGCCGGCGGCCACCCGGCGCATCATGTCCATCTGCCAGAGGCGGTCCTGGGCAGCGACATAGCCCTGAGCGGCGATCAGGTCGTCGATGCTGGCGGCTGAGATATGCGGGACGCCCTGGTGGTCGCGCTGGACGTCGACGGGTTGATTGACAGCGATGGTGCGGTGGTCACCGTCCAACTGAGGAAGCTGGGCCTGCATGGCGCGGCGCAGCCAGAGCGCGCCGGCGCCCGCGGCCAGCGCCACGAGGATGAGTACCGCGAGGCAGATGCGCAGCAGGCGGAAGATCCAGCGGCGTTGCCCTCTCAACTTGGTCTCCCGATCCGTTGCATACATGATGTGGTCCTGGGCGTCCGCGACGCGGGATGCCGTCCCGGCACACAGACACCATATCTTAGTTGCGGGGTGCGGCTGTGAGGGGGCGGCTTGACAGCGCGGGGCGACCCGGCAATCCTAATCATTCTCTCTGAAGCTGGATTCCGCTCCGGCTGCATCCGCGTCTGGTCACCAAGGAGCTCTATTGAAGGTTCGCGTCTTCTATCACGACAAGTGTTTCGACGGGGCTTGCTCATCCTCCCTGTTTACCCGGTTTCACCGCGAGTGCATCGAGCCGTCGGCGAGCTACAGCTACCATGGGCTGGTCCATCGCGCGGGTGCGCTCTTCAACGAAGCGGACTTTATCGGGGACGAGAACGCGATTGTCGACTTCAAGTATTCCGCGTCACCGAAGATCACGTGGTGGTTCGATCATCATTTGAGCGCCTTCCTGACGCCGGCGGATCACGAAGACTACCTGCGCGGCATGGCGGATGGCCGGTATGCGACGCGGCGCTTCTACGACCCGAGCTATACCTCCTGCGCCGGTTTCCTGGCGCACATTGCTTCGACACGATTCGGCTTCAACGCGGCGCCGGTGGCGGAGCTGGTGAAGTGGGCGGACATCGTGGACGGCGCGCTCTATGAGAGCCCGGAGGCCGCGGTCCAGATGGCGGAGCCGGCGATGAAGCTGACCCTGATCATCGAATCGACGGCGGACCCGACACTGATCCCGCGGATGATTCCGTTGCTGACGGAAGAACCGCTGGCCGCGGTGCTGAAAGAGCCGTTTATTGCGCCGCTGCTGCCGCCGTTGCTAGAACGGCATGAAGAAGCGGTGCAGCTGATCCGTGAGCGGGCCGAGTGCAAGGACGGCACGATCTACTTCGACATCACCGACCGGCAGCTTGAGGGATACAACAAGTTCATTCCGTATTATCTGCACCCGGCGTCTACGTACAACATCGGGCTGAGCAAATCGAGCTTCCGCACGAAAGTTGCGGTGGGCTCGAATCCATGGACGAAGCGGAAGCCCGAGGAGATGGTGAACCTGGCGACGATCTGCGAGCGCTACGGCGGCGGCGGCCATGCGCGGGTGGGCGCGATCTCCTTTCCGCCGGACCGCTCGGATGATGCACGCGAAGCCGCGGCGACCATCGTTGCCGAACTGCGTGCCCACGAGCGGGAGTTACGGTCCAGGTAGACGCGCCGGCGGCGCGTTCTGTCTGGTTCGCTTCCTTTGGCCGCTCACGATCTGTGCGAGATGTGGAGCGCGCGAGTTTCCTTCGTAGCCGCGCTTGTTCGCGGTGGAGTTGGAGGGCGGCGGCGAAGTCCAGATCGTCGTCGGTTTGGAGCCGGCCCGTTTGGAGCAGGCCGGTGCGGAGCAGGAAGAGCGCGGCGATCAGATGTGGGTTGCGGCGGACGACGCGGAGCTGGCGGCGAAGCTCTTGTTTCCGGTCGGTCACGTTTCCTCTACCCCCTCCCCCCTCCCCGGTGCGGGAGGCTGCGGTATAAACCGTGGCGAATCATGAGGATGTGAGTTGTTCCGAGCATCAAAGTCGTCTTTCTAAAGGGCTTATCGGTAAAGTCGTCCAGTCATTGGAGTTAGAGGCATGAAAAAAGCCACCGTTGTGGTGGCTTTTTAGGGACTCTTTTGTGACTGCTTCTGTATCTATTTCCAGAGTAGCAAATTGGGTGAGTTGATCTGGCAGGTTTGTGCGCGCTATTCCCGAAGCGGGAGTTACCTCTTGGTTTCGAACGGACAGTACTGAGGCGCAGCGGAGGACTTCACTGGCGAGAAGACGACTTCTTGGCATTTGTGACGAAATCCCCATGTCATGGCAAACGGCTGAAGAGAAAGGGGTCATCTCACCTTTCGTGAGGAGGATCTTTGGTGATGAATATGGCGGACGGTCCCAAGGCAGCGGCGGCGATTACGGAGGAGAGACGGAAAAACCAAGAGGCTGCTGAACATCACCCTGTCGTGTCGCAGGAAGAGTGGGTGAGGCAGCGATTGAAGTTGATGGAGAGGGAGAAACAGCACATGCGCGCGGGAGATGAGCTTGCCGCAGAGGTACGTGCGCTTCCCTGGGTGAAGGTAGAAAAAAGTTATCTATTCACGTCTCCGCATGGGGATCTCACGCTCGCCGACCTCTTCAAGCAGCATAGTCAGTTGCTGGTCAAGCACTTCATGATGGAACCCGGGCAAGAGTGGCAGTGTCAGGGGTGCTCGCTTGCGGTGGACCATATCGACGGTCTGATACCGCACTTCGAACATCACGACCTTGCTTATGTAGCCGTGTCGCGGGCGCCAATCGAGGAGATCGAAGTTGTGCGGAGGCGGATGGGATGGAAGTTTTGCTGGCTATCGTCATACAAGTCGGACTTCAACTACGACTTCCATGTGTCGTTCAAGCCGGAAGAGGTGAGGGCTGGAAAGACGATCTATAACTTTCGCGAGAAGAAGATCGGTCCCGAGACCTATACGCTTTCGGGGCACAGCGTGTTCTATAAGAATGCGAAGGGTGAGATCTTTCACACGTACGGCGCGTTCGCGCGGGGCGATGAACAGTTCATGGGAATCTTCCGCTTCCTTGACGTACTGCCGAAAGGTCGCGAGGAATATGGACCGGCGCACTCGCTTCCGGACTGGGCGAAGGTTCACGATCAGTATGAGAGCGACGGCAAGGACGAAGCAGTGTGCGGATGCGCAACACGCTAATGGCCAGACGGGAAGGCAGAGATGTCTCCGCGGGGTTATCGGTGGCGTGGAACTCAGCCCGAGGCGGGACCGGCTGGCGTGCCTACTTGAAGGGCTGGCGATCGCCCTTCTAGTAGGGTGCTGGAAGGAATGCCTTCTGCTGCAGGGTGAACGAGATCAGGGTTTCGCTGGGCACCTCGACCGACTTGCCCTTCTGCGCTACTGATCCCACGGCGCCCGCGGTTGCCCCGATCGCTGCTCCCATCCCGGCATTTCCGGCTATACCCCCGATGATTGCCCCGAGGCCCGCTCCCCCGAGGAGGCGCTTGGCGCTTCGCTTGCCGCTGCTGCTGCCTTTCACTTCGAAGTCACTGGTGTAGATCGGGTAGGCAGTGCCATTGACGACGATGTCGGTCAATACCAGCTGCAGGTTCGAGGAGCCGGTGGCGCGTCCTGCCTGTTCTGCTTCGGCGAGGCGGCCATAGACGGTGTTGCCTGCACGTACGATGGTGGTGCCATCGACTGAGAGATTGGTCTCAAGCACGGCGGTGAAGCGGGTTCCCGGCTGAACCTTGCTGGAGTCGATTGTGTCGAGCATGCGCACCAGGAGATTTGTGCCAGCTGGTACGGCGATCATGCTTTGCTGTGACATGGCCGCCGGCATGATGCTCGCGAGCGCCAATACCGCGCACAGGGCTGTTATGGCTGAAATTCTGGAGCTGCGCATTTTTTCTTCTCCCTTCCGGCTCAGGAGCCGGCGATGGGCAACGATGAATCGATTTGCAGATCGATGATGAGCAGCAGCTGCTGCTCGACCTGCACGAAGCGCGCGGCAGCGACTGCTCCCAGGGATGCTTTTACGCGGTCATAGTACTTGGCGAGCAAGTCCATGCGCTGCTTCTGGTAAGAGATTGAGTTCTGGATCAGTTCGTCGGCCTTTGCGTCGGTGAGGTTGTTGTAGGACTTCGCATACTCTTTTATGTTGGCGATGCGCAGGTCGTTGAGTTTTTTGAGCTCGGCGTCATAGTCGCGATAGATGGGCCAGAATTTTGCCGCCTGGTCCGGATCGAGTTGCATGACCGTGTCCATGATGGCGGACTTTTGCGAGCGCACATCTTTCCGCATGAGGTCGATGTACTGGTTGATATTCTGTTCCACTTCCGGAGCGGGCGCGGCACTGGCGGGCGGGGCCGGGGCAGTTGCGTTGGTCTGAGCGAAGACCGCAGGTGGGGAAGCGAGACACGCGAAAACGGCGAAGGTTATTGCGCTGTACTTGATCACCTTTCGTCCTCCCTGAGTAGACCGAATCTTTGTCTGGAATGCATCGGCGCATCAGTCGCTGATTGCAGGCTGGTTATGTCTTCTCGGAGCAAGTCGCACAGGATGTGTATCTCTCCTGCGATGACGCTCTTTAAACTACCCGGCAAAGGCGTGGGCTTCCACTGGTAAATATGCCAGTGGCTGGGAGCGTGAGCGTGCTTCCTGAGTTTGGAACTGGATGGGGTAAGGAGAAAGGATTCGGCGAAAGGGTCACCGATTTCATTTGTCTCTCCCGCCACTCCATCGTCATCAGGCAGTGGACTGCTCGTACCAGCTGAGGACACGCAGCGCCCGCAGCGTGTTCCACCGGCTGGGTCTGCCGTCGCCGTCCTCGAGCGCAAAGTGGATCTTGCCGGGATGCGTGTTCTCCAGCAGCCAGGTGCCGTCGGGCTGCTGTTTGGATCGGAGCAGACCGATCGCTTCGTCTATACGCGGGTCGGGCGCATCCCCAACTGAGCGGAAGTATTCGAGGGCACGCAGCACGTCGTAGTGCCAGCGGGTGGGAAACGAGAATTGGAGCCAGGCCGGGTTGACGACTTCGCCGGTGCTCTTACGCCGGAAGAGCTTTCGTTCGAGGAGGTACTCCTCACCCCGGCGGCGAGCGGCGATGGATTCCGGAGAGCCACCGGTTGCGCGCTCGTGCGCCAACAGACCTTCGAGGACGTTGATGGTGGTGGCGAAGGAGGAGCGGACGGAACCGTTCTCCACCTCGCAGTTCCACCCGCCGTCTTCGAGCTGCTCACCGAGCAGGCGGCGCGACAATGCCATTCACATCCAGACCAAAGTAGGTGCCCAAGGTGACGGTCCTGCCGTTGATGCAGGGCTCGACCTCGCCCGAGAAGAACGGCTGGCCGGCGTGCTCCCAACGGCAGTGATCGCGGACCAGCGCCAGCGCGCGGCGCACCTGGTCAGAGTGCGGATCGATCCCGAAATCACACAGCAGCTGGAGGGTCGGCAGCGTGGAGGTCCAGGGTTGGCCTTGGTTCGTCGTCGGACCAGTGGAAGTTTCCCGGGAAGCATGCGCCTCCCGCCCATTGGCCGTCTTCGCCCTGCAAGGCGAGGAGTCTGGCGCCCCAGCCCTCGGTGGCCACGCGCGCGCGCTCCGCCGCGACGACCTCAGCCGGCGCATGGACAAGATCGCGCAAGACCTGCCAGCGGATGGCGGGGTCGGAATCGAGCAGCCAGTCCAGTACGTTCATGCGGGTGAGTGTAATGGATGGTGGATTCTGTTTCGCGTGATGGATTCGGTCGGGATCACGAGCGATAAGAGTGCTCCTCCGCCCAGGAAGATTTGGTTAGCATCAAACATGATGTTGAAGGTCATCATCGTGGGCGCCATAGCAGTAGGAGTTTTTCTATTGCTCGGAGTTGTGGGGGCGACCTTGGTGCACTTCGGCATAAACATCATCCGATAGGTACTTCATGATCGCTATCTTGGCTTAGCCAGGTAGCACCGGCAATGCCTATGGTCCGGGATCAGACGGACACTTCACCACGCGGTTCGGCCGTCCATGCTTTCCACTTTGCGACGTTCAATCCGACTATGGCCATCCAGAGACTTGTCAGCGCTTCCCCGGGCAGGCAGGCAAAGGAAAGGTAGGTACCCAACTGGGCATCCAGCGATGGCGACAGGAAGCTAAGAAAGCCGTTCGTCAGGTAACAGAATCCGGAGATCCCTAACAAGGCTCCGAGGATACGCGGCAGGAAGCCCGAGCGGTAGATCAGAAACCCGCTGGTCAGTTCATCCAATCCATAGAAGACCCAGGAGAGGAGAAGACCGGCCAGCTGGAATTGCGATGAGAAGTGAGCGAAGGCATACAGTTGTTGCGGAGTGAATGCGCCCTGTGCGTCGCCCGTGATGGCGAGCTGCAACGGCACATACGCGATGAGCAAGGCGCCAGCCTCGACGGCGATTCCGACGACGCCAGCGCACAGCGAGACGGCGGCGACGATGACATTGACCCGCCTGAACAAGTAGAAGCTGATGATCTCTCCGATGATGTTCAGCACCAGCTCGAAGAGATGGGCTGAGAAGCCCAAACGGAAAAGTGTCTGGTGCGCCAGGATGTTGTGAAGTGTCGCCGCCGGATTGCCTGCCACCATCAACTTGCTGTGGACATAGCCGATATCAAAGGCACCGGTCACGATCCCAAGCAGGCCCACGATGCCGACGATCCTCGCGAGAAGAAGAGGGGAGAATCGTTCCGAATCGGAGTTTGGCATCATGAAGACCCCTGTCTTCCGCGCTCATTGCGACCACGCTTGCGGCGAGAGTAGCACAGGGACCGGAATAGCCCGCGATCAGCAGCGGGAGGGCCAGATGGGCTTGCGCTTTTCGAGGAAGGCGGCGATACCTTCGCGGAAGTCGTCGGTTTCACGCAGCTCCGCATTGATGTTGACCGCGGCGCGCAGGTTGCGGCTGAGGCGCTCGATCTCCTGACGGTGGAGGAGATGCTTGGTGGCGCGCATGGAACTGGGGCTATTGGCTAGCAGCGTCGTGGATAGCTCGGTGACGGCGGCGCCAAGCTCCGCCGCGGGGACGACTTTCGTGATGAGGCCGAGAGTATGAGCCTCCGCTGCGTCGAGGATGCGGCCAGTGAGGAGCAGGTCGCGGGCCTGCTTTTCCCCGACCTGCAAGAGCAGGAACGAAGAGACGATGGCAGGCACGAAGCCGATTCGGACTTCGGTGTAGCCGAAACGCGCATCGTCGCTGGCGATGGTGAAGTCGCAGAGCGTGGCCATGCCCATGCCGCCGGCGATGGCCGCGCCGCGGACCTCTGCGATGGAGGGTAGCGACAGGTTGTAGAGGGTGCGGAAGAGCTCGGCGATGTTCATGGAGTCGAGCCGGTGCTGCTCCATGGAGCGGCCGACCATGGCGCGGAGCTCGGAGAGATCGAGCCCGGAACAGAAGTGCTCGCCCGCGCCGCGCAGGACGACGATGCCGCAGCGGCTGTCCTCGGCCACGCGCAGGGCGAGGGTGAGCTCCTGGATCATGGCGGAGGTGAGCGCGTTGCGCCGCTGCGGGCGGTTGAGTGTGATGGTGAGGATGCGGCCGGCTTCGGTCTCGTTCTCTTCCACCAGGATTGTCGTGTAGTTCGCCATTGAGCCCATCCTTAGTTTCACAGCATGCGTTTAAGCATCGTCCTCGCGAGCGAAGAAACGCTACTGTTTCACGCCAGCGTACTTTTCCGCAATGGAGCGGTTTGCGGCGATGACCGGAGCCAGGTCCTGCAAGCGGGGCAGGGTCGCGCCGAGCGCGGACAATGTGGACAGCGCAATCTCCGTAGGCACGTTGCCGACGAGAACGTCCTGGGCGAAGGGACATCCGCCGAGTCCGCCGATGGCGGAGTCGAAGCGGCGGCAGCCGGCGCGGTAGGCGGCGGTGATTTTGGCGGCGGCCTGCTCCGGACGCGCGTGGAGATGGACGCCGAGCTCGATCTCCTGCGAGTTGGCAACGACAGCGGCGACGACCTCCTCGACAAGCTGCGGGGTGGCGAGGCCCACGGTGTCGGCGAGCGAGACGCAGGCGATACCGGAGTCGGCGAGCAGGTCGCAGGCGGCGACGACTTCGTCGACGCTCCAGGGATCGCCGTAGGGGTTGCCGAATGCCATGGAGATGTAAGCAACGACGTCGAGGCCGGCCTTGTAGGCGAGCGAGCCTACGGTTTCGAGGGCATCGACGGCTTCTTCCGGTGTCTGGCGCTGATTGCGCTCAAGGAAGCCGGGGGAGATGGAGTAAGGGAAGCCGAGCGTGTTGACGCCGCCGCTGTTGATGGCGCGTTCCACGCCCTGGGCGTTGACGACGATGCCGATGATTTCAAGCTGGTCGTTGCGTGAGGGAAGGCAGGTCGGCGAGCGCGAGCGACCTGCTCGGAGTCGGCCATCTGCGGGACGGCCTTCGAGGAGACGAAGGAGACAGCGTCGATGTGCCGGAAGCCGGCGGTGACGAGGGCGCGGAGGTATTCGGCCTTCACTTCGCTGGGGATGGTGAGAGGCAGACCCTGCCAGGCGTCGCGTGGGCACTCGATGATTTTGACCGTGTTGTTCATGAAAGAGCCGAGGTGGACAGACGAGGGTATCAAAGGACCGGCCGCTCCGGGGGACTAGCCGTCCGAGGCAATTGCGCCTGCGGCGCATTCTGCTGGGTTCGCTTCCTTTGGTCGCTCACGTTCGGAGTTGCGGGTGACCTGACCTGAACGTACTTCTCCTCGAGATGTGGGGCACCCGTCGAGTGTGTTCGCTCGGTCGAAATGAAGACCGGTTTAGAGCTGAGACAGGATCATGACGGCGCCGACGGCGAGGACGTGGATGAGCACGACCGTGCTGGCTGCACGCAGGAAGCCGATGGCGCGCCAGAGGATGCCGAGCAGGAAGCCGTAGAGCGGGAACTGCGCGTACATGAGGACCTGGGCGATGGTGTCGGCGGCTGCGTCCGGAACGCCGAGCTCCGGCTGGTGGGCCAGCATGGCGAGCGGCGCGATGAGGCGCAGGCGGAGAAGCGCTGACGGGCCGAGGAGAGGCACGACTTCGGCATAGCGGACGGTGAAGTAGGCGGCGACGATGCCGGCCAGGACGAGTGCCCAGACGATGCCCCAGGCGAGGGGTGATTTGCGGCTGCTCTTTCTGCGGGCGGCGGTCTTCTGCCGGGGGTATGCCTCTGCGCGTGACGCCATGTTTTGAGGATAGCGGTGAGGGTTGTCAAAATGTGCGCGTGATCGACGGCGCGCACCTCGATGGTCAACGGTGCTCGCCGCACGGGCGGATGCGCCTGCGGCGCGAACTGCCGGGTTCGCTTCCTTTGTCCGCTCACGCGAGTAGCTGTGGGCGAGCTGAAGACGGGCGAAGTTAAAGCGGCGCTTTAAGTCTGGAGAATGCCGGGATGGAAGCGCTCGACCACTGGATTGTGGGCGGCTGCCTCGAGCGCGAGCAGGACGGCTTCGCGTGTCTTCGCGGGGTCGAGGATGGCGTCCACCCACAGACGCGCGGCGGCGTAACGGCAATCGGTCTGCGCGTCGTAGGTGGCCTGGATGCTGCGGCTGATCTCCTGCTTTTCTTCGTTGCTGAGCTTGTGGCCGCCACGCTCGAGCGCGCGGATGCGGATCTCGACCAACGTGCCGGCTGCGGATGCGCCGGACATGACGGCATAGCGGGCGGTGGGCCAGGCGAAGATGAAGCGCGGGTCGTAAGCCTTGCCGCACATGGCGTAGTTGCCGGCGCCGAAGGAGCCGCCGACGATGACGGTGATCTTGGGCACGGTGGAGTTGGCGACGGCGGCGACCATCTTTGCCCCGGAGCGGATGATGCCGGTCCACTCCGCGTCGCGGCCGACCATGAAGCCGTTGACGTCGTGAATGAAGAGGAGCGGGATGAGGTTCTGGTTGCAGTCGAGGATGAAGCGCGCGGCCTTGTCGGCGCTCTCGGCATAGATGACGCCGCCGAATTCGATGCGCTTCTCGCCGGTGTGGCTGGTGTGCGGCTGATGCTGTTTCTGGTTGGCGACGATGCCGACGGCGAAGCCGCCGATGCGCGCATAACCGCAGAGGACGGTGCGGCCGTAGTCGGGCCGGTACTCATCGAACTCCGAGCGGTCGACGATACGCGCGATGAGCTCGTGCATGTCGTAGGTGTTGGTGGAGGCGCGGGCGGGGTCGGGATCGAGAAGGGTGTAGAGGTCCTCGGCGGGATACTTCGGTGTGTCTTTTTGGGCGTCGTAGGGCGCACGGTCGAAGGGCGCGCGGGCGGGATGGCCGAGCTTCGAGACCAGCGAGCGGAGACGGGCGAGGCAGAGGTGGTCGTTGGGCTCCTTGAAGTCGACGGTGCCGGAGATCTCGGCGTGCATGGTCGCGCCGCCCAGCTCTTCGGCTGAATACTTCTGGCCGATGGCGGCTTCGACGAGTGCCGGACCGGCGAGGAAGAGGCCGCTGCCTTCGGTCATGAGGACGTGGTCCGTCATGACAGGCAGGTAGGCGCCGCCGGCGACGCACATGCCCATGATGGCGGTGATCTGCGGGATGCCCGTGGCGGACATGCGCGCGTTGTTGCGGAAGATGCGGCCGAAGTCGTCCTGATCGGGGAAGACGTCTTCCTGCAAGGGTAGGAAGATACCGGAGGAGTCGACGAGATAGAGGGTGGGGAGATGGTTCTCCATCGCGATGTGCTGCGCGCGGAGAACCTTCTTGGCGGTGATGGGGAAGAATGCGCCGGCCTTCACGGTGGCGTCATTGGCGACGATCATGCAGAGGCGGCCGGAGACACGTCCGAGGCCGCAGACGACGCCGGCGGCGGGTGCGCCGCCCCACTCGGCATACATGTCAAACCCCGCGTACGCACCTAACTCAAAGAGATCAGTGCTGGGATCGAGGAGCAGCGCGATGCGCTCGCGTGCGGTGAGGCGCTGTTTTGCGTGCTGCGCGTCGATGGCTTTGGCGCCGCCGCCCTCGCGGATGGTGGCCTCCTGCTGCTGGAGTGCGGCAAGCAGGGCGCGCATGCCGGCGGCGTTTGCTTGCTGGCGTTTGGCTTTGGGATCGAGTTTCGAGGCGAGCGTGGTGTTGAGCGTCGTCGATGGAGCGGGCACCGATGGACCGGATGTGGACGGGTTTTCAGGAGTAGCCATGGGAGACTCGCCAGCATAGCAGCCTTGCGGTGGTGCTCGCGGCGGAAGGCCCGCCAGCACGACTGAATTTTCGATCGGGGACAGGGTGGCCGGTCGATGCGGAGATCGCCTTACATCGCGAGCGGGAGGACATCTCCCGTACAGCATCGTTTCGATGAGCGCGAGCCGTTGCTGATGGAGTGCGCCGTTCGATCTTGAGCTTCGGCCCGAAACCGGAAACTGCAGTCGTAACGGCCTGCAGGAGGCAGCGCGCGGATCGTTCTGCCGAGGCGTCGAGATTATCTGTAACTGTGAAGAAATATGCTGTTCGTTGTTACGTGGATTCCGCGCAAATGTTGCATGACCGATTCACGAACACTTCATCAAGAGAAAGAAACTTCAGTTGTATATATAGGCAGGAAATTTCCTAACAACCCCCGACTTAGGAAAGGGCCATTGAATGGTCTCGAAATTCTGCGTATTTTCATGTTTATTTCTTGCAGTATTTGCCAGCGCACAAACCGTTCCCAAATCCAGTCACGTTTGGATGGTCACCGAAGAAAATCATAGCTTTGAAGATGTTGTCGGCAATTCTCAGATGCCGTACTACAACCAGTTAATCAAGCAATATGGAGTGGCCGCGCAGTTTTATTCCGACCAGCATAGTTCGCTGCCTGCATTGATGTGGTTCGTGGCCGGAGCAGCGGTTGAACCGAATAACGACACGGTGTCATGCAATCACGGCAACGACAATATCGTTCGCGAACTGTTAAAGCACGAATACACGTGGAGAGCCTACCAGGAGAACATGCCGAGTGCCGGCTATCAGGGACTCTATGGTGGCTCCGGTAACAACTACTATCGCCGGCACAATCCGCTCATCGATTTCTCAGATGTCTGCCCGGGAACAGGGCAGGACAAGAACAGCGTTCCCTATACACAGATGGCGACGGACTTTGCCCAGGGCAAGATGGCGAACTATGCCTACATCACTCCGGATGCTGTCGAGGATGCTCACAGCGGGACTCTTCAGGCTGCGGATCAATGGCTTCAGGCGCATGTTCCGGCTATTCTTGCGCGGCCCGAATTCAAGCCCGGCGGCGATGGCATCCTCTTCATTGTCTGGGATGAGAGCAATTCTACGGACAACCGTTGTTCTGCCAAAGTCTCCACGGGATGCGGCGGGCGTACCCCTGCGCTGGTGATTGGTCCGCGAGTGAAACCCAACTATGAGTCGACCGTTAGCTATAGGAACGAGAATGTGCTGAAGACTGTGTGCGTGGCGATGGGTTTATCGACTTGCCCCGGTGCAGCGCAGAATGCTGCGCCCATGGCCGACTTTTTTACCACGGGCACGCCGTCTGGGAGTGCGGCAAATAGTGTCATTATTTCAACTCCGGGAAATGGAGCTACCGTAGTGGGAGCAGTGCATCTTATCGCTTCTGCATCGGAGAGCCAGACGGTGACCCAGACACAGGTTTGGGATAACAATGCAAAGCTTGGCGTGTATGGCACCCAGATAGATACGACTTATAATTTGGCACCGGGAAGTCATAAAACCACGGTGATGGACCTGGATTCCGCGTTCAAAGTCATTCATCAATCGGCTGTGAGTTATAACGTGCAACCACTGGTGAATGGGGTGCAAATTGTTTCACCTACTCCGAATGAAACAATCAACATGTCGACGGTTCACATTGTTGCTCAGGCAAGTGAATCGGTGGCTATAAGCCAGATGGAGGTCTGGGATAACGGGGTCAAGCTGGGCTGGTATACCGGGGCAGATGTGAACCAGTACTACTCACTTACACCTGGCTCTCATACTGTGACGGTTCTAGACCTCGATGGCAGCTACAACGTGCTTCATAAATCCAGTGTTACTTATTCGGTGCAATAACAATCGTCGAAAAGGACGATGAGACGATTGGTCCTTATAAGTTGGCCTGCGGTTATTGAGGCTTCTCCACAAGTCTTGTGCGTGAATTTGGGGTATGCGGCCGTCGCTGCATACCCGGCGCGCGCTTTGCGTACTGGCTGTCAGTGCTGTGGCTATTAGTCCCCGATGCGATAGAGCGAGACGTTGTCTCCGCTGAGGATGGCGAGGCGGTTGCCGGATTGGCTGAGCGCGAAGCTTTGGCGGTTGATGGCGCCGCTGGAGGAGCGGGTCGCGAAGAGGCGGTGACCATCCGCGATGCGGTATACGGAGACGGCGACGTTCTGAAAATCGGAAGCGACGATGCCCTGATCGAAATCCACGGGATGCGATGCCTGCGCGATGCCGATGGCGAAGACGCCGGCATCTGTGGGCGCATCCGCCTGCTCGAACAGCCCGTTACCCGGGACGGCGCCGTTCAGGAGCGTTTTGCCGCTGGATCGGACAATCTTGTACCAGGTGCTGGTCTGATCCTGCGAGCAGCCGACGAGCAGGATGAGGTTTGCGGGAAGGGTCTCTACGTGAAGGGGACAGCCCGAGACTACGTGAGTAATGGGATGGCGTGTCGCGTCCCAATCCGATTCGCTGACGGTCCACCTCTCCTGCAAGCCGCGCTCAGTCACGATCAACCCTGTATCCAGGACTTCCGACAGGGTGGGCCAATTCTCGAGCCGCCTGGTGTTTTGGACATTGAGTTGACTGTCGAGCAGGGTGAACTCGAAGTCTTCTTCGACCGGCCGCTCGGGCCCGAGAAATTCTGCGAGGCGACGATGCTGCTCCGGCGTATGACGCTCGTGCGCGACAACGGCCACGATGAGATGCCGGGAAGGGGTGACGCGCAAGAAGCGGAGATCGCCGAGCGGCGACCACTGGCGCTCCACGCGCAATCCGGGACCGTACACCGCCAGGAGGCCACCCACGCTGGCGAGCACCCGGCCGCCATCGAGCGGCCAGAGGTAGGGGCCCTCCTCCGGCACGCGCCAGTCTTCTGCCCGAATGATCTTCCCGGTGGTGATCGAGAAGAGCAATGCACGGATGATGCGAGGGTTGGCAAGCCGCGCGGATTCATCCTGCGAACGCGCGATCAAAGGATGGGCGTTGAAGGTGATCAGGAGTTGATCTTCTCCGAGAAAACGGACGGCGGCATCTTCGGCGAGTGAGCGCATCACGCGGTTGCCACGGACTTTGAAGCCGAAGGCGTGGAGCGACACAGTTCGCTCGATCGGACTGTCGCCTGCGCTGGCAGCGGGATCGGCGAGGGCGCAGCCGGTCTCGACACAGTTTTCGATCTCGACAAGTTCCTTCGCCGGGGGCGGTTTGGGTTCGGCTGCGGGGATGCCGATGGCAGCCCTGGCAGGGTCGGGAGCCTGGGACGATGCGGGGCGCGGTGCGAGTTCAAGCACGAGACGAAACCGGGTGTCCGGGTCGATGAGGATCTGGTTTGAGGAGGAGAGTGTCGTCGGATCGGTAGTCAGGACCGGGGGGGTGAGCTTGACACCCGGGAAGCCGCGGGCCTCGGCCAGTTGAAACGGCTGTTCGGTTGAAGCCGAAGGAGAATAGTTGCCGACGCTTCCGGCTGTCCCTGCGGCATTGCCCCCAATGGGAGAGCTTGGCGCTCCGCCTGCTGCGCCGCCTCCCGTATTCGACGATGAGGCAGGGGCCTTTCGTACATGGGAGAAGATGCCGACTAGCTCCTGTTGAATCACGTAGTCTTCAGCGGGATCGTGGTGCGGGCTCTGCATGGCGACCAGGATGGGAGTGATCTGCTGAGCTTCGTCGCCGGAGCACGCAATCTCGAGGAAGCGCAGTTGCAATTCGTCGAGCTTCGCTCCTTTGGAGCCCTTGCGCTGCACTTTTGCGATGCGGCCTTCCAGGGTGGCGCCGCTGGGAATGCTGCACTGCCCCTGCTTCCATGCGGCGCGCGTCTTGACGAAGAACGATCCGCCTTCCGTGGCTCGCATGCTGTCCACACGGCCGAGAAGCTGCGTGGTGATTGCGGTTTGCTGGGCCATGGCGGAGGGGCACAGAAGTTCAAGCGCGGCAATCGCCACTACCAGGCTGCCGCAAGTGAGGCTTTGAAGCATGAGGGTGCCTGCTGAACTGGCCCCGGGTCCCGTTTAGAACATTTTTGCTAATACATATGAACCGCGGAGTGACTCCCGCAGTGGCCTCTCTCACACGGAAGGCTACGAAAACTGTCGCGGAGCCCTTCAGCAGCCCACGATACATAAAGCTTCCGCGTCGTGCTGCGTTGCGGCACGGCTTTGACTATGGCGCTTGCCCAATCTTGTAAATTCGGACCGATTCATCGGCAAGGATAGCGAGCCGTTGTCCGGAATCCGACAGCGCGAATACGCGGCGATCCACGGCGTGACTGCGAACCTTGGTGGCATAGATCTGCTTGCCATCGGATGCGCGATAGACGGTGACCGTCATGGATTCCAGATCCGCCACGTGCATGCCGGTGTGCCAATCCACATCGCGGATGGCGTGTTCGACGCCAATGGCAAAGAGATGGCCGGAGGGGGTAGCGTCCGCATATTCAGGAATGGCGCCATTCGTGGTTGTGCCGCGCAGCAGGGTTTTTCCATCCGACCGCAACACCCGGTACCACTTGCTGCTGGAGTCCGCTCTACAGCCGCTTATGAAAAGGAGGTTAGCGGGAAGGGTTTGTATGACGGGCGCGCAGGCGGAAGACAATTCCACCAGGCGCCTGTCACGGTTGTCCCAGTTCGTTTCGTCAAATTTCCATAAGCTGCTGCGCTCCTGAACTACAGAGATCATTCCGGAATCAAGCAGCGCGGGCCGAGCCGGGATCTGCGTCAGGCGATGAGAACTGGTTTCTTCGAGCCGGCCATTTAGCGCAATCAGGTCGCAGTCTTCCTGAACCGCTTCGGCGGAACCTATGAACTCCGCGAGGCGTCGAAAGGTCGCCGCGTCGTATTTCTCCTTCTTCACGGCGGCGAGAATCATAGTCCGCGAAGGCGAGATGGTGACGAAGACCAGAGGACCGGGAATCTGCCACCGCGCCTGTTCTTCGAGATTGTGACCGTAAATGACCAGGGCATTGCCGATATGCGCCAGTATCCGGCCCTGATCGAGGGGCCATAGATAGGCTCCCTGCTCCGGTACCTTCCAGTCGACAACGCGCAATCGGCGTCCATCCGCCGCGGATACGAGAACACCTCGTATTTGTCGTGGCTCGCTGCTACGTTCGGCCTCGGTTTCACTCCGCAGGACAAGTGAATGCGGGTTGAAGGTGATGAAGATCTGGTCGTCACCAAGAAACGCGAGTGCGGCATCGTCTTCGAGGCCACCAATGATCGTTCGGCTGGTGCGCGGTCGATAGGCCAGATCACGCAGCGGAACCTCTGTTTGCGCCTCTTCCGTCGTAGTGGCCGTGGCGTCGGGAGCGGTGACGCAGCCCTCGCTGACGCAGTTCTCGACGAGGACCGGAGCTGGAGTGGGTGCGATTCGCATCGGTGGCTGCTTTGCGATTTCTGCGGGCTGCGAAGATCCGGCTGAGGGTGACGTGGCAGACGCAACTTCATTTCCCGTGCCGTGTGAAAGATTGCTCGGCGTCAGGTGCACCACGATCATGAACCGCGCATCCGGGTCGAAGAAGAGCTCTCCGGTCGACGTAAGAACGGTGGGGTCGGAGGTCAGCTTTGGCAGGGCGAGTTTCACGGAGGGGTAGTCGCGCACCTCGCCCGCCCGGAATTCCTCCTGGGTGGAAGACATCGGCGCAAATCCGCCCCGGCCCAGCGTGCCGGTGTTGTGCCCAAGGGTACCGGGAGCCGCCGGCCCGCCGGAAGCGCCAGGACTCGCCGAGTGCGAACCGGCAGTTTGGGCGAACGCCGTCATAATCACTTCACGCGCCAGTACGTCGTCATTGGAGTTCTTTTTCGGCCCGTGTATGGCTACCAGCAGTGGAGTGATTTCCTGCGTGTCATCGCTAGGGCAGGCGATTTGCAAGAAGCGCAAGTCGACCTCTTCCCATTTCACGCCGGGTCCGCGCTTCACGACTTTTGTAACCCGGCCCTCCAGCGTGACGCCCATAGGAATGCTGCAGTGCCCCTGCTTCCAGGCGGAGATCGTCTTTACGAAGAAGGGCGCCCCGTCGGCGATGCGCCTGCTATCGATACGTCCCAAAAGCTTCGTGGTAATCGAAGAGACTTGCGCGTGGGCAGAAGGGGAGAAGAATACGGAGCAGATCGCGGCAACTACTGCGAGTCGGCTTCCGGGAATAGGGTGACGCAGCATGCAAGGACCATTCAGATGTTTTGAGGGCTTCCTAATCCTAACGCTTCCGCGTCGCGCTGCATGGCTGCGAGGCAGAAGGCGATGTGCTGGTCCAGGTCGATGCCTAACTCCTTGGCGCCGTTGACGACGTCGTCGCGGTTGACGCCGCGGGCGAAGGCCTTGTCCTTGAGCTTCTTTCTGACGCCGGCGGTCTCGACATCGTGGATGGACTTGCTGGGCTTGATGAGCGCGCAGGCAGTGAGAAAGCCGGCGAGTTCGTCGCAGGCGAAGAGGGTCTTGTCCAGGTGGGAGAGGCGCGGCGTGCCGGTGTACTCGGCATGGCCGAGGATGGCGTGCCGAATCTCGTCTGGCCAGCCGCGCTCCTCGAGCACGCGGACGCCGAAGTATGGATGCTCCTCGGGCGAGGGATGCAGTTCGTAGTCGAAGTCATGCAGCAGGCCGGTGGCGGAGTAGATCTCCACGAGTTGAGTGATGTCCTCACCGACAAGGCCGCGACGCGCGGCTTCCTGCTCGCCGTAGGCGCGGACGCAGCTCTCGACGGCGAGCGCGTGCTTGCGCAGGCTGGGGCTCTGGGTGAACTCGATGAGAATGGCCCAGGCGGCATTTCTTGATGGCGTGATGCCGGGTATCTGATTAGTCATTCCACCTCCGGGTTAGTTGTGAGTAGGCAGTGTTGCCGGTTTCTTTGGGTTTCATGGTGAATTATTCGAGTGTGTGACGGCTTTCCGCTGCATTTTTACTTGACACAAAATTGAACACTGCTGCACTGTAGCTATGCGCCGCGAGAATGTTTCGCGTCGCGGGAAGCCCGCTCTGGCCTCCGTACAACTTATGGCAACTACCTTAGCAAGCGTCGAGGCGCGCGAGGTACTACGTTGCAGCCACTGCAGTCTCGTGCAATTTCGCACGATGAACGCACTATGCAGGCGGTGCCGCAAATCCCTGGAGATGGAAGAGGCTGAACCGGTTATGCCGGCCGCGACCTCTGCGTCTCGTGAACCCGAGGCGGAAGAGGGCGGTCTACAGGTAGCGCGCGCGGTGCGCGATGCCCGTCGCGGCCGCAATCTGTCGCAGCGGCAGCTCGCCGGCCGGATGCAGGTGCCGCGCACATACATCTCGAAGATCGAGAACGGGAAGGCGATGCCGACCTTGTCCTCGCTGGAGCGGCTGGCGACGGCGCTCGAGGTGGACATGTGCAATCTGCTGCATGATGCGCGGAACCGCCAGCATGACGACGCGTTTGCGGTCTTTACCGATCCGTTCCTGTCGGAGATCGCGCCGCTGATCTCGAAGCTGGACGCGCTGCAGCGCTCCATGTTCCTGAACCAGGTGCGCGATATGGCGATGGGCCGCCGGCGCACGGCGGTCGCGTAAAGAACGCTTCCGTTCTTCACCGAGTCTTAACGTAGCTCCGCAGTGTGCACGGCCGTTTTCTCCAGACGGCCGCGCGCATTGCGAGGCGCTCCGCCGTGTGCTACGGTCGAGGCTGAGAGGGAAGGGCGTTCTCAGATGAAGTCAGCCAGCCGGGCCCATGAGCTCTCGCCGGAGGAGCAGGCTATTTACCGGTCGCTCAATCCTGAGCGGATGCCGGAACACATCGCGATCATTATGGACGGCAACGGCCGCTGGGCCGGTCGCCGGAGCCTGAAGCGCTTTCTTGGCCACCAGCAGGGCGCCGAGGCGGTGCAGTACGTGGTCGAGACCGCGTCGCGGATCGATCTGCCGTGGCTGACGCTTTACGCCTTCTCGCTCGAGAACAACCTGAAGCGCCCAAAGACGGAAGTGAACTTCCTGATGCGGCTGCTGCGTTCTTACCTCATTAACAATGTGAAGCGCATGAACGACAACAACGTGCGCATCGCCTATATCGGGCGCACGCATGAGCTGCCCACCGAGGTGCAGGAGCAGATGCAGCAGGCGGCGGAGGCGACGGCGCGCAACACGGGCACTGTGCTGACGCTGGCGCTGAATTACGGGGCGCGGTCGGAGATCATCGATGCGTTTGCCGCGCTGTCGCGTGAGCGCGCTACGCAGGGGCGGAACGCGGAGGGTATCACGGAAGAGGATCTGCACCGGCATCTCTACACGGCGCACATGCCGGATCCGGACCTGGTGATTCGCACTTCAGGCGAGATGCGGATCTCGAATTTTCTGCTGTGGCAGATTGCGTACTCCGAGATTTTTGTGACGGAACGCTTCTGGCCGGACTTCCGCGGTGTGCATCTGCTGGAGGCGATTGCGGAGTATCAGCAGCGCGAGCGGCGGTATGGCGGCCTGAAGGCGCACACGGATGAGGAGATTCCGGAACATGCCGGGGTGCTGGTGCCGCGGTAGATGAAATGCGCTACCTGCGCCTCATGGATAGAGCTTCGCGAGAATTTATATTCTAGCGACGGTTGCTGCCCCAACGGCCCGCCAAGTGCTCAACCTGTCTCAATAAAATCCGTAATTTAGACCATCCTGCGTCTCCCCGAAAATAATTCATTCGATTCCGTTCTCATGTCGATTCGGCCGCGCCCCGTTCGACGTATCAACAGAGAGCCAGTACGAAAGCGAGCGACAGCGATCCAACTGCGCTCTCAATCTGAGTTCAGCGGTTATCCATCAAATAGCTAAACCCGAAACGAAGGCACCCCAAACATCGCTCAATCCAAAGGAGATTTCGCAATGCGATTCATGGTCATCGTCAAAGCAACCCCAGAGTCAGAAAAAGAAGGCGCCCTCCCCGATCCACAGCTCCTGCTCGAGATGGGCAAGTACAACGAAGAGCTCATGAAGGCTGGCGTCGTGCTCGCCATGGATGGCCTCCATCCCAGCTCCAAAGGCGCACGCGTCAAATTCTCGGGCAAGTCTCGTACCGTCGTCGACGGCCCCTTCGCCGAGTCCAAGGAGCTCGTCGCCGGCTTCTGGCTCTGGCACGTCAAGTCCCTCGAAGAGGCCATCGAGTGGGTCAAGCGTTGCCCCAACCCCCATGGCGGCGACTCCGAAATCGAAATCCGCCAGGTCTTTGAGATGGAAGACTTCGCCCCCGTCCTGACCGAAGAGCAGATCCAGCACAAAGTAGCGAAACGAGCTGAGCTGCCAAATCAGACCGCCAACAAATAGCCGCACTTGGATCCATGGATCGAAGCTGTGGGGCCGCAAGGCTGTCGTCGCCTGTCGGGCGCGCCCGTTTGGGAGGACCGGCGGAAGAAACTGAGCGGCAGTGGCGACACTACCGGCGATGGTGGCCTGACGGCGTGGAGCGATTTGATCCTACCGCCGCTTGCTACTTCCTCCGAGCAGGGTGCCCAGGGCGCCGCGGATCAGATCGCGGCCTACTTGTGAACCGATGGCACGTGCGGCGCTGTTGACCATCGCCTGGCCGGGGGACATGCGGCGGGAGTTGCCGCTGCCGAAGAGTGCGCCCATCGCTTCATTCAGGAGGCCGCCTGCTGCTCCGGCAACGCCGCCGGAGGGCGCGTTCTGCTGCAGCGTGGTCTGTGCCTGCGTCTGCACTTGTTCGCGCTGCTGCATCTGGCCCGCGCTGGGGGTCTGCTGTGCTTTGTTGGTGAGGCGCTCGTAGGCGGAGTCGCGATCCACGACTTTTTCGTAGACGCCTGCGACGGGCGAGGCGGCGATGATCTGCTTCCGCTGCTCGGGCGTGATGGGGCCGATCTGGCTGGCTGGCGGGCAGACCAGCGCGCGCTGGACGATGCCGGGCGTGCCGCTCTCATCCAGAAAGGACACCAAAGCCTCACCCACTGCGAGCTGGGTGATGACGGTGGCGGTGTCGAGCTTGGGGTTGGTGCGGAAGGTGTCGGCGGCCGACTTGACGGCTTTCTGATCGTTGGGCGTGAATGCGCGGAGAGCGTGCTGCACGCGATTGCCGAGTTGGCTGAGGACGACCTGCGAGACATCGTTCGGGTTCTGGGTGACGAAGTAGACGCCGATGCCCTTGGAGCGGATGAGGCGGACGACCTGCTCGATGCGCGCGCCCAGAGCGGAGGGCAGATCGTTGAAGAGCAGGTGCGCTTCGTCGAAGAAGAAGACGAGCTTGGGCTTTTCAGCATCGCCGACTTCGGGCATACGTTCGAAAAGCTCAGAGAGCAGCCACAGCAGGAAAGTGGCATAGAGCTGAGGAGACTGCATCAGCTTGTCGGCGGCGAGGATGTTGACGACTCCATGGCCGTTCTGATCGGTTTGCAGCAGATCGTCGATGTTGAGCGCGGGCTCGCCAAAGAATTTGTCGCCGCCCTGCTGCTCGAGCGCGATCAGATTGCGCTGGATGGCGCCGATGCTGGCCGGCGAGATGTTGCCGTACTCTGTCCTGTACTGCGCGGCGTTATCGCCGACGTTCTGCAGCATGGCGCGCAGGTCTTTCAGGTCGAGCAGCAGAAGTCCCTGGTCGTCGGCGATCTTGAAGACGAGGGTCAAGACTCCGGCCTGCGTGTCATTGAGATTGAGGATGCGGCCGAGCAGCAGTGGACCCATCTCAGAGACGGTGGCGCGGACGGGATGGCCCTGCTCGCCGAAGACGTCCCAGAAGGTGACAGGGCAGCCGGCGAAGGCGGGCGCGGCCAGGGCCATGGTCTTGAGGCGCTGCTGCGAACTTCGGGTTGCTCTGGCCGGGCTGGCTGATGCCGGAGAGGTCGCCTTTGACGTCGGCGGCGAAGACCGGGACGCCGATGCGGCTGAGCGCCTCGGCGATGACCTGCAGGGTGACGGTCTTGCCGGTGCCGGTGGCGCCGGCCACCAGGCCGTGGCGGTTGGTGAGGGCGGGCAGCAGGACGAGCTCATCCTTGGTGTCGGTCTGTTTTGCGATCAGCATCGGCTGGGCCATACCGTCGATCTCTCCGTGTCGGAACTTTTCTTTGCCTCTGAAAGGTACACCGGTGCCGTGTCCGGTTGCACGGGGCCAGTACCTCCGACGGGCTCTACCGTCTAATCTGGACAGCATGCAGGTGCGCGTCCTTTTTTTTGGTGTGCTCAAAGATTTGCTTTCATCCGCCGGCGAAGCGGTGACGGTGCCTGAGGGGACAACGGTGGCGCATTTGCTCGAGCAGCTTCGCAACGGTGGGACGCATCCGGTGTGGTCTTCGCTGGCGGTTGCGGTGAATCGTGAGTATGCTGCGCATCGGCGGTGCTGCACGAGGGAGATGAGGTGGCTTTGCTGCCTCCGGTGTCAGGAGGCGCGGATGAACGGATGGCCCCGGTGGTCGCATCTGGTCCGCGAGCCTATCGATCGGGATGCGCTGGTGGCATCGTTGAAACAGCCGGCCGATGGCGCTGTTGTTGTGTTTGACGGCATTGTGCGCGACAACACGCGTGGACGGAAGACGCTGTATCTCGATTACGAGGCGTATGAGGAGATGGCGCTTGCCGAGATGCAGAAGCTGGCGAGCGAGGCAGGAGAGCGATTTGCCATTGACCGTGTGGGCGTGGTGCACCGGCTGGGACGGCTGGAGATCGGCGAGAGCAGCATTGTGATCGTGGTGACCTCGGCGCATCGCGGAGCGGCGTTCGATGCATGCCGGTGGCTGATCGACACGCTGAAGCGTACGGTGCCGGTGTGGAAGAAGGAGCATTTTGCCGATGGCGCGGTATGGACGGACGGCGATCCATTTCCGGCGGAGCTGCTGCCCGGGACCTCAGCATGAGAGTTCCTGCATCGGCGCTGGCTCTGGTTCTCGCCACGGTGTGCGCGGCCACGGTGTGCATGGCACAGCAGGAGCCGACCTTCCATGTGGATGTCCCGCTGGTGAATGTATTCGTCAGTGTGACAGACAAGGCGGGTGCTCCGATTGGTGGCCTCGCGAAAGAGGACTTTGAGCTATCCGAAAACGGCAAGCCGCAGAAGATCGCAGTCTTTGAGCGGGACACCTCGGCGCCGCTGGCGATCGTGATGGCGGTGGATCTGAGCGGCAGCATGTACAAGGACTTTGCGGCAGAACAGCAGGCGGCGCAGCGCTTCGCGAAGGATGTGCTGCGCAAACAGGATCGCGCCGACCTCGTTGCCTTTTCCGATGGCACGAACGAAGTGACGGGCTTTACCGGCGACGCGAAGCGGATCGCGGGGGGCTCAACGGCCTCCGTCCTGGTTCGGGGGGTACTGCTTTTTACAGCACGGTGTCGCTGGCATCCGGGCTGCTGAGGCCAGAGCACGGACGACGTGTGCTGCTGATGATCTCGGATGGTGACAATACGGTGAATGGCGTCAGCTATCAGGAAGCGCTGGATGAGGCGGTGCGGGACGAGGTGATGATCTACAGCATCATCGATGTGCCAGTGGCGGCGAGCGCTGGCCGTGACCTTGCCGGCGAACACGCGATGATCACTCTTGCAGAGCAGACGGGGGGCGCGCCTATTATGCGGATCAGGCGACGCTGGACCAGATCTTCCATCGCATTTCCGACGACCTGCGCACGCAATATCTGCTGGGCTACTATCCGCACAAACCCGCGCCGGAAGAGCGTGGGGCGTTTCGTTCCATCGCGGTGAAGATGACGAATACCGCGAATTCGAATTACAGCGTGCGCAACCGGCCCGGCTACTACGCAAGTGCTGCTCCCTGACGGTCGGCTACAATCGCGGCATGGCGAGTGAGAGTGCAACGCGCCGGAGCCGCAAGTCTCCGCCGCCCGGAGACACCGGTCAGGAATCGGCCTATCTGCGTTTTCTGTCAGACCAGCAGGTGCCGATTACGGTGAAGCTGCGCGACGGAGAGAGCGTCTCCGGCTGGATCGAATACTTCGACGAGCGGATGATCCGGCTGACGCGCGAAGGACAGCCTAACCTGTTCATCTACAAAGAGCAGATTCGCACAATTACGGAGCAGGGACGGCGCACGCCGAAGAACGATGCGGCGCATCGTGCATCTGAGGAACATAGGGAGACGCGCCGTGATTAGCCAATTGCCTGATTCACTGAACCTGGGACTCGCTGTACCGGCGGCGGCAATTGCGCTGGAGGCGGGATTGCTGCTCCATGACTTCCATGAGCGCGGCGTGCGCACCGAGTACAAGGGCGATGTCGACCTGGTGACGGAGGCGGATCGAGCGAGCGAAAAGCTGATTGTCGAAAAGCTGCGGGAGACGTTTCCGAAGCACGGAATCTACGGCGAAGAGGGCACGCGCGCGAATCTCGATGCGGAGTATCGCTGGTATGTCGATCCGCTGGATGGCACGACGAATTTCGCGCATGGCTTTCCGTACTTCTGCGTGTCGCTGGGACTGGAGCATCGGCCGCCGGGGCTGGCACCGGATGAGGATGGAGAGATCGTCGCAGGCGTGATCTATCAGCCGGTGCACAACGAGCTGTTCGTGGCGGAGAAGGGAAGCGGCGCGTACCTGAACGGGCGGCAGCTGCATGTATCCAAGACGACTCATCTGCAGGAGGCGTTGCTGGCCACGGGCTTTCCCAGCCACAAGCGGCATGAGAATCCGAACATCCACTTTTATCAGCAGCTCACGCTGCGCTCGCATGGAGTGCGACGCGCGGGGGCGGCGGCGCTCGACCTGGCATACACGGCTGCGGGCCGCTTCGATGCGTACTGGGAGTTCAACCTGAATCCCTGGGACACGGCGGCGGGTGCGCTGATGGTGACCGAGGCGGGCGGGAAGATGACCCGGTTCGATGGCAGTCCGTTCCGGCTGGAGAGCAGCGAGATTCTGGCGACGAATGGGCTGCTGCTGCCGGAGCTGCAGAGTTTCTTCGAGGACATGTTCGCGGGCCGAGACATTGAGCCGGTGCCCACGGCTGCAGAGTTCGCTGCGCGGCGGAAGGCCTTCCAGGGCTGAGATTTGCGCATGCCGGGAGGGCTGCGAGCCCTCGCTCACCCTGCTACAATCGATACCAACGCACCCGCACTGGAGAACGTTTCATGGCTTACATCATCGCAGAACCCTGCATCGGTACCAAGGACTCAGCTTGCGTCGATGCCTGCCCCGTCGACTGCATTCATCCGAAGAAGGATGAGGGTGACCACGCCGCTGCGGACCAGCTGTTTATCGATCCGGTGGAATGCATCGACTGCGGCGCCTGCGTCCCGGTATGCCCGGTTTCGGCCATCTTCGCCGGTGATGACCTGCCGGAGAAGTGGGCCAGCTATACGGAGAAAAACGCCGCACATTTTGGCCGCTAATCCCGCACGACTTTCGCCAACGCGCAGCCTTCGGGTTGCGCGTTGCTGTTTCTAACGCAAAAGCATCGGATTACACGTTACGGACAGATCCGCTCCGTCTGGCGGGCATTCTCGAATGCGTGAAACCGACAATGAACGCTGAAGCCATTGTGCTGCGAACCTGGCCCATCCGCGAGGCCGACCAGATTGTGGCGCTGTTTACGCGCGAGTTTGGGAAGGTGAAGGGCGTGGCGAAGTCGGCTGCGAAGAGCCGCCGGCGGTTTGGCGGCGCGCTCGAACCGATGACGCATGTGCGCGCGAGCTTTGTCGAAAAGCCGCGGCAGGAGCTGGTGCGGCTGGACTCCTTCGAGATCGTCCGCTCGCCGCTTTCGGTGGCGGTGGATTACACGCGGCTGAGCGCGCTCGCCTTCTTCGCCGAGGTGATCGACGAGACGCAGCCGGATCATGATCCGAACGACGCAGTCTTCCGCCTGGTGCTTTCGGTGCTGGAAGCGGCGGAGACAGGCGGCGTGTGGATGCCGGTTACGTATTTCGCGCTGTGGATGACGCGGCTGATGGGCTGGCTGCCGGAGCTCAAGCGCTGCATGATTTGCGGCGAGGAGCTGGAGGGCGCACCAGCGTATTTTCATGCGCTGTCGGACGGACTGGTGTGCGTGCATCACAAGCGGTTGGCTTCAGGAACGCTGAGCGCGGAGTCGCAGCGGCTGGCGGCGCAGATCTTCCATGCCCCGGCGGGCGCGTTGCTGGATGAGCCGTGGCCGCGGGAGCGGGCGCGCGACCTGCGGCGATTTTCGGTGCAGACGCTGGAGCGGCATCTGGAGCGACGGCTGAGCAGCGCGGCGGCGCTGGTCAAGCTGGGCGGCTAGTACTGGCCGTACGGGCGGACGCGCCGGTGGCGCCGGTATGCTGGGTTCGCTCCGTTGTCGCTCACGCCGGGATTGGTGGGCGACCGCACAAACTGCAGGTCCTTCGTTTCGCTCAGGATGAGAAGAGCTGCTAACGGTCCACGTGTTCGACGGGATGTTCCTCGCGCGTTACGACAGGGTCTGGGTGCTCAGGAGTCCGCGATGTTGCCAGACGGAAGACGCGCTCCCGAGCTTCTTCGCGTTCGACGAAGCGGCGGCGGCCGATCAGGAGATCCTGCAGCGAGACATAGCCGCGCGGCTGCATGGTGTCGCGATCGAGCACGGCGAGGCGTATGTGGCCGGTGGTCGCCATGCGCTCGGCTGCGCTGCGGCAGGTTTCATCGCCAAAAGTGTAGACCTCCGGTAGTTGCATGATGACGGGCGCATGTTCGTCGGCAACGTCGGTCATCGCATCTTCAACGCTGACCATCTCCAGAGGATCGACGCCGTATTCGCGCGTGAGGTGATGGCCGCGCCGAGCGAGCTTCTCCGTAAGGATGGAGCGCGGCATGATGAGCGAGGTGATGGTGTATGCGGCTATGCAGGCGGCGACCAGCGGCAGGAGCGCGGGCAACGCATGCGTGAGCTCGATGGAGAAGACGATGGCGGTGAGCGGCGAGCCGAGTGCGCCGGCGAGCATTGCTCCCATGCCGAGCAATGCCAGCGTGCCTTCCGGCATGTGCAGCAGGTGAGCCGAGAGTGCGCCGAGGGATGCGCCGATCATGAGCAGTGGGGCGAGTACGCCGCCTGAGGTGCCGGAGCCGAGGGAGAAGGCCCACATGAGCGATTTGAAGAGGATGACGCCGAAGATGAGCGCAAGCGTGGCATGCCCGGCGAGCAGGACGGCGATGTTGTCGTAGCCGACGCCGAGACCGTGGGGAAAGAAGAGACCGCCGACGCCGACGCCGAGGCCGCCGATTGCGGGCCACCACATCCAGTGCACGGGCAGTTTGCCGAAGAGGTCTTCGAAGCCGTACATCATGCGGCTGAGCGCGGCGGCAGCCAGCCCGATGAGTGCGCCCAGCGCTGCTGCGAGCAAGGTGAAGCGTACGCCGTGGGGGATCGCTTCGGCGGAGAGCGGGAAGAGCGGTCCAGCGCCGAGCCAGAGGACGCGCAGCACAGCGGCGGTGACGCTGGCGAAGGCAACAGGAATCAATGACCGCGGGCGCCATTCGAAGAGCAGCAGCTCCACCGCGAGCAAGACAGCGGCGAAGGGTGCGGCAAAGGTGGCGGACATGCCGGCCGCCGCTCCGGCGACGAGCAGCGTGGTGCGTTCCGCATGGGTGAGCTTGACCCACTGCGCCAGCAGCGATCCGAAGGCGCCCCCGGTCATGATGATCGGACCTTCCGCGCCGAAGGGGCCACCGGAGCCGATGGCAATGGCGGCCGAGATCGGCTTGAGCACGGCGACGCGCGGCTGGACGCGCGCGCCATTCAGCAGGATGGCCTCGATGGCCTCGGGAATACCGTGGCCACGAATTTTGTCTGAGCCGTAGCGCGCCATGATGCCGACGATGATGCCGCCGACGATGGGCACCAGCACCATCCAATAGCCGAGAGGGGAGCCGGCCGGCCCGACCATCGCGAGGCTGAAGCGGTGGTAATAGAAGAGATTGGTGAAGAATGCGATGGCCCGCAGCAGGAGCACCGCGAGCGCGGCGCCGCCGATGCCGACGATGATGGCGAGCGAGGAGATCAGCCAGACTCGGCGATCGACCGTGAAATCGCGGAGTGTCGAGGTGTGGCTGGTCATCGCGCACTCGTCGCGGCAGTGCGCGGTGCAGGCGGCGCGGCTGGATTGCGATCCTGCTCCCAGTGTTTGATTCGCGTCAAAGCCTCGATCAGCGCGGGACCCATCACTTCAAGCTCGCTGCGGTGGTGGGCCGCCAACTTGTGAAGCAGCCGGGCGCCCCGGGCTGTGATCCGCAGCAGGACACGGCGGGCATCGGTTTCGTCGCTGGTCCGCTCGAGCAGGCCTTCTTCCACGGATCGGTTGGCGAGCTCGACCACGCTATTGTGCCGCAGACCGAGACGCTCAGCCGCGTAGGCAATGGTGGGCGCTACGCCGGCGGGCGCACCGGCAATTTGCAGCAGCAACTGGTATTGCTGGGGCTGCAGCCCAGCAGAGTGGGCGGCCTGCTCACTGAATTGCACGAAGCTGCGAAGGCGATAACGAAATTCTGCCAGGCGCTCGATCAATGTGTCAGAGGCAGTTTTTCCCTCTCTCATATATATATCGTATCACGATATATTAGCTTCTGGATGCCTATGCGTGTTGCACTGGCGCTGGTCTGCTAGGGTGGCGGCATGTTGCGCGCTTTCGCTTTTCTCTGCACGCTATTCGTTTCGCTTTCCGGCATTGCGCAGTATCCGCCCGCCAATGCGAAGTGGAACCAGCCTGTGCCTCCGTTTCGCATTGCGGACAACCTCTACTACGTCGGCGCGGAAGGCGTTGCTTCGTACCTGATCACGACACCGGCGGGCGACATCCTGCTGGATACGGGCTTTCGCGAGACGGTTCCGCTGGTGGAGGCGAGCATCCGCAAACTGGGCTTTCGGGTGGAGGACGTTCATATTCTGCTGGTGAGCCACGGCCACTATGACCATGCCGGCGGCATGGCGGCGATGAAGGCTGCGACGCACGCGCGCCTGTTGGTGAGCCCAGCCGAGGCGACGATGTTGGAACATGGTGACAAGGACGACTTTGCCTGGGGCGCCAAGTACGCCTATCCGCCGGCGACGCCGGACGGTCTGCTGAAAGATGGAGTGCCGGTTCGACTAGGCGGCGTGGCGATGACACCGCATTTCACTCCGGGGCATACCAAGGGGTGCACCACCTGGACCATGACGGTCGACGATCACGGGGTGGCGCGACATGTTGTCTTCGCATGCAGCCTGTCGGCGCCGGACTATCAGGTGGTGAACAATCCGAAGTACCCGAACATCCTGGCGGACTTCGCTGCGAGCTTTGCAAAGATGCGCGCGCTGCCGTGCGACATCTTCCTGGCAGCCCATCCCTGGGAGTTCGAGTTCGACCGCAAACGCGCGGAGCTCGCAGCCCATCCGTCCAGTGGTACGAATCCGTTTGTCGATCCGGCGGGGTATCGCGCGTACATCGATCGATCGGAAGCGGCCTTGAAAGAACGCGTTGCACAGCAGACGAAGGCGGGACGGAGCGGTGGTGGGCCAGTTTGAACTCCGGGGCAACCGAAGTTACCTATAACGCCGTTTTAGCGCGAAGCCGATCGCCTTGGCAGAGCGATACGCCGTGACACTTCACGCCTCAGCTTCGTCACAGAATTGCCTCTCGACGAAAATTATGTGAGCATGACACGAAACTAATTTCGCAGTGCTTCTGCCCAGTTGTCTTTTCGTCCGGACTTTACTCGCGCCTCTACTCTCGTCCTCGTTATAGCCTCGGCCGAGATCGAATGCCTTTAGGTCCATCCTCCACCATCCATCTGACCCGTAGCGACTCAGATGCCAGCGCCCATCCAACGATCTTGGGCTCACTTGCTTCCTCGCAAGTGAGAATCGCCGCCTTGGTTTCATGTCAAACGACTTCAGCTCGCACAGGTATTCCCTTCACCGAACAAGAGCCAATCCAGTACGGGTCGTGCGTCTCGCCGACGCGGTCAAAACTGCCGTGAGCCGAACCGCTGTACCCGCGTCCGACGTCGCGCCGCACGCACGTCCGGTAACAGTAAATTGGGGAAATCTTGCCTCTTCAGTCTGCCGGGTCCCATTCTCGGCGTACTCGGGATACGGTAACCAGCCAGACTATACGATAGGTATCTGGCGGGGAGCCTGCGCCCAGCACGAACGCCGAAAGCGTGGCGGAGCGAACGACTTACACAATCCTTCCGCGACGAGTCCCGTTTGACAAAACTCGCTCAGGATGTGCCACGCGGCTCGATCCTAGCCTGTCGTTGATGGTTGCGGAGGCAACCGACGGGCTTCAGTTCATAGTGATAGCGATGACCACGGTCCTGCCAAAGGCTAGGCGAGGTTCTGGCATGCAACAAGTCTCAGACGAGATCCAAGATAACGCTCGGCCGTTTTCGAAGAAATACGGGATGCCACTTGTCCGATAAGCGGTCTATACGGCCAAGGGACGAGAAGGGCGTTTGTCAGTGCGAACAGACCTATAGTGATTGCCTTAAGAACGCTCAATCAGACAAGCGAGTATCAGCAAACTCCCGACTTTCGGAAAGTGTCAGGTACAGATCCTTGAGATCTCGTCGTTGCACCTTCCCCGTCAAGCCCTTTGGAAGAACAGGAACAAACAGAATTCGCTCGGGGGTCTTGTAATCAGCGATGCGACTACGCACAAACTCCCGCAATTCGGTTTCCTCGAGAGCAAGTCCTTCACGCAGAGCCACAAAGGCAATCACCTTTTCACCGTGAATCGGATCTGGCAGGCCGACGACACCAGCCTCGAGAACCGCGGGGTGACAATACAACGCCTCTTCCACTTCCTGCGGAGAGATATTGGATCCGCCCCGGATGATGATTTGCTTGACGCGGCCTTTGAACCAATAGAATCGATCACCGTCACGTCTCACCAAGTCGCCTGTGCGGAGCCATCCCCCATCGAAGGTGGCCGCGGTGGCTTCTGGATCATCCCAATAACCAACGCAGTTTGCCGGACTTTGCACTTGCAATTCGCCGACATGGCCGTCGGCTAAAACTCCGCCCGAGAGATCAGCTACGCGGGTTTCTACGATATCCAGTGCCGGTCCGACCGAACCTTCACGTAGAAGTCCTTCGCGATTGCAGGTTACTGGCACGGTCTCTGTCATCCCGTAGAGTTCTCGAATGGAGATTCCAAAGAGGCTACGAAACCGCTCCTGTAGCGTGACGGGCACAGTGTCGCCCCCTGCGAGGCAGAGTCGCACAGAACTCACATCGCGAGGGTTGCTGGCCTGCTCCTCAACGACGAACTGAAGCATGGCGGGTAGGATGAAGAAGTAAGAGCAGCGCCAACGCTCGATCAGATCGAGTAACCGCCCAGCCTCAAGGGCAGGGAGGAGAACAACGGTGCTGCCGCGTGAAATCCCGGGCAGTAAGACGCATACGAGTGCCGCGATGTGCATCAACTGGCTCACTGCCAGCAGTGAAGATGCTTCCGAAATTCCTAAAGAGCACATCATTTCGGTCGCGCCAATAAGAGATATATGCGTGTGCATTACCCCCTTCGGCCGCGCGGTTGTGCCGGATGTGTACATTATCGCTGCCACCTGGTCAGGCGTAACGTCAGACAACGCGAGACGTGGCGCTTCTCTCGCGTCGAGCGATGGAAGCGAGGAAGTAAGGATTTGCAGGTCCGGACACTCGCCCCATACCTCCTCGCACAGATCCACCAGTTCAGGTTGACTAAAGCAGATCTTCGCTCGGGAGTGTCTAAGAATGTAGGCAATCTCCGGGGCCTTCAGACGGTTGTTCAAAGGGACGGCGATCAGTCCTGCCTTGAAGCACGCAAAGTAAAGCTGAACCACCTCGATAGAGTTGCACCAATGAATTGCAACGCGATCTCCTGACTCCAGACCAGTCCGCAAGAGCCAACGCGCAAGAGCATCGGTTGACCGGTCGAGCTCTTCGAAGGAAAGGTGTTCGTCGCCGCAGGCAAGCGCGATGCCGTCAGGATTAACCAATGTGGTTTGACGGAGTACCCGGCCCAAATTCAAAAATTGGGACCGTGAGCCGGAATTTTTGAATGCCTGCATAGAATTCTCCCTCCAACGGACTCGGCGATGTTCTGAGCGGACGAAGACGGAGAGCGAATTGGAACCCCAACCGCTCTCCGGCCAGCGTCAGGGATTGCAACCGCTTGGCTGCGAAGAATCTGGATCGGTGCAGAGCGGGCCCAGCTGGGTGTGCGGATCGGGGACGCTGATCATGGCCAGCGGACCGGCCTTGTGCTCTCCATTGAAGGGAGTGAACTTGGTCGGATCGTTGGCTGGGAAGCCACAAGCTGCCGCATCTTGTGGATTGTTGAACCAAAATCCCAGGTGGAAGGTGTTGGTAGGTTTGAGTGCCGCATCCGGATCGAAACCAAAAATCTGATCGAGCAGAATGGTCTTGATCCGAACGTGGCCCTCGTCGATTCGCTTGCCGATCTGGATGTCCGACTGGTACCACGCCAGGCCAAAGCTACCTTTGAAATCTGGATTGGGAGTTGACGCGTCGAGCAGCGAGGTGCGTTGAACCGTAAAGAGATCGAACTGGAGACCGGGCTTGAAGCCGTCGAGATCCAGGAACAAAACGTCATTGAGCTTGCCACGAATTACGGTAGCCCTGGCCCTAGGTTCCGCATACTGCGACCTGCGAAGGCATTTCACAAACTGCGGGTTCGCCACAAGATCGAAACTGATGAAGTCCTTCTTGTTCTGTGCAGAAGCGGTTAACGGGGTTGAAATCGCACCGATTCCGGTGATGAGCGCAAATATCATGGTGCCGGAGCTAAGGCAGCCGCGATAGCGCGCGAGCCAGGTGTTTGTCATTGCATTCTCCATTCGTTGACTTAGAATTGGTTCGGACCGCCTCGACCCGATACCGATTTGCAAGCGGGTGTCGAGGAACTTCAATGTCGGCGCTTGGTGCGCGGAATTGAGGTGCTGCTATCGGCCACATTCGCGGCCTGCAGTGTGGCCACCCTAGCGAATCGGGTTCCCCGGGTCCTCAAACCAATTCAAGGATTCGGTAAAGAATTTCCAAAAGAAATCCAAAGAGCGGCTAAACCTTGAACGGTCAACCATTTGTACGAATTCTGCAGATTTCGTTTTGATCCTGAAAATCATTTGCTGGAAGGCGATGGGAAGCCGATCGCTCTCACGCCAAAGGCATTTGAGATCCTGCAGGTGCTCGTTCAGAACGGCAACCGGCTGACTAGCAAAGAAGAACTGATGCGCCGCGTCTGGCCGGATAGCTTCGTGGAAGAAGCCAACCTGACGGTGAACATATCTGTGTTGCGCAGACAGCTCGGAGAAGCGCCAGACGGCCAACAGTACATTGAGACGGTTCCGACGAAGGGCTATCGCTTTGCGGTACCAGTTTCGGCACGGCCCAATCAGATCCATTCGGAGCCCTTGCGGGTACGGGAGGGGGAGAGCGAACAAGCGCCGGCCTCTCCGACGGCGCTGGCGATTGCATCCGCGGCGATAGCAACGCAAACCGAAGAAGTCCGGGGTTGGAAAACGTGGATCCGCTCAGGACTACTGCTGCTATCTCTGCTCGCGATCTTGTTGCTCGGGCTCCTGTATAGGGCTCATTGGAGAAAACCTGCGCCGCAGCCTACCGCAAAGCTGCAGCGTCGTCTGGCGGTGCTGCCTTTTCAAAATATCCGTCATGACGCCAGTACGGATTTCCTAGGATTTTCCTTAGCCGACGCGGTCATCACAAAGCTTGGATATGTCAGCGAAGTTTCGGTTAGGCCTTCTTATGCGGTACAGAAGTATGGTTCGCAGACTATCGATATTCCAAAACTTGCGGCAGACCTTAACGTTGACACGCTTCTGATCGGGACTTTCCTTCGCGAAGGGGAGGATCTTCGAATTGCCTGCCAGCTGATAGATGTGAAGACTGACGATATTCTGTGGCGCGGCGTATTCGATCTGAAGTACGACAAGCTTTTGACGGTGCAGGACGAGGTCGCACAGAAAACCGTGCAGGGGCTCGAACTGACACTTACTGGTCCGGAGGCAGGGAAGCTACGGACAAATCCGAATGTCAGTCCGGCTGCCTACGAATATTATCTGCGCGGGGTGGATCTGTACGCCAAAGGAGACTTTCCTTTGGCAATCAAGATGCTGGAAAAATCGACTGAATTGGCTCCTCAATTTGCATCCGCTTGGGCGAATCTCGGGCGTTCGTATACGGCGAATGCTTCTTTTCAGGTTGGCGGCAGAAGCCACTACGACAAAGCAGAGGCCGCATTTGCGAAGGCCTTGTCTCTGCAGCCCGATGAAATCGATGCACGCATTTACATGGCGAATATGTTTACAGACACTGGCCAGGTAGAGAAGGCGGTGCCACTATTGCGGCAAGCTCTCAAGAGCAATCCGAACCGTGCAGAGGTTCATTGGGAACTTGGGTATGCATACCGCTTTGCCGGGATGCTCCAAGAATCCGTTTCAGAATGTGAGCGAGCAAGGCAAATCGATCCTGGTGTCAAGCTGAACAGCTCAGCGCTCAATACGTACCTGTATCTTGGGGAGTATGACCGCTTCCTGAAAAGTCTTCCGCACACGGACGATGTTGCGCTGATCGCGTTTTACCGTGGTCTCGGTGAATATTACAAAGGCAATACCCGCGCGGCGCAAGCCGATTTTGATCATTCGTTCGCAATGGACAGCTCGCTGCTTCAGGCAATCATTGGGAAGGCAATCAGTCTCGGCATTCAAGACGACAATAGTGCCGCAGCCGCGATGCTGCTGGGGGTGGAAGCTAAGATAAACGATCGTGGAATGGTCGATCCCGAGGCAATGTACAAAATTGCACAAGCTTACACGAAGATAGGAAACAAGAAGTCGGCAATTCTCTGGTTGCGCAGATCCATTGAAGATGGATTCTTTTCGTATCAATACATTGCAACAGATCCGCTTCTCATTCCTATACGCAATGAAAGCGAATACCCAGCTTTGATAGAGATCGCTCGCAAGCGGCATGACAGGTTCAACGCTTTGTTTTTCTAAGGTGCTCCATCCTGTAGGGATTCCGGGTTGATGGTCGGCGCATCCTCTTTCTGAACCCGCTTGATTCGAGCAAAGGAATCTGCGCGCCAGTCAAGTCGTGGACATCTATAGTCACTTCGAAGGTGAAGTCCACAAGGCGCCGCGCTTTTGCGATAGTTCCATTCGCGATCGCTCGTAGGAGTGCTGCCGCGTACTACCCGGAGACTAATGTTCAGGTGCCCAACCGCAGCGTTGCTCCAAGGGTAATTAGTCCGCTTTCCCCATGCATTCGCATCACGCTGACTCCGACATCAGCTTTCGTGTTTGGCTGCATTCACTGCGAATGCGTATGCTCAAGTGAGTCGCCTATGAGATCGATCTGTGCCGTCGGCAAGTTGCTGTGTAACCGGCTAATCGGAAGTTGACTTCGAAGTTCCTGAAAAGTCTCCTTGTCGGTAAGTTCGCCAGGACCGGGCTTCCAACGGAGTGTTCTTACCGCAATCTCCGTTTTTCGGGAACTACAGCACCGACGAATTTGATGACGCGGGCGTGAGGGCCGCCCTCGGGGAGGAAGCGGCACGCATGCTTGTAATAGAACGACTACTCACGGTTTAGCTATGCACTACCGCTTCAGCCTCGGCCTTGGCCTTGTGGTCCTCCGGCATCAACTCCTCTGGTCCGAGCTTGAAAGTGAGCTTGTTGAGTTTGCCAGTAAAACGGAACGGCACCTGATAGTCGTTGTCGTCCACCGGCGTGCGGGTATCCACGCCGACGTCGAAGGTTTCGTCGATGCTCATAATGAACGGGATGGTGTGGGGGACCGTTTGGGTAGAAACCTGCTTGCCGTCCACGGACAGGACACCGGTGCCGCCTTTGCCGGGGCCGGGGCCGTCGTATTTGAAATCAAACACGATGGTGTGCTTGCCCGGTGTAAGTGCCGCCGCGCCCTCCCAACGGAACCGCTGTATGTCGACGATGTTGTAAGTGAAGACCGGTTTTCCCTTGAGCAAGTAAAGGCCGTAACCGCCGAAGCGGCCACCCAAGGTGACTAGCATTCCCTCCGCACCGCCTTGCGGGATCTCCACTTCGGCGGTGATGGTGTAGGACTTGTTAAGGATGCTCGGCGCGTTGCCGACCGGAAGGCCAGCCATCTCACCCGAGTAGGTGAAGAGAGTCCGTCCGGCAGTTGCGCTTGGCTTCGGCGAAATAAGGCGCGTCAGGACGGAATTGTCCAATGGAAACACGTTATATTTCGTGGCCTCGACGAGGAAGAGTTCCCGCAACTCGCGAAGCTTCTCGGGGAACGTAGCGGCGAGATCGTTGTTCTCCGAGTAGTCTTCGGCAATGTGGTAGAGCTCCCATTGGTAGCCGTTGACTACCTCGGGCAGGGCTTTCGTACCCATCATCCAGGGTGGGGTCGGCGGCGTGGTCGCGGCAATCCAGCCGTTGTGGTAAATGGCGCGGTTACCGAACATCTCGAAGTACTGCGTGTCGCGTTTCGACGGAGCACCGGCGTTGGCTTTATCGAAAGCGTAGGTCATGCTCACACCTTCGATTGGCTTCTGGGAGATGCCGTTGACCACCAATGGCTGCTCGATGCCCGCCGCTTCGAGGATGGTGGGGACAACGTCAATAAGGTGATGGAACTGCGTGCGGATGGCACCGGCGTCATTGATATGGCCGGGCCATGAGATGGCCATGCCTTGCCGGGTACCGCCGAAGTGCGATGCCACCTGCTTGGTCCACTTGAAGGGTGTGTCGAAGGCCCAGGACCACGCCACCGACATATGCGGGTAAGTTTCTTCGGAGCCCCATGCGTCGTAAGCCTTCATCTGCGCGGCGATGGGCAGATCGAGAATGCCGTTGTAGGCAGTCATCTGGTTCGGCGTGCCGACCAGGGTCCCTTCGGCGCTGGTGCCATTGTCGCCGCTGATGTAAATGATCAACGTATTGTCCAGCTTGCCCATGTCCTCGACCGCCTGAATCACGCGGCCAATCTCATGGTCGGTGTAGGCGACGTAGGCGCCATAGACATCCGCCTGACGGGCAAAGAGCTTCTTATTCTCGTCGGGGAGCGTGTCCCACTCCGGCAGGATGTCTTTCGGCCAAGGAGTGAGCTGAGTGCCGGGCGGGATAACGCCCAGCCGTTGCTGGTTGGCAAAGATCTGCTCGCGCAAAGCTTCCCAGCCTTTATCAAACAAGTGCATATCGCTGATCTTCTGGATCCATTCCGGAGTCGGCTGATGCGGTGAGTGTGTGCCGCCAGGCACGTAATAGAGAAAGAAGGGCTTGTCAGGCGCGGCTGCGTTCAACTCTCCCAGGTACTTGATCGCTTCATCCGCCATATCCGTGGTGAGGTTGTAATCGGGTTTGCCCTCCCAAGGGAAGATCTGGGTCTGGTTCCGGAAGAGATACGGTGTCCACTGGTCGGTCTCGCCGCCCATGAACCCGTAGAAGTATTCGAAGCCCATTCCGACGGGCCATTGATCGAAGGGGCCCGCCAAGCTGTATTGAAAGCTCGGAGTGTTGTGTTCCTTGCCGAACCAGGAGGTGGCATAACCGTTCTGTTTCAGGATTTCCGCGACGGTGGCATTGTCCGGCCCGATGATGGAGTTATAACCCGGATAGCCGGTAGACAGCTCCCCGATCTGGCCGGAGCCGACCGAGTGATGGTTGCGGCCAGTGATGAGTGCCGCCCGCGAGGGCGAACAGAGCGCGGTGGAATGGAATTGCGTGTTGCGCAGACCCGCTTTCGCGACTCGGTCCAGGGTCGGAGTCGGGATGACTCCGCCAAAGGTGCCCGAGACGCCATAGCCCTGGTCGTCTGTCATGATCAGCAGGACGTTGGGCGCACCCTTGGGCGGCACCACGGTGGGCGGCCAGAACGGTTTCGATTCTTCGGCGGAGAGGTTGATCACACCGCCGAACTTTGACGGCGGAGCTGGAAGATACTTCCCGTCAATGGTAGTGGTCGCGCTTGGTGAACCTGGTATCTGCTCAACGGGAGTTGCCGGTCCTGCGCTATTGGATTGTGCCATTTCTCCTCCGATGCCTGTGAGTTCGGTCTTTGATCGAGCTTCATCTCTGCTGCGCAATTGGCTCGGGCAACAGCAAAGCCGATTTGTAGTTGCATGCCCAGCGGCCCGTGGCGGAGCTTTCACGCAGCGGGACAGAGTTACCGAAGGCTGTCAGGTCTAGGGTTGCAGGCCACCACTAAAGTCAACGCTATTGAAAGCGCGCAAAACCCGGCTACTGTCACATTGGACAGTGCTGCACAGCAAATTGCCTGATCCTCGCAGCATTGCTCGCAGTCGCGGGCAACACGGAAGTTACTCTGCCTTTTTCGGAAACTTCAGTCCTTACTCCAAACTGACCCACTACCGACTCAGCCATTCGTAAGCGAAGGAAAAGTGGGCGCGTCGTATACTGCTGGTATGTCAATCGTGCGCAACATTGCCGGCGTCGCCAAGGGCATGTCGATCACCTTCGGCGAGATGTTCAAGCCGACCGAGGTGGAGAACTATCCGGACGGGCCCGGGCCATATCGCGGCGCGCACTTTCAGGACCGATTCCGCGGCGCGCATGTGCTGCAGCGCGATGAGAACGGCCTGGAGAAGTGCGTCGCATGTTTTCTATGCGCAGCGGCCTGCCCCTCCAATTGCATTTACATCGAGGCGGCGGAGAATACGGAAGAGAAGCGCATCTCGAGCGCGGAGCGTTACGCGAAGGTCTACAACATCGACTACAACCGCTGCATCTTCTGCGGATATTGTGTCGAGGCGTGCCCCACGGATGCCATCACGCACGGACACGGTTTTGAGCTGGCTACGCTGAACGCCACCACGCTGATCTATCGCAAGGAAGACATGCTGGTGCCTGAGCATAACTTGCCCGGCGATACCGAGGCGCATTCGGACGCCACGAAGTAGCGTCTGCGTTCTATCTGAACTAGAAAAAGGGCTGCTCCCGAAGTAAATGCGCGGCCCCGTGGGCTTTCGGCCTTAACGCCGGCCCCGCAGGATAGCTAGCGGCTTCGCCTTCCTTTTGAAAGTCCGCATCCAGCGCCGAGCGTTGCATGGCCACTCTCTCGAACAATCCAAAAGACACATACGCCGGAGTTCGTCCCAGCGCTCGCGTGCATCCACCTAGGGAGGAGGTATCACGCTATGCCGGCAAAAACTCCCGAGGAAATCTGCCGTCTTTTTCAGCGTTACATGAGCGAAGGAGATATCGAATCGCTGTTCAATCTTTATGATCCCGACGCGGTCTTCTTAGCTGAGTCGGGCGAGGTAAAGAAGGGCAAGGATTTGAGAGAGCAGTTGGCCAGTTTAGCTGTCGCGAAGCCCCGGTTCGATTTCAACATCAGGCAAGTGATCCAGAGCGGCGATATCGCGCTTATGCATACTGACTGGAACGTTTCCTCGCCGCAGCAAATGTTCACACATGCCATGGAGGTCGCCCGTCGCCAGCCGGATGGGAGTTGGCGGTGGCTCATCGGCGATCCTTTTACAGTCGGCAAGCGAACCGCTTCGAGAACGAAGATCGCGTAGGTGATCCGTCGGACTAAGCGCCGACTCCTGGTGGTGACCTGGCGCTGGCATCGTACCGGTGCACCGCAATTCCTCAATTCTCATATGCGGGGACTGAACGCCTAGTATTCCTTCTGCTCTCCCTTGGCCGGAATCGAAGTCGGCACACCTGGAGTGCCTGCGTACGTGATGAGCAGCACGACGGGCTCATCTCCGGCTTCACCGCGATGTACGTCGTCGACCGACTCGGTAAATGCTTCGCCCTGATGAACCACCCTGGTTTTGCCGCTGGCCTTATCGTGGAGCGTTAGCGTCCCCGAAAGCACATAGGCCGCGTTTGGGAAGGGATGAGTGTGCCACGGCAGCACGGTGTGCGCTGCAAGGGTGACCTTGAGCATGGTCAGTTCCGGGCGGCCCTGCGGGTACTGCGTGTACGGCTTGCCGTTCCAGGATTGGTCTGACTGCACCAGAATCTGCCGTTGAGCGGCTGCAACTTTAGCCGCGCCAGCCTGACCATATGGGCCGGACAGAGATGTTGCGGTGAGGACGACAGTGAGTGCTGCGATGCGATAGCGAATCATGTGGGTGTCTCCGTGGTGGGTCTCGAAAGTGCGGTGATCTCATCTCATCGGCAATCGAGGCGGAAGGCTCTCCTGCCCTGCAACATGGATGCCGCCAGCACTGAGAAGGACTCTAGGTGGGGGTTTTCAACAGGAGGTAGCCGCCTGCGAGGCCGAAGAGCAGATCGGGCGACCAGGCCGCAAGGAAGGCTGGCAGCATGTTCACGTTGCCCATGGCCTCGAAGGTTCCGGCGACGACCCAGTACGCGACCGCCACAGCAATGGCGGCTGCAATGCCGGTGAGCGACCCGCGCTTGCCCATCGAAAGAGCGAAGGGCACCGCGAGGACCGCCATGATCAACGTGATCAGCGGATAGGCGATCTTGTGATCGAGCTGCACGCGCAGCCGCATGGTGTCGAAGCCGCTCTGCCGCAGGTCGTGGATATAACGCGAGAGCTCGATGAAGCTCATCTCCGATGACTGGCGGTTTTCTTTCTTGAAGTAGGAAGGCCGCTCGGTCAGTGTGGCGAAGGTGCTGAGGGAGAAGCGATCGTAGCTGCTGATGGCTTCGCCCTGGAAGTGGCGGTCCCACCCATCCTCGAAAATCCACTGATTGAGGTGCGGGTCCCAATGAGCGGTGTCAGCGAAGATACGCCGCGTCAGAGAGAAGCTGTCCGGATCGAATTCGAAGAGGGAGATATTGGCGAAGCGGTCGTGATCCGGATCGAAGAACTGGTAATAGTAGATGCGTCCGGGTTTGCCGGGCTGCTGCTCGCCGAAGATCCATTGCTGGTCGGGACGCAGGAAGGTTTGCGCAGGCTTCCCCTTGATGACGCTCAACAGGGCCTCCTGCCTGCGGTTGGCACCGGGGAGATAGCTCTCGTCGAAGAGGAAGAGGCCAGCCGCGAGGACGCCCGCGATAAGCAGTACGGGCACGATGACGCGGTAGATGCTGATGCCGGTGGCCTTCATAGCGATCAGTTCGCTGGAGCGGTTGAGCACGCCAAATGTCACCAGCACGGCGACGAGTACACCGAGCGGCATGAGGGTGTAGATCATGCTCGGGATGAGATTGAAGAGGTAAGCGCCGACAGTCACCAGTGGCGTGCGGTTGCGGATGATGTCACCGAGTCGCTCGAAGAAGGTGAAGACGAGCATGATCATCACGAATGACGCCAGGACCATGGCGAAGGTGGAGAGGAATTCGCGGAGAACGTAATCGTCCAGGATGAGGGGAAAGCTGCGGCGGCCAGAGCGTTCGTGGCGACGGGTCGAGTCCAGCAGTGGCAGCCGAGGCCTTGGTAATTTGCTCGCTGCCCGTGTACTGCTGAAGATGAATGCGAAGGGCGCCACGCCGCCGCGGCTGAGCAATCGCAGAAGGATGAGGCCGAAAGTAGCGAAGATGATATTGGCAGCCCAGACGCCAAGGAAGGGGCTGATCTTGCCCTGTCGCGCCAGGGAGACGCCGGTCAACGAAAGAAAGTAGTAGACGAAGACCAGCGCGATGGTGATCACAAACCCGGCGCTCTTGCCGCCTCGGCGAGAGGAAAGTCCGAGCGGGACGCCGACCAGCATCAGGACAAGACAGGATGCTGGAAAGGCGAGACGTTTATAGAACTCGATGCGATACCAATGCGCCCCGGGCTGCTGGGATTTTCGATACAGCTCCATTGTCGACATGGCCAGCACGGGCGCGTCCGCGTGGCTGATATGCGTGTCTTCCTGGTTGCCGATCTGCAGGGGAAGATCCGCTTCCGCAAAGGTGGAGACGGAGTATTGATTTGGATCGTTGGTCACGAACTCGTGGCGCGTGCCATTGCGTAGCCGCATGCGGAGTTCGCCGTTGCCATCATTGACCACGGTGGCCTGTGCGGCGGTGATGATGAGCGGCGAGGCCGGATTGCTGAGGTCGGCCAGGAAGACGTGCTGCCACTGAGATGCGCCTACGGAACCACGCACGTTCTGCACGTAGAGCACGTAGTTCTTGAAATCTTCGTAGAAGACGCGGGGCTGGATTTCAAAGGAGGCCTGTGAGGTCTTCAGCGCGTTCTCGAGCTCCAGAAGCGATTCGGCCGCCTTGGGGGCGAGATAGAGCGCATTGAGCAGCGAGACTCCCCAGCCAAGGATGGCGACGAGCGACACGATACCGACGAAGCGCCAGACGCCGATGCCGGCAGCACGCATCGCGGTGATCTCGCTGTCCGCAGCCATCCGGCTGAGGCCGAGCAACACGCCGACCAGCACCGCCATGGGGATCGTCATGGTGAAGGTGTTGGGCAGGGTGAAGAGGAAGATCTCGCCCATGCTGGCCAGCGATGCGCTCTCCCGCACAATTACACCCAGGATGTCCGCGAGCGGGCGCATGAACAGAATGAAGGTGAACAGCGCGCCGCCGATGAGGGCGTGCGAGATGACCTCGCTCAGGATGTAGCGTCTTAAGATGCGCACGGCTGCCGGCCTGCCCTTAGTCTACAGGGGCAGAGCTAGCGGGCGTGGCGATACACGAGATCGAGCAGCTCGTCATACATGGCGCTGGCGCTGTCGCCACCGTCGCGAATCGCCATGGTGGCGCAGTGTTCCAGATGATTGCGCATCAGCAGGCGGCTGACGCCGCGCAGCGCCTCCTGCACGGATGCAATCTGCACCAGGATGTCTGCGCAGTAGCGCTCCTGATCGACCATCGACTCCAGTCCGCGAACCTGTCCCGCGATACGCCGCAGCCGGCGAACCGCCGCGGTCTTGATCTCAGGATCGACGGCGACTGCCAGTTTTTCATCCGGGATTGCATGCGACCAAAGACTTTTGCGGTGCCGAGGGCTTCTGTGCGGCGCGGGTTTTGCTCTGATTCATGCGGTCCTCCAACGACGCAGACGCAGACTGTTCAGCAACACGCTTACGGAGCTCAGGGCCATGGCGGCGGCGGCCACGGCGGGCGAGAGCAGGATGCCAAAGGTGGGGAAGAGAACACCGGCTGCGAGGGGCACGGCCAGCAGGTTATAGCCGGCGGCCCAGCCCAGATTCTGCTTCATGACGCGGCGGGTGGCCCGCGCCAGCTTGAGCGCGGCCACCATGGCCGCAAGATCGCTGTGCAGCAGGATGGCGTCGCCTGCCTCGCGTGCCAGCTCGGTGCCCGATCCCATGCTGATGCCGGAGTCTGCCTGCGCGATGGCGGCCGCATCGTTGATGCCGTCGCCCACCATCAGGACGCGCGCGCCACGCCGCTGCAGCTCGCGGATTCGCTCGAGCTTCTGTTCCGGAGAGAGCCCGGCATAGACCTCGCGAATGCCGAGCGTCTCGGCTAGGGGCTGCGCGGAGGCCGCGGTGTCTCCGGTGAGCATGACGGGTTCGAGATGCAACTCGCGGAGCGCGGCTATGGCACTGACCGCATCCTTGCGGAGGGCATCGCGGCATAGGAGAGTGCCCGCGTATGCGCCGGCATGAGCGATGTGCAGCGGTGTCGCGCCGGCTTCGACGGGCAGTGCCGGTATCGCGATGCCGCGCTGCTCCAAGATGCCGCCCTGGTCAAGGAGGCGCGCATTGCCGGCGAGCACCTGCACGCCGTCGACGGTGGCTTCGAGTCCCATGCCAGGGAGCGCCTGAAAGCCTTCGATCGGAAGCAAGGTGAGGCCGCGCGCCTCTGCGGCGTGAAGCACGGCGCGGGCGAGCGGATGCTCGGAGCGTTGTTCCGCAGACGCGGCGAGTTGCAGCAGACGGTCCTCGGTCCAGCCGGGCGCGGGGGCGATGTGTACGACGCTCGGCTTGCCTTCGGTGAGCGTGCCGGTTTTGTCCATCAGGACCGTGTCTACCGTTGCCAGCCGTTCGAGCGCTTCGCCGCCTTTGAAGAGGATGCCGAGCTGCGCGCCGCGCCCGATGGCGACGGTGAGCGCGGCCGGTACTGCCAGGCCCATGGCGCAGGGACAGGCGACGACCAGAACAGCGACTGCGATGGCGAAGGCGCGGCTGACATCGAAGAAGGACCAGGCAAGAAAGGTGGCGACGGCGAGCGCGATGATGGCGGGCACGAAGATGGCGCTGACGCGATCCGCGAGCTGCTGCATCGGCGCGCGCGAGGACTGCGCCTCTTCGACGAGCCGCAGAATCTGACCCAGCCGGCTCTCGGCGCCGATGGCGGTAGCGCGGTATTCCACGGCGCCGTCGTAATTCAACGAGCCGGCGATGAGCGTGTCTCCGACGGATTTCGCAACCGGCTGCGATTCGCCTGTGAGCAGTGATTCGTCCACGCTGGTAGCGCCGCGAAGCACGGTGCCGTCGACGGGGACGCGCTCTCCGGGACGGAGGACAACAACATCGTCCGGCAGGACGGTGGCTGTGGGCACGCTCAGCTCGCGTCCATCCTTGAGGATGCGTGCTTCGGAGGGCTCGAGCTCCGCCAGGGTGCGGACCGCGTCCAGCGCGCGCTTGCGTGCACGCGTCTCCAGCCAGTTGCCCAGCAGCAGAAACCCGAGGATGAAGAGCACCGAGTCGTAGTAGAGATCGGGGCGGATGTGGTGACGGAGGAGCAGCGCGGGCCAGAGTGTCGCCACCGCCGAATAGCCGAAGGCTGCGAGGGTGCCCAGCGCAACCAGCGTGTGCATGTTGGTGCTGCCGTGGCGTGCTGCCTGCCACGCGCGCCGATAGACAGACGCTCCGGCGGTGAGCATGCCGAGCAGAGTCACGGCGCCCAGGACGAGCGCGAATGGAGTGCCGTGGGCCGCGGGATGCATGCTGGCCAGCATGACTGCGATAGCCGCGGCAATCGTCAGGAGCGCGATCACGAGGAGTCGCCGCCCCTGCGCGTCGGGTGCGTGCTCGTCCGCCTGGGCAGGGTTGGCGCCGGCCTGCCGGGGAAGATCGGCCTGATAACCAGCCTCATCGACGACCGCGACGAGGTCGCGCGGCGAAGAGAGCGCGGGCTCGTAGATCACGCGCGCGGAGTGCGCCAGCAGATTCACTGTCGCGTCGCGCACGCCGGGAGCGCCGCGCAGGGAGCGCTCCACATGCGTCTGGCAGGCGGCACAGGTCATGCCGTGAATCGGCAGGACGACGGTCTCGATCGCCGTCTCGACCGGCCTAGTCATAGGCGTGTTATTGGGAGCGTTCTGCGGCGTGGCTGTCGCGACGAGCTATTCGACATGATGCGCTTCAAAGCCGGCTTTACGAATGGCGGCCAGATACGTCTCCGGGATGGGCGCATCCGCATGAAGGCGGGCTGCGCCGACTCGTACCTCATCGACATGCGTTCCTGGGACCTGGTTCAACACGCGGGTGACGCGCTGCACGCATGCTCCGCAGTGCATGCCCTCGATCTGGAAGAGACAGTTCTGCCATATACCCCCACCCCCTATCGATAGGATGCTGGATCCGGGTGCAGGATGCAAACGTTCACTCGGCGGCGGGCAGGGTGTTCTCCGGGTCAAATCGATAGCCGATGCCGCGCACGGTCCTGAGAAAGACGGGATTGGCCGGATCGGCTTCGATATAGCGGCGCAGGCGCACGATGAAGTTGTCGATGGCGCGGGTGTCCGTGTCCTCGCGCATGCGCCATACCTGCTCGAGCAGCTCCTTGCGGGAGATGCTGCGACCCTGATGACGCACCAGATAGCGCAGCAGATCGGCCTCCATGACGGTGAGACGAATGCTGCGGTCGTCGACGCGCAGCTCGAGCGCGGCGAAGTCGATGGTGCGTCCGGCGAAGGTGTACGGCGCTTCCGTCTCGGCAGGCATCGCGGCGCCAGGCTCGCGCCGCTGCCATGCCCAACGGCGCAACAGGCCGTGCAGCCTTGCCAGCAGGATCGAGAGATCGAAGGGCTTGGGGAGATAATCGTCCGCGCCGGCGGCGAAGCCGCGGAGCACATCTTCCGAGCGGCCGCGCGCGGTCAGCATCAGGACAGGAGTGCGGTCGTCGCGCTCGCGCAACTGCTCCACAACGGAGAAGCCGTCGCAGCCGGGCAGCATCACGTCGAGCAGGATGACATCGATGTCGGCATCGGGCGCTGCCGGTGATCTCCAGCGCCGTTTCGCCGTCACGCGCGATGCTGGCGCGATATCCCTCGGCCTCCAGGTTGAATTTCAGGCCCTGGGCCAGATGCTCCTCGTCCTCAACGATGAGAACGTGCGGCGTAGCACTCATACAGTGGCTCCGCCCTCCACTGTGCCGCCAGGCGTGAGGATGCGCGGCAGTTGCAGATGAAAGGTGGAGCCGCGGCCCTCACCTGCGCTTTCCGCGAATGCATCCCCGCCATGCTGCCGCGCGATCGAGCGCACGAGGAAGAGTCCGAGCCCGGTGCCCTTGACGCGCAGAATGCTGCGATTGGGCACGCGGTAGAAGCGGCGGAAGATGCGCTTGAGCTGCGGCTGCGGGATGCCAAGACCCTGGTCCGCGACGCTGACCATCACCCATGCGTCGCTCTCAACCGAAAGCACGATGGTGAGATGCGCCCCGTCGGGCGAGTATTTCACTGCGTTGTCGATCACATTGAGCACTGCTGTGCGCAGCTCCTCCGGATTGCCGGCAACCGCGAAGCTGGAGCCGGCCTTGCAGCTCTCTTCGTTCGAGATGGATCGCGTCCGAATCGAGGTGATAGCGGAGCCTCGCCGTGGTCACGGCCTCCTCTACCAGCTGGTCCATGTCCACCCGCACCCTGACCTGGCTGCGCGCACGCTGGCCCAGCTCGCCGGCTTTCAGCACCTGCTCCACGGTCGCCATCAGGCGGTCCGTGTCCTCGCTCATCACGGCGAGAAACTCCTGCTGCTGCTCGCGGGAGACATCGCGACGGCGCATGGTGTCGAGATAGAGGCGGATGGAAGTGATGGGCGTCTTCAGCTCGTGCGTCACGGCATTCAGAAAGCTGTCCTGCTGCTCATTGCGGCGCACTTCGCGCACCAGGAAGACGGTGTTGAGGATGAGTCCAACGATCAGGAGACCGAAGAAGGGGATGCCGATGATCATCGGCGCGAGGCGGCGCCAGTTGAGGATGATCCAGGTAACGTTGAGCGTGACGGCGACGCCCACCAGACAGACACCGAGCGCGATGAAGAAGAACATCGCCCGACCGCGCCGCGTGATCCGCATAAAGCATTTCTCCTACTGCCTTTGCCTCTCCAACTGCGACGAAGTGCAGCTTTTCTTGACGGAAAGCTTTGTACGCATCCTGCCTCGGCCTACCTGATAGTCGAAATGCTTCAGAATTGAGTGTGAGCCGGTGACCGACAAAAGTATAGCGGCGCCGGGTGGCGCCGCTATGTGATGCGGTGATGTCGTTTAGGCGGCGCCGGCGGGACGCGGGTTCGCGGGATCGTATTGCGCTAGCTTCACCTGGGTGGCCAGTCCAAGCTTCTTCAAGAGCCAGATGCCGTAGTAGTTGGGATCCACCTCGTACCAGGCGAGGCCGTGGCGTGCAGAGACGGGGTGCGCGTGATGGTTGTTATGCCATCCTTCGCCGCCGGTCATCAGCGCGACCCACCAGAGATTGCGCGACTCATCGCGGGTTTCGAAGCGGCGCGAGCCCCACATGTGCGTCGCTGAGTTCACCAGCCAGGTGGAGTGCAGGCCGAGAGTGGTGCGCAGGAAGATGCCCCACAGAAGGGCCGGCCATCCGCCCACTGCGAGCAGGACGATGCCGACGACGACGATGGGCAGCCAGTGGTAGCGGCTGAGCCAGCGGTGCACGGGATCCTTCGCGAGGTCCGGAGCATAACGGGAGAGCAGAGCGGTCTCGTGATGCAGCGCGTCGCCCTTCAGGATCCAGTCCACGTGCGCCCACCATCCGCCATCGTGCGGGGTGTGCGGGTCGCCTTCGTGATCGCTGAGCTGGTGATGCACGCGATGCGTGGCTACCCAGAAGATCGGTCCGCCTTCAAGCGCGAGCGTGGCGCAGATGGTCATCGCATATTCCAGCCACTTCGGCACCTTGTAACCGCGGTGCGTCAGCAGGCGGTGGTAGCACATGCCGATTCCGACATTGATGGACAGGACGTAGAGAACGACGGCGGCGATGAGGGCTGTCCAGCTGAAAAAGAAGAGCGCGGCCACGGCGCCGATGTGGAAGGCCAGCATGAAAAGGGTGGTGACCCAGTTGCGGCGGAAGTTCTGGCCGGCGCGGCCCAGCACCGGCACGTCCTGCCTGCTGCGATTGTGGGCAGCGGCAGCGGCTTTGGATGACACAGGCGTAGTCGTTTCGAGAGGCGTTTCTACCAACATGAGCGGAACCTTTACTGGAAGCTGTGGGATGTCTACTTCGACCCTAACAGCCATGCCGTGGCCTGCCGCGTAACAGTTTTGTAATCGCAGTACTCTCGTAAAGCACTTTGCCTAAAGGTGTAGTGCGGAGCTCGAAAGTTCTTGACGTTTCCGGACCGAAGAGCCACGCCGAGTGTCAATTCGCGTTCACGAAGTGGTGGAAATCGCTCTCAGCGTGAGACAACTGTGAGGCGGGAGTTTTACGGGGATGAAATACGGGATCTGGATAGGGCTTTCACTCGGGTTTGCGGCAAGCTTGTGCCGGTGCACAGCAGGCACCCATTGATCTGCCGACCAGCAAGCAACTGATGCCGGTGCCGGGCAGTCCACAGCGCACCAACAGCCTCCCGATGGCGATCGCGGCGTCGCCGGACGGGCGCTATCTGGCGCTGCTGAACGCGGGCTACGGAACGTACGAATCGGAGTATCAGCAGTCGATTGCGCTGGTGGATACAAGCACGGGAAAAGTTACGGATTTTCCCGAGGCGCGCACCGCTGCCGGCATGCCCCAAACGTTGTATCAGGGCCTCGCCTTCAGCAGCGATGGCACGCATCTCTACGCATCCTTCGACTCGCTGTCGGCACCCGTCGCAACGAAATCAAATGAGACCGGCAACGCGATCGCCGTCTATCGCGTCGATGCCGGTCATGTCACGCCGGAGCGGCTCATTCCGATCCCGCTGCAGACGCTCGCCGCGGGGCGCACACAGAACCAGCTCGATGCGACAGTGCCCGCTGGCAGAGCGATTCCCGCGCCTGCCGGGCTGGCGGTGGTGAAGGGAAGCGATGGCGCAGAACAATTGCTGGTGGCCGATGTGTTTTCCGATGACGTTCTGCTGATCGATGCAGCGAGCGGAGAGGTGCGCCGCCGCTTCGATCTGTCAACGAGCGCAGTCGTCCCATCGGCCTATCCCATCGCGGTAGTCGCAACCCGCGATGGCAGGCGTGGCTTTGCTGCGTTGTGGAATGGCTCGGCGGTTGCGGAGCTTGATTTGCAATCCGGGAAGGTGGTGGGCACGCTGCCGCTGATGCCTCCCACCACTGCGACCTCGCCCAGTTCGCACCCGACGGCGCTGGTGTTGTCACCGAACCAGAAGACGCTGTATGTGGCGCTCGCCAACCGCGACGCGGTTGTTGCCGTGGTGGTGAACGGCGCGCGGATGAAAGCTGCCGGCGTATTTGACACGCGCCTGCCCGGGCAGACGTATTTCGGCGGCGAGCCCAATGCGCTGGCGCTTACCAGCGACGGCCGTCATCTGTACGCCGCGAATGCCGGGACGGATTCGGTTGCGGTCTTTCGCACGCGCGGTCTGCACGCGGGAAAGGCAATGCAGGCCGATGGGTTTGTGCCCACGGAATGGCTGCCCACCGGCCTCATTGTCCATTCCAATCATCTCTACATGGCGACCGGCAAGGGGAAGGGCACGGGTCCCAACAACGAACCGCAGCGCCGCATTGCCGGTCTTGCCCGCTCGCATCGGCCTTCGACCTATATTGCGACGTTGCTGTATGGCTCAGTGGCGGCGGTGGACCTGGCGCAACTCGATGCGCAGTTGCCGGAGCTGACGAAGCAGACGATCGCGAGCAATATGCAGAATGCGGCTGCCGTGCACATCCGGTTTCAAGCCGGCAGCAATCCCATCCGGCATGTGATCTACATCATCAAGGAGAACCGGACCTACGATCAGATCTTCGGCGATCTGCCGGCTGGCGACAACGATCCCAGCCTGGTGATGTATGGCCGCAGCGTCACGCCGAACCAGCACAAGCTGGCGGAGCGGTTCGGCATTCTCGACAACTTCTATGACTCGGGCGAAGTCTCCGGCGATGGCCACGTATGGTCGACAGCCGCGATATCGAGCGACTACACGGAAAAGACCTGGCAGCAGTCCTATCGCGGAAAGGAACGCGTTTACGACTTCGAAGGCGTGGTAGAAAACGGCTTTCCGCTGACGGAAAAGATTCCGGATGTGAATGAACCGCAGAGCAGCTACCTGTGGACCAACCTTGCGCGTCATCACAAGACCTATTTCCACTTTGCGGAGTACATCGCGACTCACTTCTGCGGCAGCGGCGAACCCGCGCCGCGACAGAGCCCCACAGAAGGCACGCCCGAACCGGAGAGAGAAAAGTGCGCGACCCCATCCATTCGGCCGGGAGCTGCTGTTCCGCCGAACTACGGTGGCGGGGTGAGCAAGTATCCGTGGGCCATTCCGCTGATTGCGCAGAATGTGGCGACCAAGCCGGAGCTGGTCGGCCATTTCGATCCGAAGTATCCGGATTTCGAACTCGATTTTCCGGACCAGATGCGCTTTGAGGAGTTCGATACCTACTTCAAGAGATGGGTAGCGGAACGCAACAACGGCCGTGACGAGATGCCGAACTTTGTGATGCTCCGTTTTCCCAATGACCACACGGAAGGCACGGCTGCGGGCAAGCCGACGCCGAATGCCTCGGTCGCAGACAACGATCTTGCCGTTGGTCGCGCCGTGGAAGCGGTCTCGCACAGTCCGTACTGGGATGACACAGCGTTCTTCATCCTGGAAGACGACGCGCAGGCTGGCGCCGATCATGTGGATGCGCACCGCAGCACAGCACTTGTCATCAGCAAGTACGCACCGCGGCAGGCGAAGCCGCTGGTGGACCACCACTTCTACACGACGGTCAGCATGGTGCGGACGATGGAGGACCTGCTGGGTCTTCCGCCGATGAACAACAACGACGCCTTCGCGCCGCCGATTGCGAGCGTCTTTGCGGGCGCTGGCGATCAGCCACCGTTCGATGCCGATTACTCGAATCGCGACAACGACCTGATCTACACGGCGAACAAGCCGTCCGCGCCGGGTGCGAACGAATCGGGCAAGATGGACTTTCGTCATGAGGATCGCGCCGATCCGCAGAAGCTCAACGTGATTTTGTGGAAGGACGCTCGGGGCAGCGCGCCTGTGCCCGCAGCGCTTTTGGTTCCGGTGAAGCGACACAAGGATGATGATGACTGACGAACACTTTCGGGGCTGATACCCGTTGCCGGGTTGCTACACCGGAATCAATTGCCTTGCCCGACTCGCGCGACACCATCCGGTCTGTGTACGGGAGGGCCCAGCCCCTCGCGGCCCCATCGAAGTGTACCAAGCAGAAGAGGCGACCTATGGCCGCCTCTTCTGCGCTGCGAATGAATATCAGCCAACGAAATCTACTTTGACCGGATGCGGGATGATGCCGCGCTCGTGGCCAAGCTCGAGCAGCTTGCGGATCGCCTGCTTGCCGTCCTCACCGTAGTTCAGCGTGCGCTCGTTCACGTACATGCTGACGAAGCGGTTTGCCAGCTGCGCATCGAGATCGCGGGCGAACTGCATCGCATAGGCGAGCGCCTCTTCGCGATGATCGAGTGCGTGCTGGATGCTTTCGCGCAGCGCTTTGGTGACGACGCGCATCGTCTCGTCGCCGAGGCTGCGGCGGATCGCGTTGCCGCCCAGCGGCAGTGGCAATCCGGTCTCCTCGCGCCACCACTGGCCGAGATCGAGCACCTTCTGGAGACCGCTGGCTGCGTACGTGAGCTGTCCTTCATGGATGATGAGCCCAGCCTCGTGCTTGCCTGCGAGCACCTGGGGAATGATCTGATCGAAGGGAACCAGCGCGGTCTGCACATCCGGCGCGAAGAGCTTCAGCGAGAGCGCCGCCGTCGTCAGCTCACCGGGAATGGCGATGCGCACATGCTTGATCTCATCGAGAGTGAAGCGCTTGCTTGCGACGATCATCGGGCCGTAGCCCTCGCCCACGCTGCCACCACACGCCATGAGCGCGTAGTTGTCCTGCAGATAGGGGTAGGCGTGGAAGGAGATCGCCGTGACATCGTAGAAGGCTTCATGGATGGCCTTCTGGTTCAGCGTTTCGATGTCGGTGAGAGTGTGGGTGAACTTCAGGCCGGGCACGCGCACCTTGTTGGTGGCCAGGCCATAAAACATGAATGCGTCATCCGAGTCCGGCGAGTGCGCGATCGTGATCTCGCGAATGCCGGCGGAGGTGGGTTCCAACTGAGAGGTGGTGCTCACGCTGCTTGAATTCCTTTCCGTACGCCGGCGCGAAGCCGGATGAAGCTGATGGCGTTATTCCGCCTGCGAGGATTGCCTGGAAGATGAGGTCCCGGAAAACGATCTGAAAATCTGCGCGCAGGAGGCGGCGGCGGCGACCTTGGCCGCATCGCTCGCTAGAAAGGGCACCACGGACTGGCTCAACAGAACCGAAAAACCGGCATGCGTCCATGCGCCAAGCCAAAGCGCGCCAACTGTAAGCAGAATGAGATCGCCAACAGCCGCACCCGCGACCGCATAGAACAGCTTTTTTCTGCCGTCGCGATAGATCAGTCCTGCGATCGCTGCCGCGAAGGGCGCAGCCAGCAGATACCCACCTGTAAGTCCAAAGAGATGGGCGATGCCTTGAGGGCCGTGAGGGCTGAAGACGGGAAGGCCGGCCGCGCCTTCCAGCAGATACAGCGAGAGGGCTGCGAAGCTGGTTTCCGGCGCCAGCAGGAGGCCCAGCAGCAGCACCGCAAACGGTTGCAGGGTAATCGGCACCGGAGTGAAGCCGAGCGGAATGGAGATGTGCGCGCAAAGCGCCACCAGCGCTGTCGCGGCCATCGCGATCCCCGCCTGACGGGCGAAGTAGCGCCCGCTGCTGCCGGCGATGCTGGGATCCTGGCTGGCGGTTTGTACGGCTGTCTCGGGCGTCATCGTTCTCTTCTCCTGATTCTTTTCGGGCTTTGTGACGACTCACCTGCGATCAGAGCTCATCCTGCCCCACTTCCGCCTCGCTGGCTACTGTCTCTTTAACCAGTTGACTTCGATTGCGACGGACGTGCCGGGCCACGGATACGGCTGCCCACAGCAGCGCGCACAGACTCGCGACGAAAACAGCAAACAACCAGCGCATGCGTGAGGGATCAGTCCTTCCGGGTTCTGTCAGGATAACAAAACCGCGAGTCCAGCCAGCCGTGCGTCAGCCGACAGAGGAGCCAATCCAGGCCAGATAATTCTCGCTGCCGCCTGACACATCCAACACCAGAAACTCCGGCACCTCGTAGCTGTGCAGCTGGTGAACGCGCGTGCGGACGGCATCGACCGTCTCCTCCCGGGTCTTGATCAGCAGCAACACCTCGTCGGCTGTTTCCACCGCGTCGTTCCAGCGATAGACGGAATGCACTCCGCCGATGAGGTTCACACAGGCAGCCAGCCGCTCCTCGACCAATGCATGCGCGATGCGTTTTGCTTCCGCACGCTGCGGCGTGGTCACGAGAATGAGCCGCGTGCCGGTCATACTCTGCGCCCGGCGGCAGAACGTTGTGCGGAAGACAGGCGCTCTGCCATACAATCCTCGGCGGGCAGCATCCCATGCGAAGGCGATACTGCGGAGAGCACGCCGGCGCAGCGCTCGTGTGTTGCTCGTGAGAGGAAAGACAGGAGAGATATGGCCACGGAGATCAAGTTCGGAACCTCGGGCTGGCGAGCCATCGTTGCGGATGAGTTTACGCTGGCGAATGTGCGCCGCGCCGTTACCGGCATCGCCCGCTATGTCGCCAGTCAGCCGGGCAGTCATCGCGTGCTGGTGGGCCGCGACCCGCGCTTTCTGGGCGAGATGTTTGTCGACGAAGCGGCTCGTCTGCTGGCGCAGCACAATGTCACCCCGGTGCTCATCCCGGACCCCGCTCCAACACCGGCGATTGCTTACGCGATCCGCGAGCAGAAGGCGAGCGGCGGCATCAACTTCACGGCCTCGCACAATCCGCCAGAGTACAACGGCATCAAGTTCTCGACGCCCGATGGCGCGCCGGCGCTGCCGGAGACGACCGGCCAGATCGAGGCGGCGATCCGCGCGCTGGGTGATACGCCCGTCGCACAGGCGAAGCCGGTTGAGAATGCGCAGAAGGTGGACGTAAAGCCGGATTATCTGAAGCGGCTGGGCGAGCTGGTGGACTTCAAGACCATTCAGTCTTCCAAGATCAAGATTGTCTTCGATCCCTTCTGGGGTGCGGCCCGCGGCTACACATCGGATGTATTGCGCTCTCATGGCATCGACGTGAGTTGCGTGCATGACTACCGCGATGTACTCTTCGGCGGCCATGCGCCGGAGCCGGACGATCATCTGCTGGGCGACGCGAAGAAAAAGATGCGAGAGACAGGTGCGCACATCGGCATTGCGACCGATGGCGATGCGGATCGCTTTGGTGTCCTCGATGCTGACGGCACATTCATTCAGCCGAACTACGTGATTGCGCTGCTGTTCGAATACCTGATCGAGACTCGCGGTTGGAAGAACGGCGTGGCGAAGTCGGTAGCGACGACCAATCTGATCAACGCGATCGCAGAGAAGCAGGGTGTGCAGCTGTACGAGACGCCCGTGGGCTTCAAGTACATCGGCGAGCTCATCATCAAGGACGAGATCGCGATTGGCGGTGAGGAGAGTGCGGGGCTCACGATTCGCGGCCACGTGCCGGAGAAGGACGGTGTGATCGCCGGCCTGCTGATGGCGGAGATGGTGGCGCGGCGCGGCCGCAGTATCGGCGAGCAGCTCAAAGAGCTGTTTGGCAAATATGGTTCCTTCTACCCGGTGCGCGAGAACTTCCGCTTGACCGATGAGGTGAAGCAGAAGTTCACTGAAAAGGTAAAGAAAGATCCGACGGAGCTGGCAGGCCAGAAGGTGAAGCAGGTGGTGCGGACCGACGGCCTGAAGCTGATCTTCGACGATGGCTCATGGGTCTGCTATCGCCTCTCGGGTACGGAGCCTGTCGTTCGCGTCTACACGGAAGCGCGCAATGAGCCGGAAAGCGCCACACTGACCCAGGCCGCGAAGGAGTGGGTCCTTCAATAAGGAACAGGGAAGCAGAGCATGAATCGAGCAGTGAATCCGACGCATGCGCAGCCACCTACCCAGCCGGCGACGCAACGGGGCAGACTGGCGCGACGCTTCACGGTCGCGACTGCCGCGTATGCGCAACGCCGCCGCATCGCGACTGTTTTTGCTGTCGTGATCGCCGCTCTGGTCGGGTACCACGCGCTCTTCGGAACCAATGGCGTGGTGGCCTATCGCGCCAAACGCAGTGAGGACAGGCTTCTCTCGCAGCAACTGGAGAAGATGAAGACCGACAACAGCCGGCTGAAGGCGCACGTCGAGCATCTGAAGAACGATCCGGACGCGATCGAATTCGAGGCGCACACGCGGCTTCGCTACACGAGGCCGGACCAGGTGATCGTGCTGAACAATACCCCCAACACCGCTACGCCTACTGCAAACACCGCTTCGCCCGCTCCGAATACCGCTGCGCCCAACGCCACTGCGCCCGCGGTGGGAACGAAGCCCGCGCACTAATTGCCGCCGCCGGACAGCGGTTTATACTGAACGCATGAGCACACCCGCACCGCGCGATCGCTATCTCTTCGGCTCACTCGAGAGCAGCGCCAAGAACCAGATGAAGGTGCAGGAGGCCAACTTCGGCGAAGAGCAGCCGGAGGGGATCATCCTCACCTCTCTTGACTTTGCGGTGAACTGGGTCCGCAAGAGCTCGGTGTGGCCCATGACGTTTGGTCTCGCATGTTGTGCGATCGAAATGATGTCGATGGGTGCGGCGCGCTTTGATGTGGCGCGATTCGGCGCAGAGGTATTTCGTCCCTCGCCGCGTCAATCGGATCTGATGGTGATCGCAGGGCGCGTCTCGCAGAAGATGGCCCCGGTGATCCGCCGGCTTTGGGAGCAGATGCCGGAGCCTAAGTGGGTCATCTCCATGGGAGCCTGCGCGACCTCTGGCGGCGTTTTCAACAACTATGCGCTGGTGCAGGGTGTAAACCAGATCATCCCGGTGGACGTGTATGTTCCTGGCTGCCCTCCGCGGCCGGAGCAACTCATCTATGCCATCACGTTGTTGCAGGAGAAGATCCTCCGAGAGCGCGGCAGCCTGAAAAAAGCCCTCAATTTGAGCTGAAATAGTACTAGTTGGGCTGAAATAGTACTTGAATTGGGAAGAGATGCCATTAGGATGGTGCAGTCCGGAATTTGTACCGGACGGGTGCATCATTTTTGTGGCGGCTGCCTGCTGGTCATGCAATGGGTTACTCTAGTGATGCTCTGGATAAGCTATTGAAAATTCTAGGCAACTCACCAACTAAAATGTGCACTAACCTAGGCAACGTGTGGTAGCTTTCCTTGCGCTGCCTGCTCGTTGTCTTACCGGATGGCGAGAGCGTCTTGGGGTATGATGGGACACTCAAGTGCCATTCGTAATTGATTTGTATGACTTTCAGTACGGTTGCGGAGGATAGACGCATGCATTTACGTCCGTTGCATTCTCTGAGCCGGATTCTGCTCGTAACCTGCGCGGTAGGCCTGGGAACAACGGCTCTCTTTGCAGGAACGATGAGTTCGTCATCGACGGCTCCGGATTCAACGCAGACTCCGCCTCAGCCCACTCAAGACCAGTCGTCGAGCAGCGCTCCGGCGGCTGCGCCCGCCGCCCCTGCCCCATCAACCGCTCCGCAGGCTCCTTATGCCTCGCGGATCGATATCTTTGCGGGCTATTCGTATCTAGCGCCCCACGGCACGGTCACGATCCCTGGCGGCAACCTGATCGGCGTTACTGGACCACTGACCTACTCGGCCGTTAATCTCGGCGCGATCGGCAGCGGAACCTACTATTTCGATCGTTATGTTGGTGCTCAGATAGAAGTAAGCGTTCACCCCGATGGCAACAATGACGGGGCGACCGTGGCTTCCGGCGGCATCGTGTTCCGGTATCCGACCGAGGACGTCACCCCCTTCGTGCACTTCGAGGCTGGTGGGGTTCGCCTTGGCGGCCCTTACAAGCAGCCATACACCTGGGGTCCGTCTCTTACAGCTGGCGGCGGTCTGGACTACGGGATCGGCCATCACCTGGCCATACGCGTCTTCCAGGCGGATTATCAGTATTACCACGTCAATTTTGGACCGCAGAATCCGTATCCAACCGGTGGACGCGCCAATCTGGATGTGGTTCGTCTGAGCGCCGGACTGGTCTATCGCATGGGTAGCATTACGCCGCCTCCGCCTGTCCTCTATCAGTGCGCAGCGAGCCCAGCGTCTGTTTATCCGGGCGATCCTGTCACCGTCACCGGCACCGCGACCAACCTGAACCCCAAGAAGAATGGAACCTATTCGTGGACGGGGAATAACGGCGTCAAGATCACCGGCGACAGCACAACAGGCGCCGTCGACACGAACGGGCTGAACCCGGGCAGCTACACCGTTACGGGGCATGTATCGCAGGGTCAGAAGGCCGGACAGTTCGCCGATTGCACCGCGAACTTCGAGGTCAAGCAGTTTGAGCCGCCGACCATCAGTTGCTCGGCCAATCCCACCACCCTGAAGCCGGGTGACAGCTCGACGATCACTGCACAAGGCGTAAGCCCGCAGAATCGCCCGCTGACCTACACCTACTCGACCTCCGCTGGCCAGATCAACGGCAGCAACAACACTGCGACCCTCAGTACATCTGGCGCGCCGGCCGGTCCGATTACCGTGACCTGCAACGTGGCGGATGACAAGGGCCAAACGGCTTCGACCACGACTAGCGTCAACGTCGAGCAGCCGCCACCGCCGCCGCAGCCCAAGACGCAGACGCTCTGCACGATCAACTTCGATCGCGACAAGCGCCGTCCGGCACGCGTCGACAACGAAGCCAAGGCCTGCCTGGATGACGTAGCCCTCAACCTGCAGCGTCAGTCGGATGCGACTGCTGTTGTGGTTGGCGACTCGGCAACCGATGAGAAACAGGGTCCGAAGCTGGCAGCGCAGCGCGCCGTCAACACCAAGGACTACCTGGTCAAGGAGAAGGGCATCGATGCTTCTCGTGTCCAGGTTCGGACTGGCAGCGAGGCCGGTAAGCAGGTGCAGAATTACCTGGTTCCGTCCGGTGCCACCTTCGACACCGATGTGCAGGGTACAACCCAGGTGAACGAGGACAGCGTGCGGCCGCAAGACCGCTCTGGCCACGCCGCCACGCATCACAAGAAGAAGGCAGCAGCTCAGTAGTCGCTGCGGCCGCAGTACAAAGGGCTGACCGGTCTCCGGTCAGCCCTTTTTTCTGCTCTCGCATCCCACCTTTTCAACCTGGTCGTCTGGCAGATACTCAGCTTGGTACGGGCCCGTTCGGGTGATTGCCAGTTCCGGTCCCGGTCGTTACTCTTGCAGTGAACAGTTCCCCCAAAATGAGGTAGTTCCGTTCCGATGAATCGTTGTCTCGCCTCTCTATCCCTCCTCTGTGCCAGCTCCCTTCCGCTTCTGGCGATGCCCCCGCAAGTGGCGTCCAATGCAAATCCGGTGGCGACAGCGTGGGTCCCGGTGGGCCCCGACGGCGGCGACGCCCGTAGCTTTGCGGCTGACCCAACCGATAGCAGGCACCTCTACCTGGGAACCACCAATAGCTGGATCTATGAGAGCCGTGATGCCGGCGGGTCGTGGCAGCGGCTGGCCAAGCTCTCGCCCAAGGATGAACTGATCCTCGACAACATCACGGTGGACGAATCCGATCCGAAGACGATGTACGTAGCGGCCTGGGTCGTCGACCATCCTGACGGAGGACTCTTCGTCAGCCATGATTCGGGAAAGACATGGTCGAAGAGCCCCGCGATGGACGGGCAGTCGATTCGTGCCCTAGCGCAGGCGCCTTCGAATCCGAAGATGCTGGTTGTCGGCACGCTCAAAGGCGTCTTTCGCAGCGAAGATGGCGGGCAGCATTGGGACCAGATCAGCCCGGCAAACAGCGCCGAGCTGCATGAGGTCGAATCCATCGCGATCGATCCCAAGGATCCGAAGACGATTTACGCCGGCACCTGGCATCTTCCCTGGAAGACCACAGACGGCGGTGCGAACTGGCACAACATCAAGCAGGGCCTGATCGACGATTCCGATGTCTTCTCCATCATCATCGATCCCACGGCCCCACAGACCGTCTATACCAGCGCCTGTTCAGGCATCTACAAGAGCGATAACGGCGGCGAACTCTATCACAAGATCCAAGGCATTCCATCGACTGCGCGCCGCACGCGCGTGCTGATGCAGGATCCCGTCGATCACTCCATGGTCTACGCCGGAACCACCGAGGGCCTCTACCGCACAAGTTCAGCGGGCACCAACTGGACGCGTCTCACGGGTCCGGATGTGATCATCAACGACGTTTACGTCGATCCGAAGAATCCCCGGCACGTGCTGCTCGCGACCGACCGCAGCGGTGTATTGCTGAGCAACGATCAGGCGGTCACCTTTGCCGGATCCAATCAGGGCTTCTCGCAGCGGCAGGTGGTCGCTCTGGCGAAAGACGCCAAGGACCCGAACCGGCTCTATGCGGGCGTGGTGAATGACAAGATGTACGGCGGCGTCTTCACGTCCGGAGACGGCGGCCATAGCTGGCAGCAGCAGAGCCAGGGGCTGGATGGACGCGACGTCTTCAGCCTTGGGGAGAGTCGCGGACGGCACACTGCTCGCAGGGACCGGCCACGGCATATTTGTGTGGCAGGACGGCCGCTGGCAGCCTGCAGGGCACGTCGTCCAGATGGTGGAGAAGACGACCTCCGTGCGGCGCAAGGGGAAGCTGGTGAAGACAACCCAGACCGTGGCAAAGCCTGCCGGTGAGATCGATGGACGGGTGAACGGGTTCGACCTGAGCCATAGCACCTGGTACGCCGCGACGACCGCAGGGGTGTATCAAAGCAGCGATCAGGGCAAGGTTTGGACCGGCGGCCCGATCTCGGGGCAGGCCGACTATCGGAATGTGCACTCGATAGGAGAGATCGTGCTGGCGACTCACCGCACCGGCATCGCGATCTCACAGGACGGCGGCAAGACGTGGCAGGTACAGCCACTGCCCGGCAAGCTCACCACCATACGCACCAGTACCATCGCGCCCGGCGGAAGCATGTGGTTGGGCGGGCGTGAAGGCGTGTACTACAGCACGGACAACGGGGCCAACTGGCAGTTCATGTCCAGCCTGCCAATCTCCGACATCAACGGCATTGAGTACGAGGGCGATCTGAAGCGGATTGTCATCACCTCGTGGAGCTCTACCTGGGTGATGGCAGTGAATGAATCGGACAAGAGCTGGAAGTGGTGGGATGCAGGCTGGCATGTGCGGGGCGTCCGTTCGAACGGCGGCCGGCTGGTGGCAGCGTCCCTCTACAACGGCGTAGTCCTTCAACCGCAAAGCGACGCTCCCAAGCAAGGTGTGGGAGTCGGAGGAACGCACTAACGGACATTTCCTGTTAGTGTGAGCGCAGAATCCACCTGAAGTGGCCTTCGTAAGGAGGCCACAAGAACGACAGCTTGCCTCCCGATACCTCCAGGAAAAGCGCTTTCGATCTCTCGCAGATCAGACTGCGCGCCATTGAAGCGAAGGACCTTCCTGCGCTGTTGCAGCTTGATGCGCGCTGCTTTCCGCCGCAAATCTCCTATTCGCGCGCGGAGCTCGAATACTTCGTGCGGCATCCTCGCAGCTCGACAACAATTGCCGAGGCCGGCGGCGAGATCGCAGGGTTCTGCGTCGTGGACTGGAAGCTTGAGTCCGGCCGCAAGGTCGGGCACTTCATCACCATTGATGTGGCACCGGAGCTGCGCCGTCAGGGCCTTGGGCGATTGCTGATGCAGGACGGCGAGGCTCGCCTGGCCGGCATGGGCTGCCTCGCGATTACGCTCGAAGTGGCTGCCAACAACTCCGGCGCGCAGGAGTTCTACGCGCATCTCGGATATCAGCAGACGGGACGCATTCCCGGCTACTACGCAGATGGCACGGATGGGCTGGTGATGCGCAAGGTATTGGGCCTGCCCTCTTGAGATGAACGCGTCGCGGCACTCATTGCGGAGGTACCGGGATCGCGGCTCGAGGGGCGGGGCCGAGCGAGGAGCCCGCCGCATTCAGTGCTGCTCTCATGGCAGCGCGGCCGTTGTCGTTCGGCGGCCCGTTGACTCTGCTCAAAACTCGCCCCTTGCGATCGGTTAGAAGCACCACCACTTGCTTTTCCGTAGGGATGCCGAGTCTTTGCTCAAATGCCTTCTTGTCCACGTAGATGGGCAGCGTCGTCGGCCAGCGTTTGTGATCCTGCGATGCGCTGCGCATAGAGGAGTTCTGCCACCAGCGCGAGAGGAAGTTTTTCTGCGGGGAAACAAGCAAGGTAAATGACCCGAGCGAGGGATCGCTCGCATTCCAGCGGTCAATGACGGCGTTCCAGTCATTGATATCCCGCTCCTGCGTGAGGTCGAAGTAGAGCAGCAGGAGATTGCGGTCTCCGTGAAGATCCTCGGGCAGCGTCACATGGTCTTTGCTGAGGGCGTAGGAGCTGATAGTCGGAAAGACGACGGGCTCTGCCGCGCGCACGGCGATTACAGCGACGAGAGCGAGCGGAAGAATCCGGGCTGTCAGGCGGGCTTTCAGGGAACGCATGTCTCGCCGAGGTCTCGCTTGGGTGAAGCACCGCTAAAAACGAAGGTGCGCTGCAGTGCATGGTATCAGCACGGTGACACCGGCTGTTGGATGCAGGGCGGTCCAGCGGCGTTATGATGGAGTTGTGAACCTCTCTGAAGCACCGCCAAAGTCGAGCAGCGGCTTTCGCACGCATGACGAGCGGCTTCGTCCTATCGCAGACAAAGTTTTGGCGCGGCAGCGTCTGGACTTTGAGGATGGACTGGCGCTCTATGGCAGCGCCGACATTCTCGCCGTGGGCTGGCTGGCCAACTGGGTGCGCGAATCGCTCCATGGCGATATCACCTACTTCAATGTGAACCGCCATATCAATCCGACGAACGTCTGTGTCGCGGCATGCCGGCTTTGTGCCTTTGGCCGCAAGAAGGACGATGCGGGCGCATACACGATGGCGCTCGAAGAGGCCTGGACCGCTGCGGCGACCGGCTATCACGAAGCGGTGACGGAGTTTCACATTGTCGGCGGCCTGCACCCGGATCTGCCACTCGAGTATTTTCTCGACCTGGTCAGCGGACTCAAAGAGCGCTTTCCGAAGGTACACATCAAGGCCTTCACGATGGTGGAGGTGTCCTTTCTGGCGCGGCGCGCGAAGATTTCGATTCCCGAAGTGCTGGTGAAGCTCAAGGACGCGGGTGTCGACTCCATGCCCGGCGGCGGAGCGGAGATATTCTCCGATCGCGTGCGGCACATCATCTGCGATCACAAGATCGACGGCGGGGAGTGGCTGGAAACGGCGCGGATGGCGCACAAGCTCGGACTGCGATCGAACGCCACGATGCTCTATGGCCATGTAGAAAACGACGAAGACCGTGTGGACCACATGCTCCGGCTTCGCGAAGTGCAGGACGATACCGGCGGCTTCCAGACGTTTATTCCGCTGGCCTTTCATCCGGACAACACAGTGCTGCAGCACCTGCCGCGCACCACTGGGCTGACGGATCTACGACAGATCGCCGTGGGCCGTCTGCTGCTGGATAACTTTGCGCATATCAAGGCGTACTGGCAGATGATGACGGCGGGCATTGCGCAGGTGGCGCTCCGCTTCGGAGCCGACGACATCGACGGCACCGTGATCGAAGAGAAGATCTACCACGACGCAGGCGCGAGCACACCGCAGGGCATGCGGCGCAGCGATCTGATACGGCTCATTCGCGAAGCAGGCCGCGAGCCGTTTGAGCGCGACACTCTCTATCGGCCCGGTCATACGCACGGAAGAAAGCTTCACCGTCGGCGTCTAGCGGCAGCAGCGATCATGCCGCTGTGTCAGCTATGGGCGACTGAGCGCGAGCTGTGCGTGCTTTTTCCTCGTGCTTTCGACGCACCTGGCGTTGCGCGACGTAGAGAAGACCGATGAACGTCGCAACCAGCAGCGACAGCGCATAGACGCCGTGGAGCTGAGGCACCTCATTGTAGAGGAGCGCCAGTCCCACAAAGACAAAGAGCAGGTGCGCGCAAAAGACTTCAATCGAAGCGCGTCCCAGAGTGATGAATGGTTCGCGTGAGATGACCCACCGCACCGCACCGCGCAGGCTGTAAAGCACACAGACAAACGCGATGATATTCAGAACCCGCAGCGGCCCGAGCTGCCATTTGTCCAGCAGCAGGCCGAGGCTGTCCTGTGTCCACCGGGGTCCCCACCACGCGTGGCGCACTCCGAGAAAGAAGACACACACTGCGGCTGCAACGCCAATTACCCATTTGGGAATGACATGCAGGGGCAACTCGCCTTCTACGGAGCGTGCGCCCATCCACATGCCCATGATCCATATCCATTGCCACGCGAAGAGATTGAAGGCGCCCCACTCCTGCAAGAGGAATGGGCAGATGCGTAGCACTCACAACGTAGTGCTGGACAGCAGCGCGGAGACCGAACTGCGCCAGCAGCCAGATGATGGTGCTACCGGCAATGACCGGCCCCCAGCTGCGCTTCACCGCGATCGAAAATGCAAACGGCGACGCCAGCAGGAAGATGACATAGATGGGAAGGATGTCCAGCAGCGGCGGACAATAAATTAGCAAAAGCGAGCCGATGATAGCGACCGCCGGATGTGCGATGTAGAAATCGAGCAGGTGCTCGAGCGCCGCATGATGGCGGTAGACCGCGAAGGCTGCGGCGAAGGTGAAGGCGAGCAGTAACAGCGAGACGTGATACGCGTAAACGCGCAGCGCCCGCTTCCAGAGCTTGCCGCGGAGACTGCCGGCATTCTCCAGCGCCTGCCGCATGTAGACACGCCCCACCAGAAGCGCAGACAGGAAGACAAAGCCTTCCGCCGAGGAGACGAAGCCAAAAGGCTGATTGACGAGGTCGCTCAGCCGGGTGGGCAGATGCGTCAAGGTCATCCACACAAGAAACAGGCCGCGCAGGGCATCAAACTCGGGCTTGCGCGGGAGCTGTATGCTTTTTACGACAGCGACGGATGTGGTCTTCAGCGTCAAAAAACACGTCCCCTTAGTGCCTTAGACGGCATTTAGGGGAGCAAGTTGCTCTCAATTCCGGCCCGATTTCTGCACCGCGGAGCGAGCAGGTGCATCGCGGCGTCAGAAGGCTGAGATGCCGGTGATGGCCTGCCCGATGATCAGCGTGTGGATATCCTGGGTGCCCTCGTAGGTCTTGACGGATTCGAGATTCATCATGTGGCGCATCACCGGATAGTCATCGCTGATGCCGTTCGCCCCCAGAATGTCGCGGGCCATCCGCGCGGACTCGAGGGCGATGGCTACGTTGTTCCGCTTCGCCATGGAGATGTGCTCGTGACTCACCTTGCCTGAGTCTTTCAGCCGCCCCACCTGCAAGGAGAGCAGCTGGCCCTTGGTGATCTCTGTAATCATCCACGCTAGCTTTTCCTGCACCAGTTGGTGGCTGGCGATGGGCTGATCGCGAAACTGCTTGCGCATGAGCGAGTATTGCAACGCCGTGTCGTAGCAGGACATGGCGGCGCCCAAGGCGCCCCAGCCGATGCCGTAGCGTGCCTGGTTCAGACACATCAGCGGGGATTTGAGACCACCCGAGCCGGGCAGGAGGGCGGAAGCGGGCAACCGGACATCCTGAAGCGAAAGCCCCGAGGTCACCGAGGCGCGAAGCGACCATTTGCCATGTACCTCGAAGGCACGGAAGCCCGGCGTCTTCGCCGGCACCAGGAAGCCTCGGACCTTGTCGTTCTCATCCTCGACCTTGGCCCAGATCACCGCGACATCGGCGATGGAGCCGGAGGTGATCCACATCTTTTCGCCGTTCAGGATGTAATCCGTCCCATCGCGCCGGGCGCGTGTGCGCATGCCACCGGGATTGGAACCGAAATCCGGTTCCGTGAGCCCAAAGCAGCCCAGCTTGTCGCCCTTTGCCATGGCGGGCAGCCACTCGTTCTTCTGATCGTCGGAGCCGAAGGTGTAGATGGGGTACATGACGAGCGCGGACTGCACGCTGACGAAGGAGCGAATGCCGGAATCGCCGCGCTCCATCTCCTGCGTCACCAGGCCGTATTCGACATTGGACATTCCGGCGCAGCCGTATCCGTGCAGATTCGCTCCGAAGAAGCCCATCTCACCCATCGGCTTCACCAGCTCACGAGGAAAGCGTCCCTCGCGGTTGCACTCTTCGATGATGGGGATCAGGTTGTCGTCGATGAAGCGGCGAGCTGTGTCGCGGACGAGTCGCTCATCTTCAGAGAGCAGGGCATCGAAGCCGATGAAGTCGACGTTCTTGAACTTGAAAGCCATTGCGCGTTGCATCCTTTACGACAGATGTCCAAACCATAAAGGGTAGCAGAGGCGACGGTACTGGCGTTTCTGCGTACGGAAGTGCGGTTTGCGGATCGATCCGCGAGGCGTGCCGTGCCGGAATCCAGCAGGCGACGAGCGCGATCCCAATCAGGTACAGGAGCACGGTCAGGTAGCTCTGCGTCGATCGGGTTTGAGACCTCCAGCTAACACCTCCACGTAGGCCAGTCGTTTATCGCATCCGCAGCTTCGGATAGAGTGAATCGGAGGAGGATGGCGTGCCTGACACATCCGAATACCTCGCTCGAATACGTGAGTATGCACAAGGCAAAGATCCGCTGGCGGCGCAAAGACAGGCGCCCACGGTCTTGAACGAACTACTAGCCCACGCGTCAGAGGAGCGGCTCACAATGCGACCGAGCCAGGACAAGTGGTCGATCGGCGAGATCCTTGCGCATCTCGCCGAGGACGAGATTGCGACGGCATGGCGCTATCGTCAGATGGTGGAACACAGCGGAATCGAATTGGCTGGGTTTGATCAGGACATGTGGGCGCACATAGGGGGCTATTCCTCGCGCAGTCCCCAGGAGTCGATCACGCTGTTCCGATTGCTTCGTAATGCAAACTTACAGTTCCTGAACGGGTTGACGCAGGAGCAGTGGCAATGCTTTGGAATTCATGCCGAGCGTGGCCGCATCACAGTCAAGGATTTGGCTGTTCATATGGCGGGTCACGATGCCAATCACATTGAGCAAATCAGCCGGATCCTCCGATGAATGCGTCGCCCTGCAGTCGAGGAGAGATTTTTCAGACTGATCCACCACCTACTCATAACGCAATGCGGCTTGCGGATCGATACGCGACGCGCGCCTTGCGGGAATCCAGCAGGCCACGAGCGCGATGCCAAGCAGCAGGAGCGGCACGGTCAGGAATGTCACCAGATCGTGCGGGTGGACGCCGTAGAGGAAGCTGCTGGAGAACCTTGCCGCTATGAGTGCCGTTGGCAGGCCGAGACCCACGGCAACACCCGTAAGCAGCATGCCCTGACGCACGATCAGCCGCTGGACAACGCCGATCTGCGCACCTAGCGCGATGCGGATACCGATCTCCCGGGTGCGCCTGCTCACCGAATAGCTCATGATGCCGTAGAGGCCGATCACGGCGAGCAGAAGGCCGATAATGCCGAACGCACCGAAGAGCGTGCCGCCGAGGCGTGGAAGGAAGAGCGCGCTGCGGAGATGTTCCTCCATCGTCTCGGCGTTATATACCGCCATCGCGGGGTCGAGCACATGGATCTGGCTACGGACTTCATTCGCGACTGCCGCGGAGTCCCCTTGATAGCGAACGATGAGCTCATAGCCAAGGAACGACGGATCGCTGGCGGTGCTCTGCGCCAGGGAGCGGAAGAGGATGGGCCGCGTCTCCTCGCCGATGGTGCGCGACTTGATGTTTTTGACGACACCGATGATCTGGTAGTCGACACCGGCGCCGCTGACATGCCGGCCGAGGGGATTTTGTCCGTGGAAGATCTGCGAGACGAATGCCTGATTGACGACGCCTACCTTCTGTCCGGTGGCAGACTCCTGTGTGAAGTCGCGGCCGAGGATTCGGGGAATGCCAAGGGTCTCGAAGTAGCCGGGCGTAGCCATGAAGAGATCGACGATTGGAATCGGTTCCTCCGCGGGGCGTCCCACGACAGAAAAACCATCACTACGATTCCCGCCCGCAAGGGGAACGGAGTCGGTGGCTGCAACTGATACGACTCCGGGCAAAGCTGCCACTCGTTCCTTCAATTGCGTAAGGAACTGCGTCGTTCTCTCCGGGGTGTAGCCGTGCACGCGTGGATCGACCGACATCATGAGCAGCCCCCGGGAGCGGAAGCCAATGTCAATGCTCGATGCATTCTGCAGGCTTCGCAGGAGCAATCCGGTACCGCAGAGCAGGACGAGCGACATGGCGATCTGGGCTACGACGAGGATGCTGCGCAGATTGATTCGACGACCGGGGCGAGCCATTGCGTCCTCGCCCTTGAGAGCGGTGATAAGGACCGGACGCGACGCGATCCACGCCGGAACGAGGCCGAGAAACAGCCCAGTCACCACGCTGAGCGCGAAGGTGTAGAGCAGGACCCGCCAGTCCACGGCGACGCTCATATCGAGCGGTACAGGTGCGGGAACACGGAAGGCAGAGAGAGCGCCGGTTGCCCAGAGAGCCAGCAGAATGCCGACCAGACCGCCTCCCAGCGCCATCAGGATGCTTTCCATGAGCATCTGGCGCAGCAATTTTGTGCGAACAGCGCCAAGCGCGAGACGGATGGCCATCTCCCGCTGACGTGCCACGCCTTTGGCGAGCAGGAGATTGGCGACGTTGGCGCACGCGATGCAGAGCACGAGCAGGACAGCAATGGAGAGCAATCCAAGGAACGTCAGAACCGCGGAGTGATCACGGCCAGGCGGCAGGGAACCGGCTTGCGACAGAAGGAATCCGCCGCCCTTGTCGGTCTTCGGATAGGCGGTAGCGTAGTGGCCCGCCAGCGTGTGCAGTTCCGCCGCAGCCTGCGACTCGGTGACGCCCGGTTTGAGGCGGCCGATCACGGCCAGCCAGTGATTCCCGCGGTCGATATCTGTGTCCACTTTCCCAATGTTGCCGAGCGGAGCAAGCTGGGCGACATTGCCGAGGGGCACCCAGAACTCCGGATCGAGGATGATGTCGAGCCCGCGGAAGCCGGGCGGGGCGACACCTACCACGGTGTAAGGGTGGCCGGAGAGCGTGATGGGTTTGCCGATGATGTTGGGGTCGGAGGCGAAGTGGCGCTGCCAGAGGCGATGGCCGAGGACGATAACCGGCTGATGTTCTTCCGACGGCAGGAATCCGCGGCCGAAGGTCATACCGATGCGCGCGACGTCGAAGTAATTCGCGGTTGCCGCCTGTCCCCAGACGCGCTCGGGCTCACCTTTCCCGCCGATGGATGCGGGGACCAGCTCGTCGTTGGCCGCGACGCCGGAAAAGGATTTGGCCTGATCGCGCACATCGATGTAGGTCGGCATGGAGAAGTTGTTGCAGCATTGCTCTCCATCGTGCGTGGTATGCAAGGACAGAAGCGTCGCGGGATCGCCGACTGGTGCGGGCCGCAGCACGAAACGGCTGACGATCGAGAAGATCGTCGCGTTGGTAGCGATGCCGATTCCGATGGAGAGCACCACTGCCACCACGAATCCTGGTGACGCAGTGAGCCGCCGAAGAGTATAGGTAAAGTCCTGCCGCAGATTGGCCATGCGTCACCCGCCGATGCTTGTGATCTACGGAAGTGCGGGGAAATGGGTTCCCTGAATCTAATCGGCAATTCGGAATGAGGAGTTCCGGAGCTGCCGGAGGGCCTGAGCTACACTGCGCCAGCCGCCCCCTTCCTGATTCACCCGGAGAAACTCGCATGAAGCCGTTTTGCCTTCTCGCCATTCTGTTGTCATCGCTTCATTTGGTTACGCAGACCAGCACGTCCGCCGCAACGAATCCGAAGGTAAGGGCGATCACCGCGTTTGTTCGTCTGGATCAGGACAATTATCAGAAGCAGATTACGGATGCCCTTGCTGTTCTGAACAATGCGAAGGGCAAGTTCGAGTCGGCAGGTTATGAGGTGGAGACGATACGTGTCACCACGCAGCCGCTCGCCGACATGATCAAGGGAATGCCTGAAGACAAGGCGTTGGCATTTCTGCGTCAGATCAACGATCTCTCAGTGAAAGACAACTTTCTCCCCAATGTCGGACCCGGCATGATGCACGACACCGATGATCCGATGCCGATGCATTTGCTGGAACAGGCTCTGTCGACAATGTCGAATATCGAGGGCAGCTCGATCATCGCGGATGAAGAAGGCATTCACTGGAAGACGATCCATCGCACGGCAGAACTGGTGAAATACGTCAGCGAACACAGTGCGCGGAGCGAAGGGACCTCTAATTTCACCGCTACCGCGATGCTGAAGCCGCTGTCCCCCTTCTTTCCGGGTTCGTATCACACCGGCCCTGGCAGACAATTCGCCATCGGCTTTGAAGGAGCCAACGTCGTGAGAGACGTCTTCGCGAAAGACAAAGGGAATGCCAGCGCGGCGACGGCGGACCTGACCGCTGCCCTGACAAAACACACCGCGGTAGGGGAGGCCGTGGGCAACAAGGTCGCCGCGGAGACCGGCTGGACGTATGTGGGCGTCGATCCCACACCAGCGCCTCTAGGCGATGTGTCGATTGCAGCGGCGATCGAGGCCTTTACCGGCGCAAAGTTCGGCTCCAGCGGCACGCTGACAGCGGCGCGCATCATCACCGCAGCGGTAAAGGCCGTTCCACAGAAGCAGATTGGCTACTCCGGTTTGATGGTTCCAGTGATGGAGGACAAGCTGCTGTCGCAGCGCTGGACCGAGGGCACCTACGATATTGACTCGCTGCTCGCGTATTCCGCTGTCTGTGGAACCGGTCTGGACACGATACCTCTGCCGGGAGACATCAGCCTTGAACAGATGGACCGGATATTTTCCGATGTTGCCACCCTGGCGTTGAAGTGGAATAAGCCATTGTCCGCCCGTCTGCAGCCGATTTTCGGCAAGAAAGCCGGGGACCGGACGGAGTTCCAGGACTCTTATTTCTTCAACACGACGTTGCGCGCATTGCCTTAGCTGCGGCTAGTGCCCTTCATCGGCGGATGGCCCATACAGGGCCGGTACCGCGGCATCATTCAGCCGCAGGTACACGGTCAACTGTCCGCGGTGGTGGGCCAGGTGGCTGAAGACGGCGTCGGAGATCATCACATACCGTGGGCCCTCCGCCAGTACGCGATTGCCGGAGACCAGCCGCCAGCGATCATTGAGGTGCTTCTCGTCGGTGCCCTCCAGCGCGCGCTTCGCCTTGGCGAAGGCATCATCGAGCAGCTGCGCCAGCTCTGACCGCGTCTCCACGGCACGCGTGCGGAATTTATCGCTGGAAGGGTCTTCGAAGTTCAGTTCGTCGCCTTCGATCATGAACGCGACCCAGCCCGGCATCGCAGCGACAAGGGCGGCCAGATAGCCCAGCGCCATTGACTTGGGGTGGGGCTTCCAATCGTTGCGCCCCTCCGGCACACGCTCGATCACTTTGCGCGTCAGGCTCGTTTCCTGCTCCAGCTGCTTCAGGAAAAACTCTCTCAATTCCATCTCTTCCTCCAAGCGGTTCTGAGTACAAATGAAGAATAAAAACCCATATATGACAAGGAATGGCATAATTTCAAAATTAATTTGAAATCTGCGAGGTGAGCGCTGAAATCCGACCGGCTACTCTCGGCGCTTCTGCTGCTGCAGGCCCATGGCCGCATGACCGGACGGGCTCTGGCAGAGCGCCTCGAAGTCTCCCAGAGAACGATGCATCGCGACATGGAGGCGCTATGCGCCGCTGGGGTGCCGGTTACGGCGTTGCGCGGGGCACAGGGCGGCTGGCAACTGGAGAAGGGCTGGCGGACGCAGGTGCCGGGCCTCGATGCCGCTGAGTTGCGAGCGCTGTTGATGGCACAGCCGCGAGCGTTGAGCGAGCCACGCCTGGCGGCGGCAGCCGAGCGAGCGCTGGGCAAGTTGATGGCATCCTTGCCGGGCGCCATGCGGGAGCAGGCCGTGGCCATGCGGGAGCGGCTGCATGTGGATGCGAACGATTGGCGGCCGGTGAGCGAAGACCTCTCCATGCTGCCCGCGGTCCAGGATGCAGTGGCGCGCGACTGCCGGCTCAGCTTCAGCTATACGCGAGCGGATGGAGAGAGCGGTTTGCGCATCGTGGATCCGCTGGGCCTGGTGGTGAAGGGAATGACCTGGTATCTGGTCGCGCGAACGCCGCGCGGCATGCGGACATATCGCGTCTCGCGCATGAGCGCGGTCACGCCGCTGGCCATTTCATTTGAGCGGCCGGCCCGGTTCAACCTGGCAAAGCACTGGAAGAGTTCCGTCACTGAACTTGAGGCTCAGAGACGACGCTACAGCGCTACGCTGCTGCTCTCTCCGCAGGCCGCGGAATCGCTGATCCGATGGTGTGTGGCAACGCCGGCAAAGACGCCTCTTCCCGAAGGCACTCCGGCGGGATGGAGCGCGATGCGTGTCGATTTTGAAAGTGAAGAACAAGCCCTGTTTCGTAGCGCTGGGGATGGGGGCGCGCGTACGCGTCATGGAACCGCAGGAGTTACTGCAACGCGTGGCCGCAGAAACGAAGGCGATGTCGGATGCGGCGGACAGCCTTGTAGTTCAGCAGTGATCGGCGTGTACGAACAAGACACCGTAGCTGTGACGTGTTCAACCCTTGGAGGATTTTTCTTCAGCGACACGCAGAGCCTCTTCGACAGCTTTTTGTGTGCGACGCTCCCGTGCCTCCGGACTCCGGTAGTAGAAGATGCCGAGCAGATGCCCCCGCCGCTGTACTGGCGTCATTGCCTCCCAGCCAGCCTGGGCGCGCGGTGCGCGGCGAAAGGCTAGCTGCAAAATGGGAGGCAGCGTGTGCTCGCCTTCCATGGCAAGCATCATCCGTTCCACCATCAGCTCTGCTTGACGTTGCCGTGCCGCCAGACTCTTTGGCTTGGATATGGCGTCGCCCATGTACTTTCGTATGGAATAGCTCAGTGCCTCAAACCATCGTGCGACTGCGCGGTCCTGCTTCAGAAGCTTCGCCAGCTCCGGCGGGACGGTCGCGCTGCGCTCCTCGAGGTCCGGCTCCAGCGTGAACTCTGCCATCTCTCCGGAATACGCCTGCGCGCCCTTCTGCATGGTCTTGTTGACGAGTACGACGTAGCCCTTCTCTGCCGAGCCGAAGAGCGAAGTACGGAAGGCAAAGCCGTTGATGGTTCCTTTGACGCGCATGCGATTGCGCGTCTTCCAGACCTTTGCCGGTGAAAACGGGACATCCGCGATGACCCATTTCAAATTTGTGCCGTCCGGTTTCAGCAGGGAACGGAAGCGTCGCCGCGTGCTCATGCGCGCTAGCGTAGCATGTGCCTACTGAACTGCGGAGTGGCGGCCCCAGTCGAAGCGGCGCCCCAGAATGCCTTTGACGATCAGGTGGTCGGTGGCTGCGGTAGGTCCAATACCGACACCGATGTTGATCTCCCACTTGGGTGAGACGTTCAAGTCGGTGACGGCGAAGATCTGTTGCTGTTGATCGTGGAGGCTGTAGAAGTTTCCCAGCCGCCCATAATCCGCATAGTATTCAAAGCCACCGCTGACCACTTTCGTGAAGTCGTAGCTGATCTTCGCGGCAGGCGCGAAGCCCACGCCTTGTGCGACACCGGGGCCATGCAACGTCCGCTCCAACGCCGGGTTCACGGCGAAGTACCAGCGGCCGATGGACTTGTCCACGATCGGCCGAATCTCCCACGTCCAGGTGTCCGGCGAGTAGACCGCACGCTGATAACCGATTTCCGTGGAGAGGCTTACGCCGACGGGCCAATGCCATGAGTCTGGCACGCGCACTCGTGGCCGAATGTGATCGCCAACCCATTGCACTCCGTGACCACTCTGCGCGCTGGTGAAGATGTAGAAGCCCACCTCTGCCCAGTTGCTAAGGCCGGTTGTGATTTCGACCGTCTCGTGTAGCTGGTGATTGGTTGGATAGACGCCATTGATCTCGTAGAGCTGCCCTTGGATAGTGAAGTTGGAGTGCAATTCCACCATGGTGGTGCGTGGCGGCACCGTGGCCGCGCCGTAGACCTGGATCTCGTAATTGCCCTGTGCGTGCGCGCCCAGGGCAGTAAGGCATAAGAAGACCACTAACAGGTCGACCCGTACTGCCCAACGCCGACATCGCAAACTGCGGTCAGGCATAGCGGAAAAGCATCATGAAACCCATGTCCATGTGGTCCTGTTGGTGACAGTGGAAGAGCGTCGGGCCGGGATTGTCGGCGATCAGTTCGACTTCAACATCCGTGCCCGCATCGACGATGACCGTGTCTTTGAGTAGTCCGCGAAGTCGCGGACCGCCGGCGATGCGCACCACCTCGAAGCTGTGACGATGCAGGTGAACGGGATGATCGTCTTTGCTGTGGTTGCGGAAGATAAGACGATAGCGCCGCCCCTCGGTGAACGCGGGGCTCTCGGTGTCGGGGAACGACTTGCCATTGATGGCCCAATGGTCCAACGCGCCATGGCCAGCGAATTTCGGAGTAAAGACGAGCGGAATTTCCGTTGCGTCCCGCGCGGCTCCCGAAGTATCCGTATCGGCAAATTGTGAGTAGTCCCAGATGAGTTGTTGCGGCTGCTGCCATTGCGGCTTTCCCGCGCTGCCAGCGTACTCGACCGCTATCGCCATGCCGGCGGCCTGCACATGCTTGCGAACTTCGCCCAGGATCCAGAGGCCAGGATTGTTCAGCTCGACGATCACGCTTGCTCGTTCGGCGGGCGCGAGACGCAGCATGGCGACGGTTTTTGGACGCGGCACCCGGTTACCATCCAGCGAGATGACCTGCATTGCGTGGCCGGCAAAAGCAATCCAATGCACTTCGGTCGGGCTGGCATTCAGAATGTGGAGGAGCAGCCGCTGCCCGGATCGCACGCGCAACGGTTCGCCGTAGCCCATGACGTGTCCATTGATGGTAGAGGTGTCGTAGCTCGGATTCATCGACCCATCGTCACTGGCCAAGAATTGGCCGCCCAGATCGTGCAGCACCAGGAAAGCTTCCTGATCGTAGTGGCCGGTGTCACTGCGCGGCTCCACGAGGAGGAGTCCGTGCAAGCCGCTGTAGAGGCCCCGGCTTACATCGTTACCGGCCGGCATATGCGTGTGGTACCAGCGCATTCCGGCAGGCCGCGGCGTAAATGTGTAACGGGCCTTGCCGCCTGGCGGAATAGTTGGCGTGCCCTCTTCCATCGCGCCATCGATCTGCGAAGGCAAAAACAGTCCGTGCCAATGCACCACCTCCTCGTGTGACGAGTGGTTGTGCACGTCAATTGTGACGGCCTGACCTTCCCGCACGCGCAAGAGAGGGCCGGGGACTCTCCCGTTGTAGGCGACGGTCTTGTAGTGATGGTGCGCTGAAGCCTCGATCGTGAATGGCGCGATATCGAGCGAATAATCCGGCTGCTGCGCGGCGAGCGGGATCATGGCGTGGATGGCCATCACGCCTGTGAGCTGAATCGCCTGCCTTCGCGTGATTGGAATCGGGGGGACCAAAGCTCAGGCTAACAGCAGAAAAAGCGGACAAGAGTGGCCGCAATTTTGAGAAATTCGGCTCCGGTCCGCGTTGTCTAGCGGATCACTGTGAGCTTCACCGAAACGGTCACGGAGATGTCCTGATCGCCTGCCTCAGTTGCCATCGGAGGTGGAGGCGCGGCATTCACTGACATGGCCTGCATACGCATCATCGGCATGGGACGGATGATGCCGCTTGGTTCGACATTCACTTCTCGGACACCAATCACATGCGTTCCAGCGGCCTCTGCGACAGCCGTTCCCTGCGCGACGGCGGTGCGGGTGGCCTCCTGCGCCAGCTCTTTGCGGACGCTGTCTGCTTCTTCTTCCTTAGGCCCGTAGCTGGTCTGCTGAATCGTGTTCGCGCCATGATCGAGCACTCCGGAGAGGATCGCGCCGACCTTCTCCGGCGTGGTGCGGAAGCTGACAGACGTAGTGCCTGTGTAGCCGACGATCTTCTGCTGGCCACTCTTTTCTTCATGCGTCTGCGGCTGAAAGGAGATCTGGTCGGTGGCCAGCCGCTCGGCGCCCTGTCCGCGCAGCCAGTCCAACAATGTCTGGGAGCGCTGGGCCAGGTCACGGGATACAGAGGCGGCATCTGCGCCCTGCGTCTGGATGCCGACCGAGACATCCACCACTGTGTTCGGAATGCGGCGATGCGCGGTGGCGCTGGTTGAGACAAATCCGGCATTCACAGGCAGCGTCAGCTCATTGCCTTGCTGGCTGTGAGCGAGCTGGGGGCTCAGAAACACGGGTGAGAACGAGAGGACGGCGACGAACACCGCGGCGCGTGAGTAGTTCATGCTTGGCACTTTACGCCATCGCGTCGATTTTGAGTGAGTGCAATGGGAAGGGCGCATGTGAGTTAGGATGGGCGGCATGGCTCGCATCACTCGTCGCGTCGTCCTGGCTGCTGCCCCGCTCCTTCCGCTGACTCCATATCTCACCCGGTCATTGTTTGGGCAGCACCGAAGCACAGATAAGGCCCAGCTTTACATCGGCACTTACACCCATGACATGGGACCGGGCGGCAAGGGAGACGGCATCTACATGGCAGAGTGGGACGCCCACGCCGGCACGCTTCGCCCGCTGCGCCTCGCGAGCAATACGGCGAATCCGTCGTTCCTGGCTGTGTCGCCCAAGGGCGACGCGTTCTACGCCGTAAACGAAAACGAGGACGATCCGCAGCCGCGCGGCGGCAAAGGAGGCTCCGTGACCGCGTTTCGACGCGATCCGGCGACGGGCAGCCTGACGCAGAAGAATGTTCAGCCATCCGGCGGCACCGACCCGTGCCACATCACGGTTGACCGCGGGAACCAGGCAGTCTTCGTGGCGAATTACAGCAGCGGCTCTCTCACCTCGTTTCGCGTGACGCCGGCGGGAATCGAAGGTCCGATCTTTGAATTCAGCCCTCATGGGCACGGCCCCGACACAGAGCGGCAGAAGGGCCCGCACATTCACTGCGTCACGCTCTCGCCAGACGAGCGGTTTCTGCTGGTCAATGATCTGGGTACAGATCACATCTGGATCTTCCACGTCGATCTGAAGACTGCCCAACTCAAGGAGACGGGAGCGCCATGGCAGGCGAAACCTGGCTCGGGACCGCGCCATGCACTTTTCCATCCGAGTGGCAAATGGGTGTACTCGATCAACGAGCTGACCTCGACCGTGGACGCACTTGCATGGGATGCAAAGACCGGTGTCCTCACTTCGATTTCCGAAGTGCCCCTTCGCGATCCTGCCTACAAGGGGGAGAGCTCGGGCGCGGAGTTGGCGATCGATCGCACCGGCCGCTTTCTGTATGCCTCCAACCGCGCGGAGGACATACTGGTGGTCTTCAAGATCGATGCTGCAAGCGGTACTCTCACCTTCGTGCAGCGCATCGGATGCGGCGGAAAGACTCCGCGCGATTTCACGCTCGACCACTCGGAGAAGTGGCTGGTCGTAGCCAATCAGGACTCACAGAACGTCGTGGTGTTTGCGCGCGATGCGCATGACGGCACGCTGAAGGCGACCGACCGAAGCTACCACGTGGGAGCACCGGTAGGTCTGTTGTTCGCGTGACGGCGGAAGACGGCCGCTAGGAGAGATATTCCTTCAGGAACGGATCGTCCGAGTGCACAAGCTCGTGTGTCGTTCCATCAAAGACCAGGCGGCCTTCGTGCAACAGCATGAAGCTGGTGTCCCGATCGGCCTCTCCGCTGGGCAGCGTTACCATCATGTTCTTGTCCCGGTCGAAGTAGTGCGTGGCCAGCATGAAGGCATCCTGCAGCCGGTGCGTGATCAGGATAGAGCTGGTGTGATAGACGTCGCGCTGTTTCATGACGAGCGCGATGATATTGGTGGAAGTGATCGGATCGAGTCCGCCGGTCGGTGAGTCGTAGAGTAGCAGGCTGGGCTTCGCGATGATGGCGCGGGCGATGGCGACGCGACGCCGCATGCCACCGGAGAGCTCCGAGGGAAACTTCTCCATCGTCTTATCCAGCTCCACAAACTTCAGTGACTCTTCGACGCGGCGGTCGACCTCATCATCGGACACATGCCGTTCCATCAACTGGTAGCCGACGTTGTCGCGAATGTTCATGGAGTCGAATAACGCGCCCTCCTGGAAGACCATGCCGACTGAGGCGCGCAACTCGAATAATTCATCCTCGCTCATCGCGGTGATCTCATAGCCGAAGATGAAGATGCGACCGCTGTCTGGCCGGATCAATCCATTCGCCAGCTTCATCAGCACGCTTTTGCCACTGCCTGCCGGTCCCAGCAGCAGCCGTGTCTCTCCCGCGTTCACCTTGAAGGAGACGTTCCGCAGAACCTCATTCCGGTCGAACCGGATGGAGACATCGTCAAAGACGACGGGCGGCTCGCCCGCCTTGGGCGGATAACGGCTGGTTACGGTCTCTGGAGCGGCGGCAGGCATCTATCAGCGTCCGAAGATACCGATCATGAAGCGGGTAATGATGAAGTCGATGACGATGATCAGCACCGATGCGACCACGACGGCCTGAGTGGTCGAGCGGCCCACACCCTGTGTGCCGCCGCGAGTGGACATGCCGAAGTAGCAGCCGACCGAAGCGATGATGAAGCCGAAGAAGACCGGTTTGACAAGCCCCTGGACTACATCGGCATAGACCAGCGATTGATACGAGGTGTGGAAGTACTGCGAGCCGCTCTGGCCCAGCAAAAAGACTGCCACCCAGGCGCCGCCCAGGATTCCGACCAGGTCGGAGATGATGGTGAGGAAGAAGTTCATGACGACCGTGGCCACCATGCGAGGCACAACCAGCTTCTTGATCGGGTCCGTGCCCAACGCGCGCATGGCGTCGATCTGCTCGGTCACCATCATCGAACCAAGCTCGGATGCCATTCCGGAGGCGTTGCGACCGGAGATCATCAGCGAGGTCAGGACGGGTCCAAGCTCCTTGATCATGGAGAGCGCTACCAGCGTTCCGGTGAGAGCTGTGGCGCCAAAGGTGGCCAGCGACGATGCCGACTGGACCGCCAGCACCGCACCGGTAAAGAAACCGGTAAGGATGACAATCGGGATCGAGCCCACGCCGATGATGTCGGCCTGGCTGAAGATATCGTTGACGTAGCGTGGCTGCCGGAAGAGGTTGAAGATCGCGCGGCCGGAGAGAATTGCGTAGTCCTGTACGGAGCGGACGCTCTTCCTGGCAAAACCATCCAGCGTAGCGAAGGGCATGGGGGAATTGTAACGGCAGACGGAACGCCATCGCGGGGCGAAAGGATGAGAAAGAAACATTGATCCGTAGGGTCCACCCGAGCGGTGTACCATCATGTGGCATTATTCGCGGTGCCGACCCGAAAGGAGCCTTTTATGGGCGCGACCTACGATTTGAAGCACGGGGCCAACGGGGAGAAGTACCGGTTCAATCTCAAGGCGGGAAACGGGGAAGTGATCCTGGTAAGCGAGACCTATGAGAGTAAAGACGGAGCGCTGAACGGCATTGAATCCGTGCGCAAGTATTCAGCAGATGATGCGCACTTCGAGCGGAAGAACTCCAAGCGTTCCGAGCCTTATTTTGTATTGAAGGCATCCAACGGCCAGATTATCGGGATGAGCGAGATGTATGCCTCAGAAGCCGCATGCGAAAACGGCATCGCTTCGGTGCGGAAAAACGGACCTGGGGCCGAGCTTCGCGATCACACAAGCCACTGAATTGCGGAATGGAAGGGCGTACAGACCGTCCGCCTATTCTTTCTGCTTTTTGCGTATTTCTATATTCAACCGCTTGATCTTCTGATTCAGCGTCGACAGCGGGATCCGAAACTGTTCGGCGGCCTCGGTCTGATTCCAGTTGGAGCGCTCCAGCTTGTCGATGATGATGCGCCGTTCGATGTCCTCGAGGATGTCGAAGAGGGAGGCGTTCGCATCGTGCTCCAGAAGAGAGGCCGAGTAGGACCGTCCCGTCAGCTCGCCGGGCAGAACCTCGAGCGGAATCACCGGAGTGGGTGAGAGAGCAACGCCGCGTGCAATGACGTGTTCCAACTCGCGGACGTTGCCTGGCCAGTCGTAGTCCATCATCGCACGCATCACCTCTGGCGCCAGCCGCCGCATTTCAAGCTGGTTTTCTATGGAGAAGTGCTCGAGGAAATAGGCCGCCAGCAGTGGAATGTCCTCACGGCGTGCGCGCAACGGCGGCAGGTCAATGGTGACCACGTTCAGGCGGTAGTACAGGTCCTCGCGAAAGCGCCCTTCCCGCACTCCCTGGCGCAGGTTGCTGTTGGTCGCGGCCAGGATGCGGACATCCACCTGGACCTCCTGCACCGAGCCCAGCGGGCGGAAGCGGCGGTCCTGCAGGACGCGCAGAATCTTTGCCTGCGTCTCCAGACCCATAGTGCCGATCTCGTCTAGGAAGAGCGTGCCGCCGTTGGCGATCTCAAAGAGGCCCTTCTGTGCCGCGTGCGCCGATGTGAAGGCACCCTTCACATGGCCGAAGAGTTGAGATTCTAGTAGCTCGGTAGGCAGCGCTCCGGTGTTGATCGGCACAAAGGGCTTGTCCCGTCGCGGGGAGTGCGCATGGATGGCCTTCGCGATGACGTCCTTACCCGTGCCGGTTTCGCCCTGGATCAGGACAGTGAAGCGCGATGGCGCCACCTGGGCCACCAGGTCGAGGATGCGCAGCATCGGCTCGCTCTTGCCCACGATATTTTCGAAGGTGTAGCGCTGCTTGAGCGCGCGCTTCAGCTGGACGTTCTCTTCTTCGGTGCGGTGCTGGGCGATCGCGGCCCGGATGTCCGCGAGAAGCTTTTCGTTCTCCCACGGCTTTTGTACGAAATTCCGGGCGCCCGCGCGAATGGCATCCACTACGTTGGTCACGGTGCCGTAGGCGGTGATCATGATGACCGGCAGCTCCGGATGCCGGTCGAGAATGCGGGGAAGCAGGTCGATGCCGTTCTCACCCGGCAGAGCGAGGTCAAGCAGCACAAGATCGTAGGACTGGCGTTCCAGCTCGTCCAGGCCCTTCACGCCGTCCGGCGCCGTGCCTACGCTGTAGCCCTCGAGCACCAGCAGGGTTTCGAGCGATTCGCGGATAGCTGCCTCGTCATCGATGATGAGGATACGGGCGGTCTGGATATCGCCGGCCGCTGCATTTGGGGCCAGCACCGTGGTGCCTTCAGACATGCAGTGCTTTCCTTGCAGCGGGGAATTCGAGGCGGAATGTGGTCCCGTGGCCGACCGCGCTATCTACATGGATGCGGCCGGAGTGCTCCTGGATGATGCCGTAGGTCACCGCGAGGCCAAGCCCCGTGCCGCGGCGCTTGCCATCCGACGGAGCATTTTTGGTGGTAAAGAACGGGTCGTAGATGCGCTGCATGTGCTCCGGCGCAATTCCCGAGCCGGTATCCGCGATGAGAACGCCGACGCGGCCGTTCAACTCCGTCGCCACGCGCAACGACCCACCCGAGCTCATGGCGTCCTTTGCGTTGATGAACAGGTTGAGGAAGACCTGTTGCAGCTTATTCGCGTTGCCGACGATATGGGGAAGCTCCGGCTTCAGGTCTACTTCAAGTCGCAATCCAGCGGTTTTGAACTGATGTTCGAGCAGCGTCACGGTATCGCGGATCACGGTGTTGAGATCGATCTCAGAGAACTCCGTGTTGCCTGTCCGGGAGAAGTTCAGCAGGCTGTTGACGATCTCCGATGCGCGGAAGGTCTGGCTGGTGATGCGATCGAGCAGCGGCGCGAGGCGCTCATCGCCGCGCACCTGCTTGGCCAGCATCTGCGTGTAGCTGGAGATGACGGCCAGCGGCGTATTGACCTCGTGCGCGACGCCGGCGGCCAGCAGTCCGATGGATGAGAGCTTTTCCGCCTGGGCGAGCTGCGATTCCAGCTGCATGCGGCCGGTGATGTCATCGACCAGAATGATGCGGCCAACGACGGAGAAGCTGCGGGAGACCAGCGGCGCGATGGCGATGTTGGCTGTACGCGTCTCGCCGGTACGCATGGGCAACGGGAACTTGTACAGGTTGTGAACGCCCGGCTCGTCTTTCAGCGCGGCGGAATTCGCTCATAAACTCCGCCGGGAAGACGGCATCGATGGACTTGTTCAGAACGTCCACGCGCGGCATGGCGAACATGACTTCCATCTGCGCGTTCCAGCTCTCGACGGTTTCATCGAGGCCGATGGCGAGGATGCCGACGTTGATCGATTCGACGATGTTCTCGTTAAACTCCTTGAGCCGCTCGTATTCGGTGACCTTCTGCGCGAGCGATGCGTAGAGGCGAGCGTTCTGGATGGCAATACCCACATAGGATGCGAGCGATTCCAGCAGTTCCACGTCTTCCGACGAGAGAAAATCACCGGAGGTAGTGCGGCCGAGTCCTACGATCGCGATGGTGCGCTGCTGCACCCGACAGGGCAGATAGTAGTGGAGATCAAGAGCCGTCGCTGCAGCGCGCTCCTGCTCGCTCAGATAGAGGGCTTGATGCGGGTTCTCGAAGAAGAGATGGGAGCCCGTTTCGCCGTGTTCGGCTGCCTGGGCAAGCCGTCCGGATTCCGGGCCGCCGGACTCAAAGTTGAGGAAGCTCAGGTCGAGCGACCGGGCGGCGGATCCAGTGACCGGCGTCAGGCCCGGATCGAGGCCCCGGGCCGCAGCGAGCGTGTAATGTCCCCGCGGTCCGTCCAGGAAGAGCGCCACGCGGGAGACCAGAAGAGCGCGCGTCAGCCGATCGGTCACCGAGGCCAGCACCGCGTCCAGATCGGTCTCCGAGCTCAGGCCACGCCCGAATTCAATCAGCGTCTGGCGATAGTCGTACCGGCGGCGATCGAAGACGCGGTCCAGCCGCGCCTGGATGGCACGCTTCAGCGGATCGAAGAGCTGCGCCGTGATGATGATGGTTGCGACCAGTCCCCACGCGCCGAAGCTGGGGAGGTTCTTGTGGATGGTTTCCGCTGCGATCGCGACGGCGCCGAAGTAGAGCCCGATCAGCGAAGCAGTTGCCAGCGTATAAGCAACGCCGCGCTTGAAGATCAGGTCCACATCCATGAGCCGATAACGCACGATGGCCCAGGAGAAAGTAAGCGGCACAAACACCAGGCAGAGGCCGGAGAGCTTGGTGAGCAGTGTCGGCATGGCCCAGTCGGCCAGAAACGGAATGACGTTCAGAATGGTGAACGGGATGACCGCCAGGAGCGTGCCACGGGTCAGCCACTTCAACTGCTGACGGCGCAAAGGATCACGCGTGATGCGGTAGTGCGCGAAGAACACGAGCGCGGCCAATACGTAGTAAGCGGCAAGGTAGCCGACTGCGATCTGTTCGAGCCGATGCAGCAGCAGTTCGGTAGCGGACCAGTAGACAAACGCCAGCGCCTGAACGCCGATGACCAGAACAGCGGGCAGGTAGACCAGCGCCATGAGCCAGCGGTTCCGGAGGACATTGCGGCGATCGTTAGCGCGGTTCTCCGGGAAGGCGAGAGCGAAATGCAGGAAGAGGGCGGGCTGCAGAGCGCCAGCGATGATGTTGCCCCAGTAAATCACCCAGTCGAAGGCATTCAGCTTGCCCGTGCTGTGGAAGGCGTAAAGGACGAAGGAGGCTAGGCAAAAGACGTAGAAGTGCGTGGCGTGGGGCGCCGTCCAGCGCCGAAAGAGCACATACAGGCCAATAAGCAAGTACACCAGCGCCACCAGCCGTACGCCGTTGTACTCCGAGCGGTCCTGCTTGCTCAGGATGACCGAGGCATTGATGCGGACCCCGGAACGCAGGAGCGTGTAGTCGATGCTCCGCCAAATGCCGGTGTGGAACCATTGGCGGACAAGGCTCGCCACTCTCGGGGTCGGTTGATCGGCCGCCGCAACCAGGACATCACCAGTCTTGATACCCGCGTGCTCACCAGGACTGTCTGCAGGCACCCGCCGCGCTTCCAGTCCGCCATGCGCCTCCACCCACCAGACGCCATCCGTGGGCTTCTGGAACTCGGCGTCCTTTACGAGGTTGAGCGAAGCAAAGATGGCCGCGGCGAGCGTAAACAACGCCAGCGATACCACGGTAAGCCGGGTTGAGATCGACTTTTGCATGCGCCCTGGCAGATGACCAACAAGGTGTTCGCTTCAGTCTAGTGCGAAGCACGCAGCTTGCCAGCCTTTCCGTTGGACTCGCGAGACGCAATTCCGTCCCTAAAGTGTTCATACAAAAGAAAGTATAGGTTTTGAATGCGGTTTCATCCATTCTTCCACCACGTCTGACGACCCTCTGGGTTCCGCGAAACGGTAGGACGCTATGACGAGGCATAGTCCGCATCGTATTTTCGTATCCCTCAGAAGGCGGGTAACTTGGCCCAACCGTCGGCATTGGAAACGTGACCAACGCTCGCTTTTTCGGTATCTGGAGACTCCGTGGATACATCTTTTTCCAAAACGGGGCTTTCTATGTTTCAAGAGTTTGAATATTGTGCGAACACGGAGCTTTACGACGCTCCGGAGGGCTCTTAGAGTGTCATTTGCCAACTGGATGACTGCCTTAGGGGAAACGCGAGAACACGAAGAGTTCGTCCGGGTGCAGGGCGCTCGGATGCGCTGTCTCGTCACCGGCGACGGACCGTCCCTGCTGCTCCTGCACGGCCTGCTGGGCACCGCAGACGCCTGGGGACCAGCGACGCAGCGACTGGCCGCTACCTCGACCGTGTACGCCCCGGACGCGCTGGGAATCGGCGATTCCGAGCGGGTTCCCAACTTGGACGTCAGCCTGGTCGCAACTGCCGGCCGATTGGTCGACCTTATGGATGCCAAGGGTATTGCGCAGGCCGATATCGTCGGCACGTCGCATGGCGGATCCGTGGCCCTGATGCTGGCTGCCCTCCATCCGGAGCGCGTCCGCAGCCTGATGCTTCACGCGCCTGCCAATCCCTTCTCCGACGTTGCAGATCCACTCATACGCTTCTACCGGACGGCGTTGGGTCGCTGGTTCGCTGGCCGCCTGCCGACCGTGCCTGCTAACGTCCAGGCGCTGGCGCTGGGTCGCATGTATGGAGACGCCAGCCGCATCCGCAGCGGGTCTCTGGAGCGCTACATAACGTCGCTGCGTGTTCCCGGGACCATCTCCTACGTACTGAGCATCCTTGACCGCTGGGAGTTGGACATGGCTGCCCTGGAGGCAGCTCTGCCCGGCGTGCGCAGAGTTCCGGCTCTGTTGCTCTGGGGAGATCGTGATCGCGCTGTGAGCCTCCGCAGCGGGGAGCGGCTTGCTGAATACTTCGATCGTGCTTCACTGCTAGTGATTCCGGGCGCCGGACATCTTCCCCACGAAGAGGTTCCGGTTGCCTTTGCTGGAGCGATTAACAGCTTCCTGGGCGGCCTGAAGCGGAAGAACGACATCGCACAACCCATGGGCCGCGCATCGTAGACTATTACGACACAGGACTGTTACGACACAGCCTGACACGAGGCTCCGAGGAGGGTGTTTGAAAGATCTCAGAAAAGGTATGGGTACGTTTGTGGTGACGGCAGCACTGGCGTTGGGTTGCGCCGCGCCCGTTGTTCTGGCGCAGACAGCCGGCCAGGACGTGAAAGATGCCGGCACGGACACGAAAGACGCCGCGAAGGATCTGGGCCACGGTGTCTCAAAGGGCACTAAGGCGGCAGCGCATGGGACGAAGGAAGGCACGGAAAAGGCGTACGACAAGACCAAGGAAGGTACGGTAAAGGCCGCGGACAAGACCAAGGAGGGCACCGAAAAGGTCGCTCACAAGACCAAAGAAGGCACGGTAAAGGCCGCCGATAAGACGAAGGAAGGCACAGAAGAGGCCGCTGACAAGACTAAGGAAGGTACGGAAGACGCCGCTCACGCGACAAAGACTGGCACGAAGAAAGTCGTTCACAAGACGGCGGATGCGACGTCCGACGGAGCCAACAAGGTTTCCGACAAGACGCAGACGCCTCCACAGCAGTAATGCGGATCAGCCGATCTTCTGCAGGCGCGCGGCCACGCCGCGCGCCTTTTGCATTTGGGCCGGTCACTCGGCCAGATAGACGCCGCGGCGATGAAATCGCGGATCGACAAGCTGTTGGAGCATGAAGTCCGCAACGTCGGCGCGTGAGATGCGGCGGCTGCTCGAAGGCAAGGCGTCCGGCAGCACGCGATATGTGCCGTGGGTGGGCCATCCGTGAGCCGCGGCGTCCGCACGATGGTGTAATCCAGATCGCTTGCCGCGAGGAGCCGCTCCTGCGCGCGCTGATCTGCCATCGGGTGACGCAGCAAGGTCGCGCGCGCGATGCCAAAGAGCACAGTCACGATGGGTGGCTGATATTTGCCTGCTGGATAAAGCGCGCCTGCCGCGCCCACCGTGATGATCCGGTCGACCATATGGAAGTGCATGCCACTGATGATCAGCGGAACGGCGCGGCTCAGAACCGGGTCTGCTTTCAGTGTGCGAGAGCCCAGCGCGGAGAATACGGCGCGGTGGCCTTCGATGGCATCGCCGACCGACTGCGCATCGAAGATGTCTCCCTGGATCACGCGCAGCCCATCGCGCGCTTCGAGCGATTGCCCGTTGCGCACAAACGCGGTGACAGCGTGGCCCAGTTCGAGAGCGCCGGCAACCAGCAGCCGGCCTATACCTCCAGTAGCACCAAAGACGATGACCTTCATGAACCGTCCCGAGGGAAGAGACCAGCAAGGGTCACTATACAGGGCCTCCTGCCGGGCGTGGCGATAGCAGAGTTGGATCGGAGCACATCGCGAAACTGTTCACTGCGGAGATGGGTGACAACGCGAAGTGGTTCTGCAGAAGAGCGTGGAAGCGAGCTGCCACCGTACCGCTCGTAATCGCGATGAGTTTCGTTAATCCCGTAGGGAGTGCGGGCGCCCCGCCAACGCGAAGGCGATGAAACCAAGGATCAGCACGAGGCCTTCCACATGAACCGAATCGCGGTGAAGCTGGTCAAACAGAACGCGTGCAGGACTTGATTCCGGCAATGATGCAATGCCAACGCTCCCGCCTACCGAGGCCTCTGCAGTGTCCATTCGCGGAATGATCGAGAACTGCGAGTAGCCGGTCAACAACACCATGATGAGTACCAGCACCGCCTGCGGCACCACGGAATGCCAGCGGACACGCGCGCGCAGAAAAAAGCTGAAGATCAGGAAGAGCACTCCGCAGATGAGCCCCATATAGTGCAGGTGAACGAGGCTGCCTCGCACCACGAGACCCGCGCCGTGGATGCCTTCGGCGGGGTTGAGGAAGAGCGTCGGCAGCGCGCCGAATGCGACTGCCGCAACCTGCATAAAGAGCAGCAGCGCGCCCAGCCAGATTCCGAGCGCGAGAAGTGAGAGTGTGGTCAGAACGCTTCGCATGGCAGGTAGAGGATGCCACACAAGGATGCCGCCATTGATGCCACAAGGGGAAGTACTTAAATCGGATTGGCTGTTCTCAGTCTCGCGTGACGCCTGGTGGTCTTAGCGCATCGGCTTCATTGCTGTGTCTGCGATGGGCGCCCGACCAGCCGCTCGATGCGCTTGGCGATGGGCGGGTGGGTCGAGAAGAGATTGGCGAAGCTGGCTCCGGAGATGAGTGGCGCAACGATGAACAGGTGCGCGGTGGAAGCCGTCGCGCCCATGGGCAGGCGTTTGGAATAGGCGTCGAGCTTCTGGAGCGCGCTGGCCAGTGCATAGGGATTGCCGGTCATGTGCGCGCCGGTGGCGTCGGCCTCGTACTCGCGAGAGCGCGAAACGGCAAGTTGGATAAGTGTGGCCGCAATGGGAGCCAGGATCAGCATGAAAAGGGCAGCGATACCGCCGCCATCACGGTCGCGATTGCTGCTGCCGCCACCGCCGCCGAAGATCATGGCGAAGCGGCCCATCTGGGCCAGGATGGTGATGGCGCCGGCCAGAGTTGCGGCGATGGAGCTGGTGAGGATGTCGCGGTTGCGCACATGGCCCAGTTCGTGGGCCAGCACGCCGGCAAGCTCCTCGTCGGTCAAGAGGTTGAGGATGCCTTGGGTGACGGCGACGGAAGCGTGCTTCGGATTGCGGCCGGTGGCGAAGGCATTTGGAGAGTCGTTGGGGATCACGTAGATCTTCGGCATGGGCAGCCCGGTGCGCTGGGTCATCTGCTCCACCACGCTGTAGACGCGGGGAAGCTGCTCACGCGTCACCGGCTGCGCCCGGTACATCGAGAGCGCGAGCTTGTCCGAGTAGAAGTAGCTGAAGAAGTTCATCGCGACGGCGATGACGAGGGCGATGACCATGCCGTTGCGGCCGCCGAAATACTCGCCGACGAAGATCAGGAAGAGCGTGAGAGAGGTAAGCAGCAGCGCAGTCTTGAGGGTGTTCATGGGTCTTTCCGGTCCCCGCATCTACGGTACTCCGAGAGATGCAGAGCCTGCAGATTAGACGCATGCGGCGGGGAATGGTTCTGTCTGCGGCGGACGCCGTGCAGAGCATTGCGGCGCAAAAGGAAAGGCCCTGCCGAAGCAGGGCCTTTGTAGAGATGCTGCAGGTTAGAAGTTGAACTTGAGCTGGTACTCGATCGAGCGTGGTCCGCCCGCATCGAAGGTGCCCGATCCGCGCTGGGTGCGGTTGCCATCTGCCACGGCCGGCGTATCCGGGCCGTTGAGGAAGTTTGGCGCACCGAATGGCCCGACGTTCGTCTGGGTCAGCATTTGTCCGGAAACGATTCCAAAGTTGGAGAAGTTCATGACGTTGTAGAAGGCAATTGCGGGCTCGAGGCTCATGCTTTCTTGGTGCAACCACCGACCGAGTTTGATCGGGTAGGAGAGATTCACATCCATGGTACGGAATGCGGGGTTGTTGATGGCGTGGCCTCCAGGAATATTGGCGATGGGCTGCTGCGCTCCCTGGAGAGCTACGAGTTCGTTACTGGTAAGGAGGCCATTGTTTACGAGTGCCTGGCCTGCCGGAGTCAAGGTATTGGCGTAACGGCTGTTGTAGTTGGTGATGAGCGACTGCAAGGTATTCGCCTTGTAGTCGTGCATGTACGCGCCCGGACGGGTTCCCGGCAGCAGATCGGCAACTGTACCATCGCCGGTCACGTCGGTCTGGAAGATCTGGCCTGTCGCGCCAGCGCTGTTGTCGAGGGTCAGGCTTGTCGGAGGTGCCGAGAAGAAGTGACCGGCGAAGCCCATTTGCGGACCATACTTGAAGCGCGAGGAAGCCGCCGAAGGAGAGCTCGTTCTTGTGGTCCAACCCTAGACGACCGATGTAGCCCGAGGGATTGTCGTAGTCGTAGGCAGGGCTGTTAAAGAAATTGTCTCCACTATTTCCCGTGTTACCTGCCGTCGACACATCCCCAACAATTCTTGACAGGTTGTAGGAGACCTGGAAATTGGCATTTGTTATGCCAGGCGCCGGATGCTGCTTGACCTGCTTAAAGACGATCTGCAGGGCGTCGTAGCCGGACTGCCCGGTGGGAAGGATGAAGTCGCCGAGACCAACAGCAGGGTTGAGGCCCGGGAAGGCTGCGCCGGTACCTGGTGTTGCGCCAAAGACAGAGGCGGGATATCCGCTAAGCAAAGCGTTGCCGGAGTCAAGACCGTTCGCGGCGAAGTCCTGGATGGTTGCTCCGCCACCTGATGGGTGGAGGGCGGTGCAAGAGCCGATCGCTTGCTGAACTGAGGTCGCTCCGCAAGCTGCCAGAGTGGCTCCGATCGCATTCTGCGCTGCAGCAACGTTCAGGCTGCGGGCTGAACCGACGCGGTTTACATCGATCACCAGTGGGATCTTCATCGTGGAGTTATGAACGTAGTCTCCGCTGATGACGGTTCCCTTGCCGATCTGTTGCTGGATGCCGAAGTTGTACTGAAGCGAGTAGGGGGTCAGATAGGGAGCTGCATAGACACCGGCCGAATTCAGGAAGTGGCCGATGTAGGAGGGATTCGAGGCAGTGTTGTTGGCCTGGGTTGCTGCCTGGTATTGATGCAGTACATCGGTCAGTCCCGGAGCCGCCTGCTTGATCGATTCCGAGCACAGCGTGGCGAGAGGAACCCCAGCGCCTTCCGTGATCGTTATGCCACCAGGGGCCGCCACCTCATTTGTTCCACCACAGGCACCAGTGTCATTGAAGAACGGGCCGGAAGCATTGATGACTGCGCTGCGAGCATTCGAGGTGTTGTTGAAGACATCGCTCTCGTAGAAGATGCCGATGCCCGCACGGAATACGGTATTCGGAGCAGCTTCGGGGTTATACGCGAAGCCCAGCTGCGGGCCGAAGTTGGCATACGGCTGGTGGGTCCTCTTGCCTAAGCCTGGCTGATAGACATCGAAGAGGTTGGTCTCGCCGTTGGTGCAGGGATTGATGCCAGGGTCGACGCTGCTGCAAGGCGGAGTCGGCAGATCCTGGTTGGCGCGATCCGTATCGACACTCCAGCGGAGACCGGCATTGAGGGTGAAGGTCGGCTTGATCTTCCAGGTGTCCGCAACGTACGCGCCTTCACGCCAGTCGAAGGTGCCGCCGCCAGGGAGATTGAATCCCGGCTTTTCGGTAAAGACCGAGTTTCCGTTGCCAAGGATGAGCCCGGACGTGGAATAACCGTTGATCGGATCGCCCGGGCAAGGTGCTGCGCCGGGTACGCCGCCGCAATTTGTCAACTGGCTGCCGGGACCAAACTCGGTGAAGAGCGATGCACCGAAGAACTCGGCGCCGCCGCCTCCCAGGATTCTGTTCAGACTGTAGCCGTACTTGAAGGTATGTGCGCCCTTGGTCCAGGTGCCGTCATAGCGGAACTGCTTGTCGGATTGAAAGGTGGTCTGAGGGGACAGATAGTTAATGCCCGCAAAGAAACCGTCCTGTGAGTCATAGAGCGTCACGCCGGGGATCGGGTTGTACAGGGAAGAATTCCCGGTGACGGAATCGCTGATCAGGTTGTGAAACTTCTCGTAGCTGCCGCGGAAGGAGTGGGTGAAGTGGCCGGTGACGAAGTCCGCGCCGCCTGCGAAGCCTGGAGTGTTATCGCGATTGGCGTAGATGGAGTAGAGGAAGCCGAAGTTTCCGCCGACTGAGTTCACGTCATAATTCACGCGGCCGAAGAAATGGATTCCGTGCCATCCGGTGTAGTCCAGGCGTCCCGTCGAGTAGGTTTCCTTGTAGCCAAAGGGAACGGAAGGATATTGCGACAGCAGCGAGGAGAAGGTGGGACTGGCGGTGGCCGCGCTTATGTTGACCTGCTGGATGCGCTCGGCGTTGGCGAAGAAGAAGAGCTTGTCCTTGATGATCGGTCCGCCAATGCTTCCGCCGTACTGGTTGCGCTGGAAGGGCGCATCGACACCGCCCGTGAGGTTCGCAAAGCCCGCGTTGTTGTCCTGGAAGTAGTAAAAGGCCTGGCCGTGGAAGGAATTGGTACCGGAGTTGGTTGAAACGAGCACCTGACCGGTCGAAGTGACCTCGCCCGAGACATCCTGCGTGGACCGGTTCAGCTGGAACTCGTTGATCGCGCCCTGCGAGACGTTGAAGATCGTCGTTCCGACCGTCTCATCGGTGATGTCCTGTCCATCCAGAAGGATGCGGGTGGTGCGGCCGGAGACGCCGCCAACGGAGATAGCCGAATATCCAGCTTTGGTCGGATCGAAGCTTTCGCCGCTCTGCAGGATGACGCCAGGCTCGATCTGGGCCAGATCCAGGAAGTTGCGGCCATTCACCGGCAGGTTCTGAATCTGTTGGGAGGTGATGACGTCGCTGACGCCTGCCTGATCCGTGTTGAGCTGCACGGCGCCCGCATTGACTTCAACGGTCTGAGCGGATGAGCCGACCGTCAGCTTGAAGCTGCCGGATGTAGCGGTTCCGGTGTGGATGACCGTCTTAACCTCGGTCTTCTGAAAGCCTGCCGCGGTCACCGAAACCTGGTAGTTGCCGGGATTCAGAGGTCCGAGGCTCCAAAAGCCCTTGGAATCTGTCGTAACGGAAGCTTTGGACCCTGTGTCGGTGCCGGTCACGGTGACACTTGCACCCGGAACCACTGCGCCTGAATTGTCTGTGATGGTGCCCTGAATGGATCCACCATTCACTGAGACTGCCTGTGCGAACGCGGCTGGGGTGGGGAGCGCGGCCGAGCCGAGAATCAACGTGGCAAGAGCGAGAATGCCGGTCGCTCCCGCCTTCCTAAAGCTATTTTTCTTCGAACTTTGCGAATCCAAAGGAGAACTCCTCCTGATGACGATGCAACTTTTGAGGCACGTTGCATACCAGTCGGAGGGAGGTCCGCCACATATGGCGTATCAGTTATTTAGGGACGAAACACACAGGAATAGTTCTGGATTCGCGGATACACATACAAAAATACGTAGAAACGTGATGAGACTACGGCTCTTCTATCTCAGCTTGCTGATTGGCGAAACCAACCAAATCTAACGATTTAGCGCTCGGCGGATGATGGCCTCCAGCGCCTGCTTGTGGGCCGCGTATTCCACCTCGCCAACGTTCCCCTTGGCGCGGTCCGACTCGAGGGCGAACAGTTCCTCTTTCAGAGAGTTGAGCAGGTTGTGGCGCTGGGTCTCGGGATCCGGATCTGCGGGTGGCGGGGGTGGAATAGGCGCCACGGTTGCCGGTGGCGGAGAGCCCTGGGTCCAGGTGAGGGGTGCCGCGTACTGTTCGGCGACAGGAGCCGGTTGGGCGGAGGCCGCGACCAGAGCATCGTCGTCGTCCTGCTGAGGGCTACGACGCAGAAAGAACGCCGCTGCGATGACCAGCACCAGGCCGACGCCGGAGAGGATCCACCATTTGTATTTGTTCAGCGGGTCTGGTGTGTCGATGGGGTTACCGAGGCCGATGCCCGGACGGTTGTCATCTGCACCTGCGGGAGCACCGGCCTGGCCATTGCCCGCCTGGGCCGTCTGCACATCGCGCGGCAGCGCTCCGGAGCCGGAGACTGAAAAACCAAGGGCCTGGGTGGGGGTGACATTCTTCGCGACAAAGGTCTGGGCATTGATGTCGTCGTTGATTGGCGTATAGGGTGTCGACGCATCAGGCGTGAAGGTCATGCTCTTCGGCACCATGACGACCACGTTGTCCGCGGAACCGGCGAGCTTCGGCTCGAATTTCGCCGAACCGGTGTAGGGAAGGCTGTAGGTGACCTGGAACTGGGTTTCGCCGGGACGGAGGGGGAAGAGGTAGGCGTAGTGGCCCTTCTCGCCCATCGGCGCTGGGGAAGAGGCTACCGGCATGCCGCCGGGACCCATGGCAGCCGCTCCTTCGACCTTTGCGTCGGGTGGCAGATAAATCTCGTAAGACCGGCTGGAGAACTGCGTGCGGGGCGGCGAGGAGTCGTTTTTGACGAAGTAGCTCTGGGTGACGTGCAGTCCCTGCGGGTCTGTCTCGACCCGGATCACATTCGCCTCTGTGCTGATGCCGGGCACTGTGGCGGCCACGTCGAAGACGGTCACGTCGACGGTGCTGGTGCTGGGAGGCGCCGGCTGGAAGTAAGAGGCCTTCTCATGATCGACGCGGATCAGGTGCATGCCCTGATCGGGCACATTGATCGAATAATGGCCATGGCGCGTCGGTTTTGGTGCGCGCTGCCTCCTGCATGCGCTGCTGCAGCGAGATGAGGATCACATCGTCGCCGTCGGAGGGCTTATTGGTGGTGCCGTTGGTGACGGTGCCGGTGATCGTGGCGGCGAGCGCGGACGGAATTGTCGATGGAATGAGGAGAAGGGCGAGGGAGAGCGAAATTTGCAGCAGGCGTCTCATGTCGAATCTTGCCTAGGATACTGCCAACTTACGGAATTGCGGATGATTTGCTCAAAGGTGATTATGCCGCCGAGGTTACAGCGCATCACGCCCGTCCCGTGCGCAGCCACGCGGCCCAGTCAGGCCTTCGATTCTCTTCGGCCAGCCGCGCGGCGGCTTCCCAGTCGTAGGTCACTGCGTGATGCTCTACGTGCCAGCTCTCGTCCGACCGGGTGACGATGACGTACCGTGCGTGCGGACTGCCGGCTTCCATGGCATGGGGGTGCGGGGATTCTGCCGAATAGGCAGGAAGTCCCACGCTTCCCGGATTGACGAGCAGCATGCCATCCGACATTTGAACTGTGCGTTGCAGATGGCTGTGTCCGCAGAGCACAAGCCGGGCAGAAATTCCGTGCAGAACGGGCTCAAGCTCCTCCGTGCGCTTCATACGCGTGCCGCCGGGCGTGACCTCTTCGAGCAGATAGACGTCATCGGCCCAGGGATTTCCGTGGCAGAGCAAGACGTGGCCAAGCAGCAGGGTCTGCGGCATTGTGGCAAGCCATTGTTTGTGCCGGTCGGCGAGGATTTCGCGGTTCGCAGCGAGAGTGCTGCCCGGTGCGACGATGGTGCCGGTTTCGAAGATCAATCGATCGCAGTTGCCGCGGATAATCGGCATATGGAGCGGGATGAGGCGCTCGGCTGTGCCGACGGGATCGAGCGGCCCCTGCAGGTGATCGCCGAGGTTGACGATATGCGGCACAGACCGCAAGGAGATATCGCTGAGCACGGCCTCGAGCGCCAACAGGTTGCCGTGAATGTCCGAGATGGCGGCAAAACGTTCGAGCGGCGGATCGGCGTCGGCCAAGGGGGATCAGGCTCTGCGCGGGTTTGCCTGCTGCTGCAGGCGCTCCATCTCTGCGAGGACCTGCGCTGCTTCGGCTTCGAGGGTGGCGCGTTGAGCGACGTAATCCTCTTCCGGATATTTGCCGGCGCGGTATTCGAAGTTCAGGTCGCGCAGATTGTCGTAGAGAACGGCTTTCTGCTCTTCAAGAAAGTCGAGCCGTGTCTTTACGCGCTGTGCGGTGACGTGGCGCTCCGGGTAGAACACATAGACGAAGAGCGCGATGGTGAAGGTGGTGCAGACAGCAAGGATCATAGCGAGTCGCCTCCCGTTTCGCGGCGGATGCGCTGCTCGAGCACGAGCCTGTGCGGATCGCTGGCTGGGATTGGCATAGCGACCGCGCGTGGCCGCCAGCGGCGAACCACGAAAAAGACGCCGCCAATGCCCAGCAGCAGCACGACAGGCGGCACCCACCAGGAGAACTGGTTGAAGCGCGTGAACATAGGGGCGGCCAATGCCGTGGGACCGTACTCGTCCTGAAAGGCGTGGAAGATCGCGGTGTCATCGTCGCCGTGGTCAATGGAAGCGGCGAGCTGACTGCGCATCTTGTCCGAGTCCGGGCAGCCGACGTGGTTGCATTCACCCAGGAGCTGGTTGCAGCCGCAGGGACACATGATGGCGTGACTGAGCTTCTGATAGCGTGCGCCGTTGGCGGTGTCGGACGCGTGCGCGCCAAAGGCCACGATTGCCATGACAAGAGTGAGGTGCAACATCGAACGCATGCGTTTCAGAAACATCAGTCGCCGCCTCGCAGAGTTGCCGGTTCGCTGACCAGCGGACGCGCGGAGCCTTTCGCTCGCTCGCGGGCGCGCACCGGCGAAAGCACCGTCGTGAGATTCGGCACCAGGGCGACCAGGGTGCCGAGAATCACGATCACGACCCCGATCCAGATCCAGGCGACTAGAGGGTTGAGAAAGACTTTGATGATGGGGCGATTCGTGTCCGGGTTCTGGCCGGCGTAGATCACGTACAGGTCCCAGGCCAGGGTGGAATGATTTGCCACCATGGTGGATACCTGTTGCGAGGCAACGTAGAAGCGCTTCTCCGGCGCGAGCTGCGTGACCTTCTTGCCGTTGCGATAGACATCGAGCAGCGCATACTCGCTGTCGTAGTTGGGATTGGTGTCCTGCGTGTAGTCCTGGCAGACCAGGGTGTAGGGCCCGACCTGCATGGACTGGCGGAAGTCCATCTCCTGCTCCGTAGAGCGGTTGAAGGCGGAGCCGGCGAGGCCGATGAAGATGACCACCACCCCGAAGTGGACGATGTACCCGCCATAGCGGCGGGTGTTGCGCTGGATGAGCAGAAGCGTCGCGGCAAAGATGTTCCTGCCGGTCTGGACCTTCAACACATGAGCGCCACGCAGAAACTCGGATGAGATGGCGGTAATGACGCCGGCGGCGACGGAGAAGGCAACGAAGGAGTAGAGCGGCCCCTGATCCTGCCACGGACGTTCGCCGATGGCGAGCAGCGCGACGGCGGTGGTGATGGTCGCGATGGAAGGCAGTACGAAGTTGCGGCGGATGGAGCGCAGCGATGAGGAGCGCCATGCCAGCAGCGGTCCCAGACCCATCAGCGCCAGCAGACCAAGGCCGATGGGTACGGCGATGCGGTTGTACCACGGTGCGCCGACGGTAACTTTGCTGCCTTGCACATACTCGCTGAGAACGGGGAAGAGCGTGCCCCAGAGGATGGTGAAGCAGGCGGCGAGAAAGATGAGGTTGTTGAAGAGGAAGCTCGACTCGCGCGAGACGAGCGATTCGATCTTGTGGTCGGACTTGAGGTGATCGCGCTGCAGAATGAAGGTGAAGATGCAGACCACCAGCACGATGAAGAGAAAGGCGTAGAACCAGCTGCCGATAGAAGACTGCGCGAAGGCGTGCACAGAGCTGACCAGACCGGAGCGGGTGAGCAGCGTGCCAAGAATGGAAAGCATGAAGGTGGAGAAGATCAGCCACACATTCCAGTTTTTCATCATGCCGCGCTTCTCCTGCATCATGACCGAATGCAGGAAGGCGGTACCGGTGAGCCAGGGCATCAGCGAGGCGTTCTCCACCGGGTCCCACGCCCAGTAGCCGCCCCAGCCGAGCACGGAGTAGGCCCAGTGCGCGCCGAGGAAGATGCCGCAGGTGAGGAAGAGCCAGGTCACCATGGTCCAGCGGCGGGTGATGTGGATCCACTTTTCGCCGGGGTAGCGCATCATCAGCGCGCCAAGTGCGAAGGCGAACGGGACGGTGAAGCCGACATAGCCGAGGTAGAGCATCGGCGGGTGGATCACCATCTCCGGATACTGGAGCAGGGGATTCAGGCCGAAGCCGTCAGCGGGCACGGCGCCCTGCACCAGCGCGAAGGGCGGGGCGGCGAAGTTGAGCAGCAGCAGGAAGAAGACCTGGACGCCGGCGAGGATCGTCGAGGCATAGGCGGTCAGGCGGACATCCACCTTGTGGCGCAGGCGGAGCACGAAGCCATAGGTGGCCAGCAGCCATGCCCAGAGCAGAAGTGACCCCTCCTGGCCGGACCAGAGCGCGGCGAATTTGTATGGGCCAGGGAGCGCGCGGTTGGAGTGATGGAGGATGTACGAGACCGAGAAGTCGTTTGTGAAGGCGGCCCAGACCAGCGCGAACGCCGCGGCCGAGGTAGCGAAGAAGCTGGCGACGCCGGCGCGGCGCGCAGTCTCGGCCAGGCGCTCGGGCGAGATGCGGGTACGGGCGCGGATCGCCAGTTGGCGCAGGGCAAATGCACCGGCCAGCAGCGTATAGGCACTCAGCGCGAGTGCGAGGAGGAGGGAGAAGCTACCAAAGACCGGCATAACGCATGTTCCTGTGTTCGGCGGATTAGCAGAAAGCGATGTGTCCTCTTTAAACGGAAAGGACAGCCGAGTATGTCTCCGCTACCTGGCAGGGAAACATGCTTTGAGTGCTCTGGTCGATTGTCGCAAAGCGCGAGGAGATACGCCAATCCGCAATTGGATGGAGTTTGGCGGAAACGGGGCTAGGAAGGTAGAAGCCGCTGGATTAAGCTGTCTGGCAGTAGGGCGGGAAGAGCAGCGTGCGCGACAGGCTGATGAGCTCTTCCGGCTGGATCGGCTTCAATCGGAAGTAGACGTCCATGCCTTCGTACTGCAATTCCGCCTCGGGCATGCCGCTGAGCACCAGAATAGGCAGCGTGGTTTGCTCACGCAGTTTTTTCACAAGCTCCGGCCCGGTCATTCCTGGCATGCAGTGGTCCGTGATGATCATGCCGAACTGCTCGCCTGACTCGAACTTCGCCAGGGCAGTTGCGCCATCTTCTGCGAGTACAACGGGGAAGTGGGCCTTCTCAAGAATCAGGCGACGTGTCACCGCCTGGATAGGGTTATCGTCCACAATCAGGATCGCCGGCATCGCTTGGTATAAAGCCCCTTTTGTAGTTGATAGGGAGATGTAGGGCTGAAGCAAACGGTTGCCCTGGGTCGGTGCAAAATATAAAACGCTTTCTGTCCTCTTACGGGACATACCCCTTTCAGGGGAGTGACAACAATGGTACCCCACCATTTAGCGCCTGTGCACGGACGCGGTCAATTTTCTGCCCGCGATCCCAAGGTTCACTCGAGGCGGGAGGGTACTGCGCCATAGCGGGCGAGCGCGGCCTCGATTTGCCCGACTGCTGCCGGGTCCTTGGTGCGCCAGGTTTCTTCGGTGGTGATCTTCGGCTCTCCGATGCCGTGGAACTCGCAGTGCTGATAGCTCAGGAGCCGGTCGGCAGGCTCGTCCTGCCAGTCGTTGCCGCGTCCTTCGCGACGGGTTGAGCCCTTCTCCCAGCCACGCGGAGTCAGGTGCCACTCCGTCCACTCTTTACGAATTGCCATGGGGCTATGGTAGCTCGGGAGACGCGTTCGCTGCCGCGACGGTCAGAGCTGGGAGCGTACCTGGCGGATGAGCTCGGCAGGTCCATCGAGGCAGTCCAGAAGCAGATCGTAGCCCTTGGCTTCCGAGGGCGAAAGAGCGCCATTGGTCAGGGCCAGGAGCGGAACGTGCGGGCAGGCCTCGCGAATTTCGCTGGCCAAGTGGATGCGCTGCTTCGCGGTGAGCGTATGGCAGGCGATCGCCATGGCTGGTCCATGCAACCGGCAGAGGCTGGTGAACTGATTTGCCAGCTCCGGCTGGGGCCTTGCCGCAACAACTTCAAATCCGGCAAGATTCAGGACCTTGCAGCGATAGGAGAGAAGGGCTTCGTCATTGCCCACGCATAGAAGCATAGGTGCTTTCGGTTCGCCGGTGGGTGCGGTACCGGAGCAGAATTCCGCCTCGGATTCCATGCCGATGCCTTTCTGACACTCTTTTCGACCGACTCTTAATGCGGGCGGCAGGGTGAAGTTGGAAGAGGGTATTTATAGACAGGCAAAAGTCTGTAAGGAACCAGACAGAAAAAAAGGATGTTCAGCCGTGGAGCAGGATGCGGAGATCGCGCAGGTTATTCCCTGTGGGTCCGGTGCGCAGGCTGTCCCCGAGCGCTGTGAAATAGCGGGCACGAATCGAACCCTTTGAGTGCCGCCTGCGTGTCGAAGCCGAGGGCCTGCGCGCGCGTAACGGTGGAGGGGTCCGAGAGGGCTCCAGCAGCGGGACTGTTGCCGTCGGCCCCATCACTGCCGGCAGAAAGACAGACGACAGGCTGGCCGCGAAGCCTCTCGTGGAGGAGCAGAGCGCAGGCGAGGGCGAACTGCTGGTTCCTGCCGCCGGTACCGGGTTGGCGGTCGATATGGACTGTGACTTCGCCGCCAGAGAGCAGACATAGTTTGCGGTTCGCATGCTGGCGGCGGAGTTCGATTAGACGATCGACGAGGTACGCCGCAGCCTTGTCGTAAGGCCAGTCGTCGCAGGCGTTGTCGACGATGACCTCGTAGCCGAGAACAGCGGCCTTCTCGCCCGCGGCGCGCACGAGATCCTGGTTGGAGAGGAGCGTGGCGAGCCAGTTGCTGAAGCCGGCCGGCTGCTGGCTGGAGTTCGCGAAAGATATCTGGTCGCGGCCGGCTTCACCGGCAGCTTCGATCTGCTCGGCCCGTTGCTTCATTGCGACCTTGTCACCTGGCGTTTCCGGCAGATCAGGGCGGATGAAGAAGCTGCGCACGGAAGGGGGAAACTTTTCGAGCAGTTGATATCGCTCGAGCAGTTCGCGGCAGTCGTCGACGGTGGAGGGGTCGGCGAGGGTTGGGCCGGAAGCGACGGCGTCCGCCTGATGCCATGGCACGTCGACAACCTGCAGGGTGAGTTTGACGGCGTCCGGCGCCGCTGTCGCCAGGCGGCCTCCCTTCACGGCGGAGAAGTGCTTGCGCAGCGTGTTCATCTCGCCGATCGTGGCACCGGATGCGATGAGCGCCTGGTGGAAGGCGATGGTGTCGTCGAGAGAGATCGCGGGATCGAGCGGGAGATCGCAGAGTGTGCTGCCACCGCCGCTGATCAGGTAGATGACGAAGGTCTCCTTCGATGCGCGCCCGAGCAGACGCAGCGCGTGCCGGGCGGCGCGGAAGGAGTCGCTGTTCGGCAGTGGATGGCCGCCTGCGTAATAGCGGATTCGCCGGTCCGGCCGTGCAGGCCTGGAGGGCGCGCTGCAGATGCCGCGGACGTGCAGGGCGGGGGGCAGGATTTCGAGCAGCGACTGCGTCATAGGAACGGCAGCCTTGCCCAGGGCGACGATCAGGATTTCGCGATATTCGCCGAGCTCGATCCGGGCGGGACGCCGATCCGGCCCCATCTCCGGTGGATGTTCCATGAGCATTGTTGTTCCATCGAAGCGGATACGGTTGTGAAAGGCGCTCTCGATGCGGCAGGCATCGAGAGCGTGGGCAAAGATGGCGCGGGCGTGCTCGTGGAGCGAGTGCAGGGGCGCGGGGCTCTCCTCTTCCGCCATGGCTTTTACGTGGTGTGCGAGCTGCTGCCAGATTCTGCGTCGGGAAAGAAGTGTGAGGCGAGCCATTCCCGTAACGCCTGCTGCATCTGCTCGAGCTTGTCTGCGAAGAAATGGTCGGCGTCGGGGATGATGACGAGGTCTGCTGGCGTGGCGGCTGACGCGACGATACGCACGAGTTCTGCCTGCGGGCCATACTGGTCTGCGCCGCCGCTGATGAAGAGCTTGGGCAGCGTGCAGTCTGCGAGAAAGTTGTACCTGTATCCGCGTCCCTCCGCCGCTACAGGAAGACCCAGCGCGGCAAAGCCGGGCACCCGCGCATCGCCACAACATGTGCGTAAACCGACATAAGCGCCGAAGGAGAAGCCGGTGACGAGCACTGGCAGACCGTAACGCTGTTGCAACCAATCCAGCGCCGCACGGACATCCTCGCGTTCTCCGCGGCCTTCATCATGTTCGCCTTCGCTGAGCCCGGTTCCGCGAAAGTTGAAGCGCAGCGTTGGAAGCCCGAACGAGTGCATCGTCTTAGCTGCGCGATAGACCACTTTGTTGTGCATGGTGCCACCGCCCTTGGGGTGCGGGTGACACACGAGCGCTGCGTAACGCGCTTCCGGCTGTCCTTCGACGAGAAGCGCTTCAAGATTTCCCGCAGGACCAGGGATGGTGAGTGTTTGCAGGCGGTTGGGGATGCTGGACATCGGATTGATTGTAGCGACCACAGCGTTCCGATGACGATGGGCCGGGTGGAGCGCTCAGGTATGCTGACCTAACATGACGCTCGATCCTGTGCAGTTGACGCGACAGCTCATCGACATCGAATCGACCACCTACAGCGAAGGCAGGGTGGGGGAATTTCTAGCCGAGCTGCTTGCTGCGCGAGGCTTCTCGGTGGAGAAGATGCATGTAGCCAGCAAGGGCGAAGACGGAGCCACCACGGACCGCTTCAATGTTTATGCCACCGTTCGTGGGGAAAAGCCGGAGATCGTCTTCTCCACTCACATGGACACCGTGCCGCCATATTTCGGCAGCAGCGAGGACGATGAGGCGATCTATGGGCGCGGCGCATGCGATGCCAAGGGCATCATCGCGGCGCAGATTGCTGCCGTGGAGCGGCTGCGAGCGGGCGGCGTGAAGGCGGGCATGCTGTTTGTTGTTGGCGAGGAGCGGGACTCGGCGGGTGCGCAGGTCGCAAATCTTCAGCCGAGGGGCAACCGCTATCTGATCAATGGCGAGCCGACGAACAACCGGCTGGGCGTGGCCAGCAAGGGCGTCTTGCGAGGCGCCGTGCGCGCTACCGGCAAGATGGCGCACTCCGCCTATCCGGAACTGGGCGATAGCGCGATCCACAAACTGCTCCAAGCACTGAACAACGTGCTGCAGATTGAGCTGCCCACGGAGCCGGGCATCGGGCCGAGCACGCTGAACATCGGCCTGATAGAAGGTGGCCGCGCGCCGAATGTGATCGCCGACAAGGCGCTGGCGCAGTTGATGGTGCGGCTTGTGGGTCCGTCGGACGGCACGCGCGTAGCGCTGGAGAAGGCAATCGCGGGGCTCGCGGAGATCGAGTACACGCTCGAGATCCCGTTCATGCGATTCCGAACGATGGAAGGGATGGAGACGATGGTTGCGGCCTTTGCCACGGACATCCCGGCGTTGACGAACTGGGGTGAACCCCTGCTGCTGGGTCCGGGCTCGATCCACGTGGCGCACACCCCACATGAAAAGCTGGCTAAACGCGAGCTGTTTGAGGCGATCGATCTCTACACAGAAATCGCGGCCCGGCTCGTAGCATAGAGAGTATGGGGACGGAGCCAGCAATCTCACGATGGCGTCGCGTGGGTTATGCCGCTTTGAGCGGTGTCAGCGGCTGGCTGGCCGGCCAGATCACCTGCTTGCCGGTAAATCTGATCATTGCGGTGCGCGACACCGAGGGGCAACCTACGCTCTTCGTCCAGACGCTTTTTTATGGCCTGCTGGCGTGGGGGAGCTGGACGCTGCTGCTGGCGCTGGCAGCGTGGTTGCTGGTGGTGCTGCCGCTGGTGATGACGATGCGCCCATGTCTGGTGGTGCGGCTGAGGCTGATTTTGCCCATCGTGGCCTGTGTGGCAGCTCTTTCGCTGGCCGGAATGCGCCCTGCGATGTTCCACGACGCCTCCGCCGTGTCCTTCTTTCACAAGTTCGCTCAGTTCATCCCCTATGGTGCCTTCGCTGTATCGTTCACGCTGGTGACCACGTGGATGTACATCCTGTTGATCAAGCGCCGACTGGATCGCGCCGCCGAATCCGGCGTTAAGGCCACGGCCGCACGCGCGGCATCTTAGACTGAAGCCATGTCCGATCTTGAAACCCCAGCGAAGTCCGGAAATGCGCTGATGCATGCGCGTTCCTCTTATTTGCGTTCCGCAATGCACCAACCAATTCAGTGGCAGGAGTGGGGACCGGAGGCGTTTGCGCAGGCAAAGCGCGAGGATAAGCCGGTTCTGCTGGACATCGGCGCGGTGTGGTGCCACTGGTGCCACGTGATGGATCGCGAGAGCTACGAAGACGCGACGCTGGCTCCGCTTATCAATGAGCGCTTCGTGGCCGTCAAGGTGGATCGCGACGAGCGGCCGGACGTGGACAGCCGCTATCAAGCGGCAGTGCAGGCCATTAGCGGACAGGGAGGGTGGCCCCTGACTGCTGTGCTGACTCCGGATGGACGGCCCTTTTTCGGCGGCACATATTTTCCAAGGCATGATCGCTACGGACGACCTGGCATCGAACGGCTACTGCTGACGATGTCGGATGCCTGGAGGTCGCAGCGCGACGAGGTGATGGAGTCGGCGAACTCGATCATCGCGGCTATCGAGCATGGAGAGGCATTTGCGGGACGAGACGGCTCGCTGAGTCCTGCGATCACGGAAAAGCTGGTGAGCTCCGCCATCGCGCAGTTCGATCCACACCACGGCGGCTTCGGCGCGCAGCCCAAATTTCCGCATCCGGCGGCGCTTGACCTGTTGCTGGATGCGGCGTCGCGCAAAGGCGACGCGAAGGCGCGAGAAGTGGCGCTGGTGACGCTGACGAAGATGGCGGAGGGCGGCATTTACGACCACGTGGGGGGCGGCTTCCACCGCTATTCCGTGGATGAACGCTGGGTAGTGCCGCACTTCGAAAAGATGCTGTACGACAATGCCGGTCTGCTGGCGAACTACGTCCATGCGTGGCAGAGCTTTCCGTATCCGGTTTTCAGCACGGTGGTGCGCGAGACAGTGGCGTGGATGGATGGCTGGCTCACAGACCATCAGAAGGGCGGCTTCTACGGCTCGCAGGATGCCGACATGACGTTGGACGATGATGGAGATTACTTCACCTGGACGCGCGCTGAGGCGGCGGAAGTCCTGAGTCACGATGAACTCGAAGTGGCAGGCACGTATTACGACGTCGGCGAACTGGGTGATATGCATCACAATCCGGCGAAGAATGTGCTGCATGTGAAGCAGTCCCTCGACGCTTTGGCGAAGGACATGAAGCGCGAGCCGGCCGAGTTGACTGCGCTGCTGGGGAGTGCGCGATCCAAACTGGCTTTGGCGCGTGCCGCGCGGCCCACGCCGTATGTGGATCGCACGATTTACACCGGCTGGAACGCGATGGCGATCTCGGCCTATCTTCAGGCGAGTGCTGTGCTTCAGGTGGTCGGCACACGCGAGTTCGCCACCAGGACCCTCGATCGCATTCTGACGGAGGCATGGTCAGAGCAGGATGGGCTGGCCCATGTTGTTGCCTACGAGGCAGGCGAGGACGGCGCCCGTATACCCGGCGTACTCGACGACTACGCGCTGCTGGTGCACGCCTGTCTCGACGCATGGGAGCGGACGCTGGAACTGCGCTACTATCACGCCGCCGAGATGCTGGCGGCGCGGATGGTGCGCGACTTTTACGACGCCACCGGCGGCGGCTTCTTCGATACAGCAGCACAGCCGGATGCAATCGGTGCCCTCTCTGCTCGCCGTAAGCCGTTGCAGGACACGCCGACGCCAGCGGGAAACCCGACGGCAGCCGCCGCGCTCGTTCGCCTGGAGGCACTGAATGGGGATGCGAAACTGCGCGAGATCGCGGAAGACACGCTGGAAGCGTTCGCGGGCATCGTCGAGCACTTCGGCCTCTACGCCGGTTCGTATGGGCTGGCGCTCGAACAGTTGCTGACGCCATCGCAACAGGCGGTCGTTGTCGGCGAGGATGACCTGGCGGACGCGCTCGAGTCTGAAGCTCGAACGGGATACGCGGTGAACAAGATAGTCTTGCGGACGTCAGCCGAGGTACTGCGGACTGGCGCCCTGCCGCCGCTGCTGCGAGAGACACTCACGCAACTTCCTCAGTTACAAGAAAGAGCGAGTTTTGTTGTGCTCTGCCAGGGGACGCATTGTCTTCCTCCGATGCGCACGGTTGCCGAGTTGCGGGCCGCGATGGCAACGAAGAACTGATGAGCTACTGGGGTGCGAACGGGTTGATCTCGTTCGGTTTGGCGGTAGTGGGATCGGCCACCGGCGCGCTTTTTGGCCGCTCCCCGGGCATTGTTGTGCCGCTGCCCCCGATGACACGGAAAGGGCTGCCGGGCAGCATGTCGTTGTCTTCCAAAGCGATCCTGATGCGCTTCTGCATCTCGCGCAGGGCATCGTACTGCTTTCTCGCGAGCGTCTTTACGCTGATGGGATAAATCACCTCGGAGCCTTTGATCTGATCGACGCCGAGCACCTGAGGATCGCCTAGAAAGACGTCCTTGTAAGCAGGCTCCTGACGGACCTCGGAGGAAACTTTTTTCAATAATGCGATCACTTTGTCGGGATTGGCTGAAAAGTCGACCGAGATGTTGAGCGTGGTTACGGAGAAATCGCGGTTCTGATTGGCCACGGTTGTGATCTGGCTGTTGGGAATGAGGTAGAGCGTGCCATCGCCGCCGCGCACCGCGGTTTTTCGCAATGACATGGATTCCACGGTGCCTGTAACGCCGGCGACGGTGATCCAATCGCCGACGTTGTACTGATCTTCGACCAGTACGAGCATGCCGTTGATCATGTCCTTAATGATGGTTTGGGCCGCGAGGCCGATGGCAACACCGGCCACGCTGGCGGAAGCGAGCAAGGGCGCAAGGTTCAGATCGAAGACATCGCGCAGGATAGTGATCACGGTGAAAAAGCCGACTATGCCGATGCCGGTGGCACGCAGCACCGAGGCGAGGGTGCGGATTTGCGCGGTGCGGGCAAGGCCAACCGTCGGATGCCTTTCCGCGGCGCGCCGCATACGGTTGGTGATGACTCTCACCAACCAGAGCGCAATCCAGGCGAAGATCAGGATGACGATCAGGTCCGTGATCAGGTGCCTCAGGTCGTTCACCACAAAGTCCTGCGCGCTATCCACCCAGTTCTGCCACATGGATTGGAAAGCCTCGCGGAGGGGCGGCCGACGGTTGGGGGGCGCGAGCAGAAGGAACATTCAAGCCTTTCAAAATGGAGAGTTGCACTCGTTTCTATAATGAACGGATGCGAAGCTCATTTGCCAAGTTGCGCTGGAGGGTAGGAGTGTGCGCCGCGTTCCTGCTGATCGGCTCCTGGGCCGGCCTCCGTACCATCTCCGCGACACAGCTGCAGCAGCAGCCGACGCCAACTATACCGTCCCCCCCGGCTTTGGTGAGCCGCCAAATCCCGCAGATCCTATGCAGCGCCAGCAACAGCAAAGAATGGAAAAGGCGCGGAACGTTGATCGTCAGAAACAACTGGAGCAGGATACGGACAAGCTGCTGGCGCTGGCGAAAGAGCTGAAGGAAGAGGTCAGCAAGTCCAACAAAGACACGTTGTCGATAGACGTAGTGAAGAAGGCGGCGGAGATCGAAAAACTGGCCAAGAGCGTGAAGGACCGCATGCGCGGCTGAGTCATGCGTTCGAGATGCAGCGAACGATCAGCAGAGTCTGATCGTCCTGCTGTTTGCCCCACTTAGCCACGACTGCCAGGACGTTCGCTGCCAATTGTTTGAGAGGCGCGGTGGCGTTGGATACGACGCAATTGCGCAGACCCTCCGTACCGAAGTCCTGATCCTCCGCGTTACACGTTTCGAGGATGCCGTCAGTTGCGATCACCAGCAGATCGCCGGGTTCGACGTTGATCTCCATCGCGATGAAATGGGCGTCTGGTACCAGACCAAGCGGAAACTGTTCCAGGTAGAGTTCGTGGAAGCTGGCGTTCGCATGGCTGTAATGAAGGACAGGCGGATGTCCTGCAAGAGCATGGCGCACTCTGCCTTGGGGGCCGAGCTGGAGCGCGGCGAAGGCTGCGTACATGTGGCTCTCCTTCACCGCAGGCAGAACGTTGTCGAGGCGGTCCAGCAACAAGGGCAGGCGCGCTGGGCCGGGCGACGGCTCAAGCAGGGCAGTGCGCGCGGCAGCCTTGAGCATGCCCATCAGGATGCCGGCTTGTAGTCCATGTCCCGCAACGTCGGCCACGTATGCGATATCGCCATCGGGAGAGGGGATCAGGTCGACGAGGTCGCCACCCACGCGCTCACTGGGGCGTGTGAGGCCATAGACCTCATACAGTGGGCCGGTGCTGTGAATCAGTGGCACGAGTGTCTGCTGGATGCCATGCGCAAGGTCGAGCTCGTTCTGAATGCGGATAGCTTCCGCAGCTTGGGTGCGTATGAAGCCGAGGAACAGGGAGTAAGACAGCATGACCGTTAACCACACCAGATTCGCGGTCAGGAATCTGTTGGTGGGGAAGCCGAGCGGCAACGGTGCAAACGTCGGAGCCAGCCGGTGCACAGAGTCCCCAAGCAGCGCTCCCAGAAATCGCATGGAAGATGCCGACCGGGATGGTCAGCGACCAAGGTTTGCGTATGAGGAGCCAGGGATAGAGGACAGAATACAGCCCGCTAATGACGCCTGCCATGACCACGAGTGAAAAGGGCAGCGGAGTGCTGGACTGAATGTTGAGGTATGGACCGAAAATCGCGAAGAGAGAAAAAACCGCCAGATAGAGATAGCGAAGCTTCCTGTTAGGAAGACGACTCATCACCCGCCAGCGCACTGCGTGGCGGCGATACCAAGGCACAGAGCCGAGAAGCGCGGGAGTGCTCATGCGCTTCACAATAGCAAAGAGGCGTTTCCGTATTAGCTCGGGCAGCGGTGGTTTGCCGCCCTTAGTCGCGAGGAGTTCCTAGAGAAAGAGCGGGGCGAGCACCAGCGTGACCGTAGCGAGCAGCTTGATGAGCACGTGCAGGGATGGCCCGGCGGTGTCCTTGAAAGGATCGCCCACCGTGTCACCCACGACGGCTGCCTTGTGTGCCTCCGATCGCTTGCCGCCATACTCTCCGGTCTCGATGAACTTCTTGGCGTTGTCCCACGCGCCTCCGCCGTTGTTCATCAGCATGGCGAGCAGGATGCCGGAGATGGTGCCGACCATCAGCAGTGCAGCGACGCTCTCGGCTCCGGCCAGGTTGACCGGCTGGCCGTGCAGCATCAGCGTGTCAGACGCCGATATCGCGGACGCGGAAGCTGTCGCTGAGGTGGCGGAAGATGAGGCCGACGGCCAGCGGCATGGCGACAGCAAGCGCGCCGGGCAGAACCATCTCCTTCAGCGCAGCGCCGGTGACGATGCGCACGCAACGGCCATAGTCCGGCTTGGAGGTTCCCTCCATGATGCCGGGGTTCTCCCTGAACTGCGCGCGCACATCCTTGATGATGAATTGCGCTGTGCGGCCGACTGCCTTGATGGCCATGGAGGAGAAGAGATAAGTGAGCATGGCGCCCAGCAGCGCACCGACGAAGACCGGAACGCTGGCCAGATTGACGTGCGAAAACTGCCAGCTTGGGGGCAGCACCTCGCCCGCGTCGGCGAAACGGTGCGCGACGATGCTGCGAACGCTCTCAAGGTATGCGGAGAAGAGCAGGAACGCAGCGAGCGAGGCAGAGCCGATGGCGTAGCCCTTGGTCAGTGCCTTGGTGGTGTTGCCGGCGGCGTCCAGCTTGTCGGTTTTCTCGCGCACGGAGTCAGGCTGGTTGGACATCTCGATGATGCCGCCCGCGTTGTCGGTGATGGGCCCGAAGGTGTCCATGGCCAGGATGTAGGCAGAGGCTGAGAGCATGCCGATGGTCGCAATGGCGGTGCCGTAGATGCCCTTGGCGTAGGTCGCGATCTCGGACTGGTCCGCCAGCCCGCGCACGCCGAAGTAGTAGCTGAGAAGCAGTGCGAGGCTGATGACGATGACCGGCATCGCCGGCGTCTCCATGCCCACGGCGAGGCCGCTGATGATGTTGGTGGCGGGTCCGGTAAGCGACGCCTCGGCGATCGATTGAACGGGCCGGTAGCGGGTCTCGGTGTAGTACTCGGTGATGCGAACGAAGAGGAACGAGGTGACGATGCCGACGATGCCGCGAGGCGAGCAGCCACCAGCGGCCCTGCAGCATGAAGTACACGGCAGCGGCGAAGCCGAGCAGCGCGACGAAGGAAGTGACGTAGTAGCCGCGGTTGAGCGCGTGCATCGGGTCTTCATCTTCGCGGGCCTTCACGATGCCGACGCCGATGATGGAGGCGATGAGATTGACCGCCTGAATGACCAGCGGAAAGAGGATGCCCTTGATGCCGAAGACGGGGAAGAGAGCTGCGCCGAGAATCATGGCGCCGACGTTTTCAGCGGCGGTCGATTCGAAGATGTCCGCACCACGGCCGGCGCAGTCGCCGACGTTGTCACCGACCAGGTCAGCAATGACGGCAGGGTTGCGCGGATCGTCTTCGGGAATGCCGGCCTCGACCTTGCCGACGAGGTCGGCGCCGACATCGGCGGCCTTGGTGTAGATGCCGCCGCCAAGCTGCGCAAAGAGCGCAACCAGAGACGCGCCAAAGCCGAAGCCGACCAACTCATAGGGCGTAGCCTGCGGATTCGTCAGGCCGCCGAAGAGGAGGAAGAGTATTCCAATCCCGAGCAGCGAGAGGGCAACCACGACCAGGCCCGTGACGGCTCCGCCACGCAGGGCGGTCTGCAGAGCGCGGCCCAGGCTGGTGCGTGCCGCGCTCGCGGCGCGGATATTGGTGCGGATGGAGACGAACATGCCGGTAAGGCCGGAAAGCCCCGAACAGATGGCGCCGATCAGAAAGCTGATGACGACCTTGTTGGCAAAGGGGGCGGTGAAGGGCGACAGCCGGTATCCAATAAAGAGCAGGATAGCGAGCGCCACCGCGATAATGGCGATGGTGCCATACTGCCGGGACATGAACGCCTCGGCCCCCTCCCGGATGGCATTGGAGATGGCCTGCATCTCCTGGGTCCCGGCATCAATGGCGAGGACGGATCGGGAGAAGAGAAGAGCGACAACGAGGCCGAGGACGCCAATTGCCAGCGCGCCCCATAAATAGATATGGCCGTTGTCTGGGGTGCTGGGGGAGCTCATCTGGAACCCCAGGGCCCACAGGCCGAAATTCTGCATGCAAGTTCTCCGAAAGAATTGGGTTGGTACGCCCCGCCGTTGCCGCCGCAGCGCGTTGCCGGGAAAGCGGTCGGTGCAAGGAAGGCTGATTAGAGCACGGGTGGAAAAAGTGAGTCAAACCAGAGAGTTTCGTCGCAGGGCGTCCAGCTTTCCACGACGAGCCGAATCGGTGATCTCGTGCATCTTCTTGTTGAGCACGAGAGCGCATTGACAGGATACAATCGCCAGTCGTTTTGACTTGGAAGGGCAGTAAGGAGTGTGTATGGGAAGTGTGGCGACGGAGCGGCGCACGAAGAGTGCCGGCAGCGGGCTGAGCGGGCTGACAGGGGCAGAATGGGTCGATGTCTATCGGCTGATGTACATGTCCCGGCGTTTGGACGACCGCGAAATCCTGCTGAAAAATCAACAAAAGATATTCTTCCAGATCTCCGGCGCCGGCCACGAGGCGTTGCTGGTGGCCGCGGGTAAGGCTTTGAAACCGGGCTACGATTGGTTCTACCCATACTATCGCGACCGGGCACTCTGCCTGACGCTGGGCGTGACTGCCGAAGATATGCTGCTGCAGTCTGTGGGAGCCGCAGCGGACCCGGCCAGCGGGGGGCGGCAAATGCCCTCGCACTGGGGCAATCAGCGGCTGAACATTGTGACCCAGAGTTCCTCAGTCGCTACGCAGATGCTTCAGGCGGCAGGCTGCGCCGAAGCCGGCCGCTACTTTGCCCGGCACCCGGAGACAGCGGAGCGGGGCGCCCAGGTGGGCGACGACTATCGTGCCTTCCATAACGTGAGTTTCCAGGGCGATGAGGTGGTCTACGCCTCGATCGGCGAGGGTTCCACAAGCCAGGGGGAGTTCTGGGAATCGCTGAACACTGCGTCGCTTGAGAAGCTGCCCATGCTGTTCGTCGTAGAGGACAACGGCTACGCTATCTCCACACCGGTCGAGGCGAACACGCCCGGCGGCAATATTTCGAAGCTGGTGACGAATTTCCCGAACTTCTTCTTTGCGGAAGTGGACGGGACTGACCCGGTGGAGAGCTACGCCGCCATGACCAGGGCAGTGGCGCATTGCCGGGCCCGCAAAGGACCGGCTTTTGTGCACGGGCATGTCACGCGGCCGTATTCGCACTCTCTTTCCGACAATGACAAGCTTTACCGCTCGGCTGAGGAGCGCGAGGCGGAGAATCTTCGCGATCCGCTGCCCAAACTGCAACTGCGGCTGCTTCGCGAGGGAGTGATCGACGCAGAGGGCATTACGCGGCTGGAGAAGGCGGTGGATGACGAAATCCAAGCGGCAACGGACCGCGTGTTGCGTGCTCCGTTCCCGGCTGTGGATACGATTTACAACTATGTTTACTCGCCCAATATCGACCCTACGTCAAAGTCGTTTGCATCGGAGAAGCCGGTGCTCACGGGCCCTGAGCGGACGATGGCCGACCTGATCAACGTCTGCCTGAAAGACGAGATGAAGCGCGATCCGCGCATCATCGTCTTTGGCGAGGATGTGGCCGACTGCAGCCGTGAAGAACAACTGAAGAGCGGTGCGGTGAAGGGCAAGGGCGGCGTCTTCAAGCTGACGGCCGGGCTGCAATGCGAATACGGCAGCGATCGTGTCTTCAACTCTCCGCTGGCCGAGGCAAATATCGTGGGTCGCGCGGTCGGAGTGGCGCAGCGCGGCATGAAGCCGGTGGCGGAGATCCAGTTCTTCGATTACATCTGGCCCGCGATGCACCAGCTGCGCAATGAGCTTGCCCCGATGCGCTGGCGGTCGAACAACGAATTCTCGTCGCCTGCGGTCATCCGCGTCGCGATTGGAGGCTACCTGACAGGCGGGGCGCTCTACCACTCGCAGTCAGGCGAGGTGCTGTTTACCCACACGCCGGGGATGCGCGTGGTTTTCCCGTCGAATGCGCTCGACGCGAACGGCCTCCTGCGTACAGCAATCCGCTGCGACGACCCGGTGATGTTCCTGGAGCACAAGCGCCTGTACCGCGAGACCTACGGGCGCGCTCCTTACCCTGGCCCGGATTACATGATCCCCTTTGGGAAAGCCAAGACGGTGCGCGAGGGCAGCCATCTGACGCTGGTGACCTATGGCGCACTCGTTCCTCGGGCATTGCAAGCTGCGCATCGCGCCGGCCGCGAATTGGGCATCGAGACCGAGGTGATCGACCTGCGGACGCTCAGCCCTTATGACTGGGAGGCGATCGCCGAGAGCGTACGCCGGACCAGCCGGGTGATCGTGGCGCACGAAGACGTTCTGAGCTGGGGCTATGGGGCGGAGATCGCGGCCCGCATTGCAGATGAGCTGTTCGACGATCTGGACGCGCCGGTGAAACGGGTAGCCGCCACGGATACATTTGTGGCCTATCAGCCGCAGTTGGAGAACGTCATTCTGCCCCAGCCGGAGGATCTGTTCCGCGCGATTGAGAGTCTGGCGAAGTACTAGTGAGGGAAGTGTTTTGTACGGACCTCAATGTGTCTGTTCGGGGTTTGGGTTGCCGCGGAATCCTGCGACGCAGGGCGGGGTGGGCATTCAGTGCAGGGTGCAGGGCAGCGTAAAATAGCGGCAATAACTCTGAGGATATTGAATGCAACGACGCCTACTCCTCGTGGATGACGAGGCAGTGATCCGCATCACGCTGTCAGCCATCCTCAGCAAGCACGATTTCGAAGTGACTGCGGCGGCCACTGTTGCCGAGGCATTGCAAAAAATTACCACGGAAACATTTGATGTCCTGTTGTCGGATCTGAATATCGGCAATCCCGGCGATGGTCTGACCGTGGTCAGCGCCATGCGAAGGACGCAGCCGGAAGCCGTGACGATGATCCTGACCGGGTATCCCGCGTTTGAAACCGCGCTCGAAGCGATCCGGCAGCAGGTGGACGATTACATTGTGAAGCCGGCCGATATTCCCGCTCTGGTGCGTGCGATTGAGAGCAAACTGACAACTCCGCTGCTGCAGAGGCATTTGCCACCGCCAAGACGGGTAGCGATGTTGCTGCAGGAACAGGTCGATCGCATTGAGAGCCTGTGGCTGTCATCCGTCGAGAACGATAGCGCTCTCTCGCGAGTGGCGATGGATAAAGAGCAGCGGCTCGATTACGTCAGAGGCATTTTGGAGCAGGTTATTCGGGCTGCGCAAACGTACTCCGGCGAAGAGACCGCGGATCACCAGAAGCTTTCTGGCGGGTACGATGTCCGACGGGATTTAGAGGGCTATACGCCGAGGATGATGCTGACCGAGTTCTGTCTGCTGCGGAGCGTTCTTGCTCAGATCGTTCAGGAAAACCTTCTTGCAGTGAATCTGAGCTATCTTGTGCCGGATCTTGCCCAGGTGAACGAGAGCCTGGATGAGCAGGCACAGGTCGCGCTGGCGACTTTGTCCGACTACATTGACGCTTCCAGCTAATGACTCGGGTGGGTGGGGTTCTGTGCGATGAAACGCTGGAGCACAGCGGCAGTTTCAGGCGCATCGAGCGCAGCGCTGTGCACAGCCGTCGCGGGAGGCGCTGCGCTCGCAACGTAGGCTGGAGTCGTTGCGTTCGAGGCCACCACGAACAGTTTGTCCACTGATCGGGAGCTGAGCGCATCGGACGGATCGAAGCGATCGCGCGCCAGCAGACGCACGGGCAGGATATGTGTCCAGCGCGGCCCTTCAAGCAGTCCCAACGTCGGCGGCTGCGGATCAATCATGACGAGTCTTTCGATCTCCGGGTGTTTGAGTGTGAGGTTGGCTGCGATCGTTCCTCCGAGACCGCGGCCGATAACGATCACCTGGCTTGGCCCGATGTGGCGGATGCTGGCGAGGTAGTAGAGCGCGGCGTCGACATCCTGGTTCCAATGTGCCTCGGAAGGCTTCGCCCATTCGCTCTTTCCGAAACCGCGGGGATCCAATGCGAAGACATCATTCCCGACCGCATGCAACGCGCGGATGTCGGGCAGCGCGTCGGAGAGGGAACCGCGGGCGTCGTGCAGATAAAGAATGGTTGGCCGCTTATCAGAGACGCCGGCGACTGCCGGAACCCACCAGCCGGTGAGCCGGGTCTGGCCGGTTTCCGTAGCGTCGAAGCGCACTTCGTCAAATGGCATGCCCTCGCTGGCCGGCGTGCTGGCCACGATGTGCGAGGGATGGAAGATGAGCTGCCATTGTCCCTGCCAGAAGAGCAGCCCTATGGCGAAGTAGATGGCGACCAGACGACGCCAGCACCATGACGCCGATGCCACCAAGAATCCATCGGTGCGCGACCAGCGGACCGCCGGGCGCAGGGGATCGTGGAAGTCGGGCGGAGGAACAGGACGGGAAGGCGCTGGCATGCCGGCTAACCGAACGCGAGCTCGTCTGCTGACTCAAGAGGTGTGCCGCAGACTCGGCAGATGACGGCGGAACAGTCACCGCAGGTGAGTGGATCCGCGACAGGGCGTGCGCACACCGGGCACCAGAGCCCGGCCTGGCTCGCAGCGGACGAGGACGGTGGTGCATCCGGATCCTTCGCTTCTGTCTGCGATGTTTCTGGACGTGTTGTTTCCGGGTGCGTTGTTTCGGGGCGCGGCGTTTGGGACATCTGGTTTCCAGCCTAGCAGCCGTGGATATGTCACATCCACTGGAGTGAGACCGTACACTTCTTCAAGAAGGCGTGGCGAGCAGGGAAAAGGAGCAAGGTCGAAGGATGACCCAATGGGTACGGATCGGCGCAGTATCGGAGATGCCGGCGGAAGGCAGGGTGAAGGAATGCGATGCGCTCGGCAAGTCGATCTGTGTGGCGCGGATCGGCGGGCAACTCGCGGCTCTGAATAATGAATGTCCGCATCATGGAGCGCCGCTTTCCGAAGGCACGATCGAGAATGGCCGCGTCGTATGCGGGTGGCATGGGTGGAGCTTCGATCCGAAGACTGGGGCAGAGCTCCGGAATCCACTGGGTGCGGCGACTGTGTACCCGTTGCGGGTTGATGGCGATGATGTGCTGTGCGAGGTCTGAGAGATGCCTGAGAAAAGTGAAGCGACGAAGAAGGATTCCAGGAAAAACCAATTGATGATTCCACCGGCCGCGGCCAATGATCCGAAGGCCTTTGAGCTGGTGCGCGCGTGGGTAGCTCAGGGCGACCTGCACGTCAGCCTGCAGATGGGCGGCTGGGAAGATCCGACGGCATGGGGCGTGGTGCTGGCGGACCTGGTGCGGCACGTAGCGCGCTTCTATGCCGAGCAGAAGCACCTGCCGCCGGAGCAGACCATCACGCGGGTGCGGGGTGCGATGGACGCGGAGTTGGATGGGGAAGAGGAAGCGCCGGAAGACAGCCGGGTGCAGTGATGCCGGGGCTCAGAAGCTCCATTCCTGCGTCATCGGAAGATTGAAATCCGAATAGCGGATCCAGCGCGGACGGATGACAAACCAGGTGATGTGCGGCCACTGCACGCGGTTGACTCCGTCGGGCCATGCGGCAAAATAGACCGGCTGAAGGCGCGCCAGTGGGTCGCCGGCAAGCTCTTCGGCGACGCCTTCGTATTGCACGGTGCGTTCATCTCCGGTGCTAACCGTATTGCCTACGGTGAACGAGACGCGGGGATTCGCCGTCATGTTTCGATACTTGCGAGTCGTCTGTAAGGTATCGAAGATGATTTCCAGGTCAGGCGTGACTGCGTACCCCACCATTGCGGCCTGCGGCTCACCAGATGGAGCGAGCGTGCCCAGGATGCCGAGCCGGTTGCTTAGCAGATACGCGAGCAATTCGTTTCGCTCCATCGCTTTGCCAATCCTTTCGCGGCTAGCAGCAATTCGCTAGGGCGTATGAGAAGTGGCGCGGACAATTTTGCCGAAGGATACGGGATCAAGGGAAGCACCGCCGACCAGAGCGCCATCTATCTCCGGTTGCGCGCAAAGCTGGGCTGCGTTATCCGGCTTGACGGAGCCGCCATAAAGAATACGCATGGCCTCGCCTGCCCGCTTGCCGAGAAGTTGTGCAACTTCATGGCGGATGACTGCATGCGCCTCCGACGCAATCTCCGGTGTCGCCGTTTTGCCGGTGCCGATGGCCCACACCGGCTCGTAGGCGATCACGATGGGAGTGACCTGCGCGGCGTCGATGCCGGACAGCGCGCGACTGGTTTGCCGGCGCAGCACCGCATCCGTCTCACCATTTTCGCGCTGTTCTAGTTGTTCACCGACGCAGACGATCGGAATGAGTTTGTGGCGCAGAGCGGCGAGAAGCTTCTTGTTCACCAGTTCGTCTGTTTCGCCGAAGTACTGACGCCTTTCCGAGTGGCCGATCAAGACATGGGTGGCGCCTGCGGCAACCAGCATGGGGGCTGAGATCTCGCCGGTGAAGGCGCCCTCGTCGGCGTAATACATGTTCTGCGCGCCAACACGAAGGGCGGAGCCTTGCGCAGCGTCAATCGTTGCCGGGAGGTCAATCGACGGCGGAAAAACCGCGACCTCAGAGCTTGCGGGAAGTGGAGTCTCGAGAAATGCGGTGACGAAAGAGCGGGCCTCGGCAGGGGTTTTGTACATCTTCCAGTTAGCGGCGAGCAGGGGAATGCGCATGGTTCCTTTCGTGCGATGCAGGATTGAGGTGTGACAGCGAAACGGGTTAGAGCGTTCTTGCTACAGGTGCGGAGCGCCCCGGCAACCGTTCCTGTGACCTTTTCGTTGAGCCGCCCACGCCGTGAATCTCTTCGCGGGTCATAGGTGCAGCAAAATGCGGATCAGCAAAATGCTCAGTCGTGGTGGGAGACAGCTTTGATCTGCGGGACAACTCCAGGCTGTCGCCCGCGGGAGATGGGAACGACTTTGCCCTTCCGCGAGCGAGACTTCGTCTCTTGCGGTCCCCAGTAATTGGCGATGGAGTAACTCTGCTCATCCGGGAAGGTGCGGTCCAGGCTGGTGCCCAACCCAATGCCCGCGAGCATGCCGCAAAGCCCGGCGATGATGAGAACGATGCCTTGAACGACACCCGAGCTGAAGGAGTGCTCCAGGTGACCATGCTCGATCCAGCGAAGCAGGTGCTGCTCTGCAGAGATACTGACGCCGCCACAAATAACGAAACCGAGGGGCGCCAGCATAAGCCGGTAGCGCCATGGATGCAGGGAGCGAACGAAGGTCCCGGCAAAGCCTGCGATAATAAATGCAACGACGCCACTGAATAGTATGGCGGCGTTCAGCAGAAAGACTGAAGGCACGGCAAATTCCCTCATCAGACCCCGGGGGAAGGACACTAGCAGCTTACGGCTTCTTTAACAATGCATCAACCCCAGGTAGCACTTTACCTTCAAGGAACTCAAGCGAAGCTCCGCCGCCTGTGGATATGTGGGTAATCCGGTCGGCCACCCCGGCCTGTTTGATAGCGGAAACCGAATCGCCGCCACCGATTATCGAGACCGCGTCTCGATTTGCGGCCACCAGCTCCGCGATAGCCATCGTGCCGTGGGCAAATGCCGGCATTTCGAAGACTCCCATGGGGCCGTTCCAGACGATGGTGCTGGCGTCCGCGATTGCCCGGGCAAAGAGGTCCACCGTCTTCGGTCCGATATCCAAGGCCATCCATTCCGCGGGGAAAGGCTCTTCGCCTTCAACGACTTTCGTCTTGGCATCGGGAGCGAACCGATTTGCAATCACATGATCGACCGGTAAAAGGAATTGGACTCCCCGGCTCTTCGCGTTGGCCAGTACTTGTCGCGCTACGTCGAGCTTGTCCGCTTCGACCAGGGACTTTCCAACCTCCATACCCTGAGCCTTGAGGAAGGTGTAAGCCATGCCGCCGCCGATGAGGATGGTGTCGATTTTGGTCAGCAGGTTCTCGATGACCTCAATTTTGTCGGAGACCTTCGCTCCGCCGAGTATGGCGATGAAAGGCTTCGCCGGATTGGTGAGGGCCTTGCCGAGGTAGTTGAGCTCCTTCTCCATGAGCAAACCGGCCACGGCCTGCTTCACGAAGTGAGTAATGCCCTCTGTGGAGGCGTGCGCGCGATGCGCGGAGCCGAAGGCATCGTTCACATAAATCTGACAGAGACCGGCGAGCTTTTTTGCAAACAGGGGGTCATTGGATTCTTCTTCGGCATGGAAGCGAAGGTTCTCGAGCAGCAAGACCTTGCCGTCTTCGAGCTTGTTGGAGAGCTCCCGCGCCAGGTCGCCAACGCAATCTGGCGCGAATGCTACATTCACCTGCTCCCCAATGGCGTGATCCAGCATGACGCGGAGCCGGTCCACGATGGGCCGGAGACTATATTTCGGATTCGGCTTGCCTTTGGGCCGTCCGAGGTGCGAACAGAGAATGACCTTGGCGCGATGGCGAAGAACGAACTCGATGGTCGGCAGTGTCTCGCGTATACGGGTGTCATCGAGGATTTCGGTACCGTCCTCGGAGAGGGGGACGTTGAAATCCACGCGGATCAGCACGTGCTGGTGCTGGAGTTGATTGGTTCCCTCGGTGAGGCTGCGAATGGATGGGATGTGCATGTCTGGAAGCTTAGCTTTCTGCGCGATCGAGAGTCGCCTCGGCTTCAATCTCGATGCGCCATGACGGGTTGAGGAGTGCGGCGACGACGACCATGGTCGCGGCGGGACGGATATCTCCGAACAGCTCGCCGTGGACCTTGCCTACAACTTCCCAGTCTGCAGCACGTGTGAGATACATACGCGTGCGTATGACGTCGCGCAGCCTGGCACCAGCCTGGAGGAGCACTTGTTCGATGATTTGGAAGACCCGGCGCGTCTGCTCTTCGACCGAGGCCTCATCGGCGCCGACCGGACCAGTACCGGAGACATGGACGACGTTGCCCATCCGGACAGCGCGTGAGAAGCCAATCAGCGGCTCGAAGGGTGAACTGCCCGAGATGTTCTGTCGTACCGGCATTTTGCTTCGGCCAGGCGACTGGGGACGTTTCCGGCGCAATAGCGCATCTTTCGTCCGGAATCGCCCTCCGTCGATATATTGCAATATTGCATTGCTGCAATGGAGCGCCAGGAATCTCCGATTGCTGGCGCTCCGCCGCAATTGCGACTGTAAACCTTTTTTCTAAAGCCCCTTCTTCTCGAGGAAGAGAATCAGGTCGCGAACACGGTTCGAATAACCCCACTCATTGTCGTACCAGGAGATGACCTTCACCAGGTTGCCGATCACCTTGGTGAGCGGCGCGTCGATGATGGATGACAGTGGGTTCCCCTTGAAGTCTGCCGAGACGAGCTCATGCTCCTCCACCCCGAGAATGCCCTTCAACGGACCTGCAGCATGCTTTTTGAGCGCATCATTCACGCTTTGCACGCTTACCGGCTTCTCGACTGTGACCGTAAGGTCGACTACTGAAACAACGGGGGTGGGAACGCGAAGCGAGAATCCGTCCAGCTTGCCCTTGAGCTGCGGAAGGACCAGATGGAGGGCCTTGGCCGCACCGGTGGACGTAGGAATGATGGAGAGTGCAGCCGCGCGGGCGCGGCGCAGGTCCTTGTGGGGAAAGTCGAGCGTGACCTGGTCATTCGTATAGCTGTGGATGGTGTTCATCAGGCCGTTGATGATGCCGAATTCTTCATCCAGTACTTTCGCTAATGGCGCCAGGCAATTGGTGGTGCAGGACGCATTCGAGATGACGTTGTGGGCCTTGGGGTCGTACTTGTTCTCGTTCACGCCGAGGACGACGGTCAGGTCGTCATTGGTTGCCGGGGCCGAGATGATGACCTTTTTCACCGTGCCCTGCAGGTGGGCCTTGGCCTTGGTGGCATCGGTGAAATGGCCGGTGGACTCGACGACTACCTGAGCGCCCACGGACGACCAGTCGAGTTTGGCAGGGTCGCGCTCGGCGAAGACCTTGATCTTCTTGCCGTCGATGGCGATGAAGTCCTCGCCGGCAGTGATGTCATGGTGCAGGTTGCCGAGGATCGAATCGTACTTGAGCAAATGCGCGAGCGTTGCGGGCGAGGTGAGATCGTTGACAGCGACAAAATCAAGTTCAGAGTTGCCAAGCGAAGCGCGAAGAACGTTGCGGCCGATGCGGCCGAAGCCGTTGATGCCTACCTTCACAGCCATCTAAATAGGGTCTCCTCAGAGGGGGTCATGGGAAGTTTCGCGATAGAACATGCTTCCTGTTGACGACACAGGAAACCTGCTCAAGCCAGCGCTGCGAAATGCCGGCAACACTGCGCGATTGTCACGGTTTCCATCTCGATGCTAGCACCTCAGCTCTGAAGGGGCCGCATTGTTGCACAGTTATTGCGACATAGGCGTGACCTGTGTACGATCCACGTAGGCGTATGTTGACATGCCGATAGACCGATGAGACGACGTTCCAAGCGCGCCCCCAACCTCTCCGAGCAGACTGGAAAAATTGGACAGGAGCTGCCGGCGAATCAGCCCGCGCCCCTGCAGCCCAACTATGCCAGTGCCGAATATCCGCCCAACGCAGCGCAACCATCGCGGGACCGCTCGCCCGAGGCGAGGACAGGCGGAAGGGCCACGCAGCTGCCCGTGGTCGGCAGTGATTTGGACAATGTGGCTCACGAGAGTGACGCCGCGGCTGATGGGTCCTCAGGGGCGGCTCTTTCGGACTCAAGCAAGCCGGTTCCGGAAGGAAAGCTGATTGTGGAGACACAGCCCGAATCGCCCTCTGCTGTGCCGCCGGAACCACCCAGCGCGGCGCGACCATCGCGCGGCTTCGTGGTGCTCACGATCGGGCTGCCCGGATCGGGCAAGACGACCTGGTTCAAGCGTCGCGCCGTCACGCCGCTTTCCAGCGATATGCTGCGGACAATTCTCTTTGACGACATCACCGAGCAGCGTTACCAGGGATTGGTCTTCTCCACGCTGCGGTCGCTGCTACGCGCCCGTTTGATTGCAAAGATGCCCTGGAATTACGTGGATGCGACGAATCTGTCGCCCCATGAGCGCCGGCAGTGGATCAAGATGGCGAAGAGCTTCGGCTACGATGTGCAGGCTGTCTTCTTCGATGTGCCCTTCGAGGTCTGCATGGATCGAAATCGGCGGCGCGAGCGCACCGTGAGCGACGAGACCATGCACAAGATGGCGGAACGGCTGCGTCCACCGAGCTTCAAAGAGGGTTTCTCGAAGATCACTGTGGTGCGCGTCAAGGGTCAGCCGGCGCCGACGCCGGAGAGCGCGATGAGCGCGCCTGTTCCCGCCGATGTGCTTGGCGATGATACGGACGGAGACGAAGAAGGCGAGGAGTAGCCTTCTCTGCCTGCGCATTTTGAAGGACAAAGGCCGGGCGAAATCCCGGCCTTTGTCTTCTGGAGATGTAAGTCATGGGCACGATGCCGGCGGCCATCGAGTTCCGTAACGTAAGCTACCGCCTGCCGGACGGACGCGCGCTGCTCAAGGACGTGACGCTGGAGGTGCCGGCCGGCACCACCGTAGCGTTGCTGGGAAAGAGTGGCTCCGGCAAGACGACGCTGCTGCGCACAGTCAACCGCATGCATGGAATGAGCAGCGGCGATCTTCTCGTACGCGGGCGTTCCGTCTTCGAGCAGGACCCTATCGCACTGCGCCGCTCGATTGGCTACGTCATCCAGGAGACCGGCCTCTTCCCGCACTTCACGATTGAGCGAAATGTTGGCCTGGTGCTGGAGATTGAAGGCCAGTCCCGCGCTGCCATTACTGAGCGGACTCATGCATTGCTGGAGATGGTGGGACTGAAACCAGCGGAGTTTGCCCGGCGTTGGCCATATCAACTTTCCGGGGGGCAACGGCAGCGCGTTGGATTGGCGCGGGCGCTCGCCGCAGGCCAGGACATCCTGTTGATGGATGAGCCCTTTGGCGCACTGGATCCACTGACCCGCGCCGAGATGCAGGATCTGTTGCGACGGCTGACCCTTGAGGTGCAGCGAGATGGCGCCCGGACTACCGTGCTGCTGGTGACGCACGACCTGGATGAGGCACTCTACCTGGCCGAGCGCGTGGTGTTGATGGAGGATGGCGGCATTGCGGCAAATCTGCCCGCAGCGCAGTTCCTGACTTCCACGGTTCCGGCCGTGCAGGCGTATGTGCGGGCGGTGCATCGCGGCGTGGAGGCGCGTTCGTCATGAGTGATCCCGGCTTTATCCAGCAGCATTGGAACGAGATCACGTCGTTAACGCTGGAGCATCTATGGCTGACCGGCGCGGCGATGCTATTTGCTGCGGCGATTGCGATCCCTCTCGGCATCCTGCTAGCGCGCAGGCGTGGTTTGGCGCGACCGGTGCTTGGCGTCGTGAACACGCTCCAGACAATCCCGAGTCTGGCGATGTTCGGCTTTCTGATGCCGCTACCGTTCATCGGTGAGCGCGCGGCGCGCATTGCCATCGTCGCGTTGGTGGCTTATGCCTTGCTGCCGATTCTTCGCAACACCTATGCAGGTATCAGCGGGGTGGACGCAACGGTGATGGACGTGGCCGAGGCCGTCGGCATGACCAGCTGGCAGCGGCTGTGCAAAGTGGAACTGCCACTCGCGATGCCATTTATTCTGGCCGGACTGCGTACGGCAACTGTCACGTGCGTGGGAATTGCCACTATCGCAGCGGCAGTCGGAGCCGGAGGACTGGGCGAATTCATCTTCCGCGGTGTTGCCTCGGTGGACAACAGGCTGGTGCTGGCGGGGGCGGTACCCGCGGCCTTGCTGGCGCTGGCAGCAGATGGCCTGCTGGGACTGCTGGAATGGAAGATGCGCGTGCCGGGCACCGGACGTCCGTGAGGCGGGGGCGTCCATGACACGTATGCCGGCGCTGGCCACGATTTGCATCGCCCTCCTGGTATGCATAGTCGGCTGCGCGCCGCCGCGCCCGGACCAACCGATTATTGGAGCGAAGAACTTTACCGAACAGGTGTTGCTGGGTGAGCTGCTGGCGCAGCATATTGAGGCGCGGACCGGGCTGAAGGTTGACCGGCGTTTTTATCTGGCCGGCAGCTACATTTGCCAGCAGGCGCTGGTAGCCGGACGCATCGACGGCTATGTGGAGTACACGGGCACGGCGCTCACAGCAATCCTGAAGCAGCCAGTGGACAAGGACCGGGAACGCGTTCTTGCCACGGTGCAGCGACTTTACCGGCAACGGTATGGTGTCGATGTAGGAAATTCTGTCGGATTCGAGAACACTTTCGCGATGATCGTGCGCGGCGATGATGCTGAACGGCTCCATGTCGCGACACTGAGCCAGGCAGCGGCTGTTGCGCCGCAGTGGAAGCTCGGGGTCGGGTACGAGTTTGAAGAGCGCCCGGACGGTCTCCGCGGTCTGGAAGCAACGTACGGATTGAAGTTCAACGGATCGCCGCGCACCATGGATCTAGGGCTGCTGTATCGGGCGATTACGCAACGCCAGGTGGACATCATCGCTGGGAACTCGACCGACGGGCCTATCCAGCCGTTGCACCTGACTGTACTCACCGACGACCTGCACTACTTTCCGCCCTATGATGCGGTGCCGCTATTCCGCGAGGAGGCTTATCGGCGCTGGCCACAGATGCGGGCAGCAGTTGCGGAACTAGCGGGAAAGGTCGACGCGCAGGAGATGCAGGCCATGAACGAAGCGGTAGACGGCCAGCACCGGGACCCGGCAGCGGTAGTGCGAGAGTTCCGGACAAGAAAGGGATTGTGATCGATACTGTGACAAAGGGACAAGCGGGGCAGACGGAGCCATGGCTGCGAGGCACGCTCACGGATGTTCCGGCGGTCATTCGAGCGGTGCTTCATGCGCTGGAGCTGGCTCGGGAAGACGCGGAGCGCTGGTGCGGAGATCTGATGGGTGTCGAAGTGAATGCGCGGCCGGCGGGGCTTCCGTCGGTCGCATTCCAGTTGCGGCACATCGCCGGCAGCGTGGACAGACTGCTGACCTATGCGGAAGGAAAGGATTTGAGCGAGGCGCAACTTGCCACTTTGACACGGGAAGCAGAGGGCGGCTCTCTGCCTCACCTGTTGCTGCAGGATTTCGGCAGGAGCATGGAACGCGCCGGTCAGCGGGTCCGTGGCTTTGTTGGGGCGGATCTGGAATCGCATCGTGTTGTCGGACGACGTCGCCTGCCGACAACGCTCGGTGGTCTTCTCGTGCACATTGCCGATCACACGCAGCGGCACGTGGGGCAAATGATTACGACTGCGAAGATCGTGAAGGCGACGCGGAACGCAACTACTTCGTCTGAATCTCGGTGAACAGGTGTCCCATCTGCGCCTGCTTGGTTTCGAGATAGCGCTCGGCGAGCGGAGACGCCGGCGGAACCTCGGCTGAGATGCGCTCCACGACCCGAATACCTTGCTCTTCGAGGGCAGTGATCTTTTCCGGATTGTTCGTGATGAGGCGCACAGCGTGCACGCCGAGCAGCTTAAGGGCCTTGGCAGGGATTTCGAAGATGCGGCAATCCGCTTTGTAACCCAATTCAAGGTTCGCCTGCACCGTATCGAGGCCCATGTCTTGCAACTCGTAAGCGCGCAGCTTTCCCATCAGGCCGATACCGCGGCCTTCCTGCTGCTCGTACATCAGGATGCCGGCGCCCTCATCGACGATGCGCTGCATTGCGAGTTCAAACTGCTGACGGCAGTCGCAACGGAGGGAACCAAAGACGTCTCCTGTGAGGCACTGCGAATGAATGCGCACGACGGGAGGCGCAGCGTGGATGTCGCCCAGCACGAGCGCGACGCATCCTTCGACGCGGCGGGCGGGGGGCGGGTCACCCGGACGGCAGGGTTCCGGCTCTGTGATGACGCCTTCAAAACCGTGGATGCGGAAATGTCCCCAGCGGGAGGGGAAGTCTGCTTCAGCTATCTTGCTGACGGCGATGGAGGCCATACGTAGATTATAGTCGGGAGCAATCGAGGCCCGATCTGGGCCCAAGCGACTATGTACGAGCCACGGCTGATTTTGATCTCGCTGTTGATCAAGCTGGGCATCGCCGCGGCGGTGTCCAGCGCGCTGGCGCGTTCGCGCGTTTTCAAACGTCTGCTGTTCGCGGAAGACCGCACGGTCGGGGAGACGATCGGCTTGCTGGCCTTCATCTGCATACCGCTCACGCTCGGCGTCTGGGCGCGCGTGACGGTGCCGAATTTTCTGGCAGCGGACAACGGCTTTGAGACTACGGTGATTCTGGGCGTGCTGCTGGGGCCGTGGTGGGCGGCCGTAGGCGCCGCGTTTCTGAGCATCCCCGCCATGCTGCACGGGGAATTTCTCACGCTTCCATTTGATCTCTGCGTGGCGTTGATTGCCGGCCTTTACGGCCGCCTGGTGGACCCGGAAGATGTGTGGTCGTTTTCACCTTTCATCGACCTGAGTATCTATCGCTGGGTGCGACGCAATCTGATAAGACCGCGGCTTGACCGGCAGATCCTGCTGTTGATTTTGATTGTGGGGATGCAGATGGCGCGGATGGAACTCGCCAAGTTGTATCCCCACCGTCTGTTTGTACTGGACACTCACAGTTGGATCGTCCGGCTGGCCATCTATGCATGCCCTGCTGTGGTGGTAGGCATCCCGCTCAAAATATGGAACGCGATTCAGATCGAACAAAAGCTGGAGGAGCAGAAGCGTCTGGTGCTGGAGGCGCGACTGGACGCATTGCGGCGGCAGATCAATCCCCATTTTTTATTCAACACGCTGAATTCGATTGGATCGCTGGTGCGGTTCCGTCCGGAGCTGGCCAGGGAGATGATCGTCCGGCTCGCCAACATTCTGCGCGCGCTGCTGCGTGAGCATGACAGCTTCGTGCCGTTTCGTGATGAACTCGCCTTCACGGACGACTACCTTGGCATCGAGGTGGTGCGGTTCGGCGCAGACAAGTTGCGCGTGGAGCGAGAGATTGAGCCGGAGACACTGGAAGTGATGGTGCCCAGCATGGTGCTGCAGCCGCTGATTGAGAACAGCATCAAGCACGGGCTGGAGCCGCGACTGGAAGGCGGCACGGTGACGCTGCGCAGTCGTGTGCGCGACGGCAGACTGGTGGTCGACGTCGAGGATGATGGCGTCGGCATCATGCCGGCGCGTGCAACCGCAGTTGGCTCAGTGACTGCGCAAAGCCACTCCGGTAATGGCATCGGCATGAAGAATGTGCGCGAACGACTCGAAGTGCTGTATGGGGGAGAGGCGCGGTTCGAAGTGGAGAGCCGACCGGGGCGCGGCACGCGCGTGACGCTTGAGATACCGATGGTGTACTACGCCAGCGACGACGCGTGAGTCGATAGAAATACGAAGGGCAGCGCGGACAATCTCAGGGGGCCTTGATGATGTGCTTGGCGTATTCGGGCGACGGACGAAAAACGATCTTCGTCGGGCCGGACAATTTCTCCTGCAGCCAATCGATCGTCGAGCCCTCAATGTCTTTGCCCAAATCCCCGGACTGGAACAGCGCATTCTGGATATCCGCCGATGCAGTAAGTCGATAGGAGTGGAGCGATAACCACTGCAGAAATGCGTCCCGGCTGACATCGCGCAAGAGAAGCACTCTACCGGTGCCGATCGCGCCTGGAATCGCCAACGGTAGCGCATGGCCCTTCTGCAGATATTTCAGCAGTGTGAGGTGGGTCGGTTTTCCCGGAAGCTTGCTGTTGGTAATAAGCGGATACCAGTAGACAAAAGCGGCCCGCACAGAGCCATCCTTGTTATTCCACTGTACCTCTGCTTCCTTCTCGGAGTTTGGGATTGCCGTAAATCCATAGTGTCCAAAAAACTGGACCCAGTCCGGCCCAGTCACCTTTGGCTTTTTGCCCGTGCCACCGGCAAAGAATTTTTGGATAGCCGTCAGATAGCCCGGATCTTTACCGGCATTGCAGCCCAGAATCTCGATCCAGGACGAATCGCTGATCTTGGATTGCACAGCCTTCAGGTTCTTGAAGAATTCCGGGTTCGTCGCGACCCTGTTGATGCTCTGCGAGGGTGATTCCTTCACCCTTTCCATGTGTTGCCGTTGGATATCAGTTGTTGGCGGGGGCACCTGGCCCCACTGCAAAGTGTTGGCTTCTGTTATCACAGCCTGCTCAACATTCGCAAAGTCAGTCGCCGTCAACGGCGTCTGACCGCTGCCTGTGCCGGCCTGCTTGTTCACCGCAATCAAACGGTCACGATACTGGTCCGCGTGATCCTTTGCGGACTGCTTCATCTGATTGGCCAGTATGAACGTCCAACCAGCTTTGTCCGCCTGCACCTGCTCTATCAGCCACCAGATGAACTGGCGCACAAATGGGTCAGTGACCGGACCAATGCGGTTCAGCAAGGCAGCGTTTTTCTGTTGCACAAGTTTGATGACATCGTCGACCGTCGACGGGACGACTACATGATGCTCAAGCTTTACGAGATCGCTAACCGTCTGGACGTCCCAGTCGCTTTTGTATATCTGTTCCGGGCCTCCATCAAGGAACTGCATCATGAGGAAGATTTCATTTGAGTGAGACACGATGCTGATGCGCTCAACGCTGGACTGAGGAGCCAGATCCTGCAGGATCGCCTCGATAGACATCACTCCGGTTTTAACCGGCGCATAACCCCATGATTGAAAGAACCTGGCTTGCAAACTATCTTTTTCAATGCCATGGCCGGAGATATAAACGGGATGGCACAAGGCCAGCCGTCCTGCGAGCCGTTCCCGCACGTCGATCCTTCGCGAGTTCAGCGCGACAGACGCCCTTTCCGCCTCTCGCTCCAGAGGTGCGATCGGCACAGCAGGCTGCCCCAGCCGAAGAGGCCCTGCCGCCGCGCCCTGCGATTGCACCACGTGTGTGAGTTCGTGCGCCAGCAGGCGCATGCCATCGATGGTGTGTGGCGCGTAGAAACCCGGACCGAATGCGATATCGTGCCCCAGAGCGTACGCTGCAGCGCCAAGCCGCCGCGTTGCATCGGCCGCGCTCGCATCGGTGTGCAGCCGCACCTTGGCGAAAGAACTCCCGAACCGCGTCTCCATCGGAGTCCGCAGAGCGGCCGGAATAGACTCTCCCTGCCCGCTCACGCCTTGCTCCGCCAACGCGAGCCGCTCCCCCGCCGATCTCATATCCCTTGGCGTTGGAGAATCAGCCTCCAGGTCAGACTCCTTCGGCCGGAGCATCTCCGCTACTGTTTCGCGTGCTCGGGCTGGAGGACGATGAATGTGCATTCGGCTCAAATCGAGTCGGAAGGCAGGTTGCATGGCGCCGTTTCTTCCAGGGCCGAGTGCGTCGGGAGGAGCCTGCAAAATCTGCTGCGCTCCCTGAGCTTCAGAGGTGTGTTCCAGATCGGCGACACTTCGCTCGTCGCGGTCCGGTCCCGTTGTTGTAAGCAAAGTTGGCCGCGCAGCGGCCGCTGGCCCTGGTGGGCAGGCTCGATTCTGTCGGGCTGCAAAGGTTCCCATATCCCGGTCCTCGTTGCGAGCCTTTTCGGGAAGCAAGATGATCGCACAAAACGCGATGCTCGTACATCAGGGTCAAGCAGTGTTACCGCGGTCCCTGGGCGAGCACCTGCTCGTAGTAGTTCTCATAGAGCGGGATGATGCGGGAGGAGCAGAAGTGGTCTTGCGCGGTCTGCCGGGCGGCCGCGCCCATCGCCTCGAGTCTCGCCGGGTCATTCAGCAATCCAATCGCGCACGCGGCCATGCTTTCGACATCGCCGACAGGGAAGAGGGCGCCGCTGACGCCGTCCTCGATGAGTTCAGGCACGCCGCCCACGCGTGTCGCAATGGCGGGGACGCGGCAGGCCATCGCCTCCAGGGCAGCCAGCCCGAAGGACTCGAGTTCGCTGGGCATCACCATCAGGTCGGCGAGAGGAAGCAGCTCTGTCACACTGTCCTGCTTGCCGAGAAAATGAACGCGTTCTCTTATACCGAGGCTGAAAGCGAGCATTTCGGCCTGCGAGCGGTCCGGACCGTCGCCCACAAGCAGTAAATGCGCCGGGACCTCCCTCGCGACGCGGGCGAAGATCTGTACGCAGTCTTTGACGCGTTTGACAGGCCGGAAATTGGAAAGATGAATCAAAAGCTTTTCGCCATCCGGAGCCCAGGCTCTGCGTGCCTCGGCGCGTGCCGCCGGCTCCATCGGCGTGTAGACATCGCAGTTCACGAAGTTGGGAATAGCCTCGATCGGCCGCTTGATGGAGAAATCGGTCAGGGTCTTGTCGCGCAGATACTTCGAAATTGCGGTGACACCGTCGCTCTCTTCGATGCCAAAGCGGGTGATGGGCAGATAGGAGCGGTCCATTCCGACCAGCGTTACATCCGTGCCATGCAGAGTTGTGATGAACGGCAGGTGCCGCCCCTGGGTGGCGCACATCTGGCGCGCAAGCAGTGCGCTGATGGAGTGCGGGATGGCGTAGTGCACGTGCAGCAGGTCGAGATCGTAATAGGTGGCTACCTCAGCCATGCGCGTGGAAAGCGCGAGCGAGTACGGCGCGAATTCAAAGAGCGGATAATTTGAGACCGGAACCTCGTGATAGAGGATGTCGCGCTCGCGGCCTCCAAGCCGGAACGGTTGCGAGTAGGTGATGAAGTGCACCTGGTGGCCGCGGGCGGCCAACTCTATGCCGAGCTCGGTAGCGACGACGCCGCTGCCGCCGTAGGTGGGGTAACAGGTGATGCCGACTTTCATGGGCGCTCCCGGCACATTTGTAGCAGACGGCTGATTGGACGCGGCGGAATGCCGTCGCGATTCACCCCGTCAGCTGACCATAATGCATAAGTTCGATGCGAGGCAGGTCGGGAGGCCGATTCTCCAGAGCAGCGAGCAGCCCCAATCGTTCCGTCTCGCGAGTCTCTACAAGGCGCGTTCCGGCGCGGCCGAGCGCCTCATCGACATATCCCGGGTGGCATACGAGCTCCCAGGTTCCCGGCGGCATTTTGTGCAGCAGGCGGACGACATACGCTGCGTCGAATGTCCCGGTCGCCAGGACGCCCAGCGCGCCGTCTGTTGTGCGGAGCCTGGCGACGCGCACTGCTTGCAGAAACTGCCGGCGGAAGAGACGCAGTGCGCGGACCTGCAGGCGGCGTGCCCGGGGCGCCCGCTCGGTGAGACGACGCGACCAGTTGGGCTCGAAGGGATTGCGGATGGCGGGCACATCGCACGCTCGTGCAGCGCGGATCAGCGGTGCGAGCACGCGGGGGAACATGTGGGTGTGCTTGTGGGTGTCAATGTGGGTGACGGTGATGCCGGCGGACTGGACGCGACGGATCTGCGCGATGGCTTCGTGCTCTATTTCCATGGAGTTGATGCGGCCGCCGAAGAGGTCGACCATGAACTTGGTGAGGCTGGAGCGAAAACGTCCACCGGGCGCGAGCGTTGGAAGCTCGCCGGGATGGAGTGCCGGGTAGCCATCCACGAGAACAACGTGGCAGCCGACTCCGAGCGATGTCTGCATGAAGGCGGCGTGCGCGGCGTCGCGAAAGGCTGCCCCAGTGGCCATCAGTGTCGCGGAGGTCAGGACTTTGAGGGCATTCAGTTCCAGGATGGCGCGGTTCACGCCTTCCGTCAGACCGAAATCATCCGCGTTGATGATAAGGCGGCGCTCTGCCGGCTGCGTGATATCCACGCCACGAGTCTAGCAAGCGTCCAAGTGCCCACCTGCTTCGCGAGGGGCACCATTGACCCCATCGCAACGCTTCCTTACACTCGGGAGAGCCGAACGCGAAAGCGTCAAAGGGCGGATAGCTCAGTTGGTTAGAGCGCCTGCCTTACAAGCAGGATGTCGGGGGTTCGAGTCCCTCTCTGCCCACCAAAATTCTTTCAGAGTGGCCTCACTCTGGGATGACGTAACCGATTTTGATCGTTGAGGGACGATGCTAACGCTGCGTCGCGTCGAATACGCCCATCAGCGCAAGATTCGCGTGCGGAACACCGCCGTCTATCGTGCGGCGCATTGGCCTATCTGGATCTTCGTCTTTTTCCTCGCGCCGGGTCCGCTCACCTTTGACATCTTCGCAGGCCGTGGCAACCGGTGGAACCTCCTCTGGCTGGCGGCTGTTCTGGTCGGCACAGGTATCGCGGCGCTGCGCGGGCGCCTGCCAGGAGCTGAGCCCGGTCCGTACATCCTTCGCTTTACTGAGGATCGGCCGAATCCGGCGTATCGGCGGGTCTGTTACACATTCGGCTGGAACGCCGCAATCAATTTCGCGCTGATGAATTTGCTTGGCCTGGTGGTCGCTGTTGCAACTAGCCGCTGGTATATGCAGCAGATCTATGCGCAGGTTTACGGCCCTGTGCTCGTTGTAATTTTGTTGCTGGGCATCGCAGGGGTATTGCCACGAGTACGTCCCTCGACCAGAGGCGAAGGTTGGGAGCGGCGGTACTTCTATGGGACAGTGTGGGCGGTCACGCTCGCACAGGTTGTGCTGCTTGTCCTTTGGAAGATACTCCCCCGCTCTCATGAAACGGACGTGGTAAAGCTTGCGGTGTACTGCGCAGTTCTGGCGGCGGTGGGTGCCGCTGCCGCTGCGGGACTGTTGCCACGCACTCGGCCGATACTGCCGGGAGAGCTGATCGTTGCGGATTAAACGTGCCGCGGCTGCGCTGGCTTTGGCCCCCATTGCCATAGCGGCTGCCGGCTGGCTATTTCAGCGGGCGGGTCTCAAGCGTGATGCGCGCCGCTATCCTCCACACGGCCTGCTGCTTTCGCGCCGGGGGCGCTATCTACACGTTTTGCAGCAGGGAAGCGGACGGCCTGCCGTGATCTTTGAAGCCGGCGTGGCGGCCAGCTCGATCAGCTGGTCATATGTGCAGCCGCTGGCGTCCTCGTTCAGCAGCACATCCAGCTATGACCGAGCGGGCCTGGGATGGAGTTCGCCGCTCAGAGCGCAGCCGTCACTTTTGCAGATGCTTGATGACCTGCGCGGCGTCGTTGCCTGGGCGGGCGGCGGCGATCCTGTTGTGCTGGTGGGCCACTCATTCGGGTCATTGCTCCTGCTTGCATACACCCAACGATTTCCCGAAGATATCGCCGGTCTGGTGCTGGTGGATCCAGTCTCTATTGCGACCTGGTCGGATTGCTCTGCAGCTAATCAACGCCGACTGGAGATCGGCGCGTCCCTGTCGCGTCGCGGGGCGTGGCTGGCCGAGATCGGAGTTGTGCGCGCTGCGCTGGCGCTGCTTTTGCGCGGAGGACAGCGTTGGTCGCGGCAGATTGGAAGATATGCCGCAGGCCGCGGTGCCGCTACTCTGGAACGGCTGACCGGTGAGGTGAGCAAGCTGCCAGTGGAGTTACGGCCGCTGATCGCGTCGCAATGGAGTCGTCCCCAGAGCTTCCGCGCCATGGCCGATCTTTTGGAAGCATTGCCTGGTTGCGCCGCGGAGATGGGCCGCGCCGCATTGCCTGTCGAGTTGCCGGTTGCGATTCTCTCCGCCGCATCAGCAACGCAGGAAGAGCTACGCGAGCGGGATAGCTGGCTTATGGGGTTGCTTGAGGCGCAGCACCTGGTGCTTCCCGAGACTGGCCACTGGCTGCACCTGGAACGCCCGGAAGAAGTAGCAGAGGCGATACGCTGGTGCGTGGAGCGCGCAAGGATGCGCGCCTAGTCTATGCCCCGAGCGCGCGCAGTACGAGCCCGCCGAGGGCTGCTCCAAGGAACGGCCCAATCACCGGAATAGGCGCATAGCCCCAATCCGATCCGCCCTTGCCCGGAATCGGCAATATGGCATGCGCGAGACGCGGACCGAGATCGCGCGCCGGGTTGATGGCATAGCCGGTGGTTGCGCCGAGTGAAAGGCCGATGCTCCACACGAGGCAGCTCACCAGGAACGGACTGACGCCCGCTGCAGCCCCGGTTGAAAGCACGAGTTTCGATGTGATGCCGCCCGCAACGACGATCAGAACGAAGGTCGCGATGATCTCGCTTGCGAGATTCCAAAACAGATGACGAATGGCGGGGGCAGTGCAAAAGACCGCTCGCTTTGTCTCTTTGTCCTCTGTGATCGGCCAGTGCGGGCCATAGTGGATCCACACCAGCGCCGCGCCGGCAAAGGCGCCTGCGAGCTGTGCCAGCGCAAACGGAAGCAGCTTGGCGAAGCTGCCTTCCTTGATGCCGAACGCGAGCGTGATAGCGGGATTCAGATGCGCGTCCGGGCTGCCAAAGAGATTGGCGGTGAAGATCCCGCACATGACGGCGAAGCACCATCCGGTGGCAATGACCAGCCACCCGGAGTTCTCCGCCTTGGTGCGTTTGAGCAGGACTGCGGCAACCACGCCGTCGCCGAGCAGGATCATCATGAAAGTGCCCATAAATTCGCCCAGCAGTGGGGTGCGCAACATTCCCGGTTTTCTCCTCGGACTTAATTTGGATCGCTGTTAACGGACACAACGTATTTCGCGGCAAGTGCTGATGCCGATGCAATCTGCTCACGCTTCCATGCATCGTCGCGACCCAACTCCTTCGCCAGCAGTGTGGCAACGGGCTCTATCATGCGCTGCGCTGCTCTTGCGTTCAGGAAGAGCGCACGCGTGCGGCGCGAGAGCACATCATCCACCGTGCGAGCCATCTCCTCACGTGCTGCCCACACTACCTCAGCGCCGATGTACGGGAGCGATGAGTCGAGTTGCGCCGCAAGGGAGGCATCGCTTTGAGCGAGAGCCTGAACTGCTTCCGCATCGCTGCCATAGACCCAGAGCGGACCCAGATCGTCAATCTCTTCGCGATATCCGTGAATGTGCAGGGTGCGTGTGACGCATGGCTTTTCATCGAGACGACCGAGTGTGATCGCGTGATCGACGCAGTCTTCCGCCATGTGGCGATAGGTGGTCCATTTGCCACCCGCGATGGTGAGTAGACCGGAATCATCCACGTGGATGGTGTGATCGCGAGAGAGAGCAGCCGTCTTTCCTGAATCCGATCCAGCAGCTTTGACGAGCGGGCGAATTCCGACGTACACGCTGAGGATGTCTTCGCGACGCGGCGGACGGCTGAGATAGCGTTCCGCCGTTTCGAGGATGAATTCGATCTCCTGATCCATGGGCAAAGGATCATAGGAAGGCCCGTCGATGGGGGTATCCGTCGTGCCGACGACTGTGTGGCCGTGCCAGGGTATGGCGAATAGCACACGGCCGTCGCTGGTGTGCGGCACCATGATGGCGGCGTCGCCTAACAGAAATGAACGCTCGAAGACCAGGTGAATACCCTGGCTGGGCTCGATCATGGCGCTGGCGTGCGGATCGGAAAGCCGGCGCACCTCGTCGGTGAAGATACCGGTGGCGTTGATTACCACGTTGGCCTGTGCGGTGAGTTGCCGGCCGCTCTCGCTGTCCAGAGCGACGACTCCGTTCACGAAGCCATCCTGATCTTTCGTGATTTGGACGACTCCGGCGTAGTTCAGCAGTGTCGCATTGTGATCAGCAGCAGTTCGCGCAAGATCGATAAGAAGTCGAGTGTCGTCGAACTGGCCGTCGTAGTAGATGACGCCGTGTTTCAGCCCATCTGTCTGGATGTTGGGTAGACGTTCGAGTGTCTCCTCACGCGAGAGAATACGCGACCGGCCGAAGCCGTATTTGCCGGCGAGGAGGTCATAGACCTTGAGGCCTATTCCATAGAACGGCGTCTCCCACCATGAATAACTCGGTACGACGAATGCGAGGTCGTGCACGAGGTGTGGCGCATTCTGGCGTAACAGGCCACGTTCCTTGAGCGCTTCCATCACCAGGGTGACGTTGCCTTGTTCGAGATAGCGTACCCCGCCATGGACCAATTTCGTGGAGCGGCTGGAGGTGGCTTTCCCGAAATCCTCGCGCTCCAGCAGCAGGACATCATACCCGCGTGTGGCCGCGTCGACGGCGATGCCCATTCCGGTGGCACCTCCGCCGATGATCACGATGTCCCAGGGCGTTGTGCGCGCCTCGACGCGCGCCAGCATCTCTTCGCGTTTCACGCTGTTGCTCCTTCGCCGCTGGACTGCGAAGGCTGGTCCGGTTGATTCCAGCCGTGCGCGCGACGGACAGCCTCGCGCCACCGGTCGCGTGCATGCTGAGCGCTGCTTCGATCCGGATTCGGCGTGAAGCGTTTACCCTCACCACGCAACTTCTGTATCTGCTGCGGACTCTCCCAGAAGCCTGTCGCCAATCCGGCGAGGTACGCGGCTCCGAGTGCGGTGGTCTCCACCTGCTCCGGCCGCACGACAGGGATGCCAAGAAGGTCTGCCTGACATTGCATCAGCAAGTCGTTGGCTGCGGCACCGCCATCCACCCGAAGTTCACGAAATGGGTTCTGGGTCTCCCGGTCCATAGCCTCCATTACATCCGCTACCTGGAAGGCGATACTTTCCAGGGCTGCCCGCGCGATGTGACCGGGCTGTGTACCACGCTCCAGTCCGATCAAGAGCCCGCGGGCGTATGGATCCCAATGCGGAGCGCCCAGGCCGACAAAGGCGGGCACGAAGACCACGTCGCCATTGTCTGGAACCGATGCCGCAAGTTGCTCAACATCCTCCGATTTCCGAATGATGCCGAGGTTGTCTCGCAGCCATTGCACGACGGCGCCTCCGATGAATATGGAGCCTTCCAGCGCGTACTCAAGCTTGCGATTCAAGCTGCACGCCAGAGTCGTGATAAGCCGGTTCTGTGAAAGGACGAAACGGTTGCCGATATGCTGCAGCAGAAAACACCCGGTACCGTAGGTATTTTTCGCATCTCCGGGTGTGAAGCATAGTTGTCCGAAGAGCGCCGACTGCTGATCGCCCGCAACACCTGCGATGGTGATGGAACCGAGTCCGAGCGTTGTAGTTACTTCGCCAATGCGATCGCTCGACCAGACCACTTCCGGCATCATGCTCTCCGGAATCTTCAACAGCCGCAGCAACTCCGCGTCCCAGCAGCCTTCGACGATGTTGTAGAGCAGAGTGCGGGACGCGTTGGTTTGGTCAGTGACGTGACGCTTGCCGCTGGTCAGATTCCAGATTAGCCAGCTGTCGACCGTGCCGAAGGCGAGCTTGCCGGCTTCCGCGCTCTTTCTCGCGCCTTTCACGTTGTCGAGAATCCATGCCACCTTGGTGCCGGAGAAGTAGGAGTCCAGTAGCAGCCCTGTTTTCTCTCGAACCATATCCTCGGCGCCATCCTCACGCAGCCGGCTGCAAAGCGGTGCCGTACGGCGGTCCTGCCATACGATGGCGTTGTAAACGGGTTTTCCTGTCTCGCGGTCCCACACAATCGTGGTCTCGCGCTGATTGGTAATGCCAAGGGCTACGACATCCCGTGGGCGGATACCGGCCCGTGTCAGCGCCTCAACCGCTACGGTGAGCTGGGAAGTAAGAATGTCATACGGATCGTGCTCCACCCAGCCGGCATTGGGAAATCGCTGTTCGAATTCATGCTGTGCCTGGGCTACGCTGTTTCCCTGTTGATCAAACAGAATGGCCCGTGAGCTGGTGGTGCCCTGGTCGAGAGACAGAATGTACGGCATACGGCGGCAATTATATGCAAGCCTCGATCATGCCGCGCACAGCTACGCCGTAAGAGCGCGTTGCGTCGCGCGTGCTCGCAATGCCAGGCCGCTGGCCACGGAGGTAAATTCATCTCCGGCGCGGATCCGCTCTCGACCGAACCTGCTCTCGAAGATGCGACGGACCGAAGGCACGAGCGAGGAGCCGCCGGTAAGGAAGACGCGGTCGACCGAAAGGTCATCTTCGCCGGAGCGGCTCATCACCTCTTCGATGGCTTGCTCAATTGCGGCGACGTCTGGTCGAATCCAGGATTCAAATTCAGTGCGTGTGACGGATGCGTGCAGGTTGAAGCCGTGATCGCGGAAGGCAAAGTCGGCTTGGTCCTGCTGGGAGAGCGCAATTTTGGTGCGCTGGACTGCCTGATGCAACTGGTAGCCGAGGTCTGCCTCGATCAACTCCGACAGCGCCGCGATCTTTTCCGGTTCGAACGCCCGGATGCGGGCTGCGCGTAGCATCTCGCTGACGGCGCGGGTGCGCAGAAAGGAGAGGTGGTGCCAATGCTCGAGTCTTACGTAGACCCAATTTGGTACAGCGACGAGAGTTTTGTCGCCGGACTTTTCAAGCGTACCTGCGCCGAGATGAGGCGATACAAGGTGCCGAACCAGGCGTGCATCGAAGGCGTCTCCGGCAAGGCCGACACCGCTGGTCGCGAGCGGCTCGGTCCGGTCCTCATGTTTGCGAGCATGAGGGCGCAATCTGAGCAGTGAGAAGTCACTGGTGCCACCTCCAAAGTCGCCGATGAGCACCAACTCGTCTCGCGTCAGCGTCGATGCATAGTGATAGGCAGCGGCCACGGGCTCGAATTCGAACTCGACATGTTCAAAGCCGGCTCTCGAGAATGAGTCACGCAGACGTTCGAGCGCGAATGCGTCATCGGCATCAGACTCGGCGCCGACGAAGTGCACCGGGCGCCCTACTGTAGCGGTGTGGACGGGGCAGCCGAAGAAGTTTTCCGCGTGCTTCCGCAGGTCGCCGAGAATACGGGCGACCAGGTCCTCCAGAAGCTGCCGCCGACCGAACACTTCCGTGCCAGTGAGCGTCCGGCTGGAGAGGTACGATTTGAGCGACTGGATGAGCCTCCCCTTCGGTTCGGCTGACAGATAACGTTCGATGCCCTCCGGGCCGCTCCAGGAGTGGAGTTGCGATCGCGTTCTGGTCTTCGTCTGCTCGAGGTAGAGGAGAGAGCGATAAGCAGCAAGAAGGCCGCCGGCGGCAGGGAACTGCAACAGTTCAACTCCTCCCTGTTCGTCTACCCGTGCGATTGAGCTGTTGGTTGTACCGAAATCGATCCCGAACATAAATGGCGCACCGCTCCTAGTCTTGCACGCGTCGCGCCTCCTGCGCTGCCTACTCCATCGGCGCAGCGATATAGGCCCCCCTTCGCGACTGAGCATCCACGGGGGAGGCATAAAAGGCAGGCCGACCGGCGATGGCGAAGACGGCGGGAGTGTCTTCGAAGAGGTCGAAGGTGAGAATTTCACCTGGCTTCAGGCCGCGGATGATGCTCAGTGGGATGCGTACAGCAGGTAGTTGCAACGTCGCGAAATGCATCGTTCGTTGCAGGCGCGCCAGCAGACCGGTCCGCATTTCGGGCGATGTCTGCCGCGCGGTCTTGGGTGGTCCATCCAGTGAGCGGATCAGAACCTTCGCTGCCTCTGAAGAAAGCGTGAATGCGATGCGGCCCCGCTGGGTTCCGCAGATCAGATCGAAGGAAAGCGACAGCGTGCTGTCGATCGTAGGCATGAGCCGGTCAATGGAGCGGGCTGGAAGGGAGGCGTCGTTCCGGATCTCTAATTCAGGGGAAGAGAGAGCGGTGCTGAAATCACGGCAGATGAGATCGACAACGCTGCGAACGATCGATCCCTCAATCTCGGTGGGTTCGCGTTCAAGCGAGGTGCCACCGGGTCCGCCGAGCAGCAGCTCAACGAAGAGAAAAACCAGCGGAGTATCCATTTGCAACAGAGCCGGTTGGGACGCCGGACCGACCGCCAGCGTTGTCACGTAACGGGTTTCCGTCTCCGGCGAGTGGATGATCTCGTAGAACGGAGCGCGTTCCACCCCCGCGAGGCTGGCGGCAAACGGCACACCAAGCCAGCGCGTCATGTTGGCATTCACTGCACGTGTAAAGAGCAGACACAGACTGTGCAGCGTAAGTCGTTGCGCCTCGCTCAGAGCAGTCGGGGCGATCAGCCGTGCGCGCAATGGGACAGGGGTGTCGTCGATGGGAGTTACAGAAGCGGAATTGGTCGGCATAGGGTACTCCCTGGAACATCGAGAAATGCAAACGCAATGCCAAAGACGCTGCGCCATTCTTAGTGGGTTCTAATAAAGCTCCCGGATAGGTCCGGGACTTCGGCTCTGTTTGCCGAGAGCCAGCGTCTCCCGCAGACCAACTCCGGAAGCCAATTGATGAGGCATGGTTGTCGGCTTGTCACTCTTCAAAAGCTTTCCCGGGCACGGAGCGCGTGAACATCCAATTCTGTGTGGAAACCTTCAACATCTCCAACACGCCCAACCTCCTCACAGCGAACAACAATAGCAACAACCAGGCGTTCGGCAACGTGTCCATCGGTATGGTTTCCGCAACCGATCCAAACTACGTTCCACGGCAGTATCGTTCGCACTCAAGATGCAGTTCTAGACGAATCAACCCCGCGCCTCGATACCAGCTTTTGAGGCAGTCAAAAACACAGGCCCGGCGGACATTGCCGGGTCTCTTTTTTGTGCGTGGCGGAAGGAACGATCTCAAGAAGAAGCCTACATCGCTGATCTCGAATGCCTCACGCCTGCTCTGCTTCTGTCTAAAGTCCCGTGAGTAGCGGCAAATGACGGTATCACCGACCAATCAGAAAGTGAAGTTCCTATCGAACGAACCACAGCGTGGCGATCTTGGGACTCAAGTGTTGGCACTTGACCAAATTGCTTCACACATTTGTATTTGATCGAGCACGGCGAGTTCATAAATCTGGCGCTCTCGCCCAATCAGATCCCTGGCCAATCCTGCCGACCGTGAGCGCCGTGATTTGTCCTGGCGCAGGCGTGTGCGTCGGCCGTCACGATCGTCGGTGTGGAATCCATGGTCGCTGCAGCGGTGGAGGGCCGCAAGGCTCCCCGATGCGTCAAAGCGGCGCCATCATACGGGGCAGGGAATCCAGGGGGAAAGATGGGAGCGGCGGCGGAAGCTTGAGCGGGCGTTTCTTGTTATAATCCGGCCTGTGACCAGTTCACGATTTCTTGCTGGCGGCGTATGGGCGGTAAGGGCGGAAAAATGCCATCATCCCCATGCATCCGTGTGAAACGTGCACTGTATGCGAAACCTGCGATCGTCAATAGCGACGCGGGTATTGCGTAAACCGTTCAGTTGCATCGTGGGGACGTAGTTCAGTTGGTTAGAATGCTGCCCTGTCACGGCAGAGGTCGCGGGTTCGAGCCCCGTCGTCCCCGCCATAAATCCAGTAAAAGCATGGGTTTATGGCTTAGATAGTTGCTTTCGATAGATCTCCACAGGTGCTGAAGGGTTCGATCCTTCCGCGCCTTTTTCATTTTCAGTCAGCAGCATGCCCATAACTCGGTTCTGGGCGTCTCGCTTCTCATCGACGACACTTTGTTGGTAGATCTCGAAAGTGATCCTGCTGTCGGCATGCCGCAGTAGTTCCTGCGCAATCTTGATGTCGACACCTTGCTGCCGCAACATAGTGGCCAGTCCGTGGCGGAAGCTGTGAAACCCTATCCGCTTCGTGACTCCGATTTGCTTAACCGCCGGCCGAATATGACGCTTCAGGATCATGTCCGGGCAAATCGGCTGACCTCCATTCTTCGCGATAGATGGAAAGACAAAATCCTCATCCGACCGATATAGCGAGCCCCTCCTCCACTGCCTCAGTTCTTCGATCAGGACCGGGTGCAGAGGCACCGGTTTCCGCTCTGAGTCGTCCTCAAGGGGAAGACTGCGGCCACGACGGGTTCTTGGTCACTGCATTTGGTCGAGCGCCGTTGAGAATGCCGCTTTGACCGTGAGCGCTTTCTTGATTTCTTCGCAACTCACATAGGGATGCTCGCTGTATTCGAGGGTGCTAGGCCAATGGTGCTCGCGGAAAAACTTGACGATGGACGAAGGATTGGTCGCGTAGTCCGCCGGCCATCCCTCGAGGGCCTCAAAGGCCGACTGGATGCCTGTCTTCCCGAAGAGGACAGAGGCATCTTCGCAGTATTTATCGAAATCGGTATCGAAGATACCCTGATACATGAAGTAGGTCTCCTTGTTGATAGTGAAGACCAGCCACCTCAAGTAGTGTGCCTGGAGTATAGTGAGCGCGTCCGGATCATCTGCGATTGCTTTCTCCACGGCCTTGGCATGGTTGTATATGATCTCTTCCCTTCCGGGGATGACTTTTGCAATGACGGAGAAGCCGTAGCACGCCGGAGTCTTGGGAAAGATCGGGCCGTACCTGCCTTGCTCAACCTTGTCCTTGAAAAATCCCCCCTTGGGGATCGCCATCGCGGCGGGCTTTGTCCAGTCCTTTGCTTCATCTGATGCGGGTACGGTTTGCGTGGCCATGATGCTCCTTTAAACAGTTGGCAGGTGTCTTGCGTGGGAGAGCGGGAATCACCGCGATTCATGCCAACGGTAGGGGAATCCCCAAGGGCCGTCTACTAGGCAAAGTAGTAGGCGAAAAAGTGGTGAATCGCGAGTCAGGTCTTGTCACCTTGAAAATCGCTGGCTCAAACCCGATGCCGAGCGTCCGCCAATAGACCTGTTGCGGCCTTTCGATCCGGAGAAAATGACTGCGTGGAAGGGGGCAAAGCAGTTGGAAGCGTCAAGAACGACAGGCCGGACCTGATAAAAACCTGACTCTGTCACACCAGGGTCGATTGAGAATCAAGCCTCATCTACTAATTTACGAAATCGGAGACCACCGCGTTTCGGTTCGCCCTTCGGCGCTTGTCCGCTGTTCATAACTCACGCGCTGGATATTCATCAGCGCATTCAACGCTGCTTTGATCCGCGTTGCCGTTCGATTGCGACTGAAAACGTGCACGCTGATTTCTGTTTGGGATAAACCGGCGCCCACATGGGAAGAGAGGCCGGTCGCTCTCTGCGCCGCCGCATAGCTTGTGTAACGCCAGTTAGAACTGCCGCAAAATTCACACACAGCTAACAATAAATTTAGTGGACAAATTGCCACGGCGGAAGAAATGGTGCCACGTAAGCGATAACGTTGTGGGCCGGAACGGGCACATCGAGGCGCGCTCACATTGCTCTGCGGGCCGACCTGTCGAAATTCGGTCATAGAAGAAGGCATATAACGTAACTCCTCCTGGATTGGCACTGGTCTGCACGTACTTCTTTCAGGAAGTATCGGCGAACGCAGTAAATCCGGAAAAGCTGTCAAGGAAAAGCTGTCAAATAGAGACCTCCAAGCGCTATGATCCAAGCAATCATTGGACGGCACGTCACATCTCCGTCGTGTCGAGGCACGTTCTGTCCTGTTCAAGGTTTCCCCTGGCAGAGCAATGTAAGGGCCTGGGAACATACTGACGACTGGGCACCCGCGCAGGCGTCACGGTGATGCAACGCAGAAGCGATGGTGATGCCTGAAGAATGGGATGAAGAGCGTGCGATTCAACGCCGAGTGCGATTGCACTTCCCGGTATGTCGCACTGGTGCGCTGTGTTCAAATGGCGCTTGCGGTTCTTGGCTTTTTCCTTTGCCTTCTAAACGTGCCGTCTGCACTCGCCCAGGCGAATGCCAAAAATGTGCTGATCATTTATGGTTCAACGGCTAACACCGACCAGGGATTGCTGGATTTGGTCAAATCCAGGGTGCGGGCTCAGGTTTCGGAGCCGGTCAATTTCCATGTCGTGTATCTGGACTATCAGCGACTAAAGGACAAGTTCTACCGGGAGAGCTTGGCAGAGACTTTGCGCCGTGGATACGGTGAGGTAAAACCAGACCTCCAGATTGTAGTTTTTGTTGAGACGCTACAGTTCGTCATGGAAAACCGCGACGAGATGTTCCCCGGTGTGCCCATCGTCTTCATGAACGTCAGTGCCAGTGAGTTGGAGGGGCTAAAGATGTTGCCCGGGATGACCGGCCTTACCGGATCAGTCGGTCTTCGGGGCACAATCGACCTCGCGCTTCGCCTTCATCCAGATGCTGACGCGGTCGCTGTCATCACGGACGCACCCGGGTTTTGGTGGGCAGCCGCGCATTCCGAGCTTCTTCGTCATCGGGATAAGGTGAGAGAGATCGACATCATCGGCCCTCCGAGCACCCAGATGATTGCGAGGGTTGCCACGCTCCCTCCCCATACAGTGGCCTTGTTTCAGCTCGCGCCACAAGGTTCAACCGAGCCAGCAGTCGGAGCATACGACGTCCTCGCGGCGGTCGCACAGCGGGTACCGACCTATTCCGCGTGGGAGACGCTATGTCTGAACCATGGGTGCATCGGCGGAGCGTACCGTGACTGGAGAAAAGAAGCCCTGTCGATTGGAGGAATAGCCGCACGGGTGCTGAACGGTGAACGGCCGGAAAACATTCCGGTTGTGAACGACACCAGTCTTCAGGTCGAGGTTGACTGGCGGGCACTTCGCCGCTGGCATATCCCAGAGTCGGCTCTGCCACCGGGCAGTGTGGTTTTATATCGGAGGTCCACCCTTTGGGAGCGTAATCGGAAGTACATTATTCCCACCATTGTGTTGATCGTCGCACAGGCTTTGTTGATTACTGGATTGCTCTGGCAGCGTGCGCGAAAGCGAACAGCGGAAGCCGGCCTACGTGAAAGCGAGAAGCGTTTCCGGGTGATGACGGACACGACTCCCTCACTGGTCTGGATGTGCGACGCGAAAGGCAAGATGACGTATCTGAACGAACGCAGAATCGCGTTTACGGGCCCCGATCCCGATGCGGGATTCGGTGACACGTGGATCGCGTACGTTCATCCGGACGACCAGATGAAAATACTGGATACGCTTTCGCGCGCCCTGAAAACCCGAGAGCCATTTTCACAGGAGTATCGCCTCCGGAGGAGCGATGGGGTCTACCGCTGGATGTTCGATGTTGCGTCTCCACGAGTGAACGGAGACGGATCATTCGGCGGATTCATCGGTTCGGCAATTGATACCACGGATCAGAAGCTTGCCCAGGCAGCGCTCGAAAGGGTGAGTGGCCAGCTGATCGAAGCACAGGAAAAGGAACGCAGCCGGATTGCGAGAGATCTGCATGATGACATTTGCCAGAGGCTGGCGCTGCTGTCGATGGAGATTCAGCAGGCGAACCGTAGCTCGGACGGGTCACCGGCGGCTACGAAAAAGAACCTGGAAGATATTCGGAAACACTGCTCCGAAATTGCGGGTGACGTTCAGTCTCTGTCGCACCAGTTGCACTCATCGAGGCTGGACTACCTGGGCATTGTGGCCGCTATACGAGGATTCTGTGGGGAGTTGTCGAAGCAAGACGAAATAAATATCGAGTTTTCGGCAACGGAGGTGCCCGCTCATTTGCCAAAAGATATCTCCCTTTGCCTTTTCCGCATAGCGCAGGAGGCGCTGCACAATGCCGTCAAATATAGCGGTGTAAGCCAATTCACAGTGGAACTCTCTGGCATTGAAGGCGAGGTTCGGCTTGTGGTGAGCGACGCCGGTGCAGGCTTCGATGTGCAAGCGGCGAAGAAAAAAGGCGGATTGGGACTACTGAGTATGCAGGAACGGATACGTCTGGTGCATGGGAGGCTCTCCGTGGAGTCGACGCCGTGGCAGGGAACGAAGATCATTGCTGCCGTGCCGATAATTGCTGAGAAGGAATGGCCTGCAGAGGATGGCGACGTCAACGAAGCGACGACGGTGACGGGAAATGCATGAACCGAATGCCCATTTCGCTGGCCGACGATCACAAGAGAATTCGCGCTTTAGCTCCGGCGGCGAGCCCATTCGACGGCGGAGGGCCCACGTCGACAAGCACTAGATCAGGCTTCAGGTCATAGTCTCGAAGAGTTGCGCATCGCCTGTAACTCACAGCACGCGATAAGTTGGTGGTAATTCCTAGCTTTGTTGCGTATCACAAAGTTGTGACCAATCAGCAATGCTCGAGATTTTGTCTACTGTCGCATTGGACAGTGGACAGCGTCATCGAGCGAGATAAGAATACCCAGTAATCCCGGAACAGAAGGCGCCCGACGCGCATGCGCAAAACTATGGTGCTTGCTGACGATCATGATGCGGTTCTGGAGCGTGTACGCACGCTCAAACCAAGATTCTTCGAAGGACTCACTTCCTCCGAAGTCGCTTCAATCGTCGCCCTGGCTACCAGACGCCGATTCCTCGCAAATGCCGTGATGGTGCATGAGGGGGATGCTGCCGACCACATATTCCTAGTGATTCACGGACGCGCACGTGGCTTTTGCATGACACCTCAGGGAGAGAAAGTGCCGGTTTTCTGGTTTCCGCCCGGCGAAGTCTTCGGCGGGGCCGCATTCCTGTCGAGACCCGTTGAATATCTTGCGAGCACTGAAGCCGTAAATAACAGCACTGTGCTGGTATGGAGCCGCGCCACAATCAGATCTGCCACCGCTCAATGTCCACGGTTGTTCGAGAACGCGTTACTCATCGCGTATGACTATTTCGTGGTGTACCGGTCTCTTCACATCTCGGCCACTTGCCAGAACGCGCGCCAGCGACTTGCGCAGGTGCTGGGAAATCTCACCACCGGATTGGGACAGCGAGTTGCGGACGGCGTCGAACTCAATATTAGAAACGAAGAACTGGCCAACGAGGCAAACATCACCATATTTACGGCGAGCCGCCTGCTCAACGAGTGGCAGCGCAAGGGCATTCTGACAAAAAGCCGTGGCAAGGTCGTGGTGCGTTCACTAGAAGCTCTGATGCTAAGCGATAACTGATTTCCCCTCCTCTCTTTTTGTCAGGACACGGCATCGTCTCATCATTGTTCATGAGCAACGATGCAATCGGTATTAAGTGTCACTCTTTAAAGGTAATCAGTTCTTCACCGCCAAACGATGGCTGTGGGTGAGTGTTGCCTGAGGAGGCCTCGTAAAGTTGGTGTCGCTAAGTATTTTGGTTGTGGATGACTCGCGGGTGTGGCGACGATCGGTTTGCTCGCTCTTGCACCGATACATGGATCGAGTAATTATCTGCGAAGGTTCGGACGGCTTAGAAGCCGTACAGAAGAGTGAAGAATTGCAACCCGATGTGGTTTTGCTGGATATCGGTCTTCCGAATCTCAATGGCCTGGAAGCCGCTCGCCTAATCCGCAGTGTTGCGCCGCGTTCAAGAATTCTTTTTGTGAGCTCATACGATTGGCCGGAACTGTCGCACGAAGCAATGAACCTTGGTGCACTGGGCTTTGTGGTGAAATCGAAAGCGGCACGCGACCTTTTGCCTGCCATCAGCACCATCCTGCGCGATGAGCAGTTTTTCGGTAGCGAAGTGTCACCTCTCGATCCGACCGAACCTCCTCGCACCTAAGCTCCTGTGTAGCGCTTACTGGCGGGAATCCCTCGCAGCCAGCCGGACCATAATCCGCGCCTAATGCATGCGAGCGGATCCCACTTACCGTTCAGCGCTTTGCACAAGCAGCTTCGCCGCCGCATCTCGTCTTGTGGCAGTCACGATAAAGTCCGATTGTCTGCCAGGTCATGCACTCCAGAAGATTGTCATTCTGGAATCAACTTAGCCACCGCTTGGAGGAACTCGGCCGCAGGCATACCCTTCGTGATTAGCAGGTCCGCATGGTTGCTCCCCGGGGGCGCCTCCACCAAGCCGCTCAGGAGAACTATTGGGACTGCGGGCTTTAACCGCTTCATTTCAGCAGCCACGTGCGTTCCAGATAGACCCGGTAGCCTATGATTCATGATGACTAGGTCAGCCCGGATGCATTTAAAAAGTTCCAACGCTGCTGCGCCGTCCCCGGCGGGCAAAACTACATAGCCAGCACGCGATAAAACCTGACAGCGCACCGTCAGCGCGGTGGCTTCATCCTCAACATACAAAATGACACGGGATTTCATGACACGGGATTTCGACAAGCACTCCCTCTTCAGGTACCAGAATTATTGTGATTGCAGGTTCCGCGGCTGACGCAATCAGGAGCCCTTCGGGAATCAGTCCGCGCTGGCGTGTTGGGTCTTTTGACGGAGCACGAACCCTCTCTGAATCCAACCACGTAACTCATGTCTAACATCGAGAGGATTACGGTTCGTTGCGCGAGAGCAATGAAGGCAATCTTTGTGACGCGTTGGCGCGTAAGACGCCATCGCGATAACAGCAGTCAGCACAAGCAGGCATTAGTACAGCGGCCCCGGTCATGGGCACCCAGCAGCGGGCCTCCTGCCATTTCAGAAGGCTCAGGGTGATTCGCCATTCCGCGTCCGCTCCCACAAAGGATTAAGAAGCCTGCCTCGCACTGCGCTGTCGCTCTAAGAATTCACGGCGACGCATTCTGTAATCGCCGACGCCCATGTAAAGCGTCACGAGGCTGCAGATCAACCCGGCGAGCGAGGTTGCAGAAGTTAACAGTGAAGGTGATGAAGCCGAAGGCGCGGAAGGTGCAGTCGTCGAAGGCGCCGGCGTTGCCGGCAGTCGTTCCTTTGTGGGCTGATGCTTTCCGCCATGGGGAGCAGGAAGACTGAATTCTTTATTCTCGAGGACCTTGGCGCGTGGCTTCGTCTCCTGCTGCATGTTGTACAGCCCGAATGCGAGCAAAGCCTGCAGAGAGCAACAAAAGTACGATTGTCCGAGGCCGAAGTAACCGGATCTTCGCTGCCATGCGACGCACCTCCCCGGTGGCTGAGTTCTACGCCCGCGCATATGCAAATTCAAGACATTTTGCCGCGTTTCGGGCCGCGGCACTAAAACTTGCCCGCCCCCCAAGATTCGACCGGACTCCGTTTTCTGCGGCATCGTGTGATGACGCGCACTCTAAGAGCTGCGGTGCGCGGGGTGCGAATCGGACTCGTCGCCAAATGCCCGGGATGCCATCATGTCTCCGGCATCCCGATCTTTGATTTGGTCCGAGCCAAACGTCGGCGATGAAGTGGCAGATTACGACGCGACGCCCCTTTTGGATTACGCGCCTCCATGGAGATGAAGATGTCGACCGGCGTGAGGTGAAACTGTGGGTTGATAAGTCGTCTTTCCAGTATCTACAGACAAAGGGCGAAGTCGTAAAACCTCGTATCGCGAGTCGGCTTCCTGGCACGCGTAAATCTGAGCACGGAATTTGAAATTGGGAAGAAATTCCTGTTATTTCAAACCTCTGGCTTCCGCATCACTTCGCAACGCGGGCAGGGCACCACGATCTGATGGTAACCAGACGTTGCCAATCCTTACTCGCCAGTTTTGAAAGTCAAGCATGCCGCCCGAGCTCGTTCTGCAATCGCATACGCACGCGACCCTGCTCTGAGAAAACCGCCCGGTATGACGGCCCAATTGGAATGCACAGCGAATAACGAAAGGGGGAGTCTCGTTCTCCATTTTTGGGGAAACCACCTCTTGACACCTTTCGGTCTTACGATTACGATCGCTTCCCATCGATCTCTTTCGTATAGCACGCTGACCCAATCGCTTCACTCGTCTTCATTTGAAAGGTCGGACTCCCATGGCTCGCATTATCAGGCTAGGTTTCCTCTTGGGCGCGCTGCTGGGAACAGCTACCCTGTGGGCTGCCATTACCGGCTCGATCTCTGGAGTGGTCACTGATTCCAGCGGGGCCGTGATACCGGGATTGACTGTGGTAGCAACTAGTTTGTCCACGAACGTGAAGACGACCGCAGTCAGCGATTCCAAGGGCTTTTACAGCTTCCCGACTTTGAACGTTGACCTCTATACCGTGACGGTCAGCCGGCCTGGTTTTCGCGACTACGTCCAAACCGGTGTGAAGATCGATGCGAACTCATCGCTCCGCATCGACATCACCATGCAGATAGGCACGGTTACCAATACTGTCAACGTAAAAACCGACACACTGCAGGTGGAGACGCAGAGCACGCAGAATGGCGTAGTTATCGAAGGCCAGAAGATTACTTCCGTGCCGTTGAACGGGCGTTCCTACATCGACCTGTTGAAATTGCAACCCGGCGTGTCGCCTTATTCCCATAGCCAGGACAGCGAAACATCGGGAGTCGGAGCGACGCAAGTCTCGGGTGACCTGGACAACGGTCAACAATCCGTCAACGGCGGCCGCACCGGGTCCAACGCGTTCATGGTGAATGGGGCAAATGCGGAAGAAGGCGTCCACAACGGCGCCGCCATGATCCCCAATCTCGACTCCATCGCGCAGTTCCGTATCATCACCAACAACTTCGATGCAGAGTATGGAAACTACAGCGGTGGCCAGGTCAATGTAGTCACTAAGTCGGGAACCAATCAGTATCATGGCACGGTCTTCGACTTCCTGCGCAACACAGATCTGGATGCCAAAAACTACTACTCTCCAACGCGCGGTGTTTTCATCCAGAATCAATTCGGCGGTTCGGCCGGAGGGCCGATCCGCAAGAACAAGATTTTTTGGTTTGGCGACTATCAGGGAACACGGCAGACTTTGGGACAGACCCAGAGTTATCCCGTGCCTTCAGATGCCGACCGTACGGGTAACCTGACGGACCAGGCGAACTCGCTTACTGGCACAGTCGCCGGGACCGGCTGGGCTAACACTCTCTCCCAGACATTGGGATATCCCGTAACGCAGGGGGAAAATTATTACACTCCGGGCTGCACGGACCACGCGACTTGCGTCTTTCCCAATGCTGTCATTCCCCAGACCGCGTGGTCGCCGGTTGCGCTGAACTCGCTGAAGTTCCTCCCTACGGCCAATGGAGTTGTCAACAATACCCCCAACTTCTCCACCTCTGCCTACAACGGGACGTTGAGCGACGACAAGGGGAGTGGCCGGATAGACATTCCTACACGAATCGGCCTTGTGTTTGGCTACTACTTCATTGACCGATTCCACACCGTGAATCCGTATAGCCAGGTAAATGTCCCAGGCTATGCCGCAACCAATCAGGGTCAAACACAAATGGTCAATTTAGGGTTGACGACGACCTTTAACTCATCGACCGTTAATGATCTTCGTCTCGCATATCTCCGCGACGTAAACCTGACCGGCCAACCCACCTCAGGCCAGGGTTTGGGTGTCACCCTTGCCTCGCAGGGTTTTGTCACTCCGTGGGGCCCCGCGGGCGGTATCTCTCCTATCAACCCTGGGTACGAGGGTGTTTCAAATTTAATGTTCAACAACTTCAGCCTTGGTGTCCCGCCCGACGCATTGAGGCAATACAACAACACCTTTCAAATCATCGATAACGTCACCAAGACTTTTGGAACGCACACTCTGCAGTTTGGCACCAACCTCCACTACAACCAGATCAACGAGCGGAACTACGACTGCTATAACGGGTGCTTTGGCTTTGTGGGTTCAGAGACCGGGTTGGATTTTGCCGATTTCCTGATTGGGGCGCCAGACAGCTTTGTGCAGGCCAGCCAACAGCTCCTCGACTCGCGCAGCAAGTATTACGGATTTTATTTTCAGGACAGCTGGCGTGCATCCCGCAATCTCACCCTAAATTACGGCCTGCGCTGGGAAGCCGCTACGCCCTGGTACGACACCCAGAACAAGCTGGAAACGGTTGTCCCCGGGGAGCAATCGCTATCATTTCCCGGTGCTCCCCTCGGTCTGGTTGTTCCCCTGGATCCAGGCATTCCTCGCACGCTCGGGCCCACCAAGTACACCAACTTTGGTCCTAGAGTCGGTTTTGCCTATGCGCCAGATGTGAGCGACGGTTTTCTCGGCAAGATGCTTGGCGGGGCTGGAAAAACCAGCATACGTGCGGGTTACGGCATCTTCTATAGCTCTATCGAGGATGCCACCGGCTTTGTCGAGGTAGGGGACGCTCCTTACGGCAACTACTACTCTGTGTCATCGACTGAGCTGGCGACCCCGTTTGTCGATCGGCCGTCGGGAACTCCGGCGGGACAGAAGTTCCCCTTCGTCTTTCCTCCAACCAACGTGTCTCCACAGAATCCCGATACGACCTTTAATTGGGCAGGGGCGACACCGATCGGCGGATCAGACTATTACTACTATAAGAACACGATGCCATATGTTCAGGAGTGGGAGCTCTCGCTCCAGCGGCAATTGGGAACTGCCACCGTACTGAGCGTGAACTACGTCGGCACCGTCGGCCGGCAGTTGCTGACGTTTGAGGAATCAAATCCAGGGGACCAGGCCCTCTGCCTGCAATTGAGTAATCCGGCCAATGTCGCGCCCGGCACGACGACTTGCGGGCCGTTCGGGGAAGACACGATCTACACCACAGCGAGCGGCCAGACAGTGAACGGAACCCGGCCTACCTTCGGGATTAACTTCAACAGCAATCCGTACATGAAGACGGCGGTCAGCTCCAGCTATAACTCGCTGCAGTTGACTCTCGAGCACAACGAAAAGTATCTGAACTTCCTCATTGGATACACCTTTGAGAAGTCGCTGGATAACGGTTCGGACTCCTTTGATGCGACCAATCCGTTGAATCCGGGCCAAACCCGCGCGTTATCGAGCTTTGACGTTCCGCATAATCTGGTCGCCAGCTACACCGTACAGTTGCCCTTCGATCATTTTATCGGCGGAGGGGATATTGCGAAGCGGTTCACCGCGGGCTGGGAGCTTTCCGGTGTAACTACGTTCGCCAAAGGAGAGCCGGTCACTCTCAATGAGAATGACGATAATTCACTGCTGGGTGCCTTTAATGCAAACGTAGATGTGCCAAACTACGCGAACAACGGCGGCCCTCTTTATGGAAATCGGAACCCGCGAAAGGGGCTGCCATATTTCAACCCCAACTACTTTGTCCCTGAGACGATCGGGCAAGTAGGTAACGCAATGCGGCGATCCTTCTCCGGTCCTGGCATCGACAATTATGATATGGCTCTCCTGAAGAGCACTACCATTACGGAGACCACTAAGCTGCAATTTCGGGCAGAAGCATTCAATATCTTCAACCATGCGCAGTTTACGAATCCGAATGGGCTCGTCAACAATACCGGCCAAGGTGGTTTCGGTTATGTAACTGGTGCCCGCGATCCTCGTATCATGCAGGTTGCCTTGAAGTTCCTGTTCTGAGAAAAAATTTGTGTTCAGGTCTGCAATTGTTGCCAGGCTAGTGGTGACGTGTGGGTGTTATCGATTTCGAGAGGTCTTTAGCGGATGTTGAATCGGCGGCGAGTGATCTCCACCAATTGTTCGTCCCCGGACTGGTATCGATCACGACCGTGCGTGCACAACAACCAGCGGGCCCTAGGGCAGCTGCAGTAGGAAAGGAAACAGTATGCTGCCCGAGCGTGAGCTCAAAAATAGCCTGAACGATCGGCGATCTTTCCTTAAATTACTGGCCGCTGCTCCTCTCTTCGCCACCATTGCCACGCGAAGTCTTGCGAACACGGTAGCGGCGACAGCAGGAGGGGCTTCCGCCGCCGATGTTTATACCCGGCTTGGGGTTCGGCCATTGATCAATGCGCGGGGGACGTGGACGTATCTGAGCGGGTCACTGGAGCTGCCGGGGGTGCGGCAAGCTGTCGAGGCCGCTTCGCGACAATTTGTGGACTTGTTTGAACTGCAGCGCGCAGCTGGCAAAAGGCTTGCGGAACTTTCCGGTGCAGAATCCGGAATGGTCACGTCTGGCTCAGCTGGCGCGATGGCTCTGGCGACTGCGGGCTGCATCGCCGGGACCGATCCAAAAAATGTGTGGCAACTGCCCGACACAACTGGTCTGAAACATGAAGTCGTGATGCTGGGAGGGCGGAGCGCATTCGACAGCGCGATACGCCTCGCCGGAGGCCGATTGGTGCTTGCACATGGAGTGGACAATCTGCAGTCCGCCATTACTCCGCAAACCGCCATGGTCTATACAACCTGGCGGGACGACCGCTTACCAAATGTGCTGAAGACCACGCGCGCGGCCGGTGTCCCCCTACTGCTGGACGATGCGGCAGGCATCCCTCCGTTTGAGAATTTCAGACGCTACGCAAAGATCGGCGTCGATCTTTATTGCTTTAGCGGCGGAAAGGGCTTGGGTGGCCCGCAATGTTCAGGCGTGCTGCTGGGCCGGAAAGACCTGATCGATGCGGCAATGGCAAATAACAATCCATGGGAGGGAGCCGTATGTCGGCCAATGAAGGTTGGCAAAGAAGAGATTATAGGGATTCTTGCAGCAGTCGATTATTGGTCCCAGGCGGATCTCGCGGCACTAAATAGAGAGTGGCAGAGTCGGGTTGAACGCATCCAAAAGTTGGTTCAAACCGTACCAGGAGTCACTACATCCATCACGATTCCTCAAGAAGAGAACAGCTATCCGACCCTGACGGTAAAGTGGGATGTGCAGCGGTTCGGTTTGACGGTGGACCAATGCGCTCAACAGTTGCGGGAGGGCGAACCCCGTATTGAGGTACTCACGAACAATAATCCAAGTGGGGTACCCGCAGTCCGCGAAGGCGATAACCCCAAGGCAAAAGAGGAGCCGCCTCCGAATGAGTTGCAAATTGTCTCGATGACCTTACAGTCGGGGGAAGATCTGACGGTCGGGAATCGGCTACGTCAGATTCTTGACAAAGCCCGCAAACAATCGACGTAAGTGCCTTCTTCAGCCCACAAAACGTAATTGCAAACCAAGTACCTTACCGGATTCGGGCAGCGTCGAAATGCAGTGAACAGATACCTAGACGTTGAGAGGCTTTCATTGACAGCAACATGCCGGGGGACAGAAAGCCGACGCCATGCCGTCAGGCTCGTCGCTCTGCTCATAGGAATTTTCTGCGCACCTCTGCTCCATGCGACCGATCGCAAGATCGATCCCACCTTTCTTTATCGTGACGCTTCGGCAGTCGGGGAGAAGAAGTCAGATATTACGACGAAGACGTGCCACTACCGGGCGTTGTTCGGCCAGGGAGACTCGGATACATCTGTAGTCGTCGGAGTATCACGTTATGGAGAGGCTGTGATTGATCCGAATGGCATCTGCAGTTTGGTTCAATATCCAGACGAAGACCAAGTGTACGTGGTGCTCGAAGGCACGGGCTCCTTGAAGTACGGAGATGCGATCGTCTCGCTTAAGAAAGAAGACTACTTATATATTCCGTCAACAATTCCGCACGCTCTGAGCAATAAGTCTGACATCCCACTAACCGTGATCATTATGGGTTTTCGCACTAAAGGATTCGAGAAAACTCAACTCCCACCGCATCCTCTAAAGGCCAATATCGAGGATGTGCCGACAACTACGGTGAGCGGCCACCCTGATTCGACTCGTTACCGTCTGCTGATGGGGGATGTCGACAGTAAGCGCGACCGCATTGCTGCAGGCCGCGTTTTGACCAGCCTCTTCCTGATGGAAATTGCACCAGGCGGTACTAACTTTCCTCATCACCACGAGCGGGAGGAGGAGATTTACCTGGTCTTGAGCGGCCACGGCGTGATGGTCGCAGGGAGCGGAATGGACGGAATCGCAGGGCGGCATCCCGTCAAAGCGGGGGGTGCTTATTTCTTCCGGCTCAACTGCACTGTCGGATATTACAGTGCCCCCAACGTCAAGTCACGTATTCTCGCCGTGCGCTCGTGGTATCCGGGTATGGTGCAAATAGGCGCAGAACACTAAGGCCCAGGGTGCCGGCTGGGTGCTGCCACAGTGGGTATTGAACGCTGAAAGAGGTCTTTAGCGAAATGATGAGTTGGTGGCACACGATCTCCATCCCGTGCTTGCTGCTTGGGTTGGTATTGATCACGAATCTACGCGCGCAACAACCGGCGAGCACTGCTACTGCTGCGGATGTTCAAGGGTCGATGCTCTTCGACTCCAACTGCGGAAGCTGTCACGGATCCGATGGCCGCGGGGGCGAACACGCGCCGGACATTGCAACTGCTCCTGACATGCAGCGACTCGCCGACTCAGACCTGATTGCGATCGCGAAAAATGGAGTCCCCGCGACTGGTATGCCTGCCTTTGGGTGGCTGGGCCAAGAGAAATTGACCAGTATTGTTCAATATTTACGAACTCTGCAAGGGCGGCAAATCGACATCAAGCTTCCCGGAAACCCGAAGAGCGGAGAAGTCGATTTTCTTTAGCGGAGCGGGATGCTCAGAATGCCATATGGTCAATGGGAAAGGCGGCTTTATTGGCAGTGATCTTTCGCTTTACGGAGCGGACGAAAGCGCCGGCCAGATCCGAAGCGTGATTTTGGATCCTGAAGGGAATCTGCCTCCCCAGAAGAAGGCTACAACCGTCGTGACGCACACAGGGCACAAGTTCACTGGAATGCTCAAGGTGAACGATAATTTTTCCGTTTCGATCCAGACAATGGATGGAGACTTTCATTTTTTTCAGAAGTCACAACTCACACACATAGATCTTGGGTCTCACTCGCTGATGCCGGTCAACTACAAATCGACGTTGAATGACCAACAGATAAATGACCTGGTCAGTTATCTCCTTCATGTGGGAAGTGAAAATTCCAAGCGCTCCAAAACCCAATCTTCAAAATCTGACCGCGATGATGACGAATAATCACTTATTCTTCCGCTCCAAGGACTCGTGGTTCAACATCGTCGTCCCCAAGGTTGCGATAGCCGCTTTGGCCTTGCTGCTGATTGCCGGATCGGCCCACCGCCTAGGTCATGGAGAAACGAACAAGGTGGTGTTTGAACTTCAGGCCCTCACACCCGATTTTTGGACTCTCTTTGATCGAAAAGCACAGCTGACCAAGCTGGCTTCGGGCTTCGGTTTTACCGAGGGGCCCGTTTGGGATAGCTCCGGTTATCTATGGGTGAGCGACGAAACTCTCAACAAAATTTTCAAGGTAAACACTTCCACTGGTCAAAAACAGGAAATCATCTCTCTGGGCGACCCCGATGGCAATACCTATGATCCACAACATCGTCTTTTGGATTGTGCGAGTGTTCTGCGGGCGATCATCCGTCTGTCGCCCGATGGCAGAAGCTACAAAATAGTCGTAGATCATTACCAAGGCAAGCGTTTGAACAGTCCCAACGACGTGGTGCTCGGTCCGGATGGCGCTATTTACTTTACTGATCCAACTTCTGACTTGCCTCGCGGACAAAAGCAGGAACTCTCCTTTAAAGGCGTCTATCGCCTCGCTCTGGACGGTCAACTTCAACTGCTAACAAAGGATCTGGAAGACCCCAATGGGCTCGCCTTTTCTCCAGACGGCACCAAGTTGTACGTGGATGATTCCACCCAACGAAATATCCATGTGTACGACTTCCACGCTGGCGGTAGATTGAGCAGCGGACGGATCTTCGGTACAGAGCCGGGTGGTCCAAAGGATGGCGTACCAGACGGCATGAAGGTGGATCGAAACGGCAATCTATATGTGGTAGGTCCAAGGGGTATATGGGTATGGTCCCCGCATGGTATTCATCTGGGGACCATCGTAGTTCCCGAGCAGCCGGCAAATCTCGCGTGGGGAGACCCCGATTACTCAACCCTGTACATAACAGCAACGACATCCGTGTACAAACTGAGAACCCGAGCACACGGATTCGTCCCCTACCTGCAAGCGCACGAATCGTCGGAGGAGAAATGATCGATCGGTCCAAGCGCAGCCTTCCATTCTTTGCCTGCCTTTTTTTCTGCGCGTTCGGGCTCAACCTTGTTGCCCAAGACTCCGGATTCAAAGTCATTCAACCGCAGGGGCATGCAGCTGCCGATTCGTTCCATAGTCCTGGCATTCTAACCAGGGGCACGCTCTACATATCCGGTCAAGGAAGCCGTAAGCCCGACGGCACACGTGCATCAGAGTTCGACGAACAAGTCGCGCAGGCCCTAAGCAACGTCCAGGCGGTGCTGAAGGGTGCAGGCATGAATTTTGGGAATGTTGTGTGGATGAACATCTATCTCACGGATGAGCATGACGTGGCAGGCATGGATGAGGTTTATTGGCAGACAATCGGCCAAAGCCCCCCGGCGCGGACTGTTCTTACGGTTGCCGCTCTTCCGGATGGGGAAAAAGTGGAAATCAACTGCATTGCAGTGGCAGACACGAATCACAGAGAAGCAATTTGGCCGGCGGGCTGGGCGCGAGGTCCGCACATGGATCCGCCTGCAATCCGGGCAGGCGAAATCATGTATCTGTCGGCGCAGGGAGGCAGGGATCCGCTCACCGGGAGACAAGCGTCTGACTTTACTGGAGAAGTCAGGCAAGCTCTCGACAATGTAAGTACCGTGCTCAAGGCTGCCCGGCTAAGCATGAAGAATGTTCTATGGGTGAATCCCTACATGAGTGTCGGTGGGCAATACGACGTCATGGGCAAGGTTTACGCGAGTTATTTTGAATTCGGCAATACACCGGGCCGTGGGACCATCCAAGCCGTCGGTCTCCCTAAAGGGGATCACATCGTATTTAGTTGTATTGCCGGAGCAGACCTCAGCAAGCGCAAAGCGATCCGGCCAATAAATATGCCCCCCAGCCCCACCGCCAGCCCCGGCATTCTCTATGGCGACACGCTATATCTCTCTGCTAAAGATGGCTTCATTCCGGATCAAGGAATAGTCACGCCCGACCTTGAGCTGCAGCTGCGGCAGTCCATGCGCAATCTGTTGGATGGATTGCAAGAAGCTGACATGGATTTCTCCGATGTTGTTTTCAGTACCGTCTATTTGCGCGAGATGCAGGATGCCACTCGAGTGAACGCGATATACGGCAAGTTCTTTGAGGGCCGTTATCCTGCCAGATCGGTGCTGCAGCAGAACTTCGAAGTGCACAATGAGGCTGCCGAGCAAATCTCCTTCATCGCGGTAAAACACTCACCCATGAACGAGAGCGCACGTAGATGAAATCAACTGCCATCAGAAGCTTCCTTGCCTTTGCTCTAGTAGTCTCCTCGGCGAGTGCTCAGCAGTCCACGCCCACTCCATCGTCTTCATGTCACATTCATGCAGTAGTGTTCGACGGTTGGCAAGCCCAGGAGGTAGCGAACGAATGGGTGAAGTTGACCTTTGTTCCTCAGTTGGGCGGCCGGCTGATGCAGGTCAGCTTCAATGGACACCCCTATTTATTCGTCAACCCGGTTTACAAAGGCAAGTACATCGCCCCGGCCGAGGCTGCGGGCCGTTGGATCAATTATGGTGGCGACAAGATTTGGCCCTTACCTGAAGGCAATGATGACGAGCAGCACTGGACAGGAGCTTCCACGCCCCTTGACGACGCCGCATATGCCTTCTCGATTCTGTCACAAAACAATCGCTGCACGGTGCGGTTGGAGGGCCCGTCGGACCCCCCTACGGGCCTTCAATACACACGTGAGATAAGTCTCGGCAGCGACTCCCCCGAAATCTTCTTTCATGCGATTACCAAGAACATCACGGGTCACTCGATCGCTTGGTCTGTGCAGTCCGTCTCTCAGTACGACCTTTCCGATGCCAGCGATCCCAATCAGCACAATCGTGATTTTTGGGCCTTCGCGCTGCTCAATCCCCGCTCCTCCTATTTGAACGGCTACCATGTCCGCGATGGGTTGGCTAATGACCCATCTTTTAGAGTAAAAGATGGACTATTTCGGCTAAATTGGAGATACCTCGAAAATGAGGTGTGGCTCGACTCAACCGCCGGTTGGATTGCGTTAGTCGATGGCGCTACTCACTACGCGATGGTCGAAAAGACCAAGTACATCGAGGGTGCAGAGTATCCCGAAAAGGCTTCGGTTATCTTCTACAAGAACGGACCCACTGTGCAACTAGATGCGCAGGGTATGCCCTACTTGACCTCAAAAAATCTTAAAGAGACTCCCTACTATATGGAGGCAGAACTTAACAGCCCCATGGCGGTCTTGACACCCGGCGAAACATACGCAATGGATACCTACTGGTTTCCGTCACGCATGAGCCCCGACTTGAAAACCGTTACCGACGCAGGCTTGGTGGGTCGACCTCTCGTCGCAAAGAACAGTGCCGGGAAGCTCGAGCTTTCGGGCAGTTTTGGCGTCTTCTTCCCCGGCGCGCTGAAGGCATATCTTTATGATGAACATGGTGTAGAAATGAGGGAGGTTTCACTCCAACCGGTTCAACCGCAAGACCCGGTTCAGCTCTCACAAACGATAACCACGACTAAAAGCGTGGCGCGAGTCTCGGTTCACTTGATCGATAGTAGCGGGCTCGATCGCGGAGCTCTCGGGGAGGTATTTGTAACCGGAAGGGAAGAAGGACGCTGACCGCATGAGGCTACCGAAGAAATGGCTAATCGCCGTATGCGCGTATACGTTGTCTATTCCCTTGAACGGGCAGGGTACTGGTCCATCCCTTGCCCGTGTTCCAGGCGTACAAGCCTCACAGCTGCTCTCTCGAACGATTAAAGACGATTGGCCTTCTTACAACGGCGATTACACAGGACGGCGCTTTAGCAGCCTTACGCAAATCACGCCGCAAAATGTCAGACATCTTCAGGCTCAGTGGGTCTTCCACAGCAGAAATGCCGGCATTCTTGAAGTTACTCCTGTGGTTGTCAATGGAATCATGTATGTCACGGCTTCCAATGATGCATATGCCCTCAATGCGCAAACCGGACAGATCCTGTGGCACTATTCTCGGCCCGTTTCTCCGGGCTTGATCGATGACGCCTCCGGGCATATCAACCGCGGTGTTGCTCTCTTGGGCACGCGACTTTACATGGAAACCGACAATGCTCACCTCTTGTGCCTGGACGCACGATCGGGAAACCTGATCTGGGACGTGGCATACGCCGACTGGAACAAGAACTACGGAGCCACGAGTGCCCCACTGATCGTAAAAGACAAAGTACTGGTAGGAACCTCAGGCGGCGACGACGGAGTTCGCGGCTTTCTTGCGGCCTTCGACTCTATCTCCGGCAAGTTAGCATGGCGTCTGTGGACAATTCCCGGCCCGGGAGAATTCGGCTCTTCGAGCTGGCCTGGAGATAGTTATCTGCACGGTGGTGGGACAGCTTGGATGCCGGGAACATATGATCCGGAGCTGAATACCGTGTACTGGGGCACCAGCAACGCAGCACCGGATTACGATGGTAGCGTCCGCCCCGGCGACGACCTTTACACCGCGAGTCTGCTGGCGATCGATCCGGATACCGGAAAATTGAAATGGTACTTCCAATTCACACCGCATGATCTATATGACTACGATGGTGTGGAGACACCCGTCCTGGTAGACATGCAATATCAGGGAAAACCGAGAAAGCTTCTGATCGAGGCAAACCGAAATGGGTTTATCTATCTTCTTGATCGAACCAATGGAAAATTCCTATCGGCTACGCCATTTGCAAAGAAGATCAATTGGGCGACAGGAGTGGACGCCGGTGGTCGTCCGATGGTTACGGATTTAAAGCCGACCCCGGATGGAACGCTAATTTGTCCCGGCGTTGTAGGTGCTACCAACTGGTTCTCACCTTCTTATAGCGAAGCGACACACTTGTTCTACTTTTTAGCTTTTGAGGGTTGCTCAGTATATTTTGTAAAGCCAGGGCCATTTGAGGAGGGTCGAGAGTATTACTCAACAGGAACCAAGCACGATCCAAACGACAAAACAGAACGGATCCTTTTGTCCTTCGATCCCCAAACGAAGACGATCGCATGGCGCTACCCACAAGCAGGGGATTCTCATTCTTGGGGTGGCGTCATGACAACCGCGACGGGTCTTGTCTTTTTCGCCGATGATGCAGATTTTTTTGAAGCGGCGGACGCCAAGACCGGCAAGTCGCTGTGGCACTTTAACACCGGGCAAACTCTTCACGCATCCCCGATGAGCTATGCGGTACGCGGCAAACAGTACGTCGCCATCGCGTCAGGCTCCGATCTATTCAGTTTTGCGTTGCCGGATTGAATCGGCCAGCTATTTGATAAGAATCTGGCGAGATACCTCATGTAATAAGTTCAAAAGAGACCGAAGACCGCAAGCTCCGTCTTGCCTGCTACAAAGACTTTTCCATTCATCACGGTCGGAACCGTGAATCGTACCGCGGTGCCAAACTGATCGCGGCTCCCGCTCTGATTAGTGTTGTAAAGCTCTCGCGCGACATTCGTGGCATCGTATGCATGCAGAGCATTTCCAGCTTCAATCGCCCACACAATGCCATTCTGCGAGCCGTTAGCTGAGATACTCATGTTGCCGCCTGGAAACTGGTAGGCGTTTGTACCGCTCGAAATCGGTGAGGTGGACAATAAACCATTGGTGAGCGCGAATTGTTTGATTACGTCCTGTGTGCCTATGAAATAGACGTTTCCCTGCCAGTACGCTGCGGTACTGAAATTACGTCCCTTCTAAGCCGGACGCTCCTACCGCGTCGGGAATGGACTGTACGATCTGGCTATCGCTCCCCGATTGAAACTTTCCCAAATTATCCCGGTTCAGCAAATAGATCTTACCTTCTTTGCCGGTACTCACACCGAGATGGGGGAACGGACCGGGCTGGTCGGGCAGAAGTGTAAAACCGGCAGAGCCGAAATCGATATCTCCAGCGTTCAAGAATTTGTAATTGAAAGGCGTGAAGTAATCGCTGACGCTGAGCGTTGCAGGTTTCAGCTCGACTACGCTCTCTCCGTAGTCGCTTCCGCCGGTATTCGCGTCGAATGTGCCATTCGCTACGATGCCGAAGATGTTGCCGGCTGCATCTACCGATAACGAAGCACCCCCTTGCCAGAACGAACCCTCTGCACCATTCGGAGTTGCATTCCAGACCGCGACTTGCGCCAGCGTGAAAGCATCGTAGCCGATGATCCAACCGTGGTAAGGGTTCCAGTCGCTGTACGACCCAAAACAAATGTAGACCACGCCCCCTGATAAGAGTAAGGCGGGGCGCTGCAACTGGTGCATGCTGTCGAAGTTAACTTGGCCTCCCTGTCCCTGTACGGAGGGCTGAATAACGACTGGACCGCCGAACTTTTCTTTTCCTGTAGCGATGTCGAGCGCGTGCAACCGATGTACGTAGGCCCCATTTTCTTTTGTCATGGCGACGACAAACAGGGTTCCGCTGCTGCCGTCGATCACCGGGGTTCCCGTAATGCCAATTTCAGGTTGAATCGGACTAAGGCCCGTGGCCAGATCGTTTGACGGGACAGTCGTGACTCCCGCGGCGGGGTTAGTGAAATTGACTGTCCACAGCGTTGCTTGTGTATCCGCATCAAAGGCGTACACGCTGTCGTGCTCTGTGGCCGCGAAGACCAGGTTGTGCTCACCTTGGCTTGGAACCGGTACATTCGAGACGTACAAGGGCTGTGTGAACGATTGTCCATCCAGCGCATAGGAAAAGAGCTTGCCGAATTGAGTCGCGTTAACATTCGACGGACTGAGCACAGTTTCGTTCAGATTCTGCCCCGTAATGCCGGGGTCGTTGTGGTAACGAAGCATGCCGGTGTAACCGTTCACCTCCATGCTGGCCGTGGCGAATTTCGTGGGATCAGCCACGCTGGTCGCGGTAATCGAGACTGAACCGGAAGGAACTTTACCAGGCGCCGTGTACAAACCCGTGGCCGAAATCGAGCCCGCGTCGCTGGGCGGACCAGTCACCATCCAGGTAACCGCCGTGTTGCTGGAGTTCACCACCGAGGCGGAGAACTGCTGAGTTTGGCCAATAGTAACCGTAGCTGCCGAGGGACTGACCGAGATAGATACTTCAAGTGTGACGGTGTCCACCTCTACCTTGGCTGTGTCGAACTTCGTGGGATCAGCCACACTGGTCGCGGTAATCGAGACTGAACCGGAAGGAACTCGACCCGGCGCTTTGTACAAACCCGTCGCCGAAATCGAGCCCACGTCACCACCGGGCGGGCCACTCACCATCCAGGTAACCGCCTTGTTGCTGGTGTTCAGCACCGAAGCGGAGAACTGCTGAGTTTGGCTGGTCGTAAGCTTAGCTGTCGAGGGACTCACCGACACAGATATTTGAGGTGGTGCGGGCGGCGTCGGTTGCTCCGGATTGGAGCTGTGCGATCCACATCCCGCGCCAGCTATGCACAATGCCAAAGTCAGAACCAGAACGAGCGCTCCAGCCAACGTCGAGCGATACCCCTGCATCGATTCCGTGTTCGATACCATTGGTACTCCTCACAGCCTTCGACAAACGACACAGCCAGAAGGTGGAAATTGGGGGGGGAGCCTGAGTGGGCAACACTATACTATCGAAGGCTTCCGATGTTGAGGGTGGATTATGAAACTCGCTGGATCGGGGGATGCTTACGCAAGATCCACGATACTAATTCAGTTATTTCAGAGGTAAAGGCACAGAATTGACACGAGAACCCCAAGCAACGCCAAAACTCTGATTTCTCTTGCCAATAGGGGAGACCGGGCAGATTTGTGATGCGCTTGATGTTCTATACCATCGTCCCGAGACCGATCTGCACCCGTGCACTCCGCGCATCAACAGGCGCGGATGTCCAAAGATACGGTACTTGATCGATAGCGCCAAAAGTAGCCATGCGTGCATTTAGCTTCTTGAGTACTCTTCGACCCTCCGATATGTTGAAAGGGAAGTGCGGCACAGGAAGACGCTCCCATCACCCAACATCCCCTCGGAGGCGCGTGCGTGCATGCCCACCAGCGAGCAAGTTTCTCAGTAGGTATTCGGACTTGCAGCTCGGATGTTCAATGTGAAAGCTCTCGGAAATAACTTAACTCTCAGGACACGACTCTAGTCCCAAGTGAGCGAGCCTCCGTTCTGATACTCGATCACTCGGGTCTCGAAAAAGTTCTTCTCCTTTTTCAGATCCATGGCCTCCGACATCCACGGGAAGGGATTCTCGGTCTCTGCGAAGACTGATTCGAGACCGATCTGAGCGCACCGACGGTTCGCAATGAAGTGCATATATTGCTCACACGAAACAGCACTCAAGCCAAGGAAACCGTTCGGCATGGTGTCCCGTCCATATGCAGCTTCGAGCTCAGCAGCGGACCGAAGCATTCCCTGAACTTCTTCCTGGAATGATCTACTCCACAGATAAGGGTTCTCGTTCTTGATCTGATTGATGACGTCGATACCGAAGTTCAAGTGGATGGATTCATCGCGCAGGATGTACTGATACTGCTCCGCGATGCCCACCATCTTGTTGCGGCGGCCAAGCGATAGAATCTGCGCGAAGCCGGTGTAGAACCACATTCCTTCGAAGACAACATAAAACGCGATGAGATCACGCAGGAACGCCTGGTCCGTTTGCACCGATCCTGTTTCAAACGATGGATCGCTGAGGTGCTCCGTGTACCTGATCGCCCAGGCTGCCTTCTCTGCGATCGAAGGTACTTCGCGATACATGTTGAACAATTCGCCTTCGTCGAGGCCCAGGCTCTCGACGATGTATTGGAACGTGTGTGTGTGAACTGCCTCTTCAAATGCCTGCCGCAGGAGGTATTGGCGGCACTCCGGGTTGGTCAGATGTCGATAGATCGCCAGCACGATGTTATTGGCGACCAGCGACTCGGACGCGGCGAAGAAGCCAAGATTCCGCTTAATGGAGCGGCGCTCGTCGGATGTGAGGCCGTGCGTGCTCTTCCAGAGCGCGATGTCGGCCTGCATGGAAACTTCTGTGGGCATCCAGTGGTTGTTGCACCCAGAGAGATACTTTTCCCAGGCCCAACGATACTTCAAGGGAAGCAACTGATTTACATCCGCCCTGCAGTTGATCATCGCCTTATCGTCGACGCGAACGCGACCAGCACCACGGGCTATTTCGCCGTGGTCGGTGCTGCTGGTGTCGACAGAACTCTTCGGAGCTGCAGACGGTGTCAGGACTGCAGCCGATGAATCTTCTTCAACAGCTCCACTCCAATCAAGCATAAAGTTGCTCCTTTCTTCAATGGTCGCTAGCTACTGACAAGCCTCGCAGGTCGGATCAGCAATCGCGCAAACCATTCGAGCCGCAGCGTCGCTGGACACGGCGTTAAGCTTTCCGTCGGTTCGCTTCATGGTGGATTTCTCCACATGGGTGGCACTCCGCGAACGCAGATAATAGGTCGTCTTGAGTCCAGCGTGCCAGGCTTCACGGTAGAGCGCATCGAGTTTCGTCCCGCTGGCCTTGGCGATGTAGAGATTGAGCGACTGCGCCTGATCGATCCACTTCTGCCGGCGAGCCGCGGCCTGGATCAGCCAGGTCGCCTCAACCTCAAAAGAGGTGGCGTACAGCTGTTTCAAGTCTTCTGGGACACGGTCGATGGGACCAAGCGCGCCGTCGAAATACTTCAGATCGCTGATCATCACCTCATCCCACAGACCTCGCTCCTTCAAGGCGTGAACCAGCGCCGCGTTGACTACCGTGAAGTCGCCGGACATATTCGACTTCACGTAGAGGTTCTGATACGTCGGCTCGATAGACTGTGTAACGCCGCAGATGTTCGAAATGGTCGCGGTCGGCGCGATCGCGAGGTTGTTCGAGTTCCGCATCCCAACGGATTTCACACGATCCCGCAGACCGGACCAATCCAGCTTTGCTGATCGGTCAACTTGCAGCTCGTGCTGGCGGTGTTTCTGAAGCATCTCGACAGAATCGAGCGGCAGAACGCCCTTGCTCCAAAGCGAACCTTCAAAGGTCGCATAACGCCCGCGTTCCGCTGCGAGATCAACAGACGCCGAGATCGCATAGAAGCTGACGAGTTCCATGCTCTCGTCGGCGAAGCGAACGGCCTCCTCCGATGAGAATGGAATGCGCAGCGCGTACAGTGCGTCCTGATAGCCCATGACCCCAAGCCCGACAGGCCGATGACGCAGGTTCGAATGCCGAGCTTCGGGAACGGTATAGAAGTTGATGTCGATGACGTTGTCGAGCATCCGCATCGCGGTGCTTACCGTCCGCTTCAGCCGCTCCTCGTCAATGCCGAACTTTGTAACGTGATTTGCCAGGTTCACCGACCCCAGATTGCAGACGGCGATCTCCCGGTTGTTGGTGTTCAATGTAATTTCGGTGCAGAGATTCGACGAATGCACGACTCCGGTGTGTTGTTGCGGCGAGCGCAAGTTGCAAGCATCCTTGAATGTAATCCAGGGATGTCCAGTCTCGAAGAGCATCGTCAGCATCCGGCGCCAGAGATCCTGCGCGCGCACGGTTCGTGTCACGAGCATCTCGCCACGGTGCGCTTTGGCTTCGTAGAACGCATACCGTTCGGCGAAGGCATTGCCGTATAGATCGTGGAGATCCGGTGTCTCGTCTGGTGAGAATAGCGTCCAGTTTCCGTTGTCTTCTACTCGTTCCATGAAGAGGTCCGGCACCCAGTTAGCCGTATTCATGTCATGAGTACGTCGCCGGTCGTCGCCGGTGTTCTTACGAAGATCGAGAAACTCCTCGATGTCGATATGCCACGTCTCCAGGTATCCGCAGACGGCGCCCTTTCGTTTGCCGCCTTGATTCACCGCGATGGCCGTATCGTTGGCAACCTTGAGAAATGGAACAACGCCTTGCGATTCGCCGTTTGTTCCTCGAATGTGCGCACCCAGACCGCGGACGCCGCTCCAATCGTTGCCGAGGCCGCCAGCATACTTGGACAGCAGGGCATTGTCCTTGATGGCCTTAAAGATACCGTCCAAATCATCGGAGATGGTTGTAAGAAAGCAAGACGAGAGCTGCGGACGAAGCGTGCCGGAGTTGAAAAGCGTCGGCGTGGAACACATAAAGTCGAAGGAGGAGAGAAGCTCGTAGAAGTCGATTGCTCGGACGTCGCGGTCGATCTCCCGCATCGCCAGACCCATCGCGACGCGCATGAAAAATGCCTGTGGCAACTCGAAGCGCACTCCGCCCTTGTGCAGAAAATAGCGATCGTAAAGTGTCTGCAGTCCGAGAAACTGAAAGTTCCCGTCGCGTTCTGGCTTGAGCGCAGCGGCCAAGCGTTGAAGGTCGAAGTTTCCGAGTTCCTTGTCCAGAATCTGCAGGTCGATCGCCCGACGGACGAACTCAGGAAAGTATTCCTCATAGCGCAGATCCCTGTGTTTCTGCGTGGATCCAGTGCTGCCTGGCAAGACAAACGCCAGAGCTTCATCACAGAGATTGTTCAGCAACAACCGTGCGCTGACGTAAGCATAGTTCGGTTCCTGTTCGACCAGCGCGCGAGCCGCCATCGTCTGCGCCAAACCTACCTCATGCAACTGGATACCGTCGTAAAGATTGCGGCGCACCTCCGTCATGACGGCTTCTGGGGATACGCCATGCAGGCCCTGGCAAGCCGCGGCGATCTCCTGCTCAAGCCGCAGTTCATCGAGTGGCTCAAAACGGCCGTCTTTAAGTCGCATGTGGAGTTTTGACTGGATAGCGGGAGCGCGTTGCTCTTCGCGTTTGCGACGTTCCTGAGCACGCTCCTCGCGATAGAGCACATAGGCGCGGGCCACTTTGTGTTCGCCGCTTCTCATCAGAGCTAGTTCAGCCTGATCCTGAATGTCCTCGATGTGGATGGCGCGCGCGGGATCGGCCCGCCGGCTTAGCGTCTCAACAATGTGGTGCGTCAACGCCTCAACCGCTTCATGAATACGGCGGGATGCAGTAGCACTCGTGCCTTCAACTGCCACGAACGCCTTCGTGATGGCGATAGAGATCTTGCTGGGGTCGAAGGGTGAGAAGGAGCCGTTACGCCGAATAACTTGAAAACCCGTGTCGACTTGGGAGGATGAACCGTGATCAGCCGGGTAGGAGGGAGGCGGAACGGACAATGTGCGGTTCAAACTTTGTGTCGCGGAAGTGGCCATGGAGCATCTCCTTGGCCTCGGAGAGTGATGCGAAGGAACAGCGGTGCGGGTCCGCGACGGAAGGACAAGCCACTGCCACCTCGCCTCCCCTCGGAGGCGTTAGCGTATGTTTCCGTGGCAGGTCTTCGGACTCTGCAGGCTCAACCCTACTCGCCGGACTTCCCAATGCCTTTTGGCATCAGTGTCATCTTGGGCTTTCGTACCTGCTTACCGCTGCGGGGCAGTTCCGGATTCTCACCGGATTCCCTTTTGATGCTCCTTGCTGAGCAACCATGGAGGAAACCACTATATCTTGGGTTGCTGGCCACCGCAAGTACATTAGATGTGGATATTCTGCAGAAGCTGAGAGTCGCAAGAGCCGCTGTCAACACTTATCCCCGGCGAGCGAGACTCCGCCTCTTATGCGCCTCTCTCCTTATCGAGCAAGCGGCCGGTTTGTGCGAATAGTCGCTCTTATTCCGCTAGTCGATCGCTAATTGTGTACCTGTCGGAGCTGCTTCTTTATGAGTCTCGCAGGAGCCGTGCCGGATCGATGGCGAGGGCGCGGCGCGCGGGGATCCAGGTGGAGGCGAGGCCGAGCAGCATCATGGTGAGAACGACGCAAGAGAGCACCATGGGATCACTGGTGCTGGGGAAGGATATGAGGTGCGCGAGCAGACGCGCCACCAGCAGGCCACCGATGAGGCCGATGCACGATCCGCCAAGCAGGATGAAGATAGGCCGGCTGAGCGTGGAACGGATGACCTGGTAACGCTGCGCGCCGAGTGCGATGCGGATGCCCTGCTCCCGCATGCGTTTCGAGACGGAGTAGGAAGCCATGCCGAAGATGCCAGTAGCGGCGAGCAGGGCGGCCATGAGGCCCATGACGCCAAGAACAACGGCGGCGGTTCGCGCGGGCATCATGGAGCGGTCGATGGCGTCGCTCCAGGACAGAACGTTGATCGGTGCGGTGGTGACGACCTGGGATAGCGCGTTATGCAGGGCGCGAGTGATCTGGTACTGCGGCAGGGGCGAGCGGACGAGCACAGTTACGGGACCGGAGACGACGTACGGCCCGATGCCCTGTGCATAGGCGATGAAGATCGCAGGGATAGGGGGTTCTCCGGGATCCGTATATTTTCCGTCTTCAACGACGCCAACGATTTCCAATCGGACGGGGTCGAAGAGTTTGAAGCGCTTTCCCACAGCGTGGCTGGTGCCGAAGAGGAGGCGGGCGAAGGTCTCATTCACGATGGCGACGGTGGGCGCTCCAAGCTTGTCGTCCGAGGTGAAATCGCGTCCGTAGAGGAGATGTGTTCCGGCAACCTGGAAATAACCTGGAGAGGTGGAGTAATTAATTGCGCGGAAGGCGGCGTGGGCAGGCACAAGCTGGGTGGTGTCCCAGGAGTAGACTGCCCAACCGGAAGCGCCGAGGAAGGGGACGTAATCAGAAGTAGCGGCGGCGGTCACTCCAGGGATGGCCGCCGCCGTGTCCAGCAATCGTCTCTGGACAATTCGAGACTGCGCGTCGGGAACCCCGGCCACCTTGAGATCGACCTGGGCGAGTGTGACACCGCCGGGAGCGATGCCGAGCGGCGCGCGCAGCCTTTGGACCATGCCGCGCACGGCGACCAGCGCACTGGTGACGAGCAGAGTACAGACGACGACCTGGATGAGCAGGAGACCGTCGCGCATAGCGAAGCGCCGGAAAGAGCCGGCGGCAACATAGTTGCTTTTGATCGCCTGCATCACATCAGTGTTCCTGACCTGCCACGCCGGAAGGATGCCGAATACGATGCCGCTGGCGATGGAGAGAGCGATGGCGACGAGATAGACGTGTAGATCGGGCGCAATGAGGTAGTGAGTGGGGATATCGCCTGGTCGCCAGTGACTGAGGGTGCCAAGCAGCAGGCGGGCGAAGAAGGTTCCGACGATGCCGCCGATGAAAGAAACGAGCACGGCTTCCATGAGCAACTGGCGCGCAACCGCCCAGCGGCTCGAACCGATGGCGAGTCGGATGGCCAGTTCGTTGCTGCGGTCTGCCGCACGCGCCGCGAAGATGGCGGCGAGATTGGCGCAGGCGGCGAGCAGGACGAGCACCGCCAGAAGCGTCATGCCGAGGACCGCTCTCTTCATGGGGTCGTCGTTGTCGCCAGCGAGCCCGGGTTTGTGCACGATGAGCGTGAGTCCCTCGTCGTTCGGATACTGCTTCGCCAATTGCCGCGCAATGGCTCCCATGTTCTGCGTCGCCTGCTGCTGCGTGACGCCAGCCTTAAGGCGGCCGAGTACGGTGAACTCGCGGTGACCGCGCCAGTCGAAGTCGTCCCAGCCGGTGACCTGCTGTGCGTTGACGGCCGGAATCCAGTACTCAGGCCAGAAGAAGTAATCGGTGCCGTGAAAGTTCTGCGGCGCGACGCCAATGACGGTGAAGGGATGCTGATTGAGCAAGACGATCTTGCCGATGGCGTTCGGACTCGCGGCTAGGCGACGTTGCCAGAAGTCGTAGCTGAGGACGATGTACGGGGCCGAGTCGAGGCCGTGCTCATCCGAGGCGTGAAAGAAGCGGCCGAGAGCGGGCTGAAGGTCGAGTACGTCGAAGTAGTTACCGGAGGCGGCGTTACCCCAGCTCGGATAGACCGATTTATCGATGCCGATGCCGATGTTCTCGAGCCTGTAGGCAAGCATTTCGCTGAAAGATTGATTGCGGTACTGATAGTCGCGGTAGTCGGGATAGGATTCGTTCCTACCGATCTGCAACAGATTTTCGGGATGAGGCACATCGAGCGGACGCAGCAGGATGCCATTGAGGACGCTGAACGTGACGACGTTGGCGCCAATGCCGATTGCAAGCGTGAGGATGGCGGTGAGGGCGAAGCCGGGGGAGTGGCGCAGCTTGCGGAAGGCAAAGCGGATATCAGCGAGGATGCTTTCCAGCCGCGGCCACATCCACGGTTCGTGGCCGGACTCTTCGATGCGCGCGACGTTGCCGAACTCACGCCGAGCGGCGTATTCGGCGTCTTCGCGGCTCATACCGCCAGCCATGAGTGCTTCGACTTTTTCCGCGAGGTGCTGCTGGATCTCCTCGGAGAGATCGCGGTAGATTTGCCGACGGGTGAAAAACTGTCGCAGCCAACTCATGATGGGCCCTTAAGACTCAGCAGGAGCGAGGACGAGGTGGATGCCTTTGAGCATCTGTTCGAAGCTGGAGACTTCGCGCTCCAGGTGCTTGATGCCCGCCGGCGTGATGCGGTAGGTGCGCACTTTGCGGTTGCTGGCTGAGGTTTCCCACTGCGCTTTGACGAGGTTGTCTTTCAGCATGCGCTGCAAGGCAGGGTAGAGTGAGCCTTCTTCCACCTGCAGAAGCTCATTGGACCGCTGTTTGATGTGCTGGACAAGCGCGTAGCCGTGCATGGGTTGCCGACGAAGCGATTGGAGGATCATCATCTCCAGTGCCCCGCGGAAGAGGTCGCGTTGATCGGATTTCGGGGTCATAGGCCTATCTGAAACAGGCCTAGACTAAAACAGTCTGCGCGGGCTGTCAATCTCTATACAGACGGTTGACCGCTTGGGGCAAGTAGTGGATCAGTCTGCAAAATGGCCATGCGTCCGAACCACAGTGAGCGCTAAATCGCCGCAGTCATGGTCGTTCATTTGTCTGTGGGGGGCAGCTATTCGGAATGTTGATAGCCAGCGAACGGATACCGGCGAGGATCTTTCCGATTTGCGGGTTTTCGCGCCACTTGGAAAAGCGTCTGGGAATCCAGCCGCTATCCCTCAGCTGAAGACGGGCTGCTAAGACTGTCCGGGGGCCGTCCGATTGTCATATAGAGACGTCTAGATCGCTCCAATGGCTGTATCGACACCAGCTAGTCTCCATTTCAGGAATGCTGAGCAGTCCGTGTCCGTGTTTGCAGCTCAATTCGGTGCCATTCCACTCCAGGAGATTGTGCGAGGGACGGCCGACACGCGCCGGTGTGGTGAGTGAACGAAGGCAGTGTTTGCAGCGTTGTTCCTGATCGTGGATCGCCCAGCGCAGTCCGATGAGCGCGAACAGGACAAATGCGAACAGTTGCAGCAGGTCCGCGGTCAAGGGAAAGGGGCGGTGCAGCGGCACACAGACAGCGATGCTGAGCAGAAATGCGAGAAACAGAATCTGCAGTGTCTTCACCGCGAAGAAGAATTGGCGTTTGACCCAGGAGAACCACTTCGTGATGTTGCGCTGTGCGGTGTGCCGACGCGAAGCGGTGGCATACAAAACGAAGACAATATAAGGGGCTGCGATCACCGAACGCATCCACTGATCATGCAGATAAGGGCGAAGCGAATCCCAACTCCCAGCCAGCACCAGCGCGATCAGGCTTGACAAGAGGCTAAGAGCCAGTAGGGAAGCAAGACAAAGCGTTGCTGTGTCGCTGAAGCTGAGTCTCCAGCCTTCGGTGCGAAGCCACAAGGCGTCGCGCACCAGACCGATCGAGAGATCCGTAATGCCTGCAAGAGGCGAAATGTGTCGATGCTGGCTGCGCTGATGCATGTACCAAAGTTCCGCCTGCCAAGTCCGCGACCATTCGTCGCGATCCTGAACAGGGACAAGCCTGCCGACCATGGTCAACAGGCAGCGCTCGAAACGCGGCAGTGTGGGTCGGACGACGTGATTCATGAACGCTTCTCCGGGAGCAACCGTGCCAGCAGGGGATAGCGTTGGGTAGCGGCAGTCGCTGCGGTCTTGCCGGAGCGGGTGACCTCGTAGTAGCGGCGCGCCGGCCGCTGACTCGCGGTCGCTTCGTCTTCAGGCTCCCACTTTGACTCGACGAGCCCGTCGCGCTCCAGGCGCCGCAGCGCAGGATAGACGGTGCCGCTGGGCAGACCAGTGATCTCCATAATGTCGAGTCCGAAGCAGTAGCCGAGGCTGAGCGCCTTCAGGATAAGGGCCGCGCTGTGAGAGAGGCGGGGAGCGCTTGTCATGCTATGTAGTATTCTACTATATGTAGTGTGCTACATAGGGGGCCGGATGCTGGAACTGACAGGCGTATCGAAGAGCTACCGCAGCATTCCCGCGGTTGAGAACGTGAGCTTTGTGTTGAAAGCTGGAGAGGTGCTGGGGTATTTGGGTCCGAACGGCTCCGGCAAGTCGACGACCGTGAAGATGGTGATGGGCATGATCCGGCCGACGAAGGGCAAGGTTCTCTTTGCCGGCCGCGACATCCATCACGATCTGGCGTCGTACCGGGTCCAGCTTGGATACGTCCCGGAAGAAGCCCAGGTTTACACCCACCTCTCCGGCCTCGAATACCTCCAGCTTGTCGGTCGGCTACGCGGGCTGGAAGAAAGAGTGATCGAGTACAAGGCGCGCACGCTGCTGCAGTTGCTGTCGCTCGAGGCGGCACAGTATTCCGCGCTGTCCGAATACTCGAAGGGGATGAAGCAGCGGGTGCTCATCGCTGCTGCGCTGCTTCATGATCCACAACTGATTGTCTTTGACGAGCCGCTGTCAGGATTGGATACCGTTTCGGCGCGCCTGTTCAAAGATCTGCTGATCCTTTTGTCCGGCGAGGGCAAGGCGATTCTCTACATCTCGCATGTGTTGGAAGTTGTGGAGCGGGTTTGCAGCCGTGTGATCGTGCTGGCGAAGGGGAAGGTTGTCGCGGATGCTCCGCCGGGCGACCTCATCCGGTTGACGGCGCTTCCCACATTGGAGAGGGTCTTCGCGGAACTGGTGCAGCAAACGAATACGGAGCAGGTAGCTCGGGATTTGAGGGACGTAATGAAGGTGCGCCATGTCTGAGACACAGAGCGTGACTCGCATCCTTACGCGTCACTTCTTCCGCCGCTTCTTTGACAGCGATACGGTCCAGGTCGAGGGTGAAACGCTGACCACTATCATCCGTGCCATCTCGGTCGTCGCCGCGCCAGGCTTGATGCTTGCGTTCTTCCTTCAGAACCAATATCCACGGCGATCGCAATGGGGCGCGATTCAAGATCAGTATTTTTTCGTTCTGTTCTCGTTTGTGGTCATGGGCACAGTCGCCATCTTCGAGTGGGAGATGCTCTTTCCGGACCGCTCGGACTTTCTCATACTGACTCCGTTGCCCCTGAAGCCGCTCCAGATGCTGGGGGCAAAGGCTTCCGCTTTGATCGCCTTTCTCACGCTCTTCCTGGTGAGCGCAAATATTTTTGGAACGTTGATCCTGCCGGCGGTGAGTAAGGGTGCCTTTTTCCGGCAGGTGTATGCGCATGCGTGTGCCGCGTTGCTGGCGGGCTTGTTCGCATCGCTCTTCTTCCTCGCGCTCGGCGGTGTCTCGCTATGCGTGCTAAGCGCTGCAATCTTTCGCCTGATCTCGCCAGTCGTCCAAATGTTCTCAGTGGCCGCCTTGGTTCTGCTGATGCTGCATTACGTCAAATACAGCGACTCCATACAGGCATGGTTCTCCGAGCCATTAGGCCTGGTCCGCTGGATACCGCCGCTATGGTTCCTCGGTGTCTATGAGCAGTTGCTGCATGGCGCCGCCGCGCCGCCGTTTGCGCAACAGATGGCGCGGTATGCCGTTAACGGAACGCTGGCATCAGCATCGGTAGTCCTGCTGACCTATCCGCTGGCCTGGGCGCGAATGCGACGGATGGCCATCGAGGGAACCACGCAGAGACTGCGGCGGCCTTCACATCGTTGGACCTGGTTAATCCATCGCGCGCTGCAGCAACCCGGAGAACGAGCAGCCTTTCACTTCATCGGACGGACGATTGCGGGAAAAACTCGCTATCAGGTCTACCTCGCGATGTATGGCGGAAGCGGCCTCGCGCTGGCAATTGCCTGCGCGGTGGTCTTCCGCATAAATGGTGATCGGCTGCAGGCGGTGCTTTCGCAGGAGGGTCTCCATGCCGTCATGCCATTGTTGCTGTTCTGGGTGATCGCCGGTCTGCGCGCCGCCTTCGCGTTTCCCACCGACCTGGCGGCAAGATGGGTCTTTCGCGTGACCGGCGCGAGCGTGCGTGAGTGTGCGGCCGCAGGGAGGCGATGGGCGTTGCTCTCCGCATGGGGAGCAACGGGTTGCGTTCTCGCAGTGCTACGGTTGGCAGGATGGGATGGACGGCGTCTTTTGGTCCAATTAGTTTGCGGACTCTGCCTGTGCACCCTTCTGACGGATGGATTCTTCGCCTTCGACAAGGGCATACCCTTCAATCATCCGCGCATGCCTGGAACAAAGAGTCTGCCGCTGATGCTGACACTCTATGTCGGTGTCCTTCCTCCGGCACTATTTGGAGTCATCTGGCTGGAGATGCAGTACGAGAAAGATCTTCTAAAGCTGCTTCTGCTGGCCATCGGAGTCAGCGCTCTACACATGGGGTATCGCCGCCTGCAGACGGGACCTGAAGAAGTAGAGGAGGAGATGGAGGGCTATGAAGGAGAGTTTCAAGTCCTGGGCCTGAGTTGATGCGTGAAAATGGGGATCATCTGGGAGAGCGCGCTTTATCACGCAAAGCCCAACACAAAGTTGCAACCCAACTTGACAGAGAGAAGCCAGATGCGCAGAATGGCCGACTGACTCATACGGTCCGAACAGTTGTACGGCAATACGATACGAAACAGCAGTTTGTGTGTCAGATTAGTAGTTAGAGATGGAAAAGCGAGATCACGACTGAGGAAACTGCATGGGTCCGATCATTGTGAAATCCGATGGATGTCGCTGGGATAGCCTAAGTCTCGGCGAAGTAATGCTGCGGATGGACCCAGGCGAGAGCCGAATCCACACCACGCGGCACTTCACTATCTGGGAAGGCGGTGGTGAATACAATGTGGCCCGCGGACTGCGCCGCTGCTTTGGACTGCGCACGGGCATCATCACAGCCTTTGCAGAGAATCCGGTTGGACGCCTGGCAGAAGATCTCATTCTGCAGGGCGGAGTTGACACTTCGCAGATCCGCTGGATTCCTTACGATGGGGTCGGACGCACGGTGCGCAATGGCCTCAACTTTACTGAGCGAGGCTTTGGAGTGCGAGCCGCTGTTGGATGCTCTGACCGGGGACATACGGCGATATCCCAGGTACAACGAGGTGACTTTGACTGGGAAGAGATATTTGGATCGCAAAACGGATCGCGCTGGTTCCACACCGGCGGGATATTTGCGGCACTCTCTGAGTCGACTGTGCTCGTGGCGACGGATGCTATGGATGCGGCGCGCAGATATGGCACGCCGGTCTCCTATGATTTGAACTATCGTGATTCGCTCTGGAAGAGCATAGGAGGCAAGGTCCGGGCGCAGGAGGTAAATCGTGAGCTGGTGAAAAAGGTCGATCTCCTTCTTGGAAACGAAGAAGACTTTTCAGCAATGCTGGGCATCACGCTTAAGGGCGTTTCAGAGGACTTCACAGAACTGCCAGTCGACAGTTACGAAGGTATGCTGCGCGAAGTTGCCGCTGCATATCCCAATCTGCAAGTTATCGCTACGACTCTACGCACCGCGCATAGCGCAAGCCGGAACGCATGGGGAGCGATTGCCCTGTTTGGGGACGAGATCGTGCATGTTGCCCAGCGAGAGATTGACATCCTGGACCGCGTCGGCGGCGGAGATTCCTTTGCATCCGGTCTGATCTACGGCATCATTACGGGGAGAGCGCCGGAGTGGGCCGTACGCTGCGGAGTAGCTCACGGTGCGATCGCCATGACCACGCCTGGGGACACGAGCATGGCAACCCGCGCAGAGGTAGAGCGCGTGATGAAGGGAAGTTCCGCCAGAATTGAGCGCTGACTTGGGAGAAGGCATGCAGACAGAGACGAAGAAGACACTGGAGCACGTGGGTCTTATTCCAGTGCTGCGCGCCGGGTCAGTACAAGCAGGACACGCGCTGGTGGAAGCGATGATGGCTGGCGGGGTCACAGTGGTTGAAGTAACCATGACAGTGCCGAATGCCCTTACGCTTTTGCGCGAGCTGAGGCAGCGGTACGGGGAGAAGCTTCTGCTCGGCTCGGGCACCGTAACCGATGTGGAGCAGGCCGAGGCGACCATCGCCGCAGGGGCGCAGTTTGTCGTGAGCCCCAGCCTGCATCTCGAGGTGATCGCGAAGACGAAAGAGCTCGGCGGGATATCGATCCCCGGCGCCCTTACGCCTACGGAAGTCATCACAGCTTGGCGTGCAGGTGCCGATTACGTGAAGGTGTTTCCCTGCTCGGCGATGGGCGGCGCGAGCTACCTGAAATCACTGCTCGCACCTTTCCCGGAACTCAAGCTGATCCCGACCGGCGGCGTCACGCTGCAAACAGCGGCCGATTTTCTAAAGGCTGGTGCACGAGCCCTGGGTGTTGGTACCGACCTGGTGAATACCGCCGCGATTGCAGAGGGGAAACCGGAGATTGTCACGCACATGGCACGGGCCTATCTCCAGGCGATTCGGGCGGTACGCAATCCGGAGATCGGGAATATGCATCCCGCATAGCGGGACCGCATGCCGCGAATGTGGGTCAAGAATCTTGACGAAGTTGCACTCTGAATGAAGAAAAATACGTGTTGCAATATTGATTCGCATTGCAATACGCCGTACCGCAATTGTGATCTTCAGGAAAGCCTCGCAAGTTGTCCTAAAGATGGGAATCCTCGATCAGTTTCGTCTGGATGGAAAGCTTGCGCTGGTCACTGGATCGGCGAGCGGTCTTGGCCGTGCGATTGCGCTTGCACTCGCTGAGGCCGGAGCGTCTGTCGCCTGCCATGGCAACCGGCGCTCGGCTGAGGAAACGAGTGGCAAAATCCGGTCATTGGGACGGGATTCGCAGAATTTTGTTGCAGATCTTGGCGCCCCCGGCGGGGCGGATTCTCTCTATGAAACTGTGTCGTCAGCGATGGGTGCCCCGGAGATTCTGGTGAACAACGCTGGCACGATTTATCGTGACAAAGCGGAGAACTACGACGCACAGGCTTGGATGCATGTGCTGCAGGTGAACCTCAACAGCGTCTTTCGTCTGTGCCAGCTGGCTGGCCGCGAGATGCTGGAGCGGCGCCAGGGAAAGATCATCAATATTGCGTCTCTGCTGTCGTTCCAGGGAGGCATTCGCGTGCCGGCTTACGCGGCGTCAAAGGGTGGCGTGGCGCAGCTCACCAAAGCGCTGTCGAATGAATGGGCGGAACGCAATGTGCAGGTGAATGCGATTGCTCCTGGATACTTTCGCACGGAAAATACATCTGCACTGCAAAGTGATGAGCTTCGAAACCGTCAGATCCTCGAACGAATTCCGGCGTCGCGCTGGGGAGAGCCGGAAGACATTGCAGGAGCCGCTGTGTTCCTTGCTGCGCCAGCCAGCAACTATATCAACGGAGAGGTGCTTGTAGTCGATGGCGGCTGGATGGCGCGCTGATCGCGGGAGAATCGATGGCTGCTGAAAGCATCATGCTGGCGAACGTGCCGCCGACTTGTGTGACGTCTGCCCGTCTGCGTCACTATGGCAACGAAGTGCTGCCTATTCCCTGACCTTAATTACGACGGAGCTATACACGTTGCCGGGAGCAAGGATCAACTGGTGCGGCACGCCTGCCGGGATATGAACAACGTCTCCTTTCGCGATGGTCACTGAGTCTCCATTCTGAATGCTGCTCCCTTTCGTTTCGCCTTGGCTGTCGGTTTTCGCTCCCACCACGCTTCCGCCGGTGACCAACTCCGCTTTTCCGTCTGTAACAAGAAAGATGTCGTCATAATGCGCGTGCATTTCCGCGCCACCGCTCTCCGTCCGCACGGATAGTTTGATGGCGCGCGACCCATAATCGCCGAGCGTCGATCCACTGCTCCCCGATACCTTCGCCGACTGCACCAGCGCGGCTAGTTGCGATGCAATTGCGTGGTCGGTGAAGACTTCGGCTTTGCTCTGCGGCCGCGCGTAGCAAGGAATGGTGAGCGCAGCCAGTGCAAGAATAAAAGTCAGTCTCATTGCTCTCTCCTGAAGTGCGATCAGTTTTAGCGGAGGCTGTTGAGCGGCGCGGGATCCATATCTGCATAGTCCTGATTCTCTCCGCCCATGCCCCAGCAAAAGCTATATGCCTGGGTGCCTACGCCGGCATGAATCGACCAGCCAGGCGAGACAACGGCTTCGCGATCTCTCATGACAATGTGCCGCGTCTCTGCTGCGGGCCCCATTAGGTGAAAGACGCGAGCCTCCTCGGCGAGATTGAAGTACATGTAGACCTCAGAGCGGCGCATATGCGTGTGAGCGGGCATCGTATTCCAGACGCTACCTGGATAAAGATGTGTGACGCCCATGACCAGTTGGCAGCTGCGTGCGCCATCCAGATAGATGTACTTGCGTATCGTCCTGCGATTGCAGGTTTCGGCACTGCCTAACTCAGTCGGGCTGGCCTGGTCTTTGCGAACCAACGTGGTTGGATAGGAGGCATGTGCAAGGTAACTGAGCAAATAGAAAATGGCTGGAGAGGCCATATCGGATGACTCGAATACAACTTCTTTGGCGCCGCGTCCGATGTAGAGGCAATCGAGATTGTCGAGAGCAAACGGCTTGCCATCCACATGAATCGTGCCCTTGCCTCCGATGTTCAATGCGCCCAGCTCGCGGCGTTCCATAAAGTAATTCGCGCGCAATGCCTCTTCCGGGGTGAGGGTGATGGGAGTTGTCAACGGTGAAGCCATGCCCACGAGGGCGCGATCCAGATCGACGTATGCCTGAGTAAGCGTCCCGGGTACATAGAGGCTATCGATAAGGAACGTCTCTCGAATTTGCGCAGTCGTCATGGCCGGGTACCGTACCGGATCGGCCATCAGGTAAGCTTTCATATGGACTCCTCAGCGCGCCTCTTCGTTGCCATGTTGTGAAATCGTCTGCGGTTGAGACACTTCTCGATCGTCGTGTGGTGACTGCTTCAGGAGCCACATCACAAATTCTTTTCCTCCTGCATAGTTGTCTTGCTGGGGTAAGACTTTGCGATGGTCGGTGTACTCGTTGTACAGCCAAGGATCGACTACAGCAAATACGGTGCCCTTACCGTATTTCGCCGTTGCCATCACGATGCCGGCTTCGTCTTCGAGCATGGGCGTGGCGGGAGCCTTCAGCGAAATTCCGCAGGTATCTTTCATGTAGAGCGTATGGGGATGACGGAATATAGATCCCTCGCCACTCACCGGGATATAGCCAGGCGCAAACTGATCATCAATGACGTGGCGCTTGAGAACGTCATCAAAGTGGATGCCAAAACGGTCCGCAAGCAAATTGAGATGTGTGATGTCGGCGTTTGCCGGGTCATTTTCCATCAGGGCGAGAACGCCGCCGCGCTTGACCCATTCGGCGACCTCATCCGCATCTCGCGAGTCAACGTAATGCGGATGCGGATTCTTCGCCGGATTGTCGGGTGAGACGATGATATAAAACTGTGCGTCCTTGAGCCGGTCCAGTGTCGGCGCCTGATAGAGCGTATCGAGAGTTGCGCCATGACTCGCGATGACGTGACCAAAGAGAGAGAAACCAGAGTCGCTGTAGTCGTTCCACTTGTAGTGGAAGTATTCTTCCTGTCCGGCCGCGCTCTTCCTCTGCTGACTGTTGAACCATGCATCGATCATCACAGTTTCGCCGGTCGCAACACGCGCGGCGGGCGCAAGTTCCATCTCCGTGCTGGCCAGCAGAAATGCGCCCACTCCCTTCGGATCGTTGCTGACAACCGGAGCCCCGACATAATAGTCATAAGTACCGTCGTGGTAGGGAGAGCCTCCAGGTCCGATTGCCTTGACTGTGCTGGTGATGGCTACAGCGCCGTTTGTGTCAGTCTGGACGAAACGGCTCAGAATTCCTTGCCAGGCACGGGACGCATTCTCGGAATACTGCTCCGGGAGATATCCCAGACGCACACCTTTCTGAATCGCGTAAGTGAACATACATGCGGCGGATGATTCAAAGTAGTTGCCTGGCGCTCCAGGCCTGTCGAGGACCTGATACCAGAGTCCCGTCCGTTTGTCCTGATAGCGGATGACTGCTGCGGCAGTACGATTTAGCATCGCCAGCAGGGCTGCGCGGTTCGGATCGTCTTTCGGAAAAGACGGCAGCGTATCCACTAGCGCCATCATGTACCAGCCCATGCCGCCCGCCCAGAAAATGTGCGATGTCCCGGTGGCCTTATCTCCCCAGGGCTGCTTCCGCGACTCGTCCCACGCGTGATAGAGCAGGCCAGTCTTTGGCGAACGGGCGTGCTCTTCGATCAACGAAAATTGCTTTGCGATATCGGCGAAGTCTTCAGGCTCGTGAAATACGGACGCATATTCCGCGTAGAACGGCTCTGCCATGTAAAGCCCATTCAGCCACATTTGATTGGGATAGATTTGCTTATGCCAGAACCCACCTGAGGCGTTGCGTGGTTGCACAGAGAGTTGCCTGCGAAGCAACGTCGCGGCTTTGTAATACTTTACATCCTGAGTAACTCGATAGAGCAGCAGCAACTGGCGGCCTAACGCGATATTGTCGAGAGAACTGGCGGCGGCATCGTAAGTGGGGATGGATCCGTCAGGGTCAACCAACGAATCTACGGCCTGCTTTGTGTACCAGTAGTAAGCTCCATCCGCGGTGTTGTACCACGTGGCGTCCATCCCGTTCAGCAGCACGGCGAGTTCGTAATTCCACTCCCACTTCGCGTCGGGGCCAACGAAGCGGCCCGCGGGCCAATTGTGGATCGTCGAGTTCGCGACGCGCTGCGACCACGAAAGTTGCTGCGACCACGCCAGTGAACTGAATGCGAGCCACAGCACAACTGACAGCGCCGGCAATGCGCAGCGCCGGAAGGTTCTTGTGATGCGCATTACGCGTGAGTGGAGGCGGGAGATCATTGAACTGGGTGCAGCAGGACAGTCTGAGTTTTCGAATCGTCGCAAGTCGCTCGGATTCACCGCCCGTGGACTTATGACGCTGCTGAACCCGGCTTTTCCATGATCAGCGTCTGACGTGCACACCCTGCATGGAAGAGATTGCTCCCTTGCTTTTAGCGCCACGCTGAATCACTGTCAAGCTGAGATCATCGCTCAAGGGGCGGCCATTCGCGAAGTCCTGGACCGCGGCAAGCAGCATCATTAGCGTGTAATGAGCCGATGGCCGCTCGGCCTGCTCCAACGCGGCCATCAGCCGGTCCACGCCATACTCTTCTTCTGAAGAGTTGCGGCATTCGATGACACCATCGGAATAGGCAACCAGCGTGTCGCCGGGCTCCAGAAATAGTTCGCCCGATTGGTACTCAGCGCCCTCGATCGCACCCAGCAGCGGACCGCCTACGTCAAGCAGACGGATTCGTCCGTCTGCTTGTAGCAGGATGGGCAGGAAGTGGCCCGCGTTGCAATACGTCAGTTTTCCAAGATCGCAATCGATTAGCGCGAGAAATGCCGTGACGAAGGGTGCAACCGGCCGCAGGTAGCAAAGATGACGGTTGATTTCAGTGGCGATCCTGGACGGATCAGAATCCGGACTGCCGCAACTCTGCAAGAGCCCTGCCAGATGCGTGAACCACATTCCGGCAGCAATGCCTTTGCCTGCGATATCTCCAAGCACGGTGAGGATACAGGAGCCACTTTGCGAGAGAGTTGTGAAGTCGCCGGAGAGAAAGCGAGCCGCAAAGACTTCGCTTGCGAACTGCAGGTCGCCCACGCGCAGCATACGGGGTCCGCTGAGCTTGCGTTGAATTTGGGCGGCGTCGAAGACCTGCGCGTGCAGGTCAGCTCTCTCCCGCAGAAGGGAGTACACGTCGTCCTGCAGTGGCATGCCGGACGCAGGCATGTCCGCTGATGGTGGTACTTCTAAGGACGGCATGACCGACGAGGCCGGCGTGATTGGCGAGATCATGGGGGCTGGAGGCGCGCTCCAACCTGGACGTCGAATCGAGGTGCGATAGTCGCCACTCACTCTTGGCACTGCTCTCTCCGCGCTCAAAATCCACCTCAATTCGATTTTGATCGTGCTCTATCCGACGAACCGATAACCGGTTCCATGGACGGTGAGGAAGTATTGTGGTTCTTCCGGATTGGGTTCCAGCTTCTGACGCAGGCGCACCAGATGGGTGTCCACCGTCCGAGTCGTCGGATAGTGCTCGTATCCCCACACGTCTTCGAGAAGACGATGACGGCTCAGCGTTTCGCCGGAGTGACAGATGAAGTACTTCAGTAGTTCGAACTCTTTCGAAGATACATCGAGAGTTTTGCCTGACTTGAGGACGCGGCAACGGCGCAGATCCACTTCCACGTCACCGAAGGAATGCTGCTCCTGATCCTTGGGGATGACGGCTGTGCGCCGCAAGACGGCCTTGACGCGGGCGAGCAGCTCGCGGATCGAGAACGGCTTGGTCACATAGTCATCCGCGCCGAGTTCGAGGCCCACCACCTTATCGACTTCCTGACCACGCGCAGTGAGCATGATGATGGGAAGGGAAGCGCGCTTGGCGCGAAGCTGCTTGCAGACTTCGAGGCCGCTCATACGGGGCATCATGACGTCGAGCACCACCAGGTCGGGCGACTCTTCGAGCGCGCGCGCGAGGCCTTCGACTCCATCGCTTGCGGTGATCACTTCGTAGCCTTCGAACTCGAAGTTGTCGCGAAGTCCAACGACCATGTTGGGTTCGTCCTCCACGACAAGAATCTTCGCCCGGCCTTGTTCTTCGTGGTGGTTCGTTCGCTCTTGCTGTCTCATGCCGACACCGCCTCCTCTTGCTGAAGCTCTGAAGCCTGTACCGGGAGAGTGATGATGAACTTGCTGCCGTGCCCGGGTGCACTTTCGACCGTGACTTCGCCACCGTGGGCACGCACGATGTGGCGCACCAGCGAGAGCCCTAACCCGCTGCCTTTGGTGTTATGCACCAGCGGATCGCCGACGCGATAGAACTTTTCAAAGATCCTGGGCTGCTCCTTTGCAGGGATGCCGATTCCGTGGTCGACAACCTCGAGGTGGACGCTGCCGTTCTGACGGTAGAGATAGACGCCCAGATACTTCTCTCTAGCCGAGTACTTGAGGGCATTGTTCACCAGATTGAGCAACGAACGGGCGATGGCTTCACGATCCACCTGCAGCGGTGGCAGATCCCTATCGATCTTCTGTTCGAAGTGGAAGCCGTTGTGCTCGATTTCAAAGCGATAGGAGTCGAGCGTGCTGCGCACCAGATCTCCCACGTCGGTCTGGCAAAAGCTGTATTCCTTCTTGCCCGCTTCGATGCGGGAGAAGTCGAGGATGTTATTGATCAGCGAGGTAAGGCGCTCGCTTTCCTTGCGGATGATCTCGTAGTACTCCTGATGCTTGGCGGGATTGGAGATGCGTCCCAGTTCCAGAGTCTCTGCATAGAGACGGATGAGCGCGAGAGGCGTCCTCAACTCATGCGAGACGTTGGAGACAAAATCGGATTTTAGCTTGGCCAGTGCCAGCTCGCGGGAGACGTTGCGGTACGTCAGTATCATCCCTGCAGCCATCAAGAGCGAGAGGGCACCCAGGATGAGGAACTGGTTGCGCGCAAAGCGACGGCTGATGTCCGCGATAGTGGTCCCGTGGAGACCGATACCCAGAGTCATGCCAGGAAAGACGCCATCGAAGGGGCGTTCCACTTCGGGGCGCGATCCATCCCAACAAGCCGATGCAGCGACCGGCGTCTGGTCCTTGGCGGTCCTTACCGTGATTGCTGGTTGAGGATGAGAAGAATCGTTATGGCCCTCATCCGGTACTACTTCATTCAACGCCTGCGGGAAGAAGGTTTTCGCCATAAAGTCAGGGTCGTAGATGAATCCGGCCAGCGCGGGATGTTCGGTTGAGGAACCGTGAGGCGTGAAGTATGCGACGGAGAGGTACTGCATTTTGTCGCCCTTGTGCACCCACTCGTCGTCCATCAAAGCGCGGCGTCCATAGCCGGCTTCCATCTTCTTCACCTTGAAGAGATAACTCTCGGACTAATATCCAGCCAGGCTGGGATATTGGAGGAGAGTTCTTTGCTTTCTTCGCGAAACTCGGGATCATCCATCATGCCGGGCTGAGATTGAAACTCAAATTTGCCCTTGCCGCTCCATATAAATGCATGCGAAACGTTGGGGTGTGCGTTGAGAAAGGACGCAAGATCCTCAGGCTGATCCGCATCGGGAAATTTCACTCTGATCTCTTCGGTCATCTTGTAGGCGCGTTCGTCGATGCGCTTTTCCGCGATCGCCAGAAAGTGCTGATAGTTCCTCTGAATGACCGCCTCTATCCCTTTTTCGCGTTGCAGGTCGCGGAGATGCCAGACATTCCAGATGATCAGCGCTGCGGAGGGCAGCATGACCGCGAGCATCAACAGCAGCATGCGAGGCCGCTCGGACCAGCGTCGAACTTGCAGCTTCAACATAGATAGGCGTCCAGAAGTAGGCCCGGTTTCCATCAGAATGGAGAATAGCCCTCAAAGGCAACCGGGTATGTCACGGCGACGCAACAAGTTGCAAAAAGTTGTGAACTGCGCTTGCATCAACTGCGGTATCAGGGGATGGCGGAAGCAAATGACAGCCTCGGAACCCAGTGGGACGCCCGAGATGACGTTATACGTCCCCACTCCCGCCAGGTCCAAGCTGAGAATCGGGCCAGACTTTCGTGATCGCGGGTTCAGCTCGCTGCACGAACACTCTTCAGGACAGATTCTGCAACGGTATCCAGGACCTCTTGGCGGAGCTGAGGATCGGAGGTGCCGCGCGCAAGGGTCATGCCGCCAACCATAGCCGCAAAAGCAACGACCGCCTGTTTCCTTCGCAGTGCCTTCGTTTTCCCTGGAGCAATTCCACTGAGAAAGTCAAGGAACTTCCGTTGTCCGACGGTGGCCGCTTCTTTGACGGCCGAGGGCTGGCGCGAGAGGTCGCTCCCGAGAGCCGCCAGCAGACATCCCGTCTCCGGGTGGTTGTGGTGGCGCAATGACAGATAGGAGTTGACAAGGTGTTCGAGCCGGTCTCCCGGAGCCTCGTCGGCAACTCTCTGCCACTTGACGGCCGTTTCAGCCATCGCCCGAAGGCATGCCAATGCCACCAACTCGTCCTTCGAAGAAAAGTGACCATAGAACCCGCCATGGGTAAGACCGACCTCTTTCATGATGTCGGCAACGCTGACGCCGTCGAAGCCAGACTCTCTGAACCGTCTCGCCGCAGCCGTGATGATCTGCTCCCTGTGTTCCGCCATCGTCTCTTTGCTTACCTTCACAGCCTGCCCCTCCCTCTCGCCCCTTGGCCATTGGATGATACCCGTACTCGAAATGAATCTTAATCATTATGTCTATCATCTTACCGGGTATTCCGCTTTCTGCTCCTTTTCGAGCGAGAGTCGTAAGGAGTACCTGCATGGGGAAGCAAAACATCATTTGCACAATCCTGACGGCAATGTTGCTTGTTGCATTCTCGCTCACCGCCGCGGCGCAGGCGACTGACAACGTCGGAAGTGGCGCGTCGCCGGCATTCGGATCGATCCCGACGCCCCGCCCGATCAATCCCGCGACAGACACGACCAACCCCAGCGCCCGCGCCACTCAGACTCTGAATCCCTATCTAGGTAGCACGCCCCAGGGCGAAGTCGTGAATGGCGAGATCAGGATCAGCCTCGAGGACGCCATCGCCCGCGGCCTTCGCTTCAATCTGGGCCTCATCGACAGCCAACAGGCGGATGCGGGCGTACGGGCAGAGCGCGAGCATGCTTTATCTCTGCTTCTTCCACAGATCTCCGCTCGCGCACAGCAGAGCTACGAGCAGTTGAGCTTCAGGGCTCTTAATATCAAGCTCCCTCCACAGGCGGGATTTCAGCTGCCGCCAACCAGCGGGGGTTTTGGATACAGCGAAGCCGGCATCCTGGCCCATTCAGCGATCGTCAATTTGGAGCTCTTGAATCGCTATAAGGAGCAACGGGCTCTTGAATCGGCATCGGCGCTGAGTGCGAAGGATGCGCGCGACATTGTCGTTTACGCCGTGGGAATAGCGTACTTTCAGGTTGTTGCCAGTCAAGCTCGCGTGGCGACTGCCGATGCGGCACTCGCTTCCGCGCAAGAGCTGAATAGCCAGGTCACTCATCAATACAATTCCGAGGTCTCGCCCGAGATCGACGCATTACGTGCGCGCGTCGAATTGCGGACCGCAGAGCAGCGTGTAGTCGATGCGACGAACGATTTCGAGAAGGATAAGCTGACCCTCGACCGCGTTACCGGGATTCCGCTGGCACAGACAGTGGAGTCCTAGCCGTGAGTATGGCTATACGCAATTGCCGAATCAGGCCGATGAAACGCAGGTGGCAGAACAAGCCCGGGCCGACGTGGCGAGCGCGAAGCAGGAGATGCTGGCCGCGGAGTTAGGTGTGAGAGCGGCACGCGACGAGCGTCTCCCGGAAGTCTCTTTCGACGGCAGTTATGGCGGCGGCGGAACGAATCCAGCGAACTACAACCAGGTCTACTCGGTCCGGGGCACCATTTCGGTTCCTCTCTTTACAAGCGGCCGCATTCGTTCGGACAGACATGCCGCAGAGGCGTCCCTCGTACAGCACCGCGCCGCATACAGAGATATTCAGGGACGTGCCGATTATGACGTACGCGTTGCGCGCTTGGACGTGCGATCTTCGGACTCCGCTGTCCAGGTCGCCGCTGAAAACAGAACGCTGGCCGAAAAAGCGCTTACTCAATCGAAAGACCGTTTCAGCAATGGCGTCACGAATTATCTCGAGGTCCTCGAGGCGGAGGAGGCCGTGGTCGCTGCCAACGAGAACTACATTGCAAGTCTGTTCTCGTACAACGTAGCGAAGATCGCCCTCGCGCGCGCAATGGGTTCTGCAGAGACGCGATTGCCGGCACTTTTCGGAGCTCAGTAGAGCATTCGACATCAAGGAAAGATTGGATCTCAAGGAGGCTGATATGAGTACAGCAACACTGGTAGAGGAGGCTTCCAATAAAGCCTCTTCCGAAGGCGAACAGGAAGGGCCGGCGAAGGCGAAGATCTCAAGAAAGCATCTGCTCTTTGTGGTCCTCCTAGTCCTTCTTGTCGCAGGAGTGTGCTATTGGCTTTACGCCAGGCACTACGAGAGCACGGACGACGCGCAGGTCGACGGGCACTTTGCACAGCTCAGCACACGCATCACTGGGACCGTGACCTACGTCAATCCATTGGTCGAGAACGACCGATATGTGACGGCGGGGATGTTGCTTCTCGAACTGGATCCGAGGGACTATCAGGTGGCTCTTGAGCACGCGAAGGCGACACTGGAGACAAAAGAGGCTACGGCGAATGCAGCAAAACTGCAGGTCCCGATCACTCAGGCCTCGGCCTTCAGCCAGTTGCACCTGTCAGAGGCAGCGCGGGAACAGGCGGTTGAAAGTGTTGCCGCTGCAGAGGCTGACCTGACAGCCGCGCATGCTCGCGTTCAGCAGGACGAAGCCGTCGCGGGAAGGGCAGAGCGCGACCGGGTACGGTATGCGGCTCTGGTCGAGAAGCGGGAGATCTCCCGGTCATTCTATGACGCGCGAATGACAGAAGCCGCCGCGACGGCGCAGACACTCGCATCCGATGTTGCTGCAGTACAAGCAGCCCAGCAGAGAATTGCGGAGGCGAAGAGCATTGTTGCAGAACGTGAGGCGCAGGTAGCCAGTGCCCGAACCGCGCCTGAGCAGTTCTCGGATGCGGTCGCACGCAAATCGTCCGCCGAGGGAGAATTGGACCAGGCGCGAGCCGATGTTCACACTGCCGAGCTCAATCTGAGTTACAGCAAAATCTATGCGCCAGTCAGCGGCGTGGTTGGCCATAAGACGGTTGAACTCGGCCATCGCATCCAGCCCGGCCAGTCGCTCTTGACTGTGGTGCCGCTCGATGACATCTGGATCACCGCGAACTTCAAGGAAACTCAGTTGCGGCGCATGCACCCGGGGCAGCCTGTCACGATCCATGTGGATACCTTCGGCCGCGACTACAAGGGCACCGTCGAGGACATGGCCGGCGCATCGGGGCCGCTCTTCAGTCTATTTCCGCCGGAGAACGCGAGCGGCAATTACGTAAAGATCGTGCAGCGCTTTCCGATCCGCATCCACATCGACAAGGGCGAGGATCCGAAGCATGATTTGCGTCCCGGTATGTCCGTGGAAGCTAAGGTCAAGGTCCGCTAGTACGGCGGAACAGTCATGAAAACGTCAAAAACATCCAGAACGATTCTGAGTGCGATTACCGTGCTGCTTGCCGCGATTACTGCTTCAGCACAGGTCACACGGAAAGGACCTTCATGGCGACTCCTGGGGTAACATCCAGTCCGTCTTCACCCGCGCAGAATCCCCAGCGCACTGTAAATCCGTGGTTGATCGCCGTTACGGTGACGATCGCAGCGTTCATGGAGTTGCTCGACACCTCGATTGCCAATGTCGCGCTGCCCTATATCGGCGGCGGACTTGGTCGCAGCTATGATGAGGTTACCTGGATCCTCACCACATACCTCGTCGCAAACGCGGTCGTCTTACCGATGACCGCGTGGTTCAGCCGTTTGTTCGGACGTAAGACGTATTACCTCGTTTGCGTAGTGCTCTTTACTGTTTCATCGCTCTTCTGTGGTCTCGCTCCGTCTCTTGGGTTCATGTTGTTGTGGCGCATCGTGCAGGGAGTCGGCGGAGGCGGATTGGCTCCGGTCGCGCAGGCAATCCTCGTCGACACCTTCCCGCCGGCAAAGCGTGCTGCAGCCTTTGCGCTATTCACAGTCGTCATCGTGACAGCTCCGGCGGTTGGACCGGTGCTTGGAGGCTGGATCACCGACAACTACGACTGGCGTTGGATCTTTTTCATCAACGTGCCGGTGGGAATTCTCTCGCTCTATCTATCCAACAAGCTCATTCATGACCCGACGGCTTTCACCGAGGAGAGGCTAGCGGCAAAAGCGGCCGGCCGTATGTCGATTGACACCGTCGGGATCATGCTCATCACACTAGCCTCGGCTACGCTGGAAGTTTCTCTGGACCGCGGTCAGATCGATGATTGGTTCGGAAGCGGCTTCATTACAACGATGATCGTAATCGCGGTGCTTGGATGGATAGCCACGGTGGCATGGGAGTCCTACGTGAAGGACCCAATCATCGACTTCGGTCTACTGAAAAACCGAAACTTTGCGATCGCAAGCGTGCTCTTCTTCGTCTTTGGCGTCGGACTTTTTGGAACCACGACGCTGATCCCGCAAATGCTGCAATCGCTCTACGGCTACCGTGCCATCGACGCTGGGCTCGTCCTTGGTCCCGGCGCGCTGGTCATCACCGTTCTTGCGCCAATTTCAGCTCAACTACTACAGAGGCACCTTGTTTCCGCGAAGACTCTCATCTTCGTCAGCCTGTGTTTTATCTCTCTCTCGATGTTCGTCTATAGCGTGATGAATCTTGATACGAATGGAGGCCACTATCTGGGCATACGAGCACTGCAGGGCGTAGGGTATGGTTTCTTCCTGGTTCCCGCCAGTATCATCGCCTATTCTCAGTTAAGGCCGGACCAGAACAACAAGGCCTCAAGCCTGACCAATCTCTTCCGCAACTGGGGTGGCAGCTTTGGAATCGCCTTCATCACTACTGCAGCCGAGCGTCGGGCGAACTTTCATCAGATGAACCTCGGGTCGCACTTGGCCAGCAGTTCACAAAGTCTGCAGCAGAACTCGGATGGAATGGTCGGCTACCTCATGCAGCATGGATTCAGCAGCGTGGACGCGGGCGGAGCATCCCTCGGCGTCGTGTATCAACAGCTACTTCACCAAAGTGTATTTCTAGCCTTCATGGATTGCTTCCGCGTGATTGGGTGGCTGACGATCATAATGATTCCTTTGGTCTTTCTCATTCACAAATTCAAAGGCGGCGGTGGCGCGTCCACGGCACACTGATTCTCATTAGCGAAGGTACGCTTACGACCGATGTTCCAGGAGAGATCCGACGTCCTATTCCGCAGGGTCGTAGTTCAGATTTTGCCCTAGCCATCGCTCGACCTCCGTTACGCTCATCCCCTTGCGCACGTGATAGTCGGCGACCTGATCGCGATCGATTTTGCCCAGGCTGAAATATCGCGATTCCGGGTGAGCGAAGTAAAGCCCGCTTACGCTCGAGCCGGGCCACATCGCAAACGACTCAGTGATCAGCATTCCAGTGTTCGCCTTCACATCGAGCAAACGCCAGAGCGTGCCCTTCTCCGTGTGGTCTGGGCACGCGGGGTAACCTGCCGCGGGCCGGATCCCACGATACTTCTCCTGGATGAGATCCGCGTTACTCAGGCCTTCATCGCAACCGTAACCCCATTCATCCCGCACACGTTTGTGCAGACACTCGGCGAAAGCTTCAGCCAGACGATCGGCGACAGCCTCCGCCATGATCGCGTTGTAATCGTCATTCTCGGCGCGGAACCGGTCGCACAACTCCTTCAGGCCGATACCGCTGGTCACGGCGAACGCGCCGATGTGGTCGGACAGCCCTGTTTCTTTGGGCGCAATGAAGTCGGCCAGCGATCGGCACGGCTCGCTGCCTTCCCGGTTTGCTTGCTGGCGGAGAAAATGGAATCGCTCGAGCACCTGTGTGTGTGTACCGTCGGTGTATAGCTCGACATCGTCCCCCACAGCGTTGGCGGGAAAGAGACCGTAGACGCCACGCGCTGTGATCAGTTTTCCCTCGATGAGCCGATCCAGCAGAGCGTTGGCATCGGCAAAGATCTGGCGCGCCTGTTCGCCTTGTTCCTTGTGCTCAAAGATACGTGGATAAACGCCCTTCAGCCCCCAGGCGTGAAAGATGGGCGTCCAGTCAATGAACTCGCGCAGCGTCGCGAGAGGGAAGTTGTCTAATACTCGAACACCAGTAAATGCGGGTACAGGCAGGTCTTCGGAGCGCCACTCGATGGGAGTCCGCCTCGCGCGCGCGATCTCAAGGGGGACGACCTGCAGCCGCGGGGATGCGTGCGCCTTGCGGAGCGCCTCATATTCGGCTCGATGTTGCGAGATGAACGCCGGCTTGGCTTCCTCGCTCAGAAGGTTGCTGGTTACAGGCACCGCGCGGCTGGCATCGAGCACGTGGACGACTGGCTCGCTGTAGTGCGGCGCGATCTTGACCGCCGTGTGCGTTCGGGTCGTGGTTGCTCCGCCTATGAGCAGTGGCAACTTGAACCCTTGGCGTTCCATCTCGCGGGCGACATGCACCATCTCGTCGAGAGAGGGCGTGATGAGGCCGCTAAGGCCGATCAAATCCGCCTTCTCCGCCTTGGCCCGCTCGAGGATCCTTTCGCAGGGGACCATCACACCCATGTCGATTACTTCGTAGTTGTTGCATGCGAGAACAACTCCAACAATGTTCTTGCCAATGTCGTGAACGTCACCCTTGACTGTTGCAAGCACAATTTTTCCCTGCGCCTTGACCGCCTGGCCGGAAGCAACGAGGGCTGCCTTCTCGGCTTCCATGAATGGCGTCAGGTGAGCTACAGCTTTCTTCATCACCCGGGCGGACTTAACAACCTGGGGTAAGAACATCTTGCCTGCTCCGAAGAGGTCGCCTACCACGCCCATGCCAGCCATCAGCGGGCCTTCTATAACCAATAGAGGTCGGCCAAGCTTGACGCGGGCTTCCTCGGCGTCGATCTCTATATACGTATCTATTCCCTTGACCAGTGCGTGAGAAAGACGCTCCTCTACCGTCCCGTTACGCCACTCTTCGACCTTCTTTTCATTCACTGCCGTGCTGGTGCCCTTCAGCGATTCGCCGTGCTCTACCAGGCGCTCTGTCGCGTCCGGACGTCGATTGAGCAGCACGTCCTCGACCAGCACCTTCAGCTCTGGTTCAATCTCTTCGTACACCTCGAGCATTCCGGCATTCACGATGCCCATATCCATGCCGGCCGCGATAGCATGATAAAGAAACGCGGAGTGCATGGCCTCGCGCACCTTGTTATTGCCGCGAAAGCTGAACGAGATATTGGAGACGCCGCCACTGACCTTCGCGTGCGGCAGGTTGGCCTTGATCCAGCGCGTAGCGTTGATGAAGTCAACCGCGTAGTTGTTGTGCTCCTCCATGCCGGTGGCAACGGTGAGGATATTCGGGTCGAAGATGATGTCTTCCGGCTGAAAACCGACCTCGTCGACCAGAATCCGGTAGGCCCGCTCGCAGATGCGGATCTTCTCCTCGAAAGTCGCGGCCTGGCCCTGTTCGTCGAAGGCCATCACCACCGCTGCGGCGCCATATTTCAGCACAGCAGCGGCATTCTGGCGAAATTTGTCTTCGCCTTCTTTCAGTGAGATCGAGTTGACGATGCCCTTGCCCTGCAGGCACTTGAGCCCAGCCTCGATAACCTCCCATTTCGAGGAATCGATCATAAAAGGCAACTTGGCAACCTCGGGCTCGCTCGCCAGTAGCTGCAGGAAGCGGGTCATCGCCGTCACGCCGTCGATCATGCCCTCGTCCATGCAGATGTCGAGGACATTCGCCCCGTTCTCAACTTGCTGGCGGCCCACGCTTACCGCTTCCTCGTATTTGCCTTGCTTAATCAGCTTCGCGAATTTGGGCGATCCGGCCACATTGGTTCGCTCACCGATCACGATGTAGACACCGGGCTGTTGGGTAAATGGCTGTGAACCTGAAAGACGGAGCGGCTTCGTCTCCGTACCCGCGCTCACGCTGAGACCTCATGCTGGCCGAGTTTTCGCGGCGGCTGGCCTTCGAGCGCTTTGGCGATAGCCGCGATGTGCTCCGGAGTGTTGCCGCAGCAGCCGCCTGCAATATTGATCAGGCCTCCCCCGGCAAAGTCCCTCATGTAACGGGCCATGTCCTGGGGTCCCAGATCAAACCCAGTCTCTGAGAGCGGATTCGGCAGCCCGGCATTCGGGTAACACGAGATGGCCACGTCCGCCTTCTCCGAGAGGTCCTCTAGGAACGGGTACATCAAGTCGGGGCCGAGAGAGCAGTTGAGTCCCACCGACAGTGGGTTCACGTGTTGCACCGCGTTCCAAAACGCCTCAGGAGTCTGCGCAGAGATCATCGTCTCGCCGCCACGCCCCACCGCCGCCGAGATCATTACCGGCAGCTCCTTGCTGTCCTGATCGAATACTTCACGGATGGCAACCAGCGCCGCCTTGGCGTTCAGCGAATCAAAGATTGTCTCGACCAGAAGCAGGTCTGAGCCACCGGCGATGAGGGCACGTACCTGCTGCGCATATGCGGTCTTCACCTGATCGAAGGTCACTACCCGGAAGCCTGGATCATCGGCATCGGGCGAGTTCGAGAGAGATACAGTCAGCGGTCCGATCGCTCCCGCCACGAATCGCTGACGCGAGGTTCCATTCCCGACACGATCGGCCCACTCGCGGCATTGCCGCGCCGATTGCTCATTGATCTCCCATGCCAGGCTGCCGAGGAATGGGTCCTCGATGATCTTCTGGTAGAAGTCGGGATCCTTCCGTCCGCCGTGCTCACGAGGATCATCAACGAAGAATTCACTTTGAGCGATGCTGGTCGCGCCAAAGGTATTCGTTTCGATGATGTCCGCCCCGGCCTCTAAAAACCGGCGATGGATGTCACCGATCATCTCAGGCTGGGTCAGGGAGAAGAGGTCGCCATTGTTCAGCAGATCCTTCTTCGAGTCCTTGAAGCGTTCGGCGCGGATGTCCGCTTCCGTCATGCCATAGGTGCGAATCGTCGTCCCCATCGCACCGTCGATGATGGCGATTCGATTCTCGAGTATCTTTTGAAGAGGATGTTGCTGGATTTTCATCATGCTTCTCCGAAGGACTTGAGCGTGGCGGTATCGGCAATGTCCCGATGGAAAGACACAGGCACTTGCCCGGAACTGACTATTCAGTTCTCCTGCGCTGTTCGTTCTGCCTGGGTCACATTCGAAGCGGTAGCATGTTCTTTGATTATAGCGATATAGCGAGCTTTCGGGACGCTGTGCGTGAGAACGGCGACTAACCGAGCCAAGGTGGGTGATGTCTATAAGGACTTGGCCCGGATAACGCGAAAACCAGCGATATCCCTCCCCTCTGGAGAGGATTCCAAACCCCTCGTCGCGGCAGACGCGGCTCTCCTGCCTCCTGGAATGCGTGGCGTCCAAGCGACTTACTCAAATCCCGAATGTGTTTGAACGTCCCACCGACTATTTATGCGGACGATATCAAATGATCAAACAGTGATTGGATCAGGGTGCGTGTGGTCTTTTGAGAAAGTTCTGCGCCGAGGATTCTCTGGGTGACCGCCAGACCATGAGCGAGATTAATCATAACCATGATGAAGTCATCCGGTTTCAATCTCGCAGTGACTTCAGGTGATCGCAAAACGTCCCTGACAAGATCTCCTCCGTCGCGAATCTGCTGCCGGTGCACTTCAACAAAGCTTTGTCGGATACGTTCGCTTCGAAGTGCCCCGGCCTCGAATTCGGCACGAAGCACGATCCAATCATGATCCGTCATCAGGTCAGCAATGGCGTCCCGTAGTTTTTTCAACCGCTTCTTACCTGAAGGCTCTTCCTTCAGGAGAGAGCGGAAGACATTGAGGTGACGAGCCTGCTCCTCATGTATGACAGCGACAAACAGCTCTTCCTTACCATCGAAGTTGGAATAGAGAGCGCCCCGAGAGTAACCGGCATCCTCCGCGATCTTCTCCGCCACTGCGCCGCCAAGCCCGTAACGCAGAAAGTGCCGGCGTCCTACGGCGATCAATGTGGCACGAGTCTGTGCTCTGCTCTCCTCGCGCGTGAGTCGCTTTCGTGGCTTCGTCGTGGTCACCGGCATCTGGAACCCCGCTCCTCCCGCTCACTGCCCCCGCGATTTCTTGACTCTCCCCGAGGCACACCAGGAGACCGCAGAGCGCATCGTTTTAGGTTGCGTCGGGCAATCCGGAAACACGATGAACACTCTGCATCCAGATACAATCATAACTCATCAAGTATGGCGCTGGCTCGCCAGCGTACTGCTAGTGCAGCACGCTATGAGTGCTCATAAGCGCTTGCCGGCGGCCCGCTCGCCAACTGCGTCTGAGACGACACGACAGACCAGTCAGGGAATTCGCTGAGAGCCGATGCTCCACTTTCCGGCGTGAGCGAATAGGACGAAAGCGTTAAAGCAAGAAAACCGCTGCAAGAACGATCACGATCAATGCGTAAAGCACACACATCAGATATGACATTGGGTAGGTCTGAGCATCGCGTCTCACTTGCGTTCCCCTTTGAGTCTCGACGTACCAGCGCAGCGCCATAAGGATGCAAACGGCTGTTTCCTCGCAACACCGACTCGTCTATCTCCGTTTTAAATCTCTCCTAAAGTCCGGTTCCGTCTGCAGGCGCTGGATCGTGGTCTTTCAACTCCCTGACGGCAACAGCAGGGGTCACGGTAGCGCGATCTTGGAACAGCAGAACCGCATTCGGTTGCTAATAGCCATCCTTTTCCGTTATCAGGCATCGCGCGTTCTGCGCGCCCGTGCAGGCTTTTGTTACATACGATATGATTTAGAATACAATATGTCTTTGAATTGAACGAATGTGTGTGTCGTTTCATGGGTGAAGGAAGCGAATGGCTGCAGAGGTCGGTAGTACTGAGCAATGGAAGCCTGAAGCTAATCCTTGGTTGATCGCGGCCACGGTTGCCTTGGCCGCCTTTATGGAGGTTCTCGATACCTCGATAGCAAATGTGGCCCTGCCGCACATTGCCGGCGATCTCGGCGCCAGCACCAGTCAGGGAACCTGGGTACTCACCAGCTATCTGGTCTCTAACGCGATCATTCTGCCGGTAGGCGCCTGGGCATCGAGTGTCATCGGCCGCAAGAACTTCTTCACCCTTTGCATCATCATATTCACAGCAGCAAGCTTTGTTTGCGGTATCGCGCCAACACTTCCACTCCTGCTCCTGGCACGAGTCCTCCAAGGCGTTGGAGGCGGTGGCCTCCAGCCGATGGCGCAGGCGATCATGGCGGATTCATTTGAACCGAGGAAACGAGGCCAGGCCTTCGCGCTGTACGGTCTCGTCGCCGTACTCGCACCGTCCCTAGGGCCGACCATCGGCGGCTGGATCACCGACAACTACGCGTGGCGATGGATCTTCTACATCAATGTGCCCGTTGGCATCCTCGCCTTCTTTCTGGTCAACCGATTGGTCCAGGACCCACCGTGGATCAAGGCAGATCCGTGCCAATTTGAGGAGACTGGACTACATCGGGCTGGGGTTGTTGACCATCGCGATGGGCGGCATGCAGATCATGCTTGATAAAGGGGAAGAGAACGACTGGTTTGCGTCCACCTTGATCCGCATCTGCTGCTTCCTGTTCGTCACGGGTATGATCGGCCTTGTCTGGTGGCAATGGCGGGCTAAGAATCCGATTATGAATGTACGGTTGTTCAAGTACAAGAATTTCGCCATCTGCTGCTTGCTCATGATTCTGGTTGGCGGTGTCCTGAATGCCGCAACCGTGCTTGAACCGCAGTTCCTGCAGCAGTTGATGGGATACACAGCGACCCGTGCTGGAGAGGCGCTCGCCGGCGGAGGACTTGCCCTGCTCGTCGTTATGCCCATTGGAGGAATGGCTACCGGCAGGTTTCCGGCAAGGAATATGGCAGCGTTCGGCTTTGCTTGCTTCGCCGGCGCGTTCTATTACACCTCCACTCACTTCACGCTCACCATGACCTTCGGTTTTGCCTCCTGGTTGCGAATTCTTCAGATGTTCTCCATTCCTTTCGCCTTCATCGCCATTACCACCGCGGCCTATGTTGGGCTTCCGAAAGAAGCGAGCAATCAGGTCTCGGGGATCATCAATTTTGTACGAAACGTAGGCGGCAGCATCTTCATTGCCGTTACTGGGGCAATTGTCACCAACCGCTCTCTCTTCCATCAGGCCCACCTACAGGAGCACATGCGGCCCGGCGATCCGGCCTTCGTCAACCGTGTCAACGCACTTACCACTTTCTTCGGTGGCACGGGCAGAGGTCCGGATCCCTGCCACATGGCACAAGCTGCCATCTACCAGCAGCTCAATCAGCAGGCGGCAGCGATGGCTTATCAGGACATCTACCGGCTGCTCAGTTGGATGGCGATGGCTATGGTGATATGCGCCTTCATTCTGAGCAAGAACAAGCCTGGTCAGGGAGCTCCTGCAGGAGAAGCGATGCACTAGCAACATGGCTCACCGCGAAGACCTAAATCAGTCGGGCTCCAACGGAGTAGGTAAAGGATCTGATACGAATGGACGATGGGGAAGCGCAGCGCAGGCTTACTAATGTTTAGACGACAGCAGGATGGAATCGGAGTGTTTCTAGTCCACCCAGGTGGTCCCTACTGGGCCCAGAAGGATCAGGGAGCGTGGACCATTCCGAAGGGCGAATACGGTGATGACGACGAAGAACCTTTCACAGCGGCCAAGCGCGAGTTCCTCGAAGAGACCGGCTTCAAAGCCGACGGTGAGTTTCTCAGTCTCGGAGAGGCTCGCCAGAAAGGCGGAAAGCTCATCACAGCGTGGGCATTCCTGGGAGATTGCGATCCCGCCAAGTTGAGGAGCAACACGTGCGAGATTGAATGGCCTCCCAAATCCGGACGGCGTCTGCAAATTCCGGAGATCGATCGCGGTCGCTGGTTTGGGATAAACGAGGCGCGGGAATATATCCGTCCGGAACTGGACGTGTTGCTGCTCCGGCTCGTTTCCATACTGACTCACGACACCAATAGAAGCGGCAATCAGTAAATCTGACTCACTCGCAACAGTGCCCGACGGCTCAAGAGCGCATGCTGGACAGGCGCTATTTTAGGGGCTCGTGGCTTCCGCTCGCGTGGTTGTTTCGGCGGAAGTCTTGTCACAGTCACCTTTGAATCGGCCTGTTCCTGGTCGCTTTCTTTGCCGGCCTGGTGGCAGCAGATCTCTGAGCAGCCCAGCGCTTTCGCTGTGCTTTCGCAATCTTCTTCCTGGCGGTTGCTGACAGCGTTCGCCTTTTCGCAACTTTCGCGGGAGTTGCCGCAGATCCGGCCGGCCTGCCTCTACGCTTTTGGGCGGGCACACCGGCTATGACATTCCGGATCTGCTGTAGGCGCGCGATTTCCGCATCGATGGCGGCGATAATCTCTGTGGTAGTCACCGCGTTAATATAGCAAACTGAATGTATCGCAGCATCTGTGTGCAAATGACAGACCGTCGAATGCCGCTTGAAAGCAGCTCATCTTGAACCTCTCGTTCAGCTCACGAACCATCCTCTTGTTGTTCATATTGACGGTCTCTTCGACTTTTCCCTGTACTGCACAGGTTTCGAAGGTCAATGCCGATGCCGCACGCCTCAACAACATTGGGGTGGCATACATGAACCAGCAGCTGCCCGGTAAAGCACTGCTCAAGTTTGACGAAGCCCATCATGCGGATGCATCGTCCGCCGTGCCCCTCATCAATAAGGGGATTGCTCTGATCTACCTGCGCCAGTTGCCTGAGGCCGTGGAGATACTGAAAGCCGCCTCTCTCGCCGACCCAACAAATCCACGCGTCTGGTACAGCCTCGGTCTCGCATTGTTTGATTCCGGCGACCAGCCCTCTGCGCTCAGTGCGTTTCAGCACGCCGCTGACTTGGACCCGAAGGATGCCGACAGTCACTACTATGTGGCCACAATCGACTTGGCGCAGAGGAATTACGACCACGCGATCACGGAGTTCGAAAAGGCTTTGGCGATCAATCCATTGCACGCGTCAGCGCAGTATGGGCTCGCGCGCGCATTGCAACGCTCCGCAAAGACAGATGAGGCCCGCAAGCATCTTCAGCGATTCCAGGAGATCACACAAAAAAAGATCGGCACCGTCTTCAGCGACAACTATGGCGAGCAGGGACGGTACGCAAGAGTGCAGGACATGCTTGCGCCGCTGGCATCCGTGCCTGCGATGATTCCCGTCACCTTTGCCACGACAGCCTCAGGTACATCGGATTACAGACACAACCACGCATCGCCACCCGGAAACGGTGCGGGAGCCTGCATGCTGGATATGGAGGGCAATGGCCAGATAGCGATGATCTCCATGCAGTCGGGTGCGAACGCAATCCAGGCGTATCGCGTAGCGCAGGACGGCAGCATGGCAGTGATGGATCCGAAGCAGACGGGTCTTATGGCAGAGGGGAAGGGCATCGCCTGCGCGGTGGGCGACTATGACAACGATGATCTGCCAGACCTCGCGATTGCGCTTGAAGATCGCGTCTTGATCTTTCATAACCTCGGACACGGCAAATTCGCGGATACGACCTCCGCCGTGGGAATTCGCTCGCTGAATCATCCCGCCGGGCTGACGTTCGTAGACTTCGACCATGACGGCGACCTCGATCTCTTCATCACGGGGTCCGCTTCCACGTCGGGGACGGGGCCAAACGTTCTCTGGCGAAACAATGGCAACTCCACGTTTACCGAGTGGACCGGTCCCGCTGGCTTGGCTGGTACCGGCACCACCGCAGGCGCCACTCTCTCCGACATCAATAATGACCGCGCAGTGGATCTCGTGGTGACCGGCCAGGATGCTTCGCCGGCGATCTTCGAAAACGAGCGCGAGGGTGCATTCCGACGTCTGGCGCTCTACGACGACAGCAAGCTGCCGGCGACTCGTGGAGTATCCATCCTCGACTTCAACAAAGACGGCTGGATGGATGTGGCCGTTACGCATGCTGGCGCTCCCGGCCTCACCCTATGGAAAAACGTGGAAGGAAAGCGCTTTGAGCGTGTTCCGCTGCCCGCTTTTGAGGCGACGGGGGCCTGGGGGCTTACTGCGATCGACTTCGACAACGACGGATGGATCGATCTGGCAGTGATCGTCGAGACCTCTCGCGGCGTCAGACTGCGCGTCTTGCGCAACTGCGGATCGCGAGGGTTTGAAGATGTAACCGACGCTCTCAAGCTCACAAAGCTGGATGTATCCGGGGCGAAATCGCTCATTGCGGCCGATGTCGACGGCGATGGCGCTCCAGATCTGATCGTAGCCCGCGATAACCAGCTACCTCTGGTGCTGCACAACGTTGGCGGAAACCGCAATCATTCGCTTCGGATTGCGCTCACGGGCTTGGCCGATAACAAGCTCGCTATTGGAACGAAGGTCGAGGTCCTCTCCGGCGGCACGCTGCAAAAATTCGAAGTTGCTGGGAGTTCCGGGTATTTGAGTCAGGGCCTCACCGATATCCTTGTGGGGTTAGGACAAAGCGATCATGTGGACGTGGTGCGCATGCTATGGCCTACAGGCGTCCCGCAGGACGAGATCGATGTTGCGGCCGGCAAGCCCCTTGTGCTCAAAGAGCTCGATCGCAGAGGGAGTTCGTGCCCGGTTCTTTTTGCTTGGGATGGGAAGAAATACCAGTTTATCTCCGATGTGATCGGAGCCGCCGTGGTCGGTCACTGGATTTCACCCACAACCAGAAATGAAAGTGATTCGGATGAGTGGATCAAAGTGGATGGCGGCCAATTGCGTTCTCGCAATGGCAGACTAAGTCTGCGATTTGGCGAGCCGATGGAAGAGATCAACTACGTCGACCAGTTGCGTCTCGTTGCAGTCGATCATCCGGAAGGGACGGAGGTTTATCCGGACGAGCGCTTTCTCAGTGAACGCCCATTTGCCAGCGGCGCTCCGGTTGTTGCATCGCCGGCAACGCGTGCTCTGGCAGGTGCCTGGGACGACGGTGGCAAGGACGTTCTCCCGCTTCTCGCCGCCCGCGATCACAAATACGTTCGCGATTTCAACAATATGAGCTATGGGGGCTTTGCGAACAATCACGCATTGACGTTGGATCTGGGAGAATGGTCACCCGAGCGCCCATTGCGGCTCTTCCTGCACGGTTTCATCGAATACTTCAGTGCCAGTTCGATGTACGCTGCTTGGCAGGCCGGTGTGCGGCCGGAGCCTCCTTCTGTTGAGGCGCAGATGCCGGATGGCACCTGGAAGACGGTCATCGGGGACATGGGATTTCCTGCCGGTCTTCCGCGAACGATTGTCGTCGATCTCACCGGCAAGCTGTCTCCGCATATTCGTCGCATCCGCATACGGACGAATCTGCAAATCTATTGGGATCAGATTCTCGTCGACAATGGTCCGGACGGGTCGCGGTCTATGCACCAGACCGAACTCTCTCTGGCTTCGGCTACTGTTGCATTCCGCGGATACCCTCGACAAATTGATGGTGAAACCCTAGGTGACCTTACCTACGATTATCAGCAGATCAGCCTGACGGGTCCTTTCCAGTGGCAGCGGGGAAGTTACACGCGGTACGGCACCGTAACTCCGCTTCTTCTCGAGCGGGATGACAAATATGTGATCTTCGGAAGCGGTGACGAGATCGATGCGGAGTTCAGCGATGCAGCGCTGCCTGCATTGCCTCCGCATTGGAAGCGCGATTATTTCTTCTATGCGGATGGCTTTGTGAAGGACATGGATTTCTACGAAGCCATGCCGTTTACCGTGGCCGAATTGCCTTTCCACAAGATGAGCAGCTATCCCTATCCGCAAAACGAGCATTTCCCTGAGAGCACACCAAGCATCGGCTACCGGCTGGATTGGAACGACCGCTTTGAAAGCGGAGACCGCACACAACTTCATCAGTTCCACTACATGCCGGCAATTTCCGAGCCAACAACGTCTCAGCGCTGAGCAGATCCGCAACCATATTCGTCCGGCGTTTTTTAGTTAGTGCCCCTGCATCAGGCTGAGAACGGCCTGAACCGCGATCGTGAGTTCGTCAATCGAAACACATTCGCGATCGCTGTGGGCCGATCGCATATCGCCAGGTCCAAAGACAACCACGTCTTCCGCGACGGACGACCAGGGGCTTGCCTCCGAACCGAACGCGATCGAAGTGGCTGCTCTGCCAGTCACTCGCTCCAGTGATCTGACCAGCGGACTGTTGGCAGCAGTCTCGAAACCGGCCTGCTCTCTGAGAATCACCAACGACCCGTGAAGGCCGGGATATTGAGCCTCCAGCCGTTTCAGAATCGTGCGTACGGCGGTTGGAACGCGATCCGCGGACGCTCCCGGGATAGGCCTCCACTCCAAAAGAATCTCGGCCCGGCCCGGAATGATGTTCTTAGCGGAGCCGCCCTCTATCGTGCCCACATTCAGAGTTGTAAAGGCAGGGTCGAACAAATCATGCCGTTCCGCAACGAGCTGTTGGCTGAGCTCTTCGAGTGCTGAGACAAGCCGCGCCGCCCCATATATAGCGGAAACGCCTTGGTCGGGAAGGGCGCTATGTGCCTCGCGACCGTAGATCGTGACACGCGCGAGGCAATAGCCTTTGCCCGCGCGTGCAACATGTAGAGCGGTCGGCTCCCCTGCAACCAGTCGCCGAGGTCTCAGGCAGTCCATCTCGATCAATCGCTTCGATCCAACACATCCGATCTCTTCGTCCGCAGTCAGCACGATGCGCAGGCCATCGATCCAACGCGCGTCCTGATCCTCCGCAGCGGCCAGAAGGCAGGCCAGAAATCCCTTCACATCGCAGGCGCCACAACCATGCAGCATGGCACCGCGCCTGACCGGCTGAAGGGCCTCCGGCCAATCTTTGGAGTAGGGAACTGTATCGGTATGACAGAGCAAAGCCAGGTCCACCATCCGCTCTCGAACATCCTGTCCTGGCGGAGCCGCTATCAGATTGACTTTCTGCGTTCCCGAATCATCGGTGTACGGCATCTCGCGTATCGTCCATCCGCAGGCCGTGAATACGGCGCTCGCATAGTCCGTCATCGCACGATTGGAGGTCGCGGAAACGGAAGGGATCCGGATCAGCTTCGAAAGGTGCTCGATCACTGCGGTCAACGGGCGCTCCCGCTGCGTTGTTCTTCTCCCCACACTTTGCGATAGAGCTGCTGATACCTGCGGACGATCTCCTCTTCCAGAGGATGTCGTCCATCGCGAAGAATCACTTTGCCGTTCACCACAACATCGCGAATCGCGCTACGATTCGCTCCGAAAACCAGCAGCGGGAGAAGGGCCTCCGGCGTATGGCCGGCGACGGAGATCTCGTTGAGATCGATGGATACCATGTCGCCGTATTCGCCGGGCCGCAGCGCTCCGGATTCGATGCCCAAAGCCTGCGCACCGTGACCTGTCGCACAGTCGAAAAGACGAGACGCGATCGGACGGTCGTCGATCTGGTCGAGCACTGCGCGCTCCTGCTGTGCCAGTCGCAGGTGATAATCCAGTTCCCGCGCATCTTCCAGCGGATCGATCTGCGCCTGGCTATCCGAGCCCAGCGCGTGGCGTACGCCCAGTTTCATCAGGGCGTCCACCGGAACAATGCCGTCGCCCAGGTTGCGCTCCGTCGTGGGACACGAACAGACGATCGCCCGCGCACTTCGCAAATGCCGCGATCTCCTGCGCATTCAGATGAATGGCATGCACGGCAACGAAATCTCCGCCAAGCAGGCCTTCTCGCGCCAGCAACTCGACCGGCGTGCATCCATACTCCTGCCGGCACGCGGTGTTCTCAGCAGTCTGCTCTGCGACATGCATGTGGATCGGCAGGGAATTGCTGCGCGCCCAGGATACGATCTCCCGCAGCGCGTCCAGCGGCACCGCACGGATGCTGTGCGGCGCCACTCCGAACCGCACATCCGCAGAATCGCCAGCATAGAATGTCCGCAGATGTTCGATGTTCGAGAGAAAGGCATCGCTGTTTTCAAAAAACCGAGTCTGGCCAGGATCAGGTGACAGTTGGTAGCCGGAACGCAGATAGGCTGAGCGGAGCAGCACGATGCGTAGCCCCACAGATTGCGCAGCCGCGATCACCTGATGCGCTAACAGATTGGGATCGTCGTAGGGAGTCCCGTCAGGTGCGTTGTGCAGGTAGTGAAATTCACCCACCGTCGTAATACCCGCATGCACCATTTCGAGGAAGCACATGCGCGCCACATCGTAGACATCTCTCAGGCGATAGCCGGGCGGCGGCCTGGTACATTGTGTTGCGCCACGACCAGAAGTCCCTTCCACTGACGGCTCTCGACTCCGCACGGCCGCGAATGAGACGTTGAAATGAGTGCGAATGCGCGTTGACGAAACCAGGCAGCAGAGCTTTGCCCGCCAGATCAATCTGCGTTGCATCGTCTGCGGGCGCTGCAATGCGACCCGCATCGTCGACAAAGAGGCGCTCTCCTGCGACGAAACGGCCGTCCCGATACAGCAATGAGGGGCGAAACGACTTACTCATCCTCCCGCTCCCTTCGTCCGGTCGCAGTTGCATCCTGCTCCGACACGATGCGGTGCCCCTTGCACCAGACTTCGCGCATTGGATTCGCGCCCATGCAGTAAATCAGATCGCGCCAGTCGGATGAATGCAACACGCCGAAGTCGGCCTGTAGCGCCCGCTTCAATGCGGCCTACTTCCGAAAGTCCAAGTGCATGCGCAGCGTTCACCGTCCCCGCAACGAGCGCTTCTGCGGCCGCCAACCCATTCAACCGTACAGCCAGCCCGAGCGCTGCGCTGGTCGAGAACAACGGGCTTGATCCCGGATTGAGATCGGTGCCCACCGCGACTGCCGCGCCAGCATCGATCAATGAACGTCCAGGTGCCTTCGGGATACCAAGATGCAATGACACGCCAGGCAGTATCGTTGCGATGGTTAGAGCTGTTACGAAACAGCTCATATTGACGCGGCGTGCACGCCTCTAGGTGATCGACGCTCAGAGCTCCGAGCCGCAACGCCAGTTCCAAGCCGCCGACCGAATGAAATTGCTCTGCGTGCACCTTGATCCGGAGGCCGTGCTCAAGCGCACATGTGAGCACAGACTCAGCCTCCGCGGGATTCCACGCTTCCTTCTCGACAAAAATATCCCCGGCCTGCGCAAGGCCGCTACGGGCCGCCTCTGGAATCAGCTCACTTCGTACCTGATCCAAATAGGCATTTCGCTCGCGTGCCTCAGCTGGTGGAATATGAATCAGCAGCGTCGGCACAATCCGTATGGGAAGCCGTGAAGCCAGCGTTCGTATCACTTCCAGCATGCGAAGCTCGCCTCGAATGCTGAAGCCGTACCCGGACTTGACCTCGACAACAGTGGCGCCCGACCGTACCAAAGACCAAACGCGTTGCTCTGCGAGCGAAACCAGTTCTTCATCTGACGCAGCCGTCGTCGCGCGAATGGTGCTCCAGATGCCGCCACCCGAGGCAAGTATCTGCTCGTAGCTGACGCCCGAGGTCCGCTTATCGAAGTCGCCCAATCGATCGCCGGCCCACACTGCGTGTGTGTGCGGATCCACCAGCCCCGGAACCACGGCACGGCCGCCGAGATCAACCGTGCGCGCCGCTGTTCCTGACCATTCTCCCGCAGACCCCACCCACGCGAAACGGTCACCAGTGATCGCGATTGCGGCATTCTCGATGACGGTTAGTTCGCGCATCTGCGAGCCACGTTTCGCTCCCGCGCCGCGCGCTGTAGCCAGCTGGGTGATGCCGGTGATCAAAAGGTCTGCATTCATCTGGACGGCATTCATCGGAGGCTCGGCATGTCGAGACCGCGATCTCGTGCCACTCCCTGCGCCTTCGCATATCCAGCGTCTGCGTGCCGCATCACCCCCATGGCCGGGTCATTCGTGAGGCAGAGCCGCAGCCGCTGCTCTGCTTCATCGCTGCCATCTGCCACGGCCACCAGCCCAGCGTGCTGGCTGTAACCCATGCCCACACCGCCGCCGTGATGGAAACTCATCCACGCCGCGCCGCTGGCGATTCCGGTGGCGAAGTTGAGCAGCGCCCAGTCGGAAACAGCATCCGATCCGTCCAGCATGGCCTCGGTCTCTCGATAGGGACTTGCCACTGATCCCGCATCCAGGTGATCTCTACCAATGACGATAGGAGCGGAAAGTTCGCCGCTACGAACCATCTCATTGAAGAGCAGACCCGCCCTGTCGCGCTCGCGATAGCCAAGCCAGCAGATGCGCGCCGGCAGTCCTTGATAGGCAATCTCCTTCGCGGCGAAACGCAGCCACTGTTGCAGCCGTTCGTCATCGGGAAACAGCTTCAGCAGCGCCGCATCCGTCTTTGCGATGTCACTCAGGATCACCGGAAAGCGCAACCCAGCGGAACGGTCCGCGCCCTTCGCAAAAGGACTCGCGGATAAATGCCGGCACAAATCCGGGATAGTTGAAAGCATCGCTGACGCCCGCCTGCTTCGCCTGCGTCCGAAGGTTGTTGCCGTAGTCGAATGCAATCGCGCCGCGCCGCTGCATCTCGAGGATTGCCTGCACGTGTAGCGCCATCGCGCCACGCACCCGCTCCATATACGCCGCCGGATTCTGAGCTCGCAACGCGTTCAGATCTTCGTCCACCAGCGGCGGTGGAAGATAACCCCACATCGGATCATGCGCGCTCGTTTGGTCCGTAACCAGTTCGGGTGTGAATCCAGACCGGACCATCGCCGGCAGCACCTCGGCTGCATTCCCAAGAAGTCCGATTGAAAGTGCGGTCTTATCGCGCTTTGCCTGCTGCGCCATGTGGATCGCTTCGTCCAGCGAAGCCGTTGCGCAATCCAGGTATCTCGTCTTCAGTCGGCGCTCTACGCGCGTGGGATCCACCTCAACGCAGATGCTGACGCCGCCGGCCAGCTTTACTGCCAGCGGCTGCGCTCCGCCCATGCCGCCGAGTCCCGCCGTGACGCTGATCGTGCCGGCCAGTGTGCCGTTGAAGTGCTGCTTCGCTGCGGCCTTGAAGGTCTCATACGTACCCTGCAGGATGCCTTGCGTTCCGATGTAGATCCAGGAGCCCGCTGTCATCTGCCCGTACATCATGAGCCCTGCGGCATCGAGCCGATCGAACTCCTCCCAGTTTGCCCAATGTGGCACCAGGTTCGAGTTCGCGATGAGAACCCGCGGCGCCAGCGGATGCGTGCGGAGGACGCCGACAGGCTTGCCCGATTGCACCAGCAACGTCTCGTCATTCCCCAGCCGGTCCAGTGTCTCGACGATCTTTGCGTAGCACTCCCAGTTGCGCGCTGCCTTTCCGCGCCCGCCGTAGACGATCAGTTCTTCAGGCTTCTCCGCCACTTCAGGATCCAGGTTGTTCATCAGCATTCGCTTGGCTGCTTCCTGGATCCAGCCGCGGGCCGTCCTGGTGTTTCCACGGGGTGCCCGAATCTGCGGGTGCGCTGTCATTTCTGGTTCACCATGGCGGGGTAGAGTCGCATCTTGTCCACCGTACTTTCTATCAGAAGCGGGCTGGGAGCTGCGTGCTCAGTTCTCGAACTGCGTAATCGAACAGGACAAAGTGGGGCTGCCCTTTTGCAATTCCGGCGCTCTTGACTCAGACTGGCCTACGCCGCGTTCAGAGCACTTTTGCTATGAGCATGCAGCCGGGGAGTGGCCCCTTGAGGTGCCCTTTGAGGCGTTCGCCGGCCGGCATTCATAGCAGGAGTCCTCAGCGGACATCGTTCGCCAGGGGCCGCATTCGGATGTCACTCCTCCGCAATACTCTATGCATCGTTGGCGCTTCGTTCATCGGGTTCTCCTGCCCTGCCCAGATCACTGTCGTCAAGCCAATACCGGCCCGCGCTACGATTACGATCGATGCTGGCAAACCCGCGGGAGCGCCGATCCCTCGCACCATCTTTGGCAGCTTCCTCGAACCCATCGGCAACTCCACCTACAACGGTCTATGGGCCGAGCTTCTGATCAACCCTTCGCTCGAAGAAAACCTTTGGAGTGCGAAGAATCTTGAGACGCTGGTGCACGAACGCCCGGAGCTCGTGGAATCATCGTCGCTTGGTCTGCCCTTGCCCTGGGAGCCTCTCAATGCGAAACAGGGCAACCGCTACGAACCACGGTGGGGCAATGCGGCGAACTCCTGGCGATCGCTGATGGTGATGGGGGTAACGGGACAGCCCACGGGCATCAAGCAGCAGGTCTATCTCCCGACTCAGCGCACGCTCGCGTACAAGGGGAGTCTGTTCGCGCGTCACCTCAGTGGACCATCGACCCTCACCGTTTCGCTCCGGAAGCGGAACAGCAGCGACGTGCTTGCCTCCGCGACGATCGATGCAAAGGCCGAAGAGTGGAAGAGGTACGACTTTCGGCTTCAGGTGCCCGAGCATGAGCTCCAGCGTTTGGAGCCGGCGGACTTCGTTATTGAACTCAACGGAGAGGAACGCGTCGACCTCGACCAGCTCTCCCTCATGCCCGCAGATGCTCTCGATGGGCTCGATCCCGACGAAGTGGCCTTGGCCAAGGCGATGGAGACGCCGCTGGTTCGATTCGGCGGCAACTTCACTTCCTCGTATCACTGGCGCGACGGCATCGGCCCGCAGGACAAGCGCGTGAACATGCTGAACATCGCCTGGGGCATTCCGGAGTACAACACCTTCGGTACCGACGAATTTCTTCACTTCTGCGATCTCATCGGCGCAGAGCCGCAGGTCGCGCTGAATCTGGGCAGCGGCACGCCGCAGGAGGCCGCGGACTGGGTCCGCTACATCGATGATCACTGGCACCAGCACAGCGGGCTGCTGTGGGAGCTCGGCAACGAGTTGTGGGGAGACTGGAACGTTGGCTGGCCCACAATCGATGAGGTCGCCGGCCGCACTCTTGCCTTCAGCAAGGCCATTCGCGCGGTTGATCCCAGCGCAAAGCTAATCGCCACTGGCGGCGATCCGGAGTGGTTCCACTCCTGGAATGAGCATCAGCTTTCCAATCCTGCCGGGACCTTCGACTATCTCTCGACGCACTTCGTCGTCACCAACACGCAGACGAAACTCGCGCATCCCTCCGCCGATTTCATGACGCAAGCCGCCTTCGCACTGCCGGTCGAGCTCGGACGGAAGCTGCGCGCCGACCAGCAGCAGATCGATGAACATCCGGCATTCGCGAACCGCGCGCATGTGGCCTTCACGGAGTGGCTCTTCATCGGCAGGCGAGACGGCGTTCCCAGCTTCCGCAACATGGGCGGCGCAGTAGATACCGCCGGCTTTTTCAACATGCTGATGCGCAACACGGACGTCGTGCCGATCTCAGACATGACCGGCATCATGGAGTTTGCCGGCATCTGGAAGAATCACGGCCAGGTGTTTGGCGCGCCCGGCTATTACGCCTTCCGCATGTATTCGACCGCCCACCCCGCCATGCCTGTCGAAGCCGTCAGCAATGCCGGGAGCTACTCCGTGAAGAACGGTGTCGAACGCCTTCCGGACATCGACGATGTGCCCTACCTGGATGTGACCGCCGCGCTCGACACATCGAAGAAGACGCTCTCGCTCTTCTGCGTGAATCGCAGCCTGAACGTCGACATCCCTGCGGACATCGCGATTCGGGACTTCGCAGGCACAGCTGAGGCCACCGTACAGACTCTACGCAGTGCAAGCATCAGCGACGAGAACGATGAGGATGAGCCCGAACGTGTCGCGCCTGTGCTGAATCAGGAGCGGGTCTCGCAAGGCCGCCTGCAGCACATATTTCCGCACGAGAGCGTGACCGTCATCACACTTCACAGATCGGCGGCCAAGTAAGCGACGAATCGGATCGAACTCCGGGGCCTAATCCGGCATGCGGACCAGGCCCTGCTGAATGGCAGCCGTCGCCGCCTCTGTCCGGCCCGAAACGTCGAGCTTACGAATGATGCTGTTGATGTGGTTGCGCGCCGTATTTTCGCTGATGCTCAGGGCGTGCCCGATCTGCTTGTTGGTCAGCCCTCGCACCACCATCTCCAAAATCTCCAGCTCTCTCTGCGTCAATGCAGATCGCACCATCCGTTCCGCGAGCCGCGCCGCAATGCGCGGGGGAATGTGGCGTCGCCCATCGTGGACCGCTTGAATGGCACTGACAATCTCAGCCTGCGGCGTGCTCTTCAACAGATAGCCCTGGGCCCCTGCCTCGATCGCGCGGTAAATCTCCTCGTCTGATTCGTAGCTGGTCAGAACCAGCGCTTTTGGCGGAAACGGCTTCCCCCGGACTGCCTTCAACAGGTCGATTCCCGTCATGCCCGGCATCCGCAGATCCAGCATCAGCACATCGGGCCGCTCCTGATCGATGAGCTGCAAGGCCTCTTCCCCCGTGGATGCCGCACCGCACACGGTCAGACCGGGGATGGTCGAGAGCATGCTCGCCAGTCCAGCGCGCACGACAGGATGGTCGTCGACAAGCAGAATACGAATGCCGTCGGTTCGCTCTGCAGGGATTGCGGGTCGCTCTTTCGTCAACACGGCCGTCCAGCGTTTGCGTTCAGAGCTCTGCTCAACGATCCGTGACTGTGACATACGATGGCGCTTCGGAACCATAGTCCATGTGTACTAGATACAGGGGGTCTGGTGCACTCATGGCGCATCTTATCTGGTGGTACCTAGAATGCTCCCCGTCGTGCGTTACCGCATCATCGAGCTTTGCAACCGGTTTCACTAACGCTTGTCGGTGCATCGGCACCGGTATCCGTGCGCTGGACCCGGAATATCGAAATGAGGTGGAGAGACAACGTATCTCTCCGCTGTGTGCGCTTTTTTCAGGAGGCATCATGAGACGTTTCCGCTTCTGCGCCGGCCTGGCAGTTTTCATTGCCCTCATCGCCGCTTTCACCCCCGGGGCGTTCGCGCAGTCCGTCCGAGGCGTGCTATCCGGTAGCGTCACTGACCCGAGCGGCGCCGTCGTCGCCGGAGCAAAAATTCATGCCATCAACGCCAATACCGGCGTCTCCCTCTCCACCGACAGCACCTCTTCGGGCAGCTATCAGTTCGCAGAACTGCCGCTCGGAACATACAACGTCACCGTGATCGCTCCCGGATTCAAGACCGCGTCGTTCTCGAACGTGCTCGTCCAGGTAAACACCACAACAGCCTTGAACGTGAAGCTGGAGCTTGGCCAGAACAGTGAATCCGTCACTGTCACCGCGGCAGCGACCGGTCTGCAGACAGAATCGTCTGATGTAGGAGGAGTGGTAACGGATCGTCAGATCACCCAGCTTCCCCTGGCGCTTGGCGGTGTTGGCAATCTGCGCTCGCCTGAGGCCTTTACCTTCCTCCTTCCTGGCAGCACCGGTCCGGGCGCAGCGAACAGCAACAACGGCATCTTCATCTCCAAGCTGGCGGGTGGCCAGAACTTCGGCAATGAGGTGTTGCTCGACGGCGCCAGCCAGACACGCAGTGAAAACGGCTCATCCTTTGACGAGGAGGCCCCCTCCGTCGAAGCGCTGCAAGAGTTCAAAGTCACCACTGCCATTCCTTCCGCCGAGTTCGGCAGGACCACGGGCGGCGTCGAGAACTTCGTGACCAAGAGTGGCACGAATTCATTCCACGGCACGGCCTATGACATCATTCGCAACGGCGATTTCGATGCCAACACGTGGTTCAACAATGGCCGCTTGGCGATGCAGTGCGTCGGCGACAATGACACGCCGGCATGCCGCGCGAGCTTCGCCCGCGGGCCTGATCGACAGAATGACTTTGGCGGCACATTCGGCGGTCCTGTCTGGATTCCGAAACTCTACGATGGCCACGATCGCACCTTCTTCTTCTTCTCCTGGGAGCAGTTCCGCCAGACGGTAGGCGGCCCCGTGACCTCCACCGTGCCGACAGCTGCGGAGCGTACTGGAGACTTCTCGCAATTTCTGCAGACCAACAATGTGCTGGGCACGAATCCCTGCGACGGCACTCCGGTCTACTACGGCCAGATCTTCGATCCATCCACCGCGCGCGTAGTGAACGGCAGGCCGTGCAGGACAGCTTTTCCGGGGAACATCATTCCGCCGGGAAAGATCAGTCCGGTGGCCACGAACATTCTGAAATACTATCCGGCCCCGCAGAATTCCGACATCGTCAACAACTACACTCTCAACTCTCCATATCCCATCAACAACACCACTTACACCATCCGCATCGATGAGAAGTTTCGCCGCAGCACGATTTATGGCTCTTACTCGACCCGCGAAAACACCAGCCTGAAGGCGTCGCGCACTCTGCCTGACCCGGTGGACCCGAACCAGTGGGCACAGGACTTCATCACGCACTTCGGTCGCTTCGGTTGGGATTATGATTTCTCGCCAAGCCTCCTCAACCACCTGAACCTGGGAACCAATCGCAGCAACTCGAAGAACTTCACTGTGGCCGCGCTGGGCAACATCAACTACTCGTCGCAGCTCGGTATCACCAATATCGATTCCACTAACTTTCCGATCATCACCGTCGGCGAAAGCATCGACAATCTCAGCAACGGTCATAACGGCGACAACATCGACAATGGCCTCCGCTTCAACGACAGCATCTTTTGGCAAAAGGGACGACATGCGCTGAAGTTCGGCACCGACGTGCGATTCCAGCAGTATTCGCCCATCAACCTGCCGAACCCCACCTTCAACTTCGCTCGTGCAGAGACCTCAGCCACCAACGACCCCACCGTCGGCAGCGGCTCCGGAAATGGCTTCGCGAGTCTGATGGTGGGTACGGTAGACAACGCGGTTACGCAGCAATTCGCGCACCAGCCGCGCTGGACCTCGTGGTTCTGGGGCTTCTTCGGCCAGGACGATTTCAAGGCCGCCCGCAATCTCACACTCAACCTGGGACTGCGCTGGGACGTTGATCAGCCGCGCAGCGAGGCCCTCAACGACACCTCGAACTTCGATCCAAACGCCATCGATCCCCTCTACAACATCAAGGGAGCGGAGGTGTACGGATCCAACTGCAACGGCTGCAACACGAAGTGGGCGGATACCTACTATAAGGATTTCTCGCCACGTATCGGGTTCGCGTATACGCCGGCCATATGGAACAACAAGACCGTCCTGCGTGGCGGCTCGGCGATCTTCTATGGTCCGCTACAGTACAGCGACTTCGGCGGCTCCATGATTCAGGGTTATTCAGTCAGCCCGAATCCCGTCAGCACGGATGGATTTACTCCGGCCTTCAACCTCGACAACGGGTTTCCTGCTTACCAGAAGGCCCCAAATCTCGACCCCAGCATCTACGACGGCAGAGCGGTCAACGGCGGATACATCAAGTCATTCTTCGGCCGCCCGGCAACGGTTTACAGCTGGAGCCTGCAACTGCAGCAGCAGGTCACATCGAACACCGTGCTTGCCATCGGGTACGTGGGAAACCGAGCCACGCACCTGCACTCTGGTTTTCTCAGCAACGACAACAACATGCCGAAGCAATACTTCGCGCTCGGCAACAACCTCACCGATCCGGTCGATGGTAATCCGGTTGGCGTCGCTCAGCCCTTCAATGGCTTTGACGCATTGTGGGGTGGGGGCGCCCAGGTGCAGCGCGCGTTGCGTCCTTTCCCGCAATTCACCTACATCGCGGCAGATTGCTGCCTGGAGAATCTGGGCCACTCCAGCTACGATGCCATGCTCGTTTCGCTCCAGCGCAACTTCACAAACGGCCTGCAGTTCTTGGCATCCTATACTTGGTCCAAGAACCTGACAGATGCGGATAGCGCGCTGCCTTTTACCAACAACGGCAGCAACGCGGCCATCGCGCAGGGTGAAGATCCAACTAACCTGAAGCTCAATAAGTCGGTCAGCTTGCAGGACATTCCCCATACCTTCGTCATCAGCTATCTCTACGAGCTGCCGTTCGGCAAGGGCAAACGGTTCCTGAACCGCGGCGGACTGATGAATCAGCTCATCGGTGGATGGCAGGTAGGCGGCATCCAGAGATATGAGAGCGGGTCGCCGACTTCCTTTGGTTGTTCCACCGGCATTCCCGGCTGGGACAATTGTGTGCGGTTTACCCTGACGGGAAACAGCATCATGAGCTCCGCTGCGCAATCGCACAAGGTAAATCCGCTGGCAAACAACGGCCTCTTCGATCCGAACTCCTCAAGCTATTATCACGGTGCGACGCTAGGAGCCATCTATGGTTCAGACACCGCCGCTCCCGCATTCCTTGACCAGAATCTGCCGGAGTATCGCGGCGATGGAACGTATCAGTTCGGAACAGTTCCGCGAGTGAATTCCAATGCAAGGCTAGATCATTACTTGAACGAAGACTTCAGCCTGCTGAAGACCTTCCCTATCCATGAGAGTCTCGCCTTCACGCTCAAAGCTGAGGCGTTGAACGCCTTCAATCGTCACACATTTACCGCGGTTGACACCAACGTAAACAGCCAGACCTTCGGCGTTGCGAGCGGATTGATCAACACAGCGCGCAATCTCCAACTCACCGGACGCATCACCTTCTGATTGCACCTGGAACCAGCGGTACCATGGCCTGGGAGCGCACAACGCCCCAGGCCCCTTTTTTGCAATGTCCCGACTCTCCACTCTCGTCCTGAAGTTTTCTGCGATAGGGCTGCTCGCATCTGCCCTGGCCGCGATGGCGCAGACGCCCCAGGCGCTCGAGCACGCGCAGGGGCTGCTCGCGCACGGCCAAACGGCGGAAGCAGGCCGCACTCTCGATGCCTTCCTAGCACAGCATCCCGGCGACGCGGATGCCTGGACGCTACTGGGCGTCGCCAACGCTCAACAGGGTGTGCCCACGAAGGCCGAGGAATGCTTCCGCAAAGCCCTCTCGCTCGACCCGCACCTCACCACGGCTCAGACAAATCTCGGCCATCTATTGCTGGATGAGCATCGTCCAGCCGAAGCCCGCCCATACATCGCGGAGGCTCTCCAACATGATCGCGCCAATAGCCAGCTTCGCGACATGCTGGTCACCGCGGCGGAGGGAACTGCTCTGAAACAGCGTGCCGGCGGCGATCGGGATGGTGCTCTTGCCACGCTTCTCTCTGCAAAGGCTGAGGCTCCGCACAGCTTTCCTCTCCTGCTGGACCTGAGCATCCTCGAGGATGAGCTTCGCTTGCTTCGCGATGCGGACCGCGACGTTCATGAAGCGCGGCTGATCCATCCGGAGGACCCGAAGGCGCTCTATGCCGAAGCGCGCGTCAAGATGGATCTGCAGGACATGCCGGCGGCGGAACGCGATATGCGCGCATACCTCAAGGCCCGCCCGGACGATGCGACCGCCCACTATGGTCTGGGCCGGATTCTGCAGATGACGCAGCAATCCGACGCCGCAAAAGCTGAGTTCGAGCGCTCCATCGCCCTCGCGCCCAATCAGGCAGAGTCCTACTATCAGATCGGCCAGATGGCACTCGACCATGGCGACTACATCGATGGCGCAGCAGGAGTGCCGCAAGGCTCTCGAACACGATCCCAAACATGGCGGCGCCTTGACCGCTCTGGGAATTGCAGCCTTCCGCCTGAAGCATTACGACGAGGCGGTGCAATCCCTCCAGGCAGCGATTGCCGCTGCGCCCGAATATCAGCCCGCGCACTACTATTACGGCCTCGCCCTGGCGAAGACCGGCCAGCAGGAAGCCTCGCAGCGTGAATTGAAAGTCGCCGCACAAATGGCGGATGAGCAGAACCGGCGTGAGGCGCAACGCCTGCAGCTTGCGCCCGGGACGTCGGCCACTCCACCGCAGCACTGATCCTCTCCGAGACTTGATCTCCGTGGTTCTCCGGAATGTCTCATGGCCTGCCGTCACACGAAGCCGGTAAGCTAGAGCATTCGCCCAGAGCTGTCCAGGGATCGAGGGAACCGCACGGATGCAGCCCACCACGCCACTAGCGCACGACACACACGGAACCAACCCACCCACAGAGTTCCATCGCGCACTCGGCCTCTTTGATTCGGTCATGGTCGTAGCCGGCATCATGGTCGGGTCCGGCATCTTCATCGTCAGTGCGGAGATCTCGCGGCAGGTCGGCAGTGCCGGCTGGCTGCTAGTGGCCTGGGCAATCACCGGCTTCCTCACCTTCGCGGGCGCGCTGTCGTATGGCGAGCTTGCCGCAATGATGCCGGAGGCCGGCGGCATGTACGTCTATCTGCGTGAAGCCTTCTCCCCATTGCTCGGCTTTCTCTACGGCTGGACCCTGCTCACTGTCATTCAGACCGGCACCATCGCCGCTGTGGGAATTGCCTTCGCGCGTTTCAGTGGTGTGCTCTTTCCCGCCATTCGCGAAGATAGGTATCTGATTGGTCCGCTGCGCCTCGTGCCCGGCTATGCGATCTCCCTCTCGACCGCACAATTGCTGGCCATCGTCATCATCGTCCTCATCACCCTGTTCAACAGCTATGGGGTGCGGTGGGGCAAGCTCATCCAGAACGTCTTCACCGTTGCCAAACTCGGCGGCATGGCCGCACTGCTGGTATTGGGTGCCACCGTGGCGTTCCTGCATCCGGCGGTGCTCCGCGCAAACTTTGCCGCGCCGTGGCATCCGCTGAACGTGACCCCAATACACGGCCTGGCGGCGACCACCGCATTCGGCCTCTTCATAGCCCTCTGCGTTTCGCAGACGGGCTCACTCTTCTCCGCGGATTCCTGGCATGACATCACGTTTGTTGCCGCAGAGGTGAAGAATCCAAAGCGCAACCTGCCCCTCGCCCTGGCCATCGGGACGTCCACCGTTATCGTTCTCTATCTGCTCTGTAACCTCTGCTATCTCGCGGCGCTGCCATTTCACGCAATCCAGAACGCTCCGCAGGATCGTGTCGCCACGCTCACCGTAAACGCGGCTCTGCCGGGCCTAGGCGGTATCGCCATGAGTATCCTCATCATGGTATCCACCTTTGGTACGGTCAATGCGTTGACTCTGGCTGGCGCACGTGCCTGTTACGCGATGGCGCAGGACGGCCTCTTTTTCCGCCGTGCCGGTGTGTTGAATCGCGCGCGGGTCCCAGGATGGGCACTCGCGATGCAGTGCTTCTGGTCGGCCTTCCTGGTGTTGCCGCGTACGCACGACCGCGTCACAGGCGCCTATGGCAATCTCTATAGCAACCTGCTCGATTACGTAATCTCGGCGGCGCTCTTGTTCTACATCCTCACCGTCGCCGGCCTCTTTCGCCTGCGCCGGACGCGCCCGGACGCAAACCGTCCCTATCGCGCCTGGGGCTATCCCTGGCTCCCCGCGCTCTACATTGCGGGCGCAGCGGTCATTCTCGTCGTGCTCTTCATCTACCGCACAACGACGACATGGCCCGGCCTGCTCATCGTCGCCAGCGGCGTGCCCATCTATCTTGTGATCCGCCGCAAAAAAGCCGCCTGAGCGATCAGTGGCTGGCAGCCGTTTCGCTGTCGAGCCACCGAGTGATGCTCGCATCCAGCACATCCAGCGGCACCGGTCCCAGATCCAGCACGTGCTGGTGAAATTCGCGAATGTCGTAGCGGCTGCCCAGCCGCTGCTTGGTGCGCTCGCGCAGCTCGAGGATCTTCATCTGGCCAAGCCGGTAGGCCAGCGCCTGACCGGGCCAGGAGACATAGCGGTCCACTTCGGTGTTGATGTTCTGATCGTCCATTGCCGTGTGCTGATGGAAGAAGTCGACCATCTGCTGCCGGCTCCAGTGTTTCGCGTGCACGCCGGTGTCCACGACCAAGCGCACAGAGCGCCACATCTCATTCTGCAGCCGACCATACTCGCTATAAGGATCGCGATAGTAGCCAAGCTCATGCGCAAGTTGCTCCGCGTAGAGCGCCCAGCCTTCGGAGTACGAGTCATAGGACGAGTAGCGGCGGAAGGGCGGCAGGTCTTTGAGCGCATCGGCAGTGGCAAATTGCAGGTGATGGCCGGGAAGACCTTCGTGATACGCAATCGCCTCGATATTCAGCGTCAGCCGCTTTGTCGGATCGTACAGATTCACGTTGACCCGGCCGGGCCGTCCGCCCGCCGTCGAACCCGGCGAATAATCCGCGGGCACGGCGGTCGGCGCGCGGAAATTATCCATCGGCACCACTTCCAGCGGCATCGCCGGGATGCGCATCACCAATTCCGGCAACCGGCCGCGCATCTGGTCCTCATACCCGGAGTAGAGTTTCATCAGTTGGTCAGCCGACTTCACATACAGTTCGCGGTCTTCTCGGATGTGCTTATGAAAGCTCGGCAGGTCCGAGTACCCCTGGCTCTTCGCCAGCGCCAGCATCTGCTGCTCAATCTGCTGCACCTGCTGCATCCCCGTCGCAAATATCTGATCGGGTGTCTCGCTCGTCTGTGTATGCACGCGGATCTCGTGCAAGTAGATCGCCTTGCCATCGGGCAGCGCCCACACGCCCGGCTCCGCACGGCCAGCCGGCGCATACTGCGTCTTCACAAAGGTGGCAAAGCGCGCATATGCCGGCTCCACCTCCGTATGAATGGCTGTGAGGATCGCCCTCCGCAGCCGTTCGCGATCCTGCTGCGACACCGTCTCAGGAAATTTCCCGAGTGGTTCCGTGAAAGGGCTATTCTCCGGCGCAGCATCGGCCACCTGCTCCGCCTCCGCCGGGATCATTTTCAGCAGGTACCGTGGCTGCATCATGTGGTCGTGCATACCAAGCCGCATCACGACGATCGTCTGATCCAAAGCCGCGGGAATCGCGTGCAGGCGCGCGACGTAGTTCTCATAGTCCTTCGTCGTACGGAAAGGCATCTGCGCATACATGCTTGCCAGGTCCAGGTGGATGCCGTTGATCTGGCTGATCGGCATCTCCCACTCCTTCAACTCGAAGGACTCGAGCGACGACTGTATCTGTTGCAGCATCATCTGGCGGCTTATGCGGTCCTGTTCGGACAGGCCAGCCTCCGGTATCGCATGCAACCGTCGTAGTTGCAGTCGGGTGTGAGCAGCGTCCCGCGCATATGCCACCGGCGACTGATCGCTGAGCCGGTGGTTATATCGCGCGTCGCCAACATAGGTGGCGTACTCAGGATGCTCGCGAAGCTGATACTCCCACTCCGCAGCGAAGAAGCTCCGTAGCTGTTCGGTGGCCGACGATGGCGCTGCCAGTGCGAAGCCGCTGTTCATACTGACGACTAGAGCGGCGATCAGTGTTCTATGACAACAACGGCGCAGGTAAGTCCGAGTCTTCAGTGTCAGCCTCCAGTGAATCACTTCCGCTGCCAGCTGCCATTCCACAGCCGCAGAATCCCGCGAGGATTGTCATCCCGTAATTCCGCTGGAAGTGCATGTTGCGGCAGATTCTGGTAGCACACCGGCCGCGCAAAACGCAGAATGGCCTGACTCCCAACGGAGGTAGAGCGGCCGTCCGATGTTGCCGGATACGGTCCGCCATGCACCATGGCGTGCGTCACTTCCACGCCGGTAGGGAAGCCGTTGTAGATCACGCGTCCCACCTTCGTCTCAAGAATCGAAATCAGCTCTGCGTATTCGCGCAGGTCGGCATCCGTTCCCAGAATCGTCGCTGTGAGATGTCCCCGCAGAGCTCGCGCGGCCGCAAGCATCCGTTCGCGGTTCGTACCCGTCACCAGCAAGGTCGATGGTCCAAACAGCTCTTCGTGGAGCGCTGGATCGTCGGTGAATGCTACGTAATCTGTCTCCAGCAACGCCGCCCGTGCCGCAAACCCCGCGTCTGCATGTTGACCAGCGGTGGTGCGAAGGCCAGCCCGCTCCTCCAGCCCGCTGCGATATCGCTCCGCGATGCTGGAAGAGAGCAGCGCGAATCCCGAAGCCTCGGCCGTTAGCGCTCGGAGTTTTGCCAGAAACCCCGCCTCGGGCGTGTCAAGAAAAACCAATCCAGGCTTAGTACAGAACTGGCCGGCACCCAGTGTGAAAGAGCCATGCAGGCCCGCGGCAATCGACTCGCCGCGGTCACGAAGCGCGCCGGGCAGAATGAAGACCGGATTCACACTCCCCATCTCGGCATAGACGGGTATCGGCTCCTCCCGCGAAGCCGCGAGGTCCATCATCGCGCGTCCACCCTTGAAGGAGCCAGTGAATCCCACCGCTCGCATTAGCGGATGAAGTACCAGCGCTGCGCCAACACGAGTGCCTGCGTCGAACAACAGGGAAAATGTGCCGGCAGGGAAGCCACATGACGCGATCGCTTTAGTCAGTACAAGACCCGCAACTTCGCTCGTTCCCGGATGCGCGGGGTGCGCCTTGACGATGACCGGATTGCCCGCGGCCAGCGCGGATGCGGTGTCCCCGCCCGCTACAGAAAATGCGAGAGGGAAGTTGCTGGCCCCGAACACCGCGACCGGCCCCAGGGGCCGCAGCATCGAGCGGATATCCGGTTTCGGCGGCGTACGCTGCTCGTTCGCAGTATCGATGCATGCCATCACCCACGATCCCTCCGCGACAACATCCGCGAAGAGCCGAAGCTGGTTGCTGGTGCGCGCCACCTCTCCCGTCAGCCGGGGCCGTGGAAGCGCCGTCTCTAGATGCGCGCGCTCCACCAGTGCATCCGCGGCCGCATCGATGCCATCGGCCATCGCGCGCAACAAAGTCGCGCGGTCAGCACTGGACGAAGCCGCAAGCATGGGCGCTGCCTCGGCCGCCCTCGTCACTGCTTCATCGAGTTCCGCATCGCTCGCCGAGGAGTAGCCAGGCTCAATCGCTCGTCCGTTGGCGGGCTGGTAGGCGCGGAATAACCCATCGTGCCGCTCACCGGCGCGTCCTGCGATCAGCGATACTCCTCCAAGCTCAAGCGGGTCACTCACGCACTCGCTCCAGGGCTGATCGTCGTCAACATTGGACGTGTGGCGAGAGCCTGCTCCAGTATTCGATGTGCCTCCATCCGTTCATCACCTTCAAGTTCAAGTCTCGGTGGCCGCACGCGCGCCGAGCCCACGTCCACCTGTTCCTGAACCCACTTGATAAGCTGCACAAACTTCGGCACCGTGTCCATGCGCAACAGCGGCAGGAACCAGCGATAGAGATCGAATGCTTCATCGTTCCTGCCGGTACGCGCCAGGTCGAAGAGCGCGACCGACTCCGCAGGAAATGCATTCACCAGACCGGCAATCCAGCCGACGGCCCCGGCGCCTACTCCTTCGACGACTGCGTCATCCACCCCGACCAGAATGCTGAGACGATCTTCGAGCAGACTGCGGATCGCAGCGACGCGGCGAATATCCGCGCTCGACTCCTTCACCGCGTGCAAATTCGCATACATACCGGCGAGTTCCGCGATCTGCTCCGGCTGAAAATCTGTCTTATACGCAACGGGATTGTTGTAGAGCATGCAAGAGAGCGGCGTGGCCTCAATAATGGCCGAGACATGCGCGCGCATCTCACGCCAATCACTTGAGTAGACGTAAGGCGGCAGCACCATCAGGCCATCGCAACCCTCTTGCTCTGCTTCCTTCGCCAATCGCACCCCACCGCTGGTCGAGAGCGACGAGATCGCTGCCACCACGGGTGCGCGGCCATTGACACTCGTGACTAAGTTGCGCAGGATCGCGATCTTTTCCTCCTCGCTCAGCGTCGCGCCTTCGCCAAGCGAGCCCAGCATCACTAGCCCGGTACATCCGCTGCTCAGCATCCACTCGGCATGTCGCGCCATGAATTCATGATCAATGGTGAGATCTGGATGAAAGGCTGTGGTCATTGCGGGCATTACGCCATTCCAACGCATGACTGCTCCTGTCTACTGTTTCTGGGGTGGACGACTTGGGCACGCGCCCATTACTGAAAGCGGCACCGGGAATAGCGGCGGCCGCACCGATGAGACGGGCCAGCCAAAGAGCGCCTCTGTCGCCGGACCGCACACGCGGCCCTGGCACGGTCCCATCCCGCACCGTGTCTGCCGCTTCGCATCGTTCCAGTCTTCATAGCCCTTGAGCGTTTCGTAGGTCACATCCTCGCAGCGGCACACAATGGTATCTGGCTGGGCAAGTGCAAGCAGCTCCGGACGCAACGCGAATGCTGTCTTCAGTCGCGTTGCAAATCGCTCGAATTTCTGACGCCGCGGCAGCAGCGCCTTCGCCTCTTCCAGTTTTCCGGCGGCGGCCAGGCCAGCCATGGTGCCCGTCAGCAGTGCGGATTCCATTCCCGCAATGCCAGTCGGCTCACCAGCAGCGAACACGTTGCTGATCGAAGTCCGCTGCGCATCATCGACCTCGATGAAGTTATCGCGCAGCGCGCAGCCCAGCAGCACAGCCAGCTCTGTATTCGGCACCAGGTGAAAGCCGCAGGCCAGCAACTCGCACGGCTCTTCCCAGGTACGGTCTCCATCTGTCAACCGGACGCTCTCCACTTTGTCTGTTCCAAGAGCCGCCACTGGCCAGCATCCCGGCCGATATCTGCTTCCTCCCGATGCGGCGCGATATTGCAGTCCCTCGATCAATTTTCCTGGCTGACTGGAAAGAAACGTGCTGAAGCGCGCAAGCTGCCGCCGGCTGGCCTGCTCAGCGACGGTCGTCACCCGCCCGCCCATCTGCCGCAGGTGCGCCGCCACTGGCAAAAGCAACGGTCCCGTGCCGGCGACGACGATGCGCTTGCCCGTCACAGAGAATCCGCCGCGCGCCAGCGCCTCCAGACCACCCGCGCCAAATACGCCCGGCAGCGTCCATCCGGGAAACGGAAGAAATCGTTCGCGCGCGCCTGTGGCCAGCACCAGCTGCTCATACGAAACGTCAATGGCGTGAATCTCCGCACCGCTGTCGTTGATTGCGCGAAGTACACCAGCGCGTGGCGCATCAAAGACACGCCAGCCAGAGAAGATTCGAGCACCGGAGACGCGCAGTGTCAGCAGGGTCTTCCGTTTTACCTCGTCCGGCTCCTCCTCCACGGCGCTGGTCGCCTCACGCCATATCTGGCCGCCCGGAGCAGGGTTGTCATCGAGCAACAACACCTCTCGCCCGTGTGTCGCCGCTGTGGCGGCTGCCGCAATGCCCGCGGGCCCCGAGCCAACGACGAGCACCTCCGTGTCCATGCTCATTCGGTTTCCACCACCATGCCGGATTGGCAAAGCAGTTGACAGGTGCGCCGCTGAGGCACGCCATTCACCGTCGCTCGGCATTCGAAGCAGATGCCCATCCCACACAGTGCAGTGCGCGGTTGCCCGGTCGTCGATCTGCGGCAGGGAATGCCCGCGGTCAGCAGTGCCGCGCTCACGACGGTTCCGGCTTTCACTCGGAGTGCGCGTCCGTTGACCGTAATCGTGACGGAATCAGGCAAGGATCGTCTCCGCGCGCGCCATGCGCTCCGGCAGATATGGCGCAGGATCAATCGCCGACTTTCGTGCCAGCAGATGATCGGCAAGCAGCCGCGCTGCCGCCGGCGCTATCGTGATTCCCAGTCCTTCGAATCCTGCCAGAATGTAGAGCGTAGCGTCGTGCGTCGGACCAATCAGCGGCAGCTTGTCCGCAGTAGCCGCCCGAAAACCCGTCCACACCCGCGTAGCCGAAAGGGAAGCGAGCTGCGGCATGTACTCGTAAGCGCGGTGCAGCATCCGCGCAACGACTGCTGCATCCACAGCCGCGTCGTCCTGCATATATTGGCGCGAGGAGCCGATGAGCAACTGCCCCGTCATGCGCGGCTGCACATTGAAAGCGACGGAGTCGGACGATGTCGCATGTGCGCTCTTCAAATATCCGAGCTCGACCAGCTGGTGTCGCACAAATCCCGGATAGCGGTCGGTGATCACGAGGTGGCCCTTCCGCTTCTTCAAGCGCACCCACGGAAACATGCTTACCTCGACACCTGTCGCAATCACAATGTGGTCACTTGCGAGTGTCGTGCCATCGCTCAGCGTCACCGCGCCGTGGCCTGCCCTGCTCACCGTCCCACGAACCAAGCGAGCGCCTGCCCGCTGCGCCGCTTGCAAAAGAGATCGGGCCGCTGCCGGTGGATAGAGAATTGCGTCGTCAGGCACCAGCAATGCGCCGGCCAGGCCCTGCCGCATATGCGGTTCTGCTTCGCGCAGCGCTGCAGCATCCAGCACTTCGCAGCGAACTCCGGCGCGAGTGCAGAAGGCCTGCTTCGCGCGCACCTGCGACATCTCCTCTTCGTCTGCTGCAATCCAAAGCGTGCCGCGCTCTTCATACTCCACAGCGGCCGGCAATTCGGTGGTCAGCTTCTGCCACAGCGTGCGAGCGTAATGCGTCAGCGCCAGTTGCGCCGGCGAATCGTCCATGACCACGATGTGACCCATGCCCGCCGCCGTCGCTCCGCCGCCGGGCGCATCCCGTTCCACGATGGCGACCTGCGACTCCGGCCTCAGTCAACTCACGCGCGCAGGCGCAGCCGGCGATGCCCGCGCCGACAATCACGACATCGAATGCGTCAGTCAAAACCGGATCCCTTCGCGAAATGGATCGCAATCGTCAAACACCAGCGTGCTCTCTGCGGTGATATAAGCCGATCCCTTAATGTAGTGACATGTGGGTATGGCGCTAGTCGGTATAACGACCGTCGGTGTCACAGGATTGTCGGTGACCGTCACCGACCCTTCGAAGACGGTGCCCAGAATCCCTTCCTGTCGCCACGTTTCGCCCGGTGCCAGCTTGCCATCGGCATAAAGACAGGCCATCTTCGCGCTCGTGCCAGTGCCGCACGGCGAGCGATCGAAGGCGGCGCCGGGGCAGAGAACGAAATTGCGGCCGGAATTTGCTGGATTCTCCGGATCGCTGGTGAATTCGATGTGATCAATCATCGCGCCGCCCGCACCTCGAATGTCTGCAGCCTCCAACGCATCGCGCACTGCTGTTGTTGCCGCCATCAGCGCGTTTCGATTTTCGAGATTCAGCGCAAGGTGATGGTCCGCGACCAGAAAGAACCAGTTTCCGCCCCACGCGATGTCGCCATGCATCCGGCCCCACCCCGGCACATCGACCTCCACGTCGCTCCGGTAGCGATAGCTGGGCACGTTCGTGATCGACACTGCGCCATCGTCATGGAGAGTCGCGACGATCGTCCCCACCGGTGTTTCGATCCTGTGCGTGCCGGGCGCGACACGCCCAAGATGCTTGAGCGTGGTGATCACTCCGATAGAGCCATGGCCGCACATGCCCAGATAGCCCACGTCGTTGAAAAAGATAACACCAGCCGCCGCGGCAGGATCATGCGGCTCGCACAGCAGGGCGCCCACCAGCACCTCCGAGCCCCGCGGCTCTGTAAGTACTGCAGTGCGAAAACCGTCGTGACGCGAACGAAATAGCTCCAGCCGGGACTGCAGGCTGCCTTCGCCAAGCGGGGGACCGCCCGCGATGACCACGCGCGTTGGCTCGCCCGCCGTGTGGGAATCTATGACCTGCACTCGTCTGCCGGGACAGGCGTCATCAGCCATGCGTTGGATTGTAGACTCCTGCGTGCAGCCGACTGCGACCCTGCTCGCTATTTCGCCTCAATGTCAAACACCTGAATGCTGTCCGGCGGCATCATGTGATCAAAGCTCGCCGCGACATTGTGGATCGTGGTGACCACCGGCAGAATCCGTCCCGGATCGCCGATGCTGTTCGTCTCCTCCGGCGTATTGCCGCGCAGCGTCGTCAGCCTCGCCTCGCTCTTCACTCCCGTAACGCCATTCAGGTGAATGTGGATAGCCTGCGGCAGGGAGGAGCCATTCACCACCTTTAGATAGATCCTTCCGGTTCCCGAGTCGCGTGTGGTGGAAACGAAGAACCGCGAACCGGCACCCATGGACTGTACGCCAAGCACCTCGTCGCCCATATGCTCGGCAAACAGCACCTGCGCGTAGTAGCTCGGCGAGCCGTAGCTATTCACCGCGTCGTAACCAATCAGGTCAGTGTCCCACTGCAGTGCTCCAGGGTTCACGTTGGTCAGCAGCGGCGCATAGGAGGCCATCACGATCAAATCGCTGTTGCGCTCCATGCCCGTCATCCACGCTGCATCGCCCAGCGCAGCGCCCATGTTCGGCGTGGGCGCTCCTTCGCGCGTCGCCCACTCGCCCACGAAGATCTTCGGCCCGTTGCGGTCCGTCTTGTCGTAGTGATGCGTGTCGTTGAAGAACTCCGTCGCGCTGCGATAGTAGTGGTCGTCGATCACGTCCGGCTTCACGCTCTGCACCGGCGTCGTCGCGATGAGCTGAAGCTGCGGATAGCGCGCCTTGATTGCCTTGTAAAACTGCGCGTAGCGCCCGTCGTAGCTGTTGGAGCGGTCGAACCAGTCCTCATTGCCAATCTCTACATAGTTCAGCGCGAACGGCGCGGCATGCCCGTCCTTCGCGCGTTCAGCGCCCCACTTGGTGTTGGCGTCGCCAGTCACATACTCGATTTCCTCGAGCGCATCCTGAATGTACGGTTCGAGCGCCGGGCCCGGCTCCACGTGTTCCTGCTTCATGGAATAGCCCGCATACACCGCCAGCACCGGCTGGATCTTCAGGTCCTCGCACCACTCCAGAAATTCCAGCAGTCCCATGCCATCGGAGGAGTGATAGTTCCACGGGCTGATGTGCGTCGGCCGGTCCACCCACGGGCCGATCGTCTTCTTCCACTCGAACCGCTCCGGGATGTGGTCGCCTTCCAGGTAGTTGCCTCCTGGCAGCCGCAGGAACTTCGGATGCATGGCAGCCAGCTTCTCCATCAGGTCGGGCCGCAGACCGTCCTCGCGGCCGTGGTAGGTCGGCGGGAAGACAGAGACCAGGCTCAGATGGAGAATTCCAGCGTGGCTGGCGATTAACTCGAAGTGGTTCTCTGCGCTGACGACAGGCACCGCTCCCGTCTTCAGCGCCACCTTGTACTGCTGCCAGTCACCCGTAATGTCGGCAACAGAACCCTGTGCCAGCACGGTGCCCGTTCGGTCGCTCACCAGCCGTGCAGTGATCGGTCCTGTCAGCCCCCCGTCGGCCTTCGCGTAGAACGAGCACTGATATGTCTCGTTGCCCCGTACCGCCATGCCCCAGTACCCGGTGTTCGCGACACCCGCCGGGTTCTTCGCATCAGCTGTCTGGATCGTGATCTTCAGGCTCCGTGAGATCGCAGCGCTCGGCCCAGTGCTCTTGTCCAGTTCCATCGATGCCTTAGCGTTCGCCTGCTCGACCAGCACCCAGCCATGCGGGCCATAGGAATCGTCCATGAAAGCGCGGTTGCGAATCAGCTCCGGGTACAGGCCGCCGTCATAGGAGTGGTTGATCTCCTCTGTCATCAGGCCATAGAGCGTCGGGCTCACATGCGCAATCGGCTTCTGCGCGTCGATGTCGAGCGTCGCTGGCTGCTGCGCCGAAACGGCGGCGGCCATCAGCAGCACCAGCGCGGACAACAGGCCACCTACTCGCGTTGTTTTCATCTGTACGAATCTCCTCCGCCACATCGAAGAGCTGCAACCCGTTCCAGAGAACGTTTCCTGAAAGCGCCATTAGAGCATTCCCTTTATGCGTGTACAAGAAATCTCTTGCCTCACAGGCGATATAACAGAACGCGAGAATCAATTCTTCGTTGGACGGAAGATCGTGAACACGACCCCCCATCGCATCGATGCGCATCATCACCTATGGCGCTACACGCCGGAGGAGTATGGCTGGATCAACGAACAGATGGGCATCCTTCGTCGTGACTTCCTGCCCGGCGATCTGAAGCCCCTTCTCGACCTCGCCGGTATCTCGGGAACGATTGCAGTGCAGGCGCGCCAGGATCTTGAGGAGACACGCTGGCTCCTGACTCTGGCCAACGAACCCGGCAACGCCCGCTGGATGAAGGGCGTCGTCGGCTGGGCTCCGATCGCCTCTCCGGAGTTTCCAGAGACGCTCGCTGACCCTTCGTCAAAGCACCAGGCTGAAAGGTCTGCGCCACTTCATCCAGGATGAGCCAGACGATCAGTTCATCCTCAGCCCGGCATTCAATCGCGGCATTCGCCTGCTCCGCGACACCGGACTCGTCTACGACATCCTGATCCACGCGCGCCACCTGCCGCAGACGCTGCAGTTTGTGGATATGCACCCCGATCAGTCACTTCGTCCTCGATCACTGCGCGAAGCCGCCCATTGCCGCCGGGGACCTGGAGCCCTGGAGCGCCCACATGCGTGAGCTGGCGAAGCGTCCCAACGTATGCTGCAAGCTCTCGGGCCTGGTAACGGAGGCCGACTGGCTGCATTGGACACCAGCCAGTCTCGAGCCATATTGGCGCGTCGTCGTCGATGCCTTCGGCCCCGCGCGCCTGCTCTTTGGCTCGGACTGGCCTGTATCCCTGCTGGCCAGCAGCTATCAGCGATGGGTCGATACCGTCGCCGAATGGACCGCGCCGCTCTCAGAAAGCGAAAGGAGTGCAATCTGGGGCGGCACTGCCCACCGCATCTACTCGCTCTAGGGAATACTTGCGGCGATGCCGCTTATTTGCGGGCGCCGGCCGCCTTCTTCCGGGCCTTTCCAGCAACCTTCGCCGACTCCGTCTGACCGCCGGTCGTCGAGGCCCGCACCACCAGCGCAGGTTCCAAAATCACCTTCGAGGGTGCCGGCCACTCGCGCCCTTCGATCATCGCCAGCAGAATCTCGCCCGCCCGCTGGCCGATCAGATGACTTCGCTGGTCGATGCTGGTCAGGGGCACGCGCAGCCACTCGCTGTAGTTCAGGTTGCCGCAGCCCACCAGCGCGACATCCTCCGGAATGCGCAGTCCCGCATCCAGAATCACGTTCATCGCGCCGATGGCGATGGGATCGTTGTGGCAGAAGACGGCGTCCGGTCGCGGATCTCTTTCGAGGAGCTGCCGCATCGCCTCCGATCCCTGCCGCTGGCTGTCTGTATCCACAAAATCGCGGCTCAGGATGTAATCCTCTCGAACCGGCAGCTTGTGTGCCCGCAGCGCTTCCAGGTAGCCCTCTTTGCGGCGGACGCCTGTGCTGTTCTCCCGCCCGCTGATATGCGCAATGTGCTTCCGTCCCATTTCAATCAGGTGGGTCGTGGCCATGCGCCCGGCGGCGACATCGTCGATGCCGACAAAATCGGCTTCCAGGTCGTCGAAGATCCGATCGATCAGCACAAAGGGCTGCGACTGGCTCTGCATGCGGCGGAACAGTTGCGTGTCTTTGCCTGAGGAGGCGATCACCAGCGCATCCAGCCGCCGCGCCAGCAGATGGCGGATCTCACGCGCTTCGAGCGCCGGATCCTCCTCCGACGAAGAGACGATCAGCGAGTAGCCCTTGTCTACGATCGTCTTCGACAGCGCCTTTGCAATCTCCGCAAAGAAAGGATGGATCAGACCCGGAACAATCAAGCCGATCAAATAGCTGCGCCCCGTGACCAAACTGCGCGCCAGAATATTCGGCTCATAGTCCAGTTCTTTCACGCGCTGCAGCACACGCTTGCGCGTCTCCTCGCCGATATCGGGATGGTCGCGAAGGACCTTGGAGACCGTGACCACCGAGAGACCTAAATCTCGGGCGATGTCTTTCATGCGGATCGTCATACGCTGGACTATATCTTGTTGCTGAACTTCATTTGTCTCGCGGCGCTGCACGCCGCGGCTGCGTTCCATCATTGCATAATTCGTTCCGGCTAAAGCGTTTACTGTAACGAAGAATAAGCTTAAGCTGGGAGCCGAAAACAGAGAGGCCCGGACGTGCCGCAGAAGCAATCACTCAGCAGATTCTCGATCGGCGTGGGAGACCGCTTTGCCCATCAGGCAAGCGCCCAGCTGCGGGCCTGCGTCCAGGCGGCCGATGCGGGAGTCGTTGTGCTACCGGTGTGGAACAAATCCAATCGCGAGCACACCATCATCGGCTCCGAACCCGCAGAGACGCGCGCCGCTGCCGACGCCGCTGTCCATGAGCTCCAGTGGCCGCACCCGTACTTCTGCGATGCCGACCACATCAATCTGCACACCGTAGACCGCTTCCTAGAGCCCTGCGACTTCTTCACCATCGATGTTGCGGACCAGATCGGTGTCGCCGCATCGCAGGCCTGAGTTTGAAAGCTTCCTGCGCCGGCACGCCGGCCTCGTCGGCGCCACGGAACTGGCCGGACTCTCCGAGCCGCTGCAGATCACGCAGCGAGGATCTGGAGCGCGTCGGCCGGAAGTATCTGGCAGCCGTTCTGCGCGCGGCCGAAAACTACCGTTACATCGAGCGCGCGAAGGGACGCGGGCACTTTCTCACCGAGGTCTCCATGGACGAGACCGACACGCCGCAGTCGCCCGCTGAGCTGCTGTTGATCCTCGCCGCTCTCGCCGACGCTCAGGTGCCGCTCTCCACCATCGCGCCAAAGTTCACCGGCCGTTTCAACAAGGGCGTCGACTATGTCGGCGACCCACCCATCTTCGCCCGCGAGCTGGAGCAGGACATGGCCGTCGTCCGCCATGCCATCGCCGCATTTGGACTTCCCGCTGAACTCAAACTGAGCCTGCACTCCGGGAGCGATAAGTTCTCCATCTACGGCGCGATACACGACGCCATGATGAAGATGAACACCGGCCTCCACCTGAAGACCGCCGGCACCACCTGGCTCGAGGAGGTGATCGGCCTCGCTGAATCGGATGGCGACGCCCTCGCGCTGGTAAAGGAAATCTACACAGACGCCTTCGCCCATCGCGAAGAGCTGTGCGCACCCTACGCAGCCGTGATCGATATCCATATCGCATCGCTGCCTGCTCCCGCCGACGCACAGCGATGGACGGCGGCGCAATGGGTCGGCGCGCTGCGGCACGATCCGCGCTCGCCGCAGTACAACAGCAGCCTGCGACAGCTCATGCATGTCGCCTTCAAAATCGCGGCGAAGATGGGTCCGCGATACATCGCCATGCTGGAGGAGCACGAAGCACAAGTAGCAGAGAACGTGACGCGCAATCTCTTCGAGCGGCACATCCGCCCCGTTTTCCTCGGCGTCTCAGCAACCGGGACTCGCGCCGTGAACACGGCGGAGGCCCTGGGTATGGAGAGGCACTAGACAAGCATGCTTGCGTCCAACATCGCGATCCAGAATGAAGGCCACGGCGAGCCTCTAGTGGCGCCGGGGTATCTGCTGCAGTTCTCGCTCGTCACGTCACTCTTCTTCATGTGGGGCGTGCCCAACAACCTGAACGATGTGTTGATCCGCCAGTTCATGAAGAGCTTCGCGCTAAGCCGCGTCGAAGCTGGCCTGATACAGTCGGCCTTCTATCTCGGGTACTTCTTCCTCGCCATCCCGGCCGCACTCATCATGCGCCGCACAGGCTACAAGACCGGGCTCATCACCGGCCTTCTCCTCTTCGCCACCGGCGCGGCGCTCTTCTGGCCTGCGGCCATCGTCGGGAAGTACTGGTTCTTCCTCGCCGCGCTCTTCGTCATCGCCTCCGGGCTCTCATTTCTCGAGACGGCGTCCAACCCCTTCATCACCCAGATGGGCTCTCCAGCCACCGCGGCACGCCGCCTCAACTTCTCCCAGGCATTCAATCCCCTGGGAGCGATTACCGGCGTCCTCGCGGGAACCGTCTTCATCTTCTCCGGCGTCGAGCTCAACGCCAGCCAGATCGCCGCGCAAAAGGCGGCCGGCACCTACGCCGCCTACCTGCAGCAAGAGACGATGCGCGTCGTCGCGCCCTATCTTGCGCTCGCTCTCATCGCGCTCACGCTCGCCGTCGTCTTCATGCGCACCCGCTTTCCCGAAGTCGCCGCCGAATCGGACGAGCCGCCGTCGCAGGCGGAGCATGGCGGCATCCTCGCACTCTTGCGCCGCCCGCATTTTGTCGCGGCTGTCTTTGCGCAATTCCTCTACGTCGGAGCACAGGTCGGCACCTGGAGCTACTTCATCCAGTATGTGCAGGAGTACACCCATCAGCCGGAAAAGCGTGCCGGGCTGTTCCTGACCGGGACGCTCGTCGCATTTGCCGTCGGCCGCTTCTCTGCGGCATACCTGCTGAAGAATCTCGCAGCCGCAAAGCTGATGACCATCTATGCGGTCATCAACTCATCACTGTTGGCCGTCGCCATCGTGCGGCCGGGCTGGGCCGGAATGTGGGCCGTCTTTCTCACCAGCTTCTTCATGTCCATCATGTTTCCCACCATCTTTGCCCTCGGGCTCGAAGGGCTGGGCCCGCTGGTAAAGCTCGGCGGCTCGCTGCTGGTGATGGCCATCGTCGGCGGCGCAGCGCTGACTCCGATCATGGGCTGGATCTCGCAGCATAGCTCCGGAATTGCGGCTGCGTACTCGGTGCCACTCTTCAGTTACGTGGTCATCGCACTCTTCAGCTGGTACCACATGCGGCAAAGTGTCAGGCGCTCCGCGGCACATTGAAATCAGGAAGGACAGATCAGGAATGAACCGGATACCAACGAGACAGGCGATCACGATGCTGGCCGCTGCAGGACTGGCGATCGCGGGCGCCCAAAACATGGCTGCTCAGGCGGCGCATTATGAGCCGACCCTCGAGTCGCTCAACCAGCATCCGCTGCCGCAGTGGTATGCCGACGCGAAGCTCGGCATCTTCATCCATTGGGGACTCTACTCCGTACCGGGATGGGCTGAGGTCAATCGCCCCAAGGTGGTTCCGCACGAGGACGAGGCGAAGTGGAACGCCTATGCCGAGTGGTACTACAACACCATGCGCATCCCCGGTTCGCCCACGCAGGCCTACCATCGCGAACACTATGGCGCAGACTTCGGCTACTACGACTTCGCGCCCATCTTCGATCGTGAATCGAAAAAGTGGGATCCAGCCGTGATGGCCGCAGCCTTCAAAGATGCCGGCGCGCGCTACGTCGTGCTCACCAGCAAGCACCATGAGGGCTTCACTCTTTGGCCCAGCAAGGTGGTCAACGTAAACCAACAGCATCTGCAGGCCCAGCGCGACATCGTCGGCGAGTTGACCGAAGCCGTCGAACAAGACGGCATGAAGATGGGCCTCTACTACTCCGGCGGCTACGACTGGACCTTTAACCGCGGGCCAATCATCGGAGGCAACGACTGGGAGACCGTCAAGCCGGAGACCATCGCCTACGGACAGTACGCCTTCGACCAGATCGAAGAGCTGATCGCGAAGTATCACCCCGCCGTCCTGTGGGACGACATCGACTGGCCGAAGACCGGTAAGCCCCTCCAGGTAATGGCCGACTACTACAACGCCATTCCCGACGGCGTCATCGATGACCGCTTCGGCGTCAAGCACTCCGACTTCCAGTCGCCTGAGTACGAGAAGCGCAGCCAGATCAGCAAGGTGAAGTGGGAGGAGTGCCGCGGGCTCGGCCGCTCCTTCGGTTACAACCGCGCCGAAGGTGAGAAGGAGACCATCGCGCCCGATGAGCTGATCTATCTGCTCGTCGACATCGTGAGCAAGAACGGCAACCTGCTGCTCGACGTTGGGCCCGAGGCTGACGGCACCATCCCGCCCATCCAGATGGACCGACTGAAGTCCCTCGGTGCATGGCTCCACCAGAACGGTGAGGCGATCTACGGAACCCAGCCGTGGTCCCGCGCCGAAGGCGAAACCGACCAGAACATCCCCGTCCGCTTCACGCAAAAGAGCGGCAAACTCTACGCCACCCTTATGGGCTCACCGAAAGGGCGGCACCATCCTGCTGCGTGGTGTACAACCGGCCAGCGGCTCCGAGCTGGATCTGCTGGGCGATGCAAAGCCGCTCACGTGGACGCAAAAAGGTGCGGATCTGGAGGTACGCCTTCCGGCAGCGCTGCCCGGAAAGTACGCTTACGTTCTGCGCATGGAACCCGCATCGTGAGTTCAGGTAATTCGTCGAGCGCGCTTCATGCTGCGCCGCTGCCGATTGTGCTGGTGGGCGCGGGCGGCATTGTGCGCAATGCTCACCTGCCCGCGTATCGCAAGGGCGCTCTGCCGGTTGCGGCCATCGTCGATCGTGAGCACGAGCGCGCGCAGGAGGTTGCCGCCGAGTGGAACATCGCCGTCAGCGGAGCGACGCTTTCCTCGGTGCTCGCGCAGTTGCAGGGCCCTCTTGTCTTTGATGTCGCAGTGCCCGCAGCCGCGGTGCTCGAAGTCCTGCGCACCATTCCCCACGGCGCTACCGTCCTCATCCAGAAGCCGCTCGGCGGAACATTGGCCGAGGCTGAGGCCATCGTCGCGCTCTGTCGTGATCGCAACCTCCAGGCCGCGGTGAACTTCCAGTTGCGCTGGGCGCCGAACATGCTGGCCGCGCGTGCCATCACTGACGCGGGCGCGCTGGGCACCCTGCACGACATCGAGGTCCAGGTCAGCACTCACACACCATGGGAGCTTTGGAGTTTTCTGAAGACCGCACCGCGTCTGGAGATCGTCTACCACAGCATCCACTACATCGACTTGGTTCGCTCCTGGCTCGGCAACCCGCAGCGCGTCTACGCACGTACGGTGCGCAACCCGCGCACGCCCGATCTTGTCGCCACCAGGAGCGTCATCGTGATGGACTACGACGAGTGGACGCGCGTCTTCATCGTGACCAATCACGGCCTCGACGTGCCGTACCCTGCACTCCAGCACAGCTATGTTCAGTGGGAGGGAACTGCAGGGGTCATGCGCGCACAGATGGGCGTGAACCTCGACTATCCGAAGGGCCGCGGCGATACGCTCGAGTTCTACGCGCGCGAGCCGCATCCCCAATTCGCAGCCGGCCCTCAGGCCATCCACGGCGAGTGGTTTCCCGATGCCTTTCTCGGCTCGATGCTCTCTGTCCAACGTTTCGCTCTGGGCGAGAGCAGCACCATGCCCACGGGCGTAGAGGACGCGCTGGACACAATGCGCGTGGTGGAGGCAGCGTATCTCTCGTCAGAGCGCGGTGGCGAGCCGCTACCGCGGACTGAATTGAAAACAGCACAATGAATCGCATGGAGACACAAGGTGTTTGATCTGAAGGGCAAAGTAGCACTGATTACCGGAGGGGCCAGCGGCATAGGCGCCGCCACAGCCAGGCGGCTGACCGCGGCCGGCGCAAGCGTTATTATTGCCGACCTCAATGAGGCTGCGGCGAAGGCGCTGGCCGCCGAATTGCCGGAGGCGAAGGGTGTCGCTATGGATGTGACCAGCGCCACGTCGATCGCCGCAGTCATACAGGGACTGCAGAGGCTCGACATCCTGGTCAACTGCGCCGGTATCGGGCTGGTGGGCTCCATCGCTCAGACCGAAGAAGCGGATTACCACCGCCTCATGACAGTGAATGTCACCTCGGTCTTCCTCGTCACCAAAGCCGCTCTGCCGCTGCTGCTGGCAGTGCGCGGGTCGATCGTCAACATCGGCTCGGTTGCGGGTCTGATCGGTGTCAAACAGCGCTTTGCCTATTGCGCCAGCAAAGGAGCGGTCATCGCCATGACGAAGCAACTCGCCGTCGAATATCCGACGGAACTGCGAGTGAACTGCATCGCGCCTGGCACCGTCCAGTCACCCTTCGTCGAAGGCTACCTGCAGAAGCACCATGCGCATGAGATAGAAAAGATGCGGGTGGAACTGGCCGCACGACAACCCGTGGGGCGTCTCGGCACGCCGGAGGAGATCGCCGCCACGGTACATTACATCTGTTCTCCGGAAGCAGACTTTATGACGGGCTCTGTCGTGACCATCGATGGTGGCTGGACCGCTGCGTAGCAATAAGACTGCCGCGCAGCGATAAAGAAGAGAAGGAGCCTGACGCACTTGATCGATCCCATCATCACCCACGTTGAGGTGCTGGACCTGCGCTTTCCTACCTCCCGGGAGAGCATCGGCTCCGACGCGGTCAACAAGAACCCCGACTACTCGGCGGCGTACTGCATCCTGCATACGGATACCGAGCTCAAAGGCTACGGCCTCACCTTCACTCTGGGCCGCGGCAATGAGCTCTGTGTCGGCGCCGCTAGGTATCTCGCGGGCTTCGTCGCGAACCGCCGGCTCAGCGCTATTACCGACGATCTCCGGACGTTCTCCCGACAGCTTACCGATGACAGCCAGTTCCGCTGGCTGGGGCCGGAAAAGGGCGTAACGCATCTCGCCGCCGCAGCGCTCATCAACGCCGTATGGGACCTTTACGCTCGTCAGCAGAATAAGCCACTGTGGCGGTTGCTTTCCGATATGACGCCCGAAGAGATCGTGCGGCTCGTCGATTTCCGCTATATCGACGATGCCATCACCGAGCAGGAAGCGCTCGCCCTGCTGAATGCGCAGCGCGCGGGCAGGGAAGCGCGTATCGCCGATCTCGAGCGCACCGGCTATCCCGCTTACACCACATCGGTCGGCTGGTTCGGCTTCTCCGATGAGAAAGTGCGCACCTTATGCCACGAGGCTCTCGCCGAAGGCTGGCGATACTTCAAGCTGAAGGTTGGCGGCGAGCCCGCGGACGATCTGCGTCGCGCCGCCCTCGTTCGCGATGAAATCGGCAGCACCAACAAGCTCATGATGGACGCCAATCAGCGCTGGGGTGTCAAGGAAGCGATCGATCGCACGCACGAACTCGCAGAATTCAATCCGTGGTGGATGGAAGAGCCCACCAGTCCGGACGACATTCTGGGCCATGCGCGCATCCGCCGCGAGAGCGGCGTGCGCATCGCAACCGGCGAACACTGCCAGAACCGCGTCATGTTCAAACAGCTGCTGCAGGCCGGAGCGATCGATGTATGCCAGATCGACAGCTGCCGCCTCGCGGGAGTCAACGAAAACATCGCCGTGCTGCTGATGGCGGCAAAGTTCGGTGTCCCCGTCTGTCCGCATGCCGGCGGCGTAGGATTGTGCGAATACGTGCAACATCTCTCGGCATTCGACTACATCGCCGTCTCGGGCTCGCTTGAAGATCGCGTTACCGAATACGTAGACCACCTGCACGAGCACTTTGTCGATCCGGTGCATATTCGCAATGCGCACTACGTGCTTCCCACTCACCCGGGCTACAGCGCGGAGATGTATCCTCAGACGCTCAAGGACTACAGTTTTCCTGACGGAAAAGTTTGGAGAGATCTACTGTGAAACTGATCACATTTCGCCGCAGTACGAACGCAGCCCCCGAGCCAGGCGTGCTTCAGAAGGATGCCGTCTACCCTCTCGCGCCGCTCGGCTATGCGGATGCGGAGAGCTTCATCGCCGCTGGCGAGAAGGCGCTCGCATCGACCCAGGCCATGACCTCCCAGTCGGCCTCTATGCCTCTCTCGAGCGTCCAGTTGCTCTCGCCGCTCCTTCATCCTCAGCGCATCTTCTGCGTTGGCCTGAACTACCAGGACCACGCGACTGAGTCGAAGATGGCCGTGCAGGCCGTGCCCACTATCTTCATGAAGCTGCCATCCGCCATCACCGGCCCCGACAGCGACATCGTTCTGCCGAACAACAGCACGCAGCCGGATTACGAAGCAGAGCTAGCCGTCGTCATCGGTCGCAGCGCCCGCAACGTCACCCGCGACAACTGGCGTCAGTATGTATTCGGCTACACCATCCTGAATGACGTCAGCGCGCGTGACGTGCAGCTGGCGACCTCGCAGTGGACGCTCGGCAAAAGCTTCCCCACCTTCTGTCCCATTGGCCCCTGTGTCGTCACAGCCGATGAACTGAAAGACCCGCACAGCCTCGACGTCCGTCTCACCATCGACGGCGAAATCATGCAGCAAGCCAATACACGCGATCTGATCTTCGATATTCCCGCCGTGCTCGGCTACATTTCCGCCATCGTTCCGCTTGAGCCCGGAGACATCGTCAGCACGGGCACGCCGCAAGGTGTCGGCCTGGGCCGCACACCGCCGCGGTGGATGCGGCCGGGAGAAGAGGTTGTCATCGAGATAAGCGGCATCGGGCGGCTCGTGAACAAAACCGTGGCGACGCGGCCCGCCTAGAACGCTCTGCGTTTACTTCTGAGGGAATGGCTCAGCCTTCATCGAGCCATCCCGCTGCTTCAGCAGGATCTGAACCTTGCCCTCGGCGGCATCCAGCTCTTCTTTGCATACTGCGGAGAGGTGAATGCCTTCTTCAAAGAGCTTGATCGAATCTTCCAGCGGCAGATCGCCCTTTTCGAGTTGACCCACGATGGTTTCCAGCTGCTTGAGCGATTCTTCGAACTTGGCCATAGCAGGCTCTAGTGTAAGCCTTGCCCCGGTGACAGCGTAAAGAAGTGGTCGATCAGATAGTCGCGAACTTCGATGTTGAAATGCCGCGTATTCTGCGCCCCATCCTCCGCGTCCGTGTTGTAGACCGCAAGATAACCGCGCCGCGCCACCGGATCAAAGTTCATCTGGCTGCGGAAGCCGTTTTGCCACCCCGGATGGCCAATCAATCGCACGCCGTGATCGGTGTGAACAAAGAAGCTCGCCGCTACCTCGTCCTTTGCGCCCGGTCGTGACGGGAAGTCATCATCCGGCGTCACCGGCAGGATCGGCCGCCACATCTCTTCGAGCGAGCTCCGCTTCAGGATCCGGTCATACTCCGCCTGTCGTTGCGGGTCGCCCATCAGAAAGTTCAGGTAGCGCACCATGTCTGGCAGCGGCGCATTCAGGCCGCCGTTGGAGCGCGTAATGCCGGTGTCAAAGTCGAATTCGTCTTCCGTCAGCTTGCCGTCTTTGCGGTCCCAGCTGTGCGAGCGGTAGGGAAGCAGCGTCGCCGGGCTCCGGTCGTAGTAGCTGTGCGTCATGCCCAGCGGCCCCAGCACGTTCTTCAGCATGTACACCTCGAAGTTGTCGCCGCTCAGCCGCTCGATGATCTCGCCCAGAAACACCACCGCCAGGTTGGAGTAGCGATATCGCGACCCCGGCGGAAAATCCACGCTGGTATACGGCAGCATGGCGACGATCTGCGACCACTGCGTCGGCTCGTAAGGCTCCCACGGCCCCACATGCCACGGCCACGTCGCATCGCGAAAGCCATTGGAGTGCGACATCGCCTCGCGGATCGTGATCGCCGACACCGGCCCGTAGGGATCATGAACCGCGCTGAGCTCGGGAAGGTACTTCACCAGTGGATCGTCCAGCGACAGCAGCCCCCGGTCGCGCAATTGCATGATCGCGATGCCGGTCAGCGTCTTCGTGACCGACGCCCAGTGATAGGTGGTGTTTTCATCCACTGGCTGCGGTGGCGTCAACCGCTGCTCGCCATACGTCTCGTCCAGAACCACACGCCCGCCATCGACCAGCACCAGCGTGCTGCCGACAATGCCGTTGCGCTCAAGCCCCGCGCGATAGAAAGCGCGAATCGCCGCCGTATCCGCTCCCGCCATCTCAGTTGTAGAAGTGTTCGTGCCCGCCGCCTTCGCGGATTGCCCCTGCGCCCGGCTCAAGTGCGGCGCGGAAAAAACAGCAAGAGTGACAGCCATCAGCAATGGCGCAAGGCGCATCGGCATACCTCGGTAGCAGGAGTAGCGGAATTCTATCCTGCTCCCGCGCTGTCATCGCATCGCGGCCGCTTCAGGAAACCTGCAGCGATTCGTCCGAGGCGGGCAGCACCTGCCGAACAATGTCCACTGCAAGCGCATAGCGGCCGAACGGCGCGCTCACCTGCACACCCTGCACCATCGGGCGCGCCGCGGTCAGCATCTCCTGCGCAATGCGGATGCCCTCAGCCCGCGCCGCCTCCGGTGTCTCCGCCACCGCCATGCGCGCCATAATCTCGTCCGGCATCGAGACGCGCAGATCGTTCTTCATGAACTCGGCATTGCGCAGACTCGTCAGCGGCCAGATGCCGGCGATCACCGGAATGCGGAACTCCTCGATGCGGCGCAGGAAGACCTCCAGAAGGCGCAGATCGAAGACCGGCTGTGTGATCGCGTACTCCGCGCCCGCCTCCACCTTGTAGGCGAAGCGCCGAATCTCGTTATCGATGTCCGGCACTCCGGGGTTAGCGGCGACGCCCAGCGTGAAGCCGGTCGAAGCTCCAATCGGATTGCCACCAATGTCCAGCCCGTGGTTCAACCGGTTCACCACATTCACCAGCCCGATCGCGTCCACGTCAAACACCGCAGTCGCATCCGGATAGTTGCCCAGCTTCGGCGGATCGCCGGTCAGGCACAGAATGTTGCGCAGTCCCAGCGATGAGGCGCCCAGCAGGTCGGACTGGATCGACAACAGGTTGCGGTCGCGGCACGTGTAGTGCAGCACCGTTTCGATGCCCGTCTGCTGCTGAATCTGCAGGCACAGGCTCTGCGCGCTCATACGTGCTGACGCACGCGGCGAGTCGGGAATGTTGATCGCGTGGATGCCGGTCGATGCCAGCAGCCGCGCGCCTGCGATCTCTTTCGTGCAGTCGATCCCACGCGGCGGCACAATCTCCACCAGCGTGATGAACTCTCCCGCCGCCACCAGGCTGCCGATCTTCGAGCGCTCGGCCAGCGGCGCCGGCGGCGTCTCCGTGACGATTGGTGTCCCCGCTTTTCGCGGAGCGGTGGTCTGCTGTGCATCCATCGCCCGTATCGCGGACTTCATCGCACGTATGTGGTTGGGCGTCGTTCCGCAACAGCCGCCGACAAACTGCACTCCCGCGCGCACAAACTTGCGCGCGAAGCTCGCCATGTACTCCGGCGAGCACAGATAGATATTGCGGCCGTCCACATTGCGCGGCATGCCGGCGTTGGGCATGGCGACCAGCGGAACGTCTGTTGCCGCGCGCATCCGTTCGATCGCCGTCAGCACTGTTGCCGGCCCGGTGGAGCAGTTGCATCCGATCGCGTCCGCCCCAGCCGCGGTCAGCCGTGCTGCCGCTACATCCGCTGGCGTGCCGTCCAGGCAGTTCGCATCTTCGTCCACCGTCACCATGGCCAGCACCGGGATCTCCGGCGCAACCTGCTTTGCCGCGTAGATGGCCTGCTCGGACTCGTTGATGGCCATCATCGTCTCGATGGCGAGCAGGTCCACGCCCACACCCGGCCCTCCGGCCACCAGTCCTTCAATTTGGTACGCAAAGGCGTCTCGTGCCTCTTCGAGCGCGATCTTGCCCAGCGGCTCCAGGTGGATGCCGAGCGGGCCGACCGAGCCGGCAACAAAGGCGCTGCCCGCCTGCTTGTCCGCAAGCTGTGCCACAGCCTCGCGTGCCAGCCGCGCCCCCGCCTGGTTGATCGCGCGAGTCTGGTCCTGTAGGCCAAAGCGATGCAGCCGGAAGCTGTTTGCTCCGAAGGTGTTGGTTTCAATGATCTCCGCGCCGGCCTGCAGGTACTCCTCATGCACCGAGCGGACAAGCTCCGGCTGTGTGAGGTTCAGCTCGTCGAAGCACTTATTCAGAAACACGCCTCGCCCATAGAGCGCAGTGCCCATGGCCCCGTCACACAGGACCGTTCGATTGCCGAAGAGTGTCGACAGCAGAGACATCTTCTTATGCTAGTGCATTTTCGCTGTCATAACATGCTCTCCGTGGTTCCCGGCGGCCACTGAAGCCTCCACTCGCTGAAAGCAATTTGCGGCCCTCGGCACAACCGAACCCGCCCGGGCACAACGAGGCAGCAGCATCCAACCCTTTGCTATACTTCAGTTTCCCGAACGCAACTGTCGTTTTGAAGGTTGAGGTCCGAAGCATTTTGAAGAAGAGAAGTCGCCTGTCCCTGGCCGTTGCTGCGTTCGTCGCTGTCGCGGTTTCGTTCACCCTCCTCGGCTGCGGAAAGAACTTCTACTTCGCGGGCCGTACTCTTCCGCCCAGCGGCGTTACCCAGCGAGTCCTGGTCGCCGTGGACAATCCCGTCGGCAGCCTGCAGTTCATGGATGCCTTCTACGACATCCGCCATCCCTTCAACAACCCCAATGGGCAGTTCTCCATTGGCGGCTTCACCGGCCAGAATCCGGTGACCATCCAGAACCTGCCGGAAGAGCAGAGTGGTCTGGTCTACTCCTCGGGCGACGGCAGCCTCGCATCCATCAACTATGCGCAGGAAAAGCAGAGCACCACGGTAGTCTCCGGCGGCACCATTGCCACCAGCCTCTTCGGCTCTCACAAGCAGGACTACTTCATTGCGGCAGACCAGAATTCACACGCGATGATGGTCTTGGATGTCGCCCTCGGCAGCCAGTTGCTGATGAATGTGCCCAACATCTATCGGGTCTCCATGAATCCCAACGCGAGCCTCGTGCTTGGGTTCGTGCAGAACAGCAACGATGTCTTCAGTCTCTTCAAGTTGACCTCCGCGCAGCAGACTCAATACTCCAGTCCCGCCCAGTGGCAAGGCGTTTTCCAGGACTGCGAACCGCAGACACTGCCCAAGTATTGCGTCACCAAGGTGGCTGACCCCAACGGCGAATTTGACCGGCCGGGCAAGGCCATCTTCTCCGCCGATGGGCAAAGCATCTACGTTCTCAACTGCGGGCAGGAGTGCGGCGGCACGCAGGCCGGCATCGTCACCATCCCCGTTTCCGCTTCGGTCCTGAATCCGAATCCAGCCGGGCCGGCGGGGCTGAACCTGCAGGCGGGTCCGGTTCTACACGTGCCCGGTGGCGCCACCAACGCCCTACAGGACGCCACCACCTTGTATGTCGCCGGTCAGCAGCTGCAACCCGATGGATTGCTGGCCGGCAATCTCAGCGTCGTGAACCTTGGCAGCTATACCGTGACGGCTCAGTACGCCATCAGCGACGGTACACATAACAAGATGAGCTTCGCCGATGACAACACCCTGTGGATCGGCTCGCAAAAGTGTCAGACCGGCGAACGCTTTGCCAAAAACAACGCTGGACAGAATGTACAGTTCGGCTGTCTGACCCTGTTCAACCGCTCGACAAACGCGGTAACAGTCGATCGCTACATTGGCGACCTTACCGGCATCGCCGACGTCGAGGGTCTGCACAAGATTTATGTGGGTGAGGGCGGACAGGTACACATCTACCGCACCCCGGACTTCGCCGAGCTGGACAACACAAACGTCACCGTTACCGGCACAGTCTCCGATGTCGCTTACATGGATGGCTCGTCGGACGCCAACAACACCACCTACTAGAGCGCGCTGCTGGCTGAGGCAGGCACGATGACGACGGCTTCAACCGCAAAGAGCGTCGTAGACATCCTCGCTATCGCCGCCCATCGTGACGATGTGGAGCAGACGTGCGGCGGCACGCTCCTCAAAATGCGCTCTCTCGGTCTCGAAACCGGGATCCTCGACCTGACGCAGGGCGAAGCCGGCACCCGTGGCACTGCCGCGGAGCGCGCCGCCGAGGCCGACGCCGCTGCGCGCATCCTCAAAGTGCGCTGGCGTCAGGCTCTCGAACTGCCCGACGGTCGCGTTGAAAACACCTGGGAGAACCGGCTAAAGATCGTCCGCGCGCTGCGTGAGCTGCGCCCCCGCGTGGTCATCCTCCCCTACTGGCAGGGCAGGCACCCCGACCACTACAACAGCGCCACTCTTGGCTATGAGGCCTGCTTCGTCAGCGGCCTTGCGCGAGTCGAAACGGGAACGCCTCCGCATCGTCCCTACAAGGTTCTCTACGCGAGCCTCTACGCCGACGTCCGCCCCACATTCATCGTGGACATCACGCCCTTCATCGAAGAGCGCTATCGGTCGCTCATGGCCTATCGCTCGCAATACGCGAACGCGGAGCAGGGAAGCGCGCTCTTCGTTCCGGAAGAAGAGATTCGCGAGCGCACTCTCGCGGAGGCCAGACATTACGGCCAGCTGGCGGGCGTGCGTTACGGCGAGCCGTTTGTTCAGAAGGAAGTAGGCCTGGTGGAGGACCTTATGTCGCTGCCCGTGGCCTCGATGTAGACGGGTTTCGCTTGGGCATGAGTCGCGGTCTGCAGAGATTCAAGCAGCGCGGTTTTCCTGAAGGAGCGTTACAAAAGCGGCTGTTGAGCGCCCGCCCCTACCGAAAACGGTTTAATGGCCCATTCCTCGGCGCTCTCGAAGGGTGGTGCGATCAGCGGGGCGTCATGGTCCTCTTCGCCAGCCTTGGCCTGTGCCGATCGCTCCGGCAGATAGACCCGCACCACAGCGCCGCGCAGATCGCCTTCGGTGCTGTTCGAGATGCGCACCGTGCCGCCATGCTTCTGCACGATGCCCAGGCTTACCCAGAGGCCGAGTCCCGTTCCACGCTCGCCCTTCGTGGTCATGAAAGGCTGGAACAGCTTCTTCTCGACATGCGGCGCAATGCCGCGGCCGCTGTCGGCAATCTCCACAATCGTGCCCGCCCGCCCATCCAGAGGGCTTGCCGGCCGTACCTGGATGCGTACGTGCCCGTTCGGCCCCGCCGCCTCGCCTGCATTGGCAATCAGATTTGTGAAGACCTGGCGAAGCTCCCCGGGATAACCAAAGACGTGCACGGGATGCGTGAAGCTTTGCTCCACCCGGATGTTCTGGTCGCGCATCTTGCGGTCCAGCAGCAACAGTACGCTCTCGACCAGCTCTTCGAGGTTCACCTGCACCGGCATCGGTGATTCGCGGTACAGGCTCAGCATCGCGCGGCTGATCTGTAGCGTCCGCCCAAGCTCCTGTTGCGCCAGCTTCAGGTAGTCGCTCCGTCGCTGCGGATCGGCCTCCTGCGAGATCAGAAAGTGCAGGTTCGCCACCGAGTCCAGCGGATTGTGGATCTCATGCGCGATACTCGCAGCCAGTCGCCCCGTAACCGCGAGCTTCTCGTTCGCAATGAGCGTGACCTCCGCCTTGCGCAGCTCGGTGACGTCGCGAAACACCACCACTGACCCATCCGCATGACCGTCTGCATCCATTACGGTCGAAACCTTGGCGTCGACCGCGTAATCGGATCCGTCCCGTGCGATCAGCGTGCCCTCCAGCCGCACACCCATGACACCCGAGCGGCCCAGTTCGTCCAGAACGTCCCCGATCGGCTGATGCGTCTGTGGGTGAACCAGGCGAAGCACTTCGCCCACCGGATGGCCCGTGGCCGCACTCAACGGCCAGCCCGTAAGCTTCTGCGCTACCGCATTCATGAAGCGGACGTTTCCCTCCGTGGTGAGGGAGATCACCGCGTCTCCGATCGACTCCAGCGTGGTCGCCAGCAGTTGCTGGCTCGCGGTCAGCTTGGCGTTCCACTGCTGCATCTCCTCGAGCGCAAGCTCATAGGTGCTGGAGACGCGCTGCAGCCGGCTGCTGGCAAAAATCCCGATCGTTATTCCAGCTGCAAGTGCCAATATAAGAACGAATTGCAGGAATCTATTGACTCGCTGGTTGAGCTTTTCGTTGTACAGGTCCCGCTCTCTCGCGGCGGCCCCGAGGGCATCCTGGAAGTCCTGGTGCACCCCGTCCATGATGCCTTTGCCCTGCTGCGTCAGCGCAGTCGTCACCGATTCCGGTGCCGGTGCCGGTTGTTCCAGCACGCCCGCCGCCCACGTCTGCCACGCGCGGATGTCCTGCTCCAGCTTGTTGACATGCGCGTCCGAGATGCCGCTCACCGCAGGCAGGTGGCGCATCTGCGCCAGCGTCGATTCGATCTCCGGCGTGGCGCTGTTGTACGGAACCAGTTGCGAGGGCAGCCCCGTCAGTTGGTAAGCCCGAAGACTCGTCTCCTGGTCCGTGACCCGCTGCTCCAGCGCCATCAACTGGTCGCTCACCCGCGTGTTCACGATCGAGTGCTGCCGCAGATCGAGCGCCTGCTCTACCTGCCACACCAGCAGCCCAGCCAGCAACGCCAGCACGGTGACCGGCACCAGCAGCGTCGTGCGGACTACCCGGTTAAATTCATGCAGCCCGACGGGGGAGTCGGTCATGGCTGTTCTCCGCTGATCTCCAGGATCTTCTTCACGTTGCGCAGCAGAGCCAGAGCACCATCACCCTTGTTCGCTACCAGCGTCACCATTTGCTGCACCTCTTGCGGAAGCGTCAGATACGCTGAAAGCAAGAGGATCGGAATATTCGGACGGATCTCGCGAAGAGCCGTAGCCACCGCGCCGCCATTCATCCCCGGCATTGCAAAATCGAGTACTACAGCGTCAATCGGTTGTTGCCGGAAAATTCGGAGCCCCGCCTGCCCGTCCGTCGCGGTGTGAACGACATAGCCCTCGCGCTCCAGAACCACCTTGCGGATCTCGAGGCCGAGTACTTCATCGTCGATACAAAGAATGGTCGGCACCCGCGACACATGGGACCTCGTCGTTGGGTCAAAACGAACCCGTCATCTAGTCTGCGGAGTATAGCATTCGCTATTTGTTCTTTATCTGACACTTCCGTGCCAGTGTTGGTCCCCCCAATCGTTCGCGATTCATCGTTCTTTCTTCTCCCATTCACTGTCCTTTCGTATTGGGGAGCCCCAGCCCATGTACTCTGAGCGGGAAAGAGCATCTTTGTGAAAATGCTATGACCTGCGGGGTGACTGTCGGCATGGCCTATCTTTATGGACATACCATCCGGATCTCTCTATGCGGTCGATAGCAGTAGCCAAAATGCCCTAGTGCAAGGACGGTCCTTGAGTCAGACCATATTCGTTCTTGAAGACGACCCCGATATCTCCCGACTGGTTCAGCACCAGCTGGAAACCGCCGGATTCTCCGTCCGCGGCTTCTCCACTCCCACCAATCTCATTCCGGATGCCGAGCGACAGGCGCCCGCCCTCTTCCTCCTGGACATCATGGTTCCGGGCGGCGACGGCCTCGAAGTCTGCCGCAAGCTGAGGTCGCATCCCGGGCTCAGCAGTGTGCCCATCATCTTTGTTACCGCGCGTGCGGGTGAGAATGACCGCGTGCTCGGCCTGGAATTAGGCGCCGATGACTACATCACTAAGCCTTTTGCCATGCGCGAGCTGGTCGCGCGGGTCAAGGCGGTGCTGCGCCGCTTCGAGCGTCCCTCCGCCCCCTCCGTCATCAGCTTCGAGGAGGTCGTTATCGACGCCAGCGCCATGCAGCTCAAGGTGCGCGGCGAACTCACCACCACCACCGCAACAGAGTTCCGCCTGCTGGATTACCTGGCCCGCCACCCCGGCCGCGTCTTCAGCCGCGACCATCTGCTCGATGCGGTCTGGGGCGATGCCCGCTTCGTCACACCCCGTTCCGTCGATGTCTACGTGCGGCGTATCCGGGAGAAGATTGAGACCGACCCCGAGAACCCCCGCTACCTGAAGACAGTGCGCGGCGCAGGCTACCGCTTCGAGATCCCCAAGGTCAGCTAACCACTTGGTGACAGGGGCAGTCCGCCCCGGATTCGGTCCGTGTGCCCTTTCCCACAGAAAAGCCATGAGCACAACCGCCCGGCTGATCTATACCTTGCAGAAGGAATGCTCTTGTTCTCCACTGGAGTCTGCCCCTGGAGCTTGAATGACCGGTAGAGTCTTCTCCAAGCTGCTGCTCTCCTTCGTGCTCGTGCTCACTATCTGCACGGCAATGCTGGATTTTTCCATTCGCAGAATCGTGGACAGTGCGCTCCATGAGGAGGTCGAGCAGTCCCTCGCCGGCGAAGCGCGCTTCCTCGCTGCGGAGCTGAACTTCGCGCCCCCGCAGCAGGTGCAGCAGCTTCTAGCCGCTGCTTCCTTCGCATCGTCCGCGCGCATCGCCGTCTTCCGCCCGGACGGATCGCTCGTCGCCTATTCCGGCCCCACCGAGATGCGTTATTCGCTCGAGGCTCTGCCCGCCATCGCCGCGCTCAAGAACCATGACGGCGTTGGCCGTGAGGTACGCGACGGAACGCTGTTCATTGCGGTCCGTCGGAACGGCCTCATCGTGCGCATGGGCTATCCGCTCAGTGAAATCGCCGGCAAGCTCCACCTGCTGCGGCGTGACATTCTCTTCGCATCGCTGCTGTCCCTCCTGCTCGCCACCATGCTGGCTGCCGTCATGGCGCACAACGTGGCGCAGCGCATGGCGCGCATCGTCGCCTTCGCCCAGCGCATAGCGGCGGGCGATCTCTCCGCCCGCATCGAGGAAGGGTCCCTCGATGAGCTTTCCGCGGTCGCCCGTGCCCTCGACGTGACTGCCAGCCGTCTCGAATCCACCTTTCACTCGCTCGAGAGCAGCCGCCGCGAGCTGACCGCTCTGCTCAACAGCATGCAGGAGGGAGTCATCGCGGTCACTGCTACCGGCCTCGTCAGTTGGTCAAACGCCTCCATCGCGCGGCTTACCCAGCAACCCATTCGCGAAGGCCGCGCGCTGGTTCAGACCATCCGCGATCCCGACGTTCTGGTGTGCGTGGCCACCGCGCTGCGCGAGCGCACCGTCGCCCGCGCCCGTGCCACCGCTGTCGCTCCGGGACGCATCTTCGAGGTGCATGCCACCGCCATGCCCGGCGGCGGAGCCGTCTGCGTGCTCTCCGACGTCACCGAGATCGAGCGCGCGGAAACCACTCGCCGCGACTTCGTCGCCAACGTCTCGCACGAGCTGCGCACACCGCTGACCTCCATCTCCGGCTATGTCGAGGCCATGCTCGACATGCCCTCGATCGATCCGGTGCCGCGCGAGTTTCTCGGCATCATCCTCAAGAACGCCACTCGCATGACCCGGCTCACCGAAGATCTGCTGACCCTGGCTCAGGTCGAGTCGGCCGACTTCAAGCTCGCCCTGCGGCCGCTGCCTGCATCGGTCCTGGTCGAAGATGCGGTGAACTCGCTCATGCCCGTCGTGCAGGACGCCGGCATGTCGATGGAGATCGGTGGCTCCGTCAGCGATGCGGTGCTGGCCGACCCCGATGCGCTGCAGCAGGTCTTCGGCAATCTGGTTGAGAACGCCACCAAGTATGGCCGCAGCGGCGGCAAGCTCCGCCTGGGCGCACGGCGCCGCGAGGAGCAGATCGAGTTCTACGTGCAGGATTTCGGCCCGGGCATCCCCTACGAGCACCACCGCCGCATCTTCGAGCGCTTCTATCGCGTGGACAAGGCACGCTCGCGCGAGTCCGGCGGCACCGGCCTCGGCCTCTCGATCGCGCGCCATATCGTGAATGCGCATGGCGGCGACATCCGCGTGGAAAGCGAATTGGGCCGCGGAGCGAAATTCGTCTTCATCCTCCCCTTGGCCGCCCCGCCAGAAGACTCCGCAAGACCCGAAGACGCACAACCGGACTCCGTCGCTGGGTAAAAGCGCCGGAGGACCAAATATCCTCCGGCTGGCGTTCCATTCTCCGGTTATTCACTGCTGCGTAAACCGGCGTTCACAGAACCTAGCAACAATCGCGCCTGCGGTCCATTCCGAGGAGTCATCGCGTGAAACGAATCTTAGCGGCAGCAGCATTGCTCGTAGTGTGCGCATCGCCCAACGCGGCAAACGCACAAAAGTTGAACGGAGCCGGCGCCACCTTCCCGTATCCGATCTATTCCAAGTGGTTCAGCGAATACAGCGCCAGTCATGGCATTCAGATCAACTATCAGCCGGTCGGCTCAGGCGCGGGCATCCGTCAGGTGACGGCTGGCACAGTGGACTTCGGCGCCAGCGATGGGCCCATGTCGGATGAGCAACTGACTTCGTCCAAGGTAAAAATCCAGCACATCCCCACCGTGCTGGGCGCGGTCGTGCCCATCTACAATCTCCCCGGTGTCGGAGCGGACTTGAAGTTTGCGCCCGACGTACTCGCCGACATCTACCTCGGCAAGATCACGAACTGGAATGATGCACGCATCGCGAAGGACAACCCCAGTGCGAAGCTGCCCAACTCGGAGATCTTCATCACGCACCGCTCAGACGGCAGCGGCACCAGCTACATCTTCACCGACTATCTTTCTAAGGTGAGTGCCGACTGGAAAGCAGGTCCGGGCAAAGGCACCTCTGTAAGCTGGCCGCGCGGTATTGGCGCCAAGGGCAATGAGGGTGTGGCCGGTATGGTCCGCCAGACTCCCGGAGCGCTCGGGTACGTCGAATTGATCTATGCGCTGCAGAACAAGATCGACACCGGGTTGGTACGGAATGCCGCTGGTGTCTATATGAAGGCAAGCATCGATTCCGTCACTGCCGCTGCTGCGAACAGTAAGCAGATGCCGGCCGACTATCGCGTCTCTGTCACCAACGCGCCCGGTAAGGACGCATATCCCATCTCCAGCTTTACCTGGCTGCTCGTTCCCACTCCGGCTCCCGACAGCGCAAAGGGGAAGATCATCAAGGATTTTCTGGTCTGGATGCTCGATCACGAGTCCGAGGTGACCGCCCTGAACTACGCGCCGCTGCCGCCAGCCGTCGCCGGCAAAGTAAAGGCGACGATCGGCCAGTTGAAGTAGGCCATCTCCGCGGGCGCTGACTTCCGCGCCCGTGCCTCCCCGCCGTTCCCACTCTGGACCGGCCGCGGAATAGACTGGGGAAAATTTGCCGGTTCAGCCGGCTCCATTCGATACACTGGAAATAGAGCTCTTCTCAGCCCAGACAAAAGCGAGATAAGGACCAACCCACTTCACAGGAGTGGGTTTTCCGCTTTGAGGGGATTGCGCCGTCGTTAAGTCCTTTCCTGAGACGACTTTGCCGGTAACCCCTTTCGATGGACGACTTTAACCCTCGGAACGGGGTCTAAGTCGATGACCGGCAATGAGTTATCCGCGCGTCTCCCGTACCGGAGGGGGGAGGGGTACCCCTTGTAAAAGGAGGTTGCAAGATCGGCCATCAGGCGGCGGGAAGCGTCACCGGTGGCCCGGATCTCTTCATCTTCTATTCATTGTGGCTGGGTAATCTGCGATAGAGTGCCCGAACCACTACTGGATCCTGCCTTGACGCAGCCTGCGAAGATACGCGTGCCAGAACCTGTTTCCCCGCTCCATGCTGCAAAGCCGTCGGTTGTTACACACTCCGCGGTGCGTACCTTCCTGCGCGGTCGCGGCAACTCGGCAGTGGCGGATGCCACCTTCCGGGGGCTGGTCTTTCTCTGCGCGCTCAGCATCTTCGGCATCGTCGTTCTCATCGCCTGGGAGCTGATCTCGCGCTCGCAGCTCTCGCTTGCGAAGTTCGGCATCGGATTCTTCTTCCGCTCCGCCTGGGACCCGGTCAACAACAACTTCGGCGCGTGGCCATTCATCTACGGCACGCTGATGTCGTCGTTCCTCGCGCTGCTCATCTCCGTGCCCTTTGCGCTTGGTGTGGCCATCTTTCTCACCGAGATGTGTCCCAAGTGGCTGCGCGCCCCGCTCTCTTTCCTCACTGAGTTGCTCGCCGCCATCCCCAGCGTGGTTTACGGTCTCTGGGCCATCTTCGTCCTCATCCCGCTGCTGCGCGACCACGTGAACCCGGTGCTCATGTTCACTCTCGGCTGGACCGGCCTCTTCACTCCGCCCAACGCCGGCTACAGCATGCTCGCCGCGGGCGTGGTTCTCGCCATCATGATCCTCCCTATCATCTCCTCGCTCACCCGCGAGGTCATGACCTCCGTCCCCATGGTGCAGCGTGAAGGCGTGCTGGCCCTGGGTGCCACCCGCTGGGAGATGATCCGCATCGGCGTCCTCCGCAACGCGCGCATCGGCATCGTTGGCGCCATCATCCTCGGGCTGGGCCGCGCCCTCGGCGAGACCATGGCGGTCACCATGGTGATTGGCAACCGCCCGGAGATCGTGAAGTCCCTCCTGGCCCCGGGCTACACCATGGCCAGTGTCCTCGCCAACGAGTTCAGCGAAGCCACCAGCGATATGTACCTGAGCGCTCTGATCGAGATCGGACTCGCACTCTTCCTGGTCACCATCGTGGTGAATGCATGCGCGCGCCTCTTGGTATGGATGGTGACGCGCGGCGCGCCGGCAAGGGTGGCCTGAGATGGCAAGCCAATCCATGCGTCCGCCGCTGCGGGCCTCCAGCCTCAACGTCTTCAGCCGCCGTATGAAAAGCGGCCTTGTCAGTGGACTGGCAGTACTGGCAACCATCGCCGTCATTGTGCCGCTGATCGCAATCCTGCTCTATCTGCTGAAGCAGGGCCTTACCTCGCTGAACTGGAACTTCTTCACCAAGATCCCCGTGCCCGCAGGCGAAAGCGGCGGCGGCATGGAAAATGCCATCGTTGGCTCAGCCGTCATCCTTGCCCTCGCGAGTCTCATCGGCATTCCGCTGGGCATCGGCGCCGGTATCTACCTCGCGGAATACGGCCGCGATCGCCGCATGGGCAACATCGTGAGATTTACGGCAGATGTACTGAATGGCGTTCCGTCCATCGTCATGGGCATTGCGATCTATGCGCTGATCGTGCTGCCGCAGAAGCACTTCTCCGCCTTTGCCGGCGGCGTGGTGCTGGGTGTCATGATGGTGCCCACGGTGACACGCACCACGGAAGAGATGCTGCGCATGGTGCCCCACGCCATCCGCGAGGCAGCGCTTGGACTGGGCGTTCCTGCGTGGCGCTCGGCTCTGACCATCACGCTGCGCACTGCCTCGGCGGGCATCGTCACCGGCTGCATGCTGGCCTTCGCCCGGGTGGCCGGGGAGACCGCGCCGCTGCTCTTCACCGCCTTCGGCAACGCTTTTCAGAGCACCAGTCTGAATGAGCCGATCGCTGCTCTGCCGCTGCAGATCTTCGTCTATGCCGTCTCGCCCTACGATGAGTGGCACCGGCTGGCGTGGGCCGGAGCGCTGGTGCTCATTGTGCTCATCATCGCTTCAGTTGCGCTGGTACGTTATGTCGTCAGCCGCGGTACGTTGAAGGGAGCAAGTTAGATTGGGCGTCGGCATCGAAGTCAGCGATCTGAATGCGTGGTATGGCACCAATCACACGCTGAAGGACATACAACTGAATATCCCGGCAAATCACGCGACGGCGCTGATTGGGCCCTCCGGCTGCGGCAAATCGACCTTCGTGCGGTGCCTGAATCGCATGCACGAAACCAACCCCATCGCGCGGGTTACCGGCAAGGTGCTGATCAACGATGTCGATATCTACGCCGAGGCATCGCCCGTCGAGATCCGCCGCCGGGTGGGCATGGTCTTCCAGCGGCCGAACCCATTTCCGACGATGTCGATTTACGACAACGTCGCCTCCGGACTGAAGCTCAACGGTTTTCGCAACCGGCGCGTCTTGGATGAGGTAGTCGAGCGATCGCTGCGGCAATCGGCTCTGTGGGAAGAGGTGAAAGACGAGTTGAAGAAGAAATCGGGCGCCAGCCTTTCTGGTGGCCAGCAGCAGCGGCTCTGTATCGCCCGCGCGCTGGCCGTCGATCCTGAAGTCCTGCTGATGGATGAGCCCGCATCGGCTCTCGACCCTGTTTCCACCGCAAAGATCGAAGATCTGATATTTGAACTGAAATCGCAGTACACGATCGTGATCGTGACTCATAATATGCAGCAGGCCGCGCGCGTGGCGGAAAACACCGGCTTCTTCCTGATGGGGAAACTGGTGGAGTTCGATTCCACACACAAAATCTTCACCAACCCGAGTGACAAGCGCACGGAAGATTACATCACCGGGCGATTCGGCTGATGCATCACCATTAGGAGATATGCATTCATGCGCATTCGGTTTCACCAGAGCCTGGACGATCTGAAAGAGAAGCTGCTCGTGATGGCCGGGATGGCCGAGCAGGCGATCCAGCGCGCCATCGAGGCCTATCGCACGCGTGATACCTCGATATGCGATCTGGTGATGCACGGCGAGCTGGCAATCAACAAGCTGGAGCGCGAGATCGATCAGATGGCACTGGACCTGCTGGCGATGGAGCAGCCGATGGCCATCGATCTGCGATTCATTCTCGCGGTCATCAAGATCAATGCCGATCTTGAGCGCGTCGGCGATCAGGCAGTAAACATCGCCGAACGCGTATGCGACCTCAACGCGTTTGCCGCGGCTGAGATGCCGGTTGATATTCCGCACATGGCGTCAGTCGCGTCCTCCATGGTGCGCAAGGCGTTGCAGTCGTTCATTGAGGGCGATGCGGAGTTGGCCGCGTCCGTGCTCGCTATGGACGACCAGGTCGACAAGATGAATGAAGAGGCATATTACTCGCTCTCGCTCCTCATCAAGGATCAGCCTGCGCTTACCGCGCAGGCGTTGAATGCTCTGGTGATTTCACGCAATCTGGAACGCGTCGCCGATCATGCGACCAACATTGCTGAGGATGTCATCTTCTGGGTGCGCGGCGCGGACGTCCGGCACCATCAGAGCCAGTCGCAAAACGCTGCATCCTGAGTCGCCAACCGAATCCGCTACGCCGTCCACCAGTCGAGCCACGGCAGCATGGGATGGTAGATCGCCAGGCGGTGTCCGCCCTGCCCGGCGGCTTGATCCAGTTCCGTAAGTTTGCGAAAGAGTTCGCTGTACGATTCCAGCTGGCTGCGATACAGCTCGCGACTGGCAGCGAGGAAGCTGTCGCGAGCTGTACCTTCCGGAAGCGCAGCAGTCTTGTAGTCGACGATCCACAGATACTCAGTGCCGGGTGCGCCCGGCGACGGGCCACCGAAAAAGACCCGGTCCGGCCGTTGACCGAGCACGCGTCCATTGCTGGCACTCGTCCACGAGATCTCATTCCATGATTTGCCGCTCTTGAAGTCATCGGTGAGCGGTTGAACGCTGTGTTGCTCGTCCGGAGCCGTATCGCGCGCCGCCAGCAGCCAGCGCCCATGCTCGTGTTCCAACGCATTCCTGAGACCGCGAAGAATCACTGCATGGGCTGCGGCAATATCCGATGAGGTCAGCCCGTGTTGCCGCAGAAGCGCGCCGGCGAGCCGGCTCCAATCCGGCCGCGCGCCGCTTGTTCCTGCCGCAGCGCGCTCCAGCAGAGCGTGCAGCACGATGCCTTGCACGCGCGCGAGCCGGCTGCCTATGCCCGCATCCTCAATAGGGTGAATCAGAGGTGTGACTGCCGCAGTTGCCTGCCTTGTTTCCGAACCAGCATCAGAGAACCAATCCAAAGGAAGCTGGCGAAGTATCTGCTGCGGCTGATGCGCTGCCGCTGCCAGCGTCGCGACCGTGCCGTTTCCGCCCTGTAATGTCGAGGCCGGGCCGCCCGGCATCGAGAGGAGGTTGGACGAGGCTGGAGGCTGGGTCGCTTCTGCCACGCGATGTTCCAATCCACTCCACCCCGCGGCAAGCAAACTAGCGTTTCTAGGTCGGGCAAGTTCTCCCGTAGGCTTGCGCTCGATCGTCGCAAAGAGATGCAGCTCGTTGATAGCACGCGAGCATGCGACATAGAGCAGTCGCTTCTCCTCCTGTCGCAACCGGCGTAGTGACTTTTTCCCTACCCAGTCGTAGAGTCTCGGTTTATCACCATGCTTGTAGCCAATCGGGGCAAGCAATAGTTCGTCATCCGTTCCGCCGGGCTGCTTTCGGACCAACCACTGAAACAGCGGCTGGTCGTCGTTCTTCCCGGGCCTCTGGAGTTGCGGAACAAGAACCACCTCAAACTCCAATCCCTTTGCGCTGTGAATGGTCATGAGCTGCACGCCGCAGTCTTCAGAGACATTGGGGTCTGGCTGCGCGTATAGCTCGGCGAGCCGTTGGTTCAGGCTTTCATCCAGCGTTCCAAAGCAACTGGGTGGCATCTGTGCCAGTGTGGCGAAGAACGACTCGCAGTTGGCAATGGATTCTGTATCCAGAAACCGCGGTGCACACAGCGTGTGCCAGGTGCGCTCCAGCCACAGCGCCAGGCCGGCGGGCGAACCGGCCAACGCGCCGGCCGCATAAGCGGCCTGTGCGTGGTCAAGGATCGACAGCACATGCAACGCTCTCCTTCGACTCCCGGGGTCGAGGCGGTCTTGATGAGAGCGAATGAGCGCAGCGATCGTTCGGTCGTGTTCTCCATCCTCAGAATCGCCGCAGATCGCGTGCAGCGCCCGTATGGTCAGTCCGCACCAGGGCGCGCGCAAGACCGCAAGCCACGCGATTCGATCCGCCGGATGTAACAGGGCGCGAAACAGCGACAGCAGATCGAGAATTTCCGGCCGATCGCGCAGGAGGTCTATCTTGACTCCGCGAAAGGGAATCCTCTCTTGGCGCAAGCTGCGGATGATCTCGACCAGATGCGTCCGGGCCCGAGCCAGCACCGCGACCCGGTATTTGCCGCCGACGCGTTGTGCCTGCTCCATGGCGGGTAGGTAGTCACGAATGGTGGCGACCAGCGATTCAGCTTCGGCGGCGTCTAGTTCCTCGCCAGAACGAGTGTCCTTCTCGAAAGTCTGCACATGCAGATGCAGCGCATCGCCGCTGGTGCCTCCGCGGCTTTGGCTCGATACGGATGGGGCATATTGCACCTCGTCATCAACGTCTGCTCCCAACACACGTTCGAAGACCTCATTCAGTGGCTGAACGATAGCGGGAATGGAGCGAAAGTTTGTAGAGAGCTGCAGTGCCGTCAACGCGAGATGCGATGTTCCTGCTTGCATTCCTTCTTTGCGCACCTGGTTGAACAATCGCGACTCCGCGTCCCGGAAGAGATAGATCGATTGCATTGGGTCGCCGACAAAAAAACACGTCCGGCCATCACCGAGGCTCCAATCCTCAAGAAGAGCACGCAGAAGGGTGAAATGAGGTCGCGACGTATCTTGAAATTCGTCGACGAGCAGGTGTTGAATGCGCTCTTCCAATCCCATCAACACATTTGGGTTTTGGAGCGCTGCGTGTGCCGCGATTCCAGCCTCCGGGAAGTCGATGACATTCTGTTCGGCGAAAACCACGCGTAGTTGAGCAATGGCATGGCGAAGCACGATGAAAATGCTGCGTACGGTAGACCACTCCTCCTGGCTGTAGGCGCTGGGTGGTAGCTTTCGCAGTTTGCAGAGCTCTGAGAGCAATACATCATTGGCAGAAATTTTCCCAATGATCGCCTTCAGGTCTGATCCGGCCGCTCGATGGGTCTTCGCCGGAAAGCCGATTCTCGCATCGATGCTGGAACGCCAGGCGTCGTCAGCGGTCAGCAAAAGATAGCAGAGGCACTCCCAGTCGGCGGTATCAACGATTTCTTCTAGTTTTTGAAAATCGCAGATCCTGGCGAGATGATCCTGGCCGTTTTCGAAGGCGATCCTTGCAAGACTTAGGAGCTCGTTCATTATGCCGGGGGTGCGTGAAAACTCTCGCCGGAGAGTTTCAATAGTCCTGACGTGCTCCCGTTGGAAGGGCGCTTCGAGCTTGGCCTTTAGCTCCTGCCATGGCCGTTCGCGGAGCACGATGCCCGGAAGCAGCAGCAGCCATTGGTCGCGGCGTGCCAGCATGCCCGCGATAAGCGATTCGCAATCCTGCAGGTTCGCGTCGCGGAGCTTCAGAATTTCGGCCAGGGCGTCGGCAAGATCCTGTTCCGACGTATCTCCGAGATGCGCCAGTGTACGCTCCGCAGCGAGCGCGTACAGCGGCTTTGCATCCTCGACCGGCGTGAGCTGACCGCCGAGCCGCGAAAGCAGCGGCGTCTGATAGGCGATAGAGAGGGCTAGAGAATCAATCGTCTGGATGTTGAGCCGTTGTGGCTGCTCGGTGAGTTGCCAGCCCCGCGCCTGGGAATGCGCCAGGGCGGCTTTGGCCAACCTGCGCACTTCCTGTTCGTGTTCATTTGCTTTCGGATCTTCGCTCTGACCTGCTTTCTCCAACGCATGCAGAACGCGGGCGCGCATCTCCGCAGTCGCTTTGCGCGTGAAGGTGATCGCCAGCACCTGTTCGGGCTCATCCACGTATGGCAGCAGGGCAAGATAGCGAAGCGCAAGCAGCTCCGTCTTGCCTGAGCCTGCAGGCGCCTGCACCAGGAACGACGCGCCAGGGTCGAGAGCGCGGGTGCGTTCCGCAGCGTCGGCGACGAAAGGCGGTGTGCGCGTTGAGCTCATTCCGCGTCCTCCTGGTCGGCGGAGTCCGGCAGCGGAGCGGACACCCGATTTTCCGCCACACGGCAGAGCCCCGGAAGAGGACAGTATTGACAGCTCTTCGGATACACATGTGGGTCGACCTGCGCTTCGCCGCGCATGAATCTTTCCGAGAGACTCAGAAGCGTGCCGCGCCATTCGTCGACTAAGTGGTCGGTGTAGGGCACCGTAACCAGTGGGTCGTTGGCACCCAGCGCATCCAACAGGTTTGCGCGCGCATCTTCCACCCTTCCTTTGAAACCCAGTGTCGGCCGCCGCAGCTGCGCGAATACCGCACCGACGAGCTTCTTTGCGCCGAACGCGGCATAGAGCGGTAGCTGCGGCTGCTCTGGCCGGGGGCCTTCCCAGCTTGCTGTTGAGACCTCGCCAGTCTTGTAGTCGATCAGCAGATCGCCGCCAGGAACCCGGTCAATGCGGTCGGCTCGCACCTTCAGCGGGAGATCCCCGACGACGATGTGGACCTCTTCTTCCACTGCTGCAACCTGAAATGGCTGGCGAGCGGATTCCAACGTGAGCCAGTCCATCACAAGATCGCTGGCCCGTTCTGCTTCGGCCTTCAGATAGGCGCGCTGCCACGGATCGCCGTGGTCAGCGTTCATCCATCGAATCGCCGCCGCCGCATGTTCCGCAACCAGCGGCCGCAGTGTGTCCGCAGATATTGCTTTCAGAAGACCAGCGTGGTCCGTGAGATGGACGTGGCCGCCTATGTCCTGTGACCATATGTTCTGCATCACTCTGTGAATCAGAGTTCCGCGTTCGCCAGGTGAAAGGCCGCGGCCCGCAATCGACAATTCGCGCGTCCGCCAGCGATGGAAGACGAATGCTTGAAATGGACAGTCTGCCTGTCGCTTCAAAGCCGACTGTCCGCCGGGCGCGACTCCCGTGCGTATCACTGGAACCCAGTCCTCGTCGACGACGCGGTCCAGTGTCATCGCGTGTGGGTCTTCGCCTGCAACCGGACGATCTGCTGGCGCAAAGCTGCTTGCGAGAGCGGATGGACGCTGCAACGCTTCGTCAGACATTTGCGCATAGGAGTAGATGACCTCGCCGCAGCTACTGGCGATGCGCTCCATTGCACGGTGAGCGAGCGCGGTGTCGTCTACTGCGGACGAATGCGGGATTCCCAGATCGCGCTGCAACGCGAGCGGCAGTAGCGGATTGGGGCGACCGGAAGAGGGCCACGCGGTGTCAGTCACGCCAAGAAACCACACAGCATCAAACGACTGTCCGGCGGCCGCATACGCGCCCATCACCTGTACTGAGGCGCCCTGCGATTCCGGCGCGAAGATCGCATCTTGCGCTGCGCGATCGAGCGCGGCGAGAAATTCCTTGAAGGAATAAGTGCCATTCGCAAAGTCGAGTGAGGCGATGCCGTCGAGCAGCCGGCCCCATGCTTCGCGAGCCTGAAACAGCAGGCTCGACGTATCGCAGCGCTCACCCCATCGTGCCAATCGGAGCAAAAGGGTGATACGGCGCACCCATTCTCCGGCAGAGCTGCGCCGCGACAACTGCCGGTGCTGTTTCATCATGGACGACAGATCATGGTGAAGCGATATAACGGCGTGAGCAGTGCTCTGCGGGCGCCGTAGAAATACTTCCAATGTCATCTCCGGTGGTGCGCACCTGGCGTTGCGCAGTTTCGCGTCCAGGTGCGCCATCGCATCTCGTGCGGCGTCGCCCTGCGATGCGCCAAGGCTGCTGGAGAGCAGAAGCCAAGATATCTCTTGCTGCGTTAGTGCGTGGTCCAGCCAGCGCAATAACAGCAAGGCTGCATGGACCAGGGGCACATCAGCGAGCGGTTGGCCGAGGGAAAATTCAAAGGGAAGTGCGGGTGCAGCCCCGGCAGTGATGGCAAAACGCTCCGGGCTTAGCAGGCGATAGAGATCGCGCTCCAGCTGCGACCGGTGACGGGCCAGATCCGGCATGAGAATGCCGATGCGCGTGCCGGGCTCAGCCTCCTGTCTTCCCAGTACCCACTGTGCACATGCTGCTGACTCGTCTCTCTCGCTCGGCGCCGCATACAAACGCGGTGGCTCGCTCTGAATGTCCCAGCCCAGCACTTTCTGCTTTGCGCCGCGCGCCTCGAGCGCCGTCTTCAATGCTTCCTCGGCCGGAGTAGGACGGTCGAATCCCAGCCATCCGATCTCCGCCGGCGACGACAGTGCGCCCCAAGCCAAGGCATATGTAACAGCTCCCGTGAGTTCGCAGCGGGGCAGGCAGCGTTGGCGCGTGCATTCCTCCTGAAATCCGCGTGCCCACTTGCGAAAAACTTCGGGCTCAGCCGAGGGCTCTGCCATCCACATCGCATCGTTCAAGCGGCCGAGTGCGTTGTAATCCGCGAGCACGGAATAGGCATCCTGTGCCAGCTTTGCCACGTGGGCCGGTTCGATGAGAGTGCGGTCGGCAAGCGCCGGTTTCATAATGCGCTGCCAGAGTGCGAGCTCCTGGAGTTCATTCAGCAGCAGGCGATCTTCCGTCCCCGTGAGGAGCAGTGTCTTCCATTGCTCAGCCAACCATGCATGAAGATCAAGGATCTGAGGTGTCGGCCAGGCGGTCACGCCTTTCGCTTGCTGATGTTCCGCGTAGTGAAGGTGCAGCGCGCGTGCGGCGCGCGCGTTCGCGGTCACGATGACACCGCCGCGGCCCAGCAATTCAAGCATTGCCACCGGCAATCCGGTTCCGCGTGGTCCTCTCACGCCTTTCAGTGTAATGGCGGATGTCTGGAGTGGATCTGTCCGCCCAAATACCTGTCGAAGCCGAGCGGCTTTCGTCAAGATTCATCCTCGACGGAATTGGCGCACTGCAAGGAAGAAATGTTCTAGACTGCAGAAGTGCAGCGTCTGATCGCTAACTTGCTGGTTTACTGGATGCTACTGCTGCTTCCTGGGGCAACGGCACTTCAGCTGGCTCAGCCTCAGGTGCTGCTGCCCGCCTGCTGTCGAACCCACGGGGTGCATCATTGCAGCGTGGGAGTCGCGCGGCAAGCCGGCACGCCTGCCTGGCGCGGCGAGGGTTGCCCTTTCGCGAACCTTTCGCATGCAGCCATTCTGCTGGTGCCGTACCTACCAAGCAGGGAACCTGGCCTTGCGCGGAATTCACGGACAGCCCACACGCACCTTGCGCAGCAGGCGTCGTTATCCGCAATCCTTCGTGGCCTACCGGGATCGCGAGCACCTCCCTCCATCCTCTGACATTCAACTCGCGCTGGTTCTGAAATTCGCGCCCGCCGCATCGGCGCGGGATACCTGCGCGCACCTGGGCAAACGGAATGCAGAATGGAGAAATGATGTGTTGCGGGCAAGAGAAGGACGAATTGCGCCTATATGGGCGTCGCTGGGACTCTTATTGTGCCTCGTACAGGCTGCGAATGCGACTGTCGTTGCAACGGTGCGCGGTGTAGTACACGATTCATCGCACCGGCCGATCCCAGGTGCAAATATTGAGATCGCCGCAGTTGCATCGCACTACAGTGCGAAGCTCGAGAGTGATACAGCAGGTGCGTTCGAGATCAATTCACTGCCGCTTGGTGAATATCACCTGACGGTTACTGCAGAGGGGTTTGCCTCCCAGCAGCAGCAACTGCTAGTGCGCAGCGGTAGCGCGCCGGTCCTGCACTTTGAGCTGACTCCCGCCGGTCCCCACGAAACCGTTCAGGTCAACGGTCAGCAGTCTCCGCTCGAGACTGTGAGTTCCGCTACAGAGGTAACGATCGCGCGGCAACAGATCGACAGCTACGCTGGCATGGACCAGAGCAATAGCCTCCGCGTTATCACGCAGTTTGTCCCTGGCGCCTACATTGTGCACGATCAGCTACACGTGCGCGGCGGCCATCAGGTCACCTGGGCCATTGATGGCGTGCCTTTGCCTAATACCAACATTGCTACGAATGTCGGGCCACAGTTTGATCCAAAGGATATGGACTACCTGGAGGCGACCACCAGTGGCTACGGCGCGGAATACGGTGATCGCACTTACGGAGTCTTCAACGTCGCGACGCGCACGGGTTTTGAACGCGATAGTCAAGGAGAACTGGTAGCCAGCTACGGAACGTACAACACGACCAACGATCAGATCAGTCTGGGCAATCATTCCGAGCGGTTCGCCTGGTATGCGAGCGGTAACGGCAATCGCACTGATTACGCGCTCGCCCCTCCTACATTCGAGAATTTGCACAACTCTGGCGGCGGCGCTGGAGGCTTCACGTCGCTGATCTTAAACAAGACAGCGCGGAATCAGTTCCGTTTCGATGGCGGCTTCCGAGGCGATTTCTATCAGGTACCGAACGACGCCGACCAGCAGGCCGCCGGCATTCGCGACCGTGATCGCGAGCAGGACGGTTTTGCAATCGGCTCCTGGACCCACTCGGCCGGTCTAGGCACGCTGCTGACGGTGTCCCCTTTCTTTCATGCAAATCGTGCTGCCTACGTTGCGGGACCCGATGATCCTCTGAGCACGACTGACGACCGGATCTCCTACTATGAGGGTGGCCAGGCCGTGTTTTCGCAGGCGAAGGGGCTAAGCAATTTTCGCGCCGGCGTCTACGCCTTTGGTCAGCAGGACGACCGAAGCTTCACCGTGACGTCGACCGATGCCAGTGTGACTCCCTTTCACCAGAGCATTGCACCACACGGACAAGTGGACGCGGCATTTGTGGATGAGCAGTGGAAGGTTACGCCGTGGTGGACGTTGAACGGAGGTCTACGCTACACCTACTTCGATGGCAGTTTCAGCGAGCATGCCTGGGATCCGCGCGCCGGGACAGCGATCACGCTACCGCGGCTTGGCTGGGTATTGCGCGGGTCATATTCCCGCTACTACCAGGCCCCGCCTCTGGATACGGTGTCGGGGCCAGTGCTCGCCTTCGCACAGACGCAGGATCTCGGCTTCCTGCCGCTTCACGGTGAGCGTGACGAACAATACGACATTGGTCTTGTCATCCCGTATAGGGGATGGAGTGCGTCGTTCGACAATTTTCAAACCAGAGCGCGCAACTTCTTTGACCACGACGCCATCGGCAACTCCAATCTCTTTTTTCCGCTTACCATCGATCGCGCACGCATCCGTGGCTGGGAGGCGAACGTTCGCTCTCCCGAGCTCGTGCACCACTCCCACGCCCATCTGATTTATTCCAATCAGCAGGCGCAGGGCTTCGGCGCAGTGACCGGTGGCCTTACAGATTTCTCTCCGCCCGAGGGTGGTTTCTATCTGGACCACGACCAGCGCAACTCGCTTACCGCTGGTTTTGATTCGTCGCTGCCATGGCGAACCACTGCAGCCTTCGACTTCGTATATGGCTCGGGTTTCCTCAACGGCGATGGACCGGCGCATCTGCCCAGCTATCACACGTTCGACCTCGCCCTGAACAAGGACATCGGTGAACGTTGGACGGTGCGCGCCATGGGAACCAATATCACTAACAAGCGCTACCAGGTAGACCTGAGCAATACATTTGGAGGCAGTCACGTGGGTGACCCGCGTATGCTCTCCGCCGAAGTGCGCTACCGTTTCCATTTCTAGCGACGTGGCATTATCAGAAGAGGACACAAGATGAGACGAGTTGTGCGGGGCCTGGTGTGGGGGTGGGCGCTCACATTGCCGATGACCGGCTGCCATAGCAACTCGCGGCCGAACGAGGCCGTGCGCTCCGGGCCAGTGAAACAGTACGCAGTGAAGGGAATTGTGGTGGGCACGGATCCGGCGCACGGCGAGGTCACAGTGGACTCCGAGGCGATCCCCGGATTCATGGACGCGATGACGATGCCCTATCAAGTCAAGGACCCGAATGTGCTTCAGGACCTGCACCCCGGGGATCGCATGACAGGCGTGTTGCTGGTTGCAGATGACAGGACACTGCTTGATCAGATCGTGATCACCGCACAGGCGCAGCCGGACTACAAGCCGCAGGCGCAATATCATGTTCCGGAGCCTGGCGATCTCGTGCCGGACTTTCGCCTCACGAACCAAAGCGGTAGGCAGATCACATTGCACCAGTTTCGTGGGAAGGCGCTGCTGATCACATTCATCTATACGCGATGCCCGCTCTCGGACTACTGTCCGCGCATGAGCCACAACTTCGCCTCCATCGACAAGAGCCTGCAGGCCGATCGCGCGCTCTACCGCCGGACACATCTGCTGAGCATCAGCTTCGATCCGGCCTACGACTCACCGGCTGTGCTGCGTAGCTATGGTGAGGCGTACACCGGGAACTATACGAAGGAGAGGTTCGAGCACTGGGACTTCGCTGCTCCGGACAAGGCGGACCTGCCGAAACTGCTGGAGTTCTTCGATGTAGGCGCAACCCCCGGCGAGAACCACACCATCACGCACTCACTCTCAACCGTGGTGATCTCGCCGGATGGCAAGGTCGCGCAGTGGTATCCGACGAATGACTGGAAGGTGGAGGATGTTCTCAGTGAATTGAAGCGGGCCGGGGGGGGATGAAGGGATGATTCTGGTCCTGATGGGGGTAACAGGGAGCGGCAAGACGACCATCGGCAGAAAGCTGGCGGGTGCCGAGCATTGGGAGTACGCGGAGGGCGACGATTACCACTCCGAGGCGAACAAGGCCAAGATGCATGCCGGTATTCCGCTCACGGATGAGGACCGGGCACCCTGGCTGGCGACCCTGCATGAGGTGCTGCTCGAGTGGTATCGCAGCGCGAAGAGCGGTGTGCTGGCCTGCTCGGCTTTGCGGCAGGCATACCGCGACGAGTTATCCAAAGACATTCCCAGCTCCAAGCTGCGGTTCGTCCTGCTCGAGGTGCCGAAGGAGGTTCTTGAGCATCGGCTGGCGGAGCGGAAGAACCACTATATGAGTCCGGCGCTGCTGGACAGCCAGTTCGCGACACTCGAGATGCCGCGCGATGCGATACGGGTTCGCGGGGACCTTTCGCCGGATGAGGTGGTGCGCGAGATCATAAGCGCGATCCGCGAGGATGCCGTGGATCCGACAGAATCGCATCCATAGCTCTTCCGGTTTCATCTATCCTGAAGATCTATATGGCTAAGCTTGCAATGCTCTTCGGGGTCCTGGTTGCGCTGGTTGGCGTGGCGGGCTACGTCTCGACACACTTCTGGCACGCGCTCATCCCGGTGGTCCTCGGCGTTTTACTGATACTGCTCGGACTCGTCGCTAATACAGAGGACGTAAAGCGGCGCATGCTGGCGATGCACATCGCCGTCACGGTGGGGCTGCTAGGCTTCCTCGGCACTATACCTGGGCTGATCGCGATGGCGGGATTCGTCACCGGCACGCATCAGGAGACGGCAAACGAACACATCGAAGTCGGAACGCTTTCGGTGCACAAGCTGGCGGCCGAGGTGCAGTCGGCGACCAGCATTCTATGCGTGATTTTTGTATTGCTATGCGTGCGCTCGTTCATCGCGGCGCGGCGCGCACGGGCCTAGGACCACCCATGCAAAGCATGCGGCCCAACAACTTCGCCAGCAAGGCCGAGCGCACTACTTCGGTGCGTAACGCGAATCGCGCGCGCGACGCCAGCCCGCCGCCCAAGCCGAAGCTGGCCGATGCATGGCCGCATGCGTGGCGGCTGATCCGTCCGCGGCGCGGTCTGCTGGCGGTGGGCTTCGTGCTGATGATCATCAACCGCTTCTGCGGTCTCGCTTTACCCGCCGCCTCGAAGCCTTTTGTCGACGGTGTACTCACCAACCATAAGGGCAACCTGCTGCTGCCCATCATTGGGTTCGTCCTGGGCGCCACCCTGATCCAGGCCACGACCTCGTTTGCTCTGACGCAGCTTCTCTCCAAGGCGGCGCAGCGCATGATCGCCGAGCTGCGCCGGCAGGTGCAGGCCCACATTGGACGTCTCTCGGTCAGCTTCTACGACGCCAATCGCACCGGCAATCTGGTGTCGCGGATCATGACCGATGTGGAGGGCGTGCGCAACCTGATAGGCACCGGACTGGTGGACTTCGTGGGCGGCATCATCACTGCGATTATCGCTTTCGTGGCGCTGCTCCGCATCAGTTCACAAGTCACGCTGATTATTTTTGGTCTCATTCTCGTTTTCGCTGCCGTCCTCCAGAAGGCACTGCGCGTCATGCGGCCTATCTTCCGCGAGCGCGGCAAGATCAACGCGGAGGTCACTGGACGTCTCACCGAATCGCTCGGCGGGGTACGCGTGGTGAAGGGCTACCATGCCGAGGATAGGGAGGCCGGTATCTTTTCCGGCGGAGTGCAGCGGTTGCTGGACAACGTGATGCGTTCGATGACCTTGACCTCGGTGCTATCCATGGCATCGACGGGCGTAGTCGGCCTGATGGGCTCGCTGGTGATGCTCATGATGGGGCACCAGGCGCTGGCTCATCACGTCACGGCGGGCGACTACGTGAAGTACGCGATGTTTCTTACCTTCATGGTGGCTCCTATCTTCCAGGTGGTGAATGTCGGCACGCAGCTTAGCGAAGCGATCGCCGGTCTGGACCGGACCGCTGAAATTCTGGGTGAGCAACAGGAGTATGACCAGCCGGGGCGCATCGTCGAACTGCCACCGCTGGCAGGCGATGTGCGGTTCAACGAGGTACGGTTTGCGTACGAGCCGGACAAGCCGGTGCTGCACGGCATCTCGTTCCATTCCGAGCCGGGGACCGTGACGGCGCTGGTCGGCTCCTCGGGCTCGGGGAAGTCGACGATCATCAGCCTGGTCTGCGCCTTCCATGCTCCGGACTCGGGCACAATTCTGGCGGACGGCGTCGACCTCTCGACCGTGAAGCTGGACAGCTACCGCTGCCAACTTGGCGTGGTGCTGCAGGAGTCGTTCCTGTTCGACGGCTCGATCCGGGAGAACGTGATGTTCTCGCGTCCGGAAGCGACCGAGGAGCAGTTCCTGAACGCGTGCGCGATTGCGCGTGTCGACGAGTTCGCGGAGCGCTTCCCGGAGGGCTACGAGACGATCGTGGGCGAGCGCGGGGTGAAACTGTCGGGCGGCCAGCGGCAGCGGCTATCCATTGCGCGCGCGATTCTGGCAGATCCGCGCATCCTGATCCTAGACGAGGCCACTTCGTCACTCGATTCGGAGAGCGAGGCGATGATCCAGCATGGGCTGAGCTTTCTGATGCAGGGACGCACAACATTTGTGATTGCACACCGGCTCTCCACCATCCGGCGCGCCGACCAGATCCTGGTGGTCGAAGGCGGTCAGATCGTGGAGCACGGCACGCACGAGACACTCTTTGCACTGGGCGGCCGGTACTACGACCTGTACACCCGACAGCATGGGCTGGATGCCAATCGATTCCTGGCGCCCGGCGAGGGCGACACAGTGATGGAACCAGCCTGATTCAACAGGGCTACCCCCTCCCCCTCCGGTACGGGAGGCCGGTCCATAAGCCCTTGTCTCTCATGGAGATAGCCACCCTCCCGAGGACCAAAGTCGTCATTCCAAGAGGCTTATCGCTAAAGTCCTCCAGATGAAAGACTTACGAATAGACTCCCCGGCGCACTTACTCATCTTCCGCACGAAAAAGCCACGGCGCTGGCCGTGGCTTATCTGGGAGAATTTGCTCCTTATTCTTAGTCTAGCAAGTGAGCATAGGGCAAACGGCAGAATTCTTCGGCGTTGGTGGTGGCGTGTCCTGATTAGGGAACAGATGGCCAGATCCAGCAACTGGGGTCACACAATCGTCTCACTCCAAAAATCGTAATTGTCCGTGACAACAGATAACAGGCGGGATCATAGAATTCATAAGTCCCCTACAAAATCGTTCTTGTGAACGAGAGTGCGATTGAGGCATGATGCGTTATGTAAGTGGCGTTCTCCTGGAAACGCATGGCGCTCGCTCTCTTAGGAGCGCCATTTCTTTTCCTTTGAAAAACAAGCAGGACACTTTGCTGTCGCAGCAACAGCTCAGGAACCTCAGTTCGCTGCCAAGATACGCAGCTTGAGCAGGGCGACGATTGCCGCGGATCAGAAGTGGACGACAGGCCCCATTTCGCATGTCCAGGTCGGCGTGTTTGTGAAGGTGTCGTGAGAAAGCCAGCTCAGATGGGGTGGGGTGCCAATCCCCGGAGGGGTTGGCACGGGATTGCGATAGCGGATGATAGTGGTGCCAAATGACGAGCGAAATGCGATACGACGGGAAAGTTTGTAATCGTTCGAGAGCATGATCGTGGTCGTCGCATGGGTGACCTGCGATTCCGATGGTCCCGAATATGTTTGGTGACTGGCGTCAACGTTCTGAGGGAGAGGCACATGTTCCGTTAAAGTGCCGGCCCGTAAAGCAAGAGATATGGTGTTGTTCGGCCGATCATGTATAAGACGTACGCCCAAACCTGTACTTGTCGTTGATCCGTTCGCCGCTGATCCCTGTTGCATTGCCCCTTGCTGCTTGCTTACGGCAAAGCTGACAGCCATCCATCTCATCAATGCAACGTCAGCCTGGACTCCGGCTCCAGGACTTTGCATGCAAAAAGTGCAAGGATGCGCCGCCGTGCCCAGCGGCATCGCAATGAAATATGGCATAACTGCAAACCTGCGGAACCGCTCTGCCGCTCGCGATTCATCTGAGCGCAGAAAGTGAACACCGTACGAGCTTTCCAAGTCACGGCCATGCTGGAAGTCGCGATACCAAGGAGCTTTCAAGCGCAACGCATTGGCCATAGTCCTGCTTGGGTTCAAAGTGCCTCTCAAGATCTTTGGCAAGAACCGGGAGCGATTTTCACCCTGGACGCGGTCGCTGACATAGCGATCCAGAGTGTCTTCCGCAACCATCCAGAGAGACCCTACGGTTGGCGTGATGATGAAGTCGACCCATCCAGTATTGTTGGTGTATTTCGTGTGCACGCCTGACTGTGTACAGGGCTTGGGGCAGTTGAGGGGGTAGGTCCAACCACCCTCGTTGCCGATACCCGCTTCACCGATTGGACTGATCTCGGAATGCGTGCTGTACGCGGTCGCCCAGAGGAATGCCTTGAAGCGGCTCATCCAATAGGCGCGCGTTGCACTGATTTCCTGTTCCCGGCCGGTGGGGTCGTTTTGTATCTCGATGAATCCGCTTACTGCGCCCTGCATGGGATGGCCTACGTAATTCACCAGAAAGTCATCGCCATCGTTCCAACGGCCCATGTTGAATTGATTCATTGAGGCGACGTAGTCGTGCCAGAACGGCTTGGTGGCCAGGAGCGTGCGAATCTGATCGTCGCTTGCAACGCGGAAGCCATTCTCGATCACATTGAAAAATAGCGATTGTGCGATGAGTCCGCTCCAGTGATACCCCTCTTTCACTCTGAAGTCTCCGTCATCCGGATCGGCTGCCGTTTGATTGTTGGGATGCTGCGATCGGCGCATTAACCCGTGGTGAAGCACGGCAGATGCAGCTTCCAGGTTGATGCCGTCGAACGTAACCCCAGCAGTGTGAGGCCGAGGGACGTCATCGGTCTCGGCCGGCAATTCTCGGAAATCTTCCAGCGTAGGCAGGGAATGTGGGGCGACGAGGGAAGGTGAGGAGACCAGGGAAGGTGGGGAGACTGGATCGCTGGACGTTAACGTTGATGGTGCTTCAGGCAACACCGCAGATAGGACGCCTCCGACGGTGCCGCCGTCGGCGAATCCAACACCCGTCTTGTAACTGGGCAACGCTCGATCTGTGTCGCGCGCATATCCAGTGAGATAGTGCGGTGTGGTGACCAGTTGTGCGGAACCGACCTGAATCAGACCGAGAAAGAGTGCAGGCGCCGCGACGAAGAGGCGATTGAGCGATCTTGCCGCAACTGAATACATGCCCGCCCTCGTAAGCCACCGTTTTTGCAGAGCAATTCCATGCCGGCTTCGACGCGGTGCCGTCCGCCCAGTCGTGGCATCGGATGAGACAGCGATCCGCCTATGGGCACGGGAAGTTCATTGTGGGACATCGAAGCTTCACTTAGGAACTGGAAGAACTAGCAGCCCAAAGGGCAAAAAACTCTGGGCGTGGGGCGCAGCGAGGAGTGCGCCTCAACGAGGGCGCGAAGCGACAACTACGTGTTGCAGTGTGTTGAATGTCGGGTAAAAGACACTCAGTCAGTGCCGAGCGCGAGCGGAGCGCTGGCGATGCCGGAGGATGCTTCGAGCTCCTGGTCCTTGTACTGGAGGCGGTAGAGCTTCCAGTAGATACCGTGTTGCGCGAGGAGCTGTTGATGCGGTCCGTGCTCGCGTAGCTGGCCTTTGTGCATGACGAGAATGGTGTCGGCGCGCTGTACGGTGGAGAGGCGGTGCGCGATGATGACCGAAGTGCGGCCGGTAACCATGCGGTCGAGCGCGGTGCGAACGCGGATCTCGGTATCGGTGTCGACCGAGGAAGTGGCTTCGTCAAGGATGAGGATGCGCGGCCGATGGGCGAGGGCGCGGGCGAAGTTGATGAGTTGCTTCTGCCCGGTAGAGAGGCCGGCCCCGCGCTCGCGCAGTGGTTCGTTGAAGCCGTGCGGCAGAGTGCGGATGAAGTCGAGCACATTCACTTCGTCGGCGGCGCGCTCCATATCCGTATCCGAGATGGATTTCGTACCGAGGCGGATGTTTTCGGCGATGGTGCCGGTGAAGAGGAACGGGTCCTGCAACACGACGCCGAAGTGCTGACGCAGAGCAGTGAGATCGTGCTGACGCACGTCGATGCCATCGATGAGCACCTGGCCGCGCTGCACATCGTAAAAGCGCATCATGAGCGAGATGATGGTGGTCTTGCCGGCGCCGGTGTGGCCGACGATGGCGGCGGTCTCGTTGGGCTCGATGGTGAAGGAGACACCGCGAAGGATCCATTCGACGCCGATGGCTTCGAGGTCTTCCGGAGATGCGGCGGCGATGGTGGAGAGCTGCTCGGGCGTGAGGCGCTCGTAAGTGAACCAGACGTCGCGGAAATCAATGCGTCCGGCGCGTGGGCTGGGTTGAGGAGCGGCGGGGGCGGTGACTTCCGTCGGGGTGTCGAGGAGCTTGAAGACACGCTCGCTGGCAGCCATGGCGGCTTGGAGGATGTTGTATTTGTCCGAAAGCTCCTGGATGGGGCGGAAGAAACGCAGCGAGTATTGAATGAAGGCGACGAGGACGCCAATGGTGACGGCGCCGCGCAGGACGCCGCGTCCGCCGATCCAGATGACCAGAGCGATGGCCACGGATGAGAGTATTTCTACCGCGGGATAGTAGAGGGCGTACGCCCAAATGGCGTCCTTGAAGGCCAGCATGTGGGTACGGTTGACGGCTTCGAAGTCGTTGAAGGCGCGCTGCTCGCGATTGAAGAGCTGTACCACGCTCATGCCGGTGACATGTTCCTGGGTGAAGGCATTGATGCGTGCGATGGCCGACCGAATGCGGCGGTAGGAGTCCCGCACGCTGTGGCGGAAGATGCGCGTGACGAGCAGGATGACGGGCAGCACGGAAAAGGAGATCAGAGCGAGCCACCAGCTCATGCGCAGCATGATCACCACAATTCCTAGCAGGATGAATACGTTGCTAAAGATTTCGAAGATGCCGGCGGTGAACATCTCGTTGATTGCGTCGACGTCGGAGGTGAGTCGGGTGACGAGGCGGCCGACGGGATTGCGATCGAAGAAGGCGACGTGCATGCGTTGCAAGTGGCGGAAGATCTCGGAGCGCATGTCGTACATGATCTTCTGACCGGTCCACTGCATGAGGTAGGTCTGGGCGAACTCGAGCACGTAGCCGAAGCAGAGTGCGCCGATGTAGATCATCGCGATCTGGGTAATGCCGGCGGCAGGCGATGCACTGAGGTGGCGGGCAAGCCAGGTGGACTTTCCCGTGGCGTCGTGGGTCATGTAACGGTCGATGGCGACCTTGGTGAGGTAGGGGCCAAGGATGTCCGCCAGCGCCTTGAGGATGATGGCGGCGAGGGAGACGCCGGCCTGCCATTTGTAGGGGCGCAAGTATTTGAGCAGGCGGCCCATGAGCCGGCTGTCATAGGCTTTGCCAACGACGTCGTCTTCATGGGCGGCGGGCTTATGATCCGACTTTTTCTCCGGATTGGACCGCTCTGTTTTCGGGGACCTGGCTTCTGACATGCCTTCCTTATTTTACGAGCCTGCGAGAATAGATGAATGAGCGAGACGCTCGGACTGTATATCTCGGTGCCTTTCTGCCGGGCGAAGTGCACGTACTGCAACTTCGCCTCGGGAGTCTTTCCGGCGAGTGAGCACGGGCGTTATGTAGCGCGGGTGTGCGAGGAGATTCGCGAAGCTCGGTGCCGGGCAGAGCGTGAGGGGTGGCGGCTGCCGGAGCGGGTGGGCAGCGTCTACCTGGGTGGCGGAACGCCGAGCACTCTGGAGCCGGAACGGCTGCTTGAGATCTTTGCGGCTATCGGCGAGAACTTTGTCGTTGAGCCTGATGCCGAGGTCACGGTGGAGTGTGCGCCGGGCCAGATCGCTCCGGAATTTCTTAAAGCAATGGTTGAAGTACGGGCGACGCGGGTGAGCCTAGGTGTGCAGTCGATGGTGGATGCGGAGGCGGCGGCCACGGGGCGGATGCACACGCGGGCGATCGTCGAAGAGGATGTGCGGCGGCTCCGGGATGCCGGGCTGGCGGTGAACGTCGACCTGATTGCCGGGTTGCCGGGGCAGACGATGGCGAGCTGGATGGAGTCGGTGGAGGCGGTGTGCGGGCTGGGCGTGGAGCACGCCAGCCTGTACATGCTGGAGGTCGATGAGGACTCTCGGCTGGGGCGCGAGCTGATCGGTGGCGGGGCGCGCTATGGCGCGGGGCTGGTGGCAACCGATGACACCGTGGCTGCGATGTATGAGGCAGGCTGCGCTCGGCTGGAGCGGGCGGGGCTTCGGCAGTACGAGATCTCGAACTTTGCTCGGCCGGGTGCGGAGTCGCGACATAACCTGCGCTACTGGCGGCGGGAGCCGTATCTCGGCGTTGGACTGGATGCGCACTCCATGCTGAGTGATCACGAGGGGCGGCCGGTGCGCTTTGGCAATGCGGATGAGCTCAACGGCTATCTTGCGGGTGGGGCCGAGGCCGAGGGCGAGGTTGAGGTTGTCGACCGCGTGGCGGAGATGGAAGAGGCGTGGTTTCTGGGATTGCGATTGGTGGAAGGTGTGTCGCTGCGTGCGCTCCGTGGGGAGTTCGAGGATGAGGCTGTGGCGGCGTTTGATGGGGTGGTGGCGGAGCTTGTGGACGACGGGCTGCTGGTGCGCGAGGGAGATCGCGTGGCGCTGACGATGCGGGGACGGATGTTGTCGAACGAGGTCTTCGCGCGGTTTCTGTGCGTCAAGGCGCCGGATGGGATGGATCTGCCGCTGTTGACGCGGTGATCTGGGTGTCAGGCTGGGACGGGGATGCTGGTCCGAGCAGTTCCTGGATGTAGCCTTCGAGGGTGTTGCGGTCGCCGAGGCCCACGGTGGCAAAGCGGACGATTCCGGCGCGGTCAATGTAATAGGACATCGGTAGGTAATCGCAGCAGCCGTACTTCGTTGCGGTTTGCTGGTCGCCATAGAGAACCGGATAGTTGAGGCCCATCTTCTTCGCGAAGCCGGGAATCTTGGGAACGTCTTCGGGGTAGTCGCTGTCGATGCCGAGAATGACAAATCCCTGGGCAGAGTATTTGTGCTGGAGCGCGATGAACCAGGGCATCTCCATGCGGCAGGGTGCGCACCAGGTGGCCCAGAAGTTGATGAGCACGGCTTTGCCGCGGTAGTCGGCGAGCGAGGCGGAATGGCCTGCGAGATCGCGCAGCGCGAAGTCAGGCGCGGGCTTGTTGAGGAGTGGAGAGGTATCAAAGTCCGTGGATTGCTGGTCACGGGACGCAGCGGTGGCGACTGGCGATGACAAAGCGGGCACGGATGGCCGCACCCGGTGGTGGTACCCGGACCAGAAGATGAGCGCGAAGCAGCAAAGAACAACACCCAGAACGAGAACGCGACGGGACATCAGAGGAGGCTCACCATTGCTTCTTCAGTCTCGCTCAGTCTCGAAACGAATGCACGCGCGGGGAATTGCTAGATGTGCTCGGAGATGGAGAGCGTGTTGCCGTCGGGGTCTTTGAACCAGGCGACCTTCGCGCCGCTGGGTGCGGTCCAGATGCCGAGCTCGTCCTGCGGTCCCATGTAGTCGTAGCGCTCAAAAACGACTCCACGAGCGGTCATGTCGCGGACATCCTGCTCGATATTCGTGGACTGCCAACCAAGAATCGTGAAGGGCGCCGGTGTAAACGAACCGGTGCGAGCAATGCGGATCATGTTTTCCCCGGATTGAAAGAGGACTGCGAACTGGTCTTCCGAGATAAAGCGCAGCCCAACCTTCTGTTCGTAGAAGGCGCGTGCAGTATCGCCGTCGCGGGTTGGGATGAAGCCAATGAGAGTGCCGAGAGCGGCCATTTTCATGCCCTTTCAGACTATGGTCGCCACTTACTTTACACTCTTGCGCGATTTCAAGGTGAGGTGCAAGACTGACAGGCGCATTCGTCGGGGAGGTGGAAACATGCGCTCTCGTATTGTGAGCTTGTTGCTGGCTGCAGTTATTTCGACCAGCGTGACGCTTGGTCAAAGTCCGGCAAAGCTGCCCGTTGTCGATCCAAGCCTGACGCGCTCCATGGACCAGGTGCTGAAGGAGGTTTCGAGTATCCAGCCGGGCATGTCGCGCGGAGAGCTGCTGCGCGTTTTTACAGGGGAGCGTGGCCTTTACACCCGGGACGGGCAGCAATTCGTGTACCGGCGTTGCACTTCCATCAAGGTCATCGTGAATTTTCATAAGCCGGATGACGCGGATGTCGAGTGGGGGAACGCTCCGGAAGAAGAGTGGACTGGCGACGTGATCCTTTCTATCTCGAAGCCATTTCTTGAATCGTCTGTTCCTGAGTGAGGCGGCTACTTTGGTGCTCTATAAGTGAGCATTGCGCGAGACCGGGCTCAGCAGTGCGTCGATCATTCACTTCGCTCGCAATCTTCTCTCGAGCCTGGACTGGAGACAGAACAAGGCAAAGGTTTCGACGAATGCCACAGGTACCCACCAGATCCAACCGAAGGTTGTGACATTCCAAAGAACGTACTCGAAGCAGATCCAGAGCAGCAGCGAATTGACCACAAAGCAGGCTGCCAGAGTTGTCCAGAACGTCCACCTCCGCCAGCTACCCCGCTCGATGCTAACCACCGTCGCAAACGGGACCAGCGCGCCAAAGATCGCTGCGTGCCATTTCTGAGGCATGCCCGCACGATCAGCCATGATGGCCGCAACGACGGCGACCACACATGCGCAGATAATCACAATACGGTCTGCCCAGGCTTCGCTCATTTTCGTCGGGCCCCTGAAAGCCTACTTCGGCGGTTGATAGCTGAGGATGGCGTTGGTGACGAGAGCGTAGCTGCCGATGGTCTCCCCGCGGTAGAGCGGGTTGTTGGCGAAGAGCAGCGTGGTGCCGCTGCCGAGGTGCGCGGCCACGACGGCGGCATGCTCGGCGAGCGAATCGCTTTTGTCGAGCAGGCCGGCGACGAGCAGGTCCTTGGAGTCGGCGTAGCGCAGCAGCACCTGCGGGCGATCCTGTTCAGGGATGACGTATGGATTGTTGCGGGTCTGCTCGACGGTGAGAGGCATGGGCTCCCACGGCTTGGCCTTTGGCAGCGGCGGCGGCGCGGCGAAGCTGCGGTCCTGGGGGACGTCGGGATCGTCGGGGCCACCACGGCCGGTGGGGCGCGGCGTTTTCGCTTCGGCACGAAGGCGGCCGTCGCCGGTAAGCAGACTGCTAACGTTGAATGACATGCCGTCTTCGCTATAGACGGCGGGCGCGGCCGCGTATCCGGCGAGGATGGGGCTGGGCGCGTCGCCCTTCCTCGCAATGAGCGCGGTGTTCAGAATCGAGCCGACGACCTTGACCTCACCGCGAGGTGCGACGGAGACGCCGGGGGCGAGGCCTGTCTCGATAGCGAACTGGGCAGCGTCCTGCGAAGCGATGAAGAGGCCGCCCTTCTGAATGAAATCGCGCAGGTGCGCGAGGCCGGTTTCGGCGAGGCCGGGACGGATGTCAGGTGTGGAATCGATGAGGCCGAGGTTGGGAGTGAGGTCAGACTTCTGCCACGGCATGGCGTTGCCCCACATGGGGATGCCGCTGAGGATGAGCTGCGAGCTACGGCCGACGGGCGCAAAGAGGATGATGTCATATTTCGAGCGCAGATCGGATTCGGCAGCGACCGTCTGCGTGCTGATGTAGGTGTAGGGGACGTGGAGGTTGTCGAGCGCCAGGCGCCACCAGCCTTCGGGCTGCGTGTCGAGCCAGGTGTGCATCAGGGCAATACGCGGCGCCGGTATCGGATGCGATGCGACGCTGGCGACATCCGACGCGGCGATCGGATGCAGGTGGAGCGGGGCGGTGACCTTTTCGAGATCGGAACCGGAGACGCCGCGCACGATCCAGGTGCCCACGGGGTAGCTATGACCGCCTGAGGTCACGGCCGCATCTGTCGCAGTGATGGTTGCCTGAGCGAGCTGATAGCGCAGGGTGATGAGCGATGGGTCGGCGTGATTTTCGATCAGGAAAGTGTCGCCGGAGAGGGACACGGTGTTGGAGGGCGCGGTGGGGTCGGCAACGAGGTGCATCGGAGCTTTGAGGATGGCGGCGTCGAGGATGCGCGCTGTGTCCACGCCGAAGAGGGGACCGAGCGACCACCCGGTGTCGTCGTAGGGATTCTTCTGCGGGTCTTCGGGGGACCAGAATTGGCGGTCGAGCAGCGCGTCGGCGATGCGCGAGTAGGGCTGATCCATGCGGACGACGTAGCTGCCCGCGGGAAAGGTGCGCGAGGTTGGCGGCTTGGGCTTGCTGGCCTTCGAATCGTCTTCCTTGTCGGTGTCTGAAGTCTTAGGTGGCTGCGGCAATTCGACAGTGACGGGCGCGGTGGTCTGCTGGACTTCTACGTGCTGGTCGTGCAGCACGCGGAGCAGCATGGCCTGGCGGCTGGGTGAGGGATCGTCGGCGGTGAGGACGTAGGCGGCGGGGCCATTCTGCGCGGGCTTGAGGATGGAGCGCTTGCTCTTCAGGTAGTAGTTGTTGAGGAAGAGCTTTCCGTTCTGCGCGAAGTAGCTGAGGGTGGTGAGCAGCGCGGTCTCTTCGTAGTTGTTGTTGTCGCGCTGCGACCACAGGACCTTGGGAAGCGGCGGATTGGGTCTGTACCAGGCGCGGGCGTACTCGTCCGGCGTGAGGATGCGCTCGACCGTATCGGCGCCCCCATTGCCGAAGGTTTCATAGAGGCGGCTGATGCCGTTGTGCATGGCAGCGAGGAACATGAGGTAGCCGGGACTCCAGGTGTCGAAGTCGCCGTGAGTGAAAACGCCGGGCATGTTGAGCTTGGCCATGGCCTGCACGTTGGACCAGCCGAGCATCTGCCACTCGTTGGTGAGGATGGGATCGATCCAGCTGTTGTAGGGCTCGTCGCCGACGGTGTTGTCGTAGAGGAAGGGAACCGATTCGTGCAGGTCGTGGAGCACCTGCGCGTGCCATCCGAGGTAGGTGTTCAGGACGTTGCGCGTGAGTGCGAGATTCATGGTCATGGCGTCGCGGTTGTTGTCATGCGCGACGTAGTGACCCCAGTAGATAAGGTGCGGATAGGTGTCGTTGGGATGCGCCTTGTGCCAGCGGTAGATATCGACCATGCGGTCGCGGCCATCGACTTCGACGACAGGGGTGATGAGCGTGATGACGTGGGAGCGGATGTACTGGATGTATGGCGACTCATCGACGGCGAGGCGGTAGGCAAGCTCCATAAGCGCGGTGGGCGCGCCCGTCTCCGGCGAATGGATGGTGCCGGTGATGTAGTAGACCGGCGTGGATTGCGCGATGAGCGGCGCGGCCTTGGCGTCATCCATGTCGAGGGTGCGGGGATCGGCGAGCTTTGCCAGGTGCTCGTCGTTTTCCTTCTGATGGGCAAGGAGCGATTCATCGGCGACAGCGACCGCGATCATCTCGCGGCCCTCTTCCGTATGGCCGATGGTGACGACGCGCACACGCGGCGAGGCAGCGGCAAGCTCGCGGAAGTATTTGTAGACATCCTCCGCATAGGGAAGCATGTTCGGCGCACCGGAGACATCGCCGAGAACTTTTGCCGGGGTCGGCACGCTCTTCGAAGCTGGCAGGTAGTCGGTGAGCGGTGAATTGAACTCGGGCGCCGTGGTGTATTTGCGGATCGCGGCGGTGTAGGACTCATCGATGGCCTGGTGCGGATCGCGTGCGTAGTCCGAGCCCTGGGCGAGAGCGGCGGAACACGAGAGAAGAGCGGAGCCGAGCAGAGCGAGAGCGGGGAAGACGCGAAGAGATCGGGACATGCGGGCTAACTCCAAAAGGGGGCCAAGAGACTCAAAACGTAACTCGTGTTGTTTGATTTCCAAGCGGGCGTCACTGCCCGGGCGGCGAGTGGTCGCCGTACTTGTTGATCCACTTCAACTGCTCGCGCAGCGCGATGTAGCCATGCCAGGGATTTTTCGAGAGCGAATGACCTTCGCCGGGAAAGGTGACGAGCGCGTGCGGGACGTTGAGCGATTCGAGCGCGTGTTCGAGCAAGACGTCTTCCAGAAATGCGACGCGCACGTCAGCATCGCCCGCGATCATGTGAGTGGGAGTGGTGACCTTGTTCATCTGGAAGAGCGCTGCTTCGCTTTCGTATATCTGAGGCTTCTCCCAAGGACGGCCGCCGAGATATGCGGCGTCGTCAAACGTGAGGTCGTCGTTGCCCCAGTTGGCTGCGTGCTCGACCGCGCCAGCGCCGGTGACTGCGGCGCGGAAGCGTGTGGTCTGGGTGATGAGCCAGTTAGTCATGTAGCCGCCGTAGCTGTAGCCACCGATGACGAGATGTGTGGGATCGGCGGTTCCGTCGGCGACGAGAGCATCGACGCCGGCGAGGATGTCCTTGCCTGGAACGGAGACGATGTGTGGGGTGATTTGCTGCATGAAGGCATCGCCGTAGCCCGAGGAGCCGCGGTAGTTCGGACGGAAGACCAGCCAGCCTTGCGTTGCGGCCATGGTGGCCCAGTCGTACCAGTCTGCGCCGAAGCGATCGCCATCGGCGTCAGCAGGACCGCCGTGAATGAGGGTAAGCATGGGGAGATGTTTGGCATCGCGCTTGCCCGGTGGGTAGATGAGCACGCCTTCGACGGTCGTGCCGTCAAAGCTCTTCCAGGTGTAAGGGCGCCACTCGGATTGCGCGTACTCGAGATAGTGCGCGTTGAAGCTTGTGAGCGGCTTCGCCTGATCGAGCTGCGATGCTGAGGAGGCGACGTAGACCTCCTGCGGTTCGCGGATGGCGGAGTGCGTGAGCAGAAGAGCATCGCCGTGCGCGGCGGCGTCGAGGCCGCCGTAGGTGCCGGCTACACCGGCGAGCTTTTCCGCGTGTTGGCCGCTGACGCGATAGACCTGCGTGCTGGTGCCCCTTTCGCCGGTGGCGAGAAGCGTGCCGTCGGAGAGGATGGTGTAATCCTGCCAGCTGCCGTCGAAGTCTGCGCCGAGGCGCTGCGGTGTGCCGCCCTGTGCAGCGATGGAATAGAGACGGCCCTGCGCATCGCGATAAGGGCCTTCCACGGAACCAGCGGCCGCCCCGACGGTGAAGTAGAGGCGTTGGCCGTCAGGCGACCAGCGCAGGTTGTTTTCAAGACCCTGATTGTGAGTCAACTGCGTGACCGTTCCGCCGCTGGCGGCGACAGAGTAGATCTCCGTATCCTCGGGACGCTCCAGATGTTTGGAGATGGAGCCGGTGACGAAGGCGACGGTGCCGCTGCGGCGATCGACCTTGATGGAATCGATGGTGAGCGGGCTGCGAGCGATGATGGTGGCACCTTCGGGCAACGGCTGCTGATTGGCGGACGGAGTCGGTGGGGTGGCGCTGGGTAGCGGCGCTGAAGTCGGAGGAGCGGGGATGGGAATGCGAAGAAGCAGGTCGCCGCGATCACCTGTCCGGTAGCGCGTGACATCTTTCCAATCGTGCTCCTTCGCATCGGTCTCGTCTTTCGATAGCGGTTGCTGGATGGCGAGATAGATGGCAGAGCCATCGGGCGACCAGGCGAAAGAGTGGAGATCGTCTTTAGTGCGGTAGAGTGGACGCGCTTCGCCGCCATCCGCGGAGACGATCCAGAGGCGGCTGGGCGCGTCGTCCTTACTCTCTTTTCCATCGGCAGGTTTCTCGTCGGGCAGAAGGCGGTCCGAAGTGAAGGCGATGAGATGGCCGTCCGGCGACCAATCCGGGCCGCTGTCGTGTCCGGAGTTGGTGAGCGGTTCTGTCTTGCCGGTGGATGTGCGCCAGAGCCAGAGGTCTTCGCGGTTGCGGTTGGCCATCCAGTCGGGCTCACGCACGGCGATGACGGCCGCCGTTCCATCCGGCGAGAGACGCGCCGAGGTGTATTCGGCTTCGGCCAGATAGGGGTCGAGGGTGATCGGCGGTTTGGTCTGGCTGGCGGTTTGGGCGGGAGTCTGAGCGGAGAGCGAAACAGCAAGCAGAATGGCAAAGAACGGCGGAACGCGCAAGGTCATGGACACTCGATCGGAGAATGTTGGCTCAAGAAGCGACGGCTTCGACGATACGCCGAAGCCGCCATGGGTGCGAAGCAAGCATATTAGAAGCTGTAGCGAAGTGAGAATTGCTGCACGCGCGGTCTGCTCAATGTGGAGCTGTACTGACCGAGGGTGCCGCTGGTGATCTGGCCGTTCAGGCCGCCGAAGGAGCTGACGGGACTGGTGTCAAAGCGTACTGAGTTCGTAGCGTTGAAGACCTCCCAGGCGAACTTGAGCGCCATGTCCTCTCTGATCTTCCACGACTTGGTGAGTCCGGCGTCCACGTCGAAGTAGCCATCGCCGCGGAAGTTGTTCCGCTGGCCCGCCTCACCCGGATACGGCAGACGCACCGGAGTACCGGCAGCGACACCATTGTTGATGGCATCTGGATCGGCGAAGACCTGAGGGGAACCATTCACGATGTGCCGATTCGTTTTAACTGCTCCGGTGACTACGGTATTGCTTTCCTCCTGCCAGTTGGTAGCCCAACCGGTTCCAAGAATCGAGAACGGGAGGCCGCTGGACCAGCGGGCGAGGCCGGAAAACTGCCAGCCAGCAACCAGGCCATCGACGAGCTTGCCGCCGGAACTAAGGAAGCGCTGGTTGGAGCCGAATGGTAATAGAGTGACCCAGTCGCCGCTGACGAGTTGACGTGTATCGAAATCGGAGACGCCGCGGTTGAACTCGGGATGGAAGGTGTTGATGATTTCGGAGAAGGAACCACCGCTGTTGTAGGTGCTGGAGCCGTTCAACTCGCCGGTGCGCTCCGTGTCTGAGCCGAGATCGATCGAGTTAGACAGGGTGTAGGTGAAATCGAACTGCACACCGCGGCTCATGGCGTGGCGCAGGATGAACTGACCGGCGTTGTAGCTGGAGCCGCCGACGTTCGACCACGCATACAGAGACGAGAACTGCCGCTGGTAGAAGCGAGGCGAGGTGTACGGGCCGCAACCGAGTGTGCAGAATGCATCGATGTCGGCCAGGGCGGTAGTTTCATTGCCACGCTCGTAAGCCCACTCGTTGCTATAGATATTTTGCGTTGCACTCACGCCACCGCCGGCGAGGTAGGGGAACATGTTCTCGAAGTAGGGAATCGCTTCTACGGAGGCACTCGCCGCGCCGTTCGGATCTGCGTAACCGTTGTTGCGGTCTACGTCCTGCGACAACAACGTACCTGCGCGGAAGTAGTCCATGCCGGACTTTGGATCGACCAGATCGAGCGGCTCGGCCATATCGAGCTGTTGCAGAAGCCGGCGGCCGTAGCGGCCAAGGTACGCGGCTTCGAGTGTGAATCCGCCCGGCAACTCGCGCTGCACGGAGAAGTCGGCGGCCTCAGAGTATGGCGTCCTCAGGCGATTGTCGATGCCCCAGGTGATGGCGAAGCCGGTGGAATTTACGTCGGTGGGCGGGGTGAACGGGTATTGCACGACGCTGGGTTCGGTGGTTCCAAGCGGCGGAAGATTGTGCACGCCCGTGAATCGGGGTGAGTTATCCACTGAATAGAGTCCCGCCGCATTGGTAAGGCTGGTGCTGGTGCCAAACGAGCCTAGCTGATCGAACGAATTGACGATGCCCTGACCGAAGTGGTCGTAGTAGAGGCCGAAGCCGCCGCGGATAGAGGTCTTGTTGTCCGGCGAGTACGCAAACGCAAGACGCGGAGCTACGTTGCCGAATTGAGAAGGCCAGTACGGCTTGAGACCGCGCGCCTGGCCGCTGGGTGCGAACTGGATATCAGGCTGAACGCTGAGACCCTGTGTTGCTCCGGCGGCACGGTTGGCGAGCCATTGGTGCATGTCTATGGTTGGCGAAACCTGCTGCCCATTGGTTTCGTACGGCGTCTGCAGCATGGACTGGCGGATGCCGAAGGTGACGGTGAGATTTGGTTGCAGCCGCCAGGCGTCCTGCAGGAAGTATTCAAATTCGTTGGTCTTGTAGTGGCGATCGACGAACGCCCCGTCGGACTGAAGGTTGCCCGTGGCCCCATTGCTGGAGACAGCGTAGTTGAACTGCCCCGAGATGGAGGGGACGATGCCGCTGAGAGCGGCAACGGCAATGTTGTAGGAGTTTGCGAAGCCCGAATCCACGCCCGGATACCCAAAGGCGCTAGGATCCAAACTGTTGCCGGTGTTCGCGATGTTTCCGCCGCCCTCGATCCAGTATTCGTTGGTGCTGGCGCTGTCGAAACTGGAAGCATCTGAGCTGCGATTGTTGAAGATCAACCGGTAGTTCACGCCGAAGCTGAGGCTGTGTCTGCCTTTGCTCCATGTAAAGGTGTCGACCACGTTGTGCACTGGAACATTGACGATGGTGGAGCGGGACTGCGCGGTGGCCTGATCCATGAAGCGGAAGGTGACGTAGTCGCCCTCACCGATCCCGCGATCGGCGTTGCCCTGGCGCACATATCCGTAGCGCAGGTCGTTCACCATGTTCGAATTGAGGCTCCAGTCCCAGCCGGCGGCAAGCCCCTTGGTGTTATCCGTCGTGAAGCTGGATGGAGGCGCACCGGGGAATTGGAGCACACCTGCCGTCGTGTCCTTCTGCAGATTGCCCCGGATAAACAGGTGATGCTTTTCGTTCAACTGGTAGTCGAGCTTCGCGATTGAAGTGTTCAACGTCCCTGGAGACGGCGAGGAGAACGTGAACGATCCAAGGTTGAGCCCGTCACCTTGGGCAAGGCCGTTGGCTGTTGGGTACTCGCTGAAATAGCTGAGCACATTCGGATCAACGCCCGGACCCCATGGACACGTGCCGTTCGCGCCGCACAGGGGATCCATGGTTGCGATCTGCGATGGCGTCAGCGTGACGAGGGCATTATTGCTGGTGTATTTGACTTGTCCCGTCTTGAACGAGGCGGTCGGCACGGTACGTGTGATCTGGGTGTTCTCGGCGGTGCGCTGCCCTTCATAGGTGCCGAAGAAAAAGAGCTTGTCTTTCTTGATAGGGCCACCGACCCACGCGCCGAAGGTATTGCGGATGAGTTTGCCCGGGCGGTTGGGCTCTCCTGCCTCTATCTGCGATGCCTTGTTGAACCAGTCGTTGGCGGTGCCGAAGCTGCGGTTGTACTCATAAACACTGCCGTGGAAGGCATTGGTGCCGGAGCGGGTAACAATGGAAACCTGGGCGCCTGACGAGCGTCCAGAATCGGCATTGGCGTTGGTGGTGGCAACGCGATATTCCTCAGTGGAATCAAGGGTGGGGCGGAGGACGCCGGTGAACGCGAGTCCCTGCTCCTGATTGTTGTCATCCAGCCCATCCAGAGTGACGTTCGTTTGATCGGATCGCGCGCCGTTCACGACACCGGAGCGGCTGTCGCTTTGCTGATCGACATTTCGGCCCAGGTAGAGTACGCCGGGCTGCAGGCTGAGCAGGTCAGGAACGTTGCGGCCTTCAGAGGGAAGTGCCTCGATGGTCTGGCTGTTGAAGGCATTGCCGATAGTGGCGTCGATGCGGTTCAACGTCTGGGCTTCGGCGCTGACGTTGACGGTCTCCGACGTCTGGTTGACTCCGAGCTGAAAGTTAATGGTGGCGGGCTGGTTGACCAGCAACTGCGCCTGTTTGGAGGACTTCGCGAATCCGGACGCCGTTACCGTGATGGTGTAGGTGCCAGGCGTCAGCTGCGGGAACTGGTACAGCCCTGAGCTGTCAGAGGTGCCACTGACTTCGGCATTGGTGGCGATGTTTCTGAGCGTAACTTGCCCGTTGGGGATCACCGCGCCGGATGCGTCGGTGACCGTACCGCGTATTGAAGTTGTGCTGGTTTGCGCCAGAAGCGGCGTCACAGAGATAAGAAACACGAATAGCGCAAGTCTGAGCGAACGCATGCGAACAGCCTCCAAGAAGTAACACCATCCAAAGCAGCCGGCGGTTTCCTGTACTTGCGTGGAACCTGCCGGTACAAACAGCGGAATCAGACAACTTGGTCAGGCAAAAAACCTTTCGACGGAGAAAGGTTTTCAGGAAGAGGTTCGATTATTGCGCAGGCCTCTTCCTGGGACAAGAGGGCCGCGAGGAAATCGAGTCTTTTTCTCGTGCGACCCTTGATTGCAGCTGAACTCTGCGAACAAAATGCCCGCTGGTTGTTGGCGACGGTGGTCTAAATACATCGAGAATGACACGTAATGTCGATTGAATCGTTGCTCAAGAGCAATGTTGAGACGTTTTGTACCGACAAAAAAAGAGGAGTTGGGGGGACCTGTCTCGCTTGGGATCAGGCTTGAATAACCCCTTATGGATACAGGAGGGAACGCGACCAGCCGCCGGAAATTCGAGTGTAGAGCATGCGGTCGTGCAGGCGGTCGGACCGGCTGCGCCAGAATTCGATGGCTTGAGCGTAGACGGCGAAGCCCGTCCAGTAAGGCGGGCGCGGGATTTCCTCGGGATAGAGCGCTGCGATCTCTGCTGCCCGTGCTTCGAGGGTGGCGCGATCGGTAAGCGGCCGCGATTGATCGGAGGCAAGCGCGCCAATCTGGCTGCCACGCGCGCGGCTGTGGAAATATGCGTCGGCCTGTTCCGACGGTACCTCGGACGCGAGGCCTTCGATGCGGACCTGGCGGCGCAACGACTTCCAATGAAGGCACAGCGCAACATGGGGATTGGCACGAATCTCCAGACCCTTGCGGCTTTGGGCGTTGGTGTAGAAGACGAACGAGGCATCTGCGGTGACCTCTTTGAGCAGGACCATGCGGACGGAGGGCACGCCTTCTGGGGTTGCGGTGGCGAGCGCCATGGCGTCCGGATCATTCGGTTCCAGAGCCCGTGCCTCCGCAAACCAGGCATGAAAGCAGGGAAGCGGGTCTATGGGATCTGTCGGATCTGTCGGGTTGATGGCTTCGGGCGAGAAGGGGTCCTGCTTGGACGACTCTCTCGAATTCGCGTTCGTGTCCACGGCACAAGTATTGTCGAGAAGAGGGGTAGGAGGCCAGTGCAATCCTGACCCGGCCACGGCTGCCTCGATTCTGCTGGAAAGGTAACTGATATGGATACGATTGACCTGCGTAGCGATACGGTGACAAAGCCCACGGAGGCGATGCGCCGCGCAATGGCCGAGGCCGAGGTGGGGGATGACGTCTACGCGGAAGACCCGACGGTGAACCGGCTGGAGAGGCGGGCGGCCGAGATATTCGAAAGGGAAGCGGCCCTATTTGTGCCGACTGGCACGATGGGTAACCAGATTGCTGTGCGATTGCACACGCAGCATGGCCAGGAAGTGATCTGCGAGCGGCGCGCGCACATTGTCGACTGGGAGATGGCGATGGTCTCCGCCTTCAGCGGCTGCCAGTTGCGGCAGGTGGAGGGCGAGCGCGGCGTGCTGCGCTGGGAGCGCATCACGGCGGCGATTGCGGCTCCGATTTACTCCCACGCGCAGACGGGACTGATTGCGCTTGAGAACACACACAACATGGCAGGCGGCACGGTGACGCCGGTTGCGGTGCTCGAAGAGGTGTGGGCCGGCGCGAAGGAGCGTGGACTGCCGGTGCATCTGGACGGAGCGAGGGCCTTCAACGCGGCGGCGGCTCTTGGCGTACCAGTGGCGAAACTGACGCGCGGCTTTGCAACGGTCATGTTCTGCCTCAGCAAGGGACTTTGCGCACCGGTGGGGTCGATGCTGGTGGGCTCGCGGGCGCTGATGGATCGGGGCCGGTCGATCCGCAAGATGCTGGGTGGCGGCATGCGTCAGGCAGGGGTGCTTGCCGCGGCGGGATTGATTGCGCTTGAAGAGATGCCGGCTCGGCTCGCCGAAGATCATAGAAATGCGCGCTGGATGGCTGAGCTGATCGCAGAGATGGGCGGCTGTGCGATCGATCTCGATACCGTGCAGACGAATATAGTGATCTTCCGGCCCACGGTGAGGACGGCCGAGGAGGTCATTGCGGCCATGAAGGCGCAGGGTGTGTTGTGCGGTACGGCGGCTGCGGACGAGGTACGATTCGTGACTCACCGCGAGGTGAACCGCGAGGGGTGCGAGCGGGCTGTGTCCGTGTTGCGCGAGGTCTTCGAAAGAGTGGGAAGTATGGCTTGATTTTTACGCGTTTTTCAGGCAGATACGCGGCCCGAAAGTGACCGAAAAGCCGCCGCCGGTCAGATATAATATGGTTACTATGCCCAAGTACTCCATCGTCGTCCCATTCCACAACGAGGAAGAGAATGTCACCGCGCTCTACGACCGTCTGAAAGCGGTAATGGAGACGGTCGGCGACAGCTTTGAGCTGGTTCTGGTAGACGACGGCTCGAGCGACCGCAGCTACAAGCTGCTGGAAGAGATTGCCGCCGTGGACAGTCGAGTTCTGGTGGTGAAGCTGCGCCGCAACTTCGGGCAGACCTCCGCGCTGGCAGCGGGCTTCGATCACGCGCAGGGCGACTTCATCCTGGCCATGGATGGCGACCTGCAGCACGACCCGGAAGAGGTACCGAACTTCCTGGCCAAGCTCGAAGAGGGTTACGACGTAGTGAGCGGCTGGCGCAAGGAGCGCATCGACAACTTCGTGATGCGGCGCATTCCTTCGCGCTGCCGCGAACTGGCTGATGGCAAAGCTCAGCGGCGTAGACATCCACGACTTCGGCACGACCTTCAAGGCCTACCGTCGCGAGGTGATCCACAACATCCCGCTATACGGCGAGATGCATCGCTTCATTCCCGCTCTTGCATCGTGGTACGGCGCGAGCATCTGCGAGATTCCCATCAAGAACGTGAACCGCGAGCGCGGCAAGAGCCACTACGGCATCTCCCGCACCTTCCGGGTGTTCTTCGACCTGCTGACGATCCGGTTTCTGCTGAAGTACATGTCGCGTCCGCTGCATTTCTTTGGCACGCTGGGCTCGCTCAGCATTCTGATTGGCGGCGCGATCTCGGTATTCCTGGCAGCGCTGAAGGTCTTCACACACCAGCACGTGATGGACCAGCATGGGCCGCTGTTTGTGGTTGCGGGCGTGCTGATCCTGGCCGGCATCCAGATGTTGGCCATCGGGCTGCTTGGCGAACTGCAGGTGCGGCACTACCACACCTCCCAACAGCGTTCGCCCTATGCCATCGACCGCCTCGTGCGGCTACGCTCGCCGGAAGAGCCGAGCATGCTGCGCGAGGGCTGACCCCTGGTTTAGAGCCAACTAGTGAAATAAAAAGGACGCCCATGCGGCGTCCTTTTTTTGTCTTTTGATGAAGCGCGCTGGCGGCGAAGGTGGTGGCTGGCGCATTCTAGAGCAGAAGCAGGGCAGGTGTGAGGTATCCAAGAGCGAGGACTCAGGATCAGCGTTGCAGGCTTTTCTTGAGGCAAAAATGACCGGCGCTGTGTCCTCACAACACAGTCATCTGCTTCTGCAAGAGTCCAGGCATCTTTTCACTTTGTGGTGAGGAAGGCAGCACGATGACGGAATCGATTCTGTTTCTGCTTTGCGTAGTGATCGGCGGAGTGAGCGGACTGCGATCACTGACTGGCATCGCAATTGTCACCATTGCGGCGCAACGAGCGTGGCCGCATCTGGGCTGGCTGCATCTTGGCGGGACAGGATTGGGCTTTCTGGGAACGCCAATCGCGATGTATCTATTCGTTCTGCTGGCGATTGGCGAGTTGATTGCGGACAAGATGTCCTTCATTCCTCCGCGGATCCAGGCAGGACCGCTTGCGGCGCGGTTTGTGCTGGGCGCGCTGTGCGGTAGTGCGTTGGCGCTGGCTGCCGGGATGTCATGGGTTGCGCCCGCTGCAGTGGCAGGAGTGGCGGCCGTGGTGGGAGGCTATGCAGGCTACTGGCTGCGCCGCGGCATTACCAGCCGCGGCGTAAAGGACCTGCCAATCGCGCTGCTGGAGGATGCAACAGCGATTCTGTTGGCTCTGTTTGCTGTATCGCGCTTCTAAGCATGGAAGAGACTGCGTTAGGGAATGGAAGATGCGATGGCAGAGCGTTATGACGTATTGATTCTGGGGTCGGGACAGGCGGGGAATCCCCTCTCATCCGAATTTGTGAAGGCTGGCAAACGCGTTGCGTTGATCGAGCGCGCGGAGGTGGCGGGAACCTGCATCAACTATGGCTGCACGCCAACCAAGACGATGGTTGCCAGCGCGCAACGCGCATGGCAGGCGCGCCATGCGGCGGAGCTGGGTATCCACGTGGACACGATGCGCGTGAATATGGAAGAGGTGCGGGCGCGCAAGCGGAAGATTGTCGAGCAGTTTCGCACCTCGAACGAGAAGCGCTTTGCCAGTGGTCAGCCGGAGCTGGTACGGGGAGAAGCACGGTTCGTCGCAGCGAAAGAGACCGCCGCGAAGGAGATCGTGGTCGCGCTCAAAGGCGGAGGCGAACGCCGACTAACGGCGGAGACGATCGTGATCAATACCGGCGATCATCCAACGGTGCCGAAGATACCGGGGCTGGATCGCGTGCCCTACCTGGACAACGTGAGCCTGATGGAACTGGATGCTGTGCCCGAACACCTGCTGATCCTGGGCGGTGGGTATGAAGCAGTGGAATTCGGACAGATGTTCCGGCGCTTCGGCAGCGAGGTCTGCGTGATGGAGCGCGGGAAACACCTGCTGGGCCACGAGGACGTGGATATCTCTGAAGCGGTAGAAGCGATGCTGCGCGATGAAGGGCTGAGGATCGAGACGGACGCGAAGGCAGTTCGGGTTGAGGGTGGTCCAGGAAACGTGACGGTGCATCTGGAAGGCGGAAAGAGCGTCTCCGGCTCGCATCTTTTCGTCGCGGTGGGGCGCTCGCCGAATACGGCTGAGCTCGATCTCAAAGCTGCCGGCGTTTCGACAGATGCGGGCGGGTACGTCAGGGTCGATGAAGAGCTGCGTACAAATGTGCCGGGGATCTATGCGGTGGGCGATGTGAAAGGGGGCCCCGCGTTCACCCACGTTTCTTATGATGACTACCGCATCCTACGCGACAATCTGATCCTCGATACTGCGTCGGGGGGCAAGAGAAAACGGAAGACGAACGATCGCACCCCCGTCTTCGTTGTGTATATGGATCCGCAGCTTGGGCGCGTGGGAATGACGGAAGCGGAGGCACGCAAGAGCGGACGAGCGATCAAGGTGGCGAAGATGCCGGTGACCTCGATTGCGCGCGCGATAGAGACGGGCGATACACGCGGATTACTGAAGGCGGTTGTGGATGCAGAGACGGAGCAGATTCTGGGCGCAGCGGTTCTGGCGCCGGAGGGCGGCGAGTTGATGAGCATGTTCGAGTTGGCGATGATGGGAAAGCTGAGCTACCGCGTGCTTGAGGATGCAGTTTTTGCACACCCGGCGTATGCCGAATCGCTCAACACACTTTGGGGCCACTTTGAAAAATAAGGCCGGGAAGACGCGATGGCGGAAGACAGCCAGCGAACACTCGGGCGCCGATGTGCATCCTGATAGAAGTGACGGAGCGATTTTCGCTCTGCATGAGAGTGAGAACGGCTGCTTCGGCGGCAGACACATGAGATGGAGACGATGACGAACGAGATGCCGACCGAGGTCGCAACAACAGAGAAGAAGGGCACAACCAGGAAAACGGCGACGGGTGCGAAGGCACCTGCGAAGCGGCCGTCCGGAACAACCAAAGCGAAGCTGACTGCAACAACAGCATCGGCCAAGCCGGCGACGGGACGAAGCCGCGTGGTGGTGGAAGGGGTGACGCCACAGATCGACGGCGGGCTCTTCGCGGTGAAGCGCGTGGTGGGCGATCGGATACGCGTGGAAGCCGACGTCTTTGGCGATGGTCACGACCTGGTGCGAGCGCATCTGCTGTATCGCCACACTCGCGAGAGAGATTGGCGCAACGAGGAGATGACGGCGCTGGGCAATGATCACTGGGCGGCGAGTTTTGCTGTCGAGCAGATGGGCTTCTACGAGTACACGGTGGTGGGCGAAGTCGACCACTTTCTGACCTGGCGTTCGGAGCTGAAGAAGCGACAGGATGCAGGACAGGACCTCGAACTGCCTTTGAAGACCGGCGCGCTGCTGATCGAGGCGGCCGCAAAGCGCGCTGTAAAGGAAGAGGCGGCGCAGCTGCAGGGGTTTGTGGAGAAGGTGCGTGCCGGTTCAGCGGCAGCGGCGTTCGATGATGCGCTGCTAGCGATCATGAAGCGGAATCCGGAGACGGAGATGCAGACCCGCTATGAACGCACGCTGCGCGTGTGGGTGGACCGCGAGCGGGCACGCTACTCGAGCTGGTATGAACTGTTTCCGCGCTCCTGGGGCAAGCCAGGACAGCATGGCACGCTGCGTGATGTTGCCGCACAGCTCGATTACGTCGAGGAAATGGGATTCGATGTGCTGTATCTGCCGCCGATACATCCCATCGGGCGCAGCTTTCGCAAGGGCAAGAACAACACGACGGAAGCAAAGGCGGGCGACGTGGGCAGCCCGTGGGCGATTGGCGCGAAGGAGGGCGGGCACCTCGCGATCCTGCCCGAACTGGGTACCTTTGCCGACCTCGACTACCTGATCGAACAGCTTGACTCGCGCAAGATGGAAATCGCGCTGGATATTGCCTTCCAGTGCGCTCCGGATCATCCCTGGGTCAAGGAACGCCCGGAATGGTTCAAGAAGCGCGCGGATGGTTCGATCCAATATGCGGAGAATCCGCCGAAGAAGTATCAGGACATCTATCCACTGGACTTCGAATCCAGCGACTGGCAGGGGTTGTGGGATGCTCTGAAGGATGTCTTCATGTTCTGGGCGGAGAAACGTGTGCGCATCTTCCGCGTGGATAATCCTCATACCAAGGCCTTTCCTTTCTGGGAGTGGGTAATCGCGGAAGTGCAAGCGGCCTATCCTGATGCGATCTTTCTGGCGGAGGCGTTCACGCGGCCGCGGGTAATGGAGCGACTGGCGAAGCTGGGCTTTACGCAGAGCTACACCTACTTCACCTGGCGCAACACCAAGGCCGATCTGACCGAATACATGACCGAGCTGACCAGCACCGAGGTTTCCGAGTACATGCGGCCGAACTTCTGGCCGAACACACCGGATATTCTTCCCTTCGGGCTGCAAACCGGCGGCCCCGATGCGTTCAAGAGCCGGCTGGTGCTGGCCGCGACGCTCTCCTCGAACTACGGCATGTACGGGCCGGCGTTTGAGCTGCGAGAGAATATCCGCTTCAAAGAGGGCAGCGAGGAGTACCTGAACAGCGAGAAGTACGAGATCAAGCGCTGGGATCGTGACGCGCCGAACTCGCTGCGCCCGTTGATCACGCTGCTGAATGAAGCGAGGCGCGCGAACAGAGCGTTGCAGCGGAACGAGAATCTGGTCTTTCACCTGACGGACAATCCGCAGATCATTGCTTACTCAAAGACGGCCTACGGTAAGGCGACCGACGCTGCGGCGGACGTGGTGCTTACGATAGTGAACCTCGATCCGGTGAATACGCAGGCCGGCTTCGTTATGCTCGATCTGATTGCATTGGGAGTGAAGGACGGGGCCAGCTTTGAAGTCTTCGATCTTCTGGCGAATCGCGGATACCGCTGGCAGGGATCACGAAACTATGTCGAGCTGCGGCCGTTTGATGTCCCGGCGCACGTGTTCGAGGTCCGCAAGTAGTCCCAAGTAGGTCACCGCCCCGACAACACGAGGAGAACGATTTGAAGCAAGCGGGCAGCACAGCAGATCCGTTGTGGTTCCAAGATGCGGTCATCTACGAACTGCACGTCCGCGCGTTCATGGACAGCAACAACGACGGTATCGGAGACTTTTCCGGGCTGATGCAGAAGCTGGACTATGTGCAGGACCTCGGGGTTACGTGTCTATGGCTGTTGCCATTCTTTCCTTCGCCGCTACGCGATGACGGCTATGACATCTCGGACTATCTAAACGTCAATCCGAGCTATGGAACGCTGGACGATTTCAAGGCATTTCTGGCGGCGGCGCATGAGCGGGACATCCAGGTAATGGTGGAACTCGTGGTAAACCACACCTCGGACCAGCATCCGTGGTTCCAGCGGGCGAGGCGCGCACCAAAGGGATCGCCGGAGCGTGCCTTCTATGTTTGGAGCGACACGGATGAGCTCTACAAGGACGCCCGGATCATCTTTACCGACACCGAGAAGTCGAACTGGAGCTGGGACCCGGTAGCCGAACAGTACTACTGGCATCGCTTCTTCTCTCACCAGCCGGATCTGAACTATGACAGCCCGGAGGTGATGGAAGAGGTGCTGAACATCATGCGGTACTGGCTGGATATGGGCGTGGACGGCCTGCGCATCGATGCGATTCCGTACCTGGTGGAGCGCGACGGCACCAATTGCGAGAACCTGCCGGAGACGCACGCGGTGATGAAGAAGATCCGCGCTGCCATCGATAAGGATTACGAAGGCCGCATCATCCTGGCCGAGGCGAACCAATGGCCGGCCGATGTGCGTCCCTACTTCGGCGAGGGTGACGAGTGCCACATGGCCTTTCACTTTCCGCTGATGCCGCGCATGTACATGGCGCTGCGCCAGGAGGACTCGCTCCCGGTCACCGAGATCATGGCGCAGACGCCCGACATTCCTGCGAACTGCCAGTGGGGAATTTTTCTGCGCAACCATGACGAGCTCACGCTCGAGATGGTGAGCGATGAAGAGCGCGACTACATGTACTTCGCCTACAGCGCCGATCCGCGCATGCGCATCAACATCGGGATCCGGCGACGGCTGGCGCCGCTGGTGGACAACAACCGCCGGCGTATTGAGCTGCTGAACAGCCTGCTGTTCTCGTTCCCCGGCACGCCGATTCTCTACTACGGCGACGAGATCGGGATGGGGGACAACATCTATCTGGGCGATCGCAACGGGGTGCGCACGCCGATGCAGTGGACCGGTGATCGCAATGCAGGATTCAGCCGCGCGGTTCCGGCGAAGCTCTATTCCCCGGTGGTGATGGATCCGGTGTGGGGCTACGAGGCGATCAATGTGGAGGCGCAGCAGAGCGATCCGTCGAGCCTGCTGAGCTGGATGCGCAACATGATCGCCCTGCGCAAACTCTTCCGCGTCTTCGGCCGGGGATCGCTCAAGTTCCTCCAGCCTTCGAACCGTAAGGTGCTTGCGTATGTGCGGGAGGATGGCGATGAGCGCGTTCTGTGTGTGGCGAACCTGTCGCGGTTTCCGCAGCCGGCACAACTCGACCTGTCTGAATACGCAGGCTTGAGGCCGGTAGAGATGCTGGGCTACGTCGAGTTTCCCAAGATTGAGAAGACGCTGTATGCGATCACGCTGAATCAGTATGGATTTCTGTGGCTGGAGTTGCAGGGCGAGCTGGAGCCGGAGGAGCCGGAGGTGCCAACCGATGCAGCGTTGCGGCTGCTGCACGCGGCGGATTGGAAGACGGTGCTGGGCGGCCCGGCGCGGGAGCGGTTGGAGCAGGAGTGGCTGCCCGCGTTTCTGTCCAGGCAGCGGTGGTTTGGCGGCAAGTCACGGCAGATCACGGCGACATTGGTGAAGGACTGGGGGCTCATGGGCGACCATGCGCTGACGCTCGTCGAAGTGACCTATGCCGGCGGCGATCTCGATTTGTATTTCATTCCTCTGGCCGTCAGCATCGGCCTGGCGGGAGAGAACATTTCCCGAAGTCACAGCACCTCTGTGCTGGCGGCGGTGACCACTCCTGAAGGAAGCGGCTACCTGCACGACGCGATGTTCGATGACGAGGCGGCGCGCGAACTCCTGACGCTGATCGCCACGGCGGGCGAGATCACAATGCAGCACGGTACGGTGTGCGGCATGCGGAGCGCGCACTTTGCGGAGCTGCGCGGCGAGGAGACGCTGGAGCCGCGGCGCGGGTCAGCAGAGCAGAGCAACACATCGATCCTGTACGGCAACCGGCTGATCCTGAAGCTCTTCCGTCGGCAGCAGGCGGGACCCAATCCAGATACGGAGATCGGGCGCTACCTGACGGAGCACAGTGGATTTCGCGCAATCGCGCCATTCGGCGGCGAGGTGGAATATCGACCGGTGGCACGGGCGGGGGAAAGCGCGAATTCCACGCTCGCCATGCTGCAGGGTCTGGTACCGAATGAGGGCGATGGATGGGAGTGGACGCTCGAGGACCTGCAGCGGTACTTCGAACAGGTATCGGTCCTGAATATGCCGGAGGAGCATTTTCCGCGCGCCAATGTCGCGCTCACGGAATTGAGTGAGCATCCGCAGAGCGATTGGGTGCGAGAGCATGTGGGGACCTATCTGGACGCAGCGGCGCTGCTGGGACGCCGCACGGCGGAGATGCACCTGGCGCTGGGGCAGCCTACCAGCGACCCGGCGTTTGCTCCGGAGCCGATGACGGAGAAGGATCTGCTGGTGCTGCGCACCGCCCTCGCCGAGCATGCCAATGATGCATTCGATGACTTGCGTCAGAGTCTTTCGCGGCTGCCTGCCGAAGTGGAAGAGATGAGCGGGTTGGTATTGAGCCGGCGGCGCCGCGTGGCGGAACAACTGGGGCGGGTGGCCGATCTCTCTGCTTCAGGACTGCGGACGCGGGTCCATGGGGATTACCATCTCGGGCAGGTGCTACGCTCGCGGGGCGACTTTGTGATTCTGGATTTCGAGGGCGAGCCGGCGCGATCGCTTACCGAGCGGCGTGCAAAGCAGTCACCCATGAAAGACGTGGCGGGCATGCTGCGCTCCTTCAGCTATGCGGTCTACTCCGGGTTGATGCGAGTATTGACGCGCAGGCCGGGCGATGCCGATCGGCTGGAACCCTGGGCGCGGCTGTGGGAGCAATCGGTGTCCAGCGCCTTTCTGCAGGCATACAGGCTTACTATGAAGGCCGCGGGCAGTCTGATGGTGCCATTGGCGCCGGAGGCATTTGAACGGTTGCTGGAGATCTATGTGCTCGATAAGGCGCTTTATGAGCTGATGTACGAGCTGAATAATCGGCCGGCCTGGGTACGCATTCCGCTGGCGGGCATTCTTGCACTGCCGCTGCGCTGATGGTTGATTTGAGGAAGGGGCATTCGACGGAACGAGGCCTATGGCGAAGGTAGAGGTCGAACAAGAGACGGGAGACGTAAGCCACGCCGCTCCTCCAGCCGAGCTGGTCGTGGGAATTCCCGGCCTGGTGGACGCGGCACAGGTGCGCACTGCAGCGGCGCAGTGGGCCGGCAGCAGCCGCCCCATCGCGGTCGTGTTCCCGCGCGTGCCGGGGATGAGCGAGGCGCAGGAGACGCTGGGCGAGTCGGGGGAAGTGCGGTTGGTGGCGCGTGAGATCTCTGCTGCCGCCAACGCGACCACGCCCTGGCTGGGGCAGGCGGCGGTGTATGCCGCGCTGCTGGGGGAGGCGGAATCGTTAGGCGCGAGCGCATGCGTCATCCTGAACCCTGACCTGGCGGCCTTTACGCCGGCCATAGTGGATGCACTCGCACGTCCCATTCGTGAGCGGGAATGCGACCTGACCATGCCGCTCTATCCGGGCGGTCCCTTCGATGGACTGATAAACCAGGCGATCCTCGCTCCGATGACGCGCGCGCTGTATGGCATGCGTGTGCGCTACCCGTTGGCGCAGGACTTTGCCGTATCGGCGGGGTTTCTGCCGGGGTTGCGGCAGAACGTCAGTACCCCGGCAGCCGGGCAGGGCCTGATGTGGCCGGCGACCGAAGCAGTGCTGCGCGACAAGAAAGTCTGCCAGGTGTATCTGCCAGTGCATCACGAGTATTCCGCCGCGGGCATGGACCTGCCGGCGCTGTTGCAGCAAATCGTCGCGCCGTTGTTTGCCGACGTGGAACGTCACGCGACTCTATGGCAGCGGGTGCGTGGTTCGCACTCCACCATGGAGAGCGGCGCAGAACCGATGCCGGATGAAACGCCGGCAGGCAACTCGCCCGATCCACGCCCGATGGTCGAAGCTTTTCAACTGGGCCAGCGAAATCTGCAGGAGGTGTGGTCCCTGGTGTTGCCGCCGGTGACGCTGCTGGAGTTGAAGAAGCTCAGCCGGCTGCCACTGGAGAGCTTCCGCATGCCGGACACGCTATGGACGCGCGTGGTCTATGATTTTGCGCTTGCATACCGCCTGCGCACGTTGAGCCGCGGCCATTTGCTGGGCGCCATGGCGCCGCTGTATCTGGGATGGGTGGGCTCGCGCGCGCTGGAGGTAGAGAGTGGCGTGCCGGCTGGTGCGCGCCAGGAGCAGCTGGACCGGGCGTTTGAACAGAACAAGCCATACCTGGTGCAGCGCTGGCGCTGGCCGGATCGTTTCAATCCGTAGTTCGTGCCCGGCGATAGGGCGGCGCGGAGAAGGTGGAGGAGAGATCGATGTGGAACCAAGTTGGCCATACGCTGAGCAACTCGATGGCGCAGGCGATGGGACGCTTCGCCTCATTGCTGCCGGGCATCCTGGCCTTTCTGCTGGCGGTCATTCTGTTTTCGCTCATCGGATTGCTGCTGAGCTGGGCGCTGCGCCGCACTCTGATCTCGCTGCATTTCGATGAGAGGCTGGGTCGCGGAACGGAGGCGGTAACGGAATGGTCGCCGCGGCAGACGCCGACAGGTCTTGCAGCGCGGCTGGTCTTCTGGATTTTCGTGGTCATTGGGATCGCGGTGGGCGCAGATGCCTTCGGCGCCTCCTCACAATCAGCCATTGCAATAGGACTGCTGGGGTATCTCCCGAAGCTGATCGGCGCGGCGGTCATCCTGCTGGTCGGCAACATTGTGGCTCGGTTCATGTCGCGCGGTGTGCTGATTGGCGCGGTGAACATGAATCTGCAGTACGCGCGGCTGCTCAGCCTGGGGGTGAAGTGGATGGTGCTGGCGCTGACGACAGCCATGGCGCTGGACCATCTGCAGATTGGCGAGAAGATCGTCGATCTTGCGTTCGGGATCCTGTTCGGCGGTATTGTCCTGTCGCTGTCGCTCGCTGTCGGCCTGGGCTCGCGCGAGCTGGTGAGCCGCTCGATTGAACGGGAAACGTCGCGTGTGACCACTCCGCCAGCGCACGAAGAAGAGCCGCTGCGGCACTTCTGAGCGGATGACGCAGGGAATCGCCGCGGCCGCCTCAGCTGTGGCCAAGAATGGGATGCGGTTCGTACGGCTCTTCGAGTGACCGGATCTCATCTGGCGTGAGCTTCACTAGCAAAGCATGGAGCGCGTCCTCCAGGTGCTGAAGCTTGCTTGCTCCGATGATTGGCGCGGTAACTCCGGGTTTGGCCAGCATCCACGCGAGGGCGACCTGCGCGTTATTCACACCGCGCTCTCTGGCGATCTCGGTTACGCGGTCGACGACATCGAAGTCTGAATCCTTGTAGTAGAGGCCGTGTGCGTAGTCGTCCGTCTTTTCACGGAGTGTGCCTCCTGCTTTGTCGCCGCGCTTCCGGCTGCCGGTCAGAAAACCACGGGCAAGCGGGCTCCAGGGGATCAGCCCGACCTTTTCTGCACGGCAGAGCGGAATCATCTCGCGCTCCTCCTCGCGATAGACGAGGTTGTAGTGGTTCTGCATGGTGACGAAGCGGGCGAGGCCGTTCTCGCGCGAAAAGTCGAGCATCTTGAGGAACTGCCAGGCGTACATCGACGAAGCGCCGATGTATAGAGCCTTCCCCGCACGGACGACGGCGTCCAGCGCTTCCAGTGTCTCTTCGATGGGCGTCTCAGGATCGAAGCGGTGAATCTGGTAGAGATCGACGTACTCGGTGCCGAGCCGGCGCAGGCTCGCGTCGATCGAATGCAGGATGTGTTTGCGCGAGAGGCCGCGATCATTCGGGTCGTCGCTCATCTTGTTGAAGACCTTGGTGGCGATGACCAGCTTGTCGCGTCCCGGTCCGAATTGCTTCAGCGCCTTGCCGGTGATCTCCTCACTGCGGCCCACCGAGTACATGTCAGCGGTGTCGAAGAAATTGATGCCCGCTTCCAGCGCGCGGCGAAAGAAGGGGAGCGACTCTTCTTCTTCGAGCACCCATTCACGCCACTGCTTCGAGCCGTAGGTCATTGCTCCCAGGCAGATGCGAGAGACTTTCGTTCCGGTCGAACCGAGATTCACGTAATCCATAGACGCTCCTGATAAGTTTGATTGTGCTGGCCGCCTCTGCGATTCGCTCGTCGGATACAGCATGCGCAGACGGCGCATCCTAATCGATAACGATACCTGTACGGAGGGTGGGGACATGCAGAATCCGAATCAATTGGAGCGCCTGGTCTGGAGTGACGACCAGACGGGCAATCGAGGCGATTATCAATTCGTCTCGGCCCCACGGCCGCTTGGCGTGCATCCGGTAGAGATCACGGTGGACGGGGCAGCGGTACCGGCCGAGGCCGGCGAGTGGCTGATCGATTCGATTCTGCGCGTCCAGGAACTGGCGCATGTTTGCTATCACCCGCAGATGGGGCCAATTCAGAGCTGCGATACCTGCATGGCGGAGGTGGACGGTGAGCTGGTGCGCGCGTGCGGTATGAAGGCGGCCGCGGGACAAACTGTGGTGACCCGGAGCGCACGAGCGCAGGCGGCGCAGAAAGAAGGCTTCGACCGGCTGCTGGGCAATCACATGCTCTACTGCACGGTCTGCGACAACAACAACGGCAACTGCGAGGTGCACAACACCACGGCACTGCTCAATGTCGAACACCAGGCGCATCCGTACAAGCCGAAACCTTATCCCTGCGATTTTACGAACCCCTTTTACCGCTATGACCCGGACCAGTGCATTCTGTGCGGACGATGCGTGGACGCCTGCCAGACGGTACAGGTAAACGAGACTCTCTCGATTGACTGGGAATCGGCGCACCCGCGGGTGCTGTGGGATGGCGGGCATCAGATTGGCGGATCGAGTTGTGTGAGCTGCGGCCATTGCATCACCGTGTGCCCATGCAATGCCTTAATGGAGCGCTCCATGCTTGGCGAAGCCGGCTACATGACGAAGTGGCCGAAGCAGGCGCTGAACAAGATGATCGACCTGGTGAAGGACGTAGAGCCCGAGATCGGGTATGGACCGATACTCAACGTCTCGGAGATGGAATCCGCGATGCGTCTGGCGGACCGTATTAAAAAGACAAAGACCGTTTGTACCTATTGCGGAGTGGGCTGCAGCTTTGAAGATATGGACGAAGGACCGGCACATCCTGAAGGTAGAACCGACGCATGGACCCGCGAACGGCATCTCCACCTGCGTGAAGGGTAAGTTCGGCTGGGATTTCGTCAATCATCCGGACCGGCTCAAAAAGCCGCTGATTCGGGAGGGCGAGGATTTTCGCGAGGCAAGCTGGGATGAGGCTCTAGGGCTGGTGGCGCGGCGGCTGGGCGAGATCAAGGCGGCGACATGGGCCGGATTCGATCGGAGTGATCGCATCGTCAAAGTGCACGAATGAAGACGGCTTCCTGATGCAGAAATTCGCGCGCGCGGTAATCGGCACAAACAACACGGACAACTGCTCGCGCTATTGCCAGTCGCCTGCGACGAAGGGATTGTGGCGCACGGTGGGCTATGGCGGCGACTCCGGTTCCATTGCAGATATCGAGAAGGCCGAGCTGGTCATCATCATTGGCAGCAACACCGCGGAGTCCCACCCGGTGCTAGCGACGCGTGTGAAGCGCGCCCACAAGCTGCGCGGCCAGAAGCTGATCGTGAGCGACCTGCGCGAGAACGAGATGGCGCGCCGGGCCGACATCCACATTCGCCCCACGCCGTCGACGGATCTCATCTGGCTGTCAGCCGTCAGCCGCTATCTGCTGGACAACGGGCTGGCGCAGACGGAGTTTCTGAGCACATGGGTCAATGATCTGGACAAGTATCGCGCGAGCCTCGAACCGTTCACCATGGAGTTTGCTGCAGAGCGCACCGGCGTTCCGGTCGAGACGCTGAAGACGATCGCGCACGAGATCGCGAAGTCAAAAGCAACGTGCATCCTGTGGGCTATGGGCATCACGCAGCACTGCAGCGGCTCAGACAATTCGACAGCTATCTCGAATCTGCTGCTGGTGAGCGGTAATTACATGCGCCCGGGCACCGGCGCGTATCCGTTGCGCGGACATAACAACGTGCAGGGTGCGAGTGATATGGGCGCGATGCCGGATTATCTGGCGGGCTACGACAAGGTCGCGGACGATAAGGCGCGGGCACGTTACGAGAAGACGTGGGGCGTGAAGTTATCGACCAAGAAGGGGCTGGATAACCACGAGATGGTGGACGCCGTATATGACGGCACATTGAAGGCGGTGTATCTGGCCGGCGAAGACATGGTGAGTGCAGATTCCGATGCGAACCGCGTGGCCGGTGCATTCGAAAGACTGGACTTCTTTGTGGTGCAGGATATCTTCTTCACGGAGACCTGCCGTTACGCCGATGTTGTGCTGCCGGCCGCTCCCTCGCTTGAGAAGGATGGAACCTTCGTCAGTACCGAACGGCGGGTGCAGCGGCTATACAAGGCCTTCGATCCGATCGGCGAAAGCAAGGCAGACTGGCAGATCACGATGGATTTGGCGAACCGCATGGGCGCCCATTGGACCTACACGCATCCGGCGGATGTCATGGCAGAGGTGGCGTCTCTCTCGGAGATGTTTGTCGGCGTCACCTATGACCGGCTGGCGGGCTTTCAGTCGCTGCAATGGCCGGTGGCGGCCGATGGCACGGACCAGCCGCTGCTCTACACAAAGAATTTTCACTTCCCGGATGGGAAGGCGCGGCTGTATCCGCTGGAGTGGAACGAGCCGTGCGAGAAGCCGGACGACGAATATCGACATTCACCTGAACAATGGACGGCTGTTGGAGCACTTCCACGAAGGAAATATGACCTATCGCGTGAAGGGTATTCACGAGGAGACGCCGGAGCGGTTCCTGGAGGTTTCGCCGGAGCTGGCGAAGGAGCGCGGGATCCAGAGCGGCACGTGGGTCGACGTCACCTCACGAACGGGCACCATTCGCGTAAAGGCGCTGGTGACGGACCGTGTACACGGAAAGCAGGTCTATCTGCCGCTTACCTCCTCCGAGGGTCCGGTGAATGTGCTGACCGGCAGCATGGTGGATAAGGATGTGCACACGCCGGCGTACAAGGAGACGGCAGTGAAGCTCGACGTGCTGGATTTCGTGCCGGCCGAAAATCCATTGCGCCCGCTGAACTTCCGCTACTCCGGCAAGCCCACGCCGCAGCGAGGCGTGGAGGTGGAACGCAAGTGGGAGCGCGCGGACTACCGCATGCCCGGCGACGGTCCAGTCTTGGTACAGATCAGCAACGGCACCAATCACAATGGCAACAGCGGTCACGCCGGTTAGGAGAAGCTAATGGCCAAGCCTGTCGCATATCGAGTCTTCACCCCGCCCGACGCTCGCGAGGAGCTGAAGCGCAAGATCGATGAAGCGCCTGCGGAACATGCCGACGCCATATTGAGCGGCTATCGGTTGCTGGAGCAGGCGCACGAAAGCGGGACGCTTGGAGCTGCTGCGCGGCGCACTGGCAGCGCAGGATTCGATCATCAATCATGTGGTCGGGATGGTGAGCCAGCCCGAGATGGTGAATGGGCTGCGCAACCTGATTGTTCTGGGCAAGGTGCTGGGCAACATCAATCAGACGCTTGAGACCGGGATCAGCGGTGATGACAAGGCGAAGAGAAGGCACGCGCCGCCGTCAATCTTCACGCTCGTCAGCCGGATGAATACTCCGGACGCGCGACGTGGCATCGAGGTGGCGGTGGGCCTGTTGGCAGCGCTCGGCGCCGCTGCGCGTCCGCGACAGAAGTAGCCCAGCTCAGGCGATGCTGACTTCCGTATAGGTGCCCATGACCTCACGCAGGGCTGCGCAGATTTCACCGACCGTTGCGTAGGCGCGGACGCAATCGAGGATAAAGGGCATGGTGTTAGCGGAAGAGAGCTGGCCGGGCTGCGTTGCCGGATCTTCGGCAGCTGCAGCGCGGAGTGCTTTAAGCGTTCGATCCACCGTTTCCTGGGAGCGCCGAGCGCGCAGGTGCTTCAGCTTGGCGGTCTGCTGGTCGCGTGCCTCATCGCCAATGTAGAGGATCTCCTGCGGCGTCTCGTCAACGACGTATTCATTGACGCCGACGATGATCTTCTCCTTCTTCTCCACGGCGCGCTGATACGCGTAGCTGGCCTCGGCGATCTCCTTCTGCGGGAAGCCATGCTCGATGGCCTTCACCATGCCGCCCATCGCATCCAGCTTGTCGAAGTACTCGAAGGCTCCGTCTTCCATGTCTTTCGTCAGCCGCTCGACGAAGTAGGACCCGCCCAAGGGGTCCGCGGTGTTGGCCACGCCGGATTCATAGGCGAGGATCTGCTGGGTGCGCAGCGCGATACGCGCTGCGTCCTCCGTGGGAAGCGCGAGCGCTTCGTCGAAGCCGTCCGTATGCAGCGATTGGGTGCCGCCGAGAACCGCTGCCAGCGCCTGAATGGCGACACGAGCGATATTGTTCTTCGGCTGCTGTGCCGTGAGCGAGACACCGGCGGTCTGGGTGTGGAAGCGCATCCAGGTGGAGCGCACATTCTGTGCGCCGAAGCGCTCGGTCATGGTGCGGTACCAGATGCTGCGCGCTGCGCGGTACTTCGCGATCTCTTCAAAGAAGTCATTGTGGGCATTGAAGAAGAAGGAGAGACGCGGCGCGAAGTCATCGATGGCGAGTCCGCGACGCAGCGCCCATTCGACGTATTCGACGCCGTCATAGAGGGTGAAGGCGAGCTCCTGCAGTGCGGTCGAGCCGGCTTCGCGAATGTGGTAACCGGAGATAGAGATGGGGTTGAAGCGAGGTGTGTAGAGCGAGGCGAACTCAAATGTATCGACCACCAGCCGCATCGAGGGCGCGGGCGGATAGATGTATTCCTTCTGCGCGATGTACTCCTTCAGGATGTCGTTCTGCAGCGTGCCGGAGATCTTCTTCCAGTCCGCGCCCTGTTTTTCTGCCACGACGAGATACATCGCCCAGAGGACAGACGCGGGGGAATTGATTGTCATCGATACGGTGACGTTTTCGAGGTCGATGTCTGCGAAGAGGATCTCCATGTCCTCGAGCGAGTCGATGGCGACGCCGCATTTGCCGACTTCGCCCTCACTCTCTGCATCGTCGGAGTCGTAGCCCATCAGCGTGGGCAGGTCGAAGGCCACGGAGAGCCCGTCACCGCCCTGCGCGAGCAGGTATTTGTAGCGAAGGTTGGTCTCTTCCGGCGTGGCGAATCCGGAGAACTGGCGCATGGTCCAGAGCTTGCCGCGATAACCAGTGGGATGGATGCCGCGTGTGTATGGCGGCTCGCCGGGCATGGGCAGGGAGAAATCCGTTGGCAGATCGGCCTCGGTATAGAGCCGTTCGATCGGCGTGCCGGAGATGGTGGTGAAGCGCGCGTTGCCTTCCGGGTCGACATTGACTCCGCTGCGGGCACCGATGGGGCGCTCGGGCGCCTTGGCCAGCGCGGGCTCCAGCACATTCTGTGTCCAGTCACGCTCCGCGGGGGAGGGATGACGTTCGGATGGCACTGCGACAGTTGCATGATCAGGCATCGGTCCTACCTCGAATTCTCGACCCAGGCGAAACTCATAAGCGTAGAGGAAGGCAGGGGCAGAGAGCAAGCTGCGCTGTTTTGGGTAGTGGGTCAGTTTGAAATGCTTGCGCCTTGAGTGAAGATCGAGAACGCACGAGGCGGCGATCGCACTGCACATATTCAAACGTGAGCGATACGTGAACTACAAGCGGTGGGAGGTTGGTACGGCTGGTTTTATGGAAAGCACGCTCGCACTTTCGCGATGGCGGGCATATGTCGACAAATCGTTCTTCTAGGCGGCGGGAAGCGCGTTCTTCGTAAGCTATAGCAGCGCCTTATTTTAAGACTCGACGCGCTGGTCTTACTGAAGCGTATACTTCCCGGAGAAAGTCTTGGCCAGATCCGATGTGCACATGGCACGACTCTCCGAGCAGTATTTGGGCTGTGTAATTGTGGGGCTCTCCAACCCCGAGGAAACTACGACTCGCAAGTGCTCCGAGTGGTGTCCTAACCAAATCATCACAATCCAAGGAGACTTATCATGAACTTGACTTCTGAACAACGCGACCAGGTCGCGACTGAACTAAAGCGTTTCGCTCAAGACCTCAATCTAAGCGACGAGCAGAAAGAGAAGCTCCATGCCGCGCTGGCGGAAGGCCGAGAAAAAATCGCAGAGTACATCAAGAACAATCCCAACACAAGCAAAGCCGATGTGATCGCCAAGGTGAAGGCGCATCGCACCGAGATTCGTCAACGCGTTGTTAACTTTCTAAGTCCTGAGCAACTCAGCAAGTGGGACAGCGAGGTTGCCAAAGCCAAGGAGTTCCTGGGTCAGAAAGTTGACGCATAGAAACTCAACCTAAAGGAGCCAACTCCTGGTGGCCGACGAACCGAACGTGTCGGCCACCAAAAATCTTTGGTGGGTGCTGGCGCTTGTCAGTTATTTCCCCCTGGGGTTGCTAGGTGAGCTCGTCCAACAAGCTCGCACACGTTGCGCCAATTTCCGTCAGACTCACACTTACGAGTTCGACACCTCGCAGATTCACGTCCATGTAGGAGTGCGCGCGCATCATGTCGTCCGCCACGCTATTGATCCACTCCCTGATCCAAGGTTCGTCTCCTTCGGCCATCGGCTCCCTCCTCGAAGCTCCATACACTGCGGACGCTTCTCCTATGGTGAAGTGTACCTTTCAGTAACGAATCACACATCCCGGCATAAGGGGTCTGTTACCTACCACTTTCGAGTGATACGGAGCTAATTCCTGCGATTTTTTGGCCGACCATCCCTCTCTGCGTCGGAACGGTGAGAATCAATTGCGGGAAAGAGGCGTGTCAGGGTAAACGGCATACTGACCGCAGGAAAGCCACTATCGTAGTCATAGGAACCCTTGGAGCGCGCATAGCGAATTAATTGCTGTTGCGAGAGACCAGAAGCGTACCGCTCAACGTAGAACCAAATCCTACTCAAAATATGCGGCTCACATAGCGCTCTCATTCAAAGTGACCCACTACCTGTTTTGCCCCAGGAGGAGACGCCATCTTTCGTCTACCAAGACAGGATTCGGGCGCTTGTCAGTAGATACCGGGGATGAGGCGCTTGGTCGCCCTGCTGTAGTCGATGTATTCCTGGCCGAAGGCTTGTCGGAGGGCGGCCTCCTCGACATGGATGCGGTAAAGAAGAGCGGCAGTGGTGGGAACGAGCGTGATTGCAAGGCCCATCCAGTTCCGGGTGTGCATGCCAACAGCGACGAAGATCAGCACAAGCCCAGAGTAGGAAGGGTGCCGAACGAAACGGAACAGCCCGGTCTTTCGGACGGTTTGCGTTGCGTGGATAGCGACATTGGCGCTGAACGCCCTACCGAGCGTGGCGATAGCGGTCCAGCGAATGGCGAGACCGATTACCAGGACGGCGAGGCTCGCTGTCCTCACCCAGTGGGCTCCGCCAAACATTGTTGGCGCATGCGCTTCGCCGATCCATGAGCCTGCAGTGATAGAGGCGACGATCACTGGCCACAGAATGATAAGTGAGCCGCGGTCGCGTACATTCCCGCTGCTGCGCCGGGTCCGCGTAGCTGCGAGAATGATGACCTCGGAAGCAATCCAGGTCCAGTCGAATATCTTCCAAAGCATCGCTGTAGTCATGGTGTCCTCGATCACTGCCCTGGACTTACAGAATATTCACTGCGCGCGCGGCGAGAAGGGCGATCGTGGCCAGCGAGATGCTGGACTGCAGCATCATCAGCACCTTGGCCCAGCGGGAGAGCACCGGGACGTCGGTGGGGGAGAACGCGGTGCTGGTGTTGAAGGCAAGAAAGAGATAGTCGACGAATCCAGGCGACCAGCCGTTGGCGGACGAGTCCGGGTCGGATGCGTCGAGCGTCATCTGCGGGAAAAGAAACGCGCCTTCGCCGTGAACAGCTCGCCGTTCGCGTGCGTTGGGGCCGCCTGCATCGAGCCGCCAATACCACGACGCGAAGACGAGGATATTGCTGATCCAGAGGACGGCGGCAGAACGCAGAAGCGTTGTGGGTGCGAGCGTATGTTTGGGGAGCGCGTCGACAAGAAGCGCCAGCGACCAGACCATATCGAGCGTGACGATACCGGTGATGACGAAGCCTAGCCATTGATTGAGTCGATGTCGCTGCATGCGCCGCGCAAGCACCGTGGGAATGACCAGCAGCGTGACCAGCACCAGCGGAACCCATGCGGGGCTTGCGGAAAGGGAGCGGGGAAGCGCGAGCCGCAAACCCACAATGGCGAACAACGCGAAAATCGAAGGCCAGCGCGCTTCGGGGTTGGGGCGCGGATTGGTGGAGACGGTCATCGTGAGGCGTCGGCTGAACCAGAGTGCTTCTCGCTGAACCAGAGTGACGGAGCGGCTCGGTTGCTGCAAGTATCGCAGGGGGGACGTGGCCCAGTCGCAAGAGCTCACGTTCGTTGGCTGTTTATGCGCCTTCGCTATAATCGCGCCAGTGCAACATGCCCACACGCACCCTGCAGCAGCAAGAAGTTATCTATCTGTGGGGGCTAAGCGCGGTTCTCGCTGCTCTTGCCGCGTTCATTTTCTTCTTTCATCAGGCTGGCGGCCCGCAGTACTGGTCCACGCCGCGCGATGACTTCTATTACTACCTGAAGATCGCGCAGAATCTCGCGCATGGCAGAGGGTCCACCTTCAATGGGATGGTGCCGACCAATGGCTATCATCCTCTTTATCTGCTGGTGATCGCGGCGATCTGCCGATTTACCGATTCTCTGGACCACATTTTAACCGCGGTTTGGCTCCTGGCGACGGCGATGACGGTAGTGGTGTTTCATCTTGCCTATCGCATACTGCGTTGCTTCTCACCGCAAGTGCCGGTCTGCGCGGCCGCCGCATTCTTCCTTGCCGTGGCGAATCTCGATCTGTTTCGCGACGGCATGGAGGTCACGCTAGTCATTCCGTTCGCGCTCGGCCTGGTGCTGCTGTTGGTGAAAGATGGATCGTGGACGGCGTGGCGCTGCTTTGCTACGAGCTTTACAGCAGCGGCGATGGTGCTGGCGCGTCTCGACTCTGCTCTGCTGGTCATGGCGCTGGCAGTGCTGCTCCCGTTTTCGAGCCGCGTGCGCACGGGCGTGACTTGGAGGAAGGCAATTGCGGTAACAGCGGGAATGGCTCCGGTGGCCATCTATCTCGCCATCAATGTGCTGCACTTTCACTCACTCCTGCCCATCTCCGGAGAGGCAAAGCAGTTACGGCTGGTTCATGGGTTCAGCAGTCGCGCATTCTCGTCTGCCTTTCAGCTCAGCATCCACGAACACCGGCACTTTGCGCCAGCAGTGTTGGCTATCGCCGGGCTGCTGATGCTGCCGCTCGTGATGCACCAGGCGTCCGCGTCGCGACGTATTGCACTGGCCGCCCTGTTGTTTCTTCCCTGGCAGCAGTTGATCACATTGTCGTTGCTCAGCGACTGGTTTATCTGGTCGTGGTACCTGTACACGCTCAACCTAGCGGCGTGCGCTACGCTGTGCCTGCTCCTCTCGGCGACAACGTGGCGCTATGTGCGCGTCCTCGCGACGATCGTGATCGTGTTCACATCCATCGTCGCATTGGCGGAGGCGCGGCAGATGCTGATCGCTCCCACCAGCCAGGATCTGCCGAATGTGACGAACGGTCTGCGCCTGGCGGAGTTTTCGATGACGCATCCCGGCATCTACGCGATGGGTGATCTTGCGGGCGCAGCGGGCTTCTTTCTGCCGCATCCCATGGTGCAGACCGAGGGACTGGTGATGGATACGGCATTTCTCGAGAAGATCCGCACGCAGGAAGATCTGATCAGTGTGTTGCGCCAGTACGGCGTGCGCTATTACATCTCGAGCGTTGATTTCAAGCGCAACGACCCGTGCTTTCATGCCATCGAGCCCATTCGCGCAGGGTCGACCTCGGCACATATGCGCGCGGTCTTGTGTGTGCCGCCGCTGCTCGAGTACGACGTGAGCTACTGGCGTACCCGCGTCTACGATCTGGACGCGCTGCCACGTTAGCCGATCTGCCGGCGGGAGATCTCCCAGGCCTTGGCGTACTTCCAACTCACGTACGCGGAGTGGTAGAGGTGCAGCAGCAGCCCCTCGCGGCCGTCGAGGAATCCCGCGCGCAGGACGTAGTTGTAAACAAATGTAGCCAGCGGATTGAGCAGCACGCCGTCGAGAAAGCTGAGCAGTCCACCGCCGGTGCGACCGCGCGCGATTGCGATGTCAGCGCCCAGAGTGCTGTAGCGCTGCATGTGGTCCAGATAGTTTGCGAGCGTTGGATAGGCATCGTGCAGCAGGTCGCCGTCCAGCGTCTGGACGGTTCCGGTGAAGGCTACTGTTTCGTGGACTGGCGTCTCACGAAAAGTCGCCTGCCCGCGCGCGAAGAGCCGCAGCTTCGCGTCGGGATAGTAGCCGCCGTGGCGGATCCAGCGGCCGAGGAAGAGATTGCGGCGCCGCAGCGCATAGGCAGTCTGCGAAGACGGTGCCGCGAGGGCCTTTTGGATGGAGGCGGCAAGCTCCGGTGAGACCGATTCATCGGCGTCAAGCGACAGCACCCAGTCCGAGGTGCAGAGTGAGATGGCGAGGTTTTTCTGCATCGCGAAGCCGGACCAGGGCTCGGCGGCGAATCGAGCGCCATGGGACTGGGCTATCTCGCGCGTTGCGTCGGTCGATCCGGAATCGACGATGACGATCTCGTCCGCCCAGCTGACGCTCGCGAGCGTGCGCGGCAGGTTCGCCTCTTCATTCAGCGTGATGATAGCGACGGAGACTGTGGCGCGGCGGGGCGTCTGCATGTTGGCGATGGGAGTGCTCTAGTGCAGCGACACTGCGCCGCCCTCGCCCGCGTCGACACCGAAGTGCTGGTTGATGACCCGCTCCACAACTTCTTTCAGCGTTTCACCGGTCTTGGGCAGCACAAAGGCTTCGGCCTTTTCTGACCATTCCAGTTTGAATGACGTCGAGAGCGCGGAGATCCAGATCTGGCGCACCGGAGTGTTGGGCGTGATGACGAACTTGCCAGGGGGCTCCTCGAAGACGACGTTGAGGGCGCCACTCTGTTCTTCCGCTTCGAAGTCACCCTGCTCCTCGGCCTGAATGAGGCTGCGTTTCAGCGCTTCGAGTGCGGCATCGGCGTGTTTGCGGAAAGAGGCTTCATCGAGCATGCGGATAGTGTAGAGCAGCGCCGGCGAGATCAGTTGAGGCGCTGCAGGCGCGCGATCAGTTTCTCAGCCAGGCTTTCGCCGCTTTCGGACCATAACAGGCGGCTCAAAACGGAAAGATTGTTCTGGACCGCATGGGTGACGTCGATCAGCTTCTGCACATTCTGCTGAACGTGCGCCGCGGCCTCCGGCTCGAGCGCGACGTCTTCCTGCAGGAAGGGCGAATCCGTGCCGAAGTCGATGCGGATATGCCCATTCTGCTCGTAGCTGCCCTCATCAAAGTCCGGGCCCAAGGCCGATGACGCGCAGGGAGCGGGGCTCCTCCCGCCAGATGGTGTCCAGCCCGCCTCCGGTCTCGGGCACCCAGAGGTCCCATTTCAGCTCGAATTCGTAGGCGTAATCGTCGTGGAGCAACTCCATGGCTTCGGCGACTGCGCGTTCGGGCTGCGCCGCCTCGTCTTCGTCTTCTCCATAGACCCGCTGGTAGACCGGCGCTTCGTTCCAGGAGATCGGATAGACAGCGGCTGCAGTCACTGCGGAAGCGCCGCCGGCACTCGCCAGCTGCCGCAGCACGGCGACAACCGCAGGGGGCAGCGCGGCGAGCCGGAAATTGGGGAACCAGAGACTTAGGTAAAGTTGATCTGCCACACCAGCATTCTAGCCGTTCGGTGAATGTGGGCAGAGGCTTGTACTCTTAGGAAGGCGAGCAGCCGTGAGGAGCCACGGCATTACAGCTATGCGGATCACCATCGAGAGATTGCGCACCTGGATTCTGGTGCTGGCTGGAGTGCTCGCCGCCGTCATCCTTGGTTTCTTTGCCCTCACGCGATACAAGCTGAGTCACTTTGGACGCGATATTCCCGGCAAGCTGGGGGTGAACATCCAGCAGGATGCCAACGGCTTCACTTTCTCGAAGTCACAGCGCGGCCACACGCTGTTCACCCTGCACGCGTCCAAGCTCATCCAGTACAAGGACAATGGCCGGGCGATGCTGCATAACGTCAGCATCACGCTCTATGGCAAGGACGGCTCGCGCAACGACCACGTCTACGGCAATGAGTTTGAATACGACGCCGCACAGGGCACGGCTCGCGCTCTCGGTCCGGTCCACCTGGACGTGCAGGCGCCGGCGGGCACCCGGGGGACGGTGCCGCAGAACCGTACCATCCATGCCGAGACGAGCGGCATGGTCTTCAATCAGAAGACGGGGGAAGCCAACACGGATGCACCTGTCACCTTTTCGGTGGCCGCCGCCCAGGGCACTGCCGTCGGAGCGGCTTATGACGCGAACGAAGGCGTGCTGATACTGCAGAAGGACGTCCACTTCACAGCTCAGCTGACAAAAGGTCCGCTGACGCTGACCGCCGATCATGCGGAGTTCAATGGCGACACGCGCCAGCTCGCGTTGCTGAAGGACGACATACGATACGACGGCGAGCACACCACATCCGAGCAGGCGCTGGTCTACTTTCGCCAGGACGGCACGGTCGAGAAGGCGGATGCCAACGGCCACGTAAATATGCAGGACGACGAGGGACGCCAGCTTCATGCCTCGGCGGTGGAAGTGCTGATGGACTCGCATGGCGACACCCAGCAGGCGACGCTGGACGGCGGCCTGCTCTTTTCCGCGGATGAGGGACCGCATTCGATCCACGGCGATGCGAACCAGGGCATCCTGCAACTGGGCCCGGACGGCGAGTTGAAGCGCGTTGAGATGCACAACGCGGTGACGGTGGTGGACCAGGAGATTGGACCGCCAGGTGATCCCCACGGATCTATCACGCGAGAGGTCAAGGGCTCGCTGGTGGTCATTGATCTGGTGCCCTCGGCGCAGGGCCACGCCGAAGCGCAGAAGCTGATGGCTTCCGGCGGAGCCGTACTGACGGAGCACACGATCTACTCCGACTCGCCGCCGCAGAATACGGTGATGAAGGGCGACGTGATTCAGGCGACGCTGAGGGAGGGTCGCGCTCTGGACACCCTCCATGCCCAGGGAGACACCTACCTTACGAATACAAATCCCAGTGGGGTGAGCCAGACGAGCACTGGCGATGTGCTGGACATTGCATTTGCCCAGGAGAACCGCAGTCAGACGAAGCAGAAGCGCAAGCCGGACGAGATCCCTCCGAGTCTGGTGGAGCGGGCGGTGCAGAAGGGGCACGTGGCGATTGTGCAGATCAAGCCTGCGGCCAACGGTCAGACCAAGCCATGGCGCAGCCAGGCGACCGCCGACGTTGCGACGCTGGATGGGCCGAGGCAGATCCTCCATCTCGAAGGCTCGCCCCGGCTGAATGACGATGAGGCGGAGATGACGGCGCAGATGATCGATTTTTATCGTCTCAGCGGCGCAGTTACCGCGGACCACAACGTGAAACTGACATTGCATCAGGGCGCGAGCGCGCAGGCGCCGGTACACGCCGTAGCCGAGAAGGTTTTTTTCGACCATGACCGCGATGAGGCCATTCTGTACGGCGGCGTCCAGGATGCACGGCTTTGGCAGGCGGCGAACTCCGTTGCGGCGTCGACGATAGTGCTGGATCGACAGGCCCAGATGCTGACCGCTCCCGAAAAGAGCGGACAAGGCCGCGTTCACGGTGTCTTCGCCGATCCGGGGTCAAAGGCCACCGGCAGCGAGGCGGTGATTCGCGTGGACGCGAACTCGCTTCAGTATTCGGGCAGCGAGCATCGGGCCACCTTTCAGGGCAACGTAATAGCGCAACAGGCCAGCGGAAGGCTGCGCGCCGATAAGGCCGATCTCTTTATGAGCAAGGACACCACCTCTCCGGGCGCGCCGGGCACCGTTCCCAATCCGCGCGGCTCGCTGGATCACATGGTGGCGACGGGCAAGGTCCAGGTGGATGAGGGCGCTCGCAAGGGCGAAGGAGAGCGCCTGGTCTATACCTCGTCAGACGGCAAGTTCATCCTTTACGGCCGGACGGGAGAGCCTGCGCGCATGGCCGACCCGGAACACGGAACGGTATCCGGCTCGGCTTTGATTTTCACCAATCGCGGTGATAGCGTCGAAGTGGATGGCGGGAATGCCCGCGCTGTGACGGACACGCAAGTTCCGAAGTAGCAGCGCGAGACGCCGGCGTGACGAGGGACGTTGCAGAAGCTCCATACCGACGAGATCGGCAAGTCATACAAGGGACGCCAGGTGGTCCGTGGCGTCAACCTTGAGATCACCCAGGGTGAGGTGGTCGGGCTGCTCGGTCCCAATGGCGCCGGGAAGACCACCAGCTTCTACATCATCGTTGGGCTGATTGCGCCGGATACGGGGCGCGTCCTGATCGATGACGAGGACATTTCACGTGTGCCGATGTACCTGCGTGCTCGGCAGTATGGCATTAGCTACCTGCCACAGGAGCCGTCGGTCTTCCGAAAGCTGACGGTGGAGGAGAATATCCTCGCGGTCTTGGAGGCGCAGGCCATCTCCTGGGAGATGCGCCGGGCGCGGGCGGAAAAGCTCATCGACCAGCTGAACCTTGGTCACATCCGCAAAACCCGCGGTTATGCGCTCTCCGGGGGTGAACGGCGACGCGTGGAAATCGCCCGCTGTCTTTGCATCCAGCCATCGTTTATCCTGCTGGATGAGCCCTTCTCCGGGATCGACCCTATCGCTGTGCTCGACCTGCAGGAAATCATCTTCGATCTCAAGGCGAGCGGGATCGGCGTGTTGATCACCGATCACAACGTGCGGGAGACGCTGTCGGTTACGGATCGCGCGTACATCATCAACGACGGTAAGATCTTCCGGGACGGAACTCCGGATGCGCTGGGGCGGGATCCCGAGGTGCGCCGGGTTTATCTGGGCGAAGGATTTTCGCTCAATTAACCTTTCGCCGCCCTCCCGCAATTGTGTGATTACCGGTGATGCCGGCGGCAAAAGGAATTGGTGCATACGGTTCCTCTCGCCCTGTAAGCTATGGGCAATTAACGTGATACCAAATTAGGTGGCAATGGCACTTCTTCAACCCAAGCTGAGCCTCAAAGTGGCTCAACGCCAGATACTGACCCCTGGCCTGATGCAGATGGTCAGCGTGTTGGCGTTGAACAAACTTGAGTTGAAGGAGATGATCCAGTCGGAGATGGTGGAAAACCCGATCCTCGATGAGATCGAGGAGAGCGTGCCGCTGCTCGACGACGTGGAAGGACGCCAGGCGGAACGCGAACGCCCGGCGGAAGAGGTAGCCGCCTCGGTCGAGACCCCGAAGGAAGAGAAAGACCCCTTCGCGGAGATCGACTTCGGCTCCTACTTCCAGGATTATCTGGATCCCGGATACCGGACACCGAACAGCTTCGAGCTCAGCGAGAAACCTTCCTTCGAGAACTTTCTCTCCCAGCCCGATACCCTGACCGACCATCTCACCTGGCAGCTCGGCTCGCTCAGCATTGCGCCCGCGCTTCGCGAAGCCGCTGAGTACATCGTCGGCAACCTGAACGAAGACGGATACCTGCTGTCGACGGACGAAGAGTTGTTGACCGGCTGGGTGCAGGAGAAAAACACCGCTGAGGACTGCGAGTCGGCACGCGCACTGCTGGCCGAGGCGCTAGAACTGGTGCGCTCGCTCGATCCCAGCGGTATCGCGACACGAGACCTTCGGGAGTGCCTCACGCTGCAGGTCCGGCAGCAGGAGCATGAGTACGACCTGATCTTCGGCGAGGCCGATGCAGCGATCGAAGACGAAGCAGACGTTACGGCACGCCGCGCGCTCTTCCGGACCGCGATGGAGATCATCGACCATTGTCTGCCGCTGCTACAGAAGCGCGACCTGACGGCGCTGGGACGGGCTGTGTCCAAGCCTCCGGAGCATGTGCAGCAGGCGGTGGATCTCATCCGCGCGCTGGACCCGCGGCCCGGCCAGCGCTACAACCGCAGCGAAGCGCGGCTGATCGAGCCTGATGTGGTCTTCGTGAAGCGCGGTGATGAGTTCGTCGTGGTCATGAATGAAGAGGACATGCCGACGCTGCGGCTCAATCAGGGCTACCGCAAGCTGCTGTCACAAAGCGATACCGAGCGCGAGGTCAAGGAGTACGTAAAGGAACGCTACCGCTCGGCGCTGCAGCTGATTCGTAACATCGAGCAGCGCAAAAGCACCATCCTGCGCACCTGCGAGGCCATCGTGCGGCGGCAGCCCGAGTTTCTGGAGCGCGGCGTGGATTCGTTGCGCCCCATGATGATCAAGGACGTTGCCGAAGAGATCGGCGTCCATCCCTCCACGGTCAGCCGCGCGGTCTCGAACAAGTACGTGCACACCCCCCAGGGAGTTTTCGAGCTACGCTACTTCTTTTCCGAGGCGGCCGGGGGGCCGGAAGGCGCCACCACCCCGCTCATGCTGTTGAAGCGGAAGGTCAAAAAGCTGATCGATGACGAAGACCCCAAGAAGCCGTTGACGGATGACTTTATCGCCAGCGTGCTCCAGTCTCAGGGCATCCAGGTTACCCGCCGAACGGTAGCTAAGTACCGTGAAGACATGAGGATCCCCAGTACGCACCAGCGACGCGTGCGCAACTGATCCGACTCAGCAAGATACCGGTCGAAGGTCGGGCCATGATGCTGCTATTTCCGTTATGAAGAGCCGTATGGCGCAAAGATCGGCAGGCAACGCGCTGCCGATTGCGATCCAGAGGAATACACTGCGTCCTCTGGTGTAGGATCATCTCCCTTCACGGGATTTGCATCTTGATACGTATGGAGGTTCCGCTTATGCAGGTGGAGTACACCGGACGCCAGATCGCCATTACCCCTTCACTCCGTCGACTGGCAGAGGAGGGCCTGGATCGGGTCGGCAAAGTGGTTGGTCGAAGCTGCAGCGCTCACGTGATTCTCACTGAGGAAAAGTACCGGCATACCGCAGAAGTCACAGTGCAGACCAAGTTTCAGACGATCATTGGTTTGTGTGAATCGACCGTGATGGAGACGGCACTTCGCGATGCGCTGGCCAAAGCCGAACTGCAGGCCATCAAACACAAGGATAAATTTCGCACACGCACACGTGAGCCCAAGGATGAGAAGACGGCGCATGAGCCGAGGCTCGCTCGGCAGCGGAACAATCCAATGTCGGTAGCGGCTTTGCCGGATGTGGCAGAACCGATACTTCCGGAAACGAGGACGGCTCCGGCCAAGGCCGCTAACGTCACAGGAAATGGCCGCAAACCCGCGCCGGTGAGGGTCCACAGCCCTTCGCACGGCCGGGAGATCGCCGAGCCTCACGTCGTGCACTGCGACGATTGCGTCTCCGTGCAGCCGATGACGCTGGATGAAGCGGTCAAGGAGTCGGAGCTGCGCGACAAGGATGTATTCGTGTTTCGCGACCTGGCGGGGGAGCTGCAGGTGCTGCATCGCCGCCGCGATGGCGTGATGGAACTGGTCGCGCTACCCTGCTGACCAGTCCCTTCTAATCACTTATTAGACATGTAGGTAATCGGTACGGGCGCCTCAGAGAAAGGGGCGCCCGCACTGTTTTGGCCGCAGTTATGAAACAGTTTCCCGCGACGTTTCATGGAAACTGTTGCAATCACAACCTTCGCGGTGAAGGAAATGCTTTAGCATGTGGCCATGCCGCGCAAAGGCGCACCCCCCGCGAGCCCGCGTACGGCTCGGAAAGCGAAGCATGACAGCGCACGTGCGCCGCATGACGGGCTGCCTCGTGAGTTAGTCATCATCACAGGCCTGTCCGGTTCCGGAAAGGCCTCGGCCCTCAAGGCCTTTGAGGACCTCGGCTACTACTCGGTCGACAATCTGCCGCTGGATCTGCTGCCGGCTTTTGCCGACCTGGTGCAGCAATCCGCGGAGATCCAGCGTGCCGCGCTTGTCGTCGATGTGCGCGAGGGACAACGGCTGGACCAGTTTCCCGACCTGCTGCGCAAGCTGCGCAAGGTGCTGCCGACCCAGGTCTTTTTCCTCGAGGCGTCGGATGCGGCACTGCTGCGGCGCTTCTCTGAGACCCGCCGCCCGCACCCGCTGGGACGGACGGAGACCGTGGTCAAAGCAATCGATGCCGAGCGGCGACTGCTCGATCCGATTCGCAAGATGGCGGACGAGACTGTGGATACCTCGCAGCACAATGTGCATGAGCTGCGCGCCTTCATCCTGAGCAAGTTCGAACGCGGGAGCAGTAGCGACACCAAGAACCTGATGGTCTCTTTCGTCAGCTTCGGCTATAAGAACGGCGTGCCGCTTGAGGCGGATCTGGTCTTCGATGTGCGCTTCCTGCCCAATCCGCACTTCATTCCGGAGTTTCGTCCGCTGACCGGGAAACACCCCAAGGTGGCCCAGTACATCCGGCAGTTTCCCCAGACCGAAGAGTTCCTGGACAAGACGACCGATCTGCTTCTCTTCCTGCTGCCCCATTACATCCAGGAAGGGAAGAGCTACCTGACGGTCGGTTTCGGGTGTACCGGGGGACAACATCGCTCCGTCATGATCGCGGAGGAGCTCCGCAAACGGCTGACCAGGGCCGGCTACCGGGTGAAAAGCGCCCACCGGGACATGCCCCGCTGAAGAAAGCGGCAGCCGCGCCGTATCGCTACAATAACCCCATGTATCCGCTACAAGGGACGGGGCATCAACGGCTTGCGATTCCGGGGATTCACTCTTCGGGGATGGGCCGGGCTTCGGAGATGCGCCGGTGAGCGGAATCCGGAGGATCGGGCGGCTGCTGTTTTATGTGCGCCGCTATGCGGTCCAGGCAATCGCATCGGTGGTGCTGCTGGCGGCCGTAGGACTGCTGGACGCCTTCCGCGTGGTGCTGATCGGCCCGATCTTCAACACCGTTCTCAACCCGAAGTCGCCGGAGCGCGATCTGAACCTCTTCGGGGGCCGCTTCCACTTCAGCCTGCAGCAGCTTGTTCCATCTCACTTCCACAATCCCTGGAGCATTGTCGCCTTCGCGCTGATTGCTTCCACCGTGCTCAAGGGCATCTGCGACTACGCCGGCACCTACCTGGTGAATTACGCGGGCTTCGGCATGATTACGGACATGCGGGACGACCTCTATCAGGCGATCCTGCGCCGTTCCGTACAGTTCTTCCAGAGGCACGCCACCGGCACGATCCTCTCCACCATCATCAATGACATCGAGCGCGTGCAGTACGCGATGTCCTCGGTGCTCTCAGAGTTTCTGCAACAATTTTTTACCCTCATCTTCACCGCGTGGTTCGCGGTGATCCTTGGCGGAAAGCTGGCATGGGTCCTACTCCTGTTCGTGCCTGTGGTCGTCAGTTCAGCGCGGCGGGTGGGACGAAGTGTTCGGCACACTACCCGACATGGGCAGGACAAGTTGGCGGAGATCCAGAACATCCTGCACGAGACCATTACCGGGAATCGCATCGTGAAGGCCTTCACGATGGAGCGCTGGGAGATGACGCGCTTCAAGGAAGCAGCGCGGCGGCTCTTCCGGGCGAATCTGAATTCCGTTCGGGCGCAGGCGATCAGCTCTCCATTAATGGACATCATCGGCGCCATCGCTATCGCCATGCTGCTCCTGCTGGGCCGCGAGCAGATCAACAAAGGGGCGCTGAACGTAGGCACCTTCTTTGCCTTTATCGTGGCGGTCTTCAAGCTCTACGATCCGGTGCGCAAGTTTGCTCTCTTCTACAACAACTTCCAGCAGGCTCTCGGCGCCTCCGGCAACATATTCGAGTTTATGGATGAGCAGGACACGGTGCGAGACCGGCAGCATGCGAAGACGGTGAAAGGCTTCCGCAACGAAATCCGCTTCGACAACGTGCGCTTTTCCTACACATCGGACGAGGGGGAGAAGGAAGTTCTCTCCGGGATCAATCTCACAGTGCCGCGCGGAGAGGTCGTCGCCTTCGTCGGTCCCAGCGGCGCCGGCAAGACGACGCTGGTCAACCTCATCCCGCGCTTCTTCGATGTGACCGGCGGCCAGCTGCTGATGGACGGGCAGGATGTGCGGGACCTGAAGATCGACTCGCTGCGCCGGCTGATCGGCAACGTCACGCAGGAGACGATCCTGTTCAATGACACCGTCCGCAACAATATCGCCTATGGTCAGCCGGACGTGCCGCTAGACAGGGTGAAGGAGGCGGCGCGCGTGGCGCTGGCGCACGATTTCATCAGCGCTATGCCGGATGGATATGACACGGTGATCGGCGAAAAGGGATTTCGTCTCTCCGGTGGAGAGCGCCAGCGTCTCGCGATTGCGCGCGCGCTGCTCAAGAACGCGCCCATTCTCATCCTCGACGAGGCGACGTCGTCGCTCGATACCGAGAGCGAATCGCTGGTGCAAGCCGCACTGTCGAACCTGATGGCTGGCCGCACCGTCTTCGTCATCGCCCACCGCCTGTCCACCGTGCGGCGGGCTACCCGCATCGCCGTAGTGGAAGCGGGACAGATCACAGCCGTGGCCTCACACGATGAGCTACTGCACACGTCACCCATGTATCAACGACTGTATCAATTGCAGTTTGCCGATGACACGGACGGAAGCATTGAGCCGGTTATGGCGGCGGGAGCCAAGGTGTGAGCAGGCAGAGCAATTCGCAGACAGCGCAGCGACCGCCGGTGTATTCGATGACCGGGTTCGCGCGGCATCGTGGGCGGGTTAACGAATCCCTTGGCTGGACGCTGGTGCTGAAGGCGGTAAATCATCGCTTTCTCGACCTTCACATGCGCATGCCGGCGGGTTCGGAGGCGTTGGAGATGCAGTTGCGCCGCCAACTGAAGTCCGCGGTATTGCGTGGGCATCTGGAGGTCACCTTCACTATCGAGCGCGCATCGCAGCACCAGGTGGAACTGGACCACGGCCTGGTCGCGGGTTATATCGCGGCCTTCCGCGCTGCTGCTGCGGAGCATCGTCTGCGCGAGACGCCCAGCCTGCAGGCCATCCTCCAGCTGCCGGGCGTTTTTCGCAGCAACGGACAGGGCGGGAACAGCAACGGCGGCGCCGATGTACGCACGGCCGAGATGGAGCTGATTGAAGCTTCCGTGCTTGAAGCGCTGCCGGAGGCGCTTTCCGCATTGCAGAAGATGCGCGCGCAGGAGGGTGCCGCGATGGTGGCGGATCTTGCCGCGATCGCGGACCGCATCACCGCATTTGTAGATCGGGTGACCGCGCTGCATGGCCCCATGCAGACGGCGCACTTTGAGCGCACCAGCGCGCGCATTGCAGCTCTGCTGGGCGGCGCGGCAGACCGCGAACGGCTGTTGCAGGAGGCCGCACTGCTGGCGGACCGAAGCGATGTGAGTGAAGAGCTGGCTCGGCTGCGGGCGCATGTGGAACATTTTCGCCAGATGCTCGCGGAGGGCGGGGAACTGGGCAAAAAGCTCGATTTTCTGCTGCAGGAGATGAACCGCGAAGCCAACACCATGCTTTCAAAGACGGCGGGCATTGCCGGTGCGGGCACGCAGGTGACGGAGATCGGCCTGGGGCTGAAGGCGGAGATCGAAAAGGCGCGCGAGCAGGTGCAGAACCTCGAATGATCGCCGGCCTGCTTCCCACGAAAGCTGTAGACGTGGCCCCCTTCTCCGTTGGTATTGAGCGGCTCTCATGCGAGAATCTTAGGAACCTTCAGGCATGAGTGTAGAGAGGAGCCAAAGATGCTAAGCGCATTTGTCGCCCTCGGGACGCTGGCTGGTATCGCCTTCAGCCTCGCTCTGCTTTTTCTGCCTACCCTCGTCGCGAACTCCCGCAGACACCCGAACCTGTTAGCGATCTTCCTGGTCAATCTCTTCTTTGGCTGGACCTTTGTCGGCTGGGTGATCGCGCTCATCTGGGCGTGCACGCGTCCTGCTGCGCCGGTTTTCTACGCGCCGGTATATCCCATGGTCATGGCCCCATCCCATCAACCGGCGGTTGCGAATTCCGCCATAGCTATCCTTCCCCCGCCTTCGCCGTACCGAGGGGCGAGGTAACCGGAGCGCGCTTGGCAGGCATTCTCTTTATCATTTCCGCTCCCTCGGGTTCAGGAAAATCCACCCTGGTCAATCAACTGCGCTCGGATGTGAGCGGCCTCGATTTCTCCGTCAGCTACACCACGCGTGAGCCGCGCGGCTCGGAGGAGCAGGGCCGCGAGTATCACTACATCGACCGCCCCAGCTTCGAGCGGATGCAGAAGGCGAATGAGTTTCTCGAGTCGGCTGATGTCTTCGGCAACCTGTACGGTACGGCGCGCCATTCGCTTACCGACGCCGAAAAGCACGGCAATGACCTGCTGCTCGACATCGACGTGCAGGGCGCAGCGCAGGTGCGACGGCAGATGCCGGAGTCGGTCAACATCTTTGTCATGCCACCCACGCCGGAGGTGCTGGCGACCCGCCTGCGCAACCGCAGCCGGGCAGAGGGAAGCATCTCGGAAGAGGTGATCCAGCGCCGCCTCAAAAAGGCCCGGGTAGAGATTGAGAACTACGACGAATATGGCTATATTCTCGTCAACGATGTGCTGGACCACGCCGTGGAAGAGCTGGAAGCCATCGTTGCGAGTGAGCGGTTCCACCGGGGCCAGCCATCGGGAACCGGAGGCGAAGACATCAAGCGTCTCCTGGCGATTGCCGATCGTTGCCGCCGCAGTCATGCCATGGACCGGGTCATTCCAGTGTTGAGAGCGTTTGGCGTCAGGGGAACCGACACGGACTCGTTAGCGTCTTAGCTTGCAAATCTTCAGGAGGTCAGGGTAATGGATATCAAACAAGGGTTCGATAGCAACTACCGTTACGTCCTTGTGGCTGCTCGAAGGGCGCGCCAACTCCAGAGTGGATCGCAGCCGCTGGTGAACGCACGCTCCGGCAAGGCGTGCCGTGTGGCCCAGGAAGAGCTGGATGCGGGCCTCGTGGGCTACCAAGACAAGCCGAAGCCGGCGCTCGACGAGCTGCTGCCCTCGAATACTTTCGCGCGCTAAAAGCATCTTTCCTGCAGGCAGAAGGTGCTGGCAGGGAAAGTGTGTATAGCCTTTTGGTCTGCCGGGGCGCTCTCGGGCAAGTAGATCTCGGGCGCGGAGGTAAAATCGACCTCTATGAAGGTCACGGTCGGGGTCACCGGTGGCGTCGCCGCTTACAAGGCGGCGGAACTCGTACGCGCGCTTCAGGCAAAAGCGCTGGACGTTCACGTGGTGATGACGGAATCGGCCATGCGGTTCGTCCAGCCGCTCACCTTCGCGTCGCTCACCGGGCACAAGGTCATCACCGGGCTTTGGGGAACGGAACATTCCGAGCCCAACGTCGACTCTGCCATTGAGCACATTGCCGAGGCGCAGTCCACGGACATCCTTGTCGTCGCGCCGGCCACCGCAGACATTCTGGCCCGCTTCGCGCACGGGCTCGCCAACGACTTCCTGACCACGCTCTATCTGGCCACGCCGGCACCCGTTGTCGTGGCGCCGGCGATGAACAGTGAGATGTGGGCGCATCCCGCCACGCAGGCAAATCTCCGCATCCTGGCAGACCGCAATGTGCACATTGTGCCCCCGGGCGTCGGTGATCTGGCCTGCGGCATGGTTGGCCCCGGACGCCTCGCAGATACAGAAGCAATTGTTCAAGTAGTACTTGAACAATTGGACCGCCGCGTCAGCCCTCCCCGTCGCGATCTCGCCGGCGAGACACTGTTGGTGACAGCAGGCGGAACGCGGGAGGCGATCGACCCGGTGCGTTATTTCGGAAACCGGTCCAGCGGCAAGATGGGCTATGCAGTCGCGGACGCAGCGTTGTCTCGGGGAGCGCGCGTCATCCTGATCTCCGGCATTACGCCGCTTGCGCCGCCTCCGGGCGTGGAGTTTGTTCAGATCACGAGTTCAGAGGAGATGCGGAGCGCTGTGATGAGCCGGCTATCCGAGGCGACCATCGTCATCAAGGCGGCCGCTGTCTCCGACTATCGTCCCAAGACGCAGGCGGTGCAGAAGATCAAGCGGCGCGAGGCCATCCAGCTTGACCTGGAGCCAACGGCAGACATCCTCGCGGAGGTTGCCGGCATGCGGCAGCCGGGAACGCTTGTCGTGGGCTTTGCAGCGGAGACCGAGGACCATCTGCAGCATGGACGCGACAAGCTGCTGCGCAAGGGTGCCGACGCTCTGGTCCTGAACGATGTGGGCCGGCCCGGCGTCGGCTTCGATTCCGATCGAAACGCAGCCACCTTCCTGACCCGGCATACCGCAATCGAATTGCCCGAGATGTCGAAGCGCGATCTGGCGGACCGCATCCTCGATGAGGTGCGCGCACTGCGCCGTCCAGCGTCGATCCTGGATGAGACCGCACCCGCCGGGGTCGCGACCGCGCGGCCAAGATGACAGAAGCGCTCCAGAAGTCCGCATTGCAGGAGCTCGTCGCGCGTCTCGAGTTCTATCGTGAGCTTGGTATCTACGACTTTTATCGCCGTGGCGTGGCGGATGACGCGACGATCCTCGGCAGCCGCGACAAATGAGGAAGTCGAAGTAGCTCAGCCCCGCCGCAGCACGCCGCGCGAAGTCTCGCAGTGCGGTCGGGCTTGCTTCACCGGCATCACCCGATCCTGTCCTACCCAGCGCCGTCCCCAGCCCTATCTTTGAGGAGAGCACCATTCCACGTCGCACTTTAGTCAGCAATCAGCCCGTGCCTCCGCTCGTCTCCTTCGGTCCGGTTCTGCCCGCCGCGCAGCGTCCAGCAGCGCTTGCCGCGATTCGTGATCTGATCGGTGACTGCCAGCGCTGCCGGCTTGCACAGGGCCGCAACAAAATCGTCTTCGCCGATGGCGATGCCAACGCGCAGCTCATGTTTGTTGGTGAGGGGCCAGGTGCGGACGAGGACGCCCAGGGGCTGCCCTTTGTGGGACGCGCCGGCCAGCTGCTGAACAACATGATCGGGGCGATGGGGCTGAAGCGCGAGCAGGTCTACATTGCGAACATCGTCAAGTGCCGCCCGCCGCAGAACCGCAAACCGGAGCCTGACGAAGCGCACACCTGTATGCCATTTCTGGAGCGGCAGATCGAGGTTGTGCGACCGCGCGTGCTGGTTGCGCTGGGCGCAACCGCGGCGACGTACCTGCTGGGCATGCGCGGATCGATCGCCAGCATGCGCGGACGTATTCATGACTACCGCGGCATCCAGACCGTGGTCACCTACCATCCGGCCTTTCTTCTGCGCGATCCCGCGCAGAAGAAAGAAGCCTGGAAGGACCTGCAGATGGCGATGTCCGCGCTGGGAATCAAGGCGCCGTCGCGCGCTCCGCAGGCCTGAGGCGCTCTTACCAGGGCAGAGTTTCGCCCATGTGGAAATAGCCTCCCGTGGGGCCATTGGAGGCCAGCAGCGCAAGCTGCACACTCGTCTTGGCTCCGTCCGGAATCTCCATGGGAGCGGCGTCGGTGCCCATATCCGTCTTCACCCAACCGGGATGCGCGGAGTTCACTTTGATCTTCGTGTCTTTCAACTCCGCCGCAAGATGAATCGTGAAGGCGTTCAGAGCGGACTTCGATGCGTCATAGGCGAGAGCTTTGAAGCCATAGATCGGTGATTTCGGATCTGCGTGCAGCGCGAGGGAGCCGAGGATGCTCGAGAGGTTTACGATGCGGCCCTCTGGAGACTTCTTGATCAGCGGCAAGAGCTTCTGCGTCAGCTCGATCGTTCCAAAGAGATTCGTCTCGAAGGTTTCGCGCAAAACGGACGAGCTCACAGAACTGGCATTGTTTGGCGAGCCGAATGGCTCCTTTGAGACGCCGGCATTGTTGATGAGGATATCGAGCCTGCCGAAGTTCTTATCGAAGTAGTTGTAGGCTTCCTGGTAGTCGGCCGGCTTGGTGATGTCAAAGCGGATGGCATCGACGTCAGCGCCTTCGGTGCGCAGCTTCTCGGCGACCGTCTTGCCTTTTTCAAGATCACGCGATCCGATGACGACCTTGACACCTTGTTTCCCGAGCTGCCGGGCAGTTTCCAGGCCAATCCCACGATTTCCGCCAGTGATGAATGCAACTTTCTTTTCCGTAGCCATGCGCTAATTTCTCCGATCTAGCTGATCTAGATGCTGTTCGGAAAGATCGGATGCAGCGAAGTGGCGTGGGATGCATCCGGTCATCCGGTCACCAGTCTCAGTCCTGATACCCTCGCCACAGATGCCAGCCTTCTGCGATGTCGCCGTGCCGGTGCCGCTCGATGCGCACTTTACTTACCGCATCGATGCATCTCATCCGCCGGTGCTGGGCGGCCGCGTCATCGTTCCGTTTCGCAATGAAAAGCTGATCGGAGTTGTGACCCGCCTCCATGATGAGCCGCCGCCGGTCGAAGCGAAATCGATCGAGCAGATCCTCGATGATGAGGCGATCGTCTCGCCGCAATTGCTCGAACTGGCCCGCTGGATCAGTCAGTATTATCTGGCACCGCTGGGTGAGGTGCTCCGCACCATGCTGCCGCTGGTGGCGGAGGTGCGCAAACACGTCATCTACCGCATCTCCGAGGGCGGCGAGCGCGCTCTGCAGGCAGGCGCCGAGCAGGGAAGCAGCCGGCGCACACGCCGCACTCCCGAAGAACAGGCGGCAGAGTATGCCGTTCTGAATTACCTCCTGGGTGGCGAGCCTGCAAAGCGAGCCACGCTGATGCGCGCCACCGGCGCCACCCGCGAGCTGATTGATGGCATGGTGCGCAAGAAGTGGATCCTGCGCGAGGCGATGGCCGCGCCTCGCGATGCGCGGCGCCTGGAAAGCTATGCCATCCTCGTGGAGGCCGAGCGTCTGCCGAAGCTCAATGAGAACCAGCAGACCATCCTCGCTACGCTGGCTGGAGCGGGTGGCACGCTGCCGGTCGCGGTGCTGCGCGGGTTGCCGGTGCCGGCGTCTACCCTGGGCACGCTGGTGCGCCGCGAGCTGATTCGCCTTGAAGATCGTCCGCAGGTCTTCCACCTCAGCGGTCTGCGCGCCCACTCCTTCGCATTGAATACGCAACAACAACGAGCACTTGAATCCATCATAGGGCAACTTGCTGAGGGCGGATTCCACGCCAATCTGCTCTATGGCGTCACCGGCTCAGGCAAGACAGCGGTATACATGGCGGCGATGCAGCGCGCCCTCGATCTCGATCGCTCCGCCATTCTGCTGGTGCCGGAGATCGGCCTTACGCCGGCGACGGCTGCGCAGCTCCACTCCGCATTTGGCGACGAGGTCGCGATGCTTCATTCCGCGCTGACGCCGGAAGAGCGCGCGGAACAGTGGCACCGTATCCGTCGCGGGGCGGCGCGCATCGTGGTCGGGACGCGCTCGGCGATCTTTGCGCCAGTGGCGCGGCTGGGCCTGATCATCGTCGATGAGGAGCACGACTCCTCCTACAAGCAGGAGGAGAATCCGCGCTATCACGCGCGCGACGTGGCGGTCATGCGAGCCAAGCTGGCCGAAGTGCCGGTGGTGCTGGGTTCGGCCACTCCGTCGCTCGAGAGCTGGCATAACGCCGAGCGCGGGCGCTACGCGCTGATCGAGATGCCGGAGCGCGTAAACCAGCGGCCGCTGCCGGATGTCGAGCTCGTCGACATGCGGCAGGAGTTTCAGGAGACAGGGCAGGAGGCGCTATTCTCGCGCCGTTTGATTGCCGAGACCGAGGCCACCCTGACGCGCGGCGAACAGGCCATCATCCTGCTCAACCGCCGCGGCTATTCATTTGTCGTGATGTGCCGGGCGTGCGGCGAGCGGCTGGAGTGCGAGAACTGCGCGATCGCTCTGACACACCACAAGCCAGTCGCATCGGAAGACGCGCATGCCCATGTTGGCCAGCGCCTGGAATGCCATTACTGCGGCTTCCGGCGCACGGTCCCGAAGCTCTGCCCCAAGTGTGAAAGCGAACACCTCTACTTTCTCGGCGCCGGATCGCAGCAGGGTGAGCAGCGCCTGCAGGAGATCTTTCCGCATGCTCGCATCGGCCGCATGGACCGCGACACGGTGCGGAGCCGGCATGACATGGAACGCCTGCTCACACGGCTGCACTCGGGCGAGATCAACCTGCTGGTGGGGACACAGATGATCGCGAAGGGGCACGATATCCACGGCGTCACGTTAGTGGGCGTTGTCGGGGCGGACTATGCGCTCAATCTGCCGGACTTTCGCGCGGCGGAGCGAGTCTTTCAATTGCTTACCCAGGTCTCCGGGCGCGCGGGCCGTGGGGAAGTCCCAGGGCGCGTCGTCGTGCAGAGCTATCACCTCGAGCACTATGCGATCCAGTGCGCGCAGGCACACGACTACCGCGGCTTTACGGCGAAGGAATTGAAGTATCGCCGCTGGATGCACTACCCGCCCTTTGGCGTGGTGGCGAACATCCTGGCACGCAGCGGCCGCATGGAAGAGGCGGCCGGGTGGGCAGCGGCGCTCGGCAAATGGTTCCAGGCGGCGGAACTCCCCGGTATCCGCGTGCTGGGCCCGGCGGTTGCCCCGATCGCGAAGATCAAACGCACCTATCGCTTCCATTTGCTGCTCAAGGCGGAACGGCGCGATGCGCTCTCCCGCGCGCTGCGCGCTGCCCGCGAATACGCCGACCAGGCGGGCATTCCCCGCAGTGGTCTCGTCTTCGATATGGATGCGATCAGCCTGATGTGACCGGTAAGTCAACCGATTCAATCGATCAGGTGCAGCTCTTTTCCAGGTTTGAAGCGCACAGCTTTTCCCGGAGTGATGGTGACTTCCGCACCGGTGCGGGGATTGCGGCCGATGCCTGTCTTGCGGGGGCGCACGTTGAACACGCCAAAGCCGCGCAACTCGATGCGCTCCCCGGCGGCCAGCGCTTTTTTCAGGCTCTCAAAAATGGTGTCCACGGCGGCCTCAGCCTTGTTGCGAGGAAGGCCGGTCCGTTCGATTACCCTGTGCACGATGTCCTGCTTGATCAAGGCATTCTCCAGAGAATTCGTTCCGCATGTGTGTGCTGCGCGGCCCTTGATTCGACGGCGAGGACCACGACGTTGTCATCTTCGATAGTGCCCTATTAAGATGCAGATTCGAAGTATAAAGTGCCGGAAACCTAGATTGTTCTGCAATTTAGACTCCGGTACCCGACGGGGCAAGGAGCAGGATGGCAATTAAGAGCGACATATGGATCAGGGAGCAGGCGCTGAAGCACGGCATGATCGCCCCCTTCAGCGAAAAACAGGTTCGGGAGGGCGTCATTTCCTACGGACTTTCCTCCTACGGATATGACCTCCGGGTCTCAGACGAATTCAAGATTTTCACGAACGTTAACAGCGCCGTCATCGATCCTAAGAAGTTTGACGAGCGTTCCTTCGTGACGGTGCAGGCCGAATCGGTGATCGTACCGCCCAATTCCTTTGCCCTTGCGCGGTCAGTGGAATACTTCAAGATTCCGCGCGACGTGCTCACGATCTGCGTCGGAAAGTCTACCTACGCCCGCTGCGGGATCATCGTGAATGTGACCCCGTTTGAGCCCGAATGGGAAGGCTTTGTCACCCTCGAGATCTCGAACACCACCCCTCTGCCAGCCAAGATCTACGCCAATGAAGGGCTATGCCAGATCCTTTTCTTCCAGTCAGACCAGGTGTGCGAGATCAGCTATGCCGATCGGCGGGGCAAGTATCAGAAACAGCAGGGCATCGTGCTGCCCAAGCTATGAATTGCACTTCGGTAACCAAAAGGCGATCTAAGGTTTTGACATGGTGACCAATGGGGGAGTCAGATGGTTACCAGAACAACGCAGATCTGGGGAAGGGGTGCATAAGGCGGCGAACCGCCATTCGCACCCCATATTTTTTGTTCTGATTAGGTCCTGCAATTTTCCTCCCCTCCCTCGGCAGACGCCCAATCTGCATCTCACATCAGCGTGGATGAGCAAAGTCCAGTGTTGGCAACCGTTTGGCGGCCTACGTGGGATAGCGCACATCCGACACCTATTCGGCGGACATATCCGCCGCGAAAATCTTGGAGAATGTCTTATATGAGAAAGTTTCTTACTGGTCTTACCGTTGTGGGACTTGGGTTTGCTGGCAGCCTCATGACGGCCCGCGCAGCGTCCAGCAAAACCACACTGGATGCACGCCTAGACGCCGCAACGCGCGTCATCACCGAAGTCATGGCCACCCCGGACAAGGCGATTCCGGACCAGATCACTCAAAAAGCGACGTGCATTGCTGTTGTGCCAAGCATGAAGAAGGGGGCCTTCGTAGTAGGCGCCGATTACGGCCAGGGCGTCGCGAGTTGCCGGACTCCTCATGGCTGGAGTGCTCCGGTCTTCTTCCGCATCGCGGGTGGCAGCTTCGGATTCCAGATCGGGGGCCAGGCGACAGACCTGATTATCGTCGCGGTCAACGACAAGGGCTTTCAGGACCTACTGAAGAACAAGGTCAAGCTGGGCGGGGATGCTGCTGCCTCCGCGGGTCCCGTCGGTCGTAACGCGCAGGCGGGCACGGACTGGAAATTGAATGCTGAGCTGCTGACCTATTCGCGTTCGAAGGGCCTTTTCGCGGGTATCGATCTCACCGGCGACGAAGTCTCCCAGAACACCGAAGACACGACCACCTTCTACGGCGGGAACAACACCTCCTACGAGGAGATCCTGAAGGGAGCGATTCCTGTACCCGCTGAGGCGAAGCCCTTTGTACGCACGGTTGCGAAGTTCTTTCATTCGACCCACGAATAACGAGCCACCTGGACGGAGTGCTACCGAAAGGCCCGCTTCGCAGCGGGCCTTTTGTCTTTCTGCTGGCGTGCCGGTTTCGTGGGATCCGATGGCGGTGCGGCGCAGGATTTACCATGGCGTCAATTGGGGACCACTGCCGATTGTTTCCTGAGAATGGAAAGAGGCTCCTGCTTTTGAAGCAGCAGATCGGTCGCATGGTGAGTACTCTCTAGAGGATGCGCCAACGGCTTGAATTCATCGTTGTCTTCCTGCTGGTGCGGGGGCTCGGCGCATTGCCGCGAAGCTGGGCAAGGCGTGCGGGTGCGGGCCTCGGCGCATTGGCCTTCATGCTCACCCGCCGGTTGCGCCGTACGGGCGAACGAAACCTCCAGATCGCGTATCCGGAGAGCGACGCGCGATGGCGGGGCCGCGTGATCCGGCAGCTTTATCGCAATCTTGGATTCCATCTGGCTGAGTTCTGCCTGATGTCGCACTACACGGCTGAGAGCACGCGCGGCATAGTGCAGTACGCCGGCCTGGAACACTTCCTCGCCGCAAAGGAGCGGGGGCGAGGAGTGCTGGTCGTGACCGGGCACCTTGGTCTGTGGGAGCTGTCCAGCTTTTATCACTCGCTGATGGGCTATCCGATGAGCATGGTGATCCGGCGGCTGGACAATCCGCTGGTGGATCGGATGGTGAACGGTATCCGCTGCCTGCATGGCAACACCGTGTTGCACAAAGACGACTTCGCGCGCGGTCTGCTGGGCGCGATGCGCCGCGGTGAAACCGTCGGCATCCTGATGGATACGAACATGACCCCACCGCAAGGAGTCTTCGTCGACTTTTTCGGCACGCCGGCGTGTACCGCTTCCGGTCTGGCCCGCGTAGCCATGCGCACGGAAGCTGCAATCCTGCCCGGCTTCCTGACCTGGCGCGAAGAGGAAGAGAAGTACGTGCTCGAATTTGGCGAGTGCCTCGAATTTGTCCGCACGGACGATGACGAGCAGGACATCATCAGCAATACGCAGATCTGTACTACTGCCATCGAGAGATGGATCCGCCGTTTTCCGGAGCAATGGCTCTGGGTGCACCGCCGATGGAAGACGCGGCCGCCCGGCGAACCCTCGCTCTATAGTTGACGACATGCGACTCCCTGAACTCGCGGCCAGGCTAGGCGCGGAACTTGTATTACCCGAAGGCCCAAGCGGAGGGGCGGCGATCGAGATCACCGGCGTCGCCGCGCCGGTGCATGCAGGCGCACACCAGCTGGTCTTTGCTGAGAGCGAGGCCGCGCTCACGAATGCACGTGCGAGCGGCGCTGGAGCGATCGTGACCTCGCAGAAGCTTGCCGGGGATACCACCGGAAAGCCAACGCTGATCGTCGCCTATCCAAAGCTAGCCTTCGCTCGCGCTGCCGAGCTGCTGCGTACGGGCCATGCGCGGCAGGGAATTCATCCCTCCGCGACAATCGCGGGCACCGTAACGCTGGGAGAGGGTGTCTTCATCGGACCGAACGTTGTCATCGACGACGAGTCCGTCATCGGTGCCCACTCACAGATCGATGCTGGTGCCGTCATCGGCGCGGCAGTGCGCCTCGGCAAAGGCTGTCATCTGTATCCGCGCGTGGTTGTCTATCCGGGCGCTCAACTGGGTGACGGAGTAATCGTGCATGCGGGCGCGGTGCTGGGCTCGGACGGGTTCGGCTATGTGCGCGATCACGCGACGGCCGAGTACATGAAGTTTCCCCAGCAGGGCCGACTGGTCATCGAAGACGATGTCGAAATCGGCGCGAACACCACCATCGATCGCGGTGCGCTCGAAGAGACGCGCATTCGCCGCGGCACTAAGCTCGATAATCTCGTCCACGTGGGCCACAACGTCGCGGTCGGCCGCAATGTGGTGATCGCCGCACAGACCGGCGTTTCGGGTAGCAGCACTATCGGTGACGGCGCCATCGTCGGTGGGCAGGTGGGCATCGGGGAGCACGTGGAGATCGGTCCTGACGCTATCCTGGGCGGGCAGGCAGGCATTCTAACCGGCAAGCGCATCCACGGTCCGGGTGTCGTCTTCTGGGGCACGCCGGCGCGGCCCATCAAGGACTATCTTAAGGAGTTGGCGACGCTGGCGCGGCTCACTCGGCGCGCGAAGTAGCGGCGTCTTCGTCCAATATTTATGGCAATCGTTGTGGTCGGTGGGCATTCGCGGAGCGTAGGAAAGACATCGGTGGCGGCCGCGATCATTGCGCGTCTGCCCGAGATGCACTGGACTGCCTTCAAGATCACGCAGTTTGGCCATGGCTTCTGCACCGCCGACGGCGAGCCCTGCGATTGCCAGACCGACGAACACACCGTGGCAGTGAGCGAAGAGCGCGACAGGAGCAGCGGGACCGACTCCGCTCGCTACCTCGCTGCGGGGGCGGTGCGTTCTTTCTGGGTGCGCACGCGCATCGGCAACCTGGCCGCCGCGATGCCGCGGCTGCGCAAGGAGCTTGCCGTGGCCGAGAATGTCATCGTGGAGTCGAACAGCATCATGGGGCTTCTGCGCCCCGATCTCTACCTGAGCGTGCTCGATCCGGCGACCGCGGACTTCAAAGACTCTGCCCGCCTGTTTCTCGATCGTGCCGATGCGCTGCTGGTACGAGCCGACTCCGCCGCACTGGCGCCGCACTGGCGCGGAGTTTCACCACGGCTGGCGGCGGGCATCCCACGCTTTACGATTGCGCCGCCTGAGTACATGAGCGATGCGGTGATTGCCTTCGTTCAGGATCGCTTGTCTCCTGAGCGTCTCAAGATTTCGTAAGCCAGGCGAAGCGGGGCACCCGCACGAGTTCCAAACTTCGTACGGATGCCGTTTGCGCTACTGCTTCACTAACTGCCAGTGATCACCGGTCATCGTCAACGATGCGTTGTCCGTCTGCGGACCGGAGAGCGCAGCGGCGAGATCGGGGAAGGCAGTCTTCATCTCTTGAGTGTTAGCCCAGGCAGCCGCGTCGCCTATCTTGTAGTGATAGCTCACCTGCGCCGTCTTAGTACCCGAGCTGTCCGCGCCTGTCGTGACGTTGTCGATCGAGGTCACATCGCGATGGCCGTAGCAGAAGTTTCCATAGCCCGGCTGCGTGGGATCCTGTGTCCACGCGCTGCGGCCCTTGTCGGAAACGTCGTAGTTGTTTACCTGTTTCGACGCGATGATCATGACCTTCTTTTCACCAGTGGTGCGCGTCAACAGGCTGGCATCGGTGAGTGCGTCGTAGCCCTGCGTCTTCGCGTCATCGGAGGTTGCGGCCTGCACGGGAAACTTCTTGGGTTGGGACCAGAGGCAGGCAGGGTGTGCCTTGTAATAGTCATTGATGGCGGCCTCATAGTTCGTATTCGAGTCTGCCTTCTGATTGCAGCCTGCAGAGAGAAGAACTAAAGCACCCAGCATGGAAGTGGTAAGAGCGGTAGTTAGCTTCATCGGAGAAAATGTGTCCTTTCACCGGTTTGGATGCAATCTGCGCGCAAAAAAAATGGCCTGTCGCATAAGACAGGCCAGATTTGAATTATCCAAGGGGGCAACCTTGTGAGGCGGGACGCTTCATCCAGTAGAAGCATCCCTCATGAAGTCAAAAGAAGAACACCGCCTGCACTTGGACGGTTAAAAGCTAAAGCGAGCCTGGAAGTCAATAATTCTCGCTCCCAACGCACCTGTAGCCTGACCGAGGTTAGCGTTTCCAACGTTGTTTGAGACGGTTGAGGGGTCGATGTTCAACAGGTTGAACACATTGAGCGCATTAAACTTGATTTCGATTACGGCGCCTTCTCCTATAACTCGCATCTTGGGTAAGCCGAATGCCTTGGCGAGGTTCAGATCGACGTCACGATATTTCGGGCCAAGGAATGAATTACGGTCAAGTCCAGGCGCAGGGATGAAACTGGTTGCTGTCTGGCCCGAATTATCCGCAATCGCATTCGCGTAGTTCGGAACGATGAAGTAGTTATTGGTGAATTGATCCTGGTTTGCGCCTGTGTCGGCAGTTCCCGGACTTGGGAAATTGCTTCCGGTCTTGAAGGCGTCGTTGCTGGTGCTACGCCCCCCACCGCCGCGATAACTCGGCCGAAGGTTTTGAAATCCGTAATTGCAGCTGTTGCAATAGATCTGGTGCGGCGCTGTATAGATCGGAGTCCACCCATAGCCGGAGTGGAAGGTCGCAATTCCGGCAAGCGTCCATCCTCCGGCGACCTTCTCTGCCCAGCTGTGGCTGCCCCTGAAGATCACCGGTTGCCAGACACCGAAGACCTTGAAGCCCTGGTTGATGTCGAAGTCGGAGCGCCCGTAGGAATAGCTGGTGTTATACAAGTATGGGTCCCTGAAATATGGGCCGGAGTTGGTGTCCATACTATGGGCCCAAGTGTACTGCGCTTCCAACGAGAAGGTGTGTGAGAACTGATGCTTGAGGCCAGCCAGCATCATGTTGTTGTTCGCTTTGCCTTGGCTGCCTGCGGTGTTTACACCGTTGACCAGAGGATTCAGCGGCGCTCCCATGATCTGTCCGAAGGCATTCGCATCGTAGTTGTATTGCGTGTGATGGGTGGAACTGCCTATGTAACCCAAAGTCGCAACCCATGAATGGCCAATATTCCATTGCGTGTCGAGCGAATAATGATGCGTGTACTCGGTAGGCAGATTCCCCGGCAGGGCATTCAGGTTTGCCCCGCCTACCACTGGTAGACCTGCCGAGTTAAACTGCGTGATCACTGTTGGGTTTGCGGGATATCCAAAGATATTGGTTGGGCTGCTGGAGGGGGCGTAGAGGATATTTGGATTGATCTCCGTTGGACTCTTGCTGCTTCCGGGAACGGAGCTCGTTCCTGGCGGGTTGAAATCATTCGCGTTCGAATTAGCAATCTGTATCTGGTTGTAATTCAGCCCATAGCCGCCGCGGACGACGATGTTGCCTTTCGACGAGAGAGGGCTCCAGTTGAAGCCGATCTGTGGTCCAAAGTTCAACTTCTGCGCATTCCAGCCACCAATGCCGGTGCGTAGAGTAATTCCGGTCAAGAGGCTCGTACCGTTGCCAAAGGACAGCACGCTCATGTTGTTATTTTTATCCGTGAGCGGTCCGAAGTATGAGTAGCGGAGCCCGGCACTCACAGTAAGGTTCGGGCGAAGTTTCCAGTCATCCTGGAAGAAGACACCGAACATGTTCTGGCGGTTGTCGTTGCGAAAGCCGCCAGGAATGCCGGTCGTCGATTGAAAGGGTCCACCTTCTGCCTCTGGGGCGTCATTTAGGAAGGACCAGATATTGTAGAAGGTGTAGTTGGGTGCTCCTATCGGGTCGTTGACATAGTAAAGCCGGGTGTAATCAAAGCCGAATTTCCACGTTTGTGTATTGAGCACCTTGGTGGCTACGTCCTTGTAGCCATAGGTCCATTGATTGAGATGTGCAGGCACGGGCACGCCAACCGAGCCTATGGAGATCGTTCCAATCTGGTCCGTGCCGCTGGAGGCGAATAATTGGTCCTGCGGCAGACCGAATGGGGCCTGTGGGTTGGAGTCGAGTTCGTTGTAACGCCAGCCCGCTGCATTGGCACGAGCTTCATTCAATAAAGTCGGCGAGAAGATGTGGTTCCAGATCACCGAGAAGGCATCGTTGACCTGCGAATGATTGAAAAGCTGATAGCCTAAGCCGCCGTTATGTGTGGTCGTGCTCGTTGGAACCCAATAGATAGCGAAGGCAGCATGATCTTTGCTGGTTATATCTGCGTCAAGCCGCCCGTTGTACTGTTTGAAGTCGCTGCTCGTCGGGTTCTGTGTTGTGTAATTGGCAATATCGGCAGTGTTTGAAAGGCCGTTCCCAACACCCGGAGTGCTGGCACTGACATAAGTCAGATCTTGCTTGCCGAGACCGTTTGTCAGAGGCGAACCAATGTTCAGACCCTGCCCGGGAATCGTCCTGCAGTTAACACCCTCTGTGAGTCCGGCACTACTGCAGGTTGCGGAACCAATCACCGTGCCAAGGACAGCGGCTCCCGGGAAGTTGAGATATTTCGAGGAGATGCTGTTTGCCGGAGCCAATGCCGCCAAGGCCGTGGTCATGTACCACCCGGTACCGGTGGCCGGAACTGTCTGGCTCTGTCCCTCATAAGAGAAAAACGCAAAGATCTTGTTCTTCCAGAGGGGGCCGCCAATGCTGCCGCCAAGTTGGTTGTAGCGGTCCTCATCGCGAAGCAGGCCACGCTCCGCTGGTGTCAGCTTCGCACCTGTTGCGGGGTCGAAGGCCTGGACGGAATTTGGGCCGTTCCAACGTTGATACGCATTCAATCCCGGACGCATGATCTGGATAAAAATGCTGCCGTGCAGATTATTGGTTCCTGTCTTTGATGTGATTTCCGTGAGCGCCCCCGAAAAGCGGCCATTCTCTGCATCGTAGGCGTTCGTAACCACCTTGACGTTGCCCACCGAATCCTGACTGGGAGTAACGACGGTCGAGCCACCCCAGACTGCGCTGACGGTGCTGATACCGTCTACGGTGTAACCATTGGTTTCAAATTGTCCGCCATTCGCATTCGCCGACGCGCCATTTTCCGTGGCGAAGATACTGCTCGAGTGGCCCAGGTTGCCGCCGCCACCCGAGGATGCTCCGGTCTGCGTGCCGGGCGATTGGAATCCACCCCCGCCGCCCGATTTTGAACCATCTGATAGAACACCGGGCGCCAACTGGATGAGGCTGGTCACGTCGCGTTGATAGACCGGCATGTGCTGGATCTCACGCTCCGAGATGGATTGTCCAAGATTCGGGGTATCCGTATCGAGCGCCGCCTCGGTGGCGGCATTCACGGTTACTGTTTCTGCCTTTGTCCCGACCGTAAGCTTCACGTTGACCGAGTTTGCCTGCTCCGCATTCAGTTGCAGGTCCACAAAGTGTCGGTCCTGGAATCCATCTTTTGTAACGTCCAGCGTGAAGTGGTCCGGAGGTAAAGCGTTGAAACTGTAGAAGCCGTTGGCGTCACTGGTGCGGACTTGCTTTGCGTTGGTTCCATTGTCGGTGAGAGTCAAAGTCGCGCCCGGAATAACCGCGCCTGAATCATCCGTGACGGTGCCAGTGATGGATGCGCGAAACTGCGCTTGAGCTGCGGTGGCTAGCATGGCGATGCCTGCCAACACGACGCCAGTGCGTGTAGCACTGGCAAGGGCAAACGTGATCTGTCTGCCAAGCCTGAGGGCCCGGCTGGAATTCTGCTTCATATGCCTCCCAAAAGAACGCCTACTGCTTCTATGAACTGCTATTCCGTTGTGATTCCCGGTGCTTCGTGCGGGGTGCCTCTGACGAGAATTGGAAGTGAGGTACTCCCCCGGGATGCTGTGCGCAAACGGTTGCGCCAGCGGGGAAGAAATATCACTTCGCGATCAGCGCAGTCAAGGCGGGCCGACCTGAGGGATATGATGATTCCGCTGGAAAACGGAGGCAGGGATTGGCCGAGCGGCGGGATCGGATGCGGGGTGCAGATCTGCCGGCCGGTCCGGTTGGATTGAAAGAGGTGGCCGAGCATCTCGGGTTGTCTGTCGCCACTGTCTCCCGCGTCCTGAGCCGCTCCGCTGCAGCCAATCGCATCTCCACACGGACGCAGGACCTGGTCTGGGCCGCGGCCGAGGCCATGCAGTATGAGCCAAACCACCTGGCCCGCGCGCTTCGCCGCAAAAAGACCTACACCATGGGCGTGATGGTGCCGGAGATCAGCGAAGGCTATTCGGCATCAGTGCTGAGCGGCATCGAGAGCGCCCTGCTGCAGTCCGGCTATTTCTATTTCGTCGTGAGCCATCATCATCGCGAGGATCTGCTGCGCGAATATCCCAGGCTGCTGCTTTCGCGCGCCGTGGAGGGACTGATCGCCATCGACACGCCGCTCGAACGGCATCTGCCCATTCCGGTGGTTGCGGTCTCTGGTCATCAGCGCATGGAAAACGTCACCAACCTGGAGCTGGACCACACCACCGCGGTGCGCATGGCGCTGACCCATCTCTTCGAGCTGGGGCATCGCAAGATCGCTTTTATCAAGGGGCAGGAGTTCAGCTCCGACACGCACTATCGCTGGTCGGCAATCGAGCAGATCAGCCAGGAGCTTGGTCTTGCGATCGATCCGCGGCTGTGTGTGCAACTGGAAGGCACGGAGGCCGGCAGCGATTCCGGCTATCAGGCGACAGGCCGGTTGCTGGAGCGGGGCTTGCCTTTCACGGCTCTCTTTGCTTTCAACGACCACTCCGCCATCGGCGCCATCGCCCGGATGAAAGAGCATGGCCTGCGGATTCCTCAGGACGTTTCGGTGGTGGGCTTCGACGATATACCCAGCGCGCGGACCAACAACCCGAGCCTGACGACGGTGCGCCAGCCGTTCCGCTCCATGGGTGAGATGGCCGCCAATGCGTTGCTCACATACATCGAGCCGAAGACGCGCAAGGAAATGCCGGCGACCCTGATAGTGAAACCGGATTTCGTGGTCCGCAATTCAACGGCACGAGTTCCGATCAAAGGTCACCAAAGCGAAGGCATCGCTCCTAAACCGAAAGCGTAGAGTTCTGATCGCCTCAGTGAGCAATCTCGTTCCCGGACTTGCTGAACGTTTTGCCTTAACCGGCGATGACCCTGACCAGTCCTTCTTCCTGCATCTGCTCCAACAGGGCGATGACGTCTCTCACCAGCACCTCGTGCTCGGCGTGATATTCCAGCATCAGTTCGCGGCACAGATCATCGACGCGGATCGGCGAGCCCAACCGGCGCCAGACGGAGCTGCCGGTCTCGCCCAGTCCATAGAAGCGGCCTCGGCCGACGTTCATCAGGACCACTTCACGGTCCACCTCAGTGGCGACCGGCGACTCGTTCCAGGACACAACACTCTCTGCAGTGATGGGAATCTCGCGCGACATACAGGAAGCTGTCCTCCGGGCCAGTCGTTGTTCCGGCTGTGGCCTCGCATATGATACTGACACTTCCTCGCTCATGGCCGACAACGCTCAATCTGTCTTCGCTTTCAATACTTTGCCCCCGGAGCTCCGCCTGCTGCTGCGGTGCGTTCGGTGGCCATCGGCTGAGGAAGACAACGGCGCCATCCGCACGCTCGCCGCGGCGGACGATATGGACTGGAAGTACTTCCTGGCGCTCTGCGGTCATCATCGTGTCGCGCCGCTGGTCTATCGCGCGCTCTCCACGAGCGCTGCGCCGGCGCCTCCCGCGACACTTGCCACTCTGAAGGCAGCCGCCACACAGAATGCGTTGAGCGCTTTCCGCTATCTCGCGCAGACACGCCGCCTCTGCGATCTGCTGCAGGAGGCAGGAGTTTCCACCCGGGTGCTCAAAGGCGTTCCGCTGTCGCAGCACATCTATGCCGATCCCGGACTGCGCGATGTCGGCGACATCGATCTGCTGATCGAGCCCGGCATGGAGGAGACCGCCGACCGCGTCCTGCTCGCCGCCGGCTTTCACCGCAACGATCCCATCGCACGGCTCACACCGCGCCGCCGCCGCTCCTGGCGCAGACATGGCAAGGACTACACCTATCGCGCCGATGACGAGAATGATTTTGAAATCGATCTCCACTGGCGGCTCTTTCGCAATCCCCATATGCCGGGCAATGCGCTGGCAGATCCGGCTGCAACTTCGAGCGAGCCAATGCATTTCGGCGAGACGGTCCTGAATGTTCTGCCCGCTCGAGCGCACCTTCCTCTATCTCTGTGTGCACGGCGCGCTGGATGGCTGGGGGCGATTCAAGTCACTGGTGGACGTCGCGGTGTTGTGGAACAGCTTTACAGCGGAGCAGAGAAGTGCCGTTACCGATCAGGCGGGTGCATACGGAATCCTCCCCGAGTTGGCTGCGGCGCTCAGGCTCGCGCGGGAGCTGGAATTGCTGAGGCCGGATGCGCTCAGCAGTGCGATCGAACTGGAGAGCGAAAGCCGCGAGGCGCAGTGGATCCTGAATCACGCGCGGACGCAACAACTCGCGCAGCGATTCCAGCCGACACAGGATGGAACCGGCAGCTGGCCGCTGAAGCGTTATGAGCTGGGATTGCGCCGCGGGCTCGCCTACCGCATAGAGATATTGCGGCGTGTCCTGCTGCGGCCACGTGTCTGGCAGCGCTTCGACCTGCCGGATGCTTTGTTTCCGCTTTACACCGTGCTCAGTCCGATGGAGTGGGTGTTCTTTCATCGCTGGGTTTCGCCTGCCGGCGTGGCGCGCGCGCGGCGCAGTCGATGGAACCGCTGGCGCGTTCTACCTGCGGCGAAGAAATGGTTGCTGCTCGAAGCCTTCGCTACGCTCCTGATGGCGCGATGCTCGCTGGTGCTCCTGCCCGTGCGACGGATCTTCCGCTGGATGGAGAGCCCTGTGCGACGTCCCGCCAGATCGGTGCAATCCGGCGCGGCCCAATCGGACGCGATCGAACGTATTCGCTGGGCAGTGCTCACTGTGGCGCGATATGGGCCGCTATCGTTCGTATGTTTTCCGCAGGCGCTTGCCGCGCACGCCATGCTGCGCCGCCGCGGCATCAGCAGCATCATGCACTACGGGGTGCGCCGCTCCGCCGACCGCCGTATGCGGGCGCACACCTGGCTGGAGGTGGACCATCGCATGCTGCTCGGCGGCGAGAGCGCTGTGCTCTTCGAGCCGATTCACTCCACGGGAGGCGAGCACTCCTGAACAGGTAGCCTCAGGAGTTTTCGGCGAGATGTGCTTCGAGCGCTGCAAGGGTCGTTTCCATTGCATCAAAACTCCACGGCCGCCGCATGCGCGTGACGCGCACGCCATCCAGGGCCTCTCCGCACCGCAGAAAATATTGTTCGGTGCGGCCCATCGCGCGCACCAACCATGACTGATATGTGAGGTCGAGTACCGCATGCAGCGCGTGGACCGGCGTGAGCCGTTCGAAGCTCGCTTCTGTCTGGTTCTCCGCGCGTTCCAGCAGAATCAGCTCCGCGAGTGGAGCGGGAGCTTCGTGCTGGTTCAGCTCAAAGCGGTATTTCTCATCGTCGGAAAAGACGCGGGGGAGCCCACGGCTCGATTCACCCATGGCATCCAGGGTCGCGCTCCATAACTTGAGCCACGGAGCCACAGGCAGCACACGCTGATCGCGCGGAGCAGCGGGATCGACAAGGCAGATATCGTCCGCGAGGATGCGATGGCCGCGCTGCGACAGAAAGGCGGCGATCGACGACTTCCCGGCGCCGGATGTCCCAAGGAAGGCCACGGCGCCCCGCGGAGTGGCGATGGCGCTGCCGTGCAGGGGAAGCAGTCCCCGCTGATGGCAGAGAATGGCGAAGAGACTCCCCAGTAGATAGGACCGGACGTCGAGTTCCGCCGCGGCTTCCTCTCGATCCACAACGATCTCGATGCCATCGCGTGCGTAATAGGTGGCGACATCCGGCAGGCGAAGCAGAAATTCGGTGTCGTTGGCCTCGTAACTCTCCGCCGTCGCGAGTGGGGCACTCAGCGTTGCCGGTGCCTTCCCTAGCCGGATCTGGACGGGCCGTTCACCGGGCCCAGGAACCGCCTCTGGAAGCTCGGGTAGTAACAGTTCAGTTACGTAGAGGAGTGGCCCAATTCGGTACGATTTCAGGCGCGGCCCCCCTTCATCCCCCGGAAGGTGCATTCCCCTGGACGGAGGGCTATGAGCATACTAATGAAGGTTACCGCCAGCAGATGAACGGCGGGCATCTGTCTTCATATCAAGTATCTGCAGCTGTCGGGGATCGCGGTAATGGTTGATATTACTCATCCCAGAGTTTCACACAATATGGAATTGACGGCTCCTCATATTGCCTCGACAATGGTGTAGGCGCAGCATTCGGGATGTCGACGTGTCTGTCCTGCCGCCTTATTCGAGTGGTAAAGAGGAACCGAGGGCTCTTTGAGGCAACGAATGCGGGCGAAATCCTGCATCGTAAGTTCCAACAGCAGTTGGACCCAGAGGCCGCTACGAACGCTGTTCCGGGTTGCAGCTGTGTTTCATTGGAGGATGGATGACGAACGCCCCCACTACGAATGCCCAACATCCGGCATCGCCCACTGCCCCGCAGAGTCGGGAGTGGAAGAAGCCCATGCTCGACATTCTGTCTCTGGCGGACGCGCAACACGGCGGAAGTCACCTCCACGATGCGCTTGGCCTGCACAAGTCAGGCTGAGTTCTGAGCTTCGACTGCGCCAGTGCTTCCAATTCAATCCAACCTAGTTCTGCGGGACCTGGTTCTGCGGGACCGAGGTCTCGCGTGGCAGCATTGTCTCGTGTTTTGCCCGGAATGAGCACATTGCCCGGATCGAGCACATAGCGGGATGTCTGCTCAGTTTCGAAGCCGTATGCGAGCCATTGCCGGCCTCCGGTCCGCGGGCGGTCCGGCTCTTCCTGAAAACTGTCGCCTCATGCTGGGAGCGATCTCCGCGTCTCCTGCCATCATCCGGCAGGCAGCCGCTGGCGTAGTTCTCGGTTCCAGCGACTATCGCTCCGCCGCGACCCAATCGGCCTCGGTGCAACCGCCGCGATCAGCGGTCTTCTCTGACTTTGTCGCCGACCTCCGGCTCGACAACCACGACGAGCTGGTGGGCGAGCTCGGGCTTCCGCAAACAGCTTCCGATGACGAAGTGCTCGCCCACGCCTGGATGCGGTGGGGCTTCAACGTTGTCGATCATCTGATTGGCGGCTTCGCCTTCGCCTGCTGGGATCAGAAGAGCCAGACGCTCTTTCTTGCCCGCGATCATGCGGGCGAGCGTCCGCTGCACTTCACGCGCTCGCATGGCCCGGACGGAGCCTTCGCCTTCGCATCCATGCCGCCCGGTCTGTGCGCGCTGCCATCGGTTGGGTCATCGCATCGATATGGTGCGGATGGCACATTTTCTGGCCGCGCTGCCTGCCGCAGAACACCGAGACATTTTTCTCCGGGGTCGAGCGGCTGCTGCCTGCCCACTGGCTCAAGGTGTCGCCCTCCGGCATCGAGATGCGCCGCTACTGGCACCCCATCGATAGCCGGCCCATCCGTTACCGGAGAGATGCCGACTACATCGACGATTTTCGTGAGCGCTTCGATCGCGCGGTTGCCGCACGACTCACCGGAGCCGAGGGCGTTGCCTCGCAATTGAGCGGCGGCCTGGATAGCTCGTCTGTGACGGTCACTGCCGCTCGTCTGATGGCTGCTTCAGGGCCGGCGACTTACCTCTTTCACCGCGGTGCCGGTCCGTGACTATGACGGGTCCGCGCTGACTGGTCGCTTCGGAGACGAGGGACCGATGGCCGCCGAAGTTGCTGCCCTCTATCCCAACATCGACCACGTGCTGGTGAACGCTGGCGGTCGCGATCTGCTCTCTTCTTCGCAGCGCGACTCGCAGTTGAGCGGTCAACCCACCTTCAATCCCACCAACGTGCTTTGGGTGGACGCCATCCTGGACGACATGCGAAGCCGTGGGCTCGACGTGTTGCTGCAGGGAGTCGGCGGGAATGCCACCATCAGCTTCGGCGGTCTCATTGGTTTGTCAGATCTCTTTCGCGGCGGACATTGGCTCAGGCTTCTTCGCCTGACGCGCGAGTTGCGTGCCGGCGGCTACACATCGTGGCGGGGCGCGGCATCCTGGGCGACGGGTTGGATCGTGCCGCAGTGGATGCGCCGCCTCTACCACCCCGAGATGCGCCATTTCTCTCTCAGCTTCAGCGCGGTGCATCCGCAGCTCGCGAGTGAATACAGGTTGGAAGAGAAGGCGCTCGCTGAGTTTTATGGGTCGGAGACCAGCACGGCCGCCGTGCGCCGCAGCTTCTACGAATACTTCGATCCCGGCGTACACAACGCAGTCGCTGCCGCTGGATGGCAGATCGAGCAGCGCGATCCGACGCTGGACAAACGCATCTTCGAGTTCTGCTTCGGCATTCCGATCGAACAATATCTGGTTGGCGGCCAGAGCCGCTCGATCATTCGCCGCGCCATGGAGGGACGCCTTCCCGCGTCAACCGTGCGCCGCACCACGCGCGGGCTGCAGGCGGCCGACTGGTACCTGACCGTTGGCGCCGCACGCCCGCAGCTCTACGCCGAACTCACGCGCATCGAGCGCTCGCCGCTCGTTCGTCATGTTCTCGATACAGCACGGCTGCGCTCTCTGCTCGACACATGGCCTGCGTCCGGCTATCACACGTCTGAGGTAAGCGATGCCTGGCATCTCGCGCTCACGCGCGGTATTGCCGCAGGCAGCTTCCTCGCGCAATACGATCCCGATATGCCGCAGCGACAGCACTCAGCAGCAAAACAGAAAAGCCCGGCGTAGTGCCGGGCTCCTGATGAATCAGTATCGAGCGATTATGCGGTCGTTGTGCGGCGCCGCAATACTCGGTGAAAGCGCGTGCCAGCTCCTGGCCGATGAGCTGTGCCGTCGCACCCTCGATCACGAAGCGCTGCATCAGGTACACCAGCTTGCCGTCGCGCATGATGGCGATCGCGGGCGAGGTTGGCGGCTGTCCTTCGAAGTAGGAGCGGGCACGTTCCGTCGCCTCGCGGTCCTGACCGGCGAAGACAGTAATGCTCTGGTCCGGCTTCACTGCATTCTGCATAGCAAGCCGCACGCCCGGCCGCATCTTGCCGGCAGCGCATCCGCAAATGGAATTGACCACGACCATGGTCGTCCCCGGCTTGGCCAGGGCCGCGTCCACTTCGGCCGCCGTGCGTGCTTCCTGAATGCCCGCGCGCGTCAGTTCCTCGCGCATCGGGATCACCATAATCTCTGGGTACATGCCTGCTCCTTGATGTGTCTCGACGCCTGCGTTTCGCGCTCGCCGTCTTTGTCTATTGTATGGATCACAGCGGGCAATTGCCAGCGCCCTCCGGGGCAGGGCACCGCAGGGCGGAGATCGCGGATCGCGTATGCTGCTCTCGCATGCGCATATGGATGAAGCCACTGAAGGCCAGCATTTCTTCTCATGATGGCCACGGCTACTGTGTCTTTCGCCCAGAACCAGACCAATGCCGCCGGGCTCACTCCGCTGGAAGCTCGGATGGCAGCCACGATCGATGCCAACAGCGCTGCTGACCGTGCGCTCCTCGAGCAACTCGTCAACCTCAACAGCGGCACGATGCACCTGGCAGGTGTGGTCGCAGTGAAGGACGTAGTCGCCACGCGTCTGCAGGATCTTGGGTTTCATGTGCGCTGGGTGCCGATGGACACGATCACTGGACGCGCCGGCGATCTTGTCGCGGAGCATCCTTGTCCCGCGGGCACAGGACACTGCGGCAAACGGCTTCTGCTGATCGGGCACATGGACACGGTCTTTGAGCCGTCGAGCACCTTCCAGCGCTACACGCCGGTGCCCGACTCCGCAGGCAAGGCCGCGACCGGCCCCGGCGTTGCCGACATGAAGGGCGGCCTGGTCATCATGCTGGCCGCTCTCAACGCGATGAAGCAGGCAGGCGCGCTGGACAAGGCTGAGATCCGGATCGTGCTGAGCGGAGATGAAGAACGCCCCGGAGAACCGCTGGAGAAGGCGCGGCACGATCTGATCGAAGCGGCAAAAGCAGAGCGACGTGGCGCTCGAGTTCGAGCCGAGCGTCCGTCAAGACGACGGGCAGGACACCATCAGCATCGCGCGCCGCAGCTCGACCATGTGGCATATCGAGACCACCGGGCTCAGCGGCCACTCGTCGCAGATCTTCGGCGATCATTTCGGCTATGGCGCCATCTACGAGCTGACGCGCATCCTCGATGCCTTCCGCACCCAACTCCCTGAGGACGGTCTGACCTATAACGTCGGGCTGGTACTGGGCGGAGCCACGGCGAAGATGAATGCCGAGCAGACGGGCGGAGAAGCGACGGGGAAGGACAACGTGATTCCACCCGCCGCAATCGCATACGGCGATCTGCGTACAGTGAGCAACGAGCAGACCGCACGCGTGGAAGAGAAGATGCGCGCCATCGTCGCGCAGCATCTGCCAAAGACAGATGCGAAGATCACCTTCATCGACGGCTATCCCGCGATGGCTGTGACGCCTGCGGGCAGGGAACTGCTGCGCGAGTGGAGCGATGCCAGCGAGGCGCTTGGTCTCGGCCCGGTGGCAGAGGCGGGACCCATGACGCGTGGCGCCGGCGACATCTCATTCGTCGCCTCGTACGTGCCGGGCCTGGTCGGCGTGGGCGCGCTGGGCAAGGGATCGCACGCGGAAGGGGAGACCATCTTCCTCGACTCGCTGTCCGTCCGCAGGCCAAACGCAATGCCGTGCTGATGGAACGGCTGAGCCACCAGCCTTCCGGCCACTGAGCCGTCGCCGATCGCCAACGCTCTACCCCTTGACTATCTACAATCAGAGTTGTAGATAGTCAAGGTATGGGAAAACCAAGCGACCTTGTGCAGGGAACGCTCGACCTGCTCATCCTGAAGACGATCTCGCTCGAACCGAAGCACGGCTGGGCCATCGCGAAGCGCATCCAGCAGATCTCCGGTGAGGTGTTGCAGGTGCAGCAGGGCTCGCTTTATCCGGCGCTCCATCGGCTGGAGCAGCAGGGCTGGATCCGGGCAAAGTGGGCCGAGACCGACACCGGCCGCAACGCGAAGTTCTACTCGCTCACCGCCGCCGGCCGCGCACAACTCGCGGCAGAGACGGAGAACTGGAACCGTCTCTCCGGTGCCATCAACCTTGTGGTGCAGGAAAGTTGAGGAGCTCATGCGCCTTCAGCACAGATTGCGGATGCTCCTTCACGCGCTCTTCAGCCGCCACGCGGCGGATGTCGAGCTGGAGAACGAACTGCGCTTCCATCTTGAAGAGCAGATCGCAGAGAACCGCGCAGCCGGTATGAACGAGACTGAGGCGCGGCAGGCAGCGCTGCGTCTCTTCGGCAACCCGGCTGTCGTTCGCGAGCATGCGCGCGAGACGTGGAGTTGGCAGTGGCTCGAGTCGCTTGCACGCGACGTTCGCCAGGGCATGCGCCGGCTGATGCGCGCACCTTCCTTTGCCCTCACTGCAATCGTGGTGCTCGCGCTCGGCATCGGCGCGAATATCGCGCTCTTCACCGTGGTGAACTCCGTACTTTTTAAGCCGCTGGCCGTCGCTCATCAGGACCGCCTGGTGCGTATCTACGAGGCGGACAGCCGCGGCCGCTTTCAGGACAACGTCGTCGCCGGCGGATGCTTTGCGCGATGGCAGCAACAGGCCCGCACGCTGTGTGCAGATGGGCATCATGCAGCAGACCACCTACAACCTGGCGGGCAGCGGACAGATGCCCGAGGTGGTGCATGCGGAGCAGGCTTCATGGAACACACTGCCCATGCTCGGCGTGCAACCCGCGTTGGGACGGCTCTTCGCCCGCGACGATGACCGGCCGGAAGCGAACGCCACCGTCGTCCTGGGCTGGGGGCTGTGGAAGCGCCGCTACGCCGGCAATCCATCGATCATCGGCCACACCATTCTCGTGGACCTGAAGCCGTACACGGTCATCGGCATTCTGCCCGCCTGGTTTCGTTATCCGAAGGCAACCATGCAACTGTGGGTGCCGGTCTATCACGAGCGTTCCCACGAGATCATGCAGGCGTTCGGCTCGCACAACTTCGAAGTGATCGGTGAGTTGCGACCAGGCGTCTCCATGGCGCAAACGACGCGCCGAGCTCACCACCATTCAGCGGCAGATCCGTCAGCAGAATCCGGATGGGCCAATTGCCGATGCGGTCAACCTGCGTCCGATTCTGGATGGACAGGTGCGCAATGTGAAGGCTGGACTGTACGCGCTGCTCGCCGCTACCGGCTGCCTGTTGCTGATTGCCTGCCTCAACATTGCAAACCTTCTGGTGGCGCGTGCCGCCTCGCGTGGGCGCGAGACGGCGATCCGCACCGCGCTTGGCGGCAGCCGCGTGGCACTGGTTCGCGCGCAGGTGGTCGAGAGCCTGCTCCTCTCCCTCGCTGGCGGAGCGCTGGGGCTGGCGCTCGCCTATGGCGCCGTCGCAGTGGCTGGCGCGTGTCCGCACCGATCTGCCGCGCATCGATGCGATCCACATCGACGGCACCACAGCACTCTTCGCGGCAGGCTGCGTTTTGCTCTGCGGCATTGTCGCCGGCATGGTGCCCGCGCTTTCTGCGCAGGACCGGAACCTTGTGGGCGCTCTGCAGGAGTCGTCACGCTCCACCAGTGCCAGCCGTGGCCGCGCTCGCATGCGCCGCACGCTGCTTACCGTAGAGGTTGGCCTCACCGTTGTGCTGCTCATCGCAGCCGGACTGCTCGTGAAGAGCTATCGCGCCATGCGCGCCTCGGATCTGGGCTGCGCCACACATGATGTGCTCACCATGAGCCTCAGTCAGCCGCGGCATATCCGGACGGAGGCACAGCTCGCCGCCTTCTATGAAGTGCTGTTGGAGCGCGTCCGGCAGGTGCCCGGCGTCAAAGCGGCGGCTGCCGCGAGCGTCCTCCCGGGACAAGGCCGCGATCGTGACGACGTCTATACCGTCCGCGAGCATCCGCCGCTGCCCAAAGGAGCGGTTCTCGACGCGACGACCCTTTTCATCGACCCGGGCTATTTCAAAGCCATGCAAATACCTCTCCTCGAAGGCCGAAGCTTTACCGCCGAGGAACGGCTTGACCGGGCCAACAAGGTCATCATCAGTCAGGAGCTGGCGCGCGAAGTCTTCAAAGGGGAAGACCCGATTGGGAAGCACCTAGCCGCGTCGATATACGCGCCTGAACCGACTACCTTTGAGATCATCGGTGTCGCCGGCGACACACGGGAGCTTCCCGCAGCCGATCCGTATCCAGCTTTCTATTTTCCGTTGTTCTCAGGTGCAGAGAACTCCATCTTCCTTGCGGTACGCACTGTGGGAGATCCGGCGGCGATGGCCGAGCCGATAAAGCAGGTCATCGCTTCGATCGACAGCAACCTGCCGGTCGCCGATGTGATGACCATGGATGAGATCGTCGGTCACGCCGCAATGGAGACGAGCTTTGAAGCGACGCTGCTCGCGGTCTTTTCTGCGCTGTCTTTGCTTCTCGCTTCTGTCGGTCTCTTCGGTGTGCTTTCGTTCCTCGTCACGCAGCGCACGACAGAGATCGGCGTGCGGATCGCGCTTGGCGCGCGGCGCGGCGAAGTCTTGCGGATGGTGCTGCTGGACGGGCTGCGGCCGGCTGTCGTCGGCCTGGTGTTGGGCCTCGTCGTCGCTGCCGGAGTCACGCGATACATGCAATCGCTGCTGGTAAACACGAAGCCGCTCGATTTGCCGGTGTACGCGGTGGTTGGTGCGGTGCTGCTCGCTGTGGCAGCCTTGGCATGCGTCATCCCCGCTTGGACAGCATCGCGCCTAGACCCCATGCAGGCACTGCGTACCGAATAGCGAACAGTTCGGCAGGCAATGCCACTACCGGATAGGGTCGCGCGGTAAACGCGGTTGTCACCGCTGCGATGGCTGGCGGTGCGTTCCACAAAAGTGTTGAATACGGGCTCGCTGGCGTCGTGTACCCTCCCACCATGGAGTTTCGGCAACACGTCCCTCTGGCACCGTTCACCACCTTCGAAATCGGCGGGCCGGCCAGATGGTTTGCCGAGGCGACGACCGAATCCGATATTGAAGCCGCAGTCCACTTCGCCACGGAGCGCAAGCTGCGTCTCTTCGTGCTGGGTGGTGGCAGCAACCTTCTCGTCTCTGACGCCGGCTTCGATGGACTGGTGCTGCACATTGGCCTGCGCGGTGTTCAGGTGGATGGGGGAGTATTGTCCGCCGCCGCAGGCGAAGACTGGGACGCGCTCGTCGCTCGCAGCGTGGATGCGGGACTCGCCGGAATCGAGTGTCTCAGCGGCATCCCCGGCACCGTCGGTGGAACACCGGTGCAGAATGTGGGCGCCTATGGGCAGGAGGTCTCGCGCACCATACGGACTGTGCGCGCCTTCGACCGGACGACCAGCAACTGGGTTGATCTAAGCAACGCAGAGTGTGGTTTTGCCTATCGCCGCAGCCGTTTCAACCAAGGCCCGGATCGCGAGCGGTTTATCGTCAGCCGAGTCATTTACGCGCTTGAAGAGAATGCGCCAGCGGCAGTCACCTACGCAGACTTAAAGCATTACTTCAAGGATCGAGGAGTGGCTACACCCTGTCTCGAACAGGTGCGGGCCGCCGTGCTCAGTATCCGGCTGGGCAAGGGGATGGTGGTGAGTCCGGAGAATCCGGAGCGCCGCAGTGCAGGCAGCTTCTTCAAGAATCCCGTCGTTGCCGCATCGGAGTTGCCACGAATCGCTGCAGCCATCGCTGTAGCGGAGGCGGATGTGCCGCGTTATCCCGCCGGCCCCGGCGAGGTGAAGTTGCCGGCAGCGTGGCTGCTGGAGCGGGCCGGTTTCGTGAAGGGCTATCGTCAGGGCGTCGCCGCAGTCTCTACGCGCCACACCCTAGCGCTAACCAATCAGGGCGGAGCCAAAGCGTCCGATGTCGTTGCGCTGCGCGATCTCATCCAGGCACGTGTGCGCGAGCTCTTCGGCATATCGCTCGAGCCGGAACCGGTCTGGGTGGCATAGCAAAAGCCCAGTGACGCGGATGTGCGCTTGCCTAGTACCTCTTCATTGCCGCCTGCAGCATAGGCTCCAGTGCCTCGCGGCGTTGCAGCCACTCCGCCGGGATAGCCCCGGATCCGGTGCGCATCACCACTATGCCGCCGACGATCGCGCAGTTGGTATCGATGTCCCCGCCGCCATTGACCGTCTCCCATAGAGCATCCTCATAGCTGTCGAGGGAACGCGCCGCGCTCCACAGTGTGAACGGCACCGTGTCCTGCGCGCTGGCATGGGAGCCGTTGCCGATGGTCAAAGCAGCCTCAAGCACCGTCGTCGTATCCGGCAGCGCGAGCGCACGATCGATGCCATCGCGCACCGCGCTCTGCGGTGTGCACACCCGCACCCCTTCCAGGAAGGCGCTCGCGTCCATCGGCGTTGCCGCGTCGCGGTCTTGCCACGCGATCGCCGTCGCTACCGCCACCGCTACCGCGCCGGCGATGGCCTCTGGATGGCAGTGCGTCGAAATAGCCGAGAGTGTCGCCTGCTCCACGACCAGGTCCAGGTTGTCCGCGAAATAAGCTCCCACCGGCGCGACCCGCATCGCGGCTCCGTTGCCAAACGATCCTTCGCCGTTGAACAGCTCCTGAGCCTCCTCAAACCAGTTTGACGCCCCGATGGCATAGAGGCGCATCAGCAAGGCATTCATCGCTGGGCCATAGCCGCGCTCCGGATCGTAGTGGCGCGCGAAGCTCTCAGCCAGCCACTCCGGCTCCATGCTTCCATGCCGCTCCAGACAGGCACAGACCGAGACGGCCATCATCGTGTCATCCGTAAACCGCCACGGTGCCGGCGGCAGGACGCGGGAGGCCCGATTGTCAGGGGTGCGGTTCCGGGGGTCGAAGAAACACTCGCCGAACGCGTCCCCCGATGCGAGGCCTTCGAGCGACTCCAGCGCCCTGGCCAGGCATGCATCGGGTGCGTGCTGCCGCGATTGCTCCAGCTGTTCCACTGCGCCCCTCGCCGTGTCCGCCATTTAGACGCTCCTCGGATGAAAATGCGCAATCAGAAAATTGAAATTTCTGTGACGGAAGTCAGGGGTGGGTTGCGCCACTCCTTCGGCGCATGCGCTGCGCCAGTGACCACCGCAACTCTGACTCGCCCACCAGAAACGCCGCGAAACACCCGGCAAAGACAGACCAATCCAGCGATGCGCCGAAATATTGCCACGCCGCGACATGGGGGCCCGGGTATCCCGCGGCGAGCCATAGCAGGACCATCAGCAGGATGCCGAAGACGCTGGCGAGCCGTGTCAGCACGCCAAAAATGAGCCCCAGTCCGATCAGCAGTTCGCCGTACGCGGTCAGGAACGCACACAGGTGTGCGTGTGGCAACACGACGTGCCGAAGCACCGGAGCCATCCAGGGAAAGGTGCCCTGCGCGAGAAAGCCGCGGATCGACTCTTCAAATCCGCCATGCAGCGTGAATTCGGTCCCGAAGACCTTGTACTCGCCGAACATCAGAAAGAAGATGCCGACAAAGATGCGCAATGCAGCGAGCGCAGTTGCATTGCGATGATGCACAGCAGACATATGTGGAAGCCTCCAGGGTTAAGCATCGGGAAATATATTGCAGCGGATTCGATAGAGACTCATTCGAGCGCGGCGAGCAGCTGTGCTCGTTCCGACGCCAGCACTGTGGCTGCGGGGCCCTGGCTCACGATGGATCCGTTCTCGATGCGCAACACCTCCGCGCCCGGCCGCGTGCCCAGCCGCCATGCTTCTGCCACGTCGTGAGTCACATAAAGGACCGGCGTTCGCGTCTCCGTCAACCAGATCTCAAGATCGGTCAGGACAGCGTCTTTCAAATCCAGGTTCAGCCCGGCGAAAGGCTCATCCAGCAGCAGCACGCGCGGATGAGGCGCCAGCGTGCGCGCCACGGCCACACGTTGTTGCTCGCCGCCGGAGAGCCGGGAGGGCCGCCGGGACAAGAGCGGCTCCAGCCGGAAGAGCGCCGCCATCTCTCCAACCCGCCGTTCTCGCTCCTCGCGCGAAAGCGCATGCAGGCCGAATGCGATATTGTCTCGCGCCGTCATTGCCGGGAAGAGCGCGGGCCGCTGCGTTACCAGCCCGCAGCCTCGCTGGGCAGGCCGAAGCCAGATGCCCTGGTCGCTGTCACATACCGTCGTACCCGCCACGGTGACGAATCCACGGCGCGGCCGCAGCAATCCGGCAATGCTGCGCAGAAGCGAGGTCTTGCCCGCGCCCGATGGTCCCACCAGCACGGCGAGCGGGCCGGAAAGCGACGCTTCCGCGGTCAGCGTCAGTTCGCTTGCGGCCTTGGCTTTATGCAGGTGCGTGCCGTGCTCGATGCGGAACGAAAGCCACGGAGCGGCTTGTTCGCCACTTCCGCTCTTCGGCGCCATCGGCTGCCGCGCTTCCATCTCACGCACCGCCTGTTTCTCCTCGCGCGCCCGGTCGCGCCACGCTGTACACCACCAGCAATGCGGCCAGCGAAATCGCGACCAGGGCCAGCGCCATGTGGTTGGCGGCGGCGTAATTGCCATCCATCACCTGGTCATAGAGAGCGATGGAGAGCGTGCGCGTCACGCCGGGAATCGACCCACCCAGCATCAGCACCACACCGAACTCACCGACCGTATGGGCGAAGCACAGCACCGCGGCTGCCAGCACGGAGGCGCGCGCGCCTGGCAGCAGTATCCGCGTCAGGAGGCGCAACCGCGAAGCGCCCAGCAACTCCGCGCTTTCAAGTAGCGCCGTGTCGATGCCCCGAAAACCAGCCAGGACCGGCTGCACGGCAAAGGGCAGGCTGTAGAGCACGGATCCGATCACCAGCCCCCAGAATGTGAACGCCAGCGGATGTCCAACGATGCGGACCAGCAACCGCCCAGGCGCCGTCGCCGGTCCCATCAAGACCAGTAAATAGAAGCCGATCACGGTCGGCGGCAGCACCAGCGGCAACCCCACACCCGCCTCCACCACGTGCGCCACCCAGCTACGCGATCGCGCCAGCCACGCCGACAGGACAAGCGACAGTGGCAGCAGGATCGCCGTAGTCACGGCAGCCAGTCGAAACGTCAGAACGAGGGCTTGCAGATCCATGCCCTCAAAGACTAGCTCACGCGCACGCCTGTGTCGCAACGCCGCCGGCCTTTCAGTGTGGATCGCGTTTTGAGATCACGATGTTATTCGTAAGAAGCTACGAGCGCTCGCCGCGCTTCGCCAATGAATAAGTTCCGAATTGCACGTGACTCATTCCCTATTGCCATCTCCAGGGGATAGGCTAAGCTGCCTGCTCACATGCCAGCCGCGACAGGTGACCACCTGCGCCTTTGATGACATTCCGAGCCGATCGTGCTGACAGCTGCTGACGAGGCGCTACTGCAAAATGAGGGATTCCCGGTCCGATTTTGTTTGTTCGTAAAGGAGCGAAATGGAAATCCCAGATACCGTGACCCGTCGTAGCCTGCTGCGCAACGGCGCCCTTGGAACGATCGCGCTTGCGTCAGGCGCTAACAATCTATTTGGGCAGAAGGTGTCGGGACCTCCGAACATCCTTTTCATCATGGCTGACGATCTCGGTTATGCCGACGTATCGTGCTATGGGCGCCCTGATATCAACACGCCGAACATCGATGGCCTTGCGGCGAAGGGCGTGCGGTTCCTGCAGGCATATGCCAACTCCGCGGTCTGTTCCGCAACGCGCACTGCGCTGATCACTGGCCGCTATCAGTACCGGCTGCCACTGGGATTGGAGGAGCCTTTGGCCGGCCGCGCTGTCGGCTTGCCGCCGGACCATCCCACTCTGCCGTCGTTGTTGAAGAAGGCCGGCTACAGCACGACCCTCGTCGGAAAGTGGCATCTGGGCGTACTCCCGAAATTCGGTCCTCTCCAAAGCGGATACGACCATTTCTACGGATTTCGCGGCGGCGCTGTCGACTACTACACGCACGCAAACCGAAGAGACGATCTGTGGGACGACGACGTGCAGGTGCACCAGATGGGCTACCTGACGGATATGCTCGGCAGCCGCGCCGTGGACGTCGTCAATGGATATGCGAAATCAGGCCGCCCGTTTCTGATAAGTCTGCATTTCAACGCGCCGCACTGGCCATGGGAAGCGCCGGGGGACGAGGCGGAGTCGAACCGCCTCCGGTCAGCAGGCAGCCTGTTTGATTTCGATGGCGGCACGCAGAAGACCTATCAGCGCATGATCCAGGAAATGGATCTTCAGATAGGCCGCGTTCTTGAAGCGCTGCGCAAGAATGGTTTGGCAGAGAACACGATCGTCATTTTCACCAGCGACAACGGTGGGGAACGATTCGCGGATACCTGGCCTTTCACCGGCCGGAAGACTGAACTGCTGGAAGGCGGACTGCGGATACCGGCAATCATCTCCTGGCCGGCGCGCATTCCGCAGGGTCGAACGACCGATCAAGTGGCGATCACCATGGATTGGATGCCGACGCTGCTGGCGGCCGCGGGCGTCCCATCCGATCCGGCCTTCCCGCCCGATGGCATCAACTTGCTGCCGATGCTCACGCAGAATTCGGCAACAGTCGAGCGCAAGTTGTTCTGGCGTTATAAGGCGAACGCACAGCGGGCGGCGAGAGACGGCGACTACAAATATCTGAAGATCCTCGACAACACGTTTCTCTTCAATGTCGTTGAGGATCCGATGGAGCGCGCCAACCTGAAGGTGCGCCGCAAGGATGTTTATGACCGAATCGTCGCGGAGTGGCACGCATGGAATGCAACCATGCTGCCGGAGATTGACGATAGCTCCACCGAGCAACTTCACTGGCGATGAGCTTGCCGACCACATCGGCGCGCAGGAAACGAACGGCAAGGCGGACAATCCTGTGCCGCCCAAAATACCGTCGTCGAAAACTCATGGAGATGAAAAAGCAGTTCCGGCGCCAAACCATTAGTCTGCTTCGCCTCTGGGCCATTGTGGCGACCCGGTCGGAGTGGATAGCGGCGGGCGGATCGTCGGCAAATGGGAAGTTACGATGGGCCGCGAAGGCGATGAGTTTTCGAGCTTTCACGGCGACGCCGCCTTACTTCGCTATGGATGCGCCAAGCAAAGTCAGGCTTGTTCTAAAGCGAATCTCAGTGCGTTGGGGCATAGTAGCCGGCACGGATGGTGATGCTGTCCACGCGCTCCGGAGCTTCTAACTCGATTCGGTGAAACGAACCGTCGCGTTTCAGTTCTGCCGGTTGGTAGATGAGGCGATATTGATCACGGAGATTTCCCTCCATGATCTGGAGATCGCTATAGATCCCTGCATCAGAGTCGTCGTCATGGAAGACGCGGCCTCCGCTCTTCGATGCCAGTTCCGCCAGAGCCTTTGGTCCCGTCGAGAAACTCGTCTCCTGCTCTGCGCGAAAGACATAGATCGCGGTGTTGGTGCGTTGGCATGTGTCGATCGCATCCTGAAGAGAAGCGTGGCTCGCGTTATCTTCGCCATCGGAAAACAGAAGGATGAAGTTTGCGCTGCCTCCATGATCGAGTCTGCCGAATTGGTTGAGACACGCTCGATAGATGCTGTCGAAGATGGCTGTGCCGCTGAGACGGCGGCTCCCGTCCGTCATAAATCCGCGAACACCCGCTGTCAGAGCAGTAGCATCGCTCGTCCACGGTTGTACGACACTGGACTGGGAATCGAAGTTCATGACAAATGCCTGGTCGGTTTGCTGCCGTAACAGGCGTCGAGCATATTCGATCGAAATAGCTCGATTGCGGGAACGATATCCCTCCATGGACTCGCTGGTATCCAAGAGAATGCCGGCACGGATGGGAAAGTCCTCCATCGACTGAAAGGAAACAATCCTTCGGGGCGGCGCCCCGTTGTCAAGGATGTGCAGCTCATCCAGTCTCAGGTCGCGGATGGGTAAGCCGTGAGCATCGGCTGCATGGAAGGTAAGGCTGACCTCATTCACCGAGACGCTGAGGCGGTACGGCGCGTTGCTTTGAGTGGCGCCATCTTGCGTCTGTGTATCTGCGCGCGAGCGGCACGGCAAGGAGGGCAACGATGAGCAGGCGGACCGTCAATCCGGGGCTGACGCCAAGCCTGCGAAACTGACCGCTGCATTGACTACTGTGCCGGTGCGAGCCCACCCCGCTGCAGTTGCTGGACCACTGCAGGCGAGTGGAGATATGTGAGGAATGCCGCGGCGCCTCGCGCATTCGCGCCGCCCTTCAGCGCGATGGTCCCCTGCAGGATCGGCTGGTATGCATTCTGCGGCACCGCAACGTAATGTCCCTGCGCCGTGAGAGTGAGCGCCGATGTGAGGGAGATGAGTCCGACGTCGGCATTCCCGGTGCTGGCAAACTGCGCCGCCTGCGCAATGTTCTCCGCAGTCCGCAGCTTTGGCTGAATCGTTGGAACGAGCGCGAGGCTGGTCAGCGCTTGCATCGCCGCACGGCCATAGGGGGCATGTTGTGGATTGGCGATAGCCACGCTGCGTACCTTTGGGGACGCAAGTAGCTGCATGCTGAGCGGATCGAGCCCACTCTGGTTGCGTGTCCACAGCACCAGCGTGCCGCGCGCGTAGGGTGTTGGAGTGGCTCCCACGGCCGCGAAGCCATGTTGTGTTATCCGCTCCGGCAACGCCATGTCCGCAGAGAGAAACACATCAAAAGGCGCACCGTTTTCAATCTGCGTCGCGAGCGTTGCGGAGGAGGCAAAGGACGCCTCTGCATGCTCCCCCGTCTGCCGCTCGTAGTCGGCGAGCAGTCCAGGTAGCAGGGGCTGAAGATCCGCGGCTGCGGCCACACGGACAGGGGGATGCGCCTGTGCATGGGAAGCGACAGGGAACTGCGAGATCCAAAGGACGATCGAAAGCAGTACGAGGCAGGACCAGGATCGCCGCGAGTTGTGCCACATCCTAAACACGGAGCAGCATCACCTCAGTGGACTTGATCAGTGCCGCCGCCGTCTCGCCCACTTCAAGCTGCAGCTCGCGCGCCGCGTCGGAGGTGATCAGCGAGGTGATGATCTGGCCCCCGATAGAGAGCTTGATCTGCGCCAGCAGACCTTCGATCTTGATCTCGACGATGCGGCCCACCAGTTGATTCCGCCCGCTTACCGTGCGCAACATCTGACGCTTCGGCGTCTCCGGGCGCCTCGCCTTGTGCAGCAGGCTGTCCAGCTCTGCCTCAGGGATCCGGTAGTGCCCGCCCGGCGTCTTAATCGCCTTCAGTTTGCCGCGGTAAAGCCACTGCTTCATCGTGGGATACGAGATGCCAAGGCGCAGCGCCGCTTCGCGCGGAGAGAGTAGATCAGCCATTTGTGCGAAGTATACGATTTTTTCTACTTTATAGGCCTAAATCGAGACGATCACATAAAAAAGGCATTCCAGCTCGGTAATATGTACCGCGATGACTACAAAAGTACTTAAGTTTTATTTACTTTTCCGGCCCTCACCGCCTACCTTCTCACCCGTGGGCAGTTCTGGGGGAGGGCTGCTCTAGCGCCTGTGGCTCCTTTGAGAGCCACAGGCGCTTTTACTTTCCACAGCGCCTGCAGGGCGGTTCCGGCTAAGATGGGGGTGGCAGGCCTCGATGCGACCTTTTGCGCCCTGCTGCATCTCTCTTACAGCACATTTTGAAGGCAAAACAGCTCCCGGAATGCGCCTTGAAGGCCAGTTTCGGACACAACTGGAGCCCGTTTCGGTGTCCAGATGGAGGGAATGAATGGCAGGTCATGGGATCACTGAGGTCAACGACGCGACATTTGAGCAGGAGGTTCTGAAGTCCAACGAACCAGTCCTGGTGGACTTCTGGGCGGCCTGGTGTGGCCCCTGTCGCGCATTGGCCCCGATTGTGGATGAGGTGGCCGCAGCCTACCAGGGCAAGCTGAAGGTGATGAAGATGGATGTGGACCGCAACGCGTCCACTCCGGCCCGCTACGGCATTCGTGGTATCCCGGCTTTGCTGCTCTTCAAGGGCGGCAAGGTGGCGGAGCAGATTGTCGGCTACGTGCCCAAGGAGACGATCGACAAGAGCGTCGCCAAGGTGCTGGCTGCTACCACAGTCGCGTAAGAGATCTTCAAGAGCCAGAAGGGGCCCGGCAAATCTGCCGGGCCCCTTCTTTTGTCTCTGAAATGAGGTAGATGGGCGGGATCAGGCGTATTTGCGCAGGATTCCCAGCACCCGGCCCTGAATCGCAAGCTGTTCTGCGGGTACGAAGATGGGGGCCATCTCCACATTCGAGGGCTGGAGGCGAACCTGGTCGCCTTCGATGTAATACCGCTTCAGTGTGGTTTCGCTTCCGCGAACCAGCGCCACAATGATTTCCCCCGGGCGAGCCGTCTTCACGCGCTCGACCAGCACATAATCCCCGTGCACGATGTGCTCGTCGCGCATCGAATCGCCCCGCACTTCCAGGGCGAAGACATCCTTGTTCCCAATGATGTCGCCGAGCGAAATGGACTCCGAGGCCTCTGCCGCATCCACTGGCAGGCCTGCAGCGATCCGGCCCATGAGGGGCAGACGGTCCGGCTGGCGCGACTTGTTTTTGGGGGGCAGGATGTCGATGGAGCGGCTGCGATTGTGTGCGCGCTCCAGCAATCCCTTCTTCTGCAGGTTCGTGACGTGCTTGTGTACCGTGGCCAGGGACTTGAGGTTCAGCCCCCGGGCGATCTCATCAAAGGATGGGGAATAGCCATTCTCCTCAACGAAGCCGCTGATGAAATCGACCACCTCTTTTTGTCGGCGTGTGACGGACATGCCGCAATTGTAGCGAAGAAACAGCGAAATGTGGCGAAGAAATCTTCGCCAGCGTCATCCGGGGTTCCCAAAATGAAACCATCCGGGGAAGGCGTACCAAAAGCGAAATATAGGCGAAGAAAAATCAAAGCAATATCTTGCCAAGGAGACCCCTTTGACGAGATGGTGTCTTTGCAAGCCGGGGATCAACCGGCGCTGAGACGAGGGATGGGCCTTGAGAATCCTGATTGCTGAACATGAACCTGCCCTGGGAATGTTTGTCACCCGGTCGCTCGAAAAAGAAGATCACACTGTGACGCTGGTGGGAGACGGCGCTGCAGCAGCCACGGCCGTCGCAAGCGCGGACTACGACCTCTTTCTTCTGGACCTGGACCTGCCGGGAGATGTCGGAATGCGGGTGCTGGAGGTAGCGCGCCAGCTGGGAAACGGCATGCGCGTCCTGGTGCTTTCCGCACAGGCGACTGAGCTGGAAACCCGGATTGCCTGCCTGGAGGGCGGCGCGGACGACTGTCTGATGAAGCCCTTCGCGATGCGCGAGTTGAAGGCGCGCTGCCGCGCGCTCGTACGCCGGCATGATGGAGGCGCGGTGCTGCGCTGTGGCGGTCTGGAACTGAATCGGCTGCAGCAGTCTCTCGAATGCGGTGAGGAGCCGATTGCGCTGAGCCGCCGTGAGTTCGGCCTGCTGGAATACCTGATGCTCAATCGGGGCCATTGCGTCTCGCGCGCCACACTGCTCGAGCGGGTCTGGAGTTCGGGGGACGCAGGCAATACCAACGTCGTGGATGTGTACATCAATTATCTGCGGCGCAAGCTCGGCTCAAGTGGCTCGTTGATCGAGACGGTGCGCGGCCAGGGCTATCGCATTGCCGGGGTCGAAGCCGGGAAACAGCCGCAATCTGTCCCTCTGCCGACGCCGGCATCAGCTTTCCAGCAACCGGTCATGCAGTAGTACGCGAGTACTCCCACGATTGAGTGAAGAGAGAGGATTCCTATGGCGACAGCGTCTGTCATGACGAAAAATGCAGCCTCGGTTCTGGTGTTGAGCGCAAATTCCGAGGTCCGCGCCCGTCTGCGCAGTGCGCTCACAGCGCAGCGCTGGGAGGTGCACGAGGCAGACGGAGGCGCCGCTGCGCTGCTGCTGATGGAGCAGACCCGGCCGCAGGCAACGCTGCTGGATGGCCCGCTGCCGGATCTGCATCTGGCGGATTTTGCAGAGGAAGCACGCTCCAGTCAGCCGACCATGGACCTGATTGCCCTCGATGGAACGTTCGCCGGCTTGACGGGGGTGATGAGAAGCCCGCGACGCGGCGAGCTGCTCCAGGTATTGCGGTCGGTGTGCGAGGAAACACCGTCGGCCACAGCTATAGATACGAATAACCCAGCCGCTCCGGTGCCAGCGCGAGTCCTGCCGATTTCAGCCAGGCAGTCTTCGCCGCGTGCCGCTGCTCACACTCCGGCCATTCCAAAGCTGGGTGCGTCCGTACGGCTGCCGGAGTTGATTGGAGATTCTGACCGAATGCTCGAAGTAAGCCGCCGTATCCGTCTGGTTGCGAAGCGGAGGTCTACGGTACTCATCCAGGGACCGACGGGGACCGGGAAGGAGGTCGTGGCGCGCGCTCTCCATCGCCTGAGCCAACGGGCTGACCGACCCTTCGTTGCGCTGAACTGCGCCGCCATTCCGGAGGCACTGCTGGAGGCCGAGCTTTTCGGACACGCGCGCGGCGCCTTCACTGGTGCCGTACAGCGCAGGACAGGACGTATTGAAGCTGCGAATGGCGGCACGCTGTTTCTGGATGAGATTGGCGAGATGCCACTGGCACTTCAGTCCAAGCTGCTGCGTTTTCTCGAGAGCGGGGAACTGCAAAGGGTTGGCGAGAACGAGACGGTGCGGGTCGACGTCCGCATTGTGGCGGCGACGCATCAGCCGCTCGCTCGCCGGGCACAGGAAGGCAGCTTCCGCGCCGATCTTTTTTATCGACTCTCCGTCTTCCCTGTCCAGACGCTCATTTCCACGTTGCAGCGCATGGGAGTGAACGTGCCCACAACCGGTAGCGCAAACTCACTACGGGTGCAGAATATGGCGGCGGTCTTCATAGCGGCCACTCTGCCACCCTTTGCGGAGCCCGGCACAAAACTCGACGTTACCGTTTCTTCGGCTGGCGATGCCCGCAGTCTCAACGGGGGACTCTTATTGATGACGCCTCTGTATGGCCCAGACGGGCGAATTTACGCACAGGCCCAGGGACCTATCGTGCTGGGAGGGTATGCGGCCGCAGCGAACGGCAATGCAAAGGTTGTCAACCATCCGACGACGGGTCGTATTCCCGGTGGCGCCATGGTCGAACGTGGTGTGCCGGTCGATCTGTCGCGATTGCCTTCGTTGTCCATATTGCTCAATGAGGCGGACTTTCGCACTGCGGAACGCATGGCCGATGCGATCAACAGGGAGCTCAAACGCCCACTTGCGCACGCTGCGGACAGCCGGCGGATTGACCTGCATCCTCAACCAGGCGAGGATCTGCCGGCTCTTCTTGCGCGGGTGGAAGCCGTCGAAATTGATACCTTTCCGCGCGCCAAGGTGGTGGTGAATGAACGCACCGGAACGGTGGTGATTGGTGGCGATGTCCGACTGCAGCCTGTCTCGATTCTTCACGGCGGGCTGGTTGTGAATGTCATCAGCGATGTCGCGATTTCCCAGCCTGGACCGCTCAGCAACGGCACGACGCAAACCGTGCAGGAGACCCGTGTCGAAGCGCAGGATAAGCCGGTGAATCAGATTGTGCTGAAGCGCGGAGCGACAGTGGATGATCTGGTCCAGGAGTTGCAGGGGATCGGGGCGAGTGCGCGCGATGTGATTTCTATACTGCAGGCGATGAAAGAGGCTGGAGCGCTAGAGGCCGAACTGGAGGTGCTCTAGTGCAAACGGCGGGAACGGGATTGCAGGGCTTGTCCTCACAGAGCGCATCGGGAGCTACGCCTGCGAAGGATCCCAGGCTGGAACGATGCGCGCACCGGTTTGAAGCCAGTCTGATGGCCGAGCTCCTGAAGCCATTGCAGGAGGGTGACGGGCTGACCGGAGAGGACAGCGACAGCGGGGGCTCTGGGAGCGGAGGTGCACTTTCGGGGTTCGCGTCAGAATCCCTTGCGGGAGCTATATCCGAGCGAGGGGGCTTCGGCATCGCGGACAGAATTCTCCACCAACTCGAATCCTCCCATGCCGAGGGTGCCCGATAGGCCGGGGGACAAAGACCGAGTCCAGCCTCAAGCTTTTCGGATCCCAGCCGATATAGCTTGTGAGGAGGTCAACCATGGACGTACGCGATCGCTCGACTTATGCACCAAATCTGGAGAATACCGGCGTCGAGATGCCATCCCGGTTGCGCACGGAGGGTCAGACCGCTCCTTCCATAAACGGCGTCGCTACGGGGAGGGACACAAGCGACCTCAGCCCGGCAGCCCAGGCAGTAGCGCAAGCTATGCAGATGCCGGAGATCCGGCAGGATCGTGTCGCGAGCCTTCAACAGCAGATTGCCAACGGCAGCTATCAAGTGGCTCCTCCAGAAGTAGCAAATGCCATGCTGCGCAATCTAGCCGGCTAGAGGATTGCGAATGAAGCGCGACGAGATAGAGAGTATCCGGTTGCTGCCCAGCGCTGAGATTGAGCGAACACTTGATCGCGCGATCGATGGCCTCGTAAAGATGGATGCAGAGATTCTTGTGCAGCTTGCCTGCGTCTGCCGCGAGTGGGAAGCCAAGGGACGGCGCCTCTCGATATCCAACGCGGCACACGCGCGGCTCTCCTGGAAGCTACTGCTCCTCGATCGCCTGCTCCGGCAGACGCGTATCAATCTCAACGTGCTTGGGCTCGAGACGGGACAGTATTCATTTGCCGAAGGCTATCGGGCCTTTGCGAGGCGCTAAATAAAATGGCTTCTCTCAATCAAGCATGGAACATTGCGACGGGCGCCCTGGCCGCGGACCAGTCAGCGATTTCGGTCGTAGCCGGCAACATCGCTAATGCAAATACACCCGGCTATACCACCGAGTCGGTACAGTGGGGATCCGCCGATACGGTGACGGTCAACGGCCATTCCGTTGGCACCGGCGTCACCCTTGAGGGGACTGTATCGCAACGCGATCGCCTGTTGAACCAGCGTATCGATCAGCAGACGCAAGACCAGTCGGCTGCAGCGGAGCGGCTCGCCGCGTTGAATGACCTGCAATCACTCTTTTCCGGGGCCATTTCAGCAACCGGGGGCACTTCGAGTAGCGGGGCCGCCGACATCGGCCAACAGATGACAGCTTTTTTTCAGAGTTTCTCGTCGCTGGCCGCTGATCCCTCAAACGCAACCCTGCGAGCCGGCGTCCTCTCCGCGGCGCAGAGCCTTGCCGCGACATTTAACCAGGTATCAGGAGCGCTCGAACAGCAGCAGTCGGGCCTCGATGCGACGATTGCATCTGCTGCCGGCCAGGTGAACTCGCTGACCAGCGACATCGCTAGCCTGAATGCAAAGATCAGCGCCAGCAGTCCGAACGGAGATGCAGGAACACTCGAGGATCAGAGGCAGTACGATCTTCAGCAGTTATCCCAACTGGTTGGCATCCATCAAATCACAAATGACAACAACAGCCTGACCATCACGACGGCCTCAGGTGCCGTGCTAGTAGCGGGTGGTCAGAGCGTCGACCTCACAACACAAAGTTCCGGAGGCATGACTCATTTGCTGCTGGGCGGAGCCGACCAGACTTCCGCGTTGACCAACGCCGGCGGTCAGATCGGCGGTGCGCTGGAGGCCAGAGATTCCGACATACCAAGCGCCATCTCGTCGATCGATCAGCTGGCGTGGAGCGTGGGCACGGCAGTCAATACGCAGCAGGCGAGCGGAATTGACGCCAACGGAGCCAGCGGGGCGCCAATATTTGGTCTGGGCAGCAGCGCAACGGGTGCGGCGAACGCCATCTCCGTTCTCTTGAACGACCCTAATGGCGTCGCTGCATCGGCATCCGGGGCCGGCTCGCAGGATGGATCAAATGCCACAGCGATGGCAGCACTGGCATCGGCGTCAATTGTCGGCGGCCAAACGCCGAACACTTCTTACGCGGCCCTGGTAGGGAGCATCGGTGCGAAGGTAAGCCAGGCGACCACTACTCAAGCATCGCAGAGTGCTTCGCTCACCCAACTCCAGTCCCAGCAAAGCGCGTTGTCCTCCGTCGACATGAACGATCAGGCAGCGCTCCTCCAGACCTACGAACAGTCTTATCAAGCCGCCGCCAAGGTCTTCACCATCCTGAATTCGGTAGTCACGAGTGCCCTCAATCTAGGCACTGAGACCGCTGTATCGGTGTAGCTCCAGGGAGACGATCATGAATGTCAATCCGAACTACATCCAACAGCTCACCATTGCACTCTCGCGGAACACCGCGCAGCAGCAGGTGTTGTCCAGTCAAATATCTAGTGGCGTACGGCTGTCGGGTCTAGGTGATGACCCGGTCGCAGCGGCACAGAATGTGCAGTTTTTGGCGCAGATTGCCGCGGACAGTACCTTTACACAGACGGTCGCCACGACGACGGCGAGAATGCAGGTCGCAGATTCGACGCTTGGATCGGTGGTCGATCAGATCAACCAGGCGATATCGGTTGCCACCGCGGGAAACAATGGCACGAATAACGCCAGCGACCAATCCAGCGTCGCGGCGGAACTGACCAGCATTCGCGACGAAATCCTTGGCCTGGCCAACACTGCTTACGCTGGCAACTATCTGTTCTCCGGCAGTCAAAATAGTAGTCCTCCATTTCAACTGGACACCTCCAGCACACCCGCGAGCGTGGTCTATTCAGGTGACAATGTCGTGAACCACCTGAACACCCCGGGGGGCCAGTCGATCGCGACCAACCTGCCAGGACAACAGATATTCACCGCTGCCGGCGGCGATCTTCTGGGCACGTTGAACTCGCTCATTCAGGGGTTTTCGACAGGCGACACGGCAACGACCACCGCTTTGACGTCACAGCTCACCGCGGCACTCTCGCAGGTCAGCACACAACGCGCATCCCTTGATGGCGCGATCAATCGCTTTCAGTCCGCTTCCTCCTACGCATCGCAGGAGAAGACACAATTGGTGGCGAATCAGACCAATCTGCTCCAGGCGGACCTGCCAACAGTAGCGACACAACTTTCCGCCAATGAGACACAGCAGTCAGCTCTCGAATCCGTAATCGTGGCGATCGAGCAGCAGGGAACTCTCTTCGATCGCATGTAAAGAAGGATCCTTTACCTGCGCGATGAAGCGAGACCTCCGACCGCGCCGACACGGCACCTCTATACTGATGCCGGAGTCCGATGGCAATGGGAAGTGCGATGCGGTTTCTTTGGAATGCCACGCGTGGACATCGCTTGCGGCCATGGCGCAGCGACTATCTGCGTTGGCGCATCGAAACCTATTCCGGACGCGAGGCCAATACTATCAATGCGAGAGAGTTTTTCCGCTTCGTTTGGCAGGAGAAGGGACAATTGATCCGCTTCCTGCACTGGGCCGGCACACTGGACGACGGCAAATAGGCTTCGCGCAATCTTCCACCGATTGACTGCCGCCGGATCATTCGAGAAGTCAGCCGCGAAGCGTTGGATTGCCCAATTTGCGAGTCGGCTAACAGCGGTTGTGCATCTATTCAACAAACAAATGATGGCTCTGTCGCGCTCACCTGCCGTATTCTTGCGCCACGACGAGCCCCACCCGGCGGGAGCTAAGCGACGACATGGCAGCAGCGGCAGCAGCAGTGCCCATAACGGCATGGAAGCCGAAGACGAATCCATGGGTAATTGCTGTGACTGTCGCAATGGCTGCTTTCATGGAGGTGCTCGACACCTCCATCGCTAACGTGGCGCTGCCGTACATTGCAGGCGGGCTCGGCGCAAGCCGCGATCAAAGCACCTGGGTGTTGACGACGTATCTCGTGGCAAATGCTGTGGTGCTGCCGATGGGCGGATGGGCGTCGAGCGTGGTTGGGCGCAAGAACTTCTTCCAGCTCTGCATCGTGATCTTTACCGCGGCCTCCTTTCTATGCGGGCTTGCTCCCTCCATTGGGTTGTTGCTGCTCTTTCGCGTGATCCAGGGTGCTGGAGGTGGTGGACTCCAACCGATGGCGCAGGCCATCATGGCCGACTCATTCGAGCCCAGCAAGCGCGGCCTGGCGTTTTCGCTCTACGGCATTGTTGCTGTGCTGGCCCCGTCTATTGGTCCAACGGTTGGCGGCTGGCTGACCGACAACTACAGCTGGCACTGGATCTTCTACATCAACATTCCGATCGGACTTCTCGCGCTCGTGTTGGTGCAACGGCTGGTGGAAGATCCTCCATATCTGAAACATGACCGGGCCAATCTGTGGCGATTGGACTATGTCGGAGTGGTTTTGCTCGTGATCTCCATGGGAGCGCTCGAGATCTTCCTGGACAAGGGCGAGGAGTGGGACTGGTTTGGATCGCCCTGGATCCGGTTCTATGCGATTACGTTCGCGATCTCGATCGTCGCGCTTGTTTGGTGGGAGATGGCGGGTGCGAAGGAGCCGATCATGGCGATGCGGCTCTACAAATACCGAAATTTTGCCGTGTGCTCCTTTTTGATGATGATTACGGGCGGCATCCTGAATGCGTCGACGGTGCTGCAGCCGCAATTTACCCAGCAGTTGCTCGGCTATACGGCCACGATTGCGGGTTTGGCGCTCTCCGGCGGCGGTATTGTTTTGCTTTTCTTGTTCCCAATTGCCGGGCAGGCAATCTCGCGCTTTCCCGCGCGCAATATCATCGCCTTCGGCTTCATCCTCTATACCTCCGCATTCTTCTACTCGGCAATTCGCCTGAACCTAGGAATGAGTTTCGGCTTTGCTACGTGGTTGCGCATTGTGCAGGTCGTTTCGATTCCGTTTGTCTTCATCTCGGTCACGACGGCGGCATACTTTGGTCTGCCGCGTGAGCTGAACAACCAGGTTTCGGGATTGATCAATTTTGCGCGCAACATCGGCGGGTCGATCCTGATCTCGCTCACCGGCGCCTTCGTCACCGAAAGCACCGCCTTTCACCAAAACAACTACCTGCAGCACCTGCATCCGGGCGATCCTGCTTATCAACAGCGATTGCAGTCGCTGACGGGCGCGCTCTCCGCCACTCGGCTGGGGCCAGCGAACGCGGCGGGCGGGGCGGCGGCCCGCATCTACAGTTCCGTGCAGTCGCAGACATCGGCGCAGGGCTATGTGGATGTATACTTTGCGCTGGCTGCGGCCTCCGCGATTATGGTGCTGCTGACCTTCCTGCTCGACAAGAACAACCCGAGAGAGGGGGCCAAGACCGAGATCGCGGTCCATTAGCCTCGTAATCGCAGTCGCTTGGGCTGTTGTCAAAAAAGGACTCTATGTTACTCTTATGGCAGACACTTAGAGAGTGGAATCGATAAAGAGCATAGAGAGGTAAGCGTGCTGGCAACAGAGAAGAAGACAGAGGTGATCTCCCGTTTTCGTACACATGAATCGGATACCGGGAGCCCCGAGGTACAGATCGCAATTCTCAGTGAACGGATTGGCGAGCTGACCGAACATTTCAAGACCCACAAGAAGGACCACGCATCCCGCCGTGGTCTGCTGATGCTGGTGAGCAAGCGTCGTCGTCTTTTGAACTACCTGAAGACAAGCGACTCCACCCGCTACCGCGACGTTATCGGCAAGCTCGGCATTCGTAAGTAAGTTCGTACAGACCTTGCCCTTTTTATTGCACGCTTCCAGAGAGAGCGATGCGGGATTTCGGCATGCGAGTGCCAAATCCGCGCGTCGCCTCCGCACCCTTCCACTCGCCGCCATGGCTGAGAGGGGGTCGTGTGCAACGAACAACCCGCACCGAAGTTTCTCCACCGGTGCTGCGTGCCTTCCTGCCTGGAGCGACATCATCTCCTGCGCTGCACAGAAAACGAGGATTCCATGAAACAAGAAGTTTCCGTTGAGCTTGCCGGCGGCAAGCGACTCACTTTTGAAACCGGCCGCATGGCCAAACAGGCCTCCGGCGCCGCGTTAGTAACACAGGGCGACAGTGTGGTGCTCGTCACCGCGGTTGCATCACAGGAACCACGCGAGGGCATCGACTTCTTTCCGCTCACGGTGGACTACCGCGAGTACACCTACGCCGGTGGGCGCATCCCCGGCGGTTTCATCAAGCGTGAAGGACGTCCCAGCGAGAAAGAGATCCTGACCTCGCGGCAGATTGACCGTCCCATCCGGCCGCTCTTCCCTGAAAACTTCCGCAACGAGACGCAGGTTATCGCATTCGTCCTTTCCGCGGACAAAGAGAATGATCCGGATGTCATCGGCATCAATGGGGCCGGTGCGGCCCTCGCGCTCTCGGATATTCCCTTCAACGGACCCATTGGCGCGGTTCGCGTGGGCCGTGTGAACGATCAGTTCGTCATCAACCCCACCTACGCGGAGCGGCATGAGAGCACCTTGAACATCATGGTCGTCGGCACGAAAGACGGCATCGTGATGGTAGAGAGTGGCGCGAAAGAGGTGAGCGAAGAGATTGTTGTCGACGCGATCGAATTCGGCCATGGCGAAGTTAAGAAGATCGTCGCGGCTATCGAAGAGCTGGTGGCGAAGTCTGGCAAAAGCAAGCGTGTCGTTGCTGAAGTCGAGGTTGATCATGCCTACGCAGCTGAGCTCGATGCCAAGGTGGGTGCCCGACTGAAGGACGCGCTGGATACCAAGACGCATGCCAAGACCGATAGTTACGCCATGGTCAAAGCCATCAAGGACGGGCTCGCGAAGGAGTTGCCCGCCGACCAGCCGGATGCGAAGAAGAAGCTTGGCAAGTATTACGAGGCATTGCGCGAGCGAATCTTCCGCGAGCAGGTGTTGCAGGAGCGGGTACGTCCGGATCGCCGCGCATTCGACGAGATTCGGCAGATCACGATCGAGACCAGCGTGCTGCCACGCACCCACGGTTCAGCGCTGTTCACCCGCGGTGAGACCCAAGCTCTGGTCACTGTCACGCTCGGCACCACCGATGACCAGCAGCGCCTGGAGACCTACGAGGGCGAGCAAAAGAAGCGCCTAATGCTCCACTACAATTTCCCGCCGTTCTCCGTTGGCGAAACCGGACGCATGACCGGTGTCGGCCGTCGCGAAGTAGGGCACGGCGCACTCGCAGAGCGCGCGATCTCAGGAGTACTGCCGGCACCGGACGAGTCGCCGTACACCTTCCGCATCGTCTCTGACATTCTGGAATCGAATGGCTCCTCCTCGATGGCGAGTGTCTGCGGTGCAAGTCTTGCGCTGATGGACGCGGGTGTCGCTCTGAAGGGTGCGGTGGCTGGCATTGCGATGGGCCTCGTGAAGGAGGGCGATCAATACGCCATCCTGACCGACATCGCTGGCGCGGAAGATCACTACGGGGATATGGACTTCAAGGTTGCCGGCACGCGCAATGGCATTACCGCGATGCAGATGGACATCAAGATCCCCGGCATCACGGGGCAGATCATGCGCGAAGCGATGGAGCAGGCACGGCATGGCCGGCTCTTCCTGCTGGACAAGATGGATTCTGAGCTGCAGGGTGCGCGAGAGACACGATCAAAGTTCGCTCCGCGCATTCACACTCTGCAGATTCCTACCGACAAGATCCGCGATCTGATCGGACCGGGCGGCAAGGTCATTCGCGGCATCATCGAGGCGACCGGCGTGAAGATCGACGTCGACGATACCGGCCGCGTGAACGTGGCTTCCAGCGACGAGGTCGGTTTGACCAAGGCTCTGGGGATGATCAACGACCTGACCGCAGTGCCTGAGGTAGGGAAGACCTACCTGGGCAAGGTTGTCCGGCTGGCGGAGTTCGGTGCCTTCATTGAACTCTTCCCGGGGACCGATGGCTTGCTGCATATCAGCGAGATCGCCGAGCATCGCGTGAAGGACGTGAAGGACGAATTGCGCGAGGGCGACCAGGTGATGGTGAAGGTTCTCGGCATCGAGGGCAATCGCATCAAGTTATCCCGCAAGGCGCTCCTTAAGGAACAGCGGCAGAAGCTTGGATTGCCTGAGGCAGGTGGTGAGGCTGGAAGCGAACCAGAGGCGCCACGCCAGGAGCGTGCGGAGCGGCAGCCTGTGGAACGCCAGCCCTCGTCGAACGCCAGCACCATCATGATCGAGGGTGGGGATGACTTCGAAGAATCCGATGAGGAGATTGACGAGGAGAATGAGCCCAACTTCAACCGCGCCGATGATGCGCCGGTACCTGCAGGCGCCGTACGCAACGGCGGCGCTGCTGGTGATGCCAATCGTCGCCGGCGCCGTCGGGGACGCGGTGGACGGGGACCGGGCAGTGGTAGTGGTGGGGGCAGCACAGGCGGCGGCCGCCGCTAATCAGGGCTCTGTGCCGGGCTCTAGTTATGAAGAGAGGGCTACGCCATGCGCGTAGCCCTTCTCTCGTATGCGCTATCTCCCCTTGGCTGCGTTCCTGGGGTTGTCCCTGCTGTGGGGTTCCGGATGGCTGTTGCGAGCATCCACTCCAGCGCAGCCGCGCTTGCGCTCGCTCGCCATACAGTACTCAATTGCTGCATTCGTCTTACTGCCATGGGCGATTCGCCGCCGTCTGTGGCGCAGGCCACTCCGTAGCGTTGCCAATGCTGTCATTGTCGGACTAGGCATTCTGTGCCTTCCGCAGTTACTGATCTTTATGAGCGCCGGTAAGCTTTCCCCGGCGATCACAGTTGCTTGCTTGGCAATGGTTGCCGTGTTCCTCGCAATTACTGGGCGGCTTGCCATCACGCCTGCAGTTGTCGGTCTTGCCGGGGTACTTTTCTTGCTTGACCGTGGCCTCGATATTTCTGTTCGTCAACTGCCGTGGTTCTTGCTTCCTCTTACGGCGGCCGGCGTGCTGGCGTGGGCCCTTGGTGCTGCCGAGAAGCATATGCAAAGGCTATCGATTGTCGAAGCTCTATTTGGTCAATGCGTAGCCTCTGCCGTTCTGCTATTTCTTGCCTCTGAAATCCTGGAGGATGAGGCCATCAACTGGTCGGTTACGGTTGCAACGGGCTTTGCCCTCAGCGCTGTTTTCACAACGGTCTGTGGTTATCTTCTCTTCTACTGGCTGTTGGGTAAATTCGGCGCAGGGCGAGTGAGCACATTGCAATGGACACAGCCGCTGGTTGCGACACTGGAATCCCCCTTGCTGGCGGGAGGTCACCTAGACTGGAGCCTGATCACCGGGGCAACTCTGATCGTACTTGCGGTCCTGTGGGTACTCTCGAATCGAGAGGACGACGGGGGAGTAATATTTGAGATTACTCGGAGCTAGGGTACCTGCAATCGCCGCTCCGCATCACAACCCTTGGGGTACACTGCTCGCGTGGCTGCGTCCATGTACATCGTCGTGGAGGGTGAGGATCCCGGATACGACATCTTTGTGAATGGTCGCGCTCTGGCCAGAAACGAAGATGCGCTAGAGAAGCTGGCGCATCGTCTTGGTGTGCGACCGATCCTCGACTTCTTCTCCGCGGATGAGAACTCCATGGCCCTTCTTCTTGAAGAAGGCGCCGGCGATCCTGAATGGGCGAAGACCCTTCCGCCTCCGCAATGGTTTGCGGCCGAAGACGGCCTCATCACGGTTTGCACGCTGATCGATTTTCTGCGCGAACACCCTCTTGCTCTCGGCAATGAAACGCAGGAAGTGTTGAAGGAGACGGAGGAGTTCGAGCGGGTGCTTCGCAAGACTGCCCAACGCCATCTTCGCTGGCAACTGGCGGTAAGCTGGCGCTAGAGCAAATGAACGACAGTGCCGGCGGGGCTATCCTTACGAAGGCAACATTCTCTGACAGGACCGGCGCGGATCTCTCCGCACTGTATCCGCGCTCACTCTAGCTTTTCCATATCCCGAGAATTCGCCGCAGGAGAATCAGTTCACCCACGTGATAGCTGGTATGGTCCGCCGCCAACAGCACCTCACGCAGCAAGGTCTCGCCATTTTTCCCCCAAGGAATGGTTGCGTAGAGATTGCTGTCCGAAGAATGAATCAGCGCCTCGAAGCTCTTCAGGTCCGCCTGAGCGGCCTTCACCGTCGCGCCCCAGGATTCGTCCTTGCCTGGCGCGGCATCTTTCGGCCAATATCCGCTCGGCCAGTCCAGCTCCACGTATTCGGAATTCGTGGCAAACTCCAACAGATCGTGAAGAGTAATGCGTATGTGCTCCACCAGCTGCCAGGCTGAGTACGGGATCCCCGTCGGACGTTCACTGACACGGTTCGCTGGAAAGTCCGCCACTGCGTCAGCAAATGTTGCGTGTGCGTTGCCGCCCTTCAGGAGCGCGACCAGATGTTCTCTCAAGGCTGCGTCGTCTGTTTTCGCCATGTCCGCCTTCATATTGGGCCGTGGCTGCGCCCAGGGTTTCTGGAAGATACGATGCCACTCGCGCCAGAAAGACGCGGCCAGTCAACCAAGGGAAGAAAAAAGAACTGTCCCCGCGAAACAGTACGAGGCGCCTCCCCGTCGAGGCCAAGTCGAAAGTATCGCGACGCCTCCAGGCACAGCAGGACATACGCCGCGTACTCGTAACGCGGCTGCACCATCGGGTTGACGGCTGTCATGAGCAGGTAGAGGGCCAACAGGTACACGGGCGCATGTTGCAGGCGGAGCTTCCGGCCGAAGAGCATTCCGGCGAGAAGCGCTGTCAGGAAGAACGTGTGCATCTGCATGAAGATCTGGTCGCGCCAGTTGGTGAAGTCCTCGTGGGGGTAGCTGTTCAGGAAGTATCCGGGCGTGATGAGACGCCCCATGCAGTTCATCATGATCTTGGGAATGGCTACGAGCCAAAAGCCAAAGTACGCCTGAATGTTGTCCAGGAGCAGGATCGTATGGCCGGCCTGCGCCTGTGCCAGCAGCGCTGCGAAGAAAAGTGGAGCGAGGCGGTAAATAAGCCCGTAGGCGACAGTGAAGCCCAGAACTGTCACGGCTATGCCCCGCCGCCGCCGGCCCCTCAGCGGGGAGATCTTCGATTCGTAGAGTACGTAAAGGAGCATGACCAGCACCTGCTGCCACCGGGCGAAGAGAGAAAGCGTGAGGGCCAGTGCCAGCCATCCGAAACGAAAATGCTTTGCGGCCGTGTAGCGAATGAAAACAACGATGCCTGCAAGCGCGAAGATCTCTTTGTTCAAACTGATCAATGATGCGAGCAGAAATGGGTTGATCATCATCAGAAGCAGAAACGTCGCTCGATCAAACTCTGGCATGGTGCGCAGCAGGCTCAGACAAAAGACAAAAAGAAAGCAGTTGAAGAGGGCGACGTTCAGATCCGTACGGAGGATCTCCGCCTCAAGGACCGGACCGAACAGGTTCGAAGACGCTTTGGGGCCTGCCTGCTCCTGACTGGCAAAGTTGGTCGTCCGCACGCCGCTTGCATCCCAGTACGCAGCCGAATCCGCGGCAATTGCAGGCTGGACTCGAAAATTTGCAACCGGCGCAATGGCCTCAAAAAAGATGCAATAACCCACGACCAGATAGACAACGAACAGGCCCATCACCAACCACACACGGAGTGGACGGGAGATGAAGATGCTTGGTGGGGCGATGGGCGGTAGCTGCGGCATCCGGGCTCAGATGATTTTACCGTTACTTGAGCGGAATACGGATGCCGACTTATTCGCTATACGGAGGCCTTGTTCGCAAAGATGTTTCCGAGTCGGCGGATTTCAGCCCCTACGCCACGCAGTTTTTCCTCGATTCGTTCGTATCCGCGATCGATGTGGTAGACGCGGTCCAAGATCGTCTCACCCTCGGCGACCATCGCCGCGAGGACGAGCGAAGCGGACGCGCGCAGATCGGAGCACATCACTGCCGCCGAAGAGAGCGGAGACTTGCCGCGTATGGTTGCGGTACGCCCATCGACCTTGATGTTTGCCCCCATACGTGCCAGCTCCTGGACATGCATGAAGCGGTTCTCAAATATGTTCTCCACCACAACGGAGGTTCCATCCGCCTGCGTGGCGAGGGCCATGTATTGCGCCTGCATATCCGTGGGGAAGCCGGGATACTCTTCGGTGGTGATATCCGCACTCCGCAGATTGCCTTCGCTGCGCACCCGGATGGAGTCGCCCTCGATATCCAGACGCACGCCGCATTCCTGCAGTTTGGCAACGACTGAGCTCAGATGCGCAGGATTGCACTGGGTCACGCGGAGATCGCCCCCGGTGATTGCTCCTGCGATGAGGAATGTACCGGCCTCGATGCGGTCCGGATTGATGCGATGGCGCGTGCCGTGCAGCTTGTCGACGCCACGGACACGGATGACGCTCGATCCGGCGCCCTCAATCTTTGCCCCCATGGATACGAGCATTGCCGCCAGATCGGTCACTTCGGGCTCGCGCGCACAGTTCTCCATCACGGTTTCGCCGTCCGCAAGCACCGCTGCCATCAGCAGATCTTCCGTTCCAGTTACTGTGATCTTGTCAAACAGGATGTGCGCGCCTTTTAGCCGCTCGGTGCGTGCCTCCAGGTAGCCATGTTCCTGTGTGATGGTCGCGCCCATCGCCTCGAGCCCCTTGATGTGCAGATCGATGGGGCGGCCGCCGATGGCGCACCCGCCGGGCATCGCAACACGCGCGATTCCAGTGCGGGCAATTAGGGGGCCAAGAACGAGCGATGACGCACGCATGGTCTTGACTATCTCGTATTTCGCGACGGGGTCAGATAGAACGCGACAGCAGATGGAAGTGCGATGTTGCGCGCGGCCGTATCCGAGTTCTACTTCCGCCCCCATGGAGACGAGCAACTTGCGCTCCGTCTCAATGTCCCGGACCTGAGGGATGTTTTCGAGCACAATCTCTTCTTCCGTAAGGATGGCTGCGGCCATGCAGGGAAGAGCAGAGTTCTTCGCGCCAGACACGCGGATGGAACCGAGCAGCGGGTTACCGCCGCGAACAACGAACTTTTCCATGGATCTGAGGACTCCTGCTGTTCCCTCAGTGTACGGATGACGGCGCCCGCGTCAATCCGCGGGAGCCAGGAATGGACGGAAGTTGTAGAAGGTGTATCGGAGTAGTAGCGCCGTCGCAAGAACCGGACTGCCGGCAGGCGAGCTGAAGCAGATTTCTATAATTCGAGGACTGTATCCTCAATGGCGAGCCGGACGTTGCCGTCCGCCTTTGCCAGGCGCCGAACCGCCTCGGGTTTGTCCACACCAGCTTTGAGCATCACTAGAGCAATCGGCACGCTTTTCCCGGCGGACTTGATAGTCTGCACGGCGGTATCACGGTCGATATTGCAAGCTCGCATCAGCACTCCGATGCCGCGTTCGACCAGCTTGGCGTTGTGCATGTGCACGTTCACCATCATGTTCTCGTACACATAACCAAGCCGTGTCATGGCGCCGGTTGTGATCATGTTGGTGATCATTTTCTGCGCCGTGGCAGCTTTCATGCGGGTGGATCCGGAGATTACTTCCGGCCCCACCTCGGCGACGATTGCGATCTCAGCGGCAGCCGCAAGTGCCGTGTTCTGGTTGCATGTGATCGCCGCGGTGTGAGCTCCGCGACTCCGTGCGTATTCCACCGCACCTACGACGTAGGGGGTCCGTCCGGACGCGGAGAGACCGATCACAACGTCCTTGCGCGTGGGGCGGCGGCGCGCGATGTCGCGCTGACCAAGTTCGGGCGAATCTTCATTCACCTCCACTGCCGAGGCGACAGCCTTGGGACCGCCAGCAACGATGTACTGCACCGATTGCGGCGAGGTGGAGTAGGCCGGCGGGCACTCCGAGGCGTCCAGTGCGGCGATACGGCCGCTCGATCCGGCAGCGACATAAATCAATCGGCCGCCATCGCGCAAGGCGCGAGCCACGGCATCAATCACCAGGGCAATCTCTGGCAGGGCCTTCTTCACTGCAGCTGCGATCTTGCTGTCCTCGTGATTGATGATGCGCGCAATCTCGAGCGCAGATTTCGTGTCGAACCCGTGAGATGCGGAGTTGACGCTCTCCGTCGTAAGTTCGTGCAGCTCGTTGTCGGTTGGGGTGTGGATCGGCCCGTCCTCTACGGTACTGGTAATGCGAGTTGCAGGGGTCAAGGTAGCCATGGTGGTCTTCGGAAACGTCCCGTACTCCTATTTTACCGCGCACGTCAAAATGGCCATGCAGGAAAATGCAAAACGGGGTTACCGGATTGTGATCTCTTCAGCCGCGTGGAATGTCGCGATCAGTTTTAATGATCAGCTGCAAGCTCTCGCCGGATGCTGTCGTGAAAGCGCGGCCGCAACGCGCGAATCGCCTGATTGGATCGGTCCGGCCAGGTCCGGTTTGTCAGAAGGGTGACAGCGATACCTGCATCCATATCAATCCATAGTGAGGTGCCGGTGAAGCCAAGATGCCCGATCGAGCGTGCTGAAAAAAGGCTTCCTGAAGAGGACGGTGTGGATGGTGTATCCCAGCCCAGTGCTCGCGAGGTGCCTGGCGGCTGCCGGGCGGGCTCTGCGAACTGCGCGATCGTTTGCGCCGAGAATAACTGCATTCCGGAGGTGGTCGCGCCGCCTGTCAGAAGGCACGCTGCCATCCGCAGCGGATCGAGCGCATCCGAGAAAAGACCGGCGTGGCCGGCGACACCACCCATCACGCAAGCGTTTTCATCGTGTACCTCGCCTTGAATAATGCGATGCCGGAAGCTGCGATCGTCCTCCGTGGGAGGTATCGAAGCGCGAAGCTCCTTGTTCGGACAAAAGCCACTCGTACTCATGCCAAGAGGCGCAAAGATCTCACGCTGGCAGAAAGAATCCAGTTGTTCACCAGCGATCTTCTCGACCAGGTATCCGAGAATGATGAAACCGATGTCTGAATACTCAGATCGTGTCCCTGGGTCAGCCGTCAGAGGCTGGCGAAGACAGGCGTCGATCATCGCAAGGCGATCGTTTGTCGACTCGAAGAGACGCACGTACCCGGGGAGACCGGAGGAGTGATCCAACAGCATCCGCAGTGTGACTCGCGACCGCCGGATGTCGGAATGCTCGGCGGCTGCGAACTCCGGCAGCCAGTCCGTCACAGGCACGTCGAGAGCGAGCAGCCGGCGCTCGTAAAGGCGCATGACGGCAACTGTCGTTGCAAGCACCTTGGTTAGGCTGGCGAGATCGAAAACCGTGCCGGGCTCGACCAGCCGTGAGTCTGGCTCATAGGTGAAGCGCCCGACTGCCTGCGCAGCATCCTCGAGAGATCCCGCGTCGCCTCCGGCAAGCACCGCGAACGCACATCCAGGAAAAACGCGATCGCGGACCGCCTGCTCGAGAAGAGCAGTCGTGAGAGGAAATCGGCATCGTTTCGTTTGCGCCAAATACGGTCCTCGTGCGGCCTGTATCACAGAGAAGGCCGGTTCTTCTTTCGTAACAATGTTGCCATGCCCACGGGGTTATGACAGGCTTGAAACCGCTATCCAGGCTGTTCCTGATGCGTCTATAAACGAGATGGGGATCCTTTCATGAAACTGGAGTCATCGCGCGGCCTGGCTGATGTACGGCACCGTCCTTGCGGCTCCTTTCGGCCTGGCTGCAGGACAGGCCCTCCCAGCTGCGACAGCGGCGCCGGTCACAACTCCCGACTCTGCAGAGCGCTCACCGAATGGGCAGATCTACACCGTTCCCGCCGGCACGAAGGTCCTGTTGTCGCTGAAAAGCGGCGTCAACACCAAGACCGCTCGTCCCGGAGACGGCGTCTATCTGATTTCGACCTTCCCGGTCATTGTGGGACCCCATGTCCTGATCCCCACCGGCGTCTACGTGCAGGGTGTGGTCGACAAGGTGGAGCGTCCCGGCCGGGTCAAAGGGCGGGCCAAGCTGTTGATGCACTTCACCACCATGATCTTTCCCAATGGACAAGTCGTCGGAATTCCCGGGACGGTAAATGACCTGCCCGGTTCTGGCGGCCCCTCGGTCAAGGGTGAAGAGGGAACCATCGAGCAGGCAAGCAACAAGGGCAGGGATATGGGCAACGTGGCCAAGGGTGGGGTCATTGGCGCCACTGGTGGCGTCATCGGGGGCGCGGCCAGCGGCAGTCCGGGTGCGGGAGCGGCAATCGGGGGACTCGCCGGCGTCGCCGGCGGGCTGATCTATACGCTCCTGACGCGCGGCGACGAGGTTGTCATTCCTGAAGGCACCAGCTTAGAGATGGTGATGCAGCGACCGCTGGAGCTCCAAGCCTCGCAACTCGACGGAATTAATGACGTACGCGGAAATCCGCAGTACATTCCTACTGGAGGGCACGCGCAACAACTCTCGAAGCCTGCGCATGTCATCTGCCCGTCCGGTAGTCTCGGTTGCAGCTGATGGAAAGTCAGGAAGACCAATCGCAGGGAATACACCCGCTCGATATTCGCGCGCGTCGCAGCAGGCGCCGTGCTGTCGCGGTATGGTCTCGTGACATCCTCGTATCGCTCGCGGTGGCGTTTTTCGTCATCACCTTCCTCTATCAGCCGGTGCGCGTCGAGGGCACAAGTATGCTGCCGCGGCTGCATGATCAGGACCGCATTTTCATCAACAAGTTCGTCTACCACTTTGAAGACATCAGTCGCGGCGATGTTGTCGTCTTCTACTACCCCCGCGATCCGTCGAAGAGCTACATCAAGCGAGTCATTGCTCTGCCCGGTGACCGGCTGGAGGTAGACGATGGTCGTGTGTATGTGAACGGCGTGCGCATCCCGGAGCCCTATGTGCCGCAGCGCTTCCAGGATGTGCGCTCGGTATCGCGCATGGTCCTGCCGCCGCACTGTTATTACGTGATGGGAGATCATCGCTCGATCTCGAGTGACAGCCGCGACTTTGGTCCGGTGGATCGCAGCTTCATCTACGGCAAGGCTGCGTTTGTCTACTGGCCCACCGAAAAAATGCACGTCGTCGAATAAAGCACCGCTCACGATGCGTGAGAGCCGTTTCATCGCGGCACCGTCGTCGATTCTGCGCGCCAAACCTGATAACATCGATTGAATCCACCCCATGGAGTAGTGATGCAGGCCATCCTTGCGCTCGAAGACGGGCGCATCTTCCGCGGTGAGAGCCACGGCGCGGGCGGTGAGCGCGCAGGCGAAGTCGTTTTCAACACATCATTGACTGGCTATCAGGAGATCTTCACCGATCCTTCCTATGCCGGCCAGATCGTCGTCCTGACAAATCCTCAGGTCGGCAACTATGGCACCAATGCCGCCGATGCTGAGGCGCAAAGACCGTACATTGAAGGCCTTGTCACGCGGGAATTTTCTCCCGTCAGCTCCAACTGGCGCTCGGAGCAAGTGGCCGACGAGTATCTGGAGCGCCATGGCGTGCCAGCTATCTCCGAGATCGACACCAGAGCCCTCGTGCGGCATCTTCGCACCTACGGCGTGATGCGAGGAGTCATCTCCACGATCGGCACCAGCACGGAGGCGCTGGTGGCGAAAGCGCTGGCCCAGCCCCGGATGGACGGTTGCGATCTGGCGAGCGTGGTGTCGACGAAAGAATCGTACGAGTGGACCCGCGAGCATGCAGGCGATGCGGTTCCAGGGCTGATGCCGGATGCCCCAGCCGAGAATCTTCATGTAGTGGCTTACGACTACGGTATCAAGCACAACATTCTACGAATGCTTACGCGCGAAGGTGCTCGGGTTACAGTAGTGCCGGCGCAGACTTCCGCCGAAGATGTGCTGGCGCTCAAGCCGGACGGCATCTTCCTTTCCAATGGACCCGGCGACCCGGAGCCATTGCACTACGCACAGGAAAACATCCGCAAGCTGGTGGGGAAGAAGCCGATCTTCGGTATCTGTCTCGGCCACCAGCTGATTGGTCTCGCGCTTGGCGGCCGGAGTTACAAGCTGAAGTTCGGTCATCATGGTGGCAATCATCCGGTGCAGCAGACGGACAACGGCAAGATCGAGATCACCGCGCACAACCATAACTTCGCCATCGATCCGGATTCGCTGAAGCAGAGCGAGGTAGACCTGACCCATGTCGATCTGAATGACAACACCCTCGAAGGTTTGCGGCATCGCTCACTGCCTCTGTTCAGCGTTCAGTACCACCCAGAGGCCAGCCCGGGCCCTCATGACTCTCATTACCTCTTTCGTGATTTTCGGAAGATGATGGAGGAGTCGAAGCGGTGAGTGGGCTATCGCATTGCCTGCTGGCAGGCGCGGCAGTTGCGATGACTGTATTCGGATGGTCCGTTGCTGCTGCAGAGGTGGGTACAACGGGTTTGCGCGGAGGACTGCCGGACAAGGCAGTGATGGCCTACGTGAGCCGATGCCTTGGAGTAGCGCCGTCGCGTCCGATCGAGTTGTATGCGCGCGGAGGCTGGTACGTCTCCGATGACCTGCGCGGGCAGCTTCGCGAGATTCGGGGCGACATCGAAGGCATTGCCATGGTTTGGAAGAACAAAGACCTGCCGCGTGCGGTGTATCAGTGGAGTCACGATGGCGAATTCAACCGCAACGTAGTTGCCTGCGTGGACCCCGACGGCAAGGTTACCCGCTCGGAGAGTCAGTACACGCCCGGGGACTCCGAGCCGGACCAGCGCTGGGTCTACATCCATACGCTCACGACGGCGGGACACTACGGCAACCTTCAAGGGACGGGCCGGTTTACGGACCGGCAGGGACATCCCATCGGGCGGCCGCATCTGACCCCGGAGGACCAGGATTTCATCGCAGGGGAACGCGTGTACCACGCATGGACCGATTTCGATTTCGCCGGCATGGTCGGTAAACAAGGACGTTAAGAGAGACAGATGCCACGCAGAAATGACATTCAGAAGATTCTAGTGATTGGTTCCGGGCCCATCGTGATTGGACAGTCGGCAGAGTTCGACTACTCGGGCACGCAGGCAGTGAAGGCGCTGCGCGCGGACGGCTATGAGGTGGTGCTGGTGAACTCGAACCCAGCCACGATCATGACCGATCCGGAGTTGGCGGATCGTACCTACATCGAGCCGCTGACCCGGGAATACGTGGAAGAGATCATTCGGCTTGAAGCCGCGATGATGACGGGCATCGACGGCAAGCGCAAAGGCAAGTTTGCGCTGCTGCCGACCGTGGGGGGCCAGACCGCTCTAAATCTCGCCGTCGATCTGGCGGATGCCGGCATTCTCGAAAAATACGATGTCGAGTTGATTGGAGCCAAGCTCGATGCCATCAAGAAGGCCGAGGACCGCCTTCTCTTCAAAGATGCAATGCAGAAGATCGGGCTGGATATGCCCCGCTCATCTCTGGTGAACAACCTGCGCGACGGCATGGACTTCGCTTCAAAGATCGGATTCCCGGTCGTGATCCGTCCTTCGTTCACGCTTGGCGGCTCGGGTGGCGGCATTGCCTACAACCGCGAGGAGCTGATGGAGATTCTCTCGCGCGGACTCGACCTTTCCCCAGTTCACGAATGTCTGATCGAGGAGTCAGTGCTGGGATGGAAGGAGTTCGAGCTGGAGGTGATGCGCGATCTCGCGGACAACGTCATCATCATCTGCTCGATCGAGAATATGGACCCGATGGGAGTCCACACCGGCGATTCGATCACCGTGGCGCCCGCCCAGACACTGACCGATCGCGAGTACCAGGCGATGCGCGACGCGGCAATCCGGGTCATTCGCGAGATCGGCGTTGAAACGGGCGGCTCGAATGTTCAGTTTGCAGTGCATCCGCAGACCGGCCGCATGACCGTGATCGAGATGAATCCGCGCGTCTCGCGCTCATCGGCGCTTGCTTCGAAGGCAACGGGATTTCCAATCGCGAAGATCGCGGCAAGGCTTGCTGTCGGCTACACGCTTGACGAGATCCCGAACGACATCACGAAGAAGACTCCTGCATGCTTTGAACCGACGATCGACTACGTAGTGGTGAAGGTACCGAAGTGGCAGTTTGAGAAGTTTCCCGGCGCGGACGAAACGCTGGGCCCGCAGATGAAGTCGGTGGGCGAGGTGATGGCGATTGGCCGCACCTTCAAGGAAGCCATGATGAAGGCGCTGCGGTCGCTCGAAACCGGAAAACGCGTCGGCTCGGAAACGATTGAGCCCCGCCGCCTGATGCAGCATCTGGTGACCCCGCAGCCTCAGCGACTGGATTACATCCGCTATGCTTTCCGCACCGGGATGACGGTACGCGAGGTTGCGCGCATTACGGCGATGGATCCCTGGTTCCTGTACCAGCTGAAAGAGATCACAGATACGATCGGGCTGCTTGGTACGGTGAAGCCTGAGACCGTTGACGTAAATATGTTGCGCAAGGCCAAGCGCATGGGAATCTCCGACGCTCGCATCGCTGAAGTCTGGCATCTCGACACTGCAACGGGCGCAGACCAGGTGCGCGAATTGCGCCATCGTCACAATCTGAAACCGATCTACAAGCTGGTGGACACATGCGCGGCAGAGTTCGAAAGCGAAACTCCCTATCTCTATTCGAGCTATGACGAAGAGGACGAAGCGCCGCCAACAGCGAGGCGTAAGGTCATCATCCTGGGGTCAGGACCAAACCGCATCGGCCAGGGGATCGAGTTCGACTACTGCTGCTGTCACGCGGCCTTCGCGCTGAAAGAAGATGGCTACGAGACGGTCATGGTCAACTGCAACCCGGAGACAGTCTCGACCGACTATGACACCAGTGATCGCCTCTACTTCGAACCGCTGACCTTGGAAGATGTGCTCGCAATCTACGAGCGTGAGAGCGCAGGGGGGGCAGAGGTCGGGATGATCGTGCAGTTCGGCGGCCAGACGCCGCTCAATCTCGCACTGCCGCTCAAACAGGCGGGTGTAAAGATCCTCGGCACCTCGCCTGAGTCCATCGACCTTGCTGAAGATCGCAAGCAGTTCGGAGCACTGATCGAGCGGTTGGACATTCCACAGCCGCCCGGTGCGATGGTTACCAGCGTCGATGAAGCGCTCGCCGGTGCGGAACGTGTCGGCTACCCGGTGCTGGTGCGCCCCAGCTATGTGCTCGGCGGACGCGCCATGGTTATCGCCTACGATGCCGCCGCTGTGCGTCACTACATGGCCGAGGCAGTGGAATATTCGCAGGCGCGCCCGGTGTTGATCGACCATTTCCTCGAGGCTGCGGTCGAGGTCGATGTAGACGCGCTGTGCGATGGCAAGGACGTAGTGATCGCGGGCATCATGCAGCATATTGAAGAAGCAGGTATCCATTCCGGTGATTCTTCCTGCGTACTGCCTGCCGTGGACCTGCCGAAAGAGACGCTCGACACGCTGCGCGAATACACACGCCGGCTCGCGCTTGCGCTCGACGTGCGCGGTCTCGTAAACCTGCAATTTGCCATCCAGCGGAGCCGCAAGAGTGGGGAGCGGGACCGGGTCTTCGTGATTGAAGTGAATCCGCGTGCATCGCGCACCGTCCCCTACGTCTCGAAGGCCACGGGCGTTCCACTCGCGAAGATTGCGTCTCGCATCATGACCGGCAAGACCCTTGCGTCGCTTCTGCCGGAACAGGTTCGTGAAGGATCCGACCTCGATACCGGCTCGCACTTCTATGTGAAATCGCCAGTCTTTCCGTGGAACAAGTTTCCCGGCGTGGACACGGTCCTCGGCCCGGAGATGCGCTCGACTGGCGAAGTGATGGGAGTGGCGGACAACTTTGGCGAGGCCTTTGCCAAGGCGCAGCTTTCCGCCGGCCAGAGGCTACCCCTGCGCGGAACGGTCTTCTTCAGCGTGAACGATCGCGACAAGGACGGCCTTGTCAGTTTGGCGCGTGACTATGTCCATCTCGGTTTCCGGCTGGTGGCGACCCATGGCACAGCTGACGTCCTAGAGCGTGCCGGGCTGATGGTGGAACGGGTCTACAAGGTGAAGGAGGGCCGACCCAACATCGTCGACCTGATCAAGGGAGACTCCATTCACCTCATCATCAATACCCCGCAGGGGCAGGACACATTCTTCGACGAGAAGGCGATTCGCCGTGCCGCAGTGCAACAACGCATTCCGACCATCACGACGATGGCCGCGGCACGTGCAGCGGCGGAAGGTATTGCCGCTCTGCAGCGCGAGATCATCCACGTAGACGCATTGCAGCAGCTACACGCAGCGCGCGCTTTGGCCGCGCCATAAAGAGGCGAGACGATGTTGCTTGAAGGTGTGTTCGCAGCGATTCCCACGCCGTTTCAGGCGGACGGTCGGCCCGACTGGCATCACATGGAGCGCAGTGTCGAGCGCTACTGCAGGGCGCCGCTCGCCGGCCTGGTGGTTTTAGGCTCGACGGGCGAGGCGGTGATGTTGAGCGACGATGAGACCCGCGAGGCGCTGCGTGTCGCTCGCGACGCCACGGCGGACGATCGCGTGCTCATCGCAGGCGTCGGACACGAGAGCCTGGTCGAAACATTGAGATGCATCGAGCATGCTGCATCGCTCGACTATGACCTGGCACTTGTTCGCACGCCGCACTTCTATCGTCCCCAATTGTTGCGTTCTGACTCCCGGGCGGTCGAAATGTTGAATTATTACCGAATGGTCGCGGATAGGTCGGCGTTGCCCATCCTGCTCTACAGCATTCCCGCATACACAGCCTATGACCTGCCGATCGAGGTGATTGCCGAGCTCAGCGAGCATGTCAATATTCACGGCATCAAGGACTCGAGTGGCAAACCGGACCGCATCGCTGCCATCGTGAATGCAACATCCTCTGCACCGCGCCGCAACGTCACGGTCACGACCACCTTTACTGCCGTCACCAGCCGCATGTTGAGCGCACAGGCGAACGCCGCGGCAATGGCGGCCGTTCTCATGCCTGCGGATGCTGTGATGGCGGGAGTCGGTTATACGGCGCCACCGCCGCCACCTCTCTTCAAGACGCGTACGCGAGAGGTAGGCTTTCAGGTGCTCTCCGGCTTAGCTCAAACGCTGCTGCCGTCGCTCGATGCAGGCGCTGTCGGCGGCGTACTGGCCATGGCGTCCTTCGCTCCGCAGGCGTGCGCCGAAATATACATGGCGTGGAAGGACCGGGACGCGAAACTGGCCGAGGAGAAACAGCAGCGCATCCTGGCTGCGGCGGACCTCGTCTGCGGACGCCTGGGAATTCCGGGCGTGAAATATGCCTGTGACTTGAACGGTTACTATGGCGGCCTGCCCCGGCTACCTCTGCTGCCTCTGACTGCTGCTGAGCGGGACGACGTGGAGCAGTCGCTGCGGAACATCCGCCAGTGACGATGGCGCCCCCCACATTTCGGCGCCGGTGTATACCCATTCAGCCTGGAGCCTGCGCAGTTAACCGCTGCTACGTGAGTTCCATGGACAACGCTGTCCTATACTAAAAAGATGGCGGGAACTGGACGTGACGCGCGTCCTGGACCGGCGGGAATCTGGCGTTTTGGGAAGGGAATCCGCTCGATGGCAACAAGTGATGTGACCCTAAAGGCAGAGCAGGCGCGCGCTGCGGCCGGACCACGCGGCGAGGTGGTCAACGACTTCAGCATCCAGGTGGCTACGGTAAACGGCTCGGGATCGCAATCTGCGAACAACGTTCTGCTGAAGAGCATCTTCGCGATGGGTATTCCCATCAGCGGCAAGAATCTCTTCCCATCGAACATTGCGGGTCTGCCTACCTGGTACACGATTCGTGCCAGCAAGCACGGTTACGTCGCGCGCAAAAAAGAGATCGACATTGTGGTTGCGATGAACGCCGAAACAGCGAAGGATGACATTCTCTCTCTGCCTGCCGGCGGTGTCGCCATCTACGAAGACGCGGCCAACCTGAAGCAATATCGCGATGACGTGGTCTGCTATCCCGTTCCCTTCGACAAGATCACCGCCGCAGTCTGCCCCGAGGCCAAGCTGCGCAAGCTGGTGAAAAACATGGTCTACGTTGGCGTAGTGGCGCAGCTGCTGAATATGGACCTGGCGATCGTCGAAGCAGCCTTGCGCCGGCAGTTCGCTAAGAAGCAGAAAGCCGCGGATCTGAACTGGGCAGCGGTGCAGGCCGGCTACGACTACGCCAAAGCGTCCTTAACGAAACAGGATCCATTTCGTGTAGAACGCATGCACGCAACTGACGGCAAGATCATCATTGAGGGCAATGCCGCGGCAGCTCTTGGCTGTATGTTCGCTGGCGTCACCGTGGTGACGTGGTATCCCATTACGCCATCTTCCTCAGTCGTAGAAAACCTGATCGATCTGCTGAAGAAGTATCGAGTTGAGCCCAGCGGCAAGGCGACCTTCGCTGTTGTGCAGGCGGAAGATGAACTCGCTGCTGTTGGCATGGTTCTCGGCGCGGCGTGGACGGGCGCGCGCTCGATGACAGCTACCTCCGGCCCCGGCATCTCGCTCATGTCGGAATTCGCCGGGCTGGGATATTTCGCGGAGATTCCTGCGGTCATCTTTGATATTCAGCGCGTTGGACCGTCTACCGGAATGCCCACGCGTACGGCGCAGGGCGACATCCTAACGGTGGCATATCTGTCGCATGGCGACACGCGCCACGTCATGCTGCTGCCCGGCTCAGTGAAAGAGTGCTTTGACATGAGTGTTGAGGCCTTCGATCTCGCAGAACAGCTCCAGACCCCGATCTTCGTTCTCTCTGATCTCGACCTGGGCATGAACAACTGGATGACGGAACCGTTCAGCTATCCGGAGAAGCCGATGCAGCGCGGTAAGGTGCTCAGCGCCGAAGACCTGACGCGCCTTGGCGGCTTCGCACGCTACAAGGATGTGGACGGCGACGCCGTCGGTTATCGCACCTTGCCGGGCACGGATCATCCGCAGGCAGCATTCTTCACCCGCGGCAGCGGACACAACGAACGCGCTCTGTACACCGAGCGACCCGATGAATACCAACATGTGATGGAGCGGTTGGCGCGCAAGTTTGATACCGCGCGCACGATGGTCCCTACGCCGGTGACGGTAGCGAATGGCACCTCGAAGATCGGGCTGATCGCTTACGGAACGACCGATTTTGCGGTCGCTGAGAGCCGGGAACAACTCAGAGCCGAATACAAGCTCGAGACAGATTACCTCCGTATTCGCGCCTATCCGTTCACGCGGGAGATTCACGAGTTTGTCGCCGCGCATGATCGCATCTACGTGATTGAGCAGAACCGCGATGCGCAGATGTTGAGTCTCCTCAAACTCGACTTACCACCGGAAGACGCAGTCAAACTGCGCAGTGTGCGGCACTACAACGGCTTGCCCATCGATGCGCGTAGCGTGACCGACGAACTGGTTATGAAGGAAGGGATCTAATCATGGCGACCACACCGACCGCTCCGGCACCGAAGCCTGCTCCGAAAACAAATCGCCTCGGTCTGCCTATCCTCGAATACCGTGGTGGCAAAACCAATCTATGCGCTGGTTGCGGGCATAACGCCATCTCTGAGCGCATCATCGACGCCTTCTATGAGATGGGCGTTAAACCGGAACGCGTCATGAAGCTCTCCGGCATAGGCTGTTCGTCGAAAAGCCCGGCCTTCTTTATGAGCCGGTCCCACGGATTCAACAGCGTGCACGGCCGTATGCCTGCGGTAGCAACGGGTGCTCTGCTGGGCAACCACACGATGAAGGCTATCGGCGTCTCCGGTGATGGTGATACGGTCTCGATTGGCATGGGACAGTTTGTTCACCTGCTGCGCCGCAATCTTCCGATGATCTACATCATCGAGAACAATGGCGTTTATGGACTTACCAAGGGCCAGTTTTCGGCCACAGCCGACCTCGGCTCAAAGCTGAAGACGGGTGTCATCAACGATCTGCCCCCAATTGATACCTGCACCCTTGCTATCGAACTCGGCGCGACATTTATTGGGCGCTCCTTCTCCGGCGACAAGAAGCAGTTGCTCGCCATGATCAAAGCCGCCATCGCGCACAAGGGTACGGTGCTGCTGGATGTGATTTCGCCCTGCGTTACCTTCAATGACCATGAGGGTTCGACCAAGAGCTATAAATACATGCAGGAGCACGAAGAGGCTATCTCTGAGGTCGGATTCGTGCCGCACTTCGAGGACATTTCTGTCGACTATGACGCCGGATCGACCTATGACGTCGAGATGCACGACGGCTCGCATCTGCGGTTGCGCAAACTCCATGACGACTACAATCCCACCGACCGCATTCAGGCTGTGAGAGCGCTGATGGAGGCGCAACAGAAGGGTGAAGTGCTCACCGGCGTCTTCTACGTCGACACCCAGAAGCCAAGTTTTACGGATCTGTTGAATCTGGTCGATGAGCCGCTTGGTACGTTGCCGGAGTCGCGCGTGCGGCCTCCGAAGTCCGTACTTGATGACGTGATGCAGAGAATGCGCTGACTCCCTTGGGAGTCACTGCGGCGGGGCAGGCCGGACAAAGTCCCGCCGTGAGCGCGGGTTGGCTGCCGATAGATAGCCATTCCCTGTATCCTCGAGGTGCTTCCCGGTTCTAATTCATCGATCCGCATGCTCAACAACCGCAAGATTGCTGTCGTCCTTCCCGCTTACAATGCCGCGAAGACCGTTCAACGAACAGTGGATGAGATTCCTCTGGACATTGTTGACGACATCATTTTGACCGACGATGCAAGTTCGGATGACACCGCTGTGCTCGCCCAGAGGCTAGGTCTTCATGTGATTCGGCATGACGAGAACCGAGGCTACGGCGCCAACCAGAAGACGTGTTACGAGGCGGCGCTCGCGAGGGGCGCGGACATCATCGTCATGCTGCATCCGGATTATCAGTACACGCCTCTGCTGGTGACCGCCATGGCCTCGATGATTGCCTACGATCAGTATGATTGCGTGCTGGCATCGCGGATTTTGGGAAACGGCGCGCTCCAGGGCGGCATGCCCCTCTACAAGTACATTTCGAATCGTGTCCTGACGCTGATACAAAATCTGCTAATCGGACAGAAGCTATCGGAATACCACACCGGCTATCGTGCGTGGAGCCGCGAGGTCATTGAGCGCCTACCGTTGCTCTGCTGCTCGGATGACTTTGTCTTCGACAACCAGATCATCGTGCAGGCTATACATTTCGGCTTTCGTATCGGCGAGATTTCTTGCCCCACCAAGTATTTCGACGACGCGTCCTCGATCAACTTCAAACGCAGCGTTGTTTATGGAATTGGAGTCATAAACACAGCCCTTCAATTCTTGCTGAAGAAATGGAGGCTGGCCAACCCGTCTTTCCTTGATGACAGAGCAGAATGCCGCCTTGGACATCCCGTCCGCACGTAAAAGCAAGGCCAGCTTTTCCGATTGAAGATGTGTGTTATGACCGGACACCGAAAGATGTCCGCAAACCCCGATCAACTACCCCCGTTCCCCGGAGTGTTCCCCTCTCGCGCCCGGTCCAGGGAAGTCGCTGTCGTTGTCTTTTACCTCTGCATTGGAGGTACGGTGGCCGAGCTGGCCGTTGATGGATGGATGGCTTGTAGTGGCTCGGGGCGACTCTTCTTCGACGACACCTTTGTGTTCGTCACTGTCGTGATGTTTGATCATTGTCCGATGGGATGATGCGCGCTTGCGTCCTGTTGTATGTGCGGAGGTTCTATTGCCGGTACGCGGTGGGTTTGGGAGTGATGCGTATGCCCATGCCGTTCAGCTTGCTGCGTGCCTCAGCTGCTTCGGGGGTCTGCGGATAACGCTGAATCAGGGAACGCAGCTCCTGCGCGCCTGCATCGCGTTGCTGGGTCTCCATGAGCGACTCGCCCTTGCGCAGTTGTGCGGCAGGCGCCTTGGGATTGCCGGCGAACTGCTCCAGCACCACGTCGTACTGCTTCACAGCCTGGGCATACTTGCCCTGGCGGTAGGCGATCTCCCCCATATAGAAATGCGCATTCCCGGCCAGATCGTCCTGCGGGTAGTACTTGATCACATCGCCGAACTCGGAGTTTGAGAGCTCGTACTTGGCGGAGTTGTAATCGCGCAGAGCGGCCTGGTAGGTCTGCTGCAGGGGCGGGGCCGGATTTCCACTATCGTTTGCCGGGGCCTGGGACGGGGCAAAGCCACCAGCCGGTGGAGCGTTGTTGGCCATGCCATTGGGACCTGACGGTGCCGGACCCGAGGGCTGCCCTGGGCCAGTGGCGGATGGGTTTTGTACGTTCTGTAGCTGCGCCTGCATGGATTGCAGGGTCGCGTCCAGTTTGCCTATGCGCGTCTTCAGTTCATCGACCGAGTCATTGAGCGCCTGCATCTGGCCTGAGAGCTGCTGATTCTCGTTCTGCGAGGACATGGCTTGCTGCATCGCGCCCACCTGGGTCGTCATGCGCGAGATGCTGTCGGCATTCTGCTGCACCATGTGGAGCAGAACGCCCATGCGCTCGTCGTTCGACTGCTTCATTTGCGTGATCAGGTCCTGAAGCTGGGAGACCTGGGTCTGCAACTCTATGATTTCTTTGGCCACCGCATGTGCGCGTGGAGGTAGACCGGTGATGACAAGCAGGAGAGCGGCAGCGGCGGGAAGAAGCGATTTACGCATGTGAAGCCTCGAAGAGCCTTTGACTCGCCTTCATTTTAGCGGTTTGCGGCAGAGAAAGGGGCAGTGCGACCGGCTTGGTCACGCTGCCCCTTAATTAGTTTGGCACTAGGACTATTTTTGGCACTCTATCGACTAGCGGTCGACAGAAAATCCTGCACGGCGATTCTGCTGGTAGCACTGTTCGTTCGCTTCGGTGCAGAACTGCTTCTCCTTGCCATAAGAAACGGTGCGGATGCGGTCTGGGTTCACACCGGCAGATATCAACGCTTGTTTGGCTGCGTTGGCGCGGTTCTCGCCGAGAGCCAGGTTGTATTCGGTCGATCCACGAGCGTCGCAGTAGCCGCCTATAAGGATCTTCAGCTTGGGATGTGATGCGAGAAATGCCGCATCTTTTGAGACGACGGTCTGCGATTGTGGGTTGATGTCATAGCTGTCGTAATCGTAGAAGATGTCGGTGACATTGCTATGGAAGGTGGCGTCGTCGACTGTATCGCCACTGAGATCGCCGGTCGTCGAGGCACCGCCCACCGTGACGTGCGCCGTGGCATCGGTGGAGCCTCCCAGGCCCCGCGCCACTAAGTGGTAGTCCGTCGTTACCGTAGGCGAGACGGTCTGCGTGCCTGAGGACGGCACGGCACCGATGCCGTCAATGGAGACGTCAGTCGCGTCGGTACTCTTCCAGGTGAGGATCACCTTGTCACCAGGACTGATGTTGTCTGGTGTGGCGGTGATGGTGGCCGTGGGCGGGGTACCTGCCTCAGCTGCCGGTGGCGGTGGGGGTGGGGGTGGAGCATGCTTCTTGCCGCACCCCGCAAATGCTGCAATCGCAAGGACAGCCAGGCAGGACGCCGCACGGCGACGCATATTCCAGGTCCGAACAGGAAGCGAATTCACGGTCTCTTCTCCTCAGTCAAAAGCATTAGTGCGGCCAGATCGAAAAGCCGCGGAAAGCTCGATCAGTACCCATTCGGGCAGGATCGCAAATACCTGCAAGCAAGCAGCTTGTTCAGGTTACACGGCTGTACCCATAGTTCCACGCGCTTATTTCCAGCTCCAGTCGGGCATAGTGTTGTTTCCGTCATGAGTCAGCGCATGCTGCTGCGTGCCATCGGCCAGCATTGACCATATCTCGGACTGGTGACCCAACTGCCGCTCAAAGACGATGTGGCGGCCATCCGGCGCCCACGACGGGAAGTCATTCCTTCCAGCATCATGGGTGAGCTGCACCCAGCGCTTACTCGCGATGTCCATCACGTAGATGTCTTGGCTGCCGGGTGCTCCCGGGCCGTACTTGCGATCCCACGCGAATACGAGGAACTGCCCGTTCGGCGACCAGGATGGTGACGTGGCGTAACCGCCGTCGGTCAGACGCTGCACATTCGCGCCATCGGATTCCATGGTGTAGATCTGGGGCAGGCCAGTGCGGCCGCTTACCCAGGCTAGCTGGTTATTGGTCTTGGGATTCCAGCAGGGTGAGACGTCCGGTCCACGGAACGTGGTCACGCGGTGGGCGCCGCCGCCGTTTGCATCGGAGATCCAGATCTCCGGGTCACCGGATCGGTCCGAAGAGAAGGCGAGATGCGCGCCGTCGGCCGACCATGCAGGTGAGATCGTCGTGCCGCCCGGCGAGGGAAAGCTGACCATGCGGCCAAGCACTAGCGAGTACATGCGGATGGTCCAGCCGGATCTGCCGAGCGACGCGAAGGCGACGCGGCTGTTGTCGGGCGAGACGTGAGGCGAAAGAGAAACATCACCGAGATGGGTGATCGCATGCTCGCCCTGGCCGTCGTAGTCCATGGCAAAGATCTCCTTCACGCCGGAGCGAGAGGAGACGAAGTAGATCTTCGTCTCGGCGATGCCATTCACACCGCCTCCGAGACGGAGGATGATTTCATCGGCGAACTTGTGGGCGATCAGACGCGCGTTATCCTGCGTGGCCACCTCGCCGTACTGCTTGCCGACAATAGCGGGCGCGCCAGCCTCTTTTACATCGATCAGATAGCCGCTGACGTTCAAGCGGCCCCCTTGAACGGCGAGCGAGCCAAGGGCGAGCATGGCAGCATTGGCCGGCGCAGCGGACCACTGGGCGAGATTCACCTCGGCAGGCGCCGCGGGTGTGACCGCCGGAGCCAAGGCTTTTGGAACCATGTCGAAGAAGCCCGCGTTAGCGAGGTCGTTGTAGAGCGTGTTGTCGAAGGTCGCTTTGAGAACCGGGGTTTGCGGATCGGAAGAGTTCGGCTTGAAGTCGGCAGCCGCCATGCGGATCTTTTCGACGCCGAGGTTGGAGCCGGTTCTCACCCAATCCTGTGCATGCGCAGGATTGGCAAAGGGCAGAAGGAGCAAAGTGGTAAGGGCAAAATACAGGGAAGACCGCAGTCGTTGCATCGTTCGAGATGTTTGCACTTGGGGGTAGATCTCCGTCAGCGACCTGTGAATTCACAATAATAAGACACCTGCAACGTTGAGCCGTTGTAGGCAGCTGGAAGTGGACCGTAACTGTCAACACGCTGCACTGCATGCAAGCACGACTGATCAAGCGATGCTGAACCGCTGGATTCGCCGACCGTGATTTCGGAAGGCGCGCCTTCGCGTGAAAGAGTGAAGTAGATATACGCCTTGGCGCCGCTCGGCGTGGAGGGATCGACCTCCTGCTTCAGCCAGTTTTCCTGTGTCTTGCGCTGAATGATGGCCACATAGTAGGGAAAACGAAAACCGCCCCCGCCAGTTACAGATACTGGCGCAGCAGGTGCCGGGGCCTGCTGCTGTGCTGTGGAGCGTGGGAGGCTTGAGGCCTGCTGCTCTCCGAAATTCGCACGATCCTTAGGCTGTTGTTGCGGCTGGGGATGTTTCTGCTCCTGCTTCGGCGGAACGTCTTTCTTTGGCGGCGGTTCTTTCTTCGCAGGCTGTTTCACCGGGATTGGAATCGCTTTGAGATCAGGAGCGGGCACCGTCTGCTCTTTTTCAATTGCCGGAGCGGGACTTGGGTTCTCGGTGGCGAGCACGTTGTCGGTGGGCTTCTGAATCTGGGGGAGCGGGATCGAGGGCGCATTGGATACCAGATTTGCCTGAATCGCACCGGCATCAAGGTTTTGTCCCCACTCGTTGCCGCGGATGCGGCTGTGCAGCCAGACCGAGGAGGCAAGCGCACCAATCACCAGCAGGTGCAGGCCAAAGGACTCTGCGAACGGTACACCGAACGGGGCGCGCCTCTCGTATCGCTCTTCGACGTCCAGCGGCATCCCTGCTCCTACTTTTGACCGGGGGCGTTGGTGAGCGGCTGGGTCACGATGGAGACGTTCGTGATGCCAGCCTGTTTCACGGCGTCCATCACTGAGGCAAAGGCGCCGAACGGCACGCGCTCATCGGCGCGCAAATAAACGATCTGTTTCGTTGGGTCTTGATCCGAATGGTGCAGCGCCTGCGGGATCTCGTTGACATTGATGGGATGGTCGCCAAGAAACACCCGCTGATCGCGGTCGATGGTGATGACCTCATGCTGTTCGGTTGCCTCGCGAACCGTGCGCGTCTTAGGTACTGCCACATCAATACCCGACTGCAAAACAGGCGCGGTGAGCATGAAGATGACCAGCAGCACGAGGACGACGTCCACCAGCGGCGTGATGTTGATGTCCGCCATGGATGATTTGGTGCGGCCGCTGGAGTCAGTAAACGCCACGGCCGGGCTCCTGCATCGTCTCGCGCTGACCTGCGCGTTCGCGTTCCAGTGGATCCTGCTGCGGCCGCAGCGTGATCTCTTCCATGCTGTTCAGCAGTTCGCGAGCGAAGTCGTCCATACGTGAACCGAACTCCCGAATGCGCGCTGAGAACTGGTTGTACGCAACGACCGCGGGGACGGCGACAACCAGACCCGCGGCGGTGGTGATCAGAGCTTCAGATACGCCAGGCGCGACCGCGCGCAACGTAGCGGCGCCCGCCGTGCCCAGGCCGTGGAATGCGTCGACGATGCCCATGATGGTGCCGAAGAGACCAATAAATGGCGAGATGGCGCCGATGGTTGCGAGCCACGTCAAACGCTGCTCCATGAAGGTGAGAGCTTCGCTGGACGCAGACTGCGCCGTGCGCTCGAGGGCGGTAATGTTGCGCGGCGGCCCATACCCACCGGTCTGGCGGCGGTAGGTCTCATACACCTCGTCAAATACATTGACCAGCGGACTCGGCTTGTACTGTTCCGAGACTGCACCGATCTCCTGCAGACGCGCCGCCTTGCGAAAGGCGCGGAGGAAGGCGCGGCTCTGGCTGCGTGCGCGGCGAAAACCGATCCACTTGCCCAGAATGATGGCCCAGGAAAAGAGACTGGCAAGCGCCAGAAGGCCGAGGACAGTCAGCGCAATGGGTCCGCTGGCCCGCAGCATCTCCAAAATGGCATTGCTGCTGGAATGGGGAGGCGGCACAGGTGCGCCCTGGTCATCGCCCTGGAAAAGAAGGAGGATCGCGAAAAAGATTGGGTGGGCTATCATCTGCGGCTCCTAGAAAGGGTAGCAGGAAGCAACCCCAGCGGATAGATATGGCAAGTGACCAAAGGGCTACTCCATGCGGGTCAGAGAGCGAGGCTGGGGCGGCGGCTATCAGCCCCTGGCTCTGCTATGCTCGGCGACGGACGAGCCTATGTTGCTGGAGTTACGAGCAGAGAATTACGCGGTGATCGACAACGCCGCGGCCGAGCTGGGGCCAGGGCTGAATTTGCTGACCGGGGAGACCGGCGCGGGCAAATCAATTCTGGTGGATGCGCTGGCGCTTCTGCTTGGGGGGAAGGCATCGAGCGATGTAGTCCGTCACGGGGCAGAAAAGGCCATCGTCTCCTGTGTCTTCGAAGCCACGGACGAGGCCGAGCGGATTCTGGAGACGCACGGCATCGATTCAGGCGAGGGTGGGATTCTGTTGCGCCGGGAGATCGCAACGTCGGGCAAGGGTCGCGTCTTCGTGAACAATCAGCCGGCCACGGCCGCAGTGTTGAAGTTGCTGGCCCCGGAGCTCGCGCTGATTCACGCGCAATCTGAAACACTGGCTGGCTTTGATGCCAACCAACAGCGGTTACTGCTGGACCGCTTCGCCGGCATCTCGACCGAAAGGGTGAGTACTGCCTATGCGGCGTGGCGGGAATGCTCCGGCAGGCTGCAAGCACTCGAGAGCGATGAGCAGGAGCGGTTGCGCATGGCGGATCTGTGGCGCTTTCAGTCGCGTGAGATCGAGTCGGCCGCGCTGCGCGATGGGGAAGACGGACAACTCGAGACAGAAAAGCGGGTGCTGAATAACGCGGAGAAGCTCTATGCGGCCGCGATGAGTGCCTACGAGCAGCTCTACGAGGGAAGCAATGCGGCTGAAGCATCCCTGCGCGCGGCCCAGCGTCACCTCGAGGAGTTGGCGCGCTACGAGCCGCGCTTCGGCGATGCCGCGCATCAGGTGGCCTCCGCACGCGCAACCGTCGAGGACATTGCCGAGACGGTGCGAGGTTTCAGTGAGGGGATCCAAGGCTCTCCCGAGCGGCTGGCTGAGATCGAAGACAGGCTCGCCCTTCTGGACCGGTTGAAACGCAAATATGGTGCGACCGTCGCCGATGTGATTGCCTATGGGCAAGATGTCGCGGCAAAGCTGAACGAGCTTGAAAACCGCGACGTGGTGCTGGCGGAGCTACGAAAACAACTTGCGAAGACTGCCGCAGAGTATCGCCGCGAAGCAGAGATGGTGACGGCGGCACGCGCAACCGCGGCGAAGAAACTGGCAGGCATGACCGAGCGGCAGATCAACGACCTGGCCATGAAGGCGCGGTTCGCTGTGGATGTGGACCCGCAAAAGGAGGAAGAGCACTGGGCATCCCATGGCTGGGATACGGTAGCATGCCGCATCGCGACCAACCCCGGCGAGCCCCTCAAGGCACTCGATCAGATTGCTTCGGGCGGCGAAATGAGCCGCGTTCTGCTCGCGTTGAAGGTAAGTGTGGAAGAAGGCGCCGCCCGTAGCGACAAAGGAAAGCGCAGAACGTTGCTGCCGCGCACGCTGGTCTTTGACGAGATTGACATCGGCATCGGCGGGCGGGCGGCTGAAGCAGTAGGACGGAAACTGAAGGCGCTGAGCCAGTCCCAGCAGGTGCTGTGCGTCACACATCTGCCGCAGATCGCGGCTTTTGCAACCCAGCATTTTGTGGTCGAAAAGACAGAGGAACGAGGCCGGATACGCACCACTGTCAGGAGTCTGGATCCGGCCCAGCGTGTCGAAGAAGTGGCCCGCATGCTGAGCGGTGCGAAACGGTCAGAAACCTCGCTTCGCCACGCCGAACAGATGCTGGCGGAGGCGGCTGGAGGCTAAGAGAATCAGCACAGTAAATGGTGCAATCTGTGCCTGACAAGCCGTCCTCGGGCCGGTATACTAACAGTTGTGACTTCTTACTCTGTCGAGCCTCCCTCCACCGCCCCCGAAGCGGACGAACTGAATCCTCAAAAACGCGTGATGCTCCTGAAGCCGCGCGGTTTTTGTGCCGGCGTTGTGCGCGCCGTGGATATTGTCAGAATCGCGCTTGAAACATTTGGCGCGCCTATCTACGTTCGCAAAGAAATTGTTCACAACAGCTTTGTTGTTAACGAATTAGCGGAAAAAGGGGCGATCTTCGTCGAGGACATCGACGACGTGCCGGAAGGAATGCGGGTTATTTACTCGGCTCACGGCGTGTCGCCGGCGGTGCGCCAGCGCTCCAGGGAGCGCGGCCTCAAGGTGATCGATGCGACATGCCCGCTTGTCACGAAGGTACATGTCGAAGCGGTAAAGTTTGCCAAGCAGGGCTACTCGCTGGTGCTGATCGGTCATCGTGATCACGATGAAATTGAGGGCACGCTGGGCGAGGCACCGGATGTGACCCAGGTGGTTTCCTCGGCGGCAGAGGTGGCAACGCTGCAGGTCCCTGACCCGGACCGGGTCGCCTATCTGACGCAAACCACTTTGAGCCTCGATGAGGCACGCGACATCATCCAGGCGCTCAAGGAGAAGTTCCCCAACATCGTGGGTCCGCATTCGCAGGACATCTGCTACGCCACAGAAAACCGCCAGGTGGCAGTCAAGAATGTCGCCCATGCGGCAGACTTAGTCCTGGTGGTCGGATCCACTAATAGTTCGAACTCGAACCGACTGGTCGAAGTTTCGCGCAACTTGAACACGGTCGCGCATCTGATAGACAACTCCGATGCCATCCAGCCGTCATGGCTCGAAGGCGTCTCGACCGTCGCGGTTACCGCGGGTGCGTCGGCTCCAGAGATTCTTGTCTCGGAAGTAGTTGCCTATTTGCGGGGTAAGGGCTTTGGGACGGTAGATGAAGTGGAAGTGATGCCGGAGAATGTCCGGTTTGGCTTGCCGGCAGAGATCGTGCAGGCGATAGGCCCGGCGGCAGTCGCTGCCCGTTAGTTTCGAAAGAGATGGCATGAATCGAACTGTGGATGAGAACCCGGTGAGGGCTTCTGTGCAGGAGTTGCATCCTCCAACAATGCAGCCGAAGTTTGGGCGCATGGATGCCGGCCTGGACCAGGTAGACGAAGCAGTGGAAGCTTCGAAGCACCACATCTTCCAGATGCAGAAGCCGGATGGTCACTGGGTCGGCGAGTTGGAAGCCGATGGCATGCTGGAGGCCGACTACATCTTCCTTCACGTGCTGCTCGAAACGGAAGATCCCAAGGTTCGCGGACGGATGCAGCGCGCTCTGACCGAAATGCTGCGGTACCAGAATGAAGATGGCAGCTGGAGCATTTATCCAGGGGGACCGGGCAATATAAGCCTGGCGGTGAAGTGCTATTTCGCCTGCAAGTTGATGGGCATGTCCGCCGAAGAGCCGCTGATGGTGAAGGCGCGTACATGGATCCGCGCGCACGGCGGCGTGGTGAAGTGCAACACCTTCACGAAAATCTACCTGTGCGCGCTGGGCCAGTACGATTACGATGCCGTGCCCGCGATTCCACCGGAGATTGTGCTCGCGCCGAAGTGGTTCTACTTCAACATCTACGAGATCTCCTCGTGGTCCCGGGCCATCCTGGTGCCGCTCTCCATTGCCTATGCCAAGAAGCCTTTCAAAAAGATTCCGGCCGACAAGGCAATCGACGAACTTTTCGTAGGGGGTCGTGATAAGGCCAGTCTGAAGCTGCGCTGGAACCGGGACAAGATTGTGAGCTGGCGGAACTTCTTTCTGCTGCTCGATCGCATGGTGCACTGGGCGGAGCGTGTGCACATTCGTCCGCTGCGCGCGATGGCGTTGCGCAGGGCGGAGAAGTGGATGCTCGAGCGCTTCGAGATGTCCGACGGCTTGGGAGCTATCTATCCCGCGATGATGAACGCCATCATTGCGCTGCGCGTGCTTGGTTACTCGGAAGATGATCCCCACTTCATCCGTGCGATGGATGAGTTCGAGAAGCTGGGCATCGACGAGCCGGAAGGCACGCCTGATTATGTAGAGCCGACCTTCCGCATGCAGCCCTGCGTCTCGCCGGTGTGGGACACGGCGCAGATGGTCTATGCATTAGGTGAGGCAGGCGTCTCGCGGACCGATCCACGACTACTGAAGGCAGCGGACTGGATGCTCTCGAAGGAAGTCCGTCACAAGGGCGACTGGTCCGTGAAGGTTCGCAATGCGCAGCCCGGCGGCTGGTACTTCGAGTACAACAACGAGTTCTATCCAGACACGGACGATTCTGCGCAGGTGCTGCTGGCGTTGAATAAGGTGGATAATCCGCGCGAGCGGTATCAGTACGATGTCTCGCGGCGTGCCATTGAATGGATCTTCGCCATGCAGTGCAAGAACGGCGGCTGGGCCAGCTTCGACAAGAACAATACGAAGATGATTTTCCAGCACATCCCGTTTGCCGACCACAATGCGATGCTGGATCCGCCGACCGTTGATATCACAGGACGCATCCTCGAGATGCTGGCGACCTACGGATATACGCGCCGAGACAAGCGAATCGAGCGCGCAATTCAGTTCGTGCTGAAGGAGCAAGAGCCGGATGGGAGCTGGTTCGGACGTTGGGGCGTGAACTATCTCTACGGCACTTTTCTGGTGTTGCGTGGCCTTGAGGCGATCGGAATCTGGAACCATGAGCCGGAGATCCAGCAGGCGGCGGAGTGGATCCGCTCAGTGCAGAACTCTGACGGCGGCTGGGGCGAAAGCTGCCACAGCTACGACGATCCGAACGCTCGAGGGGTGGGAGTAAGCACGCCATCGCAGACAGCCTGGGCGATCCTCGGGCTGCTTTCGGCAGGCGATACGCGGAGTGATTCTGTCGCCAAGGGCGTTCGCTGGCTGCTTGAGCGGCAGCGTGCCGACGGGTCCTGGGACGAGAGCATGGGTGAGGGCAAGACGCGCGAGGCGATCATCACCGGAACCGGCTTTCCGCGCGTCTTCTATCTCGCATATCACACGTATCGCGACGTCTTTCCATTGCTGGCCCTGACGAATTACCGCAGGGCCATGAGCGCGCCGGTTTAATCGCGCGAAAACTGAGGATCGGCCCGGAAAATCCGGAGCCGAGATGACGGAGAAACGTAACTATGGCAGTGCCGATTTCACAGGCGTGGACAGTTGCCACCTATGTGCTGAAGCAGAGGCTGAAGGGCCGCAAGCGCTTTCCGCTGGTGCTGATGCTGGAGCCGCTGTTCCGCTGTAACCTGGCATGCGCAGGCTGCGGCAAGATCCAATATCCGGCCCACATCCTGAAGGCAGAGCTGTCTCCAGAGGAATGCTTTCGCGCGGTTGAGGAGTGCGGAACACCGATGGTGGCCATTCCGGGTGGCGAGCCGTTGCTCCATCCGCGAATGCCGGAGATTGTTGCCGGCCTGGTAGCGCGCGGGAAGTATGTCTACATGTGCACCAATGCGTTGCTTCTGAAAGAAAAGCTGCACCTGTTTACGCCGAGCAAGTATCTGTCTTTCTCCGTGCATGTGGATGGGCAGAAGGAGCACCACGACTTTTCCGTTTGCCGTGAGGGCGGCCACGATGTTGCGATGGAGGGTGTGCGGGCTGCTGTAGCCGCAGGCTTCCGCGTCACCACCAACACCACGCTCTTCGACGGAGCTGATCCGAACAGCGTTCGCGCGCATTTCGACGAACTGATGGATGTCGGTGTTGAGAGCATGATGGTTTCCCCCGGCTATACCTACGAAAAGGCGCCGGATCAGAAGCACTTTCTCGGACGCGCCCGCTCGAAAAAGTTGTTCCGGTCCATCCTGTCGAATCGGAAAAAGAGCTGGCGCTTCAACGCGTCCCCGATTTTCATGGAATTCCTGATGGGCAAGAAGGATCTTCGTTGTACGCCCTGGGGGATGCCGACCTTTTCGATCTTCGGCTGGCAGAAACCCTGTTATCTGTTGCAGGACGGTTACGCGGATACCTTTGCTGAATTGATGGAGTCGGTCGAGTGGTCGAATTACGGCACTGAGAGTGGAAACCCACGGTGCGCGAACTGCATGGTGCACTCGGGCTACGAGGCTTCCGGTGTGAACTACACCTTCGGCTCGCTGAAGGGGTTGCTCGAGACTGCGAAGGCGCTGTTCAACCGTTACCCTGACCCGGGTGCACAGAAGCTGCTGAACGAGTGGAAGACCCCGCACCAGGGTCCCCTGGTGCAGATCGGCACCGCCTCCACGCATTCGACTGCGGAGTTGCAGGGAGTCTCAGGAGACTAGCCATGTCGACCGAAGCTCAGGAGCACGCAAAGATCGAGCAATTGCAGCATGCCTCTCCGGACGACATCGAAGTCGCTGCCGGACGGGATCGCGAGGATCTGCAGGGTTGGGTTCCGTCACTCGCATCCGACGAGGAGGTTTGTGAGGCACTGGAGAAGGCCTTCGACTACCGCGGTGATATCACGATCACCAAAAAGGACGGATCAACGATCGAGGGCTACGTCTTCGATCGCCGTACCGGCGCAACCCTTGCTGCATCGCAGGTACGTGTCTTGCTGCCCGGCAGCTCACAGAAGATTTCTATTCCGTACAGCGAGATTGCGGGCCTGGCCTTCAGTGGACGGGACACTGCCGCAGGCAAGAGCTTCGACGCCTGGGTGAAGAAGTACTGGGAGAAAAAGGCGGCCGGAGAAAAGGGAATCGGGATCGAGGCAGAGAAACTCGACTAAGCTCGCCGCCGCCTCGATTCTCTCGGGTGGAAAGCTGGTCGCTTTCATCAGCGCATGAAGGTCTTCCTAACAGGGGCAACTGGCTTCGTAGGCAGCCATGTCGCGCGCGCTTTTGCCGCGCGGGGCGCTCAGTTGCGTCTTCTGGTCAGACCCACAAGCCGGTTGGATAATCTGGAAGGCATCCCAGCCGAGACTGTGAGCGGCGATCTTCGCAATCCGGACAGCTTTCGTTCCGCGCTGAGTGACTGCGAAGTGCTCGTTCACGTGGCGGCTGACTATCGCTTGTGGGTGCGCGACCCACAGGTCATGTATGCGGCGAATGTGGACGGTACGCGCAGCCTGCTTGCGCTGGCCAGGGAGCTCGGAGTGGCAAAGGTCGTCTATACGTCGAGCGTGGCGACGATGGGCTTCCGTGAGGATGGCACCATCGTGGATGAGGATACGCCGGTCGGCCTCGACGACATGATCGGGCATTACAAGCGGTCCAAATACCTTGCCGAGCAGGAAGCAATTGCTGCGGCTCGTGACGGCCAACATGTGATCGTATTGAATCCCACCACGCCGATTGGGCCAAACGACATCAAGCCGACGCCAACCGGGCAGATCATCGTCGATTTTCTTAACCGCAAGTTCCCGGCGTATGTGGACACAGGACTGAACCTGGTGGATGTCGATGAGGTGGCGCGCATGCATGTGGGGGCCTTGGAGCGTGGGCGGCCAGGCGAGCGATACATTCTGGGTGGAGAGAATTTTTCACTGAAACAGATACTGGACAAAATGTCCGCCATCACCGGTATACCTTCTCCTACCATTGAAGTGCCGCATCCGATAGCAATGGCATTTGCTTTCTTCGACGAGACGTTTACCGGTAGGCTACGTGGCAGGGAACCCCGCGCCACGGTGGAGGCTGTGCGGATGGGTAAGAAAAAGATGTTCGCATCTTCGGCAAAGGCGGAGCGTGAGCTGGGCTTCCGGATTGTGCCGGTCTACACGGCGCTCCGCGCGGCTATCGACTGGTTCCTGGCGCACGGATATGCGCCAGCCACATGACCTATCGGATCGGCATCATCGGAGCGCTGGCTGGGGAATTAAAACCCCTGGTGAGCGGCTGGTCGCAACAGCCGGATGGCGCATTTCTCACGCAGCGCGGCGACCTCGCAGCCATTGCAGTCGCAAAGGGCATAGGAGCCGAGCGTGCAGAAAAGGCGGTTTCGATCGCGGAAAGCTATGGCCACCTGGATGCGCTGGTATCGATCGGCTGGGCGGGAGGTGCGTCGTGCGGGGTGCAGCCCGGAACGGCCTACGAAGTGGGCGAGGTCATCGATGCCGTGACAGGCGAGCGGTATCCTACGTCGGCTGCCGGTAGCCCCATCAAGCTGGTCACCCTGGATCACGTAGCTGGGCGTGATGAAAAACGTAGAGTCGCCGAACAACAGGGCGCTTCACTGGTTGACATGGAGGCCGCGGCGGTCGGGCGGGCCGCGCGGGTGAAAGGCATTCCTTTCCACTGCTGGAAGGCGGTCACCGATATTGCCAGCGAGGATTTGCCGGACTTCAATTACTTTCTGGACCAGGAGAAGCAGTTGCGCACTCGACAGGTGGCCGCATACGCTTTGACTCATCCGCGCTATGTGGCTCCGCTGCTGCGGATGGGAAGGAACAGCAAGAGCGGCGCAGATGCGCTGGGCCAGGTGCTCCGCCGATGGATGGACGAAGGAAAGTATGCAGACCGCAACGGTTGAGAAAGAAATAAACCTGCCGCATCGCATCCCAGAGACAATGCAGGCTGCTGTCTATCGCGGCGTGAATGACGTGCGGGTCGAGACGGTGCCTGTGCCTCGCATTGGCCCCGGCGAAGTGCTACTGCGCGTGGCCACATGTGGTGTCTGCGGCACCGATCTCAAGAAGATCCACACCGGCTCCCATTCAGCTCCGCGCATCTTCGGCCATGAAACGGCGGGAGTTATCGCGGCTGTCGGAGAGGGAGTGCATGATTTCCAGATCGGGGATCGCGTCTCCGTCTTTCACCATGTACCGTGCGGCGCCTGTTATTACTGCCGCAAAAAGACTTTCGCCCAATGTCCGGCTTATAAGCACGTGGGGTGTACGGCGGGTTTCGAACCGTCCGGCGGCGGATTCGCTGAGTACGTACGAGTCATGGATTGGATTGTGCGTCACGGCCTGATAAAGGTGCCGTCCCACGTTCCGTTTGAACAGGCAGCCTTTATTGAGCCACTGAACACGACATATAAGGGTGTGCGATCCCTCCATCTGGAGGCGGACGAGACCGTTCTGGTGATTGGACAGGGACCTATCGGCATCCTGCTGGCCACTCTCGCGAAGCGCACCGGCGCCAAGGTTGTGACTTCAGACCTATATCCGCAACGCCATTCCGTGGCACGGACGTACGGACTGGAGCATCCGATCGACGCGAGTACCGAAGATGTTGTGGCGCGCATTCGCGAGGAGAGCGAAGGCCGCGGAGCCGATGCCGTTCTGCTGGCAGTGGGCGGCAACGCGCTGATTCGCACGGCGATCGAAGCGGCGCGTCCAGGTGGCCGCGTCATGTTATTCGCGCAGACACAGCATGGAGAGGCTGTTTTCGACCCCGCTGTAGTGTGCATGGACGAGAAGACGTTGATGGGCTCCTACAGCTCATCTGCCGAGATTCAGAGTGAGGGTGTACGAATAGTGGTGGACGGCTATACCCAGGGGTACGACCTGACCCGGCTCATTTCGCACCGTTTTCCGCTTTCGCGGGCAGGGGAGGCAATTGCTTTTGCCTCCGAACCGCATCCGGACTCCATGAAAGTCATGATTGAGCCCGGAAGCTGATGCAGGGCGCAATCTGAGAAAATAGGGCAATGGCGACAGGCATGCAGGCAGCCGTACTCTACGGCAAAGAAGATGTCCGGATCGAGGACGTGGAGCGACCCTTGCCCATGGCCGGGGAGATTGTCGTCCGTGTCCACGCCGCCCTGACCTGTGGAACTGACCTGAAGACCTATCGCCGGGGTTACCACGCAAAGATGCTGAACATGCCTGCTCTCTTCGGACATGAGTTGGCGGGAGTCGTGGCCGCGGTGGGCGAGGGGGTCTCCGCCTTTCGTCCGGGCACTCGCGTGGTCGCTCTGAACTCGGCACCGTGCGACCGTTGCTATTGGTGCCAGCACGAGCAGCAGAATCTCTGCGAAGATCTGCTGTTCAACAACGGCGCCTATGCCGAATGGATCCGTGTGCCGGCGCGGATCGTGGAAAAGAATACGCTGGAGATTCCGGCTCATGTGACCGACGAGCACGCGGCGCTTACAGAGCCCCTCGCATGCGTACTGCGCGGGCTTGAGGAGAGCCGCGCGCAGCGCGGTGACACCATGGCTGTGATCGGCGCGGGGCCAATTGGTCTGTTGATGATTCATGCGGCGGCGCTTGCCGGCGTGCGCGTGATTGCCGTGGTGAAGCATGACCAGCAGGTGACTGCAGCGCGTCGGCTTGGAGCGCAGCATGTGGTGCAAATGACCAGGGTGAAAGACCCGATTGCTGCAGTTCGTGCACTGACGCCGGATCATCGAGGCGTCGATATCGCCATCGAGGCTGTGGCGTTGCCTCTTACCTGGCAATGGGCGGTAGACATGGTCCGCCGTGGCGGCCTCGTGAACTTCTTCGGTGGTCCAGCCAAGGGGACCCGGGTCGATCTGGACACCAATCATCTGCACTACAACGACATTGAGCTCAAAGCGAGCTTTCACCACACGCCGGCTGTCTGCCGCAGAGCGCTTGCCCTGATTGCGAATCCTTCGTTCGACGCGGACGCATTCATCACGGGACATGCGCCCCTGCGCGACCTTGTTTCCGTGTTTCAAGGAATGATGCGGCGCACCAATGAGATCAAAACGGTGATCCTGCCATGATGGCGACACAAAACACGCTGGCGGATGCGAACACGCTTGTGGAACAGGGGTGGGCCTCTCTTCCATCTTCGTATCGAGTTCCGGAGCACACGCCTACATTGGCGGAGGCGCAGCAGTATTGCCGTGAACTGGCAGAATCGCACTATGAGAACTTCCACGTCGCCTCTTGGCTTCTGCCGAAGCGCCTGCGCCCACACTTTCACAGCATCTATGCCTACTGTCGTATTTCAGACGACCTTGGCGACGAGGTAGCAAGCCATGCGCAGGCGCTGGCCCTGCTTGGGCTGTGGCAGGAGCAGCTCGATGCCTGCTATCGAGGCGAGGCGCAGCACCCGGTCTTCGTTGCCCTGCGAGAGACGATCCGCGTGTGTGACATTCCCCAACAACCATTCGATGATCTATTGACCGCCTTCCGGCAGGATCAGACGGTCATGCGGTATGCATCGATGGATGGTGTTCTGGCGTATTGCCGTAACTCCGCCAACCCGGTCGGAAGACTGGTGCTGTATGCATGCGGCTATCGCGATGCGGAAAGATTCGCGCTTTCCGATGAGACGTGCAGCGCATTGCAACTGGCGAACTTCTGGCAGGACGTTCGTGAGGATTTCGCGCGGGGGCGCATCTACATCCCACGTGACGCAATGGCGGCCGCCGGCGTAGATGAATCGACGATCGCACAGGGCATGGCAACACCGGCTTTCCGAGCTCTCATGCGTGAGCAGATCTCCTATACCCGAGCGATGTTTGCGCGTGGCGCAAAACTAATCGGCATGGTAGACCGCGAACTCGCAGTCGATCTTGATCTGTTTACGCGCGGTGGCGTCGAGATTCTGCGCGCGATCGAGGCGCAGCAGTATGATGTGCTCTCGTCTAGACCGACCATATCGAAGCCGCGCAAGGCTATGCTGCTGCTGCATGCGCTGGCTGGCCGCTTTGTGCCGGGAATGCGGCCGGCGGGATCGATGGCTTGACGCAATCGCAGCCGATAGAGGCGGCCTATGCGGCCTGCCGGGCCATCGCCAAACGAGAGGCTAAGAACTTCTACTACTCCTTCGTTGCGTTGCCTGCGCACAAACGCGATGCCATGTGCGCTATCTATGCGTTCATGCGGCGCGCAGATGATATCTCGGATGACGAGTCAAAGGACCATGCCACCAGACGCGCAGAGCTGACGCAGTGGACAGAGGCATGGCGTGATTCGACGAGTGCAGCCGACGATCCCGTGTTCATTGCTGTCCGCGACACGCAAAGTCGCTTTCATATTCCGGACGAACTCCTGGAGCAATTGATTCAAGGCACCGCAATGGATCTGCAGCCGGAGGCGATGAATCGACGCGGGGCTGACGGGCTGGATACATTCGCGACATTCACGGATCTCTACCGTTACTGCTATTACGTTGCCTCTGTGGTTGGGCTAGTCTGCATCCGGATTTTTGGTTACAGCAGTCCCGCCGCGGAGAAGCTTGCTGAGGAAACCGGCATCGCCTTCCAGTTGACAAATATCCTCCGCGACATACGCGAGGACGCGGAACGCGGACGGGTGTACATTCCGGCCGATGAGCTCGCGGCATCCGGCACGAGTACGGTGACCCTGGCGCATGTTCGAAATGGCGCGGAGCTTACAGAGTCCCAGCGGCGGGTGCTGGCGGGGACCGCCAGACGCGCTCGCGCTTACTATCACTCAGCCGATCGATTGTTGCCACTGATCAGTGCGGACAGCCGCCCAGCCCTGCGAGTGCTAGTAACAATCTACTCGCGGCTTTTGACGAAGATCGAAGAGAGGCACTTCGACGTCTTTACGTCACGGGTGCAGGTGCCCACCTGGCAGAAACTCCTCATACTCGCCGGTGGCATGACGCGGATGTTTTGGCTGCGCCTGCGAGGTAAAACGCGATGACCGACTCACCAGGTAGATGCCGTGTAGCGGTGGTGGGCGGCGGGGTTGCAGGACTTTCGGTGGCGTGCGCACTGGCGCAGGACGGCTACGCGGTGGATCTCTTTGAACGAAAGCCCTATGTCGGCGGACGCGCTTCCTCCTATCTGTATCCGGGAGTCGGCGAGGTCATTGATAATTGCCAGCACATCGTTCTGGGCTGCTGCACCAACATTCTGGACCTGCTTCGGCGCGCGCAGTCAGAAGATACGATAGTTTGGTCAGACCGGATTATGTTTCTGGAGCCAGGTGGCCAGAGAAGTATTCTGAAGCCGGCATGGTTGCCGGCTCCACTGCACAGCACACCATCCTTTCTTGCTTCGAAGGCTCTCCACCTGCGGGACAAGCTGGCGATCGCGCGTGCCATCGCAACATTCCTGAAGGGCAGCCGGCCGGAAGACGATCGGCACAACTTTGCAGACTGGTTGCGGACCACGGCGCAGACTCGGCGTGCGATCGAGCATTTCTGGAAACCGGTACTCTTCAGCGCTTTGAACGAGGATCCCGACCGCATTTCCCTGCGCTATGCGGCGAAGGTGTTCCGCGAGGCATTTCTCTTCTCCGCAGAAGCGGGGCGAATGGGGGTTCCACGCGTGCCGCTGAGTGAGATGTACGGTCGGGTCGCGACAGCTATCGAGCGCGCTGGCGGAAAGGTGCACCTCCGAAGTTCAGTCGAACTGTTGTGCCATGACGTGGCTTCCAGGCAATGGCGGGTTGGGGTAGGTGAGGGGACCTGGGATTTCGATGCGGTGGTGGTCGCGCTCTCATTTGAAGGAATGGAAAGATTGCTCCCGGCGTTGCCGCAGGGGGCGCCTCGTGCACGGATGGAGCGCCTGTTGGCGGGTTTCAGCCATTCATCGCTCACGGGAATCCATCTCTGGTTTGATCGTGAGATCACGGATCTGCAACACGCCGTGCTTCTCGACACAACGATGCAGTGGCTGTACAACACCTCCCGTATACAGCCGGAGCGGCAGTCGATGCGCGACGGTTATCTGATCGAACTGGTTGTCAGCGCATCGAAGTCGCTGGTGCCGATGGAACGTCAGGCAATCATCGATCTGGCATTGCGTGAGCTCTCACTGTTCTTCCCTGCGATGAAGGACGCCCGCCTGTTGAAGGCGGCGGTCGTGAAAGAGGTTCGCGCGACTTACTCGATCGTGCCCGGACTGGATGAACTTCGGCCCGAAGCAGAAAGTGGGTGGCCGGGGCTTATGCTGGCGGGGGACTGGACTGCCACGGGATGGCCGTCCACCATGGAGGGCGCGGCACGCAGCGGTTACCTGGCAGCGGAGGCCATCAGCCGCGAGTTCGGCGAGGGGAAGCGGTATCTGGTTCCGGACCTGGCTCGGCGGGGGTTAATGCGGTTTCTGCCCTGATGCAGTTATCTTAGCGATTACACCGACTCGTATCGGCCGCGGTTTATCTAAGCTACGTCAGCCGAACTGGAGCGAAGGAGACCCTGATGGAGTTTCAACCGATCGAAGATTACGGCGTGATCGGCAATATGCGATCGATTGCTCTAGTGGGAACACAGGGTTCTATTGACTTCTTCTGCTTTCCGCGCTTCGATTCGCCGTCGGTGTTTGCCGCCTTGCTCGATCCGGAGAAGGGGTGGCTTCTTCTGCATCCGGCCTGAGCTCGATGGAGAGAACAGCAAGCAACTCTATCTGCCCGAAACCAACGTCCTGCTCACCCGTTTTCTCTCCGAGAACGGCATTGCCGAGATCACGGATTTCATGCCGATTCTCGGGGACGATGTACCGAACCAGCTGATCCGGTCTGTCCGCGTTATTCAGGGCAGAATCACCTTCCGGCTGGAGTGCCGGCCCGCCTTCGATTACGCGCGCCGCAAGCACACTGTCGAACGTCTCGACCATGCAGTCATCTTCCGTCCGGAAGGTGGCGGCATTCTGCCCATGGTGCTGCAGGGATCCATCCCGATTGAAGTGGAGGGCGATGCCGCCGTGACGACGTTCGTGATGAAGGAGGGAGAACAGCTGTTCTTTCTCTTCAGCGAAGAGTGCGGTGAGACGAACACGCCACTGGATGGAGAGGTGATGAAACATCGTTTCGAGGAGACCGCTGATTTCTGGCGCAAGTGGTCGGGAAAGTCGCGGTACTCGGGTCGCTGGCGCGAGATCGTCAGCCGCTCGTCGTTAACTCTCAAGCTCATGCAGGACCATGAGTACGGGTCGATCATTGCCGCGCCGACATTCGGGTTGCCGGAGCAGATCGGGGGAGAGCGCAACTGGGATTACCGGTACGTGTGGCTGCGGGACGCGTCGTTCACTTTGTATGCCATGATGCGGCTGGGTTACGTGGAAGAGGCGCAGCAGTTTCAGAAATGGCTGAGCTCGCTGCTGAACTACGACTCTGAGCAGGGGCCCCTCCAGGTCTTGTACGGCATCGACGGCCGTCATGACATATTGGAGGAGACGCTCGATCACCTCCGCGGCTATAAGGACTCACGGCCGGTACGCATCGGCAACGCCGCCTATAGCCAATTGCAGCTCGATATATACGGCGAGATGATGGACGCGACCTATCTGGCGAACAAGTACGGAGAGGCGATCAGCCACGATGGCTGGCTCTCCACGAAACGTATGTTGGAGTGGCTGTCGAAGAACTGGGACCGGCCTGACGATGGCATCTGGGAGATACGCGGGGGCCGGCAGAAGTTTCTGCATTCGCGAGTGATGTGTTGGGTGGCATTCGATCGGGCCATCCGGCTTGCGGAGAAGCGCTCACTGGAGGGTCCGCTCGACTGGATGTATGCGGCCCGGGACGCCATCTCAAATAACATCCACGACAAATTCTGGAGCGAAGAGCGCAACTCCTTCGTACAGCGGGAGGGCTCGAACGACCTGGATGCGGCGACGCTGCTAATGCCTCTGGTGCGCTTCATCAGCCCGACAGATCCACGTTGGCTTTCCACGCTCAAGGCGATCGAAGAAGAGTTGACGGTCGATACGCTTGTGTTTCGCTACAGGACTGAGAGCGGTCTCGATGGTCTTACGGGAACGGAGGGCTGCTTCACAGCGTGCTCCTTCTGGTTCATCGAGTGCCTTGCACGATCGGGAGAGTTGGAGAAGGCCAGGCTGCTCTTTGAAAAGATGCTGGGTTATGCCAACCACCTGGGCCTTTACTCGGAGGAGCTGGGTAAAAGCGGACAGCATCTGGGGAATTATCCGCAGGCACTGACACATCTGGCCCTGATCAGTACCGCGACGTATCTGGATCGAGCGCTTTCCGGCGACCTTCCTAACTGGAGGTAGCGGGTACGGTACTCCACCCCCACCCCCCTCCCGGTGCGGGAGGCCGTGCTCTAACTCGTCTGCAATGTGAGGCTTCGATGCCCTCCCGGGGCCTAAAGTCGTCAAAAGAAATGACTTGTCGGTAAAGTCGTCATTCTGCTGGATTTACTCTTTCGCTGGCGTGGGCTTGTTGCCGCTCGCACTTAACCCCCTATTTCTAGAATAGCGAATCGCGACAGAGATCATGCCAAGGATTTTGCAACTTCGATAGATACAGTTCCATTTTGAGATGGTCAGCCAGATACCGCATCGTGTTGACAGCGCGATCTTTCGGTCTATCTGAGCATTTGATCCCGGGCATATAATCCACGCACCCATCCCACGCCTTGAGCCTTCGCACCATAGTGGCTCTTACGAGATGTTCACTCGGTTGGTGCGGTGGAATGGCAGGCCAGGACAATTCGTCCTATTGCTACCGGGATGGATGATGGGCGAGCAGCGACAATCCGTTCAGAAATTGTTCGGCGATGCTCTTTTTATGGAGCCAGAGGCCAGAGGTGCGTTTCTCGATGCGGCCTGCCGTGATGAACCGGAATTGAAGCACCAGGTCGAAGAGATGCTGATGGAAGGCGAGCGCGCCGGCAGCTTCCTTAAAAAGCCCTCTTTCGATTTTTCTACAAAGGCCGGAATCCACAGCCAGACGACGCCCCTGATCCCTGGCACCAGACTCGGCCCGTACGAGATCCTTGCACCGATTGGTGCCGGTGGAATGGGGGAGGTGTATCGCGCGCGGGACACGCGCCTCGGGCGCGAGGTCGCCATCAAAATTCTTTCCACTCAACTTTCCTTCGATCCTGATCTGAAGCGACGTTTTGAGCGCGAAGCGCGCGCCGTCTCTTCGCTTACACATCCGAATATTTGCTGCCTGTACGACATCGGTTCTCAGGAGGGAATCGATTTCATCGTCATGGAGTTTCTCGACGGGATGACACTCAGATACCGCATTGGGGGGCGTTCGCTGGGAACCGAAGTCCTTCTTTCCCTGTCCATCGAAATGGCAGACGCGCTCGACGCGGCTCACTCCAAGGGAATCGTGCATCGCGACATAAAGCCTGCCAACGTCTTCGTTACTGAACGTGGTCACGCCAAGATCCTAGATTTCGGACTGGCAAAGCGCATGACGGCGGACAATGCATCCGCGGATACTCTGACCAATATTCGAGACGCGCAATGCCTCACGCTCCCGGGAGAGGCTTTGGGCACAGTCGCCTATATGTCTCCGGAGCAAGTACGCGCCCAGGAACTCGACGCCCGAACGGACCTGTTTTCTTTCGGGGTAGTGCTTTACGAGGCTGCCACCGGGACGATGCCGTTCCGTGGCGACAGCCCCGGAGTTATCTTTGACGCCATCCTTAACCGAACTCCGGTTCCCCCATCCCGCCTAAATCCCGACATTCCGCGCGAGCTGGAACACATCATCAACAAGTGTCTGGAGAAAGATCGCAACCTTCGTTACCAACACGCCTCTGAAGTTCGCAGCGATCTGCAGCGACTGAAGCGCGACGTCGACAGGGGACAACAGAGCACGTTTGCGTCCCCTTCTTCGCGGGACACCACACTCGCCGTTCTCCCCTTCGTATTTCTGAACACGATTGATGAACGGGAGTCGATGTCGCTGGGCTTTGCCGACTCCCTGATCACGTCGCTCGGCGCGCTCGAAGACTTTGTAGTTCCACCCACATCAAGCATGTTGAAGTACCAGGGCGGGGCCGATCCTGCGGACGTGAGTCGCGAACTCCACGTTAGGTACGTCCTGCAGGGCAATATCCAGAAAGTAGGGGCTCGATGGCGAGTCTCAGTGCAACTGGTCGACTCTGAGCGCCGCAGGATCGTCCTGTCGGAAAAGTACGATCTGACCCTGGACGACATCTTCGAAGTCCAGGACGAAATCGGCCGACAGGTTGCCCGCTCTTTGAAGGCCAACCTGGTCGGAGGAGCGTTCAAGGCGCGGGAGCGTTACAGCGCAGACCACTATGCTTACGAGGAGTATCTGCAGGGCTTGAAACTCAGTTTTTCCGACACTGAACAGGTGATGGATCGCGCAGCCATGCACCTGATGAATGCAATCGAGCGGGATCCCGGATTCGCCCTTGCGCATGCAGCAGTGGCGCGTGTTTACGCAGACAGGTACAAGATCCACGATGGCCGGGGCATCTGGGCGGAAAAGGCGGAATACCACTCCAATCGCGCGTTGGAGCTTGACTCCAATCTGCCCGAGGGCCACCTGGCGAAGGGGCACGTCTTTTGGAGCCAGGCCAAAAACTATTCATTCCGCGAAGCGGTCGCGGAATTCGAAAAGTCCATTGAGCTGCAACCCAATGTGGATGGCGCACACGGGCAGTTGGGACTGGTTTTCTCGCACATCGGCCGCATGCAGGAGGGCCTGTTGGCATTTCAACAGGCTCATCGCGTTAACCCGCACGACAGTTGGGTGCGGTGGTCGGGCCTGGCCCATCTTTGGGCAGGCGAGTTCGAGACTGCCAATCGCGAGTGCGAAGCGTGGCTTCATGAAAGTCCGGAAAGCAAGTACGCCCTTTGGCTGCGACCCCAACCGCTGCTACTCATGGGTGACCTTAAAGCTGCTGAGAAGATGCTCCGCGAGTCTCTCGACGAATTCCCGGAAGAACCTCTTTTCGTCTCCCTTCAAGGAATGCTCCATGCGCAGAGAGGCGAGGCGGAGCGAGCGCTCGAATGTGCGCAACGAGCATGTGAATCGCCGCGCTCTTTCGGTCATACACATCACACGCTTTATCAGGTGGCGTGCATCCACTCCATTCTGGGCCAGGACGACAAGGCTCTTGCATGGATGGATCGAGCGGTGAGCACAGGGTTTCGTTGTTGGCCGTTCTTTCGAGTTGACCCCTCCCTCAACAACCTGCGTCGATTACCCGCATTTCAAAACTATATTGCCGAGATCGAGAAGGACTGCAGCCAGATACGTATTCCCGAAATTTGAGCCGCCGAAATCGGCCCCGGATGTATCCAATGCGAGCAGAATGAGGGTACCGGGCATATAATCCACGCACCCATCCCGCGCTGAGCCTTGGCACCAGAATTGGCCCGTACGAGACCTTCATTCGGTTGGTGCTGGTGGAATGGTCGGCCAGATCAATTCGTCCTATTGCTACCGGGATGGAAGATGGACGAGCAGCGACAATCCGTTGAGAAATTGTTCGGCGATGCTCTTTTCATGGAGCCAGAGGCCAGAGGTGCGTTTCTCGATGCGGCCTGCCGTGATGAACCGGAATTGAAGCACCAGGTCGAAGAGATGTTGATGGAAGGCGACCGCGCCGGCAGCTTCTTCGAAAAGCCTCCTTTTGATTTTTCTACAACAGCAGAGGAACGCGCCAATGCCACGCCTTTGAAGCGAGGCAGCAGACTTGGCCCTTACGAGATCCTTGCACTGGTCGGTGCTGGTGGAATGGGGGAGGTGTATCGCGCGCGGGACACGCGCCTGGGGCGCGACGTCGCTATCAAAATTCTCTCGAAGCATCTTTCGATCGATCCTGATCTGAAACGGCGCTTTGAGCGCGAAGCGCGAGCTGTCTGTTTGCTCACACACCCGAATATTTGCTGCCTGTACGACATCGGCTCGCAGGACGGAATCGACTTCATCGTCATGGAGTTTCTAGAGGGCGAAACTCTCGCTGACCGGCTGACTGCCGGTGCGCTCCCTCTGCAGCAGGCCTTGAAGATAGCTGTGGAGATTGCCGATGCTCTCGACAAAGCTCACCGAGAGGGCATCATCCATCGGGACTTGAAGCCTGGCAACATCATGTTGACAAAATCCGGCGCGAAGCTGATGGACTTCGGATTGGCCAAGCCGCTGACTGCGACGATCAGTGCGGTCTCTCCTAGTGCAGTCTCACCGGGTTCGGCACAGACTCCTCCTCCAACGATAGGTGTCACTGCCCCGGCCGCGGCCGGCGCCCCGTTTACGGAGCGCGGCACAATCATGGGAACGCTCCTGTATATGGCCCCGGAAACCATTCAAGGCCACGCCGCGGACGCCCGCAGCGACATCTTCGGCTTTGGCTGTGTGCTCTACGAGATGGTATCGGGCAGGCGGCCGTTCAGCGGCGAGTCCATGTTGAACATTGCAGCTGCCATTCTGGAAAAAGAACCGCAGCCTATCTCGAGTTTGCAGCCTCGTACTCCGGCAGCACTCGAACATGTGGTCCACCGCTGTCTAATGAAAGACCCGGAGGAACGCTGGCAAAGCGCGCGGGATTTGTCGAGAGAGCTGAAGTGGATCTCCGAAGAAGTTCGTCTTACGCAAGCGTCTGAACCCGCGCCGCGTCTTCGGCAAAAAGTATGGGAAAGAGTGGCGTGGGGAGTGGCGGCTGTGTGTATCGCTATCTTGGCCTGGCTCAGCGTCGCTCATTGGCGCACCAGACAGCCGGCGGAGACGCCGCATCTTCGCCTTTCATTACTTCCACCGGAGTCTACTTCGTTCGTTCCCTACAATTTCGCCATCTCGCCTGACGGCCGGCGGCTCGCTTTCGTTGCTGCCGCGCAGGATGGTGGCACAGCTTTGTGGATCCGGTCCCTGGCCGCTGGAGCTGCGCAGCAATTGACTGGCACGGAAGGCGCCGCGTATCCCTTCTGGTCACCGGATAGTCGTCAGGTGGGTTTCTTCCAAGCGTCCAAGCTGAAGAGCATTGATCCGAGCAGCGGCGCCGTCCAGATCTTGTGCGACGCCCCCAGTGGCTACGGCGGGGCATGGGACGATCGGGGCACGATCCTCTTCGCTGGAGATAACTGGTCCAGCGGCTCCATATCGACGCTTTTAAAGGTATCCGCCTCTGGTGGTGAACCGGAACTTGCGACCAAGGACAACGCGCGGAATTCCGGAACGTTTTGGCCGTCCGCTCTTCCGGATGGAGATCACTTCCTATATTTCCTTCTCGGGAGTTCTAAAGTCGCTCAGAAACAGGGAATCTATGTCGGGTCTCTCAGTACGCAGGAAAACAAATTGATCTCTTCCGAGATCGTCGGCAATACTCAGTTCGCTTCCTCGCACCTCTACTACGTTCGTGACCGCAGCCTGATGGCGCAACCGTTCGATCTGAAACGACTGCAGCTTACGGGTCCGCCTGCAGCTGTCTCGCGACAGGAGCTGGAAGAGGCCCCGGCCTTTTCCCGCGCCGGATTCTCCGTCTCAGACAACGGCGTGGTGGTTTTTCAGTCGGCAACCGAAAGTGTCTCCCAACTCTCCTGGTTTGACCGTTCCGGTAAAGAACTGGAGGGACTACCCAGAACCAGCTATCGCGATCCTGCTCTCTCCCGCGATGGCGCTCTGCTTGCAGTCTCCTCCGACGAAAATCACAACGGCAGGCACTACATCAATATTTACGATTTTGCGAGGGGTACAAGCACCCGCGTCTCGGATGGAGGGACAGAAGTATTTCCGGTTTTCTCGCCTAACGGCAAAAGGGTGGCTTATGTAGTCAATAATGCCAGGACCTCTCAGCACATCGACGTTGCGGCCACCGACGGTTCCGGCAAATCGGAGAGACTCGTGGCGTCCGATTTTCTGATTCCCAACGACTGGTCGGCGGATGGGCGTTTTCTCGTCTACATGAATTTTCAGCACGGTGCGCCCGAGCTGGAGTTTATTGACCTTCTTCACCATTCGCAGACAGTCTACGGACCAGGCGCGGAAGCACAGTTTTCTCCAGATGGGAAGTGGATCGCCTTCACCGGCCCTGGTTCGGGCAGCTATCAGGATTCTGACGTGTATGTGGCGCCTATCCACGGCCCAGGCAGGAGAATCCAGATATCGAACCATGGCGGCGCACAAGCGCGCTGGCGTGCGGATGGAAAAGAACTTTTCTATATCACCAAAGACAAAAAGCTGATGGCTGTACCGGTGGACACGTCGCGTGACGAGCCGGTGGCGGGCGTTCCCCACGTCCTTTTCCAGACGCGAATTATCGCACCGCGTATTGTCCTCTTCCAATATGCAGTCTCACCGGACGGCAAGCGCTTCCTGATCAATTCGACGCCGTCCGTCGGAGCCGCGCCTCTGACGGTTCTGATGAACTGAGCGATTCCTGTACAGCGCCAGGTTTGGCAATCAGCCGACCTGGGCTGGCCGCCGGCACTTAACCCCCTACTTCCAGCACAGCCCAATCGCGAGAGATTATGCCAAGACATTTGCTACTGCGATAGATACAGTTTCATTGACGACGTGCGCGTTGTCGCCGCTCATTGCGGCAGCGGTTCGCCGGACTGCTCCGCTACCATATACGCGGCGTACCAGTCGGGCCAGTTCTCGTCGCGTTGCCCGGTGCGCTTCTCGTGCTCGCCGTGGGCGGCCTCTGCGCGCCGAAAGGCGGCCGCCAGATCGTTTGCCGAGGCGAAGCTCGTCGCCGCTGAATCGATGCGACCGGGCAGGCGCGCCGTGATCTCCTGTAGCAGCCAGCCGTTGCCATCCGGATCTTTGAACGAGGCGAAGGAGCGGTAGCTGCGATGCTCGGGATCCCGACCGCTGACGCGGAGCCGCCCAAAGAGGTAAGGCTCGTCCGGACCAGCGTAGACGCCGTTGGCGTCGTGAAAGACCTCACTGATCTTGACGCCGTGACGGAGCAGCTCGGCGCGGGCGGCCTCGATGTCGGAGACGATCATGTACAGGCCCTGGGCGGAGCCTGGCGCGGCCGAGGTGACGTTCTTGCCGAAGATGACGGAGCATCCGGAACCAGGCGGCGTGAACTGGATGACGCGGAAGTCGTTACCGTTGTCGTAGTCGGCATCGAGCCGCCATCCGAGCCCGCCGTAGAACTCCTTCGCGCGGCCTGCATCGGAGACGGGGATGACGACAATTTCGAGTTTCATGTCCACTCCCGGGCGGCTGGTCGCACCGTTACCGCGCACCTCATTCTTGAGATCTGCCATGTTCTGCCTCCTATACCTTTAGCTAAACCAAAAATCAGATTTGTTGCACGCGAGCCTCACCAACAAATCAATTAGCCCTGAAAGCGTAACGTTCGATGCCCATTGCGAAGAGAGGCGTCGTCTCCTGCCGGTTCATTAGCAGACTTGGCCCACAATTGCATTTCAGAACGGCATCCCTATTTCGTCTGGACGCTGAGCGTCGACAAGTTGACGGCCCTATTTTGAAGAACCCAACTATAAGCGCGACTCGGCCAAATTTCTACCGTCCCCATTCTTATCGTGCGAGTACCGCGACTGCTCAGCCTGGGTGGAGTGACATTCGCTGCGGCAGATTCGACGGGTAGCGCAGGCGGCGCGGCTGAACAGGAGATATGCCACGCGAGACACGCCAAATTGAAGTGGGCACCGGTATTCGGTGGCGATCGGTTTCTAGTGCTTGAGGAGCGCCACGCCACAACAGACGAAGATGGCGGCTACCCAGCGACGGCGATCGACGCGTTCCTTGAGAAAGATGCGTGCGGCGATCGCGTTGCTGACGAAGGTGAGCGATCCCGCCGCTGGCGCCACCAGGCTCACATCGGCGTGGCTCAGGGTAAAGAGCAGGGAGAAAAAGCTGATCGCCATGGAGGCGAAACCGGCAAGGAAGCGGGGATTGCGCAGCACGGTAAAGGCTGCCCCCAGAAATCCCGAGCGTGCCTTGATCACGTCGAGGTCACCGATATGCCGGAAGGCGGAAGCGATGAGGATGTCACCAGCCGTGGACGTAGCGACATTCACAGAAAGCATTGCCGTGAGTTCGAGGCCGGTCACTGCGGCGATCACTGTTTCGCTCCGTGTTCTGCAACGGTTCCGGTCATCGGCACGGCTACCTTGGAGCCCGGTTGTGCAGGCGGATCTGGCGAAGCGTGCTCCGTATAGGCGGGTCCGCGGGTGACGAAGCCAACCCCGGCCACGATGAAAAAGATGCCGAGCCAGCGCGCGGGCGTGATTTGTTCGTGAAGCCAGAAGCGCGAGAGGAGCGCGACCACGACATACGCGAACGAGGTGGCGGGAAGAACGAAGGTGACATCCGCCCATGAGAGCGCGGTGAGATACGAGGCGAAGAAGCCGATCAAGAGGACGATGCCGGCCAGGACCCATGGCAGCTTCAAGGCGACAAGCAAAGTGCTGAGATGGTGTAGAGACACAGGCCCGAGCTGCTTCATGCCGACGTCAAGAAAGGTGTCACCCAGCGCCGAGGTGAGGGTGACGATGGCAAGGATGAGGTAACGGCGTGGGGTCATCCGGTGTCCCGCGAGCGGCAGAGGCGGCCCGGAGGCCGCCTCGTGTTGAGAGAGAGAACGCCGATCAGGCTCCAGCGTTCACGACGGGCGTCGCTTTGCCTGCCTGCTGCTGTTTGGTGTCCTTCACGATCCTGTTGCGTTGTGCGCGCAGCTTCATGAAGCTTTTCGCTTCCTGATAGAGACGGGGCACATCGCGATTGACGATGGCCTTCCACACCACGCGAGCTGCTGCTTTAGGACGGAAGTAGTACTCATCGTAGAAGCGATGCACCATCTCCAGCACATACTCGGCGGGCAGGCCGGGGTACTCGATGTGCGCCATCTGGTGGCCACCGGCGTCCGACATGTTGTGGTTGGTGATGAAGCCGTTCTTCTCGGCGAAGTCGTAAAACTCCGTGCCGGGGTAGGCGTGCGCGATGGAGACCTGGATGGTTTCGCAGTCCAGAGACTTGGCGAAGTTGATGGTGTTGCGAATAGATTCTCTTGTCTCGCCGGGGAGGCCGAGGATGAAGTCGGCATGGATGGTGAGGCCGAGATCGTGGCAATCCTTGGTAAAGGCGCGCGCACGTTCGACGGTGGCGCCCTTCTTGATGTTCTTCAGAATCTGCGGATCGCCGGACTCGTAGCCGACGATGAGCAGGCGGCATCCGGCATCTTTCATCGCCTTCAGCGTTTCGCGGTCGGTGGTGACGCGCGAGGTGCAGGACCAGGTAATACCGAGCGGCTTGAGCTTCTCGCAGAGCTCGACGGTGCGTGCCTTCTGGATGTTGAAGGTGTCGTCGTCAAAGAAGAACTCCTTCACATGCGGGAAGTTCTCCTTGGCCCACTTCATCTCAGCAGCCACGTCGTCGGTCGAGCGCTTGCGCCATGCGTGTCCGCTTAGAGTCTGCGGCCAGAGGCAGAAGGTGCACTGCGCGGGGCAGCCACGGGTGGAGTAAAGGGCGATGTAAGGATGGAGCAGGAAGGGGACGTTGTAACGAGTGACGTCCATGTCCCGCTTGTAGATCTTGGTGGCCCAGGGCATCGCATCCAGGTCTTCGAGCTGCGGACGATCCGGGTTGTGCGCGATGGTGCCGTTGGTATTCCGGTAGCTGATACCCAGAATCTCCGACAGGGGCTTGCCGTTCGCATACTCCACCACGGACATATCGAATTCCCGGCGGCAGATGAAGTCGATGGCGGAGCACTCGTTCAGCGCGCGGTCGGGTGAGGTGGTGACCGGCGGCCCGACGAAGGCGATCTTGATCGACGGATTCGCACGCTTGATGGTTTGGGCTAGCGCATGGTCACCGGCCCAGCCGACGGTGCTCGTGAAGAGGACGAGGAACTCGTAGCCCTTTGCGATCTCAATCGTCTCTTCGGCAGAGACGTGATGCGGCGGAGCGTCGAGCAGGCGCGATCCCTCGAGCAGGCCCGCCGGATAGGCAAGCCAGACGGGGTACCAGTAGGATTCGATCTCGCGGGTCGCGGGCCAGCGGCTGCTGGCGCCCCCATCAAAATTTTCAAACGAGGGCGGGTTCAGAAAGAGCGTCTTCAGTGGCATATTGTGTACCTCTAGTGTATCAGCCGGAGCAGCACGAAAGGGCAGAAAATTGCCCTGAAAAGGGTGCATTCCGTGATAGTGATCGAAGGCTACAAAGCCTTATGGATGTGCAGCCTGCATAGCCCATTCTTCCAGCGTGCCGAGTGAGCGTTGCAACTGTATTTCGGCTTGCATGAGCTGAAAGTCTGCTTCGAGCTTTTCTACGTAACGGCGCCGCTCCTCGATCCGGGCTTTTTGCTCGTCCAACGGCGTCAAGGGGCTGGCGTTGGGTTCTCCGGAGCCGTTCTGTAAACGGGTCAAAACGGCGTCGAGGTTTTCCTGCGCGTAGTCGCTCTGCAGGCGGGCGATCTTCTGCTGCACGCGCAACTCCGCGAGACTGCTGGAGAGGGCGCGCGTCTGTTCGCCAAGCTGGAGACGCAAAAGGGCCGCCTGCTCGCGGGCATGGACGGCGTCCGCAGCGGAGCCGCGCGCACGGTCACGTGACAGCTTATCGAAGATGGGCAGTGTCAGGTTGATTCCCACATCGAAGTTGTTGTGCTGAAAGCGCAGGTAATACTCCTCGTAGTTGTTGAACTTGGCAAAGCGGCTGTATTGAATTCCAAAGCCAATCTCCGGGCGCCACATCTTCTTGCTATCGCCGTACGCAATGAACTGTTTCGAGCGGGCATCCGCTTCGGAAGAGGCAACGGCGGGGCTGCTACTGAGCTTTGCGTTGAAGCTCTCTGCGGCGGGGTCCGCAGGCGGCGCAGGAATAGAGGATGGTTCCGATGCGATGGAGTCTTCTGCAAGCCCGGTGAGGTTTGCGATGCGGAGCTGCAACAGACCCATATGGTCCTCGAGGTGCAGGCGTCGAAGATCGAGCTGCGCATTGAGGAGCTCGGCCTGAGTGACATCCATGGCGCTCGACAGTCCGGCGGCGTTGCGCTCGCGCTGGATCTCGACCAGCCGCTCGCCGAAGCTGTGCTGCTGGTGCAGTGCTTCCAGCTGCTGCTTCTCGGAATCCAGCTCGACGTAGCTGAGCGCTGCCTCTGCGACCACTCTCTCGCGTGTGTCGCGCAACGATGCCTGAGCGGCCGCGAGCGATGCGCGCGCGGAACGGATCATGGCCGGCTGCGAAAAAGAGAGCGCCAGGGAATTCGCGCTCGCATTGACGACGGTGGGCTGGCCAACCGGAAATCCGTAGGAGTAACCGAGGCCTGAGCCGATTTGCATCATGGGAACGTACGCGTCTTTGGCCTGCGCTACACCTGCCGCAGCGCGGTCGACATCCGCGAGGGCAATCTTGACCTCATGCGAGTTGCGCATCGCGAGGTCGACTGCGGTGTAGAAGGAGATTTGTGCCTTAGCCGGCTGTGCTGCGGCCATCGCCAGGGTAGCGAGAGCGGCTAGTGCGGGCGCAGCAACTCGCGGGCAAAAAGGCACGTGGGGCAAAGGGCAGTGTCCTCTACTACTTCAGCGTCCGGTATTTGTGGCAACCTGCTTTGTTGGATGATAGACGCTGGCAATGTCTGTTGCGGCCTGAATCTCGCGTGCGGCACCCTCACTGTCACCCTGTTTGTTCAGCATGCTGGCCAGCAAAAGATGGACGCGGAAGGCGGGCTCGTCTTCCGACTTGTCGGGTGAGGCGAGATATTCGCGAAGCAGGCGGATCGCTGCCTGCGGGTCCTGACCTGCGCGAGTCAACAGGTGGGCGGCATCCACCAGGGGCTCGCCGTGAGCGCCCTCTGCTTCCAACCCGGAGTGGATCGCCTCCAGCATATGAGGGAGATCCTGCTGCTTCTGATAGAAGGAACCGAGAACCATCCAATAGCTTGCAGGGCGGCGCGAGACCGATATCGCTTCACGGAAATGCTGTTCTGCGGCGGCCGTGTCCTTGTTGCTCGCTGCGATGCGGCCGCGCAACTCTTCGGCGCGCGCACGGTCCACGGCATCCAGGTGAGCTGCCACCGCGGCTGCCTTGTCCTTGCCGCCACCGACGATGGCCGGGGCTTCGGTGTAATACTCGCCCAGGTCGGCGAGCGCTTCGGCATTGTGAGGATCGAGCGCCGCAGCCGTTTCCAACTCCGCTTTTACCCGTTTGGCGAGGCCGTAGGCCTTGATGAAGGAGACGCGGTCCGCCTTCTCTCCCAGTGCTCTTCCGTACCAGAGGTGATTGTCACTGCTGTTCCCGTCGAATGCGACAGCTTTCGAGCAGGCGGTCATTGCATCATCCCACCGCTCCAGCTGTAGCGCGAGGCGACACAGCAGTTGCTGCGCATCGGCATCGTGGCTGGACGGCGCAGTGGCGGGCTGCAACTGTTGAAAGGCAGCATCGGCACGCCCTTGCTGAAGGTCGTGAATCAGGTCCATGCGGCCTTCGGGGGTGAGCGCTGCTGCCGTCAAGGGCATGAGCAAGGCCAGGAACAATGTTGGAGAAATACGCATGAATACTTGTCGGTTCGAAGCGGCGATCGTTACTTTCAAAATCTCTAGCGGTCGACGTGCACGGGCACGCGTTCCGCAAGGGGTTCGCCGTTGGTTGTGCCGAGCGCCACGGTGGCATTCTCTTCCAGTCCATGGAGGATTTGCACCTGGGTCAGGTTGCGCGCGCCGACGGCGACCGGTTGCCGTCTAAGTACTTTACCGTGCAGAAGATAGACATAGTCCTTGCCGTTCTCACTGTGCAGCGCTTCGCGAGGGATGGTAAGCACGTGGTCCAGTCTCTGCTCGGTGACGGTCACCTTCACGTTTGTGTTCGGGAGCAGCTTGCCGTTTGCATCGTCGACACTCAACAGGACCTCGCCAACGTTTCTAGTGTTCTGAAAGTTAATGATGGTCGAAGGCATGGTCAGGATTCGCCCGTGCCATATTTGATTCGGCTGCGCATCCCAGACGATGGTTGCCGGCTGACCGACATGCAGAGCGCCCAGTTCCGGCTCATCAAAATAGGCGCGGACCTGCAGTTTCGAAAGGTCGGCCATCTGGAGCAGCAATGCTCCAGGACTGACGTACTCCGACACCGAAACCGGCAAGGAGTAGACAGTGCCGTCAAACGGCGCCCGAACGTTGGAGTCGGCGACCACGGTGTTGGCGGCGGAGTAGGCTGCCTGGGCCTGCTCCAGATCCGCCTTGGAATGGACGAGGTCCGCGGGAGAATAGCGGGCAGTCTGCTTCTTTTCGAGGGTCGAAAGGGAACTGTTGGCGAGGTCGAGCCTCTGCTGCGCCGAGGTCACCTCGCTGGGGGAGGCAGCGCCCTGGGCGACGAGCTTCTTCAAGGCATCGAGATCGCCCTGGGCCTGATCGCGATCCATCCGCGCCTTGGCCTGTTCGCCGGCCAACGATGTGCGCTCCTCGAGCGTTCCTCCGCTCGTCGCGGCCTGGTAGCTTGCCTCGGCGCCGCGCAGCGCGGCGAGCGCACTGGCGCTGTGTGCGACAGCATCCCCGTCATCCAGCGAAAGCAAGAGTTTGCCCTTGGAGACCTGCTCTCCAGCCCGTACGTAGAGATGCTTCACGGTGGCCGGCGCCGGAGCATGAGCTTCGAAATTGTGCTGCGGCTCAATCTTGCCGTTCGTGCTGTCGGTCGTGATCAGATCCTGCGTGGTCGCCTGCGCCACGCGCAGAGGCAGCTCCTCGCGGGTAAGTCTGCGCACCGCGAAGAAGACGATGATCAACAGGATTGCGGCGAGCGACCACAAGACGATCGGTTTCGCTCTGCCATTTTTGATTTCGGCCATTCGTTCTAAACCGTCGGTAAGTATATAAGACGCGCCGGGTATCTCTCTGGAGTCAGAAAGATGGGGAGGACTCCATGCGTACAATATGGAGATGACGACCACGCCGCGATATACCGAGGAACATGCACGCGCGGGGCTTGCCACGCGCTTTCCTGAGATTGAAACCTGGGAGAACCAGTTTAGCGGTTATGAAATCGTAATCGACAACCCAGAGTTCACCTCGGTGTGCCCCAAGACCGGGCTTCCGGATGCGGGTGACCTGATTCTTCGCTACATGCCGCGGGAGCGATGCCTGGAGCTGAAGTCCTTCAAGGAGTACCTATTCTGCTACCGCAATCTGGGCATCTTCCAGGAAAACGTGGTGAACCAGGTGCTTGATGATGTGGTGAAGGCGTGCGATCCGGAATGGGCTGAAGTGAAAGGGGATTTTCGTCCCCGAGGGGGCCTTTCGACGGTGGTGACAGCACGCTGGCCTCGGCCGGCGAGTACACGGTAGGTTCCTTCCTTAAGGCTGATTGATGCTGGACGAGGAGCACCCACGGTACGGCCATGCGGCATGGGCGCTCGGCCTGCTGACCGCACTGAACCTCTGCAACTTCATCGACCGGTATGTGCTGCCGGGCGTGCAGCCGCTGATCCAGCATGACTTTCATTCCAGTGATGAACGAATGGGGGCGCTTACCTCTGCGTTCTTCCTCACGTATATGCTGGCTGCGCCGCTCACCGGCTGGCTGGGTGACCGGGTGCCGCGCAAGCCACTCGTGGTTGCCGGAGCGGTGCTGTGGAGTGTGGCAACGCTGCTCACTGCAACTGTGCACAGTTATGGGCAGCTGTACTTTCGCCACGCCGTTGTCGGCATAGGCGAGGCGACCTTCAGCGTCTTCGCCCCCGCGATGATCGCCGATATGTATCCGGAGCGTGTACGGAACAAGGCGCTGAGCATCTTCTATCTCAGCATTCCTGTGGGCGCGGCACTGGGATACCTGATTGCTGGACAGCTCGGTTCGGCATATGGCTGGCGCATGCCCTTTCTGGTGAGCGCTGCGCCGGGCGTGATCATCGCGGTACTCATCCTCTTCTTCGTACGTGAGCCGGTGCGAGGCTCAGCCGACCGACTGCAGGCCACGCCCACGCGCTCGACCATCGTGGGTGTCTTCGCCAATCCGGCGTACTGGACCGCGACTTTGGGCATGGCCATGATGGTGTTCACGATGGGCGGCATCTCGGTGTGGCTGCCTACGTTCCTCTCGCGCGTGGAGGGGTATTCATTGTCACGCGCAAATCAGATTCTGGGCGCCGTGACTGTAATCGACGGGATCGTGGGAACCATCGTTGGCGGGTGGATCGCGCAGCGCTGGCTGCGGACCAATCATCGTGCGCTGTACCTGGTGTCTGCGTGGAGCGCTGTGTTGACGTTTCCTGCTGCCGTGATGGTCTTCTTCGGGCCGCGTTCGCTGCTTGTACCTTCGATCCTGCTGGCGGAGTTCTTTCTCTTTCTCAACACCGGACCGTTGAATACGGCAATCGTCAACTCCGTCTCCGCGCTGGTGCGCTCCTTTGCGATAGCACTCAATCTCTTCCTGATTCACGCACTGGGTGACTATCCGTCACCGCGGCTCATTGGCGCTGTCTCTGACTCGCACGGGCTTCGGCTTGGGCTTGGCCTGACGCTGGTGACGCTGGTGATTTCGGCGGCAATTCTGTTCTTTGGGGCGCGGTTTGCTTCGCCTCTGCCACCGGAGGAGGGGGCCGGGCCATGACGGGGCTGCGGTGGGGCGGGATTGCGCTCGGCTGGGTGGTGGCGGTGCTGTGGGCGAAGCGAACCGCCGAGTGGCTGCGCGGTATGTCGCGATTGCCGGATCTGCTTGGGCAGGCGCAAGCGCCGGTGCGCGGGACGGTGAGCGTGATCATCCCGGCGCGGAACGAGGGAGCGGCTGTTGGGGACGGGTTGCGGTCGCTGCTGGCGTCGCGGGGGGTGGATCTAGAGGTAATCGCCGTCGATGACCGCTCGACAGATGAGACAGGCGCCGTGATGAAGGCGTTAGAGATGGACATGCCAGAGGTGGGTATGCGCTATGTGGTGGAGCGCATCGACGCGTTGCCGGCGGGATGGCTGGGAAAGCCGCACGCGATGGCGCGAGGAGCGGCGCTCGCGACAGGGGAGTGGCTGCTCTTCACCGATGCGGATGTGGTCTTCGCGGAGGACGCGCTGGCGCGTGCGCTGGCTTGGCTGGAGCGCGATGGCGGGGACCATCTGCTGGTGGTGCCGACGGTGGTGGCGCGGAGCGCAGGCGAAGCGATGATGCTGCCGTTTCTGCACATCCTGTCGATCTGGGGGCCGCGGCTGTGGCGCGTGGCGGATCCGGGGTCGCGCGATGCGGTTGGTGTCGGAGCCTTCAACCTGATGCGGCGGGCTACATACGACGCGGTGGGCGGGTGGGAGCGGCTGTGCATGGAGGTGATCGAGGATGTGCGGATGGGCTACCTGATCAAGCAGGCCGGCTTTCGCTCGCGGGTGGTGACCGGGCGCAACCTGGTGCGCATCCGCTGGGCGCATGGCGCGTGGGGCGTGGTCACCAATCTCGCCAAGAACGTCTTCGCCGCCTTCCGCTTCCGCATCGGGCTGCTGATCGCCGGAGCGGTGGCCACTGCGGTGATGTGCCTGCTGCCGTTTGCCGGACTGGTGCTCGGTGTGGGCAGGGATCGCGCTTGGCTATGGCCGAGTTTGATGTCGGTCTCGGCGTTGACAGCACTCTATTGGCGTTACCGGCGGTTTGCCGATCCGAACGGCGCGGCAACGTTGCTGTGGGTGATCACGTTTCCGGCCGCGGCTCTGGTTTTCGTCTATGCGATGGTGCGATCGATGGTGCTGACGCGGGTGCAGGGCGGCGTGGTTTGGCGCGGGACGTTCTACCCGCTACGTGAGCTGCGCGAGCATGCCGGACCGCTGCGCTAGTGAGTGGCGCGGAAGAGGCTGAAGTGGTGGCTACCGCTTAGCGATGGATCGTGGACCGGCGCTTTACCTCGCTCAGCACTGAAGCCGACTAGCAGCGCTGGATTGGGGTGGAACTTCTCAGTGCCGCCGTGCAATTGCCGCTCTTTGCTCAAATACATCAGGCTGCGATCGTTCACGCTGTGGACAGTGCCGCGCAGTTCAATGTCTTTGCCGCGAAGTGCATTCAAGTCGCCGACGTCGCGTGTGTCCTCGGGCAGGCTCGCGATGGCAAACCGGCAGTCGGCGTCGCTGGTCTCGGGGCTGCAGGCATCAAGAAAACGGGTGCCGTCGCGGAGCTGGGCGATGTCGTAGACGTGGGCAGAGATGCAGACGTCTTTGCCGGTGTACCGCGCAGCTTCGGATGCCGGATGGCAGGTGGCAGCGCGAAGCCCCACAGATGGGAGCACGCACAGCGGAATCATCAGGAATCCGGCAATCGTACGCACGTTCGAGAGCGTACGGCAGTTGCGAAAAAGGGACGATCCCACATTCGTGGTGCTGGCCGCACGGGCAATAGCGCCTTTGGCGCGGTTTGTTGGGCTCGCTCCGTTGTCGTTCACGCTGGGATTTGCGGGCGAACTTGCAACAACTGCAAGTCACTTCGACAGGCTCAGGGCAGGCTCTTCGCTTCGATCAGGATGACAGCTTTGAAACGAAGGCTTACTGCGCAGTGAGGAGCGGTTCCTGCTTGTTGCTCCCGTAGTGGCTGGCGACATAGTCGTCGAGGATGCGCTTGAAGTCCGCGATGATGGTGTCGCCTTTGAGGGTGATGGCTAACTTGCCATCGATGTAGACGGGAGCCTTGGGTTCCTCGAATGTTCCGGGCAGCGATATGCCGATGTTGGCGTGCTTGCTTTCGCCGGGGCCGTTGACGATGCAGCCCATGACGGCAAGCTTCATCTCCTCCACCCCGGGGTATTGCTTCTTCCACTCGGGCATGGACTCGGTGAGGTAGTTCTGCACCTGCTGCGCGAGCTCCTGGAAGTAGGTGCTGGTGGTGCGGCCGCAGCCGGGGCACGCGGTGACCTGCGGGGCGAAGGAGCGGATGGAGAGCGCCTGCAGGATCTGCTGGGCGCAGCGGACCTCCTCACTGCGGTCGCCGCCGGGGGTTGGGGTGAGCGAGACGCGGATGGTGTCTCCGATGCCGGCGAGCAGCAGCGGCGCGAGGCCGGCGGTGGAGGCGACGGTGCCCTTCATGCCCATGCCGGCTTCGGTGAGACCGAGGTGGAGCGCGTGATCGGTGCGCGCGGCGAGCGCAGAGTAGACGTCGATGAGGTCGCGCACGCCGGAGACCTTGGCGGAGAGGATGATCTGATCGCGGCGGAGTCCGTAGCGCTCGGCGGCCTCGGCGTTGTCGAGGGCGGAGCGAACCATGGCCTCCATCATGACGTCGCGGGCGTCGAGCGGCTCGGCGAGCTTGGAGTTCTCATCCATCATGCGGGTGAGCAGCGCCTGATCGAGCGAGCCCCAGTTGACGCCGATGCGCACCGGCTTCTGATGCTTGACGGCGACTTCGACCATGGTGCGGAAGTTGTCGTCATCCTTGCGGCCGATGGAGACGTTGCCGGGGTTGATGCGGTACTTGGAGAGAGCCTGGGCGCAGGCTGGGTATTTGGTGAGCAGCAGGTGGCCGTTGTAGTGGAAGTCGCCGATGATGGGCGTGGTCCAACCCTTCTCGCGAATGCCGTCGACGATGTAGGGAACGGCCTTGGCTGCGTCGTCGTTGTTGACGGTGATGCGGACGAGCTCCGAACCGGCGCGCGCGAGCGAGGCGATCTGCTGGACGGTGCTCTCGATGTCGGCGGTGTCGGTGTTGGTCATCGACTGAACGACGACAGGGGCGGAGGAGCCGACGGGGACTTCGCCGATTTTGACGGTGACAGATTTTCTGCGCTGAATTTCCGGCATAAGGGTCCCTTCCAGTTTACCGTGCCTGCACTGTGGGCCGGGCAGTCACGTTACCGGCACCCCCTCCCCCCTTCCGGTGCGGGAGGCTGGTTTGTAAACCTCTTTTTATCAATGGGTTGGATAGTCTTCCGAAGGCTAAACTAGTCTATTCATTGGGGTTATCGCTAAAGTCGTCCAGCGATTGGAGTTAGCGGGTTGTTTTGCGCCGGCATCCGCATTGTGCAAAGCAAACGCCACCGAGCTGGTGGTGTTAGCACTGGATGTACTCCTATTTCCAGTGTAGAAAATCGCGCGCCTATTTATGGCAGAAATCGGCGTCAGCGGCATGCGCGGTGTTCCGAATCAGGAAGAAGGGCCGAGCAGCTGTTTTGCGGAGCGCAGGCCGGAGCGGAGTGCGCCGTGGACGGTGCCCCAGTGGCCGGTGATGTCGGTGTGTTCGCCGGCGAAGAAGAGGGTGTTGTCGACGGGGTTTGCCATCTCGGTGGAGCAGTCGACGGCGCCGACGGGCGCGTAGCTGTAGGCACCGAGGGTATATGGATCGCTTTGCCAATCGTGCAGATACCAGTTACGTAATTCGGCGTCGAGCGATTGTGGGGCGAGCGAGAAGATACGCTCGAGCGAACGCAGAGCCTCGGCGAGAAATTGTTCTCCATTTGAGACGGCATCCGCTTTTGGACCGCCCACCCAGCCGACGAGCATAGCTGTTTCGCGCGGGTGCTGTGTCCAATAGACAGCGGGCGTCGTGCCAGGAGCAAAGAGAAACCGCATGGCCGGCATCTTCACCTTCCAGAAGGGAGTGCGGAAGACGAGCACCAGGCGACGGACGGAGCCTTGCTCCATGCGGTCCGCGGCGGAGAGGATGCGGGATGGCTCGGGATGGAAGGCGACGCTGCGCGCCTTGAGGACGCCGAGCGGAAGCGTGAGGATGGTTTTCGCGGCGGTGAAGCTTGCGCCCTCGGCGGTATGGATGGTGACCGACCCGGGCGTCCATTCGAGCGATGTGACGGGCGAGAGCAGCAGGATGCGTGCTCCTGCCTGTTTCGCGCGGCGGGCGAGATAGCCGGGGACAATATCGTAACCGTGGATGGGACGTGAAGACTGGTCGCCATCGATCTCGTCTTCGGCCTGCTGCTGGCGGGCGAGTGCGGCGATGCCGATGCGGCGCGCGTCGGCGGCGTTGAAGCCTTCGACGAAGGAACGAGCTCTCTCTGCGTGCTCTGCGCTTGGCTGACGGCGTCGAGGAAGTCCGCGAAGCTCATGTCTCCTTCGCGGCGAACGCAGTCGGCGAGTTGCTCCAGAAGATCGAAGGCGGCGTCGTCCTGGGGAAACCGGGAGAGGGCACCGTGCATGTAGCCAGCGTCCACGCCCTCAACCGATTGAAGGGTGGCGCCTGCATCGTCGAGGAGACGGAGTAGCTCGGGAGGGCGGCCGTGAACAAACTCTGCGCCGAGCTCGACGGGCGCGTCGCTGTCATCAGGATGCTGGGTGAAGATGCGGCCGCCGATGCGATCGCGGGCTTCGAGAACGGTGACTGCGAGGCCGGCGGAGGCGAGCTCGGCGGCAGCGGAAAGTCCAGCGACGCCCGCGCCGACGATGAGCACGTCGGCAGTCCGCTGCGATACGGGAGTGACAGCAGACCTCTCGACTTCGCCGGTCTCGCTTGCGCGAGACGGCTCCGGTAGAGATGACGCTTTTCCGTCTTCCGCTTCGGTAGAGATCACTACTTCAAAATACCGCACGTCGCAGAGGAGAGATGTCGGTCGCGTCAGGCGGCAAAAGGGGCGCCGCTGTCGGAATGCTCTAGACGGCGCCCCTTGGGAGCTACGTTATACCGCGGCCAAGGCGTTGGCTTCGGCGGAGATGCGGGTGAGTTTTTCGTCGGCTGCCTTCTCTTCCCTGAGAGAGGACTCGAGCAGCGTTACATCTTCCTTGTGGTCCATCAGTTGCGCCCAGCTGCGCAGCGTGCCGTATACCGCGATCTCGTGATGCTCCACCTGCTGCCCTGCGGCAATGAGCGTGGCATCGAGAACGGCGGCATCGTTCTTGGCGTCCTTGATTCCGTCCTTCGCCTCGGTGATGAGCGCGGCGATGACTTTGCATGTCTCCGGAGTTGCTGAGCCGGTCTGACGCTTAAGAATCTGCTCGATCCTCGAAACCTGTCCCTCAGTTTCCTTGAGGTGGCTGCGGAAGGCGTTTGCCAATTCGGGGGTGCTGGATTTTTCGATCATGGTCGGGAGCGCTTTGGTGATCTCGCGTTCCATGTCGAGAGCTTTCTTGAGGTGAGCGATGTAGAGTTCGTGCAAGGATTTGAAATTTTCGGATGTGAGTTTCAAAAGGGGATCTCCTGTTTGGCTAATGATCCGTTTGCGCTTCTAGAGGCTGGGAAGTGTTGCGCCAGGAAAGGCGCCCTCCACAGCGAGTGCGTGCTATCGGTGTCTTGTTATGTAAGAAGGCTGCCTATTGTTGGGCGTTGCCCGCGCAGCGCGGGATCCCTGCGCAGAGTCATGTGAACAACATTTACGTACGGGTTCTATGAACCTCGGAACAACTTTCGTAGATACAACCTTTGTCGCGTCGCCATTCTGCATGCTGACGGACGAGCATCTGAAAGAAGAAGAGGTCAAGGATGCCGACACGAGCGACGAAGACGCGCAACAAAGGCACGAAGAGTGCCGGGGCGGAGAGGAGATCGACAAAGAAAAGCGCGCAGACGACGTCGACAAAGCAAAGCACGAAGACGACGCCGCGCGCTGCTGCTCATCGGAGCTCGCACGGCAAGCGGAAGTGGTCGGCGGCAGTGGATACGGAGTCGACGTACCCGCAGGAGGGGTTGTTCAAAAAGGACGCTGCGACGATTGCCAAGAGCCTGGCTTCAAAGAAGGTCTCGCCGAAGGGGCCATCGTCCGGGATGCGGATGCTGACGTTCTATGTGAACCGCGCGGGCAAGAACCTGTCGAAGAGCCGGTTGCGCGTGCTGGAGCATGCGAAGGAACTTTTGCATCAGCGGACCGAGAAGACGCGGATCGAGAAGACGAAGAAGAGTGGCCGCGGCCGCGCGGCGCGACGCAGTCACTGAGGCTGCAGCCAAGGAGACCTGGGCGGCCGCTTGATGGCTCGTCATAAACGCTCCGGCTTTGAGACATATTGGGACACGCGTCCGGACCGGGTCCGGGCCAATGACGTCCCGATCTGAGTCTGTTGGCGGTTGCTGCCCGGGACTGCTTCAAAAACCTTCTTGCTGCGGGGCGCGGCGAGCAAGTATTCTCGGCTACGCGCACCCACCTCTCCCAAAAACTCCAATGAGCCGTTTCCAAGGCGCGCTATGGCGGGCGGCCGGACGCGGATGACGTGCGGACAATTGCCGGGGGTGGAACTCGAGAAGGCGCGAGTCGTTCCGGGTCAGTCACGACGTAGGGCAGGCACCGACGTAAGGAGAGCGGCTTTGCTGACAGTTCGCGGAAGGCGTCGAAGAGAGAGTGGGCGAGTGAGCAATGCGCTGCGCCGGCAGATGCTGTTCTCGCTGCTTTGCTGGCTTTCGGTGATGGTGGCAGGCGCGCACGCCGATACGTTCAAGACGCGCAGCCCGGGCAGCGGCTCGGCCGCGATCAGCGGGCCATGGCAGTTCCATACCAGCGATGACATGGCGTGGGCGAACCCTGCCTATGACGACTCGCAGTGGGAGCAGATCCGTGGCGACGATACGTGGGGAGCGCAGACCCATCCTGGCCATACGGGGTTTGCGTGGTATCGCAGGCGCATCGATATCACCGGAGCGGAGAAGTCGCTGGCGATCCTGATGCCGCCCGTGGACGATGCTTACGAACTTTACTGGAACGGGAAGAAGATCGGCACCTATGGCAATCTGCCGCCGCACGCGCAGTGGTGGGGAAACGGACATAGTGTCGTGTATCCCGTGCCTGTGGATGCGGCAGGTAATGCGGACGGCGTCCTCGCAATACGTGTGTGGAAGGCCCCATTGTCGTCGACCGATCAGTCGACCTCCGGTGGCCTGAATGCCGCGCCTGTCATTGGTGACAGCACGGTTCTGGCAATGCAAGCGATGGAACCGCGATACAGGCAGGAGCGGCAGCGGCTGCCTGGTTTCCTGATGGCAGCGGCGATTTTTGTGGCGGGGCTGATCGCTGTGCTGCTCTACCTGCGTGAGCGCACGCAATGGCTGTATCTATGGCTCGCGATCTACCTGCTGGCGGATGGGCTGATCGGGTTCAGACGCCTGGACGCGATGAACTACGGTCTGGATTTTGTAACGCTGCAGGTTTATCTGCAGTTTGTGGAGAGCGCTCAGGACATCTCACTCTGGCTTCTGCTGCTTACGCTTTTCGGATTGAGCGGTGAAGCCCGGTGGCGACGCTGGACCAAGATTCTGGCGGCGATCTATCTGACGTCCCAGGTGGTTGACGTAGCGACATTTTTCCCGTGGCAGTATGCCGGTCCAGGATTGCAATGGGCGGACGCGATCACTACAGGGCTTTACACGCTGGCGCCACTCTTCATCTTCTTCATTGTCGGCTTCGGCGTGGCACGAAGAAGGCAGATGACGCTGTGGCCGCTGGCGATTGCCGCGTTTCTTTACGGCGCCTACAACATGACCTTCCAACTCTCCGGACAGGGCCGGCGGTTCACGCACTGGACGCTGATCGAACATATGCAGACCTGGGGCATCCATGTGGGCGCCTATACGTTCACGGCACCTTTCCTGCTGGACCTGTTGCTATTTATTGTCCTGCTGTTCACGGTCGCCCGGCATCAGTTCATGGAGCGGCGGCGGCAGTCGCAGATTGAGCTGGAGGTGAGGTCGGCGCGGGAGGTGCAACACGTACTGATTCCGGAAGAGACACCGGCGATTCCGGGCTTTTCCATCGCCAGCATTTACAAGCCCGCGTCCGAGGTGGGTGGCGACTTCTTCCAGGTGATGCCGCTGGGTGAGGGCGGGGCGCTGATCATCGTGGGGGATGTGAGCGGCAAGGGCCTGAAGGCGGCGATGACGGTTTCGCTGATCGTAGGCACGCTGCGCACGCTGGCCGACTACACGCAAAGCCCGGCGGAGATTCTGCGCGGGTTGAACCGGCGGCTGATCGGCAGGATCGACGGGGGCTTTGTGACCTGCCTGGTGCTGCACCTCGCGGCCAACGGAGAGACTACAGTAGCGAATGCGGGACATCTTGCTCCGTATCGCGACGGCAAAGAGCTGGCGGTGGCTGGCTCGCTGCCGTTGGGGCTTTCGGTCCACACGGTCTATGACGAAGTGACATTCCGTTTGCATGAGGATGAGACGCTGACAGTGTTTACGGACGGCATCGTGGAGGCGCGCAACAGCCGGGGCGAACTCTTCGGCTTCGAGCGACTGTCCGATCTGCTGGCGACGCACCCGGATGTGGGGAAGATTGTGGACGCAGCGGAGAGCTTCGGCCAGGAGGACGACATCACGGCGGTGTCGATTACCCGGCATCCTGTGGGCGAACGGAAAGCCGCGACCGTGAGCCTGACCGCACAGATTGCGACTGCGTGAAGGAGCGCGTGAGTATGGCAACTGCCTCGACAAATACAAACTATCCGGCGAACTATACGGCCGCGCAGGTGGACATCGTCGATCTGCAACAGCAGGTGGCGCGGCTACAGGCGCTGCTCGAGACCTCTCGGCAGGTGCATTCGACGGTGCGACTGGACGAGTTGCTGAACACGGTGCTGCGCATTGTGGTGCGCGAACTGGAGCTGCCGGGCGCGCTGATCACGGAGCCCTATCTGACGTATGGCGCGATGCCGGCGGAGCCGTGGGAGGGCTGCCCGCGGTTTCCGCTCAAGACCAAGGATGGTCATCTGCTGGCGGAACTGGTGGTTGCGCCGCCGGTGGGCCGCGAGCTTTCCATCTACGAGCAGGATTTCCTTGAGGGTCTGGCACTGCAGGCCGGCGTGGCGCTTGAGAATGCGCGGTATCACGAGCGCAACCTGGAGTGGACGCGGGTGCAGCGGGACCTGGAGGCAGCAAGGCTGATCCAGCGCAGTCTGCTGCCGCAGCAGATGCCCCAGATTGCGGGCTATTCGATCGCGGTGCGGTCGACGGCTTGTTACGAGGTGGGCGGCGACTATGTGGACATCGTCGAGCTGCCGGGCGGAGCACATATTATGGCGGTGGCAGACGTGGCCGGAAAGGGCCTGGCGTCTGCGATTGTGAGCACGGCGTTTCGTGCCGCCTTTCGGGCGATTGCGTCTACCGACGCGCCGCTGACGGAGCTGGCCGCCCGGCTGAACGATCAGCATTATGGCGAGGGGGCGGAGGCGCGGCAGCGGTATGTGACGGCGATCTTCATGCGGCTCGACCCGGCGACGCATACGCTCGAAGTGGTGAATGCGGGACATAATCCCGGATTCTTGTTAAACGGCGATGGCGCACACCAGATCTCCGCGAGCGGAACGCCGATCGGCCTGGTGCCGGGCATGCAATATTCCGCGGAACGGCTCGCTTTCCCCAGCGGATCGAGGCTGCTTTTTTACACCGACGGACTGACGGAGGTGTTTCGGGGTGACGACGAATTCGGGACGGAGCGTCTTCTCCAGTCGTTCGGGCAGTGCAATTTGAACGAAAGTGACCTCATTCTCGATGTGCTATGGCGGGAGTTGAACGATTTTTGCGGCGGCGCACATCAAGAAGATGATATGACTGCACTTGCACTCCTGAGAGTGCAGACCTAACGAGGACCACACATGGTCAACTTGAATGGGAAACCGGTTGAGCTGCGCGTTCCTTCCCGCATGGGTTACGAGAAGGTTGCGATGGGTACGGCGGCGAGCGTGGCGAAGCTGATGGGCTTCCCCGACGACCGGATCGAAGATCTGAAGACGGCGATTGCCGAGGCCTGTATCAATGCCATCGAACACGGAAATCAGCTGAACGAGAACCTGTGCGTGGGCGTCACTCTCTCGGCCCATGACGACACTCTCGAAGTCAAAGTACTGGACGACGGCAACGGCATCTCGAAGCTGCCTTCCAAGCCGGACATCGACCGCAAGGTGCATGGCGAGGAAGACCCCCGCGGGATGGGCATGTTTTTGATTCAGGCGCTGGTGGATGAGGCGGAGTGGGTGAAAGACAGCAAGGGGACAGGCAGCTACGTGCGGTTAGTTATAAGGCTAGACAAGGAGAGCGACTAAAGTGCAGACGGAAACCAAGGCGAACGTCGATCAAATTTCCGATGGTAATGGCGGCCTCGTGACCGTGCTTCGCTTCAGCGGCGACATCTCTTCGGGCTCCCATGACGCGTTGCTGGGCACCTACACGACGGTGAATAAGTCGCAGCCGGTTCTGCTGGACTTCTCGAAGGTGGACTACATCAACTCCAGCGGAATCGCGCTGGTGATTCAGATGTTGATGGAGGCGAACAAGAACGGCCAGAAGATTGCAGCCTTCGGCCTGACGCCACACTTCCAGAAGGTTTTCACGATGGTGGGCATCACCAAATACGCCTCTCTGTATCCGGACGAAGCCACCGCCCAGACCTCCATATAGTCCATATAGAACGTAGCGATGGTGGCGCCCCACCCTGTCTTTGCAGAATGGGACGCCGCTGTGAGTGCTGTCCGCTATGGCACTTTCGCGTTGACCGTCGTCTCCCACTTCGTCCCGGCTGTATTGACCGCATAGAAGGAGAAGCGGTGAGAGCCGGAGGCGAGGCTGAGCGAGGTACTGAGGGAGCGGCTGTTGAAGGTGCTGAACTTTTTCACGCCGTCGACCCAGACTTCCATTCGTGCGATGGTGCCGGTCACTGTTGCTGCCGACTGAACCGCGACCGGCGAAGCGACGGTCGATCCGTTCCCCGGCTTGCATACGGTCACGCCCGCGGTGCTGGGCGGATTGCAGGCTGCTGTTCCACCTACCGTCGCGTTGACCGTCGTCTCCCACTTCGTCCCGGCTGTATTGACCGCATAGAAAGAGAAGCGGTGCGCGCCGGAGGCGAGGCTGAGTGAGGTACTGAGCGAGCGACTGTTGAAGGTGCTGAACTTCTTAACGCCATCGACCCAGACTTCCATTCGTGCGATGGTGCCGGTCACTGTTGCCGCCGATTGCACCGTTACAGGAGAAGCGACAGTAGAGCCATTCGCCGGCGAGCATACGTTCACGCCCGGAGAGCCTGGTGCGGCGCAGCTGGAACCAGTGTTGATGGTGTACGACGCCGATCCCACGGCACTCTGCGAGAAGCCTGCAGCGATGGCGATCGCTTCAATCGTCTCCGAGGCCGACACTGAGACGGGAGCTGAATAGAGTGTCGATCCGGTGCTTGGGGTGTTGCCATTGGTTGTGTAGTAGATGGAAGCGCTGGGCGTGCTGTCCTTGATTGTGACTGACTGGGTGCTGCTGTAGGTGCCCCCAGCAGGGGAGAAGGTGGGTGTGGCTGCGAGCGGCGCACTGGGGGTCAGCATTCCGTAGACGGTGACCGCGTTCCGGCCGCCGACGTAGACGTTTCCATTGGCGACGGTTGGTGTAGTGAACTTGACGGCGACCGCGGCGGCGTCCCGGCTGTTTGCAGCCTGCGTGCTGTTGTAAAGCTCTGTGCCGAGGTTGGCCGCGTTGTATGCATAGAGGATGGCGGCGGTCTTCGTGAAGCCGCTGTCGTCGAGCGTCCAGACGATGCCGTTTGCCGTGCCGTTCGCGGAGACGCTGGGCGTAGAGCCTGCCACGTTGCAGTTGCAGGTGAAGGTGTTGCCAGATTTCGATTGGGGCGTGGTGGCGAAGAGCCCGGTCTGCGCATTGAAGGCCCAGGCCTGCAGGGGCGCTCCGGCGACGCCCGCGTACAAAAGGTTGTTGAAGAAGGCGAAGCTGCTGCGGTTCTTGGAGCCACCACTGGTGAAGCTCTGCACGGAGCTATTGCCCGGGGTGGTGTAGTCGCCCATGTGATCGCGATTGATGAGATAGATGGTGCCGGTCTTATCGGAGGTCATGGCCAGATGAGGATGGGCGCCAGGCTGCGTTGGCAGCAGCATGACGGCGGCTGTTCCCATGTCCTGGTCATCGGAATCCAGACTGGCCTGGTCTCCAGGCGTGAAGTAGTCCGCGACCGACATTGAGGTACCCACTGTGAGGCGGACTGCGGTGTCGCCATAGTCTGATCCGCCGGTATTGACATCGAAGGTGCCGTTGCCGCCGGCGAGGAAGATGTTGCCGAGGCCATCGGAGGATGGTCCGCCGCCGCTCATCCAGATGCCACCTTCGACGCCATTCGGCGTGTTGACCCACGCTCCGTTTTGCAGCGCTACGTTGGCCGCGTCATAGGCCATGACCCATCCGTGATACTTGCCCTGATCGCCATGCGAGGCCCAGGCGATGATGACGGAGTTCCCGCTGCCGGCGGAAGGCGTAGGCGCGAGCAGAAGGGCAGCGCGCTGATTCTGAAGCTGCGGATTGAATACGATGGAGGTGCCGTCGTCGCCGAGGCCTTTTACTGTGGCCTGGATCGTGGTGGGGCCATTCAATTTCTCTGTGCCGTCTGCGATGTTGAGCGCGTGCAGGCGCTGGAAGTATTTCGTTGTACCGCTGGTGGTCTTCGATCTGGAGAGAACATAGACGGTGCCGCCCGTACGATTCACGACAGGCGTGGAAATGATGCCGATATTCGGATAGACATCGAAGTCGCTGTTTTCGTCGAGATAGGTGAGCCAGGTTTCGCCCGAGCCTACGAGGAAGTCACGCCATAGATAGCCCTGCGATGGATTCTTGCCATCCGCGTCGAAGGCGTACACGTAGTCTTCTGCCGTCGCAACGATCAGGACATTGTGAAGTGAGCCATCGCTCATCTGGTACTGGTGCAGATAGAGCGGCTGGGCGTAGATATCACCGATAACGGGAAGACTGAATAGCTTGCCGAACTTCGCAGAGTTTACGTTCGAGGGCGTCAGCACGGTTTCGGCCGGCTGGACACCTGTCCGCGCATTGTCATAGTGCCAGGTAGTTACGTCCTGCGCGGGCGCGCAGCTTGCGTAAGCCAACAGCGCCAAAAGCGGTATAGCGCGTAAGCCGCGCGCAAGGAGACGTCCAGTAACTTGAGACATTCTTCACCTCGAACTCTTCACGGGGGAGAATGCAGGGGGAGTAACAGGGTAATGGCAGAGTTAGAAAACGTCTCGATAATTCGGGGGAAAATCGTGAGCCGAGGCGCTGGGGCATTTTGCGTGGTCAAGAGAACCGAACTGCCCGTTTGAACGACGGAGTTCTCTTTTGCTGCGGCGGGGGTGTGCGATTGTGATGAAAGCTGAGCGCCGGCGCACTCGTCAGAGCAGAGAAACAATTTATTGACTCTGGAATGCGTAACTGCGTCGCATTGAGAAAAGGCTAGCGACCTGGTTATGGCGTTGGCATGCCGAGTTGCCGCCGGAGCGGCTTTTCCTGGGAGAAAAGCCGCATCCGCGGTCACTGCTTAGGAGTGGACCTACTTCGGTTGAACGATGATGTTTGCCGGGGCGTGGATCGAGTAGGGCGATCCAGGCGCCTGGCTATTGCTGGTCGGAGTGATGGTGAAGACGCGCAGCTTGCCGGTGGTTTGGCTGATGGCATAGAGATGGTTTGCGTTGTCCCAGAAGCACTGCTCCACATCATCCGTGGTGAGCAGTCCGGTATAGGCCGTGATGGGAGCGCTTCCGTTGAAGTGAAAGATTTGTAAGCCGCTCTGGCCGGCGACTGCCAGAAGCTTGCCCGAGGGAGACATGCTGAGATTGGTTACAAAGCCGACGGCGGTCCCAGGCATGTTTCCAGAGGTGCTGGGGGTGGTGAGGTTGCCCGAGGCATCCGCGGTGTAGGTTGCCAGCTGTGGCTGACCGTCCGGCTGCGACGTCGACTGATCGATTGCCTGTACAGAGACAGCGATGTGGTTGGACGGGTCTGCAGCGGTTTGGGACCGGCAGTAAAAGTCCCCGGAGGTGGGCGGAGGCGGCGTGGGCGGATTGATGGCGGTAAGAGTCAGAAGTCCATTGCTGCCCCGCTTGTAGACATGGAAGGTGTCGGTAACGTTGCCCTGGAAATTCACGCAATCTGTTCCGTAGGCATAGACATTGTTTGCGCTGAAAGAGAGCGGAGTATCGAACAGAAAAGTCTGCGAAGTGCTGCCGAGAAAGCGGAGCGCGCCCGTGGGCTTGTCGATGGTGAACGATTGATGTTCAGTGGAGTCGCAATCGCCGCCCACGGTAGCTGCGAGATACAAATTTGCGCCGGTGTGGTCGAGAATCAGCGGAGCGGGAAAGACGCAGCCGCTTGAGTTGAATCTGGCAACGTCCGTCGACGTTGTCCAATGGAGCGCCCCATTGGATTGAATTAAGAACGCGGCGACATAGACCCCAGCTTTGTTGGAGCCCAAAAGGTATTTGCCGTTCACAACCATGCTGGTGAGGTTGTCAGCGAAGGGCGAGCCGGAGACCGGGGTGAGCTTTCCATTTGCTGCAGCGACGTAGGCGTTGACCTTGTTTGCGCCGCTTCCGGGCGTGTTGGATACGTAGACAAAGGCGACGGGCGTGGTGCTGACGGCAGCCGGCGTATTCGTTTCTGCGGAGAGTACCTGGACAGATGTGGTTTGGACGACTGCCGCACTTACGGAAAGTGCGGAGAGCAGATATAGGACTTTCATGTTTGGTTTCAAGGGAGACCTCCTCAACCAAGGGCGGAAGTGTGCGGTGCTGACTTACAGGAGAGCGAAGTGCATGGGGCCGCGAGCGCCGAGGATTATAGGCCGTCCGCCGGGAGACAGTACACGTATCTATGACGAGATAAGAGGACTGGGAAAGTAAGTGTAATTGTCACTACAACAGATATTGATGTGACGCAGACGAGGCCAAAGACGACAATTTAATGCAGACGGAACGCGCGCCAGAACCGCTCGGGGGCGACGGACGCACTTCGGCTTCAGACGAGCTTTACGTAGCTGGTATAGGGACGACTGCCGAGTGAGGTGAAGGGCAGCAGCGTTAGGGAGCCATTTGCAGATGCGGCCTGCCACTGCCGCTCACTGACGCGGGTGGTTGCCAGCAGTTGCTGCCGCGTGAGCTTCGGCGTGGGCCCTTCCTGTTGCTGCTTCACCGCCATCAGGACGAGTGGTCCGCGCAGGAGCGCGACTGTGTCGGTGTGCTGATCATCGATGGGTTCGAGGCGCATTTTGAGCGGAAGGTCGAGCTCTATCCGGTCTCCGGTCTTCCACTCGCGGCGGATTGATGCAAATTGTCCAGGAACGGCCAGGTTCTTCTGCCGGGCTTCGTTAACGGAAATCGAAGCACCCTCGGCCCATGCGGGGATGCGGAAGTTGAGCGCCAGCTCGGCGGGGCGTGAGCTTGTCACCGTGAAGGTGACGTGACCGTCGTACGGGTATTCGCCTTCCTGGGTCAGCGAGAGCGCGGTGCCGTTCTCATTCCAGCGCAGCGTGGAGGGCACATAGAGGTTTACGTAGACCGCTTGCGGCGCGCGGAAGTACATGTTGATGCGGTAGTCGGTTGCCACCTGCGGCAGCGTGCCGGAGCAGCAGGCCCAGCGCGCTTCCTTGTAGACGCGCTGCGCGTCGTAGTTGTAGTCGGCGTAGTAGAAGGTCTCGCCGTTTTCCTGCAGCGGTTTTGCGCCAAGGACGGTGTTGTACATGACGCGCTCCATGCTGTCGCCGTAGCGCGCATCGCGGGTGACGCGCAGCAGATAACGAGTCAGCTTGAAATGCGCGTAGGAGCCGCATGGCGTTTCGAAGCTGTGATGCGTATTGGTGAGCGAGGCGTAGACGTCGCTGCTGCCGGGAGCGCGCAGCATCTCGTCCGGACCCCAGCCGCCGGTGGCATAACTCTGTGCCTGCAACATGGCGAAGGCATTCCGCGCGGCGAGCAGATGCTTCTGGCTGCCGGCGACCATGTAGGCCATCATCGCCGAACAGAGAGAGTTTACGTAGCTGTAGGCGTGGCGACCGGCAAGCACGTTCTCGTTGCGCGATAGGGGGTCGAACCAGGTTTTGTCGTCGAGGTACTGCAGGCCGAGGTCATAGTAGCGAGGGCCGCCGCCGCGCTGCGAGGCGAGAAAGAGATTCTCCGAGATGGTGTAGGACTCGTCCCACTTCCACGAGGCGTCGTCCTTGTCCTTGTCCGTACGCCATGCCACGTCATGTTCGATGGCGTGGCCCGGCAGATGCGGGAGCGCGGTGTTTGTCGTCTGCTCGAGGATCGCGAGAGCCTGCGGGTCCTTCACGTAGTCGTGCGAATCGAGCAGGCCGAGCAGCAGCTTGTCGTAGGTGTAGGCAGGGAAGCGATTCTTGATGTAGAAGTCAGCGCTGATGGTCTGGGCGTAGAGGCGATTGAGGCGGATCACCTTCTGGCGCGTCTCCTCGTCGCCGGTGATGGCGTAGGCGCGGGCGAGGGCCGAGACCCACTGGCCGAAGGTGCATGCGGGAGCGAAGCCGCGGTCGAAGTGGTTGCGATAGTCGTAGTCGGGATCGTAGTCATACCAGCCGCCGAGGTTTTCGCCGGGCGCGGGCATGCCGGACATCTGGCGCAAGGGTTTCAGCAGACTGTCTTCGCTCAGCGCCATAAGCACGGCGTGCGTGGTCATGAGTTGCGATTCGTGGAGATCGCTGGCCATGAGCACGTCGCCGTAGCCAAACTCCGAGAGCATGCCGGAGGGGACAGTGTTCGCACCCCATGCTGCGCGGCTCCACAACCCACTGGTGGTGACGGCCGCAGCCGCGAGGGAGCTGGACTGAAGAAACTGTCTGCGCGAAGTCGTCATTTTCCCGGATCCTATATTCATTTAGATGAAGCAGGCTGAATTATCTCGACATTCGGAAGAAAGCGCGACGCGGAGGACTGCCACCGGCGTGGTGGTTGGTGGTGAACCAGATCACCTTCAGTTGGAACGAACTGGTTGCCATCCTACGACGGCTCGGCGCGGTCTCTCAACTGAAGAGCCGGGGAGCGCTGGCTACGTCGCTTGCGGGTATTCATCGCCAGTAGATGGTTACTAAAGGGATTACGTCCGTGACGGGCGTTCTTAAGCCCCGATCGCGCTCTAAAATGCGACACAGACGCCCTGTGTGTCATCCTGATATGTGCCCACTTCTTCCGTCGAGACTATGACTGAAAAGGACTGCATCCATCTGCTGGCAAAGCTCACGCTGGGTCGTGGCGAGCTTCAGCACGCGGCGAATCATTCGCTGATGCGCCTCGGTGATGCTGATTGGGCGATGCTTGGCGAGATTGCGGCTGAGCATCACGTTAGCCTTCGCGCCTTTAAGAGCACACACAGGCAGCAGGTGATTTCTGCAGCAAGGGTCGTTGTCGCGGAACGTGAGCGCGGAGACCGCGCTCTAGCGAAATTGTCGGAGGTCTGCGAGGCTCTTGAGCAGGCAGCTTGCCCCTGCGTCGTTATCAAATCCCTCGATCACTGGCCGGACATGGGAAGTGATCTTGACATTCTGACTTGTTCTCCGGAGCAGGACGTGATCTCTGTGATGGAGAAACATTTCGGCGCGACGGTTGAAGCGCCAAGCTGGTCCGACCGCGTCGCAAAGAAGATGAACTTCCGCCTGCCGGACCTTCCAGAACTTGTGGAGGTTCATTTCGGCCGCCTTGGCCAGACAGGCGAGCATCGGAAGCTTGCGAAGCGCATTTTGCAACGTCGCGTCGTCCGAGAAATCGCGGGCATGAAGTTCTTTGTGCCCGCGCCGGAAGAGCAAATCCTTCTTACAACGCTTCAGCGGCTCTACCGCCACTTCTATATGCGGATTTGCGACGTACTTGATACCGCAACGCTCGTAGACAGCGGCAACGTTGACTTCGATGAACTGCGCAGAGCCGCGAAACGATGCAGCATCTGGCCCGGCACAGCCACACTGCTTCGATTGGTGTCGGAATATATGAGTCACTATCGCGGGCGCCCACTGCAACTGCCGAGACGAGTCTGGCTCGCGTCCGCTTTCGGAACAGAGAAAATCTTGCCCCACGATGGCTTCCTTCGCCTCCCGCTCTTTCCGCAGGGAGCCAAGCTATACGCACGACAGGTGTTTAGGACGGTTCGACGGAGAGATACGGCAGGCAGTCTTCGTCTCGGTCTAATTCCACCGCTGGCAGCAGCTGCCAATGTGAAGTACAAACTGACTGGCAATGCGCACGGCATCTGGTAATATCCGCAATCTGGGCAAGCTTCAGAACGGAGAAGAATGAACAGGCTTGAAGAACAACGCGATTCGTACCCCCTCGCGGCTCAGCCTGCAGGTGTCTTCTCCATGCCACGCGGCTTTTACGCCTCGATCGATCGAAACTCCCCGTGGCTCTCATGCGATCCATTTTTGCGCGCCGAACTTAGAGCGCTCTACCGAAGCGTGCGCTTCACGCTGCTCGCGCTGTTCGCCATGCTCACAAATTCCAGGCCGTCCGGAGGCGCGAGTCCACAGGGGTCGGCAGTGCGTTGGTCACAAGCACCCGACCGGGCGACGCAAACCCAGTGCGAGGATTCGGTCGAGGTTCGACAACGCGGACAAAGGAGTGAGCAGCGCCGTGCGCTCCATTCACTGCATACCAATTCTCGGCGGGCCTACAGTGCTCCGATTCCTCGAACCTGGGATGCGCCAGTCATCAATCTCATCGAGCTGCAGGTGCAACGTGCGCATGCGCCGCCGACGGGGCGATCGCAGATTGCGCTTTTCGACTTAACCACCATCGCCTTCCGCATCAGCCATTCCTCCCACCGCGCACATGCGCCGCCTTTGCGCTCGCACACCGACCAAAGGCTCTTTTCCCGCCGTTCAGGCAACGCCCCTCGTCAGCGTGTTTCTATCCGCGCCTCCGCGCATTCTCATCAACCTGCTGCGGTCTCAAAGACAAATTCGCCGAACACCTCAGTTCTAGACGGCTCGCAATGGTGGAGATTGGGAGGGCACTCCCTCCGCCGGCCATCGACAGATAGTCCCTCGCCTCCGGAGCTTCCTCCGCGGTGTGCGCTTGCTGTCCGCAAAGCGTATTGATCCCAAATTTCAAGATCACACTTAGGAGATAGCTGCCATGCCCGCTGCCGACTTCGGTCATTTCGTGCTCACAATCGCTGCATTTCTAATAGCTGTCCACGGGCTGGGATACCTGTCCGAGCGGCTCAAACAACCTCGTATCGTTGGCGAAATCCTTGCAGGTGTCATTCTCGGGCCATTTGCCCTCAAACTTTTGCTCCCGCACGCGTTCTCATCGTTGTTCTCCTTTTCTCCGAGCGCCAACGTTGTTCTCGGTTTTCTCTATCAGCTTGGGCTGATTCTCCTGATGTTCTGCTCTGGGGCAGAGACACGGCGGCTTCTCGGAAAGGAGAACCGCACCAGAACGTTTCTGCTCATTTCGATCTCAGACGTGGCGAGTTTTGTCTTCGTTCTCGCCTTGGGGTTCTTCGGACTGATTCCGTTGGAGCGTCTGACCGGGCCGCTTGGTCAGAAAACGGCCACGCTGCTCGTGGTGGCAATCGCGACTTCGGTCACATCGATACCTGTGATCTCACGCATTTTCTGGGATCTCGGAATCATGCGCACACGGTTCGTCAGCCTGCTGCTCGGTTACGCTGTGCTTGAAGACATTGCGCTTTGGGTGGTTCTTGCCTTTGCAACAGCTTTGGCAAAGCCTGCCAAGGTAGCCAGCCAGCATCTAGCTGGAACGGTGTCTTCCCACATCATCGGCACTTTCGTGTTCATGTTTGCCGCGATGCTTGTGATGCCCGTGGTCCTTCGCTACGTGAGCAGAGCGCGCTGGAACGTGATCAATCAGGCGTCGCCGGTCGGCTACGTCATCTTCGTTTTGATGGCCTATTGCTCCGTCGCAGCTCTCTTCGATATCAATCTGCAGTTTGCTGCCCTGTTAGCAGGCTTTGGCGTTGTCGGCGGAATGCAGGGAACGGAGCGGGAGCGTTTCGCTGTACCTATAGAGTCCATCGCCAAGATGTCCTTCGGCTTCTTCATCCCGATCTATTTCGGCATCGTTGGTTATCGCCTCGTTTTTGGCCGGGAGTTCTCCTGGGCTGTCCTTCTGGTGTTTTTCTTCGCATCTTCGGCAATTGCAATTTTCTCGTCGGCCCTCGCCGCGCGGACAGGCGGCTTTCGCGGATTGGACATCGTGAATATCGCGCTCACCACGAATGCGAGGGGAGGCCCGGGCATCGTGCTAGCCAGCGTTGCATACGATGCAGGGATGATCAATGCCGCCTTCTACACGGCTCTGGTGATCACTGCGGTTGTTACGTCTCAGGTTTGCGGTGTATGGCTACGGTTTGTTCTTAGTCGCGGGTGGCCCTTGCTCGCCTCAAACCCCGAAGAGACCTGGCCGATGCCCGCAGAACGAGCGGCAGTTGGAGTGCTCGAAGAGAACCCTGCCTGAACACGGCGCTCCTCCCATGTATCAACCAGAGACGCAACTTTACTGCCCTTAGCTGGCGAGGATCATCATCATGAGATCGAATCGGCAAATCTTGACATCGCTCGTACTCCTAACTTGCGCCTTCTATGTGAAGGCCGGCGTGGCACAAGCAACAGATAACAAACCAGAGGCTCTAAAAACTCAGGAGAAGCATCGAAGTCGGCGAAAAGCTCCCCCGCGTCCGTCCGTTGAGACGCAGATTCAACAGCTGCGCGAAGAGATGGAGACGCAGATCAACCAGCTCAGGCAGCAGTTGAACGACCGCGATGCGCAGTTGCAGGCGGCCCAGCAGTCGGCCGCGGCGGCCAATGCAGCGGCGGCGCAGGCTCAGCAGCAGGCCCAGCAGCAGCAGCAGCAGACCACCGAGAACGCGTCTGCGGTTTCAAACCTGCAGGGTGCGGTGAGCGACCTGAAGACGAACAGCACCTCTCTCGCCTCGTCCATTCAGGAGACACAGACGAACCTCACAAAGAAGATCGAGCATCCGGACGAGATCTACTACAAGGGCATTACGATTTCGCCAGCGGGCTCCTTTATCGAAGCCGCGACCGTGTATCGCAGCGCTGCCATCGGTGGCGATATCAACACCCAGTTCACCGGCATTCCACTTGAGAATTCTAATGCAGCGCAGCTGAGCGAGTTCTACGGAACGGGCCGTCAGTCCCGTCTGGCCATCAAGGCAACCGGCAGACTGGCCACTGTAGATATGACCGGGTACTACGAAATGGACTGGCTGGGAACCGGCATCACCTCCAACAACAACCAGTCGAATAGCTACGTCCTCCGCCAGCGCCAGCTCTGGGCGCGCGCCGCCTTCCACAACGGGTGGAGCATCACCGGAGGCCAGATGTGGTCATTGGCAACAGAAACCACGCACGGTCTGGACAACGGCACGGAAATCCTTCCCTCCGTCATCGATCCGCAGTACGTCGCGGGCTTTGTCTGGACACGGCAGTATGGCTTCCGCGTGACCAAGGACTTCAGGGACAAGATCTGGATCGGCGCCGCGGCGGAAAATGCCGAGACACTCAATCCTGCCGGGTCGAGCCTGCCTGTCAACCTGCTGCTCGGTTCCGACGGCAACAGCGGCGGTCTCTACAATCCGACCGCGAACTACTCGTTCAACCTGGCGCCGGACATGATCGCGAAGATCGCCTTCGAGCCGGGCTTTGGCCACTATGAGCTCTTTGGCATTGCCCGCTTCTTCCGCGATCGTATCTATCCCAACATGGTCGTGAAGACAGTGAACGGTGTCAGCACGGTGACCGGCACTTCAGACGGCGCGTACAACGACACCACCGTCGGCGGTGGCATTGGCGCCAGCGGCCGTGCGACGCTGCTGAACAAGAAGCTCACCGTCGGTCTAAAGGGCCTGTGGGGAGATGGAACAGGGCGCTACGGCTCTTCGACCATCGCCGATATCACACTTCGTCCCAACGCACAGATCGCTGTGCTGCATAACTTCGACGCCATCGGAACGATTGAAGCGAACCCCACCAAGCGCCTGAATCTGTACGTGAACTACGGCGGCGACTACATTGGACGCCGCTACTTCGGCAAAGTCGGCTACGGCTCGCCGCTTACCAACATGAGCGGCTGCAATACCGAACCGTTGCCAAGCATCACGGTCACATACCCGAATAGCGGCGACGGCTATACGCCTTCGACCCCAGCCAACTGCGGCAACCAGACCAAGGACGTTCAGGAGCTCGCTACCGGCTATTGGTACGACTTCTACCGCGGACCCATGGGCCGCTTCCGTCAGGGTGTCCAATACAGCTACTTCCAGCGCAACATCTGGTCCGGCGCTGGTGGTACGACAAATCCCGGCGGCGGTGCGAAGGGTACAGACAACGCCTTCTGGACCTCTATCCGCTACTACCTGCCATAACCGAGAATTGAGTATCAGGTCGCGGTCCGAACCTGCGGCCTGATACTCAACGCCCGATTCATTGTGGCGCTGGTCATGACTCGCTGAGCCGCTGAGCCTGCGTGGAATTAAGTGGAGACGTCCGAGGGTGAGCGCGACATCGCAGAGATGGTGACCCTGGGAAGATTCGAACTTCCGACCTGCGGTTTAGGAAACCGTATTGGATGTCCCTTGCATTGGAATGGCAGGGGAGCGCATTATGTCGCTTAGTCCTTTATCTTGAGCCATATGCAATCGATCTAGACACTGCATGGCCATGCACTAATATGCACGGTTTTCCAGTACAAGGTGTCACCAAGAGTGTCACCAGTTTTCTGAACCGCGGTTTTAGGATGCTGTGATTTTAGATTCAAGCTCGTCCGCTAAGCGATACCGCCGCGTTTTCTTCGAGGGATCGGACACGATCAGGAAACCGGTCTTGAGCCACCGCTGGCAGAGAGCGGCTGCCGATCGCTGTTGAAGGCCGAATAAGTGGGCGATCTCCTTCGCCGTCACCTCCCGCGATCGCTCGAAGAGCATGAGCACCTTTCTCTGCTTCGCGTCCAAATCCTGAGAAGCTGAGAACGGTCGTGTGCACTCGAGCGCGCTTCGCGCCTCGCTTGCTCGTGAACTTTTTCAAACGAGTCGCCATGCCCTCGATGAAGTATGCGACCCAACCCGCGATGTCCGCCTCGACGCGACCCAAATGATAGTTGTGTGACGGCCCCACGGTGAGAGCTTCGTAGTAGGCCTTCAGGTCTAGCGCGTAATATTCCTCCAGCGCATAGAGCCCTTTGAGCCCGTAACCGCCAAGATGCAGAATGAGACTTGTCAAGAGCCGCGCCGTGCGGCCATTGCCATCATAATAAGGGTGGATCTGGCGTAGTGATAGTGGGTAGTCCATTGATCCAGACAATCATCTCCGACATCAAGCGAGGGACCTCCTTGGCCTCGGGTGGCAGGCAGCAAGTTTTGCATCCGCGTCCTTGATGATTCTGTAATGCTTACCGCAGCCGCGAACGGCGCCACCCACAATAAATTACGGCGTGACTGACTTTCTTGCAATGCAAAGCGAACTCCCTTTCCGATTACTGTAGATGTACATAACCCCTGATTATTAAGGTTGTCCCTTAATCAGGGGTGTGGCAAAGACTTGGTGATCGTGTTTTTCGGAGGATCGGTGATTAGAAGGTCTCATTTGTTTCTACGCCCGGGAACGAGTGCAGTGTGGATTGTCTTCGCTCTCGGATTCTTTGCCGGCGGATCGCTCGCTGTGAGTGGAAGATCTTCAAAGGCGCCGTTTCACATCGCGCTGCAGGACGGGCAAGGGGAACTGATTGCGGGCGTTTCTTCTTCGAAGGCGGGGTCGAAGTTCCTTACTTTTGATCGCGAGTATCAGCCGGGGGATCACCTCGTCCTTGGCGGAACTCGGAGGATGGCGGTGCGCGTGGACGACACACTGCCTGAGTGCCTGCTCTACGTCCCTGAGTCCACGGAGGGAGAGTTTATCTACGAAATTCCTTACGGTCACGAGGAGAAACAGACTGGGAGCGCTTACGCGTCGGAAATGTTTTCTGGCGGGTCCCATCGAGTAGAACTTCGCGCCATGAATAAGCGGGAGCTCACCGGCTATCGTAACCTCGCATTGAATCCATGCGACCTGCCCAGAGCGGAACAGGCGGCGGTCCAATTCTTCCCTCACGCGAGCTCAAACAGCGTTTCCAGAAGCCTGTTCGATTTCGAAGCGCGAAATGCAATCGACGGTTTTAGTCAAAACGGACACCATGGCGTCTGGCCCTATCAATCTTGGGGACCTCAATTGCGAACCGACATCTGGTGGAGGGTAGACTTCGGCAGGGCCGTAAAGTTGGACAAGGTCCGGATAATGGTTCGAGCGGATTTTCCACACGACAGCTACTGGAAGAGCGCGGACGTAGAATTTTCCGATGGTAGCCACGTTCCCCTAAAAATCGCGCAGTCTGCGGGGTTTCAGGAGTTCTACTTCTTGAAGCGAACCGTTTCCTGGCTGCGCATCACCAATGTCGTGCCTGCGGATCCGAGCAAGTGGTGCAGCTTTATCGAAGTGGAAGCTTGGGGGCACGACCTGCCCTAGCTTAGGGGCCGCTCATTTGCCCACAGACGTTGCCAGGAGCTTTCACAACGCCTCCGTCTACCTGTTCTAGACGGTTTTTGGTTGGCCAGCAGTGGCCCAGAAGGAATAGCGAGATAGATGATGCGCATCCTCGTGACCGGCGCAACAGCCAAAGTTGGGAGTCATTTCATCGCGCGCATTTTGGGCGCCGATGACTGCCCGGATATTACGATACGCGCGCTCTGCCACAACCGCCGTCTTGAACCGCGTGACCGGGTCGACATCGTAAACGGAAATATTTCTGACCGAGAATTTGTGCGCGCCGCGATGAGCGGAATTACACATGTGATTCATTGCGCGACCTGCAAGGAAACGGCAGAGGACATTATCGATGTCACTGCGCCGAATCCGGCTTTATCGCAGGGGACTGTTCGGGATCGAGGGCGATCCCAAGCCCTAACACTTGACTAGCCCTGGCAAGCGGGCTCGTGTTCCTCATCTTCTTTCGCAGTGACCACAATCAAACCATTGAGGCGTTATCATCGGACGCTGGCGCGTCGGGGGCTGGCTGGTCCATCACATCTTTTCTTGAAAACCGCGAAAAGAACAGAAGAGGTGCGACGATTGCAATAGCAACGAAAATCGCTGAAAGCATTCGATTTACCTCGATGGGGAAGAGAACGGATCATAACACCGTTTGCCCATCGTCGACCTAAAATTAACTACTCCTGATGGTGGCATCGGTAATGTTGCATGTGTCAGAAACTCAGATCGTCCAATTCATCTACCAGTTCGCCGGCATTGGAGGACACTTGGGAACTGTCGCATGCGACAGGGGTTGAAGAGGGAATCTGGGGTCGCTTTTACAGATTGCTCCCGAGTCACGCAGGAGTCGGTGCTCGCGGATATCTTCACGTTTCCCCGAGCATACAGAGGTTGGCGCTGCCCGCCGCAATGGACTTGCAGATGCCTTCTATGGTCGCAACGCCACTGTCGCAATTGACAGTTGTCAAGGATCCGCGCCAATTGCACGATCTTCAGTGAGTGTCTTGGTTTGGTGGTTGACACACGGAAGAGGCAGCCGTGGCCAGGATTAGCGTGGTGCTAGCTGATAAGAATCTAGAAATAGTCGCAATAGTTCTCCGTACGCTCGCGGAGGAGTTTGAGGTAGTTCGTTCAGTGGAGGATGGCAAGCGGGCCGTCGAGGCCGTTCATACCCTGAATCCCGATGTACTTGTCATCGATTTTTCGATGCCTATCCTCAATGGACTTGAAGCTGCCAAACAGCTCCAGATGGCCAACTGCCGAGCCAAGGTCATATTTCTAACCATTTATGAGGAGCCGGACTTTCTTGACGCGGCGTTTTCTGCCGGGGCCGCCGGCTACGTCACCAAAGCTCGCCTTTCCATCGACCTCATCCCAGCGGTAGGCAAATCGTCGGTTCGAAAATCAATCTCCACTTTTTGCTGCGTCTCGAATTCCCGACAGAAGCTTTTTGCAGCATCGCTCCGATCGCTACGGGCGTATCTCTCAGCTTGAGAACACCAGCTTGGTCCCTTTGCGATGTCTGCTGAACAGGCCAATCCCACATCAAGAATTAAGCCAAGTACTTCGGTGAACGATAGAGCAATTACTACCGTTCATGCTGCGTTGTAGCTTCCGATCTGGGGAGTCCGTGTTTCGAGCGGGTCTGACTGGAGCATTTCCAAGTCAATCCGCTTGTCCAACCAATCGGCCTTACGACGCAGGCTCTCGATAAGTTGATCTAGTACAACGCCGCGATGGAGACGGGGACGCGCTTCCAGAAGCCGTATGCATTCCAAGATTTCAGCGCGCTTCGAGGTCAACAAAAGAAGGCTTTGAGATCCCATACGCCACCTCCTGCAACTCTTAGATGCGTTTTCTAGACACTCGCACAAGTAACTGAAAATGAACAAATTGCAATAGCATGCCAAACGCACGCAAGAAGTCATCGGGTTATCGGCTCTTACCGCTACGGTGAGACCGACCCCGGCTCCGTCCCAACACAGAAGCCAACGTGACTTGGCCCAGGGCCTCCTCGAAACTGCGTCGCGATCGTTCATGAATAGCCAACAACGCGCGATTGACCCGCTTTGTCTGAGAGCCTGCGAATACTGACAGTTTCAGCGGCAGATCTTGTTCTTCTAATGCCCGATAAATATCGCGGAGGGTGATCGAGGCTGCGGGGCGAGCAATCTTCGCACCTCCTCCAGGACCTTTCTGTACGGTGAGCAGCCTCGCCCGCCTCAGAGTGCGCACGACCCTCCGAATCACCACGGGATGTCCACCTACTTCTGCGCCGAGTTGGTCAGAAGACTCGAACGTCCTGGACTGGGCTAAGAGGGCCAATATCTGAATCGCGGTGACAAATCGGGCGGTCGGCTCCATGTCACCTCCTGCCGAGCTTAGATGCGGCTTGGAGATGGTCCTGCCAAACTCCGGTTTACGTGCAGTGCGCAGCTTATCGGCCGTCTCGGCGATAACTCAGGCTATAAAAAACTAGCTGATCAACAAAACCGTTACAGCGAAGGCGGCCAACTCTCACCTGATGACCAACAGCTCGCATTCGAGTCGATGCGATCGGGAAACCCGGAAATATGGAAGAGCAATGCGGATGGAAGGAATCCGCTGCAACTAACCTTCGGCAAAGACGAAAATTGGGCCGGGACGCCCCGCTGGTCGCCGGACGGAAAGTGGATTGCATTCGACTACCGGCCGGGCAGTTACAGTCAAATTTGTCTGATGGATTCAGAAGGCCGAAACCAGCATTGTGATCGTATCCGGAAACTACGAAAATAATGTACCTAGCTGGTCGCGCAATGGAACCGCTCTCTATTTCTCTTCCAACCGCACTGGCCAGTGGGAAATTTGGAAGCGGACCATGGCGAACGGGCGAGAGGCGCAGGTTACGCACGACGGCGGCAGTGCTGCCTTCGAGTCCTATGACGCAAGAGATCTCTACTATTCCAAATTTGATAGAGGTGGCCTCTGGGAGATGCCAATCGAAGGCGGAGAAGAACAGCGCATCGCCACAGCACCCCACCTGGGCTATTGGGGTTATTTCGCCGTGAGCGAGGCTGGTATTTATTTGTTGGACTCCGATGCAGAACCAGGCCCGACCATCATGTATTTTGACCCTAAGACTCATCAGATGAAACCGGTCCTTACGCTAAAACAAGATCCTCTGCCATGGACCGCGAGTCTCGCTGCTACACGCGATGGCAGACACTGTTCTTCGCTCAAGGGGAATCCAGGAGTTCCATCACCATGATCGAGTTTTCACATTAGAGGAGAAGACACGATTCGGAATTTTAAGCACGCTAAGCGGCTGCGGCGAAGATCCATAGCGCAACAAACTCTGTGTGATTCAATCATTCAGACTCTCGCGAAGCACCCCGCCTGGCATTTGCACGCACGCTTAGGACAGTGGCACCAGCGACTTTCTACTGGATAGTAAAGCCTGCGTTTCTGCGTGCGCGATTCTGGAAGCCACGCGTGTCCCTTCTCTGCAGACGCAAGCGTCTAGTCCTTACCAAATCGGCTCTTGAAAGCATCGTGTCTTTGGCGCGCGTTGTCCAGCAATTGAGCGAAGCCGGCTTCGCCGCGAATCGAGTCAAGGAGAGGATCGTTCTGCAAGTACGGATAGGAGAAAAACCCGTTTGCGATGCTTTGTTTAAGCACCCGGAGCGCTGCCTGCTTGCTCCCGAGTATGACGTAAGCCTGGGCCACCTTGTACAAGGCTTCCGGATCAACGGTCCCACGTTCGTCGATCCTGTGCTCGAGTGCATCCAACTCCGCCACGGCTTCTGATTGCTGACGTCTCATACCAAGAGCGATGATGCGACCGATCTGCGCCTGGAGGACCGTCCGATCCAGTTCGAAAGCGTGGTCGAATCCTTGCTCCGCCTGTTGCCAATCGTGCTTGTAATACTCGCCGAATCCGCGATAGAAGACGATTAAGGCCGCATCACTTCCTTTCGGGAGACTTTCAAGGAAGCGATCGTACTGGCCCGTATACAGATAACCATTCAGCGCGGAACTATTCAGCTTCACGACGGGATCGAGCTTGCGGGCCAGTTCAGACTCCGAGATCGACTCCTGCAGCAGACCGGCAAACCTGTAAGCGTAGCCCAGTTCCCAATGGATCTCCGCATTATTCGAATTTGTCCTGAGCGCTTCCCTGAGCAATGGCACTGCCTGTTCCACTCGACCCGTATCGGTGAGCAGATTGGCCATGTAGATATGAGCATCAATCCCATCCGGCTGAAGTCGCAATGCTTGTTCAAGGGCTGCTTGTGCCTTGCGATATTGTTCGGCTCCACCAGACTGAAAGGAGGCATTTGCCGAGTACGATTTGCCGAGATTCGCCCATGAAAGCGCATAGTGAGGTGCCAATTCCGTCGATCGTTCGAGCATTTTGACAGCCATGAGGAAGTCGCCCCGGGAATAGTCATCGACGCCGCGGAGATAGTACTCGTAAGCAAGAGGGCTTACGACTTCATTCAGCTTGAGGCGTTGCGCCTCGGAAGCCGAAAGTGTTATCTCAAGCCCACGGATGACCTCCCGCGCAACGCGGTCCTGCACGGTAAGCAAGTTGTCGTACTTCACATCAAATGCACCCTTCCAGAGGATGCTTTCCGTCTTCACCTCAACCAATTGGCAGGCGATGCGCAGATCGTCGCCCTCATGCAAGAAGGTCCCTGTGAGAAGGGTATCGACGTTCAATTCGGAGGCGATCTTCGCGATATCGACCTGGCCGCGGTACTTTCGCACCGAATAGGAGGGCCGCACGGTCAACGCCTGAAAGTAGCCGAGCTTGGTGATGATTGCATCGGCCAAAGAAAACCCCAGGAAGTCGCTCGACTGATTCTCCTGGAGATTCTGAAACGGCAGGATCGCGAGCCGACGGACCTGCGGAAGAGCCTGGTCCGAATGCCGTTTGTCGCGATGGGCGACATAGATCGCTATCACAAGAAGCAGAGAGACGACCACGATTGCTCTGATGAGCCATCCTTGAGCCCGACTTGACTGCCGCTCCTTCTCAACGGTTGTTGCGATGGAAGGGATTGATAGGTCTTCGGCCTCCACGGCCGCCTTCAGATCGGGTCGGCCAGTCAGCGCGACTGGGCGCTGGGCGCCGCGCGCATCGCCGGAGGTAAATTGCACCGGCACTCCGAATCGATATCCACTCCTCGGCACCGTCTCGATGTATTGTTGTCCCTCCGGCGCATCCCCTAACTGTCTACGCAGCGCCGATATTGTCACGGTGAGGTTGGCGTCTTCAACAAAGCTGTCGCCCCACACGCGGCTCATCAGTTCTTCCTTGGTAGTGAGCTGACTGCCGTTCTGCACCAGTATCAGGAGCACCTCTAGCGCTTTGGGTGTCAGCGAAATTGGCTCCCCTGCGCGCTGCAGCAGACGATTGTCGAAATCGAAGCGAAAGCTGCAGAACTCATACAAGTCACTGCCTCGGTGAGGGTTAGGCGCACTTGTAAGTCCTTTGGACATTCTTTGCAACTTTCTTCGCCCAGTCTAAGGACTTCCCAGGGCCACTGTCCTAATGTCAACCCACTCTTGCCTTGATGTTGGGCGGACGATTGAAACCCCGAAAGGGGCCGCCGCTGCTTCCCGGGGCAGGCCAGCAGCCTTGCATAGGTTGTGTTCAGGAACGGCCCCATCTAGGGGTGAACCGGTGCCGGGCTTAGCCCGAAGCCATTTTTCGTCGATCGAAAGGACAATGTAATGAGAAATAGCAGTCGCAGTTGGGATCGCTTCGCAACAGGCACAGTGATCTTTACCCTCATGACGGCAATCGGCAGTGTCGTCTCCCCCGTCATGGCTGCCGCACAAAACAAGAAGGACGTGATCATCTTCGATCTGGTGCCCAACCCGAAATTCGTGGATTGCTTGCGCCGGTCTTCGTATGAAGAGCCGCGAGCCAGAGCGACAGTCATCCGCGGAAAATTGAACGATACTCTCCTACTGGATCTCGATGGCATCAAGCCTGGTCTTGCCTTCGACCTCTTTACCGTGAAGCGCAGCTCTCTGCTGGCAGAGAACACGCCCGATCCGAACTTCAAGGGGAGTTTCGGTCTGGCCTGGTATCAATCGGACATCGAGATCGGAAAGCATACGGATGATGGGCACGTGCGTATCAAGACCATCCTCCTCGACCAGATCTTCGGGTTCGATCCGGATGCGGGGCTGGCTCCGACGAACACCTTCCATCTGGGCTTCTGGTTCAACAACCCGCAGGATGCGGCCGCATGCGGCTTTCCTGCGAACGATCCGAGCAAATTCACACCCTTCAACGGCGAGCACAAGGCGGGGCCACTGGCGATGATCAGCGTTCCCGACCCGACGACGAAGCTAGGTCCGCTCTGCACTGATACAGATCCATCGAAGCCGGGTGGGTGCAACCCGTAACCTGCATGCAGTCAGGTGTAACAGCAACGAACGTGGTCTGCGTCTTAGTTCCTGCGCGGATCACACCTATTTCGCCGAGAACGGAGACAGAAAATGAGACGAAGCATGCACCTTATACTCGCGCTGGTTGGCTTATTCTGCTGCGCGGGTCAGTTCCTTACGGTTGCGGCGCAGGTGCCTTCTCACGAGAGACACGTATTCACGCCGGATACCATTCCATGGGGTCCAGCGCCGCCGGTTGTGCGTCCGGGCGCGCAGTTCGCCGTGCTCGAAGGCGATCCGACGGCCTCCAGCGGTGACTACACCGTGCGTTTAAAGATGCCGGATGGATACCGGATCGCGCCGCACTGGCATCCCGAGCGGGAAAACGTCACCGTCATCTCCGGAACATTCAAGGTTGGGATGGGAGACATTTTTCACACGGCCAGGATGACAGCCCTCCCTGCGGGCAGTTTTGGGTTCCTCGATCCCAACATGCACCACTACGCGATGGCGTGCGGAGAAACCGTCGTGCAGGTCCATGGCAAATCGCCCTTTCAGTTCAACTACGTCAATCCTGAAGACGATCCGAATAGGAATAAGTAAGAGAAAACAGCAACTGCCTCTCGCTGCTCTCGTCGGGTACGAAGACCCCGCGTAAGCCCCAGCCGGAAATAAACCTAGCGCCCGCGGGCACCCACCTGCGGCCTGACTTCCGCATGCCGGAATACGACTTCTATGCGCAGGACACCTGGAAGATTCTCCCGAATGTCGTTCTCGATCTCGGCTTACGGTGGGAGATCAAGCTGTCTCCGCGCACCAACAGCAACTTTCTCCTGCGTCCCAATGAGGGATTTTCAGTCGGCTCCGCGACCAGCGAGACGATCGCCTGGTTCCAGAAACCCCTGTCGCCTGGTTCGTAAGCGTCACCAGGGCGCCGCTTCTGTCATTCACTGTGCCGGTGACGCGGGACGTGGATTGCGCCCGCGCGACAAGACCTGCGAACAGGAACAAAATAAGAATGGATAAAGTGCCCCGAGATTTCTTCATAACGTTTAACCCTCCAGGAAAAACCTTAAGCGGCGACAGGCGAAGGAACTGCTCCAGGTGCCGGATCGCTCGAAGCTGAAAGGGAAGCGCGATTACGTCATCCTCGCTCTTCTGGTCGGCTGTGCGCTACGGCGCCAGGAACTGGCCAACCTATGTATAGAGGACATCCAGATGCGGGAAGGCCGGTGGGTCATCGCCGATCTTCGTGGCAAGGGAGGCCGAGTTCGAACCGTCGCCGTCCCTGTTTGGGTAAAGCAGGGAATCAACGCCTGGACAACGGCTGCTGAAATCGAAGATGGCCGTCTGCTGCGCTCCATTTCGAAGTCCGGAAAGCTGAACGGGGAGGCCCTGAGCGACTGGGCCATCTGGTCAGTGGTCGAGCAATCCGCCAAGGAAATAGGAATCGAGCGCTTTGGTGCTCACGATCTGCGGCGCACCTGCGCGAAGCTCTGCCGCAAAGCTGGCGGCGATCTCGAGCAAATCAAGTTCCTCCTTGGGCACTCCTCGATCCAGACGACGGAACGTTATCTTGGTTCGGAACAGGAACTCGCCGTCGCAGTGAATGACAATTTGGGTTTGTAGCGCGAGCAGATTCTCAAACGTGGAGAGATGCATGCTTATCCGCAATATGCACGAGAATTGGAAGAGTCTGCCACGGATTCGGAACGAGGTCTACCTGTCCCTCGCTGAACCTGCAAGTTATAATCCGCCACATCATGCCGCTGACCCCGGGCACGCGACTGGATGGATATCAAATCCTCGGCCCGCTGGGTGCGGGCGGGATGGGTGAGGTCTACCGCGCCCGCGATTCAGTCCTCAAACGCGAAGTCGCCATCAAGGTTCTGCCTGCATTTGTGTCGCAAGATCCTGACCGGCTGCGCCGCTTCCAGCAGGAGGCAGAGGCCGCCGCCGCGCTCAACCACCCCAACATTTTGGCCGTGCATCAGCTCGGAACCTTCGAGGGCTCTCCTTATCTGGTTTCGGAACTGCTCGAAGGGGATACGCTGCGGCAGCTCATGCAGCGGGGGCCGCTGTCAGTGCGCAAGGCGATTGAGTACGGTGTCCAGATCGCCCACGGGCTGGCGGCGGCGCACGAGAAGGGGATCGTTCATCGGGACCTGAAGCCGGAGAACCTGTTTGTCACCAAGGATGGCCGCGTCAAGATTCTGGACTTTGGCCTGGCGAAGCTGATACGGCGGCAGGTTGAATCGGGAGAGACGCAAGGACCGCCGGGGTCGGGAGACAGCGGTCCCACGCTGACACATCAAGGTACCGAGCCCGGCATGGTCGTCGGCACGGTCGGTTACATGGCGCCGGAGCAGGTGCGGGGCAAGGCGGCGGATCATCGGTCTGACATTTTCGCTTTCGGCGCGATTCTCTACGAGATGGTTGTGGGCAAGCGGGCGTTTGAGAAGGCGACGTCGGCGGAGACGATGACGGCGATTCTCAACGAAGACCCGCCTGCAATCTCGCAGATTGCGGCGACCGCTCCGCCGGGGTTACAGCGCGTGGTGCATCGGTGTTTGGAGAAGAACGCTGAGCAGCGGTTCCAGTCGGCCTCTGATTTGGCGTTTGCGCTGGAGGCTATTTCGGAGTCGGGAATCTCCGGGGCAGTTTCCGGTGCGCCGAAGTCCGCTCCACGCAAGTCGCGCAAGGCGCTGTTGTGGTCCGCTTGCATTGTCGGGATCCTCGCGCTCGGCGTCAGCGCATATTTCTTGATCGGTCGTGCCAATCGATCTCGCTCACTGCGCATCTCCGAATACACACAGATCACCCATGACGGCCACGCAGGCAGAACGCGGGGAACGGATGGGAGCAGAGTTTATGTACGGCGGGACACTTACAGCATCGGACAGGTTTCAACCACGGGCGGGGAGATCGCGCCGGTGCCGGTGTCGTTGTCGAATCCTGTTCTTTTGGATGTTTCGCAGGATGGATCCACGTTTCTGGTCGCGTCATTCACGGGAGGCACGACGATCTCGCATACGATTTGGAGTGCCCCGATTCTAGGGGGCTCCGTCCGCTACCTTGCAACCGGCACCGATGCCGGGTGGTCGCCTGACGGGAGTTCGGTTGCTTACTCGACGCCGGGCGGCGACATCCGACTCGTCCGGAGCGACGGGACCGGAGATCGTAAGTTGGCGTCGGTTGGGGGGATCGCCTACCTCATCAGTTGGTCGCCCGATGGCGGTGCCATTCGATTTACCAAGGGCGACAATCTCTGGGAGATGTCTGCTGATGGTTCCAATTTGAAGAAGCTCCTTCCCAAATGGAACATCTCTTCATGGAAGTGCTGCGGAAAGTGGTCTCCTGACGGGACGAGATTCTACTTCGTCTCCAACGGTCAGATATGGGCTTTCGATGAAGGCCATGGGTTGTTGCGGCGGTCGCAGGCGGAACCAGTTCAATTGACATCGGGTCCAATCCATTGGATCAACCCCTACGCCAGCAAAGACGGAAAGAAGATTTTCGCGTCGGGCGCCACCCGGCAAGGAGAACTGATCCGATTCGATTCAAAGACCAAGCAATTTCAGCCATATTTGACGGGGCTTTCCGCAGACAACCTGGCCTTCTCAAAAAACGGAAAGTCGATGGCATACGTTTCGTTTCCCGAAGGTATCCTGTGGCGTGCGGACCGGGATGGAAGCAATCGCGTGCAATTGAGCGACGCTCCAATGGAGCCTGAGATGCTCGACTGGTCCCCCGACGGGACGCAAATCCTTTTCGTTGATGCAACTGCGAACGGCCGCCCCGAGATCTATGTTGTCTCTTCGCAAGGAGGCAGCCCGCGCCGCATGTTCCCGGACTCCACGGGGCCCGAGACTGACCCACATTGGTCGCCGGACGGACGCAAGATTGTTTTTTCTCCGAGCCCGGAGGGAGGTGCGGATCCAAAGAGCGACATCCGTGTTTTCGATGTGAATGGCAAGCGCGTGACCATCCTCCCGGGATCGGTGGGGATGTTCACGCCGCACTGGTCGCCAGATGGCCGCTTGATCGCCGCCGTGCGCATGAATTCGAGGACTCTGAATATCTTCGATATCAAGACGCAGCGCTGGTCGACGCCGTACACGGGGATTGTGGCGTATCCGGCATGGTCGAAGGATGGCCGCTCGGTCTACTTCCTGAACTTCCAGGATGATCCCTGCGTGTACCGAGTCGGCGTTGCGGATGGGGTGGTCGAGCGTATCACCGGCCTGAAGGACGTTCACTACACAGGGAATTTCGGCATGTGGATGGGTGTGGATCCATCGGACGCGCCACTACTTCTTCGCGATATTGGAACGCGCGATATCTACGCGCTGACGCTGGAAGAAAGATGAGGCTAAAGGCGGTGGCAGGACGGCTGCATCGGTGGTCCCTGGTTTTGCGAATGCGGGTGAAACTCTGCCGGGATGAGTAACGTTATTTTGCCGCCCAACGGAGAATGCAAGCTCCTTGGTTTTTGCTGTGCTGTTCATAGTGGCTTTGCTCTCCTCCTGGGTTCTGGCTTTTGGCTTTTCCGCGTTGAATCGCGGCATCCATATGCCGAACGCCTCCTGGCGAAGGCGGGGAGAAGCCGCAAGGGCGGAGCGCAGCGGAGGTCTGCACAAGCAAAACGCGAAAGTTGGGGAAGCCCCTTGTGGCGCGCGATCGGAGCAGAGCCCCTTATTCAGGCTTGTCTTCCGCTTTGCACGCGACAGCGTGCCCTGATGAACTGGGAGGGCGTTGCGGGAGGAAATGGCCCGCTGAGATTCTCTCTGTAAGCGTCCGGATCTCGCCGTGTAGACATCTAGCTTGCGGTATCCAATGGTGAACACAGTGGATACATAATTTTCTTCTGCAATACTGAGCTGGGTAAGTTCAATAGCTCCGGGATGAGTTTTCCGACCGCCGCTCCAGCACAAGCAACTTTGATCAGCTTCTGCTCGCCTTAATTGATATGGTGCTGTGTTGATCGGGGCGGCGTCGATAAATGCGGGTGCTCCGCTGCGATGGGAATGAAAAGACATTTGTCCTCAGGAAGAGGCTCGATCTGAATCGCGTCGCGTCGATGGGGCACTCGGCGGGCGGACCGAATGCGACGCTCGCGGTATCGAGGGCTTTCCAAGACTCATTTGCAAAACATAGCGGTCGCATGCGCCATCAATTCATCAATCTGCAACGGCTGACGGACTATTGGTCGGTGTGCCTCCAGCTTCTACACGCACATCCGTCTTCGCCCGAATTGGCAGAATGGGTCGTGTGACTGTGAATTCAGGAGGAGCTATTGAAGTTTCCGAAAAGCGGGGTGGTCTCAACCCGGTCGGTACAACGACACAACTTCCGGTTTGCCGGTGACTCGCCACCCGCACCTGGATTTTTGAATTCGATTGCTGACGCAATTGCCATATGATCCCGTCGAAGAAGCGCGGGAGGAGCGGGAACATGATACTTCGTGGCTTGGACTCAAGGAATGCCCTGACTCGCATATTGCCTTTTGGGTTTTGGCTGCTTGTCGCGAACGGGTTGAACGCGCAGCCGCAGCAGACCGAACACGGCCCCACTGGGTGGTTTTCTCGCTGGAGATGATCCGACGAACTATCGGACCGGTGTGGACCGCGAGGACATGCGTGGAGGGCTACCAAGCTGCATATTTGGCTTCATTGGCAAAGGGCAATGTATGGGTTTGGAGACCCTGATGCAGTCGATCAGTGCGGCGAACTACGCGGGGAAACGGGTCCGGCTCCGGGGATGGGTGAAGTCGCAGGACATAGGTGACTGGGCAGGTCTATGGATGCGTGTCGATAAGGGACGAGAGACGGTTGCCTTCGACAACATGCAGGATCGGGGAATCAAGGGGGCGAAGCCATGGACGACCTATGACGTTGTGCTAGATGTTCCCGCTGATGCGACAAACATAAGTTTTGGCATCTTGCTGATGGGCGCCGGCGAAGTGTGGATGAACGACTTGAGCCTTGAGGTCGTTGACATTGGTACGCCTGCGACAGGGACGAACCGGCACACAACGCTGCCTCAGCGTCCGGCGAATTTCGGTTTCAACGAATAGCTGTTTAGATTCAGAGAGGATTCGGGTCCGACCAAGATCGGTTCGTAGGCACGGTTGCAACTTGCTCAAAACCTGACTTTTCAGGAACTTCGGTATCGCCTTTCCGGTTACCCGCTTTACCGACCAAATGATCCCGATCAAGAAGAGGTAATGATCGGCAGGTCAATCAGCGCATTGCCCTGTTTTCAACGTTGACGGATATGAGCGCCATATGAGCGGCGAGCAAACGGACTCCTGCCTGTGCGCTTGGACCTTCATGCCGGCCAACTCTCCGCCTCGCCAAACTTTTCCGGGACTTTTCGACCACGCACTCTTCAGAGGATGGAAGTTGCCAGGCAGACGCGCTTGACAGACCCGTATTTCTAACCATATATAGGTAGGGTGTCTACCGTAGAGTCTCTACCTGAAGACGACCGGCTCGAACTGCTTCAAGGAACTCTTGAAGTGCTGATCCTCAGGAGCCTTAAGCTCCAGCCCAACCACGCCTACGGAATCTCGCAGTTCCTGCAACAACAGTCCGAGAGCGAGTTCCTGGTCGACAACGGCTCCCTTTACCCTGCACTCCAGCGTCTTCTTCAGCGCGAATGGATTTCCGCACAGTGGAAGACTTCGCCCAACGGGCGGCGCGCCCGCTACTACAGCCTGACGCCGTCCGGACGCAAGCAACTTGTGAGGGCAACTTCGAAGTGGCAGCGTTTCGCTCTTGCCATGACAAGAGTCCTGACACCGGAGGGATGAGCAATGCGCCAGTGGTGGTCGAAGGTCAAGCGCGGGTTCGGGAGAAGGAGGAATCTCACCGATGAGTTGCAGCAGGAGATGGATGCCCACCTTCAGTTCCTGATCGATGAGAACCTGGAACGGGGCATTCCGCTTGAAGAGGCGTGTGCCGCGGCGCGACGCGAATTCGGCAATGCGGCCACCGTGCGCGAGCGAAGTTATCAATCGTGGCAATTTCCCACGTTCGAATCGCTGCTCCAGGACGTTCGGTATGCGATGCGCGGGATCGTAAGAGCGCCAGTTTACTCGCTGATCGTCATTCTGACGTTGGCCGTCGGAATCGGCGCGAATACGGCGATTTTCAGCGCTGTGTATGCGGTCCTTCTCAAGCCATTACCTTTCCCCTCGGGCGAACGGCTACTTTGGCTCGGCGAGTCCTCAGCTAAGGCAACGGGCATCAGCGTAAGCTGGCTCAACTTCGAGCACTGGCAAACAGAAAACCACTCGTTTGAGGCCATGGCCGGTTTCGAGAATGCCGATCTGACTCTCACCGGCCGTGGTCAGGCAATGCTCACCCACGCTGGTCTCGTCACGAGCGAATTTTTTCATCTGACCGGTTCTCGTCCGATTATGGGCCGGTTGTTTACTGCCCTCGATGATGAACCGCAGTCTGTGGCGACGGTCGTCGTGACCGAAAACTTCTGGGTCAAAGCCCTTGGAGGCGATTCGCAAATCATTGGCAAGGCGGTGACTCTGAACGGGAGTTCCTATGTGGTGATTGGCGTACTCGCACGAGACCCGGGGTTCTTCCTGCGGTCGGTGGACTACTACCTTCCACTCCGCCCCACGGCTGTGCAGGCATCCAATCGTGACGCACATGGCTCGATGCGCGTTTTGGCTTTGCTCAAGCCCGGAGTTCCGCTTGCACAGGCGCGATCGGATCTGAATACGATCCTACAGCGGCTCGCGAAGGCGGATCCTGGTCCTGAGGACGACCATCGCGCCTATGCCGAGTTCCTGACAGAGGAGCGAACAGGCGACGTGCGGCGCGCGCTTGTCCTGCTGATGGGATCGGTTTGCCTCGTCCTGGTTCTGGCGTGCGCGAACATCGGCGGTTTGCTGCTGATTCGCATGACTACCCGCGCGAGAGAGATGGCGATTCGCACCGCAATCGGCGCGGGGCGCAGCCGTCTTGCACGGCAGCTTCTGACGGAAACCGTGCTGGTCACTCTTTTCGGTGGAGCTTTCGGAGTCCTGCTCGCAGGTTTTGGGCTCCACGCGATGCAGACCCTCGGGCCGCACAATATTCCACGACTCTCCGAAGCAAGCCTGAACCTGCCCGTGCTGATATTCGCTGCGGCACTGACGCTGACAGTGGCACTGGTCTGCTCACTGGCGCCCGTCCTCGGTTCGGGCAAAGTGAATCTGTCGATTCTGTTGAAGGAGAGCAGTACCGGCGCAGGCAGCAGCGGAATCGGGCACACGCTGCGTGGAGGACTTGTCGTCGCGGAGATCGCAGTGGCTGTCGTTCTTCTATTCACTGCGGGGATTTTGCTGCGAAGCCTGTGGGCCGCCGAGACGGTGAATCCCGGGTTCGAGCCCGGGCACCTGCTTGCGCTCGAGCTGCAACTGCCGCCATCACGGTACAAGAGCGACGCGGCCATGCTCGACTTTTATGAGCGACTTGAAACAGCACTGCGCGCGCAACCGGGAGTTGAATCGGTTGGAGCGGTGAACTGTCCCCCGACGGCCGGCGATTGTGGAGACTGGTGGTATTCCATTGTCGGAAAACCATCGCCCAGCAGAGAGGATGTGCCGCTCACTCTGTTGAACATGGCCGACCCAGCGTACTTCCGGACCATGCGGATTCCGCTCGTGGCCGGGCGCGCTCCGTCCGAGGACGACCGGGCAGGCGGCCGGCTGTTGCGGTGATCAATCAAGAGATCGCGCATGCGTGGTGGAAAGACGCGGATTCGGCTTTGGGCCAGCACATCAAACTTGGCGGACCATACAAGGACGGCCCTGTTCTTGAAATCGTAGGCGTTGCAGCGAATGTGCCCCAGATGGGATTGGACAGCCCGCCGCTACCGGAGATCTATTTTCCGTCCGCACAACGGGCCAGCCCCGCAATGGTGGTTGCGATACGGACGCGCGGCGCTCCAGAAAGCATGATGAGAACAGTGCGGCAGACATTGCTTTCCATCGATAGCAATGTTCCGATTCAGTCGCTGAAGCCCTTCGATGAGTGGCTCGGCGCAACTCTGGTGCAGCGGCGGTTTATCACGCTTCTACTGGCCCTGTTCGCGGGGATTGCGGTGATCCTCGCAGCCATTGGGTGCTATGGGGTTCTGAACTACTGGGTCAGCAGCCGAAAGCAGGAGATCGCGATCCGCATGGCGATGGGTGCAGGGACCTTCGCCATCCTACGCCGTACCGGAAGACAGGCAGCGAGGCTGGGCGCGATTGGGTTAGTCATCGGGCTGGCAGGGAGCTGGAGCGCCTCGCGTTGGGTAAACAGCCTGGTCTTCGGGGTCTCAGCCCATGATCCGATCGTTCTCTCCTCCGCCACACTGATCGCATTGCTGATCGTCATACTCTCAGCGGCGGTTCCGTTGTGGCGCGCCACGCAAATCAAGCCTATCGAATCGCTTCACGAAACCTGATGCCGATATTCAGGAAACTGCGAGCGCTGTATTTTGAATGAGCAGGTTCCGCCAATGGTCGCGCGCAACCCGCAATGCTTCTCTGAGCGGCCGTCCGCTGTTCCCAACGAAGGATTTTCTATTTCCTATCGGCCTCTGCTAAATCGCCGAATCACTCTGTGATAAACGAAGAGATCTACATGGCCGAAAAGTCGGCTTGCCGGACATTTGCTCTTCAGTTCTCGGTCGGCTATACCAGGCCGAGTCGCTCTTCCAGCCCTTTGGCCCGTCGCCACTTTCTTGCGCGGCACGATCAAAGGGCCCGACGATGTAGCAAGCCGGTCATTATGCAGTCCTTCTCTAGGCTCGTGCGGAACGCGACCTTCTGCGTACCGTTGGCTGCCGCAGCAGCAAGGGCGCAGTTTGATCAGTTGATCGACAGTGGTCTCCTGAGCCCCACCTCTGAAAATGCAATGACTCACGCCGCACTGCCGATTGGTAGAGACATACACGCTTTGTGTGAGGCGGCGCGGGCTGCCCTCCGCTCAGCGGCTGCTAATACGGCACTCTTTGAGATGGTCGAGGAGTTGCAGGATTGGGAGAAGAAGGAACCGATCTGATATAAAAATTGCTCTGTTGGCATGAAGCCCTCGAGTTGCTTTTTGCCGACGATTTTGTAATAGAGCGCGTCCCCGTCCAGCGGAAGGCCCCACTCAGTCCGAATCGCTTAAATGAGTCCCCATCTTCTTACGGATACCAGTAATACTGCTCCCCCTGAGCCAGAGAGCGCACAAACATCAGCCAGTTCGGACCTTCGTACGGACGAGTGTTCTTCGCCGGCACCGAACCGTCTCGCATGTCCAGCAACGCGTAGGGCGAATACTTCGAGCCACTGCTCCCCTGGTTGGTGGTGGTCCAAACGTAATCTTTGTGTGGATTAGACACGCCACTGTTGCACCGCTGGATGTTGAAAAAGCCGTTGCTGGTTGGCGAATCGGGCGGGACCGCTTTCGATTGCGCGACTAACCAGGCCATCGGGCTACTGCCGCTCCAGCCGTTGATCAGCACCTGCATCTGGGGCAGGTTTGGAGATATCCAGATCAGCCCGTTATAGCTAAGGCCGAAGCTGGGACCGAAGTCGTATCCATACTCTGGCCTATTGAACGGGTACACACTCGGGCAGGACCCATTGGAGAGGAGCCTCGGAATGGCGGTGAGCCACATCAAGCGCGTCTTGGTATCGACCACCGTGCCCCCCGGAACCGGGGAGAACATCAACGCCAACTCGGCAGCCTGCGTGGCCTGAAACGTGCCGGTCGTACCGAGGTCCGGATTGCCGAGGAAATCGGTGAGTTGCTTCCTGCCGCCCGAATTGTCCTGGGCGCCGTTCAAGTGCCAAAGCTCCACTTTCAGATTGGCCGCCTGGGTCTCGACCGCCTCCCAGTAATCGAACATGTTCTGTACCCGGGTCGAGTCGGCCGGGCGGAAGAAGCGCCCGCTCTGACCCGCCGACTGGCTGAACAGATGGATCATGCCTTTAATGCCGAGTGTCGGGTTATCGAGCAGCGATTTGGAGAGCTTCTCATAGGACCCGTTGATCTGGATGTCGGTCAACTGTGACCTGATCACGGCCGCCTGGCCGGCGCACCAGTCGGCGGGGATCGAGCCGACTGATTCCAAGGTTCTGTCCTCGGGCAGGGGCGGACATCCCTGGACGTAGTAGTCCAGGTTTTGCTCGACGACATCCACGTCGGAAGCCAGCGCCTGTGCCGGCTGCGCGATGATGAGGTACTGAGTCTTGGTCAGCTCGTTCAGAATCTCCTGCGTTGCCTGCTCCAATTGCCGGCTCAACTGGTCGACGCTGCTCTGCAGGCTATCCAAGCTCTGCTGCAATTGCACAACCTGCGCCTCCGTTGCGCCCGGCGTGATCGCGCCTGCACTCTGCGCCACCCAGCCCAACCCCTGCCCCTCCGCCCATTGAAAGGCGCCTTCAGCCAGAGTTTTCCCGATAAATTTAGCGATGCTCCGGGGGCCTATCTGCGCGGTGAAGGAGAACGGATGCGTCGCGCGCGGATTGTCGAGCATTTGATTCACCAGGTCCTCCTCAAAGTAAAGCTCCCCGCCATGCTCGTTCGCCTGGATCAGAAAGTCCGCTTCCGAAAAATAAGCGGAGTGGAAGCGCGGGGTTTCACGCAGCGCCGCTCCCAGACTCGCATTGGCGGGCATGGCCAGAAACCGCCGTACGCGCGCTTGGGCCTGCTGCAGGCTGAAGTCAGGACGGCGAAGCAATAGGCCAGTCACCATCGTGGTCACCGGATTGACGTACACGACATCTCTTACAGGGTTGTAATTGCGCACATCGGCGCTAAGCACCACCTGCCCGAGATTGAAGCGATTGGACACGTTCGGATCCACGTCCGTCACAACCACGCAAAACTCTTTTGGCAGGTTCATGATCTTCACGGGATAAATGCCACGCACGTTTGTGGCATTCGCCTTCTCAAACAGCAATCTTCCATCGTTGCTAAAAACTGCCACATCGGCTCCCGCCAGCGGATGATCCGTAAAAGCGCTGATACGCAGCCAACTATTGGCTTGCTGAGATTCGGCCCACCCGCTGCCGGTTGCAACTCCGGATACCAACAGAAGCGCCGTCGCAATTGCTGGACAAAGCATTTGATTTCGCATGGAAACTCACCTCAACAGGCAATTCGTCATCGAGAGTGACGCTTCATAACCACCAAATCGATGGGAGGGAAGCTTCAAGGAGCCCTATCGAGGAACATGAAGCTTCGCGACTCGAACCGCCGTTCCATGAGCGGGGGAATCAAGAGCTTAGCGGGAAACGGCAAGCGATACGCAACGCGCAAATGTCTCGTTTTGCCAACGCGCCGGACGATACCACGGCTACGCCAGGTTTGAACAGCGGATTCAAAATTATTGCATGGATGACTGTTCAGATCCGCGTCGTTGCGCGAGCCCTTCATCGCGGGCGTGAATGCCGCGCCGCATTTCGCGCATAGCACAAGAGGGCGATCTGGCTCTTGTAAGATGCCGAGTTTCGACAATAGATCGAAGCCTAGGCGATAGAGTGGTATGGCCTCGCGAGCCGTCAGTTCATTCCTGAAGACGCTAGGCATCAAAGGGTTAGTTGAATCCCAAACTTGTGTGACCGTTCCGTGACTATCCGAACTTCACAGGCCACAAAAGAACCAGCACGCTTCGCATGTTCCGCTGTTGGATAAGTGCCTTTGATAAAAGCAAGTGAAAATTTTAGAAGATCTAGAAGGGAAACTTAAATCCCTGCATGGTGGCCAATTCAGGAGAGAAATCGGGCGTTCCCTTGTAGAACATCGGGCGTCACCCTATTGACATCCGATCGAGCTGGGGTAGAAGCTTGTCGCGCGCCAACGCAACTTAGGTTGTCCGTCTTTCCCTTTGGTGTAGCTGGGTCCCTTTCACATGATTAGTTTCGGGAAGATGGCTTACTCGTCATCTGCCCTGAAGGACCGATTATCTTCCGTCAGAGTCGGCGCGTGCGTGTCCACGAGGTGAAGTGACGTGTGCAAAACGACGCGAAGTCGCAATGGGTCCACGTTCAGCTCAAGAGCGCGGAAGAACGACCTCACTACGCCGTACAAGCTCACCATTGTCTGGTGCGAGTACAGCGAAGACGCCGGACAGTTTGTGACGACAGAGCTGAAGAATTCCGCTGGAGCGCTCGTGTGGTCATGGCTATTTTCGTCGGACCAGTCACGTCCTGCCCAGAGTTGACCCTCGTGGGCCTATCCAAAGTCAGATCACAAAGGAGGTTACGGTGAGAAATTCGCCGCCTTTTCATTACGCTTTTCCTGTTTCTGCTGTCAGTGTCGCAACTGGGGTTTTCCCAGACACCAGGCGCCGCGTATGACACGGCATTCAAGTATGTCGTTACTTTCTATCCGCGCTGGTTTACATACCATCAGTTTACGAACCAGAACCGGCTGGTTGGGCCATACCGCATCAGTCCCATTTACCACGCTGTGGTAGCTATCAACGTCGATACGGCCTATGCCAGCGCGTTCTTTTCTATAACGAACGAGCCTGTAATCGTAACCATCCCCTCGACCAACACCATCTATTCCGTCCTTATGTTGGACGAGTACGGAAATCTTGTGCCGGGAATGAAAATCACTGCCTCGCAACCTGGAGCACCTCCCAAGGTGTACGCGCTCATCGGGCCTAACTCGAGCGGCGGCGCGCTTCCCGACGGAGCAATTCAAATCAGACCTGGCGTTAACATCGGCGCAATAATCTTCCGCGCCGACAATTACGTAAAAGATGGAAATATGTATCAAGACATGCACGAGGAAGCAAACAATTTCCGTAAGAACCTTTGCCTCGTTCCGCTTTCGCAATATCAGCCGTGTCCCAATGCCGGAAAGACCGAGATCCTTCCCGAGTTGATATTCGCTGTTCCCTACAAGGGTATCGCGGTAGGACTCATTGCTAACCAGCCCATCGCGTTTCTCAAAAACCTTCAGACGGCGGTGTTGAGTCCAACCACTCAGCTCACGCCGGATGAGCAGACGCTTTCGGACAACTTCAACGCTTTTTTCCGTAATCCGAGAAATTGGCCGCGAATGGCTGCCGCCACCAAGGCCGCCCATGCGGATATTGACCGAAACTATTTCACCACCACTTTGCAAGACACGAACTGGATTCACTTTACGGATATCGCCGAATGGGTCCAGCCATCGCAATACCTCGACCGCTCCTCCGTCACGGACTACATCCAGTACGGGAACAACATTCAAGCCGCCTCTTATTACCATGCGTTTGTGGACGGCAACGGCATCCCGCTCGACGGCAGCAAACACAACTACGTCCTGACGTTCCAGCAGGGACAGCAACCTCTGGTGCAACGATTCTGGTCGGTGACAGCATACCTCCCTGTCTCGATCGAGCTCGTACCAAACCGGGCGAATAAGTACGCAGTGGCCAGCTACACTCCAGAACTGGACACGGCCGCGGATGGGTCGGTGAGTATCGTGATGGCAGTAAACAAACCGGCGGAAGTTCCGGAGGCCAATTGGTTGCCGATCCCGAGAGGCCCATTCAACATACTGCTTCGCGCCTACGGACCACAGAACGCCGCTACGTACGTCCCGCCACCAATACAGGTGTTGTTGCAGTGAAGAGGGCTGTATCGTGCCAGCCCCGGGGTTAATGTCCAGAAGGACGCGATACCCGGGGCACCGCGCCCGCATGTTGCGCTTCGAGAGCCTCATTGTGAGCCTAAGTCGGAGAACTAATGGCGACCACTTTGAGATCATCAGCCCCAGGTCTTCCTGGTGCCCGATCATCCAGGCGAGAACACTATCCTGTTTCGCCGCGATCAAAGCGATTCCGACGGCACCTTCACTCTCGCGGGCATTCTTCCTGGCCACTACCGGGTGATTGCTATCGAGCGCGGCTGGGAGCTTGAGTGGGCAAAGCCATCGGTGCTCGCGCCGTTCCTCGTGAAGAGCAAACAGGTGGACGTGCGAGGCAATGATCATCTGCAGGGGACGATTGAGTTGCAGACGCGTTAGGGCGAGAAGAGGCCGCTTTAGAAGCGGGTCTCCCGGACAGAATCGTGGATCTGGGCGCAAAGCAAATTTACGTGTACAGGAACAGGAAGGTCGTTTTCTTGAACAATGTTGTCGCCGACGTCCAGTAAACACCGTCCGCACAGCATCCTCTGCTTGAGGCTCGGGTACGCTGGTTACCCGGGCCTTTGCTGTTTAGGCGTATAACAGAAGCCAACTTCTCATTACTGTCCAGGACCTGGAACCTCACCATGCCCTACTCTCTTCAGCCTCTGCCTAAAGCGGTTTCTTCCCCGCAAGGTCTGTAATTAACACAACATCCGAGCTCTTCTGCAATTGCAGTACGCCCAACTTGCTGCCCGACGGCGACCACGCGAAATCAGTAATTGTGTTGTGCGTTGGGTCGATCATAAAATGCGCCGGCGAGCCATCGATCGGCTCGTATCGAAGCGTGTTGCCACCGTGGGAGATGGCGCCCTCGACAATAGCTTTTCCATCGGGAGAAAAAAGTGGCGAGCCACCCTCGGAATCGCTCAAATCCAGCGGAATCCGATGCACAACGCGAAGGGAGGAGAGGTCCTCAATCTCGAGAGTATCGGCGAGATTGTGGACCACAATCAATCCAACGAACTTTGCGTCGCGAGTCAGCAGGAAGTTGTTGGACGTGTGAGCCTCAAATTCCTTCCGCGGCGTTCCCCCCGCCAGCGGCACGGACCATATGGCGGCCAGTAAAGCATCTGCGTCGTCCTTGATAGTGAAGTAGGCCCTCTGGCTATCCGGTGTGCAAAGGGGATCGCGCACCCTACCCGCATCGGTGAGCTGTGTGATTTCACTCCCGTCCTCACTCATGCGAAATAGGCGGGGCTCTCCTCCGTCCTTGGGAATTGCGGTAAACAATATGTGACCATCCTGGCAGGTGTCGATGTATCGGCCAATATCCAGATCACCGGTATCGATCGGCTGCACGGTCCCGGCTGTGCGTTCCAATTGACTGATACCTATGCCGCGAGTGATCAGGAACAAGCGGTCCTCATCCGCCCATGCCAACGAGGTCGGAGTAATGCGTAGCGGCGTACTCGAAATCATCTTTCCGCCATCTCCTTTGTAATACGCCAAGCTCGAGTCCACATTCGTCAGCACCGTCGCCAAAGTCTTTCCGTCGGCAGTGATCGCAAGCTCACTGTACGCATTTACATCATTCGTCAGCGTATGGAAGCCGTTGCCAGCGATATCCAAAATGCCGATTTGCTCACGGTCGGAGTGTGGCTTGGAATAGAGGAGCAGAAGATGGCCGCCGTCGGGCAACCAAGCCAGATCGGAGTAGCCTTGGTCCTTACGGTCGAAGGCGATTCCCCTCGGTTGAGCGATGGTCCGTACCCTTTTCGAAGCCCTATCCAGGATCTTAACGGCCGCGGCGGTTAGGTTGGCTCCAGTCACTTCAATCCATGCGATCTCGTTTCCTCGCGGCGACCAGACTGGGGCTTCAGCTTTGTCGATGGAAGTGTAGAGCAGTTGGTCGTTACTGCCGTCCTTATCTGCGATGTGAATTTCCGAATATTGATCCTTGCGGTCTGGCGTCCATCGCAGATACACAAAGCGACTGCCGTCTGGCGACAGGCTGGGCGCACTGTCCACATCGAGGACGATCTGCCGCGGCGTACCGCCAAAGACCGGCATCGTGTAGATCCGGCTCACAAGACCGTTGTCAGGTGTTTCCCGCGTGAAATAAAGGTAGTTCGCGTCTGGAGAAAAAGTTAACCCAAGATACTGACTGGGAAAGGCGCTTAGAATCTGCGTGTCCGTATTGGTCGCCAGGTTGCGTATCCAAACCGTTCTCTGTCCGGCATCATTCTTGACCTCGGCAAGAAATTTGCCGTCGCCGGAAAGTGCAATTCTTTCCAAGGTCCCCGTATTCGTAATCTGGCTTACAGACATCGAAGAAAACGGTATTGCACGTGGCCACAGCCGCCAGCCGAACAGGCCTGCTGTTACTACAACTACCAGCACGATCAGTGCGGCAGTCAGCGTTCGCGATTTATTTTCCGGCGGGGGAGCGATCTCGACCTGCACACCGGCATCGGGGAGAATTGGTCGGCCCGCGTGGCCCTCGCTGCTCTTGCGTTGCAATCGTTTAAGGTTAACGCGCAGTTCTGCCGCCGACTGGCACCGTATTTCCCGGTCCTTTTCCAAGGCCTCGTTCAGCACTCTCTCAAACTCGAGCGGCAATTCGGGATTGACGGAACTCGGGGCAGTAGGTGCGGCGTTCAGGATGCGATCGAACGTCACCGCCGTGGTTAAACCGATAAAAGGATGTTGTCCGGTCGCAACCTCATATAACACCACGCCCAGCGAAAAAACATCGCTGCGTGCATCTAGCGCTTCGCCCCGCACCTGTTCGGGAGACATATAGGCAATGGTGCCGAGCGTCGATCCCGGGCTGGTCAATAGCTGTCGCGGAAACAACCCCGCCGCCAGGGGCTTGTTACCGTCGTCCCCGCGCGTGCTGGCAAGATTCGAGTCTGCATCTTCGAACTTGGCGATGCCGAAATCCAGTATTTTCGCTTGCCCAGACGACGACACGAAGATATTACCTGGCTTGATGTCGCGGTGCAGAATACCCTTCCTATGCGCCGCAGCCAGTGCATCTGCCACCTGCACCCCGAAGTCCAGCAGCTTCGGATAAGGCATTGCTCGCCGGTAATCAAGCTTGTCGAGGCTCTGTCCTTCCAGCAGTTCCATCACGATGAACGGCTGATCGCCGCTCTCATTCAGTTCGTGAATGGTACAGATGCCCGGATGGTTCAGCGACGACGCGGCGCGTGCTTCGCGCCAGAAACGTCCCATCGACACTGGGTCTGAGCGTGTCGCTTCGGGCAGCATCTTGATGGCGACAAACCGCCCGAGCTTCTGATCTTCGGCCTCATATACAACACCCATTCCGCCCTGCCCTAGGCGACGGGTCAGCCGGTAGTGCCCAAGCACTGTACCGGCGGTCAACTCTTGCAAACGTGTCATCCCAACTAGCGCAGTCTCTTCCACTTTCTTATAAGGAGATTCGGACAGGAATCCACTCAATCTGTCGTTCACTGCGAGCATGCTTTCTACCGCGCTCCGCACCTCCGGTGTTCCACGGCACGCCGCGTCCAGAAAGGCGCCCCGCCGCTCCCGCGGCAATTCAAGAGCCTCTCCAAAAAGTTGCTCCGCGATATTCTCCCGCTTCTCCATCCCTAGTTTCCGATGTCTATGGTGTTCCGACAGTAGAATGTCGTTCACAGTACCATGCGGCCAACAGGCCAAACCATGTGCAAGAGCCTAGCATCGCCACGCCTGATCACAAAGATGTTGGCGGGATAGATGAACTTTTGCATCAGGGCCCGTTCGTCGGGTAAAGAACGACGGGTGAACCGCTTAAGGAGGACTAGCATAGTTTCAAGAGACCGCATTCCTGGCATCAACGGCACTATGCTCACAAGTTTGCTGCCAATTGCCGAGTCGCTAAATGAGAGACAGTAGCTACATTGCCGTGAAGTCGGCCAGTTACGTATTCGTTCTACAGGCCATGTGATGCTTCAACTTTTAGGTCCAATTGTCAGCACTACACTTTAGGACCATTTGCCTAGCAGGGTGTTGCACCGTATCTCCCGGAGGAGAAGGAAGATCGGGACCCTTTAAATAGCCGTAAAAACGCTTGTCACAGTCTGTAAGCTACAATTGACTTATGCCTGAACTTATGAGTGTGAAGTTACTGAGCTGGACTGATGGTGATGATGGAAGGCACTTCGGTTGGACGACTGTCACGGTAGCAGAGGCACTGAAGAGTAGCGAGAAGTACTTTCGCTGCGCCACGTGCGATGGACCTGTCAAACTTGTTCGGAATAAAAGTGAAGAGGCGGGCGGACATCCTGAGCATTTGAAGATTGGCGTCAAATGCGCAACGCTCTCAGTATCTCGTAAGGCATCAACTAAGAAAAGGGCTCAAAGCCTTTCTAGTACTGGTGATGAACCTCAGGCGGTTTGCGCCCGTTAACGTAATGGTTGGAGAGCCGAAGCGGAGCGAAAGCTGTTCCCGCGCTCCGTATGAGTCTGCGTAGAGCGCTCTGTGTACGTAACAGCCAACTTGCCTAAGAGTAGCGCCAACTCACGCAAAGTGCCTATAGGCCAGTCGGTCAGCCCCTAAAAGCGTCTCTGTTGATAGGATGGAAACCCAACTGTTCGGCCGTGAAAAGTTCCACCTTTAAGAGCCTCGGTTAAACGTTCACCAAGCGACAGACGAATCCTCGGCAGTCTTCTTATGATGACCAGCTATGCCGGTCCCCCACGATGCCATCCGCGTACTAGAAGCCGACCGTTTTCGTGACGGCATAGTGATCAAGTTTGCCGACGGAACGATGATCTTCTATGGATCGCGATTTCTCTATGAACACAGGGGCGCGGACGGCAACTGGGAAATGGACGACGATTAGCTGGCATTTCCGCGCGGCGACGCAACTTTCGAACGGCACCCGATCAAAGATACGCCATAGCTCTCGTTCTCGCTGAGCGCGGGCAGTCGCTTGTAAACTATCCCTGCCACAAAAAACCTGAGACCGAAGTAACAAGCGTACGACTGGCGTGTGATTCCTAGCCGGACTATCCCGGCGACACAATGAATCATGACGGACGAGCCATATCGGGACGGTGAGGTTAACGAAGCCGTGAAATTCGGTAACTTCCTCGACGCTCGCACAACTGAGGGGAGCGAGAGAGCAACACAGCGGCATGCCCGAATCCGCCGCTTAAGAGTCGAGCTTGAGGCACTACGCATCGAAGAACGATCTTGGAGCCTCTGGGGAGCGATCTTCGGTCGGTTCCGACGGGCCTGAGCTGGGCTCGATTAGTTCCGGTCTATCGTTCTTCAAATTGCCTACAGCCGTGTCCACTTTCCACTAAAGCAAAAGGGACAAATCGAATCAAGTGTCCCGTCCCCATTGTTGCGACGGTGAAATGCTGTGATCGAAGATTCTTGACCCATCCGGGGCCTCTCTTTGATGCGGCACATCGATGACGCGAGAGGGAGGATACTTTCTTCGTCGAGGGAATGACTGTAACGCAGCCGACATAGTTTCAATTCGGGATAGCTTGAATTAGCTTTGCGAGTTCCTCGACAGTTTGGGGCGGGCTGCTCGCACTATGGTCCTGCATGTTCATTGCCTTGCTTTGGTCTCCGCAATCACCATTTCGGCGATTCGTTACAGAGTCGTGGATCGCGCACCGAACCCGTGGGCTTCTCCTGGTCAGTTCTTCTGAATCGACCCGCGCTAGCCTGACACTGCGATCAACCCCGCGACCATGGCCACCGTCCCCGCTGACTCCTGTCTTCTGGTCCATTACGCTCTCCCCTGCAACACGCGCATCACTTCCCAGGACGGCAGGCCTAAGAAGACTTCCGTAGAGACGATGTACGAACGTCGATCCAAACAAACGGGACAGATCACTGTTACGGAGCCGACCGGTTCAAGGGAGATCGGGACGCATCGCTTGCACCCTTTACACCGCACAATCTGGACGTGATTCCGCTGGGGAGCTGGCATATCAGCGCAACGCCTGACCCTTCCAAACCTGCGATAGCGAGCCAATGAAGACTTCGGAGGGGCGATAAACCTGCCTCGCTCCGCAAACACCGCAAGGCACGCGGGCCGGTAGGACAGGAACACCTCTAGTGAGGCTCGGTGTCTTGGCTCCGCAGACCACTACTTTTCTGAAATTGCAAGTGCTTTCTGCACAGATGTTTAGCATTTCGGCAGGGAGAAGAGCCGGTGAGTCCATCTATCTACTCCGAGCGGAATCTCGAACCCTACATCCATCTTTCACGTTTCGGGTTTGCAACTTCACTTTGGCACCAAGCGAGACATCGAACCGGCGGTCATTTCCATTCAAAAAAGGAACTGCCACTGTTGCGTTCAGAGAATTCGGGAGACGAATGCGGCGTCGTTTGCAGTAAACCTGATTCTCTGAATGCTGACAGAATCGCGGTTTTCCCGCTAAATGCGGGTGATAGATGCGATTTAAATAGGAGATTCTAAAGGAGATAGACTCTGTGGCGGAGAGAGAGGGATTCGAACCCTCGATAGAGCTTTTGACCCTATAACGGTTTAGCAAATCTCTGTTCTGACGCGACGCTGCTAGTGTGGCGTGCTTTTAACGGTTTCCCGGTGATGCGACACCGTCTTAAGTGACCTCAATAGTCAGTTATCGGACACCTGAACGGACACCATGCCATGGCCAAGAAGAGGCATCCTTAGCCGCGGGCCGCACGCGAAGGCCATGAATGCCAAGCCACTCCGCGTGCACAAAAGTCGGTGATATCAGGCCCACTCACGTTTCGAGCTGAAATGCGTCGATGGATAATCTTGGTGAGGAGAGTCGAACGAATGAAAAAACTCATGTTCCTGATAGCCCAGGGTGCATTGTTTCCGGTGGCGATGATTGCGCAGAGCGGCACGGTGGCTGCCTTGGCGCGGGCCGGGATCGATGCCGGCAATCAAGCGTGGATCGATGGAGTGAAAACCGGGAACATCGCACTGATTACCGCGACGTATGCGGAGGATGCTGTTGACTGCGGTCCCACAGGAGAGTGTTTCCGGGGACGGCTTCAGATCGAGCGACACATGAGAACTCAACTTACGAGTCTTGGAAGGGCGCGCGCGGCTGCGGTAAAGACGTGGGGATCGAGTCAACAAGGTAATTTTGTCTACGAGTGGGGCCGGGCGGAGGCGACATTCGACGGCGGCAAGAGCCTGGTGGACAAATATTTGACGGTGTGGCAGAACCAAGCTGACGGTAGCTGGAAGATCTTCCGCAATTTGGTGATTCCTGATAAGTGAGGCCATTGGCCCGTCGCAACCCGTGCGTTGGGAGCCGCAGGTTCCTGGATTCCGCAGAATTGGCCTGTCTTGAACCACCATTTCACCACTCAAATCAGAAAAACGACGGGCAGGCGAGACCTCTCGCCTGTTGTGCCTGGGCAACCGCCAAGCCGGAAGTAATCGTCAACGGGCGCGCCACCAGGCCAATGCACCCTTCCAGCCGCGCGGCAGTCGATCTTTCGAGTTCCGGGCGAGTTGTCGGCACCCCGGAAGTAATCGAAGAGCTGAAGGTTTGTTCTTTGGAGTTGAAGTGTCCGGAAAACAGGGATTATGAACAATTTCGCCAATGCGAGATTCCCTTTGGACCGAACTTGCGGATTAAGCGGACTTTTCGGGAGGTCCGGAGTTAACTTTCCGCAAAACGGGGTGGTCTCAATGGGTCGACGCAACACTCAGCTCGGACCCACATTCATTGAAAACAAAAGCTAAAAGCGCCGGCTAGGTTAGAGCAGCCGGAAACCTTACCCTGGCTAGGTTTGGCCACATCGGCCAAACAGATCGATTCTTCAGGGGTAAGCATTTGTGGATCAGCTGATTAGATAAGTGTTGCATCGACCGGTTGAGCTGGCAGGGTTTTACGGCCAGTTGGGATCCGGGCTCCGTCTTTAGGCCGGCAACGACCTTCTGTCAGCTCGTGCACTGTCCGTCGGAACAACCTAAAGTGATACGGCCCGGAGACAAAATCTACGGGCCATATCGCAGAACCGACTGAGAATTACTTGAGCGCTATGAGAGTCTGATTGCTCTCCCGCAGCGTGGCCTCCTGCAGACTTCTCTGCTCCCGCTTTGAGGGGAAAACCGCCACGTTCAGTGCGTTTGTAGCAAGAATTTCATGGAGAAAGTACTGATTGCCATACCTCTGGAAAACCAGCACAGGAGTTGTCGAGCGCTTGCCATCATTATGGACGGCGCTGAATTCGGCGATGTGCCCTTTCACGTTCCGGACCTCAACCGCATATGGTGATGAAGAAGAAATTGTGTAAGTTCCGGCCGGAAGCACCTTGTTATTGACGGTGAAGTCGAACGGAATGTTGGCCTTAACCATGTGGTCCTGCGCGGACAGATTGCCAGCTGCGGAAAGGCTTGATGCGGCGAAGAGCGCGATTGCGATAATCCGTTTCATGACGATGTCTCCTTTTCCCACTTCCTCGAGGCGTCTTGATCTGATGGCCTTCATTCTCTAAAGCGGACTGGACTGGCGAAAAGGGCAATGGTGTCACGAATAGCTTTGTCGGGCCGGGAATTCTCGGTTTCATAGGCGGAGAGTCGCCGTTGCGACGGGCTGGTTCACAGGGTTGGCTTGCGCCCTACAGACCTGTGCGTTCTTCCGGTGCGCAAAGGATGCAAAGCATGTGTGCATCCGTCGGTCAGGTCACGCTGCTGCTGAAGGCGGCGAACGGCGATCCCCGCGGCTGTCCTTCTCAATGAGTGCTAAATCGTCAATGCACGTTTCCAGCGATAGCAGGCTTGGAAGAGTGCATTGCCCTGATATCGCTAACTGACCAAATCCGTTCATATGTCCGACATGGCGCCTTCTCGTCCAGGTGACTGGAGGCCAGTTTTGTCTGCTGCCCGAAAAGTTGCGCAGGGAGAAGCCGATTTTGTCTCTCCCTGCACGCTCAAACCGCTTTTTCAACGTCCTCTTAATCCGCACACCGCGTTGGTGGCGGATCGGCTCGCCGCATTTTCACCTGGGGAAGGGCCCGGCGATATGAACGAGAACTCAATCGACCGAATGCCGCCCATCTACTTGTCCGGGGTTTGACGCGAGAACCTGGTCAGAGGTAATGAACGCTTAGCCCGTTGATCTACACGATAGATCGCGTTCCCACTGGTATTCAGATCAGAATGGTCGCGAGAGTGCGAACAGATGCAGCTTTGCGGAACTGCTGCCGGGCTTTCCGACGCAGTTCTTTACAGAGAGGGGAGATGAGCGCCTTGAAAGCGCTTTGATCCCCACCCCTCCACAAAGGTTGACCTCACCGCCATGATCTCTTCGTTCTCTCACGGTCCGATAATGCGGTTCGGTTTTTGGTGCAACTAGACGAGAGCTGGATTTGCAAGACTGTCCCGAGCTAGTGCCGGACAACGCCGTTAATCGGAACCGTTCCGAAGTGATTGCTTGCTTTTGAGCCCGGGGCAAACATCAACGTGATATTTGAGAACTGCACCTTATCTGATCCGGTGATGCAGACCGTGAGCTGGGACTTTTCGCCGTCGGGTGCAAACGGCGCGTTGCCCCCATTTCCGGTAGTGCTCGCCATCCCGACAACGACAAAACCGGTTGTCGTGGCGGCAACGGCGAAGTGGGCGGTAGGACAGTTCTCTGCCACGTAGTTAGGATCAGAGATCACGCGGGCGTTCTTCATGGTGAAGTGATGCGTATGTTGGTCACGCAGGGTCGTGTCGGTCGTGTTGTTGTCGATCATCCAAAGGTCGGAATGCTCCATGTTCAATGACGCACGAAATTCGACGGCATCGAAATTAGGGTAGGCCTCGAGCGACCACGTTCCGCGAATCTCGTACCCTCCCATCGCGAAGGGGTTGTAGTCGTTGATCGTTCCCTTGAGTGTGGTGGAGCGCGGACCCTCAGCAACCAACACACTGCTCATCGCCAGGGCCATGATCGCAATTTGCGTAGACAGCAGGAAAGCCTTCTTCTTCACAAGAAACCTCCATCCTCTTGATTTCGGACAGCGCATACTGCCCACAGCCTTAGTTCTTCAACGGTTGAAGTCTTTGGCGTGGGGCGAGGACGCTGCCAAACTGGTGTCGATCATGGCTCATGCACGCGGAATCGAGCCATGGGCGAAGGCTTACCAGCTTCTTATCAATTCCTGTTCTGCTAAGTCGCAGAAACCACGACACATCTGCCAGCTTTGAAGTTTTTGTAGGATAATCATGTGATTTAAGAGGGAAGACATGCCGGAGGTTGAAGGAGTTATCAGATTCGATCAGTTTGAGGTCGACCTTCGCGCCGGCGAGCTTCGCAGGAATAACCGGCCAGTCAGGCTGCAGAACCAGGTCTTTAGACTTCTGACGAAGTTCCTCGAACATCGTGGCGAGGTGTTGACGCGAGAGCAGTTACGAATGCACATTTGGCCGTCTGATGTGTTCGTTAATTTCGATAATGGATTGAGCGCTGCTGTCCGTAAACTGCGAGTGGTGCTGGGCAGACCGCCGGGGGCCAAAGGCAACAACAGCTACATCGAAACCGTGCCGCGGGTTGGATACCGATTTATCTCGCTCGAGAATGGAACGGACACCAACACCAGGCACATCGTTTCCGTAGCGATTCTGCCTTTCACGAGCAATTCAGATAGCTCGGACCTGGACTATCTGTGTGAAGGCATGACCGAAGCTCTGATTAACGCTGTCTGTGAGATTCGCGGGATCGCGAAAGTAATCGCTCGCAATTCGGCCTACCGATTCAAAGGGCGTGACCCGCAGGAAGCAGGGCGCGAACTCGGTGTACAGGCAGTAGTGATTGGAAGTGTGCATCCCGCTGGCGACCATGTGCTGGTGAGAGCTGAGCTCATCAGCACAACTCAGGGTTTGCGCCTTTGGGGAGCCAGCTATCAGCCACTCATCCAGGAGCTTTCACTGCTTCCATCGACAATCGCATTGGCTTTGCGGGATCGCCTGGGATCGAAGCAGCGCACCGGGGCGCCGCGCAGCCTATCTCATCGGTCGACTGGAAATTCCGAAGCCTATCGTCTTTACTTGCGGGGAAGATACTTCTGGGCCAAGCGCCCGGGAGCGGGTTATGTAGAAAAAGCAATTGAGCTGTTCGATGAGGCGGTTGCACTCGATCCAGACTTCGCTCTGGCCCACGTTGGGCTCGCCGACTGCTACAACACATTAGGCGCATGGGAAGCCGGCGTTCTGGAGCCGGCGATCGCATTGGAACGGGGTAAGGCCGCCGCCAATCGGGCACTCCAACTGGATTCCAATCTGGCGGAAGCACATACCTCCCGTGGCTATTGTCACTTCCACTATGAGTGGGACTGGGGCTGCGCCGAGGCCGCGTTTAAGCGAGCCATTAGTCTGAATCCCAATTACTCCCACGCTCACCACTGGTACTCTCATCTGCTGGTCGCCCAGGGAAGGATGAAAGAGTCGCTGGAACACAGCCTGCGCATTATCGAACTCGATCCTTTCGACCTGCTTATCAATTCGCATCTCGCATGGCACTACCACATGGGGGGACATTACGAGAAGGAACTCGAAGAATCGAACAAGCTCCTCGAAATGGAGCCGAGCTTTCATAAAGCTCATTACTTCAAGGGTCTCGCTCTCGAACAGCTTGGAAGTATCCGCGACGCCGTAAAGGCACTGGAAAAGTCATATCAGCTCTCGGGAAGCACATTCATGCTGTCTGCGCTCGGACATGCATGCGCAGTTGCCGGTGATAGGGACAAAGCAGTTCACATACTCGGCACATTAAAGGAATTATCGAAGAGCCGCTACGTAGCGGCGTATGAACTCGGTACGATTCACGTGGGACTGCATGAATACGAGCATGCGCTTGATTGTCTGGAAAGAGCGTATATAGAGCGGTCCGGTTGGATACCGTATCTCCCTGTCGATCCAACATTCGCGCCTTTGCGAAGTGAACCTCGGTTTCAGAGAGTATTGCGGAGTATTTCAAATTCTCGAGGTAATTTTTGAGTAACGCCGAGATTGAGCGGTAATCGGAAACCCAATCCGCAAGTAGCCGGCCCGACTGCCTCCCCAACTGGCTTTGCGCAGGTCTCCAACAGCAGAACAGGCGTGGAGGCTCACCAAAGGAGCGTACAGGTCGAAGGTCGACCCGCAATGTGACATGTGATCCGTGACCGATCTTTCACAGCCGCAATTTCTGACAGCGGCTGTACTCAGTCGCGCAGAATCACCTACGCACTTTTCGAGGCCAGAATTCCTCCCCACGTCTATTTTGTGCATGTCAGCGGCATGGAGGCCGCTCTTATGCACAAAAGGACCAAAAGGCCACGCTGCCACAAGATCATTCTGAAGCTCCCAGATCTCGATCACGCTAAATCCGCGGTACTAAACAGCCTCAGTTCTCCCCATTCAAGAAGAAACTACAAGTTCGCAATGGAGCAGTTCATCAGCTGGTATTGTTCCGAGCCTCGACTTGCATTGAACCGTACCGTTGTCCTGCGATTTCGCCTCTACCTGGAATCTCTGGGTTTGGCAGCTGGAAC
>CAWIBQ010000005.1:0-95672 GCA_963834345.1 uncultured Acidobacteriaceae bacterium | reverse complement strand
TTTCAGGCACTGCGTTATTCACGTCCGCTTCCAAGCGATGTGATTATTTCCGGATCGCCGACCACCCATACATTATTCCTGTGAGCACGTGAACTCAGGCAAAGAAGCATCATCCGGGAATCAACCCAAGTTGCCGCAGGTGATCGTTTCCTTCTCTGGTTACGAACCTCCGTTTGATCCAGCGCCACTTGTCCGCCGCATGCTCGATTCGGTACCCAAGAACTATCTGGCGGGATTGGACGCGGTAGTGCTTTCCAACGCAAGCGGCCTTTCGGGTAAACGTCGCAATAGCAGCGTGAAATCGAGAAAGCGCAGGGTGGGTTTGGCTGCGGCTAGCGGGCTGTATCACCCTCCCTCTCGCGGCAACCTCGTATGGATCGAAATATTCGTAGACAACACCCTGCGGGGTTGAGAAAAGGGATGGTGGCTCAGAATCCCGCTTATTCGTGAAAGCAAGTTATCCGACGTCCTGTTCCATGAAATCGGCCATCATATACATCGCGCCGTACGCGCGGAGTACCGCGAAAAGGAGGATGTCGCTGATGTTTGGAAGGTGCGCCTCCAGCGCAGCTACCACCGGCAACGCTTTGGCTGGATGAGAATCGTCTCTCGATTCGTTCGGCCTTTATTTGGCTCATATTTGGAGCGTCAAAGAGAAAAGCTAGAGCTGGAGATGCTTAAGCGAGGCCAAATTTCCCAAGCAGAAAATCGGGAGTCTGTGGCGAAGAAACGGTCTGGCGATGCACCTGCTGCGCGCTATGTCTGTATTACCGGCAATACGGAAGTGAATCCCACGAACTGCCTGCAAAGTCCCGATTTCGTAAATTCGCCTGGACCGGCCTGCAATGAGTGTTCTTACCGCAATCCCGTTTGTCGGGAATTTGGCGGATCGCGCTTCTATCCAGTTTCTCTGAGAGTGCTATGGTCTCGGTATCGAGAAGCCTTCGAGACCATTTGCCGTTTCTCCCCAAGAGAGCAAACAACTGGCTTATGTATCCGTCAATGCCGAATCCTGCCGGCGTTTGTGGTCTGAACCCCTCAACTTAGTGATCGGGGGAGGTCCGTCTGTCCTGCAAGTGCGGCAAGACGGCAACGCCAAGTAAAAATCTTTGGTGTTTTCCCGACAATTGGATCGTCGTGTATTTGCCCCAGGTTTTGTTAGACTCGTCCAGCATTTCCGCGAAAGACACGTACGACTCTGAGGACTGTCTTCATGTTTGCAAACCCCCGGTTGAACATTTCGCGCTGCCTGCGATTCGTCCTGGTTCCCTGGTTACTCTCGCCACTGTTTCTCGTTAGTGTTGCCGCACAGACCCAACAGCCGATTTTCCCGGTAGATGACTTTACTCCCCAGGGCGGTGTGTTGGTGTCGCCCCTGGCCACCGGCGACTTTAATGGGGATGGGCAACCGGATATTGCGTATCTATGGGTGCCGAAAGGCGGCGCTCCCCCGCCGACACTGACCGTACTCCTTAATCAGGGAGCAAACAATCCTCCCATCGCAGTGAGCACGACTTCGCTGACCGGTTGCCCCTATTCTTCCTATCGTTACTGGTTGGTTGCAGCCGACATAAACAAAGACAATAGGCTCGATGTCGTGTTGACCTGTCCTAACGGATATGTTGCTGAGTTGATGGGTAATGGGGACGGCAGCTTTCAGAGCCCGACTTATTATGCGGTGTCCGCGCCGGTGTCGCTGGCTGTTCCTGTCGATCTGAATGGAGACGGCTTTCCGGACGTAGCGGTCTCCACGTTTCTCAGTAATACTTCAGGCTTGGCCGTGTTGTTCAACCAGGGCAGCGCGGCGCCGGGAGCGCTCTCCAAAGCTGTAGCTTATGGAGGTCCCATCGGAGTAAATCCCGGAACGACAAGCGCAGGCGACTTCAACGGTGATGGGAAGCCAGACATTGTTGTCGGTGGCTCTACGCTCGCTGTTTACTACGGGAATGGCGATGGAACATTGCAAGCGGCGCAAACCAGTCCGGGTGGCCCGACCCTCGTTACCGCAGACTTCAACCATGATGGGCTGACCGACTTAGCCTATATCCAGGGACAAACGGATTTAGGACTCATCTCGTTGCAGGTGTTGCTCGGCAATTCCAGCGGAAAGTTCACGGCTGGCATCAACCTGCCGTTAGATTCGTGGCTTGGAAACCCGTCTCTTTTCATTGCGGGAACTACTAACGATGGCAGCAATGTTGACCTCGCCCTAATCGGCAACTATACGTCGATTCTTCTGGGCGATGGACAGGGTGGCTTTCAGTACGGATACTCTTACGACTTAGGCGGATTTCCAGCTGGCACGGAGACCGGAAAGGATGGTAAGACGAATCTGATCTTCAGCACCGGACTCGGCTTTTCTATCCTCGCAGGCAATGGCGATGGCACGTTTCAAGGGACTTTCAGAATACTGCTGGGACAGGGTAACTTCAGCACCACCAATATCTATGGACAATTCGTCACCGCGGACCTAAATGGGGATGGACTCACCGACGTGCTCGGCATAGGCGCCACCCGCAAGCTCGTGAGTGCCCTGGGACGCGGCGATGGAACATTTTCTTCGGCCTATACGCTCCCCGGTAGTTCGATCAGCAACCTTGGCCAGGGTGACTTCAACGGAGACGGTAAGGTCGACATTGTAGGGATTTCTAGTATCAACCAGGATTCAGCACTCGCTTTTTTTGCAGGGAACGGCGATGGTACTTTTCAGCCGAGCGTTGCTGCAGTCGATCTGACAACTCCTGGCGCGTTGGTCCCGGTCAGCGGTGATTTCAATGGCGACAACCATCTCGACGTCATCGTTCCGTATGCCCTTCGCTCCCCTGTGATGGGGAGCGGGCTAATCTATGTGCCAGGCAAAGGAGATGGCAGCTTTGGCAGTCCGGTTTTGTTCTCTCAGCAAAACAGCTCTGTCAGCCAAGGGGTTCTGGTTGCTGATTTGAACAATGATAAGAAGTTGGACCTGGTGTGGAATGGCGCGGTTTATCTTGGCAACGGAGATGGAACGTTTCAGCAGGACCCTCTCGGCCTTTCTGGCATGCCTCTGGCCGTTGCTGATCTAAATGGAGATGGAATACCCGACTTATTGATGGGATCCATTGGTCCCGGGAGTACCAGTATCTATGCGGGAAACGGCAACGGTACCTTCCAGCCTACGCCGTTCTATACGGTTCCCCTGCCGGATCAATATTTGACGGAAGCGTCGGCCTCCATTGGTGATGTCAATGCGGACGGCCACACGGACATAGTTTTGCAATACTCCACGACCGAAAACATCAACGTGATCACCGTTCTTTTCGGGGATGGAACAGGAGCGTTCACTCTTGATAGCAATACCTATAACTCCAGCTTTTTCACTGATGCATCTACTGGTGGAGTGCTTGCGCGGCTGAATAACCAGGCGCCCAAGCTGCCTGTTGATAACGCCTTGGACTATCTGAGCTTTTCTGTCGGGGCGGTCATTCCCCTGCTCAACCAGAGCAATCCTAAGCCCGCGGCTCCCACTCTGGCGAACTCAAGCACCGTCCTTTCCGTGTCTGCCAACACTTCCGGTGAGAATCAGCAACTCACTTTCACCGCTACCGTCACAGGATTCATGCCCACCGGCGAGATGACGTTTACCTCCGGTGCGACGACGCTGGGAACAGCAACTTTAATCAACGGGACTGCCACCCTCTCTGCCTCGTTTGCCGCGGCGGGGACATATTCGGTTATCGCCAGCTATGCAGGAGACGCGGAGAACCAACCGAGCACTTCGACCGCGGTGTCCATCGTTGTGGCCGTACCCGATTTCAGTGTGGCAATTTCGCCATCAACCGCGACCATTACGGCAGGACAGTCGGTAGCAGCTACACTCACGATTACTCCGGTTGGAGGATATACCGGCACCGTGAGTTTCTCCTGCGGCGCACTGCCAAGTTTAGCGACCTGCATGTTCGCTCCTTCTTCCGTGACCCCAGACAAGGGGACACCAGCCAGCACAACGCTAACGATTACGACCACAGCACCTTCTTCGGCCACGCAGCGGGCGGTAAGAAAGCTCGCATCCATCGCGTGGGTGAGCATTGCATTTCTACTTTTGCTACCGGGGCGCTGGTCGAAACGGCACCGGCGATGGATGTATTTCGTTCCCATATTGGTTGTGATGTGCAGTTTGATTTCCCTATCCGGCTGCGGGGGTTCCTCTGGCGGTAGCAATGCATCCGGCACTAACAATACGCCGGGTACTCCTGCAGGGACGCAGACGATCACCGTGACCGCAAACGAATCGACTGGCAACCTCTCTCATGCCGTCACTCTTCAGGTCTTGGTGCAGTAGCCAGGCGCGACCCGGGATGCTTCTCCGCACGGTATGGCGCGGCGCTCGCAGAGGTGGGAGACATACGGAGTAACCGCCGTCGCTAGAGGACACGACCACACGACCCAACTCTGGAATGGCCGAGCCTCCCCACCACCAGGACCACCGCAGAGAGCGAACGTTGCTGTTTGAGTGTTGTTTTGAGCGACGCCGCAAACTTTTCGTGGGGGAGGAAGCACCTGTCAGCAATGCGGGACTGAAAGTGATAAGTGGGGCCGAGAAGTTCCGTCTCAGTAGCGCTATAGCTGAGTGTCTTTTATATGTACAGGCCGAGCCAAGATCGACTGTGCCCGCAAAGTCAGCTATGCGGTAACTTGCCGACGCGATGAACGGCGATCCGCGAACTCACTTAAATCGCCGTTTTCTAAGAACCACGGGGTGCCACTTGTCTGATTAGGGAACAATACAGACAAGTGGAACAATGCGCTCTTCGAAAAACTAAGATCAACAAGTTAGCTTGGCGTAAATTGAGAGCCGCGAATTTGAACTCCGCGGCTCTCGCGGTTTCCTAGTGATATTTATTCACTGCGTATTGCCTTCGATCAGTTCTGTGGACACCGGTATCAAGTATCCAAAGAGACCTTCGGTGCCCTGATGAGGGCCGGCAGTAAAGTAGAGTTCCGATGCCGGAGCCTCGTCGGGATCGAAGCTGTTGGAGGTCGCGCTGTTGGCCGGACTGATGCTCCAGATACCGTTGATCGAGATCGGCCTCCCATTTTCATCCTCGAGCAAACCATCGAATTTGCCCGTCGCAAGATCGTACGCTGAGATGAATCCGGCCGACTGGGTTGTTCCTCCGGCGGAGAAATTTGAGACAAGCAGGTGGTGGCTGAAGCGTCCGAAATCGAGCGGGGCGAGCGCTATTCCCCACGGCGCGTTTAGCCAATCGCCATGCTCCAGGTGCCGCAACAGCTTGCCCTTGGAGGAGTAGATGTCGACGAAACCTAGGCCTGGGCCAGGGGTTTCAAACGGATCACCCGCAAAATGCAAAGCATACGTAACAACGATGTCGTTCCCGATGGCCTGCACGTTGAAGGGTACAAAATTGCGTGGAAGACTGTCGTCCGTAAAAGGTCTGCCGTCGTCGCCGAAGACATGGTCTTGATCGAAGTAACGGTCGTGACCGTCATCAACCCGCTTCAATTTGACCGGCATGAATGCGTTGTCGTAAACATCGATGCGGCCTTTGAGAAAGTTCGCGACATACAGATAACGACGGCCATCGATGAAAGCCGAAGTGATGCCGGTATAGCCCGAGCCATCCTTGGTGCGGGCGACGGTGACGGCGTTGGTGGATGGAGGATTTGCACCAGGGGCCAGCCCCACGCCAGGGTTCCAAGCCGCGAGGGTTCCATCCAATGTCGAAAAGATGAAGGCCGCCTGCTTCTTGGGAGCGAGAAGAAAGTCCGTCGGGCTGGTGTTGGAAATCACCCCGGTTGGGCTGCCGGTTGGAAAGTTGGGATTGTTGGGGTTCGACTTGGGAATCGTAACGACGAGAGGCTGCTTGTCTCCGGGGCCGTTATAGAGCGTCGCGAATCCCGTCGCTTCATCGGAAACCCACCACGCGCTGTTGGAGCTGCGCGCAAGACCCCAGCCGTTGATGAGCTTTGAATCGACCGCCTCAGCAGCCCCCTGCACGTTCGAATCCAGGTTCACCTGCGTGTAGCGCTGTGCGAAGGCTGCGAACGATATCGCTTGAACAGCCATCATGCCTGCGGCCAGTCTCGGAAAGAATTTCATTGTGAAAAAGCTCCTTATGCTGAATACTCCGCGGACCCGGCAGGTGCTTCAACTTTCGCTAGGACACTCTGCAGTTTGGAATTAAGGCAGGCGGAGGTGAACTGCGTTCCTGATCCATATCCTGACTTTTCGCGCGACGATTCGCGCGAGAGGCAGAACGCTCTAGTTGGAATATCGGAAACGAAGAGAAAGACACGACAACGAAGATTGAGAATTCTTTTGCAGCCTATTGACGGTGGGCTCGAGCACTATCTATCTAGTGCTCTCGCGCCATCGCGCCCGTACTTTCATACCCACCACACCGGAGGTGATAGCGGCAACCGCAATTGTTGTCAGGATTACGGTGACGAGGTTGCAGCGCACAAATTTACGTGCGCGATGCGCCGCTGATTCCGGGCGCACGCTGATCGGCTCATTTCTCAAATATCCGCGCAGATCGTCGGCCATGGCCGTCACGGAGGAATAACGTTCCGCGGGTTCTTTCGTCAGCGCCTTCGCGATAATCGTATCCAGGTCCCCGCGCAGAAGCCGACTGAGTTTGTTAGTCGTCGTTGCCCGCCGGCGGGCATTACGAGCCGCAGCTTTGAAGTGCTGGCGGCCGCGTACCACCTCGGAAGCCCGCACCGGCTCTCTTTCCATCACGGCTTTAATCAGCGCTGCGGGCGGGTGCGGCCCCATGCGATGTGGATGGTGACCTGTCAGCAATACATAAAGCAGCAAACCCAGTGCATACACATCGGCAGCGGTAGTTATTGGTTCTCCCTTCAGCTGCTCGGGCGCCGCGTATTCCGGCGTCATGGCTCGCTCGCCATTCACTACTAAATGCGCTCGGTTTGCCCCCTGCCTTTCGTCTTCCAGGAGCTTGGCAATCCCGAAATCAAGCAACTTCACATGATTGTCATTTCTCACCAATACATTCGAGGGCTTGAGATCGCAATGCACAATTAGGTTTGTATGCGCGTGCGCCACAGCCGCCAACACATCGAGAAACAGTCGGATGCGGACATGAATGTCGAGCCTGTGGCGGTCGCAGTAACTGTCGATGTGGTCACCGTCAACGTAGTCGAGAACGAGATAGGGCTGGCCCGTCTGAGACACTCCTGCATCCATCAGTTCTGCGATGTGCGGGTGAATCAGAAGGCCGAGTATTTTGGCCTCGTGTTCGAATTGACCTTTGCCGATCTTCCCGATGAGCGCGATATTGAGGACTTTCAGCGCGACCCGGTGTTGAAAGCGGCCATCGCTTCGCTCCGCGAGCCATACACTGCTCATGCCGCCTTGACCGATCTCTGAGATCAGTCTGTACACTCCAAATGTTTTCCCAACGAGAGTGGGCTCACTTGGCAACTCCACATCGCACCTCTCCAGAAAGCCATCCTTGGCTAATGCACGATGCTCGAACAGAAGTGTGTCAAGTTGGCGCGCCAAGACTGGGTCCTGCAAACGCAGTGACGCCATCCAGATTCCACGCTCTTCCTCTGTCATTCCAAGTGCATGATCTAGGTGGGGGCTTACAAATTTCCATGCATCAAAACTCAGGCCGGACATGCATTCCCCAAAGCCGGAAAATCCTCGCAAATGCTGCAACGGAGGTAAATGCGCGCTTTCTCCCATCGCCTCTGGACGGTGCGTTCCGACAACTTCTGCATTGCAGAGATTTCGGCAAAGCTGAAGCCGCAGAAAAATTTCAGGTCGACGACTTCGGCAAGGCCAGGCTCCGCCTTCGCCAATTCATCTAAAATGTCGCTAATTACTGACAGATGCCTCGTTTCGACACGATTCTCAACTATCTCGGATTCCAGGGACGTAAGATCGAACTCTCCGCCACGTTTCGCGGCATTCCGATTCCGCGCGTGGTCAATGATGAGCCCGCGCATCACCCGTGCTGCGTATCCGATGAATCGCGCGTGATCGGGAAATGAGAGGCCCTCTCGGCCAGCCATGCCGAGATACGCTTCGTGCAAAAGCGTTGTCACACTCAAACTCAGTGGAGACCAGCGCCGCGCCAGTTCTCGCTTTGCCAACCGATGCAGTTCGCAGTACAACGTGCTGAACAATGCATCGGTGACAGAGTTGCTGCCGTTCGCAGCCACCGTGACAGGCAAAGAGATCATCGACTTCACGCAATAGCCCTTCTACTGTTCAGAAGCCCTGAGTAGCCTCCGGACATCCGGGGAACAGTGAGAGTGGAATGAGCCCTATCGCGAACGGAACGCGGCTTTTGTGAGATTGACCCGCTCGATCCTGGCGCAGATCAGAGCATTAGTTCCTGGGGGAAGGAACTTCTGCTTCATTTGTTGCGGGAAGCTAACGATTAGTTAGTGTCACCTTATTGATTGCTGCGCAGCAACATGTCACTTGTTTGTCACGTCCATGTCATTTTTCGTATCTGGGACGGAACCTGCTCAGGTGAGGCTGGCAACCGGAGTCGCTGAACTTCATAAAAGCACACGTCGCATTCATGGCGGGGCCGTCAACGATAGAAAGATTGCTCCGGCCAGACTCTCAAAACTTTTGCTGTGGGCCGCCGAACCCATCGCTTTTGAACGCATCGCAGGCGTGACTCTTCGCTCCCACGGAGCGGTCTCAGTGAATTATTTCTTTGGTTTGTAGGGTGAACACACCCTGCCGCGATTTCACGCCGACAAGATGACGTTGAAGATCAAGCAGTACGACCGAGAGATCCAGCGGATGACTCAGACCGAGTATGCCAGACTCGGCCTCTGCTGACCATCCACGGCGTCGGCCACATCACTGCGCTGACGTTCGTTCTTACACTCGGCAACAAGGAACGCTTCGGGCGAAGTCGTGACGTGGGCTGCTACCTTGGCCTGAGGCCGCGATGCAGTCAGTCTGGCGAACGCGATCCTCAGCTCGGCATCACCAAGGCCGTCCGCCGATGAGTGGCCGCTAGTGGTGCGGAATTAGCGTTGATCAAAGCGGCAGGCCCGGAAAGAGTGTGGGCGCCATTTGGACGGCAAACTCCTTGAAGACTCGAATCGCCCGTGGAATGTGGTGGTTCCCGAGATGAACGACACTAAGGTCGAACGTGCGAAAGCGCCATTTCGGCATGATTTCAACAAGCCGCCCGTCGTGGACTAGTTGCGGCTGCACCAGTGGAGGCAACTCTCCAATGCCAGAGCCGGCGAGCAGCGCCGCCGCGAGACCGGCGTAATCGTTCATCGACAAGTACGGTTGAAAGGTCAGCGTTTCCTTGTCCCTTCCGTTTACACAGAAGAAAGTCCAACGATTTTCCGGCCGCCAACGCGAGAAGGCGAGCAGCCGATGTCCCAGCAGATCTTGGGGCGTGGTCGGGGACCGGCGTTGCTTCAGATAGGCTGGGCTTGCCAGTAGCTGATGGCGAAATGTCAGGATCTTCCGCGCGACAAGCGTCGAGTCCTTAAGCGCTCCGGCCCGGAAGACAATATCGACGCCCTCTGCGATGTGATCGACCATGCGTTCCGTGATAAGGATCTGGACACGCACGTCCGGGTGGGCTTTCTGAAAGGCGCCGACCAGCGGCGCAAGGAGTGAATCGGAGATACTTGGCGGCGCGGAAAGCCGCAAAAGTCCCGACACGTTCGCCATGTGGTTTGAAGCAATATTGCTGACCACTTCGCTGAGTTCCGCGCTGCGCTCGCGTGCTCGAACAGTTCGGAACCCACATCGGTGAGCCTTAGGCTTCGTGCGGAGCGTTCGAGCAGACGCACGCCAAGCTGGTCTTCAAGGTCGGCCACGCGCCGGCTGACGGTTGAAACGGGCATTTTCAACCGTCGCGCCGCTTCCGAGAAACTGCTCGCCTCCACGACCTTGGCGAAGACCATTAGTGAGTTCAGATCCATCGTATCTTCCCAAAAATGAGAAATACATTTTCACTCTACACCGTAGACGAGAAGATGAATGCGGACCAATATTGATCGCGGGAGGAAACAAGACCCATGAGGCGAGCAGCTTTGATGGTCCGTTTGGCTCTCTTGAATTGCTTGCGAACAAGATGGACAGCATACTTCATTGCGATAACGGCTATTGTTCATCCTGCGCCAGCTCAGCAAACCAAACCGGCAGAGCCTAAGGTCGCTTCCGCCAACCAGGCTGTCCAATCGCAGTTGCCATTTAGTGATCGGCAAGACTTTGAGGACGCGATGCGGGGGTTTATCGCGACAACACCAGACCCGGCCAATCCGGATCGCTGGGAATTTCTTAAGCACGAGGCGCCTCCGACCGTAAATCCAAGTCTTTGGCGTCAGGCGCAACTTAACGTCGCAAGCGGATTATTTAAGGTCGCCGAGGGCGTGTATCAGGTTCGCGGTTTCTCCCCGGCGAATATGACGATCATCGAAGGGACGACAGGCATTATCGTCATCGACACACTGTCTACGCCGGGAGCAGCGCGCGAAGCTCTCGATCTCTATTTCGTGCATCGTCCACGCAAGCCGGTCGTGGCTGTAATTTACTCCCACAGTCATGGCGATCACTATGGCGGCGCGAGTAGTGTGGTCTCGCGGGCCGACGCGGCTGCCGGAAAGACAAAAGTCATTGCGCCAACGGGCTTCATGGAAGCCCTCGTCGGAGAGGCCGCCGTTGGCGGCAACGCAAAGGCACGACGCGCGGAGTATCAGTTTGGAATTTCTCTGCCGGTGGGCGAGCGGGGGAACATCGATGGAGGCATTGGCAAGGGCGACTCTCGTGGAGCGAGCGGGGGCGGACCAATCATCACGCCAAACGACACCATTCGGAAGCCGACGGAGATCCGCACAATCGATGGAGTGGACTTCATATTTCAACTGGCCCTGGACTCGGAAGCGCCTTCCGAGATGATGATTTACCTGCCGAAGTCACATGTCCTGGATGTGGCCGAGGATGCGACTCACACGCTGCACAATCTGCTCCCACTTCGCGGCGCCGGAGTGCGCGACGCGAATCGTTGGTCGCAATATCTCGACACTGCTCTCGATCAATTCGGCGCAGACGTGCAGGTGATGATCGCTCAACATACATGGCCTGTGTGGGGTAACGAACGGGTGCGAACGCATTTGGCGAATCAGCGCGACCTCTACAAATACATCCATGACCAGACAATCCGCATGATGAATCAAGGGCTGGGGCCTACCGAGATAGCAGAGGCCCTTACCATGCCGCCTGGGCTTGAGAACGATTGGTCCGCCCGCGGATACTACGGCACGATCTCACATAATTCAAAGGCCGTATATCAACGTTATATCGGCTGGTACGACGGAAATCCTGCGACTCTCAATCGTCTGCCCCGCGTCGAAGAGGCCAAAAAGGACCTCGAATACATGGGCGGTGCGGCTGCGGTGATCGCGCGGGCACGCGAGGACTTCAAAGCGGGCCAATACCGGTGGGTCGCTCAGATAATGGACCAGGTCGTCTTCGCCGATCCCTCTAACGAAGAGGCGCGCGGTCTTGCAGCGGATGCGTTCGAGCAACTGGGATACCTTGCTGAATCGTCGACATGGCGAAACGCCTACCTGCTCGGAGCCCAGGAACTGCGCAGCGGCGTCCACGGTGGAGCACGATCCGTTCCCGGCGTCGGTCCAGGAGTGTTGCGCGCGATGCCGATCGCCCTGGTATTCGATTATCTCGGTACACGCGTAGATGGGCCTCGAGCCGGAACAGCGAACATAGTGATCAACTGGCAATTCGCTGATACGCACGATTCGCTTACATCCACTCTTGAGCATGGTGCATTGACATCGATCAATGGCAAGACCGCTCCTAATGCGGTGGCTACGGTGACGACAACGCTACCAGTCTTTGAAAGCGTCATTCTGGGACAGCGAACACTCGCGGATGCAATGGAGCACCGCGAGATCACGACTGTCGGAGACGCCAAGGCAGTATCCAATTTGTTCGCGCTACTGATCGACTTCGAGGAGGAATTTCCGATCGTTGCGCCTGGACGCAATCTGGATTAGGCAGTTGCGGATCACTTGGCCGGTTCGCCTATGCATGGGAGTGCCCGCTCCGGATCAGTAATGCTAAGTCGGCTTCTGTTCGCTGATGTGCTCCAGTTCAAGTGGACGTAAATCGGCTAATTGGAAAGTTAACTCCGAACCTCCTGAAAAGCCGGGGTTGCGATAACTTGCCGACGCAATGAACATCGAGCAGCGAACTTACTCAAACCCCCGTTAATGAGATGGTCCGCCGCTTGATCTCCACAGTTGAAGTGAGTGATCGTGTTGGCAGGTTCAAGGAGGATCATCGACATGCAGATTCGTTCGGTTGGCATCGATCTCGGCAAGACGACCTTTCACCTCGTGGCCCTCAGCGCAGCAGGCAAGGTGCTGTTGCGGAAGAAGTTCACCCAGAAGCAGCTGATCACTTTTACCGCCAACATGCAGACTTCCTTGATCGGGATGGAGGCATGTTCAGGGGCCACTTCCTTGGACGTGTCCTGCGAGAACAAGGCCATGACGTGAAGCTGATTCCAGCCCAGTTCGTGAAGCCATTCGTGAAGTCGAACAAGAACGACTTCCTCGATGCCGAAGCCATCGCCGAAGCTGTAGACCGGCAGAACATGCGCTTCGTTCCGATCAAGACCGACGACCAGCTCGACCTGCAGGCGATGCATCGTGTGCGCGATCGGCTTGTCGCCCGTCGAACGTCCGTGATCAACCAGCTGCGGGCCTTCCTGCTCGAGCGTGGCATGGTCTTCGCCAAGACTCCATTCAAGCTGAAGCAGGCGATGCCTGAGATCCTCGAGAACGCAGACGCGAACCTCACACCACGCATGCGTAACCTCGTCAGCCTGCTTTGGAGCGAGTGGAAGGACCTGGAGCAACAGATCGTTGCGATGAACGAAGAGGTCGAACAGATCGCCTCTTCCGATCCAGCCTGCCAACGGCTCAGGCAGATCCCCGGCATAGGCCCGCTTGGTTGCAACCGCGATCGTCGCCGCGATCGGCAACGGAGCAGCCTTCCATAAGGGCCGGGAGTTCTCCTCCTGGCTTGGGACTTGTGCCACGACAGCACTCGACCGGCGGTAAGGCCCGGCTCTTCGGCATCAGCAAGCGAGGCAACTGTTATCTGAGGAAGCTCCTCGTCCATGGCGCCCGATCCGCCGTCCTACGCGTCAAGCGAGAACGATCGCCGTTCGGGCCCATGGCTCGACTCGCTTGAGCGACGAGTCACCGGTGAAGGTAGTGATCACAGCCGCAGCCAACAAGCTGGCTCGTGTTGCCTGGGCCGTTCTATCGAGCGGCGAAGAGTACCGCTCACCGACAGCTCTAACGATAGCGTGAACAGGCGCGGAAAAGACGCCTTCGGCTTGGAAGCGCAAAATCGCGCTCCCACTTTACCGCACCACTGCGACGGCTAAGAGTTCCACCAAGGTCTGCACTGGATAGCTAAGACGAACGAACAGTTCCCAACGGCGTGCTCGAAACCTGCTTCCTTAAAATGGTCTTCCATGACCGTCCCGTTTATCAGGAAGAGCACGCAGCGCAACTCATCATGGCCAGGAGACCTAATCTATCTCCAATCGAAGGCCGAATACATTTGCGCAGACCTGTCGATCCGCCCTTCGCTTTTCCCTTGCAGTCGTGCGGCGGACCATACATTTCAAGGAACTACCTGACGTCACTTGTCCGACATGGGGACTACACGGCCATGTGAAATCTCCCCACAATGGAGATTAGTAAACACTGCGGCGTTTCTCGTTACGGATTCGTTGGCGAGCTACGATACAGATACACGCACATTTTTCTTGACGAGTTTTTTGCTTGAGCGCAAGATGACCTGCGAAGTCGGCCTTGCTCGTTTCCGAATACTCACTATTCATTCTCCAGGATCTGTCGTCAGCTAATGTCCTGTGGTGCCTTTCAGCCGGCACCGGCTTGAAAAGTGAAAGGAGAACCCTGTGAAATCCTTCGTAGTCTTATCGGCCGCAGTCCTTTTGGCGTTGTCTCTGACAATCCATCACAGCCAAAACAAGACTTCCCCATTCGAAGCGTCGGCGCAAGCGAACGATTCCGAAGTTTTGGCAAATGTGGGAATCCCGCCAGGTCCTTGTACACCTCCGGATAAAATTACCGGATCGATCGAAGAGACCGCATGGCGGCTTTGGGTAGCGTCAACTTGTCCGGTGAACCAAAACGTTTATCCATACGTCATTTGGGAGAACTGGATCGAACAGGCGCAGATGTACCCGCTGAATCCGGCGAAGGTGTTGCAGATTCCGGCGGCGCTTGCTCATCCTTCGTCGGCACCGCATTTGCTACATGCAAGCCCGCTCGCGCTGGCGAAAAATCCCGGTATTGGGGCGAGTGTTCCGGGACTTCTAGGAGCCGCTGACCAGAACTGCAACACTGCTCAAGCACCTCCTGATAACCAGAAGAATCTGATTATCTGCGAGGAAGTGCGGGAGAATGGTGCGACACAGGACTACATCACCGGGACGGTCATGTGGAATCGCAATGGCCAGAAGCGACTGGCAGCCTCTCACGCAGAGATACAATTTCCGAGACCATCCATCGAAGTGAAAGCAGACTGGATCCACCTGTCGAGCATTGGCTTCGATTGCGCTAATCTTCCCCCCAGTCTCCGCCAAAGCGTGCATATCGAGACTGTCAGCGGCAATTGTTTCGCTCTTGTCGGGATTCACCTGATATCGAAATTGATCGATAAATGGATCTGGGCGACATTCGAACCACAGAACCTTACGACGAATCCTTTCCGCTGCAAGGTTCTGGGATGCTCCGATTCGTTTGGCTCCCGACCAGCGCGCACTAATGGAGCGTTCACGGCCTTGACGCCTCAGCTACAAGGACTGATGAACGATGCGCACCTGGCACCTGAGTGGAAGAACTACCGTCTGGATGGTGTGCAGATCAGGTTTGTCAATTCAAATAACAAACCGACGCTGCTGGGGAATTCGATTATCGAGGGCGAAAACGTGGGCATGAATCTCAAACAATCCTCCTGCATAAGTTGCCACTCGCTTTCATCCGTCAAGAAGGACGGCACCGATGGTATTAATCTGCTGACCAACAATCCAGTTGGGGAACCGGAGCCTCTGCCGTCGAGCGACTGGATCCGCAGAGACTTTGTCTGGTCCGCTATGGAAGCTTGTCCTCCCGGAGCGTCGTTTCAGGACTGTACTCCGTAGATGGAGCACTCATCAGTGGGGCCGTATCGTAGATTAGCTTTGCAGTCGGGCCGCTTGCTAATCGGTAATCATAAGTCGGCCAGGGAGGCGGAATCCCAGGACTATCCCGGCGGATCCCGTTCGAGCCCGATCCGATCGTTCACCGCGTCGCGGAACCGCTGTTTGCATCCGAGGTATCGCTCGGTCGTTTGCACGGAGACGTGTCCCAATAGAAACTGAATTTGTTCCAACTCGCATCGAATCATTGATATACTCAGCCGCACGCCTTCCCGCAGTCATAATAGTAACGCTAGGCGACGTGAAGAGACGACAGCGGAGAAGCATATGTCATCACTCGAAGAAATTCCGGTGAATAAGACGCCGGCACCCGGTTGGATCGGAGGGTTCTCGACCTCCAATCCGGCGTTCGCTTATCCCGATCCTAACTTGTCCTCCCTGCCGCTGCTGTCCAACATGGATAATATTCCACGGCTGAAGCGTCAGGTCCACGTGCTGTGGCCGGAATTCAGTTGGGAAACCGTTATCGGCGATCCTAACTCGCGGTGTTATCAGATGTTCGCTCCCGATATTTCTCGCGCCGGCTACGACGATGCGGGCCGGTTCTGGTCAATCATCTGCCCGCAACAGGGCAGCTATTCGCCGACGCTGGGTAGCTTGAACATTGAGGTGACCGTCACTGGCCAGCGCGGATGGATGAACGAGACCGTGCAAGATCGAAACTGCGACCTGCTCGCCGCCGACATGAACGTAACCGGTAAGATCTGGTTCGCTCCCAGCGCGAAGGACAAGTTCGCGTACAACTTTCTCAAGTATTTCCTCGAAACGCAGAACCTGCCCTTCCCCCTCGACAAAGCTCATGCGATCCAAGTCACTCTCCATAAAGTGGGCGACCCGAGCACGCCAACCATCCCCGTACGATCGGGCCTCGATGGCAGTTTCAAGAACCCCGACTTTGCCCAGCATTACGCCGACGCCTGGGGGGTTGCCAACGTGGCGGTGCAGATCGGCCCGATCCTGACGTGCAATAACGAAGTGGTCGACGACTTCAATGCGATGGTCATGGACATCTTCAACTTTGCGTCAGGGAACCTACTGCAGTCGGGGAATGTCCTGGCTTGGAACGTCTGGTTCGACGCGCCGACGATCGTCGATCAGGTCGAGTGGGCGAATCACGCCGAAAAATGGCGCAAGTCGATCGACACCGGCCATGGCTCTCCCGACGGACAGGGCACGTCGCCGCGATATTACGACGGCACATACTTCAAGGCCATTGATGCCGTACTCGAGGCGGAATGGGAAAAGATCAATGCGTGGCTGAAAAAGCACTTCGGTATTTCCTTGACTGATTCCTCCACGGCCGGAGTGGGGGGGGCCGGTTTCAAATTAAGCCAACTCTCTCGGCACGGCGTCTAGGCGGCGCTCGAACCTCGCATGAACACCTAGCGGTAGAGAAAACGCAGTGCTGCCAGCCGTTGCATCACAGTGTTCGGCGTCGTCCGACATCCAGCTCTGTGAGGTGAGCCCTTATAAGTCGGCTTCTGTTTACTGATGTGCTCCGGTTCGCCAGTTCAAGTGGCAATCGTGAAGCGCCTGTGAAGTCCCCTTTAAGGTAGGTTCGCGATGAAGTTGCCCATAACCCCGTTTCCCGGGAACAACGACAGCGAGGTGTGGCTGTCGGTGGCCGGATTACTTCCTGTTTGCCGACCACCAGTAAGTTTCGGCGTCGAGCCGATGGTCTGACAGATGTCCTTTGCATTAACGGGAGAAAAAACCTAGACTCTACGCGCAGATCAGCAGCGATACAGCCCAGCGGCGACCGCAATGCGCCACTTGCGTAAGCGGTTTCCACCGGGAAAGAGCATTCAATACTGCACGATGCAGACGCTGGATTTTCGGCAGATACCATCCCAACCCTTCAAACTGCTGCTCCTTCGACAACATGGCGTTGACCATGCTCACCATCTCAAAGTGAACCACGGTAGAGACGATGCCTGAAATCGATGTTCCAGCCAATGCGAGTAGCCCAATCACGAGCCGAGCCGACATGGGCAGATTTTAACGCGCACTTTCTCGGCGGCCTGTTGGCGTATGACCGGCAAACCCGATGTATCGCGTTGAAATGTCCGGATGGCCGACAAACGGCCCAGAACCCATCAATGAGCGCATCGGGCTGTACTCGCCGAATGAGAACCAGCTGGGCCGTCCGGCATCGGGCGCGACTCGGATCAGTTCCTACAAGCCGACTTTTCATTACTGAATCCGATGGATGATCCGTGAGCGAGAATCTTTAGATTCTCGCTCACTTCACCGCGCATGCGGCAAGCCTTCGGACAGAGCATATCCGACAGTATCAGGCGATGTTGTTCAGCAAGTTGAAGCTCAACCCGAACACCGTCGTTCAGCGTCTTGCTGCTCTTCGCTTCTTCTATATCAAGTATGAAGAAGAACTAGAGTGTTGCCGAGACGCCTTATCCGAGGAAGGTCCTCCGCCTGCCGGAGATTTCTCAGCCCGGAAGAGGTGGCCCAGCTGATCAACGCGGCCGAACTTCCGTTCTATCGCATCCTGTTTATGACGCTCTACGGTACGAGGGTACGCCGTGCGGAAGTAGCGCATCTGAGGTCGGCGATAACGATGTCCTGCCATTGCAAACCCAGGCACTCTGAAACTCGCAAACCGGTCGACGCCGCAAGTACCGTCAAACTGGACTCGACACTCACAACCGGAAACCGAGGCTCAAATAGCCATCTCGCCTTTCCGCGCGATCTCCATTCCAGAAGTTATCTTATGAAAAGGGTCTGCAAATGATTGGCATCAAGGACATCGGAACTCGGCAACTGGAGACGCGGGATCTGGGCGACTCCCTGCAATTTGTGCTCAAGCGAAATCCCCGATGGGGAAACGTGGTTGCCGGACTGATTGTGATTGGCGGGGTCAGTTTCGTTGCGTGGTGGCGGCATAGTGTCATGCTTCTCGTCTTCGCGGTGGTTGGAATCATTGGACTCGTCTCCAACCGACTGCGCGGCCGCGCAACAACGTTGCTCGTCAACCGGGCCGAGGTCGTCGTGCAGGGAGATCTTCAGAGCTCGCCGGCCGAGGAGATGACCATTCCCCTGAATGAGATCACCTCGATGGGGTGGAGTGCCGGCGGGCAGGACGACAGTGGCGGCCTTTACGTCGCGAAGGGATTCAAGCGGTCATATATCGTACCCGGCGCCTCCGATGCGCAGGCTCGCGAGATTCTCGCGGCGATCACAGGAAGATTTCCGGGATTTCCCATTGACGACAAAACCTGGGCTTCGTTGATCTGGGGCGATGAAAGCGCGCTCATGGATCTCGGCCTCGATGAGAGTAACCAAGGCGAAGACTCTCGCAGCAAGTCATAGAGTTGCTGATGCGCGGCTCTACATCGATCAAAACACTCGTAGAAGTTGCTTTCTTGGTAGAATGCGCAAGAGCGCCGTCCCCCAGGCAATCTCCCCATCTCGTATCGAAGCGCTGAAAGTCCGCAAGCTGGTCTCCTCGGCATCCCATCGCCGAACGAATGGTCTCGAGAGACCAGGATAGAAAGGTCCAGCGAGTATGGCGCGGCAGGCTATCGATCTCGCGCAGCAGACCAACGCGTCCTCTATCAGTCGTTGGCTGCCGGGTGGAGGCAAATCCCTTCTCCCCGCCGGATGCTGCCTGCTGGTCGGGCTCTTCTATCTCTCCGCCTTCTTTCCCAAGCACCACGCGTGGGAGGTCGCCGTTTTCATCTTTGTGGGCTTGGGTGTTCTCGCAGGACTGCACCATTCCACCTCTGTTCCGGTCGCCGTTCCGCTCTTCTTGAACGATGTTGTCCACGTGGTGCTAGGAGCCCTGTCGGTCCAGCTTGCCATCCGAAGCGGCGGCATGACGGCTGTCCAGGGGGCGGCCATGGTGGGCGGGCTGGCATGGCTCAGCGGACGAATAGGCCTGCTTGATCAGCGAGTGCTCCCGGCATCCCTCTACTGCGGGGCCTTTGCTGGAATGACCTCATCGCATGTCCTGCCAGGTACTTCTTGGGTCTTCCTAGCCGGGATCATCGCCGGCATCATCTACTCGTTGGCCCGGCATTTCTGGGTCGGCATCGGCGGCAAACTCGGGGCGATCGCATTTGCGGCTACCGCGCTCACCGTGATGGCGGCTCGGCTGGCGGGATGGAATCATGCGGATCCTTCCGCTTCTCCCATCGATGGCCTCTGGCTGTGGGCGGTTTTCGGCGTAGCCATCGTGGCCGCCATCGTGACTTTCTGGTTATCGGAGCCCTGCAAGTTCGGGGCGGTGTGTGCCTCGGCAGTACCGTCTGCCATCCTGGCGCTGGGCATCAATTTGTTGAGTCCGGCGTGGCAGGTCAAGATGCTTCCGCTCGCGGCTGCTTGGTTCGGCGCGAGCTTTGCCGGCATGACGTCGATGGAGCGCCTCGCCGGTCGGTATTGGATGCTGCCATTGTTGGGCTTGATTTTCGGCGTCCTGTTCGCTGGTTCCGGCCCTCGCGTGCACGGTTTCGGAGGACTCCTTGGAATCACTGCTCTGGTGTCGGTAATGGCAGCATTGGGACTTGCCCGGTGGTGGACAACAAATGCGATCAGCTCGGCAAAGAATTTCTAGCTACCACCCTGCTTAGAGATAGCGAGGTACCGCGGATTCTGAATAGGGTGGCTAAACAACGCCAGGGGCGTAGAGAATAGCGCGTGATTTGTTGTTTAGTACTATGCTGACGGATCCCTAACCTACCGCAGTCGGCTCTGGCTGTCGCCATCCGACATGCTGTCGCCTGAGAACTGCCACGCGCCGTCCTCTTCATCGTGGGATACGTAGGTGACAGGTTCTCTCCCTCGTGAACACTCTTGGAGAGAAATACCCGAGTGTGTGGAGAATCAGTAAACTTCCAATCGAACAAGCTGCTCTCCGGGTCAGCCGAAGCCCAGAAATCGTCCTCAGCGTCCGTCCATCGGAGATCCGGGTTGCATCAGGGGCTGAGCGAAAGCTGGATCGAAACCGCTCTCTTCGGGGAAGCGATTTTCACGGTCGGGGTAGACCGCTTGCAGTACAGGAAACTCCACGTGGATCAAAGGACGCAAACTCATGACATCCAATGATAGCGAGAACAGAGAACCTTCCTTCCGCCAGCTTTCGTTATAGACTCTTCTGCGAACGCGGATACCCACTGGAAGAGGGGTCACAGATGCCTGGCGAAACGATCTCCCCGGAGCACGCTGCCAGCCTGGTCAAATCCGACATGTGGTTGGACTACGGCGCATCGCATTGCCAGCCCGATGTTTTCGATCAGACGCTGGCTGCACACAAAGAGGAACTGGCGAATGTCAAGATCCGCTCCTGCCTGTCGATGCGTCCCCGCGCTGTGATCGAAGACGATCCGGAAGGCAAGCATTTCCATATGTTCAGCTGGCATTTTTCCGCCTACGACCGTAGGAAACACGACGCCGGCCGTTGCAATTATGTGCCGCTGAATCTGGGAGAGGTGCCGGATTATTACCGACGCTTTCTGGATCCCGTGGACATCGTCATCCTCAAGACCTGCCCGATGGACGACGGTGGATACTTCAACTTTGGCCCGACCAATATGTGGCTACGGGCTGTCGTCGAACGTGCGAGGCTGGTGGTCGTCGAGATCAATCATGAGATGCCATATGTATTCGGCAGAGAGAACGGCGTTCATATAAGTGAAGTCGATTTCATCATTGAGGGAGATCATCAACCGTGCGCGGAGCTGCGCAACCCGGAACCAAGCGAGATTGACCGCACGGTAGCACGGCGCATCACAGCCGAAATCGAGGATGGCTCCTGTCTTCAGATCGGGATCGGCGGCATGCCCAACGCCGTATGCTGTTTATTACTCGATAGCGGGGTGAAGGATCTTGGCATTCACACGGAGATGATGACGGACGGCCTCGGCCTGCTTTACCGTTCTGGCCGGGCAACCGGATCGCGGAAGACGCTGGATCCAGGCAAGGTGACTTACACGTTCGCGCTGGGCTCGGACTCTCTTTACGCGACAGCCAACCGCAACCCGGACTGGTACTGCCACCAGGTGGACTATACGAACTCGCCGCACATTATCATGCAGAACGATAAGGCAGTGTCTATCAACAACACCACGCAGGTCGATTTGCAGGGACAGGTAGCTTCGGAATCCGATGGCCAACGCCACATCAGCGGCACAGGAGGCCAACTGCAATTTGTGCGCGGTGCCTACGCATCCAAGGGGGGTAAGTCGTTTATCTGCCTCTCGTCAACCTACGAGAAGCGAGGTGAGCGCCGCAGCCGGATCGTGTTTAGCCTTACTCCCGGCAATATCGTGACCACGCCGCGCTCGGACGTTATGTATCTGGTTACCGAATTCGGGATGGTCAACTTGAAGGGAAGGTCCGTTGCGGAACGCGCTAGGGCTATCATTGCTCTTGCGCATCCTGATTTCCGCGAGGATCTGGAACGGCAGGCATACGAAAACCGGCTGATTCCGCGCGGCGTTTCGTTTTCCTGACGAAATAGCCCGTCGGACAATTTGCACCGGAGAACAGCTGATTTCTTCGCCAGTGAGTGAGCCTGATTTCAGGGAAGTTAATTCGGCTTGACCAAGTCTAGCTCTTTGCATTGGATGTGCACGTTGTTTGCTGATCCCGCAGCCTATGCAACGTGGGCTGTTGCATGGCGCCAGCGGCTGGACGAGGAGCCGGTCTCAGCGCAGGAGCGGGCTGTGGCCATGGAGAAGGTGAATCCAGCATTTATCCCGCGCAACCATCTGGTCGAGGCCGCGCTCAGCGCCGCGGTCGAGCGTCAGGATTTCCGGCCATTCGAAGAGCTGTTGGACGTGGTGTCCCGCCCCTACGAGGAACGGCCGGGACTGGAGCAGTATGCTAGGTCCGCAAAAGCCGAAGAAAGCGTTCGGTGGACGTTCTGTGAGACCTAAGCCGCCGGACGAGCTCTGGGCACCCGCAGCACTTTATCGTACTAGCGGGCTCCCAGGTCCTCCCCCATCGTCTCCGGGCGCCCGGGTTACTCGGCTGCCGCCTCACTTCAATGGAGTTGACCTCTTATGCGCAAGATCATTTCGATATCCGTTTCCCTCGTTTTACTCACGCCCTTCGCTTTGTCTCAAGCCACCAAAACGCCGGTCAGTACGCGGGGACCGAGTGTCGCCGCCGGCAGTCAGGGCGTGGTTGTTTCCGGTAGGCCCGCCGCCACTGCGGCCGGCATCAAGATTCTGCAACAGGGCGGAAACGCCGCCGATGCCGGCGCCGCCACTCTTCTGGCACTGTCCGTAACCTATGTAGGCGCCTTCTGCGTGGGAGGAGAGGTTCCCATTCTGGTTTACAGCGTCGACCAGAAAAACGTGAAGCTCCTGGAAGGACAAGGGGAAGCCCCTCGCGACCCCAAAGCCATCGCCTGGTACATGGAACACGGAATCCCGGACGGTGACGTCAAGGCAGCCGCCGTACCTGGCACCATAGATGCGATCGTCACCCTGCTGAAACTTTATGGAACCAAAAGCTTCGAGGAGGTCGTGCAGCCGACGCTGGCCATTCTGGACGCTGGCGGCCCCACTTGGTATATCGATACTGGCACCGGGCAAAGGATCGACACCGGCGTGAACTGGCAGGCGGATATGGCGGTGACCTTTCGCAAGCTGGTGGAATCCGAAAAGGCCGCGAAAGGTACACGAGAGCAGAAACTGCAAGCCGTGTCGGACCGCTTCTATCGTGGGGACATCGCCGCGGCTCTCGAAGCCTGGTACATCGAGAAAGGCGGTTTCCTTCGCAAGGCAGATCTGTCCGCGCACAAAACTCCCGTGGTGGATCCGCTTAAAACTACCTACCGCGGTTACACGGTCTATAAGGCCGGTCCGCTGACGCAGGGACCGTATCTTTCAGAGACGCTGCGCCTGTTGGAAGGCTTCGACCTGAAGAAGATGGGCTTCAATTCGGCGGACTATATCCATACGGTGATTGAAGCGGAGAAACTGGCGCTGGCGGATCGCGATGAGTATTACGGCGATCCGAATTTTGTGAACGTGCCGATGCAGCAGTTGCTTTCCGAGCAGTACACCCAAATGCGGCGCAAGCTGATTGATCCGAAAACGGCATCTCTCGCGCTCCGGCCGGGCGATCCGTACAATATGAAACCGACCAAGCCGCCCACCATCTCCGGCCCCTGGCATGGCGGAACCACCGTCATGTGTGTGACGGATAAGTTGGGGAACGTCATCGCGGCGACTCCCAGCGGCCTGTCGAGCACAGCGGGCGTGGCCGGACGCACGGGCATTATCCACGGGAGCCGGCTCAGCAGCCTGAACACATTCGCGGGAACTCCCAACGTCATCCAGCCCGGCAAGCGGCCGCGAATCACGCTGAGTCCCACGCTGCTTTTCCGTGACAATAACAACGACAACCAACCCGTGATGGCAATCTCGGTAGCGGGCGGCGACCAGCAGGATCAGGCAGCCATCCAGGTCATCCTCAACTACGTTGAATTCGGCATGAGTCCCGAGGAGGCGTTTAAGGCGCCGCGCTTCTCGACCGAGCATTTCATCAGCTCCTTCGGTCAGGACCGTGCCAGCTTGGGCAGCCTCTCCGTGCCCAACACCCTCCCCGAAGCGGTGCAGGCCAACTTGAGGGCTCGCGGCCACGTAGTTACCGTCAACCGCGGCGGAGTCGGCGGAGTGGCGCTGATCGGCATTGACCCCAAGACCAAGCAGGCCACCGCCGTGGGTCCGGCTGCTGGAAAAATGGAATAGACCCCCATACCGTGATCGGGGTAAAAGCTGAGTAAGGCGACGTCTCTACTCAGTAAGCGTAGCAGTCACAAAATAGACGGCGAGGCGACGGGCAGTTACGATGTGGCACGATGCTTGAGTGGTCCAGACCATGGGGGTAAGTTGAGCTTCGCGCTGGATGGAGCGATGGTCGAGCCCAGGTAGCACGGCCGCCAGATATTCGCGTACCGGGATGTTGGGGTACCCGTTGCACTCCGTAGCATCGAAGGAGAGCAGACCCTCGGAGCAGTTACCGTACGGCTCACTGCATCTCACGCACACCAACTTGCACTCCGGATGTGGCGCGTTCGGTAATCATTGCAAAACCTCCGCATGTTCCACGCCGAAGCGAACGAACTCCGGCGTGTGGGTGATGGCGCGATTCCGAGCAGCCGCATCGCGCATGGCCAGGACACGAAGTTCGGTCGGCATGCGATCGAGATACCGCCTGCCCTTGGCGACCGAATGATCCGTAAGCACGCGGCCGAGCGCCGTGGCGATGGCAATTCGCGCCGATGGCTCATTGGGCACCGGCCGCTGTATCCGGGTTCAGCAGGATCTCCGTAATAGACGGCAACTGCCGGAACAGGCGCAGGAACGCTATCAGTTCGATCGTGGCCGCCTGTCCGATCGTGCCTTCAAGCAGCTGTGCTTCGATCTCGCTTGCACCGGTGAGGAAACTACCGTTTTGCCGTGCGGCAAACCCGGTCAGCACACTCGAAGCCATCTCCCAGGAGCGTGGAGTGGGCCAAACGTTCACGTCTGACGTCGCATCGGAATCGTGCAGCAAGGTCGGCTTGAAACGCAGGAACGCGATGATCTCCGGCCGGATACCGGCCTTCACCGCCCACTTCGACCAGTCCTCGAAGTCCGGCTCGAGGTCGAGATGGACGAAGCGATTGCGCAGCGGCCGTGGCATGGAGAAGTGCACGCCACGCTCCGAAGCGGGATTGCCGGCTGCGATCACCGCCCAGCCTTCCGGAAGACGGTACTCACCTAGCTTGCGATCGAGCACCAGCTGATAGCAGCCTGCCTGCGTCATCTGCGGTGCGGAGGTGAGCTCGTCCAAAAAGAGGATGCCTTCTCCGCTCGTGGGCAGGAACTTGGGCGGCACCCACTCCGCCTGATCTGCAGAGATCCGCGGCAGGCCCCGCAGATCGACCGGGTCGAGCTGGACTGCGCGCACGTCGAGAAACTGCCAGTTCAGGTCCGAAGCGACCTGGGCGACAATCTGTGATTTGCCGACGCCGCAGGCGCCCCAGATATGCAGGGGCACACGTTGGCCGATCAGCGCATGCAGCGCCTCAAAGAGTGCTGAGGGTTTCATGGTTGTCCTTTCGGAGTGATTGGTCAGGCGAGGTTGAGATGAAGTGGAAACGGCGACGCGAACTGCCGTGGAGTCGGCGAACAGCTAGGCTGCGAATCCCCGATCTCTCTTTGCATCGTTCCGAAACAGATGCGCGTGTATCGATACTCGCAGCTTCCGAAACGCAGCTTTCCGGGAACTCTCGACATACCCAAGTCAGGGAACGTTACACTCTAACGCGTGATGAATAAAGCCCTGCTTGTATCTGTCCTGTCTGTCTCTGCTTTGGCGACTGCGCTCGCCCCGACTGTTTCTGCGCAAGGCACTCGAGAGTTTCTTGGCCGTTGGGATGTGACCGTCACCCCGGCCGATGGCAAATCGTATCCGCAATGGATGGAGCTCACGGATGACGGGGGTATGATTAAAGGCCGTGTGCAGCCAAGGGGCGGCGCGTGGCATACGATTACGGACGCCAGGGTGGAGTCGGGCAAACTGATCGTGGTGGTGCAGGAAGCAAGCTCTGGTCCGGCGATGAGCTGGGAGCTTACCTCTCCTGACGCAGACAGGCTGGCGGGTATAGAAACACGCGGCGATGCCGCCGACGGTTCGACGATCGCGGGCGTGAAGGCGCCTGTCCTTGACCGGCCGATGCCGAAGAAGTGGACGCAGCCAAGGCCTCTTTTCGATGGCAAGGATCTCAAAGGCTGGGTGCCGATTGGAAACGTCGACAATAACAAGTGGATTGCGCGCGATGGCGAGTTGGTGAACGACAACCCTGAGGTGGCTGGTCAAAGAGGCCACGGGGCTGCCAACATCATGACCTCAGAAAAGTTCCAGGACTTCAAACTGCATATTGAAGTGAATTGCCCGGAAGGTGGGAACAGCGGTATCTATCTGCGCGGCCGCTATGAAGTGCAGATCGGCACGGAAGGTGGCAAGCTCCCCTCGCATGAGATGGGCGCGATCTACAGCCACTTTCCTCCACCGGCGGACTCAGAGAATGGTCTGGGGAAATGGACGGCTTTCGACATTACCCTGGTCGGAAGACATGTGACGGTCTTGCGCGATGGCAAGATGTACCACGACAATGTCGAGATTCCTGGACCGACCGGGGGTGCTCTGGACAGTCATGAAGCCGAGCCGGGACCGTTCTATTTGCAGGGGGATCATCACGGCGTGATCGCTTACCGCAACATCACGATCTCCGTTCCGAAGAAGTAAGGTTCACCTTGCAATGTGTGTGCGAGCTTTAAGTCGGGGCTCGTCATCACCCAGGTTCGCAAGATGAGCGTAGAAAGCTCCTCGACAGATTGGTTAATGGTTAGTCGGCGTATCGGAAGGGACCTGAGCACGCACTGCTACAGACAAGCGAGTTTCCGAAGGCTGACGCAAAGCCTGGCTGCAATGACAATCACTTGAAAGATTGGCGTCAGCAGGGGCAGTGTATTCTGTGCGCGTGTCGAAACCAACCAAAGAATCATCCTCTCGGAAAGCTCCTGAGACCGCCGTACTATCGCGTGTCGACCGCCGTAAATTTATCAAAACGAGCTCACTGGCTGCTGGCGCGCTCGCGTTTGGCGTGCCAGCACTTTTACGCGGACAGAATCTCAACAGCAAGTTGAACATTGCCTGCATCGGAATCGGCGGGAAAGGCCGAAGCGATACGGATGCCTGTGCCGGTGAGAACATCGTCGCGTTGTGCGATGTGGATACAGGCTCCGAGGCCTATGAGACTCAGACCAAAAAATATCCGAGCGCAAAGTTTTACAAAGATTTCCGCCAGATGCTGGATCAAATGGGCAATCAGATCGATGCAGTGACGGTTTCGACTCCGGATCATATGCATGCGATTGTGGCGTCGGCGGCAATGAAGAGGAACAAGGCGGTATTTTGCCAGAAACCGCTGACGCAAACGATCTATGAGGCGCGCTATTTGCGGAAAATGGCCCACGAGAGAAAGCTCGTTACGCAGATGGGCAATCAGGGCAGCGCCGCGGACGGTTTGCGCCGCGCGGTGGAGACGATTCAGGACGGACTCATCGGACAAGTGCATGAAGTTCACGTCTGGACGAACCGCCCGATCTGGCCGCAGGCAATGGAGCGTCCGGTCGGAGAAGACCCGGTCCCTGCGACATTAGATTGGGATATTTGGATTGGGCCGGCTCCAATGCGGCCATATAAGGGCAGCCGCAAACCAAAAGATCGCAATGGAATCTATGAGCCGTTCAACTGGCGGGGCTGGCAGGATTTCGGCACCGGTGCGTTGGGCGACATGGCATGCCACACGGTCAATATGCCGTTTCGTGCTTTAGATCTCGATTACCCGACGGAGATTGAAGCGATGCCTTTCGGCCAGATGAACAAGGAATCGTATCCCGTCGGCTCCAGAATTCGCTTCGCCTTTCCCAAGCGCAAAGGCCACATTCCCCTCGAGCATCCGCATCTTTTCCACCATTACAGAAAGATTGAGCACGATGCAGCGACACTGTGGTGGTACGACGGCGGCCAGCCTGACCCAGCAGCCCGTGGCGGCCATGACCTGAGCAACAAGCCGCCGATCGAACTGACCGCCGATATCGTGGCACTGCAGGGCAAGGTACCCGATAGCGGTTGTCTGCTGATTGGCGACGGAGGCACGGTCTTTTCACCGGACGATTATGGGACCGATTTCTTCATCAAGCTGAAAGGCGAGAAAGAATTCGTCCACTACCTCAAGCACCCGGCCATGGCGCAGTATCCGGAACGCATTCCGCGCAACGAGCATGCCGGGAATCTCGGTCAGTGCGCATGCGCTGGAATGGCTCGATGCCATCAAGGAGAACAAGCCGGAGATGTGCTACTCGCGTTTTGACGTCGCCGCGCGCCTCACGGAAATCATGCTGCTGGGCTGCGTGTCATTGCGTGCCGGCCAGAAGATCGAATGGGACGGACCAAAGATGGTTGCGAGAAATTGTCCTCAGGCGGCGCCTTTATACGGCGGCAAGACCGTTCAGGCTGGGCTCTTTCCTGATCTACTTATCCTCGGCAATTCGCCAGACATGACGACTTCAGCCAGAGTCACTCTTCATTCCGTGCGGCCCCCTTCGCCACTTTCTCGCTCAGGACGATCAGAAGGCCCGGCTGTTCGGGCGTGCCACCCTATGGGCGCTCGGCGAGGATAAGGCGCGCAACGAGATCTTCAATGTGTCGAACGGGGATGTCTATCGCTGGCGGCAGCTTTGGAACGAATTGGCTGCTTTCTATGATCTTCCCGTCGCAGAGCCTCTGGCCATGTCGACTGTTTCGGAGATGAGTGAAAAGGGGCCGCTGTGGGATTCGATGGTGGCTCGCTATGGGCTGCATGCAACGCCATACGAACAGATTGCTAACTGGTCTTTTGTGGACTGGATGCTTAACTTCGGCGAAGAAACGATCTTAAGCACAATCAAGATCCGCAAGGCCGGCTTCGCAGATTGTATCGACACGCATGAGAGTTTCAGACAGCAACTCACCAAGCTTCGGGCGCTTCGGATCATCCCGTAGATCGTTGTTCACCGTGCAGGAGGCCCTGCCGCTGCAACGTTGGCATACCAGAGAGCTACCCGCTCCGCGATCAAGAGCAACCGCTCGTACCGCCCACAGTTTACGCACTTGTGGCAGCTGCCGTTGCGGAGCATCAGTGACCCGCAAGTGACACAGAGCGGCGCATCGCCATCCTCATAATTATCGTGAAGGTATTGCGCAATGCCTACGGCACCCTGGTTTGCCTCTTCGCTGCCTTGGCGTTCCACGCCTGCCATCTGATGTGTAAACAGAGCAAGCTGCTTGCCTGACAGGAATGGCAATTCTATCCAGCGAAAGAGATAGTCCATGATCGACTTGGCATAACCCAGTTCCTCATTCCCCGTCCAGCCTGACGGCTCGAAACGGGTATGGGAGAGTTTGTCGCAAAGCACTTTCAACGGCACGCCGTGCTGCAGGCTTACTGAGACGACGGTGCCGAAACACTCCATCAACCCAGCGATGGTTGAGCCCTCCTTTGCCATCCGGATGAAGATCTCACCCGGCTGCCCGTTCGGATAAAGACCTACCGTCGTGGCCGGCGATGGAAAAATGGTGTGTGATGCCCACGCGCTCGTCCGGCAGACGTTGTCGGTTGGCTGCCGGCGCACCGGACAGGTCCTCCTGCTGTGCTGTTTCTCCATTAGTAGCCACACTCGCAAGCTGAGACATGGAATCCTCCTTCCTGGGTGAGCAATATGCGTGCCGAAGCATGGTTTGTGCCCGGGTTCAAAACTCGGTCAAATGACACACGATAGGCCGAACGACAGTTTCTAAGATTCCCTCGTGGATCCCTTCTCGCCGTTAAAGAGATCGCCCTGAATTGTCGTGATGCCACTAGCGGCGGCAGCAGCGGCGCGATTGGCATCGAGTTCAACGCCGTGCTTTTCTGTCTCTCCGCGCCCTCGGTCAGTTGATGGAGGGCCTCTCCCATGCCGACGCATGGATCAACGATGCTTGCGGTTCTGGAGGAAAAGTCCCACAGTTTCCGGAGGCGCTTGCCTTCCTCCAGTGGCAGAGGGTAAATAACCTAGCTTGATCCGAGCGGCGTTGCGCACAGTTACCTCCAGAAATGAAGATCCCGCTAACTCATAATGCGCGGATAGAATTCAATTTCATGATGGTGATCTTGATGACAAGCGAATTAGACGGTTGCAGATATGCGGAGCTACTTCGATCTCATTCAAGCACCTGAAGACTTTCGAAAACAGAACACATCTGGAGTGGCTACGATCCCTCTTGCGCGGATCAAAAAGGCGAGCATTTCAGGTATTCTTCGCAAGCATTCCAAGTCCAGCTAGAAGAGGTTCTCAATTATGTCGATGCATCGCCGTGATCTATTGAAGTCCATAGGAGGCGCTGGTCTGCTTGGCCTGGCAGCACCTGTCGTTCGAGCACGGGAGCAATTGGCGCAGGCTACGCGAGCCATGCCTTCGCCACGTATCAAAGACATCAGCGTCATTGAGTGCGCACCAGCTGGAGTGCGGCTAACGGTGGTGAAGATCACGACTGATCAGGATGGTCTCTACGGCTATGGCTGCGCGACATTTACGCAACGGGCTGAACTGGTGAAGCCAGCAGTAGAGCGGTATTTGAAGCCGTTTCTGTTGGGCAAGACGACGGATCGGATCGAGGACATCTGGCAGAGCTGCTATGACAGCTCTTACTGGAAAAATGGACCGGTGCTTAACAATGCGTTAAGCGGGATCGACCAGGCGCTATGGGACATCAAAGGGCGACAGGTAGGAATGCCTGTGTACCAGCTGGCGGGAGGCAAGTGCCGCGAGGCGGTGGACTGTTACGCGCACGCGGACGGCCCGGAATTTGCAGATGTGGTGACTGCGGCGAAGAAATTTATGGCACAGGGCTTCCGCAACGTCCGTGTGCAAGTTGGGCTGCCCGGGATGGCGGGCTATGGTTCGGCGCACGGGGATGCTGCGCCGCTGAAGGCGCTACACGACAAACCATTGTTCGAGCCGGCCTATCAGATGAGGCGCGCACTGAAGCTGCTGGAGGTTTGCAGAACGGAACTGGGAGACGAGGTCGAGCTACTGCATGATATGCATGAGCGACTGACTCCAAATCAGGCGGTGCAGTTCTGCAAAGAGGCGGAGAAGTTCCGGATGTTCTTCCTGGAGGACCCGCTTTCGCCGGAGGACAATGAGTACTTCCATCAAATACGCTCGCAATGCTCCACTCCGATTGCGATGGGCGAGCTTTTCAACAACCCTCATGAATGGCAGCCGCTGATCGAGCACAGACTCATTGACTACATCCGCGTGCATGTGTCGCAGGCGGGAGGGTTTACACCCTCGCGAAAGATCGCGATCCTGGCCGAACAGTATGGGGTGAAGACCGCGTGGCATGGACCAGGGGATGTTTCGCCAGTGGGCCACATGGCGAACATTACGCTGGATATAGTGAGCTATAACTTTGGCATCCAGGAGTACACGCCCTTCAATGCGGAAACGCAGGAGATATTCAAAGGGTGTCCCGAGATGAAGGACGGCTATTTCTGGGTGAACGAGAAGCCGGGCTGGGGAATCGAGGTCGACGAGAAGCTGGCGGCGAAGTATCCATTTATTGATAGTCCAAGCCATTTGAATGGAGGGTGGGGAGAGATCAGGAAGAGGGATGGAACGGTGATCAAACAATAGCCATCAGCAAAGGACTGAATGGTGGCGCAGCCCGCTTGCCACAGAGGCTTTGGCAAACACAAACAGCTCCCCGTTCCTGATCTTAATTAGTTATTCGAATCCCTGAAATGAACGCTAACTTTAGCCGTGGCGACTCCAGTACTCCCCATTGATGATTTTAGCGACTATTTCTCGTCGGGCGAGTGTACGAATAGCTCGCAGGCCCGGCTCTTTCATTTTGCATCGGTAGTCCCTCACGTAATCTGGTTTTGTCCTACTATGCCGCCACTGCTCAACGCGCAGAACATCACCAAGGCCTTCGGTCCACGGCCGCTCTTTCGCGACCTCTCATTTACGGTCGATGAGGGCGCGCGCATCGGACTGATCGGTCCAAACGGAGCGGGCAAGTCGACGCTGCTGAAGATCTTGGCGGGCGACGTCGAGTCCGACACCGGCGAGCTGTCCGTCCGCAAACGTACCCGTACAAGTTATGTTTCGCAGATCTCCGACTTCGCGGCCGGCGAGACCGTCTGGTCGGTGATGGAAGATGCAGTTCGCGCGGCCCAGGTGCCTGCAGCCGATTGGGACAGAAATATTCGGGAAACCCTCGGTCGTGCCGGGTTCAGGGACTTCGCAGCACCGGCGGCATCGCTCTCCGGCGGCTGGCGTAAACGCCTCGCCATCGCACAGGCCCTCGCCGTCGCACCCGACGTGCTCCTGCTGGACGAGCCGACGAACCATCTCGACCTCGAAGGCATCGAGTGGCTCGAAGGCATTCTGAAAAGCGCATCCTTCGCCTCCGTCACCATCAGCCACGACCGATACTTCCTCGAAGCAGTCGCCCTCGAGATCGCGGAGATCAACCCCGCCTACCCGGACGGAATCCTGCGCACGCGTGGCAACTACAGCCGCTTTCTCGAAGACAAGGAGGCCTTTCTCGAAGCGCAGCAGCGCCGCCAGGAGTCGCTCGAGAATCGCGTCCGCACGGAGATCGAATGGCTCCGCCGCGGCCCCAAGGCGCGCGCAACCAAGGCGAAGGCGCGCATCGACAACGCGCACGCTTTGATTGGCGAGCTTGCCGAGGTCACGGCGCGTAATCGCACCGCGACCGCCGAGATCGAGTTCACCGAGAGCGGCCGCGCAAGCAAGCGCCTCGTCACACTCGACCGTCTCGGCTACGAGGTCGCCGGCCGCACGCTCTTTCGCAATCTGACCTTCCCGCTCACAGCCGGCACACGCGTCGGCCTGGTCGGTCCTAATGGCAGCGGCAAAACAACCATCCTGCGTCTGCTGCGCGGCGAGCTGGAGCCGACCTCCGGCACCATCGAGCGTGCGAACGCACTGCGCGTCGTCTACTTCGATCAGAATCGGCAGCTCGATCCGTCACTGACATTGCGCCGCGCGCTCGCGCCGGACAGCGACTCAGTTGTCTACCAGGACCGCGTCATTCACGTGGCATCGTGGGCCTCGCGCTTTCTATTCACCGGCGAGCAGCTCAACCAGCCCGTTGCCAACCTCTCCGGCGGCGAGCGGGCTCGCGTCCTCATCGCAAAGCTGATGCTCGAGCCCGCCGACCTGCTGCTGCTCGATGAACCGACGAACGACCTTGACATCGCCACGCTCGAGATACTGGAAGAGAGCCTGCTCGAGTTTCGCGGCGCCCTGGTACTGGTAACTCACGATCGCTACCTGCTCGACAGGGTCTCGACCGTTGTGCTCGGCCTGGATGGCTCCGGCAACGCGGGCCAGTTTGCGGACTATCTGCAATGGGAGGCGTGGCGCGACGAGCTCGAGCAGGACCGCGGCGCGGCGGAGCGCAAAATAGCGGAGCGGCCAGTTGCGACCATCGACGCGCCCAGCCTTGCCCAGCCCGCGCGCAAGAAGCTCTCTTATCTGGAAGGCCGCGAGTACGAAACTATCGAAGCTCGCATCGCGGATGCCGAGGCGACTCTTCAGCAGGCGCACGAGGCCGTGAATGACCCAGCGATAACTAGCGACGCCCCCCGGCTGCAGGCTGCCTTAAACGAGCTTGCAAAGCGCGCAGGCCGCAGCCGATGCGCTCTACGCGCGCTGGGCAGAGCTTGAAGCAAAGTTAGGCTGAACTATTTCGCCGCGGCCGGTGGGGATGCCGCATCGATCTCTTTGCGCCATGTTGCGGCATTCGCGCCCGTGGGAGGCACCATTTCCAGTAGCAACGCGTCTGTCTCGTCCGTTGCTTCGCCGCCGGCATGGACCGCAACCGGAGGGTCACTAGGGTTGTGCGGGTTCTGCGCGGAGTTGTCGTAGCTGACCTTCCAATGGATCACCGAGCCGCGTGGCAGCGCTACAGGATGGCGATACTGATATACCTCCAGCCAATCCACATCCCACTTGGGAATTGAGAGCAGCCATACCTGCTTTCCGTTGGGCGTCGTTGCATACGCATCAAAGCTGCGCGCCAGAAAATGCGCTCGCGGATAGACAGCCGTTATGGAAACGGGCTGGGTCAATTTGTAACTATCCTCGAGCGCTATCGACGAAGACCCTGCCGGTATCTCAATCGGGCCGCGGTGTAGAAGCCGCATAACCGCGACGCGGCCTGTGCTCGACGTCGTCTTTTCAGCGTAGTAGAGGCCTATCTCAAACTGCAGCGCCAGCTTCTTCCCGGTAGTCTTCAGATGGGTCGCGAGCACCAGACTGCTGGCCGGCTTCACTGTCCAGTTTTCGTCCGCTCGTGGCTTCAGCACCTGCACCGCCGGCGACCAGAAGATCAGCCCCGCGGTGCTTGACGTTGCGCCTTCGGGTGCCTCCATACCCGCAATCCCCTGCCGCCAACCTTCGCTCTGTTGCAACTTGCCACTCTCGTCGAAAGAGAGGAGAACGCTCCGCACCGCCTGCGGATCGCTCGCGCGAATCTGGATCGCACGCAACGTTCGCGCCTGCGTATCCGGAAAGGGCACCACTAGGTTCGTAAAGACATCTCGCCCATTGGCCCGCAGGGTCACCGGCACCGGCAGTGTAAGCACAGCATCAGGCTTGCCCAGCGGCCACTCCGGCGGCTCCGCAGCTGACGCCGCGCCTGCATCCGTACCGAGAGCACCGGCGCCCACCCAGGCGCGTATCGCGGCCAGTTCCCCGTCGGAGAGACGGCGCTCGCCGGCAAAATCGCCCTTACCCGGTGCAGGCAGCCACGGCGGCATATAGCGGCTCTGTGTCACTTCCAAGATCTGACCGCTCCATTGCTTCGCATCTTGGTAGGTCAGCAGGCTGAAAGGTGCGTCGCCTTGGGGATTGTGGCAGCTTGCGCACTTCGACTGCAAAATGGGCGCGACCTGCGCGTAACTGGCCCCCGCATTCGTGGCTGACTGCCCGATTGCGGCTGCAACAGTGGAAGGATCTCCCGATCGCGAGACCCATCCTGCACAGGCAAGGGCGAGGGCGGCAAGGACGGGAACAAGGCCCCGCCAGAGGCTGCAATTCTTCACGTGTCTGAGGATACAAGAGGAGGAATAGGGAGACCGGCCGGCGTCGTCGTATGGCCCTCTATCGACCAGTTCTTCGAATTCTTTCTCGCCCGAAAGTTGTAAGGATCGGTACCGAAGGCCCGAGCTTCCAACTGCGATCCAGCGCTATCCTCAACACGAGCCGGTTTCCCCATCTACGGCCACGACAGCAAACCAAATGCCGCGTTCGCCATTGCCGCGTACTCTTCTCGCGATTCTCCCCATCTTCGGCGCTCTCCTGGCTGCGCTCGCCGCGCATCAGCGCTGGCCGATCCCGCTGAGTCTCTTCGCCATGGCAGTGGTTGCGTCGGCATCCGCAATCATCTATTGGCCGGCGCCGCTTGCCAAGCAAGAACCAGTCGAGATCGCCAAGACAGCGGAACAGGTCCAGCCATCCGAGTTGCCGAAGCTCATTCCAATGCTTACCGCGACGTCGCCGCCGCGGGCAACGACCGCACCCCCCAAATCCACGCCTGCGCCATCCGAGGCCGGAACCGTAGGCACTCGGGCAGACGCTCTGATCACCGGCGAACCGCACGAGACGGACCTGCTGACCGGGCTATTGGGCCCCGAGGCGTTCTTCGCCCGAATCGCCTGCGAACTCGACCGCTGCAGGGTTGCGCATCAGACTGCCATCCTTGTTATCTGCGATCTCGATGCTTTCGGCGAGGTCAACCGCACGGTCGGGTTGGCGGACGCGAACCGCATGCTGCGGCAGGTAGCCGATTGCTTCCGTCTCACTGTGCGTGAAGGCGACGTCGTCTCCCGGCTTGGAGGCGATGAGTTTGGAATCTTCTTTCCTGGACTGCCGGAGGAAGTGGCGAAAAACCGGATACGCGATCTGCGCGCCGCCGTGCGCGAGGCTGCCCTGCTCACGTTGCCCGAAGACGGCAGGCTAGTCACGGCATGCATCGGCACCAGTTGCTTCCCCTCGGATGGCGACAGCATGGACGAGCTGATGGCGGCAGCCAGGCTCTCCCTCGCCAACGCCAGGCGCGAACGTCAGGAAAACGCAAACAAGCCGATCCCTTCAGCGCTCGTGATCACGCGGAACTGAAGAACCGTATCAGCCCGTATTGCGCAGACCGGCGGAGATCCCGTTGATGGTCGCGCCAAGCGCACGGTTGAGCGCATCGGAGTTGTCGCCGTCGCGCTTGCGACGCAGTAGCTCCACCTGGATGAGGCTCATGGGATCGACATACGGATTGCGCAGCCGGATGGAGCGGGCCAGCACAGGATTCGATTCGAGCAGGGCCTTCTGCCCCGTCACCAGCAGTACCGCCTGCTCCGTCCGCTCAAACTCTTCTTTGAGCCTGTTGTAGACGCGCTCACGCATGGCCTTGTCGCTTACCAGTTCGCTATAGAGCTTCGCGATGCCGAAGTCGGACTTGGCCAGCGCCATCTCTACATTGCGCACCAGGTCAATGAACAGTGGGAGACGTGCCATCATCGCTCGCAAGAGGGGCAGATCACGCTCCGCAAAGCGAGCGAGCGCGTAACCCACACCGAACCACGCTGGCAGTTGATGCCGGCTCTGCGTCCAGCCGAAGACCCATGGAATGGCGCGCAGGTCCGCCAGGCTACGCTTGCCGCTGCGCCGCGACGGACGCGAGCCGATGCGCACATTCTCGAGCTCCGCCACCGGAGTGGCCTGTTCGAAGTACTCGAGCACTTCTGCGTCTTCGACGACATGCTCGCGATAAAACGCAAAGCTCTCTTCAGAAAGCGTGTTCATGGCCGCTTCCCACGCCGGCTCCATCCGACCACTGAGCCGCCCGTCACCTAGCCGGTCGTTCGGCCGCGCCAGCGCATCGAGCGACGCCGCCAGCATCAACTCCAGGTTCCGCTCGGCCAGAACAACGTCACCATATTTGAAGCTCAGAACTTCCCCCTGCTCAGTGATGCGCAGCTGTCCCTCGAAACTGTCGAAGGGTTGTGCGTAGATGGCGCGATGTGTCGGCCCGCCGCCGCGGCCCACTGTGCCGCCGCGGCCGTGGAACAGTCGCAGATGCACATTGCACTCCTTCGCGACCTGATGTAGTGCGCGGTGCGCCCGATAGATCTCCCAGGTGCTGGTCAGCATGCCGCCGTCTTTGTTCGAGTCAGAGTAGCCGAGCATCAGTTCCTGAGTGTTGTTCCACGACGCGAGGAGCTTGCGATATTCGGGCGAGCTCCACAGCGCGCGGCAGATCTCCGGCGCGCGTTGCAAGTCCTCGATCGATTCGAAGAGCGGCACGGGCATCAGCCCGTGCAATCCATTGCCGCCCTCCACCTGCACGCCGGCAATGCGCGCTAACCCCACCACGCGCAATACATCCTCCACCGAGGCCGCCCCGCTGATCACATAGTGCCGGATGGCCTCGCGCTGTGATCCCTGCTGCAGCCGGGCAATAGTACGCAGCGTATCCAGTACGTCTTCGCTCTCCCCGTGCAGTGCTTCGGCGGCCCTGCCTTCTGCGGCCGCACAACCGGCGGCAGAGGCCACTTCGCGCACCGCTACTTCATGGCGGCGCGCATGCTGGCGGACATCGAGCGTATGCAGATGCAGACCGAAGGTGCGCAACTGAAGCAACAGTGGATCCACGAGCTCCGCCGCGATGCGCTCGCCGCGGTTCTCCGCCAGGCTGGTGCGCAGCAGCAACAGGTCCTCCCGAAACTCGGTCGCGTCATCGTACGGCTTCAGCGCCCCGGGTGTTTCGGCGTCTCCGTCCAGCCGTTGCTGCATACACGACAGAAAGCGACGGTACTGCTCCAGCGCATAGCGCTCCGTAGTTTCCGTTGCTGCGTGCGAGCTCTGCGCCAGGTAGCCTTCGAGCTTCTTGCGCAGGGCCACGCTGGTGTCCACCTGGTGCACGGAGCTAGTCAGCAGGTCGAAGAGCGATTGCACCTGCTCCCGGTAGAACGCAAGGATATGCTCCCGAGCATCCGCGATCGCCGATATTGTCACTTCCTGTGTGACGAATGGGTTGCCGTCGCGATCGCCGCCAATCCACGATCCGAAGCTGAGCATCAGCGGCATCTCGCCCGGCGTGATTTCACGTCCATATTCAGCGGCAAACGCCGTAGCAAGCTCGGCGTAGAGCGCCGGGACGGTGGCGAAGATGGATGCGTGGTAATAATCCAGCCCCATCTTCACCTCGTCGCTCACCAGCGGCCGCCGCGCCCGTACTTCATCGGTTTGCCACAACGCCGTGATCTCCGCGGTGACCGCGGACTGCAGCCGTTCCAGCTCGCCGTCCGGCAACGGAATGCGGTCCAGTTTCTCCAGCAGGGCGCTCAGCCGCCGCCGTTTGTAGAGCACCGAGCGCCGGGACACTTCCGTAGGGTGCGCGGTGAAGACGGGAGTGATGTGCACGCGCTCCATGAAGGAGAATGCCGCGTCGGCATCAATGCCGGCCTGGCGCATGGCGCGCAGGGTTCCCCGGAACGAGCCGCGTTGCACAGCATCCCCCGTGCCGCGGCCGCTATCGCCGGCGCCCTGCGCTCCGTCCTCTGTACTCATCTGCAAGGAGGTGCGGCGCCGTTTGCGGTGATTCGTCTCGGCCAGGTTGATCAGCTCGAAGTAGTAGGCGAAGGCGCGCGTCAGCTGGTACGCGTCGGGCAGATCGAGCTTCGCAACGCGTACCATTTGCTGCTTCAAAAGATGTGCAGCGCGCCTGACATCGCCGCTGGAGGCCGCTTCTCGACGCTCAATGGAGAGCTGCCGCAGATCTTCTTCCAAGCGGAATAGCCGCTCGCCGGCCTGCTCCCGCAACACCTCACCCAGCAACATGCCGAGCGACCGCACATCGCGGCGTAACGGCGCTTCTTTCAGATCGCCGGTGCGCGCTTCCAGCTCTTCCAGGCGCGACAGCCAGCTCTCCGGCTTCCATAGCAGTTGGCTCATCGTGTTTCCAGTATGCGGCATGCACCGGACCCCGCCCCGGCGTGCCTTCCCACTATGGCGGTTTACGCGATATTTCCTCGAAACTCGGAGGTGCTAGTGACAGCAATCCGGCTTATAGTTAACTATGGCGAACCACTGGCACCCTGCGACTGCCACTTCTGCGTCCTCGTGTACCGAAGCATCGACCCCGAGCGCTGACGCGCACACTGGCAGTTCCCTGCCACAGACCTCTTTGCTCGACTCTCGTTTCCACCACGATTCGTGCGGTGTTGGCTTTGTTGCGCGTGTGTCCAATGAGCCGTCGCATGAGGTGCTGGCCCATGCTCTTACCGCTCTCGGCCGCCTTGCGCATCGCGGAGCCGTGGCCGCCGATGGCAAGAGCAGCGACGGCGTCGGCATCATGACCCAGGTGCCCCGCAACTTTTTGCTGCGTGCCGCTGGCCTCTCCCTTAAAAGCGATCGCACCCTTGCCGTGGGCGTCTGCTTCTTCCCTGCTGATCTCGATCCAGTCCCGGCACAAAAGGCGTTCGAGGAGGCTCTAAAGACGCATCGTTGTCGCCTGCTTGCCTGGCGTGAGGTTCCCACGTCTCCTGAACACCTCGGCCAGCAGGCGCTGGCCTCCGCGCCGCGCATCTTGCAGGCCCTCATCTCCGCGCATCCGGCTGACCTGGACCACCGCCTCTTTCTTGCACGCAAGCAGTTTGAGCGCCGGAAGACCGCCGTGCACATCTGCTCTCTCTCCGACTCAACGATTGTTTACAAGGCGCTGTGCGCTGGTCGCGTGCTTGCCGACTACTATCCCGATCTCGCGGATCCCGGATACGAAACCGCCTTCGCCATCTTCCATCAGCGCTACGCCACCAACTCTGAGCCTGCGTGGAGCCGCGCGCAGCCTCTGCGCATGCTCGCCCACAACGGCGAGATTAATACCGTATGGGGCAACCGTGCGCGGATGGATGCACGCGCCTCGACCATTCCGGCGGAATACTACCCCCTCTACTCGCCGGATGGTTCGGACTCGACCAGCCTCGACGAAGCCGTGGAACTGTTGGCCCGCAACGGCCGCAGCGTAAGTCAGGCAGTTCGCATGCTGGTGCCGCCGGCAAAACTCGAAAAGGTCTCGGAGTTCATGCACTACCACGCCGACTGCGTGGAACCCTGGGACGGGCCCGCCGCCCTCACCTTTGCCGACGGTCATCTGGTCGGCGCTGCGCTGGACCGCAATGGTCTCCGGCCCTGCCGCTACTTCATCACTCGCGGCGGCCTGGTCGTCGCTGGCTCGGAGGCCGGGTTGGTCGATCTCGACCCTGAATCGATTCTCGAGAGCGGCCGGCTGGGTCCGGGCGAGATGCTGGTGGTCGACCTCAAAAGCTATGAAGTACTGAACACGCGCGAGATCCTGGCCCGCTTCGATCGCGAAGTGGAATACGAGACCCTGGTCTCCGACCTCGCTCTGACCGACGCCGAGGGATGGAAGAGCGGCCTGCCTTCGGAGCGGCTCCTGGAGTTGCATCGGCTCTTCGGCTACACGCGAGAAGACGTGCGCATGGTGCTGCAGCCAATGGCTGTCGATGGCAAGGACGCCGTCTGGTCGATGGGGGACGACACGCCCATCGCTGCACTCGCCCGCTCCCCGCGGCCGGTTTACAACTATCTGCGCCAGCGCTTCGCCCAGGTCACCAATCCGCCCATCGATGCGCTGCGCGAAGCGTGCGTCGTTCAGTTGCATACACGCCTCGGCCCATGGCCCCACCTGCTGGACCCGCACGCGCGCATCCCTGGCCTCTCGCTTTCCTCGCCGTTCCTCTCGCTGGGACAGGTAGAGGCGTTGCGCGAGCGTAGCCATCCGTTGGCTGCCGATCTGCCCACGGCGGTGCTTGAGTGCGTCTTCTCGCCCACGGAAACTCTCTCTGCGGCAATTGACCGTCTCTGTGCAGAGGCCACGGCACTGGTGACTGGCGGCGCACAGCTTCTGCTGCTCACTGATATGCCTGCCGGCCCGGAGAAGCTGCCCGTTCCCATGGCACTTGCAACGGGCGCGGTACATCACGCACTGGTCGATGCAGGGATCCGTACACGCGTCGGGCTCGCCGTCGAAGCAGGAGACTGCCGCGATCTGCACCACGCTGCTGTCCTCCTTGGAGTGGGAGCGGGTGCAGTCTGTCCATGGCTGGCGCTGCAGAGTGCTGCCGCGGTCGCGCCGGAGAAGGGTGAGCAGAATATGCTCAAGACCTTCGATCAGGGTCTCGCGAAGATCATGTCGAAGATGGGCATCTCCGTCGTGGACAGCTATCGCGGCGCGCATCTCTTCGACTCCATCGGACTGAATGACGACGTGATCTTCCGCTGCCTGCGCGGTACCCCCGCGCCGCTCGGGGGCATCGGCTTTGCCGAGATCGAGGCGCAGGTTCGCCGCGCCTGGCAAGACACCTTCCGTCCCGAGCCACCTGCGGAAGGCGCGCCTCCCAGTGCCGACCTGCCCGACTATGGCTGGGTGCGCTTCCGCAAGTCGGACACCGCGGAGCCGCATGCCTGGCAGCCGCAGCGCGTCAAGGTGGTGCAGAGCAGCGTTGGCTCCGTGCGTGGCGCTGTCGCGGTGGCCGAGCCGCAGACTCTGAATGTCCTGACCGCCGCAACCGAAGCCGCGCCCCAGATGCTGCGCGACATGCTCCACATCCGTGCCGCGGGTCCAGCGCTGGCCGAGGATGCCGTAGAGCCCACTCCTGAGATCACGCACCGTTTCATCGCCTCGGCGATGTCGCTCGGGTCACTCAGTCCGGAGGCGCACGGGACGATCACCGAAGGCATGAATATCCTCGGAGCGCGCTCGAATACCGGCGAAGGCGGCGAGGATCCCGTTGTGTGGGCGCCCGATCCACTCACCGGCGGTCGCGGGCTGCATAACAACAAAATTAAGCAGCTCGCCTCCGGGCGCTTCGGGGTCACCGCGGAGTATCTGGCTAACGCGGAAGAGATCGAGATCAAGATCGCGCAGGGCTCGAAGCCCGGCGAGGGCGGTCAGCTCCCCGCGCACAAAGTCACGGAGTTGATCGCGCGCCTGCGCCACGCGCAGCCCGGCGTCATGCTCATCAGTCCCCCGCCGCATCATGACATCTACTCCATCGAAGACCTTGCGCAGCTCATCTACGACCTGAAGCGCGTCAACCCCCGCGCCGCTATCGGCGTCAAGCTGGTCTCATCCTTCGGCGTGGGCACCATCGCGGCGGGCGTTGCCAAAGCCTTCGCGGACTACATCGTCATCGCCGGCCACAGCGGTGGAACCGGCGCATCCCCGCTCTCGAGCATCAAGCACGCCGGCAACCCATGGGAGCTTGGCCTTGCCGAGGCGCAGCAATCGCTGCTAGCCGATGGTTTGCGCGGCCGCGTGCGTCTGCGCTGCGATGGCGGTCTGCAGACGGCGCGCGATGTCCTCATCGCCGCCATGCTCGGCGCGGATGAATATGCCTTTGGCACCGCGGTGCTGGTCGCAATCGGATGCGACATGGCGCGGCAGTGTCACCTCAACACCTGCCCTACCGGCATCGCCACACAAAAGCCCGAGCTGCGTGCAAAATTCCGTGGCAAGCCAGAGCACATCATCCGCTTCTTCGAGGGGTTGGCAGGCGATCTACGCCACATGCTCGCGGGCTTGGGCCTCGCGAGCCTGGGCGACGCCATAGGCCGCACCGACCTGCTTGAACAGACACGCCGGATCGGTGCGCTCGATCTCACCCGCATGCTCTCTGCGCCTGTCGATGGCGTACGCGCGTGGGCCGGGCAGCGCAACGTCCGCCCGCAAACGGACACGCCCATGGACGACAAGTGGCTGGAACCCGCGCTCGACGCTGCGCGCGAAGGCAAGCCCTTCTCCGTCAGCGGTGAAATCACGAACAGTGACCGTACCGTCGGCGCGCGTATCGCAGGCCAGCTCGCTCTGGAGCGGTTGCACCACCGTGACCCAGTGGCGCCCATCGAAATCGAGTTGCAGGGCGTCGCCGGTCAGTCTTTTGGCGCCTTCGCGGTTCCCGGCATGCGTCTCGTCTTCGAAGGGCTCGCCAACGATTTCGTCGGCAAGAGCCTGAGTGGGGGTGAGATCGTGCTTCGCGCCGAGGGCGATGCCGCGCGTGAGAGCTCGCACCACGTCCTGCTCGGCAATGTCGCGCTGTATGGCGCCACAGCGGGCCGCCTCCTTGCCGCAGGTCGTGCCGGCGAGCGATTCGCCGTGCGCAACTCCGGCGCCACCGCTGTCGTCGAAGGTGTGGGCGACCACGGCTGCGAATACATGACAGGCGGAGCCGTCCTGGTACTGGGCCGCACCGGACAGAACTTCGGCGCCGGCATGACCGGCGGCATCGCCTGGGTGCTCGATGAGGACGGCAGCTTTGTCAGCGAGCAGCGCTACCATCCCGACTTCCTCCAGGCATCATCGCTAGCCGACGATCCGGAATCCGCAGCTCAGGTCTATGAGTTGCTGAGCCTGCACGCGGCGAGCGCGCGTAGTCAGCGCGCCGAGGTGCTGCTGGTCGACTGGGAAGCTACGCAGCGCCTGCTGGTGAAGCTTACCCCTCGCCCGCAGGCCTGAAGCGGATCTGTCGAGCTATCGAGCCATTGCGGTGTCCGGCCGGAGCGTCTGGATGGCTGCAGTCAACTCGTCAGCAAGGCGTCCCTTGAGCGCATCGTCAAGTGGACGCTTCGACTCCGTCAGGTAGAAGACGTCCACAGCCAGCTCGCCTTCCGTGTCGATGAGCGCAACGCGGATATCGCACCCTAACGTCGCGATCACCGAAGCAATTGTGCGCAGCAGGCCAGGCCCATCCTGCGCTACCACCTGCATCACCGTGCTTGCGCTCGAAGCGGTGTCGTCGAAGGAGATGCGCGTCTCCACCCGCATCTTCACCGGCAGCATGTGCATGTGTCTCCGCGCCCGCATCAATCCATCGACAGACGCCCGCTTTGTCACTGCGTCCATCAGCTTCTGCGTAAAGCGGCCAAACTCCGACGGATTCAGTTCCAGGGTGCCAAAGGAATCCGCAAAGAGGAAACTGTCCACCACGACCCCTGCATCGTTCGCGAAGGCCTCCGCCTTCACGATGTTCATGCCCAGCGCGGAGAGTGTACCGGCCACATCAGCAAAAAGCATCGGACGATCCTTTGCGATCAGGACGACTTCGAAGAGGTGTCTCGTCTTGCGTACGGAAAGCTGTGCCGGTTGCACCTCCAAGTGGCTCGACATCTCCAGGTGCGCGCGAATCTGCTCCGGCAACCGTGTCTGCACATAGCGCTGCGGCAGTCCTTCGAGAAAGCGCTGCATCTGCTCCTTCCGGTCCGGCACCAGCGCTGTGATGCGCCGCAGCAGCGCTGGATCCACGGAGGCGTGGTAGCGCTCCTCATCCACGTTGCGGTCCATCCAGTTCGAGGTCGCAATGAAGAGCTGCCACAGGTTCTCCGCCTTCCACGGCGTCAGCGCCTCTGGATTTACCGCTCGCACATCGGCATACGTCATCAGGCAAAGCATGCGTAGACGCATCGGCGTCGCTACCTTCTCCGCCAGGGCACGCAGTGTCTCCGGATCGAAGATGTCACGGCGCATCGCAGTGGACATCGCAAGATGATCGCGCACCAGCGCCAGGACGATCTCGCGCTCCTCGCTCTCGAACTCCAGCCGGTCCAGCACCGCCTCCGCCAGCTCACCGCTTTGCGTTGTGTGGTCGCCGCTCCGGCTCGCCTTCCCCGTATCATGCAGCAGCAGCGCCAGCAGCAGCAGCTCCAACCGGTCGATCTCCTGCAACAGACCCGAGAAGCGCCGTTCCCAGTCCTGCGCGGCGTCGCGTAGAGCATGCACGTTCTCAATCGTCAGGAAGGTGTGTTCGTCCACTGTGTAGCGGTGGTACGAATCGCGGATCACCAGCGCGTCGATACCGTGAAACTCCGGAACCAGCATCTCCAGCACGCCCAGCGTGTGCATGGTGCGCAGCGCCTGGGCGGCGTGGCGCCCCAGCAGGATGCGCTGCAGTCCCACGCGAAGAAAGGGGCCCTCTGGCAGGTGCAGGTTCAAGAGCGGCAGCGCATCGCTGATGGCGGACTCCGCCCGCACCGTTAGCCGCGAACCCTGCTCCGCAATCTCTGCGAAGACACGAAGCATGGACTCAGGATCGAATGTCGTCTCCTCGTCCGCAAGATCGATGCGTCCATCCACCAGCACAAAGGGTGTTCCCTCGATCGCGACCTTGCGCCGCCGCCGGGCGAAGAATGGCCGCGGAGCTGGCGGTTGCTCCAGCAGCGGAGCCACGCTGCGCGAGATCGTGCGCGCATGCCGGTAGTAAGTACGCATCCAGTACGCGGGGTCCGCAGTGCCTCCCGTTTCGAGGCCGATGCTCTTCGCGCCGGCTTCGTCCTGCGCATGCCAGCTGAGGATGTTGTCGTCACGGTGCGTGCGCAGGTGCAGAAAGCAGCGCGTCGCCGTCAGGAACTCGACTGCTGCCTGCACCTCGGGTTCTGGCGTCAGATCTCCGCTGCTCGGCCATGACTTTGTGTCGCGGATCCTGTTTAACGCCGTAGACCATTGTGCGGCGTGGTGATCGCGCAGTCCTCCGGGCGCCTCCTTCACGTTGGGCTCCAGATGAAAGATGGTGCCGCCGAAGCGGGCGTACCGGTCAAAGAGCGCCTTCTGCAGTAGCCGCTGTATCGTATCCGCTTCGCGCGCAATCAATGCCGGCAGCAGCTTCTGTGTCACCAGCGTATACGGCGCCGGATCGCCACCCACGAGCCGGCGATCCAGCAGCGATAGCGTGAACTCAAAGTTCTCCGCGGCGAAGCGATCGCATTCACGTACGCTGCGCGTGATGGTGCTTGCCCGCAGGCCCGTGTCCCACAGCGCCTGGCTGACGCTGCGGATCAATTCGCGGGAGCTCGACTCCAGGCGTGCATCCGGGCAAAGAAACATCAGATCGATGTCCGAATAGGGAAACAGTTCGCGCCGTCCATAGCCGCCTGTCGCCACCAGCGCGATGGGCCGGGATTCCCCACCCAGCAGCGACCACAGGCCGGTCACCAGCGTATCCACCAGCGATGCCCGCCGTCGCAGACATGCCGCGCCATCACCATTGCGTGCGAAGGAGGCGTCCAGGGCGGCGAACTCCGCCCGGTAGTAGTCTGCGGCGGCGCTGATGGAAGCGAATGCCTGCGTCATCGCGTGACCTCCCGCTCGCGTGTGTAGGGCGTGCTAGAGCATTCCTATGGCAGGAATGCTCTAAAGGGCCGTTTCGCCGCGCTCGTCGTTGCGGATGCGGATCGCCTCGTCGATGCGCGACACGAAGATCTTCCCGTCGCCAATGTGGCCGGTGCGGGCCGTGGTGACGATCGCATTGATCACCTTCTCTACCGCTTCGTCGTGAACCACCAGTTCCAGCTTCACCTTCGGCAGCAAATCGACCGTGTACTCGCGGCCCCGATAGAACTCAGTGTGGCCCTTCTGGCGGCCATGACCACGCGCCTCCAGAACCGTCATGCCTTCCACGCCAATCTCGATCAGCGCTTCCTTCACAGCGTCCAGACGAGACGGCTGGATGATGGCTTCAATCTTCTGCATGCATGCTCCTCACCTGGCGGCCGCTTCAGGCCCAGTCGTATCCTTCTTCGCCATGCTGCGTTACGTCCATGCCTTCCATCTCGTCTTCCGGCGACATGCGCAGCCCGATGAGGAGATCGACCACCTTCAGCAGCACCAGCGTGCCGACCACTGATAGCACAATCGCGATCAGGATGCCTACCGTCTGATTCCCAAGCTGACCCCAGTGCCCTTCGATGACGCCTACAGGCAGTGCATTCCCGGCCGCATCCTTGTACACCGGGTTGATGAGGCTCGAAGCAAAGATTCCCGTCAGCAGAGCGCCCACCGTGCCACCGATTCCATGGACGCCGAAGGCATCGAGCGAGTCGTCGTAGCCGAGCCGCTGCTTGACCACCGCAACCATGAGGTAGCAAACCACACCAGCAACCAATCCGATCACCAGCGACGACATCGGCTGCACAAAACCCGCCGCCGGCGTAATGGCAACCAGTCCAGCAACGGCACCGGAGATTCCGCCAAGCGCGCTCGGCTTCCCCTGGCGGATCCATTCCACCACTATCCAGCCGATTGCCGCAGATGCTGCACCCAAATGCGTGTTCACAAATGCACTGGTCGCCAGCGGACCGGAAGAGAGTGCCGAGCCGGCATTGAATCCGAACCAGCCCACCCAAAGCAGGCACGCGCCGATAAAGCTCAGCACCACCGAATGCGGCGCCATCTTCACCGTGGGATAGCCCACGCGCTTGCCCAGATAGAGCGCACAGACCAGCGCCGACATGCCCGAGGTAATGTGCACCACCGTGCCGCCAGCGAAGTCGAGACATGGAAACTTGCCGCCCGAAGCATTCAGCAGGCCGCCCTGGCCCCACACCATATGGGCCATCGGGTCATAAACCACGATCGACCACAGCACGGTGAACAGCACCATCGCGCTGAATTTCATGCGCTCCGCGAACGCGCCCGTGATCAAAGCCGGCGTGATGATGGCGAACATCATCTGGTAGATCATGTACGTCTGCGCGGGAAAAGCCGCGTAGGCGAGGTCGGGCGCAGTGCCGACTCCATGCAGGAAGAGATGATGCAGACCGCCGAGAAAACTCGTCCCCGCGTCGAACGCAAGGCTGTAACTGAACAGAGCCCAGGTCACCGAGATGATCGCCATCATGGCGAAGCTCTGCATCATGGTGCCAAGCACGTTCTTCTTGCGCACCAGGCCGCTGTAGAACAACGCCAGTCCCGGCCCGGTCATCATCAGCACCAGCGCCGAACACACCAGCATCCATGAGTTGTCCGCGGAATTCTTGGCATCCGCGACGGCCTGTTTCAACGCGGCGATGTCCGCCGCACTCGGCGCCCCCGCCTGCGCATGGGCCCACAACGGCAGCAACGTCACCCCCACCGCCATACCACAACACTTCACCAAAGAACGCATCCGGCTCCCTTCGAGCAGAGGTTGAGTCTGGGTCGCCGGACTACGCAGGGAGTACGGCTGATGATGCTCATCGACCAGTTACAACACAACACGAGAACCCACCAGGAGACAACTCACCGGATGCGACTGGGATCGCGGTGCAGAGAAAAATGTGGGGTTGCTCCTACTCTGTCACATTTCGTCCCCACCGCAAAGCGTTGTGTGAGACCTCCGTGCTCTTGTTGTGCCGTGACGTCCAGACATGGTCTTTTGCATAGATATGCGGCAACTGTGCACCTGGACGCATCCTATTCCACGATTCCGCTCATGGAACGTAGGCCGGGACGTCCCGGGCTCGTCTGTTTTTCTATGACCCCTCCTCCGGCACGCGAGCTTCAACCCAGCGCCATCAGCCTTCGGGCGCTGGAGTTCAGCAACTTTTTTCTCGCCGACGTGCAGACCGGCCTTGGCCCGTTTCTGGCTGCCTATCTAGTGGCATCCCACTGGACTCCATCGGCAGCACTCTATGCTCTCACCGTCGGCGGCTTGGTGACGGTCGCCCTCCAAACGCCAGCCGGCGGCATTGTCGATCAGGCACGCCGCAAACGACTGATCGTCGTCGTTGGCGCGCTGGTCCTCGGACTGGGTGCAACGCTACTTGCGTGGAAGACCAGCAAGCTCGCTGTATACAGCGCTCAGGCGCTTATCGGGGGCGCCGCGCCTTTTCTCGCGCCGGCGCTCGCCGCTGTCACAATGGGGCTGGTCGGCCGGCGGGGCTTCGACCGCCAATTCGGCCGCAACCAGGCGTTCAACTCCGCTGGCAATGTTGTTGCTGCCCTGCTGATCCTCGCCGTAAGCCACTATCTCGGGAATCGCGCCATCTTTGTCGCCGCCACATGTCTGGTAGCGCCCACCATTGCCGCCACGTTGCTCATCAGGCCGGAGGAAATAGACTATGAGCTGGCTCGCGGTGGCTATGAGCGTATTCAAGAGAATCGCGGGCTCCGCTACTCCCTTCGGCTGCTCGCTCAGGATCGTGTCCTCCTGCTCTTCCTCGTTTGCTGCTTCCTTTTCCACTTCGCCAACGCCGCCATGCTGCCCGAGTTGGGCGAGCTACTCAGCAGGAACAATGCAAAGGCAGCGGTCGCGTTTATGACGGCCTGCGTCATCGTTACCCAGCTCATCATTTCATTCACGGCTGCATGGATCGGCGTCCAAGCGCACCGGCACGGCCGTCGGCCGCTGCTTCTCGTAGGCTTTGGCGTGTTGCCGGTGCGTGCGGTCCTCTATACCCTCACTCACCAGCCAGCAGCTCTCATTGCCATCCAGTGTCTAGATGGCGTTGCGAATACCATCTTCGGTGTCGTCGCGGTTCTGGTCATCGCCGATCGCACGCGGGGCACGGGACGCTTCAACCTGGCCTCCGGTGCGCTGGCCACGGCAGTGGGAGGAGGTGCGGCGCTCAGCAACGCCTATGGCGGCTATCTAATTCATCTTTTCGGATTTCGCATCTCGTTTCTCGGTCTCGGCGCCGTGGCGCTCGCAGCGTTCCTTATGCTCTTCTTCTTCATGCCTGAGACGGACTCAGCAGAACCCGTTGCCTCTGCGCCTCTCCAAACTGCTCTCGGAGAAGGCACCGCTTGACCGGAAGCTCTGCGCAAACTCTGCTGGTACCGTAACCGAGGAGCACGACCCCCTTTGCCGCACTTCGCCGTAGCCTTCATCTGGATACTCTCGCTCAGCAGCATTCTGCTTATGCTCCTTCGTCCGCGTGGTATCGCGGAGGCATGGTGGATCGGCACCGGTGCGCTTCTGCTTGTGCTTACGCGGCTTCTGCCGATTGCAGGCGCGGTGCATGCCATCCGCGAAGGTCTGGACGTCTACCTCTTTCTTATCGGCATGATGCTGCTGGCCGAGACAGCGCGGCAGGAGGGCGTCTTCGATTGGGTCGCCGGCATTGCCGTCAGCCATGCGCGTGGCTCGGCGGCCCGGCTCTTTCTGCTCATCTATGTTGCGGGCACAGTCGTGACGATCTTTCTCTCGAACGATGCAACCGCCGTCGTCCTCACCCCGGCAGTGCTCGCAGCGGTCCAGCGGGCCAGAGTGCGGCCGCGACCCTATCTGCTCATCTGCGCGTTCATCGCCAACGCCGCCAGCTTTGTCCTACCCATCTCAAACCCCGCCAACCTGGTGATCTTCAATGCCGAAATGCCGCCACTACCACACTGGCTACGCGTATTCCTCCTACCTTCGATTGCGTCCATTCTGGTGACATATTTCATCTTGTACTTTATCTTTCGTTCACAATTAAAAGATAATAATACTGATAATTCTCCTAATACTTCCCTGTCACGCGCTGGTCAGGCGGCGCTCGCTGGCATCGTCATCTCTGCAGCCGTTCTTCTGGTGGCCTCTGGCCTGGGGTGGCACCTAGGAGCTCCCACGTGCGCGGTCGGCGTGCTGGCTGTCCTTCTGGTAACTCTGCGCGATCGTCGCGCAGCGATCACCGTGGTGCGCGGCGTCTCCTGGTCCATAGTTCCGCTGGTCGCTGGCCTCTTCATGATCGTCGAAGCGCTGAACCGAGGCGGCATGCTGCAGATCGCGGAGCGTGGTCTTCGCTGGGCTGCCGGACTGCCGCCGCTTGCTGGCAAGCTGGCTGCCGGATTCGCCGTCGCCCTGCTGTCCAATGGCATGAATAATTTGCCCGTGGGCCTTGCCAGCGGAAGCGCGCTGCGTCACGCGCATCTCAGCGGCGCTATTCAGCACTCCGTCTTGATCGGTGTCGACCTTGGCCCGAACCTCTCCGTTACCGGCTCGCTCGCGACCATTCTGTGGCTTATTGCGTTGCGCCGCGAAGGCGTGGAGATCACGCCTTCGCAATTCTTGAAGGCGGGAATGATGGTGATGCCCATCGCGCTTCTGCTGAGCTTGTTCATGCTGTTTTAGAAACGTGACCTCGCGTCTACGAGCCATTTCATGACTTCTCATCGCAACGACGCGCGCACTCGTGATAGCGTCAGCCTCATCGAAGAATGCCGTGCCCCCGCGGCTCAGAAGCAATTGGATTCGCTTACAGGAGGCGTGATTGTCGAAGGGGCTCGGTGCCTTGATTGCAGGCTGCGGCCTAGCGGGCCTCGTTGCGGTCGCAAATCTATCTGCGGAAACCATCCCCGCCGGAACGCCGCTCGAGATTCGTATTCAGCAGCCCATCAGCTCCTATTCCACTCCAGCGGGCACAAAGATCACCGGCATTCTCATCTCTCCCGTCAGCGAGGGTGGCAATATTCTCGTGCCACTGGGCGCCATCATCGAGGGCGAGGTCGTTTCAGTTCGCCGGGTCGGGCTCGGAGTTGCTCACGAAACTGCTCAGATCGAGCTGCGTTTTGACCATCTCGTCCTCGCCAATCACGGTTCGGTCCCTGTACAGATAAAGATCACGAACATAGAAAACGCGAGAGAGAGCATCAACAAGCAGGGCCGCATCCAGGGCATCCGCTCCACGTCGACGTTGAGCAACCGGGCCTCCGGCGTCGTCGGCACTCTTGCCTTTGGAGACCCTATCGCGGCCATCTTCGCTACGGCCGGTTCGGCGAGCGTGCTGCGCTTCTCTGAGCCCGAGATCACTCTTCCCACCGGCACAGAGCTTCTTGCGGAGCTCGCCGCGCCGATCGATCTTCCCGATGCCGAGGCGCGAACCGTGCCGCCGATCGTCACCACTGCGGAGTCACGCGAACAGCTCGGCGCTATGGTGCACCAGCTGCCCTTCCGAACATTCACCTCCGGGAAAAAAGAGATCCCTTCCGACCTTACAAACCTGGTCTTCATCGGAAGCGCGAAGGCCTTGCAAGCGGCCTTCGCCGCGAGTGGATGGGTCATCGTCGACACCCTGAGCGCGGAGACGACCTACAGCACCGTCCGCTCGGTTGCCGAGAATCAGGGCTATCAGCGCGCCCCCATGTCTATCCTGGTGCTGGACGGGAAAGATCCGAATTATTCCTACGCCAAAACCCTGAATACTTTCTCCAAGCGGCATCACCTGCGCATCTGGACCACCACACAGACCTGGAACGGCGAACCAGTCTGGACGTCTTCCTCTACGCACGACATTGGCATCGGTTTCTCCAAGAAGGACAAGACCTTCATCCACCTGATCGACAGCAATATCGATAACGAGCGCGCCAAGGTGGTCAATGACCTGATCTACACCGGCTGTATCTCCGGGGTGCAGCTGGTCACCCGGCCCTGGCTTCCCGAAGAAGCCAAAGAATGGCACCGGGGAAGACTTGATTACCGACGGCAGGATCGCCGTTCTCCAATTGAACAGCTGCGAGCACCCGATCGATGAAGGGAGCGGACAACAGATCGCCACCCTGGCTGCGCATGGCAATCGTTTCGACCGCACCACACGTCAGACGGTACTCACTCTGAAGAACAACATCTTGCGGGACAACGTAGGCGTCATGGCGTATTCGGGTATTCGTTATGGTCTCGACGCTAAAAAGCGGAAGGAAAGCGCCCCGAATCGACAGATGAATGTCGAAGGAGAGCAATACACCATCGATACCGACTTTCGCACTCGGGAGGGCTACGACACCTTATCCAGCCGATCCCGGGCGCCCGCTAACTTGCCCGATGCGAAAGCAGTGCGCTGGACGCCGCCGACCGCGGAGCTTGGTTTCCACGGAGGATTTCACGGCTACTACGGAGGCAACGGCGGCGCCATCGCCTATCTCTTCACCGACGACAACAATCCTAACGATGTGCTGTTGCTGGTGTTGGGCAACACTCTCCACAACGGATGGGAACTAGGCGGCACCGTCACCCTCAACCCTCAGAGGTATTTTTCACAAGAGTTCAGCTTCGACCACAGCTTCACTGAATTCAATCTTGGTCTGGCAGTAGTCGGCAATGATTCAACCAGCAACGAGGAGATCAACCAGATTGTCTTCTCGCCCAGCGGTCTGCGGACGTCGCAGATTACATACAATCTCCTGGGTAATTTCACACCCAAGACCTCCCGTCTGCGTCCCTACCTTGCTGTGGGCCCTTCCCTGTCCCTCATGCATCTGTCCGATGCCCCCATCAAAAAAGCGCCCGCATGGTTTCGGCTCGGCCTCAGCAACATCGGCCTCATCAGTGCCGCCTACAACTTCGGCAGCGACCCACCTCTCGAGGGCGGGGGAATATTTCAGGTCGGACTCAACTATGGCGGCGGCATCCGCTATCGAATGACGCCGCGTTGGATGATCCGTGCCGACTTTCGCGAGACACTGACGTCGCAGCCGGATTTCTGGTCAAAATCGGAGAAAGACATAAGCGGAGGCATTATCGTGGATCCGGGGACCAGCTACACCACCATCGGCCCAGTACTCGACGGCCTCTCCCGCCAGGACCGCATCACCATGGGCCTTTCCTTCACTTTCTGAGGCCGCCCCTCGCATCGTTCCACTGGAACTTGACTTTCGCCCCTCCATTTCCGATCATTTCAATCAATGCAGCGCATCTCTCCACACCGGCGAATGCCTATGGCCATGCGAACCCTAGGCGGTCCGCTGTCCACGCCAGGAGCCTGAAGCGCTCTCCTCTCGTGCACACACCGCCTAGGGCGCCGCGGTGGTTTTGTTTGTCCGATTCCGACATTCACGTGCCAGGAGGATTGCATGTCCCACAATTCGAATAGTTCTGACTCCAAAAGCCCCGCTTCGAAGCGATTTGATCTCGATTCGCATCTCACCGGCGCAGTCCGCGGAGGTCTCCGCGCCGATCCCGCCACCGGCGCCGTGCTGACCCCCATCTATCAGTCGACGACCTATCGCCAGGAGGCCGTCGGCGTCCACAAGGGCCACACCTACTCGCGCGCCTCGAACCCCACTGTCTCCGCGCTCGAAGAGGCGCTCGGAGCGCTTGAGGACACGCCGCCAGCAGTCTGTTACGCCACCGGAATGGCGGCCATCTCGGGTATCTTCCTCGCACTGCTCAAGTCCGGCGACCACGTCGTGCTCTCGGACGTGGTCTATGGAGGCACGGTCCGGCTCTTCGACCAGGTACTCGGCCACCTCGGCATTGAATCGAGCTTCGTCGATACGGCCGACCCCGCCGCCGTGAAGGCCGCAATCCGGCCCACCACCCGGATGGTCTTCATCGAGACGCCCGCTAATCCGACGCTCAAGCTGACCGACGTCGAGGCAATGGTCGCGATCACCCGTCCCGCAGGCCTGCTCCTGGTGGTGGACAATACCTTCCTCACGCCCGTGCTACTGCGGCCACTCGATCTCGGCGCGGACATCACCATGCTCTCGACCACCAAGTACATCGAGGGCCACAACGCGACCGTCGGCGGCTCCGTCGCGGCGCGCGACGAAAAGATCCTCGATCGTCTGCGGCTCGTCCGCAAAACGCTCGGCTCGATTCAGTCCCCTCATGAAGCCTGGCTGACCGCTCGCGGCATCAAGACACTGCCGCTGCGTCTGCAGCAGCACTCGCGCGGCGCGCAGATCGTTGCCGAGTGGCTGGAGCAGCATCCCGATATCGCCCACGTCCACTACCCGGGACTCGCCAGCTTTCCTCAGCGTGAGTTGGCGGAGCGTCAGCATACCCTGCATGGCGGCATGTTGTCCTTCGAGTTGAAGCAAGGTGCAGAGGCCGGCATCGCTCTGATGAATGCCGTACGGCTCTGCGTGCTGGCGGAGAATCTGGGCGCGGCAGAGACGCTGATCACGCATCCGGTGAGCATGACGCATGGCGATGTGCCGCGGGAGATGCGAGAGCGTATTGGCATTACCGATGGCCTGGTTCGGCTGTCTGTGGGGCTCGAAGATCCCCGCGATATCATCGCCGATCTCTCGCAGGCACTCGATGTGGCGAGCCGCAGCGAGCCGGTAGCAGCCTACTCTTCGACCAAGTGAGCGCCCAGGTTGGGCGGCACGCGATCTGGTCTTGGCGGCAGCATTGGATCTGCGATCTCCGCGCGGTTGCGCCCGGACGACTTGGCGCGGTAGAGCGCCGTGTCCGCCGCATCCACCAGCCCCTCACGTGTCAGCCCGGCGACCGGTACGACAGAGCAGACGCCAACGCTGATCGTCAGCCGCCCGATTGGGGAGCCGTGGTTCTCAATGCCGATCTGATGCACACGCGCGCGCATCGCCTCTGCCGTCAGCATGGCGCCGTCCGCATCCACGTTGGGCAGCACCGCGACAAATTCCTCGCCGCCGTACCGTGCCAGGAGCTCGCCGCCACGGCGGAGATCACGACGCAGCATCTGGGCCACCGCAGTCAGGCATTCGTCGCCGCGCAGATGACCATAGCGGTCGTTCAGCGATTTGAAATGGTCGATATCCAGCATGACCACGGAGATCGGCCAGCCGGAACGCAAGGCGCGGTTCCACTCCACTTCCAGCACCTGTTCAAAGCGCCGGCGGTTGGCAATCTGTGTCAACGGGTCGATCAGGCTCTGCTCGTGGAGCTTGCTGTTCAACAGGCGCAGATTGCGCTCTGAGTCATTCAGGCTCTCCTGCACCTGGCGCAACCGCGTCTGCAGAATTGTCGCGCGGAAGGTGTAGATCAGCAGCGCTCCGACCACCGCTGCGAATCCCACGAAGGGTCGATGCTGCGCCGTATGCGCGCCCAGCAGCAGCACACACAGCGTGAAAAAGACCGGGCTCGCGTTGTAGACCATCATCGCGCCCCACGAGCGATGTTTCTCCTCCGGCTCGGGTCTGATCTGCTGCTCCTTCGAGAAGGCCAGCACAGCCACTGCGAGGAATGGAATCATCCAGCCTACTTCGATGGCCTTGCCGTTGGTCGGCCCCACATACGCGTCGAGATAATTCAGCGGTGTTGACACCAGAATCATGAGCCAGGCGAAGGTGCAGGCCGTTCGATGGAAATAACGGTCTTCGCCATCCGGCATTGCGAGCAGCCGGATGGTCGCCGTCACGGCAAGCGCGAGATTCTCTCCCAGATACAGAGTGGTCAGCTGCGACGCCGGGAGCGTCCGGTGGCTGAAGTGATTGTTCATGAACAGCGTGACGTAGATCAGGACGGTAGCCAGCGTCGCCTGGGCGCCGTCAGCGATCAGGATGGCAGTCGAATCCTGATCCTCGCCGACGGAGCACACTGCCAGCAGCACAAAGATGCCGTAGACCAAAAACCAGAAGTCAGACGGAAGGGCCGCCGTCTGCACGTTGTGATACACGACGGTTCCGTAGGTGTAACACGCCTGGCCTGTCCCCCAGATAAGCAGCCCGACGCCCAGCAGCCGCCACTTGTCGGCAAGTACGGATGGTTGTTTCCGGCTGCGCCATAGGCATGCCAATCCAGCCAGCACCGGCGCAAGCGCGATCAGCGCATTCGTCAGAAACATCGACGCCGCCCCCACCGCCATGATCACGTGCAGGGTCATCATGGCGACTGCCACGAGAACGGCCGGTTTGGAGATGCGGATCATGGGGAAGTAGGCGTCTACACCATCGACGCGTTGAGAGTACCTGTAGCTGCAGATTGCAGAAATCATACTCAGGCGGAATTACGGAAGTCAGAAAATCGCCTCAACCATGCAACTCACCTCCGCATGGTCTTCCGGCGCTTGTGACCTTACGCAGTACCGTGATGAGTTGCCTTACTGTACAGCAGGACAAACGCAAGTCCCAGCATTTTGTCGCGGGGAATAAAGACGCAAACGAGGCGCTTTAGGCGGGGAAACCGACCGCCGAAAGGTCGATTTGGGCGATATGAAAACTTGACATCGAGAAAGCGCCGAACAAATTAGATGCCCTCGAAGCCCCGGGTCCAAAACGACAATCCACGTGACGTTGGTAACCTTGAAGAAGGTCGTAACCATTTTGGGCCGACGATTTGGATTGGCTGAATGACCGGGCCGGAGTTCGCTGTCATGCCGCTCACCAGGCCTGCGGCCGCATCCCCCAAGAATTGGCCCCCGCCGCAGCAATGCTCAACGGTAAACCTCGTTCATCTGAGAACGACGCGGCCACAATCCACGGTCGTACGCGGCGCAGTGACTAGCTACATGGCTCTCGAGAGAAGCAAAAAAGAGCCTTCACTCCGTCAACGAGCGCCGGAGTGAAGGTGTCCAAACCGTTCGTTACAACACTTGTCTACATAAGAGGACCAGGCTTTAGCGTATTCACCGTAATTCGGCTCGCCGTAGCCGAACCTTTCGCCGCCGGCCCCAGCGGAGTGCCCTTTTCGTCGTAGGCGGTCAATGTGAATGTGCCGGTGTAGGAATTGCCATCAGCGCTCAGATACACGTCGAAGAGGAAGACATCTGTCTCCTGGAAAGCCGTTCCTGTGTCATTCCAGCCGAGTCCGCGATGGTTTAGCCGATAGTGACGCGGGCCAATCTGCTGCCACACACCAAGGCAGAAGTCACCAATGATGGGTGGGCGCCCTCCTGAGTTCAGGATCTCCGTTCCGTCGCTGTGCCACTGCTGGTTGCCAGCGTCGATTTCGTTCCCGCCGATGAAAAACTTGAAGTGCCAGAAGCCCACAATGCTCGGCTCCCGGTAGCGATCATCACCAATTAGCGTTGCCGCAAACGGCATCGCGTGTCCCGGTTGGACATTCCAGCTGCTATGCGTTGGTCCCGCCAGACTGGGGGCACACCCAGCCCACGAGCTCGGCGCGCACACCAGCGCGAGTAACAGGGCACCGAACGTAGCTGCCAATTTTTTGTAACTAATCCTCATTTGAGTATTCCTCCCGCCGGCCTCGCCAGCTGGCACCGAGATAACCTCCCCGCACACGCTGGGAGCAAGACAGAGGAGGTGAAGTTCGAGGTGAAGTTTCGGTGAAGCGCTAACTCCCTGAAAGTAAGTAGGATCAACCTGTCCGAAAAAGCGGCTGTATACTTCCGCCGCGGAGTGGGGTTCGGTGCCCGTCACCATCTTCGAATTCGGCGACTTCAGGCTGGATTGCACCCGGTTCGAATTGCTGCGCGACGGCCGCACTATAAAACTCGAACGCAAGCCAATGGAGCTACTCATCCTGCTCGCCACCCGCGAAGGCGATCTCGTCACCCGGGCAGAAATCGCCGAGCGCCTTTGGGGCAGCGAAGTCTTTGTCGATACGGAGCACGGTATCAATACGGCGATCCGCAAAATCCGCCAGACCCTTCGCGACGATCCAGAACAGCCGCGTTTCGTACAGACCGTCACGGGCCGCGGCTACCGCTTCATCGGACCCATCTCTGAGGCGAACCTGCCGCCGCCAGCGCTCCCTCTAGAACCCGCAGCCCTCGGTGCCAGCGGCGTCGCTACCACCTTCTCGACACCCCGATCATCAGCCAGCGAAACAGGCGCGCCCTCACGCCTTCCGCGACTTCCCTCCTGGCTTCTCATCGGAGCCTCCGCGGTAGTTGTTTGTTGCATTATGGCCTTCACACTGCGCGCACACTGGCCCCGCGCGCACTCCGCTCGGGCCGCAACCCCAAACATCCAGTCGATCGCCGTCCTGCCCCTCGACAATCTCTCCGGCGATCCCGCCCAGAACTACTTTGCCGACGGCATGACCGACGAGCTCACCACCATGCTCGCGAAGAACTCCACCCTTCATGTCGTTTCTCGAACTTCCGTCATGCAATACAAAGGAGCGCGCCGCCCCCTGCGCGACATCGCCCACGAACTCGGCGTCGACGGCATCCTCGAAGGCTCGGTCGAGCGCAGCGATGGAAAAGTCCACATGACCATCCAGTTGATCCAGGCCTCCACCGACACGCACCTGTGGGCTGACAGTTATGATCGCGACGCAAACGATGTGGTCACACTACCCATGGAAGCCGCACAGGCCATCGCAAAACGGCTCAACAGCGCTGTTGATGTGAAGCCCGCACGCTATGTCAATCCCGAGGCACACGATGCTTACCTGCACGGGCGCTATCTCTGGTTCACGAGTCAGTACGAAAAATCAGCCGACTATTTCCGCGAGGCGACTGAGTTGCAGCCCGATTACGCACTGGGCTGGGCGGGACTTGCCGACTACTACGGGGCAGGAACGGTTGAGGGCCAGCTTGATCCCCGGACCGCTTTGCCAGCGCAAGACGCGGCCGCCCGTAAAGCGATTGCGCTCGACGATTCCCTTCCTCAAACGCATCTCTCGATGGCCGCTACTTACTGGCTCTACAACTGGGACCTTCCCCGCGCTGATCAGGAGACTCGGAACGTCATCGAGCTCGATCCGGAATTCGCGGAGGCCTATCATCTCCGCGCTAAGCTGCTCGAAGAAATGAACCGCCAGCCCGAAGCGATCGAACAACAGAAGAAGGCAACCGAACTCGATCCATTTGGCCGGCCATGGGCCATGGCCCTCGCCTATCTGATGGCGAGGCAGTACGATGCAGCGATTACGGATGGGGCGCAGCGCCTCGAATCGACGCCGAACGATGCTTGGCTTCACTACATTCTCTCCGACGCATATCGCTGCGACGGGAAAGACAAAGAATCGGTAGAGAAACTAGCCCAATTCTTCTCTCTGATCTCTATGCCGGAATATGCGGAGAGCTTGCGCCATGCTTTCGAACAGGGGGGATACGATGCCGTCCTCCGGTCGCAAATCCACGGCCTGGAACACCAATCCCCCGCTCAATACCTCTCGGTCGTCGAGCTGGCCGGGCTATACGCGCAATTGGGTCAAGGGGAGAAGGCCATGTCTCTGCTGGAAGAAGGTTACAGTCAACACTCCCCGCTCCTGCTCGACATCCAGAATGAATGCAGCTTCGATCTCCTCCACAACGACGAGCACTACCGCGCCCTCATACGGAAGATAGGGCTCCGGCCGGCGTGGTGATTTTCCACCGAGGTGTGCTCCGACGGCCGCCGACCGTACTCATAAGCAAGCGCATCAGTGACGTCCTGCCTCACAGCCTTCGTTAAGGAACAATAGCGCCCAGAAGAGCGCCGGCGATGGCAATGGCTCCGTCCGCTGGCCACCATGCATATAACGTCTCCTGATTCAGACTGGATGGCACAAGGTGTGCTATTGTCCATTGCGCTCCATAGGTCAACAGGATGCCGACCAGCACTCCCAGGCAGGCAAAAAACAGTGTCTTCTTTAACAGCATGCTGAGGATCAGCCGCGAAGACGCACCCAGCGATTTCAATATTCCTATTTCACGGGTGCGTTCCAGCACTGCTGGTGTACATCGCCATGTAGACCACGATGACCCACGATCACTGCGACTCCAGCCACGACGCCTCTGGACGAGCTGCAAGCAGACGACATTCATCGGTGTGGATGCGTTCTGCGATCGCCTCCGGATCGTCGATTTGAGCGAGGTCACGTCGATCGACCGGAACGGTGAGGAAATTTTGATGCGGATGATTCACCAGGGTGCGCGGTGCACTGCCACCGGCATCTATACGAGACATCTTTTTGAAGAGTTATAGGCTCGCACAAAGAGAGAAGACAAAGACCGTTAGGCTGATTTTGGGTCAGCTAGTAGAGGGCGTAGAGGTTGCCGTCGGCGCTTCCTATGTACACCACACTTCCGGAGACAACGGGCGAGGACAAGATCGTACCCACGGTGTGCACTTTGCTGATCCCGGCGATCATGTCATCGTAAAAATTAGAAGTGAAGGCGATTTCGTAGTTGGGGCTGCCGTCGGATTTTGAGAACGCGGTGAGATTCCTGCGAGAGCCGTCTGACTGAAAAACCCAAACGGACTTTCTGGAAGTGAGATTGATGGCTACAAGTTTGCCGTCTTGTCCGGCGACATAAAGCGTGTCCCCTGCGATGGCCGGGGAACTGAAAATGGGCCATTGGAACTTGATTAAGTCGAGTGACACACCGGTGCGCGCGTCGAGTATGTGAAACAGCGCCGAATCCGATGTGGCGAAGTAGACCTTTCCGTCGTGCACCACTGGTGACGTGATGACCCAGGACCCTTTGTTGGGGAAGACCCACCGTTGCTGGCCGGTTATAGCATCCAGAGCGTAGAAGTTTGAATCGCGGCAACCGAAGTAGACCAAGCCGTCGGCTACGGTAGCCGAAGACTGGATACCAACTTGATTATGAATGTCGGGGTCTTCTCCAGTCTTGAAGCGCCAAAGCTGCTTCCCTGTAGCGGCATCGAGCGCGTAAAAGTAACTGTCCCAACTCCCGATATAAAGCTTGCCATCGACGATGGCGGGCGATGCGTGTACGACGTCGCCGGTATGAAATGTCCATTTGACGGAACCAGTAGCAGCATCGAGCGCGTAGATATTCCCGTCGCCGCTGCCGAAGAAAACGGCCCCTTTCCAGACTGCTGGCGAAGAGAGATATACGTCAAAGGGGTCGGGCATCGTTTCTCCAGCGGGAAGCGACCCATGCAGATGACTCGCCGAATACCGGCGCTCGCCTGCGTTGCGGAATTTCCATCGCTGCTTTCCGGTTGCAGCATCTACGGCGTAGAAATTGCTATCGTAGCTGCCGAAGTATACGAGACCATCGGCGACAGCCGGGGATGAGGTAATGCGGGCATCGGTGTGGAAGCTCCATTTTAAGGAGCCTGCTTGCTGATCGATGGCATAGAGGTTGCCGTCGTTACTGCCGACGTAGATGGTGCCGTCGACGATAGCAGGCGACGAAATGACTTCGCCGTGAGTGTGGAACGTCCACTTGACTCCATTGAGCTTGGGCACTCCGGTGGCGGCGTAGATGCCGGAGTGGGCAAGGTCATTTCTGAACATAGGAGTGTCCTGCCCGAGAGCAGATGCGCAGAAAAGGACGACCGGAACGAGCCGGGAAAAGAGCACTCGCGCGCGTGAATCGTTAAGTTGCATTGTCGATTAAAGAAGCCACTGAGTGCGCGTTGAGTGTATGTCGGCCTTGGCAACTATAAGAGGCGTTTGGGACGAGCTAACCACAATGGGTGATGGCTTGTGGCAAAACTGTGAGCCGTTCCGTCGCAATACTGACTTTATGTAAACGGCGACTCACCGGAAATTAAGAGTCACGTCGAGATAGCCGTCCCCGTTTAGATCACTTTGGCCAGCGAACTTACCCGAAGAGTTCGCCCGAATCTCACCGCTGTTCAGCGAAACAGTGCGCTGTAACGTATGAGTCTACTGGACTGTTACATCGAGGGTAGCCGAGTGCGTTATTGAACCTGCGGTGGCAGTTACCGTGATCTTATAAGTTCCTTTTGGCGTGTTGTTGGTGCTGTTGTTATTGCTGCTGCTAGAGCCACCGCAACCGATGAGCGCGGAGCCTGCCAAAAGGCAGAAAAGAAAGCTGACCTGGAGAAGATGCGAATGGACACGGCGGATTCGCGCAAAAGCGAAGGCAAAGATCGCACCGCCACCAAGAAAGGCGAGCGCCATTGTGCCACGCCGATTCAATGGTGACAGCGGCGTCATCACGGCGGATGTTGCGATGTCCGTCATGACCTTAAGAGTGGAGGTACCCGGCGTGCTTCCGCTAGGCGTGACCGAGGCCGGAGCTACACTGCAGCTGGCAAATTGAGGGGCACCGGAACAGGAGAGCGCGACCGCCTGATTGAAGCCGTTGGATGACGTGACGTTGATCCCATCGTTGATGGTCGCCATCGTCCCATAAGTGATGGTGACGCTCGGCTGCGCGAGTGCAATGCCGAAGTCTGGAGGCGGAGCCGCCGTGACGGTAAGAGGCACCGGCGAGGACGTACTAGCAGTGAAGGTTGCGTCTCCGCTATACACAGCGGTCACGCTATAGCTGCCTGCCGCGAGTGACGAGGAAGAAAAGGTAGCCGTACCGGTTCCATCGAGCGTACCGCTGCCGAGCGCCGTCGCACCATTGTTGAAGGACACACTGCCCGTGGGCACGGTTGTGTTGCCGGAGGGTCCGGAGACCGTAGCGGTAAAGGTTACGTTTTGCCCCACAGTAACGGAGGAAGCGCTGGCCAAGAGGGTTGTGGACGACGCGGTGGTACCCCCACCGCCCGATGAGGATTGACTCAAGAGTTCCACGGGACCTGTGAGAATATCTGGCTTCCCATCACCGTTGAGGTCGAGGGCGATTGCGGCGCCTCCGGATCCAACGTAAAAAGCCTGCAGCGGACCGACGGAGGTGGCGTCGCCACCGGTCTGAAGTGTGCCGTCGCCGTTGCCGAGCGCGATGCCACTTTCCATCGGGCCCAGAAAGCTTGACGTGGCAACATCAAGTTTGCCGTCTCCGTTGAAGTCAGCTACAGCCAGGCTCGTGCCATTGACGTATTGCCCCGAATAATTGGTGACAGTAGGTGCTTTGAAGGTTCCGTCACCATTGCCCAGGGCGATCGCTATATCTAGGTTCTGAGTAGTCGAATCGTCCTCAAGAGCAACGATATCCAGCGACCCGTCGCCGTTCATGTCTTCGACCGCTATCGGCACGCTCTGGGTGCCGTAAAGAGTACCTGGAGGCATGACGCCAGCTACGGTCGTTGGCGCGTTGAAGGTGCCATCTCCCTTGCCCAGGTAAGTCTGAAGAGTGAACGATGGTGAGTTTAGGCTTAACCCGGAGAGGACAAACAGATCGGCGTTACTGTCCTTGTTGATATCGGCGATCAGCGCCAGTTGATAGGCTCCGGGATTCGGGGCTGTTGCGCCGGAGTAGAGCAAAGTGAGTTGCGATGCTGTCTTGAAGGTGCCGTCCCCATTGCCAAATTGAATCGCAATGCCCACAGAGTCGTTGTGAGTGTTGTAGCTGGTGGTGTTGTAAATGTAGACGAGATCGAGCTTCCCGTCATGATTCATGTCCGCCAGCCGCACTCCGTTCAGGGTCGGATTGACGTCTATATCCGGCGGCGCAACGAAGGCAGGCGTGGGCATGAACGTAGGAGCTCCGAAACTACCATCGCCTTTGCCCATCGCGATAAAGATTCCCGGCGCGTAGTTGGGTCCATAGAAGTTTGTGGCGATATAGGCGAGATCGCCCGTGCCATCGCCATTGATATCGCCAACGGAATATGAATCGATGCCGCTATTGAACGTGTACTTCGTTCCGCTTAGCGTAATGGGTGAGGTAATGAGAGTAGCGCCCGTCGCGAAGTTGCCTTTTCCGTCGCCGAGGTAGGAAGTGAACGAGCTATCGGCGTTGATGCCGACGGCATCCACGATCTTGTCACCGTTCAGGTCGTCCAGATTGGTCCCGGTGTAAGAGAAGAGCTGCGACGGTGCGCCTCGGAAGGTGCCGTCACCATTGCCCATCAGGGCGTAGCCCATGTTGTAGTCGAATTGATCGCCACCGAGCGTTCCGTTATTTCCTGTACCTGAGTAAAGATCGACGTTCCCGTCACCATCAATGTCTTGCGCGACGAGATAGCCAACGTTGTTGATGGTCGAGTAGCCGGCGCCCGGCGTGAAGGTGCCATCTCCCTTGCCTAGATAGATCTGAATGGAGACGCCATTGTCTACTGCGAGGTCAGGTTTGCTGTCCCTATTGAAATCAGCTGCAGCGACGTTGGGGCCATAAGACGAGGTGGCTTGCGAAGCTGGAAAGGCAGCCGTCGAGGATTGCGTGAAGGTGCCGTCCCCTTTGCCGAAGAGAACAATACCTGCTGAGGTGATGAGGTCTTTGTGGCCGGAGCCGCGCAGGTCGGCGCTGATCAGCCCGAAATAAAAACCGTTGACCATGATGGCGGGGGGCGTCTCCGTATAGGACTGCACAGGTTGGAAGGTGCCATCGCCCTTGCCCGCGAGAAAGTTGATGTAATACGTGGTGCCCGTCCCGCCAATGCCAGTCGCGGTCGCGACGACAAGGTCTTTTTTGCCGTCTCCGTTGAAGTCGTCAATCACCCCGCTGATCGCAATGTTCCCGGCCAGGGTAATCTCGGTTGGCGTGGGAAAGGAGCCATCGGCTTTGCCAAGGAAGACGGTAGCCGTCGCGCTACCCGAGGCGGCGGGGCTGTTGATTGAGATCAGGTCGCCGTTGCCGTCGCCATTCAAGTCCGAGGTCAAGAGGTCGACAGCGGTATTGGCGTTTGTGAGTGTGTTGAAGGTCTGAAAGGTATCATCCGGCTTAGCAGTAACGGTATAGATAGCCTCTTCGCCAACAGGCACATTATAAAAATGCCCGGCGTACACGCGGACGCCACTGGTAGTCACGCCGGTAAAAACGATCTTGCGCGAGGTAGTACCGGTGTTCGTGTTTCCGCAGCCCGAAGGAAATTTACCCTGAGTCGTCGTCAGGCCGGCGGCGTTGTGCAAGACGTTGCCATAACTGGGCGTGGAAGTAGGGGTGCTGTAACTGAATAATGGTCCCGACAGAAGGCTGTAAGGCGCATAGCGCAGAGTGAGCGAGCAATCGGGCTGCTGGGCGAGCGCCATAAGGTCTGTATCGGGTGCATTGATGGACGTGAGATTGCCCACAAAATTGGCAGCGGATGGCAGACTCGAGCCGGAAGCGTCGGCCAATGCGACGAGCTTTCTAAGAAAATCGGCCATGGTCATATCGCGCCCCGCCGGATGCAACTGCGACTGCATCTCCCGCAAAACTGCGATGCGTTGCTCAGCGGAGAAATTCGGATACTTTCGCGCCATGACTGCCAAATCCAACCTGTTCGCTCGGACAACAGACGCCTTGAACCGTGGAATGAGCACGAAAACGACGATGGCTAGGGCAACTGCGACACAGATGAGGCTGGCGTGAATACGACGTGAGCGCATGAATCTCCTATTGGCGGGTGTGCGGAGAACACGGCGAGACACCAAGCCACGCACAAAGGGCCCTTAGACGTCTGTCGGGGAGCACATTTTTTGGGGAGGGCTAAACATATAGCACGCCACGATTTCCTGTGGCAACCGAGGACTGGTGGAGTATCCCGTTTACCAGTGCTTCTGCCGTACCAGTGCGACCTAAGCCAGATTTAGGGTCTGTTTTCCGGGACCTTCGATGCCCTCTCCTCGACGCTGCTCTCCTGTATGCGCCGCAGGCTTGTTCGGGCGATGCGCGAGATCAGCAGGCAGAATGCGAGGAAGGCGGCGCCACCTAACAGAAGCACGACTCTGTGCAGACTGTGTGATTCGTGAACCGCTAACGACCGGGCGCTGAAGTGAGTGAAGTAGGCAGCATTGAGCAGCGATCCTACATAGACGTACAGGATCGTACCGGGAAGCATTCCCAGCCATGAACCGAGAACGAAGTCTCGCAGCGTCACGCGGCTCAACCCGAGCCCCATATTCAAATAGGCGAACGGTATGAAGACGGGTTGCAGCCTCATGAGCAGCACCATCTTGAAGCCGTGCTCAGCAATGGTCTGATCCAGAGCGCGGAGCGAAGCAAACCGATCGAATCGGCGGATGAGCCAATCCCCGGAGATATAGCGAGCCAGGAGGAAGCCTGCAGTTGCTGCAGCCGTGCTTGCAATGGAGATCACGACCGAGCCGACAGCCGTTCCGTAGAGAAACCCCGCGCCAAGAGTGAGCGGCGTCCCGGGAAAGAGCAACACCGTAGCAATCACATCGACCGCTCCGTAAAGGAGAGTTCCGGCTCGTCCCTGGCGCTGGAACCACAGCACGCAGGCCAGCGCGCGTGAAGCGATGGGAGCATGGGAAAACAATGCGAACGCGACAGCACACCCACACAAAACCAGAAAGATGAGCAGGACCTTACGCATGCGCTTCAGACGGAGTCGCTTTTGTACGCGCGAGAATGTGGATCAGAACAGAAGCGATGAACTCGCAGTCTGACAAAGACAGGTGAGGTGATGTGGAGAGATAGAGGCCATTTCTTGCTAGGCTCTCCGCGACCGGCAGTTCCGGCGAGGGCGCGGAGACCAGTGAAGGCCAATACGGCTGTTGGCATTGCGGAGCAAAGAGCGGACGCGTCTCAATGCCGGCAGCCTCGAACTCGCGCATCACCTGGTCGCGATCATGGTCAGGAAGTACCAGTGGGAAGCAGAATGGTGCGGCATAGAGCTCAGCCGGCAGTTTTGGCAAGATTATGCCAGTGACGGTGCCGAGTGCATTACGCAAGCGATCGAAGCGCTCACGCCGTGCCGCAATGAGTTCTGGTACGCGGCGCAGTTGCTCCACGCCAAGCGCAGCCAGCAGATTCGGCATCTTCCAGTTGAGCCCATATACGACGTGGTGGAACGGTCGGTCCTGGCCGTGATTCCTGAGCAGGCGTGCCCGCGCAGCTACCTCTGGAGACCGGGTCCATACCATTCCCCCCTCGCCAGTTGTGATCAATTTGTTGCCATAGAAGGAAAAGGTAGACGCGTCTCCCACGGAACCTGCGGGTAGCCCCTGCCATCGCGCTCCGAGCGACTGCGAACAGTCCTCAATCAGCAGAAGGTTTCGCTCCTTGCAGAACTCCGCCACAGCGATCAGGTCAGCTGTCGCTCCATACAGGTGCGCGACGACGACCGCCTTCGTCCGGGAATCTACGGCCGCGCGGATCGAGTCAACACTCACCTGCCAGGTTTCCGCGTCGTGATCGACGAATCGTACTTCGCAACCTGCTGAAATCAGGGCATTCGCCGTAGCCTGGCAGCTCATGGCTCCGGTCACCACCGGCTTGCCCGTCAGGTCCAATGCGCGGGCGGCAAGTTCCAGGGCAGCTGTTCCATTCACCGCGGAGACCGCCTCTCCTCCGCCGAATAACTCTGCGAATCCGGCCTCGAATTCGAGTATGGATTTGCCTCTGGATATCTCGCCCAACCGAACCGCGCGCGCCAACGCTGCGGCCTCGTCTTCCCCGACCATAGGTCTCGCTATGGGAAACCGCATAGGCTAGGCATTTTAATTGAATGTCGAAAATGATCGGGTTGAGGTTATGCTTGAACGCTCAGGGACACTCGGGAGCTGGCAATGATCAAGCGAGAGATACCAGTCTATTCCCCTTGGATTTCTGACGAGGATGTGGAGACCGTCAGGAAAGCCACGCTGAGTGGTTGGGTTTCGTCCAGCAGTCCGGATGTCCTCAACTTCGAGCAGGAGTTTGCCGCCACGATTGGCGCCCGGAACGCAATTTCCTGCTCCAGTGGCACTGCTGCGTTGCACCTTGCTCTGCGCGCGGCCGGCATCGGGCCCGGGGATGAGGTCATCGTTCCAGACCTTACTTTCATCGCTCCGGCGTCGATGGTAGTCGCATGCGGGGCTACGCCGGTCTTTGCAGACGTCTCCGTCGAGGACTGGAATCTGACTCCGGATAGCGTGTCGCGCTGCGTCACCCCGCGTACCCGCGCCGTGATAGCGGTGCATCTTTACGGCAATCCAGCAGATTGCGAAGGCCTGGCGGAGGCAGCCCCGGGAGTCACGATCATCGAAGATGCAGCACAATCGTGCGGCGCATCCAGAGGCAACCGGAAGGCTGGAGCATTCGGCACCCTCGGCTGCTTCTCTTTCTTCGGCAACAAGATCATCACTACGGGTGAGGGGGGCATGGTAGTGACGCGTGACCCGGAACTCGCCTCCAGAATGCATTTTCTTCGGGGACACGCGATGGATCCCGATCGCCGCTATTTCCACCCGGAGCTCGGCTTTAACTACCGGATGACAGGTATGCAGGCTGCCATGGGACGTTCCCAACTCCGGAGGATAGACGAGATACTTTCGCGCAAAGCAAAGATCGCCAGACTCTATGCGGAACGCCTTGCGGGCATGCCGGAGCTCTGCCTGCATCCGCCGGGCATGGAAACTGCCCGCAGCATCTTCTGGATGTATTCGATCCTCACGCCCTCACGGACCGTGCGTGACGCGATGATGGACCGACTTCGCATAAGGGGCATCGACACGCGTCCCTTCTTCTGCCCTATGTCCAGCCTGCCGCCCTTCGCAGGACATCGCACGCACGCTCCGGTGAGCCGCGATCTGTCGGAGCGAGGATTGAACCTGCCCTCCGGCCCCCTGCTGACAGAGAGCGAGATCGATTTCGTCGCAGACGCGGTACGCGAAGTTCTGGGACGGTCGAAGCAATCAAAGGTGACTTCGATCACGGCTCTCAGACCACGCGCGGTCACTCCGAAAGGCGCAAAGCGAGCAGGAGCGAATCTGCCCACTCGAAAAAGAAGAGTCGAACTCCCCTTGCAAATTTGATCTTTGTCTCACCACGCGTCCTGAAGACATATTTTGCGGGGAGCTCAACAACGTTTTGCTCCGTTCGTTTCGCCAGAGCTACTAACGCGAGGCCGTAGAGGATTCGGTCGAAGGGACGAACTCCACGCGCGCTACCCGCGTCGAGAAGCCGCTTCAGGCCCTCTCGCTTCACCGCCATGTATCCGTTCGTGTGATCTCGTACTCCCGAGCGAAGGACAAGGCCGTGCCAGAGATTGGCAAACCTGGTTGGGAGCCACCTGTACCAGAAAGTGTCGAAATCTCCGCGGCGAAGAAATCTGGATCCGAGCACAAGGAAGTTCTGATCCGCCGCCTCAAGAAGTTGCGGCAGCATGTCAGGCGGATGGGAGAAATCAGCGTCCATGGTGCAGATCACACGGCCTGTCGCATGCTGAATGCCGTTGAGGTAGGCGGAGCCTATCCCTTGCGCACATGGCCGGGAAACCAGCTTCACATGAGGATTGGCCGCGGAATAATCGCGCACAAGTGTCGCAGTGCCGTCCGGTGAGTTGTCATCCACCACGATGATCTCGAAGGCCTTACCCATGGGGCCAACCTGCATCGTGATGGCCTCAATCAGCTCGACGATATTCTCGGCTTCGTTCAGTGTGGCAGTGATCACGGAATAAGCAACCGATGATTCCGAGTCCATCCCCTCATTGCCCGAGGCCAACAGAGATCTGGGGCCTGCATATGCGTCCGCGATGAGAATGATTTGCTCCTCTTCAAAATTTCGGAGATACCACCGCCATTTCGTGCCTCAGCCGCATTCGGGAAGCCGTGATTTCGATCGGCTCTCGATCTCGATCTCCGATTGCAACAAGTTCCCACGCGACGGGCGGCGTGCGGTCTGGGCAAAAGTGCGAAGGTACGACTCGACGACGTCCCGCAGGTGGATCCCGCTGACCGCCTGGCGATTGTGTGTTCTAATCTTGTCCCTCAATTGGCTGTCCGTCATCAGCAGTATGAGTCCTTTGGCCAGAGCATCAATATCGTCTTTTGGGAAAAACTCCAGCCACAGTCCTTCAAATGCCGCCAGTTCCCGCAAATCGGGAATGTCAGAAGCAAGAACAGGAATCTCATACTCAGATGCCAGATGCACCACGCCGCTTGAACCGGCGGATGAGTTATATGGCATCACCGCGACAGAGGCGCTCCTGAATAGTTCGGCCACATTCTCCTCTGGCACGTAGCCCAGAAAGCTGATTCCGGGCACATCACGATATCTCGCCGCGCAGTCCTGAAGGTAGCCGCGTGCCTTGGGATGGTCTCCGCCTGCAACCGACAGCTCCGCATCGCTCACAGATTTTCTAATGAGACGAAACGCCTCGACCAAACCTTCCAGACGCTTATATGTGCCCCAGGATCCAAAGGCCAGGATGGCGCGGGATCCCGCCTCCATTTTCGCTCGGCTTCCATCGGCCTCATACCCGAAGATCCCGTGGGGATGAACGAAAACGCGCTGCTCCGATGAGCCGAAGAGCTTAACAATCTGCTCTCGATAGGACGGCAGCAAGACGTGAACGCCATCGCTCATGAGCAGGAGGCGCGTCGCAAGACGCGCGCCCCAACGGTAAAGCTTAGGGAAAGGTACTGCTGCGTGCTCGAAGTCAACGTTCTCCGAAAAAGCATGGAGCGTCACGTGTGTATTGCATCCCAGCATGTGGAGAATCCACGGTATGGCCGATGCGGAAATCGCGGGGCCAGGCTTGTTGGCCATCGTCGAAAGCCCGATGTTGAACCACACTACATCCGTGGGTTCCCGCCTGATCTTCCACACCAGACTTGCAAAGCTGGAGATGGAATTGAACCGCCAGCACCGAATTACGTTGTATCCCGCCAGTTCTTCGCTAGGACTACTATGCTGGTCAGCGTAGATCACAGGAGCCAGCCCGAAGGACTCCTTCAACACTCTCGCGAGTTGAAAGCCATACTCTGATAGATCCCCTCTGCCAGGGGGAAATGCGGTTACCAGGGCAACACGATTCACAGAGGCTGCCGGTTCTCCGATGGGCTTGTCTGTGCGTTCAAGGTCTTCCTGATGTGGTCGGGCGCTCGAATGACGTCCGCTGATAGTTCTGAATATGACCATCGCGATGGCTAACAAACTCACGCCAAACGGAATCGTGCCCCACATAATGCCCTGCCAGACCGGCGGCTCGTAAGGCGACACTATCTTGCGTGCAGGCTGTATACCGATCGTCGTCCATACCTGAATGTCTCCACCGTTCAGATTGGCGATGGGTCTCCAACCAGCGAAGGTGAGAATCGGCTCGTAGTATGCGTCGCGCACGAAAATGTACTTGATGCCGTAATGATCTGCGTGATGCAGCATCGCTGTAAGCGCAGCGATGCCTTCGCGGCCGAAGTACTTGGAACTAGTGAACTCCGCGGCTCCATGCTTGGTCATTTCAGGCAGAGTGCGCCCCGAGTTGTACTCGCCGTCGACCGTTCCCGCATTGGTATAAGAGTCAATCTTCGAGATCTCCCTGCCAAATCCAAGTGTGAGATAGCGGTACCGATCGCGACCGTTGGCATTCAGGAAATTGATAACGGACGTGACGTCGACGGGCGAACTCCGGATCGGAATGAAGACATTCCAGGCAACTGCGACAGAGGCGTTGCACAAAAGAGCGATACTCACCGCTATTGCTGCCTTCGTGCCGTATCGGTCCAAGAGCACGGAGATGAGCATGCCCGCAAAAGGCAATGCAAGCAGCAAGGCCCAGAAGCTGAATCTCTCAAAGGTGAGCACGTAGAATGCGCGGCCCAGGATCCATCGTGGTACCGGCGTCGTTCCACCCAGGCCGAAAAGAAGGGCGAAATAAAAGCCGAGAAACAATGGAAGATGGCGGCGCTGCGTTCCCTTCATCAATATGTATGGCAACGCAAGGGTGAAAATGCCAAACGGAACCAGCCAGTAGTGAACACCCCAGAACGGCTGCAGAATGAAGTTTGCCCGGCTCTGATGTGGGATCGGAATCTGCTTGATCGGATTCTTGTGCAGAATGGAGAGATAAGGTAGCAAGACGATCACAACCCCAAGGGCCGCGCTTCCGCCGGCAATCAAAAGCCTCTTGATCGGCTTTCGAAGCGAACTTCCCGGATTCTGCTCCCGGTACTTGGAAAAGGCCTCCCAGACAAGCGGGGCCACGAAGAAGACTGTCCCGAAGATCAGGGTGGCATGGTGAGCGGCAGCGGCCGTGCACCATAGCACCAGGCCAAAGATGAGATCGCTCCTGCGACCCTCACGGACGTACGTGTACAAACTGGGCAGGGCGAGCAGGAAAAGCGTTGTTGAGGAAGTGGTGCCTATCTGCCCGTCCTGGTAGACGAGCATGCAAAGCGATCCGAGAAAGACCGAGCACAAGGCTGCATAACTTGCGGCTCGGGCGTCCGTCCAAATGCGTGCGAAGCGGTACACCGCCAACGGCAGCAGCAGAATCACTGTGCCCTGCACCAGCATGAAGGCATTCGTCAGGCCAACGACGTGCGACAGGAGCGCGATCCACTGGTGGGTAAGCGGTGGATACGTGGTTTGTGAAAAGCCTCCGAGTTGCTTTTCATTCCAGGGATTGAACCAATGGTGCGCGTAATGAGACGCCATGGACATGTGGAAGTTGGCGTCATAGGTATCCGCCGGCATGCGCATTAGCAACAGCGGCCCGTGAAAGATCAACGCGCAGAGGACGATTTGCCAGACGGGGATCGGGCGAGTAAGAAAACCCGGCAGCCGTACGCCGTGCTCGTTAACTACGGTCGCCCCATCCACCTTGGCTCCTTCTACAGCCTGAGCGACTCAGGTCCGAAACCCCGGATTCACCCTACGCCGCACCGTCCGAGACACAGATTAAGGCTGCGCAAAGCAAAGTGAACTCGCAGTGCCCTGCATCTGGCAACGAGACCCCTCACGGCGGCAGTCCAGTGCATGAACTGTTCGGTCGCGTTGCTCACTTGGAGCAGCGGTCGTCGCAAGCCACTATAGCGCGGTACCGTTCCCACAGTGATCACGAAAGTAAAGAGGAATCCGGGGAAGAGTTCTGCCGGCCGGCGTGCCAATCGCAGCCAACAAGAGCGCTGGAAAGGGCGACCCGGAAACGAAGCACCGCAGCAAGCCTTTCAATTGGCTTCGTAAATTATCTGATATCTATGATTTAACGTCTCGACGTCCCGCAGGGGAGCGGCCGTCCAAACAGCTAATCGTTTGAGTTTTACGCGCTGCGCGCCGAGCGCAATGTGGTATCCGACCTCGCAGGTGCAGTCCTTAGTCGATATCTCCAAGGGAGACCGGTCGAACCTGCATTTATCTTTAGGCTTACCACTGTGCCATATTCTCCATGCCCGAGAGCATCTGGTAGCCAATGTGATTTAAGATGCCAAGACCGTGGATAGACGAGAAATTATTGCCGCCCTTGACGCTGAAATCGCGCGTCTTCGGCATGCCCGGCTTTTGATCACACAGACTATGGCCCTTGGCCGACAAGCCGATCGGCCTGCAGGGCTGGGTGTGTCGACAAAGTCGAGGAAGAAAATGACCCCTGTTGCGCTTCGTGAGCCGCTCGTACGGACGCAGCCTGAACCTCAAACCCAAGAGGAGAAGGAAGCAGCAGTTCCCTTCACTCGAGTACCTGCGAAAGCGGCGCCCAGATCCCGTGTCTCCAGAGCTGTGCCAAAACATCAGATTGCGCTTACGGCCAACGTGCCCACGGGACCGGTCGCAGCACCTGGCAAGAAAAGCTCTGAGTCCGCAGCAGGGTCCAAGGCCGACATGCCCGCCATCGCTCCTTCAGCCTCCGCATTTGGACAGGCCATCGCTCGTGGGCTGGCTACGCTTCACGGTTGACCAGGCCTGGCGAAAGCGCAAAGTCTGATATTGATTCAATTGCTTGGGCGACTAGAGACAAAAGAGACCGCTGATCTCCGGCGGTCTCTCCTGTTTCTGTAGAACCCCTAACTAGAAAGTGATCCTCGCGCCGAACTGCAGCTGGCGCATCACCGGCTGGCCGCTGCTAAGAATGGCATTGTCCACGTTGGTGATCACGCCTCCGTCGCTACAGTCGATGCATCGTGCGTTCGACGCATTCGGCACGCCAAGCGGCACGTGATTCAAGACATTGAAGGCTTGGAACTGGAATTGGGCCTTCACCCGTTCCGTGATATCGAAGTTCTTGAATAGTGAAGCATCCGCAAAGTAGTCCGAGGGCCCGCGGTAGCTGTTGCGGCCGATATTGCCAAAGGTGCCGAACGCCGGCCGCGCGAAGGGTCCGGAGACTGACCCATTGCCGCCGAACGCTGCTACCGGAGTGAAGTATGGGCGCGACGGGGCGCCTGACGAAGTGTTCAGCGAGCCGACGCTGAGGGGAAGGCTGCCGACCGCTTTGTCTGGACGACAGTCACTACTGGTGCCAGGGTTGCTGGAGTTGGTGTCGATGTCCTGGTCGTTGCCGCATTCTGCGTATGTAGGCGTAAACGGCAGGCCGCTCTCCCAGGTGGTGGTTCCGGCGAGCTGCCAGCCACCGACGACATAGTTCATGGCGCGGTTGACATTTCCGAGCAGCATCTTGTTTCGCCCGAACGGCAACTCGTACATACCGCTCAGTACAAACAGCTGGTTGCGATTCGTGTCGTTGGGACCGTATTCAACCCGCGGATCGTTTGCGAAGTAGGTCGAGCCATAGTTCATGGCCTTTGACCAGGTGTACGTTCCCAGCAACTGGACACCGTGGCTGAATCGTTTCTCGATCGTGGTCTGGAGCGCGTTGTAGTTGGCGCGTGCCGCGGGAGCCAAGGAGTTGATGTCCTGCGAGCAGCAGGTTCCGCCGGCGAGCTTGTCAAAGTATGGGCGCCGAAGATCCCGGTCCGCCAGTTGAGCTGGGCTGGTCGGCAACACGGGCTGGTTGACGTTGAACCCTTCTGTCTCGCCCGGATAGATGCGTTCCGCGACATTGCCCACATAAGCGATGGTCACTGTCGTATTCGAAGATAGAGCTTGCTGCAGACTGATGTTGTACTGATCAACTTTTGGCAGCGGCAGACGGTTGGGCCGGACGTTGTAGCCGATGTTGTTCAGGATCGGCAGGATGCCATTCGCGGGGATCGCAATCTGCGGCACCTGCGCGGGAATCGTGTTGTAAGTGAATGGCAGTGGCGCAGTGGCGCTGCTGCTGCCCTGGTTTTCCGCGTTCACCACCGGTACGTTATGCGTGAGCGCACTGCCGAAGATCGTGCCGAAGAAGCCGACATCGTCGTAGACCTGGCCGACTGCGCCGCGGATGACAGTGTTGGGACGAACCTGGTAAGCAAAGCCGAAGCGGCCGCCGAGATTCAGCAGGTCAACCTCCGCTCCGCCGTTGCTGCCCACGCCGCCGATACCCGCAACACGGATAACGCCCGCCTGCAGGTCGGTGAAGCCGCCGGCTCCCGCACTGTTGACTGTCTCGGGGAAGATGATGTCCCAACGCACTCCATAGTCGAGGGTCAGCTTTGGTGTAACGCGCCACGTATCCTGCGCGTAGAAGCCGCCCCGCTTCTGGCGATTGGCTGCATTGTTGTTATAGACATCGAACCGCTGGAACTGAGCGATCTGCCCGGTGAGTACCGCGCCTAGACCGGAGCCGGTTCCTGTTGTGTTGTTGAAGGAAAACTGGCCAGTCCGGTTAGAGTCGCTTGCGTTGCGCAGATTGAATGCGTAACGGACGTCCCCGCCGAACTTGATCGTATGATTGCCCATGATCTTGGTCCAGTTGTTCACCACCTGGAAGACCTGCTCACTCTCCTGCAGCGGGCAGTTGCAGCCCTGGGTACCGAAGGGGGAGATGCTGTTGTCGACGATATTGAAGGTTGGCGAGCCGGAGGTATCCAGCGTGCCGGTGTTGAGATTGGGCAGTCCAGCCGCGGCAGCCGGCGTCGTTCCAACGTCGAACTTGTTCTCCGCTACGTGGTAGTCGAGGAAGCCGAAACGGAAGTCCGTGAGCAGATCGGAGCGCACCGCCCAATCGAAGCCCACTGATACGCTCTGGTTCTGCACCTGGTCGGTACCGCTCGTATTGCCAATACCAAAGCCTTCGCCACCTGCAGCACCGAGCGCAGGCGCCCCAAAGAGCCGGAAGTTCGCGTAGTCATAGCGACCGAAAGCGTGGATGGTCGGAGTCACCTGGTAGTCAAGGCGCGTATCCGCGAGATCGCCGTCATTATTCCCTGAGCCGGATGCGATGTAATTGTTGCTGGTCGATCCGGGCGTACCCGCGTTCGGTTGAGGAAAGGCGCTCAGCAACGCGCGGCCTTGCGGCGTGACCAGTGCGTTCGAGATGACCCCGCCGCCGTATTGTGAAAGATCGCAGGTAGGACTCGCCGCATTCAGGCAGGTATTGCGCACGGTTGCGGTAGGCACGTTCTGCTGCAGGCTGCTGCCGACCTTCTGACGTGTTCCTTGATAGTCGAGAAAGAAGAAGGCCTTGTCCTTCTTAATGGGGCCTCCCACGGAGCCACCGAACTGGCTGTAGAGAGCCGAAGGAATCAATCGGCCGGTGACCGGATCGGGTTGAAATTGGGTGAACGGATTGCGCGCAGCCAGCGCATCGCTGCGACGATAGAAGAACGCATCGCCATGGATTGCGTTGCCACCGGACCGTGTCTGCGCTGTAACCACGCCACCCACTGAACCGCCGAATTCAGCCGGGAAGTTCTGCGTATCCACCTTCATTTCGCTGATGGAGTCGAGCGTGGGATTGATGACGATGATTCCGTCGACGGGCTCACGGTTGTCCGTACCGTCGAGCACATATCCCAGCGTCCCGTAATTGGAACCGTTGGCGTTCAGAGCCGTGGTCCCTTGCGGGTTCTCCGTCGGGGCGATGTTGAAGCTCGACCTTTGCACCCCCGGAGTGAGCAAAGCGAAGGATGTGAAATTGCGGTCCAGGTTCGGCAGATTCTGGATCTGTCGCTCGTCCAGCACCTGACCAACATCGGCGCGGTCGGTTTTGAGCGCTGGGGTCTCCGACGTCACCGTCACCGTCTGGCTGGCCCCTCCGACGGTCACCTGCAGGTTGACGGTCTGCGTGGTGTCAGCGGCCACGGCGACAGCGTTGTTCTCCGCCGGTGTGAAGTTCGCAGCGGTGGCCTTTACGCTGTAGCTGTCCGGGATGAGTTGGTTGACGGTATAGAAGCCGCCGCTGTTGGACTGGACGGTTTTGGTGGTTCCCTTTGCGATGTCAGTCACGATGACCGTCGCATTGGGAACTGCGGCGCCGGTCGCGTCTGTGACCGTGCCCGAGATGGTGCCGTAGATGGCTTGCGCCAGCGCCGAGCGGGCGCCGGAACACAAAATAAGTGTGATCGCGACGAGTGCTAGAGCCCTGGAGCACGTGTTTCGGATGGGTTGAATCGGGTAGGTGGCCCGACCCGGGAATGACTGATGCATGCAACTGCCTCCAAAAGAGTTCTCAAACAATCCAGATGTTGTTGGGCAGCAAAAAGATTTATCTAAACAGTTATTATCTTTACAGTAAAATTACGAGGGACAGCGGATCTGCTTTCAGTGGTAATAGATTCGATCTAGCGGTATATTATGTGATTTCGAACGATCTGATCCCACTTGCAATCTTGATCGGAGCGAGAGATTCAATCGTCGTCATATGTAACATAGTAGTACACAGCGACGACCGAGAGCGAAGTCCAACTCCGGGCTTCGAGAGTCCCACGCATCAACGGTGAGGAGACCGATGCTCCGTGAAGCTTCCGGACGTCTATCTCGGCACGCACCGTCTCAAACGGCTTCTGTCCGACGCCGACTTTTCGTCCATGTGCCAACTTCACTTTCGCCGACCACCCGGAACGCGCCACTGAGGTTGATCTTTCCGGCGCAGCCATCATTTCCCACGGTTTCTGCAGTGGCGGCTTAAGGTTTCAAAAGCGATTTCCCGTAGCCAACAGGAACGGCGAAATTCGATCCGCCGAACTCACGCACCATGGCGAAATTAATTCCTATAACTTTGCCCTCGTTATCGAAGAGCGGACCACCAGAGCCACCCGAAGTGGTTTGGGCATCATAGACAATCTTGTCACGCAGCACGTCGCCGATGTGCCCCTGGGTGACGATGGGCCTGATCAGGTTGCGGCGGGCGAGTTCTTCCACGACCTGCCTCGGATCGCCTTTGGAGGCAGTGGCGATGGATTCGAGCGTCTCTGCGCCTGCACGAGCCAGGATTGCATCAAGAGCAGTTGGATAGCCAAGCAGGACGATGGGGCCTCCGCTGACGACCGAACGACGGCCATCGGCAAGGGCTACCTGTTTGATTCCGAGCTCTGAAACATTTCCTTTCACGACAGCAACGTCGGCGGCAGAGGAAATCGTCTCAGTCTTGATGGCGATGCCGTGTGGAACGCCCGGGAAATATGCTGTCATCTCAGCAATCACCGGCTCAACGCCTTGACCGAGCATTTCCTTTAGATCATCGTTCTGCCACCAAGGCTCTGCCACGTGATGATTGGTGAGGATTTCTCCGCCTTCGGAGGCGAGAAATCCAGTACCAAACACATCCAGGTGTACTTCCGGACCATCTCCATTAAGGCTCACGAGTGGGTTGTCGTGTTCATCGGTGATTGGCTCGCCAGCGCTCGTCATCCCCGCATAGTGCAATCTCGATCCGGTAGCGTGGTCACGGAAGCCGAGCACAACATGGATGAGGCAGACGCTCGGCTCATAGGACTGGATAATCGTCTGCGCAACCTGGCCCTCGGTCTCAAGCTTCTGAAGCCGACCTTCGACTGCGGTCAATTGATTTTGCAAATCGGGGGTGTTCTCTGCTTTGCTGGTTGCAATTTGCGATCTCAGATCTTCACTCTTCTTCTGCAGTTGACGCTTTGATGGATCGTTCGCCAGGGATGGACCGCGTTCCTCGTCTTCTCGCGCCTGACGCGAGCGCTCGATCAACTTTTGTTGTGTCAGCACGCCAGCCTGCAACCGGGTGATCGCGGCATAAACCCGGGTATTCTGTTCCCGGGTGCGGCGGTTGGAGAAGAAAAAGACCAGACCGCCAACGATAAGTACGGCGACGGCGACCAGGCCGCCAACCAGAAGCGTCCGACGTTCTTCGTTGACCGCTGTCACAACCTGCTGAGTCGCGTTTCGATTTTCCTCGGCAAGCGCGCAGCCGCTCTCGAAACTTGTCGGCGATGGATTTGTTCCGTAGCTGCGAACGCACCCGCGACAGTAATTCGTGTGAGTCGAAGGGCAGTGACAGCACGTCGTCGGCCCCGAGATCCAGCGCCCGAGTGCGCTCGGCGGATCCTCCCGGAGCGAGCATCACAACGCGTATGTTGTGAGTGCGCTCGGAACCCTTGATTTCGGAGAGAAGGTCGCAGCAATCGAGCTGAGGCGGATCAGCACCCAGGACAACTGCGTCTGGATCGAAGGCGAGGACTGCCTTCATTCCGTCCCGGTAGTCGGTCGACACCTCATATCCCGCATCGCCCAGCACCGCGACAATGCGTTCCCTGAGAGCGTCGTCAGACTCCACCACCAATAATTTCCCTGTTTCGTTGTCCATAGCCCCGTTCCTTAGGATGGTCCCAGACCGTCGCTGGATTCAGTTCGCCGGAGATTGGAGGGCCTATGGAGAATGCCGTATCTCCCTGGAGACTGAATTGTCCTGCCACCCGCCGCATTCGCCGGGCAAATCAGGTGAACTGTTTCACCGATCATTCCGTGCGATTGGCAACCTGGAGGCTTCGATCAGGCGATTCTGATCGGATGCGGCCTGAATGGCAGAGCGGGGGGCTCCACTGCCGCCATGATTGTAAACAGACACCCCATGACAATTGAGCAAGAACGTTCTGGCGATAGCGGTTTCGTCCAAGACTCCGAACCCTGCCGCTGCCAGAATGGCTGTATCTCCTTTCAGGAGGGCAAAATGTCAGCTCTGGCTGTGAGCGCAGAAATTGGCTCCGTGTCCCCCGATAGTGGTAGGCAAAAAGTCCCTTATATCGGGATGTGTGATTTGTTGCCGAAAGGCACACTTCATCATTGGAGAAATGTCCGGGAGGCATATTCCATCCGCTTCCTCTACTCATCAGCCTTCAATCCGTCAGGAGGTTACCATGCGCTCTAATTTAGTGTTTGGCGCAACGGCGTACGTTTCAAACCGTTATCTGCTTACCAGGCTCGCCTCGAAGGCAACCCGTAAACTCCATAGACCGAATACTCGGATACAGGAAACGACGAATGAGGTGCTGCTACGTTTCAGTCGCGTCAGCCCGATAGCAAGCGCGCGGCTTACCGAGATGCCTACAGCCGCTCCTCTGCGCCGTGCAAGCTGAAGTTCAGTGATTCTGCCCAAAGCATCCGCCTTGACGAAATGAATGGTAACGGCCCCTGGACGCGGTCGTATCCGGAGCAATCGATCTCCTGGAAGGATCGGGAACGAACGAGGTGAATATGCTGGCACCAATCGAAATCTCTGACGAAAGAACAACGACCTACGCGACCGCCGCCGACTTCTGCGAGATCTTCACGGAAGAGATGCACAGTCTGTATCTCCTCGCATTCCTGCTAACCGCTGACAATGATAAAGCCGAACAGTGCTTTGTTAACGGGTTAGGAGAATGCGAAGAAGGAATGAGTGTCTTCATGGAGTGGGCCCGATCATGGGCCCGGCGGGCGATTCTCAAACATGCAATCCGGATGATCATGCCAGCGCGAGAGAGCGCGGACAAGCTCTCATTCGTCAGTCTGAAGGGGGCGGCAACAGCTGGAAGGAGCAACCTCTTCGCCGCCATCATTGCACTCGGTGCGTTCGAGCGCTTTGTCTTTGTGATGTCGGTTCTGGAAAGGCAGTCCGACGAAGATTGCTCGAGTCTTCTCGGATGCTCACGACGGGACATACTAAGTGCTCGCACCCTGGCAATCCAATGTCTGGCAAACATTGACACTGGCCCCGATCAACCCGGCGAGGCCCTGCTCGCCTGGCAGACAATCTTCGCGAACCACCACGCCTGACTTCGAAGACAACATCTTTTGTTCACTAGCGCTGCTGCCACCGAGCAATGCTTGGCGTCGTGCCAGTGAGCCGACGAAAATGGCGTGCGAAGTGGCTGTGATCCGAGAATCCGACAGCCAGCGCGATTTCGGAAAGAGGCAACTTGGTACGAGAGAGCAGGTGTGCGGCGTGTTCGATCCGCCGCTGCAGTAAATAGCCATGTGGCGCTACGCCAGTAGATTGTCGAAATGCCCGTGAGAAATGATAGACCGATAGCCCTGCCAGTTCCGCCATCGATTCGAGACTAATGTTCTCACCGAGATGCGAGTCAATGTACTCACTGATGCGGCGCTTGATGCCGGGCGCCAAGCCACGGTGAATATCTGCTGTCTGCCCTGCCATTGGCAATGCGCCCAGCATGCTGATCCGTGGCCCCAAGTATGCCCTCCTGTCGCTCAATCCTCTCCAGAGCTTCGGCGCCGGCGCAGTAATCAACGCGTGCCATAAGTCAGCACCGCCGACGCGTCTCAAAGTAGCTGCTGAATCCTGCCCAGCACTTCGCGGGAAGAGCGATGAGTCATACGCGAATATCCGCGATAAGGGCAAACCTTGTCTCAGCATTTCATCATCGAGAGCAAAAGCGAGGCGTGCAACTCGGTCAGCTCCGACCACGCGCCTATCGTTGTCGACAGCTAGCAGCAATGCTGGCCCGCTTTCGTCGACCGGAATTGCCGCAATGTTCCACGTCTGGGAATAGCAGTCGCGAAATACTCGCTCCTCGATTGCACGTGCCGCGACTGTGGTCGCAGCCAGGGCCATCGCATGAGATCGATCCGAAGGCGGTGCAGTCATGGACGAAATGTCCAGTACTGCTGCCAGCTTGCCGTTGGCGTCAAAGATTGGTGAGGCTAAACAGCTCAGCCCGATGTGACGGGTGCGAAAATGTTGGTCACGGTGGACGATGATTGGCTTCTGTTCAGTGATGCACGTGCCGATCCCGTTCGTGCCTTCGATTTCCTCCGACCAGACTCCTCCTACCCAGATACCCCAGTATCTAAACTGATCGGCCATCGCCGGATTTCCGCGATGGCGAATCGCAATGCCCTCGGTATCACAAAATAAGACGACATAGTTCTCCTGGCTTACGATCGCATACAGACGATCGATTTCTTCCTGAGCCAGATCAAGGATCTTGCCAAGACGTTCTCGCGAAGCCCTGAGTTCGCTCTCCGTGATGATGTGCGGCGTCGCCCGACGTTCCGGGTTGATATGGTGTTCAATCGTGCAGCGTCGCCAGGAGTCTATGACCTCCACTGGCTCGGAAGGCACAGCTGCCCCCCTCGGCGACAGAGTGGATGAGGTCGACATGAGACAATCTCTCACCGCGCTGGCCACTCGGACGTTCGGCTGTCTTAGCCATGTCGCATTCTCACCGTGGGGGATAGCTCCCGCGTGGGTGCATCGAGTGTCACAACGCCGCAACTTAGTCATGTTGTGCATTGCGCGCTCTAAAGAGAGCAACTCATAAGTTGGTGAGAAAGCATACTCCCGTGGCATCGCTGAATCAATCCTCGGCACTAGATGGGTTGATTGGAAACGGCATCCGAGAACTCGTTGATACATTTCTGCCGCGCCGGCGGATGGGATTCCCGAGAATACCGCACAAAAGGTGCGCTATTTGTGCCGCTTGGCCAAGATCAAGGTTTGAGGCCTCTGAAACGAGATTCGCAATCACTTGGTTGGGCATGGGTGGTAAACATTGCTGCCCACTACATAAGTGTTTCCTCGCTGTAGAATCGCTCCTACATTCGATGTCTGTGCGTGAAGAGCCACTTCTTGTCGAAGAGCTCCTTCAAAGCGTGCAATGGACCCGCGAGTGAATAGGCCATAATGGGGCTCTCGACCGCCGAAAATGGGCATGACTATTGAAGTCTGGGGGATGATTGGTGCGGGCATCGCCGCGCTGGTTGCAGGACTCGTTCTTGCCCGGGCGCGGTTCCTGGCCGCTTCCGGAGCCGCCAAGGTTCTGGTGCTGGGGCCAGTCTTCGAGGCCGTCGCGCTGGCAGTTTTTGCCGCGGAACATTTCCTTGCGGCGCGAGATCTCATGCCCATCGTGCCGAAATGGCTACCGGCCCCCCTCTTCTGGACCTACTTCGTTGGCGCTGCGCTGCTGGCTGCGGCCATCAGCTTCATCGCGTGGCGGCATGTGCGCTGGTCGGCAACACTCCTAGCATTGCTGTTCGTGATCATCGTCGCCACCATCGACCTGCCGAACTTGCCCGCACACATACATGAGCGGCTCTTCTGGACGCTCACCGTACGCGAGCTTGCGTTCGCCGCGGGAGCAATGGTGCTGGCGGGCAGTGTGTGGCCGCGCGAAAGACCGGCAGGTACCGCACTCATACGGTTAGGCCGTGGAATCGTCGCGACGGTGTTCGTCTTCTATGGAATCCAGCATTTTCTCTTTCCACGGTTTGTGCCAGGCGTTCCGCTGGAAAAGCTTATGCCGGCGTGGATGCCGGCACCGACCGTACTTGCGTATCTCGTCGGAATCACACTGCTCTTTGCGGGAGTCGGGCTGCTCATCCACCGCACGGTCCGCATCGCAGCCGTCAGTGCAGGGATCATGCTTCTGCTGCTCACGGCGTTCTTCTACGTTCCGATCCTCGCGATGGAGATCCACTCTCCGCTCGCTGTGGAAGGAATCAACTACGTGGGCGACACTTTGCTATTCGCAGCGACTGCTTTGCTGGCAGGCTTCGGCTCGGACCGACCGACAATCTGAAAACCGGTCATCTTGCTGTGTATGCACTCCGGCAGCCGCCTTTCGGCAAAAGAGATCGATGCCCAAGGCAACTCGCGTTTCGAGCCTGCGTAGTTCTGGAAGCGCACTAAGGCCTGTTCTCGTCAATTGAGAACGGCTCGCGTTCTAGGAGGCATTTGTCCTGCCTATTTTTGTGGCGCCATTTCCATTGCAACAGGCACAACGTTTCTGCTTGGCAGTGATGGCTTACGGTCGTACGACGCCCCGGCGTCGAAGAGGAGTACTAGATGAATCAGATGGCGATGGAGAGAAATTGAGCCTCGGGTCTTAGAGCAACACTTCACTCGAAACATAGAAGGCCGCACGATCAGGCGTGCGGCCTTCGTATTTTGCTTTTCTTTAAGGGGCTGTCTCTGGGGCCGGCGAAGGTTAACAATGCGTCTGATTTCGATAAGTGATAAATGGACGAGTCACTCACCTGAACATTGCGGACGGAATTTTGAACTCGGAGTTCTGGGATAGTGTCGCGCAATACAGAAGTAATCGAATCACTTCCAAGTGCCGTGGCCTGGGGCACTGTGAGCCCAGTCGGCCCTCGTAGTCTTACGAAGAGCACTGAGAGAGTCCAACAAAAGAAGCCGAGCTCTCTTCGGGACTACAGGCCAAACTCTTCACTTGATCATCCCCTATTCGTTGCAATCGCCGCTTGCCGCCGGTGATGCCGTGCCAAAACTGAACTTGTAGGCCGCAATGGGAAGGCCGCGAACGAGAATTCCGCGGCCGCCAATGGGGAAAACCGTGGCGTGCGCCGATATGTCCACTGCAGTAACTGGGACAGCGAGCCCGAGCCTTGAGCGCTCAAAGCGGTCCGATCAAGCGCGAAATCCGTACAGGACACGACATGAAGAATTATTCACGTAATCTGGCTATGGCTACCTCATTGGTTTTGCCGGCATTCCTCGCCGGTTGCGGTTACACCCCCGCAGCAGGCGAGACTCGCCCGGGTGTTCCGGTCGCGGCAGACTTCCTAGGGCTCTCGATAGAGTGGTGCAACGCGCAAACCGTGTTAGGGCAGGCATCCACCGGCGGCGCTGATGCTATCTTCGCGCAGTACGTGGCCAACCTTCGAGCATATGGGGCAGGGCCGATGTCCATTCGCATCGGTGGCAACAGCACGGACACCGGGGGATCATGCGGCACGCCGACCGGCATTCAGTCCGTCCAAGCAATGAATGAATTTGCCCGAGCCACAGGTGCAAAATTCACCTTCGGCGTGAATATGGCTCTCGCATGATCTCGCTGCTTCGAAAGCGCAGGCGGCAGCGTACTGCGCCGGAATGCCCTCAGGTTCGATCGCGGGTTTCGAGATCGGCAACGAGCCGGATCTGTATACGACTCCTGGATGGACGGCAGATACCTATTCCGCCGAACTGTCTCAATATCTCGCCGGAGTTCTTTCGGCCCAGTCCTGCGCGTCCAACCTGATGGGGCCCAGCTTCGCTTCTTTCAATGGCAGGCATGGCGACTTTATCCCAAACATTCAAGAACATGTTTGTCACAAACCGGGGCAAAGGATTGGGTACAGTAACGCAGCACTACTATGCGGGATCTAATACCGCCACGCCCGGCTTCCTGCTGACCACAGCAGCGGATAGCGGCCCGGAACGCATGCTGCCTGAGTTGCAGGCGGCGCACGCACTCGGAATGACGTACCGGGTCGATGAGATGAACTCGGCCTGGGGCGGTGGTGCGCCGGGGGTGAGCAACACGTTCGAGTCGGCGCTGTGGTTTCTGGAGAACGCGATGACCTTGGCGGCCGAAGGAGTAGACGGAATTAATATCCACGGCGGCATGCTCGCCGGCAAGGACTATGGCTACTACACTCCGTTCTTCATTACGGCAGGGGGTGGAGGATCGTTCTCGCTCAACAACCGCGGTTCCTCTCCGGCGACAGCGCCACTCTACTACGGGATGTTGTTCTTCGCGCGAGCGATCAATGGCGCGCACTCGACCATCTCCCCTGCCTCCGTCAGCACCAGCGCGAACATCGATGCCTGGTCTACGGTGGATGGCGCCGGCACAGAGCGGCTGATCATGGTGAATCGTGACACCGCCAACGGCGCTCAGGTGGTTGTAGCCCAGAGCGCCTCTACCGCGAGCGTCTGCTATCTCGAGGCTCCATCCTACAAATCCACGCAGCGGACTGAAGATATTCTCGAACTTCGCTGGAACGAGATATCAAACCTTCGATACCAGCACTGACGGATCGCCAACGGGCACGGTTGGATGGGACGTGCTCACGCCGAATGATGGTTCCTTCACGATCCCGATCGGCGCCGCGCAAGCTGCGATCGTCACCTTTGGAGTGTCGACCGGATGCTGATCGCGGGAATTACCTGGCCTATCTCTTCGTTGTTTTTCGTGAGCAGCCCTTTTGCTTTGCGTGACTATTCACCCGTTAGCACCAGCGAGGTTAATCTTTGGCTCTCAGGAGCAGGTGAGGGTGTGGCATGACCACCGGATTCTTTTCTCGGTTCGAAATGGCGCTTCATTCGCAACATCGGCAGTTCGATAATTCTATAGGAGAACTCCGCAGCCAATACCGCTGCACATAATCCCGCTGCCAGCCTCAGGATTGAGTGGCGAGTGTCTCCGATAAACAGCTGCTGCCAGAGATAAAGACTGTATGAACGGACGCCAATCGCCACCATGATTGGAGAATTGAGAATTCGGCCAATCCGGCTCTCCGGATGAAGGATGACGTACAACATGAATACGGTGATGCTTATCCCTTGAAGGGTAAAGCCGAGCACGACGGCGTAAAATGCCCTGAAATGAGCACCCAATGCCAGCTCGATCAACGGTGACAGGAAAAGGAGAAAAAGGACCGAACCATAGACGACAGCTTTCCTAGCCAATATCCGTCGAATAAACTCCTGAAACTGGTATGAGCTGAACAATAGCGCGGTGATACAGCCAAACATCAACATGTCTGCGCGCGCATGCCCCATGAACTTGATCTGGGTCTGTTGGTGCGGAAACAGCAGCCAAGTCGCAACCCGAATGAGCGGCTCCGCGGCAATTACGCAGATTGCAATTTTTACCAATCGCTTCCTACTGCAGATGACAAAGAGCGCAGGCCAGATCAGATAGAATTGTTCTTCGACGCTGAGACTCCAGATATGGCCTACATACCAGGCGGGTACATGCAGGTAATCGGAGGTCATCGTAAAGGCGTGAATAAACGAGGTGCGGTCGACCGAAATGACGCCGAGGAACGCCAGAGTAAAGACGATCAGCATAAAAGCCATGAAGGCTGGAAGAATGCGGAAAGCCCGCCTAATATAGAACCTTTTCAGGCTAACCCGCTGGAACTGATCGGACTCGCGCAGCAGGAGGGTTGTAATCAGAAAGCCGCTAATCACAAAAAAAATCAAAACTCCCACGCGCCCATTCGTCGTGACGGCAAGCATCAAGTGTCGCCCCAGCCCACCATTTCTTGCGCGAATGGTCAGATGTGAGACGATGACGAGCAGAATCGAAATTGTACGCAGCCCGTCGAGCGAAGGAACGCGACCTATCAATTTATGCAAGAGGTCTCCCGATAGATCGTGCGAATGGTGTGTAGTGATTACTGCGGAAACTGTTTCCTTTGTGTGCAAAAGACCGGCCCTCATCGCGTGTCGTTGTGGCGAAATTAGCATATTGATTAACTAGGAGTAATCACCCAACCGGGGTATCCCACAACCTCAGGGGACGCGCCTTCCGCGCCGGCCGACGGGATATTGCTGCCAGAAATTATGGGAATGCGCCTCATCTGTGAATTATTGAGCAGAAGCGACCTTTGTGTAGATATCTTCCAGCAGGGAGGTCTGCCTGATGAGGTCGAATTGAGTTGCAATCCAATCGCTCCCGCGGCGAGTGCATGCATTTCGGAAAGGCTCGTCCGTAAGAAACCGAAGAATCTGTTCTGCGAGCTCTTTTTCATCTCGCTCACTTGCCAGCAGTCCGGTTTCCTCATCCAAAACAGCTTCCGGGATCCCGGCGTGTCTCGATGCGACTACAGGCACTTTCATACATAATGCTTCAAGAATGGTGATTGGTAGTCCTTCGCTGTCGCCATTCTGGGCCGCTACACTTGGAACGCATAGCACTGACGCCGATTGCAGGTTTTTCCGCACCACGTCCTGTGACTGGGCCCCGAGAAAGCTACAGTCCAGCTTCAGTTCCTGAGCGTACTGCTCCAATGACTTGCGCAAAGGTCCATCGCCGATGATCACCAGACGGGCGTTGGTGTGTCTATTCTGAACCCGCTGCATGGCATCTAGGAGATGACTGCAACCCTTCTTCTCCACAAGGCGGCCGACGAACAACACCATGCCCTCTGCCCTGCCGCTATCAGCCGGTGCAAATCTCTTGCGATCGATGCCAATGTAGTGGACAACCAGCTTTTCCGGAGGGAAGCCCGCCTCGATGGCCTTCTTGCGGATGAATTCTGAGACGCAGATAAACCGGTCGGCTTTGCGCCACAGCTTCCCGTAACGCGCTTGGAAATCCGTCCTGATCGTCACATCATAGCCGTGCAGGGTCACAACCAGGGGAATTCCTAACTTCTCTGCCAGAGACACGGCTAAGGCTCCGTCGGGAGCGAAATGCGCATGTATGACCGACGCGTCGAGTCGAGCAATACGTCTGTGAAAGAACGGTGCGACGGGGAAGCCAGCGTATACCTTTGCCTTTAACGCAGCAGAGTACCGGCCAGCCGAACCAAGAATCACTGCCCCGTCCGGCAGTGGCAGAGATCGCCCGACGCGGCGAAGTCCCACAAAGTGTGGGGTGTACTGCTGTAGCGAGTTCGCCTGAGCCAGGATGAAAGTTTCTGAAACCCGCAGAAGTTCGGATCTGAATATCGCTACCTGCCTCATAGACTTGCGGGTTCCCGGGCCTCTTTTTGCAACACCTGGAGCATCTTCCTGAAGCCGGCTTCAAAACAGGCGGTCAGCGCTCTTCTGTCGGTGCAGACGAGCCGCGCACAACTATGCAATTGCCTCCTCTTCCAGTGATTCCTTACTTGCCTGATCAAAGACATCCGTAGCATATGGGTTGCGCGCTTGCGTAGCAGCTCAGCGAGCTCTCGATCGCCGTTTGCTTGCGCCATTTCTGCCATCTCGCGAGCATGTCTCTCCATACCGCCAAAGTTAACGGAGGTTCTGGTAAGCGGGGACGATTTGCCGCTGATGCTTCCAGTGCGCTCCGTTACCATGTAGTACGCCTCCGGAAATACTCCAAGTCTGCCCCCTGCGAGCAAGCCTTTTAGACAAAATGCAAAATCCTCACCATGGCGGATCGGCGGATATGACAGATTTTGTCTCCGAAGAAAGCTGGTTCTAACAATCGGCTGGAGGAGACCGAAATCCACCTTCGCGTCACTCGTTCCGCAACAATTCTTCACAAACTCATAGCGGTTCACGTATAAAACGGCGCCAATCATCTCCGGACGAATTCCGATGCGTGAAACCCGGCGGGCAGTGTGGTCAAAAAAGAGGATATTGTCAGCAGCAAAGTCAAGATCGAACTGTTCAGCCTTTTCGACGAGATAGTCAAGCCTGCCAGGAAGGTAAACATCATCGGCATCCAGAATTGCAATCCAATCGCCCGTCGCCGCCGCGAAGCCGGCATTCCGGGCGGGTCCAGGTCCTTGATTCATCGGGAGCGTGACGAGTCGCACTCTTGCATCGCGCCGCGAAATATCCGAAACGACGTCTCCCGTATCATCAGTAGATCCGTCATCGACGACGATCACTTCGTGTAGCACTCGGCCTTGAAAGAGCGCGGAATCGATCGCACGAACGATGAAATCGCCTGCATTGAGGGCGGGGATAACAACGGAAACGCTCATTCGTGCTCCTTGCATAGCCAGGCCAAAACTATCGTGTTGAGGACTGCCAACATAGCGTCTGAGAGAAGACTGGAACCCGCGGCCCCCTTCCAGCCATACGCAGGGATCCACCAAAGGTTCAGGACGAAATTGAATCCTGCAACCACCATCTGGGTCGCAGTCCGGTACTTCTGGAGCCCGAGACCCATAACCGCTGATCCCGTCATCTGGTGAACGCAGCGCAGCATAGGGATCAGGCAGAGCCACCGAACGGCCTGTGCACTGCCGCGAAAACTCTCACCGACCAGCAGTGGGATCAAGGCAGAACCAAAATAGAGACCTGCGCCGAGAAGGCCTGTCACCACGAGTGATCGTTTTATGAGCCGGAAGGTCAGTTTCCATAGCTCCCGTCGGTTATTAGCCCCTTCACGAAAGAATCTGGGCACGGCGGCATCTCGAAGCGCCATAGCGGGAATTGCCGCCATGTCAATCATCCGATAGGCAAGTGCGTAGATACCATTCTGTGCGTTCAGCCCGTAATGGCTGAGCATCGTCTTGTCGATATCGTTGTAGACCGAGGCAGTTGACGAAGCGAAGGAGTACCCGAAGCCCTCCGGGATCCCAGCGAATAAGAGATGTAGCGACAACGCTGGTTTCCCGTACCGCCTGGTGACACAGACCAGGGATGCGATCGTGGCCATTCCTGAAACCACGACAGACACGCCCGCCCACTGAAAAGCCGTTGCATGACCAAGCAGGAGCAGCATGCTTGCGGCGCCGATAAGCCGGACCAGGTTGGTCGCAAGGTTCAGGGCCGCGGTCGTCCGCATACGCTCATATGCCTGGAAGACCGCCGCAGCGTTACGGGTAAGCTCATTGAAAAAACAATTGGAAATCCCTGCCAGCAGAACCAGTGCGGCGCTTGATGGATTGAGAAGGTGCGGCGCCACAATCTTTGCCGCTGCCAGCAGGACCGTACTGAAAACGGTAGTAGTAAGGAGAACGTTACCCCAGTAAGCTGCAAACGCCCCTCTCTCGGTGCTTACATACCGCAGAAGAAGCGTTCCCGACCCCATGGCGCTGAAGGTGGCCAGGAGGGATGTAAACGCGAAGGCCCCCACAAAGATGCCGTACTGCACGCTACCTAAAAGGCGCCCAAGCAGAACAAAACAGCCCGTCTGAAGAACGAGATTGGCGCCCTGGCCCGCTAACATCCAGCCTGCATTGCGCGCCAGAGGACTGGACCTGATACGCCCAAGCTCCGATGCAACTGAGCTCATATCAGCCCCCGCTCTCGCAGACGCGTGGCCTCATGCCGCCATCCCTTACCGGCCACAATTGAACGGGTTCAGCGTGTGCGATCGGAGTTCGCGCCTCTGCTGCCTTCAACCGGAGCCTCTCTCTCCTTAAGCCGGCATATGCCAAGATGGGCAGAATACATGCGAGGCTCGATGGAAAGAGGATCGTTCCTCCTTCAATATTAGATATGACAACAATGAAAAGCATAAGAGTGCACCACATCACAAAAGGAGATGCATTTCTCCGAAGGCAATAGGCGGCATCCTTCACCGCTCGCAGGAAGACACATACGTATAGGGCCACACCGATGCCTCCCAACTCCAGCCAGAGATCGAGCACACCGTTCTCCGAGTATGAGAGCCCCGGCCACTTCATGGTCAGGATGGGATTGGCCGACTCGCCGTTTAGCCCTTGCCAGAACGCCTTATATCCGTATCCGATCAGAGGCTTTTTAAGGATGGACATCATGACCGCACCCCAGATCGTGGTTCTGCCGGTAAGCGTCGGGTCCTTACCTAAAAGAGAAAGCACATCAGGAGCGAAATTCAACCGCCATAAGTGCGCAACCCAGCGCAGCCGCAATCAGAAGGACAGAAAGAGCAAAAGCGTCAGCCCGTCTCATCTTCGCGAGAAGCTTCATTACCACGATCAGCAGAACGGAGGAAGCACAGATGATGTACGCGCCTACCGTTCTCGACATCACAATAATGACTGAGATCAGGACCACATAGAAAACGCGGAAAAGGAGGGCATATCGGCTCCGGATCTTGGCAAAGAAAATGGGCATCAGCAACAATCCCATTGCTTCGCCGCAGATATTTTTATGCCCATAAATACCTTCCCACGCCCCCAGACCATATTGTCCCCGATTCATTAGGCCGTATTGCGGAAAAACAATGATGACAAGCAGGCTTGCCAAGGCAGCCGCGGCGCCGACCCACACCAATAATCGTAGAATTCCATCGTGGGAAAAGCGCTCAAGCAGATAAAACACGAGGGCTATATTCATGGCGAGAAACAATCCATCCTGTAACGATATCTTTGGGTTCTGCGACCACACGGTTGAGAGGATTGCCCACGCCGGTATGAGAGAGATGAGTTTATCCCTGCGAAACTCTGCCGTAATCGACCATAGAAGACGCAGACACAGAAACGCGCATATTGCATAGACGGACCAGAGTTTGGATGCGCATCACGAGTGCATCTTGTGACCCGACTGCCGAGACGAGCCCTTGTGCTTCCGACCCAGCGGCCGTGTTCATGGAGCCACGCTCGAACGAAAACCCGACGTTGGATGAGAACACCAGGAGAACAATGCAAACGAGCCAGGTAGTTACAAACCTGAGACTGCCGTCACGAGTTGAGCTCACTTAATCATCTCCGTTAGTGTCACGTGACAGTCCATGTATTCATCGATGACGGCTCGTTACTGACCAAATGCAATCAGCGCGCAGTACAGAAGCTTTGCCCTGTAGCGTTCCCTGACGATCGCATTGGCTCCAAAAGAAGCGGATCATACTGGGCAGTGTGACTTCCTTTTGCGCGATGCAGATCGGCAGCACTCGTCATGAGGAGGTATGCAAACGATCGCGCGGTGAACAACGCCTGCCTTAGTCTGACAGCGTCGCCCAATCGGACGTCAGGTCTCCGCAGCCTCATTTCGGCGCGATGATAACGGCGACAAAGTGGTAAACGCACGCTTCGTCAATAGTGGATTAGCCGCCGCCCAATCCAGTGATGGAAGCCACTCCGCCTCTCGTCGTGCTGACACGCACGGCTACCGAGTTCATGTGAAAGATAGCCAGCGGTTCCAAATCGATACGCCCGACGCCGTCTCTGCAGAAAGAACCTAAGCAGCCAGTCCGTATCCTGGTTTCTTTTGAATCCGGTCGTGAAAGGCACCTGTTCAAGAAGATATTTGCGAACTATCCACGTCGAGGTCTGCATGAAGCAATCTCGCCGGCCACACGCATCCAACTCGGACAAACATATAGTTGCTAATTGGCTCCGCCGGCAGCGGAAATCGCCGCGGCTGCTCGAGTCACACCACTTTGCTTCTTGTCGAGATCATCCGGCGGTCGCCGAGAAGACCACATCGGGGATTGCTTCAACATTGCCATCTGCAGTGATGTCTTTTCCGGTTCAGCCACTCGTCATCATCATCCAGCAGCGCTACCCATTCACCCCGGGCTTCACGTGCTCCGATATTTCGTGCTTCGCTACCGCCGACGTTCTCGGACAGTGCGATGATCCTGACGCACGGATTTCTCAGCTCTTCGAGGGCCGCAACTGTGGCCGGATCGGGTCCATCAACCACGACTACCACTTCGAGATTGGGATAGGTCTGGTTGAGCGCGCTCCGCACGGCGCGGCAGACGAGGTCGGGGCGGTTGCGCGTGGGCACAACGGCGCTGACCAGCGGCAGCATTCGATCAGTAGTCAAGTTGCTCTTCCTGTGCAAGTTGAGCGCTCACGGGCCTCAGCGCGAAGTACACATTACCTATTAGTGTCGTCGCCAGAGACGTTTGGGCAGGGCGCTTCTCACCGCCCGAGTGACGAGCTCGGGTCGGTTACGCGTCGTGATCACCACACTCACCAGAGGCTCTTCGTTCATGGATCTCCTTGGCCTTATCTGAGCCGGACGACTCTGCTACGGATTGCGAACAGCCACTTCCAGTTCGTTATTCGTGGTCTGCGGTAACGTGGGCTGCGGAAATCTTAGATTTCGCAGAATGATCGGGACTAACGTCCACGGCTCGATGAGGTACCGGGACGGCGAGACGTCTGGGCTCCGCCGCGAGACGGAAGGCCCACTCGAGCCCCAGGGGGCCAGACCACCGCGGCGGTGTTGGGATGACACCGGCAACATAGTCGAGCACAGCACCGGTGGCCAGAATGATGTTGGCCTGGATCGCGTCGAGGTTTGCCTCAATCCAAAGCTCCTGCCGCGGCATGCCCATGCCGACCATAAGCAGGTGCGGCTGAAAGTCGGCGATCTGTTGCAGGACGTTCTTGTTTTCAGAACCCTCGGGATCCATGTCGAAGTAACCATGGCGGCACTCGATCTGAAGCCCCGGGTGACGCTCTCGCAGAGTGGCGGCCCCGATGTCCACGACACGGGGAGCCGAGCCAAGGTAGAAGACGCGCCAGTTCTTCTCCACGGCCGAGGCCATGAGAGCGGGGAGCCAATCGGTGTAGCCGACCCGGTGAATACGGTTTGCGGCCTGCCCGTAGAGTCGCGCCAGCAGGACAATGGACATGCCGTCAATATGCGTGTGGTGAGCCCGGCTGAAGTAGCGCTGGAAGGGACCATCCGGCCCCTCTGCCGCCTCTTTGTGAAAGAGGTAGAGGCTGTGCATGTTGTGATTGGCGATAACGGACTTCTGATTTGTGGATACTCTTTCGATGACCGTGTCCGTCAACGCGGCCATGGTCATCGGCTGAACTGAAATTCCCAGGAAGCGAGCTATCCCGATTTGAGACATATGTTACAGTCCTGTCCGCATGTAACCTCTGCGGCGCCTTGGGGGAATAAGACCACTTTGAAACCAAGCATTCCAAATACAAGTAGCCGAGCAGGTAAGACGAGCTGCAAGGCATCAAGAGACAGCGGTTGAGCAGCCTTACGGCATGCTGTAGACGGCAGCCGAGGACACGGAGGAGATAATCCCTGACGATCCGGATACCGCGATATTTTTTGCATAAGAGAACGGCACGTACAGCACATCGCCAGGAGCGAGCGCGATGTCCTGCTGCTTGCCCTTCTGGATTTCGCCGAGCGACAGCTGAGTCTCGTGGTAGCCGGTCGCATCCTTGCGCAGGAGCTTCGCATGGCCCTGCTTGGCGGTACGCGAGACACCGCCAGCCCGAGCCAGTGCCTGCAGCAACGTCAACTCAGTGGAGTTGTTATCCATCACGAACCCACCGGGCCGGTTCACGTCACCGAGGACATACACGATGCCTGCCTTCGGCACCATCACGGTATCGCCGGGATAGACCAGCACCGAGGTCTGAAGGGCTACGACGCCATCGTTCGCGAGGTTATAGTGCAGCGGATGGTCCGGGTCTCCACGCCGCTCGATGACGATGTTTCTGTCCGCGACCTCGTTCAGCCCGCCCGCCAACGCAAGAACATCGACTACCGGACGGGCTGTGCCGATGGGATACGCCCCCGACGCGCGCACCTGGCCGAGCACCGAGACGGTCTGCGTGGCGTATTGCTCGACGGTCACTGTGACCTCGGGGTGATTGAGGTAGTGGGCCGCGATCAATTTGTCATGGACAGCCGTGGCTGCTTCAGCGGGAGTGAGTCCAGCGATCTTGACGGCGCCGACACCGATCAGCGGCACCTCACCGGCATCCGTAACGCGCGGGTGCTGGTCGAGCTCCGGGGAATCGACGACGGTGACGTGGATCTGGTCGCCTGGTCCGATGCGGAGGCTCTCCCCGGACTGCGCGAGGGCAGCCAGCGAGAGACTCATAAGACACACGAATATGACTTTCTTCATCGCAGTTCCCTTTCTCGCGGAATTAATTTTCCGTGTAGTACTTGGAGCCGCCTGTGTAGCCGTAGTACTCGCCATAGGACACTGAGTCGCGGCTGACTCCGTTGAGCACCACGCTGACTTTCTCCTCATCGGCGACCAGCTTGCGATAGGCTCGCTCCAGGCTCTTCCTGGTGGAGAGACCGTGCCGGGCGACGAGTATTGTTAAATCGGACTCGCGCGCCAGAATTTGTGAGTCAGCGACGGCGAGCAGAGGCGGCGAATCGACGATGACAACGTCGTACATTCCGCGCCAGCCCTGGACTAACTCATGCATGCGGTCGGACCCAAGCAACTCAGCGGGGTACGGCGGCATAGGACCAGCACCCATGCTGTAGTGCGACGCGGGCCGCGGCCGC
>CAWIBQ010000004.1:0-1405109 GCA_963834345.1 uncultured Acidobacteriaceae bacterium | reverse complement strand
CTCGGCGGGTCTTCATCTGATTTGACCAGCCAGCGACGTTCTTTTCACTACAAGACGGGAAATTTAATGGGAATTCTGGGGGTAAAGGACATCAGCGTGGCGGATATAGGTCGATGAGTTGTATCAGGGAATGATCATTCCCTGATAGCAAATCAATAATGCTCTGTTCCGAACGGGACCGGGTCGGACCATAACTTCCGTAAGTGTAGTATATCCAGCAGGATAGCGATTTGCCTGCCGTCGGATTTGGGCTCGACGGCCGAAAATTTCTCTGTTTTATTCCCTGTTATGTATGGTCCGCCGCACGACTGCAAGGGAAAAGCGAATGGCGGATCGACAGGTCTGCGCAAATGTATTCGGCCTTCGATTGGAGATAGATTAGATCTCCTGGCCATGATGAGTTGCGCTGCGTGCTCTTCCTGATAAACGGGACGGTCATGAAGACCATTTCAGGGAGCAGGTTTCGAGCACGCCGTTGGGAACTGTTCGTTCGTCTTAGCTATCCAGTGCAGACCTTGGTGGAACTCTTAGCCGTCGCAGTGGTGCGGTAAAGTGGGAGCGCGATTCTGCGCTTCCAAGCCGAAGGCGCCTTTTCCGCGCCTGCTCAGGCAGCCATCGCGCTTGTTGGCGGGCGGTACTCGTCGCCGCTCGATAGAACGGCCCAAGCAACACGAGCAAGCTTATTGGCTGCCGCTGTGATCACTATCTTCACCGGTGACCGTCGCTCAAGCGAGTCGAGCCAGGGCCCGAACGGCGATCGTTCTCGCTTGACTCGTAAGACGGCCGATCGAGCGCCATGGACGAGGAGCTTCCTCAGATAACAGTTGCCTCGCTTGCTGATGCCGAAGAGCCTTGCCCTACCGCCGGTCGAGTGCTGTCTTGGGACAAGTCCCAGCCAGGAGGAGAACTCCCGGCCCTTATGAAAGGCCGCTCCGTTGCCGATTGCGGCGACGATCGCGGTCGCAACCAAGGGGCCTATGCCGGGGATCTGCCTGAGTCGTTGGCAGGCTGGATCGGAAGAGGCGATCTGTTCCACCTCTTCGTTCATCGCGACGATCTGTTGCTCCAGGTCCTTCCACTCGCTCCACAGCAGGCTGACGAGGTTACGCATGCGTGGTGTGAGGTTCGCATCTGCGTTCTCGAGGATCTCAGGCATCGCCTGCTTCAGCTTGAAGGGAGTCTTGGCGAAGACCATGCCACGCTCGAGCAGGAAGGCGCGCAGCTGGTTGATTACGGACGTTCGACGGGCGACAAGCCGGTCGCGCACACGATGCATCGCCTGGAGATCAAGCTGGTCGTCCGTCTTGATCGGAACGAAACGCATGTTCTGCCGGTCTACCGCCTCGGCGATGGCTTCGGCATCGAGGAAGTCGTTCTTGTTCGACTTCACGAATGGCTTCACGAACTGGGCTGGAATCAGCTTCACGTCATGGCCTTGTTCGCGCAGCACACGTCCAAGGAAGTGCGCCCCTGAACACGCCTCCATCCCGATCAAGGAAGTCTGCATCTTGGCAGTAAAAGTGATGAGCTGCTTCTGGGTGAACTTCTTCCGCAACAGCACCTTGCCTGCTGCGCTGAGGGCCACGAGGTGAAAGGTCGTCTTGCCTAGATCGATGCCAACCGAACGTATCTGCATGTCGATGATCCTCCTTGAACCTGCCAAAAGATCACTCACTTCACTGTGGAGATCAAGCGGCGGACCATCTCATTAACGGGAATTGGCCGGAGAGAGCGGTCTGCTCTGGACTCTATCCACCGCCATCCCCCGTCAAATAAAGCACTTACAAGATTTCAGTTTGAGACCAATCGACCATGTTTGGGAATTTGGTGTCCGATAGGTGTCCCATTCATGCAGTTTGCTGTCGGAGCGAATCTGCGGGGTTTAGTTCTGGAGGTAACTGCTCCCTTGGCCTTGACTACAAAGAAGATAACAACGACCCCGATTGATAAAGGCAGTCTGCTCATACCGCTTCATCTGTTCCCGTAATCTGTGAAAACGTAATCTTTCGTCTTCACTGCCGAGTGGCACGCGAACCCGCACTTTGCGTCGTTCCCCTGAGGTGGTTTGTCCGTTAAGTTGCCGAGCCTGAACCTATCGGACGCGGCGTCATACTCGAAGACGCCGTAACCCCATCCGCCGCTATCCCGGAACCTCTTGCTGTCCTTCACCATGAGATCAACGTCATGCTGGGGGCCCGGCACCGTTGGCCCACCGGGTTCACCGACATTCACTTTCGCGTTCCAATGGACCTTCGCCATCTTGGCGCCGTCCGGAAAGGGCTTGCCGTTACCCGGGATGCCCGCCTTGAAGGCGTTGATCATCACAGGATTGCCGAGGATCGCGGCGAGCGCATTCCCGTTATGGCTGAGCGAGATCACCTGCCAGCTTTCGTATCCTCTGAACTCAGAGAACGCAAGGCCATTCGGTATTTTGAGGGCGTACTTGTCCTGCAAGGAAACGGCGGCTTGTGCCTGGGACGGAGCCGCTGTGGACGCAGAGGCAGCGCCGGCGTGGGGAAGGTTGTGGATGAAACGTGCAAGCTTCCATGTGTCGTTATCGGGGATGCTCGACTTCCAGGAAGGCATGCCTGTGAGGCGAACTCCGTTCTGAATGATCCAAAACAGCTCGGCGTCGGTCCAGTGCTGCACGTGGGATGAGCTCAGGTCCATGGCAGGTGGGTACATGTTGCGCCCGATGTCAGTGTCTCCGCGCGCATCCGCACCGTGGCATTGGGCGCAAGATCCAAGAAACAATTCCCGGCCCTGGCTCACGACCTCAGCCGTATCAGGCAGCGGGTTCTTCATCTTCCCCGCCTCCAATGGAATCGTCACGTCTTTAGCAACATTAGCCACGCTGGTTTCCTCCTGCGAAGGCCGTTTGCCCGCTGCGCAACCTTGAAGCAAAGTGCCCAGCATTGCAGTGATCGCGCCCAGCATCAGCTTGTGTTTTAGCCCCACGCGCCAGTCATTCCCGTTCCACGCGCCAATGCACGGCAGACCCACATCCTTCATAGATTCCGACATCGTGCGTTCTCCTGCGCAAAGGAATTCTAAGCCCGATCTGATGTTTTCGCCGGCGGAAGAGTTCTTGCTATCGGATTCCAAAGACCACACCAAATGCCGGCTTCTCGACAACGCTCTGACAGGTATGACGGAGCTCCGTCTGCAACAGGAATCAAAGCTCTGTCAGCTGGAGACTGCTATTATCCTCATCACCGTCTGCTATCTTGCACAGATCGCGCAACAGCCGGAGCCGATCCGGAGGAAGCGGTGTATCGAGCTTCCCCGCTCCTGCGCCAAATAGCGCATGCTCGATGCCGGCAATCTTCTGATGCGCCGCCAGCAATTCAAAACGAATCGTCTGATTCTTTATCAGCAGGCGTGCGATCTCCTGTTGGAGACGCTCGATGCATGGTCCGACTTCGGACGGATATGACGCTGCATCCGTCGACTCGCCCTGATTGCGCGTCGGGTATGCCTTCAACCTGACGACCGTAAACTGCTGCATCTTTCCCTCCACGGTCCCTTCCTCCGGAACGGAACCCGTTTAAGCCGCACGACGTAATGGAATGACGGGATCGCCGGAGTTACCTGTTTGCGCTAACAGGACGTTGGCGCGACCAATGCGCGCGAACACTTCATTGGCAGTATCAGCGATACGCGTATTGCGCCTGTGCAGCTTTCGAATTGCCTTCGCCGCAGCGCGCGTTAGTAAATAGCGGTTGGAGACATGCCGTACAGCATCAAAGACCAGTTCAGAACGCATCGGTACCCCCTTGCGGCCACACAACTCATGCTCGAGTCGGCCCTCACATCCACCTCTGAAATGGAGCGCGCGACTCACTCTAAGAATTAAGCCATCCCCGGCGACGGATATCTATTGAACTAAGGTATTGGCAATACCTTGGTATCAGTCGCGATCATTGTTCATACATCAGCCTAATGACACTATTGATGTGAAGGAGACCCTTGGCCGGAATGGACCATGTGAACTACATATTGGTGCTGCTGATCGGATTACTGTGTGCGTTGGCTGCTGTTGCAGGTCTGGTGCGCCGATTTGCCTACCCCATTGTGTTCTGTTGGTCTTCGGATTGTTGTGCTTGCTGCTCCCCCCACGTCCCGTGCCACCGCCACCTTCGTTTAGTTTTCTTGGTGATTCTGCCGTCCCTCTTCTATACGGCCGCGTGGCAGACATCCTGGCGGGAGTTCAAATACAACCTGGTGTCGCTTTCGAGCCTGGCCGTATTGCTGGTGTTCTTCACCGCCTTTGGGGTTGCATTTGTAGCAAAGGGGTGGCTGCCGGGATTCAACTGGCGACTCAGATTTCTTCTCGGAGCGGTGTTTTCGCCGTTGCAGGACCGCATCGACTTCCTGAGCGAACGCAGGAAGTCTGCAAAGGGAGAACATGAGGTGCACCTTTATGAAGATCTGCCGCACCACTATCAACATGGGCTCGAAGACATCGACGAGTGGGGGACGGACGGCAGCAATCTGGAGAAAACCTCGCACGACCTGACGACAAATCATCTGCTGCTGGAGACGATCTGGAGGCAACGCAAGGAACTCAACCTCCTGCAGTCAAATGGAAGAATCGGAGACAATGTACACCGCAATCTCGAGCGAGAGCTCGACTTAAAGGAAAGTCTGCTGACCTAGTCATGAGAAACAGAGCCTCATGCAGTCTTTCAGCGAAGTGGAGCTTTGAATGAAAGCTCGAGTCGGTATTCTGTTGGTTGGATGGGCTTTTCTTTGCGGTGCCACCAAGGATCAGGCCGCAGACGCTGACAGGCACGTTTCAATTTGGATTATTTCGGCGGAAGGGGCGGGTCCGAACGACATCGCTCAGGGGGAAGACCTCCCGGCTCGCATGGAGGCGTTGCGCTTGTCGCTCGCAGGAACCCGCGTTCGTTTGCTCAATGTGGAGACTCCGCTGGCGGCGAAGACCAGCAGTTGGTTCCCGGAATACACCGTCCCGAATTTTCAGGCCGTGGCAAGCCAAAGAACAACATTCGCGGCGCTGGCTCGTTTTGCGGCGCAAAACAATGTTGACATTAATCTGCGTGTGATCACATGGCGGGAGTCAGTCGACCTGTTGCGCGCCGCGCGCACTGCAGGGCCCGATGGATTGCCGGATGTTATGGAAGTTGGCAGGACGTGGTCGGGGTACCTAGCTGCAAACGGTAAAATTCGATCTCGACCCGATTGGCAAAAGAGGAGGGGAAACTGGCGGGACGTGCTTGGTGTTCCAGCGTGCGCGCTACCGTTGATCACTGATGTCCGCCTTCTTTTCTACTGGAAGCGCTTGCCTTCTGCATCCCCTGATTCACCCGCGCTGTCTCTCAATAATAGTAGCTGGCCGACTCTCCTCGATTCTGTTCGTAGCAGCACTTCTTCCGGCGAAACAGTTGCGTTCCCCATCGGGAACTCCCTGAACCTTCTTTTTGACTACGTGTCGCTAGCGATGGCCGGCGGAAGCCAGTCTGTCTTTCATAAGGACGTGTTCGGCACCCGTCTGTCACTCTCCAGCCAGAGCGCTCTCTCCGTCCCGGTCTATCTTGCCGAACATTCCTCGGTTCCTTTCAGTAAGAATGAAGGCCGGCAATTGATCAGCTTTCCCGAGGCTACTCATGAAGAAGAAGTACGTACCTTCGTAAATGGCGGTTATCGAGCGACGTTGGAACCCGCCAGTTTCATGAGCCGCTGGGCCTACGATTTCTATGGAAGGCAGCAAAATACGGACAAGGCTAAACGATTTTGGGACTATGCGGCGGCCGTCATTCCCCCGGGAAACTATTTGGGTGGTGGCGAATTCGTAGTTTTGAGCAAAAAACCAGATCCCGAAATGGCGTTCAAACTGGCTGACTTTTTGGCAATCGATCCGGAATACACCGCAATGCTGGGTCGAGCCGGCTTCCTAGCCTCCGGCAAATCTGATTACGGGACAGACGCGGTGGTTGCATCACTGATCAGGGACGAGGGGGATGTTCGAGACGCCCGCATTTTCGGTGAAACTGTCCGCAAGGCCATCGATCAGGGGCGTGGATACCCGGACCTTGAGCGCTGGCCGGTGATCGAGGATCCCACCGTGCTTGATAGGCTCCAGGGTGTTTGGCGCCGGATGGCGAAAGGGGACGTCGTCGGCGTGCGCCAGGAGGCCAAAGAGGTCGACTGGGTGGTCAACTCTCAGGTATATCTGCCCTCACGCGCATTGAATGCGTTGATCCAGTCCTGGCGATGGGACGCGCTTATCTTTTCTACGGCTACTTTCTTGCTGGTGCTGGCAGGGCTCCATCGACGACGGCTGCAGCAGGTGGAGCGGCAGTTCAACATGCGCCTGGAAGAGCGCCTCAACGAGCGTACACGCATCGCGCGAGACCTTCACGACACTTTGCTGCAAACCTTCAACGCGTTGCTGCCTCATCTTCAAACAGTATCCAATGCGCTTCCGTCGCGGCCGGATGAGGCCAAGCGGCGCGTCGACCGTGTAATCGAGCAAGCGACAAGTGCGATTACGGATGGCAGGGATGCTGTGCATGCGCTTCGCTCTGGCGGATCAGTTGCAACCGATCTGGATCAGGCAATAAGTAGTTTTGCAAAAGAACTCCTTAGCAGCGCAGCGTCGGAACCGGTTCCCGAGATCCATGTGCAGGTTGAAGGAAAACTCACCTCTCTCAATCCCATCGTTCGCGACGAAGTGTACCGGATTGCAGCGGAGGCGATACGCAATGCAGTCAGGCATGCGAATGCCCGTCGAATCGAGGTTGAAGTTCGATATGATGAGCAACGCCTACGGCTCCGGATCGGAGACAATGGAACAGGAATTGACCCGACGATTCTCAACCTTGAGCACAAAGCCGGACATTGGGGCTTGCGAGGGATGCGGGAACGCGCAAAGCTAGTAGGCGGCACCTTGGGGCTCTGGAGTCAACCGAATGTCGGCACAGAGATCGAGTTGATCATTCCTGCGGCAAGTGTTTACGCGAAGCCACCCTCCGTGCGGTGGTCCATCTTATCCCGTTTCCGGCAACGCTAATGTTATGGTCGTAGATCTTCATATAATCCGAGTTCTGGCGGTCGATGACCACCCCCTTTTCCGCACGGGAATCACTAGTCTGTTGGCGGATCATCCCGACATGCAATTGGTTGCGGAGGCGTCCAGCGGTCTTGAGGCTGTCAGCCAATTCCGTACTCACAGGCCTGACATAACGCTGATGGATTTGCAGATGCCGGAGATGAATGGAGTCGATGCGATCCTATCGATTCGCGGCGAATTCCCTGAGGCAAAGATAATCGTCCTCACAACTTATAGTGGCGATGTGCAAGTCCTTCGAGCCCTCAAGGCTGGAGCACGCGCTTATCTTTTAAAAGCCATCATGCACAAGGACCTTGTGGACATGATCCGCGCAGTTCACGCCGGTAAAAGGGTTTTGTCGCCCGAGGCGTCGTTTGAACTGGCCGAACACGCAACAGATGATGCACTGACGCCAGCGGAGATCGACGTCCTCAGACTGATCGCGGCAGGAAATGCGAACAAACAAATCGCGGATATTCTTTCGGTTGCCGAAGAGACGGTCAAAGGTCGGGTTAAGAGCATCCTTTCAAAATTGAATGCAAATGATCGAACACATGCCGCCACCATAGGCTTAAAGCGTGGAATCATTGAACTCTGACACCCGAAGGGGTTGGACTTTAACACCGAAAGGGGCTATGTCGGCGACGTAATGCGCGGATAACATCGCTCAGGGTTATTTGTGCGACGACTCATCTCCAACTTCGTTGGTGGGCGGCCAGCTTTTGGATTGCTACTCATTCGGCTTGCTGCGGGGGCAGCCCTCATCACCACTGGCAGAGAGAGGATTTACGTTGGCGAGCATATTAGCCTATTAATTCTCGGTATCTTCACAATCGCAGACGGTGTACTTCTGGCAGCCGGGCTGTGGACCCCGCTCGCAGGATTCCTCGCACTCGCACTATCCATTAGTGATGTCCTCATTCACCACGAAGGCCTGTATTCGGCCATTCTCCTGGCGTGTATGGGTGCCGGAGTGGCCTTCATTGGACCTGGAGCCTTGTCTATCGATGCATGGCTTTTTGGGTTGAAGAGAATTGACATCGGCAAGCTGGAAGCACCTTCTGGTCGATGATTCCGCGCATGTATGGCTCACAATCCCCCTCGCAGGCGCTTCAAAATTGGCAAGGTGAGATTCGGGCGCCCCAATGGGGTCGAAAATGAACCTCGATCTAGGGTTTTGCGCAAAGAGCATCTGACGGACACTCATTCCAACGCCAAAAGAACTACTGTTCTTGGCGATCCTCGGCCATCACGAGCGTTCACATCAGGCAATAGCGCATATGAATCGAGTTGGCTTACTCGAATCCTGGCTTTCTCGACGAGCGACGACTGATTGCCTACGACCTTGGCCGGCTGACGCGAGGTGAAATTATGTTGTGCTCTCCAACGCCAATTGTGTTCGTCGTCGATAACGATGTCTCGGTCCGAGAGTCTCTGGCCATGATGATCCAGAGCGCTGGATGGCAGCCCAAGTCATTCGCATCGGCAACTGAATTTTTTGCCCATCCAAAATCTGCTATCCCGTCTTGCTTGATTCTGGACTTCACCCTGCCTGATCTTAACGGACTCGAAATGCAGGACCGCATCGCAAATGAACGCTGTGACATGCCGATTATCTTTCTTTCCGACCGTGTTGATCTACCCGCGGTGGTGCAAGCAATCAAGCGAGGGGCACTAGAGTTCCTGACTAAGCCGTTCGATTCTGACATGCTGTTAGGTACGATCCGTAACGCAATCAAGCGTAGTGAGGTAACGCTAAGACGCAACATGGAGATCCATGGGTTGCGATCGGCTTATGAATCTCTCAGTTGTCGTGAGCGAGAGGTGATGGCAGGTGTGGTATCGGGATTGCTGAACAAAGAAGTGGGAGCAGAACTGGGAATCAGCGAAATTACGGTAAAGGCGCACCGCGGAAGTGTCATGCGAAAAATGAAAGCAGAATCCTTTGCTCATTTGGTGAACATAGCTTCGAAGCTTCGGGTGGTTCGCCATTTGTCTACAATTGCCGCTTAGATCGGCTAGTCCTTCTCGACTTCACTCGGCTAGCCGAGGGCGGAAGGTCAGTAGCCGGAAACAGGTTTGGGTCGTCCATGGTCTAACTGTGCCAACAGACCATACACTCGCTGATAGGGTCCGCTCTCCCAACTACTGTTTCGCTCGGGTCACCTGGACAAGAGATGCAGTGTATCTCTCCCACAATCTCAACATCAGGGAATGGATATCCTCTGATATGCGATCAATAATTCCCTGTTAGCAGGGCGCCAGCTTGATCTGAATCGTGAGGCTTCATTGCTGAGATTCTCCTCAAAGCGGTGGCAATTTGAAGACGAGCACACTAGGGCCAGAGTTCTTCGGCGGGTAGTTGTTACGAGCCCTTTGATGTCATCTTCTACTTCCCTGAAAGATATGTATTATGTAGAAACGGCCGGGCTAGTAGCGATCCCAGTGCGGCACACGTCGACGCAGCCGAAAGCAACCTCCTTTCGCGATGGCAAGATGAACGCCACGCAACGGAAAGCTACCGAGGTCAACTCTGCATTTCTGTGCACGCACGACGCGCGCACACCACAGATGCCGAATCTGTCGCGTCCGCTCAATGAAACCACAAGTGCCCTCCGGCAATATAGGCCGCGCTTTGCAGCATGACCAAGGAACGTTGGGTAAACAATTCCTAAAAGGATTCACGGAAGTTAGCCGCATCGGTGGTGACGGTTAGCTTCACGGAAACGACGCTATATGTTCGACCCCGTGAAGGTGTTCGGGTACAGCCCCGCCGGCATCGATGACAGGGGTCCGTCCCGCTTCGAGTAGCGTGGCTTACCAGTTAAGGCTGGCGGCACAAGTTAGACAGTACGATGATCCTCATCAGCAGCATGGCCCTCTCAAGAGTTCATAGAACGGCAGTTAATGCCCCGGAAGATTGTGTCTGTAACGGGAAGAGACGAGGTAAGGAGATGACGGATGAGAGCTGTACGCATGCACGCTTACAAACAACCACTGATCCTCGAAGACGTACCCATTCCCGACGTTGCTCCTAAAGCATCGGCCCCGACGCCTGACTCCGACCTGCTGACCTTCGGTTCACAGCCGCAGGTCTCGATATGTCCTCATCTACTCGTGCCCTTTCCCCTTTGCTCTCCGATGCTCTGGTTGATCCCCACGGAAGTCCCCACACTTCAGGGAATCCCGGCTCTGCTGCGAAGCTTCCCTATTCAAATACGCATGGGCGTCTCGAGAGACTGATACATCAGCTTCGTAATGTGGCGTGAACACGGATCTCCAGATGCGGGGACAAGGCTATATGTAAGATACGCGCAGCAGGAGGTACAGAATTGCAGGCAAGACACCTCATCACCTACTCCCTTTGCTGGATCTGTTTGCTGGCTGCGCCACTCCTTGCCAGTCAACACAGCTTGCGCACTCCCTCGTCGCACGCCAACAAAGCAACTCTGGTGGCGTCTGAAAACGTCGTGCTCCTGCGGCCGAACACACTGCCTTCAGAGGCCATGGCTCTCGGTAACGGATCTCTGGGAGTCGCCGTATGGTCGTCAAACGGCATGACCGTGCAACTGAACCGCGCCGATACCATGCCCTACCGGCTCTCTCCGGGACAAGTAATACTGCCGGGCCTGAGCCGCATCACCAATGCTTCTGACTACAACGCGCACCTGGACCTCTACAACGGCGAGTTTGTCGAGAGCGGCGGTGGCATGTCTGCCCGCGCCTATGTAGAGCCAGACGTTGATACTGTCGTGATTAAAATTACAGGTGTCCCTGCAGCAATGACCGAAACTGCGGAGTTGAAGCTCTGGCCTCCGCGGAATCCAAAGGCCACCGTCGCTGCTCGCTATGGAGCGCTGGCGGAGAATTGGATTGACAATATCGATCCGGGCGCCTCAGGACTTTCCTTCGGTTCTCTCGCTGCTATCAGCGGCGCGGGTCGCAACGTACACATCGCGGTTAAGGACGCGCGCACAATCCAACTGACGCTCAAGCCGGACGCTCTTGGCTGCTTGACAATTCGCGTCTCCGCGCCGGCTTATAACGGCAAGATTCCGGTCGCGAATGCTCTTGTTGGCAAGTTCACTGCCAACGCCTCGGGCGTACACCGCACTTGGTGGCACAGGTTTTGGGAAAACGCTAATCTCATACAGGCGAGCTCCCCAGATGGCGTGGCGCAGTACATGGCCAATCTGCGCGACCTTTATCTGTTCTACGCTGCAGCCGAGCGCGGCACCGCGTGGCCAGGGTCACAGGCTGGCATCGCAGATATGCTCTCCGCCGTAGGCGACAATCGGATGTGGGATCCTGCCGCATTCTGGCACTGGAACCTGCGGATGATGACTGCTGCCAATCTAAACGCGGGACTGCCGGAACTGAATGCTTCTTACTTTCGTCTTTACCGCGATAATCTCTACGCAATTGAGGCTTGGACACACAGGCACATGGAACAACGCGTCGGGATATGTGTGCCGGAGACGATGCGCTTCAACGGGCTTGGTATCGAAGTGGAGGAGAGCGACAGGTCACACCCCGCATACGACTGCGCCATCGACTCTTCTCCCTACTACAATGCGCGCACGCTCTCGACAGGTGCGGAGATCGCCTTCTGGATTTGGCAGCAGTATCTCGCAACGGACGACCTCGCGTTTCTCCGACACAATTATCCAGTCATGCGAGAAGCTTCGCGCTTTTTGCTGGCCTATCAGAAGCCCGGAAGCGACGGGTTGCTGCATACCTCACCCTCAAACGCGCACGAGACACAGTGGGACGTCGCCGACCCGATTACTGATCTTGTAGGCACGCAGACTCTGTACGCTAGTACGATAGAGGCCGCTACTCTGCTTCGCACAGATCCTGCTTTAATCGGGCAGTTGCGCCCCACGCTTGCGAAGCTTCCGCCCTTGCCGCGCACCACTGCGGACAAAGCCACTATCTTGCTTCCACCCTCTGCGGATGCTACGGGCACTGACGTACTGACTACCTCCTATATACCGGCAGCCCCCCAACGTAATGTTGAAAACCTTGGCCTTGAGCCAGTGTGGCCCTACGGCCTGATCGGAAGCGATGGACCCAACAGCGCGCTCGCCAAGCGGACCTTCGACTCCCGCCCCTACCCGGTGAATCAGGACTGGAGCAACGACCCCATTCAAGCGGCTCGTTTGGGACTCGGCGCAAAGGTCAGCAGCACTCTTGCCACACTCACAGAGCACTACCAGATTTATCCGAACGGGCTAGCCAGTTGGGGTGGTAATTCTGGCGAGTTTTATATCGAACAATCCGGCGTCGTCGCTGATGCACTAAGTGAAGCGTTGGCGCAAGACTATGATGACACCATTCGTATCGGCCCTTCCGTTCCGCCGCGTTGGAGCATGGTGGGATCTGTCGCTATTCGCCATCGCAGCACTGTCGAAGTGAAAGTGGATGACGGAATCGTACGCATGGCGGTCATCCACTCTGGAACAACTCGGGAACTTCGCGTGAAAAACCCTTGGGGACAAGCCAGCCTCACCATTATGGATGGGGCGACGGAACATCCTGTGCAAACCCGCAATGGGGGCAATGGGACACTTACATTTTCCGCCCTAGCTGGGCACACGTATCTGCTGCATCCGTCTGAGTCTAGACCATTGGCGTTTGAGCTACCTTCGGCCGAGCCTGCTACGCAGCCACGCCATTTGGGCTCGCGCATGATCGGACTCGGCGCCACAAATCAATGAGCTCTGTACATGTCGATGTAAGGATCCCCGTTTCCATAAGAAGTGGCTAAGGGCGCCTCATCTTAGCGCGTCAAAAGAGCTGTGCAGCGTGACGTCGCGTCTTTACGATGCAGAGCACACGCGGCTGTTCGCGTAGTAGTGCGCCTAGTTTGTCATCTGCGAGTGTCCCGCCGATTAGGAAGAAAGTACCTAAAGAGGTAACAGCCGTCAGCCCCGCGATGCCACCAAAAAGAGCCTCGGCTTCATTAAACTAATTGCCGGAATGTCGCATTCCGCGGGCTGACGCTGTATCTATTCGAGGCTTTAAAGGACAGGCTGTACGGCTCTTAAAAAGCTATGAAGAGAAACTGTACTAACTTCTGACGTCTTTGATTCGCATTTTTGCTCTGGTTCTTCCCGCTGGGCTTCCCCCTTCCTGGCACTCCGTTTTTAACGGAAGAACATACGTTCGTATTCATAACTCGCAAGAACATTAAAGTGCCTGACAGGTGCGCTTTTCTGCAGGCACATCACTGCATTCGATTTGCCTTGGGGGCAAAGATGAGCGCTCGTGATTGCCGCTGTCACAAATATGTGCATTCTTCGTTTCTTTGCTTTTGTCTTTCACTGCTGCTGGCCGCTGCCGGCTGCGGAGGAGCCTCGTCTCCGAGTTCCAGCAGTTCGACCAAGGTTCTGACCGCGATCGCGGCGTCGCCGGCGACGGCGAGTCTCGCAGCGGGCGCCACCCAGCAATTCACCGCCACAGCCACCTACAACGACGGCTCGACGGCGGATGTTACCTCCGCAGCCACCTGGACCGACGCAAATGCGAAGGTGGCAATCATCACTTCCTCAGGTATGGCAACCGCTGTCGCAGCCGGTTTGACCACCATCAAGGCTTCGCTGCCATCCGGAGAGTCCGGCACCGCATCGATTACGGTGACACTATCGGCAGGTACGGGCACAAATATCACGACCTGGCATGTCGACAATAACCGCAGCGGTCTCAACGCCAGCGAAACGTCACTGACTCCCACCAACGTAGCGCCTCAGACCTTCGGCAAGCTCTTCTCGTACCTGGTGGACGGGTACGCCTACGCGGAGCCGCTGCTGATGTCCAACGTCACCATCCACGGCGCCAAGCACAACGTGCTCTACGTGGCGACCGAGAACGATAGCGTGTACGCCTTCGATGCCGACAACTACGGCACCAGCGCTCCGCTGTGGAAGACCTCTCTGCTGAACTCAGGGGAAGCTCCGATCGGTGGACCGATTCAGCCATATGAGGGAGTCACCTCAACCCCAGTGATTGATCCGGCGACAAACACGATCTACGTCGTGTCAGTGCAGAAATCCGGCGAGCGGCGCCGCCGGCTTCCGCCTGAATGCCTTAGACATCACGACCGGCGCACACAAGTTCGGCAGTCCGGTCGCGGTTCAGGCCTCGGTGACGGGAACGAATTCGGATGCCGTGAATGGCACAATCGCACTGCCCACCTCGTGTATTCAGCGCGCAGCCCTGCTGCTCGCGAACGGGACCATCTACATGGGCTTCAGTAGCTGCCACAGCGGATGGTTACTGTCTTACGACGCGCACACCCTGATCCAAACCGGAGTCTTCAACGCCGGCCCCAACATCGACGGCGAAGGCACCTACGGTGGCGCGGGCGGTATCTGGATGGGCAGCGGCGGCCCTGTAGCGGACAGCGCGGGGAACGTCTACATATCTACAGGCAATGGTCCGTGGAACCCGTCGCAAGGATCGTATGGCGATTCAATTCTGAAATTCAGCCCGGCGCCGGTAAATGGTGCGCTGCAAGTCGCGGACTACTTCACCCCCGAGGAGTACGGGTATATGAATTGTCAGGATTCGGACCTGGCAGCAGGAGGCCTGATGATGATTCCCGGCTCCGGCCAGATCGTTGGTGGAGGCAAGATGGGCAAACTCTATCTGCTGAATACAGCCAGTCTGGGCCAGCGAGAACGCGAAGGACACGGGAGCAATGCAGACGTTGTATGTCGAGCAAGGTATCGAGAGTTCGCACCCCTATCCCACTTCCTGCACAGATAAAGATGCTCTCGGAAATCCTCTACCCAATGGGAAGACGTGGTACGTCGGAGGGCCCAACGATTCCAACGGTGATACCAATGACGGGGTCAGTTCGTATGAGATATTCGGGACCTCCGCATACTTCAACGGATCAATGTATCTCGGTGTCACTCCAACTTCGGCCAGCGCTCCGGGCGTTGTGCGCCGGTTTACCTATGCTTCTCCGGGCGTCTTGAGCGCGACGCAGGAATTCACCTCCCTCAGTGTTGCGCAACAGCAGCCGCTAAACACCCGCGGTACCACGCCCTTCATCTCATCCAACGGCACAAACGACGGTATTCTCTGGACAATCGACCAGGGCCAGCCGATCCAGAGCCCCCAGCCGACAACCCACGCAACGCTATACGCTTACGATGCAACGAATCTGAGCACCGAGCTTTACAGCAGCGACACAAATCCCGGAGACCAGGCTGGCATCGGCATCAAGTTCACCTCACCCATCGTGGCCAACGGCAAGGTGTACATGTCCTCCGCGCATGATCCGCTGTCAGTTAATGGAGTGCCGGTTACCCACCCACAGGGCGAAATCGATGTTTACGGCTTGAAGTAGACAGCCCGGGGCCTCTCCGACCGACGCGGGGCTACTGTATACGGAGATTAGGACTGAGCCATGTCACTGAAGGTAAAGAGCAACTGGAGAATTGCCGCCAACGCGTTCGGGCTAGCAGTATCGCTATGGCTGGTAGGCTCGTACCTGTGGGCGGGATTGGCACGCAATCGCTGGCATTGGGGCTTCATCGGGTTATGGGCGTTCTGGGGCTTCTTCCTGTATCCCGTCAACCTTCGCAGAGAGCTGAAGATGCCAAAAGAACTTGTACCGGGAGCACCTGATCCGAACGAGCCAAACTTAAGCCTATTTCAATAGCGGCGCGCTATTATGACGAACTCGCCGGGACGGCCATTCAGCACCCGCGCCGTGTCCCAGGCGTATTGCCGGCCACGAAGTACGGAGAACCCATGGAGAACAGTGTTATGTCCCACAGCCCAAGCGAATCGACGCTGAATGGCCAAATCGTTGTTGTGATCGGCGGCAGCGCCGGCATCGGCCTTGAAACTGCTCGGCTAGCCCGCGCTCAAGGAGCTAGAGTGATTCTGACAGCGCGAAATTCGGTGCCGCTCGAACGCGCAGCGAAAGAGCTTGACGCTCTCAGCTTCGCAGCCTTCGATGCTACCGATTTCAAGCTTCTCCAGAGCTTCCTCAATGACATTCCACTCGTGGATCACGTGTTGGTGACTGGTCCTGGCCCTTACTACGCACCACTGACTGATTTTGATTTAGAGAGTGCACGCAAAGACATTGAGACTCATCTTTTGCTTCCCATCTTTATCGCAAAAAACGCTCGCGGTAAGGTTCGGCCGGGAGGCACCCTTCTTTTTATGGGGGGCACAGGAGGGCGGACCACAGCCCCTGGAATGGTCCTCATCTCAGCGCTTACGGCTGCTCTACCAGCCCTGACAAAAAACCTAGCGCTCGAAGTTGCACCTATCCGGGTGAATGTCATTGCAGCCGGATTTGTAGATACGCCTTTGACTGAGCGACTACTTGGGGAGAAGATCGAAGACCGCCGCAATCAGCTGCGAGCCACCCTTCCCATCCGCCGCGTAGTTGGACCTGCGGACGTGGCCGCGCTGGCCATCCACATCATGATGAACACAGCCTTGACAGGCGCAACCTACGACATCGACGGCGGACAACAACTGGTGTAGATGTAAGAAGCATCACCCGCGTCGAGGACTCGTCCACCATCACGTTCCCGCCTCCCGATCCTGGAGGCGTATTTTTTTCCTTGCGATGGCCGCCGACAACCAGAACGGCCCACGAGCCACATGGTGGCCGTTCATGAGAACTTCGCGGCCTGCGGCACCTCTTCAGCGCCCTCGCTTACCTCTTACACCGTCGACTACTACGGCTACCTCTTCTACGACGGCACTATGCTCAAATCTGCGATATGCAACGTGCTGTTCCCAGATCATGCGGGTAAGCACGGTCACGGAATACACGTGGCGCCATTCACGTTGGCGCGCAAGATAGAAGGCCCGTTTGCTTGAAGAGTTTTGTGGCATTTGGGTAAATAGTCAGCAAGTGATGCTTAGTCAAAGTATTGCGGAAGGATGTTAGGCGCTTGCATTTCGACACCGACTCGGTTTCATTTCGGAACCGCCTTGCCGTTACATGCAGACTTTCTTCTCGTGCGATGGTTATTATCCAACCTAGGTCATGTCTGACTTGTGACACGAAATTGCTGAAGATCAGAGCGTTTAAAACGGGGACTAGCCTTGGCTTCTGGGAACGCGGGACTGGTAGCGGTCTTTTTATCTGTAATCTGTGGGCTTCCTTTTGGCGCAGTGGCAGCTCTAGGATCTGTACCGACTGCCACAAATCTCGGCATGGCGGCGGACAATAATTCTCTGGCGTCCGGTGCGAGCGTCACGTCGGGAACGGTCGTGACGTTTGTGGCCTCGGTGAGTTCCGGAGCTACTAAACTGAAACAAGGCAGGGTGACGCTTTGCGACGCATCGGCGGCATCTTGTACGGACATTCACCAGTTTGGGAGCACGCAACTTACCAGCGCGGGTACCGCCAAATTCAAGTTCGTTCCCGGCATCGGAAGCCACCACTACAAGGCAGTGTTCGTCGGGACACCTGGCGCATCCCCTGCCTATATGGCAAGTAATTCCGCAACGGTCGCGTTGGTAGTCAGCGGTTCGGCTGCGAAGGCGAAGACAGCGACCACGCTGACCGTAAGCGGGAATGCCGGTCAATACTCAATGACTGCGACTGTACAAGGTATCGTCAACCGGCCCGGTCTTGCGGCGCTTGCCGGCAGTGTTTCCTTCCTCGACACGACCACGGGAAATGCGGTGCTTGGAACTTCAACTGTTGGGCCGGCAAGTAGTGGTGTGAATCTCATCAATAGCAAAAATCTGCCCTTGCCAACGGCCTCCAGCTTAATTGCGACTGCGGACTTCAACGGGGATGGATTCCCCGACCTGGCGACCGTCGGAAATTACTACGACAGCGGCAACGCGCACCTGTATGTGCTTCTCGAAAACGCAGATGAAAGTTTTACCACGGTGACGACCGCCATCCCCGGCCTCAACCCGACCTGGCTTACCGCGGGCGACTACAACGGAGACGGCATTCCCGATCTGGCCGTGGCGAGTTTTGACAGCTACATCGTTTCAATCCTTCTCGGCAATGGTGACGGCACCTTCAGGGTCGTGCCAAGCACCATCCCGATCACGGCGCAGGATATGGTGACGGGCGACTTCAATGGGGACGGAATTGCTGACTTGGCGACGGCCGAGGGCTATGCTGTCTCGACCTTTCTCGGCAATGGCGATGGGACCTTCAAGGCGGCACAAAAGAACTCCTGGCCCGAGGTCAACCCTTTGTTTCTTGCCACGGGCGATTTCAATGGAGATGGTTTTACCGACCTGGCGGTAAGCGATACCGCAATAAGAGGATCGGTGTTTTTGCTGCTGAACAATGGCGACGGCACTTTTTCGAAGACTGATCTGACTCCGGCAACGGGAATATTTGTCGGTGGCATCGCAGCGGGGGATTTGAACGGAGACGGCATTCTCGATCTGGTTCTCGCCGATGGTGTAACGGTGCTGCTCGGCAAGGGCGATGGCACGTTCCAGGCGCCGAAACTGTATAATCCTTCCTCTTCGGGGCCTGTGGTTATTGGGGACTTCAACGGAGATGGCATTCCAGACTTGGCAGCCGACGGCATCGCTCTTCTGCTGGGCAATGGAGACGGCACGTTTGGAGACGCAATCATTGGGGATGCCAACGAGCAGGGCAACGGCTACCTGGCGACTGCCGACTTCAATAGAGATGGCTTTGCGGACGTGGCGCTGTCCGGCGGGGACGTGAATGTGCTGCTCTCTCAGCCGACCGAGTCGGTTACGGCAACGCTGCCAAGCGTCGTCCTGTTGACGAAGCCCGGGACATATCAATTCGCCGCTAAGTATTCGGGGGACGGTCTCTACCAGTCCAGTTCGTCGCCCTCGACCTCCCTATTTTTCCTTCTTACCCCTACCGTGACAGTAACGCCATCGGCGACCAGCGTGCCATCCCCAAACCCTCTCACAGTGGCAGTCGTCGTGGGGGGCGTACAAGGCTATCCGACACCGACCGGCCTCGTAAATCTGACAACATCCACGCTTTACAGCTCAGGGTACATCTCAAATTATGTTTTGCTGAATCATGGAAGCGCAAGCATTCCGCTTCCTTCCTATGCTCTGCACACAGGTACCAACACCCTGACGGTGAGCTATTCACCGGATACAGCCAGCCAGTCCATATATGAAGGGCAGACAGGTTCTGCCACGGTCGTGGTGACGCCTCCGCCAGTTGCAGCATCACCGCAGTTTTCACCGCCCGCCGGGACTTACTCCACGGCACAGATTGTAACTTTCACGGATGCGACCACAGCATCCACGATGTACTACACACTGGATGGGAGTGATCCTACAAGTACATCGGCGGTCTACAACGGACCGATCGAAGTCACATCGACAAAGACCCTCAAGGCGATTGCCATGGCCAATGGCTACACAGCCTCCCCGATTTCAACTGCGTCCTACACCATCGGCGCACCGGCTTCCGAACAGGTTCTCGTGAGTCTGTCGCCTGCACTCACGGGTGCAGGGAGCCACGGCTTCGCGCTGACGGTGAAAGGATCTGGCTTTTCGCAAGGCTCCGCCATCTTCTGGGGAACGACTTCGCTCGCTACTCAATTCGTCAGCGGCAACCAGCTTGTGGCGCAGGTGCCTGCTGCGGATATCGTGACTGCCGGGATTATTCCGATCTCCGTGAAAACACCTGCTCCGGGCGCGGCGGCCTCGAACGCTTTGCAATTCGAAATTGACAGCGCGACGACGGGGTCCACGACCGCACCGGTCTTCACTATCCCGACGGCTACCATCTCAGCCGGTTCCACTGCCACATACCCGGTAACACTTTCCTCCACGGTGACCAGTGTCTCGGCGAAATGCCTCAATCTGCCAGCCGGTGCAACGTGCAGCTACTCGGCCGCGAGCGGAGCGATCACGATCAGCACCCAGTCCACCACTCCGGCGGGTACCCACACGGTCACCGTGGTCTTCACGGAGACCGAACCGGGAGCTGCAGTATCCATCGCGCTGCTGCCCATTCTGCTACTCCCGTTCGCTTGGATACGGAGAAAGACGTCATCACGGCCACTCTGCTTCACGGCCTTGCTCGGAACCATCTTGCTGGTAACGGCATCGTGCATCACTGCGTGTGGAGGCAGTTCAGGATCCACGGCAGCCCCGCCAGCTGAAAGCCACCAAGTGACCAGTTCAGCGACGGTTAGCCTCACGATTCAGTAGGGTGCACTCGGGGCGATTGGTCAGCGATTTTTGTGTGTCGTCCAAACGCACTCATCCAAGACTGCGGAGGTGATTAGTCCCCATAAACGCCTTAGTGTTGACCACTTCGGACGCTACCAACTTTCCGTTGCGAAGGATCTCAACGTGAGATGTGCTATTAGGACACGTAACGTGATCAAGGTGGCCATCCATTCCGACAGAATTCGCGCGGTCGTTCTCGCCAAACAAACTACAACTGAGGAACACTGCTCCGTGAAAATCCTGGGGCACGATGAACCTCATCATGGGTCTGCGAGCGCAGCCGAAGCCAGCGGTCTCCCCGACGGGCAGCAGGAGAGCGCATCCCAGCGAGCCAATAGCTTTGGCTTTTGTACGCATCGTTGGGTCGAGAATAAAGGAGACTTGCCGATATGCTGCGATAGCAGTTCGCCGAGATAAAGTCATCGCCGCAGTGCCGCGTGCCAACCTTCTGCTAAAGCACAGGCAGCTCATTTATCAACATTCCAGCCCATCCTCGTAGCAAAATAGTGTCCTCTTCGCCAGGTCGTACGCCGAAGATTCGGTTTTTGTTACCTTAAAGGCGAATCGGCTTTGAACACGGACGGATTGAGCAGGTTGATGTGGAGATCTCATGATTACAATCCCACTCCGTCGAGAGAAGAACTTCCTGCCGACGAGTCCTGACGCCGAGCCTGACCTGCATCGTGCAATTGATATGAATTGTATTCACGCGACGTGGCAGTGGGCAGCGGCCATTGTGGCCGTGGCAGGGTTGCTGCTGCTAACGGTGCCCGGCGCATACGGCCAGAGCGCGGCCTTCGCGATCTTTACGGGGTACGCACTCGATCCGCAGGGAGCGTCTGTACCAGGCGCGACGGTCACCGCGACCAACGTGGAAACAGGTGTTGTCCGCACCACCCAAACGACATCAGACGGGCTCTATCGATTGGACAATCTGCCGCCTGGCATTTACGACATCGTCATCGAAGCCAGATCGTTCGCCCAAGGTGAAGCGAAGAATGTAAAACTGCAGGTCGGCGAACAGCGCGACGTCAACTTTGATCTTAAGCCTGCTGGGGAAAAGCAGTCCGTAAATGTTACTTCGGAACTACCGCTCATCGAGACTACCAAGACAGACGTTTCTACACTGCTCAACGACAAGGACGTGGCGAATCTTCCGACTACGACGTCCTTTGCAAGCGTGGGCGGCGTGTCCAACGACTTCGAGGGCTTGGCCGTCTCAGTCCCGGGCGTGAGGTACGACTACTCTAACGATTCCGCTGACCTTGTCGGACCAGGCAACGTTAACGACCGCGGTATCACGGTTAATGTGGACGGCGGGAATATCTGGGACGAGGCGCAGATCCTTGTCGCGCGCGACGCGCTCGGCGCATCGGTGGAAGAAGTAAAGGAATTTCAGGTTCTGACGAACAACTACAACGCTGAGTACGGCCAGGCCGGAAGCATCATCCTGAACGTCATCACGAAGTCGGGAACTAATGACTTTCACGGCGACTTCCACGCCTACTTTCGCGGGCGTAACTTTGGAGCGTCCAATTTCTTCTACAACCTGAGTGATCCGACAAGCCGTGCGCCCTTCTTCAAGCACGAGTATGGATTCACGGCGGGCGGGCCGTTTGTGAAAAACCGTTTGTTTTGGTTTACAAGTCTCGAGGATACCGCGCAGGCTGCTCCAGTCACTTCCTTGGTCTTCGGAAATAGCATCACCATCAACCAGCCCGTGAACGAACTGCTGTGGTCCGCGAAAGTTGACGCTAACCTCACCGACAAACACCTGCTGACGGTGCGTTACAACGTGCAGCGCGATACGTCGGCCAACGTTCTGCTAAACACCCCGGCGGGGAGCACCGACCCGAGCGGCTTGGTCAACTCAACCATTCACGATTCTGGCTTGAACATCGGCCTGATTTCTACATTGACATCTCACACCGTCAACGAGGCACGCTTTTTCTGGCACCGCTTCCTGTTGTCTACCCTGACAGTGAGCACCTTACCCGCAGAGGCGTTGCCTAACGCATATGTCGGGGCGGACTTCTGTTGCCCGCAGGGCGATTACCAGAACCGTTTCCAGTACATCGACAATCTCTCCTGGACGCGGAGTCGCCACGCCTTCAAGTTGGGATTGAACATCAGCCACTTCCCGATCCATTCCTTGTTTCAACAGTTTCACTACGGCGAATACTCCAACTTCGCCCCAGGCCCCTGCACCAACTTCTTCTTTCCTCAAGCGGACGGCCAGTGTCCGTCGCAATTCACAATCGGACTAGGACCGGGCGCCGTAAACGTTGCCGACAACATCTATGGAATCTATGCGCAAGACACTTGGCAGTTCCGGCGCAACATTACTGTGAACTATGGATTGCGCTACGACAAGGAGGATGGAGCATTCACAGGTGGAACCGTCACCGACCCTCATGTGCCGGGAGACTGCTTGCAGTCCAATGGTCTGATTCCCGCCTGCGGATCGGACAACGCCAACTGGCAGCCGCGTCTAGGCATCGCCTGGAGTCCAAGTTTTGAGAATGGGATTGGGCACTGGCTCTTCGGAGATCCTGACAAGTCCGTGATTCGCGCCGCGGGCGGGAGAATCACGGAAATGGTGGATCTCAATGTGGTGGTTAATTCACGGATTTTCGACGGCAATACCCTTTTCACGCAAAGCATCACTGCAGGATCGATAGGTAGCGACGGGGTCACCACGGGTGAGCAAGTGCTCAAGACTTATCCAAACCGACCGAGTGCTTCTCTATTGGATCTTTTCAAGCCGGTGGGATACTACGGACGAGTCCGCCCCATATCGCCAACACTCAAGAACCCGCAAGTGAACATGGCTTCGTTGGTGTACCAGCGGCAGCTGGGATCTTCCTTCACGTATAGCATTGGGTACCAAGGCGTGTTTGCACACGGCCTGTTCGGCGAAAAAGATATCAACTTCCCGACGCCAATCGCCGATCCGGCCCATCCGGGATATCTCTATATGCCGGGCGTTCCGAATCCATCCTTTGGTCCTATCCGTGAGGTCTTCAGCGATCGCGAATCGGGGTACAACGCTCTCGTGGTCACAGTGGTAAAGCGGACGGCGCAACATCTCCAGTTCCAAGGCAGCTATGTATGGTCCCATACTCTGTCTAACGGAGAGGACTTCTTCGGCCTTTCGGAACCGGGAAATCCTCTCGCGCCTCTTAGACTGGAGAATGCTTCCGCGCAAAATGATATCCGCAACTTGGTCAACTTCAACTTCGTGGCGGATACAAACAACCTTTGGGAGACTCCAGTTGTTCGCACCATCCTGAATAACTGGACTTTTGGGATGATGAGCACTCTACAATCCGGGCGGCCGTTTCCGGTTTCGACAGGCGACGCTTCCTTCGCAGGACTAAATTTTACGGACTTGGGCAGCGAAACCATGCAGAGACCTAACGTCTGCACGGCGGGATCGTCGGCACCCGGTTGCGCAGGGGCTCCGATAGGCGCTCTGGTGGCCACGAACATCGGCTCGATTTCTGGCACGAACCTGGAAGTGGGTTCAGCTGGCGTGGCCACTTGTGTTGCGGCAGGGCTGACCAACTGCGCCGCTTTGCAGACCACGTTCGCAGCGCCCGCGGGAGCCAGCACATCTGGTCCGGTGGATAGCTTCACGGGCACGCCTGTCGACTTTCAGTACATCAATGGCAATCTGGTCCGGAATGCGGGCCAAAGTCTGCCAATCTACCGGTTCGACATCTCGCTGACAAAGGCTATCAGGATTCCAAAGTTGAACTCTGGGAGCCTGGAGCTGAAGATGGACGTCTTCAACCTCTTCAACCACCCCGGTTTCATTTTCAACAACTCTTTTGACGTTCTGAACCTCCTGCTGCGGCCGGCCCTTACTGTGAACGGCGCACCCAATCTCAACTTCAACTGCACTGTGAGCTGTCTCAACCCTTTCACGGGTCTGTACCTTGGAGCCAACGGCCAGCCCCTGACGCTGGCGAACTTCCAGAGAGCCAAGTTTGATGCGGCCAAGAACTTCAATGGGATAGGTGGTCCGGCGGGAGAAGTGACGCCCCGGATCATCCAGTTAGCGATTCGCTTCCGCTGGTAGTTCAGGCACTCAGCCAAGGTCAGCGCAATAGTCCACCTTTCGCGCCTCAACGCCCGGGCTCCTCGGATTGTTGATCCTCTTTCATGATGCAGGGGAAATAGGGGTCTGATATGATCATCGCGTTTTCGTGCCCTCCGGGCGTAGCCCGTTTCAGGCCCACCCTTCCCAGGGGTTAATTTTTGGGGGCTGAGGTTGAAGCCGCGGTTTCGGCAACAATATCGTTGCCTATGGCTTCCGCGCGACGCTACCTCTAGGGACCTAGTCTGAGGTAATTCTTTGCCCGCTCTCATCGGTCGCGACATAGAGCCGTTGAAATCTTGGGGACGGCTAAAGCTTGTTTTTGCCTTAGCTGTCTGGAGTCTGCTAGCGCAATGGACCGACGCCAAGCCAGTCAAGGAGGTCCGGCGGGTCCTCATCTTGCATGCTTTGGGTTTTTCGTCGCCTGCTTCCATCCTCGTCGATCAGGAAATCCGTTTGGCGCTGGACAAGGCTCCTTACCAGATTGAGCTGTATTCAGAGTCCATGCAAGGAATTCTGTTTTCAGATCCGGCTTCCCAGCGGGAACTTGCTCAGGGATATATCCGCAAATATCGAAATCGGAGGCCGGATGTTGTCATCGCCGTGTCATCCAGGCCCATAGAGTTCATGGCCCAGTCCGGCGAAAAATTTGCCCCGACTACTCCTGTCGTTATTTGCGCCAGCAGCGAAGACCAACTAGAGGGAGTGAAGCTCGACGCCCGTTTTACCGGGGCGTGGCGGACCGTGGAGGCAGCAAAGACCCTTGAGGCGGCACTGCAACTACAGCCTGGCACCAGGCACGTAGTTGTAGTCGGGGGTGGTGTATATCCCTATGACAAGCGCCTTGTGGCGATTGTCAGGCAACAACTGCACAGTTATGAGTCCAGGCTTGAGTTCACCTATCTCACCAATCTGGAAATGCCCGCACTCCTCGAGCAACTGAAACGGCTTCCGGAACATTCAATTGTTCTCTATACCGCCATCTCGCAAGATGCTGCAGGAACGCGCTTCCTGGATGAGACTCAATCCCTTCCGCTGGTGGTTGGCGCCGCGAATGCGCCGATTTTTGTCATGGAGGACACCTTTGTTGGCCAAGGGACAATTGGCGGCTACGTGACTTCTTACGGAGACGAAGGCCGGGTTGCTGGTCAGCTTGCCGTCAGGATTCTCAAAGGGGAAAAGCCATCAGACATACCCATCGTGAAAGACACGGACGTCTATTTGTTCGATTGGCGGGCAATGCAGCGCTGGGGATTTAGAGAAAGTTCGCTCCCACCCGGCAGCATCCTACTCGACCGTCAGCCGACCTTTTGGCAATCCTATAAGCAATACGTCATCGGCGTCGTTTTGCTGTGCTTGGCACAGACGGTTCTCATTTTCGCACTGTTATGGCAAAGGTCGAAAAGGCGAAAGGCCGAAGAGTCCCTTGTCGAGCGGCTAATGTTCGAGAATCTGCTTTCCGATCTGTCGACAACCTTTATTAGCTTGCCACAGGAGCAGGTCGACTCAAGTATAGAGGACGGTCTCAGCCGGATTGGAGAGTTTCTCAATATTGAGGGGATTACACTCTACGAGTTTTCTCCAAACGGGAGAGAGCTGGTGCCGAGCTTCTCCTGGACTCGTGAAGGGACCAAAGCTGGTCCCACAATCGTAAGCATAAACGACTTGCCTTGGTGCACGAACCGCGTCCTGTGTGGGGAAATGCTGCTAGCTTCTGACGTGAACACATTGACTAAGGAGGCATCGACGGAAAGGGATCTTCTCCGCAAGTGGGGCGTATTGTCGGCAGCATCGCTTCCATTGAAGATAGGCGGCGAGGCCATCGGTGCCATGTGGTTGGTCGGCACAAAGCGCCGCGTACTCTGGACCGAGGATCTGGTAAAACAGCTCATAGCACTAACAGAAATATTCTCCAACACTTTGACCCGTAAACGCACGTCGCAGGCCCTACTTGATAGCATTACCGAACTCCAAGTGGCAGAAGCCGTTGTGCGCGAAAGCGAAGAACGATTCAGGCTGGTCGCCAATACAGCTCCGGTGCTGATCTGGATGGCGGGTCCCGATAAGCTCTGCACCTACTTCAATCAGCCTTGGCTCGACTTCACCGGGCGATCACTTGATTTAAATCTTGGGAACGGCTGGGCGGACGGGGTTCACCCCGAAGACTCGCGAAGATGCATGGATAGGTACGTGCAGGCTTTTGATCGGCGGGAGGAGTTCAGGATGGAGTATCGGCTCCAACGGCACGACGGAGAATATCGGTGGGTTCTAGACATCGGAGTGCCGAGGTTTAACCACAATCGCTCTTTTCTCGGTTACATCGGGAGTTGTATCGATGTGACCGAGCGCAAGCACGCGGAGGACGCTCTCGGGAGCGTGAACCGCAGGTTGATAGAGGCGCAGGAGCAAGAGCGCACCCGGATCGCCAGAGAGCTTCACGACGACATCGGTCAGCGTCTCGCACTGTTGGCAATCAACCTGGCACAACTCCAACAAAACCCTGCTGAAGTGCACGGCCGTCTCGGTGAACTGCAGAAGCAGACCTCCGAGATAGCAATCGACATCCAAACCTTGTCGCACGAGTTGCACTCGGCAAAACTCGAATACTTGGGCGTAGCCAGCGCCATGAGAGACTTCTGCCAGAACTTCGAGAAGCAGGCGAAGGTGAAGGTTGACTTCAAAAGCCGGGATTTACCCAGCCCCCTGGCACCGGACATTTCCCTTTGTCTTTTCCGAATCCTGCAAGAGGCCCTCCACAACGCGGCAAAACACAGTGGGGTACAGGACGTAGAAGTGGGTTTGTGGGGAGAGTCGAGTGAGATTCATCTCGTCATCAGTGACTCAGGCGCGGGTTTCGACAGTGAAGCGGCAAAGAAAAGTCGAGGGATTGGCCTCATCAGCATGGAAGAGCGGCTGAAAGCGATCAAGGGAACGTTTTCAATCGAATCGCGACCGCGGCACGGTACCACGATCCACGCTCGTGTTCCTTTCAGTTCAGGAACAGATCTCCTCCCTGCAGTTGAATGAGTTACGCCAAGTGGACCTTTCCCCGTACTTAATCGACGGATATGAGTGCATGCTGACCTTTTACATAGACATCACGATGAGGCTGGCGTATGGCCCTAGTTCTATAGGCGATCCGGACACAAAGGTGCTTCCCAACATCACTTCATGAAGCGCTGGGATGAGTTTCGGGTTGTAGATGCAGACCTCGGCAGTGAACAGGACGTATACATTTGCACTATCTCGACGGTTACGCGGAGTAATGACATTTCCTTATCGCTCGAAGAGACCTCGAGTAGGTCCGCGTGCCGGTGCTGTTGCTGGCGTAAGCGCTTGGATCTTCTAGGCGTGGCCGTAGAGTGTGTCGTCATGTCGTCCTTTCGACAAATGGGCACTTACTTCCCTGTTAAGCCCATTGGTACCGGTCACTTGTCTACGTCTCAGCGCAGCGCTATCCTCCATGATGGGAAGCCGCGGACGCAGGCACAGAGACGTGCGGCCAGCTCATTTCCGCCTCCCGCTTTCGCTATATGTGCGAGCGCCGCGTGGTGGTTGAGGATGATTGGGTTCGGAGTCAACGTTAAGGGTGCAACCTAACGATCAGCCCCGCTGCTGCGTCGAGTTGAGTGGGTCTGTTCGGTCGTTCACTTGTACAACCGGGAGAGGTTGCTGCAAGGATCTCGCTGGTCTCTGACGGAACGGTTGCAGGAGTATCACCGAAATTTAGAATAATTCTCAGTTTCTCTCCGGACTCATGTCTCTCATACGTGAGGACATTGTTTGCTGCAGCGATTGAATGCAACTCACCCGTGACGAGTACTGGATGGCTCTTTCGTAAAGCGATAAGGGTTCGATAAAGATGGAGAATCGATTCTGGGTCTTGCTCTAGATCTACGACGTTCAATGACGCATGATCGTGGCCTAACGGAAGCCACGGATGACCGGTGGTAAACCCGGCGAGAGGTGAACTGTCCCATGGCATTGGCGTCCGTTCCGGATCGCGTCCGAGGCCGATTCCCGGTTCATTCTTCTCCGCAGGATCCTGTACGAGGTCTGGCGGAATGGGCACGTTCGTCATCCCAATCTCTTCACCGTAATACAGTGTGATAGTCCCTGGAAGCGAGAGCAGTAGCATCGCAGCCAGTCTCGCCTGATGACTGCCGACTCGCGTCGCGATGCGCGCGTTGTCGTGATTTCCAAGGACCCAGTTCGGCCAGGCACCAGCCGGAAGCGCATTGTCATACTCGGAAATCGCCCGTGCGAGAGCCTCTGCGGTCCACGCGGTCTGAAGAAGCTGAAAATTAAATGGCAATTGTGCGCCACTCAAATCCTTGCCGTAATACGCCATCAATAGTGGTATCGGCAGATAGATCTCACCGATAAGCACGCGATCGCTGTAATCGTCGATAACCGCGCGCATTTCCGACACAACCTCGTGAACCTCCGGCCGATCAGAGTTGAACACGGGCAAAAATCGGTGACTGGAAGGTTGACCTGATCGATAGGACGGATTCGGCGGATTGTCTCGAAACTGATCATCCTTAATCATCAGCCAAATCACATCCACCCGAAAACCATCAACGCCGCGTGCGAGCCAGAATCGTATAGCCTCAAAAATCGCTCCGCGTACCAGAGGATTGCGCCAGTTCAGATCCGGCTGCTGCTTCAAAAATGAGTGATAGTAGTACTGGCCGGTGACGTCATCCCACTCCCAGCCAGATCCGCCGAAATTGCTCTGCCAATTGTTTGGTTCGTCTCGCCACAGGTACCAATCTCGTTTCGGATTGTCACGAGAAGAGCGGCTCTTGAGAAACCAGGCATGTTGGTCGGAAGTATGGTTGGGAACCAGGTCCAGGATGAGTTTGAGGCCCCTGTTGTGAATCTCTTGCAGGAGATGATCAAAGTCTTGCATCGTCCCGAAGAGCGGATCGATACCGCAATAATCGGCGACATCGTAGCCGAAATCGGCCATCGGCGAAGGGTAGAAGGGCGTGATCCAGAGTGCGTCGACCCCAAGCTTCACAAGGTAATCCAAGCGGCGCAGAATACCCCTCAGATCGCCAATGCCGTCGCCATCGCTGTCTTGAAACGAGCGTGGATAGATCTCATATATGACCCCGTGTTGCCACCAAGCTGTTGCCTGCATCCCACTAATACTCCCCAAATCCAAAGTCGAGATTGAAAGCCTGCCCCATGATCAATGATCTCTGGTACAAGAACGCGGTGATCTACTGTCTGTCTGTCGCCACCTATATGGATGCGAATGGCGACGGTATTGGGGACTTCGAGGGTCTGATGCGCCGTCTGGATTATCTCCAGGGGATGGGTATCACAGCCATCTGGCTCATGCCGTTTCAGCCTTCTCCCTGTCGGGATGATGGATACGACATCTCTGATTACTACGGCGTCGATCCCCGATATGGCACCCTGGGGGACTTTGTCGAATTCGCGGAAGGTTGTAAACAGCGCGGACTGCGTTTGCTCATAGATCTGGTCGTAAACCACACATCCAATGAACATCCTTGGTTTCAGGAGGCCCGCCGCAATCCTCAATCGAAGTATCGGGATTGGTACGTCTGGTCGAAGAAAAAACCTAAAGATGCTGACTCGGGAGTCGTCTTCCCCGGAGTGCAGAAATCCACTTGGGACTACGACTCCGTCGCGAAAGCTTACTATTTTCACCGTTTCTACGAGTTTCAGCCTGATCTCAACACCTCCAATCCCGAAGTCCAGGCGGAGATTCTCAAGATCATGGGCTTCTGGCTGCAACTCGGCGTCTCGGGCTTCCGTATGGACGCCGTTCCCTTTGTGATCGCACAGAAGGGCGCCAGCATCGCGAAGCCGCGCGAGCAGTACGACATGCTCCGAGCATTCAGCCAGTTCCTCACGTGGCGGGAAGGCGCCGCGATCATTCTCGGCGAGGCCAATGTCCTGCCCGGAACCGATATGCAATATTTCGGCGACTCGGGCGACAGGATGCAGATGATGTTCAACTTTGAGGTGAATCAACACCTGTTTCTCGCGTTGGCCACTGGCGATTCACGACCGCTTGTAAAGGCGATGCAAGCGACGAAGCGCAGGCCAGCCACCGCCCAGTGGGGACAGTTCTTGCGAAATCACGACGAACTCGATCTCGGGCGGCTTACGGAGAACCAGCGCGCGAGCGTCTTCACAGCCTTTGGCCCAGATCCAGAAATGCAACTCTACAATCGCGGAATTCGGCGAAGACTCGCACCTATGTTGCAAGGTGACCGCCGACGGCTGGAAGTTGCCTATAGTTTGATGATGACGTTGCCAGGTACGCCTGTGATCCGATATGGCGACGAGATCGGTATGGGGGACAACCTTAAACTGCCAGAGCGAAATTGCGCCCGAACGCCGATGCAATGGTCAACGGAGCCGAACGCCGGTTTCACTAAAAGTGACAATCCATGCCAACCAGTCATAAGCGACGGCCCCTATGGATTTCCCCATACGAATGTCGCAGCACAACGCCGTGACCCGACTTCTCTTCTTAACTGGATGGAACGTCTTATCCGCATGCGCAAGGAGGTCCCTGAGATCGGCTGGGGCGACTTTTCCGTCGTTTCGACGGGAACACCGGATGTTCTCGCGATGCGGTACGAGTGGCGAAATAATTCTGTGTTGTGCGTCCACAACCTCAGTGCAGAACCGCGTGAAGTGCGAATCAAATTAGCTGCTGAGGATGAGGCAGCGTGTGCGCTCGTGAATCTCTTGTCTGATGAACACAGCAATCCCGAAAAGGGCGGACTTCATCGTATCTTGGTCGAGGCATATGGCTACCGCTGGTACCGGGTGTGTGGCCTGGATTATTTGTTGAACCGAAGTGAAATTTGACATTTGCCTTGGGCGCGATGGCGGGCGCCTTGATCAGTACTCCTAAGTCGCCTTCTGTTTGCGTATTGCGCAGAAATTCGGATCTCACTGAGCGTTCGGAATGGCAGCGTCATCCATTCGGTTTTACGAGTGAGTCTCATGTTTCCGGCAGATCAACACAGCGCTCTACTCGGGCGGGGATTGCGGCACTACCCATGGGGAGACGTCGACCGCACTGGCACCGAGGCCTACATCCAATTAGGCGGGACAGGATAAAGCGCGGCGGTGGGAACCTTTAATATCAATTCGACCACCGGGGCATTCACGTTTGGTGGAGTCGCGCGACCCGGCGGCGGGACGCAACCCGTAACTATTGAGAGCCATTTTGTCATGACCGGGAATAACGGCCATGCCTATACCCTTCACGCACTATTACTGTGAGAACGACTTCAGTCGCTTTTACCGCTATAGTTTTGGGGCGATGAACGTCGACGACTCCGGCACCACCACATTGCCGCCTCGCGATCCGGGGGACGTATATTTCCCCTCGCGCGCCTGATCGCTCTCGTGATGCGCGATCCGCTAATGCAGTTTCCGAAGGCGTGTCGTGCCAGCTCCCGAATCATCAATCTCGCTAACTCAGCGGCTCACCCCTCCAAACACGCGGCCGGTCACGAACTGCTTGCCTCTTTCCCGATTCCGCTCTAGTCTCTGTGCGATTGCAGGAACTTCGATTCCAGCGGAGACAGCAAATGAAAACGCCGAATTTCTCTTTGATGTGTCTTGCATGCATCCTGAATGTTGGCGCTGTCGCTGTGCACGCGCGACCCGCCGACAACTCCGCTGACCGCACTGCACCCAGCTATGACCTGAAAGGCCAAGCCCTTCTTGACCTGCAGGCCATGAATAAGAAGTGTGTCGATCTCGCCGAGGCAGTCCCGAACGACAAGCTCACCTGGCGCCCTTCACCCGACACCCGGTCCTTTGCTGAAGTATTTCTGCATGTTGCTGGAGAGCGATACGGAATCCTCAGCATGATGGGTGCAAATCCTCCGGCAGGCTTTAAAGCGCGCGAGTTCGAAAAATCCACGACCGAGAAGGATCGCATCGTTGAGGATCTGAATCAGTCTTGGGATTTCGCGAGCAAGACGATCAATGGCATGAGTAACGCGGATTTTGCTAAGCTGCTGCCAAAGCTCGGCCCGCAGGCTAACGAGGGTGACGTTGTTTACATTCTCGTTGCCGATGCGCACGAACACCTTGGCCAACTCATCGCCTACGCGCGCCAAAATGGCATCGTGCCCCCTTGGACCGTGCAGGCGGAGAAAAAGAAGGCGGACGCCGCTGCCGGCAAATAAACGCGAGTGGGGCGGGGCACAGCCAGCGTAAAGTCACGAGTGAGAGCTTGTACCTGGCGGTTCAGTAGCTCGATCACGTCCTGCAGTCCCTCTACTCATCGCTGCAATGCGCCTCTATCTTACTTCAGCAGCGCGATAGGCTGCGTGTCGCCTCTTATCGCAACGTGTCTCCAGGTCATGGATGTACCGCCTAAACTTCCCAGGCAGAGCGTTGATCTCCTCGGCAGTCGGACAGATCGAAGATGATGTTCGGCTGACGGTCGCTTTGGTGTTTCTCGCGCTATGGATTCCGGTTGTTTCCTTGATTGCCGTAAACGTCGGATCTCATAAGCGACTCTTCGCGGTTTCCAGCATCTTGGCAGCCGTCGTTAATGGTTGCTGTTGGTGCTTGTGCTTGTCGCGTCAAGGCTGGTACTTGTGCTCGTCATACCAGCCTTGATCCGTCAGCTCATGAATGCGGTTAACTTTTATGAATCCCACGTGAGGAATTTACTTCCGGATGGCCGGCCATCTGGGAGTAAGTGACGAGAAGCTCTTAACAGGACGTTCCGAGGTCGGCTTCCAGCCCCAGGGCCGTGTGAAACCCCGAGTATCCGCCGCCTACGATGACAATTCTCTTCATTTCAGGCTCATCATGGTCGGTTGCCAAGGAACACGTCAATGGGGCGAACTCGAGGCCGGCACAGGACGTCATTATTCCGCACGTGCCGGCTCCACAAGACGCAGACGACTTGTTACTTCAAATTGTCTTGGGCAAGCCAGTCGTCGAACCGGATCTTTCCGAGCTTCGCGTCGTCTTCGGGAACAAGTGTTCGCTCCTCCACCTGGATGCCGTAGTAGCGAGCCTTCGGGTCGGCAACAACTTCGCGCGGGTCTTTGCGTACGGCCAGACCCCGCCGAATAAGTTCATCGAGACGAAACTTTTCCGGACCACCTACTTCAACGGTGCCATTTACCGGTGCGCCCACCGCAACCTTGGCCACAGCACTGGCCACATCGTCAGCAGCCATGGGCTCGATCAGCACAGGTGGCAAGCGCACTTTGTTTCCGTCAGTCGAGAAGTCCGCGATGCCTTTGACGAACTCATAGAACTGCGTCGCGCGCACAATTGAGTGGGGGATTGAGGAAGCCTTGATCAAATTCTCCTGAGCAATCTTCGCCCGGAAGTAGCCGCTTTCCACCATGCGCTCAGATCCTACGACTGACAACGCAACGTGATGTCCCACGCCGGCGGGTGCTTCGTAGGCGAGGAGGTTACGAGTGGATGTTTCGAAGAAATTCAACACAGCTTCGTCCTCCCAAGAGGGAGAGTTTGATACGTCAACAACGACCGACGCACCCTGCAGCACTTCGGCCAGTCCCTCGGTGGTGAGTGTGTTGACGCCGGAATTGGGTGATGCCGTCACTGCTTCGTGCCCATGCTCACGAAGCTTAGTGACAAGCTTTGATCCGATGAGTCCAGTACCGCCGATTACTACGATCTTCATGACTGTCCTTTCGCGAGCTCGCAAGCGAGCAGGTTGAGTCCGAGAGTGTGTCTTTGAGTGACTGACTCAGTGATCCAGTTGTGATTACCGCTTTATCCGCCGACCTATTTCACCGGAGTCAGAACAGGCGTACCTTTGTCTTTGAGCAAAAAACCAAGAACTTGGCAGGTGTCGTCTTGCTTGCGTTGCGACCGATGGTGTGAATATTGTTCGGCCCTTCGTAAAGCATCTATCCCGCCGTAACCCGTTATGGGCTGTTGGCCATTCACGGCCATGACGATACTGCCTTCCAACACATCGATGAACCCGTGCGCGTTGTGCCGGTGAACCGGATCATGACCACCCGGAGGATATTCAACCGTAAGCACCTGAACTTCTTTTCCTGGAAACCCTGCAATGGCTTCTCCATCAGCGGAGTGACTTTTGCTTCTTGTGCAACCAGCGGGCTGCACACCAGCGATAATATGAGCAGAAGCTTCTTCATCGCTACGTTCTCCTGTCTATGCGCTGCGGGTTGGTAAACTCCACAACTGGCTCTAAAGAATGCAAACGCGTTGCCAAAGGAACTCGAATCGCTGCTGATCCGCAGGGTAAACATAAAAAAAGACTTAGCGCAAGCGAATGGCAGAACGGTCAAGGAACACTTGCGACATTTCGTCACTTCCAATCGTTTGCGTTGCCGCTCACCGCATATCGTGGATCGCAAGATCTGCCGAAATTTGGCACTAGCTGTTAGGGGTTCTCGATGAATGAAGGGATTTTAGGGAGCTCTCCTCAGCGAGGTCGCGCTGCGAAACAACAATCAACACGCGATCGCGAGTTTTGAAGAACAGATAAAGCACAAAGCGATAAGTCGCTCTACCTTTCTAATATCTTGGACACCCTCGGGGTCACTGCTACACAGATTTCATGGGACGAGGTGAGAGAACGCTTAAATTCGGAAGGGTATCCAATTCAGGTTTGATTGGGGCTTGAGACTGGTTTTATTGACGGGCGTGTCAGTGGCCGTGCAACTTCAGACAGTGACTGGATCAGTGGCGAAAAGTCGTCGCCCGGAGGGCAGCATGCCCGGTCGATCAGTGACTTGGCGATGATGCACTCAAAGGGGGGATCCGCAGCGACGGAGCTTCCGAGTTGCCGACCAACTGCCCAGAATCGATCGAGTCGGTTGCAAGCTTGCTCTGCAGGGCTATAATTGCGCGACTTTAAGTGCACCCATGCGCGAGACACACAGCGGCTGGGTAAGGATTGAACGAATGATTGTTGGCGTCCCGCGCGAAAGCTATCCAGGCGAACGTCGCGTCGCGCTCGTACCGTCCGTTGTTGCGAGCCTCAAGAAGGCCGGCTTGGACGTGGTCGTGGAACAAAATGCCGGGCTTGAGGCTGGCTATCCCGACGCCGAGTACACCGCCAAAGGCGCGAAAGTGGTCACTGATCGAGCCGAGGTTTTTCGCACCGCCGATATTATCGTTCAAGTCCTTTGTTACGGCTCGAATGACAAGACTGGCAACGCCGACGTTCCTCTCTATCGTCCCGACCAATTGTTGATCGGATTCCTGCGGCCGCTGGGCCAACTCGACACCATCCAGGATATCGCCCGCGCTGGAGTTGCTTCCTTTGCCGTGGAGCTGATGCCCCGGGTCACCCGGGCGCAGAGCATGGACGCGCTCTCCTCGATGGGCACCGTCTGCGGCTATAGGGCCGTGTTGATCGCGGCCGACACGCTGCCACGCCTTTTTCCCATGATGACCACCGCCGCAGGGACGATTACGCCTGCGCGCGTGCTTGTAATCGGCGCAGGTGTCGCGGGCCTGCAAGCGATTGCGACGGCTCGGCGTCTCGGCGCGGTCACTTCGGCATACGATTTACGTCCCGCTGTGAAGGAGCAGGTGCAGAGCCTCGGCGCGCGATTCGTCGAGCTGCCCATCGAAGCGCAAAACGCGCAGGATGGGGGTGGCTACGCGCAGGCGCAAGACGAATCGTTCTATAACCGCCAGCGCGAGCTGCTGACCCGCGTCGTCGCCGAGAGCGACGTGGTGATCACGGCCGCGGTTATTCCCGGGAAGAAGTCGCCGATCCTCATCACGCGCGAGATGGTCGCCGGCATGGCACCGGGTTCGGTGATCGTGGACCTCGCCGCTGAACGGGGCGGGAACTGCGAACTCACCCAGATCGGCGAGAAGTTCGTTGCCGGTGGTGTCACGATCATCGGCTGGGTAAACGTAGGCAGCAGCGTCCCACACGACGCCAGCCAAATGTATGCGCGGAATATGGCGGCCTTTCTTACGCACCTTGTAAAAGAAGGCAAGCCACGTCTCGACGCGGATGACGAAATCATCCGCAGCACGCTGCTCACGCGCCGCGGCGAGGTGGTGAACGCGCGCGTACGCGAATTTTTCGCCATGCCGGCTCTGGATAATCAGAAGCAAGCGCCGTAAAAGGAGAAACGGAGTGCCTGCAGATTTCATCTCGAATCTTTTCGTGTTCATTCTGGCGGGCTTCGTCGGGTTTGAATTGATCAAGCGCGTTTCGCCGCTGCTGCACACCCCGCTGATGTCACTGACGAATGCCCTTGACGCCATTGTCGTTGTCGCGGCCATCATCATTGCCGGCCTGCACGAGACGACGCTCACCACCATACTCGGCACCATCGCCGTGGCTGCTTCGTTCAGCAACATGGTCGGCGGCTTCCTGATTACTGACCGCATGCTGCGCATGTTTAAGACCGGGAAAGCCAAAAAATCATGACTCCGGTCGCCATCGGGCAACTCATCGACTTCGCCTACATCGTCGCAGCCGTCCTCTTCATTCTCTCGCTGAAGTGGCTCAGCTCGCCGGCCACCGCACGTCATGGAGTCATCGCCGGCGAAATCGGCGCGGCACTTGCTGTCGCCGCGACACTCTTCAATCCCGCCCTTGTCCAATACAAATGGATCGCCGTCGCGCTGATCATCGGCGCCGCCATCGGCATCCCGCTCGGCCTGGTCCGCATGACGGCCGTGCCGCAGCGAACCGCCCTTAGCCACGCGTTCGGCGCTTTGTCCGCAACCATGATCGGTATCGCCGAGTACTACGTGCACGCGCCGCACGTCACGAAATTCAGCATGGTCGAGATTGCAATGGAAGTGATCATCGGCTCCCTGACCTTCACAGGCAGCCTGATTGCCGCCGGAAAACTCCAGGAAATTCTCCCGCAGCGCCCGATTACCTACCGCGGGCAGAACATCGTCAGTCTCTCGGTCCTCGGCTCCGCGATCGTGATCGCGATCGTTCTCACGATCCATCCGGAGTATATGCACCTCTTCCCGGCCATGGTCGGGGTCGCGTTGTTATTCGGAATTTTGCTGGTCACGCCTATCGGCGGCGCGGACATGCCGACTGTCATCTCACTCCTTAACTCGTACGCCGGCCTCTCGGCTGCCCTGCTCGGGTTCGTGCTCAATAGCAAAGTTCTCGTCGTCGCCGGCGCCCTCGACGGCTCCTCCGGCTTCATCCTTTCCGTGATCATGTGCAAAGCCATGAATCGCTCGTTCACCAACGTCATGTTCGGCGCATTCGGCCAGGTCCAAGCCGGCGCCAAAGCGGTCGTCGAGGAACGAACCGTTCGCAGCGCCAACGCCGAAGAAGCTGCCGCGATTCTCTCCGCCACCAGCAAGGTCGCCATCGTTCCCGGCTACGGTATGGCCGTCGCTCAGGCCCAACACAAAGTCCGCGAACTCTACGAGATCCTGACCAAGAAGGGCATCGACGTGAAATTCGGCATCCATCCCGTCGCGGGTCGCATGCCCGGCCACATGAACGTCCTCCTTGCCGAGGCCGACATCCCTTACGATCGCCTCTTCGATATGGATGACATGAACTCCGATCTCCCGCAAATCGACGTCGCCCTTATCATCGGCGCCAACGACGTTACGAATCCCGCCGCGCGCAGCGACCAGTCCAGCCCCATCTACGGCATGCCCATCATCGAGGTGGACAAGGCTCGAACCGCCATGGTGATCAAGCGCAGCATGAGCCCAGGCTTCGCTGGAATCGATAATCCTCTCTACTACGCGGATAAGACTCTGATGCTGTTTGGCGACGCAAAAGCCTTTGTGGGCGACATCGTCCGCGAGCTTGCGGGCACTCACCACGGTTGAGCTTCGCCCAGATAAGGTCGATGCTACACCGCGCAACAGCCCGACATGTAAGAAGCCTTGACTGCTGAATGCTCCTGATGTTCCAGAGTCACGAGCTACCCGGAAGTAATTCTCAACTGACGACAAGAAAGGCCGACGCGCTCAGCGAGGGTCATCCTGATTGAATTATTGAATATAGGCCAATGGACTCATCGAGCCCGCCTTTGAGCCCGCCCCGGATCATCAGTCCTCAAAAAACGCACTAGCATCCGCGAAACGATCATTTGAATTAATTTTCCCTGCCTTCGGACCATAGTTCACTCCCGGCCCGGAATGGGGCACACAAGCGGCACACGAAGTGCCGCGGAGATCGCACTACGGCCGAAGATGTGCAGATATTACGTGACCATGGATGAGGGAGCCGCAAATGCTGAAGCAGTGTACATTACGGCTATGTTCGCGTTTTTCAATCGCGTAGACGATGCATTCGGGATCTCGCGCAGGGCTATCTTAAGATGAATGTAGTAGCGAAATGAGTGCCCGCACAATGAAGCCAACCACAAAACGAAGACTGGGCTGGATTGCGGGCGCCGTCGTTTTGCTCTGGCTTGGCTTTGTCGCGTATGTGGATTGGGCGATGCGCCAGCCACCTGAGGTATTCGGGCGTGTAATGGCGCGGATGCCGATGCCTGCTTATTTCCTGTTTCCCTTCGAGACAATGTGGGTACAGGCGCGAGCGGGACGCGTGCAAGTCGGAGATGCAGCTCCCGACTTCACAGTCAAAACGCTCGAGACGAAAGAACCGCTCCAATTGGCATCTCTTTGGACGGACAAGCCGGTTGTCCTCGTCTTTGGGAGCTATACCTGACCACCATTTCGGCGGGAGGTTCCCGCCCTGAACAAGCTGGCCGAGCAGTACAAGGACAAGGTTCAGTTCTATGCGGTGTACATCCTTGAAGCGCATCCTACCGACGTCTGGCAGATGCAGTCGAACGTCAAGGATAAAGTGCTGTTTGCCACGCCGCGCAATGAGTCGGAACGGTTTTCAGTCGCCGACTCCTGCGTACGCAAGCTGCACATCAAGTTCCCTGCTCTGATCGACGGGTTCGACAATCGAGTGGAGTCCGCCTACACGGGCTGGCCCGATCGACTCTATTTCGTGGGTCAAGGTGGCCGAGTACTCTACAAGAGCAAACCGGGGCCATTCGGATTTCATCCAGAAGATCTGGCCGCCGCGATCCGGAACGATATTGGGCCGAACCCATAACGCAGATCGGTAACGGCATAATGCCTTTCTCGTCCGCACCCCGGCGAGATCGCCCAGAGTCTTGCGCCATGCATTAGCTGATTACGCCGAGGACTCCACCGAAAGACTGAGTAAGCGACCCATCGACCGATGCAGGACAGTGCATAGCTTGACCTACTACAGTTCACTCGTGCAGCACGCCGAGCGATTTCTTCCCCTAATCGTGCGTGAACCCCTGCTACTGGTATTCCCCGCCAGAATTCTCTAAGTTCACGGAGCCTTTGACAATGCGGCACGTTCTCTGGCGCACATGTCACGGCGATCCACGTCAACAACGAGTCACGCGAACCACCGGCGTCACTCTGTTTGCAGTGCCAAGCCTTCTGGGAGACTCGAAAACAATATGAACGCCGTTCGCAATGTGCTGGCATTTGTGATGCTTGCTTGCCTCAGTTTGTCCGCTCAGCAGATCACGGGAAACATTCGCGGTAGTGTTACTGACCCAACCGGCGCTGTCATTCCGGATGCCGCGGTTACAGCACGGCAGGCGGAAACGGGTCTGTCGCGAAGTGCGACCACCGATCGCAACGGTAGCTACGTTCTTCTGGAACTCCCGGTCGGACACTACCGCCTGCAGGTCGCAGCGAAAGGTTTCCAGGAATACGTTCAGGATGGCATCACGCTGAACGTGAACGAGACGGCTTCGGTCTCGCCACATCTCGCGGTCGGATCGGAAAAGCAGCAGGTGCTGGTGAACGCCGATGCCGCGCTGATTGAACCTACCGTCACCAATTTGGGCAAGGTAGTGCAACAGCGCGAGTTGGAAGATCTGCCGCTGAACGGACGCAACTTCTCACAACTTGGCCTGTTACAGCCCGGCGTCGTTCCCTTAACGCCTGGGATAGCCGAAGCGGGCGGATCGCTGCGCAACGGACAGGCATATGCAGTCAATGGCCAGCGACCTGAATCAAACAACTTTCTTATCGACGGCGCAAACAACTTCAACGGTATCGACGGCGGATTCGTCCTCAAGCCGCCGGTGGACGCGATCAGCGAATTCCGCATCATCACGCTCAACGCGAATGCCGAGTTCGGAAGTGCGTTAGGATCGACGACAAATATCATCACGCGGTCGGGCACGAACCAGATTCACGGGACTTTGTGGGAGTTCCTGCGCAACGACGCAGTCGATGCCAACAATTACTTCTACTCCGGGCCGACGAAGGAGCCGTTGAAGCAAAACCAGTTTGGCGCCACGATCGGTGCGCCGATCAAAAAGGATAAAACCTTCATTTTCGGCTTCTATGAAGGCTTCCGCAATCGCCAGGGCGAGACAGGACTTACCCCAGTGCCGTCGCTGAAGCAGCGTACCGGCGACTTCTCCGAACTCTGCCCGGAGGGCTTCACGGACGGCTTCTGCAACAACCCTGCGAATCAGCTTTTCAATGTCCTCGCCAATGCACCGTACCCGAATAACCAGGTGCCGCAGTCCCAGATCAACTCGGTTTCGAAAAATTTACTAAGCTTCTTTCCGCTTCCAAACGCCGGCACCAATCTGTTCTCCACGACCCAAATTTTAAGCAATAATACCGATCAGTTCGGCATCAAGGTTGATCACTACCTCAGTCCGCGTGACACGCTGAACTTCAATTACATGTTCAACCAGCTCTCCCAGGTCGATCCCCTATCGCCGGGCGGCGCCAGCGTGCCGGGCTTCCCAGTGGGCGAAGACCAGCGCGCGCAGATCTTTGTCGCGCAAGAGACGCACACCTTTTCGCCGACCCTCATCGGTGTGGCGCGATTCTCGTTTCTCCGCAACAAGTTCCTCTTCGGCGAGCACGAAAACCATCAGCCGCCCTCAAGCCTTGGATTCCAATACGAGCCGAGTCTCGATATCGCCACTGGACCGCCATTCATCCAAGTCAATGGCTATTCCGCGGTTGGTGATCCGATCACCGGCCCACGCAACACCTACGAAAACGTCTTCGATTACTCCGGATCGCTGACCTGGGTGCGCGGCAGGCACACGCTGAAATTCGGCGGCGGATATCAGCGTCAGCAGATCAACGTGCTGCAAGGGATTGCGACCAACGGCTTCTTCGTATTCGCGCCATTCCCGGTAACGGACGCGTTCGCCGGCTTCCTCACCGGGTCGCCTGTCGTCTTCCTGCAAGGTATCGGCGATTTCTCGCGTGGCATTCGCGGCAACAATGCGAACTTGTACGTGCAGGATACGTATAAGGTCACGCCGCGACTCACAATCAATGCCGGACTGCGTTACGACTTGCCCTTCCCGTACACCGAAATTCATAACCGGGTATCGTTGTTTGAGCCGGGAAAGAAGTCCCAGGTCTTACCGGATGCGCCGGCCGGACTGTTGTATCCCGGCGATCCCGGTGTGCCCGCAGGCCTGATCCCCACCGATGTGAAGGCATTTGCGCCGCGCCTGGGCTTCGCGTGGGACCCGAACGGTAATGGCAAATCGCTGGTAACTGCGGCATACGGTATCTTCTATGAGCCTTATTACACCGGCCAAGGTGGGCCTCTGCAGGCGCCGATCAGTGCGCCTCCGTTCTTGGGAACGCCGCAGGTGAGCCTGCCGGACTTCGCGAATCCGTTCAACGGCAATCCACCGGCCGTAGGGACGTTCTCCAAGCCGCTCACGAACCTGACTCTATCGCCGACGTTGACACTCCCTTACACGCAGGATTGGGACTTGAACCTGCAGCACTCATTAGGGTCCGATTGGCTGTTGGAAATCGGATACGTCGGCACCAAAGGCACGCACCTGCCGCGCTTTATCGAAGCGAACCCAGCGGTATTCGTTCCCGGAACCGTGGACGGCCAGCCGATTTCGAATTCCAGCAACGCCGATCAACGGCGGCTCTATTCCGGCTGCACGCTCGCCGACTCACCGAGCAGTTGCCAGTATTCATCGACCGGCGAGATCGCGGGCATCGCCAACTCGTCGTACAACGCGTTGGAAGCGTCGATGCGCAAGCGGTTCAGCCACGGGCTGTCATTCCTCGCGTCGTACACGTGGTCGAAGACCATCGACGATGTGTCGTCGTTCAACATTACCGGATCGGCGGCGAAACCAGTCGCAGGCGAAAACGATCTCGCCCAGGATCCGTTCAATCTCGGAGCAGAGCGCGGGCTCTCGCTGTTCGATGCGCGCAACCGATTCGTTGGGAGCTATGAATGGGCTCTTCCGTTCTGGAACGATGCGCACAACTGGTACCAGTCGGCGTTCGGCGGATGGCGGTTGAATGGCATTGCCACGCTGATGAGCGGCACGCCGTTCACCGTCTTCGATTCGAACGACGTAGCGGCGCAAGGCACTGCGCCGGAGATTACCGGGTTCTCCGCGCAGCGCCCCAATCTTGTCGGCAATCCCAATAACGGCCCGCGCTCGGTTAGCGAGTGGCTCAATACCAGCGCTTTCCAGCGACTCGATCCCACAGCCAACGCGGGACAGTTTGGCACGGAACGCCGCAACGTGAATACCGGCCCCGCTTATGCGGACTGGGACTTCGGTGCCCTTAAGAATTTCAAGGTGACAGAATCGACGCAGTTCCAGTTCCGCGCGGAGCTCTTTAACATCCTGAACCGCGCAAACTTCCGATTGCCCGACAGCGACATCAGTTCGCCGACATTCAACCATATCCTTTCGGCGCAGGCCCCGCGCCAAGTGCAGTTTGCGTTGAAGTTCATGTATTAGCAGGTCCGAACGAATAGTGGGGAGAATGTGTCAGCAGAAAGCGGCGCCGTAGTGGAACAGATGATCCAGCGCTGTTGCCCAGGCGGGGGTGCTTGAACGGCGTCGAGCGGTGGTATGTCAATTTCGACAAATGCATTCCCCTATTTTCGCCGAAGCTGCGGCATCTGCATCGCCGAGTGGCCCTGGACAGGGCCCTCGGTGCGGCGAGAACTGCTCACCGCGGATGGCTCGAAGAATCGGTAAAGAGTGAAAACCAATTTCCATCCTGTAGACGAAGAGAGCTCGATTCGATATCCGGGCTGGGGTGTGCTCGCCGCTGCGTTCACCGGCGTCATGGTGAGCTTTGCTCCGATCGTTCCCTACACTTTCAGCTTATTCCTCGATCCGTTGCATGAGGCCTTTGGATGGAAGCGGGAAGCGATGGGCGGTGCATTCGCACTAGCCGCCATTACGGTCGCATTTGTTTCACCTCTGATTGGCATTTTGCTCGACCGCTTTCCGCCGCGCCGCATTATCCTCCCCGGGATTCTGGTTTTCGCCGCCGGGCTTGCCGCACTCAGCCGATTGACGCCGCATATCGTTCAGTTCTATGCCACGTTTTTTGTGATCGGGCTGGTCGCAAACGCCACCGCACAATTCGCGTACACGCGCACGGTCCTTACCTGGTTCACAAGCCACAGAGGATTTGCGCTCGCGTTGCTCCTCACCGGAAGCGGCGTTGGCTCCATCCTGATTCCGCCGCTCACCGAGTGGATGATCCAGCATCACGGATGGCGCAGCGGGTTTCTTCTTTTGGCCGGCATCGCGACTCTAGGCCTTCCTCTCACCGCTTTGCTGGTACGCAACCGCCCGGAGGCTACGATCGTTCGTAGTGAACGCCACGCCGACACCGGGATGACGGTCGCAGCTGCATTGCGGACGGCGGCGTTTTGGATTCTCGCGGTCATTACCATCTTTTCCGCATTCAGCGAGAACGGTCTAGTGACGAATCTTTCCTCTATTCTGACCCAACACGGCGTGCTTGCTACCACTGCAGCTCTCGCTTTGTCGGTTCGCGGAGGGGCGGGTATCATTGGCCGCCTCGGCGTCGGCTTCGCAATCGATCGCGTCTCTCCGGAACGCATTCAGTCCCTTGTTCTCGTCTTGGCCGCCGCGGGCACGCTGATCTTTGCCTTTGCTGGCGCGGCTTGGTCAGCGCTTTTGGGTGCGGCGATTCTTGGTGTCGGTCTGGGCAGCGAGGCCGACGTCCTCCCTTACCTGCTTGCACGCTATTTCGGCCGCCGGCATTTCTCAGTGCTATATGGCCTTAGCTGGACCGCTTATGCGATCGGTGGCGCTACTGGGCCGCTGTGGATTGGGCACTTATATGATCGTGCCGGCGCTTATCTGCCGCGATTCATCGTTTATCTTGCGGCTGTGGCATTTGGAGCAGTGATTCTCAGCTTCTTCCTTCAATCCGGCCAAGAGAGCATAACGTCTGAACGGGAAATGACCGCAAAAGCGAGCATCTCGCTCGAAGACTAGCAACAGCAAATCTACAAAAATAAACGGTCCAGATTTCGGACAAAAAATCTTTGCACAGAAGGCGAATGCACCCAATTCGTCGGCTTCACAGACCTCTTCGATCCCGATGCGGGCGAGGATGGCTTCGAAGCTGCCGAGGCGGTCTTAGACCGCATCCTGATCTACATCGACCAGAAAATTCTGCCAGCGGTAGGGCATTATCTCGCCGCTGCATTAGTCAGCGGCGACGGAGGATGAAGGCTAGAGCTTGTCCAGAACGGTCTCTTATTTCAGTTCGCTTAGTAACGATGAACGCGCTTCTCGTGAGCACCAGACCGGACGACACGAATTCGCGATACGTAACGGATTCGGTCCGACGGGAAATTGGCGTTGCACCCTTCAGGGAATGATCACTCCCTGATAGCTGATCAATAATTCCGTGTTCCAGAGGGCCGAAATCGGACAACATTGCAATAAACCTCGCATATCCAGCGGGATGGGGGGCCAAGGTCCCGTCGCGCCGTGAGTTGTGTAGGTGTCGGTTCTGGATCGATGCGCTGGAGCGAAGGTGAATTGAAACAACTTGAGCTCGGCGTCGTCGGTGACTTTGCGCGTGGCTTCCATTACGCCGGATTCGCCCAGTTTTGCCTACTTTCCGCGGCAGGAAACAACGCTCGCAGCCGGTTTCGCTAGTGCTAGTAGTGGGCATGAAGGAAGACGCCGTGCGCAATGTCAGTTTTGCCCGCCTCGCCATATTTCACCCCGGCGAGAGGAGACCCTCTGCGGGCCTGTTCCTATGTGTTTCCATAGCGATGCTTGAGTATCATTGTGCGACGGCCAAGCAGTATACTTCCGCCATCCCCCAGATCGCGATTTAGTCCCCGCGGAGAATCCGTATGTGCTTCGTAGCGATCCTCGATCGCTCTCTGCGCCTTTTTGGTCTCGCTGCACTCGCAAGCGCAACGCTGTGCCTTCCGGCGCTCGCCTCTGATATCACCGTGGCAAGCCCTGCCAATGGCGTGTATTTCACCTCGCCCGTTTGGATTCGCGCGCATAACGTCGGCTGCGAGGGTGTCCCGCCTGTCGCCTTTGGCTACTCGATCGATGACAGCACCACGCTTATCGGTGGCGAAACACCATACGATATCGACGTTATTGGCCAGGCCGTCTCCGCCGGCACGCACATCGTCCACTTCAAATCATGGACCGCGCGCGGCCTGTGTCCCGTCATCAACACCCAGTTCATCGTTACCGGGCCCTATGCCTCCTCCTCAGTCGGTTCCAGCGCCCTCGCTCCATCATCTTCTTCCGCGTCATCAAATAATGGAGGACTTAACTACCCGCCTTCGGCTCCTCCGCACACGCAACCAGTGGGAGCATCCGGCAACATCCCCACTGGAGGGCCATCCATTCCACCGGCATTGGCCGCCTACGGAGTTCCACCGCACGCAATCTCAACCGGTGATCTTGACGACAATAACGGTTGGAATCAGGTTCACGACGGCGGCACGCCCGGCACCTCCCGCGGTTCCACCGTCTATCCCGCAACCACACCGCTCAACGACCAAGCCCGCGAGTTCTACATGACCTACACCAACCGCGCCGGCGAGCGCTGGAGCATCCTCGCGGCTTCGGGTACCGCCGCCGCCACCCACTTCGTTTACGATACGTACGTCTTGTTCCCCAACCCCTCCGAGGTTCTTAACCTGGAGCTCGATATCAATCACGTCACGTCGAATGGCGAAACCTGGATTCTCGGCACGCAATGTTCTGGCTTCACCGGCACCTGGGAAGCTGCCTACACGTCCGGTAAGAAGGACCACTGGTGGTCATCATCGATCAAGTGTGACCCGCGCACTTGGACCGCCAACACCTGGCACCATATCCAGATCGCCGTGCACCGTGACGCGAACGGAATCGTCACCCATGACTGGGTAGTTCTCGACGGCACATACTACGCCTGGAACTACACACGGCTATCCGCGCATTATCTCGGCTGGGAACCAGGTACCTTCAACGTGCAATATCAGATCGAAGGAACCAGCAAATCCAGCAGTTCGGTCACCTCTTACGTCCACAAAATGACCATCTACTACTGGTAGCTCATCCGCCCCGGCATTGGGAAACATCTCTCCAATGCCCAAGCTTTGCGCGGCGCCGCGATCTTCTTCATAGCATCTCCTTGGACAGCAATAGCGGCCAGAGCGCGTTTCACGATACCTCCGGTGACGTTAACCCTCAACAGTCCCGTCGCAGATGGGCCTGGGGTGCCTCAAAAGTCGGGGTACGCATGTTCAGCGCGATGTTAATTTCCATCTTCGCCACGCAATGTCAGGCCTTTCGATTTTGTATAGCGCCCCGCGTCAAGATAAGCTCGTCGCCAATTAAGGTAGTGCTCCCTTGACCACTCCTTCATACAGAGCTGAGACGCGAGATCGACCACTTGCCATTTTGAAATAAGCGCTTCGTCGGAGGATGTCTGTCCAAAATTCTGGCTAATGAAGTGCATCTTCCTGGCCACGCTTCCGAATGCCGCTTCAAGCTGCTCATTTTCGGTTTTTGCAGCAGAGATAGCGCGATCTACACTTTCGCGGCAAATGCGGTCATCCGCATCCATACTCAAAGCACAGCGCAGCGATTGATCTTGGTAGCAGCTAAATATCTTGCAAGAAGACGCGTGGGCAAGTGGCGGAGCAAGTATTAGAAATATAACGGTAGTGCGTAGGCCCATTGCTCCCTCGAATTGTGAAAGAGGGATGACAGTATTCTGCATTCCATGCAGCGTCTAACAAGATGACGCATCTTCAACCCTCCACCGCTTCTCAGTTGACGGGAAGAGCTCAGGAAAAGTTCCAGAAAGTTTCAATTTTGGAGACAATCATCGGATGCCTAAGCACGGGACCAAAACAGCGGAGGGCCGGCGCCGGATCCGGTCGAAGCAGGCCAAGCAAAAGCGGGTTGAATGACGTGAACTCGTGTCTATCAGCATGGAGCCTCTCCACCAGCTCAAGGGCACCGACCGCCCCTTGGCTGATCTCCTGGCTGCATTAACGCCGAGCCGAGCATGTGCGCGAGAGCAGCTTTGCATGTTGACAAAAATTGATAAATGCCAGGTGCGAAGGAGTCGACCACAGCTTCCTACTCGGTTTGATGATTTTGGTTTGAGTGCTGCCTTCCTCATGAATGGTGTTAGTCTGTAAAAGGTCGTAGGATTCGATTTGGTTTTTGCCTGTTCTGGTTTGTTCCTGCTCGCAATTCTTCCACATTGCATTCAACGGTACATCGAGCATTCAAAAGGAACACCTCTCATGGAACAAGGAACAGTGAAATGGTTCAATGATGCGAAGGGCTTTGGCTTTCTGAGCCGTCAAAGCGGAGAAGACGTCTTCGTCCATCACACCGCAATTCAAACGAACGGCTTCCGTAGCCTTCAAGAAGGTCAGTCTGTTCGTTTCGACGTAGTCAAGGGCCCCAAGGGCTGGCAGGCTGAAAAGGTCGAGGTTGTTTAATGTAGATCAAGGCATCGAAGGCTAGAGCGTCCAGTCTTTAACCTTCCGCCCAACGATCAAAGAAAAGGCCACGGTTCAATGCCGTGGCCTTTTCTTTGCCATTTTCTAAACGCACGAGGGCGAGCCCCATGGCATGCGTCAGATGATGCGTGCCATGGGCAGAAAAACCGCCCGAGCTGTAACCACACCCGGGATCAACCCTGATCGTGGGAAATCTCATCGAGATTATCCGAAGAAGAGCGCGTTAAAACCAGGGAGTGCCGTCGAAAGACTCATTTGTATGGCCATCGGTCTTCTGATCGAAATGTCCCTCGCAGCGGTCGTAAGCATGGCGATCCGGAGATGCTTTATAAGCTCTGCCACTTTACGTAGTCCAGACTCTTCGCTCAGCTGTTCGTAAACCATTTCGTGATCATCTTTCTCGGACATCGCGATCCTTACTGTCTATCAAATACTTGCTGCACCCGATCGGACATCCGGACAGCAATGGCTCTGTTTTGTTGCGTACTTTTAGGTGGTAACTGTGCCCGAATTGCGCAATGCTGATCGCCCTACAACAGCAACGCATGTTTTGGCGGGATCTGTTCGTAAGGTCTGGCGCAAAGTAGTAGGCGAACAAAAAGAGAGCGGGATGAGCGCTTGAGCCATCCCGCCTCTAATGGACCGAATAGCGCGTTGCAGAACGCGAATGTAGGAGCGTCCGGTGACGGCGCATCAGCAAGTACCATGGCTCGTCGAACATAAACAGCGAGTAGTGGCCTCGCGATCGCAGCCACTATGCACCACACGATCAGCGCATGCCACTCCGACTGCCAGATTTCTCGAAACAGCGGGATCTCATTACATCGATCGCGCCTGGGTCAAACAGATGGCCCAATCGCGAGCAGAGCGCGATATCCGCTTAACCACCTGGGCCAGCTTCCAGCCCCAGATTAACCGCATCCTGGACGCCGATGTTGAGATCCCGTCCACCCATGGGAGATGCACGTGCGCGGTATCGGCGGCCTACAAGACCGTCTGTCCCGGCATGCAACGGCGTGGCGAGTCATTTCGATGAACCTGGAGATCTTCCTCGACTTGAACGCGGTCAAATATTACTATCACTCCTGTTCTCATCCGTCTCCCCTTGGAAAATTAATTGCCCCAGCGATTTATCGCTCTTTGGCGCATCGCTTCGCTTGTGCTCATCGCACTGGCTTGCACGGCGTTTGCCTGTGCGCAGGCTGCTTCGACGACGGCGCCGCGCTCCACGGAAGTCGGCATGCCGATTCTCGAGTCGCATTCCTACAAGGAATTCAGCGTCGCCCAGCAGGTGTGGACCATCATGCAGGATCGCCGTGGCGTGATGTACATGGGCGTTTCGGATAGCGCGATGGTGGAGTACGACGGTGTTTTCTGGCGCAAGATCGATGTCGGTATGGGCGACGTCCGTTCGCTGGCAATGGACGACGCGGGCAGGGTCTGGGTAGGAGGCGCCGGCGGGTTCGGCTACCTTGCGCCAGATGCCAAGGGCGCCCAGAGTTACGTTTCTCTGCTGGATAAAGTCCCGGAGAAAGATCGCGATTTTACCGATGTGTGGCAGACGCTGGTAACGCCGCAGGGCATGTTCTTTCGCTCGTACGAGGAGCTCTTCCGCTGGGATGGCAAGACCATGCATGTCTGGCATTCCCCGGCAGGCTCACGGTTTCAGGCGCTCTCCATGGTACGAGGCCACATTTATACGGACGAGAACGGCATCGGCCTAGAGGAGATTGTGGGCGACGAGCTGCGTCCCGTATCAGGCGGAGATGCCTATGCGAACTCCAACAAGCTGTTCCTGCACCCGTACGACGATGGGCGGATCATCGTTTCGGAGCGGGACGGACTGCTCTCGCTCTACGACGGGCAAAAGGTCACGCCGTTTCGCACTCCGGCCGACGAGTACCTGAAGGCTCACAAACTGTACACATCCACCCTGCTGCGGGACGGCAGTCTCTGCCTCACGACGCTTAACGGCGGCGCGGTCATCCTGGCCCACGACGGGAAGCTGCGCCAGATCATCGATGTCTCCGATGGGTTACTCGATCCAGGCGCGCTCAGTGCCTTCCAGGATCGGGATGGCACTCTCTGGATCGGCACCACTCTTGGTGTCTCCCGGGTGGAGATTGCCTCGCCTGTCTCAATCTTTTCACGCGATGCCCCGCTGGATGCGATCCGCTTTCAGGGATCTGTCTATGTAGCCGACGGCGGCGGCTCCAACCCAGCCCTGAAGCTAGTTTCTGATCCACATACCAATCGCCCTTCGATGGTTCCGCTTCGCGGCGCAAACCAGGGCTTCTCGCTGCTGAAGTTCAAGGACCCATCCGGCAAGGCCCAGGATCAATTGCTCCTTGCCACCAGCGAAGGCATTATGCGTGTGGCGGACGATAAATTAGTCCCGGCATTGCCGTCGGTCCATGCACTCGACAACCAGACCTACTTGGCCATCCAATCGCGCAAGAATCCCGATCGCGTCTTCATCGGACACGGCAACGGTGTCGGTTCCATGCGCTGGGACGGCAGTAGATGGGTCGACGAGGGCAGGCTGCCCAACACCGTTTATGTCGCGCACTCACTGGCCGAGGATTCCGACGGGGATCTTTGGGCAGGTGGCGGCAAGGGTCACCTTCTGCGCATTAAGGTTGCGCCCACTGGCATGCGGGACTCTACGGCGGAGACCGTCTCCACCAACTACGGCATTCCTGCCGGTATAGGCGGCGTGAGCTATGCACTGGGAGATCTATATGCGGGAATGTCCAACGACCAGAACATCTATCGCTGGGATCGCGCGGCCCACAAATTTGTACTGGACAACCGCCTCCAACTGCATCTCGATGTCCCGAATGCGTCTCCCCAGCTCTATGAGGCTCCGGACGGGAGCACATGGACTGTAATGCTGTCCTCCGGCGCGCGCCGCATTGCGCGCGTTATCCGCAATCCCGATGGAAGCTTCCATCCCGATGAAGACACCTACAAGCCCCTCACGCGCTACAAAGATTCACCCACGTTTGTCGATACCGACGGGAGCGTCTGGTCCACAGGCGAGTCGCTCCTCCGATTTGAACCGGGGGCGCGTGCGACGGTGTCAGCCCAGTTACCAACACTTATTCGGCAGGTCGACGCGGGATCGGCGCTCGTCTATGGTGGCACCGAGGTACCCGATGGCTCGGAGGTGCGCCTTGCCCCCGGTTCGAGCAGCGTGCGTTTCCAGTTTGCTGCTCCTGTGTACAGCGACTCTGTCGACGTCGACTACCAGTACCTGCTCGAAGGAGCGGACAAGGACTGGTCAGGGTGGGGCAAGCAGAAAGAAGCCAACTATAGCAGCCTCGGTCCTGGCAAATATCGATTCCGGGTGCACGCGCGGAGCGACGATGGCAGAGTCAGCCCCGAAGGAACTTATGTCTTCACGATCCTGCCTCCGTGGTATCGCACCACGCTGGCCTACGTCCTCTATGTTCTGCTGCTGATGCTCCTTGCCGTTGCCGGCTGGCGTTACATCAGCATGTATGAGCGTGACAAGGCCCGCCGCAAGACCGAAGCTCTCGAAGCTCAGGCAAAAGTTCTTGAGGCCACCGTCATTGAGCGCACGGAGGAGATTCGCGCGCAGGCTACCGAGATTACCGCGCAGAAGGAATCCATCGAGCTTCTCAGCGAAATTGGCAAAGAGATCACTGCCTCGCTCGATCTCAACACGATTCTCTTCAAGCTCTACGAGCGCGTGAACCAGATCGTGGACGCGAGCATCTTCGGTGTCGGCCTCTACCGGCCGGAGAAACGGCTGATCGAGTACAGTCTGGCGATCGAAAGCGGCAGACGATACGCGCCGTATACGCGGAGCACCGACGATAAAAACCAGTTCCCCGTCTGGTGCATTGACCACCGCCAGCCGATTCTGATCAATGATGTCGAGACCGAGTCCTCGAGGTACATTTCGGAGTACAGACACACCGGCGGCACGCTCGACGATGGCAGCGCGGCGCAGCCGCCCGTCTCGATGATCTACCTACCCCTCATCGCGCAGGAACGTGTGCTCGGCGTGCTGAGTGTGCAGAGTTTCAAAAAGAATGCCTACACCGAACAAAACCTCAGCCTGCTCGAAAATCTTGCTGCCTATACCACCATCGCGCTCGATAACGCCAACGCCTATTTAGTTATCAATCAGCGCGAGCATGAGGTCCGCGAGCGCGCCGCCGAGTTGGTAACCATCAACCGCATCAGCCAGGCGCTCGCCACGCAACTCGACAAGAAACACCTCATCCAATTTGTCGGCGATCAGGTGCGCGACCTCTTCCGAGCGCCAATCGCCTACGTCTCGCTGCTGGACCGCGCGACGATGATGCTGCAGTTTCCCTACGCCTTCGGTGAGAATGCTCCGCCGCGCCCCTTCGGCACTGGGCTGACGTCGCAGATTATCCGAAGCGGTCAGCCGTTGCTCATCAATGAAGATATGGAAGGCAACAGCGCCCGGCTCGGCGTGGAACAGATGGGCCGGCGCACTGCTTCCTATCTTGGTGTGCCTATTCCTTCCGGCGGACAGGTCATTGGTGTCATCAGCGTGCAGTCTGACGAGTTGGAAGGCCGCTTTACCGAGGCCGATCAACGCCTACTCTCCACAATTGCCACTGCCGTAGGCGTCGCATTCCACAACGCGAGGCTGTTTGAAGAAGCAGGCCACGCGCGAGCGGCCGCCGAACAGGCCGATGCCGCGAAGAGCTCGTTCCTCTCGACGGTGAGCCACGAGTTGCGTACGCCGCTCACCTCTGTTCTCGGTTTCGCGAAGATCATTCGCCGTCGCCTTGAAGAACGGTTGTTCCCAATGATTTCTGAGGACGACCGCAAAGTGCAGCAGGCCAAGCGCCAGGTCATCGAGAATCTCGACATCGTCGTCAGTGAAGGCGAGCGTCTCACGAAGCTCATCGACGATGTGCTTGATCTGGCAAAGATCGAAGCGGGCAAGTTTACCTGGAACATGACCAGTGTCTCCGTCAAAGATGTGGTCGAGCGCGCTGTCGCTGCGACGGCATCCCTCTTTGACGCGAAACAGCTGAAGCTCGTCCGTAACATCGCCCCAGACCTTCCCACGATCACCGGCGACCAGGACCGGCTGATTCAGGTCGTGATCAACCTGATCTCGAACGCTGTCAAATTTACAGACGCGGGCTCCATTACATGCTCAGCCAGTCAAGAGGGCATGGAATTACTGGTGAGCGTGATGGATTCGGGCATCGGCATCGCGCCTGACGATCAACCTAAGGTCTTCGAGAAGTTCAAGCAGGTTGGCGATACGCTTACGGACAAGCCGAAGGGCACCGGACTTGGCCTGCCTATTTGCAAGGAAATCGTGGAATATCACGGCGGTCGGATCTGGGTGGAGAGCCAGCCCGGCCACGGCAGCACCTTCTCCTTCACGCTGCCCATCATCGAGCAGTCCGCACCGATTGAACTTTTGCCCAAGCGACGCTCTATCGATATCGAATCCCTCGTCAAGCAATTGCGCGAGCGCGTCTCCACGCACGAAGCGCGCAACAAATCGGTCCTCGTCGTCGATGACGATTCCAACATTCGCTCTCTGCTGCAGCAGGAGCTCACCGAGGGGGGCTACAAGGTGCGCCTCGCCGAGGACGGCCGCAAGGCGCTGACATTGATTCGCGAAGAAACACCTGGCCTCGTCATCCTCGACGTGATGATGCCGGAGATGAACGGATTCGACGTGGCTGCGGTGCTCAAGAACGACCCTACCACCATGGACATTCCGATCATCATCCTATCCATCCTCGAAGATAAGGAGCGCGGTTTCCGGCTCGGCGTAGACCGTTATCTCACCAAGCCCATTGATACAGCATCGCTCTTCCATGAGGTAGATACCCTCCTCGATCAAGGCAAGTCGCGCAAGAAGGTCATGGTGGTCGACGAGGATGCCTCCACCATTCGCACTTTAAGCGACGCTCTCGAAACGCGCGGCTATCAGGTCGTCGAGTCCAAGGGCGCTGAGCTTGTCTCTCGCGCCGTCGATTCCAAGCCCGACATCATCATTCTGAATTCTTTGCTGTCCAGCGACGAAGCGGTTCGTGCCCTGCGATTTGAGAAAGGCATGGAGAACGTTCTTTTCCTCATCTACCAATGACGTCTATGAAAATCCTTATCGTTGACGACGAGTCCCACCTGCGCACGCTGATCCAGCAGACTCTGGAAGAGCTTGAAGACGATGGCGTGGAATTGCTAACGGCGACCAACGGAGAGGAGGCACTCGAAACCATCCGCGCCGAAGAGCCGAACCTCGTCTTTCTCGACGTGATGATGCCCAAGAAAAATGGCTTCGACGTGTGCAACGCGGTGAAGAACGAGCTCGGCATGCGTCACATCCACATTATCCTGCTCACTGCGAAGGGGCAGGAGTTCGATCGCCAACGTGGTCAGGAGGTCGGCGCTGATCTCTATCTAACCAAGCCCTTCGATCCTGACGCTCTGATCGCCAAAGCCCGCTCGGTTCTTGGCCTCTCCGCTCCCGGAGTGTGAGCCACATGGCCGTCGTCACCCTGAAATCTCTTCTCAGACCCACATCCAACACAGCGCCGGTCGTCGCTGCCTTGCTGCAGGCGGTTGGAGAAGGCGTGTGCATCGTCGACGGGCAGGGCAAGCCTCTCATGGAGAATGCCTTGGAATCCGCATCGCCCGCTGACGCGCGCGTCCCCATCGATTTCGAAGGCACGCCTCTCGGCTTTGTCTTGGGACCGGCGGAAATCGCGCGGGTCATGGCTCTGCTTCTCACGCACTTCGCTGCGCGCGAGTCCGAGGGCCGCGCACTCGCTGCGGAGGTACTTCATCTCTATCGCGAAGTGCATCTCATTGAGCAACTCTCCGAGCAGTTGGTAGCGTTGCTCAACTCGACTGCCGTCGCCGAGTCCGCGCTCGCGCAGGCACAGCGGCTCATCAGCGCTACACACGGCAGCGTCCTCGTTCTTGAGGAGCAGTACGGCAATCTCGAGCCCGCCGCCTCTTTCGGCGGCGCCGCCGGAAATCCTAATCCATTGGGGCCGGGCTCGCGCTTTGCCGCATCCGTCGTCGAGCGCGGCATTGGAGAAATTGTCAACGGCTGCGCTGCCGATCCGCGCGCTCTCGATTGCGAGTGCCTGCTTCATGCTTTGATCTGCGTACCATTGCGCGCAGGCCAGCGTAATGTCGGCACAATCGCGCTGGGCAGCAGTGACCCCGGTGCATCTTACTCGGCAGGCGATCTCAAACTTCTCAACACGATCGCCCTCCAGGCCGCCGCCGCCATTGAAAATGCGCTACTCTGCGCCGCGATGGTCGAAACTGCCCGAGAACGCGCGGCCTATGCAGCTGAACTGCAGGCCGCCAGCACCGTGCAACAACTGCTGCTGCAGAGCGCGTCGCAAATCACGCCCGGCTTTGCGGTCGACTCCGTCTATCTCCCAGCCAGTGAAGTCGGAGGCGATTTCTTCTTTGTGGCCCCCGCACCCGATGGATCGATCACTGCTATTGTTGGCGACGTTTCGGGAAAAGGTCTGACCGCGGCCATGCGTGTCGCAATGATTCTCGGCGCCCTGCGTCGCGAGACTTCTCATGATCCTGCCGACATTCTCGCCGGTCTCAACAACGTTCTCATCGCGCAGGGCCAGCTTGGCTTTACCACCGCGTGCTGCGTCCGCATCGCGCTCTCCGGCGAGTACACGCTCGCTAATGCTGGCCACGTTTCTCCTTATCTCTCCGGCCGCGAACTCAGTACGCCGCCGGCGCTGCCTCTGGGCCTTATTCCTAATCAGGTCTACACTTCGGTTCGCGGCAAACTGGCTCCGCCCGAGCGCCTCGTTCTTCTTTCCGACGGCGTACTCGAAGCACGCGCACCTGACGGTGAGCTATACGGTTTCGAGCGTCTTCCCAGCCTCACCCTCCAACCCGCTCAACAGATCGCTGACACCGCCCAGCGCTTCGGCCAGGAAGACGACATTACCGTTCTGACGCTCAACCTGACGTCGGCCTTGCGCCCGGAGAAGGTATGTTGATGCTGGCGAAACCGTTTGTGACAGCGCGGCACGAGAGCCGAGGACGAGCGCCGCGGTCGCTGAACTTCTTCTAACTCAAATGTGGCCTGACGATTTTCGACACCGAAGTAGTCGTGACGCCACACCCGGCCACGATGTGATCTGCATTTACAGATATATCCTCAGTCCTTCAACCAGTTGTAAGAGTCATGATCAAACCGCCAATCGCTATGACGCTCCCCCCGTGTAGATATGTCCGCTGGGCGATCGATGAGACTGCAGCTTCGCTACGATCTGGCAACGAGGAAAATGAACTTTGCGACGGTGTCCGAGTGGGTCGGAAAATGAACACCTCTGCTGCCTTCTTCAAATTCGACATCCATGCAGGAGACAACTCTATCCCCATGATTCTTCGATCACATGTCCACGGGGAGTGAAGCAATTCATCAAAGCCGAGCTTTCAGGAATCGTCGGCTGATGCGTTCAAGTAATCGCTCGCAGCCTTGCGGTCATCTGCCTGTTCCAAACCTCCCTCCGCCCCATCCTTTATAAGTAGGAACTTAGTTGTCTGGTTATAGCGTCGGTTACAGATAATGAGAATCGGGAGGCTCTGAGCGGTATTGCCCCTTGCGGGATGTACTATTCGGCTGGCGTCCAGCTGTCATCCGGGTCGTAGCTATTGATAACTGCCGCCGTGTCGGTTGTCTTTGGGCCAAGATCCTTTTGATAAACAATTCCCTCCTTGCTCATCACGAAAGTCATGATGCCCGAGTCCGCATATGTGACCGGAGTAGCCAGGATTGCAAAGCCTCCTATCATTTCTCCGCCCTCTACGTAGCTCCGAGCGTTGCCTTTCGCATGATTGCCTTGTCCAGCGAGAACGCGGAAGGAATATCCATCGAATATAGGTGACACTCCAGGTTGCGTAGAGGTAACTACATCTTTAGCGAAATCGTCCAGCCGCCCTAGAGGGCTGGTGGGCTGATCTTTCGCAACCTGCCAGTACAGCCCATCTTGTTTTCCCGGGCTGCTCAGAATCTTCTGAGTGTATTTGTGAGCACTGTCGCCATCCTGCTTGTTTTTAAAATAGAGTTCCTCAGCGTTCCCCATCGCATAGACAGCATCCAGCGCGAGGAGTTCGTTTTTGCCGATGCGCCTCGCCAGGATCTCGTCTTTTCCTGCAGCAGTATCGAAATACCATCTTGACGAAGCACCCTGCACGAGCGGAATCGGATAAGGATAGTTGTCGGCCCCGATGTAGAGAATTCTTCGCCCATCGGTCAAGGTGGCCGAGCGGTTCATCCGATCGTATTTAGTTACGAACGACGCAAGTGCAGCCTTATCTTCCTGCGAATCGCCGGAACTCAAAAGCGCTGCTGAGTGCGCGCCTAGGAGTCGCTCAAGGGCCCTGTCATCCTGTGCGCGCGCTGCGGTGTAGAGAGCCGTTGCAGCCTGCTCCGGGTTTGCAAATGTCAACTGCGATCCATCTTCCTTGACCGCAGCCGTGGTTTCCGGTGTGCGATGGCATCCTGTGACGCAAGTGACTCCGAGCAAACACAAGCCAGCAAGGATGGATAGATTGATATCTCTAAGAAGTCTCGTGTGATACTTCATTGTTCTTGTTCTTCCTTTTTGTGATGGCGATCCTGGAAAAGGTGAATCACTTACCGGCGAGCCGCCGAAACTACGCGGTGCGCTCATGCGTGATGCGTTCATGCGCGGCATACCGCCGCCACGCATGCTGCCCCAGCCGCGCGCAGACGCCGCTCGATCGTTAAAGCCATTACCACTCATATAGGAGCGCTGCCGGGAAGCTCCCATCGCATTATTGCGGACAAAACCATTGCCGTATGCGCCACGCTGTGGGTCTCCATACGTAGGGTTGTAGTTGTGGCTCTGGCTAAACCCGCCGGACGGACGATAGTCTCCAGGCCGCGACGGTACATTGCCGGGTGTCATTCCGCCGCCACCCATGGGATGGTAGTTGCCCGGACTCGATGGTCTGCCCGGATCGGCTGGGCTGATCGGGTTCATACCGCCACCCGTAGGATGGTAGCCTCCGCCTGATCCTGGCGGATTCAGGCCTCCTGGACGGGCCGGTCCGATGGGTGTTGTTCCTCCGGTGGGATGATAGCCACCACTCCCTGGACCGAAGCCGCCTCCGGTGGGATGGTAGTTCCCGTTACCCGGACCAAAGCCGCTGGGCCCTTGGCCTGGAGTTCCCGGTCCCCAAGGATGGTAGTTGTTAAAGGTGTTCGTAGTCCTGTTGATGTAAACGTTGTTGTTGTAAATGATATTTCCACCACCACCCCAGGAGCAACGCCACGAGTTCCAGCCCCAGCCGAACCCACCCCAGCCCCAACCCCAGCCGCCGCCGATCCCAATACCGGCGCCCCAAAAAATTCCCGGAGTGATGATTGCAACGGGCGGAGTGTACATCGGTATGACATACGGTGTGCCGTAGATCAACGTGGGATTGTAGGCCGGAACATAGACCACATCGGGATTCGCCGGTTGAATAACGACGGTTGAGGGATTTTGCTGAACGACTGTGATTTGCGACGACGACTTGAGATTTCCGGCGGCCATGGCTTTTTGGCGCATCGTCTGCACCGCTGCCATCACATCGGCTTGCTGATTGGTGAATGCTTCTCCCAGGCTGGATGTCCATGCCAAGTTACGAGCAAGGTTGTGCAACACCGATGGAAATTGCGTCAGAGCCTTCACACTCGGATCCCATGCCTGTTGATTCACTGCATCCGCGAGCTTCTTCCCCTGCAGGCTCCCGCTCTGCGCAAGCCAGTCATCGGCAAAGGCGACCTGGTCGGGGTAAGTTGAAGCTGCGAGCACCTGCGCAACGAGCGCGTCGGGATAGAGGGCGATAGGGGCGACTAGAACATCCAGTTGGGCCGGAGTCTGCTGTGCCACCGCCGGAACAGGAGCCGCGCCTGTTATACGCGAACTTTTATCCGTCTGTCCCACAGCTTTGATTGAAGCTCCCACAGCGAGTAGCACCAAGCAGGCAAAAATAGAAGGAAATGGTTTCATGATTTTCTTAGTCATCGGAGCGCACCAAACAAAAAGCTCTATGCTTTGAATCTCTGTAAATGGAAGTTGCTCCGTCCGGCGATGCAAGGCAGTGATCGCCGGACGAAGGCAGGTTTGAGTTAGTTAGGTTGTGTTCCTTCGAGCATCATCAGGCCCATCTGCTGAGCATCTACCTCAATCGCGATCACGCGAGTGCCGTCGATGGGGTAGTAGCCAAAGCCTGCATTTGCTTGCGGGTCTGGCGCATTCTGTCCGGGCACCGCGATCAGCCCCTGCAGCTGGAGAAGACCGGTTGAGCTGTCTTCTGAGCCCGTGAGCGGTGCATTTGAAGTCACGCCGGACGTCGCGTTGTTTGCATCCTGCACGCTGTAATCCGTAAATCCGGTGAAGGAAGCTGAAGCCACGGTGACAGGACCAACACCAGACCACGCCGGACCGCTCTCGATGTCAGCGATGCCGAACACATTCAGTGCATAGGTACCTTCGAAATCCGCCGAGGGTGCCGTTTGCGCATACGCAAGACCGGACGTCGCCTGAGTAGTGTCCACGCCCAGTTCCAGCGCATTCCCATTGCCATCCAGGTAAAGCTGGAAGGTGAAAGGAAGAGGGTTCGGGTAGGAACCGGACGTTGCAACCACACTAAGCGTGACACGGCCTGTCGGATCGATGGTGTAAGTCCCGCTCGTGATCTGAGCGCCAAGATGCAGGGTCAGATCGTTCAGGGCCATGTCACCGGATACTGTGTTATCGGCCTTGAGACCAAAGCCGCCTGCCATCTGAGCGATCGTGCTGTTCTGGCTGTAGACATCCTGGCCGGTTGCTTCGAAGGCATAAGAGCTGCCGGCGACACTTGCCTGGGTGAACTTGCCAGTGTTGGAGCCCTGTCCCAGAGCCGTACCGCCCGTAACCCCGTTGAGGGTATCCTGCGTTTCCACCAACTGCAGTTGGCTTGGGCTCACGGTGTATCCAGCAAAGTTAAACGGCGGGAAGCCCGGAGCTTTGACTTGGAGTCAGAGCAAATGCGACGCGGCCATACGCATCCGGAGCACCTACAGTGCCGGAGTCGAAGGTCTGTGCCTGTGCAGGACTGCCGTTGTCGTTGTAATCGAGGACGCTGCTGCCTATCGAAATATTCGCCCCACTGATGTTGAGAATGCCGCCAACCACGAATGTGTTGTCATTCGTATCGAGCCCACCAAGGTTGAAGGCATACCCACCCGCCGGGGGAGCGACACTGGTCTGCTGATCGAGCGACCCGGTTGCCGTTGCAAACGTATCGAATTCGGAGATCAACACACGCGCATTGGAAACTATCGCTCCACGAAGTGTTTCAACGCCGTTTACACCGACATCCTGGTCGCCGGTATTGAGGACAACCTGTAGGTTTCCGTTGACGAGGCTCAGGCTAGACCCAGAAGGGGTCAGACTATCGTGGTAGTACCCGGGATTACTACCGTCAGTCATGTCCTGCTCGCCGGCTGTAATAGCGCCGCCCTTAACCGTGAATGCGCCCGCCAGATAATAGTTACCAGCGCCGTCCTGGCCGGCGAGATGGAAAACATAGTTGCCATCCATGAGCACAACGGGAGGTGGACCGACCGTAATGCTTGCAGATGCAGACTTGGTGGTATCTGTAACGGAGGTTGCCGTGACAGTGACCGTGGCTGGCGATGGAGTAGCGGCAGGCGCGGTATAGGTGGTTGCCGTGCCGCTGGGAGTGGAGCTTGCCGAGAAGCTGCCGCACGCAGAGCTTCCGCACTTGACGGACCATGAAACTCCGCCGTTAGCACTGTCGTTGCCGACTACGGCGGAAAGGCTAGCTTTTGCGCCGGTATTGATCGACGTCGGCGCCGCGGGGCTAAAAGTTACCGAAATAGCCGGAGGATTTGGTGGGTTGGGGCCAGAGCCGGATCCGCCGCAGCCGGCAACCAGCATGAGGAGAGCAACCAAAGCGATTAGATACGAAGAGAGCCGCAGTTTCATTTCGCACTCCTATACAAAGCAGCGGGATTGACAGAAGCGCGAGAGTGCTGTGATGAAGGGGTACGAATCAGAAAACCCTTCTCATTACGGATAACGGTCTCCTTGCCGGCCACTGTGAGCTTGCGAGCCAGCAGATGCTGCTTGCCATTGATCGTTTGCTGGATGACGGAAACCTGAACCGGGGCGCCTGGAGATAGGCTTTGCCGCACCTCACTGCTCAGGTTGGGGCCTAGGCTTGCGGTAAACGATCCTTGCGGACCATCCACGACAACTTGAAGACCAGATGAGTGAGCCGTGATGAACTGCTGGACAGTTCCGGTCATGGTGATGTCGCTCGCGGGAGTATCGAACCCCGAAGCGGACTGAGCGACAGGTTGTCTAACTTGCGCAACGGAGAACGCAGGCATGGAGAGCAAAACAAGGCAGAAGAGCAAAGCGAACTTTCTCGTCTCAACCCGCTTGCTAAAGATCCAATCAAGTATTTGCATCATGTCCTCGACCAAAGAGTCTGGATTTAGGCCGCACCACAGCGACCGCCTGGCAAGCAGGCGTTGGCCGTTGCAGTTGTAACCTTGTAACGATTTCGAAGACCTTACTCAGACTGAATCCCGTCTTCGATGAAGCAAGAGTACTCAAGCTCTTCGGCGATAAAAATAGAGGGCGCTACACGAAGGGCTGTGTGGTTACGCACGGACTTCAATGGCTCGGAGGGCGTTCTGGGCACTTTCTGATGCCGACAACACCTCAGTCGAGCCAACATGAGGCGGAGAACAGCGGCAGAGCTCGCTACTTAGGTCGTTCTCGCGACGCCTAAGATCTGACAAATGAAGCATCCGTCGACTTCCCAGACGCCTTGATGTTGCCCGAATGCCGTCGCGGCCGTGATCCACTAGCCTCGATATCGATATCGGAGTGTCCAATAAGGTGCCCCAGAACTGACCATTGAGGTTGTTTGGAACGATGTCAGGTCACAAAAGGACGCTGAAAAAGCACGCCGTACGAGCAACAAACATTTACCAAACCGTCACAGGCTCAAAAGCTCTATCGAGGGTTCGAGTCCCTCTCTCCGTCATATAGTCTTTCTCTTTTAGAATCTGCCATTTACCAGCTACCACCAGCCTGCATTTGAGCCTGAAAACTACGTTCCTTCGAGCAATGCCGCAGATTTGGACTGGGTTTCTGTCGATCGGAATATATTCATACTTTCCTTAGTTCAGCTTTGGCCCCCAGGAGGACCCGAACCCGTTGCGAATAGGTCTTTACGCCCTCATCTCCATCCATGACCAGCGAACCATCCCGGCTAAATTGTCCCGCCCCTTAAACATTGAAATTCGCGGCCTTACGCCTTGTGGACCACTACTCATATCTCAAGGCCACAATGGGGTCTGCCTTCGTCGCGCGGCGTGCCGGAATGTAGCAGGCGAAGCAATGCGACTCCAGTCAGGACCAAAGAGAGGGCGACAAACGTCAGCGGGCGGTGGGCTTGACGCCGTAGAGCAAGTTGGACAAGAAGCGGGTCAGAGCTAAGGCGCCTGCAACTCCGACGGCTACACCAATCACCGTCAAGCTCGTCCCTTGAGTCAGAACAAGTTTCAGAACGTCCCTGTTCTGCCTCAGAAGCATCTTCGGAGCCGTGTCTTTGAACAAATCTGCCGCATGTTGGCACTGCGGCGTTCCGAACTAAGCTTGTCCACTCATAGCTTCAGTGACAGCGCTGTGTGTCGGATCAGGCATAGTGCTGGAGGAGGGCGAGCAGCTCTCCTTCTCGCCCTTTGCCAGCTTCTTGTCCTCTTTGACGTTCTTCCGGACCTGCAGCGTTGCAGCGGCATCGAGGTCCGGTTCGGTCGTCTTAAGAAACATACTGAGCTTCATCCGATGCCTTTCCCAATCGACCTGAAAACCCAAGATCCCGCAGGTCGCAGACGCGCCGCTCAGTATGCGTCTGATCACAAGCGCGAAGCTCGAGGCTACCCGCTAGTTCTCGTTCTCATCCCGCAGGTGCTGCACGTCTTCTGCCTCGCTCACGCGACAACGCGGCGAACCGCTGCACTTGAATGCAGAAACACGTCATTATCTCGGTATCATGGGAAGGCTTGCCGCTGAACAATCTGCACATGCCTCTTTCCCCTACTCCCAATCCGCCGCCCATCCCTGAGCTGGATTCGACCGCCGAGCGCCTCTCCACGGGCTTCGAGCCGCTGCGGTCTCCGCTCTTTCGCAATCTGTGGATCGCTTCCACGATTTCGAACCTCGGCGGTTGGATGCAGGACACGGCCGGAACTTGGCTGATGACGTTGCTTACACCATCTCCGCTGCTTATTGCCCTGATGCAGACTGCCGCTAGTCTGCCGGTTTTGGTTCTGGGACTGCTGGCAGGCGCGACGGCAGACATCTTCGACCGACGCCGCCTGTTACTGTTTTGGCAAGCCTGGATGCTGGGAGCGGTCGCACTTCTTAGCCTGCTCACTTTCTTCAACATCATCTCGCCGTGGGTGTTGCTCGTCCTAACCTGCCTCCTCAACGTGGGAACGGCGATGAACAGTCCAGCGTGGCAGGCCATCATGCCTGAGTTGGTTCCACGCGAGCAGCTCCCGGAAGCTGTGTCATTGAACAGCGCCGGATTCAATCTCGCTCGGGCTCTCGGCCCGGCCCTGGGTGGATTTGCCATCGCCTTCTTCGTTCATGCAGACACGGGCGCGGCCTGCACCTTCTTGCTAAATTCGCTGTCGTTTGTAGGAGTCATCCTCGTCCTCTACAGGTGGAAGCGGAATCCTCTTTTCAAGAGTGCACTGCCAGCCGAACGGATCTATGGTTCCATGCGCGCCGGCCTTCGCTATGTCCAGTTCGCGCCGCTGCTGAAGGCGGCCCTTATGCGCGCTTTCTTCTTCACCCTATTCGTCAGTGCGGTCTGGTCACTACTGGCGGTCGTGGCGGCTCGGGACTTGCATCAGGGTGCGCTTGGCTACGGCATATTGAACGGCAGCATGGGACTTGGAGCTGTGATTGGAGCTACCTGTCTGCCACGGACCCGGCGGAGACTCTCAGCCGACGCTATCATCGCCATCTCGACCGGCATATTCGTTGGAACGCTCCTCACCCTTGCCTTCGTCCATTACCCAGCCGTCATCATCCCGGTACTTTTACTTGCAGGTTTTGCCTGGACCAGCACAATGTCCACGTTCAATCTTGCGGTGCAGGTCTCCGCACCGAGTTGGGTCCAGGCTCGCGCCCTCGGCATCTACCAGATGGTTTTTTCTGCAGGCATGTCACTCGGCAGCGTCGTATGGGGACTTGTTGCGACACACGTTACGACAAATGTCTCACTTGCCGTGGCCGCAGGTGGTCTGTTCGTTACGCTGCCGATGACCCGCCGGTTGCACGTGCTGCGCGGTGAACTTCCCGATTTCAGTCCATTCAGCTCAACGCCTCCAGCGCCGCAGCTCGCCATGGAGCCGAAGATGTCCGATGGGCCAGTACGCATTCTGATCGATTACTACGTCAATCCAGAGGATTACAACGCCTTCGTCCACGCGATCCACCAGATGAAGAATGTGCGACTGCGTGACGGCGCCATGCGTTGGGGCATCTTTCAGGACACCGGCGATCCGCGTCATCTCCAAGAGACGTTCATCATGGAATCGTGGATTGATTATCTCCGCCAACTGGAACGCTTTACTGCATCGGATCTCACGATTCGTGATCGTGTCTTCAGCCTTCACCGCGATGATGAACCGCCTCGCATTACCCATACCATCTATGCCAAAGAACAGGCCGATCTTGGTTCGTACCAATCAGGTATTACATAGCCGGCTGATTCGAAGAGATGACTTCTAACAACGCATAACCTATCCGCGTTCGAGTCGTGTTCGTCTCATTAGCAAGTAGCGCCGAAGCAGTAGCCCGTCCATCTCTAGTCTTATGCGGAGACGCACGTCACTCATGGCGAACCAGCGGCTGCGGTCGATCTCTGGGATCTGCCTACGCTTTTCGGATTTTGGAGGCGTTCAATCTCGCAGGTGTTGCTCTGGAGCAGCGCCGCAGGCTCGCGAATGCCCATGCTGACGAGGTTGCTGCTCTTCTCGCAAACCTCTCGACGCTAACGAGTTCACCATCAGCTGCGAATCCGGTCTCTTCGAAGAATTCGCGCACGCTACTGCAAACGGCTCTCACCGTCGTCCTACTCGCTTTTTGGAATCGTCCAGGCTCCCGGCCGATTCACGCCGTTGGAGCCGCGTCGACAAACTTGGCGCGGGCGGGAAAAGACATACTGCGGGAACTATTCGATTTACTGATTTGGCGGAAGTGCGTGTGAGTCGAACACACCATCGCCCGTTAAGAGCGACCACCGGTTTTGAAGACCGGGAGGATCACCGGAGCCTAGGCACTTCCAGTTAGCTGTGATCTGCGGCGCTGATACATTATTGCCGATTAGTATGATCTTAACTGACAGCCGAGGCATAAAAACTGGATGAGCGATTCTGCAAACGTAAGACTGACACAACAAGTCAAAGCCGGTGGGTGTGCGAGCAAGTTGGCACCCGGTTCGCTGGCGGCAGTTTTATCCAGGCTTCCGAAGCAGAGCGATGCAAATCTGCTGGTCGGCTTTGACACTTCTGATGACGCAGGGATCTATCGAATTTCGTCTGATCTTGCACTCGTCCAAACAGTCGATTTTTTCACTCCACTCGTGGACGACCCTTTTATTTTTGGCCAGATTTCCGCGACGAATGCGCTGAGCGACGTATACGCAATGGGAGGCCAGCCGGTGACGGCTCTCTCAATCGTGTGCTTCCCGCAGGATGGCGATCTGGATATTCTCGAACAGATTATGAGCGGCGGCATGGCGACAATGGCCGAGGCCGACTGCATTGTTGTGGGTGGGCATAGCGTCCGTGATGCGGAGATCAAATTCGGATACGCTGTTACTGGACTGATTCACCCTGAGCGCGTCTATACAAATACCGGCGCGGTTTCCGGGGACGTTCTGATTCTCACGAAGCCTATCGGAACGGGAGTAATTACAACAGCATTGAAGCGTGGTCTCGCGCAACCAAATTGGGTGGAGAACGCAGTGCGGTCTATGACCACTCTCAACCGCGCAGCTTCTGCCGTCGTCACTGGTGCTGCTGGCGTCCACGCAATGACCGATGTTACGGGTTTTGGGTTAATGGGGCACGGCCGCGAGTTAGCGCTGGGCAGCAAAGTGACGATTAAGATTGTAGTGGATCAGGTGCCACGCATTGAGGGTGCCCTCGACGCGATCCACCTCGGCGCGATTCCCGCCGGGCTGTTGGCGAATCGTGACTTCGCAGAGTGTGTCAGCGCAGATGCACCCGCTTCTCAGATTCCGGACGATTTGCGGAGCTTGCTCTATGATCCGCAAACTGCAGGTGGTCTATTGATCTCAGTTGCTCCAGAAAACGCAGACGCCCTACTCAACTCATTGCTGGGTGTAGGCCTGAACGCCGCCAGGATCGGCTCTGTTCTAGGGCCCTATACTGTGGGAGAGGGTGCACCCGCCATTCTCTTGTCTTAGCGGCGGATGATCACGGCAATACACTTCAAGTAACAGAAATTGGTTCATGAAACGCAGCGAAAACACGACAAGCGATCCCGAAGCTCAGAGTCTGTACAGTCTGTTGCCCTCGCTCAATGATCTCTTGCTCACTCCCCAATTCGCCGTAATCCTTCAGTTCGAATCACACAGCACTGTAGTCCGTTCTGCGCGAGCCGTTCTTTTTCGCATTAGGCAGAAGATAGCTGAGGGATTACATACGCCTGCCAGCCTGAACGGGTGTCTCACTGGACTTCATCTCGCAGTTGCCCACGAGATCAGCCAGAACAAGCGCTACTCGCTGCAACGTGTCATCAACGCGACCGGTGTCATCCTTCATACGAATTTAGGAAGAGCTCCTCTCAGCGCTTCGGCGCTCTCACACGTAGTCGAAATTGCAGCGGGCTATTCCAACCTCGAATTTAATCTCGAAACCGGAGAACGAAGTCGCAGGGACGTCCACGCGGAGGAGCTACTTCTGCGACTCCTCAACACCCAGGCCGGTACAATCGACGAAGTCTCTGCGGACATCTTGAGAGCTGCGGTTGTCGTAAATAATTGTGCGGCCGCTACCTTCCTCGCGCTCAACTCCCTGGCCGATGGCACAGAAGTTATCGTCTCTCGCGGAGAGCTTGTTGAAATTGGCGGCGGATTCCGTATTCCTGAAATTCTTGCCAAGTCAGGGGCGCACCTACGCGAAGTCGGCACGACCAACCGAACCAAGTTAGCCGACTATGAGAATGCCATCTCACCGAATACCAGCCTTATCCTGCGCGTTCACCAGTCCAATTTCAGCATGGACGGCTTTACCGAAAGGCCCACACTACAGGATCTCGTCTCGCTGGGACGCCGTAGAAACATCGCTGTATTCGACGACCAGGGCACAGGCCTAGTCTTTACTTTAGAAGATCTGGGAATCCAGGCAGAGCCGACGCTATTGAATAGCTTTCGCCTTGGCGCCGATCTGATCGCCGCAAGCGGAGACAAATTGCTCGGCGGCCCGCAATGCGGTCTCCTCGTCGGCAGAGCTGATCTGATCGACCGCATCCGCAAAAACCCCTTACTGCGCACGTTCCGCGTCGACAAACTGACCTATGCCGCACTCGAAGCAACGCTCATGGATTACCTATCGGAGAGGGCGGCTTCGGTTCCAGTTGTCAACATACTTCGTTTATCTCCGCTGGAAATTTTAAGGCGGTGCGAATGGATCGCCGATCAGGTGCGCTCGGACAGTCTGTTCGCAGACGCGGTTCCGGTCCTGAGTCTCATCGGCGGTGGAACAGCGCCTGCTGCTCGCCTGCAGAGCTCAGCCGTGTCACTGCGCCATGTAGCGCTTCAGCCTCAAGCCTTGCTGCAAGCGTTGCGACAGCTTGATCCACCGGTGATCGGCCGCGTCAGCGATGACACGGTCCTGTTGGACCTTCGGACTGTTGAGCCTGAATTCGATGCCATCCTCGTATCTCTGCTGCAGCGAATAACTAGCGGCCCACAGGCACCACCGTTAGACCATGAGTGATCGGCTTGCGTCACAGTTCACGAAGGATCTCCGGGGTGACTAAAACGGTCAAATCCATCGTCATCGGAACAGCCGGTCACATCGATCACGGCAAGACCGCGCTCGTGCGAGCACTTACCGGAGTTGATACCGACCGCCTGCCGGAAGAGAAGCGGCGTGGCATCACCATCGATCTGGGATTCGCTTCTCTCGATGCCGTAGGGCCCGACGATAGCTCTCTGCGAATCAGTTTCGTTGATGTTCCCGGTCACAATCTCTTTATCCGCAATATGCTGGCGGGCGCAGGCTGCATCGATGCAGTTCTCCTGGTCGTCTCTGCTGAAGAAGGCGTGAAGCCACAGACAGAAGAGCATCTTGCAATTTGCACTCTCCTCGGAGTCCGTCGTGGTCTGACCGTCGTCACTAAAGCCGACGCCGTCAGCCCGGCGCATCTCGAACAGGTTTGCGCTGACATACGAGCATTTCTCTCCGATACCTTCCTCGGGGAAAGCTCTGCCAGTGTTCTTCCAGTGAGCGCACATACTGGCCAAGGGCTCAACGAGCTTCGCCGCGAACTGCTGTCTCTGGCAATGAGCGCAACTGTTCACAATCCTGATCATCTGCCTCGGCTTCCACTCGATCGCGCTTTTGTGATGAGGGGATTCGGTACGGTCGTCACGGGTACGCTGCTTTCCGGAGAATTCCGCGTAGGAGAATCCCTTAAGCTCGAGCCCGGAAGCCGCAGCGTACGCGTGCGGGGGATGCAAACCCACGGCCACCCTGAAGAACGTGTCGGGTCTGGTTCGCGCGTGGCCCTGAATTTAGCCGGTATTGAAGTCTCGGAAGTCGAGCCGGGGCCAGACTTTGGTCTCCGAGGGAACGCTGGCCGCGACGACCGCGATTGACGTCGACGCGACGCTTTTGCCCGAATCAGCCGCAGTGAAGCATCGATCAAGAGTGCACTTCCATGCCTTTACTTCCGACACGCTGGCCACTGTTTCGCTCTACGGTTATGAAACAGCAGAGCCGGGCACACGCCGACTCATGCGCCTTAGACTTCAGAAACCGATTGTGCTTGTGCCGGGCGATCATTTTGTATTGCGTCAGTGTTCTCCTGCCAGCACCATTGGCGGTGGGCGTGTGCTCGATGCGCATCCGCTCCCCAATCTGCGAAAGGCGAAGTGCTTAGCATGGTTGGAGACATTTAGGGATGCGTCGCCCGAAGAACAACTTCTGTTGAGAGTCGCGCGCCGTGGCATTGCGGGCCTTACCATGCGTGAGTTAATGGCTGAAACGGGGCTTACACGAGAGGCTCTGGAGCGATTCGCGGAACCGTTTGTTAGCAGCAATCATCTTCTTCGCATTCCCGGCGATATGCTGCTTTCCAGCGAGGCCGCGGAAAGCGCGATCGCCAAACTTGCCAGCCATCTTCAGATGGACGCAAAGAGCGACGGCCTCAAGCAGTCAGAGTTAAGGAGCCAAACCGGCTTGAATGCGGCGATCTTCGACTTCCTTATCGAGACGCTTGCACGCGAACAAAAAATCAGGCTGAAGGACGAGCGAATATATCTAGCCGGATCACAATCGAAATCGGCCGATGCAGATTACAAGCAACAAGCTGCAATTGCCGCAATCTATGAAGCTGCTGGTCTCGCTGCTCCTTCATCCTCTGAAGTTGCGGTAAAACTCGGCCTCAAGGAAAGCGAAATGCGCAGGCTCATGACGCTTCTACTGCGCGACAGGATATTGGTCAAAATGGGTACGGATGAACTGTACATCCACAATGGCGCTCTCGAAAGCTTGCGCGGCCAGATGCGGCAGTTGCGCGGCCAGATATTCGATGTCGCGGACTTCAAGCAACTCACCGGACTATCGAGAAAATACGCGATCCCGCTCCTCGAATATCTCGATCGGGAGAGACTCACTCGCAAGAATGGAGATAAGCGGCTGGTGCTTTAGAGCCTTTGAGATGTGCTAGTCTTCTTCCACAGAACGTGAAGCCTGGCAGCAAACTATGACGGACCCGAAAACGAAAATCGACATCATTGAAGATGCTGACGCAACCGGCGAGGTAGCGCGGGTCTATGACGAGTGGCGTGCACAGTCCGGACGCCAAAAGATGCCCGGCATCCTTAAATGTTTCAGTCACCGCCCCGACTTTCTGCGGGAGGTGATGAGCTTCAGCAACACGGTCCACTTTTCGGAGGGCCACCTCACTCGCCGCACCAAGGAAGCTATCGCGAGTTGGGTTTCATGGCTTAATCGCTGCCCTTATTGACTGGACTCCCACGCTTACTTCCTGCGGGTTCAGGGAGCAGAAGAACAAACGGTGCACGCGATTGCAGAAGGCAAGCTCGACGAAGCTGGCCTGAGCCCTGCTGACCGAGCATTGCTCGACTACGTCACCAAGGTCACCGAGGCAGCATACCGAACGACGCCCGAGGACGTGCAGGTTCTTCGTGATCATGGCTGGACCGAACCGCAGATAGCCGAAGCGGTGTATATCACCGCCATGTTCGCGTTCTTCAATCGCGTCGCCGACGCCTTCGGTGTTCCGGCACAGGGCTACCTTGAAATGAACGCAATGACTAAGTGAAGCGTGTAACTCCACGAATTTTGCGAGCTCCCTGGGCTACCCGCCGCTTCGGACTTCCAATGGCGAAGTGTGAGGTATCTTGACGTACACAAAACGGATGACCCAGCTCTCCGATAAAAGAACAATCACGGCGACCAATATGAACAGCAGATCGCCGTTGAGGAGCATCAGACCCAAAGGGATCAGCGCCCCGGCAGCGATGAGCACGCCAACGCGCCATTGTTGCTCGCGGGTATAGAGTCGCGCATGGGCCGGCCGAAGGTTCGCAAACAACAACGCTAAGGGAATCACATTGAGCACGAGCAGCACGATAAAGGCGGTGCGGAGGATGGCGGTCGCCTGCGTTTGCCCCATCAGGGCGGACAGGACAAGCAGCTCGGCGCAGCCCATCAGGAGGGCCGAATTGGTGAGATAACCTCCCAGCCAGCGCGCGTCTTTCCAACCTGGTTGCGCGTTCGTGCTGAGCAAGACGCCCTTGTAGGCCGCAGAGCCGAAGCCAGGCAGCAGTCCTACGACCACCGCGGTTATTCGAGCCCACTCGAAGTCCCACCCCAGTTCGGCCAGCAGGCTGAGCGCCGCCGCCGCGGTCAGCGGGAGCGAAAAGATGGTCAGACACCACGTCCCCAACGACATGGGCGAGCTGGGCTTGAAAACCCTGAGCATGTGATGGAAACGCAACGGATCGCCCAGATCCAACACGAGCAATCCGAGGTCAACGAGCAAAAGCACGAGAGCGACCGGATAAGCCACTTTCGCCACGCGCATGAAGACCGCGGGCGCCGCCAACTCGCTGACCGCGGCGGCCAGGAACAGTCCGGTCGCCATGCCGTTGAGCAAAGCGTCCCAGGCGATGATGCCGTGCCACCCCGGCACCTTGGTCACCGGCATATTCGCATAGCCGCTCTCGCTCCCTCTTTCCGGCAAGGGAGGTTTGGTGAAAGCGTGCTGCGGTCTGGAGTCTGCGTGCATTCAGGGCTTCAAAAGAAACACCACCACGAGCAGTGCGGCGATAGCGGCCAAGCCGCCCGCGACGGAACGAACGTAATCTCCCATCATGTGCAGCCACGGATTGAATGGAGCATCCGGCAGGCCATAAACGGAAGGGCGATCGACAAGCAGATAGAAGGAATGCATTTCGGAATAGGTCTCACTAGGGACGTCGCCATAAAGATACGCCTGCGGGACGCCGCGCTGGTGAAGTTCCTCCACACGTTTGCGGGCCTGCTCGCGAAGCTCGTCGACCGGGCCGAAGTGGATGGACTGGGTTGGACATGCCTTGGCGCAGGCCGGCTCCAGACCGTCGCGCTGGCGGTCATAGCAGAGCGTGCATTTGTGCGAATGCCCGCCCATCTCGCTGCGAGTGATGACGCCGAACGGGCAGGCCGCTATGCAGCACGAGCAACCGTTGCAGATGTCAGCCTGAATATAAACGTTCTCAAACTCATTTTGAATAATGGCGCCGGTCGGGCAAGCCTGATGGCAAGGGGCCGCCAGCAATGCTTGCAGTGGTCGCTCATCATCAGCCAGCGGTTAAGAGGCGAGCTCGTCGGGCACCGTGTCCAGGGAAGTAAAGCGGGCTTGACGATTCGTCGGAGAATTGCTCAATGAATTTCACATGGCGCCAGGTGGTCGCCGACAACTCAGTCGTATTGTCATAGCTATTGCCGGACCAGTTAAAGCCATCCGAGGGTAGTTGGTTCCACTGCTTGCACGCCACCTCGCAAGCCTTGCAGCCGATGCATACGGTGGTGTCGGTGTAAAAGCCAGTAGCCGTACGTGGCTTCGGCGCTTCTCCACGCAGGAACGGATAGATCAGGCGCCCCAGTAGCTCCGGCAGCGGGCCGCGCGGTTCGCCACGCAGGTATGGATCAATCAAGCGTCCCAGCACCTCGACAGCCGGCCGCGCGGTGGATCGCTGGTTTGAGGCAAGGCGGACAGTTCCTGTTCTCTACTTGCCATGTCCGAGTCTCCCTTCTGGTTGGGCGCTGGCCGGCGTGTCCGGGATCGGATCGAGGGTCGGCCAGTGCGCCGTGGGCACCGTCGGGTGCAGAGCCTGGCCTTCGAGCCGCCCGGCTTGGACTTGGCAAGTGAACGCCTTGCTTTCGTGCATGCTCACGTTCGGGTCGGCCAGGAGCGCGGTCAGGTCGTTGGCGTTGCCGCCGACGACCTCCCCGGCGAAAGCCCAGTGGAACGGGAGGCCGATCTGGTGGACCACGCGCCCCTCGACGACAAAGGGCCGCAGCCGCCGGGTCACCATCGCACGGGCCTCGATTCGACCGCGCGGCGTTTGGATCGTCATCCAGCCGCCGTGAACAATACCGCGCTCGGCGGCCAGCTCGTAGCTCAGCTCGGCGAACATCTCCGGTTGCAATTCGTTAAGCCAGCTATTGAAGCGGCTCATCGGGCCACTGAGGTAATGCTCGGTGAGACGGAACGTCGTGGCCACCACGGGATACTCGGCTGTCGGCATGTGGGCGATGTGGTTCAGCGGTCCTGCGAAAAAGCGGACCGTCGGGTTGGTATTGTGTTTGGGATAAAGCAGGTTGCCCAGCGGCGACTCGATCGGCTCGTAATGCGTCGGAAGAGGCCCGTCCTTAATGGCGGGGGAGTACAGCCAGCCCAGTCCGTCCGCCTTGGTGATGAAAGGGTGTGTGCCGGCGATGGCGGCCATGCCCGTCGCTCCTGGAGCCGGTCGGTAATCGGGCGGCTTGTTCAGTTCGAAGTCCGGTTTGTCGAGTCCGACCCAGCTCCGCTTCTCCGAGTCCCACCAGACCAATTTCTTACGTTCCGACCAGGGCCGCCCTTCGGGGTCGGCCGAGGCGCGGTTGTACAGCACGCGGACATTGTTTGGCCACGCGAAGCCCCATTCCGGTTGGATTGGGTTATCCGTGATCTTGCGTTCGTCCGCACGGTTGCGGCCCGGCTCAGGGAAGACGCCGCTGTAGACCCAGCAGCCGCATGCCGTCGTGCCGTCGTCCTTCAACTCCGAGTAGCCGCTGACCAGACGAGGCCCCCCGGTGCGCGGGTCGGTTTCATCCAGCCGGTGACCGTTTATCTCCATGAGGACCTTCTCCAGGTCCGGTTCGCCTTCAATGCGGCTGAGCGTTCCATCGGGTAGACGCGGCTGCTCGTCGAAGTCGTAGTCCCAAGTGAGATTCAGCAGCCCCTGATCCCTGGGATCGGTCGAGCCGGCGTAGAGCTGCTTGAGGCGCTTACCCAGGTTGTAGAAAAACCAGGCGTCGGAACGGCAATCGCCGGACGGATCGATGGCTTTCTTGTGCCATTGGATCAGCCGCTGCGTGTTGGTTAAGCTGCCCTCCTTCTCCTGAGCGGCCGCCGCGGGGATGAAGAAGACCTCGGTCCCGATCTCGGAGGGCGGCGGCCCATTCGGGTCGTTCTTCCAGAAGGCGGCGCTTTCCGTCTCGAACCAGTCGAGAACCACCAGCCACTCGAGGTTGCGCAGGCCAGCACGGTGCAGACCGGCGTTGGGTCCGCCGCCGGCGGGATTCTGACCAGCCAGGAAGTAGCCCTTCACCCCACCCTTTGACATGCGATCGAAGTAGGCCAGTTGCGAGTAGTCGCCGTCCACGCGCGGCACCCAGGAGAACCCGAAGTCGTTCTCCGGAGTTGCTGCGTCGCCGTACCAGGCCTTGAGCAGGCTGACAATGAATTTGCTAAAGTTCGCCCAGTAGCCGGTGGGCATCCCTCCATACTCGATATAACAACTCAAATCCTCGTGCGTGGGGTCGTGTGCGGCGGGTTGCGGCAGGTAGCCGGGCAGTGTGTCGTACAAAGTCGAGATGTCGGTCGCGCCCTGGATGGTAGAGTGGCCGCGCAGGGCCATAATGCCGCCGCCGGGCCGGCCCATGTTGCCGAGCAACAATTGCAAGATGCCGGCAGTGCGTATGATCTGCACGCCGGTAGTGTGCTGCGTCCAGCCCAGCGCGTAGGCAATGCAAGTGGTCCGCTCGCGTCCGGAGTTGGTGCAGAGCAATTCCGCGACGCGCACAAACTCTTCCGGCTTGCAGCCGCATACCTGGGAAACGACCTCCGGCGTGTAGCGGGCGAAGTGCCGGCGCAGAATCTGCATAACGCAGCGCGGATGCTGCAAGGTCGGGTCGCGCTGTGCGTTTGTTATGTCCTTGTAGCGGCGAGGTATATGCGTCGCCGCTGCCATCCATGCAGTGGCCATGGCGGCCGTGCGCCTGAGGCGTGTGCTTCGAACCGTCCTGCTCCGCGTGGCCGTTCCTGGACTCCTCGTAGCCCCAATGGCCCTGCTTGGAGTCATAGGAGTCGTGCTGCTGGTCGAAGCCGCTAAACATCCCTGCCAGATCTTCGGTATCCCGGAAACCTTCGTCGATGATGGTCGAAGCATTGGTGTAGGCCAGGACGTATTCATGAAACCAACGGTCGTTCGTTAAGACGTAATTCACGAGGCCGCCGAGGAAGGCGATGTCGCTCCCGGAGCGGATGCCCACGTAAAGATCGCACACAGCCGACATGCGGGTGAAGCGCGGATCGACATGGATCAGGGTCGCGCCTTTCAGCTTGGCCTCCATGGGCCAGCGGAAGCCGACAGGTTGAGCCTCCGCCATGTTCGATCCCATGAACAGGATGCAATCGCTATTGGCCATGTCCTGCTGATAATTTGTGGCCGCGCCGCGGCCGAACGAGGCGCCCAGACCGGGCACCGAGGCGCTGTGTCATATTCGCGCCTGGTTCTCGATCGACACCACTCCCAACCCGCCGCCAAACAGCTTCTTGATGAGGTAGTTCTCCTCGTTGTCAATCGTTGCCCCGCCCAACGAGCCGATGCTGCGCACCGAGTTGAGCAAACGGCCTTGCTCGTCGCGTGTGGTGAAATCGGCATCGCGGGTCGTCTTGACGCGCTGGGCAATCTGCTCCAGCGCCCACTCCATCGTCCTCGTCTCCCAGTGATCGGAGTAGGGAGCGCGGTAGAGGACATGTGCGGACGCGATGCGAATTGACGGAGAGCTGGTAGGCGTTGGCCCCTTTGGGGCATAGGTGGCCCGTGCTGATGGGACTATCAGGATCGCCCTCAATGTCGATGAGTTCCCCGCCCTTGCTGAAGATGAGCTGCCCGCAGCCGACGGCGCAGTAAGGACAAATGCCCTGGGTGACAGTCGCGCCGCGCAGCCGCGAAGCCTTTGCCAGCGTCTCCACGCTGAACGGTTCCCGAGAAGTTTGCGGTTGCTTGGTTAGTGGGAAGCGGAACATAGCACCTCCTGAGCGGAGCTTAGCTGCGCCTGCTAGAACAATGCCTCCAAACAGGGTATTTTGCAACCGAGGCATTTTTGTAGAAAAACGGGACAATCCCCTGCCGGAAACGGTGGAAGGCAGCTGCGCGAATGGGTAAATGTGCTGCGCTCATATCTATTAACCGTCTTGCTGGAATCACGCGAAGACACAAGGCGGTCGATAGACACTGCCTCTGCGCTCTGGACAAAGATCAGGAACGCGGGGGCGACCGAGACAATGTGCTACTCCTATCCTTCACCTTTCTGGTGTCCCATCCAACTTATGAAGAAACCGTAGCGCATTTCGGCCGTCAACGACTCTGACTCGCCATGGATCATGGTCGTTTGCTTCTTCGGCCGCATCAAACAACGGCACCTCGCTCCCGAGTTGCGGTGCACGGCGCCCGAATGTCGTGGGCACGCCGCGACGCAATCATAAGTCGGGCTCGATTAATAATTACTCGAAAACCCGCAAGCGTTTCACCTTCCCAATCTCTGCGCGCTTGGCGAACCCCAAGAACAATCGGCAGTGCGCGGACTCAGACGGCATTCAATGTCGATCTCTCGATGGAGAAGGTGTTTTTCTTTGAGAAGCACTATGCTCGGGGATCCAACTCGAATTCGGACTAGAAGCCCAAAACCCTTTCAACCACCCTGTCTTTGGAACGCCTGACACGTCGGTAGACGATCCGAGCTTCGGAACCGTTACGTACAGTCAATGGCCCAAGACAGATGAAGGTCGGTATCAAGGCGTATTTCTAACGGCGTGGATCACTCGTCAGATTCCTGACCGGTCTGAATTCCCTACCCTGACAACGCCCGCGAAAATTAACGTAGCCTGAGTGATAGGAAAAACCTTATCGCTCAGGCTGCGTCTTGTGCCGATCGAATCTTGGCGATGCGCGATCGCTCTGCCGCATCTGATTCTTGCAATTCCATGTCGATACGGCTGTCCAGCCAATCGGCCCTGCGACGTAGGCTTTCGATTAGCTGATTAACTGCTAGACCGCTACGCTGGCGTGAACGAACCTCCAGGAGACGAATGCATTCGGTAATTTCCGCGCGCTTCGAGGTCATTGCCAAAAGGCTTTGAGATCCCATAGGTGCCACCTCCAGTGCCTTTAGATGCCGTTTGGAGACGGACGCGCAGATAAATGAAGAGGAGATTGGCTGCCCTTCGAACGATCCCGTTCTCCGGTTCGAGTTTGGAGAGCCGTCAGTCTACGAAGTAGCCAATCTCGGTGAGGGTCTTTTCACTGATTTCGATTGCGGGCAGATCGGCGCCCTTTGGGCTCCAAATTCGGCTCTCGAACTTCTCGATTACTGTCGACGGAAGATCGGTCCGGAGCAGCATACGCCGCAACGAATCGCTACTTGTCGTGTAAGTGTAGTCGCCCGGCAATGCGCAGGCAGGACGAAGTGTAAGGACAATGCGCTCCTCCTGACGATCGGAGAGATGAGCTGACATTCCACGGGCTTTCAGATTCATTCGCATGGTGCCAATGAGAGTGTCACGTCGCTGGGACAGCGCCAAATAACACAGTCGGGTCACTCCGTTTCTCAAGTTTTGCAGTGTGGTTACCAATAGCATTCGCAAGTCCCGTTCGCAGTCCAAGCAACTCGCGCTGGAAGCGACCACTCCTAGTGATCAGGCAATGAAACTCCTAGAGGGGGCTGATTGTGACCGCAACCGAATCAGCCTTTCTTTTTGCGCCTCGATGGGGCACAGGACGAGCAGTTTTCAGCTCGTCGATCCTCTGAGTCTGGGCTCCGGATCCTGTCGAAAGAAACTATGGTGAGGGCGCGACCCCCATCTCAAACACCGTGATAACCGTGTCATTCGGAAGGACTCGATGAGTACAACAACACGCGAAGAACAGAAGATCAGCAATAAGGAAGTGCACGAAACTCTACACGATGTGATCGAAAGTTTGATCGACGGTCATGAAGGCTTTCAGAAGATCGGCGAGCATTTGAAGAGCGAAACTCTGAAAAAGTACTTTTTCGCGGAATCCCTGAAGCGTTCACAATTCCGCGGCGAACTCGAGACACTGCTCCACTCAACTGGAGATCATGATCCTAAGGAGAGTGGTAGCGTGAGCGGCGCGCTCCATCGCACCTGGGGTGACATCAAGGCCCATCTCGGTGGGGGCGATCACACCCTTCTGGAAACGGCGGAGCAGGGCGAAGACGCAGCTAAGAAGGCTTACAAGGACGCTTTGAAAAAAGAGCTGCCCCTTCCGGTCAAACAACTGCTTGACACGCAATACGAGCATATTCAGAAATCTCACGATTATGTGAAGGCAGCGCGCGATAGCAGCAAGTAAACGGCGATTCGACTATAGGAGGGCTGATCGGCTTACGACCGATCAGCCCTCTCTTTGCTTTACGGACCAGTCTCCCGTGCTTTAGATGTGGTTGACACGGCTCCATATCAATAGTTATGCGGATGGATTGTTATGCGAGATAATTGGCTGCTGATCCAAACGTCGCGATGGTCATACAGCGTGAGGACTCAAGCCGGAGTCCGCGCATAAGGGGGTGCGGCCCACTTGGCCTGATCTCTCGTCGCATCCACGAGGGCGCACCTCAACGAACCCGTTCGTATTCAGAGGTGCCGGCAGCCGACCTTTGCTCGGACCACATCATAGGCGACTTCAAAAGAAGTCTCTATTACATGCTCCTGGACACGCCCTTTTCTATCTCATCCACGAGAGCTCTCCCCGAATTTCCGAAGCAAGAAAATTACCTTGACAGTTCCATTCGGACAGTTGAAGCTGACCCTCTGTGTCAGCCTGTTCGACTCCAAGCGGTCGTCACCAGCGGCTCGGAGTGAGCGCGTGCTTTCTGGTCTGTTAGGCCCCAAGGCTCCCATTAATCGCCCACACTTGGACCCATCGAGGCCGCATGAGCAACATCAATGGCAAAGTCTACGCGATGAACGTTATCACGCCCATGAAGCCTTGGAAAACATGGCTGCTGCGAGGGTTCTTCTTTGTTCTGGGACACGTTCGATCGTTGCAGTCGGACCTGATCAATCTGCACTTCATTCAGTTTGCTCGCTGGGTCATCGTTCCTCGCCACGCTTTCCCGTATCTGGGCGATCCCCAAAAGAGAGAAAGCCTTCACTACGATTACCTTCTCTTCTTTAGCAACTTCAACGGCACCTGGAACCAATACATCGACGCATTCTCGGCTGTGCTCAGCCGTGGCCTGAATCTAATCTGGCGCTGGAGCGAGAAGTTCCCGGGCTCCGTGCCGGTCACGCCCTTCAAGAGCTTCATCACCAGCGTTCAATTCGACACCGATTACTTTTTCTCCGCATATCCGGAAGCCACGATCAACGACGTGCAATCGGCCCACATCGTGCAAAGCGAACTGGATTCGCTGAGCAGGCGGGCAGAAGTGCTTACGCCGGAAGAGTTCCGTGCGGCATATCTGCAGTTTGTGCTCAACGTTCAGGCTCATCTTGGGTCAACAGGAACGGCTCCTGAAGTCTTCTAATCCTCTGAGGTCCGTCCATGCCAAGCCAAAGCGGCAGCGTTTATGGTCTGACGTTGCTTTGTCCCATCATCGACGACAACGACGCGATTCCCTCGCATGACCTGCAGATTCGCTATCACCTTTCCACGCTCTCGCTGGGGCCTGATGGCCCCTTCGCGACCGCGCCGGGAACCCATCTGGCTCGGCTTGTCGTACTCGATGACGTGATCTACGTCGGCATGCCCTCCTGCGAGGAGCACCTAAATTCGAAATACCTCGTCTTCGAGTGCAACTGCGACGGCGATCGCGATTCCTACCTCACTGGCCTCGCGCAGAAGATCCCGGATCAACTCGATGCCATATGGCAACACTGCATAGGCTACCCCGGCTCGAAGGACCTATCTGCTTTTCTCAATTACATGAAGAAGTGTCAGCTCGAAACGACCTTTTTCTTCGCTCCCGTCAACGACAAGTCAGTGACGCAGACGCTTTCAGCCTTGCAAACGCAGCGCGCGGTAGCGGCGTTTATCGCCACCCACCAGAGTTGCAGCGCAGCCGACCTCCATCAGGACTTCAAAGTCTTCATTGACCGGCTCGCCAATGCGCCGGTACCGCGGCCCGCCGGCCAGAGCTTCCACCGTCAGCTCAAGACGGGAGGCCGCAATGAGTAAGCTGAACGCCAGCGACATCCAGGGGTTCGCTATCCGCGGCTACAACATGCCCTATGCGCGCTACTGCTTCCTTCGCTTCACAGGCGCAGAGGGTGCACGCGCTCTGCTTGACAAGCTCCTGCCTCTGGTCACCACAGGACAAATCTGGGATAAGAAGCCGCAGACTACTCTCAACCTTGCCTTCACGTTCCGTGGCTTGGCCGCGCTCGAACTCCCGTTAGCAACCCTCATCAGCTTCCCGGTGGAGTTCCAACTTGGCATGAAAAGCCGCGCAGGCATACTGGGAGACACCGGGGAGAACGCGCCGGATCACTGGGAACCGCCGTGGCTGGAAGGTGAGGTCCATGTTTGGCTCGCTATCAATGCCATGAACCCGCAAGCCTTGGAAGCACAGTTTCAAACTGTGGAGTCGCTACTTGAAAGTACAGGCGGCGCTCTCCTGCTCGGTGCACAGAATGCCTCCGCCCTGCCTAAGGACGGCAAGTTCACCACGCAAGAGCACTTTGGCTATACCGACGGCTTCGGCAACCCCGACTATCTCGGCGTGTGCCGCAAAACACAGCCAGGCCAAGGCAAGCTGTCCGCAGATGGGAAGACCTGGGTTCCGCTGGCCACCGGTGAGCTATTGCTAGGCTATGCCGATGAAGCCGGTGAGCTTCCGATCGCGCCAGTGCCACACCTGCTCGCAGCGAATGGCACCTTCATGGTCTATCGCAAACTGCGGCAACGTGTTGGCACCTTCCGTGCATTTCTCAATCATTGGGCTACCCGCTACGGTGAAGGCGACAGCTTCGCGAAAGAAAAACTCGCCTCCAAGTTCATCGGCCGTTGGCGCGATGGTACGCCCGTAGAGCTCTCGCCCGATCGCATGGATCAAAGCATCGTGCAGGATCCCAACCGCAGCACAAATTTCCAATATGCCAAGGATGACCTTGCGGGCATCAAGTGCCCACTTGGCGCGCACATCCGCCGGGCGAATCCGCGAGATGCCTTCGGCTTTGAGGGACGATTGATTCATCGCCGCCGCATCTCGCGACGGGGTCTTCCCTATGGCCCGGCCGCTCCCCCTGAGGACACCTCTGAAGGCCAGGACACAGAGGCGCTGGACGCCACCGATCGCGGAATAGCCTTCATGGCGCTAAACGCCAGCCTTTCACGCCAGTTCGAGTTCGTGCAGCAGCAATGGATCTCCTACGGTAATGACGCGCGGCTTGGCAACGAAAAAGACCTGCTCATGGCGCACCACGAGCCCGGAGAGCGCTACGGCATCCAGGGCGACGGTTCGCCTGCGAACCCTCCTCTCTTCTGCACAGCTCTGCCCAACTTCGTCAAGCTCTGCGGCGGAGATTATTTCTTCATACCCAGCATCACCGCGCTCGGTATGCTCGCCATGAACCTTGTCGACCCGCGTTAAGCTCCGTCGTTCAAATCGCCGTGCGCCATCTAGTTGCATGAAACGCTAGGCGTGTGCGAGCCATCGTTCAGAAAGCCAGACTCCACTCCAGTCAGGTTTCGGCGGATCGCGCCGCCCTATTTCTCATGTGGGTTGTGGGCTTACTGCACAAGGAATCAACAACTTAGCTGGATTCGCATGGAGCTGCACTATCCAGCGTCCGTGCGGGCCTTTCTACGCGTTCCGTTGAGGAAACAAGCCGGTATATGGGACCAGCAACCCCGGGGTGGGCTCCGGCTTCTACCGCGACAAGCAACTGCGGTACCCGGCTCGAGCGCGCGAGGGCCTGGGTTCCGGCGGCTACTGTCGATAACGTCGTGGCACGCGCAAGGTGAGGAAAGGTGAGGATAGGCGCGACTGGGTGCGTCATTGTGGGAGTCTTCCTATATCTACTGCAATTGGAGCGAATGGCCTGAGGGGTCGATCAGCGCACGCGGAGTCTATTGCCGCAGGAGGACGAACTAACAACAGCATTACTCGATCATGGGAACCCGGGCGCCAAACTTGATCGCACGGATTCCGGTAGTGCCAATATCGGTCAGTGAGCCTTCACAGCCAAAGTCGGGGAGATGGACCATGCGCGTGGAAGTAGTCAGCAATGCGCTGCTTGTCATCGACCGCATAAAGATAGAAGCGTTATAGAACGAACACCCGAAGCATCCACATCACCAACAAGAGCGCAATAATTCCCAGGACAATATGACCGATCCACTGAAGGGGAGTTCGCGGACGTCCGAAGTGAAACATCGGCCAATGCTACCACTCGCCTGATGGGGGCGTTGAGGGACTCCGGCAAACGCCAGAACTCCGGCCGGACTGCAACAACCGCCAATCGAAGCGATGGCTTAAAAAGTCGCGTATGCCAGGAGCGCACCATTACCCATCGGCGTGTTGCGGCGGATTCACTTCGTGGCATCGACCCCATGCGCGCATCTTAAAAGCAATTACGAAAGACCGTAGATGTCGACGCCGCCGTTATAGTTCGGCAGATAGACGCGGCCGTTCCAGACGATCGGCGGGAGGAACTTGTTGTACTGATATGGGATGCCCCAGCGCTGCGAATCCCACAGCACCTTGAGGCTGCCGTCCGCCGCAGGATGGACCGGATCGTAGACGATGAATCGGCCGCCTGTGATCGTGGCGTTGCCGTCCCCATAGGGTATAGAGCAGAAGAGCAGCATGGAGTTTGCATCGGCGCCGTTGCTCGATCCTGAACAGAATCCACCTGGCATCCCGCCTGGAGTTCTCCCGCGTGCGTCGACACTTGCGAGTTCCTGGCTCTCGGCGATGTAGGTAAGCTTTCCCGCAGTACTGACTGCCCATTTGTGTAGGGCAGAGTTCTCGCCCCAGACAAAAAGCACCCAGGACTTGAGCAGTGGCTCGTAGAGTTGTACGGGCGTCATGTGCAGATGAGCAGTCAATCCGTTCGGAAAGAAGTTCAGTTGGCGTGCGTCTGCGGGATCGCACGGAACGTTTCCTGGGGACATGGTAAGCCACGCACAAGGTGCCTTTAGCTTTGCGTAATTTGTTGCGGTTCCTACCGAAGCCGCCGTCGTTTGCCCAAGATGCCGGCTGTCGATCGGATAGGCGATTCCATCCTTGCCGGTTGCGACGCAGACGTTGAGTGCAAATATGCAGGCTGGTCCCGCCGATCCCCAGTCTTCGTCGGCCCAGGCGCCTTTCGCCATTGGATAGACTAACGAAACGACCTGGCCACGTTCGTTCAGAGACGCGGTGATCTTGGCATTTTGAAGCGGCATGCTCATGTTTCCGCCGACGGGCTTCACTGTTTCGCTTGGCATAGAGGAGCCAGCGACCTTTGTCGCAGGAGCCCTCTGGCCGGCACGCTGATAGTCCGTCCATGGGGACCACTGATCGATCACTTTGAGCGTCGCTGGCGAAGCGCCTGCCGCGGGCGCGTACTGCACCTTGACGAAGCTCTCACCATAGAAGCCCTTTGATGGATCAAAGTCGCCGTTGCCAGTGATGGCGTAAAGGTAGCCGTCTTCGTCAGCGATAAGGCCCTGCCCGGCCATCCAGATTCCCGCGGTCATAGGTAGCGTGGCCACTACGGCGTTGCCGGCAACGTCAAAGGCGACGATGCCACCCGTGTATCCGTTCCAGCCGCCGCCAGATTCGAAGACGGAGCCATGCGCAAAGAAGATTGTTCCGCTCGGGCCAAGAGTAGGAACGAAAGTCAGCGATGACCGCTGCTTCCATATAGAGGTATCGGGCCCTTGCACCAAAACAGGCGCCATAGCCTGAGAGCCGTCGGCAATATTCAGCGCGAACATCTCGTATGCTCCCGATTGCGGGGTTCCCGAGCCATCTTTCGAAATCCAGCAGACGCCATACCAGCGCGCGGAAACAATGACGCCTGTGGAGAGGCATCCCCAATCTTGGTTCGTCTGGTGAAGATCGATTTGGGCATTGCTGGTGATCGGTGTCCCCAGTGTGACCTGCCACAGGCCGACGCCGGTTTCGGCGTCTACTCCGCGCACCGTGTCGGACATGCTCGGCAGGATCATCACGTCGTGTGTGCTGGCGTCTTTCAACTTCACCGCCGGCACGATGAGGGGCTGCGCTTCCATGCCTCGAGCGTCGCAGCATAGGGGAATGATGGTCTGTCGAACGAGACCGCGCTGTGCGATCGACGCCTGCGACAGAATAGTCTCGTGGCTATTCCAGCCGGAACGCGAGTTGTCGAAGGCTTTGGTGACGACTGACTGCTGTGCCAACAATGGAGCCGCGAAGAACAAGAGAACCACAAGCTTGCGGAACGACCTCATACGTTCGCCCCCATATACGTGACCGACACGGCGAATACAGCCCCAGTGGGAGGCATCTTGTTGCCCGCGATGATGATCGAGTGCCAACCGGTCTCGGTCGTGATGGATTCGGTTGTCACAGTAGAGTCGCCTGTTACTGGCACGTTGCAACCAATCGCTGGAGTACTGGAGGGAGCGAGAATCTGCATCTGGGTGCTGGAAAGCTCCTGCCACCCGGTGCGATCTGCAGTGAGCACGGCCTTGATAGGCTTGCCTTTCGCACAGTAGATCCGAGCAAGGGTGCGGGCAGTGTCGGTCGCCGGACCGATGTCCAGATCGGGTGCGCCGAAGAAGGTCTGAGTGGTTTCGCGCGGCGTGACCGTGATCTGCTGATTCACGCCTGCCGGTGCGAAACAGCAGTAGGATTCGCCGGAAGAGTAGGCGTTTGGCGGTATGTTGACGGTAGCCATACCGTTGCTGTCAGTCCAAATGTCTGGATGGTGGCCAGTGTAGTCGTGTAGCTGACGATTCGATCCGAAGGTCGTCTGGACCTTTATAGTGCGCCAATTGAAGGTATCGAAATTCAGGCAGGTCAGCAGGCCGCCGGACCAGCCTGCGGGTCCGCCGTTCCCATCCCGGCTGAGTGCGATCACGCGCTGATCTGCCCAACGGACCTCGCATCCACCGAAGGCGAACATGCGGTTTATCCAGATAAGGTTGTCGATACCATGCTTCAGCCCATATGCACCTGGCCAAACGGTGGAAGGGAAATAGTCCTTGCCGTAGATCAGAGCCATCCGCAGTGGAAGCGACAACAGGAATGCGTACGCGAGCAGCTTGTTGAACATGACCTGCTGCCCGGGTGACGTGTCAGTGTCGGGGTTATCGACGAAACCGTACGCAAGGTCGGAGCGCCACTGCCAGTAGCCCATGCTGTTACTCGTGAACTGAGAGGCGTTGTATCCATTGCATGCCGCCTGAATGCGCCAGTGAAGTGTAAAGTCCTCGACACCGGATCGCCCACTCATCGGTGGTGACGTTGCCCACGAATTGAGATTGCCTGGATCTCCATCAAAATACTCCGACAAGAAGGCCTTGGACTTCATCGCATCGCTAGTCATGAATTCGTGCACGAACGCTGGCCAGGTGCCCTTGGTGTCATCAAAGCGCGCGCCATCTGCGCCCGTGGTGCGGAAGAGCCAGTCACCATAATCAAGCGCGTCATGAATCGTGTAACCGGCCGGTTGGCAGTTCTGGTAAACCTTCTCATCACCGAACTCGAAGTCATCGGCGGGAACTGGAACGGCGTCCTCTGGCCGCCGTGGTGGAGCGCCACGGAAGCAACCAGGAGACATCGCGCCGCGACCATTCAATGTATGACCATCTGCCCCCAGATAGCGATAGACCCCGTTACTGCCACCTGACAGTTGGTGCAGAACGACGTCCAGGAAAACATCCATGCCCGACGCGTGTGCGCTCGCAACCAGGTGGCGCAGCGATTCAGCGGTGCCATATCTGGTGGGAATGCTGCCCTGCTGATTCTTGCTCCCGATATCACGAGGGTCGAAGACGCCATAACCATCGCAACCTGAGCCGGCGCCCCCCTGCACTTTACTCGCTGGTGGAAGTTGCAGCGCGGTGAAACCGATGCGGCCGAGTTCCTGAGTCATCCCAGCGATATGGTCCCATAGCCATGGTGCGCCGTGCTCTGTCGAAGGTGCGGGTACTGTGATCCTTCTGCCGGACGAGTCAACGAATCGACCCCAGGCGATGAGTCCTACGCTCATAACGCGTCTACCTTTCGTTCCTAGAGATCCGAGGGGTGGGGTACGTCGAACGTGATGGAAACGACTTTACACCTTGAGATAGGGGATGATCGTGGCCTCAACTCCGAAGTTGTAGTTTGACGGATCTCGGCGAGAGCGATCCAACAGTAACTGAATCGACTGGTCTAAGCGGTCGCTGATATCAGGGAGCTGGTGTCCGCCGATTCTGTCCAGGCGCGATCCTCGGTCGACGCCAATAGGGCAAAACACTCATTGAGAATGGGTTGCGGGCGATTTGCAGAATCAGTCTACGTAAATGCGTTTACGTTGATCTATTTGTTCCGAGGGTCTTTCAATAGGTGAGGCATCTCTGGCCACGCATGCTTCGGATAACGGCGCATTAGTTCCCGTCGAACCTGTGGGTAAAGGCGCTCCCAAAATCCGGCAAGGTCTGTTGTCGTTTGTACCGCGCGATGGTTTGGAGCGAGAAGATGGATAACGAGCGGTGTGTTGTCCGGACCGATCCGCGGAGTTTCCTGCATCCCGAAGAAATCTTGCAGCCTGGATGAAATCCATGGTGGCCTGCCTTCTTCGTAGTGGATCTTGATCTGACGTCCACTCTTCAGGCGAATACTAAGAGGGGCGATCTCATCGAGCAGTTTCATGTTGAGCTTCTCTTCCAGCAAGGGGATGAAATTCCTGGAGGCACTTCTCAGATCCCCGAAGCTTTGAAGTCCCAGGCACAGATTGCGCAGAGTTTGCAGGAGATCGGGTGACTCGACTCGCGCGAAGGTCAATCGAGCGAGGAAATATTCCAGAGCCGACTTTTCTACGAAGTGATCTACGCCTATCTCGAATGCCTTCTGAGCGAGCACCTCGGCCGCTTCTGCCTCCGGCGCGGTTCCTCGCGACTCCTCAATGATCAGGTTGTCATATAGCAACGCGCTTACTTTCTCGACCCGCTCCGCGATGCGATTCCAGACCACACTCGATCTTTCTTGAATACGATCGGGGAAAAGATCGAGCAGCCATTCCGGCTCAACTCGCGCGTACATGCGGATGAGTGGCAAGGGATTTTCCTGGCGATCCTCGGCATCGAGGGCGAGCATGAATTCATAAGGTGGCGTTTCGCCAGCCAATTCCGCCGAGATACCTGTTGATAGCAGCACCTGATTCCCTGTTCGCCGCCGGGCTACACGGTCAGGAAAACCAACCAGTACTGAGAGCAACAATGCCTCATCATCGTGGCGAGCTTGTTTTGGTGGGTGAGCCATCCTGATCAGCTGTTCCCTGTGCTGCCGCAAACGATACTCCTGAGGCAAGTCCATGGCAGCTAGAAGATCACTCTTTTCGCTGCGCACACCTAGACCGAGCAGTGCCGCGGCAAGACATCCATCCTCTCCGACGCCTCGATCCAATGCTTCGACCAGGATGCGAGATAAGCGAGGAGACAACGGAAACCGTGCGAGTTGCTGCTCCATACCGTCGTTTGCTCCAAGGCGATCAAGCAGCAACTCAGCACTCTCAACGCTTTTCGCGGGGGGTGCGTCCAACCAATCGAGATCATCGAGATGAGCGATCTTCATTGCCCGAATGCTGAGTAAGAGCTGCGAAAGATCGGCGCGCGCGATCTCAGGAGTATCGTGCTCCGGTCGCAGCAGGTAATCTTCTTCGGAATAGAGACGCATCACCTGGCCGGGTCCGGTGCGGGCTGCTCGTCCGGCTCGTTGAGTTGCGGACGCCTTGCTGATCCGTCCAACCTGCAGCGTCGGCAGTCCAGTCCAAGGCGAATATGTCGCGATTCGCGCGAGACCGCTATCGATGACTGCAGTCACTCCTTCGACAGTGACAGAGCTTTCGGCAACATTCGTCGCGAGAATGAGTTTTCTCTCCTCCGACGGTAGCACGGCGCGGTCCTGCTCGGAGGGTGATAGATCTCCATGCAGAGGCAGAACAAGCAGGCCCGTCTGGCGAGCGATCGTTTCACACTCGCGCATCGTTCTCCGAATCTCCGCAATGCCAGGAAGGAAAGCGAGGATACTGCCTGAGGGCTGGCCGGCATTCAGCAGTTCCACAGCCTTCCTTGTTTGAACGTGAAGTGGCTCAGGGGAATAAGGCAAATGCCTAACCGACAATTCAAACAGCTTCCCCTCGGATTGAACGACTGGACAGTTATCAAGGTATCGCGCTGTCGGCGCCGCATCGAGCGTAGCCGACATTACAACGATGCGTATCTCCGGTCGGGTGCGTTGGAGACGCTTCAGAAGTGCCAGCGCAAGATCGCTGTCAAGGTGGCGTTCGTGAAATTCGTCAAGGACGATCGCGTCGATGCCTTTGAGAGTTGGATCTGTCAGTAGACGGCGGGTCAAAATGCCCTCCGTAACGAACCGGAGTCGCGTGCGCGGACCGATCCTCTCTTCGAAGCGGACCTGGTAGCCAACCGTTCCGCCAACCTCTTCGCCCCGCTCCCATGCGACCCTTCGTGCCGCCAGGCGAGCCGCGATCCTGCGCGGCTCGAGCACGACAACTTCGCCGCTGACGAGACCGAGAACGGCCGGCGGGACACGGGTGGTCTTCCCAGCTCCTGGCGGTGCTTCGATGACGAGGTTGGTCGTATGCTGCAGGATTGCTAGAACCTCCGGCAGAATCGCATCCACCGGAAGTGTTGGCTTTCGAATCACTGAAGCGATCGAAACACAGCTTTTCTGGAGCCGTCAATACTGCTACTAGGCCCACTATGTTGCAGCCAGCGCGGGTTTATCACGCTTTCCTGAAGGCCTGATCAGTCGGCATCGCGTCGCCTACGGTGGTTAGCGCAGCGCCATTACATTGCTCGCTAAACATCGCCACCCCGCCGATCATGGCTACAATATTAGACAATTGTTATGGCAAACGAAGGCACTCCAGACACCAGTCCCGACTCTCTCAATACACCCGAGGCCATTGACGGTTCCACAGAATCGTTCGGCTCACTCCTTTCACAGTTTGAAAAGACTCATGGCGGTCAATCGAAGACGGCGACCTCACAGAAAGAAGGCATCGTGGTCTCGATCTCGTCAGATTCAGTGTTCCTCGATATAGGTTTTAAGATCGAGGGCGTACTCTCTCGGGGAGAGTTTGAGAACAACGCCCAAGGGATTACGGTTGGAGACAGGCTTCCTGTATCGGTCAAGGGACGCAATGAAGAGGGATATTATGCTCTCTCGCGTTTGAGGATTGCTCAGCCGACGGACTGGTCATCACTGGAAGAAGCCTACGCGCAAAAAGCAGCCATCACGGGAACCGTAACTGGCACCGTCAAGGGTGGTCTTACAGTCGACGTTGGCGTACGAGCCTTTATGCCCGCATCTCGGAGTGGTACCCGCGATGCTGCCGACCTGGAGAAGCTCGTTGGCCAGGAGATCACCTGCCGCATCGTAAAGCTCGACGCCGCCGAAGAGGACGTCGTCGTTGACCGCCGCGTCATTCTTGAAGAACAGGCCCGCCAGCTTCAGCAACAACGATATGCAGAGGTGAGAGAAGGAGAAGTCGTTAGTGGTCTGGTTCGAAGCCTTACAAGCTACGGCGCCTTTATCGATCTTGGTGGAGTCGATGGTTTGCTGCATGTAAGCGATATTGCTTGGAGTCGCGTCAACAATCCTGAAGAAGTTCTTGCTGTCGGTCAGCGACTACAGGTCAAGGTTCTGAAGATCGATGCCGACAGCAGGCGCATTTCCCTTGGAGTCAAGCAACTGCAACCAGAGCCGTGGGACTCTGCTGCCGACAGATATCAATTGGGGCTGCGCGTGAGCGGCACCGTGAAACGTCTTACGGATTTTGGTGCGTTCATCGAAGTCGAGCCCGGAATCGAGGGCCTGATTCACGTCTCTGAGATGTCGTGGGTCAAAAAGGTGCGGAAGCCTGCTGATTTACTCAAACTCGATGACACAGTTGAAGCCGTCATCCTCTCCATCAACCCAGCCGAGCACCGTCTCTCTTTGGGGCTCAAGCAGGCTCTCGGCGACCCATGGACTGCGGCGCCTCAGAGGTTTCCCGCTGGTTCTGTTATCGAGGGCCCAGTCGCACGACTAACAAAGTTTGGAGCCTTTGTGCAGGTGGCGGAGGGTATCGAGGGCCTGGTTCACATCAGCGAGATCAGCGCCGAAAAACGCATTAACCATCCACAGGACGTGCTTAAGACAGGACAGATCGTAAGAGCTCAGGTTCTCGCCATAGAATTGGAAAAGCGTCAGATTAAGCTGAGTATGAAGCAGTTGGTTCCTACTGACCTGGACGAGTATCTCGAAGAGCATTCCATTGGTGACATCGTATCGGGCCGCCTGATTGAGTGCACAGAGAATAACGCCGTGGTGGAACTTGGCGAAGGCATTCGCGCCAATTGCGCCGTAAGCGTAATGACCGAGCCGACGGCATCGAGCCAAAGCGAAGCAAAGCTTGATCTCTCAGCATTGAGCTCCATGCTGAGCGCCCGGTGGAAGGGTGAGACGAAAGCGTCGGGCGCACAGGCTGAGCCACTTCACGTTGGTCAGGTGCGCAATTTCAAAATCGCTACGATGGACCGCGACGCGAAGCAAATCTCCCTGGAGTTGACGACGTAAGTACACCCTTTACTTACGTCGCTCAATGACGCTCTATTCATTTCGCATGCTCGTTGTGGATCATTTTGATGACCCAGTTACTGCGTTTTACCAGCTTCTCAGAAAGCCAGTAAGCGCTTTTTGGCTTATTGCAGTTGGTGTCGGAATTAGTTAACATAAAAGAACTTCCCCGGTACCGATGCGTTCGCAACCTAGCATCTCCCAGAACCCAAGTAGAACTATTAAGTCGCTTCTGGAGTGGGTCGCTGAAACGCTCGATTCCGAGTCTCCACCAGTGCAGGGCTGTAGAGAACCTCCAATATCTTTCTTGCTGGAGTCACGATTGAATCGCCCATGTTCACCGCTTCTGATCTCTCAGACTCAGTGAAGACCATCGGCAGATCCCAGTAACCGTGGACCAACCCAAGCAAATGGATCTGTCCTAGTCCGGCAGCGTATTTGATCTCACCGTATTTCTGCAAGATTGGGGATCCACTAGGCCCTACGATGGACCTCCCTCAGTTAGAAAATGCCTCTGCCAATCCGAATTTTCTGAATGGCGTTCTAAATGATCGGCATCAGCGATAGATTCCGATTCACAATAGGCCAACTCATAGTGCCGGCATTCCCAACAAATGGAGAATCCTGATGTTCGTTATCTCCGAAGGCCCGGGAGTGAATATTGGCGGATACGGTTCTTCAGTCCTTTGCTGTTCGTGGCGCAGCCGAAATGGAGGATGGGCAGCAAGCACGTAATTCTGCGCGCACTCCGTCTCGCCCGCCCAACGAACTAACCTGGCCACCCTCTTCCTCGAACACTGGTCTGAGCCGACGGATATGACCTGCGTAAATCGTTTGCGCTTCATGCGGGGTTTCGATCGGGCGCACATCATAACTGATCGACAATTTCTTCGCGCGCAGCGTCCCAGTAAACCCGTTTCCCGCTCCAGTAGGACTGGGTCGCCATGATGCACACGATCGAATGCGAAAAGCCATGATCGACTGTGGCATTTGGCTGTTTGCGGCTGCGCATCGATTCCAGCCAGTTCACGAGGTGGACCACATCGTCGTCATCCGGTCCGAGAGTCGAAGGCGCAGGCGCTCTGGGAAGCTTCAGTGAAGCCGCACCGTCGTCTGCCGGACCGTTCAGCAGTGGTGCCTGCTTATACACAGGCCCTGACTCCCAAGGATCAAATTCATTGCGATCCCCTTCCTTCGTGAGAACGAAGAGCGACGCGCCTTCCCCGCCATAATTTTCGATCGTTCCATCGCGACCGCAGATGCGCGAGAAGCTGCGATAACTGTTCCCAAAGGTGGTTTTGTACGTGTAGAGAAAGCCGCCGGGATAAGTCGCGGCCGCGACGCAGGTGTCAGCGTTTTCGCGTCCGTCGTTCCACACGAAGATGCCGCCGTTTGCCATCACACTCAGGGGGTGCGTCTCGTCGGTCCAGAGATGAACCAGATCGCTGCCGTGGCTCAACCACTGATCGAAGATGCCGGAGGAAAACTCCTTGTAGAGACGGAATTCAAGATAAACGTGCGGATCAAAAGGCCTGTCGGGCTTGCCGAGAAGCCAGCGCTTCCAGTCGGTGTCCTCTTCGCGGAGCTGCGATTTGCGGCCGTAGAGCCAGCTCTTCCACTCCATCGCCTCGTCTTTCAGCATCTCGCGCGAGATGCCCGTGTCTGCGGGGACGAAGCGCCAACGCTCTTCATTGACGTTCCATTCCTGCTCGATGTGGACGACTTTGCCGATCCTGCCCGAGCGGATGATCTCTCTCACGGCAAGCGGATAGGGTTGACTGCGGTGCTGGGTTCCCATTTGCACGATCTGCTTTGAGGCCTTCACCGTGTCGCGCGCCTCTTTCGCCTCTGCGAGCACATTAGCGAACGGCTTTTCTACGTAGCAGTCCTTGCCGGCCCGGACGACTTCGATGCACAACTTTGCATGCTGGAAGTCGCCGGTCGCGATCATCACGCCGTCGATGTCATTGCGCGCCAGCATGTCTTCGGAATACTTATAGGACTTCGGCTCGGCGCCGAAGGCCTTCTTCACCTGAGCGGAGCGATGCTCGCGCGCGAGGCTCCACAGATCGCAGACGGCAACCGTTTCGACCGGAAGCTGCTTCGACGCAAGCTGAACCATGTGCACATGTCCTTCGCTTCTGTCACCGCACCCAAGCTGCCCCAGACGAATCCGGTCGTTGGCCCCAAGAATCCGCGCATACGAGCGCGCGTCCATGCCGGCGGCCATCAGCACGCCTCCGGTCCCCTTCAGGAATGCCCTGCGATTGATTCCGTCGCTATCGCTCATGAATTCCACCTTCCTGGCTCGGCTGACCATTAATCTTTCTGTGTTGTTGCACGAATCAGCAGAAACCAAGGGCTGCTGCCAGAGCAGAAGCGAGCTTCCCTTTACTTTCCTTGTCAATCAACTACGAAATCAAAACATACTTATATGCGAAACTAAAACATACTCCCAATTACGCCCTGCTATCAAACAGTTCTCCCGCAGAAGCCTCGGTATCGTGTTGGGAACGAATGGGCCGCTTGCATCAGCCAAAAATCAGAGACGGATGAAGAATGCCAAACGGAGAAGTGAAGCACATAACGGTGGATCGACTGAAAATCGAGATCCATCAGGATACGGCGAGTGCCGGCAAGGCTGCGGCACAGGCAACGGCACGGGCGATTCAGGAGTTGAAACAGAAAAACGAGCGCGTTGCGGTTATTTTCGCGACGGGAGCTTCGCAGCTGGCGACCCTCAATGCGCTGATCGCGAGAGCGGATGTTCCCTGGAAGGAGATGGAGGGATTTCACCTCGATGAATACGTCGGCATCGGCGAGAATCATCCTGCTTCCTTCCGGCGTTACCTCCGTGAGCGGCTGACGCAGCGCGTGCCCATGGGAAAGTTCTTTGAACTTCAGGGGAACGCGCCCGACCTGGAGATGATCTGCAGCCAATATGCTCAGCGTCTGCAGGCAGCGCAGCCTCAGCTGTGTCTTCTGGGCATTGGCGAGAATGGGCATCTGGCATTCAACGATCCGGGAGAGGCGAACTTCGGGGATCCTCTTGATGTAAAGATTGTGGGCCTGGACACAGAATGCAGGCAGCAGCAGGTTGCCGAAGGCTGGTTCAGCGACCTCGAAGAGGTGCCGAGCCAGGCGATCACGGTAACGATTCCTGCTCTGATGCGCGTGCCGCGGCTGATTGTCTCTGTGCCGGGACCGCGCAAGGCAACGGTTATGCGGCGCACAGTAGAGGAAGTGCTCTCGACGGCGTGCCCGGCAACGATTCTCCGCCATCACCCGGATGTGACAATTTATCTGGATCGCGACTCCGCGGCTGAACTCTAAACCTCGCCTCTGGCACGCTGAAGCAGAAAACCTACGCAACCTGCCGCGATGAATGCGGACACGCTCTCAAACGCGGGCTTCCGGCAGCGAATCACCGCGCACACGCGCCGGTGAATCGCCTTCGCCTCTGGCGTTCTTCCGAGAAGCGCGTCTCTCGGTACCTTCCGGCGCTTTTCTATCAATTGACAGACACCGAGCGCTTCCTTAAACTTCCTCCTAGCCATACTAGGAGAGAGAACAGAACCGTGCCCAAGCAAACGGATCTCTTACAAGGAACACTGGACTTAATGGTGTTGAAGGCCGTTTCGCTTGGCCCTCTCCATGGATACGGAGTGCTTCTTCGCATTCAGCAGATCTCCGGAAACCGGCTTGAGATTCCCCAGGGCTCACTCTACCCGGCGCTTTACCGGCTGGAGCACGAAGGTTGGATCGCAAGCGAATGGGGACAAAGCGACAACAACCGGAAAGCGAAGTACTACCGGCTTACGGCGGCCGGAAGACGTCGCCTGCAAGCCGAAACGAAGAAATGGAACCATATGGCCGACGCGATCGGCGCCATCCTGAGCGCCGCACCGGAGGAGGTATGAGACTCCGCAGCCGGATTGCAACGTGGTGGAAGGCGGTCACGCGCGCGAATCAGTTCAATACCGAAATGGAAGATGAGCTTGCGTTCCACATAGACGCCTGCGCCGAGGACTTAATGCGCAAGGGAGTGCCGGAGCACGAAGCATTTCGACGCGCACGCGCCGAAGTCGGCAGCATAGCTTCTCAAAAAGAGAATTGCCGCGCGGCCTGGGGAACGCGGCTGTGGGATGAATTGCGCTCCGATCTTCGCTATGCCGCACGAACGCTATCGAAGAGTCCTGGGTTTGCAGCGATTGCTATTGGCTCTCTCGCGCTCGGCATCGGTATCAACACGGTCGTCTTCACCGCGACAAAATCACTACTGCTGGACAGATTGGCCGTACCGCGCCCCGAAGAATTGCGTTTATTCGCGCTGACCCAAGGCAACAAGGGAGTGGTTCACGGCTCCTGGGGATACTACGAAGAAAGTCCCTCCGGAGAAACACTGATCACCTCATTCTCCTATCCCGTATATCAGCAGCTCCGGCAGCAAAACCGTGTGCTTCAGGATATCTTCGCCTTCAAGAACTACGGGCGTATGACCGCAACCATCGACGAAAAGACCGAAGCCGTCACCACAGAGATGGTTTCCGGCAACTACTATCGCGCCCTCGATATTCATCCTGTGCTGGGACGTCCGATTCTGGAGACCGACGACGCTGACGCCGGCAGTGGACCGGTCCTGATCATCAGTTACGGATACTGGTCTCGTCGTTTTGGCCGCTCGCCGAATGCGATTGGAAGAAAGATCGAAGTGAATTCCACGCCCATGACCATCATCGGCGTCAATCCGCCAGCATTTACGGGCACCTACGAAGTACAAAATTCACCCGACATCTTTCTGCCCTTCAGCATGCAGCACATCCTCGGACCGAAATCCAGCTCCTCGCTGCTCACCGATAGGAATCTCTGGTGGGTGATGTTGATGGGCCGACTGAAACCTGGCGTCTCTGCGCACACGGCTCAGGCAGCATTGAACGTAGAGCTGAATGCTGCCATTCGAGCGACGATGGTCGTCGGCAAAAGTGATGAAATGCCTCGGCTGCTATTGAAAGACGGCAGCCGCGGCCAGAATGAAGCGGGCGGAAAATTTGCCAAGCCGATCTACGTGCTCACATCCCTCGCCGCCTTTGTTCTCCTGCTGGCATGCGCCAACCTTGGAAACCTGTTGCTGGCCCGCGCCAGCAGTCGCCAGCGCGAAATGAGTGTTCGTCTCGCCCTCGGCGCGGGACGCGTGCGAATCCTGCGCCAGATGCTCACCGAAACTCTGCTCTTGTCGTTGGCCGGCGGCGTCGCCGGTCTCATCCTCGGCTACGCGGGACGCAACGCCATTCCTCATCTGCTGTCCACGTCATGGGATCCTCCGATTACAACCAGTAACTTCGATTGGCCGATCTTCACCTTCGCAGCAGTCGTCTCCATTCTCAGCGGCTTGCTCTTTGGCATGGCTCCGGCCTGGACCGCCACGCGCACGCAGGTCAGTTCAGGACTGAAAGACAGCCAGCAGACGGCGACGCGGCGCAACCGGAACCTGGCAGGCAGGACTCTCGTCATCGTTCAGGTGGCGCTGTCGATGCTTCTGCTGGCGGGCGCCGGGCTCTTTGTGCGGACCCTGATCAATCTCAACAACACGCATCTGGGATTTGATCCGAACCATCTTCTGCTCTTTGATCTGGAGTTGCCGCAAACAAAATATCCCGATGCAAAAAGCGTCCCTCTCTACCGTGCGATCGAAGAAAAGCTCGCGTCCTTGCCGGGCGTCGATGCGGTCACTCTCACCGAGATACCCTTGATCTCCGGTAACAGATCGGGGCATGTATTCGATCCCGATGATTCCTCACAAAAGACGAAAGAACATCAGCACGTAGCCTTCAACATGGTGGGAGAACATTTCTTCTCCGCCTTCAGCATTCCTGTCATCGCAGGACGCGGCTTTGGCGATGGCGATACCGAGACCTCACCGAAAGTGGCTGTCATCAACCAGCAATTAGCGAAGAAGTTTTTCCCAGCCACCGACCCCGTCGGAAAGACCTTCCTCACCGGAGATCCGGAACATCCTGTGCGCATGCAGATCATCGGCGTGTGCAAGGACGCAAAGTATGACAACCTCCGCAGCGATCCGCCTGCCACGTTCTATGTCCCCTACCGCCAGCAGGCCGGCTCGGAATTCATGACCTTTGCCATCCACACACGGATGCAATCCGAGACCATCGCTCCTGCCCTGCGCGCGGCTGTCGCTTCCATCGACAAGGACCTTCCTCTTCTCGACATTCGCACCCAGAATCAGCAGATTGAAGATAGAAGAAAGGGGGAGAGAACCTTCGCCTCGCTCACCAGTGGTTTCGGCTTGCTTGCATTGGTCCTCGCGTGCATCGGCATCTACGGCCTCATGGCCTACAGTGTCGCTCGGCGCACCAACGAGATCGGCATACGCATGGCGCTGGGAGCGCAATCGGGGCGGGTACAGCGCATGATCCTGCGCGAAGCCTCTTTATTGGCAGTCGTCGGTGTGGCCGCTGGCTTTGCCGTAGGAGTAGCGATGAGTCGGCTGATCACCAGCATGCTCTACGGCCTCAAATCGTACGATCCTCTCACGTTCACGACCGCCTCTCTGCTGCTCCTCGTTGTAGCGCTCTCGGCCAGTTGGATTCCAGCGCGACGTGCGGCACGCATCGATCCGCTCAAAGCGCTTCGCCACGAGTAATCCGATCCGCGCTCCACCGGTAGCAGCGCGCGGCGAAGTCATTTGGCGACAGAATTCCGGATTTAATCGGAACGCCCTATTTCGGGGCAGAAAAGTTCAAAGCTTCACTGTCACGGTGACAACTTCTTGGCAGGTCGCAATGGATCTCAGGCATGTATCCGATGTTCAGTTTTGCGGGTCTTGGACTCGCACTCTGCGCTCTGCTGGGCCGAGTAAGAAAGTCTCGCGGGGGCTTACAGCTCCTGCTATCGTTTGCGTTCGTCACGATTGCTCCATTGGTCATAGTCAGCCGCGGTGAAGGTTCTTCGGCCGGAAGTCACCATCGCCTGCCACAATAGCTCCGGGTACATAGAAGATGACGGTCACGGCCACTTCAGGATGAGTGAAGGTGCGCCATCCTCGAGGACCGGATCAGGGCCAATCGCAATGCGCTGGAGAATATTAGGAACCTTGGCTCAAATCCCGGCGACTTTTTCGACTGGCGCGAAATCTTCGGGTCATACACGGATCAATACCGTTCCACTTGAAGTCTTGAACCCGTCTGTCATAGACTATCTACGTAGACAGACTATGTAACAACGGAATGCTGAATGCCTGACTCCCGCGACGAAATCCCGCCCGGAACGCTCTATCTCCTGATCCTGAAAACTCTCGCCCGAAATGGCGAGCTGCATGGCTTCGAGATCGCCAACTCGATCCAGCAGACCACTGCGGACGTGCTGCAGGTCGAGGAAGGTTCGCTCTATCCGGCATTGCAACGCATGCTCATCAAGGGCTGGGTGACCGCAAAGTGGGGCACGACGGCAGGTAATCGCCGGGCGCGCTACTACCAGCTCACTACGGCGGGCCGTAAGCAACTGAGCGTTGAGATCTCGCAGTTCGAACGCGTGATGGGCGCGATCGCGCGCGTCATTGAAGCCACATAGGAGGCGCGGGTGACGAGTATGACGAGCACATTCAGAGAATTTTTACGGCGCATCGGCATGCTGCTTCGCCGCGAACGGTATGCGAAAGAACTGGAAGACGAGATGCAGCTTCATCTGGAGCTGCGACGGCAGCAGCAGGAGGAGTCAGGCGTCGCACCGAAGGATGCCAGAGCCGCCGCTTATCGCCGTTTCGGAAACCCGACGCTCGTCCGTGAGCGCAGCTATACGTCGTGGGGCTGGAGCTGGCTCGAAAGCTTGCTGCAGGACATGCTCTACGGCCTGCGCGCCATGCTGCGCTCACCCGGTATCACCATCGTCGCATTGCTATCGCTCGCGCTCGGCATCGGCGCCAACACCGCCCTCTTCAGCCTGATGGACGCCGTCATGTTGCGCTCGCTCCCGGTGAAAGACCCGCAGCAGCTCGTGCTCCTGGGCAAGGGGACCGCAAGCGGAATCACCGATGATTTCGGCGCCACCCACCTTTACTCCTATCCCTTCTATCGCGAGTTGCAGAAGCAGAACCAGGTCTTCTCCGAGACAGCCTCTATCTTCAGTATGCAAAACGACGTCCATGGCACCGTGTCGGGTCGCAATCAGGCCGAGCCGATGCATGTGCAGCTGGTCTCCGGCACATATTTCCCTCTGCTGGGTGTGCAAGCCATCATCGGCCGCACTCTCGCCGACCAGGACGACAGCACGCAGGGCGATCATCCGGTCGCAGTCGTCAGCTACTCGTGGTGGAAGAAAGGCCTGGCGCGCGATCCCAATGTGCTCAATCGCACGCTGAAAATCGGCGACACAACCTACAGCATTGTTGGCGTGGCTCCTCCTGAGTTTTTCGGAACCGTGGTAGGCGAGTCTCCGGACATCTGGATTCCGATGTCCATGGTCGAGCAAGTCCCCCCTCATTTCAAGGGCGCCTATTCCGATAATTCCACCGAATCACTGCTCATCCTGGGCCGGCTCAAGCCGGGTGTCAGCATGGCCCAGGCCACAACAAATGTGAATCTGCTCTTTCAGCAGATCCTGCGCCACCTGCGCGGCTCTCTCAGTCAGGACGATGCCAAGGCGCTGAAAAAGGCGCATGTAACTCTCACTCCGATGGCAACTGGACTCTCCGGCCTGCGTCGGCAATTCTCCGACCCATTGAAGATTCTGATGGGGATCGCCGGACTGGTGCTGCTGATCGCCTGCGCAAATATCGCGAACCTGCTGCTGGCGCGTTCGACAGCACGGACGCGGGAGTTTGCGGTACGGCAGGCGCTCGGCGCAGGACGCGGCCGCATGGTGCGGCAACTGCTTACCGAAAGCATGATGCTCGCGCTGGCGGGCGGGGCGCTGGGAGTGGCCTTTGCCGCCGTCGCGGGCAGGCTGCTTCTCCGCCTCGTCTCCGGCGGTCCGGAGGCGATACCACTCAACCTCGCGATCGACAGCCGCATGCTTCTTTTCACCCTGGCCGTCACACTCGTGACAGCGCTGCTCTTCGGGACCATCCCCGCAATGCGCGCGACTCGTCTGGAACTGACGCACTCGCTCAAAGATCGGCAGGGTGCAGGCACGGTACGCGGTAAAGGACTGTTGGCAAAGTCGCTCATCGTCTCCCAGGTAGCCTTCTCTCTTCTGCTCGTCGTCGCCGCAGGCCTCTTCCTGCGCAGTTTGGTCAATCTCACACGCGTCGATCTCGGCTTCGACAAGCAGAATGTGCTCTTTGTCCATCTGGACGAAAGCTCTGCCGGCTATAAAGACGACGAACCTCGCATATACGCTCTCTACAGGCAGATCACGGAAAGAGTGAATGGGCTGCCGGGAGTTCACGGCGCCGGCTTCTCCTCTTTTGTCTTCCATGAGGGTGGTTGGAGCAGTAACGTGTTCGTGCCCGGCGCCGAAAAGCCCTCTAACGTGCTGGTAAACCATAACGTCATCACCAATGGATACTTCTCCGCCTTGCATATTCCTCTGCTTGCAGGGCGTGACTTCGGCCCGCAGGACACCGCGACGTCACCAAAAGTCGCCATCATCAGCGAGCGCATGGCGCGCACCATGTTCCCCAAAGGCGATCCAATCGGCCGGCACTACACTCTCGGCGGCAAAGACGAACACGAGGTCGTCGGCACCGTGAAAGACGTAAAGTTCGGAAGCCTCGGGGAAGATCCAGAGACGCTCGACTACGTGCCCGCAACCCAGCACCCCATGTACCTGGGCGACTTCGTGGTGCGCTACACCGGCGACTTCAGCAGCGTATCTTCTGCAGTGCGGCAGACCGTCCACGAGATCGACCACACCCTCCCGATCACAGACGTGACCACGCTGGATGAATGGGTCGCCCGCTCGATCACCGATCAGCGCGTCGTCGCCCAGCTCTCCACTTTCTTCGGGCTGCTCGCAATATTTCTCTCCGCCATCGGCATCTACGGGCTCATGTCCTATATGGTCAGCCGGCGGACCAACGAGATTGGCATTCGCATGGCGCTCGGCGCGGAGCGGATGCACGTGCGGTGGTTGGTCATGCGGGAGGTCTTGGTGCTGGTCGCGATCGGCATTGCCATCGGCATCCCGGCAGCTCTTGCTTTCGAGCAAGCTGGTGGCCAGCATGCTCTTCGGCCTGAGTGCAACCGACGCCGCCAGTCTGCTTGCCGCCGTCGCCGTCATGCTCGCCATCGCCGCGCTCGCCGGATATCTGCCGGCACGCCGCGCATCGAGGATAGATCCGATGGTTGCCTTGCGCTACGAGTGAAGCGCGCGGATATCTGAAGTTGCGCGTTCCGCGGGCGAGAACCCCTCTTGTACCAACATTTGATTTCAGTCAGAGAATAGCTACTGCGAATACGTCAACTCTGAGCTGCGCACCGAACCCCTAGGGATAGCAGCAGGCCGGGTTCGATCGTTTCATAAAAAATACAAACGGCTCTTGACAGCATATCGATTCGTGGTTATCAATCATACCGACTGGTTGGTATGGTAATGAATCCAACGGAAGTTAGACACGAATCGAAGACCAAGCTGCTCAACGCGGCCGTGTACGTGATCCGCGCCAAAGGGTATTCCGCCACGCGGATCGAGGATATCTGCGAAGCCGCCGACCTGACCAAGGGAAGCTTCTTCCATCACTTCGAAAGCAAGGAAGCGCTAGCGCTGGCCGCAGCCGACCACTGGATCGAAGGCACGGGTGCGTTCTTTGCCGCCGCGCCGTATCACGCACCCGCTGACCCGCTTGACCGCCTGCTGGCCTATGTTGATTTCCGGAGGGCCCTGCTCACGGGCGAGCTGCCCGACTTCACCTGCCTCGTCGGCACCATGGTGCAGGAGGTGTACGACACGCACCCTGCTATTCGCGACGCCTGCAATCGCAGTATCAGCCAGCACGCTGCGGCGCTGGTTCCCGACATCGAAGAAGCGATGCGCCGGCGGGACATGCATCCGGACTGGACCGCGGAGAGCTTGGCGCTCTACACCCAGGCCACTCTCCAGGGTGCGTTCATTCTTGCAAAAGCGAAACACAATCGTGAGGTCGCCGCAGCAACTATCGACCATCTGCGGCGTTATCTGGAATTGCTATTCAATCAACGGCCAGACGCTGCTCTCCAGAAAATGGCACGACCGCAACGTCACATGCCTTCCCGGAGTACCCAATGAGCCGAAATGGATTGTCCGCATTCGCCCTCCTAACTTTCGTCCTCACTTCTGTCTTTGGAATCTCGCGACAGACGTGGGCGCGGGATGCCACAACTCAATATCCAACTATGGCGCCCCTTGACCAATACTTGATGGCGGATCGGAATGCCGAGATAGCCCTTGCGCGTAGCGCGGCGCCCACATCAATTTCAGGCGATGCAACGGTTCTGGTCTTTGAGAAGAATGGCTACCGGACTGCAGTCAAAGGGAAGAATGGGTTCACGTGCTTGGTAGAACGCGCGTGGATGTCTCCATTTGATAGTCCGGAGTTCTGGAATTTTAAGATGCGTGGGCCTATTTGTTATAACCCCGCTGCGGTGCGGACAATTCTTCCGTACACAATGAACAGGACCAGACTGGCATTGACTGGATTATCCAAAGCAGACATGCGTGAAAACATCACAGCCGCGATCGCAAAAAAGGAACTCCCGATGCCTGAAGCTGGCGCTATGTCTTACATGATGTCGAAATCAGGAAATCTCGGAGATTCCGTCGGACACTGGTGCCCACATCTGATGTTTCATGTTCCCAAGACAGGCGAATTGAGTTGGGGAGCAGACGTGGCGGGCTCACCGGTGTTGTTCAACGACCAATATCGCGACGTGCCGGAGCCAGAAACCATTTTTATGGTGCGCGTTTTCCATTGGTCAGATGGCACCCCTGCACCACATGAGGCATTTCATTGACGGCCATTGTATGGGGACCGAAAAGGCCGAATTTGCTAGGCAAAGGTAAGGACGAGGCTTTCAATCATGCAAGTACTCATTGTGGATGAGGAACCGCGTGCACAAATCGCGTTGACGAATATTGTGGCCCGCAGGCGCGAGGTCGAAGCGGTTGACACAGCCAACGACGCACTAGAAGCGCTCGACAAGCTAACACACCGCAGCTTCGATGTTCTTCTTCTCGATATGCCGGAAGTTTCCGGCATCAAACTCCTAGACCAACTGACAGAACTTGGTCATCATCTACCGTCGGTGGTTTTTGTCACGCCGTATCAGCAGCACTCGCTAGCCGCGTCTAATAAGCATGCCGTTGAATACGTTCTCAAGCCCTTCTCGAGCGAACGAATCGAGGAGGCACTGGATACAGTGTTCCGTAGATCAGCAGGAGAGCAAGCAAGTAGTCTTCTGGAGACTCTTCTACATCTGCAAAGACTCTCTCAGCAAAAGAGCGATAGGATCGCGATTAAAGCCGACGGCAGAATCTTGTTCATTGATCCGGACGATTTGGTGTCCGCACACGCTGAGGGTAACTACGTGTTGCTGCAAGCCGATTCCCGCTCCCACCTCTTACGCGCTTCAATTTCTTCCATCGCCAAGAAGCTGAGACCATACGGATTCTTGCAGATTCACAGGTCCGTCCTTGTCAACGCCTCATTTGTGGAAGAGATCCAGGCGCTGCCTACGGGCGAATACACACTTCGTATCAAAGGTGGCAAGAAATACACAGTGACGCGGACATATAAGAGCAATTTGAAAGATCTCGCTGTCTGCTGGATCGGCTTCAATTGATTTATTGAATGAGAAACGTGTACATCATGCTGGCCCCGTGGATTTGGGGTTCGGTGCTTTCGTGGCGCGTTGATGTGGCGAGGGTGAACGATGGCTTCATTGTTCGGCGCGGCCGCGCCGGGTTTCTCGGATTCTTAAACTTAAAGGTTGCTATTGTGTCTGCGAATAAATCGATTCCGGTACAGTCACGATACACGGATCGGTGGACAAACAACTGCCCTCAAGTCTGAACAGGCCGGAATGGCTCTAATCTCCGCATATGCCTTGGCAGGATGCTTGGTTTGGGAAGGATCAGACGCTATGACTTCGCTCTTAGCCGCTTTGGCTTTCTGCTTATCGGAATGAGTCGTTTTATTCCTCGGCGAGGGTTCTCGATCAGCATCTGATCGCTCGACAGCCCACATCCTGTTCAAGTAACTATCGTGGCGTAAACGGTTTTACCTGGCATGTCGAGAGCCATGAGAGGTCTGCGAACGATTACGGCGAACCCGTGTTCAGGCACGACGTGCCCAGCTATCTAAGTCATCCCTAACAGTGCCCCGCATGTTTTGAGAGCCTATCCAATTGCAACCTTGCCCGGATCCTTCCATTCGGCAATTTCTTCCGGAGTCAGTTGCAATGGCAACACCCGCCCCTCGGCGCCGCTCTTAAAGGAAGTCTCTAGAATGGCCATCACCGCTACTGCGTCCTTGGCTGTAATCGTTGCCGAACGCCGGCCTTGGATTGCGTCGCGGATGTCGATGTAGTATTGCCGCTGATCTCCCTTTGGTGCCGGAATCTCCTCCCGCACGCCTGTCCCGCCGTGGATCAGCATTCCCGGATACGTATCGATGCCGAAGGCAGGATCGTCTGGGAGCATGCCGGAGACAAGCTGCGGCTCCTGCACGTCGGCGCCGAACTTCACCCAACTCGCACGCGTACCGTGCAGCGTGGATCGCGGTTCCCCGCCGGATACGAGTAGCGAGGAATGAAGGATGACCCGCAGTCGCTCCGAGTCATAAACGAGTTGTACGTGCGCCCAGTCATCGGTCTTTCCGCCGTCTCGCAGTATGCCGAAATTCGCACTGACGGATGTTGGCAATCCAAAAAGGTACAGCGCCTGGTCGATCATGTGGGGTCCCAGGTCGAACCACAACCCGGCGCCAGGACCCGGATCTTCGCGCCACCGTTGGCGCACCATCGGGCGGAACCGGTCCATATGGCATTCGTAGTGCGACACTCGTCCCAGCAAGCCAGATTCCAGGATGGCCTTGGATGCCAAAATTTCGCTATCCCAGCGCCGATTGTGAAACACCGACAGCAAGCCTCCATGCTGCTGCGCCAATCGCCGTAGACTTCGCGCATCCTCGAGTGTCACCGTGAACGGCTTGTCGATCACGACATGTTTGCCGGCCTTTAAGGCAGCAGCGCCCAACGGGAAATGACTCCCGTTAGGAGTGGCGATGACGACGAGATCGATCTTCGGATCGACAGCCAGGTCTTCTGCGCCGCAAACTAAAGCTCCCGGCACCTCAGCACGCACAACCTCCGGCTTGCTCGACGCCACGTGCGTCAACTTGAGCCCCGGGACGGATCGAATCAGCGGTGCGTGAAAAGTTTTTCCGGCATATCCATAGCCGATCAAACCGACAGAGACTGTCTGTGTATTGTCGTTCATCGCTTCCGAGCTTAAGGCATACCCGACAAAGTTGCGAATGCGTCGACTCCGATGACGCACTGACTTGTGTTATTTGTATTGCCGCGAGGTAGATTACGTCAGCAATCCGGTCTTATGATGATGGCTCGAGCAACCACTTCTCACTTCTAATTCCAAACGAAGCAACAGGAGACGAAGAGCATGAAAGCACGTTCACGCAGGATGGCGTTGTCTGTTTGTCTGACTGGGCTTATCGCCCTATCCCTCTCATCCGCTTGTTTCGCGCAGCATCGCGCGATCGGGTTCCAGCAGGGTATGCCTTTCAGCGATGGGTATGTTGCTGGTAATACGCTATATGTCGCGGGCCAGCAGGGGCCCGATTCGCATGGTAAGGTGACTGGCACCGACATCACATTCCAGACAAAGAACGCAATCGCTGCCATAGAAAAGGTGGTGAAAGAGGCAGGTTTCCAGATGACAGACATCGTCTCGGTAACGGTCTATGTCACCGATCTCAGTGACGTCGAGAAGATGAATCAAGTCTACAAACAGCTCATGCCGGATCCCAAGCCCGCGCGCGCAACCGTACAGGTGGCAGGGCTGATCGGCGGAGCCAAAATCGAGATATCGGCGATTGCCGTCAAGCATTAGACCGATGCTTTTGCATTGACCAGGAGGGGACAATTGGAAAACGGGAAATCCTGCATGGCAAAGCTGTTATGCATTGGCCTGTTGGCGTGCGGATTCGCAATGACAACTCCGGCCGCCCCTTGCCAGGTTGCGACGACGAAAGAGCAGATACTCTTCTACACATCGGAATGGAAGGGCGAGCGGTTCCCGGATGGGCGCCCTAAGATCGCCGACGATTTGTTGACAAGGGCGCTGGACGTCTCCATCGAAGACGTTTGGGATTATCTCGACGAGCGCGGCTACCATTGCCAGTTCGACGGCGGATGGAAGGCGCTGCACCTGGAGAAGCCCTTCGCCGGACGCGCCCTGACCGCGCAATACATGCCCTTGCGGCCAGATATGGCCAGAGCGATCGCCGCTGAAGGCAGAGCTGAGCACCGCCAGAGCGATACCAACAGCTGGCCCATCGCTGCGCTACAACTCGGCGATGTCTATGTAGCCGACGGCTTTGGCAAGATTGTCGAAGGAACGCTGATCGGGTCCAACCTAGGCAGCGGCATCGCAGCCCACACGCACTCAGGCTTCGTCTTCGACGCGGGGATTCGAGACCAGGAAGAGAACCGCGACATCGCCAATTTAAACGGCTTCTATCGCGGCTATGACCCATCCGCATGGGCTGATATGACCCTGACCGCGATCAACGCACCAATCCGCATCGGCCGTGCCATCGTGCTCCCAGGCGACCTCGTCCTAGCAAAGACCGACGGTGTCATCTTCATTCCCGCAATTCTGGCTGAAGATGCGATCAGCTCGGCAGAGTTTACGAGGCTCCAGGATGCGTTCAATTTCGAATTGAACCGATCCGGGAAGAATGGCGGCCAGTTTGAAGGAGGTTGGACCGCTGCCAAATGCGATGCCTTTGCAAAGTGGATCGATGAACATCCGGACCAGCTCAAGATGCCGCGATCTGAGTTTGATTCGCTATTGAGGCAGAAAAGACTTGAATCGCAGAAAAAAGCTCGCTGACGCATGGCAATTCGGTCGCCGTAAGCTTTCCGAAGAGTTGTCAGTTCAGATCAAGTTCGAGCCCTAACTCTGCTTCGAGCCCTAACTTTGCGTAACAATCGCACGAACTCCCTCTAATGACTGTGCCACCCTCAATGCGCTCATGGCGCGCAAGTCCTGGTATCTCATTCGAATCAGACGATCCTCAGACACTAGCCAAAGGCTGCCGGCATGATGCGCAAAAGCGAGAACATTATCCGGGATCCAGGCGTCGCGTTCGACAGCTAACTGATCACCGCGGATCCTCCAGAATTCCATCCTGGTGCCCTTGCTCTCCCCGTGCAAGGTGAAGACACCATTTTCCGTCGCATGCGCGAGCAAGGTTTTGATCGGTGTTTCGGTTTGGACGGTGTTACAAAGATGGATGTCGAATCCGTCTCGATCCCCCAATCTCGGACGGATCGCATAGAGCGAAAGCGACGCAGTGTGCGTATCTGCCGCAACTAGATATCTGCCATCGCGAGTCCACGCCGGATATAGCTCGGCAACGCCGAAGGGTGCATGGCAGCGCGACAGTACGGCAATTCCGTCTGGGGAAGGGCGAAGAAGCGTCATGCGTTTACTGCCCGGGTCGGTGCCCACCGCATAGAGTCCCTTAGGAGAAAATGCCACGGCGTGTGGTGTTGGCGGCGAAATCATTTGCGAGTCTAGAACGGGTCCTGTTTCTTTGCGGGCAATTGCGACGGAGGCGGGTACACCATCACTGCCCAGAACGAAAGCATTCCACGCTTTCCCGGTGGATGCAGAGACTAGCAGATATCGGCGGCAGCTCGAGATCGCAAGCGATCGCGGACCAGTAGCAGATAACGCCATCGGCGTCTGCATGAGAAGCCGCAACGGGTGAGCACTCCGTTCCACCCGGTACGTCTCGATAACTCCACGTGGCAGATGCTCCCACTGGCTGCAGTCCCGGGCAATGTAAAGCACCGGAAGTGTCGGATGCGAAGCATATGCAGCAAATGAATCAATGTCAGTGCTTCCGAGAAACTCGCATCGATCGCCTGCTAACGCATAAGTATGTACATAGCCATTTCCCGCCGAGTAGCCCGCCAGTTGGAGAAAAGCCGGCGCATTTGGCTTCGAACAGGCAATGCGCGACAGCGTCCGGCCGCCGACCGCCACGGCTGCCGCTCCAGCTAAAAAGGCCCTTCGACTCACAGGAGCCGAAAAGAATGACATAACCGCTCTGCCCTCTGGGCCTGTGCTCATTGCGGCTGCGCCCATTGCTTTCTCCTCACGGTCTTTTCTACAAGGGCCGGATACTCATCGCGTGATGAAACACATTATTAGGATCGTACGTCTGCTTGACCCGCTGTAAGAGCGGATACAGCCCGCTTTGTCCGTAATAGAGCTCCGGCCAGTACGCATATCGCAGCATATCGGCGTCCGGATAATTCATATAGCATCCCTCGTACGCATCGCCCCAGGGAGTTCCCTGATGGTCGGCATCGACATGCTTGCCGCTGTAAAGTCCGGTATAAAAAGCATCGAGCTCGCGCAGGTGCTGTGCATCCATCGCCGGATCAGTCCAATAGGACTGCCACTGTAACTTCATGATCGAAGCACGTTGTGCAATTGCTGTCTCCTCAGCCAAGCCTGGCCGGTTTACAGCCCCCCCATAGGAGTCAACCGCGACGACGGAGGAACGAGAGGCGATGCTGTTTCCTGAATAGAAGCGGTAAATCGTTTGTGCTTCCGCGGGAACGAAGTTCCGTTTCATATAGGCAGATTTGTACTTTGCGCGTTCTTGCATGCTTCCGCTGCGGTCGCCCGTGGCAGCCGCCAGCCAGGACATGCGGCTGAGTTCAACGGTAGAGTGCTGCCCAGTTTGCTTAACTGTGGAGCTGCCCCCCATTCCCCGCAGGCGCGATGCAGGATGGAATTTATCGAACCGTGCTAGAAACTCCTGCAATACCGACAGGTCCTTTACTGTGCCGTCCGCCTGGCAGAATTGTATGTACATGCCAAGTCGACCGTTCGATCGTGCGCCTATATCGAGAATCGCAAAGAGGCCCCAGGTATCCGGATCGAGACCGCGTGTCGCCCAGTAGTCCCCATACGTCATCAGAAGCGAAACGAACTGGTCTTCCCTCATTGCCTCCCAAGGGAAATGAAGATCCGCTTGAATCACTTCACGCGGAGCCTGCGGTAGCTGCTGGAAATAAAAGGCGCTGATCACGCCGAAGCCAGCGGTGCCCGCGCCGCGGCAGGCACGAAATAGATCCGAATCGTTCTTCTTATCGATACGGCGTTCGGTCACGCGACCTGACGCGTCCACCGTCAGGATGTCAACCGCGGACAGCCAATCAGAGGTGAGGCCGTACAGACGCGAGAGCACTCCAAACCCTCCGCCTGAAATGTGACCTCCCGCGCCGACGGAATAACAGGTGCCACCGGGCAAAGTAACTCCCTCGCGCTTGTAAAGGGCTTGATAGATATCTCCAAGCACTGCTCCCGGCAGGACGCAGTATTCCCCCGTCGCTGGATCTCTCCTAACCGCATTCAGCAGTGACAGGTCGAGCAGCACGCCGCCGGGATTGTTTACCGTAAAGTTTTCGTAGCAATGGCCGCCCGACCGGATCGTGGGCCGGACGCCATCATGTATCGCGCCTTGCAGAACCTGCTTCACCTGGGCGGATGTCGTACAGATCACGATGCGCGCTGGAGCAACAGCGGCGCTCTCTGGAAATCGGAGGTTATGGCCCTGCACCAATGCTTCGTATCGCGGATCTTTCCGGTCTACCGAGGCATCCATCCGCTACTCCAGTCAAAGGGTATGTCGAGCTACTGCTGCTATCGGTGTCCGTGCAGCTTCACATCTCTGCATGCTGGTTTCAATGGAGTACAAAAGGCGCCGGAGGAAATGATACTGAGTCAGGAGCAGGAGGATAATCCATCTTCTTCTCGTCGCGTGTTGTGCTTGTGGTCCAGTGCCCTGCCAGCCTGTAATCGCTCGTTACCGGTCCATTCCATGGATCCGAACTGATTCCATTAAGGTCGTACACTACCTTGCCGGCCCGGACCGTCAGCTGGCAGACAAGTTCGCGGTCGCCGTCTTTTCGCCTGTTATACATGTCCTCGAAGGCGAACTTGCCTCGTTCGGCGCTAAAAACTGCAACATCGGCCGGAGCGCCCGCAGATAAGTTACCCAGTTCGTCATGCCGAATCTCATGGGCGGGAGCTTCCGTCATCTCTTCAAACACCTGCGGTATCGTCTGGCCCAACGCTAACATCTTGTCCGCCACATTGAGCAGATTCTTCATGCCCGCATTCATGCTGGTGATATGCAGATCTGTAGAAATCGAATCTGGTTGAAAGCCATCTTTCATCAGCGGCACCGCGACCGACCAGTTGAAACTGCCGCCCCCGTGGCCCACATCGAAGTAGATTCCGCGCTTGCGTCCCACAACCATGGCTTGGCTCGGTCCTAAAGTCTGGGGGTCCTGCTCGCCGCGGAGACCAGAGTACATGTGGGTATAGATATCACCCGGACGCAGAACTTGCGACAGCAACGTCAGCAGCGGCCGTTCCGTCCCGTTCGTGCCAAAATCGATCATCACCGGCCGATTCGCCAGATTGCCGGCTATCACCGCCTGCTCAAACGGCTTCCAGCCACGCCCGGAATAATGAGCGCTCTTGATACCCACCAGTATATTGGGATACTTCTCAAGCATCGCCGCGGTGGCACGGCCATCCATGTCCTCGTTGTTGTTCTCATAAAGCGGACCGCGCATGCCCGCACCGACGATGTTCAGAAAGGCGAGCACGCGTGTGTCGGAGCGGTCAATCACCCGCTGTTTGAAGTCCTCGAAATTGCGCCATCCGGAGCTGCCTGCATCAACGACCGTAGTCACTCCTTCCCGGAAGGTAAAACCATCCGGATAGAGGCTATTGTCTCCGGCATAAGACCCTTTCTCTCCCGTTCCGGCGTACGCATGCACATGGATGTCGACAAGGCCGGGTGTGAGATACAGGCCGTGAAGCTGAATGACTTTGATGGTCTCGGCCGACGCGATATGCGGTTCCACGGCCGTGATGCGACCATCTTTTATGCCGACGTCCATGACGCCATCTCGATGGTTCTTGGGATCCAGCACATGGCCGCCTGAAAGCACCAGATCATATTTGAATGGGTTATATGGGAGCGAAGGGAGGGGTGGAAGCGTCGGGAAAGGCGGAAGCGTAAGAGAGGGGATGGATTTGAGAGGCTCCTGTGCAACTGCTGCGGCCGCGCAGAGCATGCCGCCGAACATGAGCAAAGTGACACGCAGAGTAAACCGACCAACCAGAGGCATGTGAGGTCCTTGATGGCTTCTAGTGCTGCTGTACGCACGACACGATGATCACTCTAGTATCGTTGCCAGCACGAAACATCTGCAGTGTAACCAAATTTTCTCTAGGCTATTTGCCCTAGAGAAGCGTGGGTCTGGCGCGAAACCGAGCTTGCTCATTAGCATGTGAGAACATTCATCCGGGGAGCACCCGAAGTGAACCATATTAGCCTGCAAGCAGCGCATCAGCAGCCAGGGGCCGAATTCCCGACACCTCCTCGCTGGTTACGCGTGCGCTACCTTTTGGCATTTTGGCTCTTCGTGCTCAGCGGCGTTGCATTTCTCGATCGCACTAACATCGCCATCGCCGGCCTGCAGCTGAGTCGGGAGTATGGTCTGGACAATCAGAGGCTCGGCGGTGTCTTCAGCGCCTTTCTCCTTGGCTATGCGATCTTCCAGGTACCGGCCGGTTGGCTGGCCACCCGCTGGGGTCCGCGACGTTCGCTCACCCTCGGCGCAATCTGGTGGGGCCTAACAACGGCCTTTACCGCTGCACTGCCTTCCACCGTGGCATATGCCATGTACTGGCTGCTCAGCATTCGCTTTCTTTTGGGAGCAGGCGAGGCTGTTGTTTATCCGGCGGCCAATCAATTTGTCGCTCAGTGGATACCGTTTCGAGAGCGCGGCTTTATCAATGGCCTGATCTTTGCCGGTGTGGGCGCTGGCAGCGGACTCACACCGCCACTCTTGAACTGGCTGATCACGCACCATGGATGGAGAGCCGCGTTCTGGTTTAGCGCCGGGCTGGGCATCGCCGTCGGCATCGCGTGGTGGTTCATGGCACGCGATCTTCCCGAAGACCACCCATCGGTTTCCGAGAGCGAATTGACGGAGATCCGCGGCACTCCCGTTCGACAGATAAGCAAGCTTGGGAACGCGGTGAAGCCCGAGACAGGCGCTCCCAGCAGAGGACGCATATCCGGCGTCCGACTCTTTCAGCGGCGAGACCTGGTTGCCCTGATGATCGGCTATTTCAGTTTCGGCTATATCGCATGGATATTCTTTAGCTGGTTCTTTGTCTATCTCGCGCAGGTGCGTGGCCTAAACCTCAAAACAAGCGCTGTCTTTACCATGTTGCCCTTTCTCTCGATGACAATGTGCTGCCTCATCGGCGGCGCACTCAGCGACTGGATCTCTGCTCGTTGGGGACTTCGTGCAGGCCGCTGCGGTTTGGCCGGTCTTGCGCTTGCGGCAACCGCTGCTTTTCTCGTTCTTGGTTCGCAGGCGCATAGCGCGGGCGCGGCCGGTGTCATCCTGGCAGCGGGAGCAGGCGCGCTATATCTGTCACAAAGTTCCTTCTGGTCTGTTTCCGTTGACCTCGCGGGGCGATCTTCCGGATTGTTTTCCAGCATCGTCAATATGGGCGGTCAGATCGGCGGCGCTGTCACCGCATCTCTCACCCCGTGGATCGCCAAGCGGGCGGGCTGGACTAGTTCATTCAATCTCGCCGCTTTGTTCGCCGTCGTCGCTGCAATATGCTGGCTCTTCGTCCATCCTGAACAGCCCCTGCAACTTGATACGAATGGAGCCGACGAGAGTTGAGCCGTATGGCAACTTCGATTGGAGGAACAAAAAACCATTTGGTTCCGACCGGAACCCGCAGCCGTATTTCGCTGGGCACGTTTCTCTACATCATCCTGAACACTGCCTGCCTTGCGGCTGAGCCCGTTCAGCGACCGTTCCTTTCCGGCGGTAATTCTGGGTTTGTCTCGCTTCCTGATCTCGTTGCCCGCTTCGCGGCTGACTATCTCGTCTTTCCACATGCCATGTGTTCGCGACAAATCTTCGTGCTCATCTGGAATCCGGCTTTTCTTCAGAGTCGGTGGGCTATCGCACTCGGTTGTTTGTTGATTGGCATCTTCATCGGCATTCTCGCGCGTGCGCCCCGGCGGCGCCGGATGCAACAGGCCAGAGGCAACATGGGCATCGTGCTGGAAGAACGCAACCGCATCGCTCAGGAATGCCATGACACCCTGATGGCTGGGTTCTCCGCGATCTCGTGGCAGCTCGAAGCGACCATGAATCTCTTTCGCGACGGCAACAACGTCCAGAGCCCTGCTGGCAAATCCTGCGAGCTGGCCCACAGCATGGTTCTCCTCTGTCAGGCGGAGGCTCGAAGGATCATCTATGACCTGCGCGAGACCGAGGAGGTCACCAGCTCTCTCTCGAAGGCCCTCTTACGAATGCTTGAAGAAAATCATCACAGCGCAGGATCCTCACTTCATTTCGATATGGAGGGCGAAGAAGTTTCTTTATCTCCCGGCTCGGTACATCATCTGGCGCGAATCGCGCAGGAGGCTGTGCGCAATGCATTGCGACATGCCCATGCAAAGTCGATCTCTATCCAACTGATCTACGAAGCAGACCTGTTGCGCCTGCGGGTTCGGGATGATGGTCACGGCTTCCAGCTCGACGAGGCGGCGGCACGTACTGGCCATTTCGGCATCGCCGTGATGCAGGAACGCGCACGAAAAGTGGGCGGTACCCTCCGGCTGCACAGCGTCGGCTCCGGTACGGAGGTAGAGGCCACCGTCCCCTACGATGCGATCTACCTGACCCGCAATAGAAGTGGAGACGTGAAAGAAAAAGAGGTAGTGCAATGGATCGGCCTGTAGACAGCATCACTGTCTTGCTGGTGGAGGACCATTTTTTAGCCCGGATAGCTTTGCGCTCCGTCCTCGCCGGCCACTCCCAGATCTGCGTGATTGGTGAAGCAGCTGACGGAGAGCAGGGACTCCTGATGTACCGCACGCTCCGTCCCGACGTCATGTTGCTCGACCTGCGCCTCCCGGGAACAAATGGATTCGATGTGTTGACTCGGCTGCGGCGTGAGTTTCCCGATGCACGGGTCGTGGTGTTGTCGAACTACCAGGGCAGCGAAGATGTCTATCGCGCGGTGCGCAGCGGGGCGGCGGGCTACCTGACAAAGGACGCGAGCGGGCAGGAGCTGATCGATGCAATTATGACGGTACACAGGGATTTCCGCTATCTGCCTCGCACAGCGTTAGACCGGCTCGCCGAACGCACTTCGACCACCGACCTCACACCTCGGGAAACCGAGGTGCTAACGTGCATTACGCAGGGACGCTCCAATCGGGAGATCGCTGAACAGCTGCATATCTCGGAAAAGACCGTGAGGATCCATGTCAGCGCCGTGCTCGAGAAAATGGGCGCACGGGATCGCACACAGGCCACCATCTTTGCGCTGCAGAGAGGTCTGGTCCATCTTGACTGAGCGCCTGCAGACGCACTCTAGGCCACTTGTCCTAGAACAAAGCAGGAGTTTTGCCCGATGACAGTTTCCGTCGCTTGTTTTCGAATGGGCGCACTTTGCTTCGCTCACGATACCGCGCAAAGCATTCGATGCGGGCAATCACCGCCGTCCGGCACTGGCCTCGACCTTTGCGCGTGCATTGCAGTCCGCTAGGGCATAATCTTTTTTGCAGTCAAAGGCGTTCAGATAGAGCGAGGAAAACGGTGACCCCTAGACGCTTCAAACAGCTCTTCTTGACCATCTGCGTCGCGATAGCCGGCGCCATAGGGATAGCCAGCAAGGCCGATACCCCCATGACAGCGGCCGAGTACGACGCCCACCCGCAACAGATGCTGGATGCATATCGTCATGTGGAGGCCGCTTCGGTCTCCGACGCAATCGAGCAGTTGTTCCACCAGAAGCGGTATATGTCGCATCGCATGCAGGCCATCTTTCCCACAAAGTTTGCCGGCACCGCTGTCACCGTCCTTCTGAAGCCGGAAGAGAATCACGATCCCAACGCCCTCACCGGCATGCTGCAGGCGATCGACAGCGGTGGAAGCGGCTCGGTCTATGTCATGACGGTCGAAGGCGGCGCCGATATTGCCGGTATGGGGGGGCTGATGGGAACAGCGATGTCGGCGCGCGGCTATGCCGGAGCCGTGGTGGATGGAGGCGTGCGCGATATTCCGCAATTGAAACGCGTGCAGTTCCCGGTGTATGCGCTTGGGCCTGTGCCTTCCACATCGGTCGGGCACTACCGCTTCGCCGGGGCGAATATCCCGATCTTGTGCGATGGAATTCAGGTCGAGCCCGGAGACATCATAGTCGCGGACCAGGACGGCGTCGTCGTGGTGCCCAGAACTCACGCTGCGGACATCCTGATAAAGGCGCAGGCGCTTGATAACTCCGAGCATTCGATGTACCCGTTCATCGAGAAATATCGCTCAATTGTGGAAGCTGTCCAAAAATTCGGCAGGATCTGATCCCTGCTCGAATCGGTCGGGTTTGGTTGCGTGCGGTCCAAGGGCGGAAAGGAATATGCCGATGGCTGTCAAAAAGGGGCTCGCGATATCGCGTCGACGTTTCCTGGGCTGCAGTCCCGTCGCTGCATTCGGTGCGGTCACGCAGCTCCATGCATCTCCAGCAGCGGCGCCAGCCGGCGAAGACTACTATGCGAAGCTCGGTGTGCAGCCGATTATCAACGCCGCCGGCACATACACCTTTTTGACTGCGGCCGTCATGCCGCCCTCCGTGCGGCGGGCCGTCGAACGGGCCGCTTATCATCCAGTGCGTCTCAAGGACTTGCAAACATCCGCCGGCGAATACCTGGCGCGCAAACTTCGCTGCGAAGGCGCGTTAGTTAGTTCCGGAGCATCGGCCGCTCTGACGCTGGCAACCGCAGCCTGCATCGCCAAGGCGAATGGACTCCCCCCTGAGGCAATCCCTGGCGGAGTCGCCGGACATAAGAATGAGGTTGTCGTGCAAAAGGCTCACCGCTACGAGTACGACCATGCCATGCAGCTCTGCAATGTAGTCATCAGGGAGGTGGTTAGCCTCGATGACTACCGTGCCGCGCTCGGTGATCGTACTGTAATGACGAACTTCTTCAATGCGGCCGAAGGCGGCGACATTGGGCGTGAAGCGTGGATTCAGGTTGCGCACGAGCATGGCGTGCCGTCTCACCTGGATGCTGCTGCGGATGTGCCTCCCATCGAAAATCTTTGGAATTACACCGGAATGGGCTTCGACCTCGTCTGCTTTTCGGGCGGCAAAGGGATTCGTGGTCCGCAGAATGCTGGTCTCCTCCTCGGCCGGAAGGACCTTATTGAGCTCGCAGCGCAGAACGACAATCCAAACAGCGATGCGGTTGGCCGTGGCATGAAGGTCGCCAAGGAGCAGATCGTTGGCATGGTTGCGGCGGTCGACTGGTTGCTGGAGCAAAGCGATGACAAGCTGGAAGCAGAGTATCTGCGGCGCACTGCCGTTATTCAAAGAGCGATGTCAACCATTCCGTTCGTCACGACTCGGGTCTTCACACCACCTATTGCCAATCATGTCCCGCACCTCATCATCGATATCGACCCAAAACAAGTCGGGATAACGCCGCTGCAAGTTGCTAAGGAATTGCGCGATGGCACGCCACCCATCGAATTGAACCCTGCAACCGGAACGGACGGACGAGGCCTCACCGGCACGTCGAACTCCATCGTTCTCTCCACCTGGATGCTTGAAGAGGGCGAAGAGCACACGGTGGCAACAAGACTGCGTAGCGTATTAATGAAGGCGCGCGTATCTCACACCTCTACATAACAGTCGTAGAAAGCGAGGGTAATACGAAATGGAAAAGCAGACTCGGCGATTCATGCTGAAGAGTGCCGCTATCGCGGCCGGCGTAGCAACCATGGCAGCGGCAGATGGTGTTGCGGAGAAACCCGCAAACCCGGAGAAGAAGGCCTACGGTTACGGTGCGAACCGCAAGCCCGGCGAAGCGCCACCGCTCTTCAATGCCGCGGTCTCGTTTGGCAACCTGCTCTTTCTCGCCGGAGTTGGCTATCACAAGCCCGGAACGATTCAGGAGGCCACCAAGGCCGTGCTGGACGAAATTGAGCAAAACCTCAAATCAGCAGGTTCATCCATGGACAAGGTGCTGAAGGTAAGCGTCTTTCTAAACGACCTCAAGGACTATGCAGGCATGAATGAGGCATACAAGGGCCGTTTTGGCGACATGCCGCCCGTGCGCACGACTGTCGCTCCCGCAGGCGGCGTTCCCGGAAATTCCCTCGTCGAAATCGACGTAATTGCCTATATCTGACACAGCTTGAGCGTCTGCCGGGCCCAGCAGCAGGCGCACTTGTATCCCGGCCACGATTCGAAAAAGGAGACCCATGCAGCCGCTCAACCAGACAACCAAGATCACCCGTCGCAGGATGTTGCAGGCTTCCGGGGCGCTTTCCGCCTTCGGCCTTGCCTCCACTGCGATTCCGGCAGCGGCTGCTCTGCCGTTAACTTCCTCGGGCGCAGAGGGCTTCAAGGCTCCCGCTGGATTCCCGCAGCTCAACGGCCACGAAAAAACCAATCTCTTTACCGAGATCGGTGTTCGTCCCATACTGAATGCGCGCGGCACTTACACCATCATCACGGGCTCCTGCTCGCTTCCCGAAGTCAAACGCGCCATGTATGAAGCATCCTTTTACTTTGTTCAGTTGGATGAGCTGATGGCCGCGGTTGGGAAAGAGATAGCCTCGCTGATGGGCGCGCCCAGCGCCATGGTCACGACGGGCTGCGAAGCCGCCATCGCCCTCTCTACCCTGGCATGTACTGCAGGCGCAGATATCGAAAAGTGCCAGGCTCTTCCTTACGTCCGCGAAAAGACGAAGGTCATTATTCCGAAACACTCCCGCAATCCCTACGACTTTGGAGTGCGTACAACAGGAGCGGAAGTTGTTGAGGTGGAAACAGCAGAGCAGTTGGAAGATTCTATGACGGCGCAGGTCGCAATGGTATACGTCATGTCGAGCCCCGCTGCTGCAAAGGGGCCGCTCTCCATCTCCAATATCTGCCGCATCGCCCAGGCGAAGGACGTACCGGTCTTTGTCGATGCCGCCGCTGAAGAGCCGCTGTCGCCCAACATCCACATTCAGGCCGGGGCTTCGCTGGTTGGCTATTCGGGAGGCAAGTGCATTCGCGGTCCGCAGGCAGCGGGCGTCCTTCTCGGCAAACCGGAACTGATCCAGGCAGCGTGGTTCCAGGCTGCACCTCATCACAACTACGGTCGCGGCTACAAGGTTGGCAAAGAAGAGATCATGGGGATGCTGGCCGCCGTCAGACAGTGGTACCAGCGCGACCACGCGACCGAATGGAAGCAGTGGCAGAGCTGGCTGGACACAATCGCCAATCGCGTGAAGGGACTGCCCTCTGTCACGACAGAGATTCTTCAACCCGAAGACCTCTCGAACCACAGTCCGGAGCTTCGCATACGATGGGACGCCAATGTCCTCAAGATCACGGGCGTTGAGCTCGAAGCGAAACTCGATGCCGGGACCCCGCGGATTTTAATCGGCCAGGCCACAGGCAAAAGGCCTGACCACATGGACAGCGCGGTTACGATCATGCCCTACATGATGGCTCCCGGCGAAGCCGAGATGGTGGCGGATGCGATCTATGAGGGCCTGACCAAACCAGGCAGCTACCAAAACCCTGTGGTTCCGCAGGGAGATACCGCGCAGCTTGGCGGCACCTGGACTGTGCTCATTGACTATCTATGCGGGACCGGCATGCAACGCTTCGAACTCAGGCAAAATAACGACGAGATCAGCGGGACTTTGTACGGCGAGATCTACAAAGCCTCTCTGAGCGGCAAGGTGCAAGCCAATCAAATTAGTCTGAAGGGCACAATGCCAACTAGCGGATACGAGGTGCGCTGGACCTTTCAAGGCACCAGCGCAGGCGACCAGATGGCTGGCATGGCGGATATGGGCGAATATGGCAGCGTTCCCTGGAAGGCCTTTCGAGTGCTGAAGCAGTGACATTTAACGCCCGCTGCTGTTTCAGCCGATTTCGGCGATCGGGTGGTGAAGAGATTCCCGATCTCAGAGAATCTCCACAACAATCGCCGGGATTCGCGCTTCCTCCAGGCAGCAGGTGTGGGCATCAATCAATTATTGGACAGTCACGCTACGGGATGCTTCAGGATCTCCGCCAGCGCACGCAGTCTTTTTGCATCATCCGAACTTGTTGCCGTGGTGGCGCTTGCCTCCACGGAGACGGACAGGGCACTCAAAGCAGCCACCTTGCTCGCATTCATGTGTGACTTTTCCGCGCTATGGATCGCCTTTTGCACCGCGGCGATGCGATCCTGCGGCAAAGCCTGCGACCGGGCCAACTGATCGAGGTAGGCCTTGGCTACGATCAACTTCGCGGGCCATTCGATCTTCTGCTGATTCTGTACATTCAGTTCGTCTACCTGAACTGTCTTAGCAGCTTCGAGTTCATTCTTGGTGAGGAACTTCGTCGGGGTTAGCTGGAAGACGTCCAGCCCGCGTGCAATTTCTGAGCCATAGATGTACCCGTTGTACCAGTACGCCGACCAGTCGCCGCCCAGCACCAGGGTCTTCGCATCAATGGGTCCTCGATCAAAGTAGGCTATCTCAACGGGGTGTGCTGCATCCGTGAAGTCCATTACCGAGATGCCGCCCTGATACCAAGACTGCACCTCGATGTCGCGGCCGGGCACCGGGATCAGCGAGCCATTATGCGCCACGCAGTTCTCTGTGTCGCCCTGTGCCGCCGGTAGCTTGTAATAGCTGGCCAGGCTTAACTTGTCATCCTTTAGATGGAAGATCGCGTCCGCACCCCACTTGTTGGGATCGCTTGGACGGCACCGCGCCCCCAGGCCACCACCCCACTCGTCGGTAAACACCACCTTGGTTCCGTCGTTCGAGAATGAAGCCGAGTGCCAATAAGAATAGTTCGGATCGTTCACCGCATCCACGCGCTTTGGATGCACCGGATCTTTAATGTCCAGTAGTAGACCATTCCCCGAACATGCGCCCGCCGCCAGCCCAATCGCCGAATATACCGTGATGTCGTGGCACTGATTCGTATCCTTCGGCTTCTCTGCACCCTTATCATGGCTGCCGCCGTTGTTCAGACCGTTCAGCGCCCCCGTACGCGGATCGATGAATACGCGAGGGCTTGATACCACCTTGGCTTCCTGTGGCGATGCGACTGGAACCTTGATCACATCGATACGAAACAGCGCCGTGTTAGGATCCTTGCCGGACTCCTCACCTGAACATCCAGCCAGTTCTTCCGCCTGACGCACAAAAGATGTTCCGGACACGTATATATAAACGTTGTTCTTGTCATTTGGATCTACAACCAACGTATGGGTGTGTGAACCGCGGCATGTCTGTACCGCTGCGACCTGCCTCGGGTTTTTGATGTCCGAAATATCAAAGATCCTGACTCCGCGAAAGCGATCCTTCTGTGCCGCCGGTGGGCGACGCTCCTTTTCATGCCCTGCCGCCGGTGGTGGATTTGGCGGAAAGCCCTGCACCCCGCAATCCAATCGTCCATTCGGCATCTCGACGGACATAAAAAGAAGATGTCCGTACACGGAAACATCTCCCTGTCCGCCCGGACACACCAAGGTGGTCAGCAGCTTGGCTTTTGCCGGATCGGCAACGTCATAGATGCTGATGCCGTAGAAATTTCCCTGGAACAAGTGATCGCCCTGAAATGCGAGGTCAGAGTTTGCGTAAGCCAACTGCGCAATGACAGGCTTTAGCTCCTTCGGCATCTTCGATTTGTCGCCAACGCCCAACAGTGTCAGCGTCTTGTCTACTTGTGGATCATCCGGCGATGTTGCGTCGAGCCGGAACGGTCCAGGCTTCTCCACGAAGAGGAGATGCTTCATCCCCAGCTTCGCCTCGCCCGCGTTGTACATGCCCGGTTTCAGGGTGTACCGCGGATCCTTCGTATCCGATCCAGTCATTCCTGCCGGCAGTGGCGGAGCCGGCTTCGGCGCAAACTCATCCATCTCATCTGTTGGCGTCGGCTTCGCAGCAGCTTTCGCATCGGGTGCCTGCGTAACGGGTGACGCAGGTGCAGGCTGCTGCCCATGGAGCGTGCAGGCAGGGGAAAACAGAACAATCGCAGCCGTCGGCACAAGGGCCAAACGGAAAGTCCAACTCTTCCTTGGGTTCATCTTCTCTCCACTACCGCTTTTTCTCCAGCATGCCCTGCATGATTCTGATTTCAGCCCGTTGGGTGTTGTCCGCGTCTGTCGCGAAGTTAAACAAGTCGGCGTCCTGCCCGGCGCCAGGAGTATCGAAAAGATCCTTCACCATAATGAGCGCGCCATTGTGATGCTGAATCATACCTGCCAGGAAAAGACGGTCAAACTCCGCGTCTTTCGCACGGCGAAGCGCCGCCATCTGCCCCGGCGTTAACATTCCGGGCATGGGAGCCATCGACTGTCTTGAGATATCCATGCCAGGCATGTCAGGCATCGCCATGGAGACCGGCTCATGGCGTGCCACAAGCCAGCGTTTCATGAAGTTGATTTCGTCCATCTGTGAACTGCTTATCTTCGCTCCGAGCGACTGCACATCTTTATCTTCCGTATGTGACGGTATCATCGCCGTCATTTCCACGGCCTGGGAGTGATGCATGATCATGCCCTCCATAAAGGCCACATCCGCCTGAGACAGGTGGGGGACGGTAGGACGCGTGGAGGGCGGGAGCGTTTTGCTCGGCTCGCCGGGGGCACCGGGCTGGACGACAACAGAGGTTGCCGCCGGTGCTTCTTTCTGCGCGTACGCGGCTGGCAACAGCGGCAGGAGGAGCGGCGATAGCAGTCCGCCGAGCATCAGTCTGGATACTCTTGCCAACGTCATCCGAACACCGCTGTTAGTTCGAGTTCGACGTTATGGCCAGTGGCAAGATGCGACATCTGCGGATCCTTCTTCAAAGTTCCAAGATGCTCAAAGTGTTATAGATTAGATCCCGGCTGTTCGAAAGCATATCCTATCCCGGCCCCCCTCCTACCGGTGCCGACGGCAGATCAACGCTCTCCGAGTTGTCCCCATCCTTTCAAGGATCGCTCGATTCTGATTTCGCCTCCATCCGCGCTCGTCATGAGCGAAGGATGAAAGTCAGCAAGCAGTACATCCCCTACCAGCGCCAAGCGTTGAGCAAAGATTGGCTCCAACGTTCGGTGCAAAGCCACAGAATCAGGCTGAAGCTTAGGGATTGTGCAGTCGAGGGCTCCGGCGCGCCTATCCTCATCCGCTTCCCAATAAGGCGCTACCTTCCGACCTTCGAACTGCATCATTTGAGCAGAAAAGTGGAATGGGCTAAAACTTCGTTGCCCAAAACCGGCAATGCACTACGAGATCGCGCCCACACTTGGACGTCCAGCGTATTTCGCGTCTTTGCGCATGAACCTGCAAAACGTGGACGGACGTCACGCCTGTCGGCATGAATAGGTCTCTTCACGACGTGAAAACCATACGAAGGGCGGTAATTCGGCGAGTACCGTAGCAATCCGGTTTTGCCTAAGCTAACGAGGAAGCTGTCCGATCGTTTTCATAAGATCGCTTCGTGCCAGCGACAGGCCAAGAGCTGCCTCGAGTGTGGATGCCTTGGCGGAGATCGCCTTTGCATGTGCCTCAGCTCGAGCGGACGCTAACGCGGCATTTTGTTCAAATTGGCGGTCTGTCAGTCGGGCAGCCTCCGTTCTTGCTTTCAGCGCTTCTTCCGTAACGCCGCCGAGATCCTGCAACTGCTCGACCTTGTCGTAAGCCTTCTCCACCTGAACGGCGACATCATCTTCTACTTTGACGAGATTGAGCTCTGCCTCAGAAAGCATGGTGCGGGAGTCTCTGATCTCAGCGATACGCTGTCCGCCGTCGAAAAGGTCGTAGGTGAGGGTAAAACCAAATGTGCCGAAGTTGTGGACAAGAAAGGGAACGCCACTCTGATAGCTGTATCGCGCCAGGCCCGTGATATCGGGGATATAGGCGTCCTTTGCAGCCGCCAGGCCTGCTTTCGCTTTGACGAGAGCCTGCTGTGCGGCGCGAATCTCCGGGCTGTGCTCGCGGGCGATGCGGATGCATTCTTCGCGGGAAGGAATGGGCATCGACGCGAGGGTTTCTTCATCCAGTTGCAGTTCGGTAGTCAGTGGTAGCCCCAACAGATCGTCGAGCGTGATGGTTAGATCGTGGATCTGCAGCCTTTGAGTGAGTGCGGCCTGCTGCGCGTCGAGGAAAGAAGCGTGGCTTTCAAGAGCCACAACTTCCAGCGCGTGGCCCCTTTCAACTTCGTCGTTACTTTCCTGATTTTTTACCTGACTGGCAGAGACTTCTTCCGCAGCGGCCTGTTGTTTGAGCTGCGCGATCAGGATGCCGTAGTACAGTTGGCGTACCTTCAACGCGACTTCATTTTCGGCTTGATCCAGCTGAATCATGGCTGTCTTGATGTCAGCCGTCGCGGCTCGATTGGATTCGTGAATCTTCAACATCTGTGTCACTGGCTGGGCCAACCCGGTCCCGCTCGTATACGTAGTAAGGGCTCCCTGGTCAATGACCAGATTCTGGCCGGGGATTGGTCCCGTGGATGGATGAGTCCCGAAGGCGCCCGCGGGAAACTGCACTCCGGCAAGGTCTGTCAGGTGCAGAACGCTGGACTCATTCTTGATGTGCGGAAAATAAGCTGATCGCGCAATCTCCCTCTTATGTTCGCTGTCAGTAACCGCCAATCTAGCCAGTTTTAGGTCTCGATTCTCCTTAAGCGCCATGTCGATGGCTTGAGGCAATGACAATCGCAAGGGCGAACTATTTTGAGCTCGACTGTTTTCGGGAATGCCCAATAATTCAACTGTGCACAGGAGCGAGAGCGAGAGGATCTTCAGCAAAAGGCGTCGTAGTGTCGTGAGCCGCATATCGTGTACCTTCAGATGCTTTCGTCTTTATCTCAGGCCGGTACGGCTGCGGGCTGCGTTACCTGCCGATATTGTGTGGGGACCGGCGCCATGAATGCGACGATGATCAGGCAGCACACGACAGAGTAGGCCACCAACAGAAAGCAGTCCGCGACCGCAAGAGTGAATGCCTGCTGTTTGACCTGCAGACCCAGAATCTCTGCTGCTCTTCCGGCTGCCGCCGACAGACCTGAGGACTGACTGTGCGTGCCAGCGGTCAGTCCGAGCAATCTTTGATCGGTGGGTCCGAGGCCAAGCTGAACGCCCAGTCCCAAAATGTTTGAGTGAAACTGCTCGCGCACTGAGAGGAAATGCTGCAGGAAGGCGACACCCAGCTGTCCTCCGAAGAGTCGGACCGTCTGGAAGTAACCGGCAAATGTAAGGACGTCGATAGGACGGGTGAGAGCGCCCGTGTTGATGACTTCGAGGATGATGGCTCCTACCATACCGTTGAAGGCAAATGCGTAGCCGATCGCCATCACCAATTGCGGAACCCAGAAATTGCTGCCTGACCATGCTGCAGATAGATTTGCATTCATAAGACAGGCAACGGCTACCAAAGCAAAGCCGACGGTAAGGATGAGCCGGGCATCGACAGATTTCAGCAGGTACATGGCTAGTAGGCCGAAGATGCATTGGGGCAGGGCGACCCAAAGGAGGACTGGGCCCGTCTGAAGCGGAACGTAACCTTTGATGGATCCGAGATAGCTGGGGATAGCGACAACGGTTGCGAGCATGACGAAGCGGAAGAAGACTAAGACTCCACCAAGAAGCAGCGTGTTTTTTCTCGCCAGAAATCCGAAGTGAACGAGAGGGTTCGGCATCCTGAGTCTTCGTACTACCGTCGCCAGGAGGAGGAACAACCCGGAGACGACGAGCCCTACGATGGTGCCGGAATGAAACCAATCCAGCCGCTGACCTTGATCGAGTGCGACATACAGAAGGGAGAAACCAAGGCTTCCGTAGAGAAATCCTCGCCAGTTGGGTTTCGGCTGCCCCTCCTTCGGTTGTGGCATGGGCTGCCATGGGATTCCGAAGTAAATGAAGACCATCATCACCGGAGTGAGCACAGCGCTGTTCCAGAAGATCCAGCGCCAGGAGAGGTGGCCCATGAACCAGGCTTCCAGTGAGGTTGCGAAGTTGGTTGTAAAGAGGATGTCCATGGCGTACATCGCGATGCCGACCAGGACATATCGCATTGGCAGGTTGCGCAAAACGAACGAAAGAGTCAACGGATAGAAGGTGCCAGCCGTCAAGCCTGCGAGGACGAGGAGGACAAGCATGATAGGAAGGTGGAATGCGAATGGAAGCAACACGCTGATGAATGTGAATACCGCTGCGCAGGCTAACAGTACTCGGCGCGCGCCGAGCAAACCACCAAGGTAGACAGAAAATGGACCGACAAACATAAGGGCCGCATTGAACGCCGTCCCTAGCCAGGAGGCTTCATCCACGCCGAGATGCAAAGCGCCTCGCAAGTCCGGCAGCCCTACACTGAGCAGCCGTCCGGTGCATGTTGCGATTGAGGCGCCGAACAGGACCCCAATTACGCCTAGCAGCGGATGAGTTGTGATCACCCGAGAGGCAGATGGTGGCGTAGAGGCTGGTTGGGACGACGCACTCAAGACTGAGAGCCCTCCTGCGCCGCGCGTTTTCCAGAAGCATGAATCGTCACGACGGCCGAGAAACCGGGACGCAGCGTGCCCTGAAGGGGATGGCCTGGATCGAGCACAATCTTCACAGGAATTCGCTGGACGACCTTCGTGAAGTTTCCGGTCGCATTGTCAGGAGGGAGAAGGGCAAATTGTGATCCGCTTGCGGGAGCTATCTCTGCAACTTTCCCGTGGAGCACTATTCCCGGAAAAGTATCGACCCTGATGTCGGCGGCATCTCCTCTGCGGATATTGGTGAGTTGTGTTTCCTTATAGTTCGCCTGGACCCAGACGTCGCCCCTGACCAGATCGACCAACTGCATTCCCGGAACAACCAGCTGCCCCTCCAGCACATGACGTTCACCGATAGACCCTGCCGTAGGGGCTGCGATCCGTGTATATCCAAGATTGACGTTGGCGACGACGATAGCTGCCTGTTTAGCTTGAATATCAGCCCGATACAGAGCGTCTCTGGTGTCGAGAGCGGCTCGTTGTCTCTTTGCGGCTTCGAGCATAGTACGACTGCTTGTGAGCGCACCTTGTGCACGTGCCAGGTCCGCCTGGCGACTCGCCAGCATTCCCGCGAAGCGATCCGCATCGGCAACCGCTTGTTCCAGCTGTTGGTGGGTTGTGGCCTTTGCGGCCAGGAGCGCCTCCTGGCGTTTGCGTTCCGTCTCCGTCCGATCGACATCGGGTTGAACGGCGGCCACGCCGGCCTTTGCAGCATTCACAGCTGCGTCGGCCTGAACAATCGCCGCCTCCGCGCTCTCAATTTGAGCGTCCTGAATTCGCTTGGCCGCCTGATTATCCTCGAGCTCCGCTTGTGCCCCAGCGAGGGCAGCCTTGGCTTGCTCCAGCGTGGCACGATAGTCCTCGTCGTCGAGTTGGACCAGTAACTGGCCGGACGTGACCGCTTCGAAGTCATTGACGTCGATCTTCCTGACGGTCCCTGAGACGCGCGTGCTGAGGGGTGTCATATCTGCACGCAAATACGCATCGTCGGTTCGCTGCGATGCGCTCCCGCCCTCCCACGACGTCCAGCATCCCTTGATGGTGAAGAGGAGTGCCGCGGCAACGCCTAGGACAACGACCGGAATGATGATCGCTTGCTTTGTCATGAATTCGAAGTTCCGCTCCAAATCAGTGTTGCGGTTCAAGTCGCGCCGTGGCGGCTATCTGGTTTGTTGCCAAAGGGAGTTGGTGAAACATCATACGCGCCTATTCTGGCTGTGTCATGAATGGTGATCGCGAGGGCAGAGATAGCATCCGGAAGCCAGCGCTTAACTGTTGTCGGGGGAGCCGAAGCAGCAAGCCACTACATAGAATCCGGTAGCGTTTCGTAACGGCGGAGCACGAGCAAAGCCCGATGGAGTGCGTTTAGCGGAAAAATCAAAACCCAGCAAACTTGCTTGCCAAACGTTGGGCGGGCGCAGAAAGTCGCTGCGACGCCTCTTTGAATCTGGTCTGTCGGGAGCTACGCCGCTCGAACCGGCAGTAGCTGAAATATCCGTACGTAAAAGGGGACCTGATGCTAGCGTAAGAACTCCGGACCCACAGTATGCCCTCTTCAACCATGCAGGATCCGCCTTCTCAGGACTATGGTCTCAGATCCGGCGTACTTTCGCAGATCGAGATCATCGCGCAATCGCTGGCAAATATCGCCCCCACAGCGGGCCCGGCAATGGTCGTGCCGCTGGTCATCGCAAGTTCCGGCAAGGCTGCGTGGCTGGTATTTTTGCTGGCGACGTTTAGCGTTTTTCTCATCGCGCTGAACATCAACGTGCTTGCGCGTTCGTCGTCGTCTCCAGGATCTCTGTATGGCCTCGTTCATGAACAATTCGGCCGAGGGCCAAGCGTCGTCGCCGGTTGGGCTCTACTGATTGCATATGTCGGCACTGCGGCTGCGGTGACCGGAGGGCTGACGAACTACCTCCACGCTCTTATGGGCGGATCGTCTCAGCCATCCATCGCGTTCTCGTCCATCACGACGGCGATCGGACTCGGTATGGCGTGCATCCTCGCGTACCGGGATGTCCGGCTTTCAGCACGTCTCATGCTGTGGACGGAAGCCGCATCAATCACATTGATACTTGTGCTGTTTTTTCTACCCGGCCGCGGTAGCGTACTTCACTACGACGCGGCCCAGTTCGCATTGAGTAACTTCTCCACGCATCAATTGAAGAGTGGCCTAGTCCTGGCAATCTTCAGCTTTGTCGGCTTCGAGAGCGCAACAGCCATGGGAGCCGAGGCTGCGGACCCTCTGCGAGCAATTCCACGAGCAGTATGGGCGACCGCCTTGTTTTCGGGAATCTTCTTTCTGATCTCTGCATATGCGGAAAACCTCGCACTAGATGGCCGTCTGGACAATCTCGCGATTTCAGGTGCGCCGCTCCAGGTAATGGCAAAGCTGCGCGGCGCGTCTCTTCTGGCGCCCTTCATTTCTGCCGGCTCCGTCGTCAGCTTCTTTGCCTGTGCATTGGCCAGCATCACGGCAGGGGCGCGCACACTCTTTCTGATGAGCCGCGACGGCCACGCATTTCGCAATTGCGGAAAGGCGCATGAGCGTCACAAGACACCGCACGCCGCCGTCATCGCCGTGGCCGCGGCGGCACTGATTCCCGCCGTCGGACTCTGCCTGCGCGGGGTCAATCCGTTCGATCTCAATGGGTGGCTTGGTACAGTCGCCACCTATGGCTTCCTTACGGTCTACGCTCTCGTCTGCTTCGCGGCAGCAGTCAAACTCCGCAGGGAAGGCCGACTATCGCCGGGGGCCATCCTCATCGCAACCAGTGCGCTCATCATCGTCGGCGGCACATTCTGGCTATCTGCAGACCTCTCGGCACCGGCCCCTAACAATTGGCTGCCCTTCCTCTATCTCGGTTTGCTTGCTATGGGCACGCTTGTCTCCGCCATGCGACGACGGCTCTGATACCGGTCCATATCTCTCGCAGCCCTTACAGATAGCACTTCGGCGGCACGAGAACACCGGTTGAAGCAGCGATAAGCTCGACAAAGCAGGCTCGCCCCTAATGCAAAAAAAAGTCGGACCAGAACAAAGGCGAGGAGGTCAACGCTTCGCGGCAACATAGGCCGTGGCGAGAGTGAACAATGCTCTCACGCTGGTCTCCGGCACATCATCGGCCGAGAGCGAACCGGAATCTGCTTTTCCCCGGTCCTCGGCGTCTCTTCCCTGCCTCAGAACTGTTCGTATCGCGTGATGTCCAAGGTGCCGGTAGCTTTCAAATTGAGCTTCATTGAAGAACTGGTTGGCCGTGGACTCGTGCGGAAATGTTGGATGCGTTCTTGCATACTGAGTAATATCTGGCGGCTCGGTCCCGTTGATTGCTGACTTGATGTAGACGAGCTTTCCCGGGCGCGCTGATTCCACCTGATCGACGTACTCGTAGTGGATGTTGGCCATCGCGCAGTAGGGGTTATCATTGTTCGCTCCAGCTTTCATCGGCACGCCTAGAGGGAAAGTGATGGGAATACCGAGGTCGATCTCGATCTTCCTGAGCGCGTTGCCTAAATCCTCGAACTGACACTTAGGATCTGCACCTGCATCTACCACAATGATGTACTGGCAGCGGCGCAAAACCATCTCATACAAGCCGAGATTTTCAAAATGACCTCCGTCAGTTAGTTCGATGTAGGCAGAAAGGTCATCAGTGTCTCCAAGAGCCTCCTGTAGCAATGGCTTGAGAGCCAGGCGGGGCGCTTTCTTCTGCATGAACTGTCGCATGTCAAGCCCGAGCCAACGGCACACTTTCGCAGTTATGGGCCCGCGTTTGTACTTGGGGTTGGGTAACCACCACCCCAGCCGAACATTGAACAAGGTCATAAGCAGTGTGACAAGCGGCGACGAATGATAGCCCATGTTGGGATTGAACGCCGCGCCACTAATTGCCATCGCGGTTCCGAGGGACAGTCCTCCGTTCCGGCCATAGTGGCGCGTGGGAACATAGCCAAGGCGCCAGCCGCCACATTGCAGAGGGCTGAAGGTGAAGCCTTCTGCCTTTCGCTGCTGCCAAGCAAGTTTGCGGGTTCCTACTAGGTTGACCGTGGCATTGATGAGGTGTATCGGTACCCCTGGTCCGATGGGCAGATCCTTTTCATAGAGATTGTCGTTATCGTCAAAACCGGTAAAGGGATTGGGAGTACGCCGTGTGTTCGAGGCTCCGAGAAATGCGCGCATGAGACGCATTCGATACATGCCATGAAGAGAAAAGATATTGATGTTTATAGCCCAGTTGACTAACAGGGAGAGTGCAAATGCACATGCGAAGATTTCAAAATGGACCCACATAGCTTCTGGACCTAGGAGCTTACCGGCAATCCAGTTTTCAAGAACGGTCATTAAGACAATAAGCATCAGCAGGGCTACCGCGCAAAATGCTGGCACAATCAAGCTGAACTTGTTAAGCAGTTTGCCGAATTTGCTCACATCTGCATTCTTTGCGCCTGCTGCGCCAATGCCGCCGGCCGTGCTGGCACCGCCAAACGCACCGATAAGTCCAGCGGCGATGCCAGTCCTCACTATCCTCGATAGGTTCGCGACGATGGTCGAGGCGTGCACGACCATTGTCTCCGCGACTATCCATGCGATCAAGACGCCGAGCATCATGGCCCCGGCGCGTGCCCACCACTCGCGATCAATATCTTCTTCAAAGATTCCAAGGAAGCCCGCGAAGAGCGCGGAAGCAGCGATCAGTAGCGTCCAAAGGATGGGAAAAGCGAGAATCACGAATAGCTTTGCGTTGGGATCCTCCCGATCGATGTGTGGATGGGTATACTTCGCTGAGCTTGGCTTGGTATCTCCAAGATCACCCGCTGTGGTTCCACTCTCGCGCATTGAAAACTGATCTATCGAATCTGACGCACCGGTTTTGCCATCGCCTTTCCTCGTGTCATCGTCACGGCCTTTGATTACAGGTCGGTCCGTGATTTGTGACCTGGGAACCGAATCGAACGGAGATATCAGGTCGAGCTTTCCTAAAGACTCTGGGTGGCTGGCAGCCAGCCGCGCAGATACAGGATCGATCTTTTCGTAGGCCTGCGATCCAATTGCATGAACGGTGAGGGCCAGAAGCACACTAGTGCCGGCGGCGGCGGCGAGGCCGGCGAGTACGTAGTTTCTCGGCTTATGCTCAAGCGATACGGCCGCATTCCCCTCCTTACTCAGCCATCCGCGAATGAATGGCACACTCACAAATGTCACGAAGGCAGCAAAACTCATAGCGCCAACGATTCGCCAGCGTTGCGCGATCCAGAATGGACCCAGGTTGATCCACAAGTCCACGAGAGGCAGGCTGCTTAGCAGAAGCGGCAGAATATATACGCAGAAGACGAAGATTGCTCCGAGACGCCAGCGCGTCTTGATCTCCATCTTTGCCGAGGGCATTCGCCAACCAGCGACGACGCCGGAGGCGACAAACCAGCCAAAGATCCACCACATCCAGAAACGGAGATTCATCATGATGTGTGAGAGCCAGAACATTCCGTAGTGGACGATCTGGAAAGCGGCAACAAGCGCGAGGACCAGGGGAAGAATCATGGCCCAATTCACGATGAGGTTGCGAAATACGAGCGCGGCTAGAGTAAACGAATCGAGGGACAGGCCAAGCTTAGGTGCAAGAAAGCTGGTGTATTCACGCAGATGGCGAAGGGCACGTGGCCCAGGATCGCCGGAGGCATGGGCATCACAGCCGGCCAGTTGCCTAGCGACCACTCGAAACGCGTCCTTCGACGACATGGATACAGTCAGACGATGGGTCCACGCCATCAACCATGAACCGATGTAGCCTCCACCAGAAACCGTAGATAGATAGTCGAATTCTTCCAACGCGGAGGGAGGCGCCTGCGTGTTGCAGCGCGCCGCGTCGCTGGTGTCGTTGAACTGAGCCAGAGCCTGCAGCACACCCAGAGAGAAACTGGCGCTGCGTATGCCACCCCCCGACAGGCACAAGGCAGAACGCGGGACCGTATGAAGCAGCTCGAGCAGAGGTTGGTCGAGCAACCTGCAATGTTCCTCGATGCCAGTGCGATATTTGCCTGCATCCTTCACGGACTGCAATCGATGGTAAGCAATTTCAGAATCGTGGATTTGGGCCCACAACCGTTTGAGAGGAGATTCGGCCCCGGGCAGGTATCGATCAATCAGATCTAGGAAATCACTGTACTGCTGCATCAGGGATTGATCCTTCTGAAGAGAGTTGCCCGACGAATCAACACCCAGCCGTGCCAGCACTTCCTGAAAGATGACTCGGAAAGGAAGCGCGTGATCTGCGGCATGAATGCGGCCGGTGTTAGGTGGAACCCCCCGATCTGCTGTGTTCATCCCCCACCCGCTTTGAGAATCGATTCGATGTGGCTTGTAAACGTGGCCTCGATCGTTACTGCTGGCTCGACTTCTTATTCAGTGGCGCCGTCTCAGACTCAACGGAAAGTAGATTGTTTGGAGGGTGGCCGACCTGCATTCCCGGTCTCCTGCGGAATCCGGCGCAGCTTGTCCGCTGCTCCGCCCTCGCCACCGAGTTACCCCGCGCATATTGCAAGTAAAAACAGCAAGCCAAGCGAGGGCAGGGCGATCACGGATCTGCGCCGAGACCACTTGTAGTTTTGAACGGAGCGCCTTGAGGAGGCGCAAATTCCTATCGCGGCACTATAATATCTTGGCGTTCCGAAAGCTACCTGTAACTGGCGGCGGACCGGTAACCCTCTTCAGCTTCCAGTGCGCAGATAGCCGGGAAAGGTGATGTGACCGGAAGGATTGGCGGCCGGACCGTGTACATACAGATCCGTAATGCTCATTACTGAACGGGCCGCGTCGGCAGGCGTGCTGAAGGTCCTGGGAGCAGATCATGGCGAGTGAAGAGGGACAGGTAACCGTCTTACTAAAGGCCATGAGCTCCGGCGATGCCACTGCAGAGCAGAGTCTCTTCCCGCTGGTCTACCACGAACTCCATCGACTGGCGCAGTCATACATGCGGCGGGAGCGGCCAGATCATACGTTGCAGGCAACGGCACTCATCAATGAGGCTTATCTCAAGCTCGCTGGCGGCGAGGTTGACTGGAAGAATCGTCAGCACTTCATAGGTGTGGCTGCGCAAGTAATGCGGCACGTGTTGGTGGACCACGCACGGGCTCACAATGCCGATATGCGAGGCGGTGCTCTAAAACGGGTCGATCTGGATGAAGGCCTTATGCTGTCTTCCGCGCGCGTTGACGAGGTACTGCTGTTGGATGAGGCGTTAGAGCGGTTAGCAGGCAGAAACGCCAGGCAGGCACGTGTTGTGGAACTGCACTATTTCGGTGGACTCTCTATGACACAAATCGCCGCGCTGCTCAGCATTTCCGAACGTTCTGTGAAGCGCGACTGGTCGCTGGCCCGAATATGGCTCTTCGAGAACCTCCGCCCTAGCCAAGGCTAGCCGGACCCCGGATATCAGTTTTTTTAGGAAGAGCTTGCACTCTTCATGGCAAAACTCCGCTTAACCAGATGAAGGCGCTCTTAGAGGCTGCCTTCCAATGAGGAGAAAAGCCATGAACGCTAAATCGACTTCGAAGCTTCGCACTTCTTTGCTGGCCTGCGCTCTCGGGGCTGTGGCAATGGTGTCGGCATCACACGGGTTTGCCCAGGGCAACGAAATGCGCGTCAATGTGCCCTTCGCATTCCACAACGGCTCCCAGCGCATGCCGGCGGGTGTATATACGGTCAGCATCGAGTCCACACACCTAATACTGTTGCGCGGAAACTCCAGGAGCACCATCGTCAGTACGAACCCTGAAATTGCGAAACCGTCGGCGAAAGGCAAGCTGGTATTCCAGCGCTATGGAGACCAGTACTTTCTTCGCGAAGTTTGGGCCGCAAACAGCGAAACCGGTGAGAAGTGCGTGAAGAGCAAGTTGGAGCGCGAGGTCGAGATTGCACAGAGCAAGGCCGCCCAACCCGGCGCCGAGCTGGCACTCAACCAGCAATCGCGGTGAAGAGAAGCATACCCGGCCGAGATAACCGGCCGGGTATGCTTCTCTGTTGTTTATCCCGGCACAATCGGCGCGACTGCGGAGTGCAGATCTCGCCTCTGTATCCGTCCTACGCGGTCCGGAAGGGACGCTTCAAAACCACTCAGATTGCCTTTGGTTCCGGTCCACCGCATTGGTCAAATTTCCCGCGGAAGATACACCTAGAGATCGCGGACAACGTCCCTTCTTCACCAACGGCGCACTGGCAGACTCGCTCGTTTTACTCACAAATGTGGGAATGCCGGTCGGGCCCGCTGAACAGCAGCGCGAACCGGGAGTCTTATCGGCCAGACCGTCACCTTCACTGCCGCCACCAGGCGCCAGCGGATCTAACTAAGCTTCCTGGTCCGGAACCATGACGTTTGAGGGGTTACCGCGGGAACGTGTCCCATTCCCATCACGTTTGTGACGGGCGGTCCCGGCCGCCTTTCCAGGCGACCGCCACCTATGAGGCAGCTGCAGTGACGATCCTTGTGCTATCTGCATCGATGTTGTCGCTCTCGAGTTGTGGTGGCACCGGTGGTCCGCCTCTGACAGGCAGTCAGCCTCCCCGAGTAGTCCACCCCCCACCAACCAATCCGCCTGGCACACAGACAGGAACCTACTCGATCACGATTTCGGCGACGAGCGATTCAGCCGCGCCGGCGCCTCCGCCTGTTACCGTTCAACTGACGGTCGATTGACAATGTGAACAGCGTTCGGTTGGCAAAGATTGAATCCCAGATCGCACGAGGAGCGAGAGTGCCCCCAATATCAAGAAGAGAATTCATCAAGATGGCTTCGTCGAGCGCAGTAGCGGGCGCGCTCCTAGCGACAGGCAGTCGCATACTTCACGCCAATCCTCTTGGCTTGCCGATTGGATGTCAGACATGGCCTGTGCGAGAAATGATCGCCAAGGACTTCCGCGGCACGCTGAAGGAACTTGCCGCAGCAGGATTCCAAACAATCGAGTTGTGCTCGCCCGTCGGGTATGCTGACTCCGGCTTCGCCGGTCTCGGCAAACTCAAGGGATCCGAGCTTCGCAGCATCCTGCACGAGGAGGGCCTCACCTGCGTCAGCAGTCACTTCTCAATGGACGAACTGAGAAAGAATCAGGACGACCGCATCTCGTGGGCAAAAGACCTCGGCCTGAGTCAAATGCTCGTTCCGAGCCTGGACGGCCCGAAGAATCCTAGGTCGGATGATGTGAAACGGGCGGCCGACGAATACAACCGGATGGGCGAGCGAGCAGCCCAGGCCGGGATCGTGCAGGGCCTCCACAACGAGGACTTCGAACTGACAAAGGTCGATGGTAAGCGGACCTATGATTTGCTCTTTCAGCTTCTGGATCCAAAGTTCGTCAAGTTCCAGTTCCAGGTTTCCACAATCAGCGACGGCTATGACGCCGCGCAGTACTTTACCAAATATCCAGGCCGCTTTATTTCCATGCATGTTCAGGGCTGGTCAGCAAAGACCCGCAAGATCGTGCCGGTAGGCCAGGGCACTCTGGATTGGAACAGAATATTCACCGCGGCCAAGATAGGCGGCATCAAAAACTACTTCGTCGAGATGGACTTGCCGTTAATGAAGGCCAGCGTTCCCTATCTTCGCCATTTGCAGGCGGGCTAAACGCCGGTTACTACCTCTCGCGATCAAGGGACAGCCTTTCAGAGCTGTCACGGGGTCTACTTCCATGCTCGAATCGACGTTGCTGCTCAGGGGCTAAGTAGCTGGGTATTCCGCGTTTGACGCAACCCGGTTGCGATGAGAGCAGCGAGCAGAAAGGCAGCCGATGTACTGCTGAGCGCGTACCCTAAGCCAGCGTGCTCTGAAATGTGGCCGATGAAATACGGTGCCCCGGCACTCACGACGCGGCCAATGTTATAGACGAATCCCATAGCCGAGGCGCGGAGCGAGGTCGGAAAGAGCTCGCTGGTTATAACGATGAAGCCACTGAAGTATCCGGTGCCGAAGAATCCTACGAGCGGTCCGACTACAAGCATGGCCGCGGGACTGCGTACGAACGCGAAGACAGGCACCAGCAGGGCGGCGACAACGAGGAAGCTGATATAGGTGTATTTCCGATTGTAGAGGTCGGCGATGTAGCCGAAAAGGATGTAGCCGAAAAAGGTGCCGATCTGCATGACGATGGTCAAGGCGGACGTCTGGGCGATGCTGAGGCCACGGCCGCCTTCCACTATGGGGGCTGAAAGGAAACGCGGCATCCAGGTGAACAGTCCCCAATAGGCGAAGAGGGCCGCCGCGTTCATGCTGGAGCAAATAAAGACGCTATAACCGAGCGTGCCGCGGAAAAGCCCGCGTGTCTGGGGTCTTTCGACCCGCGTTTCCCTGCGCCATGCTTCTGGCTCGCGCACACTTCGCTGTATCCAGAGCGTGATAAGGGCCGGAGCGATTCCGGCGAAGAAGACCGCGCGCCAACCGAAATGTGGCAACACGAGGGCCACCACGGCTGCACCGAGCGCATAGCCGATGGCCCAGGAGCTTTGAACAAGCGCAAGCGCCTTGGCACGGTGCTCTGCGGGCCATACCTCCGCGACAAGCGCAGCACCGGAGGCCCACTCACCCGCCCATGCCGAGGCCAAGGATGATGCGACAGAGCATGAGTTCGGAGGGCGTCCTGGTGAGACCGCAAAGCGCAGTAGCAATGGAGTAGACCAGCATGCTGGTAGTGAGCGCACGCGCACGGCCGAAGCGATCAGCGAACCAGCCGAAGCCGATGCCGCCGATGGCCGCGGAGAGGAGCGTGGCGGACATCATGGCACCGCTCATGGCCGCCGAGAGGTGCATGGCACGCTGCACCTGGCCGAGAACCAGGGCGTAGAGCATCACATCCATGCTGTCGAGCATCCAGCCGAGACAAGCAGCCAGTACGGCACGCTTTTGCTGCTCGCGAGGCCTCAATCAGCCAACCGAAGATCCCGTTCAAGGACGCTCCTATGGTGTTACGCCAATCGTGAAAACGGAATAGAGTTCAAGCATACGGCGGCCAGGTTACGGGAGCTGCGATACCACGATACGAGAACCATTTTGCGCGCAGCTATTGATACCGGGGGAACCTTTACAGACTGCGTTTACGTCGAAGGCGGAGAGCTCCGGGTGCTCAAGGTTTTCTCGACGCCGGCCGATCCTTCCGCGGCTGTGCTTGAGGCGCTGGGGCAGATCGGCGACGGACCGCTCGAGATGCGGCACAAGACGGAAGTGCGGCACGGAACAACGGTTGGAACAAACGCGATGCTGCAGGGCAGGACCGCACGGATCGCCTTTATCACGACTGCCGGCTTCGAAGATACGATAGCGATCGGCCGCCAGACACGGAGCCGGCTCTATGACTGGTTCGCGCCGGCACCGCGATGCTTGGTGCCGCGCGAATTGCGCTTTGGCCTGCCGGAGCGGGTGAGTGCCGAGGGCGTGATTTTGCAGTCGCCGACAGAGGCTGAGCTGGAGATCCTTGTCGAGAAGGTACGGGCGAGCGGGGCCGAGGCAGCCGCTATCTCGTTGCTGTTTTCGTTTGCAAATCCGATAACGGAGAAGCGTGTGGAGTCAGCGTTGCAGCGCCTGGGCATCCCCGTGTCGACTTCGCATCGGATCCTGCCGGAGTTTCGCGAGTATGAGCGCGCTTCGACCACCGTAGTCAACGCTGCTCTCTCACCGCTGATGCAAAGGTATCTGCTGCGACTGGAAGAGAATATCGGGCTGCAACATGGCGGACGCGTGCAGGTAATGCAGTCCTCCGGCGGCATCATCCCAGCGCGCCTTGCGGCCCGGGAGCCCGTACGCACGATCCTCTCCGGTCCGGCGGGAGGCGTGATGGGCGCATGGCAAGTTGCGCAATGGGCACGGCTGGATAAGGTCATCGGAATCGATATGGGCGGCACGTCGACCGACGTATTTCTGGCCGATGCGACCAGCGGCGGCGTACAGCAGACACGCGAATCCGTCGTGGCCGGTGTGCCCATCGGTGTACCGATGCTCGATATTCATACTGCGGGAGCCGGCGGTGGTTCTATTGCGCGCTTCGATGCTGGGGGTATGCTGCGCGTGGGACCGGAATCGGCGGGTGCAGATCCAGGACCAATCTGCTTTGGACGCGGCACCCAGCCCACTGTAACCGACGCGAACTTCCTGCTGGGTCGCCTCGATGAGGCGACTTTTCTCGGGGGCGGCGTGCACCTTGACCGGCGACGAACCGAAGCATTTCTGAATGATCAAAAGGGATCACTGGAAAGCGCGGCTCAATTTGCGGATGGAATACTTCGCGTGATCGACGCGGAGATGGAAAGAGCGATCCGTGTCATTTCGGTCGAGCGAGGACACGATCCGCGCGAGTTCACGCTTGTGGCCTTTGGGGGAGGCGGCCCGCTGCATGCCTGCTCCCTTGCCCGCACCCTGCGCATCGCACATGTTCTGGTACCAGCAATGCCCGGAGCGCTTTCGGCGGTCGGGATTCTGCTCGCCGATACGGTGCGCGATTTCTCGCGAACGGTGATGTTACCTGGCGATGTAGTGGAAAGTTGCGGTGAGATTTGCGTCGAACTGGAGCGGAGCGGAACTGCTGAGTTTACCGAAGAGGGTCTCGAAGGGATGGCGCATCACTCGATGGATGTCCGCTATCGTGGGCAGGGCTACGAATTGAATGTTCCATACCATCCACATTCTCCGACGAGTGGTGTCGAGGCCTTCCACCGCGCACACCAGCAGCGTTACGGCTTCTCCGATGTCGAGCGACCGGTTGAAATTGTGAACTTGCGACTGCGGATGGTCGCTGCCGGCGAGCGATATGTACCCGCGCGGCGCAAGCCTGTTCGCGGTGACGGCCGGGCTGCCTGCTACGCGGAGCGCGATGTCTTCTTCGACGGCCGTTTTATAAAGTCGCGTTTCTACAGACGCGATGGGCTGGTGCCCGGCGACGTCGTCCTAGGACCAGCGATGATCACCGAATACACATCCGCCACGGCACTGCCACCCGGCTGTCGTGCAGAGGTGGACGGCACCGGCAACCTTGTGATTGACATTACGGAGGCATACACGTGAGTTCTGAGGTCGATGCGGTGGACCTGGCGGTATTTCAGAGCCGCGTACATTCGATTGCCGAAGAGATGGGTGCTGCACTACGACGCACTGCTGTTTCTCCGAACATCAAAGAGCGGCGCGACTATTCGTGTGCGATTTTTGACGGCACGGCCAGAGTGATTGCGATGGGCGATCACATGCCCGTACATCTTGGATCGATGCCGATGTCGGTACAGGCGGCGATCGATTCGATCGAATTCGACCCCGGCGATATCGCCATTCTGAATGATCCATATGCAGGTGGAACACACCTGCCCGACATCACGATGGTGCTGCCCGTGTTTTCTGATGCGGACCGCTGGCCTGCCTTCTATGTGGCAAATCGCGCGCATCATGCAGATGTCGGCGGCGCTTTCGCTGGATCGATGGGGCCGGCTAACGAAATTTTTCAAGAAGGGATCCGGATCCCTCCGACACGCATCGTGCGGCGAGGCGAGGTGTGCCGCGAGATTCTCGAATTGATTCTGCTGAATGTTCGCACTCCGAATGAACGCCGAGGTGATCTGGATGCGCAAGTTGGGTCATGCCGCGTTGGGGAGATGCGCGTCCTGCAACTCATTCACAAGTATGGTGTGGACAAACTGCAGGCGCTGACGGGGGAGTTGCTTGACTATTCCGAGAGGCTGGTGCGCGCGGAGCTGCGGAGCATGCCGGGCGGCCTGTTTCGCGCGGAGGACTGGCTCGACGACGATGGCGTGACGGATGCCGCATGCAGAATCGCTGTGCAGCTCCGGCTGGATCCGGAGGATGCGTCGGTTGATGTTGATTTCACCGGCTCCTGCGCGCAGATGATGGGAAGCGTCAATGCGGTTCGAGCAATTACGGTATCAGCCTGCTTCTATATGCTGCGCTGTCTGCTGCCTAAGGATGCTCCCGCGACGGCGGGGATTCTACGTCCACTCACGGTGACGACACAGGTGGGAAGCATCGTGGATGCCCGGCCGCCGGCTCCGGTGGCCGGTGGGAATGTGGAGACATCGCAGCGCATTGTGGATGTACTCCTTCGCGCGTTAACGCAGGCTATTCCTTCTCGGGTGCCGGCGGCGAGTGCCGGCACCATGAGCAATCTGACGATTGGCGGAGTGGACCCGCGCAACAGCGAGCCTTTCACCTACTACGAAACGACGGCGGGTGGTATGGGGGCGCGGCCGACGCTCGATGGCATCTCAGGCGTGCAGACGCACATGACCAATTCACTCAACACGCCCGTGGAGGCGCTCGAGTATGCCTATCCGCTCCGCGTGCGGCGCTATGGATACCGATATGGCTCGGGTGGGACCGGCCAATATTGTGGAGGCGACGGACTGGTGCGTGAGATCGAACTGCTGGCGGACGCGCAGGTCACCCTGCTGGCTGATCGCAGAAAGTATCGACCCTATGGACTGTATGGCGGCAGCGAGGGAGCGGCAGGGCACGCCGTCCTCATAGATGCGGGAAGCGATATAGAGACCGAGTTGCCCGGCAAGTGCAGCCTCCGCGCTTCGGCAGGAAGCGTGCTGAGGATTGAGGCGCCGGGCGGAGGCGGGTGGGGCAATGGTTAAACCATGCTATCGATTCGTCAGAAGTGAACCGTATTCACTGGCCTCTCAGGAGTACGAGAGCGTCAAGAGGGCGCTTAACGTCAAAACGCCAGATCGCTAAGTCGTCACAGGGTCGAAATGTCCAATACTAGAACCCGACTTATCAAGCCGCGGTTCCTTCCACAAGTGGGCAGGACACGAGTCCGCTGCGAGCAGTGAGGCCCAATTCGAGCAGCTCTTGAATTGCTGGTCTTCTTCCCCAGATTCTGGCTCTGGCTGAAACGAAGCCCGGTGCGAGTGCACCATATACTTAGCAGCTAATCCTGGCAGATTAGGCATAAGATCATCTGCGCACATTCTCCCCAGGCGGGCCCCTGTCTGTGGCAAGTGATGGCCTGGACTCCCCGCAAGCGTCACTGCATCCTTGACCTTGGTGAAAGATGGCTATGGCGAAAGGCAGCACGGGATTCGCAGCCGTCCTGGTAGCGGCCGTGACGGCAGCACACTTCGTCACCACACCAGCGTCGCGGGTGCAGGTGAGCGAAGCTGGTTCCGCGCCGCTTGTGCAGAAACATCGCCATCCCCGCCGCCATGCATCCGCTGCCTACAAAGGTGGATGCAGCGCCTTTCTTCCACCCGGAGGCGATAGCACATTACCGGAGGACGAAAACCGCGGCGTTGCAACGGAAGTGCTGAACAAATTCTTCGGCACGGACACGTTAAGCAACGATGTGGCTACACTGCCCCGTGGTGTCCACTATGTCGTAGCGCTGGCTCCCGATCCCGTCCACACAAACCTGAGCCTGATGTTCGACCGCGAGATGGTAATGATTCAACAGGCGGCTCAGGATGAACGTTATACCTACGACTCGTACTGGCTCCCCTGGCGAACAGGCTCGCCCAACTACCCGTTACTCGCCGATCAACAGTACGCGGCGGATCTGAGCGACCAACTCGCGGCCTGTCCCGGACTGCTGCTCTTTCGCAAGAATGTCGTCGAGGACAAGCCTCTAGCACCGGCGCGAAACGCATACACTGAGGGCCTTGTCGTTTTGATTGTCGGCGAACAACCGACCGGCGGAATCAACAAGAACCAGTGGACCAATGCAATGCAGTGGTTGCAACTGCACGCGGCAGAGGACACGGCTCTGCGCGTGCTCGGTCCCACCTTCACCGGTTCGCTTATCTCTCTGGACCGCGAGCTGAGCCAAATCTTTCCGCGGGGCGCTGACCCAAGCAAGTGGCCGGCACTGCGAACGAAGTTCCCCGAGGCGCGTATCTATAGCGGCAGCGTCACGGGGTGTTCTGCCATCCTCTGGTTCGAACGAGGTCTTGAGAGTCGCAACATGTACTTTGGCACCTTCCATGAGAATGACGAACTCCAAACCTACCGGCTGTTGCAGTACCTGCGGGCGGAGGGGACCGCGTACTCGGACGTTGCGATTGTTTCAGAAGATGAGACTGCTTACGCCTACTCCGGATTGTCGGGGCCGGAGGTGGCGGTCAAGACAGGTGAAGGCCAGAATTCGTCCCCGAAACTGCCTCCGAAACGGGCAAAGGGTTCCCCTTGTGAAATTCCTTATCCCGAGGCTGACGTTTCTCCGCAGAAGGCGCCGCCGCGAGGCTTCTTCCCCTTCTCAACAGACAGGCCCGTTCGCCTCTTCTATCCCCGGGATATCTCTGCGGTAAGGGACGCTTATCAGAAGCAATCGCTCTTCGCCGCTCCGTCTCATGGAGCGAATGAACATTCAGCGCACACCGTGCTGGAGGAAGATGTAGGCAGGGACAATACATCCGGGGAAGCCTCCGATACGATCCAGGGGTTTGGCGGAGATGTCACTCCGCTGGCGCAGGAGGCTCAGTTATATGGCATCGTCAGCTATCTACGTACGCACCACACCCGGTATGTCATGCTGCGTTGCAGCAATCCGCTCGACTATCTTTTCCTCACGCGATTCTTTCACCGCGCGTATCCACAGGCCCGGATCGTCACCATGGGGGCCGATCTTCTCTTCAGGCGTGAAGTGGATAGCACGGAGTTTCGCGGCACCATGGCGCTGTCCGATTATCCACTTCTGCCTCGGGCCCAACACTGGTCAATGTTAAGCCAGGCGACGGAGCCGCCGCACGAGCATTCGCACCGCATCTTTGACAGTTACGTGGAAGGAATGTACGTAGCTGGGCGCTATCTCATAGGAGACGACAGGCCGGAGATGTCGAAGGTGTCAGAGCGTTCCGGTCTGCCAAGGCCGATCCGGTTGCCACTGCGCGAAGCGACACCGGATTATGCCGATCCATTCTGGCTGCACGACAGGAGCAGCCCACCACGAGAAACGCATCCGCCCACCTGGCTATCGGTGGTTGGCCGCGATGGCTACTGGCCAATTGCGGTGCTGAATGAGAGGACGACGCACGACCTGACAAAACGATTCTCCCGTAGTGCAGATGACCCCAATCCCTTACTACAGGCGCCGCCGTCGACAATGGTGAACCTGGTAGCGAACTATGGACCGTGCGACGTCACCAATCGTCCTCCACGGGCCATGAACTTCTGGACGCAGTCTCTGTCAAAGCTGCCTCTGCCGTGGATAATCTGCGGGTTCTGTTCTTCCCTCCTGCTTCTTTATCAGTTAGCCGGCGTCACCTTTCGGGCAACGCCCTCTTCCGATGGCCTTTTCTCCGTCTTCCGACGTACAGCCGTTTCCTCACAGGCCGTCCTGCTAGGCCTGAATTGCGCGCTCGCCGTCATGCCCTTGCTTGCGACTCTGAGCGCGGCGCCCATCCCCTCGCATTGGGAGGAGTTGACCAAGAACAACGCCAGCCTCGACGCCTACATCCTCCTCGCATTTCTTTGCGTCCTCCTCACGGTGGTCGCGCTTTATCGGAACTACCCGCGTAAGGCGTTGGTAAGTTTTCTGCTCTCGCTCGCAGGTTTGGCACTGGTCGTGGCAAGGATCACCACGAGCGGTGCGGATTCCGCGAACGATATCCCGCTCTTCTATCGCTTTGGACACCTGACGGCTGGTGTCTCGCCACTGCTGCCGATCATTCTGCTCTGCGTTGGCTTCTATCTCTGGAGTTGGCAAACCTTGGCCGCCAACCTGATGCTGGGTCCCGGGCGTCCTGAACTACCACCTCTGGAGCCTCAGCCACAGAAAGATCCCGGTTCCTTCCGGCGCAGGTGGTGGGCCTTCTCACTTTGGGTTGAACATCAGATTGGCCTGATCCCATCGATATACACTCCAGGACGAAGCTACCTTCGCGCATCTACGGCCAGGATCAGCAGCAGAATCGGTAAACGCATCGTCAGGGCTGCGAATCCCCTTTCATTGTCACTCCCTATCGTGGCCCCGGCCGTGTGCCTCGCCGTCGGGATTTCCCTTTATTTTCGCCGCGACAACCTGCCTTTGCTCACCATGGAAGGCACCACATTCACGCTCGCCGTCAATCTCATTCTGCTTGTCGCTTTTCTGTTGATTGTGAGTGAGGGCATGCGGTTCTTCTGCACCTGGCTCGAGTTGCGACATCTGCTCCATGCTCTGAATCGCCTGAGGTTACGCCGGACATTCGCTAAGCTCAGAGCCATCAATGCCCGCTCCCTTTGGAGCATGAGCGGCAATGTGCAGAGCTTGCAGTATCACTTCTTCTCGGAAGAACTGGACGCCGTGTCTCGTCTCATCAAGTGTTCCGGGCGCAAGATACCAGGCCTGTATCGCATGGTCCGTTGTGGCCGCCACTTCAAGAGGGCCAACGCTCAACGGCTATCGAGTGGATCGATGTGGGAACATCCGTCGTGCGGCATCCCCTCGGAGCGGGGACCAGTCAGGGCATCTATCAGGGAGGTGTCTGCCGATGCTGTCGCCGACGTTATCAATGACATCCTGATACCCGAGTGGGGCAAGGAGACCTCATCACTCAATCTTCAAACCACCTCTGCAACTGGGACTGAGAGCGCCGGCAAGGTCCCGGACATGAGCCTGAGCAAGAGCGACTGCGTGCAAAACGCAGAAGAGTTTGTCTGCATCCACTACATCGCCTTTATTCAGATGGTTCTGGCACGGATGCGGACCATGACGATATCCATGATCTTTCTGTTCGTCTCCGTCTGCTTTGCAATCTCCTCTTATCCCTTTGTCCCTCGGACGCAAATCGGTCTATGGATGTTACTGAATCTGGCGCTGGTTGGAGGGGTCGTTATCTTCGTCTATGCCTCTATGGAGCGGGATGAGACTCTCAGCTTTATTACGGACACCCCTCCCGGTCGGCTTGGTGCTGACTTCTGGATCAAGACAACCACATTTCTAGCTGGACCTGTCATCGCAGTCATGACAACTCAGTTTCCCTCGATTGCTGACTCTGTCTTAAGCTGGTTGCAACCGGGCCTGGACGCAGTCCGTTAGCCGCCCTGCCGGGATTGACAACAGGACTTGCGTCCCAAGCGCTAACGCGGCCCGAGGCGGAACTGATTGGCGTGCTCGAATTCCTCGCGCAATCCCGCTCCAACAAGATGTTCGCGTAGGTGAGCGAGTCGTTGCTCCAGGGCACGCAGGGTCTCTTCGACATGCTGCGAGTTGGTGAGGGCCACATCGCGCCACATCGAGTACGGGCTTGAGCCAAGACGCGTCATCTCCCGTAGGGCGCGGCCGCCAATAGCGCGCAGTTCCGAGTCGCCACCGAACTTGTCTTCAAGCAAAGCGCTGAGCGCCGTCGCCAGGAACTGTGGCAGGTGACTGACCCAAGCCAGCAACTCGTCGTGTCGTCCGGCATCCATCTCGAGCGTGCGGCTGCCAAAGCCTTCCACTAGTGTGCGAAACTCCACCGCTACTGCTGCCCCTGTTTCCGGCATGACGGCCGCGGCAGGCGTAAACAACCAGACTGCCCCGCTAAACAGCTGCGATTCCGCATGCTCTGCGCCGCTTACCTCCTTGCCGGCCATGGGATGACCGGGCAGGAAAGCCGCGCGCCCAGGCAGGTTGTAGTGTTGCGACGCGGTCTCGGTGATCTGCTGCTTGGTGCTGCCCACATCAGTCACAAGCTGGTGAGGTCCTAGCACCTCGGCCAGCCGGCGCATCCAGTCCATGATGGCGAGGACCGGTACAGCGAGCAGGATCAAGTCTGCCCCTTTCGCTGTCTGCATAGGTTCCTGTGTGGTCGACGTCAGTGCGCCCAGCTGCACCGCCATCTCAAGCGACGCCGCATCCCGGTCCCAACCGGCCACCTCGCCTGCGAAGCCGTGCGCACGCAAAGCCAGCCCTGTTGATGCGCCTAGCAGGCCCGTACCCACAATCAAAATTCGCTCAATCATCGCAGGCCCAGCTTACCTCGCCGGCTCGCCTCAGAGACGCTCTGATGAGCTTGCAACGGCCTCGCTGGTCCTCCACAGAACCGTGAAACCGTGCTCAGAGACCCGGATGTCCAGCCTTGGATTCAGGTTACGCGACCGGGTAGGACACCTCGGTTTCACTCACTCTTTCAGGTCAAAGGACGCACGGATAGTCATCATCCGTCGCTGGTAGCCGTTGGGCTCCGGAATCCATAGGTGTATCGTTGGTAACTGTTTCGGTTTGCGTGGGCCCGGACGAAGGAATGCCGTAACCCTGGGCGTTGCTTCCCTGCGCGCGTGCCACACCGTAACGCGAAAACTCAATGGGGAAAGTGAGACACGCTTGACGATGCTCGATCGCAGGAAATTCATCCAAGCTGCGGCTCTGGCCGCCACCGCAACACGTTTGAAGCCTCTACTCGCGCAGACTGCGCCACCGCGTTCACCCAATGACAATATCCAGCTCGCACTCATTGGCGCCGGCATTCAGGGGCAGCACGACACCGCAATCGCCATTCAGGTCCCGGGCGTGAAACTCGTCGCCGCGGCCGACTGCTATGACGGCCGACTGACCCACTGTAAGGAGCTCTGGGGGCCGGAGGTCTTCACCACACGCGACTATCGGGAGATCCTTGCGCGCAAGGACGTCGATGCCGTCCTCATCGCCACTCCGGACCACTGGCATAAAACAGCCGCCGTCGATGCGATGAAGGCGGGCAAGGACGTCTACCTCGAGAAGCCGATGATCCACGTCTATCCCGACGGCCCGGAGATCATCGAGACCGCTCGTTCCACCAATCGCATCCTGCAGGTTGGCAGCCAACGCGTCAGCTCCGTGATCTACGCCAAGGCCAAGGAACTGCTTGCTTCCGGCATAATCGGCAAGCTCAACATGGTCAGCGCCTACTGGGACCGCAACTCGTCCATCGGCGCCTGGGACTACTCCATCCCGCTTGACGCCTCAACCACCACCTGCGACTGGCCACGCTTCCTGGGCTCCGCACCTAAAATCCCCTGGAATGCCGAGCACTTCTTCCAGTGGCGCAAATGGAAGGCTTATGGCTCCGGAGTGGCCGGCGACCTCTTCGTGCATCTTTTCAGCGGCACCCACTTCATCACTGGAGCCCAAGGGCCGACGCGCGCCATGGCAACGGGCGCCATCCGCTTCTGGAAAGACGGTCGCGACGCCGACGATGTTATGCTCGCGCTCTTCGACTATCCGGAAGGCTTCAACCTTAGCCTGCACGTAAACTTCGTTGACGGCGGCGAGGAAAGCGAAGGCTTCCTGTTCACCGGTTCCGAGGGGCTGATGACCATCGGGGGAAACACCGTTGCCGTCACCCGCACTCCACCAGAGAGCGAGCCTGGCTATACCGTCTCCACCTTCGCCGAAGCGATGCAGCAGGAATACATCGAGGCATACCGGAAGAAGTACCCGGAGAAGCATTTCAGCGGTCCGCTGCCCGAGAACGTTCAGAAGTTCACGGCACCGGAGGGCTACTCCGATAGTTACGACCATTTCCACAATTTCTTCAACTCGGTTCGAAGCCGGCAGCCCGTTGTCGAAGATGCCACCTTCGGCTTCCGTGCCGCCGGTGCCGCCCTCCTCAGCAATCTCAGTATTGACCGCGGCGAGGTCGTCCACTGGGACCCGGAAAAGATGAAGCTCGAGCGTAGCTAACTAAAATCGGAGATCATGATGACAATTCCCTTCAAGCGCCTTGCGCCTTTGCTCGCCTTGCCGCTCCTTGCTCCCGCTCTGGGCCATGCCCAGGATCCCGCGCATGCTACTGAGTTCCGCTTGCAGCACCCCGGGAACGGCCCCGGCGGTGAGCCGCGGATCGCCTTCCTCTCTCACCGTCTCGGAAATGACCACGCCGAGGGGATCTCGCTGCTCGACATGAACGGCGACGGTTTTCCCGATCTGCTCAGCGGCGCCTACTGGTATGAAAATCCCGGTGCCAACGGCGGCGAATGGAAACGGCATCAGTTCCGCACAGTCGGCATTCATAATGAATTCGTCTCTGATTGTGGAGAGTGGATCGTCGACGTCGATCACGACGGCCTGCCGGACCTCGTCACCACCGGCTGGATCTCAAATGGCCTCTGGTGGTATCGCAATCCCGGCGCGAAGGCCACCGCGGCCGGCGCGATGTGGAAGGCCGAAAAAATCAGCGATAGCTATGACACGGAGGGCGGCGCCTTCGCGGACATCAATGGCGACGGCAAGCCCGATCTCGCTCTCGCACACTACAACCGCGGCGGTGTCCTGTGGTTCGATTTCAGCAAGGATAAACCGCGTGTCCATCATCTCGGTGGCCGGGAACAGGACGGTCACGGCATCGGTGTCGCCGACATCAACGGCGATGGCAAGCCCGATGTGCTCACGACTCACGGATGGTTCGAGCAGATCGATGCCGACAACGACAAGTGGACGTGGCACGGCGACTGGGATATCGGAGATGCCGGCTTTCCCATACTCGGCTACGACGTAAACCATGATGGCAAACTCGACCTCATCTATGGCCAGGGACACGGCTACGGCCTCTACTGGTTGGAACAGGCAGGCACGGCCGACCACCCCAAGTGGATCCGGCACACCATCGACGAGTCCTTCTCACAATCACACGCCCTCCTGCTCGCCGACATCGACGGCGATGGCACTCCGGAATTGATTACCGGCAAGCGCTATCGCGGCCACTCCGGCGCCGATCCCGGCTCATACGACCCCGTCGTCGTCTATGCCTACAAGCTGCCCACAAAAGCTCAACTCGACGCCGCGAAATCGAGCGCCGAGGGTACACCGGGCACAATGGAGACAATGCGAATCGCCGACAGCTCTGGGGATCCTGTCTTCACTCGCTATGCGCTGTCAGTCAACGGAACAGCGAGTGCGGGAACGCAGTTCATTGCCGCCGATCTCGACCACGATGGCGATCTTGATCTGGCCAGCGCCGGCAAGCTCGGTGTGCACGTGCTCGAAAATCTGAAGGTGAACAACGTTCCGAAGAACATCCGCGAGGAGACACAGCCACTCGAACGCAAGTGGCCTTTCCCTGGCGAAGGCAAAGAAGTTCCCCAGGAGGACGGGCCCACACCGTAGCTACTGTGCTTCAGGCTGCATGATCCTCATGTGGCCCTGATGGCATGAGATCAAAACCCGGCCGCCTTTCACGTTCGGGAGGCGGCCACCGTCTACCTTCGCAACGTCGCTTCCGCGAAACCGGATTTCGCGTGGCACATCGCAATCGGTCTATCCGTGCGCACAGCCGGCCGCAGGCGAGTCCACGATTGTTAATCGACCGGCAGATATTCTCGGCTCATCGTGATGTAACCTTCACGCGCTGTTTTCTTGCCGCGTTCGCGGTACAACGCCTCGTCCGTCGGCTGCCAGGTATCCAGCCCGTCGACGTAGCGGTTGTACATCGAGAAAGCGGCGGCGATAAGAACCGTATCGTGAATTTCGATGTCGCTGGCGCCTTGTTCCCTGGCTTCGGCAATGTCCTCAGCCGTCACCAGTTTGCCGTCTTTTTGCACTTTGCCGGCAATCACGAGAAGGGCTTTGAGCCTCTTCGAGATATCGGCTTGTCTGAAGTCGTGTTTGACCTGTCTGACAATATCCTCATCTCCGTTCAGGCAGGCCGCGGCAATCGATCCGTGAACCGTCTGGCAGAAGTAACAGTCGTTCAAAGACGAGACGTATGTCGCGATCAGTTCCCTGTCTCCCTGAGGAAGCGAGTTTGGGGCGTGGAGCAGCACTTCCACGAGCTCGTTGAGGGGCTTCGCCGTCTCTGGGCGAAAGGCCATGGGGCCGCGTATGCCCTGTAGTCCCTCCGGTAGTTTGATGTGGGACATAGTCACCTCGGAGTTCCTCTAAACTCTGTACGCCAAGCGTGTAAACGTGTATCTGTCACACGGCGCACCTGGAAGCATATCGGAGAGAGTTCTGGCGCCGTCTTAAAAAAGTGCAAGGCTCTTGCACAGGCTGGGTGGAAAAGGAAGTCCATCCAACGATGGAAGACCGTGGTAAATCCGCCAAGTAGTATTCGGCCAGTTCACAGACACCGCGGACGGGACAAGCTGACGCGCATCGCAAAAATCTTGGAGATATCAAGTGAATGGCAAAAGTGAGCAGGCCGCCTCAAGCTCACGAACAGCTGTGCTGGAGACTGCGTCTGTCGCTCACGAAGAAGATTCCCTCGGTTATAGCGGATGGCGCGTCATTCTGGCAGCGTTTGTTGGCGTCGGCGTCAGCTTTGCGCCCATGGTGCCATATACGTTCAGCCTGTTTGTCGTCCCGCTGCAAGGCGCGTTTGGCTGGAACCGTGAAGCTATCTCCAACGCATTCGCAATTGCGGCTCTTACTGTAGCGGCCGTTTCGCCTACACTCGGTTCGCTGCTAGATCGTATTCCACCTCGACGAATCATTCTTCCGAGCATCGTTATATTCGCCGCGGCAATGGCGTCGCTTTCGCTACTGCGGAGTCACATTGCCCAGTTCTATGTCTCCTATCTCCTGCTGGGCATCGTTGGCAATGGCACCGCCCAGCTCTCTTACTCGCGCAGCGTCCTCGCGTGGTTCCGCAAGCGCCGTGGACTGGCTCTCGCTATCGTGCTTTCAGGGAGTGGTACCGGTTCCATCATCCTGCCGATCATTGCGCAGCATGTCATCTCCACACATGGCTGGCGCTCGGCATATCTCGTGCTCGGTGCTATCGCGTTGATTGGATTTCCGCTCACGGCAATATTTGTTCGGAACCGCCCAATCTCGAATGCATCAGAGGTTGCCTCCGAGCATTCCGTGGGAGTCGGTCCGGCACTCCGCGCGCCTGCATTTTGGATCATCGCAATAGCCGTCATGCTTTCGGCATTTAGCATGAACGCGATCATTGCCCATCTGGCGGCCATCCTCGTAGGGAGGGGCGTCAGCGCTGCAAGCGCTGCTCTTGCGCTGTCCGCAATGGGCGTTTCGGCCATCCTCGCTCGCTTGTTCACCGGCCATCTGCTGGATCGTCTCTCGGCCCCACTTGTGGCACTCGCCGTGTTGCTGATCGCAGCCACTGGAGCGGCCATCGTGGCATTTGCTGCCACATCTTGGATTGGGATCTTAGGCGCAATTCTGATGGGCGCCGGTTCCGGCAGTGAAGCCGATGTGATTCCCTACATGCTCGCCGAGTACTTCGGCCGGAAAAGGTTCGCAACGCTGTACGGTCTCTCCTGGACCGCGTACGCCATTGGCGGTGCCCTCGGTCCCATCCTCATGGGACACGGCTTCGATCGAGCTGGCACCTATGTCCCGCTGTCCGTAGTGCTGTTTTCCGTTCCCTGTTTTATTGCCGCATTCATGCAGTTGCTCTTGCCTCCTCAGAGCAAACCGCCCGCTCTGAACGTCCTCGCGGATCTTGCCTCCGATTCCGCCAACAGCTCCGCCTTCTGATCTCCACGAGAGGATTTGTCCACATGCCCCATATCAACTTGTCGCCCAGCCTACCAGGAATCAGCGCCGCCTTCGCCTTCCGGCCTGAGACCGCTGCACCGATGCGAGAACTCGCACACATTCTCCTCTTCGAATCGGGCCAAACAACGAGCCTGAGCTCGCGCGATCGCGAACTGATCGCGGCCTATGTTTCGTCCCTAAACAATTGCCACTTCTGCCAGGAGAGCCATGGGGCTGCCGCGGCACACCATGCGGGAGGTAGTGACGAATTAGTTGGCGCTGTATGTTCGAGTCCGCAGAGGGCAGACATATCGCCAAAGCTCCGCGCTCTCCTCGCAATTGCAAGCCGGGTCCAGGCAGATGCGAAAACAGTCACATCTGCCCTGGTCGAAGCTGCTCGTGCTCAGGGGGCAACCGATCTCGAGGTCCACGATACCGTGCTCATCGCTGCTGCGTTTTGCATGTACAACCGCTACGTGGATGGTCTGGCTACACTGCAGCCGCATGACGCATCCATGTATGCGGAGATGGGAGAGCACTTGGCCACCAAGGGCTATCGGACCTCCTCCACTCGCCCAACGCCGGTTGCTGCTGGGTCGAACCAGTCAGCCCGAGCACATCCTTAAGCTCACATCTTCCGACTTGCTATCCGGAACCACTTGAGAAGACAGATACAAATTCCTTAGACTCTGTGGACCCATCGGCGATTAATCTGGATTGCTCCAAAGTGGTCGCCCATCGGATGGCGCATTTACATGGGACTTACTCTGTTCGTCACTCACGAATGCGATAAATCCCTGTCACAACCGCGCTGTCCTTTTTGCCTGGCACGCTGGCAAATGCCTTGATCGTAAGCTCCGTTCCCTTCACCTCGATCGGGGCGGTATAGATCGGCGAAGCAGCAACCGGCTGAGAGCCATCGAATGTGTAATGAATAGTCGCGCCTGGCGTGTCACACTGCAGTGTCACTTCCATATCTCCTGCGAATACACCGGGATCAGGGAAGAGCCTCGGCTCACCGGCAGTGCCAGTCACATGCACCTCATTGGTAGTGGCTTGTTCTGCAGTCGATCGGCGCAAGCGAGGATGCAAGCACCGGTGCGGCATCGAGCTTGCTAGGCTCTACCTTGGCTGACGTGGAACCGTTACCAACTGCGAGCGCAGGCGCATCGGAGTAATGCGCCGGGGCATTCGCTGTCGTCATGACCGCAGCGTTATTAGCCGGCGCACTTCCTGCACTCAACGTCCAGTTCAAAATGTCGGTTGTCATTGTTAGGCCGCCAGTTGCCGCGGTGAATCCTATGTAGGCGGTTCCCGATCCGACAATCGATGGAATATTAAGCGCAGCAACCTTCGTAAACGCCTGCGATGTGACTGTATCTGTCAACACCAGCGACAGGTTGGTGCCGTCGTAGGTGATATGCGCGTGCATAACATGTCCACTATTCAATTTCACTCCTGAGGCGGTCATGTCCGTGGCAGGCACCGTCGGCGATGCCCCGTTTGTGTAAAACCCTGTCGAGTCGGTTCCCTCGCCATCGTTGCTATACAGATCGAATTTGACCGCAACGCTCCGTGCTATGCCCACTGTGGTGCCTGGCAGAGATGCCCCATAACCAAGCCCACTGCCGACGGGACCCAGTGCCGAGATGCCGGCGTTCTGGATGGCAAAGGTAAATCCGTCAGCCTTCGCACTGAGCAATTGGAAGTTGAAGTCTGTAGCGAATGCGCTGATGTTCACCGGCGTGGTAAACCACACCGCCCCTCTGCTTGCCGCGGCGGAAGCCAGGGTCAACTGCAGTAGATTGTTAGTGACAGCTGCACTGCCCTGGAGCGAGAGCCCGTTTGTCGAAATGAATCCATTGGGAAAATTGATCGTTGTGCCCGCGCTCTGGATCACGTATGCAGCGCTTGCAATCCCACTGGGCTGCGCACCAGCCGCGACGGCGATTGCTCTGAGCGTCTGCGATGCCGTCACGGAAATCGGCGTCGAATATACGCTGGAGGAAGTTGTCGGCGTCGTTCCATCCGTCGTGTAATAAATCACTGCGCCGGCAGTACTGTCGGACAGCGTTACGTTTGGTGGCGTGCTGTAGGTTCCTGCTCCCGGGCTGAAGGTCGGCGCCGCCGTCACTGCCTGCGACACAACATACGTCGCGGTCACCACCGCACTCTGCAGCGCGCCGCTCGCTACCGCCATCGCCTCAATCGTCGTCGTGCCCATTCCCACCGGGACGGCTCCGCTGTAAACAGCGGATGAGGTCGTCGGTGTGGTGCCATTCGTTGTGTAATAGATCACCGCACCCGCCGTGCTGTCGGTCAGCGTCACGTTTTGCGGCGTCGTGAAGCTACCCCCGAGTGGTGAAAACACCGGTGAAGCCGTGGTCGGGCCCGGCGCCTGCGTAGCATATGTCCAGGTGAGGATCTTCTGGATCGCTGAGAGCCCTCCCGTGCTACCCGTGAATCCGACGTAAGCCGTGTTTGCACCGACGATCTGCGGGATATTGATGGCTTGCGTCAGCGCAAAGCTCTTGTTCGTCACCAGATCTAGAAGAGTCATGGAGAGCGTAGTGCCGTCGTAAGTGACGTGCGCCAGCATCGAGTCTCCACTTCTCAACTGAAGACCGCTCGCCGTCATATCCACAGCAGGCATTGTCGGCGCTGCGCCATTGGTATATACGCCGGTAGAATCGGTGCCCTCGCCGGCGTTGCTGTAGAGATCAAACTTGATGGCAACACTCTTGCCAATATTCTGGTAACCCAGTCCCGACCCGGAGGCACCCAGCGCCTTCGCGCCTACGTTCTGAATCGTGAAAGTGAATCCATCGCCCTGCGCGCTCGACAGCTGAAACGAGAAGTCTGTCGTGAATGTCTGGACACCAATCGGTTGACTCGAGAAGACACTTCCTACCTGGTAGGTGCTGCCCGTCGATGTCAGCTGCAACAGATTCGCCGTATTCACGGCACTCCCGTTCAAAGTCAATCCCGCCACAGAGGAGAAGCCGCTGCCGAAGTTGATCGACGATCCTCCCGCCTGAATTACATAGGCGGCGGTCGCAACGGAACTAGCCTGCGCACTCGGCGCGACAGCAATCGCCTTGATGGTCTCGGGTCCTGTTACCTGGATCGGCGTTGAATACACGCTCGACGAGGTTGTCGGGGTTGTGCCATCCGTTGTGTAGTAGATGACCGCCGCCGCCGCGCTGTCGTTCAGCGTAACGCTCTGCGATGTTGCATATGTCCCCCCGGCCGGGTTAAAGGTCGGCGTCGCCGTCACTCCTTGCGAAACAACATAGGTCGCCGTCGCCACAGCGCTCGGCGATGCCCCACTCGCCGCCGCCATCGCTTTGACCGTCGTCGTACCCGTACCCAGAACGATCGGACCCGTATAAACGAAAGAGGAGGTCGTCGGCACTGTGCCGTTCGTCGTGAAGTAGATCACTGCGCCGGCAGTGCTGTCGGAGAGCGTTACGTTTGGCGGAGTGCTGTAGGTCCCAGCTGCCGGGTTGAAGGTCGGAGCCGCCGTCACCGCCTGCGACACAACATAGGTCGCCGTCACCACGCCGCTCTGCGAGCGCGCCGCTCGCCACCGCCATCGCCTCAATCGTCGTCGTGCCCATTCCCACCGGGATGGCACCGCTGTAAACAGCAGATGAGGTCGTCGGCGTGCTGCCATTCGTCGTGTAGTAGATCACCGCACCCGCTGTGCTGTCGCTCAGCGTCACGTTCTGCGACGTCGTGAAGTTTCCTCCCTGCGGCGAAAACACCGGTGAAGCCGTGGCCGGGCTCGGCGCCTGCGTAGCATATGTCCAGGTGAGGATCTTCTGGCTTGCCGTCAACCCCCCCGTGCTACCTGTGAATCCGACGTAAGCCGTGTTTGCACCGACGATCTGGGGTATGTTGATGGCCTGCTTCAAAACAAAAGTCTTGTTCGTCACCAGATCCAGGAGAGTCATGGAGAGCGTGGTGCCGTCGTAGGTGATATGCGCCTGTATCGAATCTCCACTTCGCACCACCACGCCGCTGCTCGTCATGTCCACAGCAGGCACTGTCGGCGCGGCGCCATTGGTATATACGCCAGTGGAATCGGTACCCTCGCCGGCGTTGCTGTAAAGGTCAAACTTGATGGCGACACTCTTGGCGATATTCTGGTAGCCCAGCCCCGACCCCGATGCCCCCAGCGCCTTCACGCCTACGTTCTGAATCGTGAAAGTAAATCCATCGCCCTGCGCGCTGGACAATTGAAATAGAAAGTCTGTCGTGAATGTCTGGACACCAATCGGCTGATTCCAGAAGACACTCCCCGCCTGGTATGTGGCCGCCGTTGTCAGCTGCAGTCGGCTGTCGTCCGTGTTCGTCGCGCTGCCGTTCAAAGTCAATCCCGCAACGGAGGAGAAGCCGCTGCCGAAGTTGATCGACGAGATCCCCGGCTGAATCACATAGGCAGCCGCCGCAACGTTGCTGTTGGCAAGAGCCGAATCAATGGCGACGGCCTTGATGGTCGTCGATGTCGGGACTGCAATTGGACCGGTATACGGGGTCGAGGAAGCCGTCGGAGTGGACCCATTCGTCGTGTAGTAAATACTGGCCGCACTATCTGTGTCCGAGAGCGTCACCATCTGTGATGCAGCGTAAGTTCCGGCGCCGGGTAGAAAGCCTACCGCCGGTGTCTGCCCCACATCGGTGAATGAAGCGCTGCTCACCGGACTCTGGATATAGCCTTCTCCACTCGCTATCGCGCGAATCGTGGTATTGGCATTGATCGAGATCGGGCTGGTGTAGAGCGTCGACGCCAGCGTGGGAACCGTGCCGTCCAGCGTGTAGTAAATATTCGCCGACGCAGTCGCGCTCGAGAGCGTAACGTTCAGCGTCCCTCCAAATGATCCGCCATTCGGGCTGAAGACTGGCGCAGCCGCAATATGGCGCCCCGTTGAACAGTCCATAGACATCCACCTGACCCAGCGCCGCAACGTACACCTTGCCATTCGTCACAACCGGAATGGCAAATTTCATCGCGTGCCCCGCCCCGTCGCGCGCTGCATTCGTATCGCTCTCGTACAGCAAGTTGGAGAGGTCGTTCGCGTCCCACGCGTACAGCACCTGGGCGCCATGGGTGGTGTATTGATCAGTCCTCACTGCCCACGCGATGCCGTTCTGCGCGCCATCGGAGGACACCGTGAACGATGCTCCTGGGTACGCAGAGGAGACATCACTCTGGCTCGAAGGCTTCGTGTCCAGGACGCCGCTGTTCATCTTGAACAGCTTGGGTACATCAGCCTTCGCCCATATGTAGACGTTTCCGTTCCAATAGGCTGGCGTGCTCCACAACCCGCCGCCTGCCTCGTTCAGAAAGTCCTGCAACGCGTTTGTGTTCGAGGTAACACCAGTGGCGTAGCCGCCCAGATGATCACGGTTCAGGATCAGGATTCGGCCCTCTTTGCCCACCTGCATCAGAATGTGCGGATTCGCGCCCTGCTGGTCTGGCATCATAAGGATGCCGCCCGAGCCCTGGTCCAGATCGGCGCTCGAAAGATGCGCCTGATTGAACGGAGTAAATGCGTCTACCGGCGTCAGCTTCCCATTTGAGAGGTCAAACGCAACGATGCTGTCGCCAAATTCGCTGCTCGCATTGAATGGTGGATAGGTTGCATAAGTGCCATTGCCGGTCGTGATAAACATGCGTCCTGCGGCAGTGTCGATCGGCGGACCACCACCGGCCCCCCACACACCATTGCCGAATCCGTTCGGCGACGTGCACACCACAGCCGTCTGTTTCAGCGTCGTCGCGTCATATGCGAAGAGCCATCCATGCCACGGGCCATTGTCTCCATGGGAGCCGAAACCGATATACACATATCCGTTGTAGAGGTTCAGCGCGGGTCTGTTGTTTTGCCACAGAGGGCTGAATGACAGCTTCCCGCCGGAGCTCCCGTTACCTGTCCCGTTTACCGTTGCTGAGATCGCTACCGGACTGCCTGGCAGTTCCGCACCGGTCAGAATGTTAATCGCGTGCAACCGTGCGAAGTAAGAGCCACTCTCCTTCGTCTTGCTCACCACATACATCGTGTTCGTCGCTGTATTGATAAAAGGTGTGCCCGTGATGCCGACTTCTGGCGCAATGTCCGGTGATCCCTCGTCCGTGTACGGCATAGTGGTAGCGCCTGCGCCCGCTCCGTGTGCCGCGTCCAGCATCGTGATCTTCCAGATAGGATTTGCGTTTGCGCCGCCATTCGAGTCCGCGTCGAAGGCATAGATCGAGTCATGCTCGGTCGCGACGAATAACACGTTGTGCACCAGGCCATCGCTCATCGTCAGCCCGTTCACATACAGTGGCTGCGCATACACAGAGCCGTCCACCGTCATCGAAAACAATTTACCGAAAGTGTTGACATTTACGTTGGCAGGCGTCAGCGCGGTCTCGCCGGTGTTCGCTCCGATATGTGTGATGTCGTAACGCCAAGTGGGCACGATCACTGGCGTTGGAGCCTGCGCCAACAGCGGTGACACCAGCCCGCAGCAGAACAAGATCAGGCCCAGAAAGCAAAGCAGGAAGATAGCTCTCATCCTTACGGTCAAGGAGAGCGCAGTCCGGGCAGCAAGACGCCAATGGCTGGAGAAGTCACACATAGGAGCACCGTTATGAAATTTCTGATTACATGCAGGCTTTGGAAAACCGAGGAGGAGTGACAGATAGTCAGATCAAATACGAACTTGACTCCCAGCTCAGCCGCTGTGGCCTTTTTTGATCCACAATTCACAATCGGCAACGTGGCAAGTATTTGTCACGGCTGCCATTGCTTATTGACTTCGCACCCAGTGACTCTAGAGGAGGCCGACGCGTCGACTCAAGACACACTAGTGCTTCTCATCTGCAAAGTGGTAACCCGCGTAATTTCTGTCGGCATAACTCACGGTCCGCAGGCTCACTACAATATGTTCTGTTCATCCACTATTTATCTTGAGATTCAGATGGGGCTTCCTGAGTGATGTTCTCCGCACGGCCGTCGATCAACGCATCACTGGTGCACCGTAAAGTTCTTGTCTGCATTCTGCTCTTCCTGCAAGGGGCAACCGCACTCCGGGCCAGGAAGGTACAGGCGGGGCTTGCCTGGCATGTGCAAGGCACATGGAGGATGCAAGGCGTGGCCAAGCCAATTCGCTCGGGTGACGCAATTGACCCCGCATCGCTCCTGCAGCCCGATGAGGTGGCTGGCCCCCACTCCGTCACCATCTTGCTACCTGACGGCCAACGCGTTCTTTACGAGTGCTTCATTGCGGCTGATTGCGCCCGCGGCTTTCGCGTGCCTTCGCTGATTCGCAAACCGAATCCATTCGCGCTGGATATGCTGGCGCGCATTGGCTCCATCCTGTTGCGCGATTCCGCTGCTTCAAACGAGCGGCACGCCAACAATTCACCTCAACCAGCGCGTCAGCAGGCCGTGGCCGTGCTCGATGTTGCCAATCGAGTACATGTCGCCGGTCTTATCTCAGACCTCCCCAACGGTGATTACACCTGCGACCTTCGTCCACAGAATCACGCGTTGCCACCACAGCGCGGCATCGCAATCGCAAAGATCGGGCCGTCGATCAAGTTCAACCTGCCTGCCCCTGGCCTCTACGACATCGTCATCACCGACACGCTGAATACACCGCGCATCGACCTCCTCCTCGCCGCGATCCGACCTTCAGAATCCGCACACTTCCAGTCCTTTCGTCAAGCCAGAGAGATGATGGAGAGTTGGAATGACGATTACGCCGGCTGGCCCATCGACGACTTTCTCCGCGCATATCTAGAGTCGCTCGTCGAAACCACGAAGCACTGACCATCTGCAATTCGGTGTGAGGTATAACTCTGATAAGAAATCAGCGCCCTCAAAGGATTCCCGGATCATGATTCCCGGACAACTCATGCCAATCGCTCGTCGATTCTTATTCTGGAAGACTCCTTGTGCGCTCAGTCTGCTCCTTTGCGCGTTGCCTCTTCGCGCACAAACCGTCCGTATTGATACTGCGAAGTCGAGCAACGCAATCAACCCCCGCGACTCGGTTGGCGCCGGCGTCGATCGCATTCCGGTCGAAGCCATCGACCGCGACCTTACGAAACAGGCGCTTCAGCCAGTCCTGGACGCCGGATGGCAACCCGTCACCTACCGCCAGAACACCGACCTCGCCGTGGAAGCCTGGCACTGGAACCCGGAAGGCACGTGGAGCGACCCCGGCGGAAAGGGCTACTTCACGGGCTCCGTTACTTCCACCGGCTTCATTCGCCACTCCTTCGGTTACGCACTGCCGCATCGCGGCGTCACCCGTAACGACGGCACGGGCAACGTCGGCTTCTCCCGCATCACGGATGGAGACGAGAGCACCTACTGGAAGAGCAACCCCTACCTCACTCGCCGGATACACTGGCGAAGACGACTCACTTCACCCACAATGGGTGATTCTCGACCTTTCGCGCGAAGAGCTCGTCGACACCCTCAAGATCTCCTGGGGCGAACCCTATGCGACCGACTACGTCCTCCAGTACTGGACCGGCCTCGATCCTCTCCACTTCCCCACTCGCGGCGCATGGGTCACCTTGCCTCAAGGTGTCGTCACTGCGGGACACGGCGGCGTAGCCCTCCACACCCTTTCTGACCTTCCCGTTCGGCTTCGCTTCCTCCGCATCTGGATGAACAAGTCATCAAATACCTGCGACACCCACGGCTCGACCGATCCTCGAAACTGCGTCGGTTACGCAATCAAGGAGCTCTATCTCGGCACGACTTCGAAGGATCAGGTCTTTCATGATCTGCTCCGCCACACCCCGGACCAGGAGCAGACCGCTACCTTCTGCTCGTCCATCGACCCTTGGCACACGCCTGACAGTGCGGTCAATACGCAGGAAGCGCAGGTTGGTTTCGATCTCTTCTTTCAAAGTGGAGTTACGCGCGGCCTTCCCGCCATGATGCCCATCGCGATGCTCTACGAAACCCCGGACAACGCCGCCGCTGAGGTCCGCTACCTCAAAAACCACAACTATCCCGTCTCCTATATAGAGATGGGAGAAGAATCCGATGGCCAGTTCATGCTGCCGGAAGATTACGCCGCGCTCTATCTCGAATTCGCGACAGCGCTGCGACGCGTCGACCCGAACCTCAAACTCGGTGGCCCGTCCTTTGAGGGGGTGAATGAAGATGTCGAAGTCTGGCCCGACGCTCAGGGCCGCACCTCCTGGCTCGGACGCTTCCTCCTCTATCTACGCGAGCACTCGCGCATGCAGGATCTGCAGTTCTTTTCCTTCGAGCATTACCCCTACGATCCTTGCCGCATCACCTGGGCCAGCCTCTATGACGAGGCGGAGCTCATCCATCACATCGTCGACGTGTGGCATGCCGATGGCCTTCCCGCATCTGTGCCTTTCTTCATCACTGAATCCAATCTCTCCTCCTCCACCAGCGAGACGTATGAAGACATCTTCAGCGGGCTCTGGCTCGCAGACTACATAGGCTCATTTCTGAGCAACGGGGGAAGCGGCGTTTACTACTTCCACTATCTTCCGCTGCAGTTGGAGCACGGTTGCAACGACTCCGCCGGAACCTTCGGAATGTTCACCGTCCATACTGATTACTCCATCAATCAGCCACTGGCGCAGTTCTTCGTCAGCCAGTTGATCAACCACGAATGGCTCGATGCCGACGGCGTCAACCAGGTATTCCCAGCCGTCTCCGACATTGCCGATGGCGCTGGCCACACACTCGTTACTGCCTATGCGATCAAACGGCGGGACGGGCAGTGGGCCGTCATGCTGGTCAACAAGGATCAGGCAAACAGCCACCAGGTTCATGTCGAGTTTGCCGACGGCGCCGGCTCCCACGTTCCCTTCTCCGGTTTTGTCAACGAGTCAATCTTCGGGCGCGCCCAATATCATTGGAATCCGCCACAGCGTGGCTTCAACGCACACATGCCGGAGGCGCGCAACAATGTGCAGGAGCTCTACCAAGGAGGCAATGCCGATCCCGACGGTCCGATCATGCGGAAGCAGATTCAGGCCAGCAGCGATTTCGAATTACCCGCGGCCTCCGTTGTGGTCCTGCGCGGCAAGCTATAAGGACAAAGCGGGATTAACGCTTCCGCTTCTGTTCAACAACACGCCTCAGGACCTGCTGCCGGCGGGCTGTCGACCCCCAATCCCGCACCTCAAATACCGCCGCCGCCATTACAACTAGCGTTCCGGACCAATTAAAAACGGATACACCCACGTCGACCTCTATAAATTGAAGCCGGATGCCTCCGACGATGCGGTCGAGATGATCAGCAAGAACCTGGTCGTGCCGCTACTCGAAAAGTAGCTTGCCGCGGGCACCATCGCCGAATACGAAATTGACATGCAGGCCATCTACACCAACTCGACCAACTCGCCAGGCTTGTTTCCCATAGTCTACGTCGCCACGAATGCCGAAGGTCTGGACAAGGTCAGCGCGGCGGTGGAGGAATCCCTCAAGGCTGCTCAAATCGTTCATGACCGCATTCCCGGATCTGCGAGGGGTTATGGACAGCGTGCTCTTGGAGGGTGACCGTACTGAATATCGTTGGACATTGATCGGCACCAACACTGGGCCAGGAGGCACTGGACATCGCGTTCGCATCAGTGGTCTTGAGCCCTGGCAGATTGGTGCCGTGGACTCATCGCCTCATCGCAGGCCACTTCGACGACGCTGAATACCATCGTCAACTACAGCGCGGCGCGCAGGAACCATGAGTCCACATTCCCCACCGTACCGGGAGATGCTCTCCGGCTGGATATCAGGTAGCGGCCGCTAGGGATTCCCGCAGAGCCAGTGACACACGCTCCATATCCTCATCGCCAAGACGCGTGAAGAAGGGCAGCGCAAGCGTCCTGCGACTTACCGACTCCGTGATCGGAAGAGGCCATCGCGCTGGCGTTGCCGCATAGGCCGGCTGCCTGTGAATCGGCGCGAAGTACCGCCCGCACCCAATGCCGCGCTGATGGAGCATACGGACAATAGCGTCCCGTCGCTCCTGACTGAATTCACTTGCCAGTCGCACTACATAAACAAACCAGCTGAGCCGTATCTCTGCAATATCAGTAGGAGGAAGGGCGAGGTCCGGAACATCGCGAAGCAGGGCTTCGTACTTGCGTGCCACCTGCTCCCGGTGGGCAAGGATCTCTGAGATGCGGCGCATTTGCGCACAGCCTAAAGCGCAGTTGATCTCGGAGAGCCGATAGTTGTAGCCCAGGATCGAGTGCTGGTGCCACTCATCCGATTCGTACCGCCCATGGTTGCGCATCGCACGGATCTCCGTGGCCAGATGCGGGTCTCCGGTAATCACCATGCCACCTTCCCCGGTAGTGATCTGCTTGTTGGGATAGAACGCGAACACTGCAGCGTCGCCAAGGCATCCCACTTGCCTGCCCCGGTACATTGCGCCAATCGCCTCACACCCGTCCTCAATCACCCGAAGTTGATGGCGATGGGCGATATCGAGGATAGCCAGCATATCTGCGGGACAACCAAATGTATGAACGGCAAGGATGGCCCGGGTACGAGGCGTGATTGCAGCCTCAATGCGCTCGGGATCGAGATTGAGACATCGGTCCTCGATATCCACGAAGACTGGGAGGGCCCCTTCGTATCGAACCGCATTCGCCGCCGCAACAAAAGTAAAAGATGGGACGATGACTTCGTCGCCCGGCCCAATTCCCAGCGCCCGGATGCACAAGTGCAATCCAGCAGTCCCGGAGCTTACTGCAATTCCAAAACTCTGACCGACCTGACGGCAGACCAGTTCCTCAAACTCCTCCATCTTCGGTCCCAGGCTTAGTCGAGATCCCCGTAGAACTGCGACGACCTCCTCGATCTCAGCCTCGGTAACATCCGGCGCAGAAAGAGGGATATTCAGGATGGCAGTGCCCCCGGATCAAGCTTGAGCAGTAACCGGTCGCGATCTGGCAAAGCTGTCAGCACTTCGACGATGCGCTCCGCTGCACGGCCGTCGCCGTAAGGATTCGTCATCCCTGACAACGACTCCCGAAATGATGGCGACGCGGCCTTCTCAACCTGCTCAAGAATGGATGTCGCTACCGGAGCCGCATCCAGCACATTCCGGGCGCGCTCTCTTCCCAGCTGCCGCATGCCCACGTTGACCGTAGGAAGAGCAAACGATGCCGACTCCATGATGCCGCTACTCGAGTTGCCGACGAGCATGTCCGCTTGGCGCAAAAGGCTCCAGTACTCAACGGCCGGTAGATTGACGAACAAGTGTCCCCTGCCGTGTCTGCTGAGGAACACCTTGATACGTTCCGACAGTTCACGTCCCCCGGCATCGGCATTCGGATGACAGAAGATAAGTTGATGACGGAGCTGTGCCAGGGCTGCAAATAGCTCATCCGCCTCTGCGTTCGTATCTCGAAGAAGCGTGACCGGATGGTACGCAACGATCGCCGTGGGGAACGCCAGATCAATCTGCAGCTTCACTTCAAGCTCCACCTTGCTCAGCAGCTTGCTCTTAGGCAGGTGGTCGAGCGACGGTGCCCCGGCACGATGGACTCGCCATGGTTCCTCGCCCATCGAGATCACACGCCTTCTCGCATATTCGGTCGATGTGAAGTGAATATGGCTCATTTTGGTGAGGCCGTTCCGTACCGCATCGTCAACCGCGCCTCGGCTGATTTCGCCACCCTCGATATGCGCGATCGGTATCCGCAAGGCAAGTGCGACAGTTGCCGGAGCGAGCATCTCGTATCGATCTGCGATAAGCAACAGCACATCAGGCCGCATCGCGGCGAGACAATCGGCGAGCGAGAGCGCCGCAACCCCGATGCTTTTGGCCATTCCCACATCTGTGTCGGAGCTGAGCAGGCACTCCAGGCGGGCAGCAATATTGAAGCCATCCCTCTCAATCTCACCAACCGTATTGCCGAATTCAGTAGAAAGATGAGATGCCGTAACAATCAACTTAAGGTCCACGTCGGAGTGATCGGCCAGTTCCCTCAATGGCCAGTAGAGGTGGCTGTAATCGGCACGTGAGGTCGTTACAACAGCGATGGTTCGCCTCATGTCAGCCTCTCTGCGAATTGATCGGATATCTGTTGCTGGATGCTGGCGCTTGGCACGTAGTCCGGGACAACGCTGCAAACCGCACGTATGAGCTTGTCCAGATTGCGCGGGTGGAAAGCCGCATTCATCTCTTCGATGGCTTCAGTTAACCGACCCAGAAGCGGACTGGGACTCTGAAGCACTTCGCGCAGACCATGGACGCTAGTGGTCGCGAGCGTTTCCCCATTTGATGTCATCTGTTCAGAGAGCTTTTCTCCGGGATGAAGACCGGTAACTCGGCACGGGACCTTGTTGTAGTCCAACCCCGCGCTCTCCACCAGAAATCTGGCGAGATCGACAATCCGGTAAGGCTGGGCTATATCGGAGACGAAGATGCTGGAAAATCTGTCGACGAGGAGAGCAGAGAGTATTCGCTGAACCGCCTCTTGGAGAGAAATAAAGAACCGGGTGCAGGCAACGTCTGTGATGGTGATTGGACTGCCCTGAGCAATCTGATGCTGCAGTTTTGGAACCATGCTGCCCGTCGATCCAACCACGTTGCCGAACCGGACCGCGTACATCTGGGTAGAACTGCAATTGCCCAATACGATGAGTTCGGCTATCCGCTTCGTCGCACCCATAATCCCGATGGGAGCGACAGCCTTATCCGTCGAAATGAGGACCATCTTCTCCGACCCGAACGCGCTCGCAGCCAAGGCGATCTGATGAGTTCCCATCACGTTGGTTCGCGCGGCAGCGAATGGGTTCGCTTCCATGAGTGAAACATGCTTGCAAGCGCCGGCATGCAGAACGATTTGCGGACGATGCTTCTCGAAAGCGTCAGCGAGCAGATCGGCATCGCAGACGTCGCCGACAATCAGATCATGGGAAACCGGCAATGCGCCGGAATCAGATGCAAGCTCGTGAAGTCCGGACTCAGCGATATCCAGCAAAACCAGACGCTCGGCAGAAAGTCGGCCTATGGTACGGGCAAGCGCGGAGCCGATGTAGCCTGCAGCACCCGTGATGAGGACACGCTTTCCCTGTACCAATGGTCGAATCGCGGAGTCGTCAAATGGTTTCTGTCCTCGGCCAAGAAAGCTCCACAGATTGTCGTGATCCTTCATGCGAGGCATGTGAGGCGATTGTAAGCGCTCTTTGGAGGAAGAGGTCAGCACTAACCGGCGTATGCCGTGCATTGGTCACTGGTCGGTGGAATCAGTGAGTCAGAATGCGCCGGCGATTCTGCTGACAGCGATTCCTACCTGCAGGCACACCCGAGCAAATCAGAATTGGCAATGCTGTCGAAACTGAAGGCCGCCCCGTAAGGCGGCCTTCAGTAAGACTACGGTTTCTTTTTTACCAATGGTAAATAGTCATCTTATGAATATATGAAGTAACAGACCCACTGCCCTTAGACTCTCCATCAATCTGGTAATTGACGAGAAGATCTCCCTTTGCCCAGCCAAGTTTCAGGGCGCCGGCGCCGGTCGCACTTTTGAAAACACTATGCGTTCCATCGAAATTCACCCAATCGTGAGTCACGACCCCACTGCTATTGCGATGAAAGCCGACTTGGATGTGGTGCCAGGTCTTTGCGGACCAGGTCAATGGATTGCAGCCAATATTTGAAGATTTCCAGTGGGGTGAGCTGCCGGAAATGTACGCGTATTCCCAGGTCTTCGATATGCTCGAGCACTGGGTACCATAGATCACGGTCTCACCGTTCGACATTACCTGGTTCAGGTCTATCTCAAGATTTTGCACCTGACTCGGATTGACCATATAGACATACGTATCGAGAACGAAATTCATGGACGAACCGTTGTTGCCAAAAGAGAGATGCCAACGTTCGCCACCGTGATTGCTATATGTCATGTAAAACTCCCTGGCATCGTCATACGAGGGAGTGCTCGCCGGATATACCATCGATCCCTTCGATGAGCCAGGCGTCCCGCTATCATGTTCGGCTGACCAACCACCCGAACTGTCAAGATCAGCGGATGGAACGGCATAGGAAGGAAGCGCATAGACTGCGCTGCCAGAGGAAGACGAGCCGCCTCCGGAAGTGTTGCCGCCCGAACTGCCACTCGTGCTACCGCCGGCGACTTTAAAGGTGGTGCTCACCACAGGGCATACTCCGTTGCTCGTCCACGATTTGAAGTGAATCGTGTGGCTTCCAGCGGCCATACCGGTCGTGACGTCAATATCGTTAACCGTAACTCCTTTGGTCAGCGTGCTGCTGCTATCAATGGAAAAGCCAAATGCGGTTGGAGTCAGTCCATCGCATCCTACGTTGTGGGCTCGAATCCATACTGGAGAGGGGACGGTTGTACCGTTGACAGGGCTTGCCACTGTGATATTTGCGGCAAACGTCGGCTGAGACAGCGCGAGGCCGGATAGGGCCGTGAGAAACAAGAAAGCGACAGCTTGTCCTGGTTTCCTGCCTGAAGATGAATTTCTCCTGATGAACAACATAGATCTCCTAGGGGATGACTACATATCAATTAGCGTTTCGTCCGTCATGCGCCAAAGGTGCGTAGATATCTGCACTTAGGCACATCTATAGTTCCGATCTGCAAATTACCCTCGCATCGCCGCATGTCCGCGGAGAATCGATTTAGCAAGGCATCGCTACTGGCTTGTAAGACTTAATCGTAGGCAGAAGCAGACGCTCAGCTGGGACACGCATCGCGGTCAGCGCAAATGCAAGGAGCGATGCGAGCAGTGTGCAACTCCAAAAGACTCTCGTTCACTCTTCGCTCATGCCCACGAACCAATCTCTGTGGGCGGAATACATTAGGTGATTACTTAAGGCGGATGATACACACTTCTGCGCTCCTTAAAAGCCTGAGACCGCTTTTTTTGGGGAAAAAATGAAGAGCCTAGGCATCCTCTTGCGCGGTGTGAAGATTCTGCTCGCCCGATGTAACAACACGCCAGCGCTCGAGCGCGTAATTACGCGTTAACTGCCTGTTATTGCTTGTGCAGGGAGCGTGTTGCGTCTGAGACACCTCTCTATCTTCTGGTAGATGCGCCATATCAAGCGTTGTCGCCATGAGTGCTCCGGGATCAACTCTAGGCAGTCCCGGATCAAAGCCATCATGCCAAAGCCCAGGAAATCGATCTTAATAATGCGCGTGTCCGCGCAACTTCATTTTCCCCATTGCACAACCGTGCGCACCGGCATTGAAACTCGTTCCAAGGCACAATTCGGTTCAAGTGATTCCGGCAAATCACCATGCCACCTGAATGCTGTCCAAGATGACGTGGCAAACCTTGAACGCGCATGGAAAGCTCAAGGCATTAGCAATTCGAGGGTGCGAATATCAAAACCAGTGTTACGGAAAGAATGCGCCATCGTTCTGGTCTTTCCACACCACTCCCAGTTGCTGACCAGACCCGACAGGCGGCCTAGAGATTCCTGCTCGAAGGCTAGAACTTTACCCACTTCACGCGCTGCTGACTTGCCGCGATACGTTTTTAGATTTGTGCCATAGCTGCGCCCTGTTCTCCATAGCGCTTGAATACATATTGAATAACCTGCTCGCGGTTTTACTCAGCGGGCAGATTGAGATCGATGTCAGGCCACTCACCCCGGCTGTTACTTATAAACCGGTCGAAAAGCAACTCCATTCCGTCTCAAGAAGCTGTTCCGGTTCCTCAAGAAAGCCGAAGGCGCTGACGGCATGCAACTCTACATACTGCTCAATCATAGAGAGCCGCAATTTGCCAGAGATCTAGCGCGCGATCATGAGTTACGCAGCAACACAGCAAATCGCCTCCTTCCTGTGCGCTTGCGACTAAATCCCATTGCTCGAAACGCCACGATGCTTGGCTCCACCAATCCCCGCTTGAGAGCCAGGGTCCATATGCCTGCCTGATGATGTAGTGGCCTTGCCGAAACACGAATGTCTTTGGACAATCGTCTTGTACCGTGACATATATGTTTTCTGCTGAACGCTGCTTTCGCAGGGCTGATCGCGTCTGGCTGGCAGAAGGACCGGATGCACACGCAGCGGGGGCAGCGAACGTCTCTATGTGAAATCCTTGCGGCTGGTAAGTATCTATCAATACAGGTCGGCCGACACAACCTTCACCCACAATGGTGCGGATGCGTGCGAGCGTGACATCCAGCTTCGTTGATTCAGGCAATTGCGGTGTAAACAGGCAGGGTTGCGTGCGATTGATAGCACCCGGGTGAGCCTTGATAGCAAGGGCAAGAATCGCACGTTGTGGAGGATGTGCACGGAGCTCGAGATGTAGCAGTTTGATCCATATTTGTTTATCGTTCGTAGGTAGCGAAGACCGGACAGTGCATGTATGCGCCGCGGATCCTTCAAGGGTTAGGTCGATATCGATGGTGGCAAGGGCAAGCGCGCGTGAATCTGCGCGCCTGATAAGTTGGTCAAGCATTCCGCTTGCAATGAAAAGTATAGATTCAAGCAGTTCAACAGCAGAATCAAACTCCATGTGTTCTTCCAGCAGGAATGCTGGTTCTTTCGGTTGAAAGTGGTGTGGTAACTCTCCTAGAGCTAACTGGCGAAGTCGCTGGCCTGATTGTCCCATCCTGGCGACTAATTCTTCTTCGGGCAAATCTGCCAGCATTCCCAATGTGCGAATACCCCACAAGTGAAAGGTTTCTCTTTGCTCCTCGGTAAGCGCGAGGACGGAAAGAGGAAGAGACGCCAGAACTGCCGTTTCCTCTCCTTCGGCGATGATCTTAAGAGCTGTTCGTGTGGTCAGTCCTTTGGCGAGGGCTGCCGCAACGTTAGCGTTCCTACTGGCGACCACACGGGCACTCACACCACTATCCCTGACACGCGCGAGAAGATTGCGGATCAGGACTTCAGTTGGGCCTGATAGCTTCTCTGTCCCTAGGATGTCGACAAAACAAAGAAATGCTCGGTCCTCGCTTCGATCTTCGACACGTGGCGAGAACACACCCACAGATTCTAGAAGGACATCTCTTGTCGCGGCTTCTTCTTTTCGTGAGCGCTTTAACGCTCTAACCAAAGTGTATGTGTCAATCTCCACGCGCGTCATTGCATGAGTTGCCCCAAGCCGACGCGCTTTTGTGTTGAGCGAGCAAACCATCTGTCGCGGGGGATCTCCATCCATTACAACGCATGGTTTGTCGTGTAGCTCTGGTCTAAGACGTAGCAGTGCCTGCAGAGGAAACTCTTCTACATAAAGACAGGCATACAACTCGGCAGCTCGCGTCATCTTGGACCAGTCCACATGGTTCCGCAGGACCAGTTTGCACTCGACTCATTTTGCAGATACCGACGTAGTGGAACGGTATCCATTGCCGCCTGAGTGAAACGACGACGCGCCACTTCCAGACAATGCTCAAACCCACCTAGCACAGCACCGCTGTCATGCAGCACATTACTCCGCCTAAGTCGAAGCAACAGCTCTGCGCTACTTTTTGCGCATGGATGTTGCGTCAGAAGCAGAATGCTCGTTTGTGTTCGCTCGGCGGCTGCACGATAACGAAACCATGTCGCCAGTGGTACGCGTATCACATGTTCGGGGGCGATGCTGCCCATGTCCAGGACAATAGCGCCGAATCCCCCTCCTTGTAATAGCAGGTCCGCTACACGAAGTGCCCGATCGATTCTTGCCCACTGTTTGTTATTAGTAATAGGTGCATCATGCTGTCCTGTTGCGGCGAGCGGCAATGATTGTTCACAATCAGTTCTTCCGGTTGGGCTTCCATACTGCGGATCTGCTTGATGGAAAGCAGGCCCTTCCGGCCGCAACAATCGGCTGACGGCGTCGGAAAGGTCCTTCGCTTCATTGCGCGGATGAGGGCCAAAGCCACCACCATGTAGTCCTTTCTTTATCGGAGGCGGCGCGAAGTATTTCTCCTGAAGAGAAAATCCAGGTTTCGAAAAACATGCAGCTTGGGACGCAGGACGGACTCCGCAACGAATCCATAGAAGATTTGCCAATTCCACACCTGCCGACGCGGCAGACTCTGGATCAAACTCGTCCGACACATCAATCCACGCACACACCTTTCTCGCACGCGTCATCGCGGCTAGGAACGAGAGAGCGAAGGTGGTGCGTCCGGAGCACACCGGACCTACAACTTCAGTGATTGCCCCTAGAGGCAAACCGCCATCCAGTAATTCGTCTACAACCTGAATGCCTGTCGGCACGACTGGTCGTATCGTCCGCACACGAGGAGTCAAAGCAGAAGGAATACGGTGGGCGAGAGAGGCTTCTATCTGATGGCGAAGAATAATAGCAGGCAACATAGTTTCGCCTTATATTCGCCTGCCAGGCCCATGTTATGTCAAATTGCACATTGCATCATCTTGTGTGCAGACAATGGCAATGCCTCTGAAAATACGGCTCTTAGCAATTAAGTGTTTTGATCACGGCCTCAGGAATTTAGCCGCTAGCCGCAGGTCGTTCAGAAGAACATTCATATCGCGATCACGATCTTGGTCCGTTCGTGCGCGCAGTATCGCCGATGGATGCAGCGTTGCAATGATCGGCGGCAATCCCTCGCGGTGCTGTGCTTCGCCATGCGATTGCGTGATCTTGAAGCCGGAGCCCAGGAGTGACTGCGCCGCAACAGCTCCCAGACATACGATCAACTCCGGACGAATGACTTCCAATTCAGCGTCAAGCCAGGGCCGGCATGCATGAATTTCTTTGTTGTTAGGCTTTTTGTGGATGCGGAGCTTGCCACGCGGCTCCCATTTAAAGTGCTTAACCGTGTTCGTCACGTAGACCTTGCGACGATCAATTTCCGCTTCTTCAAGGCACTTATCCAGCAGTTTCCCTGCCGGGCCAACAAAGGGCCGACCCTCTATGTCTTCCTGATTTCCCGGTTGCTCGCCAATCATCATGATGGCGACTTTGGGTCGTCTCGAAGTGCCACCTGTTTCTAACTCTCCAAAAACCGCCTGTGTGGCGTTTCGATAGAGATTGCAACCACGGCACCTTTGCACCGCATCTCGAAGAACAGGCAGCATTCGATCTACTGGTACAAATGGCGCCGCTCCTTGTTTTGCAATCGCAGGCATGAATACTACCTCATCTCAGACATTAAGATGCCAATTCTCTGATGCCAATCAACATCTCGTGCACGGGTTCCCTTCAGTTGCGTACTTATGAAAACGTGCTCGAACCTTCGATTTGCTGATTTCACGCAAGGCTCTGCGGGAAGGTGATGAGCCGAGCTCATTAGAAAAATGTGCGAATCACATCAACAACTCGGTATTCGGAATCAAGGAGTGGAAGCGCCCGCCATTTGTCGAAGGTCAAGCAGGGATGCGAAATGTCAAAGCCGATCATGTCGCCTACCCGTATGTCGTCGGCTTGTGCAATCTGCATAAATGCATGCTGATCCATCATCCGGGTCAGGGCCCAGTGGCCAAGCGCGGGCTTGGGCGCTGCATCTCCGGGTCGATAGTGCAGGGACGGTGAAGGAAGCCCCGCGTCGAATGCCGCATCGCGCTTGCCCATTGCGACGATTGCCTTGTCCTGCTCCGGAATGGATTGAACGCACGCCCAGACCTGAAGTGCAGGTAAAAGGCCCGCCCCCATTTGATCTGCAATTGAATTACGGAGCATGATTTTCGTCTGCGCCTCGCGATACATCCCAGCGTCATGAGTCAGATAACAGCCGGGACGCAGAATAATGTCGACCGCAGCACCGAAATTCGCACTGCTGAAAACCTCTGCAACCACGTCATACCAGGCCGACCCGGCTCCTGATAGCAAAATTGGCGTACTCTGGAAGCTGTTTTCAGCCACCAGTCGGCGAGTGACGTTCAACGCGTGTTCGAGGAAAGCACGCACCAGTGTTTCGTCATCAAGAACGCCTTCGTATATTTCAACTCCCCTGAGAACAAGAGTAGTGTTCCAGCGTTGCAAAGCGGCTAGAACTGTCGCCAGTTGCTCATCGTCGCGTACCCCGGTGCGGCCTCCCGGAATCCCCAATTCCACCAGTACATTCAGCCGCTGACGTTGCGCGGAGTAGAAAGCGCCCAGCAGATCGATTTGCGCAGCCGAATCCACCAAGCAGTAATAATCAAAAGCGGAATCCTCCAGCAGACGCGAAATGATCGCCATATTCTCTTTGCCGATTAGCTGGTTTGCCATCAGGACACGGCGTACTCCGTGTAGGTAGGCCACCTGTGTCTGCTGAGCTGTTGCCAACGTAATTCCCCATGCGCCGGATCTCAATTGCATGTGGAACAAGGCTGGCGCCATCGTGGTCTTGCCATGAGGGGCAAGCTTCACCCCATGCGCGGCAATGAATCGCTGCATCCAGTTCAGATTGTGCCGGAGCCTCTCTTCGTAGAGAACGGCCGATGGCAGACTGAGATCTTCGTGAAGCAGGTTCCAGTTCAGTCCTGTGATATCGGTGTGCTCAATCCCACTGTCACAGAAGCCAAGTCCCTTCTCAAAAAGACGCGCTCCCTCTGCCGGCCGTCCCACAGCTGGCGTTCTGTCAACCAATGACAATCTCCTCATCGTGCCGGTAGGAATTCGTGAAAGTTCGGCAATTGAATATGCATCCAGCCTATATCCTGAAGGTGTTGCGATGCTGACTTGCGACACAGTTATACGGAATGCGACTGTCCTGGACGGAAGCGGCGCAGCGTCGGAGCCCCTGGACGTTGCAATTCATGGCGATCGCATCTCGGCGGTCGGCAATGGATTGCGGGTGAACGCATCAATATGCGTCGACGCGGATGGCCTCGTGCTGGCGCCCGGCTTCATCGATGCGCACACGCATGATGACACCAGTGTGATTCGTAAACCGGAGATGCTGGCCAAGCTCTCGCAGGGCGTCACCACTGTCATCGTCGGTAATTGCGGTATTAGCGCAGCGCCCGTGCGTTTGCACGGCGAGCCACCCGATCCAATGAACCTGCTTGGAGAATCGGATGCCTTTTGCTATCCAACCTTCGCAGCGTATGTTGCAGCCGTTAGTAACGCTGAACCCGCAGTCAATGTAGGCGCCCTGGTGGGGCACACTTCTCTCCGCAACAACCACATGGACAAGCTGGACCGTGGTGCTAACGAAGTCGAAATCGAGGCGATGCGTGCTGAGTTGCGAGAGGCGCTCGATGCGGGAGCATTGGGATTGAGTACCGGGCTAGCATACCTCTCTGCAAATGCAGCTTCTACTGAAGAGGTGTCAGCCCTGGCTCGGCTGCTCACCGATGCTGGAGCTATCTACGTCACTCACATGCGCTCCGAGGCGGACGCCATCCTCCCGGCAATGAATGAGGCATTTGAGATCGGTCGTATCAGCCACGTGCCGACAGTCATTTCTCATCTGAAATGTGCGGGCATAGATAACTGGGGACGAAGCGGTGAGGTCTTGCAAGCTCTCGATACTGCGCGGACTTCACAGCCAGTAGGTTGCGATTGCTACCCCTATGCTGCCGGCTCGAGCACTCTTGATCTGCGCCAGGTGGACGAACGAGTCACCATCACTATTACGTGGAGTTCCGCTCATCCGGTAATGGCAGGGCGTCATCTCAAGCAGATTGCCGAAGAATGGGATGTGACACAGCTTGAGGCGGCAAGACGCCTACAACCTGCTGGCGCTATCTATCACAGCATCTTTGAGGACGACATGCGCAGGATTCTGCGCCACCCGGCAACCATGATTGGTTCCGATGGCTTGCCCAATGATCCTCGGCCTCATCCCCGCTTGTGGGGAACATTTCCACGAGTGCTCGGCCACTATTGCCGTGAAGAGAGATTGTTCTCGCTACCGCAGGCGATACACAAAATGACCGGTATGCCAGCGGGAAGGTTCGGCCTCACGCAGCGCGGACGGATTCGTGAGGGTTACTACGCCGATCTCGTGCTCTTTGATCCTGAAAGGATCAGTGATACGGCCACATTCACCGACCCTATCCGGCCGGCAGTGGGGATTGAGCGCGTTTGGGTAAACGGCGCACTCTCTTATACCGGTCGCGGCGCCACGCAAAGCCGCCGCGGACGATTTTTGCCTCGCGGTAAACCCGGATGGACCGAATAGCCTGAAGAAGGAGCATGAAATGAGCATGAAACGATATGGCGTAGAGGGTGGCACCGGCAGCGGGGGCCAGCACCTTCCTTTCGCCCGTGCAGTCGAAGCGGATGGGTGGCTTTATGTCTCGGGTCAGGTCCCGATGGTCAATGGTGAATTGGTCTCAGGAAGCATCGTGACTCAGTCACGTCAGGCGATTCGCAATCTTTTGTCGATCCTCGAGGAAGCGGGATACGGACCTGAACATGTTGTGCGCTGCGGCGTGTGGCTCGAAGATCCGCGCGATTTCGCCTCATTCAATACTGTCTTCAGGGAACATTTTGGCAATCATCCGCCGGCTCGGGCGTGTGTAGTCTCAAGCATGGTTGTTGACTGCAAAGTGGAGATAGATTGCGTGGCCTACAAATCTGTCGGTGCATGAAATGGTTCAAGGCCAGCGACTACTGCGGACCATACCATGCAGCGGTCCGGCGGATCGATTCTTCAAGGTTTATGATCTGCTCTAAACCAAGCAACTGTTTCGCACGACTGACCGATGGCACATAGCGCGACGGAGCGACGCCCGGTACGGCGGTGCCAGCGACATGGATAGGGACGTCAGGGTCCAGAGTCCGTGCAACTTGTCGTGCGAGTTCAAGGATGCTCAGATCCTCACCCGATCCGACGTTGATCGGTGTCAGTGAGGGAGCACGAAAGAGCATGGTCCACAACCAGATTGCGAGATCAGCGCCATAAAGATAGGAACGCCGCGGGGTCCCGTCGCCCTGAATGAAAATCGGCTCTCTGCGTAACACGTTGCCGATAAAATTGCCGATGGCAAAATGAGCGTCCAGGGGCAAGTGCGGCCCGCAAAACGCCCAGCAACGTGCAATGGCACACTCGATGCCAGTGGTCCTTTGATACAGGGAACACATGAGCTCCGCGGCCCGCTTTCCTTCTGCATATACGCTGGCTGGATCTAGCGGATCAGGTGCCCCGTCATAGGATTCGGGAAGATGCGTAACTGTGGACGGTTGCCTGCCGTACACCGCACCAGAGCTTGTCAAAAGGAAGCGGGTAGCGCCATGTGTCGTCGCAAATTCAAGAGTTCGTTCCGTGCCTGTGAGAATCGTTGAAAGCATCTCCAGAGGCGCTTCGGCTGCTTGGCGGGCACTGGCCTCCGTGGCAGCATGGATGACGAACGGAAAACTGCCCTCAGGAAACGCAAAGTCTCGAACATCGCCCGCCAGCAGTTGCACATGAGGATCGGCAGCAAGGTGTGGCACTTTAGCAATGAAGCGATCGGGCCGTCGGCTTAAAACGGTCATCCTCGCATTCAAAGCGAGCTGACGATTGATATGGCAGAAACTCTCTACGAGCCAGCAGCCAAAAAAACCTGTGCCGCCAGTAATAAAGATCCGCTGTCCGCGCATTGGCTCCCAGAGGGCTTGGGTCTGGCGCAAAATATGATCGAGGTCAGTGCTGGAAAGAGGTCTTGCCACCATGTGCTGTCCAGTTTAACCGCTGTTCCGATCTGTACTGCTCCCGGGTTTCGGAGTGAATGGAACGCAGGAACATCGGATTATGCTGTTAGCGGTTCATTTCTATTTTGCGAACGAAGACCGAGGACGGGAGAACGCCAACGATGTCGGAAACCACCAGTGCATATCGCACTTTGAAGAGATCTGCGGTTCTTGGCACTCTAGGCCTTCTCATCTCATCCCTGATGTTCCCTGCCCTTGCAGAGAAGAATGTGCAAAATCCAGGCCCTTCAGTCGCCGGAGATGCGCCAGCCGAGGTACCGCCCCTCGCGACAGACCTGTCGCCCAGGTTCAAGCGGAATGACGTAAAGAAAGCGTTACGCAAAGTTGCAGACTGGCAATTGGAGAAGGCGAAGTCTGACTTCAACAAGGACTGGACGTATGCCGCGCTCTATGCCGGATTCATGGCCGTACCAGCCAGCGTTGCAGGCACGCGCTACCAGGATGCCATGCTCGAAATGGGGAAGAGCTTCGCCTGGCAGTTAGGCCCGCGCATCGGCCACGCCGACGATCAGGCGATCGGGCAGACATACATGCAGCTCTATCTCGAGCATCATGATCCAGCCATGATGGCTCCTACTCGCCAAGGCTTCGAAACCGTCATGCGCATGCCCGACAATCCGGAAAAGCCGCTTTGGTGGTGGTGTGATGCACTCTTCATGGCCCCTCCTGTTTTAGCAGAGCTGGCGAAGGCGACGGGCGATCGGCGCTATCTCACGTTTCTCGATCATGAATGGTCGATTACCTCGGCGAGGCTGTACGATCCCGCGCAACATCTTTTCTATCGTGACGCCACTTTCCTCAATCAACATGAAGCCAATGGAAAGAATGTCTTTTGGTCACGCGGCAATGGTTGGGTCATGGCAGGCCTGGTACGGGTGCTTGAATATATGCCCAAGAACGATCCGCTTCGAACGAGATATGTGCAGCAGTTGCAGGAAATGGCCGCAGCTGTGGCTCCGCTGCAGGGCGATGACGGTTTGTGGCGCCCGGGACTTCTCGATCCCGGCGCCTACCGTCTGCCGGAAAATTCCGGCTCCGCTTTCATTACTTATGCTCTGGCGTATGGGGTCAGAGAACATCTTCTTGATAGGGAGCACTATCTTCCGGTCGTGAAAAAGGCCTGGGGCGGCCTTCTTTCCCACATTTATGAAGATGGGCGCCTCGGCTGCATCCAGCCAATAGGAGCAGCTCCGGGAGAGTTTACGGTCACGTCAAGCTATGTCTACGGGGTAGGCGCCTACCTGCTGGCAGGCTCTGAGATCTACAAGCTTGCGAAATGATGAACTGGGGTGCAGATTGCACTCCCACGAGTGTCAATCAAAGCATGGATCGGCCGCAGCGCCTTAGTATGGCCGTCTCGGAGGTGCAACGCGTGCGGCAGCCCCAGGCGCGGGGTAAGACAACAACGGATATTCCTCCAGGAACCCCCAGACCCACTCCACCAGGCTGCCGCGGGTGGGCTCATGACGCTCCACGCAAGCACTCCGTAAACCAGGCGCCGAAGCTGTCCTTCCCGCGCCACCGCCAAAGTTATGAACCATCATCTCCCCCTCGGATCACAGCACGATGTCCAGCAGAAAACAGCACCCTTCGTCGATCAACTGGCGATGGAGGTCGGCCCGCAGTTCTGCACGCAACCCCAGCTCTTCGACGCCGGACATAAGCTGCTCCAGCGAACGGAATACGCGTAATTCGCGCGCCCGACCCGTAGTTGTCAGCTCCATCACATACCGTCGCCCCAGAAAGTGCTCGCTGCACACCGGTACCACCCTCAGCGAACACAGCTTTGTCCGGCTTCGGCGCAATGGCTCGCCGCCATCCACCGTTACATCAGCGTTCGCATCGCATTTCATCGACTCGTCCATCTGGTCCAGCCTCACTCTGCAGTGTTGTAAAGTAGTGACCAGCACGCCTCTTTCGTTTCATGCTTGTTCTGTCGTGCGACATTGGATGGCCGGTAAACGCTTGTACCACTGCACTCCGGCAAGAGATGGATCAACGTGGACTTCCAGGCGTTTGATAACGCTTATGTCGAAAGGCTCCGTGCGGGTGACAGGGACACGGAAGGCCACTTCATCGCATACTTTGGCGAGTTGATCGCGCTGAAGCTGCGCTCCAGGCTCACTTCCCGCCAATCCATAGAGGACGTCAAGCAGGAAACCTTCGCCCGCTGTCTGCAGCTGATACGAAGCGCTGGGGGCGTTCGGAATGCCGAGCGTCTCGGCCCCCTAGTCAACTCCATTTGCAACCACGTACTATCCGAGCACTTTCGCGCCACCAGTCGAATGGAGGCCCTGGAGGATCAGCCAGCGGAGCGCTTCATCGCCCGCGAACCAGATGCCCTGGCGCGCGTCATTACAGATGACACGCGCAGGATGGTTCGCCAGGTACTGGAAAAGCTGCCGGAACGCGACCAGATCATCCTGCGGGCGGTCTTTTTCGAGGAGCGGGAGAAAGACGACATATGCCGCGAAATCGGTGTTACCCGGGATTACATCCGGGTACTCCTGCATCGCGCTAAGCAATCATTCCGGGAGGTTTACGTGGCACGGACTACCGACCGGCAGACATGTTGAAGAGTCGCATGAAACGAAGAAACCCCTGGCTGCACTATCTATCAGTTGAGATATGCCACCGATGAACCATAACGAAGCAATTCGCGAACAGGCAGTCGAACGTTACCTCCTTGGTGAGTTGCCTGAAGACGCCAGGGCCAGCTTTGAAGAGCACTTTTTTGACTGCGCCCTATGCGCGGCGGATCTGAAGGACGGCGCAATCTTTGTGGACGCCCTGCGGCTCGATCCGCAGCCCACAGCCTCGGCGCTGCCAAACATACATCTGGTCACGAAGCGCAAATCTGTTCCGTGGCTACGGCCCTGGCTGGCGCCCGCCCTGGCCGCGTCCCTCTTGGTAGTTGCCTACCAGAACATCCTGGTGCTACCCGGCTTACGCCGCAGTGTCGCCGTCGCTCAGGCCCCCGCGGTCCTGAACAATGTCGTATTGGCGAACATCGATGCCCGGGGTACGGACATACCGAAGATTACGGCTCCGGCCCACGGCTCTTTCCTTATATCTGTCGACGTGCCTTCCAAAGCTGAGTATGCCTCTTATATCTGTTCGCTTTACAATGCCTCCGGCGAACAACTCTGGCAGATGCCGATCTCAGCCCAGCAGGCGGAAAATACGGTTTCGCTCCGGGTGCCGACGGACAAGGCCGCCAACGGTGCCAATGAGCTGCGGGTGCTGGGTGTACCCACCGCTGGCGGATCCCCCGTCGAAGCTGGGACGCTACCGTTTCACCCTTCAGGTTTCGCAGTAAGTCAACTCTACCGGAGATAGCAATGGACGCAAGTCAGGAACGGGTCTTTCACTACCATGCGGATGCAAATGCCCTCGGCGGCGTGCTGACGCATCCCTATAAGACGGTCATCACCACTGCAGCCAATTCGTCGCTTTCCAACGCCGGCGGATACAACAGCTCGCCGACAGTGCCATTCCATCTCGACCACGTTCTCCGTTGCAAGGCGGCGTACACCCACACCACCGGCGGCGAAGAGGGTGAGGGTCAGGATGGCAACTGGGCCAGCCTCACAACCGCGGTGATCGAAGACGTCAACCTTCTTGAAGTCGTGACCGCGGACAAGGTTGTGGCTCAGATCTCTACAAAGCACCCAAAAATCGGCAACGTCCCGAGAGTCTCTTTCGTTGGCTCGCAGTTTGTGAATTTGCGTATTAATGGTGAAATCGTCGAGCCCGTCCTGGACCTGCACCCCTTTCCCGCGCCTCCAGGCGCCCAAAAAAGGGGCAGCAAACGGTAAAGCATCAGCCGCCAACAGACTGGCCGAGATTCGGCAGTTTTCCCCGTATCATCATAGCGATGTGCGAAAGCTCGCAAAGAAACAAAGCAGCAAGTTAGTCGGGCCGTCGCACGATCCGGATATTTTGAAGCGCCGCTATGGCTGGCTTGCATCTGATGACGAAATCGAGAGTCGGGGTCACCTGCTGTGCTCATTGGTGACCGATTACCGGAAGGGCGACCCGAAGAACACCTACGGGCATGCCATCTACGTGCCCGGCTTCGGCTTCGTCTTTCTCGCGGAGCTAACCTTCGATCAGGGCGCTTATCATCTGACGATGATTCGAGCGGAAATGGGTTGCGCGTCTTCCGGCACAGTCAGCATGGCTGCCGCCCGCACCAATGGCAAACCACATGCCTTAGTCACTGCTTCTGCTACTGTCATTGGTTTCTGGTCTCCGCCTGTCGTCAAGCGCAATTGCCTCCAGATCGAGAGTTGGCGCAATTGGTCAAGGATGCTTCGATCGGGACAACTCGACGGAAGCCCAAAAGCAGAGCGGAGCATGCTCGCGCCTTCCCTTACTAGCACTCATCCTGGATGGGCTATGCGCTTCCGCGTTGAAGAAGCGAAGGTACGCCTCTTTACCAGGGAGAAGCGCGGAAGCCATCAGGCTTCTTAACGGTGATTGGACCCACGCACCGACTGACCGCAACTTGGCGATTGACCGCCTCATCATTCTGTCTCTGGCCGAAGCGAGGATGGGAGAATGTCGCGCAAGCAAAGCAATCAATTGCGGACGCTGAGGCGCATGTGGAGTCGCGACAGAGCTCGAATCCACCAACCCTGCATATGCGTGGTGAAGTTCTCTCCGCGAAGGGTAGCCTCGCACTTGAAGAAAGCGACTTTACTGAATGCGCAGGACCTATCTTCCAGCAAAGCCTGGAAATTGCTCGCGCCAATGGCGATTCGTTATCTGGAAGCGACGAGATGCTGCTCAACCTCAGCGTCGTCGATCTGCAGGAGGATCACTACGAAGAAGCTCTGGAGCAGTCGCAAGCCGCCAGTGATATGGCGCGTAAGAATTGGGGCCCATCTAATACTTGAAAAAGCTGCAAGGAAATGCCGGATGGGCTTACTACGCGACCGGTGACTATACCCGTGCACTTGCACTAGTTTCAATGCCGCAGCCGCAAGCTGCGGCGAGATCTCGGCTCCCCGATCGACGAGGAGCATTGGCTCGACACCGCCGGAATGAGCGAGGCCCGGCTGGGAAATCTGGATGCAGCGCGAGAACGGTATGACCGGTCTTTAGCTCTGGCGCGATCGCTGAAAAATGCCGTCGAAATCGCTCAAGTCGACCAGGCGCTCGCCTCGCTTCTCCTGCACATCGTCTCATCCCGAGAGCAGCAGAGACCAGTACATCCGCGAGGCCAGACGATCTCGCCGACGGAGCGCGGAAGCGCCTTCGATATTCAGCTTGGAAATCTGCTGGAAGCACAACTGCTCGCACAGCGCGGCGATCTCCCGAAATCCGAAGCGATCCTGCTCGAGGTAGAACAACAATCGCAGCCATTTCCAACGATTCGCCTCGACGCGCAGCACACCCTCGCCCAAGTGTGTGACAAGGAGGGCAACAATCAACAGGCCGAAAGCTGGTTTCAACGCTCCATCGCAACCTACACTCACAACGTTCCGAGTTGCGCACAGACGATAGGCGTCTCCCCTTCTCACAGAACGGTCGCGACCTCTACATGGACTACGTCGCCTATCTCATCCGCAATCATCGAACAGATGAAGCACTCAATGTCATCGATCAGGGCAGAGCAGAAACACTCGCGGAAGGGCTTGGATTCGGAAACAAAGGCACGTCATCAAACCAATCGCGGCGGATATCTCTCACGGGATTGGCTCGTCAGTCCCACGCGGTCGTTCTCGTCTATGCGTTGTCGCCGCAAGGGTCCTACTTGTGGGCCGCCAATGGCAGAGAGTCGGGATTCTATCCACTTCCCGATCGCCCCACAATCCTCGCACTGGCGGCAAGCCACCGCCGCGCGATCCTCGCCGCCAAAGACCTACTAGCCGACCAGCATTCCGCGGCCCGCACCTTGTACGAGATGCTGGTAAAGCCAGCAGAGCACCTCATCCATCCCGGCGATCGTGTCTTCATCGTCGGCGATGACGGGCTCAATGGCCTGAACTTCGAGACCCTTCTGACACCGGGCGCCACCCATTACTGGATCGAGGATGTCACCATCACCCAGCTCCCATCCCTGCGCCTTCTTGCTCGCGCGCGTGGGCAGACACGGGTGCACAGTGCGGCTGAACACCAGGACCGGCTGCTCGTGATCGGTAACCCGATCTACTCCGGCCAGTTGTATTCGCCCCTTCCGCACGCAGCGACCGAGATCTCGGATGTAGCTGCGCATTTTCCAGAGAATGCCCGCACGGTGCTGACCGGCGTACGCGCCTCGCCCGCCGCATATGTTCGAAGCGATCCCGGACGCTTCGACTACATCCACTTCGTCTCCCACGCTCTGGCCAGTGAGCTGGTCCCGCTCGATTCCGCCGTCATCCTCTCTCCACAGGGCACAACCCCGGACACCGCAAAGCTCTACGCGCGTGACATCCTGAGCAAGCCCTTGCGCGCGAATCTGGTGACCATCTCTGCCTGCCAGGGCGCCGGCGTGCGCGCATATGCAGGAGAGGGACTAGTTGGCCTCGCCTGGGCCTTTCTCCGCGCCGGTTCTCGCAATGTCATCGGCGCGCTGTGGGACGTAAGCGACGCTTCCACACCAGAACTCATGCAGCATCTCTATGACGGAATCGCCGCTGGCCAGCCGCCGGATGCGTCACTGCATGCAGCCAAACTAGATATGCTGCACAGCCGTGGGGTCTTTCGCAAGCCCATCTACTGGGGCGCATTTCAGCTCTACTCCTCGGGCCAATCGTCGGCGGATTCGCTGCAGTAATCGGGCGTCGCTCCATCGCCACCCGCCGCTACCCCTGTATACTTTGCTTATAGCCAGAGAAGTCGCTCCGTCTGTGCCGGGAGTCCTGCTGGTGCGCCCCATCCGCAACGATCGACCTCCTGACGCTCGCAACCGCTGTTCCATGACCGATCCCACCGCAATCTCTGCCAGCGCCGATCCCGATGCCACTCACAATCTGGATATCTCATCCGGCAGGCACATGGAATCCTCGACTCCCAGGCGCGCGTCCATTCGCGAAATCCCAGCCGGTAGCACGATGACCGGGGCCCAGCGGTTCCTCCGCGCCTGCCTGCGCCAGCCGGTAGATGTCACACCAGTCTGGTTCCTGCGTCAGGCTGGCCGCTACATGGCTGAATATCAGGCCGTGCGTCGGCATCATTCCCTGCTGGAGATTTGCCAGACGCCACAGCTCGCGGCGGAGGTCACGATCACCGCCGCGGAGAAGCTTGACGTCGATGCAGCAATCATCTTTGCCGATCTGCTGCTTCCCTTCACTCCGATGGGACTTGACTTCGAGTTCATCAATGGCGAAGGTCCTGCTGTCCACCATCCCGTGCGCACCATCGCGGACATCGATGCTCTCCGCACTGACCGCGCCGCAGAGCTCAGTTACGTAAGCGAGGCCATCCGGAAGGTCGCTGCCCACTTCAATGATCGCCTCGCCATCATCGGTTTTTGCGGCGCGCCATATACCTTGGCGAGCTACATGATCGAGGGTCGCGGCTCCCGCAACTGGATCGAGACAAAGAGCCTGATGTACCGCGACCCGGGAGCCTTTCGCGCGCTGCTCGAAAAGCTCATCGACGTCCTTGTTCCGTATTGCGAACAACAGGTGCAAGCCGGCGCAGACGTCATCCAGATCTTCGACAGCTGGGTCGGCTCCCTCTCGGTTGAGGACTATCGCGAATTCGTCTTGCCGCTCACAACCCGGTTCGTCCGTCGCGTGCAGTCATTTGGTGTACCCGTCATCTACTTCGGAGTCGACACAGCGAGCCTCCTGCCCGCAATGCGCTCCACGGGAGCCGACGTGCTGGGTCTGGATTGGCGCATCCCACTCGACGCGGCCTGGACAAGTATCGGCCACGCATGTGCTGTGCAGGGAAATCTCGATCCCATCACGCTCTTCGCCCCGCAGGAGCTCCTTCGCGATCGGGTCCGCAGCGTTCTGTCGCAAGCTGCGTCACGGCCCGGGCACATCTTCAACGTCGGACATGGCATCGTTCCCGGCACCCCTGTCGAAAGCGTGCAGGCCGCGGTCCGCTTCGTCCGCGAATACTCTCAAACGCCACAGGGGCAGAGTCGATGACAGCCGTCGAACGCACGGCGGTCCTGCTGCTGGCCCACGGCACACCCGATGCGCTGGAAGAGATACCGGAGTATCTGCGCAACGTGACCAGCGGTCGCTCCCTGCCACAAGTAGCGATCGACGAAATTACCCATCGCTACAGTCTCATTGGCAAGAGTCCGCTCACCGACATCACCCTCGCGCAGGCGCGATTACTGGAGCGGCGCATCGGTCTGCCGGTATACGTCGGCATGCGCAACTGGAAGCCATATATCGCCACCGCTGTTCGGAAGATGCGCGAAGATGGCATCTCCTCCGCCGCGGCCATTTGCCTCGCGCCTCAGAACTCACGCACCAGCGTTGGGCTCTACCGCCGCGCCGTGCTCGCCGAGACCGGCCATGACCTGGCAGTCGACTTCACCGAAGCATGGGCCGAACACCCATTGCTGATCGAAGCCTTCGCCGAGCGGCTGCGCTCGAAGTATCGCGAGTTGGCCGCTGAACTTGGCCACCGCGTCCCTGTACTCTTCACAGCGCATAGCGTGCCCTGCCGAACCATCCAGAGTGCCTCTCCGGTCGACCAGCCAGGCTCCGCCGCGCCGGTCAGTCCGGACCCATACGCTATCCAGGCAAAGCGGACAGCCGCCCTGGTCGCGGCACAGCTCACCAGCGAAGGTTTGTCCGATGCGGATTGGTTCTTCGCCTTTCAGAGCCAGGGCATCTCCGGCGGCCCGTGGATAGGGCCCACGGTTGAAGGCACCCTCTCGGCTCTGCGTGAGGCAGGCAACACCGCCGTCATCATCCAGCCCATCGGGTTCCTCTGCGATCACGTCGAAATCCTCTACGACATCGACATAGCATTTCGTGATCTCGGCCAGCGCCTTGGTTTGCGTGTAGAACGCGCCGAGTCTCTCAACGAGTCGCCCACCCTCACCAGCGCCCTCGCCGACCTGGCCCACAGCGCAATGGACCGCCTCGCGGCACACGCCCCCGTTTCCGTTCCAATCCCGTGAAGAAGCGCATCGCGATCGTAGGCGGCGGCATCAGCGGACTCACCGCATCCTACATACTCCACCGCGACTACTCCGAGAGTTGCGAATTCACACTCTTCGAGGCGGAGGGTCGCGTTGGAGGCATCATCGAGACCGTCCACGTGGACGGCTTCACGATTGAGTGCGGGCCCGATTCCTGGGTGACGGAAAAGCCTTGGGCAGAACAATTGGCGCGGGATCTGGGACTCGCCGGCGAACTACTTGGTTCAAATGACCACGCGCGCCGCACCTACATTGCGCGCGACGCATCGCTCACCCCGCTCCCCGAAGCAATGCGCATGATGGTGCCCGCTGATCTGAATACAGTACTCGCCTCACCGCTATTCACCGAAGCCGCCAAACAGGCCTACATGGCGGAGCCGTCCCGTGCCGCGCAATTGCGCGAGGACGCATTAGCTAACCGCACCGCCGACAGCGACGAAAGCGTTGCAGCATTTGTGCGTCGCCACTTTGGCGATGAGGTCGTCGAGACAGTCGCTGGTCCCCTGCTTGCCGGGGTCTTCGGCGGCGATATTGAAAGGCTCAGTGCGCGTGCTTTGCTTGGACCATTCATCGCCATGGAATCCGCTTACGGATCGCTCATCGTTGGCCTGCAACAGCGCAGCCGCGTATCCGAAGCGCCCGTCTTCACCACGCTCGCGAGCGGTCTCAGCACGCTTGTAGCCGGTCTCCTCAAAACTCTGCCGCCAGCCTCTCTGCAACTCTCCAGCCCCGTGCTGAAGCTCGATATTCAGCCTGGAGGATGGGCTGTGGAAACCGCCAATGGCGGTGAGCGATTCGATCGTGTCCTGCTCGCAACATCTCTCGACACCACGCGACGGCTGCTGGCCTCTCTGTCATCCAAGGAGGCACAGCGGGCAGCCACATTGCTGCCGACAGACGCCGCCTCGGGCCTCGTCGTCGCCTTTGGCTATGAAACGCAGGCCGAACCCACGCCAACGATTCCAGATGGCTTCGGGCTTCTGGTGGCCGCTGGCCCTCAAAAGCATCATTCGCTGCTTGCCTGCACATTTCTCCATCAGAAATTTCCCGGCCGCACTCCGGAAGGGGGCACACTGCTGCGCGCCTTCTTTGCGAGTTCCGCGGCAGATGAGCTTTCGCGGCGGTCGGACACCGAGATTGCAGCCATCGCGCGGAACCAGCTCACCGCTCTTCTCGGTCCCCTTCCGGAGCATGCAGACGTAACCATCGTGCGTCGCTGGCCGCGCTCACTTCCCCAATATGAAGTTGGCCACGTCACTCGAATGACGCAGTTCGATCTTTGCTTGTCAGATCTGCAGGGAATAGCCGTCGCTGGCAACGCTCTTCGCGGTGTCGGCCTGCCGGATCTGGTCCGTGATGCAACGAAGGCCGCGCACCTCCTCGCTCGCAGCTAAAGCCATTAATCCTCTCGCTTCAACAGGTCGGCCAGCGTCTTCTTGTGGCGGCGTTCGCGCCGCTCCCGTTGTGGCTCGCTCGCAATCACCTTTGCAGGCTTTGGCTGGCCCACGCGTTCGCGGGCATTCCGCTTCACCGCCTTGGTCACCGAGAACTTCTCCTGTTTGTTCTTTGCCATCGCACTCTTCCTGACTGGCCCTGCCCTCGTCAGTATGGAATACTTTCTTGATGCGGAGCGTTGGGATATCTTGCCTGACGCGGTGATCGATGAAAAACACTCATCTGGCCTTCTTCCAGGAAAGGCCGCGAGTTTCTCACCGCTTGGTCTACGGCAGATGGCTCTAGCCCGCGGAAGGATGGTACCGGATGGAGGAACGCGACTTTTTTGATGAGCGGCAGGAGCAGCGCACCCACACACTTACCTGCCCCCACTGCGGTAAGGCTGACGAATATCCAGTCGCATGGCTGGTCCGGCGCAAGAAAGCTTCATTGCCCCGACATGCGGACGAGCGAGATCGCGCTCGCTTTGCCAAGGCGCAATCCTATATGGTGCGCCGCGACGACATGGTCGGCTGCAAGAACGTCCGCTGCCGCAAGCGCTTCGAGGTCACATCGCTGCAGTCGGTCGCTTTTTTGTGATGATTGACCCTGCGCAAAATACCGTTTGACTCTCCCCTTGCCGGAGACCCTAAAAAGAGAAGCATGCTGAAGATCGGTGACTTTTCCTCGCTTGCGCAGGTCTCCATCAAGACTCTTCGGTACTACGACGAGCGCCGGTTGCTCTCGCCTGCGCATATAGATCCGGAGACCGGCTATCGCTACTACTCTGCATCCCAGCTCTCACAGCTCCATCGCATATTAGCGCTTAAGGATTTCGGCTTCTCACTTGAGCAGATTGCGACGTGTCTTGAAGAGAAAGTGACTGCAGAGCAGATGCGGGGCATGCTCCTGTTGCGTCAGGCGGAGCAGCAGGCACGCGTAGAGGAAGAGCACGATCGTCTCGGCAGACTTCAGAGCCGTATACGGCTCATCGAACAGGAGACGTCCATGTCACAAGAAGTGGTTCTCAAACAGTTGCCAAAGCAATGGGTGGCCTCCGTGCGGGAAACAATCGCTAACTATCCCGCGGTGGGCGCCCTTTATCCGAAGGTGATCGCTGGTGTAGGGCCTGGAGTCGTTGGACAGGCACCGTGTTTCGCCATGTGGCATGATCCTGAGTTTCGTGAATCCAATGTGGATGGCGAAGCGGGTATCTTCCTCAAGGGACCTATCGCTGCAACAGGAGATGTTCGGGTATACGAATTGTCAGCCGCGACCGTAGCGAGTGCCATCCACTCTGGTTCGTATCGGCGCCTTCCGGAGGCTTATGATGCCTTGCTCCGTTGGGTCGGGAACAACGGTTATCAGGTTGCTGGCCCGATTCGCGAACTCTATCTGCAAAACTCCCAGCCGATTCGACAAGATGATGAATCCTACGTGACCGAGATCCAAGTGCCGGTCAGCAAGGCATCGTGATACAGCACTCACGAACCCTGACAGCCGCCGGCCCGCTGGACTTCCAGCGCGTCGGCGGTCGTGATTTAATGGTGCTCGCAGGGCTTTCCCTGCCAGACGCGAGGACCAGAAACCGATGCCAAATATGAGCCTGCCCCCCGAAGAGCGCAACCTGACTCCCGCCCAGGTGGAGGCGCTCGACTGGCGCCGTCGTCGCGGCTCCATGTTGCTGACCCTCGCAGGCATGTTCACCATCATCGCGGTTTTGCTCACATGCTGGGTGGGACAGGATCTGCAATATTCCCCCGGCCTCGCCCGCCCCATGACCTACTATTTCCTGGTCGCCTGTGGCATCGTCCTCGTCACGCTGCTGGCCGGTCTCTACCTCCGCCGCGGCGCTCCCGAAGTCCCCTGATCCTCCCGCCTGCACGATGCAACATTTGCTGCCCTATACTGATCGGTTGACCCATATACATCCGAACCAGTAAGGAGCTTCTTGATGTCCGCTGTCCGCCAAGAGAAAGACTCCCTCGGCTTTGTCGAGGTGCCGGAGCGCGCCTACTACGGCGCACAGACCGCTCGCGCCGTTGAAAACTACCCCATCTCTGGTATGCACGCGTCCCCGATCCTCACCCGTGCCTTCGGTATGGTCAAACGTGCCGCCGCCGAGGCCAACAAGAGTCTCGGCCTCATCTCTGAGAGGCGCGCCGATGCCATCATCCAGGCAGCGCAAGAGGTGATCGACGGGAAGTGGAACGACGAGTTCGTCGTCGATGTCTTCCAGGCCGGTGCTGGTGTCTCCTTTCACATGAACACCAATGAGGTGATCGCCAACCGCGCCAACGAAATCCTCGGTGGCAAGCTTGGCGAGTATGCGGAAGTGCACCCGAACGACCACGTCAACTACGGGCAGTCCACCAACGACGTCTTCCCTACCGGCATGCGCATCGGTACCCTGCTGGTCCTCGAGACCCTCTATCCCGTCCTGGATACGCTCGCCATCACCTTCCGCGAGAAGGCTGCTGAGTTCGATGGCGTCCTCAAGTCCGGCCGCACCCACATGCAGGACGCCGTGCCGATCCGTCTGGGCCAGGAATTCGCGGCCTATGGCGTGGCCATAGAGAAGACGAAGCGCGCCCTGCTCCTGGCCAGCGACTCTCTGCGTGAACTGGGCCTCGGCGGCAGCGCGGTGGGCACCGGCATCAACACCCATCCCGACTACCGGAAAATGGCCATCGCGAATCTTGCACGCATCTCCCGCGAAGAACTCACACCCGCCGCGGACATGCGTTGGGCCATGCAATCGAATGCATGCATGGGAGAAGTGAGCGCCGCGCTCCGCGGGGTCGCGCTTGAGGTCATCCGCATCTCCAATGACATCCGGCTGCTCTCCTCCGGCCCTAATACCGGATTCGCTGAAATCAACCTACCCAGCCTGCAGCCTGGCTCGTCCATTATGCCTGGCAAGATCAATCCCGTCATACCGGAGCTCGCCGCCATGGTCAGCTTCCAGGTCATTGGCAATGACGTTGCCGTCGCCATGGCCGTGCAGGCAGGCCAGTTGGAGCTCAACGTCATGATGCCTACCATGGCCTACAACGTGGGTCAGAGCACCACCATCCTCGCCAACATGCTGCGACAGTTCAATGACCACTGCATCGCCGGCATCACCGTCAACAAGGAGCGCTGCGACTACTACGCGCAGAGCACGGTCTCCCTCGCTACGGCGCTCAACCCCTACATTGGCTACGCCCAGGCCGCCGAGATCGTGAAGGAATCGGTCGCAACCGGGGAATCCATTATCAAGATCGCCCGCGCCAAGAACCTGCTGAGCGAAGAGGAGATCAGTGCCATCCTCGATCCTGTCTCCATGACCGAGCCGCAATACCCGCGCGAGTCGGCAAAGGAACGTGATCAGCGCGTAAAGGCCTGACCCTCCGGTTCACGCACAAAGGGCCGCGTCCTATGGACGCGGCCCTTCCGTCTCTGTCGGGCTTATTGCCTTCCGAAACGATAGTTCAGACCGAGCATGAAGCCGAGATTGTGCTGAATATCCGTGCCCAGGCTGTGGTCCGCCCAGGTTGTGAGGTTATAGTCGGGCGCAATGCGAAAGGCCAGACCCGGCCCGAGATTGAAGTCGACCGGCATGATGGCTGCTGCCGTAAAGCGTGCCCCGTTGTCATAAAGGCCGACCAGGTACCCCGGTGCCCCCGCCGAATTTGCGTTGAAAAGGTTATAGGTTACGCCCGCGAGCACCTGGCCGCTGATGGCGTAGTTCTTCTTCTGCCTCACGTAGTACTGCGGACCCACCATCACCGAGTAGTTGCTGACGAAGGGCTCAAACAGAGAATACGGATTATTTCCCACATAAACGCTCTTGTAGTAGCCCCGCAGGTCCGCGGACACGCCAAATTTGGGGCTGAAAAATCGGGTCATCCCTGCATTCCAGCCACTCTCATTGGTATGCTGCAGGTTATGACCGGGCCGGATGCGGAGGTACGCATATCCGAAATAGATCTCGTACTTGTGGCTGTATGTATCTTTGATCGCTGCCTGGGTTCGCGCTTCACGGCGCGCACGGACTCGCTCCTGGGCCTCCCGCGCCAGCCGGACGCGCTCCTGCTCATTCGGATAATTCCTCTGCGGCTGCGAGGCGGAGTTCCCCTGTTGCTGCTGCGCCTGAGACAACGGGTCGCGCGTCACGGGGGTGGGCTGCGTTGGCTGCAGCGGAGTTGGCTGAGCATCCGTATCCGGGGCGGGGCTCTGCGCCGGTGGCGCGCTCTGCGCTGGATTGTTTGTGGTCTGCGCCTGCGTAGAAAGTGCGGCGACAAGGAAAAACGTCAGGAGCGGATACGCCAGGTATCCCAGACTCTTACTGCATTGCATGTATGGTGATGCCTCCACTACTCTGCTGCTGCGGACTGGGGAACGGTGCTATTAGTATTAAAGCATCTCGCGTCCTTTCCTACCGAGTCACAGTGCCAGCCGCGGTCCGGAAGCAAACTCCTCTCTGCCTTTCCTCGTCTTCCTCATAAGCCACAGCGGCTCTCGCGGCCGGCACGGCATCATGAAGGTTGTCAAACGGGATAGACGTACACTCGTGGCAGGCTGCGGCGTCGCGCCGCTAAAACTTTATCTACGACGAGGCTCGAATGCGCTTTTTGCTCGGTTTCATCATTGGGCTGGTGTTGTTCCCCCTGGGCTTGATGGTCTACCTCCACAATGGCCAAGTACCGGTCGCCGTCGCCGACCCACCATTCCTCATGGAGCGCTCCTTGGCCCATCGCAGCCTGCATGCACGCATTGATCGGGAAGCACCCAACAATTCTCCGATTGAGCCCAGCCCCACCAACCTCCTGATTGGCGCCCAGATCTATCGGGACAACTGCGCAGAATGTCATGGCTACTATGGGAAACCCTCGCCTTTAGGCAAGCATCTCTTTCCCACGGCCCCTCAACTGTGGGCTCCGCACGGAAATGGCATCGTCGGCGTCAGCGATGATCCGGTCGGAGAAACCTACTGGAAAGTCCGCAATGGCATCCGGCTCAGCGGTATGCCGGCCTTCAGCGACCTGCTAAACCAGACACAGATGTGGCAGGTCTCCGTGCTTTTGGCCAATGCCGACAAGCCGCTGCCTGCCAATGTGATCGACACGGTGAAGCCGGCCGCCGCACCAAATCCTTGATATCGCATTCGGATGAGTGAGAGGCCGGGCTGCGCCTCTCACCTCTGGTTTCAGCCTGTCTCTATTTCAGCGTATAGGTAAGGCCGCCTGTAAATTGGAAGGTGTTCTTCTTAAAGCCGAGCGGCGGGTTATTCACGAAGTTGTCCTGTGAACCAATCGTGAAGCCAAGGTTCTTGTACACAGGAAAGAGCAGCCCCGCGATGATCTGCGCACTAAAAGCGGAGGGTTGACCAGCTGGCGTGTTGAATGCCGGCAGGACTGTGCCTTCTTCATTGAAGACCATTCCCTTGGGAAGCTGCTGCATAAACATCTCGCCGATGCTGGCGCCGATCAGATTCAGTGTCTGACCAGATGGGAAGTCCGGCGACGGATAGAAGTCCTGCTTTTGATAGTGAATGTCGCCCTTTACGTCGAGAGTCCGCGTCTTCTCTTTGATGACCGAGTAGCCAGCTCCACCACCATAAATCTGCTGGACCCGCAAACCGGATCCGATATTGTGATCCGCACTTGCGGTACCAAGCACGTAAAAGCGTTGCGTTAGATACTGATCACGCTCGATATCACCATGCAGAATATTCGTCTTCGCGCTGGATGCAGCCTGAACGCCCGCGATAAATGGCTGCGTCGTCAGCCCATACGCCGCCGTTGCATCGAAGATCGTCTTGTTTCTCGGGGCCAGCCAATCGACCGAAGGCTGCGTTCGCACCAAGTTGACTGCTCCTGTAAAACTCTCGCTTGTTTGTGTCGACTCGACAAGCGACGCACCGAGCGTAACCCCGCCCGCCCAGCCATGCGTAAACCCTGGCTCGTGCGAAATCGCCTTCTGAAAGTCGTCGGCACTCACCAGGTAGGCCGCATCCTTGGTTGCGACATTCTTCACTTCCCCGCCCACACCGGAGATAGACACCTGGTCATTGGCGACATTCAAAGTCCCCACCGGAACCTGCGGTGCCGGCCTGCCGACGCGTAATTTATCACTGGAAGTGATCACCGCGTATTTGCCGCCTGTACGCAGTGACTTGATCTTGTTCCAGTCGACTTTGACGTCTCCAGTCATGTCGCTATGAAATGTGACCGTTCCATCTCCTTCATTCAGCAGCGTGCCAGTCAGTTGATCGCCATTTGTAAAGATGAGGACATCGACTCCCGGCTTCGCTGCTGCATCCTGTGCCATGGCGTTCGTAGAAGCGAACACTATGGGGAGTGTCATAAGCGCGATGGCGGCGACACGACAAACGCTGGCCCGCCACAACCACGCCAGGGACCTGTAGCAATGCGTCATCTCTTCTCCTCCTGAAACAAATGTCACTCTAACAGTTGCGTATGAATCAGATTGCATGTAAGCAATCGAGTCTCTTCATGATATACGGCGAAATCAGAAATACGGCGCAAAGAGATACGCATAAAATCCGCTGGTCCACGCTTGCCTATGGCTTGTTAGGATACAGACAATGGCTTGGGATATCGCTACAGCTTTGGACGCGCTTGGCAGTCGCGATCTGCTCGATCTTGGAATGTCAGCCAACCAATTGCGCCTCCATCTGCATCCAGAACCGGTTGTAACCTACGAGCTTTGCGGGCGGGCTGCTTCCCTGGAAGAAGCTGCGCCTGAAGCTGCGTCTCATACCGCCGCTATGGATCTCGAGCGGGTTCGCGGTATAGATCACAATTCCATGGACGCGCTCAAAGCAACGCTTGCGGCCCACCGCGACAGATTTCCCCAAATTACGTTTCAGCGTCTGCCTGTTTCCACCCTGGGGCCTTTCGCAGAAAATCCTCGCGTCGTAGCCGGCGCCCTCCGCGATCTTCACGCCGCAGGGGTTCGGTCCCTCAGCGCTAATTTTGTCCCTGCACTCAGCCGTCCTCAAAATGAAGAGCTGCGCGTTCTGCTCCGCGCGGCAGCTGACAGTGGACTCTCCGTTGCTGTCTCCGTCACTATCGGCAACTCAGAGACTTTCGATCAGAGGATTGACACCCTGAAAATGTTGCGTGATCTGCAGCAAAATTCCCAGGCAATTCACGTGGCGATCATACGGGTACATCATGCCGCCTCTGTCGAAGCGCGCCGCGAGGAGGAAGCCACCGCGGTCGATTATCTGAAGACGCTGGCGGTTACGCGGCTCTTCCTCGACAACGTGGAACACATACAAACCGAGTGGTCCGTCATGGGGCCGAAAGTCCTGGAACTCGCGTTGCGCTTCGGCGCAGATGACGCGGGAGCCATCCCATGGTCGCAGTCAGGCAGCCCCGAGCCCTCCCATCATGGCGGCGAGTCGGAGCTGCGTCGCATCATTCGCGACGCGGGCTTCCGCCCCGTGCAGCGCGACGCGCTCTTCCGGCAGAGCGTGCTGCACTAAGCGAATAGGGAGCACGACCGCAAACAGGCGCGCTGCGCGATCGTTCGCCAGAAATGTGCCACTCCATCGCGTCGACCTGGCTTCGGTCAACAGGAATTCGGGTGAAACGCCCTACGAACACGTACAATCTCTCATGCGTGGGACGTTGCGCCCCGATGCCCCTGACGGGCCCCAAAAAGATGCATCTGACAGAGCTTTCAGCGTTCCTCCAGCACACAGCCGCGAATGCCGGGCTCTGGCTTTATAGCCAGCGCGGCTTTGGTCATTACCTGCGCACTCACTACGGCAACGACCCCGTCAACAATCCATTCCGCTACCTGTATGAGTGGAACGCCTTCGATACCACGCTGCTTATCCCCTACTTTTTAGTCATGATCGTGCTCGCTTTCTACGGCATGCATCGATACCAGCTCGTCTATCTCTATTACAAGCATCGCGACCGCGCCGTTATCGAGCCTCCCGCTCGTTTCGCCGAATTGCCCCGCATCACGGTGCAGCTGCCCATCTTCAATGAGCAATACGTCATCGACCGTCTCATCGACGCATGCTGTCGGCTGGAATACCCATCCGACCGCCTGGAAATACAGGTGCTTGATGATTCAACCGATGAGACACAGCAGGTAGCCAGCGCTCTGGTCGAACGCTATCGAGTGCTGGGGCACAACATCGTCTATCTGCACCGCACGGATCGCTACGGGTACAAGGCAGGCGCTCTCGATGCAGGACTGAAACGGGCCACGGGCGATCTCATCGCCATCTTCGACGCCGACTTCGTCCCATCCCCAGACTGGCTAATGCGGGTTGTGCATCACTTCGCCCAAACCGGCATCGGGATGGTGCAGACCCGCTGGACCCATCTCAACCGCGATTACAGCTTTCTCACCCAGGTGGAAGCCATCCTGCTCGATGGCCATTTCGTTCTGGAGCACGGCGGCCGCTCGCGTGCTGGTGTCTTCTTCAATTTCAACGGGACCGCCGGCATGTGGCGCCGCGCAGCCATCGAAGAGGCCGGCGGATGGCAGCACGACACCCTTACCGAGGATACGGACCTAAGCTATCGAGCCCAACTGAAGGGCTGGCGGTTCCGCTACCTGCAGCACGTCGCCTGCCCGGCGGAATTGCCGATCGAGATGACCGCCTTCAAGACGCAGCAGGCGCGCTGGGCCAAAGGTCTCATTCAGACATCGAAGAAAATCCTGCCACAGGTCTTTCGCAGCGATGTCCCCTTTCGCACCAAAATCGAGGCCTTCTACCACCTGACAGCAAATCTTAGCTATCCGCTCATGGTGGTGTTGTCGGTGCTGCTGATGCCCGCCATGGTCATTCGCTTCTATCAGGGCTGGTTCCAGATGTTGCTTATAGACGTGCCGCTTTTCATGGCTTCCACGTTCTCCATATCTTCCTTCTATCTCGTCTCCCAAAAGGAGCTGTATCCGCGCAGCTGGCTGAAGACCTTTCTTTACCTGCCTTTCCTCATGGCGCTCGGCATCGGCCTTACTGTCACCAACACGCGCGCCGTCCTTGAAGCATTGTTCGGCATCAAGAGCTCCTTCAAGCGGACGCCGAAGTACCGGGTGGAGAAGAAAGGCGAGCGCGCACAGGCAACCAAATACCGCAAAAGGCTGGGCGTTATCCCCTGGGTCGAATTGCTGATCGGGTGCTACTTTGCCCTCACCATCGCGTATGCGATCGCCAACGAAAACTACTTCACCATCCCGTTTTTGCTGCTCTTTGTAGTCGGCTACTGGTACACCGGCCTGCTCTCGCTGCTGCAGGGACGCTTTGAGCGGTGGCGTACCGGCGCCAACCTGGAAGAGTCGTCGCCCAAGCCCTTCCCGGTGGGTGTGTAGGTCCGCCACCGGCACCGTCGAGATACAACTTGCTTCCCGGTGCTACCATCTGATCGCTGTTACTGGACCGCGTTTCTCCGTGGGATATCCCCTCGCCCGCGGGTCCGCACAATCTAAGGAAGGGTAGGGGCAAGCATCATGTTCATTATCTGGTGGATCATCGTAGGTCTTATCGCAGGATTTCTTACCGGCAAGATCATGAAGGGCAGTGGCTATGGTGTGTTAGGTGACATCATCGTCGGCATCGTTGGCGCCGTTGTTGGGGGTTTCATCATGCGTTCACTCGGCGCGGCAGGCAGTGGAGGCCTTATCTACACCATCATCGTTGCAGTCATTGGCGCGGTCATCCTGACCTTCCTCCTGCGGCTCATCACCGGCAAGCGCGCCGCCTGAAGGCGAACATTGATCCAGGGCGGTCCTCATCTTTTGAGGGTCCGCCTTGCGTGTGTGCTCTACACTGTTCGTCATGCGCTTTGGCCGCCTTGCAACACTCATCCTGCTGATTCTTGGTATCTCATCGCCCGCTCTCTCCGCCCTTGAGCGCCAGCCCAACGCTACCTATCAGGCACGGCGTGAGGCGCTCGCACATCAGCTTCACGGCGGCGTTGCCTTGATCTTCGGCAACTATGAGCCGACCATGGAGTACCAGGACTACCGACAGGACGAGGACTTCTACTACCTCACCGGCTGGAACGAGCCTGGCGCTGCCCTTATCGTGGCGGACGCAGTCCCCGCCCGCGCTGGCAAGCCCGCTCTGCCCTACCGCGAGGTCTTGCTGCTGCCGGAGCGCAATCTGCGCGATGAGCTCTATACCGGTGTCAAGCTCGACGCAGCCTCACCCAATGTCACCGACATCACGGGTGTGCGTGAGGTGCGGTCCATCCACGATCTGCCCAGCATCCTGGGCGAGCGCGGTCTCCGCGCCGTGTGGACTCAGCTCGACAGCGCCCCAGCCAAGAGCGCGCTGGCCTTCACCCAGAGCAGCCTCGGCAGCGGCGAGACAGTCGAGGCCCAGGACGTGCGCGAGCTAACCAAGACACTGCGCTCCACCAAAGACGCCGGCGAGATTGAGCTCCTACGCAAGGCTGCAAACGCCTCCATCAAAGCCCAGGAGGCAGCCATCCTCGCGATTCATCCCGGCGTCAACGAACGCGCCATCTCTGGCGTAATCACAGGCACCCTGCTGGCCAACGGCTGCGAGCGGCCCTCCTATCCCTCGATCGTGGGCAGTGGGCTCAATTCCACCGTGCTGCACTACATGGCCGACGACGCCATCATGCAGAACGGCGATGTGGTCGTAATGGATGCGGCTGGCGAATACTCCATGTATGCCTCGGATGTAACTCGTACCGTGCCGGTGAATGGGCATTTCACTGACCGTCAGCGTGAGATCTACAACATCGTGCTGGGCGCGCAGCGTGCGGCCGCGGAGGCCTTCGTCGCAGGCAAATCGACGCTCTACAACCGGGAACATCCGGAGGACTCTCTCGACGGCGTAGCCCGCGCCTACATCAAGACCCACGGCAAAGACCTGCACGGCCAGCCACTGGATAAGTACTTCATCCACGGGCTCAGCCACTCCGTAGGCATCGATGTGCACGATCCGCTCGATTCCACCAAGCCTCTGGGTCCCGGTTCCGTATTCACCATTGAGCCCGGAATCTACATACCCGAAGAGAAGATTGGCGTGCGTATTGAAGATACTTTCTACGTAGACCAGAACGGCAAACTGCAGGATTTCATCGCCGATCTGCCGCACACCGCCGAAGATATCGAAGCCTTGATGCAGCATCGCAATCCGGGCGGCACCGCCGCGTCGAACACGCCCTGACTCGAATCCCGATGCCGCTTCTCCACTCCTTCCTCGCCATCGGCGGCGGCTTCGCCTGCATCGCGCTGTTGACGGCTATCACAACGCTGCTCACTCGCTGGCTCGTGCCCAGCTGGTCCAGGCTTCCGCCCTCCCGCTCGGCGCAACTCTTCAATCTCGCGGCAGCCTCCCTCTACTCAGCGATTGGAGGACGTCTCACTGCCTCGGTCGCTCCGGTCAGCCCTCTCATGCACTCGCTGATCCTTGCCATCATCGTGCTGCTTATCTCGACCATCGCAGCCAGCGAATTTCGCGGCCAGGCACTGGGTTTCTATCCCCTCGCTCTCGCACTGCTGCCTTCCATTGCTACGCTGGGCGGCGGCATCCTCACCGTTCTCTACCGCTAAGCATCACGACAGCGTGTCTATACAGCCCAAAAGGAGCGACCATGCAGGCTCTCTTTAGAGGGAGCGCGCATGGTCGTCTTTTCCCTTTATCGCTGTCAGCCAGATGCTTTGAACGCGGCTGCCATCCCGCGTTCCTTAGAAGCGAACTCCGAAAGTGACCGGAATCATGCTGACTGTACCTGAACCCGGATGCCCCAAGGTGCTGGCTGGCGAATTTGCCCAGAGGTAGCGCACTTCGGCATACAGCTTCGCCCCACTGTCGCCAATGTTATGCGTGACGCCAGTGCCGATATTCAAGCCAACCTGATTGCTCGAGAAATGACCGAGGTCGACGGTCGCATAGTTCGGATAGCAATACCCGTAAAAATCGCAATAGTACTGCCCAGTGAAGACCGTGGCGGTGAATGCCGTACTTTTGCGGGTGAAGCCAGCGCCGCCTGTCACGTATCCGCCCCATCTTCCAGACGTCTTGTAATACACGATCGGATCTACACCGAAGCCCCACAAATGCACGTGGCCGTCAGGCGCGCCAACCGCGCGCAGGACATTCTCGGGAATCCCGTTGTGATTGAATTCGTACTCGACTAGCACGCCGAAACGGCGGCTAAAGTTCCAGCCTCCGCCTAATTTGAAGTTGTAGCCGAAAGTCTGCGTCTTGCTGGTATTGGCGAGTGGTGCGCCAAAGCCGGCGCCCGCCTCGATGGCTATATGGTGGAATGCCGGTTCTCCATATTTGGGATATTGGTGGTATCCGCCGTTCCCGTAGCCGCCACTGTTTTGCCCACCCTCCTGCGCGTGGTACGAGAGCAAGCCCGAACCCTGATCCAAAGACTGACTCGAAGCATCATTCGAGCTTGAAAAATATTGCGTATTCAACGTCGATTGAGCAAATGCCGCGGACGTGGCGACCGTGAATCCCAGAAAGAACGTGGGAAGGCACCGGTGAAGTTGATGGCTGGAGAGGCAGGCAGCAAAGCGGCGCATAGTGAAAAACTCCGTCGTGTAGATCGTAGGAGCGAGGCTCCCCTTCCGGTTCGGAGCTAAACGAATTTCCCGTAGCTACACCCAAAGCTACAAAGACCCGCTTCTTCCGTCAAAAAAAACGTTCGGCGCGGAACTCCGCAGGGCACAGCGATGGGAAAACTCTGACGCTCCTCGTACGTAGGACACAGATCAGCAGGCAAAAGTTTCTCGGGCCATTGCAAATGAGTATGTTAGCGCAGAAAAAGGGGCCGGCGCTTTCCGCCGGCCCTTCTGTGCTTTTTCCAGCGCATTAGTGGATATCGAATTGCTCCGGATGTAGCGCAGGATCGCTCTTCACGATAATCGTGCGTCCGGTCATCTCCTCCAGCTCATTCAGCCAGCGTGCATTGTTCCCTTTGAGCGTCTTCACTACCTCAGGATGCACGCGAAGCATCACATCGTGCCGCTCGAAATGCTTCTGCATCTTGCGCATCTCGATGTAAATCTCGTTGGCCACCGTCGTGGGACTCTTCATCATACCGGTGCCCGCGCAGATGTTGCACTGCACGCTCAGGGTCCGCTCCAGCGACTGCTTCACCCGCTTACGGGTAATCGCCACCAGGCCAAAATCATTGAACTGCAGCACCTTCGATGGCGCCCGGTCCGACTTCAGCTCCTCTTCCAGCGCCGCCATCACCTTGTGGCGATTCTTGCGCTCGTCCATGTCGATGAAGTCGATCACAATGATGCCGCCCAGATCGCGCAGCCGTATCTGCCGCACGATCTCCGGAATAGCATCCAGATTCGTCTTGAGGATGGTGTCCTCCAGCCGCGCCGTCTTTCCAACGTATTTGCCGGTGTTGATATCGATCGCCACCAGTGCCTCCGTCTGGTTGATCACAATCGATCCACCCGACTTCAGCCACACCTTCGACTTCAGCGCCTTGGTGATCTCATCCTGGATGCCAAACTGCTCGAACAGCGGCGTCTCTTTCGTGTACAGCTTCACTCGCCGCACGAGTGAAGGCTGGAAGCGGTTCAGGAAACGCACAATGCGCTCGTACTCGGCCTCTGAATCCACCCAGATGGTCGAAAAGTTATCCGATACCTGATCGCGCAGAATGCGCTCGATCAAGTTCAGATCGTGATAGATCAGCGCCGGAGCCTTCGCGGCATCCGAACGCTGCTTGATCTCATTCCACAAGCTGATCAGGAACCGCAGGTCCGCGCGCAACTCCTCTTCACTCGCGTTCTCTGCCGCCGTGCGAACAATAAAGCCGCCCGAGGCCTCGCCTTTCTCGCTGATCAGAATGCGCTTCAGCCGCTGGCGCTCTTCGTCAGACCAGATCTTTCGCGAGACGCCCACGTGGCTCACCGTGGGCATGAAGACCAGAAATCGTCCGGGCAGCGCAATGTGGCTGGTGATACGCGCACCCTTCTTCGCGATCGGCTCCTTGGCAATCTGTACCAGGATCTCCTGACCCTGCTTCAGCAGCTCGGAGATGATCGGAAGGTCGCTCGTCTGTGCTGACTGCCGGCGCCCATTCCTGCCGCGTCCACGACGCTCGCGTCCACGCTGGCGATCGCCCCGTCCGCGCCGCGGTGCCGGAGCTCCCTCTTCCGTGGCCACCACAGCCGTAGATGGTTCTTCCTCTACGTCCTCGTCCTCTTCTTCATCGCTGTCGTCGAACTCGTCATCATCGCTCGAAATCACCTGACGATCGATCTGCGCATCGCGAATGACGTCCCCGATCTCCGCGCCGCCCGCTACCCGTGTCTCCTCTTCGACAAGGTCGCTCAGGTCGTGCTCATCGTCATGATGAGCATGCTCAGGCAACGGCGCGAAATCATACTCGTCTTCGTCGATGACCTCTTCTTCCACCTGCCCGTCGCCCGGCGTGAACGCGTGCAGATGGTCGAGCGCTGCTGCTTCGTGAGAATGTCCCGCCGGAGCGTCTGCAACCTGCGCAGGCGTCTCACTATCGGCGCTTGTCCCGGCCCATTCTGCGGCCGCGCCATGCTCTTCACCGAAATGCTCTTCACCGGAATGATCCGCAACCAGAGGCTCGATCTCCGGGACAGGGGCGGCGATGTGTACCGTGTGTTGCGCTTCCGGCTCCGCTGTCTGGGCAGGCGTGCCCTGCTGCTCCTGCCTCTCCACCGGCTCTGACTCACGGCCAAAGAGTGACGACAGGCGAAACTCGCTGGGAGAGGACGGGTCCACGCGATGTGATGCGGAAGCATTCTCCGGATCGAACTCCGCCTCGCCGTGTACCTCTGGCGTCGGCGCGTCAGGAGCAACCTCCTCGTCCATCTCTTCCTCTTCCATCTCTTCCTCTTCGAGGACGAGGGGAGCCGGCTCCTCTGCCTGCGCCGGCGGAAATGCAGTATCGATGGCCGCGTGGCCACTGCTGACTGCCTGCAGCTCCGAGGCTGCTTCCTGCTCCGGCTTAGTAGCCGAAGGCTCGGTATGCTCCGCGGACCGCTCCCGGTGCCGCGAAAGCGTCTCTCCGGGCAGCGCCACGCTCACTCCGTCCCAGACAATCGGATGCTCCACCAGTGTGGACGGCCGGACTGTGACCTGCGACAGGCGCGCCTCAGGCTGGTCCCCTTTGGTCTTTTCCTGTCGCTCTGCCTGTGCTGGCTGTTGGCCATACTTCTGCAGCGCCTCACCGGGCAACGTAATCGTTGCCGGGGTCTGCTGCTGGCGTCCGCGCTCGCGGCGCCCGCCACGATCGTCCCTGACCGGCTCCGCTGACGGCGTCCCTGCCTCGGCTTCGATAGAGATGGAGCCGAACTCCTCCGGCTCGCCCGCGCGCTGCCCAGTGGTCTCTGGCTCCCGGCTGGATGCCTGGCCCTCCTCCGGCCCGCGAACGCCGCGTAGACCCCGGCGACGGCCACGGCGGCCACGCCAGCGACGGGTTCCCTGCTCGAACTCCTCGCCTTTGCCGCCTTCCTCAGCCGGCTCCCCTTCCGCCTCGGCTGCCGCGCTGCCGGCGGGTTCAGCGGTCTGCGCTGCCGCCGGCCGCTCCGGGCGATCCTGATTGCGCTCCGCGCCGCCGCGCCGGCCGCGTCCACCCTCGGCCCGCTCCTTGCGAGCCCCGCTCTGCGGCGCCGGTTCTGCAAACTCTTCAGAGTCTTCCTGCTCTTCCAGGAAGTCGGTGACATACAGAAATGCATCGCGCTCCAGCCCCAGGTCGACGAATGCCGACTGCATGCCGGGAAGCACGCGCGTTACTTTGCCTTTGTAAATGGATCCGGCGAGCGTGTACTCATTCTCGCGCTCGTAATAGATCTCGGTGAGTTGGTCGTCCTCAATGATCGCAAGCCGCGTCTCATGCGGCGTGGTCGAAATACAAATCTCTTTCGCCATACTGCCTCTTTCTTGCCCGCGGCACACTGGCCTGGGCAGCAGACGAGGCAGATCAGAACAGGACGAGTCCTGTTCCCGGAGCTCCGAATCGGAGTGCCGGGCCGCGTGCCGGGCAAGACAAGTGCAGACAAGGGAGAGCCAACCTGATTCTGTGCATCAGTCCGCGAAAGGCACTATCGCGCCGCCGCTGACTGAAAAAATCATTGATTGTATTGGGGCTTTCCACGCGCAAAGAGTTTGTGACCGCTCGTACCCGATTGTGGGGCGGGGTCGTTCCCCGTCTCTGCGTGTTCATTCCTGATCCTGCCCGGCCCGGTGATCCACCTGGCCGGCTTCTTGAAATTCCTGCAAATTCTTCCGGTGCCGCCTCCGATCCCGGTCGGCATGCACCGCACAACTTTGTCCCTAGTTCACGAATCGGTTCATCCGGACATTCATCACGATGCCCAGGGCAAGGAACGTGAACAGCACCGAGGAGCCGCCATAGCTCATGAGCGGCAGCGGTATCCCGGTTACGGGCATCAGCCCCACGACCATCCCCACATTCACGGCTATCTGGAAGATGAGCACTGCGACGACGCCCATGATCAGCATGGTGCCGGAGAGGTCTGCGGCTGTCTGAGCGTTCTGTATCAAACGCATCAGTATGAAGAAGTATAGCAGCAGGACAAACACGGCACCCACGAACCCGTGCTCCTCGCTCCATGCCGCGAAAATGAAATCCGTGTACGGAATCGGCAAGAAATCACCCTGCGTCTGCGTCCCTTTGGCGACCCCACGGCCCCACACCCCGCCGTCACCCACCGCAATCAGCGATTGGCGGATCTGGTACCCCGATCCCCGCGGATCCGCATCCGGCGAGATGAAGCTGGTCAGACGCGCCTTCTGGTATGGCTTCAGGCCCGCCCTCCAGATAGGCACAATCAGCATCATCCCAGCGCATACGATGATCAGCGCCTTCTTCCATCCGATCCCGCCCAGAAACAGCCCGATCAGCAGCACCGGCAAATAAGTCAGCGCCGTGCCCAAGTCCGGCTGCTTCAGCACCAGAGCCATCGGTATCCCGACCAGCAGGAACGCCTTACCCACGTCCTTCCAGTCCAGGTCCCTACCCGAAAGGCTGGTGAAGTAGCGCGCCACCGCGACAATCAGGATCAGCTTCACCCACTCCGAGGGCTGGAAATGAATGCCTCCCACCCGGATCCAACGCCGCGCACCCAGCACCTTCTGGCCCGCCACCAGCACCACCAGCAGTGAGACGATACAGAACCCGTAGATCCAGTGAATGACATCCAGCAGCACGTGGTAGTCGACGAAGGAGAGCAGCAGCATCGCCGCTGTCCCGCCCACCAGCCACAGCACCTGCTTGCTCTCAAATCCGTGAAACTTGGTATTGATGGTCGCCGAATAAATCTCGAGCACACTCAGTGCCGACATGAGAAACACCAGCCCCATCAGCACCCAGTCGAAGTCGCGCAGTCGCAGGAATCGTTGCATGGCTAGGGGTTCCCTCGGATAACTACAGGCCGCGCCGCACGATCGTCGGCTGTCTGATCATTGGTCACCTGGTTCAGGAAGAAATGGCCAGCCCGCGCCGATGCCAGCAACTTCGCATCCTGCGGCCGGGCCGCCTTTACCGGCTTGCCGCCAAAGGCATCCGGAGCCGCCGGATTCGACCAGATGGCTCCTACCTCGGTCGGCTTCCCAGTCCTCTCTGCCTGTGTCCCGGCAGTGGGCCGTGGTTTTGGCGACGTTGGCGTCCCTTCGGGCTTCGGCTCCGCCTCTACCTGCAGAACGTTGTGCTCCTGCCGCCGCTGCTTGTCCACAAAAGCTTGAATGACCTGCGCCGCCAGCTTGGAAGACCCTACGCCCCAGCCACCGTGCTCCCATAGGACCGCCACCACGATGTCCGGATTGCGCCGCGGCGCGACACCCACGAACCACGCATTCGCGCGTTGGCTGACGTCTTTGGATACCGACTTGGCCCCGAAACTGTGGTTCACCACTTGAGCGGTTCCGGTCTTGCCGGCGAAGTCAATGCCTTCCAGATGCGAGCTTCGTGCCGTGCCTCCAACACCCGAAACCACAGCAGCCATGCCGTCCGTGATGGTCTCCCACGTTGCCGGCGCGATCGGCACGTTCTCATCGCCCGAGCCGGGATACGAATCGATGATGGCCTGCCGGTAATTCGGCGGGAGTTGGTCCTGCAGAACCACGTGCGGACGGCGCATCGCGCCTCCGGAGGCGATGCCCCCGATCGCTCGTGCAAGCTGCACCGGCGTCACCGCCGTCGCGCCCTGCCCGATGCCGACCGAGATCACCTCACCCGCATACCATTTCTCGTGGTAGTTCTTCAGCTTCCACTCTTCCGATGGCACCACGCCGGCGGCTTCGTTCGGCAGGTCGATGCCTGTCTTCTGTCCCAGGCCCAGCGCATGCGCCCACTTGGCAATCGGCTCTATGCCCAGTCGCTCCGCCAGCGTGTAGTAGTACGTGTCACAGGAGTACGGGATCGCATTGTCGATGTTCACGGCTCCGTGATGCGCGTCGCAGGCGAAGAAACGGCCATAAAAGTTGGCTCCGCCCTGGCAGTTCACCTTCAGGTTCTGCGCCACATTCTCCTGCAACCCAGCCACGGACATGATCAGCTTGAAGGTCGAGCCCGGCGCCAGCTGGTCCTGGATCGCCTTGTCCATCAGCGGGTGATTGGGATCGGTGATCAGCTTGGCCCAGGTATCGCGCTGCACGTGAACGGCAAAATCGTTGGGATCGAACGAAGGATGGCTCACCAGGGCTAGCACCTCTCCCGTATGCGGGTCCATCGCGATCACCGCGCCATTCCTGTTGCCCAGGGCCAGTTCCGCCGCCCTCTGAATGTCGAGATCGATCGTGAGCTTCAGGTCCATGCCGGGAATGGCGCGCTCGTACCCGAGCCGTCCCACCTCGCGGCCATGGCTGTCCACCAGTACGTCGCGCGAGCCATCCGTGCCGCGCAACAGCGCGTCGTAGCTCTCCTCGACTCCGGAGCGTCCCACCACGTCCCCCGGCTCGTAGTACGCATAACGGGACTGGTTCAGCATGTCTTCGCTGACCTCGCCCGTGTAGCCGATCAGGGCCGCGGCGAAACCGTCGCGCGGATAGAGCCGGCGCTGCTCGTCGATGGTCTCGAGCTCGGGTAGTTCATCACGGTGCGCCTCGATGAACTCCTTCTCATCCGGCGTGATATCGCTCTTGAGCGGCACAAGCTGATACTTCGGGCCGCCGCGGTAGCGTGCCAGCGCGGCGCGTATCTGGTCGACCGTCATGTGCAGACCGCGGGCGATCTTTGGCAGGTCGCTGTCTAGCGTCTGGGTCTGGTCCGCCACCAGAAAGCATGAGACCGAAGGGTAGTTGTCCACCAGCAGGCGTCCGTCGCGGTCAAAGAGCCGGCCGCGCGGGGCCAGGATCGGCACCTTGCGGATACGGTTCGCCTCCGCAAGCTCGCGGTAGTTCGTGGCTCCTAGAATCTGCAACCGCCACAGGCCCGTAATCAAGACGGCGAGGACCGCGACGATGACATACTGCACCACCGCCAGCTTGAGCGCCGGAATCTTCTCGTCCCGCGACCCCATCATGCCCGCCTCACCTTGTTGCGCCTCTCCCAGCCCATTGACTTCGCCCCGCAGCCATCAGTCCCGCACTCTGGTACGGTCCAGTCCTGCGAAGAGCACCAGGCCCAGCGCGACATTCACCGCGGCGCGCACAATCTGGTGTATCCAGCTCCAGGCCAGCTGCTCAGCAATCAAATGACGAACGATGACCAGGTAAAGGAAACTGTCCACCAGGGTGAAGACAAAGATCATCAGCATCCGCGTGATCGGATTATCGACATCGATCCGCAGCCCGATCGACGCTGCCAGAAAGCCGATGATCGTATTCGCGATGCCATGGATGCCGACCGGCTGGTGCGTCACCCCATCCTGCAGCAGACCGACAATTGCGCCCGTGAGCGTGCCGGCGATCGGACTGCGCCGCGACACAGCGAAGTAAATCACTACCAGGAGCGGAAGATCGAAGACATCCAGCCGCGGATAGCGCAAAGGCAGATACGCCTGCAGGAACACTGCCAGCAGCGGTGTGGCCAGCATGATAGGCCACGGAAACTGCTGGGTATCCAGCTCCCTGCGCGAATTTGCCATCAATACGGGCATTATTGGTGCTGCTCCCTGCTCGCTGTCCCGGCTGCCGGCGCGATCGCTGCACTCGTCTTCTCCGTACCCGCCTTCTCCGGATTTACGAGCGGCCGGTCGGGCCCGGTAGCAGTACCCGGGATGATGAAGCTGTCCTGATTTGTGTGAGGCGCCGGCTTCGTCGATCCATCGGTGGAGATCGTGCCATCCGCCGTCCGAATGCGGCTTTTTCGGGCGTTTCAATGGTGGGTTCCCGTTTGTCACTTCACTCCCGCCCTGCGACGGTGTGATCGGCGCGGCTTTTCCCGGTGTCATCTGCGACGCAGGACGCACCTCGCTGGGCGAGAAACGGTCCGGTCGCGCCGCCGTCAATGGCTTCAACGGCCGTAGATCCACGCCATCCGGTCCGGCAGCACCCTGCTCCTGTTGCGGCGCATTTGGGTCCTGAAGACCCGGCAACTTTTCGGCCAGAATGTCGGAGGCCCGCTGCATCTCAACCTCTTCAGCACCCGCGGCCTCGCTCTTCGCCAGATCGCGCTGTACTGCAGCCGGCAACTCATCGCTCGTCTCCGTCACCACCAGAACTTCGTCAAGGTGCTGCAGATTTGCTGCTGGCTTGAGGACGATGTCCACATAGGGCTCGCGGTCCGGATCACTCACTACCTTTTCCACGGTGCCCACCGCAAGACCCCGAGGAAATATCTGATCGCCACCGCTGGTCACAACCTTCTCACCCGGCTTCACGCGATCATCCGGCAGCACATTGATGATCTGCGGCTGGCCATATGCGTTTCCGCGCAGCACACCGCGCATGCGGGTCTTGTCCAGCAATACGCCCGCGCCGCTGGTCTGGTCATTGATCTCAAGCACCTGCGATGTGTGCGGGAATACCTCTACCAGTTTGCCCACGATGCCATCCGGCGTGATGACCGGCTGATCGCGCTTCAGGCCTTCCTTTGAGCCCTTATCGATGGTGAGAATGCGCGACTGGTCGCTGCCGCCCGTGCCGATCACCTGCGCGGGCACGGTTTTGTAGATGTACTTCTGACGGAACCCCAGCAGCTCCTGCAGCCGCTGGCCCTGCTTCGCATCTTCGAGTATGGCCGCCTGCTCCAGTCGAAGCTGCTCCACCTGGGCGCGCAAAGCCTGGTTTTCGTCGCGCGTATGTCGCAGGTCAATGTAATTGCCCCAGAATCCGCGCGCACCGGATCCGGTATGCGACATCACCTTCTCGGGCGGTGACATCAAGGCGACTACCCAGTAACGCAGCAGCCTGACGCCCTTGCCGTCGCTACCACGCGCCGCGGGCGTCCGTACCTGCACCGCCAGCCCCAGAAACTGCGCCAGTAGCACGGCGGAGAGGACCATGATGTTCTTGTAGCGCTCGAGGAAGGTATCCATGGTCCATTACTTCCAGTGGTGCAGTGTGTCGAACTCCGTGGCCTAGGCGGCCGATTCTCCGGCGCCTTACTCGATCTTGATCTTGCGCAGCAGCCGGAAGTCCGACAGCATCTTGCCGGTGCCCAGCACGACGGACTTCAGCGGGTCGTCCGCGATCGAAACCGGAAGTCCCGTTTCCTCGCGAATCCGCTTATCCAGGTTCTTAATCAGCGCGCCGCCGCCGGTCAGCACAATGCCGCGGTCGCTGATATCAGCGGAAAGCTCCGGCGGCGTACGTTCCAGAGCCACGCGAATCGCATTCAGAATGACGGCCACGCACTCGGTCAATGCCTCACGGATCTCCGAATCGTCAATCGTGATCGTCTTGGGCACGCCTTCGATCAAATTGCGGCCCTTGATCTCCATCTGCAGCGGCTTGTCCAGCGGATAGGCCGAGCCGATCTCCATCTTGATCTGTTCTGCCGTGCGCTCACCGATCAGCAGGTTGTACTTGCGCTTGAGGTAGTTCATCACTGCCTCATCCATCTGGTTGCCCGCCATGCGCACGGACCGCGAGTACACAATGCCTGAAAGCGAAATCACCGCGATGTCTGTAGTGCCGCCGCCGATGTCCACCACCATATTGCCGCTCGGCTCGGTGATCGGCAGACCCGCGCCAATCGCGGCCACCATGGCCTGTTCCACCAGAAATACTTCGCTGGCCTTGGCGCGATACGCTGAGTCCTCAACGGCGCGCTTCTCCACCTGCGTGATCTCCGAAGGCACGCCGATCACGATGCGCGGATGCACCAGCATCTTGCGGTTATGCGCCTTGCGGATGAAGTAATTGAGCATCTTTTCGGTGACCTTGAAGTCCGCGATCACCCCATCCTTCATCGGCTTGATGGCGACGATATTGCCCGGAGTGCGGCCGAGCATCTCCTTGGCCTCGATGCCCACTGCCTCGATCTCGCCGGTGTTCTTATTAATTGCCACGATGGAGGGTTCGTTGACTACCACACCCTTACCTCGGGCATACACCAAAGTGTTGGCCGTACCCAAATCGATCGCCAGATCGGAGGAGAAAACGCTGAAGAGCGATCGCATCCCGTGCGAGCGCGAAGAACGCGAGTGAAATCCGTTACTTGCCATCTGGGCGGCCTGTCTGGTCTTCCTTACTGGGGAAAGTCTATAGAGGATTGTAAGGGACCAAAAAAGAACGCGCCTATGACACAAAGGTGGTTCCCGCAAAGTCAACCTCCGGGTTACCCACCCCCAATCGTCATCTCCACTCCTGATTCGGAACCTTCAATTACGTGAACGATCGTTCGTATAGAATTCCTCTTCTGGGAAAAACTATTGGAGTCGCTACCAGTTGGAGGTCAGTCTAATCTCACTCGCTCAACACCCTCCGTCCGTAGCCAGGCAGCGTCTGCTCGATGCTGCTCTCCTCGAATTCGCGCGCGCAGGATTTGACGGCGCGTCCATCCGCACGATCATGAAGCTGCTCGGCATGCGGGAGAGTGGCTTCTACGCCCACTTCCCCAGCAAACAAGCAGCCTACGATGCGTTGTTCGAAGAGGGTAGTCCTGCGCTGGTGACCCACTGGGTCTCGCATATTGCTGCAGATCAGGCGCCGGACGCAGCACTGCGGAAACTTGCCGGCGAGATTATGGAGGCCTGGTCGGCGCCGCGTGCCCGGCTGCTGTCCAGCATCGTATTGCGTGAGCTATTCAGCGGCCGTAGTGGAAAGCGCCGAGGAACTACTGACTGCGATGCATGAAGTGCAGCAGACGATGGGACGATTACTAGCGGCATGGCAGCGGCGTGGCGCCATCCGCGATGAAGCAGATCCCACATCTCTCGCTTTCGAATTTCTGTCACCGCTGATAATGCTGCGCAGCCTGCACTTTAACCATGCCTCCACCATCGAGGAGTTGCGCGAGGGCGACATTCGTATCGCGCGGCATGTGGAAACTTTTCTTCAGATGGTACTGGTCACGCCGGAATAGCAGGCTCGATCGCACTTGCCGCGATGATCAACCTATTTCGCCACTTAGATTGAGACTCTGCTGCTCACCGGGGTAAGTGACGATTGTTCCCCGGACCTGTGCCCATGGATGCAACGTGAGCGGCGTGGTGCGCGTGGCGCTGACGATCTCTAGAACGGTGATTCCGCGCACCAGCAGTGCATCTGCGATGAGCGAGCGATGGCAGCGCCACGGCACGGCCTCCGCGCACATGGTGGCAGTCGGCTCCAGCTCACCCAGCTCTATCAACGTATCGAGATTCTTCACAAATTCAGACGTCTGCATGTAATCCGCGTAGCCACGGAAGCTCGAGTTACGCCATGCGGTATTGATCGAATCACGCCGCGGATGCCGCAGGCCGCCAAGCCCCGGCATGTGACGATAATGCAGCCGCTTGCCATGCAACACGCGGGATAGATCTTCGCGGTTGAACTGCGGATTGTGAGCGGAGCGCGGTATCGTCCGTACATCCACAAGCCGGCGAATGCCATGCGCCTCAAGCATCTCGAGAAATTCGCTGATCGGGCGAGTGGAGTGGCCAATGGTGAATATGGACAAGCTCATCGTGTTGCCGCTGGTTTTTCGATTCGCCCTCACTCACAATACGCCGCCATTACACGTGGCACCCTGGGCGATTGCCGGCGCGCCGGGCTATACAATGTCCGGCGTGGAGGCGGGCGGTCGCGTCCGGCCCTCCAGATGCTCACACTCCCCCTCAAGAAAGCGCGTTACCACATGCAGAGAATTCGCTTCTTCCGTCCGCTGGCTATGGTTATGGGATGTCTTGGTATCGTTCTCAGCACCGCGCAGGCGGCTCCGCGCACTAGTCTGGATCTGAACTCCGGCTGGCAGTTTCGCCAGCGCATGCCTGCAACGGCAACCCCAGCCGAATGGCGGCCAGCCACCGTTCCGGGTGACGTACACCTCGATCTGCTGGCCAACAAGCTAATCCCCGATCCGTTCTATCGCGACAATGAGGCCAAGCTGCAGTGGATCCAGGATGCGGATTGGGAGTACCGCACCACGATCACTGCCAGCCCGGCGATGCTCAGCCACGAGCACGTTGACCTGGTCTTCGATGGCCTCGATACCTCTGCCGAGGTCTCGCTCAACGGTCACCTGATCTTGACGGCGGACAACATGTTTCGCGGTTGGCGCGCCGATGCAAAGCCATGGCTGAAGGCCGGTGCGAACGAACTGGTCGTCTTCTTCCCGTCGCCTATCAAGGTGTCGGAGCGCGTTGCCCTCGCAGACAAGTGGCATGGCCAGACACCGGCGCAGGACAAGAGCTATGTGCGCAAGGCGGCCTATGAGTACGGATGGGACTGGGGACCCACCTTCGTCACCAGCGGCATCTGGCGCCCCGCGCACCTGGAGACCTGGGACAACGCCCGTATCGACACTGTGTATATCCGCCAGCGCGAGATCACGGCGGCTCTGGCCCGTATCGATGCCGAGGTAGACGTTGTAGCGTCGCATGCCGGCAAAGCTACCGTCGCGGTGACATATGAAGGTGGCGGCAAGAGCCACGAGACGAAGACGCAGGTGACAGTAGTGCCCGGCACGAACCACATCGTGCTGCCTATCGAAATTGATAGCCCGGCGCTGTGGTATCCCGCGGGTTATGGCGCTCAATCGATATACAAGTGGACGGCGAAGCTCAGCGTGGACGGCCATGATGCCGACGCCGCTACCACCCACACGGGCCTCCGATCGATCGTGTTGCGGCGCGACAAGGACCAGTGGGGCCGCTCCTTCGAGCTCGTGGTCAACGGCATTCCGGTCTTTGCCAAAGGCGCTGATGTCATCCCGTTCGACAGCTTCTCACCACGCGTCACAACGGCGCAGTATCGGCGCATCCTCGAGTCGGCGCGTGACGCCAACATGAATATGATCCGCCACTGGGGCGGCGGCTATTACGAAACCGACGAGTTCTACCAGATCTGCGACGAGCTCGGCATCATGGTGTGGCAGGACTTCATGTTCGGCAATGACTGGCAGCCCGGCACCTATGCGTTTCGCGAGCAGGTTGCCAAAGAGGCTGAGTACCAGGTGACGCGTCTGCGCAATCATCCGAGCATCGTCGTTTGGTGCGGCAACAATGAGACCGAAGAAGCGCTCCAGTGGGAGAAGAACAGCAAGATCGCTAATGCGCTTGATGCAAAAGGGCAGGCGCGCATCTGGCAGGACTATCTCCTGCTCTTCTCAAGCGTGATTCCGCGCGTGGTGGAGCGGCTGAATCCGGAGACCCCCTACTGGCCCAGTTCGCCGAGCGGCGACTATGAAGACGACTTGGCGCCCGACCAAACCACCGGCGACATGCACGACTGGAGCGTGTGGCACGGACGAGTTCCCTTCAGCGAGTACGAGAAGCATCATCCGCGGTTCATGACCGAGTACGGCTTCCAGTCTTTCCCGGAGATGAAGACCGTCGAGGCCTTCACTGAACCGGCTGATCGCACCAGCATCTTCACGCCGGTGATGCTGGCGCATCAGAAAAACAACGAAGGCAACTCGATCATCCACGACTACCTACTGAAGGACTACACCGAGCCGAAGGATTTCCCTTCGTTCCTATACGTCAGCCAGGTGTTGCAGGCCGAGGGCATCAAGATCGGTGCCGAGCACCTGCGGCGCGAGCGGCCCCGGACGATGGGCTCCATTTACTGGCAGTTGAATGACTGCTGGCCGGTCGCGTCGTGGTCGTCGATTGACTATTACGGCCGATGGAAGGCGCTGCAGTACTATGCGCGGCGGTTCTACGCGCCGGTGCTTGTTTCCCCGCACGTGGAGGATGGCGCGGTCGCGGTGTATATCGTCTCCGACAAAACCACTCCCGAGACAGGCCAGCTGCGCACCCGCCTCATGAAGTTCGACGGCACGGTCGTTTCAGAGAAACAGCAGGCGGTTTCCGTCCAGGCGCTCTCGAGCACCGTTTATCAGAGAATGCCGCTTAGCGAGCTTGTGCCGCCGGGCACAGACTCGGCGTCTCTCTTCGTCACGTCGGACCTTACCGTGGACGGGAAAGTCGTTTCGACTAATCTGACCTACCTCGTGCCCACGCACGAGATCCACCTGCCGCTGGCAACCGTCCAGACTGACGTGCAGCCGGCCAGTGGAGGCTACACAATACGGCTCAGCTCACCGGTGCTGGCGCGTGATGCTTATCTCACCTTCGGCTCGCTCGATGTTGAACCTTCGGACAACTATGTCGATGTGCTGCCCGGCCAGCCTGTTGAAATCAGGCTGAAGACGGCGGCGCCCATCGATCAGGTCCGCAGCCAGATGAAAGTGATCTCTCTGGTGGACGCCTTCGCAGCATCTCCAGCCGGACTTCCCTGAGGCACATATAAAAGCACGCATCCTGGGGATGCGTGCTTCATGAAGCAATGACCACTTCAAAGCAATACCGAAACTAGCGGTTCAGGCCTAGACGATCTCGCGATCCCGATCGGCGCTGGTCCGGGTCGGCGTCGTGCTACTGACCCCGATGCGCTCCGTCTCAACGCGCCTACGGTCCGCATCGCTCTTATTTGTCTCTACTCCGTGGGTGCTCATCGACTTCTCACCTGAGGACGCGATGTCCTCTGCGCCGGTTGCCTTCAGGATGTCCTTGGCACGCGAAACCTCTTCCGACGAGTCGCAATGCACGGATAGCAGAACACCGCCATCCTTCACCCGGCCTTCATACCGCTTGGCTTCATACTCCGGAATACCAAGTCCGACGAGCGCTCCGACGAGGCCGCCCACAGCACCGCCAACACCGAGACCTGCGAGCGCACCCATGATGGGGCCTGCTGCGATGAGCGGACCAACGCCCGGAATCGCCAGCGCGCCGATGCCGGCGAGCAACCCAAGTGTTCCGCCTACTGCGCCGCCTACACCTACACCTGCGGTCGCGCCTTCAGGCGCCTTGGTGTTTTTCTCTGCCGCGAAATCCTTAGATCCCTGACGATCTGCCATGAGGACGGAGACGTCCTGATTGGAAAATCCTGCTGCGGTAAGCCGGTCTACCGCTGCTTCTGCTGCTGAATTGCTTTTGTAAATACCGAATGCCGCCGTATTTTTACCTGCCATATAGTTCTCCTTTTTTGCGTTGCTTCAAGAGCGTCGCAGCAACTACTGCTTGACTGTCAGTTGGTTGGTAACCTTTTCCGGACTACCGGCGACTTCCGCTGCCTTGGACGCGATAGAGGACTTCTCTTCCTCGGACTGCACGGGGCCTTTGAGAGTGACCACTCCATCCTTGGTGATGATCTTCACGTTGTGCCCATACGTCGAAAGGGACTTGTCAGCGACCAACGACTGCCGGATCTTCTTGGTCAGCATCCGATCCGACGTTGCCTCTGACTGCTGGTCTGCAGTTTGGCTGTGCGCCTTATTGGTGGCGGAGTTGTCCGGGCTGGTCATGGGTGCGTTGCTCTGGTCCTGGCAAAATGCAGCCGTCGGAAACGCCGTCAGGCAGGCCAGTGCGAAGCATCCGTGGAGTGGTAGCTTCCTTACGTTATGGAGAAACGAGCTCACGTTGATTACCTCAGTGGTATGCATCACGCGGATGTATTACCGCGCATGCGGTTATGAATTGGGATTGGAAGGAGAGATGACCCAGAGGTGAGGGCGTTGTGTGATTCGAATGCTTAACTGGGCTCCCATCTACTTAGTAAGTAAGAAGCATCTCCTCCGACATAGGTTGGTGAGAAAAATAAATACCTGGAGTTATGTGTCGCCGTCGCGAATACAAATCCGTGCCCACGAATATTTAGCCCGGTAAATGCGATATCTATGCTCCTAAACCGAGCAACCTTTTTCGTTGCGGAGAGATGACATTTATCGTGTTATGCAGGCACACTAAGTGCGACGTGCCGGAGGCATCGCAATGGACTGGACACCGGGTGGGCTGAGCGGAGATATCGAAGATAGGCGAAGCGAAGGCGGCGGTGGCATCGGTTTTGGCGGCGGCCGGGGCTTGGGGATCGGCGGGCTACTGATTCTGCTAGTCATCAGCCTCATCACTGGCCGCAACTTTATTGGTGCGTACTTGCTGGGCAACTCCGGCGCGGTGCAGCAGCAGGGGCCAGCGGCGACGCCGTCGGCGGATGAACAACGCTCCGCGCAGCTTGTCTCTTTTGTTCTCGACGACGCACAGAAGACCTGGGCCAGCATCCTGCCCGGTTATCGCCACGCGCGATTGGTCCTCTTCCGCAATGCCACCTACTCCGGCTGCGGGTCGGCGCGCGCGGCTACAGGACCGTTCTACTGCCCGCAGGACGAAAAGGTGTACATCGATCTCGGCTTCTGGAACGACTTGCGACGCTTTGGGGCAGCGGGCGACTTCGCCCAGGCATATGTGATCGCGCACGAGATCGGGCACCACGTGCAAAAGCTGGTGGGCACGGAGAGGAAGGTCGAGCAATTGCGTGCTTACAATCCATCGGCCGGCAACAAACTCTCCGTGGCGCTCGAGTTGCAGGCTGACTGCTACGCCGGAGTGTGGGCACACAGCGGGGAGCAGAGAAACATCATTCACACGGACGATATCCAGCAGGGACTAAAGGCTGCCGCTGCCGTCGGCGACGACCATCTGCAGAAGATGACGCAGGGCTACGTCGCGCCGGACAGCTTCACGCATGGCACCTCGCAGCAACGCATGGACTGGTTCCAACGCGGACTTAATAGCGGCGACATGCGCGCGTGCAACACCTTCGGTGACAATTAGCTCCAATTGAATCCGCACAGAATCAAGCAGAGGCACCGTTTTCGTCGTCCAGACTGTCTTTATGTTCCTGCAACAGCGGATTTGTTGATCTCTTTGCTACAGAATCCGTGGTACGCTCGCTACCACACCGGACGCCCCGTTCCGGGTTCCATGGGTGCGTCCCTGCCTGCAGGACGGGTCCGTGAAACTCCATCGGTTACCTTTTGCGTTCATCATCGCCGGCGCATTCGTGCTGCTGACGATTACGTTGATTGCAATCCACTTGACCCGCGCGAATGCGGCCCCCACAGAACGAGCGACAGCTCTATCAATCGTACGGATGTCACCGACTCCGCAGGAGATGGGCGTAGCAACCCATGCCACCGTCGCCGTATTCTTCACGGAACATCTGAAGGCGCATAGCGTAACCGCTGGCAATCTCATGCTGCAGACCGGCCTGGGAGAGCCCGTAGCCGCCCACGTTTCCTACGAGGTGGGAGATTTCAAAGCTAACCTCCGGCCTCTTTCCCCGCTCCATCCGGGTACCACATACCGCGTCATCGTTAGGGGAGGCGCCGGTGGGGTCAGAGGCCGCCTGGGGCAGTCCATAGGCGCGACGCGGAGTTGGTCGTTCACAACCGGCGTGGCGCCGGGAGCGTTTCCGAGGAACGGACCAGGCGGTCCGATCTTGGTCGTCACGAGTGCCCAGAACGGATTCAGCCAGTATTATCCCGAGATCCTCCGAGCTGAAGGGCTCAACGAGTTCAGCGTCCTCGACGTGGCTCAGCTCGATCGCGCACCCCTAAAACGATATGGCGTTGTCCTGCTGGGTGGGCTTCCGCTCAGTTGGCAACAGATAAGCCAATTACAGAGCTATGTTCGACGGGGCGGCACCCTGATCGCCATGCACCCGGATCGTAGTCTCGCGCGGAGCCTGGGACTAGCGGCATCCGACGAGGAATTGAAAGAAGCTTACCTCCGGATCGATCCGCTGTCGCAATATGGTGCGGGGCTGGTTCACGAGCCAATCCAATTTCACGGCACTGCCGACCTCTATGAGGTACGCCGCGGCATCACCGTGGCCACGCTCTACACAAGTGCAACCGAGCCTTCGCGTTACCCTGCTGTATCTGTCGTGAAGGTGGGGCGTGGATCTGCGGTCGTGTTTGCGTACGATCTTGCACGCTCGGTTGTTTACACGCGTCAGGGCAACCCTGCGTGGGCTGGCCAGGAGCGGAATGGGCTACCGCCCGTGCGGCCAGACGATCTGTTTTATGGGAATAAAGTCGGCGATCCGCAGGCGGACTGGGTGGACCCGCAGAAAATCGCGATCCCGCAGGCGGACGAGCAGCAACGCCTGCTTGCAAACCTCATTCTTCTGCTGCAGGCGAACAACATGCCCCTGCCGCGCTTCTGGTACCTGCCACGTGGCGCCAAAGCGGCTATCGTCATGACCGGCGATGACCACGGGGGTGGAGGCACATTCGGCCGCTTGCAGTCATATGTGGCTAGAGACCCACCGCATTGTTCTGCCGATGACTGGCAGTGCATCAACGCAACGGCTTATATCTTCGATGGTTCGATCCCGGTAAAACGCGCCGCTACTCTGGTCGATGAAGGTTTCGAAATCGGGCTGCATCTGTCGACCGATTGCAAAAACTGGATGCCCAGTGGCGGAGGCGAGCGGGTACGCGGCGGACTCGATGCCATCTACCAGCAGCAGCTTGCGGCCTTTGTGGCAACCTACCCGCGACTGCCACCGCCTGCCACGGTACGCACGCACTGCATCGCATGGAGTGATTACGACACGCAGCCGCAGGTAGAACTGCGACACGGAATTCGGCTGGACACCAATTACTACTTCTGGCCACCAAAATGGGTTCACAACCATCCTGGTCTCTTCACCGGATCAGGGATGCCAATGCGTTTTGCCACAGTTCGCGGCGTTCCCATCGATGTCTACCAGGCCGCGACGCAGTTGACGGACGAGTCGCAACAAACGTACCCGTACACGATCAATACGCTGCTTTCGAATGCGCTTGGACCAAGCGAATACTTCGGAGTCTTTACCGCCAACCTGCACAACGATCGCAGCTACTCGGCTGCCGCAGATTCCGTCGTCCGTGCCGCGCTGGCGAATCACGTCCCCGTAGTCAGCGCTGCGGAAATGCTTCAATGGCTCGATGGACGAAACAACTCATCTTTCCAGCACCTGCAGTGGACAGACGGCACGCTGAGCTTTGACATCGCTGTTGCCACCGGCGGCAGCGGCGCGGTTGCGCTCCTTCCCGCCACAGTCGCCGCAGGCGATCTCAGCACCCTGACGCTGAATGGGATGGAGGTGCGGCACGAGGAGCGCGGCTTTGCAGGCCTTACATACGCGGCTTTCTCCGCCGGTGCCGACCGCTATGTCGCGACGTATCGGAAGACAGCCGAAAGCCGGAGACCCCTCACGCTAACCACCCGCCGATATGCGGAGCGCAACTAGACAGCGCGCAGCAAGCGGGCCGGCAGAAGAATGAGCGCGGCCACCAGATCCAAGGCACCGTGAACCGCAATCCCCGCCAACCGGAACGGCAGTAGCAACAGCCAGACAACCGGGTAAAGCACCAGCGCGAAGAGCGCGAGCGGCCAGCACAGGACAAACAGCAGGCACCAGAGAAGAAATTTGATCACGACGGCACTTCCTCCTCTTTGGCAAATACGATCGCCGCAACACAGAAGTTCCCGAGGCTCCTTCGAGTTTCTCTTCTGGATGCAACATCGCCCGGATTAGCCCTCCAGCCGCCTCGTCAGCTATCCTTTTCTGTTTGGCAATTCCCTCCCTCGAAGGACAATCGATGGCATCCGCAAAAACCTACGGCAATTTGATCGGCGGCAAATTCGTTCCCGCGAAGAGCGGCAAGACCTTTGAGAACCTGAGTCCGGCAGACACCAGCGACGTCGTCGGCATCTTCGCATCCTCAGACGCTGCCGATGTGGACGCCGCCGTCCAGGCCGCAGCAAAGGCATACGAAACCTGGCGGTTGGTGCCTGCGCCCAAGCGCGCCGAGATCCTCTACCGCACTGGCGAGCTGCTGCTGAAGCACAAGGAGGAGTTCGCTCGCGATATGACGCGCGAGATGGGCAAGGTGTTGAGCGAGACGCGCGGCGACGTGCAGGAGGCGATCGACACTGCCTACTACATGGCGGGCGAGGGACGCCGTCTCTTCGGCCAGACCACGCCCTCCGAGTTGCAGAACAAGTTCGCCATGTCGATCCGCATGCCGGTAGGTGTGTGCGGCATGATCGCACCCTGGAACTTCCCCATGGCTATCCCCTCGTGGAAGCTCTTCCCCGCGCTGGTCTGCGGAAACACCTGCGTGATCAAGCCGGCGGAGGACACGCCGCTCTCCACCTTCCATCTGGTCGAGATGCTGATGGAGGCCGGGCTGCCCGACGGCGTCGTCAATATCGTCACTGGTTTTGGACCCGAAGCCGGCGCCCCACTGGTCGAACATCCGAAGGTTCGCGCGATCTCCTTCACCGGGTCGAGCGAGGTGGGACGCATCGTCGGGCAGAAAGCCGCAGCCAACTTCAAGCCATGCTCGCTCGAGATGGGCGGCAAGAACGCGATGATTATCCTGGACGATGCCAACCTCGATCTCGCGCTCGACGGCGCTGTCTGGGGCGCCTTCGGCACCAGCGGCCAGCGCTGCACCGCCACCAGCCGCGTGATCGTGGACAAGCGTGTGGCCGGTGAGTTCACGGCACGGATCGTTGACCGTGCGAAGAAGCTACGCGTTGGCAATGGCCTTGAAGCAGCCATCGAGATGGGCCCGCAGATCAACAAGCAGCAGATCGAGACCTCCACGCGCTACACAAAGATCGCACAGGACGAAGGCGCGGCGCTGCTGCAAGGCGGCGTGGCACTGAAGGAGGGCGCACACGGCAAGGGACACTTCTTCGCGCCCACCATCTTCGGCAAAGTGCAGGCGAAGATGCGCATCGCGCAGGAGGAGGTCTTCGGGCCGGTGCTGAGCATCATCGAGTGCGATGGCGTGGAAGATGCGATCCGCATCGCCAACGGCATCGAGTATGGCCTGTCGACCGCGCTCTACTCGCGCGATGTGAACAAGGCCTTCCGTGCGATCCGCGACCTGGAGGCCGGCATCACCTACGTGAACGCACCGACCATCGGCGCGGAAGTTCATCTGCCCTTCGGCGGGGTCAAGCAGACCGGCAATGGACACCGCGAAGGCGGCACCGGAGCGCTGGATTTCTACACGACTTGGAAGTCGGTCTACATCGACTACTCAGACAAACTGCAACGCGCGCAGATCGACAACGCCGATTGATGCCGCAAACCGCATCGGCAACATAAGAAAATCGCTCATCGATTCAGGAGAACGCATGATCATCGGAGTGCCGAAGGAAATCAAGGACCATGAGACGCGCGTCGGCATCACGCCTGCGGGCGTAAAGGCGCTGACCGAGGCTGGTCACAAGGTGTTGGTAGAAACGCACGCTGGTGAACTCTCCGCCTTTACCGACGACGACTACCAGAGCGCGGGCGCCGAAATCGTCGGCTCCGCCCACAACGTCTGGGGCAATGCCGACATGGTGGTCAAGGTAAAGGAGCCGGTGGAGAAAGAGTACGGCTTCTTTCGCCCCGGCCTAACGCTCTTCACCTATCTGCATCTTGCTCCCCTGCCGGAGCTGACCGATCAGTTGCTGCAAAAGAAGGTGACTGGCATCGCATATGAGACCATTCGCGACCGCAACAATGCGCTTCCGCTCCTGACGCCGATGTCCGAAGTGGCCGGCCGAATGTCTGTACAAGTGGGTGCTACATATCTGGAAAAAGAGAAGGGCGGCCGCGGCCTGCTGCTGGGCGGCGTTCCGGGGGTCATGCCCGCCAATGTCTGCATCATCGGAGGCGGTATCGTAGGCACGAATGCGGCAAAGATCGCTCTCGGCATGGGCGCGAAGGTCACCCTGGTCGATCTGAACCTGAACCGGTTGCGTGAGCTGGACGACATCTTCAACGGCCGCGTCTTCACCCTCGCTTCAAATTCGTACAACGTCGAGCACGCCACGCGCGAAGCCGACCTCGTCATTGGCGGCGTGTTGATCCCAGGCGCAGCCGCTCCCAAGATCGTGACGGCCGCCATGGTCGCGAAGATGAAGAAGGGCGCCGTCATCGTGGACGTGGCTATCGACCAGGGCGGGTGCATCGAGACAGCGCGGCCGACCACGCACAGCGATCCCTCCTACGAAGTGAACGGAGTGGTGCATTACTGCGTGACGAATATGCCGGCGGCGGTTCCGAATACCTCGACCCTGGCGCTCACCAACGCGACCTTCCCATATGTGCTGAAGATTGCGCAGCTCGGAGCGAAGCAGGCCATCCTCTCCGACAACGGCACGGCCGAGGGCGTGAATACCTATGCAGGCGCGCTCACTTACCAGGCAGTCGCCCAATCGCAAGGCAAGCAGTACCGCCCCATACGCGACGTGCTTGCCTGATGGTTGGGACTTGCCGGAAATGAAATGGGCGTGGCCGCGGCCACGCCCATTTTTTGGCTGCTGTTAAGTTGCGGCTACTGTTGAGGCGGAGGCTCCGATTGCGCTCCCTGTCCGGGCATCACCTGCACGCTCACGCTATTCACGAGACTGAAGGTGAGTGGCGATTCCGCACCAACCACGACCTGGTCATTGCCAGTCATCGCTCCAGCGGCCGTACCTGCACCAGCGCCGGCCAACCCACCAATGAGCGCGCCTTTGCCGCCCCCGGCCAGACCGCCGATGAGCGCACCGGCGCCGGCCCCGCCGCCGACAAAGCCCGCGGTACGCTTGCCTTTACCTTTGAGAGTGCGGCTCCACGTGCTGGAGTCGATCGGCATGCGAGCTCCGTTGACCCGCAGGCTCGTCAGACGCAGCGAAAGTTCGCCTTCACCTTTGAATTTGCCACGTGAATTGGCTGAGATAACTGTGCCTGTAGCGGTCGAACCGGTCGTGACCAACGTCTTGCCTTTTACCACGATCGGTGAAGTCACCGTGGCGTCGAACGCATCGCCTTCCTTCGCCGTCTTCGAACTGATGGACTGAGCGAGACGGACGGTTATACGTGATCCCGCCGGGATGGTATAGGTGACAGGCTGTGGCGGAGGTGGTGGTGGTGGCGGCGGAGTGTTGGCAGGTGCAGCCGGCGTAGCATTCGGCGCAGATGCAGCGGTACCGGGTGCAGGAGTCGTGGGCGACGCTGCTGGCTGACTCGCCGAAGGCTGCTCAGCGTTCTGCGGTGGCTGGTTCTTGTTGCAACCGGCAACCAGGAGCAGGCCTGCCAGTGAAAACGGGAGCGCGAGATGTGTCAGCTTGGCATGGATCATAGCGTTCACTAGGATGACACAGCCGGCGGCGAAATGGCAGCCGGTATCCATCGATGCTCCGTGCCTGCCGGCGCTCGCGCGGCAACGCCCAAAAGGAAGCGCCTATAATCGCAAGGTTCACCGAGAGATAGGGCTATTCTGAAGGGGGAGTTTTGTGTTTCGCAGCCGCCGCGTCACCGTCGCCCTGCTTGCCGGATGCCTTGGTCTAGCTGCGATTGTGCTGGTCGGGCTCAACGCTTTCAACCTGCACTTCCTGAATCCGCGCGACAGCAATGGCATCTTCCTCTTCACCGCGCTGTCCATCCTGGTGTTTCTGCTGCTAGTGCTGTTGCTGGTGCTGCTCTGCCGCAACGTACTGAAACTCTATGCGGACGGCAAAAACCGACTGCTCGGCTCTCATATCCGGACACGCCTGCTCTCCGGTGCGCTCATCCTGAGCTTCGCGCCTACGTTGTTCATGTTCCTCTTCAGCTATCTGCTGATGAATCGCTCCATTGACCGGTGGTTTTCCCAGCCGGTGGCACAACTGCGTGAGGACTCCACACGTGTCGCGCTGGAGCTCTCGCAGTATGCAGCAGAGAATGCGCGCGCTGAAGCGGAGTCGCTTGCCAGCTCCGTAACGCTGCAACGAAGTCTGGATCAGAAGGATATTCTTTCCGCGCTTGGTGTCGTGCGGAGCCATCGCATCACGCTCGCTGGCGGCTTCGTCACCATCTATAACGATGACGAGCCCGTTGTGGAGTATGCCGTGCCGCGTGGCGGAGCCGCAGCTTCGCCGGTGATCCGTCCCTGGATGGACGATACAGATGCCACCCGGCCGGCAGCGGGCGAATCGCTGCCTGCATTCGTGCTGGCCGCGGCGCACCGCAGTGACCAGCCGATTCTGACTCTGGGTGGTGTCGATTACGTACTTGGCACCTCAGCCACGCCCTCATCCAGCCTCGTCGTGGTCGCCCTGCCAATGCCCGCCGGGTTGGCACGCACGGTCGGCACCATCCGTTCCGGGACGGAAAGCTACTGGCAGCTCTTCCGCGGGCGCAATCGTATCCGCGGCACATATTTTTTGCTCATGCTGCTGCTCACCATACTCACGCTGTTTGCCAGCAGCTGGCTGGCCCTTTACCTGGCCAAGCAGGTGACACGCCCCGCCGAAACACTGGCTGACGCGATGGAGCAGATCAGCGCCGGTCATTACAGCCATCGCGTCACGGTCGGCGCAACCGAAGAACTCGGCGAAGTCATTCACTCATTCAACGCCATGGCCTCCGATCTGGAGCAGAGCCGAGCTCTCGCCGAAAGCTCCACCGCGCGGCTCTCTGAGGTGAATCGCACTCTGGCGGATCGTCGCCGGGAGCTCGAACTTATCCTCGACACCATTCCCAGCGGCGTTGCCACGCTCGATGCCCGGCTCTCCGTCGTCTTGTCGAATCGCGCCATGCTCGATCTACTTGACCTTGAGACCGGTATCCCCGACATCGAACACGCTCTGTCCGACCTGCCGCTCGACGTCGCCTTCCCGCCGGCCATCAGCGAAGAGGTGCGCCGGCTGCTGCGGCGCAGCCAGCGCATGCGCATCGCAGGATCGGAGATCGACTTCGCAACATCGAGCGGGTCACGCCGGCTCTCCGTTACCCTCGCCGTTCTGGATCAACCCCAGCAGCGCGGCTATGTTCTGGTCCTCGAGGATGTGACCGAGGTGTTGCGGGCACAGCGGCAGGCAGCATGGAAAGAGGTAGCACAGCGCGTCGCACACGAAATCAAAAATCCGCTGACGCCCATCTCGCTCTCGGCAGAGCGCATCCGCCGGCACATCGAGAAGTCGACACCCGACAGCGCCACCGTCATCCGCCATTGCAGCGACGTTATCCTTAGCTCGGTTGAAACAGTGCGAACACTGGTCGATCAGTTCGGCGCGCTGGCACAGTTCCCGGTATCTTCCCCTCGCCCCATCGACCTGAACTCCGTCGTCGATGCCGCTCTACTCGTCTTTGCCGGGCGAATGGACGACATCCGCATCGAGCGGCATTATGCATCCGATCTGCCGCTGGTGATGGCGGACAAGGACGCCTTACGCCGCGCGCTCGCCAACCTTATCGACAACGCCGCCGAGGCCATGCAGGGCACTTTGCACCGACAGATCACGCTGATCACGGGGGAAAATCCGGGCCGCACCATGGCTGAGATCATCGTGGCGGATACCGGCCCCGGGGTGACCAGCGATATGCGCGAGCGTCTATTTCTGCCATACTTCTCCACCAAGCAACGCGGCACCGGCCTCGGTCTCGCCATCGCGTCGAAAATCGTGCAAGAACATCAAGGGACCATCCGTGTGGAGGAGAACAAGCCAGCCGGCGCGCGCTTCATCATCGAGTTGCCCTTCGCCGACATGACCGCACCTGAGAATGCCACTCCGGCAACTGCGGAGCAGCGGTCGTGAGCCACGTCCTGATCGTCGACGACGAAGCCGACATACGCGACTCGCTCGGCGAAATCCTCACGGAAGACGGCTATACCGTGACCACCACCGCGACCGGGAGCGAAGCCGTAGTGCTGTTGCGTGACGCCACCTACGACGCGGTTCTGCTGGACATCTGGCTTCCCGATCGCGATGGCATGGATGTATTGCAGGATATTCGTCAGCTCGAAAGCGAGATTCGGCCGGAAGTCATCATCATCTCCGGCCACGGCACCATCGAGAGCGCCGTGCGTGCCACCAAGCTAGGCGCATTCGACTTCCTCGAAAAGCCGCTATCGCTCGAACGCACCCTCATCCTGCTGAAGAATGCTGTCGAGTCGCGCCGGCTTCGTGCGGAGAACGAGGAGTGGAAGCGCCAGCTTTCGCCGCGCGCCCACATCTCCGGGGAGAGCGTGCCCATCAAAGCGCTGCGTCAACAGATAAAGCTGATGGCGCCTACCAACGGTCGCGTGCTGATCTTCGGTGAGTCCGGCTCGGGCAAGGAGATCATCGCGCGAGAGATCTACGCGGAGAGCCTGCGCCGCGAAGGTGTCTTCATCGAATTGAACTGCGCCGCCATCCCGGAAGATTCTATCGAGATACAGCTCTTCGGTTATCGTCACGGCGCTGTGCCTGGGGGCCCACCGGAGAAGCGCGGCACTCTGGAGCGTGCAAACAACGGCACCCTCTTCCTCGATGAGATCGGCGACATGAGCCTGAAGACGCAGGCCAAAGTACTGCGTGCGATGGACGAGCAGCGCTTTACACCCGTAGGCACCTCGCAACCGGTGAGCGTCGACGTGCGAATCATCGCTGCAACCAACAAAAACCTGGAAGACGAGATCGCGCGCGGCAATTTTCGTGAAGACCTCTTCTACCGGCTCAACGTGATTCCGTTCTATGTGCCGCCATTGCGCGACCGTCGCGAGGACATCCCGATCCTGGTGCGCGAATTCCTGAGCGAGTTTGGCCGCGAGTACGGCCGCCCGCGCATCGAGATCAGCGAAGAGGCACTTGGCCTGTTGAAGCAATACCACTGGCCGGGCAATGTGCGAGAGTTACGCAATCTGGTCGAGCGGCTCGTCATCCTGAACCCACAGGTGACGCGCATCGAGCGTAAACATCTTCCCATGCTGGTACACCGCGACCCGGGCAGACTCGCCGCTGACTTCAACTCACTGCAGGAGGCGCGCAATGCGTACGAGCGCGACTTCATCCTGAAAAAGGTGGACGAATGCCACGGCAACATGAGCCGCGCGGCTGAAGCGCTGGGGCTCGACCGCACGCATCTCTACCGCAAGATGAAGGCCCTCGGCATCAGCGCACGCGAGTAGATCGCGCGGAAAATTTTTCTATGGTGCGCTGGTTCATCGTTGCGTTATGCGCGGTTCTGCTGACTACTGTAACTGCCTGCACGGTCTGCACCGAGCAGCTCGTCGATGAAACAACGTCACCGGATCGTGTGTGGACGACGCGCACCACAGTGCGGGATTGCGGCAATTTCGCGACTCCGACCACCAACATTTACTTGCAGCGTGCAGACAGCCGCGCGCGACTCGGCGAGATCGTTGTGCTCGTGCGCCACAACCATCCGGTGAAGATCGCGTGGGCCAGCAGCACGCAGATTCATATCGAATGTCCGGATTGCGCAGACGATGTGCGGCTCGCGCGATCCAGCGTGCACGGAATATCGATCGCTGTCAGCCGTTAGAGCGCTACTTGTCGTCCCGCTTGTTCCCGAGATCGGTGAGCTGCCGCCGCCAGTCCAGTGATTCGACAAAGCCGCGCGACTCCCGCCAGTTCTCCTCGACAATGACGTGCAGTTCCAGAAAGACGCGCGTGCCCAGCAGCGATTCAATCTCCTTGCGCGCCGAAGCTCCAATTGCTTTCAACTTTGCGCCGCCCTTCCCGATCAAAATCGCCTTCTGCCCGGAACGTTCGCAGTAGATCGCCGCCGCAATGCTGGTGACGGGCAGCTTGCCGTCCTTGCGCGGCTTCGCGTTTGCGGGCGGTTCCTCGTAGCGCTCGATCACGACCGCCGATGCGTATGGCACCTCTTCGCCGGTCTCCATCAGAATGCGCTCGCGGATCAGCTCTGCGACCAGGAAGCGCTCCGGCTGATCCGTATATTGTTCCGACGGAAAGTAGCGTTTCCCCTGCGGCAGGTGTTTGACGAGGTCCGCGATCAGTCGGTCGAGACCGTCTCGTTTGCGCGCCGAGATAGGGATCACCGCGGCGAAGTTGTGCAGCGCGCTCAACTTTGTAATCAGCGGGAGCAGCTTCTCGCGCTCAACGAGATCGATCTTGTTGATCACCAGAAAGACCGGGCAATCGAGTTTGCTGATCAGCTGCAGCGCAAACATGTCCTCGCTGGATGAACGATCGCGTTTGGATTTGTCGCTTGGGGCTTCTTCCGGCAGCCGCAGCTCGCGCGTCGCATCCAGCATCAGCAGCACAATGTCGCGCTGCTCCAATGCATCGTGAACTTCCTGCATCATGCGTCGATCGAGTTGCGTATTGGGCTTGTGCACGCCGGGTGTATCGACAAAGACGATCTGCGCCGCGGGATGCTTCCCTTTGCGCGCGGGCACTTCCACGACTCCCTGAATGCGCGTCCGCGTGGTCTGCGGTTTTGCGGTCACAATGGCGACCTTCTCGCCGGTGAGCGCGTTCAGCAGCGTGCTCTTGCCCGCATTCGGCCGCCCGATGATGGAAACAAATCCCGATCGCACTGACAATCTCCTCTTGAGTAAAGCTACACCGGCGCGCCCGGGTGGCTACACGTCCAGCTGTTTATGCCCTGCTTTGAGCGGCAGGGCTTTCCACAGCAGAGACGCGCAGTCGCTCGACCCGCCGGTCGGTCGATGCCAATACCTCCAGCCGCGTCTTGCCTGCCAGCACCACCTCGCCCGGCATCGGAATACGCCCAGCGACCTCGCTCACCAGACCGGCTACGGTCGTGGCGGCATAGTGCCCATCACTCAGGTCTTCATCGCCGGTCAGGGCTTCAAGCGCATCCACGTCCAGGGTACCGGGCACGATCCATACACCCTCGCTCTCCTGCTTGGGCGCGTCGGCTTCGCTGTCCTCTTCATGCTCGTCGCTGATGGCGCCGACAATCTCCTCAAGCAGATCCTCGATCGTCACCAGCCCGGCAACACCGCCATACTCGTCAATCACGATGCGCATGTGCTGTTTCTCGCGCTGCATCTCGCGCAGCAGCTCATTCACTCTCTTGGTTTCCGGCACAAATGCCGCTGGCCGCTGCAGGCTGGCAACAGTGCGCGTCGGCGCCTCGTTATCACGGATCTGCAGCAGGTCATGGGAGAAGACGATGCCAGTCACGGTGTCCAGCGTGCCCTCGAAGACAGGCACGCGAGAGAATGGTCGCGCTTCCAGCATCTCGAGGAATTCGGCCAGCGTCGTTTCGGCAGCAACGGCGAAGACCGATGGGCGCGGCGTCATCACCTCGCGCACAATCTTGTCGCCAAACTCCACCGCCGACCGGACCAGATCGCGGTCGCTCTCCTCGAGGATGCCTTCCTCCTCACCCGCTTCGATCAGCGCATCGACTGCGTCGCCACCGTCTTCCTTGTTCTCGTCCTGGGGCGGCTGCGCCAGGGATACGATGGAGAGTAGAAACTCCAGCGTAAGCTCCACCGGCAGCACTGCGAAGAAGCAGATCCGGAGCAGCCATCGCCACCTCAGCACCCACTCGCCGCGCGTCCGCGTGAAGAATGCATAGGGCAGCATGCGGCTGAAGATGACAACAACCAGCACGATCCCAAGCGCGGCCTGCAGCACCCCCAGCGCCGTCGGGGGGCCAACCTCGCCTTCGCGGCCGAACAACATCGCGCCGATGATGAGCACGATGGCGGCAAGTGTGAGCTCCGCCAATACCGCGGCGCAGAGTGCAAGCCGGTCACGTGAAAAGCCGAGCGTCGGCTCGATCTGCTGCTCCCACACCTCCATATTGTCTTCAAACTCGCGCGAAAGAAACTTGCCCAGTTCGGAGTAGATGCGATCCACATAGCAGGCCAGCGTGTGGACGACAAGCAGGACGACGACGGCCGCGGCACAGAGCCAGATCATGCGCGGACCGCCCCTCGCGAAGCTTTTCCCTGCGCACGACGTTGCTGCGCTCGGTCCCGATGCGCCCGTTCAATTAGCGCTGCCGTCAACCCAAGCTCGCGCCGCAGCCGCACCTCTTTGCGGTGCATCGTCCCATTGTCGGTTTCGTGGTCATAACCGGCCAGGTGCAGCAGCCCGTGCAGCAGCAGAACCTTAGTCTCCATCTCCAGCGTGTGCTGGTACTCCTTTGCCTGCCGGAATGCCGTCTCCAGAGAGATCGCCAGATCGCCGGCCACGCCCTCCGTACCCTCAGCAGCGGGAAAGGACAGCACGTCCGTTGCCTTGTCTTTTCGGCGGAAATTCCGGTTGAGCGTTCGGATCGCGGCATCTCCCGTGAGCAGCACACTCACGTCGCCGGCCAGTCCGGTCGCGTCGACTGCCTGGCGCAGAAAGCGTGCAAGCTCGCGGCGGCGCGGACGCGCGGCTCGGGGCAATTTCAGCTCCACAGCAGGTTCGTAGACGATCATCGTTCGATCACTTCTGCTTCCAGATCACACCTGCAACAAACCGAAAATGAAAGAGGAGGGCCGCGGCCCTCCTCGTCCCTTGCCTCGATTGTACCGGGCCTCGATTTTCTACTGAGGCTTCGGCGACGATGCCCCCCGTTCACCTTCTGGCAGGCCCAGTGGCAGTTCCGTCTGCTGGCGTCCAAAGCTGTCGTACGCGCGGATGATCCGCTGCACCAGGTGGTGACGCACCACATCTCCATCCTCAAAGTGGATGAAACGGATGCCGTCCACGCCCTTCAGGATCTCCATCGCCTCCAGCAATCCGGAGCGCCGTGGATTGGGCAGATCGATTTGCGTCACATCCCCCGTGATGATGGCCTTGGCGTTGTTGCCGAGTCGCGTCAGGAACATCTTCATCTGCTCGCTGGTGGTGTTCTGTGCTTCATCCATGATGATGAAGGCGTCGTTGAGCGTGCGGCCACGCATGAAAGCTAGCGGGGCCACCTCGATCACGTTGCGCTCGATCATCTTGTCCACGCGCTCCTGGTCCAGCAGGTCGTAGAGCGCGTCGTACAGAGGCCGCAGGTAGGGATCGATCTTCTCCTGCAGAGTGCCGGGAAGAAAGCCCAGGCGCTCGCCCGCCTCAACCGCGGGTCGCACCAGGATGATGCGGCTGACCCGCTTCGCCATCAGCGCAGACGCAGCCATCGCCACAGCAAGGTAGGTCTTGCCGGTGCCCGCCGGCCCAATGCCAAATACCATGTCAGCCTGCTCGATGGCTTCGACATAGCGCTTCTGGTTCACGGAGCGTGGCTGCACCATGCGCTTGATGCCGCCAGTCGTCCGCTGTTTGCCGCTGTCTACCAGTCCCTTGAGCGTGACGCTGGGGTCAGCCGTCACCAGCTTCAGGATGGCATTCAGCTCGCCGTTCTGTAGCGTCACTCCCGACCTTCGGAGCTGTTCGTAGTCGTTGAAGATCCGCTCTACGCGCGCCACACTCTCTTCGGATCCGGAGACATGAACGGCATCGGAGCGAAGGTCGATACGCGTGTTCAGCTTGTCTTCAAGCAATCGCAGATTTTCGTCGCGGGTCCCGAACAGGGGCTCAATGTTGGGCGTGATTTCCAGGGCTTTGTTGATCAAGCGGACGGACGACCTCCTGCGGCGCCATAGGTTGCAGAAACCCGGAGCTGCGGCTGCATGGTTGGATTGGAATTGGTGGCGGGAGCGGATGCGTGCGTCGAGTGGCCCGGCACAGGCAGTTTCCTGACCGTTGCGTGCTTGCCGCCTTGGACCATCCCTCGGATGCGCACAGACTAGCCCCTCCTTGGCAGGGCGTCAACGGCCAATTGATGAATAATCGTTACGCTTTCCTCACCTGTTGTTTACGATGCCTGAACCGCCTGGGGAAGAGCAGCGAACGATGGCTGCCGCATGCCATTGACCGCCTGCCGGTGGCGCGGTAAACTTGTATTTTGCAGAGGATGCGGCGTGAGTGCCACCGTCTGCATCGCTCCACAGACCACCAGACATCTTTGTAAGGAAGCTCATGGCAAACCATGTTTCATCGCTGAAGCGCGCCCGTCAGACGGAACGCAAGACCGCGGTTAACCGCGCCAACAAGAGCCGCGTTCGCGGCAGCCTCCGCCTGCTTCGTGAGGCGTTGCAGAAGGGTGACGCCAAAGCGGCCGGCGAGCAGTACCGTGCGACCGTCTCCGCGCTGGACAAGAGCGTGCAGAAGGGCACCCTGCACAAGAACACCGCCTCCCGCTACAAGAGCCGCCTCAGCGCCCGCGTCAAGGCTACCTCGGCGAAGAAGGCTTAAGCGCCCGTTCCACGCAGTCGGAAAGGCCGGCATCGTTCCGGCCTTTTTCTATTTGGAGGCCCGCTCGGTGGGCGCCGGCGCCGGCAGGTCATATACCTCAATCGCTCCATGATTCAGCACGGCCAGGCGATTCCCGTCCGGAGACAGCGCGAAGTTGCCGCCCGCACTGACAATCGGTTTTACCAGCAGAGCCAGACGCAGGCTCCCGGTTCGGCTGTCCAGCACGCTCAACACCTGGTTCTGTACCTCGTCGTCATCGATCGGTTCACGCGTCGACACAGGGTGGTTGACGGCCAGCCAGGAGATGGCGACCGATGCTCCATCCTGCGCCACGCGGAACGACGGCCAAGTGAAGTTGGACTGCCACCGCCCATCCCACAGTTTCTGGCTGTTCAGCGAGTAGGCCGCAACGAACCGGTCATTGTGACCACGCGGACAGCTCATGATCAGCACGCTCTCGGCGTTCAATACCTTCTCTGACGGCTCACAGGTCGAATCCGTCTGCGCCACGATCTCCCCTTCTGGCTTTCCAGATTTGTCATAGGGGTGAAACCGCACACTCCAAACGTTCTCCTTTACCTGCTCCTGGGTAAAGTAACCGCGTATATTGGCGGGCACATCCCCGGCCGCATCCGCATGCCCGCTCAAAACCACTTGCGGCTGATCCAGCCGCACCATGCGAATCTGTACAGCCTCCGCCGGCGGGCTGGCGCCAATCATCGCAGCGTGCTTCGCGAGCGCCGCGTGTTCCTCTGGCGTATGTTTCTCTAGCTCGCTTTCCATCACTAGCAGCCGTCCATCGGGTGAGATCTCGATTTCCTGCAGTGCCGTCGGTGACTCGTATAACGGCTTCAAATGCAGCTCGCTGTCCGCCTGGTAGAGGTGCGACCCGATGCGCAGCAATGTCTTGTCGTCCGCCATCCGCCAAAGGTAGCGCGCGCGATCATGCAGCAGCCATTGGTCCTGAGCGATCACCTTCCCGCTTGGCAGTTCCAATACGTCCGCTTCGATTACCTGGTCTAGGCCGCCTGAACCTTCCTCGCGTAAGAGCAGCCTCGGTTTACGGAAGGTCAGCAACAGATGTGTGGAATCGAGAAAGTCCAGGGAACTGGAGCTATACCGGGCCAGCAGGTACAGTTTGCCGGGCGGCCGGTAGCCGAGTGAGTCCACCGGTATGCGTGCTACGGGCTGCGGACCACTATCGCGATCACGCGCATGTGCCACTCCCGCTGCCAGACATAGGGATAGACCGACGAGGCATGCTAGTCGACAGGGGGCCGCGAACTGCGCACGGCATTGCACGCCACCATTTTCCTACAAACGCGACGTTTTCGTGTAGGCCGAAACGAAGTTGACTTTGTACGCACTACACCTTCTGATAGCGTTTCGCTAACTCTTTTTGCAAAACGGAGTCCTTTCTGGCGATGCGCCCTCTCCCCGCTGTCATTGCTGTTGCCGCCTGCCTTCTCACACCCACCGTCCTTCGCGCCCAGACTACGGTCAGCGAGCAGACCCGCATCCAGTTGCACGGATTGGATCCGTCCCTGCGTGATACTTCGATCGATCCATGCGTCAATTTCTTTCAGTACGCCTGCGGAACATGGCTGAAGCGCTACCCCATCCCGCCGGACCGTTCCTCCTACGGCATTGACGTTCAGCTCACGGATAACAACAACCTCGTGCTGAAGTCAGTCCTTGAGAGCGCGAGCGACTCGCACGCGCAACGGGACCCCGACACGCAAAAGATCGGCGACTACTACGCGACCTGCATGGATACGCAGGCGATCGAGAAGGCGGGACTCAGCGGACTTCAGCCGATGCTGGACCGCATCGATGCGCTCCAGAGCACGAAAGACCTGGCGCCGCTCCTCGCCAGCCTGCAGCAAAATGGCGTGCAGGCACTCTTTCGCCTCGGCAGCGAAGAGGATTACAAAGACGCGCGCCGCATGATTGCTACAGTCACGCAGCCGCGTCTCGGCTTGCCGGAAAAAGGCTACTACCTGCGGAGTGACGCCAAGTCGGTCGCCCTGCGCAAGCAGTATGTGAACCACATCGCTCACATGCTGACGCTCGCCGGAGAGCCCGCAGAGCAGGCGACAGCAGATGCAGATCGCGTGGTAGCGCTTGAAACCAAACTCGCCACTGCCTCCCTCAGCCAGGAGGAGCTGCGCGATCCGTCCAAGCTCTACCATCCTACCGAGCTTGTCAGCTTTCGCACTCAGCTTGGCGCCTTTGATCTGGATACTTACCTCAGCACCCTCGGCACACCGGCGTTTACCACGCTCAACGTCTCGACGCCCGCCTACTTCGACGCATTGAACAAAGTCTTGCCGCAGACAGATACCGCATCGCTGAAGGCCCTGCTGCGCTGGAACCTCCTGCACAGCACTCCCGGCACGGCACTGCCATCGGCTCTCGACAGCGAGCAGTTCGCCTTCTACGGAAAGACGCTGCGCGGTCAGCCGGAACAGCAGGTGCGCTGGAAGCGCTGCGTAGCGGCCGTGGACGGTTCGCTCGGCGAAGCGCTGGGCCGTGTCTATGTGGCCAAACAGTTCAGTTCTGAGGACAAGGCACGTACCACAACCATCATGAGCGACATCGAGGCAGCCATGGGCCGCGATATCCAGCAACTCGACTGGATGAGCGCGCCCACCAAGGCCAAAGCGGAAGACAAGCTCAACGCTGTTACCAACAAGATCGGATACCCGGACCGCTGGCGCGACTACTCCACCCTCACCATCACACGCGGCGACGCAGTGGGCAATGCCGTGCGCGCCGCGGCCTTCGAACGGAAACGCACCCTCACCAAGATTGGCCGTCCCACCGACAGGCAGGAGTGGGAGATGAGTCCACCAACCGTCAACGCCTATTACGATCCGCAGACCAACAGCGTGAACTTTCCCGCGGGCATCCTGCAGCCGCCTTACTATGACCCGCACATGGGCGACGCTGTAAACTACGGCCAGGCCGGCGGACTCGAAGGCCACGAGCTCACGCACGGCTTCGACGATGAAGGCCGTCAGTTCAATGGAGATGGCAATTTCAGCGAATGGTGGACACCCACCGACGCACAAAAGTTCAAAGAGCGCTCTGACTGCGTCGTGAAACAGTACGACGGCTTCATCGCGGTCGATGATCTGCACGTGAACGGAAAACTCACGCTCGGCGAAAACATCGCTGACATCGGCGGCGTGCGCATCGGCTATCTAGCCTGGCAGCATCGTCTCGAGCAGGCAGGCGTCCAACCCGAGGCTGACCTGGAGGGCATGACACCGGCACAGCAGTTCTTCGCCGCCTACGCGCAAAGCTGGTGTTCGAGCACGCGCCCCGAAACGCTGCGGCTTCGCGTGGAAACCGATCCGCATTCGCCGGAGGAGTATCGCGTCAACGGCGTCGTCGAAAACATGCCCGAGTTTCAACAGGCCTTTCATTGCAAGGCCGGCCAACCCATGGTCAGCACAAACCGCTGCAGCATCTGGTAGTCATTCTTGGCCCGGAGAGTCGCTCTCATGTCATCCCTGATCTCACGCACAGTTCACTGCTCGCTGGCCGGAACGGCGCTCATGCTTTCTACAGTAGCGATTCATGCGCAGACGCCGGCTCCTGTCCGCACTATTCCCGGCTTCGATAAGAGTGCCATGGACACCACCGCCGATCCATGCGTCGACTTTTACCAGTACGCGTGCGGCAACTACAGCAAATTGCATCCGATTCCCGCAGACTTGCCCTCGTATGACCAGTTCAGCAACATCTATGAATTCAACCTGCAGGCGCTGCACGGCATTCTGGAGAAGGCTTCGACGGCGCACGCCGCGCCCGGCAACGATGAGCAGAAGATTGGCGACTACTACGCAAGCTGCATGGACACAGCCAGCATTGAGAAAGCCGGCATTGCAGCCATACAACCGGAACTGGATCGCATCGCGGCAATTCAATCCCGCGACGAAATGACTCCGGAGATCGCGCATCTGCAGCGCATCAGTGTGGACGCCTTCTTCGGTCTCAACGTCGAGCAGGATCTGAAAGATGCCACGCGGGAAATTGCAGCAGTGGACCAGGGAGGCATCGGGCTGCCGGAAAAAGACTACTACTTTCGCACGAGCGCCAAGGACGACGAGATACGAGGGCAATACGTGCAGCACATCGCGAATGTGCTGAAACTGCTGGGAACTTCGCCCGACGCAGCCGGCAAGAACGCTGCCGACATCATGGCATTCGAAACAGCGCTCGCCAAAGTATCCCTGGGCAATGTGGAGCGGCGCGACCCCGAGAAGATCTACCACATGGAACCGGTCACCAAATTTGCGTCGGATACGCCGAACCTGCACGTGGTCGACTTCCTGAAGGAAGCAGGCGCACCGCCGGTCACCGAGCTCAACGTGGCAACACCGGAGTTCTTTGCCGGCCTCAATCAGCTCGTCGCTTCAACCAGCCTGGAGACGATGAAAAACTACATGCGCGTCTTCCTGGTGGACAGCTTCTCCAGCCGTCTGCCTAAGGCCTTCGACGACGAGCACTTCGATTTCTACGGCCGCAAGCTCGAAGGCATTCCCGAACAGCAGGCCCGCTGGAAACGCTGCGTCGATGCCACCGACTCGGCGTTGGGCGAAGTCCTCGGCAAGGTATACGTTGCGCAATACTTCGGAGGCGACAGCAAATCGAAGACGGCCGAGGAAGTAAAGCAGATCGAAGCGGCCATGAATCGCGATCTCGATCAACTGGAGTGGATGGGACCCGATACGAAAGCCAAAGCGCACGAGAAGCTCGCCGCCATCGTGGACAAGATCGGATATCCCAACAAATGGCGGGACTACTCTGCACTCACCATCAAGCCCGGCGACACTCTCGGCAATTCACTTCGCGCGCGCGAGTTCGAGAGCGACTATCAGCTTCACAAAATCGGCCGCCCTGTCGACAAGGGCGAGTGGGATATGACTCCGCCCACGGTCAATGCGGATTACAACCCGTCGATGAATACCATCAACTTCCCCGCCGGCATATTGCAGCCGGCCTTCTACGACAGGTCCGCCTCCGATGCGACGAACTTCGGACATATCGGCTCGATCGTCGGTCATGAATTGACGCACGGTTTCGACGATGAGGGAAGGAAGTTCGACGCTCAGGGCAATCTGAAAGACTGGTGGACCGCCGACGATGCAAAGCGATTCGTCGAGCGCACCGATTGCCTGGTGAACGAATACAGCGGATTCGTGGCCGTCGATGACCTGCATGTGAACGGCAAGCTCACGCTGGGAGAAAACACTGCAGACAACGGCGGTCTGCGACTGGCCTGGATGGCACTGCTGGCGGATGCCGCGGGTTCGCACCCGCCGCTCGACCAGAAGACAGCGACCGGCTACACGCCCAAACAGGAGCTGTTTCTTGGCTGGGGACAGAACTGGTGTTCTTCCGAGCGGCCTGAGTACGTGCGGCTTGCGGTCCAGGTGGATGTTCACTCGCCGGATCGAATTCGCGCCAACGGTGTCGTCGTCAACATGCCGGAGTTTGGCGAGGCCTTCGGCTGCAAAAAGGGTCAGCCAATGTCGCCGGCACCGGAGAAAATGTGTCGCGTCTGGTAAGGCTCAGCTGTCCGTCACTGTTCTTCGAACTCAATGTTTGAGAACTATCGCCTCACCGTCTTTCGCGCCGTCGCCGCGGAGCGCAGTTTTCGCCGCGCGGCAGAACAGCTCTATCTCACGCAGCCCGCGGTCACGCAGCAGATCAAGGCGCTCGAAGAACTGGTCGGCCTGCCGCTCTTCGATCGCAGCGGTCGCGAGGTCACACTCACCCTGGCCGGAGGCATCCTGTTGAAATACGCGCAACAGTCCGGCGCGCTGCTGGAGCAGGCCGCAGTGGAGCTTGCCGCACTCAAGGGCCAGGTCTCCGGCACGCTGCGCATTGCGGCTTCCACCACTATCGCGCAATACATTCTGCCGCCGCTCCTCGGCGCATTCTTGCGCCTCCATCCCGCTGTGCACGTGGAGCTCGATAGCAGCAACACCGAATCGGTCGCGGATGCAATCGCTACCGGCCGAGCCAGCCTCGGTCTTGTGGAAGGGCCCCCGCACGCGGGTCAGTTGCGCTCGGAGATCTGGCTCGAGGACGAGCTGGTCCTGCTGGTGCCTCCCAGCCACGAATGGGCCGGGGAACGCTCCATCCCTCTGCAGCAGATCGCCGCAGCACCGCTGCTGATGCGGGAGCGCGGTTCGGGCACGCGCGAGGTCATCGAAACTACGCTGGAGACGGCGGGTTTGCCGGCACGTGACCTGCATATCGCAATGGAGCTCAATTCGACCGAAGCCATCCTGGGCTGCATCGAGTCCGGCGTGGGCGTTGGCTTTGTCTCGCGCACAGCCATCCATCGCCAGCTCTCGCTGGGTACGCTGGTCATCGTACCGGTAACAGGCCTCGCCATCCCACGGGACCTCTTACTCCTGATGCCGCCCGGACCCGAGCCAACAGGTGCCGCGGCTGCAATGCTCGAGTTGCTGCGGCAACATCGCATGCAGATGCGCCGTGCGCCGGCGCGCCGATAAGCCCACGCTATCGGGCATCACAATTTCTGCTTGGACTTCGTTACGTTTTCCCGGGAGACTCGAATCAGTGAGTCCCGTCGGCGCCAAACGCATTTTCCTTCTTTCGATCATCCTCTCGGCCAGCGGTTTCGTATCGCCGGCAATCGCGCTCGCCGCCGGCATCGCCTTCGGCCTCCTGCTGCCCCATCCATTCGCAACGGAGAGCCGCGATCTCTCCCGGCTGCTGCTTCAGGCTTCCGTGGTTGCGCTCGGCTTCGGTATGAACCTGCATCAGGTGGTGCATGCCGGTGCCTCGGGCTTCATCTACACCGCCGTCAGCATCGTCTCAGCCATCCTGCTCGGCACGCTTCTCGGACGCGTGCTTAGCGTGCATCCCAAAGCCGCTTTCCTCATAACCTGCGGCACGGCCATCTGCGGCGGTAGCGCCATCGCGGCTATCGCTCCCATTACAAAGGCCAGCGATGAAGACATGGCCGTCTCGCTCGGTACCGTCTTCACGTTGAACGCCATCGCGTTGCTTGTATTTCCCATGATCGGATTCGCGCTGCACCTCACGCAACCGCAATTCGGGTTGTGGGCGGCATTGGCGATTCATGACACCAGCTCGGTCGTTGGAGCCGCAGCGCACTATGGTCCGCAGGCGCTCACCGTCGGCACCACAGTGAAACTCGCGCGTGCGCTGTGGATCGTTCCCCTCGCGCTGGTGACGGCCGCCGTCTCAAAAAGCAGCACACGCATCCAGTGGCCCTGGTTCATCCTGTATTTCTGTCTTGCAGCAGTAGCCAACACCTATCTGCATGCGCTGACGCCGCTGTTCAATACCTTCGCGAAGCTCGGCCGCAGCGGCCTCACCGTCACTCTCTTCCTCATCGGCAGCGGGATATCGAAGGCCACTCTGCAGAAGGTGGGCGTTCGTCCCATGCTGCAAGGCGTCGTGTTGTGGATCATCATCGCGACACTCTCGCTCTGGGCCATTCGCTCCGGCCTGATCGGAATCTGAGCGCGGCATCTTTCCTCAGGAGCGCGGGCAATGCTCACCGTAAAGTAGTTGCATGCCCTCCACCCTCGAGCGATCACACACCGCCACATACTGGCTTGGTTATGGCGCGTGCGCTCTTGCTGGCTGCTTCTGGGGAACGGGCTTCTACTTCGGAAAGATCGTGCTCGCAGACATGGGCGTAGGCCACATGGTGCTCTACCGATTCGTCTTCGCGTGCATCGGATTGCTGCCGTTCGCACTGCGCCATCGCCCGCGTCTCAATCGGCGGGAGTGGCGGCTTCTGCTCATCGCATCGTTCTTCGGCATACCGGTGCAGTACCTCGTCCAGTTCTACGGGCTATCGCTCACCACCGTTTCGCACGCATCGCTCATGGTGGGCAGCATGCCGGTGTTGCTGGGCGCGGCCGCTACGCTATTCACAGGCGAGCGCTTGGACCGCGTCGGCTGGCTGGCCCTTGTCAGTTCGACGATCGGGGTTGTGCTCATCGTGCTCAGCCGCCATCAGTCGCCCGGTGGGAAGGGCCCTTCGCTGGTCGGCGATCTGCTCGTACTGGCTGCGCTGCTGGTCTCGCTCTTCTGGATCCTGATGAACAAGCGGCTCATGGAACACCACCCGCCGGCCGTCATCACGGTCTATGGTGTCTATTCCGGCGCCCTCATGATGGCGGCCTGGGTTTTGTGGCGGGACGGGTTGCCGCCCGTTCACGGGATACCGGTCGCAGCGTGGCTGGCTTCCGCCGCCAGCGGACTCTTCTGCACTGCAGGGGCGATCCTGCTTTGGAACTGGGGCATCCATCACGTGCCGGCGTCGCGCGCCGCGGTGTTCCTCAACATCGAGCCCATGCTCGGCTCCTTCCTCGGCGTCAAACTGCTCGGCGACCGCCTCGGTCCATCGGCATGGATAGGCGGCGTCTTGATCATCGCGGCGGCAATTACGCTGACCAGCCGTCCTCACGGCATCGATCCCTCCGGCGTAATGGAATAGCTTCTCTATTACGTTTGCAATGAATAACTTACAAAATTAATCCTGGCGCAAAATCCACAGCCCGAGGTTACTACCGAAACGGGAAAGAGCTTGGTATCCTTGGCGAACAAAAGGCGAATACGAGGTGTTCCCATGATCTTCAATCCGTCCCCCGCCCTTCACAAAATCCGCCAACTCGTTCAGTTGTTTCGCAGGCATCCCATCCCTTCCCGACCGTCCCGCCACGCGCCATGGCCCGATCAGGATCTTTCCGTCCTGATCTTTCCGGCCCTGATCTGCCCGGTCACGATCTCTCCGGTCAAGACCTGCCCGATCCAGAGCAGTTCATCGATACGTCAGTCAAGAAAACCGCCGCCATGTCCGATCCGTCCGGTTCGCACACGCGGCGAAAGCGCGCGAGTTCTCGTGGCCGCATCGCGCGGTAGTACGGCCCAGTTCATTTGGGCGCCGGCGAGATGTCCATCGCTCCATCTTCTTCCCCGGCCCTCCACACGGCAGAGATCGCCTCGATGTTTACGAAAGTCCGTCGAAGCATCTTGGCCGAGCAAGATGAAACTCGCTTCGTGGCCCGGCTTCAAAGTGCCGATTTCGTTCTCGGCGCGCGGAAGCCGGGCTCATTTTTTGTCCACACGGTGATCCGCCGCTCCACGCTCCCGAAGAATCTCAGATCGCCCGCGCTGCGAAGCGTTCATGGTCGTGAAACCCTACCTCTGCCAACGCACGCGCGAGATATCCGTGCGCTGCCGCAATGATTCGATCAGCGCGGGATCTTCTCGCTTATCCGGGCGTCCGCGCCATAGAAGCTCACATTGGATGACGACTCGTGCCTTCTCCCGGGAAACATCGACTGACCACGAGTGGACCTCCATGCCGCTCTGCTTCACCAGACCGCGCAGCTCGTTCGACAGCTCCTCGTCAGCGGTCACCAGGCAAAGGGAGCCCCTCTGCTCCTGCGACATGTGAGCCTCAACCACTCGGAGGACCCACAGCGTGCACAGCGTGAGCAGCAGCCCGATGCTGCCCAGCAGGATCTTTCCCGCGCCAAAGCAGAGACCGAGCATCGTCACCGTCCACAGCGTTGCCGCCGTGGTTACACCGATCACCATCTCGCCCTTGCGCAGAATCACTCCCGCCCCAATGAATCCCATGCCGGAGAGAATGCCCAACGGCAGACGCATGAGGTCGAGGACTGACAAACGAGCTATGCATTCTTTCCTGCCGTGCCCAGCATTGCATTGGCGAGGATCATCGAGAGCGAAGCGGCCAGGCACACCAGCACATTGGTGCGTATCCCCGCGGCCTTTCCCCGTTCGTCGCGGTCGGCACCAACCAGAATTCCTGCGAGCAACGTGCACGCGAGGCGCAGCGCGACATCACTCCAGGTGAGGGTAAATGGCATAGAGCATCTCCGGCCTTCAACCCGAAGATGTGAGCGAGCCGGGTGGTGTTGCCTGCCGGCCGAGCATCAATGGCCAGCCCGCGAGCGGCTACAACTCCATTGCGTACTGTGCGCTCAGGAATCCAAGTGAAGACTGAACCTGCTCTTCGCTGGCCAGTGCCAGCACCAGACGCTCCAGCACAAGGCGTTTGTCGGGAGGCGACGAACGAAGCTCGAGATCCGCGCGGGCGATCAGTCGCAGAGCACGCGTCAGCTCGCGCCGGCTCTTGTAGCGGCGCGCCTGGCGAATCAGATCTTCGGCGGCAAACGGAGGCATGCGAAATCCCTGCCACAGTGCCTGCCAGATAGCGCGCGAGTCGCGCACGTTTTTCTCGAGGATCACCAGCATCTGGCGAAACGTCCGCGCCAGCATGTAGAGATGGCCGATGGCCGACTCTTCGCCGCCATCGGAGGCATTCAACAGTCCCTGCAGCAGCGCGAGAGCGCGCGGGCGGTCTTTGGCGGAGATCGCGTCCGTCAGTTCATAGAGTGAGCGTTGCTTCGCGCCAAGCACCATCGTCTCCACATCGCCCAGCGTGATGCGACGCCGTTCTCCCGTATACAGCACCAGCTTCTCGAGTTCGCTTGCCATCAGCATCAGATCCGAGCCCAGCGCGTCCGCCAGTTCGCGCGCGGCATCCACCTCAAGCGTGCTGCCACGGCTCTCCGCCTCAGCAACCAGCCATCGCATCGCGTCGCTCTCTTCCACCCGGACCAGCTCCACCATGCCGCACCAATCACCCAGCGTCTCGCGGATGCGCTCATAGCGGTCCTTGTCCTGCATCTCCATCCGGCGCAGGTCAGAGGGCAGATGCAGATGGTCGGCGACGAAGATCAATAGCGCTTGCGGATTCGGCGAGCGGCCGTACGCATCGAGCGCGGCAAATTCATCCTTCTTCGCGCCGCGGCCGTAGAGGGTTTTCAGATTGCGCAGAAAGAGCACCTGAAATGGCGCCATCAGAGAAGGCGTCTGGGCGCGATCGAGTGCCTCGAAGATGCTGGTCTCGGCAAGATCAATCTCTGCCAGCGCGAAGTCCCGCATCGACGGCTCGACCAGAACGTCCACAACCGTGCGGCGGCAGCGCTCATACAGATATGCCTCGTCGCCAAGCAACACATAGCCGGCCCGCAGCGGGCCGCCGTTGCGAGACGCTTCGATCTCTGCCACGAAGCGGTCTGAGGATGCGAAGCTGCGCAGTCCGCTAGCCATTCGCAGTCTCTCGGTCCCGGAGTGGTCGCATAAGGCTCAGAAGGACTCCAGCATATCGCTCACCAGCGACTGGGCAAAGTCTCTGGAAAGGCGCGTCATGGCAGGGGAATCTTCCTGCACAAATGTGCCCAGGTCCGATGTGGCCTCGTACTGCTGATGAAAGGTGTACCCATCGTGCCGGTAGAGCACGCGGCCATCACGATCCGTCAGGGACACGCTCGCCGTCAGGGTGATCATGTAGCTCGACGACTGCCCGGTGGTCACGCTGTAGGTATAGGGAACAATACTTTCGCTGAGCACCGTACCCTTCAACACCGCATCCGCATCGCCTGCATCTTCGCGCGGCAGCACACGAAACTTCGTGCGGGTGTTCAGCTCGTGTACCGTCGCCTGCGTCAGCGCAACCTCAGTGTGCGAAAACTGTGTGCGGTTATCGAAAAACGGCACCACGATGGTGTGCACATCCTCGGGAATATGCGCTGCCGAGCCTAACGTGTGATAACCGCAGCCCGATCGCAAGCAACAAGACGGCTGACGCGGAAAGCAATCGAAAGGCGCGGGGCATCCTGCAGTCATTCTCGCAGAGTGTATGCCGTGCAAAAAGAAGATGGCCGCCCGTAGAAGGCGGCCATCGTGTCGTTAGAGGCAGATGTTATGCAGGCGAAGGACTGCCCTCCGGGAAGCCCGGCGCACGGCCTGGCTCCGGCTTCAGCACCTTCACTTCCGGATCTCCGCTGGCCGAGCCGTTCGACGGCGGGTTGAGCGGCGGCAGCTCCTGTCCTTCGATCAGCATGCGGATCTCGTTCGCGTCGATCGTCTCGCGCTCCAGCAGAGCTGTCGCCAGCCGGTGCATGATGGGCGCGTTCTGGTCGAGGATGCTGTACGCCGACTGGTAACCCGAGTCCACCAGGCTGCGCACTTCGCTGTCGATCTGCCGGGCTGTCTCTTCCGAAAAATCGCGATGTTGCGCGATCTCGCGGCCCAGGAATATCTGCTCCTCCTTCTTGCCGAAGGTGAGCGGACCCAGCCGGCTCATGCCGTACTCGCAGACCATCTTGCGCGCGAGCTCTGAGGCACGCTCGATGTCGTTGCCTGCGCCGGTAGTCATCTGCTTGAGATAGATCTCCTCGGCGCAGCGGCCGCCCATCAGGATGGCAAGCTGCGTCTCGAGGTAATCCTTCGTGACGGTGTGCTTGTCGTCTGTCGGCAGCTGCATCGTAACGCCCAGAGCCATCCCACGCGGAATGATCGTGACCTTGTGCAGCGGATCGGCGTGGTCCCGCTTGGCCGCGACCAGCGCATGGCCGGCCTCGTGATATGCGGTGACGCGCTTTTCCTCATCCGTCAGCAGCATGGATTTGCGCTCGGCACCCATCAGGACCTTGTCCTTGGCCAGCTCAAAGTCATACATGTGCACGGCCTTGCGATTGGAGCGAGCAGCGGTCAGCGCCGCTTCGTTCACCATGTTGGCCAGGTCGGCACCGGAGAAGCCCGGTGTCCCGCGGGCCAGCACGCGGAGATCGACGTCGTCTGCGATCGGCACCTTCTTCGAGTGCACGCGCAGCACCTCTTCGCGTCCGCGCACATCCGGACGTCCGACCACCACGCGGCGATCGAAGCGGCCCGGGCGCAGCAGCGCCGGGTCGAGTACGTCAGGCCGGTTGGTAGCAGCGACCAGGATCACTCCGTCGTTGGACTCAAATCCGTCCATCTCCACCAGCAACTGGTTCAGCGTCTGCTCGCGCTCATCGTGACCGCCGCCTAGGCCAGCGCCGCGATGGCGGCCGACCGCGTCGATCTCATCGATGAAGATGATGCACGGTGCGTTCTTCTTGCCCTGCTCGAAGAGATCGCGCACGCGGCTCGCGCCCACGCCGACGAACATCTCCACAAAGTCCGAACCGGAGATGGAGAAGAACGGCACGTTCGCCTCGCCCGCAACAGCGCGCGCCAGCAGCGTCTTGCCGGTGCCCGGAGGTCCGACCAGCAGCACGCCCTTGGGAATGCGGCCGCCCAGCTTCTGGAACTTCTGCGCCTCGCGCAGGAATTCGATGATCTCCTTCAGCTCTTCTTTGGCCTCATCCACGCCCGCCACGTCCTTGAACGTGACCTTCTTCTGCTGCATGGAGAGCAGGCGCGCACGGCTCTTGCCGAACGACAGCGCCTTGTTCCCGCCGCTTTGCATCTGGCGGATCATGAAATACCAGACAGCTCCGATAATCAGGATCGGCGAGAGCTGCAGCAGGATCGGCCACCAGGCATTGCCCTGCGTGTCCTTCACCGTGATCGAGACCTTGTTGTCCTGCAGGGTCTTGAACATGTCGGGATAGTTCGCCGGAACCGTGGTGTGGAAGCCGTTGTCCTTGCTATTGCGGAAGTGTCCCGTCACCGTACTGTTGGTGATGGTCACGTCCTGCACCTGGCCTTGCCGGGCATCGTCCATGAACGTGGAGAAGGAGATCTCCTGGTCCTTGCCATTGCTCGTGCTCTTCTGGACGATCTGCCATAGCAACACTAGGCAGGCCAGAATGAAGACCCAGAACAGGATCGATTTGACCGTCGAATTCACGAAATAACCCTCATTTCTCTCACGCCCCAGAGCGCCTGCCCTGGTGATGCGTCGGCCGCCCGGGACATTCGCCCGTCCTGCAAAAACAACCCGATGCGTTTCCTAGGGATTAGACGTGCTAGGCCGGTCTTCGGTGCACCTTCCGGCTGAAGCCGGGGGCGACACCCAAAAACTGCGATAGCCAGCCGCTCACGCTCCGGTGACCGTACCCTGGATTCTACTCCGAGGCGCGCAGCGCACCGCAAGAAAATGCCCCTGTGAAAGGGCTGATTTCGTTACCTAGGTGGCGTCCCGCACCGTTTCGAGTACCGGAGTTTGCTCTCTTTCCCGCATCGGCTCCACATCCAGCTCAAGGCCCGAGGTCTGTTCCACCTCAATTCCGCTCATCCATAGGATGCTGCCTCCGGTCGCCAGCACTGGACAGACTCTGCGCTCGGCCGCCGAAAGACCGCGACGCTCGAGCACCTCTTTTACCGTCTTGACCCCACCGCTGTGCGGCAACCGCAGACGGTCCCCGGCCTGCGGCGTACGGAGCAGGAGCGTGGATCCGCTCGGCAGGCTTCCCCCGACAATCACGCGCAGCCCGTACTCTCCAGCCTCCAGCACACCTGGCACCGGCACCACCAGCTCCGGCAACTGAGTCTCCAGATCCCCGTTCATTCGGACCAGCCGCAGCTCCCGGAGCGTCCGCTCCGCCGCCACTCCGGCTCCAAGCTCCACCCGTCCCCGCCGCCCCGCGCCCGGCTGGGCTGCCACCACCAGGGTTCGCAAGGCCTCCGTCTGATCGAAACTGAGAGCGACACCCAGTTGTTCGGCTGCGGCGCGGAGTATCCGGCGCTGCAGTGCCGGGTGCATGGTGCGAAGCCGCTCCAGTTCCATCGAAAGCTCCGCTTCACCGGGCCTTGTGGAGTTTGCCCGTCCGCCGCCGCGCACCGGTCTCCCCGGGCAGCACCACCCCCGGCATCACTCGCGCCAATTCGCGATCCCACCAGGCCTCTTCATCTCGCGCCACTGCAGCCATGCGGGAAAGGTGCTCCGCAATGCGAGGCTGGAAGTCACGGAGCTGCGGCAGCAACGTGTGCCGCACCCGGTTGCGCGTAAAGGTCTGCTCCAGATTGGTCGTGTCCTCGCGCCATGGCTGTCCTCGCGCCTCCAGGTAGGCAACAATGTCCGCGCGAGTGACCTCCAGCAGCGGCCGCACAATACGCCCGCCGCCCGCCGAAGCCACAACTGGCGCGATACCACCCAGGCCCTCGGTCCAGGCGCCACGCAAAAGCTTCAGCAGGACAGTCTCGGCCTGGTCGTCCAGCGTGTGTGCGGTTGCCACCGCATCGACTTCACGGGATGCCAGCAATTCATGAAAGACGCGATAGCGCAGGGCGCGTCCCGCTTCCTCAATTCCCTGGCCACGCGTCGCCGCCAACATGGCAACGTCCCCGCGTTCCACGCGCAGCGGCATTTCGAGCTGCTTCGCGAGATCGGCAACAAACTGCGCATCGCCGTCCGCTTCTGCACCGCGCAATCCGTGATGTACATGGACAGCGGAGACCACAATGCCCGTCTCCGCGCGGCATGCAGCCATCGCTAACAGCAGCGCCACGGAATCCGCGCCTCCCGATATAGCAACGGCAACGCGTTCCCCGGCACGAAAAGAGTGCCGGGCCCAGCCGAGCTGTGGTTGAGGGGCTGCCATGGCGTACCCAGAGCAAAAGCACGACGCCGTTCACTCAACAAGCGGCTGAACCGAGCGGATCTCTCCGGAACCACGGTATCTGTGCTTTTGCCCAGTGTACGGGCTCTGCGTCTTCCGCTCTATACTCACAGGCATGCCCGCTACCCGCGCCGCTACTGCTGCCGACGCCGCCATCATCACCCACCACCGCCGGCGCATGTTTGTGGACGCGGGCCGCATCGACAATCGCGTCCTCGACGTGATGGCGGAGCACTTTCAGCCCTGGGTGACGGAGCAGTTGCAATCCGGCAATTACATGGGCTGGCTCGCGCTCGATGATGCGGGCCAGGTGATCGGCGGAAGCGGCCTGATGATGCTCGATTGGCCGCCCCATCCGCTCGATCCCACCTCGGAGCATCGCGGGTATCTGCTGAATGTCTACGTCGAGCCCGAGCACCGCAGAAAGCACATTGCGAGTCATCTGATCGAGCTTGCCCTGGCGGAGGCCCGCCGTCGTCGGGTCCACGTTGTCGCACTGCATTCGACCGACGCTGGCCGCGCTCTCTACGAGAGCAACGGCTTCCGCGCTACCAACGAGATGTTCTACGTGGAGCCGGTCGAGGGGTAGATGTCCGAAATAGGGCGTGCCGCAACCTCAGCGGGCACCGCTCGTGCCGGTCCTGCCATCCTCGCCGCGGGACTTCTCTGCGGCGCGATGGACATCACCGCCGCCTTCATTACCTGGACGCCCAAGGGCGTCTCACCGCGCCGGTTGCTCCAGGGCATCGCCAGCGGTTTGCTGGGCCCGGCCGCGTTCCGCGGCGGCTGGGCTACCGCCGCGCTTGGCCTTGCGTTTCATTTCCTAATTGCCTTCACGGCAGCCGCCGTCTTTTATGCCGCCAGTCGAAGAATCGGCGCGCTGCTCCATCACGCATGGCTCGCGGGCGTCGGATATGCGTTGGTGGTCTATGCCTTTATGTACTGGGTGGTGATGCCGCTGTCACGCTTGCGCCGCGGCCCGGTGACGCTGCCGTACACCGTCATCGCAATCGTCACCCACATCCTTTGTGTCGGCCTTCCAATTTCGCTGGTCATCCACCGGTTTTCGAAGTCCTAGTGGGCGGCGGATGCATGTGCCAGGACGTGATCTGTACCGGCCTCTGCGCCAAGCAGAGGCGTGATCATGGCCACAATCTCGGGCACAATCGCCTCCGCAGGAAGACGATCCTGCGAATTCAGCCATTCCTTCACCGCACCGTAGATCGCCCAGCTTGCCGCCGCGGATTGCATGGCGCGCCGCTCGGCAGGAATCCGCGTGTGCGCCTCCATCCCCGCCGCGAGTACTCGCCGGATGGCGGCAATCATCGCCGCATCCTCCAGCGCCTCAACATTGCTTCGGCGCTCGCAGCCGCCTTGGGAAGCGCGCACCGTTGTTAGGTAGTCGCACGCTGCCAGCACAATGGCGCCGGCAGCTGACGGACATGTGCCGTCATAGTGGACCGACCGCTCCGCCAACATCCGGTGAAATCCACCGGCGATCAGAGCCTCCAGTAAAGCGAATTTGTCTGTGTAGTGGTCGTAGAAGGTGGCGCGGTTTACAGTGGCGGCCTCCGCGATGTCTTGCACCGAGATGTCGTCAAACGATTTCGACCCAAGGAGTTGCAGCAACGCGCCCTGCAATAGCTGGCGCGTTCGGCGCATCCGCGGATCGCGAACTTCACAATCAGAAATCGGCATATCCAAACTCGAAAAAAATCTCTCAAAAAACTCTGAATCAACTTCACAACGACTGTCGTCTATTAAAACGACACTTGCTGCTTTGACTGCATTTGTCGCCTAGGAGATGCACTTTATGCCGAAATTACTCCAACTCGATGCCAGTCCGCTCGAAACTTCCGTCAGTCGTGAGCTTACTCGCGAATTTGTAGCCGCCTGGAAGGCAGCCAATCCTGATGGAACCATCGTCAACCGCGATCTCGCTCGCCTTACCCCCGCGCCGATCAACCAGGCGTGGATCCACGCCGCTTACACCCCTGCAGATGCACAAACTGCCGAGCAGAAAGCGCTTCTGGCATCTTCCGATGAATTGATACACGAGTTGGAGTCCGCCGACGAGATCGTGATCGGCGTTCCGATGCACAACTTCTCCATACCGTCCTCGCTGAAGCTATGGATCGACCAGATCGCCCGCGCCGGCCGTACCTTTACCTACGACGCAAACGGTGCGAAGGGTTTGTTGCAAAACAAGAAAGCAACGCTGCTTGTAGCGAGTGGCGGTGTCTATTCGCCGGAAAGTCCCGCAGCCGCCCTGAACTTCGTCGACCCGTATTTGAAGGCTGTACTCGGCTTTCTCGGCATCACAGACGTCCGTATTCTGTCGGTGGGCGGAGTCGCTCAGCTTATGTCCGGCGCCATCGATCGCGATACCCTGCTTGGTCCCGCATTGGAGCAGATACGCACCAGCGCCGCCTGAAGCTAAGATTTCCTATCTAGCTGTCTCACCGAGGAGAAGCAACGTATGAAAGTCGCCGTCCTGATCGCACGCATTCTTCTGGGGCTGATATTTGTTGTCTTCGGCCTCAACGGATTTCTTCACTTCATCCCTTCAACACCGCCGCCGGGTGCGGCCGGTCAGTTTGCCGGACTGCTGTTCACAACGCACTACTACGTCGTTGTCTTCGCGCTGCAGTTCATCGGAGGCTTGCTGCTGCTTGTGGGCCGCTATATTCCGCTGGCATTGGTCATCTTGGCTCCGATCATCGTCAACATCCTGTTGTTCCACATCCACATGGCACCGTCGGGCATTGGACCCGGACTGCTCGCAACCATCCTGTGGTTCGTCGTCTTCGCCGCCCACCGCGAGTCCTTCCGAGGCATCCTCAGCGCGAACGGCTGATCTAGTCTCTCGAAGGCCCGCGAAATTTAATGCTTTCGCCGGCCTTCGCCTCGGATGTCATCACGCACGCCGGGTAAACCAGCTCTGCCGTCGCCCCGGTATACTCAATTTCTTATGCGCGTCTTCGTCATTCTTCCGGCTGCGGGCCTGGGCACCCGCATGGCGCCGGGGCAAGTCACACCCAATGCCGCCAAGCAGTTTCAGTCTCTCGCCGGGCTTCCCATTCTCGTCCATAGTCTGCGCGCCTTTGCCGCCGTGCCGCAGGTCAGCGCCATCGTGGTCGCGGTCCGTCCCACGGAAATAGAACGGGTCCAGACCATCGTCGCTGAGCACCAGCTCGCCGGCCGCGTTTCTGTCGTCGAAGGCGGCGATAGCCGTCAGGAGTCCGTCGGACGCGCCCTTGCGGCCGTGCAGGCAGAGGACGATGACATCGTGCTGGTGCACGACGCGGTCCGCCCCCTGATCGACTCCGACACCATCGCCCGCACCATTGAAGCCGTTACGGAACATGGCGCTGCCATTGTGGGTCTGCCCGCGATCGACACCATCAAGCAGGTCGAGCGTACCGCGCACGGGGCCATCATCCGCACCACCATCCCGCGTGAATATGTCGTGCAGGCGCAGACGCCGCAGGGCTTCCGCTGGTCCATCCTGAAGCGCGCCTTCGCCGAAGCCGAGGCAGATGGTTTCGCCGGCACGGACGAGGCCAGCCTGGTCGAACGCTCAGGCTGCGAGGTCGCCGTCGTTCCGGGATCGCCCGCGAACCTGAAGATCACGCAGCCCGGCGACCTCGAGCTCGCCGAGTTCTACCTGGGCCGCCGCCACACCGCGTAGCTGCCAGGGCGCGGAAAGGCCAGTTCCGCGCGAAGAGAAAGAGAGGCTTTCATGAACCTTCGCATCGGACACGGCTGGGACTCACACGCCTTTCAGGCGGGCGTTCCGCTGCGCATCGGCGGCATTGCCATCGATCACCCGGAGGGCCTGGCAGGCCACAGCGATGGTGACGTATTGCTGCACGCGCTTACCGATGCCCTGCTCGGCGCAGTGGCCGCAGGCGATATTGGCACCTTTTTCCCGCCCGGCGATGCTCGCTGGAAGAATGCCGACTCCACCATCTTTCTCAACCTGGCGCTCGAAGAGATCCAGCACGCCGGCTATCGCATCGTGAACGTTGACGCCACGCTGGTGCTCGCCCGGCCGAAGATCACGCCTATCGCCGGCGAGATGAGGGAGCGGCTCGCCGACCTGCTCAACTTGGACACCAAGGCCATCTCCATCAAAGCCAAGACCCCGGAAGGCCTCGGCCTGGATCACGTGGCCCAGGCCCACGCCACCGTTCTGCTCGAAAAAGTAGAAGATCCGGAAGAGATGAAGTCCATGAGCGCAGTCATCGAGAATCAGCGTCACCTGGAGGACGTGGTGCGCAACCTGCTCGCCGAGGTGCATGGCACGACGCCGCAGCGGCAGACGGTGAAGGTCAAAGTCTTCGATACGGAAGACATCACCTAAGTCCGGATGCAGAACTTGATCAGAGCGGCCGATGAAAATTCGCGGCGTCGCCGCTCTCTCTGCGGATCGGCTTCTCCGGTAGCAACTTCTCCGCTACCCTAAGCCATGCGCGCGCCGCTCCTGGCTGTTCTCGTCCTGCTGGCCCCTGGCCTCTTTGCTCAAAACACATCGCAGTCGAACGACTGGGTGACACCCGCCGAACAGTCCAACTACCGTACGACTCCCGATTACACCGCCACCATGACCTACCTGCGGCGCATAGCGGCCGCAAAGCCGCAGCAGGTGCGCATCGAGCCCTTCGGCAAGACCGGAGAAGGCCGCGAGCTCGACATCGTCATCACGTCGAAGGATGGCGTCTTCGATCCGGAGAAGCTCCATGCGGCGAAGCGTCCCATCGTGCTGGTGCAAAACGCCATTCACGCCGGCGAAATGGATGGCAAGGACAGCTGCCTCGCCCTGCTGCGTGACATGGTGATCACCGGGAAGGAGTCGGCCCTGCTCGATCGCGCGGTCTTCGTCTTCATCCCGATGTACAACGCCGATGGACACGAGCGCCGCTCACCCTACAACCGGATCAACCAGAACGGTCCGGAGCAGATGGGCTGGCGTGGCAACGGGATGAACATCAACCTCAATCGCGACTACATGAAAGCGGATGCGCCCGAGACCCGCGCCTTCATGGCCATGTTTCATCGCTGGCTGCCCGACTTTTTCGTCGACGATCACGTGACCGACGGCGCCGACTTCCAGTACGACGTCACCTTCACCATCGAGCGTTTCACCAACCTCAATGCGGACACCGGGCACTGGCTCGACGAAAGTGTCATACCAGACCTGGAACATCAGGTCGACGCTAGCGGGCATCTCGCCTCGCCCACCTATATCTCGCTCGTCGATGATTCCGATCCTGCCAAGGGGCTCGGCTTCGACTCGTTCGTGCCGCGTTTCTCAACCGGCTATATGAATCTCGAAAATCGCCCCAGCATGCTGGTCGAGATGCACATGCTCAAGGACTACAGGACGCGCGTCACCGGCAACTACGAGTTGCTGCGCGCGCTGTTGAAAGTGGTGAACCGCGATGCCGACAAGCTCATCGCCCTTAACGCCACTGCCGATCGGGAAGCAGAACAACTCGGCGCGCACCCGCTCGGCAACGTCGGCTATCCACTCGCACTCGCCTGGTCGGGCGAAACGACGCCTTTTCTTTTTCGCGGTTATAAATACACGCGCGAGTTGAGCGCGGTCTCGGGCTCCGTTTGGGTGCAATACTCTCACGATCCATGGAACGTGACACTGCCCATGCAGACGGGGGCGAAGGTCAGCATCTCTTCCGTGCCGCCGGCTGCGTATATCATTCCCGCGCAGTGGACGCACGTCATCGATGTGCTCGCCGCGCATCAGGTGGTCATGCACCGCACCACGGCTGCGTGGACTGCGCCGGTCGAGACCTACCGCTGTACGAATGGCAACTGGCAGCAGCCTCCCTTTGAAGGCCATCACCCGATGTTTGCCGGCGAGGGCAGTAATGGCCATCCCGGCCATCCGCCGCAGTGCACACTCGTCACCGAGACGATGACATTTCCTGCTGACTCAGCGGTGGTCGAGCTGAACCAGAGGCTCTCGCATGTCGCGATGGCGTGGCTGGAGCCGATGGCGCCGGACTCTGCCATGGCTTGGAATGCCTTCGATCCCATCTTCGAGCAGCGCGAATACGGCGAGCCGTATGTTCTGGAAAAACTGGCACGCGAGATGATGGAGAAAGACCCGAAACTGCAAACGGAATTTGAACAGCGCATCGAGAACGATCCCAAGTTCGCCGCAGACCCGCGGGCGCGCCTCGAGTTTTTCTACGACCACTCACCGTGGGTGGATCCCAAGCTCGGCCTCTATCCGGTAGGTCGCCTCACGAAGCTGGACGGTGTGCCGCTGCGTTAGCCACTTTTTGCAATGTCGCAGTCGTAAATCATAGCAACTAGAGCGTTTGCGCAAGTTACGAAAGAGTACTTGCACATATCGCAAATTGCGATATCGTTATCGCGGATTGCAATATGAAGCTGGGCGAGAAAATCCGTTATCTCCGCGAAGTCGAAGGCTCCCTACGTGGTCTGGATCGCGCCATGACCCAGCAGGAGCTGGTGCGCGCCATCCGCGAGGAGATGGAGACCGCGGTCAGCCAGTCCTATCTCTCGCAGATCGAGAGCGGCGCGCGCCCCCACCTGACCAACACCACCCGGCTGTTGCTTGCGCGCTTCTTCAAGGTGCATCCCGGCTACCTGGTCGATGACCCGGAGGGCTATCACCCCGAGCTGTTATCCGAAGCCCGCATGCACGTGCGTGCGGACGAAGACAAGCTGGACCTGTGGCTGATCTCCGGCGCCGAGCGCTTTCGTCGCGACCCGGAACTGCGCCGTGCGCTGCTTGCGGCGGCCCAGCACGAAGACACGCGTCGCTCCCTGCTGCTGCTCGCCGCGATCCTCGAGACGCCCTCGCTTGCCGATCGTCTGCTCGAAGTTCTACGGCCGGAGCTCGCTCCGCGGCGCAAACAGTCCGGCGCGAAAGATAGCACCGGCCAGCGGAGCCCTTCGCGCAACGGTGTTCGCAATTCGAACCGCCGCGGTACGCGCGAAGGCAGCCTCGATAAGAAAGAGAGGGGATGACCATGCATGCATTTCTGCTCAGTGCGGAGGACTGGTATCTCGTCTGCTTTGGAGTCGGGTTGGTCTTAAGCCTGCTCACCTTCTTCGGTGGCTTCGGCCACCTCCATTTCGGACACCTGCACGGTGGCCATCTCCACCTCGGCCACTCCCATGCCGGTCACACGCATGCGCCGCGTGCCAGCGTGCGAGACGCCAGTATCTCGCCCCTCAACGGCTTCACGCTCATGGCCTTTCTCTGCTGGTTTGGTGGAACCGGCTATCTGATGAGCCGTTTCACCGGTGTGCTCGGGCTGGGCGTCTTCGCCATTGCTGTCATCAGCGGCATCGCCGGTGCCGCCATCATCTTCTGGTTCCTCGCGCGGGTCCTGCTGCCCAACGAGCGAGTGCTCACTGCGGAGGATACGGAGATCACCGGCGTGCTCGCGCGCGTCTCGAGTCGCCATTCGCGAGGGCGGCACCGGGGAGATCGCTTACTCGCAGGGCGGTGCACGCCGCGCAGCTGCTGCCCGCAGCGATGCCGGCGCACCCATTGCGCGCGATGTCGAAGTTGTCGTTCTGCGATATGAGCGCGGTATCGCCTATGTTCGCCCGTGGTCGGAGCTGGAGGGGCCACCGCTGATTTGAACGGAAGAGTTTGTCACCATCTTGGAGCGTCATGATCGGGCCTTCGGGCCCGGGCGCTTCGCAGTCTCGCCGTCACAGCCAGGGACGGCAGAGGCCGCACGCAGTACGGCTGGCGTCACTCGGTTTGCAGGGTAAGGATCGTTATGCCGAACATTGTCACTATCTTCATCGGATTGGGAGTCGTCGTTCTCCTCATCATCATGACGAGCATCGCCAAGATGTTTCGCAAGGCCGGCCCGAACGAAGCCATCATCGTCTACGGCTTCCGTGGTCCACGCATCATCAAGGGCTCGGGCGCCGTCATCTTTCCCATGGTTGAGAGCTGCAAGCAGCTTTCTCTCGAGCTGATGTCTTTCGACGTCGCGCCGCAGCAGGACCTCTACACGAAGCAGGGCGTCGCGGTCACCGTCGAAGCCGTCGCGCAAATAAAGGTCCGCTCCGACCGTGAATCCATTCTCACCGCGGCAGAGCAGTTCCTTACCAAGGCGCCGCCGCAGCGCGAAGGCCTGATCCGCCTGGTGATGGAGGGCCACCTGCGCGGCATCATCGGCCAGCTCACCGTGGAGCAGATTGTGAAGGAGCCGGAGATGGTGGGCGAACGCATGCGCGCCACCTGCGCCGAAGACATGAGCAAGATGGGCCTTGAAGTGATCTCGTTCACGATCAAGGAAGTCCGCGACAAGAACGAATACATCACCAACATGGGTCGTCCGGACATCGTGCGCATCAAGCGCGATGCTGACGTAGCGGCCGCGGAAGCCGAACGCGACACTGCCATCCGCCGCGCCATCGCACTGCGCGAAGCCGCCGTCGCCAAGGCTGCTGCAGACCAGGAGCGCGTTCTGGCCGAGCTGCAATCGCTCGCCAAGCAGGCCGAAGCGCAGCGCGATCTGGACATCCAAAAGGCGCAGTTCACCGAGCAAAGCCGCAAGCAGGAGGCGCAGGCAGATAAGGCATACGAGATCCAGACAAATGTCATGCAGCAGCGCGTTGTAGCGGAGCAGGTGAAGGTGCAGCAGATCGAGAAGGAACAGCAGGTCAAAGTGCAGGAAGCCGAAATCTTGCGCCATGAGAAGGAGCTGATCGCGACCGTGCTCAAACAGGCGGAGATCGAGCGCCAACGCATCGAAAATCTGGCCTCAGCGGAGAAGTCGCGCCTGATGATCGAAGCCGAAGGCCGCGCATCGGCAATTCGCGCCCAGGGCGAAGCCGAGGCCGCGGTCATCTTCCAGAAAGGCGAGGCAGAAGCGAAGGCGATGAATGTGAAGGCCGAAGCCTACCAGGAATGGACGCAGGCGGCGGTCGTCGATCGCCTCATCAGCAGCATGCCCGAGGTCGTCCGCGCCATGTCCGAGCCGCTCAGCAAAGTGGACAAGATCACCATTGTCTCCACTGGCGGAGAGGGCCAGGTGGGCGCCAACAAACTGACCGGGGATCTGACGAAGATTGCGGCACAGGTGCCCGCGCTCTTCGAGGCGCTCTCTGGCATGGACATGCATGAGCTGATGTCCAACGTGAAAAGCATGCGCGCGCGCCCCAATGGCGCAAGCAATAGCTAACTCGTGCGGAGCAGCCCGGCTTCGGCCGGGCTACTCCTACAAAAGGCATCGAAGAGCAAAGGAGTCACATTATGGCACTGCTTGAGAGAGTTGCAACTCTGCTTCGCGCCAACCTCAACGATCTGATCGATCGCGCCGAAGACCCACAGAAGATGCTGCGCCAGCTCATCCTCGATATGGAGAACCAGCTTCTGCAGGTGAAGACGCAGGTCGCCATCGCGCTGGCCGATCAGCACCTGCTTGAGAAGAAGCAGGCGGAACATGAGGAATCCGCCGGCAACTGGCAGCGCAAAGCGGCTATGGCCGTAACCCGCCAGCAGGATGACCTCGCCCGCGCCGCGCTGCGCCAGCAGATTAGCCACCAGCAGATGGCCGCCAGTTTCGCGCAGCAACTCACCGATCAACGCACTGAGACTGCCACCCTCCGCACCGCGCTCAGCCGCCTGCAGCAACGGCTGCAGGAGACGCAGTCGCGCTGCGAGCTGCTGGCCGTCGAACACCGCCGCGCTCGCGCCAGCCAGAAGCTTGCAGGGGGCAATGCCAAGGCGTCACCGAACGTCTCAGGCACCATTACGCGCGTGCGTGGACGCATCGATCAGGCGGCTGCCGCTGGGCGCGCACAGCAGACACTGCTCGCCGCCGAGACGGGCACAAACCTGGGCGAGGCTGAACTGGAGGAACGCTTCGCGGCGATGGAGCGCGAGGACCAGATCGAAGATCTGCTGCGTGACCTGAAGGCGCAGCAGGAGCAGCAGCGTAAGCTGCCGAGCCCGGCGTAAGCGCGGGCTCAAGCCAGCCTCTATACTCGAATGGTTCGGGTCACTCCATCCATCCACTCGGTGGATGCGGACCGATTCGGCATCCTCCGCATGAGCTCGCCTCCCGAAACGCATTCGTCAGCATCCGGTCGCGTGAACACGGAACGCTTCCCTGAAGGAGCTCAGCAAGCGCGCACGTGGCCGGCATGGCTGGTCCTCGTCCTGATTGTGCTGGTGCGGATTCCTTTTCTATTGGTTCATCCGCTGCAGGAAGACGCCTACATCACCTTCCGCGCGGCGCAGCATCTCGCCGAATACGGTGACTTCTCCTTCAATCTTCATCAGCACTTCCCTGGCACCACCAGCCTGCTTTACCCGCTGATCGTCGCTGCCATCGACCTGGTTTCCCGCAGCTACATGGTTCTCGGCGTCCAACTCTTCGGGACACTCTGCATCGCTGGCGCCTGCTGGTTCATCGCGCGTGCACTCTGCAGCCGCCCCGCCGAACAGTACATCGTGTGGCTGCTGACCGCCTGCTGGCCCATCGCGCTCGTGATGAGCTACACCGGCATGGAGACGCCGCTTCTTGCACTCACGCTCGGAATCTCGATCTTTGCTCTTGCCCGGGAGAGCCATTGGACACTCTTCGCCGCGAGTGTGCTGGTGCTACCGCTCGTTCGCCCGGACGCCATTGCCTATGGCCTCATCTTCTGCGCAGCAATGTTCTTCATCCATCGACGCGCCGCCGTACTTGGAAGCGCGGCCCTCGTCGCGGGTTGCGGCCTCTTCCTGCTAGGCACGCGCCTCACCACCGGCCACTTTCTGCCCACAACCGCACGCGCCAAGGAGATCGCCTACCATCCCGATCACAGCGCAGTCGCAGTCGCTGGCCGCATGCGCGATCTCTTTCTCAGCCATTCCTTCCTGCTGCCAAGTCCCACCAACTACCTGATCAAACTCAGCCCACTGGTGCTCATCGTCGTTGCGGGCGCATTCGTGCTCGCCTTCCGCTATGCGCATTCGCGCCGGGAGCGCATCGTTCTTGGCACACTCACCTTCGCCACCATCGCCATCCCCCTCGCCTACGCCTACGGCGGTGTGCTCTTCTCCTGGTACCTCTATCCGGCAAACTGGATCGCCACAGCGGTCACCATCGCTGTTCTGGTGCGCATCGTTGCGCGCAGCCGCTTTCCCAAAGTAGGAATTTCGCTGCTCGCCGTCGTCTGGATCGGGCTCATCTTCATGCAGTGGACGAAGGCGCTCGCGGGCTCCACGCAGGACTATCACTATCGCGGCGACATCGGGCGCTATCTCGCCGCCATCAGCCACGGCCAAGGGACGTTGTTTCTTGAGCCTGCGGGCCTGATCCCCTACTTCTCCGGCCTGCAAACCGATGACGAGATCGGTCTCGTCTCCGCGCGAGTCACGGACTACATGCAGCGGGACCCGGATGCGTGGTGGTTCGACTATGTGGCCGCCGAACAACCCGATTACATCGTGGAGCGGCAGAGCTTCGATCACTATCGCACCATCGAAGGCTACACACTCACCCCGGACCAGCAGCGGTGGTTCGATGCGCACTACCAGCTTCTGCGACGCGTCCACTACGTGCCGGCAACCTACCATCCCTCGCCGTTCCTGCAGAAATTTCTCGCGATGGGACCGATGGAGGACTATCTGATCTACGGGCGGCGCAGCGCCGCGCGGTAGTCCGCTCTCGGCCAGACTCAAATCCCGAGCCACCGGCTCGCTATACTTTGTTAACGAAGGACCACGTTCAAGCATCTTCACCTAGTGGTGACGATGCCCCGGAAAGGGACCTCTCCGCCATGCCCTTTGATCCCCGCGCTGTGGCCAATCGCCTGCTCGACCTCGGCCGCGAGCGCCAGCTCATCATCGATCCGATGAAGGTGCAGAAGCTCATCTACTACGCGCACGGCTGGCATCTGGCCTTGACGGGCAAGCCGCTGCTCGATCGTTCCATCGAAGCGTGGCAGTACGGTCCGGTGCTGCCGGATGTCTACCGCGCCTTCCAGGACTTCGGCGCACAGCCCATCACTGAGCCCGCGCGTTACGCAGCCGTCGACGGCAACAAGCTGGTACTGCGTCGTTACAAACTCCCGGCGCACGATCCCGATGCCGAGTACGCCGACCGTATTCTCCGCCGCATCCTTGAGCAGTACGGCAACTACTCCGCCATTGAGCTGTCCATGATGACGCATGCCCAGGGGACTCCGTGGGCCCAGGCCTGGAGCGAGAATCAGGGCAAGCGCTACATACCTATCTCGGATGAAGAGATCGAGGCCTGGTTCAAGTCTGTGCTGAAGCCGGTGGCCGCATGAGCACCAACCCTCCGGCACCGCCCGCAGCACCCGATCCGGAAACCATTACCGACACCAGCACCTCCGGGTTGGCGCAGCGCGCTGCCGCAAGCGTTGCATCCTCCGGCTTCGCAACCGCCATCGCAGAGCGCGATCAGTTCGACGACGCCCGCAAGGCACAGTTCCTCGGCTTTCGCCGCTGGCTGGTTCCCAGCCTCTTCGCACTCACGGTGGCGTGGCTTGTCTTCGTCGGCTGCATCGTGCTGCGCGAGGAACTCCAGCACGGCAAGCTCTCCGACGCCGTGCTGATCGCTCTGCTCGGTACCGCAACAGCAAACGTACTGGGGCTCCTCATCATCGTGCTGAAGTCCATCTTCCCGCTGGACGTCGACCGCGACGATGAATAAGCAGCCCGTTATAGGGCTTGTCTGGCTGTCGCGTTGTCAGTATTCTCGCGTCATCCATCAGGGAAGGAATCGCCATGGACCCCAACAGCATTGATCCGCATCTCGCGTACCTGATACCGGGCGCCTTTATCCTCGGTCTTTTTTTTGTCGCGGTCTTTATCATTCCCATGTGGCAGATATGTAAGAAGGCCGGCTTCAGTCCCTGGCTGTGCCTCCTTATCCTGGTGCCGTTTGGCGCGCTTATCCTGCTGTACATCGTTGCCTTCGCGCAGTGGAAGGTCGCGCCGCTCCCGCAGTATGCCGTGGGCTATCCGCCGAATGCGTATCCGCCCGCATATCCACCGACTGCCTACCCGCCCGCTGCGCCGCCACCCGCCAATCCGAACGATCCCTATCCGCGCGGCTGATCAGCACCACTCACGAGACGGCGATGCGGAGTGCCGTCTCTACCGCATCCTTCACTTGCGGCAGAGCCTCGTCAATCCACTGTGCACGTCGTCCGTCTTGCACACTCGCCCAGACCCGCCGCTTCGCCTCCCACAGGGTCAACTCGAGCGTGCCGGAGTGCATCCCGCGTTTCACATGCCAATGGATGCATCCCGGATAGCTGGCCATAGTTGCTCGTGCGGAAACCCGCAGGCCGCATCCGAGGCATGCCTTCTCAATCAACGAAGCAGCGCCGCTCAGGTTGCAACCAGGAGGCACAGTGAACTCGAACTGCGTCATCGCGATTCCTCCAGCGGACCGTGGCGCCGCCACCGCTGAATTTGTTCTAGCATCAACTTAGATCGTCTATGTCTTCAACTCCTGAAACTCCCCGCGTCCGTTTCGCTCCCTCTCCCACAGGCTACCTGCACGTTGGTGGCGCCCGCACCGCGCTCTTCAACTGGCTCTTCGCCCGCCACACCGGCGGCACCTTCATCCTCCGCATCGAGGACACTGACTTCGAGCGCTCCTCCGAGGCCATGGTCGAAGGCATCCTGGAAGGCATGCGTTGGCTCGGCCTCAATTGGGACGAGGGCCCGTTCTATCAGTCCAAGCGCCTCGACCTCTACCAGGCTACCGCGCAAAAGCTGCTCGATTCCGGGCATGCCTACGCCTGCTTCTGCACCAAGGAAGACTTGGAGCACCGCCGCAAGGTCGCGTCCGAAGCGGGCAAGCCGCCCATGTACGATCGCCGATGCAGCATCATTGCGCCAGCGGACGCAGCCGCGCGCCGCGCCGCTGGTGAGCCCGCGGCCATTCGCTTCCGCGTGCCGGAAGGCGGTGTCACCGCATTCGACGATGCCGTCGTCGGGCGCGTCGAGTTTGCCAACAGCGAGCTGGAAGACTTCGTGCTCCTGCGCTCGGACGGCATCCCCACCTATCACCTCTCCGTTGTCGCCGACGATCTCGACATGCGGCTCACCCACATCATCCGCGGCGCGGACCATATCTCCAATACCCCAAAGCAGGTGTTGCAATACCAGGCGCTCGGCGCGCCGCTGCCCATCTTCGCGCATGTGCCGCTCATCCTCGGCCCCGACAAGACGCGCCTCTCCAAACGCCACGGCGCCACCTCCGTCATTTCGTATAAGGACATGGGCATCATGCCCGAAGCCTTCCGCAACTTCCTCACGCTGCTCGGTTGGTCACCCGGCGCCGCGGGTAAAGACGCCGATGGCCGCGACCGCGAAATCTTCGGCTCCGATGAGCTCGTCAAGCTCTTCTCGCTCGACGGCATCTCGAAATCGAACGCCGTCTTCGACAACGACAAGCTGGCCTGGTTCAACACCGAATGGATCCGCCGTTCGAGCGCGCAAGAGCTGCTGCCGCTGATCAAGACCGAATGGGGCAAGACCGGCTTCATCCCCGCCCGCAGCGAGGCTGAAATCCTCTCGGCGATCGAGCTCGTCAAGCCACGCGCTCGCAGCCTTCTCGACTTTTCCACCTCGTTTTGTGCCTACTTCAGCGACAATTTCAGTTTCGATCCCGCCGCGGTGACGAAATTTCTCAAGGACTCATCCACCCGCGACCTGCTGGTCGAACTCGGCGGCCGCTACAGTGCCGCGCCCGAATTTACCGAAACCTCCACGGAGCAGCTCTTGCGGGCCTTTGCCGAGGAGAAGAGCGTCAAGCCGGGCGTTCTGATCAATGGCGCGCGCGTCGCGCTCACCGGGCAGGGTGTAGCGCCCTCGCTCTTTGCCGTGATGGTCGCGCTCGGACATGATCGCGTCGTGCGCCGGCTGCAGGCTGCCGCATCCATCAGCGCGCCGTCCACCGAGCGCAGAGGCTCCGCAACCTGCTTGAACGCGCCGCCTGCCGATGGGAACAATGCTGGTTCAGACGCGAAAAGCGTCTACAGCCAGCGCCTGGCGTCGCTCGAAGCCGAGCGGCTGCGCCTGCGCCGGCACGACAGACTCTTCGGCTTCAGCAAACTCGCGGCGGCCGCGGTCACCGTCGTGGCCGCTCTCTGGCTGGCTCGTACATATCCCAGCCTCCTCGCCTGGGCGCTCATTCCGGCGCTCGCGTTCGTCGTTCTGTGGATCGCGCACGAGCGTCTTCTGCGCACCCTCGCCGCGGCCTCGCGCCTTGAAAGCTTCTATCGCCGCGGCCTTGCACGGCTGGACGACCAATGGTCCGGAAAAGGCGACGCAGGCCAGCGCTTTTTCGATCCCAAACATCTCTACGCGCGCGACCTCGACATCTTCGGCGAAGGCAGCCTCTATCAACTAATCTCGCAGGCCGCGAGCGCACCGGGACAACACACGCTCGCCGCTTGGCTGTTGCATCCTGCTCCGCCTGCGGAGATTGCGCAGCGCCAGAAGGCGATCCGTGAGCTTGCGCCTCGTCTTGACCTGCGCGAACAGCTCGCGCTGGCCGCCGATGCCATTCACGAAGGCACGCCCGAGGCGCTCACGAAGTGGGCCGAATCAACGGAAGCCACCGTGCCCGGATGGCTACTTTACGCCGCCCCACCGCTGGCGCTGATCTGGCTAGCCACCCTCTTTTACTGGATCGCGGGGGGCCCTTTTACCTGGTTTGCGCTTGTCAGCTTCCTCAACGCCGCGCTCACCACGCGCTTCATCGGAGCCGTGAAACGCGCAGCCGTCGACGTCCTCCAGATCTCACCTCTGCTTGGACCGCTCTCTCGCGTGCTCGCCGTCTATGAATCGCAGCCCTTCCATGCGCCGCGGCTCACCACGCTCACTGCTGCGGTGCGCAGTGACGGTCTTCCGCCGTCGCGCGCCATCGCTAAGCTCGAGCGCAACCTCGAATGGCTCGAGTCCAGCGACAACTGGTTTGTGAAGCTGGTCAATCGATTCGTCTTCTGGACCCCGCTCTGCATGCTCGCCATCGAAAACTGGCGCCGTCGTCATGGTGGTCACATGCGCGCGTGGCTCTCGAGCATCGGCGACTTCGAAGCGCTCAGCTCGCTCTCGAGTTTTGCTTACGAGCGGCCCTCCTGTGGGTTCCCAACGCTGCGCGCCGACGCTCCAGCGCTGGACGCTATCGGCCTCACGCATCCGCTCCTGCCGCGCGCCACCGCAGTTCCAAACGATCTCTCGCTCGAGCACGCGCACGGGCTCATCATCGTCAGCGGCCCCAACATGGCCGGTAAGAGCACGCTGCTGCGTGCCATTGGCCTGAATGTGGTTCTCGCCCAATGCGGCGCTCCGGCCTGCTGCGACCGTCTCAGCCTGTCTCCCATTGCCGTGGGCGCATCTATCACCGTGCAGGACTCGCTGCAGAGCGGCCTTTCGCGCTTCTACGCGGAGATTCAGCGCCTCAAGCAGATCACCGATCTCGCCGCCACGCAGCCTACCCTCTTCCTGCTCGATGAGTTGCTCTCCGGCACCAATTCGCACGATCGCCGTGTCGGTACTGAGGCGTTGCTGCGTGGCCTGCTCGCACGCCATTCCATCGGACTCATCACCACCCACGATCTCGCCCTAACTGAGATCGCGGCGGCGCTCAACGCGGAAGGCGCGAACATGCATTTCGGCGACCGCTTCAGCGCCGGCGAGCTCCACTTCGACTACAAGCTCACTCCTGGCATCGCCAACAGCACGAATGCGCTGCAGCTCATGCGCTCGATCGGGCTGGAAGTATGAGCCCCTAATCGCGGCGCCGGCGTTGCCGCATCCGCCAGCGCATACGCTGTCACCGCCATCACTGCCGCGTTCTCACCCAGTTCGCGCGGGTTCACCTTGTCAAACGTATCCGCAGGAGTGTGGTGATAGTTGAAGTAATAGCGGCTGTCCTGGATCGGTGCGAAGCCGGGCACGCCCTTTTCGGTGACTGAGTTGATATCCTCCCCAGTCTCCGCGCTGCGCTCCAGCAGTGGCGCGCCGATCGGCGCCAGCACGCGCGAGAGCGGCTTCAGCCACTCATCCAGAGCCGCACCGCCCTGGAAGTAAATGCCGGTCGGATGTCCGGCGCCAAGGTCGGACTCGATCGCACCCACGTGGTTTCGCGAGATCGCCGGCATAATCCTTTGCATAGGTCTGCGCGCCGTAGGAGCCTTGTTCTTCGTCCATCCACGCCACAAAGCGGACTGTTCGCTTCGGATGAATCCCCAACGTCTTCAGCAGATGGATCGCCTGCATCGACACAACGATGCCCGCGCCATCGTCAATCGCGCCCGTCGCCAGGTCCCATGAATCCAGATGGCCGGAGACGATTACCACCTGCTCCGGATGTTCGGTGCCCTTCCAGTCCGCAATCACATTCGCCGTCTCCACCGGCGACAGCGTCTCCGGCGTCAAGAGTCAGGTGCATCTGAACTTCGCCCTGCGACGCAAGGTTCTTCAGGAGATCCGCGTCCTCCGCTGTCACCGCAGCGGCGGGAATCTTCGGCAATCCAGGCGAGTAATACGTCATGCCCGTGTGCGGCAACCGGTAGTCCGCGCCGCCGACAGAGCGCACTAGCGTCGCAACCGCGCCCAGTGACGCCGCCACACTCGGCGCCGCGCCGCGATAAAGCACGGCCCCACCGTAGGCCTCGTCGCCGCGCCCCTGCGCTGCCAGTTCTTTATCGAAATGCTCGTTGAAGAGCAGAATCTTTCCCTTCACCGCGTCTTTCGGCAGCGCCTTCAGATCGGCGAACGAATCGACCACGACCACTGGCGCACTCATGCCATCCTTCGGCGTCGCCACGCTACCGCCCAGTGCCGTCAGCACGATCTTCTGCGTCGTCTTCGGAGTCATGCCGGGCCAGTCGGTCAGTTCGGCTGTCTCCTCGCCGCGCACCCAGTGCGGCACCGTTGTCTTCTCGATCGTCACCGTCGCGCCCAACGCGCGCATCTCGTCGGCCACCCATTCCACTGCGTGCTGCGCCTGCGGCGAGCCGGCCAGTCGCGGGCCGATGTTGTCCGTCAGGTGGCGAAGCTCGGTCAATGCGTAGGGATCGCTCAGCGCGGCATCGCGCAGCCGTTCCATGTTGGCAATCTGCGTCTGGTGTCCATGCGCCCGGCGATTGGTTCAGCAACTGCGCAAGTCGCGCCTGAGGCGACTGCGGGCTCGGCGTTTGAGCAAAGATGCAAGCTGGCATAGCGCCCGCGATGGCGAGCGAAATGAGGAGTGACGTACGAGTCATCAATCGTTTTTCCTGTGGATCTCAGCCGCGATGCTACCACGCAACGACGCGAGTTATTTGGCCAGCAGACTCACCGCAACCGGAATCTTGCGCGGAGGCATGCATGCATTCGCATCGCACGCCTGGTAGCGCAGCGCTCCCTGCAACAGATGACCGCCCGGCGCGACGGTGACGTGTGCGCGCAGCGTCACCGCCCCGGTGTACACGCTCACCTTCTGGTTCGGCGCAAAGGCGAAGCTGGTATCCGTGCCCGGCGGAAAGTCGACCCGGGAGACGTTCACTCCATCGCCGTCCACCACCATCAGCTGTGTCGGAATCAACGTCTTCTCATGCGGCTCATGCGAATTGATGTGGAAGCCATCCTGGATTTGAAAGCGCAGTTCCACAACCTGCGGCTTGCGTGCCGCGACATTGATCTGGTCCGGTCCTGCGAAGCGCACGGTCTGCGGCGCCTTGCCGCCGGCCTCCGGCGTGTCCTGCCAGGGAAACTTCTGCGCACTTGCCGCGCTCACAAAGACGCCGGCCGCAATAGCAAACGCCACAACGCTGACTCGCTGACTCGCCGACTTGCCGACTCGCCCTTGCATCAGTTCCCCGCCGCCAGTGCCTTCTTGATGTTCGCCTCAATCTCGTCGCGAGAGATCAGCCCCGCTGCCTCTTCCACCACCTTGCCATCGCGCCCCACGTAGAACGATGTCGGCAGCACATCGATACCGCCGTAAGCCTTCGACGACGCCTCATTGCCAAGCAGGATGGGGTAGTTCACGCCGATCTTTTTGGTGAACTTGCCGATCTGTGCGTGGTCCTTCGTCTCGTCCTCATTCACACCCAGGATCTCGAATCCCTGCGATGCATACTGCTTGTGCAGGTCCACAAACCACGGCATCTCCAACTTGCACGGCACACACCATGTGGCCCAGAAGTTCACCAGTACCGCCTTGCCCTTGTAGTCGGCCAGCGACACCTTGCGCCCATCCTCGGTCTTCAGAGTGAAAGCGGGTGCCTTCTTGCCGCGCAGATTCGGCAGACCTTCGTCGGACGCCACGTCCTGCTGCACGGTCTGGTTGGACTGGTCCAGCACCGTGATATGCGGCTGCGCCTTCTGCGCGGCGCGGCGCCGCTGCAGATTCTGATATCCGGACCAGGTCATAAGACCCAGCGCCACAACGATGACAAGAATTACGACCAGATTCCGCTTCAAAGGGACCTTTCCGCGCTCTCTGCGCGCAACTCTTCATTTTATATGGACGGCCGCAGGAGCCATGCGGCATCTACCAATCCGGAAAACGAATCGAGCGAGCCTGCCGGATTCACGCTGCTATACTGCCCAGCGTCTCAGCAGGTTTGAACGGATGCCGGAATATGAAATCGCGCAGCGCAACCCGACCGTAGCGGAGTACTGCGCCCTCCGCATTGGTGCCGGCCTCTCTCCGCGCAGTGAAGACATTGCTCGCATTGCGCTTCCCAACACACTCTTTGCGGTCGTTGTTGAGCATCGGGGCAACGCAGTAGGGATGGGTCGTGTCGTAGGCGATGGCGGCACCGTCTTTCAGGTGGCGGACATCGCAGTGCTGCCCGAGCATCAGGGCCGGGGACTGGGAACCCAGATCCTCGATGCCATTGACGCCTGGCTTCGCCGGACCGCGCTTCCCGGAGCCTTCGTCAATCTCTTCGCGGACCGCGGCGTCGCGCCGCTCTACGCTCGATATGGCTTCCGGCCGCGCGATCCCGACGAGCCTGGCATGTGCTACGTGATCGAATGAAAATAACCACTGCTTGCCGGAACGCCCTCCGACCTGCCATCGTCATCTCGTGCACCGCATGACAAACTTCGCATGACAGGTCCATCCGATCCCGCAAGCACCACACCGGCAAACCTCATCCGCACGCAGGCGGACGGCCTCGTCGCACTCGCAACGCGCCTCGAAGGCACCATGGCCGCGCCCTTCGCTGCCGCTGTAGATCTGGTTTTGCGCTGCGGTGAGACGCGCGGCCGCGTCGTCGTCACCGGCATGGGCAAGAGCGGGATCATCGCCCAGAAGATCGCCGCTACCCTCTCCTCCACCGGCACACCCGCGCTCTTCCTGCATCCCGCCGAGGCGCTGCACGGCGATCTCGGCATGCTCATCAAGGGCGATCTTGTGCTCGCGCTCTCCGCCTCCGGAGAAACGGAAGAGATCCTGCGCCTCCTCGCCACGCTCAAGCGCATCGGCGACGCGCTCATCTCCTTCTGCTGCAACCTCGACTCCACGCTCGCCCGCTCGAGCGACGTCGCGCTCGACTGCTCGGTGCCGAACGAAGCATGCGGCATGGGCCTCGCGCCTACCGCCTCCACCACCGCCATGCTCGCACTTGGCGACGCGCTGGCCATCGCCGTGTCGCTGCGCAAGGGCTTCCGCGCCGAGGACTTCGCATCGCTTCACCCCGGCGGCAAGCTGGGGAAGAAGCTCGCCTTTGTACGCGACCTCATGCACTCCGGCGATGCTCTGCCCTCGGTCGCAGCCGCCACGCCGATGAGCCAGGTGATCTACGAGATGTCACGCAAAAAACTCGGAGTCACCACGGTGCTCGATGGTGATGGGCGCCTTGTCGGCCTCATCTCGGACGGCGATCTGCGCCGCCTGCTCGAAGACCGCGGACCCAATGCGCTCACCCTCAGCGCAGGCGATGCCATGAACGCCCATCCCCACACCATTGTTGCGGACGAGCTCGCTGCCCGCGGCCTCGCCATCATGGAAGAGCGCCGCATTACCTCCCTCGTAGTCACAGACAACGCACAGCGCGCCCTCGGCATCCTGCATCTGCACGACCTCTGGGGCATGGAGCTGATGTAACCAGTCGCTCTTTCTTTCTCTCACCATCCAGTGAGAATTGCACTAGCATGGGGGCGTGCTGCGCACGCGTGTTATCGCTGCCTCTACGGCGGCCCTCTTTCTGCTTGGCGGATGCCAGCGCAAACCTGCCCCGGTTGAGGCGCCGCGCTCCTTTGTGCTCGCCGATGCCGTCCAGCACTGGTATGGCCGCTACGATCCCGCCACCCAGACCGCGCGCGCAAACCTGCCCGAGCATCCCAGCGTGGACCTCACCGGTTCCTGGTTCGCTCCCAAGGATCCGGTGGACATCGTCGTTGTCTTCGACGCTGGCTACCTTCAGGCCGGCCACCCCCGCCACGTTGTCGTCACCGCGGCAGTGCCACATCGCAGCGACAAACCCGGCCGCCCCGGCGACGATAAGTTCAACTGCCTCACCTGCCGGCCTGTCATCGGCATGGCCGTCTTTACTCGCCGCTTGAACACCTGGCTGCTCGAAGATGAGGACGACGCCGTGGACCTCGTGGGAAGCCGCGGCCTGCCACCCTCCATGAAGCTGGTCTCGCTGGGCACAGACCTGCACGGTGTTCGCCTCGAGAGCCACACCGAAGCGGACGACTTTGGCAGCACCACCATGAGCCTGCTGATCCCATGGCAGGAGGATGTCATGCGCGCCTTTACCGGCGAGACCGCCTACAGCAACCGCGGCGCCTGCGGTCCCGAGTCCCCTCTGCGCGAGCCCTGCTACGCCTGGCAGCGCGCCGACGCCCTCGTCACCGTTCCCGGCCAGGACTACAACGATCTGGTGCTCACCGGCAGCGGCACTCAGCCTCCTCCAGAATCCGACTCAACGAAGGCGGCCAAGCCCGCGAGGGTACATGGCAGGCACCAGCCGGAGCCGCCGCCAGTGCCTGCCGCCATTCCCTATACCAGCGTGGAACGGCTGCGCTTCCGCGATGGCCGGTATGCACCTCTCCCCGACACCGACTCGACGGTGCCGGCGCACTAATTCACAGGTCAGGAGCGCAGGTCAGGGCGTGACCGGCGCAGGAGCGACTGTCAGCGTCACCGTCTGGCTATGCGTGATCGAGCTCGAATCGAGCGGATTCCCCGAGACGCCGGTGGCCGTCAGGGTCACAGGCGTGCTCGTCAGCGGGGCGGTGGATGCCGCGCTCAGCACGAACGTCTGTGGCGAACCGATCCCCACCGTCGCAACACCCGGCGCAACACCGACCCTCGCCGGCAGCCCGCTCAACGCCAGGGTGATACTTCCCGTCGAGCCATCGACCGCAGCCACCTGGAAGCTGATGTTCGCATTGCCTCCCTGCGCGATGGTGGGAGTCGCCGTCTGCCCGCTCGCCAGCGTGAGCGTGAAATCAGGCGGCCCGTTGTTGCCGCAGGCCGCCAACGTCAGCGGCAGGGCGAGTGCCAGCGCCGCTACCAGAAAATTCAATCGTTCACGCATTCGCGCGAATCCTCCCACCCACCGTCTCCGCACTGAGATGCGCCCGAGCCGCGGCTTCGCCAACGGGTCACAAGCGCCGCCCTTCTCCAGCTGCCGTACCATCCTCACAGCAATATATGCTTCGCACCATTCCGATCCGCACCATTCCGATCTTTGAGGAGGGCGCACACCCACCGGTCTGGAGCGATCGCATGAGCCCCGGTGAGTTCGCAGTGCTGTGTGAGGATGCGCGCACGGGCGCAGCCAAGCAACCGGATAACACGTTGGCACCGGGAGCTCACAGCCAGGTCAGTACCATCTTCGACTCCCGCCAGGCTGCGGAAGAGTTCGCCCGCGAGCGCGTGGCCGTATACCCCGCTATGCGCTGCCTCGTCTTCGACCATGAGGGGCGAGCCAGGCAGCCGTTGTTGGTCGTGAATCGTCCGGAGTTTGCGCCTCGTGGCGAGATCGGCCCCGCCTTTCGCCGCTGGGTCGGAGGCATCTGTCTCGTCGCAGGACTCGCCCTCGGAGCATGGGAGATCGCGCACGATTACGCCACCATCTGGGCTGGAGCGCTCGCCATACGCCTGCTTCCGGTTGCCGCCGTCTTTCTCGGGGTCGAGTTTGTCCTTTGGGCGCAGGTCAAATGGACCGGCAAACGACTTCGCTAGGCAGCCCGCGCCGCGCCTGCTTCGATACACTGTAGGGACCGTTCGCAATTGGAATCAAAGCGCCGAAAGAAGACGAGATCCCTACCCGCATGCACCGTTGGTCCCAGCTTTTTATCCCCACACTCCGTGAAGCCCCCGCCGATGCCGAGGTCGCTAGCCACAAGTTCCTGCTCCGCTCCGGCTACATCCGGCAGTTGAGCGCCGGCGTCTATTCGTATCTCTTCCTCGGCCAGCGCTCGCTGAACAAGATCATCGCCATCGTCCGCCAGGAGATGGACAAAATCGGCCAGGAGTTCTTCCTGCCGGCTCTGCTGCCCCGCGACCTGCTGGAGGAGAGCGGCCGCTGGACCATCTTCGGCGACAATCTGTTCCACCTGAAGGACCGCAAAGGCGCCGAGCTCGGCCTGGGTATGACCCACGAAGAGGTGATGACCTCGATCGCGCGCAACGAGCTGCGCAGCTACAAGCAGTTGCCGCAGATCTGGTACCAGATCCAGACCAAGTTCCGCGATGAGCCCCGCCCCAAGGGTGGCCTGCTGCGCGTGCGCCAGTTCACCATGAAGGACTCCTACTCCTTCGACATCGACGCCGCCGGCCTCGACGAGAGCTACCGCAAGCACGACCAGGCCTACCGTGCCATCTTTACCCGCAGTGGCCTCTCCTTCGTTGTCGTAGAGGCCGACTCAGGCGCCATGGGCGGCTCTGGATCACAGGAGTTCATGGTCTACACCGACGCCGGTGAGGACCTGATCGCCTCCTGCGCGCAGTGCAACTACGCCGCGAACCTCGAGAAGGCGACCTCCCGCCTCGCGCCGGTCGAAGACCTGGCGCCCACCGGCGACGGCAAGCCCGAGCGCATCCACACCCCCGGCAAAGCCGCCATCGCGGACATCGTCGCCTTCCTCAACATGCTGCCCCAGCACGACATCAAGGCTCTGGCCTATATGGCACTGGACGGAAAAGGCGCATGGAAGCCGCTCGCCATCTTTCTCCGCGGTGATCACTCCGTGAACGAGGCCAAGTTGCTCGCCATCACCGGCGCTCGCGAGCTGCGTTACATGGGCACCGAAGAGCTGGAAACCTGGTTCAGGGGTCCGGCAGGCTACCTCGGCCCCGTCGGTCTTATCGCCGCGAAGTCGCCGCTCGGCGACGGCCTCACCATCGTGCTCGACAAGGCCCTCGAAGGCCGCACCAACATGGTCGCCGGCGCCAACGAACTCGATTATCACTTCCGCAACGTCACCCCCGGCCGCGACTTCACTCCCACCGTCACCGCTGATGTCCGCAATGCGCTTGAAGGCGAGGGCTGCCCCAATTGCGGTGCTCCGCTCAAGATCGGAAAAGCCGTCGAGATCGGCCACATCTTCAAACTTGGCTGCCGTTATACAGAATCCATGAGCGCCCGTGTCCTCGACGCCAACGGCAAGGAAGTTATGCCGGTCATGGGCTGCTACGGTATCGGCATCGAGCGCATCCTCACCTCTGCCATCGAGCAGTCGAACGACGCCAACGGCTTCTGGCTGCCGCCCTCCATCGCTCCCTTCGACGTAGTGGTCACCGTCACCAACATCGCCGATGCCGGCCTGCTGGCCGCCGGGGAACAGGTCGCCCGCGATCTCGAAGCCGCCGGATTCGACGTCCTGCTCGACGACCGCGATGAGCGTGCCGGGGTCAAGTTCAAGGACGCGGACCTGATTGGCATCCCATACCGCATCAACGTCGGCAAGAAGGCCGCCGACGGCCTGGTCGAGCTGGTCGCCCGCGCCACCGCCGGCGACAGATCCGCCACCCGCGAGCTGCCCATCGGCGAAATCGCAGCTTCCCTGCGCCAGGAGTACCAAAAGAGTGCCTAACCCGGCATCCAATCCGAAGGCGCGCTGGTCCGCGCTGCGTCTACTCTAGAGGGATACACTCCGGCGAAAGTTGTCGCAGCCGGACGGCAGGAAGACCGGTAACGAACTTGGCAGTCAAACTAAAGCTCCCACCAAACCTAAGCATCGCCGAGAAACCCCTGTGGGAGACGGCGCTGATCATCGTCTCGATCGTCTGCACCTTCACGCTGCTCATCCTGGGCATCACGTTCAGCTACTACTCGAACAAGTACAAGCAGGTGGTCGATGAGCGCCTGTCCAGACCGCTCTTCAACCAGACGCCCCGCATCTACGCCGCCCCACGTGAAGTCCGCGTCGGCCAGAAGCTTACGGCGAGCTCCATCGCACAACAGTTGCGCATCGCCGGTTATGCCGGCTCCGGCAATACCTCTCCCATGGGCACCTACGAGTTGCGGGGCGAGAGCATCAGCGTCCATCCCGGGCCGCAGTCCTACCACTCGCAGGAAGGCGCGACCATCTCCGTCGACGATGGCATGGTCACCAGCATCTCCGGCGATGCCAGGCAGCAGCTCTCCGCCTACGAGCTCGAGCCGCAACTCATCACCAGCCTCTCCGAGGGCGCAAATCGCGTAAAGCGCCGCATCGTTACCTTCAACGACCTTCCCCAGCCCCTGGTGCAGGCCGTCACCTCCATCGAAGACCGCCGCTTCTTTTCGCACGGCGGCGTGGATTACATACGCCTCATCGGAGCTTTGCGCAGCGATCTGCTGGCCGGCAGAAAACGCGAGGGCGGATCCACGCTTACCATGCAGCTCGCGCGCGGCTTCTTCCTCACGCCGGAAAAGCGCTTCAAGCGCAAGCTGATCGAGATCGCGATCACCTTCCAGCTCGAGCACCGCTATAACAAGCAAGAGATCTTCACCATGTATGCGAACGAGATCCCACTCGGCCAGCAGGGATCGTTCGGCATCTACGGCTTCGGCGAAGCCGCGCAAGCCTACTTCGGGAAGGACGTCCGCCAGCTCGACCTCGCCGAATGCGCATTGCTGGCCGGGATGATCCAGCACCCCAGCTTCCTCAATCCATACCGTCATCCGCAGCGCGCCATCAACCGGCGGAACGTAGTGCTCGATGCCATGGTGGATACAGGCGATATCACGCCGGCCCAGGCCGAAGCCGCGCGCCGCGAGCCGTTGCACCTGGCGCCGGGCACCATCGACGGCGGCCTCGCCCCCTACTTCATCGACATCGTGCACGATCAGATCGTCCGCAACTACGGCGAATCGCAATACAGCTCGCAAGGCCTGCGCGTCTACAGCTCGCTCGATCCCGATCTGCAGGAGGTCGCTAACGAAGCCGTCTCCGATGGCATGAAGACCGTAGATGAGCTGGTGGCGAGGCGCCGGGCGAGAGCGAAGGATCCAACCTCCATTCCCGACCCGCAAGTGGCGTTGGTGGCTCTCAATCCACACACCGGCCAGATACTTGCGCTGGTTGGAGGCCGTAATTATGGTCTGTCCCAGTTCAATCACGCGGTCAGAAGCCGGCCAACCGGGTCGATCTTCAAACCCTTCGTCTATGCCGCGGCCTTCAATACCTCGCTTGCCGGCACCCAGCTCACCGCACCGGCCACAGTCGTGGATGCGGCTGACAATGCAAATCCCAATGCCGACAGGACCGTCGCCGGCGATCCGCAACAGAACGGCGCGACCCCGCCTCCCCCTGATCCCGGCCTCCACCACGGGCTCTTCACGGAAGTCACGCTGCTCAACAACGACCCCACCACCTTCGAAGGCGGCTATGCACCGCGAAACTACGGCCACCACGGCGTGGGGCAGGTCACGGCACGTTATGCTCTGCAATACTCGCTGAACAACGCGACAGTTGAGCTGGCGCAAATGGTCGGCTACGACAATGTTGCGGCGCTTGCCCGTGATGCAGGCATCGTCGAGGCACGAGGAACACCGGCAATCGCATTGGGAGCCTATGGCGCTACCCCCATCGAAATGGCCGGCGCCTATTCCACCTTCGCCAACAGCGGCACCCGCATCCTTCCTTGGGAGATCGCCTCCGTCCGCGCCACCAATGGTGACCCCATCAGCGATCATCAGCCGGACGTCAAGCCGATCCTCGACCCGCGTGTCGCCTACCTGACGACCAACATGCTGCAGAACGTCTTGAACACAGGCACCGCCGCCGGCGTCCGCAGTCGCGGCTTCCTGGCCCCGGCAGCAGCCAAAACCGGCACCTCGCGGGACGCCTGGTTCGCCGGATACACCTCTAACCTCATCTGCATCATATGGGTCGGCAACGACGACTACTCTGACATCAAGCTCGAGGGTGCCCAGGCCGCCGCTCCCATCTGGGCCGAGTTCATGAAGCGCGCCGTCCAGCTCCCCCAGTACTCGGACACCCGCGACTTCTCCATTCCGCAGGGCGTCGATCTGGTGAAGCTCGACAAGAACACTAACCTCCTCGCCGACCCTACCTGCCCGGAGGATTACTACGCGGCCTTCCTCGAGGGAACCGCCCCCCACAACACCTGCTCGCATCCCAATGATGACCAGCGCAACTTCTTCCAGAAGCTCTTCGGCCTGGGGTCACCGCCTCAGCAGCCCCTCCCACCGCGCAGCGGCCCCACGGTGCTGCCGCCGGGCCAACCGCAGCAGCCGGGAAATCCGGGCGTCCAGAGCGCCCAGAATGGCGATCAGGAGAAGCCCAAGGCCAAGAAGCGTGGATTTTTCGGCCGTCTCTTCGGCGGCAAGAAGGACGATCAGCAGCAACAGGACCAACAGCCACAACAGAGTCCCCAGTGATTTGACAGCTTCTGCAGTGTAAAATAATTGCTATTTAAACGGTATTTATCTGCCATCTGTGCGATACTGAATCCATCAGGAGGATTTCGCCTATGGCCGTCATGGCAATGCCCCGCCCCGATCTGGCCGCACACCGGGAATCACTGCGCCTGCCGACCACCGAGATAGTCAGTCGGCTGGTGGAGATTCTAGGCCGGAAACTCACCGCCTACATCGCCAAAGTAAAGGACGTCCGGGCCGTCGATCGCTGGATCTCCGGCGGCGAAATCTACGGCGACGCCGAACAGCGCCTGCGCTTCGCCTTTCAGGTGGCCCGCACCCTGCGCGAGCAGGACACACCCGCCGTCGTACAGGCGTGGATGACCGGCGTCAATCCCGAACTTGGCGACCGCGTCCCCTTGCGGCTGATGCGGGAAGGCGACCTCCACGTTGTTGGACCGGAGGTACTGCGCGCCGCCCGCGCCTTCCTGGCCGGAGGCTAAACACCCGCACCCGCCTCATCTCCACTGCGGTCTTCCCCCAACCGCCCTCCCAGATAATGCTGCGTTACTGCAGCAGGAAGGCCGTACCTGCCCGTGTCCCCTGAACCCTTGTCCTTCGGCCCCGCGCAGTCCTCCGCATCCCTCGAGTCGCGAACCGCCGGGCACCCCCTTCACCGCATCGGCCGCTGGCCCGACCCCTGGCAGCCGCCAGACTGGGCGCACGCCCATTTAGACGGCACCTTCGGCAATCGCTTCGACGATCCGCAGGCTTACTACCGCGTCATCTACACCTCCAGCCAGCGCCTCGGCTGTTTTTTGGAGACACTCGCGCGCTTTCGCCCCGACCTCACACTGCTCGCCGAATTCGCCGAGATCGAAGGTGACGACGACTTCACGCCGCTCGCCACCATCCCCGCAAGCTGGCTAATCGCTCGGCTCATCGGCACCGCGCAGGCCGATGGCCAATATGCCGATATCTATGCGCCCGAATGGATCGCCCTGCTGCGGCGCGAACTCGCCTCGACCGTCATCTCGCTCGGACTCTCCGAGCTCGACGCGGCGACCCTCCAGGCTGGCCGGCCACGCCAGCTCACCCAGGAGGCCTCGCTTGTTGTCTTCCGCCATGGCCTCGACGGTATCTTCTACCGCTCCCGTTACGGCCACTCCATCGAAAACTGGGCCATCTTCGAGCCCTTCCCTCTGAGCAATATGTCCGCCACGGCCATCGTCGCCGAAGACCCTGACCTGCAGACCGCGCTCCGCCTCCACGGCCTCACCATGACCGGAGCAACATATCCCAACCGCATCGATTCGCCTGGTAGCTAGCCCGGCAACTCCGGCTGGCAGACCGGACACCAGTAGGTCGAGCGCGCACCCGGCCCCTGCCGCTGCATCACGATCTTCGCGCCGCAACGCCGGCATTCTTTGCCTTGCCGCCGATACACCCATAGCCGCGCACCCGGGTCCGATGCTCGCGTCGTGCGACGCAGACCGGTGTATGTCACCATTCCGCCATCCGCGCCGTCCTTCACATTCGCTTCCAGAAAGCGCCGCGCGCGCTCGAGGATGCAATCGATCTCGGCTGGCGCGAGCGTGCCCACCTGTCGGAACGGATGAATGCCGCACGCAAACAGTACCTCGCTCTTGTAGACATTTCCCAGCCCCGCCATCACTCGCTGGTTCAGCAGGACGTTCGCGATCTGTTCATCGCCATGCACCAGCAGGCGCGTCTTCGCTTCGTCCGCTGCGAACTTTGCGCCCAGCAGGTCCGGGCCCAACTTCGGAATCGTCGAATTCCGTGCAAGAGTGCTCGCGGTATAAAACTTCGCCACCGGTACGTTGAACGCCACCGCCTCAAATTCGGCAGTAGCAATCACGGCACGCATCTCTCGCCGCGAGCGCCGCCATCGCTCCCCGGAGCGATACAGATGCCACGAGCCCGACATCAGCATGTGGGTCACGAGAATCAGGTCGCCCGAGAAATGAATCACCAGCCACTTGCCGCGCGACTCTACCTTCTCCACAGTTCGCCCTGCTACGGGCGCGTTGTCATCGACACTGGCCAGCGGCGCGAGCGCGGTCTCGAAACGCGTTACCACCTTGCCTTCGAGAACATGGCCCAGCGCGCGCGCCGCACGGTAGATTGTATCTCCCTCTGGCACTTATTCGCTCTCTGCGGAGGCTGGCTCTGCCTCGCGCCCCCACGCAGGCTGCACCGCGCGCCGCACATTGAACCCGTTCGGTGCAGCGTGAAAGCCCGCGTCCAGCAAAAATCGCGCCAGAAAATGCGCGCCGGCCGGCTGACCGTTGATTTGCGCAATCACCAGTCCCGCACCGCGGTCCCCTTCACGCGCCGCCATCTCCCCCTGTGCTGTTTGCACCAGAAACTGCGACAGATCGCGCGCTGCCTGCGATCGCTCCGGCTCCTCCGCCTGCAGAAAGACCTGCAGATTTGGATTGCCACGCCGCAGATACGCCACCAGTTCGCCATTGCGCAGCACCACGCTTGCCCCCACGCTGCGGGTCAGGCTACGCGGCTGTCCATCCGCATCGGCGGTTTCGGTGGGCGAACTTTCACCCACCGGCCACCGGAGCGTCGCGCCATACGGGTTCGCCGGATCGGTCGCCGCCACCAGCACCATCTCCGGCTTCTCCAGCCGCGCCTGCTGGCGCAGTGAGCGCAGCAGGTCCACAGCCGACGGCAGCGCAAACTGTGTCGCACCCAGACCGGCCACGAAATAACCCCGCCGCACCCGCCCGCTCTCCTCCATCGCCTTCAGCACGTCGTAAACAGCGCTGAAGCCGCCGGGCAGATTTTCCTGTGCCACGCTCTCGCGTGTCAGCACCCCATAGCGGGCCAGCAACTGGTTCGCGATAGCATGGCTCCAATTCGTAACTGTTGACGGATCTTTAGCGGCGTCTGCTTGCGACACCAGCGTCCACCGTCCCTGCGCGCTGGGCGGGGTCGTCCTCCGGGAGCGGAACGCCGCCACCTGCGCGCCGCTCGAGTGCGCCCGCTTCGGCTGCCTGCCTGAGGGTCTTGCGGTGTAGGCGCGCAGCGCATGAAATGTATCGTTGGTGACAAGGCCGCGCCACACCAGCGTCCACAGCGCATCGAGCGTCTCCCCTGGATAGCCGCCGCCAAGCGCCTCATGAAGCTGCGCAAAGAACATCGCGCCGCCGCGTTCCAATTGCCCCACCAGCGCCTGCTCCTTTGCGGTCATCTCCACCGCAGCCAACGCGTTCTGCCGCGCCGGCGGCAGCAGCGTGCACAGCCGGTCAGCCAGATAGAGCGCGATGCGTCCATCGTGCTCGCCCAGCGGATCCAGCCCCACCCACACCACCTCGCCCGCGGCAATCAGCGTGTCCAGTTGCCCCGGCGCATAATTGGCCAGCCGCGCCGGCAGAATGGCCGTCTCCACCAGCGACGCCGGCAGCGGCGCGCCCTGCAGGCTTTCGATCGTGTCCAGCAGCGAGTCCAGCCCGCGCCGACGCTGCAACACGCCCTGCCAGTGCGTATTCAGCCGTGCCAGCATCTGCTGCTCCACCGGCTCTACTTCTTTTCGTAACCGCGCCAGCGACTTTCTGCGGATCAGCCGCAGCACCTCGGCATCGCACCACTCACGGTGGACGCCGCCAGGCCGGAAGCCGCCCTCCACAATCCGGCCATCGAGCAGGAGCCGGTGCAGCGACGTGTCCACCTGCTTCGCATCCAGTCCGAAGCGTTTCTCCACGTCGCCCTGCGTGAATGGCCCATGCGTGCGCGCATAGCGGCGCACCAGCTCCAGCACCGGCTGTGCCACCGGCTCGAGCAGCGCCTTCGGCAAGCCTGGCGGCAGCGGGATGCCAAGCGCATCGCGATATCGCGCCGCATCCTCCACCGCGATCAGCCGCTTCTCGCCCGCAATCTTCACCTCCAGCAGCCGCTTCGCGCGCAGCAGTCGTTCCGTGTGAATCGCCACATCCGGTGCCGCCAGCCGCCGCAACAGCTCGGCGCGGTTCAAATCGCCCAGCCGCAGCAGCAGATCGTGGATGCCATCCGCGCCGCGCGCCTTCTGGTTGTCGGTCAGCGCCTGCTGCTGTTCTTCCACCTCCGCGATCGCATCCGCATCCAGCAACTCGCGCAGATCCGCATCGCCCAGCAGCTCGCGCAACTGCTCCTGATCGATCGACAACGCCTGGGCACGCCGCTCTGCCAGCGGCGCATCGCCGTCGTAGATATAGTTCGCCACATAGCTGAACAGCAGCGACGCGGCAAACGGCGATGGCGTCTTCGAGTCCGCCACGTGCACGCGCGTCGTGCGCGCATTCACCGAACGCAGCACCTCCAAAAACGCCGGCATATCGAAGACATCGCGCACGCACTCGCGATACGCCTCCAGCAGCATCGGAAATGCCGGATAGCGTGCCGCTACACTCAGCAGGTCGTAAGCACGCTTGCGCTGCGCCCACAGCGGAGCACGCCCTGTCGCGCGTCGTCGCGGCAGCAGCAGCGCGCGTGCCGCAGACTCACGAAACTTCGCGGCAAACAGCGCCGTCGAGCCAAGCTGCCGCAGCACCAGCTCCGACGCCTCCGCCGGATCGAGCAGGATCAGTTCCGGATCGGGCGCCGCATCCGTCTCCGGAAAGCGCAGCACGAATCCGTCATCGGCCCACATCGTCTCCACATCGCCGCGCCCTGCCGCGCGCAGCCTGCCGCTGATGGCCATGGCCCACGGCGCATGCACGCGGCTGCCGAAGGGCGTCAGCACGCACACGCGCCAGTCGCCCAGCTCATCGCGCACCCGCTCGATCACGATCGTGCGATCATCCGGCACCGCCGTCGTCGCCAGCTCCTGATCGGCAAGGAAGCGCAGCAGATTTTCCGCTGCCTGCGGATCCAGGTCGTGCTCACGCGTCAGCCGCGACATCGCCGCATTGCGCGGCATCTCGCGCAGCTCCCGCACCAGCGCGCCGATGCGCCGGCCGAACTCCAGCGGCCGGCCCGCCGTGTCGCCATGCCAGAAGGGCATCTTGCCCGGCTCGCCCGGCGCCGGCGAAACCAGCACGCGATCATGCGTGATCTCGTCGATGCGCCACGTCGTCGCGCCCAGAATGAATGTCTCGCCGGTGCGGCTCTCGAAGATCATCTCCTCGTCCAGTTCGCCCACGCGCACCGGCCGTCCCTCGGTGCCGGAAAGAAAGACGCCATACAGCCCGCGATCCGGAATCGTCCCGCCATTCAGGATCGCCAGCATCTTCGAGCCCTCGCGCGGTGTCAGCAGGTTGCTGACGCGATCCCACGTCACGCGCGGCCGCAGCTCGGCAAATTCATCCGACGGATAGCGCCCCGCCAGCAGATCGAGTACGCCTTCAAACGCGCCGCGGCTCAACTCCGCAAACGGCGCTGAGCTCCGCACAATGGCGAACAGATCATCGACCGTGATCTCCGCCGGCAGCGGCGGCTCTTTTTTGGAACGCGGTCATACGCGAGACGCGAGGCGGCTGCGCCACGGTCGCCACCATCTGCTGCGCCAGCACATCCAGCGGATTGCGCAGATAGCGCGTCGACTCCACCAGCCCCTCGTGCATGGCGCGCGTCACCGCGGCGCACGCCACCAGATCGGCGCGGTACTTGGGAAAGATCACTCCCTCGCTCGCCGCGCCCACGTGGTGCCCCGCGCGCCCAATGCGCTGCATGCCGCTCGCTACCGAAGGCGGCGCCTCGATCTGGATCACCAGGTCCACCGCGCCCATATCGATGCCCAGTTCCAGCGACGACGTACACACCAGCGCGCGAATCTTTCCCGCCTTCAGCAGCTCTTCAATCTCCGAGCGCTGCGCGGCCGCCAGCGATCCGTGATGCGCGCGCGCCACCGCCTCGCCGGCAAGATCGTTGATCGCACCCGCCAGCCGCTCCGCCGTCCGCCGGTTGTTCACAAAGATCAGCGTCGACGTCCGCTCACGCACAATCGCCAGCAGCCGCGGATGGATCGCGCTCCAGATCGAGGTGCGCTTCGGCCCCTGCGACGCCGCGCCGCTCGGCACCTCCTCCAGCTGGCCCAGCCGCGCCATGTCCTCCACCGGCACCTCGATGCGCAGCTCCAGCCGCTTCGGCTCGCTCGCATTCACAATCGTCACCGGCCGGAAGCGCACCACCTGCTCCTCGCGCGCTGCCACCGCCTCCGCTGTCTCGTCACGCGTGAACCCCGCCTCCATCTCCTGCTCCAGTTCGGCAGCGGCCTCTGCACGGCGTCTCCAGCTCCGCGGCACTCATCTCCGCAACGGCACCCTCCGCTCCAGCCAGAAAATGCGCCACCTCCTCCAGCGGCCGCTGCGTCGCCGAAAGTCCGATCCGCTGGAAGGGCTTTTCTGTAATCGCCTGCAAACGTTCCAGCGACAGTGCCAGATGCGCGCCGCGCTTGGTCGGCACCAGCGCGTGGATCTCATCCACAATCACCGTATCGACGCCGCGCAGCCCCGCCGCCGCATCCGAGGTCAGCAGCAGATACAGCGACTCCGGCGTCGTGATCAGGATCTCCGCCGGATGCCGGCGGAACAGCGCGCGCTCCTTCTGCGATGTGTCACCCGTGCGCACCGCAATGCCCGGCTCGCGCACCGCAACACCCGCGCGCCGCGCCATGTTCGCGATGCCCGCCAGCGGCGAGCGCAGGTTGCGCTCCACGTCCACCGCCAGCGCCTTCAGCGGACTGATATAGATGACGCGGCACGCCTCACGGACCTTCGGCCGCTGGCTCCAGCATCAGCCGGTTCAGGCACCAGAAAAACGCCGTCAGCGTCTTGCCGGTGCCGGTCGGCGCCAGGATCAGCGTATGTTCTCCCCGCGCAATCGCCGGCCAGCCCAGCACCTGCGGCGAGGTCGGCCGGTCGAAGACGGCGCGAAACCACTCCGCCGTCACCGGATGGAAGAGCTCCAGCACATCCTCGGCCTGGCTCCCGGAGAGCTCCCTTCCGTCTCCGTGGCCGCCTTTCGCGTTGTCTTTTTTTTCGCCATTCGCTCCGTTGCTCAGACGGCCCTTTTCCCGTCGGGGATTCCTCCGCCTGCCCTCACATCGTCAAAAGGGCGGCTTCCGCCACCAAAACCTGTAGCCGCGACCCATACGGCGATCCGCAACTCAGGCGCTCCCACTAGAATGCCGGACGGGGCGGAAAAGCCTCAGCAGATGACCCGTCCCGCCCAAAAAAAAATTGAGAGGCCTGTCGATTCTCAGCACAACTCGTTCGACGTATGAGATAGAGACGCTTCCCGGCAGCACCTAGGAAGCTCCAACCACGCCACAAGGAGAGACAACACGATGCAATTCCTCACGTTCTACACGCCTGCCCCCGGCGCTCATTCCGGGCCGCCCAGCAAGGAATACATGGACCAGATGAACAAGCTGATCGAAGAGTCCATGAAGTCCGGCGAACTGGTCGCCACCGGCGGCCTCACTCCCCTCCAGCAGGGCGCGCGCGTCGTTCAGACATCGGGCAAGGTCACCATCACCGACGGCCCCTACATCGAGTCCACGGAGATCATCGGCGGCTTCGCCATCCTCGAAGTGCCCTCGAAAGAGGCCGCCATCGAGTCCTCAAAGCGTTTTCTGAAGATTGCCGGCGATGGCCAGGTCACGATCCGTCCCCTGATGACGAAGCGGAAGCCTGCGACGGCACACTGACTCCAGTACCGATCTTCCAACAATGGATCGGCAGCGGCCGGTCATCAACATCCACTCCCCCAATGATTAAGGAGACCCGCCATGCGATTCATGATGCTGATGATTCCGAAGGGATACGAGCAGGCGACACCCGGCACCATGCCGGATGCCAAGGCCGTCGAGGCCATGATGAAGTACAACGAAGAGCTGCAGAAGGCCGGCGTGCTGCTCGCGCTCGAGGGGCTGCACCCGCCCTCCATGGGCGCGCGCGTCAGCTTTGCGGGCGGCAAGCCGAAGGTTACGGACGGCCCCTTCGCCGAAGCCACGGAAGTGCTCGGCGGCTTCTGGATGATCCAGGTGAAATCGAAGGAAGAGGCGATCCAGTGGGCCACGCGTTGCCCTGCCTCCCCGAACGAAATCATCGAAGTCCGCCAGATCCAGGAGATGACCGACTTCCCTGCCGAAGTACAGAAGGCGGCCGAGGGCTTTACCGAGATGCAGACGCGCAATGCCTGATCCGACCGCCGCGCTCTTCTTGCAGGAGGAGCGCGGACACCACCCCACTATCAATAACAATCGCGAGGAGAACAGCTATGCCTGTATCCGTCGATACCGCTGCACCATCAAAGTCGCGGCTCTGGACCGGCCGCATTCTCAGCATCCTCACCATGCTCTTTCTCCTCTTCGATGGCGTCATGAAACTCGTCCGCCCGCTCCTCCGCAGGTGCACGCAGGCCATGACGCAGCTTGGATTTCCCACCAGCATCTCTCCATCCCCATCGGCATCATCCTGCTCCTCTGCACGGCGCTCTACGCTCATACCCGTCGACGTCCGTTCTGGGCGCGGTCCTGCTCACCGGATATCTTGGTGGCGCAGTCTTGTCGCAGCTGCGCATCGGTGCTCCGCTCTTCGGCAACACGCTCTTCCCGGTCTATTTCGGCATGTTGATGTGGGCTGGCCTCTACCTGCGGGAGCCGCGTCTGCGCGCACTTGCATGCCTGTGCGCAAATAAGACTCTGCCGGAGGTGCATCCATGCGATTTGTCGTTCTACGTAAAACCGAAAAGTGGATGGAGTCCGGTGCGCCGCCGATCCCGAGCTTGTAGCCGCCATGCAGCGATACGACGACGAGATGCGCAAGGCCGGCGTGCTCGTCGCCGTCGAGCGCCTGCAGCCCAGCGCAAACGCCACGCGTCTTGCATATCAGCGGCGGCAAATCCCACACCGTCGATGGCCCATTCACCGAGACCAACGAGCTCATCGCCGGCGTCAACATTCTCGAGGTCGCCTCGCGGGAAGAAGCCATCGCCTGGATGAAGCGCTGCCCCACGCTGCCAGGGCCGAAGTATGGAAGCCGAGTTCGAAATCCGCCCTGTGCTCGAAGCTTCGCTCGCGGATAGAACTCGGCGTAGCCGTAGCGTTTGCGCCTGCGCGGCGAAAGATGCTCTCATCGATGCGGTGAAACCAGCCGTGGCCTCCGCTAGACATCGACCGCAGCCAGATCGATCGCACCATCGACGCCGTCTGGCGCATGGAGTCCGCGCGCGTCATCGCCGGCCTCACGCGCATCGTGCGCGATGTCGGCATCGCCGAAGAGCTGGCGCAGGATGCGCTGGTCGCCGCGCTCGAGCAGTGGCCGGACTCCGGCATCCCGCAGAATCCCGGCGCGTGGCTCATGGCCGCGGCCAAGCATCGCGCCATCGACCTGCTGCGCCGCAACACGCGGCTGGAGCGCAAACACGAAGAGCTCGCCCGCGAGTTGGAGGAGCAGCAGCAGCGCTCCTTCGCCGACTTCGCCACGGCCCTCGCCGCCGCGGCCGATGGCGACATCCAGGACGACCTCCTCCGCCTCGTCTTCATCTCCTGCCATCCCGTGCTCTCGCCGGAGTCGCGCGTCGCCCTCACGCTGCGCCTGCTCGGCGGCCTCACCACGCCCGAGATCGCGCGCGCCTTCCTCACTCCGGAGCCCACCATCGCGCAGCGCATCGTGCGCGCCAAACGCACGCTTGCCGAAGCCCACGTGCCGTTCGAGGTTCCCACCGGCCTCGACCGCGCCGCGCGTCTCTCGTCCGTGCTCGAAGTCATCTACCTCATCTTCAACGAGGGCTACTCCGCCACCGCCGGCGAAGACTGGCTGCGCCCCGCGCTCTGCGAAGACGCGCTGCGCCTCGGCCGCATCCTTGCCGGACTCGCGCCCCAGGAGCCCGAGGTCCACGGCCTCGTCGCGCTGATGGAGATCCAGGCCTCGCGCCACGCCGCGCGCCTCGGCCCCGCAGGCGAGCCCATCCTGCTGCTCGACCAGGACCGCAGCCGCTGGGACCAGTTAGCCATCCGCCGCGGCCTGGCCGCGCTGGAACGCGCCGAACAGCTCAACGCCAAAATGAACGGCGGTCCCGGCCCCTACACGCTGCAGGCCGCCATCGCCGCCTGCCATGCGCGCGCCCGCATCGGCGAAGAGACCGACTGGCAGCGCATCGCCGCGCTCTACGCCACGCTCGCCGCAGCGCCAGCCGTCGCCCATCGTCGAGCTCAACCGCGCCGTCGCACTCGCCATGGCCTTCGGCCCCGCAGGTTGGTCTTGAGCTGGTCGACAGACTCACCGCCGAGCCCTCGCTCGCCAACTACCATCGCCTGCCCAGCGTGCGCGGCGAGCTGCTCTTCCGCCTCGGCCGGTTCGACGAAGCTGGCACCGAGTTCGAGCGTGCCGCCTCGCTCGCACGCAACGCCCGCGAGCGCGATCTGTTGCTCAGCCGCGCACGCTCTTGTACATCCACAGTTGCAAGCGAGTCGGCCGCTCAGTAGCCTCGAACCAGATGCCGTCGCCGCCCATCACGATCTCGCCCGCGGCAGCAGGCGGAGTTGCTTGCCGCCGCGCAACAGGCCGCGCAACAGGCGTATGCGCCCTACTCCGGCTTTCGCGTCGGCGCGGCCCTGCTGCTCGAAGGCGGCGAGATCGTTACCGCAGCCAATGTCGAAAACGCCTCCTACGGTCTCTCCATCTGCGCGGAACGCTCCGCAGTCGTCCGCGCCATCGCGCAACACGGCCCCAAACTGCGCATCCAGGCGGTCGCCGTCACCAACCTCAACAACGCAGCCAGCTCACCTTGTGGCGCCTGCCGCCAGGTGCTCTGCGGAGTTCATGCCGCCCAATGGCCTCGTCCTCTTTCCCTTCGACGGCACGCCCGAAACGCGCATCCAGACCCACACCCTCGCCGAGCTCTTCCCCCTCGGCTTCAATCTCACACATGCCGAATAACGCTGACGAATCTCCCGCCACGCTCGACACCGGCAGCATCATCCGCCGCAAGCGCGATGGCCACGCCCTCACCGCTGCCGAGATCACGCACATCGCGCGCGGTGCCGCCGACGACTCCATCGACGACGCGCAGCTCAGCGCCTTTCTCATGGCCACCTTCCTGCGCGGCATGGAGCCAGCGGAGGTTCAGTCGCTCACCCAGGCCATGCGCACCTCCGGCGTGCAGCTCGATCTGCGCCGTCCCGCAAACGGCGGCCCAGCGCGTCCCACGGTCGACAAGCACTCCACCGGCGGCGTCGGCGACAAGACATCCTTCCTCGTCGCGCCCATCGCCGCAGCGGCCGGCCTGCGCGTCCCCATGCTCAGCGGCCGCGCGCTCGGCCACACCGGCGGCACGCTGGACAAGCTCGAAACCATCCCCGGCTACCGCACCACGCTCTCACCCGACGGAGATTCGGATGGTGCTCGACCAGGCCGGCTGCTCCATCGTCGGTCAGTCCGCCGACCTCGTCCCCGCCGACCGCCGCCTCTACGCTCTGCGCGATCATATCGGCGCAGTAGAAAGCCCCTACCTCATCTGCGCCTCCATCATGAGCAAGAAGCTCGCGGCCGGCCTCGATGCGCTTGTTCTCGATGTGAAGACCGGATCCGGCGCCTTTCTTCCCGACCCGGCCGTCTCCCGCTTCCTCGCGCGCCTCATGGTCGAAATCGGCGAAGCCTCCGGCACTCGAACCGCCGCGGTGCTCACCGATATGTCACAGCCGCTGGGACGTTTTGCCGGCAACTCGGTCGAAATCCTCGAGGCCCTCGCGCTTCTTCGCGGAGAACGCCACGAGAACAGCGAAGACCTGCGCGAACTCTCCCTGCTTCTTGCCGGCTGGATGCTCTTCCTCACTGGCGTCAGCAACACTGCGCAGGAGGGCCGCGCGCGCGCCGAAAGCCTGCTCGACAGATGGCTCCGCCCTGCGTCGTTTCGAGCAGATGGTTGCCCTTCAGGGCGGCGACCTCGCCGCTCTCGCCCACAAGCCGGCGCAGCAGCGTGTGGTGCGCGCCTCCCGCTCCGGCTTCCTCTTTTCCATGGACACCACCGCCATCGGCTGGGCGGTCCAGCGTCTTGGCGCGGGCCGCACCCAGCTCGGCGATCCGGTCTCCGCCCACGCCGGCATCGAGCTTCATGCGAAACTCGGAGCGCAGATCCGCGCCGGCGATCCGCTCTGCACCCTCTTCGCTGACGAAGCAGACCGCTTTCCCGCTGCCGGAGCGCATGATCGCGGATGCCATCGTCATCGCGGATGCACCCCCTCGCCCTACGCCGCTGGTGCACGAGGTGCTCACCCGCGATACTCTGTCCCAGACCTCAGACTCTCCAGGACTAACCTTTGGCGCGATTCACCGGAATCCTTGGCCTGCTCACCATGCTGCTGCTGGCATGGCTCTTTTCGACCAACCGCCGCGCCATCCGCGTGCGCACCGTTGCCTGGGGCGTCGGCCTGCAAATCGTCTTCGCCTTCCTCGTGCTGCGCTGGAGCTTCGGCCGGGATGCCATGGCCCGCGCCGGCGACGGCGTCAATCACCTGCTCAGCTACGCCTTCGCGGGCTCGGAGTTCATCTTTGGCGAGCTCGGCAAGCAGCACTCCTCCTACGGCTCCATCGTCGCCTTCCAGGTGCTGCCCACCATCATCTTCATCTCCGCGCTCTTCGCCGCGCTCTATCACCTCGGCATCATGCAGCTGGTCATCCGCGGCTTCGCCTGGGGCATGCAGCGGACCATGCGCATCTCCGGCGCGGAATCGCTCAACGTCGCCGCCTCCATCTTCATGGGCCAGACCGAAGCGCCGCTCTCCATCCGCCCGTTTCTCTCCACCCTCACCCGCTCCGAGCTCATGACCATCATGACCAGCGGCATGGCGCACGTCTCCGGCGGCATCATGGCCGCGTATATCCTCTACGGCATCGACGCCAAACACCTGCTCGCCGCCGTCATCATGACCGCGCCCGGCACCATCCTCATCTCGAAGATGCTGGTGCCCGAAACCGAAATGCCCGACACCCTCGGCCATGTCCACCTGCCCGAATCGGAAGAGCACCGCGAGGAAAACTTCCTCGGCGCCGTCGCGCGCGGCACCATCGACGGCGGCCGCCTCGCCTTCAACGTCGCCATCATGCTCATCTCCTTCGTCGCGCTCGTCGCGCTGGTCAACGGCATCTTCGGCGGCATGCACAACTGGCTCAGCCCGCATCACATTCCCTTCCCCACCTCGCTCGACCAGATCCTCGGCTGGGTCTTCGCGCCCATCGCGTGGCTCATCGGCATTCCCTGGCACTGCGGCGCCCATCGTCGGCAACCTGCTCGGCACCCGCATGGTCGTCAACGAGCTCATCGCCTTTTCTCATCTCGGCGCGCTCAAGAGCACGCTCGACCCGCGCTCCTTCACCATCGCCACCTTCGCGCTCTGCGGCTTCGCCAACTTCAGCTCCATCGGCATTCAGATCGGCGGCATCGGCGCGCTCGTCCCTGAGCGCCGCAACGAGCTCGCGCGTCTCGGCCTGCGCGCCATGCTCGCCGGCACCATGGCCAACCTCATGTCCGCATCCATCGTAGGTGTGCTGCTGAAATAGGAGGGAGAGTATGGCTGAAACGGAAGACGATCTCGACCGCATCGCCCGCCAGGAGCGCGAGCTGCAGTGGACCTCCTTCAACGAGGACGACGCATGGCAGCTCGGCTCAACGCTGCGCGAGCTCGCCGTGGAGCGGCAGCTCGCCATCGTCATCGACATCCGCCGCTTCGCTCCGCACCTCGGCAATCAGGCTGGGGCACCGCTTTTTTACGCGGCACTGCACGGCACCTCGCCCGACAACGCTGAGTGGGCGCGCCGCAAAGCAAACATCGTCGCGCGTCTTCATCGCAGCAGCTACGCCGTCGGCCTCGCGCTCAAGGCGCGCAATATCACGCTGCAGGAGAAATACGACCTGCCCGCAGCCGACTACGCAAGCCACGGCGGCGCATTTCCCATCGCGCTCGCCGCCACCGGGGTCATCGGATCGGTCACCGTCTCCGGCCTGCCGCAACGCGACGACCACGAGCTCGTCGTCGAAGCCCTGTGCCTTGAGCGCAACCGCCACTACGCCGACCTGCGCCTGATCCCTAATCCCTGACCCGACCCTGATTACTGATCACTGCGTGCGCAGCGTCGTCATCGGATCCGTCTGTGCCGCGCGATATGCAGGCGCCACGCTCGCCACAAACGCCACCGCCAGCAGCACCAGCGACATCGCGCAGAATGTCACCAGCATCGAGCGGCTTTACGTTGTACAGCAGCGTCGCGATAAAGCGCGTGACCAGGAATGAGATCACCAGGCCCGCCGCCACTCCAATCGCCGCCAATGTCATCCCGCGCTTCAGGATCATGCGCAGCACATCGCGGCGTTGCGCTCCCACGGCCAGCCGCAGTGCAATCTCCAGCGCCCGCTGCTGCACCACGTACGACAGCACACCATACAGGCCGACCGCCGCCAGCAGCAGCGCAATCGCGGCGAAGCTCGTCAGCAGCAGCGTCTGGAAGCGCGCCGGCGCAACCGCCTGCGCCACGTAATACTCCAGCGGATGCACGCGATATGTCGGGATATTCGTATCCATGGCCGCCACCGTCGCCTTCACCGCGCGTTCCAGCATCGCCGGGTCGCCGGTCGTGCGCAGCACCAGGTAGGGAGTCGTGATCACTGCCTGCGTCCACGGCAGGTAGTAGTGCGGCACCGCGTCCATAGCCAGGCCCCGCTGCCGGATATCGCCCACCACCCCCACAATCTCGCGCACAGGATGGTTCACGACATCGTCGCCCAGATCCGCGGTCATGTGCCGGCCAATCGGATTTACACCGGCGAAATACTTCTTCGCGAATGCCTGGTCGATGATCGCCACCGGAGCACTCGTCGTCTTGTCCATGTTGGTGAACGTTCTTCCGGCGATCAGCGGAATCCGCATCGTCTCGAAATAGCCAGGTTGCGCCAACCCGATCGATTCGTTCGGGTGGTCGCTCTTCGCCACCGGATGGCCTTCGACCGTGAACGAGATCGTCGCATCGCTGCCGGACATCGGCATCGGCCATCCTGCCGATGCAGACTTCACTCCCGGCAGCGCATTGAGTCGCCGTCGTCAGCTCCTCCACAAACTGGATCTTGCGGTCATGCGTATACGTCGCATCGCTCATGGTGTAACGCGCCGTCAGCACCTGGTGCGCATCAAAGCCCGGGTCGACTCGCAGCACGCTGACGAAGCTGCGAATCAGCAGTCCCGCGCCCACCAGCAGCACCAATCCCAACGCCGTCTCCGCGATCACCAGCCACGTCTGCAGCCGGTGATGCCCGCGTCCGCTCGTCACCGTACGCGTGCCGTCGCGCAATGCCAGCGCCGGAGCGAGTCGTGAGATGCGCAGCGCCGGCACCACGCCGAACAGGATGCCCGTCAGCACCGAAACACCCATCGCAAACGCCAGCACTGGAAGATCGATCGACACATCCCGCAGCCGCGGCAATGCCTGCGGAAACAGCACCGCCAGCTCTTTCAGAACACCCGACGCCAGCGCGATGCCCGCAATCCCGCTGATCAGCGAAAGCACCACCGACTCCGTCAGCAGTTGCCACACGATCTCGCTCCGGCTCGCGCCCAGCGCCCCGCGCAGCGCAATCTCGCCGCTGCGCCGCGAGCTGCGTACCAGCAGCAGCCCCGCCACGTTCACGCACGCGATCAGCAGCACCAGCGCCACGGCGCCGAACAACACCTCGAGCACTGGCCGCGTCTTCCCCACCTGGAATTCCAGCTGCGGCATCACCGTCGCCGTCGTGAACCACTTATTGCTGTCGGGGAACTGTGCCGCCAATCCCCGCGCCACGCTGCTCAGATCCGCCTTCGCCTGCTCGACCGTCACTCCCGGCTTCAACCGGCCAATGATTTCAAGCCCGTCCTGGCTCCGTTGCTTCGTCGCCGGCGAAACACCCTCCTGATCGATCGCCAGGGAGATCCATGCCTCAACCCCGCTTTCCGTCGGGAAATGAAAACCCGCCGGCATCACTCCGGCAACCGTATAGCGCTCGCCGTCCAGCGTCACCTGCTGTCCAACGATGTTGCGGTCCCCGCCGAACCGCGATTGCCACAACTCGTAGCCCAGCATCAACGCGCGATTGCCGGCTTGCTCCTCGTCCCAGCGGAAGTCGCGGCCCAGCATCGGGGCCACGCCCAGCACCTGGAAGAAATTCGAGGAGACAGCGTATGTGCCAAGTTGCTGCGCCTGGCCCGTGCCGGTCAGCGTCAGGTTCCGCCCCGAATACGCGGCCATCCCGGAAAAGGTGCGGTTCTGAGCTCGCCAGTCGAAGTAATCCGGATAGCTCAGCGACTCAGGAAGCACGGCTCCCGTCGAGTGGTCCTCCTGCGTGATCCGCATCAGCCGGTCCGGCTCCGGGTAGGGCAGCGGCTTCAGCAGCACCGCACTCACCAGGCTAAAGATCGCCGTCGCCGAGCCGATCCCCAGCGCCAGCGTCAGGACCGCAGCAATCGCAAACGAAGGACTCTTTCGCAACTGCCGAAAGCTGAACCGGAAATAGCCAAGAAAGCGCTCCATGAAACCCTCGCGAGGAAGAAATTCACTTGCGAATCGTGCACGTCGCTGCCCACTCTGCCGGAACGCTCCTTCCAGACAATCCATTTGAAATCAGCGCATTCATGTTGCGGCGCGGTGCGGTTGTACAAAACGCCGTGTTCAGCTGCGGAATTGCCTGTCCGCAGCCGGACACCTGATCAGCGCGAGCTCAGCACAAAGCGGTTTCCCTCGGAATCCCTGAATATGGCCGAGACGCCCCACTCCTCTTTCTTCGGCTCCGCAATGAATTCCACGCCGCGTTCCTTCAACGTCTTCGCCGTCGCCCGGACATCATCCGTCCACAACGACATATTCATGAAGCCGCCCGGCTGCGGACCCTCGTCCGTGCGAAACAGCACCACGCCCGTCTCCGCGCCCGGAATCGCCAGCTCGATCCACCGTTGCTTGTCGTCAAAGGGCTGGTCCGTCGCCACGCGAAACCCGAGCTTCTCCGTATAAAACGCCAGGGCCCGGTCCTGGTCGACCACCGGAATGCTCACAAACTTGACGCCTCGAATCATTGCACTTTCCTCCGGCACGCATTGTTGCCCGCCATTCAGTCGGGCCGCAAGCCAGCTATATTCTCTGGCACTATAGTGCGATGAACCATATCGCCATCGACGAATATGTGCTGGATGTCCTGCTGCCTGATCTCGTCGGACACGACCGCTCCGCGCCCGCGTTTCTCGTCTATCTCGTGCTGTGGACAGTCCTGTTTCGCTCAGGTGAGCGCCGCACCCGGATGAGTCTCCGCCAGCTCGCCGAGGCCAGTGGCCTTTCGAAGTCAGCCGTACAGAAGGCGGTCCGCTTGCTCACGCGTCGTCATCTGGTGCAGATTCGACGGCGCTCCGCTACGAGCGCTCCGGAGTACGAGCTGATCCGCCACTGGCTGCGCCGCCGCGCTCGCCGTGTCTGACCATCCGTTCCGTCTGCTATGAGCCCGGATGTGAAAGCAGCAAAGCGGAGCTTCCGCACTCACACTGCAGAAACTCCGCTTCTAGCTTGCTTACACCCTCGCCTCCAGCACCATGTTGAACGGCGTCTCCGCCGCGCGGCGCACCTGGGTGAAGCCGGCCTCCTGCAGCACCTCACGCAGGCGCTTCTCTCCCGCCTGCGCGCCCAGCCCCAGCCCAACCTCCTGAGACAGCGACGCCGGCACGCAGCAAAGCGTAGATGCCGAGTAGTAGATCCGTCCCACCGGATTCAGGTTCGCTGCTGTATCGTCGCCCGCAATCGGCTCGACGATCATCCACGTACCACCCGGTGCCAGCGCCTTGCGTATATGCTTCGCGGCACCCACCGGATCGCCCATGTCGTGCAGGCAGTCGAAGACGGTGATCAGGTCGTAGCCGGTGCCAGGAACTGCGGCCGCAGGTGATACCTCGAACTTCACCGCATCCTGCAGGTTCTGCCGCTTCGCTGAAGCCCGTGCGCTGTCAATCGATCCGTCGTGATAGTCGAAGCCGGTGAACTTCGATTTTGGATACGCCTTCGCCATCAGCACCGTCGAGGCGCCATGCCCGCAGCCAATGTCCGCGACGTTCGCACCAGCCTTCAGCTTCGCCTCCACACCAGTCAGCGCGGGAATCCACTCAGAAACCAGGTGCGTCAGGTAAGTCGGCCGGAAGAATCGTTCGCAGCCCACGAACAAGTCCTTGTCGTGCTCGTGCCAGCCAAAGCCCCGTCCCTCGCGGAACGCGGCGACCAGCTTCTCTTCGTCACGCATGAGCGAAGCCAGCATGTAGTGGAAGCCCGGCAGATCCAGCGCCGTATTCTCCTCTGCCAGCGCAAATGCCTGCTCCGGATTCATGCTGTAGGTGTCCGTTGCCGCGTCGTAATCCACGTACTTGCTCGCAGCGTTGGCCTTCAGCCACTCGCGCACATAGCGCTCGCGCACCCCGGTTCGCTCGCTCAATTGCTGCGAGTTCACCGGCGTGCCATCGCGCATGGCACGGAATAGTCCCAGCCGGTCGCCCATCAGCACGACAGCCGAGTGCAGCGCGGCGCCCATGTCGCCGACAGCCTGGTTTAGAAATGCGTTCAACTTGTCTGGATCAATCGCCCGGGGCTGCATCGAAGCAGCCGGAGCGGTAGTAGTAGCCATAGCGGTTCTCCTCGGAAGAAATCAGGAAACGCGCACACACGCCATGAAAAGGGACAATCAGGGGAGTCAGGAATGAACGGAAGGGAACAACAGCGCTGCAGGCTTCCTGTAAGGGCCCAGTGAGGCAAGTATAGGCTTCGCTACGCTTCTCCCGCCAAGCGCAAATGTCACTCTCTTGCAAAACTTTGCCGCTGCGCAATCGCATCCCGTTCTGTGCTAACGCGATGCAGTGCGCGCAACCGTCGGCTGCGCTCCGGTCGTCTTTCGGACAATCTCCACAGCGTGTGCCAGCTCAGGACGTTGACTGTCTTTCCCGAAATCCGTCTGCTGTGCCGCCGCCTTATAAAATTCACCCGCTTCATTCGGCAAGCCCGCCTGCTCGGCTGCGTCGCCAGCGCTCAGCAGTCCATTCAGACGGTTGGGGCTCTTCTTCAACGCTACCCGATACTCCTTCAGCGCCTCTGCAGGCTTGTGTTCCAGTAGCAACAGATCGCCCAACATCTCGCGCGCCGGAATATCCACTTCATCCTGTCCCATCTTGTCCTGCTGGTCGGCCGCCTGGCGCATGGCCCCCACCGCGGCCTCCGGCTGATTCTCTGCGAACGCCTTCCAGCCCACGATCTCATTCCGCTTCACGTCGGTGCCGGGTGCGAGATTCGCGAACGGGCTCTTCTTCAACGCATCCACGCTTTGATCGAAGCTCGCCAGCGCCTCTGCGGCTAACTTCGCATCCCGCAGGTGACCAGCCGCAACGCCCTGCCCCCAGTACGTGTCCATCAGCTCATATGCCAAGGATCCCGGCGCCGGCGTCAATGCGGCTGCCGCCTTCCAGTCATGCATTTCCATCGGGTAGATCGCATTTAGTTCGTTGTCGAAAAAGGGTCCGGCGTCCTTCATATCATCCATGCCGGGCATCGCGTTCATGCGCTCTCCGACACCACGCATGTGGCCGTCAGTCCTCGTGCCTTCTCGTCCTGGCCCACCTGCAGGTAGGCATAGATCAGGAACTCATCCGCATGCATCTGATGTGCGGCGCCCGGCTCTGCCGCTGCTTCTGCCTTCTTCGAGGCCGCCACCGACGCCAGATTTGAGTCGATGTCCTCCTGCCACATGCCGAGCCGCGCAAAGATATGTCCCGGCATATGCAGCGCATGGGGCGAAGACGGCGCGATCCTGGCGTACTCCCGCGCAGCCTCCAATCCCTCCGGAGCCAGCGCCGGCGTGTCGCAGGTGTGAATGATGTAGTGCGCCAGTCCAGGGTGATCGGGATGCGCCGCGAACAACGGCACCAGAATTGCGAGCGCCTGGTGCTCATGCGTCAGTGACGTATCCATCGGAGGCGTGGCTGCCAGGATCGCCAGCGCGTCAAACGCCGCACCCTCCACATCATCCGGGAAGTCGCGATGCAGCGCATTCATGCCGGCCTCGTACGCATCGGCCCGCTGCTGCGATGGGACGTCCGTCGGATCGAAGAAGGCACTCAGCGCGGCGATATATGCCTTCTCTCGCGGCGTGGTCGGCGGTGCTTCGAGCGAGCGCGCCTTCGCCATCTGCTCGGCGCCAAGCTTCAACGCATCGGGTCCCGGCTGCTCCCACAACTCGTGGTACTGCGTCATCGCAATGCCCCAGTGCGCCATCGCACACCCAGGGTCATCCTTCGCGACCGCCGCAAACTGCATCTGCGCTTCGGTGTAGCCGAACGAATGCAGCAACGCGACGCCCCGAATCATCGGCGCCTGTGACCGCGCAGCGCACGAAGTCGGAAACGACACCTGCCCCAGCTTCTCACCCGGCGGCGGCGCATCGTCGTGGTGGTGGTGTTCTCCCGTCCCGGGCATCGACTGGCCGAACGCCGCGCCGGCCAACAGTAAAGCGCACGCCGCACAGAACACAACACATCTCTTTCGCATGGCGCAGAGGCTATTCCCGCGCTTTCACCACGATCAAGCGGAAAGTGTTGCCGCAGGGATTGCCCCGCTACCGGATCCCCACCATGCCCGCCACAGAAGCCCGCAGCTTCGCCGGATCGTATCCCACGCCGTCCTTGAAGACCGTCTCGACCTTCTCGACGTCCTCGATCTTCGCCGCCGGATTCCCATCGACCACAACCAGGTCCGCCGCGTGCCCCTCCGCCACGCTGCCGACGTGATCCTGCTGCCCCAGATAAATCGCGCCGTTCTGCGTCGCAATGTGAATCGCCTCCAGCGGCGTGAATCCCGCCTCCACCAGACAGCTCCATCCCACGCTCATCGCCGAAGCCGGGCAGTATGCCGCCGTATCCCGTCGGATCGCAGCCCGCCAGCAGCAGTCCGCCGGCTTTCACGAACGACCGCTCGAACTGCATCTCCTTCTTCAGCAGCGCCGGCCAGTTAGAGCTGTCGCCATGCTCGGCAATCTCCGCGCGCGTCGTCGCAAAATCTGACCACGCCTCCGTCGCCATCGCGCTCTTCGGCGCCAGCTCCTGCTGCATCGGCGGCCGGTTCGGCGTAAAACTCTCGAAGATCGCCAGCGTCGACGTCACCGCGACATGATGCTCCACCAGCGTACGGATCATCGCCTGTACCTGCGGGCCATCCACATCCAGGCTCTTGGCCATCGCCGTCATCGGCCCGCGCTGCCCCGGGCACACGCCCTCTTTCTTATCCGGCGCAAACTCCGTATCCACCACCAGCCCATGCTCCAGATCGTCGATGCCCAGCTCCGCCGCCTTCGTGAATCCGATCGAGCACAGATGCCCTGTGATCTTCAGCCCACGCGCATGCGCATGATCAATCGCCGCCTTCAGCTCCTCCGGCGTGATGTGCATGTACGCCTTGTAATTCGTCACACCTTCTTCGGCCCAGTAGTCCACCGTGCGCGCTGCATCTTCCGGTCCAGTGAGCGAATGCAGTTGCGGCCCCAGCGACGGTGTGCCCTCCAGATACGGCCCGGTGATCAGCAGCTTCGGCCCCGGCGTCTCACCCGCATCGATCGACGCCTTCAGCGACAGGTCCGTGTACGGCTCCACGCTGCCCGTTGTGCGCGCCGTTGTCACGCCGCCTGCCAGATAGAGGCGCGGCGCGCTGTCCGCCATCTCTCCGTACATGTTCTGCCGTGCAGGACCATCACCCGGTGTTGGATAGAAGAGATGCTCATGCATCCCCACCAGCCCTGGCATCACTGTCTTGCCGCTCAGGTCCAGCACCTTCGCATTTGGTGGATACGCATTGCGCAACTTTGCGCTTTGTACACGCGTGATCTTTCCGTTCTCGATGTCGATCCGCTGATCTTCCATCGGCGCTGCGCCCGTGCCGTCAATCACCCGTACATGGTTCAGCACCAGTACCGGCTCATCTTCCTTCACAAACGGCTTCACGCCGTCCTTCACCTGCGCAACAGCCGCAGCCATCAACAGCGAGACGCACAACAACACGGCACCAGCACGTACCATCGCCAGGCTCCTTCATCGTTCTTATTACGGATCTGTTCTCGAAACGACAGGGTTCACAGCAACTCTCAGGCAGAGCGCCTAGTCCGTCAAGGGAAACGCCTCCGCCGGGACTTCCACGTCCAACTCGCCCTCGCTTCGTGCCACCACCGCAGCCGCCAGGCAATTGCCAATCACATTCACCGCGGTGCGTCCCATATCCGCAAACGCATCCACGCCCAGGATCAGGAAGATCGGCTCCGTCGGCAGGCGGAAGGTCGATGCCGTCGCCAGCAGCACGACCAGTATTGCTCGCGGCACACCTGCCACTCCCTTGCTCGTCAGCATCAGGGTAAAGACCATCGCCAATTGCTCACCCACGCCCATCCGCATCCCGGCAGCCTGTGCCACAAAGATCGATGCCAGCGCCAGGTACACCGACGATCCCGCAAGATTGAAACTGTAACCGGCCGGGATTACAAATGACACAATCCGCCGCGGTACTCCGAACAGCTCCATCTCCTCCATCGCGCTTGGCAGCGCCGCTTCCGACGTGCTGGTCGCAAACCCGATCGTCGCCGGCTCAGCCACCGCTTCTATAAACCGCCGCAGCGGCACGCGGAACAGCAACGCCGTCGGCAACAGCACCAGCAGCAGAAACGCTGCGAGCGCGCCATACAGCGTGCCCAGCAGCTTCGCCAGCGGCAGCAGCACCATCAGCCCACGCTGTCCCACTGTGTAGGCCAGCGCACCGCCTACGCCCAACGGCGCCACGTACATCACGATCTTGGTGATTGTGAACATTGCCGCCGTCACCGACTCCGCCAGATCCAGCAACGGCCGTCGCCGCTCCTCAGTCAAGAGCGACAGCGCAATCCCCAGCAGCACCGCAAACACCGCCACCTGCAGAATGTGGTCATCCGCAATCGACTTCGCGATGTTCTCCGGAAACACATTCAGCAGAAATCCCTGCCAGTCGTGCTCTGCGGCTGCGCTGGGTTGCGTGTTTGATACCATCGCTGCAGTGGAGGCCGCAACATGCGGCGGCGCGCTCACCGCCAGCCCCACACCCGCCTTCGTCAGATTTATCGCCACCACGCCGATCAACAGCGCTAGCGTCGTCACCACCTCGAAGTACACCAGCGACTTCACGCCGATGCGTCCCACCTGCCGCAGACTCCCATGCCCGGCAATGCCCGTCACCAACGTGCCCAGGATCAGCGGCGCGACGATCATGCGGATCAGCCGCAAAAAAATATCGCTGAAGACCTTGCATTGGACCGCAACGCCGGGCGCGTCCACGCCCAGTTCCACCCCCGCCAACATCGCGACAAAGATCCACGCTGTCAGCGAGCGCCGCGCCCATACCGCCATGAGGACAATGCCCGCCACGCGCAACGCGGCCGCGCCGCCCACGCTATACACGCCCAGCACCGCCCCAAGCGCATACATCCAGCCGCCAACCACACCCACCGCGTGCACCAGTCTCGAACGCTTCGCCATTGGACTCACATCCTACCGCGCCGCGACGACCTATGACCCATCCCGGAGGTCACGTAGCATCACTGCCGGGCCGCAGCAACGCGAAGGTCACAACGATTCGCACCACCGCCAGCAGCCCTGTGCGTTGCTTCGTTTGGACGGCCAGCCCTTGTTACCCTCAATCCATGCCCCACATCTCCCACCTTGAATGCTCTCGCTGCCACCAGCACATCTCGGCCGACACACCACAGACCCTCTGTCCTCACTGCGCCGGAGCGCTCTACGTCCGCTACGATCTCTCCTCCGCAAAAGGCATCGCGGTCCGCGACTGGATCGCCACCGAAGCGAGCACAGCCCCCTCCGCCGGCATGTGGCGCTATCGCGCCGTTCTCCCCTCCGTCGAACCCGTCACCCTCGGCGAGGGCTGGACACCCATGCTCCAGAGCAAACGTAACCATAATGTGTACTTGAAAGAAGAAGGCGCCAACCCCACCGGCACATTCAAAGCGCGCGGCCTCGCGCTCGCTGTCACCATGGCGCGTCACTACGGGTTGAAAAAGCTCGCCGTCCCGTCTGCCGGAAACGCTGCAGGAGCGCTCGCCGCCTACGCCGCTGCCGCTGGCATTGAGGCCCATATCTTCATGCCCAAGGACGTCCCCATTGCCAACCACATGGAAGGCGTCGCCTACGGCGCCAAGGTCACGCTCGTCGATGGCCTCATCTCCGACTGCGCCCGCATCGTCAACGAGCGCAAGCAATCCGAAGGATGGTTCGACATCTCCACCCTCAAGGAACCCTTCCGGGTCGAAGGCAAAAAGACCATGGGCTACGAGCTCGTCGAACAGCTCAACTGGCAATATCCCGACGCCGTCTTCTATCCCACCGGCGGCGGCGTCGGCCTCATTGGCATGTGGAAGGCCTTTGAAGAGATGGAGCAGCTCGGCTGGGTCGCGGCTGGCCGCAGACCAAAGATGATCGCCGTGCAATCCAGCGGCTGCGCGCCCGTCGCCCGTGCCTTCGATGAAGGCAAGCCCGCGTCGGAGGCATGGCAGAACGCCGTCACCTTCGCCGCCGGCCTGCGCGTGCCCAAGCCCTACGGCGACACCATCATCCTCGATATATGTCGCAGCAGCGGTGGCGTATGCCTCGCCATTCCCGACGACACCATCTTCCAGTCGCTGCTCGACTGGTCCCAAAACGAAGGCATCCTGCTCTCCCCCGAAGGCGCGGCAGCCACCGCCGCCTACGATCATCTGCTCGCGAGCGGCTATCTCAAACCCACCGACCGCTGCGTCCTCTTCAACACTGGCGCCGGTCTCAAATACGCTGACGTCATCGCGCAGAAGCTCGGCCTCACCTCCGCAAATTAATTCCCGCTTTCTCGAAGGCTGCTGACAGAACGCTGTCAGCAGCCCTCTCCTATGCTGCCTTCAACACAGCCAAGGAGGGCTAACATGACCGACATCGCCACCACAGACGCCGCCACCACAAACACCGCCGCCGCGTCCCATCACGCCATCAACTGGTTCGAAATCCCAACCACCGACCTTGAGCGCGCCGCCACCTTCTACGAGAAGCTCTTCGACCGCAAGATCCGCCGCGAGCACTTCGGCGAGCCCATGGCGATCTTCATGTCCAGCAAGGAGGGGGTCGGCGGCACTCTCGTTCAGCGCGCCGATCAAGCACCCTCCGACTCCGGCGTGCTCATCTATCTCAACGCCGACGGAATCCTCGATGCCGCGGTCGCGCGCGTCCCGAACATCGGCGGCTCGGTGCTGGTCCCGATCACGGTGATTCCGGGCGGATTTGGCCGTTACGCCGTTCTCCGCGATACGGAAGGCAATCGTATCGCCTTGCATGAGCACTGAGATCAGCGTCACCATGGCGCATGCGCCGCGCTGATCGTCTCTTTCGCATCGTCCAGCTTCTCCGCTCCGGCCGGCTCATCACCGCGCAGAAGCTTGCCGTTAAGCTGGAGGTCTCTCCCCGCACCGTCTATCGCGACGTGCGCGACCTCCAGCTCTCGGGCATGCCCATTGAAGGCGAGGCCGGCGTCGGCTACACCCTCCGTCGTGACTTTGATCTGCCGCCGCTCATGTTCACTCGCAGCGAAATCACGGCTCTGGTTCTTGGTGCGCGCCTGGTACAGGCCTGGGGTGGCGCAGAGAGCGCGAAGGCCGCCATGCAGGCACTGCAGCGCATCGAGGCGGTGCTGCCGCCGGAACTCCGCGAGCGCCTCGACTCCATCGCGCTCTACGCCCCCAGCTTCCAGATGCCCGCTGATTTGCGTCAGCGCCTCGACCAGATCCACGAAGCCTGCATCGATCGCCGCGTCCTGCGCTTCGACTACGTGCGCGAAGATGGCCAGCGCACGCTTGACCGGCACATTCGCCCCATCGCCCTCTATTTCTGGAGCGGTGTCTGGACGCTCATCTCCTGGTGCGAGCTCCGCGACGACTTCCGCACCTTCCGCCTGGATCGCATGGATGGCCCGCAGGTTCTCGACCGCACCTTCGTTCTCAAGCCCGGCCAGCGCCTCGCCGATTATCTCGGGCGCGTGCTGCCGCCCAACGCCGCATCTCGTTCCCGCGTGCGATCCTCTTCCATCGGCAATGGATAATCGGTCGATGCTCTCGTATCAGGCGCCGCAAGCATGGCAGGACGAGCTACTCGCTCTCAACCCTGTCAGCTTCGCGCCGCACCCGGTCCACAAAGTCCCGACTCTCTTTTTCCAGATCGTTCGTCTCGACTCTGGCCAGCCCGTGGGTGAAATCAATCTCCGTCTCGGCTCGAATTCGCACATCGAGCGCTACGCCGGCCATATCGGTTACACCATCGATCCCGCGCATCGCGGACATCGCTACGCAGCCCGCGCCGTGCGCCTGCTCATTCCCCTCGCTCGGGAGCGTGGGATCAGTCCGCTATGGCTCACATGCGATCCGGACAACATCGCCTCACGGCGTTGCTGCGAACTCGCGGGAGCACAGTTCATCGAAATCGTCGACGTTCCTGAGTCCTGCATCATTCATCACAGCGGCCACTACAGGAAGTGCCGCTACCGGCTCGACCTCTGAGCGCAAGGCCTACTCCGCGCGCAGCGCCTCCATCGGTTCCACATTGGCCGCGCGCCGCGCCGGCACCAGCGCCGCAGCCAATCCCACCACTGCCATCAGCAGGACCACCCCAGCCAGCGTCAGCGGGTCTGCCGCGGAGACGCCAAAGAGCTGGCTGCGCAGCGCGCGTCCCAGCAGCATCGCGCACGGCACCGCCACTGCCACGCCGATCACTCCAAGCCGCACCATATCCTTCACCACCAGCCCGGTAATGGCCAGCCGCGTAGAGCCCAGCGCCATGCGAATGCCGATCTCGCGCGTGCGCTGCATCGTCGTATACGAGAGCACACCATAGAGTCCGACGCCCGCCAGCAGAGTGGCGAGCACTCCGAAGGCCAGCGCCAGCACCTCGATCATGCGCTCGTTCGCGATGCTCCTCTCCACCTGCTCATCCATCGTGCGCAAGTCCGCCACTGTCAGCCCTGCGTCGATCGATCGCATCGCCGCCCGCACTGTAGCGAACATCTGCTCCGGTGGCGTCGCCATGCGCAGATAGAAGAAGAGCTGGCTAGGCGCATCTCCTTGGCCCATCGGTGTGAACAGCGTTGGCCGTCCCGGATCGCGCAGATTCCCGTGCCGAATGTCGCGTGCGACGCCGACGATCGTCATGTAATGCAGGTCCTTGCCCGCGCCGAACGCCACGCGTCCTCCAATCGCTGCCGCCGCGCTCTTGAAATAGTGCTGCACAAACATCTCGTTCACAATCGCAACCGGTTGTCCCGTCGCATCGTCCGTCGCGTTGAAGCTCCTGCCCGCCACCATCGGCACCTGCATCGCATGGAAGAAATCCGTGTTCACGATGCTCTCTTCGATATCTAACTCCTCATTCGCCGGCGGTGTGTAGCCCGCAACCGTCACGTTGCCGCCCATACCGGTGTCGGCCAGCTCCGGGTCATCCGTCGCCGCGACTGCCTGCACGCCTGGCAGCCCGCGCATGGCCTCCATCGCTCGCTGCTCCAACGGCAGAAGCTTCGCCTTCGGATATCCGGCCAGCTCCGGGTTGATGTGGAACGTGACCAGATGCGTTGTGTTGAAGCCGGCATTCACATGCCGTAGATTCTCGATGGTTCGCACAAACAGGCCCGCGCCGATCAATAACAATACGCTCAGCCCGATCTGCACCGAGACCACCACACGCCGCAGCCCCAGCACACCGCCAGTTGCCGTCGCGGCCTTTTGCTTCAACGCCGTGACCAGGTCCGGCCGCAGCAGCTGGATAGCGGGTGCAAGGCTGAACAGCAGGCTCACCCCCAGCGCCACGGCAAGCCCGAAGACGAACAATCGCCCGTCCAGCGACGCATGGAAGGCAGTCGTCTCATCGACTGCGGTAATCTGCCGCACCAGCAGCCGCATCGCCGCCGGCGCCAGCAGCATGCCCGCAGCTCCGCCCAGTACTCCGATCAGTGCGCCCTCAATCAGCAGTTGTTGCAGGATGCGCGCCGAACGCGCACCCATCGCGTAGCGCACCGCAAACTCCTGCACCCGCGCGGCGGAGCGCACCAGCAGCAGGCTGGCTACATTCACCGCCGCAAGCAGCAGCACCAGCGACGCCATCGCCATCACTGCCAGCAACGGCGTCTCGAGCGAGCTGCGGCTGTAGGAGAGTCCCCGCGCACCCGGCTCGATCACCAGCCGGCTGTGCGTCAGGAACTCGTCGACAAACCGTGGCGACTGGTGCCGCAACGCCTTCAGTTCCTCCGCGCGCAGCGCGTGCCACAGTGGTGCCACGCCCGCCTCCGCCTGCGCCGTCGTCTCGCCATCGCGCAACCGCCCGATAACATTCATCCATCGATCGGTGTGATCGGTCAGCCGCTTGCCCTGGCCCGGTATTACTGTATCCAGCATCGACATCGGCACAAACAGATCCGGCGTCTGTCCCCACACCGCGCTCTGGAAATTCTCCGGCGCCACGCCGATCACTTCGAAGCTGTGGCTGTTCAGCGCGATCGTCTTCCCGACAATATTCGGATCCCCACCCAGATGCGTCATCCAGTAGTGGTGGCTCAACACTGCCTCCGCATTCGCTCCCGGCGCCGCATCGTCGGCCTGCGAGAGCAGCCGTCCCAGCGCCGGTCCCACGCCGAGGACGGAGAAGTAGTTGCCGCTCACAATCTCCGCGTCACCCACCTCCGACGTCCGGTCGTGCGCAATGCCCACCGCGGTCGGCGACGTCGCGATCAATCCATCGAAGACCTTCGCCTGGTCGCGCAGATCGCGGTACATCGGATATGAGAACGACTTCTCTTCACCGGCGCCATGGTCGCTCGAGTGTCCCGACCATGCCTTCCCCGGCGCACTCAGCACCACCAGCTGTTCGGGCTTGCTCACCGGCAGAGATCGCAGCAGTGCCTGGTCCAGCAGTGAGTAGACGGCCGTATTCGCCCCTACCCCCAGCGCGAGCGTCAATACCGCCGTCAACACAAAGCCCGGCGAGCGACGCATCTGCCGCAACGCAAACCGAAGATCCTGGGCGAAGTTCCTCAAAGCAGTCCTCCTGAAAATGACGCAGAGAATGACATGACGATTCATGCAATCCAGGCGCCAACCCCTGACTTGCCGCATCCTTCCCTGATCCCTGACCTCATCCCCGATCCCTGTTCCCTGACCCCCGCCACTTGGTGTCCACCCCCGGACAGACTGATCTCCGCAGCTGTTCGTTCCCGGACAGCGCGGCCTTCACCCAAACAGAACACGGCCGCACCGGATGCGCGACGCCCTAGTCGGGACGCGAGCTTCCACGAAACAAGATCCGCGAGCAACAACGGCACCATGCGTGCTCTTAAAATGGCGGGAAATCCGCGCATGCTCCAATCGCTTCGTTACGCACTCCGCCAGCTCCGCAACAGCCCCGGCTTCGCCGCCACCGCCATCCTTACGCTCGCCCTCGGCATCGGCGCCACCACCGCCATCTTCAGCATCCTCGACGCCGTGCTTCTCCAGCCGCTTCCCTTCCCGCACCCGGACCGCCTCGTCGCGCTGAACGGCGCTCCGTGGAATGGCCTGTCCATTCCCACGGTTCAGGACTGGCAACGGCAGAGTCGAAGCTTCCAATCCATTGCCGGTTACAAAGGCGCTGCTCCTACCGTACGCAGCACGCGCGGCAGCGAAGCCGGACAGGTGATGGAGGTCACGCAGAACTTCCTCTCCACTCTCGGCATCCCGCTTGCCCTCGGTCACGACTTCGCCCAGACCGGCAATGAGCACGACTGCTACTCCGAAGTCATCGTCAGCGGCGCATTCTGGAATCGTCTCGGCGGCGGCTCTTCACTCGGCAATCGCACCCTCGAAATCGACCGCCACACCTATCAGATCGTCGGCGTACTTCCTGCTCGCGCAGGAGATGGAAGGCCCTGACGCGCTTCAACCATCCCGAGGTTCTGCTGCCCATTGGCTGCGATCCCTTCGAGCGCCCCAACGCCCGCGGCGATTTCGACTTCGCAGCCATCGGCCGACTGCGGCCCGGCGTCACACCACGTCAGGCCGAGCTTGATCTTGACGCTCGTCCAGCGCCCGCTTCACCAAAGCCTTCCCCGGCAACTACGCTGCTACCTTCGCCCCCACTCTCATGCCGCTTCACCGATCTCGTCGCCGGCACCGGCACGCGCGCCGCGCTTCTCACCACGCTCGCCGCATGTGGCCTGCTGCTGTTGATCGCCTGCGCCAACCTCGCGAATCTGCTGCTCGCCCGCAACACGCGTCGCCGTCACGAATTCGCTACCCGCGCCACGCTGGGCGCATCCTTGCGTCAGCTGCTGAACCAGCTCCTCATCGAAAGCGCCGTCCTCGCCGCGCTCGGTGCACTCGCCGGCCTCGCGCTTGCCGAGGCCGCCATCCGCGGCGTCAAGCAGGTCACCGTTCTCCACATGCCGCGCATCGGCCATGCTGCTCTGCATCCACGCGTACTCCTCTTTGCCATACTCGTATCTGCGGCAGTGACGATCATGCTTACACTGCTACCGGCCCTCCGCACCCTGCGCCCCTCCCTACTTGCTGACCTCACGCAGAGCGGCCGAGGCGCTTCCTCCAGTTCCAGCCTCCAGCACGCCGGCCGCGTCCTCGTCACCGCGCAGATCGCACTCGCCCTTGTCCTCGTCTCCTGGGCCGGATGGATGATCTCGAGCGTCCGGATCCTGCTGCATCAGCCGCTCGGCTTCGCTCCCGATCACCTGCTCCTCGCCGGCGTTGACATCCACGGCAGCAGCGTCACGCCGGCTACGACGGACCGCGCACGGCTCTCTTCTTCACCCAAGCCATCGAGACGCTTCGCCATCTTCCCGGCGTGCAGGCTGTTGCCGCCGCCAACCATTCCTCCCATCAGTGGCTCCATCGATCGCACCGGCTTCTGCAGTGACGCGCATCCGGATCAATGCCACCAGCTACAACGAACATCGGGCCCCGACAACTTCCACGTCACGCCCGGATACTTCGCCGCTATCGGCCAGACCCTCTACAGCGGCCGCGACTTCACTGCCAGTGACAGCGGCAGCAACCACGTAGCCATCGTCAATCGCGCGCTGGCCGCGCAGGAATGGCCGGGCCAGGATCCGGTCGGAAAACGCATTTGGAGCGGCGATATTCAGGCGTGGGCCACCGTGATCGGCGTCGTTGGCAACATCCACAACTTCGACCTCGACCAGCCCGCCCATACCGAATCTTTACTTCCCCGAAGCCGACCACGCGAAGACCGCCATGACCATCGTGCTGCGCACAAATGGCGATCCCGCCCTGCTCAGCGAAACCGTCCGCCGCACTCTCACTCGCCAACATCCGGACCTGGCGCTCTTCCGCCTCCAGCCGATGGAAACGCGTATGGCGCATGAAATCGCCCAACGCAGCTTCCTCATGCAGGTAGCCGCCGCCTTCGGAGCGCTCGCGCTCTTCCTCGCCATCCTCGGCACCTATGGCCTGCTCGCCTACGAAGTCTCCCTGCGCGAAAAAGAGATCGGCATCCGGCTAGCGCTCGGTTCCTCACGCGAGGCTATCGTGCAACTGCTGCTCGGCCAGGAGTCGCGCTGGGTACTCCTCGGCGCCGCCGCAGGCCTCTTCGCTGCCATACTCACCGGCTACGCTCTGCGCGCGCAGTTCTACCACGCTCGCGCGGCTTCGGTCCCCGTGCTCGCCGCCTCGCTCCTGCTGCTTATCCTGCCGTCGCTCGTGGCCATCGCCCTGCCCGCCCGCCGCGCCGCCCACCTCGACCCCGTCCAGACCCTGCGCAACGAGTAAGGGCCGAAATAATTTTCGTGATCGATGTCGAGAATCTGCCTGCGGCTCCGACTTCCCTATGAACGCGCCTTCAACCGGCGCGAAAATCAATAGGAGAACACCATGAAATACATTCTGATGATGCATGGCACAAACTCCGGCGTTGGAGCCTATCGAGCATGGTCCGATCAAGACCGGGAGGCACATATGGCGGTCCTCACGCGGATCAACAAAGAATTGCGCGAGTCCGGAGAGTTTGTGGCGAACGAGGGCCTGGCCGGTCCGGAGCTGGCCAAGGTGGTGCATCTCCAAAAGGACGGCCTGCCTGTCACTGACGGCATCTTCCCTGAGTCCAAGGAGTTTCTACTCGGCTACTGGATTGTTGACGTCAACGCGCCCGAGCGGGCTTATGCGATAGCCAGCCGTCTTGTAACCGCACCGGGTCCTGGCGGAGTGCCGGCGAACATGCCGATCGAAGTGCGGCAGATCACCAGTCGGTAGAGCGATGAAGGCTGAAACTCATTCAAAGCTTCTTGCTCTCGGCTTTGTACTGCTCAGCAATCAAGTTCTGCGTTTGCAGGAAAGGAAAGAACACCATGAAATACATTCTGATGATGAATTGCCCCAGGAACGGCTACGAGCTTATGGGCACATGGCCCAAGCAAGCCATCTCGGCCCACATCGCCTTCATGCATAGCCTCAATAAGGATCTCCGCGAGGCCGGTGAACTGGCTGCAGCAGAAGGCCTCGCCGACCCCAAACAGGCCGTCATCGTGCGCGTCGGCAAAAACGGCGAACCCGTCACCGATGGCGTCTTCCCCGAATCCAAAGAGTTCCTCGCCGGCTATTGGATCGTCGATGTCGAAAGCGAGAAGCGCGCTCACGAGATCGCCGCTCGCGCTTCCTCCGCACCCGGCCCCGATGGCAAGCCATTCGTCATCCCCATCGAAGTCCGTCAGGTCATGGGCGCCTGTCCCGAGCCGATGGAATAGGCAGCCGCCGTGGCATCGCATCCGCTGGACATCCGCACCGAGCATCTCCTCCGCGACCTCGCGCCGCAGGTGCTCGGTGTCCTGCTCCATCGCTTCCGCGACTTCTCCGCCGCCGAAGACGCGGTGCAGGAATCAATGATCGCAGCCGCCGCCCAATGGCCCCACGAAGGCACTCCGGACAATCCGCGCGCATGGCTCATCCGCGTCGCCACCCGCCGCATGACCGACCGCGTGCGCAGCGAGCGCGCACGCCTCAACCGAGAAACTGCCGCGGCGGCCGAGCAGTCCCTCTTCGTCATCCCTAACTTCGACCTCGAAAGCGAAGCGCAGGACGACACCCTCAACCTGCTCTTCATGTGCTGCCATCCCGCGCTCACTCCGCCTTCCGCCATCGCTCTCACTCTGCGCGCCGTCGGCGGCCTCACCACCGCAGAGATCGCCAGCGCCTTCCTGGTGCCGGAGTCCACCATGGCGCAGCGCATCACCCGCGCCAAAACTACCATCAAGTCCTCCGGAATCCGCTTTCAGTCGCCCTCCGCCAAAGAGCGCGCCGAGCGCCTCCGCGCCGTGCTCCACGTCCTCTATCTCATCTTCAACGAGGGCTACACCTCCAGCGCCGGTCCCGATCTCGAGCGCACGGACCTCTCCGCCGAGGCCATCCGTCTCACCCGCGCCACCCACGCGCTGCTGCCTGACGACGCGGAAGTCGCTGGACTCCTCGCCCTCATGCTCCTCACCGATGCCCGCCGCCTCGCGCGCACCGGCCCCGTCGGGGAGCTCATCCCGCTTACGGAACAGGACCGCTCCTTGTGGGATCAGCGCGCCATCCAGGAGGGCATCGCGCTGCTTACCGGCGCGCTCCAAAAAGGTTCCATTGGCAGTTACACATTGCAAGCCGCCATCGCCGCGGTCCATGACGAGGCACCGCGCGCCCAGGACACCGACTGGCCGCAGATCCTCGCTCTCTACGATCTGCTCAAACGCATGTCGGACAACCCCATGGTCCTGCTCAACCACGCCGTCGCCGCAGCCATGGTGCATGGCCCGGCCGCTGGGCTCGATCTGCTCAAGGCGCTGGACACGGACGACCGTCTCGCGCGCCATCATCGGCTCGACGCCGTCCGTGCTCATCTGCTCGAGCTCGCTGGCGATCGCGCCGCAGCCATCGCGCACTACCGCGCAGCCGCGAAGAAGACCGCCAGCGTCCCCGAGCGCAACTATCTATTGACGCAGGCTGCTCGCCTCGCCGACGCGGCCACCGTCACGCGTACGCAATCGCCAGCTGACTGAATCCAATCTCCCGCGGTGACAGCTCCACGCGCGGAAAGCCTGCATTCTTCGCCATGCTCTCCAACTCCGCGAACGTATATGCATCACCGCTCGGCGTATTGACCAGCATGATCATGCTGAAGGCTGCCGCCGTAGGCGGCGTCACTCGATCGGCATTGGGAATGAACTCCACAATCGCAGCGCGTCCCCCCGGCTTCAACACCCCTCGCACCTTCTTCAGGAAAGACGTGCAGGTCGCCACATCAAAGTGATGCAGAAAATTCGGAATCAGCACCACATCGTAGCCACTGCCAAAATCTGTCTCAAACGCGCTTCCCGGAATCAGATGGTAGCGATCGCCCACACCCATCGCCTGCGCATTCGCCTTCGCCACCTCGAGCACATTCTTCCAGTCAGCCGCGTACACCTGCGCGTCGGGATTCTCTTTCGCCACGCCAATGCCGTACATGCCGTGGCCTGCGGCAATGTCCAGCACCTTCTCCGCTGCACCGCCCTTGCGCAGCTCCGCCGCCACCATCTGCGATGGCATGCGCATCAGCGGCATCATGGCGCGCGCAAATGTCACCCACTCCGGGTTCTCCGCCACCGTCGAGCCCTCGCCCAGCGCCGTGCCGCCGCGGCGCACCGCCTCCGTCAGTTGAGAGAAAGCCTCGCGCGCGCGCGGGCTCAGCAGGAACTCCATCGTGCCGCCGATAAATGCGGGCGATTTCCGGTTCAGAAATACCGCTGTGTCCGCCGCCAGCCCATATTGCGTTCCATCCTTAGTTAGAAATCCGTGAATGGTCAGAAAGTCGCACAGCGTGCGCACACCGCGCTCCGCGGCCTGGCAGCGCTTCGCAATCGCCGCGGTCGTTGTATTGCCTTCGGCAATCGCGGTGAAAACGTCCAGATCTACGGCTGACTTCAGCGCCTCTGTCTGCTGATAAGCGTTCATGGCATTGAAGAAGCGTTCCGGCGTAGGTTGCTGCTGCGGCATGGCAGTGGCCATCGATATCTCTCCTGTTTGGAAGGGCATGCGCAGCTTAAATCAAGAAGTCAATCTCTGGATATCCCGAATATTTTGTTATCCAAATATTTTCTTGCCAAATACTCACTCTCTCCTATTGACATCCGATAGGAATGAGGCACAGCATACCTATAGAAATTCGATAGGACGCAGCGCATGAGCTCCAGCCAGACCAATCTCCTCCAGGGCACCCTCGATCTGCTCATCCTCAAATCGCTCAAGACGGGCGAGTTGCATGGCCTCGGCGTTTCCCGCCGCATCGACCAGATCACCCGCGGCACCTTTCAGGTCAAGCCCGGCTCGCTCTTCCCCGCGCTCCATCGTCTCGAAGAGGCCGGCTGGCTCACGTCCTTCTGGGGAGAGTCGGAGAACAATCGCCGCGCCCGCTTCTACCGCCTCACCCGCGCAGGCGAGCGCCAGCTCGGCCAGGAGACCGAACAATGGCAGCGCATCGCCACCGCCATGACCAACGCGTTAAAAGCCACCTAGGAGGGAATCGCGATGCGACTCTGGTCCCGCCTCAAATTCCTCTCACGCAATCTGCTGCACAGACCGCAGATCGAAAGTCAGCTCGACGAAGAGCTCCGCAGCTACGCCGACATGCTCGCCGACGAAAAGATCGCCGCCGGCATCCCGCCCTCCGAAGCCCGCCGCACCACGCTCGTCGAACTCGGCGGCATCGAGCAGGTCAAGCAATCCGTGCGCGATCGCCGCACCGGCGCCGGCCTCGAACTCCTCTGGCAGGATGTGCGTTACGCCCTCCGCCAACTGCGTCGCAATCGCGCCTTTACTCTCACCGCCGTTATCACCTTAGGACTCGGCATCGGCGCCACCACCGCCATATTCTCCGCCGTCTACGTGTTACTCCTGCGCCCGCTTCCCTATCCCGACGCCGGCCGCCTCATGTTCGTCTCGGCTCATATCCGCAGGGCCCATCGACATGCTCCCTCGCAGGACTTTGTCGCTGCGACGATCGAGCATCGAATCCTTTGAGCAGTTCGCCGGCTACTAAAACTGGACTACAATCTAAACCTCACTGCCCCGTTGATGAATTTGACGGCCGCCGCAGATCCGGCACGCGCCACTTACGCGGGTGTCACAGCAAACTTGCTGCCCCTATTCTCGGAGTCGTCCCCAGCTTAGGCCGCCTTTTCACCGCAGATGAAGACCGTCCTGCGGCACCGCCCGTCATTGTCATCGGCAATCATCTTTGGAGACGCTAATTCCATGCCGACCCGCAGTGGTTGGCAAATCCGTCGACCATTGAATGGGAAGCTGGCTACCGTCATTGGCGTTTTGCCGCCCAACTTCAGCTTTCCGGATCTCACTCGTCGAGCCGGATGTCTATGCTACGGCCGAGCTCGACACGACACCACTCTCTCCGTTGAAAAGCCTATGAACGGCTGCACACCATCGCGCTTCTGCGCCCCGGTGTAGCATACAGCAGGCACAGGCGGAGTTGCAGGCTTTTTACCTCGCGCGCGAACATAAGTTCGCCCGCTGAATTTGAGTCATTTTTCGCCAGTCGTCGAGTAAATCGTACAACCCCTTCAGCGCCATATTGCCGGCGATAATCGCAAGCCACTCCTGATCCTGCTCGCTTGCGTTGCTGCTGTGCTCTTATCGCGTGCATTAATGTCGCCAACTTGCAACTTGCCCGCGCTGTCTCGCGCCGTTTTGAAACCGCTCTGCGCGGAGCCCTGGGCGCATCGCGACACCGGCTCGTGCGCCAGTTTCTCGTCGAAAGCCTGGTGCTTTCTTGCTTTGCCGCCGTCCTCTGGGCTGCTCCATCGCCTTTATACTCACCGCGCTTGTCCGCCGCACCGGCGCGTCTGACGCATTTGTAGGCATTCCGTCGTCACGATCGCCAGCTGTTTCAACTCCCTTCGGCAAGCTCAGTACGGCAATACACGTGACGCTTGGGTGCTTGCCTTCACACTCGGTCTCGCGCTCGTCACCACGCTCCTCTTCGGTCTTGCCCCCGCCATCAGCGGCACGCGTCAGTCGACCTCCGCACCGCGCTCCAGTCCGCCGCCATGCGCGTCAGCCAAGGCCGCGAACAACGCGTTGCTCCGTCATGGCCTGCTCGTCCTCGAAGTCGCGCTCGCCGTTGTGCTCCTCGCCTCCGCTGGCCTGCTCGTCCGCAGCTTTGTTAACGTCATGCACTACGACTCAGGCTTCGACTCCTCCAATACGCTTACCGGCTTCAACAATTCTTACTGGTCCTCGTTATGATCCTCCGGCGGCATGGCACGCCCCATCCTCGCCCGATCCATCCGGATCTTTATCGACAATCTGCTTCCTAGCTTGCAGGCCTTGCCCGGCGTTCGATCGGCTGTCGATATCCAGTTCTCTGCCGCTCGGCCAGATTCGACGGAACCGCCGTCACCTTTGGACCGCCGCATCACCTCCTCCACCTGGGCACTGGAAAGTTATGCCAATCATCAACGTCACGCCGGACTATTTCCGCACAGTCGGTACGGCCATCATTCAGGGCCGCGCATTCAACGTCGAAGACGCCGCTTCCTCACTGCCCGTCGCGATTGTCAGCCGCGCGTTTGCAAAGCAATACTTTGCAGGAATGCCTCAGGCAAACGCTTCAATTATTTAGTCGGTCGCAAATCAGTTCACCCCGGTCACTGTGGTTGGAATTGCGGATGATGTACGCCATAACGGTCCCGAACAACCAATCAGTCCTGAGGTTCTACCTTCCCGAGTCTCAGGCGCCATCGGAAGGGATCTTCATCGCTCTCCGCAGCACCGCAGACCCCAACCTCCTCGCCAACGCCGCGCGCAAAGCCGTGCTCGCCGTCGATCCCCAGCAGCCCCTCTTCGATATCCAGACCATGGGCCAGCGCGTCTCCAATCAGGTCGCGCAGCGCCGCCTCCTCATGCTGCTCATCGCCTGCTTCGCACTGCTCGCCGTCATTCTCTCCGCAGTCGGCGTCTACGGCGTCTTCGCCTACTCCGTCTCGCAGCGCACGCAGGAGATGGGCATCCGCCTCGCTCTCGGCGCATCCCGCCGCGGACTCGTCGCCCTCATCGTCACGCAGGCCGCGCGCCTCATCGTGCTCGGCGGCGTTCTTGGCATCGTCAGCGCCTTCGCTCTCAGCAAACTCCTCGCCGGCATGCTGGTCGGCGTCAAGCCCCACGACGCCCTATCCTTCTCGCTTGCCTGGATTCTTATGACCATCGTTGCCTTGGTCGCCAGCACCATCCCCGCATCGCATGCCGCGCACACCGATCTCGTCTCCGTGCTTCACTCCGAGTAGTGCGTTCTCTCGAGCATCCCGTGTCTCACCCACCGGCCTTTACGAAATCCTTCCATTCGCCGGAGTATAGTAGTTAGTAATCATGCGAGGAGTAGGCCAGGACCGGGCAGCGGAACCGCGCAAACGCTTCGTGCTTGCCCTTCTCTGTGTCGTCCTTTTTCTCTTCGGCACCACTCTGCAGCAAGCCCACTTTCATCCGGATGGGCTGACACACGCGGACTGCACCGTCTGCCACACTGCGCCTCATGTGGTGCAGCCATCGGCTTCTTGCCATATCCAGCAAGCTCCCGTACCTACCACTCGCGTAGTCCTGTCCATTGAACCGGTCTACCGCGAGCACCTCTTCTCCTTCAGCCACTGGAACAGACCTCCGCCTGATCAGACTGCTGTCGCCTAGCAGTCCCAGCAAACAATCAGCGATCTTTCCAGGAGGCTTCCTATGCGCACGCCTGCGCGCAGCATTTTCTCTTTTCTTTTCGTCTTTCTGTTCTCCGCGCTCTTCTCAGCTCTTCACGCACAAGCGAACTCTGGGGTGGTGAGCGGCGTTGTCACCGACCCGTCCGGCGCAGTGGTTCCCGGAGCCACCGTCTCCATACTGAATCCGGTCAGCCAATACACCAGAACCGCGACCACCGACAAAGCAGGACACTTCCAGTTCCCCAATGTGCCCTTCAACCCGTACCACCTCACCGTCGCCATGACTGGGTTCAGCTCCGTCGCGCAGGATGTCGACATCCACTCCGTCGTTCCTCTCAGCTTGACCATCCCGCTCCAGGTCAGCACAGCGACAAGCACCGTGACGGTCGAGGGTGGTGAGGACCTCATCGAGAACGACCCCACCTTCCATACCGACGTCGATCGCGGCCTCTTTCAGAAGCTCCCTCTGGAGAGCCAGTCGTCCTCCCTTAGCTCCTTGGTGACCTTGGCATCACCTGGCGTCGCAGCCGACTCGAATGGACTCTTTCACGGACTAGGCGATCACGCATCGAACTCCTTCTCCATTGACGGTCAGCCCATTACCGACCAGCAGAGCAAGGTGTTCTCCAATCAGATCCCGTCAAACTCGGTGCAGTCGCTTGAGGTGATCTCCGGCGCGCCGCCCGCGGAATACGGCGGCAAGACCAGCCTCGTCATCAACGTCACCACGCGCTCCGGCCAGGGCCTCACGAAGCCGGTTGGCAACATCACCACCTCCTACGGCACCTTCGGCTCCGCCACGGGCTCCATCGATCTCGGCTACGGCGGACAGAACTGGGGGAACTTCTTTGAGTTCGACGGCCTCAACACCGGACGCTTTCTCGACCCGCCGGAGTTCGCGGTCTTCCATGACAAGGGCAACGAGCAGAACTTCTTTGACCGTATCGACCGTCAGTTCACCCCAGCAGATTCCCTTCATTTCAATGTGAACTACCACCGCTCCTGGTTCCAGACGCCGAACTCCTATGACAACACCAACATCTCTAACGTCATCGGCGGCGGTACCGGACCGAATCCCGTATTCGGCCCCATCGGCGATACAGACCAGCGCTCCAAGATCGAGACCTTCGACATCGCGCCGACGTACACACGCATCCTCGGAACGAGTGCGGTCTTCAACTTTGGCCCGTACGTTCGCAAGGACGCGTACAACTACTACCCCAGCGGCAATCCGCTTGCCGATGTTGGCACGCAAGACCAGTCCATCGCACAAACTCGGTCTCTGTTGAACGCCGGCGTGCACGCCGACGTGACAATCCAGAAAGGCAACAACAACATCAAGGCCGGCGTGGTCTATGACCAGACCTTCCTTCGCGAATACGATCACCTCGGGCTCGTGAACGCCACCTTCAACTCACCGTGCCTGGACACGAGCGGCAATCCGCTCCCGGGCTTCACCGATCCAGCTCAATGCGCAGCCGCGGGCTTCGTCTCCAATGATCCATCCGTGGGCGGCACCTTCGACTCGTTGCTGTTGCCCTACGACCTCACGCGCGGCGGGTCGCTCTACAACTACTTCGGTCACACCGATGTCAAGGAACTCGCTCTCTACATCGAGGACGAGCTCAAAGCCGGCAACTGGCTCTTCAACCTCGGCATGCGCGGCGACCTTTACAACGGCCTCACCGTCGCCCGCCAGGCCGAACCGCGCCTCGGCGTCGCCTACAACGTCAAGCAGACCAATACCATCCTTCGCGTTTCCTATGCGAGAACGCTGGAGACGCCCTTCAACGAGAATCTCGTGCTGTCCAGCCAGGGATGCAGCAACGATGTGCTCTCTCCTCTGCTGGCATGCACTCCCGGCGTCTCGGGAACACTCCAGCCGGGCTTCCGCAACGAGTTCCACGCCGGCTTCCAGCAGGCATTCGGCAAGAATGCCGTCATCAGCGGCGAATACATCTGGAAGTACACGCACAATGCCTTCGACTTCAGCGTCCTCGGCAACACGCCCATCACCTTTCCCATCGATTGGCACAACTCCAAGATTCCCGGCTTCGCTATCCGTGCGGACATCCCCAACTTCCACAACTTCACCGCGTTCGTCGTCATGTCCTCGGTGGCGGCGCGCTTCTTCCCGCCGCAGAGTGCGGGCGCAGGCGCCACCGTCGGGCAGAGCGGCTTTCCCTTCCGCATCGATCATGACGAAAAATTCAACCAGACCACCCACATCCAGTACCAGGCGCCATTCAAGTACGGCCCCTGGATTGGCTTCAACTGGCGTTACGATAGCGGCCTCACCGCCGGCTCCGTCCCCTGCTACAACGTCGTTGACCCCAACAGCCTTTGCAACCCCATCAACGGCGGCCCCTCCATCACGCTTCCCGACGGAGCGCCGGGCATCAACCTGGCTGCAACCGGCTTGACCGCCGACCAGGAATTCCAGGCCGGGCTCGCCTGCGATGGTGTCAAAGCGACGCCAACGCAGCCATTGCCGGCTGTGTGTGACGCTGCAGGACTTACCTCAACTCTCGTCAGCATTCCTGCACCCAACACAGAGAACGATGACAAAAATCCACCCAGGATCGCCCAGCGGAATCTCTTCGACGCCTCCGTCGGCGAAGACAACCTCTTCCACACCGAGAAGTACCGTTGGAGTCTTCGTCTCAGCGGCGTGAACCTGGCCAACAAGTACGCGCTCTACAACTTCCTCTCCACCTTCAGCGGAACGCACTACGTCACACCGCGCGCGCTGACGGCAGAAGTTGGCTTCCACTTCTAACCTCACGCAACGCACTCAGAAAAGCGCTCGGGGCAACAACTATCGTTGTCCCTGGCGCTGTCGTTTCGGGAGGTGATCGTGTCGCCAGTCCTTCGTTTGGGCAGAGGCAGCGCCAGGCGGGTGCGTCAGATCAAGTGGACCGCTCGGCAAATCATTGGTCTGGTGTTGTTGATTGCAATATTCGCAGCAGGCTGCATCGAGATTGCGTTGTGGCTGAACACCCATCCAATCTCGGAGTAAGACCGCCGTCATCCTGCGGTGCAGCGCTTGGCCTTCGGCATCGTGGGAAATGGGCAGGAGCCAAGGCCACCGTCGATTCCGGCCTGCTCACCACAAGCCAGTTCAATCAAATTTCTGGAACACAGCGTTCAGCCGAAGTAACAAATCGATTCGTAACATTGAAATGACAAACTGACGAAGTGACAAAAAGAGGTGCCGATTCGACGGCACTCCGGATTGCGCACAGAACGCACTCTTGCCACCTCTGACAATGGACGCTCCAGTCTTGCATGCACGCACCGCAGGTGCTAGGCTGACGCCCATCCATTTGGCTGTACCTGGTCGCTTCAGACCTCTTGGGCCCCACTCGGCTTAGTTCGTCCATGCCACTCGCGGGAGGCCCAATGCAGTTACTCATGAGCACGCACCCTCGTCCCGAACTTCGCCCTTACGTGCGCGCCTATGCGCAGCGTGTCGTTGGAATAAGCGATCCCGCCTCAGTTGAATCTGTTCCCGCCCAATTGGAACAGATATTGAACTTTGAGCTTGGCGTCATGCCTGGAATCTTTCACCGAGATGGCAAGCTCACCGACGTTGCTTTGATCGGCGGAGCGCAAACCTCCTTTTCCGGTCACTTGGATCTGCGGCCGGGAGTTGAATCCTTCGCCGTCTTCTTTCAACCGGCGGGTTGGACTCTGCTGTTCGACGTTCCTGTTTGTGAGCTCACCAACCGCTTTGTGGATGCCCACGCAATCATCGGACCCGACATACGAGTGTTGTGGAATCGCCTTGGAGATATGCCTGCCTTCGAGGCGCGCGTTCGCATCGTTGAAGAGTTTTTGCTGGACCGGCTATCGTTCGTATCTACGACGAATCACATGGCGGCAACTGCAAACTACGTCTTCTGGCAGCGTGGGGCAATCCGCATCCCGGAACTCGCGAGTGCGCATTCGCTCGGCCTGCGTCAGTTTGAAAGAAAATTTGAACGGGAAACGGGCGCTTCACCCAAAGTGTTTGCGCGCGTCGCGCGTTTTCAGTCAGCTCTCGATGCCAAGCTGGCATCCCCGCAGCGAACCTGGCTGGATATCGCGCACAGCTACGGCTACCACGACCAGATGCACATGATTCACGACTTTGAAAAGCTCAGCCGGACCACGCCCTCGCAGCTCATCGCTCAAATGGGAGACGTACGTCCTCCCGCCCTCATCTCCGACAATTAGTACCGAAATGTCGCATTTTTACTAGGCGCGCGCGAACCGCGTAGGTCATGATCCGCCGTTGACGATTCCTCCGCTGCCGGAGCGGAGCATGACGCCCAGGCCGATCATCGTCAAAATGGAGGTTCACATGAGGCCCGCCACTCTCTCTTGCCTAAACGCAATCGCCTTGTCCGCAACCCTTCTGCTTCCTGCTTATCTCACCGCCGAGGAACATCAGCACGAGGCCCCGCCGCACAGATACAAACTCATCGACCTCGGCACCCTTGGCGGCCCCCTTACCTATGGTTCCTCCAGTGGAGACGGCGCGCGGCTGCTTAGTGGGAGCGGTGAGATCTCTTCGTATTCCGATACCGCTCTTCCAGATCCGTTTGCACCCGATCGTTGCTTTGATACCGATTGCCTGCTGGCGCACGCCTTTCGATGGAAGGATGGCCGAATGATCGATCTAGGCGGGATTGATGCTACGTACAACAGTCTCGGAGACTCAATCAACGACCTGGGGTGGGTTACGGGCTTCGCGCAAACAGGTGTCAACGATCCATCATTCTTATTTCCGTTGGCGCATGCGGTTCTGTGGAGGAACAGGAAGGCGCTTGACCTTGGAACGCTGGCCGGTGGAAGCGTGAGTCTCGGTATCTCGGTGAACAATGACGGCGAGGTGGTGGGATTCTCCGACAACGGAGTACCCGACCCCTTCGCGGCCTTCTTCTTTCCCGTTGACACGCAAGTCCGCACCTTCCTTTGGAAACGCGGCGCACTTGAGGACATCGGTACCTTGGGCGGCCCTAGCGCTGTCCCGGGTCCTGGCTGCAACAATCAACGTCCCGGAGTCATTGTGGGCAGCTCCTACATTGACTTCACGCCCAATACCAGCTCTGGGCAGCCAACCATCGACCCGTTCCTCTGGGATAACGGCGTCATCACCGACCTGGGAAATCTCGGAGGCACCTTTAACTTCGGGCAGTGCGCCAATAACCGCGGCGAGGTCATTGGAAGCTCCAGCCTGCCCGGTGATCAGTTCTCCCATGCCTTCCGCTGGCGCAATGGCAGGATGAAAGATCTCGGCACCCTCGGCGGTCCCAACTCCGAGGCCATCTGGATCAACGATGCCGGCGACATCGCGGGATCAGCCGATCTCCCCATGCCCAACATCCACGATGCCGTGATCTGGAGACACGGACATATCAAAGACCTCGGTTCTTTGCCGGGAGACCCCTGCAGCCGCGGCAGAGCGATCAACTCCCGAGGCCTGGTCGTCGGCGGAACTTCGGACTGCACCAATTTTCTACACGCCTTCGTCTGGGAAGAGGGCGGCCCGATGCGCGATCTGAACAAACTCATCGCTCCCGGCTCCGGCCTGCAGATCACCAACGCCTTCAACATCAACGACCGCGGCGAGATCCTCGCCAAATCGTTTCCAGTAGGAACAACGCCGAACGACGATGAAGACCTCGGCCACCTCGTCCTATTGGTTCCATGTGAAAATCATGACCGCGCCTGCCGGAACCATGACCGCACAGAGGATGTAGTAGCCACGACAAACTCTACGCCCGTCACCACCAACGCCGTAGCACGCGCACAAACCCCGCATCCTTCTACCGCAACAAATCTCGCCGCCACGTGGAGAGCAAAACTCGCTCACCGATTTGGCGCCCCAGACTCAATAAAGAAATGATCGCCTTGGTTCACGACGTATCGGCCCGGGGTGCTCGTTCGCAACCGAGCCGATACGCCCCATTCTTCAGCCCGTTGGCAATGCATTATCGGAAGCTCTCGAACAGGAGCGCGCCTTACTTCCGCGGAAGATCCAGGATCACCACATCGGAGCGCTCCTGCATGCGTTCCAGCACCACGTCACGGCCGTCCGCAGAGATGTCGAAGTCGCGAATGTCGAAGTCCGAAGGGAGATTGGTCAACTGCCGCTCCACCCCCGTCTCCAAATTCACCAGCCACAGATTCTTGTGTTCAATGTCTCCGCGCAGGACCACGAGCGACTCGCCTCCGGGCAGAAACACCAGATGTCGGGCACCGCGCGTCAGCCGCAAGGACGGCAGCGGTTGCGGCGCCCCTTCGGCAGTGACGGCTTTCAGCGAAAGCGTGGTGCCGATGTCCGGTCCCGAGTAGACAACGAAGTGCCCGTCAGGCGCCCATGCGGGATCGATCGAATACTCCTGCACAAAAACAGTGGAGGCGCCGCCGTCGATTGGTATCCGAAAGAGATGCGGCATCCCGTGATCGTTCGCTGCCGAGAGGATTGCTCGTCCGTCGGGCGCCCACGCCGGAGCGCCTTGCAGGTCGAGCGAGTCGGACACGATCCGCGCGTTCTCGCCGTCGGCCTGCATCACGTATAGCAGCTTCTGCCCGCGTTGATTCACCGAGAATGCGACATAGCGTCCATCGGGTGAAAAAGCCGGGCCGCCAAAAACGCGCGCCTCTTCACCACTCCACAATTCGGTGCTGGTTCCGTCGGCAAACTTCCAGATGCTCTCGCTCGTCCCGTTCGCCGCAACATACAGCAGGCCGTTCGGCCCCAGCCTGGGTGAGAGCCCCGTGCGGGTCGTCAGAGGAATGGGCTCCGCCGCCGACGTTTTCGCAACCGAATCGGTAACCCGCAATCGCCATAGTGTTGTGTTGGGACTTGCCAGCGTGGCAACCAGCCGGCTGCCATCGGCGCTCGCCGCCAGTGAAGTATATCGGTCAAAGCCGGAGGACAGCCGGTGGGGAATGCGATGGTCGACATCCATGCTGTAAAGCCACGGTCCCGAGCCATCCGAATCCCCTTCAAGATACAGCAGCGTGTGCCGGTCCAACAGAACTGGGTAGTTCACGCGAGCGTTGTAAGACGTGATCCGTTCCGGAGCTCCGCCTGCGGAAGAGAGGCGCCAGATGTCCAGCTTGTCCGGCGGCGACCCCTCCACGAAGTAGATAAACTTCCCATCCGGCGACCACAGGGGAAAGTGAGAATGAAGCCCAGCCGGCGCGGTGAAGATGGGCCGGCCCACAGGTCTCAGCGTGCCATCGGAAACGAACAGCGGATCTCCAGGTCCGGGCAGGTGGTATGTCAGTTGGGAGCCGTCACGCGACCAGTCGTACTCGGCGACGCCTTCGAGGTATGGCTGCGGCTGTCCGCCAAGCGTCGCCACCGCCCAGGTGCTGATCTCGTCGCCCTCCGAGCCTCCGTGCCTGCGTACCCAGAACGTCACCAGCGAGCCGTCAGGAGAGAAGCCCAGCGTCCGCACCGAAGGATTGACCACCTCCGGCAATGTGCCGTGGGTCAGGTTGTGGAACTGTCCCGAGCCCACCTGCGTCACCCAGACATCCATCCGTCCGTCCCGGTCTGACAGGAACGCTATAAAATGCCCGTCGCGCGACACCGCAGCGGCCTGCTCCATCCCGCCGAAGTCTGTGACGGTCTGGAAGCGTGCGTTGACGATGGGACTTCGCCAGAAGTAATCCGTCCTCTGCAGCCAGAGTCCCGCTGCAATCGCCAGGACCGCCAACATAGCGGCCAGCAGCAGGAATCTCCATCGCCGCCAAGGCGTTCTTGTTGCCGGAATCGATGCTTCTGGGAGCGGCTGCAGTGCGGCAGCAGTAGTCGCGGCCGCATCGCGTCCATTTCCATGCGCAGTTTGAAGATTGCGGCTGAACGTCCAGTCGTCCAGCTCCACCCGCGAGGCATATACGGAGCCAATCCTGTCATGCAGGTGCCGGTAAACGGGCATTCCCTCCCGCTTCTCCCAGCGCTGGACGGTCGTCACATCGCGGTTCAGATAGGCCGCGATCTCTTTCCATGAATCCAGCCGGTCTTCCGATGACCTCTCGAATGCCCCTGCACCACCCGAAGATTCACCCATCCTGCGCTCCTCGGTGGTCCGTGTCTCTGACGAACCCGGGGACCGCATTGTAGCCTCCCGCGCCCGGTGAAGGCACGGCAAATCACGGCATTCGACGGCAGGCAACGGCAAACGCGCCATTCCGCGCCTTGCCTTTTGACGCCCGCCATCGGCTTGGCCGATGGTGACCCCGCATCACAGGCGCGATTTTTAAATCGGGAGTTAATTCCATGAAAAGCAAAGTTTCGTTGTGGGTAAGAGCCATCTTGACTGTCCTGGCATTGGGCGTATGCACCTTCGCTCTGGCCCAGTCTTCGAACCATAGGCGGTTGCGAGAGTTGGGCGGGGTCCTCAATGACTACACGCCGGCAACCATATCCACCAACGCTCCGTCGGGAACCCCATCCGTCGGCGGTCCGTGGGAGGTGCGCGGCCACTGGCAGCTGGTACTGAAGGGCCGAGAGAAGGCCCAGTTCTCCGCGGCTCTCACCATGGAGCGATCCGACGCCGGCGTGACCTTGAGCGGTGGCGGCGACCTCAACAACCCTATGGATCGCATGGCGCATACGCACCACATCACCATTCTCGATGGGGACGTCACGCCGACTGCGACCGGATTTCAAGTGACAGGTTACGCAACCATCACCAAGGACGGCACCTTCCCGCCACCCTTCGGATCCACTCTCCCCCTGCTGACCATTGAGATCACCGGCGGCACCGGAGAAGACAGTGTCCGTTTCTCGAACATCACCGTACTCTTCGCGACCCCGGCCGCCGGACACTTCGGAACGGCGCCTCTGCATGGCGTAGTTCGCTCCGTGCAGTACGGCGACGATCGGCACTGACGATCGGCAGGGATCGCCGCTCAACCAATGTGGTTTACAGCCCCCAATGAAGGTTTGCAGCTTTTTCTGCCGCAGGGGAAGGCAAGTTGACGATCGGACGAGCTCTAGTTGCGTTCATCGGGTTGCTCGCCTTTCCTTGCCTCTCGTGGCACGCATCCGGAGAGGAGCCGCCTCCGGCGACGCGTGCCGGCGAACACCGCCTCCCCATCCAGCTGCGCGATGGCTTGATCTACATCCAGGCGCAGGTGAATGGGAGGCGCGCGACGTTGCTGGTCGACACCAGCGCTGCGCTCACAACCTTCACTCTGCGGACGGTTCCCACGCTGAATACAGATTCACGAATCACCGTGAACCTGGCGAAAGGGAGCGTCTCGGCCTCCCGCCTCCCCGTCGGCTTCGTCATCGGAGATCCGGATCTGCCGCAACGGCACTGCTCCTTTCATCAGAACGCCATTGTCGGGAACTTCAAGTTCCTGGACGCGGACGGACTCATCGGACAGGACGTTCTGGCCCGCTTTCAATCCATAACCTTCGACTTCAAAAACTCGATCCTCATCCTCCAAGACCGCTGACAGGACCGCTGAGTAGACCGCTGAATCCTTCCCCAACCGGGTGTGTTACGCTGCGCCAGTGTCAGCCGCTGGCTCACTTCCCGATCCGCACACTCCCCGTCACACCGCGCTCGTCCGCGTGACGCACTGGATCACGGTGATCGCCTTCTTCGCCTTGCTCATCAGCGGCTTGGAGATAGTCGTCTCGCACCCGCGCTTCTATTGGGGCGAAATCGGCAACGTGCTCACACCCCCGCTCTTCACATTGCCGATCCCCGCATCGCGAGGCACTGTTCCCACTGCCTACAACTACGTGATGCCCGACCAGAATGGCTGGAGCCGCTATCTCCACTTTCAGGCCGCCTGGGCTCTCGTCCTCACCGGCATGGTCTACGGGATCGCGAGTCTGTTGAATGGCCACTTCCACAAGAGCCTCGTACCGGATCCCGCCGATAGAAGTTGGCGCGCGTTCCGGGAAGTGATCGCGAAATATCTTCGCCGCGCGCCGCCGGACGAAGCCGAAGCGCGCTCATACAACGTCATGCAGCGAACCGCATATCTCGGGGTGATCTTCGTCCTCTTTCCTCTGGTCATCTGGACCGGTCTCGCTCTCTCGCCCGCCTTCGACTCTGCCTTCCCGCTCGCCGTCGCCGCGCTGGGCGGCCGGCAATCCGCGCGCACACTTCATTTCTTCGTGACCGGATTCCTAGTACTCTTCCTGGTGGTCCACGTTGCCATGGTGGCTCTCGCTGGATTCACCAATCGCATGCGATCTATGATCACCGGGCGCGCCCCCGTGCACCCCGCCGTGAACCCCGTTGTAGGCCCCGTTGTAGCCGAAGAAGTGGACCACACATGAAACCCATCTCACGCCGCCGCCTCATCACCACCGGCATTGCAGCAACCGCGGGCCTCGCAGGAGTCACCGTGGCCGGCCATCTCGCCCGGCGTTATGGACTGGTCCCGCCCGATTGCGGTGGAGTCTACGGGCCGGGCGAGACGCTGACCTACGCTGCCCAGCGGCTTCTCACCACGCATTCTCTGGCGCGCGAGTTCCCACGCAGCATGATCTCGAAGTCGCCCTTCGCCAACGCAACCCCGCCTGCCAACGACCTCTTCAAGCGCCATCAGGCCAACGGGTTCTTGGACTGGAAGCTCGCTGTCGACGGAATGGTTCTCCATCCAACATCGTTTTCACTCACCGACCTCAGGACCTTTCCCATCCATAGTCAGATCACCGAAGTAGCGTGCGAAGAAGGCTGGTCCTATATCGCGGAGTGGATTGGTACGCCTCTCATAAATGTCCTGAACACCGTCGGCCTCCTGCCGCAGGCGCGATACGTTGCGTACTTCTCCATCGACAAGGACTGGTGGGAAAGCATCGATATGGCAGACGCTCTCCATCCCCAGACGTTCCTGACCATGGGCATGAACGACGGCGAACTTCCCGTAGGCTTCGGCGGCCCGCTACGCCTGCGTGTCCCCCGGCAGCTCGGCTACAAGAGCGTGAAGTACATCACCCGCTTGAGGTCACCGACTCGATGAAGAGCTTTGGCAAGGGCCTGGGCTCTGCCGAACCGGAATTTGGTTATTCATGGTACGCCGGCATCTGAAAAGGTTCCGTGCCGGAGAGCACATGAATATCTTCAAGACACGATCCTAACGGTGGCCCTCTTCTTCGCTCAATTCTTCGGCGCGTCTTCCGATTCTCTTGAGCACTTCTTCCATCTGGCTCTGCTCCACGGGCGAGACATCCTGAAATGCACATTTGATGAGAGCGGCGTGTTGGCCAAAGATTGGAACAAATACTCGGCGTCCCTTCTCCGTAAGCGAAACAGTGCGAACGCGGCGATCGCTCTCGCTCTCCACACGACTGACCAACCCCCTCTTGTACAGTCGATCGACCGCTACGCTCACAGATCCGGGATTGAGATCTACCTTTGGGCCAATGGCGTTCACGGGCATCGGCCCTTTGTGCAGTAGAACATCAAGGACCCGGAAATCTGAGTCCCCCAGGCCCTCTTTGAGAATGGGAGGAAAAGCGAGATGATGGACCGCCTGTGAAGCCTTCATCATAATGAGCCAGGTGTGAATCGCTTCCGGTGTTTTTCGGCGCTTCATGAAAAATGAATCCCTCACCAGTATAGTCGGCATCATATAAGTCGATATCGATATAAATGGCATCGATATGATGGCTCTGAACAGCTCAAATCGATCGCGATTTTACGTCGCATCAAACCAGCAAAGCGGCAGGTGACCGGGGAAGAAGATGCGCGATGTCAGACAGAATTCATGAATTGCTAAAACGCAACCTCCAGGAAGTTTTCGGTGAAGGCGACGCCGCCCGCCGTCGTGCGGCAATCGAGGATCTCTACACCGATGACTGCGTCCTCTATGTGCCGCCCGGGGCTTTCATCGGGCACGACGCACTGGACAAGTTCGCAGGAGACCTCCGCGCGACTCACCCTCACTTCGTATATGCACTTCACGGCGAGCCGCAAGCGCTCCACAACGCCGGCCGTCTGGCGTGGGGCTCTGGTCCGCGTGGGGAGAAGCCCGATTACACCGGCCTGGACGTGATCATCGTGCGCGACGGCAGGATCGCCGCGCTCTATGTGTTCCTCGATTCCATGCCCTCATGACACAACGGAGTGCTCTCGCTGGGCTCGATCATGTCGAACACTTTGAGCATTCCTCAATTTGAAACAAGGAGCAGAAATTGTCTACGACATCAAACACGGAAGCTATTCCAGCCGACGACCCGCGACGGAATCTGGTGGTCGCAAATCCGGATAGCAGCAATGCTCCGCATCTCGGAGTTGTGGGCGACACCTACACCATCCTGCTCTCCGGAATGGATACTGCAGGTCGATTCACCCTGATCGATATGCACGTTCCTCCCGGAGGCGGCCCTCCCCCGCATCGCCATGATTTCGAGGAGACCTTTATTCTTCTCGACGGTGAACTGCAAGCTACCTTTCGAGGAGAGAAGCGTAGTGTGCGCGCCGGGGAAACAATCCACATTCCAGCGAACGCTCCTCACCAATTCCATAACGCCTCGTCGCAGCCGGTGAGGATGTTGTGCATCTGCTCGCCGGCAGGCCAGGAGGAGTTCTTCAAAGAGTTGGGAACCGTGGTTGCGACACGTACCACTGCGCCGCCCAGCCTCGATCGGGCGCAGGAAGCAGCGTTCATCCAGAAAGCAATGGAACTGGCTCCGAAGTACAGAACCGAACTGCTCAGAGAAGCGAAGTAAGGCCGCTAGACGGGAGCCAGGGCGTTCACTTCGACGAGATGACGACAAACCATTCTTCTGAGTCGTGCCGTCCAGTGAATTCGTAAACACTGCGGTGCCGAATCGCGATCTATCCCGGCCTCGGACGGCGATCAGCCACAGTCCTGGTCTGCGGTAGCTTATCTAGAAGCTGCTTCGTCTTCCTCCGCAATTCGCTTAACCACAGAAACTGGATCTCCGATCCCGTTCTTATGAGTTGAAGCAACTCCTGCGGATGCTTGGAGAAGTCGATTTTCGAGAGCGCCCCAGTCCGGCCGTCGGCCGTCGACATCGGTGAATCGATACTTACGGCCGAGCTCCCACGAACTGAAGAGCTGTCCCGAACGTTCTAGTATCGATGGGTCTCCGGCCAGCGCCACAACAGCGCGGCCTACGAACAACGTCGATTCTGATTCCAGGAAGTTCTTGTCCTTCTTTCCGCCCTCACGCCAGGTTTCCTCGGTGACCCCGAAGCGCTCCAGCATCGTCTCTGATCTGAGAAACCCCGGAGTAATCGAAACTGCGGCAACGCCGTGTGGTCGCAACTCTGCCGCCATATTGAGCGCTAACCCTTTGAGCGCGAGCTTCACCGCCTGCGTCACCGGATTTCCTCCGGCGCTGAGCACGTCGTTTTCCGTGACCTCCACAATGAGCCCGCGGCGGTTACGAATCATATACAGAGCCGCATGCTTGGCTGTAATGATGTGGGAGAGGAGCGACTGCCGGAGAGCTGCCTCCGCATTCTTGAGATCCGTCTTCCAAAAGAAGCACCACTGTGCCATCAATGGGTCTTCGCCGGCGATGCTGTTCACGAGTACATCGAGGCGGCCACGCTCGCGCTCCACTCGTTGAAAGAGGGCCTCCGCCTCTGTCTCCACTGTGTGATCGACGCGAAGTGCGACGGCGGAGCCGCCCGCCGCGATGATCATCTCGGCTGTCTCTTCAACCGTTTCAGGACGATCGTACGGAGAGCGATTGCCACGCACGCTTCGTCCAGTGCAATAGACCGTCGCACCAGCCTCTCCCAGCGCCCGCGCGATACCGCGTCCGGCGCCGCGTGTCGCGCCGGCTACGACCGCCACGGTCCCAGCGAGCGATTTCATACTCCTGATTGGGCGTACACGCGAGCCACTGCCTTGCACGGATCGTCGAGGCCGGCCTGCCATCCGAATGCCTCCAGACGTGAATCATAGCTAAATTCGACCATTGCGAATCAACCAGAATCTGGGAACTCTTTCAGGGTGTTTGGTCACTAAAAGCGGTGAGTCGTTGAAACGCTGCCGCACTTGTAATCACTACCTGGGAAAGGAGAAACAGACGTATGCTTCGTTTTAAAACTTCCCATCTGTTGTTGTTTCCACTGCTGGGGCTGATCCCGGCGCAGAGCTTCGCCGCGAACTTCTGCGTCGCGGTGTCCGGGGGCTTCGGCCATGGCGGCACGACCTTCATCGGTCCAAGCTATGCTGTGCCGGCGGGGGGCAACTGCACACCGTTTGCAGGCTTCACCAAGACCGCTTCCACCGTCATCTTAACGACGAACGGTACCGGATGCCTTTCAAGCGACGGCAAGGTGCTGACGATCAGCGTTATGAATGCCGATCCGTCGTTCTTCGGAGCGGGCCAAGCCCGAGCGGATTACATCCGGTTGTCCCGGCCGGCGACCAACCAAAAATTCACGGGCCAAGATTCCGGCTTCTTCGGTGGGGCCGCAGCACCGGTGGCTTGCAGCAGCACATTGCTGCATCTGCCGGACACGCACGACTAACCAGGCAGATGAAAGTTGCTCTGCCAGGTGGGCCCTTCTTGCCTTCAGTGGCCTAACTGGAAATAGGATGCATGGCCTATACAGCAAGGGACAGCCATGCGTCCTACCAGTCGTTGCAGCGGAGTTGAATAACGCGACTCCCGCCATGATTCTGTTTTAGATTTGGGTCGCAAAGGCTAAAGATGTCGACTAAACTCCAGGCGAAACGACTGGAGGATCTTATGGCCCCCGAAGCGTCCCTCGACATTTCACGCCGCCAGCTTCTCGCTGCCGGAGGTCTGACAGTCGCCGCAGCCTGTTTTGCTCCAAGTTATCTGATCGCCCAGACAGGCGGCCTCGTTGGAGGAGCGTTCAAAGAAGCCGCGACAGCGAAAGTCACGGTTCAAAACCTTCGCCGCAACATCAGCGTTCTTTTGGGTGCTGGCGGAAATATTGCCGTTCTAACTGGCTCTGACGGAAAGCTACTGGTGGATGCGGAGATCGTCACCGCGCGTCCGAACGTCTCAAAAGCCCTCGCGAACATCAATGCGGATCCCATAAAACAATTAATCAACACTCACTGGCACTTCGACCACACCGGTGGCAACGAGTGGGTTCACAAAGCCGGAGCCAGTATTCTGGCGCACGAGAATACGCGCAAGCATCTTTTGCAGCCCACGCGTGTCGAAGGCAACTGGCAGTACACTTTCCCGGCCGCGCCCGCCGGTGCAATTCCCTCCACCGTCTTCAAAGACGAACACACTCTACACGTCAACAACACGACTCTGATGCTGAAGTACTACTCGCCTGCTCACACGGACTCCGATATCTCAGTGCATTTTGCGGAAGCCGACATTCTTCATACCGGAGACACCTTTTGGAATCGCGACTACCCCTTCATCGACTATGCAACAGGGGGAAGCATCGACGGCCACATACGAGCGGCAGAGACGAATATCGCCAAAGTGACCGACAAGACAATCGTCATTCCCGGACACGGAGCCGTAGGCGGCAAAGCTGACCTGGTTCTATTCCGAGACGTGTTGGTTGAGATCCGCGACAAAGTTGCAGCGCTCAAAAAACAGGGTAGGTCCTTGCCTGAAGTTATCGCGGCTAAACCGAGCGCACGCTATGACGCGGAGTGGGGCAAACTTTTCCAGAACCCCAGTGACTTTGTTGCGCTCGTGTACCAGGGCGTTTAGATCATCTACGTTTAGCTGGTTCGAAGCTCCGTGAGTGCATTGACGATTGGAATAAACCGAGCCCCAGTATCTATATGCGATCACAACTCGCTGCGCTCACCGCGTTGTCCCTCACTCCGCGCGCAGGATCTCGGTGGGGTCTGTGCGCAGCGCGCGAAGCACGGCGGGCAGAGTGGCAACGAGAGCAGTGACTAGAAGCGCGCATGCCGGCAGCGCAAGCATATCGGCGTCCGTTGCTTTGACCTGGTAGAAAAGCGATTCGACATAACGCGCCGCGCCGAATCCGAGCGCAACGCCCGCGCAGCCTCCGAACGCGATCATCTGGAAGACATCGAGAGTCACAATGCGTACGATGCCGGCACGCGTCGAGCCAATCGCCATGCGGATACCGATCTCGCGTCGGCGTTGGAGGACGGAGTAGTTGAGGACAGCGTAGAGTCCGATGCCGGCGAGGAGCAGCGCGACGGCGGCAAAGAAGGCGGCAAGCATGGCGATCAGACGCTCGCGAATCGTCTGATCGCGGACCAGATCGAGCTGCGTGGTGATGTTCGAGACGCGAAGGCCGCTGTGGCGCTGCGCGATGAACTGGCGGAGAGAATCGGCGAGAGCGAGCGAGTTCTGGGCGTCGGTGTGAACGACGAAGGTGGCGAAGTCAACGACTTTGGGGGCAGATTTGTCGTCGATTTCGTTGAAGGGAATGTAGAAGACGGCGCGGTTGGGCTCGCGCAGGTCGCGGTAAGGGGCGTCCGGGGTGACGCCGACGATTTTGTTGGGGGGTTGATTGGCACCGCGTTCAAAGGTGCGGCCGATAGGGTCCTGGCCGGGGAAGAAGGTCTTGGCGAAGGTTTCGTTGACGATTGCTGCTCCCGGCGAGGTGTCTTGAAGACGAAAGTCATGGCCGGAGACGAGGGGGATCTTCATCGTTGAGAGCCAGTCTGGAGAAACGTTCAGGAACCAGGCGGAAGTCGGACTTGGAGGCGCGCCGTTGATGGAGATCTCACTGTTGATGGCGATCCGCCCTAGAAGAGGCCAGCGCGAGATGGCGACTGAGTCGACGCCGGGGACGGCACGGAGCGCCTCGGCAGTTTGATTCCAGACGACGGGGAGCTGGCCTTTGCCGGCAACGGTTTCGAGCAGGAGCAGACGGTCGGTGGAGAACCCAAGAGGGCGATTCTGCAGGCGTTGAAAGGATGCGACAAAGAGCGAAGACAGAAAGAGGACGAGGAAGCAGAAAGCGACCTGAAGAGCGATCGCTCCACGCATGAGACGGCGTGGCGCGTGCGGATCCTCACCACCTTTCAGCGCGGCGACTGGCCGGACGGCAGAGGCACGGAGAGCAGGAAGCAAACCAAGCAATAGAACGATGAGGATCATAAGCCCGAAGCCGAAGAGAAGCACACGCCAGTCCGCGGGAAGGTCGAGGCGTGCAGGATTGTCGGGCGGATTGACGAGGCTGAGCACAAAGGGCGCCGCCCATGCCGCAAAGAGTGCGCCAAGGACGGAAGCGAGGAGTGCGAGCAGAGCGCTCTGGGTGAGGATGAGTTGGATGAGACGACGCCGTCCGGCGCCGATCGAGACTCGAAGAGCCATCTCCTGGGCGCGGGCGGCGGCCTGGGCGGTCATCATGTTGGCGACGTTGACGCAGGCGATGAGCAAAACGAGAGCGACCAGTAGACCGAGGATGTCAAGGAATCGGCGATAGTCCTTCTGGAGATCGGAGATGCCGGCGCCCGCGGGAGAGAGGACAAGCTTCTGATCGAGATGGCGATCGATGTCCGCCTGGGTCATGCCGCGGAGGCACTCGGAGCACTCCGTTTCGAAGGCGCGGCTGACGGCGGCGAGGTGCTGGCGTAGCGGCTCGAGAGCGGTTGCCGGGTCGACGCCGGGTTTCAACATCATGAAGGTGAGGTGCCAGCTGATGCTGTCTCGACTGGCGAGGCTGTTCATGTTGACCGGCAGAAAGATGTCGGTGACAGTTCCCTTTTCGGTTCCAGTGAAATCGCGAGGGCCGACGCCGATGATTTCGAAGGTCTGGTCGCCGATGTGGAGCGAGCGGCCGAGGACATGGGGATCGCGGCCGAAACGGTGATTCCAGTAGTCCCAGGAGAGGACCGCATAGGGGGCGCGGTCATCGGCGGGGGCGAGCAGGCGGCCGAGCGCGGGCTCAAGACCGAAGAGCGGGAACATGTTGCCGGAGACATAAACGACGTGGGCCTTCTCCATGTCGTCGTCGGTGGACCAGGTGATGTCCGTGCGGTCGGCGTCGCTGATGGCGATCAGGTCGGCTTGGTCCTTGACGGCATCGCGCATCACCTTGAACTCCGGCGTGGCCCAGTGGCCGTCCTCGGCAGGCCTGCCGTATAAGCCAGTCATCTTCCGGGAGAGGACGTAGAGCTTGCTGGAATGGACGATGGGCAGCGGGCGCCAGAGCAGGGCGTCGATAAGACGAAAGGCTGCGACACAGGAGCCGATACCGAGAGCGAGGGACAGCACGGCGGCCACGGACGTGAGCTTGTTGCGGCAGAGCTGCCGCCAGCCGAAACGTATATCGGCGAGAAGCGACACAAGCCATTCGGCAGCGCGAATGCTGTGGCTCACCTCGCGGGCACGCAGAGCGGAACCGAATGCACGCTGCGCTTCCTTGGAATCACGTCCTGAGGCAATGGCTTCTTCGATGTGCGCCTGCAACTCTTCCTCGATCTCGCCGTTCAAGCGCTCGCCGAATACGGCATACGAGATACGTGACCACAACGACATGTCATGCCTCCCGGAGAACCCGATTGATGGCCAGGCTGACTGACTGCCAGCGCGACTCTTCCGCGCCCAGTTGCTTCTTGCCGGCGGCGGTCAGCTCGTAGATGCGAGCCCGGCGGCCAGTATCCTTCTTAATCCACTCCGCGCGAATCCAGCCGGCTTCCTCCATCCGATACAGCGCGGGGTAGAGCGAGCCCTCCTCGGCGCGCAGCACTTCGCCGGACGTATCGGCGATGGCAGCCATGATGGCGTATCCGTGAAGCCGCGGGCGCCGCGACAACATCTTGAGCACGAGCAAATCGAGTGAACCTTGCAGAGCATCGGTCTTGGCCATACTAAGACGTCTTTATATAGATATCTTAGTATGGTGTCAAGACGCGCGCATCCTCGTGCAAACAGACCAATGCGCGCATCAAGAAGCTATAGGTTCGTGTTCCCGGTGGATTGTCGCTAAATCGGAAGCGTGGCACCAAGCCCGATCCACTCCGAAATCACCGACTGCATGACACGATAGCGACTCATTCTCGAGCTGGTCATTCAGTCATCATCATCGCAGTCATTGTCACCGTCATTGTCGTACCCAGCACGCAGGTTGTTCTTATAGACTGCTCTGCCTACAGCCTTGCCCAGGCGTGCTCCTGCGGTTTGATCGGTTCGAAAATGTATCCCGCCGTAAACGCGCGCGTCGGAGATGTCATCGGTAATCTGCCTGAACGAGCTGTACTGCAGGACGATGGTCGGCGCCGCTGAGTTTGTCAGCGTAATCGAATGTCCGGCTTCGCCGTAGAGACGTCTCATGACCGCCGCTGCCGCATTCGCCGCGCTGCCGTGGTTTGAGGGATAGCTCGGGAAACATGGAGTCACAATGAATGGAACGAAGTCCGGATCGGGCTTGGTTTTTAGGTTGCCGTCCGTCGCACCAGCATGGATCGCGGTTTCGGGACGCCAGAAGTTGTAGTGGTACTTGTTGAAGAATGTAGCGACCAGGCTGTCGTTGATCGCCATGTTGATCAAGGCCAAAGCCCGGGCGTTTTCCGAGAGTGAACGCCTCTGCTCCTGCGCCACCTGCCTTGCGGCCTGATTGAATGCCTGGGTTGGCGAGGTCGCCGCGTAGTAGGTCGCGACATCTGACCGATCTCGTGGTCGCGCCGTGCTGTCCAAGCTACCAACCGTCATCACTTCGTTGTAGGCTTTCGCGTATTTGTTGCTCGTAAGGGCTGGCGGCGGTTCGAGCAGAAATTCCTTCGCGCTCCGGATACCAAACGGGGTGATGTTCTGCCATTGAAAGGCGATCCCGGACGCTATTCCATTCACGATGGGACAACTCGGCGTGGCTTGCCATTCGCCTGGAACCGGCGGTCCGGGTACCTTGAACTGCGCAGGCGAGGAACCGTCGTTCGCTCGCAGAGCGATCATTGCCTGGGCTGCAGCGTCACCCGCGGCAATGCCGTCAAGCTTAGCCTGATTGTTCGGTATCGATGCCAGCGATCTGGTTCGATCGGCAGTGAGAGCCGCTTGGCTAGCCGGATCTATGAAATAGGTGCTCAGTACTTTATAGGCCGCCTCTATCGCTGCTGCCTCGGCGGAGGCGCGCGGCGACACCGATATGGTTCCAAGATAGGGTTTGTAGTCCCTGCTAATGGAATTGACGGCTTCAAAGACAGCGAGCTGCACAATCGCCGCATATCGCGCCTGGGCGAACGGGTTCTGGCCGTTCGCGACGGCTGTGTCTACCGCTATTGCGTTCCAGTCCAGGACGGCATCGGCTCTCGCGACGGTAGACCCAAACAGCAGAGTCGCCATCAACAGGCATAGACAAAGAGTCCTCTTCCCTGCGCGACCACGGATCATCTTCATGTGTTTCCTCCCAGTTCACTGCCTTCGCGCAGTGTGACCGGGATTCTTCTGGTAGACGGCATGCTTGTCCATATCGAAGCGTGTGTTGCGGCGTTATGTTTTGTGTCGAGCTAAGTGGAACCACTATTTGCATTTACGTGGTGATTTCTGTTGTGTTGTAAAATCCTCCCACCCACGAATGGGGGTGTGCCGTGGCTTCCACCCCAGTCCAAGAGCAGCAATCGATCCGGTTCGGCGAAGATTATGAGCTTGACCTCCGCCTCCGGAGGTTGCGCCGCGGCAGTCACGTCCTGAAGCTGGAGCGCATCCCGTTGGAGATGCTTGTCCTGCTTGTTGAGCACAGGGGCGAGATTGTCACCCGGGACGAAATCGTCTCGCGGGTTTGGGGCAAAGGTGCTTTCCTCGATACCGACAACAGCATCCGGGGCGCAATCCGGAACCTTCGTCAGGCGCTGAAGGATGACGCCGAGACACCACGATTCATACAGACAGTGACCGGACAGGGGTATCGCTTCATCGCGCTGGTCACTTCTCCCCCGGAAGAAAACCGGACGGACACACCCAACCCTAAAGCATTAAATGTCCCCACGAACGGCCAGAATTTCGCGTCGAAGCCCGATCACCGGTCACAGATGCCGCGGCTTCGCCTGGTGGACGACCAGCAAGATCAAACGGCGGGTGAAATGCCTCTCGCCCAAACCGGTCGTGGACAGAGGAATTTGCATGTCCGCAAATGGCTTCTTGTTGGAGCAGTGTCCTTGCTCGTACTGGTCGCTGTCACAACGTACATCCTCACCCGGAGCCACCCGGCTGATGCGAAAGCTTCCAAAATCAATTCGCTCGCCGTATTGCCTCTGAAAAACCTTTCCGGCGATCCGGAGCAGGAATATTTTGCCGATGGCATGACCGAGGAATTGATCGGGCGTCTGTCGATGATCCGAGGCCTGCGTGTTATCTCGCGCACATCGGTGATGCAATTCAAGGACACCCGCCTCTCAGCGCCGGAGATTGCGCAGAAACTCGGAGTCGATGCCCTCGTTGAAGGATCCGTGATGCGGGAAGGCAATCGCATTCGTGTTCACGCGCAATTGATTCGTGCATCGACCGACGAGCATTTCTGGTCCGAGTCCTACGACCGCGACCTCTCCGATGTGCTTGTCCTACAGAGCAGCGTGTCACAAGCGATCACCGAAAAGGTAAAAGTCTCCCTCTCCAGCGACGAACGTTCTCGACTTGTTGCTGCGCGCCAGGTGTCGCCTGAAGTCTATGAGAGCTATCTCAAAGGCCGGTACGTGGGCGACAGCAAGGGCGGTGTCGAGAAGAGCATCGCATATTTTGAAGAGGCAATTAAGAAGGACCCAACATTCGCTCCGGCCTACGTCGGCTTGGCCTACGCGTACGTCGAACTCGGCACGCCGGCGGGCGGGGTTCCTCCCAGGTCGGTGCAACTAAAACTGGTCAGCGCTGCACGCAAGGCGCTAGAACTTGATCCAACGCTTCCTGAACCACACATGCTGCTGGGGCTTGCATACCAGAGCCAGTGGGAGTGGAGCAATGCCGAGCGCGAATTTAAGGCGGCGCTGGAGTTGAGTCCCAACGACGCCTGGACGGACATTAATTATGCGAGATGGTTGTTGTGCCAGGGCCGCGTGGAGGAGGCGCAGACATGGGCGCGGCGTGGCCGCGAGCTCGACCCCTTCACTGTCACCGGCCATGACCTTGGGTGGATCCTGTTCCAGTCGCGCCGCTACGATGAAGCCATTCGGGAACTGCGAAGCGACCTGGCGGTGCACCCCGACGATCCCGGGGATTTGTGGTTTCTGGGGTACGCGCTGATTGCAAAGGGTGCACCGGACGAAGCGATTTCTGTGCTGGAAAAAGCCGCCGCTCTCGGCGACAGCAACCCGGCGATGATCGGCGTGTTCGTCCACGCGTACGCGCAAGCCGGACGCCGGCGCGAAGCGATAGGCCTCGTTGAAGAGTTAAAACGACGTCAGCAGAAAGGTTACGTTCCTGCTGCAGCTTTTGTGAATGCCTATCTGGGACTCGGCGACAAAGAACAGGCATTTGCCTGGATGGAGCGGGCGTATCAGGAACAGTCGATGATTCTGCAATACCTCAAGGTACATCCCTTCTTCGACCCCGTGCGCGATGACCCTCGCTTTAAGGACCTGGTCCGCCGCGTCGGGCTGAACTGACGGGTGCTTCCGGGTGTGTTGTAAACTCCACCCACTTGCATGTGGGGTGTGCGATGGTCTCCAACCCCGTCCAACTGCAGCAACCGATCCGGCTCGGCGATGGTTATGAGCTTGACCTCCGTCCCCGGAGGTTGCGCCGCGGCAGTCACGTCCTGAAGCTGGAGCGTATCCCCTTGGAGATACTTGTCCTGCTCCTTGAGCACAAGGACGAGATTGTCACCCGGGACGAAATCGTCTCGAGGGTTTGGGGCAAAGGTGTTTTCCTCGATACTGACAACAGCATCCGGGGCGCGATCCGGAAGGTTCGGCAGGCGCTGAAGGATGACGCCGAGTGCCCGCGATTCATACGAACAGTGACCGGACAGGGGTATCTCTTCATTGCCCCGGTCGCTCCTGTCCAAGAAGAAAACCTGGCGGAAACACCCAGCCCGGAAGCATCAACCGTCCTCACAAGCGAGCAGAATCTCGTGTCGGAGCCCAACGGCTGGTTGCCGACCTCTGGACTTCGCTCGGTGGGGGAGCAGCAGGATCGAACGGCGGCGAAATTGCCAGCTGCCGAAAACGTCCGTGGACAGAGGAATTGGCATGCTCGCAAGTGGCTTCTTGTTGGAGCAGTGTCTTTGCTCCTACTGCTCGCAATCACCACGTACATCGTCACCCGGAGCCACCCGGCTGACGCGAAAGCTCCCAAAATCACTTCCCTCGCGGTACTGCCTTTGAAAAACCTCTCCGGCGATCGGGAGCAGGAATATTTCGCCGACGGCATGACCGAGGAAATGATCGGACGTCTGTCGATGATCCGTGGCCTGCGTGTTATCTCACGTACATCCGTGATGCAATTCAAGGACACCCGGCTCTTGGCGCCGGCGATTGCTAAGAAGCTCGGAGTGGATGCTCTCGTTGAAGGATCCGTCATACGAGAAGGCAACCGCATTCGCATTCACGCGCAGTTGATTCGTGCATCGACCGATGAGCACTTCTGGTCCGAGACCTACGACCGAGAACTCGGCGACGCCCTCACCCTGGAGAGCGAGTGGCACAATCCATCGCCCAAAGAGTGGAGGTTACCGTCACGGGTGTAGAGCGCGCCAGACTTAGTGCCGCACGTCCTGTGTCGCCGGAAGTTTACGAGAGCTATCTCCGAGGCCTGGTTGCCAAAGGCAACAGCAGAGCTGAGGTCGAAAAGCGTATCGCCTACTTTAACGAAGCGATAAGGAAAGACCCGACATTTGCGCCGGCTTACGTCGGCCTGGCAGACGCATACGGAAAACTTGGCACGGTTTTTGTTGGCGCTCCTCCAAGTGAAACGCGTCCGAGGGTGATCAGCGCGGCTCAAAAGGCGCTGGAATTAGATCCTGATCTCGCCGACGCGCATGTTCTGCTGGCAAGCATGTACATCAGACAGTGGAAGTGGGCCGAGGCCGAGGCTGAATACAGACGCGCCCTCGATTTGAATCCGAACGACGCCGCTGCGCACGACGGATTCTCTGACTGGCTGCTGTGCCATGGACGTACGGAGGAGGCGCTGGCATGGGCCCGCCGCGCCCGCGATCTTGACCCTCTCGGACCTTCCGGCCATACCATCGGGTGGACTCTGTTCAACGCGCACCGCTATGACGAGGCTATACGCGAGTTCCGAGATGTGTTGACGGTAAGACCGGACGACAGATTGCCCCTCATGCCTCTTGGGTGGGCGCTCATTTGCAACCATCAAACCGAAGAGGCAATCCCTGAGCTGGAGATGGCGGCTTCTGTTACGGACAGTAGCCCGGGGGTGATCAGTGCGCTGATCTGGGCGTATGCCCACGCCGGACGACGAGCAGATGCGCTTCGGCTCCTTGGAAAATTGAAAAAGCGCCAGCAGACCGGTTACGTTCCTGCCGGTGCCTTTGTGCATGCTTATTTGGGGCTCGGCGACAACGGTGAAGCATTTGCGTGGTTTGAGCGGGCCTACCAGGAACAGTCCAACATTTTGATCTACCTTAAGGTGTTCCCGCCGTATGATTCTCTGCGCGGCGACCCGCGTTTTCAGGATTTAGTCCGGCGCGTCGGGCTGAACTGACAACGGCAATGGGAAGTTGGGAAATACTTTTCCTTAATCATTTGATAACAAATCGCCAACGGCACTCATTGATCAACGAAGCTTCCCACTTGTCCGTATTGTTTGAATGTTAAGTCAGTGAGGAGCACGTGGTGTTGCATAGGCTGAACTCAGCGGTGACGCTGATTCAGAGAACAACCACGGAGGCTCCTCGACAGCATATGTATTACATCGGACTGGACGTACACAAGAAGACGATCAGCTACTGCGTGAAGGACGTGAGTGGCCGGATACAGCAAGAAGGCAAGGTTGGATCGACCCGACGGGAGCTGGACTGCTGGATGAAGACTCTGCCTCAGCCGTGGACGGTTGCCATGGAGGCAACGATCTTCAGCGGTTGGATCTACGACCATCTCTTTCCTCATGCCGCGCAGATCAAGGTGGCTCACCCGTTGATGCTGCGAGCGATTGCGGCAGCGAAGAAGAAGAACGATCAAGATTGATGCCAGCAAGATCGCCGACTGCCTGCGATGCGACTTCCTTCCCGAGTGCCACATGATGCCTCGAGAGATGCGGGATCGCCGCCGCAGCCTGCGCTACCGGCATTTGCTGGTGCGGCAGATGGTGCAGATGAAGAACCGGGTCTCTGGGCTGCTGATGGAGACAGGCGTGGAGTACAACAAGCAACGGCTGCACAAGGTGAGTTATTTCCGCGAACTGCTCTCCACCAATGAGGAGGTTCATCCGAGCATACGGCCGTTGCTGAAGCTGAGCCGAGAGACGATCGAGCGTTGCCAGAGGACCGAGTACGCTCTGGTCAGTTCATTACAGCGCGATCCTCTGTTGGCCGACAGGATTAGACGGCTCAGAACGATTCCTGGAGTGGGGCCGATCACGGCGCTGACATGGGCGCTGGAGATCGGCGATGTCTCGCGCTTCCGCACGATCAAAAATGCGATCAGCTATTGCGGACTCTGCGGCGACGAACGAAGCTCGGCGGACAAGGCGATGCGTATGCCGCTCTCGAAACAGCGCAACAAGCATATCCAGCGAACGCTGGTCGAAGCTGCCAAGCTGGCGCCGAGACAGAGCCATGAGCTGGCTGTGATCTACGAGCGGGAAAAGCAAAAAGGAAATGGTAATCAGGCGACACTCGCCGTAGCCCGGAAGATGATTGCCTATCTGCTTGCCGTGGATCGAGAACAGAGAGACTTTATCCCTGCTGAAGAACGCAGGACTGCGGCAGCCTGAAGGCTGCCGTTAAACAAACGGGATGAATCATGCGCAGACTGCCAGGTCCTGCATTTTTGCCGACTGAGCGAAGGAGATCAAACTCCCGAGGCTCTCTACGAATTGTTTCGGGACTGGCAGAGAACACAAACTCAATCTTCTGTGACGGCTCTTCGGAGTCCGAGACAGCAAATGGATGTCTGGTTCTGCCGAGCGCAGGAACCGATGCCGAGAGGCATACCGTTGCGTGTGAAACATCCTGGGACTGTTGACTTGCACGCTCTCCCGAGCGTGCCCGGGACACCCGTGCCTCAATTTGACAAATGACTTACATGGAAGTCGGCTAATCGGACAAATGCCTTTTTTGTTCTCGATGGCGCCTTCAGGGCAATGCGCTCATCGACGAGCGATTGGTTCGTGTTTAGGGTGGATGGTCGACAATCGGAGCATCCCCCGAGCCCGATCTACTCCAAATTCGCTGTCCGTGTTCACCTTCTCCACTTCGTGAAACGTAAACGAACCCGGAGGATCATAGGTGGCGCCCGGCATAGCAACGGGACATGTTGGCCCGGGCGGACCCGTCACAGGCGTTAGCTGAATCGGCCACCTGTCCCTTATGACAGTTGTCTCACGAAAAGTAGGGGTCCTACTCTTCGTCATGACCGATACGTGTGCACGTGCTCTCCCGTTGCCGCCGTTCGGGCACTCCACACTTTGACCCGAGGAAGTCTCTTACATGAGTGATCAAGACACGATTGAGCGCACAGTTCTGCCTATCCCGGATAAGCCGCGTACAGGCCTTATCACCTACGACGCCAAGGATCCCGAGTCCAAGTACCCCCCGATCATTCCGTTGCGGCCGCCGAAGGGCGCGCCCAACGTCCTGCTCATCCTGATTGACGACGCGGGCTTCGGCTCCTCCAGTGCCTTTGGTGGCCCATGCAGCACGCCGACGGCGGAACTCCTTGCTGCCGAGGGCCTGAAATTCAATCGCTTCCATACCACGGCGCTCTGCTCACCGACGCGGCAGGCACTGCTGACCGGACGCAACCACCATACGGTCGGCATGGGCGGGATCACCGAGATCGCCACCGGCTCACCCGGTTATAGCTCACTTCTGCCGAACACCTGCTCGCCGCTCGCCCGGACCCTAAAGCTCAATGGCTATGCGACGGCCCAGTTTGGCAAGTGCCATGAAGTGCCGGTGTGGGAGACCAGTCCCGCCGGTCCCTTCGATGCGTGGCCTACCGGTGGCGGCGGATTCGAATACTTCTACGGGTTCATCGGAGGTGAGGCGCACCAGTGGTACCCGTCGCTCTATGAAGGCACCACCCCGATCGAGGTCAAGAAGACGCCCGAAGAGGGCTACCACCTGATGGAGGACATGACCGACAAGGCCATCAACTGGATTGGGCAACAGAAGGCTCTCATTCCTGACAAGCCTTTCTTCGTCTACTTCGCGCCGGGCGCGACTCATGCCCCGCACCATGTGCCGAAAGAATGGGCAGATAAGTACAAGGGAAAGTTCGACCAGGGTTGGGACAAGCTCCGCGAAGAAATCTACGCCCGCCAGAAAGCGCTGGGCGTCATTCCGAAGGAGTGTGAACTCACTCTAAGGCACAAGCAAATCCCGGCATGGGACGAGATGCCCGCAGCCCTCAAGCCCGTGCTCATTCGCCAGATGGAGGTCTACGCCGGATTCATGGAGTATACCGATCACCATGTTGGCCGGCTGGTGGATACGCTGAAAAAGCTCAATCTGCTCGACGACACATTGATTTACTACATCATCGGCGACAATGGCGCCTCTGCGGAGGGAACGATTAACGGCACATACAACGAGATGATCAACTTCAACGGTGCCGCCGCACTGGAGACACCCGAATTCCTGATGGAACGGCTGGACAAGCTGGGCGGCCCGGAGTCGTACAACCACTACGCCGTGGGCTGGGCGCATGCCCTGGATACGCCTTACCAGTGGACCAAACAGGTCGCCTCACATTTCGGCGGCACGCGCAATGGGACGATCATCCACTGGCCGAAGGGAGTTCAGGGGAAGGGCCAACTCCGCACGCAGTTCCATCACGTGATCGACGTGGCACCCACCATCCTTGAAGTGGCCGGGATACCCGAGCCGACTTTTGTCAACGGAGTCCAGCAGCATCCAATCGAAGGCGTCAGCATGGCGTATGCCTTCAACGATGCCAAGGCGGCCGAACAGCACGAGACGCAGTACTTCGAGATGTTCGGCAACCGCGGCATCTACCACAAGGGCTGGACCGCGGTAACGCGACACAAGACGCCATGGATCCTCCAGGGTGAAGCAACCCCCGCATTTGACGACGACGTCTGGGAACTCTACGACACCAATAAAGACTGGAGCCAGGCAAACGACCTGTCCAAGCAGATGCCCGAGAAACTGCATGAACTGCAGCGTCTCTGGTTGATCGAGGCAGTACGGAACAACGTACTCCCCCTCGATGACAACATCGGCGCCCGAATGAACTCAGATCTCGCAGGGCGGCCGGTGCTGATCAAGGGAAAGTCTCAAATCCTTTTTGGCAGTATGGGGCGTCTGTCAGAAAACTCGGTCCTCAATCTCAAGAACAAGTCGCACTCGGTGACGGCTGAGATCGTTGTACCTCCGACGGGGGCTGAGGGGGTCATCGTAGCGCAGGGCGCCAATATCGGCGGTTGGAGCCTTTACGCGAAGGGCGGCAAGCTGAAGTACTGTTACAACCTGCTCGGCATCCACCAGTTCTACGCGGAATCAACGGATGCACTGCCTCCGGGCGAACACCAGGTACGCATGGAATTTGCCTACGCTGGCGGAGGCCTGGGCAAGGGCGGAAGCGTTTCTCTGTACGTCGATGGTAAGAAAGTCGGCGAGGGCAAGGTCGCTGCCACGGCGGCCATGATCTTCTCTGCCGATGACGGATGCGATGTGGGCGTGGACACCGGATCTCCTGTCTCACCGGAGTACGGGGCACACGGGAACGAGTTCAACGGGGTCGTCAAGGGGGTTCAGCTCGCCATTGCCGAGGACGCTGTGAGCCTTGATCATCTCGTGTCGCCAGAGGATGCTATCCGCATCGCTATGGCGCGCCAGTAAAACACGATCACGGACGACAGTCCACACCGGGCCGACGGCCAACGGAAGTTTGACCCGAACCCGATCTATTCCGGATGGACGGACCAATCCCAAACCGGGATAACTGCCATCCGCCGAGCGCAGAAATCTGCCGGATATCCCCACCCAAATTGCTATCCTTAAATTAGGCCTGATAACTGGAATCGAAAGCCACGGGAGACCCCGTGGCTTTCGTCTTTGTAACTCCTTTGCCTGGACGACTTTAGCCACAACCCTTTTGGAATGATAGATTTGCAGACCGAACACAGGTTTGCACTGAAAATACGGCATAAGTCAGCCTCTAAACCATTTATTTGGAGGACTTTAGTGGTAAGTCCTTTAAACCACCGAACTTGCCGACGGGAGGCCCTCTAAGCTATCGCGAATCAAATGTTTAGCGGCAAGGCAGAGAAAGACCCGGGAGGGGGGAGGGGGTGGGGTCACGTTACCCGAAAGAGCCCAGAAGCGAGACCACACAAGACATTAGAATGTCCTGACTCATGCCCGAATCCGCAAGCGAGTCAGCATTTGTCCAAGCCGAGCGCGCCGCCGCCTTCATCCGCGAGCGCACAGCCCTCCGGCCCCGGACCGCCATCGTCCTCGGCACCGGACTCGGCGGCTTCGCCGATCGGCTGGCCGGCACCGTCGCGATCCCCTACACGGAGATCCCGCACTTCCCCCGGCCCACCGTCGAAGGCCACGCCGGCCGTCTGGTCCTCGGCAGCTTCGCCGGCACGCCGCTCGCCGTCATGCAGGGCCGCGTCCACGCCTATGAGGGTTACAGCCCCCGGCACGTCATCTACCCCACCCAGGTCCTCGCGCGCCTCGGCATCCAGACGCTGGTCGTGACCAACGCAGCCGGAGGTATCCGCACCGACCTCGCCCCAGGCCAGCTCGTTCTCATCAGCGATCACATCAATTTCACTGGCAGTAACCCGCTCGCCGGACCAAACGATCCGCGCTTCGGCGAGCGCTTCTTCGACATGTCGGACGCCTATTCGCGACGCCTGCGCCAGCTCGCCCATCGCGCCGCCGCTGCCGAAGACATCACGCTCCCCGAAGGCGTCTACCTCGGCCTCACTGGTCCCAGCTTCGAGACTCCCGCCGAAATCCGCGCCTTCCGCACCCTCGGCGCCGACCTCGTCGGCATGTCGACCGTCCACGAAGTCATCGCCGCCCGTCACCTCGGCATCGAGGTCCTCGGCTTCTCCTCCGTCACCAACATGGCTGCCGGCGTACTCGACGAAGCCATCAACCACGCCGAAGTCCTGGAGATCGGCGCACAAGTCCAGCAGACACTCACCCGCGTCCTCGCCGCGCTGATTCCCCTGATTTAGTACAGCTGCTTAGTGCTGCGAAGGACGCGGCGCAGTCGACCGTGGAACCGGAGGTGACTCGTGCCACGGCGGCACCGGCTTCGCGCTCTCCCGCCACGCCGTCACGATCATGTCGCGCAACTCGCTCGCGCCGGCCGCCAGCCGCGCCGCGGTGAACTGCCGCGCCTCCGCCGTGCCCGCACCCTCGAAGCCCTGCGCCTTCTCGAGCTCGTACACCTGCTCCACCAGGCCATGTGACGCGCGCAGGTAGGCGACATAGTCCTCAAAGGGATCGTTGAGCGTCTTCAGCGGGCTCATCAGCGGCTCAGCATCCGCCGCCTTCATGTTCCTGTGAACGTAGCCGCTCTCCCACTGCGAGTGGATACCCGGTGAGGTCACATAAAGCTTCGGGTTCTCCCTGTCCACCCACCCGTTGTAATGCACCGTGGTGTGCAGCGGCATGGCTCCGTCGCCGACATAATGGCCCAGCCACCCGGCATAGAAGATGGCCGCCGCCTCCACCGCCCGGGTGTCCTGGTGTGCGGCCGCCTGCTCCCGATACTCGCGCAGCGCTGCCTGCAGCCGCTGATAGACCTCGTTCGTAACCCACGGCTGCAGCCCGACCTTCTCGGGCCGCAACTCAGCGGCCTGGTCCGGATGCGTCAACCCGGTGGCATAGAGTGCGGCAATGAAGTCATACCTCCGCCGCGGCAGCGTGCCGACCATGTCGGCAAGCTCCAGGTCGATGAAGTGCTCCGGCGCCTGGGCGGCGTTCAGCTCCGGCTCGTTGGCACTGCGCCAACGGTCGGGCTCCGGGCCCAGATACTCGATCTCCTCCACCGCCGCCTTGCTGCGCAGGAACTCCGGAACCTCCGGGGGCAGCTTCTCGGCGGCCAGCCGGTTCACGATCCGATGGCCATCCGGTCCCCAGGCGAAAGAGGGGGTGGCAGGCAATCCGCAGAGAAAAGCGACAGCAACCAAGATGAAGAGACGGCCCGAGGGGAAACGAGACATGGGAAGGAGTATAACGACGATTCTCCAGGCTCCGGTAAACGCACAAATGCTGAGGCTGAAGAGTAGAAAATTCACGAATCCCGCGGGCCGGACACGCTCGGCGGATTGATATCCTGAATGCTATGGCTACCAAGAAAGAACTGCTCCACCAGCCCATTCAACATATCGACATCAAGCAGCACAATGTGGTCGCGCTGGTAGATGCCATGCAACATATGGCCTATAGCTCGCGCGATCTCGCACGCGCCGCCTCCATCTACGAGCGCATGCTGCGCGACCAGGACTGTGGGGTTATCCTCTGCCTCGCCGGATCGCTCATCAGCGCCGGCCTCAAGCAGATCTTTGTCGATCTCATCCGCAACAACATGGTCGATGCGATCGTCTCTACCGGCGCGAACATCGTGGACCAGGACTTCTTCGAGGCACTCGGCTTCCGTCACTGGATTGCCGATGACCTGATGAAAGCCGGCACCGAGGACGGCAAGCTGCGGGAATTGATGATCGATCGCATCTACGACACACTCATCGACGAGGAAGAGCTGCGCGAGTGCGATGAAACCACGCATAAGATCGCTGACTCACTAGATCCCCGCCCTTACAGCTCGCGTGAGTTCATCCGCGAGATGGGTGCGTATCTGGTGAAGAACGGCAAGACCCCACAACAGGGTGGCGCGGACAGTATTGTGCTTTCGGCATACGAGAAGGACGTACCCATCTTCTGCCCGGCCTTCAGTGACTGCTCCGCGGGCTTCGGACTGGTGGCGCACCAGCACGCACGCGGCGACAAGCCGAAGGTCTCGCTGGATTCCGCCAAGGATTTCTATGAACTGACGCAGTTGAAGATCGCCAACCCCACTACAGGCCTGCTGATGATCGGGGGCGGTGTCCCCAAGAACTTCGCACAGGACATCGTCGTCGCCGCAGACATCCTGGGCACTGAGGCGCCTATGCACAAATACGCCGTTCAGATTACGGTGGCGGATGTGCGCGATGGCGCGCTCTCCTCGAGCACACTGAAAGAAGCCAGTTCATGGGGGAAGGTGGACACTACTTTCGAACAGATGGTTTATAGCGAAGCAACTCTCGCATTGCCATTGATTACCGGCTACGCCTATCACAAACAGGCACACGCCGCGCGGAAGGGTCGCAGTTGGTCCCGTCTGCTGGAACCCGTGAACGCCTGATATCACAAAGGTATTCCCGAAACGGTCCATCCATCCGGATGGACCGTTTACATTTTCGGCTCCCTGCCGGAGGCAGCAACTCAATGCCTCGACGAATACCTATATAAAATATGCACCGCTAATAGTGCAGTAACCAATGTTTTTTGATTACTTAGGACAATTCTTTTGACTATCGGTAAGAGTTACCTACTATACTCACCAAGCGTTATCCCCGAGAGCCCCGCTGGATATCGTACCGGGGCCGATCGGATCGGGATATACGAGTGTCTGCTGACCAGGCTGACTCGCAGCAGGCAATGTTTTCTTGGGCCAGTAATCGCATGAACAGAGTTTCAAAGCATTCAGTTGCAGCAATATTTGGGGCCATGCTGTGCTCTTGAGGGGCGCAACGCTGTCCGGAGACAGGCTCCCCATTTTGCCGAACAAGGTTTTGACCTTTGCACTCTTCCATGAGTCAGCACGAGCGTCTCTTCACCCACTGGCTAAGCGGCCGACCCGTGTGGCTCGCCTTGTTTGCGCTTACCTTGCTTTCGACCGCCTACACCATCGTGGTCATGATGTATTCCGGCAGCGGACTCGTCTGGAGTCCCGCGAAGCCAGTCGTCATATTTCTAGCGTGGGGCGCAATGCAGACCTGCTTCGCAGTGATCTGCCTGCTCAAGTTGCGCCATGAGCGCCACTTGCGCTCCGATTTGCTCGATAAGGAAAGTGCCGACGCCGAGGCTGCTATAGCCAATGCCGCCCCGGAGATCCGATATCAAGATTACTTCGAAAACCTGACTGAGATGATCGCCATGCTCTCGGCCGAGGGCAAATATCTCTACGTCAACTCAGCATGGCAACGATATTTCGGCCGCGATGCCGCGTCGGCCCGAATGCTTGAGGGCTTCGCTTCGGCATTTCCGTTTGCGATCCAGTCACAAGCCGCTGCGATATATGAGCGCGCCCTGGCGGGTGAGCATATAGAGCAGGTTCATCTTCGCATGGAAGACTCCGCGGGACGCACCCGGGAGATGGAGGCTAGCCTCTTCGGGCTGCGCGAAGCTGGCCGGCCCCGCGCCGTGCGCTGCATCCTTCGTGACGTGACGCTTCGCAATCAGCGCGAGCGGCGCCTGGCCATGCAACTGGGTGTAGGACAGGTGGTGCAGGAGGCTTCCACGGAAGACTCCTTGCCGCGCATTCTCTCTGCCCTGGGCAGTCATCTTGGCTTTGATCTTGTCGAACTGTGGCGCGCCGATGCCGGACATCAGGTGTTGCGCTACGGCAGCATGTGGATGGCGGCCGATTGTGTCTTCCCATCCACACTGGCGAAGAGTTCGATCACCGAGTTCGCTCCGGGCGAAGGTTTGCCTGGCCAGGTCTGGGTGCAGGGCGCATCCATCTGGATTGAGGATATTCGCGGAGATCTCCGGTTCGACACGCGGGAGGGCGCGAAATCCGATGGCCTGGTGACCTGCTGGGGCGTGCCAGTTCGCGTAGGTAACCAGGTTATTGCCGTCATCGAATTCTTCAGCCGCAAGCGGATGGGGGCTGAGGTTGAGATCATGGCTACGGTTGAGACGGTCTGCGCCTCGGTCGGCCAGTTCCTCGGCCGGTCAGTTCAGGAGAAGCGCGTCACCGAGTTGAATCGCCAGAAGGAGTCCATCCTCAACACGGTGGCGGACGGCATCCTCGGCACCGACCAGCACGGCCGCGTCACCTTTGCCAACCCGGCTGCAGCCCGCATGCTAGGCACCGTGCCGAACGCACTCACAGGCCGCTTCGTGCACGCCATCGTCCATGAGGATGTCTATGGTAGCCCGACTGCCTGCGCTTCACACTGCTACATTCGTCGCGGACTTTTTGCCAAGGACGGCGCACACGGACAGGACATTTTCTACAGACCGGACGGCAGTTCCTTCCCTGTCGAGTTCACGCTCACCCCGATGCAGGTGCACGGAAGCGTAACAGGAAGCGTTCTCAACTTCCGCGACGTCAGCCAGCGGCAGGCCCTTGATCGGATGAAGGATGAGTTCGTTTCCACCGTCAGTCACGAGTTGCGCACCCCTCTGACTTCGATTCGAGGATCGCTCGGGTTGCTCTCCACCGGACTATTGGGCGAGGTGAACGAGAAAGCCGCCAACCTGCTTCGCATCGCGGTGAACAATTCCGACCGTCTGGTTCGTCTGATCAACGACATTCTGGACCTGGAGCGCATGGAATCCGGCCGCGCGCCGCTCAGCTTCCGGCCATGTTCGCTCTCCGAGCTGGCACAGCAGGCCATCGAAGCGGTTACACCTGTTGCGGACAATGCCTCGGTCAAGCTCATCCTTCGCACCGAAGCTGTCGATTTCGTCGCTGATCCGGATCGCTTGCAGCAGGTGATGACGAACCTGCTCAGCAACTCCATCAAGTTTTCTCCGCCAGACTCGACCGTGACTGTGACGATAGAGAAGTCCGATGAGGGCGTTTCGTTGAACGTCTCTGATGAGGGCCGCGGCATCCCTGAGGACAAACTGGAGACCATTTTCGACCGCTTTCAACAGGTCGATGCTTCGGACTCTCGTCAGAAGGGCGGCACGGGTCTGGGACTCGCCATCTGCCGCACCATCGTCGACCAGCACGGAGGCCGTATCTGGGCGGAGCAGAATCCCGTCCGCGGCGCTACCTTCCGCATGTTCCTTCCGGCCGACCCGCAACAGCAAGCGCGGCCGGAACCAGTTTCCACCGGCGAACGCGAAACACTTCTTATCAGCACCAGCGATGGCGAGACGCGCACGAGCCTCGCTGCGAGTCTGCGCTTCCACGGTTACAACGTGGTCGAAGCCTCTAGTGGACGCGAGACCCTAGCACACGCGCAGCGACAGGCGCCGTCCGCACTGCTCCTCGATCTGACCTTGCCCGACATGTCGGGTTGGGAGGCCTTGCGAATCCTGAAGGAAGAGCCCGCCACGTCCGATGTACCGGTCATCATTCTGAGCGCGCATGCCATAAGCAAGTCTTCGACGCTGGGATTGGGAGCGGATGGTTGGCTGCAGGTCCCTGCGCAGGAGTCGGACCTTCTGGAGGAGCTCTCGTCCGTCCTGAACCGGCAAAAGACCTGGGCGGAGATCCTTCTGGTAGAGGATGATTTCGATCTGGCGCGCGTCATCAGCGCCACCTTCGAGCGCGCCGGGGTGCATGTGCTGCATGCCAGTACCCGTCAGGCAGCGCTTGAGCTTTGTGCTTCCTTCACTCCTAGCCTGATGATCCTGGACGTCGGGCTGCCGGATGGCGATGGCTTCGGCCTGGTGGAACGCCTGCGGCACCATGCCGAACTGCACTCGCTTCCACTCCTCGTATACTCGGCACGCGATTTAAGCGACGCCGAGCGTGCACAGCTCCAACTCGGTCCAACGAACTTCCTCACCAAGGCTCGTGTTCAGGCCCAGGAGGTAGAGTCATTAGTACTTGCCATGTTGCGTGTGCCCTCTCAGAATGTGCATACATCCGGGTTCGCAGTTCCTGGCATGCCGTCGTTCCTGGTTCCCAACACTTATGAAGCGCCGCATACTCATCATTGATGATGAAGAAGACATCCGTCAGGTAGCCGGACTCAGCCTGGAGACGGTTGCCGGCTGGGAGGTGGTCCTCGCCAATTCCGGTCTGCAGGGGATGGAGCGTGCCGAGAAGGAGCACCCAGACGCTATCCTGTTGGATGTGATGATGCCCGCAATGGACGGTCCCACGACCTTCCTCCACCTACAGAAGAATCCATCCACCGCGAAGATCCCGGTTATTTTGCTCACCGCCAAGGTTCAGGGCTCCGACCAGCGCCGTTTCGCTGAACTGGGCGTCGCGGGAATTTTGTTCAAACCCTTCGACCCTCTCACGCTCTCGACGCAGGTTTCACAGACTTTGGGGTGGAACTCGATACATTAGGAGACTTCATGGCAGATATTCGCCCCCCTCACGCCGCTCCTGAAGAGGTCACGGGTAAGCTGCACGACCTGCTCGCAAACCTGTGGTCACGTAGCCAACAGACCATCAGCGACCGGCTGGATGTGCTGCGCACGGCGCATCGCAGTTTGCGCAAAGATCCGGCGGACAAGGCCGCGCACCGGGCGGGCGCGGACGCAGCTCACAAACTTGCCGGCATACTGGGCACCTTCGGCCTGCCGGAGGGTACGAACCTGGCCCGGCGTGTTGAAGTGATGATGGAGTCGGGAGTCTCCATTCGCCCATTCGATCTGGATACGTTGCAACGCACGATCGATCAACTACAGCAGATGATCGAGGCGAAGTCGAAGGACGCCGGAAAACGCCGCGCCTGAGACGCGAGGGAGCGGTGTAGACTCATCGTTTGGCACATCCTCTGTCAGAGAACGACGAGTCCCGCAACGGTTCTACAGATCAGTTAGGACTGCTCTTTCCGCCTGAGCGCAAAGCAGAGTCACGGCGTATCTGGACTGTCAGCGCCCTCGTTACGGAAATACGCGGCCAGGTCGAGCGAGCCTATCCCGACTGCTGGGTCGAAGGCGAAATATCCAACCTGCGCAGCGCCGCTTCTGGACACATCTACTTCACGCTCAAGGATGAACGCGGTCAGCTTCCCGTCGTTCTTTTCCGGCGGCAGGCCTCCCTTCTCCGCTTTCGTCCTGAAGCTGCTCTGCATGTCCTGGTGCGTGGCCGCATCTCGATATACGAAGAGCGCGGCCATCTACAGTTCGTTGCCGAGACCCTCGAGCCGGTAGGCGCAGGCTCGCTACAATTCGCCTTCGAGCAGTTAAAGAATAAGTTGCAGCAGGAAGGTCTTTTCGACGCATCCCGCAAACGCAGCTTGCCAGCCTTCCCTCGCTGCATCGGCGTTGTCACGTCAGCGACCGGCGCTGTCATTCACGACTTCCTCAACATCGTGGGCCGGCGCCATGCGGGTCTGGATGTGATGCTTTATCCCGCGTCCGTGCAGGGCGAGCAGGCGGCGGGCGAACTCGCCTCAGGCATTCTTTATTTCAACCGTGTCAGGAACGTAGACGCCATCGTGATCGCGCGTGGGGGCGGCTCAGCCGAAGACCTCGCCGCCTTTAACACAGAGCTGATCGCCCGGACGATCGCTGGATCCGAGCTTCCGGTTGTCTCGGCTGTCGGGCACGAGACGGATTTCACCATCGCCGATTTCGTTGCCGACCTGCGCGCTCCGACGCCTTCCGCGGCAGCGGAGTTACTGACTGCGATGCAGCAAGGGGTGGAAGAGCGCGTGCATGAGTTGCAGTCGCGCCTGCTGCGAGCCTGCCGTTACAACATTGCACTGGTAGAGCGCCGTTTTGCCGCCGTGTCGCCAGGTGCCACTATCGCCCGCATCCGGATGCGGCTCGATCGCGCACAACAGCGAGTGGACGAGCAGCAGTTTCGCCTGACCGGGTGGTGGCAGGCGCTGATGCACGCGAAGACCGTCAGGCTCCAGCAACTTCACGGCCGGTTGCTGCAACAAAGCAGTTTCTACGCCTTGCGAACACGCGCCGGGCATTGTGCAACGGCGACGCAGCGGCTACATCGTGCCTTGCAAAAACGTCTGTTCGCATCGCACCGTGCAGTAGAAGCGCTCTCCGGCGGCCTGCTGTTGCAATCGCCGTCTCACCGCTGCATTCGTCTCCGCCAGTCGATCGCGCATCTGGAGTCACGTAGCCTTCGCGCCATCCTGACCAACATCGAACGCACCAGGGCTGCCCGCCAAGGATTTGACGGGAGGCTGGCTGCGCTTTCGCCGCTCGCCGTTCTCGAGCGAGGCTACAGCCTCACCTTTGACACCACCGGGCGACTGATTCATCAGCCTTCCTCAGTGACGATCGGGGAGACCCTAACGACCCGGCTAGCGCGAGGCATCGTTACCAGCACGGTGTTAAATACAGAAGACGAGATATGAGAAAGCTTTTTGGGACCGACGGAATTCGCGCAGTGGCGGGAGAAGCGCCGCTTGACCCGCGCACCATCCACGCTGTTGGACTCGCCCTCGCGCACACGCTCAGCCGGCATCGCCCACAGCCCCGCGTCGTACTGGGTATGGACACGCGCGAGTCGAGCGATTGGATCAGCGCAACCATTGCCGCTGGATTGCGCGAAGGCGGGGCCACGGTGGAGTGCGCCGGTGTTATTACGACCCCTGGGATCGCTTTTCTGGCGCGGGTGCACGGATTCAGCGCGGGCGTTGTCGTCTCCGCATCGCACAATCCCTGGCAGGACAACGGCATCAAGGTATTCGGTTACGACGGCTATAAGCTGCCGGATGAACAGGAGTTGGAGATCGAAGACGAGATCTTCCGGCGCCTAGACGATCTTCCGATTTCCTCTCCAGAGTCAAGGACACCACTTCCGGTGCGCTCCAGTTATCGTCATGACTATGAGGCGTACCTCCGCCAGGTGGTGCCGGGGCTGAACCTGCGTGGCAAGAGCGTTGTTCTCGATTGCGCAAATGGCGCTGCCTCAGCCATCGCACCAGAACTATTCGCAACGTTGGGCGGCACCCTGCACCTGACCCACTCGCATCCGGATGGACGCAATATCAACGAGCACTGCGGCGCATTGCACCCGCAGATTGTCGCGGCGGAAACCATCGCGCGCAAAGCGGATGTCGGCATCACGCTCGATGGAGACGCGGACCGGGCACTCTTTTCGGATGCAAATGGAAAGGTAGTGAATGGCGACGCCGTGTTACTGCTCGCGGCGCGTGATCTGCAAGCTCGCGGAGCGCTCAAGGACAACACAGTGGTCGCCACAACCATGTCCAACATGGGCCTTGAGGCCGCTCTGGGCATGAGTCATATCCGCATGTTGCGCGCGCCGGTCGGCGATAAGTACGTGCTGCAGATGATGCGTCAGCATCACGCCACTCTGGGCGGCGAGCAGTCCGGGCACATCCTTTTCCCTTCGCACAGCACCACTGGCGATGGCCTACTTACTGCACTGCTGGTCCTCGACATCGTGCAGCGATCCGGCAAACCCTTGCATCAGCTTGTCGCGGACCTGAAGGTCTTCCCGCAGGTGATCGTGAATGTGCGGGTTCGAGAGAAGCAGCCGCTGGAGCAGATCCCGGAGGTGAGCGAGCGCATACAGGAAGCCGAGTCTGCGCTCAAGGGCAAAGGGCGTGTCGTCGTGCGTTACAGCGGGACGGAGGCTCTCGCACGCGTCATGATAGAGGCGGAATCGCGCGAAGAGATGGAACGCCACGCGGAGCGCATCGCGCAAGCTATCCGCAGCACGCTTGGCGTGTGAATCAGCCTTTCAAGTCACGCCAGTTTTGTCCGATGCCTACGTCGGCCACAATCGGCACATTGAGCTCAAGGACATTTTCCATCTCTTGCTTCACAAGGGTACGCACCGCATCGATTTCATCCTCGGGCACATCGAACAGCAATTCGTCGTGAACTTGCAGCGTCATCTTGGTCTGCAGCTCCTGCGTGTGTAGCTTCTCGTCGATCCGGATCATCGCGACCTTGATCATGTCCGCGGCTGTCCCCTGCAATGGCGTGTTCACCGCAGTGCGCTCGGCAAATCCCCGCAAGTTTGGATTGCGGCTCTGGATATCGGGAATCGGTCGCACACGGCCAAAGAGAGTGCGGACCTGCTGGGTCGCACGCGTCTCTTCAAGCAGGTGGTCGATAAATCGGCGAACGCCAACATATCTTGCAAAGTACGTTTCGATGTAGAGCTTCGCCTCCGCCTGCGGAATGTTGAGGTTCGCGGCAAGTCCGAAGGGAGAGATCCCATAAACGATGCCAAAGTTCACCGCCTTCGCGCGGTTGCGCGTTTCCTTGCTCATCGACCCCGCGGGAACGCCAAAGACCTCCGATGCCGTCAGCGTATGAATGTCGTGACCCGACCGGTATGCCTGCACCAGGAGAGGATCGTCAGAAAAGTGCGCCATCAACCGCAGCTCGATCTGCGAATAGTCCGCCGACAAAAGCACGCGGCCTGGTGCCGCAATGAATGCGGCACGAATTTCGCGCCCCTTCTCGGTACGGATAGGAATATTTTGCAGATTCGGGTTGTTAGAAGAGAGGCGCCCTGTCGCGGTGCCCACCTGATTGAATGTGGTATGTACGCGTCCTTCCTTGTCCGCGAGAAGCGGCAGCGAGTCCACATAGTTCGACTTCAGCTTCGCCAGCTGACGGTAGGCCAGCACCTGTGCCGGTACCGGATGATGCAGAGCCAGCTCTTCAAGCACGTCCTGCGCAGTCGAGACGACCTTTCCCTTGCCGTACTTGAGCGGCTTTGGCAGCTTCATCTGGTTGAATAAAACGTCGCCCAGCTGTTTTGGCGAATTGAGGTTAAATCGCTGTCCGGCCTGCTCAAAGATCAGCTCGCTCACCTGCGACATCTCCGCGTTCAGATCTTTCGCTAAGAGATTCAACACATTCACATCGATTCGCACGCCGGCGCGCTCCATCCCGAGTAGGACGGGCACGAGGGGCATATCGATCGTCTTGTAAATTTCAAGCGCTTTGATTGCTTCTACGTCACTCCGCATGGTGCCGGCTAATGCCTGGATTGCCGCGGCCTGCTCTGGTAACTGGCGGTCGCCCGTCTCCGACAGAGGGCTGCTCGTGAAGCGGGCGACCACGTCCGCAAGACGATGGGCGGCATGTGTCGGATTGATGAGATAGGAGTAGAGCATGAGATCGTCGCGGACATTCGCAATCGCGATTGCGTGATTTTCGAGCGACCGTAGAGTCGCCTTCAAGTCATGCACTGTCTTCGGCACTGTGGCATCTTCCAGCAGAGCCTTGAGCCGCACACCATATGCCGAGCCAAGAGAGATGCGCAGCGCGCGGCCAGCCTCCGCGGATACCGCCACAAAATGCTCCCGCTCAACGGCGGCCTCTTCACGTTCCGCGTTCTCGACGACATCCAGCAGCGACAGATTGCGCAACATTGGCGCCTCTTCTTCCACCGCCTCCGCCTGCGCCTCGCTCACCTGCTCGGTGAGCGCTTCCAGAAATGTGACATCGACGGCGATGGCGAACCCGTTCTGCGCTGCCGCAAAAAATCTTGCGTGTTCTTCGTCGGTCGGGGTGGTAATTAATTCTGCGCGCGTCGCATCGACGGCCGGCGCGAGTTCCTTGAGGAGCGTCGTGAACTCGAGTTCGTTGAAAAGGGCGCGCGCCGCAGCAACGTCTGGCTCCTGTGTCTGCATGCGTTCCAGTTCCAGGTCCACCGGGACGCTGCAGTGAATCGTTACCAGTTCCTTGCTCAACAGAATATTGTCGCGATTGTTCTGCAGGGACTCGCGATACGTCTTTCTCTTCACCTCCTCCGCACGATCGAGAGCCGCCTCTAGCGACCCGAACTGCTGAATCAGTTCTATCGATCCTTTGTCGCCGATGCCCGGCGCGCCCGGAATGTTGTCAATAGCATCGCCGCGCAGCGCCATGACATCGATCACGCGCTCCGGCGGCACGCCGAGCGTCTGCTCTACGGTAACTCGATCGAGCACGAGGTTGTCCTTTGTAGGATTCAGGACCAGCACTTGCTCTGTAACAAGCTGCAGCATGTCCTTGTCGCTCGACACGATATACACCTTATGACCTGCATGCTCGGCTTTGTGCGCCAGAGTGCCAATCACGTCGTCCGCTTCAAAGCCCTTGTACTGGATGATGGGGATGTGAAAGGCTTCGAGAGATCGCCGGATATAGGGAATCTGCTGTCTCAGGTCCGCCGGCATCTCGGTGCGGTTCGCCTTGTAGCCCTCGTACGCAACTTCATCGAACTGCTGGGTCTTGATGTTGAACTTGCGCACGGAAGTCATGCTCTTCGCGCGCTCGTCCCGAAAGACGGGCGTCGTAGTGTCGAAGATGGCCGCGAAATAATGCGGTGCAAAGTCGCGGCGCAGCTTGTTGATCATATTCACGAAAACATAAGTGGCCGCAGTGGGCACGCCATTCCTCGTGGACATGGGCCGCTGCCGCTGCATCGCATGGTACGCACGAAAGATGAAGGACATCGAGTCGAGCAGAAAAATTGGCGGCTTGGTTTCAGTGGTCGGCATGGTGCTCCTGCTTATGAGATGAACATGCAATCGCCATAGGAGAAAAATCGATACCCGGTTTCCACGGCATGACGATACGCGGCAAGAGTATTGTCACGCCCGGCGAATGCGGATACCAGCATCAGCAGCGTCGACTGCGGCAGATGGAAGTTTGTCAGCAGCGCACCCACCACGCGGAATCGGAACCCGGGAGAGATAAAGATGCTGGTGGATCCCGAATGGGCACGCAAATGCCCGTCACTGCTCTCGGCAGCACAGTGGGCAGCACAGTGCTCCAGGGTACGCACTGTTGTCGTGCCTGCGGCCACAATACGGCGGCCATCGCTTCGTGCCCGGTTGATCTCTTCTGCGCATTCCGCGGAGAGCTCGTAGTGCTCACTGTGCAGATGTATCTGCGCTGTGTCTGCGACACGCACGGGCTGAAACGTGCCGAGTCCAACGTGTAACGTAATCGTACAGACCCGAACCCCCGCCGCACGAATCTGCGCCAGGATCTGTTGCGTAAAGTGCAGGCCCGCAGTCGGTGCAGCCGCGGAGCCGCGCTCTCTTGCATAGATTGTCTGATATCGCTCACGATCCGCTGGCCGATCGTTGCGGCGAATGTAGGGAGGCAGCGGCATGTGTCCGAGTGAATCAAGCCGCCTGTCGAAATCTGTGACACTCGTGAAGCGCAGTGTCCGCTCCCCACGCTCGTCGGCTCCTACGATGACCGCATGAAGCGTTGTCTTCGTCCGGGCCGGTGAACTCGATGCCGTCACCCACGCGAAGCTTGCGGCCAGGCTTCACAAGGGCGCGCCAATCCCAGGTGTCGATCTGCTCCGTCAGCAACACTTCGACGCGACCGGCAGCCGGTTCTTCTTCATCCACGCGACGAGTGCGGGATCCAAACAAGCGCGCGGGAATTACCCGCGAATCATTCAGCACCAGCACATCTCCGGCGCGGAGGTGTTCCGGCAGATGTGTGAATACGTCGTCTCTCCATGCGCCCGTTTCGCGATTGAGTCGGAGCATCCGCGCGGCGCTGCGATCGGCGAGCGGCTCCTGCGCGATCAATTCGTCAGGCAAGGCAAAATCAAAATCAGAGACGAGCACTCATCAATTCTATTGCCGCGACGCAACATTGCTGGAGAAGTGACGTTCCGCCAGGCCACGAAGCCGTTCAAGCGTGGCCTCGACGGCGAGTCGCGCCTGCTCTTCTTCCTCTCTTGATTCCGGCCAGGGCACGGGCCGGCCCCACACCATGACAACCCGCGAAAACGGCCTCGGAATCATGAGTGCGTCCCACGAGCGCAACACCCACGCGCGCTGCGGCAGCAGATAAAAACTGTTCACTGGCAGCTGTGTCAACTGCGCCAGCTTGGTGATTCCGGGCTTCAACAGGTATCGCGGCCCGCGAGGCCCGTCCCCAGGAATCACCGCCGTCGCCCCGGCGCGCACCGCACGGGCCAGTGACAGCAGCCCGCCGGCCCCAGCGCGCGAACTCGATCCGCGTACTGTCTCGTAGCCCAGACGCTCGATCGTACGCGCAATCAGCTCGCCGTCGTAGCTCGCGCTGATGAGTAGCGTCGTGCGCGGTCGCCCATGGAAATAGCAGGCGGCAGGCAGCAGACATCGGTGCCAAAAACACCACACGCTGGCGCCGTCCCGCTGGTCCGGGTGGCCGCCCTCCTCGAGGATTTCCTCATAGCGAAGCGTTGACTGCAGCAGCCGTAACAGAAACGCGACCAGCGGCGGCACCATCCAAAGCATCAGTCGCTTCTGCCATTTGAGCGTACGCGGTGTCGTTTCATCCATGCCGTGGTCTGGAAGTGCCTGCAGTGTAGCAGTCTCATCCGGCGCTGTTAGCATCAGATCGTGCTCGCGATCGACACCCCGGTTCAGTTCATCAAGGGAATCGGGCCACGCATCGCGGAGTCGCTATCCGAAAAAGAAATCTGCACCGCGGAAGACCTCCTCTATCACCTTCCCTTCCGCTACGAAGATCGCGCCAATCCGCGTGCTCTCGATGAGCTGGTCGCCGGCGAGATGGCCAGCGTCGTTGGCGAAGTACGCGGCTCCGTCCTGCTGCGCACTCGCGCAATGCCCATCTTCGAGATGACGCTGGGACAGGGCATCGCTACGCTGAAGTGCATCTGGTTTCGTGGGACCTATTTGAAGGACCGTTTTCAGGCCGGCCAGACTGTCGCCGTCTTCGGCAAAGTGGAGGCCTCGCGCTCGTCGCGTGCTTTCAAGATGATTCAGCCACAGTTCGAGATACTTCCCGAGGCGACAGAGGAGTTCAGCAGCCTGGAGATGGGGCGCATTACGCCCATCTACGAAAGCCTGGGCGGGTCGAAGCTGGGCCCTCGCTGGGTTCGTCGCCAGCTCTTCAGCCTGCTGGGCGATCTGCGTGGCCATATTCCGGAAACCCTGCCCGCCGCTATGCTGGACCGGCTTGGCATGCCTTCGCGCGATACGTCTCTGCAACAGGTACATTTCCCTGACGCTGCAACTCCACTGAGCCAACTGCAGTCCGCGCGCACCCCGTCGCACCGAAGGCTCATCTTTGAGGAGTTGTTTTTCCTCGAGCTAGGGCTGGAGATCAAGCGGCGAAAGGCCAGGGAGCGGGCCGGTATCGCGTTTGCACCGAATGAGCAGGTGCGTGCGGCGTTGCGTGAGGTGTTGCCCTTCCACCCCACCACAGCGCAGAAGCGTGCCCTCGCAGAGATCGTCGAGGATATGAAACAGCCAAGCCCGATGCGTCGCCTGCTGCAAGGCGATGTAGGTTCTGGCAAGACCATCGTGGCTCTGCAGGCGATGCTCATCGCCATCGAAAATGGCTATCAGGCCGCACTGATGGCGCCCACCGAAATCCTCGCGACGCAGCACTATCTCGGTGCACGTAAGCTGCTCGAGCGGGCCACGCGCGACTACCGGGTCACCCTGCTGACCGGGTCGCTGGACGTTCATCATAAGCGGGCGGCTCGGGGTCGCATCGCACGTGGCGAGGCAGACCTAGTTATCGGCACGCACGCACTGATTGAAGAGAAGGTCGACTTCGAGCGCCTCGGCCTGGTGGTTGTGGACGAGCAGCATCGTTTCGGGGTCATGCAGCGGTTTCGGCTGATGAAGAAGCCCGGCCAGGGGGAGCCCGACGTGCTGGTGATGACGGCGACACCCATCCCACGCACGCTCGCACTATCGCTCTACGGCGATCTGGACCTGAGTGTGCTCGACGAGCTGCCGCCTGGCCGCACCCCGATCGTCACCCGGCGCGGGAGTGACGACCGCGCGGATGAGGTATGGCAGTTCGTGCGCAAGCAGGTGGCGGCAGGCAGGCAGGCCTACATCGTGTATCCGGTGATCGAAGGCCCCAGCGATGACCAGCCGGAGCTGGACTTTCCAGCGCCCCAGGAACCGGCGCCGAGCCCCGCAAAGCGCGGGGCTAAAACGCCATCCCTCTTCGAGCGTCCCACGCTTAAGGCAGCCACCCAGATGTACGAAGAGCTTCGTGACGGTGCGCTCCAGGGGCTGCGGCTGGGCCTGCTGCATGGGCGCCTCAGTGCGGACGACAAGGAGATCGTCATGCGGCGCTTTCAGCGCGGCGAGCTGGACGTCCTGGTGTCGACCACCGTGATCGAGGTCGGCGTCGATGTACCCAATGCCACGGTCATGGTCATCGAGCACGCCGAGCGCTTTGGCCTCGCGCAGATGCATCAACTGCGCGGGCGCGTCGGGCGCGGGAGTGCGAAGAGTTACTGCATCCTGATGACCGGGGGCCGGGTGTCAGCTGATGCGGAGCAGCGGCTGGAGGCGATGGTGCGCACCCAGGACGGGTTTGAGCTGGCGGAGCTGGACCTCGAGCTGCGGGGGCCGGGGGAGTTCTTCGGCACACGGCAGGCCGGCTTGCCGGACTTTCGGGTCGCCAACCTGGTTCGCGACCGGGAGCTGCTGGAGCTGGCCAAGCGGGAAGCCTCTGCCTTTGTGGCCAGCGGTGGTGCGGAGGCCACGGAGGCCGAGCGCGCCGTGGTGGCCGCCCGGCTGAAGAAGGCCTGGCAGCGGCGCTATGGCCTGGTGGAGGCCGGATGATCCTGGGAACGGGCATCGACATGATCGAGATCGAGCGGATCGCCCACTCCATCGAGCGGTATGGGACCCGGTTCCTGGCGCGTGTCTATACGCCGGGGGAGATCGCCTACTGCCAGCGCAAACGGCATAATGCCGCAGAGAGCTTCGCCGCCCGGTTTGCGGCGAAGGAGGCGGCGGCGAAGGCCCTGGGCACCGGGATCGGCTTCGGGGTGACGTGGCGGGAGATCGAGGTGGGCCGCGAACCCTCCGGCCGGCCTCTGCTGTTGCTGCACGGCCGCGCAGCGGCGATCGCCCAGGCGATGGGCGTGCGTCACAGCTCCCTCTCGATCACGCACACCAGAACGGAGTCAATGGCGATGGTTGTACTTGAGGGTGAAATGAGACGCGACGATCGCGGACCTCGCGTCATCCAACCCTAGGTCGTGCAGGCGGGCGGGGGCCGGATTCCCGTCATGTCATTTGGTACTCTCATCGGTAGTGTTGTTGTGCGGCGTGCATTTGTTCCCGGGATAACCAGCGAGGATTCGTGCCCAGTCAACAGGAAGTGCAGTGGTCACAGCTGAAGGTTGGAGTACTGGTTATCGTTGCGCTACTCGCGCTCACGGTGCTGATCTTCCTGATGTCCGGCAGCACCGGCGGCCTCTTTACCGGCAAGGTGACACTTCGTTCGTACTTCGAGAATGCGGCCGGCCTCAAGGTTGGAGCACCGGTGAACCTCGAAGGCGTGACCATCGGCACCGTGAAGTACATCCGCATCACGCCGGAGCGCAAGCTGACACCGGTCGAAGTCATCATGAAGGTCAGCAAGCGGTACACCTCGGATGTGCGCGAGGACTCGAAGACCAGCCTGGACACCATCGGAGTGCTTGGTGACACGGTGGTGGATATCGATTCCAAGCATGCGATCGGGCCACGGGTGAAGGACAACGACGAGCTAGGGACGAACGAGAGCCCGAACCTCTCGGACGTGATCAAGTCCAGCCAGGGCACGATCGAGCAGGTGAACACAATCCTGGCCAAGATCGACAGCCTGGTGGACTCGCTGAACACCGGCAAAGGCTCGGTAGGCCAGCTCATCAACGATCCCGCCCTCTATAACAAGGCCGTGCTGGCGGTCGATCAGCTCTCCAAGATCACCGCGGATCTGAGCGCGGGCAAGGGCAGCGTAGGCAAACTTCTGAAAGACGACACGCTCTATAACAACCTGAACGACACAACGGCGCGGATTGACCACATCACGACGGAGATCGACAACGGCAAGGGCTCGCTGGGCAAACTGCTGAAGGACCAGGCGTTCTACGACAACCTGAACCGGACGGTGACCAATGCAAACACGCTGATTGCCGAGGTCAACGACGGCAAAGGGACGATCGGCATGCTAGCGAAGGATCCGCAGTTTCAGGCCAAGTTCCGCGATACGGTGGAGAAGCTGGACGCGATCGTGAACAAGATCGACAGCGGCCAGGGCACCATCGGTCAACTGGTGGTGAACCCCTCGCTCTATAACAATGCCGACGCGATGCTGAGCGAGAGCCGCAACCTGGTGACGCAGATCCGCGAGAACCCGAAGAAGTATCTGACTTTCCACGTCAAAGTCTTCTGATGGTCGGGAGGGGACCCCCTCCCCCCTCCCCCTCCTTCCCGTTCCAAATTGGCAAACGATTCTGTGGTAATGACTTACGGCGCTTCCCGACGCCTAAGTTCTTGGCCTAACCGAGTTTACGGCTAAAGTATTCATTTCATTGGATTTAGACCGCACCAACTCGGCTAAGTTACTGACAGAGCCGAAGTTACGGCTAAAGTCCTCATTCCATTGGCATTAGAGCTAAACTCCTCCAGCCATTGGATTTATCGCTATTGAATTGAAAGAAAAGGGCTTAGGACATGTCTTACCGCGAGCCAGCCTGCTGCGATATTGCCCCTATTTCCAGCATAGCGAATCGCGCGGCATAAACCGGCAAATTTCGCGAGGGAGCGCACGCGGCGATTCCGGATTGGGAAGGGTTTGCGGCCCTCGCGCATGTTGACTCCCAGAACTTCGCGCTCTGTGCCTCAGATTCTGCCATTCAGGTCCACCTAGTCGCACTTTGACCATATTTTCATGGTCGCTGGAAAGCCGACTCATATAGTCTTCTTTTAATCCGGACCGCAATGGTCCTATTGAGACTTTTGGGAAGGCCGCACATCCATGAATTATCCCCTCCGTAGTCGTCTGGCGCTCTGCTTCGCCCTTTGCTGTCTTTTGTCAGCCCTGTGCGCGAGGTCATCGTTCGCCAATTCTGTTTCATCTGCGAGCGCCGCGCCGGACCCCTCGCATGCGGACGGCAAGCCTGCTCTGGTCCACATTGAAGGCGTGATTCTGGATGAATCGGGCGGACTGCTGCCGGGCGCGAAGGTGCATTTTGCAGGAGAGACAGGCGCTGCCACGGATGTGGTCGCAGACCAGACGGGCAGCTTCCGTGTGGACCTTGCGGCGGGAAAGTATCGGGTCTCCGCCGTCCAAGCGGGGTATCAGCAGGTAGAGCAGCCGGTAGAGTTGCATGCTGGCGCGCCAATGCAGCTTACTCTGACGCTGAAGATTGAGAAGAACGTGGAGACTGTGACCGTAACCGCATCCGAAGGCTACGCCACGACAGTACAGACCACGGGGAGCCGCGTGCCGATCCGGGTGCTGGATCTGCCGCAGTCCACCTACACGGTGACGCAACAACTGCTGGAAGACCGTGGTGTCGACAGTTTGAAGGACGCGTTGGAAGGCGTGCCGGCGGTGCAGCCAACGCTCGGGGAAGGACGCCGGGATTCTTTCTCCATCCGCGGCTTCAATGCGGGGACTGATCAGTACTTCGACGGGGTGCGCGACGATGCGCAATACTACCGCGACCTGTCGAACACAGAGCAGTTGGACGTGGTGGAGGGCCCGGCGGCAGTACTCTATGGCCGCGGCTCTTCGGGTGGGCTGGTCAATCGCGTCACGAAGAAACCGACCATGGAGGGCTTGCAAGGCTCGGTGGCGGTGACGGGCGGCAGCTATGGCGAACGGCGCCTGGAATCGGACACCTCCGACTCATGGCTGCACAACGCACTGGGTGGACGGCTTACCGGCGCCGGCGAATTCAGCGGCAACCAGCGGCACTACTACTACATGAACCGCTACGCCTTTGCGCCGACGCTGCGCTGGCGCGTGAGCGACCGGACAGATATGTATGCACAGGTGCAGCACCTTCGGGACGAGCGGCTGCCGGATCGTGGTATTCCGGCTATCGATGGGCCGCAGGGCGTGGTGCCTATTGGAAACTATTACGGATACATTCTTGGCTCTTCGCCGGGAGCATCGCACGATTTCATTCATGAGGGTGCGACGGACGAGACCTACGACCTGCGTCACGACTTTGAAGACGGCTGGCACCTGCACGAGATCTTTCGTCACTCGGGCAATACCGTGAGTTGGTCGACGGTGTATCTGTACCAAATGAATCTACCGGACGGCGGAACCATCGCCGGCCAATCGTCGACGCATGCACACAAACCAGGAGAGCCATTGCTGTCGCTGGGCGACGCCACGGCTGATGCTGCCGGGGATGCGGATGACAATCCGACGATCCTCGCGCGGCCAGTACAACGCGAACCAGTTTCAGCGAAACATCTTCGATCAACTGGAGACCTACCGCAGCGGACGGTTTGCCGGCATTGGCCACACGCTACTGCTGGGCGGCGAGTATGGACGCCAGACCATCGACCGGCTGCAGTTCTTCGGAACTACGCCGGATACGACGCTCTACAATCCGGTGCCGGACCTGCCCCCAACACCGGGTACATCGCCGACAGTCGATGGGCGTTTCTGGGGACAGACCGCGGCGTTTTATGTGCAGGACCTGATGCAACTGGCACCCCGGTGGAAGCTGATGGCGGGCGCGCGCTTTGACAACTTCAAGCAGGCGCTGGATCAACGGCTGGTGGGCAAGCCAGACCTGGGACGTGTGGACAACAAGTGGAGCCCGCGCGTGGGACTGTTGTACCAGCCAGAGACCTGGAGCACGCTGTACCTGAGCTATTCGCGCAACTTCGATCCGTCGGGCGAGTCGCTGAACCTGGCCGCGAACAATGCTGAGCTGGCGCCGGAGCGGACGCAGAATTATGAAGGTGGAGCGAAGTTTTCGAGCTTCGGCGACAAGCTGATCTCGACAGTGGCGGTGTATGACCTGGACCGCAATAACATCAAGACGCCGAACCCGGCAAACCCATCGGAACTTCTGCTGACGGGCGAGCAGCGCACACTGGGAACAAGCCTGTCCTTTCAGGGCAGCGTGACGCAGCGCTGGATGGTGTACGGCGGCTACGCGTACCAGGATGCCGTCGTGACGAAGTCGAATGCCAGCTTCAACGGCATATCGTTCCAGGGCAAGCGGCCGACGGATATTCCATTGCACAGCGGGAGCATCTGGTCGACATATCGCTTCGCGAATGGCCTGGGCGCGGGTGGCGGCGTGTACTTCAACACGGATAGCTTTGCCTTCACCGACAACCTGGTGCAACTGCCGGGCTACGCACGGCTGGATGCGACGGTGTTCTATCACCGGCGGCATACCGAGATCGACGGGCACCTGTTCAACCTGGCGAACACGCGCTACTACGACTCGTCGCACTCTGACCTGGAGCTGTTTCCGGGGGCGCCGATCAGCGGGACGGTGACGGCGCGCTACCGCTTCTAACGTGGGACACCGCTGCTCCGCTTCTGAATGGATTTAGTATGAAGAGTCTATTCATACAAGCGGTGTAAGGGGCAGAGTTGAACGCGTTGCGACGGGCCATTCCGATTCCAGTAAGGAGATCGCTGAAGCATCTCTACCTCAGCGCGCTCGATCTTTCCGATAAGCCGGCGCGGCGGAGAGAGATGGTTCCTCCGCGCACGATGTACTTCGTGGGCGATGGCGATTACAAGGCTGTCGGGCTGGAGTTCCGCAAGCTGTTTACGGAATACGGCGGTCTGAAGCCGCAGCACCGGGTGCTGGATGTGGGGTGCGGGATTGGCAGGATGGCGGTCCCGCTGACGGACTTTCTCACTACCGGGGATTATCACGGCTTCGACATTGTGAGAAAGGGCGTGGAGTGGTGCCAGTCGAACATCACGCCGCGCTATCCCAACTTTCACTTCATACACTCGGATGTTCGAAACAAGTTTTACAACCCGACCGGCGTGTATGAGGCGTCCAGCTACCGCTTCCCTTATGACGACGGCAGCTTCGATTTTGTCTTTCTAACCTCAGTGTTCACCCACATGTTTCCGGCGGACCTCGAAAACTACACGAGGGAGATAGCGCGCGTGCTGAAGCCGGGCGGGAGATGCTTCATCACGATGTTTCTTCTGAATAAGGAGTCCCAGAGCCTGATCGAGAAGAAGAGGAGCACGCAGAATTTCGTCCACAGGCTTGAGGGGTGCGTAACGACGGATCCGACGAATCCGGAGGGCTCGCTAGCCTTTGAGGAGAGCTATGTGCGGACGCTGTTCGGGCGGCTGGGGTTTTCGATTAGCGAGCCGATTCATTACGGCTCGTGGTGCGGAAGGGACGAATTCCTGAGCTACCAGGATGTTGTGATCGCGACGAAGGCTTGAGTCTTACTCGCTGCGCAGGACCTCCATTGGTTCGACCAGCGAGGCGCGATATGCCGGCCGCCATGCTGCGATGACAGAGAGCACGCCGAAGAGAATGAGTACCGACGCATAAGTGAGCGGATCGGCAGGGCTGGTCTCGAATAGGAATCGGCGCATGAGGCTGGTGACGGCGAAGGCGCCGGCAAGGCCGAGGAGTGCGCCGGTAGCGGTGAGCGTGAGGCTCTCGCGAATGATCAGCATCGAGACCTGGGTGCGGTTCGCCCCGAGCGCGAGGCGAAGACCGAACTCGCGCGTGCGCCAGCTTGCGGTGTAGGCGATGAGACTGTAGACGCCGATGGTGCCCACGCCGATGGCGAGCAGCGCGAAGACAGTGAGCAACGTGGCAAGCGATCGCGGCGCTGCGGTGGAGGCGGCAACGACCTCGTCCATGGTGCGGACGCGGGTGACCGGAATGCGAGGATCGAGCGCGGCGACCATGAGGCGGAGCTCGGTGGCCACTTCACCAGCGTCGAGGTTCGAGCGCAGGACGATGTTCATCACCGGCTTTTCATTATTTGGGCTCGTGGGGAGGTAGACCTCCCATCCTGCGCCTTTCTCCAAGCTCTGATGACGCGTGTCGCTGACGACGCCGACGACGACTGCGGCGGTTTTCATCTCCATGATGGCGGGCGAGGGCTCGATGGTGACCGACTGGAGATGCTTGCCGATGGGGTCCTGATTGGGCCAGAGATAGTTGGCGAGCGATTGATTGACGAGGATGGCACGGCTGCTGCCGGTGGCGTCGAGTGAATCGAAGAGCCTGCCGCGGCGCAGGTGGATGCCCATCATCGGCGAGATAGTCGGCGGAGACGATGCTGCTGGAAGCCTCCATGGAGAGCTGGCGTGGGCTGCGGGGATGGCCCTCGGCGTCGAAGACATACCAGGCGTCGAGGCCGGAGAGCGGCAGCGCGTCGATGAGCGCAGCATCTGTGACGCCGGGCAGGCCGCGCGCGTGGGTGAGCAGGTTCTGGTAGAGGGCGGTGCACGCGCCCTTGCTGTGGCAGGCGTCGCGATCGAGAGAGATCTGCGCGCTGACGAGGCTCGCGGTGCGAAAGCCGGGATCGACGCTGGAAAGACGTGAGAGGCTGCGCAGCATGACGCCGGCGGCAGTGATGACGATGACGGCTAGCGCGATCTGGCCGATGACAAGCAGGCGCGAGGTGTGGAAGCGGCCGGCCGAACCGAAGACATTGGTCTCGTTGAGGCGGAGCGAGCTTTGCAGGTCGGGACCGGCAGCCTTCCATGCGGGCGCGAGGCCGGCGAGGATGCCGGTGATCAACGAGACGATGGCAGCAAAAATCAGCACGTCGCCACGCAGGGCGATGTTGGCGAGGCGGGGCGTGTCCGGCGGCAGCAGTAGTTTGAGTGCGTGAAGTGTCACCGCCGCGAGCACCATGCCGGTAATGCCAGAAAGAACGGCGATGAGGCCACTCTCCGTGAGGACCTGCTGCAGCAGGCGTCGGGCATTGGCGCCGAGAGCGCGACGCAGAGCCATCTCACGCTGGCGAGCGGCGGCGCGAGCGAGCATGAGGTTGGCGACGTTGGCGCAGGCGATGAGCAGCACAAGGGCGACCGCGCCGAGCAGTAGCAGCAGCTTGGGACGCATGTCCCCGACCACGGAATCGAGCAGCGAGGCAACGGAGACATTCGCGGCCCAGTTATCCGGCATGCGCCAAGGGAAGAGCGTGAGCATCTGGCGATGAAAGGAGCGCAGCTCGGCCTGCGCGAGCGCGGGCTTCACGCCGTCCTTCAGCCGTCCGATGGCGCGGAATCCGAAGACGGCCCATGGATCGTAGACGTCGCCCGGCTTGAAGGAGATGGGCATCCAGAATTGCGTTGTCGCGTCGGGAAAGGAGACACCAGCGGGGGCGACGCCGATGATCTCGCGATCGACGCCGTCGATCAGGATCTTCTTGCCGAGCACGCCGGCATCGCTGCCGAAGTACTGCTGCCAATAACCGTGACTCAGGACGACGACGTGATCCTGACCGGCTTGTTCTTCGGGGGAGGAGAAAAAGCGGCCCAGGGAGGGCCGGACACTGAGCGTGTCGAAGAGGTTGGTGCTGACGGTGCTGCCAAAGGCGCGGTCTGAAGCGCCACCCTCGGTGACGTTGTACTCCGTGTTGAGGGTGTAGCCGGAGACGGAGGAGAGGGTGGTGGCGCGACGCTGATATTCGCGGACCCAGCCCTTGGGAAAGCTGAGGTAATCGGTCTGGGGATCGATCTGCGCCAGTCGATTGGCGTGGGGAAAGGGCAGGGGCTGAAGCAGGATGGAATCGAGCACGCTGAAGATGGCCGTATTGGCGCCGATGCCGAGGGCTAGCGTGAGAATGGCGACAACCGCAAAGCCGGGACTGCGGCGGAGTTGTCGCAGCGCATAGCGCAGATCATGCAGGAATCTCTTCATCGACACTTCCCTTCTCCGCATTCGTTCAAAAGGGGAAGGTGCATGCGGGATGCCGTTCCGAACGAAGGAGGTAAGCGGCGTGAGGTTAGCAAGTTAGCGAATTTGCGAAATTGCTGTGGATAAGCCGACGGCGTCCGCTGCTACGCGGGCGTGTCCGGATGCGAACATTGCGCCCCCACACCTCGAAGCGAGCGCTACGGTTTGTTCGTCGCGGATTTGTGTTGGATCGACCCAAAGGGTTTCCGATTTCTCCAAGCCGAGTGGCGAGCGGCACGTCTATGCTTCCAGTGCGGGGGCTGATGGATGCCGGAGTGGAGTGAATCAGAGGTGGTGGTGGATGCGCGCGTAACTTCGCCGGCGGACCAGCCGCTGGCTCCATCAGGCAACTGCACCGCTCCATTACCTGAGATGCAGACGCCGCATTCGGCCCACCGGCGGCGGGCAGCGGCAGCATTCATCTTCGTGACCATCACGCTGGACATGCTGGCGATGGGAATGATCGCGCCGGTGCTGCCAAAGCTGATCACCGGCTTCATGGGCGGCAATACGGCGAGCGGCGCGGAGATGTTCGGCATCTTCGGGACGGTGTGGGCGGTGATGCAGTTCGGCTTCTCGCCGCTGCTGGGCTCGCTCTCGGACAGATTCGGGCGACGGCCGATCGTGCTGTTGTCGAACTTCGGCCTGGGAATCGACTACATGGTGATGGCCCTGGCGCCGACCCTGGGGTGGCTGTTCGTGGGGCGCGTGGTATCGGGGATCACCTCGGCCAGCATTCCGACGGCAATGGCGTATATCGCGGACGTGACTGATCCGAAGAAGCGCGCGGAGGCCTTCGGCATGGTCAGTGCGGCCTTCGGGCTGGGCTTCGTGTTGGGACCGGCGCTGGGCGGCGTGCTGGGCAATGTGAGCCCGCGGCTTCCCTTCTGGGTGGCGGGCGGCTTGAGTCTGCTGAACGCGATGTACGGATTGTTTGTGCTGCCGGAGTCCCTGAGCAAGGACTGTCGCGGAACCTTCGCGTGGAAGCAGGCGAATCCGCTGGGCTCGCTGACCCTGCTGCGGCGGCATCGTGAGCTTTTTGGCATGGGCTGCGTTCTGCTGCTGAGCTACCTGACGCAGCAGTCACTGGTGAACACGTGGGTGCTGTACACGGACTACCGCTACCAGTGGAGCGCGCGGGCAGTCGGGCTGTCACTGGCGCTGGTGGGCGTGGGTTCGGTGATCGTGGGGGCGCTGCTTGTACGGCCACTTGTGAAGTGGCTGGGACAGCGGCGGACGCTGCTGTGGGGACTGGGGATCGGCTGGGTCGGATTCGCGATCTTCGGGCTGGCCCCGACGGGATGGCTGTTCCTGCTGGGGATACCGCTGATGAATCTGTGGGGGCTGGCCGGGCCAACGGCTCAGGGGCTGATGAGCGTGCACGTGACGCCGCAGGAGCAGGGGCAGTTGCAAGGGGCGGTGCAGTGCATCCGCGGGCTGACGGCACTTGTCGGGCCGGGGCTGTTCACGTTTGTGTTCGCGGCGGCGATCAAGCCGGGACGGATTCATCTGCCGGGGGCGCCGTTTCTGTTGGCGGCTGGGATTCTGCTGAGCGCTTTGCCGGTGGCCGCGGTGGTGACGCGGCGAGAGGTTTGAGAGAGAGGTTGGCGTGAGACAAGGACCGAGGACGACGGCGCGAGGCGGAGCCAGCGCTTGATCCTTGGCTTGAGCCAAAGCCAGAGGCCGGTCAGAATGACCAGCGGCATCGCGATCCAGCGGGTGAACCAGGCTGCCTGCGGTATCTGCGCGACGGGGCCATACAAATAGCCCAAGATGGGGATGCTAAGCACCAGATGGAGCGTTCGAATGAAGACGCGCTCGCTTGAGGCGGTCATGCGCCGGGAACTGCCTTGCGGATATAAGGAGCCGGAACCATGGTCATGCGAGAGGATCCCCCCAAGGCCGCAGTTTAGGAATGTTTCGTAGCGAGTTCTCTTAAGAATTGTTAAGAGTTGATATTTCCGCGGGCATAGGGATTTTCAGCGGCGATCCAGCCGGGACGGATTCATCTGCCGGGGAGCGCCGTTTTTGCGGACGGCTGGGATTCCGCTGAGTGCGCTGCGTGTGGCGACGGAAGGGGACGGCATAAGGGCGCTTCAAGGGCAAACGCTTCAAGGGCAAATTGCGGGACGCGGAAGTGGCGCCGGCTGCTTGTCGCGCCTGCCGAGTAGAAATGCTCTTGTACCGACAGAGATTTCCTCGATAGCGCAATCGGCGGGACTCTTTGGCGAATCGCCGCGCCGGAAATAGGTCACCACCTCGGTTTTGTTTTGAGGGTTCCCGGGGTTATCTTGCAGCGTGCCGGGGCTTGCGTCACCCAGCTTTCGCCGGTGTCCGTCTGGATAAACGTACTCGTACCGATCCGAGAACAATCCTGCCGGCAGCGGATCTTTTGTGAACAGGATTCCGCTGAATGGGAATCGATATGTGGTGCGCAAGAGTCCCTTGTGACCTCGTTCCCCACGATTTGGAGTATGAACGAGGATGAGTTCTCCCTGAAAACCAGCAGGAATCAGAAAGCGTCTTCGTGTCGTATATAGCCAGATTGTCGCTACTGTAGCCAATACGAGCGTATACACCGCGAGCGCGTTTCCGTTCAGGGCGTACCCCAACCAGCGTCTGCGTTTCGAAGGTGCACTTCTCATAATCGGCCATGGCGCTACGGAGAGAATCAGGCCTATTTCAAGCAGCACATACCCGGGCGTTTCTATGACCCCGGCGGCACATGCAGCGAAAGTGAGCCTTACTCCGTAGATGAATACAACCAGAAGAGCACATACAACTACATTGCCGACGGTAATTATCCAGAGCCAGCGAGTGCGCGACGCATGCGGGCGTTCTGTCGGAGCTCCAGAGGGATCGATTTGACAGAGGGATATGGCGCTCAATATTTTGTTGTCCCTATGTAAACGTTTGCAGGCCGGAGAACCGAATGAGCAAGGTATCGCGTCGTGATCTGCTGAAGACCGGGCTGCTGGCACCGGCGGCGGTGGCGGTAGTCAATGGCATGGGGCCAATGGGGATCGCGATGCAGGCGGGAGGAGACGCTGCTGAGCCGCACGCTGCCAGTCATGCCACACCCGATTCGAGACCAGGTGGCGACAGTCCGGGCGCGGGACGCGAACGGCTGCTGCTCGACTTCGGCTGGCGCTTTCACTTCGGCAACGCGGACGAGCCGGATAAGGATTTTGGATTCGGCAGCGGACGGACAGGCAATTTTCAAAAGACGGGAAACTTTCTTCCTGCAGGTGAGATTGCATTTGATGACAGCGACTGGCGGGATCTGGACCTGCCGCACGACTGGGCGATCGAGCTTCCCTTCACGAACGATCCTGCGCTGCAGAGCAAAGGGTTCTATCCGCTGGGACGGACGTATCCGGCGACGAGCGTCGGCTGGTACCGCCGCGTCTTCGATCTTCCGGCCGAAGACGCAAAGAAGCGGATCACGATCGAGTTCGATGGCGCCTACCGCGAGAGCATGGTGGTCTTCAACGGCTTTTACATCGGGACGCACAGCGGAGGATATGACCCCTTCAGCTTCGACGTGACTGACTTTGCGAACCCGGGCGGCAGGAATGTGCTGCTGGTGCGCGTCGATGCCACGTCGAGCGACGGCTGGTTCTATGAGGGCGCGGGGATCTATCGGCACGTGTGGCTGGTAAAGACGCATCCGGTGCACGTGAAGAAGTGGGGCACCTTCGTAAGCTCGCAGGTGCGGTCCGAAGAGGCGACGCTCTCGATTCGCACGGAAGTGGCCAAACGATGGCGCCGACCGTCCAGAAGGTTCGCGTGATCTGGACGGTCCTCGATCCCAAGGGCAATGCCGTGGGGCAGACGGCCGCAACGGCAACGCCGATTGAAAAGGGCGGCGAGCAGACCTACACGAAAGAGATTGTCGTGAAGCGGCCGGCGCTGTGGTCGCTGGAAGAGCGGAACCTTTACAAGCTGGTGACGGAGGTGGAGGCGGACGGCGAGATCGTCGATCGCTACGAGACGCCGTTTGGCATTCGCACAACTTCGTTTGACGCGCAGAAGGGATTCTTCCTGAACGGCAAGCCGGTGAAGCTGAAGGGCACGTGCAATCACCAGGACCACGCCGGGATCGGCGCGGCACTGCCGGACGCGGTGCAGTACTACCGCATTCGCAAGCTGCAGGAGATGGGCTGCAACTCGATACGCACATCGCACAACCCGCCCACGCCGGAGCTGCTGGACGCATGCGACGAGTTGGGGATGCTGGTCTTCGACGAGACGCGCATGATGTCTTCGAATCCGGAAGGCATGGCCCAGTTCGGCGATCTCATCCGGCGCGACCGCAATCGTCCGAGCGTCTTCATGTGGTCGATGGGCAACGAAGAGGGTCAGGCGAATACCGAGAAGGGCGTGCTGATCCTGAGCGCGATGAAGGCTCTTGCAACGGAGCTGGATGGCTCACGGCCGGTGTCCATTGCGCCGACTGGGGCGATCGGAACGGGCGGCCTCGCCGTGTGCGATGTGATGGGCTACAACTACATGGACCCGCCGGCCGAGGCATATCACAAGTCGCATCCCGATAAGCCGGTGATCGGCACGGAGACAGTGAGCGCCGTGGGCACGCGCGGCATCTACGTGACCGATTTCGAAAGAGGCTACGTCGGTTCGTACGATCCGTACACCACGACGGGACGCGCTTCAGCGGAAGGCTGGTGGAGCTTCTGCAACGCGCGGCCGTGGATCTCCGGCGGGTTCGTGTGGACGGGCTTCGATTATCGCGGCGAGCCCTCGCCGAATCACTGGCCGAACATCAGCTCGCAGTACGGCATCATCGACATCTGCGGATTTCCGAAGGACAGCTTCTTCTACTACCAGTCGTGGTGGACCGATAAGCCGGTGCTGCATCTGTTTCCGCACTGGAACTGGCCGGGGATGGAGGGCAAGGAGATCGCGGTGTGGGTGTACTCCAATCTGGACAAGGTGGAGCTGTTCGCTGAACGGCCAGAGCCTGGGCGCGAAGGAGATGAAGAAGGATTCGCACGTGGCGTGGAACGTGAAGTATGCGCCGGGCTCGATTGAAGCGCGCGGCTACTAAAGGCGACAAGGTCGTGATGACGGAGAAGCGCGAAACCACCGGCGCCGCGGCAAAGCTGGTGATGACTGCGGACCGGCGCGAAGTCTCAGCCGATGGCGAGGATGTCGCGATGTTTGCGGTTGCGGTTCAGGATGCGCAGGGGCGCGTCGTACCGATCACGGACAACGAGGTGACGTTCAAGGTTTCCGGTGCGGGCAAGCTGATCGGCTTGGGCAATGGCGATCCTACCGACCAGCAGTCGGACAAGGGCACATCGCGGAAGGCGTTCTCCGGCTGGTGCATGGCGGTTGTGCAGGCGACGAAGACGGCGGGCGACATCACGGTGGAGGCGACGTCGCCGGGACTTGCTCCAGCGACGGTTACGATTGCGGCGAAGGCGACCACGCTGCGTCCGCAGGTGGCGGTGTGGGAGCGCGAGGTGCCGACGGGCTCTGGCGTCACTGGACTGTGGCGGCCATTGCCGTACGAAGGCACGGACCCCACGCTGAAGACCTTGCTGTCGCGCGTTGGACCCGTGGTGTTCACGCTGCGGCAGGAGGGCGCGAGCCTGACGGGGAGTGCGGAGGGCGGCAATGTGGGTTTCTCCGGCGGCAGCGATGTGCCAACACCGATCGCGGAAGGCAAGGTCGATGGAGACCACATCACCTTCAAGGTGGGCAACAGCACGTATGCGGGAACGGTGAAGGGCGACCGGATCGAGCTAGAACGATCCGGCTATCGCCGCCGCCGAGCGCAGGAGATTGCGAAGGAGAGCGCGAACGCGCCGGCGGTTGGGCCAGCGCCGGATGGAAGCGATCCGTCGAGGGATCCGACCTTCCATGAGCCAGCGAGTATTCCGGTGGTGCTGCATCGGGTGCAGCGATAGACAGGGTCAGGCCTTCGGCACTGACGAGCAAGCTGAGGCTGCTGCGCTCGGTCACGGTGCGCGCCCAGAACCTCGTTCATCAGGCTGAGGCCGAGCGCGACCTTGGTTGCGTGGCAAGTGCTGCAGTCGAAGCGATCCCGCAGAGTGCTGATGGCAGCGAAGATGTCGTGGGAGGTCGAGGCGAAGAAGGAGAGCGATTCGAGTCCTCCTTCGCCTGCGGTTGGTTCGAGTTTATCTACCGTGATGCGGTAGTGATGTTCGGACATTGGATCATGCCTTCTCGATTTCGCGGGCCGCGTTGTCGATGACTTCGATGATGCGGCTGCGTTGTTCGGGGGTGAGGTTGCCGGCGCGCATGCTGAGCGCCATGCGGAAGTTCTGGATGGCGCGCATGATCTGCGGATCGCGCTCGGTGGGGCGGGCGGCGCTGCCGACTGCGGACATCCGCTCGAGAATCTCGTCCACGACTCTGCGGTTCTCCTCGAGCTCCTTCTTCCCTTCCTCGGTGATGGAGTAGAGTTTGCGCGTGCCCTCGGAGGTGACGGTGGCCAGACCGGTCTCTTCGAGCAGGGTGAGCATGGGGTAGACGATGCCGGGGCTGGGCGAGTAGGCGCCGCCGAACTTCTCTTCAATGGCCTTGATGAGCTCGTAGCCGTGGCGGGGCTTCTCTGCGATGAGGGCGAGGATGAGGTAGCGGAGGTCGCCTGAGGCGAAGATCCGTCCCGGGCCGCCGCGTCCGCGCCAGAAGGGGCGCTCGCCTTCACCGAAGTGGCCGCTAAAGGGGCCGCGTCCCCGGAAATGACGATCTTCACGGCCGCGGTCGCATCCGTGGGATTCTCTGAAGTGTTCTTTGAGGTGTTCGAATGGGTGTCTCATGGTTTGTAGTATCAAGATATATCTTGTGTGTGTCAAGAGCGATTTAGATTATTTTACGACCCGGTTTAATACCGGGACAGCAGATCCACTCCACTGCGCTTCGCCTCGGTCGGGATGACACGCCGGGTGGCGTCGGCTGGAATGGCGCGGATGGAATGGAAACCTGCCGGGTGACCGCTTTGGTTGCGGCTTTATGGCCGGTGCATCCGTCGTTTGGAAGTGGCTGCGGTAGTCGTTGCGTTGCGGAGTAGGCTGGAGAGCCAATGCCATCGATGCGGACTCGGCTGTTCGGCGTTTGGCTCGGGCTCCTTGGCCTGATTGCTGCCCCCTGGCCGGCAGCAAAGGCACAGCAGACCCTGCGGCTCCTCCGACCTTTCGCGTTACGTCGAACCTGGTCTTTCTGGATGTGACGGTGCTGGACAAGAAGGGCCGCCCGGTGGTGACAGGGTTGACCAAAGACGACTTCACCATCATCGAGAATGGCAAGCCGCAGCGGATCTTTTCGTTCGACGCGCCGTCGGAGGGCGCGAAGACGGAAGTAAACGCCCCCGCCACGATCCTGGTGCTCGACCTTTTGAATACACCTTTCAAGACTCCGCGTTCGTCCGCTACTCGATACGCAGATATCTTGCGTTGCAGCCGGAGCGGCTGATTCGCCCACCGAATTGATGGTGCTGAACAATACGTCGCTAGATATGGTCCAGGCCTATACGCGCAGCAGAGCGGAGCTGATGTTTGCGCTGGATCATGTGCCGCCCGCGCTGCCATACAAGCTGACAGGAGATTGGCGCGACCAACGATTGTCCCAATCGATCGAGGCCCTGCAGCAGATCGCATTGCAGAACAAAGGTCTGCCGGGACGGAAGAACATCCTGTGGATTGGCTACTGGCGGCCCGAGTATTCCCATGAAGTCGGCTGATCCCCGGTATGAGAAGTCGATGCGCTTTTATGCACACGGCACGACGAACATGCTGGTGGATGCACGGTTGTCGCTTGTTCCTGATCTATCCGAAGGGGTGATACCCGCCCAGAACCCAGACTATTTGCGGATTGGGGGGCACCAGTTGTGGGACACCACCGAAGAGATCGCCGGCGACCCTTTCGCGGGAAGTATCAACTTCGGGACTGCTGGTGCACGGCACGGGAGGCAGTGTATTTCCATGACCGGAACGATGTCGATGCGGAGATGCAGGAAGCGCAGGAGCTGGGTTCGAATTACTACACGCTGACGTATCAGCCGCCGATGGGAGAGCCGAACGGCAAGTTTCGCGACGTTGAAGTGAGGCTGCGCGATCCGAATTTGCACGCGATGACGAAGACCGGATACTACGCACCCGAACCGCCGACGGCGGCCGATCCGCAGCCGCAGCCGGTGAATGCGATGGACGAGATCTCCGAAGCGGCACAATCCGGCGTGGTCTTTGACGCGCTGGGCATGACGATTGTGAAGGTGGTGCGACACCCGGACCACAGTACCGCGGAGGTCACGGTCATGCTGAAGTCGACCCATCTCCGCTGGCAGGCAGCAGACGATGGAGCCAGCGGGGCCAACATCACGGTGGCGGCTGTCAGCCTTTCGGGACGCAGAGAGATCCTGGCATCCAAGTTAGAGAAACTGACCGTGCTATCCAACACACAGGATGCTGCGCGCCTTGCGCAATCGGACACATTGCTGACTGTGACGATTCCCCTCCCACGCCACACCGCGAGCGTGCGCGTGGTGATCCGGACAGATGATGGCGGGCAAGTCGGCACCGTGGAGCTTGACCATGAAACACTGGCGGCTGCCCCGGAAAGCCGTAGCCCTGAACCGCAATTAATGACGCGTCCGAAAGCGGCGTTTCCGACGGCAAAGCCGTAGCGGGTGGTGGCTTTCGCCGGCGTGGCCGAGTTGTGTTAGGTTTTTGAGTCGAACGATAACTGTGTTTTCCGAGAAAGGATTCGCCGGCGCCGAATCGCGGGCCTGGACGAATCCAAAAACGCAGGGTGCAGCCTGCGCTTCCGGCATTCATTCCCACCTTCAAGGAGCGCCATGCAGCCATTCCGGTTTGCCGCCATTGTCCTGATGGGTACAGGTATCGCCTGTGCCCAAAGCAACTTCACTCCTCATACGTTGAGCGCCCTGGATGCTCTTGCGGATACGGGCTCAAACGCCACGCCTGCGGAACCGAAGGCGCAGAAGATGCTCGACCTAAGCTCGATGGATACGAGCGCCGATCCGTGTACGGATTTCTACCAGTACTCCTGCGGCAACTGGGCGAAGAACAATCCCATGCCGGCGGACCAGTCGCGGTGGGGCAACTTCAACATGCTGGCGGAGCGCAACCAGTGGCTGCTGTACAAGGACCTCGAAACGGCGGCGAAGCCGAGCTCGAGCCGCACGCCGCTCGAAGCGAAGTACGGCGACTTTTATGCGTCGTGCATGAACGTGGATGCTGTGAATGCCAAGGGTGCGGCACCGTTGAAGCCGGCGCTGGACCGCATCGCCGGGCTGAATGACAAGAAGCAGCTCGCGGCGGTACTGACGGGTCTCGAGCGTGAGAACGGAACGGATGCGCTCTTCAATTTCGAGGTCCAGCAGGACGAGAAGGACAGCTCGCTGCAGATTGCTGCGGTGCGACAGGGTGGACTGGGCTTGCCGGACCGCTCGTACTACATCGAGAAGGCGGAGCGGGAGACGAAGATCCGCGATCAGTATGTCGAGCACATGACGAAGATGTTCGTGCTGGCAGGCGATACGCCGGAGCAGGCGGCCGCCGAAGCGAAGAGCGTGATGGCGATTGAGACGGCGCTGGCCGAAGGCTCGCTGAGCCGCACCGATCTGCGCGAACCAATGAACCGGTACCACATCAAGACGGTGGCCGAGCTGGAACAGATGGCGCCGGGGTTCGACTGGTCAACGTATTTCGGCAAGATCGGGATCGGCTCGTTCGAGTCGCTGAACGTGGCGCAGCCGGGATTCGTCGAGGCGCTCAACAAGGCTATTGATGGAGAGAGCCTGGATGCGTGGAAGAGCTATCTGCGCTGGCATGCGATTCACGACGCAGCGCCGTGGCTGAGCAACAACTTCGTCGAGGAAAACTACAACTTCTACAACGCGACACTGCAGGGTGCGAAAGAGCTGCAGCCGCGATGGAAGCGCTGCACGCGGCTGACCGATATCCAGTTGGGCGAAGCAGTGGGTCAGGACTGGGTGAAGAAGAACTTCACGCCCGAGGCGAAGGAGAACATGACGAAGCTGGTGGCGGCGCTGGACAAGGCGCTGGGCGAGGACATCCAGCAACTGCCGTGGATGGGTGACGAGACCAAGAAGGCGGCCGAAGCGAAGCTGGCGCTGTACCGGAACAAGATCGGCTATCCGGACAAATGGCGCGATTACTCGAAGTTCACGGTAGAGCGCGACGACCTGCTGGGCAATATCAGCCGCGGCGACGAGTTCGAGCAGCAACGCAACCTGAACAAACTGGGCAAGCCCGTGGATGAGACGGAGTGGGGGATGACGCCGCCGACGGTGAATGCCTACTACGAGCCCAGCATGAACGACATCAACTTCCCTGCGGGCATTCTGCAGCCGCCGTTCTACTCGCTGACCGGCGACGAAGCCGCGAACTTCGGCGGGATCGGCGTGGTGATCGGACACGAGATGACGCACGGCTTCGACGATCAAGGCTCGAAGTACGACGGCAAGGGCAATCTGCGCGAGTGGCAGACGCCGGCGGACCGCAAAGCCTTCACCGAGCGGACGGACTGCGAAGTGAAGGAGTACGACAAATTCGCACCGGAGCCGGGCTCCAACGTGAACGGCAAGCTGACGCTGGGCGAGAACACGGCCGACAACGGCGGTATTCGCATTGCGTTCCTGGCGCTCCAGAACACGCTTGCGGCGCAGAGCAAACAGCTGGATGGACCGAAAAAAGACGGCTTCACGCCGGCACAGCGCTTCTTTATCGGCTTCGGGCAGATCTGGTGCGAAAGCCGGCGTCCGGAGTATTCGCGGATGATGGTGAAGGTGGATCCGCACTCGCCGGGCAAGTTCCGCGTGAACGGCACGGTGCAGAACTTCGAGGAGTTCGGGAAGGCCTTCGGCTGCAAGAAGGGCTCGCCGATGTATCCGGAGAACGCCTGCCGGGTGTGGTGATGGGGTTGAGCGCAGGCTCATCGCGGGCAAGCTGAGGCGCGGTCTTCCTGACGGCCCGCTGCCGGCTTCGAGTCTCATTTTGACCGGCAATCCATTCTGGTCGTCCGGCAAAGCCGGCGTGCATTTGCCGCTTCGCTCGGTCGCTAACCTTTGGCTGGCGGGCGATTCCAATCGATTAGCAAGGATTTCTCCACTGCGGTCTGATGACGACGGTGGTGGAAGGTGGACATTTTCCAAGTCCCGACGCCGGAACTCCGGGCACTCCTGATCGGTGAAGCTGCTCTCTTTTCCGACTCCGAGTAGCCCTAAGGTGCCACAACCTTTTACAATGCATGCGGGTCCCCACCCAGACTTTCAGTTCAAGCTGTTTTGGCAGCCTCGACGCATGTCGTGTGCATCGGGACGAAGGAATCGGATGAAGTTGAAGAAATTCGGCCGGGCTGCATTGGCCCTAGCCGCCTCTGCCGTGACGATCATCGGCATGACGTCCTGCACTCTGAGCTTTACAGTTGGCTACCTATTCATTACGGGCGCTCAGACCGGCAGCGGAACCAAATTTGGGCAAATCGCCTCTTACCGTATTCAGAACGACAACGGCGCCCTGCACCTGACCCAGACAACGGGTTCGGGCGGCCCGAACCCGACCCAGGTGGTGGTGAACCCCGCCGGGACGTTCCTTTACGTCTTGAACGCAGGGTCGGGAACAGCAGCAAATCCGGTGCACAGTTCGATCTCCCTGTTCTCGATCGGCGGCCAAGGTGGGGTGACTTACCAGACCTCGTTCAGCTCGCAGGGTTTCAACACGCAGAACATCGCGATCAGCGGTAACTTTATGTACGCGCTGGACCAATTCGCCCCCGGCGGGCACCGGTCCCAATGGCAGGCAGAGCATTGGCGACATCTCGGCGTTCTCTGTAGATCCGGCGACCGGGCGTTTGACTGCGGTTCTGAACAACAACCAGAGCGACGCGAACGGACTGCCGCTGACCTACTTCCCGGTCGGCACCAATCCGACGTGGCTTGCCGTGAACGGGGCCTTCGCGTTCACCGCGGAGCAGGGTCCGGTGGGTGGCAACAATCCCAACGATCCGCCACAGGCGATCTACATTTACAACCAGAGCAGCACGAACGGCCAGTTGACGCCGACCCAAAACACGCCGCTGCCGACCGGCGCCACGCAACTGACTTATATCTACGTGACGCCACAATACATATATGCGCTCGATGCGGGTCCGGTCGGCTCGACCGGATTCATCCTTCCCTACACGGTGGGTTCCGGTGGCACGCTGGCGGCAGTCTCGGGCGCGGCGCGCGCGAACAACGCGCAGGGCGCCACTCCGGTCTTCCCGTCACGCATGGTCAAGGAGAGCACCCATGGCTTTATCTGGGTGACCGCCCAGGGGATCAACACCAACAACAACACGCCCGGGAGCGTGGTGACCGCATACACAATCCAGACGAATGGGCAGCTGGCGGATGCGAATACCGGCGGCAACATTCTGACGGTAGGTTCGGGTCCACGCTGTGTTGTGGAAGACCCCTCGAACCAGTACCTGTACACGGCGAACTTCAACGACAGCACGATAACGGGCAAGAAGATCGACCAGATTGCCGGGACACTGCAGACGTTGCCCAAGGGCATGCCGGCACCTCCGGGATCGCCGACGTGGTGCGCGGTGACGGGCAGCCATTTCTAACGCTTAGGGGCGGGGAGCGCTGGCGGTGGTTACAATAAGCCAGAACTCCCTGCAAGTATGAGGAATCGCGCTGCCGCGGCAGCATATGCATTGGCGAAGACTGCGCGAGTCGAAGATGGAAAAAAGACGTGGGATCCGGGGCAGCAATGAAGGTCCGGGGATTCGAAATGAAGGACGAAGGAAACGAATGAAGTTCAGTCAACTTGGCCAGCTTGCCCTGGCGTCAGCAGTCTCCGCCGCGATAGTACTCGGTATTACCGCCTGCGCGGAGAGCAACACCATCGACTTCGTCTACATAGCTTCGGCGAACACCAACCCAGGCGAGGTGTATGGCTTCGCGTCGGACGGTGAATCCGGCGCCTTGAGGCAGATTCTCGGTTCGCCGTTTCCTGCGGGCCGAAATCCGATTGCGCTGGTGAGGGCTATACAGACCGACGGCACATACATCTACGCGCTCAACCACGACGACAATACGATAACTCAGTATGCGGCGGGCTCGGACGGCAAGCTGTTCGCGCAGAATACCTACAACATCGCCTCGGGGACCAATCCGAATGGCATGGCGGTCAGTCCGGACCAGTCGACACTGTATGTCGTGACGGCGTACGGCCTGGATCCGGCCCACAATCCATACAGCCCGACGACGCCAGGCATCGGTGCGCTGGTGCAGTACCACATCGGCGCGAATGGCGCGCTGGGGACCGGGGTGGCATACCCCACCTGCAACAACCCAGTGGCGGTGGCGGTGCTGGGCAGCGCGTCGAACCCTGCCGGGGGCGCCGTATTTGTCGTGAACGATCCTGCGGGGCAGTTGACCACGCTGATCGATACGGTGGCAGCGCAGAATCGCGGAGCGACGGGCAGCGCGACGGTGATCTATCCGACAGTGGGCGAGTGCAGCGGCGGCGCGAGCGCCGTGGGCCAGATCACGAGCTACCAGATCACACCCAAGACCAACACGCTGACTCCGGGCATCGGTTCGCCGTTTGCGGCGGGCGTGGCGCCGGACGCGATCGCAACGGATCCAACCAATCGCTTCGTCTACGTCACGGACTTCCGCCAGAACCTGCTCTTGTCCTATACCGTCCAGGGCGCCAGCAGCTCGATTCAGCCGCTGCCGGCGAACAGCACGACGCCCACCGGCCAGCTGCCGAGCGCAGTCACGGTGGACCCGCGCGGGAAGTACATCTATGTGTCCAACTATGGCGCGGGCACGGTGAGCGGCTACGCCTTAAATGCGACGACCGGGGCGCCCGGCGCGCTGGCAGGAACCTCCAGTACCTCGGCGACCGACCCGGGACCGGCGGCGATCATAGTCGAAGATTCCATCGGGCGGTACGTCTACACTGCGAATTTCATCGGGAACTCGATCTCATCGCTGTTTCTCGATCCCAACGCGGGCACCACACAACCCGGGCAGAACTCGCCGTTTCCGGGCGTGGCCAAGCCGACGGCCGTCGCAACCGTGAAGCATGGCGACCACGCTATCCAGGTGAACGCGTCTTACTAAAAGCAAAAAAAAGTGAAGAAAGGCCTGCCCACCCGGGCAGGCCTTTTCTATTTGCCCGAATTTGTCGGTTCTGCACGGGGAGGCGGAGGCGCTTTCTGGGGATTGCAGCCCGGACGCACCGCGACTCACTTGCGGAGCGGCTCAACGCGTGGGGTGCTGATCTTTGGTTGCGATCTATATTCCGCCTGAATATAAAAAGCGACCGGGACCAATTGACGATGACCCATCACAGGCTCCGTATTTTGCGGATGGCCATCACCCACTCAGCATGGGCTGTCCTTTGCAGCGACGAAGAAGGCTTAGGACCAGCGGCCGCAGGCTAGGGCACGCTGGGCGGCGCGGCGGGATCGGGGAGGCGCGGAGGCAGATGCATCCAGCGCTTGATCAGGCGTTGACCCGGGCGCTCCACGAGGTACATGACGGCGACGGCGATGAACACCACGAGCGCGTAGGAGAGCCAAGGGTCGAAACGGAGCAGGCCGGCGCGAGCGATCAGGTGGGTGTCGTCGTGGAGCAGATTCCAGAGATTGAAGTGCAGGATGTAGAGGCAGTAACTGGCTTCGCCGATGACGATGAGTGGATAGACGGAGAAGAGCCGGGTAAGGAAGTTGCGACCCGCGAGACCAAGCACGATGAGGGCGTAGAGCGGCATGAGCAGGCCATCGTGCATGAAGAGATAGGGCATGTGGCTGCCGAAGCACATGATGACGTAGAGCGCAGTGAAGCCGGCCACGCCGAAGGCGGTGCGGAGATGGCTGCGCTCTGGAATGAGATCGTTCAGCGACGCCAGCGCCATGCCAAAGAGGAAGGACGGCAGGTGCTGCAGCGGGCCGAACTTAATAGCGCGTAGCCACCACCCGTTGGAGTAGCGATCGAGATGCGGATCGCTGTCGGGATTGAAGATGGCATAGAGCGCGGGCAGGATGAAGCTGAGACACCAGAAGCCTAGCATCGTCCAAATGATGCGGTTGCGCGTGCGCGGGCGGCGCAATGTGACCAGCCACGGGAAGAGCGCGTAGAAGAAGACATCGGTGGTGAGCGTCCAGGCGGGCGTGTTCCAGAAGGTGCAGAGGGTGGGCGACCAGCCCTGGGCGAGAAGGAGCGTGAGGCCGACCCCCCAGGCAAATTCGCCGTGCGAACGCACGCGCCACTCCTGCGCGAGGACGAGAACCGACATGAGAAGCGAGAAGAGAAAGACGGGATAGATGCGCGAGAAGCGGGCCATCCAGAAGGTGCGCGCGCGCATGAGGCCGCGATCGGCGCGCTCGCGGTAGTTGTAGGCAAGCACGAAGCCGGAGAGCAGCAGGAAGAAGCTGACGGAGACGTATCCGTTGTCGACGACGGGTGCGAAGGGTCCGAAGATCTTCGGGTCAGAGAAATGGAAGAAGAGGATATTGAGCGCCGCGAGGGCGCGCATGCCTGTGAGCGCCTCCAGCCGGGAACGGCGGACAGGGGGAGCTTCTACAGGAAGGGTTGCCGCGGCCATTGCATCCTCTGACGAGATTTCGGCAGCGGATGTTTCGACGGCTTCGGGAGAAGTTGCTGGCAACGTGGTCGACACACGGGCTCCGCGGTGATCTATCAGAGCGCGCACCGGGCGCGACCCTGCCTGATTGGATGATAGAGGAGCGGCGGCGGGTCCGGGCATATGAGATGCGGGCAGGAGGGGCAGTTGTGAAGTTCGTTACCCCTGGTCGCGCACGTCCAATGAACGAGGGACGCGACTGTAGCTATTTGGCATCTGTAGCATTCCTGGCGCGTTGGTCAGGAGGGAGCGCCTGGCTTGGCAGCCAGGTCGCGCTTGCGCTCGAGTTCGGCCATGGTGGACTGAATGAGCTGCTTGGCGCCGTTGATCTGATCGAGGACGGCCTGCAGGTCGAGCGCGGGCTTGGTGGGGTTGCGATTCGAGACGCAATAGACGCCGTGCTGGCCGATGAGAATGAGGGCATCGGTGAGCATGTCGAGCGAGACAGCGAGACGGCCGCGCTCGGGGCCAAGCATGAACTCGTGCTTCTCCAAGAGAATCGCGATTCTCGGCTAACGCGGAAGCACCACTGTATGGCTCATTGCTTCTCCGCTCTGCACGGTCCTGCTTCGGATCGGCCACTACCACTCCTTCGCAGCGGTATCGACGGTGACGGTCTCGGGTGGTCCCTTCCAGCGGAGTATGGGCTTGCGGGCGGCAGCGGTCTCATCCATGCGCTTGACGCGGGTGGCGTGCGGCGCTTGCAGGACGACGAGCGGGTTCTCTTCGACCTCGCGTGCGATCTGCTGCATGGCGTCGATGAAGAGGTCGAGCTCTTCCTTCGATTCGCTCTCGGTGGGCTCGATCATGAGCGCGCCGGGGACGATGAGCGGGAAGGAGACGGTGTAGGGATGGAAGCCGTAATCGATGAGGCGCTTGGCGATGTCGCCGGTCTTGACGCCGCGTGTCTGCTGCTTTTTATCGCTGAAGACGACCTCGTGCATGGAAGCCGTCTTGTAGGGCAGCTCGTAATAGCCCTCAAGCTTTTTGCGGATGTAGTTGGCGTTGAGCACGGCGTCTTCGGTGGTCTGGCGCAGGCCGTCAGGGCCATTGGCCAGGATGTACGCGAGGGCACGGACGAACATGCCGAAGTTGCCGTAGAACATGCGCACGCGGCCGACGGAGTGCGGGCGGTCGTAGTCGAGCCGGAGAGTGCCGTCGCTGTTCTCGCGAACAACCGGAGTGGGCAGAAACGGCTCGAGAATCTTCTTGCACGCGACCGGACCGGAGCCGGGCCGCCCCCGCCATGCGGCGTTGAGAAGGTCTTGTGCAGATTGAGGTGCATGACATCCACGCCGAAGTCGCCGGGGCGCGTCTTGCCGCAGAGCGCGTTCATGTTGGCACCATCCATATAAAGGAGTGCGCCCTTGGCGTGCAGGATGTCGGCGATCTTGTGGATCTCGCTCTCGAAGACGCCGATGGTGGATGGGTTGGTGAGCATGAGGGCGGCGGTCTGGTCGTCGACCTGCTTCGTGAGCTGCTCAATGTCGACCATGCCGTGCACGTTCGAGCGCAGGTTTTCTACCTGATAGCCGCAGATGGCGGCGGTGGCGGGGTTGGTGCCGTGCGCGGAGTCGGGGATGAGTACGCGGCGGCGCGGATTGCCTTTCGACTCGTGGTAAGCGCGGGTGAGCAGGATGCCGGTGAACTCGCCATGCGCGCCCGCGGCGGGCTGCAGCGTGATGGTATCCATGCCGGTGATTTCGATGAGCGCTTTTTCGAGTGTGCGCAGCACCCCAAGCGCGCCCTGCGACAGAGATTCGGGCTGATACGGGATGCGCTTCGGCGATGCCTTCAAGGCGCGAGACGTACTCGTTGACGCGCGGGTTGTACTTCATCGTGCAGGAGCCGAGCGGATACATGCCGAGGTCGATCGCGTAGTTCCATGTCGACAGGCGCGTGAAGTGGCGGATGATCTCGATCTCGGAGAGCTCGGGCAGCTCGGCAGCTTCGGTGCGCGCGGCGTCGCCGAGGAGCTTGGCTGGCGTCGGCTTCGGGCACGTCGAGCGGCGGCAGGCGATAGCCGCGCTTGCCGGGTGATGACTTTTCGAAGAGCAGCGGCTCGTTCTGCGTGAAGTGCGCGGCCACCTTCTGGCGGTTGCCAGTGAAGGTGTTTCCCTGCTCTGTTGTTTCGGACGTCGTGGGCATCCTTACTCCTAACTCCTATGCGTGGACCAGCGTCGGCTGGTTGCTGTGGCTGCCGGTGAGTACTTTGGCAGCCTTGTCGATCTGTTCGCGGGTAGTCGTTTCGGTGGCGCACCACAGGCTGGCGTTGCCCAGCTCCGGATAGAAGCGCTCGAGCGAAAGGCCGCCGATGATCTTGTCTTCGAGCAGGCGGCCGTTGATCGCGTCGGCCGGCTCATCAGTGACGAGAACGAACTCGTGGAAGCGAGGAGAGCCGCCGAAGAGAAGCTTTGCGCCATTTCGTGACAGTGCCTGTGACGCGTACTGCGCCTTGGCCAGATTGTGCAGGGCCAGCTCGCGGATGCCTTCCTTGCCGTAGACGGTCATGAAGATGGTCGCCATCAACGCGACGAGGGCCTGGTTGGTGCAGATGTTCGAGGTCGCCTTCTCGCGGCGGATGTGCTGCTCGCGCGTGGAGAGGGTGAGGACGAAGCCGCGAGTGCCGTCCTTGTCGACGGTCTGGCCGGCGAGGCGGCCGGGCATCTGGCGCAGATATTTTTCTTTCGCCGCGATGACGCCGCAGTAGGGGCCACCATAGCTGAGCGCCACGCCGAAGGATTGCGCTTCCATGGAGACGATGTCTGCTTCGCGCGGCGGGCGAACGGCACCGAGCGAGATGGCTTCGGCGATCGAGACGATCAGGAGTGCGCCTTTTTTGTGCGCGATCTCGGCGATGGCGGGAATGTCCTCGACGACGCCGAAGAAGTTGGGCGACTGCACCAGCACGCAGGCATGCTGATCCGTGAGTGCGGCGTCGAGCGCCTTCAGGTCGACGCGGCCATCTTCGCCGTAAGCGAGCACCTGCTTGTCAATGTTCTGGTGCTGCGCGTAGGTGGCGAGGACTTCGCGGTACTCGGGGTGAACGGTCTTCGCGATGAGTGCGCTGGAGCGGCCGGTAACGCGCACGGCCATCATCACGGCCTCTGCAGCGCCGGTCGAGCCGTCGTACATGGAGGCGTTGGCGATCTCCATGCCGGTGAGCTCGCAGATCATGGTCTGGAACTCGAAGATGGCCTGGAGTGTGCCCTGCGTGATCTCCGGCTGATACGGCGTGTACGAGGTGAGAAACTCACCGCGCTGCACCAGCGAATCGATGACGACGGGGCGATAGTGGCGATAGGCGCCGGCGCCGAGAAAGCTGGCATAGCCGTTGGCGTTCTGCGCAGCGGCGTTCTTGAAGAAATCGACGATCTCGGATTCGCCCATCTGGCGCGGGATGTTGAGGTCGCGCGCAAGGCGGTATTCGGCCGGGATGCTGGCGAAGAGGTCGTCGATGGAGGATGCGCCGATCTCGCGGAGCATGCTCTCGCGTTCGGCGTCGGATTTAGGCAGATAGCGCATGTGTGTCCTTCTTCAGCTAGTGCGACCGATTTGGCTCAAGCGATGTAGTCCGGCTGCAAGGGCAACCTCGATGCACGCATCGAAAACAAACCCAAGCAGAGTCAAGCAGCATCAGTGCGTCTCTTCCTTGATATAGGTCTCATAGGCGTCCTTCGAGAGCAGATCGCCGGCATCGGCGGCGTTGGCGACCTCGACCTTCATGATCCAGGCGTTGTGAGCGTCGGTGTTGATCTTTTCGGGAGCCGACGTCAGCTCTTCATTGACCGCGGTGACTGTGCCCGAAACAGGCGAGTAGAGGTCGGAGACGGCCTTGACGGATTCGACGCTGCCGAAGACTTTACCCTTCTCGACCGACGAGCCGACCTTGGGCAGATCGACGAAGACGATGTCGCCGAGCGAGTTCTGCGCATAGTCGGTGATGCCGACCTTGCCTTCTTTGCCGTTGAGCTCAATCCATTCGTGTTCTTTGGTGTATTTGTAGCCAGCGGGGTAGTCCATGGGTGGCGGTTCAGTCCTCTCTGGATTCGCTACTTGGAGATTATTTTGATTGTAGTAGCGCTATGCCTGCTTCTTGGGGCGCTTGTAAAAGGGCGTCGGCACCACCACCGCTTTGACGGGCTGGTTGCGGATTTCGACAGCGATTTCCGTGCCCGGAGTGGTGAATTCCATCGGTAGATGCGCGAGAGCGATGTTCTTCTTCAAAAAGGGCGCGGGTGAGCCGGAGGCGACCGTGCCGATCTTCTTCCCGTCAGGCGAAAGGACGGCGTAGCCATCGCGGGCGATGCCACGCTCGGTAATTTCCAGGCCAACGAGCTTGCGCTTCGGTCCGCCGGCGGCGCTGACGGCTTCGAGTGCGTCTCGGCCGACGAAGTCGCCCTTCTCAAGCTTGGCGTAGCGGTCGAGGCCGGCTTCGAAGACGTTGATCTCATCCGAGATTTCGTGGCCGTAGAGCGCCATGGCGGATTCGAGGCGCAATGTGTTGCGCGCGCCCAGGCCGCAGGGCAGGATGCCGAACTCCTTGCCTGCTTCGAGGACCTCGTTCCAGACGCGCTCGCTGGTGGCTGACGTCGGAGGGGACGTAGATCTCGAAGCCATCCTCGCCTGTGTAGCCGGTGCGGGCGATGAGGGTGTTGTGCAGGCCGCAGACGGTGCCCCATGTGAACCAGTAGTTCTTGATGCCGTCGAGGTCGCGGTCGGTCAGCTTGCGCATGACGTCCACGGCTTTTGGACCCTGGATGGCGAGCTGGGTGTAGTAGTCGGAGTAGTCGGAGACGTGCACCCCGGGGCGGCCGGCCAGGTTCTTGCGCACCCAGTTGACGTCCTTCTCGCGCGTGCCGGCGTTGATGACGAGCAGGTAGTCGTTCTCCGAGAGCTTATGGACGATGACGTCGTCGACGAAGGTGCCGTTGGGGTAGAGCAGCGCCGAGTAGTGGGCCTGGCCCTCCTTGAGCTTCGAGGCGTCGTTCATGGAGATGTGCTGGACGGCGGCGAGCGAGTTGGGCCCGCGGAGCTGGATGTCGCCCATGTGGCTGACATCGAAGACGCCGACGCCGGTGCGCACGGCCATGTGCTCGGCGATGAGGCCGGAGTACTCGACGGGCATGTCCCAGCCGCCGAAGTCGACCATCTTCGCGCCGAGGCGGCGGTGGGTGGCGTTGAGTGCGGTCTTGCGGAGTGCTGGCGGCGCGGCGGTGGTGGACACGGTGCAGGAGTCCTTTGGGAAGGGTTGGTGAACCGTCTAGGGTAGCACCTGCTGCGGGCTCCTACCGTCGGCTCCAGACCATACGGATTGCCTCTCTGGTGAATCGAACCGGGTTGAATCGAACTGGTTGAATCGTACTGGGTGAATCGAACCAGGCGGACTAGCATCCTCAGTTAGCCAGGGTCGTGAACCTGGGATTGGAGTCCGCCATGAGCCGCCGCTTTGCAGAGTTGGCCTTTACGCCGCTGGTGAAGGAACAGCAGGAACTACATGGCAGCCGCCGGCAGTATGCGCGCATGGAGGAGATCGGCGAGCCGGGCGACCGGCTGACTGACTTCGAGCGGGAGTTTATTGCGGAGCGGGATGGCTTCTACATGGCGTCCATCGGCGAGACGGGGTGGCCGTACATCCAGTATCGCGGCGGGGAGAAGGGCTTCCTGTCTGTGCTGGATGACCAGACGCTGGGTTTTGCGGACCTGCGCGGCAACAAGCAGTACATCAGTGCGGGCAATCTGCAGCACGACGATCGCGTGGCACTGTTTCTGATGGATTATCCGCGGCAGCAACGGCTGAAGATCCTGGGACGCGCGGTCTTCCACGAGAAGGATGCGGCCGGGGCGGCGGAGCTGATTGCCAAGCTGCGGGTGCCGAGGGAGAAGACGCCGACGGAGCACGCAGTGGTGATCCATGTGGAGGCGTTCGACTGGAATTGCCCGCAGCACATTACTCCGCGCTACACCCAGGAAGAGCTGGCGGAGGTGCTGGAGCCGATGCGGCGACGCATGGAAGCGCTGGAATCGGAGAATGCGCAGCTGCGGAAGTTGACCGAGGGCAAAGGCGCGAGCAAGTAGCTCGTCACATCCTTCCATCGCAGCGCGGTGGATCGTTCTACAGTGTTCAGGGCTGATTCGTTAGTGTTCAGGACTGCTTCGTTCTACATTGTTCAGGCTGCTTTGGAGGACATTCGATGTCTGCTGCGGTAAGGGTTCGCTTTGTCACTCGTGGGGATTATGCCGAGTGGCTTCCGCTTTGGGAGGGGTACAACGAGTTCTACAAGCGGTTCGGGGCGACGGCGCTGCCCGATGCAATTACGCGGGTGACTTGGGAGCGCTTTTTCGATGCCTACGAGCCGATGTATGCGATGGTGGCGGAGGACGGATGGACGGCTGGTGGGGCTGGTGCACTATCTGTGGCATCGCAGCACGATCACGATTGAGCCGACGTGTTATCTGCAGGATTTGTTCACTGCGGAGGGGGCACGGGGTAAGGGTGTGGGACGCGCTTTGATTGAGGCGGTGTACGAGCAGGCGCGGCTGGCGGGTGTGGCGCAGGTCTACTGGCGGACGCACGCTACGAATGCGACGGCGCGGCGGCTGTACGACCAGGTGGCGGAGGAGTCCGGATCGCTGGTGTACAAGAAGCGGCTGGAGTAGCCCCCTACCCCTCCCCCCTCCGGTGCGGGAGGACGCGGTATATCCGGTTTTAAATCATGAGGTTCCGGGCTGTCCCGAGCATCAAAGTCGTCTTTCTAAAGGGCTTATCGCTAAAGTCGTCCAGTGAAAGGATTTATAGACGCACAAAAGCCACCGTGATGGTGGCTTTTGTGTTTCCTGTTCTTTGATCTCTATTTCCAGTTTAGCGAATTGGGTGGGGTGAACCGGCATTTTTTGACCGGGTAGTTTCGTTTTGGGACTTGGATTAATGCAGAAGGAAGTGGCGAGCGCACAGCGCGATGGACCAGCCGATGATGACGATGTGGATGACGAGCTGGGTGAGCGCGAATTTCAGGTTGAAGGGTCGCTTTGCGCGACGTGAGAGCGGGAGGACGACGTAGAACATGACGAGATAGACCGCGATGCCGTAGAGGCCGCCGGCGAGGAGCGGGTGATCGAGCAGGAATGGCAGGCGTTGCGCGGCGAGGACGTAGATGGTGGAGATGATCAACGCGATGAGGAAGTGGAGGGCGAGGCCGAGAATCGCGGTGCCCGCGCCCCCTTCGAGGGCACGCGGACCGAGAAGTCCGCTGGCCACGCCCTGGAAGACGCGTTGCGGTGTGACCTTGAGGGTCAGGCCGGCTTGCAGGCTGGCCGCGGTGGCGTCGAGGATGCCGCAGGCGAGGGTGGCGGCGAGAATTGCTTGCAGGGTCTCGGTCATCCGGGGGCTCCAAGTGTCTTTTTGGATTCCGCGCGAGGATGGATGGGTGCGAATTTCCGAACTTACCCTTAGACGCGAAGTGTGCGCGAGCCGAGGCGAGAGATGCGATGACGCAGAACATCTATGACGCAGAACATCTATGACAACCCGGAGTTCTTCGAGAACTATGGCCTGATGGAGCGCTCGCTTCGCGGGCTGGAGGGCGCAGCGGAGTGGCCGTCGATGCGGGCGCTGGTGCCGGATCTGACGTGGCCGCAGAGTGGTGGACCTGGGCTGCGGCTATGGCTGGTTCTGCCGCTGGGCAAGCGAACAAGGCGCGGCGCATGTGCTGGGGCTGGATGTGTCGGAAAAGATGCTGGCGCGGGCGATGGCTGCCGGCCCAGATAGCAGGATCACCTATCGCAGGGTCGACATGGAGTCGCTTGCGTTGCCGGAGGCGTCGTTCGACGTGGCTTACAGCTCGCTTGCGCTGCACTACATCGATGACCTGGGCAAAGTCCTGACGACGGTACACCGAGCGCTGGTGCCGGGCGGGCACCTGATCTTTTCGATCGAGCACCCGATCTACATGGCGCCGACCCATCCGGGGTGGCGCGTGAATGCAGACGGCCGCAAGACATGGCCGATCGACAAGTACTCGGTGGAAGGACCGCGCACAACGGATTGGCTGGCGAAGGGCGTCGTGAAATATCACCGGACGATGGGGACAACGCTGAATCTGCTGATCCGGATTGGATTCGCTCTCGATCATGTGGAGGAATGGGCGCCGACGGAAAGCCAGGTGACGGCGAGGCCGGAGATGGCGGAAGAACTCGAGCGGCCCATGTTTTTATTGATCGCGGCTCGACGCACGAAGGACGGGGGCGCGTAAGGAAGTTGTCCGGTACACTTTTTGCGCAAAAGGATAGGTGGCGATGCAGACACTCAAAACCCTCTGCGGTTTGACGGTAATGGGGTTTGATGTGTTGGGGTGATTGGGCCTGAACAATCTCACTCAATTTTCGAGAGGCTTGCTATGAACCCGGGAAGGATCGCACTTGCAGCGCTTGGGGCCTTCGTCACGTACTTTGTGCTGGGCGGTTTGATGTTTATGGTGCTGCCCATGCTGAAGACTCAGTACGCGAAGTATCCGGCGGTGTACCGGTCGCAGGAAGGCATCAAGAGCGTGATGCCGGCGGGGATGGCCGCCATGTTTGTGGGCATGGTGGTGCTGGCGGTGCTGTACGCAATGATGTATCACGGCGGTTCCGGGCTGGCCGAGGGGGCACGTGCCGGGGCGGGTTTCGGGGCGCTGATCGGCGTGTTCGCGATTTGCGCTTTTGTGGTTCACAACTGGGTGAACCTGAACATCGGGCTGACGCTGACCGTGCAGCAGGCGGTTGCCTACTTCATTGAATGGCTCGCGGTTGGTATCGTGATCGGATTGGTCTATCAACCGGCTTTGCCGCGCTAAGGCGCGGCAAGATCAGCCCAGCTTTCCTGCGCTAAGAGCGCGGCAGCCTCGAAAGGATATCGACGAATGCAGACACTCAAGACATTTCTGTGGTTTGACGGCAAGGCGGAGGAGGCGGTGGATTTCTGGGTCTCCGTCTTCAGGGATGCGAAGAAGGGGCCGGTGCACTACTACGCGGAGTCGTTTCCGGTGGAGAAGTGGCGCGGCAAGGTGATTACGGCGAGCTTTACGCTGCGCGGGCAGGAGTTTGTGACGCTGAATGCCGGACCGGATTTTCAGTTCACGCCAGCGGTCTCGTTCATGGTGACGTGCGCGACGCAGGCGGAGATCGACGAGTACTGGGCGAAGCTGACGGACGGCGGCAAGACGATGGCGTGCGGCTGGCTGACGGACAAGTTCGGCGTGACGTGGCAGATTACGCCAGAGACGCTGGACGCGATGCTGAACGATCCCGACAAGGCGAAGGCGGAACGGGTGATGAACGCGATGATGGGGATGGTGAAGCTGGATATCGCGGAGTTGGAGCGGGCGAGAGATGGGAAGTGAAGGACCCGATGAAGGCAAGCTATAATCCGTCTTCAGGTTCTCATGGCCACTAAAGCAATTGACGCGCAGGAAGACTTGTACGACGAAATCGACGCATCGGCAGAGTCTGAAGATGACTTAGTTGGAGTGACCGCCGCTTCTCTTAGTAATGCGGTGCTTTGGGGAACAGACTGGACTGCCGCTACGATCGTGGACCAACTAAAACGAGGAACGATCGCCTTAGATCCCGCCTTTCAGCGCCGAGACGCATGGACAGATGAAAGAAAGGGACGCTTCATAGAGTCCCTGTTTCTTGGACTGCCTATCCCGCAGCTAGTCTTGGCAGAAAACAATAAAATTAAAGGGCGATTTTTGGTAATTGATGGTAAACAGCGGCTTCTCAGTTTATCGAAATTCACCGGGATCGGACTCGCCAAGGGACAAGAGCCACTAGTCCTCTCAGGTCTTAAGGTGCGCACGGACCTGAACAAGCTAACGTATTCCTCGATAAAAACACACGCAAAATACGAAAGTCTAATTTCGGAATTCGAGAATCAACCGATACGAACAGTTGTCATTAGGGGTTGGAAAAATGAAGAAGTACTGTACACGATCTTCCATCGGCTAAACACCGGAAGTGTGCCTCTTTCAACTCAGGAGCTGCGGCAGGCACTGCACCCTGGGCCTTTCCTAAACTTTGCTGCGAAGTTTTCGGAGCAGAGCCAACCTTTACAGCAACTCTTAGGGCTGACAAAACCCGATTTTCGAATGCGAGATGTAGAGCTCGTCGTACGGTATTTTGCCTTTCAAACCCGGCTGCCTGACTACCACGGCAATCTCAAGAAGTTCCTTGATGACACTTGTGACTTCTTAAATGCTCGGTGGTCTAATCACGAAGATGAGGTTCGTGATATCGCGACGCAAATGGATGACGCGATTCAAGTTGCGATCAGGATCTTTTCTCGGCCTCACGTTTTCAGAAAATGGGACGGAGAGCGATTCGAGAAACCGCTCAATCGTGCTGTGTTTGATGTGGTCGTTGCATCACTTTCCGATCCTCTCGTACGCTCGGCCGCCTTCGCAAGAAGGACTGAGATAGTTCAGGCATTCAAGACTTTATGCTCTGACACTGAGTTTCGTTCAGCAATCGAGTCGACTACGAAGAGCAAGGCAGCCGTCAGAACACGATTCTCAAAGTGGTACAGAGCCCTCGGCACGGTAATTGAGAAAAGAATCACGCCGTCCTTGCCCCCAGAGTAGCCATCTTCAATGCCGCCAGGATCGAAAAGGTTCAAGAGTCTTATCGCCCGGACGGACCAGCTCCGTAACCATTTGCTGTATTTTCTCCCTGATCCTCCAGTCTCTAGGCTTTCGTATTCGGATCAAGAGTTGGACTGCACTCGAGCCTATACAGTTCTCGCGCACGCCGAGATGGAAGCATTCTGTGAAGACCTTACAGCGGCCAAGGTTCAATCAGCGAAATCAACTTATGACGCTACCGGCATTATTAGGCCATTGCTGCGCCGTGTGGTTTCTTATCACGTAACGAAGAAGGGGAAGTCGTGGCAAGACGTCCTGAGGCCCCCGGCTGAGATCGTCAACTCAGCATTTCAGTCATACTCTTCCGTAGTTCGCGATAACAACGGGATAAAACAAATCAATCTCGAGAAACTCTTATTTCCTATTGGCATCCATGAGGCGCACCTCAGCTCAACGTGGCTAGCTCAAATGAATTCATTCGGCACTGACCGGGGCGGATTGGCGCATAGCAGCATAAGGGTGCAACAGCCTCCAGACCCGCTCTCTCAGCTAAAGACCGTAAACCAATTGCTTCAAGGCCTGTTGGATTTGGATAAGATACTTGGCCGACTGCGATGACTCGTTCAGGTCGTGTGAACTAAATAACAACAGTCTCCCGATACTCCCCGAAGACTGACCGAAGCGTACCAGCGATTTCACCCACCGTGCAGTTACTTTCGACAGCTTCCAGAATCGCGGGCATTAGATTGCCACCGTCGCGGGCACGTTCCTGTATGGCGTCGATTCCCTGCTGCCATCTGGACTGGCTGCGTTTTGTTCTCAGCGCTCGGAGGCGTTCTACCTGGCGTTGTTCGAGCTCGGGGTCGATGCGCTGGGTGGGGACGCCGGGCTCGTTCTCTCGGGTGAACTTGTTGACGCCGACGACGATGGCGTCTCCGGTTTCTACGCGGCGCTGGTAGTCGTAGGCGGCGTTCTGGATCTCCTGCTGGACCCAGCCTCGCTCGATGGCGCGGAGCATGCCACCGAGAGATTCGATCTTTACGAAATAGTCTTCGGCTTCCTGCTCGATGCGGCTGGTGGTGGCTTCGACGAAATACGAACCGGCGAAGGGATCGACGGTCTGGGCGACGCCGGATTCGGTGGCGATGATCTGCTGGGTGCGGAGGGCGATGCGCGCGGCCTCTTCGGTGGGGAGGGCGAGGGCTTCGTCGTAGCCGTTGGTGTGGAGCGACTGCGTGCCGCCGAGGACGGCGGCCATGGCCTGGACGGCGGTGCGGGTGATGTTGTTCTCGGGCTGCTGGGCGGTGAGGGTGGAGCCGGCGGTCTGGGTGTGGAAGCGGAGCATCCAGGAGCGCGGATTTTTTGCGTGGAAGCGCTCGCGCATGACGCGGGCCCAGAGGCGGCGCGCGGCGCGGAACTTTGCGACCTCTTCGATGAAGTCGGAGTGCGCGTTGAAGAAGAAGGAGAGGCGCGGGGCGAAGCTGTCGATGTTGAGACCGGCGTCGATGGCGGCCTGGACGTAGGTCATGCCGTTCGCGAGGGTGAAGGCGACCTCCTGCGCGGCGGTGGAGCCGGCCTCGCGCATGTGGTAGCCGGAGATGGAGATGGTGTTCCACTCGGGGACTTCGGTCTCGGCCCAGGCGAACATGTCGGTGATGATGCGCATGGCGTGGGAGACCGGATAGATGTAGGTGCCGCGCGCGATGTACTCCTTGAGGATGTCGTTCTGCACGGTGCCGGAGAGCTTCTTTACGTCGGCGCCGGAGCGGCGGGCGGCTGCGACGTAGAGCGCGAGCAGGATGCGTGGCGGTCGAGTTGATGGTCATCGAGGTGGAGATGGTGTCGAGCTTGATGTCTCGGAAGAGGCGCTCCATGTCCTCGATGGAGTCGATGGCGACGCCGACCTTGCCGACTTCGCCGATGGCCATGGGGTCGTCGGAGTCGTAGCCGATCTGGGTGGGGAGATCGAAGGCGACGGAGAGGCCGGAGGTGCCGTGCGCGAGGAGGAATTTGTAGCGGCGGTTGGACTCCTCGGCATCGCCCATGCCGGCGTACTGGCGCATGGTCCAGAGTCGGCCGCGGTACATGGTGGGCTGGATGCCGCGGGTGTAGGGATATTGGCCGGGGTAGCTCAGGTCGCGGTCGGAGTTGAAGTTGGTTGCTGCCAGGTCTTCCGCGGACCAGAAGGCCTTGTCATCACTTGGGGATTTCATTGCGCGGACCTCTTACCGCGGCGGGAGGCCTTGATGAACGAGGTGACGCAGAAGTAGGCGAAGACGAGGGTAACGGCGGCGTAGACGAGGAAGCGTACGTGCTCCGGGCCGTGGAGCATGCCGGCGCGGGCTCGCCATGCGTTCTGGCCGAAGAAGACGGCGAACAGGGCAAAGAAGAGACCGGTGATCTCGAGCCAGAGGGTGCCGGAGACGTGGGCGAGTGGTCCGATGAAGGCTTTGCCGAAGCGGCGGGTGCCTTCACCGACGCGGCGGGCGGGCTCAGCGAAGTTTTTTTTCGGAGCGGGTGGCGGTGCGGAACGGGATTGAGGCGGCGGCGCTGTTGTGGCTTGCGGCGCGGGAGTTGCGGATGCGGCGGAGGCTTTGGCGGCGTGCTCTTTGGCCATGCGTGAGGCGACGCGGACGCCGATGCCGAGTTTGCGTCCGAAGCGGTGCGGCTCCATGGGGGAAGTCTAGCAGCGGCGTGACGGCTCTTTCAGGCGGGAGGCAGCGCCGGACTCAGGGTTCGCGATTGCGGATGAAGGTGTCGGGGGTTCCGTCTTTGGGATCGACAAAGATGATGTCTTTGGGGTCGCGTCTTGGGGTGTCGATCGCGAGAAAGACCACCGGGCCTTCGAGGAGGTCCGGTATCGCGTGAATCGTGTTGTTCTTGAAGAAGAGAAAGTCACCGGGCGCGAATTCTCCGCTGTTGGCGGAGCTCTCCATCCAGAAGGTGCCTCTGCCGGAAAGCACGTAGAGATGTTCGTCGCTGTGGGCGTGGTAGTGAGGCGGCGTTGCCCGGTAGACGCGGAAGACACGAGAACTTGCTGCTGGTTCGTCGGTCAGGTAGGTGTCCAGCAACAGGGTCTCTGCGGTTTCGGGAAAGGCCTGAGCGATCTGGTGGAGGTGGAATCGTCCAAACGACGGATTCGCAGTTGACACTTTGTGTTTACCTCTGACTTTTGGATGAAGTGGCGCGAGATTCGAAGCGGAAGAATGACGCAGGTCGGGCGATTGTCCGGTTACGGTGTGAAACTTTCCATCCGCGACGTGACGCCGTTTGCCCCCGTGGGCCATCAGACGTAAGGTAGGGGGATACCCGTGGGGCGAATCTGGATCTCCGGAGATGGCGGGTACCCTGATGTGGGATGAGGAGGCAGGAATGAATGCACGCGTTCGCAAGCTGATCGAGCAGTTGGGAGAGGCGATCCATGAGTCCGTCTCCGAGTCCGAACAGATTGCGGGGGTGGTGCAGAACATTCGCAGCCAGGGATTTGATGTGCTCCTGATGCTTGAGGCGACGATCGGCCTGAACGAGGTCGAGACACAACCAGGCGAAGAAGGCGACGCATCGAAGCCGGAGGTTGTTGAAGGAGGCGAACCCTTCACCGCGCAGGATGTCAGCTTCCTCCGCTCGCTTCGCATCTCCGTCGAAGGCGACGAGGGCGAAGAGATGGACGACGAGGACGATCTCTCCGATCCCCCGGGCGAATAAGGCCACGGACCGATTGAAAAGCAGGCATCTCATCTTCGGCTGTCCGGTTCTGCCTCACTCCCTGTAAGCTGGCAAGCGCAACGGGGAGAGGGATACGTGGACGCTCAGCGAAGTAGCGTCTTCGGATTGCCACTTCGGGACTGCGGACTCCGGACTGGCGATTCCGGGGCCGATTGAGGGAGACCTGCAAAACCATGACCATGAAAGACACGCTGGGTGTACTCCTCGCCGGGGGAGCCGGGGAGCGTCTCTTCCCTTTAACGCGCGACCGCGCTAAGCCTGCGGTTCCCTTTGCCGGCACGTACCGGATCATCGACATCACGCTGTCGAACTGCATCAACTCCGACCTGCGACGGGTGTACATCCTGACGCAGTACAAGGCGCTGTCGCTGAACCGGCATATCCGCGAAGGCTGGAGCGGGAGCGTGGCGCAGGAGCTGGGCGAGTTCGTAGAGATATTGCCGCCCATGCAGCGTGTGAGCGCGAACTGGTATATGGGGACCGCGGACGCGGTGTACCAGAACATCTACTCGATCGGCGCGGAGCAGCCGAAGTACGTGATCATCCTGTCGGGCGATCACATTTACAAGATGAATTACGAGCTGATGCTCGAGCACCACAAGGAAACGGGCGCGGATGTGACGCTGGCGACGCTGCCGATCCGGCCGGATGAGGTGCCGCGCTTCGGGGTGGTGGATGTAAGCAAGGCCGGCGAGGTGATGGGCTTTCTCGAAAAGCCGAAGGAGACGAAGCTGCGCTCGCCATGGAACCCGGAGATGGTGGACGCATCCATGGGCATTTACATCTTCAACACAGACGTGCTGCTGCCGGCGCTGATCAAGGACGCGGACGATGTGAACTCGAAGCACGACTTCGGGCACAACATCCTGCCGTCGCTGCTGGGCAAGTACAAGATGAATGCCTACAACTTCGTTGATGAGAACCGCAAGGAGCTCTACTGGCGGGACGTGGGAACGCTGGATGCGTACTACGACGCGAACATGGACGTGGTCTCGATATCGCCAATCTTCAACCTGTACGACCGCAAGTGGCCGTTGCGCACACGGCAGCGGCAGTATCCGCCGGCGAAGTTCGTCTTCGGCGAGCCGGGGCGCACGGGTATGGCGGTGAACTCGATCGTCTCGCAGGGATGCATCGTCTCGGGCGCGGTGGTGCGGAACAGCGTGCTGTCGCAGGACGTGAGGGTGAACTCCTATGCGGAGATCGACTCGAGCATCATCTTCACGCACGTGGACATCGGGCGGCACTGCCGCATCAAGCGGGCGATTATCGATCGCGATGTGCATCTGCCGGAGGGTACAGTGATTGGCTACGACCCGGCGGAGGATAAGCGGCATTACCACGTCACGCAGTCCGGATTGACGGTGGTGACGCGGGATCATTCGCTGTATGAGAGCCCGGTGGATTCGGATTTCATGAATCAGCCGCGGTAGGCAGCAAACAGGGATTCGCGCTGCAGGGAATATATGACTTGAGTGCCGAGAAGTTCGACATTCATCAGCGCCTCGGCCCGATCTTCGAGGGATAGCAAAGAGTTGTCCTGAACAGCGTTTCTGGGACCGTTCTCGGCCGTCTGCGTCTTAATTCTTGCCTTCCCCGCTGGAGGCTCACGATGAAACGTCTGGCCCGACTATTCCTTCTGATCGTTTTCCCGCTTGTTGCGACGGAGTTGGTTTTTGCCCAAGCGCAACCGAATCAGAAGGCGGCCACTTCCCAAAAGTCAAAAGGCGAAACATTGGAGCTTGGGAAATCCTATGCCACATTGCGTCCTGAGCAAGTGCGTCTGGTAGACAGCTTCATTCGCAGCTATAACGCCACCACCGGAAGCAAGCTTGTTCCCCAAGCAGGCCTATGACAGCGCTCGACTGTCTGTCCGCACCACGTTCGACGCTGTAACCCATGCGCTGCTCAACGCAAAAATGACCGACTCGCAGGGCAAGAGCCTCGGACGCGCGATTGACCTGGTGAACGCCGTTGATCAGGTGATGGGAGAGGAATCCGGTGCAGGCGGCGACCAGCAATTCCGCCTGTATGTTTACCTGAAGCCCAACGCGGTTGACACCCTGAGCCGCAGCCAGGAGTTCTTTCACGATAAGGACAACGCCACGTATCACAAGGGCTTTCCCATTTGTTACAGGCTGAAGAACGGACCGCCATCGATTCAGTTTTCAATTTCGCGCGACCACAAATTGTCCGACGTTGACGTCGACTATCGCGCTTCCGGCTTTCCTAAAGGGCTGGTCAATGGACACTTGACCGCTGCCAACTCGGACGTCCGCGCAGGAAACAACCTGGCCCGTCATGACGGTCGCTGGTCGGGCCTGAATGGCTGGTGGCGCGATGTTTTTGGACAGCTCGGAAGCGGCGGGACGCCACCGAAGGAGGCGGCCACCGAGCGCCTCGGGCACATTCCCATGAATCCCAGCGTGAAAGCCGATCAGGGCGTCGATAAGAGCGCGCACGATTTCCTGCAAAGCTGGGTTGTCGCGAAAGAACCGAATAAGTCGGTTGCCTATTTTTCGCGCCGCAGCTATCCGTGTCTGGAGGTGTTGGCGCAGAAGAACGCGCAGGCTGTGCAACAAGGCATGATCCGGATGCACACGATGATGGCAATGCAGAGATTCAGCGACAACCTTGGCGCGGTGAATTCCGTTGCCGACGTGTTCGAGCCTGCCGACAAATGGTCGCAAGCATCGAAACCGGCAAAGAACGCGTATCCATCGGAATTCCGGCTAGTGAGCCTGCCGACGGACATGGGAGAGGACGAGGAATGCGTTGCCGTACGGGCCGACGACGTCGAGCAAAAAGTCGAAGGAGAAATACTTCGCCACTGCATTTCGCGGAAAAAACGGAGATAGCCGGAACAAGGTTATGTCCCTGCTTTGGGCTCAGGAGGTCGGCTATTGGAAAATCATCGCCATCCGCATCGAAGATAGCGGCGAAGCGAGCATCGTCCCAAACAACGCGGCAGCTCTGGCCGTGCCCGCCGAGGAAGAGCCGCAGAGCATTGCCGGTGATCCCGCCTCTGTGAAAGACATCACGCAGTTCTACCAGAGCTGGATCGTGAAACGGGATGTTGCGCAGGCTTCGCGCTTTGCGTCACAGCGCTCCTACCAGTGTCTCCCGGCACCCTCCGACAGACCAGAAGAAAATGACGCCCGCCGCCAGAATCCAGTCTGCACTGGAGCAGCCGCTGACCAGAATACCGGCCGGGCCGAATCTATCGGACATGATGTCGAGTATGCAGCCCGTCAACGATCTGCTGCGCCCAGTCCAGCAGGAAAACTCCAAGGCTTTCGCGATCATGGCGGTGCCAGACCAGATGGCCGATAGCTTTCTGTGCCACCATCGAGACCTGCCCGAAAGCTCTTCGGACTTGAAGCCCGCCGATGCAAAGTACGGAGCATATTATTTGACCGCGAGTCGATTCAATTACGGAGAGGAACAATCACCCGCCCTTCTGCTGCTGTGGAGCAAAGAGAACGCGGGTTGGAAGATCGATGCCTGGGCTGTAGAGCTTCCGTAGCCGGCCAAAGACACTGGCGTGGACAGCCACCCGTCGTTATTCCGGAAACGCCGATTCGTAGAATCAATAACAGGAGCCAACTTTTCCTCTGAGGTGCTCGCATGCAACTCAAGCCCTTCCTGCTCGATGCCTGGCTCGACCAGTACGAACACGACATAGAATTCAACCTCGCTGCGAGCACCGGACCGACCTGGACCGTAAACGACATCCTTGCGCTCGCCGACGACGAAACGCGCCATCGCTTCCTGAACCACAAGCTGGTCTACGGCCGCCCCGCCGGCGCCGACAGTCTGCGTGAAGCAATCGCTGAAATGCAGAGTGTCCCGGTAGAGGCGGTGCAAATCGTGACCGGCGCCTCCGAGGCGCTCCTGGCGCTGATGTGGCTGGCCGCCGAGCCCGGCGCGAACGTCATCATCCCGCTGCCGGGATTCACTACCTTCTCGGCGCTCCCGGAATCGCTTGGCCTGGAAACCCGCTTCTATCGCGTGCGCCGCGAGAACGGCTTCCGCATCGACCCCGACGAGATCAAGCAGCTCGCCGACTCGAAGACCAAGCTCATCCTGGTCAACAGCCCGCACAATCCCACGGGCGCGACCATCGGCGACGGCGAAATGGAAGCCCTGCACGACTTCACCGCCGAGCGCGGAATCCAGTTGGTGAGCGACGAGGTCTACCATCCCATCTACCACGGAAGGCAAACGAAATCGGCGGCGCGCCTGCCGCACGCCACCGTGATCGCCGACCTGTCGAAGGCATTTTCGATTCCCGGCGTGCGCACGGGATGGATGATCGAGCACGACGCCCAGCGCCGCCAGCAATACTGGACCGCGCGCGCCTACTTCTCGATCTGCAACAGCACCACTGGAGAAATTCTTTCGGAGATCGCAATCCGCAAACGCGACGCCGTGCTCGGCAAGACGCAGGAAATCGCCACCCGAAACCTCAAGCTCCTCGAGCGCTTCATGGCGGAGCATCGCGACGTACTCGGCTGGATTCCGCCGCAAGGCGGCATGACCGCGTTCCCCTGGCTGGTGAGCGGAGAGAACGCGCGCCCGTTCTGCCAGGCCGCCACCGAGCGTGGAATCCTGCTGGCTCCGGGCGATTGCTTCGATGCGCCCTCGCATTTCCGCCTGGGCTTTGCCGCCGCCGGAGACAATTTCTCCAAGGCGCTCGACCGCTTCGGAGCATTCGTAAAGAGCTGGTCGGCGAAGATGGTCACGGCATGATTCGCTGGCGTTGTGTGGAGGGTTTGAACTAGAGGATCAGCGAGGCGGTTGATTTTCGATCGTGCGCAAGAGTTCGACGACTTTCGGTGCCCCGACTTGCCGGTAGTCGGGCGATAGCAGGCCGAAGATCTCGACCGTGTCGTATTTCCGTCCCGCGCCGCTTGACTGCGTGCCATTCAGCGGCCAGTAGCTCCAGCGCAAGGTCGTTCTCTTTCAGATAGCGCACAAAGAGCCTGAACCAGTCCGAGCCCGCCCCGCAGTTCAACGTCTGGCAGGTCCCAAACTCCCCCACCCACAACGGCACGGCCGGCTCCGTGTGCAGCAAAAAACCCGCGCGCGCGTCGTAGACCTGCTTCAGTTCCTCGTAGTTTGAAAACACGTGATCGGGCGGGGCGTACGCATGCGGCGAGTACACCAGCCGATCCGCTACCTTCAGGCGCACGGGCAGCTTGTCGAATCCTGTAAAGTTCGTGGAGTAGTCCGGGCCCTCCACCATGATCAGGAGCCGCGGATTCGCCGCGAGGACCGCATTGCCGCCGCGCTCCGCCGCCGCATGCCAGTCGAGCTTTGGATCAGTGCCGCCCCACGCTGCCCCGCTGCGCAGTTCGTTGCGCAGGTCAGCGCCAATCACCCAGCGCTCATGCTGGTAGCGGTGGACGATCGTCCGCCAGTCCGCCAGCCAGTTGCTCTCCGGATACTCGGCGTTAAACCAGAGTCCGTTTCCATCCTTCTCGTCGCAGCACCAATCCGCGCGGCTCATATGGTTGTCCAGGATCACCATGATGTGCGCCTTCGCGAGCGCAGCCACAACCGCGTCCATAATCTCCATCGCCCGCTTGCCCTTGAATTGCGGATTCGCCTTGACCGCGTAGTCGACCACGACAGGATTGTGCTCGAGCGTCTCATTCGCCCAGGGCAGCCGCACCGAATTCACGCCGAGCGCAACGATCTCGCTGACGATGGTGGCCAGCGGTGCGTGATCGAGCCCTCCAACCACAAATTCCTTCTGATCGAAGCCGTACCAGTTCACAGAAGTCAGCCGTACGGTGTGACCCGCCGCGTCCACAATCTGGTGGCCCCTGGTATGCAGTGGAGGCGCCACGCTGAGCTGCTGTCCCGCGGGTAGCCGTGCTGACCATCGCAAGAGAAAAAGCCGCAAAGAGGAAGAGACGAGAGCGGAGGCTGCGAATCATCCTGAGAAGCATACGCTCAGGTTTCTTTTTGCCATGAGTAACGCGGGAGGGGAGCAGTCTGAGAAGGGAGCAATCTTGGAGCTTCAGATTCGAGGCCGTCGGCAGCAATCGCGGCTTCGCTATTCCCTGCTCTGGCCCCCAATTCCATGGAACTATCCGGTGATTTTCCTCGTATTTCGTCCCATGAGCGCCGTAGCGACATGGCCGGGAATGCTGGGAGCGAGGCAAAACCTTTCCCGAACCAACGGTTTGTGGTCACCGGCGACGTCTCCGAGGCTTGTTACCGGGTATCCTTCGAACGGCAAGGGGCCGGGGAGGTCCGACGGCAGGTTAGCCGGCGCGATGGATCGGGACGAAAAAAGCGGCGGAAGCAAGCCCGTCATCCGGCGAGAGAATACGGCCGCCCGCGCCGCCGCCTCCGTGCCTGCCGCACCGCCTGCCGATGTGGACTGGACCGTGCTGGTGGAGCGGTGCATGCGTGGGGATGGCGGGGCCTGGGCCGAGCTGGTGCGCAGTCATCACCGCCGCGTGTATGGCATGTGCTATCGATTTACGGGATCCGCGCATGATGCCGAGGACCTGACGCAGGAGGTCTTCCTGAAGCTGTACGGGAACCTGCGCAGCTTCAACAGCGAGAAGGGCAGCTTTACCACCTGGATCACGACCCTGACGCGGAACCTGCTGGTGGACCACTTCCGGCGCAGCCGCATGGAGCGCTCGACCGATTCGCTGGACGCCGGCTGGGATGCAGCGGAAGAGACGCGCTCGGGAGCTGAGCTCCTGCAGGACGCGCGGCGCTCGCCCCATGACCACACGGTGGCGCGGGAGCTGGAGCGGATGGTGCAGGCGGCGCTGGCAAAAGTTTCGCCGGAATTGCGCGAGGCTGTTATCCTCCGCGATTTAGAGGACATGGATTACAAAGAGATCGCTCTGGTGCTGCGCGTACCGGAGGGGACAGTAAAAAGCCGCATCAGCCGGGGACGGGCAGAACTTGCGCGGCTGCTGGGACGTAATAAGAAACAGGTGATGTAACCGTGGCGATGAATCACAATCCGGAGAAAGGACCCCGCAACCTGAGCTGCGAAGCCTGGGAGCAGATGCTGACTGACGCCCTGGATGGTACGCTCAGCGCCAGCGACGCGGAGGCCTTTGCCGCGCACAGCAAGAGCTGCGGCGCCGGCTGCGGCGAGTTGCTGGAGGAGGCGAAGCGCGGCGGCGAATGGCTGCGATTTCTTCGCGAAACGCCGGCAGCACCGGAAGGGCTCCTAGAGAAGATCCTGGTGGGGACGTCGGGGCTTCCCGACGCGCCGCCTCTGGTTGCCGGCGGCGCCGTCGCTATACCGCGCCAGCCGTGGCTGGGCGTATCCGTGGCGATGCTGCAGCGGCATATGGCGGAGTCGCGCATTCTGATGACGCTGGCGATGGCCTTCTTCTCGATCGCGCTGACGCTGAACCTGACCGGTGTGCGTCTAAACCAGTTGAAGTTGAGCGATCTGAGTCCGTCCGCGTTAGCCACGTCGCTGAGCCACCAGTACTACACCACGTACGGGCACGTGACCCGCTACTACTCGAATCTGCGCATCTTCTACGAGCTGGAGTCGCGGGTCAACGAGATGCTGCCGAAGAAACAGCGCTCCGGCAGCGCAGCCGGCGACCCAAGAGCAGCAGAAGCCGCAGCCGCAGGCAAAGCCAACCTCCGGGGGCAAGCCGGGCGGGTCGGCACGCAAGAATGGCAGCGATACGCCTACGGAGCAGCGGCAGCGCGCATACGAGGCGCCTGTCCCTGTGCTGGCGGAGTTTGCGCCACACGCAAAGACATCCTATGGACCGCACTCACACTTGCAGGTGTGCACGCGGAGCACAATTTTCTCCTCGGCCCCGATGTACTTATCGTTCTTATCTCCGAAGCACTTATCTGAACCAGGCAATCACCATAAGCCGATAGAAAGGAGCCTGGTATGAATTGCACCTATCATCCCGAAGTTCCCTCGTCTGCCTTTTGCCAATTCTGCGGCAAACCGCTATGCAAAGATTGTGTGCGCAACGTGGGTGGCTCTGTCTTCTGCGAGACATGCCTGACCGAACGGCTGCGCGGCACGGGCGCCGGTGCGGCCACAGCACCGGTCTTTACCGGCACGCCGCACCCCATGCTGGCCGCCCTGCTGGGCTTCATCCCCGGCGTAGGCGCGATGTACAACGGGCAGTACGCCAAGGCGATCGCGCACGTTGTCATCTTCGCGGTGCTGGCCAGCCTGAGCGACCACGCGGGGATCTTCGGGATCCTGGTGGCTGCGTGGGTCTTTTACCAGGTCTTTGACGCCTACCAGACGGCGCTTGCCCGGCGCGATGGACTGCCGCTGCCGAATCCGTTCGGCCTGAATGACATTGCCCAGCGGCTGGGTATCCATCCGCATCCCGGCGTGCCGCCTGTTCCGCCGGTGCCGCCAGCTCCAGGAGCGGCGTGGGAGCCTGTGGCAGGAGCAGGCCAGCCGCCGTACGGGCAGACCGGGCCAACCAGTGCCGGCTTTGTGCCGCCCGCAGGTGCTCCGGGCTACGTTCCGGGCCAGGATCCGAATCAGCCTTATCCGACTCTCAGCTATTCAGCCTTATGCGGGTCAGCCTTATGCGGGTCAGCCCCCATACGGGTACACGCCGGGCCAGCCCTATCCACCGATGCCACCATTTCCTCCGCAGTATGTGGGACGGGATATTCCGACGGGTGCGATTGTGTTGATCGGACTGGGCATCCTGTTCCTCTTCGGCTCGCTCGGATTGCTGCATCATGACTGGGTTGCGCATGGATGGCCGCTGCTGATCATCGGGCTGGGCATCTGGATCATCTTCCGCCGCACGCAGGCTGTCGTTCCTCCGATTCCGCCGATGGACCCGTCCTCGATTCATAGCCCTGGACATACGCACTCCGCGCCGACAGATACGACGGGAGGCACGCGATGAATCGCTGGCTGCTGATCCGCCGTATGCGCGGCCCGGCGTTCCTGCTGATGTTCGGCGTGACGGCGCTGTTGCACGAGTGGCACATTCTGAGCTTCGGGCAGAGCTGGCCGCTCTACCTGGTGCTGGCCGGAGTGCTGGCGCTGGCCGAGCGCGCTGCCTTCACGGCGCCCGATGCATCGCAGATGCCACCGCCGTATCCACCGTACGCAGGAGCAGGCTACCCGCCGGCGCCGCCGACCGGATGGCAGACAGCGCCTCCTTCGCCGGGCACGGGGATCGTGCCGGTGCCGCCGAACGACATTACACCAGCCGGACATTCTGATCCCTCGGAAGGAGGCCGCTGATGGCTGCAGCACCTCCGCCATTCACCTCCGGTCCATCGACGCCGGGCGGTCCTGATCCGCGCTGGCAATGGAAGCAACAGCGCCGGGCCGCGAAGGAGCAGTGGCGCGCTCAGCGCGCCTACTACCGCGGCTGGCGTCGGCCGACGCTGGTGCGCCCGATCGTACTGATCATCATCGGCGTCGTGGCTCTATTGATCCAAGCAGGAACGATCAGCGGCTACGACTTCTGGGACTGGTATGTCCGCTGGTGGCCGCTGCTGCTGATCGGCCTGGGGCTGGCGCTCTTGGGCGAATGGTATATGCAGCAGGGCGATCCCTACAGCAGACGCACGGGCGTGGGCGGGCTGGTCTTCCTCATCGTGCTGGTGGCAGTGCTGGGCGTAGTGGGCAAGCATGCGATGAACAGCCCGTTCGGGTGGCATTTCCCGAACGACGATGACAACAACTGGAGCATGCACCTGTTCGGGCAGCAGCACGACGCGGACCGTCAGTTCGACCAGGCCTTCGGGGCAAACGGCAAGCTGACGATCGAAAACCCGCATGGCGATGTCTCCATCTCTGCGGCGACAGATGACCGCATCCACATAAGCGCGCACCAAACGGTGTACACCTCGAGCGACCGGGATGCGGAGAAGCAGCTGGCAAAGCTGCGGCCGGAGCTTGAAGTGAACGGCAACGAGGCCACGCTCAAGACGCAGAACATCGATCGCGGCAGCGTGGACCTGACGGTGCAGGTGCCGGCGAATACCAGCATCTCGATGAAGGCCGGGCGCGGCAACGTCGCGGTGAATGGGCTGAACGGCACCATCGGCGTCGATGCCGGGCACGGCAACGTGACGCTGAACAAGATTGGCGGCGCGTGCACCGCGCATATGTCCGGGGGCGATTTCTCAGCGCATGCGCTGACGAGTTCGCTTTCAGTGACTGGACGCACAGAGGACGCGAATATCTCCGATGTGACCGGCCGGGTCACGCTGGACGGCGATTTCCTGGGCGAAGTCAACGCGGCCAAGCTGAACGCGCCTTTGACCTTCCATTCCAGCCGGACGACGTTTGAGGTGGACCACCTGGACGGCGATCTGTCGCTGGACGACAGCGACCTGACGCTCACCGACGCGAAGGGCCGCGTGCAGGCAGCAACGCGCTCGAAGAACATCACGCTGAGCGGGATTGCCGGACCGCTGGATATTGCGACCTCGGACGGGGACATCAAGGTGGACCTGAACGGTGGCGACGGCGCGATCAATCTGCACAATCGCAACGGTGCGATCACCCTGGGGCTGCCTCCGGATCACGCCTTCCATGTGGACGCGAGCGCCCACGACGGCGAGGTATCGAGCGACCTGAACTATACGGGCAAGGTGGAGCGGAGCGAACACACTCTGATCGGCGATACCGGCAGCGGCGGGAATGCAACGCCAGTGGTTCTGGTGGCGGAGCATGGGGACATCGAAGTGAAGCGAGCGGAAGCTCCTGAGGCACCGGAGAAGCCGGAAGCACCGGAAGCTCCCGAGGCGCCCGAAGGTGGTGTGCCGAAGGTGCCGAAACCGCCACGAGCGCCGCATCTGAGTGTGCCGAAGAATGCGCCGGTGCCACAGACTACGACGCAGTAGACAGCTCAGCTCCAGCGCAGCTCTTGAAAGCGTTCTGCATCCCAGAACCTGATGGGAGGGGAAGAGAAATTTGTTCATGCCCAATGAGGACATGATTTCAAGAACCCCGTATGGCCTCCTATTTTTTGGGGGCTTTTGTTTTGTCCTGGCTGCGGCGGCGACGCTCAGCGGAAGAGCATGGGCGCGCTTTCACGGATGGGTCTCTCGCACTGACAGTCGGAGGGTTTTATCTGCTTGGTCTTTTTTGCATTGGATACTACTTTTATCTCGTTGCATGAGGTCTAGCGGCGTTCACACTGAGCTAGGCTCGCATGGTTTCTGCTTCTCGAAATGCAGGAACAACGATCTCTCGCAATATGGTGAGGCGCTTCGCCAGGTCGTCAGCATTCTCCGGCGTGGATGGAACATAAACTGGAATTACGTCAGATGAGGATCTTCCCTCTTTAGCCAAAGCAACCCACTTTGACATTTCACCTATGTAACCCGTCAGTGCTTCCGATGGCGTCTTGCACTCGTCTGTAACGAGATATGCCGGAGGCACGTCACCGAAAACCACCCACAACCATTCGTCCACGTCAGAGCTTCCGCGGTCGATACGAAACAGGAAGACAGCCACAATCCCACCGTATCCATCGCCAAAAAATGCTTCCCGAATCCCCTTGCACCACTTAAAAGACCTCAAATAGTTTTCGGCACCATCCGCCATGATCCGTAAAAGCCGCGAATCCTCTGCATCATCTCCTTTCATTAGGTTCAGGGGGATGATGCATCTCACCGGAACATCCGCGCGGATAAAGCCTTGGATTACGTCTTTTCGTTGCATTGCACTCAACTAGAGATCGGAGCCGCCTAAGTATTCCTCCACGAGCGCTGATGCTCGCTCGATCACTTGATCGAGCGTCAGGTCGGTCGAGTCGATGATGGTGGCGTCGGGTGCGGGGCGGAGGGGTGAGTCGGCGCGGGTGCGGTCGCGGCGGTCGCGCTCGCGGATCTCTTCGAGAACCTTCACGGGGAGTTGCGTGGCTATAGCGGTGCCACGTGTCTGGTCATCACTGCGGTGTCTGGTCATCACTGCGGGTTTGTTCATAGCGGCGCTCGCCGCGTTTTTCCGGTGAGGCGTCGAGGAAGATTTTTACCGGCGCGTGCGGGAAGACGACGGTGCCGATATCGCGGCCTTCCATCACGACGTTGCCTTTTGAGCCGAGAGCCTGCTGCAGAGCGACGAGCCAGCGACGGATGGGCGGGTGCACGCTGACCTCTGACGCAGCAGCGGTGATCTGCGGAGTGCGGAGCTGCGATGTGACGTCGACACCATCGAGCAGGACGCGATTGCCATCCTGACCCGGCTCGAGACGCACCTGCGTGGCGTGCGCAAGGGCTTCGAGCGCTGCAGCGTCGTTGGTGGCGATGCCGGCTTCGATGGCCTTCAGCGCGAAGGCGCGATACATGGCACCGCTTTCGAGGTTGAGCAGGCCGAAGCGCTGTGCGAGGGCGCGGGCGACGGTGCTCTTCCCTGCACCGGCAGGACCGTCTATCGCTACTGTGAGCGGCTTACGTTCGTTCAACTAGCCTTCGTCTCCTTCGCTGCGCGGTTTGCGTTTGGGAGCTGCGAAGCCGCCGGGACGTTTCGTGGCCGGACGTTTGGCAGCCGAGGGCTTGCCGCGTGGCTTGAAGTCACCGAAGCTTCCCTTGGCGGGCGGGCGACCGGGAGCGCCCGGTTTGCCAAATGCGCCGGGTTTGCCAAAGCCACCGGGACGGCGCGGCTTGCCGGAACTTGTGGTTGTGGAGGTGCGACCCTTGCCCGCGCCTGCGGGGCGCGGTCTTCCGGAAGCTGCACCTCCGGGCCGCGGTTTGCCGAAGGGCTTGCGTGCGCCGGTGCCGGGCCGTGCGCCGGAACCGAATGCGGGCCGCGGCGAACCAAATGCAGGCCGCGGTGAGCGGGGACGCTCTGCGCCTGCTTCACCCGCCGCAGGGCGATCGCCTGCAGGCTTGCGATAGGGCGGTTTGCCGAAGCTGGGCTTGCCGAATGTTTTGGGTCGGCCACCGGGCTTGCTGAATCCGCCAGGACGCTGGCCGCTACGGCCGGAAGGGCCGCGCTTCGCGGTCACCGCTTTCGGGGCGTGGCCGGGCCCCTTCTGGCCGTGAAGAAGCGCCTTCAGGGCGTGGACGCGGCGTGAATCTGCGCTCCGGACGGTCGGTGCCGGATGGCGGGCCGCCGGGGGCGCGTCTTTGGGGACGATCGCCTGCAGGAGAATACGGCCGCTTGAAGGGCCGGTCGCCGGGTGGGCGCGACGGTCTTTCACGGAAGGGCGGGCGTGATTCGCCGTCGCGACGTGGCGGGCGGCCGAAAGCACCGGGACGGGCCGAGCCACCGGGTCGTCCTGATCCGCCGGGATGCGCTGATCCGCCTGGTCGCCGCTCGAAGCGAGCTGGTCCACCTGCGACACGATCAGCGGCGGGGCGATCCCCTTGCGGCTTGCGGAAGGGACGGTCGGGCCGAGTGCCTCCTGCTTCGCCTCTGCCATAGCTGCGCGGCGGCCGCTCGCCATCACGCGCGGGGCGGCCGGGACGGCTCTGTCCGAAGCGTGACGATCCAGCGCCAGCGGGACGGAAGCGCGGGCGCTCTGTACCTTCGCCAGAACGGGCGGGGCGTTCACCTGCAGGCTTGTCGCTGCGGAAGCCACTGCCAACGGGCCGAGGTGGACGGCCCTTGCCGAAGCCGCCACCAAATTTGCTTTTGGACGCTCCATATTCGCGACGATCTGAAGTTCCACGATCTGGAGCTCCGAAGCGTTTCGGGCGATCCGAAGTGCCTGAGCGCGACGGGCCACCCGGACGTGTGCGCCTTTCCGAAGAACCTTCAAAGCTGGGGCGTGCTCGGCGCTCGAAGTTTGGCCGGGGTGGGCGGGCCGTTCCCTCTGCTCCTTCAGCACGAGGGAAGGTTCCTTCGGCACGACGGAAGGTTCCACGCTCAGGCCTTGCGGAATCGCTGCGCGGGCGATCACTACGCTGCGGGCGCCCGAAGCCTCCTTCGCGACGCGGTGCACGATCGCGAGACGGTCCTCTGCGATCTTGAGAGAGCCCTCTGCGATCGCCTGACGGCGCTTTGCGATCCCGCGCGGCGAAACTGCCGCGGGCACGGTCTGCAAAGGCGGGACGATGCGCGCGCCGAGACGCGGCAGGCCTCTCCTGCGAGATCCCTTCGGGGTTCGCTGCCACTGCTTCGGTCAGATCCGGCTCGTTCTGCTCCAGGCCTGCGTCTGCTCCGATTCCGCTGGCAGCGAGAACGACCGTCTCTTCTTCTTCCGCGACCTCCGGCAGTGTGCCTTCGACGTAGAACTGCTCATCACCGGCGAGCGAGAAGGACGCGAGCTGGCGCGTGGTGGAGAGGCCGTGGACAACGTCGCGGATGCGCGAGCGCGAGGCGAGCGGCGAGAGAAAGATCTCCACTTCTTCCGTGGTGGCAGAGACGGCGGACTGCAGATAGAACGAGACGAGAATGGAGAGCGCGGTGGTCTGCGAATGGGTGCTGCCGATGTTCAGCTCGCGGCGATGCCGTGCGGCAAGCAGCTCCCAGTGGGCACCCTCCGGCGGATTTTCCGCGGGCACGGGCACAACCCGCATGGTGTGCCAGAGCTCCGCGAGCGAACGCAGGACAGCGGCTTCGGTGACCTCGCGACCGAGGCGCGTACGCAGCTCGATGGTGGTGAGAGCGCCTTCGCGTTCGAGCAGCTTGTAAGCTTCGGCGGCGAGCGGAGAGACGCGGGCACCGCCGACGGTCGTGGGGGCGCGCTTGGGATTGCGCTCCGGCTGCATCGCGTAGAGATAGGGCAGCGCCTCGGGCGTGGCGAGGAAGTCCGGATGCTCGCCGACAAAGCTGGAGACGCCGATGCCGGGTGCGGCGCCGAAGAGATTGAGCGCGATGACGGCACCCGATGCGACGAGGCGTGCGAGCATCTGCGCGGCGGCGGCGATGTGTTCCGGGCCAGGTGTGGGATCGGGGCGGCCGGCGATGGCCTCGACGAAGCTGGGCGCGGGCACGGGCAGATGTTGGCGGCGCGGCAGATAGAGGCACAAGGGCGTCTCAGCGAGCCAGCGCTCGGCGTCGTCGAGCGTGAGCAGCGCGTTGCCGTCCTGACGCCAGCGTACGTGCCGGGCCTGTTCCAGTTGGTCTTGTCTCATGATTACGGTCTTTGGACTTCCGATCTTGATTTCTTCTCTCGGTTTTTCTTTCGAGGAAGAGAGGAGTGCGGCCCGCTCGAAGCTGCTTAGACGCGGTGAAAGGCGCGCTCGATGTCCTTCCAAGAATACCGTAGTGCGATGGGGCGGCCGTGCGGGCAGCTGGTGGGCAGCTCGGTTTTGCCCAGTTCGCGGAGCAGCCAGGCCATGCGCTCCGGATCGAGCGGCATGTTGACCTTGATGGCGGAGTGGCAGGCGAGGGAGGCGGCGATGCGGGCGCGGGCGGTGGCGAGGTTCTCGCGCTGATCGAGACGATCACTCTGCTCCAATACTTCGATGAGCATCCGTTCCAGCTCGCGGCCTTCGAGACCGACCGGCGCGGCCTTGATGGCGAGGGTGCGTGGGCCGAAGGGTTCGACCTCGAAGCCATTGCGTTCGAGCTCGGCAGCGATCTGCGAGAAGGCGACCATCTGGGCGGGCGTGAGGTCGATGAGCAGCGGCATGAGCAGGCGTTGGCGCTGCACGCTCTCCACTTCGCGCTCGCGCAGGATTTTTTCGAAGAGGACACGCTCGTGCGCGACGTGCTGGTCGATGATCCAGAGGCCTTCCTCGTTGGTGGCGAGGATGAAGGACTCGCGGAGCTGGCCGATGGGTTTGAGCGAGGCTAGGGCGTGGAGAGTGATGGCTTCATCGGCTACGGCATACGCGTTCGCAATGGGCTGTTCCGAATTGGCGGAGAAGGTCGGTGGGAGCTCCGCAGTGAGCATGGCGAGCGCGGCAGCTTCCTCGGCTGCGATAGCGGTGCCACTGCCGGCTGCCGTGAAGTCGAGGCGCTGGGCTATGGGGCCAACGGGCGGGTGCTCGAGCGCGAAGGAGTCGGCGCTGCCGGTGAAGGGCGCGGACTCCGGTGCACCGGGGATTGCGGAGACGCCCGGCAGCAGCGACGGCGAGGCGACGGCGTGCGTTTCAAGCGCGGCGAGGAAGCCCATGGCCGGGCGCGACTGCACGATCTTGTTGCGCAGGGTGTCGCGCACGAAGTCGTGCACGAAGCTGGGCTGGCGGAAGCGAACTTCGGTCTTGGCGGGATGCACGTTCACATCGACTTCTTCGGGCGGCAGTTCGAGAAAGAGCAGCACGACGGGAAAGGATGTGGGTGGGAGGATGTTGCGATAGGCCTCCGAGACGGCGTGGAGGAGCAGGCGGTCACGGACGAGGCGGCGGTTGACGAAGGAGTAGATGGAGTTGCGATTGAGCTTTTCGAGCTCGGGCTTCGACGTGAAACCGCTGAGGCGCAGATGGCCGGGGACGGGCGGCTCGTAGTCTTCATCCTGCTTCCACGGCGGCGGCGCGGGCAGGCCGACGCGCTCGAGGTCGACTTCGGCGGCGATGGGGAGCAGGTGATCGAGCGTTTCCCTGCCGAAGATCTGGAAGATGCGATCGGCGGGCTGGGCGACGGGCGGCGCCTGCAGCAGCGCGTGCGTGGCGGAGTGCAGCTCGAAGTGCTTATCGGGATGAGCGAGCGCGTAATGTGTCACCAGTGCGGTGACGTGTGAGAGCTCCGTAGTTTCGGACTTGAGGAATTTGCGGCGCGCGGGTGTGTTGAAGAAGAGATCGCGGACGGCGATGGTGGTGCCGGGCGGCAGGCCGGCGTCCTCGACGCGATGCATGCGACCGCCGACGATCTCGACGCGTGTGCCGGCGGGTTCTTCGGCGGCGCGGGTTTCTAGTTCGAGGCGGGAGATGGACGCTATGGACGGCAATGCTTCGCCGCGGAAGCCTAATGTCGCAATGGCGAGCAGGTCATCACTCGTGCGGAGTTTTGAAGTGGCGTGGCGCTCGAAGGCGAGCAGCGCGTCGTCGCGCACCATGCCGCAGCCGTTGTCCACGATGCGGATGAGTTTGCGGCCGCCGCCTTCGACCTCGATGCGGATGCGGGTGGCGCCGGCATCGAGCGCGTTCTCAAGCAGCTCCTTGACCACGGACGCGGGACGGTCCACCACTTCGCCAGCGGCGATCTGGTTGGCGACCTGGTCGGTGAGTACGCGAATGCGGCCCATGGGTTAAGAGTACGGCAGCGGGTGGTGGAGAACTTCCCGGATCGTGACGGCGCATGCGAGAAGGACCGAAAGCGAACAAGTGCTTTCGGCTGGGTAGACATATTTCGCCGGGCACTATTATCGTGGACGATTGCTGCGTGATGGTCGACGTCGATGCGCTCTTTCGCGGCACACATTCGGCTTTCAGGGAGAGATGGCTTGGAATCGCACACCGCATCATCAACCTATCCAACACGCAGAAGTTTTCTTGCTAGCTCGGCCGGTGTGCTGGCTGCGTCGTCACTGGCAAGCGCAGAGCCAGCCCCGCCCGCATCGATGAAGACCGGTTACGCGCCCGTGAATGGTTTGAAGATGTACTACGAGATTCACGGCAGTGGAGAGCCGCTGGTGCTGATCCACGGCGGCGTCGTGGGCATCACGATGTTCGGGCCGAATGTAGATGCGCTGGCCAAGACACGGCAGGTGATCGCGGTGGAGCTGCAGGGCCACGGGCATACGGCGGATATCGATCGGCCAATGACCGTTGAGGCGCTGGCGGATGATATTGCCGCGCTCATTCAGTATCTCGGCTTGAAGCAGGCAGATGTGATGGGCTATTCGCTGGGCGGGGCCGTCGCGCTGCAAACGATATTCCGGCATCCGCAGTCTGTGCGCAAGCTGGTGGTCGCGTCGGCTCGGTTTCGGCGGAGCGGCATGTATCCGGAGGTGTTGGCGGCGTTCGACAAGATGGATGCGTCGACCGGTGCGCAAATGAAGCAGTCGCCGTTGAGCAAGATGTATCCGAATGTCAATTGGGAGGTACTCTTCGGCAAGCTCGGCGAGATGGGGCGGAAGGACTTCGACTGGTCGAAGGAAGTCAGCGCGATTCGCTCGCCAACGATGCTGGTCTTCGCCGACGCGGATGCGGTTACGCTGCAGCATATCGTGGAGTTCTACAGCCTGCTGGGCGGCGGCCAGAGAGATGCCGGACTGGATGGGTCGCAGCGATCGGTCAATGAACTCGCGATTCTCCCCGGGCTGACGCATTACAACCTCAGCGCGGCCCCGGCGCTGGTCGAGACGGTGACGCCGTTCCTTGAGATGGCGATGCCGCGTACGACTTGAGTCGCTACTCCGATTGCGAGTAGAGCCACCAGGCGCTGGCGAGGTCCTGCACGATGTGGCCTAGTGATTTGTAGATGGTGATTTCGTCCGCTGAGCGACGGCCTTCCTCTGTGCCGGCGAGCACTTCACCGACTTCGGCGAGGATGTGGTGGTCGTCGATGAGTCCGGCGTGTTTGGCGCGGAGGAATTCTGCTCCCTGGTTCAGCACGCCTTCGCGGCTGTCGGCGAAGAAGCGCGCGCGGACGACGAGTTCGTTGTCGATCTCGGATGGGCCGGCATGGCTGGAACCGACTGCGTTGATGTGCTGGCCGGGCTGCACCCATTCCGATTTGAGGATGGGCTCGGAGGCGGAGGTGACGGTGCATACGATGTCGGCGTTGGCGGCAGCCTGCTGCACAGTCGCGGCGGCCGTAATCGGGAGGCCGAGTTCGGTCTGCATCTTTGTCGCCAAGGCTTGGGCGCGCTCGTGCGAGCGGCCCCAGATGGCGATGGATTCGAGCGCGCGGACTTTGCTGATGGCACGTGCGTGAGTGGCAGCCTGCTCACCGGTGCCGAGGATGGCGAGATGCTTCGCGTCCCTGCGCGCGAGTGCGTCTGTGGCAACGGCGCTGGCAGCTGCGGTGCGGATGGCGGTGACCTCGCCGGCGTGGACGGTGCAGACGGGCGTGCCGGCGTCCGGTTCGAAGAGCACGATGAGGCCCTGGTGCGACTGGCGTCCCTGCGCGGCGTTTTCCGGAAAGATGCTGATGAGCTTTGCGCCGAAGGGTGCTTTGGCGCCGAGCGCGCCGGGCATGATGCCGAAGAGGTGGCCTTCGGCAAGCGGGATGATGGAGCGCAAGAGCTGCCTGGTTTCGCAGGCGGAGAAGGCGATCATCGCGTCACGCACCAGCGGGATGCAGATGTCGTAGGTGAGGCGGCGGGCTACTTCTTCGCGGTCGATGAAGCGCATAGAAAAGTTGCGATGGATTGCGATAGCGCTATCTCAGTAGACTCGGAATCGAATCCAGTAGGTCCCGTTGTCCCAGTTGATGCGATTGCCACCTTGCGTGATGGTGCCACTTATGGCGGAACCGGCCCAGTTCGTGGTGATCTGACGGCCGCTGAAGTTGCCGGTCGCGCTCTGCCCCAATTCGTTTTGCAGCGTAAGGTTGCCATGTCGCTGACTGATTGAACAGGAGCGTGAGCGGTTTCCATTGGCAAACCAAGTGCCGGTAAGATTCGGCCGATGCCTGCCGCCGCCGTTGTCGCAGCGCGCCCAGTAGGTTCCGTTCGACCAGTTGATCTGGCTGCCGTCTCCGCTGAGCGTGCCAGTGACGAACTGCCAGCCTGGCGCTTGAATCCCGTTGGAGCCTTGCAAATTGCCCGGGGAGGTGTCGCCGTTCTCATTGGTGAGGGTGAGGAAGACGCCGTTGCCGGAGATGGAGGCGTGTTTGTTCGGATCTCCCTGCGCGCACCATGCGCCGAGAAAGCCTGAGCCTGCCCGCCAGGCATCTCTGAGGGCGTGAGCGCGGAGCGTGGAGATACGGCAGAAAGCCAGCAAGCTGCACAGCGAGAAAGCATGACTCCGGAGAAGGCGATTAGGCCGTGTCACAGGAATGCCTCCGCAATGTGCATGGATTATGCTCCGCGCAACCAGCGCAGCTAGACCATTTTGCTTGTCTCCACGACACGGTGCCGATTGCGCGAGGCAGTCTCTCATCCGGAAGTGCGCGCCGATTGCTGGGTCACTAAAAAAAGGGACCAGGGTTGCCCTGGCCCTTAGGAGGTTCGGTTCTGCTGCGCTCGTCGTTTTACGACTCGCGCTTTGCTGCGTCGGCTGCATCAGCGAGCCGGTTCAGCGTCGTGAGGAACTCCTTCGGCTGACCCGCGAAGAGATTCATGTTCGTAAGGAAGGTTGCCGCCGCGCGTGCGCCTGCGAACTTGTCGGTCAATGGCCGGATGATGGAACAGTGAGGAAGCTTGGCGTTGATGAACTCAACGGGCACGGGAAAGATGAGGTTGGGCTGGAAGAGCGGACCCTTCTTGGTGAAGTCGGGGAAGGTGAGGCCCTGAAAGCTGACGGGTGCGACGGGAGGCTGGACGCCATTTCCGGCGAAGTCTACCCACTCCAGGAAGTGCGCGATTTCATCTCCGCCAATCCCCAGGGTGATTTCGAGAACCTCGAGACTGGTGACTTTGCGCGAGAGGCTTGCATAGAGACTGGAGCCGCCCTGTTCGATCGTGCCGAAGTGGAAGGCTGCCGTATTTGCAATCACCTGGATCTGACTCTTGTTGCTCATGTCCGCATCGGTTCTGGGAATCGCCGTGCGATTGTTGATGGTGATGGCTTGTGGAAATGTAGCGCCCATGTCAGGGTTGGTGGCGCTGCGGTAGCGGATGTACCAGCTGGTATCGACGTTGAGGTGCATCAGGTTGGTGAGGCGACCGACGTTCTGCGCGCCGGTTGCCTTGCTTCCCTGCAGATTACGGAAGGCATCGAGGTCCACTGGCTCAAAGCCCTTGGATTCTAGATAGGCATTCAAGAATTCTGCGTGGCTGACCTCGTCCAAGGTGTTGCTGCTGATGTACTGTTCGCCGTCGCCGTCCAGATTGAGAAGCGCTGCCTGATACGGATTCGTAGCGCCGTTGGTGAGACCGCCTAACTCTGCGTACTGTGTCCAGAGATCGGATTCGATCAGTTCGGCGGCTGCGAGAAAACGCAGGATTGCTGCGTCCCCTTCTGTGATGTCTCTGCCTGCGTCAGCGTCATCCGATTGGCCCAGCGCGGATGTTGCAGGGCCTAACAGACCAGCTGTGACGAGCGCGCCACCCGCGAACAGGCCGCCCTTCAGAAACGACCGGCGTCCCGCGGGACGCTGGCCGAGCTGCGTTTCAACTTCCATTTGACTCCTCCTTAAAGCAAGGCCAGTCGATGGCCTGTGGAGGATGCTAGGTATGCCGCTTGCTCGCGGTTGTCATTGCGAAGTCAATGGATTGTCATCTCATTCGGTGAGCAAGAGAATGATTTCTGGGGTGTTAATTTTTTGGACGAGCTAGCAGGAAAGAGACCATGGCATGCACGAAAGGCTCATCTGCACTGTGCCATTCCGTGATCGTCTCCACCCGAAAATTGTAACTACACATGGTGACGTTTTTGGGTGCTACGCGTCCGACGACGGTTGTCAGACTGCTCCAGCGCACGTATGTTCCAGCCACTGTTACGTCTATGCCGTGGTCAGCTCGTGCGCGGAGCTCTCGTCATGGTGGCCGGGGGCTCGGTCGCCTAATACGTGGAGGCGCAGGAAGTTGGTGGAGCCTGTCAATGTGCGCGTGCCGGCGACGATGCCCAGAATCTCGTGCGACTTCACGTAACCGCCGGCGGTGAGAATGTCTTCTGCCTCTTCGACCATGGATTCGGTGGTGGACATCTTGGCGCAGATGAGGGGATGTACACCCCACAACAAATTCATGCGGCGAATGACCTTGGGCACGCTGGAGAGCGCGAAGATGGGCGGCTTGGGACGCCACTTGGAGAGCTGGCGCGCGGTGGTGCCCGTCTCGGTGAAGACAGCGATGGCGCCGATGTCGAGGTCTTCGGCGGCGTGGGCCATGGACTCGCAGATGGTCTCCGAGATGGAGAGGCGCACATGCGCGGAGCGACGCCGGTAGGTGGATGGATCGGCGACCATGACGGCTTCACTTTCGACGACGATGCGGTCCATCATCTTGACGGCTTCGACGGGATACTTGCCCGCGGCGGATTCGGCGGAAAGCATGACGGCGTCCGTCCCGTCGTAGACGGCGTTGGCGACGTCGGAGGCTTCGGCGCGCGTGGGGCGCGGATTCTCGATCATCGACTCAAGCATCTGGGTGGCGGTGATGACTGGCTTGCGGTATTCGCCGGCGCGGCGGATGACGTGCTTCTGCAGTGCGGGAACCTTTTCCGGCGGCACCTCAACACCGAGATCGCCGCGCGCAACCATGACACCGTCGGCGATTTCGAGGATGCCTTCGAGATGCTCGATGGCCTGCGGCTTTTCAAGCTTCGCGATGAGCCACACGTCGCCGCCGAGGGCGCGGGCGCGATCGCGGGTGTAGCGAACGTCGTCCGCGGTGCGAACGAAGGAGACGGCGACGGCATCGACATCATTGTCGATACAGAACTTGAGATCGATCTCGTCCTTCTCGGTAAGGGATGGCGTCTTGACGGAGATGCCGGGCAGATTGATGCCCTTGTTCTCGCCGAGCATGCCGCCGTTGATCACGGTGCATTCCACATCGTCGCCGCGGATGCCGGTGACGTGCAACTCGATGAGGCCGTCGGAGAGCAGGATGCGCGCCCCGGGCGTGAGATTTTCTGCCAGGGTGGGGAAAGTGGTGCTGATAAGGTTCACGGTACCGGCGATGTCGCGCGGGGTGATGGTGAGGGACTGGCCGGTGGTGAGTTGCACGGGCTTCTTGTCCACAAGCTTGCCGGTGCGAATTTTCGGTCCCTGCAGATCGCCGAGGATGCAGAGCGGCTTGTTCTCATCCTTGGCCACTTCACGGATCATCTTGATGAGTTCGAGCTTCTGCTCATGGGTGCCGTGCGAGAAGTTCAGGCGGGCGACATCTAGACCGGCGTGCACGAGCTGACGGAAGGTGACCTCGTTACTCGAAGCAGGGCCAAGGGTGGCGACAATCTTGGTACGACGATTGTCTACGGCAGCGAACGGCGATCCATCTGCAACAGGCAGCATCCGTGAATACTCCAGCCCCATGCCCACAGGCGGGGTGTCATGTGGTCTTGCCAACCTTGCCATTCTAGTGCAGATTGCCCATTGCCATGTTCTATCGGGTTCCGCGCAGAGCGGCTTTTCTTGACGGAAAAGCCGCGTTCGACTCCCCTGGCTCGGCACGGACCGATGGGAAATCTGCTTCCTCGCAGCTTGTCAGTCGACTGAATCTCCTCAGGGAAGAATGAGTTCCGTCTGATTAGAGGGAACGCTTTCAGCCTGAGCGATGTGGTCGGCTTCGACCTGCGCGTTGTACTCCGCGCCCAGAAAGACGGCGAGCGCGGTGATGTAGAGCCACACCAGGGTAGCGACGGCGGTTCCGAGCGAGCCGTAGATGACGGTGTAGTCAGCAAAACGGGTTACGTACCAGCCGAAGACGAGGGTAGTGACGAACCAGATGACGGCCGACATAACGGCGCCGGGCAGGACGTCGCGCCAGTGCTGGCGGCGCGGCGTGCCGAAGCGATAGATGACGGCGAGCACGACGGCCGTGCACAGGATAGCGATGGACCAGCGCGACATACGCCACATAAACAGGACATAGGGTTTGAAGCCGTGGGCGGTGATGTCGATGACCCACTCCTCGAAGAGATGTCCGAAGGCAACCAGTACCGTGGAGAGCGCCATGGGCACGAGGCAGCTGGGAATGAGCACGAGCGCAGTGATGCGTTCGCGGGTTTTGTTCCATTCGGTACGGGCATTGTCGAAGACGGATGAAGAGAAGGCGCGGCGGAAACCCTGCATGAAGGAGGTCATGAGGCCCATGCAGCCAAAGAGGGTGACCAGTGTGGCGGAGCTGACGGCCTGCAGGGAGCGGACATGGCGCGAATTGAAGTAGTCCTGGATGGCGTCAATAGCGTTGCCGGGCAGGAAGTCGGCGAGGGCGGCGCGGATTTCACCCATGAGGGTGTCGCCCTGCGGGACCAGGGCCACCACGGTCGTGACGACGAGCAGGGCGGGAAACAGGCCGAGGATCGCCGAGTATGCTGCCGCCCGTGCGAGCGTCAGCACATCGTGAAGTAGCGCGTGCAGCATGGCGCGCCGCAACTGCTGGAGTGGACGCAGCATTCCTTTGTTAAGGGTACCGCCCCAGCCTGGCAAGAGAAAGCACTTTGCGCCGCTGACGGGGTGGAGAGAAAGGTGCCAGGGCCGGGCGCGGGGCGGAGGCCGCACAGCATGGTTCAAAGTATGGGAACGACCAACGCGAGGCCGATGCGCTGTTAGGATTACGGTTGGCTCGATCGCCCAGGAGAGATGCCTGTTGAACCATCCGTTTCGCCGTTCCGTCGCCTCGATCACGCTTGCGCTGCTGCTTTGCGGCAGCCCGGCTTTTGCCGGCCTGTCGCGCAAACACAAGACGGCACCGGAGACACCCCCGCCGTCCACGCCTCATGCGAGCGCGGCACTTGCAGACAAGAAGCTGAACGCACGCGTGGATGCGCTGCTGGCGCAGATGACGCTGGAAGAAAAGATCGGGCAACTGACGCAATATACCGGCGGCAGCACCATCACCGGACCGACGGGCGAGAAGCTGGATTTCGATGCGATGCTGGTCAAGGGTGAGATCGGCTCGCTCTTCAACGTCACGGGCGCCAAGGAGACGAACCACTATCAGCACATCGCGATGGAAAAATCGCGGCTGCATATCCCGCTGCTGTTCGGGCTGGACGTGATCCATGGCCACCACACTACGTTCCCTGTGCCGCTGGCGCTGGCGTCAAGTTTCGATCCGGATATCGTGCAGCAGGCTTGCCGCGTGGCGGCGACGGAGGCACGGCAGGACGGCATCAACTGGGTGTTCTCGCCGATGGTGGACATCTCGCGTGATGCGCGCTGGGGCCGCATCGTTGAAAGCGCGGGCGAAGATCCGTACCTGGGAAGCGCGATCGCACGCGCGTACATCCGCGGCTATCAGCAGGGCGATCTGTCGAAGACGGATTCGGTTGCGGCGTCGGTGAAGCACTTTGCCGCCTATGGCGCGGCGGAGGCGGGACGCGATTACAACACGACGGACATGTCGGAGATACGGCTGCGGCAGGTGTATCTGCCGCCGTACCAGGCGGCGGTCGATGAGGGCGCGGCCACGGTGATGTCTGCATTCAACGTGCTGAATGGTGTTCCCGAAAGCGCAAATCCCTTCACGCTGACGAAGATCCTGCGGAAAGAGTGGGGCTTCGACGGCATGGTGGTGAGCGACTACGGCGCAGTTAGTGAACTGATGAAGCATGGCATCGCGGCAGACGGCGCAACGGCCGCGGAGAAGGCACTGACGGCCGGCGTTGATATGGACATGGAGAGCAACCTGTATCACTCCCGCTTGCCCGGCCTGGTGGCGAGCGGCAAGGTTCCGATGCCCGTGGTGGATGAGGCGGTGCGCCGGGTGCTGCGGGTGAAGTTTGCGATGGGGCTCTTCGAGCATCCGTACACCGACGAGAACGTGCCAACGTATGAGCCAACACCGGAGAAGCGCGAGCTGGCGAAGAAGGCCGCGGAAGAGAGCTTCGTGCTGTTGAAGAACGAGGCGATCCCGGGGGTGGGACGATTGCTGCCGCTGGCGAGCGATCTGAAATCGGTGGCGCTGATCGGCCCGCTGGCCGACGATGCGGAGGACATGATTGGATCGTGGGGTGCGCAGGGCGAGGCTTCCAACACCAAGACGCTGCGCGGCGCACTGGCCGACAAACTCGGGAAGAACCTGAACTATGTGAAGGGCACCGACATCCTGAGCACGGATACCAGCGGATTTGCCGCGGCGGTGACAGCGGCGAAGAATGCGGACCTCGTGATTCTTGCGCTGGGCGAGGCAGGCAACATGACGGGCGAGGCGACGAGCCGCGCGCACCTGTCACTGCCAGGCAACCAGGAGCAATTGATGGAGCAGGTCGTCGCTGCGGGCAAGCCTGTGGTGCTGGTGCTGTTCGACGGCCGCCCGACTGCGATTCCCTGGGCTGCGACGCACGTGCCGGCCATTCTTGAGGCGTGGTTCCCAGGTCTCGAAGCCGGTCCGGCATTGCTTTCCGTGCTGACCGGTGAGGTGAGCCCCTCCGGAAAATTAACTGTGGAGTTTCCGTACAGCGTAGGACAGGAGCCGCTCTACCTGGCGCAACTGCCTACGGGACGGCCCGCGGGCGAGGCTGATCTGACGCATCCCCCGACGAATAGCGAGGAGAAATATCTCTCGCGCTACATCGACTCGCCGAACGCGCCGGTCTATCCCTTTGGCTGGGGCCTGTCGTATGCGCAGTTCACCTACACGAACATCAAAATCGACCACACCGGCGGCAGCAGCAAAGATGTCGGAGACATCACGGTCGGCGTGGACGTGAAGAATATCTCCTCTGTGCCGGGCGCCGAAGTGGCGCAGCTCTACCTGCACAATACGGTCGCAAGCGTCTCGCAACCGGTGCGGGAGTTGAAGGGCTTTCATCGCATCATTCTGCAGCCTGGCCAGACCCAGCACATCGACTTCAAGCTGCACTACGACGATCTGGCGTTCTATAACGCAGACGTGAAGCGGGTGGTCGAGCCGGGGACTTTCGATGTGTTTGTAGGCGGAAGCTCGCTGGCTGACAAGGCTGGTAGCTTTACGGTGCTGGAGTAAATCGGGATCAGGTTAGGGATCAGGGATCAAACAATCAGCTATGCGTTTGCTGCTGATCGCTCAGTCCTGATCCCTGATTCCTTCTCTACCTTCCGCGCGTGCCGGTGTGGGTCGGCTTCCAGTCGTTGAGGAACTTTGTCACGTCGCTGGACTCGACCTTCGTCATTTTCTCAAACTCGCGGTTTCTTGTTGCGTAAAGAACCTTCCCGCTCGATGACAGCACCACGAGTATGGGAACCCCGGTCTGGATCGGGAGGTCGTATTTCGCAGCGATGTCCAGATTGGCATCATAGTGCCCGATATTGACGTCCACCAACTCGTAGTTTGCGTTCAACAGCGGTAGGTTCGCGGGATCGCGGAAATAGATATTCAGCACCTTGCAGTCACCGCACCAATTACCGCCAAAATCCAGAATCACGTTCTTATGATTCGCCCTGGCGCGCTCGAGCGCCGCATGGATCTCCGTCTTTGCAACCGAAGGATCCGGATAGATGTCACGGAATTGTGCTGATGCAGCCTGTGCTACGAGAGGCAGCGCCGCACACAGCACAGCCGCCCTCTTCAATGCGCGAGTTACGTTCAACCATTGGTGCCGTTGCTGCATGCTGCCTCCTTCCATTGGGAATCGACGTTCCGCTGAGATGGTTCTCCTATGATGCGCGAAAGTCGCGTTTATTACCAAAAGAATAGAACGATCCGTTTGGAGTTGCGTTCTACTTCACTGCCTCTGTGCTTGACTCTGCTGCAGCCGGCAAACAGACACTGCATCGTTATGGAACGGACAATTGAGTCCGCCGGCCTGGGCTGGCTGCACCATCACCCAGGTGGCAGGGCTGCGTGTGGCCAATGCCTGAAAGTCCGGCGCCGTGTAGTGCTCCCATCCGCGTGTGAGTTCCTGCTCGCGTTCCCATTCGGGAGCCATCTGGGGAAAGACGGAGGCCACGCCTGAGTCCTTGACCCAGTCGGCGATCATGCTGCGCTCAGCAACGGCGCGGAAGCCGTGGAGGTCCTCGCCGGGAAGCAGCAGGTATCGAGGCGGCAATGCGAAGACTGCTTCGCGGGGGGTATTGTCGCGCACCCAGTTGAAGGCCTGCATCCAAGGGTTGATGACGGCACGTCCGGGCAGCTCCAGATGACGGCTTGCGGGATAGATGCTGCGATCGACCGCGTACATTCCGATGCTGATGGGCACGAAGAGAAGCAGCCAGCGCCAGATTTTTTCCCGCAATAGATACTCGCCGGCAAGACCGCCAAGGAGCAGGAACATGACGATATAGATGAGCTGGAAGGACCGCATGGGCTGCAGGCGGACGAAATCGTCGAAGTACGGGCTTGCGCTGAAGAAAAGAAATGCGGCGGTGGAGATGAGACCGAGCAATAGCAGCGCGCGAGAGAGCCGCACCGCAGCGGGAGTGAAGGCAGATACGCTGAAGCGGGCGATGAAAAAGAGAATCACAATCGGCAGCACGATGCCGGTCCACTCGTACCACGCCCACGCCCAGGCAAAGAAGAAGGTGCGCGAGTAGAGCGTTGCGCGATAGGGCTCCAGCGAAGCGCCGAGATGGAAGCCATCCGGCAGGCGCTGGAAGAGGCCCAGCGAGCCGGCGACGGCCTCTTCGGCGGCCACGCGCTCAGCGGTAAAGCGGGGCAGTGACAGCAGGACCACAAGCAGCACGCCGTAGGCTGCCATCTGCGGATGCAGGAGAGCCGTAATGCCGAGAAGGATTGCGGCAGGCACGGGACGAGCAGCAACGATCGCGGCCAATGCGAAGAGCGTAAGAGGCGTGGAGAGCGAACGCGCGGTGAGGTAGGGATCCATGATGGTCAGCGCGGTGCCCGCAACAGGAACCGTCAGGACGGAGGCGAGCGTGACGACCGCAGCCCATTGCGCCCGTGCTCGCGTGAAACAAAGGGTGGCGAGCCAATAGCCGGCCAGCAGCAGCAGGTAGATGCCAAGAACATGGAAGCCCAGCACGGCCCACGCGAGCGGCACGTGCAGCCAGCGCACAATGCCACCGACGACCGATGAGAAGACAGAGACACGGCTGTGGGAGAGAAAGAAATCTGCGCCGTAAGGGAAGAGGCCGGGAGTGACGAAGCGCTCGACTGCGGGAAGATAAATGGCGGCATCGTCCACGCCGAAGTGATAGCCCTGCACGGCGATCGTGACGAGCGAGAGAAGAAAGAGTAGTACTGCCCTGGAGGAGCGGGTTTGAAACGTCACGCGAGGCGTGTCTCCTGGATGCCGGCCTGGTGGATGATGGCCTGGCAGCGGCCACGGTTCAGGACGGAGGCCGCAAGTTCTGTGGCCAAGGTGCGTTCGATCATTCTCGCGGTGCTCCGTATTCCTTGGAATATGTAAAACGAAGAACCGGGCCCCATCAAAAGACGTCCGGCCACAACAAGCGCTCATATTACCGGAGGGAGCCATGGACGCTTGTCATTAGAGTGTCAGACGTCGTCCGTTGAGCCTTACACGGTTAAGATTCTGTTGAGCTTACTGCGCCTGCATAAAGAAAAAGGCGGGGCCGTAGCCCCGCCTTATGAGATGCCAGCAAAGTGTAAAGGGCAGGCTGCGTTACTCGGCAGCAAGCTCCTCGGCTTCGCCTTCCTGCCGCATAAGCTCAAGTTCGCGCTCTTCGGCTTCCTGGGCTGCGGAGACCTCTTCCTGCACCTTCTGCGCTGCTTCTTCCAGCTCCGGCGAGAGCGCAATGTTGCGGTAGAACTCCATGCCAGTGCCGGCCGGGATAAGACGGCCGACGATGACATTTTCCTTGAGTCCACGCAGACCATCGACAGCGCCGTTGATGGACGCCTCGGTGAGTACGCGGGTGGTCTCCTGGAAGGAGGCCGCGGAGATGAACGAGTCGGTGGAGAGCGACGCCTTGGTAATGCCGAGCAGCAAGGGACGTCCCACTGACGGACGACCACCTTCGGTCATGACGCGCTCGTTCTCGTTGCGGAAGCGGAACCGGTCGACCTGCTGCTCGAGCAGGAAGTTGGTGTCGCCCACGTCCTCGATCTTCACCCAGCGCAGCATCTGCCGCACGATGGTCTCGATGTGCTTGTCAGAGATGGCCACGCCCTGCAGACGATAGACCTCCTGGATCTCGTTCACCAGGTATGCCTGCAGTTCCTTCTCGCCGAGCACCGCGAGGATGTCGTGCGGGTTGAGCGGACCATCCATCAGCGGCTCGCCGGCGCGCAGGCGTTCGCCTTCCTGCACGTTGACGTGAACACCGCGAGGCACCGAGTACTCCTTTTCCTCGCCGTTATCTGCCGTGACGTAGATCTTGCGCTGACCCTTGGTGACTTCACCGAAGCGGACGACACCATCGATCTCGCTGATGATGGCCGTCTCACGCGGCTTGCGGGCTTCGAAGAGCTCGACCACGCGCGGCAGACCGCCCGTGATGTCCTTGGTGCGAGTGGTTTCGCGCGGGATCTTGGCCAGGATGTCTCCGGGGAAGACCTCGTCGCCATCCTGCACCATGAGGTGCGCACGGCTGGGCATCAGGTAGCGCTTGTTGCCCTTGGCGCCCTTGATGAGGATGGCCGGCTGGCGCTTCTCATCCGGAGCGTCGGAGACGACCAGACGCGACAGACCAGTGACCTCATCGACCTCTTCGTTGAGCGTGATGCCCTCCTGCAGGTCTTTGAACTGCACCGCGCCGCCGATCTCGGTGAGAATGGCGAAGGTATACGGATCCCACTCTGCCAGCGACTGGCCGAGTGTGACGTGCGCACCCTCTTCCACCTTCAACTTCGCGCCGTAGACGATCTGGTAGCGCTCCTTCTCGCGGCCACGCTCGTCGACGATGGCGACGGCGCCCGAGCGGTTCATGGCAACCAGATCGCCGGCCTTGGAACGGACGGAGGTCAGGTTGATGAAGCGCACGATGCCGGCGTTCTTCGCGTCGAGATGCGACTGCTCTGAGACACGCGATGCCGTACCGCCGATGTGGAAGGTACGCATGGTGAGCTGCGTGCCTGGCTCGCCGATGGACTGCGCAGCGATGACGCCGACTGCCTCGCCGAGTTCGACGGTGCGGCCGGAGGCCAGGTTGCGGCCGTAGCAGCGAATGCACACACCACGCTTGGACTCGCAGGTGAGCACCGAGCGAATCTTGACGCGCTCGATACCGGCGGCCTGGATGGCCGATGCGAGGTCTTCATCGATCTCCTGATTGACTTCGACGATGACCTTGCCCTCGTAGTCCTTGATCTTCTCGAGCGACACGCGGCCGATGATGCGGTCGCGCAGCGGCTCGATGATCTCGCCCGACTCGACGATGGGCGTGACATAGATGCCCTCCGCCGTGCCGCAGTCCTGCTCGCTGACGATGACATCCTGCGCCACGTCGACCAGGCGGCGGGTGAGGTAGCCGGAGTCCGCCGTCTTGAGCGCCGTGTCGGCCAGTCCCTTGCGGGCGCCGTGGGTCGAGATGAAGTACTCGAGCACGGTGAGGCCCTCGCGGAAGTTCGCCTTGATGGGCGTCTCGATGATCTCGCCCGAAGGCTTGGCCATCAGACCGCGCATGCCGGAGAGCTGGCGGATCTGCTGCTTGGAACCGCGGGCGCCGGAGTCGGCCATGATGTAGATCGGGTTCATGACGCCCGCCTTGTCGGCGGCCTTCATGTTGTCGAACATCTCATCGGCAACCTTCTCGGTGACAGATGACCAGATCTGGATGACCTTGTTATTGCGCTCGCCGTTGGTGATGGCACCGTCAAGATACTGCTGCTGCACGGCGACTGCCTGCTTTTCCGCGTCGCGGACCGTGGGGCCCTTGGACTCGGGGATGACCATGTCGTCCAGACCGACGGAGAGACCCGAGCGTGTCGCGTACTGGAAGCCGAGCTCCTTGACGCGATCGAGCATCTTCACCGTGATCTCGAGACCGAGGTTCAGGTAGCAGTAGTTGACGAGCTGGCCGATGCCCTTCTTCTTGAGCAGGCCGTTGACGTACGGCATGCCTTCGGGGAGAGCGTCGTTCAGGATGGCGCGGCCGACCGTGGTCGAGATGAACTGCTTGTCGTACTCGATCGGTTCGGTGTGCGTCAGGTCCTGATCGTCGTAGGCTGTGGTCATGTCGAGCACGGGACCGGTGTAGCGCAGACGAATCGGCGTCAGCGTCTCGATCTCCTTGGCTTCGAGCGCCATCAATACTTCCTCGATGTTGGCGAAAGCGCGGCCCTCACCCTTGGCACCCTTCTTGGACTTGGTCAGGTAATAGAGGCCGAGCACCATGTCCTGCGTAGGCACGGTGATGGGCTGACCGGAGGCCGGCGACAGGATGTTGTGCGATGCGAGCATGAGCACGCTCGCTTCGACCTGCGCCTCAGGCGATAGCGGGATGTGGACGGCCATCTGGTCGCCATCGAAGTCGGCGTTGAAGGCGGTGCAGACCAGCGGATGAATTTTGATGGCCTTACCTTCGACGAGTACCGGTTCAAATGCCTGGATGCCCAGACGGTGCAGGGTTGGAGCGCGGTTCAGCAGCACCGGGTGGTCCTTGATGACTTCTTCAAGGATGTCCCACACGATGGGCTTCTGCAGCTCGACCATCTCCTTAGCCTGCTTGATGGTGTCGCACTGCCCGGTCTGCTCGAGGCGATGGTAGATGAACGGCTTGAAGAGCTCGAGCGCCATCTTCTTTGGCAGGCCGCACTGGTGCAGCTTGAGCTCGGGACCGACAACGATGACCGAACGGCCGGAGTAGTCCACGCGCTTGCCGAGCAGGTTCTGACGGAAGCGACCCTGCTTGCCCTTGAGGGTGTCGGAGAGCGACTTGAGCGGACGGTTGTTCGCACCGCGCAGCACGCGGCCACGGCGGCCGTTGTCGAACAGCGCGTCGACGGCCTCCTGCAGCATGCGCTTCTCGTTGCGCACGATCACCTCAGGCGCATGGAGGTCCATGAGCTTCTTGAGGCGGTTGTTGCGGTTGATCACGCGGCGATAGAGATCGTTGAGATCGGACGTGGCAAAGCGGCCGCCATCCAGCGGCACCAGCGGGCGCAGCTCGGGCGGAATGACCGGGATCACGTCAAGGATCATCCACTGCGGCTTGTTGCCGGACTTGCGGAATGCCTCAACGACCTTGAGGCGCTTCGCGTACTTGAGACGCTTCTGCAGCGAGGTCTCGACTTTCATGCGCTCGCGCAGCTCGATCGAGATCTCATCGACGTTGACGCGCTTGAGCAGTTCCTTGATCGCTTCGGCGCCCATCATGCCCTTGAAGCCGGAGGGGCGGTACTGCTGGTCGAGCTCGCGGAACTGGTTCTCGTCCTTGATGATGTCGCGCTCCTTTACGGGCGCGTCACCGGGATCGACGACAACGTAGGACTCGAAGTAGAGCACGCTCTCCAGGTCGCGGAGCGAGATGTCGAGCAGGTGGCCGATGCGCGAGGGCAGGCCCTTGAAGAACCACACGTGCGAGCAAGGAGACGCGAGCTCGATGTGGCCGAGACGCTCACGCCGGACCTTGGTGACGGTGACTTCAACGCCGCACTTGTCGCAGATGACGCCGCGATGCTTCATCCGCTTGTATTTGCCGCAGAGGCATTCCCAGTCCGTGACGGGACCGAAGATGCGGGCGCAGAAGAGTCCGTCGCGCTCCGGCTTGAAGGTGCGGTAGTTGATGGTCTCGGGTTTGGTGACCTCGCCGTGCGACCAGGAGCGGATCTTCTCCGGGCTGGCGAGCGAGATGCGGATCGCGTCGAAATCGGTGATCGGGCTGGTCAGTTCAAATGGGCTGGAACGGTACAAGACGTCCTCCATAACGCGCATTCTTTCGGCGATGCGCGATGCCGTACGTCTCCCGGACTTGCTTTACCACTTCTCTGGATTCAGAAGACCCGCGCCGGGAGGCGCCTTACCGATCAGGGTCCTGAATCTCACATTCGCTGCGAAGGCGGGACACGCGATGATGCGCGTCCCGCTTCGCGGTTAGTCAGCCGCCGCCAGTTGCGGCACCGGCTCATGCTTCTTCTTCCCGTCGCCGACCTTGACCAGCTCGACGTCGAGGCAGAGTGCCTGCAGCTCACGGATGAGCACGTTGAACGACTCCGGCACGCCGGGTTCGATCGCCGCCTCGCCCTTGACGATGGCCTCGTAGATCTTGGTGCGGCCATAGACGTCGTCGGATTTGGCAGTGAGCAGCTCCTGCAGGATGTAGGCGGCGCCGTATGCTTCGAGCGCCCACACTTCCATCTCTCCGAAGCGCTGGCCACCGAACTGCGCCTTGCCGCCCAGCGGCTGCTGGGTGATGAGCGAGTACGGTCCGATCGAGCGGGCGTGGATCTTGTCGTCGACCAGGTGCGAGAGCTTGAGCATGTAGATGTAGCCTACGGTGACCTCCTGCTCGAACTGATCGCCGGTCATACCGTCGAACAGGTGCGTCTTGCCGGAGCTGGGCAGTTCGGCTGCAGCAAGAAGCGCTTTGATCTCTGTCTCGCGCGCACCGTCAAAGACCGCGGTCCCGAACCAGATACCGCGCTCCATGCCTGCGGCCACGCGCAGCAATTGCGCATCGTCGAGGTCGAGCAGAAGCTTCTGGGTTGCGGTATTGGCGAAGCGCTCCGTAACAAAGGCGCGCACTTCATTCGCGTCCTGGTTCAGCTTCACCAGCGCAGCGACCTTCTCACCAAGCTTGTGCGCCGCCCAGCCCAGGTGGGTTTCAAGCACCTGACCCACGTTCATACGGGAGGGCACACCGAGCGGGTTGAGCACAATCTCGACCGGCGTTCCGTCGGGCAGATACGGCATGTCTTCCTCAGGAAGAATGCGCGCGATCACGCCCTTGTTGCCGTGACGGCCGGCCATCTTGTCACCGACGGAGAGCTTGCGCTTCATGGCGATGTAGATCTTGACCAGCTTGATGACGCCCGGTGCGAGCTCATCGCCCTTCTGCAGCTTGCCGATCTTGTCGTTGGTGATCTTGCGCAGCACATCGATCTGACGCGAGGTCATCTCCTCGATCTCGTCGATCTGCTCGTTCACCCGCGGATCCTTGTCGGCAAAACGAATGCGCTTCAGGTTGCGGGTCGAGATCAGCTCGATCGCTTCGCGGTCGATGATGGCGCCCTTGGTGACGAGACGCTTGTTGGTGCGCTCGTCGTGCAGGTCGGCCAGCACTTCCTTGCCGCCGAGGATGGCTTCGAGACGCTTGAGGCGCTCGTCGGTGAGAATGCGGATCTCATCGGCGAGGTTCTTCTCAAGTTTCTCGATCTGATCGGCTTCGATCTGCTTGGCGCGCTCGTCCTTCTCCTGCCCCTTGCGGGAGAAGATGCGGACGTCGACCACCGTGCCTTCGATGCCCGGAGGGCAGGTGAGCGAGGCGTCGCGCACATCGCCGGCCTTTTCGCCGAAGATCGCGCGCAAGAGCTTCTCTTCCGGCGTCAGCTGGGTCTCGCCCTTGGGCGTGACTTTGCCGACCAGGATGTCGTTGTGCTTGATCTTGGCGCCGATGCGGATGACGCCGCTCTCGTCCAGATCGCGCAGTGCCGACTCGGAGACGTTGGGAATATCGCGAGTGATCTCCTCCGGCCCAAGCTTGGTGTCGCGCGCCTCGATCTCGAACTCCTCGATGTGAATCGAGGTGTAGTAGTCCTCGCGGACCAGCTTTTCCGAGATCAGGATCGCGTCCTCGAAGTTGTAACCGCGCCAGGGCATGAAGCCGACCAGCACGTTGCGGCCGAGCGCGAGCTCGCCCTGCTCGGTGCAAGGACCGTCGGCGATGACCTGACCCTTGACCACGCGATCGCCGTGACGCACGATCGGCTTCTGGTTGATGCAGGTGTTCTGGTTCGAGCGCTTGAACTTCGTGAGCTGGTAGATGTCCGAGCCAACCTCACGCGACATCTGCGTGGGATGATGCTCGCCTTCGACGCGCACGATGATGCGCTCGGAGTCGACCGAGTCGATGACGCCGTTGCGCTTGGCCAGGATCACGGCGCCGGAGTCGCGCGCGGTGACGCCTTCCATGCCGGTACCGACGAGCGGCGCCTCGGCGACGAGCAGCGGCACGGACTGGCGCTGCATGTTCGCGCCCATCAGCGCGCGGTTCGCGTCGTCGTGCTCCAGGAAGGGCACGAGCGAGGCAGCGACCGAGACGAGCTGCTTGGGGCTGACGTCGACGTAATCGACCTCGGCGCGGTTGACCAGGACGAAGTTGCCCTGACGACGCGCGTTGACCAGATCTTCGACGATGCGGCCTTCGGCATCGAGCTCGACGTTGGCCTGCGCGATGGTGTGGCGATCCTCTTCCCAGGCCGAGAGGTAGAAGGAGTACGGATCGAAGTCGATGCCGCGCTTGCCTTCCTTCTTCAGCTTGGCGTTGAGCTTGATCGCCTCCGCCTTCTCGATGGTGTCGCCGACACGCATGCCGCTTTCACCGGCGTTGACCACCTGCACGAAGTCGAGCAGCTGGCCGTCGCGCACGCGGCGGTAGGGCGACTCGATGAAGCCGTACTCGTTGATGCGCGCAAAGCACGACAGCGAGCTGATGAGGCCGATGTTCGGACCTTCCGGCGTCTCGATGGGGCAGATGCGGCCGTAGTGCGTCGGGTGCACGTCGCGGACTTCGAAGCCTGCGCGCTCACGCGAGAGACCGCCCGGCCCAAGCGCCGAGAGACGCCGCTTGTGCGTGATCTCGGAGAGCGGGTTGGTCTGATCCATGAACTGCGAGAGCTGCGAGGAGCCGAAGAACTCGCGGATGGCGGCCATGACGGGCTTGGCGTTGATCAGGTCGTGCGGCATCGCCGTCGACATCTCCTGATAGACGCTCATCTTTTCCTTGATGGCGCGCTCCATGCGGACCAGGCCGATGCGGAACTGGTTCTCCATCAGCTCGCCGACCGCGCGCACGCGGCGGTTGCCGAGGTGATCGATGTCGTCGACCAGGCCGATGTTCTTGCGCAGCTTCAGCAGGTAGCTGATGGTGGCGTAGAAGTCGGCAGGCGTCAGGGTCCGGTGATCGAGCGGGGTCGCATCCTGCTTCTCGTAGAGCTTGATGTTGAACTTCAAACGGCCCACGCGCGAGAAGTCGTACTTGCGCGGATCGAAGAACATGCCTTCGAAGAGCGCAGTAGCGGTGTCGAGCGTTGGCGGATCGCCGGGACGCAGCTTGCGGTAGATCTCGATCAGCGCTTCCTCGGGCTTGCGGACGGAATCGCGGCGCAGCGTGTTGGTGATGATGTTGCCGACGTCGTCGCGCTCGGGGAAGAAGACTTCCACCTTGGTGACGCCCGACTCCATGATCTTGTGCAGCTTGTCGGCGGTGAGCTCGTGGTTGGCCTCGAGCAGAATCTCGCCGGTCGTGGTGTCGACCACGTCGGCAGCGGTCATGGCGCCGTCGAGCTCCGCGGCTTCGATCTCAACCCTCTTGATCTTGGCAGCACGCAGAGCCTTCAGGATCGACGGAGTGACCTTGCGGCCGGAGTGCGCGATCTCATCGGAGCCGTGATGGACGGCGTGCGCAGGCTTCGCACCCAGCAGGTGCGTAGCCTTGGTGGCGTCCTCATTCAGCGTCCAATGCAGTTTGCCGCCTTCGAGCTGGATGGTGTCGACGGTATAGAAGGTCTTGAGAATCTCCTCATCCGAGCGCAGGCCGAGCGCGCGCAGGAAGATGGTGCCGAGGAACTTGCGCTTGCGGTCGATGCGGACGTAGAGGGTGTTCTTCTGGTCGTACTCGAACTCCACCCACGAGCCGCGGTACGGGATGATCTTGCCGAGGAAGTAGGTGCGTGCATTCGCCGTCTCAAAGAAGACGCCGGGCGAGCGGTGCAGCTGCGAGACGATGACGCGCTCGGTGCCGTTGACGATGAAGGTGCCGTTCTGGCTCATCAGCGGAATGTCGCCGAAGAAGACTTCCTGCTCCTTGATGTCGCGCACGGTCTTCGCGCCGGTCTCCGCATCCTTGTCGTAGATGGTGAGGCGCACGGTGACTTTGAGCGGCGCAGAGTAAGTCATGCCACGCTCTTCGCACTCTGCCTGGTCGTACTTCAACTGCAGGCCGACCGGATCGCCGCACTTGTTGCAGAAGTCGGGGGTGTTCTTGTTATAAGTTCCGCAGTGGTGGCAGAGCACATCGCCGGGATGGAACGGATCGGTGATCACCATGGAGCCGCAGTTGACGCAGGCGGTGCGCAGGTGATGAAGTCCCTTCAGGTGGCCGCACTTGCACTCCCAGTTGCCGATGGAGAAGTCGACGAAGTCGAGCTGCGAGATGTTGCGGAAATCGGTGATGGGAAAGACCGAGGTAAACACGGACTGCAAGCCGTTGTCCTCGCGCTCGGAGGGCAGCTTATCCATCTGCAGGAAGCGCTCGTAGCTGCGGCGCTGCACTTCGATCAGATTCGGGATCTGAATCGAGGTTGGGATCTTGGAAAAGTCGAGGCGGCTTCGAAGGGCGCGGGTTTCACTGGACATGCTTCACTCCTCAAGGGGCTCGGTTACGGGAGGCGCGGCGATCCGCTGCCCGAGCCTGGCAGCAGTTCGCTCGAATTGGGGCGGCGTGCGCGCTCGATTGGGCTTCCGGTCGCCTCATTGGCCGGTCGCTTGAAAACGCACGATATGGGTACAGCGTGGGCAACATTCCGTGACGCCGGGACGTCAGACGGAACAGCCGGTTTCCCTGAAGCAGGCGGGGAGCCGTCAGGGGTTCAAACGGTAGGCGGGATCTCCCTGGCCGAAAACATGCGAAGTGAACGGTCGCCCATCTGCCGACAACGCCAAAAGCTCGTGAAGACAGGATGTCTCACGAGCGTCACAACCTATTTGTGCACTTGGCAGAAGCAGAATGTCCTTTACGTTGCGCCGACCTAACCCACCCGCGTGTAAGCAGCCCTGCTGAAACAGCTGAATCGCCTCTGCACTCCCGCCGCCAGGATGCAGTTGCGCCGGTCGCCAGGACCGGAAAAGCCTTAGCTCAACCCCAGCCCGTCCGAGAAAACCGAGCGAAAGCAAAGCGGAACGCACAATCCAGATTGTAGCGCGTTCCGCTATGGCACGCAAGTTGCAAGCGGGCGGAGATTGAGATTACTTGATCTCGATGCCGGCGACGCCATCGAACTTCTTCTTGATGGTCTCCGCCTCTTCCTTCGAGATGTTCTCCTTCAACGGCTTGGGTGCGCCGTCGACCAGGTCCTTGGCTTCCTTCAGACCGAGCGAGGTGACCTCGCGTACGGCCTTGATGGTATTGATCTTATTGGCACCGGCGTCCTTGAGGACGACGGTGAACTCGGTCTTTTCTTCAACCGGAGCAGCTGCCGCCGCACCTGCGCCGCCGGCCACCATGACCGGAGCCGCGGCCGCGGCCGAAACGCCAAGACGCTCCTCAAGCTTCTTCACCAGGGCCGCTGCGTCCAGCAGGCTCAGCCCGACAATCTGATCTTCCAACTGCTGCAGATCTGCCATCTTCGTCTCCACTCGCCAAACTCAATTGGCCTTTTGAAATATGTTTCTCACGTGCCGCCCCCATTCCTCCGAGAGCCGCCTGCCGCCCCTGCCTGCCGCGGTTTCCGTTGTGCCCAGACCTAGCACCCCGCGACCTGCCGGTTCGAAACCCTTCGCCCGCCAAACGGACGGGCAAAACTCTTTATCCCTCGGCCGGAGCCTCGGTCGATGCTGACTCCGCCTGCGAAGCCTCGCCCGTCTCGGGCTGCGCCGGATCCGCCTGCGGTGCTCCGGTCACGTCGGGTGCTGCACCTTCCGCGATTGCGGATGGCTCTGCCACGGCTGCCGGAGCGGGAACCTCTGCCACAGGAGCGGGCGCCTCTGCCGGCCCTTGGCTTCTGCCGCCGGAGCTGCTGCGCCGCTGAACTTGTTCTGCTCGACCGCCTGGTTGACCACCACCGCGAGATCGCGGCCTGTGGCAGCAATGACGGTCGCCAAGCGCTGCGCCGGGGCGTTGATGAGGAAGAGCAGCTTCGAGAAGAGCTCCTCCTTGCCCGGCATAGTGGCCAGCTGCTTGATCTCCTCAATCGAGATGACCTTGCCGTCAACGATGCCCAGCTTGAAGGTGAACTCTGCGTTCTCTGTCACCCAGCCCGAGATGGCCTTGGTCAGCGCGACCGGATCGCCCGAGGTATAGGCAACGGAAGAGACGCCCTTCAGTCCCTGGAGTGCCGCCTCGACCTGCGTACCCTTGGCCGCACGGGCCGCCAGCTTGTTCTTGAGCACGCGGTATTTGCCGCCCGCCTCACGCACGACCTTGCGCAGGTTGTAGTCCTGCGCCACGGTCAGCTTGGCAAAGGTGCCGACGATGGCGCTGGTCGAGCCCTCAAGCTCCTTGGCCAGCTCCGTCACCTTCTCTGCCTTCTTCGCTCTCGTCAATGCCATAACAATCCGCCTCTAGCTGTTGCACGCCGGCCAATCTGCCAGCGGAGAAAAAATCCTACTTGGCTGCCGCGTCCGCGACCGCATGATCGAGGGCAATGCCAGGCCCCATGGTCGAGCTCAGGGTGATGCCCTTCACGTACTTGCCCTTCGCCGCCGACGGCTTGGCACGCATGACGCTGTGGATCACGGTCATCGCGTTGTCCACCAGCTTCTGCGGCGGGAACGACAGCTTGCCCACGGGAACGTGAACCAGCGCCGTCTTGTCCGTGCGGAACTCGATCTTGCCGGCCTTGATCTCCTTGACCGCCGCGGCGACATCCGAGGTCACCGTACCGGTCTTCGGGTTGGGCATCAGGCCGCGCGGCCCGAGCACCTTACCCAGACGACCGACGGAACGCATCATGTCCGGGGTGGCGATCAGGGCGTCGAAGTCGGTCCAGCTTTCCTTCTGGATCTTCTCGACCAGGTCCTCGCCGCCGACGATGTCCGCGCCCGCCGCCTCAGCGTCCTTCAGACGCTCACCGGAGGTGATGACGGCGACCTTCTTGGTCTTGCCCAGGCCGTGCGGCAGAACGACGGTGCCGCGCACCATCTGGTCGGCATGCTTGGGATCGACACCGAGACGCAGCGTCAGATCGACAGTCTCGTCAAACTTCGCAAATTTTGCCTTCTGGAGCAGCGGTACCGCGTCTTCCAATGTGTAGGGCCGGGGCTCTACCAGGGCACGCGCCTTCGCCATATTCTTGCTGAGCTTCTTAGCCATCTATTCCTCGTCTCCCACCGCCAGATCCTAAGCAGCGCCGAAGCACTGAATCCGCCCTCCCTGGGCAGACCGTCTGGCCGTGGTCTATGCGACACGCCTGAATCACTTCAGGCGCAGTCTTTTATTATGCCCGGAATTCGACATTTTGTCATATTCCGGTCGCTGTTTACGCCGTGACCTTGATCCCCATCGACCGCGCCGTGCCCTTGATGCTCTTGACCGCTGCATCGACCGAGGCAGCGTTGAGGTCAGGCATCTTCTGGGTGGCGATCTCGCGCACCTGCTTCTCGGTCACCGTGCCGGCTTCGGTCTTGTTCGGCGTTCCCGAACCCTTGGCGGCGCCGGCAGCCTTCTTCAGCAGAATGGAGGCGGGCGGTGTCTTGGTGATGAAGGTGAAGGAGCGGTCCACATAGACCGTGATGACGACCGGGATGATCAGCCCGGCCATCTCCTTGTTCTGCGTGCGGGCGTTGAACTGCTTGCAGAACTCCATGATGTTGACCTGCGCCTGACCGAGCGCCGGGCCCACCGGCGGGGCGGGCGTCGCCTTGCCCGCTTCGATCTGCAGCTTGACCTGTGTCTGTACTTTCTTTGTCGGCGGCATTGCGTGTAACTACCTTTCTCTCAAAACTCTTGCGTCCCGCGGCCAAAGCCGGGGCACTACTCCACTGATTTCTCTACCTTGCCGAACTCCAGCTCCACCGGAGTGGAGCGGCCGAAGATGGTCACCATCACCTTGAGCGTCTCGCGGTCTTCGTTGACCTCGTCGACGACGCCGTTGAAGTTGGCGAACGGACCCTCGGTGATGCGGACAGATTCATTCTTCTCAAACTTGATCTTCATCCGCGGCTTGTCCTTCGAGACATCGCTGCGGAAGATGATCGAGCTGACCTCCTGCTCGGTGAGCGAGACGGGCTTGTCGCCCGTGCCCAGGAAGCCGGTGACCCGCGGCGTGTTCTTGATGACATGCCAGAGGTCGTTGTCGAGGTCCATCTCGACCAGCACGTAGCCGGGCAGGAAGACGCGCTCCACGGTGCGCTTTTTGCCGTTGACCAGCTCGGTGACCGGCTCGGTCGGAATCATGACGCGGCCAATCTTGTTCTGCAGACCGAAGGCCTGCACCCGGCCCTCGAGCGACTCCTTCACCTTGCGCTCAAAGCCCGAGTAGGCGTGGATGATGTACCACTTGAAGCGCTCGTTGACCGGCGGTGGCAGATGCTCCTGCGCCTCGCCGGTTTCGCCTGCGGGGTGGGGCGTCTCCGGCTTGTCCGGCTGGCTCTCGTGGTTGTTGTCGTTGATCTCGTCCGTCATGGTTTGCCTCAACCTTATGCCCCCAGCAGATGCAGCAGCCACTGGACGATACGTCCGAGCACCTGGTCCACCACGTAAAAATATGCAGCGAAGGCGAAGACGGTCACGATGACCACCACCGTCGTGTTCTGCACTTCTTTGAAGGTGGGTGTCCAGACCTTGCGCATCTCATTGCGCACGTCCTTGAGGAAACCCATCCAGCGCTCCCAGGTGCCCACCAGCTGACTGGGCTGCTGAGGCTGCTTCGACTCCGGTCGCTCGCTGGGTAATGCCATTGCCTTCGCCATCACACGATCCTTCTTTGCCAAACTCCACGTTTGCAGCCGTTCGGGCTGCACTGCTCTATCTCTCTACGGTCGCCAGTCTTTCCAGAAAAACCCTCAGGAAGATGGCAGGGGCGCTCGGATTCGAACCGAGAAGTTCGGTTTTGGAGACCGACAGTTTAACCGTTGAGCTTACGCCCCTGTGGTGCGTCCGATCGGGCTATGGAGCCAGATCGGACGAAGATACGCGCCCGCGAGGGCGCTTTGCCTGGACGGCTGATGCTTACTTGGTTTCCTTATGTGCCGTGTGCTTGCGGCAGCGGTTGCAGAACTTCTTGAACTCGAGACGGCCGGTGGTCGTCTTCTTGTTCTTCGTCGTCGAGTAGTTCCGCTCCTTGCAATCAGGGCACTGCAATGTCACGATTTCGCGCATTTATCTATTTTACCTCACAGGTCGCAGCCGGCTTCGCCCTCAAAAACAGGCTCCTGCCGGCTGCTTCCCCTCTCGTTTGTACCTTCTACTTCAGGATTTCCGTAATGGTTCCGGCGCCGACGGTTCTGCCGCCTTCGCGGATGGCGAACCTGAGACCCTTCTCCATGGCCACCGGCGTGTGCAGCTCGATCTCCAAGCTGATGTTGTCTCCCGGCATCACCATCTCGGTGCCCTCCGGAAGCTTCGCCGTGCCCGTCACATCCGTCGTGCGGAAGTAAAACTGCGGACGATAGCCGTTGAAGAACGGTGTATGACGACCGCCCTCTTCCTTCGACAGCACGTAGATCTCGCCCTTGAACTTGGTGTGCGGCGTGATCGAGCCTGGCTTCGCCAGCACCATGCCGCGCTCCACATCTTCCTTCGCGATACCACGCAGCAGAAGCCCGGCGTTGTCGCCCGCACGGCCCTCATCCAGCTGCTTCTTGAACATCTCGACGCCCGTGACCACGGTCTTGCGCGTCTCGCGGAAGCCCACGATCTCGGCTTCCTCGCCCACCTTCACCTGACCACGCTCGATACGGCCCGTCACTACCGTGCCGCGGCCCGAGATGGAGAAGATGTCTTCGATCGGCATCAGGAACGGCTGATCGATGGCGCGCTCCGGCAGCGGCACGTTCTTGTCCACCGCCTCCATCAGCTCGTCGATCTTCGCCTCCCACTGCGCCTCGCCGTTCAACCCGCCCAACGCACTGCCGCGGACCACCGGCACATCGTCGCCCGGGAAGTTGTACTTCGAGAGCAGCTCGCGTACTTCCATCTCCACCAGGTCGGTCAGCTCCGGGTCTTCCACCGCATCGCACTTGTTCAGAAAGACCACGATGTAGGGCACGCCTACCTGGCGCGCCAGGAGCACGTGCTCCTTGGTCTGCGGCATCGGACCATCGGTCGCTGCCACCACCAGGATCGCGCCATCCATCTGCGCGGCGCCGGTGATCATGTTCTTGATGTAGTCGGCGTGGCCCGGGCAGTCCACGTGCGCGTAGTGACGGTTCGCCGTCTCATACTCCACGTGCGCGGTCGCAATCGTAATACCGCGCTCCCGCTCCTCCGGCGCATTGTCAATGGTGTCAAAGCTGCGAAACTTGTTGTTCGGATTGTGCTTCGACAACACCTTCGTGATCGCCGCCGTCAACGTCGTCTTCCCGTGATCAATGTGACCTATCGTCCCTACGTTCACGTGCGGCTTCGACCGGTCAAACTTCTCCTTCGCCATCTCGCTTGCTCCTAAGATTTCTTTGACTACAAGTAAGTCGTGATCTGCGGTTTCAGCTCTTCGTACTGCTGACTCATCTCAGAAGCAGAAAGAGTAAACCGAACTTCGCCACTGAACAGCTCCCGTTGCCCTTGATACTTGGCCAAGAGCGCCGGCACCGTCTCAGTGACAAGACGCCGCTCAATATCTTCAATCTCGGCATCCATGTAATTCGTACAAGCAGATCGCCAGGCCGTATCAACACTTATGACGATCTTGGTCATTTCAGCATTACCAATCGACGCTTCTGTTCCGTACTCCGCAAAAGGCTCAACCCCTGGAATGCGGTAACGCACTGTCGGACCCGTCACAGATTCGAGACCTCTCCATCCGACAATGAACCCGCTTGCTGTAGCGTAATTCGCCATCTCGCATTCTCAGTAGTAGGCGTAAGCCTTCAGATGCTTGGCCCGCAGCTCCGGCGCGACATGCTCGATCGACTCGAGGTAAAGCTCGCGAATCTGACCGCGGTCCAGATCACTCAGCCGTCCGTAGGCGGCAATCGCTTCCTGGCCCAGCAGTCCTTTGGCCAGCACGGTCTCGAAGTCGCGCACACGCAGACGCTGCGACTCGAGCTGCTTCAGGAACCGGGCCGCCGCATTCGACGATAGCGCGGACTGAATGGCCGAGCGCACGACGTCGTGCGAGGCACTGTCCTGAACTTCCAAAACCGGCTTTTCGAACATGCAAACTCCGCTTTGACTACCTTGCACAACCCGCTTCGCACTTCATTGTCTAGAACCGCTTCGCTGGGGCTGGAAACATCAGTTGGAGCGGGAGACGGGAATCGAACCCGCGACCAACAGCTTGGAAGGCTGTGACTCTACCACTGAGTTACTCCCGCCTTAGACCACCACGACTGCCAAACTCTGGAGCTGATGACCGGGATTGAACCGGTGACCTCTCCCTTACCAAGGGAGTGCTCTACCAACTGAGCTACATCAGCCCTTCTCGTACAAACATCCGCGTCACTTATCCTAGCGCCTATCGCGCTCTCGTATCAGTGTCCGCCCGCCGCGATCCCAGCAGCACCCGCAGCGCCAATCCACCCAGTACCACAAAGACCAGCGTGCGGAACTTGCCCGGCTCCATCGTCTGCCACGCCAGCACCGCAATCGCCGCGAACAGCACCAGAGCGATGGCCGTCTTCTGGCCGAAACTCAGACCGCTCGAGGCTGATTCTTCCGCATTCCCGCCTCTTCCGTCACACTGCCAACTTCTGGTGCACAGGGGAGGATTCGAACCTCCGTAGCTCGCAAGGAGCGGCAGATTTACAGTCTGCTGCCATTAACCGCTCGGCCACCTGTGCACGATTCCGGTGTTCATCGCCCTGCTTCATCGCACACCTGCCTCCGGATCGCGCAACGCTTCGCCACAAAAGGCTGGGAAGACGAGAGAAAGAGGAGACAGCGGAATGGATGTCGCGGAACGAAGTACCGGCTTCCTTACAATATCTTGACGGTCCATACATTCGGCATATGCCGTATCCGGCAATGCCCCCTGTTGAGTTAGGACTGGAGCTGGCGAAGGGACTTGAACCCCCGACCCTCTGATTACAAATCAGATGCTCTACCAGCTGAGCTACGCCAGCCCGCACCGCCTGTTCCCGGCACACACTGCTGCGAGCCCCGGGGAGCGACCGTTCAAGCGCAAGATTAGCACAGCAATGAAGCAGTCGCAACGCACGACGAGGGGTCGGGGACAGCGCTCTGCTCCCCGGGGAGAAACCGCTACTTCCCGATCGGTTGATACCCGCTGCTTCCAGCCTTTCTCATCGCAGCAACTCCCTCTTCGGGAGAGAGGAGCGGCGTGGTCCTGACGCTTTTGCATGACCCGCCCGCCGCGATCGCCGCGGCAAACGCAGCGACTGAGACGTTGTCCGGCATCTCCAGAAAAACGACCGTGTCGTACTCCCCGAAGCTGAGCCAGCCCTGCAGCAGCTTGCCGCCAAGTTTCTCTATGACACCAGAAACCGTGGATATGCGGTTTTGTGGGTTCTTGATCAGGCTTGCCCACGCTTCTTGCGAATACGCTACCTGCACCAGGAATTGCGCCATATGCACTCTCCTTGAGCCATGGTTATTTTCATCGCTGAGGTTTTTGGGGGAGTTCGTTTTACTGGGGGCCGATACCGGAGCTAGTCGCTCCTCGCAATGACAAGGCCCTGTAATTCCGGAAATCGGATTGCGTGGCGGCGCATTACGGCCCTGAAACGCTCACATTGCCGCCCTCTGAATCGACAAACTGTGCCAGCAGGCCGCCAAAATCCTGCTTCGTCGGGGGCATGGTGAACACTACTCCCTTCGCCGACATCTCTTCGAAAAACTTCTGCAGATCGGGGACGCCGAAGCCGAGCTCGACCGTTCCCGGGGGGTTCTTTTCCGACGCCGGATGCAGTCCGAGCTTGGTTTCGCCGGTAGCAAATTCGCTCCAGCCTGGCGAGGTGAAGATCAGCGGCAGGCCCAGGGTGTCGCGGTGGAATGCTACGGCGCGATCCATATCGCTGACGAACTTGATGACGTAGGTGAGTTTCATGACGTCCTCCCGGCGTGAGGGAGGATACATCCGCAAACTCTGTGCGCGACTGCTTATTTACGCGAATCGCCTGGATCAGCAGAACCAAGCACGCATACCAGCCGGCCGTGCACGATTTCGAGGAGAGCGCCGCTGTGCAGCCGATGATTCCATGCCATGCCCAGAAGCTTCACTGGTACCCACTGCTATCCTGTCAGCGACTCCGCCCGCCATGCGCAGACGCACCCGCACCACACTCCTCGTTGCCGCCATCGTCATTGCTTTGCTTGGGGCTCTTGCCTGGCTGCGGCAGAAGGCGCCTCCCGAAGTTGCGCGACTACTGCCCGAGTCCGACGGCATCGTCTACATCAACTTCGAGCCCCTGCGTGCCGCCATGCACTTCGAGCAGCACCCGGTGCAGCGCGATGCCAGCTACCAGCACTTCGTCGATGCCACTGGTTTCGTCTTCGAGCGCGACCTGCACCAAGCGGCGATTGCCATGCACCACATGCAGGACCCGCGCGGCCCGAACGGGCCGGTGGCCTACTCGGAGGTCTTCGCTGGCCACTTCGATCACAAGCGGCTGACAGCATGGCTTGAAACGGCAAGCAATGCCCGCGAGCAATATGCCGATCGCACCATCTATAGCCTTGCGAGCCAGGGCCGCACCGTGCGCGTTGTCCTGCTGGGCTACGACATGGTCGCCGTGTCGAACACGCCGACGGCAGAGCAGATCCACGCGATCGTCGATCGCTACCGGACGGCGGCGCTGCCCTTTTCCGGCTCGTCGGTCCTATCGGATTACTACAGCCAGGTGCCGGCGCTCTCGATCGCGTGGGGCATCGGACGCATCTCGCTGCCTTTCTGGTCGGAGGGCGGGCCGCGGGTCTTTGGCGTGACCCTGCCGCTCGATACGGATACCGCCTTCATTGCTTCGGTGCGCTTTCTCGGCAACCTGCGGCTTCGCGTGGAGGAGATCGCGCCCAGCCAGGCGGCGGCCGCCGCGACGACAAACGCTCTCCAGAGCATGCTGGGACTGCTCTCCGCGGCGATGACCACTGTGCAGAACAATCCGCAGAGCAAGGACTACCGCACTGTGATCAACAGCGCGAGCGTTACCCAGCACGGCAGCCACACCGTCCTGACGGCGACGGTCCCGTTGGAGTTGGTGAAGCAGTTGTCCAGCGGCACTCAGTAGGCAAACGTATAGCCGAATTCCTAGACGATTTGTCAGGAGGTTTGACACAACGGTATCGTTAACTACAGAGCATTTCGCCGCGTTGCGCGGCGCCAACCATCCGAAAACCCACTCCTGACCCCGGAGGAATGCATGTCTCGTATGACCAACGCCTCGCGCGTTCTGGGCCTTCTTCTCTTCCCCACTCTTCTGGTTGCCCCGGCCGCACTGCTGGCGCAAAGCACGCAAGTGATCACCGGCCCAGCGGCCTTTACCGACTACTCGAAAGAGCACCCCGGGACAATGCGAAAGATCACGGTTTCCGATCTGCCCGCGCCGTACGCGACGGAGTCAGTCGACAACGGACCGAGCGTGGTACCGCGGCCCACAGGTGCGATGCCGGAGGCGCCGGCTGGTTTCAAGGTTGAGCTTTACTCCTCGGACGTAAAGAACCCGCGTCTCGTCCGCACCGCACCCAACGGCGACCTGTTCGTGGTGGAGAGCGAGCCGGACCGCAGCGGCGACAGCGGAACCGTAAAAGTCTTTCGAGGCGTGGATGCGAGCGGCAAGGCGAAGCAGGTTTCTACCTTCGCCACCGGACTGAAGCAGCCTTTCGGCCTGGCGTTTTATCCGCTTGGACCGAATCCAAAGTGGATTTACATCGGCAACACCGACTCAGTCGTCAAGTTCCCTTACAAGAGCGGGGATATGAAAGCGAGCGGACCGTCGCAGGTGGTCGTGGCGGCGTTGCCTGGCGGCGGGCGTCTGCGCGGCGGCGGCCACTGGACGCGCGACGTCGTCTTCTCGAAGGACGGGCAGCGCATGTTCGTCTCCGTCGGCTCGCACTCAAATGTGGATGATCCCGACACGACGCCGGCTGAGTTCCACCGCGCCGACGTGCTCGAATACACGCCGGACGGCAAGTTCGTGAAGGTGTATGCCTCAGGTATCCGCAACTGCGTGGGAGAGGCGATCAACCCGGTGACCGGGCAGCTCTGGTGCTCCGTTAACGAGCGCGACGGCCTCGGCGACAACCTGGTGCCCGATTACATCACGCACGTCGAGGAAGGCGCCTTCTACGGCTGGCCGTTCTACTACATGGGCAATCACCAGGACCCGCGGCACAAGGGCAAGCACCCCGAGCTGGCGAATAAGGTGACCGTGCCTGATGTGCTGCTGCAACCGCACTTTGCCTCTCTCGAGGTGACCTTCGACGAGAGCAAGTCGTTCCCTGCCTCGTACAAGGGATGGGCCTTCGCGGCGGAGCACGGCTCGTGGAACAAGTCCAAGCGCGCCGGATACGAAGTCATCGCGGTGCCGGTGGAGAATGGAAAGGCCACTGGGGCGTATCAGGACTTCCTGACCGGCTTTGTCACTCCCGACGGCAATGTGTGGGGCCGCCCGGTGGGTGTGACATTTGCAAATGACGGGTCGCTATTCGTCACCGACGATGGATCGAATTCGTTGTGGCACGTGACGTATGTGGGCACGAAGCAGGTAGCGAAGAAGTAGCTCCACGCAATCGATGGAAAGGGCGTTCGGCCGAGGCTGAACGCCCTTTGCTTCAGCGCTGACTCTTGCGTCCCTCCGCAACGTCTTTGTTGAAGCTAGCCGAAGCTCCGCGGGGCACGCTGAGCGACTTCCACTGCGCCGACTGCAGGTGCTTCGCCAGGAAGACGATCTGGCCTACGTGATAGCTATAGTGCGCGATCTGGCGGTTGATGGCTTGCATTATGGAGTGGCGTTCGCCGCGGATGAACGTCTCGCCGGGAAGGTCTGCATCCGTAAGCCGGTCAAGCGCTGCGAACAGGCAGGTCCAGCCTGCGTCCCATAGCGTCATCACTTCCGCGCGCGTCGCCGGTGGGGCTTCGAACTCGGAGTCGCGATTGCGGTCCGGCTTCTCGCCATCGGCTTCGGGAAAGCAGGTCCAGCGCGAGCGCATATTGCCGGTCATATGTTTCACGATCTGCGCGATGGAGTTCATCTCCGGATCGAGCACGGCGGTGAGGTCGGCTTCGGAGACTTGAGTGATCGCGCCTTCGCCGAGCCGTTTGTACATGGCAAAGAGCGGACGCACGTCTTCGAGGTAGCTGGTGGTGAATTGGAGAGCCATGCCAAAGCATGTACCATGCCGCACATGCGCTCGGCCACTCTACCCCTCTTCATTGCTTCGCTTTTCTTCACAACCTTCGCCCTCGGCCAAACATCTGCGCAGAGCGCACTCCAGTCCCAGGTAGATCAGATTGCCTCGCAGCATCATGGGCAGGTCTCCGTCTACGCCAAGGACCTGAAGACGGGGCAAACCGTCGCCCTGAAGGCCGATGAGCCGGTGCAAACGGCGAGCGTGATCAAGCTCGCGATCTTGTACGAGGCGATGGAGCAGGTCCGGGCAGGCAAGGCGCACTGGGACGACAAGGTGACGCTGACAAAGGAGAACCAGACCGGCGGCTCCGGCGTGCTCGGCTTCTTCGACACGCCGACCAACCTCACGCTGAAGGACGTGCTTTCCATGATGGTGATGGTGAGCGACAACACCGCGACGAATGTGGCCATCGACAAGATCGGGCTCGACGCGGTGAACGGCGAAATGGGCCGGCTGGGCCTGAAGAATACGTGGCTCTACAAGAAGGTGGGCAAGCCACCATCAGGTCCGATGCCGGCAGACCAGAAGAAGTTCGGCCTGGGCAAAACGACAGCTCGCGAGATGGCCGTACTGATGGAACGCATCGTGACCTGCCGGCTTGGGGACGGGGATGCTCCGCCAACAGATCCTGATCGCGCGATCTGCGGCGTTGCGCTGCACATGCTGCGCTCGCAGTTCTACCGCGACGGGGCGCCGCGATACCTGGAACCAATCGATAGCTCGGAAGAGGGATCAGCGATCGCGAATAAGACCGGGGCGCTCGACGCAGTGCGCAACGATGTCGATGCCGTCGCGACGAAGAACGGACTTCTAATCCTGTCCATCTTCACCTGGGACAACAAGGACCAGAGCTGGACCGACGACAACGAGGCCTACCTGACGACAGCGAAGATCGCGAAGGTGATTGTCGATACGTGGGCGCCGGATGGGCTGGATGTGAAGGCGTTTGAGATTGCCAAGTAGCGGCGAGGATTTTCGTTAGCTGTCCACTGGCGTTTCTGGCGGCGCGTTGTCCACCGGCTTATCCGGTTGCTGGTTATAGATTTCCTCGACTCGCTGGAGTGTGTCGATTTCGTCGACTGGCTTGTCGTCGCGGATGCGCATGATGCGGGGAAAGCGCATGGCAAAGCCGCTGGCGTGGCGGTCGGAGCGCATCAGGTTGTTGAAGGCTACCTCGAGCACGATCGTTGGCTCGACGGTGCGCCAGCCGCCGAAGTCCTCGATAGTGTGCTCGTGGAAGTACTGCGACAGATAGGCGATCTCTCGATCGGTGAGGCCGGAATAAGCCTTGCCGACATTTTTCAACACATCGCCATCCAGTACGGCGAAGGTGTAGTCGCTGAGCGTGCCGGCGCGCTTTCCGTGGCCGTACTCGGCGGAGGTGACAGCGACATCGAGCGTGGCCAGCTCGCGTTTGAGCTTGAGCCATGCGAGGCCGCGCCGGCCCGGCTGGTAGAGACTCGCTGCCGCCTTCAGCATCACGCCCTCATTGCCGCGCGCCCGCGCATCGATATACGCCTGCTCCAGTTGTTCTGCGCTCGAGAGTTGTGTGACGGACGCGAGGACGAGCCGGGCGAAGGCATTCGTGCCCGACAGTGGAACCGTGTCGGCCTCGGCGAAGAGAGACCCTTGATTGCTCGAAGATTCTGATCGACTCGGAGTGCTGCTGACAACAGTTTGCGGCACTTGAGTGGCACACACCTCTTCCAGTGACGCGCGGCGTATGGCTAGCGGCTGTTCCAGCAGGAGCGAGTCACCGCGGTAGAGCAGGTCGAAGGCCATGAAGACGACTGGAGTCTGCTCGCGCATGGCAGGCGTGACGCGTTTGCGGCCGATGCGGTTCTGCAAGGAAGAGAATGGCAAGGCTCGTTGCTCTGTTGCGGCGGGATCGATGTTCCAGGCCAAAATCTCTCCGTCGAGGATGAGCGGTTCGGTGATCTTCGCGAAGGCCTCCGTCAACTCCGGAAAGCTGTGCGTCATGTCGTCGCGACTGCGGGAGAAGAGCGCGACGCGCCCGGGCTGCGATGGATCGCCGCAGTGGAGCTGGCAGCGGATGCCATCGAACTTGTCCTGAATGTGTGCCAGTCGTTCAGCGCTGGCTGCACATGGGCTTCGACGAGCGTGCTCGGCCGGCGCTTCGCTCTCGCCTGTGCCCTCGGTCTCCGGTGCGGGTTTGGCGCCGCCCTCGCCCTTCTGCTCGGCGCGCACCTCTTCGGCGAAGCGCGCCATGGCTTGCTCCACCGAATCAACCGGGGTGGCCAGCATGAAGCCGAGCGGATGAAAGAGCCGCATGCGCGCGTCATCCAGCCGGTCCGCATCGGCCAGTCGCATCACTTCGCTCAGATCGCCGAGCAACATGACAGCGCGGCGCACGGCGGACAGCTCGCGCTCCGTTGCAACCGCGATGGCTTCCTCCACCTGCGCCTGTTTCACGCCGATGCGCATGTCGCCCAGCATCAGTTTGATCAGGTACTTCGCCTCGAGCGGTGTTGTACGTCGGAGCAGATCGCGAAGCAGCGCCTGACGGCGCTCCGTAGTGCGCTCGCCACCCCGCGCGGTCGCCATTTGCGCAAAGCTGTTGGCAACATCCTCGATGCTGAGGGTCGCGGATACCAGATCCTCACGTGCCGATAGCAGATCGAAGGCTGCTGCGCCGAGGTCCCCGTGCCGGCGATACGCCTCTTGCATTCCGGTGTCGCTTGCCTCGGTGAGCTCCTTCACGGCCTGCCACAAGCTGGCGCCGCCGACGCTGAGCTGGCGCCCGTTCGCTTCGGGGAAGGGTGTCCCGGCCAGATAGAGGGCGGCATACGCAGCGGCCTCGACGGGCACCTCGCGCAGGTAGTCAGCCATCCATGCGCGCTTCTCAAGCTTCTTGGTTGTCCCGGCCAGGCGCTCACAGAGCTCAGCCCACGGTTCGAGTTCTGTCATGCATTCCATTCGATACGGAAGTCAGCCAACGTTGTAGATGCATCCACGGCAGGTCCGCGATACTCTAATAGCAGCGATGTTGCGCCTTATCCATTTTCCCGGCACTCTTCTCTAGCGGTTCCAGCCGCCATTGTCCGCTTGCGCCTTCGCCTACCCCAATATTTGAACCATATGCCGGCCTTTGATGGCCGAGGAGTTCCCTGATGTTTGAACGCCTGGAACAGATAGCCGCCCGCTACGAACAGCTGGGCCGCGAGATGGCCTCTGACGAGGTCGTCAACGATCACGAGCGCTACCAAAAGGTGGCGAAGCAGCACCGCGATCTCGAGCCGGTGGTCGAGAGCTTCCGCGACTATCAGCGCACGAAGCAAGGCATTGCGGATGCGCAAACCATGCTGGCCGAGACCGATCCCGATATTCGTACGATGGCGCAGGATGAGCTGACGCAACTTGAAGAGCGGCTGCCGAAGATCGAGGAAGAGCTGAAGCTGAAGCTGCTGCCGAAGGACCCGAATGACGAGAAGAACGTCATCCTCGAGATCCGGGCAGGCACTGGCGGCGACGAGGCCTCACTGTTTGCCGCGGAGATCTTCCGGATGTACTCGCGCTTCGCTGAACAGCACCGCTGGAAGGTGGAGGTGCTGTCGTCTTCCGAGTCTGGCATTGGCGGCCTGAAGGAAGTGATCGCCATCATCGAAGGCGACCGCGTCTACTCGCAGCTCAAGTATGAGTCGGGCGTGCACCGCGTACAGCGCGTGCCGGCAACGGAGACACAGGGGCGTGTGCACACGTCGGCTGTCACCGTCGCCGTGCTGCCGGAGGCGGAAGACGTTGACATCAAGATCGAAGCGAAGGATCTGCGCATTGATACGTTCTGCTCCTCCGGGCCCGGCGGGCAGTCGGTGAACACGACCTACTCGGCGGTGCGTATTACGCATATTCCTACCGGCACGGTGGTGAGCTGCCAGGACGAGAAGTCGCAGATCAAGAACCGCGAGAAGGGCATGCGCGTGCTGCGTGCGCGCCTCTATGAGGTGGAGCAGGAGAAGCAGCAGGCGGCGCTGGCGCAGGAGCGCAAGCAACAGGTGGGCTCGGGCGACCGCTCAGAGAAGATCCGCACTTACAACTTCCCGCAGAACCGGTTGACCGATCACCGCATCGGCCTGACGCTGCACCAGCTCGCCGAGATTATGGAAGGCCGGCTGCAGCCGGTAATCGATGCAGTGGTCGCGCACTTCCAGGCAGAGCGATTGAAGGCGGAGACGGCGAACATCGCCTGACGGCCGCTCGATCCTGATACGCTACCCACGATGCGAACGCTCACGATCGTCTGGCTCTCAGTGGTGCTCGTTGTTGCGGCCCGCGCCCAGAATGCTTTGCCTGCGCCGCTGTCGTATGACTGCCAGCGCACGAAGACGCCGATCCACATTGACGGGAAGCTGGACGATCCAGCGTGGAAGCAGGCGAAGTGGACCTCTGACTTCGTCGATATTGAGGGGGCCGCGAAGCCGACGCCGCGCTTTCGCACGCGGGCGAAGATGCTGTGGGACGACAAGTATCTTTACATCGCGGCCGAGCTCGAGGAGCCAAATGTCACCGGCACGCTGACGAAGCATGACTCCGTCATCTTCAAGGACAACGACTTCGAAGTTTTCATCAAGCCGCTGCCGGAGACGGTGAGTTATTACGAATTCGAGATGAACGCGCTGAATACCGGCTGGGACCTTTTTCTGCCGAAGCCGTACAGTGACGGCGGCAAGCCCGACAACGGCTGGGACATTGCGGGATTGAAGACGGCTGTTGCGGTGCAGGGTACCTTGAACAATTCGAACGACACGGACCGGGGGTGGACGCTCGAGATCGCGTATCCGCTGACTGCGTTCGATTCACGGCAGAAGGTGCCCATGCCTGTGCCGGGAACGGTGTGGCGGATCAACTTCAGCCGCGTGGAATGGACGCCGGGCAATCCGAAGGAAGACAACTGGGTGTGGTCGCCGCAGGGCGTAATCAACATGCATGTGCCGGAGCGCTGGGGCTATCTGCATTTTCGCTAAGCATGTCGCTGACCTGCCACCTCCCCCTGCGGGTGGGCTGCCGGTCGCCTGGGCATCGATCCCGCTGAATCGACCGTTTGATCGATGGCTTCGCGGCTGCGACGCGGTAGACTCCCGGCCATGGCGATCCCGACAGAATCTATTGGCAGCATTCCGCGTCCCGCTTCGTTGCTGCAAGCGATGGCGGCATTTCAGGCGGGAAGGCTTGGCAGCGCGGAGATGGACGCCGCGTATGCCGACGCCATCCGCGACACGATCCAGCAACTTGAGCAGACCGGATCGCCCGTCATCACTGATGGCGAGCAGTCCAAGCCGAGCTTCGCTACCTATCCGCTCGCGGGACTGAAGAATCTGGCGCCTGACGGTGTCGTGATTCCCTTCGCAGACGGACATGTGCGCCAGCTCCCTCGTCTGGCCGCGGGGCCTTTTCGCTATGGTGTTCATGCCGGCAACTTCACCGAAGCCGCGCGACGCTACACGCGGCTGCCGTTAAAACAGGCTGTCATCTCGGCCTCTGCACTGAGCCTGCTGTATCCGCAGACCGGTATACCCAACTATCCGCGCGAAGCATTCCTGGCAGATCTTCTGGATGAAGCTGTGGCTGACATACGCGGCGCGTTCGAGGCGGGAGCAGCGGTGGTCCAGATTGATTTCACCGAGGCAAGACTGTCGCTGAAGCTCGACGGTTCGGGCGATCTGCTGCGCAGTTTTATCTCACTCAACAATCGGGTTCTCGAACGGTTCTCTCGAGACGAACGCCAGCGCATCGGGGTGCATGTTTGCCCGGGCGGCGATCGCGACTCTACGCACAGCGCAGATGTCGACTATGCGGGGCTGCTACCCGATCTCTTGCAAATGAATGCAGGTCGGTTCTACCTGCAAATGGCCAGCGAACCCGACAGGAAGCGTGTGTTCGGCATCATTCGCCCGCTTCTTAAGCCGAACCACACGGTGTTCATTGGAGTGATTGATCCGATCAATCCCATCGTGGAAACGCCTGATCAGGTGTGTGAGCGTGTGCTGGAGGCGGCCTCCGTCCTGCCTATCGCGCAACTCGGCACTACAGACGATTGCGGCTTTGCTCCCTTCGCTGACGACACGTCCACTGCGCGGGATATCGCCTTCAACAAGATTCGGGCGCGCGTCGAAGGCACGAAGATGGCGGCTCGACAGCTCGGCGTGTAAGGAAGAGGTCGTCCCGCCGACATCTTTATAGGAGTGGACGCCGCTATCTGCACTTGCGATAGCGACCGACGCCAGGCTCGTTATGGATCACGGCGCAGAGGAGCGACGGAGCCGAGGATCGGATCCATGGTTATCTCGCGGGTAGCCTCGCGTCGCAGCGTGGAGTCCGTCACCGCATCACTGCTCTCGGCGTTGTGGCGATCGCCCTGTGGATTCTCGGCTGCCGAATGAGACCAGCAGACCAGCGGTGCGGCAGGAACCAGCAATTGAAACTCATCCAGCGACGACGAGCTCTTGCCGCCGCCTGCTGCGCGAGCATGCGATCGCACATTCGTATCGGGTAGCGGAGGCAGATCATCGCGCGTGTTTTGCGCGTGCGACGGACGTGCTGCCGCGATGACACTAGCTATGCAGAGGAAAAAAAGGCAGAGGCCGCGCCTCGCGGCATTCTGGATGGTGTCGCTGAGGCTTGGCCTCTGCATGATCGAAGGCTAGCTTCCGAAGCAGACACCGTCTAGATCCAGTCGTCATCGTTCGCTTAGGTCCACTCGCACATGACGCCTTCAGTGCGTGCGCTATGCGTCGTCGTAGTCCTCGGTGAGCGAGATCAGGAACGCGACCAGCGCATCGCGATCGCTCGCAGAGATGGACATGCTTCTTGAACTCCGGCGGTGGATTGCGCATGAGACCCTGGCGCGCAAGTGCCGGAGACGGCGATGTACTGATTGATGACTGCGTCGAGATCGAGTGCGGCACCGTTGTGGAAGTACGGGGTGGAGTCGGCGAGGTCGCGCAGCACAGGGGTCTTGAACTGCGCGATGGTGGTGGCGAGGCCCTGATCGACGGAGCAGTCCACGGCGCAGACAACGCCTTTCAGAGCACTTTGCGGGTTGGGCATGTCGGGGTTGAGGTAGACGTTCCAGAGGCCGAGGTCGGCATAGTTCGGATTGGTGGCCGATGCCTCGCGCCGGAAGGTCTCGGTGGCATTCGGGTGGCTCGCACTTGCCGGCAGATACGCATTGAAGTTGGCATTGCGCTGAGCGAGCGAGGGCACGGCGAGCGCCATGAAGGCGCCTCTGCCATGGACGTTGTCGTATTCGACCTGCGAGGTGCCGGTGTTGTGGAAGAGGAAGTCGCTGAAGTCGGGCGCCTGGTGGCAGGCAGCGCAGTTACCTGCGTGCAGTGAGCCGTCGGTGGCGTTGGTGGCCGCGGTAAGGAAGATGATGAGGCCTTGCAGCTCCTTCGCACCGAATTGGTAACTGAAGGAGTGATATTTGTACGAGCCATCCGCATCGGAGATGTAGACGGGATTCTTGAGCGCGAGAATTTCCTTGAGAAGCTGCTGGTTGTAAGCGGCTTTGGTCTGCCCGGCGAGCGGCTGCTGGGGCAGGTGATTGACGCGGATGAAATTGTCAAAGGGCGAGCCCGTGTAGCGGCCGTACTCGTCGCGCTGGAAGAGCAGGTCTTCCATGTACTGGTTTATGCACAGGGCGACCTCATCGAGAACCTGTTCGTCGGTGGCCTTGGTGACGTCGAGCCGCTCGGAGGGCGGGCAGTTGCAGGTCGGAGGTGATGCGCGAGTCGGTACCGAGAAAGAGCGTGGAGTAGGAGAGGCCATTCGTCCGGTCGGCGGCGAGTTGATCGGAGCCATTGTCCTCGCGAATGACACGCGCGATGTGGGCAACGGCAGCCTGGTACTGGGTTGGGAGCCAACCGAAGTTGCGAGCGGTCATCGTCCCCTTCACCAGGTCGATGCCGCTGATGAATTCGCCATCGTGGTGGAGGAAGACGGGGCCGGAGCGCGCGGTGAAGGAATCGACCATCTGGCTGGAGTTGCGCGGGGTGTGATCGAAGCCACCCATGGGGCGCGGGATCGGGCTGCGGGTAGTGAAGTCGGAGTAGGTTCGGTTGCCGGCGCCGGCGACACCTTGAAACTCGGTGACGAAGTGGCAAGAGCGGCAGTTCATGGCCTGACCGGCGAAGGGACCGGGCAGCGAACCATCCGTGGTGGGCACGGTGGCAACGACGGGATCGCCTACCGCCAGCGGATCGTTGACGCCTGTCATATGGGTGGCGAAGTACTCGGAGAAACGCGTATCGAGGAAGATGCGCTCGCCGATGGAGTCAGCCGGTGGGGTGACGTCGGCGTCGGGCGTGGGGTCAGGAGCGTCGCCTGCTGAACCGCAACCGGCGATGGCGAAGAGGAGCGCGCAGGCGGCAAGCACGCCGAGGGCTAGATAGCGCAATTTCACTGGGATACGCTTCACTGGGCACTCTTCACTGGGGTACTCCGGGAGCAGTGGCGGATGCGGGCGCCTGAATACTGCGCAGATACGCGACGATCTGCCAGCGCTGGCCCTCCGGCAGGCGGGCCCAGGAGGGCATGCCACGGAAGGGCTGGCCGTTCTTCAGCAGCCAATAGAGATCGCCATCACTAGCCCCGGCGATGCGTGCGGAATGCACGGGCGGGCGGCTGCCACGGCCATTGCCATCGGCGCCGTGGCATTGCGCGCAGTTGTTCTTATACAGGTTGGAGCCGGCAGCGATGGCATCCGGCTGGCCGGCAACGGGATTCACCATGGCGTGGTCTGCAGCCGGAACCTTTTTGAGCCACGCGCCATTGGCGGCAGCCATCAACAAGGCCGCCGCGGGGAGAGATACAAGAAACCACGCGCGCTTCGTCATTGCGCTTTCTTCCTCCGGAAGAGATTGCCGAACTGTTGCACCTCATAGGAGACCTTGAAGCGCCAGAGGACACCCGCACTGTTGTCGTTCAAGCCGAACTGCGGCGAAAAGTCGACGCTGGGGTAGCGACCCTGCAGGTCGAGGCCGATGGTGGGGCCGAGGTAGTGCGAGGTAGCGCGGAGACCGAAGCCATCCGAGGTGCCGAGGCCGCCGTACATTTCGGCGCCAGCGGTGAGGTTCTGGCGACAGAGAATGCAGTTCTTTGCGCCGGCATAGTTCGCCAGCGGTCTGGCGACGCCAAGGGCGTAGCCGAACTCCCAGGGTTCGGGTTCATTGACTGCCTTCTCGGCGATGAAGTTTTCTGAGAAATTCCACGACTTGAAGTAGCTGGAGAGAATCAGCTTCATCTCGATGGAACGCTCAATCTCGACGCGGGCCTGCGCGTTCTTGAGCTGCAGGTCGTTGATCGTGTGGTTGCCCGTGATCTCGAGCAGGCTCTTGTCGGCGGCGTTGACGTCCTCGTACTCGACGTAGAAGACCGGGTTCACCGGCAGCTCCCGTGGGATCAGGCGAAAACGGTTCTCCCAGCGAAAGCCGGTGAAGATAGTGGAGTCATTGGCGGTGGACTGGCCCTGAAGGTAGACCTCGGTGGTCCACCACGGGGTCGCTCCGTATTCGAGCTCCAGCGTCGGGCTGTAGAAGGCGTTGGCGTCTTTGGGCGCGGCGGCGAGGCTTTTGAGGGCGATTTCGAGGTTGCCGGGCTCTTCGAGCACCTGGGAGTAGGTGACGAAGTAAGGCGGCTCCTGGGCATGCGCCGAAGAACCCGAAACGAATGCAAACCAAATGGCGGCCGCGCAGAAGGCCAGACGCTTAGAGATCCTGAACAAATTCGACACGGACGCAACGGCCTCAAGTGAAGTCGATCGAGGCCGCTCGGGCCGATCGCTATGTTTCCAATAGCTTTAAAACAGGACTGATCTTGTCGGGTTAATAGGAGACTAATTCAGTCCTATAACTTTGACAATCGTGTTTGCCGATTTTTATGTCCGCGGCAGGTGGTTCTGGCCCGGGAAGGATGCAGGTCGCCCCTTTCCGAATCGCGGCAGCCGGTTCCGCCATCCTTTGGTGGTATTCCGAGGAGGGCCACCGCTCTGTGATTGCCAGCAACGTTTTTCCGCAACTCATGAACCCCATCTGGCAGGCGGCGACGACGCGGCAACGGCACTTTGCCTATGGCGAGGGGCCGGCGCGGCGGTATTACAGCGAAGTGCTGCCGATGGCGGCGCTCCAGGACCACTCGCCGGAGGCAGCGGCGGCGCTGACGGCGATGGTTGGCGCCCGGCGAGCGGGTGTGGCTGTTTGAAGAGCCTTCGCCACTAGACACACGGCAATGGCGCGTCGTCAGACGGATTCCTGGCTTCCAGATGGCGTGTGACGCGATGCTGCCGGCGAGCGGAGCGACGAGCGCACCGGAGTCCGTGATGCTGGACCCGTTGGCGGACGCGGCGGAGATGAACGAGCTCAAGGCAATTGCCTTCCCCGGCTTTTTTGGAATGCGTACGCCACAGATGGGCAGGTATCGCGGCATACGCATGAATGGAGAGCTGGTGGCGATGGCCGGCGAGCGCCTGGCACTACCCGGCTACCGCGAGGTGAGCGCGATCTGCACGCACCCGGCACATCTCGGCCACGGCTATGCGCAGGTGCTGACGCGGGAGGCAACGGCGGCCATTCTGGACGACGGCGATAGTGCGTTTCTACACGTAGCCGACGGCAACGGCGCGGCCATCCACATCTACGAACAGATCGGCTTTGTTCGTTGCGCGGATGCGCTGTTTGTGCAGGTGGAGCGGATCGGATAGAGAGGGCTCGCGTGCATCTAATCGGGATAGATCTCCCGGAGGATGCAGGTGCCGATTGACAACAACGAAAAGATGCCACGCCGCCAGTTGGGTACGACGGGGGAAACCGTCTCCTGTATTGGCATGGGTGGTTACCACATCGCGTTGCCCAGCGTCGAGGAGGCTTTTGGCATTCGGTTGATCCGATCCGCGCTCGACCGCGGCATCACCTTTCTCGACAACTGCTGGGACTACAACCAGGGCAACAGCGAGATCCGGATGGGCAAGGCGCTCGCGGATGGCTATCGGGATCGCGCGTTCCTGATGACCAAAATCGACGGCCGCACCAAAAAGGCAGCCGCACTGCAGATCGATGAATCGCTTGCCCGATTACGCACGGATCGCATTGACCTGGTGCAGTTCCACGAGATAGTGCGCTTCGACGATCCAGATCGCATCTTCGCAGAGCAAGGCGCCATACACGCTGCGCTCGATGCGAAGAAGGCCGGCAAGATCCGCTACATTGGCTTCACCGGCCACAAAGATCCGCATATTCATCTGCGGATGTTGGAAGTGGCAGAGCAAAATGACTTCCACTTCGACACAGCACAGATGCCCGTCAACGTGATGGACGCGCACTTCCGCTCTTTTACCCGGAATGTAGTGCCAGAGATGGTGCGCCGTGGGGTGGGCGTGCTGGCCATGAAGACGATGGGCGACGGCTTCATCCTGCGTTCGAAGACTGTGACCGCCATCGAATGCCTGCATTTCGCACTGCACCAACCGACGTCCGTGGTGATTACGGGAATTGACAGCATGGAAGTGCTGGACCAGGCATTCGCGGCCGCGCATACCTTCAAGCCACTCACCGACCAGCAGCTCGACACGCTGCTGGCGAAGACCAAGGAGGCGGCTGCCCGGGGTAAGTACGAGCCGTTCAAGACTTCCTCGCTCTTCGATTCGACGGCACAGCATTACGACTGGCTCGGCCAGGAACCGGAGACGCTGCGCGAACAGCTCACGCAGTAGCATGGCAAAGCAGAAGGGCCGGCGATTGAAATCACCGGCCCTTCTTGTTCCTGCTATGACCGATTCTAGGCGTGCACGGCAGGCTGATTCGCCGCGACCGTCGACACCTTGAAGCGCTTCATGGTGACGGAGAGCTTGCGCTCGATCCTCTTCACATCGTTGCGCTCCTCCGGCAGCGCGAAGGTGTGTGCCGTACCGCTGCGCGAGGCGCGTCCGGTGCGGCCCACGCGGTGGACAAAGTCCTCCGCTTCCTTGGGCAGATCGTAGTTGACGACGTGCGCGACGTGGGGCACATCGATGCCGCGCGCGGCGACGTCGGTGGCGACGAGGACGCGGTTGGCGCCGTCGGCAAAGCCTTTGAGGGCGGCTACACGCTGCGCCTGCGTGCGATCGCCGTGGATGCGCGCCGCATTGTGGCCGACGCGGCTGAGCCGCTTGGCGAGCCGGTCCGCGCCGTGTTTGGTGCGGGTGAAGACGAGGAAGCTGCCCTCGTGCTGGCTGAGCAGATGCTCGAGCAGCTCGGGCTTCTTCTCCTTGGACACCTCGAACATCTGCAGGGCGACGTTGTCGGCCGGCTTCAGCTCGGTAGAGATGTCGATGCGCACCGGATCCTTGAGGTACTCGCGCGTAACATCGCGCATCTCCGGGTTCAGAGTGGCGGAGTAGCAGAGCGTCTGCCGGTCCGCGCGCAGCTTCGAGACGATGCGCTTGATGGATGGCTTGAAGCCCATGTCCAGCATGCGATCGCACTCATCGAGGACGAGCACTTCAACGCCATCGAGCTTGACCAGCTTGCGGTCGAGGAAGTCTTCGAGGCGGCCGGGGGTTGCGACGACGAGACGCACACCGCGACGAAGTGCATCGAGCTGCGGGCCTTCGGCGAGTCCGCCGACGACCAGCGCGACGCGCATGTTGCCCTCGGGCATGAGCTGGCGATAGACCTTTTCAACCTGCATGGCGAGCTCGCGCGTGGGCAGGAGGACGAGTGCGGTGATCTGCTTGCCCTGCACCTTCTGCAGACGCTCGATGATGGGCAGCATGAAGCTGAGGGTTTTGCCGGTGCCGGTCTGCGCGGTGGCCAGAACGTCGCGGCCTTCGAGCGCGGGAGGAATAGCTAATGCCTGTACGGGCGTGGGAGTAACAAATTTCACCGCCGCGAGGCGCTTCTGCACCAGGGGCGAAAGAGGGAGTTCAGAAAATAATTTCAACTTTGGTTTCCTATGCGTCGCCGGATACACGAGTGGTGTCTCCGCGAGGCGGGAGATGCGCTGCTGCCTGTTCCTCGATCGCGTGTCGTTCGCCTGTTTTCAGGGAGAACGATCGGGGGCGGCGCGCTTGCTCAAATGTACGTAGGGGAAAAACGGTGGGGACTTCTGGATACTGCCGACTGGCATTCGTCTGCCAGCCTCCGCTCTTGCCGCACGATCCTTGCGTCCAGGAAGCACTGGCTTCGCAGACTCCCTCTACTCGACACGCGGTGGAGGGCAACGCTTCTGGGTCGGGCTAAGACTCTCACCGGAGAGCCGCAGGCCAGCACACTGGCCGCATTTGGGATGCTGTGGGCATCACCCTTGCGAAGCGTTATCTGCAGTATAGCATTCATTGGGATGAAGGGCCTCGAAACCGCACTCCACGAAGGTGTCACGCTGCTTGCGCCGAGCGCGACTGCGCAGCGCGATGCAGAGTTGCTGCTGATGCACGTAACGGGATTTTCGCGCGCAGAATTGATGACGCATCCGGAGCGCGAACTGACGGAGCGGCAGACCGCACACTACGACGCCGCGCTTGTACGACGCGCGCGGCATGAACCCATGCAGCACATCCTCGGGACGCAGGAGTTTTACGGCCGCAGCTTCATCGTCAACCGGCTGGTGCTGATTCCCCGGCCGGAGACGGAGCACCTGGTGGAGGCCGTACTGGCAATTCGTCCTGCGGCACAACGCCTTCTCGATATCGGGACGGGCTCGGGGATTCTTGCCCTTACACTCGCGCTCGAATTGCCCGACGCGAGCGTGACGGCGACGGATATTTCGCCTGCTGCACTGGCAGTTGCGCAGCAGAATGCGCGTGCGCTGGGTGCGGCGGAGCGTGTCCGCTTCCTGCAATCGGATCTGTTCGAGGGGTTTCAGGTGGAGCGGTTCGACGCGATCGTCTCGAATCCGCCGTATGTGGCAACGGGCGAGCGGCTCGAGCCGCAGGTGCAGGACTATGAGCCCGCAGCGGCGCTTTATGCCGGCGAGGATGGGCTGGCGATCTACAGGCGGCTCATTCCAGAGGCGTTCGAGCATCTTGAGTCGGGAGGGCATCTGCTGCTTGAGATCGGCCATGGGCAACGCGGTGCGCTGCACGGCTTGCTAGCAGAGGCCGGATTTGTGGAGATCGGCTTCGTCGATGATCTGCAGGGGATACCGCGGGTCGTCACGGCGGTAAAACCAAGCGCCAGAAAGCCACTGGAGTAGACTGGATGTACATCTCGCCTGAGCAGGTCAAGCACACTTCCAGCAACATCCGCCCAGCGCGCCTTACGCAACAAGGCAGTTTCGCGAAGACATGGTGGTCTGCGGGGCCCTGCATGGCGTGGCTTTTCCTTAAGGAAGCCGCACCAGCGACCGCTGAAACCGCCTGCTCCTAATCGCGACAATGCTGCAAGGCCGAGGAGGCCGAAACTTGCGTTCTTCACTCGTTTACGCTGCCAGCAAAGAAATTCCGAATCGCTTTCAACTCTGCCAGACCATCAGCAAGGCTGCCCGCGTGCTGCACCTGTCCACGAATCCAACGGAAATCACCATCAATCGGGTTCTGCAGGACATCTCTCATCCGGTATCGGAGTTGAAGGCTGCGAGCACAGACGGCGTGCTCTAGGAGAAAAGGGTAAGAGCGGCTTCGCTCTCACCCTTTCATTCCCCACTTCGCTTACCGAGCACCTACCGCTTGCTTCGCCGGCTCGCCGGCTTCTCGCCCTACCACCTCAAACTTCAGGCGGTTGTTCAGCGGATCAGCCTCCACTTTGACGTGGTCGCCGTGCAGGACTTCGCCATCGAGTATTTTGATGGCCAGCGGGTCCTGGATGAGCCGCTGGATCGCGCGCTTCAGCGGCCTTGCACCGTACGCTCGATCGTAGCCGGACATCAGCAACTGATGGCGTGCGTTGTCGGTCAGCGTGAGCGTGATCTTGCGATCGGCGAGCATCTTCTTCAGATCCTCCAGCCGCAGATCGACGATGTGGCTGAGTTGCTCCTCACCCAGCGGACGGAAGATGACGATGTCATCCACGCGGTTGAGGAACTCCGGCCGGAAGCTCTGCTTCAGCACTTCCATCACCTGGTCGCGTGCGTGGTCGAAGGCCGCTTCGTCGGTTAACGCTTCGGCGTTCAGCATCTGCGCGCCCAGGTTTGAGGTCATGATGATCACCGTGTTCTTGAAGTCGACAACGCGACCCTTGGAATCGGTGAGGCGACCATCGTCGAGCACTTGCAGGAGGATGTTGAAGACATCCGGATGTGCCTTCTCGATCTCGTCGAAAAGCACTACGGCGTATGGCCGGCGGCGGATCGCTTCAGTGAGCTGACCGCCCTCATCGAAGCCGATGTAGCCGGGAGGCGCGCCAATGAGCCGCGCCACCGCATGCTTCTCCATGTACTCGCTCATGTCGATGCGCACCATGGCCTGGTCGTCGTCGAAGAGAAACTCGGCGAGTGCGCGTGCGGTTTCGGTCTTGCCCACGCCCGTCGGGCCGAGGAAGATGAAGCTGCCGATGGGCCGCTTGGGATCGCTCAAGCCCGCACGCGAGCGCCGGATGGCGTTGGCGACAGTGGAGAGCGCTTCATCCTGGCCGATGACACGTTTGCGCAGACGCGACTCCATTTGCACGAGCTTGGACGTCTCGCCTTCGAGCATCTTCGAGATCGGAATACCGGTCCACTTGCTGACGATCGCGGCGATGTCCTCCTCGTCTACTTCTTCCTTGAGCATCCGCTTGCGCGTGCCGGATTTGGCCGCGGAGGTTTCCGCGTCCTGCTCGGCGTTGAGTTTGCGCAGCTCGGCTTCGGCCTTCGGCAGCTCGCCGTATTGAATGGCGGCGGAGCGCTCGAGGTTTCCCTTGCGCGTCTGCTCTTCCATCTCGAAGCGCAGCTCCTCAATCCGTTTCTTCAACTCGCTGACGCGCGTGATGGCCTCGCGCTCCTTCTGCCAACGAGCGCGCAGGCCGGTCGTGCGCTCCTTGATAGCGGCGAGCTCACGCTCGACGACCGCAAGGCGCTCCTTCGAGTTCGGATCGGTTTCGCGCTTCAGCGCTGCCCTCTCTATCTCGAGCGAGGTGGCTGCGCGGTCGAGCGCATCGATCTCTTCCGGCACGGAGCCGATCTGGATGGCGAGCGATGCCGCCGCTTCGTCGACCAGGTCGATGGCCTTGTCGGGCAGGAAGCGGTCCGATATGTAACGGTGACTGAGCGTTGCCGCGGCCACGATGGCCGAGTCCTTGATGCGTACCTTGTGGTGCGCCTCGTAGCGTTCCTTGAGTCCGCGAAGGATGGCAACCGTGTCCTCGACGTTCGGCTCGCCGACGTAGACGATCTGGAAGCGCCGCTCGAGGGCCGCGTCCTTCTCGATGTACTTGCGGTACTCATTCAGCGTGGTTGCGCCAATGGCCCGCAGCTCGCCGCGCGCCAGAGCCGGCTTGAGCATGTTGCTGGCGTCAATGGCGCCTTCGGCCGCTCCGGCACCGACCAGCGTGTGCAGCTCGTCGATGAACAGGATGACCTGTCCGTTCGAGTCTTCGATCTCCTTAAGGACAGCCTTGAGGCGATCTTCAAACTCGCCGCGATATTTTGCGCCGGCGAGCATGGAGCCGAGATCGAGGGAGATGACGCGCTTGTCCCGCAGAACTTCGGGCACGTCGCCGGAGACGATGCGTCGCGCGAGCCCTTCGACGATGGCTGTTTTGCCGACGCCGGGCTCGCCGATCAATACCGGATTGTTTTTCGTCCGGCGGCTAAGTACCTGAATGACGCGACGAATTTCTTCATCTCGGCCGATGACCGGATCAAGCTTGCCGCGGCGCGCGAGCTGGGTGAGGTCCTTAGCGAACTTTTCGAGCGCCTGGAACTTGGATTCGGGATTCTGATCTGTAACGCGCTGATTGCCACGGACGGTGGTGAGCGCCTGCAGGACGGAGTTGTGGGTAGCACCGAGCGATTCCAGCAGATCGCGCGCGGGATCATTCTTCTGTTCGGTCAGCGCGAGCAGCAGGTGTTCGGTCGATACGTATTCGTCCTTGAAATCAGCCGCTTCCTTGAAGGCACGGTCCAGCACCTTCTGCATTGCATTGGAAAGCCCGGGCTGGGAGCTGGAGCCGCCGACCTTGGGCAGCGTGTTCAACGCATCATTCGCGCGCGACAGGAGCTGCTCCGTAGGGACGCCAACCTTCTGCAGCACGGGAACGATGATGCCGTCCTTGTCCTCGAGCAGCGCCGCGAGAAGGTGCATCGGCGTGAGTTCTGGATTGCCGTGTTCAAGCGCGAGATTGGTCGCTGCCTGAACTGCCTCCTGCGATTTGACCGTGAATTTATCCCAACGAATTGCCATTTGTATTCCTCACTTAATTCTCAATCTTCTCTGGAGGTCATCTTCTACGAGATAACCTTGCTGCGCCTTTCGCGCAGATGCTTGTACCGCTGGGAAGCTCAGACTCTTATTTTGAACCTGTTTTCGCCGCATACAAGTTGCGGGAGCCATCCGACATACCGGAAGCTCCCGCCTAAGGGTGAAGCGAGTTTTCTGTCTTTTCGGCTGTTCTCAGGCTATCTTCGAGCCTTCGACCTGCTTCTGCTTCTGATCCGAACCTGCAGAGCTGACGCCGATCTTGATCTGGCGGGGTTGGGCCTCGGTCTTCTTGAGCAGTTCGATCTGGAGCACGCCGGCATCGTAAGTCGCCTTCACGTTTTCCGTATCTACGCTGTTGGGGAGCGTGAAGCTGCGCGAAAACGTGCCGTAGCGCTGCTCGACGCGATGGAAGTTTTCCTTCTTCTCCTCGCTCGAGAATTTGCGTTCGCCACGAACGGTCAGGGCGCGGCCCTCGACCTGGACGTCGATGTCATCCTGCTTCACGCCGGGAACTTCGAGCTTGAGAACCAGCTTCTTCTCGTCCTCATAAATATCGACCGGGGGTGCAAAGGCGGCTGCGACGAGTGCGTCCTCGTCCTGGCCGCGACCGTAGTCCTGGAAGAGGGAGTTGAGGCGGCTCTGGAGCGAGACGACCTCACGGAGGGGATCCCAACGAACGATTGGCATATGTACATCTCCTTAGGTTTGAGGTTTTGGCCAGTAACTCATGGCCTGCAGTCTCATAGATGATTGCTATTCATTAATAGTTGCATATTTTATGAGTGTAGTTAACTCATATTTTACAATTGCTCTAAATTATTGATCCGCGAAGGCTTCACTGCCATCTCACTACTTTGACTGGGAGGAATTTATGAAGATTGTGCTGTATGGTGCGACGGGACACGCTGGATCTCGAATTCTGGCCGAGCTGCTGCGACGGGGGCATGACGTGGTCGCCGTGGCGAGAAACCTGTCCAAAGGCACCGCAGAGCTGCCCCAGGATCCCCGGTTAACGCTGGTACAAGGAGACCTCTCCAGCAGGGATAAGATCGCCGAGGCAATCGGGAGCGCCGAGGCGGTGGTGAGCGCATATGGACCGCCAGCGGACAAGACGGAGGAATTGATCGACGTCACCAAGCGGGAGATTGCCGCGGTGCAGCAGGTGAGCCAGCAAGCGAGCTCCGGTCATGCGCCACGGCTGGTTGTGGTGGGTGGCGCGGGAAGTCTCGAGGTAGCGCCCGGGGTGACGCTGGTGAGCGCCCCCGACTTCCCTGCTGCCTGGAAACCGATCGCACTGGCCCATGAGAAGGCGCTGGAACTCCTTCAGCAGTCTTCAATCGACTGGACGTACCTCAGCCCGTCAGCATTCTTTGAGCCGGGTCCGCGGACCGGCAAGTTCCGGCTGGCGCAGGATGAGCTCCTGACGGCCCCTGACGGGAAGAGTTCGATTTCGATGGAGGACTACGCGATTGCTCTGGTGGATGAGTTGGAGCAGCCGCAGCACCGGAGACAGCGGTTCACGGTCGGCTACTAAGGATTTGCCATCAGCGAGGCGGGTGGCGCCCGCGGCGCATTTTGTGGGGTTCGCTTCCTTTGGTCGCTCACGAATTGGGATTGTGGGCGATCTGGCTTTATCCCACATCTCAAAAGTGGGATGTGAGGCGCCCGCTGGTGCGTTCATCCGTTAGAGGAGATAGAAAGAGGCATCGGAGGACGCCTTGTCGTAGTATGCGGCAGGGATGGGAACAACAAGCATGAAGGTTCTGGTGATTGGAGCGGGCGGGCGGGAACACGCCATCGCGTGGGCGCTCAAGAAGTCGCCGCGGGTGAGCGAGGTGGTGTGCGCGCCGGGCAACGCGGGGATGGCGAAGGTGGCGCGGTGCGTTCCTGTGGATGTAGCGGACCTGCACGCACTGACCGATCTGGTTGCGAAGGAGCAGCCGGGACTAGTCGTCATCGGGCCGGAGCTTCCGCTCTCGCTGGGGTTGACAGATGAACTGATGCGGCGCGGCGTTCGGGTCTTCGGGCCCACGAAAGCGGCCGCAGTGCTCGAGACGAGCAAAAGCTTCGCCAAGCGCTTTCTGCAGCGGCACTGCCTGCCGACCGCGGCCTATGCGGTGATCAGCGAAGAGAGCGAGGCGGAGGAGGCGCTGGGACACTTCCACTTCCCTGTCGTGGTGAAGGCGGATGGACTCGCCGCAGGCAAAGGCGTCGTGATCGCGAAGACGGAGCAGGAGGCGCACGCGGCGATCGCCGGGCTCTTCTCCGGGCAACTGCTGGGTGCGCCGGAACGCTCGGTTCTGATCGAGGAGTTCCTGGACGGCGAGGAGCTGTCGTTTCTGGTGATCTCGGACGGAACGCATGCGGCGCCGCTGGCTGGCGGCACAGGACCATAAGCGTATCGGCGAGGGCGATACCGGCCCGAATACCGGCGGCATGGGGGTGTATTCGACGGATGCGATGCTGTCGCCCGAGTTGCGCGACTGGATCATGCACCACATCGTCCAGCCCACGCTGGATGGCATGCGCGCGGAGGATGCGCCGTTTGTCGGCGTGCTGTACTGCGGGCTGATGATGACAGCGCGTGGACCGATGGTGCTGGAGTTCAACGCGCGCTTCGGCGATCCGGAGACGCAGGCGATCCTGATGCGGCTGGATTCTGATCTGCTGGAGGCGATGGAGGCGGCGGTGGAAGGGCGGCTCTCCGAAACGGAGCTGCGATGGAAACCAGGGGCCTCAGCGTGTGTGATTGCGAGCTCCGCGGGCTATCCGGGGCACTACCGGAAAGGGCTGCCGATTACCGGGCTGGAGCGCGCTGCGCTGATTCACGATGTGCAGGTGTTTCACTCCGGGACGGCGGAGAAGGACGGCCAGATTGTGACTGCCGGCGGCCGTGTGCTGGGCGCCACGGCGATTGCTCCGGACCTGGAGTGGGCGCTGGCTAAAGCATACGAGGCGCTGGGGATGATCCACTTCGACGGGATTTATTACCGGCACGATATTGGCTATCGGGCGGTGAAGGAAGCTAAGTAACGTGGTTGTTACGGATTAGCAATTAATTAGCTTCTCGCCAACAGGCAACCCTGGACGGCGAACAGGTAATCCAGCCAGTGAAAAAGAAGAGGGTGGTGGTCGCTTGTTGTCCTCATTTGAGGATTGTGGACGACCCAGCGAAGTCCCATATCTTGCAGCCGAGATGTGGGACACGCCCTTCTTTTCACGTGCCCGGGGATTTCGGCGCAACGACGCAGTATTGCTTGCCGACGTAGCCCGAGATCGGGCGGCTGATCGAGATAGACAAGCTTTCCGTTGAAGTCGCGGGCGGCAGTGTTGGTGAAGCGGACATCGACGACCTTCGCGGGGATCTTCGCGGAAGCGAGGGCACGGCGGACGATGGATTCGGGAAGGCAGTGCATCTGCATATCGCCGGGGCCGCGTTTCAGCGCCACCCTGATTCTCGACCGAAGATGCAAAACGTGACGGACGCGCACGAGGCGCGACGAGAGGTCTGGTCCGGCGAAAGAGTCCTGTACGCCGAAGACGAGGACCCCGCCTGGCGCGAGCACTCTGACGAATTCGCGCAGGTAGTTCTTTGCGAGAGGGCGAGGCACATGCTGGAGGACGATGTTGCTGTAGAGGAACGAGAAGGTTGCGTTCTCGAAGGGCAGTCGCTCGGTCGAGCTGGCGACGTATCGGCAGTGGGGATATTGGTTGATCGCCTCTGCCTGCCTGACCATCTCGTGCGAGATATCGACGCCGACGCAGGAGGCAAAGCGCCGCGCTAAGGCCTGGGTGAGCCGGCCGACACCGCAGCCGAAGTCCAATGCTGCACCGCTGAAATCGGGCACGTGACCGATCACGGCGAGGTGCCTCATGACCGTTTCAATTTCGGCGTCGCCGGTGGCGAGGAACTCCGCGAGATCCCACTTGCCACCGGTCTTGCTGTCATCGGTTAGGATGGCGCTGAGGGCATCGCGGCCAGCGAGACCTTCCCAGGCGTTCTTCAGATTGTCGAGTGTGCTCACAGGCGCCTGCGCCTTTCCGCTGGACAGCAAAACGCCAGGCACGAGCCCGGCGCTTGATTCTGTCCTTGATGTTTCGGGGAGGGCGCCCGTGCTAGCTGGGCTGGATCGGATCGTTCTTCGGCGTCGTCACAGTGGCGTCCTGCTTGGTGGTGGGCTCGGACTGGCCCAGGCCTTTGATGCCGTCCTTGAAGCCCTTGAGGCCTTCGCCAAGCCCTTTGCCGAGCTCCGGCAGCTTGCGCGGTCCGAAGACCAGCAGCGCAACGACCAGAACCAGGATGAGATGTGTCGGTGTGAGTAGCTCGCCCATAGTGTCCTTCCGCAGGGTCTTCTCCGCCGCATCATTGTCGCACACAGGCGACGGCGTCCTGCTACGCCTATGGTACGCCTGTAAGGACCCCGCTGGATGTCCCGAGCGGTAATCTGATTGTCATCAGTTCAATTAGGCCCGGACGGAGTTGCATCGAGGCGTTTTTCCACCAGGCGGTAGAAGGTGCTGAGATTCTCCAGCTGGCCAAGCGTGAGGCGACGATAGACCTTCATGGTGGGCCACAGTCGTGAGCCTGCGACGTCGAGCGTAGGGATGACCGAGCCGGCGTCGCCCGCCTGTTCGCGGCTGCCGGGATAGGAAGCGAGCAGCCAGATGCCGTTCCAGCGGCGGCGCAGCACCTCTCCGAAGTAGCTGCCCCAGAGGCGGGATTGGAAGTCAAGATCGACGGCGGCCTGACCGTCGAGCAGGCGTTCGAGCGCGTCGACCGATGCGGGCGTGTAGTCAAGCAGCACGCGATGCTGCTGACGCGCGACGAGCGCTGCCTCATCGGCATGGGCGCGGATCATCTCGTCGATGGAGGCGAAATTCAGCGCGTCGAGTCTGGCTTTGCTGTCGAACATTCGGATGCTTCCAGAGTAACCGCTCATGGCGTGGCACGGCGCGGCCGGCCGGACTGACTCGCAAGGCAGCGAGGAAGGCATGTATTCTGCATGAGTCAGGCATGTGTCAGAAGCAGGAATCGTCAGCAGTGATTGGTCGGGCGGGGTGGGCACGGACGGGCACCGCAACGAGCGCTGGCTTGAATCTTCGCTGATGTCATCTGGGACTGACGTCATTTGGGGAGGCAGTCCGTTTTGTCCAAGTCTTTTCGTATGTGCAGGAGCATGGTTCTCCTGCTAGGCGGCACCATGCTGGCCGCCACGGCATTTGCGCAGGGCACGACCCAGAACACAAGCCAGACCAGCGGCTCCAATACACAAAAACTTCCTCCGCCGCCGACCATCGACACCAATGTGAACCAAAACCAGACGCTGACCGCGGTGCGTTACGACAACAAGTACGAGATCTACGGCGGGCTGGGATTTTCTCACTTCAAGTCGGGGCCATCGCTGGCACAGGGGGCAAACCTGGGCGGCTTCGATGTACAGGGTACATGGTGGCTAACCGGGCGGCTGGGCGCCACGGCCAACTTGCGGGGCTATTACGGGACGCAGGGCGTGGACCCAAACCCTTACGGGGTGGGCGGGCCGTTCGTCTTCGAGCATATGTTTCTGGGGGGCGCAACCTACCGGCTGATCGCCCGCGAGCATGCCACGCTGAGCGCGCATGGCATGGTAGGCGGTGCGTATGGCAGCTTCAGCAGCGGATTGGGGAATGATCCAACTAATCCGAGCTATTCCGTGCAGCCGCGCGATGTGGGCATGTACAACAATGGGCTGGGACTGGCAACGACGATCGGCGGATCGCTGGACCTGAATCGCTCGCCACGGCTGGCGCTGCGCATCTCGCCGGACTGGATCATGACGCGTTATGGCGGCTATGGAACACCCTCGACTATCCCTTCGCCCTTCGTGACGCGCAGCCAGAACGAGTTTGGGATTTCGGTGGGAATTCTTTACCGCTTCAAGATGGGCAAGGGCCCCCGGTACAAATAAAGCCGGTCAGGCGGAGGAAAGAAGGGCGGCCTACGGCCGCCCTTTTCGATTTGCAAGCAAATTAGAACGTCTTCATGGGACCTTGACGGTTATCGTCTTCTTCACGACGCCGCCATCGTAGTTGCCGGAGAAGAACGAGACCGTGTGGGTGCCTGCAGCGAGCGAGAGGCTGACATCGGAGAAGCCCTGATTCGCGAGGACGTGGTAGGTTTCACTCTTCTTCGCGCCGTCTACCCAGACCTCCATCTTGCGCAGGGGGTAGAAAGACGTGGCGCTGAAGGAGAACTTCACCGGGCTCGCCGAGCTGGCGCCTGGAGAGCAGATGTGAATTCCAATGGCGGGCGCCGCGCAAGAGCCGATCGCCTTGCCGCCGGTGTTGAGCAGGACGTCTGCGCTATTGGGGTGATTGGCGGCGGTGCTGTCGTCGGTAAAGAGCGCCACGTCCGCCTTCTGATCGTGGTTGTAGTTGCCTGTGCCAAAGCCGACGAACGGAATCATGCCATAGTAAGCGGCAAAGGTGTCGACCGGGGTGAATGTGCCGAGCTTCCAGGTGTTCGATCCGGTCTGGTACTCGGCGTTGAAACCATACTGAATGGAATCGGAAGAGGCAGAGACGAAGCCAATGTCTTTGCGGCCGTTGCCGTCAAAGTCCGCGAGGATGGGCGGGAAGCTGAAAGCGGATTGTTCGATATCGGGCGCGGTGATGGTGGACTCGGAAAAGGTGCGTCCTGACTGGCTGAGAAAGACTTGGATGGTCTGACCGACGTCGGCGCCGACGAGGTCCGTGCGGCCGTCTTCATTCATATCGGCCGCAGCAAAAGAGAGGGTAGGCGAGTCGATGGCTACAGATTTTGCCGTGAAGTGACCGGCGCCGTCGCCATAGAGGACGGTGAGATTGCCATCCACCACTGCGATGTCCGCATGGCCGTCGGCATCATAGTCGCCGAGAAGGAGTTGAAACCCGACGCTGTAGCCATTCGAATTCTGCAAAGCAGGACCGCTGTAGATATTTCCCTTATCCGTGAAGCCATTGCCATTGTTGAGGTACAGGCGGACGTTGACGATCGGGTTGGAGGGATTCGAAACCACGAGATTCGCAAGGATCAAGTCGGGGCGTCCATCACCATTCACGTCCGTGGCCTGAGCGACGACTTCGCTGAACTCACCGGATACGATACCCGGAAGATCCGGAATCGATTTGGTTGTGGGGTAGTTGCCGGCTCCGTCGCCATACCCGATGACAAAAAGGTTGCTGCCTCCGGTGTAGGCGTAGAACAGAACATCATTTTTGCCGTCGCCGTTGAAATCGCCGGCCACGAGCGGCATGTCGCCGCCCTTCGAGAACACTGGATGAGAAATGATGGAGAGTGTAACCACCGCTGCTGTTAGAGAGCAGTTCCTGGTTTCCCTGGGCTGCGATGAAATCGAGGACTCCGTCTCCGTTGAGGTCGGCCTGCAGCAGTTCGAGGGGTGGTGGCTCGGTGAAGCTTGGATTCTCACTGAAAGCGGTGTAGTGAGGACCGAAGGTGGTTTGCGCGAACGTGGAGGCTGGGAAGGCGGACGCGAGCAGCAATAAGGTACTCGCAACGGGGACCCGGGAACTCTTCATGGGACACACTCCTGTGCGACGTTGGATCGAAAACGACACACGCGGAGTTGCTCTTGAAGGTCTGCCTCACTGCGATGTAGGAAAAATGCTTGTTGATACGAAAAAGCAGCGCCGTAACTGGCGCTGCTTTCGGCAAGAGGTTTCGGTGCAGTTCTACACTAGTTCGAGGCCGGCGAAGAAGTAGCCGATCTCGAAGGCAGCGGTGTCTTCGGCGTCCGAGCCGTGCATTGCGTTTTCTTCGATTGAGCCGGCGAACTTTTTGCGAATGGTGCCCTCTTCCGCATTCGCGGGATTGGTGGCGCCCATCAGCTTGCGCAGATCGGCGATGGCGTTCTGCTTTTCAAGCACAAGCGCGATGATGGTGCCCGAGGACATGAAGGTTGTGAGCGAGTCAAAGAAGGGCCGCTGCGCGTGGACGTGGTAGAAGCCCTCGGCCTGCGACTTCGACAGGAAGAGCTTCTTGACGCCGATGATTTTGAAGCCGGCTTTGTCGATCTCGGCGAGGATGGCTCCGGCGTAGCCTTTGCGCATGGCGTCCGGCTTGATGATGCTGAAAGTGCGTTGCGAGGACACTACTGTCTCCTGATGAATTTTCTGTTTGGGACTGCTTCAGTGTAGCGTGCGAACCGCTGCTGAAGCGGTCCGCACGATGATGTGTACTATGCCTTGCCGATGACCTTCGCGAGCGTCTCCCCGATTTCAGCGGGCGACTGCACGACGTGGATGCCGGCTTCCTTGAGCGCCTTCATCTTGTCGGCTGCGGTGCCCTGGCCGCCGGAGATGATGGCGCCGGCGTGGCCCATGCGGCGGCCGGGAGGCGCGGTCTGGCCGGCGATGAAGCCTACGACGGGCTTCTTCACGTGCGCCTTCACGTAGGCTGCGGCGGTCTCTTCCGCCGTGCCACCGATTTCGCCGATGAGGATGATGGACTCGGTTTCGGGGTCTTCGTTGAGCAGCGTGAGCGCATCGACGTGCGTGGTTCCGATGATGGGATCGCCGCCGATGCCGATGGCGGTGGACTGGCCGATGCCACGCTGCGTGAGTTGATAGACGGCCTCATAGGTGAGGGTGCCGGAGCGCGAGACGATGCCGACCGAACCTTCCTTATGAATGCGGCCGGGCATAATGCCGATCTTGGCCTTGCCGGGGGAGATGACGCCGGGGCAGTTGGGGCCGATGAGACGCGACTTCGAGTATTTGAGCTTCTCCCAGACCTTCACCATGTCGTTGATCGGGATGCCCTCGGTGATGCAAATGATGAGAGGCAAGCCGGCGTCTTCAGCTTCGAGGATGGCGTCTGCGGCGAAGGGTGGCGGAACAAAGATGACGGTGGCGTTGGCGCCGGTTTCGGAGACGGCCTTCTCGACGGTGTCAAAGACGGGCCAGCCCTCGTGGGTGGTGCCACCTTTACCGGGCGTTACACCGCCGACGACTTTGGTTCCGTATTCGGCGCATCCCTTGGCGTGGAAGGTGCCTTCCTTGCCGGTGATTCCCTGAACAATCAGGCGCGTAGTTTTATCGACCAAAACCGCCATTAGCGAGCCACTCCCTTCGCCGCATCGACGGCCAGTTTTGCTGCGTCCTGCATCGTTTCCCCAACCAGGAACTTGAGGCCGGAGTCCTTCAGGATCTTGCGGCCTTCTTCTACGTTGGTGCCTTCAAGGCGGAGGACTACGGGGACCTTCACGTTCAGATTATTTGCTGCCGCGACGACGCCTTGTGCCAATGTGTCGACGCGCAGGATGCCGCCGAAGATGTTGATGAAGACGGCCTGCACGTTCTTGTCCGAGAGCAGGATCTGGAAGGCGTTTTCGATCTGCTGCTGGTTTGCGCCGCCGCCCACGTCCAGAAAGTTCGCGGGCGAGCCGCCGGCGTACTGGATGATGTCCATGGTAGCCATGGCGAGGCCGGCGCCGTTCACCATGCAAGCGATGTTGCCGTCGAGCTTGATGTAGTTAAGCGAGTACTTGGATGCCTCGACCTCGAGGGGATCTTCTTCTGCGACGTCGCGCAGCTCCTTGAGCTCCTTGTGGCGGAACATCGCGTTGTCATCGAAGTTGATCTTGCAGTCGAGGGCGAAGAGCTTGTCGTCCTTGGTGGTGATGAAGGGATTGATCTCAAGCAGCGAAGCGTCGGTTTCCAGGTAGACCTTGTAGAGGCCAGTCATGAACTTCACGGCTTCATTGATCTGCGTGGGCTTGAGGCCGAGCTTGAATGAAAGATTGCGCGCCTGATAAGGCTGAAAGCCGACCGCGGGATCGATGTATTCCTTATAGATCGCGTCGGGATCTTTCGCGGCGACCTCTTCGATCTCCATGCCGCCGGCCTGCGAGGCCATGAAGACGAGCTGCGCTTTGGCGCGATCGAGCACGATGCCGAGATAGAGCTCGCGATCGATGGCCGCAGTCTCTTCAATGAGCAGGCGCTGCACCTTCTGTCCCTGCGGGCCGGTCTGGTGTGTGATGAGCTGCATGCCGAGGATCTTCTTGGCGTACTCTTCGGCCTCGGCGAAGTTCTTCGCTACCTTGACGCCGCCACCTTTGCCGCGGCCGCCGGCGTGGATCTGCGCCTTGACGACGACGCCTTTGGCGCCGTTGGTGAAGAGGCGGCGCGCGACTTCGAGTGCTTCATCGAGGGTGTTCGCCACCTCGCCGCGCGGCACGGCAACGCCGTGCTTCGCAAGGATGTCCTTTGCCTGGTATTCGTGGATTTTCATAGGTATGTGAGACGCAACCTCTCATAGTAGCAAGGGCCGGCGCATCGGGCCATGCGGCCAGCCCGGCACTCGAGCGCAAACCAGTTAGCATGAGACACAAGATGCAAGACCTGCGGCCCCTATTGAAGGAGATGGTGGAACGCGGCCACACTCTGCGGGCCGAGGAGGCGCGTGCGGCTGTTGGCGCCATGCTGGACGGCGACGTGTCGGACGTGGAGATTGCCGCGCTGCTGACCGCGCTGGCACAGCGCGGGGAGACCGTCGATGAGGTCAGCGGCGTGGTGATGGCTCTGCGTGAACGGCTGATGCCGTTGCCGGTGACGGAGGCAGAACGCGCGGAATTGGTGGATACGTGCGGCACGGGCGGCGACGGATCGGGCACATTCAATATTTCGACGGCGGCTGCGCTGGTGGCTGCTGCAGCGGGCGCGAAGGTAGCGAAGCACGGCAATCGCGCGCTGACTTCGCGGTGCGGGTCGGCGGATGTGCTGGAGGCGCTGGGAGTGCCAGTCGATCTTTCGCCGGAACAGGCTGTGGCCTGCTTGCGCGCGCATGGCTTCGTCTTCCTGTTCGCACCGAGCTCTCACCCAACGATGCGCCGGGTGCAGCCGGTCCGGCGGGCGCTCGGCTTTCGCAACACCTTTCACCTGGCTGGGCCGCTGAGCAATCCGGCGGGCGCGCAGGCGCAGCTGATGGGCGTGTTCGCCCGGGAAAAGGTCGAGCTGGTGGCAAAGACCATGGCGCGGCTGGGCGTGCGGCACGGCATGGTGGTGCATGGCGCAGATGGGCTGGACGAACTTACGCTGACCGGGCCGACGACGGTGGCGGAGGTACGTGGCGAGACGACGCGGGTGTATGAGGTGACGCCGGAGCAGGTTGGGCTGGAGCGCGTGGGCGGCGAGGCACTGCTGGGCGCGGAGTCGGCGCCGGGCAATGCGGAGATGCTCGAGGCAATTCTCTGCAGGACTGACCACAGCCCCCAGGCCCCCGCGCGGCGCGATGTGGTGGCGCTGAATGCAGCGGCCTGCCTGGTGGTGGCAGGGGTTGCAGCGGACCTGGAGGACGGAGTTCGGCGCGGCCAGGCAGCACTTCAGAGTGGCGCGGCGGCGTCGCTGCTCGAGAGACTACGATCCTTCGGATGAGATAACGCGACCGGAGAAGTCCGGTCGCATCCAACAGGGAAGCCTCTGAGAAGCCTTTCAAGAATCATCCCGTCCAAATAGGATTGCCGAGCGATGCCTGAGTACAAATACCGCGATTTGAAGCCTACACCGGAGGCGGAAGAGGTCTATCGCCGCTGGCTGCGCTTTCTGAACGAAGAGTTCACCAGACATAAGGAACCAAAGCTGCGCGGCGAGCTGGTGCGCGACACGTTGCATCAGCTGCTGTTTGCGCGACCGCATGGCGGCAAGCTGAATTTTCAATTGACCACGGAGCTACCCTTCAATTGCGCGGAGCTCTCGCTCGATCCGGCGAACGTCACGTTGGAACCGGAGTATTACGGCGACATCGATGAGCAGAAGTATGCCGAGCGCAAGCCGCTTATCTATTTGTGGCAGATGTTCGACCGCTCACCCCTGGCGCTGAACCATTGGCTGGGATTCCGCCTACGCTGCGTGCTGGGCTCGCACATCTTCAAGTCGCTGGGCAAGAACGTGAAGATGTTTCACGGCATCGAGTTCTCTTTCGGCTACAACCTCACCATCGAAGACAACTGCACGATCCACAAATACGCGATGCTCGATGACCGGGGCGAGATCATTCTGCGCAACGGCACGTCGATCAGCGATTACGCCTCCGTCTACTCGCATGCACATCACCCGATCAACTCCCAGGACATCGACAACCGCAGGGTGGAGATTGGACCGCGGGCGCGCATTACATATCACGCGTCGGTGATGGCGGGAGTAAACGTGGGCGAGAATGCGATCCTGGGCGCGATGGCGGTAGCGACGCGCGACGTGGCAGCGGGCTCGATCAGCGGCGGAATCCCGGCCAAGGAAATCAAGAAAAAGAGCGATGTACAGGGCGAAGGATGGGACAGCGGCACCGACGAGTGAGCCGAAGGTCGCGTGCTACCATCGGCTGGTTGTCTTCATCTCAAAAACTGACACTGCCACGCGGAAGACACCGCGGAGCATGGGCGCAGAAATTCAGTAAGAATCTGTATGGATCCGCGGTTCGCTGTAAAAATCTTTGAGTTCATCGTGCTGCTCTTTGCGCTCTCATTTCATGAGGCGGCGCATGGGTGGACGGCGTCGCGGCTGGGCGATCAGACAGCGCGCATGCTGGGCCGCGTGACGCTGAACCCGGCGAAGCATATCGACCCATTCGGAACCATCCTGCTGCCGCTGATCACGCTGTTCACCCCTTTATTCGGGGGCGGTGGCCTGTTGTTTGGCTGGGCCAAGCCGACGCCGGTGACAGGCCGCAACTTCAAGAACTACAAACGCGACGACATTTTGGTGACGCTGGCCGGACCGGTGAGCAATTTGCTGCTGGCGATCGGATCGTTTTTTGTGCTGCTGCTGATGGAGCGCTTCGCGCCGTTGGGGCGGGAATGCCTGCAAGGCTTACTGACGGGAGCGATCAATCCCGACTTGATGACGTTGGCGCCGGTGGTCTTCCCGCTGACGCTGATCTTCTACTTCGGGATCACGCTGAACCTGGTGCTGGCGGTCTTCAACCTGATGCCCTTTCCGCCGCTCGATGGCAGCCATCTGTTCCGCCACATGATCTCCGGACGGTTTGCCGCGATGTATGACAACCTGGGCTGGATCGGGTTCATTCTGGCGTTCATCGTCGGCGGCTGGGTGACGATGAGGATCGTCTCACCGATCCTGGCCATCTTTCTGACGCTGCTGCTGCACGGCTGAATCGACAGGGTCTCCGCCGGTACAATCAGCAAAACACCCCCATGGCTTTGACGACTGATCCCGCAAAAATCTTAGCTACACCGCGCCGCGTGCTGAGCGGCATGCGCCCCACCGGCAAGCTGCACCTGGGCAACTACGTGGGCGCACTGAAGAACTGGGTGCACCTGCAGCACGAGACGAACGACGATGGCTCGCGTAAGTACGAATGCTACTTTGTCATTGTTGACTATCACGCGCTGACCACCGATTACGCCGACCCGCGCAACGTGGCGCAAAACACATTGGAAGTTGCACTGGATTGGCTGGCTGCCGGGCTCGATCCGGAGATTTGCACTCTCTTTGTGCAAAGCCATGTGCCACAGCACGCGGAACTGCACCTGCTGCTCAGCATGATCACGCCGCTGAGCTGGCTGGAGCGCGTGCCGACCTACAAAGAACAGCAGGAGAACCTGAGCGCCAAGGATCTGAGCACCTATGGGTTCCTCGGCTATCCGTTGCTCCAGTCGGCAGACATCCTGGTGTATCAGGCGGATTTTGTGCCGGTGGGGCAGGATCAGGTGGCGCACGTGGAGCTGACGCGCGAGGTAGCCCGGAGGTTCAACCAGTTCTGTCCGCCTCCCGGATATGTTCCACCGACGCATGCGCAACTGAAGGAGACGTTGGTGGCAGAGGGCACCCAGCGAGATGTTCCCAGCGGTGCGCAGCCGATTCTGCCGGAGCCACAAGTGCTGCTGACGCCCTCGCCGAAGCTGCCGGGCACAGATGGGCGCAAGATGTCGAAGAGTTATAACAACACCATTCTGCTGACCGATCCGGAGTCCGTGATCCGGCAGAAGCTGCGGCCGATGGTGACGGACCCGGCGCGAGTGCGGCGCACAGACCCGGGCGATCCGGACAAGTGCCCGGTGGGCGATCTGCACAAGGTGTTCTCGACACCGGAGACGATGGCTGCAGTTTACGAGGGCTGCCGCAGCGCGGGGATCGGCTGCATCGAGTGCAAGGGCTGGGCTGCCGATTCGATCGTGCGAGAGCTGGCACCGATTCAGGAACGCCGCGCGCAGTATAACGACAAGAGTGCGCGTGAGCTGCTTCGCGATGGTGCGGTACGTGCGCGGAAGCGGGCTTCCAAAACGATGTCCGAGGTAAACGAGGCGATGCATCTGCTGCCGGAATACCCGGAGACAGGACGATGACGGAGGAGCGTATTCCGGAGCAGCCGCCTGCGAGCGAGCCATCGCAGGGTGAGCAGCGGCCTGCAGCGAAGCCCTCCCGGAAGAAAGATGAAGTGGAAAGCCTCTCGCCCTTCTCCGTTGTTGTCGGCGAGGTGTATGACGGACCGCTTGACCTGCTGCTGGACCTGATCCGCAGGCAGGACATCGACATCTACGACATCCCGATTGCGAAGATTACGGCGCAGTTTCTGAGTTATGTCGAGCGGCTGAAGCAGACAGATGTGGATGCGGCGGGCGACTTCATTTACACGGCGGCGCTGCTGATCCACATCAAGAGCCGCATGCTGCTGCCGCGAAGTCCGGCTGAGACGGGTGAAGGGGAGAACGAGGATCCGCGGCGCGAGCTGGTGGAGCGGTTGCTGGAGCACGAGCGCTTCAAGAACGCCGCGCAGATGCTCAAGCAGAAGCAGCAGATCGAGGAAGCAACCTGGACGCGTCCGTCGCTGCGCGAGTTCGAGGGCGAAGAAGGCACGGAGCGCGAGATTGCCGCCGATACTGTCGACCTGGTGCGCGTCTTCCGCGAGGTGCTGGAGCGGGTGAAGCAGCGGCCGGTACTGAATGTCGATGATGAATCCGTAACAGTGGGGCAGATGATCGACTATCTGCGACGGAGACTGACCATGGAGGACGCGCCGGTTCCCCTGAGCCAGATGCTGCGCAATGCGCGGTCGGAACGGGCGGTGATCTGCATGTTCCTTGCGCTGCTGGAATTGGTGAGACTGCAGGCAATATTGCTGCGACAAGAGCGAAACTTTGGAGACATCCTGGTGAAAAAGCACTCCGCATTTGACCAGGTGATGAATGACACGCTGGCCGCCCGGGACGACTGGCGATAGTTGTCTTCGTTGGCAATATTTTGCTTTTCATTGCTTCGTCACTAGATTTCCCTCCCATTCATCAGAAATTCACAATGGGCATATCACCGTTAACGCTCTGACCATCGGTTCGCTGATAGCTTCGAAGCACGGGCACGGAGACCTCCCTGCATGGAAAACAGCTCTCGATTCCCCTCCGCTCTGCGTAAGTCCTTCGATGCCAGCGCCGCGAGCACAAAGCCCCAGGCGTATCCGGGCAAGGTCGTGATGATTTCGAACTATCCGGGGTGGCCGGGCGCGCGTGAACCCGGCGATGATCACGGATCGGAGGGCGAAATTGCCGCTGACACGGTGCATTTGACGCGTGTCTTCCATGAGTTGCTGGAGCGAGTGCGACAGGGGCCCGTGCTCAACATGGAGGATGAGCCTGTCACCATCAGTCAGATGACTGACCGGCTGTGGCAGCGGTTTGCGGCCGAAGATGCCCCGCTCCGCCTGAGCCAGGTATTGCGCCATGCGCGATCGGAGCGAGCGTTGATCTGCACCTTCCTTGCGCTGCTCGAACTGGTACGTCTGCAGATGATCCTGCTGCGGCAGGACCGGAGCTTTTCCGACGTTTTGATGAGAAGAAATACGGCCCTGGGCTACTAGCTGTCGTCTCCACGCAGCGCGGTTTCCTGGCGTCTTCACAGGAAATTCACGCTTCGAGGGACGATCGCTGCACGCTTGCGCTGATAGTTTCGCGTAACCGGCACAGGAGCCGGGCGCATGGAAAGCACAGCAGTCAAACCGGAGGTCCAGAAGCTCACTGCGAGCGTGATGGACCAGAAGCTCAGTCGCAGTCCGGGCAAGATCGCGATGATCGTGTTCGGTTGCGCGATCGCCGCGGGCATCATCTACGCCGGGCTCAGGCTCGGCTCTGATCTCGCCACCACCCACTACCCGACCGTCTGGCCGTATGTGTTGCTGGGCGTCGCGCTGCTTATCGCTCTGGGCTTTGAGTTCGTCAATGGTTTTCACGACACGGCGAACGCTGTTGCGACCGTCATCTACACGCATTCGCTGGAACCGCACGTGGCGGTGGTCTGGTCTGGCATGTGGAATCTGATTGGCGTGCTTCTTTCGTCAGGAGCCGTCGCCTTCGCGGTGGTTTCGCTGCTGCCGGTCGAACTGATCCTGCACGTGGGATCGAATGCTGGCTTCGCGATGGTCTTTGCGCTGCTGATCTCGGCGATCCTGTGGAACCTGGGCACGTGGTGGCTGGGGCTGCCGGCGTCGAGTTCGCATACGTTGATCGGCTCGATCATCGGGGTGGGTCTTGCCAATCAGTTTCTCGCTGCGAAGTCGGGCGCCGGAACGGGAACAAGTGGTGTGGACTGGGCACAGACCACGAACGTGTTCAAGGCGCTGCTTATCTCGCCGCTGGTCGGTTTCTTCTGTTCCGCGGCGTTGCTGATTCTCTTTAAGACTTTCATTAAGGACAAGCGCCTATACGAGGCACCGAAGGGTGACGCGCCACCGCCATTCTGGATTCGCGGACTGCTGGTCCTGACCTGCACAGGCGTGAGCTTCGCACATGGATCGAACGATGGGCAAAAGGGCATGGGGCTAATCATGCTGATCCTGATCGGCACGGTTCCGACCGCGTACGCGCTGAATCATGCGATTGGCTTCAGGCAGGTACAGGATTTTGACGCTGTCTCGGAGCAGGCGGCACACGCGTTACAGGGCTATGGCACGCCGGGCGCCACTGTGTACGACCCGCGCGCCAATATCATCAAGTATCTGCAGACCAAAGAGATTGCGCCGGAGACAGTCGCTGCCGAGCAGCAGTTGATTCGCGAGATCGAGAGCGAAGTCAGCCAGTACAAATCGCTCGCCGCAGTTCCGGCCGATCAGCAGTCGAACGTGCGCAACGACATGTACCTGGCGAGCGAGGGTCTCCGGGTGATGCAGAAGACCAAGAACCCGACCTTCGGCGAGGCCGATGCGAAGGTGCTGACGAATTACAAGAAGCATCTGGATGTCGCTACGAAGTTCATCCCGGGCTGGGTAAAGCTGGCTGTCGCGCTGGCGCTGGGGCTGGGCACCATGGTGGGATGGAAACGGATCGTGGTGACGGTCGGCGAGAAGATCGGCAAGGAACACCTGACGTATGGTCAAGGGGCGGCTGCAGAGCTTGTCGCGATGGGAACCATCATGGCGGCAGACGGCTTCGGGCTGCCGGTTTCGACAACGCACGTACTTTCATCGGGCGTAGCCGGGACCATGTTGGCCAACAAGAGCGGGCTGCAGTTCGGCACGATACGCAACATTGCAATGGCCTGGGTCTTCACGTTGCCGGCAGCGGCACTTCTGTCCGGCTTACTGTTCATGGTCTTCCGCACACTGGCGAAGTAACGGCCTCGCGTGAGAGATCGGCGCCAGGATTCCCTGGCGCCGTTTTTATTGCGGGGTTATCTTATCGCTCGCGATCTCGCGCACGTCCGCCGACAGGACGCTGTGTATGGAGCTGGCAGGCGGCTGGCGGATTCGTCATCTGCTTCTGAAAGACACGGAAGCTTGCCGTGCCGGATTGCAGAGTTGCCCAGTAAGAGGTTGGGCTGAAGATCGGCTTGTGCTGAGCGATGATCTGGTGATCGAGGATGCGGATGCCGCAGGCAAGATTCCGCTCTGGATTCAGGATGGTCTTCTGCGGATCGTGGGCCGGCAGATCTCTGTCGGCTTTCCAGTCGAAAGCGCAACCGTATCGCTTGCTGTCCTCATAGCTGAGCTGCAGCAATCCTTCCTGGTGAGCGATTCGGCCAGTCACGTGATCAAGTACAGCGACTTCCGGCTCAGTATGGCGCACGTTCGAGGTGGCATTGAGGCCGGCCTCGGCGGCAGCCATGGCCTGAAACAAGTAGGCCCACCAGGCACGTTTGTCCTCTTCCTTCATGGTGTAGAAGGCCGGACAGTAGCGGCGAACATCGCGCGGCACCCGGGCGGTGAGCATCGCGGGCGGCAGGCGGCGCTCGATGAAGATGTCCCAGCGCTTATCCCAGGTGGGACCGCCGAGTTCGGCGGCCTGCACAGTCAGGGGCGTGGGCGGGGCCACTTTGACGGCGAGCGGCGCGGGCGCCGCGGGCGCGACGTGGAGGACCGCGGGCTTGGGATCGGCCCGGGGCCGGCGACATCCGTTGCTCGCGAGAAACAGAAAAGTCATCGCGCAAACGGGGATGATTGCTGGTCGCACGCTAACGTGGACACCTGACTCGGGGGAGGCAGTTCCAAATCCGATAAGCCCAGTGGAGATTCGGGGAGGGCCAATTGGTCAGACGCCCGGAAAAGGCGGGACGTTGGCCGCCGTCTGGCTCCGATAGTATGAAGGTTGGAGTCTGAAAGGCTGATTTGGGCAGGCGGCGGGGACGCGGCTGCCCGTAACGTGATGAGTCTACGAGCAAAGATCGAAGCAGTGGTATATGCCGCGGAAGAACCTGTGACGCTGGCGCAACTGGCGGCGGTGTTCGCCCCGGAGGTCCGGGAGATATGGCTGACAGAGAAAAATGCCGAGCAAGACACTGAACTTGCCGCGGCCGAGGATGCGGAGACGCCAGGCCGGGAGACCGAGACGCCGGAGCAGCCGGGTGGAGAGGCTGCTATGGAAGCGGCGGAAGCCAAGACGGTCGACGGGGCAAGCGGCCGACGCGGAGACGAAGGCAGATGCCGAGTCTGACGCAGAGGCCTCCAAGCGGGCGGCACGCAATGAGGAGCGCGCGATCCGGGAGTATCTGCGCAAGGCGCTGGACGCCTTGATGGCGGAGCTCGAGACAGGAGACCGAGGGGTAGAGATCCGCGAGATTGCCGGCGGCTACCGGATGGCGACCAAGCCCGAATATCACGATGCGATCCGTTCGTTTGTGAAGAGCTTGAAGCCGCCGATGAAACTGAGCCTGCAGGCGCTGGAGACGCTGGCGGTGGTGGCGTACAAGCAACCGGTGACAGGGCCGGAGATCAGCGAGATCCGCGGCGTGGAGTCGGCCGGCGTGCTGGGCAGCCTGCTTTCCCGCAAGCTGATCACGACTTCGGGACGCAAGCAGGTGATCGGCAGGCCCATCCTTTACAAGACGACGAAGGAGTTTCTGCTGCGCTTTGGCCTGAAGGACCTGAACGAGCTGCCGAGCATCGAGGAGTTCGAGAAGATGGCCGGCGATCTGGCGGATGGCGACGTTGAGCCGGTGGCGGAGGGCGGCCTGACAACGAGCGAGGCGGAGCGATCGCTGAACGAAGAGGAAGAAGACGTGGAGAGCGGCGAGGCCGGCGAGCCGGTGGTGGATCCAGCGGTCGAAGAGAGTGCCGGGCCCGAAGAGGCGATGGAAGAGCAGAAGGCTGGCGAGGCGTGAGCGTGGCAGAGGAGCCGGATAGCGGCGGACAGCCGCAACGGCTGCAGAAGATCATTGCGGCGGCAGGCCTGGCATCGCGGCGCAAGGCCGAGACGCTGATCACCGAAGGCCGGGTGCGCGTGAACGGCCAGGTCGTGACCGAGCTGGGCGCGAAGGCAGACCCAGCGCGCGATCACATCCGCGTCGACGGCAAGCTGCTGCATGGGCCGGAGCAGCCGCGCTACTACATGCTGAACAAGCCGAAGGGCTTCGTGACGACCGTCTCCGATCCGGAAAAGCGGCCGACCGTGATGAAGTTCTTTGAACGTCTGGGGACGAGGGTCTTTCCTGTGGGGCGGCTCGATTATCAAAGCGAAGGCCTGCTGCTGATGACCAACGACGGAGCGCTGGCCAATGCGCTGACGCGAGCGGCAGCCCGCGTGGAGAAGACCTACCTGGTGAAGGTGAGCGGGCACCCGACGGAGTCGGCGATCGAGCAGCTGCGCCGGGGCATCATGATCGAGAGGGGCAAGCCGGGTGAAGGGTCAGGACGCGTGCTGACGGAGCCGGCGAAGATCCGGCTGATGCGCGAGGCGGAAAACCCCTGGTACGAGGTGGTGTTGACCGAGGGGCGAAACCGGCAGATTCGCAAGCTGTTTGAAGAGATCGGTCATCATGTGGAGAAGATCCGGCGCGTGGGATACGGAACGCTGGTGCTGGATGTGCCGCCAGGCGAGGTGCGGGAACTGGAGCCGCGAGAAGTGGCAGCGCTCGAGCGTGCCGGACGGCCGCACAAGAAGGCTCCCGAGCGGCCCCGGGTATTACGCAAGGTGGAGGAGCGGCATCTGCCTCCGGCGCGCCGTAGTAGGAAAAAACAGGGGTCAGGGATCAGGGGTTAGGCAGGCGGCGATTGTTTCTCCGCTCGCTTCATCGAGATGAGGGTTGGGTGATGCCAGCTTGGTGGCATCAGCATCGAATGGATGGGAGTGAATCATGGAAAAAGCAACATTTGGAGCGGGCTGTTTCTGGGGAGTGGAGGCGCGTTTTCAGCAGGTGCCGGGCGTAGTGGAAACGGCAGTCGGATATGAGGGCGGGGCGCTCGAGAACCCTACATACAAAGACGTGTGCACCGACCGCACAGGGCATGCCGAGGTGGTGCAGGTGACCTTCGATCCGCAGAAGGTGAGTTATGCGGCGCTGCTCAATCTATTTTTCGAGCTGCACGATCCGACGCAGGTGAACCGGCAGGGGCCGGACTGGGGAACGCAGTATCGGACGGTGATCTTCTTTCATTCTCCGGAGCAGGAAGCGGAAGCGCGCGAGGCAATTGCGCGGCTCGAGGCGAGCCATCAGTATGCGAAGCCAATTGCGACGCAGGTGGTTCCGGCGGAAACGTTCTGGCGGGCTGAGGAGTATCACCAGAAGTACCTCGAGAAGCGCGGGGCCGTTTCCTGCCACATTTAGGAAGCTCTGAACAAGAGCGAGCGCACGTGCAGACGTTGAGAGAAGAGCAGAGCTCTCCAGTTCAATTTGTTCCGGTCGAGATGACGAATGAATTTGTTCAGAGCTTGCTTAGATCGAGGAGATCGCTTGCATCGCAGGGCCGCCTTGCGGGGGCGGACGGTCAGCGGCCCCTGTCGTCAGACTCATCTGATAGGCTGAGGGCCGGACGACTGTGAAAGACACTGACGGACAGAGCCACGCGTCTGCACCCTTTGCCAGATTGCAGGCGCTCACGGCGCGCTTCCCATCGCTGGGGCTGTCCATAGAGACGGCCGTTTGCTTCCTTTTCACGGCGTTCTTTCTCTTCTACGGACTGGTGCCGATCTTCGGCGGTGATGGCCTGGGGCTGGTTGGCGCGGATGAGCCGCGTTATGCCCAGATCGCCCGGGAGATGCTGGGGCGGCGCGACTACATCACACCGATTCTTTACGGAAAGCCGTGGCTGGAGAAGCCGGCGCTCTACTACTGGCGCGCCATGTTTTCCTTCCGAGAATTCGGTGTACATGACTGGTCGGCGCGACTGCCCTCCGCCAGCTTCGCCTTCATCCTGATATCGCTGATTTACCTGCACATCCGGCGCTTCCGCCCCGGCGGCCAACTGGACGCCGCGCTGATCACGGCGAGTTGCGCGGGCATCATAGCGTTTGCGCGCGGCGCCTCCACCGATATGCAACTGGCCGCGCCCTTCTGCATCGGCATGCTGGGCTGGTACGCCTGGTACGAAACGGGTAAGAAGTTCTGGCTCTTCGACCTCTATTTTTTCAATGGTGCGGCGACCCTGGCGAAGGGCCCGGTGGCGCCGTTTCTTGCGCTGGCGATCATCTTCGCGTTCATCGCCCTGAGACGCGAGTGGTCGCTGCTGCGGCGGACTATCTGGATCCCCGGCATCCTGCTCTACCTGGCGATGGTGTTGCCGTGGTACATCGCGGTGACGCGACGAAACCCGCAATTCCTCCGCGTCTTCTTCCTCGAGCACAATCTGGAGCGATTCGCTACCAACATCTACGAACACGAGCAGCCCATTTGGTTCTATGTGGTGGTCATGCTGCTCGCGATGCTGCCCTGGACTGTGATTGCGATGCGCGCGCTGATCGATGCGGTGATCGAATCGGTGAACGAGTGGCGCGCACGGCGGGCGAAGAACCGCTATGTGAGCCATGCACGCTGGGGTGACGCCTTTCCGGAGTTCCTCGTGCTGTGGACGCTCTTTCCGGTTGTCTTCTTCTCGCTGTCCCGCTCGAAGCTGCCCGGCTACATTCTGCCCTCCATAGCCCCGCTTGCCATTCTGACTGCCGACTATCTGAACCGTCTGCGCCAGGAAGAGAAGGGCATCCGGCCGTGGCTGCTGGTGTTGCATGCTCTCCTTACGGGGATCACGGTGACGCTAGTGCTGCTGCTGCCGTGGTTGATCTTCCATGCGGCAGGTGGGATGCCTCCGGTCCGGGTGCTGGTGTCGGCAATTGTCACGGGCATCGCCACGATCGTGCTGATCCTTGTGGTTGTGGGGCGATTTGGCGTGAAGCAGCTGCGCACTGCCACCATGGTCCCGCTGGTGGTGCTCGTCTTCTTCCTCTTCGGAGTGGGGCCATTTTTCGGGCTGCCCGCGATCCCGCGGACGAAGCGCACGATCCAACTGGTGGACCTCGCGTATTCGGCCCGACCGCTGGCCAGCCAGCTCACGCTGCTGACCACACATAATGAGCCCGTGGCAGTCCTGCGGGTACGGCGGGACCTGGAGTTCGGGCTCTCGTTTTACCGCGATCAGCGGGTGCTGGATTACGAGAAGGATGGAGTGCCCCCGCAGGCGCACATCCTGGTGGTGCGGGACATCGCCATGCCGGAGCTGGGGACGCTGCTGGCGACGCGCTCCTACCATCCACTCTTTGCGTATCCCGCGCAACACGTTTCTGTCTTTCAAGTCGATGCGCTCGGCATCGACGACAGCCCACCATCACCACACAAGTAACTGAGCGGCTGCTTCTCTCTTTGCATGTGCCGGAAGAGCACGCTTACACTCGCAGGTAACCCGAACGAGCACTGCGGGAGAGCACCCTTTGGCCGCGTCATTGTCCAGAAGCGCGATGGTCCGTCAGGATGTGCTCGACTTGCGCCATTTTGCCGCATCATCGTTGCGCGACCTGCTGACCGAGGAGACGGAGTTGTGGCAGCGCCGGCTGCGCTGGGACTACCGCGCATCGGCACAGCTGCTGCTGGATTATCTGGACTCACGCATTCTGCCCGGCTTTGTTGCGACGGAAGATGGCCGGCCGACCGGTTACGTTTTTTGCGTCTATGAGCAACACAAAGCTGTGATCGGCGATGTATTCGCCACGGCCCACGCGAAGGAGCGGGCGAACCGCATCGAGTCGCGGCTGCTGGAACACACCCTGGAGCTGTTGCAGAGCACGCCAGGCACCGGACGAGTGGAGACGCAACTTCTGCTGCACCCCAAGGGACAGTTTCGCGATGTGTTCACGCGCAGTGGTTTTGAGTTCTATCCGCGCGTCTTCATGGAGCGGCAACTGCGCCACGAGGCGCCTGCCGCGACACCACCGGTGCCGGCATCGCTTCGCCTGCGGCCTTGGCGGGACAACGACTTTGCGGCGGCGGGCCGCCTGATAGCGCTTGCCTATCAGGGACACCTGGATAGCGTGATCAACGACCAATATCGCACGACGGCGGGCTCGCTGCGGTTTCTGCACAATATTGTGCGCTTCCCTGGCTGCGGGCAATTCGATCCGGCGACATCGCTGGTGCTGGCGCATCGTGACAGCGAAGAGCTGGCGGCTATCGTGCTTTGCTCACGCGTGAATGTCGATACCGGGCACGTGACCCAGCTTTGCGTCGAACCAGCGCTTCGCCACAACGGACTGGGACGCCTGTTGCTGGTGCAGTGCATGCAGGGGCTCTCCGCGCTGCGGATGGAATACATCTCGCTCACCGTCACGGAAGAGAACCAGGAGGCGCTGCTTTTGTACCGCCGGATGGGATTCAAGTCGCGACATACCTTCGACGCGATGGTTTGGCAGCGGAATTAGCAACTGGCGCAACGGCACAATCCGGCGCTTCCATAAAGAATGGATGCGAAGACTAGCGGTGGATGAAGTACATCATCCAGCTGGCTACGACGACTGCTCCGGCGAAGAGAACGAAGCAGTATGCGCCGTAGCGCATCATGGCGCGGGGTTCGTTGCGCTGCGTGATGCCAAAGACCGTGGACGCGAAGAGCGCGAAGAGCAGGACGGCGGTGAAGTGGGAGGGGGCGAAGGTCACGATTTCCTCCCGATGCGAATGTTGTGCGCGTCTACTGCGGCGATGACGTTCAAGAGGCCAGCGACGACGATGAACTTGGTGCCGTAGTCCGCAGTGACCACCTGGACGGGGGCTTGTCCGGCTCCGAAGAAGCGTCCCCCCATGTACAACAGGCCGGAACCGAGATCGCCTACGAAGCCCAGGAAGGCGAGAGGATCGCCCGGATTGGCGACATAGAGTTTCCCCTGCATCATGAGGCCGAGGATGAACATGAGGCCGATGGCGGCGAAGAGCAGACCGCCGCGCACCCAGCGGCGCGTGAGCAGATGACCTGCACCCGGAACGAGCCAGCCGGCCAGCAGAGCGGCAGAAAACAGCGGACTTTTTGGCTCCGATGCCTTCTCAATCTTTTTGCTGGCGGGAGCGGCTTTCGCCGGCGGAGTAGTTGCCATGGAGAGTCTCCACCAACTATACCGCAGCGCCAGCATCGTCTTCCCGCTGTCGATGCGCTGTGGTTTACACGCGGACGAGATCCATCTGCAGCCGGCCGGTGACCCTGGCTTCGTGCTCGCTGGTCATCATGTTCACTTCGCTGCGGATGCCGAAGTCTTTCAGGTAGATTCCGGGCTCGACCGAGAAGCAAGTGTGCGGAAGGATGAGGCGCTCGTCGTGGGTCTCGAGATTGTCGAGGTGCGCCCCGTTGCCGTGCAACTCTGCCCCAATGTTGTGGCCGGTGCGGTGAGTGAAATGCTCCGCGTAGCCGGCGTGGCGGATCACCGCACGAGCGGCATCATCCGCCTGCCAGCCAGCTATCGGTTTCCCTGCCGCGAAGGCCTCCTTGACCGTAGTGATGGCGGCGTCGCGCGCGTTGCGAACCGTGTTGAAGACCGCCTGCTCCTGCGCTGTTGGCTCGCGATCGACCACGCCGGTCCAGGTGATGTCGTAGAAGACAGTCTCTTCGCGGTCGGGTCGCGCCCAGATATCTATGAGCAGGAAATCGCCGGAGCGGATGGGCGCATGACACTCCGCGGTAGGCTCATAGTGCGAGTTCGCGCTGTTGGCGTTCACCGAGACATTGGGGCCATGCTCCCAGACCAGGCCGGCATCGGCCATGGCGCGTTGCAGCCACTCCACCATCGCGTACTCGGTGGTGCCGGCACCGGAGCGCACGCGGCGGCCAATCTCGAGAAAGCCTGCCTCAAGGACCGCGTCGATTTTGGCCTGCGCCTCGTAGTGGCTCTTTTCCTGCTCCGGCGTCAGGACAGCCTCGAACCGGCTAACGAGGTCCGCGGAGCTGACGATGGTCTTGCCGAGTTCGCGGAGGACTTCGATGGTGCCGGCATCCACCATCGAGACGTACATGATGGCGTTGCGCGGCGAGTACTGCATGGCGATGCGCTCTGTGCCGGTGAGCATCTGCTGCAGACCTGCCTCGAGCTCCTGCCATGAGCTATAGAGGTGCGCCCGACCAGGCAGCGGATCGAGACGCATGCTTTCAATACGGTGTACCAGCTTGCGCGGTTCGCCGGTCGCAGGCACGAAGTAATACCAGCGCCGCGTGATGTGCAGGCCCTCGCTTAGCCCGAGGACGCGATAGGCGATGGGATCGCGATGGTGGTGGTCATAGAAGAGCCAGCCGTCGAGCCTGGCCTCCCGCAGCGCTGCCTGGATTGCTTCGAGTTGCATGTCCAGTCGATTTTATGCCCGCGATTGATGACCGATGCCGGTTGCGCGAGAGAGGAGACGCTAGACTGAAGCGCAAGGAGACCGGGCATGCACGCGGGCGGCATCCACCATGCGGAACTGATTCTCTTGTTCCTGCTGTTTATGGTGGGCGGACTCACCACGCTCTCGCGGCGCTTCGAGACGCCTTACCCGATCGTGCTGGTGGTGGGCGGCTTGCTGTTGAGCTTCATCCCCAACCTTCCACAGATCTCGCTGAATCCGGATATTGTCTTTCTGATCCTGCTGCCGCCGCTGCTCTTTGCCGCAGCATTCAATACGTCCTGGCATGATTTCCGCTTTCACCTGGTGACTGTGCTGCTGCTGGCATTCGGGCTCGTCGGCTTCACGGTACTGGGAGTGGCAGCGACCAGTGAGTATCTGCTGCCAGATAGCTTCGATTGGCGGCTAGGTCTGGTGTTGGGAGCCGTTGTCTGCAGCACGGATGCGATCGCCGCCACGTCCATCGCTGCCCGAGTCGGACTGCCGCGCGCTATCGTGGACATCCTCGAAGGCGAGAGCCTAGTGAACGATGCCAGCTCGCTACTCGCGCTGGAGTTTGCGGCAGGCCTGGTGGTCAGCGGACAGCAGCCCGGCTTCGGCGGGGGTCTGGTGCGACTGCTCACGCTGGTCGGAGGAGGCCTTGCCATTGGTTTTGCCGCAGCGTGGCTGATCCATCGGCTGCAACTGCGTCTGACCGATCCGCCGATCGAGATCACGCTCAGCCTGATGGCGCCCTATATCTCGTATCTGCTGGCGGAGAGCATGCACGTCTCCGGCCCTTTGGCCACGGTAGTCTGTGGACTCTATCTGGGTCACAAAAGCTCGGAGGTGTTCAGCACACAGGCGCGTCTGGAGAATGCAGCGGTCTGGAACACGTTGGACTTTCTGCTTAATGGAGTTGTGTTCATCCTGATCGGGCTGCAGCTTCCTTTCATGCTCCGCGGCATTCGCGGCATCAGCCATCGTGAACTCCTGTTTGACGCGGCCATTCTTACCGCGGCAGTGATCGCGCTGCGGATTTTGTGGATGTACCCGGGGGCATGGCTTGCGTATTTCATCCGCACGCGGCTGCTCAAACAGAGCTACAGTCGGCCCAATGCGCGTGGGATCTTTGTGCTTGGCTGGACAGGGATGCGCGGCGTGCTGGCGCTGGCGGCAGCCATCTCACTGCCACGTACGCTCGATAACGGCTCTCCCTTCCCACAACGCGAAGTCATCATCTTTCTCACCTTCTGCGTCATCCTGATCACGCTGGTTGTCCAGGGGCTGACGCTGCCTTCGCTGATCCGTAAGCTGGGGCTATGCGAAGCCGACCCGCTGGAAAAGGTGGAGCGGGATGCGCGAAAACAGATGCTGCGAGGCGCACTAGATTATCTGGAGTCGATCGAGTCGGACGGAACGCGCCCGGACGAAGCAGTGTGGCTTGATGTCATGCACCACTACAAAGAGCGTTATGCGATGGTGGATGGGCAAACAGAAGATGTGGAAGACCCGACGCCGGTGCAATGGTCACAGATGTACGACCTAAACAACCGGGTGCGTGCCGCCGAGAGGGCTGCGCTCGTGAAGATGCGTTACGAAGACCGTATCAGCGACCATGTTTTGCGCAAACTGGAGCGGGAGCTGGATCTGCTTGACACGCGCTTTATGCCTCGGGGGTGAGCGCCAATAGTCAGTGGCGCAACGGCCTTCCAGCTGTACTGGCGCGACGAACGGCTGCCGCGCTACATTTGGTTTGAACGATTATCTCGAAGGAGCGACTGGCAATGGTCTGGCCAAATCAACCGATGACGTGGATTCTGATAGGTGTGGCGGGGTGTGTGGTCCTTGGCCTGATCTGCCTCTTATGGGCGGGCCAGGGACAGCCATTGAGCGAAGCACCTCATCACGACGAATACTGAGGGGGGCCAGGGCTTTAGCGCTTCCTCGGCGGCATCCTGAGCCACAAGAGGCCAGCGAAGAAGAAGAGTGCCGAGATGCTGAGGGACAGCAGAGCGTGAGTACGGTGGTTGTAGTGCACGGCAAGGGCGGCGCTTACCCACCAGACTGCAGCGCCGGCAAACCAGATCCAGGCCGTCCAGGCCGTCTTTGAAGCCATTCCACTCCTGACGGGTTCGGCGTCGCGGCTCACTGCTTCTCTTTCCTGCGGCGAACGACCCGGGTTGCCAATAAAGCTACTGCCGTCAGAGTAGCAGTCAGGACGAGAGGAAGATGTGAGTCGGTGGCTCCCGACGAGGCGAGCAGCCACAGCACGGTACCCGAGGCAAGGACGTGATAGGTTCCCATGTCCGGGAGCGTAGCAACCGATCCACAGCAAACCCGATGCACCACCCGGGTGAGTGGCATATCGCCGGTAATAACACCTGCACTGTTTCCGTGGAAGTCGGTCCCGAAACGGGTCCAGACTGCTGCCTTACTCGTAGGACGCATACCGCCGCCCGCGATGGGCTCTGCGACCTAAGTAACATTCCCTTCGGCAACCTTCCGCCGCAGAATGACGTCATGACACGCTTGGCGACAGAGCGGGTCCGGATGTTGGAACTCCTGATACCAGCGATCGACCGGTGGTCGGGACGCGGCACACACCAGCAGCAGGACAAGAACGCGCACCTGAGCCTAGGCGATCAAGGCGAGGAGGCTGCCTACTTCCATCTGCGCAAAAAGGGCTGCATGGTCGTGGCCCGGCGCTGGCGCTCTTCACGCCAGCCAGGGGACCTGGACCTGGTGTGCTGGGAAGGCGACACTCTCTGCTTCGTAGAAGTGAAGACGCGCAGCCGGTTCGACGTGGCGACGGCGGAATCGGCCGTGGACGCAGACAAACGACGCATGATCCGGCGGATGGCGCGGCTCTACATGAGTGGCCTGCGGGAGCAGCCAAAGCACGTCCGCTTCGACATTGTTTCAATCTATTTCAATGACGCAGCCACCGCTGAGTTGCGCGTGATCCCGGGCGCCTTCGGCTGGACAGAGCCCGCGCATCGCTGGAACTAGATCCGGTCCTGGATCCTTTCTGCCCGATTCCCTTCTAAGCGATCCACTTCAGTACATCGCGAGGCGTGCTGCATGTCGGTCACGATCACTCGTAGACCGGATTAGTAACAGCCTGAGTTATCTGAAAAGATAACAACCCATCCGCATCAATGCGGCTATTCCGCTGCGGAAGGAATTGACTCCATTTGATCGTCGGGAGTAGAACGACTCGGTCGTAATTCCGCACGGAAATATGTAATGTCGTCCCACCGCTCTGCTGCCCCCAAAGGAGAAGCCGTGATTCGCAAATCAGGTGCTGTTCTACTCGCACTCTTCGCGGGAGTGTTGGCTATGCCAACGAACGCTCACTCCCAAACCATGTTGACGCACCATATGCGCGAGACGGTTGGGAATGGCCGCGCACAGGCCATCGGCCGGTTGCCCGCAAACCAGGTCATGACGTTGAATGTCGTCCTTCCGTTGCGCAATCAGGCAGGTTTGGATCGACTGCTGAGCGAAATCTACGATCCGAACAGCCCCTCCTATCACCATTACCTCACCGTGCCGGAGTTTACGGCGCAGTTTGGACCGAGCGAGGAAGACTACGACGCGGTGGTCCGCTATGCGAAGGCGAACGGCTTCACGGTGATCGGCGGCAGCCGCGACGGCATGAACGTGGAGATCAAGGGACCTGTGTCAGCAGTGCAGGCTGCATTCCACGTCAACATGCATACCTACCAGCACCCCACGGAGGGTCGCGTCTTCTACGCTCCGGATCGGGAGCCGACGGTAAGTCTGCCGTTCAACCTATGGCACGTCTCTGGCCTGGATAATTTCTCGCTTCCGCATCCGCTGCTGGTGAAAAAGAGCGATTACGCGAAGGCGCACGGCATCTCTCCGGACAAAGTGGTGGCTCATGCCACGACCGGATCCGGTCCCTCTGCTTCGTTCCTGGGTAGCGACATGCGCGCGGCGTACTACGGCGGATCCGCCCTTACCGGCGCTGGCCAGAACCTTGGATTGTTCGAATTTGTCGGCACTGATCTGGCAGACCTGAATACGTATTTCAAGAATGTCGGCCAAACAAATAATGTGCCGGTCAGCGTCATCTCCACGGACGGCACCAGCACGTCCTGCGTGGATAACACTGCCGGCGGTAAATGCGACGACACAGAGCAGACGCTGGATATGACCCAGGCCCTGGGCATGGCGCCTGGCCTCTCTAGCCTGGTGATGTACGTCGGATCCACGGACACCGCGATCATCAGTGCGATGACGACGCACAATCCCCTGCCCACCACCATCGGCTGCTCGTGGGGCTGGACGCCTGCGGATCCCAGCACACTCGATCCTTACTTCCAGAAGATGGCCGCGCAGGGCCAGAATTTCTTCGCGGCCTCTGGCGATAGCTCCACCTGGTCGTCAAGAAACGAGGCGTGGCCGGCAGATGATGCATATGTTGTATCGGTAGGCGGCACAGACCTGGTCACCGCCAGCGCTGCTGGACCCTGGAAGTCGGAAACCGCGTGGGCGGACAGCGGCGGCGGCATTTCACCGGACAAGATTGCGATCCCGTCGTGGCAGCAACTTTCGGGCGTCATCAACTCGAGCAATAAAGGTTCGACCACTCTTCGCAACGGACCGGATGTCTCGGCCAATGCAAACTTTACCTTTTACACCTGCGCCGACCAGACCACCTGCCTCGCAAACGAGTACGGCGGCACCAGCTTCGCTGCTCCCATGTGGGCCGGCTATATTGCGCTGGTCAACCAGCAGTTGGCTGCGAACGGCAAGCCTACGATTGGCTTCCTGAACCCCACGATTTACTCACAAAACGTGACATCCAGTTACGGCGCGGACTTCCACGACATCACGAGCGGCACCTCCGGCAGCTATTCGGCAGTCACAGGGTATGACCTGGTGACTGGATGGGGCAGTCCGAACACCGGCCTCATCAGCGCACTCACCGGCTCGTCGTCGCAGAATCCTTCTTTCAGCCTCTCCGCTTCGCCCACCTCACTCTCTGTCGCCGCGGGCAGCAGCGGGTCGTCCACGATTACCAGCACAGTCTCCAATGGGTTTGACTCGGCTGTCGCGCTTACTGCATCCGGTGCGCCGAGCGGAGTGACGGTCAGCTTCAGTCCGTCCTCAATCGCTGCGCCAGGATCGGGAAGTTCTACGGCTACCTTCAACGTGGCGACCACCACCGCGGCTGGTACGTATACCATCACGATCACCGGCACAGGCGGAGGCCTCACGCAGAGAACGACTGTCTCGCTCACGATCACGAGTGGCGTGGCAGCGGGCTTCACTGTCTCCGCGTCGCCTACTTCGATCACCATTGCGAGACGCTCTTCTGGGACAGTCACCATCACCACCACCGCCAATGGGGGCTTCAACTCTGCGGTTAGCTTGTCTGCCTCCGGGCAAGGAACCGCCAACACCGTGTCCTTTAGTCCAAGCACCATCGCAGCGCCGGGATCGGGTGCATCGACGATGAAGATTACGGTGGGGAGGAATGCATCGGTTGGAAGCCATACCATTACCGTTACGGCGGCAGGCGGAGGCAAGACGCAGACGACTGCGGTCACTCTGAATGTCATCCGCTGAGGCCTTCGGATAGCGCGTCTATCGAAAAAGCGCCCAAGGCCCGGACTCTCAAGTCCGGGCCTTGGTTTTCCCTACCATTAGGCCTAGCTACCTAACTTTTGCAGGCGGGCTGGAGGCGTCGCCATTTGACCGATATTGTTGTCGGCATGCGACGGAAGGTCGGGACTGAGTGATACAGGCAGATACTCGAGCGTGGTTGACGGGTAATGCCGAAGCCCGCTGAGTTGCAGAGCAATATGCCACAGGAATGCGGGGTTATTGCGAAAATATCGCTTCCACAGGCGGCGTGGGTCCTGCAGCAGCCGATGCAGCCATTGCATTCCGATCGTCTTGATCCACTGCGGCGCATCCTGGATGCGGCCGGTGTGAAAGTCGTAGGCCGCGCCTACACCAAACATGAGCGTTGTATCGAGCAGATGCAGGTAACGATGCATGAATCGCTCCTGCTTGGGCGTGCTGATGCCGACCCAGATGATGTCCGGCTTCAGCTGGCGTATGCGCGCGATGAGGGACTCTTCTTCCTCCGCATTGAGATCACGAAAGGGGGGAGTGTAAGTGCCGACGATGCGCGCCCATGGATAGAGGCGCGTGAACCGCTCCCGTAACTGCTCCGCGACATGTTCCTCGCCGCCGTACAGGAAATGTGTGCATCCAGCGAATTGTTTGCGGCGGAAGACTTCCAGCATGAGATCCGGGCCAGCCACGCGCTGCATCGCTTTATGCCCCTGCAACCGGCCGACCCACACAGTCGGCGTGCCATCAGGCGCAGTGATGCTGGAGCCGGCGTAGATGGCGGCCAATTCGGAATCGCGAAACGCCTCCATGATGCCGTGCACACCTGCCATGCAGATGTATCCCTTGCGGCGCGCTTCCAGTTCCCTGGCGATACGGCTGAGGGCAAGTTCCATGTCGAGAGCTTCGACGGAGATGCCAAGGAGTTTGGCTGCTGGACGTTGTTTGCTGCGTTTCATATGACTTGGTCCCCTTGTGATGCCCGCATCTCGGCGCGGAGTGCAGGTGTGTCGGACGCCGATGCGGGAAAAAGAAGTGAGTGATAGAGCTGGAGATACTGTTCCGCGATCCATGGCGCGGAGAGTTGCGGCAGGGCGACCGGCTTCGGCGAAGGTTCCCGGATGGCAGCCGAAACAGCGTCGCAAAAGGTCTCTTCAGCCATTGCGTTCAGCGGGATGTATACACAACGGTCTGCGCCGACTTCGCGAAAGGCCGGGATGTCGGAACAGATGACGCGGCATCCTGCCAGTAGCGCTTCTGCCACGGGGAGGCCGAACCCTTCCGTGAGCGATGGCGCAAGCAGGAGCGCGCACCTCCGATAGCACCATTGCAGCTCTTCTTCCGAGAGACCATTGAGCAGGACAACACGGTCTCCGATGCCCGCGGTCGCGATGAAACGGAGTATCGCGTTCGTCTCCGGTCCGGGAATGCCCACGATGACCAGACGCGTTTCATGTGCGATGCGTCCGCTCCGTAGGAGACGGTCGAAGACGCGCAGAAGGAAGAGGATGTTCTTGTTGCGACGATGTTGAGCGACGCACAGCAAAAATGGCTCCCCATCCCATTGCGGCAGCGGACTCGATGCGGAGACTCGGGACTGTGGAGCGACGCTGTTATGGATGACGGTGGCTTTTGCGAGGGCCAACCGTGGCTCAATTCCCTCCAGGCGAGCGAGTGTGCTTTGCGAGACACATGCGATCCCGTCCACCGCTTGCAAGCATCGCCGCAGCACCAGCTGATTGAACAGCACCTTGGGAAAGCCAAAATTTTCCGGAACATCGTAGGGGTAGAGATCGTGGAGTGTTACCACCGTGGGGCAGTGATAGGCCCGTTCGTTCAGCGGCGTGGGATAGCCGAGATGCACGATGTCCGCGCCGAGCCGCGCCGCAATTCGCGGAAGCTCGGTGTAGTACCACAGGTTCCGGCTGAGCGAATTGTTGCGGACGCGCGCGGTGTGCAAATGCAGACGCGCATCGCCGCGCGGCGCGGCATCGCGCACGAACTCCCGCTGCCAGGGAGCTGCGATCAGGTGCACGGCAGTGATGCGTTCCCGCGTGAGCAGGCATCGCGACAGGCTGATGGCATGCCGCTGGACGCCCGAAAGCTGACCGGAAGACGACGTAAGCGCGATAACCACCTTCACGCAAGCACCTCCGGCCGATTTCGAAGCTGGTGCATGAGCGCACCCAGCATGGCGATGAACCACAGCGGCAGCGAGAGATCGAAGACCTCGGTATCGGCAGCGCAGCGCACGATGACGAACAGCAGCATGCCGAGAAAGAACGTGCGCAATGAAGGATCAGAGAGCTTGCGAACTTGCCGCCAGACGCTGCCGTAGATCGCGATCAGCATGAAGATGCCGACTACTCCGTAGGCATAGAACTGCTGGAGCAGTTCGTTGTGAGCATGGCGGGCTTCGAATTCGTTAAACGGCGGAATGATCTTCCACACGGAGTGGAAGCCATGCCCAAACCAGGGCTTCTGGACTGCTTCGGTAAGAAAGTAGAGCCAGATGCCGAGGCGTCCGGTGAGTGTCTCCGCCTGATTGCCGGCGTTGGTGTAGACGACGTAGTAGTCAGACAGCAGCTGCCAGAAGACAAAGACAACGATCAGCGCCGAGCTGATGACCAGTACCTTCGTTCGACGGCGTATGGTGCGGTCGCGCAGAAGGATGTACGCCTGTCCAACGAGGAAGGCGATGATGGTCGTCTTGCTTAGGCTGCGTAGCAGTGTGATCGCAAGCAGGAGCGCCGGCACCGTCCAATTGCCGCTTTTCCGTCGCATGAGATATTGCGCGAGGAAGAAGGCGAAGGCGCACACCCAGCCGATCTGATTTGGACCGAGGAGTTCTTCGTCGCCAAGGCGAAGATCGGATTGCGCTGGCAGCAGCCAGGCCACGATCGCAATGGCACAGCCTCCCCATATGTAACCGCGCATGAGCGAGTTCACGACGGAATCTGCCTGTGCTCGGCGAAGAAGCAGCACGACGATCGCGGTGTCTGCCACCATGGCACACCAGAAGGCCGCGGCCGCCAGGAGCGAAGCGGTAACGCTCCAGAAGAGGCTGACTCCGGAAAAGCCCAGAAAGAGTAGCACCCAACGGAAGCATGGCCACTGGAGGACAGAGCGAAGGGTGATGGCTCCGTCGCCCAGGGCATCGATGGCGGCAAGAACCAGCAGAAGATAGTTGAGTGTGAGACTGATGACGACGCCCGCCTGGGCGTCCTGCCCAAAGACGCGCACAGCCAGCAACGGGAAGAAGAGTCGAAACGAAAAGTAGAAGCCGACGGATGCCGCTAGCGGCATCGTCGTGGCTGCGGCTGTGCGAGGCGCACTTAGCGCAAGAGTGGACGGATGAATCCTTTGTATGTTGGCGCTCATGCTTCCTCGCAGACTGGCTTCCCTGCCGGGATGGGCAGGAATGCTTTGTGTTCTTTGCGGAGCATGCGTGCAAGGGGCAGGTAGATCAGCAGGGTGATGGCTCCGTAGCAGAGACGAGCCAACGCGATGCCGTATGCGCCGAAACGGGGCAGCAGCCAGACCATCAGCAGCAGCATGGTTGCGCCGGCAGCGAGGTTTATCCAGGTAACAATACGAATGCGCCCGAATGCGAAGAGAGCGTAGGTGCCCGTCACATTCAAAGCGAGCAGGGCGGAGCTCCAGACGATTACGGGAAAGAAGGAGGCTGCGCTTCGTGCGATATCAACGCCCGCCCAGATGCGCAGGATGTCTTGGCCGAAGACGATCAGGACCGCGGTCGCGGCGGCTACAAAGAGCAGGTTGCACGCGAAGGCAATGAGTATCGTTTTGCGCACGCCAGTGGTCGCACGCGAAGCATGGCGCCCGGCAAGGTGCGGGAAGAGAAAGTGCAGTCCTGACGCGGCGAAGCCATAGATGGGCTGCGCAAGTTGCGTGCACAGCGCGTAGGCCGCAACCGCGACAGCGCCCAGCGAAACGCCGAGGAAGAGGCGGTCGGCCTGGCCGAAGATGACCGCGGTGACGGCCTGAAGCCAGCTGAAGGCGCCAAAGCCAAGGAGCGCCTTCATGGCAGCAGCGTCCATTGCCGGCGCGAGCGACTTGGCTTGCAGGAGCTGGCGGAGATCGGAGAACTGGAGCCATGTGCCCAGCAGGTTGAGCAGAGCAGCAGCAGCGACCATGAAGGCAACGCTGCGCAGAAGGTATGTGAGGGCAGCAGCAGCGGCGAGCGAGACGAGGCGCGTGGCTATGCTGACCCGCACAGCAGGGCCATAACGCTCGAAGGCGCGTTGCGTGCTGATGCAGACGCTCTCCATCGTGCGCAGCCACAGAAGGAGACTGGCGATGCGCAAGGACCAGAGGCAATCCTGCTGAAGTGCGCCGCTTACGGGGACCAGGCGCATCGCCGCAAAGGGAGCTAGTATCCAGGCGAGGAGCGCGAGAGCCGTACCCAGAACAAGGTTGATGCCGATCATGCACCGCACGGTGCGCACGAGGTTGTCGTGCTGCCCAAGACCGCGCTGGCTGGCGACGTGTTGGATATTGGCGTCGCCGAAGCCGGAGGCAATGATGCTGCCCATGCTGACGGCCGCCGTGACCACGGCCCAGATGCCATATTGCGCAGTACCCATGTTGCGGAGGACGATGGGCGCCACCAGCAACATGCCGATCGGATACGCAGCATAGTCAAGAACGCCGTAGGCCGCGTTGGACAGGTGAGCCTTCACGACGCTGCTCCGACCCGCGGCCTTCGCCGGGGTAACGTTGCCGGGAGCGACGCGTAGATCTCTTGCGCGAGCACCTTGCGCGGATCGCTCGGACTGACATGTAACCAGCGGTGCCACGCGAGCAGCAAAGCAGCCGCGATGCTTGTAGCAATAACTGTCAGGAGCAGTGCCAGCAGGAGCCGTGGAGGAAAGGACTTCTTCTCCGGTATGCCGGGTGCGTCGATGACACCGACCACTGGGACATCCTTGGCTTCCTGGATGCGCGCCAGTTCATCCTGCTGCGTGAGCAGTTCGAAGACGGTTTCCTGCACCCGCACCTGGCGATATAGATCTGCATAAGGGACGGCGAGACGGGGCAGCTGACGCAGCGGAGGATAGAGCTCGGAGCTTGTGCTTGTGCCGCCCTTATCCTCCGACTCCGCCGTCTGTTCCGCGGGGAGTGGCGCCGAAGACCCACTTATCTTGGAGAGCTGAGCTTGCAACGCCGCGATACGCGCTTGCGTTGCGCGCACACGGACATTGCCGTCCCCATAGATCTGGCGCACCGAATCGAGATTCGCCTGCTCCAGAACCATCTGCGCCTGCAGCCGGGAGGCGGCATCGACCATGGCGCGAGTCTGCTCCTTGATGTCGACGGTGGCATGCGTACTCGAGAACTCACTCATCTGCTGCTGGGCCACCTCGAGGTCAGCCTTTACCTTCTGCAGGCGCTTCTCGATGAAGATTCGTTCCTGACGCGCGGAGGAGATGCTGGTGCGGTTTACCATCAGATTGAGTTCGTCGAGATAACCCTGTGCGAGGTCGCGCGCGCGACGTGGATCGGTATCCTCGACCGTGATCGTGATCACGCCACTTTTCTTGTCGTCGCTGATGGTGGTTTCACGCCCCAGGTGTTTGGCCGTGTCCACGCGATACCGCGTGTGGTACACGCTCTGGAGGTGGAAGCGATCGATCAGACGATCCGCAATGGTGCCGCTGCGCAGCAGGTTAATGAAGAGCGCCGTACTGTTGTTGCCACCTAAAAGACTTCCGGCGAGGCTGCCGAGTCCATTCATCCCGCCCAGAGCACGCCCTGCCAGCGCAGCCAGCATGGCGGTGCCCATGCTTGGATTGCTGGGCGGCATGATTTGCGCGGAAGACTTGTATCGCTTGGGCAAGGTGAACGCAAAGAGGAGACTGAGCAGCAAAGAGATTGCAGCAACGCGCACCAGGAGACGACGCCGCTCCCACAAAACCCTGGTGTTCGTCACCCACTCCGGCGTGTCCGCGACATCGAGCGTCTCTGGAGCCGGAGTTTCAGCGAGTACTCCCGAACCGTCCGTTCGGTTATCAAGCAGCACGGACCTCTTGCGATCAGGCTCTCACTGGAGTTGCAGAACCGGGCTGAAAGCCGTTAGGGGTCTTCATAGGGCACCAGCTATGCCAGCAGTAAATGCGACCGATGCTGCGATTTGCGCGACGGTGAGCACATTGCGCCAAACGAGCGATGCGCCAATGATTTTTTGCGGCACCACAACCACATCACCAGGATCGAGCCGTGTTGACAGGACATCGTGATCGAACCAAAGGCTCGGCTCGCGCCCCACGACCGTGCCGTTCGCGCGGATGATGAAGATTTGTTTTGTGTTCGCGACCTGTGTCGTGCCACCGGCACGGTGCACATACCAACCGGCCGTTCTGCCTGGTACGAAGGTGATAGCCGAGGCGTTGAATACCTGACCGCTGACGAGCACGAAGCCGGGGCGCTTCGGAATACGAAGGACATCTCCAGCGCGTACTTCAATGTCGGCCGGCGTATTCTCCCAGCTGCTGATGTCGGAGCTGATATGGATGACAAGGCGGCCACTGGCCGGCTGACTGCGCAAGCGAGCGAGCGCGTCGTTCTGCTGCTGCGCGATCAACTGCAGTGTGGCGGAATTATCCCCTGAGCCGAGATTCGGACTTAAGCGCGCAGAAGCTGAACTGGTTTCGATCTGGCGAATGAGCTGTTCGCGGCTCTTCTCCTCAAGCTGGCGAACCTCCTCGCGGATAAGGACCGCGCCTGCGGGATAACTGGTGTCACGAAATCCGCCGGCGCGACGCAGGATGGAGCTGAGCTTTTCTCCCTGATCGAATCCATATGAACCTGGGTGCGCTATCTCCCCTTCGACTTTGATGGAGGCACCAATATCGCTCCATCCTGTGAGTTGATGCACCGTCAGCACGTCACCGGGTTTGAGTGGAACGTCATCCGAGTGATCCTCGTTGTCGACGGCATTGCCGATCCGAATCGATTTACGATCGGTCACGACCTTCGTACCGCCCTCGACCTGATAGCTGGTCAGGTCCGCGTCTGTGAGCAGGGCGTCGCGCTTGAAGCCGCCCGCCATACGCACAAGCTGGGCAACAGTCATGCCGTGTGAAAGAGCGTAGCTACCGGGACGCAGCACTTCGCCGCCGATGGCTACTTTGGGTGCATCGGCCTCGTAGCGGCCGAGGACGCGGACCGTATCGAAGGGCTCGAGTGTGTAATTGCTGTTCCCTATCAAGACGTCGGCGACATTGAAGTCGATGGTTTCGGGATGCAGATCCGGCGGCATGAGGCGAACGATCTCGCCGCGATCAGCGGGTTCGGGCAGCAAGTCCTGATAGCTGTGGAGCACATCGCTTAGCCGCATTCCGTCGCGATATGGCTGGCGACCCGGACGCACCACGTGACCTTCCATGTACACGACACGCTGGCTGTAGGGCAGGATGGCGGAAACGTGCACACGATCGCCATCATGAATTGCGAAGGCTGCGATGGCAGCACGCGCGGCTTCAGCGCTGCTACCTGCGGGAAGATCCAGGCTCACGGTTTGGCGCTGACGATTTGCGTCAATACGGTCGATCACAATATGGCCCAGCTCTGCGGAGACCGTCACGCCTCCCGCATCCTCGAGCACAGCGGCGAGCGTCGTTTCGTCTTTCAGCTCATAGATAGCCGGCCTCTTCACCGCGCCGTAAACGGCGATCTGCGGGCCGGCAGGAGGCACGGCTATCGTGTCGCCTGATTGCAGACGGTCTTCGTTTTGCACGCCATGCAAGAGAAAGTCGTAGAGATCGAACTCGCCCAGCAACTGCCGGTCGCGGTAGTGTCGAACGACACGCAGCGAACCTACGCTGGTGGGACCACCAGCGGCGAAGAGCGCATTCAGTGGCGTGGAAAGTGAGCTGATATCGAATGCGCCAGGGCGCTGCACGTCGCCGACTACGTAAACTCGGATGCTGCGCAGACGGGCAACTGTAACAGCAACCTGCACGCTGCGATACTGAACCTTGAGCGCGTCCACGATAACGGCCTGGGTGCGTTCGAGGGTAAGGCCTGCGACCTGTACCGGCCCGGCATCGGGCAGGCTGAGCTTGCCGTCACGGTCGATCGTGCGCGTAAGGCTCTGCGAGATGCCGCCCCAAATGGCTACGGTAAGCGTATCCCCAGGGCCGACCACATAGTCGGGGCCGGCTGGAACGTCCAGCGGCACCCCGCGCCCACTGGGAGCGACCTGATTGGCTGCATAGACGTCGCGGCGCAGAAACACGTCGGACCCATATCGCCTCAGCTTTCCCTGCTGCTCGGGAAGCTGAGTATAGAGGTCACGCAACGAAAGCATGTTGTAGGGCGCCGCCCTGTGAAGCACTCGCGGTTCGCTGGTTACATTTTGCCGAGCCGCAGCGCGCGGCTGGACTATGTATGGCAGGTTGCCAGTCCCAGCCATCATCGTACCGGCAGGCTGGTTGTTTGGAATGGGGTTGAGTAAAGAACCTCCCGTGCCCAACGGAACACCGGATATCTGTGACGATTGCAACGGCGACAATAGATCGTCATCATGCGCAGCCGCCGCGTAACTCGCGAGGTCAGCGTCCGTCACGTAGCCGCGTGCTCGCATGAAAGTAGTAATGTTCGCGCGTAGCTCAGGACTCGACGCGATCTGGCTGTACAGCATCTGGTCGGTGATGGAGTCGGGCTGCAGGGCGGTGCCCTGCTGCTGCGCCAGGTCCGCCATCAACGACTTCAGTTCAACTACCGCATCCGGCTGCTGATCGAGAACGGCGTAGATCTGAGCTGCTGAAAGCGGAACATACGGATTGCTGGCAGCACCTGTGACGGAGGTCTGCGTTCCCCCTGACGCTGAAGTTGTGCCGGTGGGAGCCATGGTTGAGCTGCCATCGGCCGAGCCATCAGCAAAGGGATTTGTCTCCGTCTGGTTCTGGTTGTCATCGGGGGAAAGCAGGGGTGGTGGCAATACTGACGTCGCGCTCCCCGGCGTGGTCTGTCCCTGCGTAGTCTGTCCGGGCGTGGTCTGCTGCGCTCGCGCAGGATGCAGGCAAAGAGTGGTAAGAATCACCAGGCCGAGCGTCTGCGAGGTGGCGCGCACCCAAAATGTCGAATTACGGTACGTCACGGCGCCACCTCATTCATGTATTGCTGCCAGCGGAAGGACTCACGCAAATAGCGGAGACCTTCCACGGTGTGAAAACGCATTCGAAAAAGGACGAAGCGAAGCTGCGTGCGATAGCGCCGAAGCCGCATCGGCAGCTTCTCGTTCGCACTCGCATGAACGATCACCGGGGGTAGGCGGAGCGGCAACAGAGCCTGCCGCAAGGAGCGCTTCGGTGGAACGCCGGAGATAATAAGCTCCTTCTGCAACAGGAGATAGAGTTTGCTGCCGGGGAAACTTGCGAAGACGTTCTGCTCCCCGTATAGCTGCACCCAGAGACGCGCTCGTGCGGGGAGACGATCGATGGTCCAGCTTGCGAATGACCATGGCGCGAAGGTGCCCATCACCTGCGTGATGAGCAGCGCGACCACGCCAAGGCCGAGCCCTGCTCTCGGAGAGGTCTCCGCGCACGAACGAACTTGACTCCAAAACTCGGCGTCATCGCTCCGCGCAATCACATGGCGGTGAAATTCAAGCAGGTGGGCTGTGCGCGAGAATTCACTGCAGATGTGCTTAAAGGCGTGCATACCCTGGCCCAGGAACTGATCGGCCGGGGACAACACGGGCATGTCGATTCCCCGAAAAGTACGCATCTCTGCGCGGGCCAACAGCGAGGACTGGCCGTTGGCACTGGGCTCAACGTGCAGTTCCACGGATCGAAACGGCACATCCTTATACAGGTCCCGGATCGATGTACCCGGCATCTCGTTTTTCTTGAATTCCCAGCTGCGGCCGCTGATGGCCCGCAGATGATAGCCGCGGCTCTCCAGAATGCGCCGTGCCTCACGCGAAGACTCTTCGGCTACCAGAAAGTCCAGATCCAGCTGCGAACGGAGTTCGGGCTTTGGCACGGAGAACGGCCAGAGAGAGAATCCCTTCACCGTTGCATAGCAAAGAGAACCCCTCTGAAATTCGCGATGGATGAGAGACATCTCCGCGATCAGGCCTTCGATGCGTGCCGTGTTGTCCACGAGATTCTGCTGCAGCCGCTCGAAGACATCAAGCGGCAATGCGTTGACACGATTGAGTTCGTTCAGACGGTCAAAGAAGTACAGCGCCAGACCGCTGGTATCTAACCAGTGCAACAGCCTTGGCCAATCCTTGCCAGACAGGCGCTCCAGGGACAAGCATGCCTCGTGCGATGAGTCACAAAAGATCTGGAGCACGGCTTTGCGCATATGCTGTTCTCTTGTAAGAGATCGAGGCGCGGCGATCGTCGAGGGTATGGGCATAGACGCTAGTGGCTGTACATCTCCGGTTCGCCAAGACTGCCGGCTAGCGTCAGATGGCGCGGGTAAACAACGATCGACCAGATTTCGTCGTCGCTCAGTAGGTCTTCGGATCCCGGCATGCCGGACGGCCAGAGGCCGTAATTGATCACCCATTTCAGCTGGCCATCCGTATAGGCCTGGACCTCGCAGCTGGAGAGCAGTGGCGCCTGCGGCGACATACGGCTGGCCAACGGAATCCCAGTGTTCTGCCCATCTAATCCGCGGCGAGCCGCGCAGTAACGCGAGAAAGCTTCTTTGCCATCGGAGAGCGCGGCAGCATTGTCCGGAAGCGGATTCTTCTGCGACTTGCCGCGTACAAAGAGGTTCTGCTTGGCTGCCGTCATTACCTTGGACTCGACCGTGGTGAGCGGGTTTGCCTTGTAGCCGCCAAGCTGAATGGCAATGCAGATGGCGGCGCAGGCTTGAAGCATGATGGGTGCATCCTTTACTCCACGACGTGCAGCGTGAGTTTCATCTTGCCGTGACCCGATCCACAGAAGACTGAACACTGGCCGACAAAGTCGCCAACCTTGGTAGGGGTGAAGGAAAGCTCAGCGGTTTGTCCTTTAGCAGCTTTGACATTGACTCCAAGATCCCGAAAGCTCAGGCCATGAGGCACGTCGACGCTTTTCAGAACAATCACGACAGGCTCGCCCTTTTTCACGGTGATTTCGGCGGGGTCGAAGTCGAATCGCTTGGCCGTCACTTCAATGCGGCGAGGCGCTGACTGGGCAGGGGCGGGGGAAACGGTGAACACGGCCGGGATCAGGGCCACGACGAACAGAGCGAACAAAATAAATTTCAACTTCATGCAGGGTCCTTTGGGGTTGCCAGCGCGAACTGGCGGACTGGGCGCCTGGCTGCTGGTGGCCTTCTACCGGCAACGATGCGCGAAACAACTTGTTTTGAATCTAGCCAGCAGGCAATACGGTGTTGTCATGTCGCTGTAAGGCGATTGTCACTGCTTTGTTGGCGGCCTCTCACGATCTCTGCTAAACCAGGCCGGGGCCTCTGGGTCAACCGTTTGCGAGCCGCCGGGGCGCATGCCGAAAGCGCGCACAAATACGGCGGTGACAACCAACTGACAAAGGACAGACGATTCAGGGACACATTTACAAGTGCCTGGCGCTAGCTTGCACCTATGGCGCGTTACAGACTCAGCTTCGTCCTCGCTGTGACAATGCTCTGTGCTGCTCCGTTACGGGAGCGCTCAGGACACACCGCTGATTTCGGGCGGGGTCGGCTTCTTTACCAGCACAAACGGGGGCAACACCAACTATCAGCCAATCATCGAGCCACTACTGGCCGCGCCGATCGGACAGCGGGTGCTTATCGAGTCCCGCGCGGCGATCCTCGAAACCTGGGCACCTCGCAGCAATGGCCAATCTGGATACGACCACACATATTTCGGGGCCTTTACCTACCTTCAAGGGGACGCGATTTTAACCCCTCATGTCACCCTGGTCGGGGGTAGTTTCCTGATTCCCTTCGGTACATACAATGAGCGGTTGTCGCCCATCTGGATCAGCAACTTCCAAGACGGTCCCCTCATCAGTCCCTTGGGGTTGATGTCTACCGGTACCGGACTTGGCGGCATGTTGCGCGGGTCCGCCGTTTCACGCCGAAAATATTCCATTGACTACGCTGCCTACTTCTCCGCGCGCAGCGGCAACGAGCAGTTCAACTCGGATCGTTCCGCCGGCGGACGCGCCGACCTCTATCTGCCAGAGCAGCGACTCGAACTTGGACTCTCGTACGGTCGGCTTCTTCAGGGGGTGCAGGAGAATTTTTATGGCGCGCATCTGTGGTGGGAGCCGAAGGATACTGCGTTTCGCCTACGCTCTGAGTTCGCGCGCGGCCACCATGCGCAGGGCTACTGGATCGAAGCTGATTACCGCACGCAAGCGTTCGGTGGCCTGGATAGCTTTATCGGCCGTTTCGAGCCGGTCTTCCGCATGCAGCAGACCTTCCGGCGAGACACCATCGTCAGCGATGGCCTGCCGCTGGTGAATACACAACGCGCTGACTTCGGCCTGGACTACAACCTGCCGCACAACACCAGGATCATCACCAGTTATGCTCGACAATTTTCGTCCACCGGCGACCGCAACATCTGGGAGACGGGAATTGTCTATCGGTTCCTGTTTCCTGCGTGGAAAGGTAAAGCGAAATGACCTTCAAATATTTCCTCCCTCTGCTGCTGATGTTGTCCGCGTCCTTCGTGTCCTCCGAAGCAGGCCAGCAGAGTACCTCTGCGCCACAGGCCAAGCCGCAGGGCGCTGCCCATGCCGGGAAAGCGAAGACACCGGCGAGCCAGGGCGCAGTGCATGAGGATGAAGGTCAACGCATCTTCGATCAGAATTGTTCGCGCTGCCACACAGCGCCGGACGGCTTCTCATCCCGGATCTCGGGCACTGTAGTCCGTCACATGCGCGTTCGCGCCTCTCTGAGCCAGCACGATGAACAGGAACTACTTCGATTTCTGAATCCATAGGGGAGAGCTACGGCTGTCGCGACATGTGGGATCACTAGTAGGTAGGCACAGCATCTGGCTCGTAAGGGCGGCCGAACTTATTCAGATGTTGCTGCCTAGTGCTGCTCGCGTGAATGTCGCCCAGATCCACAGCCGTTCCGGTTACATGGATCGGTCTCGTTTGCCGGTCAAGAGAGTTCTGCGGCTGTCCCTCGACCCATACGCGCAGGTTGTAATCTCCGTCTGGAACATTTTGGATGCGAAATGCCCCATGCGGATCGGCAGTGCTGTAGAAGGGCGTATTGAGCGCAATAACCACGGCACTCATCTCCGAATGTATGTTGCAAAAGATATAGGACACGCCCGGGCGGGAAAATACGACGCTGCGGGTTGAGCCCGCTTCATACAGGCCGAGGTCGAAGCGTTTGCCGTCGAAGAGAGAAAAGACATTGTGGAAGAACGGATCGGCATTTGGAAATGCCACACTGCTGCCCACCGGGACAACCAGTAGATGCGGGGTGAACATCTTGTTTTTCTGCAGCAATGTGAACTTACCTGGCGCAGGCGCGGGAACGGAAGGAACAGGATCCAGCCAGATCACCGCCGACGTCGCATTCCCTGGCCTGTGTCCAGAAGCTCTACCAGATTCCGTGACCAACTGCGCTCTCACTTCAGCGGCATGCAGCCGTATGCTCCCGGTGATCGCAAGCATTGAGACGGTGAGCGCTGCCTTGCACGTGAATCGCAGCATCAGAAACGATACCCCGCGCCAATGCCGATCACATCGCTGAAGCTTGCGGTACCAGTGGCATAGTTGGTCCACAACCGCCGATACTCGAGTGAGAAAAGAAGATAAGTGCTCGGGCTGTAAATGACGTTGCCGACCACTGATTTATTGCGGAGAAGTCCGGGATAGGTTGCGTATTCAGGGATTGCTGTGCTCGCGTGTATCTCTCCGGAAAACGGGTTATCGATGCCGTATCCGCCGTTCAGCTCCAGACGCTCGTTTATCTTGCTCTGCAATTGAGCCCACCCACCCACATCATCGAGCGCGCGTGCAATCTCTGTGGAGCCTGCATACGCGTGGACATAGTCGACGTATCCTCCCCCGCCGAGACCACCCAGCGCAGCGCCGCGATATGCATTCGCGATCAGCGAAAGATGTTTGGCCATGGGTAGACGCAGATCCAATGCGCCTGCCCATGCGTCGAAATGCTCACCATCGCCCGTCTCGTGCGGACTGAAGTATCCACTCGCGCCGATTTCGAATCCTGTCTCCGGGTTGCCGGTCGCAAATGCGATTCTCGCCTCGCTGCCCGGCCAACGGCTGCGCTCTGCACGAGAGATGGTCGAGGTGTTGGTCGTTAAGGTGGGTAATTGAGGATCCGTCACATCGATCAATCCAGCCTCAAGATTCCATCGCGTCGAGCCCGCAGCAGTACCAATCTGGCGAGAGAGGCCGATCTGGGGATTCCATGTCCAGAGATTTCCACTCCAGGAATAATCCGGATGCGCCACGGCAACGAGCGAGGACGGTGTGAACGGTGCGAGAAAACTGCGGTCCTGTTGGATGAAAGCCTCGGTGTTCTGCCACTTGAGCCCGGCATGTGCTGTGCGCAACCGCAGCAATCCGCCTGCGGCGTAACTGGATTGCACATCGGTCGCAAAGAAATCGACCCGTACATCCGCATGGCTGGTTGCCCCGAAGAGGTGAGGACCACGCGCATCCAGGCCGAGGACGGTCTGTCGCACCGAAAATCCGGTACTTCCCGAACCCGGTAGGGCGTAGGTCGGGGCAGCCGAGACATCCACCTGACGCGTGTTCACATAGCCGTTGAAGAGCAATAGTCCGCTCACCTTCACCGGATATTTCGATTCCGTCTCTACCTTTGCCTGCTCATGTGTGGCGATTTCGGACTCCTGCAGCGCCTGGCGCTCACGAATATCTTCGAGCGTAGCCGCAGATGCGCTCGGCGCGGAGGTGCTGACAGTTGTGCTCGGAGCCGAGGGAGGCGCGACAACGGTGCTCTTTTCCGCGGCCAGCTCCTTCTGCAATGCGGAAAGCTCCTTCTGCATCTCCTGGAGCTGCTTCTGGTAGGCCTCCATCTGTGCCTGCGTGCCCGCAACGGCAGCAGTTAACCGCTGCACCTTCTGTTCAGTTGTTTCGGCTGGGAGAGGCGGCGTAATTGCCGCGTCCTGTGCGAAAACCACGCCGCGCGGAATTACAGAAAGCAGTACGGCAGCAGCAAGCGTGGCGCGTCTTCCTGCCGGCCACAGCACCCACTCGCGTGGCCAGCACGGCGCCGCGTGCTGCTTTCGATTCTTCGTCATGACGTCAACTGAGTACTCGGTGCGGTGTTCGCGACACTATTCTTTATCCCAGGTGCGATACGCGACACCGTCAGCCGAAACACTGCTTCACCCGGACGGCTGCTTACCACCTGCACGGTGCCGTCATGCTCGCGCGCCACGCTCCATGCCAGTGTCAGCCCCAGACCGGTTCCTTTCTGCTTGCCCAGGCTCACAAAGGGGTCAAACATACTTTCGCGAATCCCTTCCGCTACCCCGAGCCCGCTGTCCGTAATGGTGACGCTGGCGGTGGTCTCGTCTCCATCCACCGCGACGCTCACCTCTCTTCGGCCCGTACTTTGCCTCGCTGACTGGCACCCATTCAACAACAAATTGTAAATGGCACGTTCCATCTGTTTGGTGTCGATCGCAGCCGTGACCTCCGCTGTTGCCTCCACACGCACTGTCACCCGCTCGGCATCCGGATGCGTTCGCACCAGTGCGACTGCCCGGTTCACCAGAGCATTCATCGAAGTCGGCACCCTCTGCAAAGCTGCGCCGGTGCGGCCGAAGATAAGCAGTGAGTCCAGCATATCCGTCGTTCCGTTTACCGCGAGCCGTATTTCATCGAAAAGCTCCGCCCGCTCGCTGGCCGGAAGTGCTGGCGATGCGAGGAACTCCGCATTCGCATACACCGCCGCCAAATAGTGCCGCAGATCGTGCGATACAGAGCTTGCCATCCGGCCAATCGTCGCCAGGCGTTCCGACTCAACCAAAGCGCGATTCTTTTTCTGAATTTCGTCGCGCATTTCGGCAAACACACGGCTCAAATAACGCACCTCCCGCGTTCCGCCCGCAGGAAGCAGGTATGCCGGATCACCTTCTGCGAAGGCCTGCACACCCGTCGCCAGCTGTTCCAATGGACTTGTCACCATACGCGCCAGCAGCAGCATAAGCAGCGAACCGACCGCGATGGCCAACAGGCTCGCCAGGAAAACCAGGCGATTGATCTCGCGCTCCGTCCGGTCCGCTTCGTCGAACGACTTCATGACGACAAGGTGAAGAGGCGCGCCCGCACCATTCGTCATATCTCTGACGCCCGCCAGATAGCGTTCACTGCCAATGGTCACAATCCCTCCGCTGCTCTGACGAAGAGACGTCATCATTCCTTTGAGCGGATCCCGCTTTTCCTTTGGCAGCGTACTTGCCACAATGTCGTCGCCGGCAACGAAGGCTGCCTCGGCTCCTGCCCCGCGACCCACTTCCTGGAGCAGGCGGTGGTCAACGGCATAGCCACTCACGACGTAGCCAAGCAGTGTTCCGCTGGCCGCGCTGCCGAAGTAGAGCGGCCGCACGGAATATTCGTACAAGCGGCCACCGCTGAGGAGATAGTGCCTGCTCGGATCGCGAATAACCGCCTGCAAGTCCGCCTTTAGCTGGTCTGTGTTTTCCGCGTCCTCCGCATTGGCGGTCAGGACATGGCTGTTCGAATCGGCCAGTGCGAACAATTCGTTGCCGCTTGTTTTCCAGAAGTCCACCGCATCATCTGTAATCGTGCGCGTATCGCTGGTGGTCATCAGCGCTTTCAGACTCGGAAGACTAGCCAGAAGAGAGCTCTCCTGATCCAAGGCGGAACGTCTGTGGGCTTCAATATCTTGAAAGGTCTCCACTGAGTGTTGCAGGTCCGCGGCCAGCGCCGCCTGCACGTGATGCTGCAGTCGGCTGCGCACGATCAGCAGGCTCGATGCTGTGGTCCCCGCAATGATCAACACCAAGGAAGTCAGCAGCAGAACACGTGTTCGGATTCCTGGACCCTCTTTCCCGTTGAGCACAGAATGCGCTTTCTTACGGCACAAATTTGTAGCCAGCGCCGTAGATCGTCTGCAGATAGCGCGGCTCGGTGGCGTTTGGCTCTAGCTTTTGCCGCAATTTCAGAATCTGGTTGTCGACAGTGCGGGTGGTTGGATAGGAGTTATATCCCCACACTTCATTCAAGAGTTCTTCCCTGCTCAGGACGCGCTCGGCATTCTCCACAAAATACTTCAGCAACTTAAACTCATGTGCTGTCAGTGTGATCGGCGTGCCTGCGCGCCGGGCGCTCATTCTGGCGAAGTCGACCTCGCATTCGCCAAACTTGTAAGTCACCATCGTCGTCGGCTTATGCCTGCGTCGTAAGGCAGCCTGCACCCGAGCCATCAGCTCCCGCGGACTGAAAGGCTTGGTCACATAGTCGTCTGCACCCAGCTCGAGCAGCAGAACTTTGTCAGCGACTTCACTGACTGCGCTCACGACAATGACCGGAATGTCCGGCTGTTCTGCCTTCATGGTCTTGCAAAGGTCGCGACCGAAGATGTTCGGCAGGAGCAGATCCAGTACCACGGCCGACGGCTTGGCCGCGTGGAATGCGTCCAAACCCGCCTGGCCATCGCCGCATACCGTAACGATGTACCCCTGCTCATGAAACATGCGCTGGAGCACCTTCTGCATGCGCGGGTCATCCTCGACGACGAGGATATGAGTCCGTGTGCCACCGGACTGTACTTCTGTGCTATCAGAACCGGTCATAGTCGTCTCGACATGCAGCATATTCCATCTCCCCTGGTTTCAGCGCTATTTCGTGGCATTCGGATGTCATGGTCATCACAATTTTGGGTGAAGCATTTCAATTTTTCCGATGGCCCAACTTGCGAGTTCGGCATCCGCGGGATTCGTCTCCTGTATGCCACGCAGACGTTCGAGGGAGCCCATGTCGCCCTGCCAGGCAACTATTCGGATCGCACGCGCCTTGATCGCCGCGTTCGGGCTGCCAAGCGCCTCCCGCACCACTGGTAGAACTGATGAACCGGCCTGGATAAGCATCCATTCTGTGCGGTCCGCCAGGAGTGTATCGGCCGATCCCAGCGCCTGTAGCGCAGGTTGCGCATCCGTACCGATTCTGTCCCACAACTGAAAGGTAGCCACGATGCCATCAAACTGTGCCGAGTCATCGCCCGGTCGGAAGGCCTGCTCCTCGAGAGCATGCACCCCTCCCGGTCCCTTTAACATGGAGATCGCTTGCATCATCTTCATCTGGCACCTGAAGTGCCCCATGATCTCGTCCGTTTCCACCTGCGTTAATTTTGGCTTACCGCGTCGCACATAATCGTCGCCGAGCTGAATGGCGACTTTCATTTCCAGCCGCAACTGCACCGGAACGGCCTGGAGCGCTACGTTTGGTTGGTGCCGCGCCATCGCCAACGCCGCCCCGCCGCGAACTCTAGGGTCGCTATGCGAAAGCAGCGGCAACAACGCTTCCGCGCTTACGTCGCCGGGCATTCGGGACAGGGCTAGTAGTGTCTCCTGAAGAACTTGCGGACTCTTGTCTTGCAACAACGGAAGTAACATATTTGCAGGAGCACCGAGCCTGCCCAATGACCATGCTGCATTCGCCCGGGCATCGGCATTGCCCGATCGCAGCGCGTCGGCAAACGCCGCTGGAGGCGTACTGGGCCGCGCGATTACCAACGCAACGGCGGCGGCCCGTGAAACATGATCGTCCGGGTCAAGCAGCCAATGGGTGAACTCACTTTCCAGCGCGAAGCCGCGATAGCGTGACAGCTCAAGGATTGCCCTCGCTCGAGCAGCACTCTCACCGGCATTCGCCTGGGAAGCCAGTGCCGCGAGCTTTCGCTCTACAGGCCGTCCGACAGCGTCGGCGCCCAGCCGAGGATAATCCACGTTGATGCCATCCACTCCGGCGGCTACCGCTGCTTTCATTCCGACTAAGTCCATCTCGTGATCGTTGGCAGAAAAATTCGCAATGACTACTTTACCCGCACGGTGATATGCCTTCACCTGCTCTGCAGTCACGCCGGGCTGAACCCACGCGGCCTGCTCCTCATTGGCGCGGGGGTATAACTCCTTAACGTCCGCCCATTCGCCGCCGAAACGCACGCGCTCGAGCATGCCCTCACGCTGCAAGAGCTGAAGCACGTCAGGCCCGATGCCCTTGTCCTTCATGTCCAGGATCAGCCGGATATCTTTCTCCCGGGCGAGACGCAGGGCGTCTTCGAAGAGCGGGATCCGCATGCCCTCGAATCGGTCTGCCATCCAGCTACCGGCGTCGCGCATCCGAAGGTCATCGTAATAAGTTGTTTCTGTGTCGCCGATGCCATCGGTCAGCCGCTCCAGAATGCCGTCATGGTTCAGGACGAGCTCACCATCCAAAGTTCGCCGTACGTCGATCTCGACGACATCGCACCCCAGAATGGCGGCCTGCTCCAGCGATTCCAACGTGTTCTCAGGTACATCTTTGTTCGCCGTGCGATGGCACAGCAGCTGTACGCGCCCGGGCGGGAGTTCCGCGGCATGCGCGATGCCTGAAAGAATCAGGGGAATGAGCGCGGCGAGGAATCGTCTCATCTCGCTGATCCTTCCTGATTGAACAAGCCCGACGACTCGGCTGATGACAGCAATGGCACGTCAGTGTGGCGACGCGGAATGATGAGCCAAAATAAAATTGCCACGGACGTGGCCATTCCCGCGATGCCCAATAACACTGGGGGGTATCCGAAACGTGTAAACAAAATGCCGGCGCCGGCCGTTGCGGCCGAGGCCGCCAGCGCATTGCAGAAGAGCGTCATTGCTGCTGCCGTGCTACGTTCCGGATCCGGCGTCTCATTCATCAGCAGGTTGTAGAGCCCCGGCGCGCTCATCCACTGTGCCGCAGAGAAAATCAAGTAGAGCGGGATGGCAAGCGTTCCACGCCGGGCGCCAGCCAGCGACAGCAGAGTGAAAGCCGCAACAAGCTGAGTCGCGGCTATGCCGTTTATCAGACCGAGCATGCGAAATATCAGGGGAGTCACCAGTCCCATGCAGAGCTGTACAGCCTGTATCGCGGAAAAGGTGAGCCCAATCCGCGCGAGTGGAACATGGAGATCGCGTGAAAGGTATACGTTTGCGAATGGCGTGAAGGCGGCCAGTACCGCCGACCATAGCGCCATCAACGGCAAATATCTGATGAGAAAGGGATGGTTTTTCCAGCGCAGCATCCAGCGTCTGCGTGTCGGCTGGATCGCAGGGATCGGGTCAGCGGTGGTTGGCGATGGGATGCGAAGTCTCAAGGCAGGCAGAAGCCCGATGAGTGCGACGCCACACGAGCCCAGGAGGATTCCACGCTTTACCTCCGCGCCGCTCATGGCGAAGCCGATGCCCCTGAGCCATTGGGGCAGATAACCGCAGACAATGCCGCCCAACATACTCGTACCCATGCTGGCGGAGAAGATCAGACTGTATGCCGAGGTACGATTCGTCTCCGTCGTGAGTCTCGCTACCGCTGGAAGGAAACAAACGCCCCACATGCACATTGCCAGTCCTGCAACGAACGCCAGGCCAATTTGGGCGGGCTCCCACACCCAGACAACACGCGCAGCATTCAGCACCGATGCGGAAACGAAGCAGAAGACAAGCAACGGCTTCACGCCGATCCTTCGCGCCACAACGCCTGCCGGAAGTGTTCCTACAAGCGTCCCCAGCGTCATCGCGCCGCCTATGAGCCCGATCGATCGATCGCTGAAGCGATGGTCCAGCAGGTAAAGATTGAATAGAAAGACGTAAACGGCAAATCCCGCGTCGAAAAAGAAGGCAGCGGCAAAAAACACCCAGAAGCCGCGGCTTAGTTTTTGCTGTCGAATCCATGCGGAGGGATTCCTCCAGAAGGAGGCTATGCTCTCAGTGCTCGACTCTGGCTCAAGTAAAGCCACCATCAGTGGCCCTCCCGTACCAGTGTCCGCAGCCGGTCGACAGCCCAGTCGAGGTCGCTATATCGGAGTTCTAAGACCTCCGCGGTCAACAAGCGGTTAATGGTCTTGTACTGTGCGGCTAGCGTCTCCGGCAATCCGTAAAGGCCCTGCCGCATCCATTGCCGCGCCGCGTCTGCGGGGTAGGGGAGAAGCTCAGGCATCTCGCCAGCACGCCGGTTGAGGAAGACGATGAAATCAATATGTGTGCTTTGCGCGCGCGTCACGTAAGACATGGGCGCGGTGGACAACTCGATCGACGGTTTCCCCGCAGCCCTCGGCGTAAGGTCCAGCCCCTGCACCTCGGGAAACAGCTCAGCCGCCGACGGCCGGAAACGGACGTGATGGCAATCGCCAGTCCCGACTCGTCCGCTGCCGCAGTTCTTTAGATAGAGGCCATCGTCGCAGATGTAGGTCCACCCCGATCGTGCGCAGGCATAGGAAAGAGTGGACTTGCCAGCGCCTGAGTCGCCGCACAACAGGATGCCGTGTCCGTCGAGTGCAACACACGCGGCGTGCACGGGCGTGGTGAGGCGAGTTGCGATGCAACACCCTGGCGTTCCGAGGAGGTGGTACTTCGCATAAAGCCTATGCTGCAGCGTCGCACGGGAAATTGAAATCTGTACACTGTTTCGTTCCAGATTGACGATGCTGTAATTGTTCGCGTCAGCCACAGCTGTGAGTAGCGGCAACATGATCCGGAATACCGACGCTGGGGGACACTCCGTCGAGCCCTCCTCCACCACGTGCACGTCCGAACGGATCGGTTCGGTATCGTGCTGTTTCTCGAAGTTTCCCCACAGCTCCGCCACCAGATCCAGCACTTCGTTCGAGTTCGTCCTCACTTCTACAGGGAACCCGAGCGGATAAAACATCCTCGTTAAGGAGAGCGTAGGGGCCTCCAGGTCATGCTTCGAAAAGTCCAACACCTGGGATGTCTCACAGGCCCTTTCGATCTCCTCAATCGTCATTATCATCAAATCTTCTCTATCGGTAGGATTGGAGAGCGGTGCGAACACATTCGCACCGCTCAAAATATGTACTTCGCCGCGAATTGAATAATGCGCGGGTTCGTTGCCGTACTTGTAATCTGGCCAAACGAAGCACTCGCAGTTGGATTCAGAAGCGTCGGATCGCCATAGCCCACACTTGTATTGGGATTCGCGAACTGAGGTGTGTTGGTAAGGTTGAAGAACTCCACCCGGAACCGGAAGCTGCTCGTCTCCTTCACAGGGAACATCCGTTCCACCGCCATGTCCAGGTTGTGTTGTCCAGGTCCGCGCACAAGGCCTACGCCGCTGGTGCCAAAGTCCTGGTCCGCTAGACTCGTCCCGTTGGGCGCCTCAGGTGCGCGCGTGAACCCATTCGCATCCAGATAACGTCCACTTCCAACCACGCGGGAGAATAATGACCCATGGGTCGATGGATTGCGTCCCGTGGCCTCCGCCCGGTTATTGAAGTTTCCATAGACGGAGCCGGCGTTGCTGTCGAATATGCTGAGCGCCGCGCCGGATTGAATCACGGCAATGCCCGAGAACACCCAGTCGGTCAGCAGCTGATGTGCCACCGTTGGAAGCGATGTAAATCTCGGCGCCGCCCAGGTGAAGTTGACCACCGCTCGTTGGTCCCGATCGTCGCCCGCGAGCCCGTAGGAGGATTCCCTCAGATTGCGTTGATCGTTGGTCGGCAACTGCAACTCGAAGGTATCCGTTCCACCCTCTCCATTCACCTCGTCGAGATTCTTCGACCAGACATAGCTCCCCTGGATTTGGAACCCATGCTCCATCCGCTTTGTGATTGAGATCTGCAGCGAGTTATAGTTCGCGATGAAGTTCGAATTGGTGAACAGGGATCCCTGACTTAGACCCTGGATGGGCATGCGAGCGGTCACATTATTCACCGAGTTCGTCGTCTGACCATTGATCGGATTTGCCGGGCTGGCAAGTAAGGCCTGATCGAACTCAATCTGTCCCGGTCGATGAAGGGACCGCGTGCCCACATATCCGGTCTCAAGCAGATAGCCTTTCCCCAGGGCATACTGCACGTTCAGGTTGTACTCATCGGTCCTGCCGTCCAGCACATTGGGATCGGTTCCCTGGATGAACGGAGTCGACGTCGGTGTGCGCATCACGAAAATCGGGTAGCTCGAAGCTGGCTGCACCAGAGGAACGAACGGACTCTGCAAGGTCGCGGGACCGTTTGAGGCTCCCTGCGCAATCTGCAATGTCGCAAACGGCGGCTGCGACAAACCCACCTCCGCGAGATTCGCTGAGTGGTGGTCAAAGTACACGCCAAAGCCGCCCCGCAGCACCACTACCGGCTTTTCCGTCAACTGCAACACAAAGCCAAGCCGCGGCGAAACATCTCCATGGGGCGTCTTCCACAAGCTCGGATACGACAACTTGACGACACCCGCGGGCACCGCGCCCTGAAAATCCGAAGGTACAGTAAACCCGCTGAATGTCCCGGTGGCCGGAACCGGTCCTTCTGCAATGTTTGCGTCGAAGTTCGTCAGACGCCCGTCTGTCTCAGTCACCGCGCCAAAGATCTCATATCGCAGACCGGCATTCACGGTCAGCCGCGGAGTCAGCTTGATGTCATCCTGTGCAAACGTCGCGAAGTCGGTATACCTTTCGTTTCTACGGAAGATGCCTCCTCCCGCCTGGCTCGTGGTCACATTGCTCAAGCCCTGCGGACTATCGTTCTGCGCCGCGCTCTGCCCCAACAAAAAGTCGTTGAAGGTGGCAATTTGCAGTAAGCCATCTGTCTCCACTGGCGAATCCAGATCTACCTGGTGCCGCTTAAACTCAGCTCCGAAGCGCATATTGTGACGGCCCTTGGTCAACGAGACGGTATCTTGCCAGATGAAGGCGTTCGTGACCTGCCACTGTGAGGGGGTACCCGCATTGCCGATCGTGAGTCCGCCGACCATCATCGCCGGAGCGTTCGAAGTTGGCCCCGCGACACCCGTCGGCGTCCCTTGACCGATCGATTGGGCAGTGAGCGGATTCTGTATTGTCGACGTACCGTCAAAGCGCATGTAGCCAAAACGGGCGATGTTCACCAGGTTCGAGTTGAAGATGTGCGTGTCCGCCAACACAAACATCGTGTTGCGGTCCAGCTCATTCGTCCCCCAACCAGGAACGTTCGCGGCTCCGTTCGGAGAGAACGGCAGCGTCGATGGCGCGCGCGAATAGAAGAATCGCCCCGAAAGCACATTCTTACTGCTCAATGTTTGGTCGATGTCGACCGAGAACTGGTCTTCGCGATAATGGGCCGGGAGCGCATATGTTGATTGTCCGACCGGGAACTGGTCCGAGGGATCAGGACCGCTGGGCGGCACGGCTGTCTGCGGGCTTGGCACAGCAAACTGCCCATTCGGAAGCTTCGCATTCAGGATCGCCACAGCCACCGGATTGATGTTCGAGCCATCGCAAGCGACTTGTGTGCCACCGGCTTGGGTGAGATAACCGGTCGCCGGCTGACCCTGGTCGTTCAAGTGGCCGGCAGGGCAAAACTGCTTACCCAGCGCCGCTGCGGAACGATCATCGCTCAAGAGCGGGATGATGGGATTCTGCTTGTCCCCAAGTCCGTTCACCTCCGTAAGCCCCTGGTAGGCCACAAAGAAGAAGGTCTTGTTTCTCACGATGGGCCCGCCCACCGACCCGCCAAACTGGTTCTGCTTGAGATCCGGTCGAGGCTGACCGTTGAGCTTCAAGAAGAAATCATTCGCGTTGAAGATGTTGTTGCGCAGAAACTCCCATGCGCTTCCGTGGAACCTGTTCGTGCCGCTCTTGCTGACCAGATCGACATTCGCCCCTGTCCCGCGTCCATACGCGGCATCGAAGTTTGCCGTCTGCACGTGAAACTCCTGGATGGAGTCCGGAGCCGGGATCGCTGTGCCCACCTGTGAGCTTTCGGCGTTCGCCGCTGAGTTCTGCACCAGATTGTTCGCGTCGATACCGTTGAACTGAATGTTGTTCGCGGTCGGCGTTGCGCCGTTCGAGGCGACATTCTGTGTCCCGCGGCCCAGTTGCGCCGCGTTGGGCAGGTCCACCACCACGCCAGGTGCCAGCCCCAGGATCTGGGTATAGTTCCGGCTTGCGAGCGGTAGGGAGAGGATTGCGGTCTCGTCTACTACACCGCCGAGCGTCGAGCTTTCCAATTGCGCGACTTCAGCATTGCTGCTCACCTGAATATTCGTGCTCGTCCCTGCGACGGCCAAGGTCACATTAAGGGTGGTCGTGTCGCTTACGGCAACTGAAATCGAAGGCGAGGTATTCGGGGCGAAGTGCGGGGCCTTGACGGTCACCGAATATTTTCCCGGTGGCAGCAGCGGGACACGGAAGACGCCTTCCGCAGTGGTTGTCACGGAACGCGAGATATGTGTTGCGTCATCCGATACCAGCACCTCGGCATTCGCTACTGCCCGGTTCGCCGGGTCCAACACTACACCGGAGATCGCACCGGTCCCCGGAGTCTGACCGGACGCAACTCCTGCCAGCAAAAGCATTACCGTGAACGGCGCGAACAGCCAGCGTCGCAGCAAAGCGGTCTCCATACACTTGTCTCGGAAATGTCTCTTCAAAATCTGGACTTGCATTGAGCCCGAGTATGAAGAGAACGCCGCTGCAACTTGTTAGTAACTTGTCATTTTTTTGTATGGATGTATGCAAGTCCGCGCTGTAGCAAGCAACGCGCGTGAGCTGAAAAGCTCTGAATTATCTGCGGGTTGAACGACCGAAGTGGAGTCTAATTCTTCGCTGGACTCGTCTTTGCAGAAACTGGCCTGACAAGCTCAAGGGATCCGGGCGCGCGTGCCTGCCAAGCCCGAAGGGGCTTTGACGACGCTACACCGTTAACTGGATTGTGGGCTGCCAGCACGCTCGTTACAGGGAGGCGTGAAGCACGTTCTTGCATGAAATAGAGAGCTTCCCGCCCGCAGGCATGGCTAAGCCATCGCCCATGGTGTTAGCCCTAGCTCGAAGCGTCCTTATATTCTTCGTGCCAGGCCATCTGGATGGCCTCGAGCTTCGACTCGTTCGATTTGGACTTGTCGTCGGCGAATCCAGGCAGTTCGGTGACATAACGGTGCAGGTCCGTGAACCGTACGGTCAACGGATCGACATCGGGGTACTTCTCCTGCAGCTGAATCCCTATCTCTTCCGAATCATTCCAGGTGAGCTCTTGCGGCATGGTTTCCCCCGTCCTGTTTTACGACTTCGACTCGGCCAGCGCGAGTGGCTTGCCCTCGGAAACATAATTGCGGTTCCAGCTGGGTATTTCGACCACATAGGTGCCGGGGCCGGTGATCACCGCCTGGCAGCCGAGCCTGGAGTCCAACTGCACGTCCGCCGCCGTCTCCATGCGGTCGAGTTCGTCGTCCTCTGCCTCAGAGATCCCGTCAGCACCTTTCTTGACCCAGATGTGGCAGGTCGTGCAGGCGCACGAACCGCCACAGGCGTGGTCTAAGAATATGTTGAAGTTCTCCGCTACATCGAGAAATGACATCGGCTTGCCATGGTGCTCGTAAGGCATGGTCCCGTATTCGAACTCTACGGTGCGGCCCTCCGGAAGAAAGGTAACGCGAACCATGTTCGGTGCGGGTGGCTTGGTCAGGTCGATGGGAGCTTGGGAATTCTGTTCTGACATACGTGTGTCTCGTTCTCTTATCGAAAATCTGCCGGAGCAATCGGGTGCGGGGCGGCGGGCCCTTCACCTATCTTCGCATCCGCGGTAGTCATAGTCTCACCGTGCAACGCAGAGGAAACGGTGGCATCCATCATCAGCTCGGCGAAATGACGCGTGGCTTGGTCAAGCGCTTCGGTACCTCGGCGCAGCGAGTCGAGGTCGCCGGCATCGCGCAGAATCTCCAACTCTGTGACCAGTTCGCTAATTGTTGCGCGTTCTTCTCCGGTCAATTGCTGCCACGCCGGATGTTGGGGCGCCTTCTCAACGGCGGAAAGAATTGTGGATGCTTCGTTACGCGCCTCGATGAGCTGGCGCTCCTGGAAGTCCGCCTCTGCATTGTCGAATGACTCGAGGATCATCGACTCTACCTGCTCGTCCGTGAGTCCATAAGTCGGCTTCACCTCGATCTCCGCCTGTTTGCCGCTACGTGCTTCGACGGCGGATACGTGCAGCAATCCATTGGCGTCGATAAGGAACTTCACCTCGATGCGGGGCAGCCCGGCGGTCATTGGTGGAATGCCCTTGAGGTCGAACCGAGCGAGTGAACGGCAGTCCTTCGCCAGTTCCCGCTCGCCCTGCAAGACATGGATCGCGACGTTCGTCTGGCCATCCACACCCGTGGTGAAGTGCTCCGTCGCCGACGCAGGAATGGTCGAGTTGCGCTGGATGATCTTCGCGACGACGCCGCCCAGAGCCTCAATGCCCAGAGATAGGGGCGTGACATCGAGCAGCAGCATCTCCTCAGTGGCGGCGGAGCCACCGGCGAGGATGTTCGCTTGTACCGCAGCACCCAACGCGACGACTTCGTCGGGGTTCAATTCGGTGTGCGGATGCTTGTCGCGCGCCGGGAGTTCGAAGAGATCGGATACCAGTTGCTGCACTCGTGGGATGCGCGTGGAACCGCCGACCAGCACGACCTCTCCGATATCAGCAGCGGTAAGGCCAGCATCCCGCAATGCCTGACGGCATGGCTCAGCGGTGCGCTGCAAGATGGGCTCGATCAACTCCTCGAATTGCGCGCGCGTGATCTCGCGACGATAAAGCCGGCCGTTTGGCAACGGGACCTCGATGCGCGCACTGTCGCTTGAGGAGAGCGCGATCTTCGCGTCGATCACAGCTTTCCGGAGGACCTGGAGGAGTTCCGGGTGCTGCCGCGCAGAAATTTTCTCTTCCGACTCGATCTCGTCGAGCGCTATGGCAAGCAGCAGGTTGTCCAGATCGTCGCCGCCAAGATGGGTATCACCATTGGTGGAGATCACCTCGAAGATGCCTTCGTGAAGCTTCAGAATCGAGATGTCGAAGGTGCCGCCGCCCAGATCGTACACAGCGACAATGCCGTCTTTTTGACGATCGAGCCCATATGCCAGAGCCGCGGCGGTCGGCTCATTCACCAGCCGCAGAACCTCAAGGCCAGCTATGCGGCCGGCGTCTTTGGTGGCCTGACGCTGTGCGTCGTTGAAGTAGGCGGGCACAGTGATAACAGCCTGCGTGACGGGAGCCCCGAAATATCGCTCCGCATTGCGTTTGAGCTGTCGCAATATGTAGGCGGAGATCTCCGGCGGCGTGTACTGCTTCCCACCGACTTCGATGCGCAACACCTCGCCGGCCTGAACGTCCGGGGCCAGGCGGAACGGGAACAGCTTCAGTTCTTCCGTGACGTCGTCGACACCGCGCCCCATCAGCCGCTTGACCGAGTAGACCGCGCGATCCGGATTCGTCAGCAGATGCGAGCCTGCTCGATTGCCGACAATGACACGCTCTTTACCCGCGGCGGGCATCGCGACCACGGATGGGACAAGCCTGGATCCATCTTCTCCAGGAATGACCTGCGGCTGATCGCCCTGCATAAATGCAACCAACGAATTGGTGGTGCCCAAGTCGATGCCGACAACGCGCGCTGTCTCTGTCTCTGCCATTTCTTCCTAAATATTCACTTTCGTGGTGCCGGCAACCTGCGGTGTCAGGACGCTGTCCACCTCACGCAATAGATTCCGCAGATAGCTGCGCCGATCCAGGAACGCGACCATCGTGTCCTTCTGTTTGGTCTTACCAGCCGCGTCATTCGTGTCCCACGCGAGATCCCATGCGGCCCAGGCGCGATGAAGGTCCTGGTCAACGGACGCCAGCATGCCTTTGAACTGCGCCCGAGCTCGCTCCAGGTCACCGCGCAGCGCCGGATCATCTTCGCCCATCTTGAGGTTTGCGCGCATCTCCTCCAGCTGCATGTTCAGTTCGAAGACCTCTTCCAGCAGGTCCGCAGGCACGCGGTTCTGCTTTGCCTGCGAATCGCGGTTCTCGGTGTTCTCATCCTCGATGCGGACACCCTCGAGCTTTAGCAGATAGGCGGTGCGTGCGACGGGATCCTTCAGCGTGCGATAGGCGTCATTGAGCAACGAACTTTGGCGCAGGCTCCAGGTCTGCTCGTCTGCACTTTTCCGCGCGTAGAGGTCCGGGTGCAACTTTCGGCTCAGCTTGTAGAAGTCGCGTTCCAGCGCGGACGTGTCGATGGTGAGCTTAGGCGGCAAGCTGAACATCTGGAAATACGTCTGATCGGCCTCAGGCTCTATCGAATTTTGGGCATGACTCTGCATATGCTGCACAACACGATTTGAGACGAAATCTAAGCCGTGAACGAGGAACCGCAGCCGCAGGACTTCTTCGAATTGGGATTGATGAAGTTGAAGCCCTGGCGCATCAGCGTCTCTTCGTAGTCCAGCACCATACCGTTCAGATAGATGAACGACTTGGGATCGATGAAGACGCGAACGTCACCTTCATAGGTAAAAATGCGATCGCGCTCACGAGGCTGCGTGTCGAAGCGGATAGTGTAGGAGAGGCCGGAACAGCCGCCGCCAAGGATGCCGAGGCGCAGTCCTCCCTCGGACGGCGAAATGCCCTCTTTCGTCATCGCGGAGCGCACCCGGGCGACGGCCCGGGGCGTGAGTTCCACGCCCTGCTTGCCGGCAGCGGTGGCTGCCGGCTGCACTACGTCTGTGGTCGCGCCTGACATCGCTCTTACTTCGCCGCTACGGCAGCCGGAGTTGCGGCCGTTTCGCCTACGCCATTCTTCTTCTTCCAGTCGCCGATGGCTGCGCGGATCGCATCCTCGGCCAGCACGGAGCAGTGGATCTTCACCGGCGGCAACGCCAGCTCCTTCACAATGTCCGTATTCTTGATCTCCATCGCCTCGGAGACGGTCTTGCCCTTTACCCACTCCGTCGCGAGCGATGAGGAGGCGATCGCGGAGCCACAGCCGAATGTCTTGAACTTGGCTTCCTCAATCACCTGCGTCTCCGGATTCACACGGATCTGCAACCGCATCACGTCGCCACACTCCGGTGCTCCCACCAGGCCGGTACCGACAGAGTCGTTGTTCTTATCCATCTGACCAACATTCCGGGGATTGTTGTAGTGGTCGATCACCTTGTCGCTATATGCCATCGTTCTTCCTCCTGATCCTGCCCATCTAATGCGCTCAAAATCCGTTCTTTCTAATGCGCCTGCCACTCAATCTTCGAGATGTCGATGCCTTCCTTCACCATCTCGTACAGCGGTGACAGTTCGCGAAGCTTCTTCACAATGTCGATGACCTTATCCGCCACGTAGTCGACCTCGGCTTCGGTGTTGAAGCGCCCCAGTCCGAAGCGGATGGAACTATGCGCCACATCGTCGCCCAGACCGAGCGCCTTCAATACATACGATGGCTCAAGCGTCGCTGAGGTGCATGCCGAACCGCTCGATACCGCGACGTCGTTGATCCCCATCAACAGGGATTCACCTTCCACGTAGACGAAGCTGATATTCAGGTTGTTTGGCAGCCGGTGCTCCATGGAGCCGTTCACGTGGATGTAGTCGAGCGCACCTTCGAGCTTTGCCTTCAGCTTGTCACGCAGCTTGCTCAGCCGCTCGCCCTCTGCTGCCATCTCCTGACCGGAGATCTCGCAAGCTTTGCCTAGACCCACGATGCCGGGCACGTTCAGCGTGCCGGACCGCATACCGCGCTCATGACCGCCGCCGTTGATCTGCTCCGAGATCTGGACACGCGGGTTGCGGCGGCGAACGTACAGAGCGCCGACGCCCTTCGGCCCATAAATCTTGTGTCCGCTCAGCGAGAGCACGTCGATATTCATGCTGTTCACGTCGACGGGAATCTTGCCCACCGCCTGAACACCGTCGCTGTGGAAGAGCACGCCGCGCTCGCGGCACATCTTGCCAATCTCCGCGACCGGTTGGACTACGCCGATCTCGTTATTCGCGAACATGATGCTGACAAGGATGGTCTTCTCGTCGAAGGCGCGCTTCAGGTCCTCGAGATCGATCAGGCCGTCGGCCTTCACCGGCAGGTATGTCACCCGGTAGCCCGACTTCTCCAACCGTTTGCAGGTATCCAGAATCGCCTTGTGCTCGGTCACCTGCGTGATGATGTGATTGCCGCGCTCGCGGTACATCTCGGCGATGCCCTTCAGGGCCAGGTTGTTGCTCTCGGTCGCCCCGGAGGTAAAAATGATCTCCTTTGCGGTCGCGCCGATCAGCTTCGCCACCTGCTCACGGGCCTTCTCCACCGCCCCCTCAGCCTCCCAGCCGAAGGAGTGATTGCGGCTAGCCGCATTGCCAAAAATACCGGTGAGGTACGGCATCATCGCTTCCAATACCCGCGGATCGACCGGGCTGGTGGCGTGATTATCCATGTAAATCGGCAGCTTGACGCCCTGCGGGACCTTGCCGTTGTTGCCGTTCGCCGTCGCTGCGGGAACCGTCGTCACATCATCATCGAATGTATTCATGCTCATCGGTCGATCTCTATTCCCGCCACCGCCGAGTGGCCTGTCGAATTTCGTACTAGCCAAGTGTTACCAGCGGTCGCGCGTGACCGCCGTTCGTATGGATCCGCCGGTCGTAGGGGATCGCGTCCACCAGATCAGCGATGCGGATGGCCTTCAGCACATCCGAAATCGTGTCGTTCACCTTGCTCAATGGCTCTTTGATGGTGCAACTGTCCAACAAGTCGCAGGAGCGGCTGCTGCCCGTCTTCGGACCACAAGAGGTGATAAAAAGCGGTCCGTCGATGGCATAGATCACCTCAAATGCGGTGATGGTCGCCGCGTCCCGAGAAAGCGAGTAGCCGCCGTTGATTCCGGCATGCGACCGTAAAAGGCCGACCTTGGTCAGCCGCTGCAGGATCTTGGCAAGCAGCTGAGGGGGAATTCCGTACGCCTCCGAGATGTCCTTTGCGCTTTGCGAGGCCACCTCAGGGTGCTCCGCCAGATACTTCAGCGCCATCAGCCCGTAGTCGGCTTTTTTGGTAAGTCTGAGCATTTGCGGTCGCCTGCCGTCGAATCCCTACCTCAACGGTCGTAATTACGAGTATAGGTGCCCGATTCGGCGCAGACAAGGAGATGCCGCTATTGAACGCTAATTATTATCAAAAAATCGGATTTAGAAAGCCGAAAACGCGGCCTTCGCTCCGAAGGGGCCCGCGAACCGTGACCGAACTCTTACAGTTGCCGCCTCCTCTTCGCGATAAGCTCAAAACGAATGACCCCGCAAATCCAGATACAAGATGAGGTTACGACCTCGCCGACCACCCCCGGGTATGCGCCCGCCAGCCGTAGCCACATGCCCCAGCAGACTCGCGGGCCTCTCAAAGCAATTTTTGCCGTCGTGCTGGCGCTCTTCCATCTCCTCGCCCTCACTGCCCTCTTCTTCTTCTCCTGGAAGGCTTTTGCGGCGTTTGTGGTGCTCTGGATCTTCGGTCAGAACGTGGGCATAGCCATCGGCTATCACCGGTTGCTCACCCATCGTGGCTACGCGGTGCCACGCTGGCTGGAATACACCATCGCTACGTGCGGAACAATGGCACTGCAAGGCGGTCCGATCTACTGGGTGGGCGTACACCGGCTCCATCACCAGCTCACGGACAAGCCCGGAGACCCACACTCTCCACGCGATGGCAAATGGTGGTCGCACATGGACTGGATTCTGCATGGCACCCTGCACAACCAGGACCCGGCGCTCCAGAGGTATACACCAGATCTGACGCAGCACGCCTATTACCGCTGGCTAGACCGATACCATTGGCTGCCGGTCACTCTCGTTGGTCTCATTCTGCTCGCCATCGGCGGTTGGCCTTGCGTACTGTGGGGCGTCTTTTTACGGGCGGTCCTTGGCCTGCATGTGACCTGGTTGGTGAATTCCGCGACGCACATGTGGGGCTCGCGACGCTACGAGACACATGATGACAGCAGAAATAATTGGTGGGTCGCGCTGTTGACGGGAGGCGAAGGCTGGCACAACAACCATCACGCGCATCCTGTCTCCGCGCGCCACGGTCTTGCCTGGTATGAATTCGATCCGAATTATTACGCCATCTGGCTCCTAGAGAAGATCGGCCTGGCGCGCAAGGTCTACGTAAAAGAGGTTTAGACAGCGCTTCGTATGGTCGGCAGCGATTGCCGATGCGCCGCGTTGACACTGCTCGCAGAATTAGAGTCCACTTTCTAGAAGTCCGGGTCCAAGGAGAGACGACATTGCAGGCATAGTTGAAGGCGCAGCAAACCGCTCCAATGTCAGCTTCGAACGGAGGCGGGAGCGTCCTCGATCAACTCTTCGCCGAAGCATTCCTGAAGCAGCTGGAGCGGCGCGCGGATGAACTGGCGCCACAGTACCTGGTCAACAAACCGTTCCCGCATATTTACTTTGACCACTTTCTTCCGCAGACAGTCGCCGACCTGGCGCTTGAAACCATTGCCTGATCCGGAAAAGATAGACTGGCTCCGCCATCGCGGCGTCGATCAGCACAAAAAGCTGGCATTCGACAACGCGGAGTTTCTTCCGTCCCCCCTGCGAGACATCCTCTTTTTTCTGAATAGCCGACCGATGCTGCTGTTTTTGGAGAAGTTGACTGGCATCCAGAACATCTTCGGCAACCCGTACTACAACGGCGGCGGACTACATCAGATCAAACCCGGGGGCTCCCTTGAAGTCCATGCCGACTACAGCTATCACCCCAAGCTGAAGGTCGACCGTGATAATTCCTGGTCTACCTGAATAAGGATTGGCGGGAAGAGTACGGCGGCCATTTCGAACTCTGGAATCGCGAATTGACGCATGCCGAAGCAAAGATCCTGCCCCTCTTCAATCGCTGCGCGATCTTCTCCACCACCACCAGTCACTCCTACCATGGCCACCCGACGCCGCTGATGTGCCCTCCGGACCGGACGCGTAAGTCGATCGCGACTTACTACTTCAGCAACGGACGCCCAGCCGACGATGAGACCACCCCGCATGCGGTGGCCTTTGTCCGCAGAGCCGGACACCAGGAGCCGCTCGGTTCACGGTTGAAGATGACAGCACATAAGCTGGTACCGCCGCTCTTCGTCGAGGCGTACCGGAAGCTTCGCAAGTAGAGGCACGAAAGGCCGCCGGAATGGCGGCCTCGTGGTGTCGGCGATTGTCCCAAGCTCAGGCGCGTGCAGCCGGCTGAAAGCCATCGCAACCGCTGACTGGCGTGACTTTGAGATGCAGGGCTGCGTTCTTCGGCAGGCCGCATCCCTCTATCAGAGTCTCCGGAGCCTGCTTGCTGGTGAGTATCTGGGTCAGCACCTGCCTGTCGGCCTGGTTGTTTTCGCCAAAGTGAGTGCAGATGCCGCACTGACCATCGTGAACTGCAATCATGTCGGTTCCTCCGTGTCAGATGTGACGCGCACATCCTATGCTTCGGCTGCACGACCAATCCAGTCCTGATTGCTTATAAGTCTTTCGTCTTGAAGATGCGCTCTGGCACGGCCTTGATGATGGCCATGATGGGCCGCCAGAACCATGGCAGATAGACAACGTCCTTGCGTTTGCGAACGGCCTTGAGGATGCCGCGGGCGACCTGCTCCGGAGTGGCGAAGAGGCGGTTCTTCGGGATATGCGCCGTCATCGGCGTGGCGACGAAGCCGGGCTTGATGGTGAGTACCTGCACCCCGGAGCGGTCGCAGCGGTTGCGCAGGCCGGAGAGGAAGGCGTTGAGTGCCGCTTTCGAGGCGCCGTAAACGTAATTACTCTTGCGGCCGCGGTCGCCGGCGACAGAGCTGATGACAGCCAGCGTACCCCGGCCCTGCGACTCGCAGTAATTGGCCAGCCATGTCAGCAACGAGACGGCGGAGAGGAAGTTGGTGCCGAGGATCTGTTCGGCGACGACGTAGTCCCTCTCGGCCGCAGCCTGGTCACCCAGAACTCCGTGCGCGAGCAGAGCCAGATCAATGGTCCCCAACTGAGAGGTTGCGACCGCAAGCATCTGCGGATGAGCCTGTGTGTCATCGAGATCGGTAACGATCATGTCCACACGGAGGGCTCCGCGCACGAGCAGGTCCTGGGCTACGGCGGTCAATTTGTCTTTGGAGCGGGCGACCAGGAAGAAATGAGCGGCTGGAGTGACAAGCTGGCGCGTGACGGCCATGGCGATTGCCGAGGTGGCGCCAAGGACAAGAATGCGATTCGGCGGATAGACCGGGGGACTAACCAAGCGCCGTGACCCTCTGCCAGAAGGCGGAGGAGAAGGCCGGGTCGATGTACCGGGCGAACTCCTGCCACTGCGGATAGAACTGTTGGAAGTGGCGCGGAGCCATGCGGGCGTCTTTCGCCGGGTACATCTTGCCGCCGTATTCAGCCGTGATATTGCCAAGTTTTTCAGTGAGATCGAAGCTGCGCTCACCGCGCACGGGAAAGTCGAGGGCGAGGGTGATGCCGGGCGCGGGGAAGCTCATCATGCCGGGTGAGCGCACATCGCCGAATACCTTGATGACGGCGAGGAAGGAGGCCAGTCCGGAAGCGGTGATGGCTTTGAGCACCTGGATAATGCCCTGCTGGAAGTCCGGTTCCCAAGGCAGCACGCACTGGAACTGCAGCAAGCCCTGTTTGCCATAGGCGCGATTCCAGTGATGCACCGAGTCGAGGGGATAGAAAAAGGGCTCGAAGTCGACTAGCGCAGTCTTCCGCTTGGCGAACTGCTTCGCGTAGTAGAGCGCGTTGAACGCACCGATGGACGCCTTGTTCATGAGGAAGCCGGGCAGATCGACGGGCAAGGTGAGCCTCGGTTTGCCGGAAGGTTTCAGGTCATCTGGCTGCTCGGAGTGGTCGCCCTGCATGAAGATCCCGCGGGCGAAGTTCTTTCCGGTGGAGACGCAGTCGATCCAGGCGACGGTGTATTCGAGGTGCTGTGAGGCGCGGGAGAGCGCGACGAATTCCTCAATACCAAGGAACTTGATGCCTTCGTATTTGATTTTGCGCGAGACTATGGGGCGAAGCTGGACCTCCGCCCAGGTGATGAGGCCGGTGAGGCCGAGACCACCGATGGTCGCCTCGTAGAGCGATTGGTTCTGCGCGGGGGTGCACTCGTACTTCTGACCGTTGGACCGGACGAGTTCGAAGCGTGGCACGTGGCAGCCGAAGGTGCCTGCGACGTGGTGGTTCTTGCCGTGAATGTCGTTGGCGATGGCGCCGCCGACGGTGACAAATTTTGTGCCCGGTGTGACGGGCAGGAACCAGCCCCGAGGTACGGCGAAGTCCAGGATCTCGGCCAGGGTGACGCCAGCCTCGCAGCGCAGTAGTCCGACGGCGGGGTCAAAGGAGATGAAGCGGTCGAGACCGCGAGCGGCGAGGAGGGTTCCACCATCGAGCAGGCAGGAGTCGCCGTAGGAGCGGCCCATGCCGACCGGCAGCATAGTCGATGGCGCGGGTGCGGGCGGCGGAAAATCGCTCGTCCAGTAGAGCGGAACGATGTCGGCGTGGTGCCTGGGATAGCGCCCCCACGATTCGAACGCGGGGGAAGTGGTCTTGGCTGGCATGTGGGGTTCCTGGCACGACTAGCGTATCAGGGCCGTGATCCGGCGGCAGTAGGCTTCTACCGGAGAGTGAGTACCCACACCCTCCCGGTCCTGCAGTGGAAAATCTACTCCTAGCGGAAACGCCGTTGTATGCGGCCCAGGTGTAGACCGCGGCCGGTAACTGGAGGTGCGTTGCGCCGAAGAGGCAACCGTTGAGATGCAGCGCAATCCCTTCGCCGAAATAGTGGTGTCCGATGATGCGCCCCGCAAAGAGAACGACGGAGCCGTAAATCCACATGGCCAGCGTTTCGCGCAATGCGACGCCCCGCTCCGGAGCGCGTTCGAGGCGAGGTTGGGAAGTGCCCGATGACGCGCCAGCAAGGAGACGATGCCGACAAGCAGGACGATCGAAATGAGGCCGATGGAGTTTTTGAGCACATCGGCTATGGGTGGCGTGTCGGCGAGTTCGGGCCGGTCGAGCGGCACGCCGTTCCGACAGAGCAGGATGGCTACCCCACTGAGCAGGCACCAAATCAGGAGAGCGATCCAGAGACTTGCCTGGCGGACAAGATACTTGATACGGGACGCAACTGAATTGGTCAGTCGGACTCTCCTCCTCAGAGCATGTGAGCCTGCTTTGAAGACGCACCGAACATCGAACGCCTCCCTGTAAAGGATTGCAAGCGCGCGACCTCGAATGTCTCGCTGCTCTACTTCACTTGTTCCTCTTCGGCCAGCAGGTCGCCGAGGCGGTCGAGGCGGCGCTCCCAGAGCGACCGACGATTCGCGATCCAGCGCTCTGCTACGGAGAACCCTGCAGGCTCCATGCGGCAGGTGCGGACACGGCCGACCTTCTGGGTGCGGACGAGACCACTCTCTTCGAGTATCTGCAGGTGCTGGACGACCGCGGCGAGCGTGATATCGAGCGGTCCGGCAAGGCTTGATACAGAGGCCGGGCCGTAGCTGAGCTTCTCCACGATGGCGCGGCGGGTGGGATCTCCAAGAGCGTGGAAGACGCGGTGGACACGGGCGGCCTGATTAAGCATGATTCGTAACTCCAACGCGCACGTCAGCGCTCCAACTTTTCCGTGAGCTGCTCGAGGAGCTTGCTCCATCCCTCTTCGCGCATCGCGGGACCATCGGCGCCTTCGAAGTACGCGCCCTGTTCGGTAAACAAGAGCTGCGTGCCGTCGTCCTTCGGCAGGAATTCGACCGTTGCCTGGGAGGATGAAAAGCATCTGCCGTCCATCGACATGGTGTAGGCGAAGACGATGTACTGATTGGCTACGATTTCCTGATAGACAGTGGTATTGGTGCAGGTGCCGGCCTGCGTGCGGAAGCGCGTCACCTCGCGGCCGCCGACACGGAAGTCCAGCGTGTACTCCTCAATGAAAGCCTTTTCACCGGAGGCGAACCACTTTCGCTTTTTCACCGGATCGGAGAAGGCGGCGAAGACGCGCTCAGGCGGCGCGGGATAGCGGCGTTCGATAACAAAGGTGTCGTGACGCACGGGACGTAGGGATTGTTCCGGCATACTGCTCACTCCTGCATTCTTTTCTGTTCCTGGCTGAGTTCATTCCGCACGAGGCTTCGGGTAGCGGACACAACGGATCAAGCGGGCTCGTAGGTCAACACTGTGTTGCCGTTGGCGAAAGCTCGTGTGCCGGTGAGCTTCAGGTTGAGGCGTTCCCGGATGCCCTCGAAGAGTGTCTTGCCTTTGCCGAGGATGATGGGGCTGACGACAAGCTGATAGGAGTCGATGAGCCGCTCGGGGGCAAGCTGCGCGATGATGCTGCCGCTGCCGAGAATGCAGATGTCGTCGCCGGGCTCCTGCTTGAGACCGCGCACTGCGGCTGGCAGATCACCCTTCACCAGCGTGGTGTTGTTCCAGGCTGGCTTATCGATGCTGTTTGAAACGACGATCTTAGGCATCTCGTTCATGCGCCGCGCTACTACCGGATTATTTTTTGCAGCGATGGGGGTGGGCCAGTAGCTGGTCATCAGGTCGTAGGTGATACGGCCGAACATGAGCACACTGCCGCCGGATGCGTTCTCAGCCGCCCAGGAACTCCATTCCTGATCCTGTTTGTGCGCCCAGCTCATATCGCCTCCGGGATCAGCGAAGTAGCCGTCGATGGAAATGGCGTTGAAGACCGAGAGTTTCCGCATGGTTGTTCCTCCGCAGATGCTTAAGTATCAGCTTTACTATATTGCGGAGGGTACGACGATTGTCAAGTGAATACTTTAGTATCGATGGACTTAGTTTCGGGCATCGGGAGCGATGGTCCTGCGTGTCTGGATGTTGAGAATGGGCACACGCATCGCGAGGACGCGATGCGTGTGGGCGGGGAGGGCTTAGGCCGATTTCCAGAACTTGTGACGGCGGGCTTCCCACTCTTCAGTCGAGAAGAGGCGGGGGCCGACTTCGATGAGGCGCGGCAGCATGTTGAAGATGGAGACCTGGCTCCACATTCTGCCATCGCGGGTACGGAAGCCCTTCTCATTGAGATCGCTCGCGATGCTGGAAAAGGCGAAGTCCTGCACCAGCAGGTCCATCATCTGGATCAGGATCTGGTTTTCGCGGAGATCGACTTCGAGGCGGGTGCAGTCATCGGAGATGCGGAGGCCGTAGGGGATGTCGTCGCGGAAGGCGCCTTCGCTGGGCGCTTCGTTGGCGGGTAGCTCGCGCCGCCACTCGATGGAGACTAATTGCCATCCGGAGGCCGTGCGCTCCTGCAGGATGGATGGATTAAAGGGCCCTGAGATGACATCGCGTATCCGCTCAAACTGCGCCATCGGTGCCTCCGTTGTGGGGACGGATTGGTACGTCGTGCTTTGTTAGTAGCAATCGACGCGCCAGTTTCCGGGTCACAAACAGGTGTTGTCAAACCGCGCATTTCCAGCCGGCTATTAGCGAGTTGCCAGGAAACGGGGAGGCAAGTTGTTCGGTATTGCGAATCGCTGTTCGCTTCCGGACATGGGCCAGTCTCGGCCGTCCTCCGGGATGACGAGCATTGGAGTCGCAGGCGTCAGAGCGATGCGAGGGCGATGGCGGCTGCGCCGGCACCCATCAGCAGGCTCATGGGATCAGTGAGCGCGAAGACGACCGGGTCCTCATCGAGTTCGCCACGCGAGGCGAGCAGCCACACCCGGCAGAGCCAGAGGATGAGCAGCGGTGGCATGAGCCACATGCGCAAGTGGTGGTGATAGAGGCTGAGCACGTCCGGCTGGCCGATGTAGACCGAGAGAACGACGGCGGAGGCAAAGGCGCTTGAGGTGCCGAAGGAGCGGACCTGCTCGATGTCGTTGAGCAGGTAACCGCGTCCGTTGGAGAGTTGTGTGCCGGCGCTGCGTACATTCTGCAGCTCGCTGAAGCGCTTCACCATGGCGAGCGAGAGAAAGATAAAGATGGCGAAGGCGGCGAGCCAGGGGGAGATGTAGGTGTGCGTCGCGGCGGCGCCGGCCAGCATGCGCAGGGTGTAGAGCGCGGAGAGAACGACTACGTCGAGGATGACGATGCGCTTGAGCACGAGTGAGTAGGCGAGCGTGGTGATGAGATAGAGAAGGAGCCAGCCAAGAAAGCTGCGCGGCAGAAGAACCACCGCGCCAGCGAAGGAGACGCCGAGAAAGGCTCCGGCGATGGCCACGCCAGCGGCAACGGAGAGGTTGCCGGAGGCAAAGGCGCGCTTGCGCTTGCGCGGATGCTGGCGATCGGCATCAAGGTCAAGCAGGTCGTTGACGATGTAGGTGGCCGAGGCACAGAGCGAGAAGCAGAAGAAGGCGAGGACGGCAGCGAGGACCACCGGAGCCTGTATGCGATGGGCAAGCAGCAGGGGCAGAAAGATGAGGGTGTTCTTGGCCCATTGGTGGACGCGGATGGCCTTGAGCAAGGTACGGAAGCCGCTGGCGCGGTCGGTGAAGGTGTGCTGCGGCTTTAGGCCGTGGGTGCGCATGGCCAGGCGGAGGCCAAGGTTGGGGTTGGCGAGCATGGGAGCAGCGGCGGCTACGAGCAGCGGAAGGTCGGGACGAGCGTTGCCGATGTAGTCGAAGTCGCCGGAAAAGCGGCTGCGGAAGCCGGCGAGCTTGTTCGAGCCGGTGAGGTTGGTGGCGCCGTCGGAAGAGAGCACCCCCTCGAAGATGTTCAGGTGACGGGCGATGCGCTCAGCGAGAGCCGAATCCGCGCCTGTGGCGAGATAGAGCTTGCGGCCATCGCCGCGCTGGGCCATCAGGTATTCGAGCAGAGGGCGATTGTAGGGCAGGTGCTCTACGTTGAGGGTGACGCGCGCGGTGACCTCGCGCTTGAGATTTGCCTTTCCGCGCAGAGCCCAGAGCGGCGACTTGAGGGCATCGAGGGGGCGGGTGCGGACGAGCAGCAGCAATGAATCGACCAGTGTGTCCGACTTGACGAGGGTGCCGTCAAGGTCGACGCACAGGGGACGTTCAATCGCGGGAGGTGCTGTTGTCGCCATGCGGCTCCTGAGGTCTCTGCTGAACTGCCGCGCGCTGTGGGCAGGATATCAAAGGCGAAATTCGGGGAACCGAATGGCCGATGCTCCGTATAGACAGACAGAGTCATGAAGATTCTGGTCGCAGGAGCCTCCGGTGCAATGGGGCGGGCGTTGGTCCCGCTGCTGGTGCGCGCCGGACACGATGTGGTGGGGATGGTGCAGCGTCCGCGCAGCGCGGAGGTGGTGCACGCGCTCGGAGCAGAGCCGCGGACGGCGGATGCGCTGGACGCGACGGCAGTCCTGAACTGCTTTCGCGAGGTGCGGCCGCAGATGGTGATTCACCAACTGACCGCAATTCCGGCGGCGCTGGACATGCGGCAGTTCGATCGCGATTTTGCGCTGACGAACCTGCTGAGGACCGAGGGAACGCGCCACCTGCTGGCCGCCGCCGTCGATGTGGGGGCGACCCACTTCATCGCCCAGAGCTTTGCCGGATGGACGTATGGGCGGTCAGGCAATGGGTCCTCGAAGAACAAGACAAAGACCAGGCTAAAGACGGAAGAAGATGCGTTCGATCCCAACCCGCCGGCGCGGGTGCGGACAACGCTCGACGCACTGAAGGCGCTGGAGCGGGCGGTGCTCGCGGAGACGCGCGTGACCGGGACTGTGCTGCGATACGGAGCGTTCTATGGGCCGCATACTTCGATCGCAAAGGATGGGTCCATCGTGCAGGCGGTACGAAGGAGAAAGCTGCCGCTGGTGGGCGAGGGTGCGGGCGTGTGGTCGTTCGTGCACATCGAGGACGCGGCGAGCGCAACGGCAGCGGCCGTGGAGGCAGGGCGCGGCGGAGTTTACAACGTCGTGGATGATGAGCCGGCGCCGGTCTCGGAGTGGCTCTCGTTCCTGGCGCACTGCGCGCACGCGCAACCGCCGCGGCAGGTGCCTGCGTGGATGGCGCGGCTGCTGATCGGCGAGCATGTGGTCGCGGTGATGAACGAGATACGTGGGGTTTCAAATGGGAAGATCAAGCGCGAGTTGGACTGGACGCCGCGCTGGCCGAGCTGGCGAGAGGGATTCCGGGATGTCTTGAAGACTGCTGCTTTGCCGGTTCGTGACTTGTTCGGTACGTCCCAGCTCGATTCTCCGCCGAAAGTGTGAGTCGCTTCAGCCGGTGTACTCCTCTTCCCTGGTTTGCGCGATGGCAACGGCGTGACTGCTTACCTGGGCTACGACGTGGCCAAGGGCGACGGCGCCGAGGCTGAGCAGGACCGAGAGTCCCATGTTCAGCAGTGCTTTGCCCCATGCACCGGTGCGCAGGAGGTCGTAGCTCTGCATGCTGAAGGCGGAGAAGGTGGTGAAGCCGCCGCAGAGGCCGATCATGACGAAGATGCGGACCGACTCCGGCACCTGGTAGCGGCTGCCTGCAACCGTGAGGGTGCCGAAGAAGCCGATGACGAAGGAGCCGATAACGTTGATGAGAACGGTAGACCAGGGGAAGCTAGCGCTGTGTTGCGGGAGCATTTCGCGACCGAGCGCATAGCGAAGAACACCCCCGATGGCGCTGCCAAGCGCTACCCATAGATAAAGACTCATCTCCTGCCTCACTCTTGTCACCGCAGCGGACCGTATACGGAGGCCGCGGTTGGGATGGCAGGAGTTATCAGCCGGGTGGCGGGCTTGAGGGATGCATCCTCAGGGGAAACTCCATTCCCCTACTGCAATTTAGTTTAGAACAATTCCGCGAAATGCGGCTGTCGCCCGTGCGTGTCATCGCGACTGCGTGTCGGCTGGAACGCCTATCTTTAGTGCATGCTCGATGATGTTCGATGCCTGCTCCAGCCCGTCGATCTGCTGCATCGCGATCTGGAGCCGGCGTGCAACGGCGCGGTAGGTCTCTTCATTCAGGACCGAGAGGATAGCTGAGCGGAGCCGTTCGACCGTCAATTTGCGGCGCGGCACGATGATGCCTGCTTGATGGGCGGCGACGCGCGCGGCAACTCCTGGCTGGTCGTTGCCCAATGGGATGCAGATCAGTGGAACACCTTCCGCTAGCGCCTCAAGGGTGGTGTTGAGTCCGGCATAGGTGATCACGGCGGCGGCACGCTTCACAAGCTCCAGTTGCGGTGCATAGCGGACTACCAGCGGGTCGCCGGGCAGGCGGCCGAGCACGTCTGGATCGAGCCCACCGCCGAGCGAAATCACCAGCTGCGCATCGAGACCGGCACAGGCCTGCGCGATCTTGCGGAAGATGTCCCGAGCAGCGTTCTGCAAGGTGCCCAACGACGCGTAAATGAGTGGGCGGCCGTAAGCTTCAGATCCCCATGCGACGCGCTGAGCATTGACAGCTGTATAGATGGGGGCGGCCACCCGCGATAGAAACCGCATACCTAGCCGGTTGCGAAAATGGCTGAGGTGGCCGTGACCGGCTTTCCAGCCGAAGCAGAATGGCGGGATGTGATCTCCACGGATGAGCGGCGGAAAGAAGGCTATAGAGACGAAGGGCACGCCGAGATATTCGGCAACGCTGCCTCCCATGTCGGCCTCGTCGACGAGCAGAGCATCAACGCCGGCACGGCACACCGCGCGAGGCCCATCGCGCAGAACCATCAGGGCCGTGTTCTTTACGCGATCGACGGTGAACCGAAATGTTTCGAGACCCTTCTTCTCAGCGAGCACACGGTCGAGTCTGGCGAGGGTGCCCAGTGGGTAATCCCCTCCGCCGATAGGACAGAAACCGACACCAGCAGCCCGCACGCGTGCTTCGATATCACGAATGCCGAACAGGATCACTTCATGACCGCGCGCCTGCAGGCGGCGTGCAAGTGCGGTCATCGGGTTTATGTGGCCGGTCCCTGCAAAACAGAAGGCGCCAAGTCTGGCCATGGCCGCTCCATCGTGAGACGAATGTCCCGTGACCCCGATTCAAGTACGCAGCCTGAACAATTCCGGATTATGACGAGTGCCTGATGATGATGCAACGAATACTGGCGGTCACGGATTCCGCCACCGGAAAAGAAGATGGACATCCTGCTCGCGTGCATCTTTAACTGTCGACGCAAACAAGCTGATGAACGAGACGGTCTACTTCCACCTCGCAACCTTGCGGCAGCAACTGGAGCAATAACGTCCAATAGATGCGCGGTACCGTCCGCAGCGCCAGCCAAAGCCTCCAAATCAAGCCAAGAAGCGGTTCACGCAACCGATATCGGGAAAAACGTGCAGAGAATAAGCATCCAACGGGTTTGACCGCGACTCCTTAAGGTGTTTCTGCGTCTTCATCTATTGGCGATCTGCTGCCCGTACTCGCAGTCGCCAAATGGAACTGTGATGTCTGAGCAGCAGGAACGATGCGTAAGAGGGGTGTTTGAATGAAACGTAACTTTTCTTTTTATCTTTATGCCGCCGGGATGTCCGTTTTGCTGCTCGGCGGATTGCTTCTGCCAGCCTTCTCTCCTTTGCTCGCGCAGGATACGGGCGTGGCCTCAACAATTGTGACGGTGGAACCGAAGCGCGGCGATGAGCCGGTTCAGCCGGTACCGGCGTCTGCCGTGAAGGTGAAGCTGAACGGCAAGAACGCAGAAGTGGCAGGCTGGAACGCTTACACCGCGAATGCCACGCAGCCGAATCTGCAACTGGTGCTGCTGATCGACGATGGCGCACGCTCCGGCCTGGGGCTGCAACTGCAGGATCTGGCTAAATTCATCACCCAGCAGCCACCAACGACTGAGGTTGCGGTGGCCTACATGCGCAACGGCACGGCGCAACTGACTGGGCCTTTCACCACGGACCACGCGAAGGCAGCGCAGACACTGCGGCTGCCGCTCTCTGCGCCGGGGACCAATGGGAGCCCGTACTTTTCGCTGGGCGATCTGCTGAAGAAGTGGCCCGCGTCCAATCCGGAGGAGCGCCGCGAGGTGGTGATGATCACCGACGGAATCGACCGTTACAACGGGCTGCGCTACGATCCTTCGAATCCTTACATCACGGCGATCATCCGCGATGCGATCCGTACTCGGCTGGTTGTGTATGCGATCTACTGGCACAATGCGGGCTTCGCTGACCGCACGGCCGCCGGCATCAACAGCGGACAGAACTATCTGACGCAGCTGTGTGCGGCGGTAGGCGGAGATTTCTTTTACCAGGGCTTCGGCAATCCGGTCGACTTCAAACCGTACCTGGATCAGATCAACCGGAAGCTGGGCAACCAGTATGAGCTGCGGGTGCAGCCCCCGGCGGGGGCGAAGAACATCGTGAACCTGAAGGTGCAGGTTTCGGCGCCAAACACGAAGACCGAGGCGGCGCAACAGATCTATCTCGGCGACGGAAAGTAACGGACCGCGATGGGTTTTGAGTGGAGGGGCAGAACCCTCCACTCTCCTCCGGTGTTGTTTCGCGTGACGGCCCTGTCGGGATGACGGCGTCCGGCGCTTCGCTTCCTCGGGACGTCGCGTTGCCCACGAAATAACTCCCAACATCTCTGCCGTAACCTCCGATCTGCACTATTTCCTGTGCAGAAAAGAGACTCATGTAAAGCGCCATCTTTACAATAGAGGGACGGCTTGCGCATTCGCCGGAGCCTTTGATTTGACAGGAGAAGAATGTCTTTGAAGCACAGTCTGCGAGCTTGGTTGATACCGGGAATGCTCTTGGCAGCGTCGGTCGGCCTGCATGCGCAGAATCCTGCGCCCTTCGATCTGAATGGGCCGCGCATCGACATGCGCGTGACCCGTAGCGGCAAGACCTTGCCAATTGCCGCGGTGCCCAACCTGCAGCCTGGGGACAAGGTCTGGGTACATGCGGAGTTGCCACCCTCACAGTCTGCGCACTACCTGCTGGTGGTGGCTTTTCTGCGCGGGTCCACCAATCCTCCGCCCGAAGACTGGTTCCTGAAGGAAGAGACCTGGCAGAAGAAGGTTTCGAGCGAAGGCATCCACTTTACGGTGCCCGCGGATGCGCAGCAGACACTGCTTTTTCTGGCACCGGAGACCGGCGGAGACTTCAAGACGCTGCGGAATGCGGTGCGGGGGCGGCCCGGTTCGTTTGTGCGCGCGTCGCAGGACCTGAACCAGGCAAGCTTGGACCGTTCACGTGTGCAGACGTACCTCAACAGCGTGCGCGAAACCTCGCAGACAGACCCAAAGTCGCTGGAGGCTACATCAAAGCTACTGGCGCGCAGCCTGACCCTGAAGGTCAAACAGGACTGCTTCGAGCTGCCGCCCGCCGAACAGGAACAGTGCCTGACGCAAAACAGCGAATCGCTGGTGATGACCGATGGGCATGAGTCGATGGTATCGGCATTGACCAATGGACCGGGCAGCGACCTTGCGACGCAGCTCTCCTATGCGCCAACCGCAGGCGCGGGCTACTACAGTGCCTACGTGGGTGCTGTGATCGATATGGCGAAACTGCTGGAGGGACTCCGCACTGCGGAATATCAGTACATACCGGCGCTAACCTTTCCCAAGGAAGATGCGCTGGAGCTGAAGCTGAACAATCCGCCATCGTTTCACAATCCGAAGTCGGTGATAGTGGTGGCGCTGCCCGCGGTGGAGACGGCCCAACTGCCGCCACTGCACGCGATCGATCCCAAGGAAGTGAGCTGCCTGCAAGGACCAGGCGTGGTGCTGCCGGTGGAAGGCGCGCCGTTGGTGTATTCGACGGGTCTGGCGCACAGCCTGGCCCTGCACGTGGAGGGCAAGTCGGGACGATCGATCGACCTGCCGGTACGCGCGGTGGCGGCGAAAGGCGGCCTGGTGGTGGACGCCTCAGCGGTGCCTGATGCCAAGCTTGACCCGCATGTCGTGGGCAAGATCGTAGGCATGTGGGGCTTTGACCGCCTGGATGGGCCGTCGTTCAACCTGAACGTGCCGCATCCGACGACATGGCGACTGGACAAGGCGGACGCGAACTCGCTGGTGGTTGGCCGCGATGACGATGTGCGGCTACATGGGAATGGCGCGGCGTGCGTGGCAGAGATTCAGCTGCGCGATTCGACCGGCAAGGAGACCAAGGCCGAATTCAAGATGGTGAAGCCGGATGAGCTGGAAGTGAAGGTGCCAATGGCAAGCGCAGCGACCGGCGATGCCGGTCTTCTGGTGCGCCAGCGGGGCCTGGAGTCTCCGGACCAGGTGGCGATCCAGGCATACGCACAGGCGGGACATCTGGACGCGCTGCACTTCCATGCCGGGGACAGCACTGCATCGCTAGTGGGCACACGACTAGATGAAGTGGCGTCCGTGCAGCTAAATGATGTGCACTTCACGCCCGGAGAACTGACGCACTCCGGTGACAAGGACACGCTGATGCTGAAGGCGGCGGATCCGAAGGCCGCGGCGGGACTGCCCGCGAACCTGCGTGCGACGGCGCATGTGCTTCTGAAAGACGGCCGCGCGATGGAGCTCGAAAACACGGTGAGCGGACACCGGCCGCAGGTGATGCTGGCGAGCAAGAGCGTTGAGGCCGCGCCGGATGCGAGCAGCCTGGTGCACCTGGTGGATCCGAATGAGCTGCCGGTGGGCGGCAAGGTAACGTTTGTGCTGAAGACAGTGGCGCTCCCTGGATTCTCGCGCAGTGACAAGGTGGAGGTGCAGTCCGAAGACCAGACATTGCATACGACACTGGAAGTAAGCGACGGGAGCCTGGTGCTGCAGGACTCGAGCACAATGCTAGGCAGCTTCGATCCGCTGAAGAGCTTCGGACCGTCGGCATTCGGCAAGCTGCAACTGCGTGCCGTGGATGCAAGCGGCTCACCAGGCGACTGGATTCCGCTGGGCACACTGGTGCGGGTGCCGTTGATCGCATCTGTAAAGTGCGCACGGGCGACACGCGCGGCAGCGGCGGCAACCGCAGCCGCCGCTACACGTGCTGCCAACGCCGGCGATGCGCCGGCAACGACAGAGGCCAGCGGGCCTCCGCCACCGGTCAACGATGCGAGTACGCCGCCGGCAAACGATCCTAGTGCGCAGTGCACACTGAACGGCACATCGCTGTTTCTGATCGACTCGATCTCGTCCGATCCGCAGTTCACGCACAGTGTGTCGGTGCCGGACGGGTATACAAATCCCACGCTGGCGGTGCCACGCCCCAGCAGCGGCGAGCTGTATCTCCATCTGCGGGATGATCCGGCGATTGCCAACACCATCACGGTGCCGCCGAATGCTGCCACACTGAGCAGGATCAATTCGGGCGGCGTGACAGCGGCCGCGGCAACGGCGCACCCACGCACGGACGGCGACGACCGCTAGAAGACGCCGATCGCACTTGTAGATAGCGCTGCAGTCGGTTTTCTCTTGCGGCAATTTGTGGCATCTTGGGAGACCGATGACGCTTCCACGGTTTGCGCGCGCTCTATTCTTCCCTGTCCTCCTACTGATTACCCTCACCGCCTCCGCAGAGCTGCGATTGCCGAAGGTGTGGAGCGACCATGCCGTGGTGCAGCGCGACCGGCCGATCCACGTTTGGGGTTGGGCAGACGCGGGCGATCACGTGACGGCTACGCTCCGCAATGGCAGTGGCGCGGAAGAAGCGGCTGCGACTGCAGATTCTCTTGGGCATTGGAGTTTGTATCTTCCGCAGAGACCTGCCGGTGGTGAGGTATACACGCTTACAGTGAGCGAGGGTCAGATGGGCGGGAGCACAATCCTGGTGCGCGATCTGCTGATGGGCGATGTGTGGGTGGCGAGCGGGCAGTCGAACATGGAGATGCCCTTGCTCGGCTTTCCCGGCTCGGCAGTGTTGAAGAACGGCGCGGAGGAGATCAAAGCCGCTAATCATACCGAGATCCGATTGCTGCATGAGCCGAAACGCTTCTCATATTTTCCGCTGCAGGATCAGGACGCAACGTGGCAGATCTGCACTCCGGAGACGGCAGCAAGCTTCAGCTCGGTGGCGTACTTCTTCGCGCGCGAGATCCAAAATGACCAGAAGGTGCCCGTCGGCGTAGTCGAGGCGGATTGGGGCGGCACGCCGGCGGAGTCATGGACCAGTCTGGACACGTTGGGCAACGATGCGGCGCTGATGCCGGTCTTTGCCGCGCGGGCGGCGGAGATGGATAAGCAGGCCGACGAGGAGACTATCAAGGCTAGATATGCACGCGAAGACGCAGCCGCGAAGGCGGAGGGGCGCAAGCCGGAGGAGCACCCCTGGCAACCGCCGGTAGAACCGTGGGCGGCGGCCTCGCTCTACAACGGAATGATTGCGCCAGTGACGCCGCTCGCGATCCGCGGCGTGATCTGGTACCAGGGCGAAGCGAACACAAGCCTGGAGCGCGCACCGCTCTATCACCGCCTATTCTCTGCGATGATCGGTGACTGGCGGCGGCAGTTCGCGCAGGGCGATTTCCCCTTCCTCTTCGCGCAGATATCGAGTTACAAAGCGAGCCCTGAAGAGTACTGGGGCATGCTGCGCGATGCGCAACGGCGCACACTCTCCGTGACGAATACCGCGATGGCGGTGACGCTGGATGTGGGAGACCGCGACAATGTGCATCCGGCGGACAAGCAGACGGTAGGACACCGGCTGGCTTTGGCAGCGCGCGATGTGTCGTATGGCGAGAATGTGCACCACAGCGGGCCGCTTTTCCGGCAGGCTACCACCGAAGGCGCAGGGATGCGTGTGTACTTCACCGGGGCGGATAGCAAGCTCGCGGTGCGGGGCGGAGCGCTCGAAGGATTTGAATTGGCCGGGGCGGACCACCATTTCGTGCCCGCGACAGCGAAGATCGATGAAGATGGCGCGACCGTGACAGTCACGAGCCCACAGGTGACAGCGCCCTTGTATGTCCGCTATGCGTGGCCCAATGCGCCGGATGCCACATTGATGGACGGCGCGGGACTGCCGGCTTCGACGTTCAGCTCGGAAGCAGTACCGGCGCCCTGAGGCTTCCCCGTTGCGCCGATGGGAATCGTTGCCAGAAGCTTCCCTCGTGGAGGAGCCGCATGCATTCCCGGTGCGCGTTCACCACATGCCCGCGATGAAGCATAAGCCGCGTGTTTGCAGTACCGGCGATCTATTACTTCATTGAGATTTAATGTAACGCCGGGTACCTTGAAGTCTTGATGAGATGGAACTTCGAGCCTCACCATGCGCGACCCGGATTTTGCGTGGGAGGCATTTCTCTCTACTTGTTTTCACTGTGTTGCCTGGCGCAAACGGCCCCGCCGCAAGGCACCGTTAACGCTCAATCCGGCGCGCCGCTAGTCATTACTCTTGACGAGGCGATCCGCCGCGCACAAGCGAACGAACCGAATTTCGCGATCGTGCAGGCAGAGGCGAAAGCAACCGCGCTCGATCGCTCGATCGCTCGTGCAGCGCTCCTGCCCAACGCTGTGTATCACAACCAATTTCTCTATACACAGGGAAACGGCCAAGGCGCGACGATCGCGTCCGATGGCACCCAGACACCGGCGCCGCCGATCTTCATCGCAAACAATGCAGTCCACGAGTACACCAGTCAGGCGGCAGTGACGGAGACGATTGGTCTGAAAGGTGTCGCCGATGTCCGCCTGGCGAATGCTACCGCGGCGCGGGCGGCGGCGGAGTACGAAGTCGCGCGGCGCGGGCTGGTGGCCACCGTAGTTGGCCTCTATTACAACCTGACGGCCAGTGAACACAAGGTGACCGTGGCGGAGCGCGCGGAGAATGAGGCCGCAGGTTTCACCGACCTGACGAACAAACGAGAAAATGCGCGCGAAGTAGCACACGCCGACGTAGTGAAGGCGCAGTTGCAGCAACAGCAACGCGAACGCGACCTGGCCGATGCAAGGCTTGCCGCGGACAAGGCTCGGCTGGAGTTGGGCGTGCTGCTATTTCCCGATCCGCGAATGAGTTATGCGACGGAAAGCGCGTCACTTCCAACGATGCCCTCGCGCGCGTATGTAGAGGCACGGGCGTCGGAGCACAATCCAGACTTGCGGAGCGCGCTGGCGGCGGTGCGGATAAGCGATGCAGAGGTGTTGGGTGCGCGCGCGGCGTATCTGCCAGACCTGGCGTTGAACTTCAACTACGGCATCGACGCAGCGCAGTTCGCGACGAAGGGTCCGAACGGCGTGAATAACCTGGGCTATTCGGCGAGCGCGACAGTCGATATCCCGGTGTGGGATTGGTTGGCGACACCGCATCGCGTGAAGCAGACGGAGATTCGTCGCAATGCGGTGCGAGTGGCGCTGACGGCGACGCAGCGTCACTTGATTGCGGCGTTGGATGAGGCGTACGCAGAGGCAGCGGAAGCGCAGCGGCAGGCGGCTTCGCTGGTGTTGAGCGCTCAGACTGCGGCGGAAAGTCTACGGTTGACGAAGCTACGCTACACGGCGGGTGAAGCGACGGTGCTTGAGGTGGTGGACGCGCAAGCGGCGCAGACTGCGGCGGAGAATGCACGAGAGGATGGCGTGGTGCGCTACGAGACGGGTCTGGCGAATCTGCAGACGCTGACGGGGACGCTGTGAGCATGAGAACGCATAGAACGAGAGCAGCCGTCGCGCTTGCTGTTGCCGCACTGGTTGCAGCGGGTGTGTCACTGGCCGGTTGCAGCAAGGGCGATGCCACACCGACGCCGGTGGTGACGGTGCAGGCGGAGCATCCGGAGATGGGTGCGATTGCGGAGCACATTCCCGCCGATGCGGTGCTGGCGCCGCTGGCGCAGGCCGCCATAGCGCCGAAGATCAGCGCTCCGGTTCACCGCTTTTATGTGCAGCGTGGCTCGCATGTAAAGGCAGGCCAGTTGCTGGCGACGCTCGAGAATCGTGATCTAACAGCGGCGGCCATGGACAATCGCGGCTCTTACACCGCGGCCCAAGCGACTTATGCGGCAACAACGGAGGCCCAGGTACCGGAGGAGTACCAGAAGGCGCAGCTTGACCTGGCGCAGGCGAAGGCGAACCTGGACTTGAACCAGAGCATAGTGAATGCGCGCAAACAACTCTTCGCGGAAGGCGCAATACCGGGCCGCGACCTGGATACGGCGCAGGCCGCGTTGGTGCAGACGCAGGCTGCGTATGATGCGGCGGCGAAACATCTGGAGTCGCAGAAGAATATTACGCACAAGGCGGAGCTTCAAGCAGCGAAGGGACAACTGACATCAGCGGAAGGAAAGTACCAGGGGGCCGAGGCCCAGGTCTCGTATTCGGAAATACGCAGCCCGATTTCCGGCGTGGTGACAGAGCGGCCGCTGTTCGCAGGCGAAACTGTTGCCGCTGGATCGACCCTGCTGACCGTGATGGATACATCGGTGTTGCTGGCGAAGATCCACCTGGCCCAGCACCTTGCGCAACAGATGAGGGTGGGTGACGCGGCGACGATCACGGTGCCCGGCATCACCGATCCTGTGTCGGCGAAAGTTTCACTTATCAGTCCGGCGCTTGACCCAGGAAGCACCACGGTCGAGATCTGGCTGCGCGTGGACAACAAAAAGGGCGTGCTGAAGGTGGGGACGCCGGTGCATGCGTCGATCGTGGGCAGGGAGGCGCCGCAGGCGTTGACTATCCCGACATCTGCCCTTTTGAGCGCGCAGGACGGCAGCAAATCCGTGATGGTGGTGGGCGCGGATGGCACTGCGCACGGCAAGCCGGTGACCGTCGGCATCACGGATGACGGACGGGTGCAGATCACGAAAGGGCTGACGACTGCCGACATGGTGATCATCTCCGGCAACTATGCGCTGGAGGATGGAACCAAGGTGAAGGTTGGCGCGGCCGATGCTGACGACGTGAAGAAGCCGGACGCGGCCAAGGAAGACAAGTGACGACATCGGCACTGCCACCAGGCGCGATGACGACGGAGCGGCGGCCGGAGGAACCGCGCTTCTGGCTGCTGCGATTTCGCAGCACCATCTTCTTTTTCCTGATTGTGCTGACCATAGGAGGTGTTTATCTCGCGACTCAGATACCCATCTCGGTTTTTCCGACGACAAATTTTCCGCGCGTAGTGATCGGCGTAGACAACGGCGTGATGCCGGTGGAGCAGATGCAGGTCACGATCACCAAGCCGATTGAGGACGCGGTGAACATTGTGCCCGGGTTGGTGACTGTGCGCTCGACCACAAGCCGCGGATCCGCCGAAGTGAGCCTGTTCTTCGATTGGGGCGTTGATATGTACCAGACGCTGCAGTTGGTCGATGCGGCGCTGAGCAAAGTGCAGCAGTCGCTGCCGCCGACGGTGAAGATCACCACCAACAGGCTAACCTTCGCGACGTTTCCTATCCTCGGCTACAGCCTGACCTCTGATTCGTTATCACAGACGGCGTTGTGGGAGATGGCGACATATGAACTGAAGCCTCCGCTGAACCGCACTGCCGGCGTGAGCATGGTGACGGTGCAGGGCGGCAAGATTCCGGAGTACCATCTCGTCCCGGAAATGGCGCGCATGCAGTCATCCGGCGTGACCATCACCGATCTGTCGACCGCGGTGAATACGTCCAACATCATTGACTCGCCAGGACTGTACGAGGCCAATCATCAACTGATCCTGGGACTGATTGGCGCGCAAGTGCACGATGCGCATGAGCTGAGCGAACTCGTGGTGAAGACGACGCCGAGCGGCGCGCCGGTGCGTGTGTCGGATGTCGCCATCGTGGAGAAGGCGGTCAAGCCCGTCTACACCGTGGTGACGGCAAACGGGAAGCAGGCGGTGCTGCTGAACATTACACGACAGCCGGACAGCAATACGGTGGCGGTGGCAAACGCGGTAAGCACCGAGGTGGCGCAACTGCGCAAGAAGCTTCCCGCGGACGTTCATCTGGAACCGTATTACGACCAGTCCGAACTGGTGCGGGAGAGCATTGCCAGCGTGCGCGACGCAATCCTCATCGGGTTGGTGCTGGCCTGCGTGATCCTGTTCCTTTTCCTGCGCGACTGGAGCTCTTCGCTGATCGCCGGGCTGGTGATCCCGGTCACTATTGCGGTTACGTTTGTCTTTCTCAAGGTCATCGGCCAGAGTTTCAACCTGATGACGCTGGGTGGCCTCGCGGCAGCGATCGGGCTGGTGATCGACGATGCCATCGTGGTGGTGGAAAATATTGTGCTGCATCGCGACTCCGGTGAGACGCGAATTCATGCAGTGCGCAAGGCCATTGCGGAGGTCACCCGTCCGCTGCTCTTTTCGACCATCACGCCGGTGGTGGTCTTTCTGCCACTGATCGCAGTAACCGGGGTGACGGGCAGCTTCTTCCGCGCGCTGGCCGTGACTATGACGGCGGCACTCCTGACTTCTCTGCTGCTGGCATTGACATGGACGCCGGCGCTCGGTCTCACTTTTTTGCATGATCGGCCTGCGGACGAAACGAGGAGTGATCATGCCGAGACGGGTCGTGTGATGGGCCACGTGTTGCACTGGCACGAGCGCGCGCTTGGCTGGTCGCTGACCCGGCCGCTGATGCTTGGGCTGGTCTGCCTCGCGCTGGTGGCCAGCACGTGGTTCGGCTACAAGCAGCTTGGGTCCGACCTGCTGCCGGCGATGGATGAGGGCGGCTTTGTGCTGGACTACATCATGCCTGCGGGCAGCTCGCTGACCGAGACGGACCGCGTACTGGCACACGTGGAGCAGATTCTGCGCAGCACGCCGGAGGTGGAAACTACGTCGCGGCGTACCGGCCTGCAGATGGGATTCGCAGCAGTAACCGAGGCGAACACTGGCGACATCACCGTGAAGCTGAAGAGCAAACGCGATCGCGGCATCGATGAAGTGATGGCAGATGTGCGCGAGCAGATCAAGAAGACCGAGCCGCAGCTGGATGTTGAATTCACGCAGGTGCTGCAGGACATGATCGGCGATCTTTCCAACTCACCCGAGCCGATCCAGATCAAGATCTTCTCCACCGATGCGGCGCTGCTGCAGAAGCTGGGACCTCAAGTAGGCGACGCCATCAGCAAAATCACGGGCGTGGTCGATGTTCAGAACGGAATCGAGAACACGATCAGCGGGCCGGCCACAAACTTCCAGGTAAATCCGACAGTCGCCGACCGCCTGGGCTTTACGCCGACCGAAGTCGCCGAAGACGCGACCTCCATCTTGGACGGTATCGAGGCCACTGTGCCGCTGATTGCGAATGGCCGGCCTTATACGATTCGCCTGAGGCTGCCGGACGATACACGCACGTCCCTCGATTCCATCCAGAACACGGTGTTCAACAGTGCGACGGGCAAGCTCGCGTCGCTCGGGTCTCTGGCGACCATCCAGCAATTGCCGCCGCAGAACGAAATCCGCCGCGAAAACCTGCAACAGCTCGTCGTTGTGACGGGAAGGCTGGAAGGATCGGACCTGGGCACGGCCATCAGCAAGGTGCAACAGGTGGTCGACCAGATGCATCTGCCACCCACCGTACGCGTAGAGTATGGCGGCACCTATCAGGAGCAACAGGAGTCGTTCCACGAATTGCTGCGCGTGCTGCTGCTGGCGCTGGCGTTGGTGTTCGGAGTACTGCTGGCGGAGTTTCGGAATTTCGCCGCGCCGGTCGCGATCCTCACCTCGTCGGTGCTGTCCATCGCAGGCGTGGTGTTCGCGTTGCTAGTGACAGGAACGGACTTCAACGTCGCGTCGTTCATGGGGCTGATCATGATCATCGGCATCGTGGCGAAGAACGGCATCCTGTTGCTGGACTCAGACGAGCAGTATCGCGCCGAAGGTGTGGCCCCGCGTGAGGCGATGGTGCGCGCGGCGCAGCGTCGGCTGCGGCCGATCGTGATGACGGCGCTGGCGGCGATCTGCGGCATGCTGCCGCTGGCTCTCGCACTGGGCTCGGGATCGCAGATGCTGCAGCCGCTGGCCATCGCCGTGATCGGCGGGCTGATGGTGTCAATCGCGCTGAGCCTGATCGTGACGCCCGTGACCTACTACCTGATGACACGCTAGATAGAAAAAAAGGCCAGCAAGAACGATGTCTCGCTGGCCATTCGGTTGTTGGGGGGAGCTTAAGACCCTTTCGCGATTGCCGCCAATTGAAACGCGCTAGCGGCCGACGACCAGCACGGTAAAGCTGTCTGGCAGAATCGCGGGCCGTGGGTGCGGGTTCTCCGCGGTGGCCGCGGGTCTGGTGCCGAATTGAGCGGTTGGGAGATAGATGCGGCCGTTGGCCGAATCAAAGGCCATGGTGCGAGCGCCGCGCTGTGTGGTCACGCCCTGGACGACGGGAAAACCAGGCTTACCAGCGTCGACCACAGTCAGCGTTCCTTCGCCGTTCGAGGAGAAGACCAACTTGTCCTTCGCGTCGAAGCCCGCGGCGTCCGGACCATCGCCGATTTCGGGTGTGGCGAGCACTTTCCCGGTATCGGCATCCACCACCGCCATCTTCTTGCCGTCGCAGACGGCGAAGAGATGACGGCTGGCGGGATCGATGGCGAGGCCAGACGGCGAGTCGCATCCGGCGAGTGGCCACTCAGCGGTGACCTTCTGCGCAGCGGCATCGAAGCGGACAATCTCGTTCTTGCTTTCGATGTTGTCGTACACATTCCCTTTGCCATCGGCTACTGGAAACTCGGGCTTGCCAGGCAATGGAACGGTAGCTACTACTTTCTGCGTTTTCGTATCAATGACCGTGGCGTTGCTGCTGCGGCCGTTGAAGGCCCACACCGTCTTCGTGACCGGTTCGTACGCAATGCCATCGGGATTGGTGCCGGCAGGAATGGAGATAACGGTCTTGAGCGTTTTGCGATCGAAGACAACTACCGCATTGGCGCGGCCGTCGCTGATATATCCGTACCTCCCCGCTGCATCGAGCGCGACGCCGTGCGTGCCCTGCAGTCCGGTGATGGCGCCAATTACCTTCCCGCTGTCGCTATCCAGCACCTCCACGCGGGCACCATGAGTGACGTACAGACGGTGTGCCCCGGCATCTGCGGCAATGTAGTCCCAGCCGCCGTCGCCACCAATCTTCCACTGCGTAATGAGGTGGTAGGACGCCTGGGCCAACGCGACCGATGGTACAGCGAGACTCAGAAAAACGGCGGCGAAAAGCGCCGACTTGCAGGGACTTGCATTGCGTAGATAGAACATCCAGGCTCCGATTCGACGCGGGTTGCGCCGCGCTTAGCAGTTTTCCACTTCCCGATTAATTCAAGCTGAAGGGGTTGTCTGTAGGGATGGTTCGAAAGAAGCGGTAGTGACCGGCGCGGCGACGCGCGGCAGGCGGACTACGGCAGTTGCACCATGGCCTGGCTCACTCTCGAGCGCGACGATGCCTCCTGCCTTCTCCACGATCGCCTTGCAGATGGCAAGCCCAAGGCCGGTACCGCCTGTGTTCCGGCTGCGCGAAGGGTCACCTCGCGAGAAGCGCTCGAAGACATGCGGCAGGAGTTCGGGGTCAACGCCATCGCCGTGGTCTTCGACACGCAACTCGACGGTGTCTACGTCTGCGTGCAGCAGCACTTTGACCTCGGTCCGCGGCGGACTGTGCTGCAGCGCATTCAACAGCAGGTTGGAGCACAGCAAGCCACATTCCTCGCTCGAGAGGGAAACGAAGGCGGGCTCATTTGCAGCAAGCGTGAGTGTGACCCAGCGGAGTTCCGCCATGGACTGAAAGTGCTCCGCGGTCGACGCGACCGCTGCGGCGAGATCTGCTGTGCCAGCGGCATGCTCTGACTGGAGCTGTTCCGCGCGCGCTAGCGTCAGCATGCGCGCGACGATCTCTTCCATCCGTTCGCAGTCCACCAGGCTCACCTCCACACCAGCCGCATATTCCTCGGTCGTGCGCTGGCGCATGGCGAGCAGCTGCAGCGACGACTTGACGACAGCCACTGCGGTCTTCAATTCGTGCGCGGCATCGCTCACGAATCGACGCTGCTGGGAAAACGACGCTTCCAGGCGCTGCATGGCAGCAAAAAGAGCAGAGGCCAGGGGGGCCAGCTCGCGCGTCTCCACTGCACTCTCCGGGGCCTGGAAGCTCCATCGATGAATCGATATCTTCTCTGCCTCGATTGCGAGCTCGCGCATCGGCGCCAGTCCTCGGTGCAACAGCCATGCCATCAGCACCCCGGTGACGATGAGGAGTACGAGATTGGAGAGCGAGAAGAAGATGATGGCATTACGCACCTGATGCCAAACGTGCGAAGTGGGCGCGCCGTAGACGACGAGAACATGACGCGGCGTGCCGCCGCCTTTGTCGCCCGGATCCACCACGCGCAAGCCATGTAGAGTGAGGACGCGATAATGGCGGCCGGCGATTCTTGTCAGATAAATGCGGTCTTCGCTGGAACTTACATCGTGCGGCTCGGGGCCCTGCCAGTTGGCTGAGCGGCCGAGGAGACGACCGTTACTATCCCGCACTTCATAGACATCCTCTGCAGGAAGTTTCAGGCCGGTGCGGTCCAGCATCACATTGTCCGCAGGATCCTCGGCATCCTGCACCGCACCAAGGAGCGAATCGGCGCGCCCCTGCAACATAATGTCGAAGGAGCGTAGATGCGCGTGGCGCTCGTACGCTGCGGCCAGAGCGATGACCGCCACGGCAAATATGAGCTCGACGAGCAGCACGGACAAGATCAGCCGGCGGGAAAGAGATCGCCGTTTCATCCTGCACTCTCGGGGTCTGCAACCAGGCGGTAGCCACGGCCGCGCAATGTCTCGACCGCCTGCTGGTCGCTGTGGGCCATCAGTTTCTTGCGCAGGTTGGAGATATGGGCCTCTATCACATTCGAGTGGTGTTCCCAGTTGTAATCGTAGAGGTGCTCGAGCAACTCCCGTTTGGACACTATGACGCGCGGGCGATGCACCATGTATTCAAGGATGCGGTACTCCGTCGGCGAGAGATCGACGAGGCGGCCGGCGCGTCTGACTGTCTGTTCCAGCGTATTCACTTCAATGTCGGCAATGGCGAGAACAGGATGTGATGCGCCCTTGCCCCGGCGGATAAGGGCCTTGGCGCGCGCTATGAGTTCGCCCAGGTCAAAAGGCTTGCTGAGGTAGTCGTCCGCACCGGCGTTGAGCAGCTCGATGGTGGAAGCGGCGCCATCCTTCGCCGTAAGGATGAGGACCGGCGTTGAGTTATCGCGCGAACGCAGGCGCCGCAGCATGGTGAGGCCGTCCACTTTGGGCAACATCAGATCCAGCACAATAAGGTCGTAGCAGCCCTGCCTGGCCAGTTGCTCTCCCAGTTCTCCATCCTCGGCACAATCGACTGCGAAGCCGGGCCCTTCACGCAGAGCAGCGGCGAGATTGTCCGCGAGCCGTACTTCATCTTCCACGACCAGGACACGCATCGGGGGTCAGTTTCCTCGAGTCCATGTTAAGTCAGCATGAAGGAGAAGCCAGAGGCGTCACAGGTCCCGCGATGGGCGGACTGATTGGGGCGTGGATTGCGTCCTGGCGAGGGGTGGTGGAGAATGGCGTGCGGAAAGTAAAACGCTTAAATCAAGTCACTGCAAAGGAATCCGGATGCCCAAAAACGATTCGCTGCCGAGGCGCACATTTCTGAAGCAGGCCGCGGGGGCTATCGGCGCCGCTTCGCAAATGGGACCATGGCGAGCGCTCGGCGAGGCGGCGCAAAAGGAGACGCCGGTTGGACCCCCTGCGGCTCTGAAGGAGGCTGCGTTCCCGCGCGTTTTCAGCGGTCGCAGGCTGAAGATGATCGCCTTTCCGCTGGGCGGCGTGGCGGCGGGCAGCGTGTCGCTGGGCGGGCGTGGGCAACTGCGTGACTGGGAGATTTTCAATCGGCCCAACAAGGGGTACTCGCCCACGTATGCCTTTCCGTCGATCTGGGCGCAAACCGGCGATACGAAGCCGATCGCGCGCGTGTTGGAGGCGCGAATACTTCCGCCCTATGAGGGACAGGATGGACTGGGGGCGAACAACGCACCTGGGCTAAGTCGACTGGCTGCGGCGACCTTCACCGGAGCCTATCCACTGGCGCACATCGCGTTCGAGGACCGCACACTGCCGGTAACGGTGGAGCTTGAGGCCTTTTCTCCGTTCATTCCGAACGAGCCGGATGATTCGGGGCTGCCCGTGGCAATTCTGCGATACCGCGTGACGAATCCAAAGAGTGTGAGCGCGAAAGTGAGCATCGCGTGGTCGCTCGAGAATCCAGTAAAGGCTGCCGGACCCGCCCCGCCGCCGGCGGCGGGGGTGCAACACGATCCGCGACAGAATATGTATCGATCAAACGCGAGGATTGCGGGATTGACGATGAGTAATCCCGCGTTGCCGGAGAGCGATCCGATGCGCGGAACGCTCGCGCTGGCCGCTCTTGCCGGTCCCAGCGTACAGGTGTCGCACTGGCGTGGATGGCCCCAGGGGCGCTGGTGGAACTCTCCGATGCTTTTCTGGGATGCCTTCTCTGCGAAGGGCGACCTGGGTCCGGAACCGAAGCAGCGCAATGCAGTGGGCGTAGTGTTGCAGAGCGCAACAATTGCGCCGCGGCAATCACAGACTTTTACCTTTTTGCTGGCGTGGCACTTCCCCAATCGCACCCCAGAATGGTGTGGCTGGGACGCGCCGAAGGACAAGGGTGACACGCGCATCGGCAACTACTATGCGTCACGCTTCAACGACGCATGGGCCGCAGCGGACTACACGGCAGAGCATCTGGATTCACTGGAGAAGCGGACCCGGCTGTTTGCGGACGCATTCCGCGAGAGCACTTTGCCTGCAGCAGTAAGGGAGGCAGCAAGCGCGAACCTGTCGACACTCGCATCGACGACGTGTTTCCGGACGGCCGACGGCGAGTTTCACGGGTTCGAGGGAGCGGACGACACGCGCGGCTGCTGCTTCGGCAATTGCACGCATGTGTGGAACTATGAGACGGCAACGGCATTTCTTTTCCCGTCTTTTGCACGGTCGCTGCGAAAGGCGTCGTTCGGCTATTCCATGGACGAGGCGGGGGCTATGCGCTTCCGGCAGTTGCTGCCGGATGGATACGACCGATTTGGCTGGGCCGCGGCCGACGGACAGATGGGCCAGATTCTGCATGCGTATCTCGACTGGAAGTTGTCCGGCGACGATACGTGGCTGCGCGCGATGTGGCCGCGTCTGAAGAAGGCGATCGAGTTCGCGTGGGTCCCCGGTGGCTGGGATGCGAATCGGGACGGGGTGATGGAAGGTGTGCAGCACAATACGTATGACGTGGAGTTCTACGGGCCGAACCCGCTCTGCGGGATCTTCTACCTGGGGGCGTTGCGCGCGAGCGAGGAGATGGCGCAGCGGATGGGCGATACCGTTTCCGCTGCAGAATATCACCGGCTATTCATGCAGGGCAGCCGCTGGATCGATGCAAATCTCTTCAATGGCAAGTACTACGTGCAACAGGTGCGCGGCTATCGCAACGATCAGATCGCGCCGCATCTACGCGGCGACATGGGGGCAAATGAGACAGAGCATCCGGAGTATCAGGTGGGAGATGGCTGCCTGGTCGATCAGCTGCTCGGCCAATATCTGGCGGATGTCGCAGGACTGGGAGATCTGGTCTCCCGCGAGAACATGGCATCGACTCTGCGGACGATCTACGACTCGAACTACAAACGGACGCTGCTGGATCACGACAACGTGGAACGCACCTTCGCGCTGAATGACGAGGCCGCGGTGCTGGTATGCAGCTATGCCGAAGGCAAGCGACCGCGCATTCCCTTCCCCTACTACGCGGAGGTCTTCACGGGTCTCGAGCATGCGACGGCCGCGATGATGATGTACGCGGGGATGATCGACGAAGGTACGGAATACATCGCCAATACGCGTTCGCGTTATGACGGCGAGAAGCGCAATCCCTGGGACGAGGCGGAGTGTGGCCATCACTACGCACGGGCGATGTCATCATGGTCCAGCGTGGTTGCACTTAGCGGATTCAATTACGACGGGGCACGGCAGGCCGTCATTGCCGTTCCGCGGTTGCCGCATCGCACCTTTCGCAGCTTCTGGTCAAGCGGAACGGGATGGGGCGAGTTCTCGTACGCGCCGGTCACCGGCGGCGGGACGCTCTTCACGCTCCGCGTGCTCGCCGGCAATCTGAGCTGTCGTTCGATTCGGATTACGGCTACTGCCGTCACGACGAAGTTACGCGTTGGGAGCAAGGAGTATGCACACGGAGCCACGGGCAACGGCAACCAGGCGCTATTCGAGACCCAGCGAACGATAGTGATCGCAGAGGGCGAAGAGCTAAAAATCGAGGCCGGCGCTTGAGACCCACCATCGTTTTCGTCGGAGGCTTTCTCGGCGCAGGCAAGACAAGGCTGATCCTTGCCGCCGCGCTCGAGTTGAAAAAGCGCGGCATGCGCTGCGCCGCGATACTGAATGATCAGAGCGAGGGCCTGGTCGACACACAGCTTGCGGAGTTGCACGGCGTGCCGAGCGGCGAAGTGACGGCAGGGTGTTTCTGCTGTCGCCTCTCCGATCTGACGGCGCAGCTCGAAGCGATGCTGGGTTACTCGCCCGACGTGATCTTCGCAGAACCGGTCGGCAGCTGCACGGACATCTCTGCGACGGTGCTGCATCCCTTGCTGACGCAACAAGGGGCGTACCGGCTGGCTCCCTTCACCGTGCTGGTAGATCCGATTCGCGCGATTCACGTAATGCGGCCAGACGCGGACGAAGACATCGCCTTTCTGTTCCACAAACAGTTGCAGGAGGCAGACCTAGTGTGCGTTACGAAGTCGGATCTGTGCGGGCTCTGTCCTGATCTGGCTGTGCCGCACATACGTCAGATCAGCGCACTCAGCGGCCAGGGGGTAACGGCGTGGCTGGATGAGGTGCTTGCGGGTGAGCTGTCCATGCACAAAGATGTGCTCGACATCGACTACGAAAGATACGCGCAGGCGGAGGCCGCCTTGGCGTGGCTGAACTTTCAGGGGATATTTGAGGCGCGGGTTCCCGTTTCCCCCGCGATGCTGCTTGGGCCGTGGTTGGATTGCGTCGATCGGTCTTTGACCGAGGCGCAGATTGACATCGTTCATCTGAAGGCAATGGCGGAGGCACCGACCGGCTATGTGAAAGCGGCATCATGCGCGAACGGGGCGGAGCCGGTCGTCGAGGGCGTACTGGATGCTTCGCCGTCGGTGCGGCACGAACTCACACTGAATATCCGCGCCCTGGGGGACCCCGAGGGGATGGCCGAAATCGTTAAACGGGAGCTTGAGCGGCTCGATGGTCGTTGGATAGAGCGCGCGACACGCTGCTTTCGCCCGGCGGCACCCCGACCGGAGCGCCGCGTGCTGCGAGAGGAGATCGCTATTCGCGGCTAGCCCTATAGCACTTCGGCCAGCCGACTAATGCCCTCGCGAATCTGTGTGACCGTGAGATTCGCATAACCGAGCACAAAACCTGGCTTCGCTGGCGGCCTGAAGTAGTAGCCGGCGATGCCATAGATGCCGACGCCGGCTGCAGCGGCGCGCGCGATGATCGCGGACTCGGATACTTTTGCGTGCGGCCACAACACGATGTGGGTTCCGGAGCGGCTCCCGCTGACTGTGACTCGATCGGCAAGGTGCTGCTCGATGGCCTCCAGTAGCGCGGCGCGACGCGTCGTGTTCGCGCGACGTGTACGGCGCAGATGCCGCTCGTACGCGCCCGAGGCGATGAACTCAGCCAGTGTTTCCTGCTCTAGAATCGCGGTGTGACGATCCGCCAGCCACTTCGCTGCAACAAATGCGGAGACCAGCGGCCGTGGCGCCACTACGTAGCCGATGCGCAGCGCGGGGAACATGGTGCGTGAAAAGGTGCCAATGTACAGTACTCTGCCATCGCGGTCCAGGCTCTGCAGCGGCTCCACAGGCTCGCCATCGTAGCGGAACTCGCCATCGTAATCGTCTTCGACGATGACAGCGTTGGCGCGCCGTGCCCAGGCAAGCAGCGCAAGCCGCCGCTCCAGCGGAAGCACCGCGCCGGTGGGAAACTGATGGGTTGGCGTGACCAACGCAAGTCTGGCATGATGCGGCATCCGGCTCAGGTCGATGCCATCCTGATCGACTGGCACCGGCCGCACGCGGAGGCGCGCCGCCAGAAGCACCTGCCTCATGCCGTGGTATTGTGGGTCTTCGACAGCGACTACGTCGCCCGCATTCATCAGCAGACGAACGGATAAATCGAGGGCCTGCTGGGAACCGTTAACGACCACCACCTGCGATACGTCACAGTGGATAGCACGAGATCGCTGCAAGTGCCCCGCAATGGCCTCCCGCAAGGCCGTGTCGCCTGCAGCCGCGCCGTAATCGAAGGAGCGCAGCGGGGCGCTCCTGGTCCGGCGCAGCAGGATGCGGCGCCAAGCCTCCATCGGGAACTCGTCCAGCGAGCATTGCCCGTAGACGAAGTCATAGCGTATCGGGCTGCGCACGCGAAGGCCAGGCTCACCAATCGGTGAAAGAACACGGCGAGCGATGGAGGTTGCGGCCTTACCGAAGTTGGAGAGCCGCAGCGGAGCCGCGCGCTGTAGCACGTGTGACACCGCGGGATGCAAGTGTTCTGAGACGTAGGTGCCGGATCCGCGACGGCCGGTAATGAAGCCCTCTGCCATGAGTTGGTCGTACGCCTGCACCACCACCGTTCGAGAAATAGAATTCTCTTCAGCAAGCTCGCGCGTGGAAGGCAGCGGTTCGCCCGGCCGCAGCACGTGTTCCATGATGCCCTGACGGATCCAGAGATAAACCTGACGCGAGAGAGATGAGGCGCCGCGCTTAAGTGGTATTAACATGGCGACACAAAGTGGACCTTTCAAAATACCAAATGATGGTTGAGCATTGGATGCATGATGAAACAGGCGGGCAATCTTTTCGCAATCGCGGCACTTCTGCTGCCGGCGGCAGCGGGGAGATGGTACTGGCACCAGTCTCGCGGCTTGGTGGCAGCGCAGGTTACGCAAGCCGATGGACAACACGATGGACAGCACGACTTCGATTTCTACGTAGGCAAATGGCGTCTTCATAACCGCCGACTGGTGCACCCTCTTGCCGGATCGAAGGAGTGGGTGGAGTTCAGTGGCACCTCCGTTGCTCGGAAGCTCTGGGATGGACGTGCAAATGTAGACGAGTTCGAGGCGGACAGTCCGTCGGGCCATATCGAAGGCATGACAGTCCGGCTTTACAATGCAGATACGCACGAATGGAGCATTTATTGGGCGAACGGCAAGGCCGGCGCCTTCTCCGTGCCGGCGACCGTAGGCCACTTCACGAATGGACGTGGTGAATTTTACGATCACGAGAAGATAGGCGGAAGGCCGGTATTCGTGCGGTTCATCTGGCAGGTTCAATCACCCACACAGTGCCACTGGGAGCAAGCCTTCTCCACGGATGAGGGCAAGACCTGGGAGACCAACTGGACGATAGATTCGACGCAAGTGGAGGGTTCCGCCCTTTGACAGACCGCGCAACCGTACGCCGACTTCCGCAGCGCGGCGCTTATGACTCGACAGCCATCCGAGCAATTCTTGACGCCGGATTTCTCGCACACGTGGGCTTCTGCGTGGACGGCCAGCCTTTCGTCATACCCACGCTGTATGGCCGCGTTCGTGATGCCGCAGAACCGGACCGGCTCTATCTCCACGGTTCGGCCGCCAGCCGGATGCTCCGTGAGCTCTCGACCGGCGTAGCTGCTTGCGTCACGGTCACGCACGTGGACGGAATCGTGCTTGCACGGTCCGCATTTCATCACTCCATGAACTACCGCTCGGTAGTCGCCTTCGGAACGGCACGCAAAATCGACGATATCCAGGGCAAGGCGGAGGCGCTGCACGTGATCTCCGATCACCTGATCGCGGGACGATGGGAAGAGGTGCGCAGCCCCACCGCGAAGGAGTTGAAGGCCACTTCGGTGCTGGAGTTTACCATCGAAGAGGCGTCGGCGAAGACCCGCTCCGGGCCGCCGATGGATGACGAGGAGGATTACACGCTGCCCGTCTGGGCGGGAATCGTGCCCCTTCATCTGCGGGCGGCCCTTCCGCTGCAGGATCCGAGGCTCGCGAACGGCATGCCCGTGCCTGGGTATGTACGCAGGTTTCACGCAAACGGCGAAGAGAGTTAACCGCTGCCCACGCGTCAGCTACTTCACGGGTAGGTGTACCGCAAACGAAACGGCGCGTCGAAAAAATCCAGCAATCCGACGGCGATGTCCGCTACCTCGCATTATGCTGGGTGGCGGATGAATCGACGAAGTTTCCTCGCCCCAACAGGTGCATTGCTGGCAGACCAGATACTCTCGCAAACCCCTCCGGCGTGGGCCGGATGAGGCTTTCACTCTTACCGTTCGCGACATAGGGCCGATGAACGGGTCCCGGTTTAATAGCCGGACCATCAACAACCAGTCGTGGCCGAAGATTGATTCGCTTCAGCTCACCAAGGACGGCGTTACCGGATGATCTTTCGCAACGGCAGTGGGGATCAGCACCCAACGCATCTTCACCGCCACACGTTCGGGGTCACACCAATCGGCACAAAGGAGTTCAGCGGACTGCGCAAGGATGTTGTCAACGTGATGCCGCTCGACTCTGTCGCCGTCGATTTTGTAGCGGACAATCCCGGCGACACACTACTGCACTGCCAACAGGCGTTGCATTATGGATTTCGGATTCATGCAGCTCATGAAAGATGCGAGCTGACATGAGAGGGATCTTGGGATCGAGGAAGAGAAGCCGCTACCTGCTTTGGCCAACGATGATTTGCGCGGTTGCGTGGGCCGGCGGTGCGCAACACTCCATCGGCACGCAATCCCATAGCCGAGAAACGAAAGCGCCGGCCCAAGATTGGCTCGTCTATGGCGGTCAAAAGGCCGACGATCATTACTCGCCGCTTGCGCAGATCAATCGCGGCAATGTCGGCAAGCTGGCGGTCGCCTGGACGTATGACACCCGCGAGAAGGGCGTTGGCCTGCAGACGAGCCCGCTGATTGTTGGGCGAACACTCTACGCGTACACTCCTACGCAGAAGGTGATCGCGCTCGACGCTGCAACGGGAAAGTTGCTCTGGAGCTTCGACTCCGGCGTAACTGGCACGCAACCGGTGCGGGGCCTTACCTGGTGGACGGACAGTTCTAAGAATGGTTCCGGGAGTCGACTCTTCGCCGGCATTGCAAATTTTCTCTACGCACTCGATCCACGCGATGGCAAACCAATCGCTAGTTTCGGAGACAACGGCCGCATCGACCTCCGCAAAAACCTTCGCGGAGATTATCGCGAACAATCGATCGCACTGACCACGCCGGGCATCGTTTACAAGGACCTGATTATCGTGGGCGCCCGCAATCCGGAAACCCCTCCCGCACCGCCTGGGGACATTCGCGCGTTCGATGTTCATAGCGGCGCGCTGTGCTGGAGTTTCCACACCATCCCGCATCCCGGCGAGGATGGCTACGACACCTGGCCTAAAGACGCGTGGCTCCATTCCGGTGCAGCGAATAACTGGACCGGCATGGCACTCGACGAAAAGCGCGGCATTCTTTATGCGCCCACTGGCTCTGCGGTCTCGGACTTCTACGGCGCGGACCGGAGTGGCCAGGATCTCTTCGCGGATACTTTGCTTGCTCTCGATGCGTCTACCGGCAAGCGCATCTGGTCTTTCCAGGGGGTCCACCACGACATTTGGGATCGAGATTTTCCTTCTCCGCCATCACTACTCACTGTAACGAGCAATGGCAAACGCATCGACGCGGTCGCACAGACCACCAAGCAGGGTTATCTTTATCTCTTCGATCGCGTCAACGGGCGGCCGCTCTTCCCCATCATGGAACAGGCGGTGCCCGCGAGCAATGTGCCGGGCGAGAGAAGCTGGCCCACGCAACCGCTCCCCCTATGGCCTGCGCCGTTTGCACGGCAATACCTGAGCGGCGAGATCCTGACGAATCGCACGCCCGCTGCACACGCGTTTGCTGAAGAGAAATTCCACAGTTTCCGGAGCGCCGGCCAATTCGTTCCGTTGAGCGTGGACAAGCAGACCATCGTCTTCCCCGGTTTCGATGGCGGTGCGGAGTGGGGCGGCTCCGCCGTAGATATCAGAAGCGGCGTGATCTACATCAACGCAAACGAAATGGCCTGGACCGGAGGCCTGACCGCGAATAAGACTGGCCTCGGCCCCGGCGAAGAAGCTTACGATCATCTTTGCGCATCCTGCCATGGTGATCGCCGCGAGGGATCGCCACCCGCCTTCCCTTCCCTGATCGGCGTCGACAAGCGTCTTTCCAACGCGGAGATCACTGCGACGATCCGTCAGGGCAAAGGGAGAATGCCTGCTTTTCCGATGGTGAACGACGCTACGCTTCCTGCGTTGATTCAGTATCTGGAGCATGGTGAAGAAACAGCGCATCACGGCGCAACCGACAAGCAGGAGATGTCCGCAGTCTCCGCTTCGATCGGCGCAGCCGCGGTGTCTGATCCCGTCGGCGAGGCAAGCTACGCGGGACACTGCGCCATCTGCCATGGCGATCATCGTGAAGGCATCACTCCTTCGTTTCCGGCGTTGGTCGGCCTCGGCAGTCGCATGCCCCGTGCACAGGTGCTCCAATTCATCCACCAGGGAAAAGGCCGCATGCCCGGTTTTCCCAAATTGCAGGGTAAGGAACTCGCGGCCCTGCTGCGCTATATGGGAATTCCGGAACACATGCCGCAATCACAGCCTGCGGGCGAGGACGCTGAACTCACATACCGCTTCACCGGTTACCGCAAGTTCCTTGACGAGGATGGTTATCCCGCGATATCTCCGCCATGGGGCACGCTCAACGCCATCGATCTCAATAGCGGCCGATATCTCTGGAAGATACCCTTTGGTGAATATCCGGAGCTGGCCGCCAAGGGCGTAAAGGACACTGGAACGGAAAACTACGGCGGCCCTATCGTTACCGCGGGCGGCATCGTTTTCATCGGCGCAACCATCTTTGACCGCAAAATGCATGCCTTCGACAGCCATACCGGCAAGCTGCTGTGGGAGGACACGCTGCCTTTTGCGGGCCACGCAACGCCTGCCACTTACATGGTCGACGGCAAGCAGTACGTAGTGATCGCGGCGGGGGGCGGTCGCGATCCGAAATGGCCATCCGGTGGCGAATATGTTGCGTTCGCGTTGCCGACTCGCAACCAAATCTCTTCTGCAAAATGAAATCTGACCGAAGCATGGGACTCATGATCCAGATTGAAACCAATCTGGATGATTCCTTTGCGGCAAAAACAAACACGGGGTGGATAAGCGATTTATTTTTGCGCTACAATCAGCGCAATTTCCCCCCCATTGTTGCGAAACCGATCGCGCGGCCAGCGTCCTGCCCTTTTGTGCCTGCCGGTCGAAGTTTTCGCGAGTCATGGGAATTCTGTTGCGAGACGATGTATCCAGTTCAGCCCTTTGAACGCGGGCGCGAAAAGAACGATTCACAATTCGCACGAAGTATGAATAGCGATGCGAAAAAAGAGGGGATGCAGCATTGATTCGGAGAGGCGCCTTAGAGCAGATTTCCTGGAACTATGGTTGGGATAGGAGTAACAAGAGCCGCACTTCCCTCGGGGGGGGCAGCACAGCCTGTGGAAGATCTGTACATGGTTCCCTGGCCGTAATTTTTGCGTGCCTCTTCGTGCTGTCACTGGCCGGGTGCGGCATCCAATCGACCAACCCAGCAACGCCGGAGGGCGCGATCGTGGGGCGCAGCGGCTTTTGGAACTACTCACCTTCCGTTATCCTGTCAGGAAATCTACAGCAAATCTGGTGGTGTGGGGCCGGACAAAATCCCACTGATCCCACCCAAGCCTCAGACACCATCCTTTACGAGTCCATTGATACGGTAACCGGAGTGAGATCCGGCCCCGCGATCGTGCTGGCGGAATCCAAGGGGAGTTGGGATGCGACGTATACCTGCAACCCTCGGGTGATCCAAGGAGAATTCGTTAATCCGCTCGGAGATGGCCAGACTTATACCTACGAGATGTTCTATGTCGGCACGGTCGCCAATGACGGCAACGCGATCGGCGCTGCCTTCTCAAACGACGGGATCCAGTGGATGAAATACCCCGACCCGGTTATCCGGCCCTCCTCTTTAGCGAACTATGGCGTGGGACAGCCGGTCGCCTACAACACAGACGGCAAGTCGAGCATTACCATGTTCTACGAGGACTACACGCCCGTGATCCATCATGTCGAGGCGACTTCTACAGATGGTATTCACTTCACGGTGCAAGGGACGCTCACGACGAACGGCATGGATGCTACAAATCCGAATCCCATCTGGGGAGACATGGGATACGACGCGGCAACCGGATATTGGTACGCAGCATTCAATCTGCCGACACGTCCGGCAAGCACTACCGACGGGGTCGTCGAGCGCGGGCAGTACGGCTTTCAGCTTTATCGGATTCCTGGCAATTCGTTGCTAACTGGCGCGACGCCGTGGCAGATGTTGAAGACAATCGACACCAATCTGACCGGATATGAATCAAACTTTTTGCCTTCGTTTCTGCATGGCAAGTACGGCGACATCAACGTGGGATCTTATCCTCGGCTCCAACTCTACATATCGACCTCATTTCCCATGCCAGCCTGGGACGCGTCCCCTGCGTCAGCCGGGAAGACAGGGTCGGTCTATCAATGGGCAATCGCGGTCAATACCTATGTGCCAGACCAGAATATTCTGACACTCAATCGCTATATCAATAGTAAGACCTACGTCGTCACCAGTGGATGGATCGACCCCATAAAGTTCTTTCCGGACAAAACCCTCGCTCATCTTTACGGGGTGCCTCAAAATGGAGCCACGCAGCCCTTCTACACCTGCAAGAAAGACTCTGTGGGCTACTTCGTCTCGCTTGATGTGGGTTGCAGCGCGTATCGCATTATCGGGCTCGATGGTTACGGTTACGCTAAGAGACCTCCCAGCATCCCCACGGTGCCGCTTTACAGTTGCACTTCTACTACCTATGGCCAGTTCTTGAGCAGAGAACCTGGCTGCGAAGGGAGCGGCGAAGGCAATCTGCTCGGTTATGCGCTGCCGTGACAGCTGTGAGCGATTGGGCCACGTTGCATGATTCCCCACCGAAAACAGTCGGCTGAAGCGGGAAGAGGAAGACGGAATGTACGCTGATCTATTTATTGGCGAGTCGCCTCACCCGTGCGACGATCCCATCGCATGTCGACGACTTACTCTTTTGTCGCATAAAGCGGCTCGAGTACGACCTCATCCTGCATACGATCCAACAGGGATGCGATGGTGCGCAACATGCGTAACAGCGCTTCCTCCCGCTCCAAAAAAGTAGATTGAACGTCAACCTCAAAGGTTTGCAGTAGTGCCCGCAAACTTGGGCGAGCGCTGCGATCATAAGGTTTTCCGTTCAGCTGACTTTCAAGGCTCGCTGCCATGTATTGAAGCGCTTGGCGGGCTTCCTCGCGAAAGGTGTCATCCAGTAAGGCGAATGGCCGCGATTTCTGTTCTACATCGCGAAATATGCGGAACTGGATGAGCGGCGCCTCCAGCAGATAGAAGGTGCGAAGTAAGGACTGCCAGCGGCGAATACGATCACGGGCGGCCATATCGCGGGCCCGCTTGGTTCCGGTTTCAAACGGCACAGCATCCGACTGCGCATTCACGTCGCCAAAGTAACGGTAGACCAGATCCCTCTGCTTCCGTACTTGGACGATCGCTGCTGTATCCGCGCCTGCGGGTGAGGCCTGCAGGAGCTCCGCCATCAGACGCAGATTGCTAGCGAAGATCCGCACCATCTCGTCCCCCGCCGGCCGAGAATAGAAGCGCTCGAAGACCAGCCACATCATGAAGGTGCCCAGCAGCACGCCAATGGCGCGGTCGCGTGCAACCGCCAGCGATGTCTGGAATCGGAATTCGCTGAGGTTGATGAGATAAAATGCCAGCGCTATCTGCAATCCGGCATAGGATAGGCGGGAGCTCGACGTGCTGATCCAGGCAGCGATTGACGTCACACTGGCGAACAACATGACGAAACCGGTGATGGAATCAACATTCGGCAGAATGAACATCTGCGCGCCTATGCCGAATACGAAGCCGCCCAGGATCGCGCCAGCGATGCGCAATACCTGTTTCTGGCGCGATGTACCAACGCTCGACAGAGCAGTAAATACACAAGTTGTCACCGAGGTAGAAATACCCGGCCAATCTAATGACATATAGAGGACATAACAGGCCATGGCCGCGAAGGTCCCGCCGAGAACAAAGCGCAGGTGTTCGGGATTGGAAAATGCGTCATCAACAAAGATGCGACTGCGGGAGGGTGCGGCTTCGAGAACTTCCAACCGCGGATCAATCGAACTTTCGCTGGCGAAGACGGAAGGCATCAGCGAGATCAAGGTCTCGAGTTCGGTAAGCAACGGTGTGCCAGCGCTACCCGGCTGCTTATCCGAATGCAAAGGCAGCTTTCTGGTTTGCAGGCCCTGGCGGATCAATGCGATCTGACGTGCGAGCTGTGCGGAGCGTTGCTGTTCTGCCGGAGTGGGATTCGAAAGAGTCGTGGAGAGGGCCGCTGCAAAGTCTACAGAGCGGCCCGTAAGTGAAACCAGCGCACTGATGCGCATTCGCTCAATTGGCTCCACATCCCTGCTCAGGAGTTGGCGGCGTAAGGCGCCTGCGCCGACCACCGCGTATTGCGAAAGCAAGGCTGCAGTCTCTTGAGACGGACGCCGGTTGCCAGCATAGTCCTGCATCAGATCTTCGATGGATTTCAAACGACTATCTACGCCATCCAGTACCTCATCGCTGCGATAAACAGCATGGAAGACTATCTCCACTACTAACGTCACAACAGCGCCAATCAGTGCCGCCAGCACCTGCCAGAGCGAAAGCTCAACGTTTTTCTCGCCCGGGCCGGTAAGATACCAGATGCTGAAGATGGACGTCGCTACCGCACCTAGATTGATGGCGATGACATAATTCGTAAGCGTTTTGAGCAAAAAAAACAGAATGAAGAGGCTGGCCCCTTCCCATAGAAAGTGCGTGATGGGAACCGAAGCAAAAAGCCGCGAGCCGATAGGAATGAAGAGTCCGCCGATGAGAAAGGCACTTCCAAGGTAGAGAGTGGATTGAGCCGTGGACAACAGGCTTTCCCGCGATAGCAGGAACGCGCTGAGGGCACCTATGGCTCCGCCCGGGATGCGGAAGACGATGACAAGGATAGCCGTGATGGTTGCGGCAATCACCATCCGGACAACGATCGCCCCGCGCCCCGGATAGGGAGCAAGCTCCTTGCGGAGGAAATCAGGAAACCAGGTGGTAAAACGCTCCGCGTGCGGAAGGGAAACCGTGGTGGCCATGGCTATCAATGAGACAGGAGCGAAGAATTTCCGCGGATGACCACGACTGCCGATTCGCCCAGGCGAAGGAGATCGGAAGGCTGTGATTCGATGCGTACCCGTACCGGGAAACGCGAAGCGAGGTGGACCCAGTTCAAGGTACGCTGCACGTCAGGCAGACCGGGCGCCGACAGTTGGCCGATGAGGTCCGCGTCGGGAGTTACGCCGAATCCCACGCTGTCTACCACCCCCTTGAAGCGAACATTGGGCCTGGACAAGACATAGACATCTACCTGCATGCCGGCTCGGATATGCTGGAGCTGGGTTTCACGGAAGTTCGCGACAGCCCACCAAACGCGCGTATCGATCAGGGTGAAGATATGTTGTCCGGCTGTCGCATAGGCGCCTTGCGAAATGGTGAGGTTGGTCACTCGAGCGTTGAACGGAGCCGTGATGCGGCAGTTCTCTAGGTTGTAGGCCGCGGTATCGATTGCTGCCTGCTTGCCCGGCAGCTCTCCCAGGAGCGGATCAAGCGTGGTGACGTTATGCGACGCCTGCTGCACCTGCTGATGACTTTCAGTAAGGGTCGCCTGTCCCTGCTTATATTGTGCTTCCGCCGCAGCCAGGCCGGCCTCGGCCAGGGTGAGTTGCGAGCGCGCCTGATTCGCAGCCTGAGAGCGCGAAATTTCGAGCGTCCGCGCCAGATCCACCTGATCGACGGTTACAAACTGTTTGGCAAGCAACGGTTCAATGCGGTGAAGATTATTGCTCGCGTAGGTCTGCTCGATGTTAGCGCGTTCGACTGCGGCCTTGGCATTCGCTACATCCGCCTTCGCCTGATCTATTGCCGCGGCGGCGCGTTGCAGACTGGCCTCCGCGCTCAGCGCGCCGGCCCTTGCTACATCGACTCCGCTCACCTTCCCCGCGATGATGCGGCGTTGGTCGCCGATTTCGCCTCTAAGCGCCTGCAGATCAGATCTGGCATGTGCCAGTGTATAGGCGTAGGGACGGTCATCTATATCGAAGAGAGGTTCTCCCTGCCTCACAAACTGATTGTCCGAAATATAAAGACGAGTGATCGGACCGTTCACCAGCGGGGCGATGCCAATGTAATTTGCAAATACTTCGGCGTCATCCGTGCGCGGATCTGCCGTGATCTGGCGGATGACTAGCAATCCCGTGATAGTGGTGCACAGGATGATCCCGATGCTAATCACGCGCGCGAGATGTTGAGGGTTCTCTGGTGGTCTATCGACGGCCATCGCTCCTCCGTTAACTAAAGAAGATCAGCCACAACGTGAATGCGAAGAACGCCGCGAGGCAGGGATAGACCACAATTTTCCACTCAATTACATTCTCCTGTTTGTAACGTCGCAGCACCCAGTACACGACCGTGGCAAGCGCAATGCCAAGGCCTATGCAGATGAGCCACGCCGGGAAAAAAGATCCCAGAATATTGAAGGTCGGGGCTCTGCCGCAGCCAATGAGGGCACTAAGGCCGCCTGAGGCCGCAACGGATTCTATCGTTCTCCGCGAGAGATGCACGACTCTTGGTTCCTTTCCCGTCTCCGATTCTCTTCTATGGCCCTGGCTTCGGTGGCTGCACCTCAATCAGATCGCCGGTCTCGAACGCGAGATTAGCAGCCTGCAGCAAGAGCTGAGTGCGCGCAAAAATGTCTTCCGATCTCGCCTGCGCAAGTGTCTTCTGCGCAGAGACCACATCCAGCAGATTGCGCACTCCATAACCGTACGACTCTCTGGCCGCCTGATACGACTGGTCTGAAGCGGCGAGCAACGCCGCCGCCGCCTGTTGTTGTCGGAGAGCGGTCTTCATGTTCGAATACGCGGCCCACACCTGGTCGGAAATCTCATCACGCAGCACATCAATGCCCGCGATTGCCGCTCTTTTCTCCGCCGTCGCCTGCGCTATCTCATGTTCTCGTTTCGTCCCATCAAACAGTGTCCACTTGAGCTGCAGGCCTACGTTCCAGACCTCCCCCTGCGCATAGTGGCCCGGAAACAAATCTTGCTGTCCGTAGGCACGGGCGAAGCCCCCATCGCCGCTAAAACCCAAGGTTGGGAAATAGGTTGACCGGGCTTGTTTTATGGCCGCACTGGCGGCGCGCACACGGGCCACCTGCGCCAATAGATCGGGCCGTTGCGCGAAACCACGGTCAATATCCTGATCCACGGAATCAGCCATGGCGCTCGGCGTGGCAAGCTCCCCAATGGCCTGCACCTGGAAGCTCGTTCCCGGCGGCAGACCTATGATCGTCGCGAGATCGCCACGAGCAATGTCTTCGGCGCCGATGGCGGCCTGGAGATCGAAATCGGATTGGGTTCTGGCCGCTGTGGCTTCCAAAAGATCCGGCTTTGTCGCTAGCCCGTTGTTCAGGCGATTTTGCGCATCCTCTTCCACTGTCTGCGCGTTTTTAAGGCTGACCTCCGCCGCTTCACGCTGACCTTGGGCATTCAGCAACCGATAGTAATCGGACGCAACCTGAAAGATGATTTTGCGATGCGTGTCGTTGAATGCAAGGTCTGAAACCAATAGGTTCGCCTTCGCCAAGTCGATTGCACCTCCTCGTCCGCCGAAATCGAAGATCAGATACTCGACATGCAATGTGGGTTCAAAGATCCCAAGCGTTTGCCGGTGGAAGAATTCTCCGATGAGCGCCGCCTGACGGATTGTGGCCGCTAGGGCAACAGCGGCGATCGTCGGATAGAGTGCGCTACGAGCAACCCCCAGGGCGGCCGCCCGCGCCTTTGCCTGCTCCCATGCAACACGAGTGTCAGGATTGTGCTTTTGAGCCAGATCAATCAGCTCGGCAAGGACGTAGCGTTTATTCGGGTCGAGATCGTACTTCGGTTCCGGCCGCGACGTTAGTTGCCGCTCGAGTCCTTGTTCCTGAGTCGAGTGCCAGATTCTGTCCGAAGAGGCTGGAGGGGCTTGCGCACGGCTTCTCGCGCACGCAACACCCATCGTGAGAGCGACAATTGCGACTGCCCCAAGGATCCTTGCCATGCGATGACCGTGGCCGCTTCGGATTACACGGTACTTCATCGTAATCCATCGCGCCGCAGGCAATCGGAAGCGTTCCAGGCGCCCTTGAGTCAGTTGCAAGCCTTCGGTATTGCCTCCGATCAGTTCCTTCCGTCTCGACTCTCAGGCTTGGGAGATGTTCTCAGCGGAGGTCTGTGACATTTCGTGCGCTTTAGGGGATTCCGGACCTCAGAACGTGAACCGTAGGGAGAACTGCTGGACCCTGGGAATCGTGAGCGTGGAACTGTATTGTCCCAGCGTGCCGCTGGTGACCTGATTGTTGAGTCCACCCTGACTGGTGGTGGGGTTGGTGTCGAAGCGAACGGAGTTGGTAGCGTTGAAAACCTCCCATGCGAACTTCAGATCCATCGCCTCGTGCAACTTCCACACCTTCGACAGACCCGTGTCGGCATCGAAGTAGCCATCGCCGCGATACTTATTCCGCTGTCCAGCCTCACCCGGGTATGGAAGGCGAACAGGGCTTCCCGAGGCGAGGCCGTTGTTTACTGCACCCGGATCGGCAAGCGCCTGCGGCGCTCCATTGACCAGGTGGAGATGGGTCTTCACCACTCCGGTTTGCACTACAAAGCTCTCCTGCTGCCAATTCGTAGCCCATCCTGGGCTCGTTAGGGCGAAGGGCAAACCGCTGGACCAGCGAGTGAGACCGGAGAACTGCCATCCTCCGACAAAGGCGTCGACGATTCCTCCACCACTATTGAGGAAATGCTGGCCGGATCCAAAAGGCAGCTGGATGACCCAATCGGCATTGAGGAGGTGCCGCGTGTCGAAGTCGGAGACTGCTCGGTTGAATTCCGGATGGAAGGTATTGACGATCTCGGAGAAAGAGCCGCCGCTGTTGTAGAGCGTACTGCCAGTGCCGTTCAGTTCGTTCGTCCGCTCCGTGTCCGATCCGAGATCGATGGAGTTGGAGAGGGTATAGGTGAAATCAAATTGCACGCCGTGACTCATGGCATGACGCAGGATCAGCTGGCCGGCGTTGTAGCTGGAGCCGCCGACGTTCGACCATGCGTAAAGCGACGAGAACTGGCGCTGGAAGAATCGCGGTGCGGTGTTTGGTCCGCAGGTTGGGAAGCAGAATTCATCCAGATCGGCCAGCGCCGTGGTTTCATTGCCGCGCTGGAAGGCCCAGACATTCGAATAGATGTTCTGCGTTGCGCTCAGGCCACCTGTCGCCAGATAGGGAAACAAATGCTCGAAGTATGGAATGGTCTCAACAGTGGCGTTCGCGGCATTCTGCGGATCGGCGTAGCCGTTGTTGCGGTCTACGTCCTGTGACAGCAGAGTACCGGCCCGGTAGTAGTCCATTCCCGAGGCGGGATCGACCAGGTCGAGCGGTTCAGCCAGATCAAGCTGTTGCAGTAGTCGGCGCCCAAAGCGTCCGATATAGGCGGCCTCCAGTGTGAATCCGCCCGGCGCCTCGCGCTGGATGGAGAAATCAACCGTCTCCGAATAGGGTGTCTTCAAGTGGTCATCGATGCCCCAGGTGATGGCAAAGCCGCAGTTCGCGTCCGTAGGCGGCGTGTACGGATATTGAACAGTGTTCGGCAGCGCGCATGTTCCAACGGAAGGCAGGTTATGGACGCCGGTGAAGCGCGGAGACGTATCAGTCGAAAAACTTCCGGCCGGATTCGTGAGGGCGGTGGTCAGTCCGAACGATCCGTTCTGATCGAATGAGTTGACGATCCCCTGGCCGAAATGGTCGTAATACATTCCGAAGCCACCGCGAACCGAAGTCTTGTTGTCCGGCGACCAGGCGAAGGCGATGCGGGGAGCCACGTTGGCAAACTGAGAGGGCCAATAGGGCTTGAGTCCACGCGCCTGACCACTGGCGGCAAATTGGATGTCCGGCTGCACCGTCTGACCCTGCGCAGCGCCAGCAGCGCGATTGATGAGCCATTGGTGGATGTTGATCGATGGGCGATACTTGTTGACCGTTCGTCTCGTACGGCGTTTGCAGCATGGATTGCCGGATACCCACCGTAAGAGTAAAGTTCGGCCGCAAGTCGCCATGCATCCTGCACAAAGTATTCGAACTCGTTGGTCTTGTAGTGGCGATCTACCGAGGTGCCGTCACCCAGGGAGTTGCCCGTTGCACCGTTCTTTGATACCGCGTAGTTGTACTGGCCCGTGACTTCGGGAACGATGCCGGTGAGGGCAGCGACGGCGATGTTGTACGAGTTCGAGCCTCCTGGATCAGCAGCGGGATAGCCGAAGGCTGCCGGATCCAGGCTGTTGCCGGTGTTTGCGATGTTGCCTCCGGTGTCGATCCAGTATTCATTCGTGTCGGCGAAGCTGTAACTCGACGCATCTGAGTCTCGATTGTTGAAGATCAACCGGTAGTTCGCGCCAAAGCTCAGGCTGTGCCGTCCCTTGCTCCATGACAACGTCTCGACGAAGTTATGCACCGGCACATTGATCAGCGTCGTACGTGTCTGTGCCGTCGCCTGGTCGAGGAAGCGGAAGACGACGTAATCACCCTGACCAACACCCCGGTCACCATAGCCCTGTCTCACATAGCCATAACGCAAGTCGCTGAGGAAGTGAGAGGTGAGCGTCCAATCCCAGCCAGCTGCGAGACCCTTCGTATTATCGCTCGTGAAGCTGGATGCGGGCTGTCCCGGATATTGGAGTACTCCAGCCTGCGTGTCTTTCTGGAGATTGCCGCGAATGAACAAATGATGACGGTCGTTCGGCAGATAGTCGAACTTTGCGATGCTGGTATTCAGCGTCCCAGGATTTGGCGATGAGAATGTGTACGAGCCCAGGTTGAGACCATCACCCAGAGCCGAGCCATTTGCAGTTGGATAGAGGCTGAAATAATTCAGCACAAACGGATCGACACCCGGACCCCACGGACAGGTGCCGTTGGCCGAGCAGTTCGGATCCATCGTCGCAATCTGCGATGGCGTCAGGGTCACCACGGTCCCATTGCTGAGGTATTTGACCTCTCCGGCTTTGAAGGATGCGGTCGGAGTTGTGCGCGTTACCTGCCGGTTTTCCGCGGTACGCTGCCCTTCATAGTTGCCGAAGAAGAAGAGCTTGTTCTTCTTTAACGGACCGCCGACCGAAGCGCCGAAAGTATTGCGGATAAGCTTGCCCGGAACGTTCGGCTCCCCGGCCGCCACTTGGGCTGCTTTGTTGAACCAGTCGTTGGCCACAGCAACCGTATTACGGTTGTACTCGTAAACGCTGCCGTGGAACTGATTCGTGCCCGTGCGAGTGACAATGGCGACCTGCGCACCCGAGGAGCGACCTGAATCAGCATTGGAGTTGGTGGTTGCTACGCGGTACTCCTCAGTGGAATCCAGCGTGGGTCGCAGGATGCCGGTGAAGGCTAGTCCCTGCTCCTGATTATTATCGTCAAGGCCATCGAGCGTGACATTCGTCTGGTCCGAGCGCGCACCGTTGACCGATCCGCTGCGGCTGTCACTCTGCTGATCGCCCGCTCGGCCAAGGTAGAGCACGCCAGGCTGCAGGCTGAGAAGATCAGGAACGTTGCGGCCTTCCGATGGCAGCGCCTGGATCGTCTCGTTGTTGAATGCGTTTCCGATGGTCGCATCTATATTGTTCAGGGTCTGCGCCTCGGCGCTTACATTGACTACAGTCGCGCTGGCTTGCACGCCGAGCTGAAAGTTGACGGTTGCCGGTTGATTGACAAGCAACTGCGCCTGCTTGGTCGATGGTGCAAAGCCCGAGGCAGTGACCGTAATCGTATAGGTGCCCGGTGTCACCTGCGGAAACTGGAACAGGCCGGCGCTATCTGTAGAACCAGTAAGCTCGGCATTGGTCGCCGTGTTCTTAAGGCTGACTTGCGCATTCGGAATCATCGCGCCGGAGTTGTCGGCGATGGTGCCGCGAACAGATGTGAAGCTGGTTTGCGCAAGCAGCGTTACGACGGGAACCGCGAAGACGACGAATGGTGCGAGTCTGAGAAATCGCATAGGGACAGCCTCCAAAGCACGACATGATCCAAATCCCACCGGTGGTCCGTTATGTCTTGCTACGGAACCTTGCCGGTTTGAACCCGCGGAATCGAAGAAACTGATCAGGCAAACGAACGTAGCCGGAGAAGAATTCAGGGGATATTGATAATTATTGCGTGCGTAATGTCACAGAACAACCACAGTGGGATGAGATCGATGAGTGACGGTGCGAAGCGACGTAACTCGTTGACGTGCTTTATAAAACAGTCACAGATACCAATTGTGCCCGGCGATTTTTCTTAAGCGTCCCAGTCTCAATGCGGGAGGCGGCGGCGCACTAGCATGTTCGACGGTCTCCAGCAATCTATGCGGTTGGAAGCTACTATGGATTGGGGTGAGTAACGCCATGCCAATGAAAGAAACCGCACCACAGCGTCAGCATGCATCCACTGGGCCTGCGCTCCCGCAGCTACCCGAACCAAGTCATGCAGAGCGGATCCGCACGCTTCTCTCACTTGTGTCGGTCGGTACGCTGTCCACGATCTCCCGCAAGCATGCGGGATTTCCCTTCGGCTCGCTGATGCCCTTCGCGCTCGATCTTGCTGGTCGTCCCGTCTTCCTCATTAGCAATATGGCCATGCACACCCAGAATCTGAAGACCGATCCGCGATGCAGTCTCTTCGTCGGACAGGCTAGTGCCGATGGTGATCCGCTTGGTGCCGCACGAGCCACCCTGATCGGCCATGCCGAACCTGTGCCAGAGCATGATGTCGCTTCTGTTCGAGAACAGTACCTTGCTCGCCATGAAAACAGCCGCTACTGGGTAGACTTCACCGACTTCAGCTTCTTCCGGCTCCAACCCATCGACCTCTACTATGTGGGTGGCTTTGGCGTGATGGGATGGGTCGAAGCTGGAGACTACGAACATGCTGCACCAGACCCGCTGGCCGAAGCCGCGCCCGGCATCCTTGCACACATGAACGCCGACCATGTTGACTCGATGATTCTGATTGCACGCTCATATGCACAGATGGAGGCAGTCGAAGCGACCATGACTTCCGTCGACCGCCTCGGATTCTCTCTTCGATTGAAGACAAATGAAGGAATCAAAGGTGTCCGTATCAATTTTCTCCGCGAGGTAGCAACCGCGCAGGCGACACGGAAAGTGCTCATCGAGATGGTCGAGCAGACTCGGCGATAGATCAGCGAAGCTCAAGATGACGTCGCACAATTTTCACCCTCCGTTCTGGAAGGATCCTCGCGGAAACAACTCTCCTTTCCAAAGGGCCTACAATCAATTGTCGGTTCGCCATTCATATGGCGCGGAGGAAAGTTGCCGTCATTCATTGATTCGCCACCGCGGAGAAGTTCGTCGCGGCGGTTTCGCAGACTTCTCCTTCTTATCGCTTTAGCTTTTGGGATATTTCTTGCGGCCCGTATTGCGTTGTCGTATTGGGTTGACCTTCTCTGGTTTCAATCGCTTGGTTTCGGAAACGTCTACTGGAAGACGCTGGGGCTGCAGGTTGCGACCTTTGTGGTCTTTGCCGTAATTACGTTTCTGTTCCTGTACGGCGCATTTGCGGCTATACGGCGGTCTCATCAAGACGATCTGCCTAATTTTCACTCGATCGTCATCGCGGGCCAACCAATCAGCCTGTCGGTACAGCCAGCCCTCCGCGTCATTTCGCTGTGCATCTCCATTGTGTTTGCCGGTGTGACCGGCTTTGCCCTGATGGCGCAGTGGCCAACGCTGGCGCTTTTCTGGTATGCGCCACATGCGACGGGCGGCGGTGCGGATCCGATCTTTGGCAAGTCGCTGAACTTCTTCCTGTTCACGCTGCCTGCGTGGCAGCTCATCGACAACTGGCTACTCACGCTAGCGATCGCGACCTGTGCGGTTGCCGTATTGTTTCTCATCATTACAAGCGGGGCCCGCTCCCTCGCCAAGCGACATATCACCTATGCCACGTCCCCTTGGCGTGGACTCTCCGTCACAGTCGCGTTCCTTCTGTTCGTTGTTGCAATGACGGTGTACGTCAACCGGTTTCAGCTATCGCTCGAACATCACACGATCTTTGACGGCGTCACCTACACCGACGCGCACATCATGATCCGTGGGCTGCTTATCGTATGCGCTGCCCTTCTCCTCGGTGCCGCTATCGCAGCGGTTAACGCTGTGCGGGAGTCGCGAGGGCGATGGATCGTGATTGCAGTCCTGCCCGCCATGTTCTGCTATGGCGTGCTTGTGATAATTGGCTGGTACGTTGGCAACTTTATCGTCAAGCCGAATGAGCTGGTTCGTGAAGAACCGTATATCTCCCACAATATCGAGATGACCCGGAAGGCCTTTGGGCTTGATCGGTTCTCTCGACGCGAGTTTCCCGCCGAGACCACAGTCGATGCAACCGATCCCGCGAACAACCAGCCCACGCTTCAAAACATCCGGTTGTGGGACTGGCGAGCCTTGCAGGATACGTTGCGGCAGGTGCAGGAGATTCGAACCTATTACGACTTTCCTGACATCGATATCGATCGATATGACCTGGATGGCACGACGCGCCAGGTTATGCTCGCAGCGCGCGAACTAAACGTCGCCAAGCTCCCGGTCAGCAGCCGGAACTGGATCAACGAGAGGCTGATCTACACCCACGGCTACGGAGTGACGATGAACCCCGTCAACGGGTTCACAGCGGAGGGCTTGCCAACACTGTTGCTAAGTAACATGCCCGTGCAGAGCACGGTACGCGGACTTAACGTAAGCCGCCCCGAGATCTATTTTGGGGAACTGACCGACACCGACGTGTACGTCAAGACGAGGCAGCAGGAGTTCGACTATCCGCAAGGCCAAAGCAATAACCTCACGTCCTACCAGGGCACCGGCGGCATCGTGCTTGGTGGATTCCTGCGGCGTGTCATCCTCGCGATCGATCGCGGCGACCTTGGCAAATTACCGTTCAGTGACGACGTAAACTCGCAGAGCCGGCTGCTGATGCGACGCAATATACGAGAACGAGTCGCGGTAATAGCACCGTTCCTCACCTTCGATCAGGACCCCTATCTTGTAGTGGGCGATGATGGCCGGCTCTCCTGGGTGATGGATGCGTTCACCGTATCGGACAGCTATCCGTATTCGACCCACTATGACCTTGGCGATAGCTCGGTCAATTACATGCGCAACAGCGTCAAGGTAGTCGTGGATGCGTACAACGGGACCGCGACGCTCTACGTCTTCGATGGCCAGGACCCGATCGTGAATGCGTATCGCCGCATCTTTCCGAGTCTCTTCAAGGACGCAGCCGCAATGCCGGCGGACTTGCGCAGGCACATCCGTTACCCCGAGGACTTGTTCAAACTGCAGTCAGAGGTCTATGGCCTGTATCACATGACGAATCCGGAGGTCTTCTTCAATCGCGAAGATCTATGGACCGTCGCCACGGAGACCGGGACTGATAGTAATGGCCAGCAGCTGGTTCAGATGATGCAGCCGAACTTCGTCCTCATGAAACTGCCGGGGGGCGCAGGCGAAGAGTTCGTGGAGATTCTCCCTTTCACGCCTGCCAACCGAAACAATCTGATTGGGTGGATTGCAGGTCGAAGCGACGGCGCAAATTACGGCACAACGGTGGTATACGACTTCCCGAAGACGAGACTGATAGACGGCCCGCAACAGATTGAGGCACGCATCGATCAGAACGCGCAGCTCTCAGGACAATTGACGCTGTGGAATCAACAAGGCTCGCACGTGCTGCGCGGGAGCCTGCTTGTCATCCCGTCTGGTCGAGCGCTGTTGTATGCGGAGCCAATTTACCTTCAGGCTCAGCAGAGTCCAATGCCGGAGCTCCGTCTTGTCGTGCTCGCGCTACAAGACAAGCTCGCTTACGGCACAACATTTCAGGCAGCACTGGCGGCCCTTTTCGGCGGTGAAACCTCGTCGCTGAATGCCAAGGAAATAACGCAGGCGGCACCCGCATCTCAGGGAAGTTCGCAGCCTTCGTCGGATATCAACGCCCTCATCTCAGAAGCCGGCAAGGACTTTGCCGATTACCAGCGTCTGACGGCCGAAGGCAAACTTGGCGAAGCTGGGCTGAAGCTCGACGCGCTCAAAAACGTACTCGAAAGACTAAATGCGCATAAAAAATAGGGTCGCATTTGCGCTATCGACTTCACTTGAAGGAGCGCGAGCCTCGCACCGCGTTTCGATGCAGTGCTAAGTTGTTTACAGGATTAAGCTTAGAATGGTCGGGGAGAGAGGATTCGAACCTCCGACCCCCTGGTCCCGAACCAGGTGCTCTACCAGGCTGAGCCACTCCCCGATCGACCGACTTGCTTGGGTGCACGCTCCACGCCATCGTCCTGGTAGGGATGGCCGCTCACTCGAGCGCGCTTCGGTAAGTGTAGCAGAACAGCGTGTAGCGGAACGGACGCCATCGCCGAGGCTTGCGGACTGGATCGACAGCCGGTAGACATCAAGTATGACTCCGCGTGACATGCTCGACCTGACCGGACTACGCGTGCTCGATGGCGGTCTGGCGACGGAACTTGAGCGCGCCGGCTGCGACCTCGCGAGCCCACTTTGGTCCGGTGAGGTGCTGCGTACGCATCCGGAAAAGGTGCTCGCCGTGCATCGCAGCTATCTCGAAGCCGGCGCGGATTGCCTGCTCACCGCGAGCTACCAAGTCTCCGCCATGGGCTATCGCGAAATCGGCCTCACCACCGCAGCCGCCAAACAGGCTGCGCGTTTGGCCATTCGCCAGAGTGTCGCTCTCGCTGAGCAAGCGCGACGCGACTATATGCAGAGTGAAATCATCGCTGGTCGCACATCACGCCGCATCTGGATCGCGGGGTCGCTCGGCGCGTACGGAGCAGCGCTGCACAACGGCGCGGAGTTCCACGGCCGCTATGACATCGGACACGCTGAACTGGTCGCCTTCCACGAGGAACGCATCAGACGCGATGCGCGAGACCGACGCTGACTTCCTCGCCTTCGAGACCATCCCGTCGCTCGCCGAAGCGGAAGCGATCCTCGAAACGCTCGCCCACTTTCCCGACCTCGCCGCCTACATCAGCTTCACCTGCGCGGACGACCGCCACACCGGTCGCGGCGAGCCGATCGAAGAGTGCGCTCGCTTGCTCGATAGCTCCGCACAGATCATCGCCATTGGCGTGAACTGCACTGCGCCGCGCCACATCCTGCCGCTCATCCGCCGCATCCGCGCCGCCACCGGCAAGCGAATCGCTGTCTACCCAAACTCCGGCGAAACCTGGGTTGCAGAGACCCGAGGCTGGGCCGGCAACTCCGACCCGCAAGGCTTCGGCGCGCTGGCAGCGGCGTGGAGGGAAGCAGGCGCAGACTGGATTGGCGGCTGTTGCCGAACCGGCCCGCAACACATCCGGGCGATTCTGCAGGCCAGCTAACAGGTCATCTTTTCCACAAACGCACAATGTGTTGGCTCGACAACTCTCCTGAGCCACAGAGAGTCTTACTAAGCAACGGAAGAGCGATCTTCCAGAAGGAGAGAGTCACTTATGGCCTTCAAGAGAATCGGCAACGAGACTCGCGAATGGCAGTTAGGTAGCTCGTACAACGAACGTTTCGACGGGAGAGTGAGGGAAACCAGGGCTGAGCCCTAATCTCCCGAGCATCCCGGAATAACATTGGTTGTGATCTGGTTTGCCGATCCAGATCTTCGAAAATACGGATAGCTAGGGGCAACGTCTCGAAAGGGACTTGCCCCTTTGCTTTTTCCGCGACCACTTGTGGCTGACCTTGAGGTTTATCGACGTTTTCGCTGCTGCGGGAAACGCCCGGACGCCCTGCGCTTCAATCGCGTTGATCATGCGACAATATATGCATAGCCATGACAACCAGGACGCTCCCCGCGGTGCCCGCACCGGCTAGCATTTCTCCCGAGCTACTGAAGCAGCACAGCCTCACGGCCGAAGAGTACGCGCGCATCGAGGCGGCGCTGGGACGCACTCCATCCCTCACAGAATTAGGCATTTACAGCGTGATGTGGAGCGAACACTGCTCCTATAAATCCTCGCGCGTGCACCTGAGGCGGCTGCCCACACGCGGCGAGCGCACCACCGGCCCCGGCAGCGTGGTCCAGGGGCCCGGCGAAAACGCCGGCATCATCGACATCGGCGATGGCTGGGCCTGCGCCTTCAAGATCGAGTCGCACAACCACCCCTCCTATATAGAGCCGTTCCAGGGCGCCACCACCGGCGTCGGCGGCATCCTGCGCGACATCTTCACCATGGGCGCCCGGCCGCTCGCCGTCATGGACTCGCTGCGCTTCGGCCCGCTTTCGACCGAAGACGGCGAATCCGACCCCGCCGTCGTCCGCAAGAACCACCAGATCGTCGAAGGCGTCGTCGCCGGCGTGGCCAGCTACGGCAACTGCTTCGGCGTGCCCAACCTCGGCGGCGAGACGCGCTTCGAGCCCTGCTACAGCGGCAACCCGCTGGTCAACGCCTTCGCGCTCGGCCTCGTCCGCAAGGACGAGATCTTCTACGCCAAGGCCACCGGCGTCGGCAATCCGGTGATCTACGTCGGCGCCAAGACCGGCCGCGACGGCATCCACGGCGCGACGATGGCCAGCGAAGAGTTCACCGAAGGCTCCGAGCAGAAGCGCCCCAACGTGCAGATGGGCGACCCCTTCATGGAGAAGCTGCTGCTCGAGGCCTGCCTCGAAGCCATGCAGACCGGCGCGGTCGTCGGCATTCAGGACATGGGCGCGGCGGGCCTCACCTGCTCCACCTGCGAGATGGGCGCGCGCGGCGGCGTCGGCCTCGACGTCGAGCTCGACAACGTGCCGCAGCGCGAAACCGGCATGTCCAGCTACGAGATCATGCTCTCGGAAAGCCAGGAGCGCATGCTGCTCGTCGCCGAAAAGGGCCGCGAGGACGAAGTCCTGCGCGTCTTCGAAAAATGGGGACTCGATGGCGTGATCGTCGGCGAGGTCATCGGCGAGCCGCAGATGCGCATCCGCCACCACGGCGAGCTGGTCGCCGACATTCCCAACCAGTCGCTCACCGACGATGCCCCGCTCTACCACCGGCCCGTCGGCACATGGAAGGCGCCCGTCCCGCTCGATCCGCCGGCGGAAGTCCTCGAAGCGCTGAAGAAGCCGCGCGACTACACCGCCGACCTCAAGAAGCTGCTGGCGAGCGCGAACATCTGCAGCAAGCGCTGGGTCTTCGAGCAGTACGACTCCATGGTGCAGACCAACACCGTGCAGGGCCCGGGCGGCGAAGCCGGCGTGATGCGGGTCAAGAATTCCGGAACACCGGGGCACGAGCGCGGCCTCGCCATGGCGCTCGATGGCAACGGCCGCTGGTGCTATCTCGATCCGAAGCAGGGCGCGAAGCTCGCCGTCGCCGAAGCCGCGCGCAAAGTCGCCTGCACCGGAGCTGTGCCCGTGGCTGCGACGAATTGCCTGAACTTCGGCAACCCGGAGAAGCCGGAGATCATGGCGCAGCTCTCCGCCGCCATCGACGGCATCGCCGAAGCCTGCACCGCGCTCGGCACGCCGATTACCGGCGGCAACGTCTCGCTCTACAACGAGACCAAGGGCGAAGGGATCTATCCGACGCCGGTGATTGGGGTTGTTGGGATTCTTGAGGATGTGTCGAAGGCTGTCCCGGCAGATTTTCAGCGAGCCGGGGATGCATTGCTGCTTATCGGACGCTGGTGCGATGACGCACATTACTCTGAACGTTCAGGAGCTCGGTTCGTCAGAGTTTGCGCAGAGTTGTGCTCGGAGTCATCGTGGGGCAATCCGCCCTCGTCGATCTCAGCAGAGAAGCCAAGTTGCACACGAAGCTTCATGAGCTTTCGGCGAGCGCAGGATTGGTCTCATTCGGCAGCACGACATCTCCGATGGCGGTCTCGCGGTCACGCTTCGCAGAGGCTTGCTTTCGCAAACGGTATCGGGGTCGACGGAGTTCATCCAGTAATCGTCGACGGAACCGCCCATATCTCGCACTTTTGGTGAAGAACACGCTCGCAGTCGTTATCGCGTGTCTGCCGGAGTTGCCGATCAGCATCCAGAAAGTGTCAGCGCGCGTGAAGATTGGCAAGTATCGAGACGGCGATGTTCCGCATTACGGTCGAACGACACGGCGGGTGAATCGAGAATTCACGTCGACAGACAGAATCGTCAGCCGTTATCGATACGATCAATTGCCGAGCTTGAGCGAAGTCATGGTCCAACGCCCTCCAATCCACCCTCAGCGTCGACACGGTGACCGCATGACCGAACGTCTCTACCAGGGCGTCCCGGGCGTCGAAGAAGCCTTCCCTCCTCGCAACCGACCATCGCGCGCGAGCAAGACGCCGACACCCTGCACGAAGAATGCGGCGTAGCCGCCATCTACGCCCACCCCGAAGCCGCGCGCCAGATCTACCTCATGCTCTACGCGCTGCAGCATCGCGGGCAGGAGTCCGCCGGCATCGCCACCGCCGACGGCCACCACCTCTCGAACATCAAGGGCATGGGCCTCGTCGCCGACATCTTCACCGAAGAAGTCCTGCAGAAGCTTCCCGGCAATCTCGCCATCGGCCACACGCGCTACTCGACGACGGGCGATTCGGCGCTGCTCAACGCGCAGCCCATCCGCGTCGAGTCCACCAAGGGCCTCATCGCCATCGCGCACAACGGCAATCTGGTGAACCTCGGCAACATCCGCGCCAAGCTTGAGCGCGAGGGCGCCTTCTTCCAGACCACCTCCGACTCCGAGATCATCGTCCAGCTCATCGCGCACTCGCAGGCCACCACGCTGGTCGACGCCATCGCCGACTCGCTCTCGCAGATCGACGGCGCTTTCTCCGTCGTCATGATGACGCGCGACCGCATCTTCGCCGCGCGCGACCCACGCGGCTTCCGCCCGCTCTCCATGGGCCGCATCGTGGGTGAAAATGGCGCGCCCGACATCTTCGTCTTCGCCTCTGAAACGTGTGCCTTCGACCTGCTCCGCGCCGAGTACGTACGCGATGTCGAGCCCGGCGAACTGGTCATGATCTCGCCCGATGGCGTTACCTCGCGCAAATACGCTGCGGGCTTCCCGCAAACCAGCTGCATCTTCGAGCATGTTTATTTCGCCCGGCCCGACAGCCGCATCTTCGGCCGCTGGGTGCAGGAGAGCCGCGAAAAGATGGGCCGCCAGCTTGCGCGCGAATCCGGCGTGCCTGCCGACCTCGTTGTGCCGGTGCCGGACTCCGGCGTCACCGCGGCGCTCGGCTATGCGGCAGAGAGTGGCATCCCCTTCAACTTCGGCCTCATCCGCAACCACTACGTCGGCCGCACCTTCATCGAGCCGGAGCAGCGCGTGCGCGACTTCGGCGTAAAGCTCAAGCTGAACCCGGTTCGCAATCTGCTCGCGGGCAAGCGCATCATCCTTGTCGATGACTCCATCATCCGCGGCACCACCAGCCGCAAGATCATCCGCATGGTGCGCGCAGCCGGTGCGAAGGAAGTGCACCTGCGCATCAGTTGCCCGCCCACCGTGTCGCCGTGCTTCTATGGCGTGGACACACCGAGCAAGAAGGACCTGATCGCCGCGAATAACACCGTCGACGAGATCCGCAGCTTCATCGAAGCCGACTCGCTCGCTTATCTATCGCTCGACGGACTGCTTGAGGCCTGCGGCGACAAGCCGATGTTTTGCACTGCCTGCTACACCGGCAACTATCCCACCGAATGGGTGGATGTAGACGAGATACTGCCCGCGTTGGCAGAAACCTAAGCAATCAATCTTTGCTGACAAGCTGCTCCGCAACAACCACATAACTTATTTCTGCCTCTCACCTACGTAGGCAACAGCACACACGTGTGTACGGAGGCAAGCATGGCGAGAAAGAAAGCACCCTCGAAAAAGAAATACGGCTCAGCGGCATCAAAGTCCGTCGAGCGCGAGATGAAGGCTTACAAGAAAGGCAAGCTTAAGTCTGGCCGCAGCGGCGCCACGGTGAAGAGCAGGAAGCAGGCAATCGCAATCGGTCTCTCCGAGGCCCGCGCAGAGGGCGCAAAGGTGCCCCCGGCACCCGGAAAAAAAGCTGCGAAGAAAAAATCTGCAAAGAAAAAGTCATCCGGCCGCAAGAAAGCTACGAGGAAATCTTCGAAGAAAAAGTCTTCACGTTAACTTGAGGACTTGGCACCAGATCCGGAATCGGAAGAACTCGCGGCGCTGCTCCCTGAATTCGAGGAGGCAGCGCCGGAGTCGCTTTTGCTGGAGCTGTCGCCCTTGGCACCTTCGGATTTGGACGAGCTCTCCGCACTTTTTGCGGCATCTTTTGAGCCTCCATCCTTCGAATTGCCCGCACCACCCGAAGACGGTGCTTTGTTCCGGCCCGCATAATCGTTCACGTACCAGCCGGCGCCCTTGAACTGAATGGCCGGCGCGGAGATGAGCCGCTCCACCTCGCCGCCACATGTGGGACACACTTTCTCCTCTGGCGCGCTGAAGCTCTGGATCTTTTCAAAGCGATGCCCACACTGCTTGCACTGGTATTCATAAAGCGGCACGTATGATGGCTCCTGCTGATGTCTGTCGCTATTGTAGCGATGGCGGCGCGCTGTCCCTAGTTGAGCGGAGCTAGCTTGACCAACCGCACTCGAGTGACCGCCTCGATCGCCTCCAGCGCTCCGAGCACAGCGGGCGTGATTTCGCCATCCACCTGCACCACGGCGATCGCGCCTCCTGCGCCGTTCTTTGCGGCACCCTCTGCGCCGCGGCCCAACGCGAAGTTTGCGATGTTCACCTTGTGTTCGCCGAGCACGGTCCCCACGCGGCCAATAACGCCGGGCACGTCGTGATTGCGGATTGCGATCAGGGTGTCGTGCAGAGGCACCTCAATATCAATGCCATCGCTGGCCAATAGACGCGGCGAACGCCCATGCAGCACCGTTGCTGTAGCCGTTGTCTCTCCGCCGCGCGTATGCAGAGTCAGCGTTATTCCCGCAGCGCCACCGTTTTCCAATTTTGATTCGTGCAGCCGGATCCCGCGCTCCTCCGCCACCGCCGCTGCGTTGATGCGATTCACATTCTCCGAGTGCGCCAGCACCCCTTCGATCGCCGCGTTGCGCACCAGGTCTGTCTTGCCCTGCGCCAGCCGCCCCCGATAGACGAGTGAGATGCTCTCAACGTTGCCGTCCGCGGTGGCAGAGAGGAATGCGCCCAGCCGTGCCGCCATATCGATGTATGGCGACAGCTCCACGTACTCCTCATGCGACAACGAGGGCAGGTTGACCGCATTCTGCACTACGCCCAGCTTCAGATATTCGCGCACCTGCGCAGCAATCTGGATGCCCACCGCTTCTTGGGCCTCTGCAGTTGACCCGGCGATGTGCGGCGTCAGGATGACGTTCTCGCGGGTGAAATATGGGGAATTTTTCAGCGGCTCATCGCGAAACACATCCAAGGCCACGCCTGCCACCTGTCCGCTGTCGAGCGCAGCCAGCAATGCGGCATCCTCAACGAGTTCACCGCGCGCACAGTTCACTATGCGCACACCCTTCTTCATCGCGGCAAGATTTTTAGCGTTGATGATGTTCGCCGTCTGCTGGGTCAAGCCCACATGCAGTGTGACATAGTCCGCACGCGCGAACAACGCATCCAGCGGCACCAGTTCCACCCCACGCTCGCGCGCCACAGCCGGCGCGACGAAGGGATCATGGCCGACGATCTGCATGCCGAAACTAGCTGCGCGCTGCGCTACCTCGAGCCCGATGCGCCCCAGTCCGAGTACCGCCAGCGTCTTGCCGCGAAGCTCAGCACCACTCAGCGACTTCTTCTCCCACTTGCCCTGATGCAGCGCACCGTTCGCCTTCGGCAGTTGCCGTGCCAGCGCCAGCATCAGCGCGATCGTGAGCTCCGCTACCGCGATTGCATTCGCCCCCGGCGTGTTCATCACTACAATGCCGCGACGCGTCGCCGCATCGGCATCGATGTTGTCCACTCCCACGCCGGCGCGACCAATCACCCGCAGCTTCGGCGCATGTTCCAGCAGCGCATCGTCGACCTGGACAGCCGAGCGAACCACCAACCCATCGGCATCCTTCAACTCGTTCGCGAGTCCGTCCTTGATCTGGTCATGCGTCACCACATTCCAGCCCGGCTCGGCCTGAAAGACAGCCAGCGTGGCGGGTGAAACTTTCTCTGCGAGAACGATCTTCAAAATGGGCTCCTCTATCGATTTCAATCACGACGTGGTGATAAAGCGCGGCAGATCAGCTTTCAAGCCGGAACGGTGCTGACGCAAACTTCATAATGAACAGCCAGGGGTTCTATCCGGGCAAGAAGCCGCCTCGCCTCCGGCTCGAACTGAGCGACGGCATAGTCAGGTCCGGCGAACTGCTTCACCGCCTCGAGAGAGTCGAATAGATTCACGACAACGAATTCCACCTCATCCGCAATGCCGCGGCGAAGCACGTAACCGCCGCGATAGCCGGAGATCCTTTTCAAGCCGGGAAGAACCGTGTTGCTGAGCAGTTCCTGATAAGCATCTGCATTCTCCGGCGCAGTCCAGCCTCGCCAATGTCGCGCTATCATCCTTACCTCGCTGCAGCCAGTTCGGGCATGTCGCACAGTTTGCCCGGTGTGCTCCGCAAAGACTTGCTGCGCGGCACCCAGCGCCTTGCCAAAGCGGAAATCCGGTAGCTTCAGCGACGTTGCCGCCACCTGTTCCAACGCGCCAATGATTGCGATCGTGTCCAGGTAATCGAAGTAGCCGATGTGTGCGATGCGGAAGAGCTGGCCTTTCATCTCGCCCTGGCCGTTCGTGATGATCGCGCCGAAACGCGACTTCAGCTCCTTCACCACTACACCGGAGTCCACGCCTGCAGGCGGAAGCACTGCCGTCAACGCCGCGCCCGGCGAAGATGAGAACAGCTTCAGTCCCAGCGCCTCCACGGCCGCGCGCGTCATCGCCGCAATCGTCTCCGCATTGTCCACCAGCTTCGCGCGGCCAGCCGCAAGGTCGCCGTCTGCCTGCGATGCGATGTAGTCCAGCGCCGTGCTCAGCCCCGCAATCAACGAGATCGCCGGCGTGTAGGACGATTCACCCTTCGCGGCGTTCTTACGCTCCTTGCGCAGATCGAAATAGTAGCGCGGGTTCAGCGCATTACCCATCAGGTCCCACGCTTTGTCGCTTACAGAGCAGTAGGCAAGCCCCGGCGGAATCATCACCGCCTTCTGCGAGCCGCCGATCATGATGTCCACGCCCCAGGCATCGGCATCGAAGTGTGTCGTGCCAAGGCCGGTGATGGCATCCACCACCAGCACCGCGTCGCTCTTCGCGTCCCTCAGCAGCTTCGCCACACCTTCCACATCGTGACGCGTGCCGGTGGAGGATTCGTTGGCCTGCATGTAGACCGCTCGCGTCTCCACCTTCAGCGCAGCCTTCACCGCATCCAGCGAGAAGGTCTGCCCATAGGGGGCGCTCACCACATCCACGTCGCAGTTGTACGCCTTCGCTATGCCAGTCCAGCGCTCGCCAAACTTGCCCGCGGAGAGCACCAGCACCCGGTCGCCCGGCGAAGTGATGTTCGCGACCGAAGCTTCCATGACGCCGCTGCCCGAACACGCCATCAGGATCACGTCGTTCTTCGTGCCGATGAAGGTGCGCAACTGCTCCAGCACCCGCTGGTATAGAGCGCGAAACTCCGGCGTGCGGTGATGCAGATCGGCCGCAGCCATGGCAAACTGCGCGGCGGGAAGCAGGGGCGTTGGACCGGGGGTAAAAAGGCGTGTCTTCAGAATCATGTCTGTGGGGTTCCTTGGCTTCTATTCTATCGAGGGCGCGTGTCTTTATACTGGTAAGTTGGCCTTTAGAACGCAGCCTCGCAGCCGTTGAACCAGGAGAAGAAGACGCAATGACACTTCAGCAACGCATCGAGCAGGACACCGTCGCAGCCATGAAAGAGCGGGCACAGGCCAGGCTCGATGTGCTGCGGATGGTCAAGGCGGCCATCAAAAACAAGGAGATCGACAAACGCTCTCCCCTCACGGATGCTGAGGTCCTGCAGACGCTGACCACCCTTATCAAGCAGCGCCGCGACTCCATCGAGCAATTCACCAAAGGCAATCGCCCCGAGCTCGCCGAAAAGGAAGCCGCGGAGATCAAGGTCATCGAAGGCTATATGCCGCAGCAGGCTGACGAGTCAAAGGTCCGCTCGCTCGTGGAAGCGACCATCGCGGAGATGAGCTCCGCCGGCAATCGCCCCACGCCAAAAGAGATGGGACTCGTCATCAAGGACGTACAGGCAAAGATCGCCGCCACTGGCCTGCGCGCCGAGGGCAAGGTGGTCAGCGAAATTGTGAAGACTGAGCTCGCAAAGGGCTAGTGCGACGATGATTCGCCCAGCAACCACGGCTGACGCCGCGGCCATCTGCACCATCTACAACCATTACGTTCTCGAAACCACGATCACGTTTGAAGAAGCAGCGGTCACTCCAGCTGAGATGGGGAACCGCATCCGCGAAACCGCCGACTCATCATTGCCATGGCTGGTATGGGAAGAACTCTCCTCCATCCAGGGCTTCGCCTATGCCAGTAAATGGAAGGGCCGCTGCGCGTATCGGCACTCCGCAGAGGTGACGGTCTACCTCGACCCGAAGTCAACCAGCCGCGGCGTCGGTTCCCGGATCTATCAGGCGCTGCTCACGGATCTCCGCCAGCGCAGCTTTCATGCGGTCATCGGCGGCATCGCTCTGCCCAACGAGGCAAGCATCGCATTGCACGAACGGCTTGGCTTCCGTAAGGTCGCTCACTTCGAGCAGGTTGGCTGGAAGTTTGGTCGCTGGATCGATGTCGCTTACTGGCAGCTTCTGCTGTAGCTCCGGATCGTAAAACCCTAGTGCGCGCTCGGCGGCGGACCCGGAACCGAGTTATCGACCACCTTCACTCCATCCAGTATCCGCACATCCGCGTGCGTCTTCTCAAAGTGCGTGTTCGCGAGCGACATCGAAATATCCCGCGCAATGAAGAACAGGACACGCATGCGGAACTCCGTGCCGAAGCTCACCGGGAACCAGACGCCATCCGGCTGGCGGTCGTAGGTCACCGAAAATCCGAGCCCGGGCAGATTGGTTCCAAGCAACGTCCGCACGGCCAGTGGAATCTTGCGCGACATCTCGGTGTACACCACGACCGGCTCGAACTCCTGCGTGTCGATGAACGCTTCGCCCTTCCAGTCGAAGTCGTTCTTGTCCTTCGGACGGAAGCTCAGGTGATAGACGTCGCGGCCATTCATCGTCTGCCGCCCTTCGAGCTTGAATAGATACTGCGCCTGCTGCTCCGTGGTCAGCGGAAAGAGCCCCTTGCCCAACCCGTCCTTCGACTTGTCATCCGCCAGATTCTTGCGCAGGTTCTCGACGAGGTCGATATCCAGCCCGTCTAGGTCTTCCTTCTCTGTCTTGACCTCCTTGGCTTTTGGCTCATCTTTCGACCCGCTATCCTTGGCTTCGCTGGCCTCCTGCTCCTGCAGCGTCGTGTAGTGAACGTAGCGCCCCTTCTGCCAGTAGCGTCCGTCGAGCGTCAGCAACTGCTGCTGTGACTCTTTCTGCTTCGGGCTCACGCGGCTGTCCGTCACTTCTTCGCACATCACCTTGCCGCCCGTCTTTCGCGAGACCATGCGGATGTGCTGCTGGTAGATGTAGCGCATGCGCGCCGCTTCGGTGCGGTCCTGGTTGGTCGCAACCCGTGCCATGATCTGGTCTGCGGTAAGCGTGATGGGTCCCGCGGTCTGGGCCGCCATTGCGCAAGCGGCAGACAATACGAACGCTATGGCGAATGGGATGAGACGGCGCACGATGCCATTTCCTACGCTCGCAACATGCCCTCGGTTCCGCTTAACTCATTCGACCGTCACGCGGACGAAGCAGTTCTCCGGCAGTTCCCCTTCCAGCAGATGCACCACGCCGTTCTTGACGAAGCCCTTCAGCGTGCGCTTTTCGGTACTCTTCGCGGTCCGTTCCGCGGAAGCCACCACGCCGGGCAACGGCGCAGTCGAAGGCGCTGGGCTTCCTCTCACTGCGCCCGCTGATCTCTTTCACCGTCTTTCCGGTTCCCCGATCCATCGCCTGGTTCGCCAGCGCGTCGGCACGCTTGTTCTTGCCCCGCAGCACATGCTGAATCTCGAAGCGATCCAGCCGCGCCGCGCGTCGTTTGGCCTCTTCCCACAGCGGGCGCAGGTCCGGGCTATTCACCCTGTACTGCCCCTTCATCTGCTTCACCATCAGTTCGGAGTCGGCCACCACTCGCAACCGTGGATGCCCATGGCTCAGTGCATACTCGAGCGCCGCCAACAGCCCGGAGTACTCAGCAAAATTGTTCGTCTTTACGCCCAGAAACTCGTTCAGGTCGGCGATTGGGTGGCCGGCCGCGTCCTCAATCGAAACGCCATAGCCGGAGGGCCCAGGATTGCCGCGCGAACCGCCATCGCAATAGGCGGTAATGAATTCCGTTGTGTTTGCCTGCGTCATCAGCACGAGTGTAGAAGACCGGGTGCCTGTGCAACGCTCGGCGGCCGCTTCGTGACTATTGCTTCGTCTCCAGCGGATGCTTCGCGTCCTCATAGAACTGCTGCTGCAGCTTCATCGACTCGCTGTCCGCCTTCACCGCCCGGATCACATCCGCAAGCGCGGGGACATAGGTCTTCAAGTCGTACTCACCCAGTTCCTTGGTCGCCAGTGATCCATCGCCCGAGTAATGATTTGGGAACCTGGCGTACCACCAGATGCCGGTGTACAGACCGTCGGGCAGATGCAGCCGCGCCTGATCGGCTCCCGATTCCGATTGCGCCCTGTCCGTGTGGACCAGCCCCGGCGCCGTCACCAGGGTGTGCGCGGTCTCGCTCTCACCCGCATGCATGTCCACAGTGCCTCCCTTATAGGGCCGGTCCGCGCCCTTCACCTCGGGTCGCCAGTACATGTAGACGACATAATCGTGCGGCGTCTGCATCTGCAGTTGCGCGAAGTACGGCAGCAGGCTCAGGTTCCCGCCATGACCGTTTACGATCACGATCTTCTTGCAGCCGTTGCGCCCCATCTCATCGGTCGTCTCCTGCAGCAGATCAAGTTGCATATGACCGCTATAGGAGACCGTGCCCGGCTGCTGCCGCGCCTCGGCTATCTGGCCGAAGTAGTACGCCGGAAACACGACCGCGTATTCCTGCTGCGCTGCCTTTTCTGTCACATAGCGAACGTTGATCAGGTCCGTCCCCAGCGGCAGATGCGGCCCATGCTTTTCAATGATTCCGAATGGCAGCAGGCATACCCCCTGCGACTGGTGGATGGCTTGGACGAAATCCGGCCCGGTCAGCTCCTCCCAGTGCACGGAAAGATTGTTCTGGGCGAAAGCCGGCGCGCAGCAGGCGAGAAGAGCCATCACAAGGCGAAGCAGCGAATTGGAACGAGTCATTGGACGGAGCACCCGGGTCTGGGATCTGCCGACAGAAAGAGTTTCGGCGACGCCAGCATAAACCGGGGAGCGTCTCGTCGGCAGAAGGAGCTTTACCCCGAAAATCCGTTAAATTGTAATCGGCTTGTCATTTTCTGCTACCAAAACTCATACTCTTGCGTCCTGATATGCGGGGGAGCGTCTATCTTGCAGTGGACGTATCTTCTGTAAGAGGTGTAAGTACGATGGGAACCGAAGCACTCCGTATCCAGCCTGGGCTCCAATCAACCGCCCTTCCGGCAAACCGCGCCAGCCAGACCTGGCCGGGCCGCCGTTCCGTTCAGACTCGCAGCGCCAGCACCATGAGTCCCGAGGACCGGGCCTCTGAGACGGAGCTGATCCGCCAGGCCCAGAAGGGTTCGCGACAGGCCTTTGACACCTTGGTCCGCCAGTACGACCAGGCGGTGCTACGCCTTGCCCTGCACCTTCTCGGTTCGGAAACCGACGCCCAGGACATCGCCCAGGAGGCCTTCCTCAAGGCCTACCGTTATTTAGCGAACTTCCGCTTCGAGTGCTCCTTCTACACCTGGATCTACCGTATTGTCACCAACTTGTGCCTTGACTTGATGCGCCGCCGCAAGACCCGTCGCGAAGACCCGGCAGTCGTTATGGACTCTTCCGGTGAAGAACTCGACCTGCTGGGGATGGTCTCCGACGAGCGAGCCTCCGCCAATCCGGGCCGGGAGCTTGAGCGCAAGGAGCTTGGCGCGAAGATCGCCACCGCACTCGATAAACTGACCCCTCGCGAGCGGATGGTCTTTGAGCTGAAGCACTACCAGGGGCTCCGCCTGCGCACCATCGGCGAGATGCTCAACACCACAGAGGAGACGGCCAAAAACACCCTCTTCCGTGCCACTAAGAAGCTGCGCGCCAGCCTGGCGGTGGTCCGGTGAAGGTGTTTCTGTGGCGGTAAACCCATGACCTGGCCCGGTCACGACAGCAACCTGAGCTGTGACGCAGCCCACGAGCAGATCACTCTGCTGCTCTACGGCGAGCTGAGCGACGAAGCCTGCCACCGGCTCGAACAGCATCTTGCCGGCTGTGCTGATTGTCGCGATGAACTTGAGGTCACCCGCGCCCTCTCGAGCGCCATGGCCATCCTGCCCGTCCGTGAGCCCTCGCCCAACCTGATCGCCCAGACCCGGCTGAAGATCGACGAGGCTCTCGAACAGGCGCCGCACGACAGCTGGATCGCTCGTTTCCGCCGCTCGCTCTGGACTGATTTCCGCCTGCTGCGCACCGCGCCCTTAGCCGCAGCAACCATGCTCTTCGCCGGCATGGGCCTCGGCTTCGTCGGCATCCGGGTTGCCACTCCGTCCCCTGCCTCCACGGTGCCATCGGGCGAGCCGTCCCCCCAACGTATCGCTGCCATCACCGGCGTCAGGCAGGATCCCACCGGCCTGGTCCATGTCGAGTACAGCAGCCTCATGCCGCTCGAAGCCGTCGGACCCGTTGACGATCCCAATATCCGCTATATGCTGCTGCTCGGCACCCGCGCACCGCTCAATACGTCGGTCCAGAACGCTGCTCTCGGCCTGCTGACGAACTCCTGTGTGGGTACTGTGGACTGCGGAGCGGATGACAGCGTGCGGAATGCCCTTATGGTAGCCCTGCGCTATGATCCCCACGCCAACGTCCGCGAACAGGCTCTCGGCGGGCTCGCTCCCTACCTGGCCGAAGACATGCACGTCCGCGATGCAGTGCTCGAAGCTGTGCTCAACGACGGCGACCCGCAGGTCCGCGCCCAGGCCATCCACATGCTCGCCCCGGTCGCGGCTGACTCCAGTGTCCAGCAAGTCCTTCAGAACGTCGCCACGCATGATGGAAACCCTCTGCTCCGCAACGTCTCCCGCACCATGCTCCAGCAGATGCCGCAAGTCCAGTAGCCAGTCCCATCTAAGATGAGTTAAGGTTTGCCCCAGAGCGTGACCTTCCGGGTTTTTGCTCGTCTGAATGAATGGCCGCTGTACTGTACTTTTGCCTCCACTCAAGGAGCTTCGGTTTCTCATGCTTTCCCGCCCTCCATCAGTATTCCTGTCGACCCCAACCCTGGGGACGGTAGTTCGGGGTTCGACAGTGGTTCTTTCAACCATGCTGGCGCTGCCCGCATTTGGGGCATGGCAGACCGCAGTTATGCCCTCTCCCGGCCCGGCTCAACTGCCCCAGGCAATCCTCGATAGCAATGCGCGGCTGGTGCTTGCCTCCGCCTCGCAGGGCTACCTCGGCGTCAATGTCCGAGACGTCGACCCCGCCCGCGCCCAAAAAGAGAAGCTTTCGAACGCAACCGGCGCCGAGGTCATATCGCTCGACCATGATGCCCCAGCCGCCAAGGCTGGAGTCCATACCGGCGACATCATCCAATCCATCAATGGCCAACTGGTCACCGACGCGGCCACCCTGACACGCCTGCTTCGCGATATGCCGGTTGGCAAGCACGTTGAGCTGCAGGTGATCCACAACGCCAAGGTGCAGCGGCTACATCTCCAGTTGGCTGACCGCAGCGCGCTGGTCCAGCATGCCTGGGCGCACCACTTCCACGTCCCCATCCCGGAACCCGCCCCCATGGTGAATGGTTTCGCCGGACAGCGCAGTTACGCCGGCGACAGCACCGCGCCCGACAGCGATACACCGGACCCGCAGGCTTACGTCGGCGCACAGGTTGAGCCGCTGACGCCACAGCTCGCCAAGTTCTTCGGCGTTCGCGCCGGCAACGGCCTGCTCGTCCGCAGCGTTGAGGATAAAAGCCCCGCAGCGAACGCGGGTCTTGATGCCGGCGACATCATCGTCACCGCGAATGGCATGCCGCTAGAGACGACGGCCGACTGGCTCCAGACCCTCCGCACCAACGCCGGCCATCCGGTCGCCATTCTGGTGCTGCGCAACCGCAAGATCCTTACGCTCGCCATCACTGTGGACGCGCGCATCACGCAGTCCGAGCTCGTGATACCCGAGCCGTTACAAAAGCTGCGCGAATCGCTCTGCCGTTACGCGCTTTGACGGCTTTCAAACCCAAAAAGGGCGCTCTCATGCAGAATGGGCGCCCGTTTTCTTTGCTGTCAGCTGGCCCTTCACCTTCAGCGTGAATGTATTCCTCTGCAGCGATTGATCCGGCTGCAAAGATCGCCGCCGCATGGCTGTCACTCGCACTTCCACGTCGCGCATGGCCACCTTCAGGCTGTTTTTCCCGCGCTTCCCTCTTACATTCACGCCGCCGCCTTAGACTGACTCAGGTCCCGTTACCCTCTGCATGTTCCCCTCTGGGCACCTCTTGTGTCTGCATCCCGCCCGATATAATCCAATAAGCCTGCATGCCCACCGCCACCGCCAATCCCCCCGTCTCCAGCACCGGCCGCAAAAGCCGGGTCAAGGCCGCCACCCGCAAGCTGCGGGAGGTGGGCATCGTGGGGCATGCACTGGCCTCCACCCACCATGTCGTCATGGCGCAGATCGTGCCCATGCGCTTCTGCAACCTCTCCTGCGCCTATTGCAATGAGTACGACAAGGTCTCCGAGCCCGTCCCGATTGACGAGATGCTTGGTCGCATCGACCATCTTGCTCGGCTCGGCACCAGTATCATCACCATTTCGGGCGGCGAGCCGCTCACCCATCCCGATTTGGACCAGATCATCGCGCGCATCCGTCACCACGGACGCCTCGCCGGCATGATCACCAACGGCTACTTTCTGATGCCGGATCGCATCGAGCGTTTAAACCAGGCCGGCCTCGACCACATGCAGATCTCCATCGACAACGTTCAGCCCGATGAGATCTCGAAGAAATCTCTCAAGGTTCTGGACAAGAAGCTGCAGTTTCTCGCCGAGTACGCCGACTTCCACGTCAACATCAACTCCGTCGTCGGCGGCGGCATCAAGAACCCGCAGGACGCGCTCACTATCGGCCACCGCGCGCTCGAGCTTGGCTTCACGTCGACCATCGGCATCATCCACGACGGCAGCGGCCAGCTCAAGCCATTGGGTGGTGAGGAGCGTCGCGTCTACTACGAGATGACGAAGCTCGAGAAGAAGAACTACTCGCGCTTCAACCACTTTCAGGAAGCCATCGCCAACGGCCAGCCCAATGATTGGCGCTGCCGCGCCGGTTCACGCTACATCTATGTATGCGAAGACGGCCTGGTCCACTACTGCTCGCAGCAGCGCGGCTTCCCGGGTACGCCGCTGGCGGAGTACACCCAGGCAGATCTGGATCGCGAGTTCCTTACCGAGAAGACCTGCGCGCCTAATTGCACCGTCTCCTGCGTCCATCAGATCTCCTATATCGACCATTGGCGCGCCCCGCAGAACCGCACCACCTCGCCCAATGGCGACCACACGGATCACACCTCGGATCTGGTGAATATCGAGCTGTAGAGTTCGCTGATTTGTAAACCGAGGAACCCATGGAACAGCGGATAAGCTTAGTAACCCTTGGTGTCTCCGACCTGGATCAAAGCCGCAAATTTTATGAGCGTCTCGGATGGCGCAGATCCATGGCGAATTCCGAAGGAATTGTTTTCTTCCAGGCAGGCGGAATAGCGCTGGCTTTGTACCCGCGAGCTGAGCTTGCGAAGGATGCAAACTTACCGCCGAACCGTCAGGGCTTTGGTCGCATCACCCTCGCATACAACACCCGAAGTCGCACCGAGGTGGATATGGTTCTGGCGGAAGCCCAATCGGCTGGTGCAAGACTCTTGAAGCCCGCTGAAGAAGCCTTCTGGGGTGGCTACTCCGGATACTTCTCCGACCCTGACGGCTTTCCGTGGGAGGTCGCGTGGATTCCATCTTTCCCCATTGCAGAAGATGGCAGTGTTCAACTCCCGAGCTGATCGACCGCAGGCGTCCGGAGGCACGAACTAACACCTTTTTTCGTTGCAGGAACGAATTGTGGCGCCAGGCAGGGCTAGATACCGGAAATAGTTGGCAAGATATTGCACTTTCTCCTAAAAGTTACCGTCAGTTACTCAGTAGTTTGGTAAGTGTTACCGCATCAGCGGTTTTATTAGCCGATATCAGGGTATGTTGTGGACATGCGGTGATGTGATCGCTGCGCACTGGTGCTGAGTCTTTCGGGGGAGGGACTTAGCACCAAGGTGCTCCGGCCTCATCACCGCCGCATCTCATCTGTTGCACTGATTCACTTTTTGGGGAGAACCGAGATGAAGGCCATTGAGCTCGCCCACGCATTAGAGCAGTCCCGGGCCATTCCCTTGGATCAGATTGCCTCCATCGCCATGGACCACAAGCGCCAGCTTGCATTCGTCCAGCTTCATACCGGCACAGAAGTCCAGCTCGAGGCCTCCGGCTACGGCGACGTGATCCAGAAACTTACCGAACTCTACTCCGGCACCTACAACGCCTGAGTCGAAGCCTTCAGACAGCTTATCCAGCCACCAATTCTGCTCCAGACACGCCAGTGCGTGTCCGCCGGCTTGGCAGCGCAGAACCTATCCGGTCACAGATCCATCTAAAAGAACAAATGATTTAGCAAGGCGGGGCGGCGATACAGCCTGCCTGCTGGAACATTGGACTGTGCCAGTCGCACCCTCGCGGAAGCTCTAAGAGACGTGCCGATGGAAAATGTCGTCCTTTTCGCGGCAGGGTGCGCAGAGAGCGCTGACCCCGCAACCGAACAGTAACGCCGCGCCAACCGTGACGAGGATGGCTGGCAGATACGACTCAAGCCCGGAGAGCCAGTGAGCGACGATTGAAAAGTCTGTGGATAGCATCGAATCACTCCGCGTCGGTCATTAAGAACACAAAAACCAGCATTTGGTTGCTGTCATAAGCAGAATAACCCTGTTTGCTATTGACAGCGGCGCCCCGAAGGGGTCAAATGCGCTCCCTCAATACGCGCAGTTGAGAGTAACCCCTGGGGTGGCGAATTGGGAAGCATTTCTGCTGTCATGGTTTTCGCGGTTTCCCAGTAGCGGAAAATGCCTATTTCTCCACCTGTTTGCCGGCTTTACGACGGACGAAGCAGAATCGATGTGCGTGGCTATCTCCTCCCACAATCCGGTCGTCATCGAGGCTGAGCCCCGGCTTCGCTGGCTCTTCCTGGACCTGAATTCCTACTTCGCCTCGGTGGAGCAGGAGCTGGTACCCAGCCTGCGTGGCAGGCCGATGGCGGTGGTGCCGGTGGTGGCGGATACCACGTGCTGCATCGCAGCCAGTTATGAAGCGAAGGCCTTCGGCGTCAAGACCGGCACCCAGGTAGGCGAGGCGAAGCGGATGTGCCCGGGCATCGAGCTGGTGGAGGCGCGACACGAGCTGTATGTGGAGTACCACAACCGCATCGTAGAGGCGGTGGAGACGGTAGTGCCGGTCGCATCGGTAATGTCGATCGACGAGATGGCCTGCCGCCTGATGGGCCGCGAACAGCCACTGCTGGCCGCACTCGAACTGGCCCATCAGGTAAAGGCAAAGATCCGCGAAACGGTGGGAACCACACTTCGCTGCTCTGTGGGGCTCGCTCAGAACCGGTACCTCTCGAAGGTGGCGAGCGACATGGAAAAGCCAGACGGTCTGGTCGCTCTGACACCGGACATCCTGGAAGCAGCGCTGCTGACACTGACGCCGCGGGACTTGCCCGGCATTGGACCGCGCATGGAGGCGCGGTTGCACCAGGCTGGCATACGGACAATGAAGCAGCTATGGGCCCTCGACCGCGACCAGATGAATAATCTCTGGGGTGGCATGGGCGGCGATAAGCTGTGGCACTGGCTGCGAGGCGAAGATTTCGAGGACACGGAGCTGGAGCATGCGAAGTCGATCAGCCACAGCCACGTTCTGGCACCTGAGCTGCGCACGCGTGATGGCGCATACGCCGTGGTCAGCAAGCTGCTGCACAAGGCGGCGATGCGGTTGCGCACGGCGAAGTTGTGGACAACGAACCTGCGGCTGAGTGCGAAATTCGCGGTGCCGATGGACGTGTCGGTGCGGCAGCACAATTCTGGCATCCCGCAGCTGGGCTGGTCGGAGAGCACCTCGTTGGTGGAGTGCCAGGATAACCAGACGCTGACGGAAGGGCTGAAAAAACTCTGGGCCAACATGCCCATGGGCAGGAATTACTCCAAGCCGTTTTACGTCGGAGTCGCATTGAGCAATCTCGTGCCCGATCACCTGCACACGCTCGATCTCTTCGCCGGTCTCGACCGCGAGGTGCGGCGCACGAATTTGGCCGCGACCATGGACACCATCAACAAGAAGCACGGAACGACGACGCTCTTCTACGCAAGCATGCTGCCCGCGGGCACCGCGGCGGCGACCCGGATCGCGTTTACGAGCATTCCGGATTTGTTCTGAGGCGCATGCCCACCTCACGGCATTCCGCGATTTATGCTGGCGCCTAGAGAATTTCCTATGGCGAAGACGCTGGCTAACACGGCTGATTGCGAAGAGATCCGGCTCCGCATTGCTGCGCTCACTCCAGACTCACCGCGGCGCTGGGGATCGATGTCCATTGGCGGCATGCTGTGCCACGTCGACGACAGTTACCGGGCGGTGATGGGCGAGCGGCCGTTCTCGACGGCCAATCTGGGAATTCCGCCGTGGCTTGTGAAGTTCGTTGCACTGCGCACTCCGATGCAGTGGCGGCCCAACCTGATGACCAGCGAATCAGTGCGGCAGGGCGGTGGTGGTACGCCGCCGTTGTCCTTTGAAGATGACCGGGCGCGGCTGCTGGGGACCTTCACACTCTTCTGCGGATGCTCGGCGCTGGCAGCAACGCACCCAATGTTTGGCAACATGCAGCGCGCCGACTGGCTGCGGTGGGGCTACCTGCACGCCGATCATCATCTGCGCCAGTTCAGCGCATGAGCGCTTCGGATGGATATCGCGGGCGGCTCGCGCCCTCGCCGACGGGATTGCTGCATCTGGGGCACGCGCGCACCTTCTGGACGGCGTATAAGCGGGCGAGGGATGCGGGCGGCGTCCTCGTGTTACGGGACGAAGATTTAGACACGCAGCGGGCACGCGCGGACTACGCCGCGGCGATGCTAGACGACCTGCGCTGGCTAGGCATCGTATGGCAGGAAGGACCCGATGTCGGCGGTGTGTTTGCGCCATACCGGCAGAGTGAGCGCTATGGGCTATATCGCGAGACATGGGAGCAGCTGCGCGCGGGCGGATGGGTCTACCCGTGCCACTGCTCGCGAAGAGAGCTGGCCGCGGCGGTGAGTGCGCCGCACGAAGATGGCGGTGCCGATGAAGACGACGAGCCCGTGTATCCAGGCCGTTGCCGCCCTGCTGCCGGTACTGTGGCTGAAGCGAGTGAGCCGGTCGGAATGAACTGGCGGTTTCGCGTGCCAGACGGTGAGACCATTGCGTTCGAGGACAGCGGCATAGGACCGCGCAGCTACGTGGCCGGGCGCGACTTCGGCGACTTCGTGGTCTGGCGGCGTGACGATGTACCTGCCTATCAGCTTGCCTGTGTGGTGGATGACGCCGCGATGCGCGTAACCGAGGTAGTACGGGGCGCGGACCTGCTGAAATCGACGGCGCGGCAAATCCTGCTCTATCGGGCACTCGCCCACATCCCGCCCCAGTGGCATCATTGCCCGCTGCTGCGGGATGCGCATGGGCATCGCCTGGCGAAGCGGACCGACGCGCTGAGCCTGCGTGCACTGCGCGAGCGCGGGCTGACACCTCCAGAAGTGCGGGCGATGTGGCAGATCGACGGGCGCGACCTGCACGATTGACGATTTTGCGCGATGATGGCGTGTCACGGAAAGTCTGATGAAGGCTAGGTTTGAATCATGCACCTGTCACGGTTTCGTATTTCCCTGCTATCGCTCGTATCTTCGCGGGTCTCCTCGCCGGTGCGCGCATGGCTCGTGCGCAGGACGCGCCGCCCGAAGATCACCGGCATCTCCCACATGACGATCTACACCAGCGATCCCGTGGCGGCTGAGCATTTCTATGGCGAGGAGCTGGGTGCGGCCAAAGAGTCCGACCCGGAAAATCCGCAGGGCACGGTATACCGCTTCAGCTCTGAGCAGTTTATTGAGGTGCTGCCGCTGCCGGCACAGCATTCGATCTCGCGGTTGGACCACGTGGCCTTCGCGACCACAGATGCTGCAGCTCTTCACGCCTATCTGGTGTCGCATCACTATAGCGACATCGATGCGGTCACCAAGGGTTCCGATGGCAGCCAGTGGTTCTTCACGCGTGATCCGGAGGGCAACCGCGTGCAGTTTTATCAATCTGCGACGCATCCGTTCCATACCACCGATAGCCTGGTAAGTCCGCGCATCATCCATGTCGGCTTTCTGGTGAAGGACCGCGCGACCGAGGACCACTTCTACCGCGATCTGCTCGGCTTCCGGCCGTACTGGTACGGCTCGATGCAACCGGGAAAGCTGGACTGGGTGGCACAGCAGGTGCCGGACGGGCATGACTGGCTGGAGTACATGATGACTGGGTCAGGCTCGGACTCCGGTCCCGCCGATGCGGTGGATGGGCGGCAGCTCGGCGTGATGAATCACTTCTCGCTCGGCGTACCGAACATGGAGAAGGCGGTGACGAAGCTGTATGCAGACGATGCCGTTCGCTTCAGTCCTCGGCATGATGGTCCAACGATGGGCAAGGACGGCAAGTGGCAGGCGAATCTTTACGACCCGGACGGCACGCGGGTGGAATTAATGGAGTTTCAGCCAGTCATCAAACCCTGCTGCTCCGATTTCACCGCGGCAAGCCCGGCGGACTGACCGGCTCCAGTTACTAAGCCGCGGGCCGGGCCCATGTGAACTGCTGACCGGCGAACGGGGAGGACCAGACCTCGTAACCGATCTCGGAGAGCATTCGCGTAATCGGCACCGAGGTGTATTCACGATGGACGCGATGCTCGGTTTCGATGGCGAATCGAATGGGCTTTTCTTTCAGAAGGCCAAGAGCCCCGGATAGGACAGCAACTTCGGCACCTTCGACGTCCATCTTTACAAAGCGGGGAACCTCGAAGTCGCGGCAGGCATCCTCGAATGAAAGTGTCTCCACCTCCCGCACCTTCTGCTTGTCTTCGCACTGCGTGTAGCCAGCAAGCCCCGCTCCGAGCGTTCCGTCCATGCTGAACAAGGCCTTTCCAGAATCTTTCGCGAGCGCCTTTTTTACCGGAATTACATTCTTGAGCTGATGCAGCTCGATGTTGCGCAGCAGGAATTCGTGGGTGCACTCGTCGGGCTCGAAAGCATAGACCCTGCCGGTTGGACCAACCATCTTGGCGAAAAAGTACGAGGTGGCTCCAGCATGAGCGCCCACATCCCAGATCACGTCGCCCGGTTGCGGCTGGTAGGCAGAGGTATAGGCATCCATGGAGTCTTCTTCAACCAGCCCCGGAGACCACAAGGACACGCCGCTTGCCTTGTACTGGTGCAAACCAGGCTTTGAAAAATCGAGAACCTCCATTTGCCCTTTGATCTCAGGCATTACCGTATCGAAGATCTGATCCCACATGTGCACGACCGATGGCACGATCGGATAGTGACTCACCGGCAGAAGCATGCAACGGGTCCCTTTTGACAGTGTCAGTTGATCTTTCGACGCCGCAACCTCGAATCCGCTCGCCCGTGCCTGAACTCGAAGAGCGGTGCGTAACAGCGGATTACCGGCTCCGAGCTTGAGTAAGGATTCGCGGAGAGATTCATAGAGGCTGGACATGTATTTTTTTAATCTGCGATTCAGGCCGGGAAGGCTGCGATGAAAGTTTGCTTGACGGGCTGAGCGTAACCACACGCGGGACAGAAATCTTCGCGCTTGGAGATGGTAACGCCACAATGTATGCATGGGACAGTCAGAGCTTCGTTAATTGCAGTCACATTGGACGGCGGAAGAGGCGCCGTGGACTCCCAGGCAACGCGTCTCGATTCGACCGGGCCGACCTCGGCCGATGTGAGCCCCAGCATAGAAGGATAGGCCGTGATGAACGAGATGTCCTCTTTGTCTTCGTCGTGGCGGCGCGAACGGAAGCTGAGCCGCGCCAACGGTATGAAGATCAGGAGCAGTGCCGCGCCGGCAGTATAGGCCATCCAGTGATACGGGGAATTGAGAAGTTTGTCGAAATAGGGATGCAGCCAACTCAGGAGCTTCTCGGAATAAGTGTGTAGTGAATCGAGGACAGTATGCATCGCGATCTCTCCCTTGCGGCTATTCTCATCGTCCGGCTGCGCGACGGTGAAGGGGGAAGCGGTCTGGATGAAGCTGGCAGGTCAGACAAGCGGGCACAACCGCGCTCGAGTCTACGTCGGACCCCGTTTTGTCTTAGAGACAGGAAAGCATGGCCAGGTTTGCCCGCAAAGCGTTATTTGTCGGCAGTATGCCGTCGGCTGGGTAACAAAGTAGTTAAATTTCGGTGCTATGTTGCCTGCCTTAAAACCAGGTCTGCTGCCGATAACCCCGGTATTCGTCGCCAAACCTGGCTTCGAGGAGAGCGGATTCCCGGCGCGACCGCGCCACCTGTATCGGGACGACGATGATGAGTAGCAGCAGGAGCCACCAGGCGGGGATAAACATGGTAAGCCCGAGGAAGAAGAAGCAGCCGAAGACATAGATCGGATTGCGGATTCGGGAATAAAGGCCGGTGGTGACGAGCCGGCTTGCTTGGGCGCGAATGGAGAAGGCGCGTCCCAGCTGAATTCGGGCCACGAGGATTAGCGACAGGGACGCGAAGGCGATGATGGCGCCGGCCAGGCGGAGTGGCCGCCAGGGCTGGTGCATGTAACGTGGCCCGAAGAAGCAGAGCGCCACAATGAGGAGCCCTAAGGAGAGGATGTTTGCCCTCATGGGACCGGGCAGGTCCGCTGCGCAGTTCGATGCATGCGCTGGTGACGGTACATCTTTCGATTATCAACGATCGGGCCAGAGCGTTTGAATGGCCGAACATAAGTGGGTCCCCTTACGGAATCGACGAGAGCCCAGGTGAGCGAGGGGGCGAAAGTGGCGTTTCCGATATGCTCAATCCGGTTCGTATACGCCAGGCAGGTCAGATCGCACGCATGCCACGTCCGAGGTTTCGAATCGCACTCATCAGGCTGCTGATGCTCTCGGCAGCACTGACGTACGGTCATTCGGGCGGGTACAGTGGCCACGCGCTCACCTAGGGGAGAGGACGATATCCATCTGGTAGAAGCGAAAGTAGTTCTCTTCTCCCGGGGCATCTGCAGCTACGCGCTGGTAGCGATCGAGCACGTCCGTGACGAAGGCGGAACGCTCAGCCTCGGGGATGTGCTGACTCCATTCGACAAAGGTGACGGAGCCGAAGGCTTCAAAGGCGGCGCGAGATTGAAAGTCCCATGCCTTGGCGGCGGTATGCGTGCTTAAGACGCCAAAGCCGTTCTGCTCCGCCACCTCGGCGTATTGCTCGGGAGTGAGGTGGAGGTATGGGTCTTGGAAAGTGTGGGGGAAGTAGCCGGCCCAGCGCGCGGACAGGCGGGTCTCCTCAATCACATCCTCCAGGCTCTTTCGCTCGCCTTTCGGCACCAGGCGTAGCTGCGCCGTGCCGTTTGATTTCAGGGCGGAGTGGATGGACCGGAGGGGCAAGGCCTGTTCGGGAATCCAGTGGAGTGCATTGAAAGAGACGACCAGATCGAACTCATGCCGGAACGGCAGATGGCGGGCGTCGGCGACCTGGAACTGGAGGTTGGGCTGGGCGGAACTCCAGTGGTCTCTTGCGAAGGCGACCATGCGGGCAGACGCGTCGACGCCGAGGACCGTGCCGTCCGCGATACGCGCGGCAATCGCGGCGGTGGTTTTGCCGTTGCCGCAGCCGATGTCGAGAATGCGTTCTGTGCCCTCTAGCCTGAGCAGCGAAAGCGTCTCTTCGGCCATGGTGGCCTGGAGGGCGGAGATCCGGTCGTATTCCGAGGCGTTCCATTCCGTCATGGCGGGGATCTCCGCTGAGGGGTAGCTACGATCTTTCGGGAGAGTCGGGCTGGATTCTATCTGAAGCCGTGGATCGCGGGAGACGGCTCACTTTCCACAATTGTGGAGTTCGCTGGGGTTGAGAATCAGGTTACAACTGGCTTTCAACCCCTTGCAGTCGCAACCCTCGAGTCGCAAACCTGGAGTCGCAGTTTTTCAGCATGTCGGATTTTGCTCAGAGCGTGAAGCAGCAGGCGGACATTGTCCGCGTGATTGGTGAGTACATCACGCTGAAGAAGTCCGGCGCGCAGAATTACTCCGGGCTGTGCCCCTTCCACGGCGAGAAGACGCCTTCGTTTTCCGTGCACGTAACGCGGCAGTTCTATCACTGCTTCGGCTGCGGGGTGTCGGGCGATGTCTTCAAGTTCGTCCAGGAGATCGAGAAGGTCGGCTTTCCGGAGGCGGTGAAGATCGTCGCTCAGAAGTGCGGGATCGCACTGCCGAAGCGGGAGTTCAACTCTCCCGAGGAGGCGGCGGAGAGCCGGCTGCGCGGGCGGCTGCTGGAGCTTCATGAGCAGGCGACTGTCTTCTTTGAGGAACAGCTGAAATCCGCGGAAGGCGCCAGAGCGCGGGAATATCTGACCGGCCGCGGGCTGAAGCCTGAAACCATCGCGAAGTTTCGCATCGGCTATGCGCCGGAGGGGTTTGGCGGCCTGCGCGACCGGCTGGCGGGCGCCGCACCGCCCGATGTACTGCGGGCGTCTGGCCTGTTCAGCTACAAGGAGCAAGAGGGCGAAGCGAAGAACGGCGTGGGCGGCCGGGCGTACGACCGCTTTCGCAAGCGGATCACCTTCCCCATCTGCAATGAGGGAGGCCGGGTCATCGCATTCACGGCGCGGGCGCTGGATGCGGACGATAAAGGCGGCCCGAAATACCTGAATTCACCGGAAACCGCGCTTTATTCGAAGGGTCAGGTGCTCTTCAACCTGGACAAGGCGCGGCAGGCGATCCGGCAGCAGAACTTTGCCCTGCTGGTGGAAGGGCAGATGGACTGCATCTCTGTCTTTGCCGCGGGGGTGACGCCGGTGCTGGCGACCAGCGGCACGGCCTTTACCGACCAGCAGGCACGCCTTCTGCGGCGCTACACCACGCGGCTGGTGGTGAACTTCGACCCGGACACGGCCGGCGCGAATGCGGCAGAGAAGTCGATTGCGCTGCTGACGGAAGAAGGCTTCGAAGTACGGGTGGTGACGCTCGAGGGGGGCCTCGATCCGGATCGTTTTGTGCGCGAAAGGGGCGTACAGGCATATGCGGAGGCGCTCAAGGGAGCGGCGCGGCACTCGGATTACCTGATTGAGCGGGCGCGGAAGCTCTTCCCGGTGCGGACTCCGCAGGGCAAGGTGGAGGCGGTGAATTTCCTGCTGCCGCACATCCGGCGGATGCCGCATGCGATCGCCCGGGATGAGTTTGCCCAGGATGCAGCGCAGAAGCTGGGAGTCGACTCTGCCCTGCTTCGACAGGAACTGAAGCAGGCGGCGGCGAAGCGGCAAGGGCAGATTCCCGCGCTGAGGATGTCGAATCTCTCCGAATGCGAGCGAGTGTTGCTGCGGGCACTTGCCGGTCCGCCGGAGAGCGAGATTTTTCGCCGGGCAGTAGAGGCGATGTCGTCCCAAGCCGAACATTTTGAAGGACTTGGTATCGTGACGGCGCTGGAGGAGCTAGCCCGGCGGGGAGAAGTGGACCCTCTGGATGCAGTCGGGCTGCAGGCCCGGGGAATGGTGGCCCAGCTCCTGATGCGGGAGAGCGAGCCGGTAACGCGGCACGAGCTGGAGTCAGCCCTGCTGACGCTGGAACAGCACACCGTGGAGCATCGGCAACGGCAATTGCGGGGCGCGATCGCCGAGTCGGAGCGCAAAGGAGATCTTGCGGGCGTCACGGTGCTGATCACGGAACGCATGGAACTCGACAGGCGCCTGCGTGAGCTCGACAGGCGGTTGGGGGAGCTTCTCGGTCAGGAGTGAAGCTAGATTCCGCGATGAAACGAAACGCCCCGAAGTACATCTAACTGTTAAGGATAAAGGCGGCGGCGGCGTGAAATCGGATAGGCAGCGTGATATCCTTACTTTCTCTGTCTTGAAGTGTGCGTCCACCAGCCCGCACGATGCCTGTCAGGCCGCGGGAATTGCCAGCATAGGATGGCCCGTTTCGCGCATCTTCACTCATAGATAGGAACGGGTTTGTCCACACACAAACCGGCACAGCAAAAATAGCTGCGCCAGCGGCGAAATAACGCGGGGAGACGAGACGCGCTTTGGCGATTGAAGACAAGTTCGAAGACGATATCCAGAAGTTAATGGATCAGGGCAAGGAAAAGGGTTACCTCACCTATGGTGAGGTGAACGACCTGCTGCCGGACAATATGCATTCGGCGGATGACCTTGACGATCTCATTACAACGATCAACACGCAGGGCATAGACCTGCTTGAAGGCGAGCCCAAGTTTGCCGGGGAGAAGTTCGACGCGGAGCACGCCGAAGAAGGCGACGACGTTGAACTGGACCTGACACCGGGAACGCTTGAGAAGACGAACGACCCCGTCCGCATGTACCTGCGCGAGATGGGTACAGTGCCACTGCTGACGCGCGAGGGCGAAGTCGAGATTGCCAAGCGCATCGAGCGCGGCCAGCTGCGCGTGCTGAAGGCGATCTCGCGGTCGCCCATTGTGATTCGCGAGGTTGTCGGGCTCGGCGAGGACCTGAAGCGCGGCGTGCGGAACATCAAGGAAGTGGTGATCTTCGACGAGGAGGAGATCACGGAAGAGGTGCTGCAGGCGCGCGTGAAGGCCACGGTGGCGCGCGTGGACGCCCTCGTCAAGCACCAGAAGAAGGCGCAGGCGCTCCTTGAAAAGCTGGAAACCATCAACCCCAAGTCCAAGGCCAGAGAGCATCGCAAGACGCGCTGGCTGATGGGGCGCGAACGCGTGCAGGTATCGCGCATTGTGCGCGAGCTGAAGTACACCAACGCCGAGCGCAAGCGGCTGCTCGACAAGGTAAACAAGACGGTCGATTCGATGCGCACGCTGGAGCGGCAGATCAAATCGCTCGAGCAGAAGCACGACTCCTCAAAGAGCGAAGAGCTGCGCAAGGAGTACCGCCGGCAGCAGCGCAACTGCAAGACGGACCTGGACCACCTGGAGACGGAGATCGGGGTCTCGATCGCCGATCTGAAGCGCACACAGCGCGAGATGATCCAGGGTGACATGGACGCCGAGCGGGCGAAGCGTGAGCTGATTGAAGCCAACCTTCGTCTCGTCGTATCGATCGCGAAGAAGTACACGAACCGCGGCCTGCAGTTCCTGGATCTGATCCAGGAGGGCAACATCGGCCTGATGAAGGCCGTCGATAAGTTCGAGTACCGTCGTGGTTACAAGTTCTCCACCTACGCAACGTGGTGGATTCGCCAGGCGATCACGCGTGCGATTGCCGACCAGGCCCGGACGATTCGTATTCCGGTCCACATGATCGAGACCATCAACAAGCTGATCCGCACCTCGCGTCAACTGGTGCAGGAGTTGGGTCGCGAGCCTACCTCAGAAGAGATCGCCAAGCGGATGGACATCCCTGTGGCAAAGGTTCGCAAGGTGCTGAAGATTGCGCAGGAACCGATCTCGCTCGAAACCCCGATCGGCGAAGAGGAAGATTCGCATCTGGGCGACTTCATCGAAGACCGCCAGGCAGTCTCGCCGTCCGAGGCAGTGATCAGCGTGAACCTGAAGGAGTACACCTCGCAGGTGCTGCGCACCTTGACACCGCGCGAGGAGCGCGTGATCAAGATGCGCTTCGGCCTGGAAGACGGCTCCGAACACACGCTCGAAGAGGTCGGCCAGAGCTTCCAGGTGACGCGCGAGCGCATCCGGCAGATCGAGGCGAAGGCGCTGCGTAAGCTGCGGCATCCTTCGCGGTCGCGCCGGCTGAAGGCGTTTGTGGATGGTGTGAAGGAGATCTAAGCGTTACAACCAGTGAGGACAGACGAGGGAGCCGAAAGGCTCCCTCGTTTTGCTTTATCTGGCGTCACTACCTGTCCAAGCTGGTCGGAATACCTACCATGCGAGAGATGGCTAGAGCGTTGGTGTGCCGTACAGGCCCCGGTTTGAGGCGGTAGTCGAAGTCCAGCGGATCGTCCGGATTTTCACTGCCCATGTGAACATTGCGTCCGCGAAGCCGAGGAAGTTCCGCAAGTGCGATCAATGCGCTGTCGTGAGTGGAGAGAAGGCCCACGGCACCTGCCGAGATCAATGCGTCCAACACAGACTCGCCAACTTGCCTGCGATCTGCGGAGTTGGTGCCGCTCAGAATCTCGTCGACCAAAAAAAGTACAGGAGGATCATGCTGTGCTGTGCGGATGGTGATGCGCAGTCGCTCGACCTCGGCCAGGAACTTCGACTTGCCGGAGGCGAGCGAGTCGACGACAGAGATGGAGGCGCAGAGGGTGAATAGCGACAGGCGAGCGCTGGTGGCGCAAACCGGCGCGCCGGCTGCGGCCAGAACGGTAGCGAGTCCGACCGCGCGGAGCCACGTGCTCTTCCCTGCCATGTTCGATCCGCTCACCAGACAGAAGGCGGTTTCCGAATCGAGACAGAGGTCGTTGGTCACGCAGATGCTCGCAGGCAGCAGTGGATGACCCAGATTACTGACTTGAAAGTTTGGGGCTCTGCCTTCCACGATCTGGGGAAAGACGTGGCTTGGGTGCTCGAAGGCATAACAGGCAATAGCGTTCATTGCTTCGAACTCCGCCCACGCGTTCAGCCATCGCAGCAGGTCGATGCCAAATCGGCCTCGCCAACGCTCGATTGCGAGCGCCAGTTGCGTGCCGAGGCAGAGAAAAAAGCTGAATTGATAAAGGACATCCTTGCGGCGTTGTTCGCAGGCGCCGAGCAGCCGCTGCAATGCGCTTAGGTGCGAAACCGCATCAGGACCGATGGCTTCGACCAGTGCCCTCAACTTCTCCGAGCGGAAGTTCTGGCTGCCGATGACGGCGAGTCCATCTTTCAGCACGGCAAACTCGCCTGCCAGCGACGAAATGCCGTCGAGCACTGGCCGAACTCTTCGCATGAACGCGAGTCCGATGACGGCCTGGATAAGAAGCGCCGGAAGCAGAACCGGAAGAGTCGAGTGCAATGTGAGTAGACCGACGAGGGTGAGAATTCCCAAGGTTAGCGAGCATGTGCTCGTCAGGCAGAGAAGTGCGGGAATGACAGTGAAGATCTCCAACACAGGCGCCTTCAGCCAATTGCGCAAGGCGCGGGCATCGCATCCCTGAAAGGCGCAGGACCCCGCCAGTGCAACTGACTCCCGCAGTTCTGTCTGGGGTAGCAATTCGGCTACAGCGGCTTGTCGAGCACGCATGGAAGCTATGTCGGTTGGATCAAGCAGATAGGCAGCGAGACGCTCGGCGCCCGCAGCGGATCGGGTGGTCGCGAGCAATTCGAATATCGATCCGTCACCGAAGATGTTCAGATCGGCCTGGTATGGGTGCTCTTCGCGGAAGAAATCTTCACCGCGGTTTCCCTGGCCTTGCCATTTTCCATCCAGACGGGCGATGGCGCACTCGTACCATTCGCAGAGTCTCGCATTCGCACTCGCCTGCACGTGAAACGATTTCAATCTCCGCAGCAGAGCCCAGCTGACGACGGAGACAACAAAGACAATGCCCGAGGGTATTATCGCCAAATTCCATGCCTGCCAGCTGGCGATGGCACCGGCAACGATCAGAGACACGAGAGCGAACAAAATTTGGCGTTCCCGCCTCTGGGCGTGACGTACGTGCGACTGCCGCGACTGAAGACGTAGCCGGTAGTCTGCCGAGCGACCGCCATCTTTGGCTTCCGATTCCGTATTCTTCAGAACGATTCTCCCCCCGCGCAAACAACGCGGCTTGGCTAGTTCGCTGACATGCGGAGGTGCGAGGCGAGTTGCGCGGGGCGCACGACTCCGTTAGTGAAGGGATCTACAGCGAGGGAGAGGGAGGGGGGCGCTGAAAGAGGGGTCTTAGAGAAGGCGGGGCGGGAATTTCGATATCCGATTGAGTACGCCACGGGAATTGCTGACGCGGCATGGAGGCGAGGCTCCATGCGATCCAAAAGGATGGACCAAGCAGTAGAGTGTGGCCGATCTCTGCGGAATGTCTCACGATGAACAACAGAAGTGCGGCACAAACGAGCGCTAGGAGAGGCTTGAGGAAAATAATGGCGAGGAGATGCAAGCGGGTCAGCGAACCGCCGTGGAGGTAGGCGGCGAGGCAGGTGAACAGGACCGAAATGGACTGCCGCGGCATCATTCTCGGTGTCGCAAGGAGTATACGGCTTGCGTCCTTGACACGCAGAAACAGCAAGACCCGGGCCTTGAGCTCCGGGTCTTACAAACCGGGTAGGCGCTAGGGAACCCCGGACTTCCGGCTCCCTCTTCCGTTTTCTCAGTGCTCGTCTTCGTCGCTGAAGCAGACGGTGCCCTCATACCGGAGCACAACCTCGTTCTTGGTTGTGTCGATTGCACCCCACGCGAAGACCTTGCCCTTAGCGTGTGCGAATCTGCCGGTTCCGCCATTGATAACCACGCCATCGGCATAGGTGGCGGCATACAGTCCGGGCTGGCCGCTCGGGTAGCCAGTCGCGTCGGCAGGCTGTGCCAGGATGGTGTCGCCTTGCGTCGTGACCCAGTGGTGTTGATTGTGAAGGGTGAGCACCCCGCCAGGGCCTGCAGTGAGCTTGAGCACGGTCACACCAATCCCGCCGCCCAGGTCTCCTGTGGCTGAACCGAAAGTCGTTGTGGAGTTCAGGAAGTTCGTTACGATACCCCCACCAACATGCTGGCAAATCGGGTCGGCCCACGCCAACAGATTGGAAGCGGCGATCACCAACAGGAATAGAGCTTTGCGCATAATCCTCTCCTTGAACTGCCCTCATAGTGCTGGGTGGCAGTCTTCAGGCCGCGGCTCGGTTGTGCCCCGAGTAAACATCACCGGAGTTGTTGGCGTCGTAACTGGCGTTGCCCTACACTTGGCGAGCCCGAGTTCAACGCGGCTTGATGCCCAAGATTGATGGATCCGCCGCGAGAAATCCTTTGGGAAGTCCAAGGTTTTTCTATGTTCTTCGGGGGCCTCTCACGAGAGGGGGGATGGTTGATCGATCAGCCACACCGCCGATACAGTTTTGGCCCCTTCCATCTGGATGCTGACCAGCACCTGCTGACCGCCAACGGTGAGACTATCGCGCTGCCGCCCAAGTGTTTCGACCTACTCTGCCTGCTGGTGAGCTCACCGGGACAGCTGTTAGAAAAAGATGGTCTCATTCGCACTCTCTGGCCCGAAACATTCGTTGAAGAGGGCAATCTCTCCAATCTGATCGCCCTTTTGCGGAAAGCACTTGGCGATTCCCCTGCGTCGGCGCAGTACATCCGGACCGTGCCCAAGCTTGGTTATCGGTTCGTCGCGCCAGTCAGTCTGTGCCCGCCGGCGGACGAATGGCACAGAGAAAACCGGCCGACGAGCCAACGACCCATTCGCATTCTCGTCTTCCCGTTTCGCCGGGGCCTGGGGGTTTCCGACGTCGAACATCTCGCTTACAGCCTGCCCGAAGCTATATCGACGACGCTTGCCGAAATGAACATGTTCACCGTCAGGAGTGTTCAGGTCGCGATGCGCTTCGATCCGGTGCATTGGGATCCGGAGCAGGTGGGCAAAGAGGCCAAGGTCGACGTGATTCTCACCGGCACTCTGGACGGTTGCGGAGATGGTGGGATCCACGTTGTCACCAACCTCATCGATGCGCCGAAGGGCACGCTGCTGTGGTCGAAGGCCTGGGATGTGGATGCGAACGATCTGTTCCGGTTCCATCAGGCCGTTGTTCATCTGCTGGTTCGCAGCCTCATCCGAGGTGTGCGGGACGACAGCACTATCGACGCAATGATCGACGCGCCTTCCAGCCCAGAGAGTTACGATCTTTACCTACGAGCGAACCAGATCGCTATTGCCTTGGATCGCACGATAGAAAATATTGCTCTGGCACGAGATTTATATATCGAGTGCGTTCGCAAGGATCCTGGCTACGCTCCGGCCTGGGCACGTTTGGGTCGTTGTTACCGCCTCCTGCTGAAGGTTCAGCCCAAAGCCGCAATGGACGGCCGGGCGGCGCTCCAGGCACTAGAGCGTGCCTTCGAACTGAACCCCGCCTTAGGCATTGCCCACAATGTGTGTACACCCATTCAGGCGGATGTGGGCCAGGCTGAAGGTGCAATGGTTCGTCTGCTGCGCCGGGCTGAATCGCACGACAGCGATCCGGAGCTCTTCTGCGGATTGGTACAGGCCTGCAGATACTGCGGTCAGCTCGAAGCCTCGCTCGCGGCTCATCGACGGGCGATGGAACTTGACGCAAACATGCGCACCAGCGTCGCCCACACATATTTCGCTCTGGCCGATTATGAGCAGGCTCTGTATTGGTATGGAACGAGCCGTCCGGGTCTGTACATGGACGCAGTTGTACTGGCAACGATGGGTCGAGATCAGGAGGCTTCCGCATTGCTGTGGAGCCGGAAGGATGGGTTCCACGCGCTTCCTACAGAAATGAACGCGCTCGACGCTTACCTGCTAAAAGATCCTACCCGAGCCGTCGCAGTGCTGGAGACTGGCAAAGATCTGAAAAACCATGATCCCGAGGCATTTTTCTACCTGGCTCGACAAGCAGCAAAACTTGACGCAGCAGAACTGGGAAACGATCTTCTGGAGCAATCCGTAGCAGCAGGTTATTGGAGCACGATAACCATGATGCGCGATCCATGGCTTGAATCGTTGCGCGACACCACGGCATTTCGCCATACCTACGAACTCGCCGAAGAACGTGAGGCGCATTCCAGATCTGAATTCTTGAATGCCGGCGGCGAACGCATCTTGTCCTTGGGACCCGGATGAGCGGTACGTGGATCGGCCTGAGGTCAACCATTTCAAATGGGACTTTGATGGAGGGGACGACGATGTGTGCCAATTCGTTGTGCGCAAACACGGCAAGACCCGGGTCCTGTGATTCCCGGGTCTTGCGGAAGGGTGGGCGCCAACGAAACGCCGGTCCCTTGTAACAACGTCGGTTTGTGGTTAAAACAACGCTGGTTGTTGGGTTGAGGGTTGAGCGGGAGAGAACTTAGTCCTCGTTGCGGACCCATCCATCGTCAGTTAGCACGAGGGTGGCCTGGTCGACAGGCTCGTCGACAACAACTTTGGCCACGGCAGGGAAGGCAGTCTGGATGGCCTGGACCTTAGCCCAGTCGGGTCTGCCCTTTTCGACGAAGTGATACTCGACCTTGGTAAAGCGGTTGCCGTGGAACTCGGTCGGGGGGGAGTAATTATCGATGCTGGTGACCTGGCGCTTGCCGTAGCAGAAGCGGCCCTTCCCGGGGACCTGCTGACCAGTGAGGGTCAGTTCGTAACGGAGGTTGTCGCCATTGGACGTCCGGGTAAGCAGGCCGGCGGCTGTCAGAGCATCCAGCTTGGTGTGGACGTCGCCGAGAAGCTTATCGTTGGCCTGCATCTCAAAGGGATAGGGCAGCGGCTTGGTGAAGAGGCAGTCGGCGTTGGCCGAGTAATCCTCGTTCAGTACATGTGCGAAGTTCTGTTTGCTCATCTCCCGCTTGTCTCCGCATCCGGATCCCAGAAGAATCAAAGCACCCGCCACTGCTGCCAGACCTGCAAGGTTTTTAAGCTGCCGTGTCATTTCTACCCTCTCGCTAGGAAAATCTTTCGCAACTGTACGGCAGAAACTTTAGCTGGAAAACCTTACGGACGGGGCATTCAGGGTGTAAACGGAACCCACATTCGGGGTATAGGCCCATTTTGGGCATGGAAAAAGTGCTTGATTGCATCGACTCTGGAGCAGATTTCGTAGAGACACGCGACCTACGGCCCAGGGCAACGACCCGAGAACGCGTATTTCCTACAACGAAGGTTGTAGACACCCTGGGGTGCGTTCGCCCCTATAGATGGGCCCAGTTCGGTTGGGGGAGCTATTTCAAGTAGGCGCGGACGAGATCAATGAGGTCCTCGGCGACCTCCTGCGAGGGGAGCGAACTCTGGCCGGGCTGCATCATGTGCTCGCGGATGTGGTCTTCCAGGACCTCGCCCATCAGACTGTTGATGCCGCCGCGGACGTTGGCGAGGAGCATGAGGATGTCGGCACAGTCGGTGTCGCCGGCGAGGGAGCGCTCGATAGCGTCGACCTGGCCGCGGATGCGCTTGATGCGAGCGAGGAGTTTCTTGTCCTGACGATGGGCCATTACCGTTGGCTGCCTTTGATTCTTTGTATATCCTAGGGGGGTATGGTACACAAGGGAAATCGCATTTCCTGCCGCCCCCAATTTACAGAGCGCCGGTGACGGCGAGGCGACAGGACGTGATACGACGGGTTCTGAGTCTTTTGGGGCCAGATGTAGGTGCCCGCTAGCAGTTGGAGTTTGCGTTCGCCCTCCTCCGGTGGGCAAGGACCGAAAGAGGAGATGCCGCAAACGTGCGCTGCCGAAAAACAACATGGATGTGGACACTGGCTTTTTGCGCTGCTCAGTCGTTCGCGTGTTGTGCCGTTGGACAGACGGCCGCTCCGGCAGATTCGCTGCGATCGAACGAAGGCCAGCGTGGGGCAGCAGGTTCCGCAAGAGCTGCGAACAAGCCGACCGATCCGCCCGAGATGTTGACGATGTTCCCGCACTCGGAGACGGCGCCCTGGTTTGTTTCGGGGCAGGCGAACATCATCTTCCAGGCTCATCCGAATTTTCACTCTCCCTACCAAGGCCCGAACAGCCTGCACGGCGCGGGGGAGTACAAGACTTCCCTTCTGGGCACGCTCTATCTCGGATATCAGCTGGGACGCGGAGTACGGGGCGAGACGCCGACGTGGAGCGGCCGGTACAACACGGATTTCATTGCGGACTTTGAGTCTGCCGGAGGGCGCGGGCTAAGCGAGGCGCTTGGCCTTGCGGGTTTCACCAATTTGGACGTGGTCCGCAACCCAAATCTCGGCTCGAAGCCCTATGTCGCGCGGGTGCAGTTTCATCAGACGATTGGTTTTACCAACGAGATGGCGGAAGTAGAGCGCGGGCCGTTTTCACTCGCAACCGAGGCCCCCGTGCGCCGCCTGGAATTGCGGCTGGGCAAAATGTCGCTGCCAGATGTGTTGGACATCAATGAGGTGTTGAGCGACAGCCACATGCAGTTCACCAACTGGACGGTGGACAACAACGGCGCGTGGGATTACGCGGCGGACACGCGTGGTTATACATACGCGGGCGTGATCGAGTACCAGGACCGCAACTGGGCGGCACGCTACGCGCTGGCGGCGATGCCGGTGGTGGCGAATGGCATCGACCTAGACTGGGCACTCAGCCGGGCGCAGGGGCAGAACTGGGAGTTTGAATTGCGGCGTGGTTTCCTGCACGGACACCACGGGACGCAGCGTGTGATGGCATTTGTGAACAAGGCGCACATGGGCGACTACCGCGAATCTGTGATGCGATATGTGCAAGGCATCGATCCAAAGCCGGACATACATAACACGGAGCAGTTTGGCACAGTGAAATACGGCTTCGGCTACAACTTCCAACAGGAAGTGACGGACCATCTGCGGATCGCTGGCCGCTTCGGATGGAACGAGGGGCAGCATGAGTCCTTCGCGTACACGGAAGTAGACCAGACGGTCCTGCTGGGTACGGACTATGACGGCGCGCAATGGGGACGCGCGAATGACAAGGCGGGGCTCACCTTCGTTTCGAATGCGATCAAGAAGGACCACCAGAATTATCTAGCCAATGGCGGACTCGGCTTTCTGCTGGGCGATGGTCGATTGAATTACGGCCGCGAGACTATCGAGGAGGGCTACTACAACGCGCACGCATGGCGCGGGCTGTTCCTTGCGCTGGGTCTCTCGCATATCGACAACCCGGGATATAACCGCGATCGCGGGCCGGTGTGGGTGCCTTCGGTGCGGGCGCACGTGGAATTCTGAGTACTGGTTGCGATTCGCCGTCCGGACAGCTTCGATAGATACCGAGCGAACCAGTAATATGCGTATGTCGTCTGCGCTGGCTTCCCATGAGAACAATGAGCCATTCCACAGCGGTTCTGATCGCTGTTCTTCTGAGTGCAGTTTCCGTTGCCGGGCAACAGGCGTTCCCGGTTGTCTCGACTGTGGATGCGCCGACCATCGCCGGACGGCCGGTCGCTTTGGATGACAGCGGAAAGCTGCTGCCGTGGCCGATGCCGAATGACACCGGATATTCCTACTCCGCATATTTTCTTTCGCAATGGACGATCTTGTGGGACCAGTACAACCGCCAGCGACTTCCCTACTACTATTGCTGCTTTGATTTCGATAGAACAACGTTCGAGTTGACGCCGGACCCTCACTGGGTGAACTCCACGGGCTATCTCCGCGCGATGATGCAGGGATTTGTGGAGCGCCTGTATCCCTATACGGGCGATGCGCGGACGCTGGAGTTCCTTGAAGACTTTGTCGATTATGAGCTGGCCAATGGCACGACGCCTGAGCAGGGATATGCGTGGGCGGGTGTGCCCTATCCCTCGGCGAATCCGGGCGCCGCGAAGTACGCGGGATGGAGCCAGCACGGCGAAGATTTTGTCGAGCCGCACGTGGTGGGAGAGGACGGGTACGGATATCTGCGGCTCTACGAGATGACGGGGAACACGAAGTATCTGGTGGCGGCGATTCGCTGCGCCGATGCGCTGGCAAAGAACTTTACGGCCGGTGACGCAGAGCACTCTCCATGGCCGTATCGATGCCATGCGAAAGATGGCAGCCTGAAAGATGGGAAGGGGATGTTTCCTTATTCGGCAAATGTGGTTGAACCGATCATGCTGTTCGATGAGTTGATTCGGCTGGGCCAGGGAGATACGACTGCCTATGGGAAGACGCGCGCAGGCGCATGGGCGTGGCTGATGAAGTATCCGATGCAGAACAACGTCTGGGTGGGCTACTTCGAAGATGTACAGGGCAGTATGGACAACATGAACCAGGTGATCCCGCTGGAGTTTGCGCGGTATGTGCTGTTGCATCCGGAGAAGGACCCTGAGTGGCACGAGCATGCCCGAGAGTTGATCGAGTGGGTGAAGACCACGCCCAAGTGGCCGAAGTACATGGTGCACGGTGCAATGGTGACGACCGAGCAAGGGAGCGGACCGAAGGACTTCTGCTGCAACCTGCCGAACCAATGCTGCGATAGCCACAGTGCGCGGCTTGCGGCGGTGGAGGCCCTCTACTACGCGCGAACCGGCGATGTCGCATACAAAGAGGCGGCGTACCGGACCGTACAACTGGGTGACATATTTCCAGGGTTTACCGGCGGGAGCGCACGCGCCTTTCAGCACGCAGTGGTGGTTCACCGATGAGTTCACCGACGGGCCACGACGAATGATGGACGCCTTCTGGGCGGTGCCGGAATGGGCTCCGGCGGATGAGTCGCATCTGCTGGGGTCGTTGTCTGCCGTGACAAAGATTGCTTATGGCGCAGGGAGTGTTACGTATTCGACCTTCGATGCGGATTCGACCGATGTACTGCGGCTGACCTTTGTGCCGGATGCCGTCCGGGTGGGGGGACGGGCGGCTTCTTTGCGCAAGGACCTAGAGCAGGAGGGTTACATCTTCGACGAAGCGACACATGTGCTTAGGATTCGCCACACAAGTTCGCGCAACGTGGACGTACAAGGTAAGAGCGATCAGGCGCCCCCTTCGCTGATCACGTTCGACGACCCGCATCTTCCGGCGAGAACACCGCTGGTGGGCGTGTATCCTTCCGGCGTGATTGACTGGGGGCAGGGTCAGTGGCAGATCGGCTCGCCGTCCGGGAAGTTCGGGACCTTCACGCTGGCGCTGGCGGACCCGAAGGCCGGGAGCGCGAAGTTCAGCTTTTATGCGCCGCGCATCTTTGCCGGCGTGGATGTGTATAACGATGGCGACGCGGATGCGACGGTAACGGTGCATTCGCCCGAGACGCCCGAGGTGTCCTATACGATCAAGCCGAAGGAGCTTCAGCGCCTGCGGACCGGCTGGCTCCAAACGAGCTCGACCGTGAGTTTTGCATTTGCGAATGGACAGGGATTGCGCTTCGACAATCTGGCTTATGTGCATCCGTGATCTGCATCACCCCCGGTCAGTTCATTTTGCTCCAGTCGGTTGGACCGCTGACGAAGCGGTGATGGAGCATGGCGAGAAGCTGCGCATTTCCTGCGGCGAGGTACTCGTAGGCTTTATTCCACTCCTCGCCTTGCTGCCACCCGGTCTGCGTGAGACGCACGCTTGTGGCGTTGCCTTCGGCCTTGAAGCTGAACTTTGCCGTGGTGCGATGGGCACGGACGTTGGGGAACTTGTCCGGTGCGAGCGCAGAGATGACGAGTTGCTCCTGCGGGATGAAGCTCAGGATGGTGCCGCCTCCCGTGCTTCCACCGGGGAAATGGCAGAGCCAGTCGCCGCCCGGACGCAGGTCGACGGTGGCGTCGGGCGTGAGCCACGTCATTAAACCCTCGCTTGTGGTGAAGGCCTTCCAAACTTCGGGAAGCGGCGCGGGAATTGTGAGCGCAATATCAAGGACTGCGCCGGATGGCGCATCGGCTTTCGCCGGGATGGCAGGCGTCGTTGCCTTCGTCGAGGGCTGAGCCGCAAGGCCAGAGGCGACGAGAGTGAGGACGAGAACGAGAGATTTCATGGTGCGCTCCGCGAACACATTTTCTTAGTTGATCATTCAAGTAAACGGAATACACTATGACTGTCAACAGGTTTTTCCCACAATGCCCAAGATTCTTCACACGCGCGAACGCCTGATCGATTCGGCACGCTATCTGTTCTGGGAGCGCGGCTTTGCCGGGACCAGCATGACCGACCTACTTGGGCATGCCGGGGTCAATTCCGGCAGCTTCTATCACTTCTTTGAGAGCAAAGAGGCGTTGCTGCGCGCGGTCCTCGAGGGATATCTGCAGGCACTGCGGCCTATGGTGGTCGACCCGGCCTTCGCGGAAACAGATGAACCGGTGGAGCGGATCTTTGCGATTCTCGCCGGGTACCGGGGACGCATTCTGCAGACGGATTGCAAGTACGGCTGCCCGCTGGGGAGGCTGGCGCTGGAGATCGATCCAGAAAATCGCCCCGCACACAAGCTGATCGCTGAGAATTTTCAGGGCTGGATCGGAGCGGTGCGGGAGTGCGTGGAGCAGATGAAAGACCGGCTGCCGAAGAATACCGATCGCGATGCGTTGGCGACGTACGTCCTGGCGGTGATGGAAGGTGGCGTGATGCTGTCGCGGTCGTATGGCTCGGTTGAACCGTTCGATCGCGCGGTGAAGCAGTTGCGGCAGCACTTTGTGTTACTGCTGGCGGCGGAGGGCGTGAAGCAAAGACCACACGGCGTCAAGCGACTGCGATGAGTTCTCCTAGCCGGGAGTCTTGATTCCCTTCTTGAGCATGGAAGTCGCTTTTTCCAAGCGCGCCAATCGGGTCTCTTCGCGTTTGGCCTCGGTTAGCCAGCGGCAATATTCCTTGCGATGGGTGTAGCTCAGCTTTTCGAACGCCGGCAGCAGCCCTTCTTTCTTCAGGAGCTTCTCGAATGCCGGCGGGATCTCGACGACACGCGCTTCTTCGTCCTTCTGGATAGTGACTTCGATCGTATCGCCAGGGCCTTTGCCGATCTGTTCGCGAATCGACTTCAGCAGACCAAGCATGTGTTGCGGATGGCCGTACTTGAGGAGGGAGCCGGTATACGGGACACCGTCGAAGGTCGCTTTGATAGGAACGCGGCCTTTGGTGGCAAATTCCTTTTCGGTGTCATAGGGAAAGAAGACGTATGCTCCGCCACCGTCGCCGGCTTCGATCTTTGCCTTGAATTTGTATTTCTTCATAGTGCTGGGGTCTAGCTCAGGGTGATCCGACTGTAGCCCATTCCTTCTGTCGCGCCGCCGGTATGAGGTTTCGTATGGCGAGGTAATGGTACCCCACCCCTCCCCCCTCCCGTCACGGAAGAGTGGCTTGTAACTCCTGCATTTGCTAAAGGTTAGGCGGCCTCCCGAGGGCCAAAGTCGTCTTTCTAAAGAGCTTATCGCTTAAGTCGTCATTCTGAAGGAGTTAGTCTGGTCGGCTCACCCACATCCCTACGAGAGATGGGCACTCCATTTGCGGAATAAAAAACGCCACCGCTTGGGTGACGTTTTGTGTTTTTCGGTTCTCTATTTCCAGTGTAGCGAATTGGGTGGAGTGAAGTGGCAGGTTTTGTGGGATTTTTTTGTCTGTGTTCCGCTTTGGGATGGAGCCGTGTTGTTTGGTAAGCATTTCTGACTTAATCGAAGCATTTCACAATGACGAGACATGCGTTTGTGAGGACTCATCCATTGGAACTTGTTTTGAGGGGCGCTCGATAACAAGTGAGATCGTCAGCTTCCGGAAAACTGTCATACGTGATGCAGCAAGCCTGCTAGAAAGTTTTGAAGCCTTCGTTCCTCGAAACCAGAGTCCTCAGGAAAGCGGCGTTTGCCTTCAGCGACAACCAGGTCAACATGCTCCCGGTCTTTATTGATCAGTAGAGCATCCAAAACTGCCAGTAGTTCGGATTTCTCCGGGTTCGATTTAAGAAATGGCCCCAGCCGATCTCCCACTTCCTTTTCTCTTTCCGGCTCTTCGCTCGGAGACTTGATCGCTCGTTCCAGGGCAACGATGTAGGCCGCATTGGCAGCCGTGCAGTCGGGTTGCAGCACCGTGATCGTCCGGGCTAAATCGACGGCAGCTTCGCTGTTGCCCAGATCAATCTGCGCATACACGGCTCCCCACAAGGGAGAATCTTCCCCAGGTCGCAACTCGAGAGCCCTTGTGTACTCCGTTACTTCCTCACTCTCCTTTTTCCTGATGTCTTTTGGTGCTTTACCTTGTTCCTTCATGATCGTTACCAGATGCTCGAGAAGAATGGCGCGCTGTTCGTGTAAGCCGCCATTCTCCGGCACGCTTTCAATTGCCTTGTCAAGGTCATCGATCGCTTCGCTTGACCATTCATAAGCCTTTGGGGAACTTCGATTCAATTCCAACTCGATGAGTGCCTCTTTATCGAGGATCCTCGCTCGTTGGATCCGATAATCCGCATTCGTGGGTTTGCTTGTGAAAAGAAGGTCTAATCTGGATTTAGCTCGCTCCAACGTATCCAATTTGCGCTGCAATGTATCCAGCGTGTTCTGAGCGTCCGAAGGGTCCATCGTTTCAAGGGCAACCTTCGTGGTTTGTGCCAGGTTGGAGGTGATGTCTTTTGCTGAACCGGCGGAGTCGAAACGTTTTTTAGAACTCCTGGTATCGAGCAAGAGAGTTTGTGACCAGCTGGCAAGATTGCTGGCTTCTTGCGCCTTGCCTCGATAGCCGTACACGAGACTGAGGTAATAGCTTGGCTTCCAGTTCTGAGGATCATCTCTCGCCCACTGACGAAATACTTTCTCCGCGTCATCATATTGGGCCTGCTGCAAGTAACTTTGTCCCAACAGCTCGGGATGAGCACTTTGGAGCATCTTGTACGTAGCCTCGCGGACGAGCTCGGACGGGCTAGCGTGCAGGGATGGGGATGTCTCCCAGGATTCCGCTTTATCGCCGTGATTCAACCGTATCCTGGCGACGAGACCTGCTGGAGAAGAGAACACATCTCCGCCAATGATCCACTGGTCATATCTTGCCTGGTCGTACAGATGTAAGAGGTTATCTACCGATACGCCTTTCAACTCGATGCCATAGGAGGTTTGAATCGGAACCTTGATGGCTTGTTGCAGAGATACGGGCTGGGCGCCGGCGCCGACATACTTGTAGTAGTCAGTCCCGTGAAATTGAGCCGCATGACTGGCGGCATCATTCAAGATGTCGACGACGATATCGGAGGCACTCTTGCCGGAGAGCGCGGTGCGGTTGCCGATCTCGGCAGAAATCTCAAATGGCTGAACGGTGACCACGTCTGCCGGAGAGACTTTACCAATAACGTATCCAACGGATAACCAGACCCCTAAACAGATAAGACACAGCAATAATCCCAACGGGATCGACAATATGCCAAGGAGCGCGCCCAGATATCTGCCTAGCGGGGATGGGGGTTTATCCGCCGCGGGTTTCTTATCCGCCTGAGGATTCTCATCGGCCGGAGGTTTCTCATCCGCCGTCGCAGGCGGGGGTGGGACGTGCAATCCAGGTCGGTTGGGTAGGCGTTCGGCAGAGGCAGCCATGACCGTGTCTCCTTGGAGCAGACTGAATGTGTGCGTTCACTCCTGTAAGCGAAAATGAAGAGTCCCCGGTGCCACTCTCTGAATATTTATTTTGGGCGTCAGATTGGCGTCACTCCGGCTCCGAAAGGCCGATTGCCCAGATCATTGAATCGCCAACAACAACTCCCTTTCAGGAATTGGAAAAACTTCCATATAGCTGTCGGCAGATGCTCAACTGGTGCCGGGTGTTCACAGGGCCCTTGGGGCCGATCCGGGATCCAATTCGCAATGGATAGTGGCGGGAAAGATCAATACGTTACAGGTGGAGCGGGTTGAGTCCTCGCACGGCAGCGTGAGGTTCGCCGCTGGCCATGCGCGGATGGCATGTTTGCGGGCAGGGTAGGACTCCTCAGGACAAATCCGGCTTCCGGGAAGTTGCGACGTGCCTGACTATTTCCACCTGTTGCATAGTAGGCAAAGGCCGAATTTGGCAGTGATTCTTCTCAGTTCGTGATAAATCGCGAAGTCACTCACTAAAGCTCGTCGTCTTGAAAAGTCGACCCGCGCCTAGAGCGCTTCGCTCCGGATGGCCAGCTTATTGGCAGCCGTTCTCGAGGTTCTTGACTTCTTCGCTTACGAGAAGCCTTTCGGACGTTCTGATGCCACATTGAAGGCGCGCTCCAGGGCCACGCCGACGCGGCCCAGCATGCCTTCGTCGAAGAGTTGCCCGATGAGCGTGACGCCATGAGGGACGCGCCGCGGTGGACTGAACTTTGGCAAACGATGGTTGGGGTCGGGGGCCCAGTCGCTGCGCGCTTCGCCGACTTCCACGAAGCCGGCGCGCAGAGTGAGCGATGGATGTCCGGTGAAGTTGGTAAGGGTGAGCATTTCGTCACGGAGCGAGGGCACGAGCAGCATGTCGACTTTCTTGAAGACCTCGACCATCTGCTCGGCAACTTTGCGGCGGAAGCGGTCGGCCTGCACGAAATCGACGGCAGAGAGAAAGCGCGCCTGACGAAAGGTGTTGGGCCAGGCGTCGGGCACCTGCGCCTTGAGTTGGTCGATACCGTGCGAGAGCGTGAGTTCTTCAAAGGCGGCGGCGGCCTCGGCGAAGAGGATGAGGTCGAGCGAATCGTAGGGCCAGTCGGGCAGTGAGATGGGCACGGGTTCCATGCCCAGTTTCTTTACCTGGTCGATAGCGGCACGATCCACGTCAGTGGCGGGCGGCTGCGCAAGCCATGTTGGTATGTAACCGATACGGATACCTTTCACCGACAGGACAGCGTTGTAATCGAGATGGCTGGGGACGCAGGCGAGGTCGCCGCCGCCGGGCGCATCGTGATCCGGACCGCTGATGGCGCGCAGTACGAGCATGGTGTCCTCGACGGAGCGGGCCATGGGGCCGAGCTTGTCGAGCGACCAGCAGAGAGTCATAGCGCCGGTGCGAGGGACGCGCCCATAGGTGGGACGCAGGCCGGTGACACCACAGCGCATGGACGGGCTGACGATGGAGCCGCCGGTTTCGCTGCCGATGGCGAAGCCCACGAGGCCGGCGGCCGTAGCGGCGCCGGGACCGGCGCTGGAACCAGAGGCACCCTCTTCGAGCAGCCAGGGATTCATGGTCTGGCCGCCGAACCAGATGTCATTGAGTGCGAGCGCGCCGAGGGAGAGTTTGGCGACGAGCACGGCGCCCGCCTCGTTCAGCCGCTCGACGACGGTAGCATCGGTCTTCGGTACACGATCGCGGAAGGGCTCCGCACCATAGGTGGTGGGGATATTCGCGGTATCGAGCAGATCTTTTGCGCCCCAGGGAATGCCGTGCAGCGGTCCCCGATACCGGCCAGCGGAGATTTCACGATCGGCGGCGCGGGCCTGTTCCAATGCATGGTCCTTGGTGAGCGTGATGACGCAGCGCAGGGTGGGATTGAAGCGCTCGAGTCGTTCGAGATAGATGCCGGTGAGCCGCTCGGATGTGAGCTGGCGCGCATGGATCCAGCGGCCAAGCTGTGCGAGGTTGGCGAAGGCGATGTCGTCATCGCGCGTTGGCAGAGGTACGAAAGGCGCGGGAGCGGGAACGAAGTGGTCGTGCTGCGGGGGTAGCGGCATGCCGGGCAGCATGGGGTTCCACTGGGTGGCGGGAGCGAGCGATGGCGGGAGCGCGACTTTGCGCGGACCGACGCGGCGTTCATAGAGAGGCGCCATAGCCTGGCGCCAATTGGAAGCCGCCTGTCTCTGCTCAGCGGGGGTGAGCGAGACCTGGACCAGTTTTTCTGCCTCCACAAAGGTGACGGCGGAGACGACTGGCCCTACGGGCGGCGCCGTTCCGAAAGCGGGCGGCGATCCAGCCGGCGGCGGACCCGCGTGGGCAGCGGCGGCCGTGGGAGCTGGAGCGCTTTGTTTGGGGGCCTCGACGGCGGAGTGGCAACCCACAGCAGCAGCGGCAAGACCTACGGAGCTGTGCTTGAGGAAGGCGCGGCGGGATTTGAGCTGATCATTAATGGACATCGCGTCTGGATTGTAAGGGTTACAGCGGCGGGAGCCTAGATGGGGCGTGCGTTCCAGCGCCATCCCTGAATCTTTCCTTTGATGCCAAACATCTTTATTTCAAGGGATTCTTGACGAAGACGAACGAAAATTCAAGCGAAGACGATCTGAGTGGGATTCGCGTGTGGCTGGTGCTCTGGAAGGCAGGGCGCGCTGTCGAGTTTCACACGCAGCGTAGTATTGCGCGCTTCGGCATGGTGATGAGCGACTTTGGCGTATTGGAAGCACTGCTCCACCTCGGCCCGCTGACTGCGAAACAACTGGGCGCGACGGTTCTGCTGACCAGCGGGTCGGTGACTGCGGTTATCGATCGGCTGGCCGCCCGTGGACTGGTCCGGCGGGAAGACGACACCCAAGACCGCAGGGCCTGCATCGTGCGGTTGACAGCGGCGGGCAAGCGGCTGATCGAGCGGGCATTCGGGCAACATCGCACGGAGTGGGAAGAAGCGCTGGAAGGCTTTTCGACGGACGAGCGGATGACATTGCTGCCTCTGCTGCGACGGCTGGAACGAATTGCAGGAGATGGTCTCCGTTCCGCCAATGAGGCTTCGGCAGTAATGGCGAATACAGGCGCTACCGGTTCAAGACGGGGCGCAAGAAGGAGCAGTAGATGACGACACAGAAAAAGGTATTGGGGACGTACGGCGCGGGATCGGACCATTGGGTCGGCGATGGCTTCCCGGTAAAGAATCTCTTCCCGTCCAACGGAATCGAGATGAGCCCGTTCCTGATGCTGGACTATGCGGGGCCGGTCCATTTTGAGCCGGCGACAAATCAGCGCGGGGTTGGTGAGCATCCTCATCGTGGATTTGAAACAGTGACGATTGCCTATCAGGGGTCCGTGGGACATCGTGATTCCGCGGGCAACGCCGGTGTGATTCGTCCGGGCGATGTGCAGTGGATGACCGCGGCTTCGGGAGTGGTGCACGAGGAGCTGCACGAAGAGGAGTTCACGAAGAATGGCGGCGTCTTCGAGTTGGTGCAGCTCTGGCTAAATCTGCCCAAGGCGCAGAAGATGTCCGAGCCGCGCTACCAGGCGATTACGAAGGCGCAGATACCTGTGATCGAGCTCGAAGGCGGCGGACACGCGCGGGTCATCGCAGGCGAGCTACTGGGGCGGCTCGGGCCAGCCAGGACATTCACGCCGGTGAACATCTTCGATGTGATTTTGAAAGCGGGCGAGCGCTTCGAACTGCCGCTGCCGGATGGACACAATGCCGCGGTGGTTCTGCGCAAGGGCGACGTTCTGTTGAATGGCATGGATCACCTGAGCGGCGAGGCGCTGATTGCTCCGTTGACGGAGGAGGGCGACAGTGTGACGCTTGAGGCGAAGGCAGATACACAACTGCTGATTCTGAGCGGTGAGCCGATACTCGAACCGGTAGAGAGCTACGGGCCCTTCGTCATGAATACGCGCGAAGAGATCCATCAGGCGGTCGAGGACTATCGCGCGGGACGGATGGGACGTTTGGGCTGAGTTCAGCGAAGTATTCCGTCAGCCAAGAGCAGACGGACGGCAGACTGGATTCAACGCAACCTGGCGGCGTGAGGACAAAGATCCTCACGCCTATTTTTTTCAGCATGCTTCTAAAAGAGCAGCTTCAATCCGAACTGGATCTGGCGGCTGGTGGCTGCAGCGGTGACTACGCCGGCGGTTGGACTGAGGACGGCAGACTGCGTCCGCGTGGCGGAACTCGTGCTCTGCTGCGGGCCGGTGCTGAAGACAACGGGATTCGGTGTCATCAGGTTGGTGTGATTGAGCACGTTGAAGAACTCCGCGCGGAACTGCGCATGCAGGCGCTCGTGGATGGTGGTGGACTTTGCCAGCGAGAAGTCGAGGTTCGCGAAGCCTGGGCCGGTGAGCGTGTCGCGTCGCAGATTGCCCACAGCGCCGGCGGCCGGCGCGAGGAATGCGGCAGGGTTGAAGAACTGATTTGCGCGCGAGGACGTCGATCCGCCGGCGTAGAGCGAGCCGTGGAAGTTCGGGTTGATATCCGGCCGTACCGGGTTGCGCGTGTCGCCGGAACCCGTTGGGTTGTAACCGAGCTGCGGAGTGAGGGGAAAGCCGGACTGCAGGTTGGAGATGGCCGATACTGTCCAGCCAGAGACAGCGTGGTCGGCTAGAGGGCTAAGGTTCGAAGCGAAGCGGTGGTCACGGCCGAAAGGAAGTTCCCAGGAGCCGTTGATGGACGCGATGTTGCGAATGTCCGTGGCAGCCGGGCCCCAGTCGAGATCGGGACGCTGCGGAACGCTGACAAAGGCAGGCGTGTTGGCGGAGACGCTGGTGTTCCAGGCGGACCCATTGTCGAGGTTCTTTGACCAGGTGTAGTTTGCGCGGAACTGCAGGCCGTTTGCGTACGCGCGGCGCACGTCGACTTCGAATGCGTTGTAGCTGGCACCTCCGTTTGAAACCCACGAGGTGGTGTTGGTGACTGCGGGGTTTGCCTTTACCGTCGTGGGGTAATATACGGTGCCCGCGGCGAGCGACGCGGAGCAGGCAGCGTCCGGGCAAATGACAAAGGCCGGCTCGTTTTCATCCTGCGAAAGAATCTGGTGATAGCTGTGCGAGCCGATATAGGCGAGAGTGAGCGAGGTCTGCGGGGCTACCTGCTGCTCGACCTTCAGTGTCCAGGCGAGTGTGCTCGGCGTGGCGATATCGGTCTGCACACTCGAGGGTGAGATCGTGCTCTTCCCTTTGATCGGGTCAGACACAGTTGTACCGGAGTAGCTGAGGGTGGCGTTGTAGGGCGCTGTCTGGTCGAGACGGTAGTTGAGGTTATCCAGCAGGCTCTGTTCCAGACCGAAGGATGCGCGCACGGAGGTGGTGCCCTTGCCGAAGGGATCCCATGCCAGTCCGACGCGCGGCTGCGGCAGAAACTTTGCGCGATTGTCAGTGAGGGCGGAGGATCCGATGGTGGGATTTGTGTCGATGACGCCATTGGTGAAGTGGTAGTTCGCAGCGCGGCCGTGCGCTTCGTTCCAGCCATTGCTGCTCTCGACTCGGAGACCGGCGCGAAGTTCGAGGCGGGGCGTCGCCTTCCAGACATCTTCCACATAGCCTGCGCCAAACCACGAACGCCAGTTGAGCGGTGTGGGCGAGGGAACGATGGTGAAGGTCTTGATCGTGCCTTGCAGGAACGACTGCAACGTGGCGAAGGAGGCTTGACCGTCCTGGTTCTGCGCGAGGTTGTCGTTGCTTTGGAGTTTCTGGAGCCACCCACCGATTTCGATCTGGTGGCGGCCAAAGGTCCAGTAGACGTGATCGTCGAAGGTGAACAGGTTGCGCGCGACAGCGTTGTTGCTGCCTACGTTGCCGCCGGCGCCGGTAATCTGCGATGCGCCGTTCGACGCGGTGGAGCCGGAGATAACGATGGCGCCCACGGGACGGCCGCTCACGAAGCCGGGAACGTCGACTGTAGCTGAGCCCAGAAAGTAGAACGATGCGCGAGAATAGCCGAAGCGTGCCGTGTTGAGCAGGCGCGAAGAGAAGACGTGCTGTTCTTCAATACTGGCGACCTGCTCACGCAGGGTCTCGTCGATGACGGAGAAGGGGTTGGCTGTGGGAGTGTGCGCGGTGGAATCGTCAACGGTGTAGACGCCGAAGAGGAGATCCTTTGCGCCGAGATTGTAGTCGGCGCGCGCGGTGCCGAAGTCTTCGCGAATGGTCTGCTTCGGGTTGCTGAAAGCACGGGCGATGCCGGTGGCCTTGCCGGTGGACGGATCGGTTAGCTCGGGACCGTTCGGCGTGGGCCAGAGTTGCAGAAGATCAGGAACGCCCGGCGCGAGACCAACGTCGACGAGTGAGCCACCGGGCCCAGTGGGAAGGAAGCCCTGGCGTGCATTCGCATCCGGCACAAGGGCGACATTGCTGAGGCCTAGGTTCTGCCGGTAGCCTTCGTAGTTCCCGAACAAGAAGACCTTGTCGCGGCGGATGGGGCCGCCGAGCGATCCACCGAAGTTGTTGCGTTGAAACTCGGGAATATGCTGCTGGTCAAAGTAGTTGCGGGCATCCAATGCGCTGTTTCGCAGGAATTCGTATGCTGCGCCGTGTAGTTGATTCGACCCGCTGGCGGTGACGATGCTGATCTGCGCGCCCTGGCGCTTGCCGAACGCTGCTGAGTAGGTGTCGCTGGAGACATTGAACTCGCGCACGGCATCGACGCCGAGCAACTGGCCGCTGGTCCCGCCGGGCGTGACATTGATGAGCGATGCGCCGGTGTATTCAACGCCATTGAGCAAGTAGAGATTGTCCTGCGGGCGGCGACCCGATACGGAGAACATATTTCCGACCGAGGAGTTTGAGGTCCCGATGCCACCAGAGCGCTGTGCGGTGTAATTCACGGTCGCGGGGTTGAGAGTGAGTAGCTGATCGTAGGAGCGCCCGTTGAGCGGCAGATTTTTCACCTGGCGTTCATCGACGAGGCCGCTGGTCTGTTGCGTCGTGAGATCGACGGCCGGAGGTTTGTCCGTGACTTCGACGCGCTGACTGCCACCGCTTGCCGAGAGCGCAAGGTTGACGTGAACTGATTGACCAACGGTGACGACGATGCCGTCTCGCTGTTGCGGCGCGAATGCGCCTTTGGACGCGATGACACTGTAGCGACCGATCGACACGGATGGTGCGCTGAAGAGACCTTCTCCGTTGCTGGTGAGTTGGCGCTGGCTGCCAGTCTCCTGGTTGCGGATGACGACCGTGGCACCAGGGATAGCGGCGCCGGAAGCATCGGTGATGGCGCCGCTGATCGATCCGCCGACCACCTGCGCCTGCAATGGCGCGGCGCTAATTACGAGTGCTGCTACGATTCCGGCGATGGCCGATGATGCGATGGAACGCATTGCGCTGATCTCCAGATCACGTGATGAACGACGTTGGTCAAGAGGAGCGTTTGGAACCGATTAACTCTGGCGACGCTCCCAGTCCGTCCGGCGACAACAACAACACGCGCAACAATCAATGGCGCGGCAATGACATGCACGGCGCGCGGTGAGAGGCGGGGACGGAATTCGCAGCGACAATGTAGAGAGCAGATGCACGCAGTTCCTGGAGTCTTTGCTACTTATAACTATAGGTGGTGAAAAGGATCAGACTTATCTGAGAGAGAAGAAAACAGATGGTATCTCAGCCGCTGGCCGAAGTGTGGCTATCGACAACAACAAGACGCGGGCTGGGCGAGAAACTTCATCTGTAGCTGGAGATTAACACGACCAGCGGCGGGAATCCAAGCTCGCAGAGGCGGCCCATCGAGCAACGAATCGGACGCGTGGCGGGACGAGATGGTAGATTTTGTGCCATGAGATACCGCTTTTTTGCACTAGCTACCTTGTCGGTTCTGTTGCTTGGTCACCCGCTCGCGATTCAAGCGCAGGACGCTGGCGCGCCGCACCTGGCGAAGCGCGGCGAAGCGACGCAACTGATCGTGGACGGCAAGCCGTATCTGCTGCTGGGCGCGGAGATCCATAACTCCAGTTCGTCGAGCCTGGATTACATGGAACCGGAGTGGCCGCGCCTGGCGGCGATGGGACTGAACACGGTCCTCACGCCGGTGAGCTGGGAACTAATTGAGCCAGTGCAGGGCAAGTTTGACTTCACGCTGGTGGATGGCCTGCTGGCCGCTGCACGCAAGCAGCATCTGCGCTTAGTTCTACTATGGCTGGCTTCGTGGAAGAACGGAATGTCCAGTTATCAGCCGGTATGGGTGAAGCAGGATACGAAGCGCTTTCCACGCGTAGTCGAGGACGGCCGTCCCGTGAATATCCTGAGCACTTTCGGCGCCGAGACTCAGGCTGCGGACGAGCGCGCTTTTGCGGCGCTGATGCAGCATCTGCGCGAAGCAGACGCGCACGACCACACGGTGGTGATGATGCAGGTGGAGAATGAAGTGGGCATCCTGGGCAGTGCGCGGGATCACTCCGAGGTGGCGAATCGCGCGTTTGCAGGTGCAGTGCCCGCAGAGCTTCTGCGCTATCTTGATCAGCACCATTTGTCATTGAACCCTGAGCTACGCACGCTGTGGGAGGAGAATGGCGCAAAAACTTCGGGTACGTGGACTGAGGTCTTTGGCGATTCACCACGCACCGATGAAATTTTCATGGCATGGCACTACGCGAAGTATGTGCAGGCGGTGGCGGCGAAGGGCAAAGAGGTGTACGGCCTGCCGATGTATGTAAATGCGTGGCTGGGTGGCGTGGACGCCATCCCGGGCGACTACCCCAGCGGAGGACCACAGCCGCGTGTGATGGATGTGTGGAAGGCAGCGGGCACAGCGATCGACATCTACGCGCCCGACTTGTATTCGCCGGATGTCTACGGCTGGGCGCGGCGCTATCATCGCGCGGATAATCCGCTGTTTCTGCCCGAGACGCGCGACGGCGAAGCTGGTGCGGCAAACGTGTTCTACATCCTGGGTGAGCATGCCGCGATCGGGTTTTCGCCATTCGGGATCGACAACTGGGCGACGCCGGCCACGGGGGAGCAAGCCGAGAAAGAGAAGAGCGGCGAGGATGCGTTGCGTGCGAGTTATCGCGCGATCGCTTCGGTCGCGCCGATGCTGCTCGACGCACAAAGCAAGGGCGAGGTGCATGGCTTCGTGCTGGATAAGTCGCGGCCTGAGGCGCTGTTCGTGATGCAGGGTTACGAGGTTGACGTGAGTCTGGATGAGATCTTCGGCACTCATGCCACGGAAGGCTACGGGATGATCCTGTCCTCTGGGCCTAATGCGTTTCTTGGAATTGGCAAGGGCTTTCGAGTGAAGTTCACGCCACGAGATGCCGGGGCGAAGCGAGTGGGGATTGGCACCATTGATGAAGGTCGCTTTGAGAACGGGAGTTGGATCGCGGGCCGGCGGCTGAATGGCGACGAGAACGACCAGGGCGAGTACTGGCGATTCGATCCACGCGAGCTGCGCACGGAGAAGGTGACGCTGTATCGATTCGAGTGAGGTGTGCGCTCCTCGCGGCTAAAGCATTTAGCGTACCGGCGTACCTGTCTCTCGCTGATCGATGACGGTGTAGCCCTCCGGGATGGCGAAGTAACGCGGCTGCGGCTCGGAGACGTTGACATCGGTTGCCGTGAACCGCTCTGTCCCCACTTGCGGATTGTCCACGATGGACAGCAGGTCGATGCCGAGCTGCTTCGAGTACCAGAACTCCCGCATGGACACCATGGGCTGATCGTTTCCATAGGTACCGGGGTTCAGCGTGGTGGTATCGCGGTAGCCCACGGTGTCAAAACCCGCAATCGTGTTTCCGCCCAGGTCCTCATGCGTTGCGTATCCGCTGCCATCCGCCAGCACTCCTGACCTTCCGACCGCAGGCTGGTAGTTTGCCGCAGTCGATCCGCGATACTCCTGCAGGTAGCAGTGTTTGGTCGCTGTCTCGCAGTTGTAGAGCGTATGCGCGGCCGGATCGGAGATCTGAATGAAGTTCATCTTCGATTCCATCTTCCCGCCCTTCGGGACCAGCCACCATCGCTCCTGGTAGATGCGACCGGCGCTGTCGCGCATGATCTGCCGCTTGTTAGCCACGGTATAGGTGCCTCCGTTGGCCATGGTGCGCGTCCACTCTGTTTCGAGGGTCAGACTGAAGGGCGCGTGCGCAAGTGCCGGGATGAAGATGCTCTCGAGCGTCTGGCGCGTACCGCCGTCGTAGGTTTGCACGATTGAGCCAGCCTGTATGCCCGACGACGCCTCGCCCGGCGGTGGCGGAGCAGCGGCAGGTGATTGACTCTGCGCTGAACCAACAGCGGCAGGTAAGAGAAGGGTGAGGCAGACGAGCCGGAACCGGATGCCCATGGTGGTATCTCCGCGGCGACGCCTGCATTCTATCCCTTCACCACGAACCGGCAGCAGATTTTCTCGCAAGGTGCGATATAGCGAAAATGTTCGGCTTAGATGTCGAGAGTAATGGCGATGGCGCCGTCCGGCTGGGGGGTCGCGGTGACTTGTTCGAGCGACGCGACGAACCAGTCTGCGCCAGTGAGTTCCGATTGTGCGTGGGACGAGAGAACTGCCAGCACGCGGCATTCAGCGGCCTTTCCTGAGGCGACGCCGGCAGGCGAGTCTTCAATGACGAGGCAGTCGGCGGGCGCAAAGCCGAGGAGCTTTGCACCGGCGAGATAGGGCTCAGGATGCGGCTTGCCATTCACGACTCGCTCGGCGGGCACCAGAACTTTCGGGATGGGAAGCCCGGCGTACTGGAGACGGCCTTCGAGCAGACGCGTGGTGGCGGAGGTGACGATCGTCCAGCGATCGGCGGGAAGCGATGCAAGAAGTTTTTCCACGCCGGGCAGGATGATGAGACCGCTGTGATCTTCGGCGTCGTAGTCTTCGAGACGGCGTTGCTCGATGACGGGATCGAGATCGGGGCGGAGCGCGCGCAATGTGTCGACGGCGCGGCGGCCATGCGTGGACTGGAGCGAGAAGGTGCCCTCCATATTGTGATGCTTGGCCCAGCGCAGCCAGCAGCGCTCATCGGCGCCAGTGGAACTGATGAGCACGCCGTCCATGTCGAAGAGAATGCCGCGGGCTGTGATCGTAACTAGAGACATGTCGCTGATTGATGATGGCACGCAACACGGGGCACGCGCACATCTGCCGTGCTGATCTGCAACAAAACCGAATCAGCGCTAAGCTATCGTTATGTTCCTTTGAGGAGGACCCCGCCCGTGGAACGTCGTGATTTTTTGAAGCAGAGCGCCTTCACAGCCGCGGCCGCCGCGAGCGCACGGCTCGCCTCTGCCAGCCCCACACAACCAATTGCACGACGCCCGCTCGGCAAGACGGGCGAGAACCTTTCGATCATCGGCTTCGGCGGCATCGTGGTGATGGACGAAGACCCGACGCTGTCAAAAAACATCGTGGCCGAAGCGGTAGACCGTGGGGTCAACTACTTCGACGTCGCACCGAGCTACGGCAATGCGCAGGAGCGGCTTGGTCCGGCTCTGGCTCCGTATCGCAAGGATTGCTTTCTCGCATGCAAGACCGAAGGGCGAACGAAGGATGATTCGCGCAAGCAGCTTGAAGAGTCACTGCGGCTGCTGAAGACGGATCATGTCGATCTGTATCAGTTCCACGCGCTGACCAAGATGGCAGACCTGGATAAGGTGCTCGGGCCGGGCGGGGCGATGGAAACAATGGAGGCGGCGAAGAAGGAAGGCAAGATCCGCTATATCGGCTTTTCTGTGCATTCGGCAGAAACTGCTGTCGCCGCGATGGATCGCTATCACTTCGACACGGTATTGTTCCCGGTGAACTTCGTGCTCTTCTCACAGGCAAACTTCGGGCCGCAGATCCTGAAGAAGGCGCAAGAGAAGAACATGGGCATCCTGGCGCTGAAGTCCATGGCTAAGACAACGTGGCCGGCAAGCGAGAAGAAGAACCATCCCGAGCCGAAGTGCTGGTATCAACCTGCAGCTTTTCCGAACGAGGCGGCACTTGGATTACGCTGGACGCTGGGACATCCGGTCACAGCGGCGCTGCCTCCGGGCGATGAGAAATACTTCCGGCTGGCGATGGATATCGCGCAAAACTACAAGCCGTTGGAGCCGCATGAAGAAACGGCACTGCTTTCAGGTGCGGTAGGCGCCGAGCCGATCTTCCGTCTTGGAAACGATGTGTAGGAAACGATGTTTAGTGCGTCATGCCTGCCTCCGAATGCCGGAGGCAGGCATGATAATTCAGCATGAGAAGCGCTGCGAAGCCTTCTGGTTGAGATCCCGCCTCGACTGAACGTACAGAGTGGTATCTTCTCCCGGATGTGCCGACGCCACGATACGCGAGAGATTCCGCATGTTGCTCATTGCCACTGCGGAACTCGTAGCGTTCCCCTCTATCCAGAAGAGCAGCGCATCGGCTATATCGCGAGTCTGCTTCGCAACTTCTCCGAGCCCTCGGGCGACCGTGCGCTCAAAATTATGCAGCGGGTCGACCCCACAATCTGAATGAAGTTCACAATTCCCCACTTCAAAGAGTTGGGCCGACCGTTCATGGTTTCGAAGCACCGTCCGGGCGTGGCACGCGTCCCTCTCAAAAAGAGCGACCGTGCACAGGCGCATCGCAGCATTTACGTCTTGCGCCTTTCTCGCCAGCACAGCAGATCTCTCGATCTGGTTGCCTTCGAGGAAGCACATTGTGCTTAGCGCGATCTCTGTGGCTGCGGAGTACGTGGTGCGAAGAGCGGTTGCGATGCTCAGCGCTGCGAATGCGAAACGGAAGTCCAAGGCATTTGCGATTCCTTCATTCACTGCACTACGAGATAGATTCTTGATCCTGCGATCGCGTTCTACGATCTCATCGCGTGCCGTTATAGCGTGGCACGCAAAGTCGACATGCAGCTGGTACCCCTTCACAGAATAGTCAAGGGCTCGCTGGGAGACTCTTGACATGGCGAGCAGTTGCGTTCGCAAGATTTGAATGTGTGATTGCGGGTTCATTTGCGTTACATCCTTCACTCATTGTTGGAGTCTGATGGTTCAGAGAAATATTCAAGAAAGTGCTTCTTCTCAATTGGAAACCTTTTACAAGCGTTTAAGTAAACGAGTATGAGGAGAACGGGAAAGCAATCTCTGTCTGGAGCCGCCGTCTTCGCTAGCGGCCCGTGGTTGGGTCGATGGTTCTGCTGATCTCCGTCACTGTAGTGGCGGGAAAGCCGCTGACCTCAGCATGCTGATGGATGATCTTCTCGTCTTCGGCCAAGTACACGCAGAACATCTTGTCCGCAGCAATGAACGATTCCACCCACTGGATATCTGGGCCCAACTGACGCAATACAGAGTTAGATTTAGACGCCGCCTGGCGCAACTGCTCACGCTCCAGAGTTCCAACTCTGGGTATTTCTCGCTCAATAAGATACTTCTTCATAGGTTTTCCTCCCTTGTGATTCGGTAAATAGATCGCTGCTCTCTATTCCCAAAGAGGTGAATTGCCGGAACGCATCAAAACGGAAGATATGGCCGTGTGAGCAGCCTATTCGGCATCGAATGCATTGAGCGTTTCGCCCATTTTAGGAAAGTCATCCATAGCAAATGTCACGATCTTGTTTCTCGGTGAATTTTTTCTTCCATTGAGATCGCGTCCGCGCGCTCAAGATATGAGATCTCTATTGGTCCGCTAATAGTGAGATTGCGCTGATTTTTGTTTCATGATTTTCTATCTCTCCTTAGGTCCTCCGCGAGCGACTTCTTAACAATTGCTCTGCACTGGTTTGCTCTCGGTCATTCAAGGTTAGGTAGCAAATAGTCTTGTCGCAAGATGGCAGATATGCCATCCTTCATAGGTAGATCCGCCAGTTGGTGAGGAGTTATCGATGAAAGATGTCACGATCCTGTTTCTCGATCAGACTTTCTCCTCCACTGCCATCGGTCCGATGGAGGTCTTCCGTCATACCGGAACGCTGTGGAACAACTTCACGGGCCACAAGCCGGTGTGTCACTTTCGCGTAACCACTGCTTCGGTGGATGGACGTGCAGTGCATTGTGACGGACCGATCGATATCCAGCCGGCAATGGCGCTGACAGATGTCCGGAAGACAGACCTGATCTTTATTCCTTCGACGGGACTCGGCATAGACGATGTGGTTGAGCGGAATGCACCGGTGGTTCCATGGTTGCGGCGCTGGCACAAGCGTGGCGCGGCCATTGCGAGCGTTTGCTCCGGTGTCGGTCTTGTTGCGGCCACGGGTCTGCTCGACGGTAAACGCGCCACCACGCATTGGAGTCTCGGCGAACGATTTCGCGAGAAATATCCCAAGGTGCGCTGGATGCCGGAGTTGATGGTGACAGAGGATGGCAACTTTTATTGCGGCGGTGGGGTGAACGCGGCGCTCGATCTCAGCTTGTATCTGGTAGCGCGATTCTGCGGGCACGAGGTTGCGATGCAGAGCGCGAAGGCTCTGCTTATCGAAATGCCGCGTGCATGGCAGGCCGGATTCGCTATTGTGCCGTTAAAGACGGAGCATTCCGATGAGAGTATTTCGGCTGCGCAGGACTGGCTCCATGAAAACTTCCACCAGAGCTTTCCACTCGAAGCGCCAGCCGACCGCGTGGGCATGAGCCTGCGCAATTTCGTTCGCCGATTCAAGCAGGCCACTGGTGACAGCCCATTGATCTATCTGCAGAAGTTGCGCGTGGCCGCGGCCAAGCGGTTGCTCGAGAACGATCATCGCACCATGCAGGAGATCAGCGACGCGGTGGGCTATCAGGATGCTGTGTTCTTCCGCAAAATCTTCCAACGGCACACAGGAGTTTCGCCGAGTGCCTACCGGCAGCGGTTTGGGACGTAGGCCTGTGATTGACACGTTTTCCGCCGCGGCCTAGTCTAAAGAACACGATGACCCGGGTTGGTTCACCTATGCGTGCCTGTTGCTGCTGCTGTTATTGCGGCCGGGCGCGGGTGCGCTGTTCGACGGGCATCGGATAAGTTCTTCGATAATCGCGACGCAGGATCCAGCCCACCGCAGACGCTGCCGGTGGGTTTTTCGCTTTTCCTGCAGCAATATTCCAGCAAAAAAACGAAAGGCTGATGACCATGAGCACAGTTGGAGAGACGACCGATACGGCCCGGCTGCCACGCCTGGGTGAGACGGCTCCGGACTTTACCGCTAAAAGCACACACGGAGAGATCCGGCTGAGCGATTACACGGCAAAGGGCAGGTGGGTGCTCCTCTTTTCCCATCCCTCGGATTTCACACCGGTGTGTACTACCGAGTTTGTCGAGTTCGCGCGGCGCTGGCCCGAGTTCGAGGCGCTGAACGTTCAGCTGGTCGGCGTGTCGATCGACAGCATTTATTCGCACATCGCGTGGGTACGGGATATTGAGCAACACGCCAGTGTGGAGGTGAAGTTCCCCGTCGTGGCCGATCTGGACCAGCGGGTGGCGCGTCTCTACGGCATGGTGCACGAGGCGACGGCGGATACCGCGACAGTACGGGCCGTATTCGTGATCGATCCAAAGCAGAAGGTGCGGACGGTGTTGTACTACCCGATGCAGCTCGGCCGCAGCATTGATGAATTGCTTCGTGTGGTCCAGGGATTGCAGACGGTAGACGCAAACGGCGTGAGTTGCCCGGCGGACTGGAAGCCAGGCGAGGCGGTGATCGTGCCGGCACCGGCGACACAGGCGGATGCGGCGAAGCGCGCCAACGGTGGCGGCGCAGGACTGGAAGTGAAGACCTGGTACCTGTCGAAAAAGGAACTGGAAGTGAAGCCGCTCGTGGGTTCGAAGAACTAGTCCCAGGGCAACAGTCCCCGGAGCGGACGACGGGCTACTGCAGCGAGGGGAATTTTGCGACGGATTGCAGCGCGACTTTCCCTCTTGCTGCGTCTCTTATCTACCTGCATTGCGCTAACGTGCGCGGCTCGCCAGTCGTCTGAACTTCAGGAACCCGTATGGTCTCTCGTATCTCCGCGTCTTTCCGGCTCGTCCTCGTTGCAGTCCTCTGCGGGCTGAACGCGACATGCATGGTGAGCGCGCGCCCCTCGCGGTCGCGAAATCACATGGCGTGCGAGAGCGGACGTCTCCGAGATGACGCCGGTCGACCCCGGAAGTCGCTCGTCGCGAGAAGATGCGGTGTCTGGGCGATGCGCGACTTCATCAGGTTTCGCTCGTCCGCGCAAACTCATTCGCGCCGGAGCTTCTGCGGCATGTGTCACATCTACACCCGCGGCGAGTGGCTTCCCGCACATCCACACCTGCCACTTTATCGAAGGCCGGCTGGGTCTTTGCGCCGACTCTTGCTGCGAGCCCGCTCGCACGCGAGAATGTGCTGGCGCTGGGCGGCGCTCCACGCGAGCCTGGCCTGGGCCGCGCACCACCTCCTGCTTAAACCCGCAAGCAACCGATAAGGGCGATGGCGCCTGTGCGCCCTCACGCACAGTTATTGTGCGACGGAGATCCACATACCGCCTGTATGTTCCGAAGGGCCTGCACCGCCTTCCCGAACTGCCACTCGCCCTTTGCTTCCATGTGCTTCGCCCGAGCGCCGTCACATCCGGCGCATCCGAGGAGGTTTTATGCAGCAACTGCTCGCAGGCTATGCCCGATTCAAATCGCAGGTCTTCGCTCAACACTCCCGCCAGTTTGCCGAACTGACGTATACCCAGGAACCGCAGGCGCTCTTTATCACTTGCTCCGACTCGCGGGTCATGCCGGAGATGATGATGCAATGCGTTCCCGGCCAGATCGTTTCCTGCCGCAATGCGGGAAATCTCGTGCCGCCTCCGGAGGAGGTGACGAGCGGTGTTGCGGCCACGGTTGAAGACGCAGTGCAAGTGCTGCGGGTACCGGACATCATCCTCTGCGGTCATTCCGACTGCTGCGCGATGCGTGCTCTGCTCGACGAGGGACGGCTGAAAGACCTGCCACTTGTTCGCTCCTGGCTGTGCTATGCAGGACCGATGGCACGTGCTTTCCGAGGCGTCATGCAGGACCCGCGCGTGTGGCCGATGGAGGAACGGCTGAGCGCGCTGACGGAGCTGAACGTGCTTGCGCAATTGCAAAGCCTGCGGTCACACCCGTCTGTTGCAAGGAGCCTGAGGAGGGGCAGCCTGCGCATACATGGCTGGGTGTACGACATACCAACGGGAGAGATCCGCTGTCTCGATCGAACACACGGGGAGTTTTCGGCCGCTGCTGCCAAAGGGACAATCAGAGGCCGAAAGTCCATTCGAGGTGGAGATGGTCGCCTGAAGAGAGCTCGATTCGCATGATTTTCGGATCGGTCAACGAGGGGCAGCAGCGTAAGATGGCGCTGCCCTTCATTTTTTTGACCAGATGACCCGATGATCGTCCGATCCAAGACCAACTGGTGGACCCTGCTATTTGTGTGGCGCGGCTCCATGATGAAGCAGATGCTACCGCAACTGCTGATCGTGGCGGCGTTGAGCGTGTTCGCGGTCTGGTCCGAAGGTACGGTCTTCAAACATAAGGTGCCGCTGAACGCGACGCCGTTCACCCTGGTCGGAGTGGCGCTGGCACTGTTTCTCGGCTTTCGCAACAGCTCGGCATATGACCGCTGGTGGGAGGGTCGAAAACTGTGGGGCGCGCTCGTGAACACGATGCGGACGCTGACGCGGCAGGTGCTGACCACGACGAGCGAAGCGCGGGACAAGCGCGTATTCCTCGACATGCTGGTGGCCTTCACCTACGCGATGCGGGACCAGTTGCGCGGCGATGTGTTTGCTCGAAGTGCTGAATTGTTGCCCCCGGCGCTGGCTGCGGAGGTAGATGGTGCGCGGTATAAGCCGTTTATCATTCTCCGCGCGATGGGTGACTGGGTGTCTGCGCGTCAGCACGAGGGCTCGTTTGGCGAGATCACAATGACGGCGATCGACAGGAATCTCGTCGAGCTGTCGAACATTCTCGGCGGCTGCGAGCGCATCGCTTCTACACCGGTTCCCTTTGGCTACTCGGTGATGATCCACCGTGTCGTTTACTTCTACTGCGCTCTGCTGCCGTTTGGGCTGGTCGACGCGATTGAGTGGATGACACCCGCGGTATCCATGGTGATGGCGTACTCTTTCATCGCGCTGGACTCGTTGGCGTCGGAGTTGGAGATGCCGTTCGGCCGCGATGACAACGACCTGGCGCTGGATGCGATCTCGCGGAATATCGAGTTGAGCATTCGGGAGATGAGCGGGGAGGCTCTCGAGAAAAAACCGCTGCAGCCGGTAGGGTATGTGCTGCACTAGCCAGCATTGACTTGAAAGCGATGGAAGAATGCTGGCGCCGGGCAATGTGGAAAGCAAAAGGGACGGCCGAGGCCGTCCCTTTTGCGATGTTGCGCTGTGGTTTACAGAGGTTGAACGTTCTCTGCTTGCCAGCCCTTGGGGCCCTTCACCACGTTGAACTGAACTGCCTGACCCTCTTGGAGGGTGCGGAAGCCCTGTGCCTGAATGGCGGTGTGGTGAACGAAAACATCTTCTCCGCTCTGGCGGCTGATGAATCCGAAACCCTTGGCGTCGTTAAACCACTTCACTGTTCCCTGTTCCATATTGCTTAAGTCCTTTACTGCTGAGTTGTGACGCTGAATTCAAGATCGGTCTCGGCAAGTAGAGAACTGCAGATACAGAACTAGCAAAACCTGTCCAATTCGAACGCTGCCTCAGTATACAACGGTTGGGCCAAAACTTATGGTTACTTTCGTAAGCAAAGTATGGTACCGGCCCCGGAGCGGCTGCCGGATCCCATGAAAATCAGTCCTCAGGCGCTATGGCGTAGTAGCCCTTGCGAGACTGGACTTTCAACGCCTCATCCCGTTGGCGGCAATCGATGTCCACCTTGCGGTAGGTCCCATCTGTCTTGGTATTCGTAGGGGTGTAGCTGGCCACATACTGGGTGCGCAACTCGTCTTCTATCTGCTGGAAGGCGGCCTCAAGCTTCTTGCCACTGTTACCGACGTTGATGAGCCGGCCGCCGGTCTGGTCCGCGAGCTGATGCATAACGTAATCCCCGGAGTAGCCGATCGAGTACATGCCGCCGCCGTAGAATCCGCGATCTGCGATGAGCAGCACGTAAACCATTGAGTTGGCCTTCTGGGCGGCTTCAACGGCGTCCTTCAACTTGGCCCGCGAGCCCTGATCCTCGCCGTCGGTAAGCACAATCATTGCCTTGCGGCCTGTTTCGCCGGCCAGCTTGTCGTGCGAAGCCTCCACCACTGCGTCGTAAAGCAAGGTGCCGCGGGGCGCACCAGTGGGCAACGGGCCGGTGGTCATCCCGCCTGTACCGACGTTGATCTGCGCCTTCTGCATGTCCTGGGCGAGCACACTGGCGTTTGAGGTGAAGTCAGAGAGCAGGTCGATGTCGACGTCGAAGGAGACGAGAAAAGCCTGGTCCTTCTGCCGCAGGATGCGCTTCAGGAACTCCGAGCCAGTCTGCTGTTCGAGCGGCAGCACGTTCTGCTGGGACCCGGAGGTGTCGAGCAGGATGCCGAGCGTGAGCGGCTGATCGACCTCGGCGACGAAGTTCTTGAGCTTCTGGGGCTGCTTGTCCTCGAAGACCTGGCAATCATCGCGGGTGAGGTGCGGAATCAGCAGGTTTTTCTTGTCGCGCACATCGAAGTAGAGCGAAACGAGGTTGACGTTCTGGCGGAAGGTGGCCACGGACTGCGACGTGTCGTCATTGCCATTAGGATCGCCCGGCAGACCCTGGGGGGCGGCATCGGGCGAAGGAGCTTCCTGGGCGTGGAGGCGCGCTGCCGGAAGCGCAAATGCGGCACAGAGGAGCAGAAGGAAGAATGTACGGCGCATGGTCGTCTCCTATTAGACGCCAGCCCGGCCCGTAGGGCGAGCGGATTAGCAAGCCACCAAGGCTACGCACCGGCAAGGGACCCTCGGCCCTGGTCATCGCACGGCGATTCTCTCTGGTAGGCTGACATTGGACTAGAGCGGATGAATATCGGAAATCCGCTCAACAGGCCGCGGGCGTCGCGTCATTGCATCTATCCCGATACGCAGGCGAAAGCTGGGGATAAGACATTTTCCCTGCAGGTGTAGACCGGCTAGCGGAAGTTCATGTGGCCCTTCTTAGGGAAAGGCTACGCCGAGATGATCTTCGCGGCTAACAGCATGAGGAAGAGTGCGTTAGCCCCGGAGAATGGTGTGGAGGAGCTTTGGGCGGAAAGCAGTGGGCGTGGAGTCTGGTGGCAGCTGTTCCCCTTGTGGGGTTGGCAATGGGTGCTGCACAGCAGAGCGGCAGTGGTTCGCTGCCGGATGTGCCGAGCGCGCAACAGGGCGCGTCTGGTTCGCAGACAAGTAGCGGCTCGCAGAGCGTTGGCCCCGGGGAGAGCGGCTCGCAGCAGAGCGTGCCGGATGCTCCCAGCGCGACACCCAGCCAGGGTGCAGACAGCCTGCAAAACCTGACCCGGCAAGTGGCCCCGGGCAAAGCAGCGACTCCGGATAATGACCAGGTGCAGGCTCCGCCGCCACCTAGTAATGCGCCGAATCCCGACGGTCCGCCGCAGCAAGAGGCCCCGTACATTCCGAAGAGCCCTGAAGAGGCGAAACAGTTTCACATCATCATGCAAACCACCCAGGTCTTGGTGCCGACCACGGTCCTGGACAAAAACCACCATCAGGTTGCGGCTCTGACGTATCGCGATTTTCGTGTGTATGAGAACGGACAGAGGCAGCACATCAACTATTTCAGCGTATCTCCGGTGCCACTCTCGGTCGCTTTCGTGATCGATCAGAGCATGCCCAAGGACACGATGAAGAAGGTGAACGAAAGTCTCTCCGCGATCCAGGGAGCCTTCACGCCAGAGGACGAGGCGGCAGTCTTCACCTACGGCAACGGTGTGACGGAGCAGACGACGTTTACGGCAACGCAGGGCGATCGCCTTCCGATGGTGCTGCAGCGCTCGAAGAAGGAAGGCACTGAGATGGGCGGCCCACAGATGGGTGGCCCGATGGGCATGCAGGGACCATCCATCAACGGCAAGGCAGTGGATCCGAATGTGAATGGCAACTCCCGGCCGGGGTACGACCTGAATCTTCCACGCGAGGCGCACACGCTTTCCGACGCGATTTTGGCTGCCGGGAAGGAACTCCAGAGCCGCCCGAAGGAGCGTCGCCGCATCATTTATGTCATCAGCGACGGCAAGGACGTGCGCTCAAAGGCCAATGTGCGCGAGGTGATCCGCTTCCTTCAGGGCAATAATGAATTTGTTTACGGCACGATGGTGGGCGACGCCGCCACCTGGGGCATCGGCTACCTGGATCGCGTCCACTTGCCGCTGATCCCCGCAGAAAACGTGCTGCCGCGTTATGCCAATGCCACAGGCGGCATCCTGGAGGCTCAGTTCTCCACAGAAGGCATTCAGAGAAGCTTCGCAACGATCGTGAAGGAAGCGCGCACGCAATACACGCTCGGCTTCTTGAGCCATATACCGACGATCGATGGACGCTACCGAACGCTGGACGTGCATGTAGAGCGCCCGAACCTGGAGGTAAAGGCACCTCTGGGCTATATTCCGACGGCTTCGACGCGCTGATGACAGGCGGTATCGGTGTGGTCGCTGGAGGTGTGACCGGCGGCACAGCCACAGTTGCGCTCGGCCTGGCGTCGGCGGCGATCTGGGGCACCAGCGACTTCGTGGGTGGCATTGCCGCCCGGCGACTGCCTTCGCCCGCGGTGGTGACGTTGTCCCACTCCTTGAGCCTGGTGCTGCTGATCTCGCTGGCGCTGATCCACGGCTCGACGTGGCCCGACACGCCGTCCGTCGTTTACGGAGCGCTGGCCGGAGTGGCATGCGGCACAGGCGTGATGGTGCTCTACAAAGCGCTGGCGCTGGGCGGCATGGGGCTGACGGCGGCGGTGAGCGGCGTGTTGGCCGCGGTGATGCCGGTGGTTTGGGCATTTGCGACGGAGGGGCTGCCGCGCGCACCGCAGATCGCGGGCATTGCGCTCGCCGGGGTGGCAATCTGGATGATTGCGCGTGCACCGGGATCGCCATCGTCGAAGCAGGCCATCCTTTTGGGCGCGGCAGCGGGCGGCAGCTTTGGATGTCTCTACATCTTCCTCAAACTCGCGGGGCGAGGCGGAGTGCTGTGGCCGCTGGCGTGTTCGCGTATAGCAAGCGCTACATTGGCAGCCATCGTCACCTGGATCGGGTTGCGGCGCGGCAGAGCAAAGATCAATTCAAGCGCGAAATTGCCGTGGCCGGGTTGGGCGGTGCTGGGTCTGATCGCGATCGCGGGTGTCTTCGACGCGAGCGGAAATACCTTCTACACCATCGCGACGCGGTTGGGGCGGCTGGACATCGCGGCGGTGCTGAGCTCGCTCTATCCGGCTTCGACGATTTTGCTGGCGGCCGTGCTATTGAAGGAACGCACGACGCTCAGCCAGGCCGCGGGCATGGCTCTGGCTCTGGTGGCCGTGGTTCTCATTTCCGTATAGCGGCCGCCTCTGGTGCCGGCGCAGTACACTTCTCTTCTTTGTATGAAACAGGCATGACAGAGACAGCACATTCTGAAAACAAACAGCCGGGCCGCATGGAAGTCATCACCGGGCCGATGTTTTCCGGCAAGAGCGAAGAACTGATCCGGAGGCTGAAGCGCGCGCAGATCGCACGTCTGCGTGTTGCCAGTTTTAAACCCGACATCGATCTGCGCTACCAGCCGGATGCGATTGCTTCGCACAGTTCGCAGACGATCAAGGCGCAGGCGGTGCGCGATGTGGAGCGGCTGCGTGCTGCGCTCTTCGCAACTCTGGAAACAATCGACGTGGTGGGGATCGACGAGGCGCAGTTTTTCGACGAGTCGCTGGTCGGACTTGCCATGGAACTGATTCACGCAGGCAAGCGCGTGGTGCTGGCCGGCCTGGATACGACCTTTGCGGGCGAGCCATTTGTGCCCCTTCCTGCGTTGATGGCGATTGCCGATGAGGTGGTAAAGCTCTCCGCTGTGTGTATGCTGTGCGGCGCGCCGGCGATCCACACTCAGCGACTTGGAGCAAGCCAGCAACTCGTCGTGGTGGGAGCGGCGGGCCTGTATGAGGCGCGATGCCGCGCGTGCTTCCGCCCAGAGGGCGACCTGCCCGCGGCCGAGCAGCTCAGACTGCCAAACACTAGGAAGCCCGCCTCAACGACGAGTCTTCAACTTGCGCCCGAGTCTTCAACTTGCGCCCGAGTCTTCAACTTGCGCCATGGAGGAGCTCGCCGCGCAGCGTGGTCACGGCCTGACCACGCAGCTTCACGCGATCCCCGGCGATGCGAAGATGCAGCCAGCCGCCTCGCGCAGAAGCCTGGTACGCAACAATCTCCGGCTTGGCGAGGCGTGGAATCCAATAGGGTGCAAGGCCGCAGTGCGCGGATCCGGTGACAGGGTCTTCATCAATGCGAAAGCTAGGGTAAAAGCAGCGGGAGACGATGTCGGCGTTGCTATTTGCTCCTGCGGCGGTGACGATGACCCCGCGCGCATCTTCAGCATCCGAGAGTGCTGCGATTTGTTTGAGGTCCGGATGAAGTGAGCGGACGATGGCCTCGTTCGCGAGTTCGACGAGGTAGTCGAGGCGGTTGCGGCCGACAAAGACGGGCTCCGCGCCGAGCATGGCGACGAGGCCATCGGGCGCCGGCGCCGGAGAGACAGGCTCAGCGGGGAAATCCAGCTCAACCCAGGCGGCGCCATCAATCAGCACGCGATCGGCGGTCAGAAGGCCGCTGCGAGTGTGGAAGCGCGCCTGCTCCTCGGCTCCGAGAACTTCGGTCTCCCAAAGATAGTGGGCACTGGCGAGCGTGGCATGGCCGCAGAGGTCAACCTCTCCGCCGGGAGTGAACCAGCGAAGATCGTAGCCATCCCTGATCTTGACGAGGAAGGCAGTCTCAGCGTGGTTCATCTCGATGGCAACAGACTGCATCCACCCGTCCGACGCGGGCGCGGCGAGCACGCAGATACCGGCCGGATTGCCACGGTAGGGCTGGGCAGTGAAGGCATCGACGACAGCGATCGGCTGGGTCATAGATCGATGGTAGCCGAGCGGCGCTCAGAGTTTGCTGCTGAGAGTTGCCGGCCGCGTATCGGCGAGGTGCAGTATCAGTTCGCCGAAGAGTGTGTTCGCCCAGGCGAACCAGGCGCGGGTGAAGTCTTCGGCATCGTTCTTCTGGAACGACTCGTGCAGGAAATGCGTGCCGGCGGTGGTGTCGCGCAGGGTGCGCAGGCAGATGCGGATCTCCTGATCGTCGGTGCTGGTAAAGGCCCGGAAGAGGATGGACATGGGCCAGATGTAGTTGAGCCCCTGGTGCGGGCCACCGATCCCCTCGCCCGCCTGACCGCGGAAGAAGTAGGGGTTGTCCAAGCTGAGCACCCAGGCGCGGGTGCGCTGATACACGGGATCGCTGATGGCACAGCAACCTAGATATGGCAGCGAGAGCAGGCCCGGCGCGTTGGCGTCGTCCATCAGGAGGGTGTTGCCGTAACCGTCGACTTCATAAGCCCACACTACGTCGCCGTTATTGTTGCGTGTGTGGCCGTGCTGCGCGAGTGCCGACTCTACCTCTTTGGCGAGAGCGGTGGACTCGTTGGCGAGAGCAGCATCATGCAGGACGTTTGCCAGCTCGGCCAGCTGGCGGAGACTGACGACTGCGAAGTGATTGGCGGGGATGAAAAGCGGATAGATGCAGGAGTCGTCGGACGGCCGAAACATGGAGTAAATGAGTCCGACGGGACGCGCGGGATTGCCGTAGCCGCCAAGCGGCACCGTATCGGTGGGCACGGGCGAGCTTCGCTGGAAGTGATAGGGACCGCGATCGTGCTTACGCTGCTGCTGGCGGAAGGTCTCGACGATGCGGTGGGCCGAAGTACGCCATTGATAATCGAATGGAGCGATGCTGCCGGTGGCCTTCCAGTAGCCGTGCGCAAGCCGGATGGTGTAGCAGAGCGAATCGACCTCCCATTTGCGCTCGCCGACGCCGGGGAACATATCGGTTTCGTCATGCACGGACCAGGAGAGCGGCTTGTCCGACGCGGAACGCATGAAGGCGTTGGCGTAAGGGTCGATGAGGATGCACCGGCTTTGGCGGCGGATGACGCCTTCGATGAGCGAGGCGAGCTGCTTGTCCTCCTTCGCGAAACGGAGGTAGGGCCACACCTGCGCGGAAGAATCGCGCAGCCACATCGCGTCGATGTCTCCGGTGATAACGAAGGTATCGGGCTGGCCTTCGTAGGTGCCGGGGAAGACGGTCGTGTCGAGCGTATTGGGCAGGCAGTTGCCGAACATCAGGCGCAGCTCAGGATCGGCGATGCGGGCGCCGACGCTTGTAATGGCCGCCTCGACGGCGGCGCTGGAGAAGCGGCGCTCGCCGGGCGCGGGGCGCTGGTGAAGATCGATTGGCTTGATTTGTGCCAGCAGATGGCGCGGCGTCGCGGCGGCCGCGGCTACGGAAGCAGCGGCACCTAAAAAAGCGCGGCGCGTCGTACCTGGGTTTTCAGTCATTCCGTCGGTCACTATGTAGTCAGCGAGGGAGGCGCGACTTTCTGGTCGGCGCCGAGCTGATGGTTCGGCTGGTCGCCCAGGGTGAAGGTGAGAGTGGCGCCGCTGACGAGCTCGCTGTGCCTCACCCAGAGGCGATCGAGCTTCTTCCCGTTGAGTGCGACCGACTGTACGTACTTCTCCGAGGGGCTGGTGCGTTTGGTTTCGATGGTAAGTGTCTTGCCGGCGGCCAGGTTGACCTTCGCGTTCTCGAAGAGAGGCGTGCCGAGGACATAGGTGGCGCTGACCGGATCGACCGCATAGAGGCCGAGTGCGCTCATAACGTACCAGGCAGACATCTGGCCGCAGTCTTCATTGCCGGCGAGGCCATCGGGGTCGTTGTGGTAGAGCGTGTCGAGAATGAAACGTATCCGCTCCTGAGTCTTATATGGCACCCCGGCATACACGTACATGTACGCGATGTGATGGTAGGGCTCGTTGCCGTGCGCATATTGGCCGATGAGACCGGCGATATCCGGCGGCGCGTCGGCGGGCAACTCGGAGCTCTGATTGAAGAGAGAGTCCAGCTTGGTGAGGAATGGCTCGCGGCCACCGAACTGGTCGATGAGGCCCTTAATGTCGTGTTGCACGCCGAAGGTGGTCTGCCAAGCATTGGACTCGGTGTAGTCCCGCCATTTCTTGGAGTGGCCCATCTCCTTAGGATCGAAGGGTATCGCCCACTCGCCGTTCGCGAGCTTGGCGCGAACGAAGAGCGTCTTCTTGTCGAATAGATTTTTGTAGTTTTGCGAGCGCTTCAACTGGATGGCGACATCGTCGTTGCGTCCCAGCTTTTTCGCGACGTGCGAGCAGGACCAGTCGCCGTAGTCGTATTCCAGCGTCTTCGAAACGGACTCCTCTTCGAGGTCGGCGGGGATGTATCCGTCCTTGCGATAGAGCCCGAGGCCGCGATAGTCGTCGTCCATGTTGCGCTTGCGCATCACTTTGTAGGCGCGATCCCAGTCGATATCCGGGAAGTTTTTGACGCAGGCTTCGGCCATTACGCTGGCCGAGTGGTAGCCGGTCATGGTGCCGGTCTCTTCGCCCTGTAGCGGCCATACGGGCATGCCGGCGGGGCTTTGCTCCGCCATGGCGACAAGGCAGTTCACCATCGATGGCACACGCTCCGGCTGGAAGAGGGTGAATGCGGGGTGCAGGGCGCGAAAGGTGTCCCATAGAGAGTAGCTGGAGTAGTTGTGCTGGCCCTGATCCAGCGTGTGCACCTGATTGTCCATCCCGCGGTATTCGCCGTTGACATCGTCCATCATCGTGGGCGCGCACATCATGTGGTAAAGCGAGGTGTAGAAGATGGCCTGCTGGTCGGGCGTCGCGCCATCGATGCGGATGCGGCTGAGCTCGCGCTGCCACGCCGCCTTGGCCTTTGCGCGGGTGGCGGTGAAGTCCCAGTCCGTCTGCTCGGCTCGAAGATTTTTGAGCGCGTTGGCGGCGCTGACCGCGGAGATGCCGCAGCGCACCTGCACCGGCTTGTCTGCGGGCGGGTCGAAGTGCAGAGCAGCCTGCAGGACTTTGCCATTGACCGTATTGCCATCTACCGGATTGCGATCGGAGTAGAGTTGCGCCTTCGTGAACGGGGCGGAGAACTCCATGGCGAAGTAGATCTGGCGGCCGGGCGCCCAGGAGCGTACGGTGCGGCCCCCGGTCACCAGGCGGTTTTCGGGATCGACGGTGAGTTCGGCGGCTGTTACCGGGTCCTTAGGGCTTTGGTAGGAGTGAAAGAGATCGACGATGACGTGCGCGTCTTTTGCGTCCGCCGGGAATGTGTACTGGTGCAGACCGGTGCGCTCAGTGGCCGTGAGCTCGGCATGAATGCCTGTGTCCTTGAGCAAAACGGAGTAGTAGCCCGGCTCGGCGGCTTCATCTTCATGCGAAAAACGTGAACGATAGCCGGTCTCCGGATTTTCCCTCGTGCCGGGCACGAGCTTGACTTCGCCGGTGCGCGGCATGACGAGAACGTCGAGAAGATCGCCGCAGCCGGTTCCGCTGAGGTGTGTGTGCGTAAAACCCATGATGGAGGTGTCGCTGCGGTGGTAGCCGGCGCACCAGTCCCAACCGTCGTCATAAGTATCCGGACTGAGCTGCACCGCGCCGAAGGGCACCGTAGCGCCGGGAAAGCAGTGCCCATGGCCGCCGGTGCCAATGATGATGTTGACGTGGCCTGTGACATCGTCGCCATCACCCGCGCCGGCGGCGTGCAGCAGCCGCTGCGAGATGCCGCGCGGCAGCGCCAGGTTGGAACAGGCGGCGAGTGAGAGCGTTCCCAGAAACGTGCGGCGTGTGACCATGTATGCGGATCCTCTTTCAGGATGCTTCAGTAGGTTGGGCTATGCTGCGGCCCAGAGATTCTTCATCGTCCGTAAACGGGAGCAGGCAGGCGCCAAGGATGCCAGCTTCTGATCCCAACTCTGCACGGCGGACAAAGCTCTTGCCCGGGGTATCGAGCGGTTCGCCGGGCGCGGCCGCGGTAGGCCGATACACGTAGCTGCGCAGGCGCATCTCCGCGAACATTGCAGGAGCGAAGAGGTCCCAGGCGTTCGACAGACCACCCGCAACAACGTAGAGCGGCAAATTGAGCAGGTTGGCCACTCCGCCAAAGGCGATGCCCAGAGCGCGGCCGACGCGTTGAAAAATGGCAATAGCAGTGGCATTTCCGGCGATTGCTGCGTCGGCGACGGCGCGCGAAGTCCATTCCGCGGGGTTCGCGGGCAGCGCGGCAGCCAGTATGGGATCGTTCGCTTCCCGAGCCATGCGAACGACTCCGGTGGCGGAGGCATACAACTCCACACAGCCACGGCCGCCGCAGGGGCAGGCCATGCCGTCGGGTTCGACCATCAGGTGACCGGCTTCGCCAGCCATGCCGTTATTGCCATGCCAGATGCGGTCATTGAGGATGATGCCGTTACCCACCCCCGTACCAAGGGTGAGCATGCAAAGCGAGTGGATACCGGCGGCGCGGGCGGACCCGAGTTCGAACTCGGCAAGCGCCGCGGCGTTGGCGTCGCTGTCCAGGAAAATGGGCTCGCCGATAGCTTCCTCGATGGCAGCGCGGAGATGGAAACCGTCCCAACCGGGAAGATTCGGTGGATTCCGAATGATTCCCGCTGGCAATTCCAGCGGGCCCGGGCTGCCGACGCCGATGTCTACGGAATCGCCCTCTGTCTGGAATCGGGATCGAAGTGCCGTCACGGCGTCCTTCAGGTCGTGAATGACCCGCTCGCGGCCCTGAGAAAGACGGGTGGGCAGCGATATCAGCTCTGCGACCTGTCTCCCGGAACGATAGGCGGCAACCCTAAGGTTGGTACCGCCGAGATCGACCCCTATCGAAAATTGACCTTCAACCGATTTGCTGGACACTTCTCTGATCATTTTGCCTCAAATCAGCAAAAATTGGCCCCGCAGGTGCAGTTTCGTGTTGTAGGCTTGGCCCATCGCTTCTGACATTGCGCGCCATCCTTCCTCGTCCTGGCAACGTGACGGGCAGAGCCAGAAGCCTCCACTCTACACCGGACGTGGCCATGCAGATTTTTCTCGTCGCCTGGATAGTGACCTTCGCGTGCATCACGCATCATTCCGGAATCGTTTTCTATTATGACCGGCGGTCGCACAAGGGCTTACGCGAATTTTCGCGTGCAGGTTCCCGCGCGCCGCATGGGCTGAATGACGTTCCCATTCAAGCGGGACGCCAGGGGCTAAGGCAGTTGCACCTTCGAGTGAGAACGGCAGACTGGTATGTCGGTAAAAACGGACGATCGTGAAGAAAAAATCATGCGACTCCTTTTACAGAGGGGGTCAGCGACCATCGAAGAGCTGCTGGCTACGGCGGAGACGTCGGCACCGAGTATCCGGCGCGACCTGAACCGCCTGGAACGGCGCGGGCTGGTGCGGCGCACACATGGAGGCGCGACGCTGGTGGAGCCGCTGCTCTATGAGCCCTTTCGATATGACACCTCATTCCAGGCGCGCGAGCAGCGCGCCGCGGAAGAGAAGCGTCGCATAGCGCTGGCGGCCGCAGACCTGATCAAGGAAAACGAGACGATCGGGCTGACCGCTGGCACCACAACGACGCAGATCGGCCGTGCGATTCGACATCGCACCAACATCAAGGTAGTGACCAACGCGATCAACATCGGCATGGAGCTGTGCAACCACGCGGGCATCCGCACCTCCATCACCGGCGGAGTGCTGCCGTGGGCGTGGTCGTTTTCGCTCAGCGGCCCGGCGGCGGTCCACTTCATCAATCAGGTGTATCTGGATAAAGTCTTTCTCAACGTAGTGGGGCTGGATGTGGAGCGGGGCGCGACCACGCTGGAGGCAGATGAGGCAGTGATCTTCCGCGCGATGCAACGACAGGCGCGTGAAGTAATCGCAGTGGCCGACCACACGAAACTCGGCCAGGTGAGCCCCGCGCTTATTTGCCCGGTGGGGGAGATCCATATGCTGGTGACCGACACGGGCGCAACCGATGCGATGATTGCGCCATTTGAAGAGCGCGGTATCAAAGTGCTGCGCGTGTGATAACGAGATGCAAACAGGAGGCTAGTGGAATGCAGAATCGGGTCTGGTGCGGTGTCGCGAGAAAACTATTCGGAGCGGCATCGGCCGCGATTCTGACAGTTACATTGTCGAGCGGTAGCAATATGCAAGGCCAGCAAATGGGTGGCGCGAACGCGGCCGAGCTTGGACTGATGCCACTACCCTCGCATTTCGAAGCGGCCACCGGCAGCTATACGCTGAAGCCGGGGACGCATGTCGCATTTCCTCACTTCCACAATGCGAGGTTGGAAGCAGGGACAGTGCGCATGATGACGCGACTGCAATTTGAGAGCGGCGTGCCGCTGCCCCACGTTCCAAGCACGGTGGCCGGCGATCTTTCCAGCGCCGGCATCGTGATTGACGTTGCTGGGGCAGGCGGCGCCGTGCAGTCGCTGGATGAAGACGAGTCTTACTCGCTGACGGTGACTCCGCAGTTGATCACGTTGCGGGCCGCGACGGTCGTGGGCGCGTTCCACGCCATGGAGACCCTGCTGCAACTGGTGCAATTGAAAGACAACGCGGCGACCATTCCCGCAGTCAGCATCGAAGACACGCCGCGATTCCGGTGGCGCGGGTTGATGATCGATGTAAGCCGCCACTTCGAGCCAGTGAGGCAGGTCGAGCGCACTCTGGACGGCATGGCGATGGTGAAGCTGAATGTCTTCCACTGGCATTTGAGCGACGACCAGGGATTCCGCGCCGAAAGCAAGATCTATCCGAAGCTGACGGGAGTCGGCTCGAATGGCGAGTTCTACACCCAGGAGCAGATGCGCGAGGTTGTTGCTTATGCACGCGAACGCGGCATTCGCGTGGTGCCGGAGTTCGATATGCCCGGTCACAGTGTGAGCTGGATGGTGGGCTATCCGCAGCTCGGCAGTTCCAAGGGACCCTTTCATTTGCCGGATGTCGCCGGAATACACGATGAGGCGCTGGATCCGACGCGGGAAAGCACATACGTCTTCCTCAATCGTTTCATCGGCGAGATGACCAAGATCTTTCCGGACGCATACTTCCACATCGGCGGCGATGAGGTGAACGGCGAGGTGTGGACCTCGAATCCGCGCATCGCGAGCTTCATGAAGCGCAAAGGATTTGAGAAGCCATCGCAGTTGCAGACCTACTTTAGTCAGCGCGTCGTGCGCATCGTGGAGAAGCATGGCAAAAAGCCAGTCGGGTGGGACGAGGTGCTGGTGCCGGGCCTGCCGAAGAATGTGATGGTGCAGTCGTGGCGCGGCGTGGAGTCGCTTGCGGCCGGCGCGCGCCAGGGATATACCGGCATTCTTTCTGCGCCGTACTACCTGGATGGCATGAAGACTAACGAGGTGCACTACTTGGCGGATCCGATTCCGGCCGACACGACTCTGACGCCCGAGCAGCAAAAGCTGATCCTGGGCGGTGAGGTATGCATGTGGGCGGAGCAGCTCAACGAGTTCACCATCGACTCACGCATCTGGCCGCGCACCGCCGTCATGGCGGAACGTTTCTGGTCGCCGCAATCGGACCGCGATGTCGTATCGATGTATCGGCGGCTCCCGAGCATCTCCATCGAACTCGAACAGGCGGGCTTGAAGCACATCACCGGGCCGGCAATGATGCGGCGCAGCATCAGCGGCCAGTTGAACCCGACCGCGTTGACGACGCTCGCGAGCGTGCTCGAACCAGTGAGCTTCGGCGCAGCGCTCCGAGACACAACACACGGATAGCCACACGCCGCTGGACCGGCTAGTGGATACGGTAGTGCCGGATCCGCCCTCGCGCTTTGAGATTGCGCAGGATGTGGATGCGGTGCTGAACAAGACTACGGACAGCACGGCCGCGGAAGCGCGGCTGACGCGCCGCTTCATGGAGTGGCAGGAGATCTCGCCGTTGCTTGCGAGCCAGATGCAGCAGAATCCTCGGATGAGCGATGCTGCCATCCGCGCGACACAACTCGGTGAATTGGGCAAGATTGGTTTGCAGGCGCTGCTTAACCTCGACCCAACCAACACCGCTTATGGCGGCCCGAAGCTGGCAGCGAGCGATCCGCAGAGCCAACTTGCGACGATCGCCGATGCGGAGAAGCCGGCAGCGCTGGTCCGCTTTACGTTCCTCGATTCGCTGAAGAAGCTGGTGGCGGCGGAGAAGTAGCAGTTACTCCGCCAGCACAGCTTTAGTCAGGTTGCGGGGCCGATCGACGTCGATACCCCGCTGCACGGCGCTGGAGTATGCGAAGAACTGCAGCGGGATCACCTCGGTGATGGGCAACAGATGTTCACGTGTGGGCACGATCGGCACGAAATGCGTAGCGGCGCTGGCGACCTGATCGTCGCCGGCGTTGCCGAGCGCGACCACCGCTGCGCCCTGCTTCTTCAGGTCGTGCAGCAGCTGCACGCTCTTCTCATACCGAATGACGGAACCCGGCTCGCTGCGATCGACAGTTGCGATGGCGACAATGGCTGCATTCGCCCCAACAAGAGCGTTCGGACCGTGCTTGAGCTCGCCTGACGGGTAACCCTCTGCCTGCAAGTACGCTGACTCTTTGAGCTTGAGTGCACCTTCGCGCGCGATGGCGTAATGGATGCCGCGGCCAAGAAAGAGATAGGTCTCCACTTCGCGAAGTGCCCTGGCGATCTGCTCCATCTGACTCTCCCAGGCATCGAGTTGGCCCGCGATCAACGTCGGCAATGCCGCGAGCTCCTTGAAGTGAGCAGCCAGGGTCTCACCGGAGAGCGTCTCCAGTGCTACGCCGGAGGCAAGCGCGATGAGGTTGAGTACCAGCAGCTGTGCGGTGAAGCTCTTGGTTGCCGGGACGGCCAGCTCGCGGCCAGCCCAGGTCGGCAAGCTGATCTCCGCCTCGCGGGCCATGGTGGAGTTTTCGACATTCGTAACCGCAATGGTGCCATGACGACGGCGATTCGCTTCGCGTAGTGCCGCCAGCGTATCGGCCGTCTCACCGGATTGGGAGACCACGATGATCCCAGGGTTGGTCAGCGTGTTGACCTCGCGGTAGACGTACTCGCTCGCGTACTCGACATCAACGGGCATGCCGCTGACATCCTCAATCATGATTTCGCCAGCCAGCGATGCGTGGCGGCTGGATCCGGAGGCCGAAAAAACGATCTGGTGGTGATCACGAAACCACTGATAGACAGGAGTGAACGACGCTTCATCGAGCGCGCCGCCCCGAACATAGTGATCGAGCGCCGTCGTCAGTGAGGTTGGCTGTTCATGGATCTCGCGCAACATCTGGTGCGCATATTGTCGTTGTGAAGTGCCGGTGGACATTGTGTTTCTCTCTTCCTCGAAGGTGATCAGTAGGCTGCGCTACCGTCGTATGCCTGGAATTCTCGAATCCGTACGGGACCGTTGCTATCCAGCAGAACCAGGCGCACAGCGGTCGCGGTGACAGCGGGAAAGATGTCGATCTTCTTGTGGCCGATGGCCTGCGCCTGCGCCACCTGGCGCCACTGGCCATGTTCTTCTACTTCAATGCGGTAAGCCGTGACGTGCTGGCCTTCATTCAGCCGCTCCATGATGAGTGTGCGATCGAAAGTGACAGGCTGCGCGAATTCCACGGTGAGGACCGCAGGCGTTACGTTTCCAGCGGACGACGCCGGCGCCTGCCAATATGTACTCGAATCACCGTCAAAAGCTGCTGCGGTATCAGGCGCATACTTGCCATGCGCTGCCAGGTTGTTCCCGTAGATCTGGCGCAGACGCTCACCGAACTCTTTCAACCGCGCGACATCAGCGGCGGGCAAGCGGCCGGTGTCATCGGGCGCCAGCCCGAGCATGAGCTGCGCGCCTCGGCCGACAGTCTGGTCGTATTCCTTCACCAGCTCATTGACCGGCTTGAGCGATGCTTCGTCATTGGGGTGCCAGAACCAGTGGTCGGTATGCAGTGGAGTGTCGGCCTCCACAGGACGCCAGCGCAGGTAGCCGGCCCGATCGACGACATTCCAGTTCTCGAAATCGACCTTACCGCTCTCGGTGCCCACCCAGCGAAGGTCCGCATACTTGAAGAGACCAACATCGGCGAACACCAGCGCATTCGGCTGATAGGTGCGGAGATTTTCGATGATGGTATCGAAGTCGTATGTGCGGCCGGTGCTCCCTGCGCCGTCCAGCCAGAACTCAGTGAGCTCGCCATAGTGCGACGCAAGCTCCTCGAGCATCGCAAGGTAGTACTTGTCATAGGCCGCTGGATCTTTGTAACGCGGGTCATGACGGTCCCATGGCGAAAGGTAGACACCGAACCGCAGCCCATGCGAGCGTGCGCTGTCGGAAACCATGCGGACAAGGTCGCCCTTGCCGTCGAGCCAGGGGCTCGATTTCACGCTGTAGTCGGTCTGGGCGGTGGGATAAAGCGCGAAGCCGTCGTGGTGCTTCGCGACGAGCACGACGTAGCCAATACCGGCGGATTTCGCGGCCTCGATCCATTGATCGGTGTCAACGTGCTCCGGATGGAAGACGCTCGGCGAGGCCGTGCCGTCGCCCCATTCGCGATTGAGAAAGGTGTTGGTACCGAAGTGGATGATGGCGCCCATCTCCATGTCCTGCCACGCGACCTGCTGCGGAGATGGCTTCACATCGACAGCGTTCTGCGCGATGGCCGCGGGCGCCGCGAGCGCAAGGACCATGGCAAGACGGAGGGTGCGCATCATGGCTACCTAAGCTCCGGCAACGGCAGCCCGATCGGGGATAAAAAGCGAAACGAAGACTGGTTGGCATATCGGCTTGTCATCGCATATCTCTCGTGAATCCGATCGACTCTCGCTCGTTGTCAAGGGCTTACTCAGGGACTGTCTCCATTGTGAGTATCAACTCTGAGCCGGACTCAAGTCGGAAGTTATGTTTTGTGCTTATAATCCGCGTGCTGCACTCCGGCCCTCCATGCGGCTCGAGTCGCAGCTTCGGTATTCGGATCACGATGCCAGGGTGAACGGTCTGCGGAGGACCGCCGGGATTCAGATTTTCGTCCTGCCCAGCGCCACCATTGCCCACAGAATTGGATATATCGCGGCCGCCGCCAGCTACCTCACTCGGCAGCGCGCTATGCATGCCAACGTATTGATCGGATGGAGCGACGACTCCGATCACAGTAAGAGAAATCGGCTTCTTTGAACGACCATCACAATCCCCATGGTCAAATACAAACGCCATTTCTGAGGCGTCGGGATTTTTGGACGAACTGCTTGCAGTTATGTGCCCGTAGAGAGTTGACTTGGCGGGGAGATTGCAGCCCGGGAACTGCCACGGCGTCACGACTTGTGCAGTAATTTCTTTGCCTGGCTTGAGATGCGCGGAATCAAGCGAGTTGATGACCGTCGCCTCAATCGTAGAAGTGGTGGGAATTTCCTGATCTCCGGCGCTATCGCACTTCGCTTGGTTTGCCGGGGGCTGTCCTGCAGCCGTCGCTTCATTGCTCTGAGTCGACGCTTTCATACCGACGGCGTTCGGGACGAAGGCAGCGGCTGTCGCAAGGGCGAGGATCGCGGAGAGAATATATGTGCGCATCAAGCTTCCTTAATGCTCTGCCTTTCTCTAACGCCAGGTGATGCGATAAGCGTATGCGTACTTACCGCCGGGTTCCGCCGGAACGTGGATGTGAAGTCCATCAGGCTGCTGCGTGAATGCGAGATGATCCGGAGAGCCCAGTAGGTCGACCGACGCAACTTCGCGGGTGCCAACGCCTGAGGCGAGCGCGCGAATGATGGCCTCCCCGCCCTTCGGCCAGCCGAGCTCGATGGCGTAGAGCGCGCCATCCTTCGCCGTGAAGCGATAGTCGTCGGCGGTGTACGGCTTCGAGTCCGTGTCGTGAAACGAGCCGGCTTCGAACTTCGTCGGGCCTTCGCCATACACGCGCCAGGGCCGTGTGCCGTAGATGGCGTCGCCGTTCACCTTCAACCACGCGCCGACGGCGAGCAATGTATTCGCAGCGCCCTCCGGGATAGTCCCGTCCGGTCGTGGGCCGACGTTCATCAGCAGATTGCCATTCTTGCTGACAACATCAGCGAGCTGGTGAATGACGACCTCAGGCGACTTGTAGGTGTCGTGCTCGATGTAGCCCCACGAGCCATTGGAGAGCGACGTGTCGGTTTGCCAGGGCTGGGGGCGAATGTCGCCAAGGCCGCCGCGCTCCAGATCGAGCGTGGCTGAGCCTTCGGCCATATCGTTGAGCTTGTAGAAGAGCACGACGGGCTGATGCTGCGCCGCGGCGCGATTGTAGTAGTAGGTTGCGAAGCGTTCCAGGTGGCTGCGGAAGTCCGGCTGGCCGACCCACCAGTCGAAGTAGATGAGGTCGGGATGGTAGCGCTCGACGATTTCCGCAGTGCGCGCGAGCCAGTCGTCCATGTAGGCCTGCGAGACGTAGGTGAAGTCCCGCGGCAGGTCGCCCACATCGCCATTGTCCGCACCGTTGAGCTGCGCCGGGCCATAGAACGCACGCGTACTTCGGATCGTTCACGTCTGAGGCGAAGCGTCGTCCACCATCGAAGAACCAGTCGTGCTCGGCGCGATGCGAGGAGGCGCCGAGATGCATGCCCTCTGCTCGAACTGCCGTGGCGAGTTCGCCAAGCACGTCGCGCTTCGGCCCCATCTTGCCCGCGCACCAGTCGGTCAGATTCGACTCGTACATAGGAAAGCCGTCATGATGCTCGGCGACCGGCACGACGTAGCGCGCGCCGGAATCGTGAAAGAGCTTCGCCCATGTAGCCGGATCAAAGTATTCGGCGGTGAATTTGGGAATCAGGTCCTTGTAGCCGAACTGTGTTTGTGGACCGTATGTGGCGACGTGGTGCGCGAAGTCCGGCGAGCCCTGCTGGTACATGTTCCGTGAGTACCACTCGCTGCCAAAGCCGGCGACGGAGTAAACGCCCCAATGGATGAAGATGCCAAACTTGGCATCGCGGAACCACTCCGGCGCCTGATACGCGCGGAGACTCTGCCAGTCATCGCGAAAAGGGCCTTCCGCTACCGTTTTGTCGACATCGGCCAGGAGGCGTTTGCGTTCACCGTCGTATTTGCTGTTGGCCGCGGTCCATTGCGCATCGATCCGCTCCGGCGTCAGCGTGGCGGCTGTTGGTGCACTGGGGTCAGGGGCACTGCCAGGCGTCTGCGCTGTAGCGCTGAATGTTGCGCTCAGGGCGGCCATGCCGACGGCAATTGAGAGAAGCGTCGGGAAGCCTACGTTCTTCATCCTCTCCTCACCATGCGAGCGTCGGGGTATTCTCAATGCGTTCAAGTGAACGGACAATTGACTTGCGCGCGAGGTTGCGCAGAAGCGCACTTGTCGAGAAATGTCCATATTAAGCTGTAACGATCAATTTACAACTCTGCCTTAACGAATTTCGTGCACGGATGCACGAAGACAAGGAGCCCAACCTGAGGTCAACAATGGCGCCAAAAACGGGTAAGACGGCGCGGAAGGACATAGGGTGCTCCTTTTACGCCATAGTCCTCTTTGCGTTGTTCAACATCGTTTCACCACTCATTTGCCGTGGCGAGAGCAGTTCGCCGAATGGCGTTATCGTCAGCGGCTGGCAATTTCGCCTCGCCGCCTCTACACCTGACGCGGCGGCGCATGCGGACGCCGAACAGTGGCACGCCGCGACTGTTCCCTCCACCGTGCAGACGGATTTGCTTCGCAATGGATTGATCGTGGATCCATTTACCGGCGCGCATGAGGCGCAATTGCAGTGGATTGGTCTTGCTGACTGGGAGTACCGGACCACCTTGAATGTGGATGCCGCGACGTTGTCACATGAGCGCGTCGACCTGGCATTCGACGGCCTGGACACCTACGCGACCGTGCAACTGAACGGACATCAGATTCTGCAGGCGGACAACATGTTTCGCCGTTGGCGTGTGCCGGTAAAAGCATTGCTGCACACCGGTGCAAACGAATTGACCGTGACCTTCGCGTCGCCGATCCGTCGGCTGCTGCCCGCCACGCTCAAACGCGCGTTCCAATTGCCGGGTGAATTCGACTCTGCCTTCGGCGACGAGCCGAAAGGCGTGCAGACGGCGAACTACATCCGCAAAGCAGCCTACCAGTACGGGTGGGACTGGGGACCGCGGTACGTGACCGAGGGAATTTGGCAGCCGGTGCGCTTGGAGACATGGGATGAGGCACGTCTGGAGACGCTGCATGTGATACAGAACTCTGTCACCGCCAATGAGGCCTCGCTGGATGCGCAGGTAAGAGTCGAATCATCAATTGCTGCAAAAGGCACCGTATCGGTGTCCTATACGACCCCGAAGGGAGAGCGGGTCGTCATCCCTGAAGTTACCGCTCAGTTTGTGCCCGGGAGCAACACCATCCATGTACCGATTGTGATTGAGCGCCCCGAGCGATGGTGGCCAGTGGGCTATGGACCGCAGAACCTCTACCAAGTGTCCGCAAAGGTAAAGGTAGGCCATGAGACCTTCATCGCGGAACGCACGACGGGGCTGCGCACTGTTCACCTGCTGCGCGAAAAAGACCAGTGGGGCAAGAGCTTTGGCTTTGAAGTGAACGGCGTGCCGCTCTTCGCCAAGGGCGCTGATGTGATTCCCTTCGACAGCTTTCCCGACCGCGTAACTCCTGAGAAGCATCGCGGGATACTTCAATCGGCGCGAGACGCGAATATGAACATGGTGCGGCTGTGGGGTGGCGGCTACTACGAAAGCGACGATTTCTACGACGAGTGCGACCGGCTTGGCCTGATGGTGTGGCAGGACTTCATGTTCGGAGGCGCCATCCCGCCCGACGATCCGGATTTCCGCGCAAATGTGGAACAGGAGGCGATTGAACAGGTCGACCGGCTGCGCGATCATCCGAGCCTGACGTTGTGGTGCGGCAACAACGAAGTGGAGACCGGGTGGGATGCGTGGCCGGACCGGATGCTGCTGAAGGAAAATATCTCGGCCGCAGAACGGGCGAAACTCGAGACCGGCATGAACCTGATCTTCGACGACATTCTCAAGCGGACTGTCGCAGTTCATGACCCCGAGGTGCCTTATTGGCCGAGTACTCCAAGCGCAGACCACGAGGCGCAGGCAAATAACAACGATAACGGCGACGTGCATTCGTGGAGCGTGTGGTCCGGCTCCGCGCCAATTGAAGACTACTTGAAGGACACGCCGCGATTCGTCTCCGAATATGGTTTCGAGGCGCTGCCGGATATGCGCACGATCCGTGCCTTCGCAACGCCGCAGGAGCAGACGCTCGACTCGCCGGTGATGCGGGCGCACCAGAAGTTCGCCAATGGCAACGGCAATGATCGGCTGCTCGTCTACCTTCGGCGCTACTATGGCGAGCCGAAAGACTTCCCCGCGTTCGTGTATCTGAGCCAGGTGATGCAGGCACAGGCGATTGAACTGGAAGCGGAGCATCTGCGTGCGAGCCGGTCCAGGTCGATGGGTTCGCTCTACTGGCAGCTCAACGACTGCTGGCCGGCCGCCTCGTGGGCCAGCATTGATTCCTTCGGGCGCTGGAAGGCGCTGCAGTTTCACGCACGCCGCTTCTACAACGATCTGCTGATCGCTCCGATTCGCCAGGACGGCACAACGAACGTCTATGCGATCAACGATCGCACTACGCCAGTGCAAGCGAACGTGCATATGCAGGTGATGAACTTCGATGGGCGTGTGCTCTGGGAATCGACCACTCCATCGACGCTGACGCCGCTCTCGAGCGCCCGTCTCAGTTCACTGAGCGATGACACGCTGCTGAAAGGCGCGGATCCGATGAAGACACTCGTCTCGTTCACTATAGAAGTGGACGGCAAGGTGGTATCGCGCCACATTTCGTATTTCCGCGCCGCGCGCGATCTGAGTCTGCCTCGGGCCAAGGTGACTGCGCATGTGACGACCGGTGCACATGGCCTGGAAGTGACGCTGCACGCTGACACACTGGCACGCGAAGTGTGGATCTCGTTCGGCGATCAGGACGTCACACTCGCCGATAACTCGTTCACCATGCTGCCAGGGGAAAGTCGCACGATTCCGCTCGAGAGCGGCGTCGACGCGACAATACTGGAGAGAGCGTTGCAAATCCAGACGTTGGATGCAGCAACGCTGCCCAGCATGGCAGGAGCAGCAGAGTGAGGATGATGTTTCAAGCGAGCGTCCCGTGCTTACTGATGATGCTTTGCTTCGGGACCTGCAACCCTGCGTTGCTTGGGCAGCAGGCGCAAGCGCACACGACAAAATGGGCGATCGCAATCCACGGCGGCGCAGGCGAAGAGGAGTGGCAACACATGGATGCGGCGACCGCGGCCGCGTACCACGCGTCGTTGTCACGCGCCCTGGATGCCGGCGCCGCGGTGCTCGGCAAGGGAGGCCGATCCATCGACGCAGTGGAAGCGGCGATCGAAGTGCTGGAAGACGATCCCCTGTTCAACGCTGGGCGCGGAGCGGCATTCGATGCGGAGGGCAAAAATGAGATGGACGCGGCGATCATGGACGGCGCAACACTTGAGGCGGGCTCGGTAGCCGGAGTGAGCGCGACGAAGAATCCGATCTCACTCGCACGCGCGGTGATGGAGCATTCGCCCTATGTGATGATGGTGGGACCGGGCGCAGATGCCTTCGCGGTAAGCCAACACCTGCCGCAGATGCCACCCTCCTATTTTTTCACCGAGATGCGGTGGCAGGAGTTGTTGGGTGTGCTGCGAGCGCAAGGCAAGCCCATTCCGCCGCGGCCCGCGGGCGTACCTGCTGCTCCACAGGCCCGGGCATATCGCAAGATGTGGCACCTTTTGCGCATCACTTTGGGACAGTTGGTGCAGTCGCGCGCGATGCGCACGGCAACGTGAGTGCGGGCACTTCCACGGGCGGCATGCAGGGCAAACTACCCGGGCGCGTTGGCGATTCGCCGGTGATTGGCGCGGGCACGTATGCGGCGAACGATTCGTGCGCCGTCTCCGCAACTGGTGTGGGCGAATATTTCATCCGGCTGGATGCCGCCAAGGAGATTTGTGCGCTCGTGAAACTGCAGGGGATGAGCACGAGTGCCGCTGCGGATCAAGTGATTCGCGGTGAGGTCGCAAAGCTGAAAGGAGGCGAGGGCGGCGTGATTGTCCTCGACCAGAAGAGTGAACCGGTGTGGAGCTACAACACACTTGGAATGTTCCGCGCGCGACAAGTGGAAGGCGGCAAGCCAGAGGTTGAGGTGAAGTGAGGCTATGCGTATTTCGCGAGCGCGGCAGCGAGATCGATCGGGGCTTCCTCGACGTGGTTCGCCGGAGCGCGCGGCGAAATCAGCACTGCTTGACCTTGATTCTCACGCCAGGCGAGAAACGTGATGTGCGCTGGATCAGCAATACGCAGCAGGTCGAGCAGGATGTAGTAGGCGCTGATGTCCGCGTCCCGTAAGGAACCTTCGGGATCGGGCACCTCGACGTTCCTCGCAGCATCGAATAGCTGATTCAAGGTGCGCTGGCGCTGCCGCGGCGCGAATCGCACCAGTAGCTGCTCCGGCTGGGCGCGCCGTAGCGTCTCGCGTGCCGCCCATTGCACAAACGAGGTGCTGTAGATCTGGGTGCCGGAGCCTTCGACAAAAAGCATAGTGATGAACTGCTGCATGAGCGGATCGTGGGAGACAGCATCCGCTCCCGACTCGCCGGGATGGAGGCCCTCCAACATACTGCGCATGGCCTCGGCCCCGCCCGGTCCGGATTGCGTGAAGTGGTTCATCCGGTCCAGTACGTTTTCCCGCACCGGACGCAACTGTGCGTAGGAAAGCAGGTTCACCGAAGCGGCATCATGCGGCCACGGCTCGGCGCCGTCGATATACCAATGCGTGTATGGAGCGGGTTGTGGACCTGCATGCTGCTGCAGTGTGGCGTGAAGCTGCTGCGGCGTCTCCGTCGTCCATTTCAGGTTGTGCAGCGTGACGCCATGCGGCGCAAGCTTGCGAAAGAGTTGCGGGCTGGGCGCAGTGGCGTCTTTGCCGACGACCACGATGACGAAGCGATCCTTCTGCGGCGTTTGCTCCAGAGGCACCGCAAGAAGATCCTGCGCGGCGCGGCGATACGTGTCTATCTGGCTGCTGGACCAGAGATAGGCCGTAAGTTGCTCAAGAAATGATTGCGGCGAGCCAACCCAGTCTTTCGCGGCAAGAGTGGCCGGCATGGTGATCTGCCGGAAGGGTGCAAGCAGGCGCCCGCGCTGTTCCGGAGTCAATGACTCCAGCCACACGCACTGTTGCTCGAAGGTGCGGCGTTCGGCGGGAAAACGCCAGTCGAAGACGATGATCTCGCGCAGGAAGGCCGGCGCGACAGCTATCGGTAGTTGCTGCAACAAAGCAAGGTGTGCAACGGCAAACTGACGCGCTTCCGGCGGATAGCTGGCGAAGCTGGCGGCGGTGAGCTGATCGGGCGTCATCGGAGTGATCTCACACCAGCTCCGCAATGGGAGCGCCATTCACATACGGCGTCTCGAAGCCATGACGCTTTCCGATGGTGGGCACCAGGTCGATAGGTTGAATGGCGCGATCGACGGTGACATTCTGCCGAATGCCGGGTCCCAGTGCAAGCAGCCACGTGGTGCGCGCCATGGCACCACCCGTCCGGTGATGCTGGAAGCCGTTGCCGCCGGGATCGCCGTCTGCATCGCGGCCGAAGTCCGGCATGATGAACAACGCAGTGCGGTCTTTGTACTCAGGCATCGTTTGGATGGTGGTCCAGAGTTCGCCACAAATTTGGTCGGCTCGCTGGATCGCATCGACGTAAAGAGAAAATGCGCCTGCGTGAGCGACATCCATATCGTGCAGCGTTATGAGCAACAAAGATGGCGACACTTGCGCCATCAAACGGCGAGCGATGGAAAGCGACAGCGCGTCGGCGCTGTCCAGCGCGCGGGCGTCACGGGTGAAATCTTCGACAGAGAGCCGCAGCGTTGAGGCAAGTTGCTCCAGATGAAGCTCACCGTCGTTTTCCGAGAGCGATGGCCGATACACAGGCATCTCGTAGTTGTCCTGCAGCAAGTGCTCGTAGTCGACCAGCGATTGCGGACGCTGCCTGCTCACGGCCGCGGCGAGTAGCTGCTTGGGCAGAATGACACCGGCTCCCTGTCCCTGATATCCACCATGACGACTGAAACCGATCTGCTGGAAACCGTTGCTTGGTGCGATCACCCAGGCGTCATCCATAGGGCGGCCCAGTCCGCGGCGAAAGTATTCGAAGACAGTCGGATTGCCGGTCGGCTGCGCGATGAAGTTATCGAAGGTCTCGTAGCAACCCGTGACGATGCCGGCAGTGGCGACATAATGCCCGAGGATGCCGCGGTTCACCACCTGGGTGAAGAACGTTCCCTGCGGGATGAGCTCATTCAAAAGATGAGGAATATTCTGCTGGCCTTCGACGGCGAAGGTCTCCTCATCGCGGGCCCCGCCGCCAAAGGTGACGAAAACGGTGCGCGGTTGCAGCCGCGTACCGGCGGCAAATGCAGATGGCACCAGCGTGGAGACAGCCGTAGCCGCAACCGTTCCGGCTGCTAGCCGCAGAAACTCGCGGCGAGTTTGACTGCGCAGCAGAGAAGCGAACGCGTCAGAAGAAGACGACATCGTGAAAACATCCTCGGTCGCGTGGACCAGAAAAGGGGTGTGGCCTCGACTCTACACACCGTGACCAGCCATTCACAAGAGCCACGGGCATCTGACGTGTTGTCATTGCTGCGCAGTTCCGGCACCCTGATCGCGTATCGCTTCTACGCGCTCGGAATGTGTTGGCTCCATGCGCTCGGCGCGTTTTGGTTCCACGCGCTCGGCGCGGATTGGCTCATCGATTAGCGCGTGATCGATGCCACTGAGCGGCGGCACAGGACCGCCATCGAGATCGAGCAACACCACTTCATTCCGGCCGGGATGCATCCACGCTCCCGGCAGATAGAGACCGCCCTGCGGACCGATACGCCAATAGCGGCCAAGGGCATGGCCGTTCACCCACACCTGTCCCTTGCCATAGGCGCGCAGGTCGAGAAACGTGTCGGTGGGTTTGCCGATGGAGAAAGCGCCGCGGTAGAGCGTCGGGCCGGCTTTGGGCGATGTCGTCTTGAACGATGCCGATTCGGGATTGGTGAAGGGCAGCGTGTAGGTTTTCCAGCCGGTGATGGGCTTGCCCGCTAGGGTGACGCCATGCGTGATGCCGGCCTGCTCTGTCCGCAACACAGCGGTGAAGTTCACGCGGCCGGAGTTCTCCACCAGGATATCGAGGCGTTGCTCCTTCCCCGTATCCGCGACAGTGAGGGGCAAGGCCATCTTCCCAAGGCGGCGATCGAGCACGCCGACGAGTTCCTGATCGAGATAGATCCGCGCATAGGAATGCAGCTGATCGAGCACTAGATCACCAGACACCGGACCGCGGAGCGTGGTGCTATACAGCACATATCCGAAGTCCTGACCAAGCTCCTCCATGGTGAGTGGCTGCGGAGAGGACACGGGAGCCGGCAGCGTCGCCCACAGCGATGTGCTCTCGGTCAACGAAATCGGCGGCAGCGAGCCAAGAATCGGCGGCGGCGGCACCGCCGGCGGTGTGACGCCCGTGACTTCCTGGATGGCTTTGCGAATCTCGAAGAACTTTGGCCTCGGCTGGCCGGCCTCATCCATGGGCGCGTCGTAGTCGTAGCTGGTTACGTCGGGTTGGTAGTCGTGACCGTTTGAGTTGGCGCCGCTGAACCACCCAAAGCTGGTGCCGCCGAATAGCATATACATGCTGACGGAGTATCCCTGTTGGAGCATCCAACGAACCTCCGCGACCTGCTTCGCGCCGTCGGTGTGTTCGTGCTTTGCGCCCCAGTGATCAAACCAACCGGCCCAGTACTCTGCGCAAAAATAGGGCCCCTCCGGACGAAGCTTTCGGTAGAGCGCAAAGGAATGCTCAGCCTCACCGGTGCCAAAATCCACCGCCGCCGGCAGTTCAGGCAGGGAGCCGCGTGTCATCTGCTCGGCGCCGTCCGCGGTATAAAGCAGCGCGTCGGTGAAGCCGGCGTGCAGCACCATCTCTCGCGCGCGCTCCATGTAGGCATGGTCATTTTCTTTAGCATCCTGGAACGACCCGTATTCGTTCTCCACCTGCACGGCCAGGATGGGTCCGCCGCGGTCGAGTTGTAGCGGGGCCAGCTCCCGGCCGAGCCGATCCATCCAGCGGCTGGTCGCCTGCTGGTATGCGGGATCCAGGCTGCGCAGCTTCAGGTTGCGATCGCGCAACAGCCAAGCCGGATAACCGCCGAGATCCCATTCGCCGCAGCTATAAGGCCCGGGACGCAGGATGACGTAGAGCCCCTCCTGCTGTGCCTCGCGGATGAATTCGGCAACGTCGCGCTGATCGGTGAAGTCGTACTGGCCGGGCTGCGGTTCGTGGAAGTTCCAGAAGACGTAGGTCATGACCGTGTTAATTCCGATGGCATGCGCCATACGCAGGCGATCGCGCCAGTAGGCACGTGGTGTTCGCACGTAATCCATGTCCCCGGAGATGATCTGGAACGGCTTCCCGTCGAGCTCGAAGCGCCCGTGGCCGGCCACGAAACGATGCGGCGTCGCGACGGCAGTTTGGGCCACAGCCGATGGAACCGCAAGCAGGAACAGCGCCGCACAGGCGCGTAAGAGTGCAGAAGCCATGAATACCTCTCGCAGAGCGAAGGCCAGAGTATCGCAAGGCGCAACGGTAGGGGTACTTTGGACAGCAGCGCAATTCACGATACTGCGGTATGTTGAGATAGCATGCTCGCCCACGCGCCGACTGCACCTATAGCCCCCACCAGTGCCCTGCAGCCGGCACTGGAGCTTTGCGTCGAGACCCTCGCGAATGCCGAGATCGCGGCGCGCGGGGGAGCCCACCGTATTGAGTTTTGCGGAGAGCTGGCGGATGGCGGAATCACGCCAAGCCTGGGGCTGCTGGAGCAGGTGGTGGCCAGCGTCGCGATCCCCGTTCATTGCATGATTCGGCCGCGCGGCGGCGACTTCTGCTACAGCACCGGCGAATTGCGCGCCATGGAGCGAGACATTCAGCTGGCCCGGGGCGCAGGGGCAGCGGGTGTCGTGCTGGGCGTCCTTACTCGCGGCGGCACCGTCGATGTAGCAGCGACCCGTCGCCTGGTGGAGGTCGCTCGCCCTATGCGTGTCACCTTCCATCGCGCGTTCGATGTGACGCGGGATCTCGATGCCGCTCTGGAGGACATCATCACTGCAGGGGCGGACATCGTGCTGACTTCCGGAGGCGCCGAGCGGATCACCGAAGGAATCGATACCGTCTTGAGACTGGTAGAGCGGGCCGGCAACCGCATCGAAGTCATGGGCGGTTCTGGTGTGAGAGTCCAGAATGCTGCAGCACTGTGCGAGGCGACCGGAGTGGGGGCCATCCACGCATCCCTTCGGCGACGCATGCAGCATGAAAGCGCGGCGCCGCACATCCTGCCGGACGCACTTCCAGCGTATGAGCTTCGCGAAGAGGATGTACGCGCTCTGGCGGCGGCACTGAGAGGCTGTGCCCGCAACGCCTCAGCTGGCAACCAGTTCGAGTAGCCCTGCCCGCGTTTCACGCGGCTTATTCGCAAGCCGCCGCGTCTAAAGTAGAGGAATATGCTCCCGGCACATCCTCTGCGCTCCCGGAAACTCGCGCGACGAGCAACAGTCCTGCCATCTCTTCTTTTATGGACTGCATGTTGCGCGGTGTCTTCGCAAGGCGAACAGCAGGCAGCCAGCGCAGTTGCAAATGGAGTTCAGGCGATTCCGCTGGAGCAGCCGACTGCAGCGCGGTTACAGGCGCGCAAGCACAACTTGACCGTAACGGTGACGGGGAGCGACTGGGTAGATGCCCAGCTTATCGTTGCGCCGGGCGATTCAATCAGTTTCACGACGACTGGCGATGTCACGCTGAGCGATGGCCGCAAGGTGACGGCCGACGGCGGCGCTCGTGGCTGGAAGGATCTGCTGCGCCAGTTCCCGGACAACAGCTCGCCGGTTGGCGCTTTGGTGGCGAGGATAGGGAGCAATGCGGCAACGGTGCCCTTCGGCATCGGCGCCAGCAAAACCCTGGACGTACCGTCGACCGGTGAGCTTTTCCTGCGCATTAACGTGAGTTCCGACCTGACGGCGAACGGCAGCTACGCCGTGGCCATGAAGCTCACTCGCCAGCCCGAGGAGGCGAAGCAACAGGCAATCTCGGAGACCGAAATCGCGGCCGCGATATCGCCGGCGATGTTCGCTGCGATTCCACGGCGCGTACAGGACCAGCAGGGCAACCTTGGGGACATGGTGAACTTCGCATTGATCGGCAGCCAGGACCAGGTGGAAAAGGCCTTTCAGAATGCCGGCTGGGTAAAGGTGGACAGCAGCAATCAGGATGCGGTGGTCCACGGCCTCGTAGAGACGCTGCAGCACAAGGCCTATCTTGAAATGCCGATGAGCACGCTGTATCTCTTCGAACGGCCGCAGGACCTCTCCTATGCTCGCGCGGATCCCATCACGGTGGCCGCAGAGCGGCATCATCTTCGTGTCTGGAAGTCGCCCGAAACGGTGAGCGGAAAGCCTCTGTGGGTGGGCTCGAGCACGCACGACATTGGCTTTGAAAAAGATCAGCGGAACAACGGAGTCACGCACAAAATAGATCCGCAGATTGACAAGGAACGCGACTTCCTGGAGCAGAGCTTCGCGGCGGCCGGCGATCTGATGGCGGCGGCATATGTGACCCCATCCAACCCCCTGACAACAGCGAGAACAGCGACAGGTGGCAGCTTTCAGTCAGACGGACGCATCGTCGTCCTGACTCTGAAATAACCTTTGGGTGGCGGGGCCTTGGCGGCCTGTGGCGCGTTTTGGGACGCTGACCGCTCTTCTAATCGATTGGTCTGGACGCGGCTCTAGACCGTGGCGCCGGGCGCGTGCACGATCTCCCTCGAGGCACCCACGGACGCTACCGGCATGCGTTTCCTCTCGCTCATCAATCGGGTAATCGCGGACGCCGGCATCGGCCGCGCGAAGTAGTAGCCCTGCACGCGATCGCAGTCGAGCTGCCAGAGGCGGTTCAACTGGTCCTCCCGCTCGACGCCTTCGGCCACCACAACCAGGCCAAGGCTGTGGGCAAGGAAGACGATGGCCTGGACGATGGAGTAAGTGCCGTTGGGCTCATTGATGCGTTCGACGAATGATCGATCGATCTTCAGTGTTTGGACAGGCAACTGATGCAGATGGGCGAGCGATGAGTAGCCGGTCCCAAAATCGTCCACCGAAAAGTGAATGCCCATGCGCGCCAACGTGTCGATCTGTCTCGCCACCTGCCCGATGTTGCGCATCACGGTAGACTCGGTAACCTCGATCTCCAATGTCGAGGGCGAGAGCTTGTAGTGGCGCAGCCGCTCGATCACGTAACTGGAGAAGTCGAAGCGCGTGAGCTGTAATGGAGAAACGTTGAAGGCGATGCGCACGGGGTGGAAGCCGCGGTCCTGCCATTCGCGGCTCTGGCGGCAGCACTCGTCGAGCACCCAGTTGCCAAGCGGCACGATAAGGCCGCTCTCTTCTGCGATCGGAATGAAGCGGTCCGGATAAACCATCCCGAGCACCGGATGATGCAACCGCACCAGGGCCTCCAGGCCGCAAAGCTGGCCGTCCTTCGTGTAGATCGGCTGGTAATGCAGTTCCAAACCGCCATCCTTGAGGGCGCGGCGGAGGTGCTTTTCGAGCTCGGTGGCTTCGAGTGTGGCTTCCGAAATCTCCTGCGAGACATGCATGTACTGGTTCCCGCCGGATTTCTTGGCGCGGTACATCGCAGTGTCAGCATCGCGCCACAGGATGGACGGATCCGTGCCGTGGTCCGGGTAAACGGCGATGCCCAGGCTGGCGGTGAGATCGATGTCGATTCCGTTGTGGCGATAAGGCTCGTTCAGGGCTCTGAGTATGTCGGCGGCGACGCGCTCCGCATCTTCCGACTCCGTAATCTGGTGCAACAGGACTGTGAATTCCTCGCCACCGGTCCGTGCCACGGTATCTACCGCGCGCACACGCGCGCTCAGTCGGCGCCCGATCTCCTGCAGGCAGATATCGCCGATCGCGTGGCCATACGTGTCGTTGATTTGCTTGAAACGATCGAGATCCAGGCAAAGCAACGCGGCCTTGTGTCCATACCGGCTGGCATAAGCGATGGTCTGCGCCATGCGGTCCTCAAGAAGGGCGCGGTTGGGCAGGCCGGTGAGGATGTCGTGGTTTGCCTGATGGACCAGTTGCTCATGCAAGCGGTCGCGCTCTGTCACATCCTGCATCAAGGCAAAGGTGACCTTGCGTCCGTCGTGTTCGAGCTGATGGGAGGCGATATCCACCAGCATGAAGCTGCCGTCTTTCCGCTGATGACGCCATGGCCCGTTGAGCGGGTTCTCGCAGCTGCGCTTCAACTCAACGACGAGTTTCGAGAACTCCTCGCCCGGCCGGATATCGGCCATGGTCATCTGCGCGAACTCTTCTTGCGTATATCCGTATTGGCGCGCAGCCGCATCGTTCACATGCAGAAAAGCGAGCGTTTCGGTGTCGTACATCCACATGGGGTGCGGATTGGATTCAAACAGCACGCGGTAGTGCGCACCGGCGTCCTCCGCACTCACGATTTCTTCCTCGAGCAAGGTCAGGATCATGCCGACAGCCACCAGATACTTGGGCAGGTTCCACAGCTGTTCCGGAAGCTGGAGAGCCGGCCATAAAGCCTGTGTCGCAGCGGCCGAGATCCAGACAGCGGCCCATGCATAAAGACTGAGGACCACCGTCCGCACGCCAGCGGTGAATCGCGACACTTCAAAGCTATAGAGCAGCGCGAGAAGGAGGTAGACCTGCGTCAGCATGACGTCGAGTGACGTCCCGTCGTGATGGTGAAGAATGCCGTAGCTGAGCCACGCGGTGCAGCCGGCAACGGACAGCACCAGGGTCGTCCGGAGGGCGGGGCGGTGTTGCGAGATGCGATAAGCGACCAGCAGCGTCGCCGCTTCCCCGGCGATAGCGCTCAGCGTTAGCAGTCGGCTTCCGTCGGGCAGGAAGCAAGCCGCGGCCGTCGTGGCGAGCCAGGGCACGCCGAGCGTCACGAGGACGGCGAGCCAGCGTCCCGGCGCGTACCGCACAGATGTGGTGGACAGGAGAAAGAAGATGCCGCCCAGCACGAGCGCGCCCAAAACCAGGAAATCCTGACCGGCACGGCCCAGATCGGAGGCGGGACGCAGGAGCAGTCCGGCGAAATGGACCAGGATCAAGCACCAGCCAATCAGCCAGTAGCGAACCCGGAGCGTCGGTCGCTTCCTGTAAATCGAAGTGAACAGGAGCACCAACGAGCCCAGTGATAGAAGATCCAGTAGTCCGCTCATCCTATACCTGCTACCGGATCAAACTCTGCCGACCGGGCATCAGCCAGCAACCGGGGATGATTAGACGGTAAAGTCCCCACGTCGCTGTCTCAATATCACGAAAGTTTAGTTGTTACACATTCTAAGCACTTTCGGGAACTTGTGAGTTACTTTCTGGGAGCATCGTACGGGCAAAGGATGAAGCCGCTGCCGGATTAACCGACAGCGGCTGCCACCTTAGTTTTTAGGCGGATGCGATACACCTTGTCCCACTGGGCCCTTCTGTGGTGGCCGCACACGCTGGTGCGCGTATTGCTGGCCGTGGATCTTGATCTTCGATTCGTCAATCCGGCCTTCCGTCGGCTGATCGAAGACAGCGCCGGGAGCGAGCAGATACGTCTGGACCTGCCGCCCTGGCGTTGTGCTGGTGCGCACATCCACGCGCGATGGATCGATGCCCTTTTCGTTGGCGAGATAGGCACGCGTGTTCATGGCGCGCTCTGCAGCTGTGAGCTGACCGTCGACCTCGCTGTCCGAGTGCTCGCCCACGAGTACCAGTCGCGCTTCCGGCTGGTGCTCGAGAGTGAGAGCGATGTCGTCCAGGCAGGCGCGGCCTTCGTTGTCCACGCGGGTGGGCCGGCGCATGTCGCGGTTGAAGTAGACCGTGCACAGAGGCTGGGCCTTCGGCGCGGGCGGGAGCGATGGCGGAGCGACAGTCACTTCCGTCGTGGCCACTGCTGTCTGTCCGAGGTCGTCCACCACTTGGCAAGTGACGGTTGCGACGCCGGGCGGCAGGCCATCGGTGTGCAGCTGCGCCGTGTTGTCCTTGCCGTCGATCTGGCCTTCGGAGGTTGTGTAGCTGTAGGTAAGCTGCCGCTGCGCAATGCTGGCGGCGTAGGCCGTAATGATGGAGACCTGGCCTGGCGTCACGGTCGACGGGTCAGCCGAGCATTTGAGAGTTGGGACCGGCGAAGGCTTGACGACGAAATTGGTGGAGCATTGGGCGAATTGCTTGCCCTTCTCCTTGACCGAGATATGTGCGGTCGCGTGATAAGTGCCCGCGGCGAGACCGGTGGTATCGACGAAAATGACCGGGCCAAAGCCTTGCTGCTTGCCGGCGGACAGCTCCCAGGCGAAGAAGAAGGGATGCTTTGTCTTGTCGCGGTAATTGCGCATGGTAGCGGCCAGCGTGACACGTTCACCCGCGTAGACCTCAGATGGGCTCGCGTCGCAGGCGAGGCTCTTCGCCGGGATGGGATTCATCTCGCCAAGGCGGACGACGAGCCCGGCAGAGAGCCGCAGCGCGCTCACGCCCTCCGTCCCACCAGCAAGATCGTACTGCTGCAGTGGGCCCTGGTTCGCGTGCATGTAACCGTAATCAGCTTGCACCAGACGAAATGCGACATGCTCATGTGTGTGCGGCAGCAGCACATCCATGCCGCCGCCACCCGCGAGACCCCAGCCCCATGTAGGCGGCTGGAATTTGGGCCCGGCCACCTGCGCATTACCCACGGTGAAGTGCCCGAAGGGGATGAAGTGCTCGCCGAGGAAAAAACGATACACCGGCCCGAATTCTGTGGTGTAGAACCGGTCTGTCACGCCGCCGAGCTGCACAAACGGCGGCGCGGGCGATGTACCGGTAGTCCCGAGCGGATATTCGCTGTGTGAGAACTCTCCCTGTATGCCGAAGTGACGATTGAAGTAGTAGGTACCGCTCACGATATATCCGCGCGTGTTCTGCTCGGGAAAGCTGAAGCTGCCGACGCTGCCGCTCGGCCGCAGATACGTATAGCCGCCGAAGATGTCGAAGCGCGAGGCAGGCGGTGGCTCCGGTTCATTTACCTGGGGCGCGGGAAGTGAAGGATTCACGGCCGTGTTATCGGGAGCGGCAGGCGTTTGCGCTGCTGCAGGCGCCTGATCCGGAGACGCAGGTGTCACTGCGGGTGATGATGCGCTGCTGTCCGCTGCGGCGCGGTTGGCGCGGGTCCGTTGTCCGGGGTAGTTGCGGGGGTGGTCGGAGCCGCGTCTGGGGTGGACGGTGCCGTTGCCGGAGCGTTCGTCTGCGAGGCCGGCGCATTTGCGTCTGCCGCGGGCGGGGTTGATTGCGGCGTGGCCGAGTCCGACGTTGCAGGAACGCTCTGCTGTGGCGCTGAGCTATCTGGTGGTGTTGCTGGGGCACTCTGCTGGGGTGCGGGAGCATTTGCGTCCGTCGCCGGCGGTGTCGATGCCGGTGCAGAGGAGTCTGCAGGCGCGGGCGGGGCCGAAGGCGCCGCTTGCTGTGGGGCCGGAGCGTTTGTATCGGCGGCCGGTGTTGTTGATTGTGGTGCAGGCGACGGCGGCGCGGGAGTCGTTACGGGCGCGGATGCATCTGCCGGTGCTGCCGAAGGCACGGTCTGTTGCGGTGCATTCGTATCCGCCGCTGGACCGTTTTGCTGCGGGATGGTGGGCTGCGAACTTGGGGCAGTCGTGTCCGATGAAGCCGGGACGGCAGGCGCGGGGGACGGAGGAACTGCGTCGGTCGTGTTCGCAGCAGCCGGAGCGCTTTGCACGGAAGGCTCCGCTGGCGTGGGCTTATCGCTGTCGTGGTCGGGAGTCAGCGGCTGCGGTGGCTGATCCGGAGCAAAGCGCTCTTTGCCGGCATCTGGCGTGGTGTCGGGATCGCCTGCGAGCGGAGTGGGGAAGTTGCTCGGCGTGACCGCCTGACCGGACACGGCCGGCGCAGCTGCTGTCGCGGGAATCACCGCGGGCTGTGGAGTTGTTCCGGCGTTGCCTGTCTGTGAGGAACTTTGTTCTGGCTTGCTATCCGCTGAAGGTCCGTCAGCTGCATGGTCGGCGGCCGTAGAGGACGCTTCGGGCGTTACAGCATCGGGATTTGAGACCCCGGTGTCCTTCGCTCCTCCGGAGGCGTCCTGCGTCTGGTCCACCGGCGTTTGATCTCCGGCGGCATCGCTCTTCACCGGTGCTGCACTCTGCGCCGTATTTTGAGCCTGCACAAGCGTCGCCGCTGCCGGCGAGGCGGGTGTCGCGGCTTGCTGAGCAGCTGCAGCCAGCGTGCACAGGCCAGCCATTAGCAGACCTTGAACGATCGGACCCAGCGAAGCTCTTGAGCGATGACGCATGAACAATGTTCCTTAGCAGCAGCGTGCGCTGGTGAGCGCCGATGCAGTCCGCCCGCAATCTATAAGCTGCGGGTCGGAGGTTGAGTGGGACAGCAGGCCGGGCTCGAGAATCATCGGGCCAGTACCAAATCGACGGTCGAAGATTGCGTGATCGTGACGCCGCCACTGGTGGCGGTGCCGGTGATGGTGACGGTGTAGATCTTGTAATTTGCGGGCGCAGCGCAGCCGGACATCCCAAGCGCCCCAGCGAGCAATGCGAACGGCACCAGCAGCAACAGGAAACGGCGACGGCGACGTGTACCCAGAAGCACTCCGCCGGCTGAACCAAACAGGCCCAGCGGCAGCATCGTCCAGGCGAGCACGGGTGAGTTGCCCCCGGCCGGCGCAGGTGGAGCGTTGCGAATCTTCCCGAAAACAGTCGGGACATTGGTTTTGTCTGCCGTAGCGGTGATCGTCATAGTCGACGTCCCGCTGGCAGCGGAGACCAGGGTGACGCTGGCGGGTGCAAAAGCACACGTCGCGCCCTCCGGCAATCCCGCGCAGGCAAGAGTGATCGGGCCTGCGAAGCCCCCGGTCGAGGTCACGGTGACCGGGTAATTCACCGTGCCATTGTGATCGATCTCCTGCTCCGGAGGAGTCGCGGCCATGGTGAAGCTGCCGCTAGTGGATCCTCCGTTCCCTCCACCACCACCACCGCCGCCACCACCGCCTCCGCCGCCTCCTCCGCCACCACCACCACCACTGCTTCCACTATCTGTGACGGTAAGCGTGCCGTTGACTTCGGTGATGACGTAGTTCGACGCCTTGGTGCCGGGGCCGGTGGCATAGGCAGGTGTGATGGGATACTTCCCCGCCGGGCTGGAGGTGATAGCCGGGGTGCTGAAGGTGGCAGTGATGGACTGGCCCGGCACTACGTTGACCACGGTGCCGGTGAGCGCCGGGTTCGGCGTGTTTACAGGACGCGTCTTGCTATCTGCGGTGATGGTGACAGGCCGGGGGACAACCTTCAGAATGATGGTCCCGGCCGTCGGCGGATAGTTTGTGTCGCCCGAATACGAAACTGTGACCGAATAGGTGCCCACATCCTCAAGCGTGGGTGAAGGCGAGCACGCGATCGCGCCATTCGAGGGAAGCGGCTGCGCCGCGCACAACGTCGAGCCGCCGATCGAGAAGGTGGCGGTGCCAGTGGGTGCGCTCGGCTGATTGCCCCCGATGGTGGCGGCGAGAGTGTAGGCGTTGCCGTAGACCACTGTGACGGCAGATGCGGTGACGGTCGCTTGTGGCGGTGGCGGCGAGTTCGCAATCAGCGTGATGGTCTGCGCCGGATTGGAGGAGGTGTCGTTCAGGTGGGCGTGATCGACATACGAGCCCGGCGCCTGCGGGGTGAAGACGAAGCTGAGATCGCAGGTAGCGCCAGCCGGGATGCTGTTGCCGCAGTTACTCCCCGCGACGTCGACCCCAAAGTTGATGATGTCGTCCAGGAACATCGTGGCGAGCGGCTTGAGAATGTCGTTGCCGGCATTCCAGAGCGTGGTGAAGAGCGGTCCGCCAGTCTGGCCGACCTTGACAGTGCCAAAGTCGAGCGTCGGATCTGTGTAGGTGATCTCCCGCAGGGCGCTGTTGCCGGTGTCGGCGATATAAACATCGGCCGCGTTATCGATTGCCACGGCGGCGGGGCCGTTCAGCTCTGCGGCATCGGCCGGCCCATTGTCACCGGTGTATCCGGCGGTCCCGTTGCCGGCGAGAACGGTGATCTCGGGGTTATGTGCCAGGCCGCTGAAGGCCAGGAATATGCGGTTCGTCGCTGCATCTGCGATGTAGAGGTCGCCCGCCGCGTCGGCGCTGATCCCGGACGACACCCGCGAGACCGGTGCCCAGCCGTTTTCCCGGAGTGCTATCCGTAGGAGTGCCGTTTCCTGCAAACCAATGAATGACGCCTGTGACATCGATGCGATAGACGCGGAACGCGCCCCGATCCGCCACATACAGAGCGCCGGTGGGGCTCAGATAGAGCGCGGAGGGGTGCACGAATTTCGCGCTGGTCGCGCGTACGTTATTCGGCGCGGATATGGCTCCTCCGCCGGCGAGGACGGCTTTCTGTCCTCCGGCATAGATCTGGAGCACATCGATCGCTGAAGCTCCGTCCTCAGCGACATAAAGATTCCCCAGCGTATCGGTCGCCAGCGCAACGGGATTGTCCAGGCCGCTGACCAGCGTGGTCAGCGTGCCGGCCGTGTCATAACGAAGGATGGAATTAGTGGTGGAGTCGGCGATGTACAGGGTCCCGGCAGCATCGAGAGCGAGCGCTGTCGGCGTGGCTACGCCGGCGCCCGGTGCGATCAACTGCGTGGGCGTTGAGGAGCCCGCGGGCAGTACGGAGATAGCGCCGTTTCCAGACCCTCCCCCGCTCTCGGCGTAGTAGACGTCGCCCGTACTGTCAATTGCGATGGCCGACGGTACCGCGAGCGATTTGGCCAGGCTCTTGATGGTTCCCGGGAGGAAGATCGCCTGCGCGCTCTGCCCGATGCCGCTCAGTCCGAAGCGGTAGTTCGTTGCAGGCGTGGTTGCCGCGTCGCTGATGGTTAGCGGTGCAGTACGCAGGCCAGGCAGTGTCGGAAGAAAGCTCAGGCTGAGTTGGCAGGTCTCGACCTGTCCACCGCTCGGCGCGGGAAGAATTCCGTTGCAAAGGTTGGGACCGAAGGGCTGGAAATCACCGCCGGGGCTGGAAGACAGATCGACGGCATTGGTGATCATGAACCAAAGGTTCTGCGGCGTACTGTGATTGCCGACCGACGTGGCCGGGAACAGCAGACCTTGGGTCAGAATGCGGACGATGTTGTTGTTCGTATCGGCCACATAGACGTTGCCGGCCTTGTCGGCCGCGAGCCCCTGCGGATTGAGCAGCGGATAGGAAACGGCGGCTTTGCCATCCTGCGCGGGAGCATATGTGGGTGTGGAGAGGCCGTTGCCGGCAACCACCGCGAGTTGATTCCCCAGCAGCTCGTAGACCTTTCCAGCGGCGTTGTCGTTGATGTAGAGATGGCCGACCGCGTCCGACGTGACGCTGACCGGCGTTTGCAGGACGGTGCCGTTGGAGCTGGTGCCGCCGCTCACACACGCTCCTGCGGCGACAGATGAGACGCCGGCGGGCGACACTTCGCGCACGCAGGCGTTCACCGAGTCAGCGATATAGAGATTGTTGATGGGGTCGGTGGTCAGGCCCAGGGGTGCGTTCAGCGTCACGCCGCCGGAGGTGCCGGGACACTGGGCACCGGCGGGGACAGCCGCCGATGGGGCACCGCTGAGCAGGCAGACAGCAGAGTAGTTCGCCGGGCTGCTGCGAAGTACCTGGAAGATGTTGTCCGCGGCGTCGTTGATCGCGATGTAGAGGTTGCCGGTGGAGTCCACCGTGAGACCGGAGGGTGCGGGTGCGGTCGAGACATTCGAAGGATCCGTGCAGGTGCCGACCAGCGGCTGCAAGGAGGCAATGCCAGTGGCGCCAGCGGTGAGGCGGCGCACGCAATTGTGGCCGGTGTCCGCTACAAAGAGGTCTCCGGCGGCATCGAGAGCCAGTCCTGACGGATTCAGTACGCCGGTGGTGTAGGTGGTGACGCTGCCGGCGGCGGTGCAGGTTTCGCCCGCTCCTTCACCTACGAGGACCGTCATGACGCCGTTGTCATCCACACGGCGGATGCAGTTGTTCCCGGCGTCGGAGATGTAGATGTTTCCGGAGAGATCCGATGCGACAAAGCTGGGTGCGGTCAGCGGAATGGTGATCGCATTGCCCGGACCGTCGTTGGTGGGATTGCTGGTGCCGTCCCCCGCAAAACGCGCGGAACTTGGCACCAGACGGACCGATTGCGCGGAGCCCGCGTGTGCCGCCATACATGCGGCGAGCACGAACGCTGCCCCACGGACCCACACGAGTGCACCAATGCCAAATCCGCCCTGCAACCGTTTCATCATTCGCTCCGCTTCTGCTACCGGAGGGGCTGCGAGGGCTCTCTAAATGGTGCCTCTGCGCCCGACCGGGAGACAGCCGCTCGGCATCAAGCGGGCTGCCCGAATAGACCTTCCCCATTCGTCATCCGGCGGAGGTGACGTTCGTCCCAAAACGGGATTACGCGTTCCGCTATGGGGAAGTTCGCCCTATTCAAGCACAGCGGCAGTTACGCGAGTATGCAACTAAGGCACCAGTGAGGGGGTACCAAATCTGTATCGTAACTGGTGCCGGTGGCGGAGTAGTTACGCGCTGGCGGGCGGTTGCGAGCGGATGACAATTGCGTCCGCGGCAGACTCCAACCGGTAGGCAGGGACTGCCGCAGGAACCACCACGGCGCGGCCGAGCATCAGGTCGACCGCCTCACAGCCCTCAGCGAAGATGACCGCTGCGCCTTCGACCGCTACCAGAGAGTGGGGTACTCCGGCCGGTAGTCCCGAGTGGAAGGGCGAAGTGGGAGTAACCGCCAGGCGGTCGACGCTGAAGTATTTCTGCTCAATAAGCCGCGTGCGTGCGCCCTCCGTCTTCGGCGGGACCTTGCCGGCGGCGGTGTGTAGCCGGGTGGCCGTCAGACCGCGGTCGATGTGCAGCTCGCGCGGACGGCCGTAGTCGTACAGCCGATAGGTGATGTCGGAGGTCTGCTGGGTTTCGAGCAGGGTGACGCCGGGGCCAATGGCATGGACAGTGCCGGCATCGACGAAGATCATGTCGCCTTTCTTCACCGGGACCTGTTCCAACATGGCTTCGAGGGTATGGTTGGCGATGGCCTGCCGCATGGCTTCGAGGGTAGTGCCCGGCTTGAGTCCGAGCGCCACCGCCGCACCAGGCTTTGCGTCGAGTGCGTACCAGCACTCCGTCTTGCCTCGCGGCTCGCCAGACAGCTGAGCCAATGCGTCATCCGGGTGGACCTGCACGGAGAGCTTGTCGTGCGGGAAGAGGATCTTGATCAGCAGCGGGTAATCGCCCACTTCGTTGCGGTGCGGGCCGAGCAGCGCCTCCGGATATGCCGCGGCCAGCTCGCTCAGCGTGCGGCCCTGCTGATCACCGGTCTCAATGAGGCATTGCGGGCCGGTGAGCCACGCTTCGCCGATGGGTTCGGTGGGCCGGAAGTCGAACCAGGGGGACAGGTCCATCGTGCCCCAGGGGCGGGGGCTGAAGAAGGGGGCGATACGAAAGGGAGCGAGGGGCGGATCTTGCATAACGTTCACAGGATCGCTTGAGCGGAGTGCGCGAGGCAAGCGCAAGCCATTCTCGCGGAACCGGGATGCTTAGTTGCTGAGCCATTCCAGCCGGCGCGGGCGGAAGTTCAGCAGCTGCTTCGCCTTTTTATTCGACGCCCCGCGCAACCTGGTCTGGTAGTAGATCGGCTCCTCGCCGACCGTGGCGCGTGCCTGATCTTCAGTGATGTGGGGTGGGGGTGGCGCGCCTACGAATCTGGCAAATGCGGGCAGCCATGCACGGACGGGTGATGGATCATCATCGACGATGTTGTAGATCCCGGCTGGAGCAGGTTATAGCCGCTGCGGTCGCTCCGGCCGCGTCGTCGACATGGATCCATGACCAGACACCCTCGCCTCTTCCGATGATCGGCAGCTGTTCCAAGCGCACCTGTTCCGCGGAGGCGCCGTCCGGGTCGTACCAGGTGTTAGGACCATAAAAGAACCCGTAACGAAGAGCGACGCCCTCCATCTTCGGAGCGCTGAAGAGACGCGCTTCGAGTTCCGTATAGGTCTTTGCGCTTGCCGACACGCCCGGAGTCGCATCCACTGCGAGCGACTCCGACTCGTTCGCGAGACCGCTCCCGGCTTTCAGAAAGAAGGCGCTGGCCTGTTGCAGGTAGCGGCGGACCCCGGCAGCCAGGGCGGCGCGGAAGAGATTGCCCCCGCCTTCGATTCGCAGCTTGCGATCGCCCGGCGCTGCGGCAGCCAGATCCGATGGATCCTTGGGAAGTGCGGTCAACTCGTCGATGACGACCTCCGCCGAAGAGCGCCGCAATGCCTCTTCCAGCGCCAGGCGCATCGAATGCGCTGACCCGCGCCACGGTCGCGCCTGCCTCCTCGAGCATCTCTGCACCCGAGTCCGAACGCGTCATGCCGGTGACCACATGGCCCTGGCGGAGCAATTCTGCGACCAGCGGCTGCCCGATGGCTCCGCTGGCACCTGCGACGAATATCTTCATGGCTTCTCCTGCGGTCCTATGCGGACCACTAATCTTTCAGGGTTGCCGAGCGGGCAGCAACTTGGCCAATGCCTGCTTCAATGCTGTCACCTTCTCGTCATCGGGAAGACCGCTTGTCTGCCAGACGACATGACCGGAGGGCTCCGCCAGAATGAGGTACGTGTCCTTGGACGCCGAGTAACCTGCGACCTTTTTCCATTCCTCTTCACCGGCAGTCATTGGCGCAAAGCGCGAGTGTTGTGCCTCAGGCACCTCGCGCCGCATGCCATGGAGGATCATGGCTCTCACCAAGGAAGGCACTCCCTGGAGATCGGCCAGCTCGTAATAGTCGATGCGCGGATCGGTCAAGTACGGCGACAGTGCCTGTTGATTCCACGCTTTAAAATCCCCGCTGCTTTTGTGAGAAAAGCCGACGATCACGAGGAGCGGCTTTTTATCTGCAGGTTTAGGGAGTACGACGGCGGATCCATCGAGTGCTTTCGCAGTAGTCGCTGGAATATTTTGAGCAAGGCAAGAACACGATGACAGCAAGCACACAAGAAATTTCTCAAAATAGCGCATCCGTGAATCCCCTTGTGTGTTTGCGAAAGCGTAGGTCACGTAGCTGCCTGCCTGCCACCGGACGGCTCATTGTACTAACCTTGGGAATTCCGCGGCACCCACGCGCTCGTATCTCCTTCCAGGCATCCCCATGCGCGCTGCCGTATCGAATGACACTGGAGGCGCCATGAAGAAGAGGAAGCTCGGGAAGTGGGGGCTTGAGGTCGGCGAGTTAGGGCTGGGCTGCATGGGAATGTCGGAGTTCTACGGACCCGGCAACCAGTTCGAATCGGAGGCGACGATCGATCGCGCGATCGATCTGGGAGTGACTTTCTTTGACACGTCGGATATTTACGGTCCATTCACCAACGAGGAGCTCGTGGGCCGCGCGCTGCTGCCGCATCGGCGCCATGTGCAGATCGCAACGAAATTCGGAGTTGTGCGGAAGAAGGAAGACCCAACCTTCCGTGCTGTGGACGGCAGCCCGGCCTATGTGCGCAGTGCATGCGAGGCAAGTCTGCGCCGGCTGGGAATCGAGACCATCGACCTGTATTATCAGCACCGCGTTGACCCGAAGACGCCGATCGAAGAGACGGTGGGCGCGATGGCGCGCCTGGTGGAAGAAGGCAAGGTACGTTATCTCGGACTTTCGGAGGCCGGGCCGGAGACGATCCGCCGTGCGTACGCGACGCACCCCATCAGTGCCCTACAGACCGAATACTCGCTATGGAGCCGCGAACCGGAAGACGAGATCCTGCCGACCGTGCGCGAACTGGGTATCGGCTTTGTTGCCTACTCGCCGTTGGGCCGCGGCTTTCTCACTGGACAGATCAAGCGCTTTGAAGACCTCGCACCCGATGACTTCCGCCGCAACTCACCGCGCTTCCAGGGTGAAAACTTCGACCGCAATCTTTCGCTGGTCAAAAAGGTGGAAGAGATGGCGGCGGGCAGGGGCGTGAAGGCTTCGCAACTTGCGCTGGCCTGGGTACTGGCGCAGGGCGATGACATCGTGCCGATTCCGGGCACGAAGCGGCAGAAGTATCTGGAGGAGAACGTCAAAGCGATTGACGTGAAACTAAGCAAGGACGATTTGGCGACCCTGGATGCGCTGGCACCGCGAGGCGTGGCGGCAGGCGCGCGCTACGACGAGCGCGGCATGGCGGCGGTCGGCAGATAAGATTTTCCGGAAGGCTGCTTCAGATCGAAAAGCGCGGATCGCCTTCGAGTATCTCCTGCTCGAGGCGCGGTACTTCTCCGCTGCGCCATGTGCTGGCGCGATGTCGCGCGCGGTACAGCAGCGGTCCGCCGTCCTCGCTCGTGGCACGCTCGAGCGGACGCGGGATGCAGACGAATTCCACTTCGAAGTCAGTGCTGGCTGCGGTGACGACGGCATAGCCGTGGCCGCCCATATCCACGAAGGACAGATGCGGCGACAAATCAGGGTTAGACACCGAGCGTGCCTTTGCGATGTCCCCTGTTCTCTGATACTCGAAGCATGAGCGAACCCCGTGGCGCAGCAGCATGTTGATCGTCGGTTGCGGTTTTGCATCCGCTGCAGCTTGTCCTAAATAGAGTGGGCGGAGTGGATGCTGTTGGGGAAAGACGTGCTCGAGGGCCTCGACCTCACCGGGCGCGGAGATCGATCCAGTGACGAATGCAATGCCGACGGGCTCGAACGGCTGCGGAGGAAGTGCCTTGGCGGCGAGCCCTGCCCAGAAACTGTGACGATCACCCGCGATGGTGGCAAAACCCGTGATGCCGTGTTTCTGTACGAAGTCGTAGATCTCCGCACGCTCTACATACGCACTGCTGTGATCGCCGCCACCAAAGCCGGCGTATGCCGCACCGGGCCACGGGCGCGGCAGACCTGCGGGAAGATTCTGGGGGTCGGCGCGCATGTCGAGCGTCGCTGTCGTGTTGCCCCAGATCTTCCAGGTCGCTTTGGAGTTCCGCAATTGCTCCAGAAACCATTGCTTCTGCTCTTCGCCCAAGATGGTTTGCGGCGGATCGCCTTTGCGGAAATTGGGAACCTGGGTACTGCCATAGGCAATCGTCGCGGGCGGTTGACCGTGGTTGTACGCTCGTCCAGCATCGAGGATCACCATCGCTTCTTCCGGCATCATCTCGGGGAAATCGTCACTCGAGAATGGTCCGGCTTCGGCCCGATCCAGTGGTTCCTCCGACCGGTAGCTGCGTTGGTCGGTCAAGATGAGGTCCACGTTGCGACCCCAGCGTATGGATCGATATCCCTTGAGGCTGCGGATTGCGATGAGATTGTTCGGCTCCTCTCCAAGACCGTATTCATCGAAGTGGGTGACTGGCGCATCGACGACCCGCGGGGGATCGAAGTGCGCGAGAGATGTGCTGGCGGGCCTTGCCATGCGGGCGGCACGGTATTCAAAGAATGCCTGGTTTGCGGCGACCTTGCGCATTTGCGCAGGCCGGTTCTTACCTTCGAATTTCTGAAGTCCCTGCCAGCCGAGCCAGCTGTATTCGTGGTTATCCCACATATCGACAAAAGGCCAGCGTGCGCGCGCATCCTGGAGGTCAGGATCGTGCAGATACGCTCGATAGATAGCTCGATAGTCATCGATGGTGGTCGGGATGTGGAAGTCCCGGATCTTCTCCCCGTGCTGATAGCGAACAATATCGCGTAGATGACGGTCGTACATTCCCTGCGGCCGGTCTTCCGGATACCAGACGATCTCGTAGATGAAATCACCGAGATGCAGCACGAATCCGAGCCGTTTATCTGCCGTGGCGCGTTCGTCTTCGTAGATCATGCGGCGATAGGCATTCTGCGCGCCCTGATTTGCATTCTGGCAACTGACAAAAGCGAAGGACACCGGCCGTGGATCGTCCTCGGCGGGCGCGGTGATGGTGCGGCCGATACGGCTGCCATAGCCGTGCCTGTCGGTGAAGCGATACCAGTAAACGTGGGCTGGCCTGAGACCGCCAACAAGAACGCGGCAGGTCCAGTCCGGATCGGCCGAAAGCGGTGTGTGTGCAGTGGCGACTACGTGTTGAAACGCGTCGTCTTCGGCCACTTCGACATACAAATCATGGACCGGATCCACATCCGGCGAGCGCCGCGTCCAGAGTAGAACGCTGCCGGAATCCGGGTCCCCGGACGCAACGCCTTCCGGAAAGAGATCTCGCCGTTCCCTCCAAGCCACATGGGACGGCAAACCCTTTGCATTGCCCCAGGCCACCGTCGCTCCCATGGCGACCGCCAGCTGAATGAATGACCGTCGATCCATGCTGGACAATGTTGGTCCTCCTAAGTGTGGCTCTCAAGCAATGCGTTCGTTGCGGACGCGCCGTTTCAAAGGAGGCCATCGTATCGAATACCGGCTTTATCGTCAGAAGAATTCGCACCGGAACCGATGGTTTTGGGATGAGTCTACAAAGCTGGCGATGGGCGAACATAATCAATGCGCAATCGACCGCAGTTAGGGTGGAAGCGCGGGGTGACTATGCACGCTCAAGGAATATTTGTGGTGAAGATAAGTCCGGTTGCGGCGTCGGATCTTGCACAGGAGGCGGGACTCGGTCGCATGACGATAAATAAGACCTTTGCCGGCGACCTGGAAGGAACGAGCAAAGGCGAGATGCTAACCGGCGGCGCCGAATCCACTGGCGTGATGGCGTATGTCGCCTTGGAGCGAGTCACAGCTACGCTGAGCGGCCAGAGTGGAACCTTTTTGCTGATGCATACGGCGTCGATGCTAAAGAGCGATCCAGGAAGCGGTGTGTTGCAGGTGACAGTCGTACCGCATTCGGGGACCGAAGAGCTTGCCGGGCTTGCAGGCACAATGCGCATCACAATCGAAGATGGCAAGCATTACTACGATTTTGAATATCAACGGCAATGAGGGTGGGCTGCATTCCAGCTAAGCGGCAATTAAATAGGCGATGAAAATGCGAAGGTGTTGAGTTAGCTGATAGGTGACATCGCGATCCTCATCTATACTTTTCCTCCGGAGCGTGTCTATGGCATCCACAGTTTGGAAGGGGTATATCTCCTTCGGCCTGGTTTCTGTTCCTGTTCGCCTGTTTGCTGCTGCCCGCGAAGAGCATGTGAGCTTCAACCAGATCCACAGCGAGTGCGGCGGCCGGATCAAACAGCAGATCTTTTGCCCGCAGTGCGATCGCGTGGTGGAGCGGAGCGAGTTACAGAAGGGCTACGAGGTAGAAAAGGGCGAATATGTTACGGTCACGTCCGATGAGCTCAAGACTCTGGAAGCTGAGTCCTCGGACGTAATGGAGATCCAGCAATTCGTATCTCTGGATGAAGTAGATCCAATTTTTTTTCAGACTTCCTATTACTCGGCGGCTGAAGACTCCGGCAAGCGTGCTTACAATCTGCTGTTTCGCGGTATGACTCGCGAGAAGCTTGCCGCCATCGCCCGCGTCACACTCAGTGGCCGTGAGCAGGTGGTCCTGATACGCCCCTACGACCAGGGGTTGCTGCTGCATACGCTCTACTATCCGGCCGAGGTGAGAGAGGTCGGCGAATATGGGCACGACACTGCATCCGAAGTGCCGGAGCAGGAGGTCTCCCTCGCGGAAAAGTTCATGGAGTCTCTGCGCGCGCCATTCCAGCCGGAGCAGTTTCAAGACAACTATAAAGAGAAGGTGCTGGCGCTTATCGAGACGAAACGCGCAGGCGCGGCGCCACGGCCGGGTACTGAAAAGCGGCGGCTGGCTCCCGTGGTCGATCTGATGACCGCGCTCAAGCAGAGCCTCGCGGAGAAAGAACGTGCGCGTCCCACACTGGTGCCATCGAAGCCTGCTGCGGCGGAAAAGAAAGAGCCGCAACGCGCAACGAAAGAGGCGACCGCAAAGCCTCGCAAGCAGAAGGCTATCTAGCGATCCGTTTGGCCATCATTGGGAGCTCGGCAAGGCGCTAGATTATCTTGGCTGAGCTTCGCCACTGGCGCGCTCCGCCTGCTTCGCGCCAGCCTCGCCCAGCCATAGGATGGCATTTGTGAATAGTTGGTTCTGCGTGGCGCTGGTGAATACCTTGTCGCCGTGCCCCATGTTGCAGTAGATCATTTTGTATTTCGTGTTCGTCCAAACTACCGGCAGATCGCCTGCGGTGAGCGTGTCTTTCATGCCAAGGGGGTAGTTGGATGGACTTAGGCTCACGAGGACATGGATATCTTTGTTGTCTCGCGGGTTCGGCTTCCATATATACCACTCGTTCGCCGGCGATACGTACGTAGCCGGAAGGCCGCGAGTGACGGGGCTGGATCGATCTTCTACAAGAAGGTCCGCTGGTAGTGGAGGCCAGCTATTGGTCAGAAAAACTGCATCCAGAAAATCGCCCACGAACCATGGCCAGTGCGTGCGCTCATCGTTGTAGCCCGCAAAGTGAAAGCCGAGCCATGCACCGCCGTGCTTCATATATTGCTCAAACGCTGCGCGCTGCGCCGTTTCCTGCGGGGAGTCGTTCAGCCAGACCACCAACTGATATTGCTGAAGATTCGTAGCGTTCAGGTCATTCCAGTCGGTCGTTACTCGCCAGGAAAAGTTCTCCCGCTTTGCTTCGGATTCAAAGAACGTGATCGCCTGTCGCGCGAAATCGACGTGATCGGCTTCCGTTTTTTCCGTATAGAAAGCGAGTACGTGAAAGCGCGGCGCCTGCGCGTGGAGCATCATGCCACAGGTGAATGCGAGAACGCCCAGAAACGCTAGAATCCGCCGCTTCATGCGTGAGCCGCCCAAAGAATGGAGTTATGAAAGAGCGTGGTGAATGAGGTGTTCTGGAACAGTTCAGGATGATGGCCCATGAAGATATAGATATTCCGCGCCTTGACGTGTTCGTTGGTCCAGATGACGGGATGGTCTCCACCCATCTTGATTGCGGTCGCGGGCGTGTAGCTGTTCTCGTCCACCGTCGCCAGCACGCGAACGTTCGGCCGCGGGTCTTTGTCCCAGGTGTACCACTCTTCATTTTCGATCTGGAATGAACTGCCGAGACCCTTCATCGCCGGATGCTGCGCGTCCTCCACATGTACTGTGCCAGACGCAAACGTAGCGATGTAGTCCTTGAACTGGATACCACCCATGAAGTCGGAGAACCACGGCCACAGGCCGAAGCCATCGAAGTGTCCCAGCAGGGTGGCGTGATGGAATCCGATCCAGCCGCCGCGGCCCTCTTCGATGTAACGCTGAAATGCAGCCACCGCTGTGGGTGTCCAATTGTAGGGCGGATAGTTCAGCTGAATGAAGAGCTGGTAGTGCGAGAGGAAGGTATCGTCGATGGGCTTGGTGTCCTCGATGTAGTCGATCGTGAAATGGTCCCGAGCGGCCTCCTGGGCAAGCCATACTTTCGCGGCATCCACAAAGGGCTTATGAATACCGCCCTTTTCGGCAAGCGCAACAACATGGAACGGAGGTCTCTGAGACTGCGCTTTGGCCCCCCATGCACACCCAAGGAGCAAGACCACGGCGCCGACGGCCCGGAAGATCGATACGAAAGCCCTCGTCAAAGACCTCATCAAGGATTCGTCTCCACGAACGCGAGAGTACGGAACACAAACGTTATACCTTGTTACGAGGCGAATGCCGACGGCTATTATTCTGCGAAGAGCAGGAGCGGAGATCTCACGATGAGGCGATATGGAAAGTTGAAGCAGAACGTTGTGCTAGTCCTTGCCGCCGGCGTCACGACCTTTGCAGGATTGCGAAGTCTGAGGGCAGCCGACGTTAATCCGGAACCTCACGGCAGGACGATTCATCCGCGCGCTCTCGCCTTCAATCCAATAAACCACCGTCTTTATGCGGTGGATCAGGACGGCAACCGCGTCATCGTCGTGGATAGCCATGGCACTCGTTCTTCGATTCCCGTGGGACACGCGCCAAATTGCCTCGTCGTGGACCCCGCTGTAAATCGGATTTATGTCGCCAACGCCGGCAGCGGCAACATCAGCGTGATCGATGGCACAACCGACCGCGTGGTCAAGACGCTTCCCGGGGAAGAGCACCCGTATGCAATTGGGTTCGATTCCGCGCTGCACCGCGCTTACGTGACGAACACCTACAGCAACAAGGTCACGATGATCGATACAGCCACTGACAGCGCTCAGCCCTTGCCGGTGGGCTCCAAAGATTATGTTGAGACAGATGCACGCCGCCGGCGAGCATTCTTCATCAGCTACGAAGACCCGGCGCTCACCATGGTGGATGCTTCGAATGTGATCCATCATGAAGACCTTGGCCTTTCTCACCCGTGGGGGCTTGCAGTCGACGAACAGCGCGGGATTGTTTATGTGACGGAGATCGGCAAGAACAGGCTCATCGCGTATCACGAAGACGATAGCCGGACGGACAAGATTCCCACCGGAGCGATGCCGGACGCCGTGGCGATCGACGAAACGGCCAACAGGATTTATGTCGCCAACTATGTGGATGATTCAGTAACGGTTATCGATGGTGCGACGATGAAGCCTGTTGCAACCATCGCAGCCGGTCATCATCCGCAGGCTCTTGCGGCCGACGGCAAACGGCATCATATCTTCGTCGCAAATACGCATAGCAACAACGCGACCGTGATTGACGGCGCGACCAATCGGGCGCTCGGTACGATTCCGGCGGGGACGAATCCTTATGCAGTTGCTGTGGATCCCGACAACGGCGACGCTTACGTCGCGAACTACGGTTCGCACCCAGTTACGAAGCTGGATCTGTCGTCACTCCACTGATGGGGCGACGTGCTTACAGTTGCATCCGTAGGCGCGCTTTCGTCAGGACCCTCGCAATCAGCAAGATCGCGACGGTAAAACAGACAGCGCGGATGATGCCCGGCCAGCCAGCGTTCCAGTGTCCAAGTAACGACTCAAAACCCATCAGCGCGGCGAGAAAGTAGTAGACGTCGGGGATGAGATACGTCAGCAGTGTGTTGGAACCGGCAGGACGCACCAGCCATGCCCAGCCGATTCGCTTGCGCACATCGCAGATCCAATAGAGCGCGGAGAACAGCGCGCAGCTGGCTGCGATGGTCCACAGCGCCCAGGTGGGCGTCGCGCGAATCTTCGAGATGCCGAGCGGCGCCAGCAGCCAGCCGACGACGAAGCACACAACGGACATCAGAAGCGCCAGTTGTATTTTCTGCCAGGGAGTTTTCCAGCGATGCTCGCCCAGAAAGATGGACGACGTCACAATGCCCGCCATGACCAGCGTGGGCAGACATCCATTGCCGAAGGGCCAGATGTACATCGACACATGCGCAAAGGGCAGCCATCGAGCAGTACACGCGGCGTTGAAAGCGACAAGCGCGATCAGCCACAGAACAGGCGCGATGCGCCAGCGGCGCGTGGGGATATACAGCAGGCAAACAGCAAAGTAAGTCAGGCCGATGAGTCCAAGGATCTCGGGATACGAAAAATTGATCCATCGTTCGCCATGTGGGGTTGACCGGCGAAAGATGGCGAACATCGCGACGATAACCGCCCCGCCGACGCTGCGCAGCAGCAAGACAGTCCGGCTGCTGAGTCCCTGGTAAACATTCCAGAGCAGGATGGCGCCGGCGAGCCCGAGGAGTGCCCAGGCATTGGGATTGATGTGCATGCGCGCCGGGTCTCCGCGCTCCGCGTTGGCAAGGATGAGGCCGAGCACGAGCAGTGCGATAGCGCGCAGCACCACGTGCATCCATAGCGAGGCGACCGATGCATTGCGCTTCAGGCGCTGCTTCACCGCGATGGGTAACGCCATGCCAACGATGAATAAAAACGCAGGGAAGACCATGTCGACATAGGTCATCGCATCCACGTTTTCGGGCATGTGGTAGGTCCATTTGGAGAGGCCGTGCACGCTGTCCAGATCGTTGACAAAGATCATGACCGCCATCGTGATGCCGCGGAAGATGTCGATCGAGACCACGCGCGTAGAGGTGGCCTGCCCGGTAATGCCGATCGATGGAGAAGAGACGGTAGTGTTCATCGGCCGCTCCCGGCATTCGCGCCATTGCCGTAAAAAGCGGTATTGATCGTGTTCAGGAGCGCGCCGGTTGGATCGCCCATGTAGTCCCAGAACATGACGCCGGCGAGTCCTTTGCGCCGAACGTAGGCGCACTTCAACGCGAGGGATTCGGGGTCCTCGTAGGAAACGAACTGGCGCTTCTGTTTGCTGTAGAGATATGGGACCGACGCGGCGGCATCCCAGTATCGCGTGAACCCGTTGTTCAGCATATTCGTCACGATGTTGCCGTAGTTCGCGAATGCATTTGGCACTGTCACTCCCGGTTGGAAGAGCCCATGGCCGGTCGGGCCGACGTCACCCCAGACGTGGCCGTAAAAGGGCACGCCCAAAACAATTTTCCGAGCGGGTACACCGGCGCGTTCGAACTCCTGCACCGACCGGTCGGCGGAAACTCGCTTGGGGTCCGCAGGGTCGGAATAAAGCGGAGCATGATTTCCTGAGATCTTTTCGCTGCCCGGCTCGTAGTAGTCATAGGCCATCAAGTTCACGGTATCGAGATAGCGTTGCACCTGGCCGAGTTCCGTGTGGGCAATGAACTCGCTGGACGCCCCGGCGGCCACCGAGAGCAACAAGGGCCGTCCCAGCCGGCTCTGTTCGCGGTTGAACCGCTCCCGCAGTTCTTGAAGAACCAATGTGTAGTTGCGTTTGTCCTCAGGCCGGAAACGATTGCCGGCGCCCGTCATCCCTGGATACTCCCAATCGATGTCGAGCCCATCGAGTTTGTAGCGGTCGACAAACTCGACCACACTCTCGATAAACCGGCTCCGGCTCTCCTTAGTGAGAGCCATATCGGAGAAGTTTCCCGACCACAGCCAGCCACCTACCGAGATCAGTACCTGCAGGGATGGATTTTGTTGCTTCAGGGAGACCAGCGTTGCGAAGTTCGCCTCGTCCACCGGGCTGCCGGTCACGATCCGGCCGTCCTGGATATTCGCGAAGGCATAGTTGATACGAGTCAACTTCCCAGCGGCAATCTCGGCCGGCTGAAGCTTCCGGTCGCGCGGAAAAATGTACGCGATGATCTGCGGAGGAAGAGCCTTACCGGAATGAGCGCTCTTCGCATGCGACGCCATCAGAGGCATGGAAAGCATGAACGCGACCATGATGGCCGATTGAAGGCGACGCATGCCTGCCGACCGCTGTTGTGTAGCCCTTCCCGGCTGTCGTGAACGGCTTGCGTTGCGAAGCAGTTCTTCGCAGATAGAAGTCACTCCGTCCTCCGCAATTGCTGAGTTCGCAACCAGCATTGCACATGTTGGCCCGATACAGCCGGGAATCTGCGCATAACGCTGCGGTATAGTCGCAACCAGTGATCGAGGGAGGGTAATCCCATCCGGCTCTTCAGACACTTTCTTGTTCTAACTTGCTTCGCGCTCGCCGTATCCCTGGCATCCGCGCAGATGCGTGTCCTGGTGGATCAGGTGGGCTATGAGACCACCGCGCCAAAGATTGCGCTCATCTCCGGTCGGCGAGCGAAACGAACAGCCAGTCGGAAGTTCTCGTTGATCGACGATGCCACCGGCAAAGTGGTATTCAGCGGTACGCTCGCGTCAGCGGGCCGCGTAGACCATTGGAACGACCAAACGTACTGGAAGGCGGACTTCTCAGCATTCCATACGCCGGGGCACTATCTCCTGCGTGTTGAAACTGGAAGCGCCGCCACCAGTTCCTGCAGCTTTCAGATTGAGGACGACTTGCTGGAGCGAGCAACGTTGTCGAATGTCTTGTTCTACTTCAAGGGACAGCGTGCCAGCGGAGACATGGATCGCGCCGATCGGCACCTTCCGTTGCCGGATGGCCGCGGCACTGTGGATGTCCATGGTGGCTGGTACGACGCGACTGGCGACTACGGCATTCATCTCTCACACCAGAACCTGACTTCATATTTCAATCCGCAGCAGGTACCGCTCGTCGCCTGGACGCTGCTCGCCAGCTACAACACGCTCAAAGCGCGGCACGATGACAACTTCAGCGAGTACCAGCGCCGCCTTCTCGATGAGGGCCTCTTTGGCGCGGATTTTCTGGTGCGCATCAAGCGGCCCAACGGCTCTTTCTTCGAGAGCATCGACGCGCCGGGACCCGCAAAGCTCGCCAGGGACCGCAAGATTGGTGACCCCAACTGGCGTACGCAGATCAAGACGAAGGCCTCCGAGTCTACACAGCGTGCGGCACCGCTCATAGATCAGCCGCACATGTATGAAGCCGGTTACCGGGCTGGAGGCGGGATGTCGATTGCGTCCCTGGCGCTGGCCAGCACCATGCCGGAGGATGGCGACTTTACGCGGGCACAATATCTGCAGGCCGCGGAAGAAGCGTTCGCATTTCTCGAGGCGCACAATCCTGAGTTGCTGAACGACCACAAGGAAAACATTCTGGACGACTACTGCGCGCTGATGGCCGCGACCGAGCTGTATCGGGCCAGTCAGAAGGATCGGTACCGTCAGGCTGCCGATAAGCGGGCGGCGAGCCTGATGGCCCGGCTGACGACCGAAGGCGCTTTTCATGACTACTGGCGAGCGGATGATGGCACGCGCCCGTTCTTCCATCCTTCCGACGCAGGTTTACCCGTTGTCAGCCTGCTGCGCTACGCAGAGATCGCCTCCGCGGCAAACCGACAGCAAGCACTCACGGTGATCAAGCGCTCACTCGAGTTCGAGCTGGCTACCACGCGCGAGGTCAACAATCCATTCGGCTACGCGCGGCAGCTTGTGAGGATGGGGAATGGCCAGATGCGGACGGCGTTCTTCTTCCCGCACGACACGGAGGCAGCCCCATGGTGGCAAGGGGAGGATGCGCGGCTTGGATCACTGGCGGCCGCCGCACGCATGGCCGCACCGTTCTTTGGGGATGACCCGACATTCCAAACCGCCCTTCAGACATACGCGGACGACCAGTTGCATTGGATCCTGGGACGCAACCCGTTTGACAGCAGCATGCTGATGGGAAGTGGGCACGGCAATGCTCCCTATATGTTTTTCCGTTCGTACAAATACACCAGTGCTCCCGGCGCCATCGTCAACGGCATTACCGCAGCGACGAACGACGAGGACGGTATCGCGTTCAACGAGGGTTTTGCAGTTACCGGCAAGGACGACGACTGGCGCTGGACCGAAGAGTGGCTGCCCCATGCGGCGTGGTATCTCTACGCCGTGAGCTTGCCGCACCAGTGAGCGCTAGAAAAAGTGTCCTCAGATGCATGTCTTCACGTGAAGTGGCCTATGGCCGACCGAAAAAAACAAGACGCTCCACGGTTGGGAATAACGGTCGCAAACCTTTCTTTTTTCTAGGGAAACCCGGAGTCTCTCGGAGGGTGGATCGCCGCATCCTAATGCATAGCCGTGACGTGGACTCCGGCTCAGGGCCCGAATGCACCGAGAGTTGAGTACAGGAGACACTGAATGACCGTTCTAATCGCGTGGGGGGCCCTCTCAATTGGCGTCGTGATCGGAGCTATGTGGAGATCGATCTGCGAGAACCAGTCCAAAGACATTCCGGAGATCGGGAACGGTAGCGGAAACTTGATTCGGATCAGCGCCGAACTTGATCGCGGCCAATATCAGCACTCTGGAATGGAAAACCGTAGAAGGCACGCCTGAGGCTTTAGCTACCTGTCACTCATAAGAGCGCTGTCCGCAGTCTGGATATGTGTACTCCGGTGAACCTGGCATCTTGCGCATCGTCTCCTCGGCGATGGAAAAAAGACCTGTCTTTTTGGATTCGATCCCAGTCGTCGAAGCCCGAAAACTTGAAATCTAGTGCAAAATGCCCCTCAAGCAACTTACCGAACCAAAGGAATGCAATCTCGAAAAGGTCGATTTATCGGGCCTGCGGGCTGCTGCTATGCGTGCTTTCCTTTACTCCCGAGGCACCTGCAACGTATAGGATGGACAGCAAATCGAACCTGGAGGTTGCGATGACGATTCATTCGAAACGGTTAAGAGGCTTGCTGGCAGGGGTGTTTGTTCTCGCGATGGTTGTTGCCTGGCAGGGTGCTTGGGCCCAGGACGTGGTTCACGCGGTCACCGGAATTGTGAAACACGTTGATAAAGACACAAAGACTGTCGTCGTCAAGGCGGCTGATGGTACGGAGCACACAATCAAGTACACGGATCAAACAGTCGTGAAGGGTGCCAAGGACACGGGAAAAGGTGTTGAGAAGGGTGCCGACGACACGGGCAAAGGTGTGGAGAAGGGGGCCGACGACACCGGGAAAGGTGTGGAGAAGGGCAGCGTAGACACCTACCTAGCCGGCAAAGAAGGCACTAGGGTCACCGTCAAGTACACGGAAAAGGGTGGAGAAAAGACGGCGGTTGGCATAAAGGACGCTAGCAAAGCGACGGCCAAAGCAGTAGCGCAGTAAGGCATGGGACGGGAATTGGATCCGCGGCTGCAAAGCAACAGGCGGCCGCACCTTTCTCACGCGACTCAATGAATTTGAAAGTTCAGAGAGAAGCGCGGCAGTCGCCACATCGCACTTTTTCGCCGGATCTCGAGGGTCAGCTAGATTTACTGAGGGGAATTGGAGGCGCGGGTGAGAATCGAACTCACGCGTAAAGGTTTTGCAGACCTCTCTGGCACATTTGGACCGGTTAGCATCGGGTTGCAAGTGGCTGTATCTCCAGCGCCATTCTCTATATCGGATCAACCCATACCAACCCAGATTTACCCAGACTCCCCACAAAACTCCCCACAGTCAATCGAGCAGAAAAAGCATTCCGGTCAGAAGGAAAGGGGTAGGGGAGCTTCCGCCTCGGTCAGTGCTGCGGAGGCACAACCTGGCTTCAAAGAGGCCGGATCGAGACGCCCGTCCCAAATTTTTTGAAATTTTTCGTACGGTTCCTCGGTGAAGTGTTTGCTCGTATTTGACCGGAAACATGCTCACCCCTGAAACGGGCTCTCAGAACAACAGGGTCGGCCCGAGCACACGAACCGCTGCTCCCGTATGCGTTGTTGGACGAGAACACCCGGCCACACACTGGCCCATCTTCGCCTTTTGTTTGCCTTTCCACATCCGACCGCGCTAACCTGCCGGAATGTCAGTCCTGATCCGAACACGCCAAGCGCTGGTGAAGTGCAAAGTCTGCGGAGCCCAGACGCCTAGCCTCACTCGGGGTGTTCCCGTTCTTCCCGCTCGTGTGCCTTGCAGCGTTTGCGGAGCGAGGCAGGTTTACCGCCCGTCAGAGGTATTCATCGGTTCCCTGCCGCAGGTTTGGAAAGGTCAGGCGTTGCGCTGATATGCCAGCTCCCTCACGGAATCATGTCCAGGTTGTCCGTTGCAAAGGGTGCAAGCGATGCGTCCCGATCTCCGTTGAACCGGTCGGCTCCGTAACGGTGATCTGTCCTGTTTGTTTGGATAAACGCTCGTACATCGTCTCTACGGAAGTCTTCTTAGGTCAGCCATCCTGGGAAGTGATGCGCGTGCTCCAGGGGAGACGGTGATGGATTCGAACGACAAACCGCCCCATCGGCACTGGCATGCGGTATGTGCTGCTCGCAGCAAAAATCACTTTGGCGCGCGCCTGGACACCGCCTCGTCCGATCGAGCCGATCTCTACCAATCCCTGCTTCGTGACAGTGAGCTGGCGGCCTCGTGCCTCCTTCAATAGACTACGGATTGCGGGGATCAAGAGGGCTATGCTCGTGCGCGATGACTTTCCTGAAGCGGTGAAAAGGACTTTAGCACAGCGAGTTGGGATGCGATGCAGCAACCCTCATTGCGAGGCGGAGACCGGCGGCCCACAGGAAGACCCCAAAAAATCCGTTAATGTTGGCGTTGCAGCGCATATTACCAGCGCTTCGCCGGGAGGACCGCGCTTTGATTCCGAACTAACTCCGGAGGAGAGAAGCGGCATCAACAACGCGATATGGCTGTGCCAGAATTGTGCAAAATTCATTGACAGCGATGTTGATGCTCATCCTGAGCATGTACTTCGATTGTGGAGGACGCTCGCAGAAGCTGAAGCCCGTGCCTACCTCGGTAAGCCGAGACCCCGCCCCCATCAATCCCCCGAGCAGCGAAAGGCTGCGGAAATATCGAAGTCGAAGGATACCTACGTGATGCATGTGGTGAAGTACACCGGACGCCAGCGAATGATGATCGGTGAACGTGGCGGCAGCACGCGCGTGAAACTCGTGGACTGTAACGAATTCTCAGCGAGAATCAAAGGCGACGGGTGGGAGTCATCTCGCTCAATTCCGATGGCGGATATAGAGATAGGCTACGATGAGCGATTCAATTGCCTCGAACTTCAAGAGGTCATCAGGTAGCGCTATGGGTATGAGACGGAACCTTTTAGTGCCGTGGCCGCGCGGCCAAACTGTTCCTGCTTTCCGCCCCGCGCCCGCAGAAGGCCGCCCCTCTACATGGCCCACCGGTCAACGGCACAAATGTGGCGGAGCGCCCGAAGCGCCTCTGCAGAGATCCAACTCACAAACACCGTACACGGAAGGCTCCGATGCGGATTACCCGACTGCAGGGAAGAGACGAGAACGTTGGGGCGGCGTCCATCTCCCGCGCGGGCGATCTATGCCATAACCTCTGTCCCGTCTGGATTCTCCGCCCGGACAAAGTCGTCTGCGTGGTTTTGGGCGACCATATCGATTCAGACCTTTAGCATACCCGCTGACGCTCTACTCTTGCCCGCCTGAATTGCAATTTCAAGCTCTCCAACGTGTCCGTCTTCTGCGCGAAGAAAATCCCGATATGCGTCGCCGAATTTCTTCATTTCCAAAAGTACCGATGCCCTCCTGAAATAGATGTGTGAAGTTAACGACGAAGTTGGCTTTTCACTCTCATCTAATAAAAGATTTAGTTCCTGAATCGCTTCTGTATTGCGATGAAGCGCCTGAAGGCAGTAGGCAATATGTAGTCCGATGCCGAACCTTTCGTCACCTGCCACGTCGAACCGTCTCGCATGGACTAACGTCGATAGGGCCTCAGACCAGCGTTCGAGGGAGCACAAGATGTAACCCCGACGAGACATGATGTTGCCGAGGATGTCGCCATTGATCACGCGATCATCGCTACTAGCGATCTCTTGCGCAGTGTCGACTAACAAAAGAGCGTCAGTCAAATTTCCAAGCGCTTGTTGAATCTGTGCGGAGTAAGACAAGCAATACAGTTTGACGAGAACTCCGGCCTCTGGTCGGTCAATTTTTTTTAAAAGGCTCGCCGCGTTGGTGAAGTCACTCTCAGCTAGCATGCTGTTGACTTCCGCCAAGTATAGCGGCGCTGATTCATCTGATATTGACCCGTATCCAACGCAATTCCTAATCACGGCCCGTGCCTTCTCATACTCGCTTTGGGCGGTCAAAGAGTTAGCCATTTTAATGCACTTGATTATTTCTTCCATTGCTCACCACTACATTTTCGTTTGATGGGAGGCTAACACACACCTCTTGGAGCGCTGGCATCAATTCACTGTGAAGAGAGCGCCCGAGATTCGAGGCTATCTGCTGATTTGATCGCAGCTTCGGTCCATTTGACGGGAGTTGAACCGCCAGTTCGGCAGGGCTTGAACCGCCCGTTCGCATTTCGGAATTACTTCCGGTTTGGTGTTATTCGGTACGTGCGAAGAATCAGTACTTCAAGACGTTGGCGGGGAAATTAGGATCAAGAGTGTGCCGATAGTTACCCGAATATCACCACAAAAAGTGTCTCAAAAAGGGTAAGCTGCGATCCTGAACAGAGTGAGGTGCTTGCGGTATGTCTACGTTACAACGCATTATGAAAATCGCTCTCGTTGTGGCGTTGCTTTTTGGGAGCGCCTCTACGTTTGCCCAATCCGCCCGCGAGTACTACGACGAGATTTATAAGGCGGGTGGACTAGACCGTATGGCAGATGGCTATGCTTGTTTTGATGATGACCCAAAGCTAGAGACGTTCTTTATCTTCGGCAAAAGCGAAACTCTCAAGCAATTCCTCATCAGCACCGGTGAGTTCAAGAAAATGTCAAAGGCGCAACAAACGGAGCTTAATCGGGGTTTCCTGATTACGCGGGGATATGACAAGGGAGTACCGCATTCTAGCGAAGAAACCTATCAAGCGGACGGAACAAGTTGGGCGAGTGAACCGGGCATTATCAGCGGCACGAAGATGCGGGTGCGACTCTCGATAGAATGGACTACCCTCCGCTATAAACGGAGTGTCGAGTTCCTAAATCCAAACGGCACACTGAAAAGCGTTCCCCTATCCCGATACGGGCGTTGTGAAGAAGTGTCGCCTGATGTTCAGCAAAAGGGCAATCAATAGATCGTTTGCGATTCCCCCCGATCATTTCATCGTCTCGCAAAGGGTCCACTGTGACTTGTGCGCCGCGCTCATAACTGGGCGGCCAACCCGGAAGTAATGCGCACGGGAGCCAACCACTGACGAAGCCTTTAGCCTGCATAGCGACCGCTGCGGACTGTCTCGTTCAGCCATTTCAGCTTTTTCAGAAGCAGCCGACGTGATTCGCGGCGGCTCTTCCTCATTGCCGCCTCTATCAGCGCGTCTCGTTGCTTTTTGGCTTTGATGCGTCTTCCTCGTTTTCGCTTAGCTGATCGCTGCTTCACTTCCTCAATCAATGCGGCCCACTGTTCAGATGAGCGTTGTTTGGTTAGCGGCATTTTCTTTCCTTTGAAATTGTGTCTGTAGTGCCGCGCGTGTTCGGCCATCCTGAGAGCCTGTTATGGGGGGTGACCGGACCGGATTGATTTCCGAAAAGCGTACCGTCAACTGAGTGCAGGCAAGCTCTTCATCGTTCCTGTCCTGATCGGAGTCACCCCCTAAACGGCTCTCAGGGAAGCTGAACGGAAACGCGGTCAGAGATTTGATTTCGCGCAATAGAAGCCGTTTTAAGGCGTCGGCAGGGTTTAGGTAGCCTCAGGTATCAACGGGCCCTCAGCGGACGCTTATAAGTCAAAATCGGCTCAGAGCGCCCCTGTAAGTAGTTGATTTTGTTGGGCGGAAAAAGTGCTGTTTTGCGGGTCGGACTCTCGCTCTGAAGCATTCCCTTTCAGGCCGTCCCAATCCGTTGTTTTCGACGCATTCCACTCCCGCCACTACCCTTTGAGAACTGGAATGCGGCCAGATGGCAGGAGCAGCGCGATGCCCCCGCCTTCTTGCAGAATTCCCGCGCTGTGTTTGCCATTGGCGCTTGCTTAGGGTGACGGTTAATCGACGCCTATCGTTAACACAACCATAGCCACCCGTTTAACTGTGGGTATAGTGGCATTACGCTGCTGTCGAAGCCTCTCTGGATTCATCCTCGGAGTCGTGGTCCTCTCCCAGGAGCTTTGCGATTTCTCGATCCAACTTGGTTCGAAGGTTATTGACGAATACACCAAACGCCTTGACCGGGAAAACGGTGTTCCGGTTCATTTGGCATTTTGGAAATCGGATGCTGCCTCTGGCCCTGTTGTAGGTCAATCCACGAATGCTGACCAGTCCAACAGAGAGGTTAAATACGTAAAAGTCGTCATAGTCTTCGTGCACGCGCAACTTATGGATGGAAACATAGTCCATGAACTCTTTGCTGCTTTGTGCAATCATCTGCCGCTTGCATTGAGTGCAAGTCGGATGCGCTTGCGACACTGCTAAGGCGCACTTGGCGCACTTAAAATCCTGCTTCTTTAGTCTCATTTTTCCTTCTCGTTTGATTCAATGAATCAGTTAAAGCCCTCGCTATTGTTGTGTTAACGATAGAGAGCAGTTAAAGAGGCCCCTATGGGCTTTCCGCGCCTCCCCTTCGTCACCTCAAATACTTCGACTGCACTGTTGAAAATCCTGCTGGCTCCTTCTGTTCTTTCTTAAGCGGTGTTAACTGCAATTGAGGTTGAACCGACACGCAGACTGGTTGCTGAGCAGCGCAAATTGGCCGCTCACACCGACTCGATTTGAGTGGCATGGGGCGGCTTCTCTGATTGCCAGAAGCGGTCTAGATCGTCAGTTGTTGGTGGAGCGCGGCTCAGCCAGCCTAGGTCAGCGACTCCAGACCGTCAGCAGCGATTCGATCGAGGTCAGCAGCCCTGATGAGTCTGCGGGTCCCGATCTTGACGGTTGGGAGTGTGCCTCTCTTCGCATGACTACGAAGAGTCCATGGCGAGACAGAGAGGGCCGACGCCGCTTCCTCTATGGAGTACAGCAGCTTCAATACGTTTTGCTCACTCAACGAGTTTTCCCGACTCTCGCCTTTGATATTTGAGCCGACGAGAGGGTAAGGCTGGGGTGTGTAGTGGAGAGCAGATGATCCCCGACACCGCTGGGCATCCACTCCCTTACTGCTACATCCAATGTAATTGTAATTGTAGACAAAAGTCAACCAAAATATTTGCCACAAGATTGAAAGAGTGATGTAGTCTTATTTTATGCCAAGCGTTTCTCATCGACCAGCACGTTATGGAACGGCAGAGGTTGCTCTCATTCTCGGGGCACCAGACTGGCGGGTGAAGAATTTTGCCCTGCCTGCTTATGGACTGGAACCAACTGTTAAAGCAGCCGGACGAGGCAGCCGCAGATATTACGGCTGGGAGGCCGTTCTGAGGCTCGCCGTGGCCAATGAACTATATGAAGCCTTTTTCAGCCCGGACGGTATTAAGGGGGCTGAGGCGGCGATTGCAAATGATAAGGCGATCACCAAATGGACGGCGTCGTATGACGAGTCGGGAAACGCTCAGCCACTTGTGCTTACTTTGAGCGGCAGGACAAACGAGGAGACGGGCACATGGGAGCGAGTCTGGAAAGTGGTGGACGGAAAACGCGCCGCAAATGAGGCAGAGCAATTCTCAGAGCTAGGTACAACCGTGGTTTCGCTCGATCTGGTGCAGCTTTGGGAGAACGTCGTTCAACGGATTACCGAACTTGAAGGCGACGGAAAATCTGAACGGAGGCGATCAGTGTATTTAGAGAAGCGCGGAAAAATCTGGTGGTATGAATTTCGGTTTGAAGGCAAACGCTATCGCCGCAGTTCCGGCTGTCAGCAACAAGAATGATGCGCGAGAGATTGCGTCTGCTTTTCGTACTGCTCTCGCAAAAGGTGAAGTCGGCATCACTGAGCGCAAAAAGATTCCGTCATTCAAGACGGCAATGGCTGACTTCCTGGCGTGGTCAGAGAAGGAACATGCTGCTAAACCTGCTACACATCGGCGCTACAAGATCAGCAGCGTCGCTCTCCTGAAGCATTTCAAAGATGTTTCGCTGGAGAAGATCACGCCGGATGAAGTGGAGAAGTACAAGACGGCTCGTCTGAGTCAATTCAAGACTGTGCGCTCCAAGGAAGGCGCAGACCAACGAAGGACAAAATTCAGCCCGCAACAGTCAACCGGGAATTGGCTTGTCTGCGGGCGATGTTCAATCACGTCATCAAGGCGATGTGCCGGTGAAGAATCCGATCAGCAAGACGGCGGCGAAGACGCTACAGGAGAACAACGAGCAGACCCGTGTGCTCACCTATGACGAGCAGGCGAAGTATCTGGCGAAGGCAACGCCGATGCTGCGAGATGTGGCGACCCTGATGCTTGAAACCGGGATGCGGCCGGAAGAGGTCTACCGGATTCAAGCCTGAGAACGTGCATCTTGGCCGAGGGCTTTCTGTTCAATCCCTTAGGCAAGACGAAGGCGGCAAAGCGGCGCATCAAGCTCACAGCGACGGCGAAGAGCATCCTGACGAGACGGACTGACGAGTGCAAGGACGAGAAGGGCAGCTAGGCCGTATCTGTTCCCGCATGCGACACGACCCGAAGCAGCCAGTTCCGAAGGTCAACAATGCGCATGACCGAGCAGTGAGAGACAGCAAGGTTGCGCCGTTCCGCCTCTACGATCTTCGCCACACTTGGGCGACGCGGGCGGCTGAGTCGGGCATTGATCTTGTGACGCTGGCTGCGATGCTGGGCCATTCCAAGATCAACATGGTGCTTCGGTATGCTCACCCAACTCAAGAGCATCAGACGAAGGCTATGGAGCAGCATGGAGCAGTTTGTAGCGCAGCAGCAGATCGATGCGAGCGGCACGTCAACAGGGGATGCCAGACATGGTGATTCAGTGAGTCGAAATGAGAGAACGTGCGAAAGAGTTCCCTACAATTCCCGCTACAGTCGCCTTTGAAGCTGAATCTCGAGTGAGTCTGTAACTCTTTGAAGAAATTGGAGGCGCGGGTGGGAATCGAACCGACGCGTAAAGGTTTTGCAGACCTCTCCCTTACCACTTGGGTACCGCGCCGTCTTGCGGAGAGGATGTGGTGCCGTGTGGCCAGTGTCACGCCGCACAATAGCAGCCGGGCCGCTATCTGGAGCGGGAGACGGGAGTTGAACCCGCGACCCTCGCCTTGGCAAGGCGATGCTCTACCACTGAGCTACTCCCGCTGAAGTACTTGCTGAGTATATCGGCGGCCGGGTAACGGGTCAATTCAGCCCCGCCCGGGCGCGGCAAGCCATTTCGTATCTGGTCGACCGAGCCCCCGGCTCTAATGGAGGCTCGCTGCCTGTGAGCCTGCAGTCTGCTCGAGCAAATGGCCATCCCGCATATGCAGAATACGGTCTCCGACCTCAGCCGCCTCGGGATTGTGCGTGATCATGAGCACCGTCTGCCGGAACTCCTGATTCGAGCGGCGCAGCATGGAGAGCACGGCTTCCGAGTTGGCGCTGTCCAGGTTGCCGGTCGGCTCATCGGCGAGCACCAGGGCTGGCCGGGTAATCAATGCCCGTGCAATCGCGACGCGCTGCTGCTCCCCGCCAGAGAGCTCCGATGGACGATGATCCAGGCGGCCAGCGATGCCCAGCAGTTCCGTGAGCTGCGAGAAAAACTTCTGGTCCATCGGCTGATGGTGGTCCCCGCTTTGCCGACTGCTGATCTCGTAGGCGATCTCAATGTTGTTGCGCGCGGTAAGCGTCGGCAGCAAATTGAATTTCTGAAAGACGAAGCCAATCTTGCGGCCACGAACGGCGGTGCGCTCGGAATCCGGCAGAGTTGCGAAATCGACGCCATCAATGAAGACGCTTCCCTCCGTCGCCCGGGTAAGCCCACCCAGTAGGTAGAAGAGCGTGGACTTGCCGCTGCCGGAGGGCCCGACGATCGAGACGAACTCGCCGTGCTCCACGGCAAACGACACATCGCGGAGTGCTGGCACGGAAATGCGCCCGGACCGGTAAACCTTGCTTAAACCTTGAGCAACAATGATCGGCGGCACTCAGCGATTGTATCGTCCCTGCTTTCTCGGCTGTGGGACGGCACTAGCTCGCCGCCGTCACCGCATCGTGGGTCATAGACGGGAGGACCGCCACTTCGTGTTCGCGGTGCTGCGCTTTGCGGGGACCGCGTTTGCGCGCGATCATCACCCGTATCCGTTCCAGCACCTCGAGGGGCGTGCAAGCCCCCTTGGGAAGAAACGCATCGGCACTGCTGGCGCGTTCGAAGTTCTTCACGCTTCCGCTCAAGATGATGGTCGGCACCTCCGGCGCAATGGACTTCATTCGACGCACCAGTTCGTTGCCGTCCATTTGCGGCATGATGAGGTCGCTCAGTACCAAGTCCACATTCCCCCCAGCGAAGATTTCGAGCGCGTCGGCCGCTGTATGGGCTGTCAACACGCGATAACCACGGGTCTCCAGCATGAATTTACGGACAGAAAGCGCCTGCTCATTGTCATCGACGCAAAGGATGGTCTTGCGTGGCCTCATAAACTTCCCTTCTGCCCCGCGAGGCGGGGCAAGCAGCTCCGATTAGCACAGAGTGAGTGTGCAGCTCCCGGAGAGGTTGGCCGTTACCGCGGACTGGCCCCGAGCTGTGGAAGACAAAGAGGCCTTGTCCGCGTACGGAATGGCCTTGCCAGCCATCCGCTTTTCGCGGCGCCGCTGTCGTCCGGGCGCACAGGGCCCAGTTGCGGAGAGCAGAGGGCGAAACGGGCATGGTTGCCAGCGCTCCTCGTGTGGACATGGGTCCGGTCCTACCGGCGACTGCTTGCCGGAAATGCCGGACTGCGACCAGCCACGACGAACTTTTCCCGTTTGCGCCGCTCTATAGAGTGTGGGTGATGCGTGATGCAGCGTCCTCATGAGGAGAAGCTGCGCCCACTTCCGTTGCCGGTCTATACGTGCAGGAGCAATGGGTTGCGCACATGCCGAACGCGCCCTGCTCTAATTCAGTTGTCAGTCAAAAAAGGCGAAAGCTGCATTGTCGATTGCTCGACAACGTTCCCGAGACTAAGCAGAGTGGGTCGACCGCGCAACGGAGAAGATGCGGCGAATCTGTCCGCACTTTTAGAGTTGCGTTTCGCAGAAAATTGCGCAGATCACGCTCTGCATGATGTTTCACGCTGCAGCGATTGTTGAAACCATGTGAATCGCAATTGAAAAACTCGTCCGCTTGCACGAGGCGCGGTGCGCAGGCATTGCCTTTTCGGGAAGGTGCACCGGGTTGCACTTGCGGAATAAAGATTTTTGAGCGGCGAAGCGGGTGGGGGAGCCCGCTGCTGCGGGTGATGCATAGAGTTCGCGGGGGAGTGATGTAGTGCGCCTAGGCTGAGCGCTTTCTGAGGCACGCTACGATTCCGGTCGGCAATAACAACAACATGGTGACTGCAAGGGAAACAATGATGCTATGCATGACAGCCTCTCCTTGCGAGGCGATCCCAAGCATGCAGCAAAGGGTAACCCTCCAACCATTCCCAGAGGGGCAAAGGCGGGTACAACGAATGGGTTATCCGTTTGTCTTCTGCTCATCCGGATTACCACGCGGTTTCGCATCTGCGGCAGCCCAGCGGCTTGCGCGCGAAGTAGTAGAGCGAGAAAGCCAGCAGCGCAAACATCAGCACGGAAACCCAGTCGTGGTGCAGAGGGTTGGTTGCCGGAAACAGCAACAGGTCACTCTTGTCGAAAAAGTTTTCGTACAGCCTTGAGCGCAACGCCGAGCAAGCCGACGATGCCGCCGGCGGCGATCAATCCTGAGGCATAGAGCGATCCCGGGCTGATCTCGCTCTCCGTCTCTGCCGTTCGCCCGCTGCTTTGCGCAACGGCACGATCGACCATCCAGCGCACCACGCCGCCGCAGAAGATCGCCAGCGTCGTCGCGATGGAGAGATAAGCGCCAACCGCAAACGACAGCGACCGAATGCCCAGCATCTCCACTGCAATCACCAGAAAGACCCCGAGCATGACCAGTCCCCACGGCAGCTTGCCGGCTGAGGATGCCGTTGATCACCGTGGCCATCAGCCGCGCCTGCGGAGCAGCCGCCTTCTCACTGCCGATCCCCTGGATCCACTGCACCTCGATCCTGTGCGTTTGCGGGTTGTAGAGATACTTTGCCGTCCGCCAGCTCATGCGAGCCCGAGCGCATTCAGCAAGATGTACTGGCCGGCATCGCGCTCGTCAGATGTCTGGGCGGCAGGCGTGCCGGCGGTCTTGTCCGCGTGGATCACGTGGATGCGTGCGTGCTGGAAGTGCTGCTGCTGTACCTTGCACCCCTTCGTGAGGCACGGAGATGTCCCAGGCCTCGCGATGTGTCGTAGAACTTCTCCAGCCCCTTGTTCATTACGTTCAGCGTCGCGCCGATGACGAAGGTGGAGACAATCACGCCAATCATCAGCGCGAGCTGCTGCTTCCACGGCGTCGCGCCGATCAGAAAGCCCGTCTTCAAATCCTGTGAAGTATCGCCGGCATTGGAAGCCGCGATGCAGACCACGCCGCCGATGGTGATGGCCAGCGCGCCGAATGCAGGCGCCGTCCAGCCCTTGACCAGGAAGATCGCCGCATGTCGCCATCAGCGTCGCGATGGTCATTCCGGAGACCGGACTTGCCGAGCTGCCGATGAGCCCCACGATGCGCGAGGCGACCGTGACAAAGAGAAATCCGAAGATAACCACCAGCATCGAGGCGGCGAAGTTCGCGAGCAGCGTGGTCTGCGCTCCCGGTACCGGATTGAAGGTGAGGAAGAAAAACATCAGCAGCACCAACACGGCGGAGCCGAAGATCACAACGCTCATCGGCAGGTCACGGTCGGTGCGCAGCGCCGCGGTCTTACTGGCGCCCTTGCCGAACTCCTTCGCGCCGGAACGCAGCGCGCCCACGATCGTCGGCATGGTCTTGAGCAGCGTGATCAGCCCGGATGCAGCCACGGCGCCCGCGCCCATAGGCCGGATGTAACTCGCCCATAATCGGAGGGCGACATCATGGCGACCGGCTTGGTGCCGGGATAGATCGCATCCGGTATGTGCGATCCGAAGAAGTAGATCAGCGGCATCACCACCAGCCAGGAGAAGACGCCGCCGGCAAAGATGACGCCGGCAACGCGCGGCCCGATGATGTAGCCCACCCCGAGATATTCCGGCGTGACATCGGCGCGAATGGCCGCGCCCTTGAGCCACTTCGGCTGATAGTCCGGCGTGCCCGGCCATGCACCAAACAGATTGTCGTTCTGGAAGAGCGTGTAGAGTCCGCCGAGCCCGAGGCCGAAAAAGACGCGGCTGGCAAAGGAGCCGCCATGCTCGCCGGCGAGCAGCACATCCGCGCAGGCCGTGCCTTCGGGATAGGTAAGCGTGCCGTGCTCCTGCACGATGAGCTGGCGCCGCAGCGGGATCATGAAGAGCACGCCGAGCCAGCCGCCGATCAGCGCGAGAAAGAAGATGCGCGAGTACTCGAGATCGAAGCCGAGAAAGACCAGCGCCGGCAGCGTGAAGATGACGCCGGAGGCAATCGACTGGCCGGCATTGCCCGTGGTCTGGACGATGTTGTTCTCAAGAATCGAAGCGCGGCCAAGCGCGCGCAGCACGCTGATGGAAAGCACCGAGATCGGAATCGATGCCGCGACCGTCAGACCGGCGCGCAGTCCGACGTAGACCGTGACCGCGCCGAAAAGAATGCCGAAGAGCGAGCCCAGCAGAAGCGCGCGGAAGGTGAGCTCCGGCCGCGTCTCGTGCAGCCGGCACAAATGGCTGAAATTGTTGCGGGGTCTCGGGCACGTTGTTCACCTTCGGTGACTTTGATCGTGTTCGGGGAACAGCGAGTGTAACAGCGCGAGCTCCCATCCGCAGGCTGGAATTGCATTTCGGGCAACCGGTACCAGCGGATGCGTAAGACTGTGTCCGCGTCCTCTCAGAGACGAAGGAACCGCAACAGCGGCTCGACTATTCTCTAGCCATGGCGATGTCTCGGAAGACCATCCGATTGCTGGCATACGGAGCAATCTATGTCTTCTGGGGCGGCTCGTTTCTGGCGATCCGCGATATGGTCGCTGTCACGCCTCCATTCTTTTCCGCGGCCATTCGTTTCTTTTTTGCCGGTGTGGCGCTCTGCGCCTTCAGCCGGTGGCGTCACGGGACGCGTGTCACCGGCCGAGCCTTCGTCCACTCCCTGCTGCTGGGCCTGCTGCTGTTCACGTGCAGCTATGGTTGCCTGTTCTGGGCGGAGACGCGGATCGCCTCCGGAACAGCCGCCGTGCTCGCCGCCATGATTCCCATCTGGATACTGCTCGGTGAGGTCCTGGTCTTTCGAACGCAGCGGCTAAGTATGGCAGTCGCCGGAGCGACGCTGCTCGGAATTGTCGGCGTCTGTATGGTGACGCGCTCCATCGGCCTTGAACACTCGATGCTCAGCGGTGTCCTGGTGGAATTGGTCGGTTCGGTCGTCTTCTCTTTCGCGACGCTCTGGAGCCGCTCTCTCACCCTGCCGCAAGATCAGGCGATGCGGGCGGGACTACAGATGGCGCTCGGCAGTGTGGGACTCTTCGTGATCTCCGCACGTCGCCGGAGAGATACCGCATATCTCCGCCGGCATTGCCGCGTGGCATTGGCACACGATGCTCTCGTTCGTCTATCTGGTCACCTGCGCTTCGATCCTGGCCTTCACGTCCTACACATGGCTTATCCATCACGAACCGGCCACTCGGGTCGCCAGCTATGCCTATGTCAACCCTCTGATTGCTCTGATCGTCGGCGTGACGATGGGCGGTGAGCATATCTCAGCGCTGCAGGCTGCCGGCGCGGCGCTGATCATCCTCGGGGTCGTGGCGACCATGAAGTCGAAGCTGAATGCACGGGAGGCAAAACCAGCCGTTGCCGACGGCGTTGCTTCTCGATGATGAAGCTGTCGTGGAGGCAGCCTGACGTCATCTAGGTCCGGCGTCGACCCGGCTTTACGGAAGCTCCCAGCACGCCAGTGAGCAGCCCGGGGAATTTGCGCTCGACGGCGTCATGTTCCAGGTAATTCATCAGCGACGTGCCTTCCGAGCGGACGCCGACCAAGCCAGCCTCACGCAGGACCTTGAAGTGATGCGACAGGGTGGACTTCGCCAGTTCCAGACCGAAGCCTCCGCAGGGCACTTCGCCGCGATCCGCCAGTTGACGCACGATATTCAGGCGCACTGGGTCTCCCAGCGCCGCGAGTACCTCGTGCAGTTCCGGCGTATGACGCTTTGCCATGGAAGCAGTTTAGAACGCGTTGTACATTTGAGCCGTCCGATTCCCGACGCTGCGCCTTATCTTCTCCATCGCCATCCAGCATCTTCCATCGCACGAGAAGGCGCGTTTCTCGATAGCGCGAACGCGGCCTCTGCTCTATACTCGGTGCATCGGTGGCCTGGAGCCGGGGTGGCGTGGTGCCCCCAAGGCGGCAAACTGGTTGAAAGAGGTGGGTCTTCCGCAGTCAGACGGCTCTGACATCGGACGTTCCGGCAGCAGTCACACTGTCATGGCGGGCGGCTGCACGATTTCTGCGAAGTCCCCTGCAACCGATTCTCGATGCATTGAGCGCCACGCTCTACCCTGCCTCCTGCGCGCTCTGCAAGCAATCTCTCCTGCGCTTCTCTTCCCTTCCTATCTGTGAGTCCTGCTGGTCGGCTGTAACGCCGCAAACGGCCGTGCTGTGCACGCATTGCGGGGAAGATCTGGGGCTGCCGCAGTCCTCGCTGTCCCATCTTGCGTCAGAACAGCCGCGGCTCTGCGACGTATGCCAGGAGAAACCCGCTGAGTTCGCCCAGGCCGATCGCCTACGGCAGATACGAAAACGAGCTGCGCGGCCTCATCCACCTGCTGAAATACGACGGCATGACCCCCATTGCCCGGCATCTCGGGCGGCGGCTGGCGACCACCGTGGCCGAGTTGCCGATCGACCCAGGCACCCATGTGCTTGTCGTTCCGGTGCCGCTCTATCGCACCAAGCGCCGCCAGCGTGGCTTCAACCATGCCGAACGCATCGCCTCCGCTGTTGACAGCCACACTGCGCCGCAGGACAGGCAGCATCGCTGGACGATGGCGCGCGGCATATTGCAGAGGCAGAAGCCGACGGAGAGCCAGTCGACGGCTGAGTCCGCAGGGGCGCCGGCGCAATCTTCGCGGGGCGTTCGTGGTGCGCGATGCAGCAGCGGTGCGCGACCGCGTCGTGTTGCTGGTGGACGACATCTACACCACCGGCGCAACTGCTTCCGCCTGCAGCCGGGTACTGCTGCGTGCCGGGGCCAAAGCTGTGTGGGTGGCGACGGTGGCTAGAACACAGCGTGAAGGTGTTGCCATGTGGGACGCCGGTACGCTCGTATCCGCAGGCGAAACAGTGGGGTCATAGAAGAGCAGAAGTATTGCTGTACGGAAACTTTTTTGACGTAGGCCATGGACTACAGGGAAGGCAGGGATGTCGCCAGTGAAGGCAACCGCGCATATCCGCAAAACCAAGCTGACGCATACGCCGCCGGTCGAAATCCGGGTGGCGCAGCCGATCACCATGCAGCGTCCGGTGCTGGTGCTGAACGCCTCCTACGAGCCGATCAACATCTGCGGCGCGCGGCGTGCGCTGGTGCTGGTGCTGAAGGGGGTAGCGCGCACGGAGGAAGAGCAGGGCGCGATCCTGCACGCCGCGCGAGCACGCGTTCCCATGCCATCAGTGATTCGACTGCTCGAATATCGCCGCATCCCGCACCAGACGCGCGCACTCTCGCGCAAGAACATACTGCTGCGCGACCGCAACACCTGCCAGTACTGCGGCATCATCCTCAATTCCGGCGAGCTCACGCTGGACCATGTGCAGCCGCGCTCGCGCGGCGGCCTGTCGACCTGGGAGAACCTGGTGGCCTGCTGCCATAGCTGCAACCGGCGCAAGGGCAATCACCTACTGGGCGAGTTGACGGAGATGAAGCTGCTGCGCGAGCCGCGACCGTTCTCGCTGCATACCAGCCGTCACATCATGCGCATGATCGGCCACTCGGATCCGAAGTGGCGGCGGTATTTGTACTATGAGTCATAGAAGCAGCGAGTCCGCAGAATCAGCAGGAGACGCTGTCTTGGAGAAAGTTGCGACCGGGAACTTGTCGTTCCTGCGCTCGATGGTTACGCCCAGATTGACCAGGTGGAGCAGCGCGCTGCGACGAACTTCGTCCGCGCTCTGATGTCCGAGCAGTTCATGATCCAGATCGCGCGCCCCCGTCCCGTCCGGATCCACGGCGACATCAAAGCCACGCACCAGGGCTTCACGAGCAGAGGTCGTAAGGCACATATGGGTGTAGAAGCCGACCAGCAGCAGACTACTGGCGCCGATTTGGCGGAGCCACTCCTCCAGGCCCGTCCCGGTGAATGCTCCGTAGACATCCTTCTCAAATAACTTCTCCCAGCGAAGATCGGGATGTGGCCCTAAGCCGCTGGACAACTCCGCTCCCCACGTTCCCGGAACGAAGGCTCGCGACTCGTCTGGCTTGTTGTAATGCCGCACCCAGGCAATAGGGCGGCCCTCCCGGCGAGCCTCCGCAACCCGGTCGCGAATGCACTCCAGAGCCTCTGCGTGATTGGGGACCGCACGCAATCCCGCTGCGGAAAATTCATTCTGAGCATCGACGACTACTAGCACTTGCATAGCATTCTTCCCCTTTTCCGTATTAGATTATGAGGAAACGCAGTGCATACTAATTTTCTTCGGTGATTTTTAAGACAGTCGAAATTTATTCGGATATTGGTGGATTTGGAGGATTGTATTGGACCTGGACAGAAAAGATTTCGCCCTTCTGGATGCACTGCGACTGAATGCTTCGCAACGTCTCGAGGACCTTGCACGACTGGTGAAACTGGCACCTTCCTCGGTTCATGAGCGCCTGCGCCGGCTCGAAGGCCTGGGAATCATCAGGAAATGGACCGTGGATGTCGATTCTTCGGCCCTGGGGTTAGGAGTCGTCGCGTTCATCGGAATCCGTGCGACGCGGCCTTGTTCCGAAATGCTGGACGCATTGAGCAGGATCCCCTCGATCGAGGAGGGCCACTCCGTGGCCGGCGAACTCAGCATGATTCTGAAGGTCCGCGTCAGGGATACAGAGGCGCTGCTCAGCCTTTCAGAGGATCTGCGTCAGATCCCGGGCATCGAGCAGACAGAGACCACGATCGTATTGAAGACGCAGATCGAGAGACCGATCCTGCTTCAACCTTCTGTGACAAGCCATACCAAATAACTCGAGGCTGACCGTCTAGAGCTTGGCGCATACCTTTGACACATCAAAGGACGGCTGCGGGTATTTCAGATTCATCCCTTCGAGCGTATCGATGATGATCCGCGACACCGCGATGTTGCGGTACCACTTATGGTCGGCGGGAATGACGAACCAGGGTGCGTGCTTGCTGCTCGTCGCGCCAATTGCATCTTCGTAACACTCCTGATACTTGTTCCAGAAATCGCGTTCGCGGAAGTCGCTCTCGCTGATCTTGAACTGCTTCTCCTTATCGTCGCAACGCGCCTTCAGCCGCGCGGTCTGCTCCTTGTGACTGATGTGCAAGAAGAACTTCAGAATGGTGACACCGTTGGCGGAGAGCATCTCCTCAAACTGATTGATCTCGCGAAAGCGCTGTTTGGCTGTTTTGTCGGTGATCATTTTGTGCACGCGCGTCACCAGCACGTCCTCGTAGTGCGAGCGGTTGAAGATGCCGATGGTGCCGCGCCGGGGCACCGCGGCATGGGCCCGCCATAAATAGTCGTGTGCGGCCTCGAGCGGAGTTGGCACCTTGAACGCTGTTACATCCACACCCTGAGGGTTCACTCCGGTGAAGATGTGACGTATGGTGCCATCCTTTCCGCCAGTGTCCATTGCCTGCAGCACGATCAGCAGCGCATGCTTTGCTTCCGCAGCGAGCACCTCCTGCATTTCGCCGAGCGTCTCGCAATGCTTCTGGAGCACTTGCTCGGCATCTTCTTCCTCCCTGAAGCGGCCAGTGTCATCGGCCGGCCAGTCTTTCAGGCGGAACTTCGCATGCGGCTTCACCAGGTAAGGACTCTTGATGTTCATGCGGCCACTCTACATCCCGCAGACCGGCGGATTGCCCCAATACTTGTGCAGCTCACGGGAAACGCTGGTAGGAAGACATTCAGGTGAGCCTAAAATTAGTCTTTAAGGCTAGCCTAAATCTGCCTATACTCGCCCTATGGCTACCCCCGCGACAGTCCAGGCCGCCCAGCCTCCCTGCCACGGGGCAGCGCAAGCTTCTGTACTACTTCGGGCCAGCTTTTGTCGCGAGCATTGCCTACATCGATCCGGGCAACTTCGCCGCAAACTTCGAGGGTGGCACCCGGTTCGGCTACCAATTGCTATGGGTGCTGCTGTGGTCGAACGCCATGGCCATCCTGATCCAGTACATATCCGCGAAGCTCGGTATCGCCACCGGCCACACCCTGCCGGAAAACTGCCGCATTCACTTCTCGCGCGGTATGGCGATTTTTCTCTGGGTGGCGGCGGAGATATCCGCGCTGGCGACCGACCTGGCCGAGTTCCTGGGCGCCGCGCTGGGCTTCTACCTGCTGCTGGGGCCCCGCCTGTTGGCCGCCGGGATGGCGCGCACAAACGTCCTGTTGCTGGCTGCGGTCGCAACGGCGATCTGCGTCTTCCTCATCCTTGCGCTGCAGCAATGGGGCTTTCGCCAGCTCGAGCTGGTCATCATGCTCTTCGTGGTGGTCATCGGCGGCTGCTATGCGGCGGAGATGTTCTTCATCCATCCGCATTGGGGATCGATCGCCTATCACACGATCGTTCCAATCCTGGATGGCAAGAGCATCTATCTCGCGGTCACCATGCTCGGCGCCACGGTGATGCCGCATGTTGTCTATCTGCACTCCGGGCTGGTCCAACCGCGGGTGCAGGCGGAACGTGCGCAACACGACGCGCCCGGTTCCCGCTTCCGTGACAGGCTGCTGCGCATGGAACTGTTCGACGTGATACTGGCGATGAACGGAGCGTGGCTGGTGAATTCGGCCATGATTGTTGTTGCGGCGACCGCCTTTGCCGGCAGAGGAATGACCAGCATGTCCATCGAATCGGCGCATGCCACGCTTGGGCCGCTGGTAGGGCCCGCGTCCGCCGCGCTCTTCGCCGTGGCCCTGCTGTGCTCGGGATTATCGTCCTCGACAGTCGGGACGATGGCCGGGCAGATGATCCTGGAGGGCTTCCTGCAGGTGCGCTTCTCCATCTTCCTGCGCCGCCTGCTCACCTTGCTGCCGGCGGTGATCGTGATCGCGATCGGCCTGGACCCGCTGCGCATCCTGCTGCTCTCGCAGGCCGCGCTCAGCTTCACACTGCCCTTTGCACTAGTGCCGCTGTTGCTCCTTACACAGCGCGCAAAGGTCATGGACCGCTTCGTGAATGGTCGCGTCATCCAGTCCCTGGGATGGCTGAGCACGACGATCATCCTGTCGTTGAACGGCATGCTGCTGTGGCAGTCCTTCGGCGGAAAACTACCGTGGTGAGTTAAGGCTTTGCAGCAAAGTTTTTGATGGAGCGGCGTCGCGCCCCTACAGCAGATCCTTCGCTCCACGTAGCGATTGTCCGGCGTGATTGACCGCAGTCCGGTGAACTAGGGAACGACGAGGTCCCACGTTGAGTGGTCACTCATGGTTCCGGCGATGATATGACCGGCGTGCCGTCGCCGCGCTCTTCGTACCAGAGCGTCAGGCCGTCATGGACGAACGTGGGCATGCGGAACAAAGATGCACTGTTGCCGCGTCAAAGCCAATGCTGTTGTGATTCTCCCAGTGGTCAGATGGAGTTACACTGGTGGGCGGACATGAACTGCCAGCATCTGTCTCCATCCGATGCCCCTCGTATACAGCGCTTCCGCCGCGGCCGCCACGATCGCGGACGCTCCCCTCTCTCCTGAAGACTGCCTGCCGCCGGAGCTTGCCGCGCCTTTCATGGTCCGCGCGCGTGCGTCCGCACGGTGTACTCCGCGGCACACTTCGAACTGCTTTGTTACCTCACAGGAGATCCGATTCCGATGAACAGTTTTGGCAGCAAATCCACCCTCACCAGCAACGGCAAATCCTACGAGATCTATCGCCTGAAGGCGCTGGAGCAGAAGGGCGTCACGCTCGCAAAGCTCCCCTACTCGCTGCGCATTCTGCTCGAAAACCTGCTGCGCCAGGAGGACGGCAAGTCCGTGACGGCGGCAGATATTGAATTCCTCGCCAAGTGGCAGCCAAAGGCGGAGGCGGATCGGGAGATCGCCTTTATGCCGGCGCGCGTGCTGATGCAGGACTTTACCGGCGTGCCCGCCATTGTGGACCTGGCGGCGATGCGCGACGCGATGAAGACGCTGGGCGGCAACCCGGAGAAGATCAACCCGCTGCAGCCGGCCGAGCTGGTCATTGACCACTCGGTGCAGGTGGATGAGTTCGGCACGGCGCGGGCTTACGACATCAACGCGGCCATCGAGTTTGAACGTAACCGCGAGCGTTACGCATTCCTGAAGTGGGGGCAGTCGGCCTTCCGCAACTTCTCCGCTGTGCCGCCGGGCATGGGGATATGCCACCAGGTGAACCTGGAGTACCTGGCGCGCGTGGTCTTTACGACCGAGGTGAACGGCACGCTGCGCGCCTATCCGGACACGCTGGTGGGCACCGACTCACACACCACGATGATCAACGGGCTAGGCGTGCTGGGCTGGGGCGTCGGCGGCATTGAGGCGGAGGCGGCGATGCTGGGCCAACCCGTCTCCATGCTGGTGCCGCAGGTGGTTGGATTCCGGCTCACCGGCAAGCTGCGCGAGGGCTCGACCGCGACCGATCTTGTCCTGACCGTGACCGAGATGCTGCGCAAGATGGGCGTGGTCGGCAAGTTCGTCGAGTTCTATGGCGAGGGCATCGCGGAGCTACCGCTGGCCGATCGCGCGACCATCGGCAACATGGCGCCGGAGTATGGCGCGACGTGCGGCATCTTCCCTGTCGACGCGGAGACGCTGCGCTATCTGCGGCTGACCGGGCGCAGCGAGGAGCAGGTGGCGCTGGTGGAGGCGTATTACAAGGAGCAGGGACTGTTCCACACGCCGGGTGCGGCGGAGGCCGAGTACAGCGCAACCATCGAGCTGGACCTGGGGACGGTGCAACCGTCCGTGGCCGGACCGAAGCGGCCGCAGGACCGCGTGCTGCTGAAGGAGGCGGGCGCAAACTTCAAGAAGGTGCTGCCGACGCTGCTTGGTCCGAACGGCAACCAGTCCGCGGCGCGCCAGGTGAGCCGCTGGGAGGGCGAGGGCGGTCATCCGGCCGCTTCCGTGGACGCGGCGCATGGAGACCCCGAGCATGGCACACCATCGAGCGTGAAGCAGCGCTTCGGCGTCGATCCGGACAAGTATCTGGACCACGGTTCCATTGTGATCGCCGCGATTACGAGTTGCACCAATACATCCAATCCCTCGGTGATGGTGGCGGCCGGGCTGCTGGCGAAGAAGGCCGTAGAAAAGGGCCTGAGCGTGCCGCCGTGGGTGAAGACCTCGCTGGCGCCGGGCTCGCGCGTGGTCACCGACTACTACCAGAAGTCCGGCCTGCTGCCGTATCTCGACAAGCTGCGCTTCAACGTCGTTGGCTATGGCTGCACCACGTGCATCGGCAACTCGGGGCCGCTGCCGACGGATGTTTCGAAGTCCATCGATGATCATGGACTGGTTGCAGTCTCGGTGCTGAGCGGCAATCGCAACTTCGAGGGGCGCATCAACTCCGAGGTGCGCGCGAACTATCTGATGTCGCCGCCGCTGGTGGTGGCGTATGCGCTTGCCGGCCGCATCGATCATGACTTCGACATCGAGCCGCTGGGACAGAGCAAGGACAGGCAGCCGGTCTACCTGCGCGACATCTGGCCGACGCAGCAGGAGGTCTCCGAGACAATCGCGAAGGCGATCAGCTCCGAGAGCTTCCGCAAGGAGTACGCGACGGTGACGGATGGCGATCAGAACTGGCAGCACCTGAAGTTTCCGACCGGCGAGGTGTACCAGTGGGAGCCGGACTCGACCTACATCCGGCAGGCGCCGTACTTCGACAACATGCCGAAGGTGCCTGCTCCGGTTACAGATATCCGGGATGCACGGGTGCTGGCGGTGCTGGGCGATTCGGTGACGACCGATCACATCTCGCCCGCCGGTTCGATCAAGGCGAACGGCCCGGCCGGCAAATACCTGAGCGAGCATGGCGTGAAGCCGGCGGACTTCAACTCCTATGGCTCGCGGCGCGGCAACCACGAGGTGATGGTGCGCGGCACCTTCGCCAATGTCCGGCTGCGCAACCGGCTGGCGCCCGGCACGGAAGGCGGCGTGACACGCCTCTTGCCTGAGGGCGAGCCGATGAGCATCTTTGACGCGTCGGTGAAGTATGCCGAGCGCGGGACGCCGCTGGTGATTCTGGCAGGCAAGGAATACGGCTCGGGCTCGTCGCGCGACTGGGCGGCGAAGGGGCCGCGCCTGCTGGGCGTGCGCGCGGTGATCGCCGAGAGCTATGAGCGCATCCATCGCTCGAACCTGGTGGGCATGGGCATTCTGCCGCTGCAGTTCGAGAACGGGGAGACTGTCGAGTCGCTCGGCCTAACGGGCGAAGAGACGTACAGCTTCCCTGGACTGAAGGCGCTGCTTGATGCGCGTTTCGCAAACGGCCGCGACCTGACCGTGGAAGTGACGGATGCGAAAAAGCAAACGCGTAGCTTCAAGGCGAAGGTGCGCATCGACACGCCGCAGGAGATTCTTTACTACCAGAACGGCGGCATTCTGCAGTACGTGCTGCGGCAGCTGGCGGCGAATTAGTGATTGGGTCGCGCCCCAAACGGTGGCGCGACCCTTGTTACTTCTGCACTTCCAGCATCACCAGCGAATTCACCGGAAGATCCACGTCGATCTTTCCGTCGCGAAGCGCCGTCTTCTCCGGCGGCGCCAGCTTCGATGCTTCATTCAGCTCGCGCACCTGCGCTTCTGTCGGGTAACGCGGGCTGCCCATCTTTCGATATGCGGCGAGCGTGTTGCCGTGCGTAGGATCGAGGCGCGTGATGCTGACCGCGGCATCCTTTGCAACGTGCTCGAAGCTGATCTGCATCTGCTTGTCGGCACCGGGTCCACCCGGCTGATGCGCGGCGGGCGGATCGGCCATGTTCCACACTGCGACGACGAGAGTGCCATCGGGGCGGCGTGTGACTAACGCATTCTTCGAGTCGTTCGCAAGGCGCTCATCGCCGAGTTGATGCAGCATGGCGAAGGCGTTGAAGCTGGGCTTGCGGATGCTCCATGGCGCGATCAATCCGAAGCCGCCGTCGAAGGGCTCGTGCTTGGGGCCATCCTCTTCAAAGACGTCGTCGAAGGTCCAGAAGGACATCATGTCGGCGAGGCCGTCGCACTCGCGAATGGTGTTCGCCACGGCAGGACCGACAAAAGTGGTGTCACGTGCAGCGTCGATGCCGATGACATTCCACTCGGTGACGAACCAGGGAACGTGCGGCATGGGCGAGGCGGCGATCTGTTGCTTCACATGCGCCATGGCGGCGCAGAGACGATCGTCCATGGGCGGCAGTGTGGCTGGCGTGAAGATGTGCACGTAGTCTTCGTCGGCGTAACCGTGGGTGGAGAGAAAGTCCACCGGCACATTGTTGTCGTGCATGTACTTCAGGAACTCGGGCACCCACTCCTCGGCGGCAGCGGCGGGGCCGCCGACTCGCAGCCGTGGGCTCACCGACTTCAGAGCGTGCGCGGTATGACTGTAGAGTTCGAAATAGGTCGCCTGCTTGGGCTCGCCTACCCAGAAGTCGATGTTGGGCTCGTTCCAAACTTCGAAGTACCACTGCGAGACTTCGTCGACGCCGTAACGCGCGATGAGGTTCTCTGCAAGCGCGCGGACCAGCGCGTCCCAACGCGCGTAGTCTCTGGGCGGGGCGACGTTGGGCTTGTACCAGAAGGCATGCGGCGCGGGATGTGCGGCAAGCTGTTTCGGCATGAAGCTGATCTCGACGACAGGGCGGACACCGCGTGCGAGCAGGCCGTCGTAGATCTCATCGACGTAAGTGAAGTTGTACTGCGGTTGGCCGTGCTCGTCTTCGGTGTAGACGCCGTTCTCGTCGTCGAGAATGCCATGGAAACGGACGTACTTCATGTCGGTCACGCCCTTCACGGCGGCGAGGTCGTTGCGATAGGCCTCGCGCATTGCGAGGTTGGCGTGGCCGGAGCCGAACATCTGCTCCCAGAAGTGTGGCAGGGGCGTGGCTTTGGCCTGCGCATCTACTGTTACGGTCTCCTGGGTCAGTGTCTGCTGCGCGCGAGCCGCGCCACATGCGGCAGCCAGCAACAGGCAGATGATTGTCGCGACAGTGCGATTTCTACGAAACATCCCGCACCTCCGAACCGTTTCGGGAAACAGTCTAGTACGAGCGTAATCGATTGCGCACGGAGGAAAAACAAAAGGCGGAGTGGCCTCCGCCTTTTGCAATGCCGATCGCCGGTTGGTGATGCTCTCTGCTAAACGCCTACCGCGTAGGAGTCCAGCGGGCCCTGATCGCCCGCGTGCTTGTAGTAGTCGTACGGCGAGCGATGATTGAATTTGTAACGGAGCCTGAGTTCGCGACCCACAACGAGACCGAGTGCAGCCACGGTAACGGCAACGCCGCCCCACGTGACGGTGCGCAGCAAGTAATTCGGTTTTTTCTGGAATTGCAGAAGATTGCTCATGGTCCTTCCCCGCTCAGGTGCAATGGTCGTCCGCACCCCTCGTTTCTACCTCACATAATAGCGCAGCCACGATGACAGCCGTCTGCATTACGGACGTCGCCATCGGCATTACGGCCGTACCGCATTCACAGTCCTTTCGTCACTGGAGGTGGTCGACGGCCTCAATGGCTCGCAAGATGGCGACCTTTCGCTCCGGCGGCAGAAAGCTCGCTTCGACGGAGTTGGATGCAAGCTCACGAAGCTGCTCCTGCGTGAACTGAAACTCGCGCTCCGCAAGCCGGTATTCGCCGGACAGATCGCTGCCGAAGAGCGCGGGATCGTCCGAATTCAGCGTAATCATCAGGCCGGAGTCGAAGTAGCGGCGTACCGGATGTTCGAGAATCGAGGGGCAGGAACCCGTCCTCACATTTGACGTGATGCAGATCTCGATGGGCACCTGCCGCTCGGCGAGAACCTCCATCAGTTCGGCATCGTGCTGGGCAGAGAGGCCGTGGCCGATGCGCTCTGCGCCGATGTTCAGCGCGCCCCAGATGCTTTCCGGCCCCACGGTCTCGCCCGCGTGCGCGGTCAGGCGCAGGCCAGCGTCTCGGGCTTCGGCATAAAGTTCGCGAAAGGGCTCCGCGCCGGTACGGCGTTCATCGCCACCAATGCCGATGCCGACGATGGAGGCATGCTCCCTGCGCATCTCGGCGGCCTTACGGAAGACGCGTGCTGCCTCTTCCACACCGAAGTGCCGCACGGCATCGAAGATCCAGAGAATGGTGATGCCGAGCTCACGCTCGGCGCGCAGGCGTGCGCGTTCCATGCCGGCGAAGAGCGGTTCGAATTCGACGCGCCGCCAGTAGTAGACAACGCCGACCGAGACGTAGACCTCGGCATGCACCACCCCCTGTGCCGCCAGCGCATGCGCCATGCGCCAGGTGATGAGCTCGTAATCGTCCGGGGCGACCAGTCGTTCTGTGATGGCCTTGAAGGCCATGAGGAAGCCGGTGAAGTCGACATAGCGATAGAGTGCGCGCGCCTGATCGAGCGTGAGCCGACCAGCGGGATGGCGCTCACTCAGCTCGACCAGCGTCTCGGGCGTGACTGTCCCTTCAAGATGGAGATGCAGTTCGGCTTTGGGCAGTCTGCGCAGAAACTCGCTGGTGGATTCGTTCACCTCTCAAGTCTAGAGCGGATTTCCAATTCCTCCGCCTATCGATGCACGGCGCAGAAAAGGCCGGGCGATTTGAATCCTCCGGCCCGCTCTTGGTGTATTCGCCTTCAGGTTAGAAGTTGTAGCGTGCGGAGAATTGCAGGTGCCGCTCCTGAGAGCGGGTTGGAGTGCCTTGATTGGAAATGTTGCCGAAGTTGCTATCGGTAATGCCGACATCCGGATTGCCGTAACTGGCTATGTTGAACGCGTTGAAGGCGTCGAAACGGAAGCCCACGGTCTGCTCACGGAAGGTGTGGAAGTCCTTGGCGGCTGACAGATCGACGTTGAAGAAGCCGGGACCACGGACGTTGCCGTTTCTAGCAGTTCCGAAGGCATTCGGTGCCGGGACACCGAAGGCGCAGACGCCATTGTCAACGCCCGCAGTGGTGCATGGGGTTGCGGATGGATCCGTGCCCCACCAGTTGTCGATAGTGCGGTTCCTGATCTTCAACGGCCGATATTGGTTAGGACGCGAGTTGCCAAAGCTGTTGGAGTTATTTCCCGGGCCGGTGATGGTCTGCGGGAAGCCGCTGTATCCGGCTTCGAGCAGCGAGATCCTCCAGCCGCTGATGACCTCATCGACGCCACGATTGACGCCAGAGAGATACTGCTGCCCGCGACCGACTGGCAGCAAGTAGGTAGCCGTTGCGGTTACGTTGTGCCTGACATCGTAGCCGGCGGGACCCCAATCGGCTGCGCCGTCATAGTAGTTCTGGAAGGCGCCGCTGAAGCCGTTGACATTGAGCCCATAGTTGCCCAGGCTGTTTGTGAGCGCCTTGGCGTAAGTGTAGTTGAGGGTGAACTCGAGCCCGTGACTTGCGCGCTCGCGAAGAACCGCCTGCAGCGCCTGGTAGTTCATCGCGGCGCGCGATTCGGTGATGAGCAGCGAGTTGGAGCCGATGCTGACCGAGGGATCGATGGCATTGATGCCGATGTACTTGTTGTTGTAGTACGGCGCAGAGGTGGGATCACCGTTGACCTGGTATTGATTGATGTTTCCGTAGTCTTCAATGTGCTGGCCCTGTTCGCCGAGATAGCCCACCTGCAGGGACATGCTATTGGTCAGCGCGTATTCCGCGGTCAGATTCCATTCCTGGATGTAGGCGGGCTGAATATTCTTCGGATACACATTGAAGGTGCCACCGAAGGCTACGGTCCCACCCGCAAAGCCCTGCTCCGCGGTACGCGGAACTCCCGGGTTGCCCGGGGTCGGAGCCACGACATTGACATTGACCGCCTGAATAAAAGGAGTAATGGAGGTGAGGCGCTGGTTGGAGGAGTTGCCTTCGTAGAAGCTGGTAGCACCATAGCCTCCGCGAAGCACGAAGCGGTCGGTGGCCTGGTAGGCAAAGCCGAGCCGCGGCATGATCTGTCGGTAGTTGCTGTCGTAGCATGCACGATTGCTGCAGACACCCGATCCTGCTGGTGCGCCTGTGGGCACGTGGTCGGCATAGATCACCTGGCCGGTGGTCGTGTCGATGTTGCCGGTCTTGTTATTCACTTCGGTCCAGGGCTGATCCCACTCGTAGCGTAAGCCGGCGGTAAGAGTGAGTTTGGGCGCGACCTTGAAGGCATCGCTGACGAAGCCGGAGATGCGCCACTGTCGTTGTCCAACCTCGATGCTGCTGAGGGTTGCGGCTGCCGCACTCACCCGGTCAAGGAGAAAGTCCGCGCCGGCGTACCCTCCGGCATTGGCGACGGATGGATTGCTGGTGAAGGCACCGTTATAGGTCAACGTGCCTAAGAAACCATTGTTGTTGCTCGTCGGATAATTGTTCTGGTACCGCAACGCCTGGATGCCGGCATCGACGGTATGCCTGCCGTGCTGCCAGGTCAGAGTGTCGATGTAGTTGTAAGTGTTATCGGTCAAGCTGCCGTTGTTCTGAGCGGGCGTGCCCACGCCGCTGAGGTTGTTCGAATTTGGGTTCGAATTCTGGAAGCTCTGAAAGGTAAACCCGTCATAAGCCTGGTTGGGAAATGAGATTCCAACTTTGGCATTGCCTGAGGTGCCGAACTGGCCAGTCGGATCCGTGGGCAAACCCTGAGTCCAGTTAACGCGGGTAAAGCCAATGCGGGCCGAGTTGACGATCGCGGGCGAAAAGATATGCACCCAGGTGACACCAGTCAACTTTGATGGATAGACATTTGCTCCTGGAAACGTAATCGCCAGCACAGCAACGGAACCGTCGTAGCCAGTCCCCATGGAATAGAAGCCGGTGATCTTGTCCGAGACACCGGGATCGTATTCGATTTTGATATCTCCCTGGTTGTTGGCTTTGAACTGCCGCTGCGGACCTTGGAAATCATTCTGAGCGATGCCATCGGTTGGCGCTGCGTTGGGAAGCGGATAGAGATCGGGGTTCGCAAAGAGAAACTTGGCGACCGGATTGACGATGGGAATGCCCCTGTTGCCAACATACGGTGCGAAACCGTTCTGCGGATCGTAGAGCTGGATGGGATTGCTGCCATTGAGAAGCGCGGAGAAGTCGCCGTTGCGCATGGCCTGAGTGAAGACACTGGCGGTGGTGGTTCCACCCTTGTGATAACGCGAGCCGAGATAGTCGACGAAGAAGAACAATTTATCCCGCTTGATGGGGCCGCCAAAGGTGCCGCCGAACTGCGCCTGGGAGTAGGGGTTCACCGGGACGATGGGGCTCGAGTGGTTGTTGGCCCAGGCGTTGGCATTGACGTGGTAGTCCTGCACGTAGCCGTAAGCGGAGCCATGGAAGTTGTTGGTGCCGCTCTTGATGATGCTGACCACATCGCCGCCGTTGACATTGCCGTAGTCGGCAGGGGCGTTGGCGGTAATGACCTTGATCTCCTGGAGTGAGTCGGGCGCCGGACTATAGGCGATCAGGTTGTTGAAGGTCTCGTTGTTGTCGATGCCGTCGAGAGTGTAGTTGTTGGCCTGTGCGCGGTTGCCATTGAGATTGACGGAGTCGGTATAAAAGGTGCTGCGTTCGATGAAGGTCGTGCCCGAAGTGCCCGCAGTACTGACCGAACCCGGAAGGTACAGCGTGAGGGCCGAGAAATCGAGCCCGTTGAGAGGTATGTTGCGGATGGTGTTCGAAGTGAAGGTACCGCTGAGGGTGGGGTCGCTGGTGTTGAGAATGGGGGGGACACCGCCCTCGACGTTCACAGTGGTGGCGGAAGCACCCGGCTGAAGATGGACATCGACCTTGGCAACCTGATTGACTTCAAGCGCAAAGGCGGGCAGCTTCGCCGTGGTGAAGCCGGGGGCCGTAACGGTGACTTCATACTGCCCGATGGGGAGGAATCGGACGTTGTACACGCCTGCACCGTTGGTGGGGGCTTGCGTATCCACGCCAGTCGCGGTGTTGTGCACGGTGACTTGCGCATTGGGGACGACGGCGCCTGTGGGATCTGTGACTGTGCCGCCGACGCTTCCTGTGACGGTCTGCGCGGAAAGTGGGGAAGGGATCGTTAACATACATAGGGACAGGAATACTGGCAAACATCGCCACATGCGCATGGATGGCCTCCAAAATTCCGACGAGGACAGACCTTGCTGGACACTCATGCCCAGTCTGCGACGAGGGGAATTCTCAGTATGCCCGTTTGACGGTGCACACGAAAAGACCGGGGCGTGCGCCACACCAAAAAGTGACAAATCAGTGACAAGTTGACAAGTCCGCGGGAGAGAAAACCGTTATTGGCAGGCGGTCCCGCAGCTGCGACTAGCCTGCGAAGAATTCGCTGCGCTTGCGGGAGTAGAACGCGTAGATAAACAGCCCGATGACGAGCCAGCCGAAGAAGCGCAACCACGTCATCACTTCGAGTCCCGTCATCAGCACGACGCAAAAGAGAATGCTGAGCACGGGGATGACGGGTCCGAAGGGAGCGCGGAAGGCGCGATGCCGCTCCGGCTCGCGATAACGCAGGATGAGAACGCCGATCGAAACCAACACGAAGGCGAAGAGTGTGCCGATGTTGGAGAGGTTCGAGACTGTACCGATATCGAGCAGACCCGCTGGAACTCCCACCACGAAGCCGGCTACCCACGTAGCGGTGGCGGGCGTGCGGAAGCGCGGATGAATGCGGCTGAACGCGGTCGGCAGCAGGCGGTCGCGGGACATGGCGAACCATACGCGAGCCTGACCTAGCTGAAAGACCAGGATGGAAGAGATCATGCCCATCAGAGCGCCCAGGAGCACGAAGAGCCGCACCCATTGAAGCCGGTGCGCCCCAGTGCTGATGGAGAGCTTCTTTAGCGCGTTCACCACCGGCGCCGCATCGCCCATCATGCTCTGCCATGGCACCAGGCCGGTGAGCACCACGGCGACGCCGATGTAGAGGACGGTGCAGACGATCAGCGTGCCGATGATCCCGATCGGAACATCGCGCTGCGCATGCCTGCACTCCTCCGCCGCCGTTGAAACCGAGTCGAAGCCGATGTAGGTGAAGAAGATGATGGAACCGCCGGTGAGTACGCCGGACCAGCCGTTCGGCGAAAACGGATGATAGTACCGCGGTTGGATGAACGAAGCGCCGGCGAAGACGAACACGAGGATGGCCGCGATCTTGACGAGGACCATGATGTTGTTCGTCTCGGCCGACTCGCGCACGCCGCGCACCAGAATGACGGTGAGCAACATGACGATGAGGAAAGCGGGGACATTGAATCCGAAGTGCCAGCCCGGCCTGTAGAGATCGTTGCCGGCGAGGTCCTGCAGGCCGGTAGGCAGATAGGCGGGCGAGATCCACTGCAGAGGCGGATGGATGTTGAACCAGTCCATCAGATCCACGATGTGGGCGGCGAAGCCCACGCTCACCGACATGTTCGAGAAGGCGTACTCGAGGATGAGATCCCAGCCGATGATCCAAGCGACCAGCTCACCCAACGTCGCATAGGTGTAGGTGTAGGCGGAGCCGGCGATGGGAATCATCGAGGCAAGTTCCGCGTAACAGAGGCCGGTGAAGGCGCAGACAATGGCGACCAGCACCAGCGACAGTGCGAGGGCCGGCCCGGCGCCCGGACGGCCCTGCATGGCTGTGTGCCGGATGAGATAGTCAATCAGAGGCGTGTTTTCGATCGAGGCAACGCTGAAGCGCTGCCCGGCGATGGCAGTGCCGATCACCGTGAAGATGCCCGACCCGATGACAGCGCCGATGCCAAGAGCCGTGAGCGATACCGGACCGAGGGATTTCTTCAGCGCGTTTTCTGCGCACTCTGAGTCGCTGATGAGCTTATCGATCGACTTGCGAGCAAAGAGTTGCGACAGACGCGATGACTCCGGCAGAAGGTCCCGGACGAGCGCAGCGCGCTGGCCGGGTGACACTACCTTAAGCTATCTCCCTATGGCTGTGGGACAGAAAAGAACTGACCGTCCCGGCAGCGGCGCTTTGGCGCCCAGTTGAGGCCATTCCCGCTGGCCTGGGCGGTCTCGAGAGCAGGCTCCGTACAAAAGAACTGCCCCACCTGAGTGGGGCGTCCTCATTGCCGAGCTGTTTCAGCGGACCGTTTTCGAACCTTAGCGCTTGCTCTGGCCGCGCGACAGCTTTTTGATCTTCTTCTTTTTGGAGCCGCGAGGCTCAGTGCGCTTCGCCTTGGGAGCCGCCTTCTTGCGCGCGGCGCGCTTCAACTTTTTGCGCTCCTGCGTATCTTCGATCTTCGTCGTATTTGCCATGATGTCTCGATTCCTGAAGTGTCGTCCGGTAGATTGGTGATGCTAGACCCGCTCAAGCTGGGCAAACTTCTCGACCAGCTTTTTCACGCCGAACTTCGTGAATTGTACTGTAATCTTCGCATCGTCGCCGTCGCCCTCCCGGCGGAAGACCACGCCGTCGCCGTATTTCGGGTGGCGGACGCGCTGTCCGCTCTTGAAGCCGATGGCTCCGGTAGTCTCCGGTACGGGCAGTTTTGGCCGCTTCGCAGTGGCGCCGCCGCGGCCGGCAAAGAAGCTGGCTATGTTGTCGATCGATCCGGCATCGCGCCCCGATTTGCCGCCTGTAGCTCCGTAACCCGTCTTCTCGTAACTACGCTCATTACGATATGCGGCCGGACGCGGGCGTGCTCTGGTCCTCGTCCTCGTAGCTGTAATGGCGTTCTCCGTCTTCATGGAAGCGTCCGCCGCTGCGGCTGGACGAACCAGTGCTGTAGCTGGCCGCATAGCCGCCCCAAGTGGTTGCGCGCTGGCGGCCGCCGCTCAGGTCTTCGAGCAGTTGCGGCGGCACTTCTTCCAGAAAGCGCGAGGGCAGGGCGGCATCTGGCATGTCGTTGCCATAGCGGCGGCGATAGCGCGCGCGGCTCAGTATCAACGTGTCCATGGCGCGCGTCATCCCGACGTAGCAGAGGCGTCGCTCCTCTTCGAGACCTGCGGGATCGGTAAGTGTGCGCGAGTGCGGAAAGAGCCCCTCCTCCATGCCGCAGAGCAGTACCAGCGGAAACTCGAGCCCTTTAGCCGAGTGCAGCGTCATCAGGGTGACGCGGCTGTCCGGCTTGTAGTGGTCGGTATCGCTGACCAGCGCCGCGTGATCGAGAAACTCCGCGAGCGTCTCGCCGCGCTCCTCGGCATCCTGCGCTGCGTTCGCAAGCTCCTTCAGGTTCTCAATACGCGAGAAGGCTTCGGGTGTGCCCTCGTCTTCTAGCGCCCGAATGTAGCCGCTGCGGTCGTTGATGAAGCGGATCACTTCCGGCAGTGTGGCTTTGCCGCCGGCGGTACGGAACGGCGGACGCTCGTCTTCGGATGCTTCCACGGCATCCTCAAGGGGCGGCCGCGATTGCATGGGTGCCACATCGTCGAAGGGATTGAAGCTGACGTCCGCGGGAGGCGTGTTCATCGGCGCGTCCTCGAACGTCTCAGGAGTAAACGACTCTGCGTCCTCCTCAGCGTGCGACAGATCGAGCATGCCTTGCGCGCCGAAGGCGAAGCCGGTGCCGTCATCGAACGAACCATCCTGTTCGGCGCCTTCATCTTCGGCATCGGGTGACTGCGCGTAGCCGCCCTCGGGCAACACCTCGACGGGAGCGCCGGCGAGATCCGATGCGAGTTTCTCGGCAAAGCCCGGCTCGAGCAGCGCGTGCGCGTCGTTGATCATGCGCTGGAACGCCTCGAGCGCGTTGAGAGCGCGCTGCGGCAGCAAGCGCTGGCGGATCGCATGGCCGATTGCGTCCCAGGTGCTGGTGCCGGTTTCGAGCGCGAGCCGCTCCAGCGTGTCGAGAGTGGAGCGGCCGATGCCGCGCACCGGCGTGTTGATGACGCGTTGTAGCGCGATCGAGTCATGCGGGTTCTGCACCAGCTTGAGATAGCTCAGCAGATCCTTGATCTCGGCGCGCTCGTAGAAAGAGAAGCCGCCCACCATCGTGTACTGGATCGAATAACGGCGCAGCGCCTCTTCCACCAGCCGCGACTGCGAGTTGGTGCGGTAGAGCACGGCGACGCGCGTCGGCTCGTTGCTCTCTCCGGCCTTGCGCAGATATTTCTGGATGTAGTCCGCGATGAAGAGCGCCTCGTTCTCGCCGTCGGGCGCCTCGTAGTAGCCGATGTGCGAACCGCCCTGCCGCTCCGTCCACAGATTCTTGCCCTTGCGCTGTGCGTTTCGCGCGACGACAGCGGATGCCGCCTCGAGGATGACCTGCGTGGAACGGTAGTTCTGCTCCAGCCGAATGGTCTTCGCTTCGGGAAAGTCCTTTTCGAACTCGAGGATGTTGCGGATGTCCGCACCGCGCCAGCTATAGATGCTCTGGTCCTCGTCTCCAACGACGCAAATATTGTGATGATCGCCGGCGAGAAGCTTCATCAGCTCGTACTGCGGACGATTGGTGTCCTGGTACTCGTCGATCATGATGTAGCGGAAGCGGCGGTTGTAACGCTCGCGCGTTTCCCCACTGGCTTTCAGCAGGCGCACCGTCTCGAGCAGCAGGTCGTCAAAGTCGAGTGCGTTGTTCTTGAGCAACTCCTTGCGATAGACCTCATATAGCTGCGCGACGCGCTCGCTGATGGGGTCGCTCGACCCGAGGTAGTACTCCTGCGGATCGATCATGTGGTTCTTGGCCCAGCTGATCTTCGAGAGCACCGTGCGCGGCGTCAACGTCTTATCGTCGAGCGACATGCGCCGCATCGCCTGCTTCACGATGGCCTGCTGATCGCTTTCGTCGTAGATGGCGAAGCTGCGGGTGAGCCCCTTGTCCCCGACGCGCAGCGCCTCGATGTCGCGCCGCAGTACGCGCACGCAGAAGGAGTGAAAGGTGGATAGCAGCGGCTTGGCCAGGGTGGAGCCGGCAAGGAGCTTGTCGACGCGCTCGCCCATCTCGGCCGAGGCCTTGTTGGTAAAGGTGACCGCAAGGATGGAGTCCGGCGCGACGCCTTTCGCCTCAATGAGATACGCAATGCGGTGGGTGATGACACGGGTCTTCCCGGAACCGGCGCCGGCCAGGATCAGGACCGGACCGTCCGTGGCCTCCACGGCGGCACGCTGTTGCGGGTTCATCTTTTCGAGCAGGGGATTCACAGGCGAGTGTCTCGGTGGGAACTTCTCTCTCTAGTGTATCGCCGCCGCCGATGTGCATTGGGTGCGACTGGACATCCGGGTTTACTCAGGAAAAACTCCAGCGACAGGGCCACGATCCCCCATGAAGCCGATGCAGAGAAAAGAGAAAGTGCACAATTGGGAGACACTCCGAGGCGCCCTAGATGCCGCAGTCGCTGCGGGTTTTCTTCGATCGGAGCACCGCGGACTACCCCTGCTGGCGCCAGATGCGAATGCTGCGTGCGACGCAGTTTCACGCTTTTGGCTCGCTGGCGCGAAACTCTATCCGGCCGATATCCGTCCGTAAAACATCGACATCTTCCGCCTTTCTCCTTTTGGTGAGAGGCGCGAGTCCGTCGTACCGGGCCAAATCCGTAAGCGTGGCTTTTCCATGAGGAAGGCCACGCATACGGTAGCTGTCTCACGTACATCCCCATTGAAATGCTTTATCCTGACAGGACGCATGCAGCAGCGCCCCTTCCTCTTCGCGTTCCATTCCCTTCTACTCACAGTGATGGTGGCCGGTGCCGTGCCAGCATCACTGGCGCATGCCCAGGGCGACGTTGCAAGTGTCAACCTTCCCGACGCGCCGATTCCTCAGCAGAACGTACCCGCTCCGCCAGCGAGCACATCGGCTTCGCCGTCGAGTACGCAAGAGCAAAAAGCGCAGCCGGACTCCGATGAGCTCCTGAGAAAAGCAGAGAAGCAGCGCGCCTTCGGCGTGATGCCCATGTTCACGCTGGTGAATGGCGCGGCGAACATACCCCCGCTCCGGCCGGGGCAGAAGTTTCACCTCATGTTCAAGAGTACGACCGACCCCTTCGTCTTCGCTCTGGTTGGCGTGATCGCCGGCATCGGCCAGGCGCGGAACACCAACTCCGGGACCAAGACCGTGACCAATCCGGACGGGACCACAAGCACAGTCCCCTGGGGCTTCGGCCAGGGCGCGGCCGGATACTTCAAGCGCTTCGGAGCCGGATACCTCGACACGGCGGATGGCAACTTCTGGGGCAATGCCGTGCTCCCCGTGCTGCTCAAAGAAGACCCGCGCTACTACCGCATGGGGTCCGGCTCATTCGTTCGGCGCTTTGCCTATTCCGCCAGTACCGCTGTCTGGTGCCGCCGCGACAGCGGCAAGTGGGGACCGAACTACGCCAACGTTGCCGGCAACTTTATTTCGGGCGGCATCTCCAACCTTTACTATCCGGATGAAAACACCGGATTTGAAAAAACCGTCATCGGCGCCATGACGGTCACGGCGGAGGGCGTCATTGGCTCGGAGCTGATCGAGTTCCTGCCGGACATTCAGCACCACTTCACGAAAAATCGGAAGAAAAAACCAGCAGCAACCCAGACTCCCTGATCTAGTCTTCGGCTGAGCGCTGTCGGCGGCACTCCTCGCACTGGCAGTGGCGGCGCAGGAAATCCCACGAATAGATACCGCTGGAGTGGCCGTCATTCCAATGAAAGACCACAGCGTAGCGACCTGCGGGCTCGACGTTGTTGGGGCGCGGCGGCGCTTCGTACATAGGCAGCAGATTCGCCGGAGCGGGCTTTCGCTCACCCGGCTCTAAACCGGTAGCCTCGCGCGCCTCGTGGCACGTGGCGCAGGGGCAGGCATCGCGGAGCCAGCGGAAGGTCCACGCGCTCCGGTGGCCGTCTTTCCACTCGATCTCCATACCGGTGCCTTCGCTCTTGTGCACGCGGACCTTGGCCGGATCCACGGCGTCGCGCGGCAGCGGGGGACGATCGGCGCGGCGCGCCTCCCGCTCATCGACGATGCGTATGCCTTCGTGACTCATGACTCTCTCTTCAGGATACGCGCTCGCACCCAGATCTATGGGGTGCGCAGGAAGAAGTACGCGGCCATGCTCAGGCCTATCACCACCACGAAGGCGCGCATAAGCCTTGCACTGAGCCGGCGTGAATAGCGGCCGCCGAGGTATCCGCCGACCGCCGCTGTGAGCATCATGAGCAGGCAGAGATGCCAGACGATCTGCCGCTCCACAATGAAGGTGACGACCGCGATGCCGTTGGCGATGGTGGTCGCAACCACCTTGAGCGCATTCACCTCGCGGATGCTCTCGATACCGAAGATGGCCAGAGCCGCCATAATGAGGAAGCCCGCGCCCGCGCCGAAGTAGCCAATGTAAAAGCACACCACGATCAACGCCGCGCACAGCGGCACGTAGCGAGGCCGCGCATCGCCAATGGAGTTCACCCGGCGGCGTGCGATCCATTTCGCTATCGGTGAACTGGCCGCAAAAAGCAGCGATGCAATCAACAGCAGCCAGGGGACCAATCGCAGGAAGGTTCCCTGCCCAGTTCGCAACAAAACGATGGCGCCCGCAAGTCCACCCAGTAAGGCTGAGAGAGACACGGGGACGAGCAACCGCAGATTTACCCCCAGATCCTCTCTATAGGCGGCGATCGAAGTGAGCTGACCGGGCCACAAAGCCACCGTGTTCGTGGCATTCGCGGCAATCGGCAGCACCCCGACGCCGAGGAGGGCGGGGAAGGACAAAAATGAGCCGCCGCCGGCCACGGCATTCAATACGCCGGCCAGAAATGATGCGGTGGCAAGCCAGCTCCCTTGATGGAAGAACGAAAACGGCATTATCAACAATGGATGTGGGTGAATCGCTGGGGTCGCGGCATCGTCAGTCAGCCACGCAGATGAGGCACTTCAGATATTCGGTCTCGGGAATCGTCAGGATGACGGGATGATCCGGCGCGGCTCCGCGGCGCTCGATCAGGCGCAGGCGGCGACCCGCATCTCCTGCGGCTGCGGCCACGGTCGCGGTGAAGTCCGCGGCGGAGATGTGGTGCGAGCAGGAACAGGTGACCAGCACTCCGCCCGGGCGCAGCATCTTGAGCGCGCGCAGATTCAGCTCCTTGTAGCCGCGCAGAGCGCCCTCGATCGCACGCCGGCTCTTCGCAAAGGCGGGAGGGTCCAGCACGATGGTGTCGTATTCGGTGCCGGAGTCGCTCCAGGCACGCAGCAACTCGAAGGCGTCCGCTTCCACCCAGTCGACTTCCGCGGCGAGCTGAGTCCGATTGGCCTCGAGGTTGCGTTCAGCGACCTCGAGCGCACTGCGCGAAGTATCGACACCGGTGACGCGTGAGCAACGCTGCGCCATGTGAAGCGCAAAGCCGCCCTGATAAGTACAGATATCCAGCGCCTCGCCGCGCGCATGCTCCGCTGCCGCCGCGTAGTTGAGTCGCTGATCGAGGAAGGCGCCGGTCTTCTGCCCGGAAGCCGCGTCGTAGGCGAAGCGCAGGCCGTTCAAGAGGAAGGTAGTCTGCAATTGCGGGTGCGTCGCGTCCTTCGCATAGAGTGTCGCCAGCGCCGGGGTTTCGAGTCCTTCGAGGGCGGCGATGCGAGCGTCTCCACGCTCGACGATGGTCTCGGGCGCGATCTCCTCGACGAGGACGCGGGTCACGAGCGCGCGGACCTCCGGCCGGTCCAGACCACGGGCTAGCACCTGCACCAGCAGTAGCGTGCTGTAGCGATCCACAATGAGGCCGGGCAGCTCGTCCGCTTCGCTGAAGACCAATCTGCAGGCTTCCGTCGCCATGCCGGCGCGGAGCGCGAGAGCTCGCCGCAGGCGTGCTTCGACCAGCGCCAGCCATTCCTCGTCCGTTGCCAACACCTCCCTGCTCACCAGCCGCAGCGCGATCTGCGATGCCGGGCTGTAGAGCGCAGTGCCCAGCGGAATACCACGCTGGTCCGCTACCGGGATGAGACCTGGAGCCGGCATCGAACCTGCATCGTCCGGTAACTTATCTCCCGTGACTTCCACCACATCCGAGGCGTAGACCCAGGGATGCCCGGCGCGCAGCCGGTCGGCGGCCCTTCTGTTCACGACAGCGGCGCGCACCGTGGCGGTCGGGGCGTGGGGCGGAGCGGCGGTCGTGGTCTTTGGGCGCCGGGAAGAGGCCTGCTGGGTCCTGGTCATGACTATGGGAACGCTCTCAATCACAGGCTTTCCTGAAAATGAAAAGCCACCAGCCTATAATCAGGCATGGCGACCGCGCGTACAACGCCGCCGAAGTCTAACGCACCCCGGTTGACGGAACCTGATCCTCGCGCATTGATTGACGCGCGCTTCCGCGCCCTGCTGGACACCGTACGCGCCCACCGCCCCGGCGACGACGTGGAGATCATCCGGCGCGCCTGGGAGTTTTCCCTCGAACATCATCAGGGCCAGGTACGCGCCTCGGGCGAGCCTTATGTGTTGCATCCTCTTGAGGTTGCGCACGTGCTGGCGGAGATGAAGCTGGACTCGACCGCCATCGCCGCCGGCCTTCTGCACGACGCCGTCGAGGATACGTCGGTGACAGCGGACGACATCACGAGGCTCTTTGGCGAGCAGGTGGCGCACATCGTCGAGGGCGTCACCAAAATCGACAAGATCCAGTTCGCGAACAGCGAAGACCGCCAGGCCGAAAATGTGCGCAAAATGCTGCTCGCCATGGTGAGCGATGTGCGCGTGGTGCTCATCAAGCTGGCCGACCGGCTGCACAACATGCGCACCCTGCAGCACCTGAGGGTGGAGCGCCAGCAGGCGATTGCGCGGGAGACGCTGGACATCTACGCTCCGCTGGCGCACCGCCTGGGCATGGGCAAGGTGCGCGGTGAGCTCGAGGACCTGGCCTTTCGCTATGTCGACACAGTGAGCTTTGAGAAGGTGCAGACGGCCATCGACGAACGGCGCAAGGAGGGCGAGGACTTCCTTGAAGAGGTCGAGCGGACTCTGCAGGAGAAGCTGAAGGAGCACAAGATCGAGGCGCGGGTGGAGTGGCGCATCAAGCGCCTTTACAGCATCTACCAGAAGCTGCAGAAGCAGCGTTCGAGCGTCGACCAGGTCTATGACCTGCTTGCGGTCCGGGTCATCACCAAGAGCGTCCAGGACTGCTACGCGATCTTCGGGTTGATCCACTCCATCTGGCGCCCGGTACCGGGGCGCATCAAGGACTTCATCGCCATGCCGCGGCCGAATCTGTATCAGTCCTTGCACACAACCGTGATGGGCGGCGGCGGACACCAGTTCGAGGTGCAAATCCGCACGGAGGAGATGCACCGCCTCGCGGAGGAAGGCATCGCCGCGCACTGGAAGTACAAGGCGAACGGCGGTCCGATCAGCAGCAAGGATGAGCAGCGTCTGGCGTGGGTGCGCTCGCTGGTGGAGTGGCAGCGGGAGATGTCCGACCCCAACGAGTTCCTGTCCACGCTCAAGATCGATCTGTATCCGGAAGAGGTCTACACCTTTACGCCCAAGGGCAAGGTGGTGGTGCTGCCAAAGGATGCTAGCCCTGTAGATTTCGCTTACTCGGTCCACACCGAGGTAGGGCAGACCTGTACGGGTGCGCGGGTAAACGGACGCATGGTTCCGCTGCGCACACGTTTGCGCAATGGCGACATCGTCGAAATCGTCACGCAGAACGGCCACACGCCGAGCCGCGACTGGCTCACCTTCGTCAAGAGCTCGCGCGCGCGCAACAAGATCAAGCACTGGCTGAACGAGCACCAGCGCGAACGCGCCATCGACATCGGCAGCAAGCTGCTGGATCGCGAGGCACGCAAGTACAAGATCTCGCTGGCAAGATTTAACGAAGTCGACTACACCAGGGTGGCTAACGACTACGGCGTCGGGGGCGAGAAGGATCTCCTGGCCGGCATCGGCTTTGGCAAGTATTCATCGCGGCAGGTGCTCCACAAGCTGGAGCCTGCGCTGATCGCACCCATTCCGTCTGACGCGGACACTGCGGACGGCAAACCCACGGCCGAAACGGTCAAAAAGCTGCACCTGAATCCACGCACCGAGGCCCTGGAAGTAGAGGGGCAGAACGATCTGCTGGTCTACCGCGCGCGATGTTGCAATCCGATTCGCGGGGAAGAGATCATCGGCTATGTGACACGCGGCCGTGGAGTTGCGGTGCACGCACGGCGATGTTCGAATGTGCAGAACCTGCTCTACGAGGCCGACCGCCGCATCTCTGTGGAGTGGTCAAAGAACGGCGGCGACGAACGCGGAAGACAGCAGACCTACCCGGTCAGGGTGATTGTCTATTGCGATGACCGCGCCGGTATGCTGAAGAACTTGACCGCCATCATCAGCGACGATGGCACCAACATCCGTAGCGTCGACTCGCGCGCCGGCAAGGATGGCGAGGCGATCGTCGAGTTTATCGTCGAGGCGGAGGACGTGGCACACCTGGATCGAATCGTCACCGGATTGCGTACACTTCCCGGCGTGCGCGATGTGGAACGCGCCAGCAAATTGTAGATTCAGGCTGAATTCACAGCGCCTCTGATAAGGTGGATCGAGTTCGCCTCTCATGCCTGGTCTAGATAAACGCAGGATCCTCCAGGGGTCCGCATCCAATCTCACTCGCGTCATTCTGGGCATGCTCATTTCCCTGGTGCTGCCGCACTTTTTGGTGCATCACCTGGGCACGGCGGAGTACAGCGCGTGGGTGCTGATCCTGCAGCTCGCCGCCTATGTGAATTTTCTCGATCTCGGACTACAGACCGCTATCGGCAAATTCGTTGCGGAATACACTGCAGCGGGCAACGCCATCGCGGCGCGCAAGACTGTCAGTACTGCATTCACGGTCATGGTGGGAGCCGGACTCCTCGGCGCGCTCGCCATCTTCGGCATGGTATGGCAAGTGCCGCGCCTCTTCACCCAGATGCCCAGTGCGCTCGTCGGCGACGTACGTTATGGGCTCATGGCGGTGGGTTTTTCCGTGGCCTTCGCGCTTCCCTTCGGCGTTTTTCTCGCCACCTTCACCGGACTGCAGGAGTATGGCTTTCCTACGGTGCTGATCGCTACCAGCCGCGTCGTCTCGACGGTCGGGCTGATCGCGCTGTTGCAGATGCACGGCACACTGGTCCAGATGGCATTGCTGATGGCGGTGTGCAACATCACTACCGCACTGCTCCAGTTTACCGGCTGGAAGCGCTATGCCAGCAAACGCATCGGCTTCGATCTTTTCGGCTTCGACAAGCAAACTTCGTCTCTCCTGCTTGAGTACTGCGGCATTTTGACGATCTGGACCATCGGCAGTTTGTTGATCAGTGGGCTCGACACCGCAATCGTGGGGCACTTCGACTACAAGAACACCGGCTATTACGCGATCGCGAGCAGCGCGACCAACTTCATGCTGCTGCTGGTCAGCAACCTGATGGGCCCGCTGCTGCCGGCCATCTCCTCGCTCCAGGTCAGACGCACACCGCATCAGCTGGGTGGGCTGCTGGTGACCGCGACGCGCCTTTCCACCGCGTTGCTCGCAATGCTCGGCATCCCATTGTTGTTTCTGGGTTTTCCACTGTTACGAATCTGGGTGGGCGTAGATTATGCATCGCATGCGCTGATCTACCTGGAAATTCTCGTGGCCGCCAACATCGTACGTCAGCTTGCGTATCCTTATGCGCTCATGGTGGTGGGGCTGGGCAAGCAACGATTTGCTACCGTCTCGCCGGTGTTGGAGGCGATCGTGAACCTCACTGTCAGCATTCTGCTGGCAAGACGGTATGGGGCGATCGGCGTAGCCGCCGGCACACTGATCGGTGCATTTGCAGGAGTCGTCGCACATTTCGTGGTCAGCATGCCTCGAACGCAGCCCGCGATCGCGGTTCAGCGATTGCGTCTCATCCGCGTAGGCGTGGCGAGGCCGTTGCTTAGCTTTCTTCCGCTGCTCGCCTGCCTGCCTTTCTGGCGGCGGTTCTCCATGCTGCCGCTCCCTGTTCCGTTGCTGGCTCTGTGGGTGGTGGCGACTGCCTCCATTCTTTGGTGGATCGGTCTTGCACCCAACGACCGCAGACAGATGACGCAGGTGGTGCGGCGGGCGGTATCCTGAAACTGCGCTTCACACATCGCGCAGCTTGATGATCGATTCGCTGACTTCCATGACCCAAGCCGCGCACCTCACCGCTGTCGTGGTCCTCTATGGCCAGTCTCCTGGCCAGAGCGAGGCGCTCTGTTCCCTGCTCGATGTCGCGGCCGGCAGGCCGGACGCGGCGCAGCGGATTTCGCTGATCATTTACGACAACTCCCCCAAACCGCATGAAATGTCGGTTTCCACGCCGTTCGAGACGCAGTACATTTACGACGCGGAAAACGCAGGTCTCGCGCGCGCATACAACGCGGCGCTCGCGCGTGCGCGGGCGCAGGGCAGCACCTGGCTGCTGCTGCTTGATCAGGACACGCGACTCTCCGCGCAGTATCTGGACGAGCTTCTCGACACCACCGAAGCGGTCGCGTCGCGATCCGAGATAAGCGCCATCGTGCCCAAGCTATGGGCTGGCACGCGCCTCTACTCGCCGGATGCGCCGTTCCTCTTCCAGATGCGCCAGCAGTTCACGGATGAACACTTCGCAGTGGACGAGAATGTAACCGGTATGGCGACGACACCACTCACGGCCTACAATTCCGGCGCCGCGATGCGTGTCAGCACGCTCGAGGAGATCGGTGGCTTCCCCGAGGATTTCTGGCTGGACTACCTGGACCATGCAGTCTTTCAGCAATTGCAGTTGAACGGGCATCGCCTGTGGGTGATGCGCACCGTGCTGCAGCAGAACCTCTCCCACATGGATCTGGACACGGTGCCCATGTCCAGACATTGGAGCGTACTCGCTGCGCAGACGCGCTTTGTGCTGAGATTCGGCAGCGCCTCCGACCGGCTTTACTTCCGCTGGTGGCTGCTCAAGACCAGTCGAACGTATCTCTCGGTCTGCAGCGACAAACGCGTATGGCGGATGCGCGCCGCGCAGGCTTTCCGCCTGCGACAAATGCCGCCTCGCTATCCGGAAGGGCAGCATGTCTAGCGGTCCTCCCACAGAGGTGATCGCAGGGACGATAACTGACACAATTTCCGTTGCGCTCTGTACCTTCAACGGAGAGAAATTCCTGCAGGAGCAGCTTGCCAGCCTGGAGACGCAGGAGCGCCGTCCCGACGAACTCGTGGTCTGCGATGACGGATCGACCGACAAGACGGTAAAGCTGCTCGAGTCCTTCGCCGCCACCGTTCCATTTCCCGTGCGCATCCACGTAAATCCGGTCAATCTCGGTTCCACCGTGAACTTCGACCGCGCGATGCGGCTATGCGCAGGCAGCCTGATCGCCTTCTGTGACCAGGACGACATCTGGCACCCGGCTCGATTGGCCCGGTGCGCCAGGTCGCTCCAGGATGATCCGGGGCTGGGACTGGTCTTCTCGAACGGAGAATTGATCGATGACGCGGGAGAGCGCTTGCCGGGCCGGTTATGGGACCAGTTCACCTTCAACTCCCCCATCCGCGAACGTATCCGCCAAGGCGACATGCTGCCGCTGGTGCGCTATCGCTTTGTCACCGGAGCCACCCTGATGTTTCGGGCGCAGCTGCGGGAGTACATCTGCCCGGCGGCCGGCGAGTGGCTGCACGATGGCTGGCTTGCCGCCACCGTGGCCTGTCTGGCGCGCGTGGGATTCATCGACGAGCCTTTGATTGCGTACCGCATCCATCAGCAGCAACAGGTGGGCACCGGCCCCGGGCCACGCCACAAGCCATTTGCCGAGCTCGCACGGGAGCATTGGCTGGGCGCGGACTGGCACAGGCAGGAGATCGAATGGCTGCTCGACTGCGTGCGCAGGATCCCGCCCGCATTTCGCACCGCAGCCGCAGATGATTTTGCACGGCAGCATGCATTCCTCACCATGCGGAGCACCTTGCCGGCTCGCCGTTGGCGGCGCCTATCGAAGCTTTCATCGTTCCGCGCCGATTACAAGCGGCGCGCCAGCGGCTGGAAAAGCATGGTGATGGATCTCCTGCTATCCAAGCGCGACGATGAGACCGGGTCAGCGGCGGCCAGCCACTTCTCCGCGCTGGGGCCCCGCTGAGCTCGCGACTTATGATGGATAAAACGAGATCTTGAGGAGCAGGCGCGTGAGCGATTCGAAAGCAGCAATCAGCACCCAGGAAGCACCCGCGGCCATTGGCCCCTATTCGCAGGCAGTCCGCATCGGCAACTTTCTGTACACCTCCGGCCAGGTCGCGCTCGATCCGGCGAGCGGCGCCGTGGTGGCGGGCGGCGTAGCAGAACAGACAACGCGGGTCATCGAGAACCTGAAGGCAGTGCTGGCAGCAGCCGGGGCAAGTCTCGCCCAGGTGGTGAAGACCACAGTCTTCCTCAAGAACATGGGCGACTTCGCCGCAATGAACGAAGTCTACGGCCGCTACTTTGCCGGCCAGGGGGTCGTCGCGCCGGCGCGCTCCACCGTTGAGGTGGCCAGGCTGCCAAAGGACGCGCTGATTGAAATCGAGGTGATCGCGCACCTGTAACGGGTCGTGCTCCATCTAATGAGCTGGGAAGTGAGGATGGAATGGCTGAGACAAAAGCAGCAAAGGTAGAGAAGACAGATGCCGAATGGCGCGCGCAACTGACGCCGGAGCAATACCACATCACGCGGGAGAAAGGGACAGAGCCCGCCTTCTCCGGTACCCTCTATCGCAACCACGCGGACGGCATCTATCGCTGTGTTGCGTGTGACGCGGAGTTGTTCAAGAGCGATGCTAAGTTCGAATCCGGCAGCGGATGGCCGAGTTTCTTTATCCCGATGGACTCGGCCGCGGTCGAAACGCACACCGATACGAGTCATGGCATGGAGCGGGTAGAGGTGACCTGCGCCCGCTGTGGGGCACATCTGGGCCACGTCTTCCCGGACGGCCCGAGGCCTACCGGATTGCGCTACTGCATCAACTCGGCGGCCCTGAACTTTGACCCAGAGGGGGATAAGAAGTAAAGCGACACAACCGAGACGGTAAAAGGCCCCGCCAAGCGGCGGGGCCTTTGCTTTTTGATTGCTCGCGCAGCTTAGGCCTTGGTCACCTTCCCAGCCTTGATGCAGCTGGTGCAGACGCGGATGCGCTTGTTGCCGCCGCCCACCTTCGCCTTGACCGGACGCAGATTCACGTTCCAGCGGCGACGGCTGATGTTGTGCGCGTGGGAGATGTTGTTGCCGAACTGCGGGCCTTTGCCGCAAACCTCACATACCTGTGCCATGACCAACTCCAGAACTCGATTGGAAACCAGTGCGCGGCGGATATGTCATGCGGGCAAGCCCTGCAGAGTTTCACCCAGGCGGCATAGAAGCGCAGCCGGGACCGCTTCGCGAGCTTTTAGTGTATCCCGAGAAGCCGGTTTCCGACAATCAGATGGCTCAGCTGACGGACAGCCACCATCCTTCCCCGCGTCACCGGCATACTGGTGTGTAACGACGGATGATGAGAGCGAACCCACACGACAGCCCGAAAGAAGCCGGGCGCGGCCCTTTAAACAACACCACGCTCGCCTTCTGGGCGGCTTTTCTAGTGCGCGTGGCGTACCTCACGATCGCCCACACCTATCGCATACGGCCCTTCCCGGACCACTTCGAATACGGCTGGGAGATGGGCCGCATCGCCCGCGCGCTGGCCACCGGCCGAGGTTACGCAGATCCGTTCGTCGGCCATACGGGGCCCACGGCGTGGGTCACGCCTCTCTATCCACTGCTGATCGCCTTTGTTTTCAAGCTGACGGGTGTCTACTCGCTCGCCTCGGCCTGGATTCTGCTGACCCTGAACTCGCTCTTCAGCGCGCTTACCGTCTTTCCCATAGCGGCGATCGCACAGCGCTCCTTTGCCACGTCCGGCCCGGCCCGGGCAGACAGCATCCAGCGTTGGGCCGTCTGGCTGTGGGCGCTCTATCCGGCGGCGATGCAATACGCCGTTCGCTGGGTGTGGGAGAGCAGCCTGAGCACGCTGCTGTTTACGTGCGTCTTCGCGCTGGCCCTACGGATGCGCCAGCGTTCCTTCGACCAGCCGTCGTGGTTCGCCGTGCTCGATTGGGTGCTTTTCGGGCTCCTCTGGGGCGCAATTGCGCTCGCGAACCCCTCGCTGGTGCTCTTTCTGCCCTTTGCCGGAATCTGGATCCTTACTGGCGTCGGCAGGGCACTCCCGCGGAATCTGGCTGGAGCCGGCGTGAGCGGGCTCGTATTTCTGGCGATTCTGACGCCCTGGGTGGTACGCAACACACGGGTCTTCCACCATTTCGTGCCACTGCGGGCCAACTTCGGCGCAGAGCTGTGCCTCGGCAATGGGCCGGGGGCGACGGGTCTGCTGATGGAATACAACCACCCCGCGCAGGACCCCCAGCAGCTACGGCTTTACTCGACCATGGGCGAGTACCGCTATGCGCAGATGCGAGGAGCGTTGGCCAAGCGCACCATCCGGAGCGATCGTTGGCTTTTTCTGCGAAATACGCTGAAGCGGCTGTATTTCTTCTGGTTTGGGGTGCCCTCGCCGAGCGGCAATGCGGCCACCCGGTTCTTCCGCAGCCTGAACTTTGGATTCCTCAGCGCGGCCGGGCTGCTGGGGCTGCTGCTGGCGCTGCGGCGGCGCGTTTACGGCGGGTGGCTCTTCGCCTTCGCCTTTCTGACGCTGCCTGCGGTCTACTACCTCGTGACCGTGCATGCGCGCTTCCGGCATCCGCTGGAGCCGCTCATCGCGCTTCTCGGGGCTTTTCTCTTCCAGAGCGCGGAATCACGCCCTACAGAGCCGCCAAGGATTGACCCTGCCGCTGTCTCCAGCTAGACTGGTTAGGTTCCGGCGATCCTGCCTGCGCCTCTTTGTGTCTTGAAATCAGACTTGCGAAGAGGCCCGGTCGTGGCCCTGACTCATCACCCGGTATTGAGTGATTGGAGCAGTGCCCGAGCGAGCGAAAGCATGTATCCGCCCAACTGACTTCGAGTTTCCGGCTCCCACATGTGGGGCTGTGGAGGTTTTATGTACGCGGTGATCCGCACTGGTGGGAAGCAGTATCGCGTGGCGCCTGGTGATGTGCTGCGCATCGAGAAGGCCGGAGCAGCGGCCAACGAGACAATCGAGTTCAGCGATGTACTGGCGGCCTCGACCTCGGAGGGTGCTCTAGACAAGCCGCAGAACGCCAAGGTGACGGCGACGGTGCTGGGCGAGGGCCGCGGCGACAAGATCCTGGTCTTCCACTACAAGCGGAAGAAGCAGTACAAGAAGCTGCAGGGACACCGCCAGGCGTTCACGTCGGTGCGCATCAACGAAATTGAAATCGACGGCACCACGTACCGGCCGGAAAAGTAACTATCGCCGGCACGACCGGCAGAGATTCTGAGGACCTGAGATGGCACACAAAAAAGGTTTAGGTAGTTCGAAGAATGGCCGCGATTCGAATGCACAGCGGCTTGGCGTGAAGCGGTTTGCCGGCGAAGTTGTGCCGGGCGGCTCCATCATCGTGCGGCAGCGCGGCACACGCATCAAGCCCGGCCTCAATGTCGGCCGCGGCAGCGATGACACGCTCTTCGCCAAGATCACCGGCAAGATCAAATTCCAGGACAAGGGTAAGAGCGGCCGCTTCGTCTCTATAGAAGCAGCGGAGATGCCAACGGCGTAGCACGGCTTACAAATCACAAAGGCCAGAGCAGTCTGCTCTGGCCTTTCCTTATTGTATTGTCACCGTAACTGTTTGTTGAATGGTTAGCTCGCCCCAGGCGGATCGACTTCATTCCGGCTCAACACGCGATCCACGACCCGTTCCACATCCTGCAGGAAGAACGGTGATGAATCTGGTTGCCCGAAGGCGATGTGAGGCACCGGTTTCCCCAACGCGACAGCGATCTCATTCCACTTCTGCAGCTGAGAGCTACTCTGCAGCCGGACGGCGGTGCGCTTCGGCTCGGGAAAGAGCAGACAGCCCAGCCAGATGGCCGCGGCAACCGCGCCGCCCGTCTCCCGTACAAGGAGCCATGGCAGCAGATGGGAGAAGGAGCGAAGCAGGAACATGAAGCAAACTGTGTCTACTACTGCGAGCACACCGAAGCCGAGTGTGATGCCCACAAGGCGACTGCGCCAGGAGATGCCCAGCGCCTGAGCAGAAAGCAGTATGAACGCGAGCAGGCAGAACTCGAGCACGCTGACGCAACGCATCGCCTGCAGGACCGTGATCTGCAGCGATACCCAGTGAAAGAACAGCGGCACGATGGCAGGAACGACGGAGAGGGCAACGGACACAACAGCTACCCAGCGGAAGGCCACGAGGGCAAGGCGTCGCAGGCCGGGAAGCGGCTCGAGTGCATCGCGGAAGATCTGTTGCGCGGTGAGAAAGGTGAGTACGCCGGAGGTGCCGTAGGCCACCCAAAAGAGTGTGCAATATACCGTGGACTCGCTACCGACGAGCAGACCAGGGAAGCCGAGAAGCGTACACACCAGAACGCCTCCGCCGGCGTTCACGAGCAGGTAAGCCCGCATGGCGGAAAAGATGCGATCCTTGCGCAGACCACAGGCATACGCGCCCAGCAGCAGCGCAGTCTGTAGAACGGTCACAAGCCTCAGCCAGAACAGCACGGATTGGGGGGGCGAAACCATCTGCTAAATGAAGATAGCCCGCCGGAAGCACACCTCTCAACGTAACGCCACGGGTTTGGAGTAACGATGGAGCGTTACCGGTGGACTCCAATGGGTCATATTTCGTATTTTGTTTGCCCCGAGGCTGACCCCGGCTGCGCCACCAATGGGATGCTCTAAGACGCTGACTTTGCGGCGTTTGGAGGCCAATTTCCGAGTCCCCGAAAGCACCCCCTGCGTGGTACAATAAAGATACACGCGGGGTTCGCTCAAGTCATTTGATTACAGTCACTTAGTTAGCCATTCCGGTCTTGCTCCGGACCCCCAGCAATGATGGAGTTTCATGTCCACTAAAGAGATCGCAGCAGCACTCCTCCCACCCGAAGAAGAAGTAGCAAAAGCAGCCAAGAACGGCAGCTATACCGGAAGCAATATCAAAGTGCTCGAAGGTCTGGAGGCGGTGCGTCTGCGTCCGGCGATGTACATCGGCTCCACGGGAGAGATGGGCTTGCACCACCTGGTTTACGAAGTGGTGGACAACTCTGTGGATGAGGCGCTCGCGGGACACGCGACGCGCGTGGACACCATCATTCATTTCGACAACTCGATCACTGTCATCGATGACGGCCGCGGCATTCCTGTCGACGACATGACGCTGCCAGGCGGCGAGATAATGCCGGCGGTACAGGTTGTGTTGACCAAGCTGCATGCGGGCGGCAAGTTCGATTCATCCAACTACAAAGTCTCCGGTGGCTTGCACGGCGTTGGTGTCTCCTGCGTGAACGCGCTGAGCCAGGCATTCGATGTCGAGATCTGGCGCGAGCACACTTACGAGCAGGAATACTCGAAGGGCCTGCCGACTACGAAGCTTAAGCAGACCGGAAACACCAAGCGGCGGGGTACGAAGATCCACTTCCTGCCAGACAAGTCGATCTTCACCGTCACGGAATTCAACTACGACACGCTGGCGCAACGCCTGCGCGAGCTCGCTTTCCTGAATAAGGGATTGTTGATCACGCTTACCGATGAACGCGTGACCGATGCGAAGACGGGCGAGTCGAAGCGTGCCGAGTTTCGCTATGCCGGCGGCATCGCGGAGTTTGTCAAACACATCAACAAGGGCAAGCAGGTCCTGCACGACAAGCCGATTCACATGGAAGCTCCGCGCGATGGTGTGGAGATTGACATTGCGCTTCAGTACAACGACAGCTACTCGGAGACAGTCTTCTCCTTTGCCAACAACATCAACACCGTGGATGGCGGCACACATCTCTCGGGCTTCCGCACCGCGCTGACGCGCACTATCAACAGCGCGGGCCAATCGCTTGGCCTCTTCAAGGATATGAAGGAAAACCTGTCGGGCGACGATGTGCGCGAAGGCCTGGTCGCCGTGATCAGCGTGAAATTGTCACAGCCGCAGTTCGAGGGGCAGACCAAAGGCAAGCTCAACTCGGATATCGCCGGCACGGTGCAGGCCTTCGTCAACGAGCGGCTGGGAGGGTTCCTCGAACAAAATCCGCCGATCGCGAAGCGCATCATCAACAAGGCCATCGAAGCTTCGCGCGCGCGCGAAGCCGCACGCAAGGCGCGCGATCTGACACGGCGCAAAGGCGCGCTCGACGGCGGCGGTCTGCCCGGCAAGCTCTCTGATTGCTCGGAGCGCGACCCCGACCGCTGCGAACTCTATCTTGTCGAGGGCGAGTCGGCCGGAGGCACGTCACGCCAGGGACGCGATCGCAAGTTCCAGGCGATCCTGCCGCTGAAGGGCAAGATCCTCAACGTGGAGAAGGCACGATACGACAAGATGCTGGGCCACGAAGAGATCCGCGCCATGATTACGGCGCTCGGCTGCGGCATCGGCAAGGACGATTTCGATCCCACCAAGCTCCGCTACGGCAAGGTCATCCTGATGACCGACGCGGACGTGGACGGGTCGCACATCCGCACTCTGCTGTTGACCTTCTTCTTCCGCCACATGCAGGAGCTGATCAAGCGCGGCCACGTCTACATTGCGCAGCCGCCGCTCTACCGCATCAAGAAGGGCAAGTTTGAGCAGTACATCAAGGACGACCGCGAGTTCGTGAAGGTGATGGTGAAGCGCGCGTCCGATGGCATGGTGATTCGCTATGGCGCAGACGGCGCGCACAAGCAGCTCGAGGGCAGCGCGCTCACCCGCTTCATGGGCCAGCTCAATGACTACCTCGGTTTCTTCGAGAAGGTGGACAAGCGCATTCGCAATGAAGAGGTCAGCTCGCTGCTGGCGAAGCTGGAGCTGGTGCGCCGGGCTGATTTCGAATCTGCGGACGGCAAGGCGCCTACCAAGCTGGCGCAGTTGCATAAGGCGCTCACCGCGATGAAGAAGGGCTACCAGTTCAAGGATGTGACTGATCCAGTCCTCGATGAAGAGCATCAGACATGGTCTGTTTCCTTCACCGATGCGCAGGGTGCATTGCGCAGAATCGACTGGGCACTGGCTTCCGCACCGGAGTACCGCCAGATGATGGCTAAGCACGCGCAGATCAAGGAAGAGCTCGAGCCGCCGTTCCTGATCGAATACGCTGCGAAGGTCAAGGGAGCTGCGACGGAAGAGGCGATCGAAGAGGCCGTTGCGAATGACGGCTCTGACACCGAGACGGGTGAGGCGCTCACCGCAAAGGCGGCACGCAAGGCACCGCGCAATCCGCAAGAACCGGTGGAGAAGAAGACAGCGCGTGATCTGTTCGAATACGTGATCGAGCAGGGGCGCCGCGACTATCAGGTGCAGCGGTATAAGGGACTGGGCGAGATGACGGCTCCGCAGCTATGGGAGACGACGATGGACCCGGATCGGCGCACGCTGCTCTCGGTGAAGCTGGAGGACCTGGCCGGCACGGAAGAGATCTTCACCACGCTGATGGGCGAAGATGTGGACGCGCGCCGCAAGTTCATCGAAGAGAATGCGCTCGATGTAAAGAACCTTGATATCTAAGCCAACCTGACTCTGTTGTAACGACGGCTACTGCGACCTCGCAGTGGCCGTTTCTCTTTGGGTTCGAAAGGACGCCATTCGAAATATCGCTTGCCATTCACTTCCTGCCGAGCGCATCCTCCTGCAGGGTTCTCGAGCACGTCCGTAGGCCCTTCCCTCCCCAACCCCGCGAACGGATGTAGCTGTCGATCCCTCTCTTCCCCGAGATACCGCAGGTCAGGAGAAATTGATGCGTACTCGTTATTGGTCGACTGAATCTGTTTCAGCCAGCTTCGGATGCAGCTTCTGGAAACCTGTTGCCTCCTGATACGCACGCGCGAAGGCACATAGCTTTGCATCCTGGTACAAGCCACCGAGAAATGTGAGACTCACCGGCGTCCCCGGGCCGCCTATCGAATCGTCCTCGCCATCGTCGACCTTTGGCGGCACCGGCGCGTCATTGCCGCGAATGCCATTGGGCACAATCACGGCAGGATGCCCAGTCAGGTTCGTCGCCACTAGTTGATCGCCGCCGCTCGGCGTGACGATCACATCGACTGCGTGAAAGAGCGCAGCCATCTGCTGGATCGCGAGCGTGCGTGCGCGATTGGCCTGGATGTACTCGACTGCTGGATAGAAACGCGAGACGCGGAAGAGGTTCGGCCAGTCATCGGGGCTCTGCTCGGTCAGCAGACGGTCGCGTCCGCTCATCGTCAGATCATCGAAGGCCGCGGCGGCTTCCGCGGTCAGCAGCGGTGACATATCTCCGTAAGGAAGCTTTGGCAGCGCGACGGGTTTCAGGTCGACGCCCATCGCGCGCAGCTTGTCGAGCGCGGCCTGGTCATAGCGGCGATCATATTCACGGCGTGCATGAGCAGCCGCGCGATTGCGATCCTCGGCCACGCGCTTCTCCTTCTCGATGTCGGTCTCAGACGCAGGCGGCTTTGGCGCTTCCTGCGGGTGCTCTGATGCAAACGCATCCTGCAGGTAGCCGACGCGGAGAGTGCGCCAGTCAAAGCCGGCGTCCCACGCGAAGCCGGCGTTGCGGGTCGCCAGGTCCTTGCCGTCCGGCCCATGGATCGCGTCGAGAACGATGGCGCAATCCTCGACCGCACGACAGAGGGGACCAAGTTTGTCCATTGTCCAACTCAACGCCATCGCGCCGGTGCGCGGGACGAAACCGAAGGTGGGTCGAAGGCCGGTGGCGCCGCAGCGCGTGGACGGCGAGGAGATAGAGCCCAGCGTCTCTGAGCCGATGGCAAACGCGACGCATCCCGCCGCAACCGAAGAGGCCGATCCGGCGGAGGAGCCGCTCGAGCCCTGCTTCGGGTTCCAGGGATTGCGCGTGCGGCCGCCGAACCACTTGTCGCCCATCGCGAGCGCGCCGAGCGTGGTCTTCGCGACCAGCACAGCGCCTGCCGCATCGAGCCGCTTCACGACGGTCGCATCTTCGTCGAAGCTTTGATGTTCAAAACCACCCGCGCCCCATGTCGTTGGATAGCCCTTCACGGCGAGCAGGTCCTTCGCGCCCCACGGCAGCCCATGCAATGGGCCACGGTATTTGCCGGCTGCAATCTCGCGATCCGCCTCGCGTGCCTGCGTCATCGCACGCTCCTCAGTAAGCGTGACAACAAAGTGCAGCATGGGATCGTAGCGCTTCAGCCGCGCGAGGTACATCTCCGTCAGCGCCGTCGAAGAGACTCGTTTGCTGGCGGACGTATTCAGACAGCTCCCTCGCGGAGAGGAAAGCCAGGTCCTCAAGATTCGATGGAACCCGCGAGATGGCGGGCGCTTTGCTGACGCGCATCGGGCGATTCTCGGTATCGACGGCGGCGCCGGGAGGCAGCGGATCGAAGACGAACGCAGGGGCGACGCTGTTCGGGATGTGAAGAGCGCGGATGGCATCGTACGATTTGCGTTGCTGGTTGAGGCCATCGAGCATCATGGAGCGCTGCTGCGCGGTGAGCGTCACGCCGGCGAGAGCGGCTGCGGCATCGAGCATCTCTGTAGTGATGGGCGGAGGGCTGGCAGGGCGCTGATGTTCCTGCGTCGGGTTTGCCTGTTGTTCCGCCTGCGCGGCCAACGTGTAAAGAGCACCGGGCAGCAGTGTGCCGGCAAGGCCTGCAGCGGAGCAGACGGCGAGGAAACGGCGACGATCGAGCGGCATGGTTCTTCCTGGACTGGTGAATGCTGGATGTTAGCATTCGCGCATGGCGCTGCTTGAAGTCGAGGCCATCTCGAAGAGCTATCCGTCGTCGTCCGGCACGGCGCTCGTCGTCGACCGGGTATCGTTCGCGATAGCCCGCGGGCAGACGCTCGGGGTTGTCGGCGAATCGGGCTCGGGCAAGAGCACGGTGGCGCGCATGGTCCTTGGGCTGATTGAGCCGACAGCGGGTGTGGTCCGTTTCGACAGCATGGCTGTCGCCGGTGCGCGCGGCGCGCGGCTGCGCCGGATGCGGCGGCGCATGCAACCGGTCTTTCAGGATCCCTACGCGGCGCTCAATCCCCGCATGCGTGTGGAGCAGATACTCTGCGAGCCCTTTCGTATCCATTCTTCGCTGGCGGGAAGTGAAGCGCATCTGCCGCGCGGACACAAGGCGCAACGCGAGCGCGTCGGCGAACTGTTGAAGAGTGTAGGCCTCGATGCGTCCGCGCTTCCACGTTATCCCCATGAGTTCTCCGGCGGACAACGGCAGCGCATCAACATTGCGCGCGCGCTTGCCCTGCGCCCTGAGCTGCTGGTGCTGGACGAGCCCGTCTCGGCGCTCGATGTGAGCGTGGGCGCGCAGATCGTGAACCTGCTGCGCACACTGCAGCGTGATCATGGCATGGCCTACCTGTTCATCACGCATTCCATGCCGCTGGTTCGCTACCTGGCGGACCGCATCGTGGTGATGCAGCGTGGCCGCGTCGTTGAGGAGGGCGAGGCAGAGGCGCTATGCCATGCGCCGCGCGAGCCGTACACACAGGCACTGATCGCAGCGACACCGCAACTGCCCGCGTAGCCCAGTCAGGCGAGCGCCAGGGGTATCGCTGTCTCCCAGACACCCTGCGCCTTCAGGATGAGTTCGACCACCTCGCGCGCTGCACCTTCTCCCCCTCGCCGATCGGTGACGTAGTGACTGATCGCTTTGAGCTCGGGCGCGGCATTTGCCACGGCGATTGCAAAACCGGCGCGGCGACTCAAGGGCATGTCGGGAAGATCATCACCGAGGTACGCCGTCTCCTCGTCGGTAACGCCGGCCTTCTGCAGGCATTCTTCGTACGCAGCGGTCTTCTTGGCCTGACCGAGATATACATAGTCCACGTCGCACTCTCTCGCGCGCTGGGCCACTGCAGGCGATTTGCGCCCCGTGATGAAGCCTGTGCGGATGCCCATGGTGCGAACCAGCTTGAGCGCGAGACCGTCCTGCGGATCGAAGACCTTCATCTCCGCAACGCCGCCGTCATTCGGCAGCGAAATGAGGCAAACGCCGCGGGAGAGCGTGCCGTCGATATCCATCAGCAGGAGACGAATGGACTTTGCGCGAGTGAGAACGTCCGGTGTGGGTTCAGGCATGCTGCGATTGTAGCTGCGTGCCGCAAGTGGAGATCTTCCCACTCGCCGGGTTCCGGCCGAGATGACGAGTCGCCGACCCGCGCCAGCCTAGTGCTGATGTCCGACGTGGCTGTGGTCGTGCGCCTCTTCTACCACCTCTACACAGCCGTGAGCGTCACCGCAGGGAGCATGCTCAAACTGAACGGTCGTGTGATAGATGCCATAGCGGCTCAGTAGATGCTCGCGTATGTCGCCCAGGATGCGGTTGCTCTCCGATGGCGGAATGTCATCGATGGTGACATGCATCGCCAGCGCGCGGGTTTGCGAGCCAAGGCTCCACACGTGCAGATCGTGAATGTCGAGGACGCCATAGATCGTGCCAAGTGAGTTGCGGATCTCCGGCACGGAAAGTCCGCGGGGCGTGCCTTCAAGCAGAATATTCAGTCGTCTCGCGCACGATGGAGATCGAACTCCACAGGATCAGCGCGGCGATCAGCAGCGAGAGAACGGGATCGATCCAGTTGAGGTGCGTGAAGAGGATTGCCACGCCGCCGACGATGACCGCGGCCGTCGACAACGTGTCGCCGAGCATGTGGATGAAGGTGGACCGGATATTGATGTCGCGGCTGCCGCTGAACAGGAATGCGGCAATGACACCGTTCATCACCACGCCCGCTGCGGCAACAATCATCATGAGCCGCGGCTGTACCGTAACCGGATTGCTGAGCCGATGCAGCGCCTCGATGCCGATGCCGGTCGCGATGACGATCAGGGTGAGTGCATTGATGAACGCCGCCAGCACACCAGCGCGCTGGTAGCCGAAGGTCTTTTTGTCCGACGCGGGACGTCCTTGGAAGTAGACGGCCACAAAGGAGAGCAGGAGGGCGAGCGCGTCGGAGACGTTATGGCCGGCCTCCGAGATCAGCGCCAGCGAGTGCGCGCGCAGCCCGGCGACGAAGGTGACAAACACGTAGAGGAGCGTGGCCACCAGCGACAGGCGCAGGATGCGCTGCGTGCGAGGACTCTGGGCTCCGTGGACGTGCATAGAGATATTGTAATTTGCGGGGTTCAGCAAAGCTCCAATCATTCACAACAAACATCGAAGAGCCTTTGGCGACAGCAATTCCTTGTTCCTGATCGGTAATTCGGGGTATGCTCTCCGCGCCACCAACCGACACCACGAGGTGCCTCGCATGTACAGGCTTTTATTCGCGATGCTTCTGTTCAGCGCGCTGCCGGCGGCGGCCGACACGTGTCCTGCACCGGGCACGACCGGCCAGAAGGACGCCGTGCCGCTTTGCGCCGTCGTCTCCCAGGTCACATCTGCGCTGACGCGGTATCAATCCAGCCTGGGAAGTGGTCCAAACGCATTGCCCACACTCTCCAAAGCGGAATTTGACTTCAAGACGGCTGCAGTCACAACGGTCGGCGCAAAGATCAGTCTGTTCGTTTTCACCATCGGCGGCAGTCACGAGAAGGACGTCACGAATGACATCACCTTCACCTACGCTTTGCCGAAGCCTAAACCGGGCGCCGTTGCGCCGCATACAACGGTGACCCTGGAAGATCAGTTATATGCCACGATTCGCGGCGCCGCAGAACAGGTCCAGATGGCGCAGAAGGTAGACAACGTGCCGTTCACCAGCCTGGAGATCACGGTGCAGTTCTGCGTGAAGTGGGACGGCAATGCCGGCGTGAACGCGCCCATCAGCCTGATCACACTTGGATTGAACGGCGACAAAAGCCGCAACACGACGCAGAGTGTGAAGCTGACCTTCTCCCATCCGTAGATCGAACTGCTCATGACGCGCGGGTGCGGGATCGTGTCATATGGCTGCATGGATCGTAGAAAATTTTTGAGGAGCGCTGCGTTGGGCGCCTGCGCCGCTGGCTTTGGCGCCCCACTTGTGGCTGATGCATCTCGTTCGCCACCACAGGATCGATCTCACGATTCGACCCGCGACCAGCGACTTGGCACCATTCCGGACGACTTCATGGGGCTGGGGTATGAGATATCGTCCGTTGCGACACCTGGCTTGTTGAGCGCATCGAATCGCGTCTATGTCGACCTGGTGCGGCGGTTGGGCACGCGCGGCGTTATCCGGGTGGGCGGAAACACCTCGGACTATTCCTCCTTCTCAGCGTATGCGGCTGCTGTTTCCGCACCGAAGCGCACGGTGATCAACGAGGCCGGGCTGCGTGATCTGGCGGGATTTCTGGACGCGACCGGATGGTCGCTGATCTGGGGTCTCAACCTGGGCAATGGAAGTGTGGATGACAGTGTGGCCGAAGCGCGCGCTGTGGCCCGTGCTGTGGGCGATCGGCTGCTGGCCTTTGAGATCGGCAACGAACCTGACCTGTACGTGCACGAAGGACACCGGCCGCACTACTCATACGAGCAATACCTGGCGGAGTATCGGCGCTACAAATCCGCAGTACGTGGCGCGCTGCCGCACGTTGGCTTCGCAGGTCCCGATTCGGCAGGTGCAACCGGCTGGGTCGAGCGCTTCGCAACGGACGAGGGTCACGATCTTCGGCTGTTGACACACCATTACTATCGCGAGGGACAGAATTCGAGCAGTACGGCCGACAAGCTGTTGCGTCCGGATCCAAAGCTTGCTGCGATGCTTGACCGGATGCACACGGCAAGCAGGTCCTCAGGCGTACCGTATCGCATCTGCGAGACGAACTCCTTCTCCGGCGGCGGCCGACCGGGTGTCAGCGACACTTTCGCTGCGGCGCTGTGGGCGCTCGACTATCTCTGCGTGCTCGCCTGGCACAGCGCAGATGGCGTCAATATCGAGACTGGAATCAATCAGCTCGACTTCATCAGCAGCTACTCGCCCATTGGTGACGACCGGCACGGGCACTATTGCGCCGCACCCGAATATTACGGAATGCTGGGCTTCGCCGAAGGGTGCCGCGGCGAGCGTGTCGCAGTCACGTACGATGCTGGCGCGGTAAACCTGACCGCTTATGCGACGGTAGATCCGGGCGGCACTTCAATGGTCATTGTGAACAAGGATGAACGCGCGGATGCGGATCTCCGAATCGAGCTGAAATCCCAGGCAGAAAGCGCGCGTGTCTTGCGGCTGTCGGCGCCATCACTCGACAGCAAGACCGGCGTCACCCTGGGTGGAGCTGCCGTCGAACAGGATGGCCGGTGGCGCGGCCGCCATGAGAATGCGCGCGTGATTCATGGAATCTGCCGGGTGCATGTTCCAGCTGCGAGCGCCGCGATCGTGAAGCTGGAAGGCTAAATCTATCGTTGAGCTAGACGACTGCCTGGCGCGCGTTGGCGCGGCGCAGCGGGTGCAGCGGGATGGAGTTCGCGGTGTCGCGCAGGCCGCTCCAGGTCTCGGCCACGATCAGGCTGTTGCCGGGGTTATGCGGGTCGTAGCGAACGGACGCGGGGAAGCTCAGCCGGATCTTGTGAATGTCGACTACATGCTGCAGCAGTGTGACGTCCTGCGAGCACTCGTAGGTGACGCCAGCAACGTCGTATTGGTAAAGGATGAGCTGCATGCCCAGGGGACGGTCTGACTCCTCGGGCGACAACTCGGAGATATCGAGGACGGTGGCGTCGATGATGCGGCCCTTCTGCACCAGCACGTCGCGGCGATCACGCTCCAGCTCATCAGGGCTGGGACGCTTCCGTGACATCCAGTACAGGGTGGCCCCAGCAGCCATGGCCGCCGCTACAGCCACGCCACTGACCAGTTGAGTCTCTCGCAGGGTGATGCCGAACATCGCTGCTCCGGGGTATCGGAGAGCCGCAGGTGCACTCTCCAATTCTGCTGCAAGCATAGCGCAGTGGCAGCAGGAAGCGAGTTACGAATCGGTGTCGGAGGGGATGGCGCAAAAGGGGGATACAAAGCCACAGAGCGTATAGTGAAGAGAGCATGGATGAGTCAGTCGTAACGCCGCCAGCGGGGCCTCCGCGGCGGTTTTCCACATCTACAGTCGGGGATCCCGAAGCGGGAACGCTGTCGCTCTCCGGCGGACGGCGTATTCGCTCCACGACAGTGATCTGCGTGCGCCGGGGTACCAGTGTCGTCATGGCCGCCGATGGCCAGGTGACGCTGGGTGACAGCGTCATCAAGCACACGGCCAAGAAGATCCGCCGCCTCTACCAGGACAAGATCCTGGCCGGATTTGCCGGTTCGACGGCCGACGCCTTCTCGCTCTTCAGCCGCTTTGAGGGGAAGCTGGAACAGTATGCCGGCAACCTGGGCCGCGCCGCTGTGGAGCTGGCCAAGGAGTGGCGCACGGACAAGATGTTGCGGTCGCTGGAGGCGCTGCTGGTGGTGGCGGACCCGCACCAGACGTTCCTGATCAGTGGATCGGGGGACGTGATTGAGCCCGACGAAGGGATCGCGACCATCGGTTCCGGCGGCTCCTTCGCACTGGCGGCGGCCCGGGCACTGATGCAGAACACGGAGCTGGGCGCGCGTGACATCGCGGAGAAGAGCCTGCGGATCGCCGGCCAGATCTGTATCTACACGAACGACCAGATCACGATCGAAGAGTTGAGCGCCTAAGCAGGGCGCAACGGCCCGAAGAAGGGCCGGAAGGAACAGCAGAGATGGCTATCTATTTACCAGGCGCGGCGGAAGACCAGGAGCTGTCGCTGGATGAGCTGACGCCGCGGCAGATCGTGGCGGAGCTGGACAAGTACGTTGTGGGGCAGAGTGCGGCGAAGCGCGCGGTGGCGATTGCGCTGCGCAACCGCATGCGGCGGCAGAAGCTGCCACCCGATCTCGCCGAGGAGATCATGCCGAAGAACATCATCATGATCGGGCCGACGGGCGTGGGCAAGACGGAGATTGCGCGGCGGCTGGCGAAGCTGACCGGATCACCGTTCCTGAAGGTGGAGGCGTCGAAGTTCACCGAGGTCGGATACGTGGGCCGCGATGTGGAATCGATGATCCGCGACCTGGTGGAGATCGCGATCGACATGGTGCGCGAGGAGCGCCTCGAAGAGGTGGAAGACAAGGCCGAGCTGAACGCCGAGGAGCGCTTGCTCGACCTGTTGCTGCCTGCACCTGCTGCTGCGGTGAAGCAGCCGGAAACGAAGGCCGATTCCAAGGTGATCGACATCGTGCGCGCACCAGGAGAACGGGCCCACGATTGAGGCGCCAAAGGAACCTTCCAAGGACGGCAGCGACAGCCACCAGCGCACGCGCGAGAAGCTGCGGCAGCAGTTCCGCGAGGGCAAGCTGGACGATCGCACGGTGGAGATCGATGTGCGCGAGCGGAATACGCCGAGCTTCGAGATCATCACCAACCAGGGCCAGGAAGAGATGGACGTCAACCTGAAGGACATTCTTCCGGGCTTGTTCGGCCAGCGCACCAAGAAGCGGAAGATGAAGGTGAGCGAGGCCTTTGAATACCTGGTGCAGGAAGAGGAGCAGCGGCTCATCGACATCGACCAGGTGAACCGTGTCGCGGTCGATCGCGTTGAAAATTCGGGCATCATTTTTCTGGATGAGATCGACAAGGTGGCGGGGCGTGAGGGTGGCCACGGGCCGGACATCTCACGCGAGGGTGTGCAGCGCGACATCCTGCCGATCGTCGAAGGGACGACGGTGAATACGCGCTACGGCATGGTCTCGACCGACCACATCCTGTTCATCGCGGCGGGCGCGTTCCATGTGTCGAAGCCGAGCGACCTGATCCCGGAGCTGCAGGGACGCTTTCCGATCCGCGTGGAGCTGCAATCTCTCACGGTCGAGGACTTCATCCGCATCCTGACCGAGCCGAAGTCGTCGCTGACCAAGCAGTACGCGGCGCTGCTCGAGACCGAGGGACTGAAGCTCGAGTTCACACGCGAGGCGCTGGAAGAGATGGCGCAGTTTGCTTTCCGTGTGAACGAGACGACGGAGAACATCGGTGCCCGGCGGCTGCACACGATCATGGAGCGGGTGCTGGACGAGATCAGCTTCCTCGCGCCGGATCTGCAAAAGGTGCAGAAGACGGCGGAGGGAGTCGTCGACCTGGCGGCGGCAGCGACAGACGGGTTAGGCGCTACGGTGCCGTTGCCGGTGGTCGAGCGCACGACCGAGCACGGGGTCGAGAAGGTCGTGGTGGTCGATCCGGCGTATGTGCAGGCGATGGTTGCGACGATCGTGAAGAACCAGGACCTGTCTCGTTACATCCTGTAGGCGGGGGGCCCCCTCCCCCCTCCGGCACGGGAGGCTGGCTTGTAAGTCTCGCCGCATCTTATATTTAGGCCAGCTTCCCGAGGGCTAAAGTCCTCCAAACAAATAACTTAACGGTAAAGTATTCATTGCATTGTACTTATCGTTTCGACTTTGCTTCATTTGGGAGGCAATCCGCCCCCGATTCGGGAGTGATTGATTCCGCTAAATTTATCCGTAAAGTATTCCTGCGAAAGGGCTTACAGACACAAAAGCCACGGGTAACTTCCCGTGGCTTTTGTCTTATGTCAGGGCCCAATTTCAGAATACCAAGTTTGACCGGTGGATTTGGCAATTTTTTGCTGGCTATCGTGAATTCGAATTCAATTCGGGATTTTTCACATGTCCTGAGACCCGGGTTGTGGTGGTGGGGCAAGCGTTCCCGGCGATGATGCCGGGCCTACTGTCGCATCTGCCAGTTCATACAGTGCATTGTTCGCTTTAAGGTTGGCGACGGCTCTCTCACGAGCGGGAATTGCATCCCAGACCAAAGGATACGGATGCCCCGACGAAGCAGGGTCCATCGCCGTTGACGCCTTCGTTTACGGTTCCATTCTGGACGGCTCCTGAAAACTTCCACCCGTCGTGAAGACGAATTAACTCCCCGAATCGGACCAGTTCGGGGTCGACCTCGTGGCCTAACGGGGAACCACTAGACGAATGGATTCAATTTCGGTTAGTTTGATCGTCTTTGCCTCGATCTTTGCGTCAGGCCTCGCGGGCCTGGCTCTCCAGCGGGCCCTGCCGGAGGCTCGTCTCGGATCGAGTGAAAAAGAAGTTGCAAGACTCGTAACTGGACTCATGACGACGATGGCGGCGATCGTTCTGGGGATGCTTGTGTCCTCGGCAAAGGCCTCCTACGATGCACGAACGAATGAGATCGCAGAGATTTCTTCGCAGGTCGTCACCATCGATCGCTTGTTGGCAAAGTATGGAACAGAGACTGCGGACTTGCGCGGGCAATTGCGCCTGCTTGTGGAAGCCAGCGTCCATCGGATTTGGTCGGCTCAGACGGCCGTGCATGTCGAGCTCAAACCTCGGGACGAGGGTGAAATTCTAATAGACAAGGTACGGGTACTAACACCGAGGAGTGATGCCCAAGCCGAAGTCAAAGCCGAGATCCTGCATATGATCATCGATCTGCGGCAGACGCAATGGCTCCTGTTTCTAAAGTCGAGGCAGAGCGCAATACCTATCCCACTCCTGGTGGTTGTGGTCACATGGCTAGCTCTTATCTTTTTCAGCTTTGGTTTGTTCTCGACTCCTAGTTCCACCATAGTCGTGACCTTGGCTTTTGGTGCACTGGCGGTTTCGACGGCGGTCCTTATGATTCTGGAGCTTTACTCGCCATTCAGAGGAGTGTTGGGAATCTCCTCCGAGCCGATTCTCGAAGCGCTGAGCCAAATGGGACGTTGAGTTTGCCATGATGCGAAGTGCCTAGAGAGTCAGCTTTTCGGTAAGTTCGCCTGGACCGGCTTGCAATGAGCGTTCTTACCGCAATCCCCGTTTACCATGCGGGTCGCCTGAAGGGCGAATCGGGGATAATACCGCGTATGCAAAGACTGACCTGGTCTTTTGTCTGGTTGCTCGCTTGCAGTTCGTCCTTATCGCAGCAACCACGTTCACTCATTGATGGCGCCCCCATCCAGTTGGTTGGCACTGTTGGGCTTGAACCAAGAGGGAATAATGCCTACATCGTTATCAAACCCAGCCAGCCCTACACAGCAGTATTTGACAATACGGATCACCGTAGGGTGCAGGAGATTGGTCTCACGCTGGATGGACAATGGGATTCGCTGAAGGCTCTCGTCGGTCAAAAGGTATCGGTCACAGGAGTGATTCAGCTTGAACCGACATCCCTCATGGAATAGAACATGAGGCCATCGATGGCACCTATGACGTGGTCACTTTTGAGGACCTTGGAAACGGCCAGACGAAACTGACCTTCGTCGGAAACGAGACCATGGAGGACGCGAAAGAGAGTCGTCAACAGGAGGGCTGGAACCAGGTACTCGATAAGCTGCCGCAGTTCCTACGGACCTGGCGCAGGCAAAATAAGAAACTGAAGCTTTGATTCGCGAAACTCAATCGTGGAGGAAGAAATGAAAAGAACACCGTTTCTCGCTATCGTCCTGCTGGCATTTGCATTTGCCGCCCAGGCCCAGGACACGATGAAGAAAGATGCAGCCGTCAAACCTGCCGATCCGGAATCGAAAGTCGTGCTCGATTCGTGGAATGACATTGGCCGCAAGCTGCCGGCGATGGCCGAAGATTTTCCTGAGGACAAATACGACTTCAAGCCGACACCCGCGCAGCGGAGCTTCGCCGACCAATTACTGCACGCGGCGGGTTCATGCTATTACTTCACAAATCCTGCGATGGGGCAGAAGCCTCCCGCGGGAAGATCCGAAGCGAGAGCAATACAAGTCCAAGGCCGACATCGTTGCGTTCGTCAAGAAGTCCTTCGCCGATGGCGCAACCGCCATCCAGTCGAAAGGCGAAAAAGGCCTGATGACGGAGGTTGTTTATTACCCTCAGCAGAAAGCGCGCGTTATCGACATTGCATACGGCATCATCGAGCATAGCGGAGAACACTACGGCCAGCTTGTTGTGTACTACCGCCTCGCAGGTCTTGTGCCGCCGGAGTCGCGGCCCAAGAAGTAAAGCTCAAGAGACCAGGTACCCCGTCCTTATCGCGCGCCGTCTGCGCGAATGGGCGGGGATTTTGGTTTTTGGGACCTTTAGTATTCAATGCGCCGCGCGGCATATGGATATCTCTGCTTTCGTTCCGCTGCAAGACTTAGGGCTCGGTCGCCGCGCCGCCTGTCTCGCCTGTCCAGTGCGTATTCCACGATGAGCGAAGAAACTCGCTCTGAGTGTTTACTGATTTCCAGTGGGTGACTTCTCCATTTGGCACGTAACGCAAGTCGGCTCCTAAGGAACTAATCCACTACATTGCCGGTACTGCCGTGATTGGAATGACTTGGAAGCCGAGTTGAGCGGCTTGTTTGCGGAGCCTTTTTTCTGCTCGGAATTGAGTCTGTTCGTCGCAGAGGCGGAAGATGGATTCCGTATACGGCTCTTTGCTGAGCAAGACGTGATAGAGGATGCGAGCGATCTTGTGTGCGGTAGCGGTGATGGCCTGCGCTGTACCGAGCTTGGCACGCATGCGTCGGAAGAACTCACCGAAGTAGCCCTTGGCGCGGCAGAGCGAGTTGGCGCCCATCCGGAGTGCGAGCGCAGCTCGACTCTTCACCTTTCGCGTCTTGCAAGAGAGCACCTTGCCCCCGCTGACTCGTTTTTCCGGACATAGGCCCAGCCAGGAAGCGAAGGCGGAGGCGTTGCGGAAGCGGCTGACATCGGGGCCTATCTCGGTAAGGATCACTTGCGCAGTGATGGCACTGACGCCGGGAACATCGGTCAGATCGACGCCCGCGATGCGGTAGAGCTCACTACGAAGATCGAAGCGTGGATCATTGCCGTTGCGCTGGTAGACGGTATGCTTGGTGCGTGTTGGCATCGCCGCCAACTGCTTCCCCGCGCTGGGGACCGCTTGCATGAGTCGCGCGGTCTCTTGATCCAACTCGGTGATCAGCTTTTTATAAAAGCGATAGCCATCGAGAGATTGCTTTAGCGTGAACAGGTGCTCAGGCCGGTAGTCGCCGACAAGTGCTTTCGCCACGATCTCATGTGGGGTTTTGACGAAGGCATGGCAGAGTTGCGCAAGACGCATGGGGTCCCGCTCACCGACCAGGACCGCATCGAGGATAGCCAATCCGCTTACCCCCGTTATGTCGCTCAGTACGTGGTGGATTTGCAGATTCATCTGACTCAACGCCTTCTGCATATGCAAGGTGTGTTCAGAAGCCATCTGCAGCAGACTGCTGCGATGCCGCCACAGACTGCGTACAGCGCAGATGGCATCGGGTGGTCGGAAGCTGGCCCGCAGTAAGCCGACTGAGTGCAGATACTGGATCCACTGGCAGTCTGAAACATCGCTTTTGCGGCCAGGAACGCTCTTCAGGTAATGAGCGTTGACCAGGTATACCTCGAAGCCACGCTGCTCCAAAATCTGATAAAGCGGGATCCAGTACACCCCAGTGGACTCCATCGCCACCGTACGTATTCGGCAGCCTTGCAGCCAGTCGGCGAGAGCCTGCAGATCACAAGTGAAACTAGTAAACCTGCGTGTAGCGTGCTCATCTCGGTCCGGCGGCACTGCAACGTATATCTCCTGCGCGCCGATGTCGATCCCCGCCGCGTTCGGCTCCAACAGCGCCGATCTACGAACAGTCTTCTCTTTTTGCTTGGCCATCATCGTCTCCTTGTGTGCTGGAGAACGCGGCCCGAGGCGCGAATCCTTGCAGTCTCCTAATCGAGATCGCTGCGCTCTTCTGCAGGCGTCATCACTGACCTGTCCGCCACCTCAGACCCATGCTTTTCGACGGGCTCATCAAGCACCAATGCCGACTTCGGGCCGTAGCTTGCCGCGCCTCCAACAAACTTCATCATCGCTTAACCACGTTCCTTCCGTTCCTGTCGGGGCGCAGCCCAGTCAATTGCTTTTCGGTAAATTGCTCATTGGCCATCGAACCGGGAACGAAGGAGCCGCATTTACTGAAACCCCGTTAAATTTATCCGTAAAGTAATCCCGCGAAATAACTTACAGACACAAACACCACGTCGGTGGCGAGCTTTCCGCTAACCCACCCCCGGACCTCCCATCTGGAGTTTCACTTATACCCTGCCGTTCCCTTCTATTGGGTCACGAGGTGCGCGAGAGTTTGCACTTTCCTGATGGGTGGCGGATTCCACTTACCCGTCAGCGCGTCGGCCTGCGGCGAGTAGAGCCGCATGGTCAGGTTGAACGGCGCCTTTGGGGCGGGGAGCCAGTTCGTTTCCTTGTCCTTGCCCGGGCTGTCATTTTGGAAGTACAGATCAAGCGAACCGTCGTGGTTGTAAACGAACGGCATCCAACTGCTCACGGCAAAGCGATTCAGCGCATTTCCAACCTGGAAGCCATCCGAATCGTAGAGCGTGAGGGACCAGAAGGCGTCCACCGGCGGAGTCGCGCCCTTGTCGAAGTGAATCGTGTACTGATTCGATCCGTCGAGTGGCTTGCCGGTTTCGTCCGCGAGATTCAGGGGATAGATGGCATCCTCCGGCAGATTGGCGCCCAGACCAAGCTGTGTGACCATAGCGCGTTTCAGATAGTAGTTTCCGTACACACCCATGGTGTCGGTATTCATCGACCAGTAGTTTGCGACCCGCGCGATTGTTGCCAGCTTCCACGCCATGACCTGATGGGCTTCTGCCGGCGCGGCTTCCACCGCCTTCCGCACGGTCGGGTCGAGTTTGGAGGAATCGAAGCTCTTGCCTGGTTCGATGCCGATGCGTTTCATCTGGGCGACGATGGGCTGGTCGGTCTGGTGCGGCGGGTGCAGCTTGAGCAATTCCGACGCGTACGCAAAGAAAGCGCCCGCGGGCATGGTGTCCACCTGAGTCTTTGGCGGCGTCTTCATGTCTACCATTGGATCGATCTTGGCCTCCACGGGTTGGGGCGGCTTGCCCCACGCGGATAGCGGAGTGATTTTTAGTCCCGCCTGGATCTTGTTTACCGCGGGGTAGTCTGCTGGTCCGTCTGTCTTGGTGCGACCAATGATCCAGACATAGGGTGTCGGCGCGGCGATGTGCGTGAAACCGTCGGGAGCTGTTCCGCTCCAGCCGGGAGGAGTAACGAAGTAATTGGCTGCTTCCGTGCCGGTTGTTCGCCAGCCGGGCGACGCGAAGACATCTGTCCACATGTCGAGCATCGGCAGAAGATAATAGCGGCCGTTCGTGTCAGGAACGCTGACGACCATGGGCTCCTTGGTCAGGTCCAGCCATGCGACCGAGTACAAGGTATCGAAGTTGATCCGAACCACGGCCTTCAGGTCCGCCGGCGGAAAAGCAGGGATGTTGTGGAACATATTCATGGGCCCGTAGCCGGGCTGCTGTCCTCCCGGCAGGTTTGTCGTCTGTTTTCGCGTCACATCCATGGTCACCAGTGGGTAGAGATACACATACGCATCGACAGCGATGGCGCGCGCTGCGTCCTCAGTGATGGCTGTTTGCGTCGCCGGGGCGCCGTTCGTTGAAGCAGTGACAGTGTTCTCTTTGAGTGCGGTTGTCATGTCATTTCCTTCGGAAGCTAGTTAGGTTGCGGAGGTTCGTGGCGCGCGCAAGTGTTGTTGACGGGAAATGTGAACAACATGTTGCCTAAGCACACCGTGGTAAGAGCAGTGTGATCCGCCTCATGCCACCCGGGCTACTAGCAGAAGTCGTAGATTGGGGACGCGATTCTCGCCGCATGAGAGCGACAAGACGAAAGCCACGGAGGGCTCCGTGGCTTTCCCTATTTGCTGGAGGTCTTTGCGATTCGTCTTGAAGCGTCAGGCCCCGTCCGCTTGTTCAACGATGGTGCGCATTACTTTCTCCGGTAAAGGGTGATATTTACCACTCGCCTGGGGCTTGCTTCGTGTCGGCGTAGGGGGCGGCCCACAGGGCAATCTGCAACTGCATGGACTTACACCACGCCTGGTGCATCTTGCTGACCTCATCTGCCGAGTGTCCCTTCGCGGCGAGATAGGGCTTAATTGTCTCGTTGATGACAGCGATAAATCCGATGATGTCGCGCAGCGGGACGTGCGAAGTCGACTCCACACCATCCGTCTTGTTTTTTTTCAAACTTGTATGCCGCAGTGCAATCTCCTGCTGATAGTTGAGCCAGTCGCGATCGTAGGGGCGGAAGCAGGTGTCGAGAATCCACTGCTCGAAGCGAAGATTGCTCTTGGCGAGGTAGTCAGGCAGCGGCTCTCCTTGGAGTGAACGCGAGTGCCGCGCCAGGTGCGGTATGCCAGCGATAATACCGCTGCGCCAGTGAAGCACGACCTCGCGCGTCTGACCCGACAGGATTTCGCCTGCCTGCAGCAGATACCGTTGATCTTCTTCTGTGAAGCCTACGGTGACCTTCAGCGCCTCCAGTTCCTGAAGCGTGATCGGAGAGGGCGCGACCGCATCCGTTCCGTATGTGTAACCCGGCACTTGCTCTGTAACCAGCTTCGTCATTCGGCCTGCCTTATACGGCGCTTCATGAGGTGATGGTGGGAAACACCTTTGCACCAAGATCGCTACAGAATCAGGGCCATACGCCAACCTTATCGTGAATTGGGATGTCTAAGTAAGCGTGTACACAAAATGGATCCCATGATTCAGAAGATCGCTCCGCTTAACCCCGCTATCGCGAGCCGGCAAGCGGTGAATCTCATTCCCTTTCTGGGCTAAATAACGCTCTTGCGCACCGACCAATCCAACGGACGCACGGAATTCGTATAGGCTTCAGAAACTATCTCAAGGAGTTTGGGTCTTGCACATTGTGGAGTGCGGAGAACACTTGGAACGGTCAACAGTCCGGGTTCTCGTTGTCGATGATTACGAGCCGTTCCGGCGATTCGTTTGTAAAACACTTCGTGAACGGCAGGACACCCAGGTGGTCGGTGAGGCATCAGACGGGTTTGATGCGATTCGCAAAGCCGAAGAACTGCAGCCGGATTTGATTGTGCTCGACATCGGGCTACCCGCCCTCAACGGGCTTGAGGCCGGTCGCAGAATTCGCAAGCCCTGCCCTGACTGCAAAATACTCTTCTTGAGCCAAGAATCTTCCAGCGAAGTGGCGCAAGAAGCTTTCGAGATGGGGGCAAGAGCCTACATTGTTAAGACACATGCCGGAAGCGAACTGTCAGCGGCAGTGGAAGCGGTTTGCCAGGGCAGGCTGTTCGTCAGTAAGGGATTGTTGAGTCACAATCGGGCCAACGCAACCGATACACAGGCTCCCGAAACGCCGGAGACCCCAGAAACTCCGGGTTCGCTCTTCGGCACGTAATCTCCCAGCTCAGCGGAGGGAATCCTTTCCTAAACTGAAAGGAGCACGAGCACGGATCGTGGTGCCGTGCCGCGGTCGCGACTCGATGGAAAATGTTCCATTCAGCATTTTCAGTCGCTCCTCCATGCTGATGAGGCCAAGGCCCCGGCTCGCTTTTACGGCTTCTTCCTTGTCAAAGCCCAAGCCAGAATCACTGACCGTGAGATGAATTTCGCTGGACGCTCCCCACAATCGCACTTCGAAGTGGCGAACGCCACTATGTTTGGCGGCATTGCGGAGGGATTCCTGCAGAACCCGGAAGAAGCAAAGAGAAATGTCGGGCGGCAAAACGGTGGGCAGATCGTCGGTTTGGAAATCAATCTCCACTTTTTGCTTCGTCTCGAATTCCTGGCAGAAGCTTTTCGTAGCTGCACCAAGGCCAAGAAATTGCAGTTTGGACGAATGCAGCTCATGCGACAACGAGTGGACATCTGCCGCTATCTCGGCAGTCTGCTTCTGGAGTTCAGCGATGCGCCGGCGGGCTTCAAAAGGGTCTTCCACGAGTTGTTGTAACTCGATGGCCAACACCGCGACGCGTTGAGCGATATCGTCGTGAAGCTCTCTGCTGATGCGGAGACGTTCCTGCTCCTGTGCCTCAATCAACCTGCGGCTCACGCTTGCGAGCGCCAGTTCAGATAGTTTGCGGTCTGTGATGTCCTCCACAAAAGCAAAAACAAGCGGAGACCCTCCATCCTCTTCTCTCCATAGGGACACGTTCAGACGTCCCCAAAACTGAACCCAATCTTTTCTTACATAGCGCTTTTCAAGCGAGTACCGGTCGATGGCACCCGCACGGAGCTGTTGAAAGAGGGCCCAGTCGTCTGCGGAATCCTGGGGATTGGCAAAGTTGGAACAATGCATGCCACACAGCTCGTCCTCCCGGTATCCCAGCAAGGAGCAGAGAGCGGGGTTGGCGAGCAAGATTTTGCCGTCGAGATCTTCCACTGCGATTCCCAGGGACGCATGCGCGAAAATATAGTGAAAAAGCTCTTTACCGGGCGCTGGCAACGTTTGCGAGGACATGATGACTCCAGAACGTAACAGGTCTGTAGACGAACACCTGACAATTTCCGTCTCAAAATCGATTTTGCCCGCGGCACACCATCGAGGGAAGATGTGGCGGTCGGACACAAGGGACGGAGGTGCGTCGCGGCAGAGAGAAGCCGCGAGAGTCGCTTCGCGCGTTCTCGCCGAGGCGCTCATCGAGCTTTCCGGAAGAAAGCGGAGGTGCCAATGGTCCGGGTTGCGGGCGAGTCGCGGGCGAACCGGAAGTGATCCCGAGATGCCTGAAAAGTCCGGTTTGCGGCAACTTCGGCGCGGCTCGACCGTCTGGATCTAAGAAGTTCCCGAAAATCGATTTTTTCTAGCAGGACGGGTATTGCTGCTGCGAAGTGATGGCTGGGGTGCCGACGATACACGCGACTTGCCGACGGTTCGGTAACTAACAATCCGGTTTCTGAAACGAAAATGGCGAGGGCCCTATGATGGCGACTGTGAGTCCGTGGGGGCGAGCTTTTGGTCGCGTGCAGGCGCACTGGTGTTTTTGGGGGGAGACTTTGGCTAGTCCGCATGGTGGCTTCAAGCGATCGATCTGACATCGCTGCTCGTCATTCCATGCTGCTTGTTTGGCATCGGCTGTTGTATGCAGTGGGCCTCTAAGTCGTAGATCCGGTAACAGACATGGCCTCCGAGCCCATTCATATCCCACATGTCGAACGCTTCACCGATTGGTTTCCCGATTTCCTAAAGAAGGAACTCGCGCCCTATCCCGGCCGTGGTGCGCTCGTGGCGCGCATGGTCCTCTCTGCCACTTTGACCATGATCCTGATCGTCACCTTCCGCATTCCCGGAGGGTACGTCGGTGCGCTGACCGCTTTTCTTTTTTCGCGCGAGAATCTCGTCTCAACCGCTCGTTCGGCGGTTTTCTTCATCGGCGCATTTCTCCTTGGAGCACTCTTCATCCCGGTCGGCGCTCGTCTGCTCGCCTCCCCTCCTGAAACGCACTTCCTGTGGATCGGTTGCAGCCTTTTTGCCGCGTTCTTTCTGCTCCGCTGCCTTACTAATTTCGCCGTGGGGACCGCTCTTGCGATTGTTATCGCCAACGTTGTTGGCATCTGGTATCTACCCGGTCCGCCAGGAAGAAACGTCGAGCTTACTCTCTGGCAGGTCGCCGGCACGTCCCTCGGCGCACTCGTAACGCTGGGCGTCGAGATTGTCTTCTACGCTGTGCATCGGCGCGACGAACTCCTGGTGGGCCTGGACAGCCGTTTGGCAGTTATCGAGCAGCTCATGGACGATTACGCCGCTGCCCGGCCGGTTTCGCCCGCCACACAGGCCGGTCTTGCGCAATTCGCGGTCGTGGGGGCCGGCTCTCTCCGCCGTTATATAGCCCGCGCCAGCTACACCCAGCTCTATCGCGCACGCATGACCACGCTGGTGTCTCTCGTAGCGCGATCGATCGATTTCGCTGCCGCTCTCGCCAACGCCTTTCCATCCCTGCCGGATGGGAATCAAGAGCGCTCCGCACGCCTCGAGCGAAGCCTCGCCGATATTCGCCTTTGTCTTCGCACCCCAGGCCAGCCCTGCGTGGCAACCCTGGAAGTAAGGCCCAGCCCCGACACTCCGCTCTTATCGGAGATTGAATCGATGGTGTCGCTGATGCCCACCATCTTCAGCGACGAGCATGCCGTCGATCCGGGGCTCGAACCACTCGAGGACACGCCCGGAACCAGCCGCATCTTTATCTTCGACGCCTTCTCCAATCCCGAGCACCTCCGCTATGTTCTGGGCGGAACACTGGCGTCCATGCTCTGCTACGTGATTTATGTGTCACTGGACTGGCGCAACCTCTCCACATCGCTCACCACCTGCGTCCTTACCGCCCTCACCTCCATCGGATCCTCTCGCCAGAAGCAGGTCCTGCGCATTGCCGGTTTCATCCTTGGCGGCGTCATCGCCGGGCTTGGAGCCCAGATTTTTATTCTCCCCGAGATCGATTCCATAGTCGGATTCACCGTGCTCTTCGCCATCATGAGCACGGTCGCTGCATGGATCGCCACGTCCAGTCCTCGGCTCTCCTACGCCGGCGTGCAGATTGCCTTCTCGTTCTACCTGATCCACCTGAGCGATTTTTCCTTTCAGACGGACCTCACGGTTGCGCGCGACCGCGTCCTGGGCGTGCTGCTTGGCGTCACCATGATGTGGCTCGTCTTCGAGCGGCTCTTTCCCCGCTCCGCAGCAGATGAGATGGTGCGCATTTTTGTCGCCAATGTACGACTGATGGCCGCTCTCGTCTCATGCACTGCGCGCGCCGATGATCCGGCCTCGATTCTCAAGATCCGCCGACAGCGTGAAGAGATTTATCGCCATTTCGGCGAAGTTAACGCGCAGTCCGACGCCGTTCCTTTCGAAACCGGCCCCAAGCGCGTGGCCGAGATGGCCGCCCGCGACCGAATTCGCCGCTGGCAAACATACCTGCGGAGTTTCTATCTCCTCGAAGCGCCGCTTCTGCAATTTCGCATCTTCGCCAAGATCGATTCCAGGTCGCGTTCGTTCGCCGTATTTGAGGATGACTTTCGCTTTGAATGTTCGCGCATCTTCCTCCATATCGCAGAGAGCCTTGAGAAGCAGTCAGCCACCCACACACACCACGCAGACTCAATAGCAAGCATCCTGAATCGCATTGATTCATCAGAGGCAAAGATCGAAGCTGAATTCTCAGAACGCGAACGCGCTCTGTTGCGTCTTGTCCGGACAATTGCGCAGCTCGTCGATCGTCTGCAGACTGAGGTCGCCTCGGAAGGCCTCTACGATGTCCTCCAGACCTCTGCCGCTCCTCTGCGACCTGCCGAGTCCGAAGGCACTTGAGAGATAAGCTTCGATACGTGGAGCAAAGAGCGACGGCTAGTCTGTGCCCTTGACGGAATCTGCCGGTGTGTAGCCTTCGGGGATCTGGAAGCGGGATGGGTCGGGGTCGGTGCGGGTGATTTGTGTCACCGTCATGGCGACACTTCCGGTGCGCGGATCGTTGTGGCGGATGATGAGGTTGATGCGCAGGTCCTGGGAGTACCAGAACTCATCGGTGACCTGGAATTCCCGGCCGGCGCCGCTGGTGTTCGCTGGGATGATCTGGGTTTCGCGCACGCCGTGGGCGGAGACGCCATCAATCTCATGCACGCCGAGGTCTTCTTCCTTGAGGTACGGATTCGTGGGGAGATTGGTGCCGGTGGGCGAAGCATAGAGGAGCGCGGGGGGCGTGGTTTCCGGAGGACGATTCACGGTGCCGGTGGTGAAGGTGTGGGCCTTGGGATCGAGGTGGGTCGAGGTCCGAGTCTGCGGATCGTAGATCAGGATGCCCCTGACATCCGGCTGGCCGGAGAAAGAGAGCGGCTCGAGAGTTCTGATTTCGTTGAAGATGCGGCCCTGCGTGTCGCGGCCGATCTCGCGCATGGTTTTGTAACTCGAGACGGTGCCGTCCTTGTCGACGAAGGTGCGCTGCACCTGGATGACGCCGCTGAAGGGTGCGTTGGGAAATGGAGTGACGAAGACATCCAGCCGGGGTTGGGACGAAGCGACCTGAGACCCGGCGGCAAGGAACGCTAGAGTAACAAAACAGACCGCAGAAATAGAGAAACAGCCGCGCATCCCTTTACCCTCCGGGAAACGCTTGTAGCATACTCGCGGCCGGGTAAGCATGGAAGCGGAAGCCGCTTTGATCCATGACTTTCGATTCCGCCCTGAAACACGATGGCACGCGGTCAACCAGTTCGGGATCGATGCAATGCGGAGCGGTCGCCGACACATGCCAGCGACCGCCCGAATTGAATCCTGTCCTCAGCTCACAGTGATCCAGGTTGCCGCGATGGTGCCGCTCACCTGCACGCCGGTGAAGACTCCGTTCACGTCATAGGTCCGGAAGACAAAGGTCCCCTGCAGGATTGCCATCATCCAGCGCATGGCATGCCGCCCCTTCGGCAGCAGGCGAATGAGCTTCTACGGTGCGATTCAGATTTCCGTTCGCCCTATGGCTTGGGGGCCATGGCGCGCGGCTTGGGCTCGAAGACCGCGGGCATGCTTTGTCCACGATGACAGGTGCCACAGCTTACCGTCTTCTGCGCCGGCGACGCATCTGGATCGTGTATCTGGGAGAGGTATTTCGCGTTGATCTCGGTGGTCATCAGCATCATGGTGCGCGCGGTGTCTTTTTCCGGCTTTTCATCCGAGGCGAAGTTGGGGCGTTTGGCGGCTGCGTCCCAGGAATGACAGAAGGTGCACTGCACGCCGAGTTGCTGGGTGAAACCTTGCATGACCTTCATCAGGTCCTCAGGCGAGATGTCCTTGGACAGCACCTTGAGGTTAACGGGCTTCGGCATCGGCCTGCGGGCAGCGCCCGCGGGGGGTGGAGCCTCCTGGGCCAGGAGCGGAGAGGACGAAAGAACGGAGAAGGTGAGGAGAGTTGCAACCATAAGGAACGTGCGAGGCATGCCGAGGCTCCGATCAGAAGAATGCGATGCTGAAACTCGCACACATTGTTGCACAGCAGTTTCGGGCTCTGCATGGCCTTCGAGTCAATGCGTGTCAGGGGCGAAATTTTGTCCGCAGCCGAGATGGCAAAGATAGCCACCCGGCGCTTCAGATGGTTTCATGAGGGTTGAACTCAGAGAGGCCGACGATGGCAGCGAATGCGGTAGACGCGAAGATTGAGAGATGGTGGGAGCGGAACCAGCTTCGCCGGCGTACGGTGGGCGCGTTCAAGACCGCCCTGGCTGCGTTGCTCTGCCTGTGGCTGGGACATCTGTTTCGCCTGGAGCGCAGTTACTGGGCGTCGGTTACGGCGATCGTCATGATGGGATCAGAGAGCGCGGTGAGCCTTGCGGCCTGCCGAGACCGACTCATCGGCACGGCCATCGGTGCGGTGGTCGGATGGGCGACCGTCCTCATCTGGCATGGGCATTCTCTACTGTATGGACTTGCAGTCATGTTGTGCCTGATGGCGTGCAGCACACTGAAGTTTGAGAAGGCGGGACGCCTGGCCGCGGTGGCAGTGACCATCATTGTGCTGATCCAGTGGGACGGAGGCCCGGAGCACGCGGCGATTTCGCGCTTTCTGGAGGTTGCGCTGGGCATCATCGTGGCGCTAACGGTGGGTTTGGTCGTGTTTCCCGAGCGGCCTGTGGAGTTGGCGAACAAGACGGCGCAGTAGTTTGCTTTGAGCTCGTGCGGTGATACCAATTTTTTGCTGATAAGGATGAAAGATCCATGTGTTGCTTACGCAGATCTCTCGTGATCGCTTCAGTGATAGTGTCGGCGATGGTGTCGCTGCGGGCGCAGTCTTCGACGACCTACCCCGTTCGCGACCCGCATACGGCAGGATACGTGAAGGCTACGGAGCTGCCGGATGGTGCGAATGCTCCCGCCAATCGGGATGGGAACTTCATCCTGGGGCCGACGCACTCGCCTGCGCCAGAGGTGACGGTGCGGGAGGGTGTGCCGCAGGGAATGGTTGCTGAGTTCACGATGAGTTCGGCGGACAGCAAGCTGTATCCGGGCATAGCGCGGGAGCCGCACACATTCGGAACCGCAGATGCTGAGAATCCGGACAAACTCATCGTTACGACGAGCCACGCGGCTCCTTATACGCGCCGCGTGACGGTGTATGTGCCGAAGCAATATGTGACCGGCACGGTAACGCCCTTCATTGTGGGGGCGGATGGGCCGGACACGGATTTGTTTCGGGCGCTGGACAACCTGATTGCCGAGCATAAGGTGCCGGCGATGATTGCCATCTCGATCAGCAATGGCGGCGGCGATGCGCAAGGCAGCGAGCGCGGCCTGGAGTATGACACGATGTCCGGCCGTTACGCGGAGTTCGTGGAGACAGAGGTGCTGCCTCGCGTGGAGGCGCAGTACCATGTGCGCTTGACGAAGGACCCGAATGGCCGGGCGACAATGGGTGCGAGCTCCGGCGGCGCCTGCGCGCTGATCATGGCGTGGTACCACCCGGAGCTGTATCACCGCGTGCTGAGCTATTCCGGGACATTTGTGAACCAGCAGTGGCCGTGGAATGCGGAGACGCCGCATGGTGCGTGGGAGTTCCATGAACGGCTGATTCCGGAGGCGCCGCGGAAGCCGCTGCGCATCTGGATGGAGGTGGGCGACCGGGACCTGCTGAATCCGAATGTGATGCGCGATGGAATGCACGACTGGGTGGTTGCCAACGAGCGGATGGCCGGGGTGCTGGCAGCGAAGGGCTATCACTACCAGTTTGTTTTCGCGCGAAATGCCGGACATGTGGACAAGGGCGTGAAAGCGCAGACGCTGCCCGAGGCTCTGGAGTATGTGTGGCAGGGCTATCGCGTGCCGCCGGCGAAGCACTGACGACGGCACAGACACGCCAGATCAGCTTATTCGGAAGCGGTTGGCGTGGAAATCCAGTGTGAGCACGTGGCCGGCGAAGAGCTCGTTGCCAACGGTTCCGTCGAACATGCCGTCCGGCAGATGCACCTTCGGGGTCGCAAAGTACAGAGCGGCGTTGCTGCGCAGGACTTTGTCCTCAAAGCCTTCCTGCGCGGCGGTGCTCTCGATCATGGGAACGCCGCCATCGGTGAAGTGGAAGATGCGCGTCTTCGCGGAGCTCTGCTGGGCGGCGAGGCCGAGTTTTTCGACTGAGGTCGGATAGATCAGCATGGTGCCTTCGTAGAGGGTATCGATCTGCATGGTGAGCGGTTGCCCGTTGAGCTGGAAGCCCGTGGTGACGACGATGGGCGGACCATGCTTGCCGAAGGTGGGATTGGTGATGGTGCCGCAGGCATGCGTGCAGGAAGAACTGGCGGGCGCGACGCCGGAGATGTGGACGAGGCGGTTGCGGTAATCGATGGTGAGGACGCGATCCTTAAAGGCGGTGTAGGCGAGCGTGCCATCGGCCGCGGGCATGCTGCCGTCATCGATAGATGGCTTCAGGTTGACGACGAGCATTTCGAGATCACCCAGCGCGACATCGCCGATGCGGAGGCCCGCGAGGGTTCCGCTGGCGTAACCCGGGTAGGGTTTGCCATCAGGGCCGTTCACTGGCTGGAGGTGGATTCCCATAGTGTCGGCGATCGGACGATCGAGCACGGAGTTGGCATTGCCCGTATCGATAAGCATCTTCAGATGCCTGCCGCCCGCGGCGGTGACGTCTACGCAGGGCAGGCCGGAGCAGTTGAGCAACGGCGTTTGGCCAGTTGCGGCCTGGGCGCTCAGCGAAGCGCCGCCTCCAACTGCAAGTGCCAAGCACAAGACAAATACAAAGGCGATGCGCATCGATGGGTCTCCAGAAAGCTGATTGAACAGCGAATTCGATCAGCGGATGAGACGGAGTGCGGGCTGAGCGCGGTAGCGGAGTTTGCGGTAAAGGAGATCGGCGCATCCCGCTTTTGCGTAGCCCGAACACACAACGGACCAAATGAGGGACCGCGCGCCTCCTCGCAAGAAGGGGCGATCAATGCGATTCGGTAGGTGCGGCGAGTGACTGGATCAAGGCCTGAAAGCGAGGATGGCCGCGCAGTGCAAGGAAGTCCGGGTCGTTCTCCAGCCACTCTTTGTGGCCGAAGCCGTTGTGAACCGCTTTCTCAAGCAGGTCAAGCGCGTGGTCTGTCTCTCCGACAAGGTTGTAGGTGCAGGCCACGTTGTAGAGGACGGCGGTTTCTTCCGGGTCGACGGCCAAAGCGCGATCTGCCCACTGGAGAGCGCGGTCGCGGTCGCCGACACTCAGAGATGCGCCGGCACCCAGGTATAGCGCGCGCGAATCGTTGGGATGAACTTCTACGTGGCGCTCCACAACGCGGAGGGCGACCTTGGCGACATCGCGCGCCTCCTGCATGCGTCCGAGGCCGCGGAGGCAGTTTTCCAGTTGCACGAGAGCCTGATAGTCGGCGGGATCGAGTTTGCTGGCGGCTCGGAAGAGGTCGGCCGCTTTCTCCATGCTGCCCTGCGCAAAACAGGAGCGGCCGTAGAAGTAGAAGGCTTCATAGAGTCTGGGGTTGAGGCGGATCGCCTCCTCGAATTCCTTTTCTGCTTCGCGATAGTTTTTGCTGAGAGACTCAGCGAGGCCGCGCGAGGCTCGCGCTTCGGCGGATTCCGGATCCAGTTCGACCGCGCGGCGGCTGGCGATGACAGCTTCTCTCAGATTGTCCTGGGTGGCCTCGATATACATGTAGAGGAAGGAGCAGCAGTCGGCGAAGCCGGCAAAGGCGCGCGCATAGGCAGGATCGAGAACGATAGCGCGGGCAAACATCTGCCGCGCATACTCCAGGCTCTTGCGGCGAAACTCATAGAAGACCTGGCGGGCGCGAAGACAGTAGTCGTAGGCCTGTACGTCGCGCGTGGGCACCTTTTCTATCTCGCGCACTTCCCTGTCGCTGAGCATGACGCGGAGAGCGCGGGCGATGTTCTGTGCGATTTCATCCTGGATGGCGAAGACGTCTTCAAGCTGCCGATCGTAGCGCTCGGCCCAGACAGAGTGGCCTGTGCGGGTTTCAGCAAGTTGCGCGGTGATGCGAAGGCGGTTGCCGGAGCGGCGCAGGCTGCCATCGAGCACATATGCCACGGCAAGCTGCTGACCAATCTGAACGACGGGCAGCAGGCTTGTCTCGAAATGCGAGCACAGCAGAGCGTGGCAGAAGCTGCAACTGTTTGATCTTTGTCAGCTCGGTGATGATGTCTTCCGTCATGCCGTCGCGGAAGTATTCGTCTTCCTTGCTGGTGCTGAGGTTCGCGAAATAGAGCACGGCGATAGATTTGTCCGGCCGCTGCAGCGGCGTAGCGACGTGGCCCGGTGCACTCCACTGTTCGAACGACTTCAGAATTTCTTCCATCGAGGCCGAGCGCTGGCCCGGGGATTTTGCGAGACAGCGGTCGATAAGTTTCTCCCACTCCGGGTCAATCTCCGGCACGAGCGTGCGCAATGGCGTGTAAGGCGAGCGCAGGATGGCATAAAGGATATCGACGGAGGTCTCTCCCTGGAAGGGAAGGCGCCCCGTGAGGCTCTCGTAGAGCAGCACCCCGAAGGAGAAGATATCGCTGCGGGCGTCCACCGGCTCGCCGCGCAGCTGTTCCGGAGACATGTAGGGAACGGTGCCACCGGTGGTGTTCTGGGTGGTGGTACGGGTGGCAAAGGTCTCTTCGGTTTCGCCCGCCGCACGCTCATGCCGGGCGAGCTCCGCGAGACCGAAATCGAGGATCTTCACCCGGGAACGCGAGTCCAGCATGATGTTGCCCGGCTTGATATCGCGGTGATGGACACCAGAGCGATGGGCATCATGCAAGCCTTCGGCGATTTGACGGCCGGCGCTTACAAATTGCGCGGGGGTGAGGGCGGCGCGAAGCAGCATCTGCTTCAGCGTTTCGCCCTCAACCAATTCCATGGAGATGAAGGGCGTGCTCTCTGTAACATTCACCTCGTAGATGGTCGCGATGTTGGGATGGTTGAGACGCGAGGCAGCCTGCGCTTCCTTCAGGAGGCGACGACGTGCCTGGGGGTCGGCTGCCATGTCCGCGGGCAGGAATTTAAGAGCCGCATCGCGGCCGAGGGTCAGGTCCTCTGCACGGTAGACAGCACCCATGCCGCCTTCGCCGAGCTTGGCCAGTATGCGATAGTGCGAGATGGTTTGCCCGATCAAATATGATGCGCCTGCCGTGTGCGGCTATGGTAGAGACGTGTTTAAGCTTAAATCAACGAGGGCTGCGACAGACGGACACAGCTACTGAGGTGCCAACGGTATGTGCAGGAATATCAAGATGCTTTTTAACTTCGATCCTCCGGTGACGGATGAGGAGGTTCGGGCCGCGTCGCTGCAGTATGTGAGAAAGATCAGTGGATTCAGTAAGCCGTCGAAGGCGAACGAGGCGGCGTTTCTTGCGGCAATCGAAGAGGTGGCGGCGGCCTCGACGCGTCTGCTGCGGTCGCTCGAAACGAATGCGCCGCCGAAGAATCGGGACGAGGAAGCAGCGAAGGCGAAGGCCCGAGGGGCTGCCCGATTCAGTACTTAAAAGAAAGAAAAAGGAAAGAGAGCGAGTCGGCGAGGTTGCGCCCTACGCCGCTCTCTTCAGGTTGCGGAGATTCTCGTCCGCTTCGCGGGTCCACCAAATTGCGTCGAGTCCCTTGGCCGCGGCGGGCGTTGCCTGTGCTGACGTTTGCGAGACGCCAACACGGGCCGGACAAAACTCCTGCTTCCGCATGGTAAGCGGAAAGTACATCAGTGCCGCAGCAGGACCGCATATGAGAAGAAATACGCTGAGTCCCATAGACTGCCTCCCAGTTCTTCTTCTGTTGTACGACGCATCAAGAGACAGGGACAGATCACGCTGTAGCGCATAACAGGGGTTACGGTCACCACCTTGTCTATTACGTACGCGGCAGACGGTGCATTCCTGCAGCGGATGGGCAGCCGGCATTGCACACAAGCTGCAGATTTCTGCACTTCGCCGGTTTTGCTTGTGCAAAAGTGCTCCTGCATCGAGGACGGCGGACCGTTACGGGAGCACTCCCGCAGTGTTCAGAATTGGCGCTTGGGATGTCGGCGGATATCTTTCTCGACGGCATTCCACTTCTTTCGCACCTCGCGCGCGCGGTGAATGTCAGTTTGCAATTCGAGAAAGTTCAGCTCCTTCTGCAGCTTGCGATAGCTGTGCAGGCGGCCAGGGTCGAGTTCGGCATCGCGGACGGCGCAGCCGGGCTCCTGGGTGTGAGTGCAGTCGCGAAAACGGCACTTTTGCGCCAGCTCGACGATGTCGGCGAAGGCAGTATCGATGCGTTCGGGATCGGCCCAGAGTTGCAGCTCGCGCAGGCCGGGGAGATCCATCAGAAGCCACGTGCCGGGCATGCGGATGAGCTCGCGATGGGTGGTAGTGTGGCGGCCCTTGCTGTCGGAGTCGCGCACGTCGGAGGTGCGCTGACGTGATTCGCCGAGCAACGCATTCACGATGGTGGACTTGCCGGCGCCGGAGGACCCAATGAGCGCCGCGGTCTGACCGGGCTCTACGGCGCCGGCGATGGCATCGAGCCCCCAGTGTTCGAGCGCGCTGACCGCGTAGACGGAGACGCCCGGGGCGTGGCGCTCAGTGAGGCGAACGACATCTGCGAGGTCGTCCTCTGCACGATCATCCCGCCCTGCGAGAGGAGCGCGGAGATCGGCCTTGTTCAGGAGGATGACGGGGCGCGCGCCGCTCTCATGCGCGAGGACGAGATAGCGTTCCAGACGGCGGGGGTTGTAGTCGCGGTCGAGTCCACTGACAACGAACAGGAGGTCCATGTTCGCGGCGAGGACCTGCTCGCGCAGGCGCTTGCCTGGCTCCTTTCGGGAGAGCTGGGTGCGCCGGGGCAGCACTTCGGAGATGACGCTTCCCTCTCGCAGGATGACCCAGTCGCCGACGCATGGGGGATCGTGATCGAGGTGACGGAGATGGCCGCTGATGGTGGCGGTGACTTCGCCGGACGTTGTCCAAACGATGTAGTGGTCGCGGTGCACTAAAGCTACCCGGCCGGTTGCAGGGTCGGGTCTTGTCTGGGGCGCGTAGTGCGCCCAGCCTGTTTCTTCGAAACTCATGTCTAAATCCTCTTTGGGGGGAGCCTCTTCGTGATGGAAGACACACATCGGCTGCGCTACCGGTGGAACTGGCAGCGATCGAGCGAGAGGTTTAGACAGAGACGGTCATAGGCTATATCCGGGGGCTATATCCGAGCTGTACCTGAAAGTGGCTTCAGGGGACGCCTGGCGGGATGGTATCAGGTTTGATTGCGGGAAGGTCGCGACTGTTTTTTAGCTTGCCGGCCGCAACTTGCACCGATGGCCGGGCGTCTGGATGGTACAAGGCTTCGACGAGGTGCGTCATGATCGTTCGCTCGCGTCCAGCATTTGCATTGCTTTGCCTGGCGCTCGGGTCGGCGGTGCTGTTATTGCCGCGGCACATTCATCCGCCCCCTGCTCTGGCGGCGGGCATGCCGGACGGAATGGCGCACATGGCCGGGCACATGTACATGACGGCGCTGCGCGCGCCGCAGGCCGGAGACCAGCAGAAGGCCGATGCGGTTGTGGCGGCGGCGAAGCAGGCGATGACGCCGTACCAGGACTATCGCAAAGCATTGGCGGACGGTTACACGATCTTCCTGCCCGATGTTCCGCAGCCGCAATATCACTTTACGAAGCGCGCGTACGGGTTCGAGGCCGCATTCGAGTTCGATCCGCTAAAGCCGACATCGCTGCTTTACAAGAAGAATGCGGACGGTGGGTACACGCTTGTCGGCGTGATGTACACGGACCGGGTGAGCGCGACGGAAAGCGAATTGAACGAGCGGATTCCGCTGAGCATTGCGCGCTGGCACCAGCACATCAATTTCTGCAAGGCACCGAAGGGGCAGGAAGCGGCTTACTTTGGACCCAACGCTAAGTTTGGGCTGCGCGGCTCCATCACGACGGAAGAGGCATGCAACGAGGCCGGCGGCGAGTTTCGTCCGCACCTATTTGGATGGATGGTTCACGTGTACCCGAATGAGACGGACCCGAGGAAGATCTGGTCAGTGGACGATGACGACGAGGGACACGACAACATGGACCACTCCGCGATGCCGGGAATGAAGATGAATTAGAGCTGTCTCCCCAGTATTCGTTATCCAGCCTTTTCGGATGGCTGCTGCTTCCTCATCCGGGTGACAGCCGCTTGATAGGCGGGGTCCTGACGCAGGGCATTCCATGCTTCGTCCTGACTGATTTCATCGGTATCGGAATAGCCGTGGTCGATAGCGCGGTGAAGGTCCGTCAACGCGTTGGCGCGTTTGCCCTGCGCGGCCTCAACGGTGGCAATGTTGTACCAGGCGTAGGCGATTTCAGGGTGCTGCTCGCCGAGGATTCTGATTTCGCCCTCGAGCGCCTGCCGGAACTTGCTTTCGGCCTCGGCGTAACGCTTCTGCGCGAGGAGGATATTGCCGAGGTTCGCGATTGCAAATTGCGTCTCCTGGTGATCCGGGCCGAGTACACGGAGACGACCGGCAAGCGCCTCATGCTGCAGAGTCTCTGCTTCGTGCAGTTTGCCTTCGCTCATCAACGTGTCCGCGAGATTGCCCAGCGCGAGCAGAACGCTTGGGTGATCGTTGCCCTGAACGCGGCGGCCGATCTCCAGCCCCTGCCGCTGCAAGCTCTCCGCTTCCGAGAATCTGCCGAGTCTGAAGTACACACGCGCGAGGTTCTGCATGGAACTGACGGTATCGGGATGATCGGCTCCGAGTTCCTGCAGCCGGCGCTGGTACAGTTCCTCGTCCAGAGCCGCTTCTTTCCCATAGTTCCTCAATCCGTCATACGCGATGGCCAGAGTATGCAGTGCCGCGAGAGATTCGGGGCTACGGGGACCCGCTACGCGGTCCGTTGCCTGCACAACTTTCGTCAGAAGCTTTTCAGCGTCAGCATAGCGGCCTTCTTCAAAGAGGACCGTGCCGAGTCCGCTCTTTGTCCGAAGCGTATCGATATCGTCTGGTCCGAAAGCTCGCTCCTGCTTCTGAATAGTTTCCTGATAAAGCTTTTCAGAGTCAGAGAAATGGGCCTCCTTTTGCAGGATTGCAGCCAAGAGTTGCTGAGAGACGAGCGTCTCGCGATGTTCCGGTCCAAGCACGCGACGTTGAAGAGGAATCGCTTTTTCGACCAGTTGCCTCGCAGCATCGTAGAGGCCAAGTCCTTCATAGACTCTGCTCATGGTGACCATCAACCGCGCCTGGAGATACGGCTGCGACGCGAGATCGGCGTCGATTCTACGAGCACCGCCATCGAGAATTTCGCGTGCTGTGATTTTGTTGCCGCGCGACTGATCGGGATCTGCAACCTTAAAGGTGCCGACCAGGAAATCGGCGACGCGTTCGGCGGCCTGTGCCTCGCGATTGGCTCGATCGCGCTCCCGTGCGATGCGCACCGATGAGATCAGCAGCGAGGCAATCAGCGCACATGCGGCCATGGCTACTGCAACGGACGCAGTCACGATAATGCGGTGCCGGCGAACGAATTTGCGGGCGTGATATGCCAGCGAGGGAGCAACCGCCACAACCGGCTCGCTGTGGAGGTACCGCTCAATATCGGCTGCGAATTCGGCCGGCGAACCGTAACGCCGCGAACGATCCTTCTCCAGCGCTTTGAGGGCAATCGCGTCCAGGTCGCCCTTCAACTGTTTGCTGAGCGCCGCCGGCTCTATCCGGCGATTGCCAGCGATGATCGGCGCGTGTTGGGCTGCAGTTCGGAGCTTCGTGCTGGGCCTCGGCGCGTCCTCCTCGCGTATGCGGCGCAGCAGTTCATGGAATGCCAGGCTGCGATCCGTCGTGAGATCAACCGGCAGAGCGCCGACGAGCAGTTCATAGAACACGACGCCAAGTGAATAGACATCGGTGCGCGTATCGACGTCTTCTCCGAGATGGGCCTGCTCAGGGCTCATGTATTCGGGCGTGCCGATGAGCGCCCCGACGCGAGTGAGCATGGTCTCTTCGGTCAGGCTCGGCGAAATTGCTTTGGCAATGCCGAAGTCGATGATTTTTGGAACCGGCTTGCCATCGACCTGCGTGGTCAGAATATTGGTGGGTTTGAGATCGCGGTGAATCATCGCCTTCTGGTGAGCATGCTGAACTCCGCTGCATACCTGCACGAAGAGCTCCAGCCGCTCGCGGATGGTGAGACGATGCTGATCGCAATATTGCGTGATCGGCACACCGGCGACGTACTCCATGACGAAGTAAGGCGTACCTTCCGGAGTAGCACCTGCGTCGAACACTTTGGCGATGGCGGGGTGATCCATGACCGCGAGCGCCTGACGCTCGGATGCAAAGCGAGCAACGACCTCGCGCGTATTCATGCCTGCTTTGATCAGTTTCAGCGCAACGCGGCGGCGTACTGGGGACGTCTGGTCGGCCAGCCAGACTTCCCCCATGCCACCCTGACCGATGCATTTGAGGAGGTGATAGGGGCCGATGACAGGCGCCTGCGCCGGCTCGGCGCTGGGCACCTTGCCGTAGGTATCCTCGGACTTTGGTAGCGGCTCTTCCTCCAATGCGCACGTCCAGTTGGGGGAGGATTATAGCGGAGCGAACGCTAAGCTAGCTTCCGGTCTCGAGATGAAAGGACTCGTTGTACGGCTCGACGGGAAAGCCTTTTGCCTTCCAGGCTTCCAGGCCGCCTTTGAGAAATTTGACTCGCAACAGTTGCATCGCACGCGCTTTGCGGAGGATTCTCCGGCTGGTCTTGTCGCTCGGGCAGGTGCAGTAGACGATGACCTCCCTGTCCTTCGGAATGAGCGAAGGGTTCTTGATTATTTCTTGCGGAGGAACCCGTCGTGCGCCAGGAATGATCTCGGAATCGACCAGCAGGTCGAGCGGGAGGCGCACATCGAAGAGCAGCACACCGGGATTCGAAGCCATCATGGATCGAAGGGCTTCGGGCGTGACGCTGTACTGCTCCAATTCACGCCGGTCCTTCTCGCGCTTGATCCAGTACGCGATTCCCAGGACGACGACGCCAATGGCTATGAGAGTGATGAGCATCTCTATGCATCCCCGACGATCTCGCCAGACTACCTCATTTCCAGATTCGGCAGGCGAGCTGAGGGATTCAGCGATATGGCAGTTGCGTGGAGTCCTGAATCGGAGACGCGGCCTTATTCGGCGCGGAGGGCCTGGACGGGATCGATGTGGGTGGCGCGGATGGCGGGCAGCAGGCTGGCGAGGCCGCCGGTGACGAGCAGGATGAGGGCGGCGCAGGCGGCGATACCGATATTGAAGGACCCGACCCCAAAGAGGAGCCCGCTGATGGCGCGGGCGGCGAGCACGGCGAGTGCGATGCCGGCAATAGCGCCTAGCAAGACCGGGGTGACTCCGTCTTCGAGAATCAGGCGATAGATCTGCGCGGGCTGCGCCCCGAGCGCGATGCGGATGCCGAGCTCGCGCGTGCGCTGTAGCGCCGAGTAGGCGACGACGCCATAGATGCCGAGCGCGGCGAGGATGAGCGCGCAGGCGGCGAAGGCGAGCAGCAAATGAAGCTGGAAGCTCCGCGCCGCGAGCGAGCCGTCGACGACGGTCTCCATGGTGCGGATTTCAGGCACTGGCACCTGCGCGTCGATGCTCCAGATGGCTTTGCGGACGGGACCAGCCATGGCCGCGGGATCGTTCGTGGTGCGCAGCACAAACACGCCACCGCCACGGGCGCGATACCAGGTAGGCACATAGACCATGCGAGGCGGCGCCGTACCCAGGTCAAGCGTGCGGACGTCGCCGACCACACCGATTACTTCCAGCGGCTTCTCATCCGGATCGCCCCGGGTGAAGCTCTTGCCTATGGCGCTCTGGCCGGGCCATGCGATCTCTGCCGCGCTGCGCGAGATGATGGCGACGGAACGGCCGTGATCGGCGTCGGTGAAGAAACGGCCGGCGAGCAGCGGAATTTGCATGGTCTCGAAGTAGCCGGGGCTCATCCAGCGGAAGTGGGCGACGGGCCGCGAGTATAGCGGACGTGTATCTCCCAGGGCGGAGATCATGTCCCCCCAGCTATCGCCGTCAAGCGGAAGCACGCTGATGACGCCGACGGAGCGGACGCCTGGCAACTGGCGGAGCCGTTCGAGCGAGCGTTGATAGAAGCCTTCGCGGGACCCCTCAGCGCTGTACTGCTTGTCCGGCAGCACGACGCTGGCGCTGATGACATGCTGGGTGGTGAAGCCGCGATCGACGCGCAGCAGATGATAGAGGCTGAGCAGAAACATGCCAGCGAGAACAACGAGCGAGACGCTGGCTGCGACTTCTGCGACGACGAGCGAGCGGCGCAGTCGCTTACCGCCCGCAGATTCGCTCGCGGTGCGGCCTTCAGCAACGCAACGCCTGCTGGGGATGATTGCGCACGAAGCGTGCGGCGGGCAGCAGGCCGCAGAGCAATGCCGAGAGGAACGATGCGCCAACGGCGAAGAGGACCATCTGCGCGTCCATGCGCAGCGGATGCAACAACGGCAGCGTGGAGGGCAGCGCGTTTGCGAGGTAGGGGAGCGTGAGAGCGGCGAAGGCGAGACCGAGCAGACATCCGCCGGCACAGAGAACGAGGGGTTCGGCGATCACGCTCCGCAAGAGCTGCGCAGTACTTGCGCCCACGGCGGAGCGAACGGCGGCTTCGTGCTCGCGGCTGGCGGCGCGGGCTAGAAGCAGATTGGTGATGTTGACGCAACCGATGAGAAGCACAGTGATGACGGCGGCGAGCAGCATGAGAAGCGAGTTGCGGCTGCCGCCGGTGAGGTACTGCTGCAGGCCGAAGAGATTTATGGACAGCGCAACGTGGTCAGGCGTTTGCCGTCCGATTGCCTGTTGCAGCGTCTTCATCTCCGCGGTGGCCTGTGCGATAGAGACGCCGGGCTTGAGGCGGGCGATGCCGAAGTAGTTGTGGTCGCCTTCGACTTCGGCAAGCTGCTCCGCCGACCAAGCCGAAGGGCACGAAGGCCTCGATAGGATGGCTGGTGCTGCTGGACCCTGTAGCGAGGCGCGTGTCCAAGAGATCGAAGGAGGAGGGCAGGACGCCGACGACGGAATACGGGCGGCCATTGAGCGGGATGGCGCGACCGATGATGTTGGGGTCGGCAGCGAAGCGGCGACGCCAGAGCCCTTCCGTGAGGATGACAACATCGTGGCCGGGCTGCTCTTCGACGGGAAGTAGCGTGCGCCCGAGCATGGGTTGGACGCCGAGCAACGAAAAGAGGTTCGAAGTGTGCTGTGCTACGCCGATCTCCTCCGGTTGGTCGCCGCCAAGAGGTACAGACATGCCACTCAGCGCGGCGAAACCCTGGAAGGATTGCGCGTGCGCCTGCCAATAACGCAGGTGGTTGGCATTGATGGGGAGATCGCCGAAGCTATCCGGGCCGGCAGAGATGTTCTCCCGCAGGACGACGAGCTGCTGCGGCTGCGCGTAGTCAGGCAGGCGCAAAAGCACGTTGCGCACGATGGAGAACATGACGACGGTGGCGCCGATGCAGAGGGCGAGAGTAAAAAGGGCGGCCGCGCTGAAAGCCGGGCTTCGCCGCAACTGACGCATAGTGAAACGCAGTTCGCTGAGAAGTCCCTGCATGACAAAGATTGTCTCCTGCTACAGCCCGGGTATCGCTGCCGCGACTATAGATCCCAAGAGACAAGCTTTCGCGCGGCCGCTTTCTCCTTAGGAATGCCCATGAAAGTGCACGTGTCCTGCCGAAGAACCCCGGCGTGACTGAGCGCGGATTATCAAGGACTTCCGGGTGGGCTGGTGTGGTCGAGCGGAGCTTCGCGCTGTCCACGGACGCGAGAGGGTGACCGAATTCGGACACCTAAATCCGACGACGCTTGCTTGACGCGCCCGATTGCAACCAGCAGAGTGCGTTGCGCGCGCGGACGCGCATGGCGGGTGTGCCGGTGATGAGGGCCTGATGGAGGAATGGCTCTACAGAACTGCGGAGTGCCGGATCGCGACGTGCAAGCAGGCCGAGGCCTTCGACAGCGGAAGAGCGGACGACGTTGCTCTTGTCTTCGGCGAGCTGCCAGAGAACTTCAGCGGCGAGGCGGATATCAGACGACGTGCGGGCGGAGCGCGCGACGACGAGACCGAGATGCCAGCGGGTACGCGATGCGGAGATCGGTATTTCGGCAAAGATGACCGCGAGCTCGGCGGCGTGCGCGACGAGGAAGCCGGCGTCCTTCTCCGTGATGCGGCGGGCGACATCTGCGGCGCGGACGCGCTGCTCCGGATCGGTTGTGGAGAGCGCGTCGACGAGCTGGCGCGCGATGCGGCGACGGTCGGCTTGCGCGAGTAGACGGTGGGCGTGCTCGCGCGCGATTGCGAGGCCCCAGCAGGCGGGCTTCATCAGATCGGCTTTCACGCTGGAACGAGCGACATGCATACGGCATCACGCGCGGTGATGATTAGGGATCGATTGTATGGGTGGTATTGCCGTGCGGTAAAAGCATCACAGGTCATCTGCACAGCAGGCATAACTTCACATGAGATCGTGCCTGATGCTCGTTGTGATGAAAGGCAAATTCTTGCGAAATTCAAGACTGATGTTTGCAGCGCGGCGCAAGGCAACGGCTGAATAAGATCCTGTTAATAAGCGCAACCTACGCAGAACAACAGTGCATCGATGACTGTGGTGGTGTTGGCCTCTTCGCAAAATCTTCGGGGTCGGAATCACTCGCGGATTTGCTGAAGGTCTTCATCTCCGAACACTCCCCCTGCCATGGGGCACGTGAGCGTCCGGGCTGGCGACTGTGAAGTATATCGCGGATGAGAGACAACAGGAAGGCCACTCCAAATGGAGTGGCCTTCCTGGTTTTGCGAAACAGATCGAAAGGCTGTAGCCGGACAGGCTACTTGTTGATCGTGATGGTGGAGTCGCTGTACATGCCGTTGGTGACTTCTACGACCACGTCACCCACACGCAGATGATCTGTTGCTGTGTTGCTGGTGATGCGGGTTCCCACCGGCAATTTGAATCCCATGATCTCGCCGGGCTTGAGCGTGGTGAGTTTGTCGCCGACCTTCAATTCGAGCGGGACACCGGTCTGGTTGTTGACATTGAATTTGACCTTCTTTTCGCCGTTGAAGAAGAAGGCGTGCACGGAAGGATTCATGTTCGGAACCGCAGCATAGGTAGCAGGGACTGCAGCAAACAAAGCGGCGGCGAAGAAGGTGGCGAGGGCAATACGAATTTTCATGACATCTCCTATTCGGTGTTGGTCGCACCGGTATGGCAACGCGCGACGTTAAAGCAAAACACTTTGCTCTGTCCGTTTCGCTGCATGCTAAGAACTGTTGCACGTGATACGGCATTGCCAGGCGCATGTTCCTCGCGACGCACCACATCGTGTCGCTCTCCCTTACCTGCGCGACGAGATTACAAGGCGCAGTGACGGATCGCCGCCGGCAATTACCTCCGCGAAAAGCAGAATGCGAGGAGAAGATGGTGCGTACTGTCCGCTTCCGCGTGTGAGTGCCCGGAATCGAACACTTCTACGGTGGAGAGACACGTAGGCAAGTGCGGCGCTGATGCAGACGCACGAAAGGCCATTCGTTGCCGAATGGCCTTTCGATTTGTACCTATTTTAGTTTCTTTTAGTAGCGGTAGTGTTCTGCCTTGTAGGGGCCTTCCACCGGAACGCCGATGTAGTCGGCCTGCTTCTTCGAGAGCTGCGTGAGCTTCACGCCGATCTTTTCAAGGTGCAGGCGGGCTACTTCTTCGTCCAGCTTCTTGGACAGCGTGTAGACGCCGACCTTGTAGGTGTCCTTGTTCTTCCAGAGATCGAGCTGCGCGAGCGTCTGGTTGGAGAAACTGTTCGACATCACGAAGCTGGGGTGGCCGGTAGCGCAACCGAGGTTAACAAGGCGCCCTTCGGCGAGGACGAAGATCGCATTGCCGCCGGAGAAGGTGTACTTGTCGACCTGCGGCTTGATGTTGAGCTTAGTGACGCCCTTCGCAGTGTTGAGGCGATCCATCTGGATCTCGTTGTCGAAGTGGCCGATGTTGCAGACGATGGCCTGGTCCTTCATCTGCTCCATGTGCTCGTAGGTGATGATGTCGACGTTGCCGGTGCAGGTGACGTAGATGTCGCCGCGGCCGAGCGTGTCTTCGAGCGTGGTGACTTCGAAGCCTTCCATCGCGGCCTGCAGAGCATTGATGGGATCGATCTCGGTGACGATGACGCGTGCACCCATGCCGCGCAGCGAGTGTGCGGAGCCCTTGCCTACGTCGCCGTAGCCGCAGATGACGGCGACCTTGCCGGCGACCATGACGTCCGTGGCGCGCTTGATGCCGTCGGCGAGCGATTCGCGGCAGCCGTAGAGATTGTCGAACTTCGATTTCGTCACCGAGTCGTTGACGTTGATGGCGGGGACGAGCAGCGTGCCCTGCTCCATCATCTTGTAGAGGCGATGGACGCCGGTGGTGGTCTCCTCGGAGACGCCGCGCCACTCCTTGGCGACGTTGGTCCAGCGCTTGGGGTCCTTCTTGAGCGTTTCGTTCAGCAGGTTCTTGATGACCTGCTCTTCTTCGCTCTCGGCGGGAGCGTCGACCCAGGAGCGGTCGCCCTTTTCGAGCTCGACACCCTTGTGGATGAGGAGCGTGGCGTCGCCACCGTCGTCGACGATGAGCTGCGGGCCGAGGCCACCCTTATGGGCGAGCGCCTGCGCGGTACACCACCAATATTCTTCGAGCGTCTCGCCCTTCCAGGCGAAGACGGGAACGCCGGCGGCGGCGATGGCGGCGGCGGCGTGGTCCTGCGTCGAGAAGATGTTGCAGGAGGCCCAGCGAACCGAGGCGCCAAGGTCGACCAGAGTCTCGATGAGCACGGCGGTCTGGATGGTCATGTGGAGCGAGCCCGTGACGCGCACGCCGGCGAGCGGCTTCGAAGGGGCGTACTTGGCGCGGATGGCCATGAGGCCGGGCATCTCCTGCTCGGCGATGGTGATCTCTTTGCGGCCCCAGTCGGCGAGCGAGATGTCGGCGACTTTGTAGTCGGCGGTAGTGGTGGGGGCGGCGGTCTGCGGCAGTGTTGTGGCCACGGGGGCTCCTTAGCTGGCTTGAAAATATTGGGCCATATAAGGATATCGTGGATGGCTGCTACGCCGAAACCGCTCCCGGCGGGTGGCAGCCAGAGACGGTTGAGGGGTAACTGGAAGGGTGCGAAGGGGCCTTGAAACGGCTGGATCGCTCAAAAAGTGCGGCAAGCTGAGCACATCAGCCTGCCGCGTGGAGGATTCACCGCTGTTGGCTACCAGCGATCATGTCCGTGATCGTCGTCCGCTCCGGTTCCGGGAGCGAAGGCAACGCCGCGCAGGACTTCGGCGAAGCCGGCCTGGCGCACGATGGAGAAATGCTCCTTCGCCGCTACGGTTGCGTTGGTGTTCGAGAGGCGATCGTTGATGGCAACGAGGCGATTGGGATCGGCACCGGTGTCACCGCCGCCGCTGACGGTGGAGGTGATGGCCCAGACGGTGACGGTGCCATCACGGTTGACGCGGCCTTCGATGTTGCGCAGGCCATCGGTTGCAGGCGCCCAGGGAAGATTGGTTGCCGCGTTGGTGCCAGCCGGATAGCCGTGCACGGTGTAGGGCACGCCGAGCTGCAGACCGCTGCTCAGGGTGTAGGCGAGGTTCCAGGTGCTGGTGCTCGCGTTGAAGACCCACTTCTGCAGGCCTGCGGTGGTTTGCGCGGCGGCATGGGTGTAGAGAGTGGAGTCGTCGGCGAAGCCATCGCCTTCATCGGCTACGTAAAGCGTGGTCGGGTTCGCGAACCACAGCGCAAACGGGAAGGCCACGGGATTGGCGCTTTTGGCCAGTGCCGTGGGGAAGCCGGCGAAGATGCACATGTTCGATGGCAGGCCGGTGGTCTGGAGCGCGGCGGGATCGAAGGTGAGCGGTGTGGTGGGAAGCTTCGCATTCGCAGCGGGCAGGCCGACGCCGTTGGGGCAGGCTTTGCCGGTGGTGTCGACGAAGTAGACGGTGTTGACGCCGTTGCTGCCGCTGCCCTTGGTGTAATAGAGGACATTGTTGAAGACGGTCATACCGCGGAAGTTGTCGTCTTTGCCGACCTTGTCGGCTTTGTCGCCAAGCAAAGTGACAGAGAAGCTCGAGACGGGCGTCGGTGTGCCGGGATCCTGCTGGGCCTCGTGCTTGTTGGTCAGGTCGATGAATTGCGCACCCGCGCCGAGCACGATGCCATTGGGCTGTGGGTTGGCGCCATTGCCGGCGTTGCCCGCCGTGTAGAAGAACGGCTCGCCATCCGTGTTGTTGAGGATCGCGGCGCGGCCGTTATTGCCGCTGTAGGCGTTGGTCTCGGTGAAGCTGAACTTTCCGTTGCCGTCCACCGCTGCGACGCCACGAAGGAATTCCTGGCCCACCGGATTCGTTGGATCGATGGCAAGCGGCGTGTTGGAGTTCGAGACGTCGATGGTATTGACCGGCGCGACGTAGCCCATAAAGGTGAGCGCGCGATGATCGGTCGAGAGATGAAGGGCGATCTCTGACTTGGAGCTGAAGCTGGTGACGAGCTGATCGCTCTTGGAGTTGATACCGCGGTCGAGGCTGTTGGGGACTTCGAGCGAGTCGAGGAAGCGACCATCGGGAGTGAGCTGGTCGAGGAAGATGCGCGACGTGATGCCGAAGGAGGCGTCGTAGAGGACGTTGTTGAAGACGAAAGGATAGATGCCATTGGCAGGCGCGCCGGTGGATGCGCCGCAGCCACCCTGTGTGGCGGCGCAGTTTGGCGGCAGGATGGTGCCGACTTTTACGTTGGCAGGATTGTTGTCATAGACGCTGCGGCTGATGACGAGATTGCCGGGGGCGAAGTGATCGGACTTGCCGTGATCGGCGGGCTGTTCGGCTCCTGCAGCGATTGCTGTCAAAGCGATTCCGAGAACGGCGGTGGCCTGTGCCAGAGTGTGGATGGTGCGGCGGGTGTTGCTGCGTTGTTGCATGGACGACTGTCTCCCCTTCGCGATACGCGCGACATCGTACGAACGAGCTATCTGCTCGCCACAGGCGAGCCTAGCGGCGCGAGATGAGCGGGGGGTTACAGCCGTGTAACCGGATTGTTGCAACCGTAGAATTCGTGCCGGCGCGCGCGATGCAGGGGGCACCACGCGCGCACAGCGACGGTCGCGGTCTAGCCTTGAGACGGCTGGGGACGAACGTCTTACATCAGGTACTGCTGCTGTTTGCCCTTGCCCGGCGTGAGCGCGCGGCGGCGATCAAGCTCCTTGCGCACCAGGTTCAGGCCGAAGATGCAGGTTTCAAACTTCTCCGAGAGGCGTTCGAAGAGCGGCGCTTCGCGCGCGTACTCGAAGAGGTTGAAGGCAGCGACGATGGAGTAGGAGTCCCGCCCGGTCTCGACCAGCCGCTCAAAGCTGATGGGACGGGTGGAGACGCCGATGGCCTCCGGATACATGCCGGCAAAGAAGAGCGCGTAATCGCCGATCTGCTTGCGGGCGAAGCGCTCCGCGTCAAAGGACGCAGCGGTGCCGTTGACCGGATCCGCGGCGAGGAGCATGGCATCCAGATCACGCAGCGGACGACCAACCTCGTCGCGCAGGGAGTAGATGCGTTCGTTTTCAGTGAAGTCGGTAAGCAGGTCAGCCACGTAGGTGGAGATTTCGGCGTCATCGACGCCGGCCCCCTGGCTGTAGCAGTCTCCCACGAGTTCGTGGAAGAGCGAACGGAGCATGTGTTCCTGGGGAACCATGGCACAGTCCTTTCAGCAAACTACAAATGCTGCAACATAGTGGACCGCGTCCGGTATCCGTTTCATACCGTCCCTGCCCTGGCTTACCTCACCGTCGTGAGTGGGAACAGGTTCGGGGACTTTATATGAACGTGAATGTAGCGTGACAGTTGCGTGAAACCAATAGCACACTTGGGTCGGGTGCATAGTTCTTTAGCAGTCACCCATGCCAAGTGCGAGACAACCCTTTGTTTGCCAATAAATTGCTTGTCAGGCAAATCGCGCAGTGCGTGAACTTTGCATTCGCTCGGCAAAAGTGCCAGATGCTACGCTCGTGGGACTCCCCGGGGGGACGATGGTTCGGGTTACGCTTTCCTGTTTTTTGCTCGTCACTCTGTCTTGGTACGTCTGGACTGCACGCCCAGAGCAGCGCGGACGCTCCAAATCAACCAATTGCGGGAAGTTCCTCGAAGCCGTCGTATCGGGAGATCTGGCAACAGATGCATCGGCTGCCGCCGATTCCGAAGGTGGCTAGGGCGGTGCAGTCCCATGCTGTCGCCGATGCGGCACCTGGATCCACTCCGAGCTTCGCAGGCTTCTATGCGGCGGAGACAATCGCCGGCGTTGCGCCGGTGGGTGGGCCGGTTGCCGGACTTCCCAACACTGCCTATCCGGCTCGGATCGCGTTTCTGACGGCTGATTTCAACAACGATGGCCACCCGGATCTGGCAACCGTGGATGCGAATGGAGGAGTCGCGGTATCGCTGAACGACGGCTCCGGACACTTCGGGACGCCGGTGATGACCGCGCCATCCCTCGCTTCTTTGAACGCTCTCGGGGTCGTCGCAACCGATCTGAATGGCGACGGATTCCCCGATCTTGTCGTACTGACTCGAGATTCGCAGGTAGTAGTTCTTACCAACCAGAAGAGCGGCGCGTTCACCCAGACAACAACGCTAGCGCTGCCGAATGCACCTTCAGGGCAGCAGGCTGCCTACGGCTTCTCTAACGTTGCATTCGCTGTAGGACTGACCGGCAATTCAAAAGCCGCAGACATCATCGCGGAATACATCGTCGCGCCGCCGCCGCCGCCACCAAATACGGTCAATACAGCCCCCACGACCCTGTACCGTGTGACCTTTCTGAATGATGGTGCTGGAGGCTTCTCGAGCGCAGCCCAAAAGCTGGTCTCAACCACCGTGCCTACGTCCTCCACGCTTCTGCCCGGGCGGCTCATCCTTGGGGACGTGAATCACGACGGCAAGCCGGATCTCGTGACCGGCATTGGGTCGAGTTCGACATACATGGCCAGCTATACGGTTGACGTCGCCATGGGCAATGGCGATGGGACCTTTGCTGCGCCGGCGGCGAACACAGTGGCGACGGTTCCGGGCGACAAGTCGCCTGGCCAGGAGTCTCCGTCTCTCCTCCTGACCAGCCTCAGCAAGAATGCCAGCGAACTCGACCTCCTGATTGCCCTGGACAACAACGTTTACTACGCTGCGGCGAATGGCGATGGAACGTACAAGACTCCCGTGCTGACGCTCCAGCGCGGCACCTTTCAGAGCGAGAATATCGCTTCCATCCAGGTGGAGGATTTCGACGGAGACGGCCTGCCCGACCTGTTTGTCTCTGGATTAGGCGAGCTAACCTCATATCCTGGAAACGGAGACGGCACTTTTGGTAAGGCGGTTAGCTCGGTCGTCACGAATGCAAGCAGCTCCAGTTATCCGGGCGTGGCCCTTGCGGACTTCGATGGAGATGGCAAGCTGGATTTCGTAGCGTCCAGCTATCGGAGCCAGGATGTCGCATTCGGGAAGGGGCTGGGCGGCGGAAAATTCATCGCGACTCCTTTCCTGTACACGTCCACGATGCCTCCGGACTCCTTTTCCGGAACCACTGCGCTCGATGCGAACGGCGACGGAAAAACCGACTTAGTATGCGTGAACTTCGAGGATGGCTCGCTCATCACGGCACTTACAGGTGCCGGCGGCGCCTTCACGTACAAGGTTGCACTGCCGGCATCCACGACAACCTATACATATCCGCAATATGTGTACGGCGATTTCAACGGAGATGGAAAGCCCGATCTCGTTGTCAGCCTGACGACCGTGGGCACGCCCAATGTATATGGTGCTGGCGTGGCACTGTCGAATGGCGACGGCACCTTCCAGACGCCGGTGCCGATTCAACTTCCCGTTTCATTGACAAGCGGAATTCAGTACAACGCATTCGCCGTGGGCGACGTGAATGGCGATGGAAAGTTGGACCTGGTCTTCACCTATACCGGGTACTTTACGGTGCCTCAACCCTCAAGCGACTCAATGGTTATTTCGTCGCGCTGGGCAATGGAGACGGCACCTTTCACGAAGCGACCTTCGTCTCTTTTGGAGCGACGCCCTACTACGTGTTGCTCGACCACTTCCACGGCAGCAAGGCGCCGCTCGACCTCGTGATCGCCGATGTGAACTACCCACAGGTGTCCGAATCAGCAAGTCAGTCTTCTCACCGGAACCGGCGACGGGACATTCGGATCGCCGACCGTGCTGGCTTCGGGGTACTACTTCTTTGGACTGCTCTCGGCGGATTTCAATAAGGACGGCAATCCCGACCTCGTCGTATCCGCTCCAGTGAGCTTCAACAACTCTCCGAGCCTGGGCGGATTCCTTGCGTATACCGGGAATGGCGATGGAACCTTTTCCCCATCGACCGTTCTAGCTGCAAACGGCTTTCCTGGTGCCGCGATTGCGGCTGATGTCAACGGGGATGGCAATCCAGACATTGTTTTCAGCAGCAGTCCTCTTTTTGTAAGCGGAGTGGAGACGCCGATCTCGGTCTCTGGCCTTTCCATTCTTCTCGGCAATGGCGACGGCACCTTCGGCGCGATGAGCGGCTACCCCAAGTGGGGGACCACTTTGTTCGCCGGCAACTTCCTGGGCGACAACGCTCAGAGCATCGTTGGCAATGCTGCTGGATCAGCATTCTTTATGAACCAGGGCGGCACGGTGGTGACGCTGGCCTCTGCCGCATCGACGATTTCTGCGCAGGTGAAGCCTACCTTGAGCGGGCGCCCGACACCTACGGGAACGGGGACGTTCCTGGACGGCACGACAGTACTCGGCACCGGACCGCTTGCGAACGGTACGGCGAGCGTCGACATAAGCCAGTTGACGGTGGGCACCCACACCATCACGTTCCAGTACAGCGGGGATGCCAACTTTCAGCCCAACACGGCTTCGAGCACCATTACGGTTACGACCGCGCCGTCGCCGGACTTTTCCATCAGCTCGAGTCCAGCCTCTCTCAGCGTGACTCGCGGGCAGACAGTAAAAGCGCAGCTCACGGTCACGGCCAACGGGGGCCTTTCCGGCTCGGTCACCTTCGCCTGCTCCGGCCTACCGGCCGAAAGCACCTGCAGCTTTGCCCCCGCGAGTCTTACGGCAAGCCCGGGCCAGGCGAGCAGCACCACACTTACCATCAGTACGACCGCATCTAGCGCAGCCATGCGAGCTCTGTTACGGGTGACGGGAGCGAGAGGGACGACGGCGCTCGCCTTTCTACTCATCATTCCCTTCTGCAGCGGAAGGCGACGGTTCAGGCTTTCACTGATGGTCAGCGTGGTGGTCCTGAGCACCACATCGCTCCTGGGATGCGGCGGTTCGGGCTCATCGTCAAACGGATCTACAGACACCGGAAGCCCGGCAGGCAGTTACACCGTGACGGTGACCGCTACCTCTGCGTCGGGAGGCAACACCATCACGCATACGCTTCCCCTGAGCGTGGTGATTCAGTGACAAAGTGCCGAGTCTGCTTGGGATTCCCAGAAGCGCGCGGCATTGGTGGTCGCGGCTTTCAGAAGCATTTACTCTCAGCGTGAGCGAGCGGATACAGGCTGCCATGTTCCATTGAAAGGCGACTTTCCATGACTGTGCACGGCGCAAGAGAGCGGCCCGCTACCTGGAACAGCCTCACGAATCGGATGAAGCGGCGCTGGCTGATTCCCTTCATCGCGTTTGAATGGATTTGGGATTGGACGGCTTACCTTCTCAGCTGCTGGAGCTTTCTCGAAGTACTCGACTACCTGGGCCGTTTCTCGATTCTGGTAGCCGTGGTCTTCTATTTCAGCGAATCCGGCAACCGCATCAAGCAAAGACACTATCAGGCCTGGCAGGTGATCAATACGGCGCAGGGCAAGGGTGGCAGCGGCGGCCGCATTGAGGCGCTGCAGGAGTTGAATGCCGATAAAGTGCCGCTGGTGGGCGTGGATGTATCGTCGGCGTTCCTGCAAGGGCTGAAGCTGGAGCGTGCGAACCTGTTGCGGGCCGACTTCAGCGCCGCCGATCTGCGAGGCAGCGATCTTGAGTCCGCGGATTTCACGAATGCCAATCTGCATTTCGCGAACCTGCGAGAGAGCAATCTCAAAAATACCTCTTTTCAATCCGCCAACATGACGGATGTCGATCTGTGGGGCAGCGACCTGGCCGGAGCAAAGCTGGATGATGCGGACATCAGCGGCGCGGATCTGCGATTCGCAGATTTGCAGGACATTCAGTGGGAAAAGCTGAAGAAAGTGACCTCCGCGAACATTGCGGGCGTTAAGAATCCGCCGGCAGGGTTCGTCGAGTGGGCGCTAAAGAACGGTGCGGTGGACGCCCCTTAAACGTCACGTGATGGATCACCACGACTCCAGCACGACGAACCGGTGCTCGTAGTCGATGTAGACACGGCGGAACTGGGCTGTTGGCAGCAAGCCATCGACATCGATCTTCGCTGCGTCGTTGCCAGCGGGTATTGCGAACGAAATCTGGTGGACGAGTAGCTCGCCGATCCGCATGTCCTGAGGTGGAAGAATGGTGAACGCCGGCTGAGCACGCCGTCCGGCGGAAATGTTCTGCGGTGCGACGCTTCGCGTCCGCATCGCCTCTTCCGCCTTCCACAACAACGGAGCGTTGGCACCGGAGTCGAGGAGCAGAAAGAGGGGATGGTCGGGCATACCGGATAGCCGGACCGGGATAATGAGCGGCTCGGTGGATGCTGCCCCGCGCTCCGCATGCGGGGCGGCGAAGGGAAGCTGCTCTCCGTGGATGTGGCTTCGCATCTCTCCCGCCTTTCCGAGACAGAGAAGACTGTTGGCCTGGTCGATGAGCACATCGAAGTGGCGCAGGAAGTCTCCGCCCAAGACCCCGCGAACGGATGGGTCCGCGGCTTGAAGCCGGCTTAAAGACTGGATGGCCACCTGCGTATGAGGAATGTCCTGTTCCCCGACCTGCATTTCGGCCACTTCGGCCATCGGGACGGCTTCGTGAGAGCCGACACCCAATATCCCGGCGGCCACGTGCGGTTTCAGCCGGAGTACAGCCGCCAATGCCGGATCTATGGATGTGATCTGCGCGCCGGTATCGAGGAGGAACGGATACGGCCCCGCGTGGTTGATGGATACCTCCACGATATTGAGATATTGCGCCACGTGACGCGCATGTACACTGGCGACGTTTCCCGGGCAATGGGGAGCCGCATGGGCGATGGACGACAAGGCTACGAGCATTGAGAGTGCAAACCACCTGGACTGGAACATTGGAGATCACCTCGGCCGTGGTGGCGGCTGGGTGAACTCTTGGCGCGTGGCTCGGCACGGTCATGACGGAGTCCTGATCGTTTCCTGAAGGCAGGTGATGAATTCATGACGGAGCAAAAGGGCCTTATCTTTCGCTTCGGTGAGTTCGAGGTGCGGGAGCGAGAGTTCTGCCTCTTCCGCGGTGGCGAAATGATTCCGGTGGAACCGAAGGCCTTCCGCGTGTTGCTGCATCTGCTGCGCAACCCTCACCGGTTGGTGACCAAGGACGAGCTTCTGGATGCGGTCTGGCAGGAGACGTCGGTTTCGGAAAACTCCCTGACGCGCGCCGTGGCCCTGCTGCGTCGGCTGCTGGGAGACGACACGCGGGAACCTCGTTACATCGCCACAGTGCCTACTGTGGGCTACCGGTTTGTGGCCGATGTCGCGGTGTCCGGGGAGACACCGAATCCATCCCTTGCCGGCGACGCAGTTTCATCCGAACGTTTATCGCAAGAGCTGTCACCGGGGCGGCGTCGAAGTATCGTCCTTGCCCTCGCGGCGGCCGGACTGGTGGCCATCGCGATCTGTGCCGTGATCTTTGTCGGGCACTTACACACCTCCGCGTCTCCCGGGCACGGACAATCGTCGGCGGTCGCTCTCGGTATGCGAAGCGTGAGCCAGGTCAGCGTCTCGGGCCAACTCCGGGATCCGGCGCTCTCCCCGGACGCGAAGGCGATTGCGTACGTCTGGGGCGCGGAAAATCCGGGGCGCGGAGACGTGTATGTGGAGTTGATTGGGGGCGAAAAGCCATTGCGGCTGACCCATATCCGCAGCGGGTTTATCTGCTGCACAAGCTGGTCTCCAGATGGGCGCGAGATCGCATTTGGCCTCTGCGATGACAGAGGGGGATCCGTCATGACTGTTGCAGCACTGGGCGGCCCCCCACGCAAACTGACCGATGCGCCATGCCTTTATGGAGAGACCGGCTGGCCAGTCTGGATGGCCGATGGCAAGTCGCTGATCGTCGTTGGTTCCTGCAAGCCGAGTGGTCCGCGAGGAATTGTGCTCCTGACTCTGGCTACCGGAGAGAAGCAGTGCCTGACCGCGCCGCCGGCCGACCTGGGCGACTGGCGCCCCGCTCTCTCGCCCAATCAGAAGACGCTGGCGTTTCTCCGAATGCCCAGGTCGAACGCAAGTGTGGGCGACATCTACACGCTTTCACTGAGAGACGGGAAAGTGCACCAATTGACTGCGGAAAGGCACAGCATTTGGAGGCTGATGTGGGCGGCGGATGGGCAGCAGATCGTCTTCAGTTCTTCTCGTGGTGGCTTGGCTGGGATATGGCGCGTGCCGGCGGCCGGAGGTTCTGTAGAACGCGAGACCACCTATCCCGAAGTCGGCTCGCTCTCCGCAGACGGACGACGGCTGGTCTATGTGCGGGAGGCGGGAAGCCGACCCACGACAATCTCGCGGGCGGATCTCGCTACGCCGGGCGGGAAGGTGCTCGGAGTGAAGAGTCTGATCTCTTCTGCGAGCGAGAACGACTCCCCGCAACTCTCGCCTGACGGGAGGCAGATCGTCTATGGCTCCGGCCCAGCAGGGTTTGGCGGCTGGGGCGGTGAAATCTGGAGGAGCGATGCGGATGGCAGCGATCCGATACAGTTGACCTCCTTCGCGGGCCATTCAGGCTCACCTCGCTGGTCCAGCGATGGCAGATTTATCGCCTTTGATAATCGCAACCAATCTCATAGTCAGATCTATGTGATGGACGCCGATGGCCGCAATCAGCGCCAGCTGACATCAGGCGACTATGACCATGTGGTACCAAGCTGGTCGCGCGATGGGAGGTTCGTCTACTTCGCCTCCAACCAGACCGCCGCGCAGGAAGTGTGGAAGCACGAGCTGGCGACCGGACAAATGGTACAGGTCACCCATCATGGGGGTTTTGCGCCACTCGAGTCCAACGACGGAAAGACGCTTTACTACTCGCAGTTTGAGGGCGCGGGCATCTGGAGCATCCCGGTTGACGGTGGCGAAGAACAACGTCTGACTGAGGCGCCGCACCTGGGCTATTGGGGCTGGTTCGCGGTCACTGACGCGGGACTCTACCTACTGGACACAGAAAAGACAGGCAGTTCCGGGAAGGAGGGCGGAGCAGTCATCCAGTTTTACGACTTCCGGAGTCGCAGGTTCACTCCTGTACTCACGCTCGAGCAGGATCCTCTTCCATGGGGAGCTAATCTCACGGCTTCACGCGATGGGCGGACGTTGCTCTTCGCGCATTCCAAGATCACCAGCTCCATCACCATGGTCGAGTATGCGCACTAGAGGTGGATGTGTTGGTAAATGTACGGTGCAGAAGAAGAGGGCAGCCGCGTTGGGCTGCCCTCTTTTGTGCCTGATGCGGTTGCTTACTTCGCTGCGAGCTCTTTCTGTTCGAGCTGCGCGAGGCGGTTGGCGAGGAGCTTTTCGAGGTCTTCGAGGGCCTTCGAGAAGTTTTCAATGCCTTCCTTCAGCTTGTCGTGCGCCATGCGATCGGCGGCGTGCATCTTGTCGAAGGTGGCCTTATCCATGGGGATCTTGTCGATCTTCATGTCCTTGGCCTTTGCCGGATCTAGTTTGCGCGCCAGCTCCGAGGTGTCCGCTTCGAGCTCGGCAAGCAGCTTGGGGGCAATGGTCAGCAGATCGCAGCCGGCGAGTTCCTTGATCTCACCAGTGTTGCGGAAGCTGGCGCCCATGACCACGGTCTTGTAGCCGAAGTGCTTGTAGTAGTTGTAGATCGTGGTGACAGATTTCACGCCGGGATCGTCGGCGCCCTGGTAGTCCTTGCCCGTGTCCTTCTTGTACCAGTCGAGGATGCGGCCGACGAATGGCGAGATGAGCGTGACCTTCGCTTCGGCGGCGGCGATGGCCTGATGCAGGCCGAAGAGGAGAGTCATGTTGCAGTGGATGCCTTCCTTCTCCAACTGCTCGGCAGCCTGAACACCTTCCCAGGTGGAGGCAAGCTTGATGAGGACCCGCTCGCGGCTGATGCCGGCCTTCTCGTAGGTGGCGATGATCTCGTGAGCGGTCTCAATCGACTTCTGCGTGTCGTAGGAGAGGCGCGCGTCTACTTCCGTGGAGACACGGCCAGGCACGATTTGCAGAATGCGCTTACCGAATTCAACGGCGAGCTGCTTAAACGCGAGGTTCGCGACCTTCTGCTCGTCGGCACTTTCGCCGAGCTGAGTACGCGCGTTTTTGAGGGTGCCATCGACAATGTCGGAGTACTCCGGCATCTGCGCCGCGGCCGCAATGAGCGACGGGTTCGTGGTCGCATCCTGCGGCTTGAATTCCTTGATGGCATTGAAGTCGCCGGTATCGGAAACAACCGTGGTCATGCTGCGAAGCTGCTCTAGCACTGCTTTTGCCATGATGAACTCCTTGTCATCCTCATTCTATCAACTTGTCAGGCTGTCTTCTTGTTAAGATGCGCGCGGCTTGACGAGGTCTCCCGGGTTGAGGAACTGCCTGTAAGTGGCGGGGTTTCGTCACGAAAGACAGCAGATCCCTCTCTTCCAGGCTGAGGTTGACGAATCAGCCGGGGATGGTCAGTTTTAGGACGCCACGGTATTGCGCAGCACGCCCAGGCCTTCGATCGCGACCTCTACCGTGTCGCCGGCGGCCATGGGGCCGACACCCGCGGGTGTACCGGTGGGGATGAGATCGCCGGGCTCAAGCGTCATGGCGGCGGTGATGTACACCAGCAGGCGCGGGACAGAGAAGATGAAGTCCCGGGTGAAACCGTACTGTTTGCGCTCGCCGTTCAGTTTCGTTTCGACGAAGACGCCGAGGGCGGGATTGATTTCGCCGGAGACAAAAGGACCGCACGGGCAAAAGGTGTCGAAGCCCTTGGCACGAGTCCACTGCCCATCCTGCTTCTGCAGATCGCGCGCCGTGACGTCGTTCACAATGGTGTAACCCCGGATGTAGGGGCGCAGGTCTGCATCGGCGTTGAGGGCGCGGGCCTGGCGTCCGATGACGATGGCGAGCTCGCCTTCGTAGTCGACCCGCGAAGACTGCGGCGGCCGTTGAATGGCGGCGCCGGGCGCGAGCAGGGACGACGGGGGCTTGAAGAAGAGCAGAGGCTCGGCGGGAACCGCATTGCCGAGCTCCGCCGCGTGATCACGGTAGTTGCGGCCGACACAGACGATCTTCGAAGGCTCGACCGGCGGGAGCAGCTTCGCCTCGGAGAGGGCCACAGGGGAGAAGCTTTCGGCGAGATCGTAGAGGACTCGCGACTCCGGCGGGGCGGCCATGAGGGAGGTCGCCCACGGTGCGCCATCGCGGTCGTCGATGGTGGCGTAGCGGGGTCCGTTTGGGGTTTCGAGGCGGCAATAACGCATGGCGAGTGCTCCTAGGTCAGGGGTGCTGAGCGGGTTGCGGATCCGGCTGGGAGCTGGGCGCGTTCCACTGGTCTTCCACTTCGGCGGACCGCTGGCTCTCGTTGCCGGATAGATCGATAGCGCTGACGGAATAGGCGTAGCGCTGTCCCGGGGTGGCGGTGGTGTCGCTCCAACTGGAGGTTGGGATTGGCTTGCCTGCGGGCGAGATGCGCTGAGGCGCTTCGCTGGTGCCGGCGGCGCGACGGTAAATGATGTAACCGGCGAGGCCAGGGTCGACGTCGGGCGTCCAGTCGAGATCGATAGACCGGGCAGACGAGTCTGCCGCAGACACCAGCCCGACCGGTACGGGTGGGGGAAAGACATCGCGATACGCAGTGTCGGCCGGGACGCTGGGCTGACTTGCGATTTCGATGACGCGTCCGTCGAGCGCGACCTGCGCGACTTGGTAGATGCGTTGCGCGATATAGCGATACGTGTTGCCGGTGTGGGCGGTCGCGTCGATCGCGGAGGAGGGGTGGCCGCCCGCGTTCTCGGAGACGCGCAGTATCTGCTCGGCCGGCTCTGCGTCCGGCTTCGCTCCGGTGAGGTGGTCGTGGGCCATGTTGGACTGTGCGGCTTGAGGTTGCACGGACGGAGCGGAGGTGCGGACGCGATCGAAACGGACCCAGGCGGTGACTCCGGCGGGGGGATCGACTCCCTGCCACGAGAGAACGATGCCGTTTCGTCGCGGCATGGCGGTGAATCCGGTGACGGTCGCAGGGGCGGACCCTGCGGCGACGTACACGGGGGTCGACTCTTCGTCGGACTTGCCGGCGCGATTCAGCACAGTGAGCTTATAGGCAAGAAGACGGGCCGGTCCCTGAGTGAGCGGAGCGGGCAGATCGTCGTCCATGGAGAAGGATTTCTGTTGGGCGGGAATAGTGACCGAGACCGTGGGTTGGCAGGGGCCGCCCTCCACGGAGCGGCAGAGACGGGCCGTCATCGCGCCGCGGACGGGAAGCTTGTCGGTGGTCTTCTGCGGAACCGAAAAGGTGACATGGACGGTGTTTCCGACGCGCGTGGCGGCAAGATCGCGCACGGGCTGGGGCAAGTTCAGCGTAGGGGGCAGAGGCGCAGCGGGCGCGCCGCAACCGGACACAGCCATGACGCAGACTAGAAGAAGCGCAACGGACAGGACAATTCCAGCGCAATGTTTCCCTCTGCGATCGTCCTGCGTCATTGGGCTCCAGCGTAAAGCATTTTCCCTTGGGCCGTAAGGAGCAGGACCAGCGCGGCATGGATGTCCATGAAGGATGAACCACATACACTTCTTTCGCCGGGCTCTGATCCGGGAACAGTGTTCTAGGGACGGATGAGTGACGGTTTTTGTCTGGCCCGGCTGCTCTGTCGCTCAGACCATCTCGCTGATGGTCTGTTCCAGGCGCTCATGGGTGAATTGAAAGCCGGCTGCGTGGAGACGCTCCGGGAGGGCGCGCGTGCTGGCAAGCAGGGTGTCATGTGCCATCTCGCCAAAGCCCGCGCGCAGCAGCAGCGACGGTACGCGCAGGATGGCAGGACGACGAAGGATGTGTCCGAGGATGCGGGTGAACTCGGCGTTGGTGACGGGGTGCGGCGAGGTGGTATTGAAGGCGCCGCTGAGGTGCGGCTCCGCGATGGCGAACTCGATGGCGGCGACGGCATCCTCAAGGGAGACCCAGCTCATCCACTGGCGTCCGCTGCCCAGGCGGCCGCCAAGGCCTAGACGGAAGAGCCGCAGCAGCCGCGGCAGAGCGCCGCCGCGGGAGGTCAGGACCACACTGAAACGTAGTTGTACGACACGCGGCGCCAGCGTGGAAGTCGCGGCCTCCCATGCCTGGCAGACCTCGGGAAGAAAGCCCGAGCCCGCGCGCGAGGCCTCGGTAAGCACCTCGTTGCCGCGATCTCCGTAATATCCGGTGGCCGATGCCGCGACTACTACCGGTGGCGGAGCTGTGAGCGAAGCGAAGATGCGGCCGAGGGCACGGGAGGTGTCAATGCGGCTGCTGAGGATAAGGCGCTTGTAGGAAGGCGTCCAGCGACGGGCGGCGAGGTTGGCTCCGGAAAGGTGAACAGCCGCATAACAGCCCTCCAGGGACGAGGGGTCGGCCACGGGTTGAGGGCGGTCGGGATGCCACTCCAACTCGCGGATATTCGGATCGGAATGCTGGCGCGGCGTGCGCCGGACGAGGAGGACGATCTGATCTCCGTCCCGGGCCAGACTGTGGGTAAGCGCCTTTCCCACGAGGCCAGTCCCGCCGCACAACAAGAGCTTACGGATCATCAAAATCGCTGCAGGCAGCAGGTTGGTTGTAACAAATTTTCCAATTCAGACAGACCTGCCAGACCTATTGGATGCGCGGGACGCCCGGCGACGATGGTCCTGTATACGACCTGTTTACCACTATTTCCCACCTTCAGGCTCTTTCATCGCTGCTGCGCCGCATCTTTATTGCTGTGGAACCTAGTAACCGGGCCAGGGACAAAACGCTGTGACAAGGGATGCCATGCCAGGAGACGTACAACGATGCAACCTGTAACGATACAACGCAAAGACGGAGGCGCGACGGAAAGCAAGCCGGAAGCCACGAACTCCGTCATCACCATGAGCAGCGGTGAAGTAGACAGCGCTGCAGCAGAGAACTTCATCTCGGAGAAGCGCATCGGTGAGCGCATCAAGCGGCTGCGGCTCAAGAAATCCATGGGGCTAGTGGAACTGGGCAAACATGCAGGACTCTCGGCCAGCTTCCTTTCGCAACTGGAGACGGGCCGCGTAGTGCCGACGCTGCGCAATCTGGCACGCATCGCGCTGATCTTCAACAAAGACCTCTCGTTCTTCTTCGAATCCGAACCGGTTTCGCTGTTTCGCGTCCACCGCAAGCAGGACCGTGTGCGGCTGCCGCAAACCGGCGTGGACGATCCGACATATTTTTTCGAGAGCATTGGCTTCATGGTGCCGGACCGGCAACTGGACCCTTACTACGCGGAGTTCCTACCGGTGAGGAAGACGCAGGAGATCCGTCCGCATGTGCATCCCGGCTTCGAGTTCCTGTACGTGCTGGAAGGCGAGCTGGAGGTGCGGCACGGCGATGCGGTGCAGGTGCTGAATCCGGGTGATGGAGTCTACTTCGACGCGAGCACGCCGCACAGCTATCGCTGCGCGGGCAAGACGCCGTCGACCGCGATCATTGTGACGATGCATCCGACAGCCACGGCGCAGCCTGCGTACAATTTGCGGCCGTTGGGTGCGCCGATGCCCCTGCGCAACGGCGCCAGGCAGGTCGCGACAAGACCCGCTGCAGTGGCCACAACGCGGGCAGTGGTGAACGGAAACCCGATCCAGGGGAAGGCCTGAAGGAGCCGGCGAAGGGTCAACGCGGAAGGAAGAGACTTTTCGACTTCCAGCCAGTTGTTGACCCGGACGGGCGCGGCGACCTTCGCGTTGTGGGCGGCAGTGAAGAGCACTCCTTGTCCGGCGAAGCGCTGGAAGTGTCGCGGCATGTCGTCGATGAGATAGTCCGCGTGAAGAATGCTCTTGTCTCCGCAGAAGACGAAGCGTGTGGGCGAGAGAAAGGGAAAGTGACGCTCCAGCCAGCGGAACTTCGGGCCGAAGGAATTGGGAAACTCCATGGCCGCTGTGGCGATGAAGATTTCGTAACGATGCGAGAGCCGCTCCAGCACGCGCTGGCTGTCCGGCATCACGTCGAGATCCTCAAAGAAATCTTCTTCCTGGAGGTAGCCCATCAGACGGTCCTGGCGGCTGGGTGGAAGCACGTCGACCATCCAGTGGCCCCACATATCCTGAACGGTGAGGTTCTCGGAAAACTCAGCATTGTAGAGACGGATGAGTTTGCCCACAGCATCGGCGAGTACCTCATCCATGTCGACAGCAATACGCTTCATGCCGTCTGCGCGCCGCTGGCGCCGCCGGGACGGCCGGTCTCGATCTGCGGTTCTCGGCGGTTGTCGACGTAGAGGATGCGGCCGCAGCTCTCGCACTTCAGGCTCTGGCCGTCACGCAACTGGTTCCACAGCTGCGGACGAAGGCCCATCTGGCAACCTGTGCAGCGCTGATCCCGCGCGCGGGCGATCGCGGTGCCGCGCGCGGCGGCGATGCGGTCGTACTCTGCCAAGCGGTCCTCATCGATCTGAGGACGAAGCGCGGCGCGTTCGGCCTGCCACTTCGCGAGGTCGGCCTGTTCGAGCGAGGTGCTGCGCACCGAGGAAGCCTTTTCGGTTTCGAGATAAGCAGCGTGGCTCTGATGCTGCTGGCGCGCGGCCAGCAAGTCGCGCTCGATGATGTCGGAGCGCTCCATGCTTTCCAGCTCATCGTCCTCTAGACGGCTGATCTCGTGCTCCGCGAAGGTGATCTGGTGCTCGAGCGCGGTGGCCTGAGCCTGGTTCTGCACGATGTTGAGCTGCTGGCGAGACTTGGCGATCTTCACCTGCTGATCCTTCAGATCGCTCTCATCGCGGCGGCGTTTTGCCTCTTCGGCGCTCTGGCGCTCCTCGAGCGAGCGGATGGTGGCGGCATGCGCGGCCAGCTCATTCTCGATACCGCGAATGCGGCGCGGTGTCGCTTCGAGTGAGGTGCGGAGCTGCCGGATCTCTCCGTCGAGCTGCTGCAGGCGAATCAGTTTCTCCAGGATCTGGTCCATAAGGGCAGGGTCCGACGCGATGCGTGGAGTCTAAATCATTTTCGGCAGCGGCACATGGAGCGAAACCCCTGCGTTCCCGCGAATGTGGAGATCAGGGCAAGCCATGAAGGTCGGAGACAATGGAGACAATAGCGATGCGCATCCGCGCTTCACCTGCGTGGAACCCACGAAGTCATTCCATTGTCACTCCCCTCGAATCCCGGAGGCGCTCCTGTACACTGATTCGACGTTTTCTGCCCCAAGGGAGAATCATCCCCGCCTGCCGGAGTCTGCCTCTGTGACCTGCCGTTCGTATATACGTCTTGCCAGTCTTTGCATCCTGGTCTCGTCTGCGGTTGCCGCTTTTGGACCTGCGGCTTTGCATGCGCAGACGAAGCCGCTGACCGTCTCCGCGATCTTTAACGATCCCGGCTTCACCGCCGATGCGCCGCAGGGAATGGCGTGGTCCCCGGATGGGACGCGGCTGACGTATCTGAACGCAAATGGCGACCTCATCGCCGCCTGGGGAGGGTCAGGCCAGACAACCGTTCTGGTGCCGAAGGCGAAGATCGGCAGCATGCACTCGAATGCTGCGAGCGAAAAAGATAAAGACCACCGCAGTCGCTATGGAGAGGCCAGCTATATCTGGGCTCCGGATGCGAAGCACGTGTTATTCGATTCCAATGGAGCGCTCTTGCTCTACTCGCTCAAGAATGGCCTTGCGATCTCGGTTGCGGAGAAAGGCACGGCCAGCGGGGACGACCCGAAATTCGCGCCGGACGGCAACGCCGTGACCTACGTGCGCGATCACAATCTCTATCTGCGGCACCTGCCCTATACGCAGCAGGCGATGCAGCTCACAACCTCGCGGGAGCCATCACTTTTGAACGGCGAGGTGGACTGGCTCTACCTGGAAGAGCTGGATGTGCGCAGCAACTACTTCTGGTCGCCGGACTCGAAGAATATCGCGTATCTGCAGACGAATGAGGCGGCGGTGCCGCAGTACCCGCTTACGGACTGGATTCCGACGCATGCCACGGTGGATATGCAGCGGTATCCGCAGCCGGGCGATCCCAACCCGGTGGTGCGGGTGGGGGTGGTCAACGTTACCACCGCCCACAACGGGTGGATGAAGATTCCGCTGGCCGCGGGCGAGGACTACATTCCGCGCTTCGGCTGGCTGAATGCCCACACGCTGTGGATTGAGACGCTGACGCGCGATCACAAGCATCGCCGGCTTTACTTCGCCGATGCTTCCAGCGGCCGCAGCCTGCTGGCGCTGGAGGAGACGGACGCGAAGTTCTTCGATGAGAGCTACGACGTGACGATCAGCGGGCCGAACCTTCTCTGGACGAGCTGGCGCGACGGGCATGCGCAGATCTATCTCTACAGCTTCAATGAGTCCGATCCGATGTCGGGGGAGGCGAAGCTGGTGCGGCAGCTCACGCATGGCGACGGCGAGGTCTCGTCGATCAAGGCGGTGGACCCGGCGGCAGGGACGGTCTACTACATTTCAAACGCGGGCGATCCGCGCGAGCAGCAGTTATGGGCGGTGAAGCTGGACGGCACGTCCAACAAGCAATTGACCCAGGATCATGGCGTACACAAGCCGGAGTTTTCACCCAACGCGCGGCTTTATGCAGACAACTTTTCGAATATCGAGACGCCGCCGAGAGTGGCGATGTGCCAGGTGAACGGCACGAGTTGCAGCACCTTCTGGAGCCCCCCACTGAATCCGGAGTACAAGCTGATGGCGCCGCGTCAGCTGACGCTGAAGGCGAGCGATGGCACGACGCTTTATGCGAGCCTGATGCTTCCGCCTGGCGATCACAACAACGGCACTGTACCGCTGATCAACAATCCCTATGGAGGGCCGCACGCACAGACGGTGCAGAACGCCTGGGAGGGACGCACGACGCTCTTCGACCAGGTGCTGGCGGAGCATGGCTTCGCGGTCCTGCATGTGGACAATCGCGGCATGGGCGGACGTGGACGCGACTTCGCGCAGGCGGCGTATCACAACTTCGGGCCCATTCAGCTTGAGGACCAGCTCGGCGCGATGGACCAGGTGCTGGCGCAATTCCCCGAACTGGACGCGAAACGGCAGGGCTGGTGGGGCTGGAGTTGGGGCGGCACCTTCACGCTCTACGCGATGACCCACTCGAGCCGCTTCAAGGCGGGCGTCGCTGTGGCGCCGGTGACGGATTGGCGGAACTACGACTCCACCTACACCGAGCGCTACATGAGCGAGCCCGCGCAGAATGCTGACCAGTATCGGGACTTCTCCGTGGTGACGAATGCGGAGAAGCTGCACGGCCGGCTGCTGCTGGTGCATGGCACCGGCGACGACAACGTGCATCTGGAGAACACGATCCAGTTCATCCAGAAGCTGATCGACGCGCATCTGCCGTACGATCTGCAACTGTATCCGCGGAAGACGCACTCGATTGCCGGACCGGACGCGCGGACGCACTTGTACACGCGGATTCTGGCGCAGTTCCAGGCATATCTGGGAGAACAGAGTGACTAAGGGCTATTGATGACACATCCTGCAGAGACCGCTGCGACGCGGAACCTGGTGCGCGCGCGCACCACGCTGGGTGAGTTTGAACTCACGATCCTAACGGACGGCACCTACTACCTGGATGGCGGAGCCATGTTCGGCGTAGTGCCGAAACCCTTGTGGGAGAAGCGCGCGCCTGCCGATGAACAGAATCGCATCCTGCTGGGCACGAACACCGTGGTGGTGCGGACGGGGCGGGAGACGGTGGTGATCGAGACGGGTATCGGCAACAAGCTGCCGGAGAAACTGCGCGCTATCTATGACGCGAAGGCGTGTCTGCCGGACAGCTTCGGCGCAGCCGGAATCCGGCTGGAAGAGGTGGATGTGGTGATCAACTCACATCTGCATTTCGACCACTGCGGCTGGAACACCACGCGGCTGCCGGATGGGCGCGTGGTGCCGACGTTTCCGAATGCGCAGTACTTCGCGCATCGCGGCGAGGTGGAGCACGGGCATCTGCAACTAGAACGCGATGCGGTGAGCTACATCGGAGCAAACTACGATCCGCTGGTGGCGAACGGACAGATGTCTTTGCTTGACATAGAGGCTGGCGAGATCCAGGAGATACTGCCCGGCATCTCGGTGGAGCTGTTTCCCGGGCACACACATCAACTGATGGCGGTACACATCGAGTCTGATGGACAGCATGCCTGCTACATCAGCGACCTGTTGCCCACCAGCGCACATCTCGACGTTACCTGGGTGTTGGGCTACGACCTTGACCCGCTGCGGTGCATCGAGGAGCGGAAGCGTTTTTATGCGCGGGCCATTCCGGAGGAGTGGCTGGTGCTGTTTACCCACGACCACCACAGGCCGATGGGGCGTGTGAGCTGGAGCGACAAGGGGAAGCCGGTCTTCCGGCCCTTCGAGAGTTGACGGTGGCGACCGTTTAGTAAGTAGGAATGGCCTGCGTTACCGGCGGCATCGTGGACAGAAAGTAAGCCGGATCGGATCTCTTTTCACGGCGACTTGGCGGCCTCGCGCCGGTACACTGAGACGCGCCAATTTGCAGCACGCATAATCCGGGGCCCCTTCACGTCGCTTTCCGATCAAGGGTGACGATGATTTCGCCAACAGTTACAGACCAGAAGCAGCGAGCAGATGCGACAGACGGGCTGCGTGTGCTCGTGGCGGAGCTGCGGTCCCTGGTCGATCGGCTGGAGCTGAAGGAGCGCAGTCACAATCTGCAGTCAACGCTGAAGACGGCAGAGCAGCGGCTTGCCGGGCCGCGCGCGGTGGTGATGCTGCTGAGCGAGCACGAAGAGCTGAAGCGCCGCTTTCTGGAGCGGCTGCTGGGGCCGAAGCTGGCACAGGTGCCGAAGCCGACGACGGCGTGCATCCGGCTGGAGTATGGGATAGCGCCGGAATGTTCTGTGAGCATGCCGCTGGGGCTGACGGCAGCCGAGACGCCGGGACGGATGATGGAGACGATCCGGCTGCCGAACCCGACACTGAAGAGCGGAGTTGCGCTGATCGACACGCCGGTGCTGGCGGGCAGCGAACCCGACGCGACCACGTTGGAATACGCCGAAGAGGCGGACGCGTGGATTCTTGTGCTGAATGCAGACCACGCTTTAAGCGAAGCAAGCCTAGAGCTGTTGCGTCGATTGCCGGACAGCGCGGCCCGGCTTGAGATTGTCGTTGAGAATGCCGACGGGCTGAGCAATGAAGAACGCCTGGCGGCGCGCGACCGGCTGATCAAGACGCTGCGTGAACGCTGCAAGGTTGAAGCGCCGCGGCTGACGCTGGTGGCCTCCACTGCCACAGAGGGCGATGGGGCCAGCTTCTGGCACGGCCGCTTTGCGACCTTCCACTCCGTGATGATGCTGCGCGGGCGCGAGCACTGGCTGAAAGTGACGCGCACCATGGTGTCCGATGCACTCTCCGAAGTGAATGCGGAGATTGAGTTTGCGTTGAAGAGTATCGCGCCCGGGCTGCGCGAGGGCCGGCTGCGACTGGGCATGAAGGACCTGGAAGAACTGCGGATGCGCTTTGACGCAATCGAGCGGCTGGAGAGCGAGCGTCCGCAGGAGACGGGAGTTGCGGAGGCGGCGCCGAAGGCTCGTCGAAGCGCCCAAGCTCGAACCGGAGCGGTCCAGGCGCCGTTCAAGTTGGGCGCTGCTCAAGCTGCGGGCGCCGATCCATCAACGATGACATCGGCCTGAGCCGATCGCCTGACGAACGCGGCCCTCGTCAGTGACGATGCTACGGATGCGCTCGCACGCTTGAGGCCGGGCAAGACGGCGTTGCTGAAGCGGGCCGGCGGAGTGGGTCTGGCGATCGCGCTCGTCTGTCTGATCGCCTGGGCGCTGGCACCCCGGGGGTTCTTCTTCGGCCGCGAATCCGGGGCGGAGTGGGACTACCATCCGCCGACCCCGGCTCCGGTGAATCACGCTGCACCTGCCGCGGGCGACGCCAATCTGGAACCGCCGAAGCCCGCAGATCTCGCTTCCCTGCCGGAAACCAGCCGACCGGCGACCCCGAATATCTCCGAGGTCCCGCCGGTCAAGCGGCGCACTCACGTACGGCTGCCGCTTCCGCACCCGATACCCAGTGGTGCCACCGCAGGAGTGGCGCCGCCGGCGAAACGGCATCGTCGGCACCTTCTAGGACTGGGCAAGCTGTGGCACTGGGTGCGACACGACCACGGCCAGCACGACACGAAAACTGACTAGAAGAAGACTGACTAGAACTCAGGTTGTGCTACTTGCAATCAGCGTGGCTATCTTCTGGCCATCGGGCGAGCCGAGGCCGGTGCATGGATCCCAGCCCGCAGCCGCCTTGTAGGTGCCGTTCGAGCCGGAGGTGATGTCATAGAAATTGGCTTCGCCGCCGGAGTAGAGCGTGGGATTGAGAAAGCCGGCGTTGCGGCCGTTCTGCTGATTGACCAACGCGACGAGAGCGGCCCATAGCGGCGCGACGGCGCTGGTGCCGCCGACGACGGCGGATTGTCCGTCGATCAGAATCTGGTAGCCGGTCTGCAGGCGCCGCATCGCCGGAGACATCCGGCACGCCGCGGCCACCGCTGCCGCCGCTGGGTGCCGGCACGTTTGCGCCGGATTGCCACGAAGGCAGCGGGAAGTAACTGGATACGCCGCCGCCAGTGGCTCCGCCGCCCTGCGACAGATCGTTCCAAACCGTCTCCGTCGGAGCGAACGCCTTTCGAGATTTCAAGCTGCGTGCCGCCGCAGGCCAGCACATGCGGGCTGGAGGAGGGAAAGTCGACGTGGTTTGCGCCGTCGGTGACGCCGTCGCTTGATCCGGAATCGCCGGAAGCGACAGTGATGGTAACGCCGAGCGCAGCTGCCGTTTGTATGGTGTTGTCGAAGCTTGCGAGCGAAGCCGCAGTCCCATGAAGACTCGGGGCCGCCCCAGGAGATCGAGATGGCCGAGGGACTTGTTAGTGGTGTCGTGGATGGCGGCCGAGATGGCGTCCTGAAAGCCCTGATTGGTGTTGGGCGCGAAGTAGACGGCGATGCGCGCACCGGGCGCGACGGAACCGGCGACCTGGATATCGAGTGCGACTTCGCCGTCGGCACCATTGGGATCGCCGGGTGAGTTGGTGCCGCCATCGACCGGCACGGCCACGACGGTGGGCGGAGTGATGCCGAGCTGCCCGAAGTAGGTCTTGATGTCGGAGTCTTCGTAGCCGCCACCGAGCTCGATGAGCGCGATGCACTGGCCTGTGCCGTTTACGGCGGTGGGATAGTCGTAGGCGGCGGCCACCTGCGGCGGCGTAAAGCTGACATTCGCCGCGCTTGGACTGGCTCCAGCGGCTTGCTTGCGCCAGCGGATGTGCGGCCGGGCGATAGGACGGGTATCGAGGCCGAGCACGGTTTCGATGACGGCGGACTCGGGCTCCGGCACGGAAACTTTCCCGGTGAAGGCATGGAAGTAACGGCCGGCGGGCGTGGTCGCGGTGTGCTCGTAGTCCTGAAGGTCGACGCCGAAGGTCTGCTCCATCTGTTGCGCCGTGCCGCGCAGCCAGACGCGGCGCGCGGCGCGATCTTCATGGACCAGCGTCAGACCGTGGCGCGCAGCGAGAGTACGCACCTGATCCATGGCCTGCTGTGTGGCACCGTGGGTATTCAGATATTCCTCGCGGCTCAGCTGGCGGCCCTTCAGGCCGGCGAGATCGAGCGGCTGCGCGCGCTTGAGGATCACCGTGACTGGTGATCTGCTGCGTCTGGAGAGGTCTTGCCGACATGGCGGCAGTTGCGCGGCGCGCGGGTGATCGCTATTGGGAAGAGGAACGAGACGCACCTGACGTTGGGGGGACATGAGGAGCTCCTTGTCTGGTGATGTCACTCAATAGATGCGCGATCCGGCTCGGAGCTACCAGGAGAGCCACGCTGGACACGCCGGAATCATCGTTTCAGGGATTTCCGAAGGACTGTCAGTATCGCTTGAGGAGTGGTGGCGGAGCAGGACCGATGCGTCCCTGGATGAGCCAGTCGAGCGGGTGCGCGCACATCTTCATCGCGCGCCTCGCCCATCACGCGTGCGACGACCTGTCCCGTTTTCGTCGATCACCATGGTGCCGGGAACGACGTTGCCGAGACCGAATTTTTCGAGCGTGTCCAGATCCGCGCCGGTCCAGACTTCGAGATCGACATGGAGGCGTTGCAGCAGCGGCTCGATCTTCGCGCGATCCTTTGCGCGTCGATCGAGACGGCTACAAACTGGACATTCTTGCCTGCGTAACTTTGCGCGAGTCTGGAGAGCCGCGGCAGCTCGTCCTGACATGGCTCGCACCAGGTGGCCCAGAAGTTGAGCACGACGATCTTGCCGCGCAACGCGGAAAGCTTTTGCGTCTGGCCGCTCAGATCCTTGAGCGAGAGCTTCGGCGCGGATTCGGCGCTCGCGATGGTGTGAGCATCGCGAGCGCGCAAAGGATGAGGGATTTCTGCAGACGAATCACGCGAAGCCTCGCTAGAACCGGTGCGTATAGCTGGCGAGCCATACGTATTGCGCGAAGGCCGCGTCACCGTGTGTGCCGTAGACCTCATCGGGAACGCTGGTGGTGCGGTCGCGGTGGATGGCCTTGAAGACGCTGGCGCTCAGGATGTTGGAACCGCGGCCATACTGCACGCCGGGTCCCGCAGAGACGGCGAAGCCGGGACGGCGGAAGCCGTCGTTGCTGTTGGGGAAGAGATTGCGCGCGGGCACTCCTTCCTCATCTGGGCCCGAAGACTATGGCGAGGCCGCGCACCTGCCGATGGGGATGGAGACACCCGCCTCCAGCAGGTATTGGTCGGAGCGTGCGACATAGTTGTTCAGCGGAGTCTTGGTGCTCAGGGTCGCGCCCTTGGCAACGCCATTCGTATCACCCTGCGACGCGATGTAATCGCCATCGGTGTAGAAGATGAGGTTGTTGCCGACCGCGCGGAAGCCCTGCCACTGCGTGACCATGCCGTATCCGCCGTTGCCGGGCTGGATGGAGTAATCGACTGGGGCAGTCACCTCGACCGCAGGACCGGTGCCGGTGGTGTTGGTATTCACCGTGTTCTGCACGTCGTCGTTACCTGTTGGCAGCAGCACGCCGATGCCGACCGATGCGTTGCCGCGATACGGCTTTTTCGGATTCAGAACCCAGATGTTAGCGGCGAGGATGGTATCGCCGATGCCCGCGCCTCGTACTTGATGGGGGAGTTCTGCGTCTTTCGCGAGGCGAAGAGAAAGGGCAGGTTGATCTCGAAGCTGATGCGCGGCGTCCACTGATACATCAGGTCCGCGGTGACGATATTGATCCGGTTTTCGACCTGATTTTGTAACTGCGCGCGGTACTCCTGATAGACGTCGCCGACGAAGTGCTGATAGGAGAACTGGTGGCGCTCGCCGATGGTGAGTTGAAAGTGGCCGGGCTGGAGAAATCCACCCTGGCCGGTGGGCAGGCCGTTCTGATCGATGCCCGGAAGGATCTGCTCGGGGAGCGCGCGACGATGCAGCCCTGCGCCTGCAGGCGCGGCACAGCGAACAGCCCGAAGGCGACGAGCGAGGAAGAGCGAGGAAGGATTTTGATTTTCTGGACGCAGAATGAGTGGCTTTGTTTGGGAGGAGGGGAAATTGATTCAATGACTTGGGCCTCAATCGAATAAATGAAAGACTGCAATTTTGATTTCACGAGTACGCGCTGAGCCATAGCGTACAGTTCTCAGTTACATATCGTGATGGGGGGCGCAGTTAAGTGCGCATAAGGAATGCGCACTCACTTTAAGAGGACGCTCCCATCCGGAGTCGTGACCCGAACGATGGGATTTTCGTTCATCCATTTGTTCGAGAGGAAAACCACGCGAGCTTTATCGCGCGGCGGACACGCGATCTCCGTGGCTGGGCGGCTGGGAGATGACGAGGAAGCGCGCGTCTTCTGCTGCCGCGATTGAAGACCTGATGCGGCGTCTGCGCGGGAACGGTGAGGCCGGTCGAGGGCGTGAGGCGATGCTCTTCACCATCGAGCTCGATGGTGAGTTCGCCGGCGAGCACATAGAAGAATTGCGTCGCGCGCTGGTGGAGGTGGCGCTGCTCAGCGGTGCCGGGCGGCATGCGCTCTTCGATGATGCTGAGGGTATCGGAGCGATGGAGGTGCCAGCCGTCGCAACGATGCTGCGCTGATGGCGCTCGGCCAGGTGTAGTGCTCGGCGTTGCTGGTGCTGATCGCACTTTCATTGCGGCGGCCTCCTGCGATGGGAACAACGATCGCGAGACGATAGGGTATACGCGAGGCGCAAATGCGTCACCTGCAGCGGCATCTTCTTTCGCGTAATATGCCGCGGCGTTGCAAACTCGGACAATTTCACTATCTTTGTTTGTGGTGAGGCGGCGCGGCTTCCGGCCGTCACTGTCGATGCTGGCGAATTTTTGTTTTCGAAGGAGCGGATATGCGGCGGCGGGAGTTTGTGAAGGCGATGCTTGCAGCGTCTGTGAGCGCACGAACGATGATGGGACAGAATGCGCCGGCCTCGGTGACACCATCCGCGCCGCCGCCGATTCCTCCGCAGGCCGCACCGCTGCCCGCGCCGGGACCGCTGCCCTGGATGCGCGGGCTGCTGGAGGCGAAGCCGCTGCCGATGACGCCGCTGGTGCCGGACGCTGTGGCGCATACGAAGACATACTTCTTCACCCGGCAGCAGCTTGCAACGCTGCGGCAGCTATGCGAGGTGCTGATGCCTCCGCTGAAAAACGCGCCGGGAGCGATTGACGCGGGCGCTCCCGAGTTCCTGGATTTCCTGATCTCGGTATCGCCCGCGGACCGGCAGAAGATGTACGTCGATGGGCTGGACCGGCTGGATGCGGAGGCGAGAGCAGCAGTTCGGCATTCCCTTTGCCGGCGTGAATCTGCAACAGGCCGACGCATTGATCCGGCCCTGGCTGCGGACGTGGATGACCGACCACCCGCCGAACGATCCCTATGAGCAATTCATGAACCTGGCGCACAGCGACATTCGTACGGCGACGATCAACTCCAAGCCGTGGAGCGACGCGCTGCCGGCGAATGACGACCGCCGCATGGAAGAGGGGCTGTACTGGTATCCGGTGGATCCGGACCTGGATCGCAGCCGTCGCGGAAGTGCTAAAGATGATCGCATCTCGCAGCGGGACTGGAAGAAAGTGGAGAGGGCTCAACCAGGCATGCTGGATGAAGTCGATGTACTGATTATTGGCTCCGGCCATTCCGGCGGAATGGCGGCGAAGGTGCTCACCGAAAAGGGCATCTCCTGCGTCATGCTGAACGCGGGTCCGGTGGCCGACATACGCAAAGACACGGAGCTGCGGCAGGCCTTCACGCTGCCCTATCGCGGATTCAAGCAGCCGGGCCGTCTGCCAGCACGTCTTCCAGGCCAACGAATTCAACGCGAATACGTGGGTGGACGAGAAGGAGGTTCCCTACACCTGCGCGCCGGCGAGCCCGTACAACTGGGTGCGCGTGCGCCTGTTCGGCGGGCGATCGCTCTTCTGGTCGCGGCAATCGTTCCGGCTGAGCGACTACGAGTTCAAGGCGAAGTCGCACGATGGCTTCGGCGACGACTGGCCGATCAGCCTGGCCGACCTGGCGCCGTACTACTCGCGCGTGGAGGAGATCTTCCGCGTGGAGGGCGAGCCCGCCGGGCTGCCGCAGTTTCCGGACGGCAACTTTGTGCCCATGGAGAACCCGTGGGGCGGCGCGATGGAGCGCTTCCGCAAGGCGGGCGAGCAGCGCGGCGTGCCGGTGTGCAGGCAGCGCACGTCGCTCGGCGTCAACGGCCTGGCCAGCTCCATCAACCTGCTGCTGCCGGATGCCTTCGAGACGGGAAAGCTTGAGGCCATTCCGAACGTAGTCGTGCGCGAGCTGCGCGTGAATCCGGCGACGGGGCTGGTCCGCGAGGTGCACTTTGTGGACCGCATCTCGCGGCGGGAGATGTCGATCAAGGCGCGGGTGGTGGTGCTGGCGGCGGGAACGCTCGAGAGCACGCGGCTGCTGCTGAACTCGAAGATCGCAAACTCGAGCGGCGTGATGGGCCACTACCTGATCGACCAGATTTACGGCGCGGGCATCGTCTGCTCCGTACCCGAGGCGCGCGATGGCAAGAGCACGCGCGAGCTGATGGAAGGCGCGGCGATCGTTCCGCGCTTCCGCAACATCCAGACGAAGGCGAAGGACTTTCTGCGCGGCTATGCGCTGAACGTATCGAGCAGCACTCACCCGATGGACCCGAAGAACTTCGCCGCCTATGGCAGAGAGCTGGAAGAAAAGCTGGAGAGCTACAGCGGCAGCGGCTTCCATGTGGGCATCATGGGCGAGGTGCTGGCGCACTACGACCATTGCGTCAGCATCGACAAGCATGTCGTCGATGCCTGGGGCATCCCGGCGCTGCACATCGACACGCGCTACACGGACAACGAATTCAACATGGCGCGCGACGCGGTGGACACGAGCCTGGAGCTGGCCCACATGGCGGGCTTCGAGGTGCTGGCGAAGAACTACGACCCCAACCCGCCGGGCTACAGCATTCACGAGCTGGGCACCTGCCGGATGGGCGACGACCCGAAGACAAGCGTGCTGAACAAATGGTGCCAGAGCCACGACATCAAGAATCTCTTCGTGGTGGACGGCAGCAGCTTCGTGAGTGCGGGATGGCAAAACCCGACGATGACGATCCTGGCGCTGGCGATGCGGTCGTCCGAGTACCTGGCCGAGCAGATGCGGCAGGGAAATGTGTAGACGCGACCGCATAGTTACAAGCGGAATATTCCCGTGTTTCCTTCGGCGGATTTGGTGTCGCGCTTGCCGTCGAGCATCTCGAGCGCGCGGATCAGACGGCGGCGGGTCTCGCGCGGGCGAATCACGGCGTCGATATAGCCGCGCTCGGCGGCAATGTATGGATTGGCGAAGCGCTCGCGGAACTCGGCGACGCGCTCCTTGCGCGCTTCGGCCAGCACAGCGGCTTTGCGCTCCTCGCTCAGCTTGCCTTCCTTCGCTTCGGCCTCGCGCACTGCCTGCGCCAGCTCGCGGCCGTAGACGATGTTGACTGCACCCTCCGCACCCATGACGGCGATCTCCGCGGTGGGCCAGGCGAAGTTGGCATCGGTGCGGATGTGCTTCGAGCTCATGACGCAGTACGCGCCGCCGTAAGCCTTGCGCGTGATGACCAGCAGCTTGGGGACGGTGGCTTCCGCGAAGGCGTAGAGCAGCTTGGCGCCGTGGCGGATGATGCCGCGGTGCTCCTGCTCGGTGCCGGGCAGGAAGCCGGGAACGTCTTCGAGCGTGACCAGCGGGATGTTGAAGGCGTCGCAGAAGCGCACGAAGCGCGCGGCCTTGGTCGAGGCATCGATGTCGAGCACGCCGGCGAGGATATGCGGGCTGGTTGGCGACGACGCCGACGGAGCGGCCGTTCAGGCGCGCGAAGCCGATGACGATATTGCGCGCGAAGTGCTCCTGCACTTCGAAGAAGTAGCCGTCATCGACGATGCGGGCGATGACGTCCTTGATGTCGTAGGGCTGCGACGGATCGGCGGGAACGATGGTGTCGAGCGATGTGTCTTCGCGATCGATGGGATCGTCGGTGGCGCGGCGCGGAGGCGCGTCAAGATTGTTCGCGGGCAGAAAGCTGAAGAGCTCGCGCAGCATGGCGAGGCACTCCTGATCGTCATGCGCGAGGAAGTGCGCGACGCCGGAGACCTCGTTGTGGGTGGCGGCGCCGCCCAGCTCTTCCTTGGAGACCTCTTCGTGCGTGACGGTGCGGATGACATCCGGGCCGGTGACGAACATGTGGGCGGTCTTGTCGACCATGAGGATGAAGTCGGTGATGGCGGGCGAGTAGACAGCGCCGCCGGCGCAGGGGCCCATGATGGCGGAGAGCTGCGGCACGACACCGGAGGCGAGCGTGTTGCGGAGAAAGATGTCCGCATAGCCGGCGAGCGAGACGACGCCCTCCTGAATGCGCGCGCCGCCGGAGTCGTTCAGCCCGATGATGGGCGCGCCGACGCGCATGGCGGTGTCCATGATCTTGACGATCTTGGCGGCGTTGGATTCCGAGAGCGAGCCGCCGAAGACGGTGAAGTCCTGGGCATAGACGAAGACCGTGCGGCCATCGATGGCGCCGTAGCCGGTGATGAAGCCGTCGCCGGGGATGCGCTGCTTATCCATGCCGAAATCGGTGGCGCGGTGGGTGACGAACTTGTCCGTCTCCTCGAAGGTGCCGGGATCGAGCAGCAGCTCAACGCGCTCGCGGGCGGAGAGCTTGCCGGCGCGGTGCTGGCGCTCGCGGCGTTCGGCGCCGCCGGCCTCTTCGGCCAGGGCGTGGCGGCGTTCCAGTTCAGCGAGAGAGGCTGCGTGGGGATGACTGGGATGAGTATCGTCCATGCGAAACGCAATTCTATAGGGGCGGCAGGCGTGCCGGGAGCGCACGTCGCCGACGGGCCGCCGCTTAGCTGAGCAGAGCCGCCTTTGCGCGTTTCCCCGCGCGCACTACCACGCGCCCGGGAACCGCGACCCGGGCATGCGTACCCTGCGCCGATTCGCCATTCAGCCGCACAGCACCCTGCTTTACCAGGCGGGTGGCTTCCGCGGCAGAGCCAGCGAGTCCAAGCCGCACAAGAAGCTTGTCCAGTCGGATGCCATGGGTCTCGGCTGTCCAGCCGGCTTCAGCGGCCGAGACAGCGATCTCGTCCAGGTCCTCTGGCGTCTCGTCGCGCTGGAACTGCTTTGCCCAGTTTTCATCGGCGCGCCTCGCGGCTTCCTCTCCGTGGAAGCCGGCAACGATGGTGCGGGCCAGCCGTTTCTTGACATCCATTGGATGCTCCGTGCCGCTGGCGACCGCGGCTTTGAGCGCGTCAACCTCGCTCTGCTTCAGATCGGTGAGCAGGGTCCAGTAGCTCCACATCAGGGTGTCGGAGATGGACATCAGCTTGCCGTACATCTCACCCGGCGCCTCATGGATGCCGATCGCATTGTTCAGCGATTTCGACATCTTCTGCACGCCGTCGGTGCCCTCGATGATCGGGGTCATGAGGACGATCTGCGAGGGCTGGCCGTAGTGCCTCTGCAGCTCACGGCCGATGAGCAGGTTGAACTTCTGGTCTGTGCCGCCGAGCTCAACGTCGGCCTTGAGCGCCACTGAGTCGTAGCCCTGTGAGAGCGGGTAGAGCATCTCGTGCATGAAGATGGGCTTCTCTTCCTGGAAGCGCTTGTGGAACTCCTCGCGCTCAAGCATCTGCGAGACGGTGAAGTGCGCGGCGAGACGGATGATGCCCTCGAAGCCAAGCGTTCCCAGCCACTCGGAGTTGAAGCGAACCTCCGTCTTGTTGCGGTCAAGGATGCGGAAGACCTGGTCGGTGTAGGTCTTCGCGTTCTGGTCGATCTCCTCTCGGGTCAATGGCTTGCGCGTGACGGAGCGGCCGGTCGGGTCGCCGATGAGAGTGGTGAAATCGCCCACCAGGAAGATGACCTGGTGGCCCAAGTCCTGGAAATGCTTGAGCTTGCGCATGAGGACCGTGTGGCCCAGGTGGAGGTCGGGCGCTGTCGGGTCAAAGCCCGCTTTCACACGCAGAGGACGGCCTGTCTTGCGCGATTCCTCCAGGCGCTCGCGCAGATCGGAGACGCGGATGATCTCCGCGGCGCCCTTCTGCAGGTAGTCCAGCTGTTCGTCGACGGGGAGAAAGTTATTGGAGATGTGCTGTCAGGCATGCGTGGAGACAGTATAAATTTCGCGCGCGACATGCCATCCAATGGGTGTGGCCGAACGGGGTACGGGGAGGGCAGATGGGCGCGTTCGATGCTAGGGTCGAAGCGAAGATCCTCGAAGCCAAGATCATGGAGCTGCTCGACTGCCGTGGCGCAGGAAAGACCATCTGCCCATCGGAGGTCGCGCGGGCGATGGCGGGTAGTGATGAGCGTTCTGATTGGGAGCCGTTGATGGAGGCGACCCGCGCTGCTGCGCGCAGGTTGGTGGAGACGGGACAGATCGTGATCACACAGCACGGACGAGTCGTCGATCCTGCTCGTGCAGAGGGCCCAATCCGGCTACGTAAAGTTTAACGAGTGACGATGGTGACTTTTGGTCTCGCAGGTCCAGCGAGGTCAGGGGCAAGCCGGCCTGCGGAGATATATCGCGGACGGTCGACAGCCTAACGCCGCAGCTTCATACTCTCGGGATGGACAGCGAGAGCGCACGAGCCTTCTTGCTGCGTCTCCCATGCGTGGAGGAGACGCTGCAATGGGGCAACAACCTGGTCTTCTGGGTGGGCGATAAGGCGATTGGCGGCAAGATGTTTGCGGTGCTGAACCTGGATGCGGACAGCCACGGCGTGCTGTCCTTTGCAGCCGGTCCTGAGGGCTCCGCGGAGTTGCTGGAGATCGACGGCGTCTTCCCTGCCCCCTATCTTGCGCGCGCCCACTGGGTAGCGCTGGAACGATGGAACGCGCTGCGGACAAGTGAGCTGGAGGCGCGGCTGCGCGCGTCGCGCGAGATCATCGAAGCCAAGCTGCCGAAGCGGACGCGCGATGTGCTCGCCATGCCGCCAACCGAGCGGCGCAAGCTGATTGCGGCTCGCAAGAAGGAGCTGGCCAAGGGCGGAAAGCAACGCTGAGGGGTTGAGGTTTGCACGCTCGCGGAGGTTCATTAAAGCGTTTTCGGTAATAATGTGGAACGTCTGCACCCATACCGGAAATGCTTTAGCGTCCAGATATGCAATCGACAACTGTCCCGATGGCGCTTGATGGCAAAGTCGCCCTGATCACCGGAGGCGCGCGCGGCATTGGCGCCGCTACGGTGAGGCTCTTCCGCCAGGCGGGTGCGCGGGTGGCGTTCAACTACCGCGCGGCACGGGAGCGCGCAGAGGCTCTCGCCGCGGAGTGCGGGGGCGTGGACTCCTGCCGCGCATTTGGTAAGGAACTGGACTCGGCCGAGGCGGGGCGCGCGCTGGTGGCGGAGACGATTGCTGCCTTTGGACGAATCGACTGTCTCGTCGTGAACCACGGCATCTGGCCGCCTGACGACGCACCGATCGCCACGATGGACGAGCGGCAATGGCGTCGCACGATGGATGTGAACCTAGACAGCGTCTTCGGGCTGGTGCAGGCGGCAGTGGCTGCCATGCAGCGGCAGTCTGCGTCCAAAGGAGAGGTGCGAGGGCACATTGTGCTGGTAAGCTCGACGGCGGGCCAGCGCGGCGAGGCCTTCCATACCGATTACGCGGTAAGCAAAGGTGCGCTGATCTCCCTGACCAAGAGCCTTTCGAGCGAGCTGGCGTGCCAGGGCATTTACGTGAACTGCGTGGCGCCTGGCTGGGTGAACACGGAGATGTCCGCGCCCGCCTTGGCCACGGAGGCCGGCCGGGCGAAGATCTTTGGGACCATCCCCCTGGGACGCGTGGGGCAGCCGGAGGAGATTGCAGCACCCATCCTCTTCCTGTGCACTCCGTGGGCGGGTTTCATCAGCGGCGAGGTGCTGAACGTGAACGGTGGCGCGGTGCTGGTGGGATGACGATACGGCGGGTGGGACTTGTGCTGGCAATGCTCCTGTGCGGAGGGCTTGCCCTGCGCGCGCAGGCGCCCGGCGATGCGACAACCGAGGCCGAGCAGAAGAAGGTGAAGACACTGCTGCAGCAGATGATCCAGGCGCTGGGTGGCGATGCCTGGCTGAACGCGCCGGGATACGAGTTGATCGGACGGACATCCGGTTTCTACCAGGGCAAGCCGACGGGGGCCATCACCGACTTCTGGGCCTACCGGCAGCCGCCGGATAAGGAACGCGTGGAGTTGGGCAAGAAGCGACAGGTCCTCGAGATGTACATCGGCGACCAGGGATGGGAAGTCACTTACAAGGGAAGGCGCGTCATCCCGAAGATCGAGATGGATGACTATCTGCGGCGGCGTGACCACTCCGTGGATGCCGCAGTGCGGGTCTGGATGAAGGACCCGGGCGCCCTTTACCTTTACGCCGGCCAGGAGCAGGTGGAGCGTCATCTGGCAGACAAGGTCACGATTCTCTCCTCCACGAACGACAACCTGACGCTGGACCTGGATGCGAACTCGCACCTCCCCGTCCGGCGAAGCTTCGAGTGGCGCGACCCGTTGTACAAAGACAAGAACATCGAGGGCGAGGAGTACGACGACTACCACAAGTTCAACGGCATCTCGACGCCCTTCTCGATCACGCGGTATCACAACGGCGACATGACCAACCAGCGTTTTCTCTACAACGTGGTGTATGGCGGCGCGATTCCGCCGGAGATGTTCGATGTCGACGCGGCGGTCCGGAAGCTGAAGAAGTAGGCCGGCCGGGCTATATATAATCGTCTTCCGTATGAGCACGGAGAATCCACAGACGGCAACTTCTCTCGGCATCACCGAGATCATGGAGATCCTGCCGCACCGCTATCCCTTCCTGTTGATCGATCGGGTTGTGGAGCTGGTGCGCATGGAGCGGATCGTGGCGATCAAGAACGTCACCATCAACGAGCCTTTCTTCCAGGGCCATTTCCCTACCTATCCGATCATGCCCGGCGTACTGATGGTGGAGGCGATGGCGCAGGCCGGGGGCGCGCTATTGTTGACCGAGGTTCCGAACCGCGATGACAAGCTGATGGTCTTTACCGGGATCGATCAAGCGCGCTTCCCCGCGCCGGTGGTTCCCGGCGACCAGGTGCGCATCGAAGTGCAGGTGATGAAGTGGAGCCGCCGCGGCGCCACCATGCGCGGCAAGGCGCACGTGGATGGCAAGCTGGTGTGCGAAGCGGAGATCAAATGCCTGGTGGTGCCGCGGGCGGCGCGCAAAGCAGAGCCGCAGGAGACGCCGGCGCTTGCCGGAGCCGCTGCCGAGTGAGCATTCACCCGACCGCCCTGGTGGAGACCGGGGCCATCGTTCCAGAGTCAACGAAGATTGGTCCGTACTGCACGGTGGGCGCCAATGTGGTGCTCGGCGAGCGATGTGAACTGGTGTCGCATGTGGTGCTGGATGGGCACACGAAGCTCGGCGCCGGATGCCGCGTATACAGTTTTGCGGCAGTGGGCGTAGCGCCGCAGGATCTGAAATACGCCGGGGAGCCGACGAACGTAGAGATCGGCGAAGAGACGGTGATCCGCGAATGCGTGACCATCTCTCGCGGAACCGCCGGCGGCGGGGGCGTGACGCGCGTGGGTTCGCATTGCCTGATCATGGCGTACACGCACATCGGGCACGATTCAAGCATTGGCGATCACTGCATCCTTGCCAACGGGGCTACGCTCGCCGGGCACGTCACGGTAGAGGATTGGGCCACGGTGGGCGCGCTCTGCCCGGTGCACCAGTACTGCCGCATCGGACAGCATGCGTACGTGGGCGGCGGCACCACGATCACCCAGGATGTGCTGCCCTTCTCGCTGACATCCGCGAAACGCGAGACGCGTGCCTACGGCCTGAACAAGGTTGGACTGGAACGGCGCGGCTTCACGCGGGAGCAATTGCGCGCGCTGCAGCATGCTTACCGGCTACTGCTCGCGTCCCGGCGGAATACTTCGCAGGCCCTGGAGGCTCTACGCGCCGAGGCGAACGCCTGCGAAGAGGTGCAGTATCTGCTTCGCTTCGTGGAGACAAGCGAGCGCGGGGTGCTGAAGTAGCAACGCGATGACAGACGAGCCGCACGATCCGCGAACGCCGCTGGGGCTGATTGCCGGCAACGGGCGCTTCCCTTTTCTGCTGCTCGATGCCGCGCGAGCGCAGGGGCGGCCGGTCGTGGTGGCGGCGATCCGTGAAGAGACTGACGCGGCGATGAATGCGCGCGCTGCGGAAGACCCCGGCATAACGGTGCACTGGCTTTCGCTTGGCGAACTCTCGCGACTGATCGAGACATTTCAACATGCGGCCGTAACGCAGGCGGTGATGGCCGGACAGGTGAAGCACAAGCAGATCTTTTCGAGCATCCGGCCGGACTGGCGGCTGGCCAAGCTGCTGCTGAACCTACGCACGCGCAACACGGACATGCTGCTGGGGGCGATCGCGAAGGTGCTGAGCGATGAGGGCATCGAGCTGATCTCGTCCACATCCTTTCTGGAGCCATTGCTGGCGCAGGTGGGCGTACTGACCCGACGCGCCCCGAGTGAGCAAGAGAAGAAAGACATCGCATACGGACGCGGGGTTGCGGCAGCGATCGCGAGTTACGACATCGGACAGACAGTCGTCATCGCGGGACAGGCGTGTGTTGCGGTGGAGGCGATGGAAGGCACGGATGCAACCATTGCGCGAGCCGGCGCGCTGATGCGCACGCTCGAGGACGAGGCATCCACGCTGGATCGCAGCCTGACGGTGGTGAAGATCGCAAAGCCAAAACAGGACATGCGCTTCGACGTGCCGGTAATCGGTGAGGCCACGATTGTGGCGATGCGCGAAGCCCGCGCGACCTGCTTGTCGCTGGAGGCGGAGCGGACGCTGATCTTCGATCGTGCGGCGGTCGTGGCCACAGCGGATGCCGCTGGAATCGCGATCATCGCGCAACCGCGGGATTCAGAGCCTGCGCTCTGATTGCTGGAACTCGGATAGGGACTAATCTTCACGAAATTGTCACTTCTCTTTGTGGTCCTGCGTCAGATAGACGGAAGGTGCTCTAATAAAAATGTCCTCTGGAGGAGGCATATCGATGTCCACGTCACGTTATGCAGTTCTGGCCGCGCTGGTGATCGCAGCCATCGCGGGTATATTCGCAACGCGGAGCGTGCGGGCCGCGGATGATTCCGTGCCCGCTGTTGGTCAGCAGGCGCCGGAGTTTTCGCTGCCCTCGCAGGAAGGCACCCCGGTCAGCCTGGACCAATATCGCGGCAAGTGGGTGGTCCTGTATTTCTATCCCAAGGACATGACCTCGGGCTGCACGATGGAGGCGCACAAGTTTCAGCAAGACCTGCCAAAGTATGAGCGGGACAACGCGGTGATCCTGGGCGTCAGCGTCGATTCGGTCGCGAGTCACAAGACCTTCTGCACGAAAGACGGCTTGAGCTTCAAGCTGCTCTCCGATGAGCAGAAAGCTACGGTTTCGAAGTACGGCTCGCTGGGCAACTACATGGGCATGAAGATCGCCAAGCGGAATACCTTCCTGATTGATCCGCAAGGGAAGATCGTCAAGGTATGGACCGGGGTGGATCCGTCGAACCACAGCGCGGAAGTGCTGGCGGCGCTGGCGGATATGGAAAAGAAGAACGGATAGACCGAAGCGGCAGAGTGCAGACGCAAAAAAGCCCGGCACGATGCCGGGCTTTTTTGCTTGCCTCGTACTACTGTTGAACTACTTCTTCTTTGTTGCCTTCTTGGCGGCCTTCTTGGTGGACTTCTTCTTTGCCGCTTTCTTGGTTGCCTTCTTAGCCGACTTCTTCGCCGACTTCTTCTTTGCTGCTTTCTTTACAGCCAATTGAGTACCTCGCTTCGTGGATTTACTACGTGCACCCTTTTTACCGGCTGCCTTTTTGGCCGCCTTACCGCCGCTGCGGGCGCTGCTGCTCTTCTTCGCGGCAGATTTGCTTGAACTCTTCTTGGCTGCTTTTTTGGCTGCCTTTTTGGCGGGAGCTTTCTTCGCCGCCTTCTTCGCAGGTGCCTTTTTGGCAGGTGTCTTCTTGGCCGCAGCCTTGGTTGCCGGTGCCTTTTTCGCAGGTGCCTTTTTCGCAGGTGTGCCTGTTGTCGATGTCAGTGAGCCACCCGCAGGCGCGCCGTAATCGTCATCATCACTGCCGTCGTCCTCGGAAGAAAGAGGAACGCTGATCTCTTCATCTTCTTCGTCTTCGTCGATCTCTTCTTCCAACTCATCCGAGTAGTCTTTGCCCTCGGGCTCGTGTTCACCATCGTCGTACGCTGCTAAAAGCTTCCGTTCTTCCTGCATCTGTTCGCCTCCGGGCTTCACTCTTCGTTGGCTTCGCTTGTGGCAGCGAGCGCAAATATCGACCACTCCACCTGCGGCGCGGATTATAGCAACAGCATGCAACGGTCTGCTACCGAACGCAAGAGGGAAACGCTCGCGTGTCGCGCGAATCGACCGAGCAGGATCGCGCGCTAGTCGAGAAATGCATCGCGAATTCGCTTTGCGAGCGACCCATTAGTTGTGATGAGGCGTTGTCTTCGCCGTCGAAGATGGCTTTCCGTGAGTGCTCTTCGCTGTTGCGTGAGCTCGTCCGCCCCGGCTACTATGCCCGCGTTTGCCCCTGGCTGACGCGGAAACATGCGCCGGCTCGGCCACGAAGAGCGTCTGGCCGGGGCGAATGGCGCTCGAGTGGAGATGATTCCAGCGCCGTAACTGCTCCGTGGTGACGTTGAAACGGTCTGCAAGCGTCACCAAGGTATCTTCGTGTTCCACGCGGTAGCGGGCGCTGCTGCGCTGCATGCCGGATGCCGCAGGCGGAACAGTAGGGATGATCAGCGCATCTTCGCCGGAGATGTCGGCGGTCGGTTCGATCTGATTCACGAAGGCGATGTCCGCGGCGGAGACGTGATAGGTCTTTGCCAGGGCAGCCAGCGTATCGGCCGGTTGCACGCGATGGTAGCGCCACGCGGTCCGCTTATCTGGAGGGATCTCTGCAATCGCCTCCATGAAATCGGACTTGCTGCCGGTGGGAAGGTGCAGATCGTATGGCTCGTCCGGCGGCGTCATCATGCGCAGCAGACTGGGGTTGAGACCAACGATTTGCTGCACCGGCACATTGACGATGTCTGCTACCAGACGAAGATCTATGGATCCGTTCACGGTAACGGTGTCATCGGCCACGGCCGGATCAGCGTTGATGTCGGTGAGTCCGTATTGCACCGGATTCTTGGCCATGACGGCGGCGGCCAGAATGATGGGGACGTAGTTCTTCGTCTCCTGCGGCAGATTGTTGCGCTTATAGAGCTCCCAGAAATCAGCGTAGCCGGTGCGCTGGACAGCGCGCTGCACATTGCCTGGACCCCAGTCATAGCCGGCCATCGCCAGGTACCAGTCGCCAAACTGCTGGTAGTTCTTCTTGATCTCGCGCGCGTAGGCCCGGGTGGACTTCTCCGGGTCGAAGCGTTCATCCACCCAGCCGTTGCGCTCCAGCCCGTACGCACCGCGGAAAGGCATGAATTGCCACATGCCGGCGGCACCGGAGCGCCCATTGACGGCCTGCACCTGAAAGCCCGATTCGGCGATGGCCTGATAGATAAGATCGGCGGGCACGCCTTCTTCGCGCAAGGTGCGTTCGATGAGGTCCTTGTAGCGTCCCGCACGGCGCAGTGAGCTGACGATGGTATTGCGCCCGGTGGTGGTGTTGGAGAAGTAGCCGATGTAGCTGGTGACCGCGTCGTTGATGACCAGGGGCAGATCCGACCGCGTGGTCTTCAGTTCAGCTTCCGCGGCGGCACGGATATTCGGATCCACGGGAAAGGTGACGTCGTTGGCGACGCCCACCGGCGTCTGCTCCATGGGTGCGGCGAAGCCGTTGCCTTGCTTCAGCGCGTCCATCTCCAGAGCGTTGACGGCATCCACGATACGTTCGAATTCATCGCTGAGAGACGGACTGGTCTTCAGATCGAGGCCGCTTGAGAGCATGGTGTCGACCGCATTGTCGAAGTCGCGCTTGGCCGCGACCGGATCGCCGGCGTGGTAATTGCGCATGCCGCTCTCGTAGTCGTTTTGCGCGGCGGAGATTACCTGCTGCTCCCGCGGAGTAGGCGGCGCCTGAGGCTGTTGCGTATTTTTGACTGGCGGCGGAGCCTGCGTTTTCTTTTGCGCGGATGACCGCGCCGCCCCCGCGGCAGCAGGGCCGCAGCAGAGAGCGAGGAGGAGGGCCGCCTGAACGAGAGCGGCGGAGGGCTTTGAAACATCCATGCGGTTCAGACGTGGTCCTCGCGTCATTGTAGAGCGGCGGCCCGCGACGTGCCGATGATAAACTCAAGCTTCGAGCGGACTTCGGTACTCTTGCGCCCGCGTGCTCGCTCATCCCCGCAGGACGCACCTGACACACGACTCATTCGCAAAGCATATATCCGCATCCATGGACAACAAGCACATACGTAACTTCGCGATCATCGCGCACATCGACCATGGCAAATCCACGCTGTCCGACCGGCTGCTAGAGCTGACCGGGTCGGTGAGCGCGCGCGAGATGCAGCACCAGGTGCTGGATGCCATGGACCTGGAGCGCGAGCGCGGCATCACCATCAAGGCCCATGCCGTCCGCATGATGTACAGGGCGAAGGACGGCGAACTCTACCAGCTCAACCTGATCGATACGCCAGGACATGTGGACTTCTCCTACGAAGTCTCGCGCTCGCTGGCCTCGTGCGAGGGCGCGTTGCTGGTGGTGGACGCCACCCAGGGCGTGGAAGCGCAGACATTGGCGAATGCCTATCTCGCCATCAGCAATGGCTTGGACATGATTCCGGTGATCAACAAGATCGATCTGCCGAGCGCGGATATCGTGCGTACGCAGGAGATGATCGAGAACGCCGTCGGCGTCGACGCTACCGATGCGATTCCGGTGAGCGCCAAGACAGGCGAGAACGTCGAGGCCATCCTCGAAGCCATCGTCCACCGGCTGCCGCCGCCTACCGGCGACCCCGAGGCACCGCTGCAGGCACTGATCTTCGATTCGTGGTTCGATGCCTATCGCGGCGTGATCGTGCTGACCCGCGTGATGCACGGTACGTTGCGCAAAGGGGCACGCATCCGGCTGATGTCCAATGGACGGGTCTTTGATGTGGAGTCGATGGGCGTGCTGACGCCGAAGCCGGTGGAGGTTTCAGAGCTGGCGGCAGGCGAGGTCGGGTTCTTCGTCGCGACGATCAAGAATGTCGGTGACACCAAGATCGGCGACACCATCACGGAGGATGGGAGGCCCGCGAATGAAGCCTTGCCAGGCTTTGAAGACATCAAGTCGATGGTCTTCGCCGGACTCTACACCGTCGACTCGCATGAGCACACCCTGCTGCGCGAGGCGCTCGAAAAGCTGAGGCTTAACGACTCGTCCTTCTCGATGGAGCCGGAGAGCTCAGCTGCGCTAGGCTTTGGCTTTCGCTGCGGCTTTCTCGGCCTGCTGCACATGGAGATAATCCAGGAGCGACTGGAGCGGGAATTTGATCTGGACCTGATCACCACGGCGCCCGGAGTGCGATACAAGATTCGGCTGACCGATGGGAGCGAGATCGAGGTCGACAATCCCTCGCGCTGGCCGAACCCGAGCGAGATTGAAGAGATCGAGGAGCCGGTGATCCGGGCCACAATCCTGACCAACGAAGAGTACGTGGGCGGGATCCTGAAGCTGGTGGAGGAGAAGCGGGGACGACAGCAGAACTTCGAGTACGTGACGCCGACGCGGGTGATGCTGACCTATGAGCTGCCGCTGAACGAGATCGTGCTGGACTTCTATGACCGGCTCAAATCCGTCTCCCGCGGTTATGCATCGCTGGACTACAGCCTGTCCGGCTCGTGGTCGTCACCGATGGTGAAGCTGGACATCCTGGTCTCGGGCGAGCCGGTGGACGCACTCTCGATCATCGTGCACCGCGACTTCGCTTATGAGCGGGGCAAGGCGCTGGTGTCGAAGATGCGGGAGCTGATTCCGCGGCAGCAGTTCGAAGTGGCGATCCAGGCAGCGATCGGCTCGAAGATTGTGGCGCGAGAGACGGTAGCGGCGCTGCGCAAGAACGTGCTGGCCAAGTGTTACGGCGGCGATATCAGCCGCAAGCGCAAGCTGCTGGAGAAGCAGAAGGAAGGCAAGAAGCGAATGAAGCGGATAGGGAAGGTAGACATACCACAAGAGGCATTTCTGGCAGTGCTGAAAGTCGGCGAAGACGCCGGAAAATGAAGCCTTAGATTTTCAGCGGTTGGGCCAATCTGTGGAAAGCTTACTGTATCCGATTGCGGAGTTCATTTCCTGTTCATAGAAGTGCCGCGGCAGGAATTCTCAATAAGCATCTTAAAATCAAAGAGTTGCTCCGGATCAAGATGCCTGGCATGCAGCGATTTCGGTACAGATGCGGAATTGACCTTGCGGGAAGATCCCACGATCCACAGAATTTTCCACATCTGAGGCGAGGTTTGGAACAGGCCTGTTGCGGGCTCCGGAATGTCTTCCGAAGCCCGCAAGTTCGGCTTAGTGCTGTGGCGTCGTTGTCCGCGGGGCAGTGGTGCTGGGGGTGCGAGTCGTGGGCCGGGTGGTAGTTGCGCCGGGCCGGGGTGCGGCGGTGCCCGGGGGCGGGGCCGGAACACCCGACTGCTTGTTGTAGGCCTGCAGGACGGCCTCGGAGATGTTGGTGGACTCAGCGGCCCAGAGAATCGGCGACTGCTGCTGCTGCTGCTGCGACCCTGCATCGAGGATCAAGGTGTAACCGTTCTGCTGCGCGTACTGCGTCATGACGGTGGCAACCTTCTGCGCGATGCCGCCGAACTTTTCGTTCATCTCGCCCGAGAAGTCGTTACGCGCATCTTCGACGTTGCGCTGCAGCGTCTTTTCCTTCTCGTCGATGGTGCGCAGGCGCGTCTGGCGCTCGGTATCGCTCAGCTTGTCCCCGGCAGTCTGCAGGTCCTTCTTTAGCGTGTCGACTTCGTCGCTTTCGGCCTTGATCTGCTGCTGCTTGGGCTGGTACTTGGTGTTCAGTTCGGCAAAGGCGCGCTGACCTTCATTGGTCTGGCCGACAACGGCCTCGAACTGGATGACCGCGATCTTGGTGGGGCCGGCAGGCGCGGTGACGGCAGGCGCACCGGGGGCAGAGGGTGGCTCTGCTGCGGTCTGAGCGAGCGCACTCGCGCCCAGCGTGGACGCAAGCATGCAGACGAGTGACAAAGAACGCTTCATTTGGTTGAGAAACTCCTTGAGTTCTTGTTTGTGTCCTGATTGCGAGTACAAGGTGCGCTTGCGGCACGCTGCCCTGTGCTCTCCCCCTTGCGTACTTCCGTTGCGGCCACCCCGGGAGGGCGCGGTTGTGCACAAGAGACACGGACAGAGGACATCTCAGGAACTTGCGACGATTATAGAGCAGGTCTCGGTTGCAAGGTACTCCGATCAGAAGGTCGTGCTGACGGCCAGCCGGAAGGTCTTGCGCGGCTCCCGCAGCTGGTAGAGCGAGCCGTAGAGCTGCTGGGACTGCGCGTAGCTGAAGTCGCCGGCGCCGCCCGCCGGGAACATGTCGCGGGTGATGAGGTTTTCGCCGCGGATTTGCTCGAGTAACCGTAGCGGATTGTAGGCGTAGTAGACGCGGAACGGCGCACGGACGATGGGCAGCAGCACGGAGATCTCTGCGCCGGTGGACATGCGGGGAACCGCGTTCGCGCCTTCGATCGGGGTGATGTCTCTGCTGAACGAGATGCGGCTTCCGCCCTGGCAGGAGCCGTTGACGTAGACCGGGCAGCCGTAGAGCGGTGCATTGAGCTGATCGATGGCGATCACACTCTCAACCAACTGGGACTGGCGCACGGCGACGCTCATGCCGAAATCGTCAAAGAACTTGAAGGTGACCGGGCCGCCGAGCGGAATCCGGTACTCGATGTTGCTGGTGAACGAGGTATCACCGCCGACGGAAACGATGCCGAAGGTGGGGATGGGAATGGTGACGCTGCCGAGCGTGGGATTGGTGGGGTCGCGGGGAACGAGCGTGCCATCCGGGTTGGTGAGGATGAACTGGGTGCGCTGCGGAATGAAGGCGTACGGCGTGGCGGAGCGGATGTCGAAGCCGCGGAGTTCCTGCTCGCCGCCTTGGTAGAAGCGCTGGAAGGGTGGCGCGACCTTGCCGCCGATGCCCTGAATGTATTGTGCCTGGAAGCGGAAGGCGAGGACGTTGCGGCCCTCTTTACTCGGCTTGATGCCGTGCATGCCGTTGAAATGACGGTATTCGAAGACCGGATTGTAGTACTTGACGTTACCGCCGAGGCCGGCGATCTGGAACAGCGCAGTGTAGGAGACGCCGTCGTGCGGGTTATAAGGGTTGCCGATCTTGTTGTACGTGTAGGAGACCGAAGCTTTGCTGGAATAGATGCCGTTCAACGCGTTGTTGGCTTCAACGCCGCTGCGGAAGGCAAGGGAATTGAAGAGCGAAGTAGATGCCGGGCTGAAGGCGGTGATCGAGCTCTTATCGAACGAATAGGTGAGGCCGACACGATGGAAGCTGTGCCGGACCAGGTAGTTGGTGGAGACGGTGAGACCGGTAGAGGACTGGTTGTAGTTCTGCACCAGTGACTGCTGTGCAGCGGTCAGATTCCCGCCCCCGGTGGAGATCTGATAGTTCTTCGCGGCGTTGTAGTCGTACTTGCTGGAGAAGACCTGGAAGCCTAGCGAGATGGGCTTGTTGCGGAAGTAGGGCTCGGTGAAACCGAAGCTTAGGTTGCGCTGCAGGTTGCCGAGGTTGGCCTGGACGCTCAACGTCTCGCCGAGACCGAGGAAGTTGTTGGTCTGATAGTTGAGGCCGAGGAAGGACCCGGAGAGGCCGCTGACGCCGCCATTCAGGCCGATGGAGTTCTTGCCCTTCTCGTGCACGCGCAGCAGCAGGGAGACGGTGTTGTTCGTAGTATCCTGCGTCGCGGTGGAGTCCTGGTCCACCTTGAGCGGGTCGAAGTAATCCAGCTGGTTGAGGCGGAGCAGACTCTGCTCCCACAGATTGCTGTTGTAGACCTGGCCTTCTTCGAGCAGCAGCTCGCGGCGGATGACGGGATCGCGGGTGACGGTGTTGCCGGTGAACTCGATCTTCGAGACGTAGTACGGCTTGCCTTCGTCGATGTCCACGTCGATAAACAGCATCTTCTTCGCCTCGTCGAAGCGCGTATTGGGAACGATGCCGGCATTGATGTAACCCAGGCTGCCGTAGGCCTTGCGCAGGTTTTCGAGGCCTTTGCCGATGGCGGTGTAGTTGAAAAATTCGCCGTCTTTGATAGCGAACTGGGCGCGTAGAGCCTTCACGTTCTTGACGTGCTCGTTGCCGGTGAAGGTGATGCCGCCGAGGCGATAGCGCTCCCCTTCTTCAATGGGCAGGGTGATGTCGATGCGCTTGCCCTTCTTCGGCCGGAAGGTGAGCAGCGAAAGGCCGCCCTCGTTGCGGATGTGCGTGGAAGGCTCGCCGACAATGGCCTTGAAGTAGCCGTGGTTCTGGTAAGCCACACGTACCCGCTCCGCGTCTTCTTCGAGCTTGCTGGCGTCGTAGGTGCGGGCGAAGAGGTTCTCCAGAAAGATGGAGTGCGGAACGCCAATCGGCTTCAGGTTGCGCATGGAAGCGCGGAGGGTGCGGCTGTTGATATTCCGGTTGCCGGTGAAGCGGATATTGCCGACCTTGACCGTGGGGCCTTCCTTGATATTGAAGGTCACTGCGACGGAGGCGGGCGGGATCGTCTTGATCTCGGGGGTGATGGTCGGGAACTGGTGCCCGTGTTCGCCGAGCAGCTGCCGGAGGACGGTGATCGCCCGCGCGATGCGCGTGGGGTCGTACTGGCTCTCTACGGTGAGACCGACCTTCTCCTTCTTGAAGCGGTCAAGCACATCGGACTGCGTGACGGAGTTCAGCCCCTTGTAGTTGATCTCACGGATGGTGGGCTTTTCACGGACGAAGATGTCGAGGACCTCGCCCTTGGGCGTCTCCTCTTTTTCGATGCGGACATCTTCGAAGTAGCCGGTGTTCCAGAGCGAGTTGAAGTCGCGCTCGACGGTAGCGGGGTCGTAGTTGTCGCCGACGTGGGAGTAGAGGCGCGCGAGGACCGTTTCCTTGGGGATGCGGCGGTTGCCGATGACACGAATTTCGGAGATGACGTTGCTGTTTTGTGCGAATACGGGCGCAACGATGCAGAAGAGTAGGGCCAGAGCACCCAAGCCTTTGAGCAACATAGTTTGAAAGATCTGGGGACGAATGGTCTTGTCCTGCTGGATCTGGGAGCTCATGCTCCGCCGAATGACGGGAAAAATAGGCACACCCTCACTGCAACCAAAATCGAACTTCCGCTCTTTCGTGCTGGAAAGCCGATTCTATAGCAACGGAGGGGATGGCGACCAACGAGGCGGGCGAATCGGGGGGCGCAACCCCAGGGTTGACGGCCGCCGCTGTCCTAACTTTCGAGCTCGGCATGGATCATATAAGCCTCGTCGGCGGCACTCCAGCGTATGTCCAAGATGTTGGGCTTGCAGCAGACCTGACAGTCTTCGACGTAGCTCTGATGACTGCCGGCGGATTCATCGACGACCGTCTCGTTCCACTGCCCGCATCCCGCACATTGAAACGTACTTTCAGCCATGCGGAGACGGTGCAACGCGCGCCACTTCGACCAGCGTGGAATAAAAGGTGGGGCCGCGTCCGATATCCGTTAGACGCTCGGATGTGAGCGCGTTCACGTTGCTGCCTCCAGGGGAGAGCTTGTTCCAGTTGAGACGCGATGCGACGACGCCGGCAGGAACCCCGGTGTGGACCTTCGCCACGAGACGGATGCGCCCGCGATCGTTGAAGACCTCTACCGCGTCGCCTTCCTGTATGCCGCGCTGGCCTGCATCGTCGGGATGAATTTCGAGGCGGCCGGTGTGCGCCGACTCCATCTTCTGGTGCGTGGCGAGATTGGCGAAGGTGGAGTTCATGTAGTTGTCGGCCTTGCGCGGAAGGAACTCTAGCGGGTAGGCGCTATCGGCGCTGTGACGAGATTCTTTGGGAGGCTTGAAGGACGGCAGCGGATCGAGGCCCTGCTCGGCCAGCGTGGCGGAGAAGAACTCGCCCTTGCCGGAGGGCGTGCCGAAGCCGCCGTTGGCGAAGGGCTGAAATGGCTCATCCGGCTCGCCGTCCCAGCGCAGGCGGACGCTGTGCTCGGTGCGAAGCTGGTCCAGCGTGATGCCGTGCATCTGTGGATGAGTATCGGGCGTTTCATCCTGCTTTCGGTCGGGCAGGGCCTGGGCAAGCAGTTCCTGTTCGGTGTCGCGGAAGCAGGCTTCGGAAAAACCGATGCGCTGCCCAAGCTGACCGAAGAGCCAGACGTTGGAGCGCGCCTCGCCCACCGGCGCGATGGCCTGGTCGGAGAGCTGCACATAGTAGTGGCCATAGGCGCCCTGCATGTCGGCGTGCTCGAGAAAGGTAGTGGCGGGGAGCACGATATCGGCGTAGTCGGCGGTGTCGGTCCAGAACTGCTCATGAACGACGGTGAAGAGATCGGGGCGGCGCCATACCGCGCAGTACGGTGTTCTGGTTAGGCGCGATGGCGGCGGGATTCGAGTTGTAGACGAAGAGCGCCTTGACCGGCGGATCGCTGAGCTCGGTGAGGGCGTGGCCCAGGCGGGACATGTTGACGATGCGCGCGGCGCGGCCGAGCGGGCTTGCGTACATCAGGTCGGGCCGCTCGAGCGCCTGCGTGTCGAAGCGGAATGCTCCGCTGGTGGAGAGCTGGAGGCCGCCGCCGAGATCTTTCCAAGCGCCGGTGAGCAGGGGGAGCATGCAGACCGCGCGGGCTGAGGTGCCGCCGTTTTCCGAGCGCTGGATGCCGTAGTTGAGGCGGATGGCCGCGGGCTTAGTGGTGGCGTATTCACGGGCCAGCGCACGGACTTCGTCGGCGGTCATGCCGGTCCAGGCGGCGACGCGCTCGGGCGTGTACTCGGCGGCGCGCGCGGCCAGCTCCTTTGCGCCCACAGTGTGCTGATCGATGTAGGCGCGGTCTTCGAGGCCTTCGGCGAAGATGACATGCATCATGCCAAGCGCGAGCGCGGCGTCGGTACCGGGATGAATGGCGATGTGCCAGTCGGCGAGCTTCGCGGTGCGCGTCCGGTAGGGATCAATGACGATGAGGCGGGCGCCAGCACGGCGCGCTTCCTCGATCTGCGGCCAGAGATGGACGCTGTTGCCATGAATGTTCGCGCCCCAGGCGATGATTAGCCGCGCGCGATGAAACTGCTCGGTATCCGTGCCGAGCTTGCGGCCGTAGACGGAGAGGATGGCGTCGCCGCCGGCGGTGGCGCAGATGGTGCGATCGAGCTGGGAGGCGCCCAGCCGATGGAAGAAGCGGCGATCCATGGAGCCGTAGCCGAGCACGCCGATGGTGCCGGCGTAGGAGTAGGGCAGGACGGATTCCGGGCCGTATTGCCGGGCGATGGTCGCCAGTCGATCGGCGACTGCATACAGCGCCTCATCCCAGGAGATGCGCTCGAAGCTCTCGGCCTCGCGCCCGGCAGGCAGTGGGCCCTTGGCGACGCCGGCGCGGCGACGCATGGGATACAGCAGCCGATCGGGCGAGTAGACGCGATCGAGATAGCGAGCGACCTTGCCGCAGAGGAATCCGCGGGTGACGGGGTGGTCAGGGTCGCCGACAACCTTCTGCGCGCGCCCATCGGCATCCACACTGACCAGGACGGCGCAGGAGTCCGGGCAATCGTGCGAGCAGACTGCGTGGACCACGCGGAGTGGTGACTCGATCTGTGGCGTTAGATGGCCAGACATTGCACAATTGTATGCAGCGATGCAGTGTAAGGTGCAGAAAAGAGCGGTTTTGGGACGAACCATCGCCGCCTCGAAACAAAGTTTTGGCAACTCGACGCATCTCGAATGATCTAAAGGACAGATTTCCTCTTCTGGAGACCCTCGAACGGGTGAAGCAACGGATTGCAATCGGGATGGTGTGCGCCGCGATGGCCTGCGGTGGTGGGCGGCTCCATGCTCAGGATGCGCTATCTGGTGGCGGCGTGAGTGCCCCTGCTCCTTCCGCTTCTTCGGGCACTGCGGGGACGACGGATGCGAGCGCCGGGAGTGGATCAGGAACAGGAGGCGGGGTGGGAGCATCGTCAACGGCGTCATACACGCCAGTGACAGCCGGGTTGACCACTCCATCGCTGCAATCGCTGACGAACCCGAGCTCGGCGCAGAATCCTTATTACGGCAGCGTGACGATGGGGACGGTCTCGCCGGAGACCCTTCAGCTCTCGCTCGATGACGCGATCCAGCGCGGCATCCAGGCAAATCTCGCGATCACGGAGGCACGCATCCAGCAACAGCAGTCGGACGCGCAGCGGCTCCAGTCGCTGAATTCCCTGCTGCCGGATGTAAAGGCAGAGGCGTCCACGGGAGCCCATCAGTACAACCTCGCTACCTTTGGATTCAACGAATCGTTCCTCAATCAGATCGCACCACTGTTTCCCGGCCTCAACCCCGCAGATTTCAAACAGATTGTTGAGGTGGATGTGACCACGGCGGATGCCGCGCTGGACTGGACAATGCTGGATCTGGCGGCGATCACGCGGTATCGCTCGGCTAAGGAGAGCGTGAAAGCCGCGTTTTACAACACCCAATCGAGCCGGGGGCTGGTGGTGCTGAATGTCGGCAATCAGTATTTGCAGACGCTGGCCGACCAATCCCAGATTGAGAGCGCCGAGGCGCTGCAGCGCGCCGACGAAACCCTGCTGAAGCAGGCGCAGGCGGAGCACGAAGCAGGCACAGCAGCGCGGCTGGATGAGCTGCGCGCGCGGGTGCAGTACCAGACGCAGCAGCAGAAGGTGATCGCCGCGCAGAACACCTTTGAGAAGGACAAGGTGCTGCTGAAGCGGGAGATCGGCGTGCCGGTGGAGCAGGCCATCCAATTGACGGATGCGGCGCCCTATGCGGACCTGGAGCAGATGTCGATTGAGGATGCGCGTCACCTTGCGTATCAGAGTCGACAGGACTATCAGGGCATGCAGCGGCAGGTGCGCTCGGCAGATCTTTCCCGCTCCGCGGCGCGCTATGAGCGGCTGCCCACCCTCACCGCAAGCGGCAACTATGGCGTTACCGGAGTGACGCATGGCTTGTATCACGGCACTTTTGTCGCGATGGGCGAGCTGAAACTGCCGATCTTCAAAGAGGCGCAGATCCGCGGTGATGCCGATGTGGCTGAGGCGCAGAAGTCAGACACGCTGAACCGGATGGCCGACCTGCAGCAGCAGATTGACCAGCAGTTGCGTGACAGCATGCTGGATCTGACTTCATCGCAGGCGCTGGTGCGTGTCTCGCAGCAGAATGTGGAGCTCGCGACCCGCGCACTGTCGGACGCAAACGATCGCTTCGCCGCCGGCGTGGATGACAACTTGCCGGTGGTGCAGGCGCAGGCCACCTTGTCGCAGGCGCAGTCGCAACTGATCGCCGACACACTCAGCTACAACCAGGCGAAGCTGGGGCTGGCCCGCAACCTGGGCATCGTGGATACGCAGTACATGACATACCTGCACGGCAAGAAGCCCTAGGCGGGAGAAGCGTCTCTCCAACCGCGCCGTGCGATCACGATGGAGACAACATCGATGATAGCGACCATAGCGGCGCATGCCGTCCATCCGCCGAGCTTCCACACCAGACTGGGCGCGACGCCCGCCACCGTTCCTCCCAGGTAATAACACGCAACATACATTCCAACGGCGGAGGCGCGTGATGACTCCGACGCGGCTTCGCGGAGGAAGCTGGTGGCGCAGCTCTGCGAGATGAAGACGCCGGTGCAGCAAAGCGCGAGGCCGATGACGACTACCGGGAGAGAGTGCACGAGAGTGAGCAGAACGCCGGCGAGCGAGAGCAGGATGGAACCAGTGATGCCGCTTCGGAGGCCAACGCGCGGCAGCAGCGCGCCCGCTAGTGGTGTAGCCACGAGGCCGACGAGATAGACAACAAAGAGCAGGCTGAGCCTGGCGGTAGACAACGAAAAGGGCGGCGCGGCGAGATAGAAGGTGATGTAAGTGAAGACGCCGACGAGCGAGAACAGGACGTTGAAGCCCACGAGGTAAGTGGTGAGCAGGCGCGGGTTCCGCAGGTGATGGAGCATGGGCAGGAAGACCTGGCGGAATGGCGGACGGATAGCTGCAAGATGCGGGGATGGCCGGTCCGGAAGCAGCCATGCCACGAGTGCAGCACCCCCGAGAGAGATCAGGCCGAGCAAGACGAACGATGGCCGCCAGCCGACGTGGTCTGCCATGAAGCCGGTGACCGCGCGGCCGCAAAAGCCGCCAAGTGCGGTGCCGCTGACATAGATGCTCATGACGGGAGCGACCGCGGTAGGCGGCCACGCCTCCGTGATGTAGGCGATGGTGGTGGCGAAGACGCCGGGAGTGATGAGCCCCTGCAGCAGGCGCCAGAAGACCAACCAGCCGAGCGAGGTGGAGGTGGCCGCGGCGCAGGTGGGCACGGCGAGCAAGACGATCGAAACGAGGATGACGCGCTTGCGGTCCATACGCTCGGTGAAAGTGCCAAGCAGCGGCGCAGCGATGGCGACGCCAAGCGTAGAGGCGCTGACGGTCCAGCCAACTGCCGATTTTGAGGCATGGAAGAGCGCCTCAAACAGCGGGAGTAGCGGCTGAGTAGCGTAGAGCGTGAGGAAGGCGACAAGGCCACAGAGGAAAACACCGACAACACCCGACACCGGATGCAGGGGATGCCGCGGCGGCGCTTCCTCAGGGAGAGCGGCAGAGGCCGCGGATGCGCCTTCACCAAGAGGCAGCCGGGGCGCGGCAGACTCGTGCAGCGGATGCGGCGGGTTGCCGTCAGGATCAGACATGGCGAGCAAGACTCCAGAGTAATCGAGCGCGCAGACTCGGTGTCCTGCGACAATGGAGCAAGCCGCATGAGCAAAAACGAGCAAGAGGAGCCTGGGAAAGAGGAGCCTGGCAGTCGCGGCGCAGCCGCATTTGCCTACCGCGATTTCCGGCTCTACCAGATGGCCCGCGCCATCGTGATCATGGGCGCGGAGGCGCAGTCCGTGGCGGTGGCATGGCAGGTTTACCTGATCACCCATCGCGCCATCGACCTTGGCTACACCGGGCTCGCGCTCTTCCTTCCGGGATTGATCTTCATGCTGCCGGCCGGTCACACGGCAGACCGCTTCGATCGGCGAGTGGTGATTCTGGTCTGCTACTCGCTGCAACTGGTCTGCACGCTGACGCTCTTTCTCTTTGCATTCCACGGCATACACCGCATCGTTCCGATCTATGCGGTGCTGTTTTTCATTGGAACGGGGCGTGCATTCAGCGGCCCGGCAAGCTCGGCACTAGTGCCGCATCTGGTGCCATCGGAGCACTTCGTGAACGCGGTCACGTGGGGCGCGACGGTTTTCCAAATTGCCAATATCGCCGGACCGGCGGTGGGCGGCCTGCTGTTTACACTGCCGCTGGCGCACTGGGGCATGCCGCACATTGCTGGAGCGCCGGTGGTCTTTCTCTTCACGCTGCTCACGGTGGTGGGCTTTCTCGTGTTGATCGGCATGCTCGATGTGCGTCCGGGGCGCATGGAGCATCGCTCGACCACTTTCGACCTGCTGCTGGACGGCCTGCGTTATGTGTGGCGCGCGAAGCTGCTGCTGGGGTCGGTGACCCTGGATCTGTTCGTGGTGCTGCTGGGCGGTGCGGTGGCGCTGATGCCGATCTTCGCGGAGAACATACTGCACACCGGCGCGCGGGGCCTGGGAGTGCTGCGCGCTGCGCCGGCGATGGGCGCGTTGACGGTTTCGATCCTGCTGTCGTTCCGTCCCATCCGCCGCCGCGCCGGACGCATGATGTTTTTCTGCGTCGCCATCTTCGGCGTGATGACGATCATCTTCGGGCTCTCGCGCAGTCTGTGGCTGTCGCTTGCGGCGCTAGTCATTCTGGGCGCGGCGGACATGGTCAGCGTCGTGATCCGCTCTTCCCTTCTGCAACTGGCGACCCCGCCTTCGATGCGCGGGCGCGTCAGCGCAGTCAACTCTATGTTCGTGGGCGCATCGAACGAACTGGGTGAATACGAGAGCGGACTGACCGCGCAGTGGATGGGGCCAGTACGCGCCGTGGTCCTGGGCGGGATTGGCTCCTTGATTGTGACCGGATTGTGGGCGACGTTCTTCCCCACGCTGCGCAACGCCGATGCGTTGTCAGCGGAGTCGCTGATGCAGCCAGAGGAGCAACTGGAACAGCCATCGATTTAGTCGAAAGAGGCTCGATGAAGAACTGGAAGATCATTGGCGCGATCACTTTGCTGGTCTTGGCCATCGCGGCGTGGCGGATCATCTCCTACGAACGCGAACGCAATGCACCGGGCATCGTGGCGAACAAGCCGGCACAGCGACCCATGAGCGATGACCAACTGGTGTTCGTGAAGCAGATGCTGATCGACAGCGTGAAGTCGGCGCGTGTGCTGAACGGCAAGTCGGTGTGGATGAAGACCGGCTACACCCTCGTCTACTATCCGTATCGCACTGGCCGTGTCGTCTTTACGCAGCCGGCAGGCTGGCTGCCGCCCGCACAGGAGTTGCAAGTGAAAGATTTTGTGGAGATAACCACACCTCCCGACTGGGCGAGCAGCATTCCGCGCGGGCCAAAGAATGCGTTTGTCGTATTCACGGAGCCTGGTCGCGACGGCGAGTTTGCCGCGCCGGTCGCGTCGCTGGACGGCGCGAATTCCAGTTGGGCGTGCGACGATATCTTTTTCTACGACGATCCGAAGACGCTCTATCATTGGCCACCGGAGGTGTGGCAGGCGGTCTCCGAGCACACGGCGAAGCAGGGCATGAGCGAGTTACAGACGACGATGGCTCTGGGGAACCTGCAGCAGTCCGATTCCAAGAACCTCGGCAACCGCACGGTGAAGTACGTCACCATCGACCAGGGGAAGACGCGTCACTTCAGCGTCGATTTCTCCGGGAACAAGGCGACTGCGGTGAGCTCGCAGTAGAGCGCTTCGAGATCTTGCTCCGAACGCGCGATGCAGACTGCGGACGGGTCCTTTCCAAGCTGGCGGGCGGAAAAGATCGTGACGCCGCCTTTCGGGCAGATATTGAGGCACGAGACTTCGATGAGGTGAACCGGAGGTGCCTGCGGGGCTCCGCGTGCGCGCTTTTTGAACCATTTTTTCAGTTTTCTCAGCGCGGCCGGGCCGCCGTTCTTCTTCATCCTGCGCTGGCATTTGCGGCAGGCAAAAACAGCCTCGCCTTTCCATGGCGCGGGATAGAGACGCGGTGCATTTTGGGATTCAGTCATCACACTTCTTGATCTTCCGTGAGTGAGATGCAGGAGAGGCGGCCTAGACGCTGGCCTGCTCCTCCAACTGCTGCATCAGATCTTCCCACTCGGCGGAGAGGCTGGCGTGCTCGGCGCGCAGGGTTTCAAGCGCAGCGTTTTGGCGCTGCGTCTCCTCGACGCTGACATATTCGCCGAGCGCTTTCTCCGTCTCGGCGATGGAGCTCTCGACGCGCGGAATCTGTTCCTCCACAAAGGTGAGGCGATCACGCATCTGCTTCTGCTTGATGGGGTTCACGCGACGTGCGGGGCGGCCGTTGGTCTCGGCTGGCTCGACCGAAGGCAGAGAGACCGCTACAGCCGCAGCAGCGGCGGCAACGGGATCGGCTAGCCCTGCTTTGCGGCGCAGATAGTCTTCGTAGTTGCCGGGATAGATGTGCACGGTGCCGTCCGCGACCTCGAAGACGCGCGTGCCGAGCGCATCGAGGAAGTAGCGGTCGTGCGAGACGAAGATGACGGTGCCGCTGAAGTTGCGGATGGCTTCGAGCAGCACTTCCTTGGCGCGGAGGTCGAGGTGGTTGGTCGGCTCGTCGAGCAACAGGAAGTTGGCCGGGCTGACCAGGATGCGGGCGAGCGCGTAGCGATTGCGCTCGCCGCCGGAGAGCACACCGAGCGGTTTGAATGCGTCGTCGCCGGAGAAGAGGAAGCAGCCGAGCAGGCCGCGAAGGTCCGCCTGGGGAACGCGCGGCGCAATGCTGCTGATGTCGTCCAGCATGCGGGCGTTGGGATTGAGCACCTTGTACTGGTCCTGCGCGAAGTACTCCGCGGTGACGTTGTGGCCGAGCTTGAGCGTGCCGCTGGATGGGCCTTCGCTGCCAGAGAGCATGCGGATGAGCGTGGATTTGCCTGCGCCGTTCACTCCGACGAGAGCGATGCGGTCGCCGCGGTCGATGGTGAAGTTGACGCCCTCGAGCACCTGCTTGGGACCGTAATTCTTCGCGAGATCGCGGACTTCCACTACGGTACGGCCGGAGGCGGGTGGCTGCGGGAAGGTGAAGTGGATCACCGGCTCTTCCTGCGGCAACTCGATGCGCTCGATCTTGTCGAGTTCCTTGATGCGGCTCTGCACCTGCTTTGCCTTGGTGGCCTGATAGCGGAAGCGATTGATGAAGGTCTCGAGGTGCTCGATGTGCTCGCGCTGGTTGCGATACGCAGATTCGAGCTGCGCGCGGCGCTCCTGCTTCTGCTCGAGATAGCGCTCGTAGTTGCCGTGATAGACGTGCAGCGCCTTGTTCCATATCTCGATGATCTTGGTGACGGTGACATCGAGGAAGTAGCGGTCGTGCGAGATGAGGATGTAGCCGTTGGGATAGCCGTGGAGGTAGTCCTCGAGCCAGTTGCGCGTCTCAAGATCGAGATGGTTGGTGGGCTCATCGAGCAGCAGCAGGCTTGGCTTGGCCAGCAGCAGCTTGGCCAACGCGATGCGCATCTGCCAGCCGCCGGAAAACTCCTGCGTCTGACGTGACCAGTCTGTCTTGCTGAAACCCAGCCCATCCAGCACGGCGCCTACCTGGGCATCCAATGCGTAGCCGCTGTGGGCACGAAAGCGCGACTCCAAGCTGGAAAACCGCTCGGCGGCCGCTGCGTAAGCGGCTGAGGCCGGGTCGAGTTCAGCCAAGCTGATAGAAAGCGTTTCCAGTTCTTGCTCGATAGAACGGATCTCGTCAAAGACGGAGAGGCACTCTTCGAAGACGCTGCGTCCGGAGAGCGCGAGACCGTCCTGCGGCAGATAGCCCACGGTGGCGTTGCGGGCACGCTCGAGCGTGCCGTAATCCAGCGATTCGAGCCCGGCAAGGGTCTTGAGCAGGGTCGATTTGCCGGTGCCGTTCGCACCGACCAGCGCGGTGCGTTCGCCCGGCGTGATGAGCCAGTTTGCGTCTTCGAAGAGAATGCGTGGGCCGAAGCGCCTTCCGGCGGAGGTGAGTTGCAGCATCGAGTAAGAGTCCCTGCTGCTATTTTCTCATTTTGCTGCGGGAGCCGGCGTCTGCCGCCTTCGGCGGCGGACGCAGGTTTTCGCGAAGCCACTAATTCACGCCAGTCGGCTTCCGTCTGGTCTGCGTAAGCCTCCGCGAATTCGCCCAGGGCCCCATCGAACTTGTCCTGGCTGCTGCCCGCGCCGAGATAGCCTGTGATGAGGTGAACATCGCCGGAGCGCGCGTGACCACGCGCCAGCAGCTCGCCGCAGACGGCGGCATATTCAGCGAGGCCACCGCCGCGCAGTTCCTCAAGTTCAACAGAGGCTTTGTGGTCGTTCAGCTGACGGACGAGATAGTCGCGATTGGCGATGGTGGTCCAGCCGAGAAACGGATCGGATTGCCATTGCATGGCATGCTGGCCCTCCGCCACACGCTGACCCTGATGTGTCGCGGCGTGGGAGGCGGCGCCATGGACGGTGAGATATGGCGCATAGGCCGAGCCGGGCTCTTCCTTTACCTGCAGGAAGAGCGGGTCGTTTTCACCGTTGCCTTCGAGATAGACAAGATAATCGCGCAAACCGACGCTGCCGGTACCGACGACTTTGAATGCAACATCGACGGGCACGTACTGGTCGAGGAAGTGGCGGCGCTCCGGCGTGAGGCTGTTGCGGTATCGCGCAAAGCTGGCGAGCACGGCGCGCGATTGCGCGAGTGGTAGCGGCGCAAGCAGTGGCGGCTCGTTCCTGAAGCGGCGCCGCGCGGGCTCCTCTTTATGCGTCTTCATCTCCACCGTAAGGCGGCTGAGTGTGCTGAGTGGAGTTTCGCCCTTTGCCTTCTGCAGCGCATCGGATACGGGGGTAACACGCTCCAGACGATGCACCTGGTAACGGGCGAGCTCGATCACCGGCATACGCGCGAGCGCGGTGGCGAGGCGGCGGTAATGCAGAGCAAGGATGTGCACGGCGTCGCGACAAGCAGACTGCTTCTGCCCATTTTCCCGTCCGGCAAGGACCAGGCTGGTGGCCATGCGCTTGAGGTCCCACTCGAAAGGCGCCGCGCAGGTTTCATCGAAGTCGTTGATGTCAAAGATGAGCCGACCATCCGGAGCGGCGTAGGCGCCGAGGTTGCGCACATGGGCGTCGCCGCAGATCTGCGAGATGATTCCGGTGTTGGGCATTGCGGCGAGGTCCGCGGCCATGACCGCCACGGCGCCGCGAAAGAAGCCGAAGGGCGAAGCGAGCATACGTTCGTACTTCAGCGTGACCAGCGATGGGATGCGTCCGCGCATGGAGTGGGCGATGGTGGTGAGCGGAGAGGGCCGATGGGCGGCCGGACGCCAGCGCGCGTGCTCCTGGCGACGCAGTTGCTTGCGACGCGCCTGGCCCAGGGCGCGCCGGTCCGTGGGCGAAATGCGAGCTGTCATACGTAGCTGACGATACATCCCCGAGCGTGCCGCGTAAAACGCGGGCGGGAGAATCAGGACGCCTGAGCGATCTTGCTCATGACGTCTTCCCGTTCGGCGTCCGCGAGTGCCGGCATGCCGCCTGCATGGGACGCCATCCAGCCGCCCCAGCGATTGCCGGCAGCATTGAGCTGAGCCAGCGGCGCGCCGCGGAGGTAATAGTGCGTCAGCGCGGCAGTGAAGGCATCGCCAGCGCCGACTGTATCCACGACCTTTGTCGGATAGCCGGGGTGGCGATCGACCTGGTTGCGGGTGATCAGCAGGCTGCCCTGAGATCCAAGGGTGATGGCCACCAGCTTCACGGGAAACTGATCGATGATCTGCCGCGCGCCGTTGAGCAGGAACTCAGGCGAGGTGCCCGCCTCATCCGGAAAGCCCAGCACGGAGAGCACCTGGGGCATCTCATCCGCATTCAGCTTAAAGATGGTGGCGAGCTCGAGCGATCGCTCGACGATCTCGGAGCTGAAGAAGGGTGCGCGGAGATTTACGTCGAAGACGCGGACACACTCCGGACGCGTTTCATGCAGAAAGCTCTCGATGGTGCGACGCGACGCAGGCGAACGCTGCGCGAGGGTTCCGAAGCAAACGGCGTCTGCCTGCTCCGCCAATGCGAGCCAGTGCGGGGTTAACTCCAGAAAGTCCCACGCGACCGGCTCGTGAATGGTGTATTGCGGCTGACCCTCTTCAAGGGTCACCGTCACGGTTCCGGTGACACGGCTGAAATCTTCCTGGATATAGCCGGCGTCGACGGGTGTGGTCTTGAGAAGTGCCATAGCCTCGCGGCCGAGCGGATCCGTACCGATGCGGGTGGCGATGGCGCCGTTGTTGCCCAGGCGGGCGGCCATCACGGCGAAGTTGGAAACCGCTCCGCCCAGTTGCGGGCCAGCAGGAAGGATGTCCCACAACAACTCGCCGAGGCCGACGATGGTCTTGCGGTCGCTCATAGCGACCTCGCCGCGAGTGGGACGTGGTCCGGAGGCTGCAGACCTATTCCGTTTGCGTGCGCAAGAGCGAGTTTGTCACCAAGGCGTTGCTGAAGCGGCCGATGCATCGTGTGCTCCCGGGGACTGCACGGACGTGCCCCGAGCCTATCATGGGGTTCGCGCTTGAGCATCATTGCGCATCTATGTAGGCGACATATACGCCAACCTGCCGCGCGTGGTGGTAGTCTTCGAGGCCGGGCGGCTTGGCGTAGCGGGAGCCTGCGAGGAGGTGCCATGCACAGATTGATGCTGGCAGCAGTGTTGGGCCTGAGCCTGGCAGCCACAAACCAGACAGGGTTTGCGGCGGAGCAGAACACGCATGGGAAAGCCGAAAGCCAAGCGGCGGCGGCGGAGAATGGTGATGTCTGGTGGAAGCATGCAGTGATTTATGAGATTTATCCGCGCAGCTTCCAGGATTCGAATGGCGACGGCATCGGCGATCTGAACGGCATCACCAGTCGGCTCGACTATCTGAAGGCACTCGGTGTGGACGCCATCTGGCTGACGCCGATCTATCCCTCGCCGCAGGTCGATTTCGGCTATGACATCTCGGACTATGTCGGCATCGACCCCGCCTATGGCACCATGGCGGACTTCGACCGGCTAATGGCGGAGGCGAAGAAGCGGGACATTCGCGTGATCATGGACATGGTGATGAACCATACCTCCGACAAGCATCCGTGGTTTATCCAGTCGGAAAGCTCGAAGAAGAATCCCAAGCGCGACTGGTACGTATGGGAGAACGGCAAGGGGCCGGGGCAGCCACCGAACAACTGGCAATCGGCCTTCGGTCACTCGGCATGGCAGTACGCGCCGAAGACGGACCAGTGGTACTACCACAAGTTCTATATCCAGCAGCCCGACCTGAACTGGCGCAACCCGAAGGTGGAGCAGGCGATGTGGGGCAACGTGCGCTTCTGGCTGAACAAGGGCGTTGCGGGCTTCCGGCTGGACGCCGTACCGACGCTCTTTGAGGACGCTTCGCTGAAAGACGAGACGATTCTGCCGGGGACGAACAAGTATGGCGATCCGAATATCGATGGATCGCTGACGGAGAACCTGCCGGAGGTACACCGGGTGATGCGCGATCTGCGCGATGTCACCAACGGCTTCCCGGGCAACCGGGTGCTGATCGGAGAGACCTATCTGCCGAATATCCAGGAGCTCAACAAGTGGTACGGCGCCAACCACGATGAGCTGCAGATGCCGATGGACATGCAGATAGGCTTCATCAACAAGCTGGACGTGAACGAGTTCCGGCAACGCATCGACGAAGTGGAGCACGACATCGGTGAAAACCAGCCGCTGCTGGTCTTCGACAACCATGACAACCCGCGCATAGATGCGCGCTATGGCGACGGCAAGCACGACGTAGATATCCAGCGCGTGCTCGCGACCATCCTGTTCGCAACGCGCAGCACGGCGATGATGTATTACGGCGACGAGATCGGTATGAAGACCACGCCGCCTACGCGGGTGGAAGACGTGAAGGATCCGGTAGGCAAAACCGGCTGGCCCCAGGACAAGGGCCGCGATGGCGAACGGACGCCCATGCAGTGGGATGGTGCGCCCGAGGCAGGATTTACAGCGAGCGACAAGCCCTGGTTGCCGGTGCCGGACACGTACAAGACAGTCAATGTGGCCGAAGAGGTGCACGATGACGACTCGCTGCTGAACTGGTACAAGCAGCTGATCCATCTGCGCCGCGACAATCCGGCGCTGCACTCCGGCACACTGACAATGCTAAACACGACGGATACGAAGGTGCTCTCCTGGATGCGACAGATGCCCGGACAGCCGGCGGTGGTGGTGGCGTGCAACTTTACCGCGGAGCCGCAGAAAGTCAACTTTGACTTGTCGCAGCAGGGCGTCACAAGTAAGCAGGCGAAGACCTTGATGAAGACACCGGGCTCAAGCGACCCGGCCTCGCTCGATGCGGTAAGCCTGCCGCCGTTCGGGGTGTATATCGGACAGGTGCAGTAGCAGAAGTCAGTTTGCCAAAGCCGCGCCGTCGCGTTTTGTGCTGAACACAGTCGCGTATCGCGCGTAGACGTCTTCGAAGACAGCGTCCCAAGAGGCAGAGAGAGCGTATTGGCGCGCTCGCACGCGCATTGCGGCGTGAGTCGCGGCATCAGCAGCGAGATCTGCGATGGCCGCGGCGAAATCACCGTCTGCCCGGATGAAGCCGGTTTCGCCGTCGCGCACGATGCGAGCCGGGCCGCCATCCGGCGTGACGATGGCGGGGACACCGGAGGCAAGAGCCTCGAGCACCGCGTTGCCGAAGGTATCGGTGTGCGAGGGAAACACGAAGGCGTCCATGTTCGCGTAGGCGCGGGCCAGCTCCGCACCGCGCAGGACGCCCGTAAACTCCGCGCGGGAGAGACGCACTCGCAGCCAAGCCTCCTCTCCGCCGTGGCCGACGATGAGGAAACGGAAATGCTCTGCGCCCAACCGGCGAAGCTGCTGCTCAATCGTCACCAGTAGAGCGACATTCTTCTCGACCGAGAGACGGCCGACGAATCCGAGTACAAAGTCTCGATCGATGGCGGCCCGGTCATCCGCAGGGCGATCGCGATACGCGGGCGAGAACGCCTCGGTATCGACGCCGCGTGTCATCAGATAGCAGGGCCGCCCGGTGACGCGTTCAAGCAGAACGCAGAGTTCCGGGTTCGGCGCGAAGAGCACGCGCGCCTGCCTGTAGTAGAGTGCGCTGGCCCAAAGCGCGGAGGATTCGATCTGCCGGCCGACGCGGGGACCGCGGGCACCGAAGATGCGTGTGAACCATCCCGAGCGGGTGGCTGCGTACTCATGCACGTTGGTGTGCCAGGAGGCGACTAGCGGCACGCGCAAGTGGTGCGCGATCCAGGCGCCGAGGAAGCCGAGCTCCGAAGGTCCAGTGATGTGGATGATGTCGGGGCGGAAACGGCGGGTGTCCGCGAGGATGCGCGGCAGGTGCCGCCAGTACGCCAGATCGAAGCGCAGATCCTTCTCCACGGGAAAGGAGAATGCGCTGCGGGGCAGCTCGAGGGTGCGCACCGGGCCATCCTTGGCGGCCCCATCCGCGGGCCCTGCACGCACACAGAAGAAGGGCAGGCTGTGGCGGCGGGCGAAGGCCTCAAAGTGTCGGCTGGTGTGGGCTACGCCGTTGATCTCGTGGAATGCATCCGGAAAGTACGCGACTCTGGGTGGGGCGGAGAGCGAAGGACCGTCAGAGGCCGCAGGCATGACGGGAGTGTATGCGGTGCGCCGAAGAAGCGAAACTGCTACGAGGCGGCTTCGCCGTCGCCGAGAGCGAAGTGCAACTGCCGCGACTCGTTCCAAGCCAGCCGCAGGCTGCCACGGAGCGGCGCGCTGCCCATGAGTCGGACGATGCCGATGCTGAGCCGCAACATAAGCGGGGCGTGACCGCTGGGCCACAGCGCGCTAACCGGCTGGGGAATCCCATTCGCGTCTGGGTGATAGACGCGCTCGTCCCAGCGGCGCGAACCCTCAGGAAAGTCCGGATAGTTGCGCACGGCGTCCAGCGTGGACTGCATGATGCGATGCTTCCATGGCTGCGCATACTGCGGCATGAAGAGGACATGGCTCCGGCCTTCGTCGCGTATCTCGTTCACGAACTCGCTGAAGGAGGTCGCATTGGTGAGGTTGACGTTGCCGTTCGGCTCCAGTCCATGGCGATCGCCGCCGGAGATGAGGAGCTTGTTCCAGCGGGCGGCCAGGGCGCGCACCACGCGGTTCTCGTTCCAGCCGCGCAGGCCATTCAGCTCCATCGCATGGATGAAGCGGCCGTTCTGGCGCATGAAATCGTCGACGCGCAGTGCATGGCGGGCAGAGCCGATCTCATAGAGATCCCACATGGGGTGGTTGAAGATGATGAGGACGTTGGGCAAAGCATGGAGCGCACTCAGCAGTTCGGTCAGGCGCGCATCCGAAGGATTGGCGGTGAACTCACTGAATGTCTTCATCCACTGCGCGCCCTGTGCGCTGGGCAGGTTGTGAATGCCGAGGTGGAAGCACTGATCTGCTCCAAAGGGCGTGGTCCATTCGACGGAGACGGGAATGTGACGCGCACTCGCTACGGTACGCAGCAATTGAGGCGCTTCGATGTTGTCGTGGTCTGTGATCGAAACCAGAGCGGGACGGTTGAGCCGATTCTCGATCTGGCGGCGCTCGAGATCAAAGGCCAGACGCGGCGTGAGCGGGGGTGTCCACCAAGCGCGTGCGTAGTCCAGCTTTACGACGGAATGCCGGGCATGCATGCCTTCGAGCCGCTGGAAGAGTCGTCCAAAGAAGCCGTCGCTGGCGAGGACCTTGACGACGAAATCGAGGGTCTCTCTGGAGCGGTTGGTGTGGCTGTGCAGCGAGACGCCGGTGTTGAAGCTGCGCGCGGCATCAGGATTCTTCCACAAGTAAGAGATCTGCGATCCCTTCATGGCCAGCTCCTCAGACCTGCATGGTCAGTATGAGAACGGCCCGATGAAAGGGGCATTACGCGGACAAGAAGATGCCGTAACTTTCGTGCAAACTGCTGTTCCAGATCGGAAAGGAACCGTGTTAGTTACGGGCCTGAACGCGGCCTTTAACGGGTTTTCGCGATGTCAGGCGCGAGGTCGGCGTGGGTCTCCGGGGCTGGCGTTCCGTCCGAAGGCTGCGCGTGGCGGCTCTCCGGCTCCAGATGATTCTTGGTTAAACCAGCCTGTAGCAACGAGAAAGCATCCTCCGGCGTGTCGGCGTACTGAAAGAGCTCGAGGTCTCCGGGCGAGATTGTTCCCTTCTCCATGAGTACATCCAGGTTGATTACCGATTTCCAATAGGACGAACCGTAGAAGATGACCGTGATCTTCTTGGCCAGCTTTTCGGTCTGCGTAAGGGTGAGGATTTCGAAGGCTTCGTCGAGCGTGCCGAAGCCGCCGGGAAAGACCACCAGCGCCTTGGCGAGATAGGCGAACCAGTACTTGCGCATGAAGAAGTAGTGGAACTCGAAGTTGAGCGCCGGCGTGATGTAGGGGTTGGGCAACTGCTCAAATGGCAGCTTGATGTTGAGCCCAACGGTTTGGCCGCCGGCCTCGTATGCGCCGCGGTTGGCGGCTTCCATGATTCCCGGGCCCCCCGCCGGAGGTGACGACGAAGCGGCGCTGGCGGCCCTTCAGGGTCATCGCCCACTGGGTAAAGATGTAGGCCAGGCGGCGTGCGTCTTCGTAGTAGCGCGCCATCTCCACGGCTGCCTCAGCGCGGCGGCACTTCAGATCATTGGAGCTGCCGTCGTCCACCCTGCAGGCGTCCAATTCCGCGCCCTTTGCCGGCTGTTCATGATGCGGCGCCCGCTCGCTGCCGTAGGGACGCGCCAGAAGCTCCAACTCGCGATTGGCGATATCGAGCGCGTGGAAGCGCGCGGAGCCGAAGAAGACGACGGTATCGCGGATGCGCTCACGGCGAAAACGGGCGAGGGGTTCGGCGTACTCGGCCATGATGCGGATGAGGCGGCCATCCGGGCTATTTAGGAAGGCGGGATTCTCGTAAGCGAGAGGTGCAGATTCGAGGGGAACGGTCGGTTGATCAGGCATAGAGAAATCAGAAGCGATGTTTGCGATGAAACAGGACGCTGAAGGCGATCCAGATATTGAGCAGGCCGATGCCGGAGACGATGCCGCGCACCCAGCCCTGAGCCAGGAAGCCTGCAATGATGGGCCAGTTGTTGATCCATGCATTGGTGGTCCAGACGCTGCGCCACGGCAGCAGGACGACCAGCGCGCCGACGTAGAGGCGAAGAATGACGAAGAGCGTCATCTCGATGATCAGCAGCCAGCGCGGGATCTGCCTTGGCCGCTCATGCGGCGGCTCAGGCTCGACCGCGGTCGACGGCCCTTGGGTGGTGCTAAAGAGATTTCCCTGGTTCGCCATCCACTACCTGCAAAAATCCCCACCTGCAAAATCCAAGGAGCGGCCGGACTGGCCGCTCCCTAACAATCCAGCTTACACGCGCTGCCTTTGTCGCTCATCCCGCTACCGGTTGTGCGTTGCGGCGTGGGCGGCGGTTGGCCTGCAGGATCTTCTTGCGCAGGCGCAGCGACTTCGGCGTGACCTCGACCAGCTCATCCTCCGCAATGAACTCGATGGCCTGCTCGAGGTTGAGCGCCTTGACCGGCACGAGACGGATGGCTTCGTCCGCGCTCGATGCGCGCATGTTGGTGAGCTTCTTCTCGCGCACCGCGTTCACGTCCAGATCGTTGTCGCGCGAGTGCTCCCCGACGATCATGCCTTCGTAGACCTCGGTGCCGGGGTTCACCAGCAGCACGCCGCGGTCCTGCAGGCCGTCGAGCGCGTATGCCGTGGTGGTGCCCGGCGCGGTCGGCGATGAGCGCGCCGGTGGGGCGCTGCGGAATCTCGCCCTGGTAGTGAATGTAACCGTCGAAAAGCGCATTCATCACGATGGTGCCGCGCGTCTCGGTGAGCATCTCGGAGCGGAGACCGATGAGGCCGCGCGATGGCACGCGGAACTCCATGCGGACACGGCCTGAGCCGTGGTTGGTCATCTTCACCATCTCGCCCTTGCGCGGCCCGAGGCGTTCGATGACGGTGCCGACGAAGTTCTCCGGGATGTCGATGGTGAGGTGCTCAACCGGCTCCATTGTCTTGCCGTCGACGACGCGGGTGACGATCTCCGGACGGCCGACCATGAGCTCATAGCCTTCGCGGCGCATCATCTCGATGAGGATGGCGAGCTGCAGCTCACCGCGGCCGAGGACCTTGAAGCTGTCCGGCGAGCCGGTCTCTTCCACGCGAATGGAGACGTTGGTGAGCAGCTCCTTATCGAGGCGCTCGCGCAGGTTGCGGCTGGTGACGTACTGCCCTTCGCGTCCCGCGGTGGGCGAGTTGTTGACGGAGAACTGTATGGCAATGGTGGGCTCATCGATGATGATGGGCGGCAGAGGCTTGGGGTTCTCGAGGTCGACGATGGTTTCGCCGATGGTGATGCCGGTGACGCCTGCGATAGCGACGATGTCGCCGACCACGGTCTGGGTGATGTCGGTGCGCTTGAGCCCTTCGAAGGAGAAAAGCTTGGTGATCTTGGTCTTCTGCAGCGAGCCATCGCGCTTGGAGATGTTGATCTCATCGCCGGTCTTGAGTGTGCCGTTGAAGACGCGCGCGATGCCGAGGCGGCCGAGATAGTCAGAGTAGTCGAGGTTGGTGACCTGGATCTGGAGCGGGCCCTTGGCGTCGCCGGGGGCCGGGGGAAGCGCCGTGAGGATGGTCTCGAAGAGAGGCTGCAGGTCGGTGCCCGGGGTGTCGAGGGAGAGCGACGCAGTGCCCTGCTTGGCGTTGGTGTAGAGGACGGGGAAGTCGAGCTGGTCTTCTTCGGCGTCGAGGTCGATGAAGAGGTCGTAGACCTCATTCAGGACTTCCTGGGCGCGAGCGTCGGGGCGGTCGATCTTATTGATGACCAGGATGGGAGGCAGCTTGGCTTCGAGGGCCTTCGAGAGCACGTACCGGGTCTGCGGCAGCGGGCCTTCCGAGGCATCGACCAGCAGCATGACGCCGTCGACCATCTTGAGGGCGCGCTCGACCTCGCCGCCGAAGTCGGCGTGGCCGGGGGTGTCGACGATGTTGATCTTGGAGTCCTTGAAATGGATCGCCGTGTTCTTGGCCAGGATGGTGATGCCGCGTTCCTTCTCGAGTTCGTTTGAGTCCATGACGCGCTCGATGACGGTCTCATTGCTGCGGTAGGTGCCGGCCTGGCGGAGGAGTGCGTCGACCAGCGTGGTCTTGCCGTGGTCGACGTGGGCGATGATAGCGATGTTGCGGATGGAGCTGGACACGGTGGTGCGATCTCTCTTCCTGGTTCAGATTCCTGTTTCAGGACTTAGAGGGGGTACCCCCTCCCCCTCCCGTACCGGGAGGCCTGCTGCTAAGTCCTGCGACGACATTCACTTACAGCCCTTCCCGAGGGCTAAAGTCGTCTTTCGAAAGAACTTAGCAGTAAAGTCGTCATTCCATAGGGTTTAGCGTCACGCAACGAGGCGTGCAGCAGAGACTGGTCTGCGGCTGGAATGCTGCCCTATATCTAGTGTAGCGGAGTCAGATGAAAATCATGCCAGGGATTTGCCATCCATAGGCAGAGGCGCCTGCGGCACGCTCCGTGCGGTCGCTCACGCAGGTGAGGCCTGACCATCACGTTTTGTGGAGCTCGAACTCCATCAAGCCAGCCCGCAATTTGCACTTGCACTCCGCCCCATTACCTGCTGACGACGCGAGCGGCTCCCAAGGGTACGGTGACGTCGGTCCAACTGATGGCTGCTCCTCCAGCCGATGTTGAGTGCCTCGCTGCGACCGTCGTTCCATCTACGTGCAAGCGTGATACCGTCCCGGGAAATGCAGCCCGCCAGCGTACGGCCGGGCCTGACACATTTGTCAGCCGTGTCGACGATCTGCCGGTATGCGTGATGTCCAGGTGATTCGTCTTGATCGAGACGGCCGACAAGGTTGCGCGGTCATGATCGTCTGGCAGATGGGAGAGGGTGAGCACGTCGAATGTGTCGCCAGGGTGAGCGGGTTGCAGGCCCATCACTCCGCTGACCAACGCTTCAATGACTGAATAGGAAACCTCCGGATATTCGCGGCGGTCCTTCTGTGGACTGCTGATATCTGCCAACACTTGATAGGCGGCGCGATCTCTGCCATAGCGGAACAACGTGAGGGGTACGTAGCTCTCTTCTTCAATATTGATGTGCTGCCAGTAGCTCGGTGAAGAGAGATAGTCGAGTGCGCCACGAAGATGTGCGGGGTCCTTTGCCGCACCGAAGTAGAGAACAAGTGCGTCACCCGATCCCGAACCTGTCAGATCTCTGCGGATCGTGCCGAGATAATGGTTTTGCGTCTTCGACCATGCCACGCGTTCGAGGAGGGTTTGGATCGCGTCCGCGGCGGGCTGCATGTTCTGCGCGAGTTTGCGATTATTCGCGGTCGCTGCGATCTCTTGAAACGACCGAATAGCTCGATACTCCGCCGCCAGCAAGTCCGTGCCAAAGATGAAGTCGCGCGAACCTTCCGTATAGCTCGGTATGCCACGGGAAGGAACGAAGCGGCCTTCCGCCTGGCGCTGATTCGCGATGCGGGGCCGCTTCAGTATTGTGTCGGGTGTAAGCTGCCACACCTTTATGTAGTCGCTCATGGTGATGCGAAAGAAACGCTGGAAAACCGGATCACTGCGGTAAGCATCATCGCCTGTCCAACGCCACATCCGCACCGCGGCATCAAGCACGTCGAAGTTCGCCGGCAGATTGAACCAGAAATCGTGGTCGGAGAGATAGTCTGCAGGCGAAGGCCGCCCGTCGCGATCGATCTCCCAATACGCCGCCCAGTCCCGCTCCTTTGCAGGCGACTGCGCGAAGAGGCGCAACATGTTCCGGTTGACGGCGTAGAGGCCAAGTGCGGCGGCACCCTCCGTCTGGTGCGATACATCGCGCATGCAGAAGGCGTTCCGGCCCGGTAGGGCTGCCTCATACCATGCGCCCATGGGACCCGCGCCTGGGTGAGCATAGGCTAGAGCCTGTTGCTTCGCCCATTCGAACGAGTGCTGCAGCGATGTATTCGTCGATGTGAATCCGAGCGGTGAGGATACCGGCTGCTGCGCGGCTGTGATTCCGCACCATGCGACGAGGAGTACCGCCAACGTGTGTCGCTTGTTCGTCATCGTTGTTCTTCTCAACATAAGCGCGCCAGCCGCGTTCATCAAAGCGCAAGACCAGGCCGTGCGATGAGAGATCTCCCTCTATCGCCGCGTGCTTTCAAAGCTTCGCAGATTGCCTCGGTGCGTTGAAGGTGGGACCGTTAACGCGTACGCGATCAGTCGCGTCCATCGTCTGGTCGCGTCGGCAAGCGGCTCACCAAAAAATGGACGGAGCCAATGGCCGAAGAGTCGCCTTCTTCTACGTCTGGCATTCTCGTAGTTTATTGAAACGGGGTTTGCGGTCACTTGCGTAGACTCGCTGGGAATTCGCCAACAGTGCCCGGCCAGATCAAGAGCGCAGTTTCAGCGGGCCGATTATGCATTTTTCAGTTACGCATTTCACCTATCCCCAAATGCTCTTGAGGCTCCCAGGCCTGCTGCTTAGGGAGGCGCCAGTTGCCTCCCAGGGTGACGGCCTGACGCTCGTTGATGAAGATTTCGGCGACGGAGTGGTCGAAGGCGACGTCTCGTCCATGTCCTTGTAGGCGCCCATTAGAAGTGTCAGTTTCTGAAAATGAGCTGGGTGACGATGAGCGAACGCGATCTCTCGTCAGCTTTGCTGATTGTTACTGCGGCAGTATCTCTTTGATGCCGAAGCGCTCGATGAACTCGCCTTCCAACTGTCGGGCGTCCTCAACACGTCCTTCCTCGACGAGGACCGGAACAGCAAGAATAATCAGGTCGGTGGTGGCAAACCGGATCGTTTGCTCTATTTCCGCATCCGCTGAGCCTGGCATCATGTTTGCCTCAGGACTGACTGGGGGAATGAGCTGTTCGTACCCTCCGGGCGTCAGGCCGTTGAAATACTTCCATGAAGCCAAGACGCGCTCGAAGGCTTCAGCACCCTCCAGAGCGTTTCCAACCGCGTTGAGGCGTTCACGAAAGCTCCCAGGAGGCTCAATGCCCTTACGCATAGCATCAATCTGCGCGTCATCAGCACACCGCAGAGCCCACAAACCATGGCAGGCTATCTCTGCCGAGGGACGAAGGAGCGCCATGGCGGCCCTGATATTGCGATCGGTCTTGAGCAGCTTGAGTACAGAATCATGGAGCTCCTGAGCGAGGGAGACATGGAGCAGCACTAGTTGCCATCGCGGGCCATTGGGATGTCCACTACAGAACATCTCCCCAACCATCTCGTTGATCTCGATCGCCCTTTTGAGATGCTCGCGGTTCTGCTTATTCATGCCGATGGCCTCGCTGCCAAGCGTCATGGTGCTAGCACTTTTCTCACCTGGGTTACTCCGGATTGATCCGTCGTCGACAGACGTAGAGTAAAGAGCCTTTACGCAGGCGCTGCGCAGGGGTCGTATGAGCAGGGCAAGGGGCAGCAAGACCACGGAGGAGACCAATCGATAACCGCCGACATGGTCAAGCAAACCAAGAAGACCCGTATGTATTGCAGTCATAGCTTCGCGCCCCTCCGCGCTAGTTGAGCAGCGGCTTGCGGACCGGTACCCCTAAGAACGGCAAAAGCGGATTCCCCCAGTGGAATCATGGCTGTTTGCCATCAGACTTTCGACTCTACAAAGGTGGGAGCATGTAACCGAATAGGGTCAGACAGTCATCCCTTGCTTGCGGGACGTAGACGGCGACAAGGAGGTGGGGTCTCGCATTGTCGGAAGACGAGTTCTCCCTGAAGAGAAGCCGCTCGGAGGGATGCTTGCCTGAAATCCACAGTTCCTCCACATCGCACGGGGATTTTCGGAAGAGAGAGGATCCGGTCGGGACGACGAGCGGATTTCCAGCGGGCCCAACTATGCCCTTGGCCTATTCCCAGATGTTTTTGAGGCTCCAGGCTTGCTGTTTTGTGAGGCGCCAGTTGCCTCCGAGGATGATGGCTACGGCCGGCTCCATCGGAGTGCGCTCGTAGTAGCGGTGGGTGATGGCCTGTCGCTCGTTGATGAAGATTTCGGCGACGGAATGGTCGAAGAAGATGTGGAGATCGAGCGGAAGGTCGTTTGCCACAGTCAGTTCGGTGTTGCCGATGCGAACGACGTTTGGCGACTGCTGCGGAGCGCTGCGGAGGAGCAGAGCGGCGCCCTGACGATCCACGAAGGACTGGTCGAACATGGGCTGGGAGGCGGGTTCAAGGGCCAGGCGGATCTCCTGCGCTGGCGTAGACAGACGCTTGACCGCTGCTCCGGTGCGGGCCCCGGTTCGGAGTGAGGCGACTTCGGGTGCGGGGGCCATCATCAGCGCTCCATTTGCGATGGAGAGGGTGCGCGGGAGCGACATCATACCGGCCCAGCCGGCGGCGCTGTACTCGGCCTGTGGGCGAGTCTCCTGAATCCAGCCCCAGAGGATGCGGTTACCGTGGGCGTCGAGCTGGGTCTTGGGGGCGTAGTAGGCGCCGTGATCTAGCAGGCCTTCCGATTCAGCGTGGAAGAGCATCGCATCGCGATCCAGGGTGCCGACCTGCCACATGGTCTTGCCTTCGGTGGAGTGGATGAGGACGTGTTTGCCCTCCAACGCGAAGAATTCGGGGCACTCCCACATCTCGCCGGTATCGACGGGATTGGCGCCGGGCCTGTCTCTCCACTTGCCTTCGGTGAGCGGGTGCAGGTACTGCCATTGGCGGAGGTCGGACGATTTGTAGAGCAGGACGTTGCCGCCGACGCCGCGCTGGCCGGAGGCGACGACCATGTACCAGGGTCCTTCCTTCTCCTCACGCCATGGAGACGGATCGCGGAAGCCGGTGACCTCCATTCCGGCGGGCGGTGCGGCGATGACGGGTTGCGGCAGCTTGCGCCAGTGGAGCAGCGCGTCATCTTCGGCGACGGCGAGGCATTGCGTCTCGCGGAGGTTGCTATTGCCGTCGCGGAGTGTGGCCTGATCGGTCGGCACCTTCTGCACCCCGGTGTAGAGCAGGGTCGGTTTGCCATTGGCGACGACGGCGGTGCCGGTGAAGCAGCCATCCTGGTCGGGGCCGCCGGGCGTCGGGGTGAGCGCGATGGGCTGGCGGCGCCAGCGGATCATATCGGGCGAGACGGCGTGGGCCCAGTGCATGTCGCCCCAGACGGCGGCGTTCGGGTTGTACTGAAAGAACATGTGGTAGCGGCCGGCCCAGTAGATAGGGCCGCAGGGATCGTTCATCCAGCCGCGCACTGGCTGCAGGTGGTACTGCGGGCGCATGGGGTCTGTCGGCGTCTGGGCGGCATCCGGCGAGTCGAGTGAGAGTGCGGGGAGGGTGCGGGTTAGTGCGGCTCCGGTGGTGAGGGCCAGGCCGGTGAGAACTGTTCGGCGGGTTGTGGGGTGTGTGCTCATGCTCACCTCGTGCGACGGTGCGTCGTGACAGACGCGTGACCACTCTCCGACTAACAAATGGTGCAATGAACTTAGTTCTTCATCGCTTCAGAAACAAGCAGGCGGTCCAAGCGGGACGTTGGCACGACGGTTGTTCGATCTTCGGTCGATACAGTAGAGCAAGAACGGCAGGTCAATTACGCGGGTGGCGCGTGATGTGCGGCTTGTTTATGCGGGGATGATCTTCTCGCGGCGCAGGCGGTCGAAGAGTTCGAAGAAAGATGCTCGCGTCTCCTGAAAGCCCTGGAAGCCGAGCTTGCGGCTCTTGGTCATATCGTTGAGGCTTTCGAGCTCGCGCCCGAGGTCGGCGTCGGTGTGCCACCAGGAGGCGAGCTTATCGACGTCCGGCTCAACGAGTGCATGCTTTTGCGCGATCTTCCGCCAGGCCGCAGCGAGTGCGGCGTCCTGTTGCGCGAGAGTCCGTGGCGCGTCGGGAGGCCCCTGCGGTTCCACGCCGAAGTACGCAGCGAGTTGGGGCCAGAGCCAGCGCCATCGGAAGATGTCTCCGTTGACGGTATTGAAGGCCTGGTTCCGTGCCTGCGGGACGGTCGCTGACCACTCCAGATGTGTGGCAAGCAGTTCTGCGTCGGTCACATCGGTGAGCGCATTCCACTGAAATTGTGAGCCGGGAAAGACGAAGGGTTGGCGTGTTTCTCTGCAGATGCTGCCATAGACGCTGAGCGTGACGCCCATATTCATGGCATTGCCGAGCGCGTAGCCGACGATGCTGTGCGGCCGGTGAACGCTCCAGGTGAATCCGCCGCGCTGGGCCGCCTCGTAGAGGATGTCTTCCTGCGTGTAGTAGAAGTTGAGGCCGGGCAACCGGGGCGTGTCTTCGCGAAAGGGTGTTTCGGCGGCTGACTGGCCGTAGCTTTCAAACGGGCCGAGGTAGTGTTTGGTGCCCGTGACCAGTGTGGCGTGCTCGATCGACCGGACACCGTCGAGCGCAGCAAAGAGATTGCGCGTCATGGCACCGTTCACTTTGACGTTTTCCACCTCGGTGGGCTGACGTAGCCAGGTGCACAGAAAAACATGCGTGGGCGCGATGCCTTGCAGTGCAGCCTTCACCGATGCGGCATCCTGCAGATCCGCAGCAACCGGCGTGATGCCAGGAGCGGCTGCAGGCTTGCGCGCCAGGCCGAAGACATGCCAACCCTGACGGACGAGGTGCGCGGCAAGATTGCCTCCGACTATGCCGGTGGAACCGACGATGAGGGCGGTCCGTGTTCCGGGAGCTGGGTGCGGTTGCTGGGGCTCGGAGAGCATACAGGCAAGATGCCCGGATGCGTGAGGAGGATTCACGCGGCCAGACGACGCTGTTCGTGACTTAAACGCGAGCGACGTAGCGAGCTACATGCCGGTATTCGGGCGTGAAGCCTAATGCGCGGGCGTGGTCGAGGAGGCGATCGAAGTCAAGCGAGATGGTGGCGCCGGCTTTCTGCGTAACTTCGTCTTCGATGGGGAGGTCGAAGTCGTCTGCGCCGTAGCGCAGGCCTTCGAGCGCGCCTTGGTTCTGCGTGAGCACTGAGGTGCGGATGCGCGGGATGTTGTCGAGATAAATGCGTGAAAGCGCTAGGTGACGCAGGTACTCCTGCGTCGTGATCTCGATGCCACCGAGTTGCGTGAAATAGGGCTTGAAGGTCCAGCAGAGGAAGCTCTGGAGGCCGCCGCCCAGTGAGCTTACTTCGTCCTGAAAGGCACGGGTGCGCTCGAGGTGCTCGATGCGCTCGTCGAGCGATTCGTCGAAGCCGATGACCATGGTGGCTGTGGTGTTGAGGCCGGCTTCGAGGATGGCGCGCTGCGCGGCGAAGTATTCCCGGACGGTGTATTTGAATTTTGAGTGACGGCGGCGGAAGTCCTCGGTGAGGATCTCCGAACCTCCGCCGGTGATCCAGCGCACGCCTGCGGCTTTGAAGCGCGCAGCGGCTTCGGCGTAAGAGAGCTTTGCGTGATCGGCGAGGTAGAGGAGCTCGGCGATGGTGAGCGCGTAGAACTCGAGTGTGTCTCCGTATCGGTGACGAATGGCGGAGAAGAGGTCGCAGTAATAGTCGAGTGGGAGATGCGGGTTGAAGCCACCATTGAATGCGGCGAGATCTCCGCCGAGCGTGAGCAGCTCATCGAGCTTCGAGAAGACGGCTTCCTGGGGGAGGACGTAGCCGCCCTCCTGACCGGGGAGTTTGTAGAAGGCGCAGTAGTCGCACTGGGCGACGCAGACGTTGGTGTAGTTGATGATGCGCATCACCATGTAGGTGGCACGGTCGGCGGGATGGAAGCGGGCGCGGACTTGTGTAGCGAGGTCGCGGAGTTCGGCGTCTGTGGCGTGCTGCCAGAGGTGGCGAGCGTCGGCGGGTGTAATGCGCTGGCCGCCGTGGATCTTTGCGGCAATCGCGTCGGTCACGGGGTTGGCGAGGCTGGCCACCTGTTCATTGTATGGCGGCGATCTGCCATCGAGGCAGCGGCGCGGACTCGCCGTCCGAGGCAAAGGCGCCTGCGGCGGGATCTGCCATCCCGGCATAGGCGCCTGCGGCGCGTTCCGTTGGGTTCGCTTCCTTTGGTCGCTCACGTTTGGTGCTTTGGGGCGACTTGGCTTTGGGTCTGATGGAGCGACGACTAGTGGACGTAGTAATGGTGGGCCCGACCGGACCTATTCGACCATCAGCATGACTTCAGTGGACTTGATGACGGCGGTGACTTGCTGGCCCACCTGGATATTCATCTCTTCCACGCTCTGTCGAGTGATAACGCTTTCGATCAAGTTTTCACCGACTCGAACGCTTATCCTTGCTGTGACGACGCCGACGTTCACGGATTCAACTGTCCCTCGCAATTGATTGCGCGCTGAGATTTTCATTCCCTGATTATAGAAAGCTTCGGAACAGGCGGCATTCGCCAGCAGCAATCGGATTGAGCGATAGCCGCTCCCGGACTCCCTCAGGGTTGGGGAATGAGGGAGGCTGCTGTTGCGGGCGGTGCGGCGGGGAGTTGCTTCAGCGTCTCGAGGTCTTTGGGGAGCTGCTTCCATTGCTGCTTTCTTGAGCAGGAGTTCGCCGGGCGCGGTGTGGGCGAAGTAGTGCTCGATATCGGCGCGGATGGCAGGGTCGATGGGCTGGAGTGCTGGCTTGGGCGCGGGCTGCTTCGCTGTGTCTGCTGGTGGAGTAGGCGCCGTTGCAGGGGCAGGAGCCTTTGCGGGTTGGATCCCTGCTCGCAGACGGGGTACCGGCCTGGTGTTCATCGACAGGCTCAGGCGGAGGCCAGGGCGCGGAGGGTGTCGGCGGCGCGGCTGGCGGCCGCGGCTTTACCAGCAGAGCGAGGTAACGGGCGTAGGTTTGGTCGGCAAGTGCGTATTCCGCCGGAGCGGTGGGCTTGCCGGTATCGAGGTCGAATGAAGGAAGGTGAAGTGAGGGGCGCTCCGGCAGGCTCGGCATTGAGCTGGACCAGGTAGTGCTGATACTCGTCCACCACGGTGTTCATGCCGGTGAGGAAGGTCTTCTGCGTGTCGGCACTGGGGACGCGCAGGTCGAGATCCTTGAGCGGACCGACCTTGGGAACGAGCTTCAGCAGGAAGGCGAGGAAGCGAGTGCCGAAGCCAGGACGCTGGTAACTATTGCCGAAGCGCTTCTGATAGTCCGCCGTGCTGAGGCGGTAGATCAGTTTTTTGGGAACGAATGTGGGTTCGGCCTGTTGCATCTTCTCGCCGTAATCGGCGACGGCGACCTGGGTCATCTTCGGCAGAAGGGTGCTGACCGTTTTTCGATAGGTACCGATGGCGAGGTCTTCCTTGGTGAGCACCTGATTGAGCGGGAGGCCATAGGTGTCGAAGAAGGCGCGTTCGAAGACAGGCTTAGCCACCTGGAAGCCGATGAAGTCGTGAAAGGCCTCCGGAGCGTAACGCTGCTGCACCACCTCGAGAACGTCGAAACCGAACTCGGTCTGCAGGTGAGCTTGCGGGTCTTGGTCATAGGTAACGACCGGGCCGTAGCGGCGGCGGAGCTTGGGGTACTCGCTGGCGGTTGCGCGATTTACGGCGGGGTGGCCGAGCGTGTCTGAGGTGTAGTGGGCGAGCGCACCGAGGGCGAAGGCGTACTCGTCCGGGTTCTGTGCCTCGCGGATGAGGTTGGAGACGAAGTCGCCGGAGCGGACGTAGTGGGTCATGTCCGAGAGCAGCTTGCTGCCGAAGGGGTAGTAGCCGATGTCCTGGATGATGGCGCCGCCGTAGGCGTAGGAGTGGGCTTCCTTGATCTGCTCTGGGGTGATGGCGGGATAGCGGCGGCGCAGCAGAGGCACGATGTGGGACTTCCAGGCGAGGTCGACGACCTGCTCATGCGAGAGGACGGAATAGGCATAAGCGGGCTGCGGCGGAACGAGGAGAAGCAGAATGAGCGCGAGGGCAAGAAGGGCGCGACAGTGCGTCTGGTGATTCGCGGGGCAATTCAACATATCCGGTTGGTTTCGATGCACGAATCGTGGCAGCACGGCGGGAAGGTGGATTATTCCACAGCGGCGAAGATGCCGACATGCCCCAAACCCGTTGCAACCTCGCGCTTTGCCCGGCGTGGCGGGGAGGCAAAAGCATTTGGGTGTGCGGGATAGAGCAGTTATGCTGAAGCGGGAAGCATTCTCGCTATCGGTGCACGAGTTTTCCTGTGCCGAGAGTACTCCGCGACCTGAGTATCAGCGAAGATGCTTTCAGCGCCCACGTTGCCGCTGCCCAGACCACATTGTCAGAGGAGACGAATGTCAAACGAACAGCGGAATTTTCTTGCCCTTCCCTATGAAGAGCTGGAAGAGCTGAACCTGAAGGCCAAGGACCAGCGGCGGAAGCGTGTGGCGACGGACACGGTTCGCGAAGAGCGGCTGAAGTACCTGACGGACGAGCGGCGCATCAAGGCAGTGACAGTCATGTTCAGCGACCTGGAAGGGCGCCTGCACATGCTGGATTACGACAAGAAGTTCCTGATCAAGAGCTGGGACAATTTGACGTTCGACGGATCGTCCATCCGCGGCTTTACGGCGCAGCGCGAGAGCGACCTTCGGCTTTTCCTGGATTGGAGTTCCTTCTACTGGGTGCCGGAGGATTACTTCGGCGGCGGCAAGGTGCTGGTCTTTGCGGACGTGATCGACAAGGGCGGCGCGCCCTATGCGGCCGATGTGCGTGGCGTGCTGAAGCAGTTTTCCGATGAGAAGTTCGCCAAGGACGGCTACACGCTGAACGCCGCGAACGAGATTGAGGGCTTCCTCTTCCAAGGCGTGGATGCGGAGCAGCATTTCTTCCAGAAGCAGCGCTTCGACTACGTGAACACCGGCGGCTACTATCACTCGCTGCCAGGCGACCCGCTGCGCACGTTCATCGACACGGCAGCCGAGGTGCAGAGGGCGCTGGGGTTCGAGAACGAGAAGGACCACCCTGAGGTGGCGCCGTCACAGTTCGAGATCAATTACAGCTACGGCGATGCGGTTGGAGCGGCCGACCAGATCCAGCTCTACAAGCTGATCTGCCGACAGGTGGCGACGAAGATGGGGCTGACCGCGAGCTTTCTGCCGAAGCCGGTAGTGGGCGTCAATGGCAGCGGCATGCACACGAATGTTTCGGTGAGCAAGGGCAAGAAGAATTTGATGTGGGATCCGAAGGGGCAGGAGAAGCTGAGCACCTTTGGATGGGGATTCGTCGACAAGATCCTGACCCACGGCAACGACCTGTGCCTGCTGTTGAATGCGAGCGTGAATGCATACCGGCGGCTGGACCCGCACTTTGAGGCGCCGAACCAGATCAAGGCATCCGCGGTGGACCGCGGGTCAATGATCCGCGTGCCGATCGGCAATGAGAAGAGCATGCGGGTGGAGGTGCGTTCGGTGAGTCCGGATGCGAATCCGTACCTGGTGCTGTACTCGATCTTCAAGACGGGCCTGGACGGGACGACGTCGAAGATTGCGAACCTGCGTCAGGCGGAGCGCTACCTGCCGGACAACATCTACACGGCGCTGGAGGACTTCCGCAACGCAACGTGGACGACCAAGCTGCTGGGCGAGGATGTGAAGGCGCGCTATGCAGATCTGAAGCAGGCGGCGGCGGATCGTTGTCCACGGCTGCTGGGGACATTTGTGAAGGTGCCGGAGGTGCAGTACCACCACGATGTTTATAACCAGTATTTGTGGAACTTCTTCTAGGCTGAGCTAACAAGACGAAATACAAGAAGGGGAGGGCTGAGGCTCTCCCCTTTGCTGTGTTTGGCTCGGAGGGTCCCTACCACCCGTAACTAAAAATAATTTTTAAAGAATCCTCGGCGGCGCCCTGGGTATACTCGTTTGCGCGATCCACCAGCCGGGCACGAACCTGGCGGTGTTAGAGGGCCTAAATGCGTTTGGCTTCCTGCCGTTTTGCCGCTGTCCTGCCGATTCTCACGTTTTCCGTCCTGGCGCTTGCGCAGGGGACGACGCCTTCACTGACAACCGCCGTGCCGACTATCGGTCAGGGACAGCTTGGCCTCGCAGTCAATGTGCGACCGGGGGCTTCCGTACATCCGCCGTTTACGCCGCTCCTACCGGAACGGTCACGCTCTACAACGGAACGACGGCGGTGGGTTCGCCCGCAACGCTGAGCGCGAGTAGCGGATTCACGAGTGCCAGCTTTGCGCAGGTCTTCGGCACACCCGATGCGTCGGTGGCGAAGGCGGCGGGCGGAGCGGTGTGGGGTGACTTTAACGGAGATGGCTTGCCGGATCTCCTGGTATACGGATCCGTTGCCGGAACGGGCGGCCAGACGCAGCTGGTGGTGCAGGTTTTTGCGGCAAACGCGCTCCCCTCGCCGCGACTGATCGTACCGCCTTCCTTCAAGCCGTTAGCCGCACAGCAACTGGCGCTTTCGCTGCCGGAGATAGGCCAGACATTGGCGGTGCTGGATGTGGATGGCGATGGGCATTTGGATCTGCTAGCCGGCAACACCGTGGCGTATGGCAAGGGCGATGGCACATTCGGTACGGCTGCGGTGCTGCCGGCTCTCGCTACCGGCTACAACCAGACCTATGCAGTCGATATCGATGGCGACGGCAAGATGGATATCGTTGCAGTGGACACACCGCCTGCGGTCAGCGCGCCTGGCACGGTGCAGTATGCGTTCACCGTCTTCCATAACGCTGGCGGTGGCAGCTTTACGGCGATGGGGCCGTATCCGCTTAGCCCGTCGTTTTCCGCCGGCTCGGCCTCCGCTACGTGAACTACAACATTTATGGCCTGGGCTTTGCAGACGTTAACGGTGATGGACGCATCGATGTGCTTTCCCAGAGCAACGGCTTGCCATTCTGGAGATGCCGCAGACTGTGCGGTCAGCTCAACGTCATGCTCAACCTGGGCACGGGTTTCGGCGCGCCGAAGGCGATCGATACCGGCCACATCGCTGATGAGGGAATGGTGTCGATTGCGTTTGCCGATCTGAATGGTGACGGGAAACAGGACCTGATCTTCAGCTACCAGGCCAACACCATGAACAATGGGGTGGCAACACTGCTGGGCAATGGCGACGGCACTTTTGCTGCAGCTGTCGACTACATGATTGGAAACGCTCTCACTCTCGGCAGTCCGCTATTGCCGCTGGTGACAGAAGATGTCGATGCGGATGGCAATAGCCGATGTAGTGCTGGGCAGCGGTGTTCTGCTGATGGGCAATGGCGACGGCACGTTGACTGCGGGAACGCCGCTGTTCACGAGCAGTGTTGCATCCCCAAACCCGCCCCCGGCATATGCGATATTGACAGCTCCGCCGGCGGGAACCATTCCCGGTGGCGAGACCGATCCGCTGTTCGCGCTGATCTTCGTCAATCTGCAGTCCGGCGCAAACGCGGTATTTGTTCCCAATACAGGAAGCAACGCAACGGTGATGGCGGCACTGCCACCCGGCACGTATTCGCTAAGTGCGCAGTATTCGGGCGACGCTACATATGCCGCGTCGGTCTCGAACACCGATCAAGGTGACGGTTGGTCCAGTTGGCGTTAAGGTTGCGGTCACGTCGTCTGCGAACCCGAGTTACACCGGCGAAGAAGTAACGTTGACGGCGACGATTACCGGATTGTTCGGTGCCCCGACCGGGTCGGTGGTCTTCACCGATGGATCTACCGCGCTCGGCACGGTGCCAGTGAGCAATGGCGTGGCGAGCTATAAAGGGAGCTTCTCGACCGCGGGTAATCATACGATTACGGCGGCTTATAGCGGCGACGCGAATAACCTTGCAGCGAGCGGGACCCTGACGCAGACGGTGGATGCGCCAGTTGTGGTGGGACCGGGAAGCGGTGGCTCGACATCGCTCACTGTAGCGGCAGGGCAATCAGTCACGACACAGGTGAGCGTGACGGGCGCGGCGGGGTTTGGTGGGACGGTGAATTTCTCCTGCACCGGCTTGCCCCAGTATGCGACGTGCAGTTTTGCTCCGGCGTCGGTGACGGTTTCCGGCACGGCGGCTGCGACGACGACGCTGACGGTTTCGACTGCGGCAACGACGATGGCGAGTGCGCGCGAGGGCGAGTCATCATCGCGCACGCTTACGGTCGTTGCCTGCGGGCTGCCGCTGTTGGGTCTGCTGACACTGCTGCCGGTGGCTCGTGGCCGGCGGCTGTTACTGTGTCTGCGGGTTCGCGCTGTTTGTCTCGATGACGAGCATGACCGGTTGCGGTGGCGGATCGAGCGAGCCTAAGACGGCGGCGGGGAGCTACACCTTCAACGTGGTTGCGACCTCGGGCTCGGCAACGTCGACAGCAGCTTACAAGCTGACGGTGCAGTAGCGACTCTGCATTCGCTTCGTCTGAACGTGACGGGGAGGGCTTCGGCTCTCCCCTTTTTCTATTTGGCACGGGCATCACCGTCACCCACATCAAAAATGGTGCCGGCATGGGTGTCGCCCTGGATATACTCGGCTGCGCTATGTATCCGGCCAGGGTATCGGACCTGGCGGTGCTTGAGGGCCTATGCGATTGGTTTCCTGCCGTTTTGCCGCTGTACTGCCGATTCTCACGTTCTGTTCCGTCCTGGCGCATGCGCAGGGGAAGACGCCTTCACAAACAGACCTACAGCAGTCGGGCGGTTCTGTGGGGCAGGCTAGTTTCTTCATCACCGTGCGGCCAGGGGTTGCGGCACCTACCCCGTCTCCCACGGGCACGGTCACGCTTTACAACGGAGCGAACGCGATTGGATCACCTGCAACGCTGAGTTGGGACGAATTCGGGCCTGGTTCAACTTTTGCGCAGATTTATGGCATGCCTGATCCGGCGATGGCGGCGGCTGCAAGCGGATCGGCGTGGGGTGACTTTAACGAGGACAGCCGTCCGGACGTTCTGGTGTATGGAAATGGCTCCGGAGCGGCTGGTCAGCCGGGGCTAGTGGTGCAAACTTTCTTAAGCAATACACCGCCGGAGCCGACTAATGGGCTCGGGCTCTTTACGCCGGTTGCAGCGCAGCAACTTGCGCTTCCTTTGCAGACGCAATACGGGCAGTCGCTCGCAGTGCTGGATGTAGATGGTGATGGACATCTGGACCTGCTTGCCGGCAACACGGTGGCCTACGGAAAGGGAGACGGCACATTCGGGCGGGTCGCAGTTCTGCCGGCGCTGGCTTCCGGCTACAGCCAGACCTATGCCGTGGATATCGATGGCGACGGCAAGATGGACATCGTCGCGGTGGACACACCGCCTTCCGTGAGCACGCCGGGCACAGTGCAGTATGCGTTCACCGTCTTCCATAACGCTGGCGGTGGCAGTTTCACAGCAATGGGGCCTTATCCGCTGGCTCCTTCGTTTGCCGCTGGCTCCAGCGTTGCCTACAACATATTTGGCCTGAGCTTTGCTGATGTCAACGGCGATGGGCGGATGGATATTCTGTCGCAGAGCAATGCCGTTCCGACTGGCAACGCTCAAGAGCCAGCCATGCTGAATATCATGCTGAATCTAAGCACCGGCTTCGGCGCACCGAAGACCATCGATACCAGCGCGATCCCTTACGAAGGGATGGTATCGACTTCCTTCAACGGCCCAATCTTGACCGATCTGAATAACGACACGAAGCAGGACCTGGTGTTCAGTTACCAGGCGAATACGGGCAATAACGGTGTGGCCACTCTGCTGGGCCATGGCGACGGTACCTTTGCTGCGCCAGTGAACTTCACGATTGGAAGCACTCTCGCCGTCGGCAGTCCGCTGTTGCCTCTCATCACGGATGATCCGAGTTCGTTCGGCAACGCCGATGTCATTCTGGGAAGCGGCGTTCTGCTGCGGGGCAATGGAGACGGCACGCTGACCGCAGGAACACCGCTGTTTACGAGCACGGTGGCCCCGGGAAGCGCACCGCCCGTGTATGCGCTGCTGGGAGAGCCGCCATACGTGTCGGGTGTCGCTCGGGACCTAAACGTTACCTTCATCAACCTGCACCCGGGCGCAAATGCAGTTTTCTCCACGAACCAGGGGAGCGGCGCGACGCTGACAGCAGCGATGCTGACGCCGGGGACGTATTCACTGACGGCGCATTATTCGGGCGACGCTACGTATGCCTCCTCGGTCTCGGACCCGTTCATACTGACGGTTACTACGGTTGCGGTGACGTCTTCCGCGAATCCGAGCTATACCGGAGAGGATGTCACGTTGACGGCGACGATGACAGACTTGCCTCTGGGACAGTCCGGCTCGGTTGTCTTCTCCGACGGCACAACAGTGCTAGGAACCGCCCCTGTGAATACTGGCGTCGCGAGCTTTAAAAAGAACTTTTTGACTGCCGGAAGCCATACGATTACCGCAGCATATAGTGGGGATCCTTACGCTCAGATTCTTGCAGCAAACGGAACGCTAACGCAGACGGTAGATGCGCCGACGGTCACGATTACCTCCTCGGCAAATCCGATCTACGCGTCGCAGCCGGTCACATTTACCGCTACGATGAGCGATCCCGCGATTACGGGCAGCATCACGTTCGTCGATATATCCAAGAACGACGACAACCCGCTGGACCCGATGGCTGGCACGACAGAATCCACGCTGGGCACAGGGACGCTAGCCAACGGCGTCGCGACGCTGACAACAAAGCTGCCCGTGGGCGGCAGCCACACTATCCTCGCAGTCTATGGGCCAGACATCGACGCACCGATCGCGCAGGCGCAGTTGACGGAGACGGTCAATTTGCAATTTGCCGTGAACGTCAGCGATACCGGCGTTTCGCTGACAGCCTCTTCGGGGCAGACCGCCACAGCGACGCTCCCAGTCCAAGCGCTGGGCGGCTTCACCGGACCGGTCACATTCGCGTGCCAGGGGCAGCCGACGTGCAATTTCAGCCCGGCGACGGTGAATCTATCTGGGACGGGCACTGTGAACGTAACTCTAACGGTGACGGCGGTGGCCGTAACGAATACCGCGGACACGGGGCTTCGAAGTATGGCGCTGGCGTGCGGTCTTCCACTGTTTGCTCTGCTCGGCTTTGCCGTTGGCGGACGCCGGCGGCGAATTCTGCTCCTCGTCTTCGGAGCGGCGCTGTGCGCGATCCCCTTCACCGGCTGCGGCGGTGGGGGAAGCAGTTCTTCAGCCCCGTCCAACGGGCTGAAGGCTGGCACCTATCCGTTCTACATCACGGCCACCTCGGGACAGAATGTGCAGGTGTTACAGGGCATGTTGACGGTCCAATAGTCCAGCGCACGAGGGCCTGCGCAGGTTGGTCTGCTGCCCCGTCCCTGATACAACAAAGGCACGACATGGGCTCGAGAGGCGCGGTATGGTGCGCCTCCGCTTATTTAGTGTGACATGTGAGTGGAGATGGCGACGATCGAGGAGCGGGCGAAGACGGGTGGCGATGGAAGCAACCGGCGGCTGCGACTGGCGATTGCCGGCTTTGGCACGGTGGGATCGGCGGTGGCGCGCATCCTGATCGAGCAGGGCGGCGGCTCTCCGTTTGAGCTGGCCTACATTCTGAACCGGCGCATTGCGGCGAAGCACGTGGACTGGATGCCGACCTCGGTACGCTGGACGGAGAACATCGACGAGGTGCTGGACTCGGATATCGATGTCCTGGTGGAGCTGGCGGGCGGCCTCGACCCGGCGGGAACGTGGGTGCGGCGCGCGCTGGCGAGCGGCAAGTCCGTCGTGACGGCGAACAAGGAGCTGATTGCTGCCGAGGGGGTGGCACTGAGCGAGCTGGCGTGCCGGCATCGGCAGCACCTGGCATACGGCGCGTCTGTCGCGGGCGGGGTACCGGTGCTCTCCGGACTGCAGGAGGGGCTCGCGGGCGATGAGCTGGTGAGCGTGAGCGGCATCCTGAATGGGACGTGCAACTACATATTGACGCGGATGGAGCAGGCGGGGCTGTCGTTTGGCGATGCGCTGCTCGAAGCACAGCGTGCGGGCTTTGCCGAGGCGGATCCGAGCGCCGATGTGGATGGTTTTGACGCGCGGGCGAAGATCACGATCCTGAGCCGCGTGGCACTGGGCGCCGATGTCGATCTGGAGACGGTGCTGTGCCGGTCGATCCGGCCGGTGACGGCGGTGGACCTGCGTTATGCATCGGAGCTCGGATGCACCATCCGGCAAATCTCGCATGCAGAGGTGAAGGAAGACGGCCTGCACATCGCCGTACAGCCGATGCTGGTGCAGCGCGGATTGCCGCATGCGCAGGTGGTGGGTCCGCAGAACATTGTGGTGAGCACGGGGCGCTATGGTGGCGAGACGACCTTCTCCGGAAACGGCGCGGGCGGCGGTCCAACGGCAGTGGCGGTGGTGAGCGATCTGATCGCGCTGGCGCGATTGGGTACGACGTCTTCGGAATCGATGAGCCCAACGCTGCGCAAGCTGACTGTCTCCAAAGAATTCGTGATGCCGCACTACACGCGTTACCTGGTGCGCGACCGGCCGGGGATCCTGGCGGCGATCTCACAGGTGTTGGCGACATACGCGATCAATGTAGATGCGGTGCTGCAGTTGCCGGGACACTCGCGCGAGGCGCTTCCCTTTGCAATTACGCTCGAGCCGTCGAACCAGCAGGCGCTGGACACGGCGATGGCGGAGATCGGGAAGCTGCACTTCCTGGTGCAGCCGCCGCTGTGTCTTCCCATCCTGAGGAAACGCGCGTGACGCATCTGCATTGCATAGCGCCCAAGTGCGGCGCAACCTTTGACCTGCACACACCGCTGATGGCCTGCCCGAAGTGTGGCGAGCTGCTGAAGGTCGTGATCGATGCACCCAAGGCGGACGCGGCGGCACTGAAGCAACTGTGGTCGGAGCGGCGGCGGTCGTTTGCGGCAGTCGATGCGAGCGGCGTGTGGCGCTTCCGCGAGGCGTTGCCGCAGTATGCAGCCGAGCATGTGGTGACGCTGCGCGAGGGCAATGTGCCACTGGTGCGTGCGCAGCGGGCGGCGGAGTTTGCCGGCGTGACGCGGCTCCACTTCAAACATCTGGGCTGGAACCCTACGGGATGCTTCAAGGACCTGGGGATGACGACGGGGATGACCGAGGCGCGCTACCTGGGCGCGAAGGTGGTGGCCTGCGCTTCGACGGGGAATACGGCGGCTTCGCTCGCGGCCTATGCGGCGCGCGCGGGCGTGGTGGGGCGGGTGTATCTGCCGGCGGGACAGGTCTCGATGAACAAGTTGGCGCAGGCATTGGACTTTGGCGCGGAGATTGTGGAGGTCAACGGCAGCTTCGACGATGCACTGAACACGTTGCTGGCACTTCCGCCGGAGGAGGTCTACTTCCTGAACTCGGTGAACCCATTCCGCATCGAGGGGCAGAAGACCTGCATGTATGAGGTGATGGAGGAGCGCGGCTGGCGCGCGCCGGATTACCTGGTCGTCCCGGGCGGCAACCTGGGGAACAGTGCTTCGTTCGGCAAGGCATTCGATGAGTTGCTGCGGTGGGGGCTGATCGAGCAGGCACCGAAGCTGATTGTGGTGCAGGCCGCGGGGGCGAATCCGTTTGCCCGGCTGTGGCGCGAGCGCGCGGAGAATCCGGACGCGGTGTTGCAACCGCTCGATCCGGAGACGCGCGCGACCGCGATAAGAATCGGCAATCCGAGGTCGTGGCGGAAGGCGCTGCACGGCGTGGAGTCGACGTGCGGACGAGTGATCGATGTAACGGATGAGGAGATTGGCGAGGCCAAGGCGGCGATCGGACGCGATGGGATCGGGTGCGAGCCGGCATCGGCGACGACGCTGGCAGGGTTGAAGAAGCTGCGCGAGACCGGCGTGGTGGAGCGCGATGCTGAGGTGGTGGCGATGCTGACCGGTCACGGGCTGAAGGACACGGCTTACATCCTGGAACAGCACGGGGCACGGAATCAGGGGCAGCTGGAAGGGCACTGAGGCCGGCCTGCATTGAAGTAACGCGGATCACTTTGCTTTACCCCGTCGGGATGACGATTTTATTTCGAGAGCTCGTTTCGTTTAGACGACGAGGCTCATGTCCATTCACTTAGAGATGGGACACTAGGACAATGCCTGACGAGAAACTGCCTATCGACACGATGCCGCTTGGAGGAGAGCCGACGGAGATCCATGTGCCGGGATCGATTGCGAACCTGGGGCCGGGCTTCGACACGCTTGCGGTAGCGGTGAACCTGTACCTGAGCCTGCTGGTGGAGCGGCGGGAGGGACTCGACGGGGTCACATTTGAGTTTGTAGGCTGCGCGCCGATGGGTGAGAACCTGATCCTCTCGGCGTTTGCGCGCCTGCGCGAGGAGTACGCGCGGCCGCTGCCTTCCGTCCATGTGGAGGTGCGAAGCCAGATTCCGCCGCGGTCGGGATTGGGTTCGAGCGCGGCGGCGACGGTGGCAGGACTGCGGCTGTTTGAAGTGGTGAGCGGTGTGTCGCTGGGACCGACGCCGTTGCTCGCGGTCGCGGCGGCGCTGGAAGGGCATGCGGACAATGTGGCGGCGGCGCTGCTGGGCGGCCTGACAGTAAGCTGCCAGACGGATGACGGAGGCGTGACGGCGGTGAGCCTGCCGTGGCCTCAGGCGATTCGGATGCTGGTGCTGACGCCGGAGTACGCGTTGACCACGGTACGTGCGCGCGAGGTGCTGCCGGCGCAGGTGCCCTTTCGCGATGCGGTGAGCAATATGCAGCGGGTGGCACTGCTGCTGTGCGCGCTCGAGAGCGAGCATCCGCAGAGCCTGCGCGAAGCGATGTTGGACAAGCTGCACCAGCCGTATCGTAAGGATATTGTCCCGGGCCTAGCCGACCTGCTGGAGCTGGAGCATCCTAAGCTGTTAGGCGTATGCCTGAGCGGTGCCGGGCCGTCGTTGCTGGCGCTTTCGCTGGGTGAGTCAGCGGAGGTGCAGTACCTGGTGGAAGAGAGTTACAGCAAGACGGGCAACGAATTCACGATGCGGTGGCTCAGGGGCGAGCAGCCGTTTCCATAAGCAATTGCTGGACGGGCGCCGGGCGGTCGGTATAGCGCAGACGCGGTAGATCTTCGACGGCGCGCCGCAGGGCGGTCTCCCAACGGGCGTGCAGCTCGAGCAGCTCTGGGTCGTCGGCGGCGAAGCGCCGGTATTCGGTGAAGTCGAGTGAGCCATCGCGGTAGACAAGCAGCTCGAGCGGCGGCCCTACTGTGACATTCGAGCGAATGGTGGCATCAAAGGAGAGCATGGCGTAGAGCGCAGCAACATCCAGTGGCGTCTTGTCATAGACGATGCCGCGGTCGAGGATGGGGCGGCCGTACTTGGCTTCGCCGATCTGGAGATAGGGCGAGTCCTGCGTTGCGCTGAGCGGGTTGCCCTGCGGATAGATGCAGTAGAGCGCCGAGGGTGCGCCCACAACCTGGCCACCGAGGAGCAAGTGAATGTTGAAGTTGTAGTCGTCGCGCTCCAGGGCGGCGCGGTCGAGGTCGGAGACGCGGCGCACGGCATCGCCTACGGCGCGCGCGGCGCCGTACATGGACTCGACGCATGCCAGTCCCCTGCCCTGCTGGAAGTCGTCCTGCAGCAACGTGATGGTGGATTGGGTGAGGGACAGGCTGCCGCTGGTGAGGAGTACGAAGGCACGCTCGCCGGGAACGACGAAGGTGTGCATCTTGCGGCAGACGTTGACCTGGTCATAGCCCGCGTTGGTGCGGGAGTCGGACCCCATGACGAGACCCTCCCGAGTCATGATGCCGAGACAATAGGTCATGGGGTCCATAGTCTCCCAGGTGGGCCAGAAATGCTACCGAGAGTGTGAGAAAAGCAGCCGCGGGGTGCGCGTTCATGGCATCCTAACCTTCCCAGAGCCCTTCGGGCTCCCCGGTTTTGGGTACGACACCGCAAGACCCGCTCCGACCCGCGTCGCTCGAAGCGAGCTGAACTCCACAGAGGAAGGCCAGAGCTTCGCCCATGAAGATTCGTCTGGGATACGACATTGCGTTCGAGACGCCGCGTGAGGTGGCCATGGTGGCCATGCTGCACGTTCACCCATCGCGGATACCGGACCTACTGGAACCGGACGCACTGGAGACCAACGCCGGCGTGCTCCGGGATGAATACGTGGACAGCTTTGGCAACCGCTGCACGCGGCTGGTGGCCCCAGCGGGTGAGCTGCGGCTGCGAGCTTCAACTCTGATTGAGGACAGCGGCCTGCCGGATGCCGCGGGTACGTACGCGGTGGAACATCCCGTAGGGGAACTGCCGACGGAGACGCTGCAGTTTCTGCTGGCGAGCCGGTACTGCGAGGTGGACCTGTTGTCTCCGATAGCGCATGACCTGTTCGGCGGCATAGCGCCGGGGTGGCCACGGGTGCAAGCGATCTGCGGATGGGTGAACTGGAAGGTGGAGTTCGGCTACCCGTACGCGCGGCCAACGAAGACGGCGCTCGAGGTCTTCACGGAACGGCGCGGAGTGTGCCGAGATTTTCAGCACCTGGCTATCACCTTTTGCCGCGCGATGAACATTCCGGCGCGCTATGCGACCGGATACCTGGGCGACATCGGGGTGCCACCCTCGGATACGCCGATGGACTTCAGCGCGTGGTTCGAGGTGTACCTAGGCGACCGGTGGTGGACGATGGATGCGCGACACAACCATCCGCGGATCGGCCGGGTGCTGATGGCGACGGGACGCGATGCCTCCGACGTGGCACTAACGACGGCGTTCGGCTCGGCAACGTTGAAGAAATTTTTCGTGGTGAGCGATGAGGTGACCGCAACCCAGGAGGCGCCGGCATGAGCGTCGAACGGTTGAGTCCGGATGGAACGGATGCGGAGATGGATAGCAGCCAGAGCCGGCTGTTCAGCGATTCGGAGCACTTTCGCAGCTCCGTGCTGGGCAAATACGTTCTGGACGGCGCTTACGACGAGATGTTCACGGCAGAAGGCGAGGCGCGGCCGCACTATCGGCGGCTGCTGGAGATGTTCGCCCGCATGCCGCAGGAGGAGATCGAGCGCTGCAAGAAGGCAGCGGACCTGTCGTTCCTGACCCAGGGGATCACGTTCACGGTGTACGGCGAGGAGCAGGGCACAGAGCGGGTGTTTCCCTACGACGTGGTGCCGCGCGTCATCAGCAATACGGAGTGGACGCACATTGAGCGCGGACTGGTGCAGCGGATCGCCGCGCTGAATATGTTCCTTCACGATGTGTACAACGATGGACGCATCCTGGCTGACGGCAAGGTGCCGCGCGAGGTGGTGTACACGTGCCGGCACTTCCGCCGCGAGATGCGCGGGCTGCAGGTGCCGCGCAACATCTATATCGCGGTGAGCGGCACGGACCTGCTGCGGGTCCAGTCAGGCGAGTTCGTGGTGCTGGAGGACAACCTGCGGGTGCCGAGCGGCGTGAGCTATATGCTGACCAGCCGGCGCGTGATGAAGCGCATCTTTCCGCAGCTCTTTCGCGCTTACGATGTGCGGCCGATTGAGCATTACTCGCAGGTGCTGCTGGCGACGCTGCGCTCGCTGGCGCCAGAGGGGCGGCCGGAGCCGACGATTGTGGTGCTGACGCCGGGCGTCTACAACTCCGCATATTTCGAGCACACCTATCTCGCTCGCCAGATGGGCATCGAGCTGGTGGAGGGGCGTGACCTGGTGATCCACGACAACGTGGTCTACATGCGCACCACTGCCGGGCTGAAGCGTGTGGATGTGATTTACCGACGCGTGGATGACGACTTCATCGATCCGCTGGCGTTTCGCGGGGAGTCCGTGCTGGGCGCGGCGGGACTGTTCAATGCGTATCGCGCGGGGAATGTAACTCTGGCGAATGCATTCGGCACTGGTCTCGCGGACGACAAGGCGATCTACGCGTATGTGCCGGAGATCATCCGCTATTACATGGATGAGGAGCCGCTGCTGAACAACGTGGAGACCTTCCTGATGACGAACCCGGTGCACCGGCAGCACACGCTCGAGAACCTGGACAAGCTGGTGGTGAAGGCGGTGGGCGAGTCGGGCGGGTATGGCATGCTGATCGGCCCGCAGAGCACGGCTGAGCAGCGGGAGGAGTTTCGCCGCCGCATCGAAGCCGATCCGCGAAATTACATTGCCCAGCCGACACTGGAGTTTTCGCGCGCGCCCTGCCTGATGGAAGGCGGCATTCAGGCGCGGCATGTGGACCTGCGGCCATACATACTGTTCGGCGACAAGGCGACGGTGGTGCCGGGCGGGCTGACGCGTGTCGCGCTGAAGGAAGGCTCGCTGGTGGTGAACTCGTCGCAGGGCGGCGGCAGCAAAGATACCTGGGTCGTGAACGACTGAGGCAGAGGAATCGAAGATGCTTTCACGCGTTGCTGACAGCCTGTACTGGATGAGCCGCTATCTGGAGCGAGCGGAGCACACGGTGCGGCTGATCGATGTGAATATGAGCCTGATGCTGGACGAAGCCAGCACCACGGCGAACCTGAGCCTGGAGCGGCGCTGGAAGCGGGTGTTGGCGTGCCTGGGGCATCCGGCGCATATTGAGTGGAGCGGCGACTTCTATCAATTAACGCATGATCTGACCTTCAGCACGCGGAGCCATGCGGCGATTGTGAACTCCATTGCGCAGGCGCGGGAGAATGCGCGACAGGTGCGCGACGAGTTGAGCTCCGAGCAGTGGCAGCAGCTGAACCGTCTCTATCACAGCATGACCGCGGCGCAGCGGGAGGTGAGCTCCTACAACGCGTTGACCAGCTTTCTGCCGACCGTGGTGTACGACCTGCACCAGTTCCAGGGAGTGACCGACTCGACGATGAGTCATGGCGAGGGCTGGCAATTCATCCAGCTGGGACGTTATATCGAGCGCGCGGCGGCGACGACCACGCTGATGGATGTGTATCACCGGGAGAGATTCGATCCCCCGAATAGCACGGCATCTGGTTACGAATTTCTGGAGGGTGCGGGCCTGCTGCGCTGCTGCAGCGCCTTCGAGGCTTACTGCAATGCCTACACTGCTGACTTTACGCCGGAACGCATCACGGAGTTCCTGCTGCTGAATCCGGACTTTCCGCACTCGGTTCGCTACTCGGTGGATTGCCTGCGCAGCGCGCTGATGGCGATTGGGGCGAAGAGCGGGCTGCATATTGCGGACGAACTGGTCAGGGTCTCCGGGCGGCTGCAGGCTTCACTGAGCTTCGTCGATATTGACGACGTGCTTTCGCAGGATGTGGGCGCCTATCTGTCGAGTATTCTGCAGCAATGCCGGCAGGTACATGAGCGGGTCTTCCGGCTGTATATCCAGTATTCGACACAGACGGCGCTGGCGATGAGCTAGATACTTCCCTCCAACTTCGGTTACGTTCAGGGTGACAGGTGTGGCGTCGGTTACATTCAGGATGACGAGTACAAGAGGGAAGCGAATGACGCATCACCTGAGGAGCGCGATATGAGGTATTACTCGATCCAGCATCTGACGCGCTTCGACTATGCGCATTCGGTGTGCGAAAGTGCGATGGAGATCCGGATGCAGCCGCGCGGCGACGGCAATCAGCGCTGCCTTACGTTTTCTCTGTCGGTGAGCCCGCGCTGCCGCGTCTTTTCCTATCGCGATCATCTGGCGAACCAGGTGCACCACTTCGATATTCCGGGGGATCACCGGCAACTGGTGATCGTGGCGCATTCTCTTGTAGAACAGCAGCCGTTGGGGCCAATACCAAAGCGACTTACGCCGGCGGCATGGGAAGAGCTGGATGTCCTGCTGGCGCAGGGCGACTTCTGGGAGATGCTGCTGCCGAGCACCTTTGCCGAGCCGACGGAGGCTCTGCGCACGCTGGCGGCGGAGTGGAGGATTACGCGGCGAGACGATCCGCTTTCGATGCTGCATGAGATCAGCCGCAATGTGTTCAACAACTTCGAATATCTGCCTCGCAGTACCAAGGTAGATTCGCCGATCGATGTGGCGCTCAGTTCCAGGCGAGGCGTGTGCCAGGACTTTGCGCACATTATGATTGCTCTGGCGCGCATGGTGGGGATTCCGTGCCGCTATGTGAGCGGCTACCTGTGCCACGGCGACGAGCCGGAGATCGGCTCTGACGAACGCAACGCGCCCAGCGCCACCCATGCGTGGGTCGAGGCGTTTCTGCCGCGGCTGGGCTGGGTGGGTTTCGATCCGACGAATGATCTAGTGGCGAATGACCGGCATATTCGCACGGCGCTGGGACGCGACTATGCCGACGTGCCACCGACGCACGGCGTGTACCGCGGAAAGACGGAGAGCGAGTTGAGCGTGGCAGTGCATGTGGAGTCGTCCGAGACGGCGCCGCCCTTCGATGAGACGATGCCGGTGCCCGAGGACTGGTCGATGGTGGTGGAGCGCGCGCACGAGCCGCTGCCGCTGGCTTCGCCCCTACTGCAGATCCAGCAGATGCAGCAACAGCAGCAGTGACGGCGGCCTTCCGCTCCTTCGAACGGACGGGCGAGCCGATGAATCCTGCGCAGGTCTCATGCCTGGGATACTGATGAGGGGGAGCCAGCTTCGTTGATCAGGGGATTGCAGGGAGTTTTTCAAGATGAGAGCCGCTTTTACCGGCTGCTGCTTGTCGTTGGGGGCACAACAGCCGTTCTGAAGGGCCTGCGCATGCCCTATATATGGGCCGCGACTCAGGCGCAGATCGACTACCGCAACGGGTACATGCGACGTGGACTCTTCGGGGAGATCTGCCGTCAGTTACATATTCCCATCTGGCATTACGGCGTTTTTGCCGCGGTGTCGTTTGTTCTGCTGGCAGGACTGTTCTGGCCGCTGGCGCGCAGTGTGCGCAGATCCGGCCTTGACGCGGCCGGCCTGGGCGCTTTCTCCGCTCTCGTGGCGAGCAGCTTCTGCATCACGATGCTGACCAACCTTGTGGGCTATTGCGACATCCTGATGGCGCTGCTGGTGCTGGTGGTGATGCAGTTTCGCAAGCCCTCAGTCCAGGTGATGGCCGCACTGGCTGCCGGCATCGTGGGCGTTCTGGTGCATGAGATGTATGCCGTCGCATTTCTGGCGGTCTCGCTGGCATGCACGGTTTGCGTGCTTGTATTCGAGAATGACGGCAATAAGAGACTGTGGCTAGGGATCGGAGCAGCGGCGATCATCCCGTGGGCAATCATTCTGGCACCCATTTGCCACGCGAGAATGACCTCGGATGAAATTGCAAAGCTGGCGGCCGCCATCCGCGAGCGCGTGAACTTTCCATCGCATGACGGCGTGCTCGTTGCGATTTTTGCCAATTCCAGCGGCGAGAACGTGCGCAAGATGTGGGGGTTCATGCACGCAGGCACGTATTGGGTGGAAGAGTTCTTTGGCCTGCTCGCCTTTCTGCCGACTACGCTTTTCTTCCTCGCACTGGCATGGCGAGTGGCCGGCGAGCGGCGCGGGCTGCGGTGGTACCTGGCGCTTTGCACATTTGCGCCGATGCTGCTGAACCTGGTGGCCTACGATCGATATCGCTGGCTTGCGCTAATGGAATTGAATGCCGTGCTGTGCGCGATTGCCGTCTGCTGGTCCACGCGCCGTCTGCACGGGGACGGCGTTCAGCCGGCTTTCGGGCCAGCGTGGCGACGGGCCGCCGTTCTGTTGATCGCGCTAAACCTGGCTACGGATATCGGACTGTTCCAGGTGCACGGACGAAGCTTCCCGTTTGTGCAGTACTGGAACACCTTTCACACCAGGGGATATTCGCTGGAACGTCTGCTCGCGCCACCCGACATTCTTCTCTGATATCGGCTAAGGCTTTGCGGCGATGACTTCGATCTCCACCAGCGCTCCGGGGGCCGCGAGGGCAGCTACCTGCATGGCAGACCGTGCAGGCTTGTTGGGCTGCTCCTTGGTGCCGAAGAATTGCGTGTAGCCGCCCATGAAGCCAGCGAAGTCCATTTTGCCGATGGCGGGATCGGCGGTGAGATAGACGTGCATCATTACGACGTCACCGAGGGTGAGCTTCTGCGCGGCGAGCACTTTCTGAATGGCCTGGAGAGCGCCGACGGTCTGCGCCTTGGTGTCCTTCGCAGGCGCCTTGCTGAAATCGGGATCGAGCGTGCCGCTGAGATAGAGTGTGTTGCCAACCCAAACTCCCTGCGAGATAGGAAATGGTGAGTTATTGGGTAGGGGGATACGGGTGGGGGCCTGCGCAGCTGCTGCGATGGCGGAGACGGCGAATGCGGTAACAACGACAGCGGTGCGAAGACTACGCAAGAGTGCCTCCTGGTTGGACCTTCTGTCCGATCATGTTGACGGCGCGGATTGCGGAGAGCGCAGCGCCCTCCTGCCAGCCGACGATGTGGCTGGTGTGGTCGCCGGCAAAATACACGCGGCGGTCCGGGTGGGTCATGGTGGCGTAGTCCTTCGGGTCCTGGCGTCCGAACCCGCTGATCCACGAGCCCAGATTGAATGGGATGTTGCCCCAGCTCACGTATACGGGATCGCGCAGCTCTTGGCCGCGGCCGGGAAAGAGTTTTTCGACCGCCTGGCGCGAGGCATCGAGCTTGGCCTGGACGGTGGGGAGCTTGCCGAAGGGCGTGCCGTTCTCGATGCTGTAACCGCTGACGATGGCTCCGCGCGGCGAAAAGAGTCCGTAGCTGGGATACCAGACCACATCGACGGTCTGCCGCAGGAAGGAGAGACCGCCGTAGACGTTGTCGTCCTGTTCCCAGAAGCGGCGCGACTGCCAGGCGATCTTGTATGCCGAGTCATAGCTGGCATGCTGGATGACGGCTTCGACTTCGGGTGAGAAGTCGGCGTCGACATTCTTCAGCGTGGTGAGGGGCATCGCGCAGATGCAGTAATCGGCGTCCAGCGTTTCGACGCGGCTACTGATGCGGTCCTTATAGGAGACCTGCACGCCGGAGGCAGTCTGGCGGATGCGCATGACCTGCGCGTTGTGGCGGATGCTGGTGTCTAGCTTCTTCTCAAAGGCACGCGGAATCTGGTCCATACCGCCGACGGGCTGGAACATGGTGGCCTGCCAGTCGATGATGTCTTCTGTAAGCAGCCCTTGCCACAGATCGGCATCGAGCAGTGCGTGCATGGGGAGGGGGTCGCGCGGGACGCCGTCCTGCGGACCTGCGCCAGGCAGCACCTTGTAACCGGAGCGCTCCGTACCAGTGAATTTGCCGTCGGGCTTAAGGTCGCCATATGCGGTGAGGAAGTTGAGCATCCGCTCTTTGTCCTCAGCGCTGAGCTCCTGATCGAGCGCGCCCTGGCGGATGCATTTCGAGAGCAGCTCCGAGACGTGGCCGCGGGTGTCATTGACCATCTGGCGCTGCTGGACCGGCTTGCCATCATTGAACTTGTCACACTGCAGAAGTGACGAGCGCGAGGTGTTGATCTCGACTTCGAGGGGAACGCCGAGCTCGTGGCAGTAGTTCAGCATGTGCGAGTGGATGGAAGGCAGACGCGCGGGGCCGGCGTTGAAGTAGAGATTCTCATCGAAGGCACAGGTCTGCTCCGTACCGTCGGTGAAGTTGACACGAGAGCCGCGGCGGATGGTCCAGTTGCGGCCACCGACGCGATCGCGGGCTTCGAGTACGGTGCAGCTGTAGCCGAGCTTGGTCAACTCGTAGGCCGAGACTAGACCGGCGATGCCGCCGCCGAGGATCACGACGCGGGTGCCATGCCCGGAGACGCCACGAATAGCTTGGGCTTTGGTTGCAGCCATAGGCAGCAGGCCGAGTGCCTGCATCATGGTGAAGGCGGCGCTGTAGCCGCCGACCTGCCCTACACGGAAGAGAAACTGACGCCGGGTGATCGCCATACAAAAATCCTTTGCTGGAGCCCAGTTGAGCCCAAATGTAGTCCTGATCGACAAGCTTTGTCAGAGCAAAAAAAGAGTGCGACACGGCCGCCCAGGAGGCTGTACGCCGTGCCGCGGGGAGACAACATCTTGCGCCCCTAGAAGATGATCTTCAAAGCGAGTTGCGTGTTGAATGGCTCCCCCGGACCGATTCCAGGAGCGTAGTTGCCGGCGCCGATAGTAGCGCCGACCTGGCCGAAGCTGCCGGAGTCCGTGTACGCGTTGCCAAGTTGCGTTGGTCCAGGGCTGGCCAGGTTGAGACGGTTGGTGACGTTGAACATCTCCACGCGGAACTGAGTGTTGACCCGCTCCGTGATGGGAGTGTTCTTGAAGAGGGAGAGATCGGCGTCGGCAAAGCCTGGGCCGAAAAAGCTGTTGCGGCGGTAATTGCCCCACGTGCCTGCGGCGGGATCGGCGAAGGACGCCGGGTTGAACCACTGCACGAAGCGTGAGCCATCGACATTCTGAACCTTGTGGCTGACGCCTGCGAATGGGTTTCCGACCTGGTCTGGACGCTGGGTGAACTCGTTGGTGCCCGAAGTATCCGTGCCGGTGAAGAGGTTGATGGGCTGGCCACCCTTCAACGTGATGACGGAGTTGAGCTCCCACCCATGCGTGAGCAGGGACGGGCCGCGGAATCCGGGCACGGTGTAGTTGACGAAGCCGACGAAGGTGTTGCGGGTGTCGAAGTCGCTGGCGCCGTAGTCACCCTTGAAGTTTGTGCTGTCCTGCGGGAGCTGTCCGCGGTATTGCGTCACCTCGTCCAGATTGTGACTCCAGGTGTAGCTGAATTGCGTGGTGACGCCGTGCATGTTGCGCAGGCTGATGACGGCCTGTAGCGCGTTGTAGTTGGAGGTGCCGATGCTCTCGATCTGGTTGATCTCACCGTACTGCGGATACGTGGAGACGTAAGGCCGGTTAGTTATGCCGGTGTACTGGGCTCCGTTGAAGGTGACATCGGTGGTGGGTCCGCCAAGAAACGGCTGGTTGATGTTGAGGAGGCTGAGCAACCGCCGTCCCTGGCTGCCGACGTAGCCGATCTGGAGGAGCCCCTTGGTGCCGAGCGACTGCTCGACCTGCAGATTGAAGTTGAAGTTGTATGGCGTCCGGAAGTTGCGATCGACGGAGAAGACGCCGCACGGGTTCGTGGGATTGCAGACTACTGTGCCGCTGGGAAGTATGGGCTGACCGGGGATGACGGAGACTACGCCGGCCTGCGGAGTCGCTGCCACGGTGAAGACGGGATCAGCACCGCCGGGATTGCCTTCCAGACCGTTCGGCGCATTGTTGCCGGGACGATTGTCGAGGAACGGGTTGGCATTGGGTGTGTCAAAGAACATGCCGAATCCGCCGCGTAGGACGGTGCCCTTCCATACGCCGGGAGAGTAACTGAACCCGACGCGTGGGCTGAAGTTCATCCAGTCGCTGGGGTAGACCTCGCTGATCTGATCGCCCTGGAAGCCGAGCCCGTTGCTGGCCGTCAGCTCGGGGCGGAAGACGGAGAGGTTTTTATACAGCGAGTGCATTGGCTGCACGTAGTCGTAGCGCACGCCGTAGTTGATGTTGAGGTAGGGCAGGACCTGCCAGCTATCCTGCGCAAAGAGATCGAAGGTGTTGATGAATACCTGGCGCTCCGCATTGCCGCGGGCGATGGACGCGGATGCGAGATAACCGCCAAGGAAATCGGCAAGCGCTTCAGGGTTGCCGCTGCAGTCGTTGCCCTGGGTGCACCAGGGACCCTGCGCGCCGGTAAATTTGAAGGTGCCGGTGGAGTGCCGCTGGTAGAACTCGTCGATCTGTGCCTGGCGGTATTCGCCACCGAAGCGCACCTGATGCCGCCCGAGGCTCCACGCAAGTGCCTCGTCCAGGTGGCCGGTGATGTCGTTGCGGCCTTCCGGCGGGGTTTGGCCGATCACTTCGAAGCCGCTGATGTTGATATTCGGCGAGTTCGAATAAGGCGAGTTGGTAACGAAGCCGAGCGAGTCCACATTGAAACCGGTCTGCTGGTCGTTGAATACCTGGTTGAAGTAGTTCACACCGGCATTGATCTGGTTGGTCATGTGTGAAGAGATCGTCCAGTTATGCACCAGCGAGTAGTTGTAGACGTGGATCGGCGCGACCTCGAAGTAGTAGGGCAGGACGCAGTTGCCGCAGACGGGTGCGATCTGGTTGCCCTGCCCGAGGAAGGCGCGAGCAGAGAGAGATTGCTTTTCGTTGAAGTTGTGATCGATTTTGATGACGCCGTTGTAGCTATAGCCGGTTTCGGGCGCGGAGCCGGCGAAGTTGTTGCCCTGTGCGGGGCCGGTGAGCGCGTCCGCGGGCCAGAGCGTGGTCAATAGCGCGCTGGTTGCCGAGTTGACGCCGACTCCGTACTGCTGGAGCAGTGCGAGGGCCTGGGCCTGGTATGCGGCAGAGGGCTCCGTGCCCTGGTTGCCGGTGGCAATGCGGAACTTCTGCTTCTCGAAGTTCGCGAACCAAAAAGTGTGGTCCTTCCAAAACGGTCCGCCGGCGCTTGCGCCCCACTGCTCATTGCGCAGAGGCGGATTTCCGGTCTGGAAGGGCGAGACCTCAGCGAGCGCCTCGTTGCGGTTGTAGTAGTAGGCCGTACCGTGAATCTGATTCGTGCCTGATTTGGTGACAAGATTGACGGTGCCGCCCGGGTTGCGGCCGGTCTCCGGCGAGGACTGCGTCTGCAGCGAGAACTCTTCCACGGAGTCAATGGGGAGGGTGACACCTGCAATATTTTCGACACCCCCCTGATTGACGGCGGGGATGTTGTGCCAGAGGTCATTGTTGTCGGACCCGTCGATCTGCCAGTTGACCTGGTTGGCACGTGTGCCGTTCACCGATCCGAAGCCGCCTGCAGAGTAACCCGCAAAACCCGGAGCGAGCCCGATCATCTGGGTAAAGTCACGACCGTTGAGCGGAATGTCCTGCACTGTCTTGCTGGGAATGGTGGTGGTCTGCACCGGCGTTGTGGTATCGAGCGCGAGGGCGGAGCCGCTGACTTCGATAGTTGTTGCCTGCTGCGCAACCGTGAGCTTCACCGGGACGGTGTGGATGGCGCCCGCCGAGACGCTGACCTTGGTGATCTTGAGGATGTCGAAGCCCGAATTCGTAACCGTTACGGTATACGAACCGAGAGGCAGGTCGGGGAAGTTGAAGTCACCGCCTGCGGCGGAGACGGTCTGACGCGTGACGCCTGTCGCGTCATCGGCGATTTGCACCTGGGCGCCTGGGATTGCGGCACCTGCAGGGTCGGTCACGGTGCCGTTGATGGCACCGCGAAATGTTTGAGCGCCGGCGAGTGTGCCGGAGAGGACAGCAACGACCAGCGCTGCCTGTCCAAAGGGGACAAGAAACGTACCACGACGCCACAGCATACTAAGCCTCCAAAAGGACTACGAGTCGCAACAAGGCCTGTGCCCGGATTGGGCGTGGACCAATGTGATGGATCGTTTTTCTTCTGCCTGGAAGAGGGTTTGTACCTGGAACAATTTGCCGGAGCGGCTTCGACGTGGAAGGAACTGCGCCCAAGGCCTGCTGCTACAAGGAGCAATGCCTTTGTTTCTGCTTACTGCTTGCTGAAACGGTTGGGATTCCTTACTGTACGGGTAAGCTTGTCCCGAACGCAATCGGAAAAGAAGGCTGCCTCCGCGTGTAGACGCTTTCTTCCCGTCTTCCAATTGACACAGTCATGCCGCGCGCACCCTGGAGTGCGCGGGGACCTCTGAGAGGAGACGCAAAGATTTATGTATGCAAATCAGGACGTACCGCAAAACGCACAGGACGCAACAAACTGGCAGCAGGTAGAAGACGCGCATCTTGAGTTCCTGCATGAACTTGGGAGCCGCATCGCGGCGGCCGATCCACTGCATGAGGTGCTGAACCGGGTGGTTGAGTTTGCAACATCTATTGTGCGTTGCGATGCGTGTCTGATCTTTGTGCTGCAGGGCGAAAAGCTGGTGCTGCGGGCTTCCAAGATCCCGCATGCGGAACTGGTAGACAATCTCGATTTGCAACTAGGACAGGGCATTACTGGATGGGTGGCAGAAAACCGGGAGCCTGTTGCGATTGCAAAAAATGCTGCGGGCGACACGCGATTTAAAGCATTCAAGGACCTTCCCGAAGACCGCTTCGAGGCGTTCCTCTCCGTTCCTCTGCTGAGCCGCGGCAAGCTTGTGGGCGTGATCAATGTGCAGCACCGGAAGCCGCACGAGCATACACAGCGCGAGATACAACTACTCTCCACAATTGGATTTCTAGTCGGCGCTGAGATCGAGATGGCGCGCCTGGAGATGGAGCGCGAGGAGCTGAGCGATCGACTGGAGACGCGCAAGGTGGTCGACCGTGCGAAGGGCATTCTCCAACGCGACCTAAAGATCGACGAGGAGAGCGCCTATGCTGCGCTGCGCAAGCAGAGCCGGCAGAAGCGTCGCTCCATGCGCGAGTTGGCCGAGGCGATTGTGTTGAGCGATGAGCTGCGCCGGGTAGGGCGCACCGGTTCCGATCTGCGTCATCCGGCCAAATAGCGAGCTTGAACCGCGATTTGTGAAGGCGCCTGCTACACTCCGGGGCATGCGCCACTGGCCCGTCTGCACTCTCTTTGTCCTTCTGTTCGCCTTCCCTCTTTTCAGCCAAACCCCCAAGCCTGGTCTCAAGATCGATGATCTGAACCAGCTGGTTCGCGTGGGCGATCCGCAGGTGTCACCCGATGGCAAGCAGATCGTCTACACCGTTTCCCGCGTCGATACGGAAGACGACAAGAGCGTCAGCGAATTGTGGATGGTGGATTGGGATGGCTCGAACAACATCCAATTGACGTACGGCACGGAGTCGGCAAGTTCTCCCGAGTGGAGTCCGGACGGCCGTTATCTTGCGTTCACTTCCTCGCGCCCGGGCAAAGCGAAGGGCTCGCAGGTGTGGGTGCTAGACCGGCGTGGCGGTGAGGCACGCCAGGTGACGGATGTGAAGCAGGACCTGAGCGACTATCGCTGGTCGCCAGACGCGAAGCAGTTGTTGCTGACGCTGCGCGAGAAGAATGAGCCGGAAAGCGACGACAAGAACGCCAAACCCAAGCCGCCGAAGCCGATCGTGATCGATCGCTACCACTTCAAGCAGGACATCGAAGGCTACCTGACGGACAAGCGCGCACAATTATATCTGTTCGACATCGCGACAAAGAAGCTAAGCAAGCTGACTTCCGATTCGGGTAAATATGAGGAGCACGAGGCGGAGTGGTCTCCGGATGGGACGATGATTGCCTTCGTGAGCAATCAAACGCAGCCGGATCCGGACCGTGTGGCAAACGACGATGTTTTCGTTGTGGACGCGAAGGCCGGATCGACGGCGCGCAAGTTGACTACTTTTCCGGGCGAAGACCGTGGGCCGCTGGCGTGGAGCCCAGACAGCAAGCTGATTGCGTATCGGCAGGGACTCTCCGAACACTACACCGCCTATGGAAGCGCGCGGCTGGCGGTGGTGCCGGCGAGTGGCGGCGCGGCTGAGCTGAAGGCGACGTCCATCGACAACAACGTCGGGCCGCCGGTGTTCACTGCGAGCGGCAAGTCGCTGCTGACGACGATCACCGATGACCGCGTGGTGTATGTGGAGGAGGTGCCGCTGACGGGTGGCGCGCCGAAGCGGCTGACAGAAGAGAGCGGGACGGCGAGCGGGTTGACCTCTAGCGGCGGGCATGCCGCGTTGCTGTGGTCAACCGACTCGGCCGATGCGGAGATCTACTCGCTGGATGGCACGAAATTGCATAAGCTGACCTCGCACAACGACGCGCTGCTGGCGGAGCGCACGCTGGCGACGACCGAGGACATTGCCGCGAAGAGCAAGGACGGCACGGACGTCCACGGTCTGCTGACAATGCCGGTTGGCTACCAGGCAGGGACGAAGGCTCCGATGCTGCTGTTCATTCATGGCGGCCCAACGGCGCAGGATGAGCACCGCTTCACGGTGGACCGGCAGCTTTTTGCCGCGCATGGCCTCGCGGTGCTGAACGTGAACTATCGCGGAAGCGCGGGACGTGGGCGGGCGTACAGCGAGACGATCAGCGCGGACTGGGGCGACAAGGAAGTGGCCGATCTGCTGGCGATGGTGGACGCGGCGATCGCGACGGGCAAGGTCGACCCGGACCGCATGGTGATAGGCGGATGGAGCTACGGCGGCATATCGACTGACTACATGATTGCGTCGACCACACGCTTCAAGGCCGCGTCGAGCGGTGCCGGCACGGCGAACCTTTTCGGCATGTACGGGGTCGATGAGTACATCCTGCAGTACGACAATGAGCTGGGACCCCCGTGGAAGAATCCGGAGGCGTACATCAAGCTGTCGTATCCGTTCTTTCATGTGGAGCGCATCAAGACGCCGACGCTCTTTATGGGCGGGGACAAGGACTTCAACGTGACGCTGGTAGGCGGCGAGCAGATGTATCAGGCGCTGAAGAGTGTTGGGGTGCCGGCGGAGTTGATCGTGTATCCGGGCCAATTCCACGGCTTCACACGGCCCAGCTTTATCCGCGACCGCTACGAGCGGTGGTTTGCCTGGTATGACAAGTACCTGGGGATCAAACCGCTCGCGCCCGCAAAGTAGCGCGAGAGTGCAACTGGCGGCGTTGCTATTGAGAAAGGCGCATTTCCCGCCTGACAGTGCTGGGAGCCGTCATGTAAGCTCCGCGCACTGGAGGGTGCTATGTCCGAAGAGAACAAGAAGCTAGTGCGGCGCTGGTTTAAAGAGGTCTGGGACGAGGGGAACCTGTCTGCGATCCCGGAGATGTTTCACCAATCTGGACTAGCGCATGGGTTTCCGGATCCGGATTCTGTAGTCAGCAGCCCAGGCGAGTTCGCAAAGCATTGCAAAAGCTTTCGTGAGATCTTTCCCGATGTGCGAATCGCGGTTGACGATCTTGTCGCAGAGGGAGACAAGGTGGCAGTTCGATGGACCGCGTCGATGACGCACACGGGTGACGGACTTGGATTTCCCGCAACATCGAAGAAGGTTCGGGTTGAGGGGTCGTCATTTCTCATCTGCGGAAACGGCAAGATCCTCGAAGGTTGGAACTATATGGATTTGACCAGAATGCGATTGCAGCTCCAGGGCAAACTATAGCGATCGGTTTCGCCGGTCGCAGCATCGATTCGGTGCGGAGGCCTTGAGCATCGCCCGTCTTAATCGACTATGCAGTTGCGCGAACTTGTAGCGCTATTCCGTCTGCTGTGGCAACGGCAGTGAAACTCCGTTCCTAACGTAAATGCGATAGGCGTGGTCTTCAGCCTGAACGCGGTGGGCGTCGTTCGCCCCCTGTTCGAAGTTTCTTGCGATAGCCAATCTGTAATGATCCTCGAGATATTTTGAAAAGATGGGCCACTGGTTGATCTTATGGAAGCTCGGCGGATGGCTGAACCACTCGTTCGTGAGAACAATCACTGCGGGCGGATTGCTGGTCAACGCTTTCCAATACTCGTTTCGGTAGTAGTCAACCACAGGCGACTTCTCTGTCGCGAAGAGCAGCCCGTCCCCAATTATTCCCGTGCTTTGAACGATCCTGAGGTGATAGAGGGCGGTGTAGCATCCCTGGACCATGTCCATGCATTGCACCTGGCGCTGGAGACGACTTGCGCCTATGGTGGCGAGATCATTCTGCAATGGCACAAAGTCGGTGTCGGCGTGGAGATGCGCTGCGTGATAGAGGTACAGAGGCACGCCGACCACCAATCCGGCGGTTAGGCCCAGTACGCCAGCCCATCTTCTACATCCTGTGGCGCGCATTGCGAGCGCCAGCACAAGAGCCATCCAGAGCAGCGCGAAGGCAGCGAACGGGTAGCGATGATAGTCATAGCCTTTGCCCTGGACAAAATAAGAGCAGGCACCAAACGCTATCCCGAGCAGGATGGCCGAGTGCTCCCAATTCTTCCATTGCCTCCCGGTGATAGCGACCACCAGCGCAAACGGCAGCATGACCAGCTCCACTTTTTTGGGGAGGAAAGTGAGCAGTGTCCGCATGCTGCTGTGCTCCATGGCCGCGTAAAAGGGAGTGACCCTTCGGGTCAGGTCGATGAAGGGATGGATTGCGTGATAGCGCAAAAGAAACGACAGGACGAATGAGCCAGCCACCGCCACTCCAGCGAGGCTGTAGACGAGATATGGTGCAACAGGTTCCTCTTTCGTTCTGACGTTCCACGCGGCCAAGGCCACTAGCACCACGCCAAGCGGAGCTGCTGTCGGCTTGATGGTAGCGGCCATTCCCAGACTGAAGCCGAAGGCGAGCAGCAGGCCGGGCTTTCGGCGGCGCACACCTTCAAAGAGAAACGCATAGCCAATCATGATGAGGACAGTCATGACCTCGTCGCGCTCTGCAGAATTCCAGGGCCCGTCGTTGACATGGAGCAGGGCGAACATGACACCGGCAAAGAGTCCCGCCAGCCAGTCATACGGCAGAGCGATCACGATCATGGCGAGAGTGAGGAGACCAAGCAGGGTGAAATCGTAGACGCGCCATGCCAGGTCACCCGAGCCGAAGAGATGCATGGCCCACCCCTCTACGACGTAGACGCCCGGCATGTTGATGTCCGGGATGTCTCGATAGGGGGCGAAGCCGTTGTCCATCAAGAAGTGGACGTAATGAAAAATCTGCGCGTCCCAGACCAGCGGCCAGCGATACGTGAGAACGACAAGAGCAATCGCCGCGATGCCCAGGATGGCAGCGACGACGAGCCGAAAAATGTCCAGAGAGGATCGGTTTGACGCCGTGGACATTCCTGGCTCCGAGTGAGATAGCGCTGATTTTACCGTGTGCGCGGGGATCAGCACCGACGCCGAGGCAATGAGAGCTATTTCTCGCGGGTCTTGAGACGAGGGGAGCAGGCCTTTGACAGTGGATTCGCTAAAAACGTTCCCACGAACCCAGAGACGATCACTGTTCCATCCGCGTTGAAATGGGCGGAATGAAATTCTCCCTCGGGAAGGTCATTGAGCCTCTTCCAGTTCTTCCCACTATCGTCGCTCGTATAAACACCCGTGATCGCGGTCAGGACTTGACGATTGTGCCTCACCGGATCCACCTCAATGCCGTAGGCGCGAATGTTGGGGCCTACCTCATCCTTCGCTCTATGCAAAAGAAATCTTGCGTTGGTCACTCTCTTCACGGCGACTGCACTGAGAGGCTCGTAGACTCCCCAGCAGGCGGCGAGATGAAGTCCGCCCACGACAGTCATGCTGTGGATCGCTGAATCCGGACCCACTCCCTCAACGCGAGTCCACTTCCTTGTGCGGAGGTTAAGACGGTAGACCTGGTCGCCGGTTCCCACGTAGAGCGCGTCTGGCCGCCGCTTCCGAGGATTATCAAATTGCATGGAGAAGATATCCAGGTCGGTTGGAAGATGGGGGAGCGTTCCATCATTGATCCACGAACCGTGTTCATCCCGGCGATAGCTAAAGAGTTGAGGGTTCCCATCAAAGTAGCCGTAAGCGACGATCATATGTTTTCCGTCGGCTGTCATTTCGACAACGCCGGCTCTTACAGGATCACCCTCTTCTTTCGGAATACTCAGCTCCGGAAGTGGATGAGGCACTCGAGGTCCGGCGATCGATTTCACGACAGCGGCAGAGGTACCCGACTGAGGAAACACCTGAAATGCTCCCTCCTGCGTGGTGATCACAAAGTCAGTCCCGCCGGGAGAGACAGCCAGGCCGTTACGCAGGCCCTCCGCTATGTCCGCATCGAAATACCTGGAATCCAACCGCGCCATCTGGTTCCAGGTCTTTCCGCCGTTGGTTGATTTCGAAATGTATAGAGCGCGATTCGGGCCGGGCACGGTGTGACTGAGGTCTGCGGTAAGACCCCAGATGACGTTGGGATCTTTGGGATCGCTGACCATCGTTTCCATAAAATGACTTGCGAACTCAAGGCTTCCAGGGATGCTGGTCACTTCGTAAACGTGGCATCCATCTGAATCTTTCTTTGCCTGATCGACATCGCTGTCCTGGGGAGTTGGCTGGGCGCTATTGAATTGCGACGATGCGTCTGACACAGGCGGCGAGGCTGGACCTACAATGCGTGAGGACGCGGAGCGCGGCTGCGCCAAAACGCATGCAGGAACGAGGAGCAACAAAACGAGAAGCAACATAAGGATTGGCGCAGATGGCAAGCGGCGCATCGCCCGGGAAGCATTTACGTTATATGAAGACTACGTCGTCCGACAAAATGACGCACCGCAAATGTTGACTGCTTGATCCTCAGCATCGTCGCAAGTTCAGCTTCAGCGCACCAAGCAGAATGCGCGGAGCAGCGGCGCTGATGGCATTCCCAAAGGTCGAGCTGCCGATGTTGCCGTCTACTGAGCTCGGTCCATTGATTGGGTGTGGTTGAAGACATTGAAGGCTCCACGCGAAACAGCAATGCCTTCGATTCGGCAACGGGGAGATTCTCGGCAGCTGACATGTCGTAATTGTCTGCACCCGGACCGTAAAAAGAATCGCCGCTTTGCATTGCTGCCGAAGTTTGATCCCAGTGGGCCGCGCGTTCCATTCGCCTGCCCTCCGGCAATCGGGTAGTACACCGTATCCTCTCCGTTCGCTCGCAGGTCAGTGCGCCTGGTTGCACTTTGCTGGGCGACTCAACCTCAGGCAGAATGCCAGATTTCCGGGGTTAAGCTCCACCAGCACTAGCAGTCGGTGGCTCGATGTGCCCAGATAGCTGGCGCTCAGCACCATCCTCGGCCCTACCTGGCGCTCGAAGGAAAGCGACCACTCCTCGGTATAGGGCGTCCGATTGTGGATGTCGAATCCAGGAATATCGCTGATTGGCTCGTACGCGCCCCAGTCGATGTTCGGATCCGGATGACTGCGTGACGAATTCAGTGGAGCGAATGTGTAAGGGAAGGGCTGGCCATTGTTCTGTCCGTTGGCCGCGGTGACAAATTGCCCATCCGAAAACACCGCGCGTTCCTCTTACACAAGTATTACCTCGCTGTGGAGACCATGGGAATACGCTTTCATTAGATAAGCAGGAGTAGTGACATGCGAGTGCCATCCGTCTTCGCGCACGACAAAACAGTGACACAACCCGTGGTCTGGGTCACTACCTTCGTCATTATTGCGTTTCACATCGGCGCTTTGGTTGCGCTTTTCTTCTTCAGCTGGAAGGCATTTCTGGTGGCCATGTTTCTGTGGTGGCTCGCTGGAGGTCTGGGCATAGGCGTCGGATATCACAGACTTCTTACGCATCGCGGTTACAAAACGCACAAGTGGGTGGAATATTTCCTAACCGTTTGCGGCACGTTGACCCTGGAGGGTGGACCAATTTTCTGGGTCGCGACCCATCGCATGCATCATCAGAACACGGACAAGGACGGCGATCCGCACTCTCCGCGCGATGGCGGATTTTGGGCCCACGTCGGCTGGCTCATCACCGGTCAAACCATGCACAACGATGCGGCAAATCTTTTGCCCTATGTTCCTGACCTTCGCAAGGACAGGTTCCACGTTTGGATCAGCCGCTGGCACTGGGTGCCTATCACTTTGCTTGGTCTCATTCTTCTTGCTGTGGGGGGCTGGAAGTGCTTACTGTGGGGCATTTTCTTTCGCACTGTCCTAGGCCTCCACTCCACTTGGCTGGTGAACTCCGCCACCCATATGTGGGGATCACGGCGGTTTCCCACTGGTGATAGTTCCAAGAACAGCTTCTGGGTGGCCCTCCTGACCTTTGGGGAGGGCTGGCATAACAATCATCACGCCCATCCCCAATCAGTCCGTCATGGGCTAGCCTGGTATGAAATCGATCTGAACTGGTATGGAATTTCCGCACTCCGGATGCTTGGCCTTGCGTGGGATTTGAAAGCGCAGAAGCTCCACTCTGTCGAGGAAAAGACGATCGCAATTCGAGGAGCGGGCGGCGCCGGAAATAATGTACAGATTCTTCATTTGGGCATGGACGCGAATTCTGGGAATCTGATTGCGTCCAGCTCGATCGAACCTTAGGCGGGTCCTGAGCATCGTGAGACATTCCGAAGTTCTTGCCACCACCCACTGATGAGCCCGACCGTAAGCTAAGGCACTTGCCGAGGCCCGAGACTTTGACCGCGCTATCCAGGATATGCCACCCCGTGGCAACTTAATGAAATTTCCGTCCAGCCCTTCCCGGTAGCTTTCTCTGAAGATCCGCGTGGCGTCCCACATCGGCCCGAAGTTGCAAGGTCTGGGCCGCCCCAGCCTCAACTGGCAAGTCACCGCTACTCAAAGCGCGACAGATCCACCGACATCGAAGCCGGCGGCAAGGATTTCTCTTGCGAGCCCAGCGACGTGTTCGGCGTGTCGCCCATCGTCAGTTCTAGCGTGCCGCCGTTCGCCACCTCCTTATGCTCGATCCAAAGGCGGTCCAGTTCCTTGCCATTCCAGCGGACGCTCTCCACATATTTGTTGTCGCGTGAAGAAGCAGGTGCGGCAATCACAAACTCTTTCCCATTCTTCAAGTGGATCGTCACCCTTGTAAACACCGGGCTGGCCACGTCATACACCGGCACACCGGGCATCACAGGATAGATCCCCATCATCGAGAAGACAACGAACGCGCTTAACCCGCCGCCATCCTCATCACCCGGAATCCCTTGCAGATCATCGCGGAAATACGCATCCAGGATCGTGCGGATGCGTTTCTGCGTCTTCCACGGCGCGCCCAGCCGGTCGTAGATGTATGGGATGTTCAGGCTCGGCTCGTTCGCCATCGAGAATTCTCCGATCATCGAGGTTGAATCGGGGAACTTCGCCTGGAACTCATAACGTGAACGCCCCAGCGGCTCGCGAAACAGCTGGTCCAGGTTCGCCTCTGCCTTCGCCCTGCCGCCCATCAGTGTGAACAGCCCGTCGTAGTCATGCGCCACGTCCCACGTGTACGTCCAGCCATTGTTCTCGTCGTAATAGTCGCGGCCGCCCAATCCACCGCCGAACTTCGCGTCCATCGGCGCGATCCAGTCGCCCTGGTTATCTTTGGGCCACATCAGCGATTTGTCCGCGCGATACAGGTTTTGATAGTTCGCTGCACGCTTTAGGAAGAGTGCACGGTCCTCCGGCTTGTGCAGCACAACGGCAAGTTGCGCAATGCACCAGTCATCCGTGCTGTTCTCCAGCGTCACCGCCACCGGCTGACGCTTCTCAAACGGGTGCACCTCCCCAACCGTCTCCCTCTCGCCCGGCCGCAATGCGGGCATGTAGCCATGTGCGCCATAGAAGTCATCCAGCACCGTCTTCGGACCAAGCCGCCACGGTAGCATCGTCTGCTCCAGCGACCGCTTGCGCAGCCCCTCATAAGCCACCGGCAAATCGAAGTTGCGCACACCCTTGTTCCACGCATCCGCAATCCAGGGCGCTGCATGGTTGCCGTTCATGATGGCCGCTGGACCTGACGCGAGCGCGAACGTTGGCATGATGCCGCTCTGCTGATACATCCGCACATATGATTGGATCTTGTCCGCCTGCATGTCCGGATTTAGCAGCGTCTGCAACGGCTCCATCGCGCGAAACGTGTCCCACAGCCAGTTGTCCACGTAGAAGGGCCGCGCATCCTCATGCACCTTGTGGTCATAGCCGCTGTAGTAGCGGCCATCCTCGGTTATGTTGATCATGCGCTCCATGCAGCGATAGAGCGCCGTATAGAAGACGCGCCGCTGCTCCGGCGTGCCGCCCTCCACCGCAATGCGACCGAGCGCATCGTTCCACTGCGCCAGCGCCTCCTCCTTCACGCGCTCCAGTCCCCACCCGGGAATCTCACGCTGCAGGTTCTTCTTCGCCTGTTCCACGCTGATAAACGAGACACCGTAGCGGAACTCCAGTACCTTCGCTCCGCGCGCCGACAATGTAAGGTGATCGCCATCTTTCCCGTGCGCTGTCTCTGCCAACACAGGCTCGCTCGTCTCCGCATAGAAGTAGGCGGTCATTTCCATGACGCTCTCTTCACCTGCGACCGCATTCTTTTCCACAGCATGCAGCGAACCTGGGTGCAGGTTCATCACATGCAACTCCGCTCTGCCGCTCGGAAAGCTGAAGCGGAAGTAGCCGGCCTGGTGGGCTGGCGCAAACTCGGTCCGAATCATCGATTCATCGAACCGCGTCGAGTAGAAGTAAGGCATTGCATGTTCGGCGTCATACACTGCGGCCTTGTCGCCGCCAGGCATCACCGCAAACAACTCCGGCTGCCGATGCGAGAGAATCGTGAGGGGGAAGTATTGGATCTGGTCATCCAGCGCATCCGTCCGAATGGGATACATCCGCACCATGCTATTCGGCAGATACGCCGTGGGCCGCGTCGGCTCCAGCAGGATACTGACATTGCCGATGGTCGGATCCACCTCATCCACCGGCCCTTGCGCACGCATCGACGTGCACAGACCCAGAGCGATCACAACAGCCACAGCAACACGAACACCACGCAAACGGAACGCGACCAAGGTCAACTCCTATATCAGTTAAGCGCACGACGCACGCACACCACAGATGCCGAGTCTATCGCGTCCGCTCAACGAACCGCACCCGCCCGCCCGCCGCAATACAGGCCAGGTGTGCAGCATGATGAGGGAACGTTCGGTCAAGCATGTCAACGGTTGGCGTGATCAGTCCCGAGAAATGCACTTGTTGTCGGCGATCAGCTAATCCCGGGAGAGAGATTGACACCTTGCACTTCTACATATCAACCGTGTATATGTAGAAGCATAAGGTATGGCAACTCCATCTAAATTCGATCTGCCACAAGGCACGCTGGACCTGCTCATTCTCCGGGTCGCCGCGCTTGGTCCCGTTCACGGCTACGCGATCGCGCAGCGCATTCAACAGATCTCGAAGGATGCGTTGCAGATTCAGCAGGGATCTCTTTACCCGGCCCTCCATCGTCTCGAAAACAAGAAGTTCCTCGTTGCCGAATGGGGCGCGAGCGAGACGGGGCGCGAGGCCAAATTCTATCGGCTGACTGCAAAGGGTCGAACGCAGCTGAAGGTGGAGACAGAGAGCTGGGCTCGCCTAACTGAAGTCGTCGGGATGATTCTGCAAGATCCACAGAGGGAATTCTCATGAACTGGCTGCAGCGGTTTGTACGAGGCAAGCGGATGGAAAGGGAACTCGACTCCGAACTCCGCTTTCACTTTGAATCGCAGGTAGCGGACAAGATGAAGGCCGGTGCAAGCGAAGCCGAAGCGCGCCGTACCACTCGTCTCGAGTTTGGCGGCCTCGATCAGATCAAGGAAGACTGCCGCGAGAGCCGTGGGACATTATGGATTACATCCATCATGCAGGACCTGCGCTTTGGCGCACGCATCCTGGCCAAGTCGCCTGGCTTTTCCGCGACCGCAATTCTGGTACTCGCGCTCGGTATCGGCGTAAACATCCTGGCTTTCAGCCTCTACAACCTCATCGCCCTGCAGTCGATTCCGGTGCGAGATCCTGCGACGTTGGTCAGTATCCAGCGGCGCTCTCCTTCGAACATCACGCCCAGCGTGCCTTACGCATCGATCGCCTACTATCGCGACAACGCGAAATCCCTCTCCGCCGTAATGGCAACCATGAGTGCTGCCCCCATGGTGTTGAATCACGATGAGCAGCGAGTCCATCCCAGTTTTGTCACCGCTAACTACTTCAGTGAGCTGGGGGCTTCATCGGCCGCCGGGCGATTGTTCGATCCATCGCGCGAAAATTCCTCCGCCTCCGCTCCAGTCGCCGTTCTCAGCTATCGCTTCTGGCAGAGAAAGTTTGACGGCAACCCATCCATCATTGGCAAAACACTCTATCTCGCTGGAAAGCCGGTCACCGTGATCGGTGTCACCGCACGGGCGTTCGCAAACCTGGGCACCGAGAACCCGGATGTCTGGCTCCCTCTGTTGCAACATTCATATTTTGTCGAAGGCAGCAAAGCTCTGAGCGATCCGAAGTTTGATGGAATGCTCATCATGTGGGGACGCCTCGCACCGGGCGTGAGCTATTCGCAAGCCGCGCAAGAGCTGCTTGCGCTTACCAATCAACTGCGCAAACTATACCCGGCCGTGATCTGGGATCATGAGTACATCGTCGTCACGCCCGGCGCGCATTTCTTCCCGCTCTCGCTTCAAGACCAGCCCCCTGTGCTTGCTTTCGTCGCACTGCTTGTACTACTCATCCTCGCGGTTGCCTGTGCCAATCTTGGCGGTCTATTGATGGCGCGCGGAGTCAACAGACGGCCGGAAATTCAGTTACGGTTTAACCTTGGCGCGCGCAAGTCGCGCGTCTTCCGCCAACTACTGACGGAGAGCCTGCTACTGGGTGCACTCGGCTCGATCGCTGCGCTGCCACTCAGTTACATTGTCCTTCGTCTCGCGCTGGTCCATGCGGATGCCCCGGCATGGATGAGCGCGTTGCCGGACTGGCGAGTACTTGTATTTACTGCTGCGATGGGCATGCTCGCCGCAATCTTTTTTGGCATGCTGCCCACGCTGCAAATGGTTCGGCGGAAAAAAGACAGGAGCCTGTGGCACCAACTCGTCGTCTGTGCGCAGGTGGGGGCGAGCTGTGTGCTGCTGATTATGGCTGGATTGCTGGTGCGCGCAACGTTCCATACGCTATATACCGATCCGGGATTTGGCTACGAGCAGGTGCTTTCGATCGATCCTGAATTGAGCGACCACGGGTACACACCATCCACCGCGCAAGCCTATCTCGATCAGTTACAGAACCGCCTGCGGAGAGTGCCTGGCGTTATTTCCGTCTCCATGGCTTTGAGTCCCCCGCTCGTCAATACAGAGGTGATGCTTACCGGGATCGATGTCGGTGGCCGCCAGGTGCTGATTTACCCCAACTGGGTTGGTCCGGAGTTTTTTGAGACGATGGGTATCCCGCTGCTGCGTGGCCGCTACATTCGCCCAGGGGAAACGCACGCGGTTGTTCTCAGCGAATCGCTAGCCCGCAAACGGTGGCCGACCGAGGACCCCATCGGCAAACCATGGAAAGATGGCAAGGATATCGTTGTCGGCGTGGTGGGCAACACCCGGGCGATGGAGCTTAACAATACGGATGCAACCGAGATCTATTACCCGCCATCCGCCGATAGACTCTCCGGAATGTCCATCCTCGTCAGGACAGGCGGTGACCCCAAGGCCGCGTCGGCAAACATCAAGCTGCTTGCTGGCAGCATCGATCCCAAACTCTTCCCGACTGTTACGCCGCTGAAGGTGGGCTTTCGCAAGAGTGTTGCGCAGGTGGAACAGATCGCGACGCTCATCAGCCTGCTTGGCGGCATAGCGATCTTTCTTGCCGTCGTTGGCCTTCTGGGCCTCGTGGCCTTCGCTGTATCGCAGCGGACCAAGGAGATCGCGATCCGTCTCGCAATCGGAGCCAGCCGCAAGGAGATTGTTTTTGCCGTGTTGCGCCGGTTCGTCTGGCCCGTCCTGGCCGGGTTGACCGCAGGAGTCGGCATAACCGTCGGCCTCTCGCAAATACTCCGTCGCGGGCTTTACGGTATCAGTGGTCTGGACCCAGCGAGCTACTTGGGTGCGATCGCATTACTCATCGCAATTCTGGCAGCAGCAGCCTTTTTGCCAATCCGAAGAGCGTTCCGGCTGGATATTGCAAGAATCCTGCACTCCGACTGAGAACCGTGCGGTTTGGTAATGACGAACGCGCGCTTCTCGGAAATGACCTGCTGGCGTTGCCGTGTAACCCGTGGCTGTACAGTCATGCGCTGACAGTTTCGCTGGGACTTGTAGCGACTTGCTCGACGATTGGCGCCGACCGCGCGACACCGTCCACACCTCGATGCATAGAAGGCCATCAGGGCCCCTCCGGGATTGCGGCAGCGCGGTTTCGAAGGTCGCGTCACTAACTTTGACTACGCTTGTCATGATCAACCCCATTGTCTCCACTGGGTTGAATTTGGCTTGCCTGACGCATTGGATTCGCACCGGCAGGATTTCGCGGCGGGAGGAGGTCGTCACCTGGAAGCTTTGCCTGGTCGTACCATCGACGTGTGATTTGAACTGATTTTGCGAAGCCCGATTTATAAATACCCATGAAAATACTGATCGCCATCTTACTGTTGCTCGGAATGTCAACCCGCGTATCTACGCTGAGAGGCGGAACAGGTTTGGATGGAGTTCAGCCGGGTAGTGCCGAAGGTATCTTGCAGTCGATCGAAAACGCCAACGTGACACATGCCGGAGCAGACCTTCTGGTTACGCGGAAGGACGCCCGCACACCCGTGGAGATGGTCTTTACCCGCTGCCAAGGGCTGGGGGTTCAGTACGGAGAGAACCAGTGGTGGGTTCTTCCTATAAGCGCAACGGGCGGGCAGATCGATGCGAATCGGGCGCTGTGGATTCTGCCGCTCGATGCGACGTCACAGGATCATTCATGGCACCTGGAGCTGCATGGCGGCGATCTGAGTGCGAAGAAAACGGCAACCGGACTGACGGTTACTTTGCATGGGGAGAGCGCAACCCTCTCGAGAGCGGAGGCTCGGCCGCACAGCGACCCCTTCGGCCATCGATTTTCTCTTGAGATTGCCGGTGGCGCCGAGTTGGAAGAAACGCTGGCTGCGTTCTACTGGGGCACCATTCTGCCATCGGTTGTGGAGAAGACCATGGCAGCGAATTTCCCTTATCACAACGGATATGTTCTGAGCACGCTGAATGTGAGCTCGTATGCAGGCTCTTATCCGGCCGTCGATCACGAATTTCAAATCAAAGGACGCCTGGCGATGGGCTCGGAGATTGATCTGGACGTTGTGAGGCGAATGATCGAGCTCCAGTTTCATCTGATGAACGACGATCCGGAAGGTCTCTATCGCATGCCCACTTCGGTGCAACCGGATGGAAGGCGCGAGTACCACATACGCAGAAACAGTGAGGACAACCGGCAGAATGCGGCCATGTTTCCGTTGACCGGAGACATTGAAGTGATTGAAGAGTCCTGGCGCTATTACGAAGCCAGAAAAGAGACAGCGTGGCTGCGGTCGAACATCGAGAACCTGGAACATGCGGCCGGCTGGATTCTGTCGAACACAGACCAATACGGACGAGTGTGGTCGGATGTGTATTACGAAGACCAGGTGATCAAGGACGGACGCGTGACGCAGGCCCAGGCATTTGCCGCGCGCTCTCTTGTGCTGCTGGCCGGCATGGAGAATCTGCTGGGCAGGCGCGATGAGGCTGCGCGCTTCGACAAAGCCGCAAAGAAAATGGCCGATGTGCTGGTTGCGCCTCTTCCAATGGGGTACTGGGACGACGCAGAATGGAAGATTCATCGATTGGGTCGACCGCGATGGAACGGCGCACGATCACATACATCTCTTGCCAATGAGCTGCCGGTGCTATTCGGATATGCAACAGCAGAGCAGGCCGTCCAGGTGCGTCGCTTGCTCGACGGGAACGCTGAAGAGTTCGAGCGATTTCCCAGCTTCGTGGCGGCGAAGATCGCCGACTACGACAAGTCCGAGATTGGCTCTGGCGGCCCGTATGATCTTTGCGCGGCGGGCAGGTACTGGTACTGGGATGCGGCCTTTCGTGAGTCGCAGAGGCAGAACGGGATGCTGCTGGATCAGTTGAAGAAGGTTGCAGAGGAGGCCGCGAAGAATAACTACTTCATGAGTGAACGGTACGACATGGACCATGTGTATTACATCGATGGCAAAGATGCGCATGGGGCGGAGAAGTATTACGAATATCCCAATGTCTTTGCGGCAGTACTGATTGGGAAGCTGCTGGGTTTGACCATTCCCGCTGATGCCGACTTATCCATCGCACCGCATCTGAAGAGCTACGGCAGCGTGGAGTTTGAGACTCCCGAGTACGCCCTGCGCTACAGCTATAGCCAGGACGGATTTGTGCTGAAGAACCTGTCCGACAGGCCGCGACGATACAAGGTGGATCTGTCGGCGCTCGGCTTTACTGCTATGCATTATCGGCTTACAAGTAAATCTCAGAGCAGAATCGTGGACGCGCATTCCGCGCTGGACCTTGCCTGCACAGGAAGAGGCGCGCTGGACTCCGATGCTATGAGAGAGATTGGGCTAGGGTCCATTCGTGGCCCACGCCACTCAACTTTGGCGAGCGGTCATTTTGCGGACTTCGGGCCAAATCACTCATTGACTGCATCGATCCGTGACGAGGTAGCTCTCCGATCGTATTTTGATCGCCGAATACCATCAACAGGCAGGATCGGAATTACCGTCCTTTGCATTATCCAACTTGACCCGGCGCTCGAAGCCGAAACGGCAATCCTGGGCGGCATCGGTGCAGAAACACTTTGGAAGAGATCCGCTGAGAGATGCGAATGGACAGCGAATGCGGTGGATCGGCTCGCTCCCCTAAGGACATACTATAATCCGTTCACCGCAAGAGGCGCCGACTTCGCTTGGCGGCCGCGTCAGCAGGTCGTCAAACTCCCCTGAGCTGAGCAACTCTCCGTAGATACCACACTTAGCGCCGAGGCCATTGATCTTCGATCCGCGATTCGAGTCCTCGATTTTGCTAAAGACCGGGCGCGTCCAGCAGGCTCGATTTGGCACGAAGGCTACGCCGCGACTGCGGATCCTGGAACTAGCAGTTTTACGAGGTGCACGCCAACTGCGAAAGCTTTCCCCCGTCGCGTCGGTGGCTGGTTCACCAGCATCGTTGGCAGACTGACATTGAGCGGCGCAGCTAAAGGTCATCGCAAATATTTTCGATGAGCGCGGACGGCTACGTGGCTCGACCAGACCGCAATCTCGATTGGCTGATGCAGCGGCCCGGCTCCAAGAGAGTTTCAGAAGGCGGCTAGCAATAAGGTCAGTGAAAAACAGCTTTTAACCGGAGGAAGATGCAAGAGGGTAAGTAGAATTGTGAGCGTCCTTGGAACATCGGGAGGCCCTAAATGGCTCGGACGCTCTCAAGGGTTCCTATCCAGTTCGCACTTTTCGCTCTTTTGCTTGCGTTCTTCAATGGCTGTCACCAGAAGGCAGCCGAGGAGAAGCCGAGGGCGCAGAGTTCCTCAATCAGGGCCGCTGCACAAGGCACGCTCGATATAGAGGAAAGCACTCCCTCGGATTACCGCCTGAACCTACCCGCACATTTTGGCCGCTGGACGGGCGATTGGGATGAAATCAGAAAACATAACATGCTCCGCATTCTGGTGGTCTACAGCAAAACTTCATTCTTCTACGACAGAGGACGTCCTAGCGGGCTGAATGCGGCTCTTGCTCAGGAACTCGAGCTCTACCTAAACCAGAAATACAAGACCCGCCTGAAAAAACTTCAGGTGGCGGTCTTGCCTGTGACACCCGACCAGTTGCTCCCTTATCTAAATGCCGGGATGGGTGACATCATCGCCGCCAGCGTTTTCGTGACTCCCGAGCGAGAGAAAATCGTGGATTTTACTCAGCCCATCATCACGGATGCCCGGCTAATTGTCGTCACAAACAAGGACTCTCTGCCGATAGCAAGCGTTCAAGATCTGAGCGGGAGGCGGATAGTTGCTAACAAGATCCGCCTCCCGTACCAACTGCTCCTGGATGAGAGTCAGAAGCTGAAGCGGGCAGGGAAACCGGAAATCAATATCGTCGAATCTGATCCCGCGCTTCTCGATGAAGACCTACTTGAGATGACTGACGCAGGAGCGATTCCTGCAATGGCCTGTTGGGACAAGAAAGCGGAGGTGTGGTCAGCGGTGTTGCCCAATCTCAAATTGAACTCAGGTGCAGTGCTGAAATCTGGCGGCAATCTGGCCTGGGCAATGCGAAAGAATAGCCCACAATTGAAGGCAGTGCTCGACGGCTTCTTCAAGACTCATCGTGAGGGTACTCTGTTCGGAAGGATTATGGCCCAGCGCTACTTAAGCGTGGGGGCGATTAAACGTTCGACATCTCAGCAGGATCTTCAGAAATTCAGGTCCTATGTGAAGTACTTCAAAAAATACTCAGCCCAATATGATTTCGATTACCTCATGATTGCTGCGCAGGCATATCAGGAATCAATGTTGCGACAAGAACTCGTCAGCCCGCGTGGGGCAGTAGGGATTATGCAGGTAATGCCAAGACTCGCTGCTGCACGCCCCATCAACATCCCGAACGTTCGCGACGCCGAGCAAAACATCCGTGCTGGCACGAAGATGCTGGCCCACATTACCGACACCTATTTTAACGATCCTGGAATCACTCGGATGAACAAGACTCTGTTTACCTTCGCAGCGTACAACGCAGGTCCGAGCCGAATCGTTCGCCTCCGGCGGTCGGCACAAAACGAGGGCCTCGATCCCAATAAATGGTTCGGCAATGTGGAACTGGTGGCTGCCAAAGACATCGGCCAGGAAACTGTGCAGTACGTCAGCAAGATCTACAAGTACTACGTCGCTTACAAGATGACGAAAGAGCAAGATCCAACGCGTTTGGAGGGAAACGAAACAGCCCAGGGCCCGTAGCGGGACCCGCGGTTTGAACCAAACTGCGGCAAACGATAGATCTCCTTTGAAGTAGGTGGAGCAGAGGCTATCCGTTCTCATCGTCTTCCCTGTGCTTCTTGGTAACGGTGTTTTATGCCAGTTTTAGGAATGCCGGGCGGGCTGTGGTCTTGATGAAGTCGGGGAGTTGCCACCTTGTCCTGATGCCTGTGGCCGGGTCAGAATGTTCCAACGGAGTGGTCACTCAATCGGTCACCGGGTCCTTGAAGCGTGGGCCGCCGGCGCATCTCGGGTCTCAGAAGCGAGACCCGGGACATGTGATCCAAAAGTCAGTCGACTTTTACGCCAGTGGCCACAACCGCATTCGCGTCTACCACTTGTTTGATCTGTTTGCCATGGTCGACGATTACAAAGTGTATGTTGAGCGGGGGTGGAGGTCCGGAAGAACCGGGAGGCGCGCTGGACGGACTGATGATGACAGCGGATCCAGTGCAGTCCGGATTAACCGTGTAGGTCCCGGTACCAGGCGTCCATTCCTGGTGCGGCGGGTATCCGCCGTCGACGACGTGATCCACCTGCGTAATGTGACCTCGGCCATCATAGTGCTGTAGAGCCAGGCCACGGATCGGCAAGTTCGCGTCGAGGATGGTGCCTTCGATGGTAAATCCATAGTCGCCCACGAGCGTTCTGTTCGAGCACCGTTCCGGGCTTTGATTGAAGGTGTTTAAGTTTTCGGACTGCGCCACAGCGGGAACACCTGATATCAGCAAGCAACAAGCGAGCATTACGGGTGGCATTAAAACTCTCTCAAGCAATCTGCCTTTCAATAGAGACCTCCTCCGGTCTGATTTGCGGCTCAATGCTCGACAAACTGGGTGGATTTTTTGTGAACGTTGAGGTGGGTTGGCAGGGAATTGTGGCGACAAATGGATTGGCATCTCGGGTCTCAGAAGCGAGACCCGGAACACATGATCCAGTGGTCAATCGACTTTCGTGAAAACCGTGGAGATCGCATTCGTATCGAGCACGGCATGGACCTCGGTCCCATGTTTCACAATTTCGAAGAAGAGTTTCAGTGGAACGGGGCTATTGGGGGTGTTGACTGTGGCCGATCCTGTGCAGTCGTGACTAACGCTGTAAGTACCGGTAGCCCTGGCCGTGAAGCCTGGCGAGAGAGATACGCCGTTGACCACGGTGTGCTCCGTCCATGAAATGTCTCCTCTTCCGTCGAAGTGAGTCATTCCCGCAGAAACGAACGGGAGAGAGACACCAGGCGCCGGGAGGATCAAACCTTGAGCGCTGGATCCGTAATCGCCGTAGAGCGTGCGATTCGAGCAGTTTGTGAACCCGGACTGGGTGAGAACCGAGATGCCGTCGTTCGACTGGGCTATGGCGGAGGCGCCAGACGCCAGCAAACCGCCGATCATGACTGAAACCGTAGCCGTCGAAATTTTCAGAGCCGACTTGTTTTTCATTCGAGACCTCCTTCAGGTCTGAGGTGGATTCCATAGGTGCGCGGACTGCTTCCGACAACCGAGGGCGTAAAACACCGGAATCCCGGGGTTGATATCCAGAAGCGTGCAATCCGAGTTTTGGCGGGTCGTGAAGTACCGCTGGAAGGCGATCCTCATCCCGAGTTGGAAGCACCATGGCACCGCGCGCAGGAGCGATCAATGCACCGCGGGTGAACTGATGGTGAACCCTGGAAGTAGCTGGAAATGGATAGTTTAACGATGCGGGTGAACTGCCTTACCCCGTGCCGTCGTGATTCGGACTAGAATCCGAGACCACACAGGGAGGCTTCTCCTTTGGCCACCGACCGCTCCTATCCGGTTTTTGCGCGCTTTGACCGATTCCAGGTCGATCTCAGCAGAGGCGAGCTGCGCAAAGAGGGTAGCAGTGTGGCGATTCAGGAACAGCCGTTCCAAATACTTCGCATGCTGTTGCAGGCAGAAGGAGAAGTGGTTACGCGCGAGGAGCTGTGCTCCGCCCTTTGGCCGAAAGACACGTTTGTTGATTTCGAACACGGAATCAACACCGCGGTGAAAAAGCTGCGGCAGGCGCTCGAGGATTCAGCCGAGCGGCCCAGATTCATCGAAACATTGCCGCGGACCGGATACCGCTTCACAGCTCCGGTGGAATGGACACACAGCAGACAGAACGCGAACCCCCAGCCAAATGTTGTTCCGATCGCTACGCCGGAGCCAAGCGGCACTTCTCAAGAGGTCCTGCGGGAACGGCGCTGGAAGCTACCCGTGCTGCTGGCGGCGGCAGCTCTACTTGTCGTTCCCTCTGCATTGTTGCTTCGCCGATTCGTTGTGGGTCATCCTCCTCCGCCCCCGGCCATGAGCCAGCGGCGGCTGACTGCGAATCCCCACGACGCTCCGCTGACCAGCGGCGTGATTTCGCCGGATGGCAAGTTTCTCGCCTATTCGGATCCCACGGGGCTTTATGTGCGGCATGTGGACAGCGGGGAGACCATTCCTGTGCCCTTGCCGAAGGATCTGGATGCGATGCCGGAGAGCTGGTTTCCCGATAATGTTCATCTCGTCGCTTCGCATTTCGACGATTCAGAAGAGAAGCCACCCAGTCTTTGGGAGATATCCATTGTGGGTGGGGTGCCAAGGAAGCTTGCGGACGTGGGCTTGTCGGCGAGGGTCTCGCCCGATGGGTCGAAGATTGCTTTTCTCAAAGGGAGATGGGATGACGAGGAGATCTGGCTGATTGAGACGGACAAGAACGTCGCCAGGAAGATTGTAGATGGTGGCGGCGATCACTTTGGCCCGGTTGCATGGTCCCCTGACGGGAATAGGTTTGCAACGGTCAGAGTGCCTGATCATTTCTCGGGATCAGGACTTGGCTCACGAATCGAAGTTTTTGATGCGACGACAGGACGCGGTGAGACGATCCTGTCGGATTTTCGACTCGGTAATGCCGTTGCGTGGCCGGAGACCGAACGCCTGATCTATGCATTGCAGGAGGCTCCACCCAACGATGCAAACTTTAACCTTTGGTGGGTTCGCCTGGATTCGCACACAAATCGGTCTGCTGGGCCTGGCACCCGCATTACCAATGATGAAACTCCCATCGCTGACATCAGCGTAACGAGCGATGGAAAGCGCCTTGCTTTGCTCCGGCGTGACTTTCAGACTGATGCTTACCTAGCGGAGGTGCTGGCGCAAGGCAAACAGTTGGGAGCGCTTCGACGCTTCACTCTGGATGACAGAAACGATTGGCCATCTGCGTGGACACCGGATAGCAAAGCGGTTCTGTTCGTTTCGAATCGAGATGGCCTGAATCATATTTTCAGGCAAGCGGTGGAAGCCACACACGCGGATTTACTGATAGGCGGGAAAGACAATCTCGGTCCCCCTCAGCTCACCCCCGACGGTTTGAGCGCGCTATATGTGGCCTTTCCTTCCTCGGGCAAGGCGACGGATAACTCGCGGCTCATGCGTGTATCACTCTCCGGTGGTCCTTCCGACCTTGCTCTGGAAGAGCCGGGAATTGGAGGATATAAATGCGCTCGCCTGCCATCGACTGTGTGCATTTACAGCCGGGTCGATAACGGAATGCAGAGGTTTTTTACATTCGATCCGGCCGGAGGAAAGGTGAAGGAACTTCCGGCTGCGAAGAGGCGGTCCGATGACGGGCCCGGGAGCGCCTGGAGCCTTTCGCCAGATGGCAGGTATCTGGCGAGCCCTAGGTCGCCAGGTCCGTATGAGCCGTTAGGGGTCCGTATCTTTGATTTGACAACGGCCAAAGAACGGGTGATTGCGGTACCAAATGTGCTGCTCATCATGGGTTTGGACTGGGCGCCGGACAGCCGCAGCTTGTGGGTGGGTGGTTATATGGGGAGGCGGTCCGGCGGCACGCGATCCGGAATTGTAAGGGTGGATCTTGCGGGGCATGCGACGACGGTTCTTGAGGGATCGAGCATGGCGGTATGGTTTGCGATTCCTTCTCCGGATGGGCGACGGCTTGCTGTCCTGGCACATACGGATTATTCAAATGTATCCCTGCTGGAGAATTTCTGATTTCGGTTGTAGTTCGGCGTCTTGCATCGTGGCATCAGGTCCATACGGCAAGTCTTCCGCTCGTCCTACAGGGAAAAGGAATCATTCGAAGTATGTCGCGGGGATTTCTGCTCTACCCTGCCCTTTGTTTCAGCCTTCCGATTTTGCCTCAGGCTCCTGCTGATCAACCCGGTTATGCGTCAACGATCTTACAGGGGACAGTGATTGACATCTCAGGCGCTGCGATCCTGAATGCCTCTGTCGCTCTCGAAGATGGTCATGCGAAGACGATTGCTCGCGCGACCACGGATCGTTCAGGCCACTACACTCTGATCGCTCCAATCAACGGGATCTATCGCGGAACGATCACGGCCGCGGGTTTCAAGACCGGTGTGTTCAACAATCTGCAACTGTCGGGTGGCATAAGGAACCTACCCGATGCAATGCTTCAGATGGGTAGCGCAACCGAGACCATCGAAGTGAATGAACCACTGGAAGTGGCTGGCGGCCAAATCGCAACCGTGGGATACGTTGGTATTCTCGGCGATCTGGAGGTGCAGGATACGCCTTTTCATGTTCGGTCCTATACGAACACCTTTATCGAAAATCAGCAGGCAGTTGCCCTGGCAGATATCCTCAACAGCGATGCTTCTGTTGTTTCGCCCTCGCCCTCTTCAAAAGCCAATCAGGAGGCCGATGTGTTCCTGATTCGGGGATTCAGAATCCTGCCCAACAACAGTCTGGCAGTCGACGGACTGTTCGGGCTATATGACGAACAGCCTTACTTGTATTTTATTGACCGAGTCGATGTCTTCAACGGCCCGAGTGCATTCGTTATGGGTTCTCCCGCATCCGTTGGAGGCGTGATCAACCTCGCACCAAAGCGCGCTGCTGACAAACCGTTTCTTTTGCTCGAACCCAACTATCTTGGCAAAAGTATCTATGGCGGACATGTCGACGCATCCGACAGGTTCGGTTCTCACGGCGCATTTGGAGCCAGGATCAATGGCGCATATCGCGACGGCGTGGGAGAAGTTCGCGATTCGCGGCTCCTGAACGGCGGCGCTTCAGCCGGGTTCGACTTTCGATCAAAGATTGCTCTGCTCTCGCTCGATACGCAATACCTGCGCAATTACAACAAGGCCAATCCATACGTTCTTCTCCTGGGGCCGGGACTGACCGGTTTGCCTCCCACAATGCCGACCAATCTGTCTACTCAGCCAGTCTGGATGGATGGCTCGCAATACGAAAAAATAATTCTGGGGCGAGCCAACATCCAACTGTCCCCAAAGTGGATCCTGACGAGCGGTTCGGGGTTTTCTAACGAAAACAGCGCTAACCCGGCCTACTGCCCTGTACTAATTCTGGACTATGCCGGAACAACTCTTTGCGAGCAGATCAATCAGGCAACTCGCAATTATCATTACAGTAACGATGTAGGCATTCGCGGCAAGTTCAATACGGGCAGTTTCTCGCACTCGTTTATGGCGGGATGGAATCGTATCCAGCAGACGAGCAATTTTGGGCCCTTCGACGACTTTGGACCATCACAACCTTACAACCTTTACCTGCCTTATCGGCCCACTGCACCGAACTTCATCGTTCCTGAGTTGTCGACGGACTTCCTTGTAGACGATCAAAGCAGTAAGGGCTGGTACCTGGGCGACACACTCGGTGTGTTTCGCGACAGGTTGCTGCTGACAGGTGGTTTTCGCGCGGTCACTCAAGCTATCAAAGACAGCGTACGCGATAACAGTATTCCGCCAGATTCGTATCGCGAGAGCGCGGTTTCACCATCTGTAGCTGGTCTCTTCAAGCTGACCTCACATGTCTCACTTTATGGCAATTTCATTCAAGCTCTGGAGCCGGGCTGGATTGCTCCGATTGGTACAAAGAATGCCGGACAGGTTCTGCCGCCATACTTTAGCAATCAGATTGAGTTTGGCGCCAAAGCAGATTTGGGCACATGGCTGGGGACACTCGCCCTCTATCGCATCAGCGAGGCAAACGGCGTGGAGAGTGCGGTGACGAATCCGCCAACCTTTATCCAGGATGGTCGACAAATCAACAAGGGCTTGGAAATTAGCTTCGCAGGTGACGTAACTCACAGCCTCCATGCGATTCTTTCCGCCAGTTTCATTGATCCTAAGCAGAAGTTCACGCAGGACCCGACCACCGAGGGGAAAAGCGCTTCGACAATACCAGGCGCAACAGAACGGGTGTACCTGAGCTGGGACGTTTCGAAGATCAAAGGTCTGAACCTCAACTGCAACCTGATGGAAACTGGATCGGCGGCATTTGATAACGTCAATAGCTTCCGTGTGCCCTCGTGGACCCGACTGGATTTGGGAGCCCGATACGCCTTTGGGAGTGAGAAGCCGCTGACGATACGAGCACAGGTCGAGAATGTTGCCAATAGTCAATATTGGGTGTCAGCGTTCTCGGGCGGGCTCGCTGCCAGTGGAGCGCGCGTTGTGAATGTCTCCATATCGAAAGCGTTCTAATCGAAGCGTATCGATGGGATTGTTCCGCGAATTTCTTATCTTCTGCACTTCTCGAAATATCATTCAAGTTGTAGAACCGGGCCGCCTTTCTGGAAAGCCGCGTCTCAGGAGCACTTCAGTCTTACGTTCAATACGGAATCGATTTAGGGAACGGCCGAGCATCTGCTTGAAGTGCCTGTGCTTTCCTAGTGGGATGATTCAGCGCGGTCGATTCTCGATGGGTTGTGCCTCTGCCACGTCGCATTCGGTGGCTTCTGGACACTCATCTCTTCGCCGACTTTTGTAATGTTAGCCAGGCGCGGGCTCGGCCGATCTCTACATCGGTCAGCGCCATCCAGCCCCCTTCGGCAAAATACCCCCCGCCTCAGAAGAAAGTACCCCCAAATGTACCCCGCGCAAGAGCGGCTTTCGGGAGACACAATAGGACGATAAAAGACGAAATCCTCAGTATTTGCTGAGACTTACATCGACTCTTAGGATTTCTTTGGATGTCTCTGGAATCGGTAGATGGCGGAGGGAGAGGGATTCGAACCCCCGTTACCCGTTAGGGTAAAGCGGTTTTCAAGACCGCCTGTTTCAACCACTCACACATCCCTCCGCGAGCGGGGTGCACCTTCATGATAGCGATGCGGCACGCGAAAGCAATAATCTGACTCGCGAACGTCTAGGGGACGGCGGAGTCCGATGGCAGCGTGACCTGGCGCCGATTCCCGTTTTGAAATTAAATTCTGTCCACCTTTATTGACACGCATTTGCAACGACCCTATGATTCTCGCCGCTGCTGAAGGTGGATTTCTGTTAGCCAGAGTGAGTCTGCTGTTCTTTTGCACCTGGTTCCCGGCTCGTTCCTAAGTTCATGTGTCAATTGGGAGGTCGTTATGAATCTGCTCTTTGTCGTGGGCAAGAGCCGAGCTGCGCTCGGCTGTGCCCTAGCTCTCACAATTACGCTGGCCGCCGGAGCAGAACAGGGCTCGTCGAGGCAGCCGGCCATCACGAAGAAGATTGATGAGACCAGGCTGGCAAGGCTGGTCGGAAACGTGCGTCCGGAGGCGACCAGCCAGAATGACCGCGGCGCCGTAGGCGATTCCATGCAACTGCAGCATCTGCAGCTCCTTCTGCAGCGACCTGCGGAAAGCGAAGCTGCACTCGATGCGTTCATGGATCGTCAGCAGACGCCGGGCAATCCGGACTATCACAACTACCTGACCGCAGAACAGCTTGGCGCAAAGTACGGTCCGAGTAACGCGGACATCGCGACGGTACGGGGTTGGCTGGAGATGCACGGATTCCAGGTGAATGGCGTCTCTGCAAGCGGCATGCGGATCGACTTCTCAGGAACGGCAGGCCAGATCTCTGAGTCCTTCAAGACGGAAATTCACCACCTCGACGTCAACGGAGCTAAGCATTTCGGGAATATGCAGGATCCGGCGATTCCCGAGGCGCTGTCTTCCGTGGTGGCGGGCATTGTCCATCTGAACGACTTCAAACCGCACCCACTTCGGACGCCCATTGTCCCGATGACAGCAAAGGGGGTTCGGACACCCGTGTCACCGAACTTCACCATCAATACACCCGATGGCGTTTTTCAGGCCCTGGTACCGGCCGATCTTGCGACCATCTATGACTACAACCCGTTGTACCGCTCTGGAAACGCCGGTCAGGGCCAGACAGTGGTTCTGCTGGAACGGACGGATCTCTTTTCGAATGCCGATTACACAACGTTCCGCAAGACATTCGGCTTGAGCGCGTACAAGAACAGCAAGTTCTCAGTGGTGCATCCGGGTGGCTGTACGGACCCCGGGGTGCTGGTCGGCGATGACGGAGAAGCAGCAGTCGACGTGGAGTGGGCGGCGGCATCGGCTCCGGCAGCGGACATCGAACTTGCCTCGTGCGCGGATACTTCAACCAATTTCGGCCCGTTTATCGCTCTCCAGGCACTTCTGGAGCAGCGGAACAGGCCGGCAATCGTGAGCTTGAGCTACGGAGGAGCGGAGGCCGATCAGGGTGCTGCAGGGAATCTGCAGGTCTACCAGCTGTACCAACAGGCGGCCGCCGAAGGTGTTTCCGTCTTTGTCTCGGCCGGGGATTCAGGCGCGGCTACGGATAGTCAAAATCACGCGTTCGCCCATAACGGTATCAACGTGAGCGGGCTGGCCTCCACGCCATTCAATGTGGCATCCGGCGGCACGGACTATGCAGATACCTTCCTGGGGACCAACGCCAATTTCTGGAACACCACCAACAGCGCCGTCTTTGGCTCCGCGAAGTCGTATATCCCGGAGATTCCATGGAACGACTCCTGCGCGAGCCAGCTGATTACACTCGCGCTGGGATTCACCGTGCCCTATGGCACAGCCGGATCCTGCAACTCTGCGATCGGGGAGGAAGACTTCCTGGATACGGGGGCGGGCAGCGGCGGTCCGAGCGCCTGCGCGCTCGGCACCGCGAAGACTCCACCCCAGACCAACGGAAGCTGCCGAGGCTATAAGAAGCCGAGCTGGCAGAAGGGTGTTTTCGGGAATCCAAATGATGGGGTGCGCGACCTGCCGGATGTCTCCATGTTCGCTGCCAATGGCGTCTGGGGACACTTTTTCGTCTTCTGCTACAGCAATCCTGCCGGCGGAGGAGTGCCGTGCACCGGCGATCCATCCAACTGGGTGGGCGCGGGTGGAACGTCGTTCGTGGCGCCGATCCTAGCCGGAGTGCAGGCTCTGGTCAATCAGCGGTGGGGTCACTTTCAAGGGAACCCGAACTACGCTTACTATGCGCTGGCCAACGGTGAATATGGCAGGCGTGGCAACGCATCCTGCAACTCCACGAACGGCACCAGCAAGTTCTGTACTTTCCATGACGTCACCCTTGGCGACATGGATGTGAACTGCAGAGGAAACGTAAATTGCTTCCTGCCATCGGGGACAAACGGCGTACTTTCGGTCAGTTCGAAGAAGGACAAGCCGGCATATGCAGCTGCGCCGGGCTGGGACTTCGCGACAGGCATTGGGACGCTTGACGTAAATCTGGTCGTCCGGTCGCCGATCTGGTTGTTCCGCTAAGCTTCCCTGCTAACCGGAGAAGCCGCAATAACAGAGGCCGCCTGAATCGGGCGGCCTTTGTTCTGCCCCAAAGTGGCTTTTTGTCGCAGAGGGCATTCCGGCAAAGCAGAGGAAACGAAGCGATCAGCACTAACCGCTCCCTGAGCGGCCGAGAAAAAGAGCGAACCATGGGTGCGATTTCTGGCATCCTGTAAAGAGGCACTTATGGCGACTGCGACTCCAAGTCAAGTCTCTAGCACAAGCCACCGGACCGCGAGTGCACGTCGCGCGATGAGCCGCGCTGCGTTTCAGCGCACACTGGACAGTGCCAAGCGCACAATTCTGTTGCGCGAGATCGCGCTGCTGGCGATCGACAGCTTCCGGGTAAATAAGGTCCGCTTTGCGTTGACGGCGCTGGGCATGGTGATCGGCTCCGCCTCGTTGATCCTGGTGGTCACGATCGGGCTGACGGGCAAGCAGTATGCGATGAAGCTGCTCGAAAACATCGGCCCAAATATGGTCGAGCTCGAGTATTCGGGCGGCTCTTCGGGAAGCGTTGGCGAGTACCGCAATGACCTGCTAACGATCGATGACGAGCGCGCAGTGGACACGCAGGTTCCGGCGGTCGCCGCATCCTCGCCTATGCTCGAGATGCACGATCGGGTCAGCTTCGGCGAAGGTGTTGCCAAGGACGTTCTGGTGCTTGGCGTTTCGCCGCAGTATCGCGATGTGCGCCACTTGATCGTCACCACGGGACGCTTCTTCGACGATACAGATGAGGCAACGCACACCAAAGCGGCGGTGGTCACCATTCCGTTCGCCACGCAGATGTTTGGCAGTCCGGAAGCGGCGATCGATAAGACGTTTCAGCTGCGCGGTATGCCCATCACGATCGTGGGGACATTCAAGGAGAGCGTCGACACGTTTGGCATGTCCGAGGTGGCGGATGAGACGATCCTGATCCCCTATTCGGTGGCACGCTACTTCAGCGGTACCGACAAGGTGAAGCAGCTCTTTTTCTCTATCCGGGACAAGAACGACATTCCGTTTGCGGTGAAGGACATTAAGAGCGTCATCCAGGCGCGGCATCAACCGAACTCTGTGTACACAGCCAATACCCTGGTTGCAATCCTGCGGGTGGCGGGACAAATCGCCGATGGTCTGACGGTGATGCTGCTGCTGCTGGCCACGGTCACGCTGGCCGTGGGTGGGGTGGGCATCATGAACATTATGCTGGCGAATGTGCGGTCTCGAATTCGCGAGATCGGCATTCGCAAGGCGCTGGGCGCAACCGCCCGCGAGATCAAGCTCCAGTTCCTGATGGAGGCGATCTTCATATCGATGGCTGGAGGCCTCATCGGCGCAATTCTAGGCTTGGCGCCGCCGATGGCCGCGCGTTTCTTCACGGCTTACAAAGTTCCGATATCTCCGTGGTCTGTGATCATCGCGCTCGCGACATCGGTCCTGGTGGGCGTCATCTTCGGCACGCTGCCCGCGACGCGGGCAGCGCAGCTGGATCCAGTGGAAAGCCTGAAATACGAATGAAGCGATTGTTATGACGGGTGGCTGGGGGCGACGCCTACTGAATGTAGGCGACGCCTTCGAGGGCAGCCTGGAGACAATCGATGGAACAACGTGACATCTCCATGCTGGCGAGTGCCTCGCGCAGATTGTCGGCGCTGGCGCCGTAGCCGTGGCCGGCAAGAAAGTTCGCTGTAAGGTCGGCCGCCTGCCAGCTGTCCAACTGACTGCGCATGAGTTCATTGCGCAGATTGGTCAATTCGGCGGTGCTGAACTTTTCGATCCGGGGTGCGAACTGCTGGGGCGCAAGCTGGCCATCAACTCCGAGTGGAAGGCCTGCAGCGTCCGCCTGTTCTTGCTCTGATCTCATATGATCCTCCATGACCTGCCTCCTTCCTCATATCGCTAGATGTATTAACCCAATACGTGAAAAATGTTGTGCCGGTTCAGATATCAGGAACCATCTGCGTCTGTATATGAGAGACGCTTACTTAGCCCTTTCGGTATGTACGAAGAAAATGAATCCTTGTTTGCTGTGTTGAATCGCAAAACTATACCCATGATCAAAACAAGAGATGCAGGACGCCCGGAAAGGCGAGGAAAAGCTGGACTTCCTGGAGAAACGCGGCTTTACCTGGGGTGCTCTGGTGGTTCTGCTAATAGTGACGCTGATCGCTGCGCTGGTTCTTGCTTATCTCATCACAGTCCGCAATTTTCCTGGGCACTGACAAGAGGGGTTATTGCGTACGCTCGGCAGCAGAAGCGAGCAGTATGGGCAGTCCATCGCGTATGGGATAGCGGCGCCCGCAGGCTGTGCACCGCACGGCGGCCGGAGGGATCAGGGCCAGGGCGGCATGGCAAACCGGACAGGCGAGCATGCCGAGCGCGGTCTCGTCGATGGGCAATTTCTGCATCTGCTCGCACAGTGTAGGGCAACGGCGTGCGAGCGTGCGCATTCGCGGCAATTACCATAGAAGCAGCGTATTCAAAGGCGTTCTGGCAGCGCATTTCACGGGAGGGGCATGACAGAGGCACGCAAGCTGGATGGCTCGGCGATCGCAGCGGCGATCAAGGAAGATGTAGCACGCGAGGTGGCAGCGCTGGCGGCCCAGGGCATCCGCCCCACACTGGCGGCGGTGCTGGTGGGAAATGTGCCGGCGTCGGAGATCTATGTACGCAGCAAGGTCCGCACTTGCCAGGAGCTTGGCCTGGGAAGCGAGCTGCTGACGCCGCCGAAGACGGTAACTACGGAAGAGATGCTCGCGCTGGTGACGGAGCTCAATGGACGCGACGATGTGGATGGCATTTTGATACAGCTTCCATTGCCGCCGCAGGTGAATGCGAAGCGCCTGCTGGAGGCGGTGGCTCCGGAGAAGGATGTCGACGGCTTTCATCCGGTGAATGTGGGGCGGCTGCAAACAGGACAGCCGGCGCTGGCGCCATGCACGCCGGCAGGGTTGATCGAGATATTGAAGCGGAGCAACCTGCCGATTGCGGGCCAGAATGCGGTCGTCATCGGGCGTAGCGATATCGTGGGCAAGCCGGCGGCGATTCTGTTGCTGGCAGAGAATGCGACGGTAACGATCTGTCACTCGAAGACCCGCGACCTGCCGGGCATCTGCCGCGCCGCAGACATCGTAGTAGCGGCAATCGGGCGCCCGGGGTACGTAACTCCAGACATGGTGAAGCCCGGCGCCACGCTACTGGATGTCGGCATCAACCGGCTGACGACGCGCGAGGAGTTTGATCGATTCTTCAAAGGCAACACTCGGCGCGAGGAGCTATTTCTCGCAAAGGGCTCGACGCTGATCGGGGATGTCGATCCTGCGGCATATGCGGTCTCCGGTGCCTATACGCCGGTGCCAGGTGGTGTGGGGCCATTGACCATTGCGATGCTGATGGCGAACACCGTGCGCGCGGCCAAGCTGCGCCGCGGAATCCTTTAGGGCGCGCGCGATGTTGCGCGTTGGGTTAACCGGCGGCCTGGGCAGCGGCAAGACGACCGTGGCGGCCATCTTCCGCAGCCTTGGCGCGCAGGTGATGGAAGCGGACGAGGTAGCCCGCGCGATGATGCAGCCGGGCGAAGCAGTCTATGGGGAGATTGTCAGAGCTTTCGGTCCATCCGTGGTGCGGGGCGATAGCACGCTGGACCGGCGCAAGCTGGCAACACTCGCTTTTGCTGGGGGCCGGCTGGCAGAGCTGAATGCGATCGTGCATCCGCCGGTGATCGCAGAGCAGCAACGCTGGATGACAGCGCTCGAACGCGAGCAGCCGGACGCGGTGGCGATCTATGAAACGGCGCTGCTGTTTGAAGCCAGCAGAACCGCGGGAACCCGCGACTGGCAGGACCGCTTTGACCGGAGGATCCTGGTGACCGCGCCCGAGGCGTTGCGCATCGCACGGTATGTGGAGCGGTTGGGGGGACCACATGCTGACGCCGCACAGCGCGCAGTGCTGGAGCAGGAGGCGCGCGAGCGCATCGCCGCGCAGATGCCGGATGAAGAAAAGCGCCGGCTGAGCAATACCATCATTCGCAATGATGCGTCATTCGAAGAGGTAACACTACAAACGGAGGCGGTGTATCGAGAGCTCTGCACGCTTGCCCGGGCCTCGCGATGAAACGACCGCAGTGAAGTAAGGAGAGAACGACCCGCTTATGAACATTCGCCGTCTTGCACTTCTTGTGGTTCTGATCGTCGCTGGATTCTGGCTCGTCACGAGCTTTGGTATTCCGGGCGTCCAGGAGTTACCGCGTCTCGCTCATCACGAGCTGCCGCGGCTGACGCATCAGGTGCCGCTGAATCATTCGCTTGACCTGACCGAGGCCGAAGCGCAGAGCAGCTATGACAACGTGGAGCAGAACAACATCTCGGTATACAAGCGGGTGCTGCCCGCTGTGGTGAACATCACTTCGACGGCTGTGGCTTACGACTTCTTCTGGGGCGCGGTGCCGCAGCAGGGCCAAGGCTCCGGCTTCATCGTGGATTCGCGCGGCCACATCCTAACGAACTACCACGTAATCGAGGGCGGCCGGCAAGTGGAAGTGACCCTTTCGAACAAGCACAAGTACAAGGCCCAGGTAGTGCTGACCGACAAGCCACATGACCTGGCGCTTCTGCAGATCGATGCGCCAAACCTGACTCCCGCGGTGCTCTCTAATTCGGAGAACCTGCAGGTGGGTCAGAAGGTCTATGCGATCGGCAATCCCTTCGGACTGAACGGCACGATGACGACGGGCATCATCAGTGCGCTGCGTTCTGTTCGCGGTCCCGAGGGAAACCTGATCGAAAACGCGATCCAGACGGATGCGGCGATCAATCCGGGAAACTCCGGCGGTCCGCTGCTGAATTCGCATGGCGAGGTGATCGGCATCAATTCACTGATCGCGACGGATCCTAATGCGCAAGTTGCGGTTGAGCAGAGCGCGGGCATTGGCTTCGCGATTCCGATCAACACGGCGAAGGCGGTGCTGGAAGACTTCGCGCACTATGGGCGCATTCGCCGGCCTTCGCTGGGCATCACGTCCCTGCCCATTGGACCGGAGCTGGCACAGCAGATGGGACTGGCAGCGGACTATGGCGTGCTGATCCAACGCGTGCTGCCTGGCGGAGCAGCGGAACGCGCGGGACTGCACGGAGGCCGGCAACAGGCGTACCTTGGCAACACCCCAATCTATCTGGGGGGCGACCTTATCATCGCCATCGACGGCCGCGAGGTGACCAGTGCGCAGGACCTATCGCAGATCATGGATGAACATAAGACCGGTGATACGGTAACTGTGACCGTTCTGCGCGGGCAACACAAGATCAGCGTGCAGGTACGGCTGGAAGAACTGGGAACACAGACGGCGTAAGTCCGACCGCCAGACGGGACTTAGATAGGGAGCGCCATGAGCAAGTGGACACCGCGGCAGATTCCGTCGCAACAGGGACGGCTTGCGATTGTCACCGGGGCCAATAGCGGTATCGGCTATCAGACGGCGAAGTATCTAGCGCGCGCTGGAGCGACGGTGATCCTCGCCTGCCGGCATCGTGAGAGAGGTGAGACTGCAGCGCGCGCTGATCGTTGCCGGGCAACCGGCTGCAAAGGTGGAGATGCGCGTTCTCGATGTGGCGGATCTCGACTCCGTGCGACGCTTCGCTGCGGAGTTTCTTAGCGAAGATAGGCCGCTCGATCTGCTGATCAACAATGCAGGCGTGATGGCAATCCCGGAGCGGCGCACGACGCCGCAGGGTTTCGAGATGCAGTTCGGCACGAATCACCTGGGCCACTTCGCGCTGACCGGGTTGCTACTTCCTGCTCTTCTGCGCCAGCCGGAGAGTCGCGTGGTGACCGTAGCCTCGATCGCGCATAAAGGCGGCAGGCTGAATTTTGACGACCTGAATGCGGAGCGCAGTTACGATCCGCGCGGCGCCTATCAGCAATCGAAACTGGCGAACCTCGTCTTCGGCCTGGAGTTCGACCGGCGGTTGCGAGCGCACGGCGCGAAGACGGCGAGCGTGATTGCGCACCCGGGCGTAGCGGTGACCAATATTGTCAGCAATGGCATGGGAACGGGGCTGAAGGGACGCATTGTGAATGCATTGCTTCCATTTGTTGCGCAATCGGATGATCGCGGCTCGTGGCCGCTTGTGTACGCCGCGACTTCTCCTGACGCGCATGGGGGCGGCTACTACGGGCCCGACGGCATTGCGGAGATCAAGGGTGCACCGACTGAGGTAAAGCCGAAGCCGCATGCGCTGGACCCGGCAACGGGCAAGCGGCTGTGGGAAGTCTCTGAAGAACTGACCGGCGTGCACTATGCTGCGCTGGATTCGTAACTATTGCCTGCGCACATAGCGGCGGCCCTCGATGATGTAGTCGGCGGAGAGGACGCGGCCGATCGCGTCGGTGTAGGCGATGTGCTCTTCCGCAAGAATGCGCGAACTTAGGGTATGCGCGTCATCCGTTTCGCGAACCGGCACCGTACGCTGCAGGATGATGACGCCGTGATCGAGTTGCTCGTCGACGAGATGCACGGTGCAGCCAGCAATCTTTACACCATAGTCAAAGGCCTGCTGCTGCGCGTCCAGGCCGGGGAACGCGGGCAACAGCGACGGATGAATATTCAGAATGCGCTGCGGAAAAGCCTGGATGAAGCCCGGCGAGAGCAGGCGCATATAGCCGGCGAGGCAGATGAGCTCGACGCGATGTTCCTTCAGAGCGGCGACGATGGCGGCATCATGCTCTGCGCGTTTGCGGCCGTTGGCCTCAATGGCGAGCGCGGTGAGACCGCGTCCCCGAGCAGCGGCGAGGCCTGGCGCGTCGGCTTTATTCGAGATGACGACCGCGATTTCGGCATTCGGGATGCGGCCCGCGGCAACGCTATCCGCGATGGCGAGGAAGTTCGAGCCGCGGCCCGAGATCAGGATGCCGAGACGATGCGGCGCGCTCATGCCCGGTAGCGAACGCTGCGGTCGCCCTTTACGGTCTGGCCGACGACGTAGAAAGGCTCACCGAGCCGTCCGAGGAGAGCCCGAGCGCGTTTCCACTTCGCCTGCGGAATGACGGTGATGAGCCCGATACCCATGTTGAAGGTGCGCAGCATCTCGTCCTGCGGTACGTTGCCTAGCTGCTGCAGATAGGCAAAGAGCGGCGGAAGCGACCAGCTTGCGGTGTCGATTTCGGCGGAGATGGTCTTCGGCAGGATGCGGGGGAGGTTCTCCGTGATGCCGCCACCGGTGATGTGCGCCATGCCGGCAACGACTCCCGCGCGTGTGAGCTGGCGAATGACAGACAGGTAGCTGCGATGGATCTTCATCAGCGCCGCTCCGGCCTTCTCTTTCAGCGCAGGCACGCGATCGCTGGGCTTGTGGCCAGCGGTTTCGAAGATCAGTTTGCGGGCGAGCGAGTAGCCGTTCGTGTGCAGACCGGTGGAGGGCAGGCCAACAAGAATGTCACCGGGGCGGATGCCCTGACCGGTAACGAGCTTGTCGCGATCGACGATGCCGACGATGAAGCCGGCCAGGTCGTATTCACCGTCGGAGTAGAAGCCGGGCATCTGTGCAGTCTCACCGCCAATGAGGGCGCATCCGTTCTCTTTGCAGGCCTTTGCTAGCCCGCTGACGACCTTCTCGATGACTTTGTTTTCGAGGCGCCCGGTGGCGAGGTAGTCGAGAAAAAAGAGCGGCTCCGCGCCCTGCACCGCGATGTCGTTGACACAGTGATTCACCAGGTCCTGGCCCACTGTGTCGTGAATGCCGAGCTCAAAGGCGATCTTGAGCTTGGTTCCTACTCCATCCGCACTCGAGACCAGGACCGGGTTCTTGTAGCGCCGGAGGTCAGGCGCGAAAAGGGCGCCGAAGCCACCGATGCCGCCGAGCACGCTGCGAGTGAAGGTCTGCTGCGCGAGCGTCTTGATCCGCTCCTTGGCCTGGTCGCCACGAGTGATGTCGACGCCGGCGTCGGCGTAGGTAACCTGGGTCTTCTTGGCTGACAATGGAACTCTTTTCTATGCGCGAGAAATGTCCGCGAAGGGTCAGTTTATCAGTGGGGATCTGGCCCCTGGGCACGTTCAAATCGGTGGAAACGCTCCTCCAGCCGCCACTGTTGCTGCGCCTTGGGACTGGCAGCCAACACGGCAGCGCAGGCGGTGCCCGGGTCGTGATCACCGGCGAGACTGGTAGCGCACGCCGGCTGGGGATGGCGATAGTCGTGATCGCGCCACAAGCTGTCGCCGGGCAGGAAGCTGTACTCGATTGAGTTGCGCACCATTTCCTTGAGGTCCGGATAGGTGAGACCGAAGGTTTCGGTAGCCGTGACGTACTCGTGCGTCAGGTCGATACGCGACACGCCTTCATCGTCCGTGGAAAGCGCAACGGGCACGCCATATTTGCGATAGAGGGGCAGCGGGTGGTCCTTGCCCTTGATGCCGAGGATGACGTCGTTGCTGGTGAGGTTGATCTCGACGAGGATGTGACGGTCGGCCATGGTCTTCAGCAGTTCGTAGGGCTGGTCTTCATACATGACGTCGACCCCGTGGCCGATGCGCTGTGCGCCGGCGATGGCGATGGCCTCCCGGATGTGGAAGCGCAGCCCCTCCGGCGGCACAAGCCCGGGGGCGAGCTCGCCCGCGTGGAGCGTGACCGGGACATGCGGATAGAAGGGCCGCAGCGCGGCGATCATCTGCATGTGGAGGGTGTAGTCGGCCATGGAGTACTCGGCGTCCTCCGGCTGGACGAGGTTGAGGCCGACGTAATGAGGATGGGACGACGCGAGATCGGCCGCGGCGACTTCAAAGCCGAGGACAATCTGGGCGAAGACGGCCGGCGGCGGCATGTTGCGCAGCACCTGATAGAGGTAGCGCACCTCTACGTTGCACGCGGGCGCGGGCTGCGCGGTGCCGCAACGCTCGGTCGCGCGGCGTGTCTGCTCAAAGTGGTCCATCTGCTGGCGAACGGCGAGGGCCTGCTGACTGAGTCCGGCATCGAGCAGTTGCTGCCGCCATGCTGCGTAGCCGGTGCCCGGGGCTACCGGCTTCGCCTGGGCAATGAGGGCAAAGGCCGCGTCGGGAGTATCCATCAGCTCCAGGTATTGCTCGTTCTGTGCCGCGGCGCGTTCGGCCACCTCGTCCACCCACTCCGGTTTGTGGCTTTCAGCCAGCCCGCTGAAGAGTCCGAAGGTCGCAAAAAAGTGATCGTGACCACTGTCGCCTGTGACCGGCTCGAACGTGCGCATGGAGAAGGCATCGATCAACAGATCATAGAGCGGCTGATTCTGCGGAGAGGGTCGAGGCATCGACCGAAGGGGCGGCGCACGGTGCGGTGGCGAGTGCGGGGCCGCGATGGACGAAGTCGAGTGCTTTGGGGTCGATGCAGACGTGGTCCGCGGCTGCGTCGCGCAGCCAGGTCTCCGCATAGACGGCGCCGCCAAGATGGTTATGCAAGTCGCCACCCTTGGGCATCCCGGCAAGAAAGGCGCGCAGGGCGAGGGGGCCGGCTGCTCGTGCCTGCTCCATGCTGGCTGCCGTCTGCTGCTCCGGCGTGGCGACTTGCGAATACGCAGGAAGAAAGTGAAGCTGAAGGGTAAGCAGCAGAGTCAGCTGCGTGAGGCAGCGAGACCAGAGAGCAGTTTTTGTGCCACGCTGAGGGATGGGCTGGCACGTGGCGTGACCTCTTCTGAACGAACGGCCACCCGAACGGACTATTGACCCGCTGTACCAAGAAGACGAATGTTCTAGCATGCGCGACATGGCTCGGAATAGAGATGGGATCTTGCGTCGAATGGCTTCCAGTGTAGGACAAACCTCGGTGGTGCTCCTCGCAATGATGGCAACCGCGCACGCGCAGAGCGGCTTTGCGCCGCTTGAGAACTTTACGCCGGCAAGCAGCGCACTCCACATCGAACGACACGTTGAGCCGGAGAAGCCCTTTACCGTGGCGGGGGAGTGCGGCGCCTTTATGGGTCAACAGGATGGTCAGTTTGAAGCGTGGCTGTTTCCCGTGAAGATTCTGAGCCACATGCAGATCGAAGCCAGGGTGGAAGGCTACGACGTACCGATTGACGTCAATGCCGATGCGGCAGAGATCGATGTGGAGCCCGACCACACAACGATCACTTACTCACATGTTGCTTTCACGCTGCGAGAGACCTTCTTTGCAACGCAGTGCGGACCGCAGGATCCGGAGAAGAGCAGCACCGGCGCGATGGTGGTCTTTACCCTGGACAGCATCCGGCCCACGACACTCACCTTCAACTTCACGCCTGAGGTGAAGCCGATGTGGCCCGCCCCGCAGCTCGGGCAGGCGGACGCGGAGTGGCTGCCGTTCGATCCGCACGCCCCGAACGGGCTGACGGCGCCCGGCTGGTACATGCTGCATACCGATTGGCCGGAGCTCGCTGCCGCTGTGGCCATGCCCGGGACGGTGCCCGGTATCCTGTCGCCCTACCAGGAGAGGCCGAAGTTCTACCAGACACAATTGGTGCTGCACTATGACCCAAAGACCGACCGCGGAAAGGCCTATCCGCTGCTGATGGCGGTGGGACGGACACGACAGGCGGCAACGAGCGCCGGCCTCGAAGCCGCTCTGCGAGAGGAGAACGCGCAGGCACTGACGCTCTATCGGCAGACCGCTGACTACTACGCGCACTTCTTCGACACGCGCATGACGGTGGACACACCGGATGCTGCATTCGACGATGACTTTCGCTGGGCGGCCATTTCGATCGATCAGTTGCGCGTGCGGCACGGCAACGAAACAGGATTGGTGGCGGGGTTTTACTCCTCCGGCGATTCAGCGCGGCCGGGTTTCGGGTGGTTCTTCGGCCGCGATTCGCTCTACACCACGTATGCCATCAACAGCTATGGAGACTTCGCGCTGACCCGCACCGAACTCGAGTTCCTGATCGCACGGCAGCGCACTGATGGCAAGATGCCGCACGAATACTCGCAGACAGCAGACACCGTCGACTGGGCTTCGACACCATATCAGTACGCGGCCGCAGACTCCACGCCGCTCTTCTTGATGGCGATGGAAGACTATGTAGACGCAAGCGGCGACACGGCATTCCTCGAGAAGAACTGGCCGGCGGTCGCGAAGGCGTGGGAGTTCGAGCGCACTCACGATACGGACGGCGACGGCATCTACGACAACGCGCAGGGTACGGGGTGGGTGGAGAGCTGGATTCCCAAGATGCCGCACCAGGAGATTTACCTTGCCCTGCTGGATGAGGAGGCGAGCGGCGCGATGGCCCGGCTGAGCCGGCGCATGCAGAAGCCAGATATCGCTGGCGAGGCCGATGGGAGAGCGAAGAATATCGCCGCAAGGATTCCACAGGAGTACACGCAACAAAAGGGAATGTATGCCTTCAGCTACAACGGTAGCGAAGGCGTGGACAATACGGCGACCATCTATCCGGCCGTCGCGTGGTGGGATGGACGTGCGGGGCTGCCGCAGAGCGATGAGATGTTTGCGCGTTGGGCTTCGGACGAGTTTTCGACCGATTGGGGCACGCGGGATGTAGGCGATCATGAGGCGATCTACGACCCGATCAGTTATCACCAGGGCTCGGTCTGGCCGCTGTTCACGGGATGGACGTCTGTGGCTGAGTACCGCACCGGGCATTCGCTGAGCGGCTACGCTCACCTGATGCAGACGGCGAACCTGACCACTGCGCAGGACCTGGGCGCCGTGACAGAACTCTTGAGCGGGGACTTCTTCACGCCATTCGGACGGAGTACGTCGCATCAACTGTGGTCATCGGCAATGGTGGTGATCCCGGCGGTGCGCGGCATGTTCGGAGTGTCGCTCGATGCGGGAACGCACACGATCACGGTGGATCCAAGACTGCCTGCGCAGTGGGACCATGTCACGCTTCACAATCTGCGTCTGGGCGATCAGGTGGCAGACCTGCGCTTTGAGCGTAACGCGGGTGGCTGGGAGGTGCGTGCGCAGGGACGGGATGGTAAGTCGGTCACGATGAAGAGCACAACCGCCGGTGCGAAGGCGCCGGCGAATGGAGTGCTTGTGATCCCGACACCGGCGGTAGAGGTGGGGATGGACTACGAAGCCGATGCGGCGTTGCCGTTGCCCGGTGCGCGTACAGCGATGATGAAGGTATTGCGACAGGAGGCTGGTCCGCGCTCACTGACCCTGCTGCTGGAGGCCCAAAACAACAGCACGCAGACGCTCTTCCTGCGGCAGCGGGACCGGCGTGCGCGGTTGAATGTCGAGGGCGGGACTGTCACATCGGAAGGAAAACTTGAGGTCCACTTTCCTGTCGGTGAAGGCTATGTTCGCCAGCAGGTGACGCTGCGTTGGTGAGGCGGGAGAGAGGGCTGCAGGCGGGGTCGCCGCTCAGGCTCGGATGCTATACTGACGCAGTTGTCTCGCTCGTCGATTCGTCCCGGAAGACATCTGGCTCCAGCCTGGAGCGAGAGCGGGGGGCGAAACGGCATCCCGAACGGAAGAGTGAACAGCACTTCCAGCGCACGCCCTGCGCGAGAGCTGGCCAGATAGCTCAGTGGTAGAGCGCGGCCCTGAAAAGGCCGGCGTCGGCGGTTCGATCCCGTCTCTGGCCACCATTTAACTTAGCGGAGACTGCCACAGCAGTTCTCCGGCGCCATTCTTACTCATTTCTTGTAAGTGATTGAAAATACTTAATCAACGATGTTCCGATATTGTTCCCGTACAGAATAAAAAACTGCTTTAACTCACGACGCGAGTTAATCCCGTCATGCAGTTTGTCGTTATGCCTTCGTAAGTGATCGAGACCGATCGATAGTGTATCGGCGATTTATCACTCAGCGTTTCAACGACCTAGGGAAAGCCCCAGTTGTTGTGGTCGTGAGCGGATGCTAGTTTCACGCCAGTTGACGCGGGGATCTGCGCGTATGAGGCGGTCTAGGCCACGCTCCTGACGTTCCACTTTATTTTCCCCTCCGAGATAAGACTCCTCGACGCGCTCTTGATGTCATGCGTGCTCAGCGAATTGTTGTCGACGAGGAGGTCGGATGCGAGTGTCTTGTTCAAAGTCGCTACAGAGTGCGGCTGTGTTGGTGTTTGCCGCGTTTCTTGCCGGTAACTCGTTGTGGTGCCAGCAATCCTCCACTGGTCAGACGCGAACTGAAAAGGATCTTCTCGGAGAAAAGCAGATTCCTGCTGATGCCTACTACGGTGTACAGACCCTGAGGGCGCTCGAGAACTTTCAACTCTCCGGAATCCCTATCAACCACTATCCGGGCTTCGTGGAGGCGTGGGCTTACGTTAAGCTCGCGGCGGCTCAGGCTAACTATGACGCTGGTGCGATGAAGAAGGAAAGATTGGACGCCATCGAGAAGGCGTGCAATGCAGTGATTGCGGGAAAATACCACGATCAGTTCAAAGTCGACTGGTATCAGGGTGGCGCCGGCACGTCGACCAACATGAACGCCAATGAAGTGCTCGCCAACATCGGGCTCGAACTGAGCGGGCACAAGAAGGGTGAATATCAGTTTCTCGAGCCGCACGACGATCTGAACATGTCGCAGTCGACGAACGATTCGTATCCAACCGCCATCAAAGTCGCGCTCATTCTGCGAAACGAAAAGTTGATCGAAGAGCTGCAAATGCTTGCTGATTCGTTCCGCGCCAAGGGCAAGCAATACCTGATGGTCGTCAAGATGGGACGTACCGAGCTGCAAGATGCGGTGCCGATGACGGTGGGCCAGGAGTTCTACGCCTTTGCATCATCGCTTGAGAATGAGATTCAGTGGCTCAAAGATTCAGAGAAGCCGCTTTACGTCGAGAACATGGGCGCAACAGCGATCGGCACCGGAATTAACGTTCCGAAGGGCTATTCGGAGAAGTTCGCCGAACATCTTTCGAAGCTGCTCAACAAGCCCATCGTGGCAGCGCCCGATATGATCGCCGCAACGTGGGACCAACAAGGGTTTGTTATCTATTCCTCCGCACTGAAGAGTGTGGCTATCAAGCTCTCGAAGATATCGGATGACTTGATTCTGCTGACGTCAGGGCCTCGTGCGGGACTTAACGAGATCGACCTGCCAGCGATACAGCCCGGTTCCTCGATCATGCCGGGTAAGGTGAATCCGGTGGTCCCGGAGGTCATGAATCTTGTCACGTTCCGCGTGATGGGAAACGACTTCGTGGTTACGTTGGCCGCCCACAGTGGCCAACTTCAGTTGAATGCCTATGAGCCGGTCGAAGGCGTCGCAATGATGGAGTCTCAGGCCCTGCTCTTCAATACGTCGAAGCTGATGCGTACCAAGTGTGTCGATGGCATCGTCGTGGATGAGAAGCAGCTGGCGCATTACATGGAGACGACTGTCGGCATCGTTACGGCGCTCAATCCTGTCCTGGGCTACGAGAAGGCGACCGAGGTCGCGCAAGAGGCGTATTCGAGCGGTAAGGGGATTCTCGAAATCATTCGCGAACAACACCTTCTCACTGAGGCCCAGATCAAAGAACTGCTTGACCCGGCCAAGCTTACCAATCTCGATCCCTCGAAATACAAGTAGCGGGGCTGCTTGAAGCGAAAGAGCGAAGTGTGTGTCGAAAAGGAGCGGTCATGAAGCGTCTCTATAGTCAGTGGGTCTTGTGCCTTGTCGTTGTGATTCTCGTTCCCTGCCAGAATGGCTGCAGCCAGGGGAAGAAGAACATCGTGATTCTGGCAACCGGCGGGACGATCGCAGGCGCTGCAGCCACCGGCACGCAGGCTGGATATACCTCGGGGCAGGTCGGGATCGACACGATGATCAATTCAGTCCCGGGGATCAAGGAACTGGCCAATCTGAAAGGCGAGCAGATTTCAAATGTCGGCTCGCAGGACATGTCGTTCGACATCCTGTTGAAGCTCGCCAAGCGGATCAATGAGCTGACCTCGAGCGGTGCAGCCGATGGCATCGTGATCACGCATGGCACTGACACCTTGGAAGAGTCAGCATACTTCCTCAACCTGACGGCGAAGACAGACAAGCCGGTTGTGCTTGTCGGCTCAATGAGGCCCTCGACCGCGGTGAGTGCCGATGGCCCGCTGAACCTCTACAATGGGGTCGCAGTTGCTGCTGATCCTCGAGCGAAGGGTCGGGGAGTTCTGGTCGTGATGAACGATCATATCCACGCCGCACACTCCTTGACGAAGACCAGCACGACTGACGTTCAGACGTTTATGTCGCCGCTACGCGGATTGGTTGGCGTTGTCGCCTACGGCAAGGCCGACTTCTACAACATACCGCCGTGGAAGCACACCTCTGAGAGCGAGTTTGATGTCTCCGGAGTTACAAAGCTTCCTCGCGTGGACATTATCTTTGCCGATGTGGATATGTCGCCGGACCTGATTGATGCCAGTGTAAGCACTGGCGCCAAGGGCATCGTAATTGCCGGTGTTGGCAACGGGAACATGACTAAGGCCGCAGTGGATGCAGCTGCCAGGGCGGTAAAGAAGGGTGTCGTGGTGGTTCGAAGCAGTCGTGTCACAACCGGTCTGGTCGGGCGCAACGTAGAGTTGAACGACGACAAGTTGGGTTTCATCGCATCCGATGAGCTGAATCCGCAGAAGTCACGAATTCTTCTCTCCCTGGCGCTGCTGAAGCCTCGTTCCCCCTCAGACATTCAACAGTTGTTCATGACCTACTGACCGAAACATGAGGGTCATCCTGAGGTCGGTCTTGCTGTCGGTGATCAGCCTCGCAGTCTTGCCCGCATGGCACTCCTGCCACGGGCAAGGCAGCATACCCGCCACGACAATCTCGGATGAGATCCGGCAACCGCAACAAGACAACTCGCAGCAGCCGACTGGTACCACTCCCAACACCAGCCCTGGTCCACAACAGACAACATCTCCTTCATCCACGCTCGATGACACCGTTGATGCAGGGGAGATGGACGACGATATCGATCACGCGCCACGAGAGATGGCTAAATGGAATGAGTACCGCGGGCCGCACTTCACCGCCAAGGCCGGCATCGGGTTTCTGGTCGATGCGGCAGCCTACGCGCAGGATAGTGCAAGTAAAGAGCAGATCAAGATGCTCCCGGCCCAGAGACTTCGCGACTTCCGATTCGTTTTGGGGGGTAGCTTTCCAAGCCTCCCGCGCAAAGTGACATGGAATGTCGGGATCATGTATGACGCTCCAACGCACACCTGGTTCATGCGTCAGACCGGTGTGATGGTCGCGGTCCCCAAACTTTGGGGCAACATCTTCATCGGCCGCTCCAAGGAAGGCTTCTCCTTAAACAAGGTGATGGTCGGTTATGACGGATGGACAATGGAACGCTCTACGATGAGCGATGCTACCATCCCGCTTCTCGCAGACGGTTTCAAGTGGCTCGGCTATACGCCAAAGCATGGCTTTTTGTGGAATTTCGGTTACTACAACGACTGGCTTTCTCAGGGCCAAAGCTTCTCGTCGTATCATAATCAGACCGTTCTACGCGCCGTGTGGCTTCCGATTCATTCGGATGAGAAGCGTACGGTGTTCCACCTGGGAGTAAATCTGAGAAACGGAAGTCCTGCACAGGGGAAGCTTCAGTTCCGCTCACGTCCTGAATCATTCACAGCTCCTTACTTCGTGGATACGGGCAAGTTCGCCGCGACCAACACCAAGATGGCAGGATATGAGACCTATTACCGCAAAGGCCCGTTGCTACTGGGCAGCGAATACTGGTGGGTTAACGTCTCTTCCCCATCCACTCACAACCCGGTCGTCCACGGAGGCGACTTTGTTGCGACATGGTGGTCACCGGAGAGACGCGTGCTTACAACACGGTCCAAGGAGCCTTCAGAGATGTCATACCCAAGAGACCGTTGTTCTCCGGCGGTTATGGTGCTGTAGAGTTGGTCGCGCGGTTCTCCGACATTGACTTAGACAGCGGCACCCTGAAGGGCGGCCAATTTCGGCGATTCACTCCGATGGTCAATTGGTACCTGACGGACTACCTGCGCCTCATTGGCACCTATGGCATTGGACGTCTGGATCGTTTCGACCTGAAGGGCAATACCCAGTTCTTCCAGACTCGCCTTCAATTCGAGTTCTAAGTTTGGTGAGTCCTGCCTGATGGCCGCAACCGAAGCTGCTCCTGGCTGTTCCTCGACAGTTCCAAAGGTGGTCGGCGCCGTTGGCGCGACATGGCGATCTGTGGGAATGCCGCCAAGTCACGAAGAATGTTGTAATCATCGTCGCGGTGAGTCAAGGAGGTTAGAAGTTCACCACACCGGTGAACTGAAGCGAATAACCCTGAAAGGTTGACCGATCCGCGAATTCTTCGAAGAACTTCATTCCGAGAGTCAATCTCGGAGTTGGAAAAGTGAATTGTGAGGCCGCGCCGATGGAGTTGATGGCGTAACGGTCGGCGGAAAGGGCGGGTGTGATGGCGGGGCCGAAATGCGCAGTCGTCTGTCGCGCCTCGTACCCGGTGACCCCGACCTGGAGCCGCAGAGCAGGCTCTTGGAAGCTGAGGTTTCGGACCAGCGAATAGTCGAGATCGAAGGTTTGGCCTGGGTGAGTTTGAGTGCCCTCCTGTGGAGTGTGGAACTCATACATCTCGAAGGTAGAGAGCGCCCAGGTTTTGCTGCGTGTGAGCGAGAACGTCTGGCCAGAGGAAATCGCGTTTGTCCAGTATCCTGAGCCGACGTTATTGCTGGCATCGGATGCGTAGCGCCCGGTGGGAGCGAGAAAGCCATAGAGCAGACGGACCGAGACGCGTTCCTTATTCCAACCGAGGATGAATGGCACGTAGTACGAGTCGGCGAAACCGCCGCCGCCGCTGATGTTGCCGTTGATGTCCGAGGTGAGATCGTTCATGGCAAAGGGCAACGTCGCAAGTGCGGAGTAGTGGGCGCCCCCAAGAAGCGTCCGAGTGCTGACCCAGATGATGGAGTTCATGTCCATCAGCACGGCGTTGCTTCCCGTCACGGGCTTGGTGACGCCGTGCTCATCTTTGGATTCGTTACGGTAGTAGAAGAGCAACTGGTTGGAGTAGATGAAACCGGGCGCGGGAGTGACGCCGGAGTTCGTGGAGCTCATGCCAAGCGGGTAGACGCCTCTGCTCTGGGCCCACGCAGGCAAGGGAAACATCAGAAGCAGAATGGCGAGAACTTCCATGCGGACCTTGCTCGCGCAGTCTGTCGAGCGGAGAGTTTGCATGCTTTCTCCGGCGGCTATTTCGTAGCGATGTTCTTCCAGAAGCGCTCAAGGCTTTCGTCTCCACCGAAGAGGGTGGTGAAGATGGTGGAGTCGGCAAGCAGGATGTCGCCTGGGCGCTCGTTCGTTGGGGGCATCCAAAGAAACATGTTGAAGGCACTGTTGCCGGCTTCCGTGAATGGATGTGGATGGGACGTGTCGATGGGCTGCTGCGCGAGGAGGCGGATCGTCTTGTCGTCGTTCGTTGTCAGTGCATAGTGCGGCAGATGCGGATGGAAGTTGAAGGTGGCGACGCCGTCGAGCCAGCCGCGAGTGTCGAAACCGTCGGTCTTGATAAGCGGCTGGAGTTGCATAGTGCCCTTGACGGTTGCAGGTCGCAGCCCCCAACGGTTCTCGACGGGAACGTCGAGACCCTTCATAAGCGAGCGCGTGTATTTACCGAAGCGTTGCTGGCGCGGAACGAGAGGATCGCCGTGGTGCGCATACTCCATGGCGCGTTGTTTGAGGTCATCTGAGAAGCCGACGTCATGGTGCGGACCGAGCATGAGGCAGGTTCCTTCTCGTTTGAGGAAGTTGCGCAGTGCCTCGATCTCTTCAGGGGCGGCCTCCTGTTCGGTAACCAGGTGGTCGAGGCCGAAGACCATGAGCGTGTCGGTATCGTCGAGGATGCGCTCGTCGATGGGGAGTTTCTGTCCCGCCTGGTCGATGCGTTGGTAGACGGCTACGGGATGACCGGTGATCTCGCCGACGAGGTTCTGAAAGCGCAGCAGACTGAGATGAAAGAGTTCGAGCGTTCCCGCGATTCCCTGTAAGAACATCTTTTGTGAGAATTCAATCGTTTCGTAGCTTGGCCATGCAACGCGTCGAACCTCGGTAATGCTGGAAAAGCGATTGTCCATCTCGGTGAGGTCACGGTTCGACTCCCACGGATAGTTCCACGTCCAGTAAATGCTGAACCTCGGTTTGCCTGGAGTGTATTTACGTGGAACCTGGACCTGGTTGTATGTGCGAGGACGGCTCTTTATCTGTGCCATTGCTGTTTCTCCACCTTTACGAAGTGTGCTGTGCGACCAGACATCCTGCTGCAAGAAAACGTAATGCGCGAAGCCCGGGAAGAAAGAAGTAGGCTCCGCCTCGGATAGTGGTGAATGCAGGCAGACCCTTGAGTTTCTTTCGAATGGGCCGCTTCGGAATCGTGAAGTCGAAGGTGCCGTCCTGCGTTCCGACGAAGGGATCGCGCTCGTTGCCGAGTTCCTCGAAGTTAGGATCGTTCACCCATACGTTCATCGCAAACTCGAATTGGCGAATGAGGCTGGCACAGCCGATGAAGGCTGCTATGCCGCGCTCCACGCCATCTTCAGCTGCGCCCTCAGGAAGTGCGGGGCCGTAGGTGCCGCCCCGTCGAATCATCTTGCGGCGTTGCATATTTTCGGCGGTGTCGCGCGGGTTCATCCGGCGAATGTGTGAGCCAACTGGACAGGCGTAACCGTAGGGGTCCATCTTCCCGTAGTTGAAGTCGTTGGTGCGTTGCTTGTCGGCGCCAAGCTCGGGGTTATCTTTGTTGGGAGCGAGAGTGAGCGGCGCTCCGCTGCGCCAGCGTCCCATGAACTTCGCGGCGATGAGTTCCTGCTCGTCCGGCGTGTTGCCATGTTCGCGGAGGAAGTCGCGGAAGGCGCCGACGTGTTCTTCCATCCTTAGGTAGGCGATGTAGCTGCCATTGCGAGACAGGACTTCGGGTTTCGGCATAACGGGAGTGACCCCGCTTTCGTCGATGTATCCGAGAAAGAATTCGCCGGCTTTCAGTGGCGTCTCCGGACCAGGGATGGGCTCTTCACCGAGGCCCTCGATAATGGGGTGCGAGAGTCGATCGCGATAGCCGAAGTGTTCATGCGGATAGTCGTAGGGAGGGATGGCGGCAAGATCGAGTGAGGAGAGAAGCTGGACGCCGGGAAGCTGCGCGAGGTAATTTGCATGTTCTTTTCTGCATCGCTCGCGTTCCGTCTCATCGCGTGCGAAGAGAATGGCGATGGCGTGCAGCGCGGGATTGGCGAGATCGCCAAGCCACTTGTCTGGATGGTTCGCCCCGGTGATGCCAAGTATCTCTGCCCGTGCAGCCATGCCTTGTTTGAACTCGTCAGGAAAGGATGCCAAGGATGCTTCATCGAGGCCGAGCGCGCGAAGGCCGTTCCAGGTTAAGGCAATGGTGACCCAGCGCGCGTCAGGAGAATGCGCACCAACGGATTGCGCCGTCCCGACCTTATCGACTAAAGCCTTCGAGCCACGCGCGGCCGCTGGCGGCATCGCGGAACGAGAGAAACTCATACCGTGCTGCCAGCGCCCGAGTGCGCGTCACCAGGAAGTGCTGAACGTCATCTAGTTCCAACATGTCACCTGATCCTCACATGCGCCTTACTGCATCTGGTCCAACATGTCGGAGAAGAGTGCCTTGATTCGCAGCGCCTTCTTGATCTCGTCGGCGCTGACGAACGGATACTCGCCGTACTCGAGGAAGCTTGGGCATTGATGGTCGCGGACGAATTGGATGAAGGCGGGCGCGTTCGTCTTCCAGTCCTCCGGGAAGCCTTCGAGATTTTCAAAGACGGTGCTCACCCCGATGTTGTTGAACAGGCTGACGGCATCTTCGGTGTACTTGTCGAAGTCGGTGTCAAAGATGCCCTGATACATGAAGTAGGTCTCGCCTTTGACGGGGATTAAGAGCCAACGGAGATAGTGGAGCTTGAGTACGGCGAGATAGTCGGGCGTGGCAGCGATGGCATCTTGGATCTTTATGGCGTGCTCATAAAAGGACGGGCTCTCTTCCGGGGATGATCTTGGCAAAGATGCTGAACCCGTAGCACGCCGGGGTGCGCGGGAAGATAGGGCCGTAGCGGCCCTGTTCGAGTTTGAAGTAACCCTCTTTGGGGATCGCCATTGCAACAGGATGTTCCCAGGTATTGTCTGCCATGTCCTTCTCCTTAAAGTTTGTGTGAATGAGCGTCAGTCGGATGTACGGCGGGTGAACGCTTGAACCAGACGCGTGACCGGGCCGCGTAAAAGGGCGTAGGGAACAAAGGCCAGGGCGGGCGCCACAATCAGAAGTTCGAGCAGGTGCACCGCCCGAAGCTGGATGAGCTGATAGATCGCGTCGAGAATCACCGCCAACATGAAGACCTTGCCGACGTCTTTCCAGGCGCTGCGGAGGAGCGCGGATCGCTGAGCACGATCGGTGACGACTGTCCAGAGAAAGGCCGGGCGACCTGCACGGGCGTCTTTCACACCGGACCAGATGGCAAAGCCGGCTGCTACCAAGGGCTGCATGATCAACCGGAAGTTCATCGGGCCGGTGATACGGCCCACGAGGTTATTCCACAGCCGGATGAAAATGTCTTCCATATCGTGCTCAGTGTAGTTAGGTCAGAGCAGGAGAGGAACTAGCAGTTCTTACAGGGCTTTTGAACGCTGGCTCAGTACTTCGGGATTGAAGGGCAGCCCGAAAACGGAACCAACGTTGGACCGAACGATTTCTCGGAACGGACGATGCGCAGTATCTTTTTCTATCCATTCGAGCATGCGATGAAACAAGCACTATCGGAGCTGTGTCACATGGAAAAGGGACCAGGAGAGGACCAGGCGGCCATGCATATTAGCGAATGCGAAATCACCAATATGCTCATCGAGCACTGCGACCTTCTCTATCGAGATAGCGCTCGATGTTTTAAGACCGGCCATGTGGCCCGTTGCCTGCACAGTTGGCATCAATTAGTGCTGCAAGGGAACAACGGCTTCCGGATGGTCTAGTTGCTCCAACCGGTGGCTGCTGGTGGCAGCAAAGTAGAAGCGCCACTTTGGTCCTGATCGTTTCGGAGTGCAAGCCTCGAAAACTATACGGAACAACCCGGCGGTTCGATCCATCCCTGACCACCATCGAAACTGATTAGTTTCCGTCGTGCTGCCACAGCATGAATGCTCCCTTGAAGGCATTGTCATTCGAGCCGAGAAAGACCTTGGGCGGCAGCGCTTTGATGAGCTTCGCGTTGCCACCGCCGAGCACGATATAGTCGGCCTCCATGGCATCCGACATCAGCTCGATGACTTTCATTACATTCTTCTCCCATGTCTTGCGACCGTCCCGCTGCAGCCCGACCTTGCCGAGATAGTCCTCGTAAGATTTCTGCTTCTTCCAGGGGAGATGCGCAAGTTCCATCGCCTGCACGGAGCCGTCGACCACCATCGCGGAGCCGAGGCCGGTGCCAAGCCCCAGATAGAGCATCCGGCCGCCTTTGTAGCTCCCCATTGCCTGCATCGCAGCGTCGTTGAGGAATTTCAACGGCTTATTGCCAAATGCCTTCTTAAAGTCGAAATGCACCCATCCCTTGCCGAGATTGTGCGGCTCCAGCAATGGCTTGTCATGAATGACTGGGCCCGGAAAACCGACGGAGACGCGGTCATACTTCCAGCCAACGGTGTGCGCCTTGATCGCCTTCATCATGACCTCCGGGGTCATTTTTGGCCCGGATGGCACCTTGACGATCTCGTCCTGCTGCTGTGTGCGGAACTTCAGGTTGGTGCCGCCGATATCAACGCCCAAAATATTCATGCCACCTCCAGAACGAGCCGGGCTGTCCGTGTCTCCTGCGCGAGCTTCGTCATCCGACACGACAGCGCCTTCCATATATACATGACAGGATGCGGCACGGCGAGAATGTTCACTGGTCAAGAAGAGCCCGCGCGCAGTGAGTCAGTTGCAGGACCGCAGACCTCTAGTGCTTCGTCGGCTGGGCCGGGGAAAATGGATTGGGGACCTCCGTAGAGGAGTGGGCCCCATTGAGCTTCGCGCATATTGCAAACTCCTGCTGAGCACGCTCGTTCAGGCCGCGGTGGTGATAAATCTGTCCCAGCTTGAAATGCAGTGCGGCTGCATTCGGTGCAAGCCGGACCGCCGTTTCTAGCTGAGACTGCGCTGCTTCCGTATCTCCTTTTGCCTGGAGAGCACGGCCGAGTTCCTCGTGAACCTTGGGGTTCTGGGGCGCAAGGGTGGCAGCTTTTGTGAGTGGTTGGACTGCGCCTGCCGGATCACCCTGATCGGTCAGCAATATTCCAAGATTCAGATACGGTTGTGGGTCGGTCGGAGCATCACCCTGCCAATCGATGGCGGTCTGGAAGGCGGCCCTCGCCTTCTCAGTGTGGCCCAACCCCTGCTCCGATAGACCCAGGTTGTCTTCCGCCTGGACATCCTTCGGGCGGAGAGCCAGGACATGCTCAAAGCTCGCCACCGCTTCGGCAAAGCGGTTCTCGTTGTACTTGGTGCGACCCAGCAGATACCAGACATCCGGGTCGTTTGGCGTTTCCGTTGTGACTTCCGAGAACCATTTGTCCGCGTCCGCAAAATCTCCGAGCAATACATAGTCGGAAGCGATGGTCCTGAAGTCACCAGCCGTCGGAGGCTTGAATTTCGATCCCGCCGTAAATTCGCCGAGCGATTCCACGGCTCGTTTCTCGCGAAACAGCACATCGCCAAGCAGATAGTGCGCCTCGGCAGAAGAGGAATTAGCGTTGAGATACTGACGAAGGACCGCCTCCGCCTCGGGGAGCCTGCCCGCCGCAAGGAGGGATTGCGCTTCCTGCATAGGCTCCCCCGGTGTTTGACAGACGGCCGCCCGGGCACTCAGCAGCAGCAGTGCGCACGCACACAAGCCGCACACTGAACCACATTTGCTCATCGCGCTGGCCCTGTGGTAGCTGGCTCCATTGCTTTTCGGCATGGCAGCCTTGCAGTCTGCCATCTGGTCTCGCATGTGTCGCAATGCCTCAACACCGGGACCATAGACCAGGGCGGCGTCCAGCGTTGCGCGCGCGCCTGCAGCGTCTCCTTCCATGCACTGCACTCGCGCGAGATTCATAGCCAGGCCTGTGACATCCTCATTTGCCTCAAAGGCCAAGCGCAACAGATCCACGGACGATTGCAGCCGGCCCTCCTTTGCCTCCAACGTGCCGAGGTTCGAAAGGGCCGTTAGATCGTGCGGATCCAGTTTCAATACCTGGTGAAAGGCCTCTTCTGCATCGTGGTTCTTGCCATGCTCAGCACTCAGAAGCCCGAACGCGTCCAGGGCCGCTGCATCGTTGCCGATAGAGCCGCGCTGTTCCTGCAGCAACTTCCAGGCCTTTGGCTCAACCGACGAATCGCCCTCGCGCAACGCCTGGTAGTACGCCATGGCAAGATCCCGCTGCGTCGCGCCGGGGGAGAAGACCGGCGACAGCTCCGCGCTTTGTGTGTGCTCCGCACCGCTATCCGGCGATGCCGGGACCCTGAGAATTCGGTGGTCCGTCCACGCGACGTGCGGGATATTTTCTGCTCCCGTGTGCCGCATGTGGCAGCTCGTGCAGTCAGGATTTTCCGGATGGTGCGATTGCGCAAACTGCGGCTGGTTATGACACGTGAGGCATTTGGCACGGAAGAAGACCGCGCGTTGCTCCGGCGCGGGAGTGAAGTGCGGATCATGGCAGCTGGTGCAGGACATCTTGTCCCCGCTCATGCGCTTGCAGGTACTCTCGGCTAGCTGCTCGACTTCACTCACGCCACGGGCTGTCAGGTTATTGCCGGAGTAGACATAAAAGGCGAGATAGTCTGAGATAGATTCGCCAGGCCGATAGTCGAGCGCGGAGTGGCCCGCGCGTTCTACAGAGACATCGCCCTCCAGGTGACAACTGATGCAGACGGAATCGCGGCGATCGGGATCGAGATGGACTGGATTCACGATCGGTGCTTTGCCTGCGCTACTCACATGACGCTGCGCATCTCCGTGACACGCCTCGCAGGTGATGCCTCCGTGCAGAAATGGCAAGCTGCTGTATCTATTGATGGTACCCGGATCGCTGTGCTGCACCCCGCTCATGTGGCATCGCAGACAACTGCTCTGCATGGGCAGGGATGGCGGTATCTCTGTCATCTCAGCCAATCCAGGCTTCATGTCGTACGCTTGCGACGCTGCATACCACGCAACGGGCGACTCAAATAGATAGTTATGTAGCTGATAGAGATAGGTCGTCCCAAGATGGCCGGAGCCGAGAAAATAGCTAAGAGGGTATTGCCCGGTGACGTCCGGCCGCTTTTTGCTTTGAAAGGAGAGGCGGGGCCGCCCGTGCGCGTTGGAGATAACGTACTCGACGCCAGATGGAGCGTGCGGAAATGTCCCGGGAATCAGGTTCTCTTCAGCAACGCCGCTGGCATGAGCCATTGGCGTGGAGAGATACTTCTCGAAGATGGTTCTATGGCATTTCTCGCATCCCGCATCTGCGACCCTGACAGGAGTGGCCTGAAACGCATGCGCGCTTGCCAGTATCAGCAGCGTGAAGAGGAATAGGACCGCGATTCTCCTTCGCATTCCATTCACTTATGCTTTCCCGCTGAACACTTCGGGCAATATTCGTGAGTGACACCGCGCCCCTGTTCTATCGTGAGAATTCGATCCACACCCGGAACGGTAATCTTCTCCAGCGGTCCTCCTCCCGGCCAGCGAACCTCCACAGAGTCGATCGATGTTGCGTCGCCCAGACCGAAGTGCGCGCGCGGATCGTTGGACGACGCGAAGCTGCCGCCGCTCAATACGTCTCCACGCTGGGTTGTTTTTCCCGTAGTTACAAAGACAGCGGCGCCCACAGCATCGCGCGGCTTGCCCGCACCGCCCATCAGTTGAAACTCGATCCAGTGGTGTTGATCGCGATTTACATTTCGCAGGAGAGTTGGAGTGGAGTCAAGATTGTTCATAACGACGTCTATCTTGCCATCATTAAAAAGGTCACCGAAAGCAGCACCCCGCGATGACGCCACCACCGCAAGCCCGCTTCCCTGCACCGCCGGAACGAGGGTGAATTTGCCACTGCCGACATTTCGCAGCAGCAATGGGCGCTGAGCGAAGCTGGTGCCCCAGTCGTGATCGTCTACCTGTTTGTAGACGTGACCGCTAGCGATGAAAATGTCCTTCCAGCCGTCGTTGTCATAGTCGATGAAGCCATCGCCCCAGCTAAGGAACGGGATTGTATCTTTGGCGACTCCTGCTTCATAACTCGAATCGATGAAGTTTAGATCGCCATCGTTCCGGTACAACACCTTGTAGTCGTCCGAGAAATCAGTGTCCAAAATGTCTAGGCGGCCAACATTCCGGTCGTCACCGACTGCGATTCCCATCGTCGCCGTTTCTCGCCCATCATGATTGACCGCATATCCGGACTCGAAGCTGAAATCTTCGAAGGTGCCGTCGCCCTTGTTTTGGTAAAGATAGTTTGGCGTTGAGTCGTCCGCCACTAGAAGCTCGGGCTTCCCATCGTTATTCAAGTCAACGAACAAAGACGTCAAGCCGTAATATCCCGGGGCGTCGGCCACTCCGGCCTTCTGGCTAACATCAGTAAATTTTCCATCGCCATCATTGTGGAATAGGTGATCGTGCTCGCCTCTGAGTCCGCGAGGCCCACAGAACACGCTGGCGCCCCTATATTGGCAATAGTTCGAGACGACGGAGCTCGACCCCACTGCGGGTGGATTCTCAAAGTCGTAGGCGGTGTATCCGGGCACGAACAGGTCCAGGCGCCCGTCGCCATCGTAGTCACCAAATGTTGGCCCGGTTGACCAACCGCCGAGTGCGACACCTGCCTTCTCCGCTACGTCAGTAAAAGTTCCATCGTGATTGTTGTGGTAGAGACGGTTCTTGCCCAGATTTGTCACATACAAATCGGGCCAGCCATCGTTGTCGTAATCGCCAACGGCAACGCCGACGCCCCAGCGATCGTTGGTCACGCCCGCCTTCGCCGCGACATTCGTAAATGTGCCGTCGTGGTTGTTATGAAAGAGCGCTGCGTGCGGCGACTCGGCTTTTCCGTTCATGGCGTCATAGGTCATGCCATTGACGAGATAGATATCGAGCCATCCATCGTTGTCGCAGTCGAGCAGTGCTACTCCACCGCCGAGGGACTCCACGATATATTGTTTGGCGCTCGAGCCGCCTTGATAGCGCCAGCTCGTCAGACCAGCCTGTCTGGAATCGTCCTCGAAGACAACGGGGCCACTGGCGACAAATCCCCCGGCGGTGATGGGGCGATGCTCCGCGTCATGCACGGGAGCGTAGACGCCGCCGGTACTCGCGCCACCCTGGGGCGTTTGGGCTTGCTGCGCTTTTGCGCAGCAGCAAAGCAGCCATGCGATCGCTATCACACACAGCGAAAATGCCCCGCTAAGAAACGGGAGTTTCTCGGCCTCATTGCTGCGCCGCATGGGGTCAGTGCGCTGTGCTCTTGATATCGATCGATTCATTCGCCTGTGCGGCGACTCCTTCGCTCGCCCGGCGCTGCAGACGTCCGTAGGTACGATTCTCTTCCTGCGCTGCGGCCGTCTTCCCCTGCGCCCGGTAGACGCTGGCGAGAAGGAAATGAATAGAAGGCTCGTCCGGGCTCTCCTTTTCTGCAGCGAGCAGATCCGGCAACGCATCCTCCTGCTTTCCAGATTTGATGAGCGCTCGCGCACGATCGACGCGGGCCTGCATCAGCTCAGGACAAAGCTCCACGGCCTTGTTCAGATGTGTGAGCGCCTCACTCGGCTCGCCGTTCGCCTCCAATATCGTGTTGCCCAGCTTCCAATGGCCCGTACAGTTATTCGGATCATGCGCCAGGCCCGCCTCGAATTCCGTACGTGCGGAGTCCCATTTGCTGATGGACCAGAACGTATTTGCCATGTGCATGTGCGGGTCGGGCTGGTTCGGCGCCAGATCAATAGCTTTCTTATATTCGACGAGCGCACCGTCGTAGTTATGCATGCTTTCGTCGATCTCGCCGGCAACCTCGTGTGCGACAACCGAGTTGGGATCGATCTGATTGATCCGGCTGAGCGAGTCCTCCGATAATTGCAGATAGGTGTTGCCGAGCAGATACCACGCATCCTGATCCCGCGGATTCTGTTCGGTATGAGTCTTCAGCAGATCGACAGCTTGATCGTATTTTCGAAGACGGATGTAGATCTTTGACAGTGCGATCTGTACCAAAGGATCCTTCGGATTCGCGCGGAGGGCAGCCTCCAGCGGCTCCTCAGCCTTTTCAACCTGTCCAATTTCGAGATAGCTCATTCCCAGCATTGCGGAGGCGGTCGGCATATCGGGATTTAGCTTCAGGCCCTCAGCCAACGTCTGCGCGGCTTGTGTATAGTCCCGCTGATTGAAATAGAGCCGCCCGAGATTGTTGTAAGCAGCAGCAAGATGGGGCGCCAGCCGGATCATCTCCCGATACTTCTGAATGGCTGTGGGGATGTCGTCTCGCTGCTGGGCTGCCTGGGCCTGCGCATACAGTTGCTGCACTTGTGGTGTGACTTCATCGTTCTGCGATTGCGCATGTATCGCAATACAGGCGTTACAGAGCAAGAACGCAATGACCGAGCAGAGGATGTTGCGCAGGACCATGGCGCGGAGAGCCAACTTCATGACACCAAATTATAGAGGGATTAAGAAAGAACCGGACTGCGTTGATTGCAGTCCGGCGGGAAACTATGACAGTTTCGTTGGGGAAATCAGAATTCTAATCGGAAGCTGACTTGGCCTTGTCGGTTGTTCGGTCCGACTTGGTTGTTTCCACCCTGAGTGGTCACTTGACCATACGTGCCGTTACTAACGTTGTTGTCAGGATTCTGGAAGATGGTGCGGTTAAGGACGTTGAAGTAATCCACCTGCAGGATGCCCTGGAAGCGCTCGCCGAAGAAGAAGTGCTTCCGCACGTTGACATCCTCATTGTAGTTTGCGGGGTTACGCAGCTCGTTGTAATTCCTTGTCGAATTGCCGAGTACATACTGTGACGGGGTGGCAACGAAGCCTCCCGGATTGAAAATCTGGGCTGCGGCTGTCTTTCCGCTGAATTGGTCAGCGACTTTGCTGTAAGAGGCGGTCTTTAGCCCCACAGAGCCGACCCGGTTAGGCCGGTTAAAGCCGTTCGGAAACGGCACGCCATTTTCGGCCGCGCCAGTCGGAGTGCCAGCTTCCTCGTCGACGATAAAGCCCACCTGCCAACCACCCAGGATCTGACCGGTCACTCCTTTATTGTTTAGGTAAGGCTTTCCTGGGCCAATCGGCAGTTCATAGGTTCCGCTCGCCTTGAAAAACGTCGGCGGGGCGTTGGACGATACGGCCCATTCCGGTTTCTGGTTGTACTTGTTAAGACCACCGTTAGCGAAACTGCTGAATCCGCTGCTGGTGTTGTCAAATTGCCGGGACAATGTGTAGCCGGCGAGGAACGATAAGCCATTTGTGAAGCGTTTCTCGACCTGCACCTGCAAAGCCTGGTAGTAAGTGGTGCCAGAACCCTCGAAGTTATTGAAGATCTTCGTGTACTGCGGATACGGGGTCAGGGCTTGTTGCGACAAGCGCTGAACCCTTGAAGTCACTGACGAAGTTAGGATAGGGGAGCGCAAATCCTGCCGCCTGTGCTGACCCGTCTTGGAAGCTAAGTGCAAGGTCGGAGCCGAGAGCCAAATACTTCGGATCGAGCTGATTCGGTGCATTCAGCTGACTGGGCAGGTGAATGACACGGTTGCCCACCCACGCCGCTTGCACGAATGTATTCCATCCCAACTCACGCTGCACATTCGCGTTCCACTGTTGGCTGTACGGAGCGAAGCCGTCGTCATGGCTGAAGTCGTTGATCTGCGTACCGACGCCAAGGCTTGAGCTGAAGGGGGTTGGCGCTGGATTCGGCAACTGTGTTGCGTCCCAGTTGCCGTAAGTGGGCGTCCTTGTGCCGCTGCTGAGGCGGGTAAAGGAGCCGACCAACAGGTTGCCGTAGTTCACGGCGGTCTTGCTGGTTCCGTACTCGTAAGCGCCACCGTTCAGGAAAGCGACAGAGAAGCCTCCCTGGACCACCATCTTGGGGCTGACCTGGTAGGCGAAGCCCACGCGGGGACCAAAGTGGCCGAAGTGAGTAGCCGCCCGATTGAAGTTAGCGAGCCCGGGGCCATTACCGAACTTCGTGGCCGCCCCCAGGCGGCCGCCCGCTGCGGGGTTCGGCGTATCGGGATTAAAGAAGACAATCAGATTGTTGTTCTCGGTGAAGGGGACCTGGACATCCCAGCGCAGTCCGAGATTGACGGTCAACTTGGGCGTCAGCTTGATGTCGTCCTGGATGTAAGGCGATATGGCTAGATTGCGCAGTCGCAACTCCTGCGAGTTGCTGCGGTTTGCTTGGTCCACCTGGCCGAGCAGGAAGCTGGCAAACGCGCTGCCGGTGGTGTCCAGATTGTTTGGATCGGCAGTGGTGCGTTGGCTGAAGCTGAATTGGCCGCCCTGAGTCTGATCTTCGTTGTCATCCTGATAGGAGCGCCGGATATCGATGCCGAAGTTGTAAGTGTTCCGGCCCTTCGTGTACAGGTAGTTGTTCTCAATTGCGATACCAAGCTTGCGGTTGATCGACTGCAGCCACGAGCCCTGGGTGCCCCACTTCGTAAGCGTGTGCTGGCCATCCCATACGATGTATGGCGGAATGATTCCATCCGCAACTTGCGTAGGATTGAACTTGGTCTGGTTGAACTGGTTGTTGATTTCGCCAATCCATGCAGCGCCCGCAGTCATGATGAGGTTGGGAGAGATGGCGTTGTTGTAGGTCAAAAGGAACCCACTACCCTTCGCGGGCTCATACTTCATGCTGTTGAGCGGGTTGGGCTGGATTACCAGAGGAGGATTGTCGAAGCTATAGTTGCTGAAGCTGTTCCGCCACATACTGTAGTGGAGTGACTGCCTCTGGTTCAGATTCTGGTCAATGGTGAAACCCCAGACGTTCTGAATGTGCGGGTTGATAAACGGGGTAAAGCTCTTGTTGGAATCCAGCCCGCCAATGCCGCTGCCCGGCCGGTCGGGATTGGGGATGTACTGGAGAAGCGCCGCCGACGTCGAGCTGAAGCGGTTCACCGGGATTACGTTCCCGGGAAACTGCTGGCCGGTGAGGGGGTCGAAGATCGGAATGAGAGCGCCAGTCTTGCCATCCACGAAGTCGCTGAAATTACCGGTCTTTTCCAGGGCGGTGGGCACTGTCGAGACGTCAGTATCCTGACTGTTCTGCTTGTACCACTCCTGGCTGTAATGGAAGAAGGTCTTGTCCCGGCCGTTGTAGACCTTGGGAATCCACACCGGACCGCCCACTGTGAAGCCGTAGTTGTTCTCGTGATCGGTCGGAACACCTGGAGTTGAGCTGTGGTACTTGTTGTTGAAAAAGCCTTCAGAATCGAAGAAGCTGTTGCGGTTGATCTCGAAAAGATCTCCGTGATAGCGGTTCGTTCCTGAGGCCATCTGGTAGGTCAGCGCACCCTGTCCGAGTCCATATTGGGCCGAGAAGGTTGAACGCTCGACACGGAACTCCGACACCATCTCAAAGGGCGGATTGAAGTTGACGGTGTACCCTTCCGTCTCCGGCTGCGGAGCGGGAACGCCGTTGTACAGAATCTCCTGCTCAAAATCGACGCCGCCGCTGATGCGGTGGGAGAAGGTGTTGCCGGTAGTGCCGGGGGCAAGCAGCTGCAAACCATCAACCTGGCGGCCTCTGCCGCCGAGCGCTGTCGGAAGAGACTTGACCACCGTCGGCTCGATGGTGCTGCCAATCTGCGGCTGTGTCGTGTTCAGCGTAATCTGCTGAGCGTCAACCTGAACGGTTTCGGTCGCGGCACCGGTCGTCAACGTAACGGGCACAGTGGCATTGACGGTGACTTCGACGTTGACGTGGCTCTGGACAGATTTCTTGAATCCTGGCTTTTCCACCGTAACCGTGTAGGCGCCGGGCGTGAGGCCGGTCACGGCGTAGGCACCCGCGCCAGTCGTCACCGCCTTGGTCGAAACTGACGTGCCCTCATTGGTGATGGTCACGGTGGCATCTGGAACCACCGCCCCGGACGCGTCCGTGACTGTTCCCGTGACGCCGGCGTTGGCCTGAGCCCAGACACCCCGAGCGGCAAAGAGCACGAAACACAGGGTCAACAGCTGGATTGCAAAACGGAGAGATAGACGTGGCCTGCCACGGTCCTGGGTATTGGGTGTCACAACCGCCTCCTGAAACGCTCAAATCGCACAAATTGGTTACTGCTATCTAGATCCGCCTTTGGAGGCGGTCTTCGTGGGTCCCGGGTATTCCCTGTGATAACGATCCCACCAAAAAATCAATGGACATTACCGTAGCCACTCTCATTTCTCGCTGTCAAGCAAAAATGTCGGCTAGCTCCATAAAGGGCGCGGGAACATCGACATAAATACGACCTTCGAGGCTGAAATGACGGCCTGCCGCTGCGCGTTCCCGACCGCCTGGTTCGGGTGGCGGATCTGGTGTCGCTAGGATTTCCACGGGGTTTCCGAGGACGTTCCCTCCGGCAGCCGCGATGGCGCCGCTATCTCCGTGATGGGGGCGCGGATGTGGCGGAGGTATTGTCGAGTTAGCTACTCAATGGGCAGGAAAATGCGCAAGGGCAAAGGATAAGGGCACCGCTTTGTTTGCGGCACCCTTCCTAGAAGGAGCAACTGCATGGGAGAGTTTGCCAGCCGACCTGGAAGGACTGGAGCTGTCGAAGACGTGATAGCGCTTGAGGCCGGGCGGAGGTCGTCGGTAGAGACATCATCGCAGCGCCGTCCCAGGTCGGATCAGCGCCGATAGTGGCGGCTCTCACCGCCCGGTATGCTGTCGAACCGTGACATCCGAGCCTCTTCGTTACTCTTGCTTACGAAGCACGCTCATGCGCAACCCCTCTGCGCTTCTGGTCTATTCTTTCCACGTTGCCAGGTTCCAACAACTCGTCGAAGAGAGACCGGAAATGAACCATCGCCTGGCGCAGCTCTTCCGTCGTTGCCTGGCCATCGGTGTGGCGAACCACTATCTCGTGGGCAGCACGGTAGTTCTGGACCACCGCCGGATAGCTGACAGAGATGTCTTCGGCCCTTTGCTCGAAGTCAACCATGGGGTATCCGCGATCCATCATCATGCGATTGATCAGCCGGTCGGCAGCTCCTACCGCGGCTGACGGATCGTCGACAAAGCGGCGCTGCACAGCAGCCCACTCCATCGCGTAGGCATCGCGGTCAACCGGCGAGAGCGCACGGATGGGAAATGCCTCCACGCGTCTTTCGCGATCTAAAAGGGTTGCTTCGGCGCGACGCGCATCGCCGTGTTGCTGGATGACAGTCCGATCGTATTCCTGGCCGAAGCGGCGTTTCAGCTGATCGCTCTTCCGGCGACGCATGACAAGAGCTGCTGCGATGACAATGAGAATGGCGACAATGGCGAATGCAGTAACGACAGTCCTGGTGTCCACGGGGGTACCCTCTGCAAAATCTGATGCACGGACGTGCAGTGGATGATGTCGCATGCAAACGAAATGTGCGATGAAGAACTTGGCATGAGATGTGGCTCAACAAGAAAACAGTACCGGCATGGTTGCCTGATCTTCGTTATCACAAGCATCAGCCGCCGGCGATGGCGCTAAGACGATGAGCGGCTAGCTTGCAGTGAGCACGACATCCGGAAGTGTGTGTTGGGGTGCTGGTACGAGAGGTCTTCCTGACAGGCGAAGTAGCGGATGAATGGGCGCCGCTGGAGCGTGTCGTGATCGCGGATAGTGCCACAGAGCACGGGTGGCGCGATTCAAGCGCATCCATCGCGGAGGCGATAGTTGTCGGTATGGCGCATTTCGAGCGTGACCTCCGCACTCACACGCGGCAGTTGCCCGACTGGGTCGGCAGGAGGACGCGCATCGTCACAACCGCGGTTACATTAACCTCGCGCCAAGAATCTCCGGCGCCGTCGGAGCGCATAACGTCCCCAGTGCTTCTGCATCAAAGGCACGTCGAACGCTGTGATGCGCGCAACGACCGACTTCCCTTCCTGATCAAGGACCATACGGCAGGCGACCGGCTGACGGTCTCAGACGGACTCACTGACGCCTCAGCCCGACGGGGCGGGGGCTGATTCGCTCAGTACCCCCTCATTTTTTCTTCGAACTGTAACACTGCCGTGAAGTGCTGAAGGGATGACGGAGCCTATTTCTGCTATGTCGGCTGAGGGGGCGCGATCTACGCGCCAACAAAGCAGCTGAACATAAGAGGACAGTAATGCAAAAAGCACTCGCGACATCCGTGGCAGCACTCATGTGCGCCACGCAAATATTGGCTCCTATGGCAGTGCAAGCGGAGCATGAAAGTTCAACATCCACCCCGATTAAGCATGTGGTGGTCATCTTCGGGGAGAACATCTCCTTCGACCACTACTTCGGCACGTATCCCCATGCGCTGAATCCGCGCAACGAGCCGCGCTTTGTTGCTGCACCGGATACGCCCTCCGTCAACGGCTATACCGACGCGCTGCTCTTCAGCAATCCGAACCTGCTGAACAAGGCGGGCAACGCAGGCGGCGCAAGCAATCCGTTCCGTCTGGATCGCTCGCAGGCAGCCACCGCGGACCAGGACCACGACTACACGCCGGAGCAGCAGGCCTTCCACGGCGGCCTGATGGACTCGTTTCCGCAGTACACCGGGACGCCCGGGCCTCCGCCGAATGGGCAGACGACGAATGGGCTGGTGATGGGCTACTACGACGGCAATACCGTGACGGCTCTGTGGAACTACGCGCAGCGCTTCGCGATGAATGACAACTCGTACGACACGAACTTCGGACCGTCGACACCGGGCGCAATCAATTTGATTTCGGGCCAGACCAATGGCATCTCCGACCAGTCGAATGCCGCCGGCGATGTCATCGAGGACGGCAACGGTGGTTTCACGCTGGTCAGTGACGCAGATCCGATTGGCGATCTGTGCTCAACGACCACGGGGGCGCTGGTGCAGTTTTCCGGACAGAATATCGGCGATCTGCTGAACGCGCGCGGCGTGACGTGGGGCTTCTTCGAGGGCGGATTCAACTTGAGCACGAAGAATCCCGATGGATCGACCGGCTGCTCGCGCTCGCATACCTCGGGGATTACAAACACGAAGAAGGCAGACTACATTCCGCACCATCAGCCCTTCCAGTACTACCTGTCGACGGCGAACCCGAAGCACCTTCGTCCTTCCTCAGTGTCGGCGATCGGGCAGACGGACCAGGCGAATCATCAATACGACACGGATGATTTCTTTGCCGCGGTCAAGTCCGGAAACTTCCCGTCAGTGAGCTACCTGAAGGCGCCGGGATATCAGGATGCGCACGCGGGCTACTCCGATCCGCTGGACGAGCAGCAGTTCGTAGTGGGCGTGATCAACTTCCTCCAACAGCAGAGGGATTGGAATTCGACGGCAGTGTTCATCGCCTACGACGATTCAGACGGCTGGTATGACCATCAGCTTGGCCAGATCGTGAACCAGTCGACAACGACGATGGATGCGCTGACCGGGCCGGGCGCCTGCGGCAATGGCACCGATTCGGCGCTGGCGGGACCGTCTGCGGCACATGCGCAGGGTCGCTGCGGCTACGGTCCGCGGCTGCCGCTGATGTTGATCTCGCCCTGGGCGAAGCAGAACTATGTGGACCACACGCTGACCGATCAGACCTCGGTATTGCGATTCATCGAGGATAACTGGGTGGAAGGGCAGCGGATCGGCAACGGATCCTTCGATGCGATCGCCGGCACGGTGAACAGCATGTTCGACTTCTCCCATCGCGGCAACAACAAGCCCTTCTTGCTGAACGACATCACCGGCCAGCCAACGAACGGTCCGGGCAAGTGACAGTAAGGCTCGAAAGACAGAAAGTACTGCTGACCTTTTAGGCTGTCGAGGATACCCGCACAGAGCGGGTATCCTCTTTCTTTTGCGAGGACAATGAGCGATTTACTTGCTTTCACACGCCGCACATTTGTGAAGAGTGGCGCGATGGCGCTGATGGGCACCGGGATGGACCGGCCGCACGCTTCGAATCCAATTGCTGATGCGCTTGACCCAGCGACGCTTGCACCGTTTGTCGACCCGTTGCCAGTGCCCCGCGTGATGATGCCGACAGGGACGCGGCCACACCCGGAGCAGGCGGGACAACAGATTCCGTTTTACCGCGTGGCCATGCGCGAGGTGCGGCAGAAGGTGCACCGCGACCTGGCGCCGACGCGGATGTGGAGCTTTGAGAACAGCTTTCCCGGACCCACGATCGAGGTGAAGAGCGGCGAGGGCGCGATCGTCCAATGGGCGAACGAGCTGCCGTTTCAACATTTCCTACCGATTGACCACACGCTGCATGGAGCGGAGCGGTCGCTGCCGGAGGTGCGGTCGGTCATTCATCTGCACGGCGGCAGAACGCCCGCAGCGAGCGACGGATATCCAGAGGAGTGGGTGGTACCCGGCAAGTCGCAGACGTCTTTCTATCCCGCGAAGCAGGATGCTGCGCTGCTCTTCTATCACGATCACACCATGGGCATAAACCGGCTGAACATCTATGCCGGCATGCAGGGAATGTTCATTGTGCGCGACGCGCAGGAGGACGCGCTACACCTGCCGTCCGGCAAGTACGAGGTGCCGCTGCTGATCGCGGACCGGCTGTTGCGCAAGGATGGGCAGCTTGTCTATCCGGTATCGGAACATCCGGACCGTCCGTGGGTGCCGGAGGTCTTCGGCAACGCAATCCTCGTGAACGGAAAGCTGCTGCCCTATCTCGATGTCGAGCCGCGGCGCTACCGGTTGCGCATGATGAACGGATCGAATGGGAGATTTTATCGGCTGTCCCTCGCGAACAAACGGAACTGCATGTGATCGGGAACGACCAGGGATTGCTGAGCACGCCCGTTGCGGTGAAGCGTGTGCCGCTGGCTCCGGCGGAGCGCGTGGATGTAATCGTCGACTTTGCCGCGATGGCGGGCACGCAATGTGAAGCTGGTGAGCGATTCGTTTGACATCATGGAATTCCGGGTGGTGGCGAAAGGCGGCACAGATACGAGCGAGCTACCAGGCATCTTGCGGCCTACACTGCGGCTCGATTCAGCTACCGCGGTTCATACGCGACGGCTTACGCTCGACGAGCGGATGGATGATATTCAGCGCTCCATGGGGATGGTGCTGAACAATACTCCGTGGCACGCACCGATCACCGAGAAGCCAACCCTGGGCACAACGGAGATCTGGGAGCTCGTCAATCTGACGGACGACTCGCATCCAATCCATCTGCACCTTGTGCGGTTACAAATTCTCGACCGCCGGCGCTTCGATCAATTCGAATACCAGGCGAAGGGCACGCTGCGCTTTACCGGGCCGGTGCAGGCGCCGGAGGCACATGAGGCCGGATGGAAAGATACGGTGCGCGCCGATCCCGGGATGGTGACTCGCATCGTGGTTCCCTTCGAGGGATACGCGGGCCGATATGTGTGGCACTGCCACATCCTGGAACACGAGGACAATGAGATGATGCGGCCGTATGAGGTGTTGCCGGCACTTCATTCTTGATGCACCGCATCGAAAAAAATCCGGTCATGGATTTGACAATTGCTGGCCGGGTTTTCTATCTTTCGGCTGCTCTCTGATAACGCTATCTTAGAGCCGCGAAAATCAATACGCCGCATTAGCTACCTGCAACCTCCAACCCCCCTGAGGAGAGAGCATGTCCGCATCCCTGACTACGTTGTCCCGCCGTACATTCCTGGCTCTTAGCAGCGCCGCTGCTGGCAGCCAGGCGCTATCTTCATTCGCCGCGACTACGAACACACAGCGCCCTTCTACCGGCGCGCTTCCCACATTCCCCAGAGCGGAGTTCCTGGATGCCGCCGACCTGACCGCGCTGACGGGCGATGAACAATGCCTGCTGGTAAGTCTGCAGGGGCAGGTGAACCGCCGGCAGCCACGGCTCTATCTCTACTGGGGCACGGACACGACGAACCAGACGTGGCTGAATACGATCAAGGTGCCGCATCGCATCAGCACCGATCCCTGGGAGTTCCTCGCAAAGTATCGCTCGGCGATTCGCGGTGCTGTGGTGTACGACGTGAATGTGCCCGACACGGTCAACGTCGCGACTGCGATCGCGAGCATGCGCGGCGGCGTGATTTGCACCGCCGATCTGGCGAAAGCGCATCAGTTGAATGTCATCGAGGACTTGACCGGAAAATTTGCGAACGGTCTGACGGCATATCAGTGGGCATTCGACAACGTCTGGCCGCAGATGCCGAACCGTATCCTGACAGCTATCAGCCCAACCAACTCCGTGCAGGTGGCGAATGTGCAGTGGACCACGCTGCTGCAGGTGACGCAACCCATCACCGACGGTTCGAACAAAGCGGTGTACTCCGCGGACCTGACGCCGTTTTTGACTACCGGCGGCGCGGTCTATGTGCGTTGGACCGATGCGTATCCAAATGACGGTTGGGGTCCTTCCGTCGACCAGATGACGGTGACCGCCGACGGCAATGTCATCGCGTCCTTTCAGCCGGGGAGCTCTGGCGAGACACCCTACGTCTTCGATCTAGATAGTTCACAGACCGCGAGCGGATGGCGCTTTGCCGATGGCACTGAGTACTTCATTTACAAATTCGTGCCTCCTGCGGGCACGAAAGCACTGACGCTCTCCACCGAGATGTGGAATGAATATGTGGTGTCCGCCACCGGCACCGCACCCAGCGTGCAGCAGGGCAATCCTAACTTTCGCGACTACATCGTCGCTGCCCAGGCGCCCGTCTTCTGGCTTGATCCCGAGGATCCCACGCAGACCGCGCTGTTCACCTCCATTCTGAAGCGTGCGCAACCGGATACTCCGTACCTCGGTTGGTTCCCTCAGGGACACGAGCAGCCCGGCGTGGCGCTGTGCGGGCAGTATGCCTCGCCGGTGGTCGCGGCGGACTTCTACATCAACGGTTCGGTATTCGCGGGCGGTGCGCCGGCGCCCATCAGCTCGCGCATCACGCATCCACCGGTGCCGAAACTCGCAAACAAAATCTACCTGACGCTAACGATGGTGGAGGGCGATAACGCGCAGTACAACCAGCACCGCATGCGCGATATCTGGGATGACGCGGGCCGCGGCGCCGTGCCACTGAACTGGAGCATCAGTCCATTTCTCTACGACATCGGGCCGGCGATTTTTGCTTACTACCAGAGCACGGCGACGGCAAACGATCTGTTGATGACGGGGCCCTCCGGGGCTGGCTATACCTATCCAGCGGTGTGGCCTGCGGCAGCGCTGGATAGGCTACACGCAGCGCAGCAACGCGTACATGCAAGCCACCGGCATGGACACGCTCTTTGCGTACAACCGCAACGCGACGACGGATCTGCCGTTCACAGCGTCGATCATCGACCGTTATAAGCGCAATGTGCCCGGGCTGCTGGGGATTGTGTACAACTATGAGTCCTCGAGTCAGGTCAGCTTCATTGACGGCATGCCGCTGGCGACGCTGCTGGGCGTGAACGATTTGGCGAGCGGGCAGACGGAGCTCGCGCAGGTCGCGGCATCGTGGAACGGCACGGCGCCGCTGTTCGTAGCCGCGGGACTTGAGTCGTGGAACATGACCCCCACGGATGCGAAGAATCTCGTCGCGTCACTGGGCTCGGAATTCCAGGTGGTCCGCGGCGATACGTTCTTCCAGATGTTGCGTGCAACGCAGAAGAGTAGTTAATCGGCGACGCGGAAGGCCTCAATGACCATGAACTCGGTCCAGGCCTTTCCGTCGTCGGACTTTTCGCCTCGCCAGGTGAAATGCGACTCAGAGATGTTGGTGTAGGTGGCGCGGGTGTGGGCGTGTGGGGCCTGCGGTTCTTTGAAGGCGTAGACGATGGATTGGCCGTCGAAGCGGACGCCGCCTAGTTCTTCCGGGCCGAGGTCGATCCATGTACCGGTGAGCGCGTTCAGCCACTTGATGTTCCACTGCCGCCGCGAGGATCATAGGCGCGGAAGTTCATGCCGAGGACGATGGTCTCTCCGGCGGGAATGGCCATACCGTACTCATCAGCGATGACATAGCCGTCGAGGATGTAGCGGCCGATCCATGCGGCTTCGTATTTTTGTGATTCGCCGTTGGCCAGCGTGATGGTTGCTTCGCAACGCCATCGGCCGATGAGGAATGCGAATTGCGAGAGCGCAGCGGGCGCGTTCGGATTAGGCTTCCCGAAGTTCTGATCGATCTCGTCCATCACGATTCCTCGCAGAGTGACAGAAATCAACCGAAGTTGAGCTGCACCTCGTCCACATAGCACCAGCCCCAGCTTTCGCCGGGTTCGATGGAGCGCATGATCGGGTGTTTGGTGTGGTGGAAGTGTTTTGTCGCGTGCTTGTTCTTGGAGGAGTCGCAGCAGCCCACATGGCCGCACTCCATGCAAAGCCGCAGGTGGACCCAGGTGTCGCCCATCTTGAGGCATTCTTCGCATCCGTTGGTGTGCGGACGCTCATCGCGGATTTCGCTGAGATGAGTGCAGTGTTTCATTGGCATCCCCTCCATGCATCTCTGCGCGATTTTTACAGATGATGCATAAGTCGAAGCTTAGAGCATTTTCGCTGTTCTTGTCAGACGCTGCGCGAGCTACGGCGTTGCATCGCTTTGAGCCAATCCCAGCAGAATTGTCGCGGACCGCTCCCCACCCGGAGCGGAGCCTACTCTCCCGGACTGCCCCACTGCTTCTGCTCTTCGAGGTAGGTGGCGGTGTAGTCGAGATAGTTGCGGGCGTACATCAGTATCTGCTCGCGGTCCTTGTCTTCGAGGGGCCGGCGCTGCTTTGCCGGCAGCCCGGCCCACAGGGTGCGCGGGGGCACGACGGTTCCTTCAGGGATGAGCGCGCCGGCGGCGATGATGGAGCCCTCGCCGATGCGAGCGCCATTGAGGATGACGGCGCCCATGCCGATAAGGCAGGTGTCTTCAATGACGCAGCCGTGCACGGTTGCGTTGTGGCCGATGGTGACCCAGTCGCCGACGACGACCGGCCACTTGTAGCGCATGCCGTGGAGCACGGCGCAGTCCTGCACGTTGGAGTGGGCGCCCAACCGGATGGAGTGCACATCCCCGCGTAGCACGGCATTCATCCACACGCTTGCGTGCTCGCCGAGCGTGACATCGCCCAGAATCTGGGCGGAGATGTCGACGTAACAAGATGCGGGGATGACGGGGGTATGGCCGAGATAAGTGCGAATCATGCTTCCAGTGTATTGCGAGGATTTTCAGTTTGTTCCAGATCATGGTCTGCTCAAAGCAATCGAGAGCTCGGTATTTGCCGGAAAGCTGACTTGGTGGCCACGCGCAATATAACGGCGATAGATGGATTTTCCGAAGGCAAAGGCGGCAAACCCCATAGAGGCGTTCTGACTGGACGCCGCCATGGTGACAATGCGGGCAGCCAGGCCAAAGCCGTTGCTGGTGACGCCCTGGCGCAGGATATCGTCGCCGTCACCGTTCGAGGAAGCCACAGCCAGGACACCCAATACGAGCGGCGCGAGAAAGCGACCCTTGTCAGGCTGGGCGCGTGTGCCGCCTTCCTCATCGATCGCAATGTTCTGCCCCTTCTGGCCTTGAATGGACGAGAGGCTGCTCTCGATGCGCTGGCCTGTGGCAGGAACGCCGGGTGCGCCTATGGAGCGGAAAGTGAACCGGAGACGGCCGTTTCGTGCGAACGAACGTGCAGGGCGGGCCTGCAGCACCGCTCCATTGAGCGACGTGCCGGCAGCAAGCATCAAGGCGCCCTGCGGATTGCAGAAGGGCTTCACGAGCACGGCGGAAACCGGATCACCTTTTTTTGAGGTCGCAGAGCTGATGCCGGAAGTGAACCGCGCCTGCATGGTGCCGGAAGTTAGGTCCACCGCGGGGGCGGGCGGGATGGGGGCGGATGCGGAAGCAAGGGGCAGCCGCATTGGCTCGCGGAGCACGGCGTCGAATTGAGTGCCGGCCCAGACGCGCTGCGGATGGTAGGGCAACTGGCTGTAGAGAAGTTGTTTCGTCCAATCGCCCTTGTGCGGATTGTGAATCATGTCGCGGGCTTGCTGGATCTGCTGGTGGATCATCGCCTTGACTCGAGCCGTGATCGAAGACGGCGGCCGATGCGCCCCGAGCGAGATGGTGGCCGCATTGCGCATTCCGCCGACCGCATCTACGGAAAGCCTCTCTCCACTGGGCATGAGCAGTTGCGTCACGCGGATAATGGGCAGGCGGATCGGCGTGAAGTCCCCATCGAGTTTCGCGTTCACCCGGGTGCCGCGATCAGCCGCGGGAGTAGCGGAGATGACGCCATCGGCAGTGGTACCGGCGGGCAGTAGCAGTCGATTGGGGCCATAGACCGGTTCCGTGAGTCGGCCCCGAAAAGGCTCGCCGGTCTTGAGCGTGATCGTGTGCGTGATCTCGATGCGAAGTGGTACGTCCGCGGGAATAGAGAGCGATGGGAGCGCATCCGGATCAGCAGCTGTAGATCTCGGGGCAGCGTGGATCTGCGCCCATCCGGAACCGGCAAGAGAGACTGCGACAAACAAGACCGCTGAGATCCGGCTGCGCAAGAGACAGCCCTGCGTCGCGGATGACAGCGAACCTTTCATGGGCTCGCCGGGCGCGTAAGTGCAGCGGCCTGCGCCAGCGAGAGATGCGGCGGCAGCGGCTCGGCGCCCGAGTGGTGGGCGTCCTCGTCACGCGAAATGCTTTTGAGAAGGAGAATTCTCCCGTCGACGTGAACCTCGATCTTTGAGTTCTTCCAGTCCGTCTCTGTCACCGGCGCGCGGGTCACGCGGAAGCGGCTGTCCTTCTCAATGTGGCCGAGGAGGCCGAAGCCAAAACTTACGCGATCGAGCAGGTGCCCCTCGATGCCGCAAAGCCGCTTCTCGGGCATGCGGATAAGAATGGTGCCCGCGAGGCCGTGGACAACGCGTTCGTCATAGGTGGAGGGCGTAAATGTGGGATTGGGGCGAAACGCGATGCGCAGGCAGTCGCCCTGCGTGCCGTCTGCAGTGAAGAGAAACGCCTTGGGCGTGATATCTAGAACCTTGCCCATGCGGGCTTCATCCGCCCGGCGATCCGCATCCTCGGCCCGCAATGCGGCTGGGTCCCTGACAAGCGCAGCGATCCGGCGATCCTCGGCGGCGGCGCGATCGGATGAGAGCGGCGCTCCGTCCTCGGCAATCAATCTACGCAGCAGACCGTCGGGGGTTTCCGCGACATTCTCCGTCCACAGGTGGCCGTCGGTTCGGGCGGAGCGCTCGACCGAGGTGTAGCGGAAGAACGTACGATGCTGCCTCGCCTGCTTCTCGTTTTGCACCATCGCGGTCACCACCTGCAGCGGCGTCTGCTCAAGCGGGGGCGTTAGCTGCCCGGCCCGCAGCTGGGCAATCGAGGGCAGTCCGCTTGTCAGCAGCGTCATCAACAGCAGCCCTGTCCGCAGCAGGACCGGATGAGCTAAAGCAGCGGCCGGCTGGCGGACGGGCTCGAACCGGCGCCCGGCCCATCTCAAGAGACGGCTAAGCCGAGAAATAGGAACCATAGGAGACGGAATCAATCTGCCTTTACCGGAACACCCTGCGGGGTGAATGCTACTTCCCGCCGCTGTCCCTTGCTCGTGATCGTGGTCTCATAACTCGCGATTGCGTCCCCCCGTGTCACCGATTCAATCATGCCTACCTTCCCTCCATGCGCCGCCTTCGCAGTGGCATCGGCGACGGCCGCGGGCACGCGATCGGGCGTAACTTCCTGTTCGACTTCGAAGACCGAGCCTGAGGCGTCCAACAATATGTCCCTGCTCCTGCCGTCCTTCACCGTCTCGACCTCATAGGTAAGCTTGCCGTCCTCTTTCTCTTTGACGCAACCGCGGATCGTTGCGCCCTCTGCTTCAGCCTTTGCGTGGCTGAGTACGGCGTCAGGCAGAGTATGGCAGGGCACATGACTCTCCCATGCGCGAACAGGCCGCCGGCGGCGGCCAAAAGTGCAACCAACGGTATCGGCAGCACACGAAGAAGCGACAGGTGATTCATGCAGACAGATTGCGGGAACGCGGCTTAACACAGCATGAAACGGTTTTAGCGAGATGCCGTGAACGCTTTCGCCGACAGACGACAAGTGCTTCACTTACGAACACTCGGAATCGCGAAACGGACAATGCCTTCAATGATTCACCTTCCGGATCGATTGAAAATCAATAAGTTAGCCACTTTGCCAATTGGACACTGACGTGCCCTGTTCACTTACAGGCCCATCTTGCGTTCGACCGGAGCGACCATGCACACGCTGCTTCAGGATCTTCGCTATTCGTTACGCCAGCTTATTCACAGTCCGGGCTTTGCGCTCGCCGCGATTGTTTCACTCGCACTTGGGATCAGCGCTACGGTGGCTGTGTTCAGCGTTGTATGGGCGGTGCTGATGAACCCGTATCCGTATGCGGCGCCCGACCGGATGGTGCACATGAAGCTAAGGGACAAGGACGGGCAGGAGCGCTACTTCGGGCTGACCGGCCAGCAGTGGCAGGTGATCCGCCATTCCCCCGCCGTCGAGGACGCCTTCATGACTGACGGATGGAACCTGACGGTCACCGGGCACGACCTGCCCGAAGATGTGCAGGGCGTCTATGCGACGTCGAACACATTCCAGTTTCTGGGTGTGCCGACGGTGTTGGGCCGTGGCCTGCTGCCCTCCGACGCGATCGACGGCCATGATCCGCAGCCGGTGGCGGTGCTGAGTTACAAGTTCTGGCAGCGGCACTTCAATGGCAACGCCGATGTCGTAGGCAAGACCATACAGCTGGTCCACAAGAACTACACCATCGTGGGCGTCGCCCCATCGCGCTTCACCTGGAATGATGCCGAGGTGTACCTGCCGCTGAAGGTGACGCAGGATCCAGTGCCCTCCTACCTGACAGAGCTTCGGCTGAAACCGGGAGTGAGCCACGCCGCCGCGGCTGCAGCGCTGACGCCCCTGATCCATGAATTTGCCAAGCAGACACCGAAGCACTTCCCGCACGACGCTTATACGTTCAGCGTCGCCGGGCTGAACGACGACTTCATCAAGCAACTGGGCGGAACGCTTGCGCTGCTGTTCAGCGCAGTCGCCCTGCTGCTGGCCATCGGGTGCGGCAATGTGTCGATCTTGCTGCTGGCACGGGGCAGCGCGCGGGAGCATGAGCTGGCGCTCCGCTCGGCAATTGGGGCGAGTCCGAAACGCATCGTGCGGCAGCTGCTGACGGAGGCGCTGCTGCTCTCGTTCACGGGCGCTGGCCTGGGCGTGCTGCTGGCTTACAAAACGATCGCGGTGATTGTGGCGCTGCTGCCTAATTCCTACTTCCCGCACGAGGCGGCGATCCAGGTGAACCTACCGGTGCTAGCCTTCAGTGTTGGAGTGGCGCTGTTCACCGGCGTCCTCTTCGGGCTGTGGCCGGCGTTGCGGCTCTCCCGTCCGGATGTGGGACAGGTGATGCAGTCTGGCTCGCGGAGAGTCGCTGGCCGGATCGGCGGACGCGCAACCAATAACATGCTGATTGCGGCGCAGATCGCGCTGACCTTCCTGATGCTGGCCGGGGCCGGCGCTGCGATCCAGGGCTTCCTGAAGACCATGCACACGCCGCTTGGCTACGACCCCCACAACGTGATGTCGGTGGGCATTCCGCTGCATGACGGCACCTACAAGACATGGGGAGAGCGCTCCGCATACTTCGATCAGTTACAGAAGAAGGTAGCGATGGCCCCGGGTGTCACAATGACGGCGATCTCCAGCAATGCCACGCCGCCCGCCAATGGCTTTCCGATGCACATTGAGTTCCTCGGCAAAACGGCACAGGACGAGCAGAAGGCCCTGGTGAACCTCGTCAGCCCCACGTACTTCCCCGTGTTACGTATTCCGCTGGCGCAGGGGCGCATCTGGGACGAGACCGAGAACCGAAACGGCGCGCGCGTGGCGGTGATCAACCAGACGATGGCGCATCGGTATTTCCCGAGGGGCGACGCCATTGGCCATTCGTTGAAGTTGCCGGAGATCCAGGACCAGCCGCCGTTCGCTCTCTCCGCGCCCGACGGATCCGGATGGCGGCAGATTGTGGGCGTGGTCGCCGATAAGCTCGATGACGGCCTCCGCAAACCGGTCAAGCCGGAGGTCTTCGTGCCCTCCACGACATTTATGGGAATGTTCACGCAGATCCTGGTCCGGTCGGAGGTCTCGCCGCTCACTCTGCTGCATTCGGTAGGCGTACAGGTGAATTCGGTAGATACCGATCAGCAGATCAACGGGCAGGTTCTGGATCTTGAACACTGGATCACCACTCAGCCGGAGATCCAGCAGGAGCACCTGGTGGCGTGGCTCTTCGGGGCGTTCGCCGTACTGGGGCTGGTGCTGGCGGCCGTGGGGCTATATAGCGTGGTGTCGTACACGGTCGCGCAGCGAACCGGCGAGTTCGGGATCCGGATGGCGCTGGGCGCGCCGCGCGCCCATGTGCTGCGGATTGTCTTCGAATCGACTGTGCTCAGCGTGGGCTGTGGGATAGCAGCGGGATTGCTACTGGCGCTATCACTGCAAAGGCTGCTCGCGCATTGGGCCGAGGGCAGTTCGCGGGATCCCCTGGTGGTGGTGGCGGCCGCGTTGTTGATGACCCTGGTAGCCGTGGTGGCCTGCTCCGTTCCCGCGCGGCGAGCGTCTCGAGTCGACCCGGTAACCGCCCTTCGTTATTAGTAAATTAATCCAACGCTAGGCACTTCAGACGTTACCTCAGTACTGCTCACGGTGACGATGAGTTGTTGACGTCTGAGCCCGCAAAGCGCTCAATCATCCGATATGCTGCGGTTTTCGCAGCAAAATCGTGATGAATCCATTTAAACGATCGACATATTGCAAGCAGAAGACACAGGAATTCCTTGACTGGTGCGGCTGAGAGTGCCGTATTCTAGGAATTGACCCCATTGGGAAGTTTGGAGGTGTAGTTCATTGGCTGAGGTTCGTGTGCAGGAAGGCGAGCCGCTCGAAAATGCATTGCGTCGTTTTAAGCGGAAGGTGCAGCAGGAGGACATCATCAAGGAAGTCAAGCGTCACTCCTTCTACCTGAAGCCCGGTGAGCGGAGACGCGTCAAGGAAGCACTGGCGCGGAAGCGTAACCGGAAAAAGGCGCGCAAAGAGCAGGACTAACGGCAAATTGCTGTAGATGTGCGCGGTACAACCGAATACGTTGGCGGCACATTCGAATAGCAGATGCCTTCAGCAGAACGGCATAACCCCCGGGCCCGCAGATTTGCTTAAGACAATCGCGGGCCCTCGGTGTCTCCCTAGCCTCTACGGCACGTGGAAGACCAATCCCTCTCCAATAACCCCTTTCCTCCCCCAAGGCTAGTCGCAGTAGCAGCAAGCGGTTTCAGTGCCGGGCCCAGGTAAGTCGGTTCGATTTTCGAGGAGGGCGGGAGTTGCCGGCCAGTGGTTCGCCGGCAAGCAACCGGGTCATGGAATTCCAGGACAAGATACTCAAATGCGTGGATTGCGGGAAGGACTTCATCTTCACCGCCGGTGAGCAGTTGTTCTTTCACGACAAGCAGTTTCACAACGATCCGAAGCGCTGTAAGGCGTGCAAGCTGAAGCGAGGTGGCGGCTCGAGCGTACGAGCCGAAACCCGTACCCACTGCTCCGTATGCGGCCAGGAGACGACAGTTCCCTTCCGTCCGACGCAGGGGCGGCCGGTGCTGTGCCGATCCTGCTTCGAACAGAATCGGCGCGCATCGTCACCCGCGCAGGCGGCGGCAGGGTCAGGGGCACAGTCCATCGTTGCAGCGATGGTCCAGCCTGTGAGCGTGTCGGGAGGGTCGGCTGAGGCCACGACCACCGAGGCAAAAGCTGTCGGTTGATCGAGCCAGAGTCTTCGGCGCGATGTTGAAGTGAAGCGGGGCTGCGCTGACTGGCGGGTCCGCGCCTTGGCGTACTCCGCGCAAGGCTGCGAATTCAGCTCGAGGCCGCGGCTTTGCGCCGCGCGCTGCTGCTCTTCTTGTCCGCTGAAGCGGCGATGTAGTCCGGCTGAGCGCCCTGCTTTGACTTGTGCTTCTTGTCTTCGTGTGTCACCAGTAACGCTTCGATCTGCAGCAGCAGGTCATTGGTGTTCATCGGCTTAACCAGCATCTGGTCGGCACCGGCATTCTCCCACTCTTCGCCCGGCAGCGGGAAAGCAGTGAGCATGGCAACGGCGGGGTCGTATTCCGCTTCGCGGGCCGCGCGCACAACTTCGATTCCGGCGCGCTCATTCTCCATACGCATGTCGGTGATGACCATGTGGTAGGGATGGGCGCGGATCTTGGATTTCGCCTCGCGCGCCGAGGCGGCGGTTTCCACATCAAAGCCATGGAGCTCGAGGACAGCCTTCAGCGTGAGCAGGATCGCGAGCTCATCATCGACCAGCAGAATGCGTCGTTTCATAGGTAACTTCCTCACATCACCATACCAGCAGGGGCCCGGTGGAAGGGTTCGGCGCGGCGCCTGGCTCGACCAGCAGAAGCAGGTTACTGCATGTCAGGCCATCACATCCTCAGGCTTTTTTCTCAAGAAAAAAAGCCCAGGTCGCTGATTCTGGATGCCTCACACCCTGACCTGCTCCTGCTCTAGACTCAGGAACGTGGAAGGATATCACGTAGAAAACTTCGGCTGCCGGTCCAGCCAGGCAGACGGCGACGCGCTGGCAGCGGAGCTTGCGCGCGCCGGCGGTCGCGCAGTGCCAGAGGGCCAGGCAGCGTTGATGGTGCTGAACACGTGCGCCGTGACGGCAGAGGCAGAGCGGACGGCGCGTGCCTACCTCCGCCGCGTGAAACGGGAGAATCCTGAAGCAAAAGTGGTGGTGACGGGCTGCTATGCGCAGCGCGCCCCGGAGGAAGTGGCGCAGCCTGGCAGGGGTGGACGCGGTCGTAGGGAACAGCCACAAGGGCCTTCTGGCAGGAATCGCGGCACGGTTGCAGCGTCAAGCCGCTCTTTCCGCCGGTGGTAGTGAGACGGGCGGGTTCGTCGCGCTGGCCGATGTGGGGGTCGCGAACGGCATCCCGGTGCTGGTGGATGATCGCTTTGCGCACGCCAATCTGGCTGCAGAGGACCTTGCAGCATCGAACGACACCCGCCCCAACCTGAAGGTGCAGGACGGCTGCGGAAACCGCTGCTCCTTCTGCATTATTCCGACCACACGGGGTCACAGCCGGTCAGTTCCACTCAACATGGTGCTGGAGCGAGTACGCAGCTTTGCGGATGCGAACGGGAAGGAGCTGGTGCTCTCCGGCATCAACCTGGGCAGATGGGGCCGGGAGTTCGAGCGGCCGGCACGGTTGGAAGACCTGGTTGCGGCGATTCTGGAGCAGACGGCCTTGCCCCGGCTGCGCATCAGCTCGGTTGAGCCCATGGATTGGAGCACAGAGTTGCTGGCGCTCTATCAGCAGTTTGGACGAGAAGATGCAGCGCCGACCGGGCCGCGGCTGGCGCGGCATGCCCATCTGCCGCTGCAGTCAGGTTGCGATGCCACGCTGCGCGCCATGCACCGGCGTTATCGGCCGTGGCATTACGCGGAGAAGCTGGCGGCGATCCGCGAGGCGATGCCGGAGGCGGCCATCGGGGCGGACGTGATGGTCGGATTCCCGGGTGAGACGGATGCGCACTTCGAGGAGAGCTTCCACTTCATAGCGCAGCAGCCCTTCACCTACTTGCACCTGTTTCCATTCAGCGCTCGGCCGGGAACCACGGCCTGGTCGCTGGCACAGGAGCGTGCCGGTGCGCGGCGATGTAGTGCACGAGCGGATGGCCCGGCTGAGAGCCCTGATCGAGGAGAAGCAGGCGGCATTTCGGCAGAGAGCAGGCGAAAGCAGGTTGTCCGTAATCACCCTCAAATCGAGCGATGCGTCATCGCGGACAGGGAGTGACGCCGGCTTTAAGCGATAACTTTCTTCCCATCGAAATCGCCGGCGTATTTCCTGCGAACCAGATGCTTTGGACAGCCGTATCTCATCCAATAGAGAGGCAAGACAGCAGCGTTCCGGCCTGGCGGGCCATTCTGATTTAACAAAGCAATTTCAGGCTGAATGCTATACTCGTCCCGCGAGGGTGCGCCCTCGCAAAACTTTTTGGAGGAATGCCATAGCACTCGATAAACGATCAGCCAAGTCCTTTATTCGTACCAATGAGCGTATTCGCGCGAAGGAGATTCGCGTGATTGACGACCAGGGAGAACAACTCGGCATTATGGTGCCGTTCGAGGCCCTGAAGATCGCGCGAGAGCGCGGACTGGACCTGGTGGAAGTCTCCCCTAACGCTGTTCCGCCGGTCTGCCGCATCCAGGACTACGGCAAGTTCCTGTACGAAAAGGACAAGAGCGAGCGGGCTGCACGCAAGAAGCAGAAGGTCATCGTGGTGAAGGAGGTCAAGTTCTCCGTCACCGTGGATGAGCACGACTACCAGACCAAGAAAAACCAGGCCGTCCGCTTCCTGAATGAAGGCGACAAGGTCAAGGCGTCGCTGCGCTTCAAGGGGCGCCAGATGGCGCACCGCGAGCTGGGCTACGCCATCATCAATCGCCTGATCCAGGATATGGGCGAAGCAGGCATAGTGGAATTTATGCCGCGCATGGAAGGCACGACGCTGCATGCCATCCTGGCGCCGGGCAAGAAGTCCGAGGCTCAGCGAGCGCCGAAGCCCGCCGTGGCAAAACCGCCCGCTGCGCAACAAGCTCCCGTGAACGCGCAGGCCACTGCGCAGTCCTAAAAGAGCGGCGGAGAGGACGCATTGCGCGAGCCAATTCTGCGCACCGCGACGGCTGCCGATCTGGAAGCGATCCGCAAGCTTATATCGGCATCGGTCCGCGGACTGCAACATGAATACAGTGAAGGCCAGCGCGAACAAGCGCTGGCTTCTGTGTTTACGCCCGACACGCAGTTGATCACGGACGGCAGCTATTTCGTATTGGAAGCCTCCGACGGCACGCTTGCCGGCTGCGGTGGCTGGAGCTGGCGCAAGACGCTCTACGGCGGCGATCATCATCATGCTTCGCGCGATGCCGGAAGGCTCGATCCGGCGACGGATGCAGCAAAGATTCGCGCCTTCTTCGTGCATCCGGCATGGGCACGGCGCGGGCTGGGCACGCGGCTGCTCGAGGCGTGCGAGCTAGCAGCCTGGGATGCGGGCTTTCGACGCTGCGAAATGGGCGCCACGCTGAGTGGTGTGCCGCTATACGAGCGGCACGGCTACCGGCGCGTGGCCGAGATCTTGGTGGATCTTCCCGGCGGCGAGCGACTGCCGGTGGTGCGCATGGAGAAGGTGCTGGCGCCGCGGGAGAGTTAGCCGATAGCATTCGCGGTATGCAAAGGAGTCTCGCCGCAACGTCGAAAAAGCGCCACGATTCTCGAAAACGATAGACGAGTACATCGCCATGCAGCCCCCGGCAACGCAGGTAGTGCTGGAGCGTGTGCGCGGTGCGATCGCGCAAGGCGGTGCCTGATGCGGAGGAATGCATCTCGTACCAGATACCGGCATTCAAGCTGCATGGCCGCGTGCTGCTGTATTTCGCGGGATGGCAGGAGCACTATTCGGTCTATCCGGCGAGCGATGCGCATGGTTGCGGCTTTCCCGGCGAGTTGGATGCGTATCGCGTCAGCAAGGGCACGCTGCGCTTTCCGCTGCCGGGAAGGTGCCGATGACGTTGATCGGGCGCATCGCGAAGTTTCGTGAGCAGGAGCTTGGCGAGCGCAAGAAGGCAAAGGCGGCGGTGAAGAAGCGTTAGGCATGCATAGCCAGTCAAATCGTGGCCCGAAGCGCAGACGCTTTGATCCCATCGCGGTTCGGACCTGAGGAATTTCGAATGGATGAGAAGGCGAGTAGTTCAGAAGAAGAAGCAGCAATTCGCAATGTGGTTGAGTCCTGGACCGCCGCCGTGCGCCGAAAAGATTTCGAAGGAATTCTCCGAAACCATTCTTCCGACATGGTGATGTTCGATGTGCCGCCACCGCTTCAATCCAAGGGAATCGACGCCTATAGGAAGACGTGGGATTTGTTCTTTTCCTGGTCCAGCGATCCGATACCCTTCGACATTACGGAAATGAATATCACCGCCGGCCGTGATGTCGCGTTTGTCGTCGCGACGATGCGTTGCGCTGAACCGGGCCCTCACGGTGAGCAGAAGAGCCTGGATTTCCGATTGACGGTCGGCTTGCGCAAAATCGATGGGCGATGGATTATAACCCACGAACATCATTCCGTCCCGGCGGTGAACTAGCGGCGCATATCAAATCTGACGGCGCCGCTATCGAAGCGAAGTTTGCCGAATCTGTGCCCGAAATGCCTTAGAGTGGTGAGCAATTCCGCTATGGGGGCCATCATGTCTGCATCGCGTTTTCTCTGCTTTGTCCTGCTGCTTGGTGCAAGCTGCCTCTTTCTTCCTTCGCTCGTCTTTGGGCAAGTTCCGGCTGAGGCGTACAAGGCGAAGACCGTCTTCATTCGGAATAACGCCGGTGGCGCGCCGCTCGAAAACGCGGCCGATGAAGAGCTATCGAAATGGGGGCGGTTCACGCTGGCCGATGACGAGGCGAGCGCGGACATCATCCTCGTCTTCTCAAAGAACGGCGTGCAGAACACGGAAAAAAGCGAGAACAAGAAGGACGGCACCTGCTGCGAACGAGTTATGGCGCCAGCTTCTCAGGCGGCGCAACGGCACGCGCGTACCTGAAAGGGCATGGGCCGGGTCCGGGTTCGCTGCCCTTCTGGCAAGATGGCTGCGGTGGTATGACGCAGAAGGCCACTGGCAAAGGCTGCATCGATGCGTTCAAGAAGCAATTCCCGCGGTAGGAAGGCGCGCCTGAAGACATCTGCCCGATCTTTACTGTTTGCTTGCGCGCTGGCGTTTTTGACGATGCCGCGCGCCTCGTTTGGAGCGCCGCTCCGGACGGCCGGTCCACAGGGGCCCGCCCAGCGAGCGCCGATGGTGTCATCGTTGATGGTCTGCGACCCTCCGACTTATCAGAACTGCCGCAGAGTGGAGGGTGCGACGCCGGCACGAGTGATTCACTCGGAGATACCGGTATATCCGTTGGCGGCACGACGCGCGCGACTCGAGGGAGTATCGGTCGTCAGTTTGATCGTCGATGACAAGGGAATGACCAAGAAATGTGTCGACGGCCCGCTCGATTGCCGAGGGCGTGTCAGCCGAGCATCGCGACGCAGCATTGGAGATGGACAGAACCGCTCTAGCTTGCGTGAGGAAGTTTCGTTTCACGCCGGCAACGCTCGATGGCAAACCGGTGGCGATACAGATCAAGTTGGATATGAACTTCCATCACACAGCAGAGAAATGAACGCCCGCCATCGTGGCTTCACAAGCCGGATAGCTGGGCGCAGCTTGCCTCCGAAATTGGAGGCACTGGCAGCGCCGGTCCCACCATCCGCTCCATAAAAACGTCTGGCACGGGCATAGTGCGAGGGCGTGACGCGCTCCGGCGGCAGGTGGCGAAAGCCCATCGATTCGTAGAGCGCGATGGCGCCACTCGAGCGTGTGATTGGTCTCCAGATAGAGGCGCGTTGCACCGATGCGCTCACCGAGCGCGATAGCTGCAGCCATCAGACGGCGGCCGATGCCGTGGCGGCGCTCCGCAGGAGTGACGGCCATCTTGGCGAGTTCGTATTCGCCGGGACCCATAGCAATGAGGGCGCAGCAGCCGACGCAGACGCCATTGCGCACGGCCATGAGGATGCGGCCACCGTAATCGAGGATCGCGGTCTGCGGATGCCACAGCACTTCCAGGTCCGCGGGCTCGAGCCAGAAGTAGCGCTGGATCCACTCGCGATTCAGTTCGAAGAAGGCGTCTGCATCGGCTGGCTGAAATTCTCTGACGATGACATCGGACATAGGGTCGATCCTCCTGCTTGTACGGTGTATGCGGCTCTTTCGCGTGCCTTGATTCAAGGCTAGGATCAGAAGAGCGATATGTCCAATATTTGAATGCTCTTGATTGAGACGATCTGCGATATGAAAGATGCAGTTGAACTGCGCCATCTGCGCTACTTCCTCGCGGTCGCGGAAACGCTGCACTTTGGCCGCGCCGCCGCGAAGCTGGGGATGGCCCAGCCGCCGCTGAGCCAGCAGATCCGGCGGCTGGAAGAGATCCTGGGTGCGGCGTTGTTCGAGAGAACGACCCGCGGCGTGACCCTGACGCCGGCAGGCGCGATGCTGCGCGAGCGCGCCCTCTCCAGCATGGCGCGGCTGGCCGATGACCTGGAACAGACGCGGCGCGTGGCGCGGGGCGAGGAGGGCCGGCTGACCGTAGGTTTCTCCGGTTCGGTCATGTTTACCGAGCTGCCAATGGCGATCCAGGCTTACCGGCTTGCCTATCCGCGAGTCGAGGTGCGGCTGCGCGAGATGTGGACCTCGGATCAGTTGGCCGCGCTGACGGACGGATCGATCGATGTGGGATTCCTGCGGGATGGCGAGCGGCGGCCGGAGCTGGCGATCACGCCGCTGCTGCGGGAACCCTTCCATGTGGCACTGCCGACGGAGCATAGGCTGAAACGCCAGCGCATGGTGGATCCGAAGGACTTTGAGGGTGAACCGTTCGTGCTGTTCGCGCGGCGCATGGGCAACCTGGCATTCGATCGCACGATGCGTTGCTGCCTGGATGCCGGCTTCCAGCCGACGATCGCGCAGGAGGCACCGCAGTTTCCGACGCTGATCCGACTGGTGGCCGCTGGGCTGGGGATCTCGCTGGTGCCGGCATGCGTGGCGACGATCACGTTTCCGGGCGCGATCTTCCGCCCGATCCGGTCAAAGCGCTGGACGTCGGTTGATATCGGGACGCGGGTGGGCGGGGTGAGTGCCACGACTGCAGGTTTTGTGGAGACGGTGCGGGAGCACTTTTCACAACGGCTTTAGTTTCACATCGGCTCTGGCTTGGCAAAAACTTTAGCGAGGCTGTGATGGGGAACTCGCGACATCATCCGCGTTCCACGCTGTCACGCGATACACCGCGCCGATGAGCGCGGGATGGGGATCGACCCAGGGATCGTCGGCGTCCGTCGCGCACTTGTCACAGAGCATTTGCCATTGCTTGGTCGATGGATCGAGGCGTTCGATCGAATAGCGGGTGGCTCCGGCCGATCCGCGCCACGCCACCAGACCCCCGAGCACGGTGGATGTGATCACCGGCGCCGGCGGGATGGCGTGCCTAGGGACGGGAGTGCCGGAGATGGCATAAGCATGCGCACGAAGCTGTTGCGCGCGGGCGGCCATGTCAGCCGCGGAGTTCACCAGTGTCTTGATGCCCGGATAGTAGAGCGCCCACCATTCCCCGCTCTCGCCTTTTTCTGCGAATGCCGGATTATTGGTATCGGCTGGAATCGGCTGGAAGCCGAAGTTGTCGAGATGTGCCTGGAGCGCCCAGAAACCGTCGCCGGCGACGTTGGGATTTTTCGCGATGGTATCGAGAACATGCTGGAGATCCGCGGGCGTCTTCCAGTCGGTGCGGTCCCATCCGAATTCGTTGACGATGAAGACCTTGCCGTGACCAGTAACGGTGGCGGCATCACGAGTGAAGGTGTCCGCGGTAGTTGGTGGACCGCCGGGACCAAGGAGCGCCTGCCAGTGGGGATAGTACTCGAAGGTCACGAGATCGGCCGACGGGTTGTCCAGCACTTTGGGATAGAAGGGGAAGATGCCGGTGGTGTCGAGGTAAAGGTGATGCCGGTCCACTTGCTTGATGTGCGCGCCAATGGTCTCGGACCAGGAGGCCACGCCGGCCAGCGCAGACGGACCGCCGCCGGTCAGTAGCGCGACGAGTCCGCACATATTGCAGCTCTCCCAGGCCATGATGGTGGGGTCGTCCTTGTAGCGGATGCCGGTCAGCGCGTTGACGTGGTTCAGCACCGCGTCAATATGGGCCTCGTAGGCGGCAGTGATGGTGGGATCGGTGAAGAAATCCTGAAAGCTCTGTTTCCGGTTCCACGCGATGTACTGCCCCAGACCGCCCCCCGCGCAGGTGGCGCAATCGCCGATGAGCGGGATGATGAGGCGCATACCGTATTTGTGAGCCACGGCCAAGGCGTAGTCGGAGGATGCGAAGGCCGCATCATTGAACTTTCCCTGTTCGGGCTCGATACATAGGGGGCAGCCCACAGTGTCGCCCATCGTCTGGGCGCGAACGACCTTCGCACCCATTTCCGCCGCGGTGGCGAAGGCGTCGTCGATCTCAAAGTGGCTGGGCAGGCGTGGCCCGGCGGGGTCGTGCGGGCCATAGCCTTCGAGGCCGAGCCACTCGATATTTGGACCGCTGTAGCGAAACGGAGCGCCCGCGACGATGAGATGGGTGCCGCTACGCTGCACGAAATCCTGCGCATACCCCGTGAGCGCGAGGAGGAATACTACGGTGAGAGTGTAGAAGCGTTGACGATTGCCCATTGGTTCTCCGAATTAGCTGATTCGGCTACGTCCAGATAGCTGATAACGCTAACATACCCCTCAAAAAGAACGGAAGTTGAGTAAATGGCCAACTCCGCAAGAGGGGCATGTCGGCTCGCCTCGGGACAAATCGTCAGGTATACTGGCTGATGTCGCCATACCGGCGATTTTCAGGATATCCATGCCTAAGCTGAAGACACACAAAGGCGCAGCCAAGCGCTTCAAGAAGACTGCCAAGGGCAAAGTGCTCCGCGGCCAGACCAAGATGCGTCACATCCTGACCTCGAAGGCGAACAAGACCAAGCGCAAGCTGGGTGGTACTGTGCTGGTGTCGGAAGCCGACTTGCCGAAGGTGCTGCGCATGATTCCGTACGCCTGATCTTTCGGCCGGGCCGGGGTAATGCGTTCCCTGTGAGCCCACTGGCAGTAGCCGAAGATCAAAGCGATGAGCGAGTGAAGAGGTTCAAAAGCAGTCACCCTCCCGGGTACTGCCTCCTGCCTCCAGCCGCATAACGAAGTACGCAAAGGAGAACCAACGAGATGCCCCGCGTAAAACGTGGAACCAAACGGCTTGCCCGCCGCAAAAAGATTCTGAAGAGGGCAAGTGGCTATTTCCTTACAAAATCGAAGCTCTATCAGGCAGCACAGGAAGCCGTCGAGCGCGGTCTGAAGTTTGCCTACGTTGGCCGCCGCCAGAAGAAGCGCCAGTTCCGCTCACTGTGGATCGTGCGCATCAACGCAGCTGCAAAGCAGAACGGCACCAGCTACTCGCAGCTCATCCATGGGCTCAAGATGGCGGGGATCGAGTTGGACCGGAAGATCCTAGCCGACATTGCGACCAACGATGCCGCGGCCTTCAGCGCCCTGGTAAAGACAGCGAAGGACGCCAAGCCCGCAGCTGTCTAACAACGCCGATGATGGGAAAAAGCCCGGCCGTGGCCGGGCTTTTCTATTTGGGTCGACTAAAGCCAGGGACGTTTGCGATGCCGCGGCTCAGATTCGTCCGAAGCACTCTCGTGCACATCGGCGCTCGATTTCGTATAGCGCTTGCGAATTACCCAGAAAAGCAGCAGACCCAGCAGCACGGCGACGACGACCAAAGTCATCATCAGGTGATGTTTGAAGAGGTCGCCAACGACGTTGATGATTTCCGGGCCGTACTTGATCGTGAGCACCGCCTCCACGCCGAAGCGCACGGCGCGGCCAGTGAAGACCGCGAGCATGAACTGCCAGATCTTCATCTCAAAGACGCCAGCGCCGAAGACGAAGGCCTTCCAGGGCGTGGGCGGCGGCAGGGCGGAGGGAATGGCCATGGCCAGAAACTCCTGCTTTTCGAAGCGGGCCATCATCTCCTCGTAACGGGTGCGATCGATGCGGCGCAGCAGGAAAAGCTCGCCTCCGGCGCGACCTAACAGGAATGGAATCAGGCCCCCGACGGCCGAACCAGCCGCGGCCATGACGACGTAGAGCCAGGCGTGGCGGTGGTCGTTCCACGCATAGGTGGCAATGAGCGGATCCATCGGGATGGGGATGGTTCCTGAGTCCACCAGACCGGCCAGGCCTGCACCCCAGAAGCCCAGCGGGCCGAGCACACCGAGAACGAACCCCTTGTAACGGAGGATCCACTTCGCGATGAAGCTGCTCACGTGCGTGGCGCTCCAGGGACTTCGGTGTGCGCATCCGCGCCACTGAGCAGGACAAGAGCGTGGGGGATAAGGTCCAGCACGGCTTCAAGCGACGTGATGGCACCCTCCGGGTTGCCGGGCAGATTCACAATGAGGGCGCTGCCGCAGGTTCCGGAGACGGCGCGGCTGAGTGCGGCGAGCGGGGTACGGCGCGCGCCGGCAGAGCGCATGCGCTCAGCGAACCCATCGAGGATGCGGCCGCAGACGGCACGCGTGGCCTCAGGCGTGACGTCACGCGGCGCAATGCCGGTGCCGCCAGTGGTGGCGATCAGCCCAGCGTTCTTCGCATAATCGCGTAGCGCGGCCTCGATTTGCGGCTGTTCGTCCGGCACAAGGTGTGGGCCTTCCACGGTGAAGCCTGCTGACTGAAGAGATGCGACAACGGCGGGTCCGGAGAGATCCGGGCGTTCGCCGCGGGTGCGGGAATCGCTGATGGTGAGGACCACAGCCTTTGCGGACCGCGGCAGGGTTGCGGGCATCGTTTGATTGTAAGGGCCATGGAGCCGCACCGCCTGTTGGCTATGTCGACGGGAGAGCGGGGGAACAAATCGCTCACAAAGTGCATTTCAGGGGATCCAACTCTTCTTTCACAATGCCCTTCGTCCATCCCGTAGCTGGTCCGGCGTTCCGTCGCGGCCATATTTTGAATATCCTCCTGAAGAAGCCGCATCCTAAGGTGGCCTATGTACAAAGCAAAAGCCTATTCAGCTGCCAGCGCAACATCGCCGCTTGCCTCCACCACGATCGCGCGGCGCGATCCAACCGACACCGATGTGCAGATTGAGATTCTCTTCTGCGGCATCTGTCATTCCGATCTTCACCAGGTCCGCAACGAGTGGAGCGGTGTCATGCCCACCGTGTATCCCTGCGTTCCTGGTCACGAGATCGTGGGCCGCGTCACCAAAGTGGGCTCCGCTGTCACCAAATTCAAGGTCGGAGATACCGCAGCCGTCGGCTGTATGGTCGACTCCGACGGAACCTGTCCTGAATGCAAGGCGGGCCTCGAGCAGTTCTGTCCCAATATCACGCTCACCTACAACTTCCCCGACAAGCACACGGGAAGCGTAACCTATGGCGGCTACTCGGACAGTGTGGTCGTGGACCAGCGCTTCGTTCTCAAGGTGCCGGGCAATCTTGACCTCGCCGGAGCCGCGCCTCTCCTCTGCGCGGGCATCACTACCTTCTCGCCGTTGCACCACTGGGGAGTGGCCAAGGGCAAGAAGGTCGGCATCGTTGGTCTGGGCGGTCTTGGCCACATGGGTCTCAAATTTGCCCACGCACTTGGAGCCCATGTCGTGCTCTTCACGACTTCAGCGAACAAGAAGGATGATGCGCTGCGCCTCGGCGCTGATGAGGTTGTCGTCTCCCGCGACGCCAACGCGATGGCGAAACACGCCGGCAGCTTTGACTTCATCCTGGACGCAGTTTCCGCGGACCACGACATCAACGCATTGCTCGGTCTGCTGCGACGCGACGGCAACCTGTGCCTGGTGGGTGCGCCGGAAAAGCCACTGTCCGTAGCCGCATTCAATCTGCTGTTTGGCCGCAAGAGCCTCTCCGGATCGCCGATTGGCGGCATCGCGGAGACGCAGGAGATGCTCGACTTCTGCGGCAAGCACAACATCACCGCCGACGTTGAGGTCATTCCCATCCAGAAGGTCAACGAGGCCTATGAGCGACTGGTGAAAGCGGATGTGAAATACCGCTTCTCCATCGACATGGCGTCTTTGAAGGGCTGATAGCACGATCCAATAATCCTGCAGGCGTCCGAAAAGCCGCCCTCCCCATTGCTCGGGTGACTACTCCGGGCACTTGCAGGAGACCCCATGGCCAGCAGGCATCGTACCGTCGAGTGCGGGGATGCAGGCGCCATGGGGGTCGCGGTCGGGGTGACCTAGTTTGGCCGCTATACGGGCTTCGAAGCGCTCGGAGATGAAGTGTTCCAGGCGCTCGGCTTCCTCGTGCAACTCGTCGACCTTGTAGTCGAGCATCCGATGCAGGAAGGTCTCGATGAGGCGGTGGTGGCGAACGATCTCCAGTGCACGGCGCCGGCCCGCGGCGGAGAGACGGACGCCACGATGGCGCTCATATTCGACCAGTGGGTTCTGCGCGGCGGCGAGCTTCTGCAGCATGTTGGTGATGGAGGCGGGCGCCACGTTGAGGCGGTCGGCCAGCGCGGTACTACCCACGCGGTGCCCCTCCGCGCCGCCCAAGGCAAAGATGGCCTTCAGGTAATCGTCGACCGACTCGCTGCCCTTGTGGACGCTGGGGCGCGGACTGTGCGGCATCGTGCGTGGTCTGCGGCGGGATACCGATCTGGGTGTGCCGGCTGTGTTGGGCATGGCCGCCTTCCGAATGTCGCCCCAATCTGTTTTGTGGAGACTCGTGGCACAGGATACGCCCTAAAGCATGACCCATGGGCCGTGCAAATCCGTTCCTTCCCGATTGGGCACTCGCCCGCCAGGCAGAGAGGAAAAGGCATTCGAGGGGAACCCTGTTACGTATGACGTACTGAAAGGATGCCAGGACCCAACTGAGCGAAGAATGAGACAATACTCGAACGGCAATGCGGGTTCCTGGCGGGCCGTCCAGGTGAGAGACCGCGTCCGGCCTCCACAAAGAGCATGGCGATTATTGAAGTTCCACCACCGCAGAGCGCGCCGCCCGAGCCGCCAGTCGGTCCTAAATTTCGCCGGAAATCTTCCACTCGCTACGAGGGCATGGAAGCCGATGAACTGCTGCATCTCATCGACAACCTTGAGGACGAGCGATCGCGGGCTCGTGTGCGCGAAGGGATCTACATCTCCCTGCTGGCGCACGTCCTCATTTTCCTTTGGCTCCTCTTCGGGCCGCGATACATTCTGCACCGCCCCAAGGTGGTGAGCCCGTTTGACGTGTTGACGGACCGGCAAAAGAAAGAACTGACTTACATGACCTTGCCGCCGGATGCGTTGAAGCAGATCCGGCCCAAGAATCCGCGGGCCCTCTCGGACAAGAACCGAGTAGCACAGTCCCCGCATCCGACGCTGGACAAGAAAACGCTGGAGCAGTTGCAGGCGATGCGGCGTGCAGGTCCACCGGCTCCGCAGCCTGCGCCACAGCAGCAGCCGGCACCCACCCCCGAACAGGCGGCGCCGCAACAACAACAGCCGCAGCCGTCGCCTTCGCAGCCCCTGCAACCCCAGCCGAATGGAGTGACGCCCGCTCCGCCGCCCGAGGCGAAGCCGGCGCCGACGAAGCCGAACTTCAACACCGGATTGTCGGCAGGCGACCAGATCCGCGAGGCTGCCCGCGGAGCAGCGGAGCCCCAGGCGCCCAGCGGCGACTATGGTGCCGGACGCGTGCCGCAGCACCAAGGGCTGAACGGCAGCGCGGAGATTCTGAGCGACACGATGGGGGTGGACTTTGGTCCCTACATGCAGCGCGTGATCGCGGCGACATATCGCTCATGGCTGCCGCTGATCCCGGAGTCGGCGCGGCCGCCTCTGGACAAGCAAGGCAAGGTGGGCATCGAGTTCCGCATCAACCCGGACGGCAGCGTAAAGCAGATGGTGCTGAAATTCCCCTCCGGAGATGTGGCGCTGGACCGCGCAGCATGGGGCGGCATCACTGGAGCATCGCCCTATCCGCCGCTGCCGAAGGACTTCAAGGGTCCGTATCTGGCGCTGCGCTTCGGCTTCTACTACAACATCCCCGAAGGCAAGTAAACGCGAAGCGTGATGGAATGCTGCCATGGCGGATGAGCCGCACTCTCTGGAACCACGCTACTTGCAACTGAAACAGCGACAGATCGCGGGCCTTCTGCTGCTGGCGCTGGCTGTGCTGGTCGTTGTGTTGGTGCGCGCGCGCCTGCACCACGGTGGCTGGGGCGAGCTGTTTCCTCGCGGCTGGTGGCGGTGGTAAGCAATACGACAAGGCCTGCTCGTGATGCGGCGACGCTGCCCTTGCTAGTGGTGCTTCTGGGACCGACAGCGAGCGGCAAGACCGCTTTGTCGCTGGAAATAGCGAAGCGGTTTCACGGTGAAATCGTCAGCTGCGATTCGGTCGCGGTGTATCGCGATCTGGAGATCGGCACAGCGAAACCAAGCGCTGCGGAGCGGGCGAGCGTGCCGCATCACTGTATCGACCTCGTCTCGCCGGGGCGCGATTACAGCGCGGGCGACTACCAGCGCGATGGCCGTGCCGCGATTGCGGAAATTGCCGCGAGGCGAAGGTTGCCGATCGTGACCGGCGGCACAGGACTCTACCTGCGGGCCCTGCTGGAGGGGTTATTTGAGGGGCCGCACCGCTCGGAGCCGCTCCGGTCGCGTCTGCGGCGGTCGGGAATGCGACACAAAAGTGGTTGGTTGTCGCGGGTGCTGGAGCGCTTGGATCCTGCGGCTGCCAGCCGTATCCACGCGAACGACACACCCAAATTGATCCGCGCCATCGAGGTCTCGCTCGAAGCGCGGCGGCCGATCACGGAAGCCTGGACGGCAGGCGCCGAGCCGCTGACCGGGTATCGCATCCTGCGCATCGGCCTGGCGCCGGAACGTTCGACGCTCTACGCCCGAATCGATCGACGCGCCGCGGCCATGTTTGAACGCGGCCTGGTTGCAGAGACGGAGCACTTGATGGCGAAGTACGGCGCCAGTCAACGCATTTTTGATGCGCTCGGGTACCGGCAGGCGCGGCAGCTTCTGGCCGGCGAGCTGAACGAGGCGCAGGCGATCGAGGCAGCGCAGCGCGGCCACCGCAACTACGCCAAGCGCCAGTTTACCTGGTTCCGTCGCGAACCGGAGGTGCAGTGGCTCGCGGGCTTTGGCGACGACCCGGAGATCCAGCAGATGGCTCTGGAGGCAGTTGCTGCGCAGAGAACAACCCCGCAGTTAGGATGAGTCGTTGAAACTCGTTCACCAGCCGAGGTTCAGGAGAGAACATGGCCGATCCACTGCCATTGCAGTTCGTCTTCTATATCGCCGCCACTCCGGAGAAGGTCTGGGAAGGCTTTGTCTCGTCAGAGGCCAACCGCACTATCTTCATGGGTGCTGAATTCGAGGCAGATCTCAAACCCGGTGGCCACATGCGTTGGGTCGGGCCAGGACCCGACGGGAAGCCAACCATTTACGTTCGCAGCGAAATCATGCAGTACGAGCCGGCAAAATTCCTGCAATACACCTTTGCGCTGGGTGAGAGCGAGAAAAAATCCCGCGTGGCCGTGAAGCTGGTACCGGAAACCGAAGCGACCCAAGTGACCGTGACGCACGATGGCTGGGCTGAGGACGATCCCGGATACGCCTCATGCGCGGATGGATGGCCGCGCATCCTCTCTCGATTGAAAACGCTCATCGAAACAGGGAAGACCTTCAAACCGCACTGACCCAATGATTCCGGTCGGCTAATTGCAGGGAGTGAGGTTGTTCCCGGCCGTGCCAGAGGTGTTAGTGGAGGTCATGTTGAGTGTGAGCTGGAAACACTTCGAGGTCGAGAGGGCACCGTTCACGGCTGTGCCATAGATACGGATGATGCTCTCCCCAGCCGGAGTGCCTGGATTGTCCGAGGGGCCGTAATTCAGATAGCGGTACCGCTGCGCGCAGGAACTGGCACCCCCGACAAGGCTGCCGACCACGCAAAGCAGAGCGAAGGCGCGAAGGCCGCGGTTGCGCCCCAGACCAAGCCCCACCAGACCAAGGACGCCCGGGAGAAGAAAGCAGTAGACGAAACCGGTATCGTGCCGCAATGCTCCGGTATTGCCGGAGGGCGCGGTGGTGTTCAGCGTCATCGTGCTGAGGCCGTTCTTGCCCGCCACCTCGACATTGGATGGCAAAAAGGTGCAGGAGGTGAAGAGCGGCAGACCGGCACAGGAAAGGGCGACGTAATTGTTGAAGCCTGCACTGGGCGTGATGGCGACGGCGACCGAGCCCTGCAGCCCCGCATCAAGATTCAGGGTCGCTGGCGTGGCGGTCAGCGAGAAGTCCGGCGCAGCGGCCTGAGCGGTAACGCCGTCCGGCGCCGAGACGGATGAGGCGGAGCTCTGCGTGCCGCTATAGACAGCGCGTACAGAGTGAGCGCCGGTGGGCAGCGAGGAGACAGTAAGTGTCGCGGTCCCATTGGCGGCAACGAATGCTGACCCAAGTGAGTGCGGCTGACCGTCGCTGGCCGTCTCCAAAAATGCGACGCTGCCGCGGTCTGCAGTGACACTCCCGGCTTCCGCTGCTTGCGGCACGGGGGATACGTGCACCGTGAAGGTGGTCTTGCCGGAGATGTCGCCGGCTGGCACAGCCGTCAACGACGTGGTGGTGGCGACGGCGTGAGACTGGCCGAAGGCGGCAGACGCGAGTGCAAGAACGGCAGCGGCAACCGGAAGCGCGCGGAAGGACCGGCGCGAAGACGACGGGGTACTGCACGAAGCTGACTGCAAATCCAAATCCCTCGTTGATCCGAGACGGAAAATACGACCATACCGAAACGGGGTGTAGGGGTATTGTATCTGCGCCGAGGGGGAAATGGCTGGCGAGCCAGCTGGCGGCGGCGAGTTCCGCCGGGGGTGCGCCTCTCGAATAACTTAACCGGACTAATCAGTGTCGCGGCGATTGCGGCTTCGGGGGTGGATTGCCGGACGAATCGGGAGCGGTTCCCTCCGGCGCGCCGGGCTGCGCTACCGAGCGGTGCGCTACCGCGTCCGCGCTTCCGCGGTCCGAGGCGGCCGATGGCTGGCCGCTGACAGTGTTCTGGGGTCCGCTGTCAGCGGGCTCTGCCTGGCCGCCCTGCTTCTTCTGTTGCGTCTGCTGTTTTTGGTCCTGATCGGCACTGTCTCCGCTGGCCGAGCTATTGCCGCCCAATGCGCCTCTATTACAGCCAGGGAGAACCATGAGGCCGAGTAGGGCGAGGCTGAGAAGGGGAGGATACATGCGCATGACTAGCAAGATGCAGGATGTGCACAGGAGTTTGCGTGTACCGCGATGTGGCTTACCCTGTACCGGCGCAACGTTTCCTTTTAAATGGCAGCGCGGCCGTTGCGATCGTGGGCTTTGGCACTCTCTTGGAGGCAATGTGTGACGTCTGTCCTATCAGCTTTCCGGTCCTCCTTCCGAACAGGAACTCATATCCTAATGGGCGCCGTGATGGCGGCTTTGTGGCTGGCGCAGCTTAAGGCACAGAACCCACAGGGACCAGTGGTGATGGAACACGACAGCAGCACAGTCATGTTCGAGCCCTACGCTCCAAATATTATCCGGGTGACTCTGAGCATGCAGCATGACCCAGCGGTGGCTGCGGCAGGTTATGGCTTTGTCGCCAAGCCGAACACCGATGGATGGACGCACACGTCGGATGATCACGGCGACACCTACCGGTCGTCGCGCCTGGTGGTGACGCTTGATGCCAGCCACCATGACGGCAAGCCGAGTCTGACGCAGGCGGATATCGCGCGATTCTTCACGGGATCGACGCCGGGCGCGCACATCCGCGTTGCAACTCCGGAGGGCGCGACGCTTGTGGACATGGTGGGATGGCAGCAGTCTGTGCCCAATCACAAAGACGGCAACGCAGACGTCCTCTATGACAAGCGCCCGACGGATGAGGCTTTCTTCCAGGTGGGTGCGACATTCGTCTCGCCGCCGGATGAGCACTACTACGGGCTGGGACAGGATCAGCACGGCTTTCTCGATCATCGCGGCCACACCGTCGATTGCTGGAACGACTACAACGCGACCGGCGGGGCGAGCTTTTGCGTGCCATTTGCGGTTACGAATAAGGGCTATGGACTGATCTGGGACAATCCGTCGAAGACGACAGTCGCGCCGGGCTTCAATGAGCAGACGAAGTGGACCTCCGAGGTTGGGAACCGCGTGTCGTTCTTCGTGATCGCCGGCCGGACAACGGATGAGATTTACCAAGGCTACCGCGAGCTGACCGGTGCAACGCCGATGCTCCCCAAGGCGGCGTATGGGTTCATCCAGTGCAAGCAGCGTTACATCACGCAGGACGAATTGCTGGCAGTCGCGAAAGGATATCGCGAACGGCATCTGCCGCTCGATGTGCTGGTGGTGGACTGGTTTTACTACACGAAGATGGGCCAGTTCGATATGGACCCGGCGAAGTGGCCCGATCCGACGGCCATGAACAAACAACTGCACGCCCAGGGCATTCAGACGATGATCAGCGTGTGGCCGCGCTTTACGGAGGGCTCACGCTACTACGATCTTCTGCTGAAGAAAGGCTGGTTCGAGCACCTCGCCGATGGCACGCCGACCGACGGGCTGCCGTATGACAAGGCGGGATCGGACATTGATACGACCAATCCTGATGCGGCGCGCTGGTACTGGGACATCATCCGCGACAACCTGGTGTCGAAGGGCTTCGATTCGTTCTGGGCCGATGAGACCGAGCCGGACCTGCCGCCAAACGGCAGCTACTTCTCGATCGGGCCGGGCACGCGCTACTTCAATGTCTATCCGCTCTTCCACACCGCATCGATCTATGACGGCTTCCGCCGCGACCTGAAAGCGCGCGCGCTGGTGCTCTCGCGCGACGCGTACCTGGGCGCACAGCGCAATGGCACGATGTTCTGGTCGTCGGACATCTTTGCCACGTGGAATACGCTGCAGCGGCAAGTCGCAACCGGGCTGGACGTGACAGCGTCTGGCATTGCGTATTGGGGCAACGACATTGGCGGATGGCAGTATCTGCCCGTCTCACCACACGCCGCTGCACAAGCCGCTGCTCGATCCTTCTGACGCTCGCGACAATGTTGGCTATTACGACGATTATCCGGAGTTGTACACACGATGGTTCGAGTACGGCGTCTTCCAGCCGAACTTCCGCACGCATGGCAGCCGCAACTACAACGAGGTGTGGTCGTACGGGAAGCAGGCGGAGCCGATTCTGGAGAAGTACCTTCGGCTGCGCTACCAGTTGATGCCATATGTCTATTCGCTTGGATGGATCACGCATGAGAGCGGCGCACCGTATATGCGCGCTTTGTTCATGGACTTTCCGGACGATCCGAATGTGGCCGAGACTTGGCGATGAGTATATGTTCGGGCCGGATCTGCTGGTTGCACCGGTGACGGAGCAGGGCGCGACGACGAAGCGCGTTTACTTGCCGGCAGGCACGGACTGGTACAACTACTGGACCAACGAGCGGCTGCGTGGCGGCCAGTGGATCGAGGCCAGCGCGCCGATCGAGACGATTCCGCTGTTTGTGAGGGCTGGCTCCATTCTGCCGCTCGGAGCTCCGATTGAAAATACGTCACAACCTCAGCGACTTGAAAGGGTGCGCGTCTACCCCGGGGCGGATGCGGACTTTACCCTCTACAACGACGACGGCAGGACCTACGCCTACGAGAAGGGCGAGAGCCAGATCACTCATCTGCACTGGGACGATGCCGCGCAGAAGCTAACCCATACCGGCGGGGCAGCGTGGGAGGGATCGGATACAGATGTGATTGAGGTTGTGCGGCCGAAGTGAGTGCTTTCCCGTCCCCGTTTTGGTGTAACCCGGCCCACTTCCCGGCGTCTTAGAGACGCCGGGGGTGACCATGCGCTGCCTCAAAGCCGGAATCAGGATTGGCCTGCCGCTGATCTGCGCGCTCGTCTTCACTACCGCCCTGCTGGGCCAGACGCAGCAGCTCAGGCTGAATCCGCACCTGGACTACAGCAGCGACAGCGTGGACGGACCGCTGATCACTGGCAACGACACCCAGATGGGCGTGGTCGAGGGCAAGCCGAACTACGTGATGATTTATAGCGAAGGTTGCTTCAACTCCAAGCGGCAGGCGCGGCGCACCGTGGCGCTCTCCGAGCGCTACAAGGACAAGGTGAATTTCATCCTCATCGATCTTGACAAGCCGCAGTCCCCGGCGCAGCTCAGGCTGGTGCAGAGGTATTACGAGGGCTCGATCCCCGATCTGATTCTGCTGGACGGCGATGGAAGGCCCGTCTACAACCAGGCGGGCGAGCAGAGCGAAGAGGTGCTGAGCCACATACTCGACACAGCACTTCAGGAGCGACACTAGGTCGGTATGGTGCAGGCATTGCCGCAGGAGATGGAATGGATCGCGCGCATCCTGAGCGGTGAACGCGATCTGTTCCACGAGCTGATACGGCCTTACGAGCGTGTTGTCTTTTTGACGGCGGTATCGGTGCTGCGCGATTCGACGGAAGCGGAAGACGCGGCGCAGGAGGCGATGATCAAAGCCTACCGGGGGCTGGCGAGCTTTCGCGGCGATGCCAAATTCAGCACCTGGCTGACGACGATCGCGCTGAACGAAGCGCGCAGCCGTCTGCGTAAATCGGGGCGGGTGAAGGTGGAGTCGCTGGACGATACGGAGCAGGAGCGGGACTACACGCCCTTCCTGGTGGCCGACTGGCGGGAGATACCGAGCGAGACATTGGAACGCGAGGAGCTTGCGCAGCATATCCAGAGCGCGATCGAGGGATTGCCCCCGAGTTACCGCGAGGTCTTTCTGCTGCGGGACAAAGAAGAGATGTCAATTGAGGAGATCGCGCAGGCACTCGGAGTAACGGCGAACCTGGTGAAGGTACGGCTGTTTCGCGCGCGGATGATGCTTCAAAAGCAGTTGGCACCGTATCTGAAGCGGGAGTTGCCGCAGCGCCGGCGGTGGTTTTCCTGGTTAGGAGGCAGGGCATGAAACTCGATTGCAAGCACGTGTGGCCCTATATCTCCGATTACATCGACGACACGGTGACGCCGGAGGAGCGCCGTGCGATCGAGCAACATCTGGAGCACTGCGAGATCTGCTCGGCGATTCTGGACTCGGTGCACAACATCCTGGTGCTGACAGCGGATGACCGTATCTTCCGACTGCCGCTGGGCTACAGCGAGCGGCTGCACGAGCGGATCGGCGCAGGAACTGGCGAAAGCTGCGCCTGGTGGCGAAGCGCACGGCCCTGGGTAGCCTTTGGAGCGGCCCAGCCCCGAACCCGTTAGTGATGCGGATGGTGCATCATCGGGTGGGTAATCCACTCGGCCGAGAGACAGACGAAGGTGAGGACAGCAAGCGCGATCTGTATGCGTTCTCCGCGCAGCTTGCCCGGCGGTAAGGGCGCGATACGCCACTGCGCGGCGGGACGTGCGCGCAGCCTCCGCACATGCCAGATCACGAAGAGATTCAGCGCTGCGCCAAAAGCGGCGATCAGCATCATGGGAATGCGGATCCAGTCGGCGTGCCACCCATGCGGTGGTACATCCGAGCCGGCCGCCGCCGCCAGCGCGCCCAGCCCGATCGCTACCCGCACGGCGCTGAAGGCGATGACGGCGGGGCACAGCGCCTGGAGAAAAGCAAAGAGAAAGGAGGAGACGCCGAGATAGCGCGCGCCGGCGATTCGTTCGGAGAGGGTAGGCGGCTCGGCATTTTGCATCCCACCATCGGGAACGCCTTCGCTCGCGGTATCAATGGCCTTCATCGTAGTCATAGTCATTCTCCGCCCAGTAATCGCGGGGCGGTTTGTCGCTGAAGCTGATGCTCCCGATCTGCTTCAAATGCTTGATACCGTACTTCAGCGGCGTTACCAGCCGCAGCGGCGCGCCGTGATAGCGGGAGAGCGGCTGCCCATTCATTTCGTAACAGAGCAGGGTCTGCGGGTGCATTGCGTCATCGATGTGCAGGCCCACGTAGTACTGGCGGTCCGGCGTCTCCATACCGACATAGCGTGGCAGGCGGCCGTGCGCGCCGCGGGCAGGCGGATAGGCGCGGATGAAGTCGCTGAGGCGGGCGCCGCCCCAGTGCACGACTTCGCTCCAGCCCTCGATGCACTTCAACTGCGTCACCATCTGGACATGCGGCAAAGCTCTGGATCGCATCCATGGTCAGCAGCAGGCCGGGCTCGGGGCCTTTGGGCAAACCGTTCTCCCGATCCAGGTTGCCGTCGCCTTCGACGTAGGTGTCCAGGCTGTCATCCTGCGCCATGATCGCAGCGTCATCCGCGTACTTCCACACATTCACGTCCGGGACGTAATGCGGCGAGCTCTGCGCGCTGGCCAGATCCTTCACCTGCAAACGCCAGCGATCGAGGCGGAGCGCCGGGTCGAGCCCGATGACACCGTTGATCCGCACATCGGCTACCGCGTGCGAGAGAGGAAAGGTGGGGGCCAGTGCACGATCGCCGAAGACCGCGTGCGAGAGGGCGCCATCGAAGTTAAGTGCGCGGCGCAGCACCGGGGGAAGGCCGCCGAGTTCGGGAGTCTTCAGCGCCCAGTGGAGAGCGCCGTAGACGCCCACCGCCCCAACGGCACCCACGATGAAGCTGCGGCGGGTGCGTCGTTTCGCCTGCTCGCGAACCGCCTCCTCCGGATCTTGCTGCGATCGGTCCGCGCCAAACAGAGATTGCGGCTCGTCGCTCATCGCGGTTCCTCCTGACTGACGCCGCCAACACCACGCACCAGCTCAACGCCGCTGATCATGCTGCGGAAGTTATTCCAGCCCGCGAGGGCAACCTGCGCGATGTGGATGACGAAGAAGACGACATAGCCCATGGTCAGCCAAAAGTGGAGAAAGCGCGCGAATTCGTAGCCGCCCAGCAAGGTTGTCAGCCAGTGGAGTTGCGTCGGCTTATAGATGGCCAGGCCCGTAAGGATGGAGCCTGCGCCAGCAAGAATGATGAGTGTGTAGAAAATCTGCTGCGCGGCATTGTATTTGCCCTGCGTGGGCAGCTCGCGTCGCAGATGCAGGTCGTGCAGCAGGACGCACCAAGCGTCGCGTAATGCGTGACGGCCTGGCACGAGCTCCCGCCAGGCGCCGGAGGTGAAGGTATAGAGCACGTAGAGCAGGCCGTTGATGCCAAACAGCCACATCAGAAAGAAATGCCAGCTGAGGCCCTTGGCTAGCGAGAAGGTAAGACCGAGCTTGTCGAAAAACGCATCCGGAAAGAAGCGGAAGAGCGTCCAGTGGCCAATACCGATGCGATAGACCTCATGCGGGTGCAAATTCGCGGCATCGGAGTCCGCCCAATAGATCATCAGGCCGCTCCAGATCATGAGGGCGAGCAGAGGGAAGTTGATCCAGTGCATCCAGCGCGTAGCGAGCGGGTGTTTTTCACGCAGCGTGAGCAGCGGGGCGGACACAGCAATCTCCTGCTCGTTGTGCGACTGGGCCGGGAGCCGCAGCGGGGCTGGATCCTCGACCGGTTCCTGTTGAGGGGATTTGGATTGCCGGCCTAAGGTGTGGTCAGCCATGCGAAGCACCTGTCTGTGCGACGCGCCAGTTGGCGTCAGGTTACAGAGCCCGGATCACCTTCCGCAGGGATCGCGTGAGCTCAGTGCATGCGGCGGCGGTCGTCTGGATCGACGTAACGGCCTTCCTTGTCAAAGTGAACCTCGCGGCCCTGCTTGCCCATGTAGACCTGGAACTTGCGCGCGGCGCGGGCACGTTTCCAGCGGTAGTAGCTGTTACGCACGCCGTAGAAGCCCTCGCTGGCAGCGTAGGTGTAGCCGCGGCGCGGCGCGATCTTGGCGTACAGGTACCCGCCCAGGCCGCCGCCAAGGTACGCGACGTATTCGACCGGATTGCCGCCGCCGAGCAGCATGACCACGGCGATGAGCATGAAAATGATGGCGAGATATTTGGCCTTGATGCCGAAGGGCAGCGGGAACATGAAGAACTGCTGATCGGCGAAGAGCACGGCGAAGCAGGTCAGCAGGCCGAAGAGCGCCACATCTGTGCCGGGGATGGTGAGGTTCGGCGCCATGCCAAGTACGCCGGTGAAGGAGAGGGCCGTGGCCAGAATGCCGCCAGTAAGCGTAGAGACGAGGTAGGTTTCCAGCAGCCATCTGCTGCCCTTCACGTCTTCCAGATAGAAGCCCATGAACCACAGCGATAGCATGGTAAAGATGATGCTGAGCAGCGACATATCGGGAACAAAGCCGAAGGTGAGCGGCTGCCAGATGAAGAACCGGTGCACCACCGCTGCAGGCGTAAGGGCGAGCAACGCCGGGATCAGTGCGAGCGGATGCATGAAACGCGCCAGCAACCAGGCGGTATAGACCCCAAGATTGATGAAGATCAGGTTCCTCGTCATACCCGCGAAGGGCGGGAAGGACAGCGTCAACGGTCGAGAACCGGGCATGTTTTCTATTAGAACGGATTTCGGGTGAATCTCACCACCCGGAGGGCTTTTCTTCACAGAAAAGCACCGGGGTCTCCTCCTGTTTAGCGTTGCGGCAATGGCGCAACCGCTGGACTGCACTGGCCGGCAACATTGCAGGCGCGGACGCCGAAGATGACGTTGTCCTTGGAGAGGGGCAGGGTAACGGAATCGGGTCCGGCCGCCTTGGTATCGGCCGATGTCACCGCCTGGTGATACTGCCAGTCGGGCGCAGAGGTATCGCGCCAGACAACGTCGAAGTGGGCTGACGCCGGCATTCCGGCACCGGGCTTCCAGTGGAGGGTGCTGTCATTGTCGAGGTTCGTCGTCACGATGCGCACCTCTTCCGGTGCAGCCGGAGCGGAGGCAAGCGTGGCCAGCGTGGCGGCATTCAGCTTGGTCACGTTCGCTACGTAATTGAAATCGACGTACTTGAGTAGGTCGCCATACTGCTTCCCGCTCTCGATGCGGACGTCCTGGTGCTGGTGATCGAAGTTCTCGCGCCACTCGGTGAAGCGGACGGCGGCGAAGCCCTCCTGATTGAAGGAGAGATGGTCGCCGCCGCGGAGGTAACGGTCGAGACGGAACTCGAGCACCGGTCGGAACACGCCTGCATGAAAGTAGGTGCGGCCGACACCGGTGACGGTGCGGGCCAGCTCGCGCGAGGGCCCGTCGCTTTCGAGGCCGAGGCTGAGCGTGCGTTTGATCTCATCCGGTGTTGCGGTGGCGGGGATGCCCTGCGAAAAGATCCGGATGCGGGTTTTGTCCTGCAAGGTGTCGCCTGGCGTGGTGTCGCCGCCGACGATGTCGTTGTTGAGGACTCCTGCAAGCTGCCAGCCCTCGTCTTTTGCCAGTTTCGCCAGGTGGCGGCTGCCGTTCAGCCCCTGCTCCTCCCCGGCGACGGCGACGAAGACAATGGTGGCGGGCCAGTGGTGCCGGCTCAAAACTCGCGCACACTCGATGCTCACCGCGGTGCCACTTGCATCGTCATTCGCACCGGGGGCAATGCCGTGCGAGTCCATCACATCGGTACGGCGGGAATCATAGTGGCCGGTGACCAGGTACATGCGGCTGGCCTGGGCGGGGTCGCTTCCGCGCAAAATAGCGTAAACATTCGTAATCGTCGTAGGCACGTGAATGCGGCTGCGGGGCCCGGAGTCTGCCGGCTCGGTGAAGGTGTCGGTCTTCACCTCGAGGCAGCCGTGGCACGCGTCGGAGGTGGCCGTGAACTGCTGCTCGATCCACTTTGCCGCCAGGGTGACGCCGGTGTTGGGCGGAAGGTCCGTATCCATGCTGGACAGCGTGTTGCGCGTGCGGAAGTCCACCAGCGTGCTGATGGATTGCCGAATGCGATCCGCAGAGACGTTCGAGAGCGCATGCAGGACGTCGGGGTCGGCAGGCGCTGCGGCGATAGGCCTCCCGGCAGCCGAAGACTTTACGTCCGCCGCCGAAGCGGGAGGCAGGATCAGCCATCCCAAAGTTGCCCAGCAGATGAGGGCTACCGCGGTGCGTCCAGAGGCTGCGCCGGTTCGTCTCAGGGCTGTCCCGATTTGGCGCGGTGCCCCGGCGCCACAAAAGCAATGCAATCCCAGTATTCGGTTCACACGCGCATGGTCTCATACCCGACATTTCGAAACCTCCCGGCACCTTGACGCCCCGGGGACTTGCCTCTAAAACTAGCCGTAAGGCGGATGATTTAGAGGACCGCCTATCGGTATCGGTTCGTTCCGGGCAACTGCGATCAGATAACGCAGGACCTGCGACGCACCGGGACAGATTCAGGAAATTCGGCGGAGCTGGCAGCCTCGGCGCCGCTGCCGCCATCATCACTCGATAAGTGATCGTCTAGGAGCATCTTGCTGAAGGGCGTAAACGGATGAGTGACAGTCCTTGTGGCCTTTCCGCAAAGAGGCCACGCAGAGTATGACCCCGCGGTTCGCGGTAAAAGCAAAATTGCTCCAGCTTGGAGGGCAGGAAATGCCAGCATGTCCGGAATGTGAAAACGCACTCGACATCGACGCCGACGATGTGGAAGAAGGCGATGTGGTCTCGTGCGAAGAGTGCGGGACTGAATTCGAAGTCGTAGCCACCGAACCACTGCAGCTCTCGCAAGTGGAAGACGACGGTTATGATGATGAAGACGAAGACGTCAGAGATGACGAAGAGGAGTAAGGATGCCTGATTGCCGCCGTGGCCGCCGCATTACTCGATGTATCGGCGCGCCGCTTGTACTCAGCGGGTTGCTAGCCGGGCCCTGCATGGTTGTTGCTCTCCCTACCGCTGCTATTGCGCAGACAATGCAGGAGCGCGTGGTGCAGGGAAAAGTGGAGCTTGGAAGCGGTGGCATGGCGAAGGGTGCCATTGTTTACATCAAGAACGCCAAGACGCTTGAAGTGCGCACTTACATCAGCACCGCTGACGGCAGCTTCCGCTTCGGACAGCTCAAGCCGGATGCGAATTACACCGTCTGGGCCGAGTACCAGGGGAAGAAGTCCAAAGAGAAGTCGATCAGCTCCTTCGACACAAAAAAGGTCTTCATCATTCAGCTGAAGATCGATGCCTAGGTGACCATGCCCGGTGCACTGGAGGACATTTTTCGAACTCGCACCGACAACAATACGAAGGGCACGATCGGCACTGAATGGAATCGAGTTCTGTTAGGGAGGGACCTCGAAAGGCTCATGAAGGATGGATTTGTAGAGCAAATCGGCTGTCCCACTGATGCCGAGCCCGTTCTCCGGGAGATGCAGTGCTTTCGTGATCTCTTCACAGGAGAGGTCTACGTGTATTTGGCAGGCTGGGAGCGAGGAAGCCCTGAGTTTCGGAAGCAGACCTAAGTCTCTGCGGATTAGGACATTTCTGATCGCAAGCAAAAAGGCCGCCTCGGTGAGGCGGCCTTTTTGCTTGCTTATTGGAGAGCGGCTTACTCGCCGCGCTTCCAGTTCATCAGATCGCCCAGCGTGGTTGTGGAGCCGGATGCAGCAGGTGCCTTGTAGGCTTCTACATCGGCACGGCTGCCCTCTTCGCCTACGGCGCGCAGACTGAGGCCAACCTTCTTCTCCTCCGGGTTCATTTTGATGATCTTGAAGTCGTATTCCTGCCCGGCTTCAAGCTTCACCGGCTGACCCAGTGCATCGGCTGCCTCGGAGACGTGGCAGAGGCCTTCGATGCCCTCGGCGATCTCAATGAAGGATCCGAACTGCGCCGAGCGCAGAACTTTGCCCTTCAATACGTCGCCGACGCGATGCTGATCGAAGAAGGTCTCCCAGACATCGGGCTGGAGTTGCTTGATGCCGAGCGACAGGCGGCGGTTCTCCGCCTCCACGCCAAGCACCACGGCACGTACTTTTTCGCCCTTCTTCAGCACTTCGGACGGATGCTTCACGCGCTTGGTCCAACTCAGGTTCGATACGTGGACCAGACCGTCGATACCGTCCTCGATCTCGATGAAGGCGCCAAAGTCCGTCAGGTTACGTACGCGACCTTCGACAATTGCACCGGCCGGGTAGCGCTCCGAGAGATGCTCCCACGGATTCTCGAGCAGCTGCTTCATACCCAGCGAGATGCGCCGGTCATTGGGGTTGACGGAAATAACGACTGTCTCGACCTCGTCCCCGGGCTTCACCATCTTCGACGGATGCTTCATCCGCTTGGACCAGGTCATCTCAGAGACGTGGACCAGGCCCTCAATGCCCTGTTCCAGTTCAACGAAGGCACCGTAATCGGTGACGCTGAGGATGCGGCCGCGAACGCGTGCCCCGATTGGATAGCGCTCCACGGCGTCCAGCCAGGGATCCGGTGTGAGCTGCTTGAAGCCGAGCGAGACGCGTTGCTTGTCCTTGTCGAACTTCAGCACCTTTACCTGGATCTCGTCGTTGACGTTGACCAGATCGCGCGGGTGGGTCAGCCGGCCCCAGGACATGTCCGTGATATGCAGCAGTCCATCGATGCCGCCGAGGTCGACGAAGGCGCCGTAATCGGTGAGGTTCTTCACCGTACCGTTCAGGATCGCGCCCTCTTCCAGGTGCTCGAGCGTCGTGGAACGCTTGGCGTTCTGCTCCTCTTCGAGGATCTCCTTGCGGGAGACGACGACGTTGCCGCGCTTCTTGTTCAGCTTGATCACACGCACATCGATCGGCTGGCCGATGTAGGCGTCCAGATTGCGCACGGGACGGATTTCAAGCTGCGAGCCGGGCAAGAAGGCCTTGATGCCGATATCGACAGTGACGCCGCCCTTGACGCGACCCAGCACCGTGCCGGTAATCGGCACCTTGTCGGTGTAGGCCTTCTCGATCGAATCCCAGACACGATGGCGCTGCGCCTTGTCATAGCTCAGCAGGTAGCCGCCCTCGACTTCTTCGCGCTCCACCACGACCTCGACCACGTCGCCGGGATGCAGCTTGGACTGCCCCGTGTGATCGGTGACCTGCTCCAGCGGGATGAGGCCCTCGCTCTTCAGACCCAGATCCACCACCACATGCTTATCCGTCAGCTTCACCACTGTGCCCGAGACGATGTTGTTTTCATCGCCCTGTGCAATGGCAGCCTCGGCGGCCTGCTCGCGGTCAAAGGACTCCAGTGCCGCGGCAAAATCCTCCATGCTCATGTCTTCGTCTGCCCCTTCGGCAGTCGCGACAGATGTGTCATGAGACTGAGACTCGGAGGTCTGGTCAGCATCGCCGTGGTGGTACTCGGCGCTCTGGTGGTTGTAGGTGGGTTCTGTCGACGGCTGTTGGTGCTCCGTCGCGGCATCAAGCGTTGGGGTTTCCAGTTCGGTGTTCAGAGGTTTGCTCTCGGTTTGTTCAGAATGTTGGGCGTCTGCCATAGCAACCAGCTCCGGATTCGTCGGCGGTGCCATCCACCACCTCGGCGTTCTGGCAACAAGCCCCGCATGGGGCGTATCGGACAGTCGCCGGCCAGGTGCGCCAATCGGGGGAAGTCAGGCCCATCTCGAGCAGCGTACAAAGCGGTTCCGGAGGGACCGGCGCGCCTTGCTCGCTTCGGCTTCCTGACGGTGGCGAACCCAGGGCACTCGCTGCTGCCTGCACTTTTACCGGGAGGCGATTCCGCTGGGCCTGCAAGAGTCCGCCATAGACTGGAGCGGACGCGCTACAGGTCTCCAGTGACGGAGTTGCCTAGGCTTCGGAATGGGCAGGGATCGCAGTGGAAACCGCATCTGCGAATCCAGCAGACAAGGCTTCACTTACGAGTGTAGCAACCGGCCATAGGCCAGTCAAACAAAGTTGAGCGCAGGCGCAGCATGTGAATGGAGCGTAAATTGGCCAGCACGCAGGCCATGCGCCGCCAGGCGCTCGACCACCTCTCACACTCGCCCCCTTATACTCACCCCCTGGAGCAATTTTCCTGCTGCTCCACATCAGCTGAGAACGCTGAGAAAGTCCTATCCTGACTTTTCGTGAAGAAGGCCACGCGGGACGACCGCCGGTCCGTCGAGAAGTACAGGAAAATACTCTATGGATTATCTGTGGACGCCGTGGCGTTACGCATACGTCACTCAAGAAGACACGCGGGAGGCCCGGGCGGGAGTGCCGGCTGCGCTCGCAGCATGGCCCGGTGACCGTCACTGTGTCTTCTGCAACCTGATCGCCGCGGCCGACTACGCGATCGAGCACGGAATGGCTCCCGAAGAGGCGGACCGTGCTGCGAACATCGTGCTGCGCGGGCAAAGCTGCTACATCTGCCTGAATGCCTATCCGTACACCTCAGGCCACGTGATGATCGTGCCCTACGTGCACGAGGGCTCACTGGCTGCGCTGCCAGCCGAGAGCGCGCAAGAGATGATGGCGCTGGCGCAGCGAACGACCCGGGCGCTCGAGCGCGCGTATTCGCCCAATGGCGTCAACATAGGTCTGAATCTGGGCAAGGCTGCAGGCGCGGGAGTAGCCGACCACCTTCATATGCACGTGCTGCCCCGCTGGTTCGGCGACACGAATTTTATGACCGTGACCGGCGAGACCCGCGTGCTGCCTGAAGCCCTGGAACAGAGCTGGCAACGCCTGCGCGAGGCCTTTGCAGACTAGCCGGGAGCATCTAACTATTCGGATGCAAGATGCGAGGAGGATAGCTATGAACAATAAAACCGAGATAAAGCCGGAAGAGCCTGCGATGACGACGGATGCCGCGACTTCCGTGCAACATAATGCGCCGGAGGACCACTACGCCTCCGGCGGTCAGCAGCAGGAACAAAAAAAGGCTCTGAAGAAGAGTGTGGACGAGAAGCAGCGTCAGCCACCTCCGGGCCAGAATGCCGGCCAGCACAGCACAGGAAGCTTTACCGGGACGACCGGCGGCCCGGGGAAAAAGCCCTAGCCACCTCTCCGACACGTTTACTGACACATTGGCTGAAGATTTCCGGAACCCGGCCGCACCTGGCGGCGTATCCGCGGCCAGGAGAAAGCCCATGTCCATCCTGTCCGCTCGTCTTGCCGGTTGCGTTGCTCTATTTGCCACAGCCTCACTTACATCGCTTCCCGCCCTGGCTCAGGTAACCGGGCATGATTGGCAGAAGAGCTACTCGGTGAGTGGCAGTCCAACGCTCACCATCGAAACCGGCGACAGCGGACTGGAGATCGCATCCTGCGGCGACTGCAAAGAGATTCGGGTGCAGGTGCATGCGACCCGCGACCTGAACGAATACCGGTTGGAAGAGCATCAGGACGGCGACCGCGTCTTTTTTTTGTTCAAGGAAAAGCCGCATATCGGCGTGCACTTCAACTGGAAAAATGAGGCGGGGACAAGGGTTACCGTGGAGACGCCGGCGCAGCTGGAACTGGACGCAAAGACGTCGGATGGAAATCTGAGCGCACGCGGGCTTACCGGCAAGCTTCAGGTGCACGCCGGCGACGGCTCCGTGACGCTTGAAGATGTCCATGGCGATCTGCGCCTTGGCACCTCCGATGGCAATGTTACGATCCGTCGCGCGACCGGCACGCTGGAGGCCCGCGGGTCCGATGGTCACATGCAGATTGACGGACAGTTTAGCGCGGTGCAGTTGCACACCAGCGATGGCAACCTGGACTTTACGCTGGCGCAGGGCTCACAGCTGAATGCGGCATCTCGCATCGAAAGTTCGGATGGGCATGTTGTTTTGCACGTTCCATCAACGCTCGCGGCCGATCTCGATGTCTCGACGAGCGACGGACGCGTTGATTGCAGCCTGCCGCTGACAATGGACCACTACGACAGTTCCGGCAATCATCTGCACGGGCACCTAAACGGCGGTGGCACGCCTCTCAGCGTGCATACCTCGGATGGAAGCGTCAGAATTGCGGCGATCTGAGCGAGCGCGTCAGCCGGTGCGCCGCTCTCCGGTAAGAACCGAGTCGAGCAGGCCGTTCAGGTTGCTGGCGCGAGTGCGCAGCGTACTTTCCGCCTGATTCGCGTTGCGATGGCGCGCCTGAAGGGTCATCAGCTCGTCGGCGATGTTGATGGCCGCGAGCACCGCCACGCGCAGCGAATCCACGGTCGTGCCCTGCGCCGCGACGGCGCGCATCTTCGTGTCGACGAGATTGGCCAACCGCTCGATGTACACGGGATCCTGGCCGCGCAGGTGATAGGGCTGATCGTAAATCTCAACGGTGACGCCTTGGCTGGTATCGTTCATCGCGGGCTCGGTCTTCTCCTTTGAACGGGCGCAGCGTTGGCCGCGCATAGCGCGGCCGGCGGCTACGCGGTGATTTCGTCCAGATGCTTCAACAGCCGCTCGACACGGCCGCGTACATGGTCCCGTTCCTGCTGCAACTGGGCCAGCTCACTTTCCAGCCGCGTCGATTGCTCGGCCCGGCCGGCCAGTTGCCGTTCCAGCTCAGCGCTGTGATGCTCCAAATCTTCGACCTTCGCTGTCGCCGCGGCGTGAGCCTCACGCTCGGCCTTCAGCAGCTCCACCGCGCGCAGAACGCGCTCTTCCAGAGCCTGAAAATCAGCTGCCGCCAGGGTTTCTGTGCCCTGCTCACCTAATTCCATTGCTGCCGCTGCCATACATCCTCACTGCTTAGGGGAATGATGCTTACTCTGGCCGCAGTATATCGCCAATGCAAAGGCGCGAAGGCAAATCCGATTCGCCCCCTGTGCATATGTGTGCCGTAATTGACAACCTCTTGCCGTGCCGCTGGATTATGCGCGCAGTTTGCCGCCCAACGACTCGAGAGTGCTGACGATGTTGTTCGACCACGTATGCAGCTCTTCGTCGCGCAGCGTCCGGTTAGGCGACTGGAAGGTGGTGGAGACCAGCATGGAGTAGTGCCCAGCAGCGACGGCTTTGCCTTTGGCATCGCGGAAGATTTCGGCGGGACGATATTCCTGCAGCTCGTCGATTGCGAGAGTGGCCAGCGCGGCGCGAACGGCCTCCCACTCGACCGTGTCCGGAAAGACGAGTGAGAAATCGCGGTGCACTGGCTGGTAGCGGGAGATCTCATGCGCCGTCGGCTGGAGAAGCGACTGGCGGAAGAGGCGGTCGAGATAGATTTCGCCGACGAGCACCGGCTGCCGCAGCTTGCGCCTGGCACTTTCATCGGGATGCAGCTCGCCGAAGTAGCCGATGGTGCTGCCGTCAACCACGCAGCGGGCAGAGCGCACCGGATTGAGCCAGCGGGGCAATAGGCCGCTCTCGGGCGGGAAGGCGTCATAGTAGACGGAGCGGGACGCGAAATGACTGGTGAGCGCTTCGACCAGCCCTTTGAGGTCGTAAAAATCGATGGGACGCGAGGAGTGCAGGCCATCGCGAAGCTGGCCGGTGGCGCCGAAGGCGAGCCATTGCGCTTCGTCGACGCGTTCTGGCGATCCGGTAAATACTGTGCCCATCTCGAAGAGCCGCACGTCGTCCACATTGCGGTTCAGGTTGTGGGCCAGCATGGTGAGCATGCCTGGAACCAGCGACGGCCGGAGCATGCCCGCCTCTTCGCTGAGCGGGTTGGCCATGGCCACGGCAACGCCGGGCTGTGCAGCAAATACAGCTGCATCGACGGCGGAGCAGAAGGTGGACGAGATGGCTTCGTGATATCCCGCAGCAAGAAACAGCTTGCGCACGATGGCATGCTTCGGAGCATGTGGCAACTCCAGCACTGTGCCGGAGAAACTGGGTAGCGTGTTCGCGAACCGGTTGTAGCCGTAGACGCGCGCGATCTCTTCTACCAGGTCGATCTCGCGCTCGAGATCCAGCCGCCAGCTCGGCAGCGTGACGTCATAACGACCTTCGCCGGTCGCAGACAATGTGCAGCCAAGCGCGCGAAGGACGCCCGTGGCGACCTCGTCAGTGATGCCGGGCCCCTCGCTGGTGCGGCCTAGTAAGTAGGCGCCGCGTGCGACAGAGAACGAGATGGGACGCCGCGCGGCAACGCGAGCCAGGATCTGCGGAATGACCACATCGACGAGGTCTCCTTCGATATGGCCGCCGTTTTCGAGGATCAACTGCGAGACCAGAGCGGAGGCCACCGGAGGCGCGTGAAAGTCTGCTCCCCGCTCGAACCGGTGCGATGCATCGGAGTGGATGCCGTGGCGACGGCTCATGCGGCGGACAACCGCGGGGTCGAACCACGCGGCCTCGACCAGGATGTTCTTCGTCTCGGCCGTGATCATGGTGTCCCATCCGCCCATCACGCCGGCCAGACCAAGCGCCTTCTTCTCATCGGCGACAACGACATCGTCGGAATCGAGCACACGCTCGACGCCGTCGAGCGTCTTCAACTTTTCTCCAGCGTGTGCGCGGCGGACGATGATAGCGCCTTCGATCTTGTCGAGATCGAAGGCGTGGGTGGGGTGCCCCATCCCGATCAGCACGTAGTTGCTGGCATCGACCGCATTGAGGATCAGCTTCTGGCCAAGCGCGGCGAATCGTTCCGCGACGATGCCCTGCGAGGGACCAATCTTCACATCGCGCAGGATGCGCGCGGTGAACCGGCCGCAGGCGTCGGGAGCTTCGATACGAACGGGATGCCCAGAGCCCGGCTTCGCAGCCGGCAACGTTGTATCGAGCGGCGCGAGGGTGAGGCCATAGATGGCTGCTGCTTCGCGTGCGACGCCGTAATGATTCATCGCATCGACCCGGTTGGTGGTGATGTCCATCTCGTACAGCGATCCGCCGACGGGCGAAGTCACTTCGAAGACACCTTCGACAGCGATGCCGCGAAGCGTGAGATCGTCGGCGAGCTGGCGATCCGACGCATTGAATGGGGGCAGATAAGAGCGGAGCCAGGAGGTCAGCACATTCATGCGAACTGCTCCAGGAAGCGCACGTCGCCCGAGTAAAGCAGGCCGATGTCGCTGACGCCGTACTTCATCATCGCGATGCGGTCCAGACCCATGCCGAAGGCAAAGCCGGAGATCTTTTCCGGGTCGTAGGCGGGCTGCTTTTCACGCACAAAGCCGAAGACTGACGGGTCCACCATGCCGCAGCCGAGCAGCTCAATCCAGCCGGAGTGCTTGCACTTGCGGCAGCCTTTGCCGCCGCAGAAGATGCAGGAGATCTGCACGTCTGCGCTGGGCTCCGTGAAGGGGAAGAAAGACGGGAAGAAGCGCGTCTTGACGCTGGAGCCGAAGAAGGCCTTCATCGCGTAGTCGAGTGTGCCCTTGAGATCGGCGAAGGTGATGCCCTCGTCCACGCACAGTCCCTCGACCTGGTGAAAGATGGGCGAGTGTGTTGCGTCGGCCGCGTCGTTGCGGTGCACCTTGCCAGGGATGACGAGTCGAATTGGCGGCGGCTGCTGCTCCATGGTGCGGATCTGCACTGGCGAAGTGTGGGTGCGCATGAGCAGGCGATCACGCAGCGGCTTGCGCTCCTGTCCAGCGACAACGAGCGTGTCCTGTGTGTCGCGCGCGGGGTGGTTGGGCGGGAAGTTGAGCGACTCGAAGTTGTAGTAGTCGGTCTCAACCTCAGGGCCGGTGGCGACGGAATAGCCCAGGGCAGCGAAGATGCGGACGGCCTCATGCCAGGTGCGCAGGATGGGGTGCTCCGCGCCGATTTGCGGACGCGTGCCAGGGAGCGTGACGTCGATCGCTGGCCCGGCTGAGCTATGGCGCTTGCCTGCGGCGGCATCAGCGAGGAGGGTTTCGATTCGCTCCTTGAGCGTATTGAAGCGCTGTCCGAGCGCACGGCGCGATTCCGCAGGCGCCGTCTTCAGCCATGCGTCACTCACCGTCTTGAGGCGGCCCTGCTTGCGGCCCAGCCACTCCAGGCGAAATTGCTCGACAGCCTCGGCGCCATCGAGTGAGGCGGCGGCACGCTCCAGGTCGGCGGTCAGCGAAGCAAAGGCTTGGTCCAGCGCGGCGTCGTCGTAGCCGGCCAGTGCAGGGATCGAATCGTCGGGCATGGTCAAACGTCAGGATAAATCAGCATCCCGGCACATCGCCCCAGAGTGGTTGTGGCTGTGATGGAGCGCGCGTATGCTGACGCCTGCGCTGGGCACGTGCGTCGCTGAGCCCAGTCCCCTGGCAAGTGAAAGGCAAGCGAATTTCGAGGAGATTCTTATGAGCCAGTCTTTGACACCGTACCTGACCGTGAGCAACGCCGCCGCGGCCATCGATTTCTACAAGAAAGCCTTCGGCGCCGAAGAAGCTAGTGCGTCACCTTGCGCCGGACGGCAAGCGCCTGATGCATGCGCACCTGAAAGTGCTCGGGATGGACCTGATGCTCGCTGACGATTTTCCTGAGCACATGGGCCGCAGCCGAACCCCGGAGGCCTTTGGCGGCTCGCCTGTGACCCTGCACCTACACACCGACGATGTGAATACGCTATGGGCCAACGCCGTAGCGGCGGGCGCCAAGGTGACGATGCCCCTGGCGGATCAATTCTGGGGCGATCGCTACGGGCAGTTCACTGATCCCTTTGGGCACTCATGGTCGGCAGGTCAAACGCTGAAGCAGGTAAGCCCGCAGGAACTGGAAGAGGGCGCCAAGGCGGCCTTTTAAGCGGCTCCTAAACACGAAGGGCGCAGCCAATGGCCGCGCCCTTCTTACTTGCTTCTTTGCGAATCCGACTACGCTGCGATCTGACCGTGGCTGGCGGCGTTCGCCTCGCGTGAGCGGCGGACCAGCGCTTCGGCGGCGAAGGCCACTCCGGTGACCAACAGAGTCGAAATGAGGTCGTTGCGATAGAACGGCAGTGCCGATGCGTAGCAGGCGGTAAGTCCGCCGAGCGTGTGCGGGTACATGCCGGAGCCGACCCAGACCGCATAGTTGCTGACGGCGAAGAAGGAAGTCGATGCGAGCACCGCGCCAGAAACGACGCGCGAGACATTTGTCCGCTGCTTCAAAAGCAGCGAGCCAAGGACCAGCACCGCGGCGTACCAAAGCCAGGTGATGAGGTAGTCCTGCGCGTGGAATGCCAAGCGATAGACGCGGGTGGTAAGGAAGACGTCCATTGCCATGAACGGCACGAGGGCCCAGGCTGCCTGACGCAGCGGACGGCGCGCGCCGAAGTAGAGCAGCGAGCCGCCGACAGCAGTGAAGTTGAACCAGCCGGAGAGAGCGGCGATGCGGCTGGCAAGAGCGGCCAGGATCAGGACGAACGCGGACATAGGCGACCTCGGTACCTGATTTTATCCCGAACCGGGTTGTCCGGTAGCAGAACACAACGCACTACACAATAAAGTGACAATTCCCGATCAGTCCTGCGGACGCCCGTCCATGTAGGTCGCCTCGATCTGACCGTTGGGAGCGACGAAGACCGAGCCGGAGAGCGGCTTGCGGTTCTGATGGGTGCCAAACCAGTCCGTGTAGCCGAAGCGCAGGTCCTGAAAGTTCACCTGTTCCAGGTGCTGGGCGGCATCCTGCGGCATGTCCGGCGGGCTACCGGGTCCGATGTCTTCGACCAGCGGGAACTGCGACCAGTCGAGATAGACGCGGCCCAGCCAGGAGCGCTTAGCGGCTGCCACCGCCGGTGTCACGGGCGGCTTGTAGATTGCGCCGACAGTTTCATCGACATCCACGCTGTCGCTGCGGGTGCCCACATCTGCGAGGTGGTAGGCATTGTCCGTCTCCACGATGCCCTGCCAGCGGAACGGGTTGATGGGATAGGGCTCGGCGGCCACGCGCAGCACAGGATGGTCGAAGGATGTCTGCTGCAGGAGGTGCACCGCGCGCGCATGTTCGGTGCTGCGCAACGTGTAGAGCGCGGCCACGCCAACCAGTGCGGCAACCGCCCAGCCGCGTCCGCGAAATACGTCCCTGCGCTTTGAGATTTCGCGATCGACCAGGCCGAGGAGCGCCGGAATCAGCAGACCACCGAGCAGCAGCAGAAACATCACCGGCTCGAAGATGAAGACGATGTCCCACGAGTACCAGCGCGGATGAAAGGGCGCAAAGGGACGTATGCCGTAGTTGTTCGTGTAATCGAGCAGCAGGTGGCTGAGATCCGCGATCAACGCAAAGAGCCAGAGCAGCAACCATCGCGGCGGGATGGGTGGTTTTTTCCGTCGCAGGCGATGGAAGCCCCAGCAGAAGAGCGTGACCACAAGCGCGACCAGGGGCGCACCGAGCAAGCGTGTGGGTGAAGCCGCGATGATGCTGGAACGCGACCAGCGGTCCGCGAAAGCCCCACAGGATATCGAGGTCGGGGGTTTCGGCGGCCAGGGTCATGGCCAGCGTGGCGTACGCGGTCTTGCGATTGAAGCCGGCGCGGCCCAGGCATGCGCCGGTGAGGAAGTGGGTGACAGGTTCCATGGTTGATTGCGATGTTGGGTGTTCGAGGGAAGCATACAGGCATACAGCTGGCATCTCTATAATCCGTGACGATGGCCGAACGAGCGAGACAGGCACCGACCCTGGCGAAAACCGAGGCGCTGCGCGAGAAGATCCGCCACCACGAGCACCTCTATTACGTCCTCGATGCGCCGGAGTTGGACGATGCGGATTTCGATGCGCTGATGCGCCAGCTGAAAGAGATCGAGGCCGACCACCCGGAGTGGGTGACGCCCGACTCCCCTACGCAGCGAGTCGGCGGCAAAGTTAAAGAGGGTTTCGCCAAGGTTGCACACTCGCGTCCGATGCTCTCACTGGACAACGTGAATACCCCGGAGGAGTTGGCGGACTGGGACCGCCGGGTGCGCGCGCTGGCCGGCGACGCGGAGATCGCATACGTCACCGAGCTGAAGCTGGACGGCCTTTCGCTGGCCTTGCACTATATTGCACACCCCGCAGGCTCGGGCGGCGGAGCAGTGCTGGCGCGTGCCATCACGCGCGGCGATGGCACTATCGGCGAAGACGTGACCAGCAATGTGCGGACGATCCGCTCCGTTCCACTCTCCATCTCGGCAGAGAAGTTGAAGAAGAGCAAGCTGCCCCTGCCTTTCGAAGTACGCGGCGAGGTGGTGATGCCGATGGCTGCGTTCCTGAAGATGAATCAGGAACGTGAGGCGCTGGGACAGTCGCCCGCGGCGAACCCGCGCAATGCCGCCGCAGGGACCATTCGCACCGTCGAGCCGAACATTGTGGCGCAACGGCGGTTGGACTTTTATGGCTACTTCGCCCTGCAGTTAACGCCAGGCGCAGAGGGCGAGCCCGCATTCGCTACTCAGGTGGAAACACTCGACGCTCTGACCACGGCAGGATTTCGTGTGAACCCTCATCGGGAAGCGCTCAAGAGCCTCGACCAGTTGCAGGCATTCGTCGCGCGCGCCGAAGAGCAGCGTGCATCGCTCGGCTACGAGATCGACGGCGTGGTCATCAAGGTGAACAACGCCGCGCTGCAGAAGCGGCTCGGCTTCACTGGTAAGGCTCCACGCTGGGCAGTCGCGTACAAGTTCACAGCTCGGGGCGGCGTAACGCGGCTCGAAGACATTGCGGTGCAGGTAGGGCGCACCGGCAAGCTGACTCCGGTTGCCGTGCTGAGCGCAGTGGCCATCGGCGGCATCACGGTGACACGCGCGACTTTGCACAATGCGGACGAGATCGAGCGGCTTGGAGTGAAGATCGGCGATTTCGTACGCGTCGAGCGTGGCGGCGATGTGATTCCGAAGATTGTCGAAGTCGTCGAGGACAAGGACCATCCGCGCGGGCATAAGCGATTTCATTTCCCCGCGCATTGTCCAGTATGTGGAAGCGAGATTGTCCGCACCGAGGGCGAGGCCGACTACCGCTGCGTAAACATCGACTGCCCGGCACGGCTGCGCGAGAGCCTCCTACACTTTGCCTCGCGAGGCGTGATGAACATCGACGGCATGGGCGAAGCCGTGGTGGTGCAGCTGATGGAGCAAGGGTTGGTCCACTCGATCGCGGATCTGTACTCGCTCACCAGCGAAAAACTGCTGACACTTGAACGCATCGGGCAGAAGACTGCCGACTCGCTGATCGCCGAGATTGAGCGGTCGAAGAAGGCTCCGCTCGACCGAGTGCTCTTCGGGCTGGGCATCCGCTTTGTCGGCGAGCGGACGGCGCAGTTGCTGGCTGATGCCTTCGGCTCGATGGATGCCCTTCTGACGGCCACGCCCGAAGAGCTTGAACGCGTACAGGAGGTCGGGCCGCGCGTGGCGGCGGCGGTGCACGAATTCTTCGCCGAAGAGCGCAACCGTGAGCTGATCGAGCGCCTGCGCAAAGCTGGCTTGACCTTTACGGCGGAACGACGCAAGCGCTCTGCAAAACTCGAAGGCCTGACCTTCGTAATCACAGGAACGCTCCCTACGCTGACGCGCGATGAGGCGAAAGAACGCATCGAAGCAGCGGGGGGCCGTGTGTCAGGCTCCGTCAGCAAGAAGAGCAGTTACGTCGTCGCCGGCGACGAGGCAGGATCGAAGCTCGACAAAGCGCGCGATCTGAAGGTGCCGGTGATTGGCGAATCAGAATTGCTGGAGATGCTTGGATGAGAACTACACTCTCGATTTTGAAGATGCTCGGCGCTGCAGCGTTGGTCGCGATGGCGCCCGCCGCTTTGGCACAGAGCCTGCCCGCCGGGATCGGTGGCTACTGGAAGATCACGAAGATGCATCCCAAGAAGCCCGTGGCCACGTCTGCCTGCAGCGCCAATCCGGCCTTCTTCAGCAAGACGGCGCGAGGCAGCCGCGTCCTGATGAGCGACCGTAGCATCGTGTGGGGCTCGACATCAGCGACCGATCCGTCACCGCGAGTCAGCATGATCGACCCGGCGGACTTCAGTGCGCACCATTCGGAAGCGGGAGTGACGCTGCATGAACTTGCTCTCGACCGGGGTTCGAAAATCGAAGTGATCAAGCTCGGGGCGCCAGGCACGCTGCCCTTCGACACGATCGTGATCCTCGATCCGAGCACACTCTACTTCGAGCGCTGCGGCATTTTCATGGAAGCCGTGCATGACAGCGGATTTGTAGCGCCGCCGCTGCCGAACCAGCCGCAGTGACTTCTGTTTCGGGCTTCGTTCATTGCGATAGCAGCCAATGCTCCGCTGCGGTCGAGAGGGACGAAAAGGTCTATTTCGGCGCGAAGTACCCGGTGCGTGCGTGCACCTGATAACCACCGCGCAGTGCAGTGAGATAGATGGTGCGGAATGAGCCATCCGCGCGGAAGTCTGCCGGCTTGTAGGCGAGCGAGTACTGGGAGCGCAGCTCCTCTCCCACGCGATGGAACTCGTTGGAGATGTCCTCGAGCCGCTGCGGATAGAACGCGGCGCCGCCAGTAGCCGACGCCATTTTCTTCAGCACATCGTCGCCGCGCTCACGCGTGGGGCTGGTGTTGGTGCTGATGGTGAAGATGGTGGTCTCGGCGCGCTGGCACATCTTGATGGCGTCGTCGAGGTAGGAGCGACTCTGGTTGTCGTCTCCGTCTGAAACCAGGATGAGCGCCTTGCGCACCTCGGCATTTGCCGGAACATTCTTCAGCATCTGGTCACGACACGCCTTGTAGACCGCGTCATACAACGCAGTGCCGCCGCCCGGCTTCAGCCGGTTCAGACCGGTCTCCAGCAGATCCGGATTGTTGGTGAATCCCTGCGTGACGTAGGAGCTGACGTCGAACCCCATGATGAAGGCGCGGTCGGTGCGCGGGCGCAGAATGTCGAGCAGAAACTCCGTCGCCGCTTGCTGCTCAAATTTGAAGCGCGCTCGGATGGAGGTGCTGGCGTCGATGACCAGACCCACGCGCAGTGGCTGGTTGGTCTGCTGCGTGAAGCTGTAGACCTGCGCCGGAGCGCGCTGATCATCAAGAAGTGCAAAATCGTGCTGCTGCAGATTGTTGACAAAGCGTCCGCGACGGTCGGTCACGGTGAAGGTCAGGCTGACCTCATTCACGTTGGTCTTGAGGGTGTAGGTGCCTTCTTCGTCGCCGGGTGCAGCCTGCTCCGGTTCCTGATCGGTGGCCGAGGCCTGGGCGGGGCGGATTGGAAGGCTCTGTGGCCGGGGCCGCCGGCAATGGCTTCGGCGGAGCCGCAGGCGGCGGCGATGCAGGCTTGGCTGGCGCCGTCTGGCCAGGAGCGTCGGGGATGGAGTTGGGCGAGTTCTGGATTTGCGGCTGAGTCAACGTCTGCGGAGTGGCAGCCTGGGGCGCGACTGCAGACGACGATGTTGTCTCCTGCGCGGCTGTCTGAGCACCGAGCGGAAGCGAAATCGAGATTAGACCCGTCAGCAAGGCGCCGCCGACGTAGCGGCAAAAGCTGAAACGGCGCAAGCCTGGACGGCCCAGGACAGAGGGAAGACGAGGACTCATGGAGGCTTCTTTCATTGTATGCGTTCCCCGCCCACTCCACTTGCTACTGGCGAAGGGGGAGCCTGGGTGGTCCACCCGGTAGTTAATTGTTTGAGAAACAACTCAAGTTCCTCAGGCAGCGGTGCCTGGAACGAAAGTGGACGACCCGTCACCGGGTGAGCCAGCGCAAGTTCGGCTGCATGCAGAAAGTTGCGCTCGAGGTGGAGTGCCAGCTGAGCCGTGCCGGGCTCGGCTGGTTTGCGGCGCGGCGTGTGGGCCCGGCCTGTAGCCGGTGCCAGATGGATCTGCCCCGGCGCGCCGTAGAGCGTATCGCCGACTACAGGATGCCCGAGCGAAGCCATGTGGACGCGAATCTGGTGGGTGCGACCGGTCTCGATGCGTACCGAGACCAAAGTGAAGCGGCCGAAGGGAGATTCGATGCGGCGCAGCACCCGGTAATGACTAATCGCGGTGCGACCGTCGTCACGGCGGGTCGTCATGCGCGTGCGGCGCACGGTGTCGCGACTGATGGCGGCGTTCACCGTGCCGCTGTCCGCGGTAAGTGCACCGTGCACCAACGCGATATAAGTCTTGCGCACCTGGCGGCGGGCGAACATGTCGGCCAGTTTGGCGTGCGCCTTGTCGTGCTTCGCTACCAGCAGCAGTCCGCTGGTCTGCTTGTCCAATCGATGCACAATGCCGGGCCGCAGCTCGCCGCCATGCGAAGAGAGCTCTTGAAAATGATGCAGCAGCGCGTTGACCATCGTGCCCCGGTTGCGCGCGTCGTCGGTCGATCCAGCGCCTGCGTGCACCATCATGCCGGCCGGTTTATTGACGACAGCGAGGTCGTCGTCCTCATAGACAATGTCGAGGGTGATTGCCTCTGGCACGGCGCGCAGCGGGCGCGGCTCCGCTTCGCCCGTAACGGAGATGTGCTCGCCACCGCGCAATTTGAGGCTGGCTTTAGGCGGCTTATCTTCGAGAAGCACCTTCGCCTCCGACAGCAGCCACTGCACGCGGGCGCGGCTCACTCCAAGCGCTTCCACCAGATACTGATCCAGCCGGCGGCCGGCCGCCTCGGCTGGAATGACAATTGTGCGCGATGCGGTTGCAGTGTCAGGCATTTTGCACCGCCGGTTGCCTGCCGCGTCCCAGCCAGCATAGCCCGCCCAGCACCACCATCAGCATCGCGACTGCCTGCGCCGCAGTGACCACGTGAAGGAGGGCAGGAGCCTCGGCGTAAGCGCCAGAGAGAGGTGCGAGTAGAAAGCGCAGAATGCCATCCGCGAAGAGCGCGGTGCCGAGAACCTCTGCCGGACGGCCTTGATGACGAAGCATCGCCACCAGCACAGCGGCAAGGACGAAGTGGCCGATCGCTGCGTAGATCTGCACAGGATGCAAAGCGATGCCTAAGGGCACACCGGTGGTGCGCGCGGCAAAGCGGCTGGAGTAGGTCACGCCCCACGGCGCCGCGGTGGATGCTCCGTAGTGCGAGCCGGCGGCAAAATCACCAATATCGAGGATCGCCAGGACCAACATCACGGCAGGTGCCCCGGCATCGAGCGCGGGTATGAGCGGCACGGGTGCCAGCAGCAGGTAGAGGATGACTGCAATCACCGCAAGCATCACGCCGAATATCGTTGCGCTGCCGGACGCCAGCGTGCCGGCGCTCAGGATAAGAAGGGGCGCCTCAAGAAAGCCGCGCCAGTTGGCGGCCACCACTGCAAGGCGCGCTCCCACGACGACGCATACAACGGCGAGGAGGCCGGCGTTCTGGATCTTCGCAGTGTCCAGACCGGTGCGGCGCGCGATGCCCGCCCAGAGGGCAATGCCGCACAGCGCTGCAACAACCGCGAGCACACCATAGGTGGAGATGACGAATGCGCCGAACTGGAGGAAGCGAGGATACATTGCGAAAACAAAAGCCTCGCAGCACGGTGCAAGAGATTCGGCGGAAAGAAGAGGAACAAAACCGACCCACTGGGCCGTGCGTTGCGCGCTGGTGAACCCGTCCTAAGACGGTGGGACTCTCCGCAGCTCTTTAGGCATTCCGGACTGGCGGACACTGCACACCGAGCCAATTAATCGAGTCGAGTCCCTGTTCATGAAGTATAGGTTCTACCAGCGTTAGCTCCGCACCTGCTTTGCAGGCCGGTTTCTGACTCGGATGCTACCGAGCGGCGACGCGGTTTGCAAGCTACCCGTTTGGGGGATGGCCAGCCGCAGTACCAGACCTTAGACGCGGACAACACGTCTACGTCTCAATATCTTCGCTCTCATCGAGCTTTTCGGCGTCGATGTTCTCAAAAATCTCCACATCTTCCGCACGCTGCGTCAACTGTCGCGGGAGGCGCCTGGTCGGCTGCACGCCTAGCGCACGCAGCATCTCTACCTGACGCACCAGGTTGCCGCGTCCTCGCGTGAGCTTGTCAAAGGCCGCGTCGTATGCATTCCGCGTTTGCTCAATGCGAGCACCAAGTTTGGTCAGGTCATCGACAAAGCCAGCAAACTTGTCGTAGAGCTCCGCGCCGCGGTCGGCAATCTGCTGCACGTTCCGCGCCTGCTCCTCCTGTCGCCACAGATGCGCCACCGTGCGCACGACAAAGAGCAGGGTGCTGGGACTGACCAGCAGGATGTTCTTCTCCCAAGCATTCACCCACAGCTGATTGTCCGTCTCCAGCGCCAGCAGAAATGCCGGCTCGATGGGTACAAAGAGGATGACGAAATCCAGCGTCTCCAGGCCGGGCAGATGGTGATAGTTGCGCGCGGCAAGTTCGCGGATGTGTTCGCGCAATGATGCGCAGTGGCGCGTAGCAGCATGCTTGCGCAGGGCCTCATCCGCCGTTCCGCAGTAGGTTCCGTAGTCCAGAAGTGAGACCTTCGCGTCCACTACGAGCTTGCGGTCGCCCGGCAGATGCAGGATGACATCCGGCCGCGCGCGGCTCGCGTCCTCGCGAGCGATCGTCTCCTGCATGGTGTACTCGTGACCTCTGCGTAGCCCGGCCGTTTCCAGGATGCGCTCCAGCACCACTTCGCCCCAGTCGCCCTGCGCTTTGGTGGACCCCTTCAGCGCCTGCGTCAGGTCCTTGGCCTCGTCGGCGAGCCGCTGATTCATCTCGAGCAACGAGGTCACCTGCTGGGCCAGCGCGCTGCGGTCCTTGCTCTCCTGCACGTACACCTGGTCCACCTTCGACTGGAACTCCTGCAGGCGCGTCTTCAGCGGATCGAGGAGCTGGCCCAGATTGGTCTTGTTCTGCTCCGTAAAGCGGCGGGACTTCTCCTCCAGAATGTCGTTGGCCAGCGCGCGGAACTGGTGGGTCATTTGATCGCGCGCGTCGTCCAGCAGCGTCAGCTTTTCTTCCTGTGCCGCCCGCTCGGCGGCCAGTGTCGCATCGAGCGCAGCGACCTGGCTGCGCAGTTGCACCGTTTCCTCGCCCATGGGCGAGCGCCGCGCGAGTGCGATGAGATATCCCAGCAGCCCGCCGACGGCAAGACAGGCCAGCAGTGCGAAGAGATCGACCATGCCGCTCATGAATCCACCTGTTCCCTTCGCACTTTAGAGCATCTCCCGCATTGGCGTGGCTGGTCTTGGCGTTCGACGCCTGCCGGTCGGGAGATATATTTCGCCAGAGACGCGTCGTTTCATCCGGCCGGGCAGCCTTTACACCCCCAAACCCTCTCAGTAGACTTGGAGGTTCGGGACCGGCATCCACACACCCGGTGGGGCGTGCTCTCAGTGCGCCTGCACGCCGCGTACCTGATAGTCTCAAAAGGTATTCAGTTCATTCGATTTGATGGTCGAGGAGAGACGCATGGCAGCAGTGGACGAGAAGGTAAAGCAGATCATTGTCGAGCAACTTCAGGTGGATGAGGCTGAAGTCACGCCCAGCGCCTCCTTTCAGGAAGACCTGGGCGCGGATTCGCTCGATGTCGTGGAGCTGGTGATGCAGTTTGAAGAGGCCTTCGACATGGAGATCCCGGACGAAGACGCCGAGAAGATCAAGACCGTGAAGGACGCGACGGAGTACATCGAGAAGCATGCGAAAGGCGGCAAGTAACCTTGCGTTGCGATCGACGGGTGGTAGTGACAGGGCTTGGACTCATTGCCGGCCCCGGCAACACCGCGCCAGAGCTGTGGCAGAATCTGTTGGCCGGCAAGAGCGGCATGGCGCCGATCACCGGCTTCGATGCCACCAACTTCCCGGTCACCTTCGCGGCGGAAGTGAAGAACTTCGATCCACTGCAGTTCATTGACAAGAAGGAAGCGCGCAAGATGGCGCGCTTCATCCACTTCGCCATCGCCGCCACCGACGAGGCAATGCGGCACTGCGGATTGAAGATCACACCGGAAAACGCCGAGCGGGTCGGAGTCCACATCGGTTCCGGTATCGGCGGGTTCGACATCATCGAGCGCGAGCACAGCAACATGCTGAATGGCGGCCCGCGCAAGATTTCTCCGTTTTTTATTCCGGCCGCCATCGTGAACCTGGCCGCCGGCCAAGTGAGCATTCGCTATGGCGCCAAGGGGCCCAATCAGGCGACAGCCACCGCCTGCACAACCAGCGCCCACTCCATTGGCGATGCGTACCGCGTCATCGAGCGCGACGATGCCGATGTGATGATCGCGGGAGGCTCCGAAGCCGCCATCACCCCGATGGGCATCGGCGGATTCGCCGCGATGAAGGCTCTCTCCACACGCAATGACGACCCCCAACACGCCTGCCGCCCCTTTGACAAGGACCGCGACGGCTTCGTCGTCGGCGAAGGCGCCGGCATATTGATCCTCGAAGAGCTGGAGCACGCGAAGGCGCGGGGCGCGAAGATCCTCGCCGAGATTGTCGGCTACGGCATGAGTTCGGATGCGTATCACATGACCGGCATGGCACCTGAGGGCGAAGGCTGCTTTCGTGCAATGACCAATGCGCTCAAGTCTGCGGCGCTCTCGCCGGACAAGATCGGTTACGTGAATGCGCATGCGACGTCGACACCGCTGGGCGATGCGCTCGAATCCGCAGCAATGAAAAAGCTCTTCGGCGAGCGCGCGCTGAGCGGCGAGATGCCGGTGAGTTCCACCAAGTCCATGACCGGGCACCTGCTTGGCGGCGCGGGTGGGCTCGAAGCGGGCATCACGGTGATGGCGCTGATAAACCAGATCGCTCCGCCGACCACGAACCTTGAAAACCAGGACCCGGCCTGCGAGTTGCACTATGTGCCCAACAAGCCGGAGAAGATCAACACGGAATACGCACTCTCGAACTCCTTCGGCTTCGGGGGCACGAACGGCTCGCTGATCTTCAAACGCTGGCACGAGTAGCTCGCTGCTGGTTTGCGTTATGGCAGAGCGCCGCGGAGAACCTCCGCGGCGCTTTATCTTTTCATCTCACGATGCAGTCAGCGGATGCGCTTCGAGGATCGACACGTCCAGTTCCGGCACCGGGATGCTCCGTGCGAGGTTGAAACCCGCCTCTTCCAGCAAAGTCCGCCACTCGCGCTCGTTACGCTCACGACCGCCCGTCACGGCCAGCATGTTCAGGTCGCTCATAAACCGTGGGACCAGCTCCGGTGCGGCTCCTGGGACGATATCCGGCAGAACAAATTCGATCACCAACAGCCTTCCCGTCGCTGGAACCGAAGCGCGACAGTGACGCAGCATCGCTACCGCCTTTTCATCTGCGAGGCCGTGCAGCACGTGCTTCAACATGTAGACATCGGCGCCTTTAGGGACGTGCTCCGAGAGATCCGCGACGATCAGTTCGCAGCATTCCGCAGTAAATGCCCCGTTGAAGTGGGCCGCCGCCGTTTCGATGGACGCCTCTCGGTCCACCAGCATGCCGCGCAGCTTCGGATGGCGTTCCAGCACGGCGCGGATCAGCGCCCCGCCACCGCCGCCCAGATCGGCGACAACGCCGCCCGCCGGAAATGGCCACGCATCGACGATCGGCGCGTAGTCCTCCGCCGGAGCCGTGCCCATCACCGCGCGAAAGATCGCATTGGCTTCTGGGACCTGCGACCAGCGCGACGCGATGCCCGCCTTGTCCATCACCTGCTGCGCGTTCTGCCCGGTGCGAACGCACTCGGCAAGGTGCGACCAGAAGTCCGCCAACAGATCAGCCCAGAAGACGACGGCCGACGATGAAGAGTCCGGCACATCCTTGCGCAGCGGGCGGCCCATCTCCGTGAGGCGGAAGCGTCGCTGCTGCGTCTCCTCGAGCAGGCCGAGAGCCGCCATCGCCCGCAACAGGCGATACATGGATGAGGCATCCGCCTGGCACGCTTTGGAGACCTCCGGCGCGCTCCGCTCCGCGTCGCCCAGAGCATCTGCGACACCAAGCCGCGCCGCCGCGGACAGCACGCAGCTAGGCCCGAAGGCCATCGCCATCTCGAGCAGCTCGGTGTTTGCTATCACATTTCCGATCGCATACTTCGTCGCCATCTGCCCCTCCGTCCCGCTTGCAATACATCGATCATCACACCGACATCCGCGATGCGGATTGGAAGACGAAGTGATGAAGATGGCGGGTCAGTTCACTCCGGAGGCGAGCAGCGCGGGCTTGTGGGAAGGCGTCTCCTGCGGTCGCGACGCCAGGTATGACTTATAGACCGAGATGTGGAAGCAGGACTGCTGGAACTCCTCTTCCACGTCGATCTTCCCTGCCGTCTGCAGCGGTAGCAGGTAGGCGCGCATCCAGGCGACTTCGGATGGGGTGAGACCCTTCTTGGCAATGTCGATGGCCTCGCCGGTCAGGTGTGGAGAGGCGACATCGCCCACAGCCGGCGCTGCATTTCCGTTGATGTGCAGCAGATGCCGCTGATACTCGATGGTGCGTACCGCCGAGTTGATCTGCAGCGGCTTGTGGAAGCGCTCGTAGTGTACGCGTGCCAGATCCGTCAGGAAGTGACCCGTCCAAGCGCGGCAGTAGCGGCGGTTGGCCGACAGGCGGCTGTCCACGTGCATCGAGCTGAGTTGCGGCAGCGCGACCAGCTTTCCCTCGCGGCGCAGCGCTGCCAGATCCTCCTCATCCTTCACACGGAGCAGACCATCCTGCTCTGCGCGCTCATTCTGGCGAACCAGGGACTCATGGCTGCCCCGCAGCGGCGGCAGATTCATGGCGGCCAGCGGCACTTCCGGCAGGTTCAGCGACGCCGATTGGGAGTCGTCCTCGGTATCTTCATCACGGGCTACGCGCTGCGTCTCCCTCGTGGCTGCCGCCCGCACCGCTTCCGTCCCGTGCCTGCGCGCCTTCTGCAGAGCACGTGCAGTGTGCGGCCGCACATGATGGCGACGTGGGTGGCTGCTGTGGGGATGCACGAACCGAGCCCCAGCATTCCGCGTGCTTCGAGCAGAGGCATTTACGACGTGGGCCGTCCGCTGACGAGTCGGGATTTTCTGACGCCCGCGCGAGGTAGCACGGCCCTGCGGATGTGCCGCAGAGCCATGCCGCGCCGCTGGTGCCGCACATGGCATCAGCAGAGTGACAAGGCAGAGGAGCGCAGCCAGAGCATTTTTGCGATAGGTGCAACGGTCCTGGTGGTTTTTCCTCAGGAAAAAGCCACTACGCGAACCAGCCGAATGGCAAAGATGCTCCGTTTCTGCGAAACGACGATAACAAGGGTGAAGACAGCGCATGCCCGAGAGCAGGTACGCGAAGAATGCCAGAGGTCTTCATGCTAGCGCCCAACGGAACCGCATGCGAAGTGCCCAGTCGGATACGTTCGCTGTAGGAGCATAGCGACGCTGTGGATTCCGCATCTGCGGCTGATACGTAGTCGCGACGGCTACGAACCGAATGCCGCCGCGCCTGCCTCGGCAACCGCGTGATCCTGCTCGCCCGACCCTCCGCTGACACCAATGGCGCCCACCACCTTACCGCCCTTTTTCAACGGAATGCCGCCGGCGAAGATCATCACCTTGCCGCCGTTCGACGCATGGATACCGAAGAACTGTCCGTCAGATTGCGAATGCGTTGCGAGATCTTTCGTCGCGATATCGAACGCCCGCGATGTCCAGGCCTTGTTGATGGATATGTTCACCGAACCCATCCACGCACCGTCCATCCGCACATGCGCCACCAGGTTGCCGCCTTCATCCGCCACCGCGATATTCATGGGCTGGCCGATCTCCTTCGCCTTCTTCTCCGCCGCTGTAATTACGCGGCGCGCCGCGTCCAGTGTCACTTCGCTCGCCATAGTTCTTCTGCCTTTCTTGATTTGAGGCATCGGGCAGGAATCTGACGAGCCATACGGCTCGCCAACGTCTGCCACCTACCTGAGATGCATGGACAGATTACGCGACTAATCTTGCGGGTGCGTCAAATAGACGGCGCAGTCCTCGGCACTGGAGCCGACACGGTCGGCCAGCCGGTCACTCGCATCCATCTCAACGGTCGCATTCCACACCTGCTCCAAAAACGGCGCGCGATCCAGGACATCCCGCAGCTCGTGATTGATGTAGATGACGGCGGTGGTCCTCGGCTGTGCTGCAAGTGAGCGGCTCAGATTGCGGACAACCTTCTCGAGAACCGGGCGGCAGAACGGGTGATAGAGATAGACCACGAGAGGCCCGGCTGGAAACTCGTAGCGCACCGCATCTTCCAGCACCACGCTCATAGGCGCGATGTCGCGTCCAGGCTCCGCGTATCGTGCCGCGGCGTAGCGGGCAACGTTCTCAACCGCAATGCGATGGAGTTGCGGAGCAATCTCCACTCCAATGACCTGCGCGAATGGATACTCCGAGGCGAGGAGCACGGCGCGTCCCTTCCCACAGCCCAGATCAATGAAGGTCGCTCGCCTCAGCAGTGACTCAGGCACCTGCGCCATGACCCGGTGAAAGACAGATGGGCCAATGCCGTAGTACGCGGTGTTCCATGCGTCGCTCCGGCTGCCGGTCTTCAGGTCCACGCTCCAGACGAGTCCGCTGGTATCCACGCCATATCGGCGGTCGAACTCGTGCTCAGCGGTCGGGAGCCAGGTTACGGTGTCCGGTGCCTGGGGTGCGCGCCGCAGCCTCTTTTTCAGGTGATCTCTCGCGGCCCTTACGGCCGTAGCCCAGCCATGGTTCACCACCATTTGCCGAGCCGAGCGGAGGGTGCGCCTTGCGTGCATACCTGCTTCCATATTGCATTGCGGGCGCGGAATCAATGGCTCGATGGCGGGGGTGACTTTTCTGACTGGACTGGGCCATCAAGTAACCGGGTAATCATTACGTTATCTAGAAAATAACTAGCCCTCAGCAAGCGGTCTGCTTTCTTTAACTTAAAACACTGACAAATAATTGCATGACTAATTTACATTACGTAAGTACTATTTGCATGGAAGACGACGTCCCGGAAAGTGCAATCCCGCGTAAGGGGCTGGCTCTGCGCTCTAAGGGGGTTTTGCTTTGGGATTTCCAGCCTGCGTGGGATTCTCCATTCACGCGCAGTAACAAACAGCAGCATTGCAGTCAGCAGCATTTGAAGTGGGAGGCACCACCACATGAAGACCTTGTTCGTTACGCTGGCAATCGCCACGGCGTCGGCAACCTGCCTTGCCCAGTGCCAGAGCAATCGAATTTCGATAAACCAGGAGCTTCACGACGCCGGCACCACAATGGTCGGCACCGTAGAAGCTGCCCAGCCCGTTCCGGACTCCTCATTTCATCTGGACGGTATTGACTACGTTGTGCACGTGGATCGTGTCATCAAGGGACGCATGATCAACGCCGATGTCGTGCACATCTTCAGCGAAAACAGCCCAACCAAATTTCCGATGCAGACGGGAAAGCAGTACCTGCTCTTCGTCCATCGCAACTTTAACGATTACGAGGTGGACAACTGCGGCAACTCTGGCCTCCTCGAAGCATCCAACATTGACAGCATCGCGAAGCTGAAGGAGTACGCCAGGAAGTAGCGTCGCGGCTGCGGTTTTTCGAACACTGTTGTCTTTTTCGGTTTTCCTCAGGCTAGTTGTTTTGATGATCAGGCTGACAAGAGCGCCCGTCGCGGGGCGCTCTTGTCGTGTCCGCATGTGCGACTAGTGCACCCGTTCGTGACGGTAACCGGCTGCACTGAGGGCGTCGGCAATCGCTGCGATGTGCGCAGCGCCGCGCGTCTCGAGCGTGATCTCGATGACGGTATCACCGAGATTCACGCCGTAATACGAGCGGTTATGGCTGGTCTGCACGATGTTCGCTTCGCAATCGGTGAGGATGCGCGTGAGCTGATGCAGGGATCCCGGACGGTCCAGCAGATACACGCGGATGCGCAACAGGCGTCCATCTTTTGCCAGGCCGCGCTCGATGATGCGGGCGAGCAGCGTCACATCGATATTGCCGCCGCACACCAGCGCCACCGTCTTCTCATTGCGCAGGTGGGTTTTGCCCTGTAGCAAGGCCGCCAGCGCAGCCGCTCCGGCCCCCTCGGCCAGCGTCTTCTCTTTTTCCAGCAGCACCAGGATGGCGCTTGAGATCTCCTCTTCATCCACGGTGACGATCTCGTCCACATAACGCTGCACCAGCGCCAGCGTGCGCTCGCCGGCACGCCGCACGGCGATGCCGTCCGCGATAGTGGCCTGCGCTGGCAGGGTCACCGGCATGCCCGCTTCCACGGCGCGCAACATCGAGGCGAGCCGCTCCGTCTGTACACCAACAATGCGGACATTGGGCCGCGCTTCTTTGACCGCACAGGCGACACCGCCGATCAGACCGCCGCCGCCGATCGGCACCACAATCGCATCGATATCCGGGAGCTGTTCCAGCACCTCGAGCCCGATCGTTCCCTGCCCGGCGATGACCTCGTCGTCATCGAAGGGATGAATGAATGTGAGTTGCTTCTCCTGCTGCAGGCGCGTGGCCTCCTCGCAGGCTTCGTCATAGTTGGCGCCATGCAGAATGACCTCAGCACCAAAGCCGCGGGTGGCCGAGACCTTTACCAGCGGGGTGGGCTGCGGCATGACAATGCGCGCGCGAATTCCCAGCCGCGCAGCGTGAAAGGCCACGCCTTGTGCATGATTGCCGGCGCTGGCCGCGATCACGCCATGAGCGCGTTCTTCAGCAGTAAGCTGCAGAAGCCGGTTGAGTGCGCCGCGCTCCTTGAAGGCTCCCGTACGCTGCAGATTCTCCAGCTTGAGATAGATGGGATGTCCAGCCAGCTCGGAGAGATCGTGGGATATCTGGCACGGTGAGTAGTACAGGACATCACGGATGCGCTCGCGAGCGGCTGCAATGCTTGCAGATGTCAGCATGAAGTTTTCATTATAGGTTGGTAATTCCGCCCGCCGTGAAAGCGAACGGGACGGACTGGCTTGCAAATGCGATGAGGCCTCCTCTGCAGGAGACCTCATCGCGTATCGCGTGTCAGGAATGCTATTGGAGCCAGGAGTGCTACTGGAGCAACGTGCCGTTTTCCGGCTCGATCTTTGCTTCCTCCGGCGGAATGACGACCGCAGCCGCCACCTTGTCCTCTTCCTCTAGGTTCAACAGCTTCACACCTTGCGTGGAGCGGCCTGCCGCACGGATTGTCTTTGTGTCGATGCGGATGATCTTGCCGTATTGGCTGATCACCATCAGCTCGGACGATTCGTCCACCAGCTGGATCGCATTGACCTTGCCGTTGCGTGCCGTGGTCTTCAGGTTGATGACGCCCTTGCCGCCGCGCGTCTGCAGACGATACTCATCCACATCCGTACGCTTACCGAAGCCCTGCGTGGTGACAGAAAGGATGAGGCATGCGCAGTCGCCCCCGTTGCCATTCTTCTTCCGCTCCTTCGGCGTCACAGCGAGTCCGACCACGTAGTCGCCTTTCGACAGATCAATGCCGCGGACGCCATACGCCGGGCGGCCCATGGAGCGAACATCCGTCTCGTGGAAGCGGATGGCCATGCCGTCATGTGTCGCGAGGAAGACAATCTCGTCCCCAGAGGTGATTCGCGCTCCGATCAGTTCGTCGTCCTTATCGATGCCGATGGCGATGATGCCGCGCGCCATCACGTTCGAGAAGTCCTTGAGCGGCGTGCGCTTGACTGTCCCCTTCTGCGTTGCGAAGAAGACGAACTTGCCTTCTTCTTCGAGATTGCGCTGCGCCAGGATCGTACGCACCGTCTCGCCCGGCTGCAGGTTCAGCAGGCTGGCAATGGACTTGCCCTTACCGGCTGCGCCGACGTCGGGGATCTCATAGACCTTCAGCCAGAAGACCCGGCCGGTGTTGGTGAAACAGAGCAGGTACGCATGGGTTGAATCGATGATGAGCTGCGAGACGAAGTCTTCCTCACGCGTCTTCATGCCAAGCCTGCCCGTGCCGCCGCGCCTCTGCTGCCGGTAGGTGGAGATGGGCGTACGCTTCAAATAGCCAGAGTGCGAGACCGTGACGGCAACTTGTTCGTCGGCGATCAGATCTTCCAGTTGAAGCTCCGCCGTTTCGTCCAGGATGTGGGTGCGGCGCTCGTCACCAAAGTCCTTGCGGACCTGCTCCAGCTCCTTCACGATGACCGCGCGCAGCTTCTTCTCCGAGGCGAGAATCGACTCGTACTCGGCGATATTGTCGCGCACCTGGTTCAACTCGTTCACCAGTTCGTCGATGGAGAGCTGTGTGAGTCGATAGAGCTGCAGTTCCAGAATCGCGTCGATCTGCCGGTAGCTCAGGATCAGCGTCGCGGTCGTCTGCGTTGCCATGTCGATGCCGTACTTTGCCGCGTCGAGTGAGACGCCTTTCAACTCCGCCCCGCGCAATTGGATCTTCGTGCCAGAAAAGAAGCGGAAGAGGTTCTCGCGGGCATCCGCGCGCGATGACGACCCGCGGATGATCTTGATCACTGAATCGAGATGATCGAGAGCGATCTGGTAGCCGAGCAGTATGTGCTCGCGCTCGCGCGCCTTACGCAGCAGGTAGGCAGTGCGGCGGCGCACCACATCGACGCGGTGATCGATGAAGTGGCGGATAGCATCCGGCAGCGGCAGCTCCCGCGGCTGGCCGTTGACCACCGCGAGGAAGATCATGGAGAAGCTCTCCTGCATCTGCGTGTGCTTGTAAAGCTGATTCAACACAATCTGTGCTTCGGAGCCGCGCTTCAGCCCGATCACGATACGCATGCCGTCGCGGTCGCTCTCGTCACGGAACTCATCGCGAGCGATATCGGTGATCACGCCGTCGTTCACCAGGTCGGCGATGCGCTCGATGAGCTTCATCTTGTTGACCTGGTAAGGAATTTCGGTAACCACGATGGCTTGGCGCCCACCCGAGATGTTTTCGATGGCGCACTTGGCGCGCATCAGGAAGCGGCCGCGGCCGGTGCGATAGGCCTCAGGAATGCCGCTACGCCCGTAGATGAATCCGCCGGTGGGAAAATCCGGCCCTTGCACGTGCTTCAGCACCTCGGCAAGGCCCGCATGCGGATTGTTCACCAATTCGATGGTCGCGTTGATGACCTCGGTCAGGTTGTGTGGCGGAACGTTGGTGGCCATGCCGACCGCGATGCCGTTTGAGCCGTTGACGATGAGATTTGGGATGCGCGCGGGCAGCACGGCGGGCTCAAGCGTGCTCTCGTCGTAGTTCGGCACCATATCGACCGTGTCCTGATCGATGTCCGCCAGCATTTCGCCGGCGATGCGCATCATGCGCGCTTCGGTGTACCGCATCGCCGCGGGCGGATCGCCGTCCACGGAGCCGAAGTTGCCCTGGCCATCGATCATGGGATAGCGCAGGCTGAACGGCTGCGCCAGACGCACCATGGTGTCGTAAATGGCCGAGTCGCCGTGCGGATGGTATTGGCCCATGGCCTGTCCCACCACCTTGGCGCACTTGGTGTACTTCTTGTTGTGCTGCAGGCCCATCTCGTGCATGGTGTACAGGATGCGGCGATGCACGGGCTTGAAACCGTCTCGTACATCGGGCAGCGCACGGCCGATGATGACCGACATCGAATAGTCGAGATACGACCGGCGCATCTCGTCTTCAATGTTGATGGGAATCATGTGGGCGGCTCCAGGACCGGTGGGAGGGGTCGTGCCATCCCCGCCATTTCCGTTTGGACCGCCGAGAGGAAGCTGTGGATTCTGATCGTCTGCCATAGATAGGAAGAGCCGTTCGCAGCACCGAAAATGCGCGCCATCCAAGCCCGTTCAGGGCGTCGATGTAACGATGGGCTCTGCATCTATTTTAGCAAGGAATGGCGCACATTTCCGGTTCCCCGCCTTGGTTCCGAAAAGGTTATTTTCGGGGGTTTTTGAGCATTCCGCAGTTGCTCTCTGGGAAGGCTTCGGCATCGGCGCAAATCCTGGCCGGAAACCATCGCCTCATCTTCGCTTGGAGCCCTGCCCCGAGCGGAGTAGAGTGATGCCATCCGATTTTCGTCAGGTCGAGCCCTTGTTGTCTCGATGCCGAGCGCGCCGCCCCCGAATTGCCAGCGCCCGCCAGAAGAACAACGAGGTGATTTCCCCTCTTGCCAGATTTGGAGGATTCCTGATGCCCGCCGACCGCTCTTCTTCCGTCTCCCGCCGCTCCTTTCTGCGTCTCGCCACTGCGGCGACCGTGGCTGTTCCCATCGTTACCGAGGCCCATCTTGCGTGGGCGTACTCGAGCGGCGCGCAGTCCGCCTCGAATGGCGTGAAACGGGCTGGTCGCTTTCACGGCAGAATGGAAGCCATTCCCGCCGATGCCGTGCTGATCAACGCGAATGAAAACCCCCTGGGCCCTTGCAAGCTGGCATGCGAGGCCTGTACGAACATCGCCCCACGCGGCGGGCGCTATGACTTCGAGCAGACCATCGCGCTGATGAAGACCATCGCGCAACAGGAAGACATCAGCCAGGAGTCCATCGCCATCTATGCCGGGTCCAGCGAGCCGCTGCACTACGGCGTCCTGGCCTTCACCAGCCCGACGCGGCCCTACGTCACCGCCGATCCGGGCTATGAGGCGGGCATGGCCGCCGCCGATATGGCCGGCGCAAAGACCTTCAAAGTGCCGCTGACCCGCGACACGCACGCCCACGACATAAAGGCGATGGTCGCCGTCAGCCCCGATGCCGGTGTCTTCTACATCTGCAATCCAAACAACCCGACTGGCACCACCACGCCGAAGGACGACATCGTCTGGGCGCGCAAGACCAAGCCGAAAGGCTCGATTTTGCTTATCGACGAGGCTTATATCCACTTCGCCGACGTGCCCAGTTGCATGGACATGGTACGGAGCGGCGACGACGTCATCGTGTTGCGGACCTTCTCAAAGCTGTATGGCATGGCAGGCCTACGCTGCGGCTTTGCGGCCGGGCGCCCCGATCTGCTGGCGAAACTGCAGACTTACGGCATGAACGCAATGCCCATCACCGCTGCAGTCGCAGCAAACGTCAGTCTGCAGCATCCCGAGATGATTCCGGAGCGAAAAAAGATCAATGCAGAGATCCGTGAACAGACCTTCGCGTGGCTGGACAAACAGGGCTACAGCTACACCAAATCCCAGAACAATTGTTTCATGCTGGACACCCGTCGCGATGCGAACCAGGTGATCGCCGCAATGCAGGCGAAGAAGGTCTACATCGGCCGCGTATGGCCGGCTTGGCCTACCTACGTCCGCATCACTGTCGGCACGTCGCAGGATATGCAAGCTTTCCAGACCGCATTCGCCGAGGTGATGCAGGCGCCTCCGCAAAATGCCGAGTTGCTACCGCCGCTGTACCAGCGGCCAATTTCCCATCTCGGTTAAGCCGGCAGTTACGGCAGTGCAGGCATCGCGATAGTAAGCACTGCCTGCAGCGCCACCATTGCCACCACGGCCCAGCGGAAGATCCGGCCGTGGCGCGTCTCGAGCGCGTCGGCAAAGACACCGCCGACAAACGTCAGCAGAAAAGGCAGCGCCCATAGCCATGGCTGTCCAAACACACCGGTTGTGACCAGGGGCAGGAAGCACAGCGCGATGAGCAGCGGCACAGTATTGCCGAAATAGCGCGACCGGTGGGTCGCCATGTAGAGCACCAGCGAGGCCACGAGGGCGATCGCGATACCAGCGTTACCGAAAGAGAAGAGATGTGCGCGTGCTGTCACCGTACTGATGCCGAGGCGGGCGGCACCGGACCGGAAGTAGTAGGTCAGCGCGTCCGGATGAAAGGCATAGCAGGCAAAGAGCAAGGCAAAAGCGCCCACCGTGCCCGCGATCATCACCATCGGGACAGCCGTGCGATTGCGCTCCGCCAGATACACCATGAACACGAGCGCCAAGGGCAGCGTCAGCAACAGTGCAGCGGAATGCGACGCAGCCACCAGCGCCAACCCGGCCGCCAACAGCACTATGCGCGGACGCCACTTGCGCCGCGGCCCCTGCATGGCGTGCGCAACACCAATCGCCGTGTAGATGGTTGCGAAGATGCCCAGTGCTGTGGTGATCTCGGCGTTCGGCTGTGAGCCTGCTGCCACGATCGCCGGTGACACGCAGTAGAACGCCAGCGCGACAAAGCCGCCGAGGTTGCCGAAGAGCCGCCGCGTGACCCACCACAGCGCGCCACCCAGTAGCAGCGCCGCTATAGTGAAGGGAAAACGCAGCAGCAGCCGAACGTAGCTCAGTTCGTGCCGCATCTCCCACGTGCTCGTGTCGCTGCTCTGCCCCTCGATCAGCCTCTGAAGGGTAAGTGGCAACCCGGCCAGGCGATAGGCCAGCACGCCATCGTGGATGTTGCCGCAACTGGTGAAGTAACCCGCGATGGGCGAGGGCCGCTCCCACATTTCGCGGCCGCACCGCGCGTATTGATAGTCGTTCTCGGTCAGTGGCGTCCGCAGAATTTGCCGCAGGCATTGCGCCATCAGCAAGAGAAGCAGGAACGCCGCGATCTTCTGCGGGCGGTCAAAACGAAAGCGCCGCAAATGATGCCCGGGATGATGCTCTGGGCGCGCCTTCGCTCCGGATGCCTCTTCGTGAGAAGCGGGCATCAGGACTGGCTGGGAAGTGTCTGTGGACATGAGAACGCGTCCCGTTCAGTGTACCGGACGCCCTCCGGCCGGAATGACCACGGATCGAGCGAAGCAGGATGGCGCCGCAGGGCAGGCATGCCTCCGCCTCGCGCCTACTGACCCCTAATTCTTGCTTTGAGCTGCCGCCTCCATCGCATGCCGCAGATGCCCATGTGCGTCCCGCAGGAGCGCCTCCGCCTTTTCGCGGCTTAACCCATGAGCATGCATCAGGACGGCGGCTTTGATGGATTCCGCCTCGCGGAACAAGGCTCGTGCCCGCTCCCGCGGCAATCCGGTGAGTTCGACAACGATGCGCTCTGCGCGGTCGGCGAGCTTCTCGTTGGAGGGCTGCACATTCACCATCAGGTTGCTGTAGACCGTACCCAAGCGGATCATCGCACCAGTCGACAGCATATTCAGCACCAACTTCGTCGCTGTACCGGCACGCAGGCGCGTGGATCCAGTGACCACCTCCGGTCCTACCGCTGGTGTAATGGCAATCTCCGCCGTGCGCGCTACTTCCGATCCCGGCACGCAGCTCACTCCGATCGTGATCGCGCCGAGCGAGCGCGCATACTCCATCGCACCCAGCACGTACGGCGTGCGTCCGCTGGCCGCGATGCCTGCCAGCACATCCTTCGCTCCGAAGCCATGCGCGCGCAGATCCGTCGCGCCCAGCTCCGGCGAGTCCTCGGCGCCTTCCACGGAGTGCCGCAACGCGTATTCGCCACCGGCGATCAATCCCTGCACCAGCGTCGAGGGCACATTGAAGGTCGGCGGGCACTCCGAGGCATCGAGCACACCAAGGCGGCCCGACGTGCCTGCGCCCACGTAAAACAGCCGTCCGCCGCGCTCTGGTGCGAGCGCAGCAGCAATGGCGTCTACCGCTCGCGCAATCGCCGGGATCTCGCGAGCCACGGCATCGGCCACTTCGCGGTCCGCCGCGTTCATCACCTGAAGCATCTCGGTGGTGGAGAGTTCGTCGATGCGCTCGCTCGGCTTGTAACGAGCTTCTGTCAGTAAAGTGGCGAGCGCGGAGGCGGGATCTGTCGATGAATTCGAATCGGACATGTGCAACGTGATGGTATCGCAGTGGGACAGGAACCAGAATGTGTACTGGGATTTGGCGTTCTGCCCTTGACCCAAACACATCTCACGGAGTGTTCTGAAGGAACTAGGAAACATTGCACGAGAGGATTGCTACACATGAGCACTGCACCCACGACCCCGGAAAAGTACCTGGTCGCCTTTGTGATCCAGGGCGACACGATGTTCAAAATTACGGCCGACAGCATCATTCAGGCCACCGGTGGCGCTGCAGGCCTCGCATCCTTTGACGGCGTAGCCAAGCTGAAGGCCGCTGCCGCGCTGGTAGAACTCACCAATGCCCACAACGAGCGTCCCGAGGAACTGCGACAGATGGCGCGCGAGATGGCCGGCGAAGGCATGCGGCTGCTGGCACGCGCGGGAGCGGGTGGCCGTGTCGTGGCCGGCGGCGCCGCGGAACGTCCTCAGAATTCGCCGGTTATCGGAGCAGTCCCCGTTGAAGTCAACCTCGCCTGAAACCGGCAGAGAGTAGACTCACCAAAGAACAAAAGCAGTGCAGCCGGGCAAGGGCCATGCCGCGTGCCCGGCATTTGCTGCGCGCAGGTTTGCGGCTGCGCCCCTGCGACTTCCAGCGCGAAGTTGCCCGGACGTGCCCTTTCTTCTGCCCTGATATTCCACTATGGGGATGACTGTACATGCCGCTCTGGAACGAGATCGAAGCACAGAGGCTCGACGGCCTCAAGCTGGGCAAGCTATTGCGCAGCGAGGGCCGTACCGCTTGGTTCTCCACGACTGATCCGAACGGAGAGCCGGCAGTGCTCAGTGTTTTCGAGGCCCTGAACGATGAGGATGCCGTGGAGGCGCGGCTGCAGGCGGCCGCCCGCGTCCAACATCCGGGCTTGCTCGCAATTCGTAAGGTTGGCGCCGCACGCCTGGAAGACGAGTCGCTGGTATACGCCGTAATGGAGCCATTCGACCAGACGCTTGCGGATGTGCTGCGCGAGCGCCCTCTTACGCCCGAAGAAACCCGTGAAGTGGCCGATAGCCTGCTGAGCGCTCTCGAAGCGGTCGAAGGCGCCGGTCTGCATCACGGCCATATCGACGCCTCCGGCGTCCTCGGTGTGGGCGACAACATCAAGCTGCGCAGCGATTCCCTGACGACGCGCCGTGGCGAAAGCGACGCCCCCGCATTGGCCGCGCTGATCTACAACGCGCTCACCGGCCGGCGCTTTTCAAGCGAGCGTGATGCTCTGCAGCTCCCCGCTCCCTTTGCCACCATAGTGCGCGCGGGTACCGGCAGCAACGCCTCCCTGGCCGCGATGCGACGCGTGCTGAGCGGACCTGCGGTGACAAATGCCGAGGCTGCGGCAGCGAGCACTCCTGCGCCCAGCGAACCCGCGGCTGCCCCGTCCGTGTCGCGCACTGCTGCACAGGTCGCTGCTGTTCGCTCGCCGCGCAGAAGAGACGAAATCGAACCACGATCACGCAGGCGCCCAGGCGTCGCCATTGCTGCCATCGTGCTCATGGCGATCGCCCTTGCGGTTTTCTGGTACATCTCGAAGCGTCCCGTCCCTCACACCGCAATCAGCGGAGAGGCGGCCTCTCCCGCGAACCAGCCGCAGGCGGCGCCGCCAGCTGTTCCCCCCGCGGCAACTCCCGCTGGAGACGCCGCAGCCACGATGGGGGCCCCCGAAACAGTGAAGCCTTCGCCCGCAACCGGAACCAAATCAGGGACAAGGCCCTCGCCTGCAAAGACGTCCGACGAACAGGCGCCTGGCGGTGCGGAACGCAGCGTGTGGCACGTTGTCGCTTACACCTACAACCGCGAAGAGGCTGCACAGCATAAGGCCGCGGAACTGGCCGGACAGTATCCGCAACTGGAACCGCAGGTCTTCTCCCCGAACGGCCAAGCGCCGTATCTGGTTACATTGGGCGGAGGCATGAATCGCCAGGAGGCCTTTGCGCGTCGCGACGCAGCACGAACGGCCGGCATGCCTTCCGACACCTACGCGCAGAACTTCCGCAAGTAGCAGTACAGGCCGATTGATACACTCCGGATTGTGAAGCGCAGCGACAACGATCCGGAACGGCTGGTCTCGGCAACGCGCGGCGAAGAGGACAGCTCCTTCGAACTGAAGCTGCGACCGCGCCGGCTCGCAGAGTTCATCGGTCAGAACAAGGCGAAGGAACTACTGGCCATCGCGCTCGAGGCGGCAAAGAGCCGCGGAGAAGCGCTAGATCATGTGCTGCTCTTCGGACCGCCGGGTCTTGGCAAGACGACGCTTGCCTCCATCATCGCGAACGAACTCGACGTCGGCTTCCAGCAGACTTCCGGCCCTGCGTTGCAGATTCAGGGCGACCTCACCGCCATCCTCACCAATCTTCGCGAGCGTCAGGTCCTTTTTCTGGACGAGATCCACCGCCTGCAGCCGGTGCTTGAAGAGAAGCTCTACACGGCGCTCGAGGACTACAAGCTCGACATCATCATCGGCCAGGGCCCGGCGGCGCGCACGCATGTCATGGACATTCGGCCCTTCACCTTCGTCGCCGCCACCACACGGCCGGGCCTGCTTTCGTCACCGTTACGATCGCGCTTCGGCATCCTGCTGCGCCTCGAGTTCTATACCGAAGACGAGTTGCGCTATGTCGTCGAGCGATCCGCTGAGGTGCTGCAGGTACCCATCGACCCCGACGGTGCTTCAGAGATCGCCCTGCGCTCGCGCGGCACGCCTCGCATCGCCAACCGGCTGCTGCGCCGCGTGCGCGATTATGCGCAAGTCCGCGGCAGCGGCACCATTGACCGTGCCACGGCGCAGGCAGCGCTCCAAATGCTCGAAGTGGATGCGCATGGCTTCGACGAGTTGGATCGACGCCTGCTCCTGACCATCATCGAGAAATACGATGGCGGACCGGTGGGTCTGAACACTCTGGCGGCCACGCTCGCCGAGGAGGAAGATGCGCTCGAAGAGGTTTACGAGCCCTTTCTCATCCAGATCGGATTTCTCGACCGCACGCCACGCGGGCGCGTCGCCACGCGCCTGGCCTATGAGCACTTCAACCTGCCGCTGCCGCGCAAGGCGAACCTGCTCTTTTAGCCGCGATTCAGCGACGGTTGCTGGCTGCCCATCTGCTTGCTAACGTGGAGAGAGCTGCGACCGTGTAACTACGCCGCGCGTTCCTGCGTCAAAGGAGTGCCATGCCGTCTTCAGCGTTGCCCATTGCGATTTATTACGAGCAGCCCAACTGGTTCAAACCGCTCTTCGCGGAACTTGACCGGCGTGGAACCAGCTACGTCAAGCTGCACGCGCCCGACCACACATTCGCGCCGGAACAGCACCCCGAGCAGGAATATTCGCTGGTCTTCAATCGAATGAGTCCCTCCGCCTGGAACCGCGACCATGGCGACCAGATCTTCTATAGCCTAGGCTTTCTCGAACACCTAGAGCGGCGCGGGGTACGCGTCATCAACGGCCTCAAGGCATTTCGTACCGAGTTGTCCAAGGCCGCCCAACTCTCATTGCTTGAAGAGCTCGGCCTGCCCTACCCGAAGGCGCGTGTGATCCATCGCGCCGCTCAGGCGACGTCAGTGACTGAAGGGCTGCGCTGGCCGGTCGTCGTCAAGCCGAACATCGGCGGCAGCGGTGCCGGCGTGAAGCGCTTCGATCATCCAACGCAGCTTGCTGCGGCGGCCGCGCAACCCGTCGGCACGCCGGACGGCCTCGCACTTGGCATGGATTCGACTGCGCTGGTCCAGGAATTCATTCCCGCGCGCGATGCGCACATCGTGCGCGTCGAGGTGCTGAACGGGCGATTCATTTACGCGATCAAGGTCCACATCACCGGTGAGACCTTCGACCTATGCCCGGCAGACATCTGCCGCACCACCAGCGGCGTTGAGCTGAACCGTGCTGCATGCGCCATCGATGCCCCCAAGAGCGGCCTGCGCGTTGAGGGATTTCAGCCGCCGCGCGATGTGATCGCCGACGTGGAACGCATCATGCAGCACGCCGGTATCGAGATCGGCGGAGTCGAATACATCACCGACGATCGCGACGGTCAGCGCCTCTACTACGACATCAACGCGCTCTCAAACTTCGTCGCTGATGGCGTCAACGTGGTCGGCTTCGATCCCTTCGCGAAACTCGCTGACTGGCTTGAGACGGAAGCCGCCCGATACTCGAGCGTCCCCGAGTTGACGCATGGCTGATCGCGCGATGAGGTATGGCTTCTGGATGCCCGTCTTCGGCGGCTGGCTACGCAACGTCGAAGACGAGACCATGGCCGCAACCTGGGACTACGTGCGCGACCTCACCCTGCGCGCCGAAGCGCTGGGCTATGACCTCTCGCTCATCGCCGAGCTGAATCTCAACGACATCAAGGGCGTGGAAGCGCCATCGCTCGATGCGTGGTCGACTACCGCCGCACTCGCCGCAATCACCAGCAGGATGGAGCTGATGGTCGCAGTGCGGCCCACCTTCCACAATCCCGCGCTGCTGGCCAAGCAGGCCGCCAATATCGATCGCATCGCCAAAGGTCGGCTCACTCTGAACGTGGTATCCAGCTGGTGGGCAGATGAGGCGACGAAATACGGCGTGCACTTCGACACCCACGACGATCGCTACGCGCGCACCTCGGAGTGGCTGGATGTGATTGACGGATGCTGGCAGCAGCAACACTTCAGCTACAGCGGCCGTTACTATTCCGTCGCGGATAATGTGCTCTCGCCCAAACCGGTGCGCAAGCCGCGACCCACGCTCTACGCCGGTGGCGAAAGCGAGACCGCAAAGAACCTCATTGCGAGCAAGTGTGACGCTTATCTGATGCACGGCGATCCGCCGGAGATCGTCGGCCGGAAGATCGCCGATATGCGTGAGCGGCGAGAACGTCTCCATCTGCCGCCCATGATTTACGGCGTCGCCGGCTATGCCATTGTTCGCGACACCGAAGAGGAAGCGCAGTGTGAAGTCGCGCGCATCACAGACGTGCAGCAATCCGCAAGCGGCTATCAGAACTATCAGCAATGGGTCACCGGCTCCAATCTCGAGCAGAAGATCTCGCTTGAGGATTACTCCGTTTCAAATCGTGGTTTACGCACCGGACTGGTCGGCACGCCGGAGCAGGTCAAGGATCGCGTCGCTGCGTTTGCAGAAGTGGGAGTGGATCTGCTGTTGCTGCAGTCAAGCCCGCAACGCGAAGAGATGGAACGCTTTGCCTCGCAGGTGATGCCCGCGCACTAAAGCCCGTCGGCCAGTCGGGTCGCCAGTCGCTCCGGCAAGCCTGCTGCCAGGATCTTCTTCTGCGCACGATCCAGGTCATACGGTACGCGGTAAAAACGCACCACTGAGACCACATCGTCATAGAGTGCAAAACCCGCGCGCCAGTCCCCGTCTCGCGGCTGCCCCACGGAACCTGGATTCAGCAGATAACGCACGCCGCGGCGCATCGGCAGATCGAAGTACTCCTCGTTGTGCTTTGAGCTGTACTCCGGCTTGAAGACATACCAGCCATCGTCGCTGCGCACAAAACCGCCCTGCACATGCGTGTGACCGTAAAACTCTACCCATGCGCTCGGCGCCGCCTGCAGAGCGTCGATCGCCTCACCCAGCGACTGAACGTAAATATCCTCGTCCGCTGCCGATCCATGTACACAGACCAGTCCCTCGCCAACGGTGACAGGTCCCTGCGGCAAGTCGCATAGCCACTTGCGGCGGCTGCGCGATAGTTGTGCATGGGTCCACTCGGCAGCCTGCCGGGCGACAGGATTGAAGTCATCGAGCGAGGCGAGACCGCAGCATGCCCGGTCGTGGTTGCCGCGCACGTACAAGCTGTTCAGCTCTTTCAGGCACACGATGGTTTCGTTTGGGGACGCACCGTAACCAACCACGTCACCCAGATTCCAGACAATGTCATGCTCCGGCGCAACCGCCAGCACGGCAGCCAACGCCTGCATGTTGGAGTGGATGTCCGAAAGAATGAGAGCACGCATGAACGAAGCCTGGGGGCTGGTCTTCTTTAATGGAAAGTACAGCGACTTGTCTTTTTACAGCCGGGATCATCGACGACCCATTTCAGGATGTCACGAATGTGCTTCGCTGCCGTTAGGAAAGCGCGCGTACGTGGTGACCAATGTCGTACTCCATCCATGACCCAGGCGTGGCATATGCCTCCGGCGGCAGCGTAGCAAGAGGCTGCGCACGGTCCGTAGCGAGCGTGGGGACGGCTCCCAGCAGGCTTCGCGTGTAAGGATGTCGCGGAGTGTGAAAAATTTGCTCACGGCTACCTTGCTCCAGCAGCCACCCATGCCGCATCACGGCAACGCGGTCAGCTACTTCGGCAACGACACCAAGGTCATGTGAGATGAACAGCATTGCGAGATTGAACTGCTGCTGCAGATCGCGCAGCAGGCTGAGCACCTGAGCCTGCACTGTTACGTCCAGCGCCGTGGTGGGTTCGTCCGCAATCAGAAGCTCTGGCCGGTTCGCGAGTGCCATGGCTATTAAGATGCGCTGCCGCTGCCCGCCGGAGAACTGGTGGGGATAATCGGCGTACCGCTTTTCCGGCTCGGGCAGCGCAACTGCTTCGAGACTGCCCATCACTGCCTTGCGCACCTCACGCCGCGTCAGCGTCGGCTGATGCGTTTCAATCGCCTCTGCGATCTGCCGTCCAACAGGCATCACGGGATTCAGCGCCGTCATCGGCTCCTGGAAGATCATCGCGACACGCCGGCCGCGATACCGCCGCAACGCATCCGGCCGCAGAGTCAGCAGGTTTTCTCCATCGAAACGGATACTTCCCCGCACCTCCGCAGCGCTGTCCAGCAGGCCAAGGATTGCAAGCGATGTCACCGATTTTCCGGAGCCTGATTCGCCCACCAGCCCCAGCACGCGGCCCGGCTCGATCGTCAGATTCAGCTCTCGCACGACTGGCTTGCCGCGAAATGCAATCGTCAATTGATCGATCGAAAGCAGCGGCTCCCGGGATGAGGGCTCGGTCGGCACAGCCTGAGCGTACTACGTTTTTACCCCAGGGAGCCGCTTGCAGCGGCCGCACACTGAACCGGTCTCTCCAGATCACCTCTCTCTGCTTTTGCTTTAGACTTCTGCTCCATGAGTGATATCGCCAAACATACTGCGTTCTGTGCGGGCCTGCTGCTCACGTCGATTTCCTTTGCCTCGGCACAAACGGCAACTTCGCCAGCCACCAGCGATTTTGCAATACATGATGGTGACCGCGTCGTTCTCTACGGCGACAGCATCACCGACCAGAGGCTTTACTCGACATTTATTGAGGAGTACGTGCTGACGCGTTTTCCCGCGTGGAAGGTGCAGTGGACGCAGTCAGGAGTCGGTGGAGATAAGGTCTCCGGTGGAGCGGCGGGCCCAATTGATCTGCGCATCCAGCGCGACATTCTGCCCTACAAGCCAACTCTCGTCACCATCATGCTTGGCATGAATGACGGATACTACCGTCCGCCGAATGCGGCCATCCAGAAAACCTACCAGGATGGTTACAGATCCATGGTGGACACCATCCTCAACGGCGCGCCCGGTGTAAAGCTCACATTGCTCGGTCCGTCACCGTACGACGACATCACGTATCCCACAGAGCACATCAACGAGGTGATGCAGGCCTATAGTCAGTTCGATCGAAACGAAGCGGACCGCGCCCGTCAGAGTTTCGTCGATCTCAACGCTTCCGTCGTGGAGGTGCTCCAAAAGGTCAAGGTCGCGCAACCTGACTTGGCATCCCGCCTGATTCTGGATCGCGTTCATCCCGCTGAAGGAGTGCATTGGGTAATGGCCGCGACCGTTCTGAAGGCCTGGCATGCTCCGTCCCTCGTCAGCAGCGTAACCGTGGATGCGCACGAGGCGAAGGCAACCGACGTGCAGAACGCCAGCGTGACCGACGTAAGGCGCGAGAAGAAGACCGATGAACTGCAGTGGACTGCGATCGAGAATGCTTTGCCATTGCCGCTACCCCTCGCAACGACTGACCCCGTGAGCGACGCAGCGCTGCAAGCCGGTAATGTCGAGGCGCTCGATCAGGAGACGCTCACCGTCACCGGACTTGGCGCAGGTTCCTATGCGCTCACCATCGACGATCAGCCAATTGCCTACTTCACCGCCGACGCACTACAGCACGGCATCAACCTCGCGCGCATGGCGACACCCATGCTGCGGCAGGCGCAGGTGCTGGCTTGGGAAACCGAACACCGCAACGACCTTGAACGCCAGTTGTTCACGACGATCGCCGGCACCTCCAAACGCCCGGAAGCGGCGCCAGGGTCGGAACAGCAGGCCATGCAGCATGCGGTCGCCACGTCCATCGCACAGCAGCAGAAGGATGCACAACCGGTAACGCATCGCTTCGCATTGAAGCCGGTTAAGTCCGTAGCATCAACGATGTGAACGAGAGATCAACAGGCTACTTCCACTTGATGTTGCAGCCGAGGCTCGCGTGCTGGTCTTCGAGCGGCGGCTTGCCCGCGAGCAGCGCTTCGACTGCGCGCCGCAGGTCGCTGCCCGTCACCGGCACGTTCAGACTGGGGCGGCTGGCATCGAACTGCCCACGATATACCAGCTTCAGATCTCGATCGTAGAGGAAGAAGTCTGGCGTGCACGCGGCTTCATATGCGCGCGCTACCTGCTGCGATTCATCGTAGAGATATGGAAAAGTGAAGCCAAGCCGTTTCGCCTGGGCGCGCATGCCTTCCGGCGAATCGTCCGGGAACGCAACCGCATCGTTGCTGCTAATGCCGACGATGCCCAGTCCCTGTCCCGCGTAATCCCCGGCAAAACGCGCGATCCCCTGCTCGATGTACTTCACGAACGGGCAGTGTACACAGAGGAACATCACCAGCAGGCCACCCGCGCCCTTCACTCCATCGCGTGTCACCAATTTGCCGGAGAGAACATCAGGGAGGGAGAAGTCCGAGGCAAGCGTGCCCAGCGGCTGCATCGTGGATTCAGTTCGTGCCATGAGAACAGTCTACGGCAGCTGCCCTCGTCCGCCTCGATCAGAAGAGCCGCCCGAAGGTGAAGAATATTTTCCTTCTCCCTGCATCGCCGATCGCACCACCCAGCGTAATGGATCCAACCGGCGTCGCAGCCAGCACCCCCAGCACGCCATCCTGCCGCAGAAACGCCGGTCGCTCCGGCGACCACATCTCGCCGCCTTCGTAGGCGGCCGCTATGTACAGTCCGTCGCCCAATTGTGTCGGCAGCGACGCGATGCGCCGGTAGTAGCCGGCCCGCGCCAGCATGTCATCTGTGCCGCGATATTCATCGATCGACGACGCAGAAAGCCGCAACGGACCGCCGAGCGTAAAGCGCAGCGGGTCTGCCACGTTGCGACGGAAATAGCTATCGGCGGAAAAGGCCAGTCCCACTATGTTCTTCTCGTAGAAGTCCCTCGAATATAGGGTGTTGACGTGCGCCACTGGCGCGTTCTGACTGGCCAGCGCGTGATACAGTGCCCCGCCCGCTACATCGAAGAGCACCCCACGCGTGGAGAGCTGTCCCGCATTCAGGCTGTTGTAGTTGTAGTGCAGCACGCCCGTCTGCATCGTTCCCGAGAGATCGGGACGGAAATCGTCACCGCTCTGCGTGTGCCAACGGACCGCCTCATAACGCCACTCCGCGGCCAGTTGCGAGCGTGAGTGATAGGTGCGGCCGAAGTCCAGCCCGCCGCCTGCATTCTGCTGCAGCCGCTCCGCAATGCGCTGCTGATTGTCGTAGATATAGACCGGCTGCCGCAGCAGTCCGGCATGCGGCTGCACAAACAACCCGTTCGGCCGAAGAAGCCGGTAGTATTCGGTCGAAGCTTGCGTCAGAAAGCCGACGCGCAGATCGGAGCGCAGCTCCGACCGGTAACCGCCAAGATCATTGTTGATGAGCCGCAGATCGAACGTGCCGCGTGTGACGTTATCCGTCACGGCGGTAATGTCAGCGCCCACCAACAGGAATGGCGGCCCATTGCGCGTCGGCTCCAGCGTGACCAGGACACCCGTGTCCGGCCCCGATGCGCGTGTATCCCCCGGCGGTCCTGTCGTTACATATTCGGCCTCATATGTCTGATTTTTCTGCACGTGGCTTAGCGCCTGGATCATCGTCCGCGCTTCAATCGGCTTACCTTCAAACGGCTTCATGTATTCGTACACCGTGGCTTGCGCGCCAGGCGATCCGCCCTGCACTTTTACCGTCTCCAGCAGACCCATGCGCTCCCGTCGCCGGGCGCGTTTGTCCACCAGATATTCATTCCATGTCTCCGGGGAAAGCTGATATTTCAGCAGGCCTTCGCTCTGCGTCTTCGCGGCTTCATAACCGGCATCGATCAGCTCCTTCGCCTTGCTGTACTCGCCTACCCCGTACTTGCCGGTGTCCGGCATCAGCAGGACATTCGCCAGCTTCACGGACTCGCGCTCGTTGCTCGCCGTGCCTGCCGAAAATGCGCGCGCAAAGACGCCCACCACCGACGCGACATCGCTGTCCGTAAATTGAGTGGATGGCAGCAGAACCGCGATCACCACATCCGAGCGAAGATCGTTCTTCGCTACCTCGGTCGGCAGATTTTCCATAATCGCACCGTCCACCAGATAGTGGCCCCGGTACTCTACCGGCGCAAAAATGCCTGGAATGGAGATAGACGCGCGCACCGCCAACGGTATCGAGCCGCCATAGAAGACCACCTTGTGCAGCGTGTTCAGGTCTGTGGAAACGCAGCGGAAAGGGATGGGCAGCTCATCGAAGCGGAGGCGGTCGCCATCGTACCTCTGGAACTCGTCGTGCAGAAATGCATTCAGTCCACGGTCGGTCAGCAGCGAGTTGCGCAGACTAATGCCCCCCTTCAGACCCAATTGAACTGCACCCGGCATCTCCCGGCGATCTTCCCGCCGCCGATAGTTGAGCTGGTCGTAGTCCACGGAGAGATGAAAGATGTTCGGCAGCTCGGCGCCCGTCGCAACCTCCTCGATCTCCTCGGCCGAACGCCCCGTCGCGTAGAGCGCCCCGATCAGCGAGCCCATGCTGGTCCCGGTGATGCGATCTACCGGAATCCGGTTCTCCTCAAACCACTTCAACACTCCGATATGCGCCAGACCGAGCGCGCCGCCGCCGTCCAGCACCAAACCGATGCTCGGTCGGCCGGCGGGCACAACCGGCGGCAGCACGCCTGCCGGGGCGCTGTCCGTCTTCACCATCGTGTTGTCGATGGGAGAGGTCATTCCCGCGCGCCCATTTGGCAGCCGCACCGAAGGCATGACCGGCTCTGTTTGCGGGGGCGCAGGCTGCTGCGGAGGAATCTGCTGCTGAGCGGCGGCAGCAACGGCCACCATAAGCGAGAAAGCGAATGATCGCATTATGGCCACAAGAGCACCTCACAGAGCCCGAACCAGAACTACTTCTTCATCATGCCCGGTCCGGAACATCCGACGCACGGAATGTGCGGTCAGAGGTGACGCGATAGTTAAGTACACACGGCTCGATCGCGCATTCAACAACGCTGCCGTGCTGAATAGAAGTGCCCGTACGGAAGACTATGACGAAGCCGATTTCGACACCGAAGTCGCCTCAAACCTGAGAAGTGTCTGGCGTGCATGATGTATGAATCGAGCAGATGCGGGAGCAGCAGCCAAGTGGAGGAGCAATCGCCGGAACCAGCTCATTTAAAAACACAAACTGACCTGGAGCCATCCTCCCGTCATGGAACAGACGCGAATTGCGTAGCAGTCATAGTGACTGGAGGCGTTGAAAGCTCGATGAGATCGTGCGTGGTGTATTTCGAGTCAACTGCGCATGGAAGCGCTCCATAAACCAGAGGCGGACGGGAGTCTCGAAGTAGTGGAAACTCAGCACGCTTAGCCCGACGCAGAATGCGAGGTAAACGGGATAGAACGCATGGGACACCCACCGAAAGTGGAGAAATAAGGAGAGCATCGGCGTATGGATCAGGTACAGCGCATAACTGGAATTCCCCAGGGCCACTGGCCACCGCCCGCACAACCAACGCGACAACGGGGTGGAGACAGCCGATAACGCCCAAATGAAGCCCGCAAAAAACGGCGCAAGGAGTCCATTGTTGTAGGGTGCAGCTACGCGAAACCAGGGAACCATGCACGCGCTCAAAGCAACTCCGCCGACCGATGACCCTAGCACGGCATTCACCTGCCAAACACGCATTCGCTCCGTGCCCCTTTGTCTCTGTTGCAGCGTCTGCCAACGTGCCAGCAGTATCCCCAGTGCAAAAGTGGACAGGTGGAAGGGCGGCAAGACCATTGCCATCTCAAAACTCAGTTGCGTTCGCATTCCCCAAACCAGAGCTTGACCTCCGGCGTACAAGGTCAGTGCGGTCATCCATAAGCGGGCTCCACGCAGCTTCCACAACAACGGGCCAAGCAGTGGAAAGCACAGGTAAAAGAAAATTTCTCCGCACAGCGACCAGCTCGGAGGGTTGATACGAAGCAGCCGGCTCGGGTACCACACCTGGGTCATCGCTACATTTGCCGCGAATATCTCCACCGTCTTGATCATCCCGGTTTTCATGCCGTGCCGCTGCACTTCCCACATCAGAAGCTCCGGCGTGGCGACTACCAACATGACCAAGTACAGCGGATACAGGCGCGCAAACCGTGCAGTCAAAAATCGGCGCTTAGTGATAGCCTGCCCATCACGCAGATACACCAGGCTCAGCACGTAGCCTGAGAGCAAATAAAAAAAACTGACCGCAACTGGGAAGGCAAACGAGACGATACCTAAAAAACCTTCCGGAACCCGATGCGCGCCTCTGCCGGAGAAACCAGGAAAGAAAGTTCGCACCGAATGGTGAAACAACACGAACGATGCAAGAAAGAAACGCACAGAGGTCAGCGGAGATATCTTCTGGGGCATCGGCAACTCGCTGACTCCGTTAACTGAGTCGCGACCGATTTATTCCCGGTCTCAGGAAAAATCCTCCTTTGATGACGGGCGAGGTGCATAGAAAAAGGCACGCGGCGCAAGGCCGCGTGCCCGTCTTGAGAGCTCGATGAAGACCTAGGCTTCTTCGCTCTCGGCGCTCACCGTTACCTTGATGTGCGCGCTCACTTCGCGATGCAGCTTCACCGGAATATGGAACTCGCCCAGTTGCTTTAGCGGCTCATCGAGCTGCACCTTGCGGCGGTCGACCGAGTAGCCCTTCTGCTCCAGGGCATGCGCGATGTCCGACGAGGTGACCGAGCCGAAGAGGTGGTCGTTCTCGCCCACCTTCCGCGCGAAGAGCAACTCTACCTGCTCCATCTGCGCGACCAGCTGCTGCGCATCCGCCTTCTCCTTCGCGGAGCGGCGGAGGGCCGACTGCTTCATCTGCTCGATCACGTTCCGGTTGGCTGCTGTGGCTTCAATCGCGAGCTTCTTCGGCAGCAAGAAGTTGCGTCCGTAGCCGTCGGCCACCTTCACCACGTCCCCGCGGTGACCCAGTGTGTCGACGTCTTCCTTCAGAATGACTTCCATAACTCTCCTCAGTGTTGTGGACGATCCAGCGTTGCGCGCGCTTCAAAAGGCCGCGCAACCGGAACGCGCAATACTAGTACCGGGCGGCAAATGGCAGCAAGGCGATGTTGCGCGCCCGCTTGATGGCGCGGGTGAGTCGCCGCTGGTGCGTGGTGCACACACCGGTCAAGCGGCGGGGAACAATCTTGCCCCGCTCAGCGACGAACTGCTGCAGCAGCCGCACATCGCGGTAGTGAATCGAGTCGATCTTCTCCACGCAGAACTTACAGACCTTCTTGCGTCGGAAGAACTTGCGTCCGCCAGGACCGCCAGGTCCCCCCGGGCCACCCGGTCCACGCCCGCCGGGGCCGCGGCCACCGGGACGATCCCCTGCGGGCCGATCTGGACGGTCTCCTGCTGGACGGTCTGGACGATCGCTGGCCGTCCGCTCTGTTGGCGCGCCCTCGGCTGCGCGTGGTGTTGCTGTTGTTGTGCTGGTCTCTTCAGCCATGGTTTCCTTCTTCTTTCTTCCCGCCCGGCTTTCTGATTCAGTCGGCGGGACAGGCCCTGCTGTCAGCTTCTTTGCGTAAACAGGACCGGCTGCAATGATGCCGGCGCGTGGCCGGCGCTAATACGGGTCGCTCTACGCGCTGGCCGCGGTTTCCGTGGTGGCAGGCGCTGCTTCGGCTTCAGGCGCTGCGGCAGCCGGCTGCGCACTCAGCTTCTTGCGCGTCGCACGAATTGCCTTGATCTTGTCTGCCCGCTTCTCTTCCTCGTCCATGCGCACGGTGATGAACTTGATCACCGGCTCTGTAACGCGGAGACGGCGCTCGACCTCGGCGATCAGGCTGCCATCCGCCTGGATCACCAGCAGGACATAGTTGCCGTCAGAAAACTTGCGCACCATATAAGACAGCTTGCGTCGGCCCAGCTTCTCCGTCGACTTCAGAGTGCCACCACCGTGGGTGATGGTCTGCTCCAGTCCAGCGATCAGCTTGTCGACATCCGCCTCTTCCATATCGGGGCGCACGATGAACATCACTTCATAGCTACGTTGCATGCGTTTCTCTCTTCCCTAAACCTGAACTCCAGAAACTGACTTCCTTTTCACTCGCTCTTCGGGGAATCATTCCCCGCAGGCCCGTTCCACTTGTTCATCGCCGCGGGCACGCCGCTCACGATGACTGTTTCCACTGCCTCGGCGACACGGTCCAACACCTCGTCGAGCACCGCGAGATCCTTCTTTCGCATCGGCGTCAGCAGGTAATCCTTGCCCCGCCGCGACGCCGTCTCCAGCCCATCCGGTCCTACACCGATCCGGATCCTTGCCCACTCTTCCGTGCCCAGCGCTCCGTTGATCGACCTGGCGCCGTTGTGGCCGCCCGAAGATCCTCCGGCGCGTACTCGTAGCGTGCCCAGCGGGAGCGCCAACTCGTCGTACAGCACCAGTACGTCCTGTCGCGTCGCACCGAATTCCTCGACGAGTGCCCGAACCGACAAACCGCTCAGGTTCATAAAGGTCCCCGGCTTGGCCAGTACCACCTCGCGACCGGCAATGCGCGTCGTGACGGTCATTGCCTGGCAGCGGCGATTGCTTACCACTGCCCCAGCCCGATCGGCCAGCCGATCGATGGCCAGGAACCCCGCGTTGTGCGGCGTCGACTGGTACTCGATTCCAGGATTGCCGAGCCCGATGACCAGAAATGGTCCCTGGTCGGACCTCCGTGTCTCGGCATCCTGCGCTGCGCTCGCGGGTTCCATTGCTGCTGGCGGCACTGCTTACTTCTTGCCGCCGGCCTTGGCAGCCTCGCCGCCTGCCTCCTCCGTGTCCTGCTTGCCCTTCTTGACCACTTCGGGCTCAGCCGGCGCCGTAGCCGCTGCCACCGCATCCGGCTCCGGTGCCACTTCTTCCTTGATCACCGTCACGTGGGCGACAGTCGCGTCCTCGTCGGTGATGAACTTGAACTTGCCCTCGTGCGGCAGATCAGAGACGCGGACAATGTCGTGCAGCTTCAGGCCGGTAACATCGAGCGAAATGTGCGCCGGAATGTCCGCCGGAAGGCACTCGATCTCCACCTCGCGCAGCACCTGATCCAGCAGGCCACCCTCAGCCTTTACCCCGACCGGAATGCCTTCCAGGTGGATCGGAACCTCGACGATCATCACCTTGTCCATCGCGATGCGCTTCAGGTCGATGTGCAGCAGGCTTCCCTTGATCGGCTCATACTGCCAGTCCACGATCATCGCCTTCACGCGCGCGCTGCCCTGCACATCCACGTCGAAGATCGTGTTGTGCCCGGAGTCCGAATGCAGAATGCGAAGGATCTGCTTGGGATCGAGTTCGAGGGCTACCGAGGGCTCCTTTGCCCCATAGATCACCGCAGGAATTTTGCCTGCCATGCGCACGCGTCGCGCCGCATTCTTGTTGAACTTGCCCTCGCGGGTTACCGCCGTTACCAGCTCTGTGCTTGCCATTGTTTCGTTTTCCTTTCGGTCATGGAGAGCGACGGTCAAGCCGCTCTCTACTCCCTTTGTTTAGAAGCTGCTGATCCCTAGTTAAAGAGCGAGCTCACGCTCGTCTCCATGTGAATGCTCTCGATGGCCGCGCCCAGCAGGCCGGCAATCGACAGCACCTTAATCTTGTCCACCGACTTGGCTTCTTCGCACAGCGGTATGGAATTGGTCACCACAAGTTCCTTGATGCGCGAGGTAGCAATGCGCTCGACTGCCGGGCCGGAGAGCACCGGGTGCGACGCGCAGGCATATACCTCAACAGCGCCTTCATCCAGCAATGCATGTGCTGTCTTCACCAGCGTGCCCGCCGTGTCCACGATGTCATCGATGATCAGGCAGGTGCGGCCCTCCACATCGCCGATCACGTTCATCACCTCGGTCACGTTGATGTCCGTGCGCCGCTTGTCCACGATCGCCAGCGGTGCGCCCATCTTGGTCGCGAAGAAGCGCGCACGTTCCACACCACCCGCATCGGGCGAAACCACCGTCAGGTTCGGCAGATTTTTCTTGCTGAAGTAGCCCACCATCACCGGGCTGGCGAAGAGGTGATCGACCGGGATGTTGAAGAAACCCTGAATCTGCGCCGCGTGCAGGTCCATGAAGAGAGCGCGGTTCGTGCCCGCCGTGGTCAGCAGATCGGCCACCAGCTTGGACGAAATAGCAACACGCGGACGGTCCTTACGATCCTGTCGGGCATAGCCGTAATACGGCACGACTGTGGTGATACGGCCTGCGGAGGCGCGCTTCAGCGCGTCGATCATGATCAGCAGCTCCACCAGGTTCGAGTCCACCGGGTTGCATGTGGGTTGAACCACAAAGACATCCACGCCGCGTACATTCTCCAATAGCTGAAAGTAAATCTCGCCATCGGCAAAGCGCTGAATCTTGGTCTCACCCAGCGGAACACCGATCTGCTTGCAAATCTCCTCGGCGAGCTGGCGGTTCGCCGAGCCGGCAAAGATCTTGAACCGCTTGTCTTCGCTCAACGCGCGGTTGCGCTTGCGCTCCGGTGCGGGCTGGAAGTTATTGCTGCTCGCCGTTTCCGGCTCGACCTCGGTTGCCACTGCCGTCTCTTGCTTCATCACAATCTCCCAAGCTGGTTTGCGTTGGTGAACTGCGCTGGCTCACGCAGCGGCATCTAATGCATCCGCTGCAGGACTCCGGTGCACGGTGCACCGGAACAGAGTGGCTGGGCGACTAGGATTCGAACCTAGACAAAGTGCTCCAAAGGCACTTGACCTACCATTAGTCGATCGCCCAACAGGCTGCTGGCGGAGAGGCGGGGTGACACGCTGCCAGCAGTTTCGCCGAACAGCTTCTTAATCCACCCACATCGTGCGCCAATACTGCTCGCGAGGCAAGGTTTCGGTGTGCAGCGCCACAATGCCGCGGTCCCGAAGACGCCCTGCCGCTCGATCTGCCGCTTTTGCGGTCGCATACAGCCCGAACAGGGCCGAACCCGAACCGGAAAGCGCAGCATAAATAGCCCCACCCTCCGACTGGTCAGAACCAGACTGGCCGGGGACACGAAGCACACGCACAATGTCTGCAAGAGAGGGATACTGCGCAAAGACGACCTCTTCAAAGTCGTTTGCCATCCCGGTGCGGACAAGCGCGAGAAGCGGAGTCTCGGCCAGGTCTCCCATGTGGGCTGAATCTGCCCGAGAGACACCGGAGGAGTGCGGCTGACTCCATGCTGCAGAGACAGACCGACTCAACCCTCTAAGTCTATCGGCTGAGGCCTCGGGGGTCAATGCGGAATGGCGCGCATCCCATTCCCGAAAAGCGGCAGGCGTCGAGACTCCGACCTCCGGAACCGCCACCACACAGGGGAGCGCAGGCAGATCCGGCAACGGAGAGACGACCTCGCCTCGCCCCAATCCCAGCACTGCGCCGCCCATCAGGAATAGCGGGACATCTGACCCCACCTCTGCCGCTATGCGAAGCCGGTCGTCCTTGTTCAGTTCCGTGCCCAGCTCCCGCTCCAGCCCTAGCAACGCCGCCGCTGCATTCGCTGAGCCCGCACCCAGACCGCCCTGCACCGGCAGGCGCTTTTCGATATGGATCTCGACCTCGGCGGTAACGTCCATCGTGCCCAGTGCGCGCTCCGCCATCTGCCACGCCGTATTGCGCGCATCCGTGGGCACGCGTTCGTCGTTGGAGGTGAGCATGAGACGCGTTGCCGCGGCGCGCCGCGCCGTCACCGTCACCAGGTCATGCAGCGAAATCGTCTGATAGACCGTCGCAAGCGCGTGATACCCATCCGGCCGCGCCAGACCAATTGCCAGGCCGAGATTGATCTTCGCAAAAGAGCGCAGCGTGACAGACATGCCTTCGCCATTCTAAGCAGCGCGCCCACCCACTCGCGCATTCTCGGCTAGACTCCTTCCATGCCGCCCACAACCAGGGCCCTTGCCCCCATCGCGCTCTTTGTGTCTCTGGCTGCTAGCCACGCCGCGGCGGCGGCGCAGGACGCGACGCCCGCATCCGCCGACCACGCCATGGTCGTCAGTGTGCACCACGAAGCCACCGACGCAGGCGTCGCCATCCTCAAACAGGGGGGCAACGCAGTGGATGCAGCTGTCGCCACTGGCTTCGCGCTCGCCGTCGTCCATCCCGTCGCGGGCAACATCGGCGGCGGCGGATTCATGCTGGTGCACCTCGCGAAAGGCGGCAAGCACGACCTCTTCATCGACTACCGCGAAGAAGCGCCTGGCGAGGCCTCACGCGACATGTATCTCGACGCACAGGGCAACGTGATCCCGGACCTCAGTACCGTTGGCTACAAATCCGTTGCCGTGCCCGGTTCTGTGGCCGGCCTCGCCTACGCAGAAAAGCATTACGGCAAGCTCGGTCTCAAGGCCGTCATTGGTCCCGCGATCAAGCTCGCAGAAGACGGCTTCGTTCTCAGCGATCAGGAGGCCGCCGAGCTGCACGACCCCGATCTCGCGAAGTTTCCCGAGTCGCACAGAATCTTCCAAACCGCGCGCGCCGGCGGTTACTACCAAGCCGGCGACACCTTTCGCCAGCCCGAACTCGCCGCCACCCTGAAGCGAATCGCCGCCGATCCCGGCGACTTCTACCACGGTGAGATCGCGAAGAAGCTCGCCGTAGACATGGCGGCCCACGGCGGCCTCATCACGGAAGCCGACCTCGACCACTACCAGGTCAAGGAGCGCGTACCGGTCGAGGGCACCTATCACGGTTACAAGATCTTCAGCGCGCCGCCACCCTCCGCGGGAGGCATCGCGCTGGTTGAAATGCTGAACATCCTGCGGCCCTACGATCTCGCCAAACTGGGCGACCGCAGCCCACAACGCGGTCGCGTGGCAGCTGACGACCGCACACCGGAGAAAGTTCAGCGCATCACCGAGGCTATGCGTCGCGCCTACATGGACCGCACCGACTATCTCGGCGACCCCGACTACGCAAAAATCCCGCAGGCCGGGCTGCTCAATCTCGCCTACGCCGATGCCTGGCGCCAAAGCATCGTGCTCAACCACGCAACGCCTTCGAAGGACCTGACCCGTCCCGCCGGTTTCCTGCCGCCCCCGCCTCCGGCCTCCGTCGCCGAATCAAAATCGACGGACACCACCCACTACTCCGTGCTCGACAGCGAGGGCAACGCGGTCGCCGTGACTACCACGCTCAACGACGGCTTCGGCTCGCACGTCACCGCCACCGGACTGGGCTTTCTCCTCAACAACGAGATGGACGACTTCGCGTCGAAGCAAGGCACGCCGAATATGTACGGCCTCATCCAGGGGCCGAACAACGCCATCGCGCCGCATCATCGCCCCCTGTCTGCCATGACGCCGACGATCGTCCTCAAGGACGGCAAGGTGCGCATGGTGCTCGGCTCGCCCGGGGGCCCCACCATCACCACCACGGTGCTCAACATCTTCCTCAGCACCGCCGAGGGCGGCCTCAACATCCAGCAGGCGGTGGACGCGCCGCGCTTCCATCACCAGTATCTGCCGGACATCCTCGACGTCGAAGCCGGCTTCCCCGCAGATACCGCGACGAAGCTAGGGGCCGAGGGCTACACCCTCAAGCAACACGGCCATTGGGGCGACGGCGAATGCATCGCGGTCGATCCAGCGACCGGCAAGCTGGAAGGCGGCCAGGACCACCGCCACCACTACGGCAAAGCTGCTGGGTACTGATCCAGTCCATGCCGCCAAAGGGGCAGCAGCGGCTCGCTCACAGCAATGAGAAGATAGAGGGCGGACCCACCACCGATGCTCAGAGCCCTCTCCACCCATGTCTTCCTCCGCCAGCGTCTGCACCCCGGCCTGCTTGACACACTGGCCCGCGGTGGCGCCCAGGCCATTGAAGTCTTCGCTGCACGCCAGCACTTCGACTACACCAGCCGCCAACACATCAAGGAGATCGCCGACTGGTTCCAGTCGAGCGAGGTCAAGCCGCACTCGCTGCATGCGCCGATCTATGCCGACTCGGATATGGGCCGCGGCGGCATGCCGGCCATCAATGTGGTGCACCATGAAAAATCGCGCCGCATCGACGGCATGGACGAGGTAAAGCGCGCTCTCGAGGCCGCGGAGATCCTGCACTACCAGTTCCTCGTCCTGCACATTGGCGACCGCGATTCGGAATGGGATGAGCGCGCACTTGAGAATGCGTTGACCGCTATTGAACACCTCAAGGCCTTTGGCGGCCCACTCGGCGTCAAGCTCCTGCTCGAAAACATCCAGAACGATGTGACGACACCCGCGCACCTGACCGAGATCATCCGCGTCGGCCACTTCGCAAACGTCGGCGTCTGCTTCGACATCGGTCACGCTAATCTCATGCAGGGCGTCGATCCATCGCTCGAAACCCTGCTGCCGCTCATCGGCTCCACACACCTGCACGACAATCATCACGATCGCGACGCGCATCTGTGGCCTGGCGACGGCACCATCGAATGGGAGCAGCCCATCGCCGCGCTCAAGACGGCACCGCGCTCGCCCGCCGCGCTGCTTGAGATCCACTACGAGCTGGGCGAAACACCCGACACCATCGCCAGGCGCGCCGCCGAAACCTTCGAGAGGTTTGGAATCTGAAGCAGACATGACGGACACATCTGTAACCCCGACCAGCACGAAGCCAACACCCGCCACCATCGCCAGCCTGAAGCAGCACGAAGGCCAGACCGTCATCCTGCACGGCTGGCTCTACAACATGCGCGCCTCCGGCAAGCTGCTCTTCCCCATCTTTCGCGATGGCTCAGGCACAGTGCAGGGCATCATGCCCAAAGCCGCTGTCCCGCCGGAGGTCTGGGAGACGACGAAGCACCTTACCCAGGAATCGAGCGTTATCGTCACCGGCCGCGTTCGCGCGGATCAGCGCGCTCCAGGCGGCTACGAGCTCGATGTCGAAAACGTCGAAGTCGTGCAGCGCGTCCCGGAGGAGCAGCCTTATCCGATCACCCCCAAGGAGCATGGCGTCGACTTCCTGATGGAGCATCGTCATCTCTGGATCCGGTCGCCGCGCCAATCCGCGATCCTGCGCATCCGCGCCGAGATCATCAAGGCCGCCCGCGATTATCTCGATGACAACGGCTTTGTTCTCACCGATCCGCCGATCCTTACGCCAGCCGCATGCGAAGGCACCTCAACGCTTTTCCCCGTTGAGTACTTCGGCGACGAGGCCTTCCTCACCCAGAGCGGGCAGCTTTACATCGAGAGCACCGCGCTCGCCCTCGGCAAGGTCTACAGTTTCGGGCCCACCTTCCGTGCTGAAAAATCCAAGACTCGCCGTCACCTCACCGAATTCTGGATGGTCGAGCCCGAGCTCGCCTATGCCGGTCTCGATGACCTGATGGCGTTGGCCGAAAACTTCCTCAGCTTTATTGTCGGGCGCGTGCTGGAACGTCGCATGCCCGACCTCAAGGTGATCGAACGCGACATCGTGAAACTGCAATCGATCCAGGCGCCTTTCCCGCGCCTGCGCTACGACGAAGCCGTCGCCATGCTGAATGAGGCGCACGCAAAAGGCCTGCTCGAGCACCCGTTCGAATACGGAAACGACTTCGGCTCGCCTGATGAGACCTACATCTCATCCCAGTTCGACCGGCCGGTCATGGTGCATCGTTATCCCGCCGCGGTGAAGGCCTTCTACATGGAGCCCGACCCGGATGATCCTAAGTACGCGCTCTGCGTCGACGTGCTGGCGCCCGAAGGCTACGGCGAAATCATCGGTGGCTCGCAGCGCATTGCCTCCTATGAGCTGCTGAAACAGCGCATCGAGGACCATCACCTGCCGATAGATGCCTTCCAGTGGTATTTGGACCTGCGCCGATACGGTTCTGTTCCGCACTCCGGCTTCGGCATGGGCATTGAGCGCGCCGTCGCCTGGATCTGTGGGCTGGAACACGTCCGCGAAACCATCCCGTTTGCCCGGACACTGAATCGTATGTACCCCTGATCCGGCTATGCTAGCGCGGGCCGAAACTTTTTCGCCGCTGCACCGATCAACACGGCGAAAACGACCAAAAGCAGCAGCTGGGCGATCTTAAAGGGCGCTTCGGTCTGCGTGGGGGCAAGTGCGTGGATCGCGGGCACGTGCTCGAAGAGCTGCGCGACCAGAACGAAAACGTTGAAGTACAGGGCGATCATGGCAGTAATGACGTAGGTGCGCCGCCATATTCCCTGGAGATGACGGCCATAGAAGGCAAATATCGCGATCGCGAGAACGATCAGCGAGAGAACGCCGAGGATGATCCCGGGAGTCACCTTGGTGTTGGGAAAGCCGAAGCCGGTGACGCTGGTCAATACAGTGGTGACGAGGAACAGACTGTTCCATGGGCCGGAGAGTTTGCCGCCGAGAAGGCCGGCAAGGACGATGAGCCCCGATGCGATTCCAATGAGACTGATAACGACGTGCACGGTGGTGTATGTTGCCAGGCTCATTCCAAATATCATGCGGCTCTCTCTTTCGTTGCGGGGTCGAATCTTGGAAAACTGCCCCGTAGTCCTGTGATCTTTCAACAAAGAATTCATCTTCACAAGTGAATTCTTCGCCGCCAGCGCCGAGTCAGACCTGTCGAGAAGGCCAAAACACTGACGAATGCGACCCTCCGTGGCTCCAGCTTCAATCCGCACGCTACCGCGACGGCCCGCTTCGATTTGCCCGAACGCTGAACGGTATCTATCCTTAGGGGTTTGCTCCTCCGGGTTCGTCGACGCGAGGGCGTCCAGACTTATGAGCAAGAACGAAGATTCGATCCACGCAGAGACCTCCCGCGGCCACCAACCCATATACACCGGCGTGCAGGCGCTGCCGCCGCGCCATATCCGCGTCATCGGCGTGCCGCTTGACCTCGGCCAGTCGCGGCGCGGCGTGGACATGGGCCCTTCCGCAGTCCGTGTCGCTGGTCTTGAGGCGCACCTGGAAGCACTTGGCCACGTCGTCACCGACGCGGGCAACATCAGCGTTGCCATTGCCGAAACCAAGAAGCCCGGCCAGGAGAGCGCGAAGTACCTGAAGGAAATCCGCGAGACCTGCGTCAAAGTGGCCGACCTCGTCGTGAAGACCCTCGAAGAGGGCTCTACACCCGTCATCCTCGGCGGCGACCACTCTGTCGCGGCCGGCTCCGTCTCCGGTGTCGCAGAGTTCTACCGCCGCAAGGGGCAGAAGATCGGCCTCATCTGGATTGACGCCCATTCCGATATCAACACTCCCGAGACCTCGCCCTCCGGCAACGTCCACGGCATGCCGATGGCCGCGGTGCTCGGCCTCGGCCCCAAGGAACTCTCGGACATCTACGATTTCTCACCCAAGGTTCAGCCCGACAACGTCGTCCTTATCGGCGTGCGCGATATCGACGCTACTGAGAAGGAAAACATCAAGCGTGCCGGCATCACCGAGGTCTACACCATGCGCGATATCGATGAGCGCGGCATGCGCACCGTGATGGAAGAAGCTCTTCGCGCCGCGGGCCGTGGGACCGCCGGCTATCACGTCTCGCTCGACATGGATTGGATCGACCCCGAAGATGCCCCCGGAGTCGGCACACCAGTTCGCGGCGGCGCCACTTACCGGGAGGCCCACCTCGCCATGGAGATCCTTGCCGACCACGGTCGCATGCTGAGTTTCGAGATTGTGGAAGTAAACCCGGTCATCGACGAGCACAACCGCACCGCGCACCTCGCGGTCGAGCTCATCTCCTCTGCATTCGGAAAGAAGATCCTTTAGACAGCTAGGCGATCGGGTGGCCGGCCGCGATATATATCTGCTCGATAGCTTCCAGGTCCTTCAAACCCTCCTCGCCGGGCGTCCTCGATTCCTTGTTCTGCAGGATGCATTCGGCGAAATCCTCGGCCTCGATCTGAAACTGGAACGGCATCTTGCCGGTCGAGCCTTCATGAATGTCAGTGCCGGATCTTCCATCGGGATCGTCCAGATGAGCATCCAATTGCAGGCCCTCATAGCTGTAGGCGGTCGTTACCTGCACGTCGCCACGGCTGCCGATCACCTTGATGTATCCCGGAAGCCTCGTGGTGTAGCTGGTCGCGCAATTGGCGAGAACACCGGATGACATCTCCATCGTCCACGAAAGTGACTCCTCGATCTCCTTGAAGCGGCCGCTCTGACGATCCACGGTGCTGGTGAGCGCTGCAAAGCGGACGGGCTCGACCCCGGTATAAAACCGAATTGTGTTCAACGGATAGATCCCCATATCCATCAGCGGTCCGCCACCGCCCATGGCGCGCGTAAGCCGCCATTGGTTTGCCTGAAAATAGCTGCCGAAATTGCCCTCGCAAAACTGAATTTCGCCGATCCGTCCCTGCTTGATGAGTTGGACCGCCTTCAGATGGGTAGGGTCATAGTGAATGCGGTAAGCGATCATCAGTTTCACATTCGCCTTGCGGCACTCGGCGATCATCTCGCGGCACTCCGCCGAAGAGATCGCCATCGGCTTCTCGCACAGCACATGCTTTCCCGCCTGAGCAGAACGGATCGTGTAACTCCTTGTGCATGGAGTTCGGCAGCCCGATGTACGTTGCGTCGATATCTTTGTTCTCTCGAATGCGATCGAAATCTTCGTAGCTGTAGATCGAGGAACGAGGCACGGCGTACATATCCGCAAAGCGGGCTGCTTTCTCGGGGTGACCGCTTACCAAGCCCGTGATCTTCGTCGTGGACGAATTGGCAACCGCACGCATGAAAATGCTCGAAATCTGACCCAGGCCAACCGCCGCGTAGCCAATCTTGCGCTGCGGCTGCGCGTCTGCGGCAGAAGAGAACTGAGTCGCGGCGAGCGACAAAGCTGAGACACGAGCAAATTCGCGGCGGTTCACGTTGACTCCAGTACGTCTATGGATTGCCACCAGTGTGCTGTCTTCGTCCGCTCCTGTCTATCCAGGCGCTCCCGGCACCAGATAGCATGGGACGCAATCAACGGGAGTGCGTGGGCATGATGAGTAGGATCGAATACCCGGAAACCGGCAAACCACGTGCGACTGGCGAACCGAATTGCGTGAAACTTTTGCTTCGTTTCGCGGCATTCCGTAAATGGAGCATCGTCGCACTGCTATCTGTATGCGTCGCGGCCATCGCCCAGTCCACCCCCACTCTCGGCACGCCCGCCGACAGCGAGGCAATGGCAACCCGAGTCCGCGCCGAATATCTCCACGCCTGGCAGGGCTATCACACCTATGCCTGGGGCCACGATGCATTGATGCCGCTCTCCAAAAAGCCCCACGACTGGTATGGCGTCTCCCTGCACATGAGCCAGATCGACGGCCTCGACACCATGCTGCTGATGGGTCTCGATAAGGAGGCAGCCGAAACCCAGCAGGACATCGACAAGCACCTCTCCTTCGATCAGGACATCTACGTCAAGAACTTCGAGATCACCATCCGCTGCCTCGGCGGCCTGCTCAGCGAGTACGAGGCCACCAACGATCCGCAGCTCCTCAAACTCGCCACGGATCTCGGCCGCCGCCTGCTGCCGGCCTTCCACTCGCCTACCGGCATGCCTTACGAGTTCGTCAACCTGCGCACCGGCAAGGTCCGTGGCGTGGTCACCAACCCCGCCGAGGTTGCGCTGCTGCCGGAGTTCGGAACGCTATCGAAACTCACCGGCGACCCTGTCTACTACGACGCCGCCAAGCGCGCGATGATCGAGCTGTGGAAGCGCCGATCCTCTTTGGACCTGGTCGGCCTCGGCATCAATGTCGAAACCGGCGACTGGACTGATTCCACCGCCACCATCAGCGGCGGCATCGATTCCTTCGACGAATACCTGCTCAAGAGCTGGCTGCTCTTCGGCGACCGCGACTGCCTGGAGATGTGGCAAAAGAGCATCGTCGCCATTAACAATTACTTGGCGGAGCAGACGCGCCTGGGCCTCTGGTACGGACAAGCCGACATGCGCACCGGCGCGCGCAAATCCCACGAATACGGCGCGCTCGACGCTTTCTTTCCCGCGGTCTTGGCCCTAAGCGGCGACCTGCCACGCGCCGAATCTTTGCAGCGCTCCAGCTTCCAAATGTGGACGCTGTACGGCATCGAACCGGACACGCTCGACTACATCCGGCTCTCCACACCCGATGCTGGCTACCCGCTGCGCCCGGAGATCATCGAGTCCACCTACTACCTGCACCACCTCACCGGCGACCCCCTCTACCTGCACATGGGCCAGGACTACTTCGACTCCCTCGTCCGCTGGTGCCGCACGCCGGAGGCCTACGCCGCGCTCACCGATGTCCGCAGCAAACAGCAGAAGGACGAGATGGAGAGCTTCTTCTTCGCCGAAACGCTCAAGTACCTCTATCTGCTTTACGCCCCGCGAGACACGGTCGAATGGAGTCGCTTCGTCTTCAATACCGAAGCGCATCCGCTGAAGCGCTTCACCACAGACTCTGCGGCGCATCCGCAATAAGATTTGCGAGATGCCTGATGCTTGAACGCGACCAGGTGTTCGCGACCAGGCAGTAACTCAGATCCGAGCGAGTTTTCCGTGCTTAAGCAGAAATCGCTCGCCGCGCCAGGTCACGGTATCGCCGGCGAAGCTCCAGGCCCACAGGACCAGCGCGATCAGGTCGCGGGGCAGGAGCAGCAGGAGATCGCGGAGGACCTGGGTATCGCCGAGGATGCCGACGCCGACGACCAGCGCGAGGGCGATGCGCACGAGAAGCGCAAGAACGAAGAGCGCGATAGCCTCCAGGCTGACGCCGGTCGCGATCAGGTTGCAGAACGCCCAGGGGAGTCCAAAGGTAAAAAGCAGGCCGGTGTAGCCCCATCGGCGCGAGTCCCTCGTGGAACGGGCCCAGCGGAGTTGATGCTGGAAAAATCCGCCCACGTCATACGGAGGAACCCAGGTTTCTACGACCTCTGCGGAGAGTTCGACATCGAAGCCAGCGGCGGCGATGCGCGCTCCGAGTTCGTAGTCATCGGCGAGGTAGTCGACCAGCGGGGCGAGGCCACCGATGCGGTCGAGTGCTTCGCGTGAAACCGCGAGCGTGGATCCGAGGCCGAAGTGGATGCCGCCTTCGATGAGGCGCGCGGTGAGGACCCCGGGAAAGAAGTCGGTCGAGATACCGAGGGCCTCCATGCGCGAGCCAAGAGTAGGCTCCCGGCGCGGTTTGCCGTGGGCGCGTCCGCGATAGGGCGCGGTGACCATGCCGACAGGGTGCTTGTGCTCGGGCGTGAGCGCGAAGCCGGACATGACATTTGCGAGATAGTGGGGCGAGATCACGATATCGCTGTCGTTGATGACGATGTAGGGATGACGCGCATGCGGGAGCATCTGGACCAAGTTCGAGACCTTGCCGTTGGCGCCGAGAACCTCGGGGCATTCGATGATGCGGATGGCATGATCGGGAAACTCCTCCTGAAGCTGGCGGACGGCGACGAGGGCGGGGTCGCTGAGTGAACTGACGCCGAAGAGGATCTCGTATTCGCCGGCGTAGTCCTGGCGGCAATGGCTGGCGAAGGCGGAGTACATCTCGTGATCCAGGCCGCGGACTGGCTTCAGGATGCTGACAGGGGGTGTGTAGGCGGGACGCGGGTGGCGGAGGTTGTGAACAAAGGCGCGGGCGCCCCAGAGGGCGACGAGGTAGTAGCCGATGCCGGCCCAGGCGAGGACGGTGGTGATGCCGGCGACGATGGCAGCTATGAGGGTGGCGTTCAAGGATTTGAGTTTAGTGCCTGCCGCACGGCGAACACGCCTGAGGCGCAGTAGTCAGGTTAGATGTCTATAGTCGCTTGGTCGCTCACGTGGGGCAGTCAGCGACCGGCGCGGCTATTCGTAGCGAAGGGCCTCGATGGGGTCGAGGGTGGCGGCCTTCCAGGCTGGGTAGATGCCGAAGACGAGGCCGATAACGCAGGAGACGGTGAACGCGGTCATCGCCCAGATGGCGGACATCTGTGCAGGCAACACGGTGCCGAGGGTGAGCTTGAGCACCAGGGTGAGCAGGGCGCCGATGAGGATACCGATGACCCCGCCGAAGGCGCAGAGAGTCATGGCTTCGAGAGTGAATTGCAGCATGATGGTGCGCCGGGTTGCGCCAAGAGCCTTGCGGATGCCGATCTCCCGCGTTCGCTCCGTGACCGAGACCAGCATGATGTTCATGACGCCGACGCCGCCCACCATGAGGCCGACGCTCGAGACCCCAACGAGAAAGATGAACAGGCCGCCCGTAAGTGAGTTCCAGAGCTCGAGCAGGCCGTCCGAGGTAAATATGGCGAAGTTGTCGGGCTGGTCCGTGTGGACCTTCCGGCGGCGGCGGAGCATCTCGCGGATTTCGTCTTCGACGGCGACTTTGTTCTTCGCGTCGTCGTACTTCACGCTGATCCAGTAGTCGAGGATCTCCGGGTGGAGCTTTCGGAAAGTGAAGAGCGGGAAGTGCGCGGAGTTGTCATTGGGATTCGAGCCGCCGCCGAAGACCTGCTTCTCCTTGGCCAACACACCGACGACGGTAAAGACGTCGCCCTCGATTTCGATCTCCTTGCCGAGGGGCTGCTCCTGGTCGAAGAGCTGCTGCGCGGCGTCGTGGCCGAGAACGACGACGTTGGCGCGGCGCTGCTCTTCCTCATTGGTGAAGAAGCGGCCCTCTTCCAGGTTCACGTCATACACCAGCGGCTGCTGCTCCGAATCACCCTCGAGGATGGTGTTCGTCACCTTGCGCCCCTTGTATTTGAGCGAGAAGCTGCCCAGGTGGCCGGTGGGTGAGCGGTACTGCTGCGAGGGATCGACGGCGAGGACATGCGGAAGATCGCGGAGGGCGACCGCGTCTTCGTAGGTGAGCTGGCGGCGGGCCAGCATTTCCTGCGTGGGGCGGTTGCCGAAGACGGGGAAACGGAAGACCCAGTAGACGTTGGTGCCAAGCGATTTAATCAGGTCGTTGACGTTGTAGGTGAGGCCGTTGATGACCGAGGAGATCAGGATCACGGTGGTGACGCCGATCATGATGCCGAGGATGGTGAGGCCGGAGCGCAGCTTGTTCTCGCGCAGGGTTTCCCCCGCCATCCGCACCGCCTCTTTTCCGTCACTCCACCGCATGGATTACTCCTGAGCTGCTGGTTACAATTCGGCCCGCAAGGCAACGATGGGATCCAGTCTGGACGCTTTTCTCGCAGGGTAGACGCCGAAGAAGATGCCCACCGAGGTGGCCACGCCGAGGCCAAGAATCACTGACCAGATCTGGATATCCGAGGGAAAACCGATAATGAATGTGATCGCCTTCGCCACAAGAATTCCACAAATCACGCCGATGATTCCACCGAAGAAGGACATGGTCGCCGCTTCGATGAGGAATTGCGACATGACGTCGCCGCGGCGAGCGCCGAGCGCCTTGCGCACACCGATCTCGCGCGTGCGTTCGGTGACCGAGACAAGCATGATGTTCATGATGACGATGCCGCCGACGACCAGCGAGATCGCGGCGAGCGAGATGAAGACGGCAAAAAAGCTGGAGCTGATGCTCTGCCAGATGCCGACGAAGGTCTGATTGGTGTCGACGGAAAAGCTGTCCTCTGCACCGGGGGCGTCGTGGCGGATCGAACGCAGGATGACGCGCACCTGGTCCGAAGCGAGTTCGAGGGGGTCGCCGACCCCACGGGCGCGGGCATAGAGGGTGAGGCTGCGGTTAGCGCCATGGGTGTCGAGGAAGGTGGTGAGAGGGATGGCGACCCAGTTGTCCTGGCTCTGGCCGAGGGTCTTGCCTTTACGCTCGCCCGACGCCAATGACGGTGTAGTGCTCGCCGTCTACGCGGATTTCCTTGCCCAGCGGGTCCTCGCCGCCCATCTGGTTATCGACAATGTCTGGACCGATCAGAGCAATGTGTATGCGGCGCGCCTCTTCGCCGGGAGTAAAGGCGCGGCCCCGCTCGATGTTGATGTCGTAAATGGAGGGCATATCCGCGGTCCACCCGCGAATGTCGATGTCGGTGGCGGAGTGCGTGCCGTAGACGACGGAGCCAGTGGCGTTGGCCATGGCGCCGGTGGTCGAGCAGGCGTCGCAGCGCTCCGCAATCGCCTCATACGCCTCGTATTTCAGATCTTTGCGTTTCTGGTACTTCATGTATTCCGCGTCACTGAAGATGACGGAGGGCTGCTTGGAGGCGGTGAAGACGTCCGCGCCGTAGCCGTACACCTTGGTGGCGACGAACTTGTTGGCGCCAGCCGCCAGAGTGATGACCATGATGACCGAGGCCACACCGATGACCATGCCGATGAGGGTGAGGATGGAGCGCAGCTTGTTCGCCCAGAGCGACTGTAGCGCGATACGGATGGCTTCTCGGAATGCCATATAGGGATGTACCAGGGAGTGGAACGAGTTTAACAGCCTGAAGGTTCCCCAGCAGCCCGGTGTGGGCAACGTTCGCGAAGACTTTTCCGTTCCAACGGAGAGATGGGACGAGTGGTGTGTCTGGAGTGACCGCCCTCCCGCGAGTTTTCCCTGAGAGCGTCCGGCGATTGGCCTGGACATTTTCCTTGTCGAGCTGCGGAAGAGAGCACCGCAGCGCGGAACCGTTCGCCTTTACCTGAAAGGAGCAGTACCCGTATGGCCACGAATCATGGCGTTGTCTATCTTGGCCCGAACAAGGTGGAAGTGCAGAGCATCGATTACCCGAAGATGCAGAATCCGCAGGGGAAACCCATTGAGCATGGCGTGATTTTGCGGATTGTTTCGACCAACATCTGCGGCTCGGACCAGCACATGGTGCGCGGTCGCACCACGGCGCCCAAGGGCATTGTGCTGGGGCACGAGATTACCGGCGAGATCATCGAGAAGGGCAAGGATGTCGAGTTTCTCGACATCGGCGACCTGGTCTCTGTGCCCTTCAACGTGGCGTGCGGCCGCTGCCGTGCCTGCCGTGAACGCAATACGGGCGTGTGCCTGAACGTGAACCAACACCAGCCGGGCGGCGCATATGGCTACGTGGACATGGGCGGTTGGATTGGCGGCCAGGCGAATTACGTGCTCGTGCCCTATGCCGATTTCAACCTGCTGAAGTTCCCCAACAAAGAGCAGGCGATGGAGAAGATCACCGACCTGACGATGTTGTCTGACATTCTGCCGACGGGCTTCCACGGCGCGGTAACGGCGGGCGTGGGGGTCGGGTCTACCGTCTACATCGCTGGTGCAGGTCCGGTAGGGCTGGCGGCCGCCGCGAGTGCGCAGATTTTAGGCGCGGCGGTGGTCATCATCGGCGATCGCCAGGCGGAGAGGTTGGCGCACGCGAAGAAGGTGGGTTTTGAGACGGTCGATATTTCGAAACACGACAGGCTGGGTGAGCAGATCGCCCAGATCCTGGGTGAGCCGGTGGTGGATGCCGCGGTGGATGCGGTGGGCTTTGAAGCCAGTGGGCATGGGTCCAAGGGCGAAGCTGCGCCGGCGGCGGTGCTGAATGAGCTGATGGAGATCACGTTCGTCGCCGGCGGCCTGGGGATTCCGGGCCTGTATGTGGTCGAAGATCCGGGCGGCGTGAATGAGGACGCAAAAAAAGGCATGCTGAAGCTGCGCATCGGCAAGGGCTGGTCGAAGTCCCTGCACTTCCATACCGGGCAGGCACCAGTGTTGCAGTACAACCGGCAATTGATGCAGGCGATCCTGCATGACCGGATTCCGATCGCGAAGATCGTGAATGCAACAGTGATCACACTAGAAGAGGCGCCGCAGGGCTACAAGGATTTCGACAAGGGGGTGGCGAAGAAATTTGTGCTGAACCCGAACGGGCTGATCAAGAATGTTGCCTGATCTCTCCGCTTAAAAAGCCGGCGTAAGGCCGGCGTTGGACAAACGAAAGGCCCCAGTACTGGCTGGGGCCTTCGTTTTGCAAATGACACATACTGCATCCCTACGTGGTGGCTTGCTTGCCTTTGAAAAGCCGATAGATGCCAAGCAGGATCAGTGCGCCGATCAGGGACGCAATGAAACCTGCGGTCTGACCCTCTTTGTACCAGCCGATGACTTTCCCAAGCCATCCGGCCAGCAGTGCACCAGCAATGCCGATCAGCATGGTCACGATGATGCCGCCTGGATCCTTGCCCGGCATGATGAACTTTGCTAGAGCGCCGACGATGAGCCCGATAATCGCCTCCCAAAGCAGATGAAACATGTTCCCCCCCAAATGGGTTTGCCGTGCCGCGTGTGCGGCCAGGGCAGATTTTCGGTACGGAGCATGGTAAGCCGGTTTTACTGAGAAGTAAGAGAAATTCGCAGGCGGGCCTATAAGCCGAATTCTGTCGAGGACGGCCATTCCTCTAGACGCGGCATTGCTGCCGACGTTCATCAGCGACCTACCCGGAGGTTTCCGCTCTGACGGCCGAAGTCGCCAGAGGGCCCACGTGGGCGTGCCGGGCCGGCACGCGACTGCAGGCACTTGGGCCAGCCTGCGGTCTCCCTCCCTATTTGGTCTTGCTCCGTGTGGGGTTTACCCTGCCTCCGCGCTTTACAGCCGGAGCGGTGCGCTCTTACCGCACCTTTTCACCCTTACCCTCGCGCTTGCACGCGGTGGCGGTATCTTCTCTGTGGCACTAGCCGTCCCGGCGCCTTGACGCGCCGGTCCCGGACGTTATCCGGCACACTGCCCTGCGGAGTTCGGACTTTCCTCTCCCGGACAACAAGTGCCCGGCAGCGGCCGTCCAGCCCGCCTGCATGGTTGATTCTACGCGAGTTGTCTTTGACGGGGTTGAAGCCGGTCAGTGAGCTTCCTCTGTGCGCGTCTGGTCCGTAATCCAGTTCACTTCCCAGGTCTTGCCGCCGTCATCCGAGAATGCCTGTTCGAAATGGGCCGAGTTGGGAGTGATCTCGGACCAGCTGAACCGCACAAAGATCATCCTGCCGTTGAATGGTTCCTGATCGTAAAACTCTCCGCGGCCGTCGTTGAACTCGCCGACCGTCGCCGGCAGGCTAAGCGCGCCGCTCTTGCCGTTGGCCCAGTAAAGGCTCCATTGCCGCGATTCCGGATTGTAGAGACGCAGCGTCAGGCCCTCTACGCGCCCCGATGGGCCATTGGTCTCAAACTCCTCCAGTTGCGCGCGGCCTTCCCAAACCTTGCGCGTCACGGAAGTGCCGTCGAATTCACTCCAGGTGTTCGACCCGGTCAGCGGATGCAGCAGACGCTTCAGATGAATCTTCCAGGCACCCAGCTCGAAATCGAAATCATGTTGCCCATCCCGATGAGCAGTTGCCTGCTCCGACGGTGCGGGCGCAGCGGTTTGCGAGAACCCGCACGAAGGCACAAAACAGCTCGCAGAGCACAACAGAAAATAGGTTCCCCACCGTACGAGTGATGTCATTCTTCCTCCGACTTGCTATCCAGAGTGACATCGCGTCTGGTATTTCCATAGAGCCAATTATGGCGATTTGCGTGATACCACTTTTGAGACAGAAATACCGAACCAGGGTGCATCGGAGTTTGAGGCCAAGTTGCGTCTTCAGTCGCCGGTAGGAATAATGCCCGCGTTCTCTACCATTAGGATCACGGTCCTCTGCGGCGCGCGGGTGCGGTGCACGACGCCTTTGGGAACGACGAAGCCCTGCCCGGGTGCGAGTTCGACCATGCGGTCTTTAAGGTCGATGAGCAGCTTACCTTCGACGACATAGAAGAATTCATCATCGTCATCGTGCTTGTGCCAGTGGTATTCGCCTTCGACAACGCCAACGCGCACCACCGACTCGTTGACCTTGCACAGCGTCTGGTTGAACCACTTGTATTCGCAGGCGTCGGCCAAAGCCTTTACGTCGATCAACTCGAGCGGCTGGTGCAGGATGTTCAGGCGTGTTTCGTAGGAATACGGCGCAACAGAATCAGCCATGGCGGCCTCCGGAGGTTGCTGAGTCGATCATAGGACGACACCCACGCATGGTGGTCTGTTGGCTGTTCAGCAATGTGACAGAACTACTCCGCCGACGGCTTCGCTCCCGGCAACCGTTTCCGCAACAGCGCGATCTGGCCTGTGTGATGGGCCTCGTGCTCGCAAACGTGGAACCACTTGCAGTAGTTGTTGGTTGGCCCCCATGGCCAGTCTTTGTCGACGGCCATAATCCATGCGTCGTCGCGCTTTTTGAATTCCGCCAGTGACTTGGCCCGCACCTCCTGAAGAATGTTCAGGTAATAGTCGCGGTCGTGGCCCTTGATTGTCTTGCGGCCGGCGTCTCCCAGGCCCATGGCGGGATCCCACTTGTCCTTGATGGATTTGGACCAGCCATCCCACTTCATTCCGTCGAAGGTATTCATCTGGTAGTACGTCTCGGTGGCTGCAAGATGGAGCATGAGGGCGCCGATAGTGTTGGCCTTAGGGTCGAAGAGATAATCCAGATCGGCCTGGGTGAGACCCTTTGTGGCAGTGATGATGCCGTTCGCTTCGCGCATCCAGGTAAGCATCGAGACGAACGTACCTACCTGCGGCGTGTATCCCGGCTTCGGCCCGATGATGTCGAGCCCGGCCGGATCACTCGCTGCCGCGGCCGGCTCCGGATGCAGCATCTCTCCGCCGAGGCCGCAGAGGCCCGCGCTCAAGAGTGCTGAGTGCTTCAGGAAGCTTCTTCTGTCCTGGCAAACACGGTTGCTGGATGTCAGTTCGCTCATAACGTTCGGATGACCTCGGATAGGATTCGAAAGAAAGCCGATAGCCCAGGGGCGAATCGAGGCGAATTGTACCAAGTTCAGCCGCTCCCCTTCCCGATTGAAACAATGAACAAAATGGCCGGGGCAATCGTCGTATGGGATCATGGTTCGCGTTCGTCGCGGCACCATGATTGAGTCATTAGGAGTGAGTGATGCAGACCTTCCTTCAGGACTTTCGCTACTCCCTGCGGCAGCTCATCAAGAACCCGGGGTTTGCTCTGACAGGGGTCCTCTCGCTGGCGCTCGGTATTGGCGCGACCGTCTCCGTCTTCAGCGTGATCTACGGCGTGCTGATGCACCCGTTTCCCTACGTAGATGTGGAGCGGATCGGGAATCTCAGCATTCGCGATTCAAAAGGCATCCTCTTCGACGCCTTTTTCACTGGCCCGCAGTTGCGCGAGCTGCGGAAGGTGCACGCCTTCGAGAATCTCGCTACCTGGCGGCTGACGAACCTGACGATGACCGGAGAGGAGATCCCGGAAAATGTCTCCGCCTATTACGGAATCGGCGAGACCTTTCCTACGCTGGGGGTTCCGGCATTGCTCGGCCGCAATCTGGGTCCATCCGATTCCCCGGACGGACAGGAACCGCAGCCGGTTGCGGAGTTGCACTACCGCTTCTGGCAGCGGCACTTCCATGGCGACCCGGCGATTCTCGGAAAGACGCTGGAACTGGCGCACAAGAAGTACACCGTCGTCGGCGTTACGCGACCGAACTTCACAGGAGGCTGGGGCACGGATGTGTATCTGCCCGACGAGATCGGCAGCATTCGATATGCAGGGGTGATGGTGAAGCTGCGTCCCGGCGTAAGCTGGGCCGCCGCGGACGCAGAATTGACACCCTTGCTGGAACGTTTAGCGCACGAGCAACCGGACAATTTTCCGCGGAATTTCAAAGTAGATGTCCGCCCGTTGACTTACGAGATCGGCGAGAACATGGGCGGGACGCTCTATCTGCTGTTTGCCGCAGTTGCCATGCTGCTGGCCATTGGTTGTGGGAATGTCTCGATTCTGCTGCTGGCGCGGGCAACGGCGCGCCAACGTGAGTTCGCAGTGCGCGCCGCGGTGGGCGCCAGCAGCTTCCGCATTGTGCGGCAGCTGCTGACGGAATCGCTGCTGCTGGCGGTGACGGGAACGGCCCTGGGCATATTGCTGGCGTACCGGCTGCTGGCGGTGATCGTGGCGTGGATGCCGGAGCATTTGTTTCCTCCGGATGTAGCGATTCGCATGAACGCGCCAATTCTGCTGTTCAGCGCGGGGCTGGCGCTGATTACGGCAGTGTTCTTCGGCCTGACGCCTGCCTTGCAAATGGCGAAGCCGGAGATCAGCCAGGTGATGCAGTCCAGCTCTAACAAGGCCGCGGGCAGCGTGCGCGGCAAACGGCTGCACGGCACGCTGGTGGCAACGCAGATTGCCCTGACGCTGTTGTTGCTGACCGCAGCGGGCGCGGCGATCCAGAGCTTTGTGCGGTTAACTCATGTGCCGCTCGGCTATGATCCGGGCAATGTCGTTGCCGTGGACATTCCGTTGCAGGAGAACACGTACACGACATGGCAGGGACGGGTGAATTATTTCGAGCAACTCCGCGCCAGCATTGCTGCGCTCCCGGAAGTGACCTCCACCGCTATCTCCGGGAACGCAATGCCGCCTTATATCGGCTGGAGACTGAGTTTCGACCTGCTGGGGCAGCCCGCCGCAGCGCCGGAAGCACAAACGGCACGGATAGGGTTCGTGGATTCCAGTTATTTCGGCACGCTGCATGTGCCACTGCTGCGAGGACGTATCTGGAGTTCTGCCGAGATCGAACACGGCGCTTTACTGGTGCTGGTCAATCAGAGTTTTGCCCGCCGCTATTCCGTGAATGGGGACATTCTTGGACATTCGCTCAAATTGCCGAAGCGCCCCAACGATGCGCCTCGCTCGCTGTCTGCGCCGGGCGCTGATGGCTGGCTGCAGGTGATTGGTGTAGTGGGCGACGCGCAGAACCAGGGCATAGAGAAGCCGGTTGATCCAGCGATCTTCGCTCCGTACAGCCTGCAGTTATGGATGGGTACCAGTCTTCTGGTTCGCAGCCACGTCGCACCGGAAACACTGGAACGCAGCATCCGCAAGCAGCTGGCGGGGGTGAATCCGGACCAGCAGACGGACAGTAAGATTGAAGACCTGGAAACGTGGATCCGGAACGAACCAGTGTGGGCTCGCGGCAGGTTGATATCCGCATTGTTTGCCGGATTTTCGATCCTGGCGCTCGTTCTCTCCGCCGTTGGCTTGTACAGCGTGTCTTCCTATTCGGTGGCCCAGCGCACGAATGAATTCGGCATTCGCGTGGCGCTTGGCGCGGGACGCGCTCATGTCTTCAGGATTGTGATGGCATCGGCCGCGGCCAGCGTCGGCATCGGTATTGTTGCCGGCCTTGTGTTGAGCATCGGCTTGAATCGGTTTATCTCCAGTTGGGTGGGAAATACCACCGATCATCCATTGATCGCGCTTAGCGTTTCGTTTCTGCTGCTGGCGGTTGCCGCGGCGGCGTGCGTTATTCCTGCACGCCGCGCATTGTCTGTCGACCCGATGATCGCGCTTCGACGGGAGTGATGTGGCCTCGCCAGACGCTAGCGCGCGGCAGCGAGCTGGGGCTCGCGCAGCCAGTCGTACAAGGGAAAGCTGTCGGCTAGTTCTCGAACCTGTCCGCGGATGCGTGCGAGGGCGGCTTCGTCGCTGCGCTTGTCCAGAGCTTCGGTGATCCAGCGGGCGATGGTGCGCATCTCCGGATTGCCCATGCCGCGCGTGGTGAGCGCAGGCGTGCCGATGCGGATGCCGCTGGGCTTCATCGGCGGATTGGTATCAAAGGGAATCGCGTTCTTGTTCACCGTAATGCCGGCGGCGTGAAGCGCGGTCTCGGCTTCGCTGCCGAACATGCCCTTGGCGAAGACATCGATGAGCATGAGGTGGGTGTCGGTGCCTCCGGAGATGATGCGGAAACCATGGCCGGCGAGTTCCTCCGCGAGCACCTTTGCGTTGCTGACGATCTGCGCGGCGTAGTCGCGGAAGCTGGGCTCAAGCGTTTCGCCGAATGCGACGGCCTTAGCCGCCATGATGTGCACCAGTGGGCCCCCCTGTTGACCGGGGAAGACTGACCTGTCGACACCGGCAGCGTATTGCTGCTGGCAGAGAATCATGCCGGCGCGGGGGCCGCGCAGCGTTTTATGCGTCGTAGTGGTGACGAATTGTGCGTGCGGCACCGGCGACGGATGCGCGCCGCCCGCGACCAGGCCGGCAAAGTGCGCCATATCGACGAGCAGCAGGGCGCCCACCTCATCGGCGATCGCGCGCATGCGCGGGAAATCAAAGGTGCGCGGATAGGCGCTGCCACCGCCGATGATGAGCTTCGGCTTCTCGCGGCGCGCGGTCTCGGCGAGCTCGTCGTAGTCGATGACCTCGGTGTCTTTACGCACACCGTAGGAGGCGACACGATAGAGCTTGCCGGAGAAGTTCAGCTTGTGGCCATGGGTCAGGTGGCCACCATGAGCGAGATCGAGGCCGAGGATGGTGTCGCCAGGCTGCAGGACGGACATGTAAGCCGCGGCGTTGGCCTGCGAGCCGGAGTGCGGCTGCACATTTGCGTGGTCAGCACCAAAGATCTGTTTAGCGCGTTCGCGCGCCAGGTTTTCAACGACGTCCGCGAATTCGCAACCGCCGTAGTAGCGTTTGCCTGGATACCCCTCCGCATATTTGTTGGTGAAGACCGAGCCTGCAGCCTCGAGCACGGCGCGGCTGACGAAGTTCTCGGACGCGATCATCTCGAGGCCCTCGTGCTGACGGGCGACTTCGTTGGCGATGGCCTGGGCAACAGCGGGATCGGCCTGTGCGAGCGCGCGGTTTTGGGATGCGGTCTGAGCGGAGACGGTCTGGCTGGGCATGGTCCGATTTTACCGCGCTGCCAGCTCGTGCTCCCGGGCTGGCGCCGACCGCCTTCCCGCGCCGGCCAGGTCCTTGAAGGCGCGGTAGACGAAGGAGCCGAGGAACCATCCGTCTATGAATTTGTAGGGCGTTTCGCCGGTGGTGTAGTGGCCGCAGGGCAGCACGCGCGATTCGTAGTCGACGCCGTACTGACGAAAGTTGTCGAGCACTCCGCGTGAGTAGCCGGCGAGGAACGTCAGGTCGTAGGTGGCGTGCACGACCAGCGCTTTGCGCGGCGTGGTGCCGGCAAATCGATCCATGAAGGAAACCGGGCTGATCGAGGCCCAGATCTGCCGGAGCTGATCCTGCGTCATGACCGGCTCAAGCGCCTCGCGGATGTGGCGCGTGCTCTGGCCGGTCCACACAACGTCGCCGAATGCCATCGACGCGTGATTGAAGGCACAGACCTGAAGACGCGGATCCATGGCGGCGGCGATGAAGGCATAGCAGGAACCGAGGCTGGTGCCAAGCACGCCAAACTGCTCGTAACCCTGCTCCTCAAGCCAGTCGAGGCAGCAACGGATGTCCACGACCGCCTGGCGGCACGCCGAGATGGTGCGGCCCAGGTTGGAGCTGACGGCGTAGTCGGAGCGCTCGAGCTCAAGTGGGCGGCGGATGTCGTGGTAGGGCTTCGAAAGGCGCAAGGCAGAGATGCCGAAGCGGTTGAAGAGCGCACAAAGGGCGTTGTGACTGAAGGCATCGGCGTTCCACTGCGGCATGACGATAATGGCCTGTTTGGGCTTGCCGACCTGCTTGTCAGGCGGCGCGGGATACCAGCGCGCGTTGACAAGATCGTTTTCCGGATAGGGTGTCCGGATCGGCGAAGTAAATCGTAAAAATGGCACTGTTTTCGCGCTACCTGCTTCTGCCGCTGCGCGAAGCGCGGCATCGCGGCGCAGCGTCTCCGGACGTACGTTGGTGGGAAAGAGCAGCGGATGGCGCTCTTCGAGGCGAAAGTCCGTAGGGCGACTATAGCCGTAGAACGAGTCGCGGTCGCGCAGCGCTGCGTCGTTTATGGCGAGCAACGCGTCTTCTGCGGCGGCAGGATTGAGATCGGTGCCATCAGCGGGCATGAGGCCGCGCGGACGAGCAAAATCTTCCAGCCAGTCGAAACCCCATTCGACCGGACGGACAATGCGATTGGTGTCACGTGTGGTTAGCCTGGTCTCCCATGCAAACATCCACCGCGCGTAGAGCTTCCGTACCATTACACTTATCGTAGCGGATCGAGCGTCGGATGCGGATCACGCAACGTGCATTAAACTCGTTCGCTCCGATATCGCTCCCATGCAGCGCAAACGATGATCTAGCGGTTTTTTCATCGTTTCGCGGTCAACTTTTCTCGCTCATGTTTCGTCTCTTTGTGTAAGCGCTGTCAGCGTCTGCCCGTAGTGTCCACATTCTCTTAAGGGTTTCTTCAGGAATCGATGAATCGTCTGTACGGCTTGCTTTGCATCCCCATTATTTGTGTGGTTGTTTTTGCCACGCCGCTCCTGCACGCGCAGAATAACGTGGCGCTGCACGGACAGGTCACTGATCCAAGCGGGGCCATCGTGCCGGGTGCGAGCGTGCAGCTGTCGGGCGGCGGCAAAAGTTTTTCCGCCACTTCGGGCGGCGATGGAAGCTACTCGTTTGGAACGCTGCCAGCCGGGAACTACACACTGGATGTCAATGTCCCCGGGTTCACTCCGTTTTCTGAATCGAACGTGTCGATTGTGAGCGGGACCTCGCGAACGCTGAATATCCCTCTGACGATCGCCACGCAGGAGCAGCAGGTAGAGGTTACGGCGGACACCCGGCAACTGGATACAGAACCGGCAGACAACGGCAACGCCGTGGTGCTCAGCGGCAAAGATCTGGATGCGCTCTCCGACGACCCGGACGAGATGCAGAATGAGCTGACGGCCCTTGCTGGTCCCGCGGCAGGAAACGGTGGCAGCCAGATTTACATCGACGGCTTCACCGGCGGCGACCTGCCGCCGAAGTCGGCGATCCGCGAGATCCGCATCAACCAGAACCCATTTTCGGCCGAGTTCGACAAGCTGGGTTACGGACGCATCGAGATCCTGACCAAGCCAGGCTCTGACAAACTGCACGGCTACATACAGGCGAGTGGCAACGACTCGGCATTCAACACCAACCACTTCGTCACCACGCCGCCGCCGTACTACCAGTATTTCCTCAACGGCTCATTGGGTGGCCCCATCTCCAAGAAGGCCTCCTACTTCCTGTCGGTATTCGCGCGCAACAGCCTGAACATCCTGATCGTGAATGCACCGGGAACACCGGCTGATCCGAACTACTTCCTGGACCACGGCAGCAACTTTGTGCAGAACCTGGACAACCCCATGTCGCGCCTGCACCTGCCAGTGCGCTTCGACTACCAGCTGACGCCGAGCAATACAATGACGGTCCGGTATCAATACAACCGCGCCGTGGATACAGGCGACGGTCCGGGACAGTATGCGCTGGCGTCGCAGGCCTATAACACGCACAGCATTGAGAACACGATCCAGATCGGTGATTCGCAGGTGATCAATGCGCACTTGGTGAACGACGCTCGTTTTGAGTACGAACGCGATCGCGATGAGCAATTGCCGCAGGACTTGTCCCCGACGCTGACCGTGCAGGGTGCCTTCACCGGTGGCGGCAGCAATGACGGCACATCGCGTACAAGCGGTGACCACTATGAGCTGCAGAATTACTTGACCGGCAGTTTCAAGAATCATTCACTGCGCTTTGGCACCAGGCTGCGCGCGTATCGGGAATCGGACTATTCGAATGCCGGCACCAACGGCAACTACAACTTCGACAGTGCGGCGGCGTATACCGCCGGTACGCCATCGCAAGGCAGCGTCACGAAGATCACCAATTTCAATGCACGCTCGACCCTGTTCGACGCAGCGCTCTTTTACCAGGACGACTGGAAGGTAAACCGTAAGTTCACTTTCGATTACGGGCTGCGCTTTGAGGGACAGAACCGCATCGATGACCATGCCGACTGGGGTCCGCGAATCGGCTTTGCGTATGCGGTGGATGGCGGCAACAAGCGGCCGCCGAAGACGGTGATCCGCGCTGGTTATGGCTGGTTCTTTAACCGCTTCAGTAACGCCAACGTGATCCAGGCGATCCACCAGAACGGCATTAATCAGCAGCAGATCGTCTTCACGAATCCGACATACGTCCCCGGTCAACCGCCCTCCGGTACCGGCACGGTGGACACGCGTTCAGCGACGTACAGCATCAGCCCAGAGGTGAAAGCGGCGCTGGATATGCAAGGGGCCGTGGGCGTCGATCGGACTGTTGCGAAGGCGATCACAGCGAATGTGACCTACCTGTATAGCCGCGGCATTCACCAGTATCTGAGCGACAACATCAATGCGCCGCTTTACGACTACACGACCAACACGTTCATCATCGACCCCAAGACTGGACAGCCAGAGCTGCCTTTCCCGGGCGAGGGCAACCTCTATCAATTCCAATCTGAGGGCGTGTACCGGCAGCAGCAGCTCATCACGTCGGTCAACGCGCGGGCGCGGAACTATTCGATCTCAAGCTTCTATGTGCTGAGCTACTTCAAGAGCGACACTAGCGGCGCGAACTATTTTCCGTCGCGACAGGATGACATCGCCTTCGACTATGGCCGCGCGAGCAATGATGTGCGCAACCGGTTCTTCCTGCTCGCGACGACCAATCTGCCGTACGGCATCCAGGGATCGATCTTTACGATTGCGAATGCGGGAGCACCTTACAACATCACCACCGGCCAGGATCTGAACCAGGACAATCAGTACAACGAGCGGCCCTCCTTGGTCGCCGCAAGCCTCTGTACTCCGGGCTCGACGCGCTATTACGCCACGCGCTACGGCTGCCTGAATATCACACCCAATACAGGCGAGACGATCATTCCCTATGGCAGCGGACGAGGGCCAGCAAACTTCACTGCAAATGTGCGGCTCAGTAAGAACTTCGCCATCGGGCCAAAGCTTGCCGGGCATGGCGGGGGTGGCGGCGACGGTGGCCCTCGTGGCGGCGGTGGTGGTCCGCAGGGTGGCGGCGGTCCCCGCGGCGGGCTTGGTCCCGGCGGCCTGAGCGGCAGCGGTGGCGGTGGCTTTTTCGGCGGCCCAAACTCGCATACGGTACGGCGCAAGTACAACCTGAACTTCACCGTGGCAGCGAACAATGTCTTCAACGTGGTGAATCTGGCGCAGCCAAGCAACGTGGTCAGTAGCCCAAACTTCGACAAATCTCTTGCGCTGGCCGGGCTGGTTTTCAATCGCAACCAGATAGCGGTCCGTACCATCGATCTGCAAATGAGCTTCAGCTTCTAAGCTCCGCCATCCAGGGATCTGCCGTCCGGGGCGGACACGCCGGCGGCCGTCACACCCAGAGACGAGGGACGCGCGTACCTATTGCGCACAGCACCTCGTATGCGATGGTGCCTGTGTACGCTGCGATATCGTCCGCTGTAATGCGGTCTGTGCCCTGCTGGCCCAGCAACACGACTTCGTCGCCGATTGCGGCATCTGCAATATCGGTGACATCGATCATGGTCTGGTCCATGGTGACCCGTCCGGCGATTTGAGCGCGCTGGCCCCGCACCAGCCCATGGCCACGGTTGGAAAGAAGGCGGCTGTAACCGTCCGCGTAACCGACTGGCAGCATCGCGATGCGTGAGGGACGCGCCGCGCGGAAGGTGGCGTTGTAGCTGACGGCTTCGCCTTCAGCGATGGTGCGCATTCCTGTGATGCGCGTCTTCCAGGTCAGCACGGGCTCGAGTCCGCGCTCGGTCGGATGCGGGCCGTAGCCATAAAGTGCGATGCCCGGCCGCAACAAGAGACGACTGCCGTAATGCGCTGCGATCTCGCGCAGATGGGCCGCCTGGTCACCTTCAAAGAGGCTGGCTGAGTTGCCTGCGTGAATCAGAGGCGGTGCGCAGCCATGCTGGTGGAGAGTTGCAATTGCGGCGCGGAAGCGGTTGAGCTGCTGGCCGGTCTGCGTGGAGTACGCATCTTCGGGCGACGCAAAGTGAGTCATGACGCCCTCGAGCCGCAGCTGCGGGTGCTCCTCAAGGCGCTCGGCAAAGGCGGCAAGGGCTTGAGTGTCATCCCACGGAATGCCCTGCCGGGCCATGCCGGTGTCAATCTCCAGATGTAGCAGTAACGGTTTCTTATCGCGAGACTGCGGCGTCGTCGCGGAAAGCCACGCCAGCTGGTCCACTGAACCAAGAACAGGAGTGAAACCCGTGCGCACCACTTCTGCCACCTCTCCGGTGAACAGGCCGGAGAGAATCAGCATGCGATGACTCGCCAGTTGCGGCGCGAGAAGGCGGGCTTCATCCAGGCAGGTAACGGCAAACCACTGGCAGCCGTCGTCTGCCAGGGTGGCCAGCGCCTCAACCGCGCCATGACCGTAGGCGTTGGCCTTGATCACCGCGACGGCATCCGCATCAACGCGGGCCGCGCGCTCGCGGAGGATGCGGTAGTTGCCGCGGAGTGCCGCCCGTGAGACTTCAGTCCATGTGGGACGAGTAGAGGAGGTCGAGTTCATTCGTAACTGGCACCGTCACCTTCGTGTGCCATGTTCTCGAAACGGGTGTACTCGCTGAGGTAGGCGAGATGGACGGAGCCCGTCGGGCCGTTGCGCTGTTTGGCGATGATGATCTCGGCTTTACCCTTGGAATCGGGATCTTCGTCGCCGTTCTCGTCCTTGTTGTAGTAGCTCTCGCGATGGATAAAAGCGACGACGTCGGCGTCCTGCTCGATGGAGCCGGATTCGCGCAGATCTGACAGCATCGGTTTCTTGTCGCCTCCGCGCTGCTCAGAGGCTCGGCTGAGCTGCGAGAGCGCGATGACGGGGACGTGGAGTTCTTTGGCGAGCGCCTTGAGGCCGCGCGAGATCGCGGAAACCTCCTGCGTGCGGTTCTCATGGCGTTTGCCGCCTGCTATCCCGGGCAGCGAAGCGGACATGAGCTGCAGATAGTCGACGACGATGAGGTCGAGGCCGCGCTGCTGCTTGAGACGCCGGGCCTTGGCACGCATCTCGGCCAGCGAGATGCCGGGCGTGTCGTCGATGTAGATATGCGACTCGGTGAGCTTGGCCGCCGCGTTGATGAGGGCGTCCTGGTCGTCACGGCTGATAAAGCCGGACTGGATCTTGCGCATGTTGACGAAGGCCTCCGAGGCCAGCATGCGGCGAAGCAGCGAATCGCTCGACATTTCGAGCGAGAAGATGCCGACCACGCGGCCGTCCCTGAGTGCGGCCTGCTGCGCGATGTTGATGGCCCACGCCGTCTTGCCCATGGAGGGTCGCGCCGCAATGATGATGAGTTCGGAGGGCTGCAGGCCGCTGGTCATGCGGTCGAAGTCCTTGAAGTGAGTGGCCAGACCGGTGACTTCGCGCTTCAGCTTCCAGATGGAGTCGATGGTGCCGAAGTGCTCTTTGACGATGGAGGGGATGTTCGCGAAGTCGCGGGTGATGCCGCGCTCGGAGACTTCGAGCATCGCCGACTCGGCGGAGTTCAATACCTCGAGAGCGTCTTCGGATTGATCGGCAGCCTGCGTGATGGCCTTGTTACAGACGTGGATGAGCTGCCGGAGGAGTGACTTGTCCTTGACGATGCGGACGTACTCCTCGATCGATACGCGCCGCGGCAAACCCTCGGTGAGCGAAGCAATGTAGGCGACGCCGCCGACCGACTCCACCTCCTTGCGTCGGGCCAGCTCCTCGACCAGCGTGACCAGATCGACGGCGCGGCCGGCGCCGATGAGGTCCTCCATCCGGGCAAAGATGCGGCGGTGCGAATCGAGCGAAAAGTCGTCGGCAGTGAGCTTCTTCTCCGCAGCCTCGTGGAAGTGCGCGTTTTCAAGGAGGATTGCACCGAGAATGGAGCGCTCGGCGTCCGGGCTGGCGGGCATGCCGCGCTCAAGGGAGATCTCTGGAAAGGCAGCCATAAAGTCTTTCTATGGTGCTCCATTTAGTCGACGAATTCTATAACTGGTGCGGCTCTCCCGTACCGAGATTTCCTCGTAACGCGCTGGATTTCCGAAACTTACAAATGAGCAGAAACCGCGCCTCAATGTGATGGCATGCTGTTCATCTTGAACCTGTATCCTATCTGTTGGAGAACGCCGTTCATGTTGTCGTTTCGCCTTCGTTGCACCCTCGCCGCTGCTGTCTTCGCCCTTCCCTTTGCCCATCTAGCCGCCCAGGCCGCTGATCCATCGCCGGAGATCGCCCAGATGCAGACGGTCGAGGACTCCTGGAACACTGCGGTGACCAAACACGACCAATTCGCGCTCGAAAACCTGCTTGCGCGGGACTTTGTCGGCATCAGCGCAACGGGCGACGTGACGACCCGGAACCAGCAGATTTCGCACCTCTTCGTCGCGGGCGCAGAGCCGATGTCGCTGACGCAGAAGGTGATTGGCGCTCGCGTGATGGGGGATGTCGCGGTGGTGAACGGGACCTACGTGATGGAATGGCAGGGCGCGAGCGACCAGCAGAAAGTCGCGGAGAAGGGCGTGTTTAGCCATGTCTTCCGCAAGAACAGCGCTGGGAACTGGCAGTGCATCAACTCGCAGCGCACCGTTGTAATGACGGAGGAGGAGCGCAAGAAGAAGGCTGCGGCGCCTACCAGCAAGAGCAATGCCGCGTTGCCGCTGCACATTCCCCTGATCTACAAGGGGCCACAGAGCACCCAGCCGGCGGCGGCGAATCCACCTCCACAGTAAGGCGCGGTTCGGAATCCGGGATTAGATCTAGGATTAGCGGTAACGAATCACGAACCGACGATAGCGTCGGTCGTAGCGGCGACGACCTCAGAGCGCTTGCGGCCTTGGATCTCAATGTAGACATGGATGAGTGAGAGCGCGGCCGGAGTGACCCCAGGGATGCGGCTGGCCTGGCCCACGGTCTGCGGGCGCACCCGGCTCAGCTTCTCCTGCATCTCGCGCGAGAGGCCGCTGACGCTCTGATAGTCAAACCATGCGGGGATGCTGAGGCTCTCTGCCCGCTTCAGCTTTTCGATCGACTTGCGCTGCTGGTCGAGATAGCCGGCGTACTTGATTTCAGTTTCGACGGCGCGCAGTTCGTTGCGTGCACGTGCTGAGAGCGCAGGCTCCTCGAGCAACGGCGCCAGCAGCGTCTGTGACTCCTGGGGCAATGCGACGGTCCGGAGCAGCGGCCGCAGGAGTTCGATGGTGATCTCCGGGCGCTTCAGCAACTGTCCGTAGCTCTGGCCGGCGATGCTTTCGGGATCGAGATGGAGAGCGGGCAACGCGATGGCGACGCGGTCCGCATCGATGCGCGTTGTGGCCAGCAGCTTTTCGAGCGCGACGGCACGTTGCTGTCGAGCCTCGTAGTCGGCCCAGGCCCTGTCGTCGATGAGGCCAAGCCGCCGGCCGGCCGGCGTGAGGCGGCGATCCGCATTGTCAATGCGCAGGTGAAGGCGGAACTCCGCGCGCGAGGTAAACATGCGGTAGGGCTCGTTGGTGCCCTTGCTAATGAGGTCGTCGATCAGTATGCCGGTGTAGGCTTCGGTCCGGTCGAGGGTGAATGGTGCTTCGCCACGGACGGCCAGCGCGGCGTTGATGCCGGCCATCAGGCCCTGACACGCTGCTTCTTCGTAACCGGACGTTCCGTTGATCTGGCCGGCGAGGTAAAGACCAGCGATGGACTTGACGCGCAGGCTGCGGTCCAGCTCCGTGGGGTCAATAGCGTCGTACTCAATGGCGTACCCGGGACGCAGCATCTCGGCATTTTCAAGGCCGGGGATGGAGCGCACGACCTGCCACTGCACATCCATGGGTAGCGACGTAGACATGCCGTTGACGTAGACCTCGTGGGTATCGAGGCCTTCTGGTTCGAGGAAGAACTGATGCTGCTCCTTGTCCGGGAAGCGGACGACCTTGTCCTCGATCGACGGGCAATAGCGCGGGCCGATGGCCTGAATTTGACCGGAGTACATGGGCGAGCGCGAGACATTCTCGCGGATAATGCGCAGCGTTTCCGGCGTGGTGTACGCGATATGGCACGACACCTGGCGCTGCGGCAGCGTGGTGGTGCGGAAGCTGAAGGGTGTGGGGTCAGCGTCGCCCGGCTGCTCCGCAAAACGCGACCAGTCGATACTGCGGCCATCAAGACGCGGCGGCGTGCCGGTCTTGAGGCGGCAGCCGCGAAGGCCAAGGCGCTTGAGGCTTTCGCCGAGCAGGACGCTGGGCGGCTCGCCGCTGCGGCCGGCTGGATACTGCTCCTCGCCGCAGTGAATCAGGCCGTTCAGAAACGTACCCGTGGTGATGACGACAGCACCAGCTTCGACAGTGCGGCCGTCGCGGAGCTTCAAGCCATGGGCGCGTCGCTTGTCGTCGGAAGCTGTGTCGATCAGCAGATCGATGACTTCGGCCTGCTTGATGTAGAGGCCGGGCTGCGCCTCGAGCATCTGGCGCATTTTCACCCGATACTGCTGCTTGTCGCACTGCGCGCGCGGTGACCACACAGCAGGGCCGCGCGAGGTGTTCAGCAGGCGAAACTGGATGCCGACGGCGTCCGCGACCTCGCCCATGATGCCGCCAAGAGCATCGACTTCGCGCACCAGGTGGCCCTTGGCGATGCCGCCGATAGCGGGATTGCAGGACATCTGCGCGATGAGGTCAAGGTTGAAGGTGTAGAGCGCCGTGCGCAGGCCCATGCGCGCCGATGCCATGGCGGCCTCGCAGCCGGCGTGGCCGGCTCCAACGATGACGACGTCGTATTGTTCGGTGAAGGGCATCGACTGGTTCTGGGCGCGGCCCGTCTCATCCTCACCTTCCCTCGCGCGGGGTCAGGGATTGGGCGTTCACTCCATTTTACTGAACAGAAAAGCGCGGCGGCCGAAGCCACCGCGCCCCTGCTAAAACAAGGATGCTTTAGAACGACAGCCGTATCGCCAGTTGCACCTGCCGCGGACTGTAGGCGTAGTTGCTGTTGGAGTTGGTATAGGTGGCAAAGCTTGGGTTGTAGGTCAGCTGTGTGGTGTAGGTCTGCGGACCGGTGTAGCCGGAGTCACTGACGCCAGCGGTGGATGAACCGAAGGTATAGCCGGTGGTGTTCACCGAGGTGTAGTTCTGGTGGTTGAAGACGTTGAAGACCTCCCCCAGCAACTGCAGCGTGTAACGGTCCTGGAAGAGGATCTGCTTCTCGGCGCGGAGATCGAAGACCTCAGCCCGCCGGATCGTATATGCGTTGCGGCCGAGGAACGGGACATACGCTGGGCTGCCACCGGCTCCATTCCAGCCTGAGCTGCCCGATGCGGCACTCGGGAAACCGGTAGTGACGAGGTTGTACGGGAGCCCGTTCTGGAGCTGCACCAGCGGATTCAGATTCCAGCCGTCGAGCAGTGTGCTCTTGAGACCCGTGTAGTGCCTGGGGTATTTGAGGGTGGCGTAAGCCACAAAGCGATTGGGGACGTTGAAGCTGGAATTGGCATACGGTGCATCGCTATATGGATCGATCGGCTGATTGGTCGAGGCCTGCGTCGACTCGTTCTGGTTCTGATCGAGGGCGTGCGACCAGGTGTAGTTGGCGTCGAAATCGGCGTAGCGGAAGGTGTGGTTGACCACCTCGAGCACCAGTGCGTTGTAGCTGGAGTTGATGTTGCTGACGACGGCCGTGACCGCGTTGAAGGCTGGATTGATATAGCCGAAGTTGTAGACCTTAGTGTTGAAAGTGCTGCCGCAGGCTAGAGGCCCGCAGTTGGTGGTGCCCGATGCCGGCTGCACCACATAGTTCACGAAGGTGTAGCCATTGCCCGCATTGCTGTTGTTGTTGGGCGCCTGCGTATTCACGAGGTTGGTGTTGACGAAGTTGCTCAGCTCCCTGCCCAGCGAGGAGAGATAGCTCGCGGAGAATACGGTGTGGCCCCCTATGTCCTGTTGAAGGCTGAGGTCGTACTCGAGCGCCTGCGGGTTCTGGAAGTGCTTGTCGAAGTACTGAACGTTGGGCGCAGCCAGCTTTGTGGGGACGAAGTTGGACGGCTCAATGTTCGGAAACGCCGGGCCACCCTGATTGTTCTTGAAGCTGATGCCGATCTGGCTGTTCGGCGATCCGGTCTGCGAGTACGCGGACAGGAGGATGTTGTTGACGAGGCGTCCGTAATACATACCGAAGCCGCCGCGAACGACGGTCTTGCCCTTGCCGAACGGATCGTAGGCGAAGCCAACGCGCGGACCTAGATTGTTCTTGTCACTGGGGTGGTTAAACATCTGCGGCAGTGGCGTGAATGTGCCGACAGGCTGCAGCAGGTTTTGAAACGGGCCAGGGTTGTCCTGAAAGTCGTAGCGGAGGCCGAAGTTTACGGTGAGCTGCGGTGTCGCCTTCCAGTCGTCCTGGAAGAAGAAGCCGTAGTCAACGGTGGCAACGTCGAAAATGGCTGGGCCGAAGTTCTGCCCGAAGCTTGAGTAGCAGGGCAGCGTACCGATGTTGAACTCGCTGGCGCTGGCGCCACAGGTTCCGGTGGGCTTGGCCAGATCGGCAAAGAGATTGCCGAAGAAGGTGTAGCTGAACTCGCCGTTGGGAGCGTATGGACCGATCCCGAGGCTCTGGATGTGGTCGGCATTGTGAACAACGTCGCCACCGAACTTGAAGGTGTGCTGACCATGGATCCAGCTGACCGTGTCCGCAATCTGCCACTTGCGCTCATCCGGATAGGCCTGGCGGAAGGAGTAGTACTGGGTGCCGTTGGTGAAGCCGCCGGTCGGTAGATTGATCGAGGCAGGCAGGCCTTCAAAGGACCCGGCGTTGATGAATTGTGCGTTGTAGGGGCTGACAGGCTGCGCGCTTTCGTCGTCGAGCTCACGGCCGTACTGGAAGCGGAGCTCGTTGACGATGTTCGCGGTGAAGACAGTGTCGAGCCGGGCGATGCCGTAATCAAGTTTGACGAAGTCGTTGCCAAAGGCGTCGTTGCTATAGGTGTTGGTCGCCTGGGTCTGCACGCCACCTGGAGAGTCCCACCGCAAGCGGTTATAGATGAAGCTGACGCGATTCTTCGGGTTGATCTGCCAGTCGATCTTGGGCATGTTGATGGTCTGATCGCCGGTGCGATGGACCGGTCCCAAAACGGAGCTCAACGCGGCCAGGTCCTGGTTATAGAGAGCTACCGCCTGACCATACGTGGCGAGACCGAGGCGCGCCTGCATCACGCACGCCTGAGAATCGAGATCCTGCGGAAGACCCTTTCCCTTGCCTGCTGCGGCGATGAGCTCGGGACACGTCCAGGGCTGTCCAGTTGCGGGATTCGCCGTAGTGATGGCGGCATCCGGAGTGCTGTAGAAAGTAGCGGGACTCGAGGCCACGGCCGTGCCGGGGAAGTTCCGCCGGTAGCCATCGTAGGTATAGAACCAGAAGAGCTTGTCCTTGATCAGGGGACCGCCGACGCCGAAACCCCACTGCTTGCGCCAGTCCTTGGGCTTGTATTGCGTCGTGGTCGTGGTCGCGGTGGCCGGATCGAAGATGGTCAGCTTGGTGAACGCATTCTTTGCGCCCCAGTCATTGTCGCGATCATAGAAGTAGAGTTGGCCATGCAGCGCATTGGTGCCGCTCTTGGTGACGGAGTTGATGACGCCGCCCAGCGCTCGGCCATACTCTGCGGAATAGACGCCAGTGTTGACTTGAAACTCCTGCACCGCTACCTGCGGAGTCGAATAACCCTCGCGGGTGCGGCCGCGTTCCTCAGAAAAGTAGGCCTGATTGTCATCGGCCCCATCGATCGTGACGTTGTTGAGCAGTGGGCTCATGCCCCGGACGGAGAGCAGGCCGAAACCATTGGCGTCGGCGACCACGCCAGGCGTGAGCAGAGTAAGGTCTGACCAGCGACGGCCGTTGATGGGAAGATTTTCGATGTTTTGCGCAGTCAGGTTCGAGGTGAAGTCCGGACCCTGGAAATTGAGCAGTGGCACTCCTCCGCTAACCGTGACCACCTGCGTGCCGGAGGCTACAGGGAGGATCGGCGAGAGAGGGGTGGACTGACCGACGGCGACGACGATACCAGTGTCCTTGAGCGTGCCAAATCCGGGAGCCGAGATGGTCACAGTGTAGCTTCCAGGTTGCAACTGAGCGGCATCGTAAAAGCCGCTGCCATCGGCGGTAAGGGTGCTTTCCGCGTTCGTGGCATCGTTATGGACGACGATGGTGGCGCCGCCGACCGCTGCGCCTGACGGATCCTCGACCGTCCCGGCGATGGCTCCCGTAGTCGTCGTCTGCGCAAAGGTGACGGCCGGAGCGAACGCAAGCGCAGCAACGGCGAACAGGGCGAAGGCCCGGCGGGGTCTGATGGTAAGCATCTGGCTCTCCTCAAGAACTGCAAGCTGGGAATCGAACGGTATGCTTGATCCTGTCCGGGACACAGGGGGCCGTAGACAGGAGCAGCAACAAAACGCTCGCGAGCTAGCCACTTCTAGGGCCTTCGCTCGACATACCCAATGTAGTCTCGCAGGACGAGGTAAACACACGGTAAATCGCAGGGACAAACGCCCTGCCGGCTGTGGATGATCAGGCCTCGATTGTGGATGACCGGTATATTCCTCAATCAGAAGCGAAGCCGAAGCACCAACTCAAGCTGGCGTTCGCGATAGAGGTTGGTGCTGTTGCTATTCGTGACGGTCCCGAAGGTGGGTTGCCAAGTGAGGGTCGGGTTGGTACTAGCGCTCGAAGCGCCGCTGATCTCATAACCGACAGTACTGATATCAGTAACGTTCTGATGATTCAGCAAATTGAAGCCCTGCACCATCAGTTCGAGTCGCGCTTTTTCGCTGACCGGAATGGTGCGCGAGGCGCGCAGGTCAATCGTGTAGGTGCCGGGATAGCGATACGTGTTGCGTCCCACCGCGGGAATCCACGTGGCACCGCCTGAGCCGTTGATGCTGCCAGCGAGCCCTGAGAGCTTTTCTGTCTGATCAAACTGATTTGAGTAGCGGATATACGGGATCGCGCCCGCCGTGCGCATAGAGTATGGCAATCCGGTCTGCGCAGTGGCGGTGGGGGCAACGGCGTAGCCGTTGACGAGCGCACCGCGCCAGCCATGTGCCTTCCAGGGCGCGCGGAGAACGATGCCGGCGGTCGCGCGCTGTCGGACGTCGAAGTTAGAGTCCGCGTATTCCAGGCTCAGATCGGTGGGGTCCAGCACATCGTTCGCGTCGGTGAAGGTGGTCTCGTTCTGATTGTTGTCCTGCGCATGCGCATAGGTATAGCTGGCACGAAGATGGAGCCAGCGTCCGCCGTTGTGTGTGGCCTTGACCACGATCGCCTGGTAGTGCGATCCGACCATGCTGTTGATGTCTGTAATCGAACCATAGGCCGGGTTGAGTCGCTGAGTGAAGAGGTGCGTGGAGTATGTGGATTGCTGCAACGGCCCCTGGTGCTGCGGATCCTTCACGGTGTAGGTGATAGGCACAACGGAGGCGAGGTCGATGTTTGTGTCCATGAAGTTGGGCAGGTCCTGCCCGGTGCTGCGAAGGTAGCTGACCGTGACCTCGGTGTTACGGGAGATGCGCTGTGCAAGTGAGATCTCTGCCTGGGTGATGCCGGGATTCTGGAAGTTTGGGTCGAAGTAGTTGGCGGTGGGAGCTTCGGGCACGACCACGCGGCCGCTGAAGATATATGGGAACGATGGCGCGCCCGCGTCGCTGGGGCGGAAGTAGTAGCCAAGCTGGCCGGCGGGTGAGCCGGTCTCGGTGTAAGCGGAGAAGATGGTCGAGTTGATGATGCGGCCGAAGTAGATGCCGTAGCCCCCGCGCAGAACCGTGTTGCCCTGCCCCGTAAGGTCGAACGCAGCGCCGACACGCGGGCCGTAGTTGTTGCGGTCGCGGGGGATGAAATTGGTCTGAGGCAACACGGGGTTGGGCAGTAGCTTGTTTTGCGGCGGAAGCTGCTCGTACTCGTAGCGCAGACCGTAGGAGAGCGTGAGGCGATGCCTGACCTTCCACTCATCGCTCAGGAAGACGGCATAGTCATTGGTGTCGAAGCTGAAAACCTGCGGGCCAAGTTGCTGAGTGTAGTAGCTGTAACACGGTGAGAAGCCGACGGCGCTTCCATTGGCGTCGCAGCGGCTAGGCGCGAGCGCGTCGGAAGCAAAATCGAGCAAGCTGGAATAGTCATAACTGCCGTTGCCGTTGTAGATGCTGTCAATGCCATCGAGAACGTGGTTGAAGTCATAGCCGAGCTTGAACGTGTGGTTGCCACGCACGTAGCTGAAGGTGCTGGCTACCTGCGTGCGGTGCTCATCCGGCAGCGCCGCGCGATCGAGCGTGGGTGGCTTGCCGATGCGCAGCCCTGAACCGGAACTGATGAGCGTGATCTGCGGTGAGCGGCCGAACTGGTTCTGGCTGAAGGGCTGCTCGAAGGCAGAGGGTGGTGCGCTGAACTCGGATTCGAAGTCGCGGCCATACTGTACGCGCAGCTCGTGCATGAGATTGGCGGTAAGAAAAGTGTTCCAGCGGCCGATCAGAACATCGTCGGTGACATGATCGTCGCCGAAGCTCGCGACGCCATAGCTGGTAGCGGTCTGGGTCAGCGCGCCGTGCGGCGAGTTCCAGCGCAGGTAGTTGTATTGAAGGGATATGTGGTTGCGGTCGTTGAGCTGCCAGTCGAGTTTGGGGAAGAGGATGATCTGGCTAGCAGCGCGGGGCACAAGGCCGGTCTCGCCCATCAGGCCGGAGACGAACTGCTGATACTGCTCCAGCGCGTAGCTGGGCAACGGCACGCCCAGGCGTTCGCGGAGGGTTTCTAGATCCGCTGAGGTGAGCTGGCGGTCGAAGAAGGTCGTGATGTTGCCGGGGCGGGAGATGGCGGGGAAGTTGCGGTGGAACTGGTCGTAGGTGAAGAACCAGAAGATACGATCGGTGCGGACAGGGCCCCCGGCGGCGATTCCCCATTGCTGTCGGTCGTCCCTCGGGGCGACCGGAACAGCGGCAACGGTGCCGTCTGCTTGTAGCTGTGCCAGTTGCGTGAACGGATTGCGCGCGCCCCACGTGTTGTCGCGGTCGAAGAGGAAGGCGTTGCCATGCAGATGATTGGTGCCGCTTCGGGTGACCGTGTTCACGACGCCGCCCGCTGCCCGGCCATATTCGGCGGAGTAGTTCGACGTGTTGACCTGGAACTCGCGCACGGAGGCCTGGCTCGCGAAGTAGGCGGTACGCGTGCGGCCGCGCTCCTCGGAAAAAAAAGCCTGGTTGTTGTCTGCGCCGTCGAGCGTGTTGTTGTTGAGCAGCACGCTGATGCCGCGAAAGCTGAGCAGCCCGTAGCCCTGTTGGTCCGGCGCGACGGCGGGCGTGAGCAGGGCGAAGTAGGACCAGCGGCGGCTGTTGCTGGGCAACTCGTCGATAGACGTCTCATCGATGTTGGTGGAGAGAGCGGGCGAGCTCAGGTCGATGACGGCGCCGGGCTCGCGGACTTCGATCGTCTCTTCAGCGCGTGCGATGGTGAGGTCGGCAGGGAGCGGCGTGAAGCGGCCCACTTCAACCGGCACGCGTGCGATGTGCAAGCGGGCAAAGCCGGTATGCGTGATCCATGCGTCGTAGTTGCCAGGCGTCAGCCCGAGAAAGCGGAAGTTGCCCTCGGCGTCGGTGCGTGACTGATAGACCTGAGCGGTGTCGGCATTGGTCAGGTCGACTTCCGCATCCGCGATTGCAACGCCGCCGGGACCGGCGACCATACCGCCAACCACTCCCTGCGTAGTGGACTGCGCCCGAAGTGAGGAAACCGCAAGGGGCGAAACGGAGAGCATGGCAACGATGGCGAAAAGTGCGCACTTTCCCGAGATCGTTCCCCAACGCTCGCCGCGCTGCGGCATGGCCCTTGCTCCTGAATGCCGTTTCCGAGTTGCAATTTCAGGAGCCGGCCTGCTTCGATGATGGCGGAGAAGCGGCGACGGCTCCATGCCCCTTAAGTGGTGCCTGGTGCTGAAGATGGCAGCAAAGGGACCTCAGTGTTGCAGAATGGAACCGCACCCTAAGGCGGCGCTGACCATGACTCAGGTTCGAGAATTTCTGGAGATGTCTCCGGAAAATGTCACAGTGCGAGGTTTTTTGCACCTCGCAGCGAATTCCGGTGCCGACGGTCTGGTGCTGACGCACGGCGCCGGCACAAACTGCACATCGACACTTCTGGTGACTCTGGCGAATGCGTTCAGCGCGTCAGGTCTTACCGTGCTGCGATGCGATCTGCCTTTCCGGCAGCTGCGCCCCACCGGACCGCCGCCGCGAGGAAGTGCAGAACGCGATCAGCAGGGACTGCGGGCCGCCGTCGCGTGCATGCGCCGTTTGGCGCCCGGCCGCATCTTTCTCGGCGGTCATTCTTACGGTGGGCGGCAGTCGTCGATGATCGCTGCAAGCGAGCCAGGCCTGGTGGAGCGGCTTCTTCTACTCTCCTACCCGCTGCATCCTCCGCGGCGACCGGAGGAGTTGCGGACCGCCCACTTCCCGAGCCTGCAGACGCCGGCGCTCTTCGTACACGGCGCTTGCGATGGATTCGGCACGCTGGAGGAGATGTTAGATGCCTTGAAGCTCATCCCCGCGCGCTCGGAACTGCTTCCCATGCCGGCTGCCGGGCATGCGCTTTTGACCAAGCGCAATCGTGAGGATCTGCCGCGGCTGTGCGTGGAGAGATTTCGGTCCTTCGCTGATGCCTGAGCAACGCGCCTCGGGTGACCGTGGCCCATGAGGCACTCAAGCGCACTCCGATAGACTGGAGAGAGCGATGTTTATTGATGAAGCAAGAATCCGGGTGAAGGCGGGCGATGGCGGCAACGGCTGCATGGCCTTTCGCCGGGAGAAGTTCGTGCCGCGCGGAGGCCCCTCCGGCGGCGACGGCGGGCACGGCGGCGACGTAGTGATGGAATCCAGCGAGCGGCACAACACGCTGGTGCACTTCCGCTTCAACCCGGAGCACAAGGCGGAACGCGGGCGGCACGGCGAAGGATCGAACTGCACCGGACGCGACGGCGAGCACATGGTGTTGAAGGTGCCGGTAGGCACCGCTCTCTACGACGACGAAACCGGCGAGCTTATCCACGACTTCGCGCATCCGGATGAGCGGATCGTTGTGGCGCGTGGCGGCCGCGGTGGCCGCGGCAACCAGCACTTCGCGACACCGACGCATCAGGCGCCGCGTGAGCATGAAGCTGGTCGGCTGGGGGAGGAGCGCAGCTACCGCCTCGAACTGAAGCTGCTGGCCGACGCGGGACTGGTGGGCTATCCGAACGTGGGCAAGAGCACGCTGATCTCACGGCTCTCCGCGGCTCGACCGAAGATTGCCGATTATCCGTTCACAACGCTTGAGCCGAACCTTGGCGTGGTGACGGTGGGCGAGGCGCCGCACGAAGAGAGCTTTGTGGTGGCGGATATTCCTGGGCTGATCGAAGGGGCGAGCGACGGGGCGGGGCTCGGAGTGCAGTTTTTACGGCACATCGAAAGGACACGCGTGCTGGTGCACCTGGTGGATGTGTCGGATGGCAGCGGACGCGAGTCCCCGCTGGATGACTTCAAGGTGATCCAGGAGGAGCTCAAGCGTTTTGGGCACGGGCTCGATGAGAAGCCGATGATGGTGGTGGCATCCAAGGTGGATGTAGCGAACCCGGAAAAACTGAAGAAGCTGCAGGCGATGGCGAAGCGGCGCAAGCTGCCGTTCTATGCGATCTCCGCGGTCTCGGGACAGGGCGTGGACGCGCTCAAATACGCGATTGCGGCTGAGGTAAAACGGGCTCGGGAGACGGAGCGGGAGAGCGCGACGCAGGAAGCAGCTCCGAGCTTTTAAGCCGGCTCCGGGCTTCTAGCCTCTCGAGGTCTAGACCTGTACGGGAGCCAGCCGTGCCGCGCGTGCAGGGCGGCGCGTGACTTCCAGCTGCGGCAGAGTAATCAGATCCCATGCGGTGCGGTCGGCCAACAGGCGAGAGACCAACGCCGTGTGCATGGCGTGACCGGCGCGCTCGGCGACGACGCGGCCGAGGATGCGGTGGCCGGCAAGAGCCAGATCGCCGATCAGGTCGAGCACCTTGTGGCGGACGAATTCGTCGGTAAAGCGCAGGCTGCCATTCTGCACTCCCGTACGGGTGAGGATGATAGCGTTTTCCGGCGAGGCACCACGGATGAGCCCCATATCGCGCAGCATGCGCTCATCCTCACGGAAGCCGAAGGTGCGCGCAGGCGCGATCTCCGCGCCATAGGCATCGGCGGCGAGATCGACCGTGAAATCCTGGCAATTGATGGGCGTGGGGAAGTTGATCTCGTAGGTGATGCTGTAGCCGTCGCCGGGATAGACGCCGATGAACTTGTCGTTCTCACGGACTTCGACCTTCCGCAGGATGCGGAGGTATTCGCGGCGCCGCCGCTGGACTTTGATACCAACGCTCTGGAAGGCTTCGACGTATGGAAGGGCGCTGCCGTCGAGGATGGGCAGTTCGAGATTGTCGAGCTCGATGATGACGTTGTCGATGCCGATGCCGATGCAGGCCGAAAGAAGATGCTCTGTGGTGGAGATGAGGACGCCCTGGCGCATCAGGCTGGTAGCGTAGGAGACCTTGGCGACATTTCGGCCGATGGCCTGAATTTCGAAGTTGTCGAGGTCTGTGCGCCGGAAGACGATCCCGGTACCGGCCGGAGCTGGGAGAAGTCGTAACTGGACGGGGGCACCGCTATGTAGGCCGATTCCGGAAAATGCAATACTCCCGGCTATTGTCTGTTCAAGTTGAGCCTGCATGTAAGGCCTGGGCACCTCTGCCGTGTCGCTATGGCGAATAGACTACCCATGTCGGCAAAAGTTTCACTGTGGTAAAGATGCGACACAAAGGCTCAGAAGATGACGAAGATGCAACACAAGCCATTTATCCCAACAGCGCTCCAAGCGTCTGGAAGTAAAGAAGTTATAAAACTCCAGGCTTGGATGGAGAGGCTCGAGCGCGAACTTGACGTAATGCTGGAAAAGGTATCCGCGTTGGTTCGGCAGGAAAGCCCAACCAATTTACCTGATGCGGTAAACGCGGCGCAGAGCCTGCTGACTGCATGGACGGAGGAGCTGGGTGCAACGGTTACGCAGCATGTGCGTAGTGGCAGTGGGGGTGTCCTCGAAGCCCGATTTGGGAATCCGCAAGATGGACAGAAGCCAATCCTGCTGCTGGGACACCTGGATACAGTGTGGCCGGTGGGGACGCTGGCCCGCATGCCCTGGCGGGTGAAAGACGGCTGGGCCCATGGACCCGGTGTGCTGGACATGAAGGCCGGCGTGGTGATGGCGCTGGCTGCGATGAAATTGGTGGGCGAGGTGGATGCGGGACGGCCGGTGATCCTGCTGCTGAGCGGAGATGAAGAGACCGGTAGCCATCAGTCGCGGAAGTTGATCGAAGAGATTGCGACGGGATGCCGCGCAGCATTTGTGCTGGAGCCGGCGCAGGGGCTCCAGGGGGCATACAAGACGGCGCGGAAGGGAGTGGGGCAGTTCCGGCTGGAGATCACCGGCGTACCTTCCCACAGCGGCGTTGATTTTAGTGCGGGGCACAGCGCGGTACGCGAGCTCGCCTGGCAGATTGAGCAGATCAGCGCGCTGACGAATCTGGAGCGCGGGACAACATTGAATGTGGGCGTAGTGGGCGGCGGAACGCAGTCCAACGTGGTCGCGGCGTCGGCGTGGGCGGACATCGACCTGCGGGTCAAGACACTTGCCGATGCGGAAGCGATTGCACGAGAGCTGAAAGCGCTGAAACCGCGTGATGCAGAGTGCACTTTGAGCCTGACTGGCGGATTGAACCGGCCGCCGATGGAGCGCACCGAGGGTACTGCGGCCTTATTCACCCACGCCAAGGAACTCGCGACGGCTTTGGGCTTCACTCTGGAAGAAGCAGCGACGGGCGGCGGCTCGGATGGAAACTTCACCTCGGCGCTGGGAGTTCCGACGCTGGATGGAATGGGCGCCATCGGTGTGGGTGCACATGCGGAGAATGAATCCATTCGCATCGATTCGCTCGCGCCGCGGACGGCCCTACTTGCCGCGATGATCGCTACGACCGCGTAGGCGGTTCAACTTGAAACTGACATAGGAACCTTCTCCCGGACGCAGGACGATTGCCGTCTGCTTCACTGCATGGCCTCAATCATGCTGCTGACTAGCGCGAGCGGCAGGCCCACGACATTGAAGTAGCAGCCATGGATGCGCGGCACCCAGCGTCCGGCACGACCCTGAATCGCGTAAGCCCCGGCTTTGTCGAGCGGCTCGCCGGTGGCGACATACGCATCGATCTCCGGATCGGAAAGCGTGTTGAAACGCACAAATGTAACTTCGGCGGCGCGCTGGCGTTCCCGACCTTTGGCCAGACAGACGCCAGTGATGACTTGGTGCGTCTTTCCGGAGAGCAGCCGCAACATTCGAGCGGCGTCCGCTTCATCCTTCGGCTTGCCGAGAATCTCTTCGTCAACGACAACGATGGTGTCTGCGCCGAGCACGAGGGTGTCGGGAGTGAGCGCGTGAGTTGCGGCGACACTCTCTGCCTTTTCGCGCGCGAGCCGGGTGACGAAGTGAATCGGATCCTCGCCGGGTTGCTGCACTTCCGACACGTCAGCGGGAACCACCTCGAAGGTGAACCCCGCCTGGCCGAGTAGCTCGCGGCGGCGAGGCGATGCAGAGGCCAGAATGAATGGAAGCTGCGGTTTTTGGATCTCCGCCGGGGTCACGCCTTGATCCCCACCTGTATGCCTCGTTGGTTCCCGACGCCCCAGGCCATCCGAGGGGTATTGTGCGCCAGGCCGTAGCGGCCGTCCGGGCCAAGCAGGATGATGCCGCCATGGCCGCCGAGTCGGCGGAAGAGATAGGCGATGGCGGCTTCTGCGGCGGCGTCGGGAGCATCGCCGGCGAGGACGCGATCCACCGCCCACTTGCCAAGCACCAGCTTCATGATGGGCTCTCCCCATCCGGTAAGCGAGACCGCTGCGCTGAGATTGTCGGCGTAGCAGCCGCAGCCGATCAGCGAAGAATCGCCGACGCGACCTGGCGCCTTGTTCAGGGTGCCACCCGTGGAGGTGGCGGCTGCGAGATTGCCGCCGGCGTCGAGTGCGACCGCCCCGACCGTGTCGTGCGACGACGCGTCATATCCAGTGTCGTGGGACGACGCATCGTATCCGGCGTCGCGCGACGAGGCGTCGTATGAGGTGAGGCCGGGCGGTTCCTTGTCAGTTTCTTGAACGCCCGAAAAGGTCTGATCGGGCAAACCGGCACGTTCCTTGCGCTGCGCAACGGCGAGCCGCTCGCGTTCCCGGTCGAGCACCAGCTCAGAGTTGTCGATCAGAGGCATACCGTGTTCGGCGGCAAAGTTCTCCGCGTCGCGGCCGACGAAGTAGACGTGTGGACTCTTCTCAAGAACGAGACGCGCGGCGTGAATGGGGTTACGCAGCCGCTCGACACAGGCAACGCCTCCTGCACGCATGGTTCCGGTCATTCCCCCGTCCATGAGCAACGCGTCGAGCTGAACCTTGCCTTCGCGTGTGAGGAAGGAGCCGCGGCCGGCGTCGAAGGCCTCATCGTCCTCGAGGACGGCGACGGCAGCCTCCACCGCATCGACAGCAGTGGCGCCGCGCTCGAGCAACGCATAGCCGGCGAGCAGCGCGCTCCGGACGCCAAAGGTGTGGGCTTCGACGGCGTCGTCGGGGATGGCCCAGGCGCCGCCATGAACGAGAAGGATCGGATCAGGCATGAGAACAGTTCATCCTACATGGAGACCTCACCGGAAATGTCACCCGCGCAGGGGGGCTATACCTTGACGATCTACATATGCAACGTGTAGATAGTCTAGGCATACGCATTTTCCATTGCGTTCCTGCTGACAAGGAGGTTGCCATGCAATGGCGGGACCGGTTGCGTTTGGGCTTACGGGCTCTGTTGTTTCGCAAGCGCGAGAGCGAACGACTGCGTGCAGAGATGCAGCTTCATCTCGACGGGCTGATTGCCGAGAATATCGCCGCTGGGATGCCCCCTGAAGATGCGCGGTATGCAGCCATGCGGGCGTTTGGGAACGCCACCGTCGTGAGCGAGCAGGCGCAGGCGACCTGGGGCTGGACGTGGCTGGAGCGACTGGTACAAGACATCCGCTTCGCCGTGCGACAGATCGGGCGTGCGCCCGGCTTTGCGCTGATTGCGATTGTGACGCTGGCTTTGGGTATCGGAGCTAACAATGCTGTGTTTGCGCTGACGCATGCGCTGCTGCTACAAAGCCTGCCCGTGCCAGAACCGGATCGACTGGTTCGAATGGCTGCTGTAGTGCCGGGCCCGACCGGACAGGACAGCAATCTCGATCTGAGCCTTCCGATGATTCAGGCGATCGAGCGGCGATCCCACACGATCCGCGAAGCTTTCGGCTGGTGCGTGTATGACTTTCCGCTTACGGAGAAGACCGGGATACACGGCATCCATGGCGCCGTCGTAAGCGGCAACGCATTCCAAGCACTGGGAGTGCAGCCGGCACTCGGACGCCTGCTGGCTCCGGCCGACGATCAGCCCGGCGGCGGCCCGGACGGATGGGCGGCGGTGATCAGCCATCGCGAATGGATGGAGTACTTTCATGGCGATCCATCTGTAATTGGGCAGCACATGATCGTGACGGATCACAGCGTCACGATCGTCGGCGTCGCTCCGGAGGGATTCGAAGGCGTCATCGTCGCCGAGCATCCGGATATTTATCTCCCGCTGGAATTCACGGCTGCGCTCTACGGCGAGCCTTCGCTGCACAACGGCGGCCGGTTGTGGCTGACGGCCTTTGCACGCCTGCGGCCGGGAGTACGCCTCACGCAGGCGGCTGCGGAGCTGTCGTCGATCTTCCCGGCCGTTCGAGAGGAGGTGTTGCCACCAGAGTTCCGGCACATGCCGGTCGTGCTCAAGACGAAGCTTGCGGTGACTTCCGCGCGTACGGGGTGGAGCGATCTTCGGACACAATATACGCAGCCACTGGTGCTGTTGCAGATCATGGTCGGGGCGGTTCTGCTTATCTGCTGCGCGAATCTCTCGGGGTTGTTCCTGGCGCGCGCCTCGGCAAGACAGCAGGAGTTTGCGATTCGGGCGGCACTGGGTGCGTCTCGCGCGCGGCTGATGCGGCAGCTCTTTATCGAGAGCCTGATGCTTGCATTGCCCGGCGCTCTCCTGGGTGTTTGCCTTGCCTGGTCCGCGGGGCCGTGGATATTGCATTCGCTGGGCAACCGTCAAGCGGAGATCTCGCTTTCCGTGCGGCCGGACCTAGCTGTGCTCACCGTGACGGCTGTGTGCGCGATGATATGCGCATTGCTCTTCGGGATGGCTCCGGCATGGGCGGCGAGCCATATGAACGTGGAGGCTGCGCTACGCGGCTCCTCATCGCGCATGGTTCCCGGAAATTCAGGCCCGCGCTCTTTCTTCGTCCCTTTCCAAGTGGCGGTTTCGCTGGCGCTGGTGGTCGTGGCGGCATTGCTGGCCTCGACGGTGGTGCGCCTACGGATGGATAGTTCCGGCTACCGGACGGAGAATGTGCTGTTTTACATCACGGATTTCAATCGAGTGCCGCAAAAGGGCGCAGATCTGGTTGCGCTTTATCGCCGCATGCTAAACCGCATAGAAGAATCGCCCGGTGTGATCGATGCGAGCGTGGCGGAGATTCCTCCACTGCTTGGCTGGCAGGACAAAGAGCAGTTCGTTGCTGCAAGCCAGGCTGGACACGCTGAACCTACGGTCAGCGACTCGAACAGCATTGGTGCACATTTCTTTTCCGCAGTCGGCACACCCCTGCTCACCGGACGCGACCTGAAGAATGAAGACGCGGACCTGAACTCATGCATTTTGAATCAGGCCGCGGCGCAGCTGTACTTTCCGCACGTCAACCCGCTGGGACAGATGCTGCGGCAGGTTCCGCACATGGTTGGCAATGCCACAGAGACGGACGCACGATTGCCAGGTGGTGGGCATCGCGCAGAATTCGAAGTACGAGACATTGCACGAGGGGTATCCGCCTATCGTCTATTTGGCGCTCTCCGCAGGTACCGGTCACATCGATGATCTTTTTCTTGTGATCCATGCTCGCAGCGTTGCCGACGCAAAGACGGCCTATCGCACGGCTCTTCATGAGATTGCGCCGACGACTCCGGAGACCGACCCGTTCCTGTTCACCCAACAGTTCAGTGAGTCGATTGCGCGGGAACAGTTGTTGTCTGTGCTCTCCGGCTTTTTTGCGTTGCTGGGATTGCTGTTGAGCGGGATCGGAATCTACGGCTTGGTGGCGTGGGATGTGGCGCAGCGTACGCGGGAGATCGGGGTGCGGATGGCGCTGGGTGCTACGCGGCTGCGTGTGCTCGCACTGGTGATGCGACAGGTAGCTGTGCTGTTAGCGATAGGTGTGGCGGCCGGTGGCCTGGGGGCGTTCTTTGCGGCGCGGTCGATCCGGAGTTTCCTCTTTGAGGTGCAGCCAGGGAATCCAACGATCTTTACGGCATCTGCACTGGGGCTGGTGCTCGTCGGATTGCTTGCGGCGATGCTGCCGGGGCGCCGTGCGGTTTCGATCGATCCGATGCAGGCCCTCCGTACTGAATAAGTACGGACGCTGCAAGGAGATGACTAGGCGCGGGGTGCAGTGGGAACGGAGAGAAGGTCGTGCTGCTCGGCTCCGGTCACTGATGCGGTGCTGGAGACGGGTCCGGGGCTGGCCGCGGAGCGGATGGGGACTGGCTCGGTCTGGGTGGCGGGCTGGTCGAGCGCAAGCTTCTTCGCCATGGTGTAGGTGTAGGAGATGCGGTGGATGACGGTGACGGTCGAGAGCACGGCGAGTACCCAGAGGGCAGGAGCCATGGCGCCCCAGCGTTCGAAGAGGGCGCCGAGGATGATGAGCACGACGCGCTCCGGCCGCTCCATGAAGCCAACCTTACAGGAGCCGATGAGGGCCTCAGAACGGGCGCGGGTGTAGCTGACCATCAGCGACGTGACCATGACGAAGCCCGCGAGCACAACGTAGAAGAAGCGGTTGCCACGTGCGTAGAAGACGAGCAGTCCAAAGAAGAGGACGACGTCGGAGTAGCGGTCGATAACGGAGTCGAAGAATGCGCCGAAGACGGTGACCTGATCGGTCTGGCGGGCAACGCGGCCGTCCACCATGTCGAAGATGCCGGCGCCGATGATGACGAGACCCGCATAGAGGAAGTAGCGGACGTAGTTATGGCTGTTCGCCAAGCCGAAGAAGACGGCGGCGACAGTGTTGATGAGCAGCCCGATGAAGGTGAGGACGTTGGGCGAGATGCGGGTAAGGGCGAGGCCGTTGACGATGGCCTGAAGGATGACGCCGCAGCCGCGTCCGAAGGCGCTGGTCCAGGTCATAGGCTCCGCCTCCGGAGGCCGTCGACTCCGCCATTCGGGGTCACAGGCTCTTTCTCCGTTCGCTGCAGGCTTCCCCGTTCCATCATTACGATGCGCCTCCGCAGGTGATTCAGACGCCTTCCTCCTCCATCACTTTGCTTTGCCCTGAGCCGCTTCGTCATGAATGGTGGTGAGCTTGAGAACCTCGAGCTCACGATTGCCGTTGGGAGTCACAACCGTGACCGTGTCGCCGACTTGCTTACCGACGAGCGAGCGGCCGATGGGGGATGTGGTGGAGATAAGCCCCTTGTTGACATCGGACTCTTCGGAGGTGACGAGCTTGTACTCGAGCTCCTCATCCTTGGTGGTGTCAAAGACGCGGACGGTGGATCCGAAGGCAATCCGGTCATGGGGGATGTTGGCGAGATTTACCAGGGAGAGTTCCGCCATGCGCTTCTTGAGCTGGCCGAGGCGCGCGTTCACGAACTCCTGGCGTTGCTTGGCCATGTGATATTCGGCGTTTTCGCTGAGGTCGCCGAGCGCAGCAGCCTTCTTGATCTCCTGAGGCAGCTCGTGCTGGAGCTCATGCTCCATCTGCCGAATCTCTTCTTCTAGCTTTTTCTTGATGTGTTCGGGCATGGACATATCCGTGACGGCCTGGGAAAAGCACAAGCCGCAAGGAACGGCAGGGATCCGGTATCCGCCAAAACCTCATTATACGACGCCCCGGTACCTCAGGCGTCAGGCGGAAGGAGGGTGGTGGCACCACTTTGCGCATCGAGCCAGCCCTGGAGGATAAGGGCGGCGGCGAGCTGGTCGACGATGCCAGCGCGCATGTGGCGGCGGGTGGAGCGATCGGCCGGGTTGTGGCCGGTGGCCTCGAGCGCGGCGTGGACCTCTGCGGTGGAGAGACGCTCGTCCCAGAGATGAACGGAGAGGCCGGCGTGCTCCCCGTCCGAGGCGTCATTGGCTGCCTGAGCCGATGATCCGGCGATGAGGGCCTTGAGTTCGTCGACAAACCGGTGGACGCGCTCGGTCTGACGGCTGGCGTCTCCCGAAAGATGCAGCGGATTGCCAACGACGATGCCGGCGCAGCCGTGACGCCGCGCGAGGCGGAGGATGGAACGCTGGTCGCGTCGGGGCTGTGTACGCTCGATAGTGAGCAGAGGCTGCGCGATGCCAAGGGCGTTGGAGAGGGCAACCCCGATGCGGCGGGTGCCTACGTCGAGGCCGAGCCAAGGCTGCGATTGACCGGAAAGTGGCACTGCCGACACGCAATGATGATAGCCAGAGAGGCTGTGAGTGGGGACTACAATCGAAGGTGCTTCGATTGACCCGCGAAGGGATCTGACTGCGCTTGCGTCGCTTTCTGCTGCTCCTCCTCCTGCTGCTGGCTCTAGGTGCCGGCGCCTGGTTTCTGCTCGCGCCCGCCGGGCCGCATCTCGAGACGTTTGTGCAGATTGCGCCGGGCACTTCCTCAAAGGGGATGGGTCGGCTGCTGGAAGAGCGCGGCATCATACGCAGCCGCTATGCATTCGAGGTTGCACGGATGCTGAAGCGAGGCACTTTGAAGGCGGGCGAGTACCGCTTCGACCATCCCGCGAGCGTATTCACGGTGTATGACCGGCTGCGGCGCGGCGATGTGTACTACCGCGTGGTCACCATCCCGGAAGGCTACAACCTGTTTGACATCGCGACCGCCGTGGAAGCGGCGCAACTGGCGACGCGCGAGGACTTTCTGGCGGCAACACACAAAGACACGACGCTGGTGGCCGATCTGGACCCGAAAGCGACGAGCCTGGAAGGATACCTATATCCGGACACGTACCGCTTCCAACGCACCGATACCCCGTTGACGATGCTGCATGCGATGGTGAAGCGATTCCGGCAGGAGGCGTCGCAGATTGGGCTGACGGGAGATGTACATCGCACGGTAACGCTGGCATCGCTGGTGGAGAAGGAGACGCCGGTGGCGAGCGACCGGCCCCTGGTGGCGAGCGTGATGGAGAACCGGCTCCGCGTGAATATGCCACTGATGACGGATCCGACGGTGATTTACGCAGCGATGCTCGAGAACCGCTATCGCGGAACCATCTACCAGTCCGATCTGCAGCGGGATTCGCCTTACAACACGTATCGGCATCCGGGGCTTCCGCCCGGCCCGATCTGCAGTCCCGGGGCGGCGTCGCTAAGAGCTGCATTCCATCCGGCGGTGACGGATTATCTTTATTTCGTTGCGGACCCCGGAGCAAGCGGTCATTCGCGTTTCGCGAAGACGCTTGAGGAACACCAGCGAAACGTGGCGGCGTACCGCCAGGCGCAGCGTGGGGGCAGCGCCACGCAGTAAGAACGCTCTGTTCTCAGCAAGCTATACTTAACGTTTGCTGCCCTGACTGGAGCATGTCTCCTGGAGAGATGAAATGGAGATATGCCCGGCGTGGTTTTCCTGAATGAAAGGCCTCAAGAGTCTTCGTTCAGCCCCTCGACACCTGCAGGAGAAATGCTCTAGTCCCGTGATGCACAGACGATGGTGGAGTGTGGGATTCCTGGCAGTGTTGCCGTGGCTGAGCGGCTGCCTTTACCACACTCACAAAGTGGAAAAGACCACGCTGGCCGGCCCTGCCATGGACGCGAATGTGGCACAGCTGGTGAATGGCGTGAACGACCGCTACGCGGCGATCAGTAGCCTGACGGCTACGGTGGACTTCCAGGCGACCACGGGCGGCGCAAGGCAGGGCAAGGAAACGGACATTACGCCGTTCCACGGCTACATATTGCTGCGCAAGCCAGCGATGCTACGCGTACTGGCACTCCTGCCGGTGGTACGGACCCACGCGTTCGATCTGGCCAGCGATGGGAAGACCTTCAAACTCGTGATTCCACCGAAAAGCCGGGCGATCGTGGGTAGCAACTCGGTGACGAAGCCATCTACGAATGCACTCGAGAATCTGCGCCCGGATATTTTTCTGGACTCGGTGCTGGTGAAGTCGATCGAGCCAGAGCGTTCCGTCTACCGGATCAGTACGTCCGTCACGCGTAGAGAGGGAAAGAAACTGATCGAATCGCCGGAGTATGACCTGCAGATCGGCGTGGAAGATCCGCAAGCAACCGATGGGCTCAAGGTGCGTGTGCTGAAGCCGACCCGCGTGATCCGCTTCAGCCGGCTGACGCTGCTGCCGATTGGCCAGGACATCTTCGCCGAGGACGGCGCCGTGGAAACCCATGTGGAGTACGGACCGTACAAGCAGTTCGGGACGGCGCACTTGCCGAGCTCGATTGTGATCGAGCGGCCGCGCGAAGCCTTCCGGATCACGATCTCTGTACAGAAGGTAGTGGTCAACCAGCCGCTGGGCGATGAGCAGTTCGAGCTGAAAATTCCCAGCGAATACAAAGTACAGACCCTGCAATGACACCGCGTCGCTAGATGAAGCGGTCGAGGTGGGCGCGAGTGGCGTGTTCCTCTATGGCGGCGTTGATGTCCAGGGCGAGGGCGAGCGTGGCGCGGCCTTCCTGACCGGTGACTCGAGGCTGCCGGCGGGTGCGCACGCATTCCAGAAACGATTCGATCTCGAAGCGCAATGGCTCGCCGGGCTTGACGGTGGGCTTGGAGAGGGCGAGGCCGCTGAGGCTGCTGCCGGGATCGGGGGCGCCGTCCTGTGGCTTCACATCGATGAAGAGCAGGTCCTGTCGCGCGTAGTCGATGGATACGTACTGATGCGGCTGGAAGAAACGGAGCTTGCGGACGCGCTCCGTGCTGACGCGGCTGGCGGTGAAGTTGGCCACGCAGCCGGAGGCAAACTCAATACGCACGTTCGCGATATCCACCTTGCGCGAGAGGACCGGAAGGCCGACGGCCTGCAGTGAGCGCACCGGCGATTGCGCGAGACTGAGGACAATGTCGAGGTCATGGACCATGAGGTCGAGGATGACGTCGACGTCGAGCGAGCGCGGGGTGAAGATGCTGAGCCGGTGCGCCTCAAAGAACATGGGCATGTGGATATAGGGGTGGACGGCGAGGACGGCGGGGTTGAAGCGCTCGAGGTGGCCGACCTGAAGGATGCGCTGGTGGAGCGCGGCCAGTGCGATGAGCGCGTCGGCCTCGGCTAGAGAGGCGGCGATGGGCTTTTCGACCAGGACGTCGATGCCGACCTGGAGCAGGGCGCTGGCCACAGCCGCGTGTGCGCTGGTGGGAACGCAGACCGACGCAGCGTGGATCTCAACCTCGCCGTTGGCGCGCGCGGCCAGGCAGGCGTCCAGATTGACGAAGAGGCGGAGATCCGGAAAGCCGGACTGCAGTTCCCTCGCGCGAGCCGGATCGCTTTCGACGATGGCGGTGAGCCGGACGGCATCGCCGGAGCCGGCGCTCAATTCGCGAATGACGCGGAGGTGGTTGCTGCCGAAGGCGCCAGCTCCGATGACGGCAAATGCGGTGGGCTGAGGAGGGGCGGGCGCCACTGCGACTATTTGGCGCTCTTGCCTTCGACGGCCTCGAGGCAGCGCGTGTAGAGCTCGAGCAGGTGGGTGACCTGATCGTCTCCCTTGTTGGCCGATGGCGTCGTGAAACCGGTAGATCCGACCGCTGGGCGGCCGATACCGGCGGTTGTCGCGATGAATTTCAACAGGTCGAGAGCGATGTCTTCGTTGCGGCGAGCGGCGCTGGACAGTGTGGCGGGTTGCTCCATTTGCGTCCTCCGATGGCGATGCTAACAGATCGGGTGCTTGCCGCATGGGCGGTGCGCCGCTGGCGCACATGGTGGGGGTTCACCCCCTTTGGTCGCTCACTGCTGACGTGTGGCTTGCGCGGAGGGTTGACCGCGCATCTCTCCTTGCCCGGTTTCGCGGCGCGAGGTGGGCTGGGTCGAGATAACGGGATGGAGCTTCGTTGTGCTCGAGGCGATACATCGCGAGGACGACCTTCGTGAGCGCGAGATGTGTGCAATTTCACTTCACTTAGGGGATGGGGGCGATGGTGAGGCAGACGCGGCCGATGATGAGGTCCGATGGCATCTCATGTGGCCCAAGGGCGAGCAGTTGCACCGGGTAATTGAGCTCGGCAGGCCGCAGGATGAGGCGATTGTTCTCGAATTCCGTGATCCGAAAGTGCAGCGCGTTCCCGACACGCACAGCGAAGATCGAGGGTTGCGGCGGCTGGTAGGGGACAGGAGAGTTGTAGTGGCGATCGATGACCGCGATGGTCTCCGGTGGCAGAAGTGGTTGCATACCAGCAACCTGTTGCCGCGTAAGACGAACGGCAATGAAGCGGGACCACCCGCGGCGCGAGGTGGCGCGGCGCGAGCGCATCTGTTCGAGAATGCCGAGCGGCAACTGCACGAGGTCAAGCGTCGCAGAGCTTGGGGGAATGGCGTCGTGGATGGCTGCGGCTGGTGCCACAACGGGAACAGCAGTGTGGGTGATGCTGCTCGCTGTTTCACGTGGAGCAGCGGGTATGTCTTCGAGCGGAGCAGATCCCCGACGGTGAGCATCTGCGCGGCGAGCAGACGATCGAGAGCGCCGAGGCTGAGGGTGCGTCTGCGGCGAAGAAAATTGGAGATATGCGAGGGTTGGAATCCTGACTGGCGGGCGAGGAGAGCCCCATTCACACTGCCTCGATCGATCCGCCGAAGGAGTTCCATGCGGAGACGCTCTTGCAGTTGGGTGAAGTTCATTGTGGAAAGTTAGCCGGTAGATAAAGATGCCATAGTGGCGTGTTGTCTGGGCGAAACGTAACCGTGACCGGTTCCTGTGGTAATTGGCATTCGGGAATAGGCTGGCACTCTGCACTCTCCTCCTGAGAACGGTATCGTTGACGCTACAGATACCTGTCGTTAGAGTCGCATTGCTCTTACATGCAATAGCGGCCATGGCCGCGATGACGAAGTAAACAACTACTGCACCTGACCAAGAGCCGGAGCAGCAAGAGAAATCGTCGTGCACTCGCCGGCAATTATTTGCGAGCCAGGAGCGTAGGACTAACCCAGAAACGATCTGCGCGCACATGGATGCCAGTGTTTATGCCGATACCGTTGGCATCACGCTTTTAGCATTCTCGCAGAAGCTGCCGGCCGTCCCGAAGGGACACGAATAGAGCAGCCAACCCTATAACGAGCCTGCCGCGACACGTTGATGCAACCCTGTCAGCGTGCGACGGCGGGGCCTGATGCAGGCCTTGGAGAAACGATGGAGTATTCGCGGGTTCAATTGAAAGTATGTGAAGGGTGCGGAGGTCTTTGGTTCCGCACACAGAGTGCAGGGGTGTATGGACGCTGCTGCGCGGGCAAGCTGGCACAGCATGCGAAGGCGAAGCCGGAGCCCAGCGAGCGAGCGGACCGTCATGCGATGGCGTTGCGCTCGGCGGTGATGGCCGGGGGTGCGGAATGAGTGCCGCGCTGGTAGTGCGGTGCGTGCAGGCGAAGCGGGCTGCTCAGCCACAAGAACAGGCGGGAGAGGTCGAGATCAGCGAAGCCACCGGCGGAGCTGGCCTTCTATCGCAAGTACACGGAGGGCATGCTTCGGCGGTATATGTATCGCTCCATGGAGATCGGGCGGGTGCCGTCCTTGCTGGGAGATTTTTCGTTCCGTGGAAAATCGAGCAGCCGCAAGGGCTATACGTTCGAGGATTCGGTGATCTTTGTGCATGACGTGGAGCGATGCCTGGTGAGACTGAATCCTGTGGAGCGCGAACTGGTGGGCCGGATCGCGCTGCAGGAGTACACCCTCGCGGAGACGGCTGAGCTGACAGGCATGAGCGTGCGCACGGTGGTGCGCCGCTATACGGAGGCATTGGACCGTCTGACTCAGGTATTTTTGCGCCTGGAAGTGTTGCAAGTTCCAGGCGTGCTGTTGAGTTGTCAAGCCCTAGGTGACAGCGCAAGTGGACTTAAATATAAGCAAGTATGTGAGTTACATATCTGCAAAAAATTGCCAGTTTATCCTTTGCAACTTGATATTCTGGATTTAAGAGTTGAGGTAGAGAGAAAGGGTGTGGCGCCAGTCGCGCTGCACCCTTTTTTGTTTTGCCTGGTTTGGGTGTGGATTGGAACGTGGTGAAGAAGAAGGCAGTGCAGAAGGCGTCGGCGAAGCAGAAGGAAAGACGGCTACGAGCAGGACAACGAGACGGCAGAGCAGGCAGCGGAAGCGATGGCAACTGCGCTGCCGAAAGAACGGAAATCAGACGAGATCGAAGAAGAATAAGAAGGAGCGCCCTGTGCGGTGCATTCAGCGGCATACGGATGTGGAGTTTCGGCGGGAATTTCCCGAAAATGTTCGCAAGTCCCTGATGGAGAAGGCCAAAGAGGGCGGCATTGCAGAGACGCGGCTGTTGCTACAGATTGGCAAGTTTGGTGATCCGAAGGTAGCGAAGCGGCGTGGCGCGAAGAGCCTGAGCGAGATGCTGCTGGACGAGCTGAAGCGCCGGCAGGATGAACGGGAAGCAGCGGCAGACGGCAAGCGTGTTGAAGAGCAGATCGTAGCGACGAACGAAACAGGCAGCGAGGGAGCAACGAGTGACAGCGATGCTGAGAACGGATAAGTGCCAGCGGAGGGAGTGCAGATTGCTGGCGAGTCTATTGTTGCTGGTTCCGATGCGAGGTCACGCGATACAAACGACGAATGTCCAGGGCATCGTGTACAGGGCCGATGGCTCAGTGGCGCAGGGATCGATGCTGGTGAGCTGGCCGTCCTTTACGGCGGCGGATGGGAGCGCGGTCGCGGCGGGCAACACGACGGCGACGATTGCGCCGGATGGAAGCGTCAACATGATGCTGGCCCCCAACGCGGGCGCGAATCCGCAGGGCACGTATTACACGGTCGTGTACCACATGACGGATGGCACGGTGCAGAAGGAATACTGGGTTGTTCCGCAGGCAGCAACGGCGACGATATCCCAGATGCGGGCACGCGTGGTGCCGGCGGCGGTTGCGCAGCAATCGGTGACCCAACAGTATGTCGACACATCGATCAGCGCATTGCAGGGGAGCTTTCTGCAGTTGAAGGGCGGCACGATGGCGGGCGTGTTGAACCTGTCGAGCGATCCGACGGATGCGATGCAGGCAGCGACAAAGGAGTATGTGGATGCCCACGGCGGAGCGCAGTTGCCGACGGCGCAGAATGTGATTGCGGGCAGCGGCAATGGCGGCGCCGTTTCGATGTCGGAATTAGGTGTGAGCGTCACTGGAGCGAATGGGAAAGTGGCGTGGGACGAGGATCTGAATGCAGGCGTTTATGACCCGCGTGATCCCCGGTTCGCAGGCGGCATCTACGGTTCGACCCCAGCCGCAGCGGCGCAGGCTATGTCGAACCAGATGGCCTGCGATCTGGCGATGGGTGTCGTGAAGCATGCCTATAGCGAGGTGGCCGCAGGGCAACTTCCCGATGGATCAATTGCTGATCGCACCCGGCTCAACGTGGGAAGGCACTGCGAATTCGACGGGCGGAACGCTTTGGTTTTCGATCACGGCGAATCATCAGGTGGCTTTGGCACCCACAGACCATGACGGTGACGTGTTCGGATGGCCTTAGCCACACCGACAGTTTGGGGGGCACACGAGTCTGCGCACATCACGATGAACGGTTGTTCGACAGGCGGTTGTTCGCAGCCTTCGGGCGATTCGGCGTCCTATCTAGCGGGTGGCCCAGGCAACACGGGCATAGAAATGTCCTCGACCAGTGGGGTTCTGGAACACGTCGCCGCGAACAACTTCGGCGGCTATGGTATTCGCCTTGATGGGCAGGACTCCAAAGCGTTCCACATTACGGAGACAAATGATCTGAGTTGGTATTACGACGGCATCTACAAGGGTGTGCAGGAGACGGCGACGAGTGCCGAGGTCAGCGCCGTCACAACGGGCTCGACCGGCTCTGTTGCACTTAGCTGGCCTGCCGTATCCGGCGCTTCCGGCTATGTCATCTACCGCGGCACATCGGCGGCAGCGGAGTCGGTCTTCTACATGGTGGCTGGAACCAACTCGTTCACCGATGCCGGGGCGGCGGCGAACAACGGACAAGTCACCGACGTGGTGACGAGCACGCTCGCAACGCCCGGAACAGTCACCGCGGCGCCAGCAACGACCGGCGGCACACTTGCAGCCGGCACGTACTACTACAAAGTATCGGCTTACGCCGTCGACGGTTGGCATGGACAGCATTGAGTTCTACGGCGCGGACAACATGGCCGACTGGATCGAGGCTTACGGACGCTTCGATGCGCCCACGGCCTTGAACTATCATCACATCGCCGACGTGCTCGGCGGCGGCGGTTATGGTCACTTCGACCATGTCTGGGCACAACTTGGAGAAGTAGGCATCGCAGAGAAGTTCGGCGCGGGAGGAGGATCGAACTTCGAGAATATTCGCGTGGACTTTGCGCGACTCGAAGGCTTCTTCACTGACGATCTCAACGTGGCTGTTCGCGGCGGCATCATTGGCGGTAGTTGCACTTCGCCGAACGCGGCAACGTTGAATACCGGTCAGGAGAACATCTTCCTTGTCGGCACGTGCACTCAGCTTTATGCAGCTGGATTGAATGACCGAATCTCTGATATTCAATTCTTTGCTTTTCCCGGTTTCGGCCCATCCTACGCAACCGCTGATGCCGCCGTGCTCGGCGGATACGCCCACAATATCAGCGGTAGCTTCCAGTTCGTGGGTGGGCTCGGTGTGCTGAACGGCAGTATCACCGAGTCGACCGGAGCAGTTGGCAATGTGACTGGGCCGACGCCGAGTGTCCAAGGACTCTGGGTTCTGAATCCCACTGACACAGCGCCTATCACCTATACGAACTTTACGCAGATAGGGAATGGCCAAGATTTCTACGTGCAGGGTGGCAATGCCAATGTCACCATCATGTACAACCCGCCATTCACCGTCACTTGCACCGGCCAGAATATCAATCTCGGGACAGTGAGCGGACGGCTGCATTTTCAAATTGCGGGCAACGGGGTTGAAGCGGTGCAGGTATGTGGCGGCCAAGCCGCGCCATCTACGCTGTCCAGTTCTGAGACGGTTAGCTTCTCGGCGACGCCAACGTTCTCCGCGGCGAATCGTGCAAGCAATATCACGATTGCAGGGAACGTGACTGGTTTCACGCTTCCGGCGGGTGCGGATGGGCAGGAGAAAACACTGACGTTCTGCCAGAATGCGACGGGCGGATTTAGTGTGGCGGCGCCGGCAAATATCCATGGGTTTTTTACGGTGGGCACAACGGCGAACAGGTGCTCGTCACAGCACTTCACATACTCGACTGCGCAATCCGCCTGGCTGGCGGATTCGCCCGGTGTCGTCAATGAGTGAGGCGGACTAGTCGGCTTTCTCTCTTCGCGGATGCGAGAGTGAGATCGCGACAGGTAGTGGCACTGAAGCAAAACGAGCATAGAAGCGAAGGAGGTCCCGCGATATCGCAGGGCCTTTTCTTTTGGGGGCGGGATGTTGAGTTGGAAGGTCTGGGGGAAGGGCATTGCGGCAGCCCTGATCGGAGGCGGCGCCAGTGCAGTGGCCGCAGCAGTAACAGCGCCGGGAATTGTGAGCGTTACGCGTGGGAGCTGGATGGCGCTGCTGCGGATGAGCGCGGTGGCAGCGGTGTTGAATGCAGCGGCTTATCTGAAGAAGAGCCCGCTGCCGGCAGTTGAGGAGAAGGGGGAGTAAATGGGAATGAATCATGTTTTTGTAGAGATCGGTCATGGCGTCGAAACCGCGGTTAAGGATGTGGTGAAAGGCGCTGAAGAGGTGCTGACCGTCGGCGACAAAGTGATCAAAGTGATTTCGGATGTGAAGGCGATGTCACCGGAGTTCAAGACGAACCTGGCGACTCTGGTTGACGATGCGAAAGCGATCGCGACGCCTCTAGCGCCGGTTGTGGCAGGCGGCGGAGAAAATGTCGCGGCGGATCTGGCCGCGCTGGTTCCGGTTACGGAGGATGTGATGAAGCTCGTCAAAGACTTCATTGCTTTCCTTCCAAGCATCGAGGCGGCTCTGAAGAAGGTGGCCGCGGACGTGGCGAGCGCGTAGCGCTCTCGCAAAACGCCGACTTGTGATTCGGCGGAGATGCAATCTTGCTGATTCGCTCAGCACTGACGAGAGGATGAGCTGAGGATGGTTGGAGACCTGGAGGAGTTGCTGGCGCTGGGGCGGTTGCTGGATGAACCGACGCTGACTCTAGAGGGGGAGACGGCAGGGGTTTTCCTTGCGGAGGCGCTGCTGAAGGTGCGAACACGTACGGGAGTGTTCGCACCGCTGAGGCCGAACCGCGCGCAGCGGGAGTTCGAGCGGCGGCGTGGGCGAGCGAACATCGTGCTGAAGGCCCGGCAGATGGGTATCAGCACGTGGGTGGCGGGACGGTTCTTTCTGAAGACGGTGACGCTGCCAGGTACTTTGAGCGTGCAGGTGGCACATACGCAGGAGGCGGCGGAAGAGATATTCCGAGTGGTGCGGCGATTTCACAATGAGTTGCCTGAGGAATTACGTGAAGGCGTGCTGCGGACCTCGCGGGCGAATGCGAGGTCTCTGGTATTTCCGGAGCTGGACAGCGAGTATCGGGTGGAGACGGCGGGCGATCCGAATGCTGGACGCGGCTTGACGGTGCAGAATCTGCACTGCTCTGAAGTGGCACGTTGGCCGGGCGATGCGCGAGCAACGCTAGCAGGACTGCTGGCGACGATGCCGGCCCGCGGTGGCGAGGTGGTGTTTGAGTCGACTGCCCAGGGGGCACACGGATGTTTTTACGAAGAGTGGACGCATGCGGAAACGAATGGCTGGGTGCGGCATTTCTTTCCCTGGTGGTGGGAGGCGAGCTACCAGCTGGATGCGGGTGAGGATGCGGAGTCCGACGAAGAGCGCGCGCTGGTCTCGCGGCATGGGCTGACGCGCGAACAGATTGCATTCCGCCGGCGACTGCAGCGGCAGTTCGGAGTGCTGGCGCGGCAGGAGTATCCAGAGAGCGCGGATGATTGTTTTTTGGCAAGTGGCAGTTGCGTCTTCGACACAGAGGCGATCGACCGGCGGCTGCGCGATGTGCCCTCGCCAGTGGAGCGGCGCTGGAGCGGGCGCGCTGGAGGTGTGGTTGAAGCCGATGCCAGGGCGTGAATACCTGGTGGCCGTGGATCCAGCAGGTGGCGGGAGCGAAGGCGACTATGGGGCGATGCAGGTGCTGGATGCTGCTACAGGATTGCAGTGCGCGGAATTTCAGGGCCGATGCAGTTTGCTGGAGCTGGCGGAACGTGCAGCGATGGTAGGTCGCGAGTACAACGGCGCGATGCTGATCGTGGAGCGGAACAACCATGGTGCGGGTGTGATTGCGTATCTGACGGGGTCGGTGCAATACGCGCGGCTGTATCGAGCAGGATGGGCAGCCGGGTTGGCTGACGACGGCGCTGTCGCGCCCACGAGTCCTGGAACAGGTGGAGCGATTGCTGGGCGAGGGAGCGGAGAGCGTGATGAGCGCGCGGCTGCTGCGGGAGATGAAGACCTTTGTGCGGGATGCGCGCGGACGGACCGGCGCGGCACCGGGGCAGCATGACGACCTGGTGATGGCGATGGGAATCGGACTGGCCGCCCGGGAACTTGCCGTTCGGGCAGATGCGCTACGTGCGGCGCGGTAGCCGGGTTCGCTCCCTTTGGCCGGATGCTGCAGTATGCAGATAGGCTGAGGTCGGTGGCAGCATCTGCGGTCTGAGCTAGCCCGTTAGAATCGCTGGCAAGGAGAAGGACGCGTGGCGGTGCTGGCGGTGCAACAGATTCGGGCAATGCGTGGCGGGGCACAGAGCCAGTTGATGCTGGGCTCGGATGAAAACCTGTGGGTGGTGAAGTTTCAGAACAACCCGCAGCATATGCGCGTGTTGGCGAATGAGTATCTGGCGACGCGACTGGCGGCGAGTGTGGGGTTGACTGTGCCGGCGTGCGATGTGGTTGAGGTGACGGATTGGTTGATTGCGAATACGCCCGAGTTGCTGATCCAGGTGCCGAGCGGACGGGAGCGTTGCCGGGCTGGACTGCACTTTGGTTCGCGGTTTGTGGGTGGTCTCATGCCGGGGCAGGTGGTGGATACGCTGCCGGAGACGCAGCTCGTCGAGGTAAAGAATATAGGCGAGTTCGCCGGGATGCTGGTGGTCGATAAGTGGACGTCGAACGTGAATGGGCGGCAAGCTGTGTTTGGGAAACGGCCGCGTGAGCGACGGTACACGGCGACGTTTATCGATCAGGGATATTGCTTCAACGCGGGTGAGTGGAAGCTGATCGACACGCCGTTGCGCGGAGTGTTCGCAAGCAACCTGGTGTATGAACGGGTGGTTGGGTGGGAGAGCTTTGAGCCGTGGCTGGGGCGGGTGGAGCGGATCGACCCGCAGACGATATGGTCGGCGGCAGAGGCGATTCCGCCGGAGTGGTATGGCGGGGACACAGCAGAGCTGGAGCATCTGGTAGAGGCCTTGCTTGCGCGTCGCGCGCGGTTGCGTGAGTTGATCGATGGATTTCGTGAGTCGCACCGGATGCCGTTCCCGCATTGGGGAAGGCCGGTCTGCGGAGATACTGCCTGCGATTTTTGCGGAGCCATTCCCAAAGGGGGAGTGGGGGACGAAAACGGGCGCGGGAAAACTGGTGATGTAGGGTGCGTGGGTGGAAGAATGCGGGTGGGTGTGAAGACGTTGGTGCATGAGGTGTGAAGTGGAGTTCAGGGATTGAAGTCGAAGCGGGGTTCCCAGGTTGAGTGTCCGGCAACGCTGTGAGTTCTCGCTGATCCGGTATGTGCCGGATCCGGTGAAGAGCGAGTTCGTGAATATTGGCGTCCTGTTGAGAGACGAGGAGGCACGGGCGGCGGTGCGTTTTACGCGGGACTGGAGCCGCGTGCGCTGCATCGATCCGGACGCCGATACGGCGATGCTGGAGGCGCTGGAGGCGGAGATCGGACGGCGGTTGGCGCAGGATGCGCGGGCGGCGGTCTCGTCGCTGGAGGATGCACTCTCGAATGCGGTGCAACTGACCGAGTCCAAGGCGTGCCTGGCAGAGTCGTTTGCGACGGAACTTGAGAGCCTGATGGCGCTTGTATGTGTTGACTGCAAAGCGGAAGGCGCGAGAGCCGTCGCACCGGCCGCGCTGCGCTGCAGGCGCGGATGCGGACGGAGTTTGAACGTGCAGGGGTATGGGATTTGATGCAGAGGCGGATCATCGCGGCGCGGTATACGCAAGCAGGTGATCCGCTGCGAATCGATTGCGGGTATCGGCCGAACGGCGTGGTGCGGATGTTCCAGGCGGTTTCGCTGGCGGGCGATTTGGAGAGCGCGAAGGTGCTGGCGTTTTCCGCCGCGGATTTGATGGATGGCGTGACGCGGGTGGAGAAGGCGACTCTGGAGTTGACGGCTATCGTCGAGCCGCTGCGGGATGCGGTGACGGAGGATGGCGAAGAGGATCAGAATTCCTACCGGTTTGGTGTGGAGACGATGGAACGAGCGCATATCCGGGTGCTGACGACGTCCGACTTGGGGCGCGTGGCGGAGACGGCGCGGCGGGAGTTGCAGGTGTAGGAGCGAGTTGATACAAGCCGAGGCGGTGTACAGCAGCCGACTGCAGGTTGAGCGGTCGAGGTAGATGGCAAGGGTGAAGCCGATGGCTTCGCCCTTTTTCTTTTGCGGCAAAGCGAAAAGACCGAAGGAGCGAGGGCGGATGAGTGTGCGAAGGAATATGCGCGAGCTTTGGCGCTGGGTGAGTTCGATCCATGCAGGGGATGGGAAGCAGCGGTGTTGCCACGGCAGACACAGATCTTGCCGGCTGGTTCTGAATCCGTATCAGGCGGGGCAAGTGCTTCTGCCGAAGCCGACGCCGGAGAACCTGCGGCGTTTTGCGGAGACACCGGTGGTACGGCGGGCGATCAACCTGATCAAGGACCGCGTGGCGGCGATGCAGTGGCAGGTGCGGGTGCGGGCGCATTGCGCGATACCGGACGATGTGGCCGAACGAATGGCGGCACTGCGGTGGTCACTGGAAGAGCCGAACGAGTCCGACTCGCTGCGCACGCTGCTGGAGCAGGTGCTGGAAGACATGCTGGTTGGCGGCTTCGGCGCGGTGGAGATGGAGCTGACGGGTATTCAGGAGCGGCCAGTCGCGCTGTGGCCAGTGGATGGCTCGACGATCCGGATCAATCCGAAGTGGAAAGGCGGGAACGAGGTGCCGCGCTACGCGCAGGCGAATTTGCTGCAGAGCCCGGACAAGGCGGTGCCGCTCGATGACGACCAGTTGATGTACATCCGGATGAATCCGCGGACGCATACGCCATTTGGGCTGGGGCCGCTCGAGGTTGCGTTTGAGACGGTGAACAGCCTGCTGAGTGCGCAACGGTTCGCGGGCAAACTGGCGAGCAATGCGGTGGTGCAGTACGCGCTGTGGCTGAACGAGGCGACGCCGGCCGAACATGAGCGGCTGATCCGCTGGTGGCAGGACGAGATCGAAGGCACAGGGCGCGTACCGGTGTTGAGCACAGAGCAGAAGCCGGAGGTTCTGCGGTTCGGCAGCGGCACCGATGCCGACCTGCGGATGGAGTGGCAGACGTTCCTGATCCGGATGGTGGCGAACGCATTCAGTCTGCCGCCGATGCTGCTGGGGCTGGAGAACGATGTGAACCGCGCGAGTTCGTCGGAGTTTGGCGATGAGGCGTTTCGCGGAGCCGATCGTGCCGGTGGCGCGGCTGCTGGAACAGCACATCACGCGCGATGTCTTCGGCAAGCGGCTGGGATGGCGCGAGTTCGAGTTCCGGTTCACGGAGCTCGAGTCACGCGATGAGGCGACGGAGTTGCAGATCCAGATGGAGTTGTTGAAGGCGGGGGTGCTGACGGTGAGCGAAGTGAGGGCGCTGCGCGGATTGGGGGCCGTGCAGCCGGAGGAACAAGCGGTGGATCAGAGGCGATCGAATCAGGAGATCGGGGAGAACGAATGAAGCTGGATGCGATGGCGGTGACGATGCCGCTGGTGCGGGACCATCCCAACCGGGTGCCGTTCGAGGGAGTGCTGACATATGTGGATGTGCCGAGCGATCGCGCGCCATCGGGATCGCGCGGTAGACGCGTGATTCTGACGCGCGGGCGGCAGATGCAGCGCTTCCTTCGTTGCTGGGCATGGCGGTGGATTTTTGTCCGGGCTGGGACGGCCACGATGCACGGCGCAAATGCGGGATTATCACGGACGCGGAGATCGTGAGCTCGCGCAGCGGAACAGGCGAGATCCGTGTGGCGGGATATCTGTTCGGACGGGATTTTCCCGAGGTGGAGCGGCATCTGCGGGCGACGCCAGCCGAGCAGATGGGCATGAGCTACGAACTAGCCGATGCCCACGTGGAAGATATGCGGGCTTCGGTGTGGCGGCTGACGAAGGTGACCTTCACGGGGGCAGCGATCCTGCTGCGCGAGAAGGCTGCGTACGGAAGAACGTCCTTCCGCTTGTGCGCAGGGAAGACAAGCAGCCGAAACAAAGCAGGCCCTGGCAGCGCGCAGAGCCTGAAGCAAAAACGTAGCAAGCACGGCAAGAGGAAAGCGCAACAAGGAAAGCGAGGAGACGATGGACGAAAACAATGCAGGTGGGGTGGCCATAGAGGCCACGGAGCGTCTGCAGGCTGCGGCCGAGCGACTGGAGAAGACGGTTGCGTGGCTGGAAGAGCGACAGGCTGCGATGACCGGCGACGTTGCCAGGATCGTAGCTACGGTGGATGCGACGGCCGACACGCGGCAGCGTGAACTGGAGCGGAAGCTGGAAGAGGCCGAGCAGCAGATTGCCGAGCTCAAGGCTCAGGCAGCAGCGTCCGACAAGCGGCCGCAAGACAATTCCGATGGCGACGATGCAGTTGCTGGCCAAGCAGGGCATCGGCAGCGTGGAAGGCCTGGAGGCCGGCTCGCTGGATGCTGCGCTGACCGGGTTGAGCCTGGAGCAGCGGGTTGCAGTGAAGGCGCAGCTGGTCCGGAGCGGCGCCCTGGCTTAAGCGCAACAGCGATAGAAGCGCAGACGTGGCTCGAACAACAGATCTCTCCGCTGCGCTGCGTTCGATCGAGATGACCAGTGTTGACGAGGGCGCTGCACGGAGCATGCGGCAGCGCCCATCTCGTTTTGTTTCGCAATAGTGACTGCTCTCTTCAGAGCGAAAGGAAGAACCATGAACGCACAGTTTCTCGATATTCATTCGGCGGCAGATTACATCGGGCCCGGGGCGGTTGAGGTCCCGTTCTATCAGACAGAGATCACCGACCTGGTTCGCCGCCGGGGCATGTTCGGCCAGCGCATCAAGCAGGTGCCGGCGACCGGGCATCCTTCGCGCTACTTCGAACAGACGGCGATCCCGAACCCGGGCACGGCCGGATTTGTCGATCCGCGCAACATCACTCCTTCGCTGGTTGCACCGACCCGCGTGGAGCGCAGCGTTCCGCTGAAGGGTCTGGTAGCGCAGCTGAACTACAACCTGTTCGACATGGAACTGGGCGCACAGCAGAAGCAATTTGCGTATCTGCAGGCAAAGGACCTGATCGACACAGTCGATGGCGTGTTGCACACCCATGATGTGGCTCTTTGGAACGGCAACGATACATCGCTGAGCGCGCCGACGACGCACGCAGTACTTTGGCGCGGCAGGTCAGATTGCCGCGGGCGGCAATGTGGCTACGATCACCGACCACAGAGAGCATCGTGGACGGGATCAAGTCGCAGATTGCGCAGATGGTGGCCAACACCAACTTCGCTGTGCGTCCCACTGCGATTTATGCCAACCCGGTATTGCTTGACCTGATCGATCGCGAAATGAAGACCGAGTTCAATGTGGTGCTCAATTCGCGTGAGATCAATGGCGGCTTCACGGTGAAGACTCTCTCGACGCAGGCGGGCGAACTGCCACTGATTCCGGAGTGGGCGCTGAGCTACACGCGGTACACCGGGGTCGGGCAGTGCATCCTTGCCGGCCTACATCGTGACCGAAGACCTGATCGAGTACCACTGGCTGAGCGAGGCGTCACCGCGCATCTTCCAGCTTGGCGTGCCGAATTCGCTGGCTTCGCAATATGTGGTGGTGAAGTTCGGCGGCCTGGTGGTGAAGGGCGCCAACTACGCGCACGCACAGGTGACCGTGCAGCGCTAAGGCCCGGAGCGCTGCCCGAACCTGAGCAGCAGACGTGGCGGCGAAAGAGGACGGAGATCTGACGTTTTCACTGCAGTGCTACGCCAGTCCGTGCTGGCCGAACCTGAGCAGCGACGCGGCGGCATGAAATGCGATGCTTGGCCGTCCCCTTCTTTGCGCGCAAATTACGCCAGAGATGTAAGACCACGCGGTGTCAGCGCAAGACCGCGAATGAGGAGAGAGTGCGGATGGCCTACTTAGAGACGACGGAGTACGAGAGCTACGGTCTGGCACCCGACACAACCGACGACTGGATTGCTGTGGCGTCCGGGATGATCGACGCGTATTGCCGGCGCACCAGCATATTGGCAACGCAGTATTTGGAGAGGCTGCGTGTGGTGGAAGGCAGCCAGACGGTACGGCTGAGCTATCTGCCGCTTGTCGCGGTGGCGCCTGCCACGATACCGCTGGTGACGGTGCGCGGGAGATATACGCGGCCGCGTCGTGGAGAGCTGTGGCCGGCCGGGCTGGATGCGGTGGCTTATGCATTTTCACTGCCCGGTGCATGGACACAGGTGGATCCTGCTTCGATCGACTTTCTGTGCGATACCGGCGAACTGACGCTGCCTTACAACGTGCTTGGTTTGCCTTATAGCGAGATCGAGGTGACTTATACGGCGGGATGTGCGGCGGTGCCGGATGCGGTGAAGATCGCCTGCGCACAACTGGTGAAAAACGCGCAGTCCACGCCGGGACTGAATGTGAAGACCAGCAAGATGGACACGATGTGGATGCAGTACTTCTCTAACTCGTTGCTGGATGCACATGTGCAGCAACTCTTGCGGCCCTATGTGGCGACGAGGCTGGGATAGCGATGAGCGACCTGAGCGTGAGACCGAAGCAGGGAGGGTGGCAACGAATGGCGGATGCATTGCTGCGCTCGCTGGGCGGATCGGTGGCCATGCTGCGTATGCCTGTGGCGGCGACCAATGCAATTGGAGAGCAGCTGGGATCCCCGACCGCGGGCTTTGCCGATCTTCCACTTTCGCCGGCAGCCTTCCGCAAGGTACGAGTGCCGATCACGGATGGCAACCAGGCGACGTATGAATTGCTGATCTCAGCGTCGGCGGTGGAGGCGCAGGTGAGTCAGCTCGGACTGACATCGGCTGAGGTGCTTTTCGCCATGGGGCTGGGGATCACGGTGGGAAGCGAATTCTTCGTGATCGAAGGCGTCTCCTTTACCAGTGCGGCGGGACTGGCCTGTATGTATCGGGTGTTGCTGCGGGAAGCCGCGACCCAGAGCTATTGAGAGGGTAGAGATGAAGAAGGCGCGTGATTCTTTCTATGTGGCTCTTCGGGACCGGCTCCAGGTACTTAACCCCACACGACAAGTGCTGATCCGCGGAGTCTGGCGGCCAGGCGTGCTAGTTGAGGAGAACGAAAGCTTTGTCCCGGTCGTGCCGGACAATGTGTTCGTACTGCGCTGGACGAAGGCGTTGGCGGATGAGCAGCATGCACTGACGCGTACCCAGCAGACGTGCGAGATCCAGTATCAGACGGCGGGAACGGTTTCCGCAGGCGGCCTGGATCGGGGCACCCTGCTAACCGAGATGGATGCCGAGCTGCTGTCGATTATGCAACCGCAGCAGGCACAGAAGACGGACTATACCGTGAACCCGCCAGCGGCGATGGCTACACGGGTGTCCTGGACGGGACCGGTCCTGGCGCCCGTTGCACGTGAGCGGGATCGGCTGGTGCGTAAGGCGGAGATCATCGTCGTAAGTTATGAGGAGGCAGGAGAGCTATGAGTACGCCAGCGTTGGTGATGCAACCGAGCCTGCCGCCGGCGGTGCGTCGAGTACGCGGATACTTTGCACCGGTGAACCGGCTCACAGGTACGCCGACCATATTTGACGCAACGGCGGTAGCGTCCTTTGATCCGGATGCACCGCCTGCTCCATGGGTGGACCTGGGCTGGCTCAACGGCTTTGCTCGCACATCCGAAACCAAGTTGCAGGTGGTGGAGAGCGGTGCACCGGGCACGGTCCTACTGCAGGGGCGGCAGAGTATCGGCGCAACCGTGAGCATGACATTCGAGCGTTGGTCGAAGCTGACGATGGCGCTGACCTGCGGAGCCCAGCAGATAAATGTGCTGGCGCCAGGCACAACTCCGGTGGCTATCGCAGCTGCCAGCTCGACCGCTTCGTTCCTGAGCACCCCAAACGGAGCAGGCACGATCCAGGCGGGGGACATGATCGCGGTGGATGCGGATTATAACGGCCAGACAGGCTATCTCGGTGCTGGAGCGTCGGCTGCGTATCTTGCGACGGCGATCGGCAGCGACGTGAACTGGATTCGCCGCATGACGTTGAATGTGGCGCGCGTGACGGCGGTGACGGGAATCGGGCTGCAGATTGCAGAGCCGTTGCTCGCCGGTGTGCCGGCCCAGGGGATGCAGGCACAGCAGATTGTCGCACTGCAGGACCGCGAAGGCGGTACGTTCTTCCAGGAATGGTCCGGGTTGTTTTGCATGCCGGGCGAGCAGGGGGATGCCTTGTTCTTCTACTATCCACGCCTGCAGACGTCGGGCGGACCCGCGGAGACTGTCGTCCCTTTGACGGCGCCGCTCTCACAGCTTCTGCTGAATGGCCATTTCGTCGCTCTTCCCGTTGTTGATCCCACAGACGGCTCGCAGGTTTGTTGCTACCGCACGTTCCTCCCGTGTGCCAATGCCCAGGTCTAGCGGCGACTGTGACAGGGTGTGGCTTCTGTCATCAAGCTGAGCCGCGCCCGTCGGCCTGCACTTTAGTTTGCCAACGTGAAAGGAAAGTGAGAGAGCGTGAAGATCACGATCGACAATCTTGATGGGAACGGTGCAGTGGATTACACGGCTTCACTGAGCGGCGCCGCGCCCTTAACGATTGAGCGGAGGCTGAACCAGCCGAGCAGTTGCACCTTCGGCGTCGCGACGCGGAACCTTGCCGTACCGGCGAGCGGCGCTCGCGTCGTTGTGACCGCGGAGAACGGCGTCTTCCTCTTTACGGGTTATGCAATCGCTGCACCAGCGCGGCTGTATGCGGGGATGGAAACTGCCGGCCCTGCATATGTACTGCAGGTCTCTTGCATGAGCGACGAAATCGTACTCGACGCGAGGGTGAGCGGAAGGACGATCGAGTGCGTCGCCACGTCGGCGGGTGATCTGCTGACAAAAATCACGGGGCGGGCCACGACCGAAGTGCTGCCGGTGAGCGGCAATGCCACATCCACTAAGATCGGCGGCTTTCAGCCGCTGGCGGGCAAGAGCTGGTCACAGAACGTGGGTGCCCTGGGAAATGCAGCCCGCGCATGTTATCGCGTTGTGAACAATAATCTGGTCTTTGAAAATGTCGGCGACCAGGTGCATACCCTTGCGGAGAGTGATGGGAGCTTCAATCGTGGCGCCTTCAAAGGAGAGCGCACGCGCGTTGCCGTCAACGATGTGACCGTGTGCGGCAAAGAGGAACCTCAGGCTTACGTCACGGAAATCTTCGAAGGAGATGGCGTCACATCGGTATTCCAATTGAACGAGACGCCTTTGCTGGAAAAGGCAACGCTACTCTTCGACACGTTCTCTGCCCGCGGGATTGATCCGCAGAGCTGGATCGTTGTCGATGGAGGAGGTCACGTCTCGCTCACGAGTCGCGGACTCACTCTAGGCGGTGGCCAAGGCGCAGGCGGTACCAGCAGCGTGTCAGCCGTGGACGCGGTGGAGATGGGCGGAGTGCTGCTGGCCGAACTGACCGGCTTAGAGGTCGATAGCCTGGGTGAAGGCTACTTCGCCGGATTGTCTTCCGGAACGGTCAGCCCCACTAACTTTGTGGCTGGCTTTCATGTGCGGCCGAATGGCACGAGCATGGTGGTGGCGCCGATGGTGCTTGGTGTAGAAGCCGGCGCGACGGCGACGCTGCAGACCGGCCACACCTATACGTTGCGGCTGCGCTTCCATTGCAAGGATCGGCAACGAGTGCTGCAGAGTTACGGCGCAGGCGGTGCCAACGGGGCCATCCAATTGGGTGGCGAGGTATTGAATGCGGGCGCCGACCTAGTGATGGAGGTGCAGGAGACCACTGGCGGAGCGCAGTTTCCCGTTGCCGTGCTTTACGACGGTTCGGTGACGCAGGTGCCCGCCAGTTGCACCCCGGTCGTAGTGGACAGCGTGAGTTTCCTGGGCAGCGTCGCAAGCTTTGAGCTGACGCGGCCAGGGGAGGTCTGGGTGAGTTGCACGGCGGCCGGCTCGTCAGCCGCTACGCAGCGGCTTGGGGCGAGCGCGCAAACCTCACAGGCAAAAGTTTCTTCCACTGGAAGAATGAGCTTCTATCCGGGAAACGTGCCGACGTCGGGCACGGTGATACGGGTGAACTACCGAATAGGCGGACGCGCGGTTGCACGCATGATGGTTCCCGCATCGACACCCGTCAGCAGTCTTATTCTGACTGCGGAACATCCGGTGACGCGTAGTTCTGCCGACTGCGAGAACGCCGCGTTGGCGCTGCTTTCAACTTCCACATGGACAGATGGTGCGTGGAAGGGAAGCTACACCTGCTGGAACCCGCACCAGATTGCGGATATGTGGCCGGGGGACGTTCTGGACGTGGAGGCGCCCTCGGCGAACATGTCTGCCGAATTGCTGTTGCGCAGCGTGCAGATTCGCGCTACCTCGTGCGTCCCGGAGCTGTTGAGCTATGCCGTCACATTCGTCAACGAGTGGGCCGAGGCGCTCTCCTTAAAAATGAGCGAGAGCGCTCCCTTGAATGCATGGCTGCCACCCGTTGCCTTGAGCAGTTCCACCGCCCTGGTATCAGCGCGCGATTTGTCAGTCACCACCGTGAGTACGACGCAGATTCAGGTGCAGGCGGGCTTGACGCCTCCCACCGGCGGCGGGTTTGAGGTACGTCGCAGTGACTGGAAATTCGGCGCGGGCGATGGAGCGGATCTTGTATTGCGCAGCCCGGTGCCAAACTTCACTATCGTGCGCGAATCGCCGGTCGAGCGCTACTACGTTCGGATGTATGACGGCGCCACGCCGCCGAACTACTCGCGCTTTTCCAGCGCCATATTTGTGACCGCAGCAACGGAATGAGACCAGACGTGAGTGGAAGTCGTATGGACATGATGAGTACGTTTGAAGCACAAGTACTGGCTGACCTGAGCGTGATGAAGAGCCAGATGGCGTCGCTGTTAGGAGACGGCCAGCCCGGGCGCCTCAGCCTGCTCGAGGAACGCGTGGAACGGCACGAGCTGAGCGTGCAGCGGGTGAAGGGCTTCGCCGGCGCCTTCGGGCTGCTGTTTACTCTGCTGCAGCTCGTCGTTGAGTGGATACGGCCGCGTTGAATGGAAAGCATAGACACCGCGATACGGGGGACTACGGCCCGTGTATTCGTTTCTCAGTCAGAACCCGCTTCGAGCCGGGGAGATACTTACACCCTCTGCGGATGGCTCTTAGCCACGGTGGAGCGCGCCGTCTAGATCATTTTTCCTGTTAGCGTGGACCGGCCAGCGACGGCTCGTGGGGCCTTTCCGTAAAGAAAGGCCTCGTCGAGAAAGCATCTGCTGTGCACAGCAACAGGAAAAATGCTCTAATGCGACGATGGCGCGCTCAACTCTGGTGGGTGTTGTGATGGGCAGCAGAAGCGACTACTCGACCATGGAGCCGTGTGTCGAGCTTCTTCGCGAGTTTGAAATACCGTACGAGTCGCAAATCGTCTCCGCGCATCGAACGCCTGACCTGCTCTTCCAATATGCAAGCGAAGCCGAAAGCCGCGGGCTGAAAGTGATCATTGCAGCGGCAGGCGGCGCGGCGCACCTGCCCGGGATGCTGGCTGCGAAGACCCTCGTGCCTGTGCTTGGCGTACCCGTGCCGGCAACATCCATGCAGGGACTGGATGCACTGCTATCGATCGTGCAGATGCCGAAGGGTGTGCCCGTCGGCACTCTCGCCATCGGACGCCCCGGGGCGGCCAACGCCGCGTTGCTGGCGGCAGAAATTCTTGCCAACGATGATCCCTCGTTGCGCCAACGCCTGAAGACCTGGCGTGAAGGCCGTATGCGCGAGGTGCTCGCAGAAGAGCTTCCGCAGTGAGCGTGATACTTCCCGGCGCGACGATCGGCATCCTGGGCGGCGGCCAACTTGGTCGCATGACCGCGATGGCGGCACGTTCGCTTGGCTACCGTGTACAGGTAATGGACCCCGATCCCTCGTGTCCGGCGAGATTTGTCGTGGACGCCTGCTTTGAAGGCGCATGGGACGATGCGAAGGCCGCGGCCAATCTGGCTCGTGGCTGTGATGTGGTCACCCTTGAGATCGAGCAGCTTTCCCTCGATACGCTTCGCGCGGCACAACACTACGCGCCAGTGCGGCCCGGTGAAGCCTTGCTCGCAATCATTCAGGACCGCATTGCGCAGAAGGAATGGCTGGCTGCCCATCATTTTCCAGTGGGTCCGTTTCGATCCGTCCGGTCTCTGGACAACATGCGCGCGGCGCTAGATGCTTTCGGACACGATTGCTTTGTCAAAAGCGCGCGCGGGGGCTACGACGGACGCAGCCAGCTCCGCATTACTCCGCGTGCCGGTGATGGCGCCGAATTAGCGTGGCGCGCGCTGGGGCAGCGCCCATGCATTGCAGAGCAGGCAATCGCATTGGAACGCGAGATCTCCGTGATGGTCGCGCGCACGCCCTCCGGCGACCTGAAATCTTTCCCATCCGCCACAAATCACCACGAAAATCAGATCCTCGCCTGGAGCGTGATCCCGTCATCCATCCCGCCGGCCATGGAAGAGGAGGCGCAACGCATTGCGCGCTCACTGGCCGAACAATTAGGCCTGGAAGGAATTCTCGCGGTGGAGATGTTCGTTACGCAGGACGGAAAGCTTCTCGTCAACGAGCTCGCCCCACGGCCGCACAACAGTTATCACGCCAGCGAACGCTCCTGCGTCATCAGCCAGTTCGAGCAGCATGTACGCGCGGTGTGCGATCTCCCGCTGGGAGACACCGACGTGATTCGCCCGGCGGCTATCGTGAATCTGTTGGGCGACGTATGGGCCGAAGGTGAGCCGCGCTTCGATCGCGCGCTGGAAGTCGACAGCGTCCGTCTGCACCTCTACGAAAAGCACACGCCTCGGCCCGGCCGCAAAATGGGCCACCTCTCCGCGATTGGGGCCACGCCTGAAGAGGCGGTGAAGCGCGTGCTCGAAGCGAAAGCGCGCCTGTAAAAACAGAACGGCGGACCCGAAGGCCCGCCGCCATCACGATGGATGTGCGATCAGCCGATCTCTTCCGACCAGTTCTCCAGATACTTCTTCACTTCCGCCATGAACTTGCCGGCGTCGGCGCCATCGATGATCCGATGATCGAAGCCCAGGGTCAGGCGGATAACGTTGCGGATCGCGATCGAATCGTTGCCGTCCTTGTCCGTCAGCACAGTCGGCTCCTTAAAGAGTCCACCGACGCCCAGGATCGCTGACTCCGGCTGATTGATGATCGGCGTGCCAAACTGCTCACCGAAGATGCCCGGATTCGTGATCGTGATGGTGCCAGATCCGACCTCGTCAGGCTTCAGCTTCTTCGCGCGGGCGCGTTCCGCCAGGTCGGCGATGGCCCGCGCGATACCCAGAAAGCTTTTGTCCTCCGCCTGTTTGATGACCGGCACAATCAGGCCCCAGTCCAGTGCCACCGCAATGCCGACGTTCACATTCTGGTGGTAGCGGATCGCGTCACCTTCCATGGAGGCGTTGACGATGGGCATCTTGCGCAGCGTGGCCACGACCGCGCGCGTGATGAACGGCATGTAGGTCAGCTTCACGCCGTTGCGCTGCTCGTATTTCGCCTTCTCCTTTTCGCGGATCTTCACGATGCGCGTCAGGTCTACCTTGAAGACGGTGTGCACGTGCGCGCTGGTGCGCTTCGAATCCACCATGCGTTGCGCGATGATCGAGCGCATGCGTGTGAGCGGCACCAGCTCGCCCGGTTGCGGGCCAGCTGCGGCTGGTACAGGTGCAGCAGCAGGCTTCGGCGCAGCAGGCGCTTGTGTAGCAGGTGCTGTCGCTGCCGGCCGGCGGGGCTGCTGGAGCCTTCGCCGCCCCACCCTTTTCGATGTACTGCAAAACGTCGTCCTTGGTGATGCGCCCGCTCGATCCGGTACCTGGAACCTGGCGAAGATCGAGCTGATGTTCCTTCGCAATCTTGCGCACCAGCGGCGACGAGCGCAGCCGCTCGCCATGCGATGCCGCAGCTTCCGGTTCGGATGCGGGAGCAGCAGAGGCTGTCGCCGCAGCGGTAGCATTCGAAGCCGTCGACGGCGTAGAAGCCGCGGGAGCGGTCGCCTTCGCCGCACCACCGCCGATCACCGCGACCACGGTATTGATCTGTACTGTGTTGCCCGCTTCCACTTTGATCGCAGAAAGCGTTCCGCTTGCCGGCGAAGGAATCTCCGCGTCTACCTTATCGGTCGAAATCTCAAACAGCGGCTCGTCGCGCTGGACGCTGTCACCCACCTTCTTCAGCCACTTGGTAATCGTGCCTTCGAAGATCGACTCGCCCATCTGCGGCATCACGACGTCCGTGCCGCCGCCGCTCGAAGCCACGGCTTCCACAGGGGCTGCTGGAGCAGGCGCTGCCTTGGGGGCTTCCGCCTTTTTCTCTTCCTTCGCGGGCTCCTGCTTTGGCGGTGCGGCTGCTGGGGCCGGCTTGCTGGCAACTGCTCCGTCGCCGTCGCCGATCACCGCAACCACGGTATTGATCTGCACTGTGTTGCCGGCATCCACTTTGATCTCGGAAAGCGTGCCGCTTGCCGGCGATGGAATTTCCGCGTCTACCTTGTCGGTCGAAATCTCAAACAGCGGCTCGTCGCGTTGGACGCTGTCGCCGGGCTTCTTCAGCCATTTCGTGATCGTCCCCTCAAAGATCGACTCGCCCATCTGGGGCATGATGACGTCTGTTGGCATCTCTTCGTTCCGCCTTCCCATTCATGCGGCCTGCTGTGCCGCTAAGCAAACAATCCGATCATAAGGCTCGCGGAGCGTCACCGCGTGCTGCCTGAGTAGGTCACTTCAATACGCAACCAACCGTCGTGCCTCGCGCACCACGTCTTCCACCTTGGGCAGAAACGCTTTTTCGAGCGGCGGCGAAAAGGGCACTGGCGCATCCAGCGAGGCAATCCGCACAATCGGCGCATCCAGCGCGTCAAACGCTTCCTCGTTGATGATCGCCGCGATCTCGCCCGCGATGCCTCCGGTCTTCGTGTCCTCGTGCAGAATGATCACGCGGTTGGTCTTCTCGACCGTCGCCGCAATCGCCGCATTGTCCAGCGGCAGCAGCGTGCGCAGGTCCAGGATCTCCAGCTCAATGCCTTCCTTGGCAAGAATCTCTGCGGCCTCCTCGGCCACGTACACCATCGCTGCGTAGGTGATCACCGAAAGGTGCTTTCCTTCGCGATGGATGCGCGCCTTGCCGATTTCGACTGTGTAATCTTCCGCAGGAAGCTCTTCCTTTACGCGGCGGTACAGATACTTGTGTTCAAAAAACAGCACCGGATTGTTGTCGCGGATGGCGGACTTGATCAGCCCCTTTGCATCGCGCGCTGTCGCCGGGCAAATCACCTTCAGCCCCGGCGTGTGCACGTAGAACATCTCCGGGTTCTGCGAGTGGAAGGGTCCGCCGCTCACGCCGCCGCCTGACGGTCCGCGCAACACCAGCGGCGCCGGAGCGCCCCAGCGGTAGTTGCTCTTCGCCAGAATCTGCACAATCTGCGAGTGGGCCGAGCTGATGAAGTCCATGAACTGGAACTCGCCCACCGGGCGCAAGCCTGTGAGCGACGCGCCGTAGGCCGCGCTCGCAATCGCCATCTCGGAGATCGGCGTATCCACCACACGCTCCGTACCGAAGCGCTGCAGAAAGCCTTCCGTTACCTTGAATGCGCCGCCATAGACGCCCACATCCTCGCCAATCACGAAGACGCGCGGGTCGCGCTCCATCTCTTCCCACAGGCCCTGGCGGATCGCCTCTAAATACGTAACTGCTGCCATCGCTCGATCAGTCCTCGTGTTCTTTCTTGGGCATCCTTCGCGCTCTTATTTGTAGTGCGTGGTCGCACTGGACTCGGCCAGCTTCGCGCTCGCATTCGCGTTCTGCACTCGTACTTCGCCGTACTTCAGCGGGATATCGGTCGCGTTGTCGAAGTACACATCCGTCCCCGCCTCTGCCGGATCGGGCATCGGCGACGCCTCGGCAAACGCGCGCTCCTCTTCCATCAACGCATCCACCTCGGTCTGGATCTTCTTCGACTCCTCCGCCGTCAGCCAGCCGCGCTCGATCAGGTACTGCTCCATGCGCAGGATCGGGTCGCGCCGCTTCCAGTACTCCTTCACCTCGGGCGGTACGTAGACGGCGGCGTCGTGCATGGCGTGACCCTTCATCCGCATCAACTTCGCTTCGATGAACGAAGCGCCTTCGCCGCGATAGGCGCGCTCCACTGCTTCATGCGTCGCGTCGTAGACCTGGTTCGCGTCCGTGCCGTCCACAATCACACCCGGCACGCCGTAGCCGAGCGAGCGATCTGCCAGGTCCTTGCAGGCGAACTGCAGCTCCACCGGGGTCGAATACGCCCACAGGTTGTGCTCCACAATCAGCACCAGGCCCAACCGCTGCACCGCCGCGAAGTTGAAGCCTTCGTAAGTCGGTCCGGTCGACTGGCCGCCATCGCCGATATACGCGAGACATGCAATGTTTTTGCCCTGGATGCGCGCACCCAGCGCGACGCCGGCGCACACGCTGATGGAATCGCCTAGGTGCGAGATCGGCGCGATGACGTTCAGCTTCTTTGCATCGCCATAGTGTGAGCCGCTCTCGCGTCCACGTGTCGGCGATCCGCCCTTGGCCATGTACTGCATCATGGTGTCGCGCGGGCGATAGCCCTTCACGATCATCGAGCCCTGGTTGCGGATCATCGGCCCGAGCCAGTCGTCCTTGCCCAGCGCGTACGCCGATGCAACGGACGTGGCCTCCTGCCCAAGGCTCAGATACAGTCCGCCAATCACCTTGCTCTGCTTGTACATCCGCTCCAGCGAATCTTCCATCTTCCGGTTGGTGATCATCAGCCGGTAGATGTCGATGGACTGTTCGCGTGTCAAATACTTCGACGCACGCAAAGGAGGAGGAGGCGCGGACGTGTCACCCACCACTATGTAGTGGTAGTGCCCGTCCTTCCACTCGCCCTCGATGTGGAATGGCAGCTGCTCCAGCCGGTAGTCGGGTATGCCGTGGGGATTCTTGGTGGGGGGTTGCTGCGGGGGAACCTTGCTGCCGTTCGAGTCCCTGGAATTCGTTTCCTTGGAGTCTTTCGGTTTCCCATTCACTGAGGCAGACGACGCCCCTGCGTTCTTCTCTTCTGTTTTTCTACTCGCCATCGACAGCGATCCTGGTCGGTCAGTACCGAACTGGTCATTTTATGCCAAAAGCGAAGTTGGGGTACTCAGTAGCGACCAATGGCCATCTACAACTCTTGTTCGCAGCACAGCTTACGCCTGAACCTGGGGCTCAGCGCTCGCCGGCGCCAGCTCGTCCAGCGACTCCAACCACAGCATCTGCGCGTTGAAGACCCGTCCGAATTGCCGCGCCACATGCTCGGCCGCCGTCGGGAGCGTCAAATCGGCGCTCCGGCTCTCCATTTCCAGGCTGGTGACCGCCCGGTCGTTGATGCCGCATGGCACAATCCACCCGAAATCCTCGAGATCGGTCGTCACATTCAGCGCAAACCCGTGTGAAGTCACTCCGGCTGAAACATGGATTCCGATGGCCGCAAGCTTTTTCTCAGCGACCGTCCCGCTCGGCTGCGTCCACACTCCGGTCCGTCCCGGCACCCGCATCGCCGCCACGCCGTAATCGGCCATGGTCCGGATCAGCGCCTCCTCCATCTGCCGCACAAAGTCCACCGGTCCCAGGCGTTTGCCTGCGGCTCGCAGCGGCCCCCTGAGGTCGAAGATCGGATACCCCACCAGCTGCCCCGGCCCGTGGTAGGTCACGTCTCCGCCGCGATTCGTCTCCACCAGTTCGACGCCCCGCGCCCGCAGCTCATCGTCGCTCAAAAGCACATTGTCCCGGCCTGCATTCCGTCCCAGCGTCAGCACGGGCGGGTGCTCCAGCAACACCAGCACATCACTGATGGCGCCCGCCTTGCGCAGCCCCACCAGCCGGGCCTGCAGCTCCAGCCCTGCAGGATATGTAACCCGTCCGAGATACACAACCGATAGCACCATGCGAGTCCGACCGTTGACCCGTTTCCACAAATTTATGAAGACGGAACTAACCGATTTCCCCGGTCCCTACATCCATTCTGTCACCGGCAGTGCCACCACCGGCGCAAGGCAGCAATCCAGTACGCACGATTCTGTTTTGGAAGAGGACTCCCATGTCCACATGCTTCAGCTATCTGCGCAGGCTCTCCCTCTTGCTCTTCGGCACTTTTGCCATCACCTTCGCCGCCCAGGCGCAGACAGGCCTGTACGCGGAATTCGGCGCCTCCAAGGTAGACGCACCCAGCAACAACTGGATCTACGGCCCCACCTTCGGCCTCTACCACGACTTCTATTCGGTTCCCTTGTTGCACCTCGGCGCAGATCTGCGGGGCTCCCTCCTCGGTGTTTCGCAGACCACCACCCTCTATAGCGGCACGATCGGCCCACGCCTCTCCTTGCATCCTCATGTACTACCCGTCATGCCCTACGCCGAAGCCCTCTTCGGATTCGGACACTATGACTTCGGCGCCAACCTACCCAGCAACACGCAGTTCGAGTATCAGTTCCTCGCCGGCTTCGACCTCACCGTGCTGCCCCGCCTCGATTGGCGCATCGTCGAGTTCTCCTACGGCGGCCTCAGCTCCTTCAACGGGGACCTCCATCCCAGGACCCTCAGCACCGGCGTCGTCCTCCGCCTTCCGTAAGATATGTCCATGACATGTCCTGCCGCCCGGCCCGACCCGCGGACTGTACCCGGTGCCACGCCGAGAGCCACCTCGCGGTCATAGCAAGAATGCTCCACAGTGCGGCAAGTACAATTGGGACTGACCATCACTGCCAGCAAGCGGTCACGCTATTGCCCGGGGCACGCTACCCTTTTGTATAGAGGCCTTCTTCTGAATGAATAGTTTTGCGATCCGTCGTCTCCGTCTTCACTGCGCTCTTTTCGCCCTGCTCCTCTTCGCAATCTCGATCCCGGCAGCCCAGGCACAAACTGGCCTCTATGGACAGTTCAGCGCGACGCACTTCAACAATCTGCCCAATACCAATGAATGGGGGTATGGCGGCGGCTTTGGCCTCTACTCCGACTTCTTCAAGGTGCCTTTCGGCAAGATCGGTGGGGACATCCGCTTCCAGACCACCCGCCCCGCGAGCAACACCACGCTGTACAGCATCCTCCTCGGTCCACGTCTCGCTCTGCACCCCAAGGACGTTCCATTGACTCCCTATGTCGAATTCCTCTTCGGCCCAGGTCACTTCGCCTATGGCAACAACTCTCCCAGCACCACCCAGTTCGACTGGCGTGCCACAGGTGGCCTGGACAAAACAGTTCTCCCGCGCCTCGACTGGCGCGTCATCGAAGTCTCCTACGGCCAACTCAACACATTCTCAGGCCGCCTCCATCCGGTCACGCTGACCACCGGGATCGTCCTGCGCCTGCACTAAAAAACTTCATGGACCGGATTCCATTTCGTAACTGAGCGGGGTCTGTAAGGCAGGAGCACCCATGCTCAGCTGTGCATCTGCTGTCTCACTTCCTGCCTTGTTTCTCTTCGCCTTCTCGCAACCGGTCGCACAACAAAGTGCGGGTAAGCCCGAGGCGCCTCCACCTAATCCCCATGCCGGCCGATCGCGCCGCCGAATCATACGAAATCTACGCAGCACTGATTCCATCCGGCGAGACGGCAGGGCCACACTGGCCTCACGACCTGTTTCTGGTGCGCGATACGACCATCACCGCCGTCCAGCCAGGCAAACCTTGCCAGAGCCAGCCTCCCAATGACGACGATATGAATCCACATATCGCGGTCCAGCCGGCTCCAGAAGATCGCCACGATTTCGAAGAGATCCTTCAGGACTTCGACAAGCATTGTCATGAGCGGGTGATCCTGCATCCATGGAAAAGCGCCCTGCCCATTCGACTGCTGAACGAGGACGAGCAGAAGGAGTTTGAGAGCACTCGAGGGCGGAGGGACAGTGACCCGGCAATCGTTCGCAAATATCAGGGCGCTGCCGCGATCTACGGCTTCAGCCAGGTCTACTTCAACGCACATTCCACGGTTGCGATGGTCTATGTGACCACGTGGTGCGGCAACCTCTGCGGCCAGGGATGGTGGTCCGGCTTTGCTCTCAAGGACGGCCGGTGGAAACTCCTGCGCTGGGGGTCCACCAGTTGGATCTCCTGATCACCGTGCGCACACTAACCCTTGCTGCGGTCTGTGAACCGGAAGAACAGCGATTGCTTCGCCACCGGCTCCGCCATGTCCTTGAGCGTGGCTATCTGCGTCTCGGATAGCGGCGTAAACTCGCGCGCGATCTGCACATTTTCGTCAAGCTGTGCGATGTTGTCGCAGCCAATGATCACCGTGCTCACCGGATGCGAGAGCGTGTACTGCATCGCGTCGCGCATGTTCATGACGCCCGTACGCGTCGCAATCGCCGAGCCCTCCCACATATGGTGCTGCTGCCCCACCGGCGGCGGCGTCCAGCCTGCCAGCAGCCGTCCGCGCGCCGGCACCTTCATCCCGATAATCCCCATCTGCTTCTCCACCGCCAGCGGCAACAGCTTGTCGGTAAAGCTGTGGATGTGCGGGTCGGCCGCGTTCAGCGCCATCAGGATGGTGTCGAATGCATGCCCTTGCGCAGCTCCTCTGCTGATCGCATCGATCAGCGCGTCCGGCCGGTAGTGCCCCGTCACGCCCAGGTAGCGCACCACTTTCTGCTGCTGCATCTCGACCAGCGCTTCCATCGCTCCGCCCTTTGCAAAGATCGCGTCCACATCCTCAGGCAGCCCGATGTCATGCAGTTGCCATAGATCTACGTGGTCCGTATTCAGCAATTGCAGTGACCGCTCGATCATCCGCATCGATCCGTCGCGTGTGCGCTCTTTGGTCTTCGTAGCCAGGAACGCCTCGTTGCGCCGTGTCTTCATCACCCTGCCTACGTACTGTTCGCTCCAACGCGGCGGCCCGCCATAGATCGACGAGGTGTCGATGTAGTTCACGCCCAGGTCGAGCGCCCGCTCGATGATCGGCACCGCGACATCGAAATTGTCCGGCTTTTCCAGCGCCGCCTGACCACCCAGGCTGAAGATGCCGACTTTGTATCCGGTCTTCCCCAGGTTGCGCGTCGGCATCGCCGCCATCGTTCGCGGATTCGCCGGCATCGGCCCCAGCGTCGTCGCAGCCCGCGCCACAACCGCACCCTGCGACAGCAACCCAGCAGCGACGGCACCACCTGTCTTTAAAAAAGTGCGGCGATCAGCAGACAGACGCGGCGGTTTCATGGCAAATACCTCTCAAGACAATCGAATGCGTCACCGCGATATTGTAGCCCTGCACGCTATCCGACCGTCTCCGCGTCCCACCTTGGTCACACGCTTGGCGTCGATTTCGAACGCAAATCACCACATCCTCCAGTAACCTGCATGTCATGCGCGGAGATCGCATCCCCCTCTCACACCTCCTGCCGATCATTGATCTCGCCCTCCTGGTCCTGCTGGTCATCATCCCAATCACGATGACCTCCATCCATCTCTATGAAGCGTCGAAGGGGGCCACGCAGATCCAGCTCAAAAGTGGGCAACTCGAGATGACGCTTTCGCGCGATCAGATCGTGCCTTGGGCCATCCGTGCCGAGACCATGACAAGGTCCCGAACCATAAAGGCGATCAATCTCCCGGGCGCGATCTTCGACATCCTCATCTCCCTCCCAACTTCGTGGCCCTCCATGTGGCATCCAGCGGCGCTGCTCGCCGAAACCTGGGACGCGCTCGTCTATCCATTCTTTTGTCTGCCCTTCTGGTGGCTCGTCGGCTGCGGCCTCGACGGGCTCGTCTACAAGGAGCGCTTCCACTGGTCGCTCTTGCTTACCGGCACCCTGCTCTCCATGTTCTGTCTTGCCGTCGCCCTTGGCTTCCACTTCGGGCTCTCTGTCGAAGATCCGACAGACAGTGGCGCTCTGGTCAGCGCCGCCTTGAGCTGGACAATGGCTTTCGCCGTCCTCCCTATCGCGTGGATCGCACAGCACATTCGGCAGCGCCGCGAGCCGCAATCGCAGCCTGCCTAGCTCTAAGCTGGAGCCGTCACATCGCCCCGCTCGGGCCGACCGTCTCCGCCGGCACGCAAAAGGTCCCCTCCACCGCCTCCAGAAACGTCCGCTCCTCACGCAGCACAAACCGCTTCGCCTGCGCGAAGGCAAAGTTCTCCCGCGCCTCCGCATCCGCTCGCAGCCGGGCGCGGTATGCCTCATAAGCCGCGAGGCTGTCGAATGCAATCAGCCCCCATCCCACATCGTTCGTTCCTTCCAGCGGCAGAAAATATCCCACCAAGTGGCCGCCGCATCGGGGGATGATCCGTCCCCAGTTCTCCGCATACTTCTGAAACGCGTCCCGCTGAAATGGGTCGATCTGATACCGGATAAAGCATGTAACCGCCATCTTCGTTTCTCCCTTATCCGTCTTCGCATGGACAATTGCCGGAGCATCGCAGCCCATTGCCACAAGTGCGCTAGCCGTCGCCCCCAGGCCACCCAGCACACTGCGGCGGCTCATCTTCGCTACGGAATGTCCGGGCTCTCGCATTCGTTCAGCAGTATGCCGCTTGCGTCAGCAAGGACGATTCGTCTAATGTCAAACCGTGGTCGCGCCAACGAAATCGCCCCTTTCCGTCGCGGACATCGCCTCCGCCATCGGGGAGCCCGCGCGAGCACGCATGCTCTCGAGTCTCATGGATGGCCGCGCCCGCACCTCGACCGAGCTCGCCGCCATCGCCGGCGTCACTCCATCAACTGCGAGCGTTCACCTGAAGCGGCTCCAGTCTACGCAGCTCGTCAAAGTGCTGGTGCAGGGCAAGTGCCGTTATTACAGCCTGCACGGCGTAGACGTTGCGGCTGCGCTGGAAGGCCTGAGCGTACTCGCCGGCGGATCACGCGAACGATTTGTTCCCCGTACTCCCGGCCCGCTGCGCTTCGCCCGCACCTGCTACGACCACATGGCCGGCGCGACCGGCGTCGCGCTGCATGATCGCTTCACCGCATTGCAGTGGATCACTCCCGGCGCAACACTCAACGCCGGCCGCGAGGACTCCTACAGCCTCACCCCGGAGGGCGCCCGCGCGTTCGCCTCTGTTGGCATCGACGTCGAAGCCACCCGCAATCTTCGCCGCCGCTTCGCGTACGCCTGCCTGGACTGGAGCGAGCGTCGTCCCCACCTTGGCGGGGCACTCGGCGCTGCTGTCCTTCACCTCGCGCTCAAAAAACGCTGGGTCGCGCAGCAACTCGACAGCCGTATCCTCACCCTCACCAGCACCGGCCGTCACGAGATGCACGCGCGCTTCGGCCTCATGTTCGACGAGAAAGCGACACTCGTCTCATAGCAAGGGCGTACCGGGTTACAGGCGCGGAGCGTAATCGAGTGGCAGAAAGATCCGGAAGACGCTCCCATGACGCCTGGCATCCTGGCTGCTTCTCACTGTCAATCGCCCCTGGTGCCGCGCCATGATCTCCTGGCTGATCCACAATCCCAGCCCGGTGCCGCTCATTCCTTTGGTGGTGAAAAAGGGCTCAAATGCCGACGCCAGCGTAGTTGCCGACATTCCCGATCCTGTGTCGGCGACCGTGATCGAGAGGCCTCGGCGTCCCGTTGTCCAGTCCGTTCCGTCGCGGCTGCGCAGCTGCAGCCGTCCACCGCGAGGCATCGCGTCCAGCGCATTTCCTATCAAGTTGCTCAATACCTGCCGTATCTCGCCATCAAAACACTCCACCGCCACGTGTGCGCGGCTGCGCTCCTGGACTGACACCAGACCGTTCACAATTCGCCCGCGGAAGATCTCCAGGACGCTATCCATCAGCCCTTCGTATGTCTGCCTTGTCCGGCTCGTCGACTGTCGATGAAAGCGCAGCGTCTGGCTGGTAATCGCCGATGCCCGCCTCAGTTCCATCTCCGCCGTCTCGAGATACTGGCGCACTGCTGCAATATCGTCACTGTTTTGTGCCAGGTAAATGAGGTTGGTCACCGATTCCAGCGGGTTGTTGATCTCATGCGCAATTGAGCTCGCCAGGCGTCCCACCACGGCCAGCTTCTCGCTGCGGATCAGCGCCTCTTCTGCTTTTTTCTGCTGCGTAATTTCAAGGGATGCAGCGGTAATCGCCTGAATCGACCCATCTGCCGCAAACGCCGGAAAATAACTCACTGTCCAGTAACGGTGTTCCTCCGGACGCGTGATCAGCGAGCCCTGAAGCAGATGATTCTGGACTGGCGTTCCTTGAAGGACCTGTTCGAATAGCTCCCGCAAACCCTCGATCGGCGCCATCTCCGTCAACGTGCGCCCGACAATCTGCTCCGGAGGTATCCCGAAGAATTCGGCCTGCCGGTCATTCAGCCGCAGATAGCGAAAGTCCTTGGTGTCGAAAAGCGCCAGCCCAATCGGAGCCGTCCGATACACCGTCTCGATTTCCATCCGCTGCCGCTCGGCCTCTTCCCGCTTCTCTTGCAGCTCTCTTTCGGCTCTCCGCTCCTCCGTGACATCACGGAAGAAAACGATAATGCCGTCATCGGCGGGATAACTCTGCACGCGCAACCATAGATTGAGTGGCTCCGGATAGTACGCCTCAAACTCTCCTGCAAGGCCATCCTCCATACTTTTGCGGTAGGTCTCGACGTAAGGAGAGTTCTCGTAGACGATGCCCGGAAAGCAATCGAACAGATTCTTTCCGACTACATCACCGCCTGGCGCCAGCAACTCCTTCGCCCGGCGGTTCAGAAAAGTCATGTTGTAATCGCGATCCAGAAAAAGAATCGCGTCTGTCGTGGCGTCCAGGATTTGTTGAATCCGGCGCAGCAACCTCGCGTCGCTCAGCTGGGGAGACGCCCATTCGCCGAAAACGCGTAGCGATGCTTCAGTTTGCTGTTGCTCCTCGATTGGCGTTTCCTTTGGCATTCGGCAATCCATCCCCACCAAAACCTTCAAGCCTTGGACTCACCGCTCGGGCCCGGGGTTGTTCAGATGCACTTCGGTCCAGCCCGAGACGCCGGCAGGATTTCAGAAGCATAGCCCGCCCGCGCACTGAGCTTTCGGCGATTTGTCATGTCTACCGAAGCCGTGTCCCGAAGCGGCACCGGCGAGCTGGAAAGATCTGCTGTTCGCTCGCCCTACCAGGACCCTGCATATCTCCTTAAGCTCTGACGCCTGACCCTAGCCCTCATTGGACTTTCCCACCCCAAGATGCAATAAAGGACGCGTCCACCACACCGGAGAACCAAATGCGCCGACGCGACTTCCTCTCCACCGCCGCAGCCGCCGCTGCTCTGATTCCGACGGCCGCACTCGCCGAAACCTTCTCGCCTGCTCCTCAGAACACCGCAGCCGACTCACACGCAATGCCTCTCGGCCTCCTTATCACGCCCGCCGAAGGCCCCGAGGAGACCATCAAGCGCGTCCACGACCTCGGCCTTCCCACCTGTTTCCTCTCGCTCGATGCGTACATCGGCAAATTCACGCCCGCGCTCGCCACCCAGTTCAAAGGGCTGCTCGCCAAGTACAACGTCACCTGCACCACCGTAGAAGTTGTCGGCCCACAGCCGCTGGTGTGGGACTTCATGCAGGGTCCCACGACCATCGGTCTCGTCCCGCGCGCCACGCGCCCCGCACGCATCGATGCACTCAAGCAGGTATCGGACTTCGCCAAACTCCTCGGCGTCCATCAGGTGCAGACGCACTGCGGCTTCATTCCGGAAAACCCTTCGGACCCCCTTTACAAGGAAACCGTCGCCGCCATCAAAGAGGTCGCGCAGCACTGTGCCGCGAACAATCAGCGCTTCCTGATGGAGACCGGCCAGGAGACCCCGACCACCATGTCGCGCGCTCTGCGTGACGTCGCGCTGCCCAACCTCGGCGTAGGCCTCGACACCGCCAACCTCATCCTGTACGGCAAGGCCAATCCCGTGGACGCCGTCGCCATCCTCGGCCCACATATCCACGCCATGCACGCCAAGGATGGCCGCTGGCCCACCAATCCCGACAAGCTCGGCGAAGAGGTCCTCATCGGCACCGGCCTCGTCGACTTCCACAAAGTGTTCGAGGGACTGCGCAAAGCCGGCTACACCGGCGCCATCACCATCGAGCGCGAAACCCACGGGCCCAAGCAGATCGAAGATGTCCGTCAGGAAAAGCTGTATCTCGAAAAAGTGCTCGCCAGAGTTACATAGAGCTCATTTCTGCTTGTCGTCATCCCGACCGGAGAATTGAAGGGAACTGCTTTTTCAGATCGACCAGGGCCACAGCACCGAAGGAAACACCCATCATGGACAGACGCGACTTCATCAAGACCACCGCCGCAGCCTCCGGCATCCTCTTCGTCAAGCTCTCAACCGCCTTCGGCTATCAGGCCAACTCCGCCGTGCGCCTCGGGCTGCTCGGTTGCGGCAACCGCGGCACCGCCGTTGCTACCTCCTTCGCGAAGAACACCACCGCGCGCCTGGTCGCGCTCGCGGACATCTTCCCTGACAAGCTCGCCCTCGGCAAACAACATTTCGACGAGCTCAACGCCTCGCTGAATGTGCCCGCCATCGACACCCGTCTCACCTTCCACGGCTACCGCGCCTTCGAAGAGCTCGCCGGCTCCAAAGACATCGACGCCATCCAGATCTCCACGCCGCCTTTCTTCCACGTTCAGCATCTCGAAGCCGTCGTTGCCGGCGGGAAGCACGCATACTGCGAGAAGCCGGTCGGCGTCGATGTTCCGCAGACCGTCAAAGCTCTCGAGATAGCCCAACGTGCACAGGGCAAGGTCAGCGTCGATGTCGGCTTCCAGATCCGCAGCGCGCCGCCCTTCATCGAGATCGTCAACCGCATCCATTCCGGCGCGCTCGGCAAACTCGCCAGCATCGCCGCCTACTACAACGCGCCTGCATCCGTGGACCACGCTAAGCCGGGCATGTCCGCCAGACGAGACGCGCCTGCGCAACTGGCTCTGGGACCGCACTCTCTCCGGCGACATCCTGCTCGAACAGAACATCCACGTCATCGACATCTGCAACTGGGTCATCGGCACGCATCCCGTCAAGGCCTTCGCCACCGGCGGCCGCAACGTCCTCACCCACGCCGGCAATATCTGGGACAACTACCAGGTCGACTTCACCTATCCCGACAATGTGCATGTCAGCTTCTCTTCCACGCAATTCGGCGACTTCGGCTTCGACGTCTCCGAGCGCGTCTACGGCGCCGACGGCCTCGCCGAGATGCCCTACTCCGGCCCTCTCCGAATCCTCGGCAAAAACGCCTGGACGTGGTCAGGACCCTGAAGGCACGCCGCAATCCACCGAGCCCGCGCGCTTCGCCGCCAACGGCGCCTTCACCGACAACCTAATCCACGCTGACCGCGACAAGGACCGGGGCTTCATCGAGAGCATTACCAGCGGCCAGTTCCACAACCAGATCGCCGCCGGCGTCGAAAGTGCACGCGCCTGCATGCTCGGCCGCAAGGCCGGCTACACCGGCCGCGAAACCACCTGGGATGAACTCGAGAAGGACCACGAGTCCTGGGAACTGGGCATCGATATGAAGCAATTCAGCTAGGCGATGGCCGAATCAACCTGAATCACGGATGCTCCTTGCGAACCCAGTATCACTTTCGAAGGTCTCCCCAGGGTCTTTGCGCATGGAATGTCCACCGTCTCGTTGAGCAATCACGTCTTCTGGTTCGTGAGCGAGTCCCGCTGTCCGCGATCCGTGAGCTGGACGAATCCTACTGGGCCAATGAGCGCACTCGACCTCTGACGTGCCGCGAAATTGTCGACCATGCGCGGTTGATGCTGGACTGCGATCTTGCCTTCCCCATCATTCTTTCGAGCGACGGTCGCGTCATGGACGGAATGCATCGCGTATGCAAGGCTCTCCTGCAGAATCACACCGAGATCGAGGCGGTCCGTTTCATTCAGGATCCCGAACCGGACTACATCGGAGTCCACCCGGACGACTTGCCATATGACGAATAGCCCGGCGGTTCCTGTGTCGGCTCATGGGAAAGCCAGTTCGCCACAGTCCCTAATGTGAGGGACCAAGGAAAGCGACCCAGGCATTCGCGCCGAAGGCGTCGCTGTTTGGATGGCAGATCCTAAAATTTCGGGCCGCCCGCGTGCTTTCCTGTTGCCAGGTCCACCACGAACTCCATCTCCGTATCCGTGCGCATATCCCATCCCCAGCCGCCCAGCTCCTTTGCTGAAGCCTCGCCCAGCCGGACACCCTCCCAGGAAAGCCGCGCCGTCTGCCATAGCCGACCCGCAGGCCCCCAAGCCTCCACGGAGTGAAAGCTCGCGAATACCAGCAGCCCTGCCTCCGGAATCGGCCGCACCTCCGTCACGGGCCGATAGACCACTTGCTGCCACCGCTCCGGCGCGCTGCTGTCGATGATGTACGCATAGCCGCCCGCTATCGCACACATCATCGCCGGATCAGGACAGCTCCACACCCCTGTCGGCACCGACGGGCTGGCAAAGCCCAGGGCGCACGTCGCCAGAAATGCGTCGCCCGCCGCGGGCCGCACCATCAACTCCAGTGCGCCACGCTCCACCTCTTCCACCTCCGCCGGATACACAAAATGCCGCCGCGGCAGGATCAATGGCCGTCCGTGGAGCACTTCCGCTCTCCAGGCTGTCCCAAAGCTCTGGTCGATCGTTACCGCCATTCCCGTCATCCTCCAGCCGCCTATGCGAATCTAAACACGTCACCAGATCCAGGAGGTCTCCGCACCATGCTCGCGCTTGTCCAGACCCTTTACACCGCAGAAGTGACCGCCACGAACGGCCGCAACGGCCATGTCCGCAGCTCCGACGGCAGCGTCGACCTCGATCTCTCCGCGCCGCCCGCGCTCGGCGGCACCGGCAAACCTGGCGCCAATCCCGAGCAGCTCTTCGCCGCCGGCTATTCCGCCTGCTTCATCGGTGCCATGCAGTACCAGGCTATGCAGCAGAAGCTCAGGCCCGGCGACATCACCATCGACGCCAAGGTCTCCATCGGCCCAGCCGAGGGCGACAATGGCTTCACCCTTGCCGTCGCCCTCGATGTCCACGTCGCCGCCCTCGATCAGGCCGCGGCGGAGAGGCTGGTCGCCGACGCCCACCGCACCTGCCCCTACTCGAACGCCACCCGCGGCAACATCTTGGTCAAGCTCACCGCGCATGGCGGCTCGTAAGACGCACGAGCACAAGTAATTACCAGCGAACGTTCTCTCGCGGAACCGGCCCGCATGGATACGCGTACCACCTTCCATGCCCGCCATTCTGATTGATCTGTCGGGCTATGATGAAGACGCTTCCGATCCTCATGCGCCCGCCCCAGCTCAGCAGATGACCAGCAAGACTGCAACTCGGCTCCTTTATCTCGCCTTCGGCCTTTTCATTGTCGCGAGTATGACCTTTTTCGTCATGCAAACGACGGCTGCCTTCCAGGAGCTGACACACCGCGGCGAACACGCCCGCATGCCCTTCCAGGTGGACGACGACCTGTTGACCATCAGCAACTTGGAGCATGAAGCCCTCGCCGCCGGTTTCAAGCCAGGCGACCGGTTGCTTGAAGTCCGCGGTGAGCCCTATCGCAACCGGCGCCAGATTGTTGCGCTCACCGGCGGTGGCAAAGACTTCGTTCATGCAGGCAGTCCACTTTCGGTGCTGGTCCGGCGCGTGGATGGCACTGAATATCACGCCCAAATCCACACAGCGGCCGGCAAGGCCTCGCAGAAGACCTTCAATTTCGAATGGGGCCTCAAGCTCCTGCAACTTCTGCCGCCGGTCATCTGTCTGCTGATTGGCTACTGGGTGGTCGCAGCACGCATCCGCGACCCCAACGCATGGTTGCTGCTCGTACTCTTTGCGTTTCCCTCGGTGCTTTTCTCTCCACCACATTGGTGGCCAGACCCCTGGGCATTCCCGCTGCGCACTTGGTTTGACGCGCTGCAGGTGCTGGGCACTCCTGCGTTGTTTCTCTTCGGGATCTACTTTCCCGAACGCTGGCGCGTGGATCGCCGATTCCCCTGGGCGAAGTGGCTCGTTCTGGCACCGCTTTTGGTCAGCCTCGCCCTCTACGCGACGGTGCTGTATATCGAAAATTTCGCTGCGGTCGAGAATGGGAGCCTCAGCGCGCGCCTGTCTCCCTGGATCGAGCGCATTCTCAACCCGCTCAACCTGATATGCGTCCTCGTCTACGTCGCTGCGCTGGTTGATAAGCTGCGCTCCGCCACGACGGCGGACGCCCGCCGTCGCATGCAGGTGCTCACCTTTGGGTCAGTCATTGGAATTGGCTCGCTGTTGCTCGTCTTTGAGCTACTCCCGCATTTCGGCGTCGCGCCCGAGAAGACTCCATGGCTGGGGTTGCCGGCCTTCCTGCTGTTTTTTGCGGCGCCCTTCTCCTTCGCCTATGTCGTCGTCGTCCAGCGCGCGCTGGATGTCCGACTCCTCCTCCGCATGGGCACCAAGTACGCGCTCGCCCGCTACACCCTGCTCGTGGCGGAGTTTGCCGTCGTCGCCTTCGTCATCATCCACTTTGTCTTTCCGCTGGTCCGCCACAAGGAAAACCTGCCGGTCGCCATCCCGGTCCTCGTTCTCCTTGCCGCCGGCCTCATCAAGCTCTTCGCCTCGCACGACTCCATCAGCAGCAAGCTGCAGCGCTGGCTCGACCGCAAGTTCTTCCGCGAGGCCTACGATGCCGAGCTGGTCCTCAGCGAGCTATCCGATCAGGCGCGTCGTTTCACCGAGGCCAAGCCGCTCGTCGATACCGTCAGCCGCCGCATCTCGGAGGTCCTGCACGTCTCCTCGATCGCCGTCTATCTGCGCCACGGCCGCAGCTTTGGCATCGAGCACTGCATCGGCGTCAGCGACGACGTGCCCAAGCGCTTTGAGGAGAGTTCCTCCACCGTCCGCAATCTCGCGCGCTCCAACCAACCCGCTACGCTCTATCGCGAGAATCCTGACGGCTGGTTCCTCTTGGCCGACGACCGCGAACGCCAGGCGCTCGACACGCTCGGCGCGGAACTCCTGCTCCCCCTCGCCGGCCGCGACCGTCTCCTCGGCTTCATCAGCCTCGGCCCCAAGCGCTCCGAAGAGCCCTACACTCCGTCCGACCTCCGCCTGCTGCAATCCGTCAGCACCCAGGCCGGCCTCGCGCTCGAGATCAGCGCCCTCGTCCACTCGCTCGCCAGCGAGGCCGCGCAGCGGGAGCGCATCGACCGCGAAATCGAGATCGCCCGCGAGGTACAGGAGCGCCTCTTCCCGCAGCAACTCCCCACCCTGCCGGGCCACTCCATCTTTGGCGCCTGCAGACCCGCACAAGGAGTGGGTGGCGACTACTACGACGTCCTCGTGCTCGAAGACGGCACGCTCGGCCTCGCCATCGGCGACGTCTCCGGCAAAGGCATCTCCGCCGCGCTGCTCATGGCCAGCCTGCGCGCCTCGCTCCGCGGCATGACCATGGATGGCCCGGCCGACCTTGCGCGCCTCATGACCCGCGTCAACCGGCTCGTCTACGAGTCCTCCGCCACTAACCGCTACGCAACCTTCTTCTTCGGCATCTACGCGCCGCCAACGCGCCTGCTGCGCTACGTCAACGCCGGCCATAATCCGCCCTACGTCCTGCGTGGCAGCGAGGTGCACTCCCTCGATGGCGGTGGCCCCGTCATCGGTCTGCTGCCCGACGCGATCTACGAGGAGTGCCACCTCATCCTCAAGCCCGGCGACCTCCTGCTCGCCTATACCGACGGCATCAGCGAAGCGCTCAACCTGCAGGACCAGGAGTGGGGCGAGGAGCGCATGGTCGCCGCCGCCCGATCCCGCCTGCCGGAAAATGCCAGCATCATCCTTCGCCACATCGTCACCGAGGCCGACCGCTTCGCCGCCACCGCCCCCCAGCACGACGACATGACCCTGCTCCTCATGAAGCTCGACGGCGCCGGCGCGGTCGCATAGCGTCGCTCATCGCGCAACCGCTTCATTCTCCTCGACCACGGATCCCATCTGAGTCGCCCCCTCATGCCATCGGCTGCGCAGCCATCGGTTCGCCGGCTCCGAATAAAACCGCGCCACCACCTCACCAAGGAAGCCCGAAACCACAATCACCGCGACGAAGAACACCGGCACCGCCCACATCGCACGTCCCAGCACGGCAAACCCGGCAGCCATCGCGATCACCACGAACATGTGCGTCAGGTAGATCTCATAGCTCCGCCGTCCGGCCATCAGCAGCGGCAGAAACACGCGCGGGCTGCGCCAACCCGTCTGCGCTGCCACCGCGATCAGCATCGACGCCCCAAGCCCAACGGCGCTCATGTAGAGTCCCATGCGCTCCGGTAGCCATACGTACGCTGTGCGCGAAAAAGCAAGGCAGAAGACCAGCAGCACGCCGCCCGCAACGCCCAGCAGCCGCAGCCACGCACGCGATGGCGTGCGCCCGTGGAGCGCGATGGCCGTCAGGCATCCCATCGCAATCGCATCCATGCCGCCTAGATAGGAATACTCCCGCCAAACCGGGTTGCCATGCGCCAGCACCGAGCGCCCGAAGGGCCCCAGCAACACGAAGGTCAGCAGCAACATGATCATCAGCCTGCCCCGTCCAAACAGCCGGCACATCCACGGGAAAGCAAAGTAGAAAGTCTCTTCCACGGAGAGCGACCACAGGATGTCCCAGCTACCCGGCAGGTATCCGCGTGTCGCCTCGAGCAGATTCACATGAAAGGTCAGCGCCGCCACCAGCGCGCGTCCCAGGCCGCCCGTCTCCGGCCTCACCACGAAATGCGGCACATGCGCCAGGTGCAGCACGCTCAGGATCGCCAGCAGCCCCACGAGCAGCGGCGCGATGCGCGCAAAGCGCAATCGGTAAAAGTCGGCAACGGAGACATGCGCAAGGCTCTTCCATCGCCGGAGGCTCGTCGACGTGATCAGAAAGCCGGAGACCGCAAAGAAAATCTGCACGCCCTGCTGCCCGTTCCACACCAGCGAAGCCACCAGCTGTTTCGGAAGCCCCCGCGTGTATGGAACATGTGCAAACAGCAGTTGCATGTTTACGTGATTCATCAAGACGAAGAAGATCGCCAGCCCGCGCAACAGATCGATCCCATCGACCCGTGACCAGCTGCGAACGGGCGCTTCCTGTCTGGCTTCCGTCATACCGCATTATGCAGGTGCGGCGCGTTGCACAGCGGCAGATAGCGGCTGGTAAGAGCGATGTACGATGCATGCCCCGAATTGGGCCTTATGGGGCATAACAGTAAAGCGACTTCCGGCAAGGGCCGTCGTATAGCGGCCCTCAAAAAGCAGCAGCCGCACGCTCCGCAACGCCCTTCACACCCAGCCGCAGCGCCGAGCCATCTTCAAACAACGGAATGATCTTGTCGAACTCCGGCCCGGAATGCGCGCCGGTCAGCAGAATGCGAACCGGATGAAACAGATCCTTGCCCTTCGCGCCCGTCTCCGCCTTCACCTCATTCATCAGCGCCTTGAAGCGCTCCGCTGTGATCGGGCCTGGCTCTGCCATCGCGCGTGCCGCAAACGCGCCGATAACCCGCTGTCCCACGTCGCTCGCCAATATCGCCGCATTCTCCGAATCCCCGTTGGTCTTCGCCGAGTCCAGCGCGAACACAAACGCTGCCTTCGCCGGTAGTTGGTCCAGATGATCGACACCCGGCAGGAAGACGGCCACCAGCTGTTCGAACCAGTCTGTAATCTCGGAAGTTGTCTTTTCCCTTGAGCCGAGATATCCCGGTCTGCTCGAAGTATGGCCACGCCAGCCGAACCACCTCCGCAATCGGCCGCAGCTTCAGATAGTGCCGGTTCAGCCAGTCCAGCTTGGCGATATCGAACACTGCTGGCGACGCCGTCACCCGCTCCAGCTTGAATTCGCGGACCAGTTCCTCCGGCGTGAACGTCTCCCGTGTCCCGCCCTCCGCGCCCCACCCCAGCAGCGCGAGATAGTTCATCAGCGCCTCCGGCAGATATCCCATCTCACGGAAGCTCGCAATCGACGTTGCGCCATGCCGCTTCGAGAGCCGCTCGCGGTCACTGCCCAGAATGGTCGACAGGTGCGCAAACTCCGGCACTGTCCACCCGAACGCCTCGTAGATGGCCACCTGCTTCGGCGTATTCGACACGTGATCGTCCCCGCGGATCACGTGCGTGATCTCCATCAGCGCATCATCCACCGCGACGACGTAGTTGTAGACCGGCATCCCGTTTGACCGCACCAGCACCGGATCGCTCACCGCCTCGGCGGGAAACTCCACCTCGCCCCGCACCAGGTCTTTGAAGCGGATCGGGTGGTCCGGAATTCGCAAGCGCACCGCATACGATTCGCCGGCAGCAGCGCGTTTCCGCGAGTCTTCTATCGAAATTGCCCGGCAGCGCCCGCTGTAGATCTGCGGCTGGTGCGCCGCCACAGCCGCCTCGCGCTCCGCCTCCAGTTGTTCCGGCGAGCAGAAGCACCGATACGCCTTGCCCTCCAGCAGCAACCGCTCCGTGTGGTCCGCGTAGATCGGCAGTCGCTCACTCTGCCGGTACGGCCCGTGCGAGCCGCCCATTTGGGGGCCCTCTTCCCACGTCAGCCCCAGCCAGTGCAGATCCTCGATCAGCAGATTCTCGTAGCGCACTTCCGACCGTTCCACATCCGTGTCCTCGATGCGCAAAATCGCGGTCCCGTCGTTGTGCTTCGCAAACAGCCAGTTGTAGAGTGCTGTCCGCGCATTGCCCACATGCAGCATCCCGGTGGGCGAGGGCGCAAACCGCACCCTCGGTTTTCTCTGAAGCTCATTCGCAGTCATCCTGTCCCGATGCTATCGCAGCGCCTCCAACCACCTGCATTGCTTACAATAAGAAGGACACTGCACGAGGAGAACGCACCGATGGCCCACATGGTCCAGGATTCCCGCTACAAAAAAGAGATGGAAGGACTGGATGAGCCGCCCTTCGACTCCGATTTCGGCAACAAGGTCTACCACAACGTCTCCAAGCAGAGCTGGCAGGAGTGGGTCGAGCGCCAGAAGATGCTGCTGAACGAATACCGCCTCCAGCCCTGGACCCGCGAAGCCCAGGAGTTCCTCGTCGAGCAGATGGAGCAATTCTTCTTCGGCGAAGGATCCGCCCTGCCCCAGGACTACATCCCGCCAGCGGGGTAAATTTCGGGTTCAGTTCTCAGCACTTCGACTTTGAGTGGCACTCGGCCGTCTACGATTGTGGTCCCGGAAAGAAGGAGGGCCATTGCGTCGTCCATGGTCATGTCTGTGCCCGGCGGCCGTCGTCATTTTCTGCCAGATCTATTTCTGCGCCACCGCTTCCGCAGCTGGGCTATCTGAAGCGTTCTCCCCTCAGGCTCCAGTTGTTCCCTTTTCCAATAGTCCAGAAGCACACCCGCCACAGCCTAAATCCAAGCCCAAGCCTAAGGTTGTAGTGATCACACTGGTCACAGTTGCGCAGTTGCAGCAATGGCTGGTCGCATCCCACGGTCTGTCCGACTCCGAACTCGCACAGCAACTTTCCAGTCTGAAATTGACCGAACCGCTCGGAGGTCAGGAGCTGGCAACGATGATGGCAGGATTACGCGGCAAGAAATCACGTCAGGCTTTGACAGCCATTGCCGATGTATCTGAATTTCTCGATCCACCCCAAGCAAAACTCCCCACAGATGCACCGCCGGACAGCGCTACGCAAACGCGCATGATTTCTCTCACGGAGAGCTACCTTCGCAAGACGCTTCCCAAATTGCCGGACTTCACTGCCACGCGAACAGTTGTGGATTACGAAGAAGAGCTGCAGTACAACGAATACGGTGCAGTCGCGAGTTACGAAAATGACCCGCGATACAGCGATCACGATAATCGTATTGCTTACAAGCCCCTGCAACTATCGGATCGATACAAGGAAAAGGTGCTCTATCGTGACGGCCACGAAGTTACGAATGCGGAGCTCCAGAAAAACAAGACACGGGGTCCGGAAGACCGATACCTCATCACTCGCGGCACATTCGGTCCCTTGCTCGGATGGGTAGACGATGCGATTGCCGTGCCTGACTCCCTCACCTGGAACCGCTGGGAACAGAGCGGAAACGAACGGCTCGCCGTATTTCGCTATCAGGTTCCAGTCGAGAAGTCCCGATTTCAAATAAAGGGCTGCTGTCTGCCTGACGGCGGCGAAGTGAAGGGCTTTATCAAGACCACGGGATATTCCGGAGAGATCGCCATCGATCCGCAGAGCGGAGCCATCCTTCGTCTTGTGTTCCGCGCCAATCTCACAGCAATCCCGCCCCTCGTCCGTTCCGATATCATGGTCGAATATGGTCCGGTTGATATTGGAGGCAGGACCTATATCTGCCCCGTGCGGAGCGTCTCACTGTGGCGAGGACGATCCGTTATCCCTCTCTCGCCCTCGGATAAAACACTTGGAACCTTCGGACCATACGTAACGGCACTCAACGACATGACGTTCGATCACTACCAGGTATTCCGGTCAGAGTCGCGCATCCTGTCCAGTTTCCAACCAGTACAATAGAAATGAGCAGTGGGAAAGCGACTCTTGATACACTCATCAGAGCAGATCCCAGCCTCACCGTCGTCGGGACGTGGCTCAGCCTGGTAGAGCACTCGCTTGGGGTGCGAGGGGTCGGCAGTTCGAATCTGCCCGTCCCGACCAATTCAAATCAAAACGAATCTATTCTTCGAGAGTTCGCCATACTTCTACAGTCCTTCGGAAAACCTCCGCAGGTTCTGATTGAACGCCGCCGGATCATCCCAAAAAGGCCCGTGTCCCGCGGCGGCTACTACCTGAATTTGCGCATGGGCCAAACCGGCTTTGTGCTGATCGACAGCAGTTAATTTGACAACTGCATCCTTCGCGCCATGTGTGATCAGCGCCGGCTTGCGGATTCGCGGCAGAAGATCGTCATTGTCGAAGGAGCGAGAGAACATCGCTTGGCGGACATATGGCGGAACGGACAGGTTGTAGCCCAGCATCTCGTACAGTTCTTCCGCCGAGGGTTCTCGCGCGAAGCATAGCCGCAACAATGAGCTAAGCGCGCGCACGCTCACTTCCACTTCCGTGGAAAAGAAACCTGGAATGAGGCTGAGAAACTCCGGCGTGAGAACCGATGCCGCCTCTTCACTGCCAAGCTTCGTGACCCCACCGATAAGGTTGATCCCGCTGATGTCGCCCTCGCCGTAATGCCGGATGTAGTCGAGGATTACAAGTGGTCCGTAGGACCAACCGCAGAGGATCGGGTGATCGAGTCGCAGAGCCTGAATGGCCGCATTGACATCATCCGCCCACAGCTTCGATTCCGTATAGCCTTCTCTGGGCTTATCGGAAAGACCGTGACCCCGTAAATCCATTGCGACAAGTCGGTGTTCATCGGCGAGATCCGAATTCATCTGCCGACTCCAAGTGAGCCAACACTGAGAAACACCATGGATGAACATGATTGCGCGACCGCTTGGGTTGCCGGTCTCCACAAGGTGAAGTTGTATGCCACCACCGCCTGCGATCTTGTGGTTCTTCATCAACTCCCTCCTGTCATGACGCCGCTCCCTATCCCGTCCCCGTTTTGGTCGTACTCACCACACCCGAGCCGATGCATGAATTCAAATCACGACGGCGCCAGTTGGGCGAGCCCTGGCGAATTCCTCGCGAACTAAGCATTCTTCGCCTGGGGCCCGGTCAGCGCACCACTCGTGCGCCCAAACATTCGCCGCATAGCCTTCACCACCCAACGCACCGCAAGCACCGCGAAGACCACCGCCGCCAGCGCAATCGACGCACTCACCCACGGGTGCACCGTCACCAGCCAGCTCAACCCCACCGCCGCTGCATCTTCGGTCGTGCTCAGCGCGATATTCGAGATCGGCTCCGGACTCGGCGTCACCGCTGCACGCACCGCGGTCTTCGACCCATGCGCCGCTAGCGCGATGCCTGACCCCACCGCCACCGCCAGCAACTGCATGGGCGGCGACAGATGCGTCGTCGCGCCATAAGCCAGCAGCGCGGCCACCGGAATGCGCACGAAGGTGTGTATCGCGTTCCAAACCAGGTCGAGCCCCGGGATCTTGTCCGCGACAAACTCCGCCGCAAACAAGGCCGCGCTAGCGCCGATCACCCACCAGTCGCCCAGCATCTCCAGGCCCCCCGGCAATACCGCCCAATGCAGGCGCGCCAGCACTCCCAGCGTCAGCACGGTGGCATATACATTGAGGCCCGCGGCGAAGCTCGCTGCAATCACCAGTGCCGCTATCGTGCTCGGCGTAAATTGCATGACAGACCTCCGGTGGCCCACATCTTACGCTTCCAACCAGTCCCGCGACCCCTGTGAGACCATGAACGCCTGCCCACCCCCAAAAGTTCCCGGAGGCCACTCATGCTCGCCGAAACCACGCCTCTGTTTGAACGGATCGCCAGCGGCCGCACTGACCTCGTCTTCGAGTACCTCGCCGCCGGCAACCCCGCCACCGCGGCTGACGCTAACGGCGTCTCGTTGATACAGCACTGCGCCTACTTCGGCGATGTCAGCGCCATCCGCCATCTGCTCGCCAACGGCGCGTCACTTAGCGAGCTCGGCGAAGACCTCGGGCTCAATGGCGCCTGCTTCCACGGCCACTGGCGGCTGGCGCAGTTCCTGTTGGAGCAGGGTGCCGACCCCAACCGCGCCGATCCCGAGACGGGCGAGACGCCGCTGCACTCCGCGCTCTGCACCACCGAGCGCATCGCGCACAACCGCGTCATGCGGGTACTGCTCGCGCACCGTGCCAATCCCGACCATGCAACAAAAGACGGCGCGGAGACTGGCGGCTTCATGCGCGACGTCCGTACCTGCGGCGAAACGCCGCTCCACCGCGCCGCCGCCTTCGGTGACGAAGAAGCGATCCAACTGCTGCTCGATGCCGGAGCAAAGATCGACGCCAAAGATGCTCATGGCGACTCACCCCTCAGTTGGGCAAGCTGGCACCTACGCCCGGACGCCATCCTGCGCATGCTCTTGTACGGCAGCTTCCGCATCCACCCTCAGCGCACCAGCATGCGCGAATACCTGCAGGGCGAACCACACTAGTCTCGGTCACAGAGCGATCGGGAAAAATGCTCCTAAGCAAAATCGAGCAGTCTCTCCGGTGTTAGTCGACGCCGGGCAGCATCCATCAGCGCCCACGTACTTCCAGCCATCCGGCCGGGATGGTCGAACACCAGGTTCCATGGAGAATTTCTACGGACAGCGCAGTGAAGCATGCCGCGCAAGTTCGTGCGAAACGTTGGCAGCCAGTACGTGCGAAGGAGGTTGCTGAACGACGGAATCACACCCTTCTGACAGAGATAGTAAGAATTGGCGACTTGCGCATAACCCACCACGAATCCGCGTTCGCGGCTCGCACGCTGTACGCCCAGGTGGGCAACACAAGTTTCAAAATTCCAAACCACCACCCCGTGCGGTCTGCAGCGGACAGAGAAGTCAAAGTCTTCCAGCCAGCCGGATAGCGGCAAGCGTTCATCGAATTTCACGCTCTCCGCAACCGTACGTCTGACAAATATGTTGCAACCGGTAAGGCCTTCCGCCGGCTCCGTTCTATGCTCAAGGGCTTGCTTTGTGACTGCCACCATGGCTTCTGCCCGGGTCAGTGGGCGCGCGATGCGGAGGCCATCCATCGCGAAGACGCCGCTCGCCGCAGCCAGCTCGCCTTGACCGTCGAACAACCGCTCCATGCTTTCCAGGTAGTTTGGCGCAAGCTCCGTGTCGTCATCCAGAAACAGCAAGTACTCAGCTGCGGAAGGCACACCGCTCAGCCCGGCGTTTCGTTGCCTTGTCAGTCCCGTTTGGCCCTGGACCATCGTGACCGCGGGAAGACGCGTGGTCTCCGGCAACACGCTGCATGTGTCACACAAAGACAAAATGATCGCCATCGGGGGAATAGTTTGTCGACAGATGGCTAGCACTGTTTCATGCAGCACCTGCGGCCGGTTTACGGAACTGACAATCACAGCAGTCTTCATAAGTCGCCAGTCTCAGTTCCGAATTTGCGCAGCATGACCGCGTCAAGAACGCCCCAGCTTCTCTCAATGACAGCGTTCATTCATCACCTATTAACGATATGCCGCGCAGCTCGCGGGGGACTTCTGCCCATTCACCACTACCCAGCCGTTGTCGGCTGTTCTATGCGTCGCGCAGTGCACGTCATGAATCCCCGCCACAAACCGCGAGCCTTGATCGAAGAAAGCCTGACCGTACGCAAACACCTGCGCGCCCTTCGGTGCCGTCACCACGCCGTCCAGATCATCATTCGTTACCACTTCGACCTGTTTCGATCCGGCTCCCGGCAGAGTCACCATCAGCGGCAGGATTTCGTGGCTCCCATGCTCGCCACCGCGTTGCGTACGCGAAGGGCTAATAGTCGTGCCACACACCATCACGTTGTCCACGTCCTCCGTCGTATGCTGCGCCAACAACCCCGCCAGCTTCTGATTCACATCCGGTGTGCAGCTCTGCGGTACCGGCACGTCGCGGCCATTACGAGTCGTAGCTGATGCTGATGCAGCGGGTGCGGACGGCGCAGGCGCGACCGTCGGTGCCGACACAGGTGTCGACGAGTGGTGCGCCAACACCCGAGAGATCACGTACAGTGCAATCACCAAGAGCGCAACCAGGACATGCTTCGGACGCATGCCCAGCATCACACACGCAACGAAGCAATCTGTCCAGTTATCCCGGTTATTGTGGATGAGACCGCACGATGAGCACAGCCCAGCACTGGATCGACCGCCTCCGCCTTGAGCCGCATCCCGAAGGCGGCTACTACCGCCAGACCTACCGCGCCCCGCTCATCCTGCCGCAAGCCGCGCTCCCCGGCTTTTCAGGCGACCGCGCGGCCTCGACCGCAATCTACTTTCTCCTCACCGGCGATCAGTTCTCCGCCTTTCACCGTCTGCGCTCGGATGAGGTCTGGCATTTCTACGCCGGCTCCGCCCTCGTCGTGCACGTCATCGAAGCGGGCGGTAAATATAGCGAGTTTCATCTAGGCAGCGATCCCACGTCCGGCGAAGATTTCCAGGCCGTCGTTCCCGCCGGCTGCTGGTTCGGCTCATCGTTGCGCCAGCCGGGCACCTGGGCACTCGTCGGCTGTACTGTCGCACCCGGTTTCGACTTCGCCGACTTTGAGATGGCTAAGCGCGAAGAGCTCACACCGCAGTACCCGCAGCATCGCAACATCATCCAACGCCTCACCCGCGAGTAATTCAAAGCAGTGTCATCCCGGGCGGAGCGACGGACCTGCAATCTGTCACCCACATCCAAACGTGAGCGATCAAAGGAAGCGAACCCAGCAAAACGCGGCGCTGGTGCTTGTGCCCGGACGGCCAGTCCCGCCAAAGGCGATTCCGACAGTGCGGCCAGCACTACTCCGCCCGGAGCGCCTCCACCGGATTCACCGACGCCGCACGATGCGCCGGCAAGTAACTTGCCACCAGCGCCGAAACGCCCAGCAGCAGCGACACCCCAACCAGTGTCGGAAGATCCCACGCCTTCACCTGAAAGAGCAGTTTGCCCATCAGCGATAGCACCGCCACCGAACACAGGAGGCCCGCCGCCACTCCGAGCGCGGTCAGTCTCCCTGCCTCCTTCAGCACCAGCCCGTAGATCGTGCCCCGCTGCGCGCCCAGCGCCATGCGCACGCCGATCTCCCGCGTGCGCTGTCCCACCGAATATGCAACCACGCCGTACAGTCCGACGACGCCCAGCAGCGCAGCCAGTGCGGCGAAGCTCCCCACCATCCATGCCGCCGAGCGATGCATGTATGCCGACTGCGACTCCTGTATGCGCAGGTTCATCGTTGTCTCGTCGGTCACACCCAGGTCACGATCGATCCCGCGCACCGCCGCCGCCAGCGCCGGTAGCATCGCGGCCTCCGATCCCTTCGTGCGCACGATGGCGCCAACAAAGTTGTCCGGACTTTGATACATCGGATAGTAGATCGCGGGCCAGATCTCTTCATCCAGCGGCCCTTCGCGAAAGTTATCGACCACGCCCACGATGGTCTTCATCGAATCCGGCGCCAAATCCCCGTTGCCCACCCGTTTCCCCACCGGATCCTCGCCGTGAAAATACTTCTGCGCCAGCGCCTCGTTGATAATCGCCACCTTGGGATGTGTCGCATCGTCATCCGGGGAAAACTCACGTCCTTCGAGCAGCTTCGCCTGAATCGTCTTGAAATAGCCCGGCGACACATCACGCTCCAGCGACTCGTTGTGCTCGCCGTTGTACGGATGTCCCTCGAAACGCAGCCAATCTGTGTCCCCGTTGTAGCCCACAGGCTCGTCGGAAGTGAGTGCCGCCGCCTGGACGCCCGGCACCGCATTCAATCGTTCGAAGAGCTGCCGGTCGAGACGCCGGAGATCTTCGTCCTTTTTGTAGACCGCACGCGATCCTGAAACCTCAAGGGTCGCCAGGTGGTCCGGAACAAAGCCGAGCTCCACACGCAGCAGCCGATACAGGCTCTTACCCAGAAGGCCGGCGCCTGCCAGCAGCACCATCGCAATTGCCAGCTCCGCCACCACCATGTTCGATCCCAGCTTGCGCCAGAGCGTCCCCGCCGCACCGCGTCCGCCTTCGTTCAATCCATCGTGCAACTCTCGCGTAGGCAGCCGCACCAATGGCGTCAGCGCGAACAGCACCGTCGCCACAACCGCAATCGCCAGTGTAAACAGCACCAGGTGCAGGTTCAGTCCCAGGCCCTCGAGGTATGGCATCTGCTCCATGCCCTGTTTCGGGATCGACCGCAACAGCACCTGCATCACGCCCAGCGACACACCAAGTCCCAGCACGCTGCCGATCGCCACCAGCGCTAGGCCTTCGGTAAGAAACTGCCGCGCCAGCCGCATCGGCGACGCGCCCAGCGCCCCGCGCACGGCCATCTCCCGCCGGCGGCTCTCCGCCCGTACCAGCAGCAGGCTCGACACATTCACGCAAGCAATCAGCAGCAGCAGTCCCGCGCCAGCCAGCAAGACCAGCAGGATTGGCCGCACTGTACCCACAACGGCTTCGCTCAGCGGCATGATCGCCGCGCCTTGGCCCCGATTCTCTGGATACACCTTCACTAGTTGCGCTGCGATCCCTTGCAGATCCTGCTGGGCCTGCGCCAGCGACACACCATCCTTCAGCCGCCCCACTCCATACATGCCGTGGCAACTCCGCCGCAGGTCGCACTCGCTCTCCGCATGGAATGGCGTCCAGAACTCCGGCGTGCCGCGCGGCGCAAAGTTGAACCCCTTCGGCAGCACACCCACAACCGTGTAAGGCACATCGCTCAACGAAATCGCCTGGCCGATGATGTCGCGTCGTCCGCCAAAGCGATGCTGCCAGGTGGTGTAACTCATCATCGTGGTGCGCGGTCCGCTCGGCAGATCCTCACCCGCGAAGAAATCGCGCCCCAGTATGGGCACGACGCCGAGCGTGCGGAAAAATCCATCGGTCACCCGTATGGCTGGCACCGGTTCCACGCCGTCGTGTGTGCGCAGAGCATAGCCTGTGCCCGACCAAGCATCCAGCGACTGGAACGATTTGTTCATCCGCTTCCAGTCCAGATAATCCGGATACGAAAGATTCGAATGCGCGAATGCCGCGGCGCTCTCGTACACGGCAGTCAACCGTTGCGGCTGGTGGTAGGGCAGCGGCTTCAGCAGCGCCGCATCCACAAACGCAAACAGTGCCGCACTCGCCGCAATCCCCAGCGTCAAAATCAGGATTGCCGTCAGCGCAAAACCGGGATTCTTCACCAGCTGCCGGAAAGCAAAACGCAGATCCTGCAGAAGATTTTCGATCAGCGGCAGCGTGTCCCGCTCGCGATAGGCCTGCCGCGTCCGCTCCACCCCGCCTATCTTCAGGATGGCGCGCCGCCGCGCCTCCTCGGCAGACATGCCCGCGCGCTGGTTCTCCTCCGTTTGCATCTGGATATGGCTCTCAATCTCTTCCGACATCTCCCGCTCGCGGGAAGAATCGCGGGAGAGCCCACGCATCCGTTGCCACCAAGCTCGTATCTGTCTCATGCTGGCTCCTCTCCCGGTCTAAAGAACCGCGCCACAATCGCCGTCGCTTGCTCCCACTCGCGCGCTTCCTGCTCCAGTCGCTTCCGGCCCGCGCGCGTCAGCTTATAAAACTTCGCCTTGCGGTTGTTCTCCGAAGCACCCCACTCGGAGGCAATCGCGCCCTCTTGCTCCAGCTTCAGGAGCGCCGGATAGAGCGTTCCGTAATTCAGTGAGAGCACGTCGCCGCTGGTCTGCTCGATGCGCCGCGCGATGCCGTATCCATGAATCGGCCCCATCGCCTCAATCGTCTTCAGCACCATCAGCGCCAGCGTTCCCTGCCACACATCTGCCCTGTCACCCATGCCATCTCCTATGCGTTACCCATATGAATCCTGTCACACCCCCTATGGCATTGCAATAGAAGTACGCTCCCGTCGCCCTTTTTGTTCCACCGGTAGGTTGCACTATGCCCAGCCGTTAATCAGGTACTCTGCAGTGGACATGACGCTCAGGAAACAAAAGGGTTTTCTGCTGGCCGTGTACGCGCTATGCGTCGCGCTGCGTTCTGCCGCCTTGATGGTCCACGGGCGCATCTTCGCCGAAGAAGGATCCGTGTATTTGCGCTACGCCTGGATCCATCGGCCCATACGAGCGCTTCTGGCTCCTCATCTCGGTTATTACTCGCTTTGGTCAAATTTGTGCGGAATCGTGGCGGCGCGTGTCTTTCCTCTCTCCCATGCCGCTATCGTTCTCACCTGGTGCGCCTTCCTGGCGCAGCTGCTGACTGCTTTTCTGATCGTGGAATGTGAGGCCTTCGAGAGCCTGAAGAGTAAAGGCCTCGCTCTTGCTGTGTTGCTGCTGGCCAGTAATTTGGAAGCGTGGCTGAATACGATCAACACTCAGTTCTATTTCGCAATTTGTGCGGCAGTCATCCTCATCTCCCAGGGAAGCCGTCTTCGCGTTGCACGCTACGGGGCTCTGCTTCTTGGAGGACTCACAGGGCCGGTAGTCGCCTGCGTCACGCCGTTATATTTGCTCCGCGCCTTCCTGAACAGATCGAAGGATGCCATCGCCCAGAGCGCGCTTCTTCTCCTGTGCACTGTTATCCAGCTCGCTGCTGTAGTCAGTCAGCTCAGCACAGGCGCGCGCGAACTCTCATTCCAGCCCAAGGGCATCGCGCCTGTACTCCTCGTCCGCTATCTCGTCCCTTCATTCTTCAGCAAGCTGGGCGAAACGGCGGCCATGGTCACGATCCTGGGCCAGCCGAGCCGCTATTGGGGTGCCCGGCTTACCTGGCACCTGCCCCTGAGCTGGCCGTTCATCATTCTCTGGGCCGTCGTGGATGCCTGCTTCATCGCGCTCCTCTTGTGGATCTCACCCGGCAGAAGCTCAAAATGTCTATTGGCTGTAGCGGGCTGGCTGGCTCTTTTCGCCATGTACGGAGCCCTGGGCGGAACCTTCAACGTCTCTGAGCGTTACGCGTTCTCATCCGAGGTCCTGATTGGTCTCAGCCTGGTGCTTGGCGTCACAAACGCCGAAAACTCCCGCCTACGGAGAAGGCTGGGAACCGTTCTGCTTGCCTGTTTTCTGCTCAGCGGCACGCTCGAATACATCTACTTCCATCGCTGGTTAGGCACCCAGCTCGCTCCTGACTGGTCCGCACAGATCGACGCGTGGCAGAGCGATCACACCCGCGAGCTATTCGTATCCCCGAACGGCTGGCCCGGATTCACTTTGCCCTAAAGACGGATCGCCCATCGAACTTGCGATCGACTTCCATAACATCCCCGCGCCCGCAACGCGTCCACGACTGGATCGAGCGCGGGAAACCCTCATTTACCATGGCTGCGTATGCCTTCAAACGAGTACCTGCTGGTAATGACGGCATGCATCGATCCCAGCGCCGGTCACTATCGCATCGACCGCGCTGACCCCGCCATACGGCTCCTGGATTATCAGCAAGCCCTTCGTTTCTGGCTCTCCTATCCCGACCCGCGCACCCGCCGCATCCTCTTCATCGAAAACTCCGGCTACCCGCTCGACAGCCTGGAAGCCATCGCAGGCTCCGAGAATCCACTGCGCAAAGTAACGGAATTCGTCAGCCTCAACTGCAACTGGTACCCGGAGACCAGCCACTACGGCTACGCCGAAATGCGTATGCTCGACCTCGGCTTGCAGCAGAGTCGCCTGCGGCGCGAAACCACACACATGATCAAGGTCACCGGCCGCCTCACCTTCCCGGCGCTCAGCAACCTCCTCGATCACGTCCCCGACGGCTTCGACTTCGTCGCGGATGCGCGCGCCTGGCTCACACCGTGGAAGAAACACCGCGTCCCCTTCGTCGGCACCCAGCTCATCCTCTTCTCGCATGACTTCTACGCCACCCATCTGCAGACGCAATACGACCGCATGGCGGAGAGCCGCCACTGGATGGAATCCTTCTTTTACCAGGAGCTTTCACAACTCCCGCCGAGCGTCGACCATCCTCGCCTGCTGCGCTTTCCGCGCAGCGTTGACCCCGTAGGACAGCCCGCGCATCGCAGCCGCTCCTATTCGCACCCCGCACAACGCCTCACGAATCTCTTCCGCGCCACCATGCGCCGCCTCACGCCCGGCTGGTGGCTCTAGCGGTTAACGGCTGCGTTGCTCGCCGCTCCTCCCGCAACGCTGTGGAGGTCAATGGAAGGTAGACGATAGATATTTCTGGCTTCTACAAGCCCCTGGTGACGTCTGTTGCACAGAGCATCGTTGCCGCAGAGGCCCTGAGAATAAATGACGGCTTCTTCCAACATCTCCCTGGTCTGGCGCTTGTAATAAAAGTGGCCGTACACGTCACCCATGATGCAGAGGAGAATAGCGGTGACCAGCGCCGGACGAAACCATCGTTTGCTGGTTTCCATGGCAAAGATATAGCTGCAGACCATGAGCAGTACCGAGTAGATTCGGTATCTCCCAGTAAAGCTCTGGTAGAGCCCGAGGTCACTCCGGATGCCCCCAACGGCGACAGCCGTGATGATGAGAAATATCGCAAAATAGAAAACGGTCGCGTTCACGCGGTCGTACCGCTTTCTGATCATCAGCACGAAAACAAACAGCAGAGCCGCTCCAACGGAGGCGGAGATTGCCCATTGCAGGCCGATCAGCGACCCCATATACGAGAGCGTATAGATGGGATTGAGATGCTGGATCATGCGCATCAGCGTCACCGGAGAGTTGTTCGGCGAGTAAGGCACATAGTGGACGAAATAGACTGTGGCCATCATCGCGAAGACCGCAATCCACGCTGCCAGTTGTGGCCACGCGCGCCGACTCGCCATGAGCCATATGCCGATCGGGAGAAGAATGAAGCCGTTTCCGGAACTCGCTATGGACAGCGCGAAGAGCAGGCAGGCGATCCAGTCACGAGAACGAGTGAGGCAAGCAATGCAAAAGAGGGAAAAGACGAGTACTGAGATGTTCTGCAGAGCCGCCATGCTGCAGTTCAGAGTCTCGGCGTAGCGCAGCTCGAAGAGCACAAAAGCGATGGGGACAGCCGTCATCAGCTTTTGATCCAGATCGATCTTTGCATCAGGTAGCGCCAGATGCCCAGGAATAGAACCAACACCAGAAGATTGCCAGCTAAGCAGAGGATGATGAAGTCAGGACGCTCAAGGACGGCGTACTGAACCGCGAATACTGCGTTTTCGAAGATGAGCTTGTACTCGTTGTGCTGGAACTGGAAGACGTATCCAAGACGGTGCAGCCAGTCCATCGTCGCAATGCGCGCCATAAATGGCAACACGGTCTCATAGTCATCCCCGAGGGGAATGTTGATCAGATAATGGGCGAGGATCGCATAGAAGCAAAGAATGGGCGTCGCGATTGCCGCCAGGAAGCCAATCTTCTTCGTCAACGCCTGCACTCCTTTGCGTGCCAGTAGTCGCAAGCATACTGAACGGTATCCCTGAGGTCACGTTCGCCCTTGGTTCCTCAATTGATTCGCAGAGCTTCAGGGCATGATGCGCACATATCTTCCGCCGGTATTGCGGAAAAGCAACCGCTCCTGGCCAACCGTGCCGCTCGTCATCAAGGTCTTCGCGCACACACGCCGCGTCCGTCAGGCTGGTGGCGTTGTCGTGGTACGCCTGCCTCTCCGTCCGCGCACCTCGCGTATGATCGGTGCCAACAGGCCGATCCGCCGCTCCTCCTATGACTCCAAACGGCATCAAGCTCATCGTCTCGCAGACCTGGATCGCCCTGCGTCGCTATGGATCGGCCGCTGCCTTCTTCTTCCTCTCGGCAAACCTGCGGCGCAAATCGGGAGACACCCGGCAAACCATCCATCGGCTGCCCCTCAAGAGCCTCCAACATCCGCTCTCCCTCCGGGACGGACGCAGCGATCCCTTCTTCTTCGGCCAGATCTTTCTCGACCAGGAGTTCGCGCCCGTTCGCGGACTCGATGTGGCCACAGTGATCGATCTCGGCGGCAATGCCGGCCTGGCCAGTGTCTGGTTTCTGAACGTCTTCCCGCGCGCCAGGGTGGTCACCATCGAAGCCAATCCCGACAACTATCCCTCGCTCGAAGCGAACCTTCATCCCTACGGCGATCGCGCCACGGTCGTGAAGGGAGGCGTGTGGTGGCGGCGCACAGCGCTTGCGCTGGTTCGCCGACAGAATGAGGGCGATGCCCACGTACGCGAGGCCGTGTCTGGAGACAATCCGGCCGATCTCATGGAAGGCTGGGATATCCCCGCATTGATGGAGCTCGCTGGTTTCACACGCATCGATCTGCTCAAGATCGATATCGAAGGCGCGGAGGTCGATCTCCTCCTGAAGGATGCCGAACGCTGGCTGCCGCAGGTCCGCAATCTGAGTATCGAACTACACGGACCTGAGTGCGAGGCCGCACTCGAGCGCGCACTTGCGCCCTACACCTACCAGCGCCAGATGCTCGGTGAACTCATCTTCTGCTTCCACCTGCGGCAGAAGAACCCGCTGCACGCCGGCTCTTCAGAAAACGCTTCCACTCTCGCTCGGTAATTTTCGAGCCATAGGCGAGGCCGCTCCCGGAAAACCCCTCGACTAAAATAGCGCTGTGCCGGCGCAAATTCTCATCGTTGTGGTGCAGTACCTGACGGCGCTAGAAAACGTTCCAGTGATCCACAGTCTTGATAGGTGCTTCTCCCTCGACCCGCAGCTCCGCGAAGACTTCGTCACGATGGTCTGGGACAACAGCCCTGGCAGCAGTCCTGTCCCGCGTGGCCTCTGTTTTCCTTTGGAGTACTGGCACACCGGCGAAAACCTGGGCGTGGCCGGCGCTTACAACCGCGCTGCCGAATTAGCCGCTGAATATGGAGCACAGTGGTTGTTGCTTCTCGATCAGGACACCACTCTGCCGCCGGAATTCCTCGCCCGTATGCGCGACTACAGCCAGCGCCTGACGGCCGAAGATCGCATCGCCGCCGTCGCCCCCAGCGTCGTGATGGGTGAAGCACAAATCTCACCCAAGGTCACGACCCGCGGAGGAAGATCCGTCGATCCCCCCGCAGATTTCAACGGAGAAGAAAGCAGAGAACTGGTGCTTGTGAATACCGGGCTTCTTCTTCGGCTGGAAGCCTTTTCGCGAGTCGGCGGCTACGATCCCGATTTCTGGCTCGACTTCTCGGATCGCTACCTCTGTCACATGTTGGCGAAAAAAGGATTCAGCGTCTGGCTCGCACAGGATCTCCGGCTAGAGCATCATGTCTCATTGATGGCCGGTGGTATCTCTCTCAGGCGATATGCAAATCTGCTGGCTGCGGAAGATGCCTTCTTCACCGTCTACCGCTCTTTTCCCCGCAATCTCGTCTATTGCCAGAGGCTCCTCAAAAACGCCTGGCGCGAGCGCAAGACCGAGCCCGAACGCGCCCGGCTGCTCCTCCGCCATCTCGCGCGCAGGTTCACGGCCTCAAAGAATCGCCGCATTCGCGAATGGAGACTCGAGGCCGCCGCCGCCCGCCGCGCCATGCCATCCTGAGGCACACACTGACCTTACACGGGACCATTTCAGGACGGGCGCTGGCCTCTCGCGATGGATCTCAGACCGCTCCGCTGACCTTCCGCTTTGCCCGCCGCGCCTGATATAGCGCAAGCGCAAGCGGCAGACCGACAAAAGTCCGCCGGCGGCAATTCCGGCACCGGACCGGATATTGCAACAGCGCCAGACGTTCCAGGTCACTCCACCGGAACCGCGACAGCCGAAAGCTGGATGAAGCACATTCAGTGCAGGTCACAAACCAACTCCTCCGACGGGGCGCCCCTGACAGTTACCGACGAAATCAAGCCTGCCGTCGGGAATGTAGGAATCGCCATGCCTTCACGCTACCATGTTCGCCAGCCCCGGTTCGCCTGCCCTTGCGCAGCACCTGCGTACCGGTACGACGGAGGTCTTCATGGTCTGGGACGTTTCTTTCACCTGCGATGTCTGTGGCACCACCAAGGGCGAAGCCAATCACTGGTGGATGCTCTCCCACGCCGACTGCGCCTGCGACGAAGATGATCAGGTACCGCAACGCTTCTCCGTCATGCCCTGGAGCGCAAGCCAGAGCCGCAATCCCGAAATGCGCCACCTCTGTGGAAAAGGCTGCGCTATGCAGGCCCTCGAGCGATTCATGACCCAGAGGCCGGTGATCTCCAGCTTGGAAACGGAAGACGACGCCATAGCGCAGCGCTTCTAGCCGTCGCACCAGTCGCGGAGTCTCCTGCGCATCCGCTAAATGATTCCTTCGCCGCGTGAATAAACCAGGTTCCTACCCCGCTCACGAAGACGGAGGGTGACAGGGGTCCGCCATTCACCAGGCACGCAGAATAAATTGCCAATCCAGAGTGGTTTCCCACGGGACCGTGCGTTGGGCTGACTTGCTGGCCCACTCGGGAGTGATCTAGTCGAAGAGCTCCGGACCACGGGAAGCCTTGGCTCCGCGCCGCGGCGCGCGCGAGGCCTCCGCCGGCTGCGCCCGTTGCGCATTGGGAGCAGTGGAAAGCATTCCCAGAATCTCCTTGAGCTCCGTCCGCAGCTTGCCCAGCTTTGGAGCCGCGCCGGCCTCGGCCAGCCGCAGCTGCCCACTCTCGGGCGGCTTACGCGTCTCCGCCTGGATCGCATGCCGTGCGCCCGGAATGGTGTAGCCCTCTTCGTAGAGCAGATGACGGATCCGTCGCGCCAGATCGACCTCCCGCCGGCGGTACAGCCGCTGCCCCGCGCCGCTCTTGTTCGGCTTGAGCTGCGGAAACTCTGTCTCCCAGAAGCGCAGTACGTACGTCTCCACCGCGCACAGCCGGGCCACCTCGCCGATCCGGTAGTAAAGCTTGTCCGGTATCTCTGGTAGCGCCTGCTTCTTGTGGCGCGTCGGCGCGTGCCGTTCCGCCGCCTTCTTGGCCGCCTTGGGCATCGCTCTGGTCGCCGCTGTAGAGGACTTGCTCGCCATTGATTATTGACTCGTTGGACGCGTAGGACTCGTACTACCGGCCCGGCCGCATCACGTTTCCCCGGCAGTATAGGCGCTGATCGCGATGGATAGCACCTTTTTCGCAGGGCATTCGGCGCGAAGCGGCCCAAAGGATTTTCGGAACGCGACGTGGCCGCCTGGCGTATCTTGCTGGCGGAGGGATTTTTCGCCATGCCCGTACTACACCGCGTAGCCGTCTCGCTCCTGCTCCTCGCGCTGCCGCTCGCGACGGTCGGCTGCTCCATAAACGTTGATAAGGGCGCCCACGGCGAGGACAAGAAGGTCAAGATCGACACCCCTCTCGGCAACATCCATGTGAACGCGGACAAGCCGTCGGGCAGCATCGGAATAGCGCTCTATCCCGGCGCGACACCCCAGCCGGACCACGATGGCGACAAGGATGCCGATGTGCAGCTCGGCTTCGGTGAGTGGAAGATGCGGATTCAGGTGGCACACTTCAACAGCAGCGACGATCGGGATAAGGTGCTTGCGTACTACCGCAAGTCGCTCGGCCGTTACGGCGACGTCATCGAATGCCGGGATGACCAGCCGGTCGGAGCCCCGGAGAAGACCTCAGAGGGCCTGACCTGCTCGGAGAACGACAAGGACCATAACGTCAAGATGGACACCGGTGACCACGGCCTCACTCTGCGGGCTGGTTCGAAACGGCACCAGCACATCGTCGCCTTCGACAAGGATGACGCGGCCTCGGCCAGCGGGCCTACGAAATTCACCCTGATCGCGCTCGATCTTCCTGCCGAAACCTGGAAGAAGGACCGCCAGACCGACTGACCCCCGCTTCCCGGCAAATTGCCCCCGACTGACGCTTCCTGTAGCTTCAACAGTGATGGTTGCCCACTGCCACCGCTGTTCCGCGACGCTCGAAGACGACGCCAGCTTCTGTCCCAACTGCGCCGCTCCACAGCTGCTGGTCGCCCCGCCGCAGGAGACAACGGAGACGGCGGCGCCAGGCCCGATCCACTCCTTCGCGCACGATCGCGCCATCGACTGGCAGAGCGTCATCCGGCTCGCCCTCTGGATCGCAATCCCCGTGGGGCTGATCGCGCCCTTTTTCTTTCCCATGGTCATCGCCGGGCCCATCATCCTGATCTCTCTGTATCGCAGGCGCAGGCCGCAAAGTCCGCTGGACGGAAAGACCGGCTTCCGCATCGGGTCTCTGCTGGGCCTGCTGGCCGCCTACGTCTCTGCCTTCGGCCTGGCCGGCTGGCAGCTCTTCGAGCGCTATTCGCTCCACCAGGGCTCGACCCTCGATGCGCAGTTTGTTATGCAGGTGCAGCAATCCGCGGAAGCGACCCAGCGGATGGCGCAGTCCAACAGCGTGAATGCCCAGCAGGCACGCGCCATGCTGGACTTCTTCCTCTCCCCGGACGGACGTGTCACCTACACCTTCTTCTACACCGCGGCCCTGGCTTTCGGTATCGTGCTGCTCGCCGGTCTCGGCGGCATGTTGGGCGCACGGCTCTCCCGTCGCTCTGCAGCACAGTAGGCCGCCGAGGGTTGCTCGGGTCCGCGCCACCTCGTATCATCGTCAGGAACCTGCGCCCCTTATGACTCTCTCTACGCCACAACTGCGCGAAAAAGGCCGCATCATGTCAGCATCGGAGATCGATCGTACGCTCGTCCGGCTGGCACACGAAATCGTGGAGAAGAACTCCGGCGCAGATGGTCTCGGGCTGGTCGGCATCAAGCGGCGCGGCGTGCCGCTCGCCCAGCGCCTCACCCAGATGATCGCGAAGATTGAGAAGCATCCGGTGGATACCGGCGTGCTGGACATCAACTTCTACCGTGACGATCTCTCCACCCGCGACATACGCCCGGTCGTCCAGGCGGGGGCCATCGGCTTCGATGTGAATGCACGCGATATCGTACTGGTCGACGATGTGCTCTACACCGGCCGCACCATCCGCGCCGCGCTCGACGCCCTGTTCGACCACGGCCGTCCACGCCGCGTGCAACTCCTCACCCTGATCGATCGCGGACATCGTGAGCTGCCTATCGAAGCGACCTTCGTCGGCCGCAAGGTGCAGACCACTTCGCGCGAGATCGTCGAAGTCAAACTGCAAGAGATCGACGGCGACGAGCAGGTGCTGCTGGTGGAGCGGGTTGATTAGTCAACATCCCGATTCTTTCGCGGCGCCGGTCGCTGCTCTCTACCGGCGATCTCTCCGTTCCCGACATTGCCGCTCTTATGCAGGCAGCTTCCTTCCTCGAGACGGAAGACCCCTTGCGACGCGCCCATCGGCTGGCCAAACGCCGCGTGGCTCTCCTCTTCTACGAGTCGAGCACCCGCACCCGGACCTCCTTCGAGCTGGCGGCCAAAGGCCTCGGCGCGGACACCACACTCGTCAGCGCGCTCTCCTCGAGCATCGAGAAAGGCGAGAGCCTGAAGGACACGGGTCTTACCCTCCGCGCTCTGGGCGCCGAGTGCATCATCCTGCGCCATCCCAACTCCGGCGCGCCCTATCTGCTGGACCGCGTCACCCAGCTGCCCGTTTTGAACGCGGGCGACGGCATGCATGCGCATCCCTCGCAGGCACTCCTCGACCTGCGCACCATCCTGCACCGCCTGAAACCACAGCACACCAACGCAGAGATCGACGAGAGCACGCTTAGCCGGCATCACGGTGCTGATCACCGGCGACATTCTGCACAGCCGGGTGGCGCGCTCGAATGCCGAGCTGCTCCCCCGGCTCGGCGCACGCGTCATCCTGTGCGGACCGAAGGCGTTGCTCCCCGAATCCGCGGCCAACATCGGTCCGGGCATCTCTGTCGAAAGGAACTTCGCGCATGCGATGCGCAGCGCGCAGGTGGTGATGATGCTGCGCATCCAGAAGGAGCGGCTGGCCGGACTGGAGCTCAATTTCGACGACTACATCACCAGCTACCAGTTGAACGCAGCTCGCCTGGCCGAGAACGCGCCCCGCGCGCTCGTGATGCACCCCGGTCCTATGATTCGTGGCCTTGAGATCACCAGCGATGTCGCCGACGGCCCGCAGTCCGCGATTGAGGAACAGGTGCGCCACGGCGTCGCTGTACGCACCGCGCTCATTGCCCGCGCTCTCGACGCGATGCCGGAGGCGGTCTCCGCATGAAGAACGCCGTGAACAGGATTTTGATACGGGGCGGCCATCTCATCGACCCCGCCGGCAAGATCGATGCTCCGCGCGATCTCCTGATCGAGAACGGCCGTGTCGCCGCTGTGGACGCGAAGCTCAATGTCGATCCGCAAACCGTGGAGGTCATCGACGCGACCGGTCTCGTCGTCACCCCCGGATTGGTCGACATCCACGTCCACCTCCGCGAGCCCGGCCAGAGCTACAAGGAAACCATAGCGAGCGGCACCTCGGCCGCTGCGGCCGGCGGCTTTACCAGCGTCGCCGCCATGCCCAACACCATCCCCGTCAACGACACCGCCGAGATCACTCAGTGGATGCAGGCGCCCGAGCGCGGCGCGCAGGCGCGCGTCTATCCCATCGGCGCGGCCACGGTCGGCAGCATGGGCGAAGCGCTGACCAACTATGAAGCCCTGCGCGACGCCGGCGCTGTCGCGGTAAGCGATGACGGCAAGCCCATCCTGGAAGATGACACGATGCGCGCTGTGCTGCGGGCTGCCACTGCTGCTGGGACTGCCGGTGATCCAGCATGCCGAAGACACCCGCATGACCGGCGGCTGCTCCATGAATGCGGGCCCCCTCGCCTTTCGCCTGGGTCTACGCGGCATGCCCGTCGAAGCCGAGGCCGGCATCGTGGCGCGCGACATCGCACTGCTCCGCGAGTTGAACAACGACCGCGCGCATCTGCATGTTGCCCATCTCTCCACAAAGAAGGCTCTGGACCATGTGCGGGCGGCGCGCAAAAGCGGACTCCACGTCACCTGCGAGGTGACCCCGCACCATTTCGTGCTTACGGAAGAGGCCATCGGTGAATACGACACGCGCGCCAAGATGAATCCTCCTCTCCGCGCCGCTGAGGACCGCGAGGCCATGATCGAAGGACTGCTGGACGGCACCATCGACTGCATCGCCACCGACCATGCTCCTCACGCCGCGCACGAGAAGGAGCAGGAGTTCGAGCGCGCACCCAACGGCATCACCGGACTGGAGACATCGCTCGGCCTCAGTCTCGCCGTGCTGCATCGTCAGCACGGCATGCCGCTCCCTCAGGTGCTTGCTCTGCTCAGTGCGCGCCCCGCGGCCCTTCTTGGACTCGCTGCCGGGACGCTGGCCATCGGTGCCAGCGCGGACCTGGTGCTGCTTGCGCCGGATACGGAGTGGGCCTTCCGCGTGAGTGAATCGCGCTCCCGTTCGCGCAACACCCCCTTCGACGGCTGGTCCTTGCCCGGCAAGGTCCATCTCACCCTGCGGGGGGGCCAGGTCACCTATGGTCAGCCGCCTGTGGCTCGGCAATCGTAAGTCGACCAAGTAAGATCAGAGTGACGCAGTCTTGCATTCGAGGTGTTCCCCTGAGTCGTCGTCTGCCTGCTTTCGCGGCAATGGCCGCCGTGCTGTTCTTCACCCTCACCTCCTATGCCCAGCAGTCTGCCGCTCCGGTCGTCCTCTCGCCAAACTATGACCACATCTCCGGGTCCGTTTACATCTCCATGGACAGCTGGATCTACCCGGCTATGGAGCGGCTCTATGGCCTGGGCTACATCGACACCGCCTTTCTCGGACTGCGCCCCTGGACGCGCCTCAGCTGCCTCCATATGCTGCAGGAGACACAGGCAAGGATCTTCGACGACGCCCCCACACCCGGCAATCTCGAGGCACGCCAGCTCTTTGATGTCCTCGCAAAGGAGCTCTACGATGATCGCGATGCGCTCGATCCCAACCGCTTCAACGGGCACGCGGAGCTCGATCGTCTCTATGCGGGCGCTATGTATATCGCAGGCCGCCCACTCAACGACTCAGCGCACTTCGGTTCGACTCTGATCAATGATTATGGCCGCGCCTATGAAGGTGGCTTCAACGCGCTGGCCGGCTTCAGCGCGCGGGCGGAAGATGTCCGCCTTTCACTAAAAGTACGCGGCGAGTACCAGCATGCCCCCAGCCGTGCCGCGTATCCGCTGAGCGTTCGACAGACCATCGCCACCATGGATCACGCCGCGTTGCTGCCGCCGATCCCCGTCGACACCACCAATGAGTTTCGATTGATCGACGCAACCCTCTCGTACCACATCCTGAATCACGAAATCTCGGTTGGCAAAACTGAGAACTGGTGGGGACCCGGCGAAGGCGGTGCGATGGCCTGGAGCATCAATGCAGAGCCGATCTACGAATTCAGCATCAATCGCGTCGAGCCACTGCAGATCCCTCTGCTGTCTAGGCTGCTAGGGCCGTTTCGCTACCAGTTCATATTCGGTGACTTGAAGGGTCATCGCTATCCCAATGCGCCGTGGGTGCACGCGCAGAAGATCAACTTCAAGCCAACCCGCAATCTGGAATTTGGTTTTTCCCGCGTTGTGGTGTTTGCCGGCGAAGGCCACGTCCCGCTCACCTTCGGTTCATTCTGGAACAGCTTCACCAGCTTCCAGAACGTCACGCCTGAAGTGAAGTCGTCAAGGGAAGATCCCGGGGCGCGCCACGCCAGCTTCGACTTCAACTATCGGCTGCCGTTTCTACGCAACTGGGTCATGCTTTACTCCGACTCCATCATTCACGATGATGTATCGCCGGTGGATGCACCGCGCCACGCCGCTATCAACCCGGGCATCTATATCTCGCACTTTCCGGGCGCGCCGAAGCTCGACTTCCGTGCCGAAGCGGTTTACACCGACCCGCCTACGCCGCGCAGCGTCGGAGGCACCTACATCTACTACGAAGGAATCTATAAGGACGTCTACACCAATCAGGGATACATGTTCGGCAATTGGATCGGGCGCGAGGGTAAGGGCTACCAGGGGTGGCTCACGTATTGGCTCTCGCCACAGGAGAGCATCCAGCTCAGCTATCGCAACGCCAAATCCGCAAAGGACTTCGTGCCCGGCGGCACTACCCAGAACCTGGTCGCTGCCAACGCCATCGTGCGCGTGAAAAAGGATCTGGAGTTGAACGCGCTGGCGCAATATGAACGGTGGACCGTGCCGGTGCTCGCACCAGGGAGGCAGAGCGACTTTACTACCTCCGTCCAGATGACCTGGTATCCGCACCTGCGCGTCGGCCACTAGAGCCGCCGCCGAGCTATCCCTTCAGCACCGGCCGTATATGCAACCCACGCAGTTGCGCATCCGAGACCAGCGTCGGCGCATCGACCATCAGGTCGATCGCTTTCGCCGTCTTGGGGAAGGCAATCACTTCGCGCAGGCTCGGCGCACCCGCCAGAATCATTGCGATGCGGTCCAGTCCCAGCGCGATTCCGCCATGCGGTGGCGTGCCGTAGGTGAGCGCTTCCAGAAAGAAACCAAAGCGCTCCTTCGCCTCTTCGTCCGTCAGCCCGAGCGCGCGAAAGATCTCTTTCTGCACCGCTTGCTGGTGGATACGGATCGAACCCGAGCCTAGCTCCGTGCCGTTCAGCACAATGTCATACGCCAGTGCGCGCACCACACCCGGATCGCTGGTGAGCCGGCCCGCCTTCAGGTCGTCCTCATGCGGAGAGGTGAAGGGATGGTGCGCCGCCACCCAGGTCTTCGTCTCCTCATCCCACTCGAACATCGGAAAATCCGTGACCCAAAGGAATTTGTAGTCTTCGGCGCTGCCTTTCTTCTCGAACGCGCCGTGGCGCGCAGCGAATTGCTGTGCCAGCGCGAGCCGCACCTGGCCCGCCGCCTCGAATATCTGGCGGTCACGCGCGGGGAGCCGCTTGCCAATCACCTTTTGTTCCGGCACATCCTCGCCATCCGCGACGACAAGCACCAGCAGGTCGCCCTCCGCCGCACCCGCGGCCGCGCGCACCTTCGCCATCTCATCGGGGAACGACTTCTCCAGCCGCTTGAAGTCGTCCAGCACCTTGATCTTCTGCGTCTGCAGCTTTTGCGGATACAGCAGCCGCAGATCATCGCGTTCCTTGCGCGATAGATCGCCCACCTTCGGAATCCGCACGGCGATCACCGGCACTCCTGCGGTCGTCTTCAACGTTGCGGCCGTTTGCGCACTCACGGCGCTGCGCACATCGGTCATCGCGGGAAGCCGCATGTCCGGTTTGTCGATGCCATACAGGCGGATCGCTTCATCGAAGGTCATGCGCGGAAAGCCGCCAGTCAGCTCCACGCCTGCTTCGTGGAACGCTGCCTTCAGGAAGCCCTCGACCACCGCGAAGATCGTCTCCTGCTGCGGAAAGGTCATCTCCAGGTCGACCTGCGTGAACTCCGGCTGACGGTCGGCGCGCAGGTCCTCGTCACGGAAGCAGCGCACGATCTGAAAGTAGCGATCGAAGCCGGAGATCATCAGGATCTGCTTGAACAACTGCGGCGACTGCGGCAACGCGTAGAAGTGCGCCGGATGCACGCGGCTGGGCACCAGATAATCGCGGGCGCCCTCGGGCGTCGAGCGCGTCATGAACGGCGTCTCGATCTCGAGAAATCCCTGCGCCGCAAGATAGTTCCGGATCGCCAGCGCCACACGATGCCGTACCGCAAAGTTGGCTTGCATCTCCGGCCGCCGCAGATCGAGATAGCGATACTGCAGCCGCACCTCCTCGTTCGCAATTACCTCCTCTGCCGGCGAAAACGGCGGCACGCGCGAGTCATTCAGCACCAGCAGCTCATCCGCCACCAGCTCGACTTCACCCGTCGGCATCTTCGGGTTGATGGCGCCAGCGTCACGCCGGCGAAGTGTGCCCTTCGCCGCGACCACGTACTCCGGGCGCACATGCTCGGCCTTCGCGTGGCCCTCAGTCGCAACGTCCTTGTCGAGCACCACCTGCGTGATTCCCGAGCGGTCGCGCAGGTCCAGGAAGATCAGGTTGCCGTGGTCGCGGCGGCGATTCACCCAGCCCATCAGGACCACCTGCTGGCCGGCGTCATCGGCGCGAAGCTGCCCACAGGTGTGGGTGCGCTGTAATGTTCCAAGAAAGTCGAGCAATTGCGTTCCCTTTTCAGTTAGTGCGGCAGCAGATGTGAGTTGAGATCGGCCCAGGCCACCTTCGTCTGCTCGCCTGTAGCGAAGTCCTTCACAGTCAGAATACGGGAAGCGGCCTCGTCCTCACCCAGGATGACAATCTTGCGCGCCAGCTTGTCCGCGACCTCAAACGACTTCTTCAGCCGGAAGCTGCCATCGCCCAGCTCAATGCGCAACCCGTGTGCCCGCAACTCCCGCGCCAGTACGAGCGCCGACGCATTTTGCGCCTCGCCTATCGGAGCAATGTACGCATCGGCTATTGCCGCACCAGGCCCCGCCTTCTGCTCATCAGCCTGCGCCTGCAAGGTCAGCACCAGCCGGTCTTCGCCGATGGCGAAGCCGATGCCCGGCGCGCGCGGCCCCCCAATCGCTTCGGACAATCCGTCGTAGCGGCCGCCGCCAAGCAGCGCATTCTGCGCGCCCAGCCCGCCATGCTGGAACTCGAAGGTCGTACGCGTGTAGTAATCCAGCCCGCGGACCAGCCGGTGGTCGTGCTCATACGGCACACCGCACGCGTCCAGCGCATCGCACACCGCCTGGAAGTGCGCGCGAGACGCCTCGTCGAGCGAGTCCCAGATCCGCGGCAGGGTCGCGATGATCGGCTGATCCTCCGGATGCTTGCAGTCCAGCACGCGCAGCGGATTGGTCTCCGCGCGGCGCTGGCAATCGCCGCACATCTGTCCCACGACCGGCCGCAGTGCAGATCGCAGCGTTTCGATGTAGCGCGGTCGGTCCGTCGGCGTGCCGACGGAGTTGATCAGCAGCCGCCACCCCGTGATGCCCAGATCATTCAGTAGGGTGGCCAGCATCTCCAGCACCTCGGCATCGCGCAGCGGCGACTCCGAGCCCGCACTCGGCGGTCCGATTACCTCCGCGCCGATCTGGAAGAACTGGCGATAGCGCCCCTTCTGTGGACGCTCGCGGCGGAACTGCGGCCCAATGTAGTAGAGCTTTTGCAGCAGACCCTGCTCGCCCAGCTTGTGCTCAATGTAGGCGCGCACCACGCCGGCGGTGTTCTCCGGCCGCAGCGTCAGCGACTGCGCCTTCTCCGACTGCGCACGTGCCTTGTCCTCCCACGTGTACATCTCCTTCGAGACGATGTCCGTCTCCTCGCCCACGCCGCGGGCGAAGAGTTGCGTGTCCTCAAAGATCGGAGTGCGGATCTCGCCGAAGTTGTAGCGCGCAAAGACGCGTCGGGCCGTCGCATCGATGTGGTTCCACAGCTCCGTCTCCGGCGGCAGCAGGTCGCGGGTGCCCCGTACGGCCTTGATTGCCGCCTTCTGCGGCTGGACAGCCTTCGTGGTCTGGCTCCCGGTCTGGCTGGTGGTCTGGCTCGTGTTTTGGTCCGTACTCTGGTTCATGACAGGTGCAATCTTCAGTGTATCGTCGTGCGCGCATCGGCTCCTTCTGCCGGATAGAATCGCAGTCGATGCCGAGCCTTCGTCCGTTGCGCCTGGTCCTCACGCTGCTGCTCGCCGTGAATGTACATGCGGTCACGGTGCGGCTGACTGCGTCCGACGGCATGCGCATCCAGGTCTCCTTGCATCCGGGGGACGTGCTCCGCATCGAGCTGCCCGCCGAGCCCTCAGCCGGGCGGCAGTGGGCCGTCCGCGGACAAGCGCCGGCGCAGCTTACAGAGCTGGGCAGCACACAGCGCGTCTTTGGCGGCCGCCTGAGCGATCAGGGCACCAGCAGTTTCACCTGGCGCGCCATCGAGGATGGTGAGGGCGAGCTGACGCTGGTCTATGGCACCTCTGCCTCGCGCGCAGCAACGCCGAAAAAAATCTGTAACGTGCAGCTCGTGGTCTCTGGAGACGCGCTCGGGCCGGAGGAGGCGCACCCCTCACCGGTCTCGAGGCTCGAGCAGGTCGCCGCCTACGACCGCACGGAGCCATGCGCCGACTGCAGCGCGCTGACCGAGCATCTCGTGCTCTATAGTGCGCCGGAAGAGACCCCCTTTGTGTTGCGGCGTACGTATAAGGACGCGCCCGGGGGCACCCTGACCAGCGTCATGACCGGTACTTGGACAACCAGCAAAGGCACCGCTGACCCCACGGCAACCATCTACACGCTTACCGCCGCCAGCGAGGCCTCGATCTTCCGGCTGGCCGGCGAACGCCTGGTACAGCTCGACGCCCAGCAGATTCCCATTCCCACCCCGCCGAACATGGATACCGCCTTCCACAAGGTTGCCGCCCCCTAGGCTGCATCCTCTCGGCGGTGCCCGTCATCTGGTTCCGTATGGAATATCGTCTGCTTGGCCGCTCCGGTTTGAAGGTTCCCGTCCTGTGCTTTGGCGTCGCTACGTTTGGCGGCGGTACCGAGTTCTTTCGTGCGTGGGGCGCAACCGACGTTGAGGAGGCGAAGCGCCTCATCGGTCTCTGCCTCGACGCAGGCGTCAACTTCTTCGATACCGCAGACGTGTATTCGAAGGGTCTCTCGGAGCAGATCCTCGGCAAGGCGATCGAAGGCAAGCGTCACGATCTGCTGATCTCGACCAAGGCCACATTTCCCATGGGCGATGGCCCGAACGACAAAGGCTCCTCCCGCTACCACCTGATCAATGCCGTCGAGGCCAGCCTGAAGCGCCTGGGCACCGACTACATCGACATCTACCATCTGCACGGCTTCGACGCGCTGACGCCGATCGAAGAGACGCTCGACACACTGGACACCCTGGTGCGTTCCGGCAAGGTCCGCTACATCGCGTGCTCCAACTTTTCCGGCTGGCACCTGATGAAGTCCCTCGCCGTCTCGGACCGCTATGGCTGGGCCCGCTACGTGGCGTACCAGGGCTACTATTCGCTGGTTGGCCGCGAGTACGAATGGGAGTTGATGCCGCTCGCGCTCGACCAGGGGGTCGGGACACTGGTGTGGAGTCCACTCGGCTGGGGTCGCCTGACGGGCAAAATCCGCCGTGGCCAACCGCTTCCGGAGACCAGCCGATTGCACAAAACCGCCGAGCAGGGCCCGCAGGTCGACGAAGAGTACCTCTACGACGTCGTCGATGCCCTGGACGGAGTGGCGAAAGAGACCGGCAGAAGCGTACCGCAGGTGGCGCTGAACTGGCTGCTGCAGCGGCCGACTATCTCCAGCGTGATCATTGGGGCGCGTAACGAGGAGCAGTTAAAGCAGAACCTCGCCGCCGCCGATTTCAAGCTGACCCAGACGCAAGTCGCAGCGCTGGACAAGGCCAGCGATCGCACGCCGATCTATCCCTACTGGCATCAGCGGCAGTTTGGGGAGCGCAACCCGCCGCCGGTTCCCTTCGAGAAGTAGCTCTCTACTCCACGCGCAACGCCTGCATCGGGTCGATCGACGCCGCGCGCCGGGCCGGGATCAGCCCCGCAATACACGCCGCCACTGCCAGCGTCACAATCGCAAACGCCATCACGTTCGTGTCCGCGTTGGTGATCTCGTAAAGCTGCGCCTTCACAAAACGCACGCACACCAGCGCCACCGGGATCCCGATCGCCAGCCCCAACAGCGTCTGCATCATCGCACCGCGCATCACCATCGCCACAACGCTGCCGCGCTCCGCGCCCAGGGCCATGCGAATGCCGATCTCGCTCGTGCGCAGCGCTACCGTGTAAGCCGTCACACCATAGAGCCCAACTGCCGCAAGCAGCAGCGCCAGCGCACCAAACAGCATCGTCAGCCGCGCAATTGTCCGATCATCCTTGAACCGATCCGCGATCTGTTGCTGGAAGGTCTGGAACTTCACCACCGTTAGATTCGGATTGATGCTCCCCAGCGTGCGTCGCGCCAGCGACTCCATATCGCTCACCGGCCGCGCGGTGTCCAGCACAATCGCGCCCGCATAGAGAGACATGTCTTTCTCAATCGGGCCCTTGGAACTCACCGGCCTCTGCATCATCGGGATGAAATACATCTGGTGGTCTTCCCAACGCACACTCTGGTACGACGTGTCCTCCACCACCCCCACGATCTGGTAGTCGCCCGTCGACTTCTCGCCACCGCCGAAGTGCTGGCCGATGGGGTTCGCCCCATGGAAGAACTTCTTCACAAACGTCCGGTTCACCACTGCGACCGAGGGCGCCGTCGATGTGTCCTGCTCCGTGATCCCGCGCCCCATCACTACGCGCGTTCCGACGGAATCGAAATACTCCGGATTTACGCGCACGAAAGACGCCCAGGCATCATGTCCAATATTCGGCTGCCCCTCGACCTGCACGCCCGTGCCCCAGTTGTTGTCCTCCATCGGTGTATATCCGCTGATGCCCACCTTCACCACGCCGGGCAATCCATGGAAGCGCTCGCCCATCGTCCGGTACAGCGCCTCCAACTGCGTCTGCGAATACCCTGCTGCCTGCGGATTGATGTGCACGATGTACCGGTTCTTCGCATCGAGCCGCATATCCGTATGCTCCAGCTTATTCAGACTTTGCGTGAACAAGCCCGCGCCCACCAGCAGCACCAGCGAGAGCGCCGCCTGCGTCACTACCAATCCGCGCTGTAAGAGCGATGCACGCGACGCCGTCGTACGCGATCCGCTCCGCAGTGCATCGGCCGGCTCGGTTTTCGCTGCCGTCCATGCCGGCGCCACGCCAAACAAAATGCCCGTTACCAGCGCCAGCCCAAACGCGAACCCCAGCACCGGCAGCGACGGAGCGGCGTCGATCGGAGCGCCCTGAAACGCCAGCGCCAGCAGTGCTCGTGCACCCAGGTACGCCACCAGCAATCCTGCCACGCCACCCATTCCCGAAAGGACGATGCTCTCCGTCAACAGTTGCCGGATGATTCTTCCACGGGCCGCACCCAAGGCGGTGCGCAGCGACATCTCCGCCTTTCGCCCCATGCCACGCACCAGCAGCAGATTGGCAACGTTCGCGCAGGCAATCAGCAGCACCAGGCCGGAGATCGTCATGAGCATATAAAAGCTCGAAGCTGCGTCCTGCTGGATCGCCTGAATCCCGCCGCCTCCCGGCGTCAGCACAACATGCGCGATCGCCAGCGCTTTCTTGCCTTCGCTGTCAGAAAAAGTCTTGGTGTGTTCAAACGACTGCCGCAGCAACGCGGTCAGTTTCTGTTGCAGTACCGGCAGGTTCACTCCCGGCTTCACCCGCCCGACAATGTACAGCCACTGCACATCTGCATCATGCACAAACGGTGAATTCGCAATCGCTGTCATCGACTCGATCGGCAGATAAAAATCCGGAGGGGTGGGCGACAAGCGATCACCATAAAAGCCTTTCGGCGCAATCCCCGTAATCGTCACCGGCTTTGTATTCACCCAGAATGTGCTGCCCACCACTGCGGGATCGCCGTTGTAGTCCCGTTGCCATGCCTCATAGCTCATCACCGCGGTCATCGGCGCACCGTTCACGTCGTCCGCATCGGTCAGCAGCCGCCCGGCCTCCGGCCGAAGCCCGAAGGTCCGGAAGTAGTTTCCGGAGACGAATTCTCCCACCATGGACCGCGCAGCCGTCTCATCGTGCCGCACCGTGATCGGGTTGTAGCCGAAGCCGGCCTGCATCGCAGCCAACTCCTCAAACTCCGGAGCGCTCTTCTTCATCAGCAGCCAGGTCTCGGTTGGAAAGAGGGAGTAGTTGCCCTTATCGCTGGTGCCCGAATTCACGCAGCAATTGTTGTCGTCGCCCACCCGCACCAGCATCTTCGGATCCACCACCGGCAGGTTTTTCAGCAAAATCGCATGCACCAGCGTGAAGATCGCGGCATTCGCCCCAATCCCCAGCGCCAACGTCAACACGGCCGTGATCGTAAAGCCGGGTGTCTTGCGCAACTGCCGCATCGCATAGCGAACATCCTGGATCAGCGTCATCTCTGTCTTCCTGCCGGAAATCTCCGGGACTGCTCTGTCTTCAATTTGCCCACAAGCGGCCCAATCCCATTGCCAGGAGGCCGCTAGCTTTATTCCACGCGCAGCGCCTGCATGGGATCGATCGAGGCGGCACGCCGCGCCGGAATCAGCCCCGCAACGCATGCCGCAACCGCCAGTGTCACGATCGCGCCCGCCATCACACACGCATCCGCGCTCGTGATCTCGTAGAGCTGCGCCTTCACAAAGCGCACGCACACCAGCGCCACCGGTATTCCGATCGCCAACCCCAGCAACGTCTGTGTCACCGCACCGCGCATCACCATCGCCACCACGCTGCCACGCTCTGCCCCCAGCGCCATGCGGATGCCGATCTCCGAGGTGCGCCGCGCAACGGTATACGACGTCACGCCGTACAAACCCACCGCCGCCAGCACAAGCGCCAGTGCACCGAACAGCATCGTCAACCGCGCAATCATCCGAGGGTCTGTGAACTGGTCAGCAATCTGCGCATCGAAGGTCTGAAACTTCTGCATCGCCAGGTTTGGATTGATGCTCGCCAGCGTCGTTCGCGCCAGCGACTCCATATTGCTCATCGGCGCTGCCGTCTCCAGCACAATCGCGCCCGCATACAGCGTGTCGTCCTGCTCAATCGGCCCTGTGTCGCTCGGCGGACGCCGCATCAGCGGCACAAAATACATCGAATGATCCTTCCAGCGCACGTCTTGGTAGACCGTGTCCTCCACCACCCCGACAATCTGGAAGTCCCCGCTCGACTTCTGCCCTCCTCCAAAGTGCTGCCCGATCGGGTTCTCGCCCGGGTTGAAGAAGGTCTTCACAAACGTCTGATTCACCACCGCCACCGACGGAGCTGTCGGCGTATCCCCCACACCGATCCCGCGTCCCATCACCACGCGCGTTCCCACTGAATCGAAGTACTCCGGGTTTGCATGTATGACCGACGAGATCTTATACAAGTCGGGTTTTCCCTGCACCTGCACACTCCAACCGTTGTTGTCGTCTTCCATCGGCGTGTAGGAAGAAATTCCCACCTTCATCACGCCCGGTAGCGCGTGGAACCGCTCATCCATCGTGCGGTACAGCGCCTCCAGTTGTGTCTGCGAGTAGCCCGCCGCCGCCGGATTCATGTGCACGATGTACCGGTTCTTCGCCTCCAGCTTCATATCCGTGCTCTCGAGTTTGTTGAGGCTCTGCGCAAAAAGACCGGCGCCCACCAGCAGCACCAGCGACAGCGCCGCCTGCACTACCACCAGCCCGCGCTGCAGTAGCGAAGCCCTGCCCGTCGTCGTCCGTGCGCCGCTGCGCAGCGCATCCGCCGGTTCCGCCTTTGCGGCAATCCACGCCGGCGCCACCCCGAACAGCACACCCGTCACTAGCGATAGCCCGAACGCAAACCCCATCACCGCCAGCGACGGGGCAGCAGCGATCGGCACCTCCTGCGCTCCGGGAAACGCTAGCAGCAGCAGCATGCGCGTTCCCGCATACGCCACCGCCAGTCCCGCAATACCCCCCAGCACCGCCAGCAGCACGCTCTCCGTCAGCAGTTGCTGGATCACCCGCCCGCGCGTGGCGCCCAGTGCCGTGCGCACGCTCATCTCCGCCTTGCGCCCCATCCCGCGCACCAGCAGCAGATTCGCAATGTTCGCGCACGCAATCAGCAACACCGCTCCGGAGATCCACATCAGCAGGTGCAGGTTCGACCCATACTGTTCCTGCATGTTCTGGATACCCGCCCCGCCTGGCGTCAGTGTGATGTGCGCTCGCGCCAGCAGGGCCTTGCCATCCGGCCCGGTGAAATTTCCGTTCTGCGCGACCGTTTGCCGGAATACTGCGTTCACCTTCTCCTGCAAAGGAGCGAGCGCTGTCCCTGGCTTCACGCGGCCGACCATGTACAGCCAGTTTTGGTTCGGATCGTGGACATATGGAACATTCGCCAGCACCAGCATCGTCTCAATGGGCAGATAAAACTTGGGCGGCGTGCTCGTCAGCCGGTCGCCGAAGTACCCCTGCGGCGCGATGCCCGCAATTGTCACCGCCTTGGTGTTGATCCAGAACGTGCTGCCCACCACGGAAGCATCGCCGGCATAGTCGCGCTTCCAGGTCTCATAACTCATCACCGCCACCATCGGCGCGCCCTGCACGTCATCCGCATCGGTAAAGAGCCGCCCCGCTTGCGGTCGCAGGCCGAAGGTGCGGAAGTAGTTGCCCGACACGAACTCACCCATCACCGACCGCGCCGCATCCGCCGTGCCGTCGCGCCGTGCAGTGACGGGGCGATAGGTAAATCCCGCCTGCATTGCCGCCAGCTCCTCGAACTCCGGCACATACTTCTTCATCACTTCATAGGTGTTGGTAGAAAAGAACCCATAGTCGTTGTTGTCCTTCAGCCCCGAGCCCACGCAGCAATCCGTGTTGTCGCCCAGGTGCACCAGCGTTGTCGGATCAGCCACCGGCAGGTTCTTCAGCATCACCGCGTTCACCAGCGTGAAGATCGCGGCATTCGCCCCAATCCCCAGTGCCAGCGTCAGAATCGCGGTCAGCGTAAAGCCCGGCGTCTTGCGCAGCTGGCGTACGGCATAGCGAACATCCTGGATCAGCGTCATCCTGCTCCCCCACGCATGGCAAAGAGCAAACGACCGTCCAAACTTCGCAGGCTGATTCCCGTTATTCGTCCACCACTTACACGCCGGCAGCCGCATCTCGACTGTCCGTTCGAAGCTGCCGCTGTCCAAGACCGGACGCGAACGCATCCCGGCCATCCTGCTGACCAGATCAATTGATCTTGATGCCGTGTTCGCCCACGATGGTGAAGGCTGTGAGGAGATGCGCAGTCCCGAGAAGGAGCCGAACCTGTTTACCAAGGTTCATTAGCTCCAGGCTGCAACCCGCGGAGCGAGCAGAGACATACAGCCGAACCAGCGTGCCCAGACCAATACTGTCCATGCGGGTAAGGTCTGTCAGGTCCAGCACGATTCTTTTGGAATCCGGCAACAGTGCCTTGACCTTGCTGTAGAGGACATCCTCCACACCCCACACCAACCTGCCGTGGCATCGCACAACGACAGGGTCACCGCTTCGATCGATCTCAAGTGTGAGCGAAACAGCGTTGTCGGGCATCGGCATTGCCTCGTGAAGAGCCGCTACATCCGGCCGAAATTGGGGTGGAGCGATTCTTGCATAGTGCAATGACTTTCGGTCGCGATTTGACACGGTCAGGGTCGGCCAGGTTGCAAACTCGATTCCCCTCTGTTGTCCCCGCGTGTGGCCGACCTTATAACCAGAAACGATGAGCACCCGCCGCACCATGCCCGGAGGATGGGCCTCCTTCCGCGCCCTCCCTCGGGGCGCCACCGGCCGCTGCCTGTGCCGCTGGTGTGCCATCGAAGTCCCCAAAGGCAGGCGCACCTTCTGCTCGGACAACTGCGTGCACCATTGGCGCGTCCGCTCCGACCCCGGCTACCTCCGTGACCAGGTCCTCAAACGCGACCGCGGCGTCTGTAAAAGCTGCCGCATCGACACGCTCGTCGCGCAGGGCATCCTGAAACGTTCGCGCGGCGCCACCCGCCAACGCCTGCTCAACTTCTGGGATCTCTCGAGCTTCACCGGCCGCTCGCTCTGGGAGGCCGACCACATCGTCCCGGTCGTCGAAGGGGGCGGCGAGTGCGACCTGTCCAACCTGCGCACCCTCTGCCTGCGCTGCCACCGGATGGCCACCCTCGGCCTCCGCCTCCGCCGCGCCGAAGCCCGTCAGCTCGCGCGAGCGACGGAGCGATCCGCACAGCGGCAGCTTGCCGCCGTCTCAGCAACCGCCCTATCCTGATCCGGCTTTGTGTGCGGTTCAGGAAACGCCGGCGAGGATCACCGGTCACGGGAGAAAGTCATGCGAGCAGCCCTCTTTACCAAGGAGTTTCCGCCGCACATCTACGGTGGCGCCGGCGTCCACGTCGATTACCTGAGCCGCGAACTCGCCAAAAAGATCGACGTCGAGGTCCACTGCTGGGGCAAACAGCACGAAGACCTTGGCCGCCTTCACGTCCGCGGCCAGGAGCCCTGGGACGAGATCACCAACGGCACCACTGGCAAGTTCAAGGGCGCACTCGAAGCCTTCAGCCTCAACCTCACGCAGGTCAAGGCACTCCAGGGCATCGATGTCTGCCACACCCATACCTGGTACGTCGCGATGGCTGGCTTCCTCGCCAAAAAGCTCTACAACATCCCGTTCGTGCTCACCACGCACTCGCTCGAGCCGCTCCGCGCCTGGAAGTCCGAGCAGCTCGGCTCCGGCTACGCCATGAGCTCGTGGATGGAGCGCACCGCCATCCTCGAGGCTGATGCCATCATCGCCGTCTCAAACGGCACCAAGGCCGACGTCCTGCGTGCCTACGACGTGCCAGCTGACCGCGTCCACGTCATCTACAACGGCATCGACCTCGACGAGTACCAGCAGGCCGCCGACACCACCGCGCTCACGCAATATGGTGTCGATCCGGGTGTCCCTTATGTCCTGTTCGTAGGCCGCATCACGCGCCAGAAGGGCGTCACCCACCTGGTCGACGCCATCCGCTATCTCCCGCCGGAGACCCAGATCGTCCTCTGTGCCGGGGCGCCGGATACGCCAGAGATCGCCGCAGAGATGCGCGCCAAGGTCGATGAGGCGCGCCACCACAACCCGTACATCGTCTGGATCGAGAAGATGGTCACCCGCGCCGAGACCATTCAGCTCTACTCCCACGCCCGAGTCTTCTGCTGTCCCTCCGTCTACGAACCCTTCGGCATCATCAACCTGGAAGCGATGGCATGCCGTGCTCCGGTCGTCGCCAGTGCCACCGGCGGCATTCTCGAAGTGGTCGTCGATGGCGAGACCGGCTACCTCGTGCCCTTCGAACAAGACCCGGTAACCAGCTTCCCGGTGGATCCCGATAAGTTCGCCCGCGACCTGGGCGCGAAACTCACCGCGCTCCTCAAGGATCCTGCCGCCTGCAAACGCATGGGAGATGCCGGCCGCAAGCGGGTGGAGCAGCACTTCGCCTGGTCCAGCATCGCGGACCAGACCATCGCGCTCTATCAGGAGCTGATCCGCAGGACCTCTCATGAGCGATAGACCATATTTCTATCGCTCATAAAACCGCCAATTCATGAGCGATATAATTATTTCTATCGCTCATTTACTAATGATATATTGAGCGATAGAAGCCCCTCCTATCGCTCATGCTCTGGAACTGGCAACAGCCCGATTGGGCCGAATTCACCTGGAAAGGTGAGCGGCTTGCTGCGGCGGAAACACGTTTTCGCTCCGGCGGTGGCGTTTTCCTGGGGACCATCCGTCACATTGCCGGCGAGGAACGCCGCCTGTTGCTGGTCGAGGCCATGAGCACCGAATCCGCCACCACCTCGGCCATTGAAGGCGAGGTCCTTGACCGGGCCAGCGTGCAATCCTCCATCCAGCGGCAGCTCGGCCTCAAGGCTGATCCGAAGCGCGTCCGGCCCGCCGAGGAAGGCGTAGCCGAAATGATGGTTGATCTCTATCGAACCTCTCGCAAACCGCTCTCGGAAGAGATGCTCTTCCAATGGCATCGCCGGCTGATGAAGGGACGAGGGTTGCGCGATCTCGGCCGATATCGCGAGGGCGGAGATCCCATGCAGGTCATCTCCGGCCGCATTGGCAAGCCGCGCGTACATTTCGAGGCACCACCAGCGCGGCGTGTGCCGACCGAGATGAAGCGCTTCGTTGCATGGTTCAACCGCACAGCGCCTGGTGGGACGCGTCCCCTGGCCCCGCTCGCGCGCGCCGGAGCCGCACATCTCTACTTCGAATCGATCCATCCCTTCGAGGATGGCAACGGACGTATTGGCCGTGCCATCGCCGAAAAGGCCCTCGCCCAGGCTGCCCAGGAGATATCGGAGGAACCGGTCCTCCTCGCCCTGTCTGCCACCATCCTTGCGCACCGCGGAAACTACTATCGCGCTCTCGAGCGAGCCAACAAGAGCAATGAGATCACCGCATGGCTTTCTTGGTTCGCCGGCATCGTGCTCGAGGCGCAGAAGCGCACCATCGCATCGGTCGACTTCCTGATCGAGAAGACCCGCCTCATCGACAGCCTGCGCGGAGAGATCAATCCGCGACAGCAAAAGGCCATCCTGCGCATGCTGCGGGAGGGACCGGATGGCTTCGAGGGCGGTCTCAGCGCCGGCAACTATGCAAAGATCACCGGCGCCTCCCCCGCCACCGCCACGCGCGACTTGGCGGACCTGGTCGGGCGCGGCGCACTCATCCGCACCGGCGAGCTGCGCCATGCCCGGTATCACTTGAATCTGAAACTCCAGCCACCTCACAGCATCACTATCAGTCAGCGCGGCGAGGTCCTTGAAAAACCAGCCGGCGGGCAGCTGCCCGAAAACTAGCCAGCGGCGCTGGGAAGCCGCACAATACAACCGTGCACCCCCTCGGCCTGATCTTCGGACTGCTCGCCATCGGCACCGTGCTGCTCGATGCCTTTGAGACCATCATCCTGCCGCGTCGCGCCATTGGGAAGATCCGGCTTACCCGGTTCTTCTACGTGGTCACCTGGCGTCCCTGGTCGGCCGTAGTTGCGCGCTTTCAAAATCGCCGCCTGCGCGAAACCGGTTTCAGCTTTTACGGTCCACTCTCCCTTCTCCTCCTTATGGCACTGTGGGCGGTGGGCCTAGTCTTCGGTTTCGGCCTCATGTTCTGGGGACTGGGCGCGCCACTGCACGATCAGTTAGGCCTCAATCCGTTGCACAGCGCCATCTATCTCAGCGGCACCACGCTCTTCACGCTGGGTATTGGCGATGTCACACCGCTGAACCACTGGGCCCGCGACCTGGTCATCGCCGAGGCCGGCACCGGACTTGGCTTCGTAGCCGTGGTCATTGGCTACCTGCCGGTTCTTTATCAGGCCTTCTCCCGTCGCGAAGGCTCGATCGCGTTGCTCGATGGGCGGGCTGGCTCGCCTCCAACCGCGAGCGAATTGCTCCGACGCCACGCCAGTGATGGGGGCAACGATGCCCTGGTCACGCTGCTCGCCGAATGGGAGCGATGGTCGGCAGAGATGCTGGAGAGCCACATCTCGTATTCGCTGCTGTGCTATTTCCGCTCGCAGCACGATAACCAGAGCTGGCTCAGTGCCATCACAGCGATCCTCGATACGTGCGCGGTACTGCTGAGTATCGTCGAGTGCTCAGCCTGCCGGCAGGCCCGGCTCACCTTTGCCATGGCGCGACACACTGTCGTCGACCTGTTGCTGGTCTTCGACATGAAGCCGGTCGCCATGCCCAATCCTGCACTTCATGGGTCCGCTCAGTCATCGGATGCGCCCAAGGACAACCCATCACGCCTGAGTGAGCCCGAGTTGGTCCGGCTCACCGAGGTACTTTGCAAGGCAGGCTATCGTCTGCGACTGGAACCGGAGCGTCTCGCACTGCTGCGCAAGCTGCGCTGGATGTATGAAGGACAGGTGGTTGCGCTGTCGCGCCATCTCTGCATGCCGTTGCCATCCTTCGTCAAGGAGGAGCCCGGCCGCGACACCTGGATGCTGGTAAACAACCTGCTGGAGCTCTACTCGGTGCAACCGCAGGCGACGGATGAGGACACGCACGCAGCAAACCTGATGGCCCGCACGCGCGAGATCTTTGCAGACGAGCCGCACGCCTTTTAGCCTAGTTTTCGTCTGCCCTGGAGCGCTCCAGCAACAGTCAGCTATCGATTCGCAAGCCCAGTGATCAAACACCAGCTCTCGTTGACACGCGCACAAAATAGATCAGTAGAACAGCGCGCCGCTCGCCGGCGGTAGATGCTGCCGCTCGCCGGCCGTCTCATGCGAACTCGGGTGCCAGCTGCCGTCCGCCTCTATTGCTGCATCGCCCAGCGTCTCACCTGTCTTGACAGCAGAATTGGGCGCCTTCAGCCTGATCAGTTGCATTCCGGCAAGCTTCTGGTCCAGCGCAAGATCGATTGGATGTTCCAGGCTCAGGTTGAGTGCGACGATTCTCAGGTGTCCGTCCGGGCGCCGAACGGCATAGACCCGCAGGCCGTCGGGCGCAGTGCTCAGCGTCGTCTCGAGCAGTTCACCGGCGCCGACCTCGCGAAACAGGCGCATGCCGTAATAGAGCGGCCGCACCTCAAAGCCCTTTGCGCGGGTGCCCGCAATCGGGGTGTACGAGCCGTTGCCGCCGCCGTGAAAGTTCACACCGATACCACCCGCCTGCGCGATGCGGAGCATATAGTCCACTCCCCACAGCGCTGCCGCAAAGGTATCGCTCACGCCCTGCTTGCCGCCGCCGTAGCAGGAATTCGTCTCGGCCAGCCGGAAGGGCAGCCCTGTCTCCTTCGTCACCTCTTGGAGCCCGGCGAACTCGCGCTCCAGCTTCGGGTCCGGATGCAGCAGCCGCGGAATATCCATCGCCGGATCGCTTGGCGGGCCTTCGGCGTAGTAGTGCGAGGAGACGAACTTCAGATCATTGCGAAACGTCTTTGCGAATGGCACCAGCCAGTCGTTGTTGAACGCGGTGTCCGGCCCGGCGAAGGGCGCCTGCGGCACGCGTTTCCGCACCGCTTCGAAGAATCGTCGCCACTCCGCCATGAACTGCTCTGCGTTGTAGTTGGCCGGTCGCAGCCCGTTCTTGTAGAACAGGTCGGGCTCGTTCGCCATCTGAAAAGCCAGCAGCTTCGATCCCATGGCGTGGGAGACAAACGCGGCTTCTTCCGCCGCCATCTCCGGCGTACCCAACCCCAGATTGAGCCCGTAGATCAGTGACCATCCCGGCAGCCGGTCGAGAAACTCACGCAGGTTGCGGATCGCCTGCTCGGTGATCACACGCCGTGGCGGCGCGTTGTTGCCTTTGTCCGGACCAACAGCCTCCTGACCCGGATTCGCCGACGGACCATGGGCCTTCGGATCCGACCTCCAGAAGCAGTACTCGCTCGTATTGCCGCCAACGCGCACTACCCCATGCTCACCGAGCCCACCGATCAGTTCGATCAGGTGTTTATTGTCGCCCGCGAAAAACTCCGGATCACTGAGCTGAGCCGACTCGTAGCTCAAACCCGTGAAGTCTTCCGCGATGTGGCGCCCCGTCGGGTTGCCGATGGTCACAGTAACGGGCAAAGGAGCTGGTTGCGCAAGCAGGCGGGAAGCTGGGTGGAATGCAGCCGTGCCAAGAGCAGAAAGGGAGAGAAAATGGCGGCGATCCATCGCCGCCATTCGATCACAGGCAGCAGGGAAGAGGCAAAACGCGACGCTCCAACTCTCTTTGACTCCGCAAAGCAATGTTCACTTGCGCGGTGCGGTGTTCACTTATAAGACCGCTGATACGTACCGCTGATACGGTCATGCCAGCCCAGGTGGTCTTCGTCAAAGACCGCCCACAGCAGCCCCAGTCCCAGCGGCAGGGCAGAGAGCAGTAGCGCTCCCACGCGCCGTTGCATCGACGCACGCGTCGGGTTGTCGTCATCCAGCGTGCACAATGCGATGCCCGCATACATCATGCCGGGCGTGCTCTCGCCGAACCGGAAGAACAACCACTGATAGGCAACGAAGGTCGCCAGCAGAGCCATGAAGGCCGCCGCCACGGCAGTCCTGCCCGCGGGCGGGTGTGCCGTACACGAGCTGAATACGAAGACGAAGACCAGGAAACCTGCGAAGCTGAGAGCTCCGTCCACCAGCGCCGCCATGATCCGGTCTTCGAGCGCTGCCGGCCGGATCGGCACTGCATCCAGAAGTGCCTGAATTGACTGGCGCGGCCGTTCCGGCGCCGGCGTATCCAGCCGGATCGACGACCAGTCCAGCCCAACAGCCGTCGCAGTCATCACAGGCCGCTGGTCGACCGCCTCCGGCTCCACTTCAAAGATGCGCAACTGCCCAGCCTGCGGCTCCGTATCACGCAGCGGTCCCTCCGCTAACCGCGGACGCACCTTGCGCGCCGCTATCAGCTCGCGCGGAAACTCAATCAGGTTCGCTGTCAGCGGCACCGCTGGTGACACCGTCTCCTCTTCCAGGGGGTCCGAGATCAGCGGCTGGTGCGGTGGAGCCGCCGGATGCGACGGTGGCGGAACCCGCGTGGAGCGGCGCGTCTCGTACGCCTGCATCTGCCGCCGCGTGCGCTCGTCCATCTCATAGCGCACCTCAATGCTCTCGCGTTCCACGCGTTCCTGCTCGGCGAGCAACCGCTGCTCCACCTCGCGCGCCTCGGCCGCGGCAGCCTCCGCAGCACGGGCATCCTCCATGCGCCGGCGCACGGCTTCCTGCGCCGCCTGCGCTTCTATCAGCGCCTTCTCAGCAGCCAGTGCTGCCTCTTCTGCCTCGCGCTCCAGCACTTGGCGATAGCTGGGCCGTGCCGCATAGCGAGCCGCAACGGCTGCTGCAACGTTGGCGCGCCCGGGCTCTCCCCCAGAGTCCGCTGACGCGTGATCCAGCGGTAGACGAGGCTGACTGCCGCCCCGGCCCGACCGCCGCGCACGACTGGCAGCCAGCTTCTCGGTTAGCTCGGTCTTCCAAGCCGGCACTTCATCCGGCACGAACTTTGCCATCGCCCTCGTCCCTGCTTCCGGCGTCAATGCAGCTGATGCCACCACCCACGTCTTCTGCTCACTCCGCTTCCTCGGCGGCTGCGTCGCTAGTCTTGCAACGCAGTGTCACCGCTCGAAGAGAAGGCGGCGCGCGGAGGAACGGAGCAGAAGCACGCCTCATCCTCGCGAACAGCGGCGAAGAGGCAGCATGGATTGCATCGTCCGAGCCAGAGCTGCGCGGTATTCCCCGGTCCAGATACGTATCGCCTTCCCGACCATTCTTCCTGCTGCAGCGTGTCGCGAAACTCCGCTTGGAGTCGCCCGTCTTTAGCCAGAGGCCACAACAACGATCGCCTGGCCGCTGCTCCTTCAGGAAAATGCTCTATTCTGGCTTTGCCCGTGCCGAAGAACCTGCGCAGTTTTTTATGTATCACGGTGGTGTGGCTGTGTCATCCGCAGCTTGCACTTTGGGCGTGGCAGACCGGGCACCCGGAATCAAGCGCGGTACCGCCAGGGCAAACGCAATCGTCGCCTGCGCCCGCGTCCGCATCCTCGCTTCCCGACGTCCCCGACGCAGATGAGCTGCCGCGCCTCGAACCGGTTCCCGGACCCGGCAAGACCCTCATTCCCGTTCATATTGCAGCGAATACGCAGCGAAAGGACGGCGCCGTCTATACCCTGCTCGGCGATGTCGAGATTCGCTACAAGGACTATGTCCTGCACGCCGACAAGATGAATTACAACGAAGATACCGGCGAGGCTCGCGCCGAGGGACACGTCGAGCTCGACGGCGGCCCTGCCGACGAGCATATCCTCGCCGACCACGCCACCATGAACCTCAATCTCGATACCGGACGCTTCTACAACGTGACCGGCAGCGTTGGGGTGCGCCAGAACGTCAGCCGCAAGAAGGTCATCTACACCACTACCAATCCGTTTCTTTTTACCGGCCGCGTCGTCATCAAAAACGGCCCGGATCAATTTCGTGTCATCAGTGGAACGATGACCTCCTGCCGCCTGCCGCATCCGGACTGGGTCATCGCCGCGGGCCGCATCGACATGACAGGCGAGCAGGCCAGCGCGCGCAATGCGATCTTCCGCGTCCTCAACATCCCGATCGTCTATCTGCCCTACTTCACGCATCCTGTCATGTCATCGGACCGGCAATCCGGCTTCCTTATCCCCGTCTACTCGCAGTCCAACACCAAGGGCAGCGTCTTTGGCGAGCAGTACTACCTGGTGCTGAACCGCAGCATGGATGTGACTTTCGGCACCGACTATTACTCCAAGCGTGGCTGGGCGCCGAGCGGCGAGTTCCGTTTTCGCGGACACGGCGACGACTTCGCCGACATGCGCTTCACCGCCCTCTTCGACCGCGGCGCGATCGTCAACGGCGTACTCACCGACCAGGGCGGCCAGGACATTCTCGTCAACGGCCGGCTCGGCCTCGGGGCGCACACCCGCCTAGTCAGCAATGCTGAATATCTAAGTTCGATCATCTATCGCGAGGCCTTCGCCGATACCTACTCCCAGGCCACTGCGACACAGGTAAACTCCAGCATCTACATCACCCACAATGCCAACGGCATCTCGGAAACAGGCAGCTTCAATCGCTATATCAACTACGCACAGGTGACCCCCTTCGTCGAGGACGTGGTCATCGCGCACCTGCCCATCGTCGACGCCACTGCATTGGAACATCCGCTGGGCGCAACTCCTCTGGTATGGGGCGCCGGCGGTAGCATCGCCGGACTCAACCGGCACGAGCCCGGCTTCGAGACTGCTCACGTCGTTGGCCGCATCGACGCATATCCGGCCCTCTCCGCGCCGCTGCACCTGGGCGGCTTCGACATCCGCCCAACGGTCGCTGTGCGCGAAACCTTCTACACCAAGAGTCAGGCCCCCACCTTTGTTCTCGATCCGGTCACACAGTCGTACGTGCCCGTCTATAGCTCCGCCAGTCTGAACCGCAAGGATGTGGAGGCCGGCCTCGAATTGCGGGCCCCGGTCATGGAACGTGACTTCGCACCGGCGTGGCTGGCGCACTTCGATCGCGTGCTGCGTCACACCATCGAGCCGGCGGCAAACTATCAGTTCGTTGCCGGCATCAACAACTTTCAAAATATCCTGCAATTCGATCCCACCGACCTGGCCAGCGACACCAACGTGATCGAATACTCCGTTACGCAACGCTTCTATCTCAAAAAACTGCACCCGAAGCCATGCAGCAACTCGGCGCTCCCTCCCGAGGGCTATGGCCGCGTCTACCTGCCGGTCGACTACCACGACTGCTCCAGCACCGACACCAGCGAATCCCTTACCTGGACGCTGGGACAGGAGCACTACTTCGATCCAAATTTTGGCGGCGCCGTTATTGACAACCGTCGTAACGTGTTGACTACGACACTCGACCTGACCGGCATCTCGTACCTCTCCGGGCCGCGCGATTACTCGCCCCTCATCTCGCGGATGCAGCTGCGCACCAACCAGACGCTCGCCTTCGGTTGGGATCTGGACTACGATCCCCTCGCAGGCCGGATCAACGGCAGCAATGTTTATGCCGATGTTCGCCATGCCGGCTACTTCGCCTCCATCAGTGACGCGCGTCTGGACGCCCTGAATCCCAACACCACCACGACGCCTAACATGCCGTCGCCCGTCACCAACTACGAGCAAATCCGCGCGACCCTCGGGTACGGCGCCACCACAAAACCCGGCTTCAGCGGAGCCATCAACCTTGGCTACGACCTGAATCAGGACGCGCTGCAATATGGGGGCGCGCAGACCAGCTACAACTGGAACTGCTGCGGCCTCACCATCGAATACCGCCGGCTGGCCCTGGGCGCGGAGCGCAATGAGAACTACGAAAGCTTCAACTTCACCCTCGCGGGCATCGGCACTGCGGGCAATATCAATCGCTCGCAGCTGATTTATTAGGAAAGCTTACGGCCTCCATAAACGCACCGTGAACGAGGCACCGCAGCCTGCGATAGGCGCCCCAGCCTGCGATAATAGAGATGTTCCCGTTACGCAGCGAAAGGCGGTTTGTTTGTTCCGTATCCGATTTGTCCTTATCTGCTCACTGGCCGCAATCGCCGCCCTGGGTTGCCGTGCGCAGATCCCTCCCCCCAATGCCTCGGTAGACCGGCGCATTGAGGTGCTCGTGCGGTCGCAGTTTAACGTCCCCTCGGACTATGACGTCTCCCTCGGCGGCAAGACGAAGAGCGATATCCCGGGATACGACAATCTGCCGGTCACCTTCTCGCACAAGGGCAAACAGACCACCGTCACCTTCCTCATCTCCAAAGATGGCAATACCCTGGCGCGGCTCGAGAAGTTCGACATCAGCAAGGACCCGCAGTCTATCTACTCGGTCGACCATCGCCCGGTGCGCGGCAACGTCGACGCCAAAGTGACTGTCGTCAACTACGATGACCTCGAATGCCCCTACTGCGCTCGCATGCATGAGGAGCTGTTTCCCGCCACGCTGGACCACTACAAAGGCCTGGTCCGTTTCGTCTACAAGGACTACCCGCTGGTTGAGATTCACCCCTGGGCCATGCACGCCTCCATCGACGCGAACTGCCTCGCTGATCAGAACAGCGATGCGTACTGGCAGTTCATCGATTACGCCCACAGTCATGGGCACGAGATCGACGGCAATCGTGACGACGCAAAGCAATCCTTCGTCACGCTGGACGATCAGGCCCGAGCCATAGGCAAAAAAGCCAATGTTGACGAGACCAAGCTAAACGCCTGCATCGCAAAGCAGGATCAGTCCGCAATTCGCGCCTCGATGAGAGAAGGTGAAAAGCTCGGCATCGAAGGCACTCCGCAGCTCTTCGTGGATGGCGAGCGAGTGGCTGCAGGCGCCCAACCGACCTCGGCCGTGTGGGATTCCATTGACCGCGCACTGAAGGCCGATGGCATCACGCCGCCGGAACGCGCCGACGCTGCACCCGCGCCGGCAAACTCGACCGCGCCGGCGCCGACGCTTCCTCCGTCGAAGTAGTCGGGCATTTCCGCCGCGTCAGAGCATGAGCGAAGGCTGGACGTGCCCTCGGGCCGGTAACCACCCTGGCCCGGGAAATACGATAAGCTTTCTGAGCCGGGACCCGGGGCGCCCCCGGGCCGGTGAGAGGTGTTCCCCCGGCGCGCCTCTCGAAGGAGACCGAGTGCCCGAAGTTCCGCCGACTGTATCCTGCCCTGCTCCATCCTCCCCAATTCGTCACTCCACCCTCTGGCTGGGAGTCGCTTGCCTGACGCTGGCCGCCGGCTGCAACCGCCCTCACCAGCCCGACGTGGTCGCCTCAGTCAACGGCCATGCCATCGACCAGGCCACCCTGGAACGCTATTACCGCACCAATCTCGGCAACGGTCCGCAGCAGCCCTCGCAGGTGCAGTCCCAGATCGCTCATCTGAACATCCTTCGCCAGCTCATCGACGACGACATCAAGCAGCAGCGCGCCGCCAAGCTCAACCTCGTCGCCACGGACGAGGAGGTAGAAGCCAAGCTCGCCGAGATCAAGGCGCCCTTCACCCAGGAGGAGTTCAACCGTCAGCTCAAAGCGAAGAACATGACGCTCGACGATCTCAAGCGCGAGATCCGCCGCGGCCTCACCAACGAGAAGCTGATGAACAGAGAGATTCTCTCGAAGATCAACATCACGGACGCGGATATCACCGAGTACTACAACGCGAACAAGTCGCTCTTCAATGTTGTGCAGCCCGAATATCACCTCGCCGAGATCGTCGTCTCCGCTCTGCCGCCACAGCAACCGACGAGCATGCAGAGCGCCAAGGGAAACACCGATGCAGAGGCGAAGAAGAAGATCGAAGCGCTGCATATGCGGCTGGAAAGCGGCGACGACTTCGGAGCGCTGGCTTCGCAGTTCAGCGAAGACGCGTCGCATGCCAGCAGCGGCGGCGATCTCGGATCGGTGCAGGAGTCGCAATTGCGCCAGGACAGCGCCGTTTTTGCGGCCATCTCCAAGCTCAAGCCCGGGCAGATCACCGAGGTGATGCCCGTCTACGATCAGAACCACAAGGTGGATGGCTACGCGATCTACAAGCTCCTAGACAAAGAAGCCGCCGGGCAGTATGAGCTCAACGATCCTCGTGTGCAGCAGACCATTCGTGGCCAGTTGCGCGAGAGCCGCGCCCAGCTCCTGCGCAACGCTTACGACGAGATGCTGCGCGACCAGGCGCACGTCGAGAACTACTACGCCGAAGAGATCTTCAAGAAGGGCGCACAATAACGGCCAGGGCAGCGGCTGATCCCTCCGCTTCGATGCAACGCTTGCTACACTGGGACACCCTTTCCGGAGGCTGTACGTGTCCCTTGGCCCGTCGTCGCTGCTCTTGTTGTCTGCACTCGCCCTCACCACCCTCTGCTCCGCTCAAACGCAACCTCAGCCCCAGCAGCCTCAGACCCCGTCAGGACGCACGCTGGTGCGTGCCGCGCATCTGGTGGATGTCCGTGCAGGCAAGCTGCTAGATGCGCAGACGCTTGTCGTCTCCGGCGATCGCATCGTCGCGGTCGAGCCTACCGCACAGGTGCAGCCGCAGCCGGGCGACACAGTCATCGACCTCGGAGATGCCACGCTGCTGCCCGGCATGATCGATGTCCATACGCACCTCACCATGGAGAACAACTTCGATCCCTACCATGAGCTCTCCACCAGCGTTGCCAAGAGCGCGCTGATCGGCGCGCGCAACGCAAAGGTGACGCTCGAAGCCGGAATCACGACCGTGCGCAATGTGGGAGCGGACGGCTTTGCCGACGTCGATCTGCGCGACGCCATCAACGAAGGGCTCATCGAGGGACCGCACATGCAGGTCAGCGGTCCGGCGCTCGGCATCACCGGCGGCCACATGGATGAGAATCTGCTGCCCGAGTCCTATCACCTCACCGGTGGCGGCGTAGCGGATGGCATCCCCGCGGTCCAGCACATGGTGCGTCAGAACATCAAGTACGGCGCGGACCTGATCAAGATCGGCGCTACAGGCGGCGTGCTCTCCAAGGGCGATGATCCGCAGGCCAGCCAGTACACCCTCGAGGAGATGCAGGCCATCGTCGCCGATGCCCATCGCCTGGGCCGCAAAGTGGCCGCCCACGCCCACGGCGCGCAGGGCATCCTGTGGGCCAGCGAGGCCGGCGTCGACTCCATCGAGCACGGAACCTACATGAACGACGACGACATCAAGATGATGAAGACCCATGGCACCTACTTCGTGCCCACCGCCTACCTCATCGACTGGATGCGCGACAACGGCCACCTGCCGCCCTTCTATGCGAAGAAGATGCAGGACGTGAGCGCCGTCGAAAAGGTCAACGCGAAGCATGCCATCGCCGCCGGCGTAAAAGTGGCGATGGGTACAGACGCGGCCGTATACCCGCACGGACTCAACGCACATGAGTTCGAGGTTTACGTGCGAGACTTCGGCATGACACCGCTCGAGTCGCTGCGCACCGGCACCGTAAATGCCGCTGACCTGATGGGCTGGAGCGACCGCATCGGATCACTCGATCCGGGCAAATGGGCAGATGCCGTTGCCGTTCAAGGCGACCCGCTCAAGGACATCACTGTCTTGCAGCATCCCATCTTTGTAATGAAGAGCGGCACCGTTTATCGCAATAACCTTCATCGTCAATAGCGATTGCCACCGTTAAGATAGAGCGGCATGGTGCGATACGGAATTCTTGGCTTCGGGCATCACGGTGAGCGCCGTCTTGCTCCGGCTTTCGATCAGACAAAGAACTCTCAACTCTCCGGCATCTGGCGCCGCAACCAGGAGCGCGCCCGGGAAAACGCACAGCATTTCAACATCCCTCATGTGTTCACGACTCCGGAGGAGCTCTGCGCCTCGCCCGCTATTGACGCAGTGTTCGTAGCCAGCCCGGATGCGCTGCACAACGAGCACACCTTGCTCGCACTCCGCCATGGCAAAGCCGTGCTGTGTGAGAAACCGCTGGCGATGAGCGCAAGCGAAGCTGTCCGCATGGCAAGCGCTGCACGCGCGGCCGGCCGTGTCTTCGGAGTGGCCCAGAACTTTCGCTACAACTCTTCGCTCCAACGGATGCGCGCGCTGGTCGCTCAGGGAACCATCGGCACACCAGTCTTCGCTTCTGCGCATTTCTGTTTCCTCAGCCGCAACAGTCCACGCACCTGGATCAACGACGGTGGCATGGCATGCGGCGGGCCCATTGGAGACGTGGGCATTCACGCCATCGACGCGCTGCGCTTTCTACTCGAACAGGAAGTTCTTGCGATCGCCACCCTCGCCCATGGCTTGCAGTCCGAATCGCCATCGGAGCGCGAACTGGAAGAGAGCGCCGCACTCACCCTGGAGTTTAGCCTCGGCGTGCTGGCCAATATTCAGGTCACCTTCCGCGCGGAGTACCGCACCTTCATCGAAGTGGTTGGCGAGCAGGGCGTGCTCACGGCGGAAAGTGGCCTCACCGTAGATCGCCCGGTCACTATCGTCCATCACGCCGCAGGCACGGTGCTAGCTCAGGAGGTCGTCTCAAACAGCGACGCCTATAGCCGCATGCTCGATGCCTTCTCCGCTGCAGTCGAGGGCACCGGTACCTTCGCCAGCACTGGCGAGGATGGCGTCCAGAATCAGCGGATTCTCGATGCAGCCTTCCGCAGCTGGCACAGCGGCTGCCGTGAACGCATCCGCTAATCAATTTCGGAAAGGGTGCCCCACCCTACGCAAAGCAGAGGGTGGGGCATCGCCGAAGCAAGCATCCTCAATTAGGCCCTTATCGGTAAGCATTTGGTCTCATTCAGACCAAACGCTTACCTTCTTCGCTCTTCATCGGGTGGTCTAGGACTGTGACGGTACGCTGATTCCTGCTTTCTGAGCCTTGATGTGACTAGAGGCGTATGCCGCCGCCGCATCTGAAGTGTCGATCAGGTTCTGCGCGTGCCCCTCAACCTGCTTGACGAACACCTTGTATTCCGGGTTCGTAGCCGGTGGAGCCGTGCCAGACTCGTTGCGCTCTAGGATTGCTGAATTTGCATCCGCCGCAAGAGCCTTAGCCGAATCCAGCATGCTGTCGATTGTCCGCTGTTTCCAGTCTGGAAGCTGGGATTGCAAATCCTGCAATTGCGCTAGGGCCGGATTTAAACCATCGTTTACAAGGTCCTTGATTTGATTCAGGTGATAACCGTGCGACCGCTCTGAGATACGTATGTTGAATGAGTCGAGATACTCAGCGTTGTAGCGGAGGCTGCGTGCCACGTCCCCCACTTGGTTGATGAGTTGAATGCCCTTCTCTTGCGCTGCCAGGCTATCGTCCGTCTTCGTGTCGGCAAGAGCCGGAATCGAAAGACCCATGGCCATCAAAACGCTAGCCGCCACGCGTGTCAGGTTGAATCGAGCTTTCATGATGCTCCCCCCTCTGCTTTGCTCTCTTTGCCTCTTTGGACGGCGCTGCGCGGCGATAGTATTATTAGATACTTTCGAAACAATCCATCGTTTTAATCGATGTATCATGACCTTCGATGGAATGGCTGAACTATCACCACCTCTTGTATTTTTGGACAGTTGCGAAAAGGGGCAGCATCGCTCGAGCCTGCGAAGACTTGCGGCTCGCCCAGCCGACAATCAGCGGTCAACTGCGAGCATTGGAAGAAGCGTTAGGGGAAAAGCTCTTTATCCGGCAGGGCCGCAGGCTCGTGCTGACTGAGGCTGGACAGATTGTCTATCGGTACGCCGACGAGATCTTTACTCTTGGCGGGGAACTGAAGGATGTCCTGAAAGGCAGGCCGCGCAACCGTCCGCTTCACTTCTCGGTCGGAGTGTCGGACATCATCCCAAAGCTGATCGCCTGCCGCATCTTGGAGCCTGCGCTGTCAATGCAAGGCGGGGTGGAGATCGAATGTATAGAAGGCGCTCCGGAGGAGCTGCTGTTGAAGCTAGCGGCTAACGAACTCGACCTTGTCTTGGCCGAGACCCCCGCTTACTCTGCACTTCGCGGGCGATTGTTCAATCATCTTCTGGGGTCATCTGATCTGGCTCTTTTCGCCGCGCACCCGTTAGCGCGATTCTACCGACGTGGTTTTCCAAAGAGCCTTACGGGCGCGCCCTTCCTGCTCCCGCTGCGGAAGTCTGCCCTCCGGCAGGCTCTGGACGACTGGTTTGACGCCGAGTCCATCACGCCTCGCGTTCTGGGCGAGTTCCAGGATACCGCCCTGATCGATGTCTTCGCGCAGTCCGGGGCGGGCATCTTTGCCGCCCCGGTCGCAATCGAACGCGAGATCCGAACGAGTTACCACGTCCTCAAGCTGGGGACTTTAAGCAAGCACACGGTGAGCTACTACGCAATCTCTGGGGAGCGCAAGATCAAACACCCCGCGGTTACACTTATCGCCGAGGCAGCACAGACCAGGCTGTTCAGCGGTGCGCCTGCTTAGATCGCGCCAGCGATCTGTGTGCCCGTTCGTCATCGCTAAAGCCTTGTCCCGTCAATCCTAAGCACAAGCGACGAGTGGGATACCACCATCAATCACTCGAGGACTGCAAGCACCTGGCCGGAAGCGACCTTGTCGCCAGCTGCGATCCGTACCTCCACGATGCGTCCGTCGCGCGCCGCCTTCAGCTCGTTCTGCATCTTCATGGCCTCGATCACCACGATGCCCTGGTGGGCGGCCACCGCCTCGCCCGGCACGACCAGTACCCGCGCTACGCGGCCCGGCATGGATGCCTTGATCTGCACCGTGCCGTTGGCCGCTCCCGTCCGTTTGCGTCGCCCTCGCAGCGAACGCGGATCGCTCACGGCAACCCGGTGCTGCCCTCCGCTCACCGCGATCGTCTCCTCATCGCCGGAGGCAACGCGCACGCAGCGATAGGACCGGCCACCCGAGCCATCGCCCTCGGAATCACCGATCAGCAGCGAAAGCACTCCAGGCGTCGGCTCGCATACATCGACGGGAACCGAGCGACCATCGATGTGAGCCATCCATCCTGTACCCCGTCGCTCCAGCGCCAGCCGGCGCAAGACGCCGTCCACCTCCACCTCAAGGATCAGCGCACTCATCGGCGCAACCCCTGCTCCAACGCGTCCCGCTGCCACGTCGTCGGCGCCTTCGTTGCGACGGCAGCGGGAGCCGGTGTGGCAAACAGAACGGCCGCGATCGCCGCCGCCTCTTGGCTTTCCTTGTCTCCTTCGGCGCTGTCATCTTCGCCACTTTGCGTGGCCGTCTTCGCGAGCAGCCGGTCAAGGTAGCCGGTGTCGATCCGTGCCGCCTGAAAGTCGGCGTCATCCAGAACACGTCGCAACAACTTCAGGTTGGTTCGAATGCCGCCAATTGCATACTCATCGATGGCACAGCCAAGTCGCGCAATCGCAGCCGCGCGATCCGGTGCGTGTGCAATCAGCTTCGAAAGCATCGGATCGTACTCCGTCGGCACCTCCCAACCCTCGTAGACACCTTCATCCTCGCGAATCCCTGGACCACCGGGGCGCAGCAGCCGTGTAATGCGCCCGGGTGAAGGCAGAAATCCGTTCTCCGGATCCTCCGCGTAGACGCGCACCTCCATCGCATGCCCACGCAGAGCAATCTCTTCCTGAGTGAACGGCAGCGGTTTACCCTCGGCAATCGCGATCTGCAGATGCACCAGGTCGAGCCCGGTGACGAGCTCCGTAACGGCATGCTCCACCTGCAGCCTCGTGTTCACTTCGAGAAAATAAAAGTTCTGCGCCTCATCGACCAGGAACTCCACCGTGCCCGCGTTCACGTATCCCGCTTCGCGAGCGAGCCGGCAGGCCGCTTCGCCCATGCGGCGTCGCAGCTCCGGCCCGACCACCGCGGAGGGAGCCTCTTCAATCACCTTCTGGTGGCGACGCTGCACCGAGCACTCACGTTCGCCGAGATAGACCACATTGCCATGCTGGTCGGCGAGCAGTTGTATCTCGATGTGACGCGGCCGCTCAATCAGCTTTTCGAGATACACCTCGCCCGATCCGAAGGCGCGCAGAGCCTCGTCGCTCGCGGAAAGAAAAGCGGAGGGAAGCTCCTCCGGCCGTTGGATGGCTCGCATGCCCTTGCCACCACCACCCGCTGCCGCCTTTAGCATCACCGGATAGCCAATCTCCTTCGCGATCTTCAGCCCCTCGTCAGCGGACGACAGCCCGCGGACCGACCCCGGCGTACGCGGCATGCTGGCGCGATCTGCAGCGGCGCGCGCGCGCGTCTTCGATCCCAGCTCACGCATCGCCGAGGCGGGCGGTCCGATGAACGTGATCCCCGCCGCCGTGCAGGCTTCGGCAAAGTCAGCATTCTCTGAGAGAAATCCGTAGCCGGGATGAATCGCATCCGCCCCGCACCTAAGTGCGACTTCGAGGATGCGGTCTCCCCGCAGATAGGAGTCGACCGATGGCGCGGGGCCAAGCCGGTATGCCTCATCGGCATGTTGGACATGCAGCGCACTGCGGTCCGCGTCGGAGTAGACAGCCACTGGCGAGATGTCGAGTTCACGACACGCTCGCACCAGACGCAGCGCGATCTCGCCTCGGTTGGCAATCAGGATCTTGCGAAGGGAAGCCACCAGTGAGGGATTCTAGAGCATTCTTCAGAGCGATGCAGAGAGCATCGCCGTATAGAAAAAAGCGAAGGAGCCCGTCATCCGGGCTCCTCGCGTTGCGTTTCTTCTGCGGCGGGTTACTTGGTCGTATCTACGCCTGGCTTGGTAGCCTGGTTCGCCTTCTGCACGTTCGCTTTGCGAGCGCCCAGGGCCTTCTGGATCCAGTCCTGCGCCTGTTGCAAATCTGCTTTGCGCGCATCGTCGTCTCCACACTCGATCTCCGCCTTACGGCGATAGGCAAGGTTGAGATACGCCATAGCGTCTTCGTAGGAGGGCCGCAGATCGATCGCCTTATGCAGCGAATCCATCGCCTCGTTCACCAACGGACCATTTGTGGCCGCCAGTTTCGGACATTCTTTCTTGGGGATGGCTCCATCGGCTGCTTGCTTTTCCGTCAGACCGTTGGCAGCAAGAAAATCCAGCGAGTTCTTGCGTGCCTTGTTCCAGTCGATAACACCGATCGTGTAATACGCCTCGGGATCCTTCGGATCGACCGCCAGCACCTTCTGCTGCCACTCCTTCGCGTCGTCCCCTTTGCCTTCGCCGAAATAGATAGCCGCGATGCCCTTGATCGCATTCACATTGTTGGGATCGATCTGCAGCGCGTCTTTGTACGCCGCGATCGCGTGATCCGCCAGTGCTTTGTTCGCGGGGGTGTCAGAGTTCGGCACAACCTGCTGCGCATATGCGGTGGCCAGGTACATGTGCGTCATCGTCAGCGACGGATCCAGATTTACTGCGGTCTGGAAATGCTCGATGGCTTCCTCATACCTAGCGTTCTTGTAGGCTTGGACTCCCTTGTTGAGCTGATCGCGCGCCTTTAGTTTGCTGCACCCAGTGGTGGCGAGGAGCATCGACAGGCTGGCAACTGCCGGCATCCACACTCTTGCGATACGCATCATTCTGCTTCATTTCTCCTTGGAAAGGTGCCAGACCGCGGCGCGTTGTGGGGTCCGTTTGCTGGGCAGGGAACAGAAACTTCTCTGCGCAGTGATTGTAACTGTTTTCTTAAGCCCTGCAAGTCCCGCACAGCCCGTTTTCAGCCCCGGAAACCGTCTGCACAGCTTTCCGTCAGGAAAAGCTGTTCGCCGCGAATTACTGACCGGATCATAGTATTTGCGAAAGCGGTCAAAGAACAAACCCGCGGTCGAGATCGGCCACGGGTTTCGATAGTGAGATGCGGATTACTGGCCCGCCTCAATCTTGGGAGTAATCAACCCGACATGGTCGACACCCGCTCCTTTGGCGATATCAATAGCATTGGCGATCGGACCAAAGTCAAGATCCTTGTCGCCCTTGATGAACATCACCTTCGTAGCGCGAGTCGAGAAGATTGTCTGCAGCCTTCCCGCCAGATCAGGCTTCTGCACATCGGTTTCGTTGATTTTGTACGCCGGCTGACCGCCATTGCCATGCAGGATCGACACCACGATGGCCGTGTCATTTTCCTTCGGTGGCTCCTTGGTCTTCGGCGGCTGCGGTACCAGCGCCTCCAGACCGTGAGGCGTCACTGGCGTAATGGCCATGAAGATGATCAGGAGCACCAGAAGGATATCGATCATCGGGGTTACGTTGATGTCGGAGGAGAGTCCACCGCCACCGCCAGTAGAAAATGCCATGAGAGATTCCTCGATTCTTCAAATCCCCGCCAAATGGCGAGGGATGCTGTTGCTACATACTGCCGGCGGCTCCCGCATTCGGCTGGTCAGTCAATATGCCTAGCGTATCGGTGCCGGAAGTACGGATGTTATCGATCGCTTCCATCACTACGCCGTAGTTTGCCCGAGTGTCGGCCCGCAGATAGACCTCTTTGTTGGTCTTGTTCGTCAGCATGTCCGTGATCCTTGGACCGAGATCTGCGGAAGACATCTGATTGGCTCCCAGGAACACCCGGCCATCGCGCGTGATGGCAACAACAACGGAGTCTTCGTGGTCAGCGTCCGGCATCGGCGTCGCATCGACGCTCTTGGTCAGGTCAACGTTGACCTTGTTCTGCACCATAGGTGTGATGACCATGAAGATGATCAGCAGCACCAGCATCACGTCCACCATCGGGGTGACGTTGATGTTGGAGTTAACCTTGGCGCCTTCGTTTCTTACTGCAAGTGCCATATATGCTCCCTACCTGTTCGAGCGGGATCGGTACTCCTGATCCGGCCGTCCCGTGCTGCACCCTGCGGGAAGGAGGGTGGCGAGGCTCTCAGGCCCCGCCACATTCGATTCACGCGTGGACGGCGTCGCAGGAATCCGCGTTTAGCGGCGCTGCGACTGCTTGATGAAGTAGTCCACCAATTCGCTTGAGGAGTTGTCCATCTCGACGTCGAAGGCCTCAACCTTGTTGGTGAAGTAGTTAAACAGCATCACAGCCGGGATCGCAACCAGCAGCCCGAAGGCGGTCGTCACCAGTGCTTCCGAGATACCGCCTGCGATGGCGCCGATACCGGCCGACTTCTGCGTGGCGATCTGCTGGAAGGCGTTCAAGATACCGACCACCGTGCCGAACAGTCCGATAAACGGTGCGGTGGAACCGATCGTCGCCAGACCGCCCAGGCCGCGCTTCAACTTGGCATGAACAATGGCCTCGGCGCGCTCCAGTGCCCGCTTGCTGGACTCGATCTGGTCTTCCGTGATGGCGCCCCCGTTGCCGTAGCTGCGGAACTCCTGCAGACCAGCGGTGACTACCTCGGCCAGATGCGACTTCTTGTTGCGGTCCGCTACCTTCACGGCTTCGTCCAGCTTGCCCTCGCGCAGAGCGCCGGCAACCTTCGGAGCGAATTCTCGCGACTGCTTGCGAGCAGCGTTGAAATAAATGGCGCGGTCGATAATGACGGCCAGCGACCAGATCGACATGATGAAGAGGATGATCACCACGGCCTTGGCCGGGATGCCCATTCTCGCCCACATCTCAGGGAGGCTGAAGCCGACGTTGCTACCCTGGTCCTGAAAGAACAGACCGAGGTTCGAAATGTGGGGAATTACGTGAGTGAGCTGAGCGTGAATCACTGAATCTTTCCTCCTGGGGTAATGCAGAAGCTGATAACTGAAGCCGCTTGGGAATCGCGGTGCGTCAAAAACACCCCGATGCTATCACCGGCCTCTTTGCGCCCTGTATGACACGAAGAGGCCAGTTGGTGGATGGTCATCCCCCTCGTACAAGGGCGATGTCCTCGACGATCAGCCGCCGAGATTGAACACTACGTTGACGGTGGTCTCAACCTCAACCGGCTCGCCGTTTAACTGGTAAGGCTTGTACCTCCAGGTCCGGACTGCCTCCAGGGCAGACTGGGTGAGCATCGGAGGCCCGCTAATGACGCGCAGATTTTCGATGGTGCCCGTCTTCGAGATGGTTGCCTGGAGCACTACCGTACCAGAGATGCGCGCCGCGCGTGCGATCGGCGGGTAGGTCGGATTGGTGCCGCCGGTCTTGAGACCGGTCATCACGCCGGACGAGATCGCGATCTTCTTCGGCGCGGCAGCCTTCACCACCGGTGCCGGAGCATTGCCCATGCCGCCGAGAATGCCTCCGATCGCGCCGCCGGAGCCCATGCCTTCCATGCCGGCTACACCAGCATTGGTCGGTGGCGGCGGCTCTTCCTTCACCGTCTTGATCTCATGCGGAATCTTGCTCGGCGCCTGGAATGGGTCGACCGTCTGCACGTGAACCTTCGGCTGCGGCGCCTGCGGCGGTGGCGGCGGCGGCGGTGGCGGCGGCGGCGGTGGCGCGGTCAGCAAGGTAGCCATCATCTGCTTCGGCAGCGACTCAAGGTGCATCAGGGGCCAGAGGATGAGACCCACCACGACTGCGCAGTTCACGATGAGCGCAACGATTGACCAGTACTTGCTCTTCGTCTTGATCCGGTGGCCGGATTCCATCAGAGCGTCTTCGAACATGGCGTACCTCGAGAAATACAGGTGCTAGACACCAAAATCTCCACCCCTGCCAACGGTGCCCGGCCGCTCCCGCCTGGGGAGCAGTCGCGCGTCACCGAAGGAAAGCGGAGACTGGGCCTGCGACTTCTTGGCTATAGACACCTGACAGTGCCATGTTTGTTCCCACAAATTTCCAAATAATTTAGCCTGCACTGAAAACAGTGCAGGCTGGAGAACTCTTGTCGTCGTCCTGAACTCATGGAGGCGAGGCAAATTGCAATCGACTCCGCGACACATCACAGCCGAATCCCGACGAAGACGCGCCGGGGACCGGCTGACGACACCGATCGCGCTCGCGCTGACACACTGTAGTCGGTTTAGACCCGCGCGCGCTTCGCCGCCGGCAGCGCCGCCGAGCGTCCACGCCCGGCACGCCACTCCTGCCATGCCACCAGCATCGGTGCCGCTACCGCGATCGACGAGTAGGTGCCGATCAGGATGCCGACCACCAAGGCGAACGAGAAGCCATGCAGCACCTCGCCGCCGAAGAGGTAGAGCGAAAGCACGGTGAGGAAGGTGAGTCCGGAGGTAAGCACGGTCCGGCTCAGCGTCTGATTGATGCTGCGGTTCACGATGTCAGGCAGTGGTTCGCGCCGCGTCATGCGCAGGTTCTCGCGAATGCGATCGAAGACCACGATGGTGTCATTCATCGAATAGCCTACCAGCGTCAGGATGGCCGCGATCACTGTCAGCGTCAGCTCCTTGTTAGTCAAGGAGAAGGCGCCGATGGTGATCAGCGTGTCATGGAAGACCGCCACCACTGCCGCCACGCCATAGATCAGCTCAAACCGCCACCAGAGGTAAATCAGCATGCCCAGCAGCGAATAGAGCGTCGCCCGGATGGCTTGCCCGCGCAGCTGCGCTCCCACCTGCGGCCCGACAATCTCTGTATTGAAGATATGGAAGCCGGAGAGATAAGTCTTCTGCTGGAGTGTCGACACAACAGCGGGATCGGCCACGCCCTTCAGCCCATCGAAGCTGCGGATCAGGCCATCGCCCTGCTTGTCCCTGTAGTTGAGGATCGCCTCGGCCTGTTGCGTGTACTTCGCCTTCCCGGCGTCCGGACCAAGATGCTCGGGATCCTGCTGCAGCAGGAAATCCGCGAGTGTAGCCGAGCCGACGTTGTCCAGATCGAGCTTGCCCTGGCTGGCCGCGCCGGTCGTCGAATAGTAGGTGCCCAGCGCCTTCACGATGGTGTCGCTGCCGGCCTCGGCATTCGACTCCTGCATCGCCTTCTCCGGGAGGGAGATGATTACCTCATTCGACGGCGCTTGGCCGATCCGCTGACCAAACGGCTGGATGCGGCTATCGCGGATGCCTGCCCTGTCGACCGCCTCGCGTATGCGGTCCGCCGACGGCGGCGCGTCAAACTTCACATAGACCAGCGTGCCGCCCTTAAAGTCGATCCCCAGTGGAATGTGGTGCCAGAAAAAGATGGACAGCAGGCCAGCCACGCTGAAGATGAGGGAGAAGCCGAGGAAATACCACTTCTTCCCCAACCAGTCGATCTTTACGTCGTGAAACAGTTCCACTTGAACTCCGTATACGCCGTGCCGCTCGGGCACACTGGCGAACTTTTAGAGCGGACCCGCAGGTCGCAGTGCTCTATTTCCTGCCCAACAGCTTTGCTGAAAGACCGCGAGCGAGGGTCCGCTCCGCAGCGACGGTGGCCACCACAAGCAGAGCACCGGTAGCCAAACCGAGGCCGATGAGCCCTGCAGCGGTTGCGGCGGTAACAATGGCAAGTCTCATTAGATGGAAAGCGCCTCCCCGCGCGCCTTGCGGTTCAGGATGGCGTCAAAGATCGTCCGCGACACAAAGACCGCCGTGAACAGATTCGCGCCGAGACCGAAGACCAGCGTTATAGCAAAGCCCTTCACTGGACCGGTGCCGAAGAGAAATAGGATTGCCGCCGAAACCATCGTCGTAACGTGCGTATCCAGAATCGTCGTCCACGCATGCGCGAAGCCCTGGTCTACCGCGGCTGCCGCCGATTTGCCCGCACGAACCTCTTCCCGGATGCGCTCGAAGATCAGAACATTCGAGTCCACGCCCATGCCGACCGTGAGGATGACCCCGGCAATGCCTGGCAACGTCAGAACGGCGCCCGTGAAGCCCATGAATCCGAGCAGGATCACCAGGTTCAGGAAGAGCGCCAGATCCGCGTTGATACCCGCGCCCCTGTAATAGATCAGCATGAAGATCATCACCGCCAGCATGCCGACGATCGACGCCGTTACGCCCTTGCGGATTGAGTCCGCGCCCAATGACGGGCCGACAGTGCGCTCTTCAAGGTAATGAATGGAGGCCGGCAGCGCGCCCGTCCGCAGCATCAGCGACAGGTCCTTGGCCTTCTGCTCGCCCAGGCCGGAGATGCGTCCCTGATCCCGGATCGCCTCTTGGATGTTCGCGACCTCCTGGACCTTGTTGTCCAGCATGATCGCCATCGGCTTGTTTACATTCTTGCTGGTGAAGTCGTAGAAGCGGTCGCCGGCAGCGCGGGTCAGAATAAAGGTCGCATCCGGTCGGCCATTTTCGTCCCGTCCAGGCTGCGCATCGCGGAAGTCCGGTCCCCGGACCACCGCTACCCGCTGCAGCAGGTAGTACTGCCCCTGCAGGCCCTCTTCATTGCCTCCATACGGCACCAGCTCCTGGTCGGGCGCAATCACCCCGCCGTTGGCTTGCTTCGCCGCATCCTGCGTGGCATAAGGGCCGCCCGTCACTGCATGGATCTCCAGGATCGCCGTCGACTGGATAATGTCGCGCACGCGGCCCGGATCGTCGACGCCCGGCAGCTCCACCAGGATCTGGTTCTTGCCCAAGCCGTATTCCTGCACGGTTGGCTCAGTCACGCCCAGCGAATTGATGCGGGTCGAGATGGTCTCAATCGATTGCTGCAGGGTCTTCGTCTCGAGCGCCTGCTGCTCGGTCGGCTTCAGGGTGAGCGTGAAGCCATCCGCGGTTGAGCTGATGTTGTATTGCTGCCCGTATTTGGTGTCCAGCATGTTGCGGACATCGCTCGTCTTGTCCGCCGGCACGCCGTTGATCTGCAGGGTCACCGGGTCGGAGGGGTTTGGCTTCACCACGGAGCCGACGGAGATGCCAGCGGCCTGCAGATCGCCCTGCAGACGGCCAAGGGCATTGTCCGTTTCCGCGGCCACAGCCTCGTCGACCATCACCTGCAGGACAAGATGGGTGCCGCCCTTCAGGTCGAGCCCCAGACTGATGCGCTTCGAGAGCGCATCGCGCCACGCCTGCCCGCTGATGCCATGAGGAATGCCGAAGATCCCGAAAATAAAGACCAGCAGGATGGCGACGATAGCGATTGTTTTACTGGTGAGATTCTTGCGCATGATTGAATCAGGTCGCCTTTACCGGCGTTACTTGGCTTCCTCGGGTGTATTGGTGGTCACGGCCGCAATGGCCGATTTCACGACTTCAACCTTGATGCCGTCGGGCGGCAGCTTCAACTGGATGGCATCATCCCGCAGCGCCACGATGGTGCCGCGCATCCCGCCGGTGGTCGTGATCTTGTCGCCGATCTTCAGGTTGTTCAGCATCTCCTGCCACAGCTTCTGCTTCTTCTGGTTCGGCCGGAAGAGCAGCAGGTAGAACACGCCCACCATCAGGACGGCGGGCAGAAAGGTGACAAAGTTGGTCGGCAGCCCGGCTACGAAAACAGCGCAAAGTTCCACGAACACAGAGATCCTTCTTCCATCAAGGTGCTCCACCCCGTCGCGCCGGTTCTGGAGGCTGGCGCGGTGGCTGCAGCTTCAGTGCGGGAGCACGGGAAAGGAGCGGGTATGGCCAGGCAATCCGGAGCAGCTACCGGGTTTTCCAACCACCTCCCGGACCACTCATCCCGCCTGAGCTAAACTCCCGAAGCGCCCGCAAACAGGCGCGCACAGGACACACAGATCGGCAGGATACCTAAGCATAAGCATCACGGAGTCTGTGGCTTGTGTCAAGGGATGCCGGTGGTTCCCGTCAAACCAACTGCATCAGCTCTCCATATGGCGCGAGCGTGGGTCGGCGTAAGCAAAACCGCGCCCTCTGCCTTCGCCTGCGCCATTCGCCTGAACTGGTCTTTGTGCCGCAAGTCCTATTCCCCGTTGTACTTCTTCAGCCAGTCCATGACCTCCTGCATCACGTTCAGCCGCTGCTCCCAGAGGACGGGAAAGTGCGGCGATCCGGGATAAGTCACCATCCGGACCGTCTTGTGGTGGTCGGCCAGCAGCTGAAAGAACTCCGTGCCTTGGAAGGTCGGCACCCGCTGGTCCGCCTCCCCATGCAGGATCAGCAACGGCGTCGTCACCTGGTTCGCGAACGCCACAGCTGAGAATTTGCGGAAGGCCTGCGGATCATCCTCCGGCCATCGCGCGTCGTAGTCCACCTGCGCGAGATCGCTCGTAAATAGGAATGGCGCCCAGTCCGTGATGCCGGCGCCTTCAATCGCCGCTCGGTACCGCTTCGTCTGCGTCACCGTCCATGACGTCATGAAGCCGCCGGCACTCCAGCCGAAGATCGCCAGACGCTGCGGGTCGGCCCAGCCCTGCGCGACCGCATAATCCGTCGCGCTGTCGACATCCTGATACGCGCGATCGCCAAAGTGCTGATAAATAGCCGCCAGAAATTCTGCTCCGTACCCGGTCGACCCGCGATATTGCGGCTGCAGCACCACGTAGCCCTGCCCGGCGATGATCCGGGTGAGCGGGTCCAGCCCAAGCTGATCGTTGGCCTCCGGGCCGCCATGCGGAAACACTAAAAACGGATACTTCTTTCCCTCCACGTAACCCGCAGGAAAGGTCGCGATACCTGCGAGCGGGATTCCATCCTTGCTCTTCCAGCGCACCACGCGCGCCGCCCCCAACTCCACTGCCGCCAGTTGTGCATCTGCCTCGGTCGTGATCTTCCGCAGATGGTCCCCGTCGGGCACCGCCACGTTTGCGGCATGGTTTGAATCTTCGACCGTCAGCGCGATCTGATCGCTCGTGTGCGGATAGACGCTCCTCGCCGGCACGCCCTCGATCGTCCCGTCGTTCCAGCGATAGACCGGCACCAGCGCCCCATCACGAAACTCTTCGACATCGTTCTGCACGCCATGCGCCACCGCTATCCACACCCGCCCCTCGGTGTCGCCTTCCAGTTCGACCGCCGTCCCCTGCAAATCCGGAGTCCGATCCGTAGCGTTTCCACCCGACGCGGACACCGTCCACACATGCTCCGGCGTCAGCGTCTCGGACTTTGTCGAGAGAAATGCAAGCTCCTTCCCGCCATCGGCCCACGCGATCCCGCTCACCGAGTTAGGAATGTCGGTCACGTGCTGCGCGCCCTTCGCGCTGCAAGTATCGATTGCCGTCGCGACCTCGTGATGGCCGATGTGCGGCACCGATGAGAGCACCGCCAGCGTCGATCCATCGGCGCTCCAAGCGACGGGACCGTCTACCGATTTCAGATTGCTGCACCACCAGCCGCCGCCTGTGCCATCCACGTTCACGATGTACAGACTCGACTCTCCCGGCTCCTGTACGTGGCGCACCTCGCCGAGCGGATCCGGATTGCGCGGATCACCCACAACCGCAAAGTGCTTCCCGTCCGGAGATGCGGTCGCTGATGCGATCCCCCGCGGCAGCAGTACTACGGTCGACGGCACGGCCGCAGCTTTGTGATCGGTCACAGGAAAGACGGCCAGTTGACGCTGATCCTTCACCTTCCACGCGCCATACAGGCTATGCCCATCGACAGTAAAGCCCGTCGGTGAGAAGTCTTCCTGCAGCTCGAGTTTTGCCGCGTGTGTACCGTCCGCCGCGATCGTCCACCACTCCGTGTGCGTCGGTCCCTTCTCGCCGCCGAAGGTCACGCGATACAAAATGGTCCCGTCTGGAGCGACCGCCGTGGCATGCGCGCTGCGCAGCGCGCTCCAGTCCTGCGCGCCAAAGGGATGCTTCGCCACAGCCACTGCGGCGGCCTTCGGCTGTTGCGCTGCTAGCGCCGTCGCGGCAACGAGGACCACGCCCAGCCATCCGTAAACAGCGAATCGCTTCTGCATCGACGCTCTCGCCTTCTCTTTTAGTGCGGCGAGTATAGCGAAGCAGTCCACCTGGCGGACACCGTGCCTCGTTTACGGTGCCGGGCAGTTCGGCGAGAGCGTGCCTTGCAGGCCTTCCTTCTCTGCAGAGAATGTCACCACCGGCGCGGACGACCCAGCCGCGCGAGTGATGTGCAGGACATACATCGTCTCGAAATCGTCAGTCGGCCACCCGGGCACCTGCGATGGATCCATTCCGTAGGAACGCAGCATCTGCCGCGCAAAGTCATATGCGTATTTGTGCTCCCACGCGATAAAGATTGTGCTGTTCGCATACTCCGGGGCAGTCACCACGCTCTGCAGGCGCGCGATATCGTCGAAGCCCACCTGCGTATTCACCGGCAGCCCCAGCTGAATCGCCGTTGGCTCGATGGTGGCCAGCGGTCGCACATACGAATAGGACTGGCTCGGATACGACCGCTCCCGCAGCTGGACCGAAGGGTTCGGGGCAAAGATCGCATCGGCCCGGCCGAAGCGTCCGATCAACACCTTCGGCAGAGCAAGAGCGCGGTTCAACCCCATGCAGCTGATCTGCCCCAGCCCGCCCGGCGGCTTCTCGCCATGCCGCAGGATCACGATCGTTTCACGACTCGTCCCGTTGCCATTTGTCGAGGCCGCATCCCGCCTGCAGCCGCTCGAAGACATGCACAGCACCACAGAAATGGCCGCCCAGAGGAACGCCTGAAACAACCTGGATGCTGTCGACATGGGCACTCTGTCCTTACGTTCTTCACGAATTGTGATGAGCATCATGCAGTCGCGAATATGACAGATATAAGGTAGTGCAAGCGTCAGGAATGTAGGGGAGTGCCGGCCTATGACTGAACCTGGCTTTCTCAGCGCACTGCGGCAGGACCTCCGCTTCGCCGCCCGAATGCTTGCGCGGCGTCCTGGCTTTTCCGCCGCTATCGTGCTCACGGTGGCTTTCGGCATCGGCGCCAACACCGCCCTCTTCTCCGTCCTGCGTGCGGTGCTGCTGCGTCCCCTGGGTTATGGAGACCCGCAAAAGCTCGTCGTCCTGACCCGCGGCGCCACCCCCATCCATGTGGACGAGTTCCGCGCCGCCGCCCGCTCCTACATCGAGACTGGCGTCTCTTCCGGCGGGGCAGAACAGATGGCCCTTACCGGAAAAGGCGAGCCGGAGGTGGTCAGTGCCGCGCGCGTCTCCGCCAACTTCCTCAGCATCCTCGACATCTCGCCGGCACTCGGCCGCTCTTTTCTCTCCTCCGAAGACCGCGCCGGTGGCCCGAACGTCGCAATGATCAGCACCCGCCTGTGGCAGCAGCACTTCGCTGGCGATCGCGCCATCCTCGGCCGCACTGTCACGCTAGCGGGAGCGCCTTACACCATCGTCGGCATTCTTCCACCGCGTTTCACCTTCCCCTTCGCAGACACCAATACTGATGTCTGGATCACGCGGCCGATCGAGTGGTCACTCATGCCGGTGAAGTCGCGCCCGCTGAGCCCCTACCTGCACCTCTTCGGGCGGCTCAAGCCGCATGTCTCGCTCGATCAGGCGAACGCAGAGCTCGTGACCCTCAATCGCCAGTACGCCACAGCGCATCCCGCGATGCTCGACGCTAAACCCTCGACGGCGGACAATCCAACGCGCGTGCGCACGCTGCAGGAATCGATCGTTGCCGATGTGCGCCTGCCTCTGCTTCTGCTAAGCGGCGCCGTTGGACTGCTGTTGTTCATCGTCTGTGCGAACGTCGCAAGCCTTCTGCTGGCCCGCGCCGCCACGCGTGCCCGCGAGTTCGCCGTGCGCGCAGCGGTGGGAGCAGGCCGTAGCCGCCTCCTCCGGCAACTCCTCACCGAAAGCACGCTGCTCTCTCTGCTCGGCGGCGCGTTGGGCGTCCTGCTGGCATGGGCGGCTCTGCGCAGCATCCGGACGGCGACCGCGCTGGAACTGCCGCGCAGCTCGGAAATTCATCTCGACCTCGGCGTACTCGGCTTCGCACTCGCACTCTCCCTCGCCACCGGGATCCTTTTCGGTTTGGCACCCGCACTCTCGGCATTCCGTCGCGATCTCGCCGCCGTTCTGCAGGGAAACCTCGCCAACACTGCCTCCCGCGGCAGGCTGCGCCGCCATCTCGCCGCCGGACCGCGCGGCATGCTGGTTGCCGGGCAGGTGGCGCTCTCGCTCATCCTTCTCGTGAGTGCCGGACTGCTGCTCCAGAGTCTCGCGCACCTCTATAAGGTCGATCCCGGCTTCCGTCCGGACCGCGTGCTCACCATGTCCGTCTCGCTCGCGCCAGCCCAATACGACACCGACGCAAAGCGGGCCGGCTTCTATACCCAGCTTGTCGAGCGTGTCGAAGCAATTCCCGGGATCGAAGATGCGAGCGTCACACTCACGCTCCCCACCACGGACTGGGCCGGCGCACCGGTCCGGATCGCCGGGCGTCCGGAGCTGCTGCTGAACCAGCGACCCATCGCGATCATCCAGCAGATCTCGCCCGACTACTTCCGTACCCTGCAGATCCCGCTGAACCGCGGCCGCGCCTTCACCATCGCAGACAACGCCAACGCACCCGGCGTCACCATCATTGATGAGAGCCTCGCGCGTCGCTTCTGGCCGCAGTATCCGCGCGGTGAAAGCCCCATCGGCCAGCACCTGCTCGTCGGCTCCAGCAAGCAGCCACTCGAAATCATCGGCATCGCGGCACCGGTCCATCAGGAGGGCCGGGACACCGATCCCGTGCCGGGCTTCTATGTGCCGAATGCGCAGCAGCCGCCGCAGGCCGCCATCCTGGTGATCCGCACCAGGAGCGATCCATCGGCCTTCGCCGACACCGTGCGCCGTACGGTCCTGCAGCTCGATCACAACCAGCCCGTCTCAGAAATCAAGACGCTCTCCGCTGTCCTCGACTCGTCCGAAGATCAGCGCCGCCTGATGTTCTCGCTTCTCGGCGCCTTTTCCATCGCCGCGACGCTGCTCGCCGTTCTGGGCCTGTACAGTGTCATCTCCTATTCAGTCGTCGAGCGCACGCGGGAGATCGCCATCCGTCAAGCGCTCGGCGCACAGCGCGGCAGCATTCTCGCCCTGGTGTTGCGGCAGGGCCTTGCCATCGCGCTTGCCGGAATTTTCTTCGGCGTCGCCGGGGCGGCCGGCCTCACGCGCCTGCTGAGTTCCATGCTCTTCGGCGTAAAAGCAATCGATCCGGTTACATTTATCTCAGCCGCGGCACTCTTTCTCATGGTGGCGCTCGCCGCCAGCTACATTCCGGCACGCCGCGCAGCCGCAGTTGAGCCCATGGCCGCGCTCCGAAATAGCTGAAGCAAGGAAGTGAGATAGCGATTGCTGAAGCGCTATCTATTCGCTGCGCGAGCTTACTCGTTCGGTAACCGCCGAAAGCGGCGGAATGCCGCGCGCCAGGCTCTCCCGCATCCGCGCCATCGTGTCCAGATAGAACGCCAGATTGTGCAGCGTGTTCAGCACCGCCGACAGCGGCTCCCCCGACACCATCAGGTGCCGCAGGTAGGCCCGCGTGTAGCGCGCACACACCAGGCATTTGCAGTACGGATCGGGCGGGCTCTGGTCCTCGGCAAACTGCCGGTTCTTGATATTCAGCCGCCCCTCTGAGGTAAACAGCAGGCCATGCCGCGCCGCGCGCGTCGGCAGCACGCAGTCCATCATGTCCACGCCCATCTTCGCGTACTCGACGATCTCGTCCGGGTAGCCAACGCCCATCACATAGCGCGGCTTGTCTGCCGGCAGCAGCGGCAGTGTCCTCGCAATGATCTCGCGTGTCAGCTCACGCGGCTCGCCCACACTCAACCCGCCAATCGCGTACCCGGGAAAGTCCATCTCTACCAGTCGCTCCGCCGATTCACGTCGCAGCTCCGGATACATTCCCCCCTGCACGATGCCGAACAACGATTGCGTGCGTCCGCCGAATTCTCCATACCACGGCACCTCGTGCTTGTGCGCTTCGAAGTAGCGTTTGCAGCGCGCGGCCCACTCGAGCGTCAGGTCGAGCGAGCGACGTGCCCGCTCACGATCCGCCGGGTACTCCGTGCACTCGTCGAAGACCATCAGAATATCCGCGCCCAGAGCGATTTGAATCTTGATCGAGCGCTCCGGCGACAACTGATGTAACGAGCCATCCAGATGCGAGCGAAACTCCACGCCCTCTGGCGACACCTTACGCAGCTCATTCAGGCTGAAGACCTGGAAGCCGCCGGAGTCCGTCAACAGCCCGCGCGGCCAACTCATGAAGCGATGCAGGCCGCCCATGCGCCGCACCACCTCGTGCCCGGGCCGCAGATACAGGTGATACGTATTGCCGAGGATGATCTGAGCGCCGAGCGCCTCGAGCAGGTGCTGCGGCACCGCTTTCACCGACCCGACCGTGCCCACCGGCATAAAGACCGGCGTCTGCACCAGCCGGTGCGGCAAGTCCATCACCGCGCGACGGCCCGCGCCCGCTGTTGCCAGGATCTCGAAGGGAAGGCTCACTGGGTGATTTTAGAGCGGATCGTGTTGCGTTGCGTCACTGAATGCAATGAGGAGCGGGATGAGTAAGTTGAACTCAGCCAGTCTGCAATTTGCCGCTGGACATGCGATCGGTGTGAACCCGTAGGCCGTTCAGTCGCAGAGCAAGCCCCACCATGCAGATCGCTGTGAAACCAAAATAAGAGCCGAGCCAGTTGAAGGTCTGCGCCGATGGACTCGGATCGAGCTTGATCCAGTGAAGCACGAAACCAAGAAACACTACGGCGAAACCAACAGAGACAACTCCCGCAACGCCAAGAAGCCATTCGTCTACGAGCTGCCCCCGCAACGTCCGTGCGGTTGCCAATTCATAAAGGCCGATGCTCATCGCCATGATGACAATCACGAGCGCGATCGTACGGAAAGTGATTGGTCTGGTCGCTCCCAGAGTAACCAGAATCCCGAATGAGCTACAGGCAAGACCGTTCAGCAGCAGAAGCCAGGAATTATCTTTTCTTGAACGCCAAACGCTCGCTGCAATCGTGCAAACTCCTGCTGCCAGAGCGAGCAGGCCCAACTGTAAAACCGCAGCTCTGTTGTGGATCAGTGTATGCAGACTCCGACGTCCATCCGGGCTCCCCATAACAACGATCAGGACGGCGAATAACGCATCAAAAACGCCACACAATGCCAGCAGCCACCAGCTCTTGACCAACGATTGAGTCATAGCGATCCTCCCAATCACGGCACCGCCGTTCGTCCGGAAGAACCGTGCCGGGATCATAGCACCGGAGCGTGATCGTCGGTCGGCACCACAGCGATGCTTCAGCAGACGCCAGCTTCGACCTTCTGGCCACGTCTGTTGCGAACGCGTTTTACCTCAAACTGATCCACTAGCTAGGAACACTCTATTGAAGGAAAGACCGCGTCATCCGAAAACGCTCCCGCGGGTATGTACCGGACATCTACAGGGAATCCGTTTTAATGACAGAATCTTCGTCCGGCGGTAAAGCCGCGAGCAGTTCCGCCATGGTGCGGCCCAGCACGGGATGCCGCCACGTAGGCGCAATCTCAGCCAACGGCACCAGCACGAAGCGCCGCTCATGCATCGCCGCATGCGGCAAGGTCAGCGTCGGCTCATCCAGCACCAGGTCGTCATACAGCAGCAGGTCCAGATCCAGCGTGCGCGGCCCCTTCGGCGGGCCCGCCGCGCGGTCACGGCCAAAGCTGCGCTCGATCGCGAGCAGCGCATCAAGCAGCGCCAGCGGATCAAGTTCTGTTTGGAGCAGCATAGCGGCATTCACGAATGCCGGTTGATCCACATAACCCACTGGCGCGGTGCGATAGAGCCCGGAGCGCGCCGTGACCTGTCCATAATCTTGAAGCCGCTCAATCGCGGCGGCGATCGTCTCCGCGGGCGCAACCGCAGCCGAAGGCAGATTGGCGCCAAGTCCGATGGCAGCAATAGGCATCGGTTCATTATGCTGTGCGCATGCACTGCCCGGAGGTCACTCGTTTAGCATCGAACGATGCGCATCGCGCTCTTCGGCGGCAGCTTCGATCCTCCGCACTCCGGACACATCGGCATCGCCATGGCCGCCATCGAGCACCTGCATCTAGATCGCATCCTGATGGCGCCGGTTGGGCGGCAGCCGCTCAAGCGCGACCAGGTGCAGTCGCCCTTTGAAGACCGCCTGGTTATGGTGCAGCTTGCCTGCGTGGGCCACCCGCAACTCGCCGCGAGCTCGATCGACGCGCCCCGTCTCGATGGCCGCTACAACTACACCTACGACACTCTCGAGCTGATGCGGGAGACGCTTCCCGCCGACGACGAGCTCTTCTGCCTGGTGGGCGCCGATTCGCTCCAGACCCTGCACCATTGGCACCGCGCCGCCGAGGCCCTCATGCTCGCCCAGTGGATCGTCGCCGCGCGCCCCGGGTTCACGCTGGAAGCGCTCGAAACTCTCCTGCCGGCCGACGTGCGCGCAGGCCATCCCGAGCATGGCGACGGCTGGATTCGTATCCCACTGAGTGGGCCCCCGCCCGACACTCGCCGATTCGCCCCCTGCAGCGCGCCATCGGGAACGCTCTGGTTGCTGCCCGATCTGCACTACGAAGTCTCCGCCACCGAGCTGCGCGCTGCGCTCGCCGACGACTCAACCGGCATCCCAAAACCGGTGCTCGATCCGCAGGTGGCCCGCTACGCGCGAGAGCACAAGCTCTACCTGCACGCCTGAAAACAACGGACAGGCGTCCCCGGCATACGATAAGTTCTTACCTTTAGGAGAAGGAATGGCAGCCCCCAGCAAAAAGTCCAGTCGCAAATCAGCAGCGAAACACAGCAGCCGCACGAAAACAGCCACCACGAAGAAGACCGCACCCAGACACGGTGTGAAAGTCGCGGCCAAGGCCCATCCGGCAAAGAAGAAGGCGCCGTCCGCACCCGCGCCCCGGGCGGAGCGCGCCATCGCGGAAACCACGCGTCAGATGGTCGCCGCAGCCGTCGCCGCCTGCGATGAGAAAAAGGCCGAAGACATCCGCATCCTCGAGCTCGATGCTGTCGATGCCGGCCTCACCGACTTCTTCCTGATCGCTAGCGGCACCAACGAGCGCCAGACCCAGACCATCGCCGATGAGGTCGAGATGCGCATGAAGCGCGACTTCGGCACCTATCCCAACTCCGTCGAAGGCAAGCGGCTCGGCGAGTGGATCCTGCTCGACTATGTAGACTTCGTCGTCCACATCTTTCTCGCGGAAAAGCGCGCCTTCTACGATATCGAGCGGCTGCGCAAATCCGCCCGGCACGTGGACGCAGCGGAGTTACAAAAGGCGCTGAAGAAGAAGACCGCTTCCACCAGAAAGCGCGTCGCTACCAAAGCTGCTGCGGCATCGCACGCCATTCCTTGAGGCGGCGAGGCGTATTCATCATGATTTCGTGGACATGGATATCGAAATGATGTAACGCTACCGCCATCAGCGCGCAGGTCATCTACGCGCAGGTCAATCCACAGGACCCGGAGCAATCGCGATGGCGGATGCCACTACCTTTACCGACACCCACGATGGGCAGAGCCTCTCGCAGTTCGAACGTGTCGTCGACACATTCATCGAGCCCTCCAAGACATTCAACGACATCAGACGAAACCGCTCCTGGTGGCTGCCCTTTTTGATTCTGGCGGTGCTGGGCTATATCTTCTGTGGCGTGGCCGTACAGCATGTCGGCTGGGAATCGCTCACCACCAATGTCCTCAAAAGCCAGCCGCGCAACGCGGAACGGCTGGAAAAGGCCAGCCCGGCGGAAGCGGCGCAGATGCTCGCCGTTACCAAGGGCTTCATGGAAGGCTTCATGGTGGGCAGCCCGGCGGTGGTTTTGGTGTTCAACGCTCTCCTCGCGCTTCTGCTCTGGGGCGGCTTTGCCTTCGTGCTGGGAGGAACCACCAACTACCGCGAGATGTTCGCGGTCTCCATCTTCGCCTCATTGCCGAACGCGCTGAACTCGATCATTGCAATCGTGACTGTGCTCGTCAGCGACCCGCAAACTTACAACCTCAATGTGCCGTCACCCTCCGCCTTGGCGTATTTCCTCGATCCCAGCTCTGCCGGATGGCTGCTGTCGCTGGCCAAGTCGCTTGACGTCTTTACGCTGTGGTCGCTCGCACTCGCCGGTTTCGGAGGCGCTATCGTATCCCGGGTCAAGCCGGCGCGCGGCATGCTCATGGTCTTCGCCGTCTGGTTCATCTATGTGCTCATCAAGGTTGGCATCGCCGCCGCTACCAGTTGATGTCGAAGGTCCATCAAATAAAAGGGCCGCCGGAGTTCCCGGCGGCCCTTTTGGTCTTTCTACGGCCTAGAAGATGAACTTAAGCGTCAACTGCATCTGGCGTGCGTTGTTCGGGAAGACTAGCTGCGGCTGGTTGAACTGCGCGTTCCCCGGGTTAAGGAAATTCAGCGATCCCGTGTCGCCAAACGAATTGATTTGGCTCAGATATCCGGAGATGTACTGCGAGTGGTTGAAGACATTGATCGCCTGTGCCTGGAACTCAAAAGCATAGCGTTCGGTGACATTAATCCTCTTCAACGCAGTCGCGTCCCAGTCGTTGATGGGGCGAACCGGGACCGTATTGCGCCCAGCGTTCACGTACATGCCCTTGGCCGCCGCGATGTACTGCGCGTTGGGATCTACCGCAGTGTAGCCCACCAGGTTCGCCGTGCACTGGGTGATGGCATCTCCGCTGTCATCGGTTCCGCAAAGCGGAATGCGGCTGGGATCGTAGGCGCCGACAACGGGAGAGCCGGTTCCTTTCACGCCCTTCGAGTTAAAGACCGCTCGATCCGGAGCGGAATCACCATTCAGATTCGCGTCTGCCGTACTCTGAACGTCGCCGAATTCTGGGCTCTGATAGGTGTAGATCGGAGCGATCTCCCAGTTGCCGAGGGCATTCCTCACCACCCAGTGATTGTCATCCTTGAAGTAGGGAATGTCCCAGATGAACTCGACCGTTAGGCGGTGGGTGTGATCCAGCGCGGAGCGAGAGTAGTCGGCCGCAACGTTTTGGAAATCCTGCGGACGGCGCGGCGTCAGGACGGTGGAGAAGACATCCGCCGTGCTGTTATCCAACGCTTTGCTGAACGTGTATGCCGCATTCAGTTGCAGTCCCCGCTGCATACGGCGGGTGACCTGTCCCGAGACACCGTGGTAGATGGACTGGCCAAATGGCTGATAGGAGGTGAGATTGCTGTATCCGTTCGGGTCATCCGCACCTGTTGGCCCGAATCCTGCGGCGGAATACGCCGGAACATAGCCCAGGTACGAATCACCGCCTGCACTCGTCGGGGCCAGGTCAGCTAGCGACTTGAGTCCACTCAGGCTTGACGGATCAGGCGTCCCGGCGAACAGCGGGAGATTATTGGTCGAGGTCGTGATCGCCTGCCGGTTCAACTGAATCTGCATTGGCAGGTGAATACCGCGCGTTCCCACATAACTGAGCTGCGCCGTGTAGTCCTTCAGGAACACGTGCTGGATGCTCAGATTCCACTGCTCCGAATAGGGTAGTTTCTGGTCCGGCAGGTAGGACGATGTTGCTTGCCGCTGCGCTGCAATTGTGGGAAAGGTCTGCAGAGATCCAGTCCCCGGCGGCAGACCGCCGCTCGCCAGGAAATTGGGCGTCTGGTTCGCGGTGTTCACGTCCTCCGTTGAGGAGTATTGCGGTGGGAAGCTGAGCAGGCCCAGGTTGTCGTAGATCACGTCATAGCCCATGCCGAAGCCGCCACGGATGGACCAGTCACCATTCCCCGGCGCAAAAGCAAAACCGACACGCGGGGCAAAGTTTCGATACTGCGGCTGTGGGGCGTGGAAGTTAAGAAAGCCGGGAACGCTGGCCGCCTGATTCAGCTGTTGCTCGCGCATCCCGAAAGGCACTGAGGTGAACTCGTAGCGAAGGCCATAGTTCAGGGAGAGGTGCGGGGTAAGACGCCAGATGTCATTGCCGAAACCGTAGAAAGCCGTCTGGTCACCGTAGTAAAAGAAGTTGCCCGAGCTGCGTTCGCCAAATGTGGTGGGGCTGACATCTCTGAGGTAGTCGTCCAGCGCCGCGTATTCATAGTCCCCGCGAACACGCTGGGTGAAGCTCTGCGGAGAGATATACTTCCGTCCGTCAAACCCGAACTTCAGCGTGTGATGGCCCTTCACCCACGTGACGTTATCGACGAGTTGATAAAGGTTCTGGATCGCCGACTGCGGCGCGTTGGGATCCGGTCCCACTTGAATGAAGCCCAGGTCATCAAAGGTCAGATTCGGAAAGCTGTCCAGGCCGGGGAACGCGAAGCTCCCGGAAGGAGTGAGGTTCGAATAACGGTTGTAGCCCAGCCGCAGCTCGTTCGTCAGATTCGGAGTGAACTCGTGGAACCAGCTGCCTGCGAATAGGTGATAGCGGTCTGGAATGGGCTGCCAGAAAGCAGCAAGGTTTGCCGCCGTGTCGGTAGTGGCATAGTGCTCGTAGAGATAACGGAACCGGAACTGATCACTCTGAGACTTGGTGTAATCGATGCTGCTGCTGGATTGATAACTGTTGGTAAAGTACGCGCCGGAAAACGGCAGCGCACCCACGGGAACGTCATTGCTTCCTACGCTGATGGTTGGAGACCCGCAAGCAGCCCCGGCCGTATCCTGGGTAGCCGAAGCAGGAACATACTTCTGGATAATCCCCAGGTTCGTCGCTGAGATTCCCGGCGTAGCGGCAATCGCCGCATATCCAGCCGTGGTGGGCGTGCAGAGTGCGTAGGCCAGATTCTGGCCCAGCTGATACTTCTCAAAGTTCGAGAAGAAGAAAAGCTTGTCCTTCAGGATCGGACCACCCACCTGACCGCCAAACCGGTTCTGGTCAAAGCGGGGATTCACTATGTGTGTCGGATCCTGACCGCGCGCTGTAGAAGCATCGATCGCGTTCAGATTCCGATTCTGGAAGTACTCATATACGCGGCCGTGCAACTGGTTCGTTCCGCCGATGACCGATGTATTGAACTGACCGCCCGTGGAGTGACCGAACTCCGGCGAGAACTGATTGGTCAGGAGCGTAAACTCACCGGTCGCATCGTTCGGGATGGTAACCAGCGGACCGGTCACGCTCTTATCGTTATCGTCAATGCCTTCAATGGTGAAGTTATTGTTGCGCGGGCGCTGTCCACCCACTGACGGACCTGTACCGGCGCCGATACCGCCGCTCGTCGCGACACCCGGACTGAGCAGGGACAGATTGATGGTGCCCAGACCAATTGTGGCCACTGGCAAATCCTGCGACTCCTTCATAGAGAAGGTCTGCTGCAACTGAATGGTCGTCGTATCGATTGCAGTGGTTGCCTCGGAGGAAACTTCCACACTCGTAGAAGCAGACGCGACAGGCAGCTTCAGCTGCGCTGTGGCGGTTTGATTCAGGGTGACGGTGAAGTCCTGGAGCACGAAGGTGGAGAAGCCTGACGCAGAGCCCTTGAGTGTGTAACGACCGGCAGGAAGGTTCGAGATGCGAAACTCGCCGCGTTCGTTTGACACAGCCGAGCTCGAAGTGCCGGTTGCAGCGTTGGTGGCGGTGACGGAAGCACGCGCCACTGCGGCCCCGCTGGGATCCGTCACAGTACCCACAACATCGCCGCTGGTCGCTTGGGCAAAGGCCGAGGTGGGATGAAGAAGGGCGGATCCAGTCAGGAAGAGTGAGGCGAACAGCAGGAGATGGCGCGAGTACCCCGATTTCAGCATGAAACGTTTCCTCCGGAAAATGCTCACCGCGCGAAAGAGGCAGATTGCCGCGTGTTTTGCAAAGAACTGCAGGTAACTCCGAGTACTCATGGCTGCACGCGGGGTGCCAATGCACGAAATAACAAAAATCCGTGTTGAATTAACGAAATATCGGCACTAAAAGTGGATATTTCCATGCACAGGGCCGCCAGCGAGGCCACCCGGAGGCCTACGCTTTTTTGTAGGGTTACTGGCTGTGGTTACCAGATTTTGTTGATTCGACCCTGAAAAACGTAAGGGAGGCCCTGGCGGGCCTCCCTTTGGTCTCGGCGCTTCTTGTCGGCAACACTTCGTCGCCGGTACGGCAGCTCCGGTGCTCCGCGGCCTCGAGTCAAAAGCCCCGAGGCCGGGGAGCTCGGGATCAGCGAAACCCCTGCGCGAGGCCGCGAACAGAAACCGCCCGCGGACCCCTTGAAGGGAAGCTATCCGCTAGAAGTTGAACTTCGCCCAGAAGCGCATGACACGACCCTGCGCCAGCGACCCGTTGTTCACGTTGGAACGGAATTGTGAAGGATTGAGGAACGACGAGAGGCCAGCATTCAGCACGTTGGTATCCATCGGTTCCACGTTGTTATGGTTGCCTACGTCCTGAGCCTCCGCGCGGATCTGGAAGCTCGCGCCCTCCAGGTGCGTGAAACCAGCAGGGATATCTTTCTGAACCGACAAGTTCCAGAACTGCACTCCCGGCTCGTCGTAGGTGTTTCGCCGGACATCCCCGGAACCAACAGGAATCAGGAAATGGACAGCTCCTGGCGCCACAGGAACGAGGCTGTTCGTCTGGTTGAGCGCGACCACGTCGAAATAAGTGCCCGGTTGGGAGGTGACACTCAACAGCTCACCATCGATGCCAACAGAACTGAACGGAGCGCGAGCATTGCTCAGGCTCGGCCGGTCGTTTGCCGCGCTGCCGTCGCCATTGGTATCAAAGCCCACGCTGCCGAAAGTGCTGGGAGGTCCCGATTGCAGGATCGTATCTCCGGCGATGGTCCAGTTCTTGGTGACGAGCGAAAGGAAATGCTCGCCGTTGTAACCCGGCAACTCATAGACATATTGAATACCCAGGTAGTGGCGATGATCATAGGCAGACCTGCTCCATTCGCCGGCGCGCCCTCCTGGGGCAAGGTTGGCGGCATAGGAAGTCCCCTGATTGAAAGTCGTGAAGACCTCTGATCCATCGTCCAGCGCCTTGCTGAATGTATACGTCCCGCGCACGAAAAGACCGTGGCTGAAATCGTGAGAGATATCAGTGGTGACGCCGTTATAGATGGAATCCGCGTAATTTCCGCGAGTAATAATCGCGCCGCGGTCTGGATTCAACCGCTCCCCGGTGTTCGGATCGAAGTAGTTGAACTGCTGGTTGGCAAAGAGCTTTTCCGCTCGCGCGCCAACGTAGGACACTGTCCACTTCAGGTTAGCGGGAAGCTGATGCTCAAATCCCAGGTTCCACTCATGAGTCTGCGGATTGACCAGGTTGTTGTTCACCAACTCAACAGTCGAGAAAGGATCGATTACCGGAGAAAGGCCGGCAATCGCATTGGTAGCATTCGGCACACCCCGGCCCTGCGTGGAGGTCGCCAGAGGATTGCTTGTATTTGGCGCGGAAGCCTGGCTGTTGTCTACGATATTCGTGAAGACAAAGTCGTAGAAGATACCGTAACCGGCGTGATAGACCGTCTTGCCACTACCGAGCCATCCACCACCCTGCGGGGCGTAGGCGACACCGAGGCGCGGTGAAAAGTTGTTCAGGTCCTCGTTGACTTTCAGTGGAGTGCCGATTGGAGCAAACGGGTTGAAGGGATCGATCGCCGGATATGCAAGTGAGTTCTCAGGATTGCGGCGATACTCATACCGCAAGCCAAAGTTGAGCGTCAACTCTGGTGAAAACTTCAGATCGTCCTGCGCAAAATAGGCCTGATTGAATGCATGGGGATCCACGCGAGGGCTGCCGAAGTTGATGGTCGCCTGCCCCGAAGGTCCAAGGTAGTTGTCGATGAAATTGCCGATGTCGCTGAATCCGCCGCCTTGGTTGAAGACGAGAGAGCCGTAGTAGTTGAATGGCACATTGTCCGTCAGAATGCTGCGTCCTACGTCCGCTCCGATGCGCAGCGTCTGCCGGCCCTTGGTGATTGCGACCGTGTCCTGGAACTGATAGATGTCCTGGGCGCTTCCCTGCGGAAATCCGCTCGGTGCCCCAAGGTTGGGGAACCCGCCTTCGGCTTGCTGGTTGAAGGTCACCGTGGGAGTCTTGGCCAGCGGATTGGCCTCTGTTTCTGGTGTGAAACCGAAGGAGAAATTCGTGCGCGTTTCGGATACGCGGAATTCATTTAGCAACCGAGGACCAAATACGTGGATCCAGTTCCCGCCAAATTGCTCCGACGTTCCACCCTGTTGCGTATCAAAACCCGGAAGCGCCGTCGGATTGTTGAAGAAATCCGGCGTCAACAATGTGCGGTCGTGCAGATAGCGGATGTAGATCGTATCGGATGGACGGGGCAGCCAATCCACGCGGTACGTCCATTGCGTATCGGGATTCTGCTGTGGGACCGGCGGCCGCTGAAATTGCGCCAGCTCGATGGGACCCCTGCCGCTACCTAAATCGACCTGTGTCGGTGCGATCGATGTGTTCTGGTTGAAAGTTCCGATGTAGTTGCCATTGTCGAGCAGAGCCAGCAGCAGCTTTGCGTTGGGAAGCTGACCGCTGAGCTGCTGCAGAGTCGCGATGCCGTTTGCATCCGGCAGCAGATTCTGCGCCGCGGTCTCATTGCCGTAGATCCGGCTGAACTGCGTTCCCCCGAAGGCGAAGAGCTTGTCTTTGAGAATCGGGCCCCCAAGCGTGAAGCCGTATTGGTGCTCATTGAAGCGGGACTTCAGCCCGTGCGTATGCGGGAGTTGTCGCTGTTGGCCGTCGAGAGCATTGACGCCCGACCCGGAGTAGAGTTCCCAGGCCGTCCCATGAAACTGATTGGTGCCGCCCTTAGTAATAAGGTTAACGATGCCGCCACCCGCGCCACCATATTCCGCAGTCGCCGAATTGGTGATGACGGTCACGTTCTGGTACATGTCCGGAATCGCAGGTTGAATCGCCTGGCCCGCAATGCCGGGATCATTGATGTCCTGGCCGTCGATCAGGAAGCTGTTCGCACGGGGACGTGAGCCATTGACCTGGATCGACACACCATTGCTGAAGTTGCCTTGGTCGACGAGCTGAACGCCGGGAGCCGTTTTTACGAGTTCGATGGGATTCAGGCTGAAGATGGGGACGTTCTTGATCTCCGTCGTGCTGATCGAGGTCGCCTGCTGAGCATTCTCCGTATTGATAAGGTTCGTATTCGCCGTCACGTTGACGGTCGTCGTCTCAGAACCTGCCTGGAGCGAAGCATCGAAGGAGGTGACCACCGACGGTTTCACATCAAGTTTTTCGACGGTAGTCGGTTTGAATCCCGGCGACTCCACCCGAATTGAGTACGAGCCCGGCGCCAGGGCATCGATGCGATATTCGCCGCTCTCGTTCGACTCCACGTCGCGAGATTCGGATGTCGCTTCATTCTGGACATGAATCTTTGCATGCGGCACCACCGCGCCGCTGCTGTCTCGAATCGCGCCGGCAAGGATGCCCTTGCTGGTTTGAGCATGCGCCATCGGCGTGAAAGCGATGGGGCAAGCTCCAACGAGAGTCAGGCTGGCAGCGAATAGTAAAGCAGCGGCTTTCCTATGGGTGATCATTGATACTCCTCTCAAATGACTGAGCGCTCAGAATGTCAGGGCTAAACTCAGAATCGGTGCATTCGTCCTGTTTTTGTGGATCGCGTAGGTCTCGCAATCCCTGAAAATGCACACCAAGGGCCAAAGACCCTGAGAGCGTTTTAATGTGACGAATGCTGCCGTCGCTGTGACGAAAATGGTGGAATCGGGGACGAAAAATTCTGCATCGAAAGGCCTCTCCAGCTTTTGGAATTCCGTGTATGAGTTCAGGTGTAATCCCACGTTCACGTCGCTCCGCCATGCGCCTCACGCTCTCTGCCATCACATCCCGTAAAAGGCCTCGCCTGCTCACAGACGCGCTCGAAGAGTTCACCTCGCGCCTCGGTCATTACGCGACCCTCGATCAGCTCCAGTTCACGAGCGAGGCCGCCCTGAACAAGTCGCTCCAGAGCAAATCAATGCCGCAGTCAGGTCGGGTACCCGGCAAGCTCATCCTGCTCGACGCGCGCGGACGCGCCATGTCCTCCGAGCAGCTCGCCGCGTGGATCGGCCAGGAACGAGACACCGGCACGCAGCATCTGCACTTTGCCATCGGCCCGGCCGATGGATGGGCAAAGGAATCACGCGAGAGCGCCGACCTGCTGCTCTCCTTCGGCCCTATGACCTTCCCGCATGAACTGGCCCGGGTCATGCTCGCCGAACAGCTCTATCGCGCATTTACAATCCTTGCGGGGCACCCATACCACGGCGGTCATTGATTCCACGTCACTTCGCCAACGTATCTGCCTGGCACTCCCAATGAACGAATCCCGGCGCGGACTCATCCTTATCAACACCGGCCCCGGCAAGGGCAAAACCACAGCGGCCATGGGCACGGCTCTGCGCGCCGTCGGCAACGGCATGCGTGTGCTGATGCTCCAGTTTTTAAAAGGCTCGTGGCACTACGGGGAACTGGACGCCGTGAAGGCCTTCGGCGATAACTTCGTGATGAAGCAGTTAGGTCGCGGCTTTGTGAAGGTGGGCGGCGCGGAGACCGATCCCGAGGACATCCGCATGGTGGAAGCGGCGTGGGACGAGGCACGCAAGGCCATCCTCTCCGGCGACTGGGACATGGTCGTGCTCGATGAGATCAACTACGCCATCGGCTACGGCATGCTCGACCCAGCCAAAGTGGTCGAAGCGCTGAAGCAGCGACCGGAGATGGTGCACGTCATCCTTACCGGCCGCAACGCCCACCCGGACCTCGTCGCCATCGCCGACACCGTCACCGAGATGCGCCAGGTGAAGCACGCCTATGAGAACGGCATCCTGGCACAGCGGGGAATTGAATACTAGAACCTGCTTTTTCAATGTTGCCAAGGTCGCCGTCATGTCTGAGCGTTCCACGGAACAGATACGCGATTTGCTCGACTCCCTTTATCGCGTGGATTCGCGACGGATCCTCGCAACTCTGATCCGCTTGCTCGGTGATTTTGATCTTGCCGAGGAGGCGATGCACGAAGCCTTCGCATCTGCGCTGAGTGTTTGGCCGAGCAGTGGAGTACCCGACAATCCGCGACCATGGTTGATTTCCACCGCTCGATTCAAAGCCATCGATACTCTGCGCCGGCGGGCACGATGGGATGCGTCTCAAGACGAGCTCGTGCGATATCTCGAAGCGCAATGGAGTTCGACCGAAGAGCTCCCATGAGGAGGACAGCGTTGAGGATGATCGGCTGCGCCTGATCTTTACCTGCTGTCATCCATCGCTACCGCCGGAAGCGCGCGTTGCGCTCACCTTGCGTGAGGTGTGCGGGCTGACGACCGAGGAGATTGCGAAGGCCTTCCTCACCACTCCGCGCACGATGGCGCAGCGCATTGTGCGCGCAAAGGCAAAGATTCGGGACACACCGATTCGCTACGAGGTGCCGTCGCCGCAGGAGTTGCCGGAGCGACTGGGCGCTGTGCTTCAGGTCACCTATCTCGTCTTTAACGAGGGTTATTCGGCTGCGGAGGGAGCGGAGGTAACGCGGGCCGAGTTAACCGGCGAGGCGATTCGGCTGGGCCGGTTGCTGACCGCACTCCAGCCAGAGCCGGAAGTCATTGGGCTGCTTTCCCTGATGTTGCTGCAGGAATCTCGTCACGCCGCGAGAACATCGCCGACCGGAGAGCTGATTTTGCTGGAGAATCAGGACCGATCACTCTGGAACCGAAAACAGATCGCGGAGGGAGTGGCATTGCTGGAGAAAGCCCTGAAGACCCGCCGCTTCGGCTCTTACACACTTCAGGCTGCGATTGCGGCCGTTCATGCGGAGGCGGAATCGGTCGCTGTGACCGACTGGCGGCAGATTGTCGCGCTTTACGACCGGCTGGTACGAATTCAACCGTCGCCAGTTGTAGAGCTCAATCGTGCCGTGGCCATCGCAATGCGCGATGGTCCCGAGGCCGGTCTCACGCATATCGACGCGGTGTTGGAACACGGCGAATTGGAAAATTATTACCTGGCGCATTCAGCCCGTGCAGATATGTGCCGCAGGCTTGGCAGGACCGCTGAGGCCCGGTCCTCTTATGAGAAAGCTCTGGCGCTGACCCAACAGAAACCGGAGCGGCAATTCCTCGAAGAGCGGATTCGCCAGCTGAAATAAAAATTGGGATCGCTGTCGATTTTCCGTCTCCCCAACGACTATAGGACAAAAGAACGATGAGCTACGGTTCCTGAGTGAACAGGAGACGAGTCATCGGAAACCAGCCACAGGAATCAAGGAGAAAGAGTTATGCCACAGTATCTGGTTTGCAACTACCTTCCCGACGACTTCGACCCGTCCACCGTAACCGAAGCGATGATCGAAGAGATTCATGCGCTCAACCGCGAAATGATTGCTGCCGGCGTGAGGAAATTCGCCTGCGGCATTTCCCCGGCCGCCAATGCCAAGACGGTGCGGAAGCAGTCCGACGGCACGGTGCTTGTCACCGACGGGCCGTACACCGAGACCAAGGAGCACATGGGCGGTTTTTGGATACTGGAAGCCGCCAACATGGACGAGGCACTCGCGTGGGCGCGCAAGGGTAGCATCTCCTGCGATGCCGTGGGCGAGGTGCGCGAACTTCTCTTCTTCCCGGCTCCGGAGTAAGCAACGGAATAGTCTCACCCGCCGCGACTTCGGAAGACGCACCGTTTTGACCATGAGATGAATCCCGAACGAGCCAGCGCGAAGCTACGCCGCTGGCTCCCGCCCGGAAGGAAGAGGAGAAGAACAGTGAAATACCTCTGTTTTGGCTACTACGATAAAGGCAAATTCGATGGCATGACTGAGAGCGACCGAAACGCCATGTTCGATACATGCCTTGAATATGACGACCATCTTCGCGCCAGCGGGCACTGGGCCGGTGGAGAAGCGCTTCAGGGGCCGGAGACCTCCCTGACCCTGTATTGGAAGAACGGCAAGGTGGCAACGACCGACGGCCCCTATGCCGAAACCAAAGAACAACTCGGCGGCATTCTCGTCCTTGAGGCGAGGGACATGAATCATGCCGTGCAGCTCATGGCGCAGCATCCGGCGCTAACGTACGGCAACACCTTCGAGATTCGGCCAGCCGGGGACATGAGCGAAATCATGAAAGCAAGTGAGCAACGACGGCGGAAGGATACCGCGCGATGAGGGCGGCCCCGAGGGAAGAGTGATCAGTATCAGGCAGGACAGCTGAGGCTCGGTCCTCCTATGAGAAAGCTCTGGCACTGACCCAACAGGAACCAGAGCGGCAATTCCTCGAAGAGCGGATTCGGCGTTGAAATAAAAAATGGAGTGCTGTCGATCTTCGGTCGCGCGAACGACTATCCGATAACAGAACGATGAGCTACGGCTCTCTGAGTCACGGAAATGAGGAGGACTTTATGAAATACATCTGTTTGGGATATATCCAGCCGGGCAAGTTCGAAAACATGTCTGAGAGCGAGCGCAACGCCATGCTGGACGAGTGTTTTACCTACGACGACGAGTTGCGGAAGAACGGGCATTTTTCCGATGGCGAAGCTCTGCAGCCGCCCAACACGGCGACGACCTTGTATTGGAAGAACGGCAAGGTTGCGGTAACAGACGGTCCGTACGCGGAAACGAAGGAGCAGTTGGGTGGAATTCTGGTGCTTGAAGCGCGAGACCTGAATCACGCAATTCAGCTCATCTCGCAACATCCCGGCGTGAAGTATGGTCCATGGGAGATCCGTCCGGCTGCGGATTTGAACGAGATGATTCAGCAGAGCGAGCAGCGACGGCGAACGAGCATCGCACGATGAGGCAATCATGCTTGGCCGGGGCAAGCTGACGCTGATGCAGCGTCGGCCAGAGCAACATGAAGTCTTCTGAGGAGGGGAGCACGCATGCCAAAGGTTCGTGTCGCGGGATTTGGTCTTTCATTGGACGGCTTTAGCGCAGGGATTGAGCAGAGCCTGGACGATCCGCTGGGCAAGCGCGGTCCAGAGCTCTTTCAGTGGTTCTTCCCTACCAGGACATTCCGCGCCATGCACGGACAGGAAGGCGGATCCGTCGATGCGGACGACGTCTTCGCACGTCGATCGATGGAAAACTTTGGCGCCTTCATCCTTGGTCGCAACATGTTTGGTCCAATCCGCGGCCCATGGCAGGACAACTCGTGGAAGGGATGGTGGGGTCCGAATCCGCCGTACCACGCGCCGACGTTCGTTCTGACCCACTACGAGCGTGAGCCGCTCGTGATGGAAGGCGGGACCACCTTCCACTTTGTCACCGGCGGAATCGAAGAGGCGCTCCGGCTCGCGAAACAAGCAGCGGGTGACAAGGACATCAAGATCGGAGGCGGTGTTTCCACCGTGCGGCAGTATCTGCAGGCTGGGCTGATCGACTCTCTCCACTTTGCGCTTGCACCTGTTGCCCTCGGCCAAGGGGAGGCACTGCTTACCGGTATTGACCTGCGCGCGCTGGGATTTTCTGTGACAGAGCACGAGCCGACGAAACACGCGACGCATGTTGTGCTCACGAGAAAATAGAGGGCGAATCCTGGCCTTGTGAGGCCAGAGCTGGCGACAGCCCTGAAGCACGATCGTCAGATTTCATCGGATCTGCTGTAGCGAAACTCATTGCAAGGGACGCTGCATGATCAACAGGCGCAGCCATTCTCCGAATTTGCTCCCTGCTTCGGGCAGCAAACCGACCTGTTGAAATCCGAGCGACTCATGCAGAGCGACAGAGGAGGCGTTCATTCCGCAGATGCAGGCAACCATAGAGTGACAGCCTTTCGCTTGGCATTCTGAGATCAACTCAGCTAGAAGCAACTTGCCGACCCCGTGGCCGATACAATCCGATCGCACGTAAATTGAGTCTTCGACTGTAAAACGATAGCCTTCGCGAGGACGGAATTGCGATGCATAACAAAAGCCCACGATATAACCCTCGAGTTCAGCTACCAGATATGGCAAATCACGATCGAGAACGGTCTGCCGTCTTCTCAACATTTCGGCATCGTCCGGAGCCACGATCTCGAACGTCGCCGTGCTCGTTTCGACGAATTTGGCATAGATTGAAGTGACGTCGGGTATGTCTGCGGAAGTTGAGGGGCGAACCAAGCACTTCGACACGTGGGGAGTGTCATGCACTCGGTCGGTGGTTCCACTTTCAGCTCTCCTCTGGCTTGTATCAAAAGTAGCCTTACGGTCGAGTAGAGCGCATGTTCCCACTTTGTTTGAGCTAGACCAGGTCCTCACTTCTTCCTTCAGTACACGCTGAAACGTATAAAGGAGGGATAAGGATTCGCGCGTTATTTCGAATCGGTTCCTCGATAAGTGCCTTGGCGATGACGCACGCGCACCGCGGTATCAGATACCGCGCCCCATCGGATAAGGGATAATACGCAGATGGCTTGGTTCAAGCGGCAGGACAACGAGATCGAAAACAGCTCCCAGGAGAAGCGCGTCCGCACCGAGGGCCTCTGGGTCAAGTGCGAGGGCTGCGGCCAGCTCATCTTCAAAGCCGAAATGGAGGGCAACCAGCAGGTCTGCCCCAAATGCGGCCGCCATCACAAGATCGACGCCCGCAGCCGTGTGGCCAACCTGCTTGAGCCCGGCTACGAGCTGGTCGACTTGGAGCTGAAGTCCACCGATCCGCTCAACTTCTACGACGTGAAGTCCTACAAGAGCCGCCTGGCCAAGGCGCAGGCCACCACCGGCCTCAACGACGCCATCGTCAACGCCATCGGCCGTCTTGGCGCGCACGACGTCGTCCTCAGCGTGATGGAATACGCCTTCATCGGCGGCAGCATGGGCTCGGTCGTCGGCGAAACCATTGCGCGTGCTGTCGACCGCTCGCTCGAATCGCGGCGCCCGCTCATCATCGTCTCCGCCTCCGGCGGCGCCCGCATGATGGAAGGCATTGCCAGCCTGATGCAGCTCGCCAAGATCTCAAGCGGTCTCGGACAGCTCGACGACGCCGGTGTCCCCTATATCTCTATCCTCACCGACCCCACCACCGGCGGCGTCACCGCCAGCTTCGCCATGCTGGGCGACCTCAACATCGCCGAGCCCGGCGCGCTTATCGGATTCGCCGGCCCCCGCGTCATCGAGCAGACCATCCGCCAGAAGCTCCCCGAAGGCTTCCAGCGCTCCGAATTCCTGCTCGAGCACGGCATGCTCGACGCCGTCGTGCCGCGCCAGGAGCTGAAGGCGTACATCGACCGCGCCCTGACCTTCATGTCGGCTGCCGCCTGAACAGAGGCATTGCGGCTGCTCTATGTCGCATCCACCTGTCCGATCAGTCGTGACTTGGTTCGAAGGAATACGATGCTTGTCGTAGAAGATGACGCAACTTCATCGAGTCGCGATCTTGCTTCCTTTGCTGGTTGGCACAGGTGCCACCGTATGTACGATCTGTATCCATGCTGTGGCGGTCGGCGGGACAATAAACCTCATTCGCCATGAGCAAAAGTTCGGCAGATTAGGGACTGGCCTTTCGGTCGACCTTCCCATCGTCGCCATGGTGATACTCCTGGCGCTCGTAGCGCATCTGGCAGAGATCGCTGTGTGGGCGGGATTGTTCATCGTCTGCGGAGAATTTGCCGACTTCGGAATGGCCTTCTACCATTCCGCGGTCAACTACACCACGCTGGGCTACGGTGATGTCATCATGACGCCATCCTGGAGACTGCTGGGGCCGTTGGAAGCAGCAGACGGATCGCTCATGTTCGGCCTCTCGACCACGATGGCTTTTGCCGTCATCCTGCGGTTGGTTCAGGCCAGATACGAGGATCTCAGGGAGTGAACGCTTCGCCGGGCGCCTGGCAGTGGCTGTACAGTCAGCGCTCTACCGTGGCTGCTCAACTCTCGTAAACTGAAAGACATGCTCTACACCGAGGCAGTCGACCGCCTGCAGGCCCTGGGCGCCGAATTGCACACCGCGCCCGGCCAGCCCAGGCGCAAGTTCGAGCTGGCCCAGATGCGCACCCTCATGGCCGCGCTGGGCGACCCGCAGCAGCACTTCCGCTCCGTCCTCATCGCCGGCACCAACGGCAAGGGGTCGACCGCATCGACCCTCGCCTCGATCCTCGCCGCCTCCGGTCTGCGCACCGGCCTCTATACCTCGCCGCATCTAGTCCGCGTCAACGAGCGGATTCAGATACTGACGCAAACGCCGGACACCGTCCATCAGGTCACCGACACCCTGATCCCCGACGACGACTTCAGCCGGCACCTTGAAGCCGTCATCCACGCGGCGGAACGCCTCGTCTCCGAAGGCAAGCTGCCCGGGCCGCCCAGCTTCTTCGAGACCGTCACCGCGATGGCCTTCCTGCATTTCGCGGCGGCGAAGGTCGACATCGCGGTGCTTGAAGTCGGCCTCGGCGGACGCCTGGATGCCACCAACATTGTTGAACCGGTCCTCTCCATCATCACCGACATCTCGCTCGACCACACCGAGTGGCTGGGCCACACCATCACCGAGATTGCGCGCGAAAAGGCCGGCATCCTGCGAGAGAACGGCGTACTCGTCACCCTGCCACAGCACCCGGAAGCCAACCAGGCCATCGGCGAAGCTGCCATGGCGCTCAACGTCCGCGGCATCGACGCAACAGCCGGCCTGCCATACGTCACACGTGAAGTTACGAATACGCGCAACCGCTATCCGCTCGACATCATTGCCGGAAAAGAGCAGCGCCTGCACATCGAAGTTGATTCGCCACTCGCCGGCCAGCATCAGCAGCGCAACATCGCGCTCGCCATCACGGCAGCGCTCGAATTACGTAATCGTTACAGTTACAATATAAACACGGACTCCATCGCCGCCGGCATCCGCCAGACCCGCTGGCCCGCGCGCCTGGAAAAGCTCACGCACGACGGCCGCTTCATCCTCCTCGATGTCGGCCACAATCCCGCTGGCGCATGGACCCTCCGCGCCGCGCTCGCAGCCGAGCAACACCCGCCGCGCGCCCTGATCTTCGGCTGTCTCGACGACAAGCCAGTCGAAGAACTCGCCCAGATCCTCTTTCCACTCTTCGAACGCGTGCTCCTCGTTCCTGTACCCTCGCCACGAGCCGCCTCCGGCAGTCGTCTGTTGGCCGCTGCGCAGTCGGTGGGCGCTTCCGCCGCGATCGAACCCAACCTCGCCGCCGCGCTTCAGGCACTCCCGCCCGATGAGGATGCTGTCATCACCGGCTCGGTCTACCTGGTGGGCGAGGCCCGCGGTCTCCTGATGGCGGAAGGATGGATCTCCGATGCACGCTGAGGCCGTAACCGCACTAGCTCCGCCGCCGCGCCACATCGGCCTCAAGGAGACGCTGGTCTCCAACTTCGTCCAGGCGCCGCTCTTCTTCGGTGCCACTGCCGCCTTCGGCACCGTCTCGCTTCTGGCATCTCTCACGGAAAAGGATGGCCGCCGCCAGCATCGCATCGCGCGCAGCTGGGCGAAGTGCTCGCTTGCCGTCGCCGGCTCACCCATCCACGTCACCGGCCTCGACGTCGTTCACAACCACCCCGTCGCCGTCTACGCCTGCAACCACCTCTCCTACATGGACACGCCGGCCATCTTCGCCGCGCTGCCATTTCAATTCCGCATCCTCGCCCGCAGCGACCTCTGGAAGCTCCCCTTCATCGGCTGGCACCTCAACCGCTCCGGCCAGATTCCTGTTGCCGTCGACAACCCACGCGCCTCGATCGCCAGCCTGACCAATGGCGTCCGCGCCCTCAAGGCCGGCATGCCGCTCTTCGTCTTTCCTGAGGGTGGCCGCTCCCGCGACGGCCAGTTGGGCCCATTCATGAGCGGCCCTGCCTACATGGCCATCCGCGCCGGCGTGCCCATCATTCCCATGGCCCTGGTCGGCACCTATGAACTACTGCCCATCCACACCCGCCATTTCAGCCCGCGGCCGCTGGAACTCCGAATTGGCGCTCCCATCCCCACCACCGGCCTCACGTCTCGCCAGTCCGAGCCATTGACCGCGGAATTGCGGCAAGCTATTGAAGAGTTACGCGCGGCGCCAGCAGCCCGCTAAGAGAAGCACCTATGTCCAAGCCACGCATCCTGATCCCCGAACCCACCTCCCACGACCCCGAGTACAACCAGCGCGGCTGGCCGCAATACGCCGCCGCAGTGGAGCAGGCCGGCGGCATCCCCGTTCCCGTCCCGCTCCACGCCAGCCAGGAGGAGCAGGCCCGGCTGATCGCCGGGGCGCAGGGCGTTCTGCTGCCGGGCAGCCATGCCGACGTCAATCCTGAGAAATGGAATGAGCCGCTCGATCCCCGATCCGCCCCCGCCGATCCGCTCCGTGAAGCCGCCGACGAGCTGCTCCTGCAGGATGCCTTCAATCTGCAGAAGCCCGTCTTCGGCATCTGCTACGGCATGCAATCCATGAATGTGTGGCGCGGCGGCTCGCTCGCCCAGCACCTCGAAACCTCGGTGAATCACACTCCCGGGCGCCATATTGCCGAGGCCCATCCCGTGGCCGTCACCCCCGGCAGCCGGCTCGAGAGCCTCGTGAAGGCGGCCCAGCCCCTAATGACCCCGGTTCTGGTGAACTCCAGCCACCACCAGGCGGTCTCCCGCATAGGCGACCAGCTCCGTCCCGTGGCGACCAGCCCGGAAGACGGCACCGTTGAGGCCGTGGAAGGCGCAGCCGGGCCTTCCGCCCAAGGCAAGCCTTTTGTACTCGGCGTCCAGTGGCACCCCGAGCGCACCGTCGATTCCAGCCCACTCTCCCGAGAGATGTTTCGCGCCTTCGTCGAGGCAGCCGCCGCCTGGAAGCCCCAGCCCAACGGCGCCGGCGAATAATGCCGATCACGGCTGCCCAGGTGGAGGACGCTGCAGGCCGCTGGGGTCTTTCGGCCATCGCCGCTCCGGTAGCGGGCCGCCTCGCCGCCTACGGCAACCTCCTTCTGCACTGGAATACCCGCCTGTCACTCACCGCCATCCGTGATGAGGCCGAGCTCATCGAGCGTCATCTGATGGAGGGCATCTTCGCGGCCGCACATCATCCCGAAGCCTCTACCGCTCTCGACTTCGGCTCAGGCACGGGCGTTCCCGGCATCCCGATAGCCCTTTGCCGCCCGGAGATTCACGTGACGCTCGCTGAATCCCAGAGAAGGAAGGCTTCATTTCTCCAGGAGGCGCTCCGTACGCTCCAACTCAGCGCATCGGTCCACCCGTCCCGGGCGGAACTACTCCCGGTCGCGAGCTTTGACACCGTCTGGATGCGTGCCGTGGACAGGAGCGCCAGCATGCTTCCCGTGGCCGCAGCGCTCGTGGCCCCTACAGGCGCACTCTGCCTGCTTGGCACTTCAAATCCGCCGACTGATCCCATACTCGAGAGCTGGCAGTGGAAAACCTCGCCTTTACCGGGTGCTAAGGACCGCGTTTTGCACATTGGGCGGCGTTCTTAGCGTTCCACGTGGAACACGTAACTCTATGGCTCTTCTGACGTTCCACGTGGAACATCCGTCTATGTCCCGGGATTCCACAGCTTCTTCCACAACTCCCTCCGTTTGACCGGTTTGCATCGCCGCCGGCTTCGCCGTAGCTTTGTCTGCAATGTCTGAAGCCATCTGCCTCGCTATCGCCAACCAAAAAGGTGGCGTCGGCAAGACCACGACCGCGATCAATCTAAGCGCCGCCCTCGCTCTCGAAGGACTGCAGTGCGTCCTCATCGACTGCGATCCCCAGGCCAATAGCTCCAGCGGCCTCGGCGTCACCCGCGATGGCGACCACGGCTCGGTCTACGACCTCATCACCGGCAGCGCCACCGTGGACACGCTCCTTCTGCCCACCCCCATCGAGACCCTCAAGATCGTCCCAGGCAGTCGCAACCTGATCGGCGCCAATCTCGAGCTGGTGGACAGCAAGGACCGCGAGACCCGCCTTCGCGACGCCCTCAAAGAGCTGCGCATCGCCTACGACTTCATCATCCTCGACTGCCCGCCCGCACTCGACCTGCTGACGCTCAACGCTCTGGTGGCCGCAGACCGCCTGCTCGTTCCCATGCAGGCGGAATACTTCGCCCTAGAAGGGGTCAGCGAACTCCTCGGCACCATCGGACGCGTCCAGCAGGCCTTCAATCCCAAGCTGGAACTCGAGGGCGTCGTCCTCACCATGTACGACGAGCGCACCAATCTCGCCCAGCAGGTCACGGAGAATCTCAAAGGCTTCTTCGGCGACAAGCTGTACAAGACCGCCATCCCGCGCAACATACGACTCGCAGAAGCCCCCAGCCACGGCAAACCCGTGCAGCTCTACGATGTGCGCTCCCGCGGCTCCGAGGCATACCGCGATCTCGCCGACGAGCTCCTCGCCAACCACAAGATCGTCAGCCCCGCCGCTAAACAACGCGAACACAGCGCTAAAGCACGTAGAAACAGCAAGTTGCGATTCTGGCCCTATGTCTCCTGAACCTCAAAATTCCCCCAAATCGATACACAGCCTGTAACGCACTTCCGAGAGATGCACCCATGAGCACATCCGATAAACGACGCGCGCTCGGCAAGGGCCTTGAAGCCCTGTTGCCGCACCGCGCGGCACCGCAACCAGTCCAGGTCAACGCCGCTGCGGATACCGCCGCAGCCAAGGCCGCCGCCAGCGGTACGCCTCTGGAGCTTGCGGTCGATCTGATCGACCGCAACCCCTTCCAGACCCGCAGTCAGTTCGACGAGGCCGCCCTTCAGGAGCTGGCGACATCCATCGCCGCGACCGGCGTCGTGCAGCCGATCCTGGTTCGCCCCATCGCAGACGGCCGCTACCAGCTCATCGCCGGCGAGCGCCGCCTCATGGCTTCCCGTAAGGCCGGCAAGGCTACCATCCCGGCCGTCGTCCGTCCGGCTTCCGACGAGCAGGCGATGGAGATGACCATCATCGAAAATCTCCAGCGCGCCGACCTCAACCCCATGGAGCAGGCTCGCGCCTTCGATCGACTCGGCCGCGAGTTCCAGATGACCCAAGAGCAGATGGCCAAGCGCACCGGCAAGGACCGCGCCTCCGTCTCCAACTTCCTCCGCCTGTTGCGCCTGCCAACTGAGATCCAGGGCAAGGTCGAAGCCGGCGAGCTCTCCTTCGGCCACGCCCGCACCTTGCTCGCGCTTGAATCGCCCGACTCCATCCTCAAGGCCGCGCAGAAGGTGCTCGCTCTCTCCATGTCTGTGCGCCAGACCGAGAGCTTCGTGCAGAACATGCTCAACCCGGAGAAGGCGGAGAAGAAAGAAAAGTCGAAAGAGCCGCTCGATCCCAACGTGCGCGAAGCTCGCGATCAGATGCAGCGTGCGCTCGGCCTCAAGGTCGCCATCGAAGACCGCGGCGGCAAAGGCAAAGTCATCATCGAGTACACCAACCTCGAAGCCTTCGATTCGCTCATGGAGCGCATCACGGCAACTCACATCACGAGCGAGGCATGACGCGCGGTCTATCCCGAACTGCCCGCCTGGCCATTGTCTTCGATCTCGCCGTCGTGCTCCTCTTCGCGCTCTTTTTGTGGGCGCCCTGGGACAGAAGCGTCGACGCCGCGACCTCGTCCTTTTCCATGGTCTGGCTGGCGCTCCCCGTGACGTTATCGCGTTACGGCATTCATCTCGAATCTGCAACTGTTACAGTTACGTTTAACGCACTCGTGGCCGCCGTGCTCGGCGCGCTGCTTTCGATCTTCGCACGCATGCGTGGCAGCGCGGCGTTGTGCGCAGCCGGTACAGTTCTCTTTGGCTGTTCGGTCGCCATCCTCATGCCGCTCTGGACGGCAGTCGGCTTTCTCGGCGCGCTGCTGCTGATCGTAGCTCTACGCGTGCGCTTGGTCGCGTTGCCGCCCGTCTCCGCGCTGGCCGCGTTCCTCAGCGAGCTATGGCCTGTCGGTTACGCCATCGGATTCGCAGTGCTCGCATGGCGCTACAACCCGCAACTTCTCATCAAGACGCTTCTTATCGCATTCGGTGTATCGCTCATCGCCCGTGCCGTGATGCCATCGCGCGCAAACGACATCGCAACGGCGGACGCGAGCTCGCTGCTCTGAAGTGGACGTTTATACTCGGGCCCATCGCCACCTGCGAGTACTGAGAACGGTCGAACCATGAGCAAAGAGGAAAAAGTCACACGAAGCCGATTCGAAATCGAAGAACGCGGGGAAGTCGCGTATCTCGAATTCGACACAGATAGTCAGGGCTGGATGACGCTTTGGCATACCGAGGTGCCGCCCGCTATGCGAGGTAAGGGCGTCGCTTCCGAACTAGCCCAGACTGCATTCGAGTACGCAAAGCAAAATCACCTTCGCGTGGATGTGATCTGTCCGCTTGCTGCAGACTTTCTGAGCAAGCATCCCGAATACGATTCGTCGGTTGGAAAAAAGGCAGATCGATAAGGGCGACGCGGATCTTTCAAACCAGTAAAAGATGGCGTGGCCTTGTGAGCCACGCCATCGAGCGTCTCTTTAAACAGAGAGACGCTACAAACTACACACCGGATCTCGGCGCCAGCGGCGAACCGTCTCCGGAATCTCGCACTGTCGCTGTTACTTCTTCGGCGGCGCGATCGAATCCTTCGCCGACTTCGCCACGCGGAACTTCACCACGGTCTTCGCCTTGATCTTGATCGCCTCGCCCGTCTGCGGATTACGGCCCATGCGCGCCTTGCGCTCTGCTTTCACCAGCCGGCCCAGTCCCGGGATCACGAATACGCCGTTCTTCTTGGTCTCCTTCACTGCCGTTTCCGTCAGCAGATCGAAGAACCCGCCTACCTGTTTGTTGGTCAGTTCAAGCTTCTCGGCCATCTGCCGAACCAGCTGTGTCTTGGTCAGTCCTGCTGCCATTGAAATTCCTCCTAGGTCTCGTTGGTAGCGGCCTTCCCGTCATTTCGCCAGGAAGAACGCCTTCAGGGGGAAGCTCCGCACCCGCGTGCCAGGCGCCATCTCTGGACCGGGCCCCGGCGATTCGCTAGTGCAATTCGCCAGTGTTTATGCGGGTTCCCGCAACTCCTACCGAGGATCACCATGCGGCCTTTTGCCGCTTCTTGTCAACGGCAAATCAAGCATTTCCACAGTTTTCTTCGTGTTTTTGTGGGTTTTACCGGGTTTTTGGCCGTTTTCTACAACTTTTGCAGCAATTTGCAAGGCTTCCGGAGAGTCCGTAACCTCAAAACAGCGGCCGTCTCGGCTTCACCGTTGCCGCCAGCAGTGGCCGGTTCAGTAGCGCAACCAGCGGCGCAGCGGCGCGAAAATAATTCGCCACCATCTTCGCAAACTCCGGCTTCATCGCCATCTCCGGCTCGAGCGATGCGCTGAACCCCCATCGCTTTTGCCGGAAGAGCGCAGCCGCAGGATGCTCCGCGGGAAAGCCCTTCGGCGACCGGCTCAGCGGCACGCCGCTCTCCTCATCTTTCAATAGACGCCGCAAGCCACGCGCCTGCGCCAGCTTTTGATACTCCTGGTGATGCTCCATCAAGTGGCGGCGAATAGCAAGTAGCTGTTCCGCATCCGGCATAAAGGCGCCTGCCGCAATCTCCACCTGTTTGCCCGAAACGTGCAGATAAAACCCGGCGCCGGAAGTCTTCTGGAGCCCGTCATGCACCCACCACGCGGAGACATGCGTCTTATAAGGCAGCTTCTCCTTCGAGAAGCGCGTGTCGCGATAGATCCGCATCATGATCGACTCCGGCGCGCGCACATGCCCCGGCGCAAAGTCCATCATCGCGCCGGTCACCGCCTCGATCACAGCCAGCATCGGCCGCTTCAGCTCGGCTTCATATACCGGCTTGCGCTCGTTAAACCAGTCGCGGTTGTTGTTGCGCGCCAGGCCGCGCAGAAAACGTAACCCCTCCGGTGCGAAATAGGGTCGCGTCGCCTGCGGTTCCTTCGCTGACCTCTTTTTCTTCCCGGAACCTGACCGGCCCGTTCCCATTCCGGCTCGCCTTTTCAGATCCATTGCGACTTTCCCGCCCTCATAGGCGTCTCAAAGTGTTGCCCATGCCTTGGCGTGCTGCCACGATGCTTCAGTCGGCAGGCAACGATTTGGAGGCTCCATGCGTCTCCTGTACGTTTTCTTTCTGCCCCTCACAGCCCTCGCCCTTTTCGCGCAATCTCCAACGCAGCCAGCACCCTCCTCAGCATCTTCGCAGCAATCTTCATCTCCTGGCTACGTAGCCCCGCTCTTCAATGCCACCACGCGCAACGTCATCCTGGACGCAGTCGTCACCGATAAGAAGGGCAACGTCGTCACCGGCCTCACGCGCAATGACTTCGTCGTCCGCGAAGACAACACGCCACAGGCGATCCAATCCTTCGATGCCGTCACCGCCGGCACGTCGGCTGAAGATGCCACGCCGCACACCATCCTGCTGATCGATGAGTTGAACACGCATTTTCAGGACATGGTTTATGCGCAGTACTCCGTCGATCGCCTCCTGCGGCACGACGGTACCAAACTGCAGCAGCCCACCGCACTCTACTTGCTCACCAACAACGGCCTGCGTGTGCTCCAGCCATACACACGCGATTCCGCTGCCATTGACGCGGCATTTCAGTCCTATCGTCCCATCTTGTCCTGGCGCTTGCGCCCGAATTTCTATCTGGCGCTGGACCGCATCAACCTCTCGATGACGGCGCTCCAGCAAATCGCTATTGCCTCGACCGGCACGCCGGGCCACAAGAACATCGTATGGATCAGCCCCGGGCTGCCCATCCTCTCCGCGTTGCAGTGGGACGCGGATGGCCAGAAGCAGTTGTTCGATTCCATCCGCCGCCTCTCCGATCAGCTCTTGAAGGCACGCATCAGCATCTACAGCGTCGACCTTCGCGGCGTTCAGGCCAATCCCGCCCCCGCCTTCGCGAGCAATAACCTGGCCTATGCCGCGTATCTCAACGGTCTCAGCCAGGCGAACGACGCAGCCTTCGGCAACCTGGCCATCCAGACCCTGGCCACGCAAACCGGCGGCCATGTCTTTTACGGGCGGAACGATGTCGATCGCGAGATTGCCACCAGCCTCACCGACGGCAATACCTACTACACACTCGCGTATTCACCTGCCAACAAGGACTTTCACGGCGAATTCCGCAAGATCGGGATCACCGTCATCAACCGGCCGGATCTCAAAATACAAACCCGCGACGGCTACTACGCCCTGCCGGAAAACCAGACCGTCGATGCAAAACGCGAATTACAGGAGTTGGCGGGCTCGCTGCTCACACCGATCCCCTTCAACGGGATATCCATCCCCATCAGCTTCACCAGATTGGTCAAATCCCCGGCACCCCACGTCACCGTGCGTTTTGCCGTGCCCAGCACATCCCTCAGCTGGGCACCGAACGCAAACGGCGGACTGAGCTCGCAGGTCACCATCGCCGCAGCTGACAAAAATAAGCATGGCGCCTGGAAGGCCAGCGTCATCCGCGTGTACACCGTCTCGCTCCCCGAGGGCACCACTCCGTCGGCACAGACACAGACCACCGTGAAGTTCCAGATGCCTTATCGTGATTCGAACCAACTGCGCTTCGTCGTGCGTGATGACGCCAGCGGCCACATCGGCTCGTCGGAAAGCAAGGTCAATCCCGCAGGTTAATCCGGAGCGTGCCTATTTTCCGGCGATCAGCATCATGCCGTCCGGTACCACCCGGCATTCGCTCCCTGGAGTGGCATGCCACGTCGAGCCATCCGCATAGCGCAGCTCGATCACGGAGATCCACGCCACCGACGTCAGATCCTTCACGGAAACTGTTCGCGTGCGGGTCTCGTCAGCCGGCACCGAGTTTGCCAGTTGCACATTCCGCATCGCATCGGCCGTCGGCTCATTGGTGAGCACCGCGCCGGCCGCCGGCACCACGCGGCTCTTGTTCGATGTCCCGTGTACCTCGAGCTCCGCGGCGACGATCCGCTCCAGCCGCGTGTTCTTCATGGAAAGATCGATCGATTGCGTCGGCGTGATTCACGTCCGGCTGCGGAACGCCGGGTTCGCATTCGGACCGCGGCGCCACCAGCGAGCCCATTCCGCGCTGTTCGGCGGAAAGCTCTACCGGGCACGCCGAGGGATTCGACACTGTGACGGGCTCTGGCGCCGCTACGCAGGCAGGCGCGCCAATGGCCGCAACAGACAGGACGAGGGTTGAAAGAACGAGAGGATGGCGCATACACATACCTCCACGCGAGATACCTCTTCGCGCGAGCCCACTCTACTCTCCCCGAAAATGTCCCTGCAAGAGCAGCTTCGCCAATATTGGGAGCCGAATCCAAAATGGCACTCGCAGGCAACCCGCGGCCTCCATGAGAAGGCCGGTCTGTATCAATGCATCTGATCTGTTCAGGAGGAAATTCTCACGATTGTTTATCCGTACTCGATGAGGCGGCGATAAAACCCTCAGACGACAAGACCGATCCGCGTGTCGGGAAGAATCGCTGGATAAGGCAATCGTGAAGCGCTGCGTCCAGGTCAGCGCAGCAATCGCCGATGACCGCAAGACGGTAATCGGCGTCAGCAGCGTCGTTAAGAGTGGAAAGAACGACACCACTGGTCGCAATGCCGTAAAGAACCAATGTGTCGATGTCATTGGCGCGAAGAATCATAGCGAGATCCGTGCCGGCGAAGGCGCTGATTCGGTGCTTTGTTATGACAATTTCATTGTCTCGGGGCGCGATGGCGTCTGGGAACGCTCCTAACGGTTCCCGGAATAGCTGCTGATGCCGTTCTGAGGACTTTATGGCGGCGAAGAGCGCATTTCGAGAACTGATCTCGGGGAATCCCGGTCGAAAACCCACCCGAATGTGGATTATGGTCATGCCAGTAGCACGGGCATGATTGAGAACACTTGCGACCCGAACCAGAAAAGCGTCTTTGGCCTCTCGCGTGTAAATGGAAACGATGGCGACCTGACAATCCATGCTCAAGACCGCCGTGTGGGCCGGATCAATCGTAAATGTGTCAGCCATATTGAGCTCCTGTCCCTGGCCTACCGGATCGCCATCAGAGCCGCGCGGAACAGCGCGTCGAAGTGCTCGCCCACGCTCTTGTCCTTCACCACCGCTGCCTCGATCGCCTTCTGCGCCGAAGGCCGCTGATAGCCCAGATTCACCAGCGCCGACAGCACATCCTCCGCCGCCGGTCCCGCCGCGGCCATCGCAGGCGCGGCCGTCGCCATGTCCTCCAGCTTGTCCTTAAGCTCGACTACCAGTCGCTCGGAGAGCTTTTTGCCTACACCTGGAATGCGTGTGAGTGTTGCATGGTCCTGCGCGCGCAATGCTGCCACCAGACGGTCAGTTGGCAGCCCACTCTGGATGGTGATCGCCAGCTTCGGTCCCACGCCGCTCACCGTGATCAGCCGCTCGAAGATGCGCTTGTCGTTGCGATCGAGAAAGCCATAGAGCGCCAGCACGTCCTCGCGCACCTGCGTGTGAATGTGCAGCGACACCTCCGCGCCCTCCGCCGGCAGCGACGTGTACGTCGAAACGCTGATAGCCACGTCGTAGCCCACACCCGCCGCCTCCACAATGACCTGCTGCGGTTGCTTGCTCAGAAGACGTCCACGAAGATGCGCAATCATGGCGCTATCTTAACCGCCGCATGGACTTAACCGCCGCCTGGACTTTAACGGAAGCTTGGATCGTTCCTTTGTCGAGCCGATCAAATAGACTGGCTTTCACTCTCACAAGATTGGTGATGGCAGAATGCTTGGATCATGAACCTTCGGGCTTGTAGCCGGTCTCGGTGTGGGAGCGGGAATCTTTTACTACAGATCTTTGGTCGATGCTCACCTCGCCCGTGACCTATCCCCCAGCCTCCTGATGGTTCATGCTGACGTGCGAAGAGTCATGCGACTGGCTCAGGAACGCAAAGTACAGGAGCTCGCGGAATACCTGACCGGCCTTCTCCAGCGCCTCGCCGATGGAGGTGCGGAGTTGGCCACCATTCCGGCCTTCTCTCCGCAAATTTGTGCTGCGGAATTGGCCGAGTTGACTCCTCTTCCGCTCGTCAATCTTCTGGACGTGATCGCAAGCGAGGCAGCCCGCAGAAAACTGCGCCGCGTTGCTGTCTTTGGCGCACGTGTGACGATGGAAACAGGCCTCTTCGGGAAGCTTCCGGATTGCGACGTGATCGGACTAAGCCGCGAGGAAACCAATCTCGTCAGCGATATCTATCTCCGTGTTATTGAAGCGGCGAAGGCCTCCGCGGAAGAGTACGAGCAGTTACGATCGCTCGCCCACAGAGTCATCGAGCGTGAAAACCTGGATGCCATCGTTCTGGCTGGAACCGATCTCGCCTTCGTATTCAACGAGAGAAAGCACCGATTTCCCGCATCTGGATGGCGCACGTGTCCACATCAAGGCCATCATGGACGCCATTCTCAGCTCAGATTCTGGCGGCGACCTGAAATAGCGATTTGCAGCCTTGTTCTCGGCAGGCCCCAATGTTCCATCTGTGAAGACGCAGCGCCGCTAAGTCTTCACCGCATACTCCTTTAGCAATGTGACAATTTCGTGGAAGCCCTTCTCCTGCGCCACCTGCGTCAGCTCCCGGCCGTCCGGATGCCGCGCCGCAGCATCCGCGCCATGCGCCAGCAGCACGCGCACCGCCTCCGTCTTTCCCTGGCTCACCATGCGCACCAGCGGCGTCTGCCAGTCTTCCGCCTTCGGCTCGCGCGTCAGGCATCGCGCAAACGGCCGCTCCAGCGTCTCGGGATCGCGCTCCACGATGTCAGCAATCCGGTCGAGCCGATCGAACTCAAGCGCATCGAAGATGCTGATCCTCTCCTTGTTCAGCAGAAAGTCACGCATCGCTGCGTGATCGAAAAACCCCGCCCACCCGATCGGCGTGCCATCGTAGAACGGCTCCCGCACCTCCAGCGATCCGCCGCGCTCCAGCAGCAGATCCACAATCTCCTTATCCGCCTCTCGCAACCATCCGGTATCTCCACCGCCGCCCACCGCGATGTGCAACGGCGCGACTTCATCCATAAAATTCGGATCGAAGCCGAGATCGAGCGCTAACCGTACCGCCGCAATGCGTCTGGTACTCACGGCCTTGTTCACCATGAATCCCGGGGCGCGCTGCACTACATCGGGCGCACGTTCCAGCAGAGCGCGCACGCCAGCGGCGTCGCCCGCAAGACACAGCGACATCAGCTCCTCCACATCGCTCAACCGCGCCATCGGAGCACCAGCCTCCTCCAGCAGGTGGGCGATCTCCACGTTGCCGCGGTCCATCGCGTGCTGCCACGGCGTTCTTCCGCGGAATACTTCGTCGGCTCGCGCGCCATGCTGCAACAGCAGCTTCACGCGATCCAAATGGCCCTCCAGCGCAGCGCGCGACAGCTCACGCCCCATCAGCGTGATCGCGCCATCCGCCGTCCGCGCCTCCGGCTTCAGTCCATGGCGCAGCAGCAACTCCAGCGACGCAGAGGGATGGATCCACAACGCCCACTCATCCGCGGGATCGGCGCCGCGTTCCAGCAGCAACTCCGCCAGCTCACGCCAGCGCGGATGCGGAGGCTGATTGGCGAGTCCTGTGGAGCCGCCTCCGACTAACCCAGTCAGCGCCGTAAATCGCCGCGGCGTCTGATCCAGTCGCTCGTCCGCATCGCCCTTCATCGTGTACGCGTTGGGATCAGCACCGCGATCCAGCAGCAACTTCGCTGCCTCATAGGTCGAGTGGCTGGCATCAAGCGGTGTCACCCGCGAATAGCACGCGCACAGCAACGGCGCCCAGCCGTGCGGTCCGGGACGGTTCACGGCGTCCGGATCTTCGTTCAGAATCGCCGCAACTGCCGCAGCATTCCCTGCCGCGGTCGCGCACCAGATGTTCGCTGAAGCCAGCCAGAGATGCGTGCGCAGCATCTCGCTCGCGCGAGCGTGAAACATGCGGTGGTCGATAGTGCGGATCGTCGTAGCACAGGCACGCCAGCGTCACGAACTCATCCGGCAGATCGTGTTGCGCTGCCTCGACGGCAATTCGTAACTGCGGCCAGCTCGCAAAGCCGGCCTCGCGTGCCAGCACCAGTTGGCAGTCGGCCAGCCGCGGCGTCGCCTGCTGCCACGCCTCGTCAGAGCCGAGCTTCGGATGCGCAGCGCGTACCCGTTCGAGTGCATGCGCATCGGCGCTTTGCCAGCCGCGTTTCAATGCCTTGGCACGTTTCTTCAGGTTTTCAAGCGATGGATGTGGCGGGAGCGATCGAGTCATCACGACGTCCTTTCCTGGCCAATAGGCCGGTAGCGCCCGATTGCTCGCACCTTCAGGCGGAAAGGTCTGTCGTTAACTCATCTCAGAACTACGCAATGTTCAGGCGGGCTTGGCCCTTTCCGCGAGCTGGCGGCACCCTGAAGTGCTCCAGTGGCGAAGATAGTTCGCCGCAGATTGCGGAGTCAAGAAACCGCTAAGCGTCGGCTTCCACGCTGCCGCGCGGCAGCAGCTTTTCATCGATCTTTGGCAGCAATCCCGTCAGCAACCCCAGCGCCGGCAAGAACGAGCACACGTGATAGACCAGATTCAAGCTCGTCATGTCCGCGAGCTTGCCCAGCAGCGCCGCGCCCAGGCCGCCCATCCCAAACGCCAGCCCGAAGAACAGCCCGGAGATCATCCCCACCCGGCCCGGCACCAGCTCCTGCGCGTAGACCAGGATCGCGGAGAAGGCCGACGAAAGCACCAGCCCGATGATGAAGCTCAGGATCGCCGTCCACTCCAGGCTCGCGTAAGGCAGCACCAGCGTGAACGGCAGCACGCCCACGATCGAGACCCAGATCACCAGCCGCCGTCCATAGCGATCGCCAATCGGCCCGCCGAGAATCGTCCCCAGCGCCACCGCGCCGAGAAAGATGAACAGATACATCTCCGACTGGTGCAGCGTCACGTGGAACCGCTGCATGAGATAGAAGGTGTAGTAGCTCGTGATGCTGGTCAGATAGAAGTACTTCGAGAAGACCAGCGTCATCAGCACCACCAGCGCCTGCGTCAGCTTGCCGCGTGACACTTGCATACGCGGATGGTCGTCCACCTTCTTCTTTCCTGACGCGCCTTCCGCTACTCGCGCCTTGTACCAGACTCCGATCGCCAGCAGCATTGCAATCGCCACCAGCGCCGCGACGGAAAACCATGCGATGCGATGTTGCCCGGCCCGCGCGCCGCGGGCGGAAAGCACCAGCCACAGCACCAGCAACGGCCCCAGCGCAGACCCCACATTGCCGCCCAGTTGAAACAGAGATTGCGCCAGCCCATGCTGCCCGCCGGAGGCCAGCCGCGCCACGCGCGACGACTCCGGATGAAATACCGACGACCCCAGCCCCACCAGCGAGCCGGACACCAGCAGCCATCCGTAACTCGGCGCCCACGCCATCAGCACCAGCCCGCAGAGCGAGAAACTCATCCCCAGCGCGAGCGAATACGGCATCGGCTTCTTGTCCGTCGCCATACCCACAAAGGGCTGAAACAGCGAAGCCGTCAGTTGATAAGTAAAGGTGATCATCCCGATCTGCCCCAGCGACAGACCGAAGATGCGCTGGAACAGCGGATACAGCGACGGAATCGTCGCCTGGATCAGATCATTCAGCAGATGGCAGGCGCTGATGGCCGCGAGGATCGTGAACAGCGTCTCGCCGCCGCTCCGAGCCAGAGATTTCGTCTCCGGCAACAGCTCTTCTACCGATTCGCGAGACAGCAAACCGTTCCTCCTGATCCGTCAGATTCGTGTCACGTCGAGGCCACAAAGCAGCCGGGCCATAGGGCGCCGCCCGCGCGGCCAGCACTACCGTCTGCGGTAGAGCACCTGGAACTGGTACCCCGCGTTCGGCGGAAACAGCGCGGCCACCGCGCGCAGCCGCTCCGCCAGCGCCGGCGAAGCCAGCAGTGGATACTCGCGCTCCCGCAGATCGACGTAGTCGAAGTCCAGCGTCAGCGACAGCAGGTAAATCGCCAGCGCATCCGCAAAGGCCGCATGGATATAGGAGGTCTTCGCCTTCTCGTCGACCCTGGAACGTTGCAGCCTCGTAGGCCGTAATGCGATCGCCGCGTCCCCCGCGCCCGCGCTCTACCGGCTCCATGCGGAGCTCGCCGTAAGCACGCGATCGGCTCTCCCAAGCATCGTGGCTGGTCTCGCCGCGCACCTGCGCCATCGCCTGCCGGTCCACCAACTCGCCAAAACTCGCCGGCACCCCGGCCGCATCCACAAAGTGGTGGCCGATATTGATGAACAGCTCAAAGGCCAGCGCAAACTTGTCCTGCATCAGCCGCGTGGAGATAAATATGTAGTCCGCGCCGGAAAAGTGCACATTGCGATGGCAAATCGCGCGATCGCTCAGCTCCGTCGTGTACTGCGGCGCAATCAGCGTCTCGCCGCTCGAGTGCGCATCGTCCGGAATGTTGTCGCCGTCCTGCTCATGAATGGTAAGCGGCACAAAATAATAGGCGCGATGCTTCAGCGCAGCCGCCACCGTGCGTGGCACAGCCCCGATCACCTGCTCCAGCTCGCCCGGCGGCAGCTTGTGGTCGCCAAAGGTCGCGTAGCAGATGCCGTTTTCCGCCTGCATGACCGGCGTCTGCCGCGCCACGTCGGCGGCCGGTAACAGCTCTGTCTGTGCGGTGTGCCCCATCTTGAGTATTCTAGCTGAGAGCGCTCTTCTTCATATGTCCGCAATCTCCGCCAGTAACTCCGGCCCCGTCTCCAATCCAGATCCCGGCCGCTCCGGCGCTGCCCACGCCAACATCTCCATCGGGGGAATTCCTGTCGGCGGGTTCGGCTTCTTCTCCAGCGCCCTCATCGCTCTGGCGCTCGGCTTCATCACCTTCTTCGGTGTCACCTTTCTCAGCATCTTCGGCCTGATGATCTACAACAGTGCCGGCCATCATCATGTCACCCTCGACACCGGCTACAAGTTCATCGCGCTGCCCGCCGGCATCTTCGTCTTGATCGTCAGCCTCGCCGTGCTCCTCGGCATCTGGCTGCAGCGCAAACTTACCGGACGCTGACCGTTCATATGTCACTCGTCACCATCACTGCGACAGAATCCGCCTCACCCGAACAACATCGCGAGTGGTGCGAGCAGCTCGAAGCCGGCTCGATCCTCTTCTTCCCCAAAAGCCCCATCGCGCTCACCGACTCCGACCTCCAGTTCCTCCGCGGCCAGCAGCAGATCCGACAGCTCCCTGCACAAGAACATCGCCTACAAGCCAAAGGGCGGCGAACTCTCCGGCGTCGACACCAAGACGGCGAATCCCGCTGCGGTCGACCGCCTGCGCGGCATCATGCGCAACTACTCGGAGTCCGTCACCGCATTCCTTACCGGCTTCCTCTCGCCCTACAACGGCAGGTGGCAGCTCGACTACGCCAGCTTCCGCCCGCAGGAGGAAGAAGGCCGCGACCTCCCGCTGCGCCGCCGCAACGATCTGCTGCACACCGACGCCTTCCCCACTCGCCCTACGCACGGCGCGCGCATTCTCCGCTTCTTCAACAACATTCATCCCACGCGCACTCGCGACTGGATCGTCAGCGATCCATTCCGCACAGTAGCCACTAAGTACGCACCCGCCGAAATCGCCCTCCCGCAACCGGACTCCGGCATCGGCCGCGCCTTCAAATCTCTGGCCACCGGCATTGGCCTTGGCGCCGCCGCGCCCGCGCTCAAGCGCTCGCCCTACGACGACTTCATGATGCGGTTCCATAACTTCCTCAAAGAGAATCGCGACTTCCAGAGCTCCTGCCCCAAGTACGACTACCAGTTCCCCGCCAGGCTCCAGCTGGATGGTCTACACCGACATGGTCCCGCACGCCGTCCTCTGCGGTCAGTACGCGCTGGAGCAGACCTTTCTGGTCTCTCCGGACGCGATGGTCGCCCCCCGGCACGCCCCGCTTACCGTCCTTGAAGAACTCGCCGGCGCACGACTCATCTAGCCTTTTCCGGTCAGCCGTCGTCTGTCACAAGTCGCTCGTCTGCAAGCACTTATCCCGTCGTGTCGGTTCCTCACTGCGTCTTATCAAATTAATTTCCAGCACTGCATTGTCACCGCTTACATTCGCGGTATAGATTGTTTCGCGCATGAAAACTCCGTTTCATTTCTGAAACAGAGACATTCGATGAGGTGAACCCCCATGCCGACGACACTCCCCCTGGGAACGCTGGAAACCCACACCAACCGAACACGCTGCGGAGTCTTCGCCGCTGCAGCCGCACCACTCCCCCGCATCGCCGTCGCCGTCGCCGCCGCGCTTCTCGGCATGGCTCCCGCAGCCCTCGCGCAGGTCAACGGCCTCGGCGCGCGTCCCCTCTCGGGCTGGAGCACCTATAGCCAGCAGACCATCGTGCCCTCGGCCAGCGTGATGAATGAGCAGAACATCCTCGCCCAATCCGATGCCATGCGCACCTCCGGCCTCAGCGCTCATGGCTTCCAGTACATCAACCTCGACGCGGGTTGGAATGGCGACATCGATGGCTACGGACGCTCGCTCTGGAACACGACGGAGTTCCCGCACTTCCTCCAGATGATCCAGCACATCCACGCCAACGGTCAGAAGGTCGGCATCTATCTACTCCCTGGAATCGGCGGGCAGATTGTCTCATCGAATCTGCCGATCTACGGCACCTCGTATCACGCGCAGGACATCGTCGTGCAGCCGCTCACCAACGGTAACGGTTTCGGTTACGGATACAAGATCGATTTCACCAAACCCGGTGCGCAGGAGTACATCAACTCCATCGTCAACCTCTATGCATCGTGGGGCATCGACTACATCAAGCTCGACTCCGTAACTCCGGGCTCCTACAACGACGATCTCACCATCAACAACATCCCCGACGTCATGGCCTACTCGAAGGCGATCGCGCGAGAGCCATCGCCCCATCTGGCTCACCATCTCCTGGGCGCTTGATGAGGACTACGTCAGCGACTGGCAGCAATTCTCGAACGCGCGCCGCATCGAAGGCGATGTCGAGTGCGAAGGCGACTGCCCGCTGCTCACCGAGTGGCCGCGCATCGAAGTCCGCTTCCTCGACCTGCCCAGTTGGGAGCACACCTCCGGCCCCACCCTCGGCTGGAACGATCTCGACTCGCTTGAAGTCGGCAACGGTGCCGAACGATGGCATCACGCGACACCGAGCAGCAGACCGCAATGACGCTCTGGGCCATGGCCAATGCGCCGCTCACTCTCGGCGGCGACCTCACCAAGCTCACCTCTTTCGGCAAACAAGCGCTCACCAACGACGAAGTCCTCGCCGTCGATCGCTCCGGCCATCCCGCCACGCAGATCAACGCCGGCTTCACCCCCGTCTGGGCCTCCAACCTCGGCCACGGTGCGTATTATGTCGCGCTCTTCAACCTCAACGCGCTCCCCTCCAGCGTCACCTTCGACTGGAAGGACCTCGGCTTCGCAAACGCAGTCAGGGTGCGCGATCTGTGGAGCCACACCGAGCTTGGCCCGCAATTCAATTCCTTCTCAACGGTCCTGCCCGGCCATGGAACGCGGCTCTTCCTTGTCCAAGGCACTGGGCAGGTCCCAGCGCCGCCATCGCAGGTCTATGACGGCGCCTCGGCCATTCTCCATGGCGCGGCCAACATCCAGCCCTGCACGCTCTGCGCCTCCGGCTCCAAGATCACCTATCTCGGCATCGGTCCGGATAACTACGCCACCTTCGCGGATGTCGAGGTGAAGAAGGCCGGCGTCTACCGCATGGAGGTCGACTCGCTCACCAACGGCACCCGCTCCTACATCATCAACGTGAACGGCGGTCCCGACCTGACGCTCAACTCCAGCGGCGGCAGCGGCAACGTGCCTTCGCAGCTCACCATTCCAGTCAAACTCAACGCCGGCATCAACAGCATCCAGTTCGGCAATCCCGTCAGCTATCCGCCGGATCTCGATCGCATCGTCATCAGCGGCGACGGCAACGAACCCTATCCCACAGCCACCACCTATGAAGGCGAGTACGCCACGCTCACCGGCAGCGGCAGCGGCGGCTTCTGCGGCAACTGCTCTGGTCTCGCCAAGGCCGGCAACCTCGGCGCCGGTGCCACCGCTACCTTCACCAACGTAAACGTGCCCGCCGCAGGCACATACAACATGGAGATCGATTACCTCACCAGCGGCCCGCGCTCGTACTTCCTCTCGGTGAACGACGGCACCGCGCAGGAGCTCGACCTCAACGGCACCAGCTTCAACTCACCCGCCAGCACCGTTATCCAGGTGCAGTTGAACGCCGGCAACAACACCATCGCCTTCAGCAACCCGACGAACTACGCGCCGGACCTCGACTCCATCACCATCTCACCGGTCTACAAATAAAGCTCACTCCTCAACGCGGGCCGCGCAAATCAATGTCGCGGCCCGCGCTTCTTTCTCAAGTTGCACATACACTGCTCGTCAGCTATCTATAAGGACGGTATGGACGAGCCAGTTCTTCGCGCGATTGAAGAAAGCTACGATCGCATCGCGGACGAATACGCCCGCCACATCTACACCGAGCTCCAGCACAAGCCGCTCGATCGCGAACTGCTCACCCGCTTCGCCTCCAGGGTCAAAGGCAAAGGAGACGTCTGCGACATGGGCTGCGGCCCCGGCCACGTCGCTCGCTATCTGCGCGATACCGGTGCGAGCGTCTTCGGCCTGGATCTCTCACCGCGCATGATCGAGGAAGCCCGGCGCCTCAATCCCGACATCACCTTTCGCCAGGGCAACATGCTCGCACTCGACCTCCCCGACGCATCACTCGCCGGCATTACCGCCTTCTACGCAGTCGTCAATCTCCCCAAAGCATCTCTGCCTCAGGTCTTTCGCGAGATGGCGCGTGTTCTCCAGCCGGATGGATTGCTGTTGCTCTCCCACCATGTGGGCGACGAAACGATCCGCCGAAATGAGTGGTGGGATCGGCCCATCGCGATGGACTTCCACTTTCTTCAGCCGCCCGCGGTGAAGAGCGAACTGGAAGCCGCCGGCCTCGTCATCGGAGAAATCGTCGAGCGCGAACCCTACGCACCCGAAGTGGAACACCAGAGCCGCCGGGCATATATCTTCGCGCGCAAGCCAGCCGCGACGGCGGTCTGATAGAAGATCCTTATGGCCCCGCCCGCCGCCGTCTTACCCATCACAGATCCGCTGCTCGCATGGCGCGACGAGTTCCCCATCCTCGCTCACACCACCTACATGGTCAGCCACTCGCTCGGCGCCATGCCCCGCCGCACCGCCGATTCGCTCTCCGCGTTCACAGAAACCTGGGCCACCCGCGGCGTCCGCGCCTGGCATGAGGGCTGGTGGGAGATGCCTGTCACCGTCGGCGACCTCATCGCTTCCATCATCGGCGCCGGCCAGGGCGAGGTCGTCATGAACCAGAACGCCTCCACCGGCCAGTGGGTCATCGCCTCCTGCTTCGACTGGCAGCAGCGCCGCAACAAGATCGTCACCGAAGGCCTCAACTTCCCTTCGAACGACTACATCTACCACGGCCTCGCGCGTCAGGGCGCCCGCATCGTCACCGTACCTTCGCCGGACGGCATGACCTTGCCGCTCGAACCGCTCCTCGACGCCATCGACGAAGAGACGCGCCTGGTCAGCATCTCGCACGTCGCCTTCCGCTCCTCCTACGTGCAGGACCTCGCCGCCATCATCCGTCGCGCTCACTCCGTCGGCGCCTACGTGGTCGCGGACCTCTACCAGTCGGCCGGCATCCTGCCCGTCGATGTCCGCGCGCTCCACGTCGACTTCGCCGTCGGAGGATCAGTCAAGTGGCTGCTGGGCGGCCCGGGTGCCGGCTACCTTTATGTACGCCGCGATCTGTGGCCGCTGCTCGAACCCGCCGCTGTCGGCTGGCAGGCGCATCGCGCGCCCTTCGACTTCGAAAGCGGCCCCATCGACTACGCACCGGACGCCTTCCGCTTCCTCGGCGGCACTCCCAATGTCCCCGGCCTCTACGCCGCGCGCGCCGGCTACCAGATCGTGAATGACATCGGCGTCGATGCCATTCGCGCCAAGTCCGTTCGCCAGACCACACGGCTCATCGAACTTGCTGACCAGGCCGGCATCACCGTCCGCAGCGAGCGCGATCCGGCGCGGCGTGGCGGTGTCGTCATCCTCGATGTACCCGACGGCGAACGCGTCACCGCAGAGCTTCTGCGGCGCCAGATCATCGTCGACTATCGCCCCGGTGCCGGCATCCGCATGTCGCCGCACTTCTACACCGCGGACCACGAGCTCGAGCACACCATCCACGAGCTCAGTGCTATCATCCACTCCGCCCCCGTACATTGAGCGCTCCACGTGTGACCCTATGTCCACCCAAGTGACGTCGTCGGAAGCTGCCGACCAGCACCTCCAGCGATCGCTCACCTCCGGCCAGCTCGCCATGATCGCGATCGGCGGCGCCATCGGCACTGGCCTCTTCCTCGGCAGCGCCTTCGCCATCCGGCTCGCTGGGCCATCCGTGCTCGTCAGCTATCTCATCGCCGCTGTGATTGCGCTGTTGCTGATGGGCTGTCTCGCAGAGATGACCGTCGCGCACCCCATCTCCGGATCCTTCGGCGCCTTCGCCGGACACTATCTTGGTCCGCTCGCCGGCTTTCTCGTCCGCTATTCCTATTGGTCCGCTATCGTCCTCGCCGTTGGAACAGAGGTCACCGCCATCGCCGTTTACATGCGGCTATGGTTCCCGTCCGTGCCCGGTCTGGTCTGGATACTTATCTCCTCCGCGGCGCTCGTCGGCATGAATGCGCTGCAGGTCAGTGTCTATGGCACGCTGGAATACACCTTCTCCCTCATCAAGATCCTTGCCATCGTCGGCTTCCTGCTGCTCGCCAGCGCAATCCTTCTCTTCAGCCCGCATGCCGCCTCTATGGGTATCCACCTCTATGTTTCAGACGGCGGCTTCTTCCCCTTTGGCTTACGCGGTGTGTGGATGGCGGTCATCGTGGCCATCTTCGGCTACTTCGGTGTAGAGATGATCGCCGTCGCCGCCGGTGAAACGCGTGATCCGCGACGCGCCATCACGCGCGCCTTTCGCTCCACAGCCATCCGTCTCGTCCTCTTCTATCTGCTCACGCTCGCACTCATGCTAGCCATCGTTCCATGGAACCAGGCCGGCACGACCACCAGTCCCTTCGTCCGCGTCATGCAGGTCTCCCACATCCCCTACGCCGCCGGCGTCCTCAACCTGGTTGTGCTTATCGCGGCGCTCTCCGCAATGAACAGCCAGATCTACGTCGCAAGCCGCATGCTCTTTTCACTTGCGCGTGCCGGCTATGCTCCAAAAACGCTTGGACGCCTCAGCCGGGACGGCGTACCCGTCGCCGCACTGCTCGTCTCCTCAGCCGGGGTTGTTGTTGCCGCGGTGATGTACACGCTTTATTCCGCGGCTTCCTATAACCTCATGATTTCCATATCTACTTTCGGCGGGCTCTTTGCGTGGCTCATGACCTTCATTACCCACCTCGCCTTCCGCCGCCGTCATGTCTTCGCCGAGGGTGATTTCAAAATGTTCGGGGCGCCCTGGACGACTCTGTTCGGCGCCGTGCTTCTAATCGGCGTCATGGTCACCTCCTTCTTTACGCCCGGCTTCCGCTCCATGCTTCTCTGCGGAATCCCCTCGCTCGCGTTGTTCGCAGTGCTCTACTGGCTTCTCGCACCGAAAGATCGCCCTGACGCCGACCTTTCCCTGGAAGACTGAACGCCGCGTACTTCCAGCACAAGCCGAGCACAAATATGCAACTTTCATGACGTGACGGTCTGTTAGCATCCACCTGCGTCTCATCCGCCTGAAGGGAGACCTCTTCGTGCCACCAGTGAAGCGGTTCTTACCGGCATCTCTTCCTTTTCTGATCGCTGTCTGTTTTCTCGCCGCCGCAACTCTTTCTTCCCCCGCCTGCACGCGAGCTGTCTACATTGGCTCCGATGGCGATGTCATTACCGGCCGGTCCATGGACTGGAAGGTCGATGTGGGTACCAACTTGTGGATCTTTCCCCGCGGCATGCACCGCGACGGAGCGGCAGGTCCGCACTCCTTTGAGTGGACCTCCAAATACGGCAGCGTCATTGCAACTGGTTATGACGTCTCCACCACAGATGGCATGAATGAAAAGGGACTCGTCGCCAATGCCCTCTGGCTTGTGGAGTCGGAGTATCCCAAACCAAACTCTTCCAAACCGGGCCTCGCCGTCTCCGTCTGGGTGCAATATGTCCTCGACAACTTCACTACCGTGCAGGAAGCGGTAGATGCCTTAACTCCCGATCCCTTTGTCGTAGTTACAGACAAAGTTCCCGGAGAAGACAGGGCAGCCACGCTTCACTTTTCCATCTCGGACACCACAGGAGACAGCGCCATCGTCGAGTACATCGGCGGCAAGCAGATCATTCATCACAGCCGCGAGTACCAGGTAATAACGAATTCGCCGACTTTCGATAAGCAACTCGCGCTCGACGAATACTGGAAAGGCATTGGAGGAACAACAGTACTCCCTGGCACCAACCGGGCCGCGGATCGTTTCGCGCGCGCGTCGTTTTATATCAACGCCATTCCCAGAAGTGAAGACCCGGAGATCGCCGTCGCAAGCGTCTTCAGTGTCATCCGCAATGTCTCGGTTCCGTATGGCATCGCAACGCCGAATGAGCCCAACATTTCGTCCACCCGTTGGCGGACCGTCGCGGATCAGAAGCGATTGATCTACTTTTTCGAGTCAGCGCTCACGCCGAACACCTTCTGGATCAACTTCAAGGACGTCGACTTCTCTCCGCAAACCGGCAAAGTGATGAAACTCGATCTCGGCAAAGATCAGAGGAATATCTATTCTGGAAATGCAGCCGCAGCCTTTAAGGTAACCAAACCCTTTACATTCCTCGGGCTGCACTAAAATACCCGGCGCTGCCTGCACTCACTTCGACGCCGCTGCCGCGTCAGCGCTCACCGCCAGCGGCCGCACGTCCGTCATGAGGGAATAGAAAAACCGCCCTGGCTCCTCCATCATCGGCATGTGGCTGGAGTTCGGAAACCATACCAGCTTCTTCGAGGGCGCCTGAAGCGTGGCGAACCAGCGCCTGACCAGCTCGTGGGACACATTCAGATCGTGACTCCCCTGCAACAACACCACGGGACAACGAAAGACATTTCGCTTCCAGAAGTTGACCTCTGAAAATTCGGCCCAGATCACGCGCGGTGATTTTTCGTCGCCCTTCTCATAGCCCTTCACATCAGCATCGGTGTAGTCCGGGCTCAACCGCATCAAGTCCTCGTAGTGGTCGTTCGTGTTGCGCCACGTGTAGCCGCCGAAGTGCACCAGCCACTTGCGCTCCTTCATCGTCTTGTCAAACGAGATCGGCCCGCTCGTCTCCGGATACGGCGCCAGCGCCTTCAGATCCTGCAATGCTCCTGCATTGTGCGCCGCCTGCGCCTCTTTCAGTGTCTCCTCATAGCCCAGGCGTTCGCTTTGACGCGTGTCCACTACCTGCCCTGTGCCCACATACACGGAAAACCACTCCGGATGCCGTTGTGCCAGCTCGGTGGCAATCACCGAACCCCATGAGTGGCCAAGCAGCACGATCTTCCGCTTGTGATACTTCGCGCGTAGATACTGGACCATCTCCTCCGCATCCTCGACGAAGCGCTCGATCTTCATCGTCGGCTTCACCGTCTCCCAGTCGTTGCTCGCATAGGTTTTGCCCGCGCCGCGCTGGTCCCACTCCACCACGGTGAAGTAATCCTCCCAGGGCCGCTGGAAGCTCCAGCTCACCCCCATCATCGTGTCGCCCGGGCCGCCATGCACGTACAGCAGCAGCGGATTGTTCCGGTCTTTGCCGCGCACAGTGATCCACTGATCGATGCCGCCAATCTTCACCGCCTCGCGCACTTCCACACCATTCGCGGTGTGGATCGACTGGCTCTCCGCAATCACCGTGCGCGCGTCCGGCTGCTGCGCCCGCGAAACAGCAGGCATCCCAATCGCGTCCACACAGATCAGCGCCGTCAGCAACGCAGTTCGAAACATCATGTGAAACACTCTCGAATTCCACATAGCCGCAACCTCTTCTGCAAATTCAGATGCGATTACCGGCATACACACGAAACCAATCGGCCAGTGGTCAAAGGGAGCCGCCCCAACAAAATCGTGCCACCGCCGCGCACCTGATATTCTTCCTGCCGACTGTCATTCTTCCCGGAGGCACCACCCTATGCACACCGCTCGCGCGGCCGCGCTCCTCGCGCTGGCCGGCGCTATCCTCGCCTTCCCCACCTCACCGCTCTCCGCCGCAGACAAACCGCAAAAGAAAACCGGCGCCGCTGCAACTGCTCCCGAAGCCAATCCCTGGGAGGTTCCGCAGCCCGCAGTTGAAAAATTAGACCTCAACGCCTACGCCCGCATCCGCGAAGAGGGCATCGCCCACTCGCATGTCATGGAGCTCGCCTCCGCGCTCGATGACGACATTGGCGGCCGCCTCACCGGCTCACCCAACATGCAGAAAGCCAATGACTGGACCCGCGATCAGCTCACCCGCATGGGCCTCGTCAACGCGCACCTGGAAGACTGGGGCGAATTCGGCATGGGGTGGCAGCAACTCAACACCTGGGTCCGCATGACCGCTCCCGATACCGCGCCCTTCATCGCGCAGGCCACGCCGTGGTCGCCCTCCACCAGCGGCGCTGTCAGCGGCGAGGCCGTCAACGTTGTCATCGATGAGGAGAAGGATTTCGACAAATACAAGGGCAAGCTCTCCGGCAAGATTGTTCTGCTCGGCGAGATGCGCGACGTCCCGCCCGTCGACAAGCCGCTCTTCGAGCGCTACACCGACAAGGACCTCGAAGAACTCGCCACCTATCCCGCCGGCGACCAGAACCGCGACTACGCCAAGCGCGTCGCGCAATACCTAAAGCGCTCCGCCCTGAAAGACAAGATCGCGGCCTTCCTCGCAGACGAAAAAGTTGCAGGCGTCATCCTGCCCAGCCGCGACGGCAAAAACTCCGGCGGCTCCGGCGGCACATTCTTTGACGACAACGGAGCCGCGCTTGGCTCGCAACCTTATAAGGCGGACAAGGCCGTCAAGGTTCCCGTCGTCGTCACCGCCATCGAAAACTACGGCCGCGTCTATCGCCTGATCAAGGCGAACGTGCCCGTCACACTCGAGATGAATGTCGAAAGCAAGGTCACCGGCGACCACCAGCACGGCTTTGATACCGTCGCCGAGATCCCCGGCACCGATCCCGATCTCAAGGACCAGATCGTCATGGTCGGCGGCCATCTTGACTCCTGGGCTTCCGCCACCGGCGCCACGGACAACGGCGCAGGCACAGTCGTCGCCATGGAGGCAGTACGCATCCTCAAGGCACTCGACATCCATCCCCGTCGCACCATCCGCATCGCGCTGTGGAGCGGCGAAGAGCAAGGTCTCTTCGGCTCCAAGGGCTACGTCACGCAGCACTTCGGCTCCTACCCGCTCGCCACCGACGCGGACTCGATGAAGCTGCCGGAGTTCATCCGCAAGGCCGCGGGCCCCGTCGAAACCAAGCCGGAGTGGAAGACGCTTGATGCCTACTTCAACGTTGACAACGGCACCGGCAAAATCCGCGGCGTCTATCTGCAGGGCAACGCGGCCGTCGAGCCGATCTACCGCCAGTGGATTGCGCCGCTCAAAGACCTCGGCGTCACCACCATCACCATGCGCAACACCGGCGGCACCGACCACCTGTCGTTCGACGCCGTCGGCCTCCCCGGCTTCCAGTTCATTCAGGATCCGATGGACTATGAAAGCCGCACCCACCACTCCAACATGGACACCTACGAGCGCCTGCAGCCTGCCGACCTCGCGCAGATCTCCACCGTCGAGGCCATCTTCCTCTACAACGCCGCCATGCGTGACGAGATGATCCCCCGCAAACCCATGCCCCACCCCGAGCTGCGCGACCAGCAATCCGCTCCGCTCAAAGATGTCTTCCTCGGCGCGGTACCCGAACAGAAGTAGGCGCACCATTCCAGCAACAGCAAAGCGGAGGGCATACGTGCTCTCCGTTTTTGCTGCCGCCATCCCGAATTACTCCGCCCGCAAAGCAATCATCGGATCCGCCTCTGTAGCCTTTCGCGCAGGTATGTAACAGGCTACGATCGCAATCGCAATCACCGCGAATCCAATCGCAGTGAACGTCAGCGGATCAGCCGGGCTGACCTCGTAGATCAGGCTCTTCAATCCGCGTGCCAGCACCAGCGCCAGCAGCACGCCGATCACCGTGCCCGACAGAATCAGCTTCCCCGCCTGCAGCAGCACAAGCCACAGAACATCGAACCGCCGCGCACCCAACGCCATGCGCAAACCAAACTCCGGCGTCCGCTGGCTCACTGAATACGCAATCACGCCATACGTCCCAATCGCTGCGAGAACAATGGCAAGCGCACCAAACAAGCCGACCAGAAGAAAGGCGAATCGCGGTGTAGATACTGACGCGGTGACGATTTCGTCCATCGACCGAACATCTGCAACTGCCAGGGCCGGATCGAGCTTTGCGACCTGATTTCGAATCGCCGCCACCAACAACTGCGGATCGGCATCGGCGCGAACCACGACCAACGCGTCTGGAAAAGGAGTCGCCACTTGATAGCCGGACCACCAGAACGCGGGCTCTGCTCCAGGGCTGTTCGGCTGGTCCTTCACATCTCCGACAACGCCCACCACTCTCAGCCAGTCCTTGTCGTCTTTAGGATGGTCTTGAAATGTGATTCGCTTTCCCAGCACATCTTCGCCCGGCCAATAGCGTTCCGCCATCGCGTGATTGATGAGGATCACATTTGGCGCATCCTTCTTATCGGCATCTGTGAAGAAGCGTCCACGCAGCAGCGGAGTGCCCAGCGCTCGGAAATAATCCGGCCCCGCCATGTGATAGCGGGCATGGAAATCCTCGTGTGGCGGAGGCTGCTTGCCCTCAATCGAAAAGCTGGTGTTGTCGTTGTAGCCTGTCCACGGCAAATCGCTCCCAACTCCCGTGCTTTGCACACCGGGCAGCGCCTGCAGGCCATCAACAAGTTGTGCGAAAAATCGCGCGCGGCTTTCGTCAGTCTTGTATTGTTCGTGGGGCAGGGAGAGCTTCGCCGTCAGAACATGCTCTTCGAAGCCGCGATCCAGATGCATCAGGTTCAGCAGGCTGCGCAGCATTAGGCCGGCGCCAATCAACAGGACGCATGCCAACCCCACCTCTGACGCCACCAGCGCATTGCGCAACCTGCTCTGCCGTCCGCCGCCGGTCGTCGCGCGCCCGCCCTTGTGCAACCCCTCCTTCGGATCGGTACGCGAAGCCTGCAGCGCAGGCGCAAGTCCAAAGAGAACTCCCGTCGCCACGCTGGCCAGCAGGGTGAACAGGAACACAGGAGCACTCACATGGATATCGTGAGCACGCGGGAAGTTCGCCGGCAACAGCGACACCAGCGCCTTCACGCCAACTAGCGCCATCGCCAGTCCCAGCGCGCCTCCCATGAAGGCGATCAGCAGACTTTCCGTAAGCAACTGTCGCACCACGCGCGAACGTTGCGCGCCTAGCGCCACGCGCACAGCAATCTCCCGCTGCCGCACTGCTGCGCGCGTCAGCATCAGGTTGGCCGCATTCGCGCACGCAATCAGCAATACCATCCCCACCGCTCCCAGCAGCACCAACAGGAGCTGCCGGCTCGCCCCCACAATCTCGTCGTTCAGCGAAATCACCAGCAACTTCCAGCTGCCGTACCCGCCGTGTTCGCGACCGATTTGCGTCAGCAGCGTGTTCATCTCTGCATTCGCCTCTGTGAGCGTAACGTCCTTCTTCAGCCGCCCAATGCCTTCCAGATAATGCGACCCGCGTTGCGACGGATCGCCGCCAAACGCAAACGGCCACCACATATCCACATCTTGGCCATAAGCCAGCGGTTGATATTCGTTGCCCGGATGCGCCGTTCCCGCCGGCATCACGCCCACCACCGTGAATGGCTGCGCATTCAACGTGATCTTGCGTCCAAGGATGTCCGGTGCGGCGCCGAAGCGGTCGCGCCACACCCGGTCGCTCAGGATCACCTGCATGCCATTACCCGGAATCTCCGCCTTTGCGTCGAACTCCCGTCCCAGCTCCGGAGCCAGCCCAAGCACGCGGAAATATCCCGATGTGATGCCCATCCCATTCAGCCGCACCGGCTCACCTGAACCGGAGAGCTGCACATCGCCGCGCGTGAAAGCCGCCAGCCCCTCGAAGGATTTGCTGCGCGCCCGGAAGTCTCGAAAATCAAATGGATTCAGCGGAAACCTGGGGAACACTGCATTGGTGAGAAAAGTGCGCACCAGCTTATCCGGCTGCCGATACGGCAGCGGCTTGATCAGCACGCCATTGATCACGCTGAAGATCGCGCTGTTCGCCCCGATGCTCAGCGCCAGTGTCAGCACAATGACAACCGCGAATGTCGGATTCGCCCGCAACTGCCGAATGGCATAGCGCATATCCTGCCGCGCATCTTCGACAAAGCTCGTTCCGCGCGCCTCGCGGCAATCTTCCTTCACCTGCTCATGCCCGCCAAACGACAGCCGCGCCCGCCGCCGCGCCTCTTCTTCGCCCATGCCGGAAAGCCTGTACTTCTCCACCTGCTTTTCGAAATGGAAACGAAGCTCCTCGTTCAGCTCCGTCTCTTCCGCACGCCGCCGAAAAAGCGCCCGCAGGCGAAAACCCAGCCCCCGCAGGGAGAAATCATGATCATTCCGCATGGAAGCACCTCACACACTCTCCAGAACTTGCGCAACCGCCGCCGCGAGCTTCCGCCAGCTCTCGGTCTCCGCTTCAAGCTGTTTTCGTCCCGCGCGCGTCAGCTCGTAGTACTTGGCGCGCCGATTGTTCTCCGACGTGCCCCACTTCGCCTTGATCCAGCCGCGCCGCTCCAGCCGGTGCAGCGCCGGATACAACGATCCCTGCTGGATGCGCAGCACATCGCTCGATACCTGCTGCACGCGCTCGGAGATCGCCCATCCATGCTGCGGTTCCAGCGACAACGTCCTCAGAATCAGCAGGTCCAGCGTGCCCTGTGGAAGATCAATACGTTCAGCGGTCAATGGTGGTTCCCTTTCACTTCTACAGGAGTATGACGGCATCTCTTGTAGAAGCGCAAGGGGGAACTGTTGGTTCCTATCTGTTCAGCCGCCACAGCGCCCAGTTCAACACCGCTGCAAACCCCACCCAGCAGGCATACGGCACCATCAGCAACGCCGCCACACGGCTCATCAACCCGAAGAAGTAAGCGATCGCCGCAATGAAGACGAGCAGAAACAGAATCACCACAGCCGCCTTCAATGTTGAGTGTTGACGAAAGAACGTCATCGACCAGAGAAAGTTGACGCAGAGTTGAAGCCAGAAACAGCGCAGGGACACCGAGCGCAGCGCAGACGTCGGCGTGCGCCACACCAGCCAAGCCGCAATCCCCATTAGTGCAAACAGCGCCGTCCACACTGGCGCAAACACCCAGTTCGGCGGATTGAATGACGGCTTGGTCAGCGTCGCGTACCATCCTGCAATCTCCGGAGCGGTCAGCCAGCCCGAAATCGCCCCCACCGCTTCGCACGCCAGCACAAATCCAGCGAGCATGATCCAGTTCCGCTGTTTTCCCGTGGGACTATCCGTCATCGCCATCTCCTGAGCACCTGACTGGCATGCTAAAGGCTCAGCCTCGACGCATCCCCGCGCCTCCCCTATCCTTAATAACGACCATGTCCGACCCCAACCAGATCCAGATCCACCTCCCCGACGGCTCCATCAAGCAGCTCCCCGCCGGTTCCACTGCGCACGACGTAGCGATGTCCATCTCGCCGCGCCTCGCCGCCGCCGCCATCGTCGCCCGCGTCAAGCCAGTGAACACCGCTTCGCAGCCCACGCGCAATGTGCCGTTGCCCGGCGACGAAAAATCGGAGCCCGGCGAACAGGCCATGTACGCTGCGCCCGACGCCTCCGCCGAGCGCCTCGTCGACCTCCGCGCCCCGCTCACCGAAGACGTCCACCTCCAACTCCTCACCGAGAAGGACCCCGACGCGCTCCAGGTCGTGCGCCACTCTGCCGCGCACGTCATGGCCACCGCCGTCCTCGAGCTCTTCCCCGAAACCCGGCTCGGCCACGGCCCCGCCACCGACTCCGGCTACTTCTACGACTTCTATCGCCCCACGCCCTTCACCACCGACGATCTCTCCGCCATCGAGCTCAAGATGGCCGAAGTCGTCGGCCGCGATGAACCCTTCGTCCGCGAGTACGAGCCGCGCGCGCAGGGCCTCGCCGACTACCGCGCCCAGGGCGACTTCATGAAGGTCCACTTCATCGAGCGCTTCACCAAACCCGGCGACCAGATCTCGCTCTATCGCAACGGCACCTTCGTCGACTTCTGCCGCGGCCCCCACGTGCCCTCCACCGGCCGCGTCAAGGCCTTCAAGATCATGAGCCTCTCCGGCGCCTACTGGCTCGGCGACGAGAAGAACCCGCAGCTCCAGCGCATCTACGGCACCGCCTTCTTCTCCAGGAAAGATCTGGACGAATACCTCGCGCTGCTCGAAGAGGCGAAGCGTCGCGATCACCGCCGGCTCGGCAAAGAGCTCGAGCTCTTCACCAACAATGAGGATGTCGGCGCCGGCCTGCCGCTCTGGCTTCCCAAAGGCGCCACCATTCGCCGCCTGCTAGAGGAGTACATCCTCCAGCTCGAGCGCGAAGACGGCTACGATCACGTCTACTCGCCCGCACTCGCCAAGGTCGATCTCTATGTCCGTTCCGGCCACTGGGCGCATTACCACGAAGACATGTTTCCGCCCATGGACCTGAAGACGGAGCAGCTCGTCCTCCGCCCCATGAACTGCCCGCACCACATCCTGATCTATGAGTCCAAGCTCCACAGCTATCGCGATCTGCCGCTTCGCCTCGCCGAGCTCGGCACCATGTATCGCTACGAGCGCTCCGGAGCGCTGAGCGGCCTGAGCCGCGTCCGCTGCATGACGCTGAACGACGCGCACATCTTCTGTACCCCGGATCAGATCAAGGAAGAGTTCTCCAACGTGATGCGGCTCGTCGAGCGCACCTATCGCGATCTCGGCATCACGCGCTACAGCTATCGCCTCTCCCTGCGCGATCCCGCAAACAAGGAGAAGTACGTCGACAACGACGAGATGTGGGAGCTCGGCGAGCGCGTCCTCCGCGAAGCCCTCGATTCACTCGGGCTACCGTATCGCGAAAGCCGCGGTGACGCCGCCTTCTACGGCCCCAAACTCGATATTCAGCTCGCCGATGTCATGGGACACGAGGAGACCTACTCCACCATCCAGGTCGACTTCCATCTGCCCAGCCAGTTCGGCCTCGTCTACACCGCCGCCGACGGCAAGCAGCACCGGCCCGTCATGATCCATCGCGCCATCATCAGCACCATGGAGCGCATGGTCTCCTATCTCATCGAGCACTACGCCGGAGACTTCCCGCTCTGGCTCGCCCCGGTGCAGGTCGGCCTCGTCCCCATCGCAGAACGTCACAATGACTATGGCAAACAGCTCCAGCAGCAATTGAAAGCCGCCGGCCTCCGCGTAGAGATGGACAGCCGCAACGAAAAGATGAACGCCAAAATCCGCGACTTAACCATGCAGAAGATCCCCTACCTCCTCGTCTTCGGCGACAAGGAGCAGGAAGCCGGCGCGGTCAGCGTAAGAGTCAGAGGCAAAGGCGACCAGGGCTCCATGCCGCTGGCGGATTTTATTGCGAAGGCGAAGGGGCTAGTGGAGAGTAAGGCAATCGAGCTGAGTTAAATATCCGAACGGCTGGCACAGAGATTCTCTAGCTACTTGCATTCCACGCGATTATCCTGCGATGCGATGATCTGCCACGTACCGCCGCGTTTCAGCCACGTATCAGTCCAAACCTGGCACACCTTTGCGCTCGGTTGGGAGCTGTCTTTGCCAACAGCATGTTCGCGGCCATAGACAACGGCGACACTGTCACCGAAGAAGTGCACTTTGGCCTCCTCGAGTCCGCAATCGTGAGCGGTATGTGCGCCCTTCTCGTCCTTCAGTTCATCCGCTTTGCTGAAGCGTGCACCCTTCGTTGATGTGCCTTGGAAATCGTCCGCAAGCAGGCCGGCGACGACGCCGTTATCAACGCACACTCCTTCAGCCCACTTGCGTTCCATGTCGATGATGTATTTCGCAGTCTTGTCATCGGCCGACGCCCAGTGGCTTTGCTGTGCATGCGCCGCCGGGACGAGCAACAACATCACCCCGGTTGCCACCGCCCCGATTGCCCCCGAAAAGATTCGTAAATTCATTTCTCCCTCGTTTCTAAAATCGCCAAGTGCCCCATCCTAGCGCAGCTAGGGTGGGTTCGCTTGCTAGTCAGCGGGGAACCAACACACGCGTCAGCACGTATGCGATGTTGACTGCTGAATCCAAACGTCGGCATCATTTGCAAGCGAGGCTCCGAGGGAGATTCCGGGAATGATCAGCCCTAAGGCGGTTAGCAACATCGCCATCGAGCTTCTCGTCAACATTGCCCTTCCGTATGTGATTTACGTCAAGGCTGAGGCCGGTATGGGCCAGGTCCGCGCCCTGTTGGCTGCATCCCTGCCTCCCATCCTCTGGAGCGGGATTGAGTTCGCACGCAAGCGACGCATCGATGCCGTGTCGATCCTTGTGCTCGCTGGCATTGTCCTCTCCCTCCTTGCTTTCCTCGGCGGAGGCTCCGTTCGCTTCCTGCAACTGCGCGAAAATCTCGTCACCGGCCTTATGGGCCTCGTGTTTCTCGGCTCAGCCGCCATCGGTCGGCCATTGATCTATCAACTCGCCCGTGCAGGTAAATTGCGAGAATCCCAGGCTGAAGCCGCGCGCTTCGAATCTCTTCGCGACAATCCACGCTTCCGCCGCAGCATGACCATCATGACTCTGGTGTGGGGATTTGGACTGCTCGCCCAGACCGGCGTGGCCTGCCTGCTCGTCTTCGCCCTTTCGATTCGGCACTATCTCGTTGTGGGTCCCATCGTGGGCTACGGCATGATGGGTGGTCTGGCCCTCTGGACATTCTGGTTCGTGAAGCGCCTCAAACGGCGTGGTGCCGAGGCGGCTGCCGCCCATTCCACCAGCTAATTTCGATCCATGCGTAATTTCGGCCGGCTGTCCCGTATACCCCTCGTATGCTTGAATGCGACGAGACATTGGCGGAGGCCTTGACTACCGATACGCAGCGGATCGCACGCGGTCTTCGTCAGCGAGACATCGCCCTGCTGCACGACCTCGTCGAGCAGTATCAGTTTCGTCTTGTCCGCTACCTCATCTACCTGCTCGGGCGGCGCGATTTCGTCGACGACCTGGTGCAGGAGACATGGCTGCGCGTCCTGGAGCGTGGCCGCTCCTACGACGGCCGCTCCCGCTTCGAGCCCTGGCTCTTCGCCATCGCGCGCAATCTCACCATCGACCACCTGCGCAAGCGCCGCATCTTCAGTCTGGATTCGGATCCGGATTCCAGCGACGAACCGGAACAGCATCGCGAGCCGCCATCGCTCATCTCCAGCGCTCCGTCGCCATTCGAGCTAGCGGCCCGCACGGAAGAAGCGCATCGCATCGCGCATACGCTCGACACTCTGGAGCCCATCTATCGCGAAGCACTCGTGCTTCGCTTTCAGGAAGAGCTGTCGTTACAGGAGATGTCCGCCGTCATGGGCGTACCCCTCACCACCGTTTCTTCACGCATCTACCGCGGCCTCGCAACCCTGCGAGCGCAAATGGAGGAAGACGAGCATGCAGGCTGATCTTCATAACGACATGCGCCAGATCATCGACAAATCGCTCGTGGGCGAGGCTTCGCCACAGGAGCAGCAGGAACTCCGCAAGCATCTCCTCGCGTGTGCCGCGTGCCAGAAGTATGCGAGCGACAGTCGCCGCGCCATCGTCGGCCTCCATGGTTTTTCCTTCGCGGCAGACCCCGCCCTTCAGGCAAAGGTCCACGCGTCGCTTGACCTCCGCGCACAGCAATTGCAGGCCACGCAGCCCGGCCGCCGGCGCATCGTCCAGATCAGCATCATCGCTCTTCTGCTCACCGTCGTCGGCTCCTTCGGCGCATTGCACATGGGCAATCCGCTCGCCGCACTGCTCCACCTCGAGCCCGCTCAAATGCAGACCGGCGTCGTCGCCCTGTGGATCCTCCCCTCGTTGTGCTTCTCCCTCGTCCTGCCGGTGCTGCTCCTGCTCGTGGCCCGATCGACGAACGCGAAAGGAAGTGTCCTATGAAACTCCATCATTTTTTGAGTACCGTGCCGAGAGCGCTTCGCATCGCCGCCTGCGCAATCGTCTGCTGTGCCGTGCTCATCGGAGTTGTCGTCGGCATCACCCACGGACAACACGTTCAGGGGTGCCGTGTCGCCGGCGCGCTCGGCGGTCTCCTCGGCATGGGCATGGGGCTGCTTTTCGGCTCTTTCGCCGCCATCTGGCTTCTCTGCCTCGGCTACGTCTACGCGGACGCACGCCGCCGCGCCATGCCGGCCGTGCTCTGGACGCTGATCGCGCTCATGGTCCCGAATCTGCTTGGATTTCTCTTCTACTTCGCGCTGCGCCGGCCACTCGCGTCACCATGCCCCAAATGCGGCCACGCCATCGCAGCGGAGCAGCGGTTCTGCGCATGGTGCGGCCAGCAGGCAACGTCGTCGCCGTCCAGCCAAACACCTCTCCAGGCTCCGGGTGCCCCATCGTGAGCAGAGCCAGGATGGTTGTTTCTAGGGATCAGACAAGTTCCGGGTATCTTCCCATCCAGCGGTCGAACTCGAGTCTGCATTGAAGGCAGACTCGAAGGAGGTTGACATGCACGACACAAAGGAGCGGTTGTCTCTATTGTGGATCTTCGCGTTATTGAACTACCTGTATGCGGACGTTGTTGCCCTGTTTGCTATTGTTGGCTCGCCAAATCTAGCCGACGCACCACATCTCCCACCATGGGCTCTGCTGGGTTCAGCGGTCTTGATGGAAATACCCATCGCCATGATTGTGGCGTGTCGACTACTTCCGTTTAGAGCGAACCGGCTGGCGAATATCATCGCGGGTGCCATTTTGACCCTTGTAAACGGTTTCCTGACCTTCGTTCCGCCTCTTGTCGGTGCCCGGACGCCCGCTCTTCCTGAGTACTTGTTCTTCGCGACGATCGAAACTGTATGCACCTCGGTCATCATCTGGCAGGCGTGGACTTGGTCAGAGGTGAAGCCGCAGTTAGTTCGGAGCGGATCGTCCGCCAACCGGAAGCTGGGATCGCTTCTTCTTAACTGCCGGATTGCTCAAAAATCCTGCGTGAGCCGCCGCTGCGCTCGCGACAAGATTCGCTCAAATGAGGGTCAATGTGAAAAGAGAGCGCCTGACACAGATCGTCTTGGTGGTCGTGGGGCTAATCAATCTGGCCCTAATTTATTTCCTATATATGGATCTGCGGCATTCCAGCTGGCTTTTGGAGCGGAAGAACGAGACCGAGCCGATGTTTCTGAGCTTCTTTATTCCGGTCGGGGTCTTTCTACTTATCGCCGCAAGGAGACCATCGGAGCATCGCTCGATGATTGCTCTAGTAGCTTGGTGGAACATCTCCCACGGCGTGGTGATGGCTATTCAAACCGTCGAAGCCTGGACTCACAACGTCCACAGGAACTTTGCTGATGTGATCGTATTCCTTGTGATCGGAGGCGTCCTGTTAGCGCTTCTGCCAGCAAAACGAGAGGCAGTCGCGCCAGGAATTGCGTGACCGAGCGCAGAAACCCCACACTCTGCGCGGATAACCGTTGCTTCTCGTCTTCTTTTCACGGTTTTTCCCGAGCATCCGCATGGAGCCACATTCCTTCGCGGTCGGCAATCGTGCGCAGATCGCGGATCGGGTCGGCGGCGCAGTAGCGCAATCACGCCCGCTGGCCTTTCGATGTCAGGTCTTTCCCTTACTGGGGGCTTACGGTGAGCGGTTGACTCAATTTGAAACTAAGCGCAGACTCGGCCGGCAGCTCGATCTGCTGATTGCCTGTTGCGCTCCCCGCCACCAGGCCCGCCCCCGCTCCTACACCTGCCCCGATCGCGGCGCCTTTGCCGCCGCCTGCAATTCCGCCGATGAGCGCGCCGGCGGCCGCTCCGCCTCCCGTAGCTTTCGCCGTGCGCGTGCCTTTTCCTTTTATGGTTTGCTCGAGGGTGTTGGTCGAAATTGTGTATGACTTACCCTGGATCGATACTGCCGTCAGCGCCAGGTCGAGTTCGCCTTCTCCTTTCACTTTCCCTTTGGCCTTGGCAGCCACGACCGATCCTGTGACCGGAGAAGACGCAGGAATGGCAACCTTTCCACCTACGCTCACGGAATTGGCCAGAGTTGCGGTGAAGCTCTGACCGGTCTGACTGGTCTTCGAACTCAGCGCCTGCCCAGTACGCACGCTGATGGTCGTGCCGGCCGGAATCACAATCGGCTTCGGTGGCTCAGGCGGAGGTGCAGCCGGTTGTGCCGACGGGCTGGCAGCTGTTGCCGGAGCTCCGGGAGCAGGCGAAGCCGCGTTCGGGCCGCTGCTTGAGGGCGACGCTGCTGGCTCGGCAGATTGTGCAGTTTGCGAATCCTTATTCGAAGATCGGCAGCCCGGCAAGCAAGTCAGGGTCAGTATTGCGATGAATCCGAGAGCGCGGCGCATAGGTGCTCCTTTCACGCAATAGGTGTTCTAACAATTATCGTGGATCAAAGTCATCTGGTATTTCTTCCAGCAGCCGGCGCCGAGATGATTGAACGAGGCCACGGAACTGGTGTTCGACTAAGCTACTCCAGGTTCCCAAAGAAGCCATGAAGAGCTTCCGAAGCTAAAGCCAAAACTACAATCCCACCATGACGCTAGAACAACTCCGCTCCTCGCTCTCGCAGCCGCAGCCCCCGGCAGCGCTGCCGCCACTGCTCGCCGCCCTCTGGTGGGACGCGAAGGGCGACTGGAACCAGGCACACGAAATCGCCCAGACCGAAGAGTCAACGGATGCAGCCTGGGTGCACGCCTATCTCCATCGCAAGGAGAGCGACATCTCTAACTCGGGCTACTGGTACAGCCGCGCCCGCCAGTCGCGTTGCACGTTGCCTCTCGACGAGGAGTGGACGCACATCGCCTCCGCACTTCTGAACAAGTCGGCGTCCATCGCCGATGACTGCGAATAGCTCAAATCGGGAACCGAGCGCAGCGGACTCGCAGAAACCTGCCGGTTTACCCGATCCAATTTGCTAGCCTTGAAATAGGGGTAGAAGAAGAAAACACTGACGGACGCGCCACCGGTCCGGACCGCCCTCTCTAAGTCCTTTCGCAGGAAGACTTTACCGATAAGCCTTTTGTTTGGACGACTTTAGCTCTCGGAAGAGCCTCTAAGCTGTTGCTACAAAAAGAGTTATGAGTCGCCCTCCCGTATCGGAGGGGGGAGGGGGTCAAGGTCACGGTACTAAGCTGCCGGCTATCTAGGCGAGCCCGCAGTCGCGCACCCGGAACTGCTGATCCTCGTCCTCACGCAGCTCGCGTCCCTGCAGTTCACGTGCATGGATGCTGCCAGCCCGCTCGCGCAACGCACCACCCGGCCGCCTGGCCAACGTCGCCTGCACCTCGCTCAGGATCGAGAGCGCGATCTGCTCCGGCGTCTCCGCCCCGATGTCCAGACCCGCCGGCGCATTAAGCTCCGCCGGCATGGCGTCGCGGCCCAGCCGTGCCAGCAGGTCCAGCGTCCGCCGCCGCGAACCCAGCACCCCCAGGTACCCGAGCGGCTGCGCCAGCAGCCATTCAAGAAAGAAGGTGTCCTGCGCAAAGCTGTGGCTCATCACGATCGCCGCGGTCCGCGCATCGAGCCGCACACCCTCAACTGCCGCAGCATCCCTCGCCACGATCACGCCTCCCGCCTTCGGGAAGCGCGTAGCCCGCGCAAAGTCCGCACGCTGGTCCAGCACGACAACGCTCCAGCCCAGCGCCGCAGCCTGCAGCACCACCGGCTCCGCATCCGTCCCCGCCCCGCAGACCAGCAGCTGCACCGGGGGCGTCAGCGACTCGAAGAACAACCGGCAACCTGCCAGCGTTCCTTCACGTAACTCCGCAGCGAACGAATAGCCAGTCTCGACGCACCGCCGCAGCAGCTGACCAATCTCCGGATACTCCCGCGCATTCTCCCGCGCAAACCGCTCTCCCACCCGCAGGCCGGAACCTGTCGTCGCGTCCAGCACCACCGCCAGCGCGCCAGCCTCGCGGCTCTCGGTCACGCGTGCCTGCGCCAGCAGCGGATGAGTAGCGGTAGCCTCGCCCGGAAGCCGCTCCAGCAGCAGGTCGATCCCGCCGCCGCAGCCCAGCCCGAAGCCCTCGTTGTCCTCCTGCGTGGATGTATCGAAGGTCTTGAGCACCGCGGGTGATTCGGAGGTCCACCAGTGCGCGCGCCGGCAGAGCTCGCCTTCCAGGCAGCCTCCGCTCACTGCGCCAATCCGTGAGCCGTCGGGCAGTATCAGCATCCGCGCACCCGGCGAGCGGTACGACGAGCCGCGCGTGCCCACCACCGTCACCAGGACGCACTCGCCGCCCGCACCCTTCCAGGCAGCCATCATGCGGGCATACTCCTGCATACCAACAGTCTACTCACGGCAACACGCGGGCTGCTACTGTGGCGGTATGACCGCCCCAAGCGCAACCGCCGGCGTGGCCGGCATCCTGCTCGCCGCCGGCAGCAGCCAACGCCTCGGGGCAGATAAGCAGTCCACGCTCATCGGCGGCGTCCCCATGCTCACCCGCGCCGCGCGCCTGCTCCTCGATGCCGGCTTCGCCATGCCCATCGTCGTGCTCGGGCCGCGCGCCGCCGAGCATCGCCCGCTGCTGGCCGGCCTGCCGCTGCGCGTGGTCGAGAACCCCGCCGCCGCATCCGGCATGGCCAGCTCCCTGATCGCCGCCCTCGATGCCGCAGGCGACTGCGACGCCGCCGTCATTACCGTCTGCGACCAGCCCTCCGTGACCGCCGCACACCTCGCCGCGCTCGTCGCGGCGTGGCGCGGCACCGGCAGCAGCATCGTCGCGTCCAGCTATGCCGGTACGGCAGGCGTTCCCGCCCTCTTCGCCGCCACCCACTTCGCGGAGCTGCGCCAGCTACGCGGCGACCGGGGTGCCGGTCCACTGCTCGCCAGCCATGCCGCCTCGGTCCACCTCATCCCCTTGGCCGGGGGCGAGCTGGATATCGACACCCCCGCCGACCTCGCCCGGCTCCAGCGGTGACTCCCGCGAGGCATCCGGAATTCATCGCCTCGTAACAAGCCGCTCCTTACACTCAACGCCATGCGCGATGAACCACTGACCGTGACGACGGCATCAGGAAATGGCGAGGGCGTGACCATCCTTGCGCTTAAGGGTCCCCTCACTCTGCAGAACAGCTTTGGCTTCCAGCAGGAGCTATCGCAGCACAAGCCCGCTGTGCTCATCATTGACATGACCGAGTCCCCCTATATGGATTCGGCCGGTCTTGGCCTGCTTATGAACAGCTACGTCTCTGCCGAGAAGAATGGCCGCAAACTGCTGCTCGCCGGTGTGAACGAGCGCATCAATGCGCTGCTCCAGATGACGAAGGTGCACCTCATCCTGAAGAACTACCCGACGGCAGCGGACGCCGAGGCGAGCGTCCGCACCTGATTCGTTCGCCTCGGCGTCCCCTAGACTTTCTCGGCCTCGGCCTGCTTCAGCGTGAACTGCACTTCCTTCGTCCCGTGTCGCGGATGCTTCGCGCGCAGCGTCACCGAGCCCGGCTGCTCACCCGCCCGCACCCACACCGCCACCGCGCCGCCAATCAGAGTGGCGGGGTTGTCCCCAATCAGCGTCCCCGGCCCCTCCAGCTCCAGCACAATCCCGTCGCTCGCAAACGGCCGGATCGCGCCATGCGCATCGTTCATCCGCAGCACCACGCGCGTCGTATCGGCTCCGTCGGCCACCAGCTCTGTATCGTCCGGCTGCACCACAAACTCGTGGTCCACACCGTCGCCGGAGTAGCGCTTCGAGATCACCTGCTTGCCCCCGATGTAGCCGTCGATGCGCAGGTCGCCCCAGTTCTCGCGGATCTTTTCGCCAAAGTCCACGTCGAAGGGCGCGTACTTCAGATGCGGAAACTGTGTGCGGTCGGGATCGGCTTCGGCGAGAAGATGTTCGCCTGAGTCCGTCAGCGTGTAGATCTTCACGTGATCGCAATTCGAGCAGATGAGCCCCTTTGTAAAGCCCACGGACTCATCGTTGCGCGCCCAGTGGAACGCCGGCTCGAGCACGATCTCCTCCGCCGGATCGCATTGCGACTTGTAGAAGAAGGCCGCAGGCTTCGGTTCGCGGAAGATGTCCGCCACACCGTGGTAGCAGATGCGGTCGCCGGAACCGAAGTTCGCGTGCGTGTTGTAGTCGAAGGCGCACCAGCCGATGCCGCCTGCGTACTGCGGATCGGACGCCAGCGTGTCATGCACGCGCGCATGCCGGATCGTGTGTTCGCGCAAGCGCTCCATGCTGTCGAATGTCTTGCAGGGATACGTATGCCCCACAAACTCCGTGTTGAGATAGCGCGAATGATTCGGCTTCTTTAGCGGCCAGCCGAAGTCATTCATGGTGAAGACGTCTTCCAGAAACTCTGACTCCTGGAAGTAGCGTATGCCACCCGTCTGCCTGGTTGGATCGAGCTGATGCGCCATCGCGTTCGTGCGCGTGTAGAAGTCGTGGTTGTCCCGCGACTCGTTGATGCGTACGCCCCACAGCACGATGGATGGATGGTTCCAGTCGCGGCGAATCATGCGGCTCACATTGTCGACGGAGATGTCCTGCCACGCCTTGTCGCCAATGTGCTGCCAGCCCGGAATTTCCTCCAGCACGAGCAGTCCAATTTCGTCGCAACGATCCAGAAAGTACCGCGACTGCGGATAGTGTGATGTGCGTACGATGTTGCAGTGGAAGTTCGTGCGCAAAATGTCTGCATCGCGGCGCTGCACCCGGCCCGGCATCGCCTGCCCGACATACGGAAATGTCTGGTGACGATCGAGTCCGCGCAGCTTCACGATCTTGCCGTTCAGCGAGAAGCCTTGGTCGGTGAATGTCGCTTCGCGGAAACCGATGCGCCGCATCTGCTCATCCACCACCTGATGGCCGCGCATCAGTCGCACGCGCACATGATAGAGCTGCGGATGATTCAGATCCCATAGCTCGACCTTCTCCAATTGCCCGATCTCCACGGTATGCGGGAGATCGGCCTGCGTCAGGCTTGCGGCAGGAATTTCCTTTGTCGCCTTTCCCAGCACGCGATCGCCGTCCAGCACTTCCGCCATCAGTGAGTAATGTTCCTGGCCCGCATTTGCCGGATGCTCGATATAGACTCCCACATCGACGGCCGGCTGCGTCATCACGTTCTTCGGCGCAGCAAACACGTTCTCGATGAAGGTGTCCGGCACCACGCGCAACGCAACCTCACGGTAAATGCCGCCAAAGGTAAGGTAGTCCACCTCGTATCCGAAGGGCGGAATGTCTGGGCGCTCCGTAGAATCCACCTCCACCGCAAGCACGTTGTCTCCGCTTGCATCCAGATGTGGCGTCAGTTCGAACGAGAAAGGTGTGTAACCGCCTTTGTACTCACCCAGCCGCTGACCATTCAGCCAAACAGTGGACGCAGTCATCACGCCTTCGAAGTCGACAAAGACACGTTGCCCCGCTGCGGATTGTGGCAGCTTGAAATGTCTGCGGTAAGTGGAGACGAATGTGTAGTCCTTCTCGGTAAAGCCATGCCAGGGCAGCTTGACGTTGGTGTGCGGAATTACCACCCGCTCAAAATGCGCATCGTTGAAGTCGCGGCCCGTCGCGCCATCTTCAGCGGTGCTGCTGTAGAGCCAGCCACGATTTATCGGCAGCACCATGCGCCCACCCGCCTCCGCTCCAGCCGGCGCATCAGGCTCTGCGCCAAACGCACCCGGTACGAATGTCGCTCCAGCAATCAACGCGCCGCTGGCCTTGATGAAACCTCTCCGGTCCATGCAATCTCCTTAGCTGCCCGAAACGAGCCGTGGCAATCGGCCTCCAGCATACATGCAAGCGCTTTCTTGGTAGCAGTACGCGGAGAGACCGTCCGGGTAGAATCGGCAGATAACAGACCCCATCTCATCGTGAATAATCTGCACAAGTCGTGCTCCTTCGCTCAGACCAGCAGGACGCGCCGTTGTCTGTGGACCGCGGTGCTCGTCCTCGCGACTCTGCTCAACATCGCGGCGCTCTCCGCAATTGCGCAGCAGGCTTCCCCGCATCGCTCGACGGGAGCCACAATACGGGGCAGCGTCACCGACTCGGCCGGTAAGTTCGTCGCCGATGCGTCGGTACGGCTCAAAAGTGCAAACGCGCAGACCCCCACCGAAACGAAGACGAACTCCGAGGGGGCATTCGAGTTTTTGGGTCTGCCGGCTGGCAGCTATACACTCATCGCGGAGAAATCTGGCCTCATCAGTCCCGCTGCCGCCGTGGTGACATTGTCCGAGGACGACCGGAAGCAAGTGGCTCTCATCCTCGGAAGCACCGCAGATGGACAACCGAGCAAGTTAGGCGTGCCATCCCCCTCTTCGGATCAGCCGATGGGCTTTTCTGACACGCCAAATTTCACAGTCGCAGGAGTTACAGACTGGACGGCAGTCGGCGGCCATGGATCGGACTCCATCCTGCGAACCAGCGAAGATCTCGCGCGGGAAACTGCCGCGCTCCAACCGCAGGGTGCCACGCCATGCGCCTCAAGTCGGACTAGCAAAGTGACGGAACCGACGGAGTCTGAGAGCCACCTGCGGTCAGCGCTCGCCAGCGCGCCGGGAAGTTTCCGTGCCAACCATGAGCTCGGCGCATTCTATCTTCAGGGCGGCAGATATCGCGACGCGCTACCGCTGCTTGAGGCCGCCTACCGCCTCGATCCTGCAAACGACGCCAACGAACGCGACCTTGCACTCGCTTACCAGGAGACCGGAGATCTCAGGCAGGCGCGCGAACACGTAGGCAACCTGCTGAAGCGCAGAAACGACGCCGATCTCGATCGCATGGCGGCTGAACTAGACGAGAAACTGGGCGATCCGCTCGCCGCCGTTGAGAAATACCAGCAGGCGGTCAGCCTGGATCCGAGCGAGCAGAACTATTTCGCTTGGGGCTCGGAGCTGCTCCTACATCGTGCCGTGTGGCAAGCCGCAGAGGTCTTCAGAAACGGAGTCAAGGCGCATCCGAACTCAGCCAGATTGCAGACCGCCCTGGGAACTGCTCTTTTCGCCGGAGCTCTTTACGATGACTCGGCCCGCAGCCTGTGCGCGGCTTCCGATCTGGACCCATCAAATTCGGAACCATACATCTTCATGGGCAGGATCATCATGGCATCACCCGCTCCGTTACCCTGCGTTGAAACGAAGCTGGCGCGATTTGTGCAGCAGAAGCCCGATAGCTCCCTCGCAAACTATCTATACGCCATGGCCATCTGGAAGCAGCACCAATCCTCGCCATCGGACAATCGTGCCCTGCCGCAGGTGGAAACCCTGCTCACCAAAGCGGTAGCCATCGACCCGAAATGCTCTGACGGATATCTGCAACTGGGCATCCTCGCGGCGTCTCAACATCATTATGAGAAGGCGGTTCAGCTTTATACCAAGGCCATCGAGGTCGATCCGCAGTTGGGCGAGGCACACTATCGGCTAGGCGTCGCGTATGACCGGCTCGGTGAGCGCGAAAAAGCGGCGCAGGAATATCAGTTACACGACGAAATCGAAAAACGTCAGGCTGCTGCCATTGAGCGGCAGCGCCGGGACGTGAAGCAGTTTGTGGTGGTCGAAACGCAGCCGGCAACTTCTGTAACTCACTGAAGCTGTCTACTTTGCTTTCGGCTTGGACGTCGCGATGATGCCATCCCCTTCGCGAATAGTGAGTATCTGATTCGCTTTCACATTCGCAAAGCGCTCGACCTTCTGCGTCGTCGGCCATTTGACTTCGATCGAGTCCACCGTCTCGATCTTTCCCAGCCCGAAGTGCAGCCGCAGATCACTTTGCGACATCACGCTTGCACCGCTGTGCACCTCGTCCATCTGCGTGTGCTTGCCGGTCAGGACTCGTACCCTTGCGCCAATCGCCGTGCGATTGCACTTGCTACCCACCAGCTTGATCTTGATCCAGTTCTGCTTGTTGCCCCCATCGTTACGTAGCAGCGACGGAACATCATTCATGTTCAGGATCAGCGCATCCATATCGCCATCATTGTCATAATCGCCAAAGGCAGCGCCTCTGCTGGAGTAGTGCTCGCTGATGCCTGGCCCCATCTCCGCGGAAACGTCCTTGAAGTGACCATCGCCTAGATTTTTGTAGACGAGCCGCGGATTCTTGAATTTCTGATCGAAATCGTACTTATCGATCTCCGGATAGACGTGCCCATTCACCTGAAGAATGTCCGGCCAGCCATCATTGTCGTAGTCAATAAAGCCGCAGCCCCAGGCCACGTAGCGGCTATTCACTCCCACTCCTGCAGCAAATGTGACATCGGTGAATGTGCCATCACCATTGTTGTGGTACAGGTTGCAGGTATCATCCGCGAAATTGGTCTTGAAGATGTCGAACCAGCCATCGCAGTCGTAGTCTGCAACAGCGATGCCCATCCCTGCCTGTTCATGACCGCTATCGCTGTAAGCGCAATCGGCCATCACAGCGACGTCTGTAAACGTCCCGTCATGGTTGTTCTGGAACAAAATACTCGGCTCGGAGTCCACGGCGACATAAATATCCGGCCAGCCGTCGTTGTTGAAGTCATACGAGACAGCGGTGATCGAATATCTGGGACCGGCTTTTAGAATGCCAGCCTTCTCCGAGACGTCCGTAAAAGTCCCATCGCCATTGTTGCGATAGAGAATGTTCGTGTCCGCCGGAAGGCCGCGCGGGCCGCACATGATAGGCACACCCTTCCACTGACAATAGTGTGTTTCATCGGCAGAAGGAATTTTGTCAGGATCCAGCTTGATGTAGTTGCATACGAAGAGATCCAGATAGCCATCCCTGTCGTAGTCAAGGAAGGTGCAGCCCGCACCCCAGCGCACGTCTTTCTGATGGAGGCCTGCCTTCTGCGTGACATCGGTAAAGGTGCCGTCTCCATTGTTACGGAAGAGGACGTTTTGTCCCCAAAAGCAACAGAATAGATCGTCCCATCCGTCATTGTTGTAGTCGCCCACACACACGCCGGTCTGCCAGCCGGTCCGCGCCAGGCCTGACTTTTCTGTTACATCCGTGAACGTACCGTCGCGATTGTTCTTGTAAAGGCGGGAGGTGGGCGCCTTCCCGGGCGGCCAGTGCGCATCCAGCCGGTCGCCATTCGTCAGGTAGATATCCAGCCAACCGTCGTTGTCGTAATCAAAAAACGCCAGCCCGCTTCCCTTGGCCTCGATGATCGAACGCTTATGATCGACGCCGCCCCACACGTTCGGCGCGTTCAGCCCCGCCAGCTGGCTCACATCCACAAACTGAATGGGCGATGCTGCCGGTTTCGCCGTCGCCGCTTGGAGCAGGTTGCGATCGTTCCATCGCCAGAGTGGAGTGGCGAGCGCCTCCATCAACGTGCCGCTGAGCATAACCAATGAGGAGCCAAGGAAGCGCCGTCGGGGCAAATTCATACGCTGCGATTATAAAGACCGAATTCCATCGCGATCAGGGCATCGAGCTCAATACGTCCATGGCTTGTCTGGCGTTCGCGTTCTGCGGCTGCACGCGCAACAGATCCTGCAACACCGCTTTCGCCTTTTCCTTGTCGTTCTGCATCACGTAGAGGCGTGCCAGATTGAGATAGGGCTGGTCGAAGTTCGGACTGCTTTGGATACAGCTCTTGAACTGCGGTTCCGCTTTCGCATAGTCCTGCTCCCGAACATAGACAACACCCAGGTTGTTCAGCGCCTCGGGATAGCCGGGCCTCAATTGCGCGGCCTTCTGTAAGAAGTCCTCCGCGCGTTGCAGCTGATTTTGCTGCGCGTAGAACATACCGAGGCTGTAGTTTGCCTCCGGATCGTCAGGTTGTATCTCGAGCGCATGCGACAGGCATTCCTGCGCTTTCTCAAAATCTCCCCGACGCCGATACACATTTCCCAGGTTCAGCAGCGCGGTGGCATATGCGGGGCGCAATAGCAAAGACTGCCGAAAATTCTGGATGGCTTCATCCGCATGCCCCTCCTGACCCGCGATCATTCCAAGATTGTTCCAGGCCTCCGGATAGTTGGGGCGGAGCTTCAGTGCCTGCTCGAGATATTGCCGCGCCTGCGAAAAATCGTGTCTCTGCAGGCTGAGAGTGCCGAGGTTGTAATATCCCTCCGCATCGTTCGGCTTCGCGGCGATCACCTGTTGAAAGGACGCGGCCGCCTCGTCCAGATAGCCGTGTTGAAACATCGCGACGCCGTACGTGAAGTCATTGCGGAGAAATCCGCCCTGGTAGAGCATCCCGTCAAACGGCAGCGCTCGCCGCACGCGCTCGGCCGCCGTTGTGGGAACAGACTTCACGTCTTCAAGAAGACGCTCAGGCTCCATCGGTCCTTGGTACACCTTTACGATCATCCCCTCCCGGTTCACCAGGAAAGAGGTGGGAATCGCGAGATCCCGGCGCCGGTCAAACAGATAGCGGTAGATGATGTTGTAGATTCCTGCCACATCCTCGGTTGCAAAAAGGACGGGAAAGACCAGTCCCTCCTGCGTCACGAACGATCGAGCCTTGTTGGCGTCACCGGCACTGTCAACATTGATCGCGACGATCTTCACTCCACCCGCGGCAAGCGATAAACGCTTGCGATGGAATAGCTTCAACTGCTCACCTGAAAGCGTAGCCGTTGTCGCCCAGAAGTTCAGCAGCACGAACTCGCCGCGAAATTCCCGCAGTTCATGTTTATTGCCGGTGAGATCAGGCAGCGCAAACTCAGGCGCCCTCAGAGGTTCCATGAGCCAGGTAGCCACTCGCGATGGCAACGGGTCCACTGCCGGCGGTGGCACTGGTTGCGCGTAAGCCGCCGGAGGCGCCGCGAAAGCTATCGCCCGAAATGCCGCGGAGCCCTCCTCAACTTCAATGCGGTGATTGAGCGGCAGCTCTTTCAATTCCTGAGAGAGCCCGCTCGGCCATCGGATCGTGGCCCGCACCGTTTCCCCCGGGTTTCCCAAACCGAAAAATATTTCCTTGGAATGCTGCGCCAGAAACCCGGAGCCAGCCTGCAGATACCTGGTCTGGCGAAGGGTTCCGCATTCCACGGTGACAGCGGCTCCAATCGCATCGCGATTGCTTTTCGTTCCTCGCAGGCGAAACGCGATGGAATGACCAATCTCCCCCATCGCGTTGCGCAATATCCGAAGTTGCGGCGCATTCCTGTTCTTCAGAATGACCTCGAGGCGTCCGTCGTGATCGAGATCGGCGAGAACGAACGAGCGCCCGTCTTCCGGAAAATCCAGCCCCACTGCTCCGGATACCTCGGAGAATGTTCCGTCTCGATTGTTCGCGAACATCACATTTCGCTCGTAGCCGCTCCACGATCGGTCCGATCGAATCAATTCGTTAAGCGCCTGCCATCCACGCTCGTAAGCCAGCGCGGGAGTGGCGTCGTCGGGAGACTTCCCCACCACCTGCCGCCAGAAGAAACTTGCAAGATCAGCTCCGCTCCAGCGCGGAAATATAGCCATTGGCGACGTAGAGGTCGGGATAGCCATCATGATCGAAGTCCCAGAAATCCGAGCACCACGACCAGCGCCCCATCTCCACTCCGGCCTGCTGGCTCACGTTTTCGAACTGCCCATTGCCCTTGTTTCGATACAGCGAATTGCCTCGCGCGTGCCGGCGATAGAGCGCTCGAATATCTTCCGGAGTTTTCTCGTGAAAGATCTTCTGCCCTGAAACTCTCTGGCCCGCCGCCGACCACATATTCGCGGCATAGATGTCCTGCTTGCCGTCGTTCTCGAAATCGGACCAGCTTGCGCTCATACCGGCGCCCGCGTCCTCGACGTGGGCCTCGCCGGAGATTGCAGTGAATGTGCCATCGCCATTGTTGCGATACAAATTGCTGCGCCCGAAATCGTTGGCGACGTAAAGATCAGGAAAACCGCTGGAGCCGGATTCACCCCAGGCGCAGGCGAAGCTGTAGCGATCATTCTCCGCGTTCAAGCCGGCCGCCTCCGTCCGGTCGACAAACGTCGCATTCCCTTCGTTATGCAGAAGAAAATTTGCCGGACCATTCCGCGCATCGAAATACGGCACCGGATAGTGGTACTGGTCCAGTCCCAGGTAGTAGCTATAGAGGCAGAAATAGATATCCAGGCGTCCGTCGCGATCGTAGTCGGCGATCGCCGCATGCGTGAATGTTCCCTCGGGCGGATGCGCAAACTGGAAGGCATCTCGCTTGATCGCGAATGTGCCATCTCCCTGATTGAGGAACAGCAGTGGGCCGCCGCCGCAAACCACCAGAAGATCCTGCAGCCCTCTGTTTTGAAAGTCGGCGAAGAGCGCGCACGCAGTGTTGTCCAACACACCGACGCCGGACTTTTCGGTCACATCCTCAAACGTTCCGTCGCCGCGGTTGCGGTAAAGCCGATTGGGCAATCCCGCCGGTTGGCAGATGTAAAGATCATCGAAGCCATCATTGTCGAAGTCGCCCGCGGCCACGCCGTTGTTGCCATACACATCGATGCCGCACGCGCCATCCAGCACCGTGCGCCAGTAGTCGGAGCCGCGGAGCATCTGGTCTTTGTACGACTCCGCTCCGCCCAGGGCCTGCGACGTAACGTCGAGGAATCCAGGCCCGCTGACGCGGCTGAGAGTTTCCTCGCCAGCCTGCCATTTCGTGGCCTTCCATTCCTCTGCTTCATTGCGCGCCCACTCGGTGCGCCAGGTCCCCACACGCTCCTCACGTTGCTTGTCCATTCCGCTCGCCGACGATGTCGTATCGAATCTCCAATCGGACCGCCAGCGGCGCACTTGCGATTTCTTCGATGGCAGTAATTTGAAATTCCGCGACATCCATTCGCGAGAACCGGACCCAGCCATGTCGCGGATCTCCTGCAGAAATCGCTCATTGCCGCGAACGATATCGTTGCGAAATTCTCGCCTTACGATTTCGATTCCGTCTCCGGCACGAAGAGGGTTCTCTTTCGGCACAGTCAGCGAGCAGCCTTCGATCGAGTCATCCAGCCATTCGCCAACGCCGAATGGTCGTGGACCGATCTTCTGCAGTGCAGCGCTCCACGTTACCAAGAATCGATTCGATTTCAAAGGCATACTTCTCAGTGACGTATTCATCCGAACCCGGCGCCACCAGCCGGAGAACATCTTCCAGAGGAGATTTCGCCGGGATAGTGCGGTGTCAGGCGGATGTCAGAAAAAGGGAAGGGCAGGATCCTGATGACCCGGCACGTCCAAGGGCCCAAACAGGAGCGAATATCCATGGAGAGGCGACGGGCGAAGCAGCAGCGGCGCCAACCCCAGGCCCTTCAGGAGCGTTCGTCGGGAAAGGCCGTGATTTTCTCTTGTGTGACGCGGCATCCTCACGGGTCCCGTGCAGACGGAATGCTAACACCAATGCCAGCAGAGGACCGTGCGAGCGGCGCCACAGGACGGTTTGCATGGGTAAACAAAGCGCTTGCCCTGTTAACGCTCTGGTTCCGGGGAACCATGCCGCGCTCCACCTTTTGGTTGACAAGCCTTGGGAGATTGGAATATGTGTCCTGCCGACTGGGATGTAACCGGTTACTTCGCTATGATTGTGTCCGCAGCGATGTAACCGGTTACCTACGACCGGCTAATGACAGAGGGTAGTTGCTTCAAACGCAGGAATGGGCCTTATCGAGGGAGAGAGTGAGGTATTTTTATGGCCATTGATCGTAACGTTTTCTCGTGGTTTAGACGCATCGCCTACATAGCCTTTGCATGCCTGTTTCTACTGGCGCAACCGCAACATCTCTTCGGCCAGGTGGATGCAGGCGCCATCAACGGAGTGGTTCAGGACTCCTCCGGCGCAGCCGTGCCCAACGCGCACGTGACCCTCCTGAACACCGATCAGGGCATAACCCTGGAGACCACGACGGGCGGCAATGGCGAATATGTCTTCTCGCCGGTCAGAATCGGCCATTACACCGTCACCGTGACCGCCCCGGGCTTCTCTACGACCACCCAGCAAAACCTGACTGTGACAGTCGGGCAGCACCTGCTCGTCCCCGTCAAGCTGAGTCTCGGCTCCGCCTCGCAGACGGTTCAAGTCACCGCTGCGCCGCCGCAGCTGCAGACAGATGAAGCGTCGGTCGGACAAGTCGTCAACCAGCACACCCTCAACAGTCTGCCTTTGAATGGACGCAACTTTACATTTCTTGCGCAGTCTGTCGCGGGCGTAAACACGCCGCAGGCCGACACCCGCGGCAACGCCGCCTCTGGCGCATTTTCTGCCAATGGCTTGCGCCCGGCGCAGAACAACTACCTGCTGGACGGCATCGACAACAACTCCAACGCCGTCGACTTCCTGAACGGAACCAACTTCGTCATCCTGCCTCCGCTGGACGCGATCCAGGAGTTCAAGGTGCAGACGGCAGATTTCAGCGCCGAGCTTGGCCGTTCCGCGGGCGCCGTTCTGAACGCCACCATCAAGTCCGGAACCAACAGCATTCACGGCGCGGCATGGGAATTTTTCCGCAACGACATGCTTGACGCCGCCGACTGGTTTGAAAACAACTCCAACACCAAAAAGGGCGAGCTGCGGCAGAACCAGTTCGGCGCCTCCATCGGCGGCCCGATCATCAAGGACAAGCTCTTCTACTTCGGCGACTATGAAGGCTTCCGCCGCGTGCAGGGAACTGTCCTTACCGGCAGCGTTCCGACGCTCACCGAGCGGAATAGTGGTTTCACCAACCTCTCCGACCTCATCACCGCAACAAAACGGTTCACCGCGAGAACCGATGCCCTGGGCCGATCCATTCCCTACGGAACGGTTCTTGATCCCGCGACGACACGTGCAGTCACCGCGAGCGCAAGTCGATCCTGTTTCCGGCCGCGCAGCGACAGCAGACAGGCTTTGTTCGCGACCCGTTCGGATCCTGCGGAGCAAGCACATCCGTCTATACGCTCACTGCCTGCGGCCTGAATCAGCTTCCTGCCGGCCGTCTGGATCCAAACGCCATCAAGCTGCTGAATCTGTACCCGGTCCCCACAACCGGTGGCTTTACCAACAACTACACCAACAGCCCCAAGCTCTTCGAACATAAGAACGCCTTTGACATTCGCGTCGATTTCAACCCGTCCGCGAAAGATCAGGTATTCGGCCGCTTCAGCTACGCGGATGATCCCCAATTCATCCCCGGCATCTTTGGCGGTATAGCGGACGGCGGCGGCTTCCAGCAGGGCGATCAAACCTATAAATCCTACCAGTCGGTCATCGGATATACCCACGTCTTTACGCCGACCACGATCAATGTGGCGCGCGTCGGATTCAACCACCTGCATACCACCCGGACCGGACCGGAAGGCAACACGCAGGGTATCCCCGCGCAATTCGGGATCCAGGGCATCCCGCAGGGTCAACTTGAACGGCGGCCTCCCGGCGATCGATCATCGCGGGTCTGAATGAACTCGGCAGCAATGACTTTCTGCCCTCCGACGAAATCAGCCAGACCCTTCAGGTCACGGATGACTTCACCAAGATCTACGGCAAGAACAGCTTCAAAATGGGCATGGAGTATCAGGATGTACACTTCAATACCCTGCAGCCTGCCTTCTCACGCGGCGAATTCGATTTCGACGGCAACTACGCAGGCGTTCCAAGCCAGACCGGCGATCAGACCGGTCGCGCCGCAATGCTGCTGACTCCAACACTCTCGACCGTCGGCGGCCCTAACGGTATAGGCGGCGCGAACGAGGTACACGCCTCCAACATCAGCAAGACCTACGATCAGAGAATCTATCTGGCGTTCTACTTCCAGGACGACATCAAGGTCACCCCGACCCTCACTCTCAATCTGGGCCTCCGTTGGGATTACTTCAGTCCCATCTCAGAGACCAATGGCGCCCAGGCCAACTTTGTTCAGAGCGGTCCCCCGAGCGGCGTCCGATCCTACCTTATCCCAGCGAGCGGAAAGGCTAACAGGCAACTGTCTTCGACTGCCAATAATCCTTCTCTGAACGGTCAGGGCTTTCTCGATCTGCTGGCGAAGGATGGCATTGCGCTCGGCTCTACCAACAAATACGGAAACGCTCTAGTACAAACCCAGCAAAATAACTTCGCTCCACGATTCGGCTTTGCCTACCAGGCGACTCCGAAGCTTGTAGTCCGCGGCGGATTGGGTCTCTTCTACAACGCATTTGAAAACCAGGGATATGGCCCGAACATAGGCGAAAACTATCCTTTCGTTTACAACTTCAACTTCAAGGGAAATGGCTCTGACAGTGCGCCCTTCGGTGCTGGCCCCAACCCGTACGGCACATGTCCGAACGGCTGGTGTCGGCGGCAGTGCACCGATCGGCACTGGTCTCACCTGCGCCGCCTTTACTCCTCTGGCGGTCAACGCCGCAGGTTTGAGCCTGCAGGGGCTTCAGTTCGACTATAAAACGCCTCGTACGTTGAGCACGAACCTCACTCTCCAATATGCGTTGACGAACACGTTGACCGCGCAAGCGGCGTACGTCTTCACTGACGGCAGCAACCTCCAGACTGGCGCGCCCGGCAACAACAGACCGTCTCAACTTCTGCCGGCCAACACAAGTACGACGCCTTTTGTTCCTTTTCCCGATTTCAGCCAGGGCGCCAGCTACCAGCGAACCATCGGAAACAGCAATTACAGCGGCTTGCAAACCAAGCTAGAACAGCAACTCTCCAACGGCCTGTCCTATCTCTTCACCTACACCTGGTCCAAGACGATGTCTAACTGCGGGTGACCTCCTGAATGGCAGCCCGAACGAAGGATATCGGGCGCCATATGTTCCGGGCGCGGGTCCCAAATTTGACTGGGGTCCGGCAGACTTCGATATCCGCAACGTATTCCACCTAAGCGGCACCTACGAGCTTCCGTTTGGCAAGAATAAAAAGTACATGGCTAACGCCGGCAAGCTCGGGAACAGCGTCTTCGGAGGCTGGAGCGTCAATGGCCTCGCGATTCTCCAGGGTGGTCAGCCCATCTACCTCAGTTGTCCAAGCGGACCAACCTCCGGGACAAATTGCAATGACTTGAAGGTTCCCGGCCAGAGCCAGAAGCTTGGCCTGAAAACCAAGACGGATCCCACCACTGGAAAGATCAACCTCTTCTGGTTCGGGAATCCGGCCGCCTTCAATCAGCCCTGTCAGCTTGGCGATAACGGCCAACTGGTGACTCCCCTCACACCAACGGGATGCGTGCCCCTGAATGGTTTGGCAATCCTGGGTGACCGGCCTGGAGCAGCCCCTGGTCCGGGCATCCGTCGCTTCGACTTCTCAGCCTTCAAGGGCTTCCAGATCAGCGATCGCATTTCGATGCAGTTCCGGGCTGAGTTCTTCAACATCCTCAATCATCCGAACTTCAACGCTCCAAACTTCGGCGGCAACGGCGTCTCCGCCATCGGAGGCTCCGGCGACTTCACCAACTCTGCCTTCGGTCAAATCGGATCCACTCGATTTGCTCCATACGATCCAAGGCAGATCCAATTCGCTCTGAAGCTCTACTACTAACCGCTATACTCGTACGCAAAGAACACCCCGGAACCATTCTCCGGGGTGTCTCTTTTTTGCGGAGCGAATGCTCACGCAACAATTGCCGAGGTGTGTAGTGAGCAAGGGGTCTCCGTTCCGGCTCGTCCTTCTTTCTTCGCTGGTTCTTTGTGCCTCGTTCGGCCCCGCGCAACAGCAGCAGGACAAGCTTCTGGATCAGGAGTTTCAATCCGCCGTCGCGCAATACAACGCAGGCAACTTCTCTGAGGCCGCTGCTCAGCTGGAAAAGCTCTCATCCCGTGCGCCAAAGAGCTTCGAAGTTCATGAGCTTCTCGGCCTGGTTTACGCCGCACAGTCAAAGCACGAGCAATCGGTAGAGCAGTTGCAGATCGCTGTCCGCCTGAAGCCGGATTCCGCCGCTGCGAGAACGAATCTGGCAACCAGCCTTCTTCACTCAGGAAAGCTAGAGGCGGCCGGAGAGCAATTTCGCCGCGCGCTCGCCCTGGAGCCGGACGATTTCCAGGCGAACCACAATCTCGCCGAGTTCTACATCCAGTCCGGAAAGATCGAACAGGCTCTTCCACTCCTCGAAAAAGCGCAGCAGATCCAGCCTTCTTCCTACGAGAACGGCTATAACCTGGCGCTTGCCTATTTCCTCACCGGGCGACTCAGCGAATCGCGCCAGCTTGTCCAACGCATCGCACAGCAGAAAGACACCGGAGAGCTGCACAACCTGCTCGGTAAGATCGACGAGAAAGACGGAAAGTTCATCGAGGCGGCAAATGAATTCGAAACCGCCACTCGCATGGATCCGAGCGAGGACAACCTCTTCGCATGGGGCAGCGAGCTTCTTCTTCACCGGACCTACGAACCAGCCATCCAGGTCTTCCAGCAGGCAACGCTGCGCTTTCCGGATTCGCCGCGCTTGTGGATCGGGCTGGGAATGGCGCTCTATTCGCGAGGCAGGTACGAGGAATCGATCAAGGCATTACTCACGGCAGCGGATCTTAATCCCACCGATCCCCGCTGTTATCTCTTTCTATCCAAGGCCTATCTCAGCTCGCCAAATCAGGCAGACGATGTCATTCAACGCTTCCGTCGTTACGCGGAGCTTCAACCCAAAAACGCGCTGGCCCAGTACTACTACGCGGTGAGCTTGTGGAAAGGGAAGCGGTCTGAAGCGTCCAGTATCAACTACCAGCAGGTGGAGTCCTTACTGCAGAAGGCGATAGCGCTGGATGGAAAGCTGGCGGAGGCCCATCTTCAGTTGGGCATTCTCTATGCTGACCAGCACCAATACGCAAAGTCATTTCCGGAACTGACGAAGCAGTCGAACTGAATCCCAATCTGCCGGATGCTCATTACCGGCTCGGCCAATATTATGTGCACGCCGGGCAGAAAGATCGCGCTCAGCAGGAGTTCCAGACGTTTCAGCAGCTCCAGGCGCATCACCAGGCCGAAGTGGATAAGGAACGCGCCGAGGTCCGGCAGTTCATCTATTCATCCAACTCCACATCGACCACCCAACCCTGAACGGCAGTCAGTGCGCACTACAATTCTTCGCAGTGGTGCGGTCACTTCTTCGGCGCCGCGGAGATCCTTAAGCTCATGCTTCCGTCGTTTGTTGCGCAATGTCGGCTGTCGCGTCGCCCGCATTGGTTATGCGCCGCGGTCCTGTTGGTGGCCGTTTTGGCGGCTTCGGCCTCTGCCTTCGGCCAGACGAGCGCCAGAGCAGCCGAACCGATGACAACTGCGGACGCAACGAAACTCCGCGAGGCGCTCGCCGACTATGATCAGCAGCGCTCGCAGGAGGCGCAGCCCATGCTTCAGGATCTGCTCACTCGCCATCCTGCCAACTTCGATGTCAACGAGACTCTCGGCCTCATCCACGCCGAAGCTGGCGACTTTGCAGCCGCGCTGCCGCTGCTGGAGCACGCTGCGCACCTGCGGCCCGATGCGGCGATTGCGCGAGCCAATCTCGGGACCGCCTATCTCAAGCTCAATCAGCCGCAGAAAGCGCTCCCGGAACTGGAAGCTGCCGCGCGCCTGCAGCCCCGCGACCAGCAGACCCAGACCAATCTCGCCCATGCCTGGATGGAGACCAACCAACCCGCGAAGGCGGCTCATGCCTTCGCTGCTGCCGCTGCGCTCGGCCCGCTCGATGCAGACAACACGCATGATCGCGCCCTGGCTCTGCTGCAAAGCGGCGATGCCGCCGGCGCAAAGCGAGTGCTGGACGCGATTCCGCAGGGCAGCGCGACGATGCTCTCGAAGAGCTCTCAGGAGAAGTAGAGGAGCGGCTGGGCAACTACCGGCAGGCCGAAGAGCACTTCTCCCAGGCCGCGCACCTGAACCCCACCGAGCCCAACATCTATGCATGGGTCGTCGAGCTCCTGCGTCACTTCTCGTGGCAGCCCGCCGTCAAAGTCGCCGATTACGGCATCCAGCAGTACCCTTCGAGCACACGCCTCAAAGCCGCGCGCGGCATCGCCTTGTACGCCGACAACAGATATAAGGAGGCAGCCGCCGTCTTCTCCGATCTGCTCATCGCCGATCCCGAGAACGCCACCTGGGCCAGCCTGCTTGGGCGCAACTGCGCGCTCATCGCGGATGCCACCGCCACCGGTTGCGAAAACCTGCAGCGCTTCGCAGATCAGCATCCCCGCAACGCCGAGGCCGCCACCTATGCCGCCACCGCTCTCCTGCATCAACCGGCGGAAAAACGCGACAACACCCGAGCCCGCGCGCTCTTGCAGCAGGCCATTGCGGCCGACCCCACGCTTCCCGATGCCTGGTACCAGCTCGGCGTGCTCGATCAGGAAGAGACCCAATGGCAGCAGAGCACCACGCCCCTTGAAAAGGCGATCTCGCTCAATCCTGCCTTCGCCGAGGCCCACTACCGCCTCGCTCGCGCCTACTCCCATCTCGGCCGCCGCGACGACGCATCGAAAGAAATCGAGCTGCAACAGCGCTACGCTAAGCAGCAGAAGGACAGCGTCGACGCGCGGCTGAAGGACGTCACCACCTTCCTCACCTCGACGCCATAGACCGTTTTCACAAGAGTTGTGGCCGCCGAGACGATACTTGACGCAGCTTTTCCGTCAAGAAAAGCTGCTCGTCGCGGCAGTTGGCTGAACCAGTATTTGTGAAACGGTCTAATCTGCAAACGCAGCATTCATCGGAGATTGCCAGCATGCCCTCCGCGCCATCCAACTTCATCCGGTATCTCTTCGGCGCGACTCCGGATGGAAGGCAGGGTGCATCGAATCAGCTGATCGCCCGCTGGCTCTTCCTGCGCGCCCTCGGCCTCATTTATTTCTCCGCATTCTTCTCGCTCCTCTTCCAGATCCGCGGCCTGATCGGCCCCCAGGGCATTCTGGCGGCAGACGAATATCTCGACCACGTTCGGCACAGCCTCGGCCCGCTTCGGCTCTGGTACGCACCCACCATCCTCTGGCTCTCCGCCGGCAACCATATGCTCATCACGCTCTGCGTGGTGGGCATGCTGGCATCGCTGCTCCTGATTGCAAATATCTGGCCGCGCGTGATGCTCGTCATCTGCTTTGTCGGCTTTCTGTCATTCGTCGGCGCGGCGCAGGACTTCGCCGGCTATCAGTCGGACGGCATGCTGCTCGAAGCTGGCTTCATCAGTCTCTTTCTCGCGCCCGCCGGCCTGCTCCCTGGCTGGGGCGCCGCCTCGCCACCGCCGCGCGCCAGCGTTTTGCTTCTGCTGTGGGAGTGGTTCCGCATCTACTTCGAATCGGGCGTCGTCAAGCTGCTCAGCGGCGACCCCACCTGGCGCAACTTCACCGCCATGGACGAGTACTACCAGAACGGCCCGCTCCCCACCTGGATCGGCTGGTATGTGCAGCACCTGCCCGAGTGGTTCCACAAGGCCACCGCCGTCACCACTCTGTTGATGGAGTTGGTGCTCGTCTTCATGGCCTTTCTGCCGCGGCGCTGGCGCATCCTCTGTTTCTGCATCGTGACCGCGTGGCAGTCCGGCGTCATCCTCACCGCCAACTACACCTTCCTCAACTACCTGGTGCTCGTTCTCGGTGTGCTCCTGCTGGACGACCGCCTGCTACGCCGCTTCCTTCCCGCGCGCTTCCGCAACACCTTCCCGCAGCTCCCCGAGCCTGCATCGCTTGAGGACGAGATCACCAGCAATGATGAGGAGGCCGCCGCTACCATCCAGCTCCGCAGCGGCGTTGGCCGCCACCTCGCGGCGGTGCGCCTCGCCGTCACTGCGGTCATGCTCACCTGGGTCTTCTACGACACGTCGCTGCTGCTGCTCCATATGATCTGGCGCGCGGAGCCATTGCCCGGCGAACCCATCGTCGCCCTCGAACCCTTCCGCATCGCCAATCAATACGGCCTGTTCGCCGTCATGACACCGCATCGCTACGAGATCGAGTTCCAGGGCTCCAACGACGGCAGTACCTGGACTGCCTATCCCTTCCGCTACAAACCGCAAGACATCTCAAAGGCGCCTGGCCTCTATGCGCCGTACCAGCCGCGCTTCGACTGGAACCTCTGGTTCGCCTCGCTCGGCGCATGGCCGGAGTACCCCATCGTGCCGCGCACCGAGGAACTTCTCCTCATCAACGACCCCGACGTTCTCCAGCTCTTCGCTGGCAATCCGTTCGCTGGCACCCCGCCAAGGTATGTTCGTGCCGTCCTCTGGCAGTACTGGTTTACCTCGATGGCGGAAAAGCGCGCCACAGGCAATTGGTGGCGCCGCCAGCTCCTCGGCACCTACGCTCCCACCATCCAGCGCATGCCCAACGGCCATTTCGTCATCCTCGCAGGACGCCACGCTATCCGGCCCGCGATAGCCAATAAAGTCATTTGCCTCTCATGCATACGGCCGCGCCGGGCGTATCCTGTCTGGCATAGGAGTCCTCTATGCTCCGCAGAGATTTCCTTCGTCGCTCCGCCTCTGGCCTGGCCGCCGCATGGGTCGCCAGCAAGACCGCCCGCGCCGCCAGCCTCGCCATACCCGCTCCCTCCGGCAAATACCGCGCGCACGATGAGGTCGTCCTCGGCCGCACCGGCATCCGCACCAGCCGTCTGGCCATGGGCACCGGCACCATCGGCGGCGGCGGCGAGTCCAACCAGACTCGCCTCGGCACCAGTCCCTTTGTCACCTTGCTGCTCGATGGCTACCACGAGAATGGCCTTCGCTTCTTCGACACGGCCGACTCCTATGGCAGCCATCCTTATGTGGCCTCGGCCATCAAGCAACTGCCGCGCGATAAGGTCACCGTGCTCACCAAGACCGACCACCGCGATCCAAAGGATGTTCGCAACGATCTCGATCGCTTCCGCCGCGAGCTCGGCACCGACTATATCGACATCGTGCTGATTCACTGCACCACGGAAGGCGACTGGACCACGCGGTATCGCGGTGTCATGGACGTGCTCTCCGAGGCCAAGCAGAAGGGCATCATCCGCGCCCACGGCGTCTCCTGCCATTCCATCGAAGCCCTGCGCGCCGCCGCCGCGGCATCCGACTGGGTCGATATCGACCTCGTGCGCCTCAATCCAGTCGGCGCCCACATGGATGCCGATGCGGACACGGTGATCGGCGTCGTCAAGCAGATGCGCAAGGCCGGAACCGGCATCATCGGCATGAAGATCCTCGGCCAGGGTGCGATGCGCGATCGGCCATCGGATGCCGTTCGCTTTGCGCTCGGCAGCGGCGTGCTCGACGCCTTCACCATCGGGGCCGAATCGCAGAAGGAACAGGACGACCTCACCCGCCGCATTGCCGCTGCGTAGATTCTGAGTGCCTCACCCGGCGACTCCGTGCGGCTGCCCCTCTACGTGTGCGGGTGAATATAATTGTCTTCTGGCCGGTCTTTATCCCCAACCATCTATGGTGCCGCACGAGTGAAATTATCGGATTACGTCTTCTGCAGGTTGAAGGAGTGGGGCGCGCGTCACGTTTTTCTGGTCACCGGCGGCGGCGCCATGCACCTCAACGACTCCATCGGCACCTCCGGGCTCCATTACATCTGCACCCATCATGAGCAGGCCGCCGCCATGGCGGCGGAAGGCTATGCGCGCATCGCGAATGCTCCCGGCATCCTGAATGTGACCACCGGACCGGGCGGCATCAATGCGCTGAATGGCGTCTTCGGCGCGTGGACCGACTCCATCCCGATGCTGATCCTCTCCGGACAGGTGAAGCGCGAGACCTGCATGGCCACCTATGGCCTGACCGACCTGCGTCAGCTCGGCGATCAGGAAGTCGACATCATCCGCATGGTGAAGGGCATCACGAAGTACTCCGTCTTCGTCAGCGACCCGGAATCGATCGCCTATCACCTCGAGCGCGCCTGGTATCTCGCGCAGAACGGCAGGCCCGGCCCCTGCTGGCTGGATATCCCGGTCGATGTGCAATCGGCGCAGGTCGATCCCGACGACACTGCGCCATTACGATCCACGCGAAGACGAGCTTGGATTTGACCCTGCCACCATCTCTGCGCAGGTCAAAGATGTTCTTGATCGCATTGCCAAAGCCGAACGGCCCGTCGTCTTTGCCGGCAGCGGTGTGCGCCTCGGCTGCGCGCTCGACGAGTTCGAGCGCGTCATTCGCCTGCTTCGCGTTCCCGTCGTCACCGCGTGGACGCACGACCTCATCGCATCCGACGATGAGCTTTTCTGCGGCCGCCCCGGCACCATCGGCGAGCGCGCCGGAAACTTCACCGTGCAGAACTCCGATGTTCTGCTTGTCCTGGGCTCGCGTCTGAACATCCGCCAGACCAGCTATAACTGGCCTTCCTTCGCGCGCTTCGCCACCAAGATTCAGGTGGACGTGGACGCAGCCGAGTTACGCAAGCCACTGCACCAGCCCGATGTGCCGATCCACTGCGATGTGAAGCTGTTCCTCGCCGAGATGGCACGTCAGCTCGAGAGTGGCTATGCACCGAAGCACGAGAAGTGGCTCAGCTTCGCCCGGCAGTGGAAGACGAAGTATCCCGTCGTGCAGGAAAAGCAGCGCGTGCCCGGGCCGCCGCTGAACTCCTACGACTTCATCGACAAGCTCTTCGACATGCTCACCGGCGAGGACGCGGTCGTCTGCGGCAACGCCACGGCCTGCATCGTGCCCTACCAGGCAGCCAGGTTGAAGAAGGGCGAGCGCCTCATCTCCAACTCCGGCTCCGCCTCCATGGGCTACGATCTGCCCGCCGCAATGGGCGTCGCCGTCGCCAGCGGCAGGCGCGCCATCTGCCTCGCCGGAGACGGCTCCATCCAGATGAATGTGCAGGAGCTCGCAACCGTCGTCGGCAACAACCTGCCGGTAAAAATCTTTGTGCTGAACAACAACGGTTACCTTTCCATTCGCCAGACGCAGACCGGCTTTTTCCAGGGCCGCAAGATCGGCGAAAGCAAGGACAGCGGCGTCACCATTCCCTCGATGCTGAAAGTAGGCGAGGCCTATGGTCTGCCTTCGTTCAAGATCGCAACGGTGGAGGACCTTGAGATCGTTCGCCGCGAACTCGACGCTCCCGGCCCAACATTGTTCGATGTCCAACTCGACCCGGCGCAGGAGTTCGAGCCGCGCCTTCGCTCAAAGATCCTGCCCGACGGCAAAATCATGACCCCCAATCTCGAAGATATGTATCCCTTCCTCTCACCTGAGGAATTGGCGGAGAACATGCTCGTAAGGGAAGAAGGCTGAGTTGGTCAAACTCCCCCAATGCGTGCTCTTCGACCTCGACGGCACGCTGCTGGACTCCATTCCCGGCATCGCCTGGTCGGTCAAAGCGGCGTTGCACGCGGCGGGGCTGCCGGAACCCTCCGTCGATCTCCGCCAGTCGATTGGGCCGCCCATTCGCACCATCCTGTCGCGGGCGGCAGCAACCGAGGATCCTGCGCTCCTGGACCAGCTGGAGCGGCATTTTCGCGCGAGCTATGACACCGAGGGCTGGCGCCGCACGGCGTGCTTTCCCGGGACACTTGAACTGCTCGAAGCCATGAAGGCGAACGGCCACAGGCTGTTCATCATTTCCAACAAGCCCCGCCACATTTCTTCAAAAATCCTCGAAGCAGCTTGGCATTGGGTCTTATTTTGAGCAGCTTTATACCCGCGATTCGGTCAAGCCCCCCTATGCCTCCAAGGCGGATATGCTCGAGGCCCTCCTCAGGGATCACCAGCTTGCAGCCGTGGACTGCGTCATGGTCGGCGATACAATGGAAGATGCCGACGCCTCGGCGCTGCACAGGATCGGTTTCATCTTTATGGAGCACGGCTACGGAGAACTTTCTCTTGCACATCCGGTCCTGCTCAGACTCGGCAGCTTTTCTGCACTCATGCCATATCTGGCATTGGAGAATGTCCAGTGATCGATAAAGACATCTTTGAAGACCTATTTGTTCTTGAGCTAGCGAACAATCACCTGGGCAGCGTCGAGCGCGGCCTCAGGATCATTCAGGAGTTCGCCCAGGTCGTACGTTTCAATAACGTGCGCGCGACCATCAAGCTGCAATTCCGGGATGTCGGCACCTTTGTCCATAAGGACTACCTGAACTCCAGCGAACGCTACATTGCGAAGACGCTGCGCACCGCTTTGACCGATGACGAGTACGCGACGCTCGTCAAGGCGATCCGCCAGGCTGGATGCATTCCAACGGCGACCCCCTTCGATGAGCGTTCCGTGGACCTCTGCGTCGAGCTCGGCCTGCCCATCCTCAAGGTGGCCAGCTCCGACTTGAACGATTGGATCCTTCTCGAAAAGATCGCAAAGACCAAGAAGCCAGTCGTCATCTCCACCGGAGGCTCCTCGCTGAAGGACCTGGACGATGTCGTCACCTTCTTCGCCAACCGAAACATTCCGCTCGGCATAAACCACTGCGTGTCGCTTTACCCGTCAGAGGACTCCGAGCTCGAGCTCAACCAGATCGATTTCCTGCGCAATCGCTACCCCAACAACACCATCGGACTCTCCACGCACGAGTACTCAGACTGGAAAGATTCGATGTTGATTGCTTACGCAAAGGGCGCGCGCACCTTCGAGCGGCATATCGACACGGACAGTGACGGCACCAAGGTTTCTCCCTACTGCAGCCTGCCGCACCAGGTCGATGAGTGGTTCAAGGCCTTCCATAAGGCCAAGGCGATGTGTGGCGCGCCGGGCACGCAAAAGCGCATGCCACCGAAGAGAGAGACCGAATATCTGGATGCGCTCGTTCGTGGCGTCTACGCCAAGCGCGATCTGCCTGAAGGCCATCAGCTGACCGACGAGGATGTTTACCTGGCCATCCCCTTGCACAAAGGCCAGCTCTCATGTCGTGAGTTGATGAATGGCGAACTGCTGCTTCAGCCCGTCAAGGCCGATAGGGCCATTCGCATCGACGATATCGAAAGCCCATATTCCCAGATTCCGTCGCTCAGAAAGACCATCTATGCCCGCGGCATGGCCGCCCCGGCGGAGCCCTCTTCGCCCGGACTCGACAACGTGCACCTCATGCCCTCGGGCACCGAGGAGCCTTCGAGAAAGTAGCCTCGCGTCAGCATCAGAAGCCACCATGCACCTCGCGCCGCCATCGTTGCCGAGGTGTGCGCAAGCCTCTTCTCATTAGCTGCGCCGTTTAACGCGGAGCCACGGCAACCGCGGCCGGAACCATCTGCGCTACCGCCGCGTGGGCTGACGTCTGTTGCTGTGCCGCCTGGTGCGCAACAATGCTTTGCGCCGCCACAATCGCCAGCGGAATGCTGACGTATAAAGCCAGAATGCCAAATGCTGTCTTCATCATCGTTTCTCCGCAGCCGGATGCCGCTAGCCGTTTTCACGAATAGTGAAAGCGGTAGAACGATCCTCCCACTGTCACATTCCCCCATCCCTCCCACCTTCGGCGCACCACCGTGACAACCGTACTCATTTCCCAAAATGATTCGCGCCAAGCCGCCTCGACTGCCTTGGAGCGCCACCTTCGGGTGATCGTCATCTGCGACTTCGGGTACCGCGATGGCAAATCTTCGGTGCCAGTGGTCGCCCCGGTCGCTCTGGCCGACCATTGCATCCCTTTTCTCCCCCACAACCTCTCACCTTCAGCTATGTCGAAAAAGCAAAAGCGCTCCTTGGCCGACCCCACCTCCCTCAACCCGCGAAGCGATGAGTCGTTCCAAGTCATCATCGAGACCCCGAAGGGCTACCGGAACAAGTACAGTTACGATCCGCGACAGGGAATCTTTATCCTCAGCAAGGTTCTCCCGGAAGGTATGGTATTTCCGCACGACTTTGGCTTTCTCCCGAGGACTCTCGCCGCAGATGGCGACCCCATCGACGTACTTCTGCTGATGGATGTCCCTGCGTTTCCCGGCTGTCTCGTGCCTTCGCGCCTCATCGGCGTAATGGAGGGCGAACAACTCGACGGAAAGAAGAAGGTCCGCAACGATCGCCTGATCGCTGTCGCGGAGCTGAGCCATGCCTACAAGGACTGGAAGAAGCTAGGAGACCTACCCGGCCAATTCATGCACGAGCTCGAGGCTTTCTTCGTTAACTACCATAACCTCGAAGGCAAGAAATACAAGCTCCTGGGCTGCAAGGACATCCGAACAGCGGTGGATCTAGTCAAGAAATCTCAGAAGGCCGCCGGCCGCGCCAAATGAGCCAAATGAAATGACACCTCCGAGACATTTCCCCCGCGCCAGCGGCAGGCTCGCGGGGCTATACTCGTCTCGCCTTCGCAGGCCACGTTCCGGGTACGAGCAAACGGCCGGAACCACTCCCTGCCAGGAGAGACGAGGCAGCCCTATGACGAACTCTCTCTTTTCCTCTGCCGCCCTGATGACCCTCCTGCTCTGCGGCATGCCAGTTCTCGCGCAACAGTCCGAGGAAACCGCCGCACCTGTCACTCCGCCGGATTCCAGCGTCGCCGCATCGTCGGAAACGACGACCACCGCTAACCCCGGCGTCCGGATCGTCCGCCTTAGCCAGGTCACCGGCGAGGTACAGCTCGATCGCCAGACCGGCCGCGGCTTTGAAGGCGCCTTCGCCAATCTACCCATCACGCAGGGCGGGAAGCTGCGCACCGGCACCGGCGTCGCCGAAGTGGAGTTTGAGGACAACAGCAGCCTGCGTCTGACCCCGAACAGCATCGTGGAGTTTCCCGTTCTATCCATGAGCTCGGATGGCACCCGCGCATCCACCATCCATGTCCTTCAGGGCACTATCTTTGTCAGCCTGACGAAGGGCAAGGCGAATAATAACGTCAACGTCACCTTCGGCAAGGAGACGCTCGCTCTCGGTCCGGCCGCCCACATTGAGCTCGCTCTCAACGGCACGCAGCCACGACTGGATGTTCTCGATGGCACGGTGCAGGCGGTCAGCGGCGCAACAACGACGACGGTCGGCCGCAAGAAGGCACTGCTCTTCGATCCGGCAAACTCTACTGCGCCCACCTTGGTCAGCAAGAACGAAAAGGGTGATTATGACGCTTGGGATAAGCAGGCCGTCGAGTATCACGAGCGCATGGCGCCAAGCGGTAACAGCTTTGCGGGCGTCCCCTATGCCTACGGCCTGAACGACATGAACTACTACGGCAGCTTTGCCTCCATGGGCGGCTGCGGCATGATGTGGCGTCCCTATCTCACCAGCGCTAACTGGAGCCCTTACTCCAACGGTGTTTGGGCCTACTATCCCGACGCCGGCTATTCCTGGGTCTCCCCCTACCCGTGGGGATGGACTGCCTTCCACTCCGGCGCCTGGAATTACTGCCCGGGCAGCGGCTGGGGCTGGCAGCCCGGCAACCAGTGGACCGGTCTGCAGAACACGGCGCTCGTGAGACGGCCCAATGCCCCGGCAACTCTGAAGCCACCGATAGCGCGGCCGCACCCGGCCAGCCCGACCATGATCGCCGTCAATGAGAAGCCGCTCGTAATCTCGAAGACCGATGAGAAAGACAGCTTCGTCTTCCGCAAGGACTCGGCCGGTCTCGGCGTGCCGCGCAACACCTTCGGCAAGCTGGATCACATCTCGGCCGGCGTAGCCCAGCACGGGTCGGTCGAAAGGCCCGTCTCCGTTTTGTCCTTATCCGGCGGTCCCCGGCAGGGCGGCCCCACCGCGAACCCGGGAGGCAACGCCACCCACACCATGCCGGCGAGCGGCCAGTCGAGCGTTTCCACGCATACCTCCGCCGCGGGCCGCAGTTCTATGAGCACTGGACAAGCCGTCTCCAGCGGCTCAATCGGCGGAGCAGCCCCGTCCATGGGAAGCTCCATGGGTGCTGGGGCTCATAGTTCCGGTGGCGCCCACCACTAAAGCGATCGAACATCACACTACCGGTGCCTTCAGGCTACTGCGAAGGCCCCGGCGTGCCAGTCGAGGGTGATGACAGTAATGTCGTCCTGCTGGCCGAAGTGGTGCGCTTTGGCGGCGATTTCCGATGCGGAAAGCTGGCTTGCCTCAGATGTGCGATCAAAGCCGAACAGCTCGCCCGTGCGGGAACGTGCTTCCACCACGCCATCTGAGAGCAGGGTCAGGCGCGCCGCAGTGGGCAGGATGAACGTCGATTGGCCGTAGGTGATCGCCGGCAGGATGCCGAGCGGCAGATTGGCTTCGAGTGAGATCTCCGTGCCGTTCAAGTAGGGGGAAAGATGGCCGGCATTGGCCAGCACAATTTCGCCTTCTGCGGTGAGAAGCAGACAGAGGCAAGTGATAAAGCCGGAGCTCTTGGTGCGCAGAAGAACATTATTGAGGCGCTCCAGAGCTGCCTGCGGAGCGACCTTTTCGTCAGCCATGGAGCGAAGCGCCCCCACGGCGACCGCACCTAACATTGCGGCCTGCAGACCCTTGCCACTCACGTCTCCTATGGCGACGAAGATGGAACCGTCGGGGCGGGGAAGAATCTGGCAGAAATCCCCACCGACTTCTTCGGCGGCACGGTAAGCGATCTCGGTCTGGAGTCCGCCGAGGGTGGGGATATCGACAGGCACCAGGCGCTGCTGGATGTCATGCGCAGCGCTCAGCGCTGCGGAAAGCCGCTGCTGCTCGTGGCTTGTGCGGGCAAAGCGATAGACGAGCACGGCTAACAAACCAAGAAGCGACGTCACGCGGCCGAGCTGCGAAAGGTTGACTTCAAAGGGTTCGTGAAGCAGGAGGATGTGGGCGGGAACCATGTTGATGGCCTGGGAGACGTTCAGGTCCAAAAGCACGTAGCCAAAGTTGCTGCAAACAAGGGTCACCAGATCGATGGCGAAAGGAAAGAACAGGAGTTTGGCGTAGAGATTTCCCGTACGCCATCCGCGAACCAGATACCAGGCGAGCACAATTCTCGCCCCAGCGCTCATGACGCAATATCCGATATCGCCCCACTTGAGACTGATGTCGGAATTGAGAACGAGGATGATCGACAGTTCCGCCAGAAACATCAATGCAATCGGCACCAGGGCGTGCTTCCACTTTCCCCGGACGTACTGCATCCACGATGAAGAATGCGAGGGCGATCCCGCTGCAAACGTCGATGAGGATGTTGAGGTAGGTATAGAGATAAAAGTTCCAGGCTTGGTGTTGTCCGGCAAGATCGGTGACAAAAAAACTGGCTTCGAAGATCAGATAACAGGCAAACCAAAGGTAGAAGCGCTCACGGGTGAACCAGAAGAGCAACGCGGCTGCGACGCCGACGATGAGCACAACGATGTTGATCGTGTACTCGCCGCCAGTTGCCAGTAGATCGACGGCTTTGGTGGCGCTGAAGTGATCGAGAACTGCTTCAGGGCCTCCGGCGTAGGCTTTGCCCTCGAGCACGCTGTTTCTCGTACCGGCGACAGTTGGATCCTGCCAGAGACGAAGCGCGACTGTGATCTCTTTTGCACTGAAACCTGAGTGAACGGGAAGGGTAAAGACGCGGGTCGCGCCGATGACATTGCGCGCAGGACCGGGCGGCAGGGTGCCGACCTGCGCGATCAGCTTGCCATCGTTGAAAAGCTGGTAGCTCTTCTCGATGGCCGGCAGCTCCAGGACCAGCGATTGCGTGTGTGCCGGAGCGCGAAGACGAAATCGGAACCAGGCAAGCTCCGTGCGCTTGGGATAACCCTGTTTGGTCCAATCGGTTGCGGCTGCAGGGTTGGCCACGTGGAATCGTCGAACTCTGGCTGGGCCCAGCGGGCATTGTCGCCGAGATGAAAGCGCCAGGCGGAATCAACGGGCGAGATGGGAACGCGGGTGGCGTCGAGGTCGATGGTTTGCGCGCGGGCTCCGGTGGGTAAGGCTGCCGCGAGAAGAACGGCTGCCAGAAGAAAGATCTTGCGCACTGACAATCCGATCCGCATGCCGGCCTCGATCTGGAAACTGCCCGATTGTAAAGGCGTGATGGTCGCTCCAGATACTCATAAACTTATCATTTTGAATGGCTGCGGCAGGTTCCACCCGACTCGCTCCCTGGAGCGATTCAGATTGAATTCGGATCGATATGCTCGGCCCGCTGGCTCAACCAATGTGCAGGTAAGTCGAAAAGATCCGGGCACGTTTTGTGTCCTTCCGCAAAACGAACTGAAGCTACGAGTGAGCCACTCGCAATTTCGCTGATCATTATGCGTTCCTCACACCGCGCTTGTTTCAATTGAATTGTCGGCAGCGCCGACTGGAGGAATCGTGGCAACATATCGAACAAGCAGACCACTCCTTGTGGAGGCAACAAAATGCGTCACTCCGATGAAGATCGTCACTGATCTTGGCGAGCGGACCGCACAGGTCGGCGATTGGATCATATTGGGCGAGGACAACGAACGATACATCGTAGATGACGCCTTCTTCCAGCGCACATTCAAGCCGCTCGAGTGGATGCGTAGCCCCGAGGGAAAGCAGTACGGCTGCTGATTAATTGGGAATGGGCGGCGCGAAATGCGCGATTCGAACGCTCACTTCATCGCCGCCCATGTCAAGGAAAGAGTCTCCAGCATTTCAATAAGCAATGGGGCCTAGGCGGGCCGGATGCCATTGTAAGAGCGCATCTTAAAGGTGTCTGGCGGCAGGTCTCTTCTGCCATATCGCGATCGCTCCGCTGGCGTTCAAGTCCAGGGCTTCCGCCAATCCTTATGCCTTCCTGATGATTCCGGATTGACCATCTATTAGGCACCAAAAGGTCAGCAAATGTTGAGCGCTCGGAGTACTTCCGGTTGAGATGCTCATACGCTGCCAGGCCCCCGACATGGCGGGTTTGAGGGAGCTAAAGCTGATCACTGCGCCGGCCGGAAGCGGCCTGAATTTCACGCTCCAGAAGGCGATCCTATGTGGGACATCGGACTACTGCTAATCACTTTGCTCTTCTTCATTGTTGCGGTTAGCTACACCTACGCCTGCGACAGACTGCGCAGGAAGGACGACGTTAGATGACAACGGAAACGATGCTTCTGCTTGCTGTCACGCTTGCTCTTCTCGTCTACCTCGTCTACGCGCTGCTGCGCCCGGAGAAATTCTGATCATGACCCAGAACGGTTGGCTTCAGATCCTTCTCTTCTTCTTTGCTGTGCTTGTCACAGTCAAGCCCATGGGCATCTACATGGCTCGCGTTTTTCAGCGAGAACGTACCCTGCTTGATCCGCTACTCTCTCCCGTTGAGAGGCTCATATACAAGGCCACGCGTGTCGATCCGGGAAGCGAGATGCGTTGGACAGAGTACTCCGTCGCGATGCTCCTGTTCAGCGCCGCCTCGCTCCTGCTCACGTACTTCATTGAGCGTGCACAAAGCCTGTTGCCGCTGAATCCGCAGAAGCTCGCCGCAGTTGCGCCCGACCTTGCTTTCAATACAGCTGCTAGCTTCACCACCAACACCAACTGGCAGGCCTACACTCCGGAAAGCACCATGAGCTATCTCACGCAGATGGCGGGGCTGGCCACACACAACTTCTTTTCCGCCGCCGCCGGAATGGCACTCGCGATTGCTTTCATTCGTGGCATAAGCCGCCGTGAGTCGAAAACCATTGGCAACTTTTGGGTCGACATCACTCGCGCCACTCTCTGGGTGCTGTTGCCTATATGTCTGCTGTATTCAGTTTTTCTCGTCTCACAGGGGGTCGTGCAGAACTTCCATCCCTACCAGCAGGCGACGTTGGTTGAACCCCAGCACGTGTCAGCCGCTGGCGCCGATGGTAAGCCGACCACGCAAATCGTCACTACGCAAAGCATCGCTGAAGGCCCGGTCGCCTCGCAGGAAGCGATCAAAATGCTCGGCACCAACGGGGGCGGGTTCTTCAACGCGAATAGCGCCCACCCTTTCGAAAACCCGACTCCGCTTTCAAATTTTGTGGAGATGTTCTCGATCTTCCTCATACCCGCCGCCTTCACCGCGACTCTCGGTCGCATGACGAACTCACCGCGACATGGATGGGCTGTCTTTGCCGCAATGGCCATACTGTTTTTTGTCGGCGTCATGGTGGCTTACTCAGCCGAGGCGAAGCCCAACCCCCTCTTTCATGGAGTCGACCAGCATGCTTCAGCGCTACAGGCAGGCGGCAACATGGAGGGCAAGGAAGTGCGCTTCGGCATCACCAATTCAGCGCTCTTCGCCACAGTGACTACGGACGCAAGTTGCGGCGCTGTGAACTCTATGCACGATAGCTTTATGCCTCTGGGTGGCCTGGTCCCGCTCACAAACATTCTGCTTGGCGAAATCATCTTTGGCGGCGTCGGGGCCGGCATGTACGGCGTGTTGATCTTTGTCATACTCGCGGTTTTCATCGCCGGTCTAATGGTCGGCCGAACACCTGAATACCTGGGAAAGAAGATCCAGGCCTACGACGTTCAAATGTCGATGCTCTACGTACTTATCTTCCCCCTGTCGATCCTCACCCTCAGCGCAGCATCACTGCTCATGCCCCACCTCGGCCTCTCCAGCCTCGCGAACGGTGGCCCTCACGGATTGAGCGAGATTCTCTACGCTTACACCTCCGCTACCGGAAACAACGGCTCTGCATTCATGGGCCTAAACGCCAACACACACTGGTACAACCTATCGATCGGAATTGCGATGCTGGTCGGTCGCTTCCTCATGATCATCCCCATGTTGGCTGTCGCCGGAAATCTTGCACAAAAGAAAAGCGTTCCTGCTTCACTAGGAACCTTTCCCGTGCATACGCCTCTTTTCACTGTGCTGCTCGTGGGCGTGATTCTTATCGTTGGCGCGCTCACTTTCTTCCCCGCGCTCAGCCTTGGACCGATTCTTGAACACCTGCTGTTACACGCGGGACAGACCTACTAGGAGTGTCTATGTCACGAGAAAAGCGACGCTCCCTCTGGGACGTAAAGATCATTCGCCGAGCCGCAATTGACTCTGTGCGCAAGTTGAATCCGCGCACCATGATGAAGAACCCTGTCATGTTCGTCGTTGAGGTAGGCAGTGTCATCACGCTCGTCTACCTGTTGCATGACTTCCTGGCGCATCGACCCGGCCTGCTCTTCGAGAGCCAGATAATGCTGTGGCTGTGGTTCACGGTACTATTCGCGAATTTTGCCGAAGCCATGGCGGAGGGCCGAGGCAAAGCTCAGGCAGATGCGCTGCGTCGCGCCAAATCGGAGACCACCGCGCATCGCCTGACTGAAGCAGGTGCTATCGAAGATATTCCCAGTTCTCTTTTGCGCACCGGGCACGTTGTTATTGTCACTGCCGGAGAGCTCGTACCCGGGGATGGTGAAGTCATTGAGGGTGTCGCCTCCGTAGACGAATCCGCCATCACCGGTGAATCTGCTCCGGTAATTCGCGAAGCGGGCGGGGATCGCTCTGCCGTCACAGGTGGTACTCGCGTACTCTCCGATCAGATACGCATCCGTATCACGTCGAATCCGGGCGAGACGTTTCTCGACAAAATGATCGCCCTTGTCGAGGGAGCTGAACGGCAGAAAACGCCCAATGAAATTGCACTGAATATCCTTCTCGCCGGTCTGACTATTGTTTTCTTGCTCGCCGTAGTCACCCTTCAACCGTTTGCGATCTATTCCGCTGCGCCGCAGTCTATCTTCATTCTCATCTCGCTATTAGTCTGCCTCATTCCTACCACGATCGGCGGGCTGCTCTCTGCCATCGGCATCGCTGGAATGGATCGCCTGGTCCAACACAACGTTCTTGCCATGTCCGGTCGTGCCGTCGAAGCTGCAGGCGATGTGAATACTCTCCTGTTGGATAAAACTGGCACGATCACATTGGGAAACCGGCAGGCATCTGAGTTTATTCCCGCACCCGGAGTGAGCGCCGATCAGCTCGCCGACGCAGCCCAGCTCTCCTCTTTGCCTGACGAAACCCCGGAGGGCCGGTCAATTGTTGTACTCGCCAAAGAGCGCTACGGGTTGCGCGGGCGGGAACTTGCGCAGTTTCAAGCCGAGTTTGTCCCATTCAGCGCCATCACCCGCATGTCCGGCGTGAACCTGGACGGCCGCGTTATTCGCAAGGGCGCCGCCGACGCAATCGCGCGCTTTCTCAATGAAGGGGGCGGTCAGTTTCCTAACGAGATCCGGCAGTCCGTCGAAGCCATAGCGCGTAGCGGTGGTACTCCGCTGGTAGTCGCGGAGAATCGCCGCGCGCTCGGTGTCATCCACCTGAAGGATATTGTCAAAGGCGGTATGAAGGAGCGTTTTACGCAACTACGCTCTATGGGCATACGAACCGTGATGATCACGGGCGATAACCCCCTTACTGCTGCAGCGATTGCAAGGGAAGCCGGCGTGGACGACTTCCTCGCAGAGGCGAAACCAAAAGACAAGATGGATCTCATCAAGCGCGAACAGGCCCAGGGCAAATTGGTTGCGATGACGGGAGATGGTACGAACGACGCGCCCGCGCTTGCTCAAGCGGATGTTGGCGTGGCCATGAGCAGTGGAACACAGGCGGCGAAGGAAGCCTGCAATATGGTCGACCTGGATTCGAATCCGACCAAATTGATCGAGATCGTCGAGATCGGCAAGCAACTCCTGATGACGCGCGGCGCACTCACCACTTTCTCCATCGCAAACGACGTCGCAAAATACTTCGCCATCATTCCCGCAATGTTTTCCGTCGCATTCCCCGTCATGAACGCGCTCAACGTTATGCATCTCAAGACGCCGCAGTCGGCGGTCCTCTCTGCGGTCATTTTCAATGCCCTCATCATCATCGCGCTGATACCGCTGGCCTTGCGCGGAGTTGGCTACAAAGCCATGAGCGCTGAAGCTCTTCTCCGCCGCAACCTCCTGATCTATGGAGTCGGAGGCGTCATCGTCCCGTTCCTTGGCATCAAGCTCATCGATGTCATCATCACCTCGCTTCACCTCGCATAGAAGGACACATCATGCGCCGAAGTGTCACCACTGCAGTGCTTTATACGATTCTAGGCACGGTCCTGCTCGGCATTGTCTACCCCTACGTTGTCACCGGGATCGCGCAACTATTCTTCCGTGAAAAGGCGAATGGCCAATTGATCATTCGCGACGGCAAACTGGTCGGGTCAGGCATTCTGGGACAGGCGTTCACCGGCCCCGCGTACTTTCACAGTCGCCCCTCCTCTGCAGGAACCGGCTACGATGCTTCCTCGTCCTCGGGATCAAATTACGCTCCTACGAGCAAGAAGCTTGTCGACCGCGTCGCGGGTGACGTAGCCACTGCACAGGCGGAAAAACCAGGCGCCCTTGTGCCCATCGATTTGGTCACAGCATCTGCCTCAGGCCTCGATCCGGACATCACCCCAGCCGCTGCGAACTTTCAGGTGGCACGCGTCGCCAGCCTGCGTCATCTGAGTGAGGAGGCGGTCCGCCAGATTGTGGCACGTCACACATTGAATCGTCAGCTCGGCGTTCTTGGGGAACCGCGAGTAAACGTACTCCAGTTGAATCTTGACTTGGACCGCACTGCGCCTCTCGCAAATCACTGACTTTCACACACGTGAAAGGGAACAGCCACCCGAACGTCGGACCGCACTAACTGTCGATGGGGTCCGAGAAGATATAGCCGATATAGTTCACAGTTTTGAGGTAAGCAGGTTCGGAGGGGTCATCCTCAAGCTTGCGTCGCAGTTGCAGGATGAAGGTGCGAAGATATTCGCGCTCGTCTCCGTACTCCGGACCCCAGACGGCGTGCAACAGCCTCGCATGCGGCATCGGGTGGCCCGCATTGGTCATCAGCACGCGCAAAAGATCGAACTCGGTTGGAGTGAGCCGGATCTCCTGGCCATTCTTTTTGACCGAACGCTTCCCAGGGTTCAACTCGAAGACGCCCACGTGGATCGGTATCTCTGAAGCACTGGGCGGAGTGCGCCGACGCCGCACTGCAGCACGGATCCGCGCCGCGAGTTCGCGCATCTGAAATGGCTTGGTGATGTAATCGTCCGCTCCGGCATCGAGCGCTTCGACCTTATCTTCCTCACTGTCGCGAACGGTCACGACAAGAATTGAAATGTGGGGAAATTCTCTCCTCGCCCGGCGGCAAGCTTCGATTCCGCCGATGCCGGGCATATTCAAGTCCATCAACACCGCGTCATAATCGACCATTCGCAGCCGCATGATCGCCTCCTCACCGGTCGAGGCTTCGCCAATCTCAAATTCCATAGCTGCGAGCGTAGCGCGCAATCCGCGCCGGATGGACGTATCGTCTTCGACGAGCAGAACCGTCCCTTGCGTTTTATCCATTACTGACTCCCTTGTGATTCGGCAACGCGAACACGAAGGATGTTTTGTCCCCTTCGCTTTCCACCCACGTACGGCCCTGATGCGCTTCGGCTATCTTCTTGACGACCGACAGCCCGAGCCCCGTGCCGGCGGGACCGCGGACAGCGTCCGCCCCACGGTAAAAGCGTTCGAAGACTCGATCTCGCTCCTCAGCGCGAATAGCACTACCGAAGTTAGCAACACGGATCAGCGTTTCCACCTCTCCTTGCGCCACCGACATTTGGATCCTGCTACCAACCCTCGAGTATTTGACTGCGTTATCGACCAGCTGCAAGACAGCGAGGCGAATCAACTCTTCATCTGCTTCTACAACGATCGTCGGCGAGTCTGCGATCACCTCGATGCGATCGCGGATAGTCGCCTCCTGGGACTGCACCAGACCTTCCAACAACTCCACTGCGGAAAATTTCGACCGGCGCAGCCGCACTTGCTTCGCCTCAAGGGCAGCGGTCTGTAGGAGGCGCGTGGCCAGCTTACTCAGCATGTTCACTTCCTCGTCGATGATGGTGACGAGTTCGGTCTGCGTCTCCGTCATCTGCCCGAGGGCGAGGAGACCGGAGCTTGCCGTCTGGATTCCTGTGAGCGGCGTCTTGAAGGCATGCGCCAGGGCATCCAGGACAGCTGTTCGCAACTGCTCCACGTTCCGACTCGCTTCCGCTCTGCTCTCATTCTCGAGGGAACGCGCTCGCTCGAACGCAATGGCCGCAAGAGACGCCACTGCATCTGCCAGCGACGGATCGATATCCCAGCCACGGAGAACCATAGCCCCAATCGCCGTGGTGCCCAGGCGGAGGACGCGTCTTGAAGTGCCCAAGGTCTGCGTCGTCGCTGTCCTTGCCCTCGCAATAGGTCTGCTCGGCTGAATATTCTGACGGTAGAGTCGCCTCGCCGATTGAACTATTCGCCTGATCGTAGATCACCCACAAATCAACCGATTCCACTCCCACCATCTCGCGAATCAGCGCAGCAAGTTGGCCAGCGACAGAGCTCCGCCGGTCGAGTAGCAGGATCGCACGGCTGAGCTCATAAAGCTTTGCCGTTCTCTGGCGCTGTAGGTTCAGCTTCGGCCGCGTTGATTCGCGCCTTCGATGAAAGTGCGCCAACCAGCAGTGCCGTCGATTCGAATGTGAGAAGGGAGGTCCAGTTTTCAGGATCAGTCACCGTGAGGTTGAAGATGGGCGGAATAAAGAGGTAGTTGAGGCAAAAGACGGCAACGACAGAGGCAATCGTGGCAGGAATACGGCCCCAGCGAAGGGCGATGAGGACAATGACCAGTAGTTCGAGCGAACCCGCGGTGGATAGGTTGAAATGTAGCCAGAAGGCTATGCTTGAGGCCGCCGCGACAAGAGCCACGCTGTAAAACGCAAGAAGTATCCGGATAATCTTACGCCCGAACCTAAGCCGGGGAATGTATCGATACAGGTTGTCGATCCTGCGCTGCATCACTCTCTTCATACTAATCAGAATCTTGCGCAACACCGCATTGCGAACAGGCTATCCATCCTGCACTGATATGGAATACGCCGCCTTGGCCGAATGAGAGCGGCTCTATCTCTTGATGGAGGCGCCTCATTAGAAACAGGGCGCCTTCCGTTCCCGGACAGCTAGCAGGTTATAAGGAATTGATGAGGAAACTGTAGCTATCTGCCAGATGCCTCCTTTATGACCTTCCGTTTCTACTTCTCTCAGCGCAGTAGCGAACACCCGCGCTGAGGCAAGACCAATGAACTTCCGGAAGTTTGCCCTCCCCAATGCAGTTCGTTGCTATCCCCATCAAATGAGTGCCTTACTCCTCGCTGGATTGACGCGCAGGGTGGGCCCAGCAATGGCACTCTCCTGCGCGATTGTGTTCACGACTTGTTCGCATGCGCAGTCCACCTTCGGCAGCGTTCGCGGTACGGTGCAGGATGAAACGGGAGCCTCCATTCCTGGAGCGCTTGTCACTGTGCACTCTACCGACGAAAACTTCGACCGGACGGCGAAGTCCGATGATTCTGGTGAATTTGTCGTCGAGAACTTGAAGCCAGGACACTACAGCGTGGTCGTGCACGATGAAGGATTTACGGATACCACCATCGCGTCTGTGGCTCTCGAAGCCCGGCAGCAGCTTCGCATTCCTGTCAAACTCTCAGTGCAGTCCAATGCGACAACGGTTCAGGTCATGGCTGGTCCGGACCAGATCAACACCGAGAATGCAACTCTGAGTGATTCGAAGGACAACCAGCAGATCACGCAGTTGCCGCTAAACAATCGCGCCACCACCACGAGTCCACTGGGAGCTCTCGCTCTGTCACCGAACGTCCAGCAGGACAGCGCCGGCAATATTGCGCTCGGCGGGGCGAGCAGCTCCATGGTGAATTTCTCCGTCGACGGCATCTCCACTGCCAATGTTCGTCAGAATGGAGCGCTTCAGGACGCCTATCCATCTCAGGAAGGTATCTCTGCGGTGAAAGTTACATCCTTCAATAACAGCGCTGAATTCTCCCAGGTTGGCGACGTTACGTTTACGACCAAGGGCGGTACGAATCACTATCACGGCAGCTTGTTTGAATATCTGCAGAATGACGCCTTCGACGCGAACCCCTACGGCTTCAATGGGAAGGCACCGAAGCGATTCAATACTTTCGGCGGATCCCTAGGCGGCCCAGTGAGCATTCCCCATCTCCTCAGCGGCCACAATAAGACGTTCTTCTTCGCCGACTATGAAGGCAATCGGCGCACGACCGCCGTTGCTCAGCAGTTCCTGGTGCCGACCCAGGAGGAGCGGAACGGCGACCTGCGCGGCCTCGGCGTAAATACGCAAATTCCCGCGAACGCCATCAGCCCAACCGCCAAAGCTTTGCTGACGTACTATCCGCTGCCCAATGTCACCGGCCAGTCAAACTTCAACTATGAAAACTTCCAGTCCACGCCTTCACGCACAGATGGCGCCGATGTTCGGATTGATCAGACATTCAATGACAAGCAGTCAGCATATGCACGCTTCAGCCGCAAAAACATCACTTCGGACTATGCCAATCCTTTGTTGCCGAATGACGTGGACAGCGTCCATAACCGAAGCCTGCTCATCTCGCACACCTATGCGGTCACGCCTAAGCTGCTGAACGAATTTCGCTTCGGCTTTACGAATGCCATCACTAGCGTTGACTTCCCGATCTCCGGCGCAGCTGCTTTGAAACAGCTCGACCTTACCGGCGTTGATATCAGCCAGCACCCCACCACGAATGCCTTCCCCACATTCAACTTCAGCGCTGGTACTGGCTTCACTCCGATTGGTCGGGACAAGACAGGCGTCACCCAGTCCAAGACACTACAGTTCACAGACAATGTGACCTACTCCGTAGGCAAGCACACGCTCAAAGCCGGCACCGACATCCGGCGGGTGCGTTACTTCGACGTCGAGCTCTTCCTCCCCTCCGATGACTTCGGCCAGTTCACCTTCCAGCCGAACTTCACGGGAAATGCCTTCGGAGACTTTCTTCAGGGCACGCCGACCACGCTCTTCTTTGCAGTGTCGAGTCCGGATGTGGGCGGAACGGCCTGGCAGTACAGCTTCTTTGCTCAGGACGAGTACCAGTTCTCCAGCAGGCTGACCTTGAGCTATGGGTTGCGCTGGCAGATACTGCCCAGCTTTCACGAAGACGATGGCAACCTTGCGAACTTCGACCAGCGGAACAATGCGATCGTGGTTCCGGACGAGCTCTCCGGCGCTCTCACCCGCCTGAATCTGCAGAAGTCCAACCTGGCCTTCCAGCAGTCCTTCAATGCCTGCAATCTGAATCAGACTCAGTTGCCTTGCACACGCTACCTCACCGCAAGTCAGGATCATCTGCCACAAGGTCTTCGCAACACCTATTTTGCCAACTGGCAGCCGCGCGTCTCCTTCGCGTATCGGCCTTTCAATGACACCAAGACCGTAGTGCGCGGCGGCTTTGGGCTCTTCACGATGACAAATCTGGGGCCGCTCTCCTTCAACAACAGCGGCAACCCAACGTCCAACCTGCACACCTATACGAACAGTAGCGTGACCGATGCGACCGGGACACATCCGTTGATTCAGTTTCCGAAGACGGCCCCGCCGGCGGTTGGCGTGCAATATGGAGGCGGGGGCCTGGATCAGGGCGTCGATCCTAACTACAGAGATCCACAGTCCGCGCAGTGGAACCTGACCGTGGAACGTCAGCTTCAAGCCGATACCACACTGCGCATCAGCTACGTTGGCATGCACACCTATCGGCTGAACATTACGGAGGATTTGAACCAGATCCCAGCCAGCACGACTCCATACAGTACTACCGCCGCTAGCCCGTATGTCGATCCTCGTGCTCCTTATACAAACTGGTTTTCGCTTTACAGCACCTTCAACGCTGGTACTCAGAACTATCAGGCGCTCGAAGTGGATGCGACACACCGGCTGAGCCACGGTCTCTATTTCGAGGGCAACTATACGCTGGCGAAAAACCTGGCGAACAATCAAGGAGATGCGCCTAGCGCATTTGCAGGCGAGGTCAACTATGGCATCCCAGTTGCGGACCGCTTCAATCTTCGCAACAACTACGGAAATGTCGAGGGGACGCGGCACGACCGTTTCCTGGTGACGAGTATTTATCAACTGCCCGTGGGACGCGGCCGCCAGTTCCTGAACGACAGTCATTTGATGGACCTGATGATCGGCGGTTGGGACCTCACAAACATCACTCTGTTGGAGACTGGCCCCTGGCTCACGCCGAGCATCAGCGGCTCGTTCGACCAGTCGAATACGAATGTCGTGAACCGGGGTGCGACGCTGCGGCCGGATGAGATTTCGAAAGCATACGGCGCCGGTCGAGGGCACGGACAGTACTTCAACCTCGCAGCGTTTGCGCCCACACCTGCCGACGCCGGCCGCTTCGGGAATGCCGGGGTAGGCATTCTTCAAGGGCCGGGCACTGCTACTGTCTCGCTTGGACTCGCAAAGAACTTCGCGATCACCGAGCAGGCGAAGTTGCGCTTCGAGTCCACCTTCACCAACGTCCTGAACCACACGAATTTCGCGCCGCCTGCGACGCAGATCGACAATGCTTCAACCTTCGGAGTCTTGAGCGCGCCCCAAACAGCGGAGAACGCTGGAAATCGCACCGGACAAGTGGCACTTCGTCTGGAGTTTTAGATTCGGGATGATCAGAACCCGCTTCAAGAATCACTATGCGATGTGCTTCTTTGACGAAAGACCCGGAACGCAGCATCACTTGCCGATGCAGAAACTCGAGAAGATCCGGTTCAAAATATCATCCGCTGTCGTAGCGCCAGTGAGCTGATCGAGCTGCTGCAACGCCGCGTACAGGTCCAGCAGCAGCATCTCGTGCGGCACCTGTCCGGCCAGCGCAACCCGCGAGCGCCCCAGCGCCTCCGTACATCCCGCAAGCGCCTCGTAGTGCCGCAGGCTGGTCAGCATGCCGCCCTCTGCATCATTCGCAGAACCTCGCACTCGCTCCAGCAGTCGTGTGCGCAGCGCCGCCACACCCTCGCCGGTCAGCGCGGAAACCTCCGCCACCTCATCCGAGATTCCACTCACATCACTCGGACGCGCGAGATCGATCTTGTTCAGCACCACGATCGGCGAGCGTCCCTCGAGCGAAGCGAGCAGCCGCGCATCTTCCTCCGGCAGCCACAGTAGGCCCTCGGCGTCCACCGTCGCTGCCGCATCCAGCAGCAGCAGCACCAGGTCCGCATCCGCCATCGCGCTCTCGGTGCGCGCAATGCCATGCGACTCCGCTTCATCCTCGGTCTCGCGCAGTCCTGCCGTGTCCACCAGCTCCACAGGGATCCCGCCTAGAGATATGCGCTCCGTCACCAGATCACGCGTCGTGCCCGGCATCGCCGTCACAATCGCACGCTCGCGTTCCACCAGCCGGTTGAACAGCGATGACTTGCCCGCGTTCGGCCGGCCCACGATCGCCATCGTCAGGCCGTTGTGCACCAGCCTCCCCTCGCGAAAGCTGGCCGCAATTGGCGTGAGCGCGACATCCAGCGCATCCAGCCGTCGCAGAATCTCCGCATCCGGCGTCACGTCGATGTCGTCTTCCGCAAAGTCGATACCCGCCTCGAGCAGCGTCACCAGCGCAACCAGTTGCTCTTTCACCGGAGCCACCCGCCGGCTCAGCGCACCGCCTAACTGCTCCGCAGCTACGCGCGCTTGGTAGAGTGTCTCCGCCGCAATCAGGTCGCGTACCGCCTCCGCCTGCGTCAGGTCGATGCGCCCATGCAGAAAGGCGCGTTCGGTAAACTCGCCCGGCCGCGCCAGCCGCGCGCCCGCTTCGAGCGCCCGTCGCACCAGCAGATCCAGGATCACCGGCGATCCATGCGCCGCAATCTCCAGCACATCCTCGCCCGTGTACGAGTTCGGCGCGGCAAAGTAAGTAACCACGCCCTCATCCAGCCGCGCTCCGCTGTCCCCTACTCCGGGATCAAGGATCGCGCAGTAGCGGGCGCGCCCCGGCAGCAGGTCGGATCGTAACTCCAGATGTGGCAATAAAAGCCGCTGCGCATCCGGCCCGGAGAGCCGCACAATGCCGATACCACCCCGGCCGGGTGGCGTGGCAATGGCAACGATGGTGTCTTCCGTGATGTTCGCGGTGGCAATGCTCCCGGTCATGTGCTCACGATCCGATCGGATGCAGGGCGCCTCAGCGGTATGTCGGGATCGAGCTCAGCTTCCTGCAGTCAGCGTCCTGCAGTTAGCGTCGCGGACCGCGCGGGCCACGCCGATCACCGCCCCGTCCACCACGCCGGTCATCCCCGCGTCCGGGACCCCGGCCGCCACCGCGCGAATCCCGTCCGCCGCGGCCACGCTGGAACGATGGCGCTGCCGCCACCGGCGGCACGTGCTTGTCGCCCTTGCGATAGACCACCACGAAGCGCCGCAGCCCCTCGCCGCTCGACTCCGTCTCCAGGTCGTCGAACTGGCGGAAGGCCAGGTGCAGCATGCGCCGCTCGCGTGAGCTCATCGGCTGAAAGCTGTAGGGAGCGCCGCTGCGCCGCACGCGCTCCGCTGCAGCATCGGCTGCCATCTTCATCTCCCGCGCGCGCATTGCCTTAAAGTTGCCGCTGTCGAAGGAGATGCGGTCGTGCTCCTCCGGCTCCAGCCGCACCATCTTGGCCGCGACATGCTCCAGCGCCCGCAGCAACTCGCCATTGCGCTGCGTCACCAGGGCCGCGTCCGGCCCGGCAATCTCCACGTAGATCTCGCGTGCCTCGAGGCCGTCCGGATCGGCGGCTCCCTCGCCCGCTGTGATGCGGTACTTCAGCCGTAGTCCGCCGGTGGTGGTCAGCAGCTTCAGGAAATCGGAAATTGTGGTGGCCGCAGCGCGGTAATCTTCGATCGGCATAGCTCTCTATCCTATATCCATCGCCTGCTTGTACGCCGCCCGTTACGCAGTGCGTCGCCCGCTGCGCGGCAATCGCTTGGCCGCTCGCTTGGCCGCGATCTCCCGCATCTGCTTGCCCATTCCGGTCCGGTTCATGATGACCTGCACCACGGTAGTGATCAGGTTGCCGGCCGCCCAGTAGAGTGCGACGCCCGACCCGATATTCAGCATGATGAAGCCGAACATCAGCGGCATCATGAACGCCATCATCTTCTGCTGCGCCGGATCCACGCCCGGTGAGGGCGAAAGATACGAGGTGGTGAACATGGTGAGAATGACGAAGATCGGCAGGATGTGCAGCGCGTCCGGCGCGGCCAGGTCATGCAGCCAGAACCAGTGCGCATGCCTGAGCTCGATCACGTTCATCAGCATCTCGTAGAAGCCGTACAGCAGTGGATACTGGATCAGCATGGGCAGGCAGCCGCCGAACATGTTCACGCCTTCGCGCCGCTGCAGCTCCATGATCTCCTTGTTCATGTCCTGGCGCCGCGGATCGGTGGCCTTGTACTTCTTGTACTTCTCCTTGATCTGCTGCATCTCCGGCTGAATGCGTTGCATCTTCAGCGCGGACTTCATCATCGTGATGCGTGTCGGCAGCATCAACAGGTTAATCACCAGGGTCAGGATCAGGATCGACCAGCCCCAGTTCGCCACGATGTGGTCGTGGGTAAAGCGCAGCGCCACAAAGAGCGGCTTCGCGATCCAGCCGAACCAGCCGAAGTTCAGGATCGGCTCAAGGTTCGGCCCTGTTTCCGTTCCGTTGGCCGACATCGCCTTCACACTGCTGAGCACCGAGATCACCTTCGGGCCTGCGAAGATACTCAGCGAGACCGGCGTGCTCATCGACCCCACCGCAGCACCCAAGAGCGGCACGGATTCCGTAGCTCCCTTAGGCTGCTTCGGATCCTTCGGGATGCTCCACGCGTTGTTCAGCGAGACCACCGAGGCCTGTTCCGGCTGGTCCGGCAGGAAGATCGCGCCGAAATACAAATCGCTGATACCGGCGTAGTCGAACGGGCCGCTTAGCGTCGCGCCACCGCTCACTTTCTTCGGATCGGTCTTCTGGAACTTGCCGTTCTGCGAGATATCGAGTTGCGCCTTGGAATAGGACGCGAGCGTGTTCTGATCGCCGATACCCGCCGGCCACGCAATCAGCGTCGGCAGAGGGCTTCCGTTGCTGGTTACCGATGCGGCGATGTGAATTACATAACTCGCATCAAAGCGGAAGGTCTTCTTCACCACCAGGCCGCCGCTCGCGTAATCGAAGGTCAACTCGCCCGGCGCGGTGAGGCTTCCTGTCGCCGAAGGCATATAGAGCGCCATGGCGAGCCGCTGTCGCATCGCCGGGTCATAGCTGTAAAGCGATAGCGGATACCCGTATTTCGCTGCCGTCTCCGGGTTCACCAGGTCCAGCGGCTTATTGTTGTCGTCTTCATATCGCTTCAGCACCCAGCTCTTCACTTGGGCGCCGCGGTTGGTGAAGACGATGCGGTAGTTCTCGTTTTCGACCGTGGTCGTCTGCTCGGCGGCCGCGGCAACGGAAGCAGCAGCAGCCGCTCCAGACTTTGCGCGGGAGTCGTCGGGATGGGTGCCTGTGTCAGCCGCCAGGGGCGCTGGAGTCGCTGCCGCGCTCTGTTGCTGCTTCTGTTCCGCCGGCTGCGGTTCGGGTTTCTTTGGCCGGAAGTACTGCAGCGCCAGCAGCATCACCAGGAATACCAGCGCGAAGATAAGGAACGAGCGGGAGTCCTGCTGCTTGCCGCCACCGCCCTGTTGGTTGGGATTGCGTATCTCTGCCAAGGAAACTCTCTCTGCTCGCTCTTTCTCTTATGGATCGGAAAAATCGGTTGAGGGCGCGCAAAAAGGGAATCAGCCGGCTCAGGCCCTTCCCGCCAGAGGCGCCGCCTCTCACATCATGGTAAATGCATCAGGTCACAGGATCCTGGTTCTCGCAGGAGCATGGTTGCCTCGATGGCTCCGCGCGCGCCCCGCTCGATCTTCCGCCCCCGCGCCGTCGTAGCCAGTGCCTGGCACCGGATCAAATCCTCCCCGGCATAACGGCTGGCAACGCAGCACCCGCAGTACGGCCAGCAAGCTGCCGCGCACCGGACCATGGGTCGCAACCGCCAGCGCTGCGTACTCCGAGCAAGTCGGCTGGAAGCGGCACGCGCCGGAAATACCGGCCGCGGCATGGAGCACCGGCGACACGCCGCGCTTATAAAGCCACAACATCCCTCGCGTCATACCTTACGCTCCGGCACGCTGCGCGTCTGGCTCTCTTCAATCTTTACGAAGATGCGCCGCACTTCGTTCCGCAGTGCAGGCCACTCGGCAGCCAACACGCTGCGCTTCGGGTGCAGCACCACGTCCACGGCGGCCTGCAGCGCATCCAGATTGCCCACAATCGCCGCCCGCATCCGCCGCTTGATGCGGTTACGCTCCACTGCCTTGCCCAGAACCTTGCCCGCAGTTATCCCCACGCGCGGCCCGGCGCCTGCGCTCTCTGCTGGCTGCGGCGCAACGAAATAGGTTAACGATGTCGAGAACTGCTTTCGGCTTGCCTGGTACACGCGCTGATAGTCAGCATGCTTGTGCAGGCGCCAGTCGCGCGTGTGCGAACTGCCCGCGTCGTCAGGCACGCAGCCATCGGGCGCGATGGCTGAATTCGCGGGTAGCGGTTTCGCTGGCAACGGAGCGGCAGTGGAAAGAGGCACTGCGGTAGGGGTCTTGCCTGGCTCGCGTCCTGCCAGCACGTAGCCAGAGGACGCGATGGAGCTTCGGTTAGTCGCGGTAGCCCGGCGACACGGAGACACGGTGCCGTCCCTTGGCGCGACGGCGAGACAAAACAGCCGCGCCCGCCTTGGTCTTCATACGGGTGCGGAAGCCGTGCGTCTTCGAGCGGTGACGGCGGTTTGGTTGGAAGGTACGCTTGGGCATCGGACTGTCCTGATAAGAGAATCACTGCCTTGCGGGCAAGTTCTGAGTATAGCTGATTCTGTGCAAATCAGGCAAAAACCGGCTACACCTTAAGCGGTGACTCCACTGCCATGTCCTTTCGACGATCGTTCGCTCAACATGCAGTCATCGTCGCTTGTCTGTACGGCATCCGACCTTCGCCCTCGTGAATCTTTATCTTCGCTTACGCCAGTTCTTCGCGTGCATCGCATTTCAATCGTCAACTCGCCGTAAAACTTGAGCATCTTCGCAGTCTCGTCGCACGTCTTCACAAGCAGTGGTGCAAGATATTTTTTTGATGACGATGCTGCTCACTCGAGGCTTCTGATCTGTGCTAGTATCGGCTCCGTTCACAACTGAATTTTCTGGCGTCACGCCCCAACCCTGGATCGAACAAGCGTCTGCGAAAAGTTTCCCCGTCGCGGCGCGATTCCGGTAGAGGAGCCAAGAAGCTTGAGCTAAACGCAGACGGTGTGAGTGAGCAAACGATTCTGACCGCAGCCTTCGATCAAGAAACGGTTGCACAGAACGAATCTCGCTGCATCACCGTATCTGTACTTTGGCTCTCGACAGCAGGGCAGCCTGCACCCACCGCGTCTCCTGTTGCAGGGAGGCGCGCTGTTGCTTCTTTTCTCTCGTCTGCCATCATCCACATGGGCCGCAGCGCGCCAGTTGAAGGAAGCGTATGTCGTTTGTTCCAACCAGCACGACCATCATCGATCCATGGACGCGCATCCTCGGGGCTCTGGAAAAAAAGGTCAATCGGCAATCCTTCAACACCTTCCTCAAGCCGACGCGCATGAGCCATCTGGATGGACGCGTGCTCTTTGTTCGCATTCCTTCCGCAGACTTTCAGCACATCGGCGATCGCTACGAAGATCTCATCCAGGAAGCCATCGATAAGCTCGAACTCGAGATCGACGACGTGCAGTTCGTCACGCTCGAAAACGACCCTTCTGTCCCGCAGCGTCCACGCGAGCCACGCGAAGATGGCGGCTTTCCACCCTCCTCGGCACATGTATCCGGCGCGCCGCGCCAGCCCGGACAACGGCCGGCAGCCCCGGCAGGCAGCGGCCAGCAGACGCGCTTTGACTGGAACACCGCGTCGCAGCTCAACCCGCGCTACAACTTCGATGGCTTCGTCTCCGGCGCCGGCAACCAGTTCGCGCGCGCTGCCGCGGAAGCCGTTGCGGAGCGCCCTTCGAAGGCCTACAACCCGCTCTTTCTCTACGGCGGTGTGGGCCTCGGCAAAACCCACCTCATGCACGCCATCGGCCATGAGGTAAAGCGCCGCCAGCCGCAGTCCGCCATCTGCTACGTCTCGAGCGAGAAGTTCACCAACGAGATGATCTCTTACGTGCGCAACGAGAAGATGTCCAGCTTCCGCGACAAATACCGCGGCGTGGACGTGTTGCTCATTGACGACATCCAGTTCCTCGCCTCAAAGGAGCGCACGCAGGACGAGTTCTTCCACACCTTCAACGCGCTGCACGAGAGCGACAAGCAGATCGTCATCGCCTCCGACCGTCCGCCCAAGGATCTCGCAGGCCTTGAAGAGCGTCTGCGCTCGCGCTTCGAGTGGGGCCTCATCGCAGACATCCAGCCACCCGACCTCGAAACCAAGGTCGCCATCCTGCAGCAGAAGGCGGAGAGCGAGCAGTGCGCGCTGCCCATGGACGTCGCCCTCTACATGGCGACCAACATCCGCACCAACATCCGCGAGCTCGAAGGCGCATTCACCCGCCTGCTCGCTTGGAGCTCGCTCAACGGTGTTGAGATCACTCTCTCCACCGCGCAGCAGGCGCTCAAGCAGTTCATCGACACCCAGGTACGCAAGATCACGATCGAGGCCATTCAGCGCACCGTCTCCGAGCACTTCGGCATGAAGGTCTCCGAGCTCAAGCAGAAGAACAACTCGCGCTCCGTCGTCGTGCCGCGCCAGATCGCCATGTATCTCGCCAAGCAGATGACCGAAGCCTCGCTCCCCGAGATCGGCCGCCAGTTCGGCGGCAAGCACCACACCACCGTGATGCACTCCATCGGCAAGATCGACGAAGAAAAGCGCACCGACAAGGACCTGAACCGCACCCTCAACAAGATCATGGAGACGCTGAACAACTAGCCTGCGCTCCCGCTATGCTGAGATTGACGGCCTTCACGCGGAGGGTTGGCCCGACCGGTCATCTGCCGTGCCATCGTGTGAAATGACCAGCCGGATCCTCAGTATTCACCTACTGAAAAAGCTTCAGGCAGGGCACGCGCTCCACTGAAATTTGCCGCAGTCTCAGCGACGCGATGCAGACCATAGCAGCCAGTCTGTACGGTATCCTTCACCCAATGCCTTGCCGCCTTCATCTGGCCAGCATCCTGCTCGCCGCACTCGCCATCACCGCGCCCCTTGCGGCGCAAGCCACCGCACCACTCGCGGCACCGCCCATCGGTCACGCCAGCCCCGGCACAGCCGCTCACCCGCCAGACCACGCGTCCGACCACCCCGCGGTGCTCCCCACCAAAGAGCCGCAGCGCGCCACCGTCCATCCGCAGGACACCGGCTTCCTCAACCGCGTCGTCATTCTCAACGGCACCAGCTACCGCTACGTCGTCTACCTGCCCATCGAGTACGATCCGCATCACTCCTGGCCCATCATCCTCTTCCTCCACGGCGCCGGCGAACGCGGCTCCGACGGCATGGACGAGACCCAGGTTGGTCTGCCCAACGCCATCCGCGCTCATCCGGAACGTTGGCCCTTCATCGTCGTCATGCCGCAGGTACCCTACAGCCATCACCATTGGACCGACCCCGACATGATGCAGATGGCGCTCGCCGCACTCGACGCCGAGGTGAAGGAGTTCCACGGAGATCCCGAGCGCATCTACCTCACCGGCCTCTCGCTCGGCGGCTACGGCGCATGGGAGATCGCAAAGGACTACCCCGGCCGCTTCGCCGCCATCGTCCCCGTCTCCGGCGGCATCTTCTGGTCCTACGAGCCGCAGCGTTGGAAGCAATCCAACATCCTGCCGGAGGCCTACATCCACGCCGTTGGCAAAACGCCGGTATGGATGTTCCACGGCACGCTCGATCCCGTCGTCCCACCCAAAGAATCGCAGATCATGTACCAGGCGCTCTCCGCCGCCGGCGGCGATGTGCGCCTCTGGCTCTATGAGGGCTGGCACCACAACGCGTGGGACAAGGCCTACGCCGAGCGCTCTCTCCCGCAGTGGCTGCTCACGCATCGCCTCTCGGACATCGCCGCCGCGCACGCCGAGGCACAACAACTCACTATCCCGCTGCACCCCGTGCCCGCCAAGGTCGACCCCGACATCTACGACGACTACGTCGGCGACTACTACGACGGCGACGTCCGCCAGGTCACCATCCTCGTCGAAGGCGACAAGCTCTTCTCCCGCAACCGCACCAACGATCTCAACGAACTACTGCCGGAGAACCCGACGACCTTCTTCTACCCCAGCGGCAGCCCGACAAGAGTCATCTTCCAGAAAGACTCCAGCGGCCGAGTCACCGGCATCCTCTTCCACGACGACCGGCATGAGGAGCACTGGGAGCGGCGGTAGTGCCTGCCCCGATTGCGCTTCTGCTGCTGTTCACAGCACAGTTACCCTCGAAGACGCCTGCGCGCCAGGCGCAAGCGAAACAGTATCCACTTGTTCTCAGCATGGAAGATGAACCCGGCGCGAATACAGTGCCGATTCCACCAGATGTCTGGAGGGTTCTCCTAAATGATCGTGATGTACAAACGGTTTCTATGAATCAGGTGCCACCGTTGAGCAAGCCGCCCCGTTCATGGTTTGCAGGATTCCCAGTGAGTCTTCATGATGAAAGTGCATCCGATCTTGTCGTTCAGGCGGAGGATCGCCTGCAAGGCGCTAACGTGACCACTTTCTGGGTCTTCTTGCAGACGCCGGATAAGCTCGTCCTGACTCTTCCAGCGCATGATCTGACCATCATGTCCACTCGATGGCATGGATACCGAAAAATCGAGGCCGGAGCTGCAACAGGGGTCAGTGCTTGGAGCAGAACGTTCTGCTTCAATGGCTCTGAATACGCGCCCTGCGGCGAAAGCTGAAAAGTGGGTGCCATCCTAGCGCAGCTAGGGTGGGGGAGTTTCGTCGCGCGAAGCGCCCTCCGCTCTCATGACTTAAGAAAGCTGACCCCTGCCGTTGCGAGTTACCATAGCCACGCCGGAGGAACCTGCACCGCGTGCCAACACCCACTTCACCCACCGCGCAAAAACTAGGCGAACTCGGCCTCCCCGCGCCCATCCGCGAGTTAGCCGCCAAGTCATGGGACGCCATCATCGTCGGCGCGGGCCACAATGGCCTCGCCTGTGCTGCCTATCTCGCGCGCGCCGGCAAGCGTGTCCTCGTCCTCGAAGCGCGGGAGCGTGTCGGCGGCGCGTGCACTATCGAAGAGCCCTTCCCCGGCGTCAGGATGTCGCCCTGCGCCTATCTCGCGGGCCTGCTGCATCCGCTCGTTGTCGAAGAGCTCTCGCTCCCCGCACGCGGCTTCCGCTGGACCCCCGCCGTCAACGGCCTCTTCGTCCCCTTCCTCGACGCCTCCAGCATCCAGCTCTGGGACGATGACGACAGATGCGAAGCCGAGGTCCGCAACTTCGCACCCGGCGATGTCGAGGGCTGGAAGGCCATGAACGACACCCTGGTGCGCTTACGCGACGCTCTACGTCCCGCAAGCCAGAGCACCGGTGACAATCGTGACTTCTGGATCGGCGACGCACCAACCCCCGACGAAATCGACGAGCGACTCGGCGACGATCAGGAAGCCCGTCACCTCCTCTACGACTGGTCCATGGCCGAGTTTGTCGAGCACTACCTCCGCGACCCGCGCCTGCAGTCTGCCTATCTCGGCCAGGGCGTCATCGGCACCAACGCCAGCCCCTTCGACCCCGGCACCGCCTCCATCCGCTTCCACCATGCCTCCGGTCGTCTCGGCGGCATGCCCGGCATGTGGGGCTACGTCGCTGGCGGCATGGGCATGGTCTCCTTCTACATCGCCGACGCCGCGCAGGAAGCCGGCGCCGTCATCGCATCAGGCGTACCCGTCGCAGAGATCCTGCCCGGCGAAGGCGTCCTGCTCGAATCCGGCGAGCGCATCGCTGCTCCTGTTGTGATCTCGAACGCCGACCCGATCCGTACCCTAGCCATGCTCGGCACGCAAGCCGACACCGCATGGCGCAAGCGCATTGAATCCGTTCCCATCCGGGGCTGCACCGTTAAGCTCAACGTCCTTCTGTCCCAGCTACCCGACTTCCTTGCCCGCCCGGGCCAGGACAAGCCACACCACTACGGCCAGATCAACGCACCCCTCACCCACGCTGAGTGGCAGGCCGCCTTCGACGCCGCAAAGCGCGGCTACCTGCCCCAGCACCTCTGGTGCGAGCTCTACTTCCAGAGCGCGCACGACAACACCGTCGCGCCGCGCGGTCAGCACACCATGTCGGTCTTCGCACAGTACGTGCCCTACAGCTTCAAGGACGGCACCTGGGATTCACGCCGCGACGAGGTCCGCACACTAGCCCTCAGATCCATCGGCCGCTTCTGCTCCAACATCGAAGGCCCCAACTCCGCCGTCATCGACGCCCAGGTCCTGGGACCGCCGGACATCGAACAGAAGGTCGGCCTCACCGGCGGCCACATCTTCCAGGGCGAGTGCCTCCCGCCCTACATGTGGTCGAACCGGCTCTCCGCCCGCACCCCGATGCCCGGCTTCTACATGTGCGGTGCCTGCACCCACCCTGGCGGCTCAGTCATCGCCATCAACGGCCGCAACGCCGCCATGGCCGTCCTCGCAGACGGCGTAGCGCGCACCACAACTGCTTCTTCCCCCGATCGCACTCTGCGAACGGCGGATACGCTTGGCTGACCTCGCCGTACCACCTGCCTCGTCCCCGGCAGACGGCACGCCGGCCAGCCCCACGCTCAAACGCTCACTGCGCTTTCGCGACCTCACCCTCTTCTACGTCGTCACCATACTCAGCGTGCGCTGGGTCGCCACGGCCGCAGCCGCCGGTCCGGGCACCCTCCTGGTCTGGATCTTCGCCCTCCTCGGGCTGTTCGTGCCGCTCGCTGCCAGCGTCATCGCCCTCGCCACCCGCTATCCCGACGAAGGCGGCCTCTACGTGTGGACGCGTGAAGCCTTCGGTGACCGCACTGCCTTCCTCGCCGCCTGGACCTACTGGATGTCCAACCTGCCGTACTTCCCGGCCATCCTCTACTTTGGCGCCGGCTCCGTCCTCGTTGCCTTCGGTCGTCACGGTCGCGCGCTTGCCGCCAGCCCCACGTACTACATGGCCTTCGCGGTCTTCTGGCTCTTCGTAATCATTGCTCTCAATGTCCGCGGGATCGAGGCCGGCAAGTGGCTCAACAACATCTGCTCGGTCGGTGGCTGGCTCCCCATCTCCATCCTCATCGCGCTCGCCATCGTCGTCGCTACACACCACGGCTCGGCAACCCGCTTCACCGTAGCGTCCATGACGCCGCACCTTACCCTCCAGAACGCCATCTTCTGGTCCACTATCTTCTTCGCCTTCTCCGGCTGTGAGTGCGCTTCCTTCATGGGGGAGGAGATGGAAAACGCGCCGCGCAACCTTCCACGCGCGCTGCTTACCGCCGGCAGTCTCATCGCCGTCGCTTACATCGCCGGCACCATTGCCATGCTCATCGCGCTGCCCAGCGAGGCCGTTTCAGGCGTCGACGGCTTCATGCGCGGCATCGAGCAACTTACCGGTCAGCTCGGCATCCCCTGGCTTATCCCGCTCATGGCCATACTCGTCGGCCTCAGCGCAGTCGGCGGAGCGGCCGGCTACCTCTCCTCCACCTCGCGCTTGCCCTTCGTTGTCGGCATCGACCGTTATCTTCCCGCCGTCTTCGGCAAAATCCACCCCCGCTTCCGCACCCCGTGGATCGCCCTCATGCTCTACGGACTCGCGGGCATCGTCACCGCCATCCTCGGCCAGGCCGGCACCACCGTCCGCGGCGCCTATGACGTCCTGGTCAGCATGGCGCTCATTACGCTCTTCATCCCTTACCTGCTGCTCTTCGCCGCTCTCATTCGCCTGGTACGCCGCGGCGCTCTCACACGCTTGCCGTTGCCCGGCGGAGCACCCGTCGCCATCACGCTCGCCGTCATTGGTTTCGCCAGTACTGCCCTCACCATCGTCCTCTCCACCGTTCCCGCCCCCGACGACGCCCACCCGTCCCTCGCCGTAGCTAAGATCCTGCTTTCCACCCTGGCCATCATCCTCGCCGGGCTCGCTGTCTTCGCTCTAGGCCGTCGCAGGAAGGTCCTCGCCCGCGCCTGAAAGGACACCTGTCCTCCACAATCCACGCGCATCTGTGGATTCGCTGCAAAGCCGGTGCCCAATCCTCCCGCCGTGGAAATCCCAACCGGACTATCGCCGCTTCTGGTGCGGTCCGTCCCCACATTTCCACCCATCCACGAAAGCGGCATTGCGCATCGCGCGTCCCCACCTGTGGACGCCGTTGGAGATCCGGACGGCTCCCGGAGCCCTATCGACCGGTTCTCCAGCACTCCCACATTCGCACTGTCCGGATTTGGAAATCCCGTACCAGCCTCGCAGCCTGTCCCCATGCGGTTTTGCCGTGCATTCCCACTTCCCCACAGCAAACGACTACGGCGGCTATCTATACATACCTGTTTATGTACTTCGTAGTAGCCGTAGCCGGCCTCACCAAAGCTGCCACGTGTTCGGTCGCCACAAATTCCGGGGAATGAGCGACCGAAGGAAGAACCAGCAGCTCGCGTCCAAGTCGCCCTTGCCGGGAACGGTCGGTCCCGATTTCCCGCGAAACTGACTACCTTTCCACGCATCCAACGCCCGTAAAATGGTGCCACTCGGATTCCTGCACTCCCACCATGCGTCTGGTGTAGAGTGTGGGCAATCCATTCCACGACTGCACTCCAAAGGGAGCCGCACATGCCCGGCGTAGGACTCGAAGCAGACAAGAACACCGTTCAGGGATTCGCCATGGAGATCTCCGTCAGCAAGCAGGAATTGCTCCGTGAGCTCACCGCCACTCAGTCCGTCGTCGAGCGCAAGACCACCATTCCCATCCTGTCGAACTTCCTGCTCGAAGCCGACGAGGCGGAAGGCCGGCTCACCATCACGGCCACGGATCTCGACCAGTCGATCAAGACCTCCTGCAGCGCCAAGGTGAAGAAGCCCGGCTCCTGCACCATCCCCGCGCGCAAGCTCTACGACTACATCAAGCTGCTTCCCGACGGCGACATCTCGATCAAGCTCCAGGACAACCACTGGGTACAGATTCGCTCCGGCCGCTCGAATACCAAGATGGTCGGCATGGCCCGCGCCAACTTCCCCCAGGTGCCCGAGTTCCCCACCGTCTCGTCGGTCTCGCTGCCCGTCGCCACCTTCCGTAACCTGATCTCGAAGACCATCTTCGCCATTTCGAACGAGGAGTCGCGCTACACCCTCAATGGCGCGCTGCTCATCCTCAAGCCGGAATCGCTCGCCATGGTCGCCACCGACGGCCACCGCCTCGCCCACATCGAGAAGCAGGGCGAGAACCTGGGCTCCGTCCCGGGTGGCGAGAAGAAGACCCTGATCCCACGCAAGGCGCTCGCCGAGCTGCAGTCCCTGCTCTCGAACACCGACGCCGAGCAGGTCGAGTTTGCCGACGATGAGAACCAGCTCTTCTTCCGCATCGGCAAGCGCGTTCTCACCTCACGCAAGCTCACCGGCCAATTCCCCAACTACGAAGCCGTTCTCCCGCGCGACAACAACAAGTTCATCATCATCCGCTCGGAAGATCTCTCCGGTTCCATCCAGCGCGTCGCGCAGTTCGCTGACGAGCGCTCCGGCGCCATCAAGCTGCGCCTGGAGCAGAACGAGCTGCGCATCTCCAGCTCCTCCACGGAGTCCGGTGAGTCGGAAGACACCATCGAGTCGCCCTACCAGTTCGACGCGCTTGTCGTAGGCTTCAACTCTGCCTACATGCTCGACTTTCTCAAGGCCATCGGCAACACCGGCGAAGTCCGCCTCGAATTTAAGGACGCCCAATCCGCCGGTCAGATGCGCCCCGAAGACCCCGCGGACGAGTTCAAATACCGCTACATCATCATGCCCATGCGCATTTGAAAGTATCGGCCTATGGCAAGAAAAAGCCACCTCGATGGTGGCTTTTTTTGCAAAATACCAATTTATCCGTGAGAGATTAACTGTCTAATGTGGGTCCCGAAGAAGCTACGCGACGTACCAGACCTAAGTCCGTCAAACGATGGTCCCGAAGTAAATCAATCAGGCAACGGCCCAAGAATATCGATCTGATATTTGGCGCAAAGCGCGGTCAGTTTCTGGACATCTGGCTGGGTCGGCACTGGCAATACCCGCTCTGCTGCTGGTATGGCCATCGCCTGCATCATCCCGACGAATCCAGTTCCGGGCGTTGCCAGGATGAGCATGGTGGATGGACCAAAACCGCTGGCCCGGATTCCATGTGGAATTCCACGAGGCAGGAAGATATATCCTCCAGGGCCGAGGACAGTTTTCTGACCATCGCAGATAAAGGTGTACTCACCATCGAGCACATAGAATGCCTCGTCCTCGACATGGTGGAGATGGTAAGGCGTGGCATGTCCAGGCGGTGCTATCTGGTACACCATCGAGAAAGCTCCGCCTGTCGATTCTGTTGTGGCCTTGACGATACAAAGATTGTTGAGGAACCAAAATGCTGGTCCCTCCGCTTCCGCTACACTTTGTGGCAAAAGTTGATTAGGCAAGATTCGATCCTCAAGGTCAACTCTTAAGCCGGCTAGTCAGCCATGCGATACGAGCATACCTCGCGGCGTTCCCCTTCGGAATGGTCGGCAATCCGCAAATTGCTTTAGTGATTCAGATCAGCGTTAGATTCATCGGATGCGATGCAGCAGCAGGCCGTCACATGATGACAACGATCGACTACTTTCCTGCTCGACCGTTCCCCAAACACGGAAACTCGGGTCTCTCCCGCACCGCATTCCTCGATGAGTGCGTTGGCGATTTCGCGCCACTAACCTGACAAACACGCAACCCCGGATCCGTTGTCGCGATGATTCATGGAAGAAAGTGCGGCTAAGACATGATTCACCGGATGTTGACTTGACCCTGCTCTTTGGCCCCCGGACCATTGCCAATTGTAGGCGGCGACGCTCCCAGGAGGAAATTGGTTTTTATGAAGCAGGTTTTTGTGCGTATCGCATCAACAGTATTCACCGTTGGACTATTCATCGGACTTCAATCGCAGGCCCAGACGAAATTGCTGGCAGTAGGGACTCTCGACCAATCCCGCGCCGGTTCTTTTGCTGATCTCTCCGGACTCAAATACGACCTCGAGAACGGTGCCCCTGCGAACTCTCTCGGCGGTTTCGGCTCGGCAATTGCCTACGCATCCGGTAACACCTTTCTTGCACTGCCGGACCGCGGTCCGAACGCGATAGAGTTCGACGACGCCATCGACAACACCGCCAGCTATGTCAACCGTTTCCACACCGTCACCATGGACCTGCAGCCGAACAGAAGCGCCGCGGGTCTGCCGTTCACACTGACCCCCACGCTGCGTGCGACAACCCTGCTGTGGAGCTTGACTCCCCTCGTATATGGAAGCGGTGAGGGTCTGGGAGTGGGCTCGGGTGTGCCGCCGATCAACAACCGGTTTCAACATTTCTTTACGGGACGCTCCGACAACTTCGATCCGAATCACAACTCCGGCGATGCCAACGATGCCCGTCTCGACACGGAAGGCATGCGCCTATCTAACGACGGGCGAAGCGTCTTCATCTCCGACGAATACGGGCCATACGTCTACCAGTTCGATCGCATCACGGGCGCTCGCATTCGGTCGTTCAAGCTGCCTCCCTCCTTCTTCGTCACCAGCCTTTCGCCTGTGGGCAACACCGAAATCGCCGACAACACCGCAGGCAGAACAGCCAATAAGGGCATGGAAGGTCTGGCGATCACGCCCGACGGACGCACCCTGGTGGGCATCATGCAAAACTCTCTGATTCAGGACGCCAATGAGGGTGGGGCCGCGGCAAAACTGCTTCGCATCGTCACCATTGACATCGCTTCGGGACGCACCACTCACCAATTTGGCTATCTGCTCACGGCCGGTTCGGGCGTCAGCGAAATCGTCGCTCTCAACGAACACGAGTTCCTGGTCGATGAGCGCGACGGCAATGGCCGTGCCGATGCCAACAACGCCAAGGTAAAGCAACTTTTCAAGATCGACCTGGAAGATGCCGCCGACATCAGTGAGATGGATGGAAGCACTGCGGCCGTGCATGCGGTCAATAAAACGCTATTCCTGGATCTGGTTCAGCTCCTGGCGAAGAACGGCATCTCCGCTGCTGAGATTCCGGCAAAGATTGAAGGTGTCGCATTCGGCCCTGATGTGAAGCAGGGAAGGTCGACTCTTCATACTCTCTGGATCGCTAACGACAATGACTTCCTGCAAACGGTCCCCGACGCGAATGGAAATCAAATCGCGAATCCCAACCAGTTTTTCGTCGTCGGCTTTACTGACGCCGATCTAGCCGGTTCTAAATTCGTTCCCCAACAGTTCAGAAACATCCGCTGGTAGGACAGCATGCGATGGGCGCGGACAACTTCTTCCGCGCCCACCTTTCCTGCCAGGACACGCCTGTTGCGATCTGGCCACGTTTTTTGCCTGTATCGCCGCAATAGGCCCGCAACGAAAAATATCTATTCCTGAGCCGCCGCGAGCAGCGAGCGGGCAGCAGCCAGCTCCTCTGGTGTGACGGTGTGTGGCCGGCCCGGGTAGCGCTTTGTCGTTACCGCCGCACCCATGGAGCGCAGGATCGCCGCGGACTCTTCCACCCGTTGCCATGGGACGTGAGGGTCGGGATCACCGCTGGAAAGGAGCGCTGGTGTACCTGCCAGCTCCGCCCCCGCCCCCGTGACATGATTCGGCCCCGACTTCAGTGTGCCCGGCGCTCCAATCAGTCCACCCGTGAAGGCTATCAGCGCGCCATAGCGTGCCGGATGACTGGCCACGAACTCCGTCGCCAGGCATGCTCCCTGCGAGAAGCCGGCAACGACGATACGATTGCGTTCCAGGCCGGCATGCTCGATGGAGCGGACCACCGCATCGATCTTTGCCAGGGCGGAGCTGAGGTACGGCTCGTTGGCTTCTCTCGGCGCCATAAAGGAGAGCGGGTACCAGGTATGCCCCGCGGCTTCCGGCGCAAAATAGGCAATGCCCGGCAGATCGAACGCAGAGGCCAGCCCAAGGATGTCCTCGGCCGACCCTCCACGCCCATGCAGCAGCACCACTGCAAGCGATGCTTCACTGACGGCAGAGCCTGAATGCAGGACTCTGCCATTCGCATGCGGATCGCTGGTCACGACAGCACCTCCACCTTTGCAGCTCTGTGCAGTGTGACCGGGGGCAGATGCCTGGTCATCACAGCGAGATGCGGCTCCAGCCAGATCGGAACGCGCAATTGCTCGCCGAGCGACTCCACCGGCTCGTCGATTGCGAAGCCCGGGATGTCGGTTGCCAGCTCAAAGAGCACGCCTCCCGGCTCGCGGAAGTAGATGGAGCGGAAGTAGTCGCGTTCCATGACCGGCGAAGAGGAGAGGGACTTGCTGATCTTCGCGAGCCATTCCTTCTGATCTTCATAGTCAGCAGACCGGAACGCGATGTGGTGTACCGTGCCGGCACCGGTGCGGCCGCGCCCCACGTTTGGATCGACGACAACGTCCAGGTGGTTGCCAAGTGCATCGCCGTCCGCTGAGAAGCGCATGCGATTCCCCTCTTCCGCCACCAACCGGAAGCCGAGCAGTGCAAGTGCCGCCTCGGTCCCTGTCTTGGTTCGTTCCAGCATGGTGACGCCGAAGAAGCCGCGAATCGCATGTTCGGCAGGCACGTCCGCGAAACGGGGTACCTTCAACTCAGCCGGCTCAGCGTGACCCACCAACTCGATTCCCATCCCATCAGGATCTTTGAATGAGAGCACGGTCTCGCCCATGCGCTTCTCGACGCGCTCGACTGGAACTTTCGCCGCCGCGAGTCTCCCTTCCCAGTAGTCGATGGAATTGGGGGGAATGCTGAAGGCGGTGTGCGTGACCTCGCCTGCCCCGACCGTTCCGCGTGTCGCGTGCGGCCACGGGAAGAACGTAATGATGGTTCCCGGCGTACCCACGTCATCTCCGAAATAGAAGTGGTACGTACCTGGATCGTCGAAGTTAATGGTCTTTTTCACGAAACGAAGTCCAAGAACTCCGGTGTAAAAGTCCAGATTGCGTTGCGGGTCGCTGGCAATGGCGGTTACGTGGTGCAAACCTACGATCGGTTTCGTCGGCATGGTGATTTGAACTCCTTCGCTATCATATGATTCGATGTCGAAGTAAAAGATTCAAGCGAGAGCACCGACAAAGTATTGCCAAGCCCGTTTCCGAAACTATTTCGACGTCGAAACATCCAATAGAATGAAAGCTATGCGTCCATCTTCCCGCTCCGACGAACCCACCGCCGGCCCCAGGCTTTGGGTCGTCCTGGCCCGCGCCCATGGCGCCATGGCCTCGTATGTCGAGCAACGCATCGCGACGGAGGGGCTCTGCCTGAGCGACTTCATGGTTCTCGAGGTCCTGTTGCACAAGGGCCCGATGACCATCTCCGAGATCGGCGCGAAGGTGCTCCTGGCCAATGCCTCCATGACCGCCGCGGTCGACCGGCTGGAACAGAAGTCGCTCGTGATTCGCCGCAGCTCAGAATCCGACCGCCGCATCAGGATGGTTGAGCTGACAAAGCGGGGCCGCGCGTTGATCACCGATTTGTATGCCCGTCATGCTCGCGACATCGAGGCGGTCACCAACGTGCTGACCGCGCGTGAGCAGGATCAGCTGCGATCTTTGTTGAAGAAGCTCGGGCTGGCTGCGGCGGACGCTCAAAAGCAGCGGCACCAGAGCCAAACATAACTACGCCGCCTCGCTACGGCACCGGCTCCATATCGCCCGAGTCTGCGGCGCCGAGGCCATGCTTCTCCATGCGATAGATCAGAGTGCGGCGGCTGATGTCGAGATAGCGCGCGGCCTGCGTCTGATTCCCTTTGAATTTTTCCAGTGCGCGGCTGATGAGCTCGCGTTCGATGCCTTCAAGGCTCAGGCCCTCCTCCGGCAGCGTAGGCCACAGGACGGCGCTGCTTGCCGACGGAGAGATGAGCTCTTCGGGAAGATCTTCGGCCGTGATGACGTTGCTGGACGCGAGCAGCATGAGGCGCTCGAGAATATTTTCGAGCTGGCGGACATTGCCGGGCCACGTGTAGGAGATGAGCCGCTGATGCACCGTCGGCGATAGCCGCATCTCCGGAAGCCGGTGACGCTGGCGGATGCGCTGCTGCAAGGCCTCGATGAGCCCGGGGATATCCTCGCGGCGCTCCCGCAGCGGAGGTACCTTGAGAGGAACGACGGCGAGCCGATAGTAGAGGTCTTCGCGGAATGTCGCGTCCTCGATCATGGCGGATAAGTCGCGATGGGTCGCTGCGATGATGCGGACGTCGACCTTTACAGGCGCGCTTGCGCCCAGCTTTGCCAGCTCACCCTCCTGTAAAACACGCAGCAGCTTTACCTGCGCCTCCAGCGGCAGCTCGCCGATTTCATCCAGAAACAGTGTGCCGCCGTCGGCCAGCTCGATGCGGCCGGCCTTGCTGTTCAAGTGCACCTGTAAAGGCGCCGCGTGCATAGCCGAAGAGTTCCGATTCGACGAGGTCTTTAGGAATCGCGCCGCAATTGATAGCCACAAACGGTCGATGGTGCCGGGGACTATTGTGGTGAATCGCTCTCGCGATCAGCTCTTTACCGGTGCCGGTCTCGCCCTGAATCAGCACGGTCGCGTCTCGTTGGGCCACACGCGCCGCCTGGTCCAGCACGCGGAGCAGCACCTTTGCATTCCCGACAATTCCCTCGAAACCCATACCGCTGATCGAGTGCCGAACGCAGCGTTCGCACCTCTTCGATCAGATTCTGGCGCTCCATGGCGCGGTGGACGATGAGGACCAGCGCATCGAAGTCGATGGGCTTGGTCACGTAATCGTACGCACCCAACTTCATGGCTTCCACGGCGGACTCGATGGTCCCAAATGCAGTGATGACGATGACTGTGGTCTGCAGTCCTTCTTTTGTCATTCGTCGGAGAAGCTCAAGACCGGTGGTTGGCATTTGCAAGTCCGTGATGACGAGCTGAGGCTCCACTTTGCGCAACACGGACCATGCATCGTTTCCGTCCTGCGCGAGCGATACCTGGTATCCCGCCTCCTCCAACTGCAGCTTCATGACGCGGCGGAGGCTGCTGTCATCGTCCACTACAAGAACTCGGCCTTGCTTCATAAGCGTCTCGACTTTCGCAGCGTCGCCGCTTATGGGAATTGAAGCGGGCAACTCCAGGGAGAAGACTGTACCTCGACCTGCGTTGGAGCGCCAGGCAAGCCGGCCGCCGTGCTGCGCCGCGATGTTTGCGGCGATCGCCAGTCCAAGACCGGTGCCATTTTCTTTTGTAGTGAAAAAGGGATCGAAGATGCGTTCCTGCTCTTCAGCAGAAATGCCGCAGCCCGTGTCAGCAACTTCGATGCAGAGCAGTTCTTCGGAAAAGAAGCTGCGAATCTCCACGATGCCGCCGCCCCGCGTCGCCTGTGCTGCATTCAAAATGAGGTTCAGCAGCAGTTGCTTGATCTGCTCGGGATCGCACTCGATCTCACGATCGCAGTCCTCGGTCGCCACCCGCAGCGTTACCTGCTGCTGTATGACGCTGTGCTGCGCAAGTGCGACTACGGACTCGACAATCTCGCACGGCGCTGCCCACTGCATGCGCGGCAGCCGGGGCCGCGCAAAATCCAGAAAGTTTGTCAGCAGCTTATTCAGCCGCTGCGACTCTTTGGCGAGGATGTCGAGACACTCTGTCTGAGCGTCCGCGGAAGCCTGGCCCCTGGCGAGAATGCCGGTGGCGCCGCTGATGCTTGCCAGCGGATTGCGTATCTCATGCGCGAGACTGGCCGAAAGCTGCCCGGCGGCCGTGAGTCGCTCTGTCTTTTTCAACTGCTCGATGTTCTGCCGCAGCTCGGTGTAGACGCGCTCGAGCTCTCCCTTGGTGTCTTCGACGCGGCGGCGCTGCGTCCGCTCACGGTCGGCCAGCAGCCCTGCAACCACTCCTGCCGCACCGAAGGTGCTGAGCTCGACAATCTGGTCCTGCGCATCGAGCGGCGCGCTGAACCAGTGACGGTAAATGATGGGGGCCTGCAGTACCGTGGCCAGCAGCAATGCCTTAAGGGCTCCACGCCAGCCGAAGACCATTCCCGCGAGCATGAAGGGCAGGATATTGAGGTGGTGCAGAACATTGTGCAGCACCACCGCGTGAGGCGGCGCGAGCCAGGTGAACGTCGCAAGCAGGATCACCGAGACAACAATCAGGATGGCTTTCCATCGCGATGGCCGCAGGCTCGGCGGTGTCACAGACATAGGATCATTTTCCCATGCGAAACGCGGCTGGTTCGCGAGCCAGGCGGGCGGCTCAGCCAATGTGGAGCTAAGGGACATCGCGGATGATGCCTGCAATTCACGCGCCGCAATTTGCGGCGGAGCTTCGCACGCAGCACCAAGCCTTTTAGAGCGAGTGCATTCAGCAGGCAGGACGATACGGTACGAGGGGTGTCCCATATGGGACAGCCGCGGCGAAACAACGCTGGAAAATAGCCGGTTTTCGCACAACCGGATGTGGCGCACGGATTGCCTTAGCCACTACGTGAGATGCCCAGCTCTCGTTCTGTCTCTAACTCTGCTCACAGGCCACTCCGTGACGGCGCAGTCTGCCGGCACTGGTCCTACCCCCTCCGGCAGCTCGCCTGAAGGAGGCCCTGCTGCGCGACATCTGGAAAAGACAGGCGAACCGCTGCCTTCGGCTCCTAGCGCACAAAAGGATTTGGCATCGGGTGCGCCATCTGCCGGCAGTGGACCCCAGCTCCGGCTGACGCTTGCCGACGCAGTAGGGATGGCAGAGCGGAACAACCCTCGCATTCAGGAAGCTTCCGCGGTTGCACAGCGTGCGGCTGCAGGAGCCGTGACAGCGCGCCAGTATACGAATCCAAGCGCGGAAATCTACGAAGGAGATCAATACTCCCGTCCAGTTGCCAACCCGGGCACGCCGGGACTTCTGCAGCACTATGCCGTGTTGCAAACCATCGAGATTCCGTCGGAGCGGCGCGCGCGCGCACGCGTTGCGCAGTTTGGCGTAACAGGCAGCCGATCGGCGTCGCAGGTGGTTGCACTCTCCGTTGTTGCCGATGCGAAGCACGCCTTCTACAACGCGCTCCGCCAACAGGAGGAGATTCACCATGCTCAGGAAAACCTGCAATTGGTGCAGGACCTGCGGCGACGCGTGGAAGTGGAAGTCCAGACCGGGGAAAAGGGCCGCCTGGAGCTGACACGAGCAGAGGCCGAACTCGCACGGGCGCAATTTGCAGTGCGGAGTGCCGAGATTCAATACGTCAACGCGATCGCGAATCTGAGAGTCACGATTGCTGCACAGGCGGATGCAAAGCTGGAGCCAGTCGGAGAGTTTGAGCCGCGGACGAATCTTCCGCCTATCGACGATCTGCGAAGGACGGTGCTCAGCGCGCATCCTCTTCTCGCTGCGTCGCAGGCGGACACCAGTGCCGCGCAGGCGGAGATGGATCGCCAGCGGGCTCTTCGCATACCGCAGCCCGTCGCCTTCGCCGAGTATGAGAACCAGCCGGATCTGCGCTTCTGGCGCACCGGCGTCAGCATCCCGATCCCGCTGTGGGATCGCAGGCGAGGACAGATTGCGGATGCGAAGGCCACCATCTCGCAATCGCAGGCGGTGATGCGCGAGCGGCAACTGGAGCTGATTGCGCAGCTGGAACGCGCGTACGAACAGTATCAGCTCGCCGACCAGCAGGTGACCTCGCTGGAATCCGGCTCCCTGCGCGCAGCCGAGAGCGCCGTGGAAGCGGCGAAAGCTGCATATCGCTTTGGCGAGCGCGGGATTGTTGAGGTGCTGGACGCGCAGCGGGTTTTGCAGAACGTCCGCGGCGACCTGCTGGATGCTCAGTTCGCACGCCAGTCTGCGCTGGTTGACCTGGAAAGCCTGGGAGCAGTTTCACCGGCGGGGAGGCCCTGATGATCTTTCTTTCTCTTCAAAGTTCGCTGCGCAGATCGCGTCTTTCTGCCGGCTGCCTGATTCTTGCTCCTGCACTCTTGTTGAGTGGCTGCAAGGCTAAGCAGGAGAAGCCGGCAGAAGCGGCGCAACAAAGGAACGCAGCGGAGGTGTCCATCACGCCCGCGCTGGCGGAGAACCTGAAGTTCGGCACGCCGCAGATGACGGATGTCCACGGCACTCTGCAGGTGGCAGCGCGTGTCGAGACGAATGCGAGACAGATCGCTCATGTAGGCTCGCCTGTTGCCGGCCGCATTCTGAAGCTTCTGGTCTTTGAAGGCCAATACGTGAAGCCGGGGACCGTTCTCGCCACGCTGCACAGCACCAATCTTTCCGACACGCAGTTTGCGCTGATCAAGGCATCGTCGCAGCAAAGCCTGGCGGCCGCCGCGGAGAAGCGGGCAGAGCAGCTTGTGGATGCTGACGTGATCGGCCGCGCGGAGCTGGAGCGCAGGAAGGCCGAGGTGCTGCAGGCCACGACCGAAGCCGAGTCTTACCACACACAGCTGCTGGGCCTGGGCATGACGGAGACGCAGATCAAGCGTCTGGAGGCGACCCGCAAGCTGAATGCGGACTATCCCATCGTCACGCCGAAAGCGGGCACCGTGCTGCGCCGGGACATCACGATTGGCCAGGTAGTGCAACCTGCCGACCCTGCATTCACGATTGCTGATCTCTCGAGCGTGTGGATCACTGCGAACGTGCCTGAGGAAGACGCCGGTCATCTGCATGACGGCATGAATGTCGAGGTTCGCATCCCTGCATTACCCCTGCAAACCATCACCGGCCATCTCTCGTTTGTCTCACCTATCGTCGATCCAGCGACACGCACCGTCGCAGTACATCTGGATGTGCCGAATCCGCACGGCGTGCTGAAGCCCGACGAGCTCGCCACCATGACCCTCACAGGCCGCACGCAGCAGAAGCTCACTGTGCCTTCCGCCGCGGTCGTCCGCGAGGACAACAACGATTACGTATTCGTAGGCATCGGCCCGCAGAAGTATGTGTTGCGTGAGGTCTCCCTGGGCGAAGAAGAAGACGACCGTCGCGTCGTTGTGAGCGGTGTACGTGCGGACGAACAGATTGTTACAGAGGGAGCCTTTCACCTGAACAATCAGCGCAAGCAGAACGCGATCAAGGGAGGCGAATAGATGGTCCACGCCATCATAGCCGGCGCCCTTCGCCAGCGTCTCATCCTGGTTGTTGTCGCCGTGGTGTTGCTCTGCTTCGGCATCCACGCCGCGCAACAGCTGTCGGTCGACGCATTTCCGGATGTCACAAACATCCAGGTACAGATCGCCACGGAGGCACCGGGCAAGTCCCCCGAGGAAGTGGAGCGCTTTGTCACGATTCCGATAGAGATCGCGATGACCGGGCTGCCGGGCATGACCGATATGCGCTCGCTGAACAAGCCGGGACTGTCGCTGATCACGCTGGTCTTCTCGGATGAAAGCAATCTGTATCGCGAGCGGCAGATGGTATCGGAGCGGCTTGCAGAACTTCGCGATCGCATGCCGGAAGGCGTATCACCGGTGCTGGGCCCCATCACCAACGCGCTTGGCGAAGTCTATCAATACACGCTCGAACTGCCTGGAGAGGACGCCGAGCACCATCCGGTGACCCATGAAGAGCTCGTCCAGCGCCGCACGCTCGAAGACTGGGTGGTGCGCCCGCTGCTCCGTTCCATACCGGGCGTTGCAGAGATCAACTCCACCGGTGGATTCGTAAAGCAATACGAGACGCTCGTAGATCCGCAGAAACTGCACTACTACGACCTGACGATCAATGACGTCCGCGATGCACTGGCGCGCAATAACGCGAATGCCGGCGGTGGGGTCCTTCCGCAGCATGCCGAACAATACCTGATACGCAGCGTCGGCCTGGTGCACGACCTCGACGACATTCGCAACATCGTGTTGAAGGAGAACAAGAGCACACCGGTCTACATTCGCGATGTGGCAGAGGTTCGCCTGGGCACGGAAGTCCGCTACGGCGCAATGATCAAGAACGGCTACACCGAAGCGGTGGGCGGCGTTGTGCTGATGACGAGCGGCGGAAATGCCAAGGAGATCGTCAGCCGGGTGAAGGCGCGCGTCGCGGAGATCAATCGCAAGCATATGATTCCCGGCGGCCTGCAGATCATCCCGTATTACGACCGCTCACAACTTGTCGATGCGGCGATCCACACCGTGACCGAGGTGTTGGCCGAGGGCATTGTCCTCGTCGTGGTCATTCTCTTCCTCTTTCTCGGCGATCTGCGTTCCAGCCTCATCGTCAGCGCAAACCTGGTGCTTACCCCGCTTCTCACCTTTCTCATCATGAATCAGGTTGGGCTGTCGGCCAATCTCATGTCGCTGGGCGGCCTTGCCATTGCCATCGGCCTGATGGTCGACGGCTCGGTCGTCGTGGTGGAAAACATCTTTGCGCGCCTCAGCCATGCGAAGCACGAGCACCAGCCGGAAGATCGATTCGCGAAGCTGCATGTGGTGTTTTGCGCAGTACAAGAGGTAGCGACCCCGACGCTCTTCGGCGTCACCATCATCATCCTCGTCTTCCTGCCGCTGATGACGCTGGAGGGGATGGAGGGCAAGCTCTTTGCGCCTCTGGCCTACACCATCGCAATCGCTCTCGGCATCTCGCTGGTTCTCTCTCTCACTCTCTCGCCGGTGCTTTCGTCGTATCTGCTGAAGGGCGGCTCGGAGACCGACACCTGGCTGGTACGCCTGCTGCGCCGCCCCTACAACGGGCTGCTCGGCTGGTCGATGCAACACCGCAAGGTGATGATCTGCGGCGTCATCGTTCTCTTCTTTGCTTCCCTGTCTCTCTTCCCGTTTCTTGGAACCTCGTTCATTCCGGAGATGCAGGAAGGTACGCTTTCGCCGAACGCCGATCGTGTTCCGAATATTTCGCTCGATGAATCGCTGAAGATGGAAAAGGAGATGCAGCGGCTCATGCTGCAGGTGCACGGCGTCGATCGCGTCGTCTCCCGCCTGGGTCGCGGGGAATCCCCTGCCGATCCAGCGGGTCCCAATGAGGCCGATGTGCTGGCAACTCTGACGCCCTTTGACAAGCGGCCGCATGGCATGGCGCAGCAGAAGATTGCCGATCAGATTCGTGAAAAGCTCGCGGCTCTCCCTGGCATCAACCTTGTCATGTCGCAACCCATCAGCGACCGCGTGGACGAGATGGTTTCGGGCGTCCGCGCCGATGTCGCGGTCATGCTGTATGGCGACGATCTGAACACGCTGGTGGAACGTGCGAATACCATCGCCAAGGTAGCCACCGGAATACGCGGCACCGAAGACACCCGCGTCGATCGTGTGGGCGGTCAGCAGTATCTCGCCATCGACATCGACCGCCGGGCCATTGCGCGTTACGGGCTGAACGCTGCGGATGTAAATGACGTGGTGGAGACAGCGATCGCAGGCAAAGCTGCAACGGAGATCTATGAGGGCGAGCGCCGCTTTTCCGCGGTGGTGCGGCTGCCCGCAAGCCTCCGCGACAGTGTAGAGGACATCCGTGAACTCCAGATCAGTTCGCCGGATGGTCCGCGCATTCCCCTCAAGGACCTGGCGCGTGTGAAGGTGGTGGAAGGGCCTGCCCTTATCAATCGCAATATGGGCAAGCGGCGCATTGTCGTCGGCATCAATGTGCAGGGCCGCGACCTGGGCGGATACGTGAAGGAGCTGCAGTCGAAGGTCGAGAGCCAGGTGCCGCTACCGGCGGGATACTACATCGAATGGGGCGGCCAGTTCCATAACATGGAGCGCGCCCTGCATCACCTGATGATCATCGTGCCAATCACCATCGGAGCCATCTTCTTTCTGCTCTTCATCCTCTTCCAGTCGCTGCGCTTCGCCGCGCTCATCATTACTGTGCTGCCGCTGGCATCCATCGGAGGAATCCTAGGCCTCTTCATTTCCGGCGAGTACCTTTCCGTGCCGGCATCGGTGGGCTTCATCGCGCTGTGGGGCATTGCGGTGCTCAACGGCGTGGTGTTGGTTTCCTATATCCGCAAACTGCGTGAGGAGGGTATGTCGCAGACAGATGCTGTTCGTGAAGGCACAAGGCTGCGTTTCAGACCGGTCATGATGACCGCGACCGTAGCGGCGCTTGGACTCGTTCCGTTCCTCTTCGCGAGCGGACCCGGCTCGGAGATTCAACGCCCGCTGGCTATCGTGGTCATCGGCGGGCTTGTCAGCTCAACCGCACTCACTCTTCTTCTTCTGCCGACTGTCTATGCGCTGTTTGAAGGTAAGCAGAAAGTTCACCGCCACTCGCATTCGCACGGAAAACCCGAAGCAATCCGAAACGCCTCGCAGTTCTCCACCCAGTGATTGCAGCATCGCAACGCGATCTAACTCGATGAGAAGGACCGGTCGTCTTTGACGCCGCGAGCACGCACCACCTACTTGGCCTTCTCCAGACCCTTGGCGTCTTCCAGGTGCTTTTCGAGGACCGGCAACGCCTGCGCTGCATAGGACTTCAGAGCCGCATTCTGCGCGTCCGCTGCTTCCTTCTTGTAAATAGCGATCGCCTTTGTATGTCCAGCCACCATCTCCTGCGCGTAGTGTCGATCAAAGGCAGCGCCCTTCAATTTCTGAAACGGATCGATCATCGCCTTGTTATGTTCAGCGTCGATCGCGTTCGGCATATTGAGATTGGCCTGGTGGGCAACGTCATACAGTTGGTTGTAATCCTTGGTGTGATCTGCGGCCAGCATCTGACCGTAATCCTTGACTGGCTGCGAGGACGCGGCAGATCCTGCCAACTGCCCCAGATTGGCTTCCACCATGTCGGTTTGAGCTGCGAAGTCGACAAACTGCTGGTCGCTCATCGCCTTTGCTTCCGCGGCCTTGTCTTTGGCGAATGCAGGTAGTGAGGAGAGAACAATACAACAAGCGGCCGTGAGAACAGGTTTCATCATCTTCCTCCGCATCGAAGTCTCAACGCGTGTAGTTAGATGAAAACTGCGCGCGCCAAGCCGCCACATCCTAAACGCTCAATCCAGGCCTATTTTGGTGTAATGACAATACCGGCCTTCCAAATAGGCAACGAATCCTCCCATGGCGGCGCGAGCCAGTATGCTACCGTCGCGGTGACTTTGACGTCGTCAAACTACATCAGCCCTCACGCATCACAACCGGGCGCGCTGAAGCGTAACCATTAGGCAACCAAAGCAGATGTCCGCAAAATAAGTACTATTCGCCACTTTGACCCGCGCTGACCCGCGCTCCTGCCCATCTCACTAAATGGCCGTTCCCTTCGCGCGGCAGGAGGATTCATGTATCACCACGTAAAAAAACTCATGTACGACGTAAACGTCGGCGAGCCCGACCCGCGTTTCGGAAAAATTCTGCTCGAGCAGTTTGGCGGTGCGAACGGCGAACTCGCCGCTGCGATGCAATACACCATCCAGGGCTGGAGTTGTGACGATCCCGAGCGCAAGGATCTGCTCATGGACATCGGCACCGAAGAGCTCAGCCATCTTGAAGTCGTCGGGGCTCTCATCAAGATGCACTTCACGCCGGTGAAGAAGGAGCTCGAGGACGCTGAGCAGGATCCATTGGTCGCAGTAACAGGCGGAGGCGGTCTCAATCTCTTTAATTCTGCCGGCAATCCATGGACCGCCACTTACCTGACGATCTCCGGCGAGCTTGACGTTGACCTCCGCAACAACATCGCCGCGGAAGCGCGCGCAAAAATCACCTATGAGCGCCTCATGCACCTCACCGATGACGTCGGCAGCAAGGAAGCCCTGCAGTTCCTCATGACGCGTGAGATCACTCACATGAAGGCCTTCACCGCGGCGCTAGATAGCCTTGGCACCGGCCGCTTCTCCATCGGCAAGCTCCCACCCACGCCAGGCGTTGTCGATGACTACTACAACGACTCCACCGGCGAAGGTCCGCTCGGCACCGACGGCCTCGGCAAGTGGATTGGCCAGGATGGGTTGCGTGTGGCGGACACTCCCGAATTCATCCAGTCCATTGATAAGAGCCTTCGCGCAGGCAAGGATCTGGCGCGCAAATCCGATAAGGCCTCACCGAATCCCGAAGTGCTTCCGAAGTCCCGTCAGAAGCTACCTAAGTCCGCTTAACCTACTCTGCCGTGCGGCGTGTCCTAAACAAGACGCGCCGCTCGCAGAGCGTTGATAGGACACGCATTCCATCAGCACAGCCCCTCTTCGGACCAAGTCACAGCTACGAAAGTAGTATTCGAATCTCGTGAGCCGGCTCGTACCCTCAGAGCCATGGAAACTCTCCGCATTCGTGAATCGTCACCTTCCGAACTTCTTGCAGATCGCCTGGAGCGCGAAGCCCGCTTGGCCGCCGTCGAAAATCCCGACCGCGCGCAGGACTATTGGCGCCAGGCAGAGATGCTACGCGCCATGATCGCAACCCCGAAGACCATCGCCCGCAACATGTTCGCCGACAACTTCCTTACCAATGTTTAAGCGATAGACGATAGCGGTGCGTGAAGCCGATGCTCAGCCTGATCCCCACAACGCCTTGGCCATCAGGATGAAGTACCCGGGTATCGCCATCTTCTCCACCAGCGGCGCCGGATACTCCTCCGTACCCGTTTCCACATAACCCAGCCTGCGATAGACCGGCAGCAGTTGCTCCTGTCGCGGACTCACTACCCTCAGATCCATCCAGCGGCAGCCCTGCTCCCGCGCATACTGCTCAGCCGCCGCATTCAATTGCTTCCCCAGCCCCGCGCCCTGCCGCTCCGGTGCAATCGATAGCAGTCCCAGGTACGCGCGGTCTCCGCGCGGCTCCACATACACGCAGCCCGCCAGCGAGCGATCCTCGTCGTTCGCCAGGCCAGCCTCTTCCTTGACCAGAAACGTGCCGCGCTCGAACAGCCCCTCCAGCTCGCCATCGCCCTGCAGCCGGTCGCCGCCGCCCCTCTTCAGAAAGCGCTCCACCTCAAATGCCTGGTTCACCAGCCGCCGTATCGCCTCGCGGTCTGCCGCTGTTGCTATCCGGATCGCCCCGCGATCCGCCGCTGTTCCGCTCGTTCCTTCCCTTACCCCAACGTCGTTCATATTCCATAGATTCTGCAACATCGGGCAAGGATCGCGCATTTCGCTGGAGATGTAGACAAGAGCGCGTGGGACAGGTTCTGTAACTTTCGCCTCTCCGCGCCGTCCCATCCATACTGGGTAAGGCCGCGCCATCCATTGCATGCGCCGCCGCGTACTCCAGCTGAGGACCCTCCATGCGTACTTCGCTCATCCGTGCTCTCTCCTCCTTCGCGCTTGCCGCCACGCTCACCGGTTGCATGGCGAATGCGGCTACGCGCATGCCTCTCCCGGCGCCCACCACCGATACCACCCTCGCCAAAACCAGCGGCAAGCAGACCGCGGTCTTTGCCGGCGGCTGCTTCTGGGGAACTCAGGCTGTCTTTGAGCGCGTCAAAGGCGTAGTGAAAACGACTACCGGCTACTCCGGCGGATCAGCTGCTACCGCTACCTACGATCAGGTCACGACCGAAACCACCGGCCACGCCGAGTCCGTCCAGGTCGTCTACGATCCCTCGAAGATCACCTATGGCCAGCTGCTCCGCATCTTCTTCTCCGTCGCGCACGATCCCACCGAGCTCAACCGTCAGGGGCCGGACGTCGGCACCTCGTATCGCTCCGCCATCTTCTACGCGAACGACGAACAGAAGCGGCTCGCCACGGCATACATCCAGCAGCTCGATGCCGCGCACATCTTTCCGCGGCCCATCGTCACCCAGGTCGTGCCCCTCAAAGGCTTCTACCGCGCCGAGGATTATCACCAGGACTACGCGCTCCACAACCCGGACAACCCGTACATCCTCGTCTGCGACCGTCCCAAGATCGCAGCCCTCCAGCAGCAGTTCCCCGACCTCTTCGTGGACTACAAGGGAAGCAAATAGCGGCCTCGTCACATCCGTGGCGTCACTGGGCACCACCTTCCTCAATACCGGAAGGTGGTGATAGCGCCGGCCTATCGGCCTTCCGCTGTCACAAAGGCTACTTCCTGATTAGCTGATTTGTGTGGTTGCACGACCTGTGCGATATCGGTCTGCGCTCCCTCCTGGATCTGGCTGAGAGCGTAGCCCGTCGCGTCATGATTGAAGACAAGCCGAGACGTGTCGGGCGCCTTGCGAAGCTCCCGGGGCGTGATCGTTACGTAGACACCCGGGTGCCCGAAAGTCGTCAGCTTCCACAGCTGGAAATCTTGCACGCGCGAGATAACATAGTGGCCCGCGGGCATGAAGACGCTACCCGCCGTAAAGGCAAAAGGAACGTTGACCGTCATCACCTGAGTTTCGCGCTGACCATACACCAGGTGAGACGACGCGAGCAGCGTACCAACAGCGAGCATTCGCATGAGCTTCATAACCTTCCTCCTTGGTCTTGCATGAATGCATGCTGTAGCGGATCCCGGCGCGCCGCCATCGGCTTCTGGCGAACGGCACGATACATCTGGCGGGCGCGGGATCGCGTTCTGGCGAAATCAATTCGACGAAACGGCTTCGTCCAGCCGGTGCGTTTTTGATTTCACCCGTAGGAACGGATCGCGCCGGGACGCTCCTCGCTACTGCCGGAACGTTCACCAGTTCAGGAAGTACGTTGGCCCTCTGAAAGGTGGCGTTCGCCACGCCCCATTGGCTTTTCGTTGCGGCGGCGAGCATCATTGTGAGTGTGCAGACGAAGGTTCAAGTGCGAAGGAACGCTGCCGCACTACCGACGGGGAAAGATGGGAAACACGACGAGAAGATGATCCGCTACCCGGGCTACGGGATACTCTTCCTTGCCTGGACCTTGCTGGGCAGCTTGTCTTATGCCCACTATCGGCTGCTGCCTGGCGCTCCACCCGAAAATCTGTTGTTTGGGTTGTTTGGCTGGCTTGCCTGCTACTACGCCTGGCTACCACTCACGCCCATCATCTTCCGCTTGGAACAGAGGTTTCGCATTGGCTGGCCATTCTCCACGAAGAATGCCGCGATCCTGGCCCTGTTTGCCCTGCCACTCACGTATGTCGCATCGCTCCTCGCATTCATCCTTGGCCGCACGATCCGCCTCGTGTTCTGGCATCACAGGGACGCAGGAACGTTTTCGTGGCGCACGCCGGTAAGCGAGTTCTGTCTGCTGTTCGTCCTTTACGCAGTAACCGTGGCGGCCGGCGCTTTCATCCGTCATCTCATCGACGTACAGCAGAAAGAGCGGCAGGCCGCGGAGCTGGCTCTCGAGAAATCGAATCTTGAAGGCGCGCTTCGCCTGGCAGAGCTCGAGACTTTGCGTATGCGTCTCAATCCGCACTTCCTCTTCAACTGCCTGCAGAACATCTCCGCGCTGGCCGGGCAGGATGCGAAAGCCGCCAGCCAGATGCTGGCCCAGCTCGGGGATCTCCTGCGTGTCGCACTGCGCAGCGACTATAAGCATGAGATTGCGTTAAGCGAAGAGGTGGCGCTGACCAGGGCATACATTGCGATCGAGCAAGTGCGTCATGGTGATCGGCTGTCCGTGCTCTTCGATATCGCGCCCGAAGCAGGGCGTGTGCTGGTGCCCAACCTGCTGTTGCAGCCACTGGTCGAAAATGCCATCAAGCATGGCATGGGAGGGCGCAACAAGCCGGGGGTGATCTGGGTGCGCGGGGTGCTCGCAGCAAATGAACAGAGCCAGCAACTGGTCCTCACCATCCGCGACAATGGTGTCGGCCTGCCAGTCAGAAACCCGGCCGAGCTGCGGCTTGGTGTGGGGCTCGGCGCAACCAAAGAGCGACTGATGCGCATGTATGACCGCCAGTCGCTTGAGATCCGCCCATTGCCGGAGGGTGGCACCGAGGTGTGCATCGTGCTGCCCGCACATCGTTCCGTGCGCGCTGCAGATGCGCCAGACGAGATCAAACAGCTCCTCTCAGACCGCACGGCCGTGCACCATGCGTAATGCGACCGAAAGCCGTCTACGTGTGCTCGTCGTGGATGATGAAGCACTGATCCGCCGCAGCCTGTGCCGCGGTCTCGAGACGCGCGACGATGTCGAGATCGCGGGTGAATGCGAATCCGGCGCAGAGGCAATTGCAGCGATAGGCGATCTCCACCCAGATCTTGTGTTGCTCGACGTGCAGATGCCCGACGGCACCGGCCTTGACGTGGTCGAGCGGGTAGGCCCGGAGCACATGCCGGCAGTCGTCTTCGTCACCGCCTATGACGACTACGCCGTGAAGGCGTTTGAGCTGAGCGCGGTCGACTACCTGCTGAAGCCGTTCGACGACGACAGGCTGAACCGCAGCATCGATCGCGCGAAGAAGCACATCCTCTCATCGCGCGCCGCAGACCTCTCCACCCAGTTGCGCTCACTGCTCGAAGCTAAGGCAGAGAGATGGCCGGACCGCATCGTAGCGCGCACGGGGGAGCACTTCGATCTTGTGCCGGTAAACACCATCGACTGGGTCGAGTCCGCCAACAACTACGTTCAACTGCATTGCGGGACGAAGCACTTCCTGTTGGGGGAGACGTTGACCAGCCTCGCGGAGCGACTGAACCCGCAAAAGTTTGTACGCGTTCATCGCGGCCGCATCGTCAACCTGTCTCGCATCACGGCCGTACACCCTCTCTTCAGCGGCACCTATGAGATCGAACTCGCCGGCGGCACGCGGATCTCGACCGGCCGTCAGTACCGGGAGCAGATCCAGGCATTGCTGAAGAGCTGACCGGCAGCAGAGAAGCGGCTTCAGGGTTGCGCGTAATAGCCTGTGTTCGTGTTGGCAGCGAAAGTCTCAAAGTTTCGCGTTCGCCAATAGATAGTGGCTTCGATGGCAGCCGCTAGCGTGACCAATAGTCTGCGATCCGGCGAATCCTTGCGCCTTCAAATTCTAAGATTGTGACCTGATGTCGACTCCGCGGCTTCCAACTGTTGTCCTCCTGCTTTTCCTCGAAGGAAACGTCTTGGTCTAGGACTACGAGATTTGCCACGACAATCTGTTTCGTGATCGTGATCCGGGCGCGTCGAGAAAGGCCCAGGAAGCTGACCATGCCTTGACGAATCTGGTCTCTTCCTTCGATTTTCATTTTCACAACAGGGTCTTCATAAGTCAGATTTTCCGTACCGAACGCCAGAAATGCGTTCACATCGGCGACGGTGGCATCCTGCTGCATTGTCTTCTGCCGTGCAGCGATCGCCTGTTCCGCCACCCTGGGAAGATCACTTGCAGAAACAGAACAGGTAAAGGAAAAGATAAGCACGCAGAGCTTGGTGAGACTCGAAGCCATACGTTCACCAGAAACGGCGATAATTCATCCGCAGCGGTTGCCGCGCTCTCCTCAGTAGATGTGGAAGTTGACTTCGACAGTGATCTCGACGGGTACCGGTTTTCCCTGATACATGGAAGGCTTGAACTTGTACTGCTTCACTGCTTCGACCGCCTTCTCATCCAACCCCATGCCCAGCTTCCGCACCACGCGAATGCGCTGTGGCAGCCCGTGCGCGTCCACGATCAGCGACACCACCGACACGCCCTGGTACTTCGCGCGCCGAGCTTCGTCGGAAAACTCCGCATCCACGGAATAGATCAGCACCGGCGGAGACACACCGCCACCCACGTGATACAGCCCGCCACCGTAGCCGCCACCCTCGCCCGGTCCATAACCTGCGCCCGAGCCGGATCCGATTCCGCCGCCATCCCCCGATCCCAGACCCGCACCCGAGCCCGTCCCATTCGACAACGGCCCGGTGATGTTGGTCCGCGGATCGCCCAGGTTGGGCAGGTTATTGTTCGGCAGCGCGATGTTCGGTGGCATCTTGATCGTCGGCTCCACCGCCAGTTTGGGATGCTCGTTCACCGCCAGCATGGGCGGCGTGATCGGCGTCTCAGAGAACTTGGGCAACCGGCCCTTGGGCGCCTGCACCAGCTCATGCGCGCCGCCACCACCGCCACCACCCATCGCCGGCCCCTTGGGGGCGATCGGACGGAAGGGCGTGATGTCCACCGCCGCCACCTGTGGCTTGGGCGGCACCGGCTTGGCATGCATCCGCGCCTCGATGATCAGAAAAATAATCAGCGCGATGATCGCCACGTGCGCGCCCACCGACAAGGCCGACGACAGCGGACTGCGCTTCACCCGGAACGGATCCACCACCGCCACCGGATGAGAGGTCAGCACCAACGGCGGCAGCGTCTCCCGGTGAAACATCCCACGCACTGTCGCCAGCCACGTCACCCACACCGGCTCATCCACCACCGGATTCCACAGGTGCGGCTCAACTGCACTCTGCGGGAGATTCGGAAGCGGCATACCGTCTGGCATGCTTGGAAGATTTCTTCCATTCAGCCGCGCCTCAACATTGTGCGCAAGCGAGGCCGGCGCCGCCTCGCGCTTGAGCGCATGGCGAAGCTGGCCCTCCAGCTCTTCCACTTCATCCGGATTCGGCGTGATTGGCGACATATCGATAGCTTCAACCTCTCAATTGCGCAGCCGCTGCGATTTGGCGCGCAATACGTTCAAAGCCCGCTGCAGATGACTCTTCACCGTGGCCACCGGCATCTCCAGCACCGCGGCAATCTCCTCCGGACCCAGCCCCTCCTGATAGCGCAGCACGATCACCGTGCGCGGCATGATCGGGAGCGCCTCAATCATCTGCCGCAACCTCTCAGCCAGCCACGGATCAGCGTGCTGCGATACGGCTGCCGGTTCGGCCACGCCCGGCTCCGCAAAGCTCACAGCCGCATGGTCCTGCGGCCGTCGCAGCCTCCGCCGCGCTTGGTCGATCGAGCGATGCACCGTCACCCGCCGCAGCCAATGCATCACGTGGTCTTCGGATGCAAGCGACGCCATGTGCCCATACAGCTCCAGGAACACATCCTGCGCCACCTCCTCGGCCAGAGACGGATCGTGAACGATGCGCCGCGCGATGCTGAACACCATGGACTGGTGTTCGCGCATAAGCAGGTGAAAGCTCTCGAGCGATCTTTGCAGGTGGCCACCTGGAACCCGGCGGGGGTGCCGGAGCTGAATTGCTACCCTCACTCTGCTATACGCGCTGGCGACAAAAGAGTATGCAGCCTTTCCCGCATGCCTGCGAATATCACTTGAGATGCTCCGATAAGAATTTAGACATCGCCCGGTTCGCCTCTATTGACTCCGGCAACTCCGGGTCGTACCAGAACGCATGCGTCAGCCCATCGAAGACCATCAGCCGCCCATCGTCTCCCGCTCGCAGGAAGGCGCGATGCAGATCGATCGTGCCGCTCAGCAGCAGATCGCGTCCGCTGGTCACAAACAGCGTCGGCGGCATCCCCTTCAGATCGGCATAGATCGGCGAGAGCACCGGGTCCTTCGTGTCCGCGCCGGCCACATACGCCAACGTCTCTCTCTTATCGATGCCCGGCGTTGCCAGGTAGCCGCTGAACCCGCGAAGCGCGTACAGGTGCACCGAATCGCCGTCGCGTGCGAAGTCTCCAAGCCCGCTGAAGATTCCCAGCGCCGCCGGTTCCGGCAGCGACAATTGCTTCAGCTTGACCGCCACCTCGCCCGTCAGAATTGCCCCCGCGGAGGTTCCGTAGATCGCGATCTGCTCCGGCTTGTGCGTCTTCAGCAGCTCGCGATACACCGCTACCGCATCGTCCACCGCCGCCGGATATGGATGCTCCGGCGCCAGCCGGTAGAGCGCCGCCACCACCGGCACCCGCGCGTAGTACGCGATCGGAATCGTCTCCGTGTAGCTGCCTGAATCCGAGTCGAAGCCGCCGCCATGCAGGTCCAGCAACACTTTACCTGCATTGGCCTTCGGCACATGCAGCGGCGTAATGAGCCGCACCGGCACTCCCGCCACGGTGTCGTTGGACACCGTCACCGGACATACCTTCCTCCACTGCTTCTCCGCGCGTGCGGTGTACGCGTCCGTCATCGCACGTCGTTTCTCCAGCGGCTCCGGTATATCCGCATCCGTCGCTGGCCGTCGCAGCGCCGCCTGCGCCTGCGGGCTCAGTGATTGGGGCACCGGCACAATCCTGCCCACATGCGCCGTCCCATCCGGTTGGATGTAACTCGAATTATGCGAGACTGCCGTGGCCGCAGTCGTCGCTGCCGTCTGTGCCTGTCCCCATACCGGCCCTGTGCTCAGCCCACTCAGTGCGCACACTACACACGCGAGGCGATTCCGCCCCCTGAACAGCTTCATCCCGTCAGCCCTCCGGAGTTGCCCGTTCCGGACAATGTACTCTAGCGGGCTGCGTCGAGAGAGTGTCAGCTAGGGAAAGTCACCTTAAGAAAGGGCCGGCGAGAAATCCACCGTCCGCAGCCGTCCCGCAAAGCGCTTGCGCAGCTCCAACCGTGCCCGGTGTCGCCGCGACTTCACCGTCGCGACCGGCCGCTTGAGTTCCGCAGCGATCTCTTCGAGCGACCGCTCGTCGAACACCTGCATCAACAGCACCGTCCGCAGCGACTCCGGCAGCGAGCGCAGCGCTGCATGCACCAAGCGGTTTCGCTCGCTCACTAGCAGCCGCTGCTCCTGTGACATCTGTCGTGGCGTCCATCTCGTACCTGATTCCAGCACCGCAGCCAGGCTCGCGCTCTCCATCTCCTCCAACCGCATGCGCGCTCGCTTGCGCTGCATCTGGAAGACCTCGTTCACCAGCACCCGCGTGATCCACGTCGCAAAACGCGACTCCCCGCGAAAGCCGCCCAAACCCTGCCACGCCTTCAGCATCGTCTGCTGCACCGCGTCTTCGGCATCCTGCGCCGTCAGCCGGTACTGCAGCGCCAGCATCTGCAGGCGCCCATGGTGCCGCGTGAACAGTTCGGAGAACGCCTGCTCGTCGCCACCGCGCGCCGCATCCACAAGTTGCTCATCCGTCAAATGCATAAGTCCCTCAAGCACAATGCCTAGTTTGGTTCCTTCCATAAGCTCGTCATCCTGAACGTAACCAGTGAGTGAAGCACCGGCTGTTCGCCCGTACGTCCATACGAAACGTGAAGGACCACCGGGGGAAGCGAACCTAACAATCCGCGCCACCGGCGCGCCTGCCTGGATGGCAAATCCTTAGTGCATTGCCGCTCCGCCGCGCGACTTACGCATCACGAACGGCAGCGGAACCATGCACAACGCGGCGATGGCAAAGAAGCGAATGATATCGATGTAAGACAGAATGGCCGCCTGCGACTGCAGCTGCCCATACAGCCGGAACATCGCACCGGAGTGCGCGCCGCTCATCGATAAGCCACCCGCCATCAGATGCTGGCTCATCTGCGTCGTCGCCCGCAGATACGGCGAGCTTCCCCCCGTGATATGCGCGCCCAGATAGGTCTGGTGGCGCTGCGCCTGTCGCGCCAGCAGCGTTGCCACGATCGCCGTGCCCACTGACCCGCCCATATTCCGTGCCAGGTTCGTTAGCCCGGATACGTCGTTGTTCCCCTCCATCGGCACCCCCACATACGAAAGCGTCTGAATCGGGATGAACATGAATGCCAGCCCCGACGCCTGAAAGAAGCGCAGCCACGCGGCATAACTGAGGCTCATCGTCAGATGGATCGTCGTCATGTGGAAGAGCGCGACCGATGTGATGGCGAAGCCAAAGGCCAGGAGATAGCGCGCATCGACCTTGGCGATCAGGATGCCCACGATCGGCATGCAGATCAGCGTCGCGATTCCGCCCAGAGACAACGTCTTGCCCGCATTTGTCGCCGTGTACCCCATCAGCGTCTGCAGCAACTGCGGAATCAGGATGGTCGTCCCATAGAGCGCAATGCCAAGGATGAACATCATTACGAAGGACAGCGCAAAGGTGCGGCTTCGAAAGAGCCGCAGCTCGATCACCGGCTTGTGCCCCTTCCGGATTTGACGCAGCTCCCACAGGATCAAGGCCGCGAGGCTCGCAATGCAGATCACCGTGAACGTCGTGATGAAGTGCGAGCCGAACCAGTCGTCTTCCTGTCCTTTGTCCAACACCACTTCGAGGCAGCCGAAACCCAGTGCGGTAAACAGGAATCCCGTGTAATCGATCTTGACCAGGCCGGCACGCGCCCTCTTCACCGCGGCGATCAAATGCGGCGGGTCCTCCACCACGCGGTTCGTCAGGTACATGGAGACCAGCGCCACCGGCACGTTGATGAAAAAGATCCATCGCCACTCGTAGTTGTCCGTGATCCATCCGCCTACCAGGGGCCCAATCGCCGGCGCTGTCACCACCGCGAGTCCATATAGCGCAAACGCCTGTCCGCGTTTCTTCGGCTCAAATGTATCCGCCAGGATCGCCTGCTCCGACGTCGCGAGTCCGCCGCCGCCCAACCCCTGCAGCACGCGGAAGAACAGCAGCATCCCCAGCGAAGGCGCGAGCCCGCACAACAGTGAACTCACCCCGAACATCGCCACGCAGGTCATGTAGAAGCGCTTCCGCCCAATCAGCGTCGCCAGGTATCCGCTGATTGGCAGGATCACCGCATTCGCCACCAGATACGAGCTGATCACCCATGTCGCCTCGGTCTGGCTCGCGGCCAGCGATCCAGCGATGTGCGGCAGCGACACGTTGGCAATCGATGTATCCAGCACCTCCATGAAGGTCGCCAGCGTCACGGTCAGCGCAATCGCCCATGGATTGTGGCGTGGCTTCCATATTTGCTGGCCCGCCGCCTGCCCGCCCGATTTCGATTCCGGCCTCTCTACCGTCGTCGCCATACAAGAAAAATAGTACCAAGCGGTACATTAATGCAACCTCACTCCCCAGCGGCTCGTCACATTCGCTATCCTAACTTCCATGAGAGGGAAAAGCGCGGGCCGGCAAACACGCAAAGCTGCCGCGCGAAAGCGCAGTTCCCCCCGTGGCCGACCGCCCGCCGAAGAGGTGTGCGCACGCGCCGAGCGCCTGCTCGATGTCGCCACGGAGGTCTTCCTCGATAAGGGCTTCAAGGGCGCCAGCGTCAGCGAGATCGCACGCCGCGCCGGCGCCTCCAAACAGACGCTCTATGCCCGCTATCCCAGCAAGGCCGCGCTCTTCGCCGCTCTCGTCGAACGCAAGGCGTCGCGTCTCTTTGAGAGAATCGGCCCACTCGGCGAAGGTCGCAGCCTGCGCGAAACCCTCATCCACTGCGGCTACGAGTTGCTCGAGCTCATCTCCTCGGAGGAGGCCCACGGCGTCCATCGCGTCGTCATCGCGGAGAGCGCGGAGTTCCCCGAGCTCGGCCAGATCTTCTGGGATCGCGGCCCCGGCAAAACCCGCGCCATGCTCGCAAACTATCTACGCGCCCAGCAGAAGCTCGGCAATATCCAGTGCGGCGAGCCTGAGCAGGCCGTCGAAATCTTCATGGGCCTCCTGCTCAGCGGGCTCACCATCCGCGCCTCCCTCGGCCTGCCGTCCGCCTTCGTCAAAACACCCGCCGAGAAAAAGTCTTGGGCCATAACCGGTGTCGACATCTTCCTCTCTGCAATGCAACCGCGTCCCTGATCCAATTCCCTCAGGTGCCTGCGCTCTCGTCGAATGAACAGAGTTAGAATCGGCCTGCGATAGATCCCCCTGCCACACCTCAAGGGAGCAGCCAATGACAAACCAGGAAATCGTATCGCGCACCGCGAAGATCGATGGCGCAGTCCTGCATTACCTGACCGCTGGCAACGGCACGCCGCTCATCTTGTTGCATGGCTATGCCGAGACCTCGCTGATGTGGAAGCCCATCATCCCTTTGCTTGCCCAGCGCTTCACCGTCATCGCACCCGATCTGCCCGGCATCGGCGACTCAGATATTCCCGCCGACGGTCTGGACATGAAACGTGCTGCCATCCGCATCCACGATCTCGCCAGATCGCTCGGCGTCGAACATGCCGAAGTCGTTGGGCACGACATCGGACTTATGGTCGCCTACGCTTACGCGGCCCTCTTCCCTGCGGAGGTCACAAAGCTCGTTCTCATGGACGCCTTCCTCCCCGGTGTCGCGGGGTGGGAGGCTATCTATAACACTCCCTCCATCTGGCATTTCCGCTTCAACGGCCCCACTCCGGAAGCCTTGGTGAAAGGTCGCGAGGATATCTACTTCGCCTATTTCTGGAATGACCTCGCGGCCGACAGAAATCGCTCCCTTCCGGAGGCCGATCGCCAAGCCTATGTCGCGGCATACTCACGGCCGGGCCGCATGCGTGCCGGATGGGACTACTTTGTCTCCTTCCAGCAGGCCGCGAAGGATTTCGCTCAACTCTCTCAGACCAGGCTGACCATGCCGCTATTGACCATCGCCGGCGATAAGTCGATGGGAGAAGCCTTGGGCCAGCAGGCCAGACTCGTCGCTGCGGACGTGACCTCCGTCCTTCTCAAGGACACCGGCCACTGGGTGCTAGAGGAGCGGCCCAAAGAAACCATCGAAGCCCTCGAGAAATTTCTCTGAGCGGGGCGACAGGCTTCCGCGTTGCCGGCACCTGAATGTTCGCCAAAGATTGTGCTCAATCCGGCCGCGTCGCCGGCGGCACAGCCGTAGACAGCCACCAGCCCCGCCCCGCCAGCCAGCAGCTTTCGCCGGGCCTATCATCGCGATGCAGGGATTGCACTTTGCGCCAGTTGCGGTTACGAAATGCATCTTCCAGCCGCCGGTCTTCCATCGCATCCCGCGCACCTGCGCAGCCAACGAACTGTGCCTGAAGCAGAAACCGCGCCGGCCACACATCGCCATCTCCCCGCTCGATCAGCAGCATCGCTCCGGTGCCATCATCCGGCGTCAGCGGAAACAGCAGCCGCCCGCCTGGCTCCAGCGCATCCAGCCACACCGCCAGCGGCGCGGTCGCGCCCGCATTCACATACAGCACATCGCATGCCGGCATCGGCCCCTCCGCCCCGTTCTGCGCATGCAGGGTCACCTGCGGTAAACCGCCAAGGTTCTTCCGCGCCCGCTGGACCAACGCCGGCTCAATCTCGTATGCATCCACGCGGCCTCGCTCGCCCACCAACTTCGCCAGGATGGTTGTGTAGTAGCCCGTGCCCGCGCCCACATGCACAATCCTGTCGCCCTTCATCGGCCGCAGCGTAGCGAGCGACATCGCATGCAGCGACGGCTCGCCATTGTTCAGAGCGCTCACCCCCAGCGACACCACCACATCCTGGTACAGAAACGCGGGATCGTCGCGCGGAGCCTCCACAAAGCCATGCCGCGACAGAATCCGCCACGGCGGCCCCCCCACAAAATGCTCCCGCGGCGTCGTCCGGAACGCCTCCGCCAGTTCGCCATCCGGCGGAACACCGGCCCGCGCGGCAATCAACTGTGCAAAGAACGCCCGATGCGCCTCAATGCGCTCCGCATCCGTTTGCCAGTGCCTGTTCCGCATCGAACCCGCCCGGGGCAACGAGCCTGCGCACGCAAGCCGTCACCAATTGCACAGCCAACTCACACAGCCAACTGCAGAGAGAAGATGCGCCGTCACCTCGCTGGGGTACTCAGCACACCTCGCAACCAGCCGCGTCCACCTGGCTCGGCCGCGGCGCACCCTCCAGTGCTACGAACTTCTCCGGCGCACAGCAAGCCTTGGTCAGCCGCGCGCGGTCTGCCTGCATCGCCTTGTCCGCGTTCATCCATCCCAGCGTCTCCCGCAGAATCTGGGCTGCTCCCGCGTGCGGCGGCATCACCAGCCGGTAGTGCATCCATTTGCCCTCGCGTCGCGCCGCCACCAGTCCCGCCCTGCGTAGGTAGGCCAGGTGCCGCGAGATCTTCGGTTGCGGCTGCCCCAGGACCTCCACGAAGTAGCAGACGCAGATCTCCTGTTCGCCCATCAGGTTCAGGAGCCGCAGGCGCGTCCTGTCGCCCAGAGCCTGGAAGAATCGCTCTATCTCGAAAGAAATCTTCGTCGCCATATGCTCACGATTATATCTGCCTTGACAAATATGTCTGTGGATCAATACATTCGCCTTACGAGATATGTTGTAGGAGGGAAATTATGGGTGAATCCCAGCTCGATGCGTTGCTCGACTCCGTAAAAACCAAGTACGGCGCCGTCGCGGAAAGCACGCTCTCCAGCGATCGCGCCGGCGTCAAAGCGGTCGCAGAGGCATTCGGCTACTCCGCCGATGAGCTCACCTCCATTCCCGCAGAAGCCAACATGGGCCTCTCCTGCGGTAATCCCACCGCGACCGCGCACCTCAGGCCCGGCGAAGTGGTCGTCGATCTCGGCTCCGGCGGTGGCCTGGACGTCTTCCTCGCCGCGCAGAAGGTCGGCCCCACTGGCCGCGCCATCGGCATCGACATGACACCCGCCATGATCCAGCGCGCTCGCGCCAACGCCGCCGCCACCGGCTACACCAATGTCGAATTCCTCCTCGCCGGCATCGACCGCCTGCCTCTCGACGATGCCTCCGCGGACTGCGTTATCAGCAACTGCGTTCTCAATCTCGCGCCCGACAAGCCCGCCGTCTTCCGCGAAATCTTCCGCGTGCTCAAGCCCGGCGGCCGACTCGCCGTCAGCGACATCGCCCTCAAATCCGAGCTGCCGGAGCCGGTCGCGAAAAGCCTCGCTGCCTATGTTGGCTGTATCGCCGGCGCCATCCGCATCGACGACTACCGCACCGAGCTGCGCAATGCCGGTTTCGAATCTGTCGAGATCGTCGACAGCGGCGCCGATCTCAACGCCTACGCGAAAGTCGAAGGCCAGGCCGGTTGCTGCTCGCCGGGTATGAATGGGGACGCCCAGTCCTGCTGCTCACCCGCCACATCGCAGACCCTGCATCAGGATTTGACCGCCCTGCTCTCCAGCTACGACGTCAACTCCGCAGCCGCGAGCGTCAAGGTGTATGCGCTGAAACCAGCGACGAAGACATGTTGCGGTCCTGAATGCTGCAACGAAAAGTCGATATGACGACGAATCACTACAACATCCTGTTTCTGTGTACGGGCAATTCAGCGAGGTCCATCATGGCCGAAGCAATCCTCAACCATAAGGGACGCGGAATGTTCCACGCATACAGCGCGGGAAGCCATCCCACGGGCAAAGTCCAACCGGAAGCCCTAACGCGACTCGCGTCCGCTGAAATTTCAATAGAAGGTTTGCGCAGCAAGTCGTGGGACGAGTTCGCCAGGCCCGATGCGCCAGAGTTGCACTTCGTCTTCACTGTCTGTGACAACGCCGCCAACGAAGCCTGCCCCTACTGGCCGGGACAACCCATGACGGCGCATTGGGGCATCCCTGATCCGGCTGCAGTCAAAGGTTCGCCCGAGGAAATTGAGCGGGCTTTCCACGGTGCCTTTGTAGCACTCGAGCGCAGAATCACAGTGTTCCTCTCCCTCCCGCTCGACACCCTCGAGAGAATGACGATTCAGGAAGAGATCAGGCGCATCGGGAAACTATGAGGACCGAGCAGGCGCGCCGCATCACGGCGGAGTTCTTAGGAACCCTCTTTCTACTGGCTGCCGTTGTCGGCTCCGGCATTATGGGGGATCGGCTTTCCTCCGGCAATTTAGCCATCGCCCTCCTGGCGAACTCCATCGCCACCGGCGCTGCCCTGACTGCACTGATTCTTGCCTTCGGCCCGATTTCGGGCGCGCACTTCAATCCCGTTGTGACGCTCGCCGATGCGTGGCAAGGTGAGACTGTCTGGCGGGACGTTCCCCTCTACATCGCGGCACAGATCGGAGGAGCGATTGCGGGTGTCGCGATAGCTCATCTCATGTTTGGCGAGACCCTGTTCCGGGCTTCGACTCACCCGCGCAGCGGTTCGGCCCAACTCCTGAGTGAGTTCATCGCTACCTTTGGCCTGTTGGCGGTCATCTGGGGATGCGGCAGGACGCGCCCTTCTGGCGTTCCCTATGCCGTGGGTGCTTACATTGCGGCTGCTTATTGGTTTACTTCGTCGACTTCCTTTGCGAATCCTGCGGTCACACTGGCCCGTGCCATGACAAACACATTCGCAGGCATTCGCCCTTCGGACGTGCCGGGGTTCATCCTCTTCCAGATTGCCGGCGCATTCGCGGCGTCACTCCTGTTTCGTTGGTTGCGGTAACGAAACGGGACCCGCTCATCTCCGGTGCGTCCGGCCCATTTTGGAGCCGCGTTGTTTGTGCCGCCGCCGAAAGTTGGCAGTCCACCCCGCACAAATCGCTACACTGGAAATAGGGGTATCTCCGCGTGGCTGAGTGGCCGTCACCCAACCCCGTCTAAGTCCTTTCGCTGGACAACTTTACTGATAACCCCAACGGAATGACGCTTTTAACCCTCGGGAGACTCCCTAAGTCCATGAAAGGAAGCGGCTTATAAGCCAGCCTCCCGCACCGGGAGGGGGGAGGGGGTGCCGGGGTCACGTTACTCTGCGCAACATTTCCTGGAAAGCACTGTTCACATAGCCGTCTGCAAGGCAAGGTAGTCGCAGGCAAGAAGCCGGACGAACCGCGTACTCCCGTGCAGGAAATGCAGCAGCGGGAACTACCAGCGACGGGCCGCCGGCGAGGTGAAGGGTATGCGCATCGCAACAACAGTTCGCTCTTTGGTATTGGCCGCCGCGGTCAGCATTATTCCGGCCGCATCGTACGCAGGTGTCTTTGTCTCTATCGGCATCGGCGCTCCCCCTGTTCTACCCGTCTACGCGCAGCCTATCTGCCCCGCCGCCGGCTACATCTGGACCCCCGGCTACTGGGCTTATGACGAACAGGCCGGCTACTACTGGGTACCCGGCGCCTGGGTCCTTGCGCCTTACACCGGTGCCCTCTGGACCCCTGGCTACTGGGGCTGGGGCAACGGCGGCTACCTCTGGCACGTCGGCTACTGGGGCCCCCACGTCGGCTTCTACGGCGGCGTGAACTACGGCTTCGGCTACTCCGGCCGCGGCTATGAAGGCGGATATTGGAATCACGGTGTCTTCGCCTACAACCGCTCGGTGACGAACGTGAATATCGTCAACGTTCACAACGTCTACAACAAGACCGTGATCAACAACTACAACACGACGCGTGTCAGCTTCAACGGCGGCCACGGCGGCGTCCAGATGCGTCCCACCGGCGAGGAGCAGCGCTGGGGCCGCGAGCAGCACACAGCACCGTTGGCTGCACAGCACCAGAACGAGATGCGCGCCAGTCAGAACCGTGCCCAGTTCGCGAATGTGAACCATGGCCGTCCGGAAAACCTGGCCCGCACCGAGCCGGCGTCCTACAACCGCAACATGGCGATGAACACCCGGCCAGCGGTCAACAATGCACGGCCAACGCCCAACAACCAGAACGTCAACCGGGCTCCCGAGAGCAACAACAATGCCTATCATCCGCAGGCAAACACGCAGGTGAACCAGCACACGCAGCCGCAGGCGTATCGTCCACAGGCTCAACCTCAGCCTCAGACATATCGCTCACCTGCGAGCACGCAGATGAATCAACACACCCAGCCGCAGGCGTATCACGCGCAGGCCCAGGCGCAGCCGTATCATCCGCAGGCCAGCCCGCAGATGACCCAGCATGCGCAGCCTCAGCAAACGCACCAGGCGCCTCAGCCGCAGGAGTCTCACGGCGGCGGTGGCGGCGGACATGAGGGTGGCGGTCATGACGGCGGTGGACACGGACACGGCCGCTAAGCACAGCGACCAAATGGAAAGGGCGGACCTCATGGTCCGCCCTCTTCTTTTGCAGAGATGAAATTCTTCTACGGATGCGCGGCCGGAATCTCGTTGACGCTGTGTGCCAGTCCCGCCGCTTCCATCGTCGCGCCAATCATCGCCGGAAATCCCATGCAGGAGTTCAGCATGAGCTGGTAAAGCCGGTGGTCGCTCCAGTCCTGATTGTAGAAACGCCGGATGTAGCCGGCGCGCCGGTTGTCCGTAGCCACCAGCTCCTGCTGGGCATCCGCCGCGCGGTCGGGAAACTGATCCCGGAACCAGGCCAGCTTGCGCGCCGTGGAGGCATACACGAAGACGTGGAAAGTGCCCGGCACGTTGATCAGCGCCGACGCTGCCCCGCGCCCCACCACGACGCAGCTACCCTCCGCCACTCGGTCCTTCAGGTAGTCGCGAATCAGGCTGGTTAGCCGCTCGCTGTCAAAGACCTCGGAGGAGGACATGATTGCCGGCATCCGCTCTACGCTCGCGTGCCAGAAGGTCTTGCCCAACCGGTAATACCACGGGTCGAGCCGCTCGTCGCAGTTGGCCACCATGCGCTTGTCGAGCCCGATCTTGCCGGCAATCTCATCCACGATGCACTTGTCTATCAGGCGCCAGCCCAGATAATCGGCCAGCAGATGGGCGAACTCGCCACCGCGGCTGCCGTACTCGCGCTCAACTGTAATGATGCGTACCATGCTCTCCCGCGCGCCGGCGCTCCTCGCCGATATAGAGTGCGCCAGCAGCTTACCATCCACCTGCCGCGCTGACTACTGAGACTTCGTGACAGCCATTTGGTTACTGCCGCAGCTCGGCTATTGCCTCAAGTCAACGATCGTGGCGCCGGCGCCGCCCTCTGCTTGCGTCGCCTCCGTCACCGTCGCGACATGCGGATGGTCTGTCAGCATGGCCCGGAGCGCCCTGCGCAGTACGCCCATTCCGGTGCCGTGGATGATGCGCACCCTCTGCAGCCCCGCCAGGAAGGCATGGTCCAGGAAGCTCTCCACTTCGGCAGTGGCCTCGGCCACCGTCTGGCCGATGACGTTGAGCTCCGCCCGCATATCGTCGGTCGACGACGCCATCGTCACCGACACCCCACGGCGCCGCGCCGCTTCGACCGGGTTCAACTCCCCCGCCGCCCGACGTGACGAGATGACCTCCGCGATGTCCCCCCGGGGCACCCTCATCTTCATCGGTCCCATCGCCACCTCAAAATTGCTGTCGTCAATCTGCCGCTCCACGACTGCAATCCGGCCGAGCGACTTCAGCCGCACCGTGTCGCCTGCCGCGACGTGACGCACCACGTGTGGTTGCGCCTGCGGATCACCCTTGTCCGCGCCTGTGTGCTGGGCAACTGCCGTTGCGTTGAACTGTTCTGCGAATTCGCGCCGCAGCCGCGCGATGCGCCGCTCTGCCTCCTTCGAGAGCTTCTGCTGCTGCATGCGGTCGTCAATCGCCTTCACCGCCTCGCGCATGCGGAATTCGAAGTCCTTTATCAGCCCGGCTAACTGCTGCTCAAGCTCGCGGACCTTGGCCTTCCACTCCTTCAAGCCTTCGGCCTCGAGCCGCAGCTTCTCGCGCTCCACCTCAATCTCCCGCTGCCGCAGGGCGGCGCGTTCACGATCGACTGCGGTGAGATCCGCGTGCAGCCGGTCGAGGAAGTGCGCGATGTCCTCGGTTTGGTGCGAGAGTTGGCGTCGCGCGGCGGCGATGATCTCCGGATCGAGCCCAATGCGCTGCGCGATGTTGATGCCCGCCGAGGCACCCGGCACACCGAGCCGCAGCGCGTACGTGGGCGCCAGCGTCTGCTCATCAAAGCCGACTGCCGCGTTCAGCACGCCGGCGTGTTGCGCCGCATACACCTTGAGCGACGTATGGTGCGTGGAGATGATGGACCACGCGCGCGAGTTGAGGAAGTGCGTCGCGATGGCAACAGCAAGCGCAGCGCCCTCTTCCGGATCGGTGGCCGAACCCAGCTCATCGAGCAGCACCAGCGAATGCTCGTCGGCCACCGCAGCGATGCAGTTCAGGTTGACGATGTGTGCGGAGAAGGTGGAGAGATTCTGCTCGATCGACTGTGCGTCGCCGATGTCGGCAAGAAAGGCGCGGAAGACCGGCAGCACCAGCCTTTCGGCAGGAACGGGAACGCCAGCCTGCGCCATCATCGCCAGCAGCCCGGCGGTCTTCAGCGCGACCGTCTTGCCGCCGGTATTCGGGCCGCTGATGATCAGCTGCCGCGCCGCGGATTCGAGCCCCAGCGTTAGCGGAACGATGCCGCCGCCGCTGCGGTGCAGGCGCCGTTCCAGCAACGGATGTCGCCCCTTCTCGACCAGCAACTCCGGCGCATCATCACTGGCGAAAGTAGGCGCAGTGCACTCGTACTCCTCGGCGAAGCGCGCTCGCGCCTGCAGCGCATCGACCTCGGCGAGTATCGCGGCTCCCGTAGCGAGCGTCACCGCCTCGCGGCCTATCTCGCTCGTCATCTGGACGAAGATGCGGTGCACTTCTGCTTGCTCCTCGTCGAGCAGGCGGATGAGTTCGTTGTTCTGATCGATCGTCTCGAGCGGCTCGATATATACGGACTGGCCGCTGCTGCTGGCGCCGTGCACCACACCCGGGATGCGGCGTTTGAACTCTGCCTTCACCGGAATGACGAAGCGCTCGCCCCGAATCGTGATGAGGTCTTCCTGTGTCGAGCCCTCGCCGGCGAAGCGGCGCAGCGCCTGGCGCAGACTGCTCTCGATGGCGCGCTGCTGATGCTCGATCTCGCGGCGGATGCGGCGCAGATCGGGCGAGGCGTCGTCATTCAGAGTGCCGTCCGGGTTGACGCGCGACCGCAGCGAGCGCAGCAAAGGCGCAAGCTGGTTGCCGCGCAGCGGTTCGGTCATCGCACGCAGTGACGGGATGCGCGATGCCAGATCGTCCGGTGGCTCCTGCATTGCGCGATACCAGGCGACGATATCGTCACCGAGCGCGAGCAGCGGCAACAGCTCCTCCACTTCAAGTGCCGTGCCCGGGATCCGCGCCTTCGCGACCAGCGTGGCTGGATCGAAGAGTGATGCCAGCGCCGGCCGTACCCCGGCGGCAAGGCATACGCGCATCTCCGCAATCAGGGCATGCTGCCCGGCTGCCCAGGCGCTGGATGTCGATGGCGCAAGCGCGCTTAGCCATTCGCGCGTAACCGCAGCGGTGGCATATTGCGACAGAAGCGCGAGCAGTCCCTCCCACTCCAGCACCACAGGGCTGAAGTCGGCGACGGGCTCCGGAATGGACGGCAGCAGACTCACATTTCTCACTCTATCCTGCCCGCTGGATAGAATTGGTGCATGGAGTTCCCGCAGACCCGCCTTCGCCGACTGCGCACAACTGCGCCGATGCGTGCTCTGGTGCGTGAAACGCATCTTCATCCCGGCGCGCTGGTGTACCCGCTCTTCCTGTGTCCCGGTGAAGGCGTGCGGCGCGAGGTGAAGTCCATGCCCGGCGTCTATAACGTCTCGGTCGATGAGGCGGTGAAAGAGGCAGAGCAGGCGGCGTCCCTGGGACTCGGCGGTCTGCTGCTTTTCGGACTGCCGGAGAGCAAGGACGAGCAGGGCAGCGGCGCCTACGATACGGCGGGCATCACGCAGCAGGGGCTGCGTGCGTTGAAGCAGACTGCGGCCGGAAAAAGCTGGTGCTCATCGCGGACGTCTGCCTCTGCGAGTACACCTCGCACGGCCATTGCGGCGTGGTGCGCCGGGAAGGCGACGAGTTCCACGTCGATAACGATGCCACGCTGGACCTGCTGGCGAAGACCGCTGCATCACTCGCTGAGGCAGGCGCCGATATCATTGCGCCGTCCGACATGATGGATGGCCGCGTCGCTGCCATTCGCGATGAGCTGGATGAGGATGGCTTCGAGCAGGTGCCGATCCTCTCCTATGCGTCGAAGTTCGCGTCGGCGTTCTATGGGCCCTTCCGTGAGGCTGCGGATTCCGCGCCGCAGTTCGGCGACCGCCGCACCTACCAGATGGACGGCGCCAACCTGCGCGAAGCGATGCGCGAGATCGAGCAGGACCTGGGTGAAGGCGCGGACATGATTTTGATGAAACCGGCGATGCCGTACCTGGATGTCATCCATGCCGCGCGAGGCCGCTTCGATGTGCCGATCGGCGCGTACCAAGTCTCGGGTGAATATTCGATGCTGCAGGCGGCATTTGAACGCGGCTGGCTGGAGCGCGAGCGTGCGATGCTGGAGTCGCTGATCTCCATTCGCCGCGCTGGTGCAGACTTCATCGTGACCTACTTCGCTAAGGAAGCCGCAAAACTGCTGTAAGGGCTCAGGGCTGCGTCAGCAGTTCGCGGAACCTGGCTTCAAGGCGCATGGTGAAATCCTGCGGTGTCTCACCTGACTTCATCGTCATCGGATTAGCGACGCGAATCGTCACAGTCCCCGGCCGGAACCAGCGTTGTCTGCGCTGCTTGATCACTCCCAGTCCGATCAGAGCAATTGGCAGCACCGGTGCGGCTGATTCGCGAGCCAGCAGACCGATACCGGACTGAAATGGCCCAAGGGTTGCATCGGCAGAGCGCCGTCCCTCGGGAAACAGAATCACAGACATTCCTTCGTCCAGTGCAGCTCCCGCGTGCGCAAAACTGCGCCGGAATCCGGCGCCCTGCGGCAGCGGGAAGACGTTGAAGAGCGCAGTGACAAGCCAGTACGCGAGCGGCGTGAGCGGCCGGAACCACGCATGCCGCTCGGCCCGCGCGTGACGCCAGCCCGTGAGCAGACCGCCCGCCATCGCGACCGCCGTGTGCTGCCGGATGCCCGCGGGCAACGCGGCAAGCACCAGCGGGAGATCGAAGGCGGTGACGTGGTTGGCCACGATGAGCATCGGCCGACGAGGCCCCGAAATTTGCAGCCGCTTGACGCGCGGCCTGAGCAGCAGGTGCGTGAGCGGGATCGAGATGCACTCGAGGAAAGCAATGCGCAGCCAGCGGATCGGTGCGCTCCACGGCCAGCGCGGATATATCGTGTCGTCGTAAGCGGCCGGAGGGCTGACATCTGTCAGTGGTGGCGGCACAGTTGGGGCACCGCTGACCACATCTTCCCCAATTCTCCTCCCGGGAACTATGAAACCGCGCAAATCGCCGACCGTGCGAGCACGCTGCCATGCGTCCTCAGGGATCTCGACCGCGAATTGCTGTTCGAGCGCGCTCTGCAGTTCGACCATCCCGAGGCTGTCGAGGCCGATGTCTTCGCTGAGCCGGCTCGCATCGGAGATGTTTTCTACACGTGCGCCGGGTATTGCGCTGAGCGCCTGTATCAACGGATCGTCGCCACGTCTGACTTCACCACTCGAACGGAACGCGATTATCGCCCGCGCTGCGACCTCGCGGCGCTTCACCTTGCCCGTAGAGGTCCGAGGGAAATCGGGTTCTGGCCAAAACAGCCATCGGCGTATCTGCTGGTAGTCGGCCAGCGTCGCGTTCGCGGATGCAACAGCGGCATCTGCCTTGCTCTGGTCGTTCATCAGCAGTGCCGCCGCGGGCTGCGGGCCGGCGCCACTGTCGAAGGAGAAGGCACACGCATCGCGGACGCCGGGCTGATGGGCGAGTGCGGCTTCAAGATCCTGCGGATGCACGTTGAGGCCGGCCGCAGTCACGATAACGTCGCTTTTGCGCCCGGCGAACACCAGCTCGCCTTCCGCATTGCGCGCCGCAAGATCGCCGGTGGGCAACCAGCCCTCGTCCGCAGTGCGTGCCTGTGCCTCTCCGGCGCGCCACTCGGTTTCGGCGATGGAACCACCGCGCACTAGGATCTCGCCGTCCTCAGCGACCTTCACCTCGCGCCCCGCGAGCGGCTTGCCAATGCTGCCCCGCGCCGTGTGGAAGGGGTGATTCAGGGTGACGAGCGCGGTGGTCTCGGTCATGCCGTAGCCCTGGATGAGCGCAAAGCCGAGGCGGGTCCAGAACTGCTCCAGGTCTCCGGGCAAGGTGGCGCCGCCGCAGACGAAGGCCCAGAACTTCCAGCCTAAGAGGCGATGCTGCCGGCGGAAGCGCCACCAGCGGCCGAGTGCAGAGAGGTTTTCGGAGCTGTCGAGCCGGGCCGCGAGTGTTGGGTCGAGGCGGGTGAGGTGGCCACGCAGCAATTCCAGGATGCGAGGCACCGCCGCGAGTACGGAGATTCGCTGGTTATGGATGAGCTGGGTGAGCCGGGGTGCGTCCAGACGGGACTCGAAGTGGACCTCGGCGGCGAGTAAGGGTGGCACCCAGAGTCCCATGAACTGCCCGAATACGTGCGAGAGCGGCAATGTGTGCAGGAAGCGGAGAGGGTGGAAGGGGCGCTCGTAGCGACGGTATTTGCCGATCTCACGCTCGATGGGGTCGAGCGAGGCGAGCACGTTGCCGTGGGTATGGACGATGCCTTTGGGCTCCGAGGTGGTGCCGGAAGTGAAGATGATCTGCAGCGGCGTGTTGCGGTTGAGGTCTGGAACAGGCCGGTAGTCCGGAGCGGGCAGGTCGGCTGCATCCAACGGGAGCGCCGGGACATCAGATGGCTGCAGCTTCTGGAGCAGCGGGGCGTCGCCAAGGATGAGGCGAGGTGAGGTCTCGGCTACGACACGCTGGGCGAAGTGCGGGTCGCCAGCGGCGTCCAGCGGCACGACGAGGATGCCGCGCAGGACACATCCGTAGAAGGCGGCAATCCATGCCGCGGAATTCTGTCCCCACAGTAGGATGCGGTCGCCGGAGGCGATACCACGCCGCGTAAACTCTGCAGCGAAGCGGGCGCTGAGCTCGGCTAATTCGCTATAGGTCGAGGGCAGGCTGCGGTTGCCAGTGTGGCTGACGACCGCGCGATCCGAGCCGTAGCGGAGGAAGTCGTCGAGCAGCGTGGCCAGGTGCGGACGGGCCAGAGGCGGATGCACAGGGGTAGTGTGTCATAAGCGCGTAGAATGATGTGTTTGGCCGTAAGGCGACAGCGTTGATTGAGCAGTTCTGATCGGACGAAGGGGAGCGAAATCTTGGCAGAGACTACTTACGATGTGGTGGTGATTGGAGGGGGGCCGGCGGGGTATACGGCGGCGATCCGGGCGGGGCAGCTGGGACTGAAGGTGGCGCTGATCGAGCGTGAGCCGAAGCTGGGCGGCACCTGCCTGCACGTGGGCTGCATCCCGACCAAGTCCATCCTGTTCAACGCCGAGGTGTACGACCACCTGAAGCACGCCAAGGACTACGGCATCGAGGGTGTGGGCGAGGTGACGCTGAACTGGAAGGCGATCCTCGACCGCAAGAACCAGATCGTCACCAAGCACGTGAAGGGCCTGGACTTCCTGATGCGGAAGAACAAGGTCACGGTGATAGCGGGCACCGGGAGCCTGACCGGCGGTGCCAAGGGCGGCGTACACACTGTCTCCGTCAAGGGTGCGGATGGCAAGACGACTCAGGTGTCGGCCAAGAACGTGCTGGTCGCCACAGGCTCCGACGCCAAGATGCTGCCGGGGCTGAAACCGGACGACCGCATCCTGACCAATATCGAGATCCTGAGCATGGACCACATCCCGAAGTCGCTGGTGGTGATCGGCGCCGGCGCGGTGGGCGTGGAGTTCGGGTCCATCTTCAAGAGCTTCGGGTCGGAGGTGACGGTCGTAGAGTATCTGCCGCGGCTGGTGCCGAACGAGGACGAGGACGTGAGCAAGGAGCTGGCGCGCGTCTTCCGTAAGCGCGGCATCGAGTCGCATGTTGGCGCCAAGGTCGACAAGGTGGAGCGGACCAAGGACGTCGTGAAGGTCGACTTCACCAGCTCGGACGGCAAGGCGCAGGTGAAGGAAGCGGAGAAGGTGCTAGTTGCGGTGGGACGCGCGCCGCGCACGGAGAGTATCGGGCTCGATAAAACGAAGGCGAAGCTCGAACGCGGATTTGTGCATGTGAACGAGTGGATGGAGACAGGGGAGCCGGGGGTCTATGCGATCGGCGACATCGTGGCCGGGCTGCCGCAACTGGCGCACGTGGGTGCGATGTGCGGCATCGTGGCGGTGACGAAGATCGCCGGCAAGCCGGCGCGGCCGGTGAAGCGAGAGCGGATTCCAGCGTGCACCTACTGCGAGCCGCAGATCGGCAGCGTGGGGCTGACCGAGGCGCAGGCCAAGGAGAAGGGCCTGACGGTGAAGGTCGGCAAGTTCCCGTTCTCGGCCAACTCCAAGGCCTCGATCGTCGACGATCACGACGGCTTCGTGAAGGTGGTCGCGGACGCGAAGTACGGCGAGGTGCTGGGCGTGCACATCATCGGGCCACAGGCGACCGAGCTGATCGCGGAAGCAGTGACGGCGATGACGCTCGAGGCGACGGTCGAAGAGATGATGTTCACCATCCACGCGCACCCGACGCTGGCCGAGGCAATGCTGGACGGCTTCAGTTCGGTCGAGGCAATGGCGATCAATGTCTAGATTCTGGGTCTAGGTTCTGGGTCTGGATTCCGGGCACACACGCGAACGGGCGAGGCTGCGGCCTCGCCCGTTTTGCTTTGTACCGTCACCCCTACCCCTCCCCCCTCCGGTGCCGGGAGGTCCGCCTGTAAACCCTTTTTCTTCAGCGCATTAGACGCTCTCCCGAGGGCCAAAGTCGTCATTCCACTGCGGTTATCGGTAAAGTATTCTAGGGAAAGGACTTATGTAGGGGTTAGCCCTCAGCAGCCAGCAGAGCGCTCCCCACTCCATATCTCTATTGTAGGAAATCCGAGAGGTAAATCTGGCAACTTTTTGCCGGTCAAATGCGACGTGCATCCCATTTAGGAAAGACCGAAGGAGGGATACCGAGATGAGAAACAGAAGACTGATTGCGACTGCGACACTTTGCCTGGGGATCGGGATGGCGATGGCGGGAACGCCGGCGGTGCGAGCTCAACAGACGTCCTGCAGACGGCGCAGCCGACGGATGAGAACGGGCAGGTGACCAATCCGCAGCCGCATACGAAGAAGGAATACAAGGACGAGAAGAAGCGGGAGAAGAAGGAACTGAAGCACAACGAGAAATCGGACAAGGCCGCGATGAAGGCGCACGAGCACGCCAACAAGGCGGCGGGGAGCAGGAGAAGTCGGCGAAGGAAGCGGATAAGGCGAACCAGGACGGCGCAGCCGCAGTAGCAGGCCCTTAATACATCCTGCTTCCAGCGACAGGCCAGCCCGGGGACTGGCCTGATTGTTATGGGCGATGTCGACCTTGGGAAAAGGCAGATCCATTCACTCCGCGTCGCTGCGTTCGGATGACAAAGCTGGTGTTGACCGATTCATCCACATCCGGCCGCACGAGTGACGCTCCTTGTCTGGACGACGGCGGAGTGCTGGCAGGCGTTTCGTCTGATGCGATAGAATATTCAAATTGAGCCGCTTCCTTCCCTGCATGCGGAAGGAATAGAGATCGTGCGCCGACCCATGCCTGACGTTAGATATCTCGTCGCTGAGAGCTGCGTTCGCCGGCCAACTGTTTGAGCCTTGCCGACACCGGCTACCACGAAGCTAGCCAGATCTGGAATGCCAGCGTCCATAAACATCCCAGGCTCATTGCCCGCTGTGCCGCCCTCGCCGACGTTATTGCTGCTGTCAACTTCGGACGTGCGCATGATCTTGCTCACGGCGATTCGGGGTGGCGGCCACAATGTGGGCGGTCGGGCGCTGTGCGACGACGGCCTGGTGATCGACCTCTCCCGCATGCGCTCGGTCTATGTGGATCCGGCTCAGCGGACTGTTCGCGTGCAGGGTGGCGCCACTCTGGGGGATCTGGATCGCGAAACGCACGTCTTCGGTCTGGCAGTCCCTTGTGGCATTGTCGCGAAAACCGGGATTGCCGGTCTCACCCTCGGCGGTGGCGTTGGCTGGCTGCTTCGCAAGTACGGCATGACCATCGATAATCTGCTGTCTTGCCAGATTGTGACTGCCGAGGGCCGAGTTCTCACGGCGAACGACTCTAGACCATGAGGACCTTTTCTGGGCTCTCCGGGGTGGCGGCGGAAACTTCGGGGTGGTCACTTCGCTGAAGTTTCAAGCCCACCCGGTGCACACAGTCTTAGGCGGGTTTCTACTTTACCCTCGCGCCGTCGCCGTCGAGGTCCTCCGCAATTTTCGCGATTTCATGGAAGCCGCTCCCGACGAGCTCACAGCATATGCAGCGCTTCTGCACGGCCCCGATGGCACGCCGCTGGTGGGAATAATCCCCTGCTATTGCGGGGAAGTAGCCGAGGGCGAGCGCATTCTCAAACCGCTTCGCACCTTCGGCAAGCCGGTACTTGACACCATCCAGCCGATGCCGTTCCCAGCAATGCAGGGACTGCTAGATGCCTCCTTCCCGGACGGCAATCAAAATTATTGGAAATCTACTTTGCAGGGAGATCTTTCAGACGAAGCGATCGCCCTCATAGTCGAGCATGGCAACCGGATGGCCTCTCCTCTTTCTTTTGTTGTTCTCGAACGCTATGGCGGAGCGGCGGGCGGATTCCCAATCATGCCACGGCCTATCCCCACCGCCATCTGCCGTGGGACATCCTGTTTCTCGCGCAATGGACCGAGACCCCGCGGAGCACAGTACACCGTGACTGGGCTCGGTGCGGAGAAGAGGTCCTTCGGCCCTTTTCAGCGAACGCGCATCTTCTTTCCGCGCTCGACGTGGAAACCGACGACGTTATCAATACTGCCTTCGGTCCCAATTTGCCACGTCTGATGGCAGTCAAGCGAGAAATACGATCCGACAAATTTCTTCCGCGAGAATCAAAATATCAAGCCGACTGCGACGCATGCCAAAGTGAGCCAGTCGGCGCCGCCGCAGTAACGAGCGAGTGTGTCTTTTCGGAGTGCGCATATCAGTATCGATCGCTCCCTGGATGAGTGCATGGGCGACGGTGCACGCATCCATCCCACGAAATCACCGCTTCCTCACGCAACGCGTTCCTCTTTCGCCGCGCCGTTTTGGGCTTCAATGGCCTTGACGCTATTTGAAAACGGTCTTGCCAAAACGCCCTTGCCGATGGTCCTGAGCACCAAGCCGAGCAGCCATCCCTTGAGGTTCTTACCCTCGCGTATGACGACCACGTCAATGTCGGTGGTGCCGTCTGGCTGACGAGTAAAGGTGTAGGTGTGGCCCGAAGGGCCTCCCCAGACATTCGAGTCGGTCGTCGTGAGGACGACGTGGTTAGGATCCGACCAGTCATAGTGCAGGCGTTCCCATATGCCTCCAGAGCCTTCGGTGACGTCGGCCTGTGTGCGGCTCCGCTGATGCACCTTGAGGTACTCGTCGGCGCTGTTGCCGAAGAGCTTCGAACGGTCAGGTCCGAAATCGGTGAGCCCGGCGACGTACTGCTGAGGTGTCAGCTTGGTTATCTGGTGGAAGTGGATTGTGGGCATGTGTCCCTCCTTTTTGCGTTGAACATTATTTGTCAGACGAGAAGAACGAGCCGCTTCCGCAATTAGCCGCGCAGAATGGGGGCTCCGAAAGGTGCACCCGTCATTCCTCCATCAACCACCAGCTCGATCGCGTTGATGTACGACGAGTCGTCGGAGGCAAGGAAAAGCACAGCTTTGGCCAGTTCTTCCGGTTCGCCCCAACGGCCCAGAGCAATCGAGGAGGAGACAAAGTCAGCGAGCTTAGCGGATTGCTCGGCGGTATCGTTGGCGCGGGGCCCACGCTTCCAGATGGGAGTCCTGGTTGCTCCGGGTGCGACAACGTTGACGCGAATATTGCGCGGTGCAAGATCGGCAGCGATGGCGCGCGCCATGGAGACGAGGCCGCCCTTCGTGGCTGCATATGCAGCCATGCCAGATTGGCCCAGATAGTTGTGCACCGACCCGTTGAAGATAACGCTGCCATTGTCGTTCAGCAGAGGTGCAGCGGAATTGACGGTAAAGAAAGCGCCATTCAGATTGGTATGAATGATGTTCTCGAAGATGGTCTCGTCAGTCGCGCCAGTAGGTGTTTTGCCGGAGATGCCGGCGTTAGCGAAGACGATATCGAGCTTCCCGAAGTCCCTGGCGAGGGCTGAGAACAGTTGCTTGCGGTCTTCCGCAAGTGTGACGTCGGCTCGATAGCCACGCGCGTTCGGTCCGAGCTCCGCGGCCGCTTCATCGAGCGTCTTCTGGTCGCGGCCGGTGATGGCGACTTGAGCGCCTTCGGCGATAAAAAGACGAGCAGTGGCAAGACCGATGCCGCTATTGCCTCCGGTAATGAGAGCCTTTTTGCCTACGAGCTTCATAATTCCTCCTGGTAGCCCGGCATCAAATATGATGACCGTCATACAGATGGTATGATGACCATCATAGATGGAGGATGCAGGAAAATGCGGTATCCCGCCCAAGAGACCGCCGCCAAACATGACCGCATTGTGAAGGAGGCCTCGCGCCTCTTTCGAGATCGGGGATTTGAGAATGTGACCGTGGGCGAAGTAATGAAGGCCGCTGGCCTTACGCATGGCGCCTTCTATGCCCATTTCGCTTCGAAGCAAGAACTCGAGAAGGCTGCCGTTGCCTACGGACAGGATGTTTCAGCTAGGCGCGCACGCAGCTACGGCGCGACGAAAAAGGGCCGGAAGGCATATGCGGATCGTTATCTGAGCCCTCGACATCGCGACAATCCAAGCGACGGCTGCACCATGGCCGCACTGGCCGATGAGGTGGCCCGCTCAGCGCCCGAACTCAAAGCAGCCTTCGAGCGCGGTTTCGAGGAAATTCTCTCCGCGGGCGGTGGGGAGCGGAAAGAAGCCATCTTTCGAGCAGCCTCTCTGCTCGGCGGAGTCGTGCTGGCTCGCGCCGTCCAGGATCCGCGGCTTTCGGATGAGATTCTTCAGAGTGTGCGACAGAAGGTCAGCTGACAGTCGTCAATTCGTGGTAACAGGCCAAAACGCTCATCCAGCTTCAGTTTGGAGCTCCGAGTGGGTTAGTAACGATAAGCGCGCTTCTCATCCCTTAGCTGATCGGGGGCGCGATGGAGATTTTTCCATTCACGTCGATCTTGTATACGTACTTGCCGGCGCCCACAAATTCCGGCACGAGCGGTCTACGTGTCAAGACTAGGAACACATCGGTGTCTCCGGGAAGATCACTCAGAACGTGCGTGTTATATCCCGCCTTCGAGGCGACGCCCGCCGGTACCGGACCGGGTTCGATGATGCCCCGGTGCAGCTGGCGTTTTTCGATGAGCGATCCATTCGACGCGAAGTGATAGCGAGCGTCGGCTCCCAGAGGATAGACATCCGTCTTGAGCTGCGCCGGATAGACATAGACATACAAACCACCGGAATCGTCCGGAAGCACGGCAACGTTAAACGGACGGTCCGGGCCGCGGAAGTCTTCGAGCGCGGTCCGGATGGCTTTTGCGGCGGCCAGATTCCAGCCAGTGTCTTCGCGCACCGGGTCGAGGCGCTTGACCGTGAAAGGGACTGAAGCCTGCGACTGAACCGCTTCGAATGCAACCAGAAATTTGTCTCTCGTTGCGTTGAGCTGGCCGAAATCGACCACCCATCCTTGATCCGAATGTAGATCCGATTTGTGCACAATGTAGCGCTGAACGAGATCTTCGGGTGGATGCGTTGCCTCTACTGCATCTGTGGCCTGCGAGGCGGCCTGATCATAGATCGCGAGAAGACAACCGCGCGCTGTGATCGCAGCCAGTTGCGCTTTGGAGGTGTTGCTTTCCGCTGGCGCGGGAAAAGGCAGGAACTGCAGCAGGATAAGCGCTAGAGAATAGCCGATATCCTTGCGGAGATTTGTGTAGAACATAGCTCTTGCCGCGCCTCTTCCAAGAAGTATTTTGTTGGCCGTGCAGTCCTCGCAGGCCACATTGCGACCGACAGCTGACCTTTGCGCGAAGGGAAAGAGCGACTTTCAGTTACTTAAAGCAGTCATGATCCGATTTAGGAGATGTGGGTTAACCACCTTCACTGCCGCGTCCCATACGCCACACGGGACTAACCGGGGTCGCTTCCCAGAAGGCAACTTTGGTGGGGCATTGTGCTGGGGCCTGGCGGCACGTCAATCATTCCTGTTGACAACACTTTCCATCCATAACATAGTTATGCCTATGATCAATAGGCCTAAAGACGGGATGCCTCCGGGAGCGCTTCCCATGCTGATTTTGCGCATCCTGCAATCGGAAGCCTTGCATGGCTATGCGATTGCGCAACGCATCCACGTTCTGTCGAGTGAGGTGTTGGTTGTGGAAGAGGGGCTTCTTTATCCCACCCTGCAGAAGATGCTTGTGAAGGGATGGGTCACCGCTGAGTGGGGAATCTCAGAGACAAACCGAAAGGTTCGGTTTTATCGGCTCACGCCAGCGGGTCGGTCACAGTTGAAGGCCGAAATCGCGGGTTATGGCCGCATGACTCAAGCGATTCAAAGCATTCTTCGAACCGCATAGGAGAACACCAAATGGGGGAGCTCTGGCGTCGCATCGTCTATCTTTTCAACCGCCGCCGTCTCGAAGCCGAGCTTGAGGCCGACATGGAGTTTCATCGCGAGATGGCTGCGCGCGCCGGACATAACAACTTCGGCAACGTGCTTCGCATGCGCGAACAAGCCCGAGAAGCCTGGGGATGGACCTGGCTCGATGACCTGGTTCACGATTTGCGTTACGGTGCTCGCATTCTCACCCGTGCGCCGGGCTTCTCCGTAATCATCGTGCTCGTGCTTGCCATTGGTATTGGAGTCAACGTCTCGGCCTTCAGTCTGTTCGACATGATTGCCTTGAAGCCGCTACCCGTGCGCGATCCGGCATCACTGCTCCGGTTGGAGCGCCGGTCACCCAACGCTTACACCAGCGAGATGGCCCATTCTTCATTCGCGTTTTATCGCGATCACGCGAGAACGCTGTCGGCGGCTATAGCAGTACTTGGCGTGCCGCCCATGCAGATCGACGATGACCTCAAATCCACGAGCGCCTCGTTTGCGACGCCCAACTATTTCACCGAGCTGGGCACGTTCGCCGCGTATGGCCGTCTTCTTGATCCAGCGCTGGATAGCTCCGCCGCGTCACAACCCGTCGTGGTCCTGAGCTACAGCCTGTGGCAGCGGCGCTTTGACGCCAATCCCTCCATCATCGGCCGGACGATTCACATCAACCGCAGGCCTGTCACAGTCGTTGGCATCGCCCCATTCAACTTTGCAAGCCTGGGCGGACAGAATCCCGACCTCTGGATGCCCATCGCTCAACAGCCCTACCTGTTCGAAGGCAGCAAAGTGCTCCAGGACTGGACGAATTCGAGTATTCGTATGTGGGGTCGCCTCAATCCCGGTGTGACTGCAAACGCAGCCGAGCAGGAACTCCGTGCTCTCACCGATCAATTGCGCAAGCAGCACCCCGAAGCAGTTTGGGATAAAGAGTTCATCCAAAGTTCGCCCGGAGGACATCTGCAGGTCCTCCAACCGGAGATGTATCGCGTGGCTGTCATGGTCGGTGTGCTCACATTGCTGATACTTGCTGTGGCCTGTGCGAACGTCGGCGGTCTGCTGCTGGCCCGGGGCATCACACGCGAACACGAAATCAGCATCCGGGTGGCGATTGGTGCCAGCCGCAGCCGCATCTTTCGGCAACTCTGCACAGAGAGCTTTCTACTGGCGGGGCTCGGAGCGCTCACCGGCATAGCGCTAGGCTGCAGCGTTGTGCACGTGGCCCTTGCGCGGCTCGATGCGCCCAAATGGCTCACCGCGACTCCGGACTGGCGCGTTGTGCTCTTCACCACCGGGGTGATGTTCACGTCCGCGCTTTTTTTCGGTCTCGCACCGGCCCTGCAAATCGCACGGCAACGGCAGCGTCGAACCACTCTTCGCCAGGTGTTGCTTGCCGCGCAGGTAGCGGCAAGCTGTGTGTTGCTCATCGCGTCCGGACTTCTTGTGCGTGCGACGCAACATGTTCTCTTCAGTGATCCAGGATTCGGTTACGAGAGCACCCTTTCCATTGATCCGCAACTTGACCGGCACGGCTACTCGGAAGCGGCATCCAAGACGTACTTGAACGAGATGGAGATGCGCCTGCGTGCAGTGCCTGGGGTTCGTTCGGTTTCGCTAGTGCGTCTTCCACCGATGGGACACATCGTCTCTCGACAGAACCGCGACATCAACGGCCGCAGTATGATTCTCTACCCAAACTGGGTGGCCCCTGACTACTTTCAGGTCATGCAGATCCCATTATTGCTGGGTCGTACTTTTCACCCCGGTGAGAAACATACGGTCATCGTCAGTCAGTCCTTTGCACGCTGGGCGTGGGGAGATCAGAATCCGCTTGGCCAGACTATTCCTGGTGACGACTCGAAAGATATTGTCGTTGGCGTGGTGGGTGATGCTCACGTTAACGCGCTCAACGACGACGACGCTGTTGAGGGCTACTGGGCTGCGCAATCGGACAATATGCCGAATATGGTTGTCGTTGCCCGGTTCGCAGCTACGCCCTCAGTGGTCACGACCGCGGCTCGTTCTATCAGCGAGAGCCTTGATCCTCGTCTCTTTCCCGAGATTCATCCCCTCAAGCAGCTTTACCACGACATAACTCTGCAGATTGAACAGATCGCCGGCGTCGTGAGCCTCATTGGGATGGTTGCGATTCTGCTTGCTGGCGTTGGCATTATCGGCCTCGTCGGCTTCAGCATTTCGCAGCGGACAAAGGAAATTGCAATTCGTCTCGCCCTGGGCTCCTCGAAACCTCGTCTTTGCGTTGCACTCCTCAAACAGTTCGGACCGTCGATTGTGAGCGGGTTTGCGGCGGGAACTCTGCTGGCCGTGTTCTCCTCCAAGTTTCTCCGCATTGCTCTGTTTGGCGTCAGCAATCTAGATCCCGTTGGCTTTGCCGGAGGCATAGGGATTCTCTTTGGAGTCGTGCTTTTTGCCGGGATCCTTCCGGCCCGTCGCGCCATGCGTCTCAATGTCGCCCGCGCGCTTCACTACGAATAGTGCGGTTTCGAAGACTTTGGAAAAAGCTGTCACGGAACGGCCTCCTGCTTCGACTTCGTGAAAGCCGTTCGGCTTTCCTATGCGCTATGCAGAGTTCTGTAGCCAACAGCACATCAACTTACGCGGCGCCTTTTTACGTCATCTACTGAACAGCGATACGGCGGAGGACGGTGATCGGGATAGAACCGTCGGGGCGGGCGGGGACTTTCCAGCTGAGAATGTCGCCCTTAAGTTCATAGGAGCGCACTTGAGTGGCGTCGTCATAGTTCGGAAAAGTTGAGCGATCAATCTTCATGGTGACTTTGCTGGATGCCGGGTCGACGCTATAGGTGCCGAACGAGCAGCTGGCGCTCAGAGACGCATCTTTGTACTCCTCGGGTGTGCCATTGGCCCGGTCATTGCTGGCGAACTTCACGCGTACATCCCGGAAGACTTCAACCATGAAGTGGCCATCAGCAGTAAAGATGGCCAAGCCGTGCGGCTGAGTTCCATAATCGGCAACTCGGGTGCCGTCCGGGAGGAGTTTGTCCGCAGCGATGAGCTTCCATGTGCCGACAAACGAGTTCGCGACAGGCGTCTGGGCATGCACGGAGGAGATCGCGAATATTACGATAGCAATGAGCGAAAAGACGCGAGCGATCATGAGTGCAACGTACCATCCGCATGAACGCTGCACAATTTGATTGTTCTTACCGAAGGATTAAGTGGCGCTTACGCTTTCCGCAATACGTGGGAGCGTTGCGAGTGCGTGAGTTCGGCCAGAGCGCCTCGTGCGGCCGCGCCAAGCAAAGAATGGAAAGCATCAAGAGCAGAGTTAGCGGCGTTCGGGCCACGGTGCAGTGCCACGGGAAGAGGTGGAAGGGTAGGCAGGCGATGCAGCGACCTATTCGCCACTAGATGAGCTGGCAGTTGCATAGCGGTGCGCGCGGTAATGCCAAGCCCTCCTTGAAGCGCGGCCCATAGGCCGTCCAGGCTTGGGCTGGTGGCCGCGATACGATGCGGGATGCCGGCAGTTTCGAGCTGCTCTACCGCGGCCTTGCGGAAGGCGCATTGAGGGCCAAGTACAGCAAGTGGGAGAGAACCATCTTGTGTGCGGAAAGCTCGGCTCGCGATCCAGAGCACAGGCAGTTCGCCCAGCAGCAGAGCGTCCTTCCGATCCGCGAATCCAATTGTCAGCGCGAGATCAAGCTGACTCTTGTCAAGGCCTTCGATGAGAGCGCCGTTACCCTCAATACGCAGCTCTATTTGAGTTCGTGGATAAAGGGCTGCGAACTGCCGCAAAGCATCAGGCAGCAGCGCCGCGAAATCCTGCGGAGCACCAATGCGAACGGTGCCGGCTAACGTCGCGCCCTGCATGTTTTGCAGCAGGTCATCGTTCAGGGCAAGCATGCGCCGAGCGTATCCGAGGGCGGTCTGTCCGGCTTCTGTCAGCTTCAGAACCCGGCCGTGCTTGCGAAAGAGCGGTGTTCCTAGTTCCTCTTGCAGGCGCTTCATCTGCAGACTGATCGCGGCTGGTGTCCGCCCCAAGCGGTCTGCGGCCTGCGCGAAGCCGCCTAGATCATGGGCCGTGATGAGGGTCCGTAGAATGTCGAGATCGAGGTTACGGAGAAGCATCCCTGACGTGAGGGTAACCTTTTTCTTTCCAGCGAATCTACTGAAGTGGTCTTATCGCACACTAGGCTTGTACCTCACCGTATGTACAGTGCCGCGCGGAGGAAGCTTGAACCAGAGGTCGGTGATTTTTCGTTGGAGATGGCTAAGACTGTCCATCGTGTCTGCGGTGGCTGTCGTTTTTAGCAGCACGACTGTCCAGGTGCTCCCGGTCGAAGCGCAGGAGCCGCCGAGTATCGTCGGAAGTTCACCGTTGCCCGGTCTTGCTGGCGCGACAGGCTGGATCAATTCGCCACCTTTGACGGCAAAACAACTCAGAGGGAAGGTCGTTCTCATCGACTTCTGGACCTACTCCTGCATCAATTGCCTTCGCGCCGTCCCTTATGTTCGAGCGTGGGCGGACAAATATAAGGACAGCGGTCTGGTGGTGATCGGAGTGCATACGCCAGAGTTCGACTTTGAAGGACAGATGCCGAATGTAGAGAAGGCAGTGAAGAAGTTTGGCATCACCTACCCCGTTGCACTAGACAGCAATCAGGCGATCTGGAATGCCTTTCACAACGAATACTGGCCTGCGCACTACTTCATCGATGCCAAGGGCAAGGTGCGATTCGAGCACTTCGGCGAAGGCGACTATGACCAGTCCGAGCGATGGATCCAGCAGCTGCTGAAAGAGGCGAATGCGAAGCCGATGCCGGCGAGCACTGTCAGCGTTCACGGGCAAGGAGTGCAAGCTGCCGCCGACGTGAGCGATGTTCGCTCTCCCGAGACCTACGTTGGCTACGCTCGCGCGGAGCAATTTGCCTCGCCTGGCGGGATCAAGCGAGATGCGGAGCATCTCTACGCTCTGCCGGATCATTTTCGATTGAACCAGTGGGCGCTTGCCGGGAAGTGGGTTGATGGGAGCCAGGCCGCTGTGCTCCAGTCCGCAGGAGGAAAGATCGCCTTTCGCTTTCATGCTCGTGACCTGCACCTTGTGCTCGGTGCAGGCGCCGATGGAAAGCCAGTCCGCTTTCGAGTGACCGTGGACGGGCAGGCGCCGGGTGAGAATCACGGCGTGGACACGGACGCGCAAGGCAACGGCATGGTGACCGACCATCGCTTGTATCAGCTGGTCAGGCAGAAGGGGCGGATCGCTGACCATACCTTCGTGATCGAGTTTCAGGATGCTGGAGTGCAGGCATTTTCCTTCACATTTGGCTGAAGGCAGATCTCTACCGGTAATCTCGTGCAGGCGTCGCGACGCTTGTATTGAAGATTGCCTGGGCACCTGAATGTCAGCCGCCACCTGCAACCAGGAAGCTCGATCATTGGAGCTTTGCATACTCCGCCTTGGCTAGATCATCGGCAAGGGTTCTCGCTCGTACCGCATCACGTGCGAAGGCCAGGGCCAGAGCCTCTGTCGCTTCACCACTCCTGCATGAATCGTCTCGCGCACAACCACAGCTTCTGCTCAATGTTGCCTCGCCGTTTAGACGGTGGGAATCGGGGGAATCGGACGCTTACGAGCGATGCTAGTGAAAGTGATCGACCAGCATGATGTCGCTGTTTACATCGGCTAATGAATAGGAGATCCAGCGGCCATCGGGAGAGACCGACAGGCCGCTACCGAAGTCCTTGTCCACTTCAAAAATTGGGCGTATCTGCCTGGTAGCGAAATCAAAGTAGCGGAGCGATCTGGGCGCCTCGGCCGGAACAAAATAGATACCGCCTGTGGAGAGGGCCCAATGGCCATACCCGTGCTCAAGCGAGGCAATCCATCCACTTCTGACGCCGTGCCGGGCTACGCCGGCAGAGCACTTTCTTCAGCGTCGATTTGTCGGTGGTCTCGCAAAATATACTGTCTTCCCATCGAAAGACTCCTGCGGACTGATCCCATCGATATCTTTGGAGAGTGAAACGGCGTCTCCGCCGGAGGCGGGACAACGATAGACTCCCATCCTGCCAGGTTCAGTCGGACCTGAAATAAATCCACTTTCCATCGCGGGACCAGTGAGGTCGAACTACGTCGGAAATATTTGTGACCAGTTTTCTGGGCTTTCCTTCGGCCACGTCGGCCACATATATCTCCCAGCGGTCCCGGGGGCGCGAATCAAACGCTATCCTGTTTCCGTCCGGCGACCATTGCGGACTGCCACTCATCATAGTTGGAATTTGAGATCTGCACCAGGTCGCTGCCATCGTCACTGCTGATCCAGACTCCCTGTATGCCAGACCGAAAAGAGACAAAGGCAATCCGCTTTCCGTCCGGAGAGTATTGAGCGTCGAACTGTGCCCGCGAGGAAGGCATGAGTTCTACCGCCGGAGATTCCGGGTGAAGCAGGTCCCTGCGCCAGATGCTTAACGCTGGTGGAAAGAGAGCTGTAGGCAAGTTTGTCGCCCTTGGGAGAAACAGTCGGCAGTTCTGCGCCTCCTGCGAAGGCAAGTCGTTTCGTCAACCCATTCGCGACAGTAACTTCACCGAGTTCATTGGAGAGCCCACTTCCAAGGGAATTAAGGGAATAAATGAGTTTCTTGTCGTCAGCCGACCACGTTAACCCTCTTGGAACAGCCCAAGATGGTGAAATAGTCTTAGGCTGACCACCCCGAATTGGTAAGGAATACAGAACGGCCTCGCCATTCTCACTTATTAGAAAACACCAGTATGCGAGGTACTCGCCGTTGTGGGAGAACGCTGGCAGTCCTTCGCCAACGCACTTGGGACTGATTGGAATCTGTTTGGTCTCCAATGTTTCCGTTGAGAGGAGATAAATCCTTGCATGCGAGGTCGCTCCTCTCCTGGCGCCCCATCTACGAAGGCGATCCACTTGCCATCCGGCGACCAACTAATAAGAGTGAAGTTATGCCAGCTGAACCAATTGTAGTGAGTCGTGGGCATTCGGGTGGGGCGTAATTTTCTTTCAGGGCCGCCAAGCGCGGGGACAACGTAGATTCCGCTGTCAGCGCCGGCCACGCGTTGAAAGGCGATCTGCGTACCGTCGGGAGACCATGTCGGACTGATCGATTCCGAGGGATGCTGCGTGAGGCGGAGAAGAGTTTCGCTCCCGAGGGCTTTTACATATAGGTCGAACCCCTTGGCCCCGCCCTTTGGATCACCGTTCCATGCGAAAGCGATTCTGGAGCCATCGGGGGAAAAAGCCGGGGAAGTCGCGACTCCGGGAAACGCCGTGAATGGTATGACAGTCAAGGCCTCCTGCTCCCGCGGACGCTGCTGCCGGAAGGTCCGGAACGCTATCGCGATGCCGGCGACGACGATGAGCAGCAAGACTGATGTAAGCATCCAGCGACGGGACCAGTTCGAGCGGTGCACGAGGGGTGCGCCGATGCGGCCTTCGTCAGGCGCGGCGGTCTCGGCGGATGACGGACTCGCACCGAGTTCCCCGATGCCATGGGCGGATTCCGTAAAGATCTCTGGAGCGATGAAGCGGTAGCCGCGGCGAGGAATGGTCTCGACAAAGCGCGGCTTCTCGGCGTCGTCGTCCAGCGCTTCTCTCAGCTTCCGAACGGCGACGCGGAGGCTGCCGTCGAAATCAACGAAGGTATCTTCCTTCCAGATGCGGCTGCGCAGGTCCTCGCGGGTGACCACTTCTCCGGCGTTTTCCAGAAGTACGACAAGGAGCCGGAATGGCTGCTCCTGCAACCTGACGCGCTTTCCATTTTTGAAGAGTTCGCCCGAGGCGGGGTTTACCTCAAACTGGCCGAATTGATAGGCAGTGTCGGAAGGGGTTTGCACATCCAGGCCTCCAGTCGAATCGAGACCCCCGTCGATAGCGAGTCTAGCACTCCCTTCGCGCAGTTCACAGACCTAGTATCTACCCGCGAAGCATGAGCTTAGCGATTCACGGAGGATTCACGACCAGTTCCTTTGACCCCCGGTGCAAAGAGCGGTTTGATGCGAGGCGAAGGCATTCGAGAGATGCCCTCGAAAAGGAGAACCACCATGAAACGCACTACGGTACTCGCATTCCTTACGGCGGCCTTGATCTCGATGGGCAGCGCTTACGCTCATGCCCAGGCACCTGCGTTCACGGTTCCGTTTGACTTCACCGTTGACAACCAGGTGCTTCCCGCGGGGAGCTATCAGGTCAGCTACAACGCGGCTAAGACCGCGATCCTGATTCGAAGCCAGGACGACCGCTTCCATGCATTGAACGCAATTCATACTGCTGACCCGTCGACCAGAGACGGTGTGGTCGTCTTCACGAAGTACAGCAACCAGTACTTCCTGCATGCAGTGCTTTGCGGCGCCGTATCCATGCATGTAGCGCTTCCCGCGTCCAGGCTGGAGAAACGGGCTCGCATCCAGGAAGCGCAACTTCCACATGGCGAAGCTGTCGCGGCTCTCCGCGCCGGAGAGAAGTAATGTCCACCGGCCGGGGAGACCCGGAGAAATCGAAGCTTCGGGTCACCCATTTTTGGTTCAGCCGAAGTAGGAAAAATTGCATCGAGATCCGTTGCAAGTATCGGCCGAATTACAGGCTACTCGGAGTTTGCACCAGCGATGAGCTAAGCCCGCATAGAGTTTCGTAACAACTAGAGCACTGCGCGGAGGGCGCGGCGGGTGGTTTCGAGTGTGGCGCCGTAGACGAGATGTCCGGAGAGGCCATCGCCCTTTCCGGCGGCGTTTTTCTCGGGGCCGAAGCCGAAGCCGGGAATGAGGGACTGGGAACCTCCCATGAAGAGGATGCTGGCAAAGCCGGTGCCGTAGCCGGCTCGCACCGCGGGAATGAATTCTGCGGCCACACCGTAGGCGGCGCCGGCGAGCGCGCCGATGGCGTAGTGGACGACTGGGGCTGCGCCGCTTCGCTGCGTGCGGCTGAGGCGCTTGCCGATGGTCGATTTCACGATGCGCTCGGCGGTCTGCACGTGGGCGCGTTGCTGGTCGAGGATGTGTTCTTCCTGGTGGCGGCTGAGGACGGGGCCAGTGCCGACGGCATTTTCGGCGCGGCGGGTGGCTTCGAGCGCGCCCTGCTTATACATGTCCAGGACCCAGGTGGCGACGATGCCGCCGATCATGCCCGAGGCGAGCCCGGCGAAGAGATGGATCTCGCCCGGCTTCTTGCGCTTCTTCGCGGGCTGGTGCTGTGCACGATCTGGTTTGCGGCTCGCGCCGTTCGACTTGCGGGATTTGGATCTGCCAAAGATGGACCTGCCAAACATGGTGGCTCCTGTGTGCACCGCTCCGGCGTGAACTGCTCGAGGCCAACCGCTTCCGGAGACGCGAGGGTTACAGGGGGAGAGATGAGGATTTGCCGAGGGAGGATGTGTCCGAGGGAGCGAGGACTGTTGGCGAAGCGCTGGAAGCGGGGCGGGCCTTCCACCCATAGAGGCGATGTGGAAGACCCAATGTGCCGGCGGTGACGGTGGGTTATGCGGCGCGGCGACGGCGGCCGCTGATCAGGTAGATGGCGGCGCGCAGCTCTAGGAGTGGGTCGTCGGAGGGCTCGATGCCATCGAGGCGGGGTATGGGGTCGAAGATGATGCGTTTCTGCTCGGCGGCGTTGTCGGGCTCCACGGCGATGAGAGTGAGAGTGCCGAACTCCTGCAGGGGACGCGATTCGGGCCAGTGAATGGTGGCGTTGTCGACGGTGTCCCCCTCTTCGGCGAGCTGGACGACGATCTTGAAGGTGATGGGGTCCTTCGCGAGGCGCTGCTGCACCTCGTCGAAGAGGTAGTTGGGCGATTTGGTTTTAGCAGTGGCGTCATCGAGAAAGTCATTGCCGGCGGCCGGCAGGATTCTGTAACGGCCGTAGCGACTTTTCCCCTGCTGATTGGTGAAACGCATGGCGTTGATGCCGAAGTAGCTCTCGCGGGCGAAGCTGGAGGGTGCGGTGGTGGAAGCCTGAACGAATGCGAGCGCGGCGGGGTGCGAACCGAGGAAGGCTTCGAGCGGTGAGCCCTTGAGGTTAGCGGGATCGCTGGTGGCGATGGCGCGGAGGAACTCGAGGAATTCGTCGCCGGTGTGGACGGGGAAGCCATTGGTGGAGTGGCTGACGATGTCGGTGTGTACGTGCTCGGCGAGCATAAAGCGGACGGCGAAGCCGCGCGGGTTGGCGTTGGGATCGTTGTCCGGGATGAGCGGAATACCGGTGGAGTCCGAGAAGCGGGCGACGACAGGCGTGGAGAGACGCGTGATGTGCGCGGCGCGGGTGAGCTCCGCGGCGCCGGCAGCTGGTGTGAATGTGCCATTAAGCAGGAGGCCCTTGGCGTGTACGGGGCGGAAGCCGGGGTTGAGTCCGAAGATAGTGTCGAACTGTTTGAGCAGGGTATCGCTGAGGGCGAGGAGCTTCGGATCGCTAGGCAGGGGCATCGGTCTTCTCCGGTTGGATGTGGCAGGTCTGGATGGGAAGGGCAGGAGCCGAGGAAGGTGCTGCGTCAGTGGATGACGGGGCGGAGGGATGGTTGCGGAAAAATCGGAGGACCTGGGTCGAGGGCGGCGCCGGGGCCGAAGCAGAACTACGAAACGGAGGCCATGTAGCTGCCGAGGAGTCCGCGAAGACGGACGGGGACCCAACGGCCGCGGCGCTGCCACCGGCGTGCTGCGCGCGCAGTCACGAGCTTGGCGGGATGCAGAACGGAGCGGCGGCTGTCGATGGAGATGGCGCGCATGAGCACGGGATCGCAGAAGCGGCCGAGGGCGGCGGAGGTTCCGTTGACAAAGTGGATGGAGGCGATGCCCTGGGGGATGAGGTGCTCGATGAGGTAGCCGCGCAGGACGAGCGAGGGGCTGATGTCTGGCACCTCCGTCCTGGGAAGCGACTCGTCATTGAACTGTGAGAGCAGATGCAGATGATTGCCGGCGCGCACACCGGAGAGCACGGAGACGAGTCGCCCATCGGCCGCGGCAAGTCCTGCGAGCACGGTGGAGCCGGGCTGTTTGCCGAAGTGGGTGAAGAAGCGGCGGTCGCGCTGGTCGCGTTCACGGAACTCGGGCGAGTCTGTGTGCCGGGCCAGGGAGGTAGCGGCAGACTCATAGGCTTGGAGCGAGAGCTCGGGAACGAAGCGGAAGCCCTGCTCCTCAGCGAGGCGGCGGGAGTGGCGCAGGTTGCGCCGGGTGCGCGGTCCTAGGCGCTGGAGAAAGTCCTCGTAGCTTGCGCCGAGGTGCAGCCAGTCGCCGTAGGGACGGATCTCGGATTTGCACCAGACCTGCAGGCCTGGACGCTGCAGATGGAGGATGGGGAGGATTTCGTTGCCGGTGGAGCGCCACCAGAGGCGGAGAGCGTGGACGCCATTGGCGAGGAGATGTTCGCAGGCGGTGGCGATGACTTCTGCTTCGCGCTCGGGCGCGGCGAGGACGAGACCGCGTCCCATCCGGTCGCCGCCGAAGACCCAGCCAGTGGGGCGGCCGGCGAAAAGCAGCTCTTCCGTGTAGACGACACCGACCAGCTGGCCTTGTTCATAACAGACGACGACGCGCGGGCGGCGGCTATCCGAGACACTGGGTAGAAAGTAGTCGGGCAGGGCGGTGGTGTCCCGATGACGCAGAGTGTCGGTGGCGAGAGTGCGGATGGCTGGTGCGACGCGGTCGAGTTCGTCCTTCGATTCGATCAGGGCGGATTGGAGCAGTGCGAGTCCCATGGGTGCCTCGTTGCCTGGGTGCGTGCCCTACAGTGTCAAGAACCGGCAAGGGCGAGCAAGGTTTTGACGGATCAGGCCCATTACCAGCGCACGCTTCGTTGAGTACGAGGGAGATGGCAGAGGGGGGTATGAGCCATTTCGGCACGCGCGGGTGGCGTCTGCGCCAGGAGAATACACTCGCCTTGACGGGATTCAGCAGAGAAAAACTGTGGGGTTTGCGCGAAAGTCGCAACGGGTGTCTCGCTAGTTAATGAGCAGGTGCCGGGACATATCCACTCAGAATGCGCGACTCGGACCGGAACTGGTGATAGTTATCAAACGTCACGTCGTTCAAGTGGGGGGTATCCGGCACTGAAGCGGATTCGCCCAACGGGCCCAGTACAACCATCGATCCCATGTCGGCTATCGAGACACTTCTTACCGGGCAGGTGTACGTCTTGCCGCCGATCGCTACCGGGCCATATTCCACCATGATGTCGCTTTGCCGAATGGGAGAGCCCAACGGCTGTTCCGCCTGTACAGTCACACGCAGAATCGTGCCGGTGGCCGGATCGATGGCCATCTCGCCGTGATATCCAGAGACCTGCGTCGCATCGCCCTGGTCGCCGGGGGGACCGTGAGTCCCTACCGAATAGTGCGATTGCTCCTTTGGCACACGATAGCGAAAGACCGCCACCGCTCCGGCGCCTCCGCGCTCCCAACCACTCCAGGTAAACCCGCCACTGTGCGCGGCGTCCACAAACATGACCGAAAGGATGGGGCCGAACGTGCCCCTGGTGATGAGGCCTTCGCCTTCCGGATGATGAGAATGTTTTCCCCAATCGCGAGGATTGATAACTTCCTTCCCGTCGCGATACACGACGATCACCTTCGAGCTGCCCACTTGCCGCCAGGAGGAATCATTCTGGGACTCTGCCCTCGTGCGTCTCTTGCTCAGCTTATGTTCAAGGCGAACGGTGGTCCGCATAGCGTAAAAGTTTGGTAGCTTGGGCAGCGTCTTCGCAAGGTATTCCACTGTTGAAGCAAGCATGCGCCGCCGTTCGTCCAAGTCAGGACGAGCTTGAGAAAGCACATCTGCAGCGGCGGGACTTAGAAACACGGAGGCATCTGCCAGAGCAACCAATGCCCACCGGCTCTTCATGCCTGGAACGTCTTGCTCCAGCGACTTGAGTTTTGCGGAGCTCATTCTTTCTGTGAGTTCAAGACCAGACAACTGCAGCGCGACCTTCGCATCCGATTTGCCCTTGTCTACTTTGCCTTTGTCGGGCGCGAGAATGCGCTGCACGTCCTCGACCGTGACACTCTGCTGCGCTGCGCCCTCCACCCATCCGCTACTCGGCGATCTTGCTGCATTCGCCAGAGGGTTCAGCGCACAGATACTTGACGCGAAACCAACCGCCAGAAGAGAAAAGGCCCGGAAGGTCACAAGTGGTTCCCTCCCGGTTAGTCTGTCATAAGGGAATTCCGCGTATCTATCGATAGAGTGCTGGCGCGCCACGGATCCCCGCAGTCACACCAGCACTCATTTCAGAACTGCAAATCGGGCAGCCCTTTTACATTCTCCGCGTCGGTGGAGACGCTGATGTTGTGCCAGGCCTTGGCGTCGGATTCCCGCTTTTCCTCGGCAAGCCGGGCATACTGCACGGCATCGCTGCCGAGCAAGAGGTGTGCAGGGAGCAGCTCTTTAGAGGCTAGTTGCAGAATGACCTGTGCGACCTTGGCTGGAGCGCTCGTCTCATGCCCCCAGTGCCCGTGCAACATCTTGATAAACGTGCCTACAGAGGCCTCATAGTCGGGCAACAGCTCCGGTATGCCAGCGCTTGCCCGCTTGCCCCAGTTGGTCCGTATTCCACCTGGCTCGAGAGCGCACACCCGAACGCCGAAGGGCGCCAGCTCTGGGGCAATGGCTTCGGTGAAGCCTCCGACGGCCCATTTTGCCGCGTGATAGGCTGCGTTTCCAGGGACTCCCAACCTGCCTCCGACGGAAGAGATCTGAAGGATCCAACCACTCTTCTGCTTCCGCATGACTGGGATCGCCGCTCGTGTCATATAGACGACGCCGAACAAGTTTGTGTCGACTACAGCGCGAAATCTCTCTGAACTCAGCTGCTCAAACGGGGCAACATCTCCATACCCCGCATTATTGACGACAACATCTAAACGTCCGAAGACGTCGACAGCTTTGGCGACTGCGGCCTTTGCCTGCGCCTCATCGGCTACATCGAGAGGCGCTGCATGTACCTGCGCGCCATATCGCTCCACCAAATCGTTCAACCGATGTGGATTGCGGGCCGTCGCCAGGAGGCGATCACCCGAAGCAATAACTGCCTCCGCGATGTCGCGACCCAAACCACTTGCACTACCTGTTACCAACCATACTTTGGACATCAATCCCCCGATTCTGCCGATTGGATGCAGCATAACGGAGTGTTTACTCATTAATTTTGTAGCGGCAAGTTCCTGCAGGGCTACTTTTTGGCCGCCGCACTCCAAAAGACTTCGAAACCTGCGCTTCGGTAGCGCTCCGCCTTGGCCGGATTGGCCGCCATGGACGCCATGGCCGTCTCAGCCATCGCGAGCAGGAGGTCTGACGCAAAAGCTGGAGGCAGACCGCTCAATTTGCCCTGCGCGACAAACTGCTGCATGGCTTCGGTAGCGTCTTCGAAGCCCGCCTGCCCTTCCCGTCTGCTTTGGTCGGTGATGCGCTCAGAAACAGTAAGCTGCATCATCGCCCTACGCTTCGCCGGCGATTCCATGCCCCAGGTGACGTAGGCGTTCCAGATATGCTGGATTCGCTTCCGGAGTGAGCCGTTCACGGGAAAGCCCGCGATCATAGCGCTTCGCATGTCTAGCTTTAGCTCGCGGTAGAGCTCGTTGAGCAGCTCGTCTTTATCGGGGAAGTAGCGGAACAGCGATCCCTCCGCCACAGCCGCAGCCTTCGCAATACTAGCGGTGGACGCGCCAATGCCATCTTCAGCGATTGTTTTGGTGGCTGCGCGGAGGATGGCAGCACGCTTGTCTCCGGTCCTCGGTCGCGGCATAGCTGCCCATAGTGTATGCAGTTCACGGTCAGGACAGGAGCATGCTGGATGAGGGTAGCCGGCTACGGGGAAGTATCTGGCCTGCAGTCGATAGAATGGGTTTGCGACATTCCAAAAGGGAGCGGCCTCGCTGGCCGCAGGAGATATGACAGCAACATCCGCAACTACTTCCGCAACGGCGGCAGCGATGACCAAATACGAACCGGTGATCGGGCTGGAAGTGCATGTTCAGCTGCTGACCACGACCAAGGCCTTCTGCGGGTGCCTTACGCGGTTTGGGTCGGCGCCCAATACGCAGATTTGCCCGACGTGCCTGGGGCTGCCGGGCGCGCTGCCGGTGCTGAACAAACGCGCGGTGGAGTTTGCGGTGCTGGCGTCGACGGCGCTGAACTGCGAGGTACGGACGCGGTCCGTCTTTGCGCGAAAGAACTACTTCTATCCTGACTCGCCGAAGGGCTACCAGATTTCGCAGTATGACCAGCCGCTGGCGGAGCATGGGTGGATCGAGGTGCCGTCGGAAGCCGGTTTGAAAAGGATCGGCATCACGCGGCTGCACATGGAAGAGGACGCGGGCAAGAGCCTGCATGAAGGCTTTGCCGATTCCGCGACGAAGAGCTACGTGGACCTGAACCGCTGCGGCACGCCGCTGGTGGAGATTGTGAGCGAGCCGGATATCCGCACGCCGGATGAGGCGTATGAGTACCTGACGCGGCTGAAGGAGATCCTGCTCTACACCGGAGTGAGCGACTGCAATATGGAAGAGGGATCACTGCGTTGCGATGCGAATGTGAGCGTGCGGCCGCGGGGACAGGAGAAGTTTGGCACCAAGGCGGAAGTAAAGAATGTGAACAGTTTCCGCTTTATTCGCGCGGCGCTGGAATACGAGATCGAGCGTCAGGTGGAGCTGATCGAGTCGGGCGGGCGCGTGGTGCAGGAGACGCGTTCGTGGAATGCGGCGGAGGGAAGGACCTTTTCGTTGCGCTCGAAGGAAGAGGCGCATGACTACCGCTATTTCCCGGAGCCGGATCTGCCGCCGCTGGTGGTGAGCGATGTGTGGCAGCGGGAGATCCTGACCGCGATGCCGGAGCTGCCGGAGGCGCGGCGCGCGCGCATGGTGCGGGAGTACGAGATCAGCGAGCAGGATGCGCAAACGCTGACGGCGACGCGGGAGTTTGCGGATACCTTTGAAGCGGCGGCGAAGCGGGCGAAGAATCCGCGGCGCGTGGCGAACTTGGTGCAGAGCGAGCTGATGGGACGGTTGCGCGCGGCGGGGATGGAGCTGGAGCAGTCGCCGGTGACGATGGATGGCGTGGTGCTGGCGGCCGATCTGGCGGAAGAGGGAAAGCTTTCTTCCAAACAGTGGAAGCAGCTCTTCGATATTGCGTTTGAGAAGGGCGAGGACTTCGGCGTGGTGTATGAGCGCGAGAAGCCGCAGCAGATTTCGGATACCGGGACGCTGGAGAAGATGATTGATGAAGTGATCGCGGCGAATCCGAAGCAGGTAGAGCAGTATCGCGGCGGGAAGAAGACAGTGGCGGCGTTCTTTGTGGGGCAGGTGATGCGCGCTTCGAAGGGGCAGGCGAATCCGGCGCTGTTGAACGAGCTGGTCGTGAAGAAGCTGGACGCGTGACGTCGTTATTCTCTTAGTGATCGCTTCTGTGGCCTCTTGTTGAGGAGGCCATGTTGACCTGGGATCCGCAGCTAACCCGACAGGAAATATGATCCGATGAGCGAAGCCGACCGGCTGAATGCGCAATATGGACTGAAAGACATGCTGTTCTTTGACGCCGGTCCCGGCGGGCTGACGCGCGCGACGATAACGAGCGACGCCGCTACCGCTGAGGTGTATCTGCAGGGTGCGCATGTGGCGCACTGGCAGCCGGCGGGCGCGGAGCATCCGGTCCTGTTTTTGAGCGAGAAGACCCACTTCGAGGCAGGCAAGGCGATCCGAGGTGGAGTGCCGCTGGTGTTTCCATGGTTTGCGGAGCGCAAGGGCGGGCTGCCGGGAGGGATGCACGGGTTTGCGCGCACGCTGCCGTGGGAGGTGGCTGCCACCGAACTGCGGCCGGAAGGCGTGGCGCTGAGCTTCAAACTACTGCCCAATCAGACGACGCGCGATGTGGGCTTCGATCACTTTGTGCTGATCTATGAAGTAGTTGTAGGCGCGACGCTGAGCCTGACGCTCGAGGTGGAGAATGTCGGGGACAGCCCGCTGACGCTTGAAGAGGCGCTGCATGCGTACTACTCGGTGAGCGATGTGCGGCAGATCGAGGTGAGCGGACTGAGCGACACGGACTATCTCGATCGCGCGGACAATGCGAAGCGCAAGCATCAAGGTGCTGGCGCGATCCGATTCGCAGGCGAGACGGACCAGCTTCACCTGAATACGCGGGCTACGGTTACGATCTCCGATCCGGGTTGGAAGCGGCGCATCGTGATCGAGAAGCGTGGGTCGAAGAGCACGGTGGTGTGGAATCCGTGGATCGAGAAGGCTCGCGCGATGGCCGACTTCGGAGATGACGAGTGGCCGGGCATGGTCTGCGTGGAGCCGGCGAATGCGGCGGAAGATGCGGTGACGGTGGCGCCGGGGACGGTGCACTCGATGGGGATTACGGTGCGGGTGGAAGGAGCCTGAGCGATGACCACGGCCGAGAACAAGAAGGTGGTTGCAGCATTCGTCGAAGATGTCATCAATCAAGGACGGCTAGAGCGTGCCGATGATCTTGTTGCGGTCGATTTTGTCGAGTTGGATCCTTTGCCGGGGCAGCAGCAGGGGCGAGAGGGCCTGAAGGATGTGATCGGCGGGATGCGCGCGGCCTTCCCGGATATCCATTGGGTGCTGGATGAAGTGGTGGCGGAGGGCGACAAGGTGGTGAGCCGCTTTACGTGGACGGGCACGCATCGTGCGACGTTCATGGGTATTCCGTCGACGGACAAAAAAGTGACGGTGAAGGGCGTGGTGATCGATCGCCTGGAGGATGGCAAGATGGCGGACAGCCGTATCCTGATGGACTCGCTGGGTCTGTTGCAGCAGTTGGGCGTGGTGCCAACACCGTAGTGAGTTCGGTCGAGAAACGCGGTGAGGCGCAATGGCAAGTGTCTCGCGTTTGTTCGAATGCGGAGAGTCGCAACTGATCTTTGTATGCCCGTGTCCGTCAGGCGAAGGTAAACAGCGCGGACCTTCTCCGATTCACAGTTAATTTGATAAAGTGGGAGTCGCAAACCAGGTTGCTTCCCGTCCGCGGAAAGGGATTATCCCACCTGAACCAGTCTCTGAGCACCGAGCATTGACCTCTCTTCTGCCCGTCGTAGCGGACCCCGGGCCATAGAAGGAGGAACTATGTCTCGCGAGCTACCGCAAAAGCCGAATCTCGAATATCTGAAGAAGCAAGCCAAAGAACTGCTGCGCGCAAATGGGCAGGGCAAACTGGCGGATGCGCAACACACGCTGGCGAAGGAATACGGCTTCGCTACCTGGGCGAAGCTGAAGTCGCACGTGGAAGGGCTGGGACTCACTCCTGCGGAAGCGCTGAAGGCCGCGGTGTGCGACAGCGATGCGCCTCGGGTAGCGGATCTTCTCAAGAGGCATCCGGAGTTGCGGGCGAGGGTTAACGATCCTCTTCCTGAGTACGGCTTTGGCGCGCAGGCGTTGTTTGCTGCGGTGCAGCGAAGCGACCGAGCGACGATCGATGTGCTGCTCGAGGCAGGCGCCGATATACGCAAGCGAACCGAGTGGTGGGCGGGCGGATTCGGCGTTCTAGACGATTGCGATCCGGGCATGGTGGAATTTCTGATCGAGCGCGGCGCGGTGCTGGATGCGCACTCCGCTGCGCGACTGGGGATGTTGCCGAAGCTGCGTGAGCTGGTGGCTGCGGACTCGAGTCTCGTGCACGCGAGAGGTGGGGACGGACAGACGCCGTTGCACTTTGCTTCCACGGTGGAAGTTGCGGAGTTCCTGCTGGAAAGCGGCGCCGAGATTGACGCGCGCGATGTGGATCATGAATCGACGGCGGCGCAGTACATGCTGCGCGTCGATCAGACGCGGCACTATCCGAGTGACCGGCAGGATGTTGCGCGCTACCTGGTATCACGCGGATGCCATACGGACCTCCTGATGGCGGCTGCGTTGGGCGAGAGACAGCTGGTGCGGCAGCATCTCGATCGCGATCCGGGATGCATCCGGATGAACGTGTCGGAGGAGTGGTTTCCCAAGCAGAATCCGCGCGCGGGCGGCACGATTTACATCTGGACTTTGGGGTCGCACCGCACCGCGCATTCGGTGGCACGCGATTTCGGCCACGAAGATATCTTCCAGTTGCTGATGGAGCGGACGCCGGAAGAGCTGAAGCTGGCGCTGGCATGTGAGCTGGGAGACGAAGCAGCCTTTCGCGAATTTCTGTCGAAGCATCCGGACGCGGCAACGACGTTGTCTGAAGGAGACAAGAGAAAGCTGCCGAATGCCGCGCAGACGAACAACACAGAAGCAGTGCGGCTAATGCTGGAGGCGGGCTGGCCGGTCGATTTTCCGGGCGAGGCAGGAGCGACAGCGCTGCACTGGGCTGGATTCCACGGCAATGCGGGAATGGCTCGGCAGATATTGCGTTTCCATCCGACGCTGGAATTGAAATCGCGGGAGTATGCGGGCACCGCGTTGTCGTGGGCTGTGTACGGCTCCGGAAACGGCTGGCATCGAGAGACAGGGGATTATGTGGGGACGATCCGGGCGCTGCTGGAGGCCGGGGCGACGCTGCCGCCGCATGCGGAAACTCTGGAGCCCAGCGACGCCGTGTTGGAGATGCTGCCATGAGCGCCGACAAGCGCCCCGTCTCCGTTACGATTCTCGCGTGCGTGTATCTGGCCGTAGGGGTGGGCGGCTTCGCTGTTCACTTTCGCGAGTTGCTGGCACGTCATCCGGACGCTGTGGGGATTGAAGTCACCGAACTCACCGGAATTGTGTGCGGAGTCTTTCTGCTCCGGGGACAGAACTGGGCCCGCTGGCTCGCGCTGGCCTGGATTGCATTTCATGTAGTTCTGAGCGCCTTTCACGCGATCCCTGAGTTGATCATTCACGCTGTGTTCTGTGCCGTGTTTGCGTGGGTGCTCTTTCGTGCCGAGGCTGCGCGATATTTCCGCAGCGCGCGAGTCGAAGCAACATGACTGGCTGATTGTGATCGGGAGACGACGCGATGGGTTTGTATGCGAAGTATTTGCTACCCCGCATCATTGACCTCGCGATGCGGAATGAGGAAACGGCCCGGCTGCGTGCTGCCTGGATTCCACTCGCTCGCGGGGAAGTGTTGGAGGTAGGCATTGGCTCGGGCCTGAATTTGCCTTTTTACTCGTCCGATGTTCGCCGCATTTATGGCGTGGATCCCTCGGTTGAGCTCCAGCGGATTGCGCGCGATAGAGTCGTGGCTTCCCCGGTTGAGGTCGAGTTTCTTTCGCAATCTGCGGAAGAGCAGCTGCCCCTTGCCGACGCAAGCATCGATACCGTTGTCACGACGTGGACGTTGTGTTCCATTGCGAATGCTCCCAAGGCGCTTCGGGAGATGAAGCGCGTTCTAAAAGCGAGTGGGCGCCTCCTCTTTCTGGAGCATGGACGGGCTGCCGACCCTGGTGTGGCTGACTGGCAGGAGCGGATCACGCCGCTCTGGAAGAACATCACAGGCGGCTGCCACCTGAATCGTAAGATTGACGATCTCATCACAGGTGCCGGGTTTCGGATCACTGAACTGAAGACCTTCCATGTTCGCGGACCGCGCCCGATGACCTACACGTACCAGGGAGCGGCGGAGACGAGTGGGCCGCACAACGCTACGACTTGAAGGCAACGCGCTTCCAGGCGATTCCTGAATTTGCTTCATGCTATGCAGCGACGGCCTGCCGTGATGGCAGGCCGCGCTGTGTGCAGCAGTGATACGTGCTTAGCCGAGATACATGACGTGAACGTAGGTGCCGAGGCGCGGATTGTAGGCGAGGTAGTAGCCGGGATCGTCGGGATCTTCGTAGATGATGATGTCGTCCGAGTTCCAAAGCCAGCCGTTCACGAAGCCTATGTCGTAAGGCGCAACGCTCCAGTACCAGTTGTTGAACCAGAAGCGGCTGGGGCCACCGCCGCCGAGGCGCCAGCGATGCGAGGGGCCAAAGCCGCCGTTCCAATGGCCGTGCTGCCAGGGGTGGTCGAGGTGGTAGTGGGGGTCGTTGGGGCCGCCGTCGTGGCCGACCCAGCGGTTGCCGTCGACATGGGGCATATCGGGATGGCCTGGCTGGTCGGCATAGTGGCGGTTTACAGGCTGCTGTGGTGCGGCGTGTTCCGGCGGTGGTGTCGCATGTTGTGGTGGTGCGCCGTGTTGGGGTGGCGGTGCGCCGTGCTGCTGTGGCACGCCGTGATAAGGCTCGGGTGCGCGGGCGGGCGGGGTATGTTCCTCATGCCCACCGGCTGGCGGCCCGCCATGGGGCTCGGGTGGATGTTGAGCGTATAGAGGAAAGGACAGAACAGCTGTAGCTGTCACACATGACAGGAAAGATAATTTCTTCAACGAACTACCTCCAACGTTCAAGAAGTAACCCGGATGCTTCCCGGAACAGCGGGGCCTGCAGTTGGCAATGACGTATTGGATATGGCAAATGTTGCGTGCTAGTTTTCCGCAGCGTCTAAATGTTGAACCACTGACCTTCAGGCCCCGATGGGTTTGCCAGGCAGCGTGCGCCGGGGGAAGCGCACGCTCCGTGTCCGTCTACCTAGTGAGACTAGTGAGAGGCAGCAGCGGCGACGACGACAGAGGCGATGACGCCGGTTGCGACGGCGGCGAGAACGTAGTTCCCGTCAACTTCACGCCATTCGTAGCCACGCGGTGGCTCGCTTAGACGATAGTGGCGATAATCGACCCGCTCGCCGCGATTCCAGTCATCGTGGCTGATGTGCGAGCCTTTTCTCCACTCGTCATGGTGAACATAGTGGTGGTTGTCGTGGTGATCACGATCATCATGGTCCTGAGCAAAAAGGGAGCCGCTGCTTGTGAGCATGACGGCAACTGTCGAAAGTGCTAACAGCCTGCTTATTGGTTTCATGAAGTCTCCTGGGAAATTCGATTCACACACGCAGGCTGGTGTTGTCGCTGATTCCCGAATCGGAGCGGCGAAACGAACCACCTATCGCGCTCCATAAAGGATGATTTGAAGTCGTCGAAATAAAGATAAAGAGGCAAGCAACCTGCTGTTTCGGGCAACGCCACGATCCATATTTTTTGATCAGGGCGTTGCCGCGTTGTGAGCTTAGGCCGATAGGGCCCGGTTTTTATTGAGGCTTGCCGCCGGGATGACCGGCCTGCTGCTTCTGCAGATGCTCCGTCTGCTGGGTGTGCTGCTGTTCCATGTGCGTTGTCTGTTGCTGATGATGCTGCTCGACTTGTTGATGCTGTTCCGCCTTGTTGTTCTGCTGGGTAGCGCGCTGATCCTCCTTCTCCTGTTGTTGCTGGAGCTTCTGGTGTTGCTGATTCTGTTTTGCCACCAGCTTTTCCTGCTGCTGCTGGTACTTCTGATCCACTTTGGGATTGCCTGTGCTGGTAGGTGCGGTGACCTGATGCTTCGGGAGTTCACTTGCGTGCGTGGGAGGGGCGGCAGGGCGGGGTGCTTCTGCAGGATGCTCGTTTGTCACGTGCTCTTCCTGCTTCTTTTCTTCCAGCTTGGTGTTGCCTGAGCTGGGAGGCGGGGTGGCCTCGTGCTGCGCAGGCTCGCTCGGGCGCGCCGGAGCGGCGGCAGGGCGGTTTTCTGCGCCATTGGCCACTGGCCGGGTTTCTTTAGCATTCGCGGGTGGGTGGTACGGCGCTCCTGCTTCTCTTGCGGGAACAACGCCGTGGCCGCTGAACGCGGCGGGTTTTTCTGTTGCAGCGATGGGCGGCTTACCCTGATTGGCTGACGCGCGAAGTTCAGGATTGCCGTGCGCCTGCTGTCTGTGTTCCGTCTGGGCCGCGATGGGTGGTATGTGCCGCCCGCGCCGCTGCTTCCTCGCCTGGAGTCGGACGCGCCGTGAGGCCACCGCTGCCGCCGTTGTAGCTGACGCGATTTTCGCCGCCACGATTGATGACGGTGGTGTTGTAGACATTGTGAATGTTGGTGACATTCACATTCATGACGGAGCGGTTGTAGTAGAAGTTGTTGCCTTGCCACCGACCGCCCTCGAAGCCGTGACCGAAGTAGCCGTAACCGTAGTTAATGCCACCATAAAAGCCAACCTGCGGGCCCCAGTAGCCTTCGTGAAAGCTATACGCGGAACCTTCCCAGCCCCACCACGGCGGCGTCCAAAGATACCCGACTTGCGGAGCCAGCACCCATGTACCGGGGACCCAGTAGTACCCGTAGTCGGGATCGTAAGCCCAATAGCCCGGTGCCCATATATAGCCCTCAGCGGGACAGAGGGGTTGCTCGTAGACGGGGAGTGCGGGTGGTCCGAAAGAGACGGATATAGCGACCTGGGCGAACACCGGGTACGCCAACATCAGCACCAGAACGGAGAAAAACATACAGCGAATTGAGCGACGCATCGAAATCGTCCTCCAAGTGTTCGGATAGGTTGCATGGAACGAACAGCACCAACCGGAGGCAGGATTTCAAGCGGGGGTCAACAGCGGAAGGACGGCACGAATCGATGGATGCTGACAAAGAGACAGAGGATGGTCACGAGACGTGCAGCGGAAGAGGTTGCGGCCCAAAACGGTTCGGCCGGCCGCGCGGGCAGGCTCGTGATGGAAGAAATCTCGATATGCGCTTGGGGTGCTCCTTACCGCAAAGCGCGTCGCCGTTCTAGAATCAGGCACGGAGAGACCCAATGCGTAAGCTCACCACTATTGTTTTGCTGACTGCCGCGATGGCTGTGCCGGCGTTTGCGGGCCCGAAGCAAGAAGGCAACACGCTTCTTAAGGATTTGCAGCCAGCCGGCGTGGCAGACAAACACCAGAAGAAATCGAAACACCAGGTGTACGATCTGACCTTTGACGCAGGCGGCAAAGAGTACATCTGCCGCACCGACGCGGACAAGTCAGTAAACGTGACCAATTTTGTCGTGGGCAGCACTATCAACTACGAGGTTGATGGCAAGAAGGTGAAGGTCAAGACGCCCGAAGACAAGAAGGTGGAATGCCAGATTGTGCGGGTGTCACTGGCCTCCAGCTCGGCGGTTCCGACTCCCGCGGCGACCGGATCACCGCAATAGCAGCGCGCGCCCTGCATGGGTGAAGACGGCCTTTTCGCGCCCGTTTTTGTGACGCGATTGCATGACTCTTGAGCCGCCGCCGTTGCTGGCGGCCTGCTCAGGTGCACCCCTTCACAGACTCGCGCGTGGACTTGCGCGGGTTCACGGGTGAGCGGCGGAGTAGAATCCTTCCGATTGCAACGGGCCAGAGCGCGTCTGCGATGTATGTCCCAGGAATCACCAAATCCGCGTCTGAGCGCGTGGCTCGTGCTGTCCATGCTGGGGATGATTGCGGTTCCCGCGGCCATCACGCTGCACACCGTACACGTTCCGGCAATCGTGAAGGTTCCCAGCTCGAATCCCACGCCGTATGGCTATACCTGGAGCCTGCTCCTGTTCGTGGTCCCCATTGTGGTGATCGCAGGAGCTGAAGGCAACATTACTTCTACCAACACATGGGGGAACATCCCGGCTCCGGATGTCTACCCGGGGCTTCTGAATATGTCTCCATCGGGCCAGCTTCTCGCAGTTGCAGAAAATAGGAATGGCTTTGCACCTGGCTTTGCTCCTAGAGCACCTGGGACGAACGGATTGCAGATCTTCCATTTCAATGGAGCGAATCCGATCACGCCCTACAGCAAAACGCTTACGACGGCGCCCATCGACCAAATCCACTGGGACAATAACAATCACCTGTACGCTCTCAGCGACTCGACCAACAAACTGTACGTATACACGGTCACGCCGACCACCATTGCCGCGGCCCCCGGCTCGCCCTATACGATAGCCGGCCCGAATGGCCTGGTTGTTGTGCCGATTTTATGCGGTGCGCCCACGTCCCCTGGTGTCCACATTTGCTCTCCCGCAAGCGGTTCTACGGTCCACTCACCAGTGCTGATCAATGCGGCGTCAACTGTCACGGGGACCATCGCTCGTATGGAAGTGTGGGTGGATGGGGTGAAGAAATACACCTCCACCTCCAGCAATGTACTCAACACTTCGGTCAATCTCGCCGCCGGCACGCATCGTTTTGGGGTCTTCGCCATCAACAGTGCAGGCCAGAAGTGGGAGAATGCGATCTCCGCGACGGTTCAGTAGGTATTGAAGTCCGCTAGTGAGTCCCGAGGGGCAGATTGAAAATCCCTGGGGAGCGGTACGCGAAATCAGCGGCGTAGTCGGCTAGGCCCGGGGGTGTCACGCAGGCTGCCGCTCGGCGTACTGAATGCGCGAATGCGCTGGTCCCAAAGTATGCGGCCTGCCGCTTGGGCAGGCCGCATGCAAACGTCGCTGAATCCTTTTACATCATGCCTGAGTTGGTGCCGTTGCTGGCGGGCTTGCCGGAGGCGAACTCCTGCATGGTCTCGCGCATGTACTTGTGCGGATTCACCGGCGTGTCGTGGATGCGGACTTCGTAATGAAGGTGCGGGCCAGTGGATCGGCCTACGCTGCCGACGTAGCCGATGATTTCGCCGCGGTGCACATCCTCGCCGGCGGTGACGGCGAATCGGGAGAGATGGCCATAGAGGGTGTGGATGCCGTGGCCGTGATCGAGCATGACTTCCTCGCCATAGCCGCTGGCGGGGCCGGCCATCAGGACGGTGCCGTCGGCAGGGGCGCGGACGGGCTCACCCATGGTTCCGGAGATATCGATGCCCTTATGGAAGGCGCCTTCGCCGTTGAAGGGATCCTGACGCTCGCCAAAGGAGCTGGTGATGGGGCCTTCGATCGGCCAGAGGTTGGGCAGGTCGGCGGAGGTGCCCCAGTCGGCGCTGTCGCCGAAGCCGAAGGTGGGCTCAAGGGCGCGGCGCATGTGGCCGGAGAGCGCGGAGGTGCGCAGGGCGGTGAGCTGGTCCAAGGTGTGGAGATAGCCGTTGGAGTCGGTCGTGTCCATAACCGGAGCGACGACCGGATCGGTGTTGGCCTTGCTGGTATGCCCCTGGCGCAGGCCGTACAGTGCGGAGACTTCACTGGCGAGCGAGCCCAGCGAGGCTACCTGCACATCCTTCTCCCTGGCGACCTGCTGCATGTGCAGGTAGTCGTGGCGGAGGGTCTCCTTCTCGGAGCGGACCTGGTCGTAGTGGGCGGTCTTGAGCAGCATGCGTCCGTAGGAGCCTGCCATGCCAGTGATGGTGAAAAGCCCCACAAGGGCGGCCGCAACGAAGACGTAAGCGTAGTGCAGGGGAACGGGAACCTTGCGAAGGCGGCCATCGTCCTCACGAGCCACAAAGATGATGTAGTACGTTTTGCGCACAGGGAAGCCTCCTTTCGCGAGCTATGGGGTTCGTTCCGGCTGGGGTTCGCGAATAATACAACAATGCGAATGCGATTTGGTGGAACGCATTCAACCCTACCAAAGTGGGAAAGATGAGAGCAACCTGACCGAAGTTGTATTGGCGAACAATCGGCGATGATGACTTTATTACGACAAAAGTATTACTCAACTAGTTATATTCGCCTGGCACTGCACCACATTTGAGGCAATAGCGAGGACGTCCACAGTGAGCAGTTTGCCAGCATTCAGAACAATAATTATTCTTTGCAAGTAAGTTCTGTTTAAAGAGGAGCTCTCCGATGGCAACTGAAGCCAAATGCCCGTTTTCGGGTAACGCCTCCAAACCTATTACCGAAAACCGCCACTGGTGGCCAAATACGTTGCGCATTGATCTGCTGAACCAGCACTCGTCCAAATCCGATCCGCTGGCGTCGACGTTTAACTACCGTGAGGAATTCAAGAAGCTCGACTACGAGGCGCTGAAGAACGACCTGCGCAAGCTGATGACCGACTCGCAGGACTGGTGGCCGGCAGACTTTGGCAACTATGGCCCGCAATTCATCCGCATGTCCTGGCACTCCGCCGGTACCTATCGCTTGAGCGACGGCCGCGGCGGCGGCGGACGCGGGCAGCAGCGCTTCGCTCCGCTCAACAGCTGGCCGGACAATGTGAACATCGACAAATCGCGCCGCCTGCTATGGCCGATCAAGCAGAAGTACGGACAGAAGATCTCCTGGGCCGATCTGCTGATCCTTACCGGCAATGTGGCGCTGGAGAACATGGGCTTTCGCACCTTTGGCTTTGCTGGCGGCCGCGAAGACACCTGGGAGCCCGACCTGGACGTGAGCTGGGGCACCGAAACGGCGTGGCTGGCCCACCGGCCTCTCGAAAAATTCGAACAGCATCTCGGCGCCACTGAGATGGGATTGATCTACGTCAACCCGGAAGGCCCGGACAAGAACGGTGATCCTATCTCCGCCGCCGGTTTCATCCGTGAGACCTTCGCCCGCATGGCGATGAATGACGAGGAGACCGTTGCTCTGATCGGCGGCGGCCATACCTTCGGCAAGACCCACGGAGCCGCGCCCGAGTCGCACAAGGGGTCGGAGCCTGAAGCCGCCGACATGGAATCGCAGGGTCTGGGCTGGGTCAGCAACTACGGCACCGGCAGCGGTAAGGACACGGTCGGTAGCGGCCTGGAAGTCACCTGGACTCAGACACCGGCGCAGTGGAGCAATTTCTTCTTCGAAAACCTCTTCAAGTACGAGTGGGTGCAGACGAAGAGCCCAGCGGGCGCCATCCAGTGGGAAGCCAAGGACGCCCCGGCCAACATCCCCGACGCGTACGATCCGTCGAAGAAGCACAAGCCCACGATGCTGACCACGGACCTGTCGCTCCGCTTCGACCCGCTCTACGAGAAGATATCGCGTCGTTTTCTAGAGCACCCACAGGTCTTCGCCGACGCCTTTGCCCGCGCCTGGTTCAAGCTGACCCATCGCGACATGGGCCCCCGTTCGCGCTATCTAGGACCGGAGGTGCCGAAGGAAGAGCTGATCTGGCAGGACCCGGTGCCCGCTGTCGATCATCCGCTGATCAACAACGAGGACGTTGCAGCGCTCAAGGCCAAAGTTCTGGCCTCGGGGCTGACGGTCTCCGAACTTGTCGGCACCGCGTGGGCCTCGGCTTCGACTTTCCGCGGCGGCGACAAGCGAGGCGGCGCGAATGGCGCCCGCATCCGTCTCACTCCGGCGAAGGATTGGGAGGTCAACCAGCCCGCGCAACTGGCCAAGGTGCTTAAGGTCCTGGAAGGCATCCAGTCGGAGTTCAACAAGGAGCGTGAGTGGCGGCAAGAAAGTCTCACTGGCCGACCTGATCGTGCTGGCGGGCAACGCCGGTGTGGAGCAGGCGGCGAAGGCGGCCGGCCACACGGTGATCGTGCCGTTTACGCCGGGCCGCACGGACGCCTCGCAGGAGCAGACCGAGGTTGCCGCCTACAACGCCCTCGAGCCGCTCGCAGACGGTTTCCGCAACTACCGCAAAGCCGGAGTTACCGTACCCGCAGAGGTAGGCCTCATCGACAAGGCGCAACTGCTGACGCTGACCGCGCCTGAGATGACGGTGCTGCTCGGAGGTCTGCGCGCGATCAACATCAACGCCGATGGGTGCAAGCACGGTATATTCACGGATCGGCCGGGCGTGTTGACCAACGACTTCTTCGTGAAACTGCTGGGTATGGACACGCAGTGGAAGCCGGTGTCCGATGCCAGGGAGGCGTTCGAGGGATATGACCGCAAGACCGGCAAGCTGAAGTGGACCGGTACGCGTGTCGACCTTGTGTTCGGTTCGAGCTCGGTGTTGCGCGCTTTGGCCGAGGTTTACGCCAGCGAGGATGCGAAGGAGAAGTTCGTCAATGACTTCGTAGCCGCCTGGGCGAAGGTGACCAATCTCGATCGATTCGATCTGCACGAGTAAAAGTCGGTAAACCAAAAAACGCGAGAGGCAGGTGACGGCAGAGATGCCGTTACCTGCCTCTCGCTGCTTGTGCAGGTAGAGACGTCGTGCGCAAGCGCACGGCCGATCAGGCTGAAACGGACTCGTGCGGGCGGTTGGCGAGAACGACGCCGAGGATGGCTGCGAGGGGCGCCACGATACACACAGAGATGACGGACATCGTGTGAGAGGTGGACCCGCCCTCGGCCCAGCCGGCGGCTCCGTAGAAATCGAAGAGAACGAACGCGGTGATGACCGCAAGCAGCGTCCGCCTGGCCGGTGAAGCGGGAAAGAGCCACTGGAGGGTACGCGGCTCGATGCGGAGCAGGAATGTGGCCAGCACGAGGGCCGTGGGAATGCCGAAGACAACCAGGAGCGTCCAGGGGGACAAGCCGAAGCCGCGCTCCACCGCGTACATGTCCTGATAGAGGTCGGTCCCGTCGGTGAAGGTGCGGATCGGCACGTAATCGATGAGGTTGCCGATGCTTGCCACGCACACCCAGTACGCAAACATGGCCCAGCCGCGTGCGGCGCTGCGCCGCGCCACACGATAGCCCCAGCGGCTGAGCGGCAGGGTGAAGAGCGCGCTGCCGAGGACCGCGCCGGCGGCGCTGATGACTGCGGCCTGCATTCCGTGACCGCTGGTGAAGATCGGCACCTCGTCGACGTTCTGGTTGATGCCGAGCTGGATGAGGAGAACCGTCCATGTCGGATGGGCGTAGTTCAACGCGAGCGGGTTTGCCTTCCATCGCAGGAGCCAGGCCACGAAGGAATGTGCGTACTCGTGCGCGAAGAAGGCGCACGCATGGGCCGCCCATAGCTGTGCGATCAGCAGGACCAGGAAGGCAGGCCACCCCCAGTCGGAGACGCGGCCTTGCGGTTGAGTTACTGGAGGCATGGTGTATTCCGGCTTCGATCGTAGCGGATAGCGATGCGCCATCGCGGAGGCAGGGGCCTCGCATCCGCAGAGTAAGCTGGGGCGATGGGCGAGCGGGAGCGCGACATCCTGAGAGTGGTGCGTGCGCGCGTGGCGAGAGATTCGGTGCGCGGCAGTGCGAAAGGCGGGTTGCGCGTCGGCATTGGCGACGATGCAGCCGTGCTGGCGGTGCGGCGCGGTGAAGAGCTTGTGGTCACGACGGACTTCTCGCTCGAGGATGTGCACTTTCGCCGCGGCTGGCATGCGCCTGAAGCGGTGGGGCACAAGTGCCTGGCGCGCGGGCTGAGCGATATCGCGGCGATGGGCGCACGGCCGGTGGCGGCATTTGTGTCGCTGGCGGTGCCGCGGGAGTTCACGCGTGGACGACGGAGCTGGGTGGACCGCTTCTATGACGGGCTGCTGGCGCTTGCCGAACAGTGGAGCGTTCCGCTGGCGGGCGGGGACCTGGCACAGTCGCCGGGCGGTGCGCATGCACGGGCTGCGGCGGACATTGTGGTGATCGGCGGGGTGGAGCGCGGACGGGCGTTGCTGCGGTCGGGAGCGAAGCCAGGAGATGCACTTTACGTAACTGGATCGTTAGGTGGCGCGGCGGCGGAGCTGCGTGCGTTGATGCGGACCAATAATCGAACCCCGGCGCAGCCGCGAGCGCGTTTTCGCGGAGTTACGGAAGCGACGGCGGAGCATCCGCATTTCTTTCCGGAGCCGAGGATTGATGTAGGCCGCGCACTCGTCCGTGGCAGGTTGGCGACGGCGGCAATCGATATCAGCGATGGGTTGTCGGTGGACCTCGAGCATCTGTGCGAGGAGTCGCGTTTGCGCGCAGAGGTAGATGCGGCGCTGCTGCCGCTCGGGCGTGACGCTACGCTAAATGACGCGCTGCACGGTGGGGACGACTATGAGCTGCTGTTTACGGCCGATGCGGGTGCTCACGTGCCGCGGAGGATCGTGGGTGTGCCGGTGCGGCGGATTGGGCGAATGCTGCGAGGGAAGTCGGGCGCGCCGCGGATGACGCTGTTGACGGATGGGCGGCGAAGGGACTTGAAGCCAGAGGGCTGGCAGCACTTCTAGCGATTGCGATTGAGCGGATGTCGGCGCGAGACGAATCGATGATGCGCAGGGAAAGCAGCTGATGCAGAAGAGACGGCGGAACACCGGAGTTCTCTAATGCATGCAATGCATTGCTCAGTCTGCTGTTAGTACAAGAATGGTTGTATCGTCAAACTGCTCTACACCCGCCGACCACTCGGCAATGCACTGGGAGAGGGACGCGCTGATCGTCTGTGCTGTCGCTCCTTTCGGCAGGGACCTGCAATGCTCAATGAGCCTTTCTTCGCCAAATTCTTCTCCATCGGAATTCAAGGCGTCGATGAGTCCGTCGCTGTACATAATGACGGTGCCGCCGCGCGAGACTCTGACAGCACGCTCCTCGTAGGTTGTGTCAGGAAACAAACCTATCGGCAAATCACCACCAGGCAGCGCGGTGGCTTCGCCCGTTTCTGAAATCAATATGGGCCGGCAATGTCCGGCATTGACATACCGCAGGCATCCGCAGCGTGAGTCATATTCTCCGTAGAACATGGTTGCATACCGATTGTCTCCAAAGCGGCCGCGAAGATCTCGATTGAGCATCGCAACAAAGGCGGAAGGAGAGGGCCGGGCGTTCGGTTGATCCAGAGTGAGCATCCTGCCGTGTGCGACTGCCTGGAGATGCGCCATCATCAAGGCTGCCGACATCCCCTTGCCGCTGACGTCGGCGCAGAGCAGGCCAACCGTGTCCCTGCTGAAGGCGAAGAAGTCATAGAGATCGCCACTGACAATGCGGGCAGGTCTGGTCTCGCCCCATACATTCGCTCCCGATAGAGTGGGCGCAGAGCGGGGATAGAGATATTGCTGTGCCTCGTGGGCCAGTGCTATGTCGCGCTCGAGGACAATACGTTGCTTTTCCTGTTCGCGCAGATTCTCAAGATGAGCCGTCATTCCATTGAACGAAGCAACAAGCAACCCCAGCTGATCTTCTTCAGCAACCGGAATCCGGACCGAAAAGTCACCGCTCCCGATCCGGTGCGCAGCATGACTCAAAGTGTCGATCACGGTGACTATGCGTCTGCTGAGACGGATGGAAAGATACATGCCGCACACGTATGCGAGACCGAGAGCGATCGCAATACTGATCAGCGGAAAGACCCACGATGCCGTACGCAATCCCATACGGCCGAGGTCCTCTACCGTGCGCGAATAGCTGGGACGGATCTGGCAGATCACCCAGCTTTCCAATGATCCGGTTGTTCCATTCCGCGCGATGACTACGACGGGAACCGCGCGCGACGATCCCGGAACGAAATTGGCTTCGATCTCGCCGACCACTCCTTCATCGCGCCGGTAGTCGTTCAGGAGTAGTGGTTTGCTGCTGACAATCTCCAAACCGGAAGCGCTGGAGAGCTGACTCAAAAATGATTCGCCAAGCGGGATGATGACATCCAGCCTTACGGAACAGCCCTCACGTTTCACGGTGCGGACAAAACGGACCTCGAGATTACCGTGGTCCTCGATGAGACCAGCAAAAGATTGCGTGTCCAGCCAGGGGAACGCGGCCTCACTGGAAACTCCCGCAGGCAGAACAGAAATGGCGCTTCGACTGCCGGGCCACGCGGCATTCAGATGTTCCGTAAATACTGTAGAAATCGTCGCATTCGATGCATCCTGACAACTTTGAACTCTATTGAGAACAGGATCCGCAAGCCCCTTGCGGCTTTCCAGGATCACTTTTATCCGTTCCTCAATCAGGTAAGCGCTCTCACGTCGTATCACTACGTTCAGCACTGCAATGGAGAAACACGTGATCATGATCACGGACATGACGCTGAAGAACGTGAAGATGAAGAGGATCTTCCATCGGATCGCGGCCCAGGCCCTGGTTAGCTTCAGAAACATTGACACCTACCATGCGATGTCCTATCTCCCTGAAAGATTCACTTGCCGATCATTTGACACGCGGCGCAAATGGAGCTATTGCGCGTTACGGCGTGGCCTTCGCGCGGACGTCGTCCAGGGTCTGATGGCGTAGGACTTCGCCATTGCAGAAGACGGGTTCGAGCAGGTCGCCTTCCATCTCGCAGTTGCCGGGGCAGTGCACCGTTTCGAGGCCGCGCGGGGTGCGGATGAGCGCGAGCTTGCCGCGCTTGGACTCCTTGTCGGGAGCGGTGATGGGGTCCTTGAAGACGTCGCGCAGCTCGCCGTTGACGGTGGCCGACGAGCATTTGAAGGCGAAGTTCTGGGTGTCGCGATTGACCTTCTGCAGCAGCGCGCCGCCCATGCCGAAGATGAGATTGGCGGCGGACCAGCCTTCGGCGAGGACGTTGTCGAGGATGCGCTCGACGGATTCGAGGCCGATGCCGTCGCCCCAGAGCAGACGGATTTTCGGATTCAGCAATTTGTAACCTGCATGGTTGCGTGTGCCGCCAAAGCGCGCGGCGAGCATCGGGAGCAGTCGCAGTAGCACCTGCACCGGGTCGCCGGAGTCGGGCCGCAGGACAAGCAGGCCATCGCGCGCGAGCACCTGGTCGCGCAGGACGCCGCCGAACATCTCCTCCGCCGCGCGATAGACGTCGAAGCTGTCAACGACGATGGAGAGGATGCCCTGGGGATATTCCGCGAGCACATTGCGGTAGGCGTCGAGCTCGTGATCGCGCCCCCAGGCGGTCATGGTGCTGTGCTCGGTGGCGACGACGGAGGCGGAGGGCATCCAGTCAACGGGAGTAGTGGGGCCGGAGTAGTGCTCGCGCAGCAGCATGTTGGCGATGAGCGTGTCCGAGGTGCGGAAGTGCACGAGGTGCGCCGCGCCGCCGAGGCCGGCTGTTTCCTCAGAGCTGGCGCCGCGATAGCCGAAGTCGTGGAGCATGATGTTGGCCGTGCCCGGGTCTTCGCCGCTGCGCCTCATGGCCGATTCGATGACGTGCAGCAAGGCGCCGGAGAGCGTGGCGACGGTGGTGGGGTACCAGACCTTGAGTAGCAGGGTCTCGAGGAAGTTGGTGAGCCAGTAGCAGGCGGGGTCGGTGTTGCGGATGGTCATAAGCACGTTGTGGGTGGGCACGACTGTGCCTTCGGCGACGGCGCGTATTTCGACGGGAAGACGTCCGCCGTGGCGCTCGACGATGTGCATCCAGCCGGCGCGATTGAAGATGCCGTGGCGGCCGAAGTGCGAGGCGGCGAGGCGGTCGGCGGTGTCGACATCTTTGGCGGTGACCACGCTGCCGGCGAGATAGCTGCGGAGGTAGGGCTGCAGGCCGAAGAAGACGGTCTGGGGGAAGCGGCCGCCGCGCGATTCGAGATAGCTGTAGACCTCGGTGGTGCCGGGCGGGTACTGGCGCCAGTGAGTGACCTTGTAGCTGTCGCTGCGCAGGGGAAAGGGAATGGGCGGGATCGTGGACATGGAGCCTTCTCCTGTTGCGTGTGCCATTTGAGAGCGGTTATGTGCAGCTTTTCTTGGCGGAGCTGCGCAAAGATTGATTCTCCACTCTGCACCTACAGGAGAACGCTCCAGGCAACCAGTGTATGCGGGCGCGAGTCCGCCGGCGGCCTGCGGTCATCCAATGGCCATGAGCGAAGCAGTCATTGTGGCGGGTGGCAAGCAGGTACGGCTCTCCGTGCTGGACCAGGCGCCGGTGCCGGAAGGCTCGACGCCGGCGCAGGCGCTGGCGAACTCGATTGACCTGGCGAAGCATGTGGAGCGGCTGGGCTACCACCGCTTCTGGATGTCGGAGCACCATGCGATGGACCTGCTGGCATGCACGGCGCCAGAGGTGGTGCTGGCGCGCATTGGCGCGGAGACCTCACGGATCCGCATCGGCTCGGGCGGCATCATGCTGCCGCATTACAGCGCGTACAAGGTGGCTGAGGTCTTTCGCACGCTACATGCTCTCTATCCCGGGCGGGTGGATCTGGGGGTCGGACGCGCACCGGGCGGCGGGCCGCTGGAGGCGCATGCGCTGCGGCGCGAGCGGCGGCAGAGGCCGGCAGATGACTTCGAAGATCAGCTTGCGGAGCTGCTGATGTTTCTCCATCACGATTTTCCGGCGGAGCATCCGTTTTCGCAGTTGACGGTGTCGCCGGAGATGCCGGGCAGCCCGGAGGTGTGGCTGCTGGGCTCGAGCATGTGGAGCGCGGAGGCCGCTGCGCAGTTTGGGCTGCCCTATTCATTCGCGCACTTCTTCAGCCCGGTGCATACGCGGGCGGCGATCGAGCACTACACGCAGTCCTTCCGCGCGAGTCGATACTCCCAGCAGGCACGTAAGAGTGTTGCGGTGGGCGTGCTGTGCGCCGAGACGGAAGAGGAGGCGGAGCTGATGATGGCGAGTCCGCGACTCCTTACTCGGCGCATTCGCTCGGGCGATCGTCGGCCGGTGCCGCGACCGGAAGAGGCTCTGCGCGAACTGCAGAGACAGGGGCCGGTGCCGATGGAAGAGGGCGAGTGGCCGCGGTATTTCTATGGAACGCCGGAACACGTACATGCGCAGCTTGCGGCGTTTGCCGGTGCGCTCGATCTCGATGAGGTGATCGCGGTGACGATCGTGCACGATCATGCGGCGCGGCTGCGCTCCTATGAGTTGCTTGTGAGAGCGGCGGATGGATCGCGCAGTGGCGAAGTTCCGCGTCTTGCAACAGCCCATTGATCTTCCGGAGTTAGACTTTCGCGTGGTGGCGAAGCCCTGCCATTGCAACTCCAAAAAGAGAGACGGGATACTTCATGAAGGCCATGCATCTCGCCGCCATACTGCTGATGGCGACAGCCGCAGCAGCACAGGATCGCGCGAACTCTTCGGATGCGCAGGTGCGCATCCACCAGATCCAGGTGATCGGTTCACACAACAGCTACCACGCCGGGCTGCCGCCGGGGATGCGCGCCCTCCTCGAGAAGACGAAGCCGGAGAGTCTGCGCGGGCTGGACTACGCGCATCCGCCGCTGGCCAAGCAGTTCGACGGCGGCGTGCGGCAGATTGAGCTCGACATCTTTGCAGACAGCAAAGGCGGCCGCTATGCGCACCCGGCAGGGCCGGCAGCGGAGACGGCGGCCGGTGTGGCGGCAGATGACCCGAATGCGGATGCGGATGTGATGTCGAAGCCGGGATTCAAGGTGATGCATGTGCAGGACCTGGACCAGAAGAGCAACTGCCAGCCTCTCACTGCGTGCCTCACGATTGTGCGCGAGTGGTCAAAGGCGCACCCGCGGCATCTGCCGATCTTCGTGCTGGTGGAGACAAAGCAGGACAAGCCGCTGAATATTCCGCATGCCACCACGCCGGAGCCGTTTACGGCGGAGACGTTTGACGCGCTGGACCGCGAGATCCGGTCGGTGTTTTCGGCAGACGAGATGATCACACCCGACGATATGCGCGGTTCGTATGCGACGCCGAATGAGGCAGCGCTCGCGGGTGCGTGGCCGACGCTCGAGAAGGCGCGAGGCAAGGTGATCTTCCTGATGGATCAGCGCTCGGCGGGGCCGCTCTATCTCCAGGGGCATGCGAATCTGCGGGGGCGCGTGCTGTTTACGAATGCTGCGCCGGGGCAGCCGGACGCCGCGTTTACGGAGATGAACGACGGGACGGAGCAGGAGATTGCGGCACTGGTGCGCCAGGGTTACCTGGTGCGCACGCGCACGGATGCGGATACGAAGGAAGGCCGCTCCGGTTCGACGGTGCGGAGGGACCATGCGATGGCGAGCGGCGCGCAGATCCTGAGCACGGATTATCCGAAGGCGGAGCCTGCGAAGTGGACCGGCTACTCGGTCAGCTTTGCAGGTGGAGCGATGGCGCGCTGCAACCCGGTGGCAAAGAACGCAGAGTGTGTGGATGCCGATCTTACAAGCGGCCGTTGAGCCGTTTCCGCTCGCTCAGTTCTGCTTCGTCACCTGGTTGACGATCTGATGCAGCAAGACGATGTGGACGTTGACGTGGCGGGCGACGTCGGGCAGAAACTCGGTGATGAAGTTGTCGATGGGATCGGTGCCAATCGCGGTAGCGTAGCGCGCCACTCCAGCGCCCCAGCTCTTGTCCCGTCCGGGCACGAAGAGGTTACCGAGAGCATCGCCGACCGCAGTGGTGACCAGGTTCGCATAGTTCGGCATGCCCACGCCGTAATCGCTCTGCGCCCAGACCACCTGCGTAATGGCGTGGAAGGTGCGTCGGGTATAGGAGGCGTTGGGCATGCGGTGATAGTGGGGATCCTGATGAACGATGGAGGGCACGAGAAAGGTGCCAAAGAACTCCCCCACGGCGGTTTCGCAGTAGGCAACGCCGAAGTTTCGGGCAAAGCCGGGGAACCCGGGACCGTAGGCAGAGTCCGGATCGTCCGCTACGGAGATGCCGGAGATGAGCGCGATAGTGGCGAAGTTGTAAGGATCGGTCGTGTTTCGGATGGCAAGGATGCCCTTCTGGCGCGGGGTCAAGGGATGAATGCCGGAATCGACGAAGCGCTGAAAGTAATTCACATCCTGGCCGCAACTCATGTTGGTGGCGGTCGATGTGGAAACGCCGGTCTGGCAGGGATCGGGTAGCGATGGAATGCTGGGATGTTCCGCCGGCGATAGCGGAAGGTGGCGTGGCGTGGGGCTCACGGGAGGAAATCCCGGCGTGGTTGGCTTCTCGTCCTGTTGCGGATCGCTGGGGACGGAGTCGCTGACGTCCGGATTGTTCCCGTCTGCATGGCCTTCTTCGGAGGTCCGCGCATCGATGCTCGGAGTCGGCGCGTCGGGCAGTGTGTCTTTGGGCAGCGCGGTGACGGCGGGCGGATCTATCGAAGCTGGCAGATCCATTGCTGTGGAGAGATCTGTTGCGGCCAGGAGATCATTGGGCGATGACGAGGCGGGCGCAAGGGTGCTCCGCTGTGCGCTACAGCTGCAGAAGGCCAGCGAGGTCAGACCCACGATGGCGGGGAAGAAACGGGCCCATCCGCGTAGCGGCCTGCGATGCATTCCCGGGATGCTTATTCTCCTCGATATAAGGACGATGATGCCTGACGATAGGCCGCGCAACTATCAAGGTTTGCGACGGAGTGCCAAGCGGAGCACGTCGGGACCGAATTCGATAAGCAATTTGCTGCCCATATCGCCTGCGACCGCAGTGCCGAAGCCGCGCGCAGCGATGGCGGCGGTTGCGCTTTGTTGCGGATAATACGTCATGGCGAGAAAGCTGCCTGTGGCGTGGCCGAGCAGCCCGGAGTAGCTGGGGCGCTGTTGGCCCTCATCGTTCATGCGCACATAGGTCTGCTTGACGGCGAGCAATCCCCGGTGAACGAGTGTGCCCGGCCGATGCGGTAGAAGCGGGGGTCCTGATGGAAGAGCGCCGTATAGAGCCCATCGCCGGAAAAGCGGTCGGTTGCTTGGCGGATCATGGTCAGGCCGAGACGATCGCCGAAGCCCCCGAGGTCTGTGCCAGTCTTCGGGTCGGTGTTGACGGCGTGGCCATATCCCGGCAGATATCAGCCAGGGCATGAGGATGGCCCAGCGTGTCTGCTCGTGGACCGCATAGAGAATCTTGTCGGGGGCGCTCAAGGGTGGCGCGTTTTTTTGATTGATGATCGTGTCTTTGTTATTTGCGTAAAGGGGATAGGCGGGCCCGAGGTGCAGATTGAGAAAACATGTTGTCGCGTCCGGGGCCGGTCTTTTGCGTGGCGGGTCTCTCGTTCGCCAGGCCAGTGCTTGGCTGGGGCGCATCTGGGAGCCCTGATGCCGCATCGTCTGCGTGGCAGGGCAGAGCAGGGAGAGCGCGCACGTGAAAACGGCAACAGACACGAGCAGGGATGTAGCACGCGACAGCAGGCGAAATCGGGGGAGGCCCATACAAAAAAGAGAGTATAAAGGCCGCATCGAGTCAAAAATAGTCACGTTGCCGCGTCGAGCGAGCGGTGGGGATATCGGTCGCATTTCGGCATTCCTTCCGTAAAGATGCCGGTGCAGGTCAGGTGTCGCTGCATTTTTTTGGGCGGCAGTACCAAGAGGGAACACCCTCGAGCGTTGTGCGATCGACCGGGGCCTACCCGGGCGCGGAGACTGTTGAGGGACAGGCGAGGTGACGAATGGCTGAGAGCGGTAGGAGCACGTTTGAGAATTTCGGGCGCAAGGTGGATGCGCAGTTTGGGAACATCGGGCCACGGATCGAAGACGAAGTGAAGCGCGTAATCGGGTATCTCAACGATCAGGTTGTTCCGCAGGTGCGGCAGAACTCATCCTCCTCCGCGTTGCGCGCGGCCGCCGAACAACTGGCGCGACTGGCGGATTCCCTGGACCAGCGCAACACGACGGGGGCGCAGCAGGGTGGAGAGCGACCGAGTGCGTCCTAGTTATGTGGCTGGTTCGCACC
>CAWIBQ010000003.1:0-605101 GCA_963834345.1 uncultured Acidobacteriaceae bacterium | reverse complement strand
GAGAGCGAGGGATTCGAACCCCCGATAGCCTTGCGACTATGGCTGATTTCGAGTCAGCTGCATTCAACCGGGCTCTGCCAGCTCTCCGCATCAGTAAGCCGCTCATTGCAAACGGCTTTACGGTTTATTGCCCAGTCCGGCCATTATACCAAACGTATATCTTCCGAGGAGCAAGGCAACCTTCCTTGTGGGTCCTCATCCAACGACGCGACACCTTCACTCCTATCATGCGGAATGTCTCTCGACCCGTGCCGAGCCGCGACTCCCGTTACTCAGACTTCGACATTCCCATTCCGGAAATCCATCCGCCATGTCGTGTGACCGTATCCATGATAAGGATGGAACGATCACCATGAATGAATCCGTCGATTCGCCGAGATACTAGCGGTTCGATCCCCCAGCGTTGTGTATGAAACCTACGGAGACATCAATGGCAGTATCCGGCGAAGCTGCACCGGCCAAAAAGTCGGCCGCCGCCTCGGCTCAATCCCGCAAGAATGGGCACCAGGGCGCGACATCGGATCAAAACGGATCAGTCGATCTGGCTCTGATCCTGGCAAGTCTGCAGACCATGCGCAAAGGCGACTTTTCTGTCCGCCTGCCCGTGGCCTGGACTGGCATTCAAGGAAAAATTGCGGACACCTTCAACGACATCGTCGCCGCAAACGAACAGATGGCGGCAGAACTGACCCGCGTCGGTCAGGCCGTCGGAAAAGAAGGCCGCACCCGGGAGCGCACCCGGTTCGAGCAGCATCGCGGCTCCTGGGGCGAGATGGAGGTCTCGCTCAACACGCTGATCGAAGATCTCCTTCGCCCCACCACGGAGGTCACCCGCGCCATCGCCGCCGTCGCCCAGGGAAACCTGACCCAGACTGTTCGCCTGGACGTCGACGGAAGGCCGCTCGAAGGCGAGTTCCTGCGCTCCGCCAGCATCGTCAACACGATGATCCAGCAGCTCGGCATCTTCACGGCCGAGGTGACGCGCGTCGCCCGTGAAGTCGGCACCGACGGCAAACTCGGCGGCCAGGCGCATGTGCCCGGCGTCGCCGGTACCTGGAAGGACCTCACCGATTCCGTCAACTCGATGGCCAGCAACCTGACTGGCCAGGTGCGCAACATCGCCGAAGTCGCCACCGCCGTCGCCAGCGGCGATCTTTCCCGCAAGATCACCGTCGACGTACGCGGCGAGATTCTGCAGCTGAAGGAAGCCATCAACACGATGGTCGACCAGCTGCGCTCCTTCGCATCGGAGGTCACGCGCGTCGCTCGCGAAGTCGGCACCGACGGCAAACTCGGCGGCCAGGCAGTCGTGCCCGGCGTTGCCGGCACATGGAAGGATCTGACCGACTCCGTCAACGCCATGGCCGGCAACCTCACGGCCCAGGTCCGCAACATCGCCGAAGTCACGACCGCCGTCGCCCGCGGCGATCTCTCCCGCAAGATCACCGTGGACGTGAAGGGCGAGATTCTCGAGCTCAAAGACACCATCAACACGATGGTCGACCAGCTCAACGCATTCGCCGGCGAAGTCACACGCGTCGCGCGAGAAGTGGGCACGGAAGGCAAACTCGGCGGCCAGGCGCAGGTGCCCGGCGTCGGCGGCACCTGGAAGGATCTCACCGACAACGTCAACTTCATGGCCAGCAACCTGACCGGCCAGGTGCGCAACATCGCCGAAGTCGCCACCGCCATCGCCAATGGCGATCTCTCGCGCAAGATCACGGTCGACGTACGCGGCGAAATCCTCCAGCTCAAAGAGACGCTGAACACGATGGTGGATCAGCTCAACCGCTTCGCCGGCGAAGTCACCCGCGTCGCCCGCGAAGTCGGTACCGAAGGCAGGCTGGGCGGTCAGGCGCAGCGTGCCCGGTGTCGCCGGTACATGGAAGGATCTCACCGACTCGGTCAACTCGATGGCCGGCAACCTCACCGGTCAGGTCCGCAACATTGCCGAAGTCACAACCGCTGTCGCGCGCGGCGATCTCTCGCGCAAGATCACCGTCGATGTGAAAGGCGAGATTCTCGAGCTCAAGAACACCATCAACACCATGGTGGACCAGCTCAACGCGTTTGCTGGTGAAGTCACGCGCGTCGCCCGCGAGGTCGGTACCGAAGGCAAACTCGGCGGCCAGGCAGTGGTGCCCGGCGTCGCCGGAACCTGGAAGGATCTCACCGACAACGTCAACTTCATGGCCGGCAACCTCACGGCGCAGGTCCGCAACATCGCCGAAGTGGCAACGGCCGTGGCCCGCGGCGATCTCTCGCGCAAGATCACCGTCGATGTGCGCGGCGAAATCCTCCAGCTCAAAGAGACGCTGAACACCATGGTGGATCAGCTTCGCTCCTTCGCCGGCGAAGTCACGCGCGTCGCCCGCGAGGTCGGCACCGACGGCAAGCTCGGCGGCCAGGCGCAGGTGCCCGGCGTCGCCGGCACCTGGAAGGACCTCACCGACAACGTCAACTTCATGGCCGGCAACTTGACGGCGCAAGTCCGCAACATCGCCGAGGTCGCGACCGCCATCGCGAATGGCGATCTCTCCCGCAAGATCACCGTCGATGTGCGCGGCGAAATCCTCCTGCTCAAAGAGACCATCAACACGATGGTCGATCAGCTCAACGCCTTCGCCGGTGAAGTGACGCGCGTCGCTCGCGAAGTCGGCACCGAAGGCAGACTCGGCGGTCAGGCCAACGTCCCCGGCGTCGCCGGTACGTGGAAGGATCTTACCGACTCCGTCAACTTCATGGCCGGCAACCTCACGGCGCAGGTCCGCAACATCGCCGAAGTCACCACGGCCGTGGCGCGCGGCGATCTCTCGCGCAAGATCACGGTCGACGTGAAGGGCGAGATCCTGGAGCTCAAGAACACCATCAACACCATGGTCGACCAGCTCAACGCCTTCGCCGCCGAAGTCACACGCGTGGCTCGCGAAGTCGGCACGGAAGGCAAGCTCGGCGGCCAGGCGCAGGTGCCCGACGTCGCCGGCACCTGGAAGGACCTCACCGACAAAGTCAACGTGATGGCCGCCAACCTCACCGAACAGGTACGCGGCATCGTCAAGGTCGTCACCGCCGTGGCGAACGGCGAACTCACGCAAAAGCTCACCGTCAATGCGAAGGGCGAAGTGGCAGCGCTGGCCGAAACCATCAACAACATGACGGACACGCTCGCCACCTTCGCCGATCAGGTCACCACCGTGGCCCGCGAGGTTGGTGTGGAAGGCCGGCTCGGCGGCCAGGCGAACGTGCCCGGCGCCTCCGGTACATGGAAGGATCTCACCGGCAACGTCAACCTGCTGGCCGACAACCTCACCAACCAGGTGCGCGCGATCGCAGAAGTCGCAACGGCCGTCACCAAGGGTGACCTCACCCGCTCCATTCAGGTGGACGCGCTGCGGCGAAGTCGCTGAGCTCAAAGACAACATCAACACCATGATCGACAACCTGCGGTTGACCACCGACCGCAACACGGAGCAGGACTGGCTCAAGACCAACCTCGCCCGCTTCACCGGCATGCTGCAGGGCCAACGCGAACTCACCACTGTGGGCCGTATGCTGCTCTCTGAGCTTGCCCCGCTGGTCAATGCGCAGCAGGGCGTCCTTTATCAGATGGGAACCGATGAATCGGACAGCATGTCGCTGCTCTCCGCCTTCGCTAACTCAGAGGATGGCCACCTGCAGCAGATCAAGCTCGGCGAAGGACTGGTAGGGCAGTGCGCACTGGAGAAACGGCGCATGCTCATCGCGAATCTGCCGCCGCACACCACGCCTGTCCGCTCCGGCCTCTTCGAATCCGTACCGCGCAGCGTCATTGTGCTCCCCGTTCTCTTCGAAGATCGCGTCAAAGCGGTGATCGAACTCGCCAGCCTCAGCGAGTTCACCGCCTCCCACCTGGCATTCCTCGAGCAGCTCACTTCGAGCATCGGCATCGTGCTCAACAGCATTGAAGCCACGATGCAGACCGAAGGACTGCTCAAACAATCGCAGCAGCTCGCCGTCGAATTGCAGACGCAGCAGAAGGAGCTGCAGCAGACCAACGAGCAGCTCGCGCAGAAGGCCCAGCAGCTTGCCGAGCAGAACGCGGAAGTCGAACGCAAGAACCGCGAGATCGAGCAGGCGCGCGGCGCCCTTGAAGAGCAGGCCAAGGAGCTCGCCCTCACCTCCAAGTACAAATCTGAATTCCTCGCCAACATGTCGCACGAGCTGCGCACGCCGCTCAACAGCATCCTCGTGCTCGGCCAGCAGCTTGCGGACAACCCGGATATGAATCTCACCGCGAAGCAGGTCGAGTTTGCCCGTACCATCCACGGCGCCGGCACCGATCTGCTTACGCTCATCAGTGACATCCTCGATCTCTCGAAGATCGAGTCCGGCACGGTATCGGTCGAAGCCGAAGAAGTCTTCTTCGGCAGCCTCATCGACATGGTGGCCCGGCCATTCCGCCACGAAGCAGAGAGCCGCAAGCTCGCCTTTGAGGTCGATGCGGACGCGCACCTCGCCCGCAGCCTCGTCACTGACTCCAAGCGCCTGCAGCAGGTGCTCAAAAACCTACTCTCCAACGCCTTCAAATTCACCGAGCACGGCGGCGTACGGCTCTCCGTTGCGCCTGTCACTCGCGGCTGGACGCCGCACCATCCCATTCTTTCGAGCGCCGCGACGGTCATTGCCTTCGAAGTCTCCGACACCGGCATCGGCATCCCAGCCGAAAAGCAGAGGATCATCTTCGAGGCCTTCCAGCAGGCGGATGCCGGCACCAGCCGCAAGTATGGCGGCACGGGACTCGGTCTCGCCATCAGCCGCGAGTTGGCCAGCCTTCTCGGCGGCGAGATCCAGCTTCGCAGTACGCCCGGCGCGGGCAGCAGCTTCACGCTCTATCTGCCTCAGACCTATGTCGGGCCAGCGACCAGCGCTGTCACCTCCTCCAGCGACGCGCAGCACCATCCACGATTGCTGAGCCACCCAGCCGCTGCGTTTGCCCTGCCCGAAATCACAGGTGAGACGATCGATGATGATCGCACCAAGCTCCAGCCTGGAGATGCGATCCTGCTGATCGTCGAAGATGACGTTCACTACGCGCGCATCCTCTGCGATCTCTCCCGCGACAAGGGATTCAAAGTACTGGTGGCAACGCGTGGCGCCGAAGCGCTCGCGCTCGCCCGCGAGTTCCATCCCACGGCCGTCTCGCTCGATGTCTCTCTGCCCGACATGCTCGGCTGGACCGTGCTCAATCACCTGAAGCAGGATCCCGCCACTCGCCACATTCCGGTTCAGATGTTGACCGCCAATGAGGACTGGCATCACGGCCTCTCGCACGGGGCCTTTGCCTTCGTCACCAAACCCACCACGCCCGAAGGCCTGGTCGCGGCGATCGATCGTATCCGCGACTACTCCCGTCCCCGTCGCAAACGCCTGCTGGTTGTCGAAGATGAGCCGGCACAGCAGCTCAGTATCCGGGCGCTGCTGGACTACAACGACATCGACGTCGACGTTGTTTCCACCGGCGCAGATGCTCTGGCCGCGATCGACAATCAAAACTACGACTGCGTCGTGCTCGACCTGAGGCTGCCCGATATGACCGGATTCGAGCTTCTGGAGCAATTGAGCCACTCCGACTCTGGAAATGAGCTCCCGGTCGTAGTCTTCACCGGCAAAGATCTCTCCCCGGAGGAAGATGCTCGCCTGCACATGCTGGCCCGCAGCGTCATCGTCAAGGACGTGGAATCTCCGGAGCGCCTGCTCGACGAGACCGCTCTCTTCCTTCACCGCGTGGTCGGCGAACTGCCCTTGGAAAAACAGGCGATGCTGGACCGGCTGCATCGCTCCGACGAGGCGCTGGTTGGCAAGAAGGTTCTGGTAGTGGACGATGACGTGCGTAATATCTTCGCGCTGAGCAGCGTGCTCGAGCGGCGTGGTATGAGTGTCTTAATGGCGGGAACCGGACGCGAAGCCATCGCCACTATCGAATCCACTCCCGATTTGGGAATCGTTCTGATGGACATCATGATGCCCGAGATGGACGGCTACGAAACCATGCAGGTCATCCGGCAAAATCCACACTTCCGCCGTCTGCCCATCATCGCGCTCACCGCCAAGGCCATGAAAGGCGATCGCGAAAAGTGCCTGCAGGCGGGCGCATCGGAGTACCTCGCCAAACCAGTAAACACGGAACAGTTATTGTCCTCGCTTCGCATGTGGTTGCATCGATAGTCTGCATCTGAAATTGGAACAGGGGCCAGGAACTTCGGCGGCAGAAAGGGTCCATGAACGAACGCGATCGAGCCAACATACTCATGGTCGATGATCAGGCTGGGAAGCTGCTCAGCTATGAAGCGATCCTCAGTGAGTTGGGCGCGAACCTGATCAAAGCCAGATCTGCCCGCGAGGCGATGGAGCAATTGCTCCGCAATGATATCGCCGTCGTCCTGATGGACGTCAGCATGCCCGAGATCAATGGCTTTGAGCTCGCGGACATGATGCACCGGCATCCGCGATTTCAGAAGACCGCCATCATCTTCATCTCCGCCGTTCATCTCTCCGACCCGGATCGCATCAAGGGCTATCAGAGCGGCGCAGTCGACTACATAGCCGTCCCCATCGTGCCTGAGCTCTTGCGAGCGAAGGTCAGCGTCTTCACTGAACTTCATCGCAAGACGCGCCAGTTAGAGCAGCTCAATCGCGAACTCGAACAGCGGGTTGAGGAGCGGACTGAACAGCTGCGGCAGAGCGAGGAACAGTTCAGGACGCTGGCAAACTCCATCCCGCAGATGGCCTGGATGGCCGACGCCCAGGGCTCAATCTTCTGGTACAACCAGCGCTGGTATGACTACTTCGGCGTCGCCGAAGATGAGATCGAGCGCTGGGGCTGGACCAGCGTCCAGCATCCCGATCACGTTGGCCGCACCATGGAGCGCCTCGAGCGCGCGTGGAGTGCCGGCGAGTTGTGGGAAGATACCTTCCCCCTTCTCGGCAAAGACGGAAAATACAAGTGGTTCATTGCGCGCGCTGTGCCGCTCCGCGATTCCCAGGGCAGCGTCGTTCGCTGGTTTGGAACCTGCACCGATATCAGCGATCAGATCGCTGCTGAAGAAAAGATCCGCCACCTGAACAGCCAGCTCCAGCAGCGCCTCGCCGAGCTCGAGGCCATCATGCAGGTGCTGCCTGTCGGCGTAGCGGTTTCACAGGACCCGTCGTGCGACGTCATCACCGGCAATGCTGCTCTGACTCAGATGCTGGGCACCGAGGTCGGCGACAACATCTCTCTGAACAGCTCAGCAGGACAAACGCCCCCGTTCCGTTTCTACCAGGATGGCAAAGAGCTGGCTCCCCACGAGCTGCCCCTCCAGCGCTCCGCGGCCAGCGGCCAGCAGCTCGGCAGCATGGAGCTCGAAATTCGTCAGAACGGCAGATCTCCCCTCTATATGCTGGCCAGCGCCAGCCCCCTCCGCGATCCGGGTGGCGCGGTGCGCGGCGCAGTCGGCGCCTTCTTTGACGTGACCGGTCGTAAGCAGCTTGAAGATCTGCTCCGTGAACGAGCCGACCTGCTCGAGCTCGCCACCGAGGCCATCATCGTGCGCGATCTCAATGGTCTGCTGTCCTTCTGGAACTCCGGCGCGGAGGCCCTCTACGGTTGGCGGCGAGATGAGGTCCTCGGCAAAGCCATACACGAAATCCTGAAGACCCGCTTCCCGGTCGGTGATGATGAAATCGAGTCGGCGCTGGCGGCGGATGGAAGCTGGGAAGGGAACCTCACCCAGACCACCCGCGATGGACAGGAGATCGTAGTGGCCAGCCGGCTCGCTCTCAAGGCTCGCGGCGACGCCATCCTCGAGATCAACCGCGACATCACGGCGCAGCTGCACGCTGAAGATGCGCTCAGAAAGGCTGAACGGCTCGCCGCCATGGGCCGCGTTGCCGGCATTATCGCCCACGAAATCAACAACCCGCTCGAGGCCATCAGCAACACCTTCTTTCTGCTGCGCGATCATCCATCGCTCGATGATGAGGCCCGCCACTACGCGCAGATGGGAGAAGAGGAGATGCTGCGCCTCGCGCACATCACCCGTCAGACGCTCGGCTTCTATCGCGAATCCAAACACCCGGTCGAAGTCTCCATCTCCCAACTGCTGGACGACATCCTGGAACTGCAGCTGCGCCGCCTGGAGTTCAATAAGATCGCCGTCGAGAAGCGCTACAGAAGCAAGGGCATGGTTCTGGGTTTTCCCGTGGAGCTCAAGCAGGTCTTCCTCAATCTCATCGGCAATGCAATGCAGGCCATGCCGGACGGAGGCAGGCTCCGGATTCATGTCTTCGCCTGCTCGCGCCGCGACGATCGGCGGGCAGGAACCTGGGTCTCCATCTGCGACACCGGCGTCGGCATCGATGCAGAACACGCCCGGCACCTCTTTGAACCCTTCTTCACCACCAAATCCGCAAAGGGCACCGGCCTCGGCCTGTGGATCAGCAAGGGCATCATTCAAAAATACGGAGGAAGCATTTCCTTCAGGAGCCTTCGCAGATCCGATAGAAACATCACCTGCTTCCAGATCTTCCTGCCGCACGCTGGCCTGGGAGCTGCGGACCGCATCGATGCGCCACCGGAATCGCTCAAAGTTGCCGAGCCAGTAGCACGAGCGAGCGGCCGTGTCTAACACGGTAATCCTTTGCGTGGATGATGAGGAGATTCCCCGCACCCTGCGTGCGATGGTTCTCACCCGGCAGGGATTTACGGTTCTGTCTGCTGCTTCCGCGGCCCAGGCACTGGAGTTGCTCGAGCAACATCACGTGGATATCGTTCTCACCGATCAGATGATGCCCGTTATGGTCGGGACTGAGCTGACCAAAATCGTACGAGCCCTACGGCCACAGTTGCCCATTATCATCGTCTCCGGGATGAACGAGATTCCCGACGATGCGATCTTCGCCGATCGCTTTGTCAGCAAGGTGGAAGGTCCCGAGGCCCTCTTCCGCAACATCACCGAAATATTGGCGCACTACCGTTCGGATGTGGCCAACCCAATCGTTTCTCCCAAAAATGGCGATTCCACCAGCGTCCCCCCAACATGAACCGCAGATACCGCCCGCATTGAGACCCCACTAGAAGCGAAGCTTGTAACAACAGCGGCTGGCTTTCCTGCGCGCAAATCTCTACCACTCGGCCCCCCATAGTGTAATCAGCACGTCGGCAGTAAGTTATTCATTTGCATGTACTTACTAGTTGTTAATGTCGCCTGGATGCGCACTGCAGACACGGAGACATCTGCTGCACAAATCTTGCTCCAGAACGAGAATTCTGGGCGCTGACTCGTCCCTTCGGAAAACGAAAATCCAGCACTGCGCCGATTGCGCGGACGGGCCAGGGAGGCTCGAGCCCCGAGTAAGTCCACCATGGCTCACCCGGCCTCTCCGGAAGTAAATCCCGGGTAACGGTTCAGTTGACGGTTCAGTTGCAGTGCATATGCAAGAAGCTTCCTAGTTTGTGACATTTACTTTCCATGAGCTGTCTTTGAAGCCATCTTCTCCGCCCAAAGATTGGCTGCCAACAGTCAGATTAATAACCATTTACATGGTGGGCCATGACTGACAGTCCAGTCGATGGATATCTGTAATCCCATTTGGTAATCCGCGTGCTGATTAGCACCGCACAGCCGCGAAACCAAGGCTCTTAAGCGCAGTCCCTGGTCTTTACAGAAACCGGTTGTGGGTTACGAGTAGTTTTCTGGAGCCTCGTCATGGAGAACCTGTTTGAACGACAAAACGATTCTGATCACTGGCGGGACCGGATTCGTCGGTAAGAGACTCGGACTCGCATTGAAATCCGACTATCGGATTATTCTCGCCGGCCGCAACAATAAACTCGCAAGACAAGCTCAGGATTGCACGGGCTGTGAAGCCGTGCCCCTCGACGTAACGAATATTGAGTCGGTTCGTGACATCGTGGTGGCAGAGCGTCCTAACATCATCATCCATGCAGCGGCGACCAAGTTCGTGGACAATGCGGAGCGCCAACCCATGGAGTGCGTTGATGTAAATGTTCTTGGTTCACAAAACGTCGCGCGAGTCGCCATGGAACGCGGCGTGGAAACCGTGATTGGTCTCTCTACGGACAAGGCATCACCCCCCGTCCGGAATACCTACGGTATGACTAAGGCCCTTATGGAGCGTATCTTCTGCTCCTGCAATCGCATGACTGACACCAGGTTTGTGTGCGTGCGATTTGGCAATGTTGTATGGTCCACGGCGTCGGTATTTCCGCTGTGGAGGAGCATGCAGGAGCGGACGGGCGTAATAGGCACAACCGGCCCTGAAATGCGGCGATTCTTTTTCACTGTTGACGAATCCGTTCAACTCGTTTTGGAAGCGCTGAAAAACGCCGATCGGTTCCAAGGCAAAGTACTATCCCGCAAGATGAAGGCGGCACAAATCGAAGACATCTTGCGTGTCTGGACCAGGCATAAAGGCGGCAGCTGGGAGAAGGTGCTGGGACGTCCCGGCGAGCGCGACGATGAATTCCTGATTGGCGATATAGAGATTCCCTATACCTCTGAATTGGAGTTGGATGGCGTCACGCACTACCTACTCTCCTTCAACGAGAAGGCGGAAAAGCCGGTGTCCTATGGACTATCGTCGGCAAATACCGACCGGCTGACCGATGCTGAAATCCTGGATTTGATTAGCAATCCACCACTCGAGGAAGTGTAGCGTATGGCACGCATCCGACATGCACTCATAATGGCTGCTGGGCGTGGCGTTCGTATGATGCCGCTGACGGCTGTCATCCCTAAACCAATGGCCCCATTTCTAGGATCGACACTCATCGCCGATGGAATCCGCCGGATTCGTGAGCGCGTTGATGTGATTCACATCACAGTTGGGTATAAAGGACCGAAACTCGCTGAGCACGTGATTGAACTGGGAGTTGATTGCGTTTACAACACCAGCGGCAAGGGAAACTCCTGGTGGATTTACAACACGATGCTCAAGTGCTTGGACGAACCCCTGCTTGTACTGACTTGTGACAACGTTGTGGAACTCGATCTTGAACAGCTAGACCGGGAATACGCCCGCCATAACAGTCCTGCGTGCATGATCGTTCCTGTAGCCCCCGTGCCAGGACTGGAAGGCGACTACATCTTTCAAGAGGATGATGTTGTAACGAGGCTAGATCGGAATACGCCATCCGACCGGTATTGCTCTGGGATTCAAGTTCTAAATCCCGCAATGATCAATCGCATGACCTCGCGGCAGGAGGACTTTTACGCGGTTTGGGAGCAGCTGATTTCCAAGCGCCAAGTCTGTTGCTCGTCAATCTATCCCAAGCGCTGGTTTGCGGTGGACACGTTCGAGCAGCTCTCCTCTATTAATGAAATGGCAATGTCGTTCGCGTCGTAGCTGAAGTAATTTTCCGACGGAAGGCTGTCCCGATATGAAGATGCCGGCAGTTTCAGTAGTCATACTTACCCACAACCGCAAGGACCTATTACGTCAATCATTGAGCAGTTGCCTCGCATTGAATTGGCCCGAATTGGAATTCATAGTTGTTGATAACGTCTCGACCGACGGAACCACGGAGATGCTCCAAGAAGAGTTCGGCTCGCGAGTGCGCGTGATTCGCCGGACAGTGGATTCTCCTACTGCCGGCCGAAATGAGGGCTTTCGTTGTGCGAAGGGAGATTTCATTCTTTCCCTAGACAACGACATGCTTGTTTTGGATCCCGAGAGCATACATAAGGCAGTGGCGCTCTTCCATCAGTTTCCAAAGGTGGGACTTCTGACGTTGCGAATCGCGGGAGTGGAAGACCCGGGCAGCCCACTACGTGAGCACTGGTGGCATCCGGTACCGTTTGAGATCGGAAAAGACCGCTTCTGCTTTACCGACTACTTCAGTGAGGGCGCGCTGTTTATAAGGGCCTCAACCTTCCGCGACACCGGCGGTTACGACGAAGATTATTTTGCCTGCTTCGAGAGCGTCGATCTTGCGTTTCGCATTCTGCGCGCTGGCTACGACATGCTTTATGTACCCACAATCGGGACTGTGGAACTGCAGGTAAGTCGACACGAGAGAAAGACCCGCAGCCAGCGCAACTACTACTTCCTACGGAACAAGATTTGGACAGCGTGGAAGAATTGTACGCTGCTGCGCGCGATCAGCTTTGTTGGGCCGCGTGTTTTGAAAGATGGCGTGCTGTCGATTCAAAATGGTTGGTTCGATTTGTGGTTTCGCGCCGTGAGAGAAGGAATCGCTGCTCCCTCCATGATCCGCCGTAAACGGGATCCTCTGCCGCGATCTACCTGGAAACGTATTCGGCATATACGCAAAGGTCATCCCTTGGAACTGAAAGAGACGGCTCCGTCAGCACCGCAATTAGAGGTACTCATTCCTGCTGAGACAACATTGGGTGCTATTGGTTCTTGAGCGCTGATCCCTGCACCTCGCCAGCACTTTGTATTAAGGATTTTGGTAAAAATCACAGCTTGCAGGAAAGCGTAGACTTCCGAGGTATCGCAGAAATTCAGGTGAGGTTCTTGCGATTGCGCATCGCCTGCTCGCGATAGTAACGATCGCCGAATTCACGCATCGTCGGCTCATCGTCACGTCCCTGGCGGCGAGCCTGCTTTTCCTCAGCGGGGGAGCGGCCGCCCACCCCCTAGGCTGCCAGTTCGTCGAGCTTGTCGCGCGCCGTCTTCAAAGTGAGATCTGGCTAGCGGCCTAGGTGGACCTTCTGCGGCTTGCCGTTGTGGCAATACCGATACATCCGCGACTTCACGCCCCTAGGCAGAACGTCGAGTGAGCGGCCGCGGCCGTCGCTGACGAGACAGCGCGCCGCACGCGGCTACAGGGCTCTGATCTGTCCAACCGTCATCCCCATCATGCACACTCCGGAGAGACATCGGAGACGCACGATCCGATGGAACGTGTCGGATGTGATCGGAACGGAGTGTACGATAAGTGACGCAGAATGTTGCGAGTAAATCAGTGCGTCGGAGCGCTTAGGAACGTGCTGGAAGAAAGATTATTTAACATAGTGCTATGAGTGAAAACGCGACCGCGCTTCGGGAGCAGATTCTTGCGCTGGCCGAGCAATTCTTCAACGAACAATTCGGCGGAAAGGTCTTTGAGCCCGGAACCTCACCCGTGCCCGTCTCCGGCAAGGTGCTGGACGCCTCCGATCTCCGCAGTCTCATCGATGCCTCTCTCGATTGCTGGCTCACCACCGGCCGCTTCGCCACCCAGTTTGAGCGCCAGTTGGCTCGCTTCTTCGGTGTCCGTGGCGCCTCACTGGTCAATTCCGGCTCCTCCGCCAACCTCTGTGCCTTTTCCTGTCTCACCTCGCCGCGGCTCGGCGAGCGCCAGATCAAGCCCGGCGATGAAGTGATCACCGTGGCCGCGGGTTTTCCCACCACCGTCAATCCCATCATCCAGAACAATTGCGTTCCCGTCTTCATTGACGTCACCACGCCCACCTATCAGGCCGATGCCTCGCAGCTCGAGGCCGCGCTCAGCGATCGCACGCGCGCCGTCATGATCGCCCACACGCTCGGCAATCCCTTTGATCTCGACGTGGTCGCGGCCTTCGCAAAGAAGCACAAGCTCTGGCTCGTCGAAGACAGTTGCGATGCTCTCGGCGCAAAGTACAACGGCCAGATGGTCGGCACCTTCGGCGACCTCGCGACCGTCAGCTTTTATCCCGCGCACCACATCACCACCGGAGAAGGTGGTGCTGTGGTCACCAACAACGCGCTGCTCAAAACCCTCGCTGAATCCTTCCGCGACTGGGGCCGCGACTGCTGGTGCGAGCCGGGCAAGGACAACACCTGCGGCAAGCGCTTCGAGTGGCAACTTGGGCGAACTGCCCTGCGGCTACGACCACAAGTACATCTACTCGCACATCGGCTACAACCTGAAGATGACCGACATGCAGGCCGCCGTGGGACTGTCGCAGTTGCAGAAGCTGCCCGGCTTCATTGAGGCGCGTCAGAAGAACTTCCGCTATCTCTATGATCGCCTCAAGCCCTTCGAAGATGTGCTCCTCCTGCCGGAGAGTACCCCGGCGGCGGAGCCCAGCTGGTTCGGATTTCCCATCGGCGTGCGTGAAGACGCGCCCTTCGGGCGCGATGCCCTGGTCCGTGAGCTGGAGTCGCGAAAGATCGCAACCCGTCTGCTCTTCGGCGGCAACCTTGTCCGCCAGCCGGCCTATCAAAATGTCAAATACCGCATCGCCACCAGCCTCGACCGCACCGATTACGTCATGCGCTCCGTATTCTGGTTGGGCATCTTCCCAGGGTTGAGCGAAACCATGCTCGACTATGTCGCCGATACAATCGATGCCTTCGTGGCCGCGCAAAAGACCGGCGGATTCATGCCCGTGCTTCAGAGTTAATTCTCAATGACCGAACGCAAACGCATCACGATCATCACGCCCTGTTACAACGAAGAACTCAACGTTCGCGAACTCCATCGCCGCACCCGCGCGGTCATGGACACGATGCCGCAGTACGAGTACCGGCACATCTTTATTGATAACGCCTCGCACGACGGCACCGTCGCCGTGCTGCGCGCCATGGCAGCGGAATTTCCCGAGGTGCAGGTCATCGTGAATGCGCGTAACTTCGGCCACCTCCGCTCGCCCATGCATGCCTTCCTCGAGGCGGATGGCGACGCTGTCGGGGCTATCGCCGCCGATTTGCAGGAGCCACCGGAGCTCTTCGCCGAAATGGTCGCCCGTTGGGAGGAAGGCTTTTCCGTCGTTGCTGCCGTCAAGACCACAAGCGAAGAATCGGGCCTGATGTATACCATCCGCACCGCGTACTACAACCTCGTCGGCAAACTGACGGACGTGCAGGTCATCTCTCACTTCACGGGCTTCGGCCTGTACGACCGCCGCGTGGTCGAGCTCCTCAAGCAGAAATTTCAGGATCCCTATCCCTACTTCCGCGGCATGATCGCGGAGCTGGGACTTCCACATACCGAGGTTGTGTACAACCAGAGCCGCCGCGAACGGGGCATCACCAAAAATAACTTCTACACCCTCTACGACCTGGCAATGCTCGGCATCACCAACCTCTCCAAGGTGCCGTTGCGGTTGGTCACCTTCGCCGGGTTCATCTCGGCCGCCCTCAGCCTCATCCTGGGCTTCTTCTATCTGCTCTACAAGATCGTCTTCTGGAACAGCTTCTCGCTCGGTGTCGCGCCGCTCGTGCTCGGCCTCTTCTTTCTCGGCTCCGTGCAACTGCTGTGCCTCGGCATCATCGGTGAATACGTCGGCTCCATCCACACCTTCGTGCAGAACCGCCCGCTGGTGATCGAGAAGGAGCGCATCAACTTTCCCGAGCGATCGTCATCATGAGTCCGAGTACGCAACGGGCCCAGGCATGGCAGGTCATCCGCTATCTGATGGTCGGCGGCTTCAACACCTGTTTCGGCTACGGGCTCTTTGTTGCGTTCAACTATCTCTTCCGCCGGCTCGGCGTCTACGGTTCGGAGATAGCCAGCCTGCTCTCCAACATCGTCGCCATCACCGTGGCGTTTCTCGGCTACAAGTGGTTCGTCTTTCGCACCCGCGGCCACTACCTGCGCGAGTGGCTGCGTTGCCTCTCCGTTTACGGTACGAGCATGGTCTTCTCGCTCGTCATGCTGCCTCCGCTCACGCTTCTGCTGCGTCATTGGTTCGGGCCTTCGCAGATGGCCTCCAATGTCGCTGCCGCTATCCTCACCGTGTTCACCGTGGCCGGGAGCTACTTCGGCCACAAGCATTTTTCCTTTCGCCGCTCCGGGAGCAGGATGGATCAAGCCCTCGATCCCGATGCCAGCAAAGCAGTCGAATCCCGCCCCTGAAACGCAGAGCTAAAGCGCACATGGTGTAAGGTATCGAATGACTTTCAACGCAGCCGCTCGATCAGGGAACGCGTGCACAGAACAGATTTCGCCGCGACACATTGTTTATGCCGTGGCTGTAAGGTGATTGAGTGAAGGCTATTATTCTCGCCGGCGGTCTTGGCACCCGGCTCAGTGAAGAGACCTCCCTTCGGCCCAAGCCGATGGTGGAAGTAGGCGGCCGCCCCATCCTGTGGCACATCATGAAGACCTACTCCCACTATGGCATCAACGACTTCATCATCTGTCTGGGCTACAAGGGCTATCTCATCAAGGAGTATTTCTCCAACTACTATCTCCACGCGTCGGATGTCACCATCGACATCCTGAACAACAAGATGGAGATGCATCGCAACATCTCGGAGCCCTGGCGTATCACCCTGGTCGACACTGGCGCTGCCACCATGACTGGCGGCCGCCTCAAGCGTGTCCTGCCCTACGTGAAAAATGAAGAGACCTTCTGCTTCACTTACGGCGACGGAGTTGCCAATGTCGACATATCCGCCTTGCTCGCCTTCCATGAGAAGCACCGCCGCCTTGTCACCCTCACCGCCACCAGACCCACAAGCCGCTTTGGCGCTCTGGATATCGCGGATGACGGCGCCGTAACTAGCTTCACAGAGAAGCCCCCGGGCGAAGGCCGATGGATCAACGGCGGCTACTTTGTCCTCTCACCCAAAGTCGGCGAGTACATCAAGGACGACACAACACCCTGGGAGCGCGAGCCCATGGAGACGCTCGCGCGCGAAGGCCAGGTTGCCGCATACAAGCACGACGGCTTCTGGCAGCCCATGGATACCCTGCACGATAAAAACCTCCTCGAAGGCCTGTGGAACAGCGACCGCGCGCCTTGGAAGGTCTGGTAGCCGTGGCATCAGAGACTCGAAACCCAGAGAATCGCAGAACAGACCAGTTCTGGAGCGGCAAACGCGTCTTTCTCACCGGCCACACCGGCTTCAAGGGAAGCTGGCTCGCGCTTTGGCTGCAGCACCTCGGCGCGGATCTCACCGGCTACGCCCTCGATCCACCCACCGACCCCAGCCTCTTTCAAAAGGCCGATGTCGCCGCCTGCATGCACTCCGTCATCGGCGACCTGCGCGACCGCCCTCGTCTCACCACCTCCATGCAAAGCGCCGAGCCCGAGGTCGTCTTCCATCTCGCCGCACAGCCAATCGTCCGCCACTCCTACGCCGACCCCGTGGGCACCTACGAAACCAATGTCCTCGGCACCATCCACGTGCTCGAAGCCGTGCGCAAGACGCCCTCCGTCCGCGCCGTCGTCGTCATCACCACCGACAAGTGCTACGAGAACAAGGAGTGGATCTGGCCCTACCGCGAGACCGATCCGCTCGGCGGCTATGATCCCTACAGCTCCTCAAAGGCCTGCGCCGAGATCGTCACCGGCTCCTGGCGCGACTCCTTCTTCAACCCCGCGCGCTACGCCGAGCACCACGTCGCGCTCGCATCCGCCCGCGCCGGCAATGTCATCGGCGGTGGCGACTGGGCCTCCGATCGCCTCATCGCCGATATCGTGCGTGCCTTCTCCAGCGGCAGGACGCTCGAGATTCGCAATCCCGCAGCCACCCGGCCATGGCAGCATGTGCTCGAACCCCTCCGCGGCTATCTCACCCTCGCGGAAAAGCTCCATACCGACGGCACACCTTTCGCATCCGCCTGGAACTTCGGCCCTCGCTACACCGACGCCCAGCCGGTCGAGTGGATCGTGCGCTATCTCTCCTCCAGGTGGGGAAGCGCGACCAAGTGGACGATCGACTCGCACGAGCATGTGCACGAAGCGCAGATGCTGAAGCTCGACTGGTCCAAAGCGCACGCCGCGCTGGGATGGCAACCGGTCTTCTCTCTCCCCGAAGCGCTCGACTACACGCTCGACTGGTACCAGCGCGAGTCCACCGGAGCCAGGGCGCGCGAACTCTGCCTCGAACAGATCGCCAGCTACTCCGGACTCACAGCTTCCAGTCTCTAGTGCGGCCGTCGCCGGCAGTTATTCACCCAATTTTCAACAGAACAATCCGTTTCGTGGCATCCATACCTTGATGAGCACGCGCGTCCTCTCTACCATCCATTCCATGGATTCGCTCCCCGTGAAGCTCAGTTCCAGGGTCCGTCAGGCCATTCAGTTCGCGGCCATCCGCCACAGGGATCAGAAGGACAAAGCCGGTAAGCCCTACATCGCGCATTGCTTTCGCGTGGCGCTCGCCGTCTGGCACTGCGGCGAGGACTACTTCATCGCCGCCATCCTCCACGACACCGTCGAGGACACCGCCACCACCCTCGACGAGATCGAGACTCTTTTCGGCAAAAACGTCCGCAATGCCGTCGACAGCGTAAGCCGCCGCGAGTTCCCGAAGAAGGAGTCCTACGAGGACTTCGTGCTCCGCTCGAAAGCCGACCCCATCGGCCGCATCGTCAAGATCGCCGACCTCTACGACAACATGTCCCCCGAGCGCCGCCCCGAGCCGCCCGTCGAGCTCGACAAAAAGCTGGAGCGCTACGAAAAAGCGCTAGCCGTCCTCACCAGCCGCTGAGGCCTCGAGCCCGATAGAAGACCTCGTACCATAAGGGCAGCGATGCCCACCTTCAACCTCCCGCCGGATGAACTCACCCGCCTCGCCCGCGCCGAGGGCTTCGATCTCGCCGGCATCGCCGCGCTCGACGACACGGAAGAGCAGGGAAGCGAAGACCCCGGGAAGTATCTGGAAGACTGGATCGCCGCCGGCCACGCCGGTGAGATGGACTATCTCAAGCGACGCAACGACCAGGGCGCCCTCCTGCGTTCAGAAGTGCAGGCTGCCATCCCCTGGGCGCGATCCGTTATCGTCTGCGCCGCCAACTACGACGCGCCCGGTCCACTCTCCATCGACCCCGCACCCTCTGCCACCGGCTGGATCGCACGCTACGCCTGGGCCGGCCAACCCGATGCCTCGCACCGGCGAACTCCGCCCATCCGACTACCACGACACGCTCCTCGCCCGTCTCCGCGCCCTCGAAGCGACCCTCCACAACCGCGTCGGCGAGGCATTCGAGTCGCGCTCCTACGTCGACACCGGCCCGCTCATCGAGCGCGATCTCGCCCGCCGCGCCGGCATCGGCTGGACCGCCAAAAACACCTGCACCCTCAATCAGCAGCTCGGCTCATGGCTCTTCCTCGGCTGCATCGTCACCTCGCTCGAGGTCGCCGCCGCAGTACTGCCCACTCCGGCCGCAGACCGCTGCGGCACCTGCCGCCGCTGTATCGAGGCCTGCCCCACCGACGCCCTCATCGCCCCGCGCCAGATGGACGCCAGCCGCTGCATCGCCTACCTCACCATCGAGAAGCGCGGCCCCATCCCCGAGGAGCTCCGCGCGCCCATCGGCCGCCAGGTCTTCGGCTGCGACATCTGCCAGGATGTCTGCCCCTGGAACGCTCGATCCAGAAGCCAGACAGCAAACCAGCACGATCTGCCGTCGACCGATCTCACCCGCCGCGAGCTCATCAATCCCGCCCTCGCATGGCTTGCTGGTCTCGCCCCGGAAGAGTTCAACCGGCAATTCCGGAACTCTCCCATAAAGCGCACAAAAAGAAGCGGCTTGCTTCGCAATGTCGCCATCGCCATGGGCAACAGCGGAGAGCAGGAATTCGTGCCCCAGCTCGAGGAATGGGCCGGCGCCGAAACAGAAGATCCGGTGCTCGCCGAAGCCGCCACCTGGGCCATTGCGCGTCTCAACTCTGAGTAAGCGGCCAAACAACAGAACGGCCTCCCTGCGTCGGGGAGGCCGTTCTGGTACATCAGTGATGGCTTAGGCGCTGCGAATTACGTTGGCCGCATTCAGTCCCTTCGGACCCTGCTGGCACTCGAACTCCACTCCTTCACCCTCGTTCAGTGTCTTGTACCCATTCTCCTGAATCGCCGAGAAGTGCACAAACACATCTTCGCCAGTGGAGCGCTGGATAAATCCATAACCCTTTGCTCCGTTAAACCACTTCACAACGCCTTGCTCTTTCACGGGAGACTCCTTTCACCTCTTGTGTATAGGCGTCCCGCAAATCACCCTCTGAAAACGCGAAAAGCTGCCGGCGTCATGGACGCAGGGCAGCTCATGTTTCCCAAGTCTCAGTGCGGAACAGCAAAACCAGAACATCAAAAACGGCCTTCCAAACTCGTGCTTCCCGAGGGCCTAGATCAGCGCCCTGCGTTCTCCTGTTATGGCAGGAAACGCTCCTAAGTGCAACACAAAATTACGTTACAGCCGGTTTTCAACAATCCCTCCACCCATCGTATGACCCTTTGCGGGGAGTGGAATTCCTTTCCCGCGTTGCTACGATCGACCGGCGGAGACCCCCATTTATGGCGATGTTGACCCTCTTCCCGCCCGCTCCCGCCGAAGCCGGCTCCTCGGCCGCCGCGCCGCTCAGAGGCTTGCCGGAACACGCCTCCCTCGCCGAGCGCGGCAAGGCGCTCGCCTGCTACCTTGCACAGACTGAGGTGCATACCTACGCCTTCAGCGTGGCCGCCAACGTCATCCTCTCCCTCTTTCCCTTCATCGTCCTCATGCTGACCCTCGCCCGGCAGGTCTTCCACTCGCCCGCTATGGAGGCCGTCATTGCGGACGAGATCCGCTACTTCCTGCCTGCAGGCCAGGACTTCGTCATCCGCAACATGACCATCCTCTCCCGCGCGCACGGCGGCGTGCAGATCGCCTCCATCGTCATGCTGCTCATCTCCTCCACCGGCGTCTTCATACCGCTCGAGGTCGCGCTGAACCAGGTCTGGCGCGCCGGGAAGAACCGCTCCTACCTCATGAACCAGCTCGTCTCCCTCGGTCTGGCATTCGCCATCGGCACCCTCACCCTCCTCTCCATCTCACTCACCGCGGCGCAACATAGCCTGCTCAGCTTCCTCTTCCTCGGCAACACAGACAACGTCGTCTTCAACTTCCTGGCCCACTGGCTGTTGCAGATCTCCGCCGCTGTCATCAGTGTGCTCATCTTTCTGCTCATCTATTGGGTCCTGCCCAACCGCCGCCTGCCCATCGTCGCGGTTCTGCCCGCCGCCGTCACCACTGGCCTGTTTTGGGAGGTCGCCAAGCGCATCTACATCGCGCTGCTCCCCCTGCTCGACTTCCGCTCTGTCTACGGCCCCTTCTCCGTCTCGGTTTCGCTCATGATGTGGGCCTTCGTCAGCGGTCTTCTCATGCTGGCCGGCGCGCACTACTCCGCGTCCCGGCACGCATTGCGTCTCGCGCGCGAAGTCAGCGTCCGCTATCACGGCAACCCCGAATCCGATATCTAAATCGACAAACTCATCGTCCTGCTGTTTCGCAAAGAGCGCCCACAAATCGAAAATGTGAGCGGCCGAGGAAGCGACCTTAGCGAAACGCGCCACAGGCGCGGCTGCCTGGACGGCGACTCACGCCGCTGGCGCGTCCGCCCGGGATGGCGAGTCCCGCGTTACACTCGGCCTGAGCATGCCGAACCTCTTCACGCGCGTAGAAGCCGCCATCCTGAATCCGCTTCGCCGTCCTGCACTCTCGGGCGTGGCGGAGCATGGCGCCTTCTGGTCGCTCGCGGCCCTCGTCGTTCTCGTCTTGCTGCGCTTCCTGCCTGGCCCTTCCGGCCTGTTCAGCACGCTTGCCCTTACGGTTGTTATCCCTGTCTGGCTGGTCTTCAGTTGCATCATCCTCTACCGGTGGCTCGTCCTCTACGTGCTGTGGAAGGTGCGCAATCGCCTTGTTGTCACCTACTTGCTCATGGCCCTCGCGCCCATGGTGCTCTTCGTCACGCTGGCAACGATCGCCGCGTATGTCTTCGCCGGCCAGTTCGCCACCTTTGCTGCCACCTCTGAGTTGGAAACAATGCTGGGCCGCCTTGGCGCGGAAAACCAGGCCTTCGCCGTGCATGTGGCGCACGCCATCGCGCGAGCGCCGACAGCGAATGCCATCGAGCTTGGCGACTATGACGCCGCCAACCACACCATTCCCGGCCGCCTCCTGGTCGATGCCTGGGTCAGCAGCCAAACCGACAATCGCCACCTTCTCCTCATCAGCGATGGCAGGGAACTCCCCCAGCACAATGCCGATAACTCCATTACCTTCCCCACCTGGGCGCGCGACTCTCGCGGCGTCGTGCTCGACAACGATCGCCTGTTCGCCGGCGCGGTGAATCGGTCACGCGAGGGCTTTCGCGGCGTCGTGCTCGATGAGGGGCGCCTCTTTCTGCGCGCCGTAAACTCGCGCACTGTCGGCGATCACACAGTTACCTTTGTCTCCAGCGCTCCCTTGGATCCTGCCACGGTCAGCCAACTTGCCCAGGGACTCGGCATCGTTCACGTCATCCCTGATGTCAGCAAGGCCCTGCAGGAGGACGACACCCAGAACTCGCGCATTCACACTGGACGGGAGCTGGCCGCACAGACAGCAGGCACCGTGAGCGGCGGCACGCTGGCTTCAGCAGCGTTTCTACTGGATAGGCGCATCACCTTTTCCGCACCCCTGACGACCTGGGAATGGCATACCGGAAAGCAACTCATCAGTCTGGTCAATGTCACGTCGCGACCGTCTTTGCTCTACGCGCACCTCTTCGGAACGGCAGTTGTTGTCGGTAAATGGATTCGTTACGGACTCATCACGCTCGCGACGTTTTTCGCGGTCATCGAGCTCTTCGCCTTCATCATGGCGATCCGCCTCAACCGCACCATCACCAATGCCGTCGGCGATCTCTACCGCGCGACCACCGCTATCGACAGCGGCAACTTCGCGCATCGCATCCAGGTGCAGCGCCAGGACCAGCTTGGCGCGCTCTCTACTTCGTTCAACACCATGTCGGAGTCGCTCGAGCGCCTGCTCGAACAGCAGCGCGAGAAGGAGCGCATGCAGAGCGAGCTTGAGATCGCGCAGGAGGTGCAGAACAATCTCTTCCCGCACGGCCAGGTGCAGATGCCCGGACTCGAGCTTCACGGCGTCTGCAAACCGGCGCGCACCGTCTCAGGCGACTACTACGACTTCCTGATCATGGGCGAGAGCGAGCTGACCCTCGCCATAGGCGACATCAGCGGCAAAGGCATCTCCGCTGCGCTGCTCATGGCTTCGCTGCACTCCGCTGTGCGCGCCTATCGTTTCGCGGGCGAGGACTGCTTCAGCGACAACGGGGGCACGGACCGGTTCTTCCAGGGCGGCGCCACCTTCAGCTCACCCGGCAAAGTGCTCAGTCTGCTCAACCGCCATCTCTATCGCAGCACGCAGCCGGAAAAGTACGCGACGCTCTTTCTTGCGCATTACGACACCAACTCCCGCATGCTGACCTACTCCAACGGCGGCCAGCTCCCGCCCTTTGTCCTCTGCGCCGATGGAAGCGTACGCCGTCTCGATCGCGGAGGCTCCGTGGTCGGATTGCTCGATAACCTCGTCTACGACGAGGGCTCCGTAACCCTCGATGCCGGTGACATCCTCATCGCCTACAGCGACGGCGTCACTGAGCCGGAAAACGAGTTCGGCGAGTTTGGCGAAGAGCGCCTCATCGAGATGGTCACGCGCCATCGTCATCTGCCTCTCGCCGCCATCTCACAGCAGGTGCTGCAATCTCTCCGCGCCTGGATCGGTGATCAGGAGCAGCCGGACGACATCACACTCGTCCTCGCCCGCCAAGCTGCGTACCATGCGAACGGAGTGCTCCGGAAGACCGATATCGAATTGTCAGCGCAGCAGACCTAGCCTTTCTTCTTTCGCCTGCCATTGGCTCTGGCAGCAGTGCCTCCCTGGTCCACGCCACGAATCGTCCAAAAGTCCGTTGCAAGCTTCGGAGCCGTGAGGTACGCATAGGGAATTTTGAAGTAGCCCTTCAGGCCCCAGTCAGTGCCCCAGGAGTTGCGCACCAGAAACTCGCGCGAATCGTCGTCGTAACCCACTGCCAGCACAGCGTGACCGCCGACAGGTTTTTCCGCGGATCCCGGCATGGGCACAATTCCTGTTTTTGCGACCTTGGCGCCTTCAAACGAGCTGTAAACGGTAAAGCCAAAAACAAACGGATACCCCGAGGCCAGGCACCCCTTCATGGTGTTGAGATCCTGAATCAGCCGCTGGTAGAGAGTTACCAGGTCTGCCTTGGCGTCCTTGTAGGCGCGGGTCGGTGGCTCGTCTCTGAATTTAGCGATCTCGTATGGCCAGTCCTTTTCCGGAGGCGCGCCTTGGTTTGCGACGCTCTTGATGCCGTCACGAATCTGAGCGCCGGAGTCACTGGCTACGGTGTTTTCGATGACTCGCTCGTTGTAATAAATGAATAACCGCGACGGAACGAACTTCTTCTTCTGCTCGAATTCGATGGCCGCTGCGATCGCGTTTGCTGTGCAACTTCCCAACTGACCCTGGTCGTAAATCGGCGGACATTTCTTCGAAAGATCGACCGACGTGGGAATGTTCTGTTGATACTCCGAAGGAGCAGCATAGAGAAAATCGCGCTGGTCCGGAAGATCGGGAACCCAGCCATACTTCTGGACCGTGCGTGTCGGTGGTGTCTTGGGTGTAGGCGCTTTCTTGCGTGCGGGCATTCACTGTCTCCTTTTCTACTTGCTCGATGAACTCCGTCACAGAAATGCATCGAGAAGGCTATACAGCGTTATTCGGCGGCGATCAACGCCCAGCAAACGATGGCGCTGCAGACAGTACTCCACCGGCCGAAACCCTTGTAGATCTGCGCTGCCATATTCGCCTGTTGCCTCAGCGTCAATCCCGCCGACTTTATTTGCGGGTCCGATACGTTTCTAACGGCAAGCCATCGCGGCGCAGACGACCCCATCTGCGCACAAACAAGCCCGAGCACGGCATCTCCCATCTCCGAGAGGTCGCCGAGACCCTGGAGCTTGTAGTAATTGCTGGAAGTATCGAAGCCAAAAAAGTCGGTCGTTACTACGGAGGATGGAACCTGCTTTTGTCGTACGCGGACGATCCGCGGTGCTCGCGTATTGTCCTTTGGAAGCTGATCGGAGTTGGTTTTGAAAAGTTGCTTTGCCGTGGCCAGATATTTGGCGTGAGGAGCCGCACTAAAAAATGGCGGCTCTGTTCCGAATTTCGCCTTGAACTTCTTAAGGCAATCGAAGTGAACTACCGGGCTCAGAATCACGTCACCTACTTCGAACTGCTTTCCGATGCCGCCTCCAGTCCCCGTCGTCAATACGAGCTTGGGCTCGACATCCTCAATGATTTGTTGCCAGACCTTGACGTTTGGCGCCTGCGGTCCATCCTGTGAAAGGTGCGACTCCGACTTGAAAACGACGACCGAATTGCCGTTAATTGTCGTGCGCCAATAGCTACCCAACCGGCCGGCCAGCAGAGCCGGGCATCCCTTGCGCATCTCTTTGGCAAGCTTCGCAAAGTTACGTTTATACGGCGCGTAGTCCGTCTTCGAATCTTTGCCCGGCGTCAACACGCGGCTCGTCGCATGGCCTTCGTCGACCGTCCAGGCCACCACAAGAACATCTGCCTTGGGTAGCCTGCCACCGCGCCCCTTCCCCGCGGTCGTTGCAGTCTTTGGCGCCATTCCTCTCGGCCATGGAATCTCTTGGAACCGCGAGAGTCCAGTTGCTGTCGTAAAGCTGAGGAATTCTTTGCCCTCTGGCGCTTCCGAATCGAAGTCGATGATCTCCCGTTCCAAATCTTCGGGCGCGTAAGACTTCGCAGCGGCCTGATAGGCAAACGTCGACTTGGGAATTCTGAGGGCAGTTGGATCAAAACCAAGATTCCGTTTCATCCAAGCGGCATCAACAACCATTTTTCCCTCCCCTGGCACTCGAATGGCACAAAGTATCCCGCTACCCGCATGCAGCGAGTAGCCCTGATAGATCATGGATAAGTGCAACGAGTTGTGAACGGAAGTGTAAAAAGGGCCCGGAATAGGCCGGCTTGTTGACTGGAGAAGCAAACTAAAAAGAAATCAGGGCTGGTACGAGTGTCAACACTTTTCTGCGGTCAGCGGAAAATACTCGCGCAAGACCGCCGCATCACCAATCAGGAACAATCCCAGATAGAAGAAATCATGGATAGAAGAGGCGTCAGTTCCTGTCACCAGCGCAGCAGAACCAGTTGCGCGCAGAACCCCGGCCCCAGCGCAGCCAGCACTCCCCAGGTGCCCGCAGGTGGCCGCCGGTTCTGCATGATCTCCTCCAGCACCAGCAGGACCGAAGCAGACGAAAGATTTCCCACCTCGCGCAGCGAATCCCACGACGCCGCGCAAGCCTCGCGAGCGAGTCCGAGCGAGCCCGCCATCGCATCCAGCACCTTCGGGCCGCCCGTATGCAACACCCAGCTGCCGATGTCGCTGCAGGTCAGCCCATTGCGGCGCAGCAGCGCATCCACATCGCCCGGCAGCCTCGCCCGGATGATCGAAGGCACCTCCGGCGACAGCACAATGCGAAATCCTTCCTCGGAGATATCCCAGCCCATGGCGTCTTCCGTGTCGGGATAGAAGCTCGACGCCGTATCCACAATCTCCGGTCCATCCGCAGCAACAGCATCGCCCGCGACAACCACGGCCGCCGCCCCGTCGCCAAACAATCCTGACGCAATCAGGTTTGCAATCGACAGGTCGTTCCTCTGCCACGTCAACGAGCACAGTTCCACGGAGAGCAGCACCGCCACGCGGTCCGGATACGCGCGCACGTAGTCGGCAGCCTGCGCGATGCCCGCCGCGCCGGCCACGCACCCCAGCCCGAAGATCGGTGTGCGCCGAATAGCCGGTGACAAATGCATGCGGTTCGTCAGGTGCGCGTCGAGCGACGGGCTTGCGAGCCCTGTCACCGATACGGTCAGTAGCGCGTCGATGCGGCTGCGCTCCATGCCCGCGCGCTCAAGCGCGAGGTCGATCGCCTGCTCGCCCAACTCCTCTGCCTTTTCCAGCCACACCCGGTTCGCATCGCCCCAGCGCGTCAGGTCGTCATAGCCATCCAGCGGGAGCACGAAATATCGCGTGTCCACGCCGACCCGGTGATGAAATCTCGAAAGCAGCTCTGGATTCGCCAGTTGTCCCTGCCAGTGCCGGGCGAGTGCATCAAATATCTCCTGCTGGCTGAATCGGTAAGGCGGTAGTGCACGAGCCACACTGGCAATCTTCATAGTCCTCTTTCTCGATAAGCTCCAACTGCATACGGCCGCCAGTGCACCCTCTCACGTCTTCCCATCAGCAGCGCTGCGGCCTCATCCCTTGCAAAACTCATCCAGCTCTGCTCTGCCAGATGCACGCGCAGCAGCGCAGAGAAGCTCTTCGGGCGTCTCGCCATCGTAGCGACAAACACCCGCCCCAGCCAGGGAAAGCGATCGAGCAGCAACAGAAGCCGCGCCATACGTTGCGGTCCCTTCGAAATCTGCCGATGCGCCGCTGCATAGCTTTCCGGCTTGCCGGCAGCGATTGCTTCCGCCAGCGCCTGCGCCTGCTGCAGCGCGGTCAGCAGTCCCTCGCCCGTCACCGCATCGACGGAACCGGATGCATCGCCCAGCACTGCGACATTGCCGCGGACGACCTCACGCAGACTTCGGGTTTTTGTCACCGCGCCACGCGCGCTCGAAGCGCGTGCCGCGCCGGCAATCCGTTTTGCTACGTCGGGAAAATCGGGAAGGGCATCGCTCAGTCTGCGGCCGCGCTTCGTGGTCAGCAATGCGACGCCCACTTCGTCGTCGCCAAGCGCCGTCACATAGAGCTGTTCATGCGAGCCCCAGTAGACCTCCACGTGGTTGCTCCAAGGCGCGCACTGAAATTGCTGGCGGCTGGCATAACGCGTGCTGTGGCAAGTGCGCTCGCGGAAGCCGCTTGCTGCCGCAAGCGTCGAGCACAGCCCGTCGGCAATGACAAAGAACTCCGCTCGAATCGCCTTACCCGCCGAGGCAAACCCACCGTCCGTGACGGCGCTCACGCACGCGCCCCAGTGCATCTCGACTCCCATCTCCGCCGCCCGCGCAGCCATGCGGCTCTGCAGCCGCGTACGGCGCACCGCCAGTCCTGCGCCCTCGCCAAAGGCCGCAGACGCGCTCCCATGTGCATCGTGGAAGGAGATGCCCGTCATCGGAGCGCCGTCGTCGCGGCCGAACGCCACTCCCAGCCCGTGCAGGAGCCGCACGGCCTCCGGCATCAATCCTTCGCCACACGCTTTGTCGATTGGCGGGCGCTGTCCGTCATAGAGCGCCACCCGGCATCCGCGTTGCCGCAAGGCAAGCGCTGCCGCCAGTCCGGCAGGCCCTCCTCCCAACACTGCGACATCCATTCTCTTCATTCCCAACACCGCTACATCCATTCTCTTCATACGCTCGTCCATTACTCATACGCTTGCCGTTGAACGTTGGATGGCGGCGTTGCCTTATCTGGAAGATGAGACGCAGTGTAGGCGTCCTCGGACGCCATCGCATTGTCATCCTCCTGTAACTATTGTGACCATGGAAAGAGTTGTTGAGGAAGAATGGCTGGATGACGACCGCGGCACGCCGGAGGAGATCCGCGCCGCGCTCCATTCCATCACGCTTGTAAACCAGCGCTTCGGCGGAGTGCGGCTGCACGCCCGTCTGCTCCGCCAGGCGCTCGCGCGCGCGTCGCGTGAGCATCGCCCGCACATCCTCGAGGTCGCCAGCGGGCGCGCCGACGTCCTGCAGGCAGCGCTGTTGCGCATTCACGGCTCGGCTGAAGCAGTCCCTGATCACGCGCCTCACAGCGCCCCGGATGTTAAGGTTCCGGATGTTACGGCCCCGGATGTCACGCTGCTCGACGCAAGCGCAGTCCACCTGCCGGACCCGCGTGCATGGCCGGCGACGCTTCCCGCACCGCGTGTTATCCAGGGCAATGCTCTCGACCTTCCTCTCTCCGATGCAAGCGTCGATATCGTCTCCTGCTGTCTCTTTCTCCATCATCTTGAGCCGGAGCAGGTCATGCGCTTTCTTGCGGAAGCTCAGCGCGTCGCACGCGTTGCCGTCGTCATCAATGACCTCGAACGCACAGCCCTTCACTATCGTCTCGCGCAACTGAATCGCATCATTGACCGCAGCCGCATCTCGCGCCACGACGGCCCCGTCTCAGTGAGGCGCGCCTACACCCGCCAGGAACTCGCCCACATGCTGCAGAACACCGGCCGCAGCTTCCTTCTCAAGCGCGCGTGGCTGTATCGGCTAGGCGCAGTGCTCTGGTGCGACGCGCGTTGATGTCAAGGCTACGAAGTCAGTGCGCGGCGCAGCGCCATCGCCGCGCATCCGTCAGCGCACCACGAAACCCTTCACTGCAATGCCGCTCGGCTTCTCTCCCAGGGGAAGCAGCGTGAACAGCGCATGCGTCTTGGTGCGCACCATCGCAAGATCGTTCGATCTCGAGTCCACCACCATCAGCAGGTGTCCTGCGGTTGAAAGCGCGACGGCATCCGGCCCTTCGCCCACCGAGACGTTTTCGAGCAGCCGGCCATCGTCAATGCCATACAGGCTTACTGTTCCGCTGCCGAAGTCCGTCACCCACAGCAGTGAGTTGTCTTGCGACGCGATGCCCTGCGAAGGCTGCATCCCCACCTGGTATGTGCCGCCCACCTCGTTGGTGCCCGTGGCAATCTCAGAGATCGAATTTCCGCCAAAGTTGGTTGCAAATGCCTCGCCGCCATCCGGCTTCAGCACAACCCCCGTTGGCATCGCCCCCACATCCAGTAGCGCGAGCAGCCGGTCCGGCTTCGCGCTCACGCCGGGGCTCGCCGCGCGCGCAAGGCCCACCACCATCACCTGGTGGCCACCGGAGCAGGCCACGAAGGCCTTCGTTGAATCCGGCAGCATGGTCACCGCGGTCGCGCCCGGGCATCCGGAGAAAAAGACGCGCACCCGATTGAGCTTCGGGTCCACCACGCTGACGCTGCCGCTCTTCTCATTGCTCACCACAAGGGCGCTTCCATCCGGCGCGATGCGGGCTACGCCCGGCCCTTCTCCCACCCCGATCGTCGCCGTCACACGCCGCTGATCCAAGTCGATGATCGAGACGTTATTCGCGCCCGAGTTCGCCACATAGGCAGTGCGGCCGTCACGCGCGACATCGATCGAGTACGGAGTCCGGTCCACCGCGATCGTCGCCACGACCTCATTGCGAGTCGTATCAATGACGCTCACCGAGCCCGAGTCCGCGTTCACCGCATAAACCTCGTTGCGCGCCGGGTTTGCGGCAATGCCCACCGGCCGCCGCCCCACGCCGATCACGCGGTCCTGCCGCAGGTTCACCACATCCAGTGCCGTCACGGTGTTGCTGCCGCTGTTCGTCACATACGCGAACTCGCGGTAGTTCTTCGGGTAGAGAGGGAAGTCATGCTTGCGGCAGCCACTCAGGGACACCACCGCGCAGACCGCCCACGCGAGGCACATGCCTCGCATTCGACGCCGTAGTTCTGCGGGAAAAGGTGGGTCAGCGCGCAGCAGGGAGCGCGGCCCCTTCCTGCGCCGTTATCTCGATGCCGTGCGGAATCCGCCGGTGCACCACCTCCGCGATCCGCGAGCACTCCTCCATCAACTGCACAAACTGCTCTGGATAGAGCGATTGCGCTCCGTCGGAAAGGGCCTTGTCCGGGGACGGGTGCACCTCGACGATCAGCCCGTCGCAGCCCACCGCCACCGCCGCCCGCGCCAGGGGCAGCACCTTGTCCCGCTTGCCCGTGCCATGGCTCGGGTCGACGATGATCGGCAGATGGCTCAGCCGCTGCACCGCGGGAACAATGCTCAGGTCCAGCGTATTGCGCGTGTGATCGGTAAAGGTGCGGATCCCGCGCTCGCACAGCGCCACCTGGTAGTTGCCTTCGCTCATCACGTATTCGGCCGCCATCAGCAGCTCTTCGAGCGTCGCGGAGAGCCCGCGCTTCAACAGCACCGGCAGCTTCGACCGCCCGGCGCGCTTCAGCAGGGAATAGTTCTGCATATTCCGGGCGCCGATCTGGATCATGTCCGCGTATTCCTCGACCAGTTCCAGCGATTCGTTGTCCAGCGCCTCGGTCACAATGCGCAGCCCGAAGCGCTCCCGCACCTCGGCCATGATGCGCAGTCCAGCCTCGCCCATGCCCTGGAAGGCATAGGGAGAGGTGCGCGGCTTGTACGCCCCTCCACGCAGGAACTGGGCTCCCGCCCTGGCTACCTGCTCGGCGACCGCAAAAGCCTGCTCCCGGCTCTCAATCGAGCATGGTCCGGCGATCACGGCAATGTTCTTGCCGCCAATCGTGGCATTCGTGCCCGGGAAGCGGATTACCGTATCCTCTTCCTTCACATCGCGGCTGACCAGTTTGTAGGGCTTGGAGACTTTGATCACTTCGGCTACGCCGGACAGCTCCGCCAGCGAGTCCTGCTCCACCGCACCCTGGTTTCCCGTGATGCCGATCGCCGTCCGCTGCGCCCCGGGCATCGGGTGCGGCCGGTATCCGAGCGTTTCGATCCGCTCACAAACGGCCTGAATCTCCTCGGCCGTCGCTTGCGGCTTCATAACTACGAGCATGGCTGGTTTTTGGTCCTCTCCGGGCAACACCCCAGTGTACTGGGGCGTTCTATCTCTGGTAAATACAAGAAAAGGCGGCTAGATAATCAACATGAATCGCCGTTTCCTCCCCAGGAACTGGAACTTTTCCTGCTATCTGCACGTCGAAATCGGATACAACTTAGGTTAAGGGTTCTTGAAGAGCCCGCAAAAGGTGTTAAAAGTCTGTAAAGACTTGCTGTCTTCCGACTACCTTGCGTTGTTGCGAACGATCTTCAAAGGGGGTTTTTACAGTGCGTTCTTTCTCCCGCACATTGCTCGTCCTGCTGGCCGCCGCTCAATTCATCACACTCGCGGTTGCTTTTCAGAAAACCGCCTACGCCTACGCCGATCCGGGTTCCGGACTTCTCTTCCTGCAGGTCGCCGGTTCCATGGCCGCAGGCGCGCTCTTCATCGTTCGATCCAAATTGCGCAAACTCTTCCACCTGGGCAAGAACCGGGTTGAGGAGCCGGCTGTCGAGCAGGGTCAAGAAATCGAGCAATGATCCTGAGTGCCGTCCCCTCCGGCGGAACCTTTCGCGATCCGGCCGGCTCTCTCTATTTTGATGAGGCCAAGGTCCTCCGTCATGTCCGTCCCGCATTTGTCGCGGAGGCGGAGTCCTTTCTCGACTCTCCACTCGCCCGTAAGTGGATGCAAAGCGGCCGTATGGTCTCCACCGTCATTGCTGCACGAGAGGCGGATGGCTCGCTCCTGCTCGAGCACGAGCGCATCGACTATCCAACCTACCCTTGGGAGTGGACGCCCGGACAGTGGGCCGCCGCCGGCGAGTTGACCCTCGATCTCTGCGAGGAATCGCTTGCCGCGGGTCTGATCCTCAAGGACGCGACGCCGCTCAATGTCCTGTTTCGCAATGCCGAACCGGTCTTCGTCGATGTGCTCTCCTTCGACAAGCGCAAGCCGGGAAATCCCATCTGGCTCGCTTACGGCCAGTTCGTCCGCACCTTCCTGCTGCCTCTTGCCGCGAACCGCTATCTCGGGTGGCCTCTGGCGGCCTCTATTGAGCGCCGTGACGGTTACGAACCATCCGACCTCTACCCTTACCTGCCGCTCTTCCGCCGCTGGACGGCGCCCATGCGCTCGCTCGTCACGCTCCCGCATCTGCTGGAACGCAAGGCGAACGCCTCCGCCGCCACCGGCGTCCCTGCCGTGCGTCAGCAGCAGCCGGAGATCGCCACTGCGGTTTTGCACAGCACGCTGAAGAAGCTTCGCCGTACACTCCGCGCGCTAACGCCACCCCCGCGCACCTCCCGCTGGAGCGACTACACCACGACTGCCAGCCACTACAGCGCGGAAGACCACGCTCGCAAGGCAGCATTTGTTGAACGGGCGCTCGCGCAGGCAGCGCCGCAGCGTGTCCTCGATGTTGGCGGCAATACCGGCCACTACTCACGCATCGCCACCGCCGCTGGCGCCCGCGTCGTCGCCTGGGATACCGATGTGCAGGCCGCCGATGCCAACTGGCGCGAAGCCCGCGCGAAACACGAGCCGATCCTTCCACTCATCGCCAACATCGCCCGTCCCACGCCTGCCGTCGGCTGGCAGAATGCTGAGAGCCTCAGCCTGCTCCAGCGCTCCGAGGGCGCATTCGACGGCATCATGATGCTCGGCGTCATCCATCACATGCTGCTCATCGATCAGATTCCGCTTCCCGCCATCTTCGATCTCGTCCGCCGCCTCACCACGCGCTGGGCCATCATCGAGTGGGTACCCGCCGCCGATTCGCAATTCCTGCAACTCTGCCGCGGGCGCCAGGACATCTACGGTCATCTCGACGAAAACGCATTCCTCCAGGCCGCCGATCAGCACTTTGTCCGCCGTCTGACGGACAATCTGCCCAACGGCCGAAGTCTCTGGCTCTTCGAGACCAGGTAAAAGCAAAACCGGTCCTGCAACGTGCAGGTTGGGCCACGCTCCATGTCGTACCGTTCGTCAGCGATGCAGAAAGAAACGACAGAGGCGGCATCGGCACAGGCCGGAAAACATTCTCCGCGGTCCGTTTCCCTCGCCACTTCAGAAGCCCGCACGAAAGATGAGAAAAAACGCACGATGAAGAGTCAACCCTGGCTTGAGGGCGGCGGCCTCGCCATGTTGTATCTGCTTCCGTTGATAGCCATCTTTTTGGCCCCCGAGCAAAACGGCTTCTATCACCAGGTCATGCCCGTCACCTCGCTGACACGCGGCGCTCTCATCGACTTGCTGGTCGTTGGCTTCCTCTTTGGAGCCGGGCTCGCTTGGCTCAGCGCCGTAAAATCCCGGCTTCTGCAGCGGCTTTTCTGGATTCCCGTCCTATTCCTTACCGCCTGGGCCACCGAACGCGGGGTTACGGAATTCTTTCGCAATATCAGCGTCAATTTCGCTCTCTTCTCGCCGGGCTGGATGCGTTATTTGCCCTGGATAGTTCTTGCCTCCGTCATCGTGCTTCTCCTTTTTGCTCGCCGGTACTACGACATCACGGTCAAGGCCGCAGAGGTCTTTCTGATGTCCGCCGGGTTTGCCACAGTTTTTGTCGTTTTGCCGCGACTGGCGTTTGCATGCTTCAACCATGCGCCTCCGGAGCAGGCGTCGTTCAATCGCCCCGTCAGCCAACCCTGGCACCCAGGTGAGCCGCGCGTCGTATGGGTTTTATTCGACGAGCTCTCCTATGACCAGGTCTTCGACCATCGCCAGCGCGACGTAGAATTGCCCGCATTCGTCAGGTTGAAACAGGAAGGTCTCTCGTTTTCACAGCTTGCCCCGGAAGGGAATCTGACCGAGCTCGTCATTCCGTCGCTCTTTCTGGGACGGCCCGTAACGGAGATGAGAAGCAATCGTTCCGGTGAATTGCTTTGGCGATCCGGCCCGCAGAAGGGCTGGCAGCACTTCCAGCCGGAAGCGACTGTTTTTGCAGCCGCCAGAGCACAGGGCTGGGGAACGGGAGTTGTTGGTTGGTACAACCCTTACTGCCGTCTCCTGTCGACGGTTCTGGACCGCTGTTACTGGACCTACCAGGAGTTCGCGCAGGGTGGGCGATTCAGCCATCTGTCGAGCCAACGGAGCATGGTTGAGAATGCGCGCGACGCGCTGCCCTTCATGGCTCAGGTTGAGAATGCGTGGCACCATACCTCTTCCAATCAGAGCCACAAGGATGACTACCAGAGCGTGCTCAAGGAAGCGAAGTTGCTCATTGAGGACGAAAACATCCGCTTCGCCTTCATCCACCTGCCGGTGCCTCACCCGCCTGGAATTTTTCCGAACCCCGATCGCTCGGCAAAGGGCAGGGAAGACTATCTGGGCAATCTGATCCTCGCGGACCAGGCCTTGTCCGAGCTTCGATCCGCGATATCGAAGACCTCTGCCGCCTCCGACACAATCTTTATCGCCTCCTCGGACCACTCTTGGCGTACTCCCATGTGGCGTGGATTTCCCGGGTGGAGCCGCGCAGAAGAGCGGGCGAGTAACGGGGGATCCTTTGATCAGCGTCCGGTATTGATAATTCATTTCCCGGGCGAAACCAGCGGTGAGGTTGAATCCATAGATCAGCCTCAGAATGCGATGATTTTGCACTCTTTGCTTCTGGATATATTCACTGGAAAAATCAGGCGGCTGCAGGATCTGAAAGGCTCCGTCAACGCCGTGTCGCTTGTCGCCGGGCCGCCGTCGTAGGTTCTGAGCAAAAAATAAAGGCCACCCGCCGGTGGCCTCTGGGAGGCTAGTCGAGATGAGAGCCTTCGGTCTTGTTGCCGTTCGGCTGTTTCAGGCGCTGCTCTTGGGGGGCCGCTCCTGACACGACGATCATCCCTCTACCTGCCTCCCGCTTGAATCCCTCTTTCCAGTTCAGATTCTCCCCCGAAGGTGGGAGGGTAGATCCTTTCTGGGCTGTGCAGGTTGAAACTTCCCGGAAACTCCATCCGTCTACCCGCCCAGAGTCACGTAAGTGTGCTCCGGCGGACTGCAATCCGCCTTGCGGTACCCTTCCTCGGACAACGAAGCTGTCTCTTCCGAGTCAGCTTCGTTGCTTTTTTCCCAAAATGGAAAACCAAAATGGAACGCGCTCCGTTACTTGGGTGTCCACGTCGTGCTTTTCGGATACGGTAAGGGCGAAAACCGGCAGGCTCAGCGTGAAGGCGGCATCCCCACTGAGTTGTTTATAAAGAATTTTAGATAGGAAATTTTTCCTGGCGCAACGCGCGTTGGGCGCGCTTCTCGCTCCGCCACTTCATCGCTAGAAAACCCACATAGCTCAGTTGCAGGACCCACGTCAGCACATACGCGAGCACTAGATGCCGATGCGCCATCACTCGTTCTCCTTCCACGGCGTCGCCTCAAGCGTCGCTTCCAGGGCGCGCAGCGCCTCGTCCTGCTCCCGTAGCTGCCGCCTGCGCTCAATCGCGTAGCGGAAGCCCATCACCATCAGCCCCCACGCCAGCCACGCTGCCAGGTTCCACCACACTGCCGGCCACATGCTGGCATCCAGGTTGCCGGTTGCAATCACCGGCGAAGGATGTTGTGTACGCCACCATTGCGTCGAGTAGTAGACGATCGGAACATCCGCATACCCGAAGATCGCCACCACCGCCGCCAGCGTCTGCATCTGCGGCCCTGCGGCAAAGCGCCGCACCAGCAGGTAAGAGCAATAAATGAGCCACATCACCAGCGTGCTGGTCAGCCGTGCGTCCCACGTCCACCAGATGCCCCACACCGGCCGCGCCCACAGCGGTCCCTGAATCAGCACCGCCGTGCAAAACACCACGCCCATCTCCGCCGCCGCCAGCGCCAGCGCATCGGCATGCATGGCCCGCAGCGGATCGCGACGCCGCAACGCCAGGTACGCGATCGACGCCGCTAAGGAGATAAAGAAAAACAGGAACGTCAGCATCGCCGACGGGAAGTGGTAATAAAAAATTCGCTGGATGTCCCCCATGGTCGCCTCGGTCGGCGCCAGGTACATCGCCTGGTAGAACGCCTCACCCAACAGCGCCAGCGTCCCCGCCAGCCATATCCACCGGAACCACTTCATGACGTCCTCACCATCGCTAGTTTACAGTGGCATACCGGCCCGTCGCATCTAGTTCTGAAGAAGCTCTGGGCGTCTTTTGCAGCCGGGAAGGGAGTTCACTGTGCTCTACGTCCGCATCATCGTCGGCATCGCACTGGTACTCATGGCCGCCTTCGGCCCAGGCGTCGGATTTCGCCGGATCACCAATCCCAATCTCGACCCGCTTGCTGCCGGGAAACGTCATCTGGACCACCGCCGCGCCGCCGTCCTTATCCTGCGCGTCCTCGCCGCGATGCTCGGTTTCTGGCTCCTCATCTTCTCCATCGTGCAACTGCTGCACGGCCACGGTCAGCTGCCGCACTAGGCAACTCCACCCCCGCACTATTGTCATTTCGACCGGAGCCCTCGCGAGTGAGACCGTAGAAGCTACACTGGTGCCAGTGCTGCGCTGCGCTCATCTCGCATTCGCACTGGTCTTGCTGCTGACGGTCGCACCGTTGGCCGGCGCCACCTGCGGTATCACCTGCCTCACCGCATCTCCGCACACAACCCGCAGTGCGAGCGCGCAGCAACGTTGTGTCTCCGCTGCCGCCTGCTGCCACTCAAGAGGTTCCGCGATCTGCGCCGCCGCCCAGGCGCCCGAAGCCCTCGCGGCGTTGCTCTCCATCAACAACGAGGCACCCGATGCTTCCGCGGTCACGGTCCCTCACGCGGACATTTCCTCACCGAACGCTGCCCGCCGCACGACTCGAAGGATCGACAGCTCGCCGCCCGGCCAGCTTCGCATTACACCTAACCCCCTCCGCATTTAGAACCCATCCCCGCTGAAGCGCCACGCGCATTCGTGCGCGCGGCTGTGTCTTTTCCATCCACACAGCAGGGAAATTCACTCCATGAAGAATTCTTTGAGTAATCGACGTCCTAATCGACGCAGCTTTCTTGCGCGCGCCTTGGGTCTCAGTGCAGGGCTCAGTGCTGGCCTGGTCGCCGCACCGCCGCTCTTCGCTGACGAAGCCACCCGCCGCGGCCCCGACTCCGGCTCCGCCCGACCCATTCTTGAACTGGCCCGTACCGGCGGCGGTACAGCACGCAACATCCCCGTGACCACCCCCGACGTTGCCGACCTTCCCTTCACTCTCGAGAACGGGACGAAGGTCTTCAACCTCATCGCCGAGCCGGTGAAGCGGGCAATCCTGCCCAACAAGACGCTCGATCTATGGGGATTCAACGGCTCCGCGCCCGGCCCGACCATTCAGGTCACTCAGGGCGACAACGTGCGCATCGTCTTCGACAACCACCTGCCCGAGGCAAGCTCCATCCACTGGCACGGCTTCGAAGATCAGGTGCGGTACGACGGCCAGCCCGGCATCTCGCAGCAGCCCGTCCCACCCGGCGGCCGCTTCGTCTACGAGTTCCACATCCACCAGAGCGGCACCTTCTTCTACCACTCGCACATGTCCATGCAGCAGATGATCGGCATGCTCGGCGGCTTCATCATGCACCCCTCCGCGCCCTATCAGCCTGCAGTCGATCACGATTTCCTCATTCACTTGCAGGAGTACGCCATCCTCCCCTCGAGCACCATCCCCAACTCCATGAGCATGGAGTACAACTGGCTCGTCCTCAACGGCAAGGCCGGCCCCGCCATCACGCCCATGATCGTGCCGCTCGGCAGCCGCGTGCGCATCCGGTTCGTGAACCTCGGCATGGACCACCACCCGATGCATCTGCACGGCCACACCTTCTACATCACCGGCACCGAAGGCGGCCGGATCCCCGAGACCGCTTGGTGGCCCGGCAACACCGTGCTCGTCGGCGTTGCGCAGGCGCGCGACATTGAATTCGTCGCCAACAATCCCGGCGACTGGATGCTCCACTGCCACCTCCCGCACCACAACATGAACCAGATGTCCTCCACCGTCGGCCGCATGACGCGCGCGAATGGAATGCAAGCCGGCACAGACATGAAGACCAGCATGGGCATGCTGCAAGGCACGCCGCCCGTTCCCATGGGCGATGACTACGGCCCCTCGCTCGGCCGCGGCATGGGCGTCGCCGCAGACTCCGACATCGCCACCACCAACGGCCCGCTCTCCGGCCAGGCCATGCCCGGCATGCACATGCAGCCGAACGAGATCGCACCCAACGCCAACAGCGTCCCCAACTTCCCCCAGGACGCCTTCATGGAAGGCAGCATGATGAACATGGACGCGATGGTCGCGACCCCCGCCAACGCCGGTCTGCTGCCCGGGTGGAGCGCCCAGATGCAGGGCATGATGACCCTGCTCCGCGTCCTGCCCCAGCCCGCATACGACCGCATGACGGAGGCAATTCGTAATCACAAAAGTGACGAAATGGAAATGCCCGGCATGAACATGAAGGGAGGCAGCCGATGAAGCTCCTCCTTGCTCTCCTGCTCACCGCCTCCGCCGCATGCGCGCAGCAGTCGATGCCCGGCATGCAGATGCCATCCACATCCTCTTCCAATCCGTCTGCGGCGCCCGATCCCGTCACCGCTGCGACCGCCTACCGGCGCGCCGCTGAGTTTGGACGCGATTCTCGCCATCGCCCGCACCCACAACCCCACACTCCGCGCCGCGCAGGCCGCCATCGCCGAAAGCGCAGGCCGCGCCCGTCAGGCCGGCATGCTGCCCAACCCCGTCATCGGCTACGAAGGCGATCAGATCCGGGGCGGCTCCTATGGTGGCGGCGAACAGGGTGGCTTCATCCAGCAGACCATCCCGCTCGGCGGCAAGCTCGGCCTTCGCCATGATGTGTATGTGGCACAGCAACGCACCGGTGAGCTCGCGCTCGCCACGCAGCAGCAGCGCGTCGAAGCCGATCTCGAAAGCAGCTTCTACGCCGCGCTCGCCCTCCAGCAGGAAGTGGAGACTCGGAAACATCTCGCCGCCCTCGCGACGGATGCCGCCCAGACCGCGCGTCAGCTCGCCAATGTCGGCCAGGCCGACGCGCCCGATGTCCTGCAGTCCGAAGTTGAACAGGAGCAGGCCGCGCTCGACACCCTCAGCGCCCAGCGCCGCTACATCGCAGCCTTCCATCAGCTCGCCGCCACCGCCGGAGAGCCAGACCTGCCGCTCGCGCGCGTGACCGGCGACCTGAACGCATCACCCGCGCCGCCGCCATCGCTCGACTCCATCCTCGAGCAAAGCCCCGCAGTCCAGCAGGCCGATCAGGCCGTCCACGCGGCTGAGGCCGAACTCCGCAGCGCGCGCCGCGAAGTCGTGCCCGACCTCACACTCCGTGCCGGCGAGCAATGGAACAACGAGCTGATTCGCCAGAATCCGAATGTCGCCACCGGCGCTCAGTCCTTCGCCTCCGCATCTATCGACCTGCCGCTCTGGAATCGCAATCAAGGCAACATCGCCAGCGCGCAGGCCAGCCTGAGCGCCGCACAGGCCGAGGCCCAGCGCGTCCGGCTTGCCTTGCGCCACTCCGCCGCGCCGCTCATCGAGCAGTACAACATCGCCGCGGCGCAAACTACCCGCTACAAGGCAGACCTGCTGCCCCGCGCTCAGCGCGCATGGGAGCTCTACAGCGATCGCTATCGGCAGATGGCCGCCGCCTACCCGCAGGTGCTGGTCTCTGAACGCACGCTCTTTCAGTTGCAGATCGCCTATATCCAGTCACTCGGCGAGCTATGGCAATCCTCGACGCGGCTGCGTCATTTCACGTTGAATGGAGCGCTGGCTTCATCAGAAGATCGATGATTACCGGAATATTGCTGGAAGTTTATTGGTAGCTGGGTTTGTCGGCAGACGCGGTCCCTAGCAGGGAGTGCACCTTGTACAGCAACGCTGGGGGGCCGTCCAGGTGGTCCATCGATTTGTCGGCATGCAGGGAGCACTCCTCGTGGTCCCCTTCCCGCAGCGTCAGGATCTTGATTCCAGGCCATGCCGCACGTGCCATTTCGATGGCTGCCTTGCACTCCTGGTCAGGTACGGAATGACATATCACCACCACCCGCACGGGGCCCGCCCTCAGGCACTCTCCCAACCTGGTAAGCCCGGTGCATATCTCCACAGAAAAATCACTCTCCAGAATGCACTTCCGGGTGTAGAGCAGCATGTCGTCATGTCCGTAACAAAGCAAACGAGGGCGCCGGGATTCCATATGCGGAGCGATTTCCTTCACAAAGCTGAACTTGCTGAATAACTTTTCTCCAACTTTCATGAATTCGTATGTCCGGTACCTGACAATCTTCACTTCTTTCTTCCGCCTATGTCGTCTAACCGACGATCCGGGTCCCTCATGCGACATTTGTTCCTAACATCCCCTGTATTCTGGTAATACGTTACGCAATCCTTCTCGTCATCCAGATGAGTCCCCTTTGCGCGCCGTTAGCGAAGGAGTGTCATGAACGCTCATCTGTCCAATTTCATCCTGAATTCACTTCCCGCGCAGCTCGATGGGTTCCGTTCAAAGCTCACCGCGGTGCCGCTGCCCGTCGGCATGGTCATCTATGAGGCCTATCTAACTCCCAAGTTCGCGCATTTTCTCACCTCGGGCATCGCCTCCGTGGTGACCACCATGAAAGACGGCGGTTCGGTGGAAACCGGCATGTGGGCCACCGAAGGCGTGGCGGAGTGCCTGCACCTAGCCGGCAGCGATCGCGTGCCCAGCCGCTGTTTCATGCAGATGGGCGGCACCGCACTGCGCATGCCCTACGCTGACCTCGAACATGGATTCGAAAGTCTGCAGCCTCTGCGCGAAGCCATTCAGCACAGCATCCAGAACCAGGCCCTGATCCTGGGCCAGCTCGTAGCCTGCAACCGGCTGCACGAGGTTGAGGAACGCCTCGCCCGATGGCTGCTCATGCTGGAGGACCGCGTACATGACAATGAATTCCACATCACGCAGGAGTTCCTGGCGGAGATGCTGGGTTCCCGCCGCACCACCGTCACCATGGCGGCAGGCGCGCTGCAGCGTATCGGCCTGATCGAATACCAGCGCGGCCGTGTCCACATCCTCGACCGCGAACGCCTCGAAGCCGCCGCCTGTGAGTGCTATCCCGTGATCCACAGGCTGACCAACGGCCTGTCACCTGACGGCGCTGCTTCCCGCGCCAATCATCATCCCGACCGAAGCGAAGCAGAATAAACGGATCTGCTGCCGTTTGCCTGGCGGCCGCGAATCTCCCGCGAAAACAACGCCCGGAGTCATAGCTAGGAGCCATAGGTAAACGATTGTTCTAAGCGCCGCAGCTTGACATCAACGCCTGCCTCTGGCCCAATATCTCCGGCTGCGTTTCGACGTCTCTGCCGCTCTCAAACAAATCTTCCTAAGGAAGCAATCGTGAAGAAGGCCCTTTGTCTTGGCATCCTGTTGTTTGCGGCTCCGTTCGCCCTCAGTGCATCGCAGTCTTACTATCCCGCAAAGCTCGACGATCCCGCCGCCGTCTATCTCACCAGGGACAACTTCCCGGTCCACGCCGACGGCGTCACCGACGATAGCGACGCCATCCAGGCGGCGATCGACAAGGTCGAAGACCAACACGGCGAAGGCATCCTCTTCGTCCCGGCAGGGAAGTACCGCATCACCCGCACCATCTACGTCTGGCCCAGCGTGCGCATCATCGGCTATGGCGCAACGCGGCCGGAGTTCCTGCTCGCGGACAACACCCCCGGCTACCAGCACGACATCGGTTACATGTTCTTCTTCACCGGCGGCCGTCCCGGCGGACGCCACTGGCACGCGCGCGGCCCGGCGAATGCGCCCCGCCCGCCCTTCCCCGGCACGGTTCCCTCTACCAACAAGGTCGTCGATGCCAACCCCGGGACCTTCTACTCCGCGATGAGCAATATTGATTTCGACCTCGGCAACGGGAACCCCGCCGCCGTCGGGATCCGCTTCCATGCCGCGCAGCATTGCTTTCTCACCCACATGGACTTCCACATCAAGTCCGGACTTACCGCGCTCAAGGACGTCGGAAACGAAGCCGAGGACCTCCACTTCTACGGCGGCGACTACGGCATCGTCACCATCAAGCCCTCGCCCGGCTGGCAGTTCACCCTGCTCGATTCCACCTTCGAAGGCCAGCGCAAGGCCGCCATCAGCGAGCACGAGGCCGGACTCACCCTGGACCACGTCAGCTTCCGCAATGTGCCCGAGGCCATCGACATCGATCCTCAGTACTACGAAGAGCTCTGGGTTAAGAACTCACGCTTTGAGAACATCACCGGCCCCGCCATCACCATCAGCAACGAGCAAAACCCCCGCACCGAGATCAACCTCGAAAACATCGCCTGCCGCCACGTGCCCGTCTTCGCTCTGCTGCGCACCAGCGGAGAAAAAACCGCAGGACCAGCCGGAGACTATGTCGTCAAGACCTACTCCCACGGCCTCATCCTGCCCGCGCCCGGCCTGGCCGGCGAAATCCGCACCAGCTTCGACGCGCACCCCGTCCAGGCGCTGCCCGCGGACGGCGGCAACATCATCGCCGCCCTTCCATCGATGGACACCTGGACCAACCTCCGCTCGCTCGGCGTAAAAGGTGACGGTGTCAGTGACGATACCGCCGCCATCCAGAAAGCAATCGACGAGCATCGCAGTCCTCTACATCCCTGAAGGCCGCTACATCGTCACCAGCACCCTGCATCTGAAGCCGGACACGGTCCTCATCGGCCTGCACCCGAGCATGACGCAGTTCGATATCCCCGACGGCACCGCAGCCTTCCAGGGCCCCGGCGCGCCCGTGCCGCTCATCGAAACGCCCAAAGGCGGCCACAACATCGTCGTCGGCATCGGCCTCTACACCAACGGCATCAACGATCGCGCCGTCGGCGCACTCTGGCAGTCCGGCGCAGACTCGCTCATGGATGATGTGCGCTTCCTCGGCGGCCACGGCACCAACGCCGCCGACGGCTCACGCATCAATCCCTACAACAACACCCACACTGCCGATCCCGACATCCATCGCCGCTGGGACGCGCAATACCCCAGCCTCTGGGTCACCAACGGCGGCGGTGGCACCTTCGCCGATATCTGGACGCCCAGCACCTTCGCGCAGGCCGGCCTCTATGTCTCCGACACCACCACCCCCGGCCGCGTCTACGAGCTCTCGAGCGAGCATCACGTCCGCACCGAGGTCAAACTCGATCGCGTTGAGAACTGGGAGATCATCGCGCTGCAGACCGAAGAAGAGCGCGGAGAAAGCGCCTTCGCGCTGCCGCTCGAAATCTCCCGCTCGCGCAACATCACCGTCGCGAATTACCACGGATACCGCGTCATCAGCAGCTATCAGCCCTTCTGCTGCGCGGTGAAAGTCTCCGAGTCCTCGGACATCCGCATCCGCAACATGCACAACGACAGCAACAGCAAGGTCGCCTTCGACAACTCACTCGTTGTGTCGCCAACGCCGCGCATTGCAGGCGAAACGACCACGCAAAGCGAAGTCCGCCCACGCGAATTCGCATCGCTCGACATCCCCGGCGAGCACACTGCAGCCGCAGAACACCACTGCCGCCGTCCTCGATCCCGACGCGCACGTGGAGCGCCTCGCCACCGGCTTCTTCAACATCTCCGGTGCCACTGCAGACAACGATGGGCAACTCTACTTCGTCGACGCGCACTGGCAGCGCATCTATCGCTGGATCCCCCCAACATCAGACCAGTCCGGAGAAGCCGTCGTCGTCCGCGACACGCCGCTCCAGCCCGTCAATCTCGTCTTCGACAAAGCCGGCGATCTTCTCGTCGTCTCCTATGCAGGGAAGGGAACCGTCTACAGCTTCCGTCCCGATGCGCCGGCCGACCAGGTGACCATGCTCTCGTCCCAGCCCGCCGCGCCGCGTCCCGGCATGACCCCCGTGCGCGCCCTCGATGCCTGGGAGAGCAGACGACATCGCCACCCCGCGTCCGTATCAATACATCTCGCCCGATCAACAGCATCTTCATCCCCGCCGCCGAAGACTTCGTCCAGGGCACGCTCTCCTGGGGCACCAAGATGGCCGACATCCTCCATGCCTTCGGCATCGCCAAAGCCATCCCCGGCCAACCCTTCTACGTCAGCGACGAGGCGCAGGAGAAGACCTACAAGGTAAACGTAACCGACTCAGGCACTATATCCGACATGCAGCTCTTCGCCGACGCCGGCGGAGAGAGCGTCACCCAGGACAAGGCAGGCAACGTCTATCTCGCTGCCGGTCAGGTGCAGGTCTACAGCCCGGATGGCAAGCTCATCGGTCGCATCGATGTCCCGGAGCGCCCCATCGATCTCGTCTTCGGCGGTCCCGATCACCGCACCCTCTTCATCCTCACGCATGCCTCGCTCTACTCCGTCAGGACTAAGATCGGCAGGTTTGTAGCTACTCGATCCGTTCGCGATCTATCTCCGCGCAGCCGATTGCGCCGGGAGAGCTTCGCCACCAAGTAAAGCGGCAGGCCCGCATCACCGCAATGATCAGCGCAAACTTCAATGCGGACATCCCCGCCACCGTCTCTGTGCGCGAGGCGTAGAGCGCATACAACGTCAGCGCGGCCGGGCAGAGGCCTAAGCAGAACCGGCACCCAGTCAGGGCCGGGAATCCGGAATGGGCGCAAAAGCGTTCGGCTCTTTCCGGCGCAGAACAATCAGCGCGACGAACTCAAGAATCATCGACAAGCCCCACAGCACCAGGTCGATCGTGATCAGCCGCTCGAATGAAAAGCCCAGCGCCAGCGCCCAGCAGGCTCCGCACGCCAGCACCGCGACCCACGGCGATCCATTGCGCAGCTTCTTCGTGAAAACCGCGGGCAGAAACCCATCCTCCGCCAGCGCGTGCGGCAGCCGCGTGTAGGAGAGCGTCAGATTGCTGAAGGTGCCGAAGTCATCGATCACGCCGGCAACCACCACCGCAAACGCCAGCACCGGGCCGCCCAGCACATGCGCCGCATCCACCCATGCACCGGTCGAAAAGCGGCTGGCAGGAATCCCCGCCCACGCCACCGCGGCAATCGGAATGGCATACGTCATCATGATCATGACCACCGCCAGCAGAATCACGCGCGGATAATTGCGCTGCGGATTTTCCACCTCATTTGCCACCGTCGTCGCGTTATCCCATCCCATGTAGTTCCACATCGCCACCAGGATCGCGGTCGAAAAATCCCGGCCCACGGGACGCGCCATCGACGCATGCCCGCCAAACTGCCCATGCACTCCCTGGAACCCGATGTACACCGCGATGCCCACCAGAACCACGTAAGGCGAGATCGACACCATCCACAGCTTCACCGAGCCTTCACCCACCGCGGCGGCTCCGCGCAAATTCCAGAGCACCGCGCCAACCACGATGGACAGCTCCAGCACGATGGCCCCATGTCCCCGCGTTACGTTCGGCGCAGATGCGCTCCAGGTACAGCACAAACGTCGTGGGATAGATCGCCATGTCGAAGACCGAGGAGGCCAGCGAAAGCCACGCCTCCTGAAATCCCCAGAACGGCCCCATCGCGCGCCGCACCCACGCATAGAAGCCGCCCTCGGCAGGCACCGCCGCGGCCAGCTCGCCAAGCATCAGCGCCGTCGGAAAGCTCCAGAAAACGGCAGCAGCAGCAACAGCAGCAGCGCATGCCCGTAGCCCGCCATACCCGATGATGTCTTCCAGGTCATACGGCCCGCCGGACACCATGAAGTAGGTAGCGGCGAGCAGCGGGAAAAGACGCAGCTTGCGTATCCCGTTCCTGGGCGTTCCGGCTTCGGATGCGCCGCGCAGCGAGCTCGGATGAAGCCATTGTTGGACTCTATCGCAAGGTGCGCTTCTCTGACGGCCTTTTCCGCGCCGCTTCTGCGTGCATACAATTGCAGGCGGAGAGTCACAGCCATGGCTGCTCTTGCCGCGGATCTGCGTTACGCCCTTCGCCAGTTGCGCCGTGCGCCCGGCTTCGCCATCACTGCCGTTCTCACTCTTGCCCTCGGCATCGGCGCCACCACCGCGGTCTACAGCGTCGCCTACGGCGTGCTCATCGATCCCTTCCCGTACCACGACGTCAACACGCTGGCGACGCCCTCCATCTGCGTGCCCGACCAGCCACGTTGCTCATGGCGCATCTACACCGCCAGCGCAATACGCGGAGATAGCGCGCCACAGCGAACTCTTCTCTGGCGTCGCCGCCTCCGCTCCGGATCACGTAATCCTGATGGAAAGAGGCGCGCCGGAGCGTCTGCGCGGCAACTACATCAGCGCAAATACCTTCTCCGTCCTCGGCGTCCAGCCCATCCTTGGCCGCGCCTCCGCCGATGTCGATGTCCAGCCCGGCCACGGGGATGTCGCGCTCATCAGCTATCGCTACTGGCAGCGCCACTTCGGCGGCAAGCCATCGGTGCTTGGCACCGTCATCGATGTCGAGCATCGCTCGCGCACCATCATCGGCGTCATGCCGCAACGCTTCCTGTGGCGCGGTGCGGACCTCTACCTGCCCATTCCAGTGAACAGCGATGCCGAGAGACAAGGCCCCGGCCGTTACGCCATCGTCGGGCGCGTTCGCCCCGGCGTCACCAGCGCGCAGGCGGCCACAGCGCTGCAGCCGCTCTATGAGGACTTCCGCAAGGCCACTCCCGCCGCCTATCCCGACGCGGATGCGCGTCGGACTGATGCCCTTTGCGCAAATGTTCGCCTCCGGTCTGGACGATGTCCTGCATCTCCTGCTCGGCGCGGTCGTGTTGCTCCTGCTCATCGCCTGCGCCAATGTCTCCAGCCTCCTGCTCGCACGCGCCGTCGCACGTGATCGCGAGTTTGCCGTACGCTCCGCGCTTGGAGCCTCAAGATGGCGCCTCGCACGCGCTGCTTTCACGGAGTCGCTCGCCCTCGCACTCATCGCGCTGCCCGTCGCTCTCGCGTTCGCCTACGCCAGTCTGCAGATCATCCTGCGCATCGTGCCCACGGAGACCATTCCGGACGAAGCCGTCGTCGCGCTCAACCTTCCGGTGCTCGCAGCAGCACTTGCGGTCGCCTGCCTCACCATCCTCGTCTTCGGCATGGCGCCCGCGTGGCGCAGTTCGCGGCCTCAGTGGAACTCCGCGGCACAGGGCAGCGCGCGTTCCTCCTCAGGCCGCGCGCAGCAGCGCTTGCTCGGCGGCTTTGTCGTTACGGAGATCGCACTCTCGCTCGCGCTGCTCACCCTCGCCGGTCTCATGATCCGGTCGCTCGTCGCGCTCGAGTCCGTACCGATCTCTTTCGACGCCGATCACACACTCGTTGCCGGCATTCCTCTTGCAGCGGACCGCTATCCCAACGCCGATACGCAGGATCACTTCTACAGCCAGCTTCTCGATCGCGTACGGCAGCTTCCCGGCGTGCGCGCCGCCACCATCGACGGCTCATGGCCGCTGCTCGATGCAAATGGAATGCGCGTGCAGATTCAGGGGCAGCCCGTCGACCAGCGCTACAACGCGCTCCACCTCGTCGATCCGTCCTTCCTTGCCGTATCCGGCCGCACGCTGCTTGCCGGGCACTTCATCGACCAGCGCGAGATCGACCAGCATGCCCAGGAGATGGTCGTCTCGGAGAGATTCGCGCGCCGCTACCTCAGCGGAACCGTCCTCGGCCGCATCGTGCACCTGCCGCAGTTCCGTCCTGACCGTCAGCATCCGCTTACGAGTGACGCCTTCACCATCGTCGGTGTCATCAAGGATGTGCCGGTCTTTGCCACCTATCTCGAAGACTTCCCGGAAATGTTTGTGCCCTACAGCGTCGCACCCCAAGCCACCGGCGTTCTTCTTGTCAAAACTGCAACCCCAGCCGAATCGCTGGTTGAGCCACTGCGCCGCACTGTCTCGGACATCGATAAGGAAGTTCCCGTCACGGATGCCATGAGCCTTCGCCAGCTGCTCGACATGTACGGATACGCTGGCCCACGCTTCGCCCTCGTTCTCTTCAGCACCTTCGCCGCCGCCGCCATGCTGCTGACCCTGGTCGGCATCTATGGCGTGCTCGCCTTCGTCACCGCGCAGCGCACAAAAGAGATCGGCATCCGCATCGCGCTCGGAGCCCGGCCCCTGCACGTCATCTGGATGGTCGTGCGCCAGGCCGCCATCCTCGCGGCCATCGGCGTCGCCGTAGGTCTGCCGCTCGCCCTCGCTGCCGGCCACTTCGCACAAAGCGAGCTCATCCACACCTCGCAGCGCGATCCGCTCACACTCATCCTCGCTGTCTGCGTGCTGCCCCTTCTTGCCCTCACCGGAACGCTCCTGCCCGCGCGCCGCGCCACCACCATCAACCCCACCGAAGCATTGCGCGCGGAGTAAACGTCTAGCGCTGGAGGAAAATGCAGCGTGGGGAGGCTAGATCACAACTCCGGACGCAACCCGTTCTCCACGTCACACTGTCTGTCCTTGTGTTGGAGTGTGGCATCATCTTCGAGTGACGAACTCCCGTACCTCCCTGCGACGCACAGGCATCTGGCTGTGGATACTGGGACTCGCCTTCCTCTACGCGCTGCATTTCTTCCATCTGGCAGCAGACTTTCCTCCGCAGTGGAAAGATGCCTCCGTCCTCACCGACGAGGGATGGTATCTGAACGCGGCGACGCGCCATGCCCTGGGTCGGCCCTGGTATCTGCCGGGTGATTTCAACCCCGCGGTCGTCATGCCCGTGTGGCCGGCTCTCGCGGCCATCGCCTTTCACGTCACCGGTCCCGGCATCGTCGCGGCCCGCGCGCTGGCGCTGGTTCTGCTCGGCATTACGCTCGCATGCGTCGCCCTCCTGGTCCGCAGGCACGCACCGCTGTGGGTAGCCCTTCTCGTCCTATCGTTCGCCCTCGCCAGTCCATTTCTCTTCGCCTTTAGCCGCCTCGCGCTCACCGAACCGCTGCTGCTCTGTCTGCTCGCGATCGCCATGCTGCTGGCAGACCACATCTCGCCCGCGCAGTCGCCGGCCCGCCGCTGGCTTCTCACCGCGTCTGTAGGCGCGCTTCTTCTCCTGATGCTGCTGACCAAGCTCACCGCGGTGTCACTCTATCCGGCAGTCCTCTATCTGTTGTGGCACCGTCTGCGAGCCACTCCCCGGCGTGTCATCGCTTCACTCGTGCTTATCATCGCCATAGTCGCTATTGGCTATGGCCTCTATCGCGTCGCCGTCTCTGCCGGCGGCTTCCAGTCAGATTTCCGATACTTCGCTACCTCGGCCGATTTCGGTCATCCGTCCACCCTGAAGAGCTGGCTCATCAATGTGAAGTTCGGCGTCATGGATCTCTGGTGGACCTGTGGATGGCTCACCGTGCTGGCCAGCGTGACGATTCTTGCTTCGCTCACCGGCGCATTGCGCGTGCTGTGGTCTAACTCGCTCTTCGTCGCGTCGCTGCTCCTGGCGCTCGGCACGTCGGCCTTCGTATGCGCGCGCGCCTATCACGCGCCGCACTACTACCTGTTCACGCCCGTCGCGCTTGCCATCCTCGTCTCTCTGGGAGTGCGCGCCGCGCTTGAAAGAACGCCGCCCCGATACGCCGCATCGCTCGTATTCGTTGTCGCCGCCTCGCTGCTCTTCTTCGTCATCCGCAGCGTCTCTCTCCTGCGGCATCCCACCTACTCATTCATGAACGCAGCCGTCAGCATCACGAGGATCATCGCTAACGATCCCTCCTCCCGCCCGCTTCTCTTGGCCGAGAGCGGGGACCAGATCACGTTGATGACCGGTCAGCCTTCCATCAACGACGACTTCGGCGCGACTCCGCTGCGCGATGAGCTCGCGCTGCGCGATCCCGGATGGTTTGCCACATTCGACGCGGTGAACCCCGAGACGCTTGCCGAATTGCACACCCGCTACCACCTCCAGCGCGTCACTGTCCTTCCCGTATCCGGCGATCCCGGCAGGTCCGTTCTCCTCTTCTACCGGCTCGTACCACCGTCGCAAGCGGAGACCGGCGTCCTGCTGCGGAGCACCACGCTCAAGCTCTATCGACGGCCCCCATCGAGCTCCCAGTCCAGCCTCCCATCCAACCCCTGAAATCATTCCTGCCACTTCAAGGTCGGCGACCGGCCTCAGACATTCCACAGCCGCTTCGCCTCCTCCGCGATCAGCTCCGGCATCTCTTCCGGGAAAAACAGCTTCGCTCCCTCCACCGCACGCACCCCGCGCGAGCCCGGCAGATGCTTGTCCAGCCATCCCGCCCACTGCATCGGAAAAAACGGGTCCGCCGTCCCCCACACCATGCGCGCCGGGCCCTTCCAACGCTCGAGCGCCTCGCGCACCGGCACCAGCACATCAGTTCCCAGCGCCGCTGCATAGGCATCCGCCTGCTGCTTCTTTGCGGGTGTGGCCACCAGCGGACCTAGATACGCCTCGATCGTCTCCGCCGTGAGCTGATCGGGATGCGTATAGACCGATCCCAGCCCCTTCTCCGATCGCGCCAGCTCCAGGTCTTTCAGCTCCGGCGCCAGCACCCGGTCGACGAACAATCCCTTCTGCGCCAGCCGCGCCACCGGCATAAACAGCTGCGGCGGATTGTTCTCATCCACATCGCAATTCGTCAGCAGCACCGAGCGCACCCTGTCCGGATAGCGCGCCACAAAGAGCTGCGCCACCAGCCCGCCGCTATCGTTGGCCACCACGTCCACGCGGCTGGCATCGAGCGTATCCAGCAGCGCAGCCAGCATCGCCACCTGCGCCTCGGGTGTAATCGCCTCGCCCTCACGCGCGTCCGTGTGCCCCAGCCCGAGCACATCCGGCGCGATGCATCGCCGATACGGATGTAGCCGCTCCAGCGCCCCGCGCCACTGGTAGCCGTTCAGCGGATAGCCGTGCAGGAACAGCGCGGCCGCCCCGCGCCCATGCTCCACGTAAGCCACCTGGCCCATGGGCAGGGAAGCGAACCGCCTCGATCGCGCATACCAAGCAGCATCGATCTGTTCATGCTGCTTGGCGAAGCCACTGCGTTCGAGCGCAAGCGTGGCCGCGCACGCTGATGAAAGTGTCAGAAGGTCTCCCAGAAAATCTCTGCGTGTCATGCACTCGAGTATCGCGACCACCCTCGGTCGGCTGCGCGCACATTCCGGCGCGCCTGAGCACAATCGGAGCAAATAAAACATCGCGGCCGCGAACGATGGGCTTTCACTAAGGCGCCATTCGGGGAGATCTACAGTGGCTTGCTGATGCCCGCATGGCGCAAAAAGCGAAGGGGCGATCTCCCTTGCGAGAGGTCGCCCCTTCTTCCGATTATCGAAGATCTGGCTCGGCTTCCAGATCACAACGCCTTGCGACTTCAGTATGGTAAGGAGCTGCAAGCTTTCGCTCGCGCTTCCTGTACCCTCCGTTACCGCCCGCGCCGTATGAGCTTTCTCGTTTGCATCCGAACGCATCCAGTTTCCCGAATGGTTGTGAGATCCGTTGCCGGCTCTCTGGATGACCCCTTGTCTGCTCTCTTCTTTAGGAAGATTTCTCTTCCGTTGGTTTGAATACTATTCCGGATCGCTCGAAATGAAAGAGGCACTCGCAGATTTTGTCGGTGGAAATGGCGTCAGCAATTGTGGGAAAAGTCGATTCTGCTCCACTCCCCGTGCAAATCGCGTGAAGCTCGCGCGCAGAGCTATGCAGCAATCGCTTGTGAATCGAATTCGAAAGTTCGCGAGCTGGCGCTTTTTAACTCGCCGCCGTCTCCGCCAGCAGCCGCTTCATCGCCATCGGCGGCATTCCCAGCACACGGCGCATGTGCCGCGCCATGTGGCTCTGATGCGCAAAGCCCGTGGCCGCCGCAATCTCCGCCATCGACAGCGAGTCGCGACGCAGCAGCGTCTTCGCGCGTTCCACCCGCCGCTGGATCACGTACTTATGCACCGGCATCCCCATCGCTTTGCGGAACAGCGTTTTCACATGCGACGCGCTCACGCCCGCCACCGCGGCAATCTGCTCCAGCGACAGATCTTCCGCAAGCTGCTCTTCGATGAACGCAAGCACCTGCTTCAGCCGGAGGCCGCTCAACCCCTCATTCGCTATCGTTCGGGGCCTTCGCCGCGGAGCTGTGCCATACCACCAGCCGCGATGCCACCGCCAGCGCCAGTCCGTTCATATAGATCCTGCCCGACGGACAACCCAGCTCCATCTCGCGCTTCATCGCCCCGCTCAACGTCTCCAGCTCAGCATCGCGCACCTGGAAGCGATTGCGGATCTCCAGCCGTGCCGCGTCCATGCCGGACTCCGCCGCTACCGCATCCAGCAGCGCCTGCGGCAGGCTCAGCACCAGCGCCATGTCATCGTCGTCGTGCATCTCCCAGCGCGCCGCCGTGCGTGAAGGAATCACATCGATGTCCCCATGCACTGACGTACCGGTAAACCGCTGCCCGCCTCGCTGGCAACTCAGCCGCGTCGGCGCGCCCATGTGCACGCTGATCAGCACGCTGTCGAGCTCCGGCACCTCCAGCACGCCGCGATAATCCCGCCGCAGCTGGAAGGCAACGCCATCCGCCGTTCGCACCTGCGCCAGAATCTCCGGCTGCCGCTCCTCAGTCACGTTCCCTCACTGCCTCAGTCTTCGTGAACTCAGATCGGGCGTTGGTCGAGGCAGTCACCCCGCCTTCAGACCACTTCAGCCCGCAGCCACCATGGTACCGGCCAACCGTACCCGTGCATCTCCCGAATGGGACCAACCGTCGAGACCGGCCGCCCACCCGCGCGAAAATTTGCCCGGTTCGACAGGCTCGCAGATGGGGAGCGTCTGCCGCGACGGCACGCAGATCGTGTCCAATCTCATTTCTGCGGAACGCGGCTCAAGCTATTCTGAAGAACCTGGAGTGGAGGTCTTGTGGCATGGCTAAGCTCGTGTATGCATTGAACCAGTCCCTCGACGGCTACGTCGACCACATGAAGATAGGGCCACCCCATCCCGCGCTCTTTCGTCACTTCATCGAGCAGACGCGCGGCCTGACGGGCATGCTGTACGGTCGCCGCATCTACGAAATAATGCGTTATTGGGACGATGACCTTCCTGACTGGGACGCGGAGGACCGCGACTTCGCGGCGGTGTGGCGGAGCCAGCCGAAGTGGGTAGTGTCGCGCTCACTGAAGTCAGTCGGGCCCAACGCCACACTAGTCGAGCATGACATCGAGGCGGCGGTACGCGGGCTGAAGGCTCAGCTGGAAGGGGAGATCGACGTAGCCGGACCAAACTTGGCAGGAAGCCTGACCGACCTTGGTCTTATCGATGAGTATCGACTCTACCTCCGCCCCATCGTCCTTGGCCACGGCACGTCATTCTTCGCCGGCCCCCGGCCGCCGCTCCGCCTTGTTGCCAGCGATGTAATTGGCGAAAACGTGATTCGGTTGACGTACGTTCCTGCTTAGTCGCGCGACTCACCCGACAGATTGACGGCGCTCGCATCCCCATTTGAAACTCGCGCGAAATCAACCCTCGAAAAGTTGGCATAACACCCCCGGTCAAATTGTTATTCTGAAATTAGGGAGTCAGGGCAGCCTCTCCCATCCTCCGTGGCGTCTCCGCTAAACCCAATGGGATGAAGACTTTACCGGTAAGTCCAATGATTGGACGACTTTAGGCCTCGGAAGCATGCCTAAGTTGATGAACGGAAGTGGTTTACAGGATGCCCTCCCGTACCGGAGGGGGGAGGGGTGGGTCGTACCGTTACCCTCACTCTGCGTGCAGAACCGTCTCAAACAGCAGCACGCTCAGCACCGTGAAGATGATGTCGTAGCCCACCAGCATCTTCACCCACAGCCCCGGATCGCTCTCCCCGGTCAGCACATCGGTGGCCGCCAGCACCATCGCCAGCAGCGCGGGAATGAAGATAGGGAAGAGCACCAGCGGCAGCAGTAGTTCGCGCGAGCGCGCCCGCAGCGACAGCGCCGCGAAGAAGACGCCGTTCGCCACCAGCGCCCAGCTACCCAGCGGCAGTATGACGAAAAACAACCACCCATTCCCCAGCGGATGCAGGTTGTAGAAGATGACGAAGACCGGCGTCAGCACCGCTTCGACGATCAGCACGAAGATAAAATTCGCCAGCACCTTCGCCAGGTACAGCGCGCTCGCCGGCGCAGGCGACATGCGCTGCGCATCCAGCACATTGCCCCGCAGCTCGCGCGACCACGCCTGGTTCAGCGCCTGCACCGCGGCAAACAGCACCGCGACGCACAGCACGCCGCCCGCGTACTGCCGCGATGTCTCCCGCGTCGGATCGAACGCCAGCGAGAAGAGCACGACCACCAGCAGCGCGTAGAACAGCATCGACTGCATCGCGTCCTTCGCGCGCCACTCGATGCGCAGGTCCTTGCGCAGGTGCGCCCAGAGCGCGCGATCACGCGGCGACGTCCTTGGTCAGGTCGGCGAGAGTCGCGCCGGTAGCGCGCAGGTAGTCCGCCGGCGAGAGCACGATCTGCACGCCGCGATGTCCGGCCGAGACCGAGATCGCGTCGAACAGCTCGATGGTCTCATCGGCAAACGCCGGATACGCCTTCTTGGCGCCGAAGACGGTCACCCCGCCGCGGATGTAGCCAGTCAGCGGCTGCACGTCCTTGAGCGCGGCCATCTCCGCCTTGCGCACCCCGGCCGCCCGCGCCAGCTTCTTGAAATCCAGTTCCGCATCCCCGGGAACGACGGCAAAGACGTAGTCGCCGCCGCCGACTGCACACAGCAGCGTCTTGAAGACCTGCTCGGCAGGCATTCCGATCTTCGCCGCAACGGTGGTCGCGCGCAGATCCTCCGGATCGACCTCGTACTCCTGCAAGGTGTACGCAATGCCGAGGCCGTCCAGAATGCGTGCAGCATTGGTCTTCATGCTGTCTCCGCAGTTGTAAGCGCGCCGCCCTGCATCGTCAGCACGACGTCGGCCATCGGCTCGGCCAGTTCGCGCTGGTGTGTCGTCAGCACGATCGTCCGGCCCGCGCTGCGCAGCTCGGTAAGAAGCGCCAGCATGCGCTCCGCGCTCGCTCGGTCCATGTTGGAGAAGGGCTCGTCCAGCAGCAGCAGCTCCGGCTGCGACAGCAGCACGCGCGCCAGCGATGTGCGCTGCCGCATCCCCTGCGAGTACTGCCCGACCGGCCGCGTGAGCGCGGGATCGAGACCGACCATGCGCAGCGCCTCGTCGGCGCTGAGGCAGGCCTGTCCGGGATAAAGCTGCGCTGTGTACTCCAGGTTCTCCCGCGCCGTCAGCTCGTCATAGAGCATCGCCGCGTGGCTCATGTAGCCGATGCGCGCGCGAGCGTCGGCGGGCGGCTGGTCGAGCACGCGGACTGTGCCCAGCGTCGGCTGCAGCAGCCCGGCAAGCACGCGCAGCAGCGTGGACTTGCCCGCGCCGTTCTCGCCCAGCAGCAGGTAGCAGCGTCCCGCGCTCCAGCGTCGTGCTCACATGGCGCAGGGCGGCGAAGCGTCCATAGAGCTTGGACACGTCCTGCACTGTGGCAATGGCGGCTGGCATAGGCTCCTCGCAGTATAGCGAGCGAGTCAGTGGGCGCTGGTCGTAGCGGGCGGGCGCAGCGCGGCGGTCTTGTCCGGAGCAGCAGGAGCAGGTGCGCCAGTGGGAGCACTGCCGGGCTTCTGCGCCGGCGCATACTTGGACGCGCACTTGGCCTGCAGCTCGGTGGCGTGGAAGACGCCATCGCGGCCGAAGGTGCCGATGGCGAGCGCCTGCGCATTGTCCTTGAAGGTGTCGGGCGGCGGCTCTACGCCGGCATACTGGACCGGCAGACGCTTGCCCAGCTCCAGCAGTACGAACTGGGCATGCGTGCCGTTGCGCTCGATGGACCCGGGGGCCACGTTGCCCGCCACGCGCAGATGCCGCGTATATGCCTTGTCCCCCATGCCCTGCAGTTCGGTGATCGTGACGTAGTAGCTCTTGTTCGATTGGATGCCGCTCACGGCGAGCCAGGCGATGACGCCGAGAACGATCACGACTGCGAGGCCGATACGAAATGTCTGGGAACGCTGCTGCATGGATGTGATTTCAGGTTAGGTCGCCCGGCGGACAGCCGTCAAGCAGGGTGCGTTAGATGCCGGGTGGAGCGTATGGCTGCATGCGGAAGAGAGCGGCCAATCGTCGCTATAATCAGGCCAAGACCATGCGTGCTGTGAACGCGAGCGATGCGTTCGAGCCCGTGCCGGGGAGATGCAATGAGCCACAACGCAGAGCAGGAAAGCTACGCCACCACCGAAATTCTGAAGCCGCGCGCACAGTGGATCCAGAATCGCCGCGCCGAGGTGGAGCGCACCGGCGACCGCAACGTCTCCCAGATGCACTATGCCCGGCTGGGCCGTATCACCGAAGAGATGGAGTTCGTCGCCGCGCGCGAGAAGCTCGACGCCGAGCTGATCCGCGCCGAGATCGCCGCTGGCCGCCTCATCATCCCAGCGAACATCAATCATCCCGAGCTGGAGCCGATGGCGATTGGCGTCGCCTCCCGCTGCAAGATCAATGCCAACATCGGCAACTCCGCCGTGACCTCGAATATCGACGAGGAGCTGGCCAAGCTTCATACCGCGGTCAGCTTTGGCGCGGATACGGTGATGGATCTTTCGACCGGCGGAAATATCCCGGAGATCCGCGAGGCCATTCTTCGCCACTCGCCTGTGCCCATCGGCACGGTGCCGATCTACGAGGCACTGAACCGCGTGAAGCGCCTTGAAGACCTGAATATCGATGTCTATCTCGAGGTCATCGAGGAGCAGGCCGAGCAGGGTGTGGACTACTTCACCGTGCACGCCGGCGTGCTCATCCAGTACGTGCCCATGGTGGCCAGCCGCATCACCGGCATCGTCAGCCGGGGTGGCGCCATCCTGGCGCAGTGGATGACCCACCACCACAGGCAGAACTTCCTCTACGAGCACTTCGATCGCATCGTGAAGGTGATGGCGAAGCACGATGTGAGCTTCTCTCTCGGCGATGGGTTGCGTCCCGGCTGCATCGCGGACGCAAGCGATGAGGCACAATTTGCCGAGTTGAAGACGCTGGGTGAGTTGACCGCGCGTGCCTGGAAGGATGATGTCCAGGTGATGATCGAAGGCCCAGGCCACGTGCCGCTGGACAAGATCAAGGAGCAGGTGGACAAGGAAGTGGAGTACTGCTTCGGCGCGCCGTTCTACACACTCGGCCCGCTGGTGACCGACATTGCTCCGGGTTACGACCACATCACCAGCGCTATCGGCGCAGCGATGATCGGATGGCATGGAGCGTCGATGCTCTGCTATGTCACGCCCAAGGAACACCTGGGTCTGCCCAACGAGAAAGATGTGAAGGACGGCATCATCGCTTACAAGATCGCCGCTCACGCTGCCGATGTGGCGCGGCACCGGCCCGGTGCCCGCGATCGCGACGACGCGATCAGTTACGCGCGCTATACCTTCGACTGGGAGAAGCAGTTCGCGCTCTCGCTCGATCCGGAAACCGCGCGGTCCATGCATGACGAAACCCTTCCTGACGACTACTACAAGGAAGCGGCTTTCTGCTCGATGTGCGGACCGAAGTTCTGCTCGATGAACTGGTCCAGCAAAGTGGACGCCTTCAACAAAGAAGTGCACGGGCTGGAGAAGAAAGATCTCTCCGATCTGGTGACGCTGCAGGCGCAACAGCTCACAGCCAAGAACTAAGTTGTGCACCCTTCTATGCTCGTGCACATACGCGTTCCCTGTGCGCTTGCTTAGTTGCCCGCCGCCGCCTTCAGGTCATCCGATGCCCGATCGAGGGCGGCAGTCAGTGCGTCCAGCTCCTTCTGTGCGCGGTCCTGGTTCTTTGCGTCGATGGCCTCATTGACGCCGGGAATGACTACCGCTGCATATCCTGTGTATTCGCCTGGAGCGTAGACGGTATGTCGAAACCAGGGCCGGCCTGGCAATCCCTGCGGATCGAGCATGTCGTTCTCTACCTGGCGCAGCTTCGCATTCATCGCATTCAGGTTGCCGGCTGCTGACTGTTGCCGCGAGTAAGCGGACTCGGCGGCGCTCAGCATTTTCGAGGCGGCGGTGTCTGCCTGAGCGAAGTTCAGCTTTATGCCTGATTTGTCGGACTTGCCTTCTGCATCTTTCAGGTATGAACCAATCTGCTTCGCGTAGGTCACATAGTCATACGGCAGCACATCGGCATCCGCAATGTGCAGCACCTCGAGGCCGAAGACGCGCGCCTGCTGCTGCTCGTAGGCAAATGTCGGATCCGCAAAGCGTGTGAACCACGCGTAGTTATCGAAGACGGAGTGATAGACGCCGTAACGGCCGCGCGATCCGATGTCGGTGGATGGCACTCCGGCATGCTGGAGAAAAGGAGTGAAGTCCGAACCTGAGCCGAGATCGCCGACCTGCACCAAGCGCTGGCCGTGGCCCTTCGCTGCGCCCTTCTTCCATCGACGCGGAGGAGCCGTTGCGTGGCATCTCTGCCTTCCATGCGTCCATCACCGAACCGCCGTGTGGCGCCGGGACTTCGGCAGCAACATCGCGCACGTACTGTTTGAGCGAGGGCACTGCGGACGCCTCAAACTCGGGTCCGGAAACGCCGACGTCGGTATTGAAGTAAGCGACTGCGTGATCCAGCTGCTTCGCGTGATCTTCCACCCACTCGGTCGAACCGATCAGCCCTTCCTCCTCCGCGTCCCAACTGCAGAAATAGATGGTGCGCTTCGGCTTCCAGCCGGAGTTCAGCAGCGTGCCCATTCCATGCACTGCCTCGAGCATGGCAGCCGTGCCGCTATTCGGATCTACCGCGCCATACACCCAGGCATCCCGGTGATTGCCGGCGATGACCCACTCATCTGGATTCTCCGTGCCGGGGATGCGCCCGATCACATCCCAGATGGTCCGCTGGGCATAGTCCATCTTCTCCGTTAGGTGCACCCGCACTGCCCCGTCGCCGCCAATGTGGTAGGCAAACGGCAATGCGCCCTGCCAGCCGCGCGGAACGCCCGGGCCGGCGAGGTGCTCGAGGATAGGAGATGCGTCCTTGTACGAGATGGGCAGCGAGGGGATAGAAGGCAGGCTGTCGACTTTCTCCGGAGAGAGGCGCTGCGCGTCTAGCAAAGCCTCCGTTGACGCGATGCCTGGTGTTGTGGCGTCGCCGGGATATTTGAACATGAACTGCACGGAGCCGCGTTGTACGCCGGTATCAGGACGGTATGGGCCCTTGGGGTAAACGTCGCCCTGGAAATAGCCATCATCATAAGGGTCGGAGTAGATGAGCACGCCAGCGGCGCCGTGCTGCTGCGCAATATAGACCTTCACCCCGCGGAAGTTGCCTCCGTAACGAACGAGAACGATCTTGCCGTGGAGATCAATTTTTTCGTCGGCCAATTTCTGGAAGTCCTCCGGCCTGCCGTAGTTGGCGTAGACGACATCGCCGGTGACGTCTCCGGAGGGCGACGATCCATTGAAGGCGGGCAACACGCGCGGATCATCCTGGAATGGATCCGAGCCCACGTGTTCCCTCGAAGGCCCTCGCATCAATACGTTGCCGCTGCCGTCCGTTGCTTCTACGTGGACCGTCTGGGGCAGATTCAGCCATGCCTTGTACGGCACGATCGTGGTCTCGAGCCCGGCAGCCTTAAACTTGTCGGCGACGTAGACCGCTGTGTCGTAGTCCTCTTTCGAACCAGCAACGTGCGGCACTGCCGTAAGCGTCTTCAGTGCCTCGCCGGCAAGAGCGGCGTCGGGGACCGCAAGGAAATCGCGATCGATCTGCGCCTGCTTCGCAAAGTCGCGGTATCCGAAGAGAGACGCAGGTATTGTGGTCGATTGGCCCAGGAGTGGTAACGCCGAAGTGAGAAGGGCAGTGGCAAAGCAGAAAGGACGCAAGGACAAGAGGCGATCTCCTGGGCAGGCTGGGTGCCGATGATGAAAGGGTAACCCAGCTCGTAGAAGATCCTGCAGAGAGCGTCCGCGCTATCAGGTAGAAACCTCCGACGCGACTAGGCAGGAAGATGACCGAACACGGAAGCGAGGCCATCGCGAAGCACAGTCATGTCGCTCTAGCCGACGAGGCAGCTCTCCATGAGCTTGACGGCGAGGTGCTAAGCGACGAGCTGCGTGCAGTGCGAGCAGCGCTTCGCCGCAGCGGGAATGTCGCTTAAGCATTCAGCGCATTGCTTCGTAGCTGGGGGTGTCGCCGGCACTGGTTTCTTGAACTTGTTCAACAGCGCGTTCAGCGGAACAACCACGAGGAAATATACCGAGGCGGCAATGAGAAGGAAGGAGATGAGCGCGTTGAGGAAGTCGCCAAACTTGATCTTGCCTCCATTGATATCCAGGACCAGATAAGAGAAATCCGGCTTATGGACGACTGCGGAGATCAGCGGAGTGATGATGTCGGCGACCAGCGCAGTGACGATGGCGCCGAATGCAGCGCCGACAACGACGGCAACGGCAAGGTCCACAACGTTGCCGCGAAGAATGAAATCGCGAAATCCCTTTAGCATCCCGAAGCTCCTAAGGCGAGTGTGACTGCGCAGCGCAATGCTACCCCAGGTCCGGACCAACGAAGCCAGCAAAATTGTGCCGGGTTGGCGTGACACCGTTGACTGAAGTATGCTCGGGCGTGATCCAGCCGCAAAGACTCACACAGAACAGAACCCATTTTCTCATTCAGCCGGGGTGGCAGAACTCCGGGCCGCATCATTGGCAGACGCTCTGGGAAGCGCGACTGGGTAACTCTGCGATGCGCGTTCCGCACCTGGACTGGATGGTTCCCGAATGTACTGCCTGGGCAGGAACGCTCGAACGGACAATCCTGCAGGCGCCGCAACCCGTTGTTGTTCTAGCCCACAGTATTGGCTGCATGGCTACGATCTTTGCGATGACGAAGGCGCAGATTGCCGCAGCGGTATTGGTGGCCCCGGCAGATGCTGAGCGGTCAGACGCGCCGGGAGCGCTCCACACCTTCACGCCCATCCCGATGAAGCCGCTCGTGAGTCCTGCGTTGCTGATAGCCAGCGATAGCGATCCCTACTGCACGATCGATCGGGCGCAGGGCTTTGCGCAGGCATGGAAGGTGGACTGGGAGATTGTGCCCGGCGGCGGCCACATAAACGCCGACGCGGGTTTTGGACCGTGGCCGGAGGGCTGGCTGATGGTGGGCGACTGGCTGCGCCGCCATGGTCTTGGCTGGCCGGAAAGCGAGGCTCAGAGTGAATAAAATGGTCGCGAATGCCGATGAAGCGGTGCGCGACATTCCAGATGGCGCAACCATCATGCTCGGTGGTTTCGGCCTATGCGGCATCCCTGAACAGCTCATCGCCGCGCTGGTGCGTAAGGGCGTCAAAGACCTGCGCACCATCAGCAACAACATGGGCGTTGACGGCTTCGGAATGGGGCTGATGCTCGAAGCGGGCATGATCGCGTCACATATTGGCAGTTACGTAGGCGAGAACAAGCTGCTGGAACAGAAGGTGATTCGCGGAGAGCTGGATCTGACGCTGGTGCCGCAGGGGACGCTGGCAGAGCGCATACGGGCAGGTGGGGCTGGTATTCCGGCGTTTTTCACTCCGACCGGCCTGGGCACGCCGGTGGCAGAAGGCAAGGAGGTCCGCGAGTTCGACGGCAAGCGTTACGTGATGGAGCGGTGGCTGCGCGCTGACTTCGCGCTGGTGAAGGCCTGGAAGGGTGATCGCGCCGGCAACCTTGTCTATCGCAAGACGGCCCGCAACTTCAACCCGATGATGGCGACAGCTGCGAAGGTGACGATCGCCGAGGTGGAGGAGTTGGTGGAGACAGGCACGCTTGATCCGGACGCGATCGTGACGCCAGGCATCTATGTGCAGCGCATCTTCGAGGGACACAGCTATGAGAAGCGCATCGAGCGGCGGACGGTGCGTCCCATTACTTAATCCGATGATTACTTAATCCAATTGCCCCAGGGGTATAGGAAGAGGAAGAGGATCATCGAGATGACCATGACGTCCACGTACAGAAGGATCATCACCGAGGCATGATAGAAGCTCCAGCGGGCACGAAGGCAGCGCAGTGTGTCCCAGGTGCCGATGAACGCCACGATGGTGGGCACAAGAAGCTTGAGGGATGGCGGATCGTCAGGCCAGTGCGCAAGCAGGAGAGATGCAAAGAGACTGCCCAGCACAAGTACAGTGGCGCGAAGGAGAGAGCGCTGTCGAATATCAAGGGGACCGGGCAACATCACGAGGGCAACTATGACTACTCTATCCAATCCTTTACCAAATTCGGAGGGCGCGGTTCCAGCGAAGGTGTCTGAAGCAGCCAAATCGTCGGATGCAGCAAGGCGTGAACGCATTGTGCGACGCGCCGCATTGGAATTGCGGGATGGATTTTATGTAAACCTCGGCATCGGGATGCCGACTTTGATTGCGAACCATGTGCCACCGGCAGTGGAGGTGGTGCTGCAATCGGAGAACGGGATGCTGGGCGTCGGGCCGTATCCGCTGGCGGGAACGGAGGATCCGGACCTGATCAATGCGGGTAAGGAGACGGTGACCGAGATTGCCGGCACCTCTTACTTCTCCTCGGCAGATTCTTTCGCCATGATTCGTGGCGGGCATGTGGATCTCTCCATCCTTGGAGCGATGGAGGTCGATGAAGCGGGCAACCTTGCCAACTGGATGATCCCGGGCAAGATGGTGAAAGGTATGGGCGGCGCGATGGACCTCGTAGCGAGTGCGCGGCGCGTGATCGTGACCATGGAGCACACGACGCGCGATGGGCGGCCGAAGATACTGAAGCGCTGCACGCTGCCGCTGACCGGGCTTGCTGTGGTCGATACGATTGCTACCGAAATGGCGTGGATCCGTGTGACACGTGAAGGACTAGTGCTTGAGGAGATCGCGCCGGGTCTGAAGCCTCAAGATGTGCAGGCTGCCACCGAGGCAACGCTGCACATCAGCCCATCGTTGAAGGTCATGGCTACTTAACAACGCGGACAAAGGCTCGAGCGCAGAAGCTCTAACTTCGCGTCTACTGTGCTTCACCTTACGGAGCCGATGAGGCCGCATTCCTCGATGACGGCTAGCTCTCGGTTACTTACGCACTTTTAAGATTTCCATCCGCAATCCTTATTCGATCCTTATCTCCCGCTTTATAGACTGGGATGTTTGCTAATGCCAGTCACCCGCGTCGGCGGCTGGGCTTGCAAATGGAGCGCCATGTTCTTTCTGTACTAGAGGCATTTGTCACTGCCCGTGATAACCGTTCTCTCGCTATTAAAGGGCCATCCACGCTGACCGAGGAGCCATGCAACCGACAATATTATGCTCAGACCCGACCAAGCGTCTCGGGAGACGATTCGTTTCCGTACTGTTACTTATCTTCCTTATCCCACTCTTATGCGGTGCGCAGGCGCAGCAGAGGCAGGAAGACCCAATCCCAGAGCCGACAGTCGATGGTGGTAGAGGAGACCAAGCATCGTCGAATGCCGCACTGCTTCAAGAGCTTGAGGCAATGCGGAAGCGAATCGAGCAGCTTGAGGCACAACTGCAAGCGCAGTCCACAGCGAAGAGCGATACAACATCCACCGATGCAGCTGAACGGTTAGCGAAAGCCCGTCAAGGCCTGGTCGCGACCGGTAATGAGCCTGCTATTTCCTCCTCAACGCAACCGCCGATTGCGACCGCATCCCTTTCCGCGGAAAAGCCGGCGACACCAGCTGCGGACCCTGCCGAGAAGGCGCAGCCTTTCGCTTTCGCCGATTTCACTTGGCTCAACGGCAACCCCCGCACCAAGGACACTCCCTACGCGACCAAATATTTCACTCCCGAGATTCGGTCGGACGTTAGCTACACCTACGACTTCCGCCATCCGCAGGACGACACCATCGTCGGGTCTAGCGAGGTCTTTCGTTCCAGTGAAGTAACTTTGACTGACCTTGGGATCGGTGGCGACTTCCATGTGGGCAATGTGCACGCCCGCGTTTTGAGCCAGATCGGTCTTTACGCGACGGCTACGCCGCGAAACGACGCCAGCCCCGCACGTGGACAGTGGGATCTCGCCAACGCCTATCGTTACATCGGCGAGGCCAACGCAGGCTACCATTTCAACGTCCAGCATGGTCTCAATGTTGACGCCGGCATCTTCCTCTCCTACGTCGGCCTGTTCTCGTTCTACCAGTTCGATAACTGGGCTTATCAGCCATCGTATGTGTCCTCAAACACGCCATGGTTTTTCAACGGTGTGCGAGTGCAGTGGTTTCCAACCGCCAAATTGAAGATCGAACCATGGTTCATCAACGGCTGGCAGTCCTACGGACGCTTCAACAATCGGCCTGGGCTTGGCGGACAAATTCTGTGGAGGCCCAACGGCAAATTGGAGATTATCGGCAACCAGTACGGCTTCGGCGAGGATGCGCTTGGCATACCCAGCCGCACCCGCTTACACACCGATGACAGCATTGAGTACAAGTACTATGACCGTCCCGACTCCATCGTCAGCAAAGCTGCTATGACGCTGACCGGCGATGCAGGCTGCGAGAGCGGAGGCGGCGTAAGCTGCCATGGCAACGGCAAGACCGGGCCAAAACAGAGCTTCCTCGGCTTCATGGTGTACAACCGGTTGTGGTTCGATCACGACCGCTACGGCCTGACCCTGGGCGGCGGGCGCATCAACAACCCAGGCCGGTATCTGGTCCTTCTGCCGCCGATCAATGGAGCTACGGCTGCGTCCGGAACTCCGTACTTCACGGAGAACCCTGGAGACCAGTTCAAGGCATGGGATGCTTCGGTTACTGCGGACTATATGCCCAGCCAGTACTTCACCTATCGCCTGGAGTACAACCACCGCGCTGCGAATGTGCCATACTTTGCCGGCCCGGGAGGTGTCACTCCGCCTGGAGGAAACACCGGAGCTCCAGGATCTGTGGTGCCTGGCTTTAGTCCCGATCTTCGCAACAGTGAAAACCGGATCACTGGTGCCTTCCTTGTGAAGTTCTGAAGCTGCGCTCTCTTTCAACTTCTCCTTTACAGACTCTGTGCCAACGGCAGCAACAGCGGGAAATATGATTACAAAAATCTTCAGTACTGCGACGCCACCTGGTACCACAAGTTCAACGCCAGGTGGCACAGCGCAACGGAAGCCTGGTACATATACGAGCGCGACGTGCCGAATGTCGCCGGCAACGTGGCGAATCCTGTGCCGACTGAGACGGGCGCGAATGGCGCGTACTGCAAAGCCGGCGAGGTGACCTGCACCTCCGGCGGCGCTATCGGGTCGCTTCATCTGGTCGCTCACTTGTAGCTGAGGAAGTGAGCGACCAGCTCGCAGATTCTTGTCCAGACAACAACTGCCCTCGCCGCATTCGCGACGAGGGCAGTCTATTTTAGGCGGGTACTACTCCTCTGGTGCTTTCTCTGAGCGCTGCGCTCAGGCCGGAACTGCGACTTCGTGGCTAAGGCGCTCAAGCGTTTCGGGGTACGGTGCGCGCAGGACACCGCGTTCAGTAATGATCGCGGTGACGTATTTCGCCGGCGTGACGTCAAAGGCCGGGTTCCATACACCGACGTGATGGGGCGTGAGCTGCTTGCCCCCGTGGTGCGTGACTTCGTGCGGCGAGCGCTGCTCGATAGGAATATCGGCGCCGGTTTTTGTTGCGAGATCGATGGTGGACCATGGGGCGGCGACGTAGAAGGGGATGCCGTGCTCTTTGGCGAGAACTGCGACGCCGTAGGTGCCGATCTTGTTGGCAACATCGCCGTTGGCGGCGATGCGGTCCGCGCCGACCACGATCGCCTGCAACTTGCCGGCGCGCATCAAGCTGGCTGCCATGTTGTCGCAGATGACGGTGGTAGGAATACCGTCCTTCATCATCTCCCACGCGGTGAGGCGCGCACCCTGCAGGAAGGGCCGGGTCTCGTCTGCAAAGACCTCGATCTTGCGTCCACTCTCAACGGCGGCGCGGATGACGCCGAGCGCGGTGCCATATCCGCAGGTGGCGAGCGCACCCGCGTTGCAGTGGGTGAGCACGCCGGCCTTTTGCGGCAGCAGCTCTGCGCCGAAAGCGCCGAGCGCGCGGCATGCGGCGATGTCCTCGTTGTACATGCGCTCGGCTTCGGCGATGAGGCCCTGCTTGACGCTGGCGACGGTAGCACCGGGCGCGGCAGCCAGCTCGGCGGCGTGGCGACGCATGCGCTCGATGGCCCAGAAAAGATTGACCGCGGTGGGGCGGGTAGCGGCGAGCACCTTGCCGATGACACGTACCTCTGCAAGGAGCGCGGGCAGCGTGGTCGCCGTGCTGTGGCGCGCGCCGAGAGCGACGCCCATGGCGGCTGAGACACCGATGGCCGGCGCGCCGCGCACGACCATGGTGGTGATGATGTCGGCGACATCCTGATAGGTCTTCGCCAGCACGTACGTTTCTTCGAGGGGGAGACGTGTCTGGTCAAGGAACCGAACGCCTTCAGAGGTCCATTCGAGTGTAGGGATCATGGCTTCTTCAGTGTATCGATTTGGAACACGCGACCAACCGGTTTGTGAGCCTACCCTACCCACCCTTTGATGCCGGTCAGATATCTCTTGTGGAATCAATTTGTTGCGGTCATCTGGAGAGCGATCACGAAAGAGCGCGCAGACCATTTAAGAGAGAATCCACGTCGCCGTTGGGCAGCGAGGCTGTCACTTGCTGATGGGTTTGCTCCCAAACAGGTAGTGCCGAGGCGAGCAGAGTCTTCCCATTGGCCGTAAGGCTCAACTGCCGCCCACGTTGATCGGAAGGATCTCTGGACACCTTGAGTAGCCCGCGCCGCGCGAGTGGTTTGAGTGCCGCGGTGAGTGTGGTGCGATCCATGCCGAGGAGAGATGAAATGGACGCCATACCTGCCGGCTCAGGACGATTGAGCGACATCAAAAGGGAGAACTGGCCATTAGTGAGGCCGAGCGGGCGTAACGCTTCGTCGAAGCGGCGGGCGAGGGTGCGCGCCGCGCGCTGCATGTGGAGACAGAGGCAGCAGTCGCGAACGCGCAGCGTAGTTTCGAAGGGGATGGGCGCAGTTCTTGACATCGATTTAATATGTTGATATCAACGTGTATTGTCAAGCTGTCTTTAACGGGACGTACGAACCGCCGGTGGGGGCGACATTACACGGGCAGCCGTGGAATATAGCCGCTGGTAAAGTGGAGGCGTCTGCAAGGCAGTCTGCGATGGGCGAACAAGGGTTGCGCTCCTTAAGCAAACGCGGAAGAAGCAAAATTTCCTGGACGATTTGTCGAATTCCGGTCCAGCCGTTCGACTACATAGTGAAGGCGGGGCAACCGCCCCGCCCGAAGACCAGTAGTGGTGAGGACTCCTCATGTCATTCTTTCGAGATTTACGAATTGCGATGCGATCTCTGTGGCGGGTGCGCGCGTTGTGGATCACCGTCGCCCTGACACTCGCTCTGGGAATCGGCGCGAATGCGGCGATCTTCAGCGTGGTGCGCGCAGTGCTGCTGCGTCCGCTGGTGAACCGCGACGAAGACCGCCTGCTCTATTTACGGCAGAGCATGCCGGGAATCGGCAATGAGAACGCGGGGTTCTCCGTTCCTGAGATTCAAGACCTGGGCCAGGAACTGAAGACGATCACGGAGTTGGGGACGTTTTCGACGATCGATTTCACGGTGGTGGGGCTGGGCACGCCGCGGGAGATTCCGGCGGGTGTGGTGGATGGCCACTACTTCGAAGTGATGGGGCTGCGGCCAGTGCTGGGACGGTTGCTGACGACAGCCGACGATGGGCCTAACGCCGCAGGCGCGGTAGTGCTGACGTATCGGTTCTGGAGCGGGTCGCTACACTCCGACCCAAGCGTGATCGGGAAGAGGGTGCGGCTTGGATAGTGGCGACGGCTCGCGGATTGGCGACGATCGTCGGTGTTCTGGAGCCGTCGGTGCCGTATCCGGTGGCGACCGAGATTATCGCGAATGTCGTGACGAGCCCGCATCATCTGTCGGCGACGATGGTCACGGGGCGCGAGCACCGCATGACCGAGGTCTTCGCGCGGCTGGCGCCGGGCGCGACCCTCGAGGCCGCGGCTTCCGAACTGCGCACGCGGTACGCGGCGATCACAGCCGCGCATCCGGATGTGTACAAGCCCGAGCACCATTCCCAAATCGGTGTGACGCGTATGCACGATCAGATCAATTCGCGCGCGAACACGGTTCTGTGGGTGCTGTTTGCGGCGTCAGCGCTACTGTTTGTGATTTCGTGCTCGAATGTTGCCAATCTGGTGCTGGCGCGGACGGTGCGGCGCGAGCCGGAGCTGGCGGTGCGCCTGGCGCTGGGAGCTAGCACGGCGGCGCTGCGGCGTTCGCTGTTGGCGGAAAGCCTGGTGCTGTGCGGCAGCGGAGTGGTGGCGGCGCTGTTGCTGGCCTGGCCGATGGTAGCGGTGCTGGGGCGGTATGCGGCGCGTTTTTCCGTGCGCGCCGACGGGCTGACGCTCGACTTCAACTTGGTGTGGTTCGGCATTGCGCTGGCGCTGGTGGCGGCGGTGTTCCTGGCGCTGATTCCTCGGCTGCCCGCCGGGGACGCGCCGCTGGGTACGGCATTGACGAACGGAGGTGGCAGCGTCCGCGTGACGGGAGGAAGCAGCCGACGACTGCGCATTTTCGCCATGATGCAGATCTCGGCCTCATTCCTGTTGCTGACGGGAGCGGCTGTGCTGATGCGAACGCTGTATACGCTCGAGCAGACGCGCCCGCCGTTCGACACCACGCATGTGCTGGCGGTGAATCTGCCGGTGATGACCTATGGACGAACGCCGCAGCAGGTCCGGGATTTTTACCATGAGGTGCAGCGCCGGGTGAGTGCGCTGCCCGGAGTCACCCACGTATCGACTGGGTTCAGCGTGCCGTGGCGCGACGACCGGGCGCTGAATATCAGCTTCACTTTTGCAGCGCAGGGAGCAACGCGAAAGAACGGGCTGGACGACTGGCGTGCGAAGTTCCGGTCGGTCTCGCCGGGATATTTCGAGACGCTGGGCGTGCCGATTGTGCAGGGGCGCGACTTCCGAGACTCGGACAAGGACGGCTCCGAGCGCGTGGTGATTGTGAGCCAGAGCCTGGCGCAGAAGTTGTTCCCAGGTCAGCAGGCGCTGAATCGTGAGCTGCGATGGACCGATGGCGTGATGAAGTTTATCGGCATCAGCCTGGAGCCGCGGCGGATTGTCGGGGTGGTGCCCGATGTGGATGACGAGAACATCATTCCTTCGCCGACGATGATGGTGTATCAACCGACCGATCAGGAGGGATGGCAGGGACGCCTGTTTGTGCGCGCGCAGCAGGATCCTTACTCGCTGGCGCCGGCCATCACGCGCACGATTCACGAGATTTCGGCGGAACAGCCGGTGGAGCGGGCGAGCACGCTCGCACGACATTCGCGCGGAGGTACTGACGCCGGACAAGTTGAATGCCGTGGTGTTCGGCGGATTCGCGGCGGTGGCGCTGCTGATTTCCGTGGTGGGCGTGGCAGGCGTGCTGGCATTTTCCGTAAGCGGACGCACGCGCGAGTTCGGCATTCGCATGGCGCTGGGCGCGCAGCCGCGGAACATTCTGAAGGACGTGCTGTCGCAAGGGCTGACGATTGCCGGTATTGGCGTCGGCGTCGGGCGTGGTGTTCGGCTTCATCTTCGCGAGCGGGATCAGCCGGTTTATAACCGAGGTGCGATCTGCCGGGAATGCTGGCGTTTGTCGCGTCGGCATTCGTGATTCTGGCGGCCGCGGTGATTGCGTCGGCGGTGCCGGCGGCGAGGGCGGCACGGGTGAATGCGGTGGAGGCACTGCGCGCGGAATAGCCGACGAAGGATAGTCGATACGCGTTGGCTCTAATGGATGGAGCGAGGTCCCCGCGAGAGCAGACCTTTCTCGACCAGTACCGGTGGCCGCCTGAGATGTGTCGCCTGCTCGAAGGCGTAGGCCCAGCCGAGGAGGTCTCCATCGTGCCATCGGCGCGCGGAGATCTCGAGGCCGAAGGGTAGACCATTGGGATAGAAGCCGGCCGGGACGACAACGGCCGGCACGCCGATCATGTTCACCCAACCCGTGTCACTGTGTGGGCCGGTGCTCAACACTCCGTCCTGGGGCATGGTCTCGTCCGGCGGCGGCATCTGGATCGCGGGGTAGACATAACCGTCGAGGCGCAGACGGTCGAGTGTTTCGTCGTAGAGTTCTAATGCTCGCTTGCGTGGTTCAAGAACGTCAGCCACCGCCTGCGGATTGTCTTCGAACCGGGCTTGATCCACCGGCGGCCGGTCGTCGCTGGAGTCAGGCTTGCCGCCAATGATGGTGGCAGGCAATGACGAACCTACCGCCTTCTCGTACTCCTCGGGCGAGTGATATTGTGGCGGCCCGTACGCGGCAAGGAATTTTTCGGTGCCTTCGCGGATGTACGGCAATCGTTGCCTACGCGCGAAACGGTTTCGGCGAAGCTGTCCGGCAGGATGGAGTCGTCGAAGACGACGGTCGCTCCCGCTGCACGCAACGCCTCGATCACGTGCATGAATGCAGCGCGTGTCTCCGGACGCAGAGGCTGAGTCGATGCGTTGCGGTCTGCTGCGGCCTGCGCTGGAGTCTCCGCGGAAGGACTCCCCTGGAAGGGAATGCCAGCGCCCTGAAGAATGAAGGCCGGAACGCCGAAGCGTTTGCCACGGAGCGAATTTGCGCTGCAGATATTTCGTGTACGGTCCTGGTTGCGCCTTCTGCGCCGAGCCGATGGTTGCCGCGTCCGCGGGGTCTTCGCCAGCCATCGCGGTTAACGCGATTGTGGCGTCGGTGACATCTCTCGCGATGGGACCGGTGTTGTCGAGCAGCCAATCCAATGGAGCGATGCCTGCGATGCTCACAAGTCCACGGGTGGGAAAGACGCCGACTACTGCGCTGGTAGCGGCGGGCATGCGGATGGAGTTGCCGGTATCGGTGCCGTTGCCGAGGATTGCGAGGTTGGCGGTGACGGCCGTCACCGTGCCTCCCGACGAACCACCGGGACTGAAGCGCACGTCGTAGGCGTTGCCGGTGCGTCCGTATGCGGTGCTGCGGTTGGTGTCGCTCGCGGCAAAGTCCGGCATGTTGGTCTTGCCCAGCATGACGGCTCCTGCTGCACGCAATTTCGCCACTATGGTGGCATCGCGCGGCGCTGTTAACTCGTGTCCGGGAAGGACATAGCCTTTCCATCCATCGCTTGTGAGTAGGCCACGGACACTGGTGTTTTCCTTGATAACAATGGGAACGCCCCACATGGGGCCGCGATGGAAGGTGGCGCCCCCGGCGCGGGCATCTGCGTCTTGCTGCGAAGCGGTTGCCAATGCTCCCGCTTCATCGACATATTCGAATGCGCCGTAGACGCCGTTGTATCGCCGGACGCGATCCAGATACCAATGCACGACCTGAGTAACGGTGTACTTGTGATCGCGGTAAAAGGCTTCGAGTTGGGGAATGTCGATTTCGAGCAGATCGCGATCCATTGCTGCCTGCGGATTTGCAGCCGAGGCCGTGATCGGACTCGTATGGACAGTCTGCGCCGAGGCCAGCAAGAGAACGGCAAAGGCGACTTTCTTTTTGCTCAAGATCATTGCAGTTGTGCGCTTCCGATGCGTCCAGATGCACGGCATCGACTGCGGCCAAAGTGTGTTCAAGATGTTCAAGTCCGCGCCGATCGTTCTTCAATCCTGTTAAGGACATCAAAACACTTCAGATGGTGTGTCCGAAGCATAGCGTGTAGCCGTTGCAGTCCTGGATATCGAAGTCGCGACAACCGTAGGGCTGATCGCAGATCGGCCGTACGATGCGTACACCATTGCGCTGGTATTCCTCGTAAAGCGCGTCTGCGTTGTCGACCCAGATATATGCGTCCCAGGAGGAATCCTCCGGATCGACGAGACGGTTGGGATGCATGCCGCCCCTGATCTCCGGCTGTTTGAACATGATGCTGATGCCACTGCGCCCGACTATGGTGAAGCACGGTGGCTCACCCCAGAAACGTTCGTAGTGGAAGCCGAGGTTGTCCCGGTAGTAGTTGGCGGTGGCAACGACGTCGTCCACGATGAAGTATGGGGCGATGTTCCAACGCGGTCCGGGATGGGCAGCGACAGTTTCGGCCATGGTGTCGTCTCCGCAAAATCAGCGCGGCGGCACGATGACCTGTGCCGCCGCTCGACCGTGATGGCAATAGGCTACTTGGCCATCTCCTCGCGGAGGGGTGGTTGCGGCGTGGCGAAGAACATCCGCGAGAGGAGCCCGCCGACGATGCCGCCGGCGATGGGCGCCACCCAGAAGAGCCAGAGCTGCGAGAGCGCCCATCCGCCGGCGACCAAAGCGGGACCGGTGGAGCGAGCGGGATTGACGGAGGTATTCGTAATCGGAATCGATACGAGATGGATGAGCGTGAGGCAGAGCCCGATGGCGATGGGAGCAAAGCCTTTGGGCGCGCGCTCGTCGGTTGACCCGAGGATGACGAGTAGGAAGAAAAGGGTGAGCAGAAACTCCGCGACGAAGCAGGCGAGCAGGGAATAGTGATCGGGTGAGTGCATGCCGTAGCCGTTGGAGGCGAAGCCGGCGGCGCGGGTGAAGCCTTCCTTGCCGCTGGCGATGATGTATAGGCAGCCGGAGGCGACGATGCCGCCGAGTACCTGCGCGACGATGTAGGGAACAAGATCGCGCCCGGCGAAGCGGCCACCGGCGTAGAGTCCGAAGGAGACAGCGGGATTGAGATGCGCGCCGGAGATGTGACCGATCGCAAACGCCATCGTGAGTACGGTGAGGCCGAAGGCCAGAGCCACCCCCGCGAAGCCGATGCCGAGTTGAGGGTAGCCAGCCGCGAAGAGCGCGGACCCGCAGCCGCCAAAGACCAGCCAGAAGGTGCCAAAGAATTCTGCAAGTGCCCGGGTAGTGATGGACATGCGTTCGCTCGCTTTCGTGGAAGAAATGTGCGGCGACCGGATTGTCGCGCAAAACCGCGCCCGTGGAAAGTGAATTTGTCACTCCTCGCTGAGCGAGACTCCCCACGGGCGTGCGCCTGGGGGGCCGTTGTGGGCCCTTTTGAAGCTCACATTGGAGCTAGCGCATGGAGTTGCCGGCGCTTCAGATGCGCAAAAAGATGTGTTTTCGGTAGAGCGGATAGAGGAGGCCTGCGTTGAGCGCGACGATGGCGAGTGCATAGCCGAGTGAGCCGATGCGCGGCGGGAGCCAGGATGCGAAGAGATATTGATGGGCCGCCTGATGGAGCGAGACAGCGGCGCCGGCAATGTCGAGGTGGATGGCGTCAAGTGTCGCGGTGATGAAGCTGGAAAGGACGAAGGCGGCGATGGCATTCGTGCCGAAGATGCGGAGAAAATTGATGGCAGGACGTGTCCAGCGCGGCGTGCTGCGGAGATCGAGCAGCCAGTAGAGAACGCCCAGGCCCAGCAGGCTGACGCCGCCGCTGAGCAGGCTGAAGGTGCTGGTCCAGATGCGCTTGTTGATGGGCATGAGGGAGGATAGTGGCCAGGCGACGACGAAGAGCAGTGCGCCGAAGTAGAGCAGGTCGGCCGCCTTGCTGCGCGCCGGGCGCGGCATGCGCAGCCACACGCCGGCGAGGACGCCGACCAGGGTGTTGGCTATGGCGGGCAGAGTAGAGAGCAGTCCCTCGGGGTCGTAGGTGACGCCGTATCCAGGGGTGAGGCCCCAGGCCCAGAGATGGCGCTTAGTGAAGATTGCGCGGTCGATGTACGCGCCCAGGTTTCCGACCGAGTCATAACGAGCGGGGCCGAAGCCGGGGACAGCAAAATACTGCAATAGAATCCAGTAGCCGATGAGAATGACGGCGATGAGGGCGGCAAGTTCTGCGGCAGTGCGGGTGCTTCTGCTCTGGGCGCCTGCCAATGCGGGGTCCTCGCCGGCGGTGACGCTCATGGCGAGATAAAGGAGCGCGGATGTCGCATAACAGAGCGCGATGCGCTGCAGAATGCCCGGGATGCGCAGGTGATGGAGGTCGTAGAAGGGAAAACCGTTGACGAGCAGACCAAGCGCGATAAGGACAACGAAGCGGAGAAGAACGTGCGCGACGAGCCGTCCGCGGGTGGCGCCTCGGCGGAGGCGACCCTGGATGGAGAAGACCGTGGAGACGCCGACCATGAAGAGGAAGGCGGGGAAGATCATGTCTGTAGGCGTGACGCCCTGCCAGGCGGCGTGGAGGAGCGGCGGGAAGACGGCGGAATATGTGCCTGGGTCGGTGACGATGATCATCGCCGCGATTGTGATTCCGCGCATGACGTCGAGTGACAGCAGACGAGGAGCAGAGACAGCGGTGGGCGTGGCGGCTCTAGCCGGTAGGGTGGGGAGAGGACTTCCTGATGCGCGGCAGTCAGCATGGAGATTCCTCCGAAATGTGGATAGATTATGCACATGCGCAAAGGTTTGCGCAAAGGGAATTGTGAGATCTAGACCCAAAGCTTGATGGCGCGTAAGTAGCGTTCGCGACCGCCGGGGACACGAACAGTGCTTCAGCGATGCATCGAGCGTGACGTTGTCCGTAGGGAGCGACAGCCGGCGCACTGATTTCCTGTGCGCTCAAGCAGAGATCCACCCCGCCCGTTCTTTCGCGGGGCGTAACGCCCATCGAGAATCAGTGCACGTGGGCGATGTCGTCGTTCATGGAGAACTGGTCCTTGAGATTGTCTTCGTACGGGAAGACGTGAATCATCCAACTGAAGATCACGGGGAAGAAGGTGCCTCCCTCAGCTTTGCAGGCTTCGGCGGTGTGGATGGAGCCGAACATGCCGAATTTGGGATGGGCGCCGTGGTATTCCTTTACCTTGTTTGCCGGCGCCGCGCAGAAATTCATGTGCTCGTGCCATCGCGCGATGCTGAGGGGCACGCGCTGGTTCAGCTCATCTTCGTTGGCGCTTGTGCTGTCGGTGAACATCACGCCCTCCAGCCGGAAGTGTTGGGTGGGCGTCTGGTAGTAGAGCAGCGCCGATGGTCTGGTCGGATCGAACCCGGAGTCGGCTGACCGCGAGTTTGCCGCGTTGATGAAGTGATACTGCGGCTGCACCACTTCAGGATTCGCCTGGATGTATCCGTCGGCGATGGCCTTCTTATAGTCCTGATACTTGTCGATGGCTGCTCTCACCCGCGCTACGAGAGCCTGGGCGCGCTTCTCGTCACCGGGCTGTTTTGGCCGCAACGGCGTGACGCACATGTGATTCGTCATGGCTCCCATGCTGGCGCCCATCACGCTCATACCTTTCATGTCGGAGCCCATGTCGTCGCACGCGTGACCGGCGGGGTCGGTTGTTGTCATGCCGGGCATGCTTTGCATGGGCTGTTGCCATGCCTGTGCGTCCCGCGCGGCGAAGCAAGCGGCTGCGAGGGAGAGCATCCAGAATGAGGTGCGGAGGCGTGCTGCGAACATGAGGTCATCCTCTGGGTGCAAAGTTAATGCAGTTAGCCATCTATAGAGACGCCTCGCCGCCGACTATGGATCCAGTGGCCTTATGGATTGAGACGCAAGTGGTCCTATGTTTGCGGTCGGAGTGGTGGTCGGCAAAATGGTAGCATTCGGGGCATTTACATGAACCACTTGCAGGTCGAAGCACTTATGATGAGGCATGACGAAACGCGCCGGCGCATTCACTCCCGTGATTCCGATGGACCGCCGCAGCGATCAGCCTCTGAACGCGCAGGTGTACAGGGCACTGAGGAGCGCCATTACGCGTGGCAGCCTGCGCGGGGGCCAGCGCGTGCCGTCGTCCCGCGCCATGAGCGCGGAGCTGAAGGTTTCCCGCATCACGGTGTTGGGCGCATACGCGCAACTGCGGGCGGAAGGCTACTTCGAGACGCGTAAGGGCGCGGGAACATTTATCAGCGGCTCGCTTCCGGAGCATCTGACGCAGGTGAAGCGGCCAGCGGAGGGCCGGACGCAAAAAGCTTCCGGGCCGCGTCCGGTCGCCCGGCGGGCGCTGTTGTACCCAGACAGACCAACGCGACCCTGGATTGCGGGACTGGGTGCCTTCGCGGTGCATCAACCGGCGTTTGAGGAGTTTCCTTATACCACCTGGTCGCGGCTGGTAATGCATCATTCAAGGAACCCAAACGCCCGCGCCATCCACTGCATCGATCCGATGGGCTCGCGGCGGTTTCGCGAGGCGATCTGCGACTACCTTCGCACGGCGCGCGCAGTGCAGGCGGAGCCGGAACAGATCATGATCGTCTCCGGCTCACAACAGGCGCTGCAGATTACAGCAAGCGTATTGCTGGATCCCGGAACGCCAGTGTGGATGGAGGAGCCGGGCTACCGGCTTGCGCGTGACGTATTTATTGCGGCCGGGTGCCGTCCTGTCCCGATACCGGTGGATGCGGGGGGACTGAATGTAACTGCCGGGATCAAGCGATGCGCACACGCACGCGCTGCATATGTAACGCCGTCTCATCAGTATCCGCTGGGCAGCACAATGAGCGCCGCCCGCCGACTGCAATTGCTGAACTGGGCGCAACAGCACGGAGCGTGGATTATCGAGGACGATTACGACAGCGAGTATCGCTTCGAAAGCGCGCCCGTATCGTCTCTCCAGGGGTTGGACACGAACGAGCGGGTGATCTACATCGGGACCTTCAGCAAAGTGCTGTTCGCGTCGCTACGACTGGGCTATATGGTGATTCCTCCGGATCTGGTGGAGCGCTTTGTGGCGGTGCGGCATGTGATGGATATATTTCCGCCATATCTGTTTCAGGATGTCGTTGCGGATTTCATGCGGGAGGGCCATTTTGCGCGACACATCCGCCGCATGCGCCTGCTCTACAGCGGCCGGCGTAGAGTGCTCGTGGAACAGTTGCACAAGGTGTTCGGGGATACATTCGTGATTCATGGCGCCGAGGCAGGCATGCATTTGACCGCCGCGTTCCATGGCGATCGCGACGACGTTGCGATTGCCACGCGCGCGGCGGCACAGGGTCTGTGGCTATGGCCTCTGTCGGCAAACTACGCAACGAGGCATGACCGCAGGGGCTTCATTCTCGGCTATGGCAATGTCGGTGTACAGGCGATACCCGCCGCTGTGGAGAAGCTGCGCGTCGCAATGGCACGCGGCTAAGTCCTGCGCCTTTTCAACAAAACGGCCCACGATGGTGATCATCGATGACCATCGTGGGCCGTTCGGCGGTCGTTAGTGGTTACGCCTGAGTCGTGCGCGTATGCAGAGCCTGTTCACGGTTAGGCTACAGACGTGAGCCGGCGGAACCGATATGCGAACGCGACATGGGCGCAATATAGTCCTGGATTCGCTGGCGTGTCCATATATCCGCGAGATTTTTCATTCGCTCGTGATGACGTGCATTGCTAGCAGGGATGACGTGAGGCAGAGGCTTATAATCGGCGCCATGGCGGAGCAGGGAAACGCGGCATTGAATACAATGACGGGGGGCAATCGGCGCCGTTACTGGAACTGGCTCTTGGCAGCTCCTCTGCTGCTTCTCGTGTATCCAGGGTTCTACGCGCGGTTGACGCCGGAGCTCTTCGGCTTCCCCTTCTTCTACTGGTACCAGTTCGCAGTGGTGGTGGCAACGGCGGTGCTTACCGGCATCGTGTACTGGTTGACGCGCCATCCCGGAGATGATGGCACCAGCGACCGATAGGGCATTACGCAACAGTTACGTCGCCTAATTCTTTGGCGCGTGATTGCTTTCCAGCTCCTTCAGATTCTGCTTCGCGTTCTCGTTGTCGGGATTTATGTCCAAGGCCTTCCGGTAGTTTTCAATGGCCAACTGCTTCTGTCCGGATTTCATGTAAGCCTCCGCAAGCGCTGCGTGTCCGCTGCTTGTGTCGGGATAGATCTGCACTTCGAATTTGAGCAGGCTGACGGCTTCGGGCAGGGCATTGTCGTTGATCAGATCTTCGCCCCATTCGGTGAGGGCTGTTTTGTCGAGCTTGAAGTCGGGACTGTCCTTCTGCATTGCCGCATAGATTGCGGATGCATGATCGAAACCCTGGCGACCTAACTCTGCGCGGAAGGCATCCATCGAGGCAGGCAGACCTTTCGCAGCGCGATACTTTACCCCCATGAAATGCGCAGGAACGCCGTTTTCCGCCGGCGTCTTCTTTAGATAGGCCATCGCTTCTGCGTCGTGCTTCAGGTAGGCATCGAGGAAATGGAGCGTATAGCGCGCCACCCAGGCATATCCGGGGATGCCATCTTCGCGGGCATAGTCGGCGTTCTGTGCTTCTGGAAAATCCTTCCAGGTATCCTCGTTGCGCTGATACATGGAGCTGAACTCCGTATGGACCAAACCCAGCATCCGCACGGTAATGAGATCGCCGTGCGTCCACGCGTTGAGGACGCTGGGACCATCGTTCTTGCTCTTGTCGTTCAAATAGCGAGCCTGGTCTTCCATCGTCATCCCACCTTGCGTGAAAAAGAGCAAAGGAATGGTCATGTCTTCCGGATGCACGTCGCCCGCCTGCTTCACCAAACCAGGAAAGTAGCGCATGCTTCCGTCGAAGGCCACCAGAGCATCGATGCGATTGTCTCGCGCTGCCGCGAACAGGTCGGAGATGCCGCCCCAACTAAAGCCGGCTACCGCGATTTTTGACATGTCCGTGTTCGGTAAGGTGTGCGCGTACCCGATGAGAAAGGAGATGTCGTGGGCCTGCGCGTCAATGCCGGCAAGGTCACCGGTCATATTCCGCGCGGTTGCTCCCATATCCGGAGTGGCGATGACAACATATCCGTGGCTCGCGAGATATTCGCAGAGGTCGGCGTTCTCCCAGGACATGGCAGAGAAACTCGGCGCATAGATGACGAGAGGAAAGCGCCCGGATTCGAGCTGCGCATCACGGACCGCCCATAGCGACTGCGCCAACGTGGGCGCCATGCCCTTGATCCAATCCTGCGCGTCATGTGTGATCTGAGGCTTATCGAAGCTGGTTTCGGAGGCCATCAAATTGCCGTAGTCGCCCACGGTCATAGGCTTGCCGCTGCTCTTCTTTGCCGGGTACCAGATCAGCGTCTGTAGGGGACGGGCTCGCTCGCCCTGATAGGGCTTGCCGAGGTCGTCGATTTTGGAGCGGTAGATGCGCGAGTAATCGTACTGCTCGACGACCTTCAGCCCGACTGGGTAGGGACCGGGCTTCTCGGTGAAGTGGAACAGTGGGGGAACCTGAGCGTGAGCGGCGGTCAAAAGGGCACAGATGGCGACAAAGAATGCGATCACCTTCCGCTCTGCGTGCACCAAACACCTCCACGAGACAAAGACTGTTTGCCAAGGTAGCATTCACGGAGCTTTGTCAGTGGAAGAACCGTCAATAGCGTGGTTCAGCCATTGTCCTAGTGCTCCCTGTGCTGTGAGACCGAGCATCCACACATCTTCTAAAGTAGCGACTCGGTAACGGAACTTTCGCTGGGCTCGCTAAAGCCCATATGTTCCGCTGAAATAAGGGGCTGTGCGGCTGGTGTGACGATTTGGCCGAGGCCTATAATGAAAGCCTTTACATGAGAGCATTCCCGGCATCTCTAATTAAACAGGCAGGCCACGTGTGCAACTGACCTTCATCGACTGGCTGATCATGCTGGTCTACTTCGTCTTCGTGCTGGGCATCGGGTTTGCCCTGAAGCGCTATATGCGCACCAGCAACGATTTCTTTCTCGCGGGCCGGTCCATTCCGGCCTGGATCTGCGGGCTGGCCTTCATCTCCGCCAACCTGGGCGCGCAGGAAGTCATCGGCATGGGTGCGTCGGGCGCGAAGTACGGCATCGCGACCAGCCACTTCTACTGGATCGGAGCCATTCCGGCGATGGTGTTTGTGGGCATCTTCATGATGCCCTTTTATTACGGGTCGAAGGCGCGGTCGGTGCCGGAGTTTCTAAGACTGCGCTTCGATGAGAAGACGCGCGGGCTGAACGCGATCCTGTTTGCGATCATGACCGTCTTCTCGAGCGGCATCTCGATGTATGCGATGGCGCTCCTGATCCAGAACCTGCACATGCTGGACTCGCTCTTTCTGGCGGTGGGGATTCCGCTGAGCTGGATCTTCCATGTGTCGATCGCGATCAGCGCGGTGATCGTGCTCGCGTACATCTTCCTGGGCGGACTTACAAGTGCGATCTACAACGAAGTGCTGCAGTTCTTCCTGATTGTGGCGGGCTTTCTGCCGCTGGTGTGGATCGGGCTGAAGAACGTGGGCGGATGGAACGGCATCAAGCACACGCTGGGGCCGGCATATACGCATTCGTGGCGCGGGATGGAGCATGCGAGCACCAATCCGTTGGGCGTGGAGTGGTTCTCGCTGGTGATGGGGCTGGGCTTCGTGTTGAGCTTCGGTTACTGGTGCACGGATTTTCTGGTGATCCAGCGGGCGATGGCAGCGGACTCGGAGGAGAGTGCGCGGAAGGTGCCGCTGATTGCCGCAATCCCGAAGATGTTCTTTCCGTTCCTGGTGATCCTGCCGGGGCTGATTGCGATCAGCGTGCCGACGGTGCAGGCACATTTAGATGGCACTTCGCCTGCCCTGGCGCGTGCGGCCCCGTCAACCTCCGATACGCACGCCGCAATTGCGCAGACGACCGAGAACAAGGGAGATGTGCGAGCTGTATCCACTGAGGGGCGCGGGCTCATCCCGGTAAAGGTGAATGCGATCACAGGCCAGCCGGTGGTCGATCAGGATGGCAAGCCGGTCCTGAACTACGACCTCGCCATCCCGAATATGCTGCTGCGATATTTCCCGACGGGGATACTTGGTCTGGGGCTGACCGCGCTGCTGGCGAGTTTCATGTCCGGCATGGCAGGCAACGTGACGGCATTCAACACAGTGTGGACCTACGACATCTACCAGTCGTACATCCGCAAGAACGAAACGGATGCGCACTATCTATGGATGGGACGCGTGGCGACGGTGGGCGGCATATTGCTCTCGATCGGCGCGGCGTACACGGTGACGAATTTCAACAACATCATGGACGCACTGCAGATGGTCTTCGCCTTCGTGAATGCGCCGCTCTTTGCGACGTTTCTGGCGGGAATGTTCTGGAAGCGCGCGACCGGCCATGCGGCATTCGCGGGGCTGCTGGCCGGCGTGCTCGCGGGACTGGGACACATCGGGCTCACCTTGCCAATGGGCGAGGGCGTGAGCGTGAAGGGCGGCTGGCTCGGCGCGGTGCATCGCTATCCGAGCGAAATGGCGCAGAACTTCTGGACCGCGATCTGGGCGTTCGTGGTATGCCTGATCGTGACCCTGGTGGTGAGCATGCTGACCAAGCCGCGCGAGGAGCGCGAGCTGGTTGGGCTGGTGTATTCGCTGACGCCGAAGCCGGAAGAGCACAATTTGCCATGGTGGAAGCGGCCAGTGACGCTAGCAGTGGTGGTGCTGGCGATGGCGGTGGCCTTGAACCTGATTTTTGCTTGAGCTTGCCGGAAGGAGTTCGCGATGGGACTGGATATCCGGATACCGCTGGGGCTGATGTTTCTTATTACGGGTGGGCTGATGGCCATATATGGCCTGTTCACGCGAGGCAGCGCGATCTATGAGAAGTCGCTGGACATGAACATCAATCTGATCTGGGGTGGGTTGATGCTGGTCTTCGGGCTGGTGATGTACATCATGGGCCGCCGGCCGCGCCGGCTGGTAGCGAGCCGCGTGCAGGGGACAGATCAGTCGCTTGGGCGTGGCGACACGCACTGATGGACGGCCTGACTCTGCGTTCGAGGGCGAGGTTCCCCACCCAGGGTGATTGCATCTCAGAAATGGGAGGAGATCGCGATGGGCGAGATGGTGCAGCTTCGGGCGAAGGATGGTCATGTACTGGACGCTTACGTGGTGCAGCCGGGAGTGCCAGCGAGGGGCGGTGTGGTCATTGTGCAGGAGATCTTCGGTGTGAATGCGCACATCCGCTCGGTGGCAGACCGGTTTGCCAACGACGATGGCTTCGTGGTGGTCGCGCCCGCGCTGTTTGACCGGATCGAGAGAGGTGTCGATCTGCGCAGTGACGGTGAGGACACGCAGCGGTCGATGAACCTTCTGAAGGGCTTCGACATCGAGACCGGCGTGGATGACGTTGCGGCAGCGGTACAGTGCGAGCGATGCTTCGGCAACGTAAAGAAGATTGGCGTGGTGGGGTACTGTCTCGGTGGGACGCTGGCGTGGCTCAGTGCGGCGCGCCTGCCAATTCATGCAGCGGTCGGCTACTACGGCGGCAGGATCGCGCAGTACGTTAAAGAGCAGCCGAAGGTACCAGTGATGCTCCACTTCGGCGAACTGGACAATCATATTCCGGCGAGCGAGGTGGACGGCATCGCGAAGGCTCACCCCGAGGTGCAGATCTATCGCTACCACGCGGGTCACGGCTTCAACCGTGATGGGAGCGCGGGCTATAGCGCATCCTGTGCGATGCGGGCGCGTGAGCGGACACTCGCATTCCTCCACCAGCATCTCGCTTGACGCGCTGCGCGCAGATTTCCTCACACTCCACCGCTACACTGAAAGCAGATGAAGCGGCGAGAGATTGAGCACTACGAGATTCTGAAAAAGCTGGGCTCCGGCGGCAGCGGCGTGGTGTACCTGGCTAACGACACGCTGCTGATGCGCCCCGTAGTGCTAAAAATCCTCAAGCGTGGCGCGCTGTCTATCGAACAGATGCGCACGACGGTGCTGCGCGAAGCACGGCTGGCATCGGCGATTGAACACCCGAATGTCTGCGCAATTTACGAAGTCGGCGAGTCGGCCGACGAAGCATACATCGTGATGCAGTATGTGCCGGGACGTTCGCTGGATCGGGTGATCGCGCAGGGACCGGCGAATGTGCCGCTGGTGCTCTCGGTCGGCATCCAGTTCGCGGACGGACTGAGCGCGGCGCACCAGATCGGCATATATCATCGCGATCTAAAGCCGGCCAATGTGATGCTGACCGACGGCGGCCTTGTAAAGATTCTCGACTTCGGGTTGGCACGCCGTAAAAATCCGGATGAAGCGGAGTTCGATCCGGCGCAGCCGACGCGGCGCAAGCAGGGGGCGGTGGCGCGAACGTACTCTGTGCGCGGCGGCACATTGGCTTACATGGCGCCGGAGCAATTTGTCACCGGACAGAGTAGTGTGCAAAGTGATTTGTTTGCTTTCGGCGTGATTTTGTATGAACTGGTGAGCGGACGGCATCCGTTTGTCAGGCCCGACGCGGAGGAGTTGCAGGGGGTGCGCGCGATCCAGTTTGCGGATCCGCCAGCACTCACTACGTGCTGCCCGGAGACGCCGGACGAGCTGTCGAGTGTGATCGACCGCTGCCTGAAGAAGAACCCGGCGGACCGCTATGCATCGGCGGCGGAGGTGCGCGAGGCGCTGAAGACGATCATGCGCACGAAGCAGTTCGAGACCGGCATGCCCTTTGAGTTGCCGGCGAATGTGCCGCCGGCGGAGCAGGAGAAGCGTTCGACCGGTGTGCTGTCGATGCTGGCGGAGCGCTTTCGCGAGTCGGCGGATGAACAGGCGAAGGAGAACAGCATCCTGGTGTTGCCGTTCCGCAATTTCGGCCAAGCGAAAAGGGACGGCCAGCCGCGCTCCCACCCTGAAGATTCGCCCATGTATGGTTTCGCACTGGCGGATGCGATTGCCGCGCGGTTGGCGCGTATGCCGTCGCTGGTGGTGCGGCCTTCGAGCGCGCTGATGCAGCTTCCGGTTTCGGTGCAGCAGATGGATCCGTTGGCATTGGGGCAACGCCTGCTGGCGCGTTACGTGCTTGCGGGAAATTTTCTGCGCTCCGATGACGGCTTCGACCTGAACTGGCAGTTGCTGGATATCGCGGGCCAGAGCGTGCGCACAGGTGGTGCAATTCGCGTGGCGTCGTTCGATCTGATCGCGGTGCAGACGGAGATCTCGAACGAGGTCTTTGCGACATTGCAGGGCATGGGGCAGAAATTGAATGGTGCGCATAGCGAGCGCTCGATGCGAACGCCACGTCTGGGCGAGCAGGTTTCCGAGGAATATCTGCAGGCACGTGCGCTGCTGTCGTCGTTTCTGGCGCGCGCGGGGTCGCGCAGTGATCTGGACCGCGCGCTCGCCGGCTTTGAGCGAGTGGTGGAGCGTGATCCGCAGTTTGCCGCCGCGTGGAGCGGGCTGGGCATTGTTCACCTCCAATACGTTCGCAACGGCTTTGGCGGACAGATGCACTTGCTGAGCGCACGGCGCGCATTCGACAAAGCGCTGGAGCTTGACTCAGGCTCAATCGAAGCGAATCTGTATCGCGTGTACATGATGCTTTCGCGGGGAGAGAAACAGAGCGCGCGTCACGGCATCGAGCAGTTGCTGCGCACCACCGGCAACGACTGGAATGTGCATGCGGTTGCCGGCATCACGCTACGGTTGGATGGCATGTACGAGGATGCGCTGGCCCAGTTCAACCGCTCTCTCCAACTAAATCCATCAAGCGCCCCGACGATCTACAACCACCGCGCGCGCGTGTACCAATATCAGAATCAACTGGAGCTGGCGGAAGAGGAGCTGCAGAAGGGCTTGACCCTGGAGCCGAAGCACTCGCTGCTGCGGACCTCACTGGCCTATCAACACATGCGCAAGGGGGAGCTTGAAACGGCGATCTCGCTGCTGGAGGCTGTCATCCACGACGACGACTCGATGCGCATTGCCTTCCCGACGCTCGCGATGTGCTATGTGCAGGTGGGGCAACGGGAGAAGGCAGCATCGCTGATTGAAGAGGACTCGCTGTCAGCGGCGGAGGCAGACAGCGAGATGGCATACCGGCTGGCGACGTACTTCGCCGTGGAAGGCGATGAGAGCGAGGCGCTGCACTGGTTGCGGCGCGCAATCTATCTGGGGAACGAGAATTATCCGTGGTTTTCGAAGAACCCGGCGTGGCAACGGCTGCACACGCACGCGGATTTCGAGCGGATTCTGGAAGACCTGAAGAAGAGCTACCGCAAGAACCAAAAGACGTGGCGGCGGTTGCTGGAACATGTGCCGCAGGGATAGGTCTGATCGGTAGCTTTCCAGCCGCGTCAATAGTGATAACCAAGATTCAGGGAGAAACGCTGATGGAAATCAAACGCAACGGTTCGCAACCCTCCGTCAAAGGGCCGGCGGACTGGTTCACCGGGGCAGTACGGATTGATCCGCTCTTTCAGCCCCCAGCACCGGCCCGCGTGCAGGGCGCTAGCGTCACATTCGAGCCTGGGGCTCGTACAGCGTGGCATACGCATCCCCTTGGCCAGACATTGATTGTCACCGCCGGTCTCGGCTGGGTGCAGCGTTGGGGAGGGCAGATCGAAGAGATCCGTCCAGGCGATGTGGTCTGGTTCGGGCCCGGTGAGAAGCATTGGCATGGAGCGACGGCCACCAAGGCAGTGGCCCATATCGCCGTTCAGGAGCAGCTCGACGGCAAGGCGGTCGATTGGATGGAACAGGTGAATGACGATCAATACCACGCAGGATCACACTGACGTGTCTGGCGCGCAAATGAAAAGAGGGGAGCCGGGTGGCTCCCCTGAACGTTTTGCAGCCGAACATCGATCGCTATTTCGCTGCCCTGCTGGTAAGCGGCGTGAGCTGCATGGGCCGCGTGAGCCCAAAGGTGAGGGAGGAGCCCGCAGGCAGCACGGCGACCTGGCGGTTCACCAGGAAGTGCGTTGTAATGACGCCGACGCCGATGCCTGTGCCGACAACAGCGCCGACTGGGCCACCCAGAACCGCTCCCGTAGCGGCTCCTGCGCCGCCGGCGATTCCGTACTGCGCGACAAGGGCTTTGGGATTGTCGCGGGTTTGGATGGTCCCTTCCGCGTTGACCTTGGTGCCGGTGGAGCGCGCGGTCAGGCTCGGGACTGCGCTCATGTAATAGTGCGTCCCATCCGGCAACATCACTTCATCGGCCAGCAGTCGTAGCGAGGCGTGGCCGGAGATGCGGCGTCCGTAGTCGGCATGGACTACGCGGCCATGCACGACAGAGCCCGAGGGGATGATGACGCGGCCGTTCTGGACGACATCCTGCGCGACCTGCGCGGTGAACAGCGTTCCAGCGCCATTTTCACGCGATGAGATCTCGTGATCCAACCGGGTGTGAATGGGAGTGCCTGCCGCGAGCGCGTTGTCCGGCAGCGCCACGCTCGAGACGATGTCGGCGTCAGGATTGTAAAGGCGGGTCTGGGGCGTCCGCAGGATCGGCGTCACCGCCGGAGTGCCCGTCTCGGTGGTGACCGGGACTTCGACGATGCCATAGTCGGGATTTTCGGCCTGCGCCGGAGGCGTGCTCGTTGACGGCGCCTGCTTCACGGCTGCGGCGGCTGGCGGAGGAAGAGCCGGCGCGGCGGCTGGCGGGGCAATGGCCGGCGATTCGCTGGCGTGGATGACGTCGGAGGTGGGCGGTTGCGATGTGCCCTCGTAGGGACTTGGTTTGGCTGTGGACTGTGCTACGGCGACGGCGCCCGTAAGCGCCAGCGTGGCCCCGGCGAGGATCAATCTTGACTTCATTGCGGCAGACCTCCGGAATTGCATGTTCTGCGGTAACAGAACTGACACCAGCGTAGACGAAGAAGTTTCGAAGACGTTGCCGGAAGCGGTTGCGCGTACCTTGAGTGTTACTGGTTGGTTAGCGATCTGGCGAAGTCAGCCCCTGCGTTTCTTCGCAAATCAGGTTGAAACTCGGCAGCCGGCGCTCACCCTGACGGAAGAAAAGGAACAAATCTTCAAATCCTCGTGTCGAGCCCGCGACTCGTTGTTCGACGTATCCATAGAGTACGGATAACAAACCGGCTCTAATCCGGATCAATGAGGAGAAGGCAATGCGATTTCTGAGTATCTATAAATCGGCGGAGCGCGCGACCCCGCCAACACAAGAAGAGATGGCTACCATGGGCAAGATGGTCGAAGAAGGCATGAAGGCGGGCTGGTTGCTCGCGACGGAGGGCTGCCTACCGAGCAGTCTCGGCGCGCGAGTTCGGCGATCCAGCAGCAAGATCACCGTAACCGATGGCCCTTTCACGGAGGCGACAGAGGTGGTGGGCGGATTCGCCATTTTCAAAGTGAATTCCAAAGAAGAGGCGGTAGAGCTGGCCAGGCAGTTCCTGAAAGTGGTCGGCGACGGCGAATGCGAGCTGCGCCAGTTGTACGAGATGTAAAAGGCTGCAACGCGGTGAAAACGCCCGAATATTAGCCGTCGTGTGCCATCTGCGGGCGATATGAACCGCGAGCGAATGGGTGGGGTCTAAGCATGCCTGGGGTCCGCTTTGTTAGACTTTTGGGGTCGGCCCCTTGGCAGTGCTTTACGCCGCTTGCTGCCAAGACCTAGAGGAAGTTCACGCAGAAATCAACGGATAGATGAGCAATTGGATCAGCATGATCGGCGGGATGACCGGCGAGCCGATTCCGGTGGACCGCCGCCCGAAGTTGAACGACCGCTTGCGGCACCAAATCACAAGGAGCGATATGACGGAGATTGCGCAGATACATGCGCGGGAGATTCTTGACTCGCGCGGAAACCCCACAGTAGAGGCAGACGTGGTGCTGGACGGCGGCGCGATAGGCCGGGCCGCGGTGCCGAGCGGCGCCTCGACGGGAGAGCATGAGGCTGTAGAGCTGCGCGATGGGGACAAGTCGCATTACCTGGGCAAGGGGGTACTGCAGGCGGTGGAGAATGTGGAGAGCATCCTGGCGCCCGAGCTGACGGGCATGGATGCGGCGAACCAGCGACTGATCGATGCCACGATGATCTCGCTGGACGGGACCGAGAACAAGAGCCGGATCGGCGCGAATGCGATTCTCGCCGTATCAATGGCATGCGCGCGGGCCTCGGCCGCAGCGGTGAAGCTGCCGCTCTACCGCTATCTTGGGGGCGTCAACGCATGCATCTTGCCGACTCCGATGATGAACATCATCAACGGCGGAGCGCACGCGGACAACAACGTGGACTTTCAGGAGTTCATGGTCATGCCGGTGGGCGCCGAGCGCTTCTCCGACGCGCTGCGCTGGGGCGTGGAGGTCTTCCACACGCTGAAGGGCGTGCTCAAGAAGAAGGGATATAACACCGCCGTTGGTGACGAAGGTGGCTTCGCGCCGTCATTGAAATCAAATGTCGAAGCGATCGAAGTGATCCTAGAAGCGATCGAGCAGGCGGGCTTTAAGGCGGGCGATGACATTGCGCTGGCGCTTGATCCGGCATCGAGCGAGTTCTTTGACAAGTCGAGCGGCAACTATGTCTTCAAGAAGTCAGATAAGAGTGAGAAGACGAGCGAGGAGATGGCGAACTTCTGGGCCGACTGGGCGCGCCAGTATCCGATTATCTCCATTGAAGACGGGCTGGCAGAAGACGACTGGAAGGGCTGGCAGCTGTTGACGGAGAAGCTGGGTAACAAGATCCAACTGGTGGGCGATGATCTGTTCGTCACCAATACCGAGCGCTTGCAACGCGGCATCGACGAGGGTGTGGCCAACTCGATCCTGATCAAGCTGAACCAGATCGGCACGGTGAGCGAGACGCTGGAGACGATTGAGCTGGGGCGACGGTACGGTTACACGTCGATCATTTCGCATCGCAGCGGCGAGACGGAAGACGCCTTTATCGCCGACCTTGCCGTGGCTACAGGCGCAGGCCAGATCAAGACCGGCTCGGCCTCGCGTACCGACAGAATCGCCAAGTACAACCAGCTACTGCGGATCGAAGAGGAACTGGGACAGGCAGCAGAGTTCCTCGGCATCGAGTCTGTGAATTGTGACTAGGGCGTTTCACTTAAGGTGTATGCCAGAGAGCCGCTGCGTGCGGACGATGGCTGCCCACATGACAGTGAAGACGTTCTCATAGCCAAAGCGCGTGGTGCAGAGCGCCACGCAGGAAAGAGTGTTCTGATGAAGTTTCTTCCTACCGATGTACGTAGAGCTGTATTGAGCGGAGTGCTGCTGGTATTGCCGTTGACGGCGAGCAGCGCCTTTGCCCAGAGCAGCACCCCCAGCGGTACCCAGAGCGGCGCGACGAAGGCTCAAGCGGCGCCGAGTGGTGCGGCGTCAACTGCGCCATCGAACCGCAACATCAGTTCGCTGACGCCGGGCACACCGACACCGCCTGCTCATCCGATCACGATGGAGCAGACGCGCGAGCTGCTGAACCTGATGAATTACAAGAAGATCGAAGAGAACAACTGGTCGCAGATGATTGCGATGAACAAGCAGGCTGCCCCATTTATTCCGGCCGATGTGTGGACGGATGTGCAGACCAACATCGACGGGATCGACTACGCGACGCTGATGCAGCCGATCTATGCGAAGTATCTCTCGCAGGAGGACGCAGCGAAGGCTTTGGAGTTCTACAAGACACCCGCAGGGACGCGCGTGCTGCAGTCGATGCCGCCAATGCTGGGCGAGAGCGTTGCGGCGGCACAGCAGAAGGGACGGCAGGTGGGTCGCGACGCGATCGAGAAGCATCGTCCGGAGATTGAAGAGGCGCAGAAGAAGTACCAGGCAGAGCATCCCCAGCCTGCGGGTTCCGCTGGTCCCGGCGCGGGAGGCGCAACGCCTGCGCAGCCGGCCTCGCCTTCTCCGGCTCCGCTCCAACAACACCCCCGCCAGCATCCACCACCAAGCCGCAACGCTAGCCCGTTGTTGCGCTGTTTCGGGCCGCGAAGAGAGCTTGCTCATTGCGGCCCGAAATGGAACAGATACGAACTCGGGCCCCTGCTCATAAGCGGTCGGCAGAGGTTTCAGTCCACGTATATGTCACTTTCTAGGTTACATGTGGACCGGAGTTGAGTCATCGCGCCCTAAGGTCTGTTGCTTCGGATTGGCATCTCGCTTGCTTATGAAAAGACTAGCGAGGTGCCTCTCATGCCGCAGGCAGAAGTCATGCTGCTACGATTCGGGTCAAGTTTCAAACTGGTATGCCCGGACTGCAGGAAAGTTCTTGCCAAAAACATTGCGAGCGAACACGCCGCTTACGCCCATGGGAGCGCTGTAGTTCAACATGTAGCTCAGTGCGAAGGCGTAAGGAATAGCTGGTTGCGTCAGCTGCGCAGCGTCTTTGCGACGCGGATTAAATCGACCAAGGCTGCGTAGTCTTCGGTGGGCATTTTGTGCTTCCGCGATGGCCAAAAGAAAAGAGGGTGCGCTCATGCGAGCGCACCCTCTCTTCTTTCCTTTTGCTTAAGCGGATAGTCCGTGCTGTTGGATCTTGTAGAGCAGGGCACGGTAACTGATGTTCAGATCGGTTGCTGCGCGCCGGCGATTCCAGCCGGTAGCAGCCAGGGCCTTTTGGATCATCCGGCTCTCCGTCTGATTCTTCACATCGTTCACTACTGAGCGCATCCCCCTCGGCGCCGCCGAGTCGGTAGGCGCGGAGGGAGAGACAGCATGCGAGCCCGGGTACACGGTCACCGCAGTCGTGGCGGCACGGACCTTCACTCGAAGCTCATTGCAGGCCGATTCCTGGTCCTGCAGAACCAGGGTACGGATGACGAAGTTGCGCAGTTCACGCAGATTGCCCGGCCAGTTGTACTCCTGTGCCGCTGCGAGCACACGCTCGCTAAGCATGACCGGCTGTTGATCCAGCTCACTTGCTGCGCGCGCGATGAGATGTTGCATCAGAAACGGAATCTCCTCGCGACGCTCGCGCAGCGGCGGGATAGTGATCGCGAAGGTGCTGAGGCGGTAGTAGAGATCTTCGCGGAAGCGCTTTTCCGCCATGGCTGTTTCCATGTCTATGTTGGTAGCCGCGATGACCCGGACATCCACCTGGGTGGAAGTCCGCGCGCCGAGTCTCGAGAAGGTGCCATCCTGCAGAACGTGGAGCAGCTTCGCTTGCATCTGCGGGCTCATTTCACCGATCTCGTCCAGCAGGAGCGTGCCCTTGTTGGCGAGCTCAAACTTGCCGGGCTTGGCGCGCACGGCACCCGTAAATGCGCCTACTTCGTATCCGAAGAGCTCGCTTTCCAGGAGCTCCGTGGGTAGCGCTGCGCAGTTCACATTGACAAAGTTCTTAGCGGTACGCCCGTGGTACTTATGTAACAGCATGGCGACAATTTCTTTACCGACGCCACTTTCACCCAGGATCAAAACGGGAATGTCGACAGGTGCGAGGACGCGAACATTCTTGTAGATGTTCAACATCGCCGGAGAGGCCGCGAAAAAGAAACGGCCATTTTCGAGCTCTTCTACGTGGTGGCCGGAGAGTGGCGCCGGAGAAATCGGCTCCGCCACGGTTGGTTCAAGTTCCATTTCGGCAATTAATTTCTCCATGTCCTGCCGCAAAAAGGGCTTGTTTAGGACCGAGTGGACGCCCCACCGTTGGGCGTGGCGCTGCCAGGAGTCATCTCCCATCTCTGCAAGGACGGTGACCTGGCAGCCGCGAAGTGCTTCCTGCCACTTTCCTTGGAAGAGCGTTGCAGCAGTGTGGCTCCGTGTTGCATCGAGCAACAGCAGATCTGGTTTCAATTCGGGAAAGACACCGGAGTCAGCTTCGGCCGCATTTGCAGCGCATACGACCGTATGCCCTTCAGACTCCAGCGATTTCCGCACTAGCAAACGAAGATTCTCATCTTCGCTGATCAGTACCACAGTGACGACACGCATCATTCTTCTCACCCTTTGCCTGCGATTCGGCTTTTTGACGGGCATCGCTTCTGAGACGGCCGGGGACGCTTTCCCTGGCTTTCCTCTAGACGCGTATTGCCCGGCTTAACGATGGACCAAGACAAGTGGATCAAGAGCCTCTCAAATAGTGAGTGGAAGGGCTGAAACGCATCACGCCTTCCTTCAAAAACCGAGGGCCTAAAGTCAGGAAACTAAAACCCGGAAATCAATTGCCGGATCTTCTGAATGTACTTTGGAGCACAATTTGCAGATCGTCCTATCGGCGTTCTTGTTATCGACATTGTTTGTGATTTCGACCAGAGACTAGCATCGTGAACATGGCCGGTCAATTGCACAGCAGTGCAGAAAAGTTGTTACATCCGTGCGGGTTTTTTCGGGAAAGTGAGAAGAATTCTGCACACCGGGCGGAGTATCGCAGGAGACTGTTGAAGGAAGATAAACTCCCCCAACATATGTACGTGCAGTGCAGAGCGTAACCCTCGGGGGCAATTTCCGGTCTGTAGCTAAAGCAGCTTTTGTCGCTAACTTAACTATGCGCAAACAAGCAAGTCTGGTGGTGGTCGGCGGGGGCATCGTGGGTCTGGCGACCGCGATGGAGTGGACCGCGCGATATCCCGACCTGCCCGTCCTGGTGCTCGAGAAAGAACCGGAACTCGCGCGCCACCAGACAGGTCACAACAGCGGGGTGATTCACTCCGGCATCTATTACAAACCGGGGAGCTTAAAGGCCGAGTTGTGCGTTGCCGGTGTGACCCTGCTCCATCGCTTCTGCGCGGAGCGCGGGGTCCCATTCGAGAGTTGCGGCAAATTGATCGTCGCGACTTCCGAGGAAGAACTGCCGCGGCTCGATGAACTCTATCGGCGCGGCATTGGCAATAGTTTGTCGGGAATGCGAATGGTGGGGGCCAGCGAAATTCGAGAGTACGAGCCCCACGCCGCCGGCCTGCGCGGCATCCATGTCCCAGTAACCGGGATCATTGATTACGGTCGCGTCGCCAATGAGTATGCAGCGGTTATCCGGTCGCGCGGCGGCGATATCCAATGCGCCTGCGAAGTGCATACCATTCGTCACTCGGGAAAAGTAACAGTAGTCGAAACAAATGAGGGCGAAGTCCAAGCCGGGCTCCTAGTGAACTGCGCGGGACTGCACAGCGACCGTGTAAGCCGGATGGCGGGCGCAAAGCTCGACCTGACGATCGTGCCCTTCCGGGGCGAATACTACGATCTTGCCCCGGACAAGGAATCGCTGGTGCGCGGCCTTCTCTATCCGGTTCCCGACCCGCGCTTTCCCTTTCTGGGCGTTCATTTCACCCGCCGTATTGGCGGTGGAGTGGAGGCCGGTCCGAATGCGGTCATTGCACTCGCACGCGAGGGCTACAGTAAGCAATCCTTTCGGGCAAGGGATGTTCTCGATTACGCCACTTTCCCTGGCTTCTGGATCATGGCAGCCAAATATGGCAAGATCGGCGCCGAAGAATACTTGCGCTCCTGGAGCAAACGGAGCTTTGTGCGTTCGCTGCAGAAGCTGGTCCCGGAGATCACCGAGCAGGATCTGGTACCGGGCGGCAGCGGTGTGCGCGCCCAGGCGCTCAGCCGTGACGGTAAGCTGATCGACGATTTCCGCTTCGCTTACGCGAACGGCGTATTGCATGTCTGTAACGTTCCTTCGCCTGCCGCTACCGCATCCCTCGCCATTGCCAAGTATGTGGTTGACACGGTCGTGGACCATGCCGCCGACCGGCTGACGCTGCCAGCCGATATGAGCCCAATGCAGAGATGACGACAGAAGGACACCCGCCTGATCGCTTTGTGCAAACGGGTGCACATTCTCTGGGCGGACCCTAGTACTTTTCGAGAGATTTGCCCACCCCAGATGTGGCCCGGAACGTGCGTACAGCTTATGTGTATTTGTCTGTCGGATGGATCCACTCAGTCCGTGACCGATGCGCCCGAGCTGCCAGATAGAACCTTGCAGGCTTCGACCGGGACGCTGCTTCGTGGGACCCCCCTTCCCCATGTTGCGGGCCACTTGATTAGTTCGGCAAGAGAAGGAAGGGCAACCATGACACACTTTCGGAGACTACTTTTCGCCCACAGCAGATTTCTTGGGTACTTGCTGGTACTTCTGGCCGGCTTCGGCTTCGCCAATCCTGCCTTCGCGGCGACTCAATGTGCCAATCCCCAAAACGCCATTGTTGCGGAGAACTGTTTGACGGGGAATCCTGCGTCCGAGTGGGACGTAGCGCCAAATAATGCCGGTGATCCGACCATCCTAGGTTTTGCGACCGATATCAGCGTGAACCAAGGCGGCACGGTCGCCTTCAAGATCAACACAAACGCGAAGGCTTACACCATCAATATCTACCGCCTGGGCTATTACGGCGGCATGGGTGCGCGTAAGGTGGCCACGGTCACGCCCTCAGTGCCGCTGCCGCAAACGCAGCCGGCCTGCTTGACCAACACGAGCACAGGTCTCACAGACTGCGGAAACTGGGCCGTTACCGCCACCTGGCAGGTGCCCACGACGGCCACCTCCGGAGTCTACATTGCGCACATAGAGCGTACCGATACCGGTGGAGACAGTCATATCGTCTTCATCGTTCGTAATGACTCCTCCCACTCGGACATCCTTTACCAAACAAGCGATGAGACCTGGCAGGCTTATAACTACTACGGCAACGGGCAGCCTCTATGGTCCGGGGACGCCGGACTATGACCTCAGCTCTCGAGCCTACAAGGTCAGCTACAACCGACCGTTCCTCACGAGAGGGTTTGCAGGTTGAGTCGGACACATGGGTCTTCGGGCCCGAGTTCCCAATGATCCAGTGGTTGGAGCAGAACGGCTACGACGTCACTTACTTTACCGGCGTAGACGCCGCGCGCAATGGCTCTCTGATCAAGAACCACAAGATCTATATGGATTCGGGGCACGACGAATACTGGTCCGGACCGCATCGCGCCAACGTCGAGGCGGCTCGGGATGCCGGTGTCAACATGGCCTTCTTCAGCGGCAATGAGGTCTTTTGGAAGACCCGCTGGGAGAACAGCACCGATGGCACGAACACTCCCTATCGCACACTGGTCTGTTACAAGGAGACGCTTGCCTTTGCCAAATAGATCCCGATGATCCGCCGACGTGGACCGGTACCTGGCGGGACCCCAGCTTCAGTCCGCCGGCAGATGGCGGAAGACCGGAAAACAGCCTGACGGGAACGATCTTCAAGGTAAACGGCACCGGTTCGGATAACGACGGGAGCATGCAGATCCAGGTTCCCTATAGCGATAGCCAGATGCGTCTCTGGAGAAACACGGCCATTGCCTCTCTGGCGCCGAACGGTACCTACTCCATGCCCAAGGGCACACTGGGATACGAGTGGGACGTGGACATGGACAATGGTTCCCGCCCAGCCGGCCTATTTCAGGTCGCGAGTTCCACACATAATCTTACGGTGGATTATCTGCTCGATCAGGGCGCGACCTATGGAGCCGGAACGGCCACGCACCACATGACTGAGTATCGCGCGCCGAGTGGCGCTCTGGTGTTTGGCAGCGGCACCGTCGACTGGTCGTGGGGCCTGAACAGCAACCACGACAATCCCTTTAACTTCGCCACGCCAAACCCTGATCCGAATATGCAGCAGGCGACGGTGAACCTCTTCGCGGATATGGGGGTGCAGCCCGCCACGTTGCAGAGCGGACTTATGGCCGCTCAAAAGTCCACTGACACCACGCCGCCGGTATCTAACATCACGAGCCCTGCCTCCGGACAGACGGTCAGCACCGGCACTCCCGTGACGATAAGCGGTACCGCGAGTGACTCCGGCGGAATCGTGGCTAGCGTCGAGGTTTCAGCGGATGGAGGGACGACCTGGCATCCGGCTACCGGCCGTGCCACGTGGAGCTACTCATGGACGCCAAGTCAAATTGGCCAGATGACCCTTCTGGCACGAGCGGTGGACGATAGCGCCAACCTCGAGGCCGGTCATGGCATTCCGATCACACGTCGTTCCGCAAACCTGTCCGTGCAGCATATGGAATTCCTCAAACATCCCCGCCACCATCGATGACGGGGATCCGAAGCCGATTGAGCTTGGCCTCAAGTTCAGGGCGGACTCCGATGGATCTGTGCTGGGAGTTCGCTTCTACAAGGCTCCTTTGAACACCGGGACCGCACTATAGGACACCGCAAGCGTGCCGGCCACCCCGGACGGCGGTGACGGCAATTCGGTCGAGGTTGGACTGAAGTTCCGCGCCGATGCGGATGGAAACGTCCTCGGGCTTCGCTTCTACAAGGCAGCCACAAACACAGGTACCCATGTGGGTCATCTCTGGTCGAGCTCGGGAACGCTGTTGGCAGTCACCTTCACCGGTGAAAGCAGCTCGGGATGGCAGCAGGTCAACTTCGCGCAACCGGTCGCCATTACCGCAAACACCACGTACATCGTCTCGTATTTCGCTCCTAACGGCCACTACTCGGCGACGCCAATGCGTTTGCAAGGCGGGCGTGGACGACCCCCCGCTGCATGCGCTGGCAAACGGCGTGGATGGCCCGAATGGTGTGTACGTTATACGTCGTCGGCGCAAGGAGCGTTTCCAACCAGCACTTTTTCCGCTACCAATTACTGGGTCGACGTCCTCTACACCTCCTCGAATACTTTCGCGTTGAGTGGCACTCTGAGCGGGCCCGGCGGTGCCGGTGCGACTGTGTCGATCAGTGGCGCCGAGACTCTCTCTACCACCGCAGACTCGTCCGGCAACTATAGCTTCGACGGAGTTGTGAACGGGAACTATACGGTGACGCCGTCTGCAATGTCACCTTCTCGCCAGCCAGCCGCAACGTGACTGTCGGAACCGGCTCTGTCAGCGGCGTCAACTTCACGGCGACGGTCACCAATCCGCTAAGTATCTCCGGAACCGTCACCAACGGCGGTGGGCAACTTGGACTCTGAGCGGGGCGGCGACTGCAACCGCGACTGCGGACGCTACTGGCAACTACTCCTTTACTGGGCTGCTTGGCGGCAACTACGCGATGACGCCTCAATTGGCAGGGGAGATCTTCACGCCCGGCTCACAATCCGTGAGCTATCGACCGCCAGCGTGACCGGAGTCAACTTCTCCGCACAGACTTGCAATTGTCTCTCGATCTGGTCCCCATCCGCCACCCCGGCTGTGATGGATTCGAACGACACCACTCCTGTGGAATTCGGGATGAAGTTCCGCTCGGACGCGGCGGGACAATTCGTGGGCGTGCGCTTCTATAAGGCAGCCACGAATATCGGGACACATGTCGGCCATCTGTGGAGCATACTGGCACGCATCTGGCCACGGTGACCTTCAGCAATGAAACGTCTTCGGGCTGGCAACAGGCGACCTTCTCCCCGCCGGTCACGATCAATGCTGGAACCACATATGTGATCTCGTACTTCGCACCGGACGGGCACTACTCGGCCGACTCGAATTACTTCGCCTCAGCAGGCTTCGACAATGCTCCGCTGCATGCGCTTGCCAATGGTACGGAACCAGATGGAGTTTATCTGTATACCGGTGCGCCAGGCTTTCCCGTGGACACGTATGCATCGACAAACTACTGGGTAGACGTGGTGTTTGCGCCCAGCCAGTCGTACAGCATCAGCGGAACTCTCTCGGGCAAAGGCGGTCCTGGAGCAACTGTGCAGCTGAGTGGCTCCGCCTCCGCTTCCACGACAGCGGACGGATCCGGCAACTACACGTTTCCCATTTGTTCTGCCCGGCAAATACGCGGTGATGCCGACCAGCGCTGTGGGCTTTGTGCCGGACACAGACGTGACCGTCTCGCAGGCCAATGTCACCGGGGTGAACTTCGCATGTCTCCGCTGTGTCCATGCAATTCCATCTGGAGTCCTACCGCTGCTCCTGTTACCGCGGATTCAAAGGAGACGGCCTCCGTCGAGCTGGGAACACATTTCTCTGCTGACTCTGACGGGTACATTCTGGGCATCCGCTTCTATAAGTCAGCAACCAACACCGGTCAGCACGTGGGCAATTTCTGGTCAACACTGGATGGGGTCAACCTGGCGACCGCGAACGCGACTGCGGAGAGTCCTTCGGGCTGGCAGCAGATTACCTTTGCAAATCCGGTTCCTGTCAGCGCGCACACGTCTACCTGGCCTCCTATTTCGCCCCGGCGGGGCACTATTCCGACGACGTGGGCGTCTTTCACCAGCGCAGGGGTGGACAATGCCCCCCTCCACGCACCACAAAGCACGTGTACGGCGCCCAATGGCGTCTACAGCTACTGTCCAAGCTCGACCTATCCGACCAGTACCTATAATGCGGCGAATTACTGGGTCGACGTGCTCTATGCCCAGGCAACCAGCTACGCAACCGGCGGACAGGTAACCGGCAATTTTGCGGGTACGACGCTCACTCTGAGCGGCGCGCAGGCGGCAACCACCGGAATCGATGCTTCCGGTAACTATTCATTCAACAATCTGCCGAACGGTACCTATACGGTTACGCCGAGCAGCCCCGGGGTGACCTACACACCGGCAAGCCAGACGGTGACCATCAATGGTGCTCACGCGCTCGGGTTAAACTTCGTTGCGTTCCACGATCTCCTACACGGTGTCTGGCACCGTCGCCGGCGCTCCGAACGACGCAGTCGTGCTTTCCGGAGCGACTACCTACAACACTGTGACGGATGCTTCCGGGAACTACACGTTTCACCGGTGTCGTGAACGGCACCTACACGGTCACCCCAGGTACTGCGGGCTTCACCGTAAGCCCGGCCAGTCAGCCTGTCACGGTGAATGGCGCGAACGTTACCGGCGTGAACTTCACCGCGACTGCGCAGGCCTTCAACATTACGGGAACCATCAGCGGCGGTGCGGGAGTAACCGTCACGCTCAGTGGCGGTGCCAGCGCTACGACGACGGCGGACAGCTCCGGGAACTACAGCTTTGCCGGGTATCCGATCGGCTCGTACACGATCACGCCAGCGCAAACGGGTCTGGTCTTCACGCCGACGAGCATCGCTGCACTGTGCAGGGAGCGAACATCACCGACGCGAACTTTACTGTGCCTTCAGTCTGCCCGTGCGATACGCTCTGGCAGCCCTCGGCCACACCGGCGCTTATGGATTCCGGGGATGCGCATGCTGGCGAGTACGGAGTGAAGATCCGTGCTGACCAGGATGGTTATATTGCTGGAATTCGCTTCTACAAGTCCGCCGGCAAATACTGGCGTACATACCGGCGATCTCTGGTCCAGCACCGGCTCGAACCTGGGCACGGCGAGCTTTGCTAATGAGACGGCAAGCGGCTGGCAACAGGTGTTCTTCGCACATCCTGTGCCGGTAGTCAAAAATACGACCTATGTGGCCGCCTACTTCACCACGGTCGGCCACTATTCTGCGGACTCGAGGTTTCTTCACCTCTTCCGGGGTGGACACGGTTCCCCTGCATGCGCTGGCAAACGGCGTGGATGGCCAGAACGGCGTCTACGGCTACGGAACGAGTTCACTTTTCCCAACCATCCAGTTTCAATGCGGCGAATTATTGGATTGACGCTGTTTACCTGCCGACTACCACATACACCATTGCGGGCACTCTCACAGGAACTGGAGCAGCGGGTGCAACTGTGACCTTGAGTGGTGGCTCGAGTGCCACTGTCACGGCGGACAGCTCCGGCAACTTCTCCTTTAACGGGTTGGCGAATGGCACGTACACGGTCACGCCGTCCGCAAGTGGTGCATCGTTCTCGCCGGCGAGCCAGCCGGTCACCATCAACAACGGCCATGCACTGGGACTCGCCTTTACCGGAACAGGTGCCACGTTTACATTGAGCGGGACCATCAGTGGGGCTGGCGGATCCGGGGCGACCGTAAATCTGACGGGCGCGAGTACTGCTAGTGTCACCGCGAACACCTCTGGTGTGTACAGCTTCACTGGATTGGCCAATGGCAGTTATACGGTAACGCCGACGAAGTCAGGCTTCGTGATGACACCCACGAGTCAGGCGGTCACGATCAGCGGCGCCAATGCAACTGCGAACTTCTCCTCCGTCGCGCAGACGTTTACGTTGAGCGGGACCATCAGTGGGGCGGGCGGATCCGGGGCGACCGTAAATCTGACGGGGGCGAGTACTGCTAGTGTCACTGCGAACACCTCGGGTGTGTACAGCTTCACTGGATTGGCCAATGGCAGTTATACGGTAACGCCGACGAAGTCAGGCTTCGCGATGACACCCACGAGCCAGGCGGTCACGATCAGCGGCGCCAATGCAACCGCGAACTTCTCCTCCGTAGCGCAGACGTTTACGTTGAGCGGGACCATCAGCGGGGCGGGCGGATCGGGGCGACCGTAAATCTGACAGGCGCAAAGACCGCGAGTGTCACCGCGAACACTTCTGGTGTGTACAGCTTCACTGGGTTGGCCAATGGCAGCTACACGGTCACGCCGACGAAGTCAGGTTTCCTGATGACACCGGCAAGCCAGGCAGTGACGATCAACGGCGCCAACGCAACTGCGAACTTCACTTCCGCGCAGACGTTTACGCTGGGCGGGACCATCAGTGGCACCGGCGGCTCGGGGGCAACGGTAAACCTGACGGGAGCAAAGACCGCGAGTGTTACTGCGAACACCTCTGGTGTGTACAGCTTCACTGGATTGACCAATGGCAGCTACACGGTCACGCCGACGAAGTCAGGTTTCCTGATGACACCGGTAAGCCAGGCGGTGACGATCAACGGCGCCAACGCAACTGCGAACTTCTCTTCCGCGCAGACGTTTACCCTTAGCGGGACCATCAGCGGCAGCGGCGGCTCGGGAGCGACGGTGAAATTGACCGGAACGACGACCGCTACGGTGACGGCGAACACCTCCGGCGTGTTCACCTTTACCGGCCTGCCGAATGGAAGCTATACGGTGACGCCGAGCAAGGGCTTGCACATCTACAATCCATCGAGGCAGACGGTCACCATCAGCGGAGCTAACAAGACTGGAGTGAATTTCAGCACGCTCCTCTAGATTTTATCGGCCCATCAGCGGAATGGAAGCCACCGCGGGATGGGCCGTTCATATCTGTGTCACGGACTGCATCCGCATGCGGCGGAGCAACGAAGCTGCATGCGGCTCTTTGTCGCGAAGAGCATGCAGGAAACCGAGGTCCGGATGTTCTCGTCCCCAGACGAACGCCTAGCTGCATGACTTTCATGTCCTGAATGGCCGGCCGACTGGCGATAAACCCTCGTTCGTGCCCTATCGTCGTCTCGCCGATTAGGACACAATGCGGCTAGCGTTACGAAAGTAAGGGTGTGTGAAGAGCAACTGTCGGGACTACGCAAACTATTGCACACACGTCCCATTCCATCGGGCAAGATGACGACTTATGAGCACTTTGGTCGCTGATAAGGCACTGCCGGGTGCGCTTTCCTGGCCTTCCGGTAGCGCGGCTGGTTGGCCCCAGAATTGCAATCTACTACCGCATCGCGGACAGGATCGTGGTGTTTGGACGCCAATTCTTACCGCGGCCCGTCGTCCCGCTGTTCCCGGGTTAGATCAGGTCTCCATTCTCGGCAACTTCGGAAGTCGGAGCCACGTTAGCCACAGTGACTGTAAGTCACGATCGCGAAGCGTTGCCAAATTTCGGAATACGTGGGAAGGAGGCTGGGAGTCTTGATGAGTCGCTTACTTGATCCCGCGCCGGACCACGCATTGCCTGCGGCCCATCCGTCCTCCCATTGGTACGCCGTCTCTACCTACTCCCGACACGAGAAAGCCGTCAAAGCCTACCTGGAGACAAAGGCAATCGAGGCATTTCTGCCGACGGTGACAGCGCAAAGCCGTTGGAAGGACCGAAATGTGCAACTCACGCTTCCTGCCTTTCCGGGCTATGTGTTCGTTCGGATCTCAATGCAGGAATGCGGTAGAGTCCTTTCGACGCCGGGTGTGTCTCGAATACTGTCCTTCAACCGCGTACCCGCGCCCATCGATCGTGCGGAGATCGATGCACTCCGGCTGTGTGTCGATAGGTGCGGGCCGGCCGTCGAACCGCATCATTTTCTAGAGGTTGGCGAGCGCGTGCGCGTCGCGCTGGAGTTCTGCAGGGTGTAGAAGGATTGATCACGCGCAAGAAGGGCGCGTGTCGCCTAATTCTGTCGATTGCGCTGATTCACCAGTCAGTGGCCGTTGAGATTGATGGCAGCCTGCTTGAGATCTTGCCTCCAGTGCCACGGGCAACTAGGTCGGAAGTGAAAGCCAGCGGCAGTATTGACAACTACCGTCAGCTGGTGGCGAAACCGCCAGAGATCTCCCACTGCAACCCATTCTCGCTCCTTAGAGCTCTTTCCTCCGAGAATACGCACGGGGAGCGGTCGCTTCAGCATGATGGACTCACTGATTGGCAAAGAGCAATCGATCATCGGCAGTTAAGGGAGAAAACGTGACGAGATATGTAGTGATCACGCCGGCTCGCGACGAGGCTGAGCATCTAGAGAAGACGATCCGCTCGGTCGTTGCCCAGACCGTTCAGCCGGCGCAATGGATCATTGTGAATGACGGCTCCAGCGATGGGACAGGAGAAATCATTGACCGCTTCGCTCTGCAATACCCATGGATCACGGCACGCCATCGGCCGAACCGGGATACCGTGAGCCTGGAGGCGGCGTGGTGAAGACGTTCTACGACGGCTATGGGCAGATCTGTGTCGAGGACTGGGATCTGTTGGTGAAGCTGGATGCGGATCGAGTTTCGATCCTGATTACTTCGAGCGCTGCATTCTCGAATTCAAACGGGACCCGAAATTAGGCATCGGTGGCGGGGCCATCTATCACGAGAACGATGGCGAACTGGAGTTGGAGAAGAACCCTGTGTTTCATGTCCGCGGAGCCACCAAGATGTACCGTCGCGCGTGTTGGGAAGCCTTGGGCGGCCTGGTGCAAGCACCCGGATGGGACACGATCGATGAGCTGAAGGCAAATATGCTCGGTTGGTCGACGCGGAGCTTTCTCGACCTTCGCGCTTCCCATAGCCGGTTTACCGGAACTGCGGAAGGACCGTGGCGTGACTGTATCAGAATGGCCGCGCCAATTATGTCACCGGCTATCATCCACTCTTCATGATTGCGAAGTGTATTCGCAGACTTGCGAAGAGACCATTTCTCGTGGGCGCCGTTGGATTGATGTGGGGATTCATCAGCGGCTACTGGCGTCGTCTTCCGAGAGTCCCCGACCAACAGCTGATCAAATACACGCGTGCTCAACAAATGAGACGCATCCTCCTCCTTGACAGTATTTGGAAGTGAGCTGCGGTTCCTCAGACGATTCGTTCGAAAGCGAGATCCTATGTGCGGGATATGCGGCAAGCTCTACCTCGGCAATGACTCCACCTCCTGTGACCGAGGCAAACTTACGTTGCATGTTGAATTCAATTGGCCACAGGGGGCCAAGACGAAAACGGGTATTGGCTGCCGGATTAGGGTCGGGCTCGGTCATAGGCGGCTCAAGATCATTGACCTGCATAGCGGCCAGCAACCAATGTCGAACGAAGACAACTCAATCAGGGTGATCTACAACGGCGAGGTCTACAACTACAAGGAGCTGCAGAGCAGACATGATCCGGAAGGGCCATAAATTCAAAACTGCAAGCGACGTCCAGACGATTGTTCATCTTTATGAAGAGTTTGGAGCAGAATGCGTTCAACATCTGCGTGGCATGTTCAGCTTCGCATTATGGGACGAAAACAAGAAGGAGCTTTTGATTGCAAGGGATCGGGTTGGCATAAAGCCGCTCTATTACAGACAGACAGAAGCAAGCCTGATATTTTAGTAGGAGATCAAGGCGATCTTGACTGACCCGTCTGTGGAGGTCGAGGGGGTTGAAGCCAGACTCACATCGACCGCTTCCCTGACCTATTTCTACATGCCGGGTGAGGAGACCTTATTCAAAGGCATCCGCAAGTTGCCGCCCGGAAGCTATTTGAGCGTAAAGAATGGCAAAGTGAGCATCCACGAATACTTGGGATCTTTCATTCGCCGAAACTCCGATAACCTTCGATCAAGCAGTGGAGTCTCTCGAGGAACGTCTATCCCGCACCAGTGGCCGATCATATGATCAGCGACGTGCCGGTGGGTATTTTACTGAGCGGCGGTGTTGATTCCAGCGCGATGTTGAGCTTCGCGGTGGAAAACACGCACAAGCCGATTTCTACATTCACAGTGGGGTTTGAGGGAGGCTGTACAGACGAACGGCCGTACGCCCGCATGGCTGCCAAGTCATTTGGTGCCCAGAATTATGAGATCACGATCACATCGAAAGAGTTCTGGGACGGCCTCGGAAAATATGTGTGGCACCTCGGAGGAGCCGGTATGTGAGCCGCCGGCAATCGCTCTGTACTACGTGTCCGCCCTCACACACCAGCATGTCACAGTATTGCTCTCCGGTGAGGGCGGGGGCGGGAGCGACTCGCGGGCTATAGGAGGAACCAGAAACATCCACTGGCTTGAGAAAGTGAAACAGGCCCTTTGGACCGCTTGCCGGTAGTACCGGAAGAGCTGTCGGAGGCCATCTTCAGGCTGCAGCTTTCGCGGTACGGATCGTACAGCGAAATGCTGCGAACACCGATTGAGGATTACTACTACAGTGGTCACTTGGGGCCGTACGAGTTCTTCGACAGCCAACGCACTGAGTTATATACCCGAGACTTCGCGGGAGCCACTCTGGCCGACGTGGGAGTCGAGCCATGCAAAGATGCATCGCAAAAGATGCGCATTTAGAGCCTCTTGATCAGATGCTTTGTATGGATACGAAAACTTGGGCTTCCGGGACAAGATATGCTCATAAAGGCTGACAAAATGACAATGGCGAATTCGCTCGAACTGCGAGTGCCGCTGCTCGATCGCCAAATCTTGGAATTTGCCGCATCTCTTCCGACGTCTTTCAAGCTGAACAAGACGAACACGAAGCGTGTCTCTGAAGAAGGCATTGTCGAAGCGCTTGCCCTAAGAGATGTGAAATCGTAAGAAGAGAGGATTTGCCGGTGCCCTACGCGACATGGCTCGGCGCAGATCTGCGTGGTGCAGTAGCTGAGGTACTGTTCGACGAATCGGCGCTTGCGCGCGGATATTTCAAGAAGCAAACAATTGAGAACATGATAGGCGCGTGGCCCGCGCAAAACTATCAGAAGGAGCTATTGTGCGCTAGTCACCCTGGAGATGTGGCACCGTGCATTCCTTGATGGCCGGCGACCTCAGCGGGTTGATGAAGACCTATCTTGTGTGTGTAGCGCGTTTAACAGCAGTGGCTTTCATTGACCGGTGTCAGGCACGCTGGAAGATCCACACAGATGTCAGAGCGGCAGAGCGCCGTGTGTGTTACTTTGGACGGCCGCAGTTGCCTTCGTTCAACCCAGATTGCCGAGAGTCATTCACGAGTTCTCAAAACCAACACCGATTTATGCCCTCTCGAGAGAAGTGATGATGTCTATCCCTAGAATGGCAATGAGCCGACCCGTGATCAGAGCAATTCTGCTTACGTTTGGCATTGCTTTGTCTGTCGTGAGCGCTCGTGCGGCATCGGTTTTATCTATGATCAGGCCTCAGCAGATGAAACAACGCTGCAGCAACTCCAGACGGCTACGCAATTCTACGGCCTCAATATCATCAGCAGATAAGTCCCGAGGGCGGGGAAGCATGGATTCTAAAGCTCATTCATAAACCAGAGACAATCGCAGTAGTTGTCGATGCGCATGCTCTTTCCGTATTAAACCCTGAGAAGCTGCTGGCACTGAGTGCAGGTACCAGAGCATGCCGTTGGCTGCTGTTCATCGCTGGAATCCAGAGAGGGCGAAAACTGGAATGTGCCTGAAGGCATGGTCGGGGGGCGTCATCAGTGGAGCGACGCGCTTTGATGTTGCCGCCGGCGACGCTTCGTACGTCGTCGACGAAATGCCGGATGTCACGCGTCAGCTGACTGATGTGCATTTCCCCATGACCGCGAAGACAGGAACGTCGCTGGCAGTGGCGAATGGTGGCCACGTGATTCTGCAAGCGAGCGTAGCCCGCCGGCAGGCCTTCCAGCTCTTCGCTCCGGTCGAAAGGTAAGAAGAGAGATGGCGTGTTTTTCGCCGCCCAGATACCAGCCGTTACGGTTCCAGCGACTTCAGACCCATATCGTCAGCAGGCCGTATTCGCTAGCCTTGCGCCTGCCCCAATGATGTTTCTTCGCTATGCCGCTGGTGATGCCGCGTGGCATACACCGGGCAATTATGCCAATTTGACGATTGATGACTTATGGCTTCGAGAGCCTTATGGGAACGTGAACTACGAGAAGCTGCTACACGAGATGGAGCAGCACAAGTTCCACACTACGGTGGCGTTTATTCCCTGGAACTATAATCGCAGCCAGCCGAAGCTCGTTGCGCTCTTCGCCGCTCATCCGGGGATGTACTCCATCTGTATTCACGGCAATAATCATATTCACCAGGAGTTCGGACCTCTCGCGACACATCCGTTGGCGAAGCAGAGTGAGGACATGCGCCAAGCGGTCGCTCGGATGGAGCAATTCCACACTCTCACCGGCATTCCGTACGACAGGGTCATGGTGTTTCCACACTCCGTCGCGCCCGTCGCAACTCTGGCCGAGTTGAAGCGCGCGAACTATCTGGCCACGGCCAACTCCCTCAATGTCCCGTCGGATTCGGATCCGACGTCGCAAGTGGAAGTTGCTCTGCGCACAACGACGCTGCAATATGCGAACTTTCCGAGCATGCGTCGCTACTCCGCCGAAACTGACATACCCGTATCCCAGCTAGCTATCGATTCGTTTCTGGGGAATCCCATACTGTTGTATGCACACGAAGGATTCTTTGCCGGCGGTATGGATCGATTTGACAGCACGGCCGACACCGTCAACCGACTTGATCCGGCCACGCAATGGCGCAGTCTCGGAGACATTGCCCGACACTCCTACGTAGAGCGATTGCGCAGCGACGGCAATTACGACGTCAGGCTCTTTACTGCGGTGGCGGACATCCGCAACGGCGGGGACCACAAGGTCGACTACCTCATCGAGAAGGCGGAAGACTTTGCTCAGCCCGTAACGGTGTTTGTCGATGGTGCGCCGTTTCCGTATCAACGAGCATCAGGCCAGCTTCGACTGGCGCTTTCCATCGGAGCCGGTGAGAGCCGCAAGATAAGAATCCAGTACGGCGATGCCCTAAATGTGGCCGCTATTGATATCAGCAAAAAGTCGCTGTCGGTGGCTATCATTCGCCGGCTCTCCGACTTTCGCGACGACGTTCTTTCGAGGAGCGCATTGGGACGCAGTTTCATCCGTTCGTATGTGAATGACGAACCCGTCTGGAACCGCGCGGTGGCGATTGGGGTCGCTGTGCTGTTGATCGCTCTCACATTACTGCTGCGTAGACGTAGGCGAGGATGGAAGGAAGTCACTGCGCCGCCAGCATCCCCTGTGCACAACGAACAATGAGATACCCGGAAGTAGCTGCAAGTTTAGGAAACGTACTGTCGACTCTAAGCCCGATTACCCAAAGGTATTAGCGCAGCAATACGCCCATGCTTCTAATCCTCTTCATTCAGAGCATCATTGTGATCACGCTGCTGGTGGCCAGCCGGCGCCGGGTGGAAGATGCGCTGCCGTTGATGTGTTTTTACCTCGTTCTGATGCCCCTGGAGTCACGGTTTGTGATTCCTGGACTCTTTGACTTCAACACGATGCGGCTGTCGCTTTTAACCATGCTTGCGGTCTATGTGTTTAAAAAGAAGACAGCCAACCCAGCTCCGTTGCCGTTGGTCAGGTTGATGGGTCTGCACATCGCGTGGGTGGTTGTCTCAACAATTTATTCGATCTCCACAGCCACCAGTGCAAAGCAGGTTCTTTCTCAGACGCTCGAGTACTATCTGCTCTACTTTTTGTTGGTGAAATCGATCTCCAGAGTAGAGACGATTCATAAGACGCTGTACGCGATGGTCCTCGCCATGGGTCTATGTTCCGTGTTGGCCTTGTCCGAGGTCTATGCGTCATGGAGTATTCTTCGCATCTTTCCAAGCAATCTGTGGATAACCTACAACGGCGGCCTTGATCCGATCTATATCGAGCAGGGGAGGGGGCTGCGTGTCCGGTCGACCTTCGCCCACCCCATTCTCTTTGGCGATGCTCTGGCGATGACCATTCCGCTGACGATCTATCTGATCAGCATCTCTAAGGGCAAATGGAAGCGGTTCCTGTTGTGGATGAGTCTCGTGATGATGTTCTATGCAGACTACAGGACAACGAGCCGCGGCCCATGGCTCGGCACCTCGATGTGCCTGGTGCTCCTGCTGATCATGGTCAAGACGGGAGTCAGGAAATATATCTTGTCCCTCGCCATGATCATCGCCATCGTGTTGGTCACGCGTCCGGGGATACTGGAGACGATGACCAATCTGTACCAGGCCACGAACGATCCCAACAGCCCCACTGGCACGTCGTATATGTATCGCCATGTGCTCTCTGACACGGTTCACCACGCGGTGCAGACCGACACGACGCGTATGCTCTTCGGTTACGGGCTTAGGCACGTTTCGTGAGATTGGCCTGGACATCGACTTCATGGGTGAAGTTCACCGTTGGCGCACCTGCGATGACAACTGGGCGCTCTTTCTTTATGAGACAGGTTACGGAGGCGTAATCATCATGTGCGCCTTGCTCGGGAAGGCGATGTTTCTCCCCCTTCGCGATTATTTCCGCTTACGAAAGCCGGAGCGCTACCTCAGTGGTGCATTGTTCATATCGCTATTGGGATTCAACTTTCTCATGCTGAGCGTGGCTGCCTACGCATGGGGGCAGCAGGGTTACATGAATTGGATACTCATTTCCCTTGCAGTGAGTGTCCCGCGTGTCGTCTCGCCTCAGGAACGCAGCGGGAGAGAGAGACAGACAAACTATCTCCCCGCCGGACAGGGCATATGATCTTGAGTTCGCCTACAGTGATGCATCTCATTCGTGACCCAGTCTCGCGACAGCGCTTTTGTTCGTCGCAAGTAAAGCCGCAATCTGCGGATCATTGAGTGGGAACGTGCTTGACATGATGAATGTCGATATCGCGAAACGCTTTGCGTCGGTCGCGCTGATTCACCACCGATTTGCTCTCGCGATAAGGTGATATCCCCAATCCGCGATTGACACAAGTTTTTTCGACGTGGACATAGGATCTACTTGAATTTTATAAGTTTCGTGCTTTCTTCGCACGTGCATAACATTCATGGAATGAATGAGATGCGAAATATGATAAAGAAATTGACTTAGTCGTTCCCATCGTGCGCCAGATAGGGTAATCTGCGACATATCCAATGCAGATGGGCCAGAGGTATCTGTGGTAAAAACTTCCGCCTGCGAGAAGAAATGACTGCCGGAACGTGTACAAATAGTACAAAACAGACTGACCTGATACCCCTGTGCTCAATGTCCCATTCGTGGGACTCCATGGGTCCCCCATATCAAAGTTTCGAGGTTTCGATATCCCATGCACAAATTCGTTCGCGCTCTCTTTTTGCTGTTGCTCGCATCGTGCACGATGCACTGTTACGGCGCAAACTTTTACGTTCACAAGGGAGCTTCTGGCTCCAATAACGGCACCAGCTGGTCAGACGCATGGAACGAGATGAATCAGATCAACTTCTCGTCAGTCGCGTGTGGAGATACCATCTGGGTCGCGGGCGGCAACTACAGCACGACGCTGACCGCGGCCAAAAATTGCTCTTCCGGCTCGCCTCTCACGATCAACCGCGTTCTGGCGTCCGACAGCGCTCCTGCTGCTGCTGCTGGCTGGAGCTCCGCCTTCGCCAGTCAGGTAGTCATTGCCAATTGGTCTGGCGCTGCCGGTATTCGTCTCAACGGGATCACTAACGTGGTCATCGACGGGCGAGCCGGTGATCCCTCGAAAGGAACGCCATACGGGATATTGGTTCAGTGCACGACGACAAGCTGCGACGGAATCGATGATGGCGCCAGCAACAGCAGCTACACGATCAAAAATGTCGAGGTGTACGGGCCGTCATGTGTCCTCAGTCAGAGTTGCTCTGGCAATGGAGCAAGCGGAATCAACCTCCCTTATGGAGGAAGCGGATTTACTTACCACAATGTTTACGTGCACCAGTGGGGCGAGGCCTTGCGTGCCGCCAATTGGAGCAATGTGGTCATCGAAAATTCATTTATCGGTCCCACTCATAACGACAACATTCAACACGAAGACATTATCTTTTCCTACGACATCAGCAACTTCACGTTCCGGAACAATAAGGTGTGGAGTTCACCAAACGACGGTATGTTCTTCTACGGCAATGAGACCAACACACGGATGTACGGAAATATGATCTATCACTCCGGTGGAGCGCTCATTACCTTCTTCTCGGGATTCACGCATAATGTCTATCTCTACAACAACCGTCTTTGAGAACGACGGCACGTTTGGCGACTATCAGCCGGGTTGGCTTTACTTCCAAGGATCAATGACCGGCGACATCGCAAATAACGTGTGGGAGAACGTTACGCAGAGCGGCGCTTGTCCGATCTGTAATTACAATGCGTACACGTCTGGTTTCCCGTCTGGAGAAACCGGCTCGTTCAGCTATAACGCAAACGGTCAGTTTGTGAATGAGTCCTCAGGCAATCCGACGGTCGCTGATTTTCATCTGACAGCCACCGGAGCCTCAGCGTTCGGGAAGGGAAAGACTCTAGGAGCGCCGTACAACGTCGACCCCGACGGCAATACCCGCGGCGCGAACGGCACTTGGTATCTCGGGGCATACCAGTACGGAGGAACATCCCAAGGACCGGGTGCACCCAACGGCCTGACCGGAACCGCAAAGTAGACGCCCGACGTAGTCGGAGCGTTTCCCGAGCCGCAGGCCTCCCGGCCTGCGAGCCTAACCCGCCTCACCCTCCCGCTCCCGGCTCGGGAGGGTGAGGCATTCACCACACCAGCAGTTCGATTACGGATGTGCACGGCGAAGCTCCGAATAATCCTCCACGCCGTCACCTACCCAAGTACAATTTCTCGAAGATTCTATCGACGCATGAGCGCCGCCAGCGAAGGAGCGCCCGGGAGCATTTTCCATGAAATCCTACGTAATGACGAAGCTTAGCCTTCCCGCGCGTATCGACGAGGCAAAGAATCTTTACCTTCACCATACCCGACATGCCGAGAAAAATGTGAGCGAGCTCATCGATCAGGCTCGAAGGGCCGAGGTCCGGCTGGAGACGCTGCTGGGAAAGCCAATATCCGGTCTGAATTTGCTCGAGATAGGACCCGGTCAGCAGTTGATTCAGATGACCTATTTTGGGCGGAATAACGATGTAACTGGCATCGACCGTGATCTTGTCCCGGAACGTCCGAGCGCCCTCTCTTATATGAAAATGGCCCGGGAAAATGGCTGGGTCCGTACGTCAAAGACACTCGGCAGAAAGCTCATGGGCATCGATAAGCTGGTCCGGCGGCAGATGATGCGGCAGCTCGGTCTGCTCTCTATCAAACCGCCTCGGGTCTTGCAGATGGATGCAGCCCGAATGGCTTTCGCTGATCAAAGCTTTGACGCGGTCTTTTCAAGAGCCGTCTTTAGACGCCTCGGACCCTCAACCCGTCCTTGCAGAGATTCGGAGGGTCCTGAAACCGGGAGGAGCAATGTTTGTCGCGCTTCATCTTTACAGTAGCGACAGTGGGTGTCACGACACGAGAATCTTTCTGGGCGACAGAGGGGACATCCCGCCCTGGTCGCACTTGAGGCCCCAGCATCAGAGCCTGGTCCATCCAAACTCCTACTTAAACAAACTGAGCTTGAGGGAGTGGCAGCAGCTGTTTGAGTCGGAGATGCCCGGGAGCCAGGTCTTTGCTTCTTGCGATGCGGGCGACGAAGCGAGGAAGATTCTGAACGACCTGCGCGCCAAGGGAGAGCTTGAAAACTATAGCGATGAGGAGTTGCTGACAGTGACCTTGGAGATCAGTTGGCGGAAGACAGCAGAGGTAGTCGAGGACAAAGTAACAGCCATTACGAATGGCCACATCAGTCGGTCACAGGGTGCGAGAAATGAAAGCAACTGGCGCGGAAAGTCCTAAAGTAAGTTTTGTCATTCCTTGCTACAAGCTCGCCCACCTTCTGGGCGACTGTATACGATCCATCCTGACGCAGACGTACAAGGACTTTGAAATTTTAATTCTGGATGACGCATCGCCAGATAACGCCAGGGAGGTGGCTGGATCGTTCGATGACGCACGTGTCCAGTACATCCGCAATCCGACGAACCTGGGAAACTTGGAGAACTATAACAAGGGCATCCATCTCAGCCGCGGCGCCTATGTGTGGCTAATTTCGGCGGATGACTATTTGATCGAGCCCGACGCGCTGGGGCGGTTTGTCGCCACCATGGACGCGAATCCGAATGTGGGCTACTGCTTCTGCCCCGCTATCGGCGTCAGGGGCGGCAAAAGGGTGGGAGTGTCCGGCAGCTTCGGCGATCATGACTGCATCGCATCCGGCGAGGCGGTGCTCGAGAAGCTCTTCGAGCATAATTTTATCCTGGCCCCTTCCGTTCTGGTACGCCGCACTTGCTACGAGCAGATCAGCGTCTTCCCACTAGAAGCCAAGTGGCGTGACGTCGACGTAAACATGCGGTGGCTGGGCGATTGGTATCTCTGGTGCGTCTTTGCTCTTGCTCACGATGTCGCATACTTCGCGCAGCCGATGGTGTGTTATCGCGAGCACCAAAACTGAGTATGAGCCAAAGCATCACACAAAAAGAGATTGTGCAATCCTGCGCCGACTCCGACCTGGGAATGCTTTGGATTGTCAGGCAGCGTGCGATCGAAATGGGTCGGAACGACGTGGCAGCAAGCTGCCTCCGCGGCATCGCGACTGAAGACCGCCGTCAGGCTACAGGCAAGGTGTTTCGTGCCTCCACTTATTTCATAAGTGAACCACACTTTGAGAGCTCGTTGAGCAACAGCACTGATTCAGAGAGAGAGAAAAGGATTATTCGTACGGCGGCGATCATCGAGGGTTTCGCAGATAAGCATGTGTCTCAGGGACAGAAGGCAAGGGCATGGCGAAGTTATTTCAAGGCGCTGCGCAGCAATCCGTTCGCGATCAAGATCTATGTCAAGCTGCTTTTCTCGCTTGGCAATCTCGGATCCGAGTTGCGGGCTATCGCGCGCGTCCGTTGGTCGGCATCGCCGCAAGCGCAGAACGTGGATCAGGTGAGCGGATGAGCAACGCACCAGCGATCTCCGTAGTCATGAGTGTCTACAATGGCGCAAGGTTTCTGCCGGAAGCTGTCGAGAGCATTCTGCGACAGAGCTGGAGTGACTTCGAGTTTGTCATCGTGAACGACGGCTCGACCGATGAGACCTGGTCGATCCTTGAAGGCTATCGCGCGCAGGACGGTCGGGTTCGGTTGGTTGATCAGGAGAAACGAGGCCTCACCGCGTCATTGAATCGAGGCTGTAGTCTTTCCAAGGGTAAATTCATTGCGCGGATGGACGCCGACGATGTCGCCATGCTCCGGCGCCTCGAACTGCAGATGCATTTCATGGACACGCATGCAGATGTAGGTGTTCTTGGGGGCGCCTTCGAGCTGATCGACGCCGCAGGGAAGAGGCTGGGCGTTTCGTTGCTGCCCTCGGAAGATCTTGAGATTCGGCGGATGCTGCTCGACAGCACTGCCTTCTTGCATCCCTCGGTGCTCATCAGCCGTTCCGCATTGGAGCGTGTCGGTGGTTACAGGGAAGTGAAGTATGCGGAGGATTATGACCTTTGGCTGCGGCTCGCCGAAGCAGACGAAGCTAGCAAATCTGCAGGAAGTGATCCATCAGTATAGGGTCTCCCGAACAGGTATCGATCAGCAAGTGTAAAGAGCAGGCACTATGGACGGGCGCTGCAAAGGTTGCCGCAGAGTGTCGGCGAAATGGCAAACCAGATCCCATTAACACGTTGTCCGAGTTGACTCCCGAGATACTGGAAACGATGGGTGTGAGCAGGATTGTGCAGCAGACCAACACCGCGCGGGGACTGTTACGATGTGTCCGCAATCTATACCGCGGGGGCGAGTCAGCGGCCATCCAGGCGCTCTGACGCGATGCGCTCCGGCGAACTGGCAAGCGCCGAACGATGGATCGTTGCCGACTCCCATCTGTGGGCCGCGCGGCTCTACTGGAGCGATGGGAAGCGTCTGCACGCCTTCACGAGTTTGCTGCGTGCACTTCAGGTGCGTCCGATCATCTCTTTTCGACCCGTCCGGCAAGCACTTGATTGGCTGCGTCGTTCCAGTGGCAGGTTCAACAGAACACGATTGGCCTCGAATTCGTAGGCGTGACTGTTCCGAAGGCGGTGTAATAATTGATTCCGCCGAAATATTGCATCGGCTTAGGAAGCTCAAGAATGGCACGAAACAGTAAGGTTGCACATCTGCGGACGCAACTCGGCCGACGAACGCGCCAGATCCACGAACTTCTCGCGAAAGAGGGGCCGAAGGGGATTACCGATCGCGTCCGTCGAGTTGCCTCGGAGTGGATTGCTCCCGCGGAAAACATCTTCCCCGTACGTCGCGAAGACGTAATGGCAGCGGATCTGCTCAGGCCCTACCAGCCTTCCGTTCCACCGCTACTCGCAGGACAGCCGCTGGTGACAAACTGGGTACGACTCCTGGCGGTCCAGGATCCGGCGGCCATACGACGCTGTTTCGCTTGATCCTCTATCTCGAGGCACATGGCTATGCGAACCGTGTCTATTTTTACGATGTGTACGGTGCCGATCTCTCATACTACGAGTCATTTGTCAGGAATTATTATCGCTTTCAAGGAACTGTAGCCAGCGTCGATCAGGGCATGGACGATGCGAATATTGTTGTCGCGACGAGCTGGCCTACTGCCTACCCTGTTTACAATGCTCGATGCGCAGGAAAGCGTTTCTATCTGGTTCAGGACTCCGAGCCCTACTTTTACCCCGCCGGCAGCATCGCAATGCTGGCGGAGAGCACGTATCGAATGGGCTTTCATCTGGACTCAGCATCGGGGAATGCTATGCAAAAAAACTTAGGTCTGAATATGGTATGACCGTGGAGATGTTCAAATACGGATGCGATGTTTCACAATATCGAGCGTCTTGCGGCCCACGTTCAGGAGTAGTCTTCTATGCACGCAGAGAAACGGCACGGCGTGGCATTGAGTTAGGCTTGATGGCGTTAGAGATATTCGCCTCCCGCAATCCGGGAGTTCCGATCCATATCTATGGCGATAAGATTGGGAAACGCAAGTTCCCCTTCACAGACCATGGTCACGTATCTCCGGGGCAACTCAATCAGATTTACAACCAGTGCTATGCAGGACTAACGCTGTCCTTCACAAATGTATCCCTGGTAGCTCTCGAAATGCTTGCTGCTGGTTGTATTCCCGTGGCGAACGACACAATTGAAGTGCGTACCGATCTAAACAATCCGTTTGTGCGATACACGCCCGCGTATCCGATCGCACTCGCGGAACAATTAGAAGCCGTGATCCTTGAGCCCGACTTTGCCGCGCTATCTCAGGCAGCAGCCACGAGTGTTCAGAGCATAACCTGGGACGAGGCCGGCGCGAGTCTCGACGCGATTCTGCGGCGCGCGCTCCAGCAGTCTGCCGAGCCGGCGCGGATTATCGATGCACACACTGCATCGTGACCACTGCATGTGCAGAGATTGCGCGCGACTCATTGGGGCGAGATTGTGTTGTAAGTTCTAGTTCATCGTGTTTCCGCAGGTTATCTCCGAACAAAGGAGTACGTGGGAAAACGACAAACTTCTGAGCCGCGTTCATCCGAATTGACCGAAAAGCGAGCTTAAGACATTTGATACGTTAGCCAGGAGATGTCGAGAATGTCTTTTCTTCCTCCTGGTCTACGTCGGTCGTACTTGCCCGGTTCGCCGCAGGTTTGCCCGAATTCGAGGCCAATGCGCGGTATTCCTTCGTTTGCAGTCAAGGGAACAACGATCATGGTCACTCCCCCACCGATTCAGTCGTTTCGTCTTCGCTTCTCCATCTCTTGGCTCATCCTTATGATGTGCCTGGGATGTGCGCTTCGGGCGCACTCGCAATGCAGCACCCCGACGAATCCGATCGTCGCGGAGAACTGTCTCAAGGGCAATCCCGCATCAGAATGGGACGTGGGACAAAACAGTGCGGGCGATTCGACCATCCAGGGTTTTGCGACGGACATAAGCGTCAACCAGGGTGGCACCATCGCCTTCAAGATAAACACCAACGCGAAGGCTTACACGATCACGATTTATCGGATCGGTTACTACAAAGGGATGGGCGCTCGCAAGATTGCCGCCATCACGCCATCCGTGCCGCTCCCACAGATACAACCAGCGTGTAAGACGGACACTGCTGCTGGGTTAATCGACTGTGGGAACTGGGCAGTGACCGCAACCTGGCAGGTACCGACTACCGCAACGTCTGGTGTTTACATCGCGCATTTGAAGCGGACCGATACCGGAGGTGACAGCCACATCGTCTTCATCGTCCGGAACGATTCAAGTCACTCTGACATCCTCTATCAGACCTCGGACGAGACCTGGCAGGCGTACAACTACTATGGCGCGGGAAGTTTCTACGGTCCCGCTTCTCCGACTTACGATCTTAGTCGCCGCTCCTACAAGATCAGTTATAATCGACCATTTTTAACCAGAGAGTTCTCGATCGAGTCAGACAGTTGGCTGTTTGGTCCTGAATTCCCGATGATTCAGTGGCTGGAGCAAACGGCTACGACGTGACCTATTTCACTGGCGTGGATGCGGCTCGTAGCGGTACCACTACAAATCACAAGATTTACATGGATTCCGGCCACGACGAATATTGGTCGGCAGCCCACCGTGCGAGTGTTCAAGCAGCACGAGACGCAGGTGTGAACCTCGCGTTTTTCACTGGGAATGAGGTCTTCTGGAAGACGCGATGGGAGAACAGCATTGACGGATCGGATACTCCGTATCGGACGCTGGTCTGCTATAAGGAGACGCTCGCTTTCGCGAAAATCGACCCATCCGATCCACCAATCTGGACCGGCACCTGGCGCGATGCTGGCTTCAGTCCTCCTGCAGACGGAGGTAAGCCGGAGAATAGCCTGACCGGCACGCTCTTCATGGTGAACGGGACGAGTTCTGACAATCATGGCGACATGCAGATCGAGGTGCCTTCAGCCGATGGCAAAATGCGATTCTGGAGGAATACAGCGGTCGCGTCACTCAATTCCGGATCCACGTACACAATGCCAAAAGGCACACTTGGATATGAGTGGGATGAGGATCTCGATAACGGCTCTCGCCCCCAGGGTCTCTTCGATCTATCGACTTCGGCGCACACGCTCACATCAGATCTGCTGCTGGATCAAGGTGCCACGTACGGTGCAGGCACCGCCACGCACCACATGACAATGTATCGCGCCCCGAGCGGCGCGCTGGTCTTTGGTAGCGGCACCGTTGACTGGTCGTGGGGCCTGAATAGCGATCACGACAACCCTTTTAGCTTCACTACGCCGAATCCCGACCCCAACATGCAACAGGCGACGGTCAACCTTTTTGCCGATATGGGCGTGCAACCAGCCACGCTGCAGAGAGGGTTGCAAGCTGCCACCAAGTCGACCGACACCGCGCCTCCCATGTCTACAATCACGTCGCCTGCTTCCGGAGCAACGGTCAATGGCGGAGCTACAGTGACAGTTACAGGTACCGCGACCGACTCGGGTGGTGCCGTTGGTGGAGTTGAAGTATCTGGAGACGGCGGCACGACCTGGCACCCGGCCACGGGCCGGGAAAACTGGAGTTACGAGTGGACGCCACGAGCGTCGGGCAAGACCACGCTGCTCAGTCGTGCCGTGGATGACAGTGGAAATCTTGAGCAAGCTCACGGTATACCGATCACGATACCGTCCCATTCTTGCCCCTGCCGTCTGTGGAACTCGTCAAGTGTCCATGGCACTCCAGATAGTGGGGACGGAAAATCCGTCGAAGTGGGACTGAAGTTCCGCGCCGATGCGGATGGCACTATTCTGGCAGTGCGCTTTTACAAGGCGCCGGCCAATACCGGTGCGCATGTGGGTCATCTCTGGTCGAGCTCGGGAACGCTGCTGGGTACCGCGAACTTTACAAACGAGACAAGCTCCGGATGGCAGCAGGCCAAGTTCTCAGAACCGGTCTCGATCAACGCAAATACGACTTATGTTGTTTCGTACTTCGCGCCCCAGGGGCACTATTCCTCGGACTCGAATGCCTTCGCTCAATCCGGCATCGACGACCCGCCGCTCCACGCCCTTGCGAATGGAGTGGATGGATCGAACGGCGTCTATTCCTACGCCTCGTCTGCGGAGACCTTCCCCACCGACAGCTACCTCTCTACGAATTACTGGGTCGATGTGGTTTATAGCTCCTCGAAGACCCTTAATGGACTCAGCAATGGAAATCACACAGCTAAACCGTCGCGAAGCGGTACTAGTTCTGTACTCACGAGCACACCGGCAACGACTCACACTGCTCCCGTTTCGCGAGCAAATGTCGTGGCCACCGACACCAAATCTCTCAGCATCTCAGGGACAATTAAGGCAGGCGTCGGGGCCACAGTCAATCTGACTGGTGCAGCGACAGCTACGACGACCGCGGATTCCACCGGCAACTATGCTTTCAATGATTTGCTCGCGGGCGCGTACGTGGTGACGCCGACCAAATCGGGTGACCTTTTCACGCCGGGCACCCAATCCGTGACACTTGCAGACTCCAACGCCACGCAAATAAATTTCCAGGCGCAGGTTTGCAACTGCATCTCGATCTGGCAGCCATCCACGGCACCTTCGCTCGTCGATTCCAATGATGGAAAGCCAGTGGAGGTTGGCCTCAGGTTCCGCTCTGATACGAACGGCAGCGTGACGGGCATTCGCTTTTACAAGGCCACTCAGAACACCGGCACGCACGTCGGCCATTTATGGGACAGCAGCGGCACGATGCTGGGAAGCGTGACATTTAGCGAAGAAACTGCTTCGGGCTGGCAGGAGGCGACATTCTCACCGCCGATCCCGATCACGGCAAACACTGATTACGTCATCTCGTACTTCGCGCCAGTCGGTCATTACTCCGCTGATGCTAGCTATTTTGCCAGCCAGGGGGTGGACCATGTGCCGCTCCGCGCGCTTTCGAATAGCGCGGGCGGCGGAAATGGTATCTATAGATACACGGGCGCTCCGGGCGGCTTTCCGACGGAGACTTATTCTTCTTCCAATTACTGGGTGGACGTTGTGTTCGCTTCCACCCCTCCCTAGGCGCTCAGGGGCTCTAGCGATTCTGGAGCGACTGTTAGCCTAACCGTCACCGGCGGCAACGGGCTATGCGGACCGTTCCTGGACCTCTGGCTCTGCTGAGCTGGCGAAACTCGTGCACGATGACGTCGATGAAAAAGCGGTTCACCACATTGCCAAGCCAGCTCCTCCTTGCCCGACATGCGGGAAGCTCACCTCAGTTGCTCACACAAAACACTTACGGCCGCTAAATGAAAGTCCAAGCCGCGTTTCGGCTTTGACCCGTCTAGGGACGGATCGCTTTCAAAGCTTCGATAACGTGGCTCTGATCCTGCTCCGTCATCTCGTGAAAGAGCGGAAGAATGAATCCGGTCTCGGTGACGTGGTTGGTGACGGGCAGAGCGGTTTCCCAGCGCGACGAGCGATAGGGAGCCTCGCGGTGAATGGCCATGATGGATCGCCGAGTTGAGATGTTTTGCTCGAGTAAGGTCTGCATGATGCTGTCGCGCATGGCGGGTGTGCCATTCACTAGGCGGACCATGTAGGACTGATAGTTGTGCTCGCAGTTCGCCGGGACGACGGGGCACTGGAGCCATTCGAGCGATTGAAGCGCATCCGTATAGTTGGCCGCCAACGCGCGACGACGCGCCAGGAAACCGGGCAGCCGTTGCAGCTGTACCAATCCGATAGCCGCCTGCATATCGGTCATGCGGTAGTTGTAGCCGACCTCGTCATAGGTCTCCATGGCGACCGTTTTTGCATTGTGCCGCGCCACATCGGAAAGGCTCATGGCGTGTTGACGCAGGCGCCGCAGTCGTTCGGCGAGCTCGTCCTCGTCGGTAGTGATCATGCCACCTTCGCCGGTTGTCAGGATCTTGCGCGGGTGAAAGCTGAAGCAGGCCATACGGCCGATCGGCCGGCCGATCAACTCCCCGTTGTACGAGGAGCCGATAGCGCAGGCCGCATCTTCGATGATGGGCAGACCGTGGCGCTGAGCGATCGCGGAGAGAGCATCCATCTCCGCCGCCAGACCGATCTGATGGACAACCAGAATGGCTCGTGTGCGCTCGGTGATCAGCCCCTCAACCTGCACAGGATCGAGATTGTAGGTGTCGACGTCGATATCGGCGAAGACTGGGGTGGCGCCGGTGGACGCGATCGAGTTCGCCGTTGCAATAAAGCTGAGGCTCGGGCAGATTACTTCATCGCCCGGACCGACACCTTGCGCAAGCAGCGCCAGCTGCAGGGCGGTGGTGCAGGAGGAGACGGCGATCGCATGGCGGCAGCCGATATAAGCGGAGAAGGCGCGTTCGAATTCCGCGACCCGCGGTCCTTGCGTAATCCAGCCAGAGCGCAGGACCTCCAGGACGGCGAGCTCTTCCCGTTCGCCGATCGATGGGCGAGCGACTGGAATCATTGAGGGTGCCGCGTTCGGTGAGGCAGGTGCAGCGAGTGTGCTCATCGTGATTCTCCTACCAGAGACTCGGCCTTCGCTTCTTCGCGCCAGGCAAGAAGAGAACGAAGCCCGTCTTCAAGCTTGACCTGGGCGCGGAAGCCAAGCTGCTGAGCGGCTTTTTCTACAGCGGCGCGACGTGCCTGCACATTGTTCACCTTGCGCGCTTCTCGATACTCCGGCTTCAGCGGGGAATTGCTGATACGGAGAAGGACTTCGCAGAGCTCATTGAGCGTGGTCTGCACTCCCGTGCCCACGTTGAAGACTTCGTCGCTGACATCGGCGACGAGCGCTGCCAGGTTGGCTCGAGCCACATCCTCGATATAGACGAAGTCCATGGACTGAGTGCCATCACCGAAGATGCGGGGAGCCTCGCCGGCTTCGATTGCATCCATCCAGCGAACCAGCACCTCGGTATAAACGCCATCCAGGTCCATACGCGGTCCATAGATGTTGAAGTAGCGCAGGGCGACATAGGGCAGGTTGAACATGTCGGTATAAGCGCGAAGCATCTGTTCGTTCGCGATCTTGCCCGCGCCATAGAGTGTCCGATTGTTGAAGGGGTGCTCTTCATCCATCGGCAGGTAGCTGGGGTTTCCGTACACGGAGGCCGAGGATGCTGCCACGATCTTGCGGATCTTGTGGCGCACTGCGGATTCAAGCACATTCGATGCGCCATTCATCAGCACTTCCACGGCTTCAGAAGGCGCCTCCGCGCACCGCGTAATACGCAGCGCGGCGAGGTGGAAGATGTAGTCCACACCGGCGACGGCTTCATCCACGGTGGTCTTGTTGCGAATATCGCCTTCGATCACCTGCAGTCGCCCGGTGCGCCGGGCGCGTTCCAGGTTGCGGTGAGAGCCGCGGACAAAGTTGTCGAGCACGCGTACTTCGGCGGCTCCTGCGTCAAGCAACTGATCCGCGGTGGTGCTGCCCATAAAGCCGGCACCGCCGGTGATCAGAATCTTCGTACCTTCAATGGAGTTCATCTCGCCTCTCTCGGTGAGTGCATCGGGTGCCTCACGCCTGCTCGCTTGAGTTTGCCGCATCGCGGCTGAATCCTGAGCCGTCCCGCATCCGGGTGACACGCGCAGGCACACCGGCCGCGATCGCGTACTCCGGTATATCGCCGGTAACGACCGCGCCGGCGCCAATGATCGATTGAGCACCCACCCGCGCGCCCGGCAATATCGTGGCATTGGTGCCGATGTCTGCACCGTAGCCGATCAGGACGGGCTTGATGACGAGTGGCGTGGCGATGATCGGCAGGTCCACAGGTTCCCCGGTGTGGGCGGAGCCGAGAACTTTTGCGCCGGGGCCCCAACCCACGTAGTCTTCGAGCACAAGGTGGCGCGCGTCGAAGTAGGCGTGCGGGCCGATCCAAACGTGACTGCCGATGTTGCATGTCCCATCGAAGCGGCCCTGGATCATGGTCTGCGCACCGATGAAGACAGCGTCGCCGAACTCCATTGTCTCCGGATGCTTGACGACGACTCCCGGACCGACCTGCAGTCCGTGGCCACATCGCCGGCACATGGCGCGAAAGAGGATGCGACGAAGCTGAGTTTCGAAAGCACCCTCTGCATTGCGATATTGCGAATAAAGGCCCAGCAATTCGGCCGGAGAATGAGTGCGCTTGAGGTGGTCTGCGTATTCCCACTCCCAGGACGGATCCGGTCGAACCTCTGCCCGGCCGAAGACGGCTGCGACGGTACGCGGGCTTTCCGAGAGGGCCTCAGGCGACATTGCAGCTCTCCATGACTTCGGTGGCGACCCGGGTGACTGCTTCGGTCGAGATGCCGGGATACATCGGAAGAGACAGTATGCGGCTGACCACCGCCTCCGTCACCGGGAAGCTGCCGTGCTGGTAGCCCAGCGAACGATAGGCCTCCTGGAGGTGCAGCGGAATAGGATAGTGCAGGCCGGACTCGATGCCGGCTTCCTCGAGCCGATGCCGCAGGGCGTCGCGATCCTCTGCCTGGATGACGTAGAGGTGGTACACGTGCTCTCCCCAGGGCATCTCGGCGGGCAGAATGATGTCGGTGCCGGACAGCACCTGACGGTACTGCTCTGCCGCCTGCCGGCGCTGCTCGTTCCAGCGGTCCAGGTGCTGAAGCTTCACGGCGAGTATGCCGCCCTGTACGCCGTCCATCCGCATATTGAGCCCGGCGAATTGGTGCACATACTTTTGTCTGGATCCATGGTCGCGCCACATCTGTATGCGGCGTGCGAGCTCGGGATCGTCCGTAGTGACTGCGCCGCCTTCGCCGCACGCCCCCAGATTCTTCCCTGGATAAAAGCTGAAGCAGCCGGCGACGCCGAGCGAGCCCGCGCCATGCCCCTTGTACCGCGCCCCGTGCGCCTGGCATGCATCCTCGACCACGGGAATGCCGTGACGGTTGGCGACTTCGAGGATCGAGTCCATATCCGCGGTTTGACCATAGAGATGGACGGGAATGATCGCTCGAGTCCGTGGCGTGATTGCCGACTCCAGGAGAGCCGGATCCATCGTGTAGGAGACAGGATCGATATCGACAAACACGGGACGCGCGCCAACGGCGGTGATAGCCTCGGCGGTTGCGATAAAGGTGTGCGCGACCGTGATGACCTCATCGCCTGGCTTGATATCGAGCGCAAGAAGCGTGAGATGCAACGCTGCGGTTCCATTGGTGAGAGCCACGCAGTGCTCGGTGCCGACATAAGCGGCAAAAGCCTGCTCGAACTCCTTTACCTCAGGTCCGAGCACAAAGGCCGAGCTCCGGAGAACGCGGGTGAAGACCTCGATCAGCTCGGGCTCGAGAGTGCGATGCATCGATGATAGATCAACAAATGGGATTTTCATTCTTGCCCCAGGGGTTGTGGAGTGGACTTGAGTTCGCGTGCGGGCACGCCGGCGACGATGGTGTGCGGAGCGACATCCCGCGTCACGACGCTCCCTGCGCCTACCATGGCGCCCTCGCCGATAGTCACGCCGCACAGGATGGTGCTCCCGGTGCCGATGGAGGCGCCACGCTTCACGGTCGTGGGGACAACCTCCCAGTCCGCTTCGGTCTGCAGTGCGCCATCGGAATTGGTACCGCGAGGAAATTTGTCGTTGATGAAGGAGACGTTGTGACCGATGAAAACATCGTCCTCGATCTGCACACCTTCGCAAATGAATGTGTGGCTCGAGACCTTTACGTTTCTCCCTACAGAGGCATTCTTCTGAATTTCGACGAACACCCCGATCTTGGTGTTGTCGCCAATCGAACAGCCGTACAGGTTCACGAAGCCGAAGAGGCGCACATTCTCCCCGAACCGCACGTCGCGTGCGATGCGGCAGAAGTCGGCGTGAGGCACCTCGAAACTGACAGGCGAGTGGCTCGTCAGATCCACTTGACGAGTTACGTCCATGGTGAGTGCCGCGCTCATGCCGTCGCTCCTGCGAGGACACCCAGACCGTCTGGTTCGAGCTCGACCAGCCGCCCGCGATGCTTCATCGATCGGGAGGCACTCTCGAGCAGGCGCACGATCTGCAATCCTGCCCGGCCGCCGGTGATGGGCTCACGACCGGTCTCGATGCAGTCGACAAAGTGCTGGAGCTCAACCTTGAGCGCCTCGGAGACATCCAGTTGCGGGGCGAACATATCGCCGGAGCGGTAACCGACCATGGCGCGATAGACACTGTCAGGTCCATTCGTCAGCGTGATGCCCTTGTCATAGACTTTGACCTTTTCACTGGGCTCCATGTCGTCGTACACGATCATCTGCTTGCTTCCTCCGATCAGGGTGCGGCGCACCTTAACCGGAGAGAGCCAATTCACATTGACGTGCGCGATGGTGTTGTCCTCGAAGAACATGGTGAGGTACGCCAAGTTTTCCGTGCCACCGCTGATATGGTTGATACCGGTCGCCGCCACCGCGCAAGGGCTGTTTGGCAGGATGTAGTTCATGATGGACAGATCGTGCACGGCCAAGTCCCAGAGAACATCGACATCATGCTGGAAGAGACCAAGGTTCACGCGGGTAGAGTCGTAATAGTAGATGTCGCCGAGGCGACCCTGATCGACGATCTCCTTGATCTTGCGGACAGCGCCGGTATACACGAACGTGTGATCCACAAGCAGAGTAAGGCGACGGCGGTCAGCTTCCTCGATAAGGTGCAGTGCCTGCTCGGTTGAAGAAGTCATCGGCTTTTCCACCATGACATGCTTGCCGCTCTGAAGCGCCCGCAGCGCGAGATCGTAGTGGGTGGATACAGGAGTGGCAATCGCGATGGCATCGATAGAGGGATCGTCGAGCAAAGTGCGAAAGTCTGTCGATACCCGGACCGAGGGATAGCGGCTGGCCACTAAGCGTAACCTGTCCTCCCGCATGTCGCTGACGGCGACTACCTGTGTATCGGGTACTTCAAAGAGGTTCCTCACTAAGTTAGGTCCCCAGTACCCATAACCAATTACGCCCATTCTGATCATCTATTCCTCCATGTACCGACAAATCACTGCGCTTGCTGCGTGCCCGCCGAGATAAGGTTGCCGTGAGGATCTCTCCGTGGGGAACGATTGAGAGAATTGCACGCGAAGCTCCAAACCTATCGCTCGAAGGACCACATACTCTCTTAAGTACTTGCCGGAAGATCCTCGGCGGCCGGAGCCTCCCCGTTTCGCACGGAGCGAACTGCGGGAAGGCCTGCTTCCTTAATCTTGTAAAGGAGCCCGCGGTAACTGATGTCCAGTGAGCGCGCAGTCTTGCGTCGATTCCACCGATTCGCCTGTAACACGCCCAGGATGATCCGCCTCTCGAGATCCTGCACGGCCCGTTTCGTCTGGACCTTCAACGGGGCAGTGAGGTCAATCCGTTCCAAGCTCGCAGCGTATGGTTCGGTCGGCTCACGGAGCACGGAGATGATGTGCTCCTCACCTTCGAGTACCACGTATCTCTTCGCCAGGTTATCCAACTCTCGGATGTTGCCTGGCCAGTGGTAACACTCGAGCAGCTTGATCAGACTGGTGCTCATGGCAACTGTTGGCCTGCCTAGCTGTTCGCTGTAGCGCGCAATGTAGTGATTGAGCAGTAGCGGTACGTCCGTCGGACGCCCTCGCAAGGGAGGCATCTCGATACGCAGAACGTTGATGCGGTAGAAGAGGTCGCTGCGAAAGGCGCTTCGGCTGATCTCGGCCTCCAGCTTGCGATTCGTCGCGCAGATCAAGCGCACGTCCACCGATCGATCCGTGACTCCGCCGAGACGTGCGATACGAAAATCTTGCAAAGCGTGCAGAAGTTTGGACTGAAGGGCGAAATCCAACTCGCCAATCTCGTCCAGAAAGAGCGTTCCGCTGTCCGCCTGTTCGAACTTGCCGGCACGCGCCTCCTTGGCATGTGTGAAGGCACCCGACTCGTGGCCAAACAACTCGCTCTCAAAGAGCGACCCTGGAATCGCCGGGCAGTTGACCTTTACGAACGGACGTTCGCGACGTTTGCTCAACTGATGAAGCCGCCGTGCAGCCAGCTCTTTGCCCGTGCCGCTCTCTCCTGTAATAAGGACAGGAACGTCGGTGAGCGCAGCCTTCTGAAGCTGCGCTTCCACCTTCAGAATGGCCGGTGATGAACCCAGCAGCAGCGGAATGGTCGAGCGAGCCGCTTCCGATTTCTGCATTCCACACGCTCCCGCGCAGACGTCTTGCAACTCAGAGGCCAAAAGCCAGGTCAATTACCGTCGCCTTATCCGGCGGCCTTCTTTGACTGCGAGTCGAGAGTGCAAAGAAGTTTCCGTTGTGCAAACCCTTGCATACTCGGGTGCGGCACCGGTTAAAAGGTTGCGGAGATACACCCGCAAAGCAGCACACCGCTTCAGCTGGTTTGGTCCTTCATGTGCAAAGGCTGAAGTGGCACACAGTTTTGAACCGAATGGATGGCCGTTATGTTGGGTGGTAAGTGGTCTAGTCGCTATCTCTTTATCCTGGCACTCTTGCCCGTGGTGGCTCTTCGCCTGCCCGCTCAGGATGTTGCAGCTTCTAGCCGCGCGGCAGGTCATCCCCCGAAGATGATCGATCGCGCCACACCGGCGGGGGCCCCGGGTCTCGGCGATCAAGCAGGGCACTATGCCATTGGGGTTGCAGACTCAATCCGGGTGAACGTCTGGAAGAACACCGACCTCTCGGCGACGCTGATTGTCGACCCAAATGGGTCGGTCTCGCTGCCCCTTCTCGGAGACATCCATGTCGCCGGTATGAGCACGAGCGAGCTTGGAACGCTGCTTAGCTCCCGGTACGCTTCCTATATTGTCACTCCACAAGTGACAGTAAGTGTTCTCGAGATTCGCAGCCGGCAGGTCTATGTCATGGGCCAGGTGGGGAAGGCGGGTAGCTACCCGCTTTTGTCGCCGATCACCGTGCTGCAGCTGATTGCCCAGGCCGGTGGTCTAACCCCGTACGCCAAGCGGAACAAGATATATGTCCTGCGTGGAACGGCTGGTCAGGCGCAAAAAATCCCCTTTCATTACGGGAACGTCACCCACGGCGATAGCCGGCAGGATATCACTCTGCAACCAGGCGATACGGTCATCGTCCCATGAGGGAAATCTCTATGAACAAATCCATTAGGTGCTGTCTGCTGATGCTTCTGAGTCTGTCCGTAACGGCCGCATTCGGCCAGACCACACCGCCGAGCGAGGCCGCAGCCGATCCACAGGCGGCCTCTGGGAGCGGCGCAGACCGCCCCGCACCAGCTGATTCCAGCGAAGTGTACATCCGTCCGGGGACGCCGGATGCTGCCCCCAGCTACGCCCCTGCACTCGACGGCTCCGGGCTAATCTTGATGGATCACTCGGTCCGATCTCGTCTACTCGTTGGAGCCGAATTTAGCGGTGGCTACGATACGCATCCTGAGGAGATCCCTAGTTCCCCTGGTTCGGCGCTTTCCGTCATCAGCCCGTTTGTAGGGTTCCAGGTGAATCGAGAGAATGTGCAGTACGTATTTCAATATTTGCCAACGTTTACTCGTTATACAGAGGACCGTTATCAAGGTGGATCGCTCCAAAGCGGCATGGTGAATGTCAGCGGCGAAGCGGGCGAACGGTGGAACTGGGACTTGAACGGGGTAGGCATGCACGGGCAGGATTCGGTGCGGTTGCTCGCCCCTCAGCCCACGGTTGTTGTGGGGGATGTTCCAGGCACGAGTTCAAGTGCGGCCGCATTTCGAGGCGACCTGGGCACAGTCACATACATCGATTTCGACAGCAAGTTGTCGTACCGCCTAAGAGAGCACGATACCGTGAGCGCCGTCCTGACAAACTCATACGGTTCTTCGGAATCATCTTCAGTGCCGGGGAACAACATCGTCGCGGCCCTCACAGGGGGGTATTCCCACGACGTGAGTGCAAGGATGCGTTGGATGGGTTACACCCAGGTGGCCCGTTATTACGGCTCGCTCCACTGCTGGAGCTACGGAGGTGGTCTAGGTTTCCTTTGGAGACCGGGCGAACGGTCCACTCTCGATGTAAGCGCCGGTCCGCAGTTTGATTCGCCCAGTTGCGCCGCACAGCAGAATGTGAGTTACCGGGTAGCGTACTCTGCCAGGCTGACGGAACGATCCCAGGCGTATTTCACAGCGCAGCGTCAGATGGCGGGTGTTTACGTGGGGCCCGCCCTATGGGAGAGCAGCGTCACAGCCGGATATCAATATCTCGTCACCAGCAAAGATACCCTGGGCGTCAATTTCGGCTATGTCGATGAGACGCTCTACAACGAAGCGAACGCGTACAAGGGAACGTACGTCGGAGCTGCCTACAACCATAAACTGCCGCGCAATCTCGCCGCGGGCTTCTCGTACCGCTACTTCAACGGCGGACTAACCGGTTCGACCGTCAACCGCAGCACTGCTCTATTCTCCCTTGCCTGGCTTCCCACCGGCGCCAAGATATTCCAGTAGGCACTCCCACCACATTGGATCGGATCTGAGATGACGCATCGAGATATCAGCCATCACGAAACGCCCTTCACTGCGGTCCTGCCCTATTTGTATGCTCTCTGGCGTAACAAGCGGACAGTTTTCGCGTCCTCGCTGATTCTTGCGATGATCGGGCTCGCCATCATCGCGTTCATCCCCGATGTGTATCAGGCGAAGACTACGATTCTCGTTGACCCGCAAAAGATCTCGGACCATTACATCACTTCTACCGTGACCACCGATCCGAATGAACGGCTCGATACCCTGACGCAGCAGGTTCTCAGTACCTCCCGCTTGGAGGAGATTATCGAGAAAGACAATCTTTATCCCACAATGCGACGTGGGACCGCCCGGGAACAAGTTGTGGCCTACATGCGGAAGAAAATCAAGATAGAACTTAATCAGGGTTCTGATCAGGGAATGAGCAGTTTCACCATCTCGTATGAAGATCGGGACCGCCGGACCGTAGCGAATATTGCTAACGAACTGGCGGCTTCATTCATGGCCTGGAATCTGCAGGTACGCCAGAATCAAGCGGTCGGCACGACCCAGTTTCTTTCAACGGAACTGAATCAGGCAAAGCACAGCCTGGAGGAGCAGGAGGCCCAACTGGAAGCCTTCAAGATGCGTCACGTTGGAGCTACTCCGGATCAGCTGGATGCCAATCTGCAAACCATCGCCCGGCTTCAATCGCAGATGCAGGCAAACGCTGACGCCATTAGCCGCTTGGATGAGGAGCGGATCATGCTGACGCAAGTCAGGGCCACGCCGCAAACTGACCCGGCACCGCTCACTGAGGCGGACCGGTTGCGGCAGGAAAGGCACAGACTTGAAAACGAGCTCTGGGCCCTGCGTCGTGAATACACGGATACCTACCCGGATGTCGTGCTGGTGAAGTCGCAGTTGGACAAAATCAAGGCCCGGATGGTCGCGGAAGGTATCGGTAATGAGACATCGGAGAGTTATGACCCTGTGACGCACACTCGCCTTAAGGTGATTACAACCGAGTTGGAGCGTCACAAGGCCGAGCAGGCTGATCTGCAGCGGCAAGTGGCGTCTTATCAGGCGAAGGTGGATACCGTTCCTGTCCTGGAGACACAGCTGACGGAACTCACAAGGAACTACGAGACCTCGCGCCAGAACTATCAGTCCCTGCTCGATAAGACATTATCCGCTGGCATGTCACAAGACCTCGAGCGGCGCCAGCAGGCCGAGCACTTCGTGATCCTCGACCCGGCCCGCACTCCGGAACGCCCAGTCCGCCCCAATCGTCTCGTGATGGTGGCGGGCAATTTCGCCCTTTCGCTTCTTCTCTCTGTGGGGGGGGTCATTGCGGGCAGCGTGCTGCTTGGCAGGATTGAAACGGAGGGGCAACTGGGAGCGTTGTTGCCGGGAAAGGTAACCATTATTGGGACCGTCCCAGAGATATTGAGTCTCGATGACCAGAGGCACCGCCGCATAGCGCTGTTGCAGACAATTGCACTATCTGCAGCGGCTTGCATAGCGGTGGTCATATTCCTGCACAAGATGAGGGCCATATGATTGGACACTCTGAGGTTCGCCTGGCTGCAGAGGAAATCAGTCCTGAGATCGTACCCAATTCCACCCCGAGGTCGGGCACGCGCGTCGCTCAGATTCAGCCGGACCGCAAGTCGCGGCTCGTCTTCACGACGGATTCCACGGGATTAGCTGTTGAGCGGTACAAGCTGCTGCGCGGGCGCTTGAATGCGCTGCACCCGAGAGGCGGCATTCTTCTCGTGACCAGCTCTGCACCGGGCGAAGGAAAGACCCTTACATCAGTCAATCTTGCGTGGTCGCTGGCCAACGGAGGATTCCGCACCTGTCTCGTTGACCTGGATTTCCGCGCGCCGGGAGTGGCGAAAACGCTGCGCCTGTCCACAAGCGAGGGGGGAGTGGGCGAGGTGCTCACCGGAACACGAACCCTCTCACACTCGCTATGGCAAATCGGTGATCGGCCGTTCCATGTCTTGCCCGTGACGGAACGAACAGACTCTCCTTCCCAGTATTTTCTTCCGGAAGTTCTAGGTCCGCTGCTCAATACCCTGAGAGCCTCCTATCGCTGGGTCATTCTGGATCTGCCTCCAGCCATGCCGATGTCCGACGTGTCCGAGGTAATCCCCCAAGTCGACAGCGCCCTCATGGTAGTTCGAGCAGGCAAGACCACCCAGGCATTGCTACATCCTGCGTTTGAGATCGTCGGGAACAAACTGGTTGGCGTTGTGCTGAACAGCGCAATCATTCATGGGAGTTCCTACTACGGCAACTACGGCACAAGGAATAGCGACCGGACGTGAAAGACCCGAAGACCCTAAGAGAGCGAACAATGCGATCCCGAAAGGTGTTTGCGGTCAGGGTTACCAGCAGGAGCGCATTGTGCAGATTCATCTCCAATGGCGCCCAGCTGTCCCTTAAGCTAATTTCATGCTGAGAGCTCTCTTCGCCGGCCTGCTCGTGTCAGCACATGTCGTGACAGCGCTTTCCGCCCAGACGACGCCTCCGTCCAGGCGTTCTGAGGCGAAGTCGATCCCGCGCACGGCGGAGCATGGTGAGGACTCCCGAGTCGATGATCCGTCGAAGTTAGGCGGGGTCACCAGAACCTACTTTATCGCGGCGGATGAGGTTGATTGGGATTACACCCCTCATGGCAGGAATCTAGCTGGAGTTCCTCACGGTGAAATGTCCGAGGCGGAAGGTCCGGCGGCATCGAAACATGTTGTCTACCACAAAGCCATCTACCAAGAGTACACAGATGCGACCTTTCGGACGCAGAAAGTCCGTCCTCAGCAGTGGCAGCACCTTGGAATCCTAGGCCCCCTGATCCGGGCGGAGGTGGGAGATACCGTTCGCGTTACCTTTCGGAATAACACGCATCTCAGCCTGACCATGCATCCTCACGGATTGGCTTACAAAAAGGATGCAGAGGGGGCGTTTTATCGCGACGGGACCGAAGGCACCGTAAAGGCCGACGACCTGATTCCACCTGGAGGCACGTATACCTACCTTTGGACGGTTCCCGAGCGCAGTGGCCCGGCGGCCATGGACGTGAGCTCGGTGTTGTGGATGTACCACTCCCACTTTGTCGAGTCCACCGACATCAACACGGGTCTGATCGGCCCTATCATCGTCACCCGCCGCGGAGCTGCCCGCGCAGATGGATCTCCGAAGGATGTCGACCGGGAGTTCGTGACAGATTTCTCTGTCTTCGATGAGACGGACAGTTGGTTCTACGAAGGAAACGCTGGCGCGCAGCGTCGGCAAGCGCGCCTGAAATTCACGAACCCCGTCCTTCGCGAACAGAACCTCATGTACTCCATCAATGGATACATCGAGGGAAACATTCCAGGGCTCACCATGCGGAAAGGTGAACGGGTGCGCTGGTATCTGCTGTCCAACGCCAATGAGGATGACGTCCACATGGCGCATTGGCATGGCAACAACGTCGTGCTGAACGGCATGCGCATGGACACCGTGTTTCTCGGGCCGATGGCTATGACCTCCGCGGACATGGTGCCGGATAGCGAGGGCACCTGGCTGTTTCACTGTCACGTCAACGATCACTATGTCGGCGGGATGATCGGCCTGTACCAGGTGCTGCCCTAGCTGCTGTTCTAGAGGCCAAGGTAATCGCAGTCCGTCCCTGTCGTCAGACTGCCAGAGACAGTCGACAAGTGCTTGAACCATGCGTGAAGCCGTTCGTCCATGCTATGCAAACTGTTGCGCATTGCGTCACATGCGCCTATGGCCGCGTGGTTCCGTAGGCGTGCCGTAGGTTGCCACTTGTGACAGAAACGCTCGCGGTAGGGCACACAGGAGTGACAGCGCAGGCCAGAGCACAATCGTCGAGCAACCAGGAGAGCTTCGGCCGTGATGGTCACCGGATTGCATTCAAAAGGGCGGATCGGGCGGGCGACTGCGAAAAATGAGGGTCGGGACGAACAGGTAATCAAAGCGAGGTTCCGGGTGATACTGCCGCGCATCGGAACGTACTTCTGGCATTCACAAGAGTGCGAGAGCCTTGAATCACAGCCATGAGGCTCTCATCAAAGGGTCTCGAGGTTCGCTAAAGAAGGAAGGGTGCTATTGCCATACTCAGATCCCATGCACCAAGTGTTCTGTGAGGGCGGATCGGCTCCGAACCGTAGCAACATCCGCAGTGAGCACACTGTGGAGATATTCCGGGTCGCTTGCCTGCCCACGTAACAGAGGTATCACCGTTCTCATGAACAGCGGCATCAGCTGAGATCCCCCGTCGGTTTGTCGCCGAATTTACTAAAACGGACGAGAGGTTGTGAGATGTCGACGCTAAGCCAAAATCTTCTGCCCAGGCGCGAAGAGCAGATCACTGAAGAAACGGTCCCAAATCTTCGCGGGGACCAGATTATCTTTAGCGCCCGGGAGGAAGCGATCTTTATCGAGATGCTTCGGCTGGAGCGGCATCGCTCGCAGCGGTCCGGCAACCCGTTTCTGCTGGTTTTGATCGACATTCCTGATCTGCCAAAACGAGTCCGCCGGGCGGCCTTTCGCAAAGCAGCTCGCGCTGTCTCTTCGTGCACCCGAGAAACGGATGTCCTGGGGTGGTATGAACGGGACAGGCAACTCGGCCTGCTGATGACCGAGATAGGGGCCGGAAACGCAAAGGATCTGCAGCTTATCTCCCGTCGGCTAACAACATCACTCTCCAGAGCGATCGAACCCGAGATTTACCAGCGGCTGAACGTGACATTGCGACTGTACCCCGAGAGGTTGTCTGGAGGAGATTCTGTCGAGTCAGATGACGTTCGTAGCTACCCCACGCGTCCGGAGCGATCGGTTGTGAAAGCCCGAGGCTCGCTCTGGCTCAAGAGAGGATTGGACATCCTCGGCAGTCTCTTGATGCTGGCGCTTCTATCACCCCTCTTCATCGCCATTGCACTTTTGGTAAAGCTGAGCTCGCCCGGGCCGATATTCTTTAGACAGACCCGGCTCGGGCAATATGGAAAGAGGTTCACCTTCTTCAAGTTCCGGACAATGTACACGAATTGCGATCCAGCGATTCATGAAGCCTACATCGCGAAGCTCATCGCCGGACAGCCTGACACCGGGGAGGGTAAAGGGATTTACAAGATGCAAAACGATCCCCGCGTAACACCCCTTGGCCGATTTCTGCGTAAGAGCAGCCTGGATGAACTCCCGCAGTTTCTAAATGTGCTCCGCAACGAGATGTCTCTCGTAGGGCCTCGTCCGCCGCTCCCTTACGAATACGAACGCTATAAGTCGTGGCACAAACGCCGTGTCCTAGAACTAAAACCCGGAATCACCGGATTATGGCAGGTAGAAGGCCGCTCTCGCACGACATTCGACCAGATGGTACGTCTCGATTTGCGATACGGTCGCTTTCGCACGATCTGGAGCGACCTGAAAATCGTTGCTCGCACACCGTCTGCTGTAATCCGGGGGCGGGGCGCATGCTGAAGGCTGGCCGATTCAAGTGCAGAGAGGAGCGTCCGAGATGAATGGCGTGGATGTGATCGTGCCATGCTACCGCTATGGCCGCTTTCTGAAGATGTGTGTCGGCAGCGTGCTCGATCAGCAGAATGTCGCTGTACGAGTACTGATCATTGATGACTGTTCTCCGGATAACACGGCGGATGTCGCCAGACAGTTACAGGAAGAAGACGAGAGGGTGTCCTTCATCCGCCATGAAAGCAATCAGGGTCACATCGCGACTTATAACGAAGGGATTGCCTGGGCGCATTCGGAGTATTACCTGCTGCTTTCTGCCGATGACTACCTTTTGCCCGGCGCTCTGAGCAGGACCGTCTCTTTCATGGAAGATCACCCCTCGGTCACACTCGCATTTGGGCAGGCAATCGTTCAGCGAGAGCAGGCGGATGCCCCTCAAGCACCTCCTGCACCAGTAGATGCTGAATGGGAACTGGTCTCGGGATGGGGCTTCATCGAACGGAGCGGAGCACGGAATTGTGTTCCAACTCCGGCTGCGGTCGTGCGCACGGCACTGCAGAAGAGCGTAGGAGGATACAGACCTGATCTGCCGCACGCCGGGGATATGGAGATGTGGCTTCGCCTTGCAGCACACGGCGACGTTGGGATAAGCCAGGCGTTCCACGCCGTCTACCGACGGCATTCTGACAACATGTCACTGAACTATACGAAGTCTCATTGGCTGCCGGACCTCAAACAGAGACAGGCAGCGCTAGACTCCTTCTTTCGCACAGTGGACCTGGGAGACCAAGAGCGCGAAATCCTTCGTCGCAAGGCCTTCCGCCAACTTGCAAATGAGGCCGTGAGCTTTGCGAGTGCGGCATTCAACGGCGGCGATCTCGCAACGAGTCAGCAGCTGTCAGACTTCGCCTTGCAGCTAGACTCCAATATCCGCGGCTCCGTGGCGTGGCTGAAGCTGGTGGGTAAAAGGACTGTTGGTGTCGCGAAGTGGTTAGGTGTTCGCAGCTCGGTATCGAGAATCCGCGGCGCACTGCAGATGGAGTGAAGCACGACTGGTGGCCACGCTCTCATTTGAAATCGCTGCCGGAGGACGCCGAACAGGAATTCATTGAATAAAGAACAAAGCAGGTGCCGGAACGTATGTCACTGATGAACATGCCCGAAGAGTATGACTCGAAGATCCGATACATCATTGTCAGCCCGGTGCGCGACGAGGCGCAGTACCTGGACACCACGATCCGATGTGTCGTGGACCAGACGATTCGGCCATTACAGTACATTCTGGTCGATGATGGTTCGACAGACGAGACCGGTAGCATCATCGAGCGCTGGGCAGCAGAATACCCCTGGATCGTGGCCGTCCACCGTCCGGATACTGTTGTAGCGAAATCTCGGGAGAAGCAGCAGAAGAACCGGGGAATAAGAGCTCGCGCTGCGAAGGAGATCCTCGCCTTTTACGAAGGATTTCATCATTATGTGGCTGCCAACTGGCAGTTCCTTGTCAAGCTCGATGGCGATGTCGGGTTAGAGCCCGACTACTTCGAACGATGCTTCCAGGAGTTTGAGCGGGATGCTCGTTTGGGCATCGGAGGCGGTGAAATATGCCACCTTCAGGGCGGTCTACCAGTAGTAGAAAGAAATCCAGTCTTCCATGTACGTGGTGCCACGAAAATCTACCGAGATGCATGCTGGAAGGACATCGGAGGCGTAAGTAGCGGCATCGCCTGGGATTCGCTGGATGAGCTCAAGGCGAGCATGCTCGGCTGGAAAACCCGTACCTTTTCCGGTTTGCAGGTAGTGCACTACCGCCATACCGGAGCAGCGAATGGAAGCTGGCAGAACGCCGTGAAAAAGGGAGAGTGGAATTACTTCTCCGGCTATCACCCGCTCTTCATGGCATGCAAGATCCTGAGAAACATGGTGAAGAAGCCCTGGGTGGCGGGGGCAGCGGGGCTATGCTACGGCTATTTGCGGGCATTCTTTCTGCGGAGCCCGCAAGTTGAAGATAAGAAGCTTATCCGATATATCCGTGGGCAGCAGTTACGTCGGCTGTGCTTGTTGCCTACAATCTGGCGCTAACCGAAAATCGACCGAATACTATGGTTTCTCTTTCTTTCATCTTGGTCAATTGGAACTGCCTCGCTTTTACCGAGCAATGCGTTGCAGCGATCTATCGCACGGTCACCGACGTCGATTTCGAGGTGATCGTGGTCGACAACGCATCTGGCGATGCGCCATGCCAAGGGCTTGCCGATCGTTTTCCTGCCGTTAGATTGATCCTCTCCCGGGAGAACCTTGGGTTCGGGGGGGCGAACAACCTGGCGGGTCGCTTTGCCTCGGGTCGGATTCTGTTTTTTCTCAATCCGGATACGATTCTGCTTGAGGATGCGGCAAAACGCGCCTACCAAGTGTTGGAGACCAGGCCGGATGCTGGAGTCGTGGGCTGCCGATTCGTGAATTCCGACGGTTCTCTCCAACTGAGCAGCGTGCAGGCATTTCCCTCGGTCACCAATCAGTTGTTTGCAAATCAATGGCTGCAGCAATGGTTGCCAGGCACACACGGAAAAGCAGCCCTTTATGCGAAGGTACCGAATGCCGTTTGCGAGGTCGATGTGGTGTCGGGTGCTGGCCTGCTGATGCGTAGGCAGGTCTTTGATCATGTCGGCGGCTTCAGCAGAGAATATTTTATGTATGCAGAGGAGGTCGATCTCTGCTATCGGGTGCATCGCTCAGGCCTCAAAGTTCTGCACTGCGGAGATGCTCACGTTGTTCACTTTGGAGGCCAGAGCACAAGGCACTGTGAAGAGGGTTATGCCGATCTGGCGATGCGCGAGTCAATCCACCAATTTTTGCTGCGCACGCGAGGAGCAACCTCTGCGGCGCTTTATCGGGCCGCACTGGTCGTTGGCGGCGTCTTCCGCGTGAGCATTGTCGGAATTGCTCTCCTTTTCCTCAGGCACCGTCGCCGCCAGATGGCGCTCATGGTCATGCGCAAGTGGCGTCGCATCGCGAGGTGGGCTCTCAAAGAGGCGGCGACCAAAGATGGCTCATCTGGGCACCAAGCAGTTATGGCTTCATCTGTCAAGATAGAACCGGCCTCGTCGGAGCGCTATCTCGTATAACACTTGAGTGTTATGAGATATCCCACGCTGGTGCGGTTGCCCTCCTGGGCAAGACGCTATAATTGCACCCAGCGACGATCCGTAACGAAGATCCGTGTCGGCAGTGAAAGAACAAGCTTGCCGGACGTCCGAGGAAGACATCGGAGATCGGAGTGCCGCTTTTGCTTCGGACCTTTTATTCGGTCACCATGTGTGTCCGGCCTTTGTGGGCGATTCCACAATCCCTTGGTTATCCTAAATACCCCCGCAGGAGCACCATGAGATTGTTCGTCCCCCGACTGCTCCCAGTAGTCGCTGTTCTGTTACTTTCCCCCTGTCTGGCCAAGGCGGCTACATATTACGTCGCCACAACCGGCAACGATTCAAATGCATGCACGAGCGCTGGCTCTCCTTGCGCCACGATCAAAGGCGCTCTGGGCAAAGCCAAAGCTCCTGGCTCCATCATTCAGGTAGCCTCCGGCACGTATAACGAGAGCCCGACGATGTCCTCGGCAGGCACATCAGGCAATCCCATCACGCTGACTGGCAGTACGATATCTCCCTTCACCAACACCTGCCCCACTACGGCAGTTTCTGATCCGAACCACCCGACGGGGGCTCGGCCCAATTCGCCCGTGGTCATCAATGGAAGCGTCTCGATTAGGGCGAGCTGGGTCACGGTGAACTGTATTCATAGCGCAGGCGTGAGTGCTGGAATCAGCCTCAGCAACGGCCTTTCGAATATTAACATCACTAACAACGAGATGAGTGGCAATGGCGCACTCGGCAACAACGGTGATGGCATCTCGATCGATGGCGTGGGGTCGGTGGCCTCGACCAGCTACACCAACAATGTCCTGATCGATCGCAACTACATCCATGGCACGACAGGTCTCTATGCGGCGTGTTCCTCCTGCACTATCACCAACAACGAAATCACAGCGCTGATGGGCTCGGAGCCTGGAAACGATCACGATTACATTGACCTCTGGGGTAATGGCACTGTCGTCCGGCACAATTACCTGCATGGCAACACTGCCAATTCATGCGACAGCTATGACTGCCACATGGATTGCATCCAGACCTGGAATACGACAGGAAATGGAACCGAAGTATCGAAGAACATTACCTTCGATCGGAACATCTGCTTCAACCATCATGAGGGTGTTATCGTCCAGGACAACGCTGGAAACGGAGACGTCTCCAATTGGACAGTGACGAACAACGTCTTCGCCTATGGCCCCTATAATGATGGCTCCGGCCATTTAGCCGTGGCGGGCTCGGCACACCCATGGTGCTGGATCCTTCAGGACGGCAATCTCGGCACGAATTCGATGTGGAACAACACCTGCGTCGATGGAGCGATGGGCTTCAATGGAGCCTCTTCCGGCTCGGCTTCCTACAAAAACAACCTTTTTCTTAGCCTGTCGAGTGATGCGAGTCCCTACGAGAACTCGGGGAGCGTAACTGGATCCAATAATCTCTACTACGCAGCGAGCGGCCACTTTTCGGGTGGCACTTTTACCGGAGACATTATCAATCAGAACCCCCAAATCGTTAGCGCCGGAACCGGAAGTGCGCAGCAACAGTGCATCGGCTGTAACTTCAATATCCAGAGCACAAGCGCAGCCAAGGATAAGGGTGTCGCAACCGGAGTTACCACGGATCTGTTAGGCACGGCACGGCCACAAGGATCGGCATACGATATCGGGGCCTACGAGTACATCTCTGGAGGAGCAGCGCCGGCACAACCGTCCCCCCCCACGAATCTCACGGGCACCGTTCACTAGTCCAATTTCAACGAAGTCTTCGCTGCCCGGCCGCTCAACGGCCGGGCAACTTGTATCTCCTGACACCTCTTCTGGTAACCGGCCTTCCGGCGCAGGTCCGACTGTCGTTCTACTGCCTCGTCCGCCCTTCAGGGTGGCCCGTCAATTGCTAATACAGCTGTCATAGGTGAAGGACCCTATGACTACTACAGCGACGCCTTTGGTGAGTGTCATCATCCCTACATACAATCGTGCCCGCCTGTTGCCGGGCGCCATTGCGAGTGTTCTGGGCCAGACGTACTCTCAAATCGAGCTGATTATCGTGGACGATGGGTCCACGGATGAGACGCCAGAGGTTCTGGAGCAATATGGCGACCGAATCCGGGTTCTTCGCCAAGCCAATGCTGGTCCCGCCATTGCCCGCAATCGGGGAATTGCTTTGGCAACGGGCGGCATCATCGCCTTTCTGGATTCAGACGACGAGTGGCTGCCTACCAAGATAGAGCGCCAGGTCGCGTCGCTCGAGGCCGCCGGACCGGAAGTGGGTTGCTGCCTGTGCAATTGTTTGGTGCGGTTTGCAAACGGGAGCAACAGCTCGACCTTCGCCATCGCCGATACGATACCAGATCGTCCTACCGGCATTTGGCTGAATCCCGTCGAGATCTTGCTGAACCGCTTTGTCATGTTCAGTCAGGCAGTCGCCATTCGGCGCGAGGTGCTGGAGCGTGTCGGCTACTTCGATGAGTCGCTTCGATTTGGGGAAGACTACGAACTCCCCTTTCGCCTAGCCCTTCAGGGTCCCTGGACGATCATTCGTGATGAGTTGGTGATCTATCACGAGGCGAGTCCCGGGAGTTGGGCCAAGGCGGCACTGCGCGAAGAGATTCGCCTTCGCGAGGACCTGGTGCGCATTCGAGAGGGGATGGCAGCTGCGCTCGAAACTCACCCAGATTTTGTCACGCTTCGCCCCGCTGCTCGGCGTGAGCTGCGCAGGGAACGCCGCGAGCTTTCCATCGCGCAACTTGGCAGGCGCAGCATCTTTGGCGCTTCAACTCTTGCTCGCTCACTTGCTGGTATAGAGCGCGTTCGCCGTGCTGTCTATCGTCGCAGCCCGTTCTATCCGCGGGTTGTTGTTAGCAACGCGACAGCCTTCGGAACATAGGGCGATCAAGGCACCAGGCAGTTCGAGGATGGGCCAGTTTAATCGGTAGAGGTGACGGAGGTTCCCGTCACTGCGCGGAAAGGTCTCCAACATTTCGAGTGCTCACATGAACAGAACGCCCTCGGCATCACCCATGCTTTTGAATTGCTGCCAGGTCTGCGAATCGCAGACGGGTCATCCGCACATCGTCAAAGAGATCATGCTGGGCACCGGGGATGAGTTCCTCTATTGGGAATGTGCTGAATGCGGCTGCTTGTCGCTCACCGCCATCCCGGAGCGCCTGGAGAAATATTATCCGGACACTTATTACAGCCTGAGGACGCGGGTTCCGAAACTTACCCGCAAACTTCGCGATCGGATCTATTTGTCGCGGCTCTCTTTCCTCGTCAATTGGAGAGGCCGCTCCGATCTTGACGTCATACGCCGCGTCGGGCTCACCAAGAAGATGCGACTTCTGGATGTCGGATGTGGGTCTGGAAGCTTGTTAAGCGATCTGCGAGAACTTGGATACAACGCGCAGGGGGTGGACCCGTTCGTGCCGGGAGATCTGCGAGACCGATTTGGCGTAAGGGTCAGATGCAGTTCTCTGAACGAAGTCAGCGGTGAGTACGACGTTATCCTGTTTCGGCACTCCCTGGAGCATATGCCGATTCACATGCTTCGTGTCGCGGCAGAGCATCTGGCAGAAGGCGGCGTTTGTGCTGTTTGTATTCCGCTGCTTGGTTGGGCCTGGAAGAGTTATAAGAGCCACTGGGCCCAGCTGGACGCGCCCCGGCATTTCTTTCTTCACAGCCGGAAGAGCTTTGCGATGCTTGCCGAGAAGAGTGGATTCCAAGTTGAGCGAGTCGTCTACGATTCGACAGAATTCCAGTTTTGGGCCAGTGAGTCCTACCAACAGGGAATTCCCTTGAATCAGATAGCTCCACCTACCTGGGCGCAACGTCGTCGGCTGCGAAGGCTTGCCGCGTCGCTCAACTCCCAGGAACAGGGAGACATGGCTCAGTTTTATCTCCGACTACGCAAGGACACGAAATCCTCATCATCGGCGACTCCACTCGCCGCCGCAGCAATGTGATGTATGCGGTACGACGCTGCTCACAAGGTTAAGACAAGGACTCCGCCCGAGGTCTCAATGCTGTCGTCGCTTCTTCGATCAATGGCCGATAAGAGTGGGGGTGGCGATACGGTCGCGCTCGTGCTCGCGGCCGGGCAGGAGCGGTTGATCAGCATGCGCTACTCCGACGAGGCTGCGATCACGGAGCCAAGCATCTATCTGCTACGGCACATATCTGAGATTCGCGATCAGTGGATCTCGGTGCATAGCTGGGGGCAGGCGGCGGTCGATGGCTACTACGGAGGAAAGGGCGCATCGCTCGAACTGCGCTTCGAACGGAACTGGGCGGCAGCGGCTGCTGCGATGGCAAGTGTCGTGCCTGTCCTCTGCTGGCTGCTTTTCGGGTTCATTAGCCAGCGCCGCAAGATAGCGTCAGCGCCCTGGGGGCAGGCAAACTCATGATCCTGGTCATATCCATCTACATGCTTGTCCTCATCAGCTTCTGTGGACGATCTCGAAGAGGGGAGTGGAAGGCGCATTGCCCCTCGCTGTGTGCTTTCTTGTCATCTTCCCGGGAGAAGCGCAGCTCCCATCTTAGGGGCTTTTGATCTCACCGTGCAGCGGCTTGTCACGTTGGTCCTCCTCGCAGCTTCCTGTTAACCAAAGGAAATGCGGATGGTCCCAGATCCCTGCCACTCAAATCGGGCATCATCTTCGTGGGATTGTGGTGGACAATCGCGACGGCGGATTCGATCAACTTCATGGCAAGTTTCAAAGCCCTTCTGTCCCTCTTTCTCGATTACTTCACTGTCTACGTCATCTTCGCCAAACGCATCAGTAACGAGAAAACCCCGGGCAAGCTTCTGGGTGGAGCCGTAGATGGCCTCATCGTCCTGTGCGTCTTCGGCATGCTCGAGGCGTATAAGCAATGGTCCGTAGTCTCTCTTTTCCCAACCATGGTCCACCGATTTGGTGTGAGTGGAACACTGTATATCGATGATGCGAGGGGCCTGCGCATTCAGTCCACATTCGGTCACCCGATCTTGTTTGGGAGCGCCCTTGCCATGGGAATCCCCATGGTCTTGCACCTCTTGACGGGCGTGCAAACCCGAGCCCGAAGGCTATGGCTATGGCTCGGCCTCATGATGATGTTCATTTGCATATTCAAGGCCTCGAGCAGGGGACCATGGATTGCGCTGTTGGTCTCACTGCTCCTTTGCTTCCTTTTTGGGCAGAGCCGGATGCGGAAATATGTGCTGACACTGGCAGTGATTGCAATGCTCGCGATGGTGGTCCGACCGGGTGTCTGGGAGACTATACAAAACGACTACGGTGCCACAGTCGATGATCACTCTTCCCAGGGTGAGTCCTACATCTATCGCTATGAGCTCTACAGGCTTGTTATGCAAAGGGTCGGCGAGGACCCAGCGCGTCTTCTCTGGGGCTACGGCCCTCAGTCCTTCACAGATCTCCACCTTACCGGCGCCATAAACGGCCGAGGCATGCGGTTCGTCAGCTGTGACAGTTCTTTTGCGGCTCTTCTAGCGGAAACCGGCTATGTAGGCCTTGCTTCCATGAGCGTTCTCCTCTTCTATCCCCTGCTGTTTGCCTTCCGCACTTATCGTCGAATGGAGGGAGACAATCAGCAACTCTGCCTTGTGCTGCTCACCAGCATGATGACCTTTCTCTTCCAGATGACAAATGTGGGCATTCTGGGTTGGGGGCAGCAGACGATCCTTTTCTGGATCGTGATCGCGATGACTATGACTTTTCCAGCTATCCGCTCGCTGAGATTGAGCAGGGATCGGAAGAATTGGTCTTGACCTGGCAGGGTGAACGTGCTTCAAACGCTATCAGGGCCGGGTCTGGCGTATGAAGGTGTGTCCTCGCTCTTCTTCCGAAGATGAGGCCGCGCGGCCGAACCAGCCCGGCGCAAAACGACACGGAGTAGGACTGACCGACGGCCGACAAGTCGATACCTGTCGCACCGCCTCATGTCAGCACGGCGCCAGCGCGCCCTTCGGAGCATGGGAGACGTATCTGGCAATTGCAACAGGTCATCCAAGGTCGACGGATTGAAGGAAGGGCGGAGCGTCAAGCCGCCGTTCGAAGAGGAAGGCACAACCCTGCGAGGGTCGTCTGCGGAGACCTCATGCGGCAGCTGAGAGTGCTATGCCCGCCAGTGAGTGCTGTTCGGGATGCCGATCCAGATATAAGGATAGAACGAATCGCATCATCGCAAACGTGGTCAGTCAGGCATCAGCTACCCCGCGCGAGCTTGGGAGATATATGCCGCCGACAGTGAGTGCATCAGGGAGCATAAAGGAGCCCATGGGAGTATCTACAACGGAGGAGCGTGCAACCCATAGGCCTAAGGGGACGCATGGGGAAATACTGAAGTCATCTGCGATGGTGGGTGGATCCCAGCTGTTGAATGTGATTGTCGGTATGGTGCGGACGAAGGCGATTGCAATGATGCTGGGCCCTGGGGGCTTCGGGCTGTTCGGGCTCTACAATTCCATCTCCTCACTTGTCCAGACGCTTGCCGGAATGGGAATCAACGGGAGCGGAGTACGCCAGATTGCGGCCGCGGCAAGCATGGGGGAAGAGGGCCGCATTGCAGAAACCAGTTTTGTTTTGAGGCGGGTCTCGATGGCGCTTGGGAGCCTCGGGGCAGGCTTCATGATCATCTTCGCCAGACAGATTTGTTGGCTGACGTTCCATAGTCACGCCCATGTTGCATCCGTACGATTGCTCTCGATAGCTGTCTTTCTTACGCTCATCTCCGGCGCTCAGTCTGCGCTCATACAAGGCATGCGTCGCATTGCTGACTTAGCGAAGCTGCAAGTGCTGGGCGCCCTGGCGGGCGCCGTGTTCTCCATCCCCCTCGTGTATCGCTACCGTGAGAGAGGTATAGTCCCATCATTGATCTGCGTTGCGGCCACTGGAATCCTCACCTCTTGGTGGTTCAGTCGCAAAGTCGCAGTCTCAAAGATGGAGCCTGCGGTTCAGCGACCTGACCGGCGAATGGCGCAGGAGGTTGGCGCATTATTGAAGCTGGGGCTGGCGTTCATGGTAAGCAGTCTCACTACTCTTGGAGTTGCCTACGCGATCCGGATCTTTATCCTACGTACGCTCGGCATTGCGGCCACGGGTCTCTACCAGTCAGCCTGGACTCTGGGAGGGTTCTATGTGGGGATCATCCTGCAGGCCATGGGAGCCGACTTCTATCCTCGGCTGACGGCCAATGCTCACGACAATCAGGTGTGCAATCGTCTGACGAATGAGCAAACACTGGTCGGCCTGGTCGTGGCCGGTCCAGGAGTGATTGGGAGTCTGACGTTGGCTCCGTTGATTATTGCGCTGTTCTACAGCGCGAAGTTCGGTCCGGCTGTTGGCATCCTACGATGGATATGCCTTGGCGCCTTCCTGCAAATAGTGAGCTTTCCAATGGGGTACATCATCATTGCGAAGGCAGAGCGTGCTCTATTTATTGCTTGCGAGATCGCCTGGGGAATCGCCAGTCTCGGATTAGCGTGGTATCTGATCCCGAGATTTGGGCTGGTCGGAGCAGGAGCGTCGTACTTCGGATCCTATGTCTTTCACTGCATGATGATCTGGACTCTAGTGCGGCGTTTGAGTGGCTTTCGTTGGTCAAGGGAGAACATTAAAGTCGGTGTGGTTACATCCTCCCTCGTGGCCATCGCATTTTCTGGATTCGCTGTACTCCCGGCTGCATTTGGCATTGCAGTCGCGGCCGGCGCTCTGCTGATTAACACGGGGTATGCTATCCGCGTCCTTACGACACTTGTAGATGCGCAACGAGTCCCTGCCCGTGCCCGAATGATGTTGTCATATTTTCGATTAATGCGTCCGGTGGCCACCGAGGCAGAGCTATAGCGCGCGGGAGATTGGCCACACGACGTAATAGTGCGAGTCGGATGGTTCTATAGTGCCTTTCTCGTGGTATGGAAATTGCAACGATCATGTACGAAGAGCTGAACAACGAGTTTCGCAGGCATGTCACGTAACATCCGGCCACCCATGCAGAGATGCCATACGAAGGCTGAGGGGGCGGGAATGAGCCGTGTGTTTTTCAGGAGAGCCGATGAGCGTAACTGTAATCATCCCCACGTATAACCGCGCGGCTATTCTCGCCAAGACCTTGGAAGCCTACGGGAGGCAAACGGGTGATCATCGTATCCGCGAAATCCTTGTTGTGGATGACGGCTCGACGGACGGGACACGTGCTGTTGTAGAGAAGGTCTCGGAATCCTGCCACCTAGTTCGATATCTCAGGCAGACGAATCAAGGACTGGCGGCGGCGCGCAACCATGGAATACGTGAGGCGACGGGGGATCTCCTCCTGTTTGGAGATGATGACATCATCCCGAGTCCTCACCTGACCGCAGAACATGTCAAATGGCAAGACAGGTGTCCCGAGGGGAACTGTGGCGTTCTGGGGCACGTTGCCTGGTGGCCTGAAGTTCGCCCTACTCCTTTTATGAGATGGTCGGGTCTGTATGGTCCGCAATTCAGCTTTGGGCGTTTCAAACAAGGTCAGCAGCTTCCATACGAAGTCGCGTACTTCTGTAACACAAGCGTGCCTGCCGAGTTCCTTCGCGCGAGCGGCATATTCAGCGAAAACTTTCGCACCTACGGTTATGAAGATATCGAGCTCAGCTATCGATTGGCAAAGAAGGGGTATCGGTGTTTCTTCAATCGCGATGCGATCGGATACCACAATAAGTTCGAGACGTGCGCTGATACCCTACGGCGGGTGGATCAACTTTATCGATCATGGCCCGAGTTCGCTAAAACGGAGGCCGGTCAGGATTTCCTTGAGAAATGGCGCTCGAATAGATCCACGTCGAAACGCGGCGTCTCCCGACAAATTCTGGCTACGCTGAAGCCCGTGATTACACCTTTCCTAAGACCTATCCTAGATACGCACATTCCTTTGCCAAAATGGGTTTACGAGCGGGTCTTCTATTCTTACGTGACTTCTTTTGCAGATATTGTAGGAGAACCAGTGAGTGGCGCTCAGGCCTGAACCAGGGAGTCTGTCGCTACGGCTGGAGAGTCGCTGGCTAGGAGCAGACCGGGCACGCATTGCCCTTGCATCAATCATTAGACGGGGAGCGGGTAGTCCTGTGGCTGTCTCGGTTTGCGCTCGCGGGGGACAGCTCGGATGTGTACTCGTCGCGACCACACTTGCGCAAAAAAATGCGCATTTCTCGGGCTTCGGCCGGTTCTCCTTTTCGTCGCCCGTTAGCCCTTAGTCTGGTATGTCCAACATTCCGTAGACAAGGTGCACTTAGCTCGGCTTTGGCCTCTGGCATGCAAAGGCAAATCTTGGCACGTCCAGAGGGCGCTTCCCCCCGCGAGCGCTGACCCGACGTCAACTGGGTCCTGATGTTACTTTGCAGCATTTTGCGGAGGGACTGTGACGAGCGCGAACAGGCTGAGTCAGTTCCAGGCTTACTGGAGAGATCTTCAACAGACGTTATTTCCACTGATGCTCGGCAGTCGCGCTTTATTGTCGGGCGCGATCCTACTCTGTCTTCTCTCTTCATTTGCCGCTGAGCCTACATTCGCTCAGATTGCGCCTGACGTTACAGTCGCCAAAGATGGTTCGTCCGCGAGCACGACTATTGCGAGCCCCGCGTTTAGCACCGCCCGGGCGAATGAACTCGTCCTGGCTTTCGTGGCTACGGACTACCTCAGCGGCACGAACACTACAGTCAAAAGCATCGCGGGCGGCAGTCTTACGTGGACCTTGGTAAAGCGCACCAATGCGCAGAGCGGTACGGCTGAAATCTGGAGAACTTTCGCAACCACGCCGCTAGCTGGAGTTACGGTTACCGCGACGTTGTCGCAGTCCGTTGCGTCCTCCATCACGGTAATGAGCTTCTCCGGTGTCAGTACTACCGGAACGAATGGCTCTGGCGCGATCGGCGCCATCGGAGGCGCCAGCGCCAAGTCGGGCGCGCCCTCGGCGAGTCTCGTCACCACGGGGGTGGGCTCCTGGGTGCTGGGGGTCGGCAACGACTTTGACAATGCGACAGCACGGACTCTTGCCGCCGGCCAAACGCTCGTACACCAATACCTTTCGACGGCGGGCGATACATATTGGGTGCAACGACTTTCAACGGCAGTCGCAACCGCAGGGACAACGGTCACGATCGCAGACACAGCACCCACGAAAGACCGCTACAACCTAAGCATCGTAGAGGTACTGGCGACCGCGGGTGTGGCGCCTACTTGGACACTTTCCGGCACCATCACTCCGGCGAGCCTGGGTTCCGGAACGACAGTTGCGCTTAGCGGTGCATCCTCGGCCACGACGACAGCCGATGGCAACGGAAATTACAGCTTCACCGGTCTAGCCAATGGCTCTTACACGGTCACGCCGACCAAGAGCGGCGTCTCCATCAGCCCGTTAAACCAGCCTGTCACCATCAACGGGGCGAACCAGAGCGGAGTCAATTTCACCGCGCAGACGGTGACCTACTCCATCTCCGGCAGTCTTACACCGGCGAGTGTAGCGGCCGGAGCGACGGTCACCCTCGGTGGAACCTCCTCGGCCACGACGACAGCCGATGGCAACGGAAACTACTCATTCACCGGATTGGCGAACGGCGCCTACACCGTGACGCCGACCAAGAGCAGCGTCTCCTTTAGCCCCTCAAACAAGCCTGTCGCCATCAGTGGGGTGAACCAGAGCGGAGTCAATTTCACTGCGCAGACGGTGACCTACGGCATTTCCGGCAGCCTCACCCCGGCAAGTGTGGCGGCTGGAGCGACGGTCACACTCGGTGGTGCCGCTTCGGCTACGACCATTTCCGACGGCAATGGGAACTACAGCTTCAGCGGTCTCGCGAACGGCGCCTACACCGTGACGCCGTCCGAGAGCGGCGTCTCGTTCAGCCCGTCCAGTCAGCCGGTAAACATCAATGGCGCAAGCCAGAGCGCAGTCAATTTCACTGCGCAGACGGTGGCTCAAGGCACGGTTCAGTTGATTCAGAAGGCAGTGAATGGAAGTGAGGGAACTACCTCCAGTATGTCGCTGGCCTTCCCTACGGCCAATACTGCCGGAGATTTTCTGATTGTCGAAGCCACAGTCGCCCGGCCAGCGGGCACGCTGACCATCTCCGACTCTGCCGGAAACACCTACGTCCCCGTCAACGCGCCGGTTACGGATACCAAACAGAACGTAACTTCCTATCTTTGGTACGTCGCGACCTGTAACGCCGGACCAAACACGGTGACGGTCACGCCCGGGACGCCTGGCGCACAGGAGATTCATATCTCTGAGTGGTCCGGTCTTTCTCCTTCGAATCCTATCGATGGCACCGCCGCCGCCACGGGTACAGGTACCTCCGCCTCAAGCGGTGCGATCACCACGGCGGCTACTGGTGATCTGGTCTACGGCTATGCATTCCTGCTCAATCCCGCGTCTCCAGGTGCCGGGTTTGCAAGCCTGACGACGGTGAATGGCGATCTGGACGAGTATCAGATCCAGTCCGCGCCCGGCAGCGTCTCTGCCACTTTCACTCAACCAAGTGGTACGTGGTTTGCGCGCGTCGCCGCATTCCGCTCGACGACGCTCTCACAGAACAGCATCTCCGGCACCATCATGCCGGCAACCAGCGGCACCGGAGCGACGGTCACATTGAGCGGCGCAGGGAATGCTACGACCACGGCCGACGCGAGCGGGAACTATGTATTCTCCGGCCTGGCGAACGGATCTTACACAGTCACTCCAACCAAGGCGGGCTATAGCTTTACTCCGCCGAGTCAGAACGTCGTAGTGAACAATGCGGGTCAATCCGGCATCAACTTTACGGCGCAATCGACAGTATCCACTTACACGATCTCAGGAAATATCAGCCCGTCCGCGGGTGGGAGCGGCGCGACAGTCGCTCTCTCTGGCGCGGCGACCGGCACCACTTCCGGCGATGCGAACGGCAACTTCAGCTTTGCGCAGCTCTCCAACGGCACCTATACCGTTACGCCTTCGAAGAATGGCTACATATTTACGCCGCCGTCGCAAACGGTGAGCGTGAGTGGAGCGGACGTGGGCAGCGTGGACTTCACGGCCTCGGCTCAGAGCAGCAATATCACCATGGACGCGAAGGTATCTGCAGATGGAACCGCAGCCAGCTCAACCATTGGGACTTCTGCGTTCAACACAGCATCGGCTAACGAACTGCTTCTGGCATTCATCTCAACCGATTACCTCAGCGGTGCAAACACGACAGTAAAGAGCGTCGCCGGTGGAGGACTTACCTGGACGCTTGTGACTCGCGCAAACGGCCAGAGCGGCGGTTCGGAGATCTGGCGTGCATTCGCCACCGCGCCCACGCAGAATATTTCCGTCAGTGCAACACTCTCGCAGAGTGTCGTTTCATCGATCACAGTGATAAGCCTTGCAGGCGTGAGCACGAACGGCGCAGGCGGCTCAGGCGCGATCGGGGCAGTGAACAATAAGAGCGCTGCCTCGGGCGCGCCGACGGCTTCGCTTGTCACAACCGGCACCAACTCCTGGGTACTCGGCGTCGGGAACGACTTCGACAATGCCGTCACGCGTAGCGTCCCGACTGGCCAGACGCTGCTACATCAGGACCTGACCCCCACTGGGGACACCTACTGGGTGCAGATGCAGGCCAATGCCATAGCTGCCGCAGGCACGACCGTCACCATCAACGACACCGCTCCGACGAAAGATCGCTACAATCTGGCAATCGTCGAGGTTCTGGCTGGGTCGGGCAGCACGAATACTGTGCCGCCCACGGTCTCCATGACGGCGCCGGCTGCCGGCGCGACACTTGCTGGCCAGACGACGCTGGCTGCGAATGCCTCCGATCCAGTGGCCGTCGCCGGTGTTCAGTTCCTGCTCGATGGAGCACCACTGGGCGCGGAAGTGACAGGTGCGCCCTACACACTGGTCTGGGACACGACGACCACCAGCGATGGCTCGCATACCCTAGCAGCACGAGCACGGGACAGCGCCGGTCTCTCCACTCTCTCCTCGCCCATTGCCGTGACCGTCCAGAACTCTGGCAACCTGGGAGTCGTCGGTCAGTGGTCGTCTGTGTTCAATCTCCCTGCCGTTGCGGTCGATCTGATACTTCTGCAGAACAATAAGGTTCTCTTCTACCAGGACGGCTCCACCGCGACTGTCTGGGACTATGTCAAGAATACTTTCAGCAACATACCTACTTCAGTCGATTTGTTCTGCTCAGGTCATGCGTTGCTATCAGACGGACGGGTCATGGTAGTCGGCGGTTATGGCGAGTCCTCCACCAAAATCGGGATCGCGAACGCTGAAATATTCGATCCGGTCGCAGAGACATGGACTCCAGTACCGAATATGCAATATCGGCGCTGGTATCCGACTGCTACCACGCTATCCGATGGGCGGATTATGGTGACAGCCGGATGGCAGACAACCGCTCATTCCAATGCCGGCATATCGGAGATTTACGATCCGTCGACGAACTCCTGGACATCGCTTACGAACGCGAACAACCCGTTTGAAACCTATCCATTCCTTTATCTGCTTCCGGACGGCAGGGTCATCCACATCGGAGGATCAGAGTACGCGACCGACACCGATATTCTGGACTTAAACACCTTCAGCTGGTCGGTCGTGGATGCCAATATTATCGACGGCGGAAGCGCGACCATGTACCTCCCAAACAAGTTCGTGAAGGCGGGAAGTGCTACCGACAGCCAGGGCACCGGGCCCTCCTCAAACACTACGTTTGTTCTTGATATGACGCAGCCGTCTCCGGCATGGCAACAGACTGCGTCCATGGCCTACCCGCGTAGCTTCCTGAACCTGACGATGCTGCCGGACGGGAACGTCCTCGCCACCGGAGGCGAGACGGATCGCAATGGCGGGACCATCGCGAATGCGGTTTACGCGGCCGAGATGTGGTCGCCGACAACCAAGACGTGGTCCACCATGGCTTCCATGCACACGCCGCGCGAATATCACGGTACAGCTCTGTTGCTCCCGGATGGACGCGTGCTTGAGTCTGGTATGGGCGCGGATTTTGGCAACGTGCCTGATGAGAAGAGCGCAGAATTCTATTCGCCGCCCTACCTGTTCAAGGGAGCACGGCCTACGATCGCGCAGGCACCGGCGCAGATTCAGTACAACGCAACCTTCTTCGTCGGCACACCGGATGCTGCGAACATCGCGAAGGTGTCGCTGATTCGCACCGGCGCTGTTACGCACTTTTTCGATCAGAACGAACGATATCTGCCACTCACCTTCACTCAGACGACGGGCGGTCTGAATGTAACAGCGCCAGTCGATGCGAACCTCGCACCTCCAGGCTTCTACATGCTGTTCATTGTTAACTCCAATGGGGTGCCCTCGATAGCACCGTTTGTCCAGGTCCAATAAGGTGAAACACTGGTGCAATTCGTGGCGGTCTGCAGGTGCCCTGGCTCTGCTCGTTTTGTGTGCACGCATTTCTCTCGGGTCTGAGGAGATTCGTATCGGATCGCACGTTCCTGCGTTTGAGCTCGAGAACCTGCAAGGAAAGGTTCAAACCATACGCGCTGGAAACGACAAGGTGACTGCGGTCCTCTTCTTCTCCACCCGGTGTCCGCTTTCAAACGCATTCAATTACAGGCGCAACATGCTCTACCATGACTTTCATGCCCACGTGCGTTTCCTGCTCGTAGATCCGAACGCCAACGAATCACTGGCCGAGGTGCAGGCATATACAAAGCAAACCGGCTTCGATCTTCCTGTTTACCGGGATCCCGATGGCAAAGTCGCGACCCTTCTTGCGATCCGTGCCACGACGGATACATTAGTTGTGGATCGAGAGGGAACTGTGCGCTATCGAGGCAATATCGAGAATGCGCCCAATCCGGAACGGGCGACCCAACATGGATTGCGTACGGCGCTTGAGGCCGTGCTCACTGACAAGCCCGTGAGCGACCCTGAGACCCGCGCGATCGGATGCGCGGTGCGCCGCCTGAGTTCCATGCCGCAGAGTTCTTCGCACCCTTAGCTGAATAGCCGGCAGTGTCGGTTCACGGTGCCCCACTGTATTTCTTATCGCCACGCGACAATCGTCCAAAGCTGCGCTTGTTCCCGCTCCGTTATGGGGTTCGGGCATGGCGCGCGTAGGGACCAGTGAAACTCTCTGCTAGCATGGCACACAGATCACGACGATTTGAGGACGGTGCCGCTAGTGGAGACGACGATTTCATGAAGGCGTCCGCTCGGCCCGGTTTGTATACGGCTTTACTTGCGGCGGCCACTCTCATCGTTCTGGTCCTCGCCTACATACCGATCATTCGTGCACACCAGGGGTGGGAGGACGAGATTTTCTGGTTCTCCACATGCCTTTCGATGATTCGACATCAGAAGCCAGTTCCTTCCGTGTTGACCGAGTTTGCGGGGACTCATTCACCCCTGCGCTTTTATGGGCCGACGCTCTTCTGGGCCGGCGCATTGGTGATGAAGATTTTTGGAACCACGGCGCGAATCTGGCGCAGCTACGCTTTCGCAGGAAACGTAGCTTTCCTGCTCGCAGTAGCACTTCTTTTCCGTCGCCTTTGCCGGTCATGGAGTTCGATCGCGATCGTAGCGTTTGTGTTTTCATTGTCGCTCGGCGGCAGCTTCGGATTTTCCCTGCCTGGACGTCCGGACGCGTGGACACTTGCCGTAATCGTGGTGGCGCTGGCGGTTGCTGCACGAGAGCGCGCAAATCCTTCGGAGACGCCGACGGCTTTTAACCTACGCTGGTTGAGTTTTGGAGCCCTGATGGGCGTTGCTGCCAGCACAACCCCGCGATGCTGGCCATTGCTATTCTTCCTGTTGCTGACGCTGCCCTTGCTCGTGAAGAAAAATAGACTGCGCTCGCTTTTGATTGTCGCCGTCGGGTGCGTCGTAACTCTCACACTCCTGCTGCTGCCAATGCACACCACTCCCTGGGAGCATGTGCTCTACGTCCAGCGGGCGAGCAGCAACGACAGGGTGAATATCTCCCCGCTCCTGGGCGGAGCTTGGGGATTTGGACATTCTGCGACTCAGCTTATGTACTACGGCATCCTGCTCATCATCATCGGTCTGTTGTTTCTGCCGCGCTGGTCTGAGCAGGAAGCCTTTGGCAAATGGTTGCTGATTGCCGGGTTGCTCAATCTTCTTACAACGCTGCTGCTTGTCTCCCGCGCGCTGAACATGTCGACCTACTGGGCCTTTCCCCTGGAGATCGTCGCGATGCTGGGATTTACGCAATATGGGCAAAGTCGCGGCGCACGGTTCGCTCGAAGGCTCGGCGTCTTGATGCTTATTTACATGGCCGTGTTGCGCGCAGCAAGGGAACTGCCGGTCGTCATGCACTGGAAAGACAGAGATCCGGCGCCAGCGGCAGCAGAGTTCGCGGCCGTAATTCCACCGGGAAGTTTGGTTTACGGACCAGTGGGGCTGTATTTCTACCCGACTTTCAAAAGCGGTTCCGAATATCGCTATCTCGTGGAGCGGACAACACCCGGTCTCGCGAGCATTCCGGGTGGTATCGATACGGAGACGCCGATGATAGATGCGTGCCGGAGCACAGCGTACCTCGTGTGGCCAACCGACGCAGATGGCGAGCCACTGCCGCAGCTCGCTCATGCGAGCATGAGCCGCGTCGCGGATCATCACGCGCTGCCGCAGCACGCCTCTCATTTTGAGCAAATGGTCGAAAAGGTGCCGGGAGGAAGATCGGAACCAGACGAAGAAGGATTCGTTGTCTATCGCCTGCAGATGGATCCGCAGTATTGCGACAACGTGACACATGGACGAGCGCCGCACGTTGCCCACTGAAGTTCCGCAATCGGCCACCTTCTTATAGCATTGGCTTCGAGGATCAAGAGGAAGATAAGAGAGGAAAATGCAACGACCGCTGGTGTTGGCCATTCTGGATGGGTGGGGATATCGCGCCGAGCGCGAAGCGAATGCGATTGCCCAAGCCCGAAAACCGAACTATGACAAATTGCTGCGCGAGTTCCCGAACACGCTGCTGCATGCCTCTGACCATTTCGTCGGGCTGCCGGACGGGCAGATGGGCAATAGCGAGGTCGGACACCTGAATATTGGTGCGGGCCGCGTTGTGTCGATGGACATCACACGCATCGATGCGATGATCGCCAACGGCAGCTTCTACGAACATCCAGAGATTGTGCGAGCGATTGATCGCGCCTGCGAGGGCGGACGGCAGCTGCATCTGCTGGGGCTGGTCTCCGACGGTGGTGTGCACTCGCAGCAGAAGCATCTACATGCGCTGCTGCGGGCGGCGAAGATGAGGAGCGCCGAGCGCGTGTTCGTGCATGCATTTCTCGATGGGCGCGACACGATGCCGACGAGCGGTGCGGGCTATCTGAAAACCCTCGAGCGCGCCATGCAGGAGATCGGTGTAGGCCGGCTGGCGACGGTAAGCGGCCGCTACTACGCGATGGACCGCGATCGTCGCTGGGAGCGCGAACGGCTCACCTTCGATGCCATGGTGAAGGGCACGGCCGAAGCGGGCGCGCACAGCGATGCCATCGCACGCGTGAAGCAGAGTTACAGCCAGGGCGTGACAGACGAGTTCGTTGTCCCCTTCGTCGTGGCGGATGGGGCAGGCACCCCGGTTGCGCGAGTGCGCGATGAGGATGTCTGCATCTGTTTCAACTATCGCGCGGACCGCGTGCGGCAGATTACGCGCGTGCTGGCGCGCGAGAGCGGGCTGACCGCCTCCGGCGGCCGAGAGCTGCCCGGCGGCGAAGACCTGGACAAGACAATCCCCCGATTCGAAGTTCCGAAAAACCTGCACTACCTCTCGATGACGCAGTATGACAAGCAGTTCAAAGTGCCGATGATCCTGCTGCCGGAGTCAATGGAAAATCTGCTGGCGAACCGTCTCGCGGATGCGCAACTGCGTAATCTTCGAGTGGCGGAGACGGAAAAGTACGCGCACGTAACATACTTCTTCAACGGCGGTATCGAGAAGGAGTTTCCCGGCGAGGACCGGCAGATGGTGCCGTCGCAAAAAGTGGCAACCTATGACCTTGCGCCGGAGATGAGCGCGCGGGGGATTGCAGATGTCGTAACAAATGCGGTCGTCAGATACCGCCTTTCAGTTGATCGTAGTGAACTTCGCGAATGCCGATATGGTGGGGCATTCGGGCAAGCTGGAGCCGACCATCCGTGGCGTGGAGACTGTAGACGCGTGCCTAGGTCAGCTTTACGCTGCGCTGCGGCAGGCCGGCGGATCGATGCTGATCACCGCGGATCACGGCAACGCGGAGCTGCTGGTGGATCCGGTGACTGGCGGACCGCACACGGCGCACACCACCAACCCGGTGCCGCTTGTGCTGGTGAGCGAGGACGCGGCAAAGTATCGGCTGCGCGAAGGCGGTTCGCTGCGCGACATCTCACCGACAGTGCTGGCAATGCTCGGGCTCGACCAGCCCGCGGAGATGAGTGGGACGGATCTTCGCTTGACGCTATAGAAGGAGATGCTATTTGTGCTTCCGACTGGCTGCGCTGAGTTCCTTCTTGAACGCGGCGACGGTGCGCTCCTTCAGCTTTTCCGTAGGCAGGCCGCGGCGTTCCAGCGTCTGTTCAAGGCGGAGTACGGGATCGGTGGCCCCATCGAGCAGCCATGGCTTGCAGTCGATCAGCGTGGGACCTACCCCTCGCCGGGCGCGATGAATGGCCTCCTGCGCGACGCGATAGATGGCGACGACATCGTTGCCGTCCACGGGGATGCCATAAAGGCCAAGGGAGTTGGTGTGCCTGGCGCTGCTGAGGTCGGCGTTCGCGGCAGTTTCCATGACGAAGAGGATTCCCAGCTTATGAAGGGCGGCATAGGACAGCGAGGGGCGTATCGCATCCAGTGAGACGACGCCGGGTCCGCTGAACGCGAGGACGATATGCTGCGTGCCCTGGCGCGCCATGGCGTAACCGGTGGCAATGGCGAAGCGTGCTTCTGCCGTAGGCACGGAGGCGAGGATTCCGGGCAGGGCTGCCGACCCGAGTACGCGTCGCACGGCATGGCCGCGCGCGAGGGCGGCGAGGCCGTCCCCGGCGGCGGGCATAACGGTATCGCCATCCTTGAGATGTGTCACAGTTCCGGTAACGATTGCTTCGGGGGCCACCAACGGTGCCGCGGCCTTCCTTGAGCGGTTCCGCTGGCGCAGCAACCGCGTGCGCAACAGCGTAACGTACAGGTGCTGAAGCCGTATATCGGAGATGAGGGGATGCGGAGTAGCGGCGGTGGCCGCGCTGGGCCGTTTGGGCATGTTCAGCGGTGGTCCTTGCAGTGATTTGGGACGCGGATGCGAATCGATGAGGTCGCAAACGATTGTAGAGCACTTTCACGACTGTGATGCCGTCGGTCGCGACGCCGCTGTGTGCAAGCGGACAAAAGCCGATGCGTGACTGGTGTCATGCCGGCCATTGGGTGCGGTAGAAAGTTAAAACCGGGAGGCGTGCGTCAGAGTGCCACAGCCAGCGACGATACGCAACGAGTGCTTTTCAACAGAAGTGTGCATAAGTCTGTGCACAAGGGCGCCGCGTGCGCGATTCACGCAGTGTTTATCGACGGTTGCACGCCCTGCACTACTTTCGTTGCAGGTGCGCCAACGTGCCGCCGGGTGCTGCCATTCGCCCACAGGCCGGTGTCTCAAGTGGAGTAGTCGGCGTTGATGGAGACGTACTCGCGGGTGAGGTCACAGGTCCAGAAACGGCAAGCGCCGCTGCCAAGGCCGAGATCAATGTGGACGGTGAACTCGGACTGGCTGAGGTAGCGGTGTGCGGCGACTTCGTCGAAGGTCGCCGAGCGGCCGCCGTGCTCGCAGATGAGGAGATCGCCAAGACGAATGGCGATGCCTGCAGGATCGACCTCGGCGCCGGAGTAGCCGATGGCGGCGATCAGGCGGCCCCAATTGGGGTCGCTGCCAGCCCAGGCAGTCTTAACCAGGGGCGACTGCGCGATGGCTGTGGCGATGCGCAGGGCGTCGGCGTCCGTGGCGGCCCCGCGAATATCGAGTTCGACGAGGTGCGTGGCGCCTTCCGCATCGGCAACGATCTGTTTTGCCAACGAGATGCACACTTCGCCGAGTGCGGCGGCAAATGGGCCAGAGTTGTGACTGCTGAGTGTCGCGCCGGATGCGCCACTGGCGAGCAGCAGCACGGTGTCATTGGTAGAGGTGTCGCCGTCGATGGAGATGCGGTTGAAGCTGGTCTCCGCCGTCCCGACGAGGAGTTGTTGGAGCAGCGCGGGTTCGGCAGCGGCGTCGGTGCAGAGGTAGACGAGCATGGTGGCATGGGGCGCTGGAATCTGCCCGACTGCGAGCTGGGGATGAATCATACCTGCACCTTTTGCGATGCCGGCGATCCGCACCTGTCGACCATCGACGCTCGACGGTGGCATGGGCGGTCTTGGGCCGCGTGTCGGTAGTCATGATCGCGGCGGCGACGCTCGAAAAATGCTCTGCTGTATCGCCGACCGCTTTTCTCAACGCAGGTAACGCCGCGCGGACTTTCTCGACGGGCAGGGGCACGCCGATGATCCCGGTGGAGGAGGGGAAGACGGCCTGTGGTGCGCAATCAAAGGCTTGCGCGGCAGCATCGCAGCACTGCTCCGCCGCCGTGATGCCCGCATCTCCGGTGGCGCAGTTGGCATTGCCGGCGTTGACAAGCACGGTGTGAATGCGGCCTCCGTTCGCGGCCAGATGTCGGCGGTCGATGAGGAGCGGTGCAGCCTGGATCTTGTTGGTGGTAAAGAGTGCGGCGGCGGTCGCGGTCTGCAGCGCGATGATGGCTGAGAGATCGGCGCGGCCGCTTGGTTTAATGCCGGCCCGCACGGCTCCCCACAGAAATCCACGGGGCAAAGAGGGAGTTGTATCCATGAAGCTTTTACTCTAACAAGAGTGATGAGCGCGAACGAAAACACGGAGTGGTTTGCCGAGCTGCGCGATGTGCACGTGGCACGTGGCGAGGCGGTGGTGCTGCATGGGATAGACCTGGCGATAAAGCGCGGCGAGCACGCGGTCATCCTAGGCCCGAATGGCTGCGGCAAATCGAGTCTGATCAAGGTGCTGACCTGCGAATGCTATCCGCTGGCGCGCGAAGGATCGATGGTGCGGATCTTCGGTCGCGAACGCTGGGCGGTGGAAGAGTTGCGTAAGCGGTTGGGCGTGGTCTCGGCAGATATGCCGGGGCCGAGCACGGCGCACACGCCCGGGCGTGACGCAGTAGTGTCGGGATTTTTTGCGAGCTCGACGTTGTGGCCGCACCTTGTCGTAACGGCCGAGATGCGGGAGAGCGCAGCGGAGGCGATGGCTCTGATGGAGGCGACGCATCTTGCGGCGAAGCCTGTAGGTGAGATGTCAGCAGGCGAGTCGCGGCGCATCATGATTGCGCGTGCTCTGGTGCACCGGCCGGAGATGCTGTTGCTGGATGAGCCTTCGAATGCGCTGGACCTGCGTGCGCAACGGGAGCTGCGCGAGACGCTAAGGCGGCTGGCGCAGCAGGGAACTGGCCTGTTGCTCGTCACGCATCATCTGCCGGACGTGCTGCCGGAAATTGATCGCGTGATCCTGATGCGGGAAGGGCGTATCGTGGGCGACGGCGCGAAGCGCGAGCTGTTGACGGCAGAGCGGCTGGGCGAGTTATTCGGGCGATCGCTGGATGTTGTGGAGCGGGAGGAATATTTTCATGCACTTGCATGAGAGTTGTTGCCTTTGACCAGAGATGTGTGGGAGAACTACCCATGGTCACTTGTGAATAGCAGCTTCGGGGCGCTTTGCTGGTTCACTGCCTTGCTCATAATGTGTGCGCCGGCGGCGCGTGCGGACGTGGGAATCGCGCTTGCCGACCCGACGCACGTGGGAGCGTCGGAGTGGACACAGGCGGGCCATAGCTCGGTATATCTGTCAGGAGTATGCGCAGAGACACCGACGAAGCTGCGCCTGTGCGAGCCTGGGGAGCAGGGCAGCATCCTGACGACCTTTCCAGATTTTGATGAGCAATCCCCCTATGAATGGAATGCCGTCCCGCTCAGCCTGTATCTATACGGTTCGACCGATGCGGATGCGATGCCGCTCTATGCATCACCGGCACTGAAACGCGCACAGGAGAGCGCGGCGGCGAACGGGGAGCTCAAACAGGTGTGCGCCGGTGCTTGCCCCCAAATCCAACACGCTTACTGGCGCGATCTGATCAATGCGACTGCATCGCGCGACGTTTACGTATTCGCTGTTCGCACAACTCGCGAGGAGGATCAGGACTTTGTCCGGCGGGTGAATGCGTTACCCAATCGCAATCACTATCGCATGACGACTCACAACTGCGCGAACTTTGCGCGCGATATGGTCAACAGGTATTTCCCACACGCGGTGCATCGTGACCTGCTGAATGATCTGGGAATGATGGGGCCGAAGTCTGCCGCGCGCTCCTTTACTCATTACGCGGCCCGGCATCGGGAGCTTGGGTTGTATGTGCTCCACTTCACCCAGCAGCCGGGCATCGCAAGGCGCTGCGGAACGGCGCGTGCAGGCACAGAGACAGCCTTCCACGAGCCCAAGTATCTTCTGCCCGCTGCCTTGATCGGCGATCACGAGGTGGCAGGCTCGTTTTTTGTTGCCTACTTCCTCACAGGTCGGTTCAGTCTGCAGCATACCTACGAGCGATTCGCCGCGACGCCCAGTGATCCGCATCCGGATAGGGCGGTTGTGGGGACCTCGAAACAATGGCGGCGCAACCGGGAGCGTTTCGAGGGAGCGGTGGACGATGCGGTGAAGGACGGAGTATTGCATACGAGGAAAGAGCTGCGTGAGGTGTTCACGCTATTGGACCGTGAAACGATCCCTGCCATCGACCCGCGCGGACGATCGTGGCTCGTATGGCACGCGGGCGCACCTGATGAGCGCCGAGTTGGCGTGGACTGGAGCAACGCGCAAGCGCCGGAGTCCGACCCGAAGCTTGCGCGTCTTCTGCTACTGGCGCGTATGCATGCAGAATTGCATGGGCGCGCAAAGGCCCGGCCGCTGCTCTCGCTCTTTTCGCAGGAATGGACGCTGCTGAAAGATCTCGAGGACGAGACCAAAGCGGGCAACGCCGTGGCAACAACCGCGTTGGTCCACCCCTGAACCGGCCGCGATAGAGTAGTCATTACTCGTCGCGCAGGATGGCGGCGGGATTGATGCGAAGCGTGCGCCAGATGGGTAGGCAGCTTGCCGCCGCAGCAATGGCCCCGACCAGCAGTAGCGCGGCGGCGAATGAAACCGGGTCTGAGGGACGAACGCCGTAAAGGGCTGACGCGACTAGCCTGCTGAGCATGATGCACAGAAGGACGCCCGCAGCCGCGCCGGGCAACACGATGCGCAGGAGATCCCGCAGCAGCAGGGAGGCCACGCTGCCCCGTTGCGCACCGACGGCGATGCGAATGCCGAATTCGCGGGTGCGCTGCGCGGTGTCGTAGGCGAGCAGTCCGTAGAGGCCAGTAACCGCCATCAGCATCGAGACGGCGGAGAAGACTGCTGCAAGGACGGCGAGCAGGCGCTCCTGCCAGAGCGATTCGGAGACCTGTTGCTGCATGGTGACGATCTCGGAGAAGGGCAGGCGGGAATCGAGCTGAGCGAGCGTATTGCGCACGGAGCCGATGATCTGCTCGGGCGGACCTTGCGTGCGCACATAGAGCTGCTGGGTTCCTTCGTACGTGCGAAGTTGCATCGGCGAGTAGAAGATCGGCAGCAGAGGCTCGCGGAGCGAGCGATATTTCGAGTCGCCCACAACGCCGACGACGCGATCGTCTGCGCCCGCTGTCGTACCGGCTGGGCCGGACCCAAATGTTTTCCCGATTGGATTTTGACCCGGGAAAAAGTTGCGGGCGAATGCCTCGTTGATGACGACGGGCGCGGGCGGATTGTCGATGCTGTCGGCGGGTGTGAGGGACCGGCCATCCAGGATGGGCATGCTCATGGTGTCGAAGAAGTTGCTGGAGACAATGTTGAGACTGGTATTGAGGAAGGAATTCGTGGCGATTGCCTGACCAGTCACTGCGGCGGAGGTCTTCATGCCGATGCGCTCCATGAGTGCCGCGCCGGCGAGGCTTGCGCCGCGGACACCGGGCAAATGCTGCACCCGGTCCAGCAGATCCTCAGGGAGTCCGGGCGGCACGTCAGGAAGCATGCTGTGCGCGTTCCGGCCGGAGAGTCCAGGAACAAGCGTAAAGACAACGAGATGGTCTGCATCAAAGCCTGGATCGGTGTGGCGCAGCGCGGAGAAGGTGCGCAGCATCAGTCCGGCTTCGACGAGCAGAACGAGCGTGAGGGCAGTCTGCAGGGCGAGCAGCGCACGGCTGAGGGTACTTGACCTGCTGGTCGAGGTGCCCCGCCGCAGCGCGTGCTGCGGCATGGCGCGCGATATGAGCCATGCCGGCAAGGCACCGAAGAGGATGCTGAGCAGCAGCGCCAGTCCGAGGGCGACGAGCGCGATGGAGAAATTCGGTGCAAGCGAGATGGGGTTTGCGTTCGACCCGAGAGGCAGCAGCCGGACGAAGAAGGGCGCGCCAAGGAAGGCAAGAGCGAGACCACCGCAGCCGCCAGCGATGCCAAGAGTAGCCGATTCAAGCAGCGCTGTGGTCAGCAGGCGAATGCGGCTGGCGCCGAGCGCGATGCGTACGGCGGTGTCGCGCTGGCGGCGCGCGGTGCGTGCCAGCAGCAGGCCGCCGACGTTTGCGCACATCATCAGCAGGAGCGCGGCCAAGCCCCACAACAGCATGCGTGAGCGCGTGCCGGAAGGAATCACGGAGCGCGAAGCTGCTCTCGGCGATGGGTACCAGAGAGCCCTGCGCGCGCGGGTCTTTCGTAGCACGTTTAGCTGGATCGCACGATAGACAGCAGCAAATTCCTGCTGAGCCTGCACCAGCGTCACGCCGCTACGGAGGCGGGCGAGGATGGCGAAGTGCCGGTCCGGATCAGGATCGGTGAGAGATTTGTTCGAGAGCAGCGGCTGCGCGCTGAGCGGAAGCCACACGTCAGGGCTCTCATCGATGCGGGTTCCGAAGAAGCTCTTCGGCATGATGCCGGCGATCACGAATGGCTTGCCCTGAATGATCAGCGTGGCGCCCAGGATTGACCGCGAGTTGGCGAACGCGCGTGTCCAGAAACGATGGCTGAGGACGACCGCCACGCCGGCGGAGCTGGGGTGCTCGTCCGAAGGACCAAGGGTGCGTCCGGTCGCGGCCGAGGCGCCGAGCATCGAAAAATAGTTGCCGGAGACCATCTGAACAAGGATTGGGCGGACATCGTCGTGCGCACCGTCATGCAAGGAGACTGCGCTGTCGAAGGTGCTCGCGGCACCCGTATCGCGCAACGCGTGCATTTTGCCCATGGCCTCGTACATGCTGTAGGAAAACCACTCGGAGTTAGTGACGGGAGGATGGCGCTCGATGGCGCATACCAGAGTCTCCGGATACGGGACGGCGAGGGGATGAAGCAGGAAACGATCGAGCGCGGCAGAGAGCAGCGCGGCGGCGCCGAACCCGAAGGAGAGCAGCAGCACGATGGTGAGGTTGGCGGCGCGATTTGTGCGAGTAAACAGGGGCCGGAAGACTCGCGTCATGCTGCCTCACGTGGAATGGTTTCGCTTGCAAGCCAAGGGTACAGTGGCCATTGAATGGACGGCTGCGATGCCGTACGGTGATCGGCGATGTTCGTCTTTCACGCAATCACGCCGCTCCCGCTTGACGCGTATGTGGCACGGCGATAAGTTGGTGGTACACGGGAAAGGAGGATGATCCAGCGAATGAAAACTTCTGACGGTAGTTGTTCGATCACAGTACGTGAGGTGACTGAGGCTTAGGGCGTTCATGCTCTAGACCTGGCGAATACAGACGTTTTTCGCTGAGGCCCACTTCATAACCGCGTCTGCCAGATTGGGAGGCAGGCGGGTGAAATTGAGAAGCGTGCACGCCTCAGGTCAACTCCAACAGATCACCGGGAGAGGCCCGCAGCTAGTAGAGTGCGGGCCTTTCTCTTTCTAGCGATAGACTAGAGCACATGGAACCACTGGTGATTGCGGGGCGTGCCTTTCAGTCGCGGCTGATCGTCGGCACGGGCAAGTACAAGGATGGCGCAGAGACGCAGCGAGCGATCGAGGCCTCTGGCGCGGAGATGGTGACCGTGGCGGTGCGCCGGGTGAACCTGGACCGCTCCAAGGAATCGCTGCTGGATTTCATCGATCCGCAACGCTACTTCCTGCTGCCCAACACGGCGGGCTGCTACACAGCGGATGAGGCGATCCGCGCGGCGCGGCTGGGGCGTGAGGTGGGACTGTCGGATTGGGTCAAGATCGAGGTCATCGGCGACCAGGCCACTCTCTACCCGGATGTACAGGCGACGCTCGAAGCGACACGCGTGCTTGTGAAGGAAGGTTTTACCGTGCTGCCCTACACCTCCGATGACATCGTGTATGCGAAGCGGCTGGTGGATGCCGGCGCAGCGGCCGTAATGCCGCTGGCCGCGCCGATCGGCAGCGGCATGGGCCTCCAGAACACGGCGACCTTGCGCATCCTGCGCGAGATGATCACAGAGGTGCCCCTGATCGTGGATGCCGGCATCGGCTCGGCGGCTGAGGCGGCGCTGGCGATGGAGATGGGCGCGGACGCGGTGTTGATCAATTCGGCCATTGCAACTGCGAAAAACCCGGTGCTGATGGCCGAGGCGATGCAGCATGCCGTGCTGGCGGGGCGGCAGAGCTTTGTGGCGGGCCGCATGCCGCGCAAGCTCTATGCGACGGCCAGTTCGCCGGTCGAGGGTGTGTCCCGGGTCAGTTAAGCCGCGCGAGAACCGTCACACGCACTGCCCGTTGACTGCTCCTACGCGTTAGACTTCCACACATGCGGGTCTTCGGGATTGACTGTGGCACGGAATGCACCGGCTACGGCGTGGTGGAGATAGAAGAATCCACACGTGTGCCGCGGTTGCGGGCGATTGCCGCCGGAGGGATCATGCTCTCGAAGAAGGAGACGCTGCCCACACGGCTGGCGCGCGTCTATGCCGAGTTGACAGCACTGATCGCCCTGCACGCCCCGGCAGTGGTTGCGATCGAGGATGTATTCTTCTCCGCAAATGCGAAGTCGGCGTTGAAACTGGGGCAGGTGCGTGGTGTGGCGCTGCTCGCTGCGGCGAACATGGGGCTACCCATTGCCGAGTACGCCCCGTTGAGCGTGAAGTCGTCCGTGGTCGGGTACGGACTGGCGAAGAAGGAGCAGGTGCAGTTCATGGTGGCCCGGCTGCTGGAACTTGAGCGCGAGCCCGAGCCGGCGGACGCTGCCGACGCACTCGCGATTGCGATCTGCCACATCCACACGGCGCAGACACTGGCTCATCAGGGCATTTCGGCTTCCGCGATTGCGGCGCCGTCTGCTACCGCGGCGACGAGGGCGCGATAGATGCGGGCTACGCGCTGGCTGCTTTCCGGGCTTGTGTTTCTTCTGTGCATGACGGCGCATGCCCAGGCTCCGGCGACGGTAACCTTCCATTTTGAAGATCAAAGGATGCAGCCGGCGAAATACACCATCACTGTTCATGAAGACGGGACAGGTCGCTTTCAGGCGCAGGCAGGCCCAACCAGCCCTGACGACACAGCCGCGCTCCCCAGCGAAGGGCAGGACCGGCCGATCCAGATAACGGCGCCGACGACGCAACGCATCTTTGCTACCGCGCGAGCGAAGAAGTTCTTCGCCATCGCCTGCGATGCTGGCGATGCGCACCTGGCCTTCACCGGCAAAAAGGAATTGGAATATCAAGGTGCTGACGGCCACGGCAGCTGCTCCTATAATTACAGTAAAGACCCTAAAATTGATTGGCTTACGACGGAAATGCAAGGTATAGCTGTAACTCTGGAAGCGGGCCGCCGGTTGGAGATTGAGCACGAGCATGGCCGGCTCAGCCTTGATGCCGAGCTGGAAACGCTGGAGAGCATGGCGCAGAACGGGCAGGCGTTGGAGCTGGGGAATATCGCTCCGCAGCTGCTCGCAATCGTGAAAGATGACGCCGTGTTGCAACGCGCGCAGAAGCGGGCGCGTCATTTGTTGGCAATCATCGACGCCGGCGGCATTGTGACAAAGTAGCGAGTGTCTCGGGCGAGCAGTTAACGATCGGCGACTGCCCGATCTTGGGATCTACGTTTTGGCTTAGCGTCTGCGACCTTCTGTAGGATTCCGGGTTCTAACCAGTAGAGCCAGCGAGCCGGTTTCGTCGGTTATGACATTGGCCTCTGAGCTCAAGGAGGTGGGCCCATGCGAGCGCACCGATTGGCGGTTGCATTTCTTGCTTTGGCGGTGGGCGCAGGTACGCTCCTGGCGCAGGCGCCGGACACGACTGCTCTGGTGCGGCTGAGCTATGTGCAGGGCGAAGTAAAGGTCCTCGAAGGTGAGACGACTCAGTTCGACCAGGCACAGGCCAATATGCCGCTGCTTGCCGGGTATACGCTAGCGACCGGACAGGACGGCCAGGCCGAGGTGGAGTTTACCGACGGCAGCGTGGCGCGCGTGACGCCGAACAGCCAGCTCCGGCTCGATCAATTGCCGGGGGCTGCCGCCCGCGCCGAGGTGACGGAAATGACGATGCTTTCCGGCCTAGGCTACTTCGAACTGAACACAGCGAATGGCCAGCACTTTGAAGTTCACTTCAATGCCGCCCAGGGGCGACCGGTGACCAATTCGATCTTTCGCATCAATCTGGACAATGCGCCGGAGCTCTCAGTTTTCAGCGGGACCGTGCGTGCCACCGTAAGTGGGGCCTTCGACCAGACGGTCGAGGAGGGCGGCAGCCTGCACTTCGATGCCAACGACGCTTCGAACGTGACGACGGCATCCATCCAGGGCGACACCTGGGACCAGTGGAACCAGGACCGCGACAATCAGATCGCACAACAGGCGCAACAACAAACCAGTGCGCGCGAAACCAGCGGCGCCACAAGCGAACCCGGCTGGGATGATCTGGACGCCAACGGCGATTGGTATCCAGTCGAGGGTTATGGCAACGTGTGGGTGCCGAACAATGAGCCGGAGGGCTGGGACCCTTATGGGAATGGCTATTGGGCGAACTATCCGGGATGGGGCTACACCTGGATCTCGGGCTATTCCTGGGGTTGGTTGCCGTATCACTGCGGCGCATGGAATTACTGGGACAGCATGGGCTGGGGCTGGGTTCCGGGACAGTGCGGACTCGGCTGGCAGCCAATTGTGACTATCTGGAATGCGCCTCGCGGCTACCGACCGCCACCGCGCCCGATCCCCGGCGGACATATCGGTCCGCCCAGCAGGCAACTGGTGGTAGTGAACCACGGCCCGGCGTTGCCGAACGGCGGCGTCACCAACCATCACACGCAGCCGGTGCGCGTGGAGGGCCAACGCGTGGACCCGTTGCCGGTGCTGGAGCATCCGGTTGGGCGGCTTTCCTATCAGGGAGCAGGAACGCACACCATGCCCGTGGGCCGGAGCTATGGCTTCACTGGCAATGGGGGCAGCAGCGCGCGCCCGGTGCCCCCGAATGCGACCTCTGGCACGCAGCCGCCTCTAACCGGAACGCCGCGGCCAGTCTTCCGGCCGACGACGCCGGTGCAAGGAGTACGGCCTGTGATGCCGGCGCCGCAACGCATTACGCCGCCGGCGTATACGCCACCGCCCGCAAGGACCTACTCACCGCCGCCCGCGCCTCGCAACTACTCGCCACCGCCGGCACCGCGCATGTCAGCACCGCCGGCCAGCGCACCGCATCCGAGCGCCGGACCCGGCAGGCGTCGCTGACCGCTTCTGTTTCAGGACGCGCTGAGTGCGCGGAAGACTGCGGCCATCCGGGGCAGATCGACGCCTTCTGCGCGCACGTTTGCGTCGAGGCCAGCGGTGCCGAATGCCGCCGTGATGGCGGCTGAATCGAAACCGGCATTGCGCAGGTTGTTGGACCATGTCTTGCGCTTCTGAGCGAAGCTGGCGCGCAGGAATGGCACGAATCGGTCGGCCGTAATCCCGAGCTCCTCGAATTGCGGGCGGGTATGGAAGCGGAAGACGCTGGAGTGGACCTCCGGAGGGGGCGCGAAGGCCCTGGGCGGGAGGGTGAACAGCAATTGAAGATCGCCGTAAAGCTGCATGGTGGCGCTAAGCACGCCGTAGTCGCGGCTTCCGGGGGCCGCAGTGACGCGCTCGGCGACTTCACGCTGCACCATGAGCACAGCACGATCGATGGCGGCATGGTGCGCAATGAGGTGAAGCAGGATATCCGAGGTGATGTAGTAAGGCAGATTGCCGACGACGACAAGCTTGCGCCCGTGCTCCTGGGCAAGCGCGGTGAGATCGAGTGCCAGGATGTCGGCGTGGCGGACTTCTACGCTGGGTTTGCCCGCGAATTCAGCGGCGAGCGCAGCGGCCAATGCAGCGTCAAACTCGATCAGCGACAGGTGACCGCCGGCCGGGGCGAGCAGGCGCGTGATCGCGCCGCGTCCCGGACCGATCTCGAGGACCGAATCCTGTCGAATGTCGCCGAGCGCGGCCACGACGCGTTGGCAGGCATCTGCATCTACTAGGAAGTTCTGACCGAGCCTGGGTTTCTTCTGCATTTGTGGTGGACGCGCGTAGAGCGGATAGAATCACTTCGAGCTTAAAGCAGCGCGAGGCCATCGTATTGGCGTACCTCGCAGCGTCGTAGAGGGGCGGAGCAGGAATGCATATTGCGTATGCGGCCTCCGAATGCGTGCCATTCGCGAAGACAGGCGGACTGGCCGATGTTGTCGGAGCATTGCCACGCGAATTCGCGCGGCAGGGACATCAGGTGACGGTGTACCTGCCTTACTACCGCCAGGTGCAGAAACACATGACGGAACGTCGCATCGCCATTCCCAGCATCACCATTCCATTCCATGGCTATAACCGCTTCGTGACCGTGCTGGATGGCGGCGTTCGCAATGGCGTGCAGTTCTACTTTTTCGACTGCCCAGAGCTCTTCGATCGCGAGGGGCTTTACGGTGTGCAGGGCAGCGAATACAGCGACAACGGGGAGCGGTTCGGACTCTACTGCCGCACAGTGATCGAAGCGGCGAAGCAACTTGGCATTCCGGACCTCTTCCACGTGCACGACTGGCATGCCTCACTGGTGCCGGTGATGTTGCGGACGCTCTACTACTTCGATCCGGTGATGCGCAATGTGCCCTGCCTGCTTACGATCCACAATGCTGGCCATCAGGGGCTCTTTCCCGCGCAGATTGTTGAACGGCTCGATCTGCCGCCGGAGGTCTTCACAGTCGATGGCCTCGAATTCTACGGACAGGCGAACTTCCTCAAGGGCGGCATCATCTATTCGGACACGTTGAGCACGGTGAGCCCACGCTACGCGCAGGAGATCCAAACGCGCGAAATGGGAGCCGGGCTCGAGGGCGTGCTACAGAAACGCTCTGCAGATTTGAAGGGCATCCTGAATGGCGTGGACTATGACGAGTGGAACCCCGCGACAGACGGGAAGATAGCCGCGCACTACACGCCGGAACGGATGCAGGGGAAGCGCGACTGCCGTCGCGACCTGATGCACGCCTTCGGCCTGAAGAGCGGTGACAACACACCTGTGCTGGGCATCATCTCCTGGCTGTCGACGCAGAAGGGCTTCGACCTGCTGGCGGAGATCATGTCGGAGCTGATGACGCGCGACTTGGTGCTGGTTGTGCTGGGCACCGGCGAGGCGTACTACGAGGGGCTGATGCGCTCATTCGCCGAGCGCTATCCGGGGCGCATCGCGGTGAAGGTCGCGTATGACGACACGATGGCGCACAAGATTGAGGCGGGTGCGGATATCTTCCTTATGCCGTCCCGTTATGAGCCATGCGGGCTGAGCCAGATCTACAGCCTGAAGTACGGGACAGTGCCGGTCGTGCATGCTACTGGCGGGCTGGACGACACGATCGAGGAGTGGGACCCCGCAGCGCAGACCGGGACAGGCTTCAAGTTCTACCCCTACGATCCGGGCGCCTTCATGGCAGCGCTGGACCGCTCCTTCGCCCTCTTTGCGGACAAGACCGCCTGGCAGAGATTGCAACTCAATGGGATGGCGAAGGATTATTCCTGGCGAGAGCCTGCAGGCGAGTACCTGCGGCTATATGAAGAGTGCGTGCGGCGCCGGTCTTAGATGGCGGACCCGGGATAACGGACCCGGCGGCTGGCTTCTTTCCCAAAATGGGAAGTCAGAGGGTGCGTCTTATCTGTGGCGGCTGGTCTGGGGCATGGCTCCGGTCACCAGAGCCAGGTGCCGCGGTGTCTGCGGCTGCCGGCGGCGCGAACCCATGCGGAACCCGCCCTGCGTATAGCAGCGGCAGGCATCCAGGCAGTTCGTGCAGAAGTCGTGCCGGCATTCGTTGCAGCGCAGCAGGCTCTTCCTGCTGAGGCTCTTCTTGCAGTGGTGGCAGATGGAGACGTTGCGACCCTTTATCAAGTGCAGCTTGCCCCGGTCGACGAGCGGTGCTTCGCGGGTGAGATCCAGAGAAATCATGGCAAGTCCATTGAAACGTGGAAGTTGCTAACTGTCGCTTCCACCTAGGTTGCTCTTGTTCATCCCACAAACGCAGCATTACGGAGGTCAATTTTTTGTGCGGTCGTGCTCTTGCCAGCCGGCCTCGGAGGACTTAGAGGGCATCCAACCCCCCAGCAAGAGGAGGTTCAGATGCAGGTGAAATGTACCCATCCGCAGTGCATGTGTGCTGTTCCGGATGGGCAGGAGTACTGCGGCGAATGGTGTGAGAAGCATGCGCGGGAAGAGCTCCCGCCATGCCGCTGCGGGCATGCAATTTGCGAGCAGATTTACAAGCGGGAGGTGCCTCGCTCTACAGCCTCGACTTCCGTTTAAAGAAGTAAAAGAGCGGTATGCCGCCGAGGATGATGGCGGTACCGAGCAGGGAACTGCGCAGGTTGCTCTGGTAGCTATAGACGAGCAGCACTGCCGCGGCAGCGATGAAGAGCGCCGGCAGCACCGGGTAACCCCACATACGGAAGGTTGTGGCGCTCTCCGCCGTCGCACGGCGACGATGCACGAAGATGGTGCTGGACGCGATCATGTAGAAGAGCCACTCAGCAAAGATTGCCAGTTCGAAGAGCTGCTGAAAGCGGCCGACGGCGAATAGCAGCAGCGTGCTCAGCAAGGCTTGCAGCACGAGCGAAGGCGCGGGCGTCCCATAGCGTGGACTCAACTCAGCGACCTTCGAGAAAAAGAGACCATCACGCGCCGCGGCGAACGGGATGCGCGCGCCGGACATGATGGTGCCGTTGAGCGTGACGAAGATACTGAGCGCCATGCCTGCGGTGACGAGTGTGGCGCCGGTTGCGCCGAGCACGATGCTGACTGCCGCCACTGCTGGGCGCGGCGATGCTGCGACCCCGACTGCCGGCAGCATGTACTGGATTGCCGCGTTGACCGAGATATACAGGAAGCCCACGATGCCGACGCCGAAGAGCAGCGCCAGCGGAATATTACGTTCCGGGTTGCGGACCTCGCCGGCAACCATATTGAGATCGTTCCAGCCGTCATAGGCCCAAAGCGCGGCGATGAGCGCGACCATGAAGCCGGCGAAGCCACCCTCCGCGCCGGGAAAGACTGTAGCGAAGTTCGCCACGTGGCCGTGAGCGCTGGCAAAGCAGGTGATGGCGATGACCAGGACAAGCACCATCTTTAGCCAGGTGAAGACCAGCTGAAAGTTGGCAGCGCGGCGGATGCCGATGTAGTTCAGGCCGGTCATGAGCCAGGTCATCGCAATAGCGAAGAGCTGGGACCAGGCGAGAGGGACGGGCGCGGCGATGGCGATGTGATCAAGCCATTTGAGCGCGGGGAAGAGCGCGAGTGTGCGCGCGAGCCCGATGGTGACGGTGGCGATGGACGCGGGTTTGGCGACGGAAAACCAGGTCCACATATAGAGGAAGGCCGGCAGATCGCCGTAAGCGCGGCGAAGATAAACGTATTCGCCGCCCGCTTCGGGCATGCGCGCAGCGAGTTCAGCGTAGGTCATGGCACCGAAGAGCGAGAGCAGCCCGCCGGTAATCCAGGCGAGATAGACCAGCGAAGAGTGGCCGACGGCCCGCATCATCTCCTGCGGAACAAGGAAGATGCCGCTGCCAATGATGGTGCCGACGACGATGGCGGTGGACTGGGAGAGACCGAGGACGCGCTCAAGCGGCTGGTGTTCGCGTTGTGTGGCAGTGGAGACGTGAGCGGCTATGGCGGAGCTCCGAACGAGGGATTCGTGCCTAGAGTAGCGCGCCTTCGAGTGTTTGCCGGGAAATTCCGTCGCTACTGCTTCATGCCCTTCATCTCTCGGCCGCCCTGGTAGAGGATCAGGCGGTCGATTTTGCCGGAGGCGTCGGCGAAGAACTCTATTTCCGCGTCGACAACGCGATAGAAGAAGCGCGTGGGGCTGGAGGCAAAGATTGGAGCAGCGGGCTGGTTTGTGGCCTGCGCAGCCAAGTGGTCGCCTTGCAGAGTGATCGTGATGAGGAATTCGGGCGCCAACTGATACACGCCGACGTATCGCGAGAGTGTGGTCACGGGCACCGGAACTTCTTTCCGTTCCGTGGACAGGACCGCCGGTGCACCCTTTTGCAGGACACCTTTCATTTCGCGGCCGCCCTGATAGAGGACGAGATGATCGATATTGCCTGCGGCGTCCGGAAAGAACTCAATTTCCGCATCCACTACACGGGCGAAAAAGCGCGTGGGGCTGGAGGCGAAGATAGGCACGGGTGGCTGGCCGGTTCCTTGGGTGACGAGATGATCGCCCTGGAGCGCGATGGTGAGCGAGAATTTGGGATCGATCTGGTAGACGCCGACATAGCGCGTGAGGGCATTGACCGGAACGGAAACCTCTTTCCGTTCCGACGGAAGGATGACGGGCTCACCGTACATGATCGATGCGAGGTGGTTCGAAATCTCCGACGGCGAATTGCCATTTACGTTGGCGAGCACGATGATGCTGAGCTTCTCTTTCGGATACCAGTACTCGGAGGTGTTGAAGCCATTGATGCCGCCGCCGTGGCTGATGCGCTCATGTCCTTTAATGGTCTCTATTGAGAGACCGAAGCCGTAGTTCTCCTTGACCGGAGTCGTCATCTTGGTGAGCGATGCGGGACTCAGTACCTTGCCGCCGAAGAGTCCCTGCTGCCAGCGCAGCAGATCGCCGGTGGTGGAATAGAGTTCACCCGCGGAGAAGGGCACGGTCATGTCAATGTAGCTGGCGTTTTCCAGACCATGCGCGCCAGGCGTGTAGCCGGAGGCGCGCCGCGGCAGGATCACGCTGTTGCGATCGCAACCCGTGTCATGCATCGCGAGCGGAGCGAAGATGTTCTGCTGCAGAAAGTCGCAATACTTCTGGCCGCTGATCTTTTCCAGCAGATAGCCGAGCAACGCGTAGCCGGAGTTGCTGTACTGCCACTTCTCGCCGGGTTGGAAGTCGAGCGGTTTGTCGCGGAAGCGCGCTACGAGCTGCTCCGGGGTGACCGGACTGCTCTGGAGCTGCTCGTAATCGGGAAACGAGGTGAAGCTGGGAATGCCGGAGGTGTGGCTGAGCAGATGGACGAAAGTGATGTTCTTCCAGGCAGCAGGGGCATCCGGCATGTATTTGGAGATGGGATCTTCGACCTTGAGCTTGCCGCGCTCTTCGAGCAGCAGGATGCTGGCCGCGGTGAACTGCTTGGTGATGGAGCCTAGCCGAAACCTGGTGTCCGGCGCGTTGGGGATATTCCATTCCAGATTGGCTGATCCGTAGCCTTTATCAAGGATCGCCTTTCCATCGCGATCGACCAGGACCGTGCCCATGAAGTGGTTCTCTTTGACGGCGTCCTGGACGATCTGTTCCATTCGAGCGACGTCCGGCTCTTTCGCGGCCGGTGGTGGAGTTTGAGAATGGGCGGATGCAACGGCTACGCAGAATGAGGCAAGAGCAAGGACCAACGGGCGCATCGAGAGGTCTCCGGCGACGGTGTATCAAATGTACTTCTTGAATTCCACCCAGTCCTTCGAAACGGTGCCCTTGCGTCCTCGGCAGAGGTAGATGTTGCGGTGCTCGAAGGGCATGGCGTAGGGGTGGTTCATCACTCCGGCGATTTCGACGGAGTCATAGTACTTGCGCATCTCGTCGATCGACGCGCCGTTGATCACGATCATGACGTCACCTGTTTCGCCGTGCGGTCCCCAGATCCAGTAGTTGTTATGGCCGCTGATCGCGAAGGGCAGGCCACGGCCCGCACCGAGGAAGTTGATGGCGCTTGCCTCGCCGTAGTTGGAGCATAAAATGCCCACGCGGGCGCGGTCCGCGGGCGAGAGTCCGTTCACGACACGGGTGACCTGATCGACCATCTCCTGCCAGCCGAAGCGGTCGGCATAGAACTGCGGGAAGGCGCTTGTGGGCTCGTTCTCCGTGCTCTTTGCCGTGCCCCGAAGGTGCAGGCTCGCGGTGTAGTCGAGCCAACGCTGCGGCGTCAGAATCGGCATGGACATAGGCAGAACCAGAATGCCGGTGATGAGGAGAAACGCTGCGTAGGTGGGTACAAGCCAAGCCGTGCTGCGACGCTTCAGCAGCCTCTGCCAGCAGACTCCGCCGGCGGCGAAGATAGCGGGATAGATGGCGGCAAGATAGTAGTCCTTGGCGTCGCGCGTGGCGAACATGAGCACAAGGAAGACGACATAGGTCCAGCCAAGAAAGCGCCACTGCCGGCTACGGCGGCTGACCAGCAGCCACACCACGCCCGGCAACCAGAGAAACACACTGAATGGGCTCATCATGAGCACTTGCGCGACGAGAAACTGCAACGGCGAGAGAACGGTGTTCTTGTGATCCACCTTGCCGTTGTGAATGAACTCGAGCGTGGGGAAGTGGTAGTGGATCTGCCACAGGAGATTTGGAAGCGCGAGGACGACGATCAGCGTCACACCGATGAGCGCGCCACGTGTGAAGACGACGCGGCGTTGAGGCGTAAGCAGCAAGCCGATGAGTAGCGCAATGAGGAAGACCACCATCGAAGGCTTGTTCTCGATGCCAATGCCGCCGGCAATGCCGAAGACGATCCACCATCTTGATGATGCCCCGCGCAGCAGCATAAGGATGGCCAGGACGACGGTCATCCAAAAGACTGCCTCGAACGAGTTCATGGAAAGAAAGCTGTCGAGCCCAAGAAACTCCGGAGCCAACAGGATGCCCAGCATGGCGAGCGCCTGTGCAACTCGGCTGCCACCGATAGCCCAGGCGATAAGTCCGGTGAAGAAGATGGCGACTGCGCCAGCGAGCGCGGTGAACATGCGGATACCGGCGAGCGATTTGCCGAAGAGCGCGATGCCGAGCCGCGCCTGAAGCGCGACGATCGGGCCGTGATCGACATAGCCCCAGTCGAGATGCTGTCCGCAAAGGATGTAGTACATCTCGTCGCGGAAATAGCCCCACCCGATGTGGGCTTCCCACAGATTCGCCCCGAGGTGGAGAGCGAACTTCAGCAGTGCGAAGAGGCCAGCAAGCAGGAGAGCCTGTCGGAGCGTGGAATTCTCTGCAGCCGCGATTCCAACTGCGGACTCTTCAAGGGAACGGGTGGTTGCGTTCATGGTTTCCGGGCGGAGGTCTTCATGATCGGCGACGAGATGCTGAGAGGTACGGATGAAATAGTACCGCGGTTCCGTTGCGCGCTGAGTTACGATTCAGCCGGCTGCAAGGTAAACAACGAAATCTCCGGTGGACAGTGGAAGCGCATGGGTAGTCCGACGGTGCCGATGCCGCGGTTGACGTAAAGCTGCAGGGGACCGACCTTGAAATAGCCTCGCACGAAGCGGCGGCCGCCCCTCGGGAGCATGAAGCCCGGCGTCCCGACGAAGGGCAGACGGATTTGGCCGCCGTGCGTGTGGCCGGAAAGCATGAGATCGACGCCATACTTCGCAGCGTGAATGGCATAGTCTGGCTCATGGGCCAGCAGAATTACCGGCTCATTCGGCGCGGCCAGGGCTGGCATGGCTTCGTGCAACTCGGGGAAATCCTCTACCGAACTACGGAGTCCGGCAAACCAGAGGCGCGCGCCGTCACGCTCGAAGGGAAGCGAGCTGTTGGCCAGCGTGGGAATGCCCTGAACCTTCAGTGCATCGATGACCACCTCGCATCCGACTAGCGTGTCGTGATTGCCGAGTGAGGCAAAGCGATGCGGGCATTGAATGTCATTGAGGATCTCCGCGCAGGGATAACTGAGGCGCGCGCTAAGATGCTTCGGCAGCGGGCCGTAGGTGACAAAGTCCCCGGTCAGCAAAACGACATCGGGGTGCAGTGCATTGATGCGGCGGACCACTTCGCGTACGAAAAATGGCTCTGTGTAGTCGTCGTAGTGGATATCGCTGACCTGCACGATGCGTAGGCCGTGGAAGGCCTCGGGCAGGCGGCGCAGGCGGATGGTTTGCTCAACGACTTCGAGATGGTGCCGGTCCCAGAAACCGGCGTACGCGATGAGGCCACCGCCGGCGGCGAGAGCGGAGACCTGGAGAAAGCGGCGGCGGCTAATGTTGGATGTCGAAGGGGCGTCAATCACTCTTACTCAGGATAGGGCATCCGACCGTGGTACGCCTATGGAACGAACGTGGTGCTCCTATGTCCTGCCGGAGCGGCGTTTTGCCGGTCGCATGCTCAAGTCCAACAGATGCATCAGTGCTCGCTCCTCGCGCTGCAGCAGCTTGCAGGATTTCGAGAGCTCGGTGCGCATCTTTCGCCTGAAGGTCGCTTCCATTCCTCCATTGAGATAGATGTCGAGCACGGCCGGATGCACATAGCACTTTCGGCAGACGGACGGTGTGTTGCCCAGCTGGGATTCGACGTCCTTGATCACCTCTACGAGGTTTTTCTTGGCCTGCGTCTCAGATGCGAAGGGCTCCAGCTCCCGCAGCAGGGCGCATGCGGCCACCGTACCAGCCCAGGTGCGAAAATCTTTCGCGGTGAAGTCCTCGCCGCTGATCTCCCGCAGGTACGTGTTTACGTCCGACGAATCGATGGCGTGGCGCTCACCAGCATCGTCCACGTACTGGAAGAGCTCGTAGCCGGGGATGTCCTGGCAGCGCCGAATGATCTTTGCGAGGCGGCGATCGTGCACGTCAACGACATGCTCCACACCGCTCTTACCTTCGAATCGGAAGGTGACGTTTGCGCCGTCGATGCGCACATGACGATTGCGCATCGTGGTTAAACCATAGGAGTGGTTTTCGCGCGCGTACTGGGTATTGCCCACTCGGATGCACGTTGTCTCCATCAGGCGCACGATGGTCGCCAGTACCTTGGTTTGAGACAGGCCGGGTAGCGAGATGTCATGACCGACTCGCTGTCGGACGGCGGGCAACGCCGCGCCGAAGGACAACATGCGCTCGTATATCGTCTCATCCCGCACCTCGCGCCAGCGCGAATGATAGCGACTCTGCTTGCGCCCGCGTGCATCGCGGCCTGTCGCCTGAAGGTGGCCATTCGGTGACGAACAGATCCAGACCGCTTTCCAGGCAGGCGGAATCACGAGGGAACGGATACGGGAAAGAGTGTCTGGATCCTTGAGTGGCTTGCCGTCAACATCGAAGTAGCGGAACGACTTTCCGTGGCGCTTGCGGGTGAAGCCCGGTTTCGCGTCAGTGACGTAGCGCAGTCCGGCATCCTTTGCCGATTGCACCGGATCGGCCGGGGTGACTGGAGCTGCGGACGCGGCTCCGTTCTTCGTTGTGCTCTGCATAGTTGAAAGATGTTAGATGCAGCGCGACGTCGAAATTCGGGAGGGGTCTGTATCTACCGATGATTCCTTGGGGAAGACGCTTCGGAGTGCAGAGGAAGACAGAAACAGCCGTGAGGCGGAGCGGGGATATGGCCGCTCCGCCAGTTGCTGCGGGGAGGGCTACTCGGCTCGCAACGCGTGCACGGGATCGACCGTGGCGGCACGCCGCGAAGGCAGATAGCAGGCGAGGTAAGCGGTGGCAATGACTCCGACGGTGATAACCGCGTAGGTGATGGGGTCCACCGGGCTGACATTGAACAGGATGGATGACATCAGCCGCATCGTGATGAAAGCGACCACGAGGCCGCACCCAATGCCGATGGCGGTGAGTTGCAGGCCCTGGCGGACGAACAAGGCGGTGAGGCCGGGACGCTGCGCCCCGAGCGCCATGCGGATGCCGATCTCGCGCGTGCGCTGCGACACCGAGTATGCGATGACGCCGTAGATGCCGACGATGCCCAGTAGCAGGGCCATCGCTCCGGCAACGCAGAGCATGATGAGGGTGAAAGAGGTGCGGGCCATGGATTTGGTGTAGAACTCGCCGAGGGTCGAGGTGTTGGCGAGCGGCACATCGGGATTGATGGACCAGACGGCTCGCTGCACCTCATTGATGAAGACCTGCGAGCCGGCTCGTGGGCTGCGGACATAGAACGCAACGCCCCGCTGCACGTACTCTTTCTGTCCTTCGAAGCGGTCCTGCATCAGCGGCCAGTAGACGGTGCTGGGTGCCGGCTGGCTCACGCCATCGTCGTGCACATCACCGGCCACGCCGACGATCTCCCGCCAGTCATCCGTGTTGGCGACGCGGATGCGCTTGCCTAGGGCGCTCTGCGCATCATGCCAATACTCTTTTGCGAAGTTCTCCGAGATGATGGCGACCGGGAGTTTCTGGTAGGTGTCTGCCCAGGTCAGATCGCGTCCCGCGATCAGCGGAGTGCCTAGCGTGGCGAAGGTTCCGGGCGAGATGCGTTTGAAGCGGCGGATGGGCGGCAGCTCGCCCTCGCCGTAGACGTGATCCTGGGCAAACAGTACGTCGTTGTTCGAGCCTCCATCCATGGGCGCCACGCTGGCGAAACTGACGGAGGAGACACCGGGGATGGCCGCAAGCTTGGCCTGAATCTCCTGATCCATGCGGATGACGCGGTCGCGCTGCGCATCGGGTATCTGGGTGTCCTGGATGTAGAAGCGGAAGGTCTGAAGCTCATTCGGCGAGGCGAAGCCGGGCGAAACCTGCATCATCGCGCGGAAGGTGCGGATCATCAAGCCGGAGCAGATGAGCAAGACGAGCGCTAGCGCAACCTGTACCACCACCAGTGTCTTGCGCGCACGATGGCGTTCGCGGCTCTGACTCAGCGCTCGGCCGCCTTCTCGCAGACCGCTGGCGGAATTTCCGCCGGCGTATTTCATGACCGGGATAAGCCCGATGAGCACGCTCGTGAGCAGCGCGAGCGCTAGCGTGAAGAGCAATACCGGAAGATTGATGCCGATCTCGTGAATGCGCGGCAAGCCGGTGGGAGCCATCGCTACCAGAAGGCGCAATGCGCCATAGGCGAGCGCGAGACCCAGGAGAGCCCCCACGGTTCCGAGTACGGCACTTTCGAAGAGGAGGTCTGTCGTGATGCGCTTCCATCCCGCACCGAGAGCCGAGCGGATCGCCAGCTCCTGGCGGCGTCCTTCGACGCGCACCAGCAGCAGATTTGCGACGTTGGCGCAGGCCACCAGCAACACCATGGCGATGGAACCCATCAGGACCCAGAGGACATTGCCCACGTCGCCGACGACATCCTGCTTGAGCGGTCGAAGATTCGGCTGGAAGTTTGCCTTCTCAAATAACGCAGGACTGAAGCCGTCGGGCGCGGGGAAGCTGCGGATGGAGACCGGAAGCAAGCGCGCCATGTCGGTGGTGGCCTGTTGCATGGTGACTCCCGGCTTCAAACGGGCCAGGGCCTGATAGCTGAAGTTGCCCAACTTCGTTTTGCTGCGGTCCCACTTCATTGGCAGAATGAGCGCGTCGTCCTTACGATCGAGGAAGTGAAATCCCTGGGGCAGCACGCCTATGACTTCGCGTGGCTTGCCGTCGATGGTCAGGCTTCGACCGATTGCGGACGGGCTCCCGCCGAATTTGCGCTGCCAGTATGCGTAGGAGAGCAGCACAGTGTCCGGCGCTTCGCCTGTATCATCGCGGCGAGTAAAGAGACGCCCGAGCGCAGGCTTGACGCCGAGCAGGGGCAGCGTGCCGTCGGTGACGTCGAGACCGTCCACATGCTCCGGCTGCCCAGCGCCGGTAACATTCAGTGAGTCTCCTTGATAGACGCCGATGTCCTGGAGGGTGGTGCTTTGCTCGCGGTCGATGAAATAGATCGACGGCGAGATGTTCAGCTCCTTGAGGTTGATGCCCGGAGCCGTATGCCAGACCCCGATCAACTCCTCCGGATGGGGATAGGGTAGAGGCTTGAGCAATACGCCGTCGACGACGCTGAAGATGACGGTGTTCGCGCCGATGGCCACGGCGAGGGTAAACAGCGTGATAACGGTAAACAATGGGGCGCGGCCGAGCCTGCGAACCACCTGTTTGAGCTGATCGCCGAACATTGCCATGGCTAGGCCTCCCAGCCGCATGATTCCCGATAGTGCATGAACCCGGGATGGGCACACTGCGTAGTTTTGTACATTTGTACGCTTCCGCGTGGCGAATAGTTCCTCTTGATGGCTGCGTGGGCCGGAAAGCTTGAAATGGAACATAGGACGCCGGATCCGATGGATGAATCCGACGGCCCAACATTAGCCTTCGGTTTTTAAATCGGCCGGAAGATTGTCTTGCCAAGAGCGGCCACAATCGCCACAAAGCCACCAGTTGAGACAATCCGGCCTACTTGGCTGCAGCAGGATCTCGGTTGATCCACAGACAGGACACTGTGAAGAGCCTTCAATACTCTCAGCTGATTGCGCATCTGCCGTTCGGCGCAATGCTTCGATATCGGCGTTGTCAAGCAACTCGGTTGCTCTTTCAACATCTCTTGAAAAGACCAAAATCTCCGGAAATCTTACCGGATAGCCCCTCTTGGTAGTGATAACCAGGCACTCGATCTGTTTTTCCGTCAGATAGTCACTCAGCAAGGAAGAAATTTCCATAGATTCACAAGCACGCACTGCGATGCCTTCGTCCTTGAGGAGTGAATCACGATCCCGGTCGATGGCGGATCCCTTCACATCCGAAGTAGTCCGTAGAAATGAATAATCCGCTCGTTGGGGTGTAGGGGTTGTTGCCTTCGCAACTTCAGGACCCTGCCACAGATTTCGTGTCTGAAGAATCGGACGAAGAACCTCCTGCGCTATCGAAGTGAGATTGTCGAAGTCATCGCGCAATTGGAGGAGATCGACATCATCCAATTCCTGATAGAGCCGGGTAAGACGGAGCCATTCTTGTGAGTCGTCGGTATGTGCCATCGCGCGCTAGTGTATGCGACCCGATGCGTATCAGAGAACGACTTTTGTATCGCCGTCGGGCTTTGTGGAGATCGTGGTGAGTTGCATCAGTTCTTCGCCTTGCGGATGGAAGTGTGCATAGATAGCCTCCGCCACCTTCTTGGCCACAACAGACGTAAGCGCCTCGAGCGACGCCTGCTCCACCGCCCGCTGTGAGCCGAAGTGCTGTATCAGCCGGGTGCGCGTGTGGGCGCCCACACCAGGGATGTCCAACAGCTCCGACTGGCGGTCGCGGATTTCGCGCCGCTTGCGGTGATAAGTGATGGCGAAGCGATGCGATTCATCGCGGATGCGCTGGATCAGGTGCAGGACGGGCGAGCGCCGGTCGAGGACGATCGGCTCGTCCTCTTGTCCGTAGAGGTAGATCACCTCTTCACGCTTTGCAATCGACGCAAGCGGTTGCGTGGTCAGCCCGAGCTCTTCAAGCGCTGCGGCTGCCGCGTGAAGCTGGCCGAGACCGCCGTCGATGAGGACGAGCGACGGCATGTGGCCACGTGCGGAGCCATTTCGGGCCCGTGCCTCGCTATCCGATGTCTCTACCAATTCCGACTCAGTGGTCTCCTGGAGAACGCGTTTGTAGCGGCGGCCGACGATCTCGCGCATGGAGGCAAAGTCGTCTACGCCTGTGACGGTCTTCACCTGGAACTTGCGGTAGTCGGACTTCTTCATCGCCCCGTTCTCCCACACCACCATCGAGGCGACCGTCTCCGCGCCTTGGATGTGCGAGATATCGAAGCACTCGATGCGCCGGGGCAGTTCGGGAAGCATAAGCAAATCCTGCAGCGATTCCTGGATTGCCTTTTGCGATGGCTGCAGCACGCGGAAACGCTGATCGTAACTTTGCTTCGCGTTCTGCCCGACGAGATCGATGAGCGAGCGCTTCTCGCCGCGTTGCGGCGCGGCAATCTCGACGCGATGCCCAGTGCGCTCGGCGAGCAGGTGGCAGAGCGCATCGCGGTCGGCGAAGTCCACCGGCACCAGGATGGAGCGCGGCACATACTGCTGATCGATGTAGAGCTGCTTGAGCAGGGCAGAGAAGAAGGCAGGCGGGTTGAATGCGCCCGCAGCGTGCGCGGCCTCTGGCACATTCTCCACGTGCTCCTCTTCCGTTTGCACCAGCTCCGACAGATCTTCCCAGAAAAAGTCCCGGCGATCGACGATCTTGCCCGCGCGCATGTGGAAGAGGTTCACGGCGAGCATGTCGTTTTCGTAGTGATAGCCGAAGACATCCGCGTCGTCACTGTCCGCGCTGGCGATGCGTTGCTTTTCCTGCACTTGGTTCACGGTGATGAGCAGGTCGCGATATTTCGCCGCAAGTTCGAACTGCTCGGAGGCCGCGGCTGCCTCCATCCGTGTTTCCAGCGAGCGTCCGAGCTCCTGCTGCCGCCCTTCGAGGAAGAGCTGCGCATCGCGCACCGCTTCGCGGTATTCCTCCGGTGTGGTGAGCCCTTCGACGCAGGGGCCGAGACAGCGCTTGATGTAGTACTGCAGGCAGGGGCGCGGGTGATAACGAGATAGATCGACCTTGCAGCTCGGCAACAGGAAGGATCGGTGCAGCAGGTCCGCAATGCGATGCGCCAGATTGCCGGGGAAGTAGGGACCGTAATAGGCGCTGCCGTCCTTGCGCAGACGGCGCGTGACGAAGACCTTCGGATAGCGATCTGCCAGCGTGAGCTTGACGTAGGGGTAGGTTTTGTCGTCGCGCAGCAGGATGTTGAAGCGCGGCTTGCGCTGCTTGATGAAGTTGTTTTCGAGCGCGAGCGCTTCACCTTCATTGTCGACCAGGATGTAGTCGACATCTACCGCCTCGCGCATCAGCGAACCAGTCTTCGCGTTAGCCTGCGAGGCCGCGAGCAGATACGAGCGGACACGCGCGCGCAGGTTCTTCGCCTTGCCGACGTAGATGACCTCGCCCTCGGCGTTTTTATAGAGGTACACGCCGGGCTGCGTGGGCAAGGTGCGGATTTTCTGGTGCAGGTCCATTTTCGCTGTATGGGCTCAGGCGGATGAGGTGTGCAATCCGTCGTCGCGGCAAATCCGGACGCATCCGTCCGGCGCATCGCGGCCCATTTTCAGTCTAATCGCCGGCAGGCCGGCAGACGCGGCCAAGGCCGGTGCCTCATCCGTGCTGCGTAATAACTACACCGACCTGCTTTTCGCGAACGAAAAAACGGCCGTAACTTGTTCATGATAGGGTTGATATAGACAAAGGTTCGTTTTGGCACGCATCGTGCATATAAGAAAATGGAGTCTTGTGTCCGGCTGCCCCCGCTACGCCACAACTGACTCGTTTCGACGGCACTTCGCGGCACGCACCGCGAGGAGGGAGAGATTCACTTGACGACACAAATGAAGCGTCTGACCCAAATTTCAGGTTGCATGGCGGGAGTTTTCGCGCTGCTTTTGACCGGCGGCTGTTCCACCAAGAAGTATGTCAAGAGCCAGACCGCGCCCCTGATCCAGCACACCAATGAGCTGGATGACCAGACCGCTACCAACAATCGCAATCTGAAGAATCTGGACGAGAAGACGACCGCCGGCATCACGAAGGCGCAGTCCTCAGCCGATAGCGCCCAACAGAACGCGCAGCAGGCGAATACCGCCGCAGGTGCCGCACAGCAGAGCGCGCAGGAAGCGGTAAACCGCGCCGATTCGCTGGCCAGCGTTGTAAGCAACCTCGACAGCTACAAGCAGATCGGAGCAGCCTCGGTGACTTTCGGCTTCGACAAGAGTGTGCTTACAAAGAACGACAAGGCGCAGCTGGATCAGTTGGCTGGCCCTCTCAACTCGACCAAGGGATATATCCTTGAAGTGACCGGCGGCACAGATTCAACCGGGAGCGCGGAGTATAACTACGCACTAAGCCAGCGCCGTGCCGAAGCCGTGGTCCAGTACCTGGCGTCGAAGTACAACGTGCCAGCGCACAAGTTTTACCTGATCGGCATTGGCAAGGACAAGGAAGTGGCTCCGAACAGCACCGCCGAAGGCCGGGCAAAAAATCGCCGGGTCGATATTCAAGTGCTGTCGAACATGCAGCAAGGCGGTAGTACAGTATCTCAACTTCAGTCGCACTGACAGGGAGTCGGTTGTCGACTGTGAATGAAAGGGCCGGAGCCTAGCGCTTCGGCCTTTTCATTTCGGAAGCTCAAATCGCCCACAAGCGGCAACTTGCGGGAGCGTAGAACGAAGCCGTTTTGAAGCCCAGATCAATTCACACACCCGCGTGTGCCGCAGAGCGCCGTTAATCCTCGACTACGGCGTTCGTTGCGCTGGTTGATGAAATCGGAGATCCCGCCCGTTGCCGGATGGGTACAAGATCCTTCGGTAGGACCGATGCTGAACACAGCATTCATAGTCTTGTAACGCGAAAATCATCGTAGCCGGCTGATTGGTTTGGTGCTGGTCTGATATGGTCGCCCGCAACGGACGAGCCTCAACTAGTACGCATTCCACCCGGGTGAATCATGCCTTGCGATGCCGAAGAGTTACCACGCGTACGCTTTTCGAGCTTTTGGCCGATGACGAAGCGGCGGTGCCAGCCGGGCAGGTGGAAGTAATGGTTTGCGGAACCGTCCGGGCGCAAACTTTTGAGGAGCGGCGAAATGACAACAAGTGCAGCAATGGCGACAGGCGTACTCGCATCGATCGGCGACCACGGATTTCTGAATGAGCGGTTGCCGGCTGCACTGGCGGAAGTCTGGATCGACCGCGATCTGAGCTGGCTGGATTTCAACGAAAGAGTTCTGGCGGAAGCGCTGGATGAGCGCACACCGCTGCTGGAGCGGGTCAAGTTTCTCGCAATCTTCACCTCGAATCTCGACGAGTTTTTCATGAAGCGCATAGCCCTGCTGCTCCACGGACGGACGGAAGAACAGCACGCGCGTTTACGGCAATTACGGGAGAAGCTCCTTTCCATGCTGCGCAGACAGTCGGAGTGTTATCGCGACTCGGTGATTCCGCGGCTGGCGGAACATGGAATCCTGCTGCGTCGCTGGGATGAGCTGACCGAGGCGCAACAGGAAGAGGCGGGAGCATACTTCGACAGCAACGTCTCTGCAGCCATGACGCCGCTCGTCATCAATCCCGAGCATCCATTCCCCTTCCTCTCGAATCTCTCCACGTCGCTGACCTGCCGGCTGAAGGATCCCGAGCGGGCCGAGCCGATGGTCGCCCGAATGAAGATTCCTTTCGGAGTGAAGCAGTGGGTACCGCTGACGGCGGGACTGGAGCCAGGCCAACAGCTGTTGATCTCGCTGCACGAACTTGTGCGCGGCAATGTCGGAAAGCTGTATACCGGAATGGCAATCTCCGGAATAACGCTGGTGCGCATCACGCGCGACGCGGAAGTGGATGTGGAAGAGGACTCGTCGGCGGAGATCCGCGCGCTGGTCCGGGAACAGGTCCGGCAGCGGCGTTATGAACCGGTAGTGCGGTTGGAGTTTGGGCCGGGAGCCGATCCGGGCATTCGCGAGATGCTCCGCGAACGATTCGATCTGGCAGCGGAAGATGTGTACGAGCTGGACGGAGAGGTGGATTACACGACGCTCTTCGAGATCGCGGGGCTGCCGGTGGCGGAGCTGCGCGACACGCCCTGGAGCCCACTTCCGCCGCCCTTTCTGGCGGAAGGTTCTATCTTTTCCGCGATGCAGGCGGCTGACCTGCTAGTCCATCGACCGTACGAGAGCTTTGATGCGACGGTGGAGCATTTCATCGCCGCGGCCGCCGATGATCCCGACACCGTGGCGCTCAAGATGACCGCGTACCGGATCGGGGATGACACGCCGTTCGTGAAATCGCTCATTCGCGCGGCGGAACATGGAAAACAGGTCGCCTGCGTGATGGAGATAAAGGCGCGATTCGACGAGGAGCGCAATCTGTACTGGGCGGCGGAGCTGGAGCGGGTCGGCGCGCACGTTACCTTCGGCGTGAGCGGACTGAAGACTCATGCGAAGACGGCGCTGGTGGTCCGCAAAGAGAGTGGCGGGCTGCGCAGCTATGTCCACATCGGAACCGGTAACTATCACGTCAAGACGGCTCGCCTCTACGCAGACCTGGACCTGTTGACCTGCGATCCGCAGCTCACTCGCGATGTGGTGAACCTCTTCCATTACCTGACGGGCCATGCACAGGCTCCATCATGCAATGCGGTGCTGGTGGCGCCCTCGACCATGCGTATGCGGCTATTGGAGCTGATCGCATGCGAAATCAATAACCGGCGCGCGGGAAAGCCGGCGCGTATTGTGGCCAAAATGAACCAGCTCGAAGACCCCGAGATCATTGAGGCGCTCTGCGATGCCTCCTGCGCCAGTGTGCCTATCGATTTGATCGTGAGGGGGTTCTGTTGCCTTCGCCCGGGCATTCCCGGGCGAACGGAGAACGTTCGGGTGCGTTCCGTCATCGGTCGGTTTCTGGAGCACTCCCGCATCTTCCACTTCGCGAGCGGACACGAGAATCCGGCAGACGGGGAATTCCTCATCGGCTCGGCGGACTGGATGTCCAGGAACCTGTCGAAGCGGATCGAGGTGGTGACCCCAGTTCGTGCGACCGCAGGCAAGCAGAAGTTGTGGGAGATCCTGGATACATGCCTGCGCGACCGGAGGCAGGCGTGGACGCTCGACGCGCACGGCCGCTATACGCAGCTTCATCCCGAAGGAGATGGCCAGGGACCGGAGACAATTGGAGCCCAGCGGACACTCATGAGCCTCACGATGGAGCGGATGAGCGTATATGCACTTCCGTAACAACCGTGTGGACGTGTTTGCCTAGAAGATAATCTTTCCGCCGATGATGGCGAAGCGGTTCCCGGAATTCGACCCGGTCCCATTCGGCACTGTTCCGGACGGATTGACGTCAAGCTGCGTAAATGCCGTAGAACCTACGTTGGCAGTCCCGATACCCGGCTGAAGGTACATCTGGTTCAGCGCGTTGTAGGCGGAAAATGATAGCTGAAGGCTGACGCGCTCGGTGATCCGTGTCGTCTTCAGAATCGTCGCATCCAGATCGCTGTAAGCTGGACCGCGCAACAAGCTTCTTGCTGAGCCGGGATATGGATTGCCAACAGCCAGGGCATAGGCTTGATTGTTAATGATCCAGTGCGCCGACGCAGGGTCAACTGGGGTTCCAGGCTGATAGTTGCCATTGTTGTCGAAACCGTCGCTGCCATAGACAACATATTCTGGCGTGCCTGGAGTCGGTGTGCCCGTATTTGTACCGGTAAAGGGATTCAGATAAGCCACCGTGCTAATCGGTGCGTTCTTGTTGGAAAGTACCAGCCTGCAGAAATCGAGGCCAACGGTTTGGGCGGCGAAGTCCCCATCGCAAAAGCTGGTATCGCCGGTGTTTGTATCCAGGGTGAGGTTCTGGAAAGGTGTGTACACCTGGCCGGAATTGAAGCGATAAATGCTGCTCAATTCAAAGCCGTTCGTTAGACGTGAGAGCCAGCCATTTCCCGCAACAAACTTGGGAAGTTGATAGTCAAAGGAAATGCCAACCACGTTGGGAAAGTCATTGCCGCTTAAACCGTACTCTCCGGCGCCCGGATTGAACGGGTTCTGGGGATCCGCGATCGAGCTGCCGGCGCCTCCGGTGCTGCGGAATCCATCAGTGGTATTTCCCAGGTTTTTGCTGAACGTATAAGAAACCGTCGAGCTCAGCCCGTGATAGCTCCTCGTGGTCAGGTTAAGCAGCAAGCCGTTATAGTTCGCGAATCCACCATTGGAGATGATGGCCTGGTTGGAATAATTACAATCGGGGCGGCCGAAGCCGTTCGCGTTCGGCGTCTGGCAGAGTGATGACGGGGAAACCAGATTGGGGAACGCCGCTGCTACGTTCGCCAGGAACGGGTTGTTATTGTTTGACTGGAAGTCGTGCGTCGTCTTGGCGCCGACGTAGCGAATTTCGCCAACCGCTGCTTTGCCTATCTGATGCTCAATGGCAAGCGTGTAGGTCTGCACATAAGGCGGACGAAAATTGGTGGGGAAGACCTGCTCGAAACGCGATCTTGGATCTATGCCGGGACCCTTTGGGAGGAACGGGAGATTGGTTGCACGAACGGCAGCCCCCAAAAAGGATCCATTTGCGGGCAGGCAGCCGCCCATAGAGCAGGGCACGGATCCGAAGTTCACAGCGGGAGCCGCACCGGCCGCGAGCAAAAACAGATTGTAATAGGCAGGATTCTGATTGATCGCATAGCCGCCGCGAACGACGAGTGCCTTATCTAAGTTGGGATTCCAGGCAAAGCCCAGGCGTGGCTCGAATCCTTTGAAATATTGATCCGCCGAAGGACTTGTGCGAGCGGAAAGCGGAAGCGAGGGATCCCAGAAAGCACTGGCCGGATTCGATTCACGGGCCACTTGCTCATCGTGCAGCTTGTTGAGCGCCTGGCCAAAATACTCCCACCGCAGGCCGATGTGCGCGGTAAAGGTGGGACTGACCTTCCAGTCATCCTGCACATACGCCGCGACATCCGACTCGGTGAAGGGGATGACTGGATTGCCGTCCGCAATAAGTGTGAAGGCCGGCGTACTCGTTCCCTGGCTGGCTGCTCCATTCTGGAGATAGTCGCTGAAGTCTTGAAACTGTGCGACTCCGTTGTAGTTGAACAAGCCAACGTTGGGCGAATTCTGATAGTCATATTCACCGCCAAAGACGACCGTGTGGTTGCCGTGGGTCCAGGTGGCATTGTTCTGCACTTGGGTGACCTTGACGGTGCGGCCCTGCGGGAACACCGTATTCTCGCCGAATCCCACGTCATCGTTCTGACCGAAGAAGATGAGCTGCGCAGGACATGCAGTGATGCTGGTGGAAAGGCAATCAGGAAACGAGCCGCCCTCGAAGTAGACCTTTCCCTGCTGAAAGCTGTAGCGAAGTTGGTTCACCCAATGATCGTTAAAGCTATGCGTCCAGTCCGCCCCGATAGAGTGCGTGGCGCCAAGAATGTCCACAAACGCACCGTTGGCAATCTGGCCAAATTCGCCGCCCCCGACTCCCGTCGAAAGTTGATTTTGGTAGATATACCGAAGAAAGAGGTGATCGCGGCTGGTCGGCTGGTAGTCGAGACGGCCGAGATCTTCCTGATCATTGAAAAGCGTAGGAATGTTACGCTGGACCGCCCCGAACTCCACCGGCGCGCTCACACCGCCAGGCCCCGTTACCGTCTCCGTCTGGATGCTGGTAGGAGTCGGATTGCCCGCTTTAACGCCGTATGGGCCGGAGGTGGTGAGTGCGGTCACGGCAGGATTGCCGGGGAAGGCGGCCGCGAGCTGCTGCAGTCCCGTAGGATCCGGGGTTAGGCCAGGGAGGGATGACACTGGAGCAGCGCCCTGTCGCACGCGATCCCAATATGTGCTGCCAAAGAAAAAGAGTTTGTTCTTCAGGATCGGACCGCCGAGCGTCCCGCCGTAGCGATTCTCCACATACCGAGGCAGAGTCGGCACAGTGCAGCCCGTGCTGGAGCTTTGACCCGGAGCGCAAAAGCCAAACACGGAGTTCTTTTGCTGGTTGGCGAACGAGCTAAGCTGTTGGCCTTGATAGAACTCGAAGCCGCTTCCGTGCAGAGCATTGGTTCCGTTCTTGGTAACGTAGTTGATCACGGCGCCCGCATTGCGGCCATACTGGGCGCTGAAGTTGTTAGTGACGACCTGCAGTTCCTGAACCGCGTCCTGATTGGCAAAGAAGAATTGGGGGCCACCGATAGAGTTGTCATTGTTGGCCTGACCGTCGATCTCCGAGTTGTTGTAGCGACCACTTTGGCCATTCACCGAGTAGTTATCGCCGTTTGTGTTGGAAAAGCCATCGCCATGCGTGCTCACAACTCCGGGGATCAGCTCGGCGGCCGTATCGAATCCGTTGTTCAGCGGGATGCTTTGTATCGTCTGGGAGCTGAAGGTCGTGGTGACCTGGGAGTCGCTCGTCTGGAGCAGAACGTCCGACGATCCGTTGACTTCCACCTGCTGTGAGTTGGCGCCAAGATTGAGCTGAACCGACTTGAGGTCAGTTGTAGCGCCTGAATTTACCTGAACGTTGCTAATGTTGACAGCCGAAAATCCAGGGGCCGAGACATTGATAGTGTAGGTACCGATGGGTACAGCAAATAAAGAGAATGAGCCGTCCGCTCCGGAAGTGGTGGTCCGCGTCGCGCCTTGAGTGGTGTTAGTAATCGTCACCTGGGCGCCCTGCACGATGGCGCCGGAAGGATCCGTTGCCGTGCCTTTGATAGTTCCGGTGATGATGCCCTGACCAAGGGCGAAGTGTGCGGCGCTGGCGATGAGAACCAGGAAAAGCAGCAGCTTTCCAAGGCGTGTCATAGTTCCCTCCCGAATGGAAAACGCTCCATCGCTGCCCAATGTGGCTACACCTCGGCAGGATTAAAGACGATATGCAAGCGAAATTCCGGGTTGGGCGACCAGGTGATGAATAGCGCGATAGTAGGGACAGCCTGCAGCAACTGTGACCAAGTTGCATAAATTGATTGGCAAAATGAGTATCGTCCTGCCCAAAAGTAAGTCCGTCCCTGCCTTACCAATGAAGTTTCAAGGTTTGTAGAAGACAAGCTATTAATTCTCACAGCCGCCGAGATACTCATTTATGCAAAGCTGGAAGGTTATGGCAGTTCAGAGGCGCCGCGTTAGGCCACAAGCTTCCGCCTGTTCATCTTTGAGCGTGTCGGATGTGTCACGGTGTCTACTTCGGTTGCGCTGATGGTAATGGTCACTTTATAGATGTCCCACGCCGCGCTCGGTACCTCCTCCAGTTTCCGTCGAGATAATTCGTAAACCTCGGCTTCTGGAGAAGCCGAAGTGTTCTGCGACGGCGCGGCCAATGTTGCCTTGGCTCAAAGACTAGAATCGACCGTTTCGACTGGGACATATTTCTTCCGCCCCTTGTTTCATATGTGTCTTTCTCGCTTTCTGACTTAGGTGCTCCTTGCGCGATCGGGCCAGGGGAATGCAAGGCGCTTTCCGCCCCGCAGCCGCGAGCGACACGCCTAATTCGCCTCGGAGCGGTAGCCTATTTAGGGCTGTCACCGTTTACGAACGACTTTGCTGGCGGGTTGGCGCGCGTGGGCATGAGACGGCGCATCTAATCAGGCGCGTCCCACACCGGAATGAAACATCCATCGATGACCACAGCTGCCCCTTCTTCCGAGCGCGCCCTTGAGGAGAAGGGTCGCGGCTTCGTTCGCGTGCGCGGTGCGCGAGAGCACAATCTGAAGAACGTGGACGTGGAGATTCCGCGCGATGCATTGGTTGTGTTTACAGGAATCTCTGGCTCGGGCAAGTCCTCCCTGGCTTTCGGCACTCTCTATGCCGAGGCGCAGCGGCGGTATCTGGAATCCGTCTCGCCATATGCCAGGCGTCTCTTCCACCAGATGGCGGTGCCGGAGGTGGACGCAATCGACGGCTTGCCTCCGGCGGTAGCGCTGCAACAACAGCGAGGTTCGCCGACCACTCGCTCTTCGGTCGGCAGCGTCACGACGCTCTCGAATCTCTTCCGGATGCTCTACTCACGCGCAGGAGAGTACCCGCCAAACCAGCCCATGCTGTATGCCGAGTCATTTTCACCCAACACGCCTGAGGGCGCGTGCCCGAAGTGTCATGGGCTGGGCAGGATCTATGAGGTGACCGAGCGCTCGATGGTGCCGGACGACTCGCTCACCATCCGGGAGCGTGCTGTAGCCGCGTGGCCGACGGCCTGGCAGGGGCAGAACCAGCGCGACATCCTGACGACGCTTGGCTACGACGTCGACCGTCCCTGGCGAGATCTGCCGAAGAAGGACCGCGACTGGATCCTGTTTACCGAGGAGCAGCCCATTGTCCCGGTCTACGCTGGATTCTCCTTAGCCGAGGTGCGGCAGGCGATCAAACGCAAGATGGAGCCCAGCTACCAGGGGACTTTCACCAGCGCCAGACGTCACGTCTTTCATACCTTTGCCACGACGCACAGCCCGCTGATGAAAAGGCGGGTGTCGCAATACATGCTGAGCAGCGATTGCCCGTTGTGCCATGGCAAGCGGCTGCGGAGAGAATCGTTGTCAGTGAAATTCGCAGGCTTCGACATCGCTGACATCTCTCGCCTACCGCTGAAGCGGCTCGCCGGCATCCTGCGCCCCTTTGCGGAGGGGACCGCCGGCGGTACCGCGAAGATGCGGGCAGCGCATCCGGAGAAGATGATCGTGGTGCAGCGCATCGCCGCTGATTTAGTCGCGCGCCTAGGCGTCTTGCTCGAATTGGGACTGGGATACCTCACGCTCGAACGCAGCACCCCAACGCTTTCGCCCGGAGAACTGCAGCGGATCCGACTAGCTACCCAGGTGCACTCCAACTTGTTTGGCGTCGTCTATGTGCTCGATGAACCATCCGCGGGATTGCATCCGGCGGACACAGAGTCGTTGCTTACGGCCTTTGAGCGATTGCGTGCTGCGGGCAATTCTCTGTTTGTCGTGGAACACGATCTGGATGTGATCCGCCGGGCCGACTGGATTGTTGATGTGGGGCCGGCCGCTGGAGAGCACGGCGGCCACATCCTCTACAGCGGTATCCCGGCCGGTCTGGAACGGGTTGAGCAATCACAAACGCGACGCTATCTATTCGGAACTCACAAGCTTCGCTCGCGGACGCCTCGCCAGCCGCATGGATGGCTGCAATTGAAGGACGTGACACGGAATAACCTGGACCACCTGAGCGTGGCATTTCCTTTGGGAGTCTTCACTACCGTGACCGGAGTTTCCGGTTCGGGCAAGTCCAGTCTGGTAAGCCAGGCGCTGGTTGAACTGGTGGCCGCTCGGCTAGGCGAGCCGCTCACTGCCGACGATGAAGAAGCGGAGGGACTCGAGACACCGCCTCCGGAGGTCACAGGTGGGCAGATTGTGGAAGGGATGCACGGCATCAAGCGGTTGGTGCGAGTAGACCAGGCTCCGATTGGCCGCACCCCGCGCTCGAATCTCGCTACCTATACCGGCTTGTTTGACCATGTGCGCAAGCTCTTTGCCGAAACGAAGATGGCGCGCGGCCGCCGCTATGATGCCGGACGGTTCTCCTTCAACGTGGTAAAAGGACGATGCCCAACATGCAAGGGCGAAGGCTTTGTCTTCGTGGAGTTGCTGTTTCTGCCGAGCGTGTATGCGCCGTGCCAGACGTGCCACGGCACGCGGTTCAATGCCAAAACGCTGGAGATTCAATATCGCGGGAAGAGCATTGCTGATGTGCTGGGTTTGACAGTCGATGCTGCCGGGGAGTTTTTTGCGGATGAACCACCACTCGTCCGTTCCATCGAAACGCTGCGGGAAGTCGGACTGGGCTACCTGCGGCTCGGTCAACCTGCGACCGAACTCTCCGGCGGCGAGGCGCAGCGAATCAAGCTCGCGACAGAGTTGCAGCGGGTCCAGCGCGGAGCAACCCTGTATGTTCTGGATGAGCCAACCACCGGCCTGCACGCAGCCGACGTCGACAAGCTGATGGCGCAGCTGGATACATTGGTCGCAGCGGGGAACACCGTGGTCGTCGTCGAGCACGACATGCGCGTCGTCGCTGCGAGCGACTGGGTGATGGACATCGGCCCCGGCGCCGGCGACGAAGGCGGACAAGTGGTCGCCGCAGGGACGCCGCAGGAAGTAGCCCGCGTTGCGGCAAGTCGAACGGCGCCTTATCTGGCGCCCCTGTTGCTCGATGGCCCATCTTCCGCTAGTGACATCGACCAACGCGAGGAGCAGACTGTTCCATGAGGCGAGGGCTGGCCTCCGCGATGCTTCGCCCGGATAGTAGAACGGGCGCAGCGCGAAATCTAAAGAGCAAGAGGTTCCGCGACGTTGTCACAAATGCGATTCGCACAGCGCGCACACCATGTCCTGTTCGCTTTCATCCTGATTCTTTGCGGGACTGGGGTGCTGCTGGCCGCCGCTAAGGCGCCGGTGCCGGCGAAATATGCCGCCTGGCTCAATGAGGAAGTTCCCTACATCATCACGAACGCGGAGCGAGGTGCTTTCCTCGACCTCAAGACCGACGCCGATCGCGACGCCTTCATCCAGAACTTCTGGGAGATCCGTAATCCCGATCCGAATTCGCCGACCAATTCGTTCCGCGACGAATACTATCGTCGTCTTGCCTACGCTAACGATCAGTTTGGTTCGCCGGGCCGGCATGATGGCTGGCGTACCGATCGCGGCATGGTTTACATCACGCTCGGTCCGCCGCAGCAGTTGACCCCGTATCGCTCCAGCCAGTACCTCACTCCGCTCGAGATATGGTTCTACCAAAGCCCCAGTTCCAATCACGCGCTGCCACCCTATTTCTACGTTGTCTTCTACCAGCGCACGCTAAACGAAGACTACAAGCTCTATTCGCCGTTTCTCGACAAGCCCGAGAGGCTGGTGCAGAGCACGAACGCGGTCAACGACGAGGCGACCGCGATCAAGATCATCAAGCAAGACCTGGGCGCCGAAGTCGCAAAGATCGCGCTCACCCTGCTGCCCAACGAGCCGGCCAGCCTCGACAGCCCGAGCCTCGAATCCGAGTCACTCCTGGACCGCATCCGCAACTATCGGAATCTGCCGGAAAATATCGAGCTGCTGGATGAACGCCGTGCGATGCATGAGAACGTGAGTCACAGGATCATTCTTGGAGAGTCCTTCAGCGACCTCAGCGTGATGGCCACCCGTGATGGCGACGCGCTCGCCAGCATCTCCTACCTGTTCCAGCTCTTCAATCCGCAGGACTTCTTCGTCGCGCAGCGTGAGGATGGACGCTATTACTACAGCGTAGATGTGGAGGCGGCACTGAAGACCCGCGATGGACAGGTCATCTATCAGGATGCGCAAAACCTGACGAATTACCTGACCGCCGCAGACGTGGCAGAGCGCCGTCAGAGGAGATTTGCGTTGGAGGGCCGTCTTCCCGCATCGCCAGGTGCCTACACGCTCGCACTTACTGTCACCAACAAGGTGACGCATCAGGCGTTCACGCAGTCGCGCAATGTTGTTGTTCCCGCATTTGATTCGCGCCTCAACATCAGCACGCCCATGCTGTTGACGCTCGACAAGCCGAATGCCGATCCAGGTAACTCGCTACCGTTCACGCTTTCCGGCGTGCAGTTCGCTCCGCTTGGCGGGGAGAACGCATCGGTGCCGCGCGGATCACCTATTCGCGTGCTCTATCAGATTTGGAACAACCCCCAATCCGGAACCGGGCAGGGAAGTCTCGATGTGGTCTACACTCTCGGCCAGCTCGGCCGTCCAGAGAAGCAGCAGACCACACAGTCTGTCGATAAGCGAGGGTTTGATCACTTCGGAAACCTGGTGATCGGCAAAGATCTCGCCACCGATAAGTTGTCGTCTGGTCCCTATCGTCTGGTGATTCAGGCTACGGATCCGATCGATGGATCGCATGTTTCACAGGCACTGAATCTGACCATCACAAATCCCAGAGCGCCTTTATGGACGGTCGTGAGTCCATCGTTCCACCGCATCAACGATCCGCTGGACGCTTTTCGGCGCGGTCAGTGCGCGCTCAGCCAGCATGATCGCGCACTCGCGGTGTACTACCTCAGGCAGTCCATCGCCGCTGGTTATCCGCCCCGGGAAGCCTATACCGCCCTCGCCACTGCCTACCGCGAGGCAGGAAATGTCGCCGCCGCCGAGGACGCGGAAAAACACGCTGGCAATAGCCCGCTTTTGACTCGTCACGATTAGCTGTAATCTCGTCAGTTTGTCATTGTAGGTCCTCTCCGCGGAGGTCTATACATGCGGCAAACGGGATTCGAAGGCACAGCAATCCGTGACGAATTGCATCCGATGCCGCGATCCTATGAAGGCCAAATGCGAAATGGCCACGTTAGCCACTCGCGACAATCGAGTTTTTCTTTGGGAGGACGTGTATGCATCAGCTCTGGAGGAAATGCCTCCTGCTGTCCGCTCTTGCGATCACAGCAGGCGTTAGCGTACCGAGCTGTCTCTATGGCCAGCAGCTTTCCGCAACACGCGGCGGCCTGGGCGGCGTCATCACAGATAAGTCGGGAGCCATCATTCCCGATGCGAAAGTCACCGTCAGCGGCGCCACCGACCATCGCGTCGTCACCACTGACGCTGCCGGCCGATTCATTGCGTCGGACCTCACTCCGGGTATGTACACCGTTGAGGTGGAAAAGGCCGGCTTTCAGAGTCAGACCGCGAAGAATCTCGAAGTAGTCATCAACAAAACCCAAAGCGTGGACTTTTCACTCGCGACGGGCAATGTTGCTGAGACGGTTGAGGTGAACGCCACCACCGTCAGCATCGATACCAGCTCGACCGCGGTAAGCGACAACCTGACGGCCGAGTTCTATCAGCAGGTTCCGATTGCGCGCAATGTTGGATCGCTTTTCTATGTGGCACCGGGAGTCGTCGATGGCGGTGGCACGGGCAACTCGAACCCCTCCGTCGGGGGCGCGACCGGTCTTGAGAATCTCTACCTGGTGGATGGCGTCGTGCTCAACGACTCTGGCTACGGCGGCCTCGGTGTATTCAGCCCGATCTATGGATCGCTGGGCACAGGTATCAATCTCTCCTTCATCCAGGAAGTCCAGGTGAAGACCGCCGCCTACGAGCCGAAGTATGGTGGGGTCAACGGCGGCGTCCTCCAGATCGTCACCAAGACCGGCGGCTCGCAGTTCCATGGCGCTCTTGCAGCCTATATGGCTCCGGGATGGGGATCCGCGGGATTCAATTACGCTGACAACTTTCGTACGTTCGCGCCCTCAAGCTTCCTGCGCGGGAAGATCTTTACCCTTCCAGCCTATGACGGAAGCATTGAGCTGGGTGGTTACATTCCCGTCAAAGGCCAGCATGATCGCCTGTTCTTCTTCGGATCCTTCAACCCTTCGCTGAATCAGAATTATTTTTTGGCGCCAAACACAGCCTTTGCCGCACCTGTCTACAACCATGGTCCCTTCGCAAGCTCCGCCACCACCAAGAGTTGGGCAGGCAAGCTAAGCCTGAAGATCACAGATGGAACAACACTCGAGGCCTCCGCCTTTGGCGATCCGGCTAAACAAAACTACAGCTACAACACTGTTTTTACAGCGGCCCCGCCCTACCCGAATATCAACATAAAGAACACTACCGGCTTCAGTACCTGGGGTTATGGTAGCCGCGCCATTGTGACTCACCTTGCTTCATCCCTGAATCCAACGACGCAGCTGAACATTGCGGCCACCTACAAGAACAGTAGTTTCACCGAATCGGGATTCGACGACATTTACTCCGTCAGTGACAGGACAATCGGCGTCCTGGGCTTTCAGGGAATAAACGGCGGATTTGTCCAGAATCCCCAGAACAAATCGTATGGTGCCACCATCGACATCCAGAAGATTGCGAATTTGTTCGGACAGCATACCTTCTCGGGAGGCTTCGGGTACGGTCGGGCGACTTATTTGGTAAATCGTGATTACATTGGACCGCGGTTCCCGTTCCCCTCAACGAATGCGGATGGAGTTGCGATCACTGATGTCGGCGGCAGCAGTGCCCTCGCTGGCACTCCTTCGAGTGCAGCATTCTATTTGCAAACGGCAAGTTCCAACTGTCCGACAACTCTCTGCCCCTTCTACCCTGGCTATACTGGAACCGGACCAAAGCCCCAAGTCTATCTGAGGCAAGTGCGCGGCATCTGGAGTGGAGTCACAGCAACCTCTAACGAGAGCTATCTCTCCTCCTATGTTAATGATTCCTGGGCGGTCGGCAGGCGCATTACCCTCAACGCCGGCCTGCGCTGGGAAGAAGAGCAGCTCAACGGGCCGAACCAGCAATATGTCTTCAACGACAACTGGTCCCCGCGCCTCGGCGCCAATATCGATCCCTGGGCTAATGGCAAAACCAAGGTCTACTTCAACTGGGGGCGGTACACCCAGGGTCTGCCTACGGACGCGGCAATTCGCGAGCTCAACCAGGAACTGGATGTGAACAGCGCGCGCTGGGCGGCACCCTCCGATGGCACGAACCTGCTCACGAATCCGGACGGTACGATTACTCCGATTCTTGACTCGGCTCACCTGTTAAGCGGGATCACAAGATACGCCAACTCTTCCAGCTCACCAGGACCAGCCGGCAGCATTTCGGCTAGCTCCTCTACACTGGAGCTGATTCACTCGGGCACGAGGCTCAACTTCGAGGAGGAGTATCTTCTCGGCGTTCAGCGCGAGATTGCCCCTGGTATGGTGCTGGATGTGCGCTATTCCGACCGCCGACTCGAGCGCATCGTGGAGGACATGCAGGGTGTCTCTCCAGAAGGTGCGAATGCGGGCCTTCCCAACCAAATCTATTTGATCGGCAACCCGGGCCCCTCTTCGGATTACTTCACGAATGAACAGGAGGAGGCCTACAACCCAAACGGCCCGCCTCCTGCGAATTGCGTGGATGACTACGGTATACAGACAAACAGCCTGAGCCAGGTAGTTGGCGCTGCGTGCGGCCAGAATCCAACCACGGCCGGCCTCACTACTCCAGACGGGAAACCCGATGGGTTCGCGACACCAGTTCGGCGCTATCAGTCTTTTGAAGTCGAGCTGAACAAGAACTTCAGCCACGGCTACCTGATTCGCGCCAACTATCGTTACGCGAAGCTATGGGGCAACTATGAGGGCCTGTTCCGCAACGACAACGGGCAGTCGGACCCGGGCATCAGCTCGCTGTTCGACTTTACTCAGGGCGTCATTGGTCTGCTTGGCGCTCAGTTCCAGCCAGGCTACCTGAACACGGATCGTCGCAATGTTGCCAACCTGTACGCCTCATACACGGTTCCGAATGGATTCCTGCGCAAACTGACTGGTGGTGGCGGACTGCGGGCCACGACCGGAACCCCGATCTCGCAGTTGGCATCGCATCCCGTGTACCAGAACGTCGGTGAGATACCCATCGGTGGCCGCGGGACCTTTGGAACGCTCTCCACCGCACTGCAGCTCGACCTTCATACCGCCTATCCAATAAGCCTTGGAGACAAGGGGGTCGTTAACCTTGCCTTCGATGGCTTTAACGTCACCAACTCTCAGTTCAATAGGACTGTCAACCAAAACATCGATACTGGTTTTCAGGCAGGTGCAGACCCGACCTTCAATTCACCAACCAGCTTCCAGCGCGCATTCTATGGGCGGTTCGCAATTCGCTACGAATTCTGATCGCTGGCAGCAGACTGCATGAAAAAGGCCGGGGCCTCCTGCTCCGGCCTTTCCATTGCTGCTGACAAGGCATACTCTGTTCGGAATGCGGCGCACCTCTGAGAGATGAAGAGAGCCTTTGCAGTCATCCTTGCTATTGTGGTTTGCCTCTTCTTGCGCGCCCAGGCGAAAAGACATTCCCTTACTCTGACTTCCGCCACTCGCTCAGCGGAAACGCCTGCCTCAGTACCCAATTTACGTGGCGGCTACGTTGGAGACGATGCCTGCCGCTCTTGTCACGCGGACCAATTCGGTTCTTATCACCAGACCGCCCATTATCTGACATCGATGGCGCCCGGTCACGACTCCATTCTGGGTAAGTTCACGCCCGGGGACAACATCCTGAAGACCGCAAATCCCAACCTGTTTTTCCGGATGGATGCGCAGCGCACGGATGGTAAGGAAGACAACTTTCTTCAGACCGCGGTCGCGGGCACACCTCCGCACGCGAACTCACGTTCAGAACGCATCGCTTTCGTCATGGGTTCGGGCGAAAAAGGTCAGACATACCTTTATTGGAACGACGATCAACTCTTCCAATTGCCAGTCTCTTATTGGGCCAAGCTCGGCTGGGTTAACAGTCCTGGGTATCGAGATGGCTTCGCCAACTTTGACCGCCCTATCATTCCTCGGTGCCTGGAGTGTCACGCCAGCTATTTTGAAGCTCTGCCGCCGCCGTCGAACAAGTACAGCACCACGGGCTTCTCGCTTGGCATCGGGTGCGAAAAGTGTCATGGTCCGGGACGAGAACACGTCCAACGAGAGACGGCAAAACCCGCGGTGCCTGCTCCGGCAGTGGCAATACTGAATCCGGCGCTGTTCTCACGCGATCGCCAAATGAATCTTTGCGCGTGGTGTCACGCCGGACACGGCCAGCCGCTGCGTCCCTCGTTCTCCTATCTTCCCGGCGAACCGCTGGACGAGTACTTGCAGCTTCCGCCGCCTGATCCCGGCGCTCCCCTCGATGTTCACGGCAATCAGGTGGAGTTGCTGAAACAGAGCCGTTGCTTCCGCTCCTCGAACATGACCTGTCTCACCTGCCACAACGTTCATAGAACGCAGCACGACGTGGTCGAGTTTTCTCAGCGCTGCCTGAGCTGCCACAAACCAGACTCTGCAACCTTCACCAAGCCGGGGCATCCCCTCACGAAAAATTGCATTGATTGCCACATGCCAAGGCAGGAGACCAACCAGATCGTCTTCGATTGGAAGGGAACACAGAAGAGGCCGCAGATGACGAACCACTGGATCAAGGTCTACCCCGTGGCCAATGCCGTGCGGTGAAACCGTTTCTACCCTCTTGCTAATTCAAGACCATCACGATGCAGCCGTCTTAATGCCTTCACCTTCAACGATCGTGATGTATCTGTCCATGGGCAGTGAGGTGAACTTCTCTGTGGTGCCGCCGGGTTGCGGCCAGGTAACTTCCAGCCAGTCGACCTTAGTGCGTTTGCCAAGCCCTAGCACCAAGCGCGGATCGTGTGATGATAAATAGCTTCCGCCGCCGATTTTCATTCTGCTGCGCTTCAGATCTCCCGCCTGGTACGTGATGCGCGCGCCCACGGCATCACGATTGGATTTCTTGCCGACGAGCTTGATACCTAGCCAGTGGTTGCCCTTCGCCGCCGTGTTTCGCAACAGCAGCGGTGCGGCATCATTCACCGAGACGAGAACATCCACTGCTCCGTCGTTATCGAAATCGCCAACGGCCAGTCCTCTTGCGGAGAAATCTTTGGCAAAAGTCGGACCGCTCTCCGCGCTCACATTGTGCAGCGTCTTTCCGTCGTTGTGAAACAACAGCAGTGGCTCGCGATAGGTGACATCCTGCCGCATGGTTTGGATCAATTCGTCGGGATTTCCATTCGCCAGGAAAAGGTCGAGATTGCCATCGTTGTCGTAATCGAAAAACTTCAGCCCCCAGCCACTTATCAGGCGTGTCGCCGCACCCACGCCCGTCGGACCGGCCTGGTCATCGAATGTCTCATCGTGATTGTTCTGGTAGAGCGAATATCTTTCGTGATCGACGTTGGCCACAAAAAGATCCATCCATCCATCCTGATTGAAGTCGGCTGAGTCGGCCCCCATGCCGGAGCGTGCCCGCCCAGACTCTCCGTAGCCCACCCCCGCGATAGCGCCGATCTCTTCGAATTTGCCACTGCCTCGATTCATAAAGAGAGAGTTCGCAGTCGTATCGTTGGCCACGAAGAGATCCAGCCTGCCGTCGTTGTTGAGGTCGGTCGCGACAACACCCAACGCCTTGCCGGGATATTTTCCAATGCCCGAAGACTTGCTGACATCGGTGAATGTTCCGTCACCGTTGTTGTGGAAGAGCCAGCTGGGCATCGGATGGTAAAGCGTGGGAATGCAATAGCCCGGCTTGTTGTTGGCAGTGCAGGGAAGGTTCTTCTCTTTGCTGAATTCGACATACTGGCAGACGAACAGATCCAGCCGCCCGTCATTGTCGTAGTCGAACCACACCGCGCTCGAGCTCCATCCGGGGGCGGCGACGCCGGCCTTCTCCGTCACATCGGTAAACGTCCCATCGCCGTTATTGTGATACAGGATGCTCCGTCCATATTGCGTCACGTAGATGTCGGGGAAGCCGTCGCCGTCGTAGTCGCCCACCGCAACGCCTTGCCCGTAGCCTCCAGCGGCAACACCCGCTTTCTCGGTGACGTCGGTAAAGGTGCCGTCGCGATTGTTGCGATAAAGCGCATTCCGCAGCGGCGGGTTGGGATTGTAGAAGTCGCACTTTCCGCTGTTGACGAGATAGATGTCCATCCACCCGTCATTGTCGTAATCCAGAAACGCGCAGCCTGCGCCGGTGGTCTCCGGCAGATATTTCTCGGGCGATTTCCCAGCCGTGTGCGTCCATGTAATCCGGCTGGCGGACGATGGCACTTCTTCGAACGGAAACGCCGATGCAGCCAGGACGTCAGGGACGCCGCGGAGTCCGGCACATCCGGCGGCTGCGGCAAGCGTCGACAAGAAGTGTCGACGCGACCATCGCAGCGGGTCTGGTGTGAAAGCGGTCACTGCGGCTGCTGTTGTCCTTGTGGGCTCTGGGAGTTCGGACCGCCCATGCGTTCGGTCGTCTGCTGCTGCAAAGCAAACTCACGCGCCGCATCTTCCTTGCGCCCGGTGCGGGAGTATGCGGTCGCTAAGCCATAATGCGCCGCGGGATTCGCTGGCTGCAGTTTCACCGCCGCCTCAAGCGGCGCTATCGCCTGTGCGTAATCTTTTTCTGTTAGCAGGGACATGCCAAGACCAAGGTAGGCATCGGCAAACTTCGGGTTGAGTTCCGTAGCCTTGCTGAAGTGCCGCACTGCTTCGGGAAAGTCCTGAGCTTGCCGCGCCAGCTCGCCCAGAACGTATTCCGCGCCTGCGTTCGCCGGATCGATCTTCAGTTCCTCCTGCAGCTCCTTCTTCGCCTCTTCCTGGAAGTCGGGCCCCGGATTCGGCCTGGAAAGCATCAGCCGCGCCAGGCGGAAGTGAACGCCTGGATATCGCGGATTCTCATCCAGGATCTTGCGATAGTCTTTTTCCGCCTCGTCCCATTTGCCTTGCAATTCGTTCGTTTCCGCGTCCATCTCGAGCGCTGGAATCGAAGTGGGCGCCGTCAGAGCAAGTTCCCGTGCGGCAGTGCTAGATAGATCGGAATAGGCGTGCACAGTCACATACAGCACCTCAGGATCGTGGGGAAAATGTTGGTTCAGCACGCGCAACATATCCAGTAGCGGTTCCTGTTGCTCGAGTAGAGTCGCACAGCGAACGCCATCGAGCCCTGCTCTCTTCTGGAGCTCTTTGTTCGTGATGTGCGCAACGGACTTCGTAAGCAAGGGAAGCGCTTCCGAACAGTGGCCCGTCTCCGCGAGGCTCACAGCATGCTCGGCCGCGCCTGCGCTGACGGCGGTATTTGGTTTGCTGCGCGCCGGCGTGTTTGTCTGCGCGGCAGCCAAAAAAGCGAACGCCATCAGGGAAGTCAATGAAAACAATTTACTCATGATGAATAAAAAGGGCAGGCGCTTTGAGCGTCTGCCCCGTGAGTCTATCAGGGAGGCCATGAGGCGGATTCACCATCGGTGAATTCGCTGTTAGAAATACATCTTCAGGGCGAACTGAATGTTTCTTGCTGGTTGTGACGTGCTGACGTCGCCGAACGTAGTCGAAGTGGTACTGAAGCCAGTATTTGTCATGCCCAGGTTTACGTTGTTAAAGGCGTTGAGGAAATCGGCGCGGAACTGAAGATACGCACCCTCCGTGAAGTGGAAGTTCTTCATCAGCCCGATATCGGCGTCGAAGTATCCCGGACCATCCACTGGTCCCTGCGCAGGACAGTTTCCAAAAGTACCTGGTGCAGGATCAGAGAAGCCCGATGGGCTCATCCATACAAACCCGTTGAAGTTCTCGGCCGGCTGACTGCGTCCAAATTTCTGTTGAACGCCGCAGTTCGGACGAGGTCCACGCGAGCCGGTTCCTGAGAAATCGCCGCTACCATAAACGGCAAGCGGGAAGCCGGCATGCGTTGACACGATGGTAGATGCCTGCCAACCACCGACGACCTGGTTAACGACGGAGTTCATGTTGGCTCCGAACTGCTTCCCACGTCCGACAGGCAGATCATAGGTCGCATAGGCGGAGACGATGTTGTTGGAGTTGTAGTAGCAACTGGCGTAATCGGCGCTGGGGTTGTACAGATTTTGAAAGTACGGTGAAGCTGTAGTGCTCCCAGCCCCCGCTCCCCAGGTTCCGTAATAGCCGCTGTTGTTGGTCAGGCAATGCGACCAGGTATAGGCCACCTGGCCAGCGAGACCATGGGACAACCGCTTCTCGAGCACGGCCTGCAATGAGTTGTAGTTCATGTAGCCCACAGAAGCAGTGCCGGATACCTGGCCAAGATCGTTAATCAGAGCAGGGTTGTTATTGAAGTAGAACGGCGTCGTGGCGACTCCGTTGACCAGTTGCTTCTGCAGATAGGGCATTGGCACCATCAGGTGATCTGCCTTCTGGGCGACGTATCCAACCTGGAACGTCATTGTGGGTGAGACCTGTTGTTGCAAGGTCAGATTCCACTCCTGATCGAGCGCTGGCTGAACTGTCTTATCCCAGACGTACATTGTGGCTCCCGCAAATGGGTCACCTGGAACAGCGCCTCCAGGGCCTGCCTGCGTCTGAACCGTCGGAGTGGTGTATACCGCCCCAACCTCAGGCGGAGTGAAGGGTGGGTTCCTGGGAAGTCGCAGGTTGGTGCCCGTGCCTTCCAGGTAGGACGAGATGCTGTAAGCACCGCGAATCACAGTCTTGCCATGCATAGCTTCTGGCGAATACGCGAAGCCGAAGCGGGGTTGGATAGCCGGAAGGCCGTACACCGAGTTGTAGAGCGCGCGGCTGTTGCCGTTCTGCCCTGCAAGCTCGAGTGCGCCGGTGATCAGATCCAGGTTGGACTGCCGATTGTTGAGTTCGACCCATGGTGTGTGGGCTTCATAGCGCAGTCCCATGTTCAGGGTCAGGTTCGGGGTGACGTGCCAGTCGTCCTGACCGTATCCTGAGAACAGCCAGGAGAACTGATGCCAGACAAAACTGGTGCTGACGCCGATACCTCTGGCTTCCGGATAGCCGAGGAAGAAATCCGCTCCCGGGTCGCCGACGAAATCTTTGGCGTTAGTGAATGAAGGGCCAAAGAGGATAGTAGCCGTATTGCCCGGTGTTGCCGGTGTAGCCGGTGTTGACGCGATAGCGCCACATCTGGAAGCCGCCGTGGAAGACGTGCTTGCCGTGGGTGTACGTTACGCCGTCATCGAACTGAATGACGGTGTCGGCGAAGTCCTGCTGTACAACGTTGCTGCCAACATTGGTAAGGGTGGTACCGCCGCCGGGTTGGGGCCCATTACCGCCGCCAAAGCCGAGCAGCAGCAGGCCGGGGCCAGCGCTGTTGGCATTGGCGATGCCGAGTTATGTCCCGAGGTTTCCAATGCTGGGATCAAAAGCAGCTTCCGTTAAAAAGAGTGACCCAGCTAGTTCCGAAGCGAGCTTCGTTCAGCAGGCTTGGGCTGAAGGTGTGCGTCCACGTTCCGACAACGTTGTGGATCGGAGCTACCGCAAAGCCGTTGCCAAGGATCAACAACGAATTGCTTGAGGGATCGGTCTGGTTCGCCTGCGAATAACGTCCCTCGAAGCGATCGTTCTGAGTGATGGTGTAGTCGACCTTTACGTCTCCCTGATCGGCGTTAAACGCCTGAGTCACGGTGTTGATCGCATTATTGGTCGTCTGGTTGTTGATCGGCGTTGGATAGTACTTGGAGGCAAACAGATTCGCAGCAACCGTATTCAGTCTGGACAATGGAATCTGGTTGTTTGGGAACGGCGTCCCCGTAATGGGGTCGACAAGCTGCGTTGGAGTAGTCTGCCGGAGCAGATACGAGAAGTCGCCACTGCGCTGGGCATTCGTGAAAACAGTAATAAAGTTACTGCTTGCAGGATGATCGAAGCGCTGTCCCTGGTAGTCCACAAAGAAGAACAACTTGTCCTTGAAGATCGGACCGCCCAGCGTGCCCCCGAACATATTCCAGCGGACTGTACGGTCTTGGCAGTACGTTGCCCGGGTTCAGCTTGTTCTCCCACTGATTGGCATTCAGAACGTCGTTGCGGAAGAACTCCCAGACATCGCCGTGAAAGTGGTTGGTGCCGGACTTGATGGACGCGTTCACGATGCCGCCCATAAAGTTGCCGAACTCGGCGGACGCGTTGTTGGTGATGAGGTTGAATTCCTGGATGGAATCCGGCGACGGCGTATAAGCCAGCAGGTTATCGGACGTCTGGTTGTTATCCATTCCGTCCAGGATGAAGTTGTTCGACTGCTCGCGGTTACCGTTGATGAACGGCCGGGCGCCATTCGCCACGTTGTCGCCGTTGTTGAACGAGGACGCGTCAGGATGTACACTGCCCGGCGCCAGCAACGTCAATTCAACATAGTTGCGTGTCGCCAGCGGGATATCTGTGACTGTCTTGGAGTCGATCAGCGTGCTGACCTGCGTCGTTTCCGATTGAAGTTGCGGCGCCTCGGCTGTGACTTGCGCCGTGGTGGTGACCTGACCCACGTGCAGCTTGAAATCCAGGCGCGCGGTCTGATTCAGCACGAGTGTGATACCGGTTTGCTCGGCCGATTGAAAGCCGGGGGCCTCAACCTTTATCTGGTAGTTACCGATCGGCACACGTGCAAGGTTAAACAAGCCGCCGTCATTGGTTTTTGCGGTGTAGAGTGTTCCGCGGTCGGTGTCTGTCACCGTAACGGTGGCGTTGGTGATAGTGGCGCCACCCTCATCCACAACCGACCCTGTGATCGCTGCTGTGGTCTGCTGGCTCCATGCGGGTCTACTTACGCACAGGCAGACTAGAAACATCCCAAGGCTCGCGCCCCAAAAGATGATTCGCCTCATACTTGCCTCCTAAAGCCTTCGCTAAATGGGTTGCAGCGGACAACGATGACCGCGTCTCCAGGCACTGCAAAGATGCGGAAGGTCGTATCCCAAAATGGTCCCGGCTTTGCCGAAAGGAAATCTCCTGTCCAGCAGCCCCGCAACGAGCTTAGGTGGGGAAGAGAAAAATAAGTACCGAAGCGGGAATCACTAGCAGGGATTTCCAGCTCTTGCTATAAATCTTCGGCAAAAGTTGGCCCTAAGCGTAGGACAAAACGGGAGGCAAATGCAACGAAGAAATCGGAAGAAGTTTTCAACCGACCGCCTTATGATCACTTTTTTCCTAAGATGTAGGCATTATGATCACTTTTTTTGATCATTTCGCTTTCCTTCAAAACCTGCATGCGGAACCGCCCTGCTTCCCGTAAAGCCATCGCTGTGTCTTGTCGATTCTGACTCTGTCCCGGCCACCGGTTGACCTCATCGGGCTCTTCAACCGGTAAACGCACAGTTGACCTCGTCTGCCGGTCATCTGACGAAACAATCCGCTCGCCCGCGATCAAAAACCCAGACGGTCAGCCCGGAAATCGCATCTGACTCCTTCAGTGAATTCTGGAGGCATCGTGATCATTCTGCTTATCGTTCTCATCTTGCTGTTCGGCTTCGGGGGATATCGTTTGGGGCCGGGTGTCGGCTACTACGGCGGAGGTGGCATCAGCCTCATTCTGCTCATCATCCTGATCCTTTTGCTGCTGAAGGTAGTCTGACAAGCGGTCCCCGGCGCTGCTAGCGCTCGACAGGGTCTGAAACTGGTGAAAATTGGAGGCATTCCGGGCGCCCCGGGTATGCCTCTATTCGTACACAGAGAAGCTTTGCGTCTGGGGCACGAATCCGCTGCGCTGCGGGCCATCTTCCAACGGAGCAAGTGGAGTGGCCGTACTGTCGATCAGGCGGTTGATCGCCTCGCGCAGAAAGGCCTCCGGCGAGCGCCCGGACCGTACAGCGACGCTCGAAAGCCGGGACGCGAGATCCGGTGGCACCTGCATATCTAAGAGCTTTCCATCGAGCGGCCCTTGGCGCCATACCACGTTGTGGTCTGCCAGCGAAAAGACGTCATCCCGGAATTCCACAATGGGACTACCGTTCACAACTTGGCCCTCTAAATGAACGGAATCGGGATTTCTCGGCCTACCCGATTCCGATTTGGGGCGATCGGGCCGTAATGGGTTACTTGGGGAACCGGGGTACTCTTCAAGTAGGTGACCGAATGGGTATGATCAACCCAGCGAGGCAGCTTATGACTTTACTTGTCTTTCTCGGAGTCGTACTCAGTCTGCTGATTCTTCGGTTGATCCCCGGCCTGCTCCTCCGGCTTGTGCTGGCTATACCGCGTCGGCGACTGGTCGCCTTTATGGCTTCGACGGCGCGCGGGGTGAAGAGCCGTCGGATCGGTATTGTGTTGCAACGAAAGAGCGCGTCGGCGTCCTCGGATACGCAGCTTGTCTTCCAGCCCAGCCGATCCAAAGGCCGCGTTCGGCGAGTGCTGGTCTCCTCATCGCTGCTGGTGATTGCCGTCCTGGTCACCACCGCATTCTGGAGCTGGCACTCCACCGGCTTGATGATGCTCCTGCGCTAATACAGCCCAACGCAGTTCAAAGGCGCTCCCGATCCCTCGCAGGAGCGCCTTTTCATGCGGCCTCCGCCATTTTTCTTGACTCATTTTTGGTGCAGTGCAACGATCAACCGACGCCGGGCCCTTCACTTCGCCGCTCCGCAAGGTGCCCAGGCACCTTGTGGAGAGCTGCAATCCGGAGGCGCAATGCACCGCGCAATGTACCGATCGGCCGTTGCCAGCATTGCAATGCTGCCGTGGATTGCTGCCTTCGCCACGCAAAAGCCGGTGCCAAAAACTCCCGCGTCGGTAAAGCTGTGGGTGGACTCGAGCTCTTCCAATGCCTGCGAGCAAGCTTCGCCGGCCAGCGGCACCTGGATGATTCGTAACGATGAAGGTCGCGATGTTTTGGTCACCGTGCATCGCATGACAACCAAAGATGGCGTCACGAAAGAAGACCAGATACGCGATACGCTTGGCCCACGAGAATCCCGCGAGCTGGGCTGTGAAATCTCAGAAGATGGACGCCAGACGCTCACTATCGTCAATGCGAAATTCTGACGGCGGCCTTGCATCGCGATGTGCCTAAGCCGGATTGCCGTCCGTTCGCCGCCAAACTGATCCGGACTCATCGCTCTTCTGCATCCCAATGCATGTGGAGGATGCATGAGCAAACAGGCGAATATCGAAACTCAGCAGAAGATGGCCGAAGCGGTCAACCAGGGCAAACTGGAGGTCCTGCGTGAGGTTTTTACGTCACGATGTCCACGACCACGATCCCGCGCCGGATCAGGGGCCTGGTCCAGAGGGGTACATCTCGTTTTTCACGCATCTGCGTGAGGCCTTCCCTGATCTGAAGGTCGCCCCGGAAGAGATGGTGGCGGACGAAGAAAAGATCGCGATCGCCTACACGATCACCGGAACTCACAAAGGAAATTTTGTGGGTATTCCGCCTACCGGCAAGAAAATCAAAGCGCGCGGCATGCAGATTGCGAAATTCGACAGCGCCGGCAAGATCGTGGAGCGCTGGGGCAGCAGCGACGAACTGGGAATCTTGAAGCAGATCGGCGCGGTGAAGGGCGTCCAATCCACCGCTCAAACACCAGCAATCACCGGCAAGACTGCGTAGCGCAGGAGCGGATAGTCCGGCGCGGCATCAGTTGCGCGCGCATACGACGAGCACGGCAAGGCCTAACATAAGCACCACAAACGGAACCCAGAAATGAAAGTCTGTCAGGATGGCAAGCGCCAGCGGCTTCGCCGGCGCCTCATCTTTTTCGGACGCCACTACCAGGCCAGCTTCCCAGGAAAGAACTCAGCGAAGAGATCGTCGTAGAAGGGCTTCAGCTCCTTCATATCCGGTTTGGTGTGGCCCTTCGAATAGAGATCGTATGGATTGAATTTCTGCACCCACGGCAGCATGGCGTGGTCCTTCTCGTTCATGAGGTGCTGGTAGGCGCCGTGCTTGTGCCATGCATAGAAGGAGTGGAAACGCAGCATCGCCAGTCCCTCGTCCGGAAGGTTGTTCTTCAGCACCTCGGCGATATAGCCATCGTGGCCGAAGGACATGTGCACGTTCTCGAGCCCGCAGTTCGGCTCGTAGATGCCGTATTTGGTCTGGTATTCAGCCACGTTGCGATCGGGGTTCGCGGCAAAGTACTCGGGAAAAACGATCTGCTCCGACCATGCGCAGCCCACCGGGAACGTATCGCCCACCACGCCCCATTGTGGCTCGCCGTAGAGGCACAGGCACTTGCCCAGGTCATGTACGAAGCCAGTGGCAATCATCCACCGCGGATGCCCATCGCGGCGAATCGCCTCCGAGGTCTGGAGCAGATGCTCCATCTGCGTCAGAGTCGGTGTCCGGATCGCTGTCGTCGACCAGCGTATTCAGATACTCACCCGCCTCCCAGATGGTCTTCTTGCCGCGCGACAGGCCGAAGTATTCCTTCTCCTTGCCCAGGACGTACGCGACCGTCTGCTGCTCGTGGTTGATCCGATAGAACTCCGCCACGCCGGGATTCGCCTGCTTGTCGTACTGGCGAAACTCTTCCTCCGACTTGCCTTCCTTATATCGCCCTTCGAGAAATTCGTCCCAGTTTTCGAGACTTTCCATGGGGGCTGCGGGCTGCTGTGTTGTCGCCATTCGGGTTCACCTCTGGAGCAATTGGATATTTCTAGATCGTTTCAGTTAACGCTTTCGATCCTATCATCACGATAGAGAGGACGGCCGGCCATTGGCAAGTACTAGAGGTAACCGGGAGTCGAGTCAGTCCCATCCCTGGGGCCTTTCGGCGGTTGCCATCCTGAGAGACGGATCACTTCGCCGGTTCGGTAATCGTCAGCGTCTGGTTTTCGTGCAGGTTTTCGCTCACCACCTGCTTACGTCCCGACGGCCAAGTCACCTCGATGCGGTCTATTTTGGTTGCGTCACCCAGGCCGAAATAGAGCGGCAGGGCGCTTTGCGACAGATAACCGGACTTGCCATCGTTGAATCTGGTGTAGGTCTGGCCGTTCGCATTCAGCCGCACCGTTGCGCCCAGGCCATTGCGGTTCGATTTTGTGCCAGTCAGCACGACCTTGAGCCAGTGAATCTTCTTCACCTGGGCCAGGTCGCTGATCAGCATCTGCGGCTCCGAGTTGAAATCGTTGGTGACGATGTCCAGGTCACCGTCATTATCGAGATCGAAGATAGCGGAAGATCGGCTCGCTTTCGGAACCATCACTGTGATCGTTTGGAATTGTCCCTGACAGACAGTCCGGTTTAATTTCGAGAATGCGCGCTGGTCGGAGCAGTCGATCGTAAACCAGGGAGTATAGGGTTTCTTGCGCGGCTCGATCCCAAGAAGAAATTCAGAGTCCAGAAACTTCTCCCCCCGGTTATTCAGCAGCATCGAATTGATCCCATAACGAAATGGAAAATTCATTCCCGCGGTAATGAAAATGTCCTCCCATCCGTCCGCGTTGATGTCGCCAACGCTGACACCCCATGGCCAAAGTTGCTCAACTCCGACCTTGTCGGAGATTTCCTCGAATTTCCCGTCGCCCAGGTTGTGATAGAAGGCATTGCCGAAGATGAAATTGTTCGCGGGTGCGCCCAGCATCGCATCCGGTGCCGGTGTTGTGACCTTCTGCTTCTCCTGCGTGGGACTGATCTCCGTCATCATGTCGGAGTGCATGTCGGTCACGATGAGATCCATCCGGCCGTCGTTGTCATAGTCGAAAAACTTCACGCCCATCGCTCCCCAGGGTGTCTTGGAAAAATACTCCGCCGTCTTTTCGACGAACTTTTTGCCGCCCACGTTTTCGAAGTAGTGGTTAGCCCCCTGCATATTCAGAAAGAAAATTTCCGGCCAGCCATCGCCATTCACATCGCCGAAAGTTGCATCTCCGGCCCAACCGTGCGGGTTCAGGCCCATCTCGGCAGTCACGTCCTTGAATTTGTAGTGGCCCATGTTCTTGTAGAGAACCGGATGCTCGAAGCGATCCGGGTACAGATGCCCGTGGAAGGCGTCCGGTAGCCCGACATATTCTCCGCGCGCGCCTTTTTTGTCACTGGTGTAGACGCCGACGTTGCATACCAGCAGGTCGACCAGGCCGTCGTTGTCGTAGTCGAAGAACACGGCACCCGAGGAATGCGCAGCCGGTCCTACTCCGGCCTCCTGGCTAATGTCTTTGAAGTGTCCATGGCCATCGTTCTGAAAGAGCACGTTTCCCTGGTTCACGGTCGTTACAAAAAGATCCTCGCGACCCGAGTTATCGATGTCCGCAAACGCGGCGCTCGCGCTGATGCGGTCTTTCAGTCCAACGCCGGCTTCTTCTGTTATGTTTTTGAACTTTCCATTGCCTAGATTTTTCCAGAGCTCATTGCCGCCCACTTGATTCACAAAATAGATGTCATACAGCCCATCCCCGTCGACATCCGCCACGGCAAGCCCCGTGCCGTGGTCGTAGTGGTTTGGCATATATTGTTCCGCCGCGTAAGGCAGCACCCGGTGGCGGAACGTGATCCCGCTCTCCTGCAATTCATCCTTGAACTGGAACTGGTAAAACACCTTGAACTGCTTCGCCGTCTCCAGTTGTGCTTTCTGTCGTGATTGCAGAGTAGCCAGCCCTATATCGCCTTTGGGAAAAGGCACTTCCAGAGGGGGAGGCTCCTGGGCGGCAATCGATGGTGCGAATGTCCCGATCGATACAGCAGTCACGAAAACGAAGAGATAAAAGAGCCGACACAGCATTTGACCTCCAGGCTGGGTACGGGCGGGCCCAGGTTTTCTTCAGATGGCGGTATGTACCCGTCTAGCAGTCATCCGCTCACTCCGTCAATCGCGGAGAGCATAGCCCCGAGCGCCTGGAGTACCCGACACGCGCCCTTGGCAGACGGCGCTCCATCTGGATGGCTCACCCGCAGCTTCGCTCCGGGAAGGAGGATCTGAACCTACTGGTTCAGCATGAGCACCAGGACATTCGATCCGGATGGCAGCCGCCGCGTCTATTCTGCCCGGAGGGCTCGTATGGGATCAATGGAGGCAGCGCGGCGCGCTGGCAGATACGCGGCCAGCACCGTGACCCCAACGAGAATCGCAGCGGGAAGGAAAACGGCAAGCGGGTTTGCCGCACTGGTCTCAAAGAGCAGGCTTGCCATAAGCCGCGTCGAGACGAAGGCGCCGACCAGCCCGATGAGAACGCCGATGATGGTGAGCCGAAGACCGAGTCCGAGGATCAGTCGCAACACATCCGCGCGGCGGGCGCCGAGCGCCATGCGCACACCGATCTCCTGCGTGCGCTGCGTGACGGAATACGCCATGACACCGTAGATGCCGATGCACGCGAGGAGCAGCGCCAGCACGGCGAAGGCCGAGACCAGCACGGAGCTTGCACGCCGTACCGCGCGCGACTGATCGGCCAGCGCGTCCATAGAGATCGACTTGAAGACGGGCAGATCTGGATCGACGCTCCATAGTGTCTGTTCCGCCACCTTCGTCATGGTCTCCGGATTTGTTTCGGTCCGGATGGTGAACGCCACAAGAGGCACCGGATGCTGATCGAACGGGCGATAGATGTCCGCGTGCGTGGGTTGGTCCTGGCCAAATGCCTTCACATCCCCCACAATGCCGACAATCCGCCACCAGTCCGGCTTGTCTGCAGTGCCGAGATTAAGCTCCTCGCCGACTGGGTCTTTGCCTTCGTAGAACTGATTCGCGAACGTCTGGTTGACCATGACGACCTGCTGGCTGCCGGCGCGGTCGTCCTCGGTGAAACTGCGGCCGCGGATGAGCGGAATGCCCATCGTCCGCAGATAGCCAGGCGTGATGGCGCGATCATCTGCCTCGGGCTCCTGGCCCTGCTTTGGCGGAGCCTGTCCGCGCAGCAGAAAGCTGGTGGTTCCCCAGAAGCCGCTCAACGGCAGGTAGTCTGTCGCGCCGGCAGACTTCACGCCTGGCAACGTATTCAACCTGCGAGTGACCTCGCGAACGAATACGCGCATCTTGACTTGGTCCGCCTGGGGATAGCGGTTGGCAGGCAGAAAGACCTCGAGCGACAGAACGTGATCAGGCTGGAAGCCGAGGTCCGCGTTGATCACGCGCTCAAAGCTGGCGATGACCAGGCCGGCCGCAGTGAGCAGGATTAGCGAGAGTGCGACCTCGCTGATGACGATCGCATTGCGCGAGCGATTGGAGCGCCGCGAGGCTGTACTGCCGCGGGTATTGTTGGTCATCGCGCTGTCCGCACGGGTGCGCATCGCTTTCAGCACGGGCGCAATGCCGGAAAGAATTGCGGTCAGCAACGTGATCGCAAAGGCGAAGAGGAAGACGCCGCGATCCATGGGAATCTGCGTGAGCTTGGGGATGTGCAGGTTTGCGACATCGTTGGGAAAGAGCATGAGCAGGAGATGAGTCCCTGCAAACGCTAAAGACAGGCCGATGGCGCCGCCGATCGCGGCCAGCACCAGGCTCTCTGTCACGAACTGGCGGAGAAGCCGCAGGCGTGTGGCGCCGAGTGCGAGACGCACCGCGATCTCTTTTTGGCGCTCGGCGTCGCGTGCCAGCGCGAGGCCTGCCGTGTTGGCGCAGGCAATCAGCAGCACCAGGCTGACTGCGGCCATGAGCAGCAGCAGCGGCTTGCGGATGTCGCCGACCAGTTGCTCCCGGAGAGGAACGAGGACGACGCGATTGCCGCTGTCGGTGTTCGGATGTGCGGCAGCGACCTGCGCCTCCACCGCATTCGCGGCTTTTTGTGCTTCCGCGAGCGAGACACCCGGCTTCAGCCGGCCGAGGATGCGGATGTACGTGTGATCGTAGTCATCGAATGCCGAAGGGGCGATAGCGGCCGGAGTCCACACCTGGACAGTGCTGGGATAGTTGAAGCGCGGCGGCATGACACCGAGCACGGTGAAGGGGCTGCCATCGAGTGTGATGGCTTTGCCGACGATCCCCGGGTCGGCATGAAACGTCGCGCGCCAAAGAGAATCGCTAAGCAGCGCAACCTGAGGCCCGCCCGGCCGGTCTTCCTCGTCGTTGTAGAGCCGGCCAAGCCGGGGCTCCACGCCAAGGATGCGCAGGTAATTTGCGGAGACCGCATAGCCGATCAGCAGTTGCGGCGCACCCTGCCCGGTCAGCGTGCGCTCATCGTCATAGGAGGGAGCGAGGTCTTCAAAGACGCCGCTGCGCTGTTTCCAGGCCGCGAAATCGGCAGCGGTGCTGGGGTGTGGTTTTCCGTCGCGTGCATCGTTCGCGGTCCACACGGCCACCACCCGGTCCGGGTCTTTATAGGGGAGGGAATTCAGCAATACAGCTTTCACGACGGAGAAGATCGCGGTGGTGGCGCCGACGCCCAGCGCCAGCGTGAGGATAGCGGTGATGGCGAAGCCCGGCGACTTGCGAAGCTGGTGCAATGCGAAGCGGACGTCGGCCCAGATGCTTTCAAGCGTGGGCCACTGCCAGACCTGCCGGCTGCGTTCAGCGATCACCGTCACGTTGCCAAAGTCGCGGCGCGCCTTCTGCGTGGCTTCTTCCCGGGTCATGCCTTCCTCCATGAGGTCTTCGGTACGCTCGTCGAGGTGCTCCTGAATCGAGACAGCTAGATCGTCATAGCGGCGGTTACGTGGAAAGAGACGATCGAGCCACCGCATGTGATCTCCTATGCCTTCTGCGCCGCGAGGACCCGCGTAATACCGGCGAACATGGTTTCGAAGCTGGCGACTTCCTGCTCCAGACGCCGGCGGCCGGTGGCAGTAAGCCGGTAGATGCGGGTAGGGCGGCCCTTCGCCGAGACGCCCTCCTCTGACTTCAGCCACCCTTCCTTAAGCATGCGCTGCAGTGCGGGGTAGAGCGAACCCTCCTCGATCTGCAGCAGGTCGTCGGATATTTGCTGGATGTGCTTGACGAGGCCGTAGCCGTGCATGGGCTTCAACCGGAGCGAGTGCAGAATCATCATTTCGAGCGCGCCGGGAAAGAGGTCGCGGCGTTCGGAGTCCTTTGCCATGTACAGCACTATAGACTGCACATAGCTATTTTGGGAATAGGTATGTATGGGCGCCATGGCGCACGGATCGGCATCAGGAAAACGGCCGGAAAACTCAGGAGAAGCCGGTCTGGCGCCGTAGCCGCAGCCCGCAGTAGAGCAGGCTGACGGCAAGGATAATGACCAGGAGGAGCAGCCACCCCCGGTTCATCTCAATCTCCGGCACGCGCGCCTGCAGCCCCAGCCACAGGAAGACTGCGACAGCGGCGGCGACAATTGCATAGTCCCACCAGCGGCGGCGCTCCTGGGTGTCGAATTCGCTGCCGGTCTGCGCAGCGATGACGGAGACATAGTCGAGTCCGTAGCGATCGCACTCGCGTTCGATGGCGAGGTTGCGCGAGTGATGCTCGCGCTCGCCGGCAACGGCGGTCGAGATAGCAAGCGCACCCAGAATCATGATCACCGAGCCGCCGAGCACCATCAGCTTGTGGGTCAGGTCTGTGCCAGCCAGCTCGCCGAAGACCAGTGCGCCCCAGGCGAGGCCCCATAGCTGGTTGGTATTCGAGAGTGGGATACCGCGGCCGATGCCAAGATACTTCGCGGCGAACTGCTGAAAGAGATCGCCGATGACCCAGACAAATCCGCCGAGAAAGAGCCAGAAGAGGATGCCGCGGAACGCTGCAAAGTGAAAGGCAGTCGAGCGGATGCCGCCATCGAGCCACCACACCAGCGCCAGGACAGAACCGAGCTCGCCAAAGGTAAACGCGGTGACGAAGGACAGCGGGTTCATGCCGCTGATGTAGGCCTTGCGGTAAGGGACGTACATCGTGCCCCAGAGAGCGCTCGCTCCGATGGCCGCCGCGATGCCGCGCGCGGCATGCGATGCGGTGTGGCCGCTGCCATGGACCGTGCTGAAGCCAAGAAGGATGGCGGCAGCGACGATGGCGACTGCGCCCAGCACCACTCGCAGGATGCCGCCGCGGCTGGCGCCCTGGAGTTCGCGGAAGAGCACACGTCCCCACAGCAGGCCGAACAGGGAATTTGCGTTCCACAGCGGAAATGCGACGGCGAGGCCGACGTCCCGGATGGCGAAGACGGTGAGCGTATTGGCAACGGCCCAAAGCGCCCCGGCGAGCAGTGCCCACACGATGAGATGTTTCTTCTCGGCAAGATCGCGGACGACGTAGCCGGTGCCTTTGAGCAGAGTGGGAAAGGTCCAGCGCGCGGTGAAGACACCTGCCACCATCCACAGCGAAACGGCGAATGGTGAGAGTCCGGTATTGACCAGCTTGGTGGGGGCCTCGGCGGCGCCAAGCCACACGCCCGCGGCAAGACCGCAGGCCACGCCGAGGCGGTGCAGAGAACCCATATCTTGCCGAGCATTGTTCCCGGCGGCGTTGGGGAGCGAAGTCTTCAAGTTGCCGTGACGATAGTGGTTCAGCTCCGAACGGTCAAGGAAGCCGCAAGGTTAGGAGGCCGATCAAGCGGGCGCGACCTGTGGCGTCAGCTGGATTGTCGACGTGCGGGTGTCGGCAACGGGAACGCGGGTCACCGAGAGGATGGTGATATCGTCCTGCTGGCCGAATGCGCAGGCTGTATCCAGAAGTTCCTGGACGGGAACGCGGTCCGCCAGCAACTGGAAGACGCGATCGAAGCCGAACAGATCACCCCGGGCGTTGCGAGCCTCAACAACTCCATCGGTATAGAGGATGAGTGTTTCGCCTTCGCGCACGCGGAAGTCGATCTCTTCATACAATTCGCTGGCCGAGATTCCCAGCGGCAGCGAACTGACGACCGGCAGCTCTTCGACGTCGCGGAAGGGCGCGAGATGTCCGGCGTTCGCGAGTGTCGCAGCGCCGTCGGCTTGAATGCGCAGCACAACACAGGTGGTGAAGCCGCCTTCGCTGCGACCCATGAGCCGCTGGTTCAGTCCGCGCAGGATCTCGGCCGGTTGCTGGGTGTACTGGGCGAGTGTCCGCACGGTGCCTACGATGAGCGAAACGGTCATGGCTGCCTTGAGGCCCTTGCCGCTGACATCCCCGAGGATGATCAATGCACCCGACTCCTCTCCGGAGACCCCGAGCGGGATCACCTGGAAGAAATCGCCACCCACCTCCGCGGCCGGCTTATAGACACTGGCGATGGAAAGTCCAGGGATGGGCGGTGTCTCTTCGGGAATCAGAACGTGCTGTACCTCGCGCGCCGATCGCATCTCCAGCTCGATCTGGCCCTGACGGCGGCGCTCCAGAAACTCCTGATGTGTAACGGTGTAGAGCAGTACGAGGAAGAGCAGCGAGTCGAGCAGGAAGCGGGCACTGAAGGTGTAGTCACCGATATGCAATCCCCAGGCGCCGAGCGGACCGACGATCGTCCAATGGGTGAAGCGGGTGCCCTGGCCGAGGATACCGACACAGAAGGTCCACAGCCCATAGAGGAAGGCGGCGATGCCAACCGGGAGCATCGCGGTCTGCCGCTTGCGAAGCAAGCCGAAGCCGACGATGAAGAAGATGTAAAGAGGCGTCAAAGTATAAATGGCGGTTGTGATGGCGTCGGCCCACTGGCTACCGAGCCCGGCGGTCTCCCAGCGGCCGAGCACCAACATGTCAATGATCTGAGAGACAACGTAGAGAACGCTGAGGGCGATCGTCCATTTTCTCCACTTCGCGCTCTTATGGAAGCCGAATAGGGTAAGCAGCAGCAACCAGAGCGAGATGTCGCCTGCAGCATCGACGAACTGCAGGTAGACCTGGTTGACGAAGAAGGTCATTCCGTAGCGAACACCATCCAGGTTATTGATGGTCCCGATGCCATCGGCAATGAGGTAGAGGCTGAGCCAAAGGTAGAGCCACTGCTTGCGATCACGGAGAAACAGCACCAGTGCCAGCAGACCTGCAGTCACGACGACCGCGCCGATCATGAGACGGGGAATCTGGCGATGCTCGCGCAGATAACGGGAGCGCATGAACTGGTTTGCGAAGACCTGGGCATCACCGAGCAGCGGGGCAGCGGTGAGTCCGCCATTGGTTAAAGGATCGTTCGACGCGAGGGGTGCCTTCCATACCCGGACGGCAAGAACACCGTGCGCCGGCGAACTGCCGAGTGAATAAATGGCGTTGCGGCCCAGCCCCCACCAGCTTGCATGCGGCGGCAACTTTCCGTAGATACCGATCCGTTTTCCGTTCCAGTAAAGTTCGTACGTGTCATCCACTGGTGGCATCAGGATAGCGATCGTTGGTCCGGTGCCGTCGATCTCGATGTGCTTGCGATACCACGCAAAGCCGGTATAGCCAGGGCGCTGTTGCGCACCCCATGTGTCATCTCCAGTTATCTGCTCCCATCCGGAATCGTCGAAGGCGGGATTTGTCCACGCCATGTCGTCTCCGAGATGAAACTGCCAGTTTCCAGTAATGGGAGCGGAGCCGGTGCCAGGGTTTTGTACCCGGAAGCTCTCGGCTGTTGCTGCCGTGGAGAGCAGAAACAGGCAGACAACCAACTGCCAGAAACGGAGGCAGGATGTGGAGACACCGCGGGTCCCGCAGATCATGCTGAAGCCTTTCTGGTACTCGGCAGTGACTGGGGGACGGCCCGATCATACGGGCTTCATGCGGGTGTCGCAATCGATTTACGCTCGCCGTTCAAACGAAAACAGCGCCGGGGCAACGCAAGCGCGCGGTGAAGACACCGGCAACCATCCACAGCGAAACGGCGAAGGGTGAGAGCCCGGTATTGACCAGCTTAGTGGGGGGCCTCGGCCGCGCAGCGAGGCGGGAGCGCGTGGGTATCTTTCGGTGTTTGCGGCCTTGATCGTGTTGGAGGATGGAGTCGGCAAGTCAGAGCCGAGGGTAGTGTTCGCGCGTTGGAGCGGCGGGTTAGAGCCGGAAGGGAATTGTGAGTACGGTCACTACCTCGTGAGCTGCTCCATCTGTCGTAAACGGTGTAAATGTCCAGTGTTTGACTGCTTCCAATGCAGCCTGTTGCAACATGGGAGGTCCGTTGAGGAACTTCTCTTCAGACACCGTCCCGCTGGTATCAATCAAGACTGCGATCTGCACGTCGCCCTGTATGTGGGCCGCCCTCGCAATCGGCGGATAGGCCGGCTTGGGGTGATCGAGCAGGTATTTGCGCACCTCTTTCTCTTTCATCCGTTGTGGGGATTCCGTAGTTTGGGCGATAAGAACAGCCGGGACGAGCAGAAGACTCAGAACGACAAGGAGAAAGCGCATTTCATCTCCGGTGCGGAAAGTGCAGACACTCTATCGTGTCGGCCCGCAGATGACTATCCCCCGAACCGCTTATACTGAGCAGTGGCCCATGCCTTCCCGCGTCGCATGGCAGGACCCAATCCCACAGGTGAGTGATCCCAGTCGATGAGCACAAAAGAGGCAGTGCCAGCACAGACAAGCTTTTCCGAGGAGATGGCCGAGTGGATCGAGGCCTTTGACGAGGTTGTGGTCGCCGAAGGCGCCGAGCACAGCGCCGAGCTGCTGACGGCCCTGCGCCGCCGTGCGCGCGAAGCCGGCATCAACACTCCGGGAGAGCTGGTCACTCCGTATCTGAATACCATTCCCAAGCACGAGGAAGTGCCGTACCCCGGCAACCGCGATCTGGAGCGCCGCGTCGAGAGCCTGATCCGCTGGAACGCCATGGCCATGGTGCACCGGCAGAACAAGAAGGACGCCGGGATCGGCGGCCACATCTCGACCTATTCATCGCTCGCGACACTGCTGGAGGTTGGCTTTAACCACTTCTTCCATGCCACCTATGGCAATCAGCCGGGTGACTTCGTGTACTTCCAGGGCCATGCGTCGCCGGGTGTCTACGCGCGCGCCTACCTCGAAGGCCGCTTCGAAGACGAGCAGGTGCTGAACTTCCGCCACGAGCTGCGCGACAAGCCGGGGCTATCGTCCTATCCGCATCCATGGCTGATGCCGAATTTCTGGCGCTTTCCCACCGTCTCGATGGGCATTGGGCCGCTGAACGCGCTCTACCAGGCACGGTTCATGCGCTATCTGGAAAATCGTGGCCTGATCGAGAAGACGGACCGCAAGGTGTGGGCCTTCGTAGGCGACGGTGAGACCGATGAGGTCGACACCCTGGGCGCGATCTCGATGGCGACCCGCGAGAAGCTGGACAATCTCATCTTCGTCGTCAACTGCAATCTGCAGCGGCTGGACGGGCCGGTGCGCGGCAACAAGCGCATCATCGACGAGCTCGAAGGCGTATTCCGCGGGGCGGGCTGGAACGTTATCAAGGTGGTATGGGGGTCGGACTGGGACAAGCTCTTTGAGCGCGACCACACCGGCCTGCTGCTGAAGCGCATGGAAGAGTGCGTGGACGGCGACTACCAGTCGTTCAAGGCCAAGGGCGGCGCGTACCTGCGGCAGGAGTTCTTCGGCAAATATCCGGAGCTGCTGGAACTGGTCAGCGACATGACCGATGACCAGCTTGCCGCGCTGCACCGCGGCGGCCACGATCCGCTGAAGATCTACAACGCCTACAAGCGGGCGACCGAGCACAAGGGCGGTCCCGACGGTGATCCTTGCCAAGACAGTGAAGGGTTACGGACTGGGCAGCACGCAGGCGCGCAACGCCAGCCACCAGGAGAAGAAGCTGACGGACGACGCGCTGACCGCTTTCGTAAAGCGCTTCGATATTCCCGTTCCGGAGAACGCGGCGAAGGAGGCGATACCGTATCGCCCGGCGAAGGACGCGCCGGAGATCGCCTACATGCTGGAGCGCCGCGAAGCGCTGGGCGGCTTCATGCCGCGGCGCGAGACCCCAAAGCTCGACTTCAAGGCGCCGGAGCTGGACACCTTCGCGGAGTGGACGGCAGGGTCGAAGAGCCGCGCTGTGTCCACGACGATGGGCTTTGTCAGCATCCTCCGGCACCTGATGAAGGACGAGAAATTCGGCAAGCTGATTGTTCCGATCGTGCCGGATGAGGGCCGCACCTTCGGTCTGGAATCAGCCATCCGGCAAGTGGGCATCTACGCGAGCGAAGGGCAGAAGTACAAGCCGCACGATGTGGACATGCTGCTGTACTACCGCGAGGAGAAGGACGGGCAGATCCTCGAAGAGGGAATCACCGAAGCGGGCTCCATGGCATCGTTCACCGCGGCGGGCACGGCCTACTCCAATTATCGCCTGCCCACGATTCCGTTCTACATGTACTACTCGATGTTTGGCTTCCAGCGCATTGGCGATATGGCATGGGCCTTTCGCCGATTCGCGCGGCAAGGGCTTCCTGATGGGCGGCACCGCCGGACGCACCACCATGCTGGGCGAAGGGCTGCAGCACCAGGACGGCCACTCGATCGTGCTGGCCTCTACCGTGCCGACCTGCGCGACCTACGATCCTGCGTTTGTCTACGAGCTCGCCACCATCATTCAGGACGGGCTGCGCCGCATGTACGAGAAGGGCGAGGATCTCTTCTACTACATCACCATGTACAACGAGGACTACGCGATGCCGGCCATGCCGGAGGGCGCGCGTGAAGGCATCCTGCGCGGCATCTACCGATTCCGTCCGGCAGAAAAAGGCACCGCAGTCGCACAACTCTTCGGTAGCGGCCCCATCCTGAATGAGGCGGTGCGGGCACAGCAGATTCTGGCGGAGAAGTACGGGGTGGCGGCCGACGTGTGGAGCGTGACCAGCTATAACGAGCTGCGCCGCGATGCCCTGGCTGTCGAACGCTGGAACCGCCTGCACCCATCGCAGAAGGCGAAGCAGCCTTACATTCTGGATGCGCTGGGGGCGGCGCCGGGTCCGATCATCGCCGCCACCGACTATATGAAGGTGGTGCCGGACCAACTGGCGCCGTGGCTACTGGACCGGCTGGTGTCGCTGGGGACCGACGGCTTCGGACGCAGCGACAACCGCGAACACCTGCGGCGGCACTTCGAGGTCAGCGCCGAGTCCATCGTGGCCGCCACGCTCTCCCGGCTGGCGCGCGACGGCAAATTCGACGCCAAGAAGGCGGAGAAGGCTTTTGCGGAACTGGGCGTCGATACCGAGCGCGGCGACCCGGCGCGTGCCTGATCTACACGCCTGATTTCCGATTTCTTTGACAAGCCAAAGGCCGGAGCGTGATGCTCCGGCCTTCGGTGTTTCCAGGACTTTGGAACTAGTCAGACGCGTCGAGTAGCGCTGCGAGCTTTGGGATCGATGGCCGCAGTGCGGTCGCGCCGGGGCCATCCCGCCATTGAGGCGGTGGTATTCGGTGACCGAAAGCATCACAGCGACATCGCGATGGTTGTCGCGGATCATCACTGGTTCGCGTTGCGCCTTGGTGAGTAGCGTGGTCAGTTTGAGCCGGGCGTCTGTGGCAGAAATTGCGTGCATGTTTGCTCCAATGCCGGTCATTGTCTCGAAAGCGGGGCATTTGGGAAATGAATCCTTAGTCGTACGCATCCGACCCGGCAACATGTCCGGAAGTGGACACCAGCTCCACGTCACCGGACATCTGCCCGAGGAACGGCTGTGGTCTGTAAGGTTCGGGGATGTGCTTGTTTTCAATGATTTAGGTGCTCCCTGGAAGATGGGCGCGCGAGTGCAATAGAGTCCATTGATGGACATCGCCCGCCCAGATATCAAAGCCAAGAAGAACCGCCGCCGCATCGTGACGATTGCAGTGGCCATCCTCGTCCTAGCCGGCGTGACTTTTGCAGTCATGCGGCTGAAGCCGGCCGCCCCCACGGTAGAGCGGAGCGTTGTCTGGACCGATACCGTGAAGCGCGGAAACCTGATCCGGCAGGTTCGCGGCAACGGCACCCTGGTTCCCCGCGAGGATTCGATCCGGCAGATTGCCGCGCAGACGGCGGCCACGGTGACCCGCATCCTGGTGCTGCCGGGATCGAATGTGAAGGCGGATACCGTCATCATGGAGCTGAGCGACCCCACCGTGACACAGCAGGCGATGGACGCGAAGCTTGCGCTGGCATCGGCGGAAGCCGACCTGAAGAACACCCAGGTGCAGCTGCAGAGCACGCTCTCCACCCAGAAGGCGACCGCGGCGACCACCAATGCCTCCTATGAGACGGCCAAGCGCCAGGCTGCGACCGATGAGGCGCTCTATAAGCTGGGCGTTGTGTCAGGAATTACAGCCGAGGCCTCGAAAAGCAACGCGCAAGGACTAACTACCCAGAACCAAATGCAGCAGAATGTCGTATCTATCAACGAGAAGGCCCTGGAGACACAACTTGCTGTGGCACAGGCCAAAGTGGACCAGGCGCGCGCGATGTACGGACTCAAGCAGCAGCAACTGGATGCGTTGCGAGTGAGAGCAGGCATCGACGGCGTGCTGAATGACATTGGCACAACCGCGCTGCCCGTCGGCGTGGGACAAGAGGTCACTCCAGGGACCATGCTCGCGAAGGTAGTTCAGCCCGTTAAGTTGAAGGCAGCATTGAACATTCCGGAGACGCAGGCACGGGACATCCGGCTCAACCAGCCGGCCGCAATCGATACCCACAACGGCATCGTGAATGGCCACGTGACGCGTATCGATCTGGGTGTGCACAACGGCACCGTAACCGTGGATGTGACGCTGGACGGCTTTGTGGAGGGTGAGCGGCCGGACCTGAGCGTGGATGGGCAGATCGACCTGCAGCGGTTGAATGATGTGCTGTATGTCGGACGGCCCGCCTTTGGCAATGAAGACTCGACCATTAGTTTGTTCAAGCTGAGCCCCGATGGCAAGACTGCGAACCGTGTTCCCGTAAAAGTGGGCCGGGCCTCGGTCAATGCCATTCAGGTGCTCAGTGGGCTCAATGAAGGAGATACCGTCATCCTGTCCGACATGTCCCGTTGGGACCAGGTGGACCGCATCCGGCTGGAGTAAACAACCGACTTAGGAAGGAAAGGAACACGAGGCCAACTATGGACGAAACAGCACAGGCACTGATACAGATCGAAGCACTGACCAAGGTCTTCTACACCGATGAGATCGAGACGCACGCGCTCTCCGGCGTGCATCTGGCGATCATGCGCGGCGACTATGTCGCCATGTCCGGTCCGTCGGGCTGCGGCAAATCGACGCTGCTCTCGATCATCGGGCTGCTCGACACGCCGACGAACGGGCGCTACCAGTTGAACGGCAAGCCGGTAGAGAACCTGAGCTTCGCCGAGCGCTCGCGCATCCGCAACCAGGAGATCGGCTTCATCTTCCAGAGCTTCAACCTGATCGGCGACCTCACCGTGGCCGAAAACGTGGAGCTGCCGCTGACCTACCGCTCCGGCATGCCGGCGGCTGACCGCAAGCGCCGCGTGCAGGAGTCGCTGGAACGCGTAGGTATGGCGCACCGCATGCGCCACTATCCCTCACAGCTCTCCGGCGGTCAGCAGCAGCGCGTCGCCGTAGCCCGTGCGCTGGCCGGTTCTCCGTCCATCCTGCTGGCCGACGAGCCTACCGGAAACCTGGACTCGAAGAACGGCGAAGCGGTGATGGAGCTGCTCTCCGAGCTGCATAAGGAGGGCGCGACCATCTGCATGGTGACGCACGATCCGCGCTTCGCCCGCCATGCCGACCGCCAGGTACACCTCTTCGACGGCAAGGTCATCGCCGAAGGAGAGTTGTCGCCGGAACAGTTGTTGCAGGTTCAATAGCACGGCGCCGATGATGCCGGGTGTGCCAGGAGGACGCCGAAGTGTGTCCGAAGCCCGGTCCTCCTCCACATCCGGCGAGGGAGAGCTGCAATGGGAAAGTTGCTCAACGACGTGCAATACGCGCTGCGGCAGTTCCGCCGCAACCCCGGCTTCGCTATCACGGCGGCGCTGACGCTCTCCCTCGGAATCGGCGCGACGACAGCCATCTTCACTCTGATCTACAACACCATGCTGAAGGCATTGCCCGTCCAGCATGCCTCGAAGCTTTACATGGTGGGCAAGGAGCCGACTTGCTGCAACTATGGCGGCCTGCAGGGCGATGAGTGGGAGATCTTCTCCAACGATCTCTATCTCCACTTCCGCGATCACACCAAGGGCTTCGAGAGTCTAACGGCCTTTCAGTCTTACGCAACTCCGCTGCTGACACGGCGTGTCGGCGACCCCCATCCGCCGGACACGGTGGCCGGTCGTTTCGTTGCCGGGAATGAGTTCTCCACGCTCGGAGTGCCGCTAGCGCTCGGCCGGCCGATTCAGCCTTCGGACGACACGGAAGGCGCGCCTCCCGTCGCCGTGATCAGCTATCGCATGTGGCAACGCCGCCTCGGTCTCGACCCGCACATCCTCGGCACGAACCTTACGATGAATGGGGTAGTCGTCACGGTGGTCGGCGTTACGGCGCCGGAGTACAAGGGCGAGATCGTGCAGTCCGATCCGCCGGAGCTTTGGCTCGCGCTGAACCAGGAAGCGAAGTTCACTGGCGCGGACGCCGCACATACCCATCATCTGGATACCCACTGGCTCGATGTGGTCGGACGCATCGCCCCCGATGCATCCCTGGACCAGATCACTGCGCAATTGAACGTGGAATTGCGGCAATGGCTCAGCAGCCGGGACACGCTCGATGCGGCGGCGCGGGCGCAGATTGGCCGCCAGAAAACGCAGCTCTCGTCTGCGCGTACCGGTGTGAATGACGTCGCGGAAGGCTACGGCCGCGGGTTGAAGATGTTGATGGCAGCAGCCGGATTCGTGCTGCTGATCGTCTGCGCCAACGTGGCGAACCTGCTGCTGGTGCGTGCGACTGCTGAGAGGCAGCAACAGGCGGTACGCATCGCACTGGGCGCGACGCGTGGACAGCTGGTACGGCAGGCCATGATCTCGAGCATATTGCTGGCGCTCGTGGGCGGTGCCGGCGCAATCGCCATTGCCTATGCCGTGGCGCATTCGGTGTTGCAACTCGCCTTCCGCGGATCGGAGTATGTCCCGGTCGAGGTGAACCCGTCGTTGCCGGTACTTGGCTTCGCTGTGCTGGCGGCATTGGTCACGGCCGTTCTCTGCGCTGCGATACCCGCATGGATCTCTACAAAGACCGATCCGGCCTCGGCCATCCGCGGTACGTCGCGGACGATGAAGGACTCGAGTTCTGCGCCGCAACGCGTGCTGGTCATCACGCAGGCTGCGCTTTCGGTGGTCCTGCTGTGCGCGGCCGGCCTGCTGCTGCGCAGCCTGAACAATCTGCGGACGCAGGACTTCGGCTTCCACACCGAGGACCGATACATTGTGGGCATCGATCCTTTCCTCGCTGGATATAAACCAGAGCAGACCGACGATCTGTATCGCAAACTGCACGAAAGCCTGATGCGGATACCCGGCACCAAGAAAGTTGCCTTTGCCCTCTACACGCCTTTGAGCCATGACAACTGGAACGGCGGTGTCTTTATTCCGGGTCAGCCTGATCCGAAGCCGGACAGCAATTGGTACAGCGCGACCTATATCCGGATTACTCCGGAATATTTCGACGCTATCGGCGCCAAACTGCGAACGGGCCGCTTCTTTACCGATGGCGACGATAACCATGGACGCAAGGTCGCGATCGTGAATCAGGTCTTTGCCGATCGCTACTTCCATGGCAAGGCAATCGGCCAGCACTTCGGCGTCGAGCGCGAGTTGGAATCGCAGTTCGAAATCGTCGGCATCGTGGAAAACACGAAACACAACGACCCGAATGTGCCCCCGCCTCCCATGTACTATCTGCCTTTCGCGCAGGCGACGGAGATCTTTAAGCCGCAAAACAAGGTTTTCGAGCCGCTGGGACATTACGCGGGCCAGGTGGTGATGGACACGGTGAGCACCACACCTGCTTCTCTCGAGGAGGCGACGCGTCGCGCTTTTGCCGACGTCAACCCTCTTCTCACACCGCAGTATTTCCGCACCTTCTCTGCGCAGGTCGCGACGAATTTCAATCAAGACGAGCTGCTCGCTCGGCTGACCTCCCTCTTCGGTCTTGTAGCGCTGATCCTGGCATCGATCGGACTTTACGGTGTTACCGCCTACTCCGTCGAACGGCGCACGGGTGAGATTGGCGTGCGGATGGCGCTGGGCGCAGACCGTGCCAGCATCTTGCGCGATGTGTTGAAACGCGCGCTGACGCACTGCGTCCTTGGACTCGCCATTGGCGTTCCGCTGGCTTATGCCGCTGGCCGCTTGATGGCCCAGCACCTCTATGGCGTCGGCGCGTTCGATGCCCCGGTGGCCATCATCACTCTGCTCATGCTCTCGATCGCCGCGGCGGTTGCGGCCCTGGTGCCCGCCAGACGTGCGGCCTCCATCGAACCGATGGTGGCACTGCGCATGGAATAACGGCCAAAGAAATAGCCCATAGAGAGGAGGGCTCGTGCAGTTCATCCAGCAGCTCTTGCAGGATCTTCGTTACGCCTTGCGGCAGCTACGCCGCACACCTGGCTTCGCCCTCACGGCGGTGCTGACGCTGGCGCTGGGCGTCGGCGCTACCACGGCCATCTTCACGCTGATCTATCAGGTGATGTTGCGGCCGCTGCCGGTCACGTCGCCTGAACAGCTCTACAAGCTGGGGACGCGATACGACTGCTGCTTCAATGGCGGCAGCCTCTTCGGCGATTGGAGTCTCTTCTCCTACGACCAGTACCAGATGTTTCGCAACCATCTGAGTGGATTCACGAGCATGACCGCCATCGAGGCGGGTCAGCGGCAAGTGGGCATGCGGCCGCAGAACAGCGCCCATCCGGCCGAACCGGCGCGGTTGCAGTTTGTCGCCGGCAACTACTTCTCTACGTTGGGTGTGAATGCGGCACAAGGCCGCGCGCTTCAGCCGTCGGATGACCAGCGCGGCACGCAGCCGCAGGTAGTGCTGAGCTACGAGATGTGGCAGCGCCGCTTCGGCGCGGAGCCGTCAGTTGTCGGCTCCACGCTGATGATCAACAACCGGGCGATGACGGTGGCGGGCATCATGCCCGCCAGTTTCTTTGGGACACGGCTGGATGCCGATCCGCCGGAGATCTGGGCGCCGCTGGCATTTGAGCCCATGCTCACCAACATCGATGCGATGGACCATCCCGAGCGAGTATTGGCTCTACGTCATCGGTCGCGCGCCGTCCGGGTTCAATCCCGCAGCCCTCGATGCACAGACCAGCGGCTTGTTGCAGGGATGGCTGCAAGCGCATCCGGAAACGCTCGATCCGGGACAGAGTGCAGTCATTGCAAAGCAGCGCACGGAATGGGCACCCGCTGCCAGCGGCATCAGCCAGCTGCGCGACAACTACGCCTCGGGATTGCGATTGCTCCTGATGATCGCTGGCTTCGTGCTGCTGATCGTCTGTGCGAACCTCGCAAACCTGATGCTGGTACGCGGCATGGCGCGGCGGCAGAAGACCTCGGTGCGTCTTGCCCTGGGAGCGCCGCGCGGCCGCCTCATCCGGCAGACACTCACCGAGAGTCTCCTCATCGCGGTGGCCGGCAGCGTCGTAGCAGTACTGCTGGCCGTCTTCGGCTCGCGGGCAATGCTGTCCATGGCCCTGAGCGGCACGCAGTCATCGCCCTTCTCTACCTCGCCGTCGTGGACCGTGCTCGGATTCGCACTGGGAATTGCTGTGCTGGCAGGAGCGCTCTTCGGCTGCGTGCCGGCGTGGATCACCTCGCACTTCGATCCCATTGAGGCACTGCGCGGCGCCAGCCGCACGGCTGGAGACAAGGCCGCGTGGCCGCAGAAGGCGCTGGTCGTCTTCCAGGCCGCCTTATCGCTGGCTCTGCTCTCCACTGCCGGATTGCTCACGCTGAGCCTGCGCGCCCTCGAGCACCAGAACCTGCACCTGGAAACCTCTGGCCGGCTGGTCATCGGCATCAATGCGGTGGCTGCCGGTTATGACATTCAGAAGCTCGCCTGCTCTGGAGCGCAAATTCGAAACGGAACTGAAGCAGACGCCCGGTGTGCTCGATCTCGGTTATGCAACATTTAGTCCGCTTTCGGGCGATGGATGGCACGATTTGGCCCATCTGCCGGGTCAGCCGCCGCCGCCCCCCGAGTTCACCAACAACTACTACCGGACTACATTCAATCGCATCAGTCCGGGCTTTTTTGCTGCGGTTGGCACCCATGTACTGCGCGGCCGCGGATTCTCCGATGCTGACACGGCCTCGACACGCCGCGTCGCCGTCGTCAACCAAGCGTTTGTCGATCACTTCCTGAAAGGCAAGCCGCCGCTGGGCGCGCACTTCGGTCTAGACGCGCATGATCCCAGCGAGTTCGAGATTGTCGGCGTCACCGACAACACCAAATACGAAGATCCCGAACAACCGCAGCTCCCTATGGTCTTTCTGCCGCTGGCGCAGCCGGCAGAGATTTTTGCCGAGCGGGAACGCGCGGGAGAAGAACGGGCCCACTTTCCCGAAGACATCGTTGTTCACTATCAGGGCGGCGAAGCGGAGATGGCTGCCGCACTTCGTCGTGCGATCGGCAACATCGACCCCAACCTTCCCATCACCCGCATGGACACGTTCGCAACGCAGGTCAATTCCAACTTCAATCAGCCTGAGATGCTCTCCCGTCTGACGCTGACCTTTGGTCTGGTAGCGCTGCTGCTGGCCGCGATTGGCATCTACGGCGTCACCGCATACACGGTGGAGCGACGCACGCCGGAAGTAGGATTGCGCATGGCACTGGGTGCCGACCGCGGCGACGTTCTGCGCGAGGTTCTGAAGCACGCCCTGTCGCAGGTGCTCGTCGGCCTGGTACTCGGTGTGCCTCTGGCGCTCGTGCCTGGGCCGGCTGATGGCGGCCCACCTTTACAACGTCAGCAGTTACAACCCGCTGATTCTGGGCAGCGCATTCGGCACGCTGGTCATTGCGGCAGTGCTGGCCGCGCTGGTGCCGGCGCGGCGAGCGGCGTCGATCGAACCGGTGCAGGCGCTGCGCAACGAATAGGCAGCAAGGGAAAGGGGATAGCCATGCAATTCGGACAGGATGCACGCTACGCGCTTCGCAAATTGCGGCGCAGCCCCGGCTTTGCTCTGACCGCCATCCTGACGCTCGCGCTCGGAATCGGTGCAACCACGGCCGTGTTCAGTGTCATCGATGCGGTCCTGCTGCGTCCATTGCCATATCCCGATCCGCATCAGATCGTCGTGCCGGAGAGCCGCTCGCGTAGTGGCTATACGCAACCCGCATCCCTCCCCGCCTATCGCGACGAGCGCACAGCGCAGCACACCTTCTCCGCATTTGCCGGGTACAACGACTTCAGCGGCGTGAACCTGGAATCGCCGCACGGCCCAGTCGCGCTGCATGCAACAAAGGGGACAGATAACTTCTTCGACGTCTTCGGCGTTGCGCCGGTTCTCGGTCGCACCTTCCGTCCTGGCGAAGACGAGCCGGGGCGCGACGACGTTGCCGTGCTCAGTTACGAGGTCTGGCAACGCGACTTTCAGGCGGACCCGAAGGTGATCGGTCAGATGGCGCGGCTCGACGGCCATCCATACACCATCATCGGCGTCATGCCTGCGGATTTCCGCTACCCGCTGGGCCAGCGCAACGCGGTATATACGCCGTTGCATGCAAACTCGCGGTGGATAACGAACCGCGGATCACATTGGCTGCGAACCATTGGTCGTATGAAGCCGGGAGTAAGCCGCGAGCAGGCGCAGGCGGACCTGCAACGGGTCTTCGCAGACATGGGGCGCGCGTACCCAGATACCGATTCTGGCCGCACAGTGGCGCTGCACACGCTCGATGCCACTTTGAGCGAGGGAGTCGCCTCGCCGCTTACTGTGATGGGCGCCGCGGTGCTGGCGGTGCTGGCGCTCTGCTGTGTGAACATTGCGGGACTGTTGTTGGCGCGCGGCGTTGGCCGCGAGCGCGAGATGGCAGTGCGCGCCGCGGTGGGTGCAGGACGAGCGACGATCCTTCGCCAGGTGTTGACCGAGAGCCTGGTGCTGGCCGCCTTTGGGTGCGGCGCGGGAATACTGCTTGCCACGCTCGTGCTCAGCGTCATGCGCACATTCCTGATCGATGCGCTGCAGCGTGGCGGGGAAGTCCGTATGAACCTGCTGGCCCTGGCTGTTGCAATTGTGCTCGCGACGGTGGCGAGTGTGCTTGCGGGTGTGCTGCCTGCGCTCCGGCTGGCGCGCATCGATCCCAGCCAAGCGCTGCGCTCCGGCGGCTCTGCCGGCACCACACGTGCTCATCATCGCCTGCGCTTGGCCTTTATCGTGACCCAAGTCGCCCTCGCGCTGGTGTTGCTATTCACTTCTGGTCTGTTGCTGCGCTCGATTCTCGAACAGCGACACACCGATTTCGGATTTGATCCCGCTCCCATCGTCTCTGCCGAGATCGATCTTTCCCCCGGACGCTACGCCGACCGCGATCCGATAGGGAACTTCTACCAGCCGCTTCTGGATCGGCTGCAGCATGCGCCGGGCATCGCAGCCGCGGGGCTCATCAACATCACGCCCATACAGAGCTGGGGCTCGAACTCTGATGTTCACATCAAAGGGCAGCCGCCTTACCCACCAAACCAGGAGATGCTGGCGGAGGAGCGCATGGTGACGCCGGGATACTACAGCGTCTTCGGCATCCGGCTGGTGCGCGGCCGCTTGCTCAGCCCGGCAACCGATACGATTCCCGACGCCCCGAAGATCGTCGTCAACGAGGCGTTCGTCAAGAAGTTCATTCCGCCCGGAATGGATCCGATTGGCGCGCATATCGACGATGGCAACGCAGAGATCGTCGGCGTCGTGACCAATGTGCGACAGGCGCTCGACCGTCCTGCGATGGCTGAAGCCGACTACATCGCGAACGAGTTGCCGCAGAACGTGAGGATGGATTATCTGGGCGGCATGAACCTGGTGGTGCGCAGCAATGGTGAACCGAAGGCTATCTACGGCGAACTGCGCGAAGCCATTCACTCTGTCGATCCGACCGTGCCTTTCCGCATTCCAGAGACGATGGATGAGGTCGTGCTCGATCAGCTCGACTTCCAGCGTATGGAGTCTTGGCTCTTTGGGGGCTTCGCGGCGCTCGCCCTGCTGCTCGCCGTCGTTGGCATCCACGGCCTGCTGAGTCAGGAGGTCGAGCAGAGCAAGCGGGACATCGGTGTGCGGATGGCGCTGGGCGCGACACGCGCCAACGTCGTGCGCGCCGTCGCGACGCACGCGGCCATGGTAGTGGCCGGAGGTCTCGGCGTGGGTGCGCTGCTGACGCTTCTCGCTGAAAAGGCCATCGCGGCGGTGTTGCCGCAGGTCCCAGGATCCCAGGCTGCGCATCTTTCCGCGCATCACGCACTCGTCTTCCTGACGCTGGCCGCGGCGCTCTTCCTCATCGGCCTGCTGGCAGCGATGTTTCCGGCGCGGCGCGCAGCCAGCATTGAGCCCATGACCGCACTGAGGATGGAGTAGACCCGATGATGCTCACTCAGGACCTTCGCTACGCCTTCCGGCAGCTTCGCCGCAATCCCGGCTTCGCGCTAACCGCCGTTCTCACGCTTGCACTCGGCATCGGTGCGACCACCGCGGTCTTCAGCGTGGTGGAACAAATGCTGATGACGAAGCTCCCCTATCGCGACGCGGATCGCATCGTTGCTCTCCGCACCTACTTTGCAGATAAACAGCATCTGAATCCCCACGTTACAGGTGGCGACTACCAGGACATGCGGGCCGACCCCGCCTTCGCAGCCGTGGCCTACTACGACGGCGGCGAGATGGGCGTGCAGCTGCCGGACCACGCCACGTTTACGCGAGTGGATGCGGTCAGCCCGCAGTTTGCAGATGTCTTCGGCGTGCGCCCGATCAGCGGTGCGCTCTTTCGCAAGGATGACGCGTCGCACCAGGCACTGGTCAGCGAGGCCTTTGCCGACGCAGAGCTGGGCGGGGCGCACTCCGCTGTCGGCAAGCTTCTGAGCGTCGAGAGCGAGTCCTACCAGGTCGCCGGTGTTCTGCCACGCGGCTTTGACTTTCCGCAGAAAGCCCAGGTCTGGCTGGGTACGTCACCAACACCGGAGAACGTGAATCGCGATTCCTACAACTACGGAGCCGTCGCCCGCATTCGTGATGCGCTCGATGTAAACCAGGCCCAATTGCATCTGGATGCCTTATCGAAGCGCCTCGCGGCGCAGTTTCCCGTAAGCCATGCGCATGTGGAGCTGCGGGCCGTGCCCTTGCGCGATTCGCTTACCGGCGGCGTGCGCACATCGCTCTGGCTGTGGCTTGGCGCGGTTGGGGTACTGCTCTTGATTGCCTGCGCGAACGTTGCCCATCTGCAATTGGTGCGCATCTCCACACAGGCGCAGGCCTTGGCCGTACGCAGCGCGCTCGGCGCAACGCGTGGCCGTATCGTTGGCTCTGTGTTGCTCGAGTCGGCCGTGGTATCGGTTCTGGGTGGAATCGCCGGACTGCTGTTGTCGATTCCAGCCACCAGACTGCTGATGCATCTGCTGACGTCGCAACTGCCGCGCAGCATGAGCGCGTCACCGGACCTGCGCCTGCTCGGCTTCTGCTCTGTTGCTGGCGGTGCTCGTCACCGTCCTGAGTGCGGCGCTGCCATGTTGGTGGGCTGCGCGCCGCGATCCGGCCGCTGCGTTGAGCCGCGGCACACGCTCCGGCAGCGCAGACCGCAGTACCGCAGTGTGGCGGCGCGGTCTGCTGGCGCTTGAGATTGCGCTGAGCTTCCTGCTGGTCACCACCTCCGGCCTGCTGCTGCGCACCCTCCAGCACATCCGCGAGACGCCCCTTGGCTTCGCTGCGGAGAACCGGTTGGTGCTCTACGCGCATGCACCGGCGCGTGGACTGGATCAGATGCAGAAGCGCGTCGTTGAGCTGGCGCAGCTCACCGATCAATTGCGCGCGTTACCCGGCGTACTCGCTGCGGCGCAGACCATGGGGCTGCCTGCGGGCCAGTATGGATCGAATGGCAGTTATGCAGTCAGCAGCAAAGGGCAGACCATGGCACAGCCTGGTTTGTCTTGGGCCATCTTCAGTCTTGCGGGCCCGGGATACTTCAGCACCATGCGTATCCCCCTGCTGCAGGGCAGGGATGTCACCGCCGCAGATACGTATGGATCGCAGCCCGTCGCGGTCATCAGCGCGTCGCTGGCACGCCAGTCCTTTGGCGACAGCAATCCGCTCGGCCAGCGGATCGTCTCCGGCATGGACGAGGACAGCATGCGTGGAGCGACTGTCGTCGGAGTCGTGGGCGACGTGCGCCAGGACTCACCGGCGGACGATCCGACGCCTGCACTCTATATGCCGCTGGCGCAGCACCCGTATTTGGCGAATGAGGTGCAGATCGTGCTGCGCACCGCGGCGGCGCCTGCGTCTTTGATTCCCGCGGTGCGACAGCGAACGCTGGCGGCAGATGCAAGCATCGCCACCAGGTTCACCACCATGGACGATGCCCTCGCGGAAGCGACCGAGCCGCAGCAGTTACGGGGGGAGCTCCTGACTACCTTCGCGGCGCTCGCGTTGCTGCTCGCAGCCGTCGGCATGTATAGCGTCACCAGCTATACGGTGGCGCAGCAGGTGCGGGAGATCGGCATTCGCATGGCGCTGGGCGCGGATCGAGCCGTGGTGGCTCGCGAGGTGATGATGACTGCCGCGAAGAGTGGGCTGCTGGGCATCGGGCTTGGGGTGCTCGTCAGCGTCGAAGCGTCCCGTGTGCTGGGCCGCTTTCTTGTCGGAGTGCCGGCGCTTGATCCGGTGAGCTATGGCGTCGCTGCGTGTGTGCTGGTGGCCGCGGCCATGTTGGCTGCCCTGGTTCCGGCCCGGCGCGCCTCCGCCACCGAACCCATGGTAGCGTTGCGGACGGAGTGAATTGATGCACCTGGCCACCGACATCCGTTACGCATTTCGCCAACTGCGCCGCAGTCCGGGCTTCGCCATCACCGGCGTGCTCACGCTTGCGCTGGGCATTGGCGCGACCACCGCCATCTTCAGCCTGATCTACATCACCATGCTGAAGCCCCTGCCTGTCCGCCGCCCGAACGAGCTATATAAGGTGGGACGCGACACCGCCTGCTGTGCGGCCAGCGAGATGCTCGGCGACTGGAGCATGTTCTCGAACGAGCTGTACGAAACACTGCGTGACCATACTCAGGGTTTCCAGGGCACTCTCGCCGCGTTTCAGGCCGGGCAGACGCCTCTGCTGGTGCATCGCCAGGGCGACCCCCAGGCCGCAGAGGCGCTGCTGGGCAAACTGGTCTCCGGCAACTACTTCAGCGTGCTCGGTGTACCGATGGCGATGGGGCGTGGCCTGACGCCTGCGGACGATCAGCTCGGGGCGCCTCCCGTGACTGTTCTGAGCGACCGCATGTGGCAGCGCCGGTTTGGACGCGATCCGCATATCGTGGGCGAGACGCTGATGATGAACGGCACGGCGGCCACTATCGTCGGTGTTACGGCGCCAGCTTTCGTCGGCGAGACGCTGAACGCCGACATGCCCGAGCTTTGGATCCCACTGCGTCAGGAGTCCAACTTCGTTCATGAGGGTGTACTGGGCAACCGTCCAAACCGCTACTGGCTGGACCTGATTGGCCGCATCGCACCGGGCGCCGCGCCCGCACAGATCGATGCGCAGTTGAATACCGAACTGCGGCAGTGGCTGCACAGCCGCAGCGCAGAGATGCAGCCGGACCAACGTGCGCGAATCGACCGTCAGCATACGGAACTTGACTCTGCCGAGGCGGGCATCAATATTGTGGGCCTCGTCTATGACCGGGCGCTCAAACTGCTGATGGCGGCAGCGGCCTTCGTCATGCTGATTGTCTGCGCTAACGTGGCCAACCTGTTGCTGGTCCGCGCGCTGGCGCAGAGCCAGCAGACCTCTGTCCGGATGGCCTTGGGAGCAAGCCGCGAACAGCTGCTGCAGCAAGCCATGATTTCGAGTATCGTGCTCGCTCTGCTCGGCTGCGTGGGGGCGATCGGGGTGGCGTACGTGCTCTCCAGCTCAGTGCTCGCGCTGGCGTTTCGCGGGGTGGATTACGTGCCGATCACGGCGCGGCCCTCGCCCGCCATGTTCGGGTTTGCATTTACCACAGCCATTGCTACATCGATCCTATTCGGGGTTGGTCCGGCGTGGATCTCGACGCGGAACAACCTCGCCAGTGTACTGCGCGGGGCATCGCGCACGACGCGTTCGAGCGGCACTGGTTCGCAGCGTGTGCTGGTCATCCTGCAGGCGGCGCTCTCTGTCGTGCTGTTGTGCGCCGCAGGCCTGCTGACGCGCAGCCTCACCAAGCTTCAGAATCAGGACTTCGGCTTTCGGACCAAAGACCGCTACATCGTCAGCATCGACCCTGCGCTCGCCGGCTATCACAGTGCGCAGACGAACGAACTCTATCAACGTCTGCGCGAGCAGCTGATGTCTATTCCTGGTGCAGAGCATGTGGGCATCGCAATCTACGCTCCGATGACCGGAGACAGCCGCTCGACGTTCACCTATTTTCCTGGCCAGCCCGACAGCGAATGGGGAGAGGCGGCCTGGAACCGCGTGAATTCGGAGTACTTCGACTCGATCGGCGCCAAACTGCTCAAGGGACGCGTCTTCACGGATGAAGACGACGAACGCTCACGCAAGGTCGCGGTGGTGAGCGAGGGATTTGCGCGCCGTTTCCTGAAGGGCGATCCGCTAGGACAACACTTTGGCATCGAGCCGGAACTGCGCTCGCAATTCGAAATCGTCGGCGTAGTGCGCGATATCAAATACCGCTTTCCCGACCAGCCCACCCCGCCACTCTATTTCCTGCCTTTCCGGCAGACGACGCAGGTTTTTCGGGCGAGCCGGCAGGGCTGGGAGGCGGAAACGCATTTCGCCGGCAACATCATCCTGCAACTACGCGGCAGTGACCGGCCCTCGGCAGAGGCGGCGATACGGAGAGCAGTCCGCGATGTGAATGCAAACCTGCCCATCACTGCCTATTACACATTCAAGGAGTTGGAGGGTATAGGTTTCATCCAGAGCGAGCTGATGTCGCGCCTGTGCGCACTCTTCGCATTCATTGCGCTGGTGCTGGCCGCTATCGGGATCTACGGTGTGACGGCGTATTCAGTGGAACGGCGCACCGGCGAGATCGGGATAAGGATGGCGCTTGGCGCCAGCCGCGCTCGGATTCTGCGGGAGGTGCTGACGCAATCGCTGCTCTCCTGCGGAATAGGCCTCGTGATCGGGATACCGCTTGCTTACCTAGCCGGACGTCTGCTAGCGGACCGGCTCTTTGGCGTCGGCTCGTTTGACCTGCCGGTGGTCACAATCGCGGTGCTGCTGCTTTCACTCAGCGCGGCGGCGGCGGCGTTGCTGCCGGCACGGCGGGCCGCCTCGATAGAGCCCATGCAGGCCCTGCGGTCGGAATAGAGAGGAAGGGAATGGAACTCGGCAACGATCTTCGTTATGCGTGGCGCCAATTGCGGCGCAGCCCCGGCTTCGCGTGCGCCGCTGTTCTCACCCTGGCCCTCGGCATCGGTGCTACCACCACGATGTTCTCCGTGGTGGACCAGGTATTGCTGCGCCCGCTTCCTTTCGATCATCCATCGCAACTGGTGACCATCAGCGAAGCCTCCTACGAGAAGGACGCGGCCACCAGCGGCGGCGGCATCTCCTTGCCGGACGTGCAGGACTGGCAGACTCGTAGCCGCACGCTGCAGGGAGTTACCTATTACACGTACCAGGTGCCTATCGTCGGCGGCATCGCCAATCCGCATTCCGAGCCCCAACTGCTTACCAGCGCGAACTTCCTGAGCGTGCTCGGTGTGCAGCCGGCCCTGGGCCGCGGCTTCGCGGCAAATGAGAACAATGGCGGCGCAAGCCACGTCGTCATCCTGGGAGCGGAGGCCTGGCACACACTCTTCAACAGTGACCCGAAAGTTGTTGGCCGTGTCGTCCCACTGAACGGTACGCCGCATACCGTGATCGGCGTCATGCCGGAGAGCTTTCGCTTCCAGGGCGACAGCGATTTTCTCTTCTCGCCACTCGACATCAGCCACAAAGATCTGCAGGACCGCTCCTCCGGCGTGGTCGCCGTTCTGGGGCGCTTGCACGCAGGGAACACCGTAGAGGACGCCACGCGCGAACTGGCCGGCATCAAGCAGCAGGACCTGCGCACCTATCCGGGCAAAGAGCGGGACAATCGTATTGTCGTTGAGGATTACACGCATTCACTGACGCGCAATGTGCGGCCAGGACTGCTGGCGTTGAATGGCCTGGTATTGGCAGTGTGGCTGCTGGCTACGATCAATGTGGCAGGCCTGCTGTTGACCCGTACACAAGGCCGGCGGCGTGAAATTGCCGTGCGCGCGGCGCTGGGCGCAGGCAGCATACGCCTGCTGCGGCAGTTCCTTGTTGAAAGCCTGATGCTGAGCCTGGTTGGCGGCGCCATCGGGCTCGGTATCACCTCGGTCGCTCTTCGCATTTCGCGGAATTATCTGGCGAAGACATTCTCGAATGGCGACAGCATTCATATCGACGCAAGCGTCTGCATCTATGTTCTCGCTGCGTCCTGTATCTCCGCGCTGATCTTTGGCATGCTGCCGGCCCTTCAGGCTGCACGCCTCCCAATCCTGACCGGTCTTCGAGAGGATTCGGCGGCCAGCGGCAGAAGCCGCAGCCAGGTTGTAATGCGGGACGCGATCGTCACCTTCGAGGTGGCGCTTTCGCTGTTGCTTCTGGTTGCCGCGGGCGTCATGGCGCGCACGCTCTACGAGATGCAGCGCAAGCCGCTCGGTTTTGATCCGGACAAGGTCGTCACCGCAGAGCTGATGCTGCCGCAGAAGAACTACTGGTTCGTCACCGCCGGGCCAGCGGCTGGCAAGAACGTGGTCACTACTTTGATTGAGCCGATGCTCAACCGCATCCGTCAGCTGCCCGGCGTCACCGCCGCAGGTGTCACCACGGTCCGGCCTCTGCGAACGCACTGGACCTTCCTCGACGACATCGAATTTGCCGGCCGGCCCAAACCTGATCCCCGCCATGCGCAGAATGCAAATGCGCGTGCAGCAACGGCGGATTATTTTCGCGCTATGGGTGTCAGCCTGAAGGCAGGCCGACTCTTCGATAGCGAAGACAGCGTCGGCGCACCGCTGGCTGCGATCGTTAATGAGGCATTCACCCGCCAGATCGATGGAGCCCGCTCGCCGATCGGTATGCAGGTGAAGGCGGCGGAAGCTGGTTCACACAAGTACGCGACGATCGTTGGAGTGGTGGCGGACGCCCGTCAGGAGATGAACGATTCCGTGAAGCCGGAGCTGCTGCTGAACCTGGATCAGATGTCGCCGGCTGATGACATGTATCCCATTCTCGTGAACTTCCACCTCGATCTGGTGGTCCGCGGCCGGACCGCGCCGGAATCGCTCATCCCCGCTATCAACCGCATCGTCCACGATCTGAATCCGGATGTCGGCGTAAACCAAGCAGAGCTGATGCAGACCTCAGTAGATGACACGATGGGCAGCCAAACGTTGGCCGCGCGGATGCTCACGCTCTTCGCCCTTGCGGCACTGGTCATCGCGGCGGCCGGGCTCTATAGTCTGCTCGCCTATCAGGTCACGCAGCAAATGCGCGACTTCGGCTTGCGTCTCGCATTGGGGGCGCAGCGCAGCGATGTGTTGTGGCTGGTGCTGCGGCGCGCTGTTGTGCTGCTCTCCGTCGGCGCATCGTTGGGCATTGCCGCATCACTGGGCTTCAGCCGCATCGCCAGCAGCTTGCTCAGCTTTGTGGACGTCCACAACATCCTGCTTGTGATCGAGGTAGTCACCGCGATTCTCGCCGTCACTTGCTTTACCGCCAGCTATCTGCCTGCGCGTCGTGCAGCCCAGATCGATCCGATGCAGGCGCTGCGCCACGAATAAGGAAGGAATCACATGATCGATATACGCAACCTCGAACGCAGCTACAAGACCGGCGCCGGTCAGACGTGGGTGCTGCGCCGCATTGACCTCAAAATCGAACGCGGCGAGTTCGTCACACTGATGGGACCATCCGGTGCAGGGAAGTCGTCACTACTCAACGCTATCGCTCTGCTCGACGATCAATGGCTGGGAGAGTATTACTTCGACGGCGACCCGGTACACGCCATGAGCCGCAAACAGCGCGCGGAGCTGGCGAAGCGAAGCATGGGGATGGTCTTTCAGAGCTATCACCTACTGGACGAGCTCACGGTTGCCGAGAACATTGATCTGCCGCTGAGCTACAAAAACATGCCGCGCGCCGAGCGACAAGCGCTGGTGGCCGATACGCTGGACCGCTTCAACATCGTGGGCAAGAAGGATCTGTTCCCGTCGCAGCTTTCCGGCGGACAGCAGCAGCTCGTCGGCATCGCGCGCGCCGTCATCCACAATCCCGCGCTGCTGCTGGCCGATGAGCCCACGGGCAACCTGCACTCCGAGCAGGCCAAGGAGATCATGGAGCTTTTCAAGGAGCTTAACCGGCAGGGAACCACCATCCTGCAGGTTACGCATTCGGAGACCAACGCCGCCTACGGCAACCGGCTGCTCGAAGTTCGGGATGGCTGGTTGGTGAGCGACAGCTCCAACCCGCGTCTCAACGCCGCACAGGAGTCCACCACTCGATGAATCTTCGTCAAATTGCTACAGCAACGCTTGCACTCAGCTCGCTGATTGTTTCCCAGACCGCGCCAGTTTTTGCGCAGAGTGCGCAGCAGCAGGGCTTCAATGTGCAGTTCCCGCATATACACGATCCTTTCAAAACCTATACGCCGGTCAACGTGCCTGCCCCCAGCCTCTCGAATTCCCCTCGCCTGGACCAGTGCATCCACGATGGCAAGCTCTATCTGTCCATCGACGATGCAATCGACTTGGCGCTCGAAAACAATCTCGATATCGCCGTCTCGCGTTACGATCTGCCGATTGCAAACATGGATGTGCTGCGCACGGCTGCCGGTGGATTTTTCCTGGGCGTACCCGGCCCGGTGCAGAACACGCTGGGTGGCTCGAGCGCGTCGAGTGCCGTCTCGTCTGTCAGTAGCAGCAGTGGTGCCGGCGGCCAGGGTGGTCTTGTGCAGAGCACTATCGGCCTCGGCATTCAGGTTCCCAGCTTTGATCCGTGGATCTATGCCACTGTCAGCACGGAGCACAACACCACTCCCCAGGCGAACACCGTCACATCGGGCGTGCAATCTCTGAAGACCAATACGATCATTGGCAACTTGTCATACCAGCAGTCCTTTTCTACTGGCACCTATGTCGAATTCGACTTAGATCAGTCGCGGCAAACCGTGAACAGCACTTTCCAGCAGTTGAATCCGACTCTGCAAGCGTATTACCGTTTTACGGTTCGACAGCAGCTTTTGCAGGGCTTTGGCTTTTCTCCAAACCTTCGCTGGCTGCGCCTGGCAAAGAACAATCGCAAATTTACAGAGATCAATTTTCGGCAACAGATCGACCTCACCATCACTCAGATCGAGAATCTCTACTGGGACCTGGTCAACGCCTATCAGGATGAGCAGGTGAAGCAGCGTTCGCTGGCGTTTGCTGAACGATCGCTCGATCAGGAGCAGAAGCAATTGGAGCTAAAGGCCGTGCCGGCCTTGGACGTCACGAAGGCAGAGACCGAAGTGGCAAATCGCCAGCAGGACCTGACCATATCAAAGACAACGCTGCAACTGCAGGAGTCTCTGATGAAGGCTGCACTTACCAAGCAGCTTGATCCGACGCTGGAAGAGATGCCCGTGATCCCAACCGCCGCCCTCGAAGCCTACCAGCCGGAGAAGATTCCGCCGGTCGAGGATCTCATCAATCAAGCCCTCAAAGATCGGCCAGACTTGAGCCTGCTGCAGCTCAGCCAGGACAACGCGGAGATCTCCCGGAAATCAGTACGCAATGCCATGTTGCCCACCGTGAACGTGCTTGGCTACTACGCCGGCTCCGGTCTTGGCGGCGCTCCAAACCCGAACTACATTCCGCCGCCAAATCCCGTCACAGAGTCGACGAGTTATGGCGGCACCTTACAAAATTCCTTTAACAACTCATCGCCGGATTATCTCGCGGAGGTGCAGGTGCAGATTCCCCTGCGCAACCGGCAGGCGCGGGCAGACCAGTTCCGTTCCGAGCTGGAATTGCGGCAGGCAGAATTGAACGTGGTGCAGCAGAAGAAGAATCTTCGTATCGAAGTGCGCAACGCCGCATACGCGTTGGAACAGGGCCAGGCACGTGTCGAAGCTGCGCGAAAAGCGCGCGATCTGGCGCAGAAAACCTTCGACATCAAGAGGCAGGAGCAGCAGCTTGGCGCCGGTTCGAATTTTGAAACGCTCACCGCCGAACATGACCTGGCTATTGCCAGCTCCACGCTCGCATCTGCGGAGACTGCGTACGAGAAGAGCCGCGTACTGCTGTATAGCCAGACGGGCCAGACACTGCAGCGTCTTGGCATCTCGATTGACCAGGCGCGTTCGGGCATCGTCGATAAGCCTGTCTCGCCTGTACCGCCGTCGGCACTTGCTCCCCCTCCGGCCCAGAGACTTGAGCCACCCACCCCGCAACCCCCGGCACCGCAACCATAGTAGAGTGACAACCAGCATGAGCAGCGCACGGCAACGCTCCGCCGCAAACAGTACGCACCCGCAGGAAGGTCAGAAGCCGCGCCTGCTCATCGCGGACGACCAGCCCGCGATCCTGGATGCGCTGGAGATGATGCTGCGCCCCGAGGGCTACCGGCTCGATCGCGCTGCTTCGCCCCGCCAACTCATCGAGTGTCTCGCAAGTGAGAGCTACGACGCCGTCCTGATGGACATGAACTACACGCGCGACACCACGTCCGGCGCGGAGGGCATCGACCTTCTCGCGGAGATCCAGAGCTATGGACTGCGTGTGCCGATCATCGTGATGACGGCATGGAGCAGCGTGGAGCTTGCCGTCGAAGCCATGCGCCGCGGTGCCGCGGACTTCATCCAGAAGCCATGGGACAATGCGCGCTTGCTCACCGTGCTGCGCACACAGCTCGATCTGCATCGCGTCCAGCGCCAGGCGGACATGCTCGAAGCCGAGAATCGCTTCCTGCGCGCCGAGGGACTCCCCACGCTTATCGCTGAGTCGCGCGCCATGCAGCCGGTGCTGGAGATGATCGCCCGGATCGGTCCCTCCGACGCCAACGTGCTTATTACCGGCGAGCATGGCACGGGCAAAGAGGTCGTCGCGCAGACGATCCACATGCTCTCGCCGCGCGCGCAGCGTTCCCTCGTCGCCGTCAACACTGGTGCGTTGCCCGAGGGCACCTTTGAGAGCGAGATCTTCGGCCACGTGAAGGGCGCATTCACCGACGCGCGTACAGACCGCATCGGCCGCTTTGAGCTTGCGGACCACGGAACCCTCTTCTTGGACGAAATCGCAAATGTCCCCATGCGGCAACAAGCTAAGTTGCTGCGTGTACTCGAGACTGGCGAGCTGGAGCGGGTCGGGTCATCCAAGACGCGCAAAGTGGATGTGCGGCTGCTCTCCGCCACCAACGCCGACCTGCACAAGGAGTGTGAGGAAGGCCGCTTCCGGCCGGACCTGCTCTTCCGTCTCAACACCGTGGAGATCCACCTTCCGCCTCTGCGCGAACGGCGTGAGGACGTACCGCTGCTGGCCGGCCATTTCCTCGCGCGTTGGAGCAAGCGGTATCGCCGTCTACTCTCCGGCTTCGCCCCCCGCGCGCTGGAGATAATGATGCAATATGCGTGGCCCGGCAATGTGCGTGAGCTGGACCACTGCATCGAACGTGCGGTGCTGATGGCGCGGGCCGAAAAAGTCGATATTGGCGATCTCAACCTGACGGCGCCGCGTTCCGCCACCAACCCAGCCAGCCTTGATGACATGAGCCTGGAGGCGGTCGAGAGTATCCTCATCCGCAAAGCGCTGGCGCGTGCACAGGGCAACGTGAGCCAGGCCGCGGAGGCCCTGGGCCTCAGCCGCGGCGCTCTCTACCGGAGGATGGAAAAATACTCCATCTAATCGTTCGAGCACTCACCTACCAGACATTGCTGAAGAGGGGGTTTCGCAAGCAGGAAGCTACGCTCCTCACGTGGCATGAGACGAAATGGGACGATCGTCCTGGCCGCTTTCGACCGGGCTCAACTTTTTGCTTGGCCGATGGGAGAGCCGGAGCGTTCGTGCCAGTGGGCGCGGGTGAAGTCCGGGAATTTTGCCGGTCCGCTACCTGATTCGAGCGAGGTGCGACTCAGCGGCGCAACCGAGGACCAGGCGGCAGCGTCGTAGACATCCATATCCGGGGCGAGACCTTCGCGCATGCACTCGAGCAGGCGGTAGAGCATGATAAAGTCCATGCCGCCATGGCCGCCGGCCTTGCGTGCAGTGTCACCCTCCTGCCGCCAAAGCGGGTGCTCATACTCCTTGAAAGCGTCCAAATTCGTCCACGCTTCCTCGCCCTTTTGACCGTCAAAATAGATGCGCGGCGGGTAGTCCGTGAAAATCCCCTTCGTTCCTGCGATGGTGTTGATCCGATCGTAAGGTCGCGGATTCGAGACATCGTGCTTCACAGTAATCGTCAGTCCGTTCGCGGTCTTGATTAGGGAGGTGTTCATGTCGCCCGCAACGTAGTGCTCAGACCAACGCGGGTCTCCCTTTTCAAGATGTGCTTTGCGGTAGACATCCAGGCCCCGCTGTGGCGTGCTCATTGAGACGAGATAGTCAAAGCGATCACCGCGATTGATGCCCATATAGTTCGCGACCGGCCCAAGACCGTGCGTGGGGTAGAGGTTCCCGTTCCGCTGTGTGTGGACGGTGCGGCGCCAGAGTCCTTCGCCTTTGTTTGAGAACAACTCCTCGCGCAGATCGTGCAGGTACCCTCCTTCCCCATAAAGCAGATCACCGAATTGCCCGGCTTGCACCATGCGCAAGATGAGCGTCTCGTTGTAGCCGTAGCAGCAGTTCTCAAGCATGATGCAGTGCCGCCGCGTAGCCTCAGACGTGTTGACGAGCCGCCAGCAGTCATCGAGCGTCGTTGCAGCAGGCACTTCGACAGCGACGTGCCTGCCTTTCTGCATTCCGGCGACCGCCATGGGAACGTGCCACGACCATGGGGTGGCAATAATCACCAGGTCCAGATCGTCTCTGGCTACAAGTTGTTCGTAGGAATGATCGCTTTGGGTGTAGAGCTCGGGTGCATGCTGACCCGCCTTTTCAATCAGCTGTTGAGCATGCTTTGCTTTTTCCGGCACCACGTCGCAGATCGCCAGCACTTGGGCGTTGGCTGCGAGCAGATCCTCCAGCAGACTCGTCCCGCGACCACCGACCCCAATCATGCCAAGCCGTGGCTCCTTCGGGGCGAAGGGGACATTCATCATGGTCTTGGCGTGGCTCGGAGCTGCTGGAGTTTCCGATCTCGCTTTCATGGGGGACAATCCCAGCGCGATGGCGGACGCCGCGCCAGCCTGTAGGAAGCCGCGTCGCGAGAGTGATCCGTGAGCAGAAGTTCCACTTTCTGGCGAAGGCAGCTGCGATGCCTCGGTTGGACGGTCGTCCATGCGCTCTCCTAATAGTAAAACTTCAGTCCCAACTGCATTTGCCGTGGCGGCCGCGCGGCAGTGACGTACCCAAAGCTTGAGGTGCCAAGCACTGTCGCGTTGTTCGAATTCTGCGGGCCTGCCGCCGCAAATAGGTAGTTCGTGTGATTCAGCAGATTGTAGAACTCAGCACGGAACTCGACGCGGCGGCTCTCGCCAACAGGAAAGTTCTTTAGCAGAGAACCGTCCCAGTTTTTATAACCGGGTCCTCGCAACGAGTTCAGGCTGACGTTTCCGAAAGATCCCGGCTGCGGGTCTGTAAATGCGCAGGTATTGAAGAAGGTGCCGGGGACGCACGGCTTTCCATTCTGATTCTGACCTGGAACAAAGTCCGGCCGCTGTTGTCCGTCCGAGTTCGCAAAATTGGCGTTCGCGTCGGTTACAGTAAACCAGGTGCCTGAGGAAAGCGTCACAATGCCGGAGAGTTGCCAGTTGCCGATCAGTAGGTTCGCAACGCTATTGATGTTTGAGGCAAAGTGCTTGTCTTTCCCGATCGGAAGATCCCAGATGTAGCTCGCGAGGAAGCGGTGCCGGACGTCGAAGTCTAGGTTCCCGTACTCGATATTCGGACGCGCGCTCCAGCGGAAGCTGTCGTTGTTCTGAGCGCCGAGGTTGGCATTAGAGGAATCCCCCAGCGCATGGCTGTAGGTGTAATTGACCAGCGCTGATACGCCTGAGCCGAAATGGTGCTGCACCTTGGCCTGGAGAGCGTTGTAATTCGACAAGCCCTGCGAGTCCAGATAGCTGATGGAGGAGTCGATGTAGGGGAACGGACGACGAGGCGCATAAGGAGCCGACGCATCCGCGGTCGGCGAAGCCTGATTCAGATTTTTGAAGGTATAGAGCTTTGTCCCCTTCGAACCAACGTAGCCGACGTCCAGAACAGTATTCTGCGCAATCTGATACTGCACAGTGCCATGCCACTGTGACACATATGGCGTGCGCAGGTTGAGTTGCAGGGAGAAAAGGCTGGGTGTATTCGGGTCAGTCAGCGACGTTGCCGGAAACCCTTGGGAAAGCTGCGTGAGTCCTGGTACCGAACAGTCCAGCGAGCTTCCGGCAGCCGATGACTGGCTGCAAGGTGCATTGAAGGCCTGGCTAGCGAAATAAGGGGGATTGAAGCCGGGGCTCGGGTTGCTGTAGGGCCCGTTCTCATCACCGTTGTAGAAGACGCCGAAGGCGGAGCGGACCACAACACGCGGCGCAATCTGGTATGCGAGGCCGACCCGCGGTCCCAAGTTGTTATAGTCCGTCCCGATCAGCTGATTGGAGGCCTTGTGGTTGACCGGCAGTAACTGCGCAAGAGTCGGAGTAAGGGTGACGTTGCTGGATGCTGGAATGTCTAAGACGCCAGTCATCGGATTGAAGTTTGACTGCGCATTATGCCGCTCCAACACCGGGCCGAAGAACTCGTACCGTACGCCAAGGTTCAGAGTGAGCCGGGGAGTGACGCGCCAGTCGTCCTGCGCGAAAATGGAATAGGTGGTGCGGTTGTAGTCGACGTTGTTCAGGTTGTTGATGTCTCCGCCCGCCGGCTGTCCCGTCAAGAGCGTTGCAAAGCCACTGCCACCCGTGCCCTGGGCAGCAGGATTGTCGGTGTACTGTGTCCCGAAGCTCAGCTCTCCGCGGGGCGCAGCCGGTTGGTAAATTGTGAACTCTTCAGGTCGATACTCTGCACCAAATTTCCAGGAGTGGTTGCCGGCGATCAATGTAAACGTATCGGAGACGGAGTAGGTGTTCTGTATCTCGTTCGAGGGCAGATACGTCGGGCTGCCCAGCGTTGCGACGTCGTTGAATGTCATCTGCGGCAATCCGCCGTTGTCTGTGCCAGCCACATAGGGGACACCGGGGAAACCAACGCTGCCGGAGACATTTTCGTTGTAATTGAACTGGAAGCGGCTCGAGTGCAGGCGGTTGTAGCCAAGCCTAAGTTCATTCACGCGCGTCGCTGTCAAAGTGTGTGTCCAACTCGTAGCGAAGCTGTAGCCGGAGTTATTCTCGATTCCGGTAAAGAACCCACCACCGTCTGCAATCCCGCTGAATGGCCCGGGTATGTTCGCCGGCTGCCGGCTCATGCTGAAACGATAAAAGACGTTGTCCTTGGTGGTGATCACCTGATCGATGCGGACATCGCCCTGATTTCGGTCGCGCGACAGAATGGGGTTAGAGAGAAAGTTGTAACCCAGTCCGGTTGCGTTCGGCTGCGGATAGAGCACGGCCAGCTTTTCCCCGAGCGCGTCTTGCCGTGACAGTGGGATCACATTCGACGGATGACCGCCGTCATAAGCGAACGGCACGCCGCAATAGCCGGTGGGACTGCTCGCGCTGGCTTGCGTCTTCGTGGTGTCGAAAAGTTCGCCGGCGTAAGTTGGGTTGCCGTTGCAGTCCTGAACGCCGGCCGGGGAGGTCAAATCGAGCTGGCTGCTGAAGTCACCGGCGCGCTGTGCGGGAGTCGGAACCAGTTGGGTATATGTCTGACCTTGGCTTACGCGAAGTCCCTCGTAGTCGACGAAGAAGAAGAGCCGGTTATGCCAGATAGGGCCGCCAAGCGTGGCGCCGAACTGGTTCTGGTGGTATGGAGGAAGAGTAGTGTCGAAATAATTCCGAGCATCGAAAATCTGGTTACGGACAAATTCATACACCACGCCCTTGAACTGATTGGTACCGCTCTTCACCGTGGCGTTGACCACCGCTCCGTTCGCGCGTCCCAATTCTGCTCCATAGGAGTTGGTCGCCACGCGAAACTCCTCGAGCGCGTCGACCGACGGCATAACCACGTAATTTGCTTCGTTCAGCAAGTCAGGCAGGTTCGAATTATTGTCGACACCGTCAAGCAGGAAGTTGTTCTCGAGCGAGCGAGCGCCGTTTGCGCTGAAGCCGTAGCCGTTCTCATCGCGGGCTCCAGGCTCGCTCACCGTGACGCCGACTGTAAGCTGTGCCAGTTGCACCGGGTTCCGTCCATTCAGCGCAAGGGTCTGCATCGTCGTGCTATCGATTACCTGGCTGCGATCAGACGTGTCGCTCTCAAGCAGAGGCACCGTTTGCTTCACCATCACCGTCTGGGTGACCGAACCTGGCTGTAGAGCGACATCCGTGCGCTGCCGTTGCTGAACGTCGAGCGTAAACGGGCCGACTTCAGCTTTACTGAACCCCGCGGCTGTGACGGTCACACGATAGGTGCCGATGCGCACGGGACTGATAGTCCACTCTCCCGTTTGATTACTGGTGGCGTGGTACGCAAAGTTCGTCTCCAGGCTCACAGCATCAATTGTTGCGCCAGGAACTGCGGCGCCGGTGTGGTCGGTCACCGTTCCGATGAGGGACGCCGTGTCCTTCTGGCCGAAGGCCAACAAAGGACAGAGCACAGCCAGGCCAAGAAAACGATATGGGGAGAGGCTCATAGCTGAAGCATCCTTTCTGGACCAACATCTACGATTACCAATCGTTACGGTTTATTTCGAATTAGCATGAAGTCTAGCAGGGGTCCTGAGCGTGTCAAGCGGGAAATTTCTGCAAATCTCCGCATTTATCGCAGCTCTCAGCTAGCTACGCTGCACAGACAGATCTCACGGATCGGCGAAAAACAATGGCAACATCCATTGCAATCGACATGATACGATGCAGCCCACAAGGCAGATGGTAAGCAAACGAAATGTGAGCTCCCCATCTTCTTGCGAGGCATGCACGATCTGTGCCTCGGCCCTTCTACACTCGACTTCTTGGAGGAGTCATGAACTCCGCTATCGCCGATTCCTCTCACGCGCCGCTGGCTGCCAGCGCGGGACGAGCTCCTGCGGCAACTACTGTCGTTGCTCACAGACGCAACGTCGCTGTCGACGCCTACCGCGGACTGGTCATGCTGTTGATGATGGGAGAGGTGATGCAGTGGGCTGCCGTGTCGCACGCGTATCCCCACAGTGTCTTCTGGCGCATACTGGCCTTCAACCAGACGCATGTCGAATGGGCCGGCATGTCGCTGCATGACACCATCCAGCCGGGCTTCACCTTTCTGGTGGGTGTTGCGATGCCATACTCCATAGCGAGTCGCCTCCGCAAAGGCGAGAGCTTTATCCGCATGGTGGCGCATGCCTTCTGGAGAGCTCTGCTGCTGATAGCGCTTGGAATCTTCCTGCGCTCCACGCATAGCGCCATGACGAACTTCACTTTCGAGGACACGCTGACGCAGATCGGCCTCGGCTACCCGATCGCATTTCTGCTTGCCTTTGCTCGTCCTCGATGGCAGTGGACAGCCCTGGGCGCCATCCTGGTTGGTTATTGGGCAGCGTGGGCTCTCTATCCGGCGCCCGGGCCACATTTCAACTACGCCGCTGTCGGTGTTCCTCCAGACTGGCAGCACAACTTCACTGGATTCCTCTCGCACTGGAACAAGAACAGCAACCTGGGTCAGGCATTTGACGTGTGGTTTCTGAACCTCTTTCCGCGCGAGCGGCCCTTCGCTTTCAACGACGGCGGCTATCTCACTCTCAGCTTCATACCAACGCTTGGGACCATGCTGCTTGGGCTGGCGGCCGGCCGCTGGCTGCGCGCCTCTGAGCCGACGATACCAATGAAGCGCTTTCTGCAGGCGGCCGCCATCCTCATCGCGGCGGCCCTCGTGCTCCATTTCGGCCACATCTGCCCCATCGTGAAGCGCATCTGGACGCCTGCATGGACTCTCTTCAGCGGCGGTGTTTGTTTCCTATTTCTCGCAGCGTTCTCCTGGGTGATTGAGGTCAAAAACCGGCGTGGCTGGGCCTTTCCTCTCGTCGTGGTCGGCATGAACTCCATTGCCGCCTACCTGATTGCGCACTTATGGGAAGACTTCATCATCAACAGCTTCCACACCAATCTCGGGTCGCGGCCGTTCGCCATCCTCGGCTTGGGGCTGCAGCCGTTGCTCCTCGGCATCGCGGTCATGCTGACATATTGGCTGGTGCTCTACTGGATGTTCCGCCGCAAGATTTTCCTTCGCATCTGAACCCGACTCCTCCGACTACAAAGCGGAACGCACGGGCAACGTGCGCCAGGGCGAATGCCCGTTGAATCAATACGGTCGGTAATGCGGCTCCGCAAGATCGAAGAGCTTCCAGATAGCTAGCACAATCAGCGCGACCACGCCCCCAATGATCGCCATGCCGACAACCTTTGCCATAAGAATCAGGATTGGAATAGCGATGAGTGCGAAAATCGCCAGGAACACGAGACCGACGAGACAAGCGATCGAGTGCATCGAACCACCTCCACGAAAATCAATACGCAAATAGAAAGCTGCTAGTTTCCGGCGATGTTTCGCTAAATGTTCTCCGCACTACATAGCCTCCTCGCAGGCTGAAGCCGAAAAGAGTGAACCGGATCATCCCCTGTTTCGCTTTGCTGGACCTGCCCGGACGCGGGACCGGATCGCGTCTCGTCGAATTGGCCTGCGTCCGGTTACATCGAGCCGCCCGCTTGCCATCGAGCAGGTCGCATCCCCGCTTGCGTTAGGGTGAAGGCGTAGGCTTCTGTAGCAGAGCCAAGAGTGATATCCGAGGGGTCTCCAGCGCCGGGCGTATCGGTGGTATCCATTTCTCCGTTTTCCATGTGCAATTGTTGTTTGGTGTGGTTTCTGTTGTCAGATGAGATGAGCGGTGTTCCATTGAAACCGCGAAGTTTCGTGGATACTTCACTGCTTCAGCGATCGTCATGCGTAAAGGCACCGAAAGAGATATGCCATCTAAGCCTGACTCCTCAGAACGGCCGCCTGAGAATCGACGCATACGCATTCATGGAACCCGCCTTCGCCGCAGCGGCAAAGCGCGACCCAGGCATGGTCTCAGCTTTGAAGCGCGCTTGCGCGTGCTCGCTCTGTGCATCGCACTGCCTGGCCTGCTGGTGTGCTGCGGCCTGCTCCTCTCGCAGCATGCCTCCACCAGCTTGTGGCTAACTCTTCTAGGTGTCATTGTCTTCGTCACTCTCATCACCTTCGGCCTGCTGGTGGAGCACGTTGTTCGTCCGCTGCAGACGCTCACCAATGTTGTAAGCGCGCTGCGCGAGGATGACTACGCCTTTCGTGCCCGCGGGTCGAGCACGGGTGATGTGCTGGGTGAGCTGGCAATGGAGATCAACTCTCTGGCCGACATGCTGCAGGATCAGCGCGCCGGCGCGCTCGAGGCCTCAGCCCTGTTGCGTCGCGTTGTTGGCTCGATCGACGCGCCCGTGCTCGCCTTCGACCCAGCCGGAGTTCTTCGCCTGCTGAATCCAGCCGCGGAGAGCGTCCTTTCGTTGCTGCCCGACGAAAGCATGGGTCAGCCGGCCGCGGAGCTCGGGCTGGCCGGTTTGCTGGATGAGCCGGACGAGGGCATCGTGGAGCTGGAACACGATGGCCGCAACACGCGCTGGATGGTGCACCGCAGCACCTTCCGCCAGCGGGGCGTCCCTCACGACCTCCTGCTGCTCACCGATGTGAGCGCAGCTCTGCGCGAGGAGGAGAGGCAGGCCTGGCGGCGGCTTATCCGTGTGCTCGGCCATGAGATCAACAATTCCCTGGCGCCCATCAAGTCCATCGCGGGCAGTTTGCGGACGCAGCTCATCTCCGGCGTGGCCACGGACGAAGATCTTGATCGCGGCCTCCACATAGTTGAGAGCCGGGCCGAATCCCTGCACCGCTTTGTGCAGGCATATCGCCAGCTCGCGCAATTGCCACCGCCAAGGTTACAAAAAACACCGCTCGGGCCGCTCCTGGAACGCACCTTGGCATTGGAGCAGCGCTTGCATGCGGAGATACTTGGCGGACCCGAGGTGACCCTCACCATCGATCCGGACCAGATGGAGCAGATGCTCATCAACCTTGTGCGGAATGCAGTCGAAGCAGCGCTGGCGACGCGGACAGGGAAGCCACGCGTGCAGGTCGGGTGGCAGGTGGAAGCCGGCAAGGTCATCATTGGCATCGAGGACAACGGCCCCGGCATCGCCAACGACTCCAACTTATTCGTCCCCTTCTACACCACCAAGGCTGGCGGGAGCGGCGTCGGTCTTGCGCTGGCGCGCCAGATTGTGGAAGCGCACGCCGGCTCGGTGAGGTTGATCAATCGCCAGACTGTCGGAGCGCGCGCGGTCGTCACTCTGCCCGTCGCCATGCCCGTGATGCACACACAAACCAGCGATCAACGCTGACTTGCCTTGCAGCATTCGTTCAGCTCGGGCCGATCTCTGTGACCTTTTGTGACTGCGGTTCCTCGCCCTTGAGGAAATCGATGAGCCGCGGACCGATGCGCGCTGCGCACTGGCCCGGCGCCAGGTGACCGCAGCCGTCGTAAATCTCGAGGACTGACTGCGGGATCTGCTGATGTATGGAGACGCCCGTTGCCAGCGGAATGAGATGATCCTGCTTGCCCCAGAGAATCAGCGTCGGCATCCGGAGGTCGCCCAGCTTGCCATCCAGCAAATCGTCTCCGCGGAACATCGAGCGCGCACTGCGGTCCACCACCCAATTTAGCTCTTTGAATTTGCGGACCATGTCGCGCGCCAGAAAATCGGGCACAGCCGCAGGTTGCGGCATCAGCATGCGGTAGAGGTGCTGCACCGCGGGAACGGTGGTTGGCTCAAAGTCAAACATGGTGAACGACGGCTCGAAGCGGATGCCGGCCGAGTCGCACAGCACCAGTCTTGCGATGCGCGCCGGTTGATCCAGTGCGACACGCATCGCCACCCAGCCACCCATCGACCAACCCACCAGATTCACCTTTTGCAGCCCACGCTGCGCGAGAAACTCCTCCACATATTGGGCTTCTTCCGGAATGGAATAGCTAGCGTTTGCAGGCCGCGCGGAGCGGCCATAACCGAGCAGATCAATTACGTAGACGTGGAAGCCCGCCTGTTTGAGCTGTTGCATCAGGTTGGCCCAGTCTTCCGCGCGACTGCCTAACCCATGCACCAGCACTACCGGCGCGCCGCTGCCGCCTTCGTAGTAATGGATACGGTTGCCGCGAATCGTCGTGTACTCGTTATGGAAGCCACCGTAGGCGAGGCGCGCCTGTGTAAGCGTCTCGATCACAGCGAGCGGGCGCTGCCATACTACAAGAGCGCCCACAAGGAAGATCAACACCATGCCCAGAACGGAATAGCCGTAGGTCTTCCAGCTCAACGCTGCTGGATCCGCTGCTCTGTCTGGTTGCGTGGTGCGCATCTTTCGTGCGCGATCGCTGCGGCTCGCCGGTCGAGCCCCGCTCCGCCTCTGGCTCAAGGGAAGCGCTCCTCCTGCGTGGCGGTTTGCTTCTGTGTTGCTGACGGATCTCGTGTAACGATCTCGCGTTCCTGCGCCGGGCTGCGATCGCGAACCGCTTGATCGAGCGCCTTGCGGATCACGCTCAACGTAAAGGGACGGATGACAAGCGCTCCGTGTCCAGTGAGTTCATTCCAGCGCGCCCAGCGTGCCTCGCTCACATCTGTCGCACTGGCCAGCGTTCCGCCCAGCAGGCGGCAGCGATAGTCCACCAGAACATAATGAAACCGCACCTGCGCCGTTGTCGGCGGAGTGCGAGATGTGATCGAAGACGGCGACGATCTCGACGGGCTCTACGTCCAGTCCGGTCTCCTCGTTTACCTCACGCCGTACGCCATCTTCCAGCCGCTCACCCAGTTCCAGCGCGCCGCCGGGCAGTGACCACTCACCCAGTAGCGGCTCCTGGCCACGCCGCACCAGTAGCACCCGTTGCACATCATCGAGCACCACGGCGCCCACGCCAGCAATGGGGGCCTTTGGAAATTCCCTCTGCATCTCTACAGCTACTCGTCGGTCCGCTCGCCCGTCAGGGGGCGGCCGTACTCTTCACCAAATACGGTGCGGTTAGTGGAGAACCGGCCGCCGGAGAACTTGTCCGCGCCGCGTCCCCAGCCCAGCGCCAGCAGAGCGACGGTCGAGTAGCTCAGCGGCAGCTTGAGCACCTCGCTCACGCGTTCCGGCTCATAGCCTTCCATCGGCGCGGTGTCGTAGCCCAGCACCTCCGCCATCAGCATCATGTGGGTAAAGGCGATCATCACCTGGCGGTTCAGCCACATCGGTATATTTGGGTGGTTTGAGAGGTAGGCGGGGATGCCGACCTTCGCCTGCTCCGCGTAGTTCTCCGGCATGCCGTTTTCCCGGCCCATCCGGAGCATCTCTTCCAGGTCGCCGTTGCGCCAGCCGTCGGCATCACCGCAGGCCACAATCACCGCAGATGCCTCGTCAACCTTTGGCTGGTTGTAGCAGGCGCTGCGGAGCCGGTGCTTCTGCTCCGGGCTGCGGACGACGACAAAGCGCCACGGCTGGAGGTTGTATGCGCTCGGCGCCGTGAGACCGGCATCGAGGATACGGCGCAGATCCTTGAAGGGAATCGGACGTCCATCAAAGCTTGGGGTTGCGCGGCGATCATGGATGGCCCGCGAGAGAGGTTTTTCCGTACTCATCGGCTTCCTATTAGTGTAGTGCCTCGATAACAATCTAAGCGCGCACGCAATGGGCAGCGGCCCATCGCGACTCGAGAGAAACGGTTGAGCGGCCTAGACATAGAAGGAATCCGCTGTTATATAAAGGTCGCTCCCCTGGAGATATGCGTAGGTTGCCATGTCTCCGCAAATCACAGAGATGAATCTTCGCGTTCCCCGCTTCCGCAGAGCAGGGGAGTTTGCTGACTTTACCGAGTGAGGGGAAATATGTCGAATGTTGCTACGGGTCCGTCACCGGACCGTGTCATGCAGGTAGGTCTGGGCTTTTGGGCATCAAAGACGCTGCTCAGCGCCGTCGAAATGGGTATCTTCACCGAACTTGCCCATGGTCCGGAGGAGTTCAACGGACTTGCCGGCCGCCTGGGGCTGCATCCTCGTGCTGCGCGCGACTTTCTGGATGCCCTGGTGGCGCTGGGGTTTCTGCATCGATCCCAGGATCGCTACTGCAATGCTCCGGATGCAGATCTTTTTCTTGACCGCAACAAGCCGAGTTATATCGGGGGCATGCTGGAGATGGCGAACGCCAGGCTCTACGGCTTCTGGAATCATCTGACCGAGGCGCTTCGCACCGGCCAGCCACAGAACGAGTCCAAGAGCGACGCGGGTGCATCTCCCTTCACCGCTTTGTACGCCGATCCAGCCCGTCTCAAAGCATTTCTCGCAGCTATGTCCGGCATCAGTCACGGAGCGAATCTCGCGATTGCGCGCCAGGTACCGTGGAAGAAGTACAAGACATACGCCGATCTGGGAACAGCGCAGGGAGACCTCGCAGTCCAGATCGCGCTTGCCAATCCGCATTTGCAGGGAATCGGTCTTGACCTTCCTGAAGTAGGGCCCGTCTTCGAAGAATATGCAAGGTCCAATGGCGTCAGCGAACGTCTTCGTTTTGAGCCTGGCGATTTCTTCCGCGGACCACTGCCGGCAGTGGATGTGCTCACCATGGGGCATATCCTGCACGACTGGAATCTTGCCGAGAAGAAGATGCTTGTATCCAAAGCCTATGCCGCGCTGAACCCCGGAGGCGCGCTAGTGATCTATGACGCTGTGATAGACGACGATCGCTCGAAGAATGTATTGGGTTTGCTGATGAGCCTCAACATGCTCATCGAAACGCCTGGCGGCTTCGACTATACCGGCGCCGACTGCATTGGCTGGATGAAGGAAGCCGGCTTCCGCAACGCCTACGTGGAGCACCTTGCGGGACCGGATTCGATGGTCGTCGGCTTCAAAGAATAGTGGCGGACATCAACCCAAGAGCTAAAAAGAAGCACTTTAATTCTTGGGTAGCTCGCTCATTGGCTGTTCCAATGCAAAGGCCTGACCGCCCGGACCTGCGTCGGCAAAGATCCACAGTCCGTGAAAGCCCTCGCGCAGCTCCGGATGCAGTCCCAGCAGGCCGCGCATTACGGCGATTGTGTGAGCGCGCCCGGCTACCGGATCGCTGCTGGTCGAGTTGTAATGGGCAACCAGGTCTAGGCCACCCAGTGCGTCGTCTGTTCGCAGACTGGTGATCTTGTAGGCTGTGCCGTCGGCGTTGATTGTGAGCGGTGTTGTGCCAGGCAGGTCCGCGGGACGCACGGCCTGCTGCTCCTCGATCAGTCTTTCCAGGTTCGTGCTGGAGAAGAACCCTGCCGGCTGCAGTAGAGAGATGGCCGTGGAGTAATAAAGCCACGCGTTCCACATCTGCTTTTTCGCGGCATAGCCGCGGGCCTCCTTCCAGTACCAAAGACCATCGTGTCCGGCCACGCTGAGCGGCTTGGGGAAGAAGCCTGCAAGCAACCACGGGCCGCCGGCTTTTTGCGATTGCAGCAGCAGCGCGATCTGCTGCGGTTTGGCCACGCCTGTCGCATGCACCAGTGCGAACGCGAATTGTCCGGGCGGCAGGTGCTGGATGCCGAAGGTGACATGCGAGCTGTTGTCTCCGGCGTCGCAAAAGAACTGTTGCTGCTCATCGCCTGGTTTCGCATCGGATGCGTCCAGTCCGTAGATCGCATCGACCGTGATGGTAGCGCCCGCCATGAGTGGAGCGAGCGCGGCTGCCGACTGCTCGATGCTGGTGAAGTTTGCAGCTACCTCGGGGACGGTGACGGCTTTCAGATCCGCCGATTTCCCACCCTGCACGTCTACCGCAATCTGTCGGGCGGCCTGCACGAGAGCCGCGCGTTCGGCCTCCGTCATCGCACCCTGCGTCTTGCAGGAAACACCCATGGCTGGGAGCGCAAAAGCGAGCAGCAGGCTGCCCAAGCTGGACATTCGCGCCCAAGTGGACAGGCTCATATCAATATCACCGATCGCTGCACGCCCTTACTTCAACACAACAGAAGCGCTCAACGCAAAGAAGCGCGCACCGGCGGGATTAGCGGTTATCGCGAGCCCGCTTTTGGCAGCAGATAGTCGTTGATCGCCTTTTCCCACACTTCTCCCTGCTTCCGATCGTGTTGCGCCAGAGCGGCTACATGCTCATTTGCCTCCGGCCGTAGGGCGGTGCGGTCATAGGTCACATCCACCTTCGTATGCGAGGCGTCGGTGGCGTGCAGGCGCACGTTGATGGTTGTCACCAGCAGGTTGCCCAGCACATAGACGTACTGCATGCGGCCGGCGTTAAGGTCAAAGAGCGTATTTACCCAGACGGCGGTTTCCTCGCCATGCCGGAGGGTGAAGACAGCGCCTTCGACATCCCGCGCCGGAACAGGAAATAGGAACTGGGGGTTCCAGTCATCACCTGCCCACGCGCGTTCGCCTTCTGGCCCGAAGAGCGGCGCGGCCTGCTGCAACGGCGCGTTCACGTTGAAGGTGAAGCTGCTGCTTACATGCACAGCGGGAGCGGGCTGAGATGGCGTCACGGTGGGTCTCCGCTTTCTGCGCAGGCAGCGGTGCGGCGCACATGGCCAGGGCAAGCAGCAACGCTTTCATCGCCGCTCCTGCAACTGATGGCTGTCCTGGGCACGCAGCGCAAGCCCATAGAGAGTCCGGAACTGCTCGATGTCCTTGAGCGTCTGCGGCGAGAAGGGTGCCTTGCCCTCGAAGGCATGCAGCACGATGCCCTCCAGCAGATCACCCAGACTCATATCCTTCTGCTCCGCAATGGCCTTCAGCACCTTCAGCATTCGCTTTTCAAGCCGGACGCCGGTCTGTACACGTTCCACCTCGATCGTCCCTGCATGAACCGTCTCCGGATGTGGCATCTCTCGTTCGGTCATTGGTATTAATGTACCATGGTACCAACTTGTCCATATTTGATATCACTTTCATCGGGATGCGGCACTGTATGAGCAAAATCACGGCTGGCGTAGTCTATGAACTAACGGGGGAAGTGGAATGGGGGCCATTGTTGTGAGCGAGTCAGCAGGGAAGCGGCCGATTTTCAGACGGCAGCCGGGCACTGTCCTGCGCCTCACTGTTTTGCGTCTCACCGTGCTGCGGCTCTCGCTCTCGCGGCTGCTTTTGTGTGGAATCGCCGGGGTGAGTTTCGCGGCTTTCGTGCCAGTGGCTGCAATCTCGCAAACCACGCCGTCGCCCGCTGCTGCCGCGAAACCTCCTGCACCCGCATCGGCACCCACACCCACGCCTGCAAAGCACCATAAGAAGGCTCAGGCCGTTCCGGTTGCTGCTCCCGTTCCGCCCCCTCAGCCCATGGTCGCGCCCAACCTGCTGGACCAGCCAGCCACGCCTGCAACAGTGACCGCGAACAATCATGAGCTGACGGTGAAGGCCGAGAACTCGAGCCTCTCGCAGATTTTGCATCAGGTCTCTTCTGCTACGGGGATGAAGCTGGATGGCCTCGGCGGCGATGAGCGTGTCTTCGGCAGCTTTGGCCCGGCCGCGCCGCGCGAAGTCATCACTGCGCTGCTGGACGGCACCTCATACAACGTCATGATGGTGGGCGACCTGCCCAACGGTGCGCCCCGCCAACTGCTGCTCACGAGGAAGGCTTCGGGCGGAGCATCGCCATCCGCGGCGAGTGCGAATCGGCGCCCCGAATGCGAATCAGCCGCACACCGGAGACGAGGACAACCCGGACGATAATGCGAGTCCGGATGATTCGTCCGATGACACGGCGCCGCCGATGCAGTACACCCCCCCGTCCATCGCTCCGGCGGACCCACCTACATCCGCGCCGGCGGATCCACCTACATCCGCGCCGACCAACTCCCCGTCTGAAGCGCCTCCACCACGTCCCCTTCCGCAGATGCAAAGCGCGCCGCAATAGGCAAAACTCCGCTGGAATACACGGATGGAAGTTCCTGATTGTTGAAGAGGACTTCTGTTTGCACAGCCAACACACCGCGGGCTGCGCGACGTTCAGTAAGGGCGTGGGTCAGCGAGACAGCAGAGAGACTCGGAATCCGGTTCAGGATGCCTGGATCTGCGCCTCAACGGCACTGGTTTTGGAGACCTGATGGCGGGAATCAGAATGCATGCGCAGTACTGCGAAGAGTGCCTGGCAGCAGTTGTAAGCCAGAAGAACGCCAAAGGCGAGGGCAGCAAGTACAGCACAGGTAATTCCTAAGAGATTCATCGTGTCCATGGGGGTAAATTCCTATTTGTCTTTTTGCAACCAAACCTTGTTACGGAGCGAATGTGCGCTCCAGCAGAACGCGCTTCATCTTCTCTTTCACTTCCATCAGAGGTGCCATTCTCGCAGAGCGATGTGAGCGTTGACCCTTATTTCTATTGCCGATTAAGATACGTAGAAGACCTCTTTCATGTCCCGGTCTTTTCCGCTGTCTCCCATTACTTTCGCGTCATTTTTCCCAGGCAACCCTCAAAGCTGATCCTGGGCCGGCTTTCCGAGTTCCCGCATGCCCATTACCAACATCACGGTCCGTGGCGCCCGTCAGCACAATCTGCAGGACATCAACGTGCAGATTCCGCGCAACACCCTTACCGTGATCACCGGCCTCTCCGGCTCCGGTAAATCTTCGCTCGCCTTCGACACCATCTACGCCGAAGGACAGCGCCGCTACGTCGAAACACTTTCCGCCTACGCCCGCCAGTTCCTCGACCAGATCGAGCGCCCCGACGTCGACTCCATCGAAGGCCTCAGCCCAGCCATCTCTATCGAGCAGAAAACCACCAGCCGCAGCCCCCGCTCCACCGTCGGTACCATCACGGAGATCTACGACTACCTCCGGCTGCTCTACGCCTCGGTCGGCACGCCACACTGCCCTAACTGCGGCCGCCCTATATCCCGCCAGTCCGCCGAGCAGATCGTGGAGCGCGTCCTTGCTCTCCCTGCCGGGGAACGGCTTACAGTCTTCGCGCCCATCGTCCGCGGCCGCAAGGGCGAGTTTAAAGATCTACTCGATACCCTTGATCAGCAGGGGTTTAAGGCCCGTGTGGATGGCGAGGTACGCGACCTGGCCGATCCCATCTCGCTCGAGAAGCGGAAGAACCACACCATTGAGGCCATCGTCGATCGCGTCGTGCTCAAACCGGGCGTCGAAAAGCGTCTGGAGGCGGCCGTTGCCAAGGCACTCCAGTTGGCAAATGGTCTGGTCCTCATCGGAAATGCCGCGGGCGAGCAGCTTTACTCCTCGTCCATGGCGTGTCCCGACTGCGGACTCGATGTCCCTAAGTTGGAGCCTCGCAGCTTTTCCTTCAATAGCACCTACGGTGCATGTCCGGAATGTCATGGTCTCGGCAGCATCTACGACTTCGACGCAGCCAAGGTTGTCACCGACTGGTCGAAGCCATTGCTCGAAGGCGCGCTCGGTCCCGGCTCCGGCTCGCAATACCTCGCGCGCCTGGTCAAGCTCGCTGCCCAAAAATACAAGGTCCCCATCCAGAAGCCCTTCGAGGATCTGACCGAAAGGCAACAGGAGCTGTTACTTTACGGACCCGGGGCCGAGGCGCCACGCACTGGATTCCACGGCGTCTTCGCGTGGCTGCGCGATTCGCTCGAGGAATCGAAGTCCGACAGCTACCGCGAATGGCTGCTGGGCTACATGTCTGCCGCGATGTGCCCGGTCTGTCACGGCAAGCGCCTGCGTCCCGCCTCGCTCGCCGTCAAGGTCAATGAACTCTCGATCGCTGACTTCACCAGCCTGCCGCTCGGTCGTGCGCTCACCGCCGCCCGCTCCCTCAGCTTCTCTGCGCGCGACGCACTCATCGCTGACCGCCTGCGCCGCGAGGTCATCGAGCGCCTTGAGTTTCTCAACGCCGTCGGGCTCTCCTATCTCTCGCTCGACCGCAATGCCGCCTCGCTCTCCGGCGGCGAAGGCCAGCGCATCCGTCTCGCCACGCAGATCGGTTCGCGCCTGCGCGGCGTGCTCTACGTGCTCGACGAGCCCTCGATCGGTCTGCATCAGCGCGACAATCAGCGGCTGATCGCCGCCCTCGAATCCCTGCGCGACCTCGGCAACACCGTTCTCGTCGTCGAGCACGACGAAGACACTATCCGCAGCGCAGACTATGTGCTCGACCTGGGGCCCGGTGCGGGCAAGCTGGGTGGCCACGTCGTCGCCGAAGGCACGCCGGCTGACATCATGGGGGCGGCAGACTCCCTCACCGGCCGCTATCTCTCCGGCGCAGCCGCCATTCTGCATCGCGTCGAGCCGCGCTCGGTCAACGTGTCTTCGGGGAGCGGCTCTTCCGTAAACGGCTCTTCAGTAAACAGCGCGTGGATCACCGTCGAAGGCGCCCGCAGCCACAACCTGCGAAACATCACCGCCCGCTTTCCCCTGAACGTCATGACCGTGGTGACCGGCGTCTCCGGTTCCGGCAAGAGCACGCTGGTGAACGACATCCTGTACCGCTCACTGGCCCGCGAACTCTACGACTCGCGCGAGACGCCGGGCGAGCACAAGGCCATCAAGGGCGTGGACCAGATCGACAAGGTCATCCGCATCGACCAGTCGCCCATTGGCCGCACGCCGCGCTCCAATCCGGCAACCTACACCGGCGTGCTCTCGGCCATCCGCGACATCTTCGCCATGCTGCCGGAGGCGCGCGAGCGCGGCTACAAGCCCGGCCGCTTCTCCTTTAATGTGGCCGGCGGACGCTGCGAGGCCTGCCAGGGCGACGGCCAGAAGCGCATCGAGATGAACTTCCTGCCCGACGTCTATGTCCTCTGCGACGTCTGCAACGGCCGGCGCTTCAACCAGGAAACGCTCGCCGTCAAGTTCAACGGCTACTCCATCGCGGACATCCTCGATCTCGCCATCGAAGATGCGCTGCCAGTGCTCAAGGACATACCGCAGGTCCGCCAGAAGCTGCAGACGCTGGTCGACGTCGGCCTCGGCTACGTGCACCTCGGGCAGGCGGCCACCACGCTCTCCGGCGGCGAAGCCCAGCGCATGAAGCTGGCCCGCGAACTCTCCAAGCGCCAGACCGGCAAGACGCTCTACGTGCTGGACGAGCCCACCACCGGACTTCATTTCGATGACGTGCGCAAGCTGCTGGAGGTGCTGCACCGGCTCACCGACCTGGGCAACACCGTCATCATCATCGAGCACAACCTCGACGTGATCCGCAACGCCGACTGGATCATCGACCTTGGACCCGAAGGAGGCGAGGACGGCGGCACCATCGTCGCCGAAGGCACGCCCGCCCAGGTCGCACAAGTCGCGGGCTCACACACCGCCACTTTCCTGCGACGCTATTTCCCTGCGGACGAGTCTCCGCGCTTTGCCGCCCCGTCCAATGGGTCAGCGAACGGCCAGGCGAAGAAGAGCTCCCGCCGCCGTTCTGCTACAGTCCAGTAACAATTCAATGCCGATCGATCCCAGCTTTCTGCCGCCCGCTGCCTCGCCGGATGACTTTGCAGTTCCGGGGGACCGGGTGCCCGTCGCTCCGTTGGGCGAGACGCCGCTCCTGCCGGCTACGCCCAACCTCGCACACACGGTGGTCTTCGCTATCCTTGTCGCGCTCGCCGGCTTCTTCATCGGCCTTCTCTTTCAGCTCGCCCTCATGCGCCTTGCCCCGCACATGCATGAATCGGCAGAGCAGATGCAGACCGATCCGCTGGTCGTGATCCCGGTCGAAGCCCTCATCTACGCCGTCGCCGGCGCGGCGAGCTTCCTCCTCTTTCCGTTTTTCTGGAGGCGTCCCTTTGGCCAGGGCATCCACTGGCGCGCCTTCATCGTGCGCCAGCACACATGGCTGTTGGTCGGCATTGGCGTCGCCACCAGCGTCGTGGTCCAGTTGCTGTCGAACTTCCTGCCTATCCCGAAGGAACTGCCGATTGATAAATTCTTCACCCATCCGCTCGGCGTCTGGCTTATCGCCATCTTCGGCGTCACGGTGGCACCGGCATTCGAAGAGCTGGCCTTCCGCGGCTTTCTGCTGCCCTCGCTCGCCAGCGCGTGGGACTGGGTGATACAGCGCGCACGCACCCCGCGTGAACTGCTGGGTGGTCCCGCGCCACAACAGCGCCCGGAAGGCGAATGGCAGCAGACGGCCGTATACCCCTCGCTGCCGTCCGACGGCGCGAACGTCGTACACCATGCGGCGGACCTTGGGGATGTGCAGCGGGGTTTCAGCAACACCGAGCAGGGTTGGGGCCATGCGGAGCAGACTTCCAGCAATGCGGAGCGGGGCACCAGCAATGCGGAGCGGGGTTCCAGCAATAACGACCCGCGCTGGAGCATCCCCGCCCTGATCTTCTCCACCATCATCACCAGCATCGGCTTCGCCATGCTGCACGGCGCCCAGCTTGCCCACTCATTCGCGCCTCTGGCCGTGCTCTTCGCGGTCAGCGTGGTGCTTTGCATTGCGCGCCTGCGCTTCCATTCCCTGGCCGCCAGCACGCTGGTGCACTCCCTGTACAACGCCACCATCTTCGTCATGCTCTTTATCGGCACCGATGGCTTCCGGCACTTGGATAAGCTGGGGAAATAAAACGCGGCGCAGAGCCGCAAACCAGAATTCAGAGGCACTCGATGACGCAATCCTCCAGCCCCCGTCAGCAGTTGCTCACCCTGCTCGCCCGCCAGTCCTTCAAGCTGGGAGACTTCCAGCTCTCCTCCGGCGGACGCAGCGACTACTACATCGATTGCCGCACCACCACGCTCCACGCCGAAGGCGCGCGTCTCACCGGCGTCGCCATCCTCGAGCTGCTGCACAAGCACCATCTCGACCCGCACGCCGTCGGCGGCCTCACCCTCGGTGCCGACCCCGTCGTCTCCGCGGTGGCCATCGCCAGCGCGCAGCACCACCTCGACGCCGGCAAAGGCCGTTTCATCCACGGCTTTCTCGTGCGCAAAGCGGAGAAGGCGCACGGCACAGGCAGGAAGATCGAAGGCTTCTCTGAGGAGAATGCGCCCGTTCTCATCGTCGACGACGTATGCACTACCGGCGGCTCGACCATCACTGCCATCGAAGCCGCCCATGCCGTCAGGATGCGCGTGATCGGCGTCGTCTGCCTGGTCGAGCGGCTCGAAGCGAAAGGCCGGCCGGCAGTCGAAGCAGCCGCCAACGGCGCGCCGTTCCTGAGCCTCTTCACGTCAGACGATGTGCGCGCTGAGCACGTCAAGCACATGCCGATGTAGCCATATCGGGATGCATCCACCTGCCTTGTCATCCCAACTGGAGCGAAGCGAAGTGGAGAGATCTGCTGTTTAGTTTTCGCTATTCAGTGCCCGGCTTCCAGACGCACGCGTCCGGCTGCGGCAGCCCGAAGTGCGCGAGCACCCGATCCACAAAGTTGCGAACCATATCGGCCGTCGTAGCCGGCTCGTTGTAGAAGGCCGGGATCACCGGAAAGATCGTCGCCCCAGCATCCGCAGCAAGCTGCATGTTGCGCAGGTGGATCTTGTTGAATGGCGTCTCGCGAACGCAGAGCAGCAGCGGCCGCCGCTCCTTCAGGCACACATCCGCCGCCCGCTCGATCAGATTCGCCGCCATGCCATTGGCAATGCCGGCCAGCGTCCCCATGGAGCAGGGAAGCACGATCATCCCCGCCGACGGATAGCTGCCGCTCGCGATCGACGCGCCGATATCCTGCTCTGCATGCTGCCGCGTCTTCTTTGCCGGTGCGCCGAGCAGCTTCTCCAGCAGCTCATGGCGGCCGGAGAGGTGCAACTCTTCCGCGATGACGCGAAGCGCGCCTTCCGAAGCGACGAAGTCAACGCCCGAGACGCGCGCATCCGCCTCCAGCGCGCGCAGAAGCTGCTGCGCCAGCAAAGCGCCGCTCGCTCCCGTCACCGCGACGGTGACGTTCACGCAGGCACAGCCTCGTACTTCAGCACTCGGTCGAAGATCGCATCCACGTTCCGCAGTTGCCGCTCAAGCTCGAATGTCCGGGCCAGCTTTTCCGGCGAAAGCCGGGCCGTAATCTCCCTGTCCTGTGCCACCAGGTCGCGGAAGACCAGCTCCTCACGCCACGCCCGCATTGCATGCGACTGCACCAGCCGATACGCGTCCTCGCGCGACATGCCGGACTCCGCCAGATCCAGCAGCAACTGCCCGGAAAAGATCAGGCCGCCCGTGCTCTCCAGGTTGCGCAGCATCCGCTTCGGGTACACCAGCAGCTTTTCGATCAGCGAGGTTGTCTTCGCCAGCAGATAGTCGGCCAGGATCGTCGAGTCGGGGAAGATCACCCGCTCGACCGACGAGTGCGAGATGTCCCGCTCATGCCACAGCGCGACGTTCTCGTAGGCGGCCTGCGCGTTCGCGCGCACCACGCGCGCCAGTCCGCTGATCTGCTCGGATGTGATCGGATTGCGCTTGTGCGGCATCGCGCTCGAGCCCTTCTGCTTCTCGGAGAAGAACTCCTCCGCCTCGCGCACCTCTGTCCGCTGCAGATGGCGGACCTCGGTCGCGATCTTGTCCAGCGTCGCCGTCAGCACGGCGAGCGTCGAAATGTAATAAGCGTGGCGATCGCGCTGGATCACCTGCGTGGCCACCGGCGCGGCCTTCAGCCCCAGCCGTTCGCAGATGCGCGCCTCGTGCTCCGGCTTCAGATGGCCAAAGGTGCCCACCGCGCCCGAAAGCTTGCCAACCCGCATGTCTTCCGCAGCCGCATCGAAGCGAACCAGGTCGCGCGTCGATCTCCGCATACCAGTTCAGCAGCTTCAGCCCGAAGGTGGTCGGCTCGGCGTGCACGCCGTGCGTGCGGCCGATGGTAGGCGTGTGCTGGAACTCGATCGCTCGCCGCCTAAGCACCTCCTTCAGCCCCAGGATGCCCTGGCGCAGCAGCCCGGAAGCCGCCTTCACCTGCAGCGCCTGCGCCGTGTCCACCACGTCGTTCGAGGTGAGGCCGTAGTGCAGCCAGCGCGCCTGCGGGACCGATCTTCTCCGCCACCGCCGTGGTGAACGCGATCACATCGTGCTTCACTTCGGACTCGATGTCGTGAATGCGCTTCAGATCGAAATCTCCACGGTCGCGAATGGCCGCCGCCGCCTCCTTGGGCACGATGCCATCCTCCGCCAGCGTCTCGGAGGCAGCCGTCTCCACCTTCAGCCACATGCGGTACTTGTTCTCATCCGTCCAGATGGCGCCCATCCCGGGCCTTGTATAGCGTGCAATCAATCCGGTCTCTCCCTGCGTCCCTGTCATTCCGGAGCGCAACGTCCTATTCTATCGGGCGTGCATCCAACTGAGCGCACAGGAGGAATAACGATGGCAGAGCAGGCACAGGAAGACCTAGGCGAGGAGATGGTCACGATCGAACGATTCAGGGACATGCTGCAGGCGGAACTCGCCAAGGGAAGGCTGGACTCCGCAGGCATTCACTGCTTTCTCGCGGGCGAAAACGCCGGTCTGCTCTACGGCAACGGTCTGGATGGGGTTTTGCTACAGGTCAGCGCATCGGAAGAAGCCGACGCCCGCGCCATCCTGAACGACCCGGGGCCGGCGGATGGCGACGTGACCACAGTGGCCTGAGAGAAAGGTCAGACTCTGACGCCGAGCAGCTCGCTCATCTCCTGGTACAGGAAGCCAAAGCCGGGCCGGTAGGGCTGCACCCATTTGCCATTTACGACGAACTGCGGAATGGCGCGCTTGCCCACGTGGCGCATCACCTCATCGGCGGCGCCGGGCACCTGTTCAATGTCAATCTCGGTGTAGGGAATCTGGTGCTCTTCCAGAAAGCGCTTCGCCTCGCGGCAATCGCGGCACCATACGGCGGAGTAAAGGAAAACCTGCATGCGCCGCATAATACCGCGTCGATCGAACCTTTGGGAATGCCGCATCGTTCAGACGGCAGGTGACGATCGGCGACGCTGAAAAAACTCTCGTAACAGCGCCGCGCTCTCGCCAGCAAGCAAGTCCGCGATCGATCGTCATCTGGTGATTGAGCGCCTGCATGGTTCAGCACCTGAAGCACCGAGCCTGCCGCGCCGGCCTTCGGATCATCTGCGGCAAAGAGCAGCCGGTCGATGCGCGCATGGATCATCGCGCCCGCGCACATCGCGCAGGGCTCCAGCGTCGACACCAGCGTGCACCCGGTTAGCCGGTAGTTGCCGATAGTGTGTGCCGCAGCGCGAAGCGCAACCACCTCCGCGTGAGCCGTGGGATCGTTGTCACGCAGCACGCGATTTTGTCCATGGGCGACGATTTCGCCCTCAAACAGAATCACGGCGCCGATCGGCACCTCGCCGGCGGCCTCCGCGGCGCGCGCCTCGTCCAGCGCTGCCCGCATCAGTTCGAGGTCCGCCGTCATCGCCCTACACCGCCGGCTGCTGCTGCGTCATACAGTGCAGCGCGCCGAGGCCCCAGATGAAATCCACGCAGTGGATGCCCACGATGCGACGCTGCGGAAACAGCTCGGCCAGCGTGTTCAACGCATGGCGGTCGTTCGCGTCGTTGAAAGTGGGGACCAGCACCAACCCGTTCGCGATATAGAAATTCGCATAGCTCGCGGGCAGCCGCTGTCCTTCAAAGACTACGGGTGAGGGAAGCGGCAGTTCTACGATGCGGAAGGGCTGGCCGTCCGGGTTACGGGCCGCCCGCAGCCGGTCGAGATTCTCGGCCAGCGGTTCGTGGTTGTCATCCCCGCGGTTCGTCTCTGTCACGGTGACGATTGTGTTCCGGTCAACAAATCGTGTGATGTCATCGACATGACCATGGGTGTCGTCGCCCGCTATGCCGCGGTTCATCCATAGCACCTGGTCTATGCCGAGATAGTCGTGAAAGGCCTTCTCCAGCTGCTCGCGGCTCACGCCCGGGTTGCGCTGCTGCACCGTGCTCAGCAGGCACTCCTCCGTGGTCAGCAGCACGCCCGCGCCATTGGTGTCGATGCTGCCGCCTTCGAGCACCAGCTCGTGCCGTGTGCCATCGGCGAGCGTGACTCCCGGCCGGAAGGACGGCAATTGCAGCATCTCCGCCACCCGATCCGGCAGCGCATTGTCCAGCTCCCAGTCCGGATACTTCGCCCAGGCATTGAACTTCCAGTTCGTAATCGCGACTGAGCCTTCGCGCCTTACAAAAATCGGTCCGGAGTCCCGCGTCCACACCCGGTTGGTCGGCCACTGGTGAAAGTGCACGCTGGCCGTGTTCACCTGCGCACGCTTCAGCACCCCACGCGCGCGCTTCTCCGCATCGGCGTTCTGGACCAGGATGTGGACCTGCTCGACAGCTGCAAGCTGCCGCACGATCTCGGCATACACCCACGGAATCGGCTGAAAGCGTCCGGGCCAGTCGCTCGCGTTGTGCGGCCAAGCGATCCACGTCGCCGTGTGCGGCTCCCATTCCGCAGGCATGCGATAGCCCAGCGACTGTGGTGTCGCGTTCTGCGTTTCCAGCGCTGCGCTCACTTCACATCCACCTTGGAACTCAATGGCGGATCGAGGAAGCGGTGCACGATCGGCGCATAGGCATCGATACGGCGGTCGCGCAGGAAGGGCCAGTTGCGTCGCTGCTCCTCGAGCGCCGCCGGATCGACCTCGGCGATCAGAATGTCTTCGCGGTCATGTGGCGCCTTGGCAATGATCCGGCCGAAGGGATCGGCAATGAAGGAGCCGCCCCAGAACTCGAGGCCTGGCCCCTCTACGCGATTGCCGCGTACATCGCCGTTCTCCCAGCCCACGCGGTTCACCGCTCCCACGTACACGCCGTTCGCGATCGCGTGCGCGCGCTGGATCGTCTGCCACGCCTCATACTGCGCCGTGCCGTGCTCCGTCTTTTCGGCGGGATGCCAGCCAATCGCCGTGGGAAAAAACAGCACGTTCGCACCCTGCAGCGCCGTGATGCGCGCGCCCTCCGGATACCACTGGTCCCAGCACACTAAAGTCCCGACGCGTCCGAATGACGTATCCTGCGCGCGAAAGCCAAGATCGCCCGGCGTGAAGTAGAACTTCTCGTAGTAGAGCGGATCGTCCGGGATGTGCATCTTGCGGTACATTCCCGCGAGCGTGCCGTCAGCCTCGATCGTCACCGCGGTGTTGTGATACAGGCCAGCCGCGCGCCGCTCGAAGAGCGAAGCGATCACCACCACGTGCTCTTCACGGGCCACGGCGGCCAGCCGCTCCGTGCTCGGTCCAGGAATCGGCTCCGCGAGGTCGAACAATGCAATGTCCTCGCGCTGGCAGAAATATTGCGCGCGAAAGAGCTCCGGCAGGCAGATGACCCGCGCACCCGCGCGCGCGGCCTCACGCACACGATCGGCGGCCTTATCCAGGTTGGCGTCCGGGTCGGGCCCGCAGGACATCTGCACCAGACCGATGCGGTATTTCAGAGCAGTGGGCATGTTGTTGCTAAACCTCATCCTTCTTGATGCTGCACGCACGCGAAAGGCGCGAGCTCTGGGCCCGCGCCTTTGGTTTGTATGCTCGCGGGCTACTCGAAGATCAGGATCGCCGCCGCGATCACGGTCGTCCAGCGGCCGCGTTTGTCGCCAATGGCCGACTGCGTCACGTTGGCCGTGCGGACAATCTTGTTCGAGATGCGGTAGATCTCCTTCTTCTCATCCCAGCTCTTGTCCGGGTCGAAGTCCACATCGAGCGTGGTAGCCAGCATCTCGGCCGCCAACTCTTCCGCATACTCGCCCGCCTGCTCCTCGGTCTCGCCGAAGCTGTGGTGCTCGCTCAGGTAGCCGTAGGTGTTGCGGTCGCTGGGGATGGCGACGCCAATGCTCGAAGCGACGAGCCGATGCGGCTCTCGCGTCGAGTTCTCCGCCACCACGGCGAAGACCACCTCACCCGGTGACAGATATTCGACACCCTCTTTGCGCGTGACCAGCTTGGCGTTCGGCGGAAAGATCGACGAGACACGCACCAGATTCTGCGCAGCGATGCCCGCATCGCGCAGTGCCAGCTCAAACGACGTCAGGCGCTCCTTATGCCTCCCGGCACCTTTCGTGAAGAAGAGGCGCTTCGGCACCATGTTCTTGCCCAATGTGTTGTTCCTCCGGATGGGGACGGCGGCGCCGGATTCCCCAGTGAAAAGTATCACAGCAACGGAGGCTACCGTGGCGGCATGCCCTCGCGAATTTATGCTGTTTTCACAGAATACGATAAAAGCGTTTTTCCTGATGCTGCGGGTGCGAAGATTCACAGGAACAATGGCTCCAGCGAACCAGGCTGCGGAAGGGACATCAGCACGATGACGGAGGGACTGCCGGAAGAATCGCTGGGACGTCTGCGTGTCCTCTACGTTTCCGCCCTGGAGCCGGACTATTACGGCGAATACCGTCTGCGGGCGCTCCGACGGCTTGGGCTTGGACATGTCGCAGCACTCGACCTTCGCTCGTATGGAATACCTGGCATCCTTGGCAAGCTGCAGCACCGATTCCAGATGGGACCCGAAGTACAGCGCTTCAACCGCGACCTGCTCTCCATGACGAGTCGGGAGGACGCCCAAGTCATCCTGTTTGATAAGTCTCTCCAGGCGCAGCCGGGAACGCTCCGCCAGCTGCGCGCCATGGGTCGTCTCTGCGTCGACTTTGTGATCGACAACCCGTTCGGCCCGCGCCGGGATCCGGGCTGGCGCCTCTACCGGCGCACCATTCCTGAGTTCGATTTGACCGGCGTGCAGCGCGACGTCAGTCTCGGCGACTACCAGCGCGCAGGCGCTCGCGAGACAGTTCGCATTCGTACCAGTTATGAGCCCTCGGTGCACTACCCGCCGGACTCTGGCTGGAGCGATGCCAGGCGCGACCGCAACGTCTCCTTCATCGGCACGCCTTACGATGACCGCGGCAGCTTCCTCACCCGCCTTTGGCGCGCCGGCGTCCCGGTCGACATTTCCGGCTCACGCCCGCACTGGGAGGCTGCTCTACCTGCGGATGCCTTCGCGGCCACATTCCGCTCCGGCGAGCTCAAAGGCGAGGCCTATCGCGAGGCCATCTGGCGTTCACGCATCAATCTGGCCTTCGTCACCCACAGTAATCGCGATCAGGTGGCGCACAAGTCGTTCGAAATCGCAGCCTGCAGCGGCTTCCTGCTGGCCGAGCGCACGCCGGAGCACCTCGCCTGCTTCCGTGAGGATGAAGAGGCGGCCTTCTTCTCTGATTTCGAGGAGTGCCACGCGAAGATCGAGCGTTATCTGAATGACGAACCGGCACGCATCGCCATTGCCGCGGCAGGGAAGCGGCGCGCACAATCTTCCGGTTATGACAATGACAGTGTGCTGCGCCGCCTGCTCAGCAGGGCAGCAGAGCTTCTGGCTGCGCGCGATTCTACGCGCTAAGCGATCGTCTTCACCCTCGGCTTGCGGTTCAGCATATAAAGCAACGCTGCCAGTCCAAAGACAGATCCCATGCCTGCCAGCCCCAGTACACGCAGCACGGAGACGGTGTAGCGGCCCTCGCCCGGCGAATAGTTGCAGCAATAGAGCAGGATCAGATCGGACGGTGAGCCGATGCGGTGATCACTTGCTTCCAGGAGTGCTAGGCGAAGATCGCGGGGCTGATATTCAACGCCGGTCAGGTACTTTGAGAGCTTGCCCTCGGGCGTCGCAACCATGATCACGCTCGAGTGCGCGAACTGCGTCATCTTGCCGTCCGGCCCCGGCACCCGCACGTAGTGGAAACCCATCGATTCTGCCAATTCCGTGATCTCGGGCTGCGCGCCGGTCAGGAAGTGCACGCTGTCGCGCGGCACATCCCCGCCAATCTGCGCGACGAACTTCTGCCGCGCCCCCTCCGCGTCCGCAGGCGTATCGCTCGGATCGATGCTCGCCACAATCACGTCGTAGTCGCGCGCCGGCGCATAGCCAGTCTGCGCCAGCGAGTTGGCCAGCCCATGCAGAACCTGCGGGCATAGCATGGCGCATTTGTAATACACCAGCGCCAGCGCCACCGGCTTGCTGCCGAAGTAGCGGCCCAGCGGCGCATCCGCTCCGGTACTGTCCTTGAAGTGCAGGTTGAGCGGGATCTGTGTCCCCAGCCGCTGGTCAAGCCCGGCGTTCTTCAGATACGCGGGTGCGGACTGCGCCGATGCGCCAAGTGGCTTATCGGCAGAGTACTGCGCGAATGCGGGAAGAGCGATGGAGATGGCAAGCGCGAGCAGGCAGAGACGACGCAAAGCAGACCCTCTGCCTCTAGATTACGCCTGCGGGTCGGCTTCCCGCATGCCGCTACTCCGTGCGCAGCGCCTTCACCGGATTGATCGAGGCCGCCCGCTGAGCCGGGATGATGCTCGCGAAGAAGGCGCAGATGCTGAGTGCGAGGACCGATCCCCCAAGCACCAGCGGATCCCATCCCTTCACCTGGTACAACTGCGCAGAGATCAGGCGCGAGCATGCGATCGAGATCGGGATCCCAACCAGCAATCCGATGAGGATCTGCAGAAACGCTCCGCGCAGCACCAGCCGGACCACGTTCATGCGATTTGCCCCGAGCGCCATGCGCACTCCGATCTCGCTGGTACGCCGCTCCACCGTGTAGGCCGTTACGCCATAGAGCCCGACCGCGGCCAGCAGCAGCGCCAGGATGCCGAAGAGCCCCGTCATGCGTGCAACAGCACGCCGCTGATCGAAGTTCGAATCCACCTGGTCCTGCAGGCTTTGGATGTCCAGCAGTGTGAGGTTCGGATCGACGTCGCTCAGCACATGGCGCACCTCGGATTCGAGTCCCTCCATGCTGCCGTGAAGCTGCAATACCGCGCCCTCGATGAAATGCGTACTGTCATCGATGGACTGCATCAGTGGAGCGTCATAGTGCATCCGCTGGGCGAGCGGCAGGAAGAAAAGAGGCCGATCTTCCGTGCTTGCCGGGTCGTTGTACTTCGCATTCCGCACAATGCCGACGATCTCGTAGCTATTGCTGTATTGCGGCAGATCGAGTCCGAAGTGCGCTCCCAAAGGCTCCTCGCCCGGCTTGAAGAACCGCTTCACAAAGGCCTCGTTGACCACGACAACATTCTGGGTGGTTGCGGTGTCCTGTTCCGTGAGGCTGCGCCCACGCAAAATGGGTTCGCCAAGCGTTTCAAGGTAACCGGGATTTACATGATCCCAGGAGGAGCCGATAGGGTCGTTCATGTTCGGCATCCCGTGACCCTGGCGAATGACGATCTCGCCCCAGTTGTCCTGAAGCGGCGTGTATTGTGCAAGAGCAGCCCGCTCGACTCCGGGAATATGCGAGAGCCTGTCCTGCAGCGTGCGGTACATCGCATCGAGCTTCGGCTGCGAGTAGGAATAAAAGGGACCCGTCAGGCTGATCGTAACCCGATGGTCCGTCTCATAGCCGAAGTCCTGGTGCTGCAGCTTTTGAAGGCTGTGCGTCAGCAGGCCCGCACCGGCGAGCAGCACTACCGAGAATGTCGCCTGCACAATCACCAGGATCTTCTGCGAGATCGAGGACCGGTCCCGCGTGCTGCGGTTGGCGCCGCGCAGTGCCTCCGCCGGCTCGGCACGCGAGGCGAGCCACGCGGGTGCCGTTCCGAAGAGCACTCCCGTTATCAGCGACAGCCCGAAGGCAAACGCTAGCACCGGCAGCGATGGCGCAGCATCGATCGGCACATACTTCGCTCCGTGGAAGGCGAGCGCGACGATCGACTTGACGCCCAGATATGCCACCACCAGGCCGGCGGCTCCACCCAGCACGGACAGCACAATGCTCTCGGTCAGCGATTGCCGGATCAGTCGTTTGCGATTCGCGCCCAGCGCCAGCCGCACCGCCGTCTGCGCCCGGCGCGCCGTGCCGCGTGCCAGCAGCAGGTTCGCGATGTTGGCGCAGGCGATCAGCAGCACCAGCAGACAGACAACGAGCAGGATATGCAGGCTGTCGGCATAGTTGGCCTTCATCACGCCAACACCGGTGCCGGCCGGCACCACCTTGATGTTCTGCTTCGAGAGCTGGGCCTTGATCCCGGTCATCCATTCCGCCGGCATGCCGCTCTCATCCACCAGCCATACCCGCACCAGACTGGTGAGGCGCGAAGGAAGCGCGTTCGGCGTTGCGCCGGGCTTCAGCCGCCCAATCACGCGCAGCCACGCAGGAAAGGTGTGCAGAAGAGAGTTCTTCCCGCGAAAGATCGGCTCCTGCTGGAGCGGCACCCACACCTCTGGGGGATCGCTGCGCAGCGTCTCACCAAAGAATCCTGGCGGCGTGATGCCCACAATAGTGAACGCATGGCCGTCGAAGATCATGGTCGATCCCACGATCTTCGGATCAGCGGCGTACTGCTGCTGCCACGCACGGTAACTGAGCATCGCCGCCGGGGCCGCGGTCGGTTGGTCGTCCGACGGAACAATCGTCCGCCCCGCGAAGGCGTTAATGCCAAAAGTAGAGAAGTAGTTGCCAGTGATAAATTCGCCGCGGATGGGCTTCGCAACAAGATCGCTCTCGCCGCGCCGGGCGCTGAACGTCGTCCCGCCCGCCTGGAATGCGGCAAGCTCTGCGAACTCCGGCGTGGACTGCTTCATCCGCAGATAAAAGGGATAGGAGAACATCCCCCAGTTGTCCTGCGGACTGCCCTCCACGCAGCAATCCTGCCCCTCGCCAATGCGGTAAAGACTGGCCGGGTCCACCACCGGCAGCGACTTCAGCATCACCGTGTTGATGAGCGAAAAAATCGCAGTCGTCGCGCCGATTCCCAGCGCCAGCGTCAGCATCGCCGTCAGCGTAAACACAGGGGACTGCCGCATCTGCCGCAGCGCGTAGGCAATGTCCTGCCGCAAGGTTTCCATAGAGCCTCTGCCGCGGGATACGGGCAGCCGCGTCGTGCGGTTCCCGCAAATCGCGCGGTGGCTTATGGAAATCGAGCTACTTCGGCAGCGGCGTCAGCTTCACTGTCTGCCCTGTCTTCGCGGAAGTCCGCGCCGCATCCAGGATCTGCATCACGATCACGTTGGTATCCAGCGCCGTCAAATCGCCCTGAGGCTTCAGCTTGCCGTCCAGCACCGCGACGAGATAATTCAGCGAGCCATCCTCTGGTGGCGCCAGCGGCGTGGCCTCGCGCTCCTGACCATCAGCCTCACCCTGCGTCCGCTCGATCACCTTGTCTAGCTTGACCGTTTTCACCCAGCCGGTGGCGCCATAGACCTCCATGTCTTTGCGGTCGAAGGGCCAGTTCCACGAGCCCTGAATGATCGCCTGCGCATGCGGATAGGTCAGGATGATTGTGCCCTCATCATCCACATGCGGATATTTCTCCGGCTTGAGCGTCTGGGTCACCGCTGTTACGGTCAGCGGCGTCGCACCGTGTGTCAGCCACGTCGCCAGGTCGACGCCGTAGCAGCCAAAATCAAACAGCGCACCCGCGCCGTTCTGCTGCGGATCGGTCAGCCACTTCAGAAACTCCGGCTGCACTCCGATCTCCTCCGGCCCCTTGTGGCCGTCATGCACCACCAACTTGCGCAGCGGCCCCAGCTTGCCGCCTTCGAGATCATCGTAGGCGGCCTTGTTGGAGGCGTACCAGGTCGTCTCGTAGTTCACCAGCACCGGCACGTGGTCCTCGCGCGATATCCTGCGGATCGCCAGTGCATCGGTCAGGTTGGTGGCGAGCGGCTTCTCCACCATGACGGCGACATGATGCCGCGCCGCATCTTCAATCGCACGCCGGTGTCCCGCAATCGACGTGTACACCAGCACCGCCTGCGGATGAGTCGCCTCGATCATCGCCTCTTCCGTAGGAAAGAAGATCTTCGGATCCAGATGATATTTCTCGGCGTACTTCTGGCGCAGCGACGCATCGGGATCGGAGACGCCCACCAGTTGCACCTCCGGATGTTTGGGCAGTTGCGGTAGAAATCCCGCGACGTGGCCATGCACCAGTCCCACGATGGCCGCACACGCGTCTGTGCAGGCGCAGCCGCGGCGGCGGTAAGGGTTGCAATCAACAGACAAAGCACACGTCGGCAAACAGTCAGCATCGGCACCTCTCCAGGTTCATCTTGCGTGAAGACACGATGATACCGTTCCCTCCGCGCCTGGGCCGGCGTTGCGGTCGGCCGGTCAGGGTGTTAGCGTGGACGGTTGTAGATAAGACACGTATTCCACTCCACGGAGCACCCGGTTCTCATGCAGAAAAGCTACAACGGCGTGGCCCTGCCCCAGGGCGGCGAGGCGATCCAGTATGTCAACGGCAAGTATCAGGTGCCGGACCACCCCATCATTCCCTACATCGAAGGCGACGGCACCGGCCGCGATATCTGGCGCGCATCGCAGCGTGTCTTTGACGCCGCAGTCCAGAAGGCCTACGGCGGCAAACGCTCGATCGCATGGTTCGAAATCTTCGCCGGCGAGAAGGCCTTCCGCCAGTTCCAGAATTGGCTGCCCGACGATTCCTTAAACGCCGCGCGCGACCTCCGCGTCTCCATCAAGGGGCCGCTCACCACGCCGGTCGGCGGCGGCATCCGCTCGCTCAACGTCACCCTGCGCCAGGTGCTCGATCTCTACTCCTGCATCCGCCCCGTGAAGTACTACACCGGCGTCCCCAGCCCGGTGAAGCATCCGGAGAAGCTCGACGTCGTCATCTTCCGCGAGAACACCGAGGACGTTTACTCCGGCATCGAGTTCCGCGAGGGCACGCCTGAGGCCAAAAAGCTGATCGATTTCCTCAACAATGAAATGGGCAGCAAGAAAAAGGTGCGCGCCGACTCCGGCGTCGGCATCAAGCCCATCTCCATCACGGGAACCAAGCGGCTGGTGCGCGCCGCGGTCAAGTACGCGATTGAAAATGGCCGCAAGTCCGTCACCCTCGTCCACAAGGGCAACATCCAGAAGTTCACCGAGGGCGCATTCCGCGAGTGGGGCTACGAAGTCGCCGCCGACGAGTTCCGCGATCAGACCGTGACCGAGCGCGAAAGCTGGATCCTCGGCAACCTGGAAGCGAATCCCAGCCTCACCGTCGAGCAGAACGCCGCGCTCATCGAGCCCGGACTCGAGTTCGGCTCCGACGCCTTCAAAAAGGAGCTCTACGCCGAGATCAAGTCCGTCATCGACAAGATCGGCAAGTCGCACGGCGATAGTAAGTGGAAGCACAAAGTGATGATCAACGACCGCATCGCGGACTCCATCTTCCAGCAGATCATCATCCGGCCCGAGGACTACAGCGTCCTCGCCACGCCGAATCTGAACGGCGATTACATCTCCGACGCCGCCGCGGCGCAGGTAGGCGGGCTCGGTATCGCGCCCGGGCGCAAACGTCGGCGATGGCTACGCCGTCTTCGAGGCCACCCACGGCACCGCACCCAAATACGCCGATAAGGACGTCATCAATCCCGGCTCGGTCATGCTCTCGGGCGTCATGCTGCTCGATTTTCTCGGATGGAGTGAGGCCGCGCGCCTGGTCGAATCGTCCATGGAGAAGACCATCCAGCAGAAGTACGTCACCTATGACTTCGAGCGCCAGATGCAGGGCGCAACCAAGGTGAAGACCAGCGAGTTCGCATCGCGAATGATCGAAAACATGAAGTAGCGAAAAGAGACAGGAGAGACATGCGCAAGAAAGTAACCATCGTTGGAGCAGGAAATGTCGGCGCGACTGCCGCGCACTGGATTGCCTCGAAGGAACTGGCAGATGTGGTGCTGATCGATGTAGCGGAGGGCATTCCCCAGGGCAAAGCGCTCGACCTGCTCGAGGCCATGCCCATCGAGAAGCGCGACGTGCACGTCATCGGCGCAAATGACTACGCCGATGCCGCGCACTCGGACATCGTCGTCATCACCGCCGGCATCCCGCGCAAACCCGGCATGAGCCGTGACGACCTGCTGCAGACCAACTACAAGATCATGTCGGACGTGGTGAACAAGATCACCGCAGTCGCGCCAAACTCCATCCTCATCATCGTCTCGAACCCGCTCGATGCCATGGCGCAGGCGGCATTCAAGCAGTCGAAATTCAACCGCGAGCGTGTCATCGGCATGGCAGGCGTGCTGGACTCGGCGCGCTACCGCACCTTCATCGCCGAGGAGCTGAAGGTCTCCGTCGAAAACGTGACCGCCTTTGTGCTTGGCGGCCACGGAGACACAATGGTGCCCCTGCCTCGCTACTCCAGCGTGGCCGGTATCCCCATCTCCGAGCTCATGGACGCAGCCACCATCGAGCGCATTGTCCAGCGCACACGCGATGGCGGCGCCGAGATCGTGAAGCACCTCAAGACCGGCTCCGCCTTCTACGCGCCTTCGGCCGCCGCAGTGGAAATGGTCGAAGCCATTCTCAAGGACAAGAAGAAGATCCTGCCCTGCGCGGCCTATCTGCAGGGCGAGTACGGCATCAACGGTTACTACATCGGCGTCCCGTGCAAGCTGGGCGAGCGCGGTCTCGAGCAGATCATCGAGATCAAGCTCACTCCCGAAGAGGAGAAGGCCCTTAAGAAGAGCGCCGACTCAGTCAAAGAACTTTGCGCCGTCATCGGCGTCTAGAAATTACGCTGCTTAGCTGAAGGGAAAGGCGAGGCTACGGCCTCGCCTTTCTATTGCTCTTTAAGGTTTTCTCCCGCGTCTTTCGCGGCGGAATGTAGTGAAATCGGATCAGATAAATTCTGTCGCCCTTGCCATGCTTTGCAATCTTGAGCAGATCGACCACGCCCAGGAAGCCCGACTCACGCGCCAACTCCGGAGTGATATCCGGAAGCCCGATCGGCGTGATCGAATCAATCTCGATCTCGCCTTCCTCCATGCGATATCGCCCGCCGACAGTAACATGGGGACGAGTCCAGATCCGCACGCTGCACGTGATCTGCCCCCGACGAACTCCCTCGCGGAGGCGCTTCGTGAAGACCATCCCACGCTCCTACTGGATAGACACCCAATTGTGAGCAAGTGATTCCGTATGCGCAACTCCTCCGTGCAATCGTCCCACCTCCCAACGCTGAGACTCCGCTCTCAGCCTCGCCATCCACCAGTCATTGTGGGCAAGTCATGTCCAGCTTCAACTGATCGGGATCTCCGTAGGAGTAGAACTGGATTCTGAAATCTTCTGGCGCCGCGGCGCGCTCGGGAGCAATCATCGAAATGTAGAAGCCGCCGGGACTGAGCGTCACCACCCGATCCGCCACCTCCAGCGGAGTCACGTCTCTGAGAACAGGCGGAAGCGAAATTTGAGGCGCATCGACGGAATGATGAATCGATCCGCCAGCACCGCCAACAGCCTTCGAGTTCATTGCGATCCACAGAGCCACGCTGAGACGAGTGCCGATCGACTGCACAATATCTCGCTTGCCCGAGCGGAAGACATGCATCCGGTAACGCAGCACTGCCTGCTGATGCGGTGTCACATCCGGCGCTGTCAGTAGAAACACCCCATGGTCCTGGGTGAGCGCGTAGTGCATCTGTTGCGCTACGGCAAGCAGGGCGTCCTCCGGTGATTGCCCCAGCAGAACAAACGTGTATTGCAACCGGCACAGTGAATTCAGGTCACGACCGGGGATGATGCCCACCGGAGACCGGGTCTGGAGTCCGATCTGCGCAACGGTCGCCAGCGCAGTGGTGGCATGGGTGCTCAGGTTCACCAGCGGCGCGTTCACTGGTGCGTCAGATTCCTGCGTCTGTCCGTGCGCAAGCACTCCCATCAGTAGTGCCGCCGCACCCCACAGCCGTCGCCTCACGCACAGCTCCTCGCGCCCACCGATCCTACGCCTCTCAAACCCGAAGGGCGAGGCCGCAGCCTCGCCCTTCATTGCTCGGCGAATCGCGTTTTACGCCACCCGCTCGATTGTCACGCTCTCCAGCACCACCGGCGTCTTCGGCTTATCCTGTGCACCACGCGGCACGCGGCTGATCTTCTCCGCAATCTCCTGACCCTCTATCACCTCGCCAAAGATCGTGTGCTTGCCCGTCAGCCACTCCGTGTTCGCCGTCGTGATGAAGAACTGCGATCCGTTCGTGTTCGGCCCGGCGTTCGCCATGGCCAGCTTGCCCGGCTTGTCGAAGCGATGTGCGGATCCCTTGGTCTCGTCTTCGAAGCGGTATCCGGGACCGCCCATGCCGGTACCCGCGGGGTCGCCACCCTGGATCATGAAGTCGGGAATCACGCGATGGAAGACGGTTCCGTCGAAGAGCTTGTCGCTGGACTTCGCGCGCGTCGTCGGGTGTGTCCACTCCCGCTTGCCCTCGGCCAGCTCAATGAAATTCGCGACAGTCTTCGGCGCTTCTTTCTCAAAGAGCCGGGCCACGATCGTGCCCTCGCTCGTTTTGAATGTGGCATAGGTGCCGGTTGTACGTGCCATGTGGTCTCCTTTGTGGCGGTTGGCAGGGCGGCCCGGCGAGAGCGCCGGCCGCGAAGATAATGGGGAATCAGTTCGGCCTGGGTGCCAGGGCCGGCGCAGGTGTCGCAGCAGGACTCGTCGCCGGAGCCGGAGTTGCAGTTGGTGCGGAAGCTGGCGCAGACGCGGCAGCCGCCGGTGGTGGTGGCAGCGGCTGGCCCACCGGGACGATCGTGACCTTTTTCAGGACCACTGGCGACAGGGGTTTATCGCGGCCGTCGCGCTCCACGCGCGTGATCGTTTTCACTACCAAAACCGAAGAAGGGTCACACTGACCGAAGACCGTGTAGTGGCCATTCAGGTCGGGTTGAATCTCCTCCGTGACGAAGAACTGCGATCCATCCGTATTGGGCCCGGAGTTCGCCATCGCCAGCCGTCCCGGCACATCGAACATCAACGACGGATCGATCTCGTCCTGAATGTAGTAGCCCGGATCGCCCATACCCGTCCCCAGCGGATCGCCGCCCTGCGCCATGAAGCCGGGAATCACACGGTGAAATGTTGTGCCGTCGTAGAGCGGCTTGCCGTGCTGCTTTTCGTGCGTCGCGGGATCCGTCCAGTCCTTCGTGCCTTGGGCCAGCCCGATGAAGTTGGCTACTGTCACCGGTGCCTGCTTGTCAAAGAGCCGGCAGGTGATCCGCCCCATGCTGGTGTCCAGCACCGCCGTCGGTCCCGTCGGCTCCGCAGTCGGCGTGGTCTGACCGCCCGGCGAATCGGGCAGCTCCTGCGCGGCGCCTGGGGCGTTCGGCACCGGTTGCGCAGGAGGCGTCTGCGTGGGCGTCTGTTGCGCGAAGGCAATGCCTGGAGCGAAGAGAAGGGCGAGGGCGAACCGGCGGGCAAATGGCATGCGTAGATCCAACTCGTCAGACTATCGTAAGGGCTCGGAACTTCGCCACCCAGCCCCTCAGCTGGCATCAGCCGGCCTCAGTCGTTGGGAAGGCGCTCGCGTATCGATTTTGTCGCATCTCATGACGCAGGAGGGCTTTCATGGGAAACATCACCGGTACGATCAGGCTCTATATCACGCGTTGGCTCGTGCGACGCCGCTGGGGCCGTCGCCTGCTATTCGTATGGGCGCTGCGAGCCATGCGTTCGCGTCTGCGGCAGTTCGTGCGTGAGATTGGCAAGCTCTACCCCGTGCTGAAGCCGGCCGCGGCCTGGGTCTAGGGGTCCTGCCTGGCCCAGTTGCTGAGTGCTCGTTGCATGCGGGATGCGATTTCATCTCTCGGCAGCTGGGTGAGGCTCTCAGATGCGCCCCGCCGCCCGCAGCGCACCGATTTCGTCGTCGGTAAACACCCGCGAGCGGACCAGAAAACGCACGCCCTCCGGTCCCTCCAGCGAAAACATCCCGCCACGCCCCGGCACCACGTCCAGAATGATCTGCGTGTGCTTCCAGTACTCGAACTGGCTGCGGCTCATATAAAAGGGCGTATCGCCTAGGGTGGCCAGCAGCACATCGCTGTCGCCCACGAGAAACTCGCCGCGCGGATAGCACATCGGGGAGCTGCCATCGCAGCAGCCTCCGGACTGATGAAACATCAGCGGGCCGTGCTTCTGCGCAAGCTTCTCCATCAGCGCGACGGCGGCCGCGGTTGAGACCACCTGAGCCGGCACGTCACGGGCCGGCACTTCACCTACCGAAGTGCCGGCCTGCCTTGCCTCCATATTGTTCACGTTCATCCATCTAGAAGAAGCCCATTGCGTTCGGGCTGTAGCTGATGAGCTGGTTCTTCGTCTGCTGATAGTGGTCCAGCATCACCTTGTGCGTCTCGCGTCCAATGCCTGACTGCTTGTAGCCGCCAAACGCCGCGTGCGCTGGATACAGGTGATAGCAGTTGGTCCACACGCGTCCCGCCTGGATGCCGCGACCCATGCGGTACGCGCGATTGATGTCTCGCGTCCACAAGCCTGCGCCCAGCCCGTACAGTGTGTCATTTGCCAACGCCAGCGCCTCTTCCTCGTCCTTGAAGGTCGTCACCGAAACCACCGGCCCGAAGATCTCCTCCTGGAAGATGCGCATTTTGTTATGGCCTTTGAAGATCGTCGGCTCGATGTAGAAGCCTTCCGCAAGATCGCCATCAAGCGATGCACGCTTGCCGCCGGTCAGCGTCTCCGCGCCCTCCTGCTTGCCGATGTCGAGATACGACAGGATCTTCTCCATCTGCTCGCTCGATGCCTGTGCGCCCAGCATCGTCGTCTTGTCCAGCGGGTTCGCCTGCTTGATCGCCTTCACGCGCTTCACCGCGCGCTCCATGAAGCGGTCATAGATGCTCTCCTGGATCAGCGCGCGCGAAGGACAGGTGCACACCTCGCCCTGGTTCAGCGCAAACATCGCGAAGCCTTCGAGCGACTTGTCGAAGAACGCATCGTCTTCCTGCAACACGTCCGCGAAGAAGATGTTCGGCGACTTGCCACCCAGCTCCAGCGTGACCGGAATGATGTTCTGCGAGGCGTACTGCATGATCAGCCGTCCGGTCGTCGTCTCACCGGTAAAGGCGACCTTGTTCACCCGCGCGCTCGACGCCAGCGGCTTGCCCGCTTCCAGGCCAAAGCCGTTCACTACGTTCAGCACGCCCGGCGGCAGCAGATCGTGGATCAGCTCCATCATCACCAGAATGCCCAGCGGCGTCTGCTCTGCCGGCTTCAGCACCACGGCATTGCCCGCCGCCAGCGCTGGCGCCAGCTTCCACGCCGCCATCAGCAGAGGAAAGTTCCACGGGATGATCAGCCCCACCACGCCCAGCGGCTCGTGGTAGTGGTACGCCACCGTCGTCTCATCGATCTCGGAGATCCCGCCCTCCTGCGCGCGAATGCAGGCGGCGAAGTAGCGGTAGTGATCGATCGCCAGCGGCAGATCGGCGGCCATCGTCTCGCGGATCGGCTTGCCGTTGTCCCACGTCTCCACCGTCGCCAGCATCTCCAGGTTGTCTTCCATCCGCTGCGCAATCTGTTCCAGGATGCGCGCGCGTGCCGCGGGCGAGGTCTTGCCCCACTCCGTCTTCGCCGCATGCGCCGCGTCCAGCGCCTTGTCGATATCCGCAGCATTCGAGCGCGGAATCTCGCACAGCACCTGCCCGGTGACCGGCGTCACGTTCTCGAAGTAAGCTCCGGAGGCGGGCTTCGTCCACTCGCCGCCAATGTAGTTCTGATATTGCTTGCGGATGTTCACCGGGAACCCATACGTCCCGGGCCGCAGCGCGGTAACTGTCGCCATGGATGTCGCTCCTTTCCGGGAACGGTTCTCGATCCGTTCTCCGGCACGCCGGGATTCTAGTCCCGCCGCGTGAGCTTTGTCGCGCCTCCTGAGCGCCCCGCTCATGCCCCACACGCGATCCCTGATGCGGGACGCCTTGCATTGCGGGCCGCTTCTGAGCAACCCTGAGGAAGAAGCCAATCACCGAGGCAGGGCAGACCAATCATGCGAACCATCACTCTTGAAGAACATTACGCGACCACGGGATTTCTGGATGGACCGGGAAGTGACCTCAAGGAGCGAGCAGCCAAATTTGGCGATCGGGCCGCAAAGCTCATTGAGCAGCTCACCGATCTTGGCGAGAAGAGAATCGCGGAAATGGATGCCGCAGGGATTGATATGCAGGTGCTGTCGCTCACCTCTCCGGGAACTGAGCAGCTCGACGCGGCTGCGGCAACTGCAATTGCCCGGGAAGCCAACGATCGCGTCGCGGAGGCAGTCAAGGCCCATCCCACCCGCTTTGCCGGATTTGCTTGCTTGCCGACTGCCGATCCCCAAGCCGCCGTCGCCGAGCTGGAGCGCACGATCCGTGAGTACGGCTTCAAGGGAGCCGTGATCAACGGCCATGTCAGGGGTCGCTACCTGGACGATAAATTCTTCTGGCCAATTCTGGAACGCGCAGAAGCGCTCAACGTTCCCATCTATCTTCATCCCACACAGCCGCCGAAGGCGGTGATCGATGCGTCATACGCAGGCTTCTCGCCCGTGGTAAGTGACATGTTGGCAGGCCCAGGCTGGGGGTGGCACATTGAGACCGCGATCCATGTCATCCGCCTCATTCTTGGTGGAGTCTTCGATCGATATCCCGAACTGCAGATCGTGGTTGGGCACATGGGCGAAGGCTTGCCGTTCATGCTGCAACGGCTCGATGTTATGCCCACGGCCATGACGAACCTCCAAAATCCGATCAGCTTCTATCTGCGCCAGAATGTCCACTACACCTTTAGCGGCTTCAACTTCACGCCGACATTTCTGGATCTCCTGCTTGAAGTAGGCGTCGATCGGATCATGTTTTCAGCTGACCATCCCTATGCATCGATGACGCAGGCGCGCGCCTTTTTGAATCAATTACCAGTCAGCGCCGCCGATAAGGAACGCATCGCCCACGGCAATGCGGAGCGCCTTCTCAAATTGATTTGAGCTTGGTAGCTCATGAACCACGAGCTACTTGTCCTTCTTCAACTCCACCACCATCACCTCGATCGGCTGGTTACCGGCGTTCACATCCGCGTGCATCGTTCCCGGAGCATTCGCGGGTAGCCAGTAGGATTTCCCGGTCTCCCACACGTGGGCTTCGCTCGCGCCGCTATTCTCGACGATCTTCATCGTGCCACCCTTCAGCGCGATGATCACGCGGCCATGCTCGTGTCGGTGCATCGTCAATGGCGCATGCGGAACGACGACCGACTTCCACACCTTCACATCGTCATTCTCGAACTGAACGATGCGTTGCGTTCCAGTCGCGCCTTGTTGCGAACGCATCACGCCAACGCCCAGAAGCACACCGAGCACAAACGAAACACCGACCCATCGCTTCATCATTTCTTACCATCCTCTACTCGAAATCGCACTGTATTGCGAAGCATCTCGGCACCCAGATCTGGTGCTTGAAGTGCTAGTCACTTTGTGCAATGTTCCCAATCCGCTCCCGTGTAGAACTCGATCGAATACCAGTGACTCTCCAATCGGTATGCGCTAGCAAACTCACAAGGTATACCGCCGACCTTGGCGGGCATATCGCTTCTTGCTGCGGCCGAAAGTGAATCGTTTCGATCAAAGACGAGATACACGACTGTATCGCCCACGCCGAAACCGCCCCAGCCGTCCCACGCGATATGTTTCAGCTGTCCGCTTAATGGCTGGGTGCGTCCTAAAACCCCCGCCTTGTACGCTTTGGAATGAAGGAGCCATCGAATGGAAGCGCGGACCGTATATGCGTGCCATAGAACTCCGACGGTGACAACCCAGAATGGCACGAGCATCAGCAAGATTGACCCACGGGCCTTGGATCGTCGCTTCCAAATTGCGAAAACGATCAAGATCAAGCTAAAGCTAGGCGCGACGATGAAAAAATAGAAGATCTGGCCGATGTCTGGGATGTAAACGACAAGGACTGAAGTCCCTATCAAGGCGCCTACGGCCCCAAAGACGAGAAGCCACCAGTTGAACCTGTCTCGAGGTTGCTCTTTGACCATGAAGTTCGGCGTTGCCGTCTACTTCGTCTACTTGTGGAACGGCTGCGACTCGCTGATCTTCGGCCGCTCCTTCTCCTGCGCCTGCAGCTGCTTGCTGACCTTCTCCACCTGGGCAAAGACCCGCAGCAGATTGCCGCTCATGATCTTCCGGCAATCCGCCTCGCTGTAGCCCCGCTCCTTCAGTGCCGCCGTGATCTTCGGCAGGTCCGCCGCAGAGTCGATACCCTCCGGCGCCGACGGAATCCCATCGAAGTCCGACCCGATCCCCACGTGGTCGATACCCGCCACCTTCACCATATGGTCGATGTGATCGATCAGCGCGCTCAGCGGTGGCCGCGGAATCTTCGCCGCGAACTCATGATCCATGGCTTCCTCCTGGCCATAAACCCATGGCTTGCCTTCCGCCTTGGCCTTCGCCTCGGCAGCCTTTTCCGCTGCCTCGCGCTCCGGCTTCTGCGCCTCCCACGCCTTGCGCCAGTCCTCCGAGACGAACGCGGAGAAGAAGTTCGCCTGCACCACGCCGCCATTCACCGCCAGCGCCCGTAGCATGTCGTCCGTCATGTTTCGCGGATGATTGGTCAGCGCACGCGCGGAGGAGTGCGACGCAATCACCGGCGCCCGCGTCAGGATCAGCGTGCGATAAAAGGTCTTGTCCGCCACGTGCGAAATGTCCACCAACATGCCTAGGCGGTTCATCTCGTACACCACGTCCTTGCCGAACTCCGTCAGCCCCTCGTCGGTGTGGTGCACCTTGGGGTCGGTATAGTCGCCGGAGGAGTCCGCCCAGTCATTCGAGTTTGACCAGGTCAGCGTCATGTAGCGCACGCCCAGCCGGTAGTAGTCGCGCAGCAGCCCGAGCGAGTTCTCAATCGAATGGCCCCCTTCGATCCCCATCAGCGCCGCCAGCTTATGCTCGCGGTGCGCCCGCTCGATGTCCGCTACCGAGTAAGCCATCATCATCTTGTCCGGATGCTTCAGCGCCGCCTGGTGTACCGCGTCGATTAGCTCCAGCGTGCGCCGCGCGTAATGTCCCTGGTAAAACTGCGGCTCTACCCAGATAGAGAAGAACTCCGCGCCCAGCTTGCCCTGTTTGGCAGCTTCGAAGTTCACATGGCCGCCGTTCAACGGCTCAGCCAGGTCGTAGTGTTCATCCAGCATGCGCTGCGTCGTGTCGGCATGCGTGTCGATAAAAAAGTCAGGTGCATTGGAAGCAGTTGTCATGGTCTTGGTGGCATGCCGGTGCGGCGTTGTGTGCGAGGCGTCCTGCGCGATGAGAGAGGTGGCAATCAGTAGGAGAGCGGCTACCGGCAGCTTCATGGAATCCGAGTGTAGCAAAGGACAACCTGCCGCTCGGCCGGCCCATCTCATCAAACGGAGAGGTGTATGAAATGGAACCCACCAAGAAGGACCCCACACCCGCGGCGCCTCCGGAAACGCAAAACAAACCAACAGAAGAGCGCGGGGAACACGACCGCTTGAAGAGGACCGCAGATCAGATGGCTCGCCGCGGAATGAAACGTCAGCATAAGGGCGAAGTAGGAAAGACCTTCCCGAAATAGGGCCGCAATATTCGCACCAAAGAAAAGGCCTCCCGCTCGCTGGCAAGCATTTCTTCGTGCCTCTGACGTCCGGCTGCCTCGTCATCTGACTCGAGCACGGCTGTTGGCAGCTTCACGGAATCCGTGTGCGGCAAAGGACAACCTGCCACCCTCCCTCGCCCATCCATCTGAGGACGAGGTGAACAATGCAGCCCATCGTCAAGGACACAAAAAAGGACGTCGCACGCCCCGCACATCCTGACACGCACGCCAAGTCAACGCCGGATCGCAGCGAACACGATCGCATAAACAGGATCGCAGACGAAATGGCTGGCCGCGGCCTGGAGCGTCAGCGCAAGGACGAAGAGGGAAGGGACGTCATCGTCGAGAGCGATCCGCACGGCAGCAATCCATAGCGCAGCAACCCATAGCCAGGACAGATTGTGAAAACAACAAAGCCCCGGACGATCAACCGGGGCGTTTGCTTTGAAGTGTCATTCTGAGGGAAGCGAAAAGGATGCACTGAGCTCCCAAGGAACCTGCAACCGGCTGGCTTTTTCCCGCAAATCCAAACGAGAGCGACCAAAGAAAGCAAACCCTGCAACACGGCGCCAAAGGCGCCCGTTGCCGGGACGGCCAGTCCTAGCTCGTAGCGTGTGGATCGATCTTCAGCTTCGATCCCGTACTCCACTCCGTCATCGGCGTCACCGTCCGCACCTCCTGGTCGCGCCGCTTCCAGCTTCCGCGGATATAGTCGCGGTTCATGGTCGCGATCACCTCCAGCGGAATCTCCTTCGGGCACGCTCCCGTGCACTCCCCGATGTTGGTGCAACCGCCAAAATTCTCGATATTCATCTGCGCCACCATATTCAGCGCACGACGATCCCGCTCGGGCTCGCCCTGCGGCAGGATGCTCAGGTGTGCGATCTTTGCGCCGGTAAACAGCGCTGACGACGCATTCGGGCACGCCGCCACGCAGGCTCCGCAGCCGATGCACGCCGCTGCATCCATCGCACGGTCCGACGTGTCCTTGCTCACCAGGATGGCGTTGCCGTCCGGAGCATTCCCGGTCGAAACGCTGATGTAACCGCCCGCCGCGATGATGCGGTCGAAGGAGCGCCGGTCTACTACCAGGTCCTTGATCGAAGGGAAGGCTGCGGCACGCCACGGCTCGATCACCAACTCCTCGCCATCCTTGAAGTGCCGCATTGTCAATTGGCACACCGTCGTCGCCGGCATCGGTCCGTGCGGGATACCGTTGATCATGAAGCCGCAGGAGCCACAGATGCCTTCGCGGCAGTCGTGTTCAAAGGCCACCGGCTCTTCGCCGCGCTCGATCAGCGTCTCGTTCAGCACGTCCAGGCACTCCAGCATGGACATCTCCGGGTTCACATCGTCCACCACGTAGCTGACGAATCTGCCCTTGTCCTTGCGGCCCGTCTGCCGCCAGATCTTTAGCGTCAGTTTCATTTACTTGTAGCTCCTCTGGCTCGGGTGCACGTATTCAAACTCCAGCGGCTCCTTGGTCAGCCCCGGCTGATTGCCCGGACCGCGGTAGCCCCAGGCCGCCACATACGAAAAGTGCTCGTCATCGCGCTTCGCCTCGCCATCCGGCGTCTGGTATTCCTCGCGGAAGTGCCCGCCGCAGCTCTCATTGCGCTCCAAGGCGTCGATGCACATCAGCTCGCCCAGCTCCAGAAAGTCCGCCACGCGCCCTGCCTTTTCCAGGCTCTGGTTGAGGTCGTCGCCAGAACCCGGCACGGTGACGTTCTGCCAAAATTCGTCGCGCAGCTCGCGGATCTGTCCGATCGCTTTCTGCAATCCTTCCGCCGTGCGCGACATGCCGCAGTACTCCCACATGATCTTGCCCAGTTCGCGGTGGAAGGAATCCACCGTCCGCTTTCCCTTGATCGAAAGCAGCTTCTCGATCGTCTCGTTCACGCACGCCACGGCGTTGCGTACCTCGGCATTGGTTTCCTCTACCTTGCCCAGCTTGTTCGTCGCCAGGTAGTCGCCGATGGTGTAGGGAATGACGAAGTAGCCGTCAGAGAGCCCCTGCATCAGCGCGCTTGCACCCAGCCGGTTCGCGCCGTGGTCGGAGAAGTTCGCCTCTCCCAGCACAAACAGGCCTGGGATAGTCGACTGCAGATGGTAGTCCACCCACAGGCCGCCCATCGTGTAGTGGATCGCCGGATAGATGCGCATCGGCACCTTGTACGGGTTCTCGTCCGTGATCCGCTCGTACATGTCGAACAGGTTGCCGTAGCGCTCGCGGATCGTGTCTTCGCCCACGCGGCGAATCGCATCCCCGAAGTCGAGGTAGACGCCGAGCCCGCTTGGTCCCACGCCGCGTCCCTCGTCGCAGACAGCTTTCGCATTGCGCGAGGCCACATCGCGCGGGACAAGGTTGCCGAAACTCGGATAGCGCCGCTCCAGATAATAATCGCGCTCCGCCTCCGGTATCTGGTCCGGTGACCGCTTGTCACCTTTGGTCTTCGGCACCCAGATGCGCCCGTCGTTGCGCAGCGACTCTGACATCAACGTCAGCTTCGACTGGTAGTCGCCCGAGACCGGGATGCACGTCGGGTGGATCTGCGTATAGCAGGGATTCGCAAACAGCGCGCCGCGCTTGTGCGCGCGCCAGCTTGCCGTCACATTCGATCCCTTGGCATTCGTCGACAGGTAGTAAACATTCCCGTAGCCGCCCGTCGCCAGCACCACCGCGTCCGCGATGTAGGTCGAGATCTCGCCCGTCACCAGGTTGCGCGCCACGATGCCGCGCGCCTTGCCGTCGATCACGATCAGGTCCAGCATCTCGGTGCGCGCCAGCATCTCCACCGTGCCCGCATGCACCTGCCGCTCCAGCGCCTGGTAGGCGCCCAGCAGCAACTGCTGCCCTGTCTGTCCGCGCGCGTAGAAGGTGCGGGACACCTGCGCTCCGCCAAACGACCGGTTGGTTAGCGAGCCACCGTACTCGCGCGCGAACGGAACACCCTGTGCCACGCACTGGTCGATGATCTTTACGCTGATCTCGGCCAGCCGGTAGACATTCGCCTCACGCGAACGGAAATCGCCGCCCTTCACCGTGTCGTAAAAGAGGCGGTAGATGCTGTCGCCGTCGTTCTGGTAGTTCTTCGCGGCGTTGATGCCGCCCTGCGCCGCAATCGAGTGCGCGCGCCGTGGTGAATCCTGGAAGCAGAAGCACTTTACGTTGTAGCCCAGCTCACCCAGCGTTGCTGAGGCGGAAGCCCCGGCCAGCCCCGAGCCCACCACGATCACTGTGTGCTTGCGCTTGTTAGCCGGATTCACCAGCTTCAGATCGAACTTCGTCTTGTCCCAAGCCTGCTCAATAGCTCCGGTCGGGACCCTGGAGTCAAGTGCCATCTATTTCACCACCCCCAGCATCACGCTGATCGGAATCGAGATGTATCCCAGCACAATCACCAACGCGACCACCCACGCTGCGCTCTTCAAAATCGGCGTATGCCGCGGATGATTCATGCCGAGCGATTGGAACATGCTCCAGATGCCGTGCCGCAGATGCAGCCCCAGCAGAATGATCGCGAAGATATACCAGACCGAAACCCACCACACCTGGAAGCCCGCGACCACGTTGTGGTACACATCGCCCTCGATGAACGCGGCGCCCGGGTGAATGTAGCCGGCGGTCAGATGCAGCAGGTGGAAGATCACGAACGCCAGCACAATCGGTCCGCTCCAGTACATGGTGCGCGAGGCATAAGAGGAGGCGATGGCCTTCTTCGCCGAGTAGCCAATTGGCCGTGCGCGCTTCTTCAGGAGCGCAAGCTGCACTGTGGCGATGATGTGCAGGGTCACGCAGATCAGCAGCAGAATGCGGACCGGCCACAGCAACTCGCCGAGCGTATGCAGCAGCTTGCCGTACGCATTGAGCTTCGCCGGTCCCTCGAAGACCTGCAGATTGCCCGCCAGGTGCCCGATGACGAAGAGGAACAAGATGGCCCCGGTCACCGCCATCACGGCCTTCTTGCCGTTCGTCGATCCCCAGAAGCTAGGCGCGCGCTCCTTGCGCACTCCCACCGCGCTCGTGCTCATGCCCCCAGCCTCGTCTTACGCCTGAAATTCAACTTTCTCATGCTTGCCCGCCTCATCGAAGATCATCTCATCCGCAGCTACGAATTCCAGCTTCGAATGCCCAGGGACAGACCCCACTCCAGGGCGCGGACGCGCGCGCCTCAGCGATCGCCAGTGATGCCACAGAAAAGACTCAGGAGGTCGGCGGATCGGTGCAGGGAAGCCACCTATCATTATTGGTGTCGATGAGAACGACCGTCAAGGCGGCGCTGAAGAGGATCGTCCGTAGCGGCCATTTGTTTTCAATCAGTGGCTCAGGACTTAGCGCGCGGAAACTCCTCAATATGCTGCTCGCCCTTGCGGCCAAAGTAGATGACCTTCCTGCCCGTGAGAAACGCCCAATAGGCGATCACACCCGCGGCAGTCGACTGCTTCACAAACTCCGGATACCGGATCGCATCGGTCTGCGCCCCGCGAATCGCCGCCACGATGCCGGTCGACGAAAACTCCGCCGCGACAGGACTGATCGAAAGCGTCATCTTCTCCACACGCGTCCCGCCATCTGCCATGTAGAAGATCTCTTCGCCACGCGCCAGATCGCAAAAGTAGGACTCAACGCCCACTTCCAGCAAGCGGCGCACCACCTCCGGGAAGACCAGCTGGCCTGCCTGGCTCTCCGCCAGCACGTCATGGATCACTTTGGTATTCATTCTGGCCTCTTTTGCTGCTCGTAGTTGACCAGCAACGAATTCGTGCCGTGCGCCTGAAATACGGCGTCCGTTGTCCATTTGCTCTGTCAGAAGCTGAGGACGGGAAACGGCGAATCGCGAATTACGGTGTAGGTCAGGTCCCGAAGGCGGCCGTACTTGCCGGACCGCTGCCCTCTTCCGATAAAGAGCACATCGGCATCCGATTCGCCGGCCGCGCTCAGCAGCGCCTTCTTCACCGAGCCGATAGCGATGCGGATTGGAACATTGGTTCCAGCCGTGCGCTGGATCTCGGTGATTCGCTCCGTCGCCTTCTGCTGCTCGGCCGAATGCAGTTGTTGCTGCAGGTCGAGTTGAACGCTAAGCTGCGGATCGCCGCCTTGTATTGCGTAAATGATCGCCATCCGGCTGTTGACCTCCGCCGCTCCCTGGCTGGCAAAGCGCAGCATGCGCTCAGCATGTGAGCTCAGGTCGATGGCGCATAGCCACTCCCGGTGCTCCAAAGGCCGCGGCGCGATCGTCTCGGCATGCGTGCTGGTCAATACCGGGCAGTCGGCATCGTCCAGCACCTTTGCCGTGGTCGAGCCCAGCAGCATGCGCCGGAAAAATCCGGTGTGTGTCGGCATCACGATCAGATCGAATTTGCCTTCTCGCGCGATTCTCGCGATCTCCGTCGCCGCGTCACCGGCGGCGACGACGCGGGGGCACGTGTCAGGAGGAAACTCCGCTGTATGAAACGCAGCGAGCCGTTCACGGCCAATGGTCAGGTGCTCCTCGGAGATCTCGAGCGGCGACCGGGAGTACAGTTCAAAGCCGCTGTGGCTCGCCGGATCGACGACGTGCAACAGCGAGACTTGTGCATTCCACATTGCCGCCGCCCGCCGTACATAAGCCCCCATCGCGGTGCATGAGGGCGAGAAGGCAACCGGGTAAAGAATCTTATTGATCATAGACATCGCATTCACCGTCGTGAGTGACTTGAAGCCGCGGCCGCGGTCACTCTATGGATTGTTGCATTGCGGGCTGTGTCATCGCTCCTCATATGTATCTGGTATGCGACCGCCAAGCAGCGCTGCCAGTGCACGCCCGCGATGGCTCAGCCTCTGCTTCGTTTCGAGATCGATCTCCGCCATCGTCTTCTCCAGCTCCGGCAAACGGAACAGCGGGTCGTAACCAAACCCGCCGTCTCCAAGCGGCTCAACCTGGATCTCACCCTCCACCGTGCCATCGGCCGTCAGTTGCGTCACGCCATCGCGCGCGAGCGCCAGCGCACACCGGTACCGTGCAACCCAAGGCTGCGCCGCCTCGCGCCTTCGCAGCTGATCCAGCAGGTAAGAATTGTTCCGCAAATCAACCGGAGCCCCGCTCTCGGCGTCAAATCCGGCATCCTCCGCATAGCGGGCGGACCGCACCCCCGGCGCACCATCGAGCGCGTCTACTTCGAGACCAGAATCATCCGCCAGCACCAGCAGTCCTGGCCGAGCGCGACTATAAGCCTCCGCCTTCAGCCGCGCGTTGGCCTCGAAGGTCGCGCCATCCTCCGCAGGCGTTGGAATCTTTTCGAGTCCCGGCAACACCGCGATCTCCACCCCGAAGATCGCCGCGGCCACGGCAAAGTCACGCAGCTTGCCCGCATTCGAGCTGGCAACATAGATCGTCTCCTGCAACCGCGGCACGCTCAATGCATAGCTCCATGATCATGCGCAGCATGGTGCTTTCCGTGGCCACCGTCTTCGACCGGGTCATTCATATGCCGCAGCATACCCGCACCGCCGGAACGGAAGAAACGCCACAGCAGCGCCGCGGCAATCGCAAGGAAGACGATATTCAGGACTGCCGTATGGTCCCAGCGGAAAGCCATCTCCATCGTCATCCGCGCCGCATGTGCATCCGGCGTCAGGTGCAGCGGCAGGAAGAGCCACTCCACCATCAGTGCCGCGCCCGCCATCGCCGCATAGAACAACACCAGCAGCAGCAGCGCCGCGCGCCAGCCATAGTATTTGCGGTGAATGTTCACGATGGGCAGGATGATCAGGTCGCCGAAGAGGAACGCGATCACGCCTCCAAAGCTGAGCCCGTGCTTCCACAGCACCGCGGCCAGCGGCACATTGCCCACCGAGCAGACAAACGACACCAGCGCCACCAGCGGCCCGGCCAGCGGTCCCCACCAGCGCGCTAGCACCGGATGTCCAACCAGAAAGAACCGCTGCCAGAAAGCAGCCGGGACCCACGCCGCAATGCAACCGGCGAGCACTAGCCCGAGCACAATGTCCGGCAATACCGCCGCCCACTCCATCACGAAGATGTGGCTTATGGACGTGAACACCTCCCGCGACCGCAGCCGCGCCAGCCACGTGTCGCCGCTGGCGGCCATATCCATCGCGGCATGTCCCTCCATCCGCCCCAACAGTCCGTGATCCGCCTGCAGGCGCGCTGTCTCCACCAGCCGCGTGCCGAAGAATAGATTCAGCAGCACCACCAGCACCACGATCATCACCGGGCCACCCACAAACTCTGCCGCGGCAAACCGCCAGCCCATCAGCACAATCAACGAAAGCCCCAGCTCAAAAACCAGGTTGGTCGAAGCAAACTCGAACGCCATCGCCGCACGAAAATCCGCGCCCTTGCGAAAGAGCGTGCGCGCAATCGCCACTGCCGCGTAGGAGCACGATGAAGAAGCTGCGCCCAGTCCCGTCGCGATCGCGATCGACCGAGGGCCGCCATCCGGCATCAACTTCGCGATCTTCTCCCGCGAGACCGTCGCCTGCACCACAGCGGAAAGCCCGAAGCCCAGGATGAGCGCCCACAGCATCTGCCAGCCCATCATGGCGCCCATCGTGAGCGCTCGCCCGATCTCCGTCAGCCAGTGCATGAAATATCTATATGCTCCGCGCCGGTAGCAGGGCAGGGAAGCAGGCCAGCGGACATCCCGCACACCGCGGCTTCGGTCCGCAGTGCTCCTTGCCCACCATCACGATCAGCGCATGGAACTCATTCGCATGCCGTACGCGCTGCTTGCCGCGCTCGCCGGCAAAGGCGCTCCACGCCAGCCGCTGTATCACCTCATAACTCGACCGCTCCGCCACTAGGCCATGCCGCACCGTGACCCGCCGCAGGTACTCATCCACCACCATCGCCTCGTGCCCCAGCGCGTAGAGCAGGATGGCGTCCGCCGTCTCCGGCCCAACGCCCGGCAACGCCAGCAGCTTCGGCCGCAGCACCTCGGCGCGCATCGTGGCCAGCCGCTCGAAGGACCCGCCCGCCTCGGCAAAGAGGAAGCCAAGAAACGCCCGAATCGCCGCCGTCTTCCGCACCATGTATCCGGATGGCCGCAGCAGCACCCGCAGCTCTTCCTCCGGTGTCGCCAGGAGCGCTGCCGCGAGCACCCTGTGATCGCTCGAATTGTTCAGTAAGCCGCGCTCGCGCAGATTTGCCAGCGACCGCTCCACTGCGCGCCAAGCCGTATTCTGCGTCAGATACGCTCCCAGCGTTATCTCCAGCGGCGTCTCGCCCGGCCACCAATGCTGCGGCCCGTAGGTCTCAGCTAGCCGCTCATACATCGCGCGCAGCATCGCCGCCTCGCGCGAAGGTGCGGCCTTTGGTTGAGCGTTCTGGTTTCTCCGCGGCATCAGACAATCAAGATCATCTTCCCGGAGCACAGCACATGGCAAAGCAGCCCGCGACCGTCACCAGCAACTGTGGTTGGCGCAGCCACACCCGCTATCTCGAAATGCACACCCGCAAGCGTTACGAGATGGTTCACATTACCGACGAGGTCGAGCGCATCGTTCGCGAGAGCGGCGTCGACGACGGACTCTGCTTCGTCTCACCCATGCACATCACTGCCGCCATCTACGTCAACGACAACGAAAGCGGCCTCATCCACGACATCGGCGAATGGCTGGAAAAGCTTGCTCCGGCGAAACCGGATTACCGCCATCACCAGACCGGCGAGGACAACGCCGACGCCCACCTGAAGGCCCTCCTGCTGCACCACGAGACCACCCTGCCCGTGACCGCCGGCCATCTCGACCTCGGCACCTGGCAGCGCATCTTCTATGCCGAGTTCGACGGCCAGCGCACCAAGCGCGTCATCGTTAAGGTGCTCGGCGTGGGTGCGACAGCCGATAAGTAACCTCTAATGAAAGCTTCCTTGCGGACGGGCATAAAGTTGCCTGTCCTCCTGCCGATAAATGCTCCAGTTAGGAAACGGTTCCCTTCACACGGTGTCCACGGGCACGACGTGATCCAGGAGCCCCACTTCAGGACCAACAGGAGCCGAAGCTTATGTCAATGGGTGTATTGAACAACATCGCTGCAACCTACGCGGCAAACAACCTGAGCAACACGCAGGCCAGCCTGCAGAACGTGCTCACGCAGCTCTCTTCTGGTTCGCGCATCAACTCCGGCGCGGACGACGCCGCCGGTCTCTCGTTGGCCAACGGCCTGCAGGCCAACCAGTCTGCGCTCACCCAGTCCGCCAGCAACGTGAACCTGGGCGTGGGCCTGCTGCAGACTGCCGACGGCGCGCTCTCCCAGGTCAATAACCTGCTGAACCGCGCAGTCACGCTCGCCACCGAAGCCGGCAACGGCACGCTGAACGGCTCGCAGGATGCCGCAGCCAACCAGGAATATCAATCGATCCTGGCCGAGATCAACAACATCGGCGCCACCACCACCTACAACGGAAATGCGGTCTTCGGCGCTTCGGCTTCGATCTACACGAGCGATGGCACCGCGACCGGAACTTCGATGGACACTCTCACCATCGCGGCACTGAAGAGCTCCTCAGTCGGTGACGCAAACGGAACAATTACCTACACAGCCGCGGCCGGCACCACGCCTGCCACCATCTCCTACGCTGTTGGCGCAGGCGCCACCGACAAGATTGACCTGTCCACCACAGACCTGACCTCGAGTGCCAATGCGCAGACGGCACTCACGGCCATCGGCAATGCGATCACCGACGTTGCCGCACAGCGCGGCTACCTGGGCTCGCAGATCAACACGCTGAACTCCATGGCCGGCGTCGAGACCACGCAGAGTGAGAACCTGGCATCGGCGTCGAACTCCATCATGGCCACGGATTACACGCAGGCCACGTCGATGCTGTCGAAGTACCAGATCCTGACCCAGACCGGCATCAGCGCTCTGGCGCAGGCCAACAGCACCCAGCAAGCCGTCACCAAGCTGTTGCAGTAGTAGCAGTCGTCATCGCCTCGGCGGGCGCGTAGCCACGTCTTTGCGCGTTCGTCGGAGCGATCTCCATCCACCTCCATCCCCTTTTCCGCGGGTGGTGGACCGCTTTCAGATGCTGACGTAGCTCCCCTTCAAAAGGGCTACACCGGGAAGGTCTCCGCTCTCTCGCAGCAACAGGAAAGCGCTCCAGGGCAGGCCACCCGCTTTTTTTTGCAGCACTGCCATTTTGTACCTCGACTGGGAGCACAGCATGGGAACAATCGGCCTCAGCTTCGGTTCGCCTACCAGTGGCCAGGGCATCAACGTCGCGAACACCGTCGCCCAGATGGTGACGCAGTTGCAAGGAACCGAGACGCCTTACAAAAACCAGCTCACTGCGCTGCAGTCGCAGGACACCGTGATCTCCAATCTCGGCAGCCTGCTCTCCACGCTCTCGGGAGACATCAGCGCCCTCACCGATCCCGCCGGCGTCCTCTCCGGCAAACAAGGTTCCAGCTCGGATACGAATACCCTCGCGCTGCTCTCCGCTACCACCACAGCTTCCGCCGGTAGCCATACCGTTACCGTGCAGCAGCTGGCGCAGAGCTCGACCGAAGCCTCCAGCGCTGTCGCAGCCAACGATACCCTCAGCGGCTCGTTCACCTTCCATCTCGGCAGCGGCAGCTCGCAGACCGTCTCGGTCGATCCCGCGAACGCCACAATGGCCGGGCTTGCCGCCACCATCAACCAGGCCGGCATCGGGATCACGGCCAGCGTTGTCACAGATTCGAGCGGCTCACGGCTCTCGCTCATCAGCCAGACCAGCGGCGCCGCCGGACAGATCAATATCGACTCGAGCGCGCTCAGCGACACCACCACCGGAAATGCGGTCTCACTCATCGCCGGTCAGCCGGGTCAGGATGCTCAGTTCACCGTCGACGGCATCCAGACGACGAGTGCCACCAACACCATCACCGGCGCCATCTCCGGCGTCACCATGCAGCTGCTCGGAAAATCCACCACACCGGTTCAGGTTGAAATCGACAACGACACCTCGTCGGTCACCAGCGCGCTCTCGACCATGGTCAAGGATTACAACGCAGTTGTCTCCGCACTCTCCGCCCAGGAGGGCAAGGATGCGAGTGGGAACCCGGAGCCGCTCTACGGTTCACCGATCATCTCGCAGTTGCAGCAGATGCTTTCGAGCGCCATGACAACCTCGTCCGGCACCTCACTCACATCCGCGACGCAGATCGGCCTTTCGCTCAACGGTGATGGCACGCTGACCCTCGATACCGATCAGCTCACCAGCGCGCTCAATGACAACTATTCCGGCGTGCAAGCCTTCTTTCAAAACACCAATAGCTTCGGTCTGAACCTCGAGCAGGCCGTCAACAACGCGGGCACCGGGTCAACCAAAAGCGTTCTCACCCAGGCGCAGAATGCCAACAGCACCGCGGAATCCAATCTCAACAGCACCCTCAGCACCATGGACGCCCGCATCGCCACGCAGCAGACCAATCTCACCGCAGAATTGAATGCGGCCAATCAGACGCTGCAGGAGATTCCCATGCAGCTCAACATGGTCAACGAAATCTATTCCGCCATCACCGGCTACAACCAGGGCCAGAACGGCTAAAGGACTCGCGATGCGACACTACCATCAGGCAGCAATCGAAAGCGCAAACGGCGTGCAACTCATCGTCGCTCTGTACGACGGCTTGCAGCGATTTCTTACCCAGGCGGCGGACGCCTGCGTGGCGCAGGACGAGGCCGCGCGGCGAGAGGCCGCACGCCGGGCACTCAATATCGTCATCCACCTCCAGGCCAGCCTGCGCATGGACGCCGGCGGCGCCTCGGCCGAGCGGCTTAGCGACTTCTACACCGCCGTCTTCGCGGACGTGCTGCGCGCTTCCGCAAGCGCATCGCGTCAGATTTTCATGGACACGGCGCGTGAAGTTCGCAACGTCCGCGAAGCATGGAAAGTGGCCGCTCAGGATCCCGCCACGCTCTCCATGCTTCCGCTCGATTTGCAGACAAGGCAGGAGCAGTTGGCAAAAACCGTCCCCATCCGGCCGTCAGAAAAGAACGACAACGCGGCCCCCGCATGGATTGCCTGACCGCGATGGTCTGCTTCGTCTCTTAAAGCGTCGTTCTGAGCGAAGCGAAGAACCAGCTGGTGTTCGCGCTAGCCACCAAACTCGAAGTGAGCGACCAAAGGAAGCGAGTCCCACAACTCGCGCCGCCGGCGCGTCCGCCCGGACGGTCAGTCCCCGGCGACGGCCAGCTCTTCTTCGAGGAGTTGCTTCTCGTACAGGCTTGCGTAGAAGTGCCCCAGCGACAGCAGCTCCTCGTGCGTGCCCAGTTCGGCGATCCGGCCGTTTACCAGCACCGCGATCCTGTCCGCGTGCCGCACCGTCGAGATGCGATGAGAGATAAAGATCGTCGTGCGGTCGCGCATCACTTCGCGCAATTGCCGCAGGATCGTCTCTTCCGTGTCGGTGTCCACGCTGGCCAGCGCATCGTCCAGCACCAAAATCGCTGGATCCCTCACCACTGCGCGCGCAATGGCCGTGCGCTGCTTCTGGCCGCCGGAGAGCGTGATGCCCCGCTCGCCCACCGCGGTGTCCATCCCATGGGGAAACTCCTCGAACTCGCGACGGATATGCGCCACCTCGGCCGCCGCCAGCACATCCTCAGTCGAAGCGTGTGGCGCGCCAAAAGCGATGTTCTCCCGGATCGATTCGCTGAACAGGAACGTCTCCTGCGGCACGAAACCAATATTCGCCCGCAACGTCGCCAGCGGATAATCTCGTACCGGCCGGTCATCAATCAGCACCATGCCCGGATCCGCGTTTCCTGGCGCGGTGCCGCCAGGATTGACGTCCCCTGGCGCCGGATCGACAGGATTGACATCATAGATTCGCGCAATCAGCCCCACCATCGTCGACTTGCCCGAGCCCGTCGGCCCCACCAGAGCCAGGCTCGTCCCCGCCGGTATCTCCAGGTTGATATCGTGCAGTACCTCTACCGGCTTGCCGTCCGTATCCGTGTAGGCGAAGCTCAGATGCCGGAACTCGATCTTGCCCTTCAGCCGTGTCTCCGGTCCCAGCGCCGTGTCCGCCGCCGCATCGTCAATCGTCGGCTTGTCCGTCATCAATTCATGAATGCGGATCACCGAAGCCGTGCCGCGCTGCACCAGGTTCACCACCCACCCCAGCGCAATCACCGGCCACGTCAGCATCATCATGTACGTGTTGAAGGCGACAAACTGACCCACCGTGATGCGGCTCGTCAGCACCTCATGGCCGCCCACCAGCAGGGTGATCGCAAGCGACAGCCCAAGGATAAATTCGAGCGTCGGCCACAGCATGCCCATCAGCTGCACCAGCCGCAATCCACGCCGCACATTCTCGCGGTTCGCCGTTTCGAAGGAGGCAATCTGCGCCTCTTCCTGCGCAAACGCCCGCACCAGCCGCGCTCCGGAGAAATTCTCCTGCGCCTGTGCGGAAATCTCCGAGAACATCGCCTGAATACGTTCGAAGCGCTCGTGAATCTTCCGGCCCATCGTCTGCACCAGGACGCTCGCCAGCGGCAGCGGCACCAGCGCCACCAGCGTCAGAAACGGGCTGATACGCAGCAGAAAGATGACCGCGCCAATCGAGAACAACACGGTGTTGGCGCTGTACATGATCGCCGGCCCGAGCAGTTGACGCACCGCATTCAGGTCGTTCGTCATGCGCGCCATGATGTCGCCGGTGCGATGCTCGGCGTAGTAGCTGGCCGATTGCCTCTCCAGTTGCCGGAAGAGATCGTTGCGCAGGTCGAACTCAATGTCGCGCGAAATCCCGATGATGATCCATCGCGTTAGAAACAAGAAGACGCCCTTGGCCAGCGAGACCGCCACCAGCAGCGCCGCATAGCGCATGATCTTCTGCTGCGTCACCCCATGATTCAGGTCGTCAATCGCGATGCGCAGCACCTGCGGAAACAGGATCCAGATCGCGTTCGACAGCACCACCGACACGCCACCCCAGAAGAAGCCGCGCCGGTAGCGCTTGAGGTAGGGAACCAGCGGCTTCAGATCGCTCAGCATCCGCTTATCCTCGCTCCGCTCATTGCTGTTCCCCTACTACGTATTGCGCCACGCCGTTGCCGAACGACCAATCCGCCAGGTCATTCTCGTGCAGCACAATCAGCAGGTCCTCCGCCCGCACCAGGCCGGTTGCAGTCATCCGCTGGGCGATCTCGCGATACAGCGCCTGCTTCTTTTCGGCCGGCCGGCCACGCCGCAGCGTGATCTCCACGAACACCGGATGCTCGCTCCGCGCCACACCCAGATACCCAGGGTCGGCAATCAGCTCCCCGGCCGCGTGCTCCCGAACAGCCACAAAGCGGTCGTTCTCCGGGATCTGGATCCCTGCCCGGAGCGCCTCATACACCGCATCCGCCAGTTGGCGCCTCTGCTCCTGGGTACGGCCGGCTTCTAATGACAGGGTGACGAGTGGCAAGCTTCCTCCGTTAACGGTTTTCTAAGGTGAGCTGTGGTATACGGCGCCCTACCACGACACCCGCAATTTCAGCATAACTCGATGAGCCAGCCGAGGTTCCCGCACGGGAAACAGGGCATCCAAGGGAAACAAGGTAGAATGACATTTCGATTACAAAACGCTGGGAGTTTGGCCTCACCTTGGTGCCTGCGGTTGTAGTCCGGCCGCCTGCGCTTTTACGCCGCTTATGTCTGATTCGATCCAGGACCGTGTTCTCAAGATCATTGCCAGCACCCGCCGCATCCCATTGGAGTCGGTGCGCCCCGATAGCACCTTCGAGGAGTTGGGCGTCGACTCGCTCGACCGCCTGAATATCCTCTTCGATCTGGAGAGCGAATTCGACATCGAGATTGATGATGAAGAGGCCAAGAAGGTTCAGAACATTCCGGAGATGATCGCCGGCATCACGCACCTGGTCGAGGCCAAGGCCAAGGCCTCTCCGGAAAGCTGACGTGCCCCGCGTCGTTATCACCGGCGTCGGCGTCATCAGCCCGATCGGCCTCACACGCGATGCCTTCTGGCGTTCCCTCGTCGCTGGCACCTGCGGTATCCGCGCCATTCACTCTTCGGATTTCGATCAGATTCGCTTCAAGCACGCCGCCGACATCGAAGGCTTCGTTCCCGAAGATCACCTCTCCGCCAAAGACATCAGCCTCATGGATCGCTTCGCGCAGTTCGCTGTCGTCGCGGCGAAGGAGGCGATGGCCCAGTCCGGCCTCGAGCTAACACCCGCCATGCGTGAGGACGGCGCCGTCGTCACCGGCTCCTGCATCGGCGGCCGCTCTGCAGAAGAGATCGGCTATCGCGAGCTCTACATCCACAACCGCAACCGCGTCCACCCCCTCACCATCCCGCTTGGCATGGCAAACGCCGGGGCCAGCCACATCTCCATGCAATTCGGCATCCAGGGCCCGTCGTACACCATTTCCACCGCTTGCGCCTCTTCAGCGCACTCTATCGGCCAGGCCTTCCACATGGTCCGCTCCGGCACCGCGCCCTTTGCCCTGGCCGGCGGCAGCGAGGCACCTCTTTATTTCGGCAATCTCAAGGCCTGGGAGGCAATGCGCGTCATCAGCAAGGACACCTGCCGCCCCTTCTCCGCCGACCGCAGCGGCCTTGTCCTCGGCGAAGGCGGCGCGATGCTGGTGCTCGAGCCGCTCGAAGCCGCGCTCGCCCGCGGCGCAAAGCCCATCGCAGAGATCGTCGGCTTCGGCATGTCCGCCGACGCCTGCCACATCACGCAGCCCTCCGCCGAAGGCCCCGCACGCGCCATGCGCATGGCTCTGCGCGACGCTGGCCTAGCTCCGGAGCAGATCGGCTACATCAACGCCCACGGCACCGCAACCGAAGTCAACGATCGCACCGAGACCGCGGCCATCCGCCTCGTCTTCGGCGCGCATGCGGACAAGCTCGCCATCAGTTCCACCAAGTCCATGCACGCCCACACGCTCGGCGCAGCCGGCGCCATCGAGGCTGCAGCCTCCGCCCTCAGCCTGGCAAACGGCATCCTCCCGCCGACCGTGAACTACACCACGCCTGACCCCGCGTGCGACCTCGACGTCATCCCCAATTCCGCCCGCACCGAACAGGTAGAAGCCTGCCTGAGCAACTCCTTTGCCTTCGGCGGCCTCAACGCGGTTCTCGCGCTGCGCAACTTCGTTTGAACCGACAAATTCCATAAAGACAGCAATCCTCGCGAAAGCGAACTGTCTGCTGCCCCTCGCGAAGCAACAGACAGTCTTCGTTACATGTGCAAAGCGCTCCTGCATCTACGGAGTCGCCTGCTTTGCCGGGCTACCGAGGTGCAGTTGCTTGCGAACCATCTCGCGAACGTTGTCGGAGAGATGCATCGGTCCGTCCAGGGCTGCATCGTGCCCATCCTTGTCGCTTCTGGGCGTCGCGAGATAGCCATGAAACGCACCGTTGCTGTCCACGGCCAAACCGATGATCTGTCCGCTGTCGTTCACACTGCATGCGAGCAGCAGGTACAAGCCCGCCGTGCTGGGAATGAGCGTGTTGAGGTCGATCGGCGTTTGGTGAAGCCACAGAACTGCGCGCGATTGGAAGTTTTCGTCTAGAGAAACGCCCGTGACCTCGCGGTCATCGTTGATCGCCAGCCCCACGCTCAAGATATCCGTTCCGAACGGAGCAAGACCCTGCATCTTGCCTCTTTCTCTGGTCCACAAAAATGCGTTGAAGGCGTTGTCGCCTTTCAAATCCGAAGCACCGACAACATCACCGCGGTTGTTGATGCCAAGAGCGAAGTTGCCAAAGCTTCCGCCAAGATTTCCCAGATCGATCGGCCTGCCGTTGTTCCAAAGCACCGCGTGGGTGAACTGGAGGTAAAGGAAGTTGTTGAAGTTGAAGGATGAGCAGGTGCCACTTCCGCCCGCGATTTGCCCATCGTCATTGATCGCAAATGCATTGCCATCCGGATCGCCGCCAATCGTTGGCAGTTCACGGACGTGGCCGTTACGCCACAACACCGGCTTTTGCTGCAGCTTCTGACTTTGCCCTTTGGAGGGGTCGTATGGCGGGCACGTCGGGTCAAGCGTGGTGTTCTCTGACAGGCCGACAGCCTCACCACGGCTGTTTATAACGTCGGCCGCGCCATTGCTGCCATGCAAGCCATTCTTGTCTGCCAAGGTTGGAAGCCGTCTCATGACGCCGTTCTGCCATATGAAAGGCACGCAGCGCGTTCCCGAGACATAACCAAGGGTGGCAAAGCCGCAGAAGTCTTCGCCCAGTGGATCGGGGACCGTGGTGTCTGCCTCACCTACCGCTTGACCCCATCTGTTGACGCCATAGGCGATGCTGTTTGCACCCCCGAGTCCCTGAGTGCCAATATCCAGACTCAAGCGCCGGTACCAGAGGAAGGCATGCTCAGCGTTGTTGACCGCTGCGCTTCCCGCGATCAGGCCATTGTCGGCGATGTGGAATGGCTGGCCAGGTATCGGACCGACGACGCCCAGGTCCGTAAGGTTGTAATGAGACGGCCCTCCGCTGTGCGCCGGGGTGGCTGCGGCGACTTGTCCGGCGAGCTGCGCCGGCAGCGCGGCCGCAGCGAGCAAACTCACCCCGGCCACGGAAAACAGTGTCTTGCGCTTCATTGGAATTCTCCTTCGGCTATGCCGTCAGTGCACGCTTTCCCGGCTTCCGGCTCTGGCACACGCATCAAAACGCCCCAATCCGTGCAGGTCAAAGAAACTTGTCGTAAATCCCTCTGTGAACAACTAAGTCGTCGCGAATGAGATAGCTCGAAATAGGTCGTAAACTGCCGCCCCGATGAACTACACTCGGCCCGAACGCTCGCGCATTGGGGGCGATGTGCAAACGCCTCTCGGTTCTCTCTTTCGGTTCGGCCCCTTCCAGGTGAATTCCGCCTCCGGCGAGCTCCTGAAAAACGGGAACCGGGTAAAGCTGCAGGAGCAGCCATTCCGGCTCCTGGTCGCGCTCCTGGAAAATGCAGGGGAGGTCGTCACCCGCGACGATCTGCGCCACCGCATCTGGCGGGACGACACCTTCGTCGACTTCGACAGCAGTCTCCGGGTTGCGGTTGGCAAACTGAGGGAGGCGCTCGGGGACGACGCCGAGAATCCCCGCTACGTCGAAACGATTCCCAAACGTGGTTACCGCTTTCTCGCTCCGGAGACATATCCGGATCTCGCCACCTACAGCCTCGCGGACCTCGCTGCCGACTCCACCCCCCGCAGAGTTCGCCTCGACCGCTACCGAGCACACCGCGCGCACTTCAAACCGGTCCCCCAAGTGGGTACTTGCCTCGGTCTTGGTGCTCATTGCGATCGTCGCGGTCCCCATCGTGCTCCACTTCTTCCGCAACCGGAAGGTGCTCACGGAAACGGACACAGTTGTTCTAGCCGACTTTGCGAACTCGACCGGGGATCCCGTCTTCGATGAAACGCTGCGGCAAGGTACGGCCGTTCAGCTGGAACAGTCTCCATTCCTGAACCTCATCTCGGAGGAAAGGATTCAGCAGCTCCTTGGCTTAATGGGCAAGCCGGTCCAGACGCGACTGACTCCCGAACTCGCGCATGAGATATGTGAGCGAACCGCAAGCGCCGCGGTGCTTGACGGTTCGATCGCACGGCTTGGCACGCAGTATGTCCTGGGATTGCGCGCAAAGGATTGCAGAAGCGGCAAAGTCCTTGCCGAGGAGCAGATACAGGCGGCGAGAAAAGAAGATGTGCTGAACGCGCTGAGTCAGATTGCAAGCAGATTCAGAACTCACCTCGGCGAATCGCTGGCGACAGTCGAGAAACACAACACGCCGCTGGCTGAGGCGACAACTCCATCGTTGGAAGCGTTGAAGGCGTACAGCACTGGTTTGAAGGTCCTGGCCGCAAAAGGCGAGGCGCCCGCCGTACCATTTTTTCAACGCGCCATCGAGATCGATCCGCAATTCGCAACCGCATATGTGACCCTCGGACTCATGTATGGTGCCATGGGTGAATCGGCGTTATCCGCGGAGAACACCGCCAAAGCATATGAGTTACGCGATCACGCAAGCGACACGGAGAAATTCTTCATCACTGCGTCTTATCAGAGTCGAGTGACAGGAAACCTTGAAAAGGCACAACAGATCTGTGAAGCATGGGCGCAGGCATATCCCCGGGAGACGTGGCCGCTCACATATCTGGCGGGGTTCATTTACCCGGCCTCCGGTAAGTATGAAATGGCGATCGTAGAAGCCGAAAGAGCCATTGCTGTGAATCCGGATCAGGCCATAGGGTACCTCGAGTTAGCCGCCAACTATGTTGACGTGGATAAGCTGAACGAAGCGGAGAGCGTACTTCGCCGGGCCTCCGAGCGGAAATTGGACGACCCTGACTTCGCAGCGTCGCGTTACGACTTAGCATTCCTCAAACGAGACGAGGCCGCGATGAATCGGGAAGTTGCCGCTTCTCGGGAAACAAGCGAGGGGACAGACTGGCTCTCGGTTCATCAAGCCTTCGTCCTCGCGTATTCCGGCCATCTGCGCGAAGCGAGGACGATGTCACGGCGCGCAGTGGAGCTGGCAGACCAGGCGGCAAACAAAGAACGGGCAGCCCTATTCCAGAGTGGTGAAGCGGTCTGGGAGGCATTCTACGGAGACGTCTCTGCTGCAAAGCGGGACGCATTGGCGGCGCTTGAAGTCTCCAATGACCGCGAGGTGCAGTACGGCGCGGCGCTTGCCCTCGCCCTCGCCGGCGATTCTTCCCGGTCGGAGGCGTTGGCGAATGATCTGGAGAATCGATTCCCGGAAGATACGTCTCTCAGGTTCAGCTACCTGCCAACACTTCGCGGAATCCTCGCGCTAAACCGCGGCGAGCCTTCCAAATCGGTAGAACTGTTGCAAGTAGCCGTTCCGTATGAGTTAGGCACGCATCGCAGCACCATCCACGGCTTTTTCGGAGCTCTCTATCCTGTTTATGTACGCGGCGAAGCGCAGCTCGCCGCTCATCATGGTGCTGAGGCTGCCGTTGAGTTCCAGAAGATCCTTGACCATCCCGGAATTGTTGTCAGCGATCCAGTGGGCGCTCTGGCGCGCCTGCAATTGGGCCGCGCGTATGCACTCACGGGAGACAAGACCAGGGCAAAATCCGCCTATCAGGACTTCCTCACTCTCTGGAAGGACGCGGATGCCGGCATACCGATCCTGAAGCAAGCAAAGGCAGAGTACGCGAAGTTGCAATGAGGTACGCGCCGAGGCCGCTCGCACATCTCCTATTGCTATCCAATAGAACTTCGCATACCTTCTTATTGGAAACCAATAGAAAGAGCGGCAGCGATCCTGCGCTGCCTTCCGGAGGCTCTTCATGAGGCATCTGCGTGCGTGGTTGTTGCGATGTGCCGGCCTCTTTCGCCGGGAGCAGGGAAGCCGCGACTTCGCCGACGAGATCGAATCCCATCTCCAGATGCACATCGCAGACAATCTGCGCTCCGGCATGCAGCCCGAAGAGGCGAGGCGCCAGGCGCTTATCAAGCTCGGCGGCGTGCAGCAGACAAAAGAGAAGTACCGTAATCGCGCCAGCCTTCCTATCCTCGAAATGCTAGCGAGCGACATCCGCTTCGGCGCCCGCGTCCTGTGGAAGAGCCGCGCCTTCACCATCGTGGCCATCGCGACTCTCGCCCTCGGCATAGCCGGCAATACCGCGATCTTTTCCATCGTGAACGGAGTGCTGCTCAATCCTCTTCCTTTCGCGCAGCCGGAGCAGCTCGTCGCGATCAACGAGAGCAAGCCGAACTTCGATCAGGGCTCCATCTCCTATCCCAACTTCCTCGATTGGGAGAAGGACAACCACACCTTTTCCGCGATGGCCGTCGCTCGTGGCTCCGCCTTCAGCCTCACCGGCAAGGGCGAAGCGGAACAGGTAAACGCTGAGTTCGTCTCCGGCAGCTTCTTCCCTCTGCTCGGAGTGAATCCCATCCTCGGCCGCACCTTCACGCCCGCGGAAGAGCAGGGCGGAGCGGCTCCCGTCGCGCTCATCAGCGAAGGCCTGTGGCAGCGTAAATTCAGTGCTTCGCCTAATGTCCTGGGCCAGAACCTCACCCTCGATGGCAGAGACTTCACCGTCATCGGCGTGATTCCGTCGAGCTTCCACCTCCGCCTTCCCAGCTTCCGCGAGCGTGACATCTACGCTCCCATCCGCCAGTGGAACAACTCGATTCTGATGAATCGCAACGCCGGCCTCGGTTTCCACGGAATCGCCCGCCTCAAGCCCGGAGTCACGCTCGCCCAGGCGAAGGCCGACATGGAGCGAGTCACACACAATCTGGCTGTTGCTTTTCCGGATGCCGACAAAGGCATCGGCGCAAGCCTGCGTCCGCTGAAAGAACAGATGGTCGGCGACGTGCGCCCATTCCTCCTCGTGCTGCTTGCCGCAGTCGGCTTTCTGCTATTGCTTGCCTGCGTCAATGTCGCAAGCCTGCTGCTCGCGCGCTCTGCTGGGCGCAAGCGCGAGTTCGCCGTTCGCACCGCGCTCGGCGCCAGCCGGTCTCGGGTGATCTGCCAGCTTCTTACCGAGAGTCTTCTGCTCGGCATCGTCTCCGGCGGCATCGGGTTGCTCCTCGCTGCCTGGGGAACGCATGCCGCTCTCAAACTCGTGCCCATGGCGCTCCCGCGCGTCAACGAAATCGGACTCGACTTCCGCGTCCTCGCCTTCACCATGGGCATCTCGCTGCTCTCGGGCACGCTCTTCGGCCTTGTGCCGGCGTGGAAGACCTCGCAGTCCGATCCTCAAACAGCGCTGAAGGAGGGCGGCCGCGGCGTCAGCGGAACACGCAATCGCACACAGAGCGCCTTCGTCGTCGCGGAGATGGCCGTCGCGCTGGTGCTGCTGATCGGCGCCGGACTCATGGTCCGCAGCCTCTCTCGCCTCGCGAAGGTCGATCCCGGCTTCGACCCTCGCAACGTCTCTCACCTTCGGCCTCTCGTTTCCTCCTTCGATGAACCACGCCTCTCCGCAGCAGATTCGCGCCGCCTACCGCGAACTCGATGACAAGCTGACAGCAACCCAGGGAGTGAAAGCGGTCTCGCAGGTTTGGGGTGCACTTCCCATGTCGAGTGACGATGAACAAGTGTTCTGGCTGGACGGCCAGCCGAAGCCGGCCAATGAAGAAGGCATGAACTGGGCCGTCGACTACATCGTCGAGCCCGGTTATCTCAACGTGATGAACATCCCGCTCCAGCGCGGCCGCTTCTTCACCTCACAGGACGATGAGCACTCGCCACTCGTCGCCGTCGTGGACGAGGTCTTCGCGCGCAAATACTTCCCTCATCAGGATCCCATCGGTCAGCGCATCGTCATGAACAACGGCGGAAGAAAGCTAGAGATCGTCGGCATCGTCGGCCACGTGAAGCAGTGGGGGCTCGATCTCGATGACACGCAGTCGCTGCGCGCGCAGGTCTACATACCCTGCATGCAGATGCCGGATGACTTCATCACGCTGGTCTCGTCAGGTACGAGTCTGGTAGTGCGTTACGACGGAAATCTCACGCCGGTCTCCGACGCTATCCGCCGCACCAGCCGCCAGATGAGTAGCCAGCAGGTGATCTTCGGCGATCAGACCATGGAAAGCATCATCGCCGATTCGATCGCCGCGCGCCGCTTCGCAATGATCCTGCTCGGAGCATTCGCCGTCCTCGCTCTGGGACTCGCCGCCATCGGTATCTACGGCGTGATCGCGTATGTCGTCGGACAGCGCACGCAGGAGATTGGCATCCGCATGGCGCTGGGCGCGCAACGCCGGGACGTGCTGGGCCTCATCTTGTGGCAGGGAACTCGCCTGGCGCTTCTCGGCGTCGCCATCGGCATGGCCGGCGCCTTCGCGCTCACCCGCCTGATGACGGATCTGCTCTTCGGCGTAGCCGCCACCGATCCCGTAACCTTTGCGCTGCTGGCCGGGATCCTCACCATCGTCGCCATGGCCGCATGCTACCTGCCCGCGCGGCGTGCCACCCGCGTTGATCCCGTCGCTGCGCTGCGCTGGGAGTAGTTGCTACTCCGAACGCAGCGCCGTCAGCGGATCGACATTCGCCGCGCGCCGCGCTGGAATCATGCTGGCGCCAGCCGCCACCAGTGCTATGCCGATCACCGCCATGGCAATCGTCGCCGCATCGTCCGGCTTCACACCGTAGAGCGACGAAGCCAGCGCCCTGCCCGTCAGCAGCGCGAACGGAATGCCAATCGCCACACCCGCCGCCGTCAGCATCAGGCTGTCGCGCAGCACCATCCACACCACCTGTCCGCGCCGCGCACCGACCGCCATGCGGACGCCAATCTCTACCGTGCGGTTGCTCACGCGATAGGCCAGCGTGCCGTACAGCCCTGTCGCCACGAGCACGACTCCGAGAATTGCGAAGAACCCGGCCAGCCGCGCAAACAGCAGCTGATTTGAGATCGTCTCTTCGTACTGCGCTCGCTGGGCCATCGGCTTCAGCAGCGGCAGGTTGGGATCCATCTGCTGCAGCACTTTTTGCGCCGCGGGCAGGATCGCCAGCGGCTCGCCATGCACCCGCAGCTCTACAGTTTCTGGTCCAATGAACGGAATCTGCGCATACATCCACCACGCCATCGGAATCGGCTCTTCGTCGATGCTGCGATACTTGTGATTCTTCACTACCCCGACCACCGTTATCTGGTGTTTGCCATCGTCGGTTCCGATCTTGTGTCCCAGCGGATTCTGGTTCGGGAGGAAACGCTTCGCGAACTCCTCGTTGATGATGCCCACAGGAAGCGATGTCTCCGTATCGGAATCGGCAAAGTCGCGCCCCGCCAGTATTGGCACTCCGAGCGTCGTGAAGAAGTCCGGCCCCGCCACATTGCTGCGCACTGTCCGCGATCCGCCATTCGCGACCTCCGGCAGCTTGCCATCCACCGTCATGTCGCTGTTGTCCGACCACCACGATCCCAGCCGCTCCTCCATGATGGTCACCGACTCGACCCCGGGCAGCGCGCGCATTTTGTTTATCAGCTCCCGGTAAAACGCCTTGCCTTGCGGAATCGAATCGATGTGCGGGCTTACTCCGAAGACCACCAGCCCATCCACCGGAAAGCCCAGCGGAATATTTTGGAGATTGCGCAGGGTGCGGACCAGCAGTCCTCCGCCCACCAGCAGCACCACGCACAGCGCCATCTGCAGCGTCACGATGACCTTGCCTGTCCGTGATTTGCCTGCATCCGTGTTCGATGTCGCCGCGGATGTCTTCAGCGCCAGCCCCGGTCCCGCCGAGAGCGCAATCCGCAGCGGAGCCAGGCCAAACAACAGCGCCGCCAGCACCAGGATGCTCAGGGTGAAAAACAGAACAGTGGTATCGGGCGCAAGGCTCGACTCGATCCGCGCCCAGGCTCCCAGTGCCTTGGTCGCCATCGTGGCAAAGAGCCACGCCAGTTCGCCGCCGATCGCTACCAGCAGCAGGCTTTCCATCAATAGTTGCCGGAACAACTCCCTCCGCCCTGCGCCCAGCGCCATCCGGACGGAGAACTCGCGCTGCCGCGTGGCATTCCGCGCCATCAGCAGCATCCCCACATTGCTCAGCGCAATCAGCAGGACGAGTCCCACCATCGTCATCAGGATCCGCAATGGCTGGCCGACCTGCGCTTCAGAGCCAGGGAAGCTCTTTGCTGCCTCCACGCTCAGTGTGGGCCGCTTCTCTCCCGGCTTCGGATTGCCCAGTCCGACATACGCCGCTGTTTGGAATGCAGGCTGCAGTTGCGCTACCGCCTGTGCCTTGGTCACACCGGGCGCCAGGCGTCCAATCAGATGCAGGCACCACCATGTCGGATTGTTGATATATGTCTTCCCATCCTCCAGCGGATTGCCCCAGGCATTCAGCTCCGCCCGGCTCTGCAGCGGGATCCAGAAATCCGTCGACACGCCGCCCTCGGTGCCTTCAAAACCCGCAGGAGCAATGCCCACAATCGTGATTGGCACGCCGTTCACGTACAACGTCTGCCCTAGAATCTCTGGATTGCGCGCGAACCGCGTGGTCCAGTAGCTATCGCTGATCACGCCGACGGGAGCATGGCTCGCCTCATCCTGCTCCGTAAATCCGCGTCCCCGCGCCAGCTTCACACCCAGCCCGGAAAAGAAGCTCCCGCTGACCATCTCGCCAAACGCCACGCCGGGCTGCGATCCATAGCGCACCGCAACCTTCTGCGAGGACAGCGGGACATACGCCATTACCTGCATCGCTCCCGTCTGCCGGCGCAGCGCATCGTAGACCGGGTAGGAGAAGGTCTGACTCGTATCAATCGTTCCCGTCCCCTGCGGCGGCCCCGAAGTTCTCAGGTAAAAGACGCGCCCCGGATCGGCCACCGGCAGCGACCGCAGCAGCACGGCATTCATCACGCTGAAGACCGCCGTGTTCGCGCCAATCCCCAGCGCCAAAGTCAGCACGCACACCAGCGTGAATCCCGGCCTCTTTCTCAGTTGGCGGATCGCATAGCGCAGGTCGCTGAAAAGTGCAGTCATTCTTGCCTCCACGGAGTTCGAACAACCCCAAGGGAGCAAGCACCGGGCCAATGGCGCAAAGCCCGACCGCCCGCTAAGTGCTTGATGAATCGACGCCGCGGGCCATGCGCACGGCCGCGCACTTGTCCAGATTCACAATCTTCCGTTCAAATCCGGACAGCTTCCATCCGCTCGCGGACCGCAGCAACGGTGGCATCAAGCGATGAGATTCAGGAATCTGCGCGGTGCCAACTCCGCTCCCGGAAACGTCAGATCCAGGTCTCGCGCCCCGATCTGTTTGAACGCCGCCTCCGCCAACACCTGCCGGAAATCCGTTGTCACCGCCAGGTCGCGTCCTTCATTCAACTGCTCCGGCGCCAGCCCGGGCCAGCGTCCGTAGACGCGTCCGCCCCTCACCGTCCCACCCATCACGAACATCACATTGGCATGGCCATGATCCGTGCCGCGCGTGCCGTTCTCACGCGCGGTGCGGCCAAACTCCGACATCGTCACCACCACCACGTCCTCCGCGTGCGTTCCCATGTCCATCCAGAACGCGGCGAGTGATTCGGAAAACTCTCTCAATCGCCCGGCAAGCTGCCCATCCACGCTGCCTTCGTTCTGGTGATGGTCCCAGCCTCCAATCTCCGCAAACGCCGCTTCCACACTGAGATCCGCCTTCAGCAGCTGCGCAATCTGCTTCATGCTGTCGCCGAATGCGCCCTTCGGATACTGCGCGCCCGCCGCGGGAACATATCGCGCCGGGTCCGTTGCCTTGCAGCATCTTTGCCGCTTCAAACACCTCTTGTCCGGCACCTCGCAGCGCCGCATCGGCCGACTCGTCGTACATGCCCTCGAAGCTGCCTGCGAAACTCGCATTCGCCTGCGTCGCCCCGCCCGCTATGTGAAAATTCCGTATGTTGTTCAGCGCCAGCGCACGGACTCGGCCTTCGAGTGTGCGTGGCATCTGTTCCGTCAGCGCGACCGCGCGAAACGGTGTCTCCGCCTCGCGCCTCCGTTCGTCTTCTGCCTGCAGTGCGCGATTCAGCCATCCATCCTCGGTCGCCTTGATGCCCGGCGTCCCCGACTCCATGTAATCCTGCGCATCGAAGTGCGAGCGCGTCATATCCGGCGAGCCTGCCGCATGCACAATCGCCAGATGCTTCGTCTCCCATAGCGGCTTCAGACTCACCATCGCCGGATGCAATCCGAAAAACCCATCCAGATCCAGAATCTGTTGCTGCCGAATGGCAATCGTCGGCCGCATCTGGAAATAGGATGGCTCCGCGTGCGGGATCACGATATTCAACCCATCCGCCGCCCCGCGCTGGAAGATCACCACGAGCTTCTTGCGGCTCGCGCTCGCCGCCGTGGCCTGCGCCATCACTGCGCGCGTCAGGAAGCTCGGAATCGCAGCCGTCCCCACCAGCGCCATCGCTCCGTTCTTCAGAAAAGCTCGACGCGACCTCATCATCGTCTCCATTCGTTCCTTACCGCCGCTGAAAATCCGGCGACCCAAGCAGCAGCGCCGCTGCCAATGTCGATTCGCTCATCGGCGCGTTGCCGCGAATCGTTGGTTCAAACGGATCGCGTACGCCCTTGGCTGCCCGCCCTTTGTCCATGGCAGCCACCGTGATGGGCGCAGTCTGTGCCGACTCCATCTGCTTCATCACCACGTCGTGCGTCTGCGCCGCAACTCGCCCGTCCAGCAACGTCTCTTCCAATTGCAACTCCTGCTCAGCGGACACCGCGGTTCCCGCACTCTGCGCGATCTCTACCGTCACTCCCGGAATCCGATTCGCTGTCAGCGCCAACGCAAAGTTCATGCGCGCCAGCAGCGCCTCCGCGCCCAGCCACGGATCAGCCTTCAGCGAATAGCCATTCGGCTGCTGCACTCCAAAGAGCGGCATCCCCAGTCGATCGAGCGCACTTGAGAGCGCCGCCGCGTTCTCGATCTTCGCGTCCGTCGCGCGCAGCGACGAGATGACAAACTCCAGCGGCGTCTTCAGCTTCGCGCGATACGCATCCCGCGACCAGAACTCCGGAGAATGAAACATGGTGGTCAGCACCTGACGGATATCGCCATGCGTCTTCAGATACGTCTTCGTCATGCGATCGACCAGCGATTTCGATGGCGTGTCGCTCACAAACTCCATCGCGAGCTTGGTCGAGAGAAAGCGGGCGGTCGCTGGACTCGTCGCCAACAGGTGCAGCATCTCATTGCCCTCAGCTTCGCCGCCCTCATGAATCCGTGTATCCCAGCACGACCTTATCGCCCGGCTCGTGCCGTCGCCCATTGAATTCAAAGCCGAACTCGAAGCCGTAGCCCTGCTGTTTCGTCTGCGTCCCCCAGCCGGTCAGCACCTTCGCCAGCTCGACCACGTCCTGTTGCGAATAGCCGCCGTTCACGCCCAGCGTGTGTAGCTCCATCAGCTCGCGGGCATAGTTCTCGTTCAGTCCCGGTGCCGATTTCTTCTGCCCGCCATTCGCGCTCGCACGCATCGCGGCAACCGAATGCGGCCCGATGCTCTGCTGGTTATCCAGATACACCAACATCGCCGGGGAGTGCGCCACGGCCACCAGCAGATCTTCGAACCTGCCCATCGCATGCGGACGGATCACGTCCCGCTCATAGGTAGCCAGGTACCACGGCATCTCACCGTTCTTGCGCAAGTAGATGTTGAAGTGGTTCGACCAGAAGTTGGTCATCACCTCTTCGAGCTGCCGCTCGCTATACACCGCGCGCATCAACTTTTCTGCCTGCAACTCCTCAGTCACCACGCGGTTCGGCGCCACCAGCGCCAGCAGAATCTCTTTCTGCTCCGGTGTCATGCCTGCGATGAGCTGCTGCCGCTCTGCGGGAGTCATCCCCTGCACCAGCGGTCGAATCGCCCCCGGCGTCATCGTCAGCAGCGCATGCCAACGCTCGCCAGCGGACAGCCGCAGAAGGTCAGCGATATCCGTGCTGGAATGAAGATCGGGACGCGGTGTTCGCTTTGCGCTCACGGTAATTCGCCAGCGCGTTCGCATACACCGCCTGCTCCACCGGATCGCGCGGCACACCAATCCGTCCCGCTGCCATCTGCCGAACGACCGGCGGCGGCGGAAATCTCCGGATCAGCTCCTCCGTGCTCAGCCGCATCGCCGGCAGGGTATCGAGCTTCGCCTCAAGCGCCGCGTCGTCAATCTTCTCCGGATGGAGCTGCCGGTCCATCCAGTGCTCCACCCCAATGGCCTCAACCTGCTCTACCTCGCCCGGCCGCGGCCCGAAGCTCAACCGGTCGAGCGCCAACTCCGCCCGCTCCCGTTTGGTGAGCGGAGCCGGCTTCGCAGAGGTATCCGTCCTCGCGCGGACCGTGCAGGGAATCGCTAGGCAAAGAACACTCAACGCGAACAGACCAGCCCTGTTCCTTGCGATAGATGGCAGTGAGCTCATGGTGAGGCGCAACCCCGCTGGAGGGCTACGTAAATGTCGAGACCAGATCGGCCGTGCAAAAGTTGCGGTGTGTCGGGCTTTTTATCCGGCCATTATCCTCGAACGCAATCCCGATCCAGGCCGCGCCCTACCGCCCGCCCGATTCCCGCGCCCGTTCCCACGCCGCCGACCGCGCCATCCCCTCGGCAAACGAAACCTGCGGCGCAAACCCGAACTCCTGCCGCGCCCGCCCCGCCGGAAACTCCTGACTGCGCCCCAGCAGATACGCCGCATGCCGCGTCAGCAACGGTCGCCCGCGCAGTTTCAGCAATCGGGACGGTGCCTCCATCGCCCCGCCAAGCGCCATCGCCAACGGAAAGGGAAGAGACAGCCATGGCCGCCCATAGCCCAAGGCACCCGCCAGTGCGACTACATACTCGCGCCACGTCATATGCGTCTCGTCGCAGATGTTGTACGAGCGTCCAACCGTTGACTGGTGCTCCGCCGCCTGCGTCATTGCCGCCGCCACATTATCCACGTAGGAGAACCCTCCTCGCGCCCGTCCGCTATCGATCAGCAGCATCATCCGCTGGCGCAGCAGCTTCGCGATCTCCACCACGAAATCCTTCCCCCGTGGTCCATAGATCGTCGCCGGCCGCACCACCGTCACCGGCAGTCCATGCTCACGATGCGCCCGCCACACCGCCTCTTCGCCCTGAATCTTCGTGCGGTTGTAAGGCAGGCCCACATCGCGCATCGGCGCACTCTCATCGCACGGCACCCGCGGATAGCCATACACATCCGTAGTGCTCACATGCAGAAACCGCTCGACAGAGCCTGCGCGCACCGCCGCGTCCAGCACATTCTGTGTGCCCGCGACATTGGCCGCAATGTAAGTTGCAGAAGCCGCCCAGTCGGTCGAGCACGCAGCGCAGTGGTACACCACTCGCACCCCGCGCATCGCCTCGGCCAAGGCTACAGTATCGCCCAGGTCGCCGCGCACAATCTGTATCTGTAAATGCGATAGATGTCGCAGGTCGGAGGACCCGCGCGCCAGCACGCGCACCGGCTCGCCGCGCTCGGCCAGCATCTCTGCCAGTCGCCCACCCAGGAAGCCGCTCGCTCCCGTTACAAGTACTCCGCTAGTGGGCAAGACTGGCTCGCCGAGGACTCTGATTGCGTCGAGTCATTGCATTCGCTGAAACAAAGGATGTCATTCTGAGCAAGCTGCACTGTCGCAAACAAGGCCGAGCGTGAGCGACCAACGGGAGCGAACCCAACGATACGCGCCGCAGGCGCCGTTGCCTGGACGGCAGGTCCTAATTCGCCAGCTTGCCGAAGACGTCCAGCGCAAACTCCAACTGCTCACGCGTATGACCCGCTGTCACGCACAGCCGCAGCCGCGGCGCGCCCTGCGCCACCGCCGGGAAGAGCACCGGCGTTGCCAGGATGCCGAAATCGCGCAGTCGCCGGGCCGTCAGCGCCGCCGAAGGCTCATCCTTATAGATCACCGGGATCACCGCCGTCTCCGACAGACCCGTGTCATACCCCAGCCGTTGCAGCCCCGCGCGCAGGAACTGCGCGTTGCATTGCACCCGCGCGACGCGCTCCGGTTCATCCTTCAGCACCGCCAGCGCCTCCTTCACTGCCGCAATCGCCGGCGCGGCCATCGCCCCGGAGAAGATAAACGGCGCCGAGGCATGCTGCAGGAAGATACAAAGCTGCTGCGACCCCGCCACGAAGCCGCCATTCGATGGAATCGCCTTCGCCAGTGAGCCCGTCCAGATGTCCACCTCGTTCGTGTCGATGCCGAAGTGTTCGTCCGTGCCCCGCCCCAGCCGCCCCAGCGTGCCGGAGGCGTGCGACTCATCCACCAGCAGGAAGCAGCCAAACTCCTTTTTGATCGCAATCAGCTCCGGCAGAATGCAGATGTCGCCATCCATCGAGAACACGCCGTCGCTGATGATCAGCGTGCGGTTCGCCGTCGGGCCGTTCTGGATCTCCTGCCGCAGGCTCTCCGGATCGTTGTGCCGGAAGCGCTGGATCTGCACCCCTGCCATCCTGCACGCGTCCAGCAGGCTGCGGTGCGACAGCGTATCCATAATCACGCGGTCCGCCGGCCCAAAGAGCGACGCGATCACCGCTACATTCGCCAGATACCCGGAGCTGTAGGTGATCGCAGCCTCCGTCCCCTTGTACTCGGCCACCGCGCGCTCCATCTCGCGATGCAGGTCCAGCGTGCCCGTCAGCAGGCGCACACCGCCTGTTCCCGTGCCGTACTGCTCCAGCGCTTCCATCGCCGCCTGTTGCACCCGCGGGTGCCCGATCAGTCCCAGGTAGTCGTAGGACGACAGCATCATCATCTGGTGACCGTCCGCAGTCACCATCGGCCCTGGCCGGCCCTCCAGCGGAATCTGAAAGGGATACGCATCTACCGAGCAGGCCAGCGCAGTCGTCTCAAACAACCGCCGCGCCCGCGGATCCAGCAGCTCGTTCTTCTTGAAGCCGCACTTTGAACCCTGCGTGAAGTACTGATCGAACATCTCCCCGGAGGAAGAGGGAAATGATTTAACCGGTGTTTCGCTGACGGAGACTGCGGGATTGTCCATGTGTGGTGTCCGATTTTAGTGCATGACCCTGCGATTGCCTAGTATCAACATTGCGCTTGAGCAAGGAGTCGTCGTGTATTCAGGCAGATGCATGTGCGATGTGCTCTGGGGCTCGCTCTGCATCGCACTCCGCACCGCAAATCCATCGCGTCCGAAAATGGCCAGACACACCGCGCCTCGCGGGAGCACACTGAACAGGTAATGAGCACAGTGACCCGCTATCCCATCCCGCTCGATCCAGCCTCGTTGGACGCCGACGTCTGCTATCGCGCGCTCCAGACCCGCGATGCGCGCTTCGATGGCCGCTTCTTCACCGCCGTCACCTCTACCGGCATCTATTGCCGCCCCATCTGCCCCGCGCGCACGCCCATGCGCCGTAACTGCCGCTTCTTTCCCTCTGCCGCCGCTGCCCAGCACGCCGGCTTCCGCGCCTGCCTCCGCTGCCGTCCGGAGATCGCGCCTCACTCGCCTGCATGGCGCGGCACTGCCAGCACGGTCAGCCGTGCCATGGCCCGCATTGCAGAAGGCGCACTCGACGGCCCCCATGCCTCGGTCGAGCGGCTCGCCGCGTCACTCGGCGTGGGAGAGCGCCAGCTCCGCCGCCTCTTCGATCAGCACGTCGGCGCATCGCCATTGGCCGTCGCACAGACGCGGCGCGTCCTCTTCGCTAAGCAGCTTCTCCACGAAACGCGTCTGCCCATGACCTCGGTCGCGATGGCTGCCGGCTTCGGCAGCATCCGCCGCTTCAATGACACCTTCCGTGCGCTCTATAAGCGTCCGCCCAGCCAGTTGCGCCGCCGCTCGGTCAGTGCCTCGGCTACTGCTCCCCTCGTCCTGCGCCTCTCCTATCGGCCGCCCTTCGACTGGGGTGCGCTGCTCGCCTTCTTCATCCCGCGCGCCATCCCTGGCGTCGAAGAGGTCCGCGACGGCATCTACCGCCGCATTGTCCGGGTGGACGGCCATGTAGCTCTCATCGCAGTCAGCCACCTGCCCGCCCGCAATGCACTTCAGGTTGAGATCGCCTGCGACCACGTCCCCGCGCTGCCGCTCATCGCATCGCGCCTGCGCCGCGTCTTCGACCTCGATGCCGACACCGAGGCCATCGCCGCGCATCTCTCGCGCGATCGCACTCTCGCCCCCCTCGTGCGTCGCCAGCACGGCCTCCGCACTCCCGGCGGCTGGGATGCCTTCGAGATCGCCATCCGCGCCATCCTCGGCCAGCAGATCAGCGTCGCCGCGGCGCGTGGTCTTGCCGCGAAGCTCGTCGCGCTCTCGACATCACCGCTCGCGCTTCGTGACACATCACTCACCCATGCCTTTCCCACGCCGAAGCAGCTCGCCGCAGCCGACCTCAGCAGCATCGGCATGCCCGCCGCGCGCCGCGCCGCCCTCGTTGCCCTCGCGCGTACAGCCATCGCCCAGCCCGATCTATTCGAAGCCGCCGGCACGCTCGAAGAGAGCATTGCCCGCCTGCGCTCCATCCCCGGCATCGGCGAATGGACCGCGCAATACATCGCGCTTCGCGGCCTTCATCACCCCGATGCCTTCCCCGCGTCCGACATCGGCATCCTTCGCAATGCGGAGCATCTCTTCGGCAAGCTGCTCTCGCCGGCTCAGCTGCTCGCGCGCAGCGACCAGTGGCGTCCCTGGCGCGGTTACGCAGCACAGCATCTCTGGTCGGCAAGCCACCTCAGCCCGTCGCCGCAACGAAGCCGTCGCCGCGCCGCCGCCGCCGCTCCCGCTTTGCGCATCCCCGCGCTCCACCCAGCATCTGCCATTGCCGTCACAGGAGACAGACCCACAGGAGACCACTTATGACCGCACCGCTTGAGTTCTTTTCAGACACGCTCGACACACCCATCGGCGAGCTCATCTACGCCTGCGATAGCGAAGGCGTTTCTGAAGGTCAAGGCGCGCTCCGCATGATCGACTGGTCCGATCACAACCCGCGTGGCCAGCGTCTGCTCGACATCCACTACGGCAAGGGCGGCTACACGCTCATTCCAAAGCACGACCCGCTCGGCCTTACCACGCGCCTCGCTGCTTACTTCGCCGGCGATATCCACGCCATCGACAACATCCCCACTGCCACCGCCGGTACCCCTTTTCAACGCGAAGTCTGGCGCGCCCTGCGGGAGATTCCCGCCGCCGAAACCATCAGTTACGGCCGGCTCGCAGAGCGCATCGGACGCCCGCGTGCCGTCCGTGCCGTCGGTCTCGCGAATGGTTCCAATCCCGTCGGCGTCGTCGTGCCCTGCCATCGCGTCATCGGCGCCAACGGCTCACTCACCGGCTATGGCGGCGGCCTCCATCGCAAAGAGTGGCTGTTAGCTCACGAGCGAGCGCACACGCCGCGGGCTGATGCAGAAGCAAGCCAGCCGCAACTAACCTTCGCGTGAAATCAGCGAGGCATTAGAAGATCATAAAAGTGTCCGCTAGGAGACTGTTCCGCGGCTGGCGAGAAGCTAATCAGAATCGATGATGATTCTCTGTTGGTCCATCATCTGCAAGACTTCGACCTGCGGCACTCAGCACCTGATAGCCGAAGCAATAAGCCCACCGGATACAGCTTTAAACTTTCGCTGCGATGCCTGCGGTCAACAATACGTCTACACCGGGGGCGACTACAGGCCCATGGCCTTTGCAGCGCCGCTAAAAGGATTCCCTCTGTTGCGGGATTCAGCGGCTTGGCGGTGGGCATGGAGTCGGCAGAAGTCCAAGGGTATGACACACTCTTCCGCTTCGCCTTCCACCATCGTCTTTGAGCTGGACATCTGTGACGCGATCGATGATCACATGCTCTGTCCCGGACATTCGATTCTCCATGCCGGCGATCTCCTGCTTGGCCCGGTCGCATGCACCTGCCACTGTCATCCAAAGAAGAAGACGATAACGCATTAGCGACACCTCACAGCAGCGCAGGTTCGCTGACATGAACCGGCGGCGATGCCAGCGGGCGAAGCGTCCGCCCGTGCGTTAAGCACCTAGCGGCTGATCCGCAAGGCAAACTGCGCCACCCGCGGATCGGTTGTCGTGCTCGTAATGCTCCCGAACGCCGGCGAGCCAAAGCTTCCATTCGGCTGCGAGAACGCCGGCGTGTTCGTCACGTCGAACAACTCCGCGCGAAATTCGATCTGCGCCTTCTCCGGAAGGGAGAAGTGCTTCACCAGCGCCAGGTCAAGATCGCGATACGCCGGCCCGCGCACCGGATTGCGCGAAGCATTCCCCAGCACGAAGCGTGGCGCCGTACTGAAGGCGTCCGTGTTGAAGAACTTCTTTGGCGTCCGTTCACCCGCCGGCAGCGCCGTCTTGCCTGTAACGAACGGCCGTTGCAGCGCAAAGCCTGCAAACGCGTTGTTGTTCGTCGCCTGCGTCACCGTCACCGGCATGCCGGACTGCAATGACATGATGGCATTCACATCCCATCCGCCCAGGAGCACGTCCGCAATGCCATGCGAGGCAAAGCTATGCCCCCGTCCCGCCGGCAAACTGTACACCGTGCTCAGCGCCACCACGTTCGGCATGTCGCCATTCGAAGCATCCCGCTCCAACCCGGGATGAAAGGTATCCGCCGCCACCAGGCTGCTCGAGTTCGGTGACGACAGCACCGTCGACGAGAACACCGACGACGCATCGTCAATCAGCTTCGAGTACGTGTAGCTGAACAGGAGCGTGAGCCCGTGGCTTGTGCGCTGCTCCACCTTCGCTTCCAGCGCGTTGTAATTCGTCGTGCCGCTATTGTGCCGGTAGGTCGCCACATTCTGGAAGCGCGGATAAGACTTCAGCAACTGCGCCTCGGCCACTGTCTTGCCGCCAATCGGGCTCGACTTCGGCAGCTCCCCGTAGTACGGATTCGGTACCTGCTTCAGCAGTGGCGCACCCTCAGCCAGCTGATCCACCGTCAACTGGTTCAAATTCGAATCAGGAATCCCGACGTGCACAATGTGCGACCCCACATACGCCACATCGAACGACAGGTTCTGTGTGATCGACCGCTGCACCGCCAGGTTCCACTGCTCTACATAGCCTGAGCCGGCTTGGCGGTCCGCCGTATACACGCTCTGCCCCAGCCCCGCATCCGGGGTCAGCGGAATCGGCGCCACCGTCGGGCCGTTCTTGAGCGCAAACGCCGCATTGACGCTGTCCTGCGTCTTCTGCTGCACATTCTGGATGAAAGGGAACTGCGGCGTCGTAAACGGCGTCGTGATTCCCGACTGGTCGATGAACACAATCCCGAATCCCGTGCGCACCACCGTCTTTGGCGTCACCATGTACGCCAGCCCCACGCGCGGCGCCACATTGTCCCAGTGCAGCTCGCGCGCCGTATTCGGATATCCATTCACTCCCAGGTAATCCAGCTGCTGCGTCGCCAGGTTGAAGACTGCACCCTGGTTGGTTTTCTCCGTCGACGGATGATGCAGCGTCCACCGCGCGCCGATATTCAGTGTCAGATTCGGCATCGCCTTCCAATCGTCCTGAACGAAAAACTCCTCAATATAATCGCGAGGCCGTAACTTCTGCTGTTGCAAATCGATCTGGAAGGTATCCACCTGTCCCAGCAGGAAGCTCGCAAACGAATTGCCGCTGTTGGTCACGCTCGGCACGTTCGTACCCGTCGTCGTAAATGCGAAGGAGCCTGTCGGATTCGGCGGCGACACGGTATTCAGTTGATACCAGCGGAAATCCAATCCCGCCTTTACTGAATGTGCTCCGTGCACCCAATTCACCGTGTCCACCAGCTGCCACACGCCCGTCTGGTATTGCGAATTCGTGCTCGGCGCAACTCCGAGCTGCTGATAGCCCGTAAACGTAAACAGCGGCAGCGCATTGTCGAACGCCGCGTTCGACGGAATGCCTGGAATGCCCGTCGCCTGTGACGCCGGCTCACCCAGCAAAACGCCAACTGTCGTGTTGCCGCGTCGCGTATACCCCAGCCGTGCATCGTTCAACAGATGCGGCGTGAATGTATGCGTCTCGTTGAAGACTGCCTGCTGTCCCAGCACATTCGTTAGTCCCGCGTAGTTGAACGACCCCAGCACCGATCCCGAGATCAGCCCGCTCCCATCCGGCAGCGGCGCCACCGGCTCTGCCACCTGGCTGTAATACGAGTAGCGGCCAAATGCGCGATCGCTCGTCCCCACCGCGCCATCCACCCGCACATCGAACTGATTTTCGTGGTCTATATCATTCGCAATGCGCGTGTAGTTATTCGCCGTCCCGCTCGAGGTAGGCGCGGGCAGCCGCGACAGCAGCGCAACCGCCGCCGGATCGAACGGCGTGGTGATCACATCGTTCGGAAACTCCGTGCGCGAATACGTTGTTCCGTTGAACACCGTCGTCGCCGGATCGTATATCTTCGCTACGCCCGTAAAAATGCCCTGCCGCTCCTTGAGCGTGGGCAGCGTCGATGTCCGCACCACCCCGATCGCCTGCCGTATCCCCTGGTAGTCCCCAAAGAAGAACAGCCGGTCGTGCAGCACCGGCCCTCCAACCGTCCCGCCATACAGATTGCGCCGGTACTCTGGCTTCTGCGCCGGCGGCCGCGCAAAGTAATTGCGCGCATTCAGGTCTTCGTTCCGCAGATATTCAAACAGGCTGCCGTGAAAGGTATTCGTGCCCGAGCGCGTCGTCACGTTCACCACGCCGCCATTGAAGCGCCCATACTCTGCCGGCACATTGTCCGCCTGGATGGCGAACTCCTGGATGTCATCGAGAATCGGGAAGAACACCACCTGCCCCGGCTCCGGCTGCAGCGCGGAGATGCCGTCAAACAGATACTCATTCGTGCGCGGCCGCCCGCCATTGATGCGCGGCAGCAGCGTCCCGGGCGGCAACTCCACTCCCGGCGCAAGCGTAGCCAGCTGAATGAAATTGCGCGTGTTCAACGGGATCGCCTGAACCGTCCGGCCGGGAATGTTCGTCTGGATGTTGCTCTGCTCGGACTGTAGGAGCGGCGCATCTCCTGTAACCGTGACAGTGTCCTGCCCGCCACCCGGCTTCAGCGGCAGATCCAACCGCACCACCCGGCCAGTGCTCACCGTGATGCCTTGCCGCAGCTCCTTTGCAAAGCCCGACGCCGCAACCTCCACCGAGTAGCTCCCCGGTGACAGCTGCGCGAAGGAGTAGTAGCCCTCCGCCGTCGTCACTGTCTTCTGCTCGACGCCGGTGCTCGTTCGCGTCAACGTCACGGGAGCGCCCGCAATCGATGCGCCTGACGGATCCGTCACTTGGCCAGTGAGGCCGCCCGAAATCTGCGCCCACACCTGCGTCGTGACGATGAGTGACAGAAAGAGAAAAAACGCGCGGCGCAGATCCATCGTGCTCTCCGGAGAAAGAGATCGTCCAGAGCACTCCGCCGGGAGCCCGGCAGCCGCAATGACTGTAGGGACTAGCCAACGCAAGCTGCCGAACAATACGAATCTATATAGATAGAATCGTTTCGTCAAAACGACTCGGCGCCAGAATGCGCCAGTGCAGCTCTGCGTAAGCATCCGCCGTCACGGCTGCTCCTTATGGTTGAAAGACCAGCCGCGCACCATCTTTCCGGCGCATTCCACAACGACTCCACATCGCGCAGCGCCACCGCCCGCACCTTCGTCGCAAATGGAGTCTTCGCCGCGTGCGCGAAGAACTCTGCAATCGCTTCGAAGATCTCCTTCATCGACGCGCTGCCGAATCCGCTTCCCAGCAGTTCCAACCCAGAACTGCGCAGCGTCGCGGCCGCCAGTGTGATCGTCGCGCCCGCGCTCTGTCCGATCTGCACAAAGCGAATGCGCGGCGCGGCATGACTCAGGCCCTTCTGTGCAATCGCCGCCAGCATGCTCTCCGCTGGAGCGGCCCACAGGTAATCCAGCACCACATCCACGCCGTGATCCACGATCTCGCTGCGAAATGCCGCCACCAGCGCCTCGCGCGGCTGCTCCAGCTCAATCACCCGATCCGCACCCAACTCCTTCAACGACGCCAGCGCCTCGGGATTTCTTCCCGCCGCAACCACGCGTCGCGCACCCAGCCGCTTTGCAATCTGCACCGCAAGCTGTCCCGCCGCGCCCGTCGCACCCAGAATCAGCACGCTCTCACCCGCAACAAACTTTGCCCGAAATTGCAGCGCCACCCACGACGACATCCCCGGATTCGCAATCGCCGCAGCCGTCAACGACTCCAGCCCATCCGGCAGCCGAACCGACAGCGACGAATTCGTAACCGCACGCTCTGCAAATGTGCCGAACGGCGGCCGCGACACGCCGAAGTACACGCGCGTCCCATCCTCCAGCCGCCCCACGCCGTCCACGCCCGCCACAAACGGCAGCTTGCCCGTGCTCCCGTAGTGCGTGCCATTGGCTAGCGATTTCACAATCGGGTGCAGCCCCGCCGCCTCTACCGTAAGCAGCACCTCACCCGCCTCCGCCACCGGATCGGCAAACGATCCATAGCGCGGCGGCTTCGCAAACGACTCCACAATCGCAGCGTTCATCGCGTCCTCACACCATTAATCTACGATGCGAGATCGACGCAGCGCCACGGCAAGGCCCGAAGCAGCGGTTAATAAATGTGGAAGTTCACTTCGATGGTGATCTGAACCGCGACAGGCTTGCCGTTCAACAGGCCCGGCTTGAACTTGTATTGTCGAACCGCTTCGAGAGCTTTCTCGTCCAGCCCCATGCCCAGCTTGCGTATCGTATGAACGTGTCGCGGCATGCCATCCGCATCGACAACGCACGAAACAACGGAGACGCCCTGATACTTGGCATCCTTCGCTTTCTTAGTAAACTCCGCATCCACCGAATAGGTCAGCACCGGCGCGGTAACGCCATTGCCAACCTGGTAGACCTTCTCGTGCGCAGTCGTGGATGCAGCTGCGTCTTTCGACGGCATCACATCAAACGACATCGCGGCCGCCGTGACCGCTCCACCCAGCAGCGCGCACGTCGTAACCGCCACCATCGCAATCTTCTGTGTCCTGCTCACCTTCGGCAAATTCATCGTCAATCGCATAATCCGTTCCTCCAGTATTTTGCCGTCAAACACACCTATCGCTTGGCTTCGCTTGGGAAGCCGCAGCAGCCATCGCCGTAGCCAGCCGCAGCAGGGAAGCGGCATACTCCGGCCGATCGCCCACCGCAGCCGCCGCCATCTCGTCGCACACCAGCTCACGTGTCTCGGCGATCCGCCGCCGTATCAGCCAGCACGCCGGATGATACGCAACCACCGCAGCGGCACATTCATAAAAAAGGCTCTTCGTAAAATCACGCCGCGCAATGTGCGCGCACTCATGCGCCAGTGCGGCCGCGACGTCCTCCGTATCGCTCCCTGTCTGGATCTCCTCGCTTCTGACGGAAAGAAACCCGTCGGCACCAGCAGCATCGCCCGCCGCACGCCCAGCACTACCGGTCCCCGCGTCTCGGCAGAGCAGCGTGCCTCTGGCGTGGCAACGCCAAAATATCGCGACACACCTGCCAATAACCTGCCCGCCGCGGCATCAAGGGGAAGCACTGAGCCGCGCCGCGCCATCGCCTGAGCGCGCCACCACCGCCAGAGCAGCCGCGTCACGCAGAACAGCACAGTCAGCAGATACGCCGCAGCCGCCATTCGCAACATAAATGCTGAGACCGCCCACCGTTGCGTGGCTGCGGCAACCATGCGATATGTAACCGTAGCGGTTCCATTGGCGACGCCGGCATCCGCATGCCCAAAGAAGCGGCTCAACACGTCGGCTGGCAGCAGCGGAAGCAACACGCCCGCCAGCAGCGCCGCGACCCACATGCGGTGCTGCTCCTGCGGACCCACTCTGCGTAGCAGCCGGTCGCCCAGCCACGCCACCGCACCAAGAACCGCCAGAGTTACCGCGGAGTGCGTGAGATAGCTCACCAGCCATCCGCTCACCATCGTCAAAAGTTCATGCATCGCGGTCCCTCCCACGCGAGTTCTTCTTCGCAGCCTTCGCCGCATCCACGCGCTCTGCCAGCTTCGCCAGCCTCCCCGCATCCAATTGCCGCGACTTCACCAGGCTCATCACCAGTTCCTCCGGCGACCCGCCAAACATCCGGTCCACCAGGTCCGCCACAGCCTTGCCCAGCGTCTTCTCCTCGGAAACAACAGCGCGATACTCATACGCCCGCCCACGCAGCCGCCGCGTCACCCGGCCTTTCTTGTGCAGCACGTTCAGCATCGTCTGCACCGTCGTGTAGGCCAGTCCGCCCTCCAGCTCCCCCTGCACCGCCTGCACCTGGCAAGGCCCCATCCGCCACAACACTTGCATGATCTTCAATTCGAGCGGCGTCGTCCCTCCCGGCGCGCTCCCTGAACCACCCCTCCGCCCAGCCATCATCTGTCTCCTAATAAAATAGGAACATAAGCTGTGATTTGGCCTGCTGTCAACTAAGAAAATAGGAGTCGAATCGCCCAGGAGCTATCTTTCCTCAGAAGCCATCCGATAACCGTTAGGCCTCTTCGAGGGCCCTCGCACGCCGCTGTCGTAGCAGCCCTAATGGGAGAGCGCATCACTCCATCCTTTACATTCGTAACGCGATATGAGAGCTTTTGTGCGCGCAATCATCTGGGCCCTCCGAGGTTCATCGTGAGCGACTTTCCGAAGAATCTGAAGCTGTACGGGCCGCCGGTACTTCTGTGCCTGATCCTGGTCGTCGCGCTCTTTACTTCCTGGCGCGCATCTCTATCGACCTCCGGACCAAGGGCCTTCCTGGCCTTCGCGATCGCGGGCGTCGTCATTTGGTACGCACACAACACGTTTTTTCGTGCAAGTCAGAATGCCGCTGCGAACGCAGCTCCAGCCGTGGGTACGAATCCACCTGCGGTCGGCGCTGGCGCAGTTGCTAACAACGGTGGCGGCGATGCCTCCGTTCGCTACGTCATTGTCTTTGACTCCCTGGTCTTCACGCTGGTCGGGCTCGCCACAGCCATCGCCGCAGCTCCCGGCTGGGAGACTGCGCTCCTGCTCTGCGGTAGCTGCCTGCTCATCGGCGCATTTTTCGGATTGCTGTTTGGCTATCCGCAGGGTGTCGCGCAAAGCGCAACTCCTCACCCCGTCACCCCGACTGGGCAGGCGGCTCCGGCCACCCCCCCTGCCAATTCGCAGAAGAACCTCATCGCCGAGTCGGCTTCCACTCTCGGCAAGGTCATTGCCGGCTTCACGCTCGCCCGGTCGGGCGTACTGATTGAGCACTTCCGCCATCTCTGCTTCATCGTCGGGCCCGCGCTCGGTCAGCAGCAGGACGGGGTTGTGCTCGCCGGTGCCATCATCCTCTATTTCTTCGCGACCGGCTTCTTTTCCGGCCTTCTGCTCCCGCCCTATTTCATGAGCGGCAAACTCTAGCTTCCTCATCGCGTCGCTACGCGGTACTTACGTGCCGGCGACAGGCGAAAAACCTGCCATTTCACCCCACTCAATTTGAAACAATAAAAATAGACATCCAGAAAGCAGCACAAAAGGCGGGGCCACGGGCTCCGCCTTTTTCATTTCCACACATCGGAGGGACATCGATGACCACCACACCGCAGGACAGCTTTCTCCGCCAGGCCAGCGCTGCCGCACGCGCCGCCGGCCACATCTTCCCCGACTATGCCGCTTGCGAAGCCGCACTCGAATCCACCTGGGGCCAGTCCCGCCTCGCCCGCGAAGCCAACAACCTCTTCGGCCAGAAGCAATCGCTCGATGACTCCGCAGGCATCAGCACCCTCTCCATGCCCACCCAGGAATTCCTTCACGGCCGATGGCTCACCGTCACCGCGCACTGGGTCCGCTTCGCAGACCAGGTCGCCTGCTTCCGCGCCCGCATGGCGCTGCTCTGCCGCCTCGAGCACAGCTATCCCGCCTACGCCCGCGCTCTCGCCGCCACCACCGGCGAGGTCTTCATCGAAGAGGTCTCTCGCGCCTGGTCTACCGATCCTCAGCGCGCCCAGAAGGTCCTCGCCATCCATCGCCAACACAGCGCCAGCTTCCTGCCGCCCACTCCGCCGGCCTCGGCCGCCCGCGCCTCGGCTGCCTTGATGCAGGCATAACCCCAATCGCTGGACTACTTTACCGCTAAGTCCTTTACCTGGAAGACTTTAGCTTTCGGGAGGCAGCCTAAACAGCTCATAGGATTGGCTTTACGGACCGCCCTCCCGCACCGGAGGGGGGAGGGGGTGTGGGGTAACGTTACGCCATCGACAAGCACCGTAAGTGCCGCGTCGAGGAGGAGGAGAGAGGGCAGGGAACGAGACGACTGATCCCGGCTCCCTGATTCCTGTTCTTACGCCGCCGACCGCTTCTTGCCCGACTCCTTGTATTCCGCCAGCAGCAACGATTCGCGGATCGGCTTCTCGTGCAGCAAAAGCTCCGTCGCCTTCAAGTTCGGGTTCGCATGGAACCACTCCTGCACGATGTTGTTGTGCAGCAGGTTCAGCACCGCCAGCAGCGACATCCCCTGGTGGTGCGCCATCCATTCCTTCACCAGCGCCGGCTTCTTCAGCGACTTCTGATAATCCCCGGCCTCATAGAAGCCATACGCGCCCACCCAGCCCATGCTCTGCATGCGCTTCAGGTTTTTGAGCGCCTCTGTCTCGTCGATCATCAGCGCGAGGAAGGTCGAATACGGAGAGATCACTGGTCCCGCAACCGCGTCCCACTTCAGCGCGATCGACGGCATGCCGAAGGCGAGATAGTGATAGTGTCCTTGGTCATCCATCTCCGCATAACCGCACTCGGAGATGCCCCAGGGAATATTCCCGTGTTCCTTCGCATACGCGCGCTGGATCGCGACCACATTGTCCAGCGTGCGCGTCACCAGCGTGTCTGGATACGAGCGCATCCACAGCGCCGGCATCAGGTACTCGAACATCGTGCCCGTCCAGGCGATCAGCGCCGGCCGCCCGTACGCCACCGTGTGGATGCGGCCCAGCTTGAACCAGCTCTGCTGCGATGCATCTCCGCGCGCCACGGCCACAAACGCGCCAATGCGTGCCTCTGAGCACAGCAGGTCGTAGCAGGCCTTGTGCAACTCCTCCTGCTCCACCATGTAGCCGATGGAAAGGATGCCGCGCGATGGCTCGATCAGGAACGCGAAATCCATCTCCGCCACGCACTTCTCCGCGCGCTGCGCCAGCAACTTGATCTTCTCCACCAGCCCGGTCTGCCGCTCGCGCGACATCGCCAGCAGCGCGCGCAGCTTCTCGATCAGGTAGGTCTCCGCCTGGTCCACCGCCTTGCCGCCCCAAGCGCGCTGCAGCCGCCCATCCAGTTCGTCGATGTACGCGATGCCCCGGCCGACCGACACCAAACTAGCGTCCTTGATCACCGGCTCCAGCGGCGCAAACTCGCGGTCCAGCCACGGCGTGTAGTCGTGTACCAGCCCGCACACCGCCTCCACCCGGCGCAGCAGCTCGGCCAGCCACCACTCTGCTTCCGTGCGGTTCTTCTCGGTCAACGCGAAGGGCCGTCCGTCCGCGCCACGCACTTTGTCAAAGGCCGGAGACAATTGCGCAGCGAAGCACCAGTCAATCCACTGCCGTAGCTCGTCGCCGACGGGCGTCGGCGCCAGCTCCCGCGGCGTTTCCTCCAGGGTCGCTAGCAACGCAAGCTGATCGCGTATGCCGCTCCACAGTCGCGCGTCGATCAGCGGCTCCAGCAGCATCCCATCCGCGCCGGAGCGCAGCGTGTAGAACGAGGCCGCCAGGTTCCCGCTATCCACCGACGACACCACTCGCGGTGGAATCGGCTTCAGCGTGCGCGTGTCGTACCAGTTGTAGATGTGGCCGTTGCGCTTCTCCATGCGGTCGAAGGTGTCCAGACTCGCATGGCTCAACGTCACCAGCTCCGGCCCCGTCAGGTAGCCAAAAACATGCGCCGCCTGCCGCGCATTCAGCAGCAGACCGAAGTTGGTGGGCGAGACGCGCGCCGCCTCAAACAGCTCGTGCTCCTCCACGTTGTCCGGCACCAGGTAGTTGTGCGCCGCCCCGCCATACTCGTAGAAGAAGCGCCACGTGCGCAGCGCCATCTCGCGCAGAAACTCCCACTGCTTCTCCGTCAGCCGCTGCCTGTCGTCGCGCGGCGGAGCGTTCAGCCACGCGGTGATGGCGCTCTCAAACAGCCACAGCGCCAACAGCGGTGCCGCCACCACAAGCGACTCCCTGTGCACCGTCGCGATCACCAGCGCCAGCGCGATGGTGAAGAAGGGCGTGGCCTGCAGATAGCGATCGACCGGCGTCGTCTTCCCCCCGGTCGACTCCGCCTGTGCCGCTGTCTCCCACTCCAGCAGCCGCTGCCCGGTGATAAACCGGCGCACCAGCGAACGGATGATCGCATCCAGCGCCATCAGCATCTGGTGCGGCAGAAACGCCAGATTGATCGCCGTGATGATCATGTTCTGGCCGAAGCCGGCAAAGGCCTCCTGCACCTCGCCCTTCTGCGGGCTGGCCCACGCCCGTCCTACGCTGAAGACCAACGACACCAGACTCGGCGCAAACAGCAGGACCACCGTCACCAGCGTCCAGTAGAGCGCGCCCCCCGGCAGTCCCAGCCAACCCGCCACCAGCAGGATCAGCGTCATCGTCTCCACCAGCGACCGCCGCAGGTTGTCGAAGATCTTCCAGCGCGAAATATTCGAGATCGGATTCTTCACCATCCGCCCGCTCTCGTCCGGCACCTTGCTGAAGAGCCATTGCGCAATCTGCCAGTCGCCGCGCACCCAGCGATGCTGCCGGCGCCGGTAGGCGCTGTAATGCGACGGATAATCGTCGATCACCTCAATGTCCGTCGCGAGCCCCGCGCGCGCATACGCGCCCTCAATCAGGTCGTGGCTCAGCAGTGAATTGCGCGGGAAGCGCCGGTCCAGCACCGCATGCAGCGTCTCGACCTCGTAAATCCCCTTGCCTGTGAAGATGCCCTCGCCGTAGAGATCCTGGTACGCATCGGAGACCGCGCGCGTGTAGATATCGAAGCCCGTCTGCCCGGAGTAGATCGCCGCCAGTCGCGAGCGTGACGCGGAGCGCACGCTTACGCCCACGCGCGGCTGCAGGATGCCGTAGCCCTCGGTCACAATTCGCGATTGCGGATCGATGACCGCCCGGTTCAACGGATGCGTCATCGCGCCCACCATCGCGTGTGCCGTGCCCCGCGGCAGCTGCGTGTCCGAGTCCAGCGTGATGACGTAGCGCACCCTGCGCAGCACATCCATGTTGCCGACCTTCACCGGGAAGCTGTCGAAGTTGCCCAGGATGAACTTGTTCAGGTCCAGCAGCTTGCCGCGCTTGCGCTCCCATCCCATCCACACGCCCTGCCGCGCGTTGAAGATTCGGTGCCGGTGTAGCAGGTAGAAGCCACCGCCGTTCTTTCCCTCGGCATTCTTTTTGGCGTAACGCGCATTCAGGTTGTTGATCAGCCCTACCGCCAGGTCCACCAGCGGATCGGTATCGTTCGGCCGCGGTCTCGACACGGAGTCTGGCAGGTCGCTCAACAGCGCAAAGTGTAGATTCGCGTCCTGGTTGGCGAGGTAGCGCACCTCCAGGTCTTCGATCAATTCCCGTACCTGCTTCTCATTCAGCAGCAGGGTCGGAATCGCCACCAGCGTCGTGAACTCCTGCGGCAGCCCTTTGGGAAAGTCAAGCTTTGCCAGTCCCGTTGCTTTGAACAGCGCGGCCACCACGTTGTTCACTAAGTCCACCGCGCCCTGTGCGGTCGGGATCAACAGGAACAGAAAAGCCGCCGTCAGCCCACCCAGGATGGAGTAATTGGGGACGAGCGGGACCATGATCGCGCCGATCAGGACCACCGTAAGCAACAGAATGCCAAGAATGTAGATGTCATCCGCATGGCGCCTCGCAAAGATGCGCGCGTGGTCGATCAGTGGCGGTCGGTAGCCCACCTCGGCTGCCAGCGAAGGAAAGCCCTTGTCGATCAGGTAGTAGCCCACATGCGCGCGCCGCGCAGCCAGGCGTGGCGGTGTATTGGCCGGAGCCGTCGCCTGCGCCAGCCGCAACGCGACCTCAGCCACCTCAAGCTCCGATTGTTCGGAGTACCGCGCAATCTCTGAGACCCGGTCCCGGTAGCGTTCGCGGCTGTCGAAGTCCATCCGCGTATAGGCCCCTACAGGGTCCTGCCGCAGCACGGCGTTGAAGACCACCAGGCCCTCGATCATCTGCGCCCAGTTCGCATAGATCGCATTGCGAATTCCGTCGAAGCGCGCCGCCAGCAAGCCGGCTGCATCCACATCGAAGGAGTCCGGATCGTCGATCTGCGCTCGCGCCTGTGTCAGCACCTCCTCCACCAGCAGAAACTTCACAGCGGTAGGAAAGGCCCACAGCTCGCGCAGGGTCAGCGGATCGGCCCTCTGCACCTCTTCGAGGAACCAGACCACCCAATCGCCGTCCCAGCGCGACTCGGCGGCCTTCAGATACGTATCCGCCACGGTGACAATACGTGGCTCGTCGCCCTCGCGCGGCCGTACCACCACCGGCAGGTGCGCCAGCCGCCGCCGGATCGAGTGCATCTCGTCAATCGCCGACTGCAGTAGCCGCGGATTCTCACGCAGCTCCAGCAATGGGTCGAGCGGCTCGCCCGGCTTGTAGGTCGGCATCGGCCGGCGGTCCAGCTCGTTGAATACCTGCCGGTAGGTCGTCTGCGCCGCGCTGATCCGCCGGCTGAAGATGTCGCCCTGTGGCGCGCGCGCTACATGCCACTCCTGCGAGGCCACCTGTGCCGCGAGGCGCATCTGCTCTTCCGTGCGCTCGATCTTCGGCGCCGGCACCTTGGCCACCACCGGCAGCTCCGCTTCCACCATCGAGTCCGCCGGGATCTTCGCTTCCACTGTCTCGCCCGCCGGGGGTGGCGGCGCCGCGGCATTCTTTTCGAGCCCGAACTGCTCAGGAGGAACCGTGGCGGCGTTCTCTGCCGTCGGCAGCGCCGGTTCCACTCCTTCTTTCCTATTGGCCAATTTTTCTGTCATCGATAACTCGCTGCCTGCATCTCGAACATTCCTGCGTATCTGCCCCCCAGCGCCATCAGCGCTGAGTGGGTGCCTTCCTCCACCAGGCGGCCGCCCTCTAGAACTACGATGCGGTCTGCCATCCTTACCGTGGAGAAACGGTGAGAGATCAGCAGCGCCATCTTGCCCTCGGTCAGCTCCGCAAAGCGCTCAAAGACCTCCAGTTCGCTCCGGGCGTCCAGTGCCGCCGTCGGTTCGTCGAGGATCAGCAGTTGCGCGTCCCGCAGATAGGCGCGCGCCAGCGCTACCCGCTGCCACTCACCGCCTGAAAGCTCGACTCCGCCCTCGAACCGCCGCCCCAGCATCTGGTCGTAATGCCCCGGCAGCTTCGCAATCACGCTCGCCGCTAGGCTCTGTTCCGCCGCCAGCTCAATCTCGTTCTCGCTGTGCTCGTGCTCCACGCGCCCCACTCCGATGTTGTCGCGCGCCGTCATCTCGTATCGCATGAAGTCCTGAAAGATCACACCCATCTCGTGGTGCAGATCGTCCAGGTCGTACTCGCGCAGGTTCACGCCGTCCAGCAGGATCTCCCCCTCGGTCGGGTCATACAGGCGCGTGATCAGCTTCACCACCGTCGTCTTGCCCTGGCCATTCTCGCCGATCAGCGCGATGCGCTCGCCCGGGCGCAGACGGAAATTGAAGTTGCGCAACACTCGCCGTTCCGTTCCGGGATATGCGAATGACACATTGCGAAACTCAAACCCTTGCCGGATCGGCCGCGGCACCTTCAATCCGCCCACCTTCGACTCCACCGTCGGCTTCATCTCGAAGAAGGCAAGCAGGTCGGTGAGGAAGAGCGCCTGATCCGCAATCCCCGATGCCGTCGAGAAGACCTGCTGCAGATTCGAGCTCGCCTGCATGATCGCGTTCGTCAACAGGTAGTACTCGCCAATGTTGCGGTAATGCCCGGTGATCGCCCGCCAGATCACGAACACATACGCCCCGTAGTAGCCCAGCGTTGCGATGACGCCCAGCAGCCCACCGGCAATCAGCTTCCTTCGCGACAGGGCGACGTTTTCGTCGTAAATCTGTTTGGAGAAAGCGGTGAAGCGGTTGGTAAAGAAATCGCTCAGGTTGAAGAGCTTCAGCTCCTTCGCGCCCTCGCGGCTGCCTGCCGTCTGCCGCAGGTAATCCATCTGCCGCTTCGCCGGCGTCTGGCGGAAGTTCTTCGCATACCCGAGAAACGCAAAGTGCGTCTCGCCCAGGAAGGTCGGCAGCACGCCCAGGCCCAGCAACAGCACCAGCCAGGGCGAATACCACAGCAGCAGGCTGGTCCAGATCACAGTCGTGATGCTCTGCTGCAGCAGCCGGCCCATCTGCTGGATCATCGCCAGCCGGTCCGTGGCCTGCACACGCGCCCGCTCCAGCCGGTCGTAGAAGACGGGATCCTCGTAGGTGGTCAGATCCAGCTGCGCAGCCTGGCGCATCACCCGCACGCTCACGAAGTGCGTGTAGCGATCGGCCAGCAAACTATCCGAGTAGTCGATCCCACGCGTCAGCAGCCCGGCGAAAACATTGAGCCCCACCTCGCCTGCTACCACCCACCAGAAGTATTGAGGCAGTCCCTTGCCGCTGAACGAGAGCTGGACGCCGTTCAGGATCCACGCCGCCACCACGCCGATGGCCGCCGGCAGCGCCGCCACGACAACACGCAGGATGATGCCCCACGTCACCACCGCCCGACCTGACTCCCAAAGAATCCCGAGCACGGGCGGTACATTGCGCAAGGCGACAAGTCGCTCGCGCCAGGCGCTCGAGGTAGAGTGTGGCCGGCCTTCCGTCATAGAGGCAGATACTGCAATTACTTGCTACAAATTATGTGCTGTAAGTGCTTTGCCATGTGATGCGACCATTGGTTACCACGTTGGCTCGCCACTTGGAGATGGCGTGAAGCCGCAAGCGGACCGGTAACATTGAAATCATATGGAAGCGATCCCCCAGGCGGACCTTCGGCAGAACCCCACCGCGCCTGCATCCTCTCCCAGCCAGCGCCTGATACCCCTGCTCGGCCTCGCCACCGGCATCACCGTCTCCGCCCTCTACTTCAACCAGCCTCTGCTCATCGAGATGGCCCGCAGCCTCCACGTCACCGAAGCCCAGATGAGCCATGTCGCCGTTGCCGCCCAGGCCGGCTACGCCATCGGCCTCCTCTTCTTCGTCCCTCTCGGCGATGTCCTCGAGCGCCGCGCCCTCATTCTCAAAATGATCGCCGGCCTCGTGCTCTCGATGCTCGTCACCGCCGTCGTGCACTCGCTCCTCCCCATGGTGCTCATCACCATCCTGACCGGCGCCATGGCCGCCGTCACCCACGTCCTGCTGCCCATCGCGCCCGAGGTTGCCACTCCCGCCAACGCCGGCCGCGCCGTCGGCTCCGTCATGACTGGCCTGCTGCTCGGCATCCTGCTCAGCCGCACCTTCTCCGGCTGGATCGGGGAATGGCTCAACTGGCGCGCCGTCTTTCTCATCGCTTCTGTCCTCTGCGTCGCACTCGCGTTCCTTCTCCTCCGCGCCCTGCCGCTGTTGCCTCCCCGCGCGCCCATGCCCTACGGCCGTGCCCTCCTCTCTCTCTGGACTCTGCTCCGCACCCAGCCGTTGCTGGTCGAATCGGCCACGGTTGGCGGGCTGGTCTTCGCCTCCTTCAGCGCCTTCTGGACGACGCTCGTCTTCCTCCTCGGCTCGCCGCACTACCGCCTCGGCGCGGGCGTCGCCGGCAGCTTCGGCGTGCTGGGCGCCATCGGCGCCTCGGTCGCACCCATCGCCGGCCGCCTGGCGGACCGCTACGGCTCGCGCCGCGTCATCTCCATGGGTCTCTCGATGCTCATCCTCTCCTGGGGCATCACCTGGATCCTTGGCTATCGCGTCGCCGGTCTCGTCATCGGTGTCCTGCTGATGGACGCCGGCGCGCAGACCACGCAGGTCAGTAACCAGACCCGCATCTTCTCCCTCGCCCACTGCCCGGGCACCGCCTTTGGAGCACGCAGCCGCATCAACACCGTCTACATGACCACCTACTTCATCTTTGGCGCACTCGGCTCCTGGCTCGGCGCCCAAGCCTGGGAGCGCTGGCACTGGAACGGCGTCTGCAGCTCTCGCATTGCTGCTCCTCGCGTTAGCCGCAGCCCGTCACGCCTACGGCACATGGCGCAACCGCGACAAAGAAGAGCTCTGCCACGACGAAGTCGACGTAGCGCTGGCAGGAGAAGCCATCGGCGGCTGATTGGATGGTTGTCATCCGGCCGGAGCAAGCGAAGTGGAGGGATCTGCCGTTGGTCAGCATCACCACAACATGGGTGCCCCATCCTCCGCGAAGCGTAGGGTGGGAGTATGCTGAGGCGCGCAGCGCAGCTTTTTAGAGTGTCGCCGAAGTCAGCCGCACGCAGGCATCCTGCAACGCCTCATCCTGTTTCGCAAAACAGAAGCGCAGCAGATTCTCCCCGCGCCCCTTCGCGTAGAACGCCGAGCCAGCCACCGCCGCCACGCCCGTCTTCGGAGCAGCGCCCGCGCCTTCTCCCGCGCTGTCGCGCCGGGCAGAATCGTCGCATCCGCCAGCACGTAATACGCCCCATCCGGAACAGAAGGCGTCAGCCCCGCCTCGTTCAGCGCCGAGCACAGCAGATCGCGCTTCTTCTCGTAATCAGTCGACATGTGCCGGTAGAAATCGGCACCAAGTCTCGCCAGTCCCGCTGCCGCACCATACTGAGCCGGCGATGGCGCGCACACATACGTCAGGTCGTGGAAGTAGCCGATCGACGGAATCCACTTGGCATCTGCCGCCAGATACCCAATCCGCCAGCCCGTAATCGCGAAGGTCTTCGAGAAGCCCGAGATCGTGATCGTCCGCTCCGCGAGCCCGGGCAGGGAAGCCGCGCTCACATGCTTCGCGCCGCCGAACAGGAAGTACTCGTAAATCTCGTCCGTCAGCAGGAACAGGTCGTGCTCCAGCGCAATCTCGCCGATCGCCTCCAGCTCCGCGCGCGTAAACACCTTGCCGCACGGATTCGACGGCGTGTTGATCAGGATCGCGCGCGTCTTCGGTGTTACGGAGGCACGCAGTGCATCGACATCCAGCTCCCACGTCCCCGCTGCCAGCGGCTGTGGCACTGGCCGGATGCGTAACGTCAGCATGGTGTTCAAGTGGTAGCCGTAGAACGGCTCGAACAGGATGATCTCGTCGCCCGGATCGAACAGCGCCAGGCACGCCGCGTACATCGCGCCCGTCGCACCCGAGGTCACCAGCACCTGCGTATCGGCATGCGCGTGCACGCCGTTGTAATCCGCAAGCTTCCTGCTGATCGCGGAGCGCAGCGGCGCAATGCCATCCAGCCGCGTATAGATGTTGTGCCCGTGCTCAATCGCCGCGATCGCCGCCTCACGCACCGGCGCCGGCAGCTCCGTGTCGCACACTCCCTGCGCCAGGTTTACGCCGCCCACGCGGTCGCACTCCACCGTCATCGAGCGGATCTCGGACTGAACAAGGTGCGGAGCGATCTCGCTCAGGTGCAGGCGGCTTGCGGTAGTTTGCGGCATGCCTTCATTAGAGACTCTTACCCCTCACTATGTCATCTCCCGCATCGTTCAAGACGACGAGAGCACCTGCTGCACCGCTCGATGCGCCTCGGTAATCGAAGCGCGGTGGTCCATAATCCCCGACAGATCCGAGTTGGCGAAGGCGATGCGTCCGAACGGACGACGGCGCATCAGCTCCGCCGGCGCCGGTTTGCCATCCTTGCCGAAGAAAAATCCCGGCTGCGGCGTGAGATACGCATGGCCCCACCGGTTCAGAATGATGCCCGCAATATCGCGGCGTCCGTCGAACCCGTGGCCTCCGAACATGCTCGCGAACTGCTCGCGGAGCTGCTTCTCATACACGCTGAAGGGCGTCGTCATCATCTGGTAGCGGCCCGTGTTGATCTGCTCGGGCAGCGGCTTGCCCGGGTTTGCGAACAGAATCTTCAGCGTCAGCACCGTAGGACTGTCGGCCGAGAGCGCCGGCGCGCCTCCGCCAAAGGTGGCCACGCGACGCACGGCCAGGTAGTTGCCGATTCCGCCGAACCACTGGCACTGGCTGATGCCCATCTTCGCCAGAAAGCGCCAGTTGCGCACGGCCACATTCGCCATGATGCACGGCGCCCGAAAGAACTGCGCGTACGCATGTCGGTACTCCGCAGGCAGATCGCGAACAATGGAGTTGATCGTCCAGTTGCCGTTCGCCAGAACCACTGACCGGGCGCGCACGCGATGCAGCCTGCCATCGCGCAGGTAGACGATCTTCACGTGCGTCGACCGCGTCGCCTCGCCTTCATGCTCGATAGAAATCACCGTCGAGCGTAAGCGGATCCGCGTCGCTTGCTTCGGCTGGTCGAGCGCTGCAAAGTTCACGCGCGCCTGGCAGATACCCGCCATCGTCACCGCTCCCGGAATCGCAGCCGGCACCAGCGCCTTCACCATGTGCCGCGCCACGCCGGTATTCCCGCCCGGAAACATCTGCGGACCATGCTGCTTCTCCCACGGGAACAGCAGATCCGGAGCGTAGTCGCTGTAGGCGGAGAGCGCGTCCGCGCCAATGCCGGAGCCGCCTCCGCTCACCGGGGAGAGATAGCGCCGGATGGTATCGCGGCTCAGCCCATGCCGCATCATCAGGTCCTCTTCGAGCGTGATCGAGTCAAGCTGCCGCGCAACCGCATCGCCATGACGGCGCGGGACTGGTCTGTGGTCCGGCACCTCCCGCATCGCCAGCAGCTCGCGCTTCGCCTCAGCCGGAATCGGCGCGCCCTCCAGCTTCTTCGCCCACGGATCGGTCAGCCACGTCCCATGCGGGTGCTGTGCGTCCGCGCCAAAGAAGAAGCCGAAGTTGCTGCCATCCCCTGCATACGGAGTAACGCCGGTCGCAATCCCGCTCGTGTCTCGCTGATATTGAAACTGGCGTGGATCGATCCCCACCGAATCGTAAAAATGCTGGAGAAACGTTCCCGGCATCGGCTGAAACCACATCGCCGATCCCTGGCTCGCGATCAGCCTCTGCCCGTCCACATTGAATTCGTTGCGCTTCGCCTCTCCGCCAAAGATCGCATGGTTCTCGAGCACCAGGCACGTCTTCTTCCCGCTCGTTCCACGCGCAAAAAACAGCGCCGCTGCAAGACCGCTGATGCCGCCACCCACAACCACGCAGTCAAAGTTTTCGCCTGTGTCCTCTACCGATGCCGGCGCTCGATCGAAGGCATGATCGCGAATCGTGTGGCCATCGGCCATCACCTGGTGGGTATTGCCGTTCGCCCCGGCATAGTCGCCGATACCGGAATCTCCGTTCCAATCCTCCGCCGCCATCAGTTGAAAAGGGCAAGCGGCGGAAACCAGCGCGGCTCCGGAAGCCAGCAGCGTTCCATTCAGAAAGTCGCGGCGAGTGATTCCCTCAGGCTGAGTCATCGGCACTCAGCATAAACGGAGTCTTACTTCTTCCCGCCACGCGCGAGAGACGATGTGCTATCCCGCGCTCGTCACCTGCAACAGGTCAATCGCCGCCGCTGGTCGCAGAATGCCGCGCCACGACGCCGCGCAGCCGCTCGACCTCCGCCTGCGTCGTGCGCGCCGCCTCCTTGCGATCGGCGTAACGCCTCGCCGTGGCAAACGCCACCCGCGCCTTCAGATGGCGCAGCCCCACCGTCCGCATCAGGTGCGGCCCAAATACATCATCGCCGTGATAGGCGATCGTCGCTTCCTCGGCCGTGCTGCTCGCATAACCGATCGCGGCAGCCGTCACCATCGCGTCTGCGCGTATCGCCGGCTCGAAGAATCCAGAATGGAAGCGCAGCGCCGTCCTTCCATTGCTCGACGTCCCCTCCGGGAAGAGCACCACGCGCAGACCTGCCGCAAGCGCCTCCTCCATCCGCGTAGCCGCACTGCCGTTTGCCGCATGCCGTTCGCGATCCACGTAAATAGTGCCCGCCATAGTGGCAAATGCACCAAAGACCGGCCACCCGCGTACCTCTCGCTTGGCAACAAACACGCAGGGAGCTATGGATGCATAGGCCAGCACATCCAGATAGCTCAGATGATTCGAAACCACCAGTCCCTCGAGGGGAGCATGACCCTCCGCGACCACTTCCACGCCAATGCGCCTCAACACCGTCGAAGCCGCATCCTGCAGCCAAAAGGCGCGCTCGCGCGGTGTCATCGCCCTCGGTCCGCCTAACCGCAGAGACCGGACGCAAAAGCTCGCCGCGACCTCCATCAGCGAAATGCCCAGCATCCCCGCTCTCACGCCGGAGCGAACTGGATGGAGAGAGGGAAGTGTGGTCATGGCCTGCATAGAAAGCGGCTCCGCGCCGCCGGGGAAAGCTCATGCATATCCTGCAGCGTCAGAAAATCAATGGTGCCGAACGCCCGATCCCACGCCGGTTCGCTGCAGATGCGCGCCCCCACCGCGAGATAGGTCTTCAACAGCTTCGGCACCTCTATCTCCGGCACAGCGGTATCGCTCGGCGGCGCAGGCAGCCGATAGCCCTCAGCCGGCTGCGTTCGCAGATGTGGCGCAACCAGGAACGGAGCCAGCCGGTGATACATCGCCCAGCCGGTCGCCGGGTCCTCGGAAGGAACTGACGAGCAGCCGATCAGAAAGCGCAGCCCGTGGTGCTGCGCGTATTGCGCAATGCCGCGCCACAGCAGGGTCAGCACCTCGCTCGAGCGGTGCTCCCGATCCACGCACGCGCGCCCCAATTCCAGCAGCTGCGGCCGCAGGCCCTCGTATGCCGTGAACGCGAACTCCTGCGCGCTGTAGTAGCCCAGGTGCCGCCACGCCGTCTCCCCGCTCTGCATCCGGTATGTGCCCACGATGCGTCCGGTCGCCTTCTCCTCGACCAGCAGGTGCTCGCACACCGCGTCGTAGGCGTCCTGGTCCATGCCGTTCGCATAGGACTCGGCCAGCCCTTCGCCCATCTCCAGGTTGAAGACTCGAAATCGCAATCGGCACGCCGCCGCGCGTTCCGCCGCGGTCTCTGCCAGCCGCAGCCGGTAGCTGCGCAGGTCGCAGCCAATCCAGTCCGGCTGGCCGCGCTGCGTTCCGATGCTCTTTTCAAGAACCGCGCCGGCTACAGCAACTCCGGGCAAACCTGACTGCAAGCGATCGGCGTATGCAGAGTTCACACCGCCATCCTGGCGTTCTTCATCGAAAATTGTGCAAACTCGCGATGATTTTTCCGTGAAGGAGGTGCCACTTCTGGTGCACCTTGCCGCCTGCGTTCACGTGAAGAACTTGTGCGACTGCCGCCACCGGACAACATCGAACCCTTATGGTCCTTCAAGTACTTGCGATCGTGGTCCTGGGCTTGATGTGCGGCAGCGAGCTGAATGTCGCGGCCTTCGGTCATCCCACGCTGGATCGCCAGCCCCTCGACGTCCATATCCCCGTCCGCGCCGCCTTCGCCAGGCTCTTCGGCCAGCGTCATGCCCTTCTGGATGGCCACCTCCACCCTCCTGAACCTGCTTCTGCTGCTGCCCTTCGAACATCTGGGCGTGCTCGCCGGCCGACTTGCCGCAATCGCCTTCGCCATCCAGGTCTTCGCCGTCCTCTTCTCGCTCGTCGGCCCCGTTCCCATCAACAACCGCATCAAGCTCTGGACGCCCAACCAATCTTCCCAGCAACTGGCAGGCGCAGGAGCGCCGCTGGGACCTCTATCATTGGGTCCGCACCTGCGGCCTCATCGTCGCCTTCATTCTGCTCGTCGTCAGCGCTTTGCGATAAGCCGCATCTCATGTCGCTCATCGTTCAAACTTCCGCACACACAACTGCACTATCATTCAAATCGTCCGCGATAGCCACCTTCACTTCAACCGATCTCACCGCAAGGAGCCCTCCCATCATGACCGACGCCATCCGCCACCCTCCTTGAAAGCTCCCTTCTCGCCCTCCCCGCGTGGAAATCGCTCAAGCAGCACTCAGAAGAGATTTCAAAGACCAACCTGCGTCAGCTCTTCGACAAGGATCCGCAGCGCGGCACGCGCTACACCGCCGAAGCCGTCGGCATCTTCCTCGATTACTCGAAGAACCGCATCACCGATGAAACGCTCAAGCTGCTCCTCCAACTCGCCGAAGAGCGCGGCCTGAAGCAGCACATCGAAGCGATGTTTCGCGGCGACAAGATCAACATCACGGAAAACCGCGCCGTCCTGCACGTCGCCCTGCGCGCGCCCAAAGGCGAATCGATCATGGTCGACGGCGAAGACGTCGTTCCCGGCGTGCACGCCGTGCTCGGACAAGATGTCCGCCTTCTCCGACAAAGTCCGCAGCGGCGCATGGAAAGGCCACACCGGCAAGCGCATCCGCAACATCATCAACATCGGCATCGGCGGCTCCGACCTCGGTCCGGTCATGGCCTACGAAGCGCTCAAGTACTACAGCAGCGCGATCTCACCTTCCGCTTCGTCTCCAACGTCGACGGCACCGACTTCGTCGAAGCCGTCCGCGATCTCGCCGCCGACGAAACCCTCTTCCTCGTCGCCTCCAAAACCTTCACCACGCTCGAGACCATGACCAACGCGCACGCCGCGCGCGCGTGGGCGCTGAAGGGACTCGGCGGTGACGAGTCCGCCATCGCCAAGCACTTCGTCGCCATCTCCACCAACGCGAAAGAAGTCGCGAAGTTCGGCATCGATACCGCCAACATGTTCGGCTTCTGGGACTGGGTCGGCGGCCGCTACTCCATGGACTCCGCCATCGGCCTCTCCACCATGCTCGCCATCGGCCCGGACAACTTCCGCGCCATGCTCGGCGGCTTCCACCAGATGGACGAGCACTTCCGCACCGCGCCGTTCGAAAAGAACCTTCCCGTCCTCATGGGCCTGCTCACCGTCTGGTACACCGACTTCTTCGACGCCCAGACGCAGGCCGTCCTGCCCTACGAGCAGTACCTCAAGCGCTTTCCCGCCTACCTCCAGCAGCTCACCATGGAGAGCAACGGCAAGCACGTCACCCTCGACGGCAAGCACGTCGAGACCGAAACCGGCCCCGTCTACTGGGGCGAGCCCGGCACCAACGGCCAGCACTCCTTCTACCAGCTCATCCACCAGGGAACCCGCCTCATCCCCTGCGACTTCATCGGCTTCTTCAAGACGCTCAACCCCCTCGGCTCGCAGCACGCCATGCTCCTGGCCAACGTCTTTGCGCAGGCCGAGGCGCTTGCCTTCGGCAAAACAGCGGAGCAGGTCAAGGCCGAGGGCACCGCGGACTCGCTGGTCCCGCATCGGGTCTTTGAGGGCAATCGCCCTTCGAACGTCATCCTTGCCGAACGCCTCACGCCGGAGATCCTCGGCAAGCTCGTCGCGCTCTACGAGCACTCCGTCTTCACCCAGGGCACCATCTGGAACATCGACTCCTTCGATCAGTGGGGCGTCGAGCTCGGCAAAGTCCTCGCGCAGAAGATCATCGGCGAGCTGGCCAGTCCAACCGAGCCCAAAGATGGACCACGACAGCTCGACCACCAACCTCATCCGCAAATTTCGAGGCGCCAACCCCTCCGCATAGCCCGAACATCCCCCACTCGCGCCATTGCCCAGGCTCCCACCTGGCCGCGTACCCTCGTGCGTATGCATCTCGTTGCAACGCAACGATCCGGTCGCGCAACTATGCGGCCGCACTTGGGTTCTTGCAATTGGGTGGGACGCCCGGCGAGCCCACATCCGCAGAAGTCATAAAAAAAGGGGAGTACAAACCCTATGAATTCGTCCAAACGAGCCCTTTCGACCGGAAGCTTCCGGCTGTCTCCGCCGGCTGCGGCCCGTCTTTCCTTCGTGCTTGCTCTTGGTCTCACTGGCGCTGCGACGCTGGCCGCAGCGCCAGCTCTCTACGCGCAGCAAACACGCGCCGATTCCGCCATCCAGACCGACGTCGCCAAAGCCCTCTCGAGCTACCCGGACATCAGCGGCGAGCACGTGACGGCCACGGTCAGCAATGGCGTTGTCACCCTCCACGGCACCGCCTCATCCAACACCGCAAAAAATCAGGCGCAAGTTGTAGCAGCTACAGTGGATGGAGTCGCTTCTGTCATCAATAACATCGCCGTTGCAGGGCAGGCCTCCAGCCAATCGGATTCCCAGGATCCTGCCGATCGCAATCAGGCGGATGCCCAGCAGGACCCTGTCCAGCAGGCGCAGTCCACTGACCCGAACCAGCAGCAGGCCCCCTACAAGCCCCAGGATCAGCCACAGCCCGGCGCCAGCGGTCAATGGGGCCAGGCCGGACCGCCTCCCGACGCTCAGAACGGCCAGATCCCGCAGCAGCCTCAGGGCAACCAGGCCGGCAATCAAGCCGATCAGTACCCCATGCAGGATCCCGGTGAGGAACCCGGCCAGAATCAACCTCAAAATCCAGGCCAGGCTCAGGGTGCGCCGCCACCTCCACAGCAGCAGCGTCCTGCCTACGGCGGCCAGTACCCTCAGCAATACCCGCCCCAGCAGCCTTACGGACAGCCCTACGGACAGCAGCCGTACCGCCAGACCCGCACCTACGCTGCGCCGCAGATCTCGCCCACCCCCATCACTATCCAGCCCGGCACGCTCCTCACTATCCGTACCTCTGAGCCGCTCGACAGCCGCAATCTGAGAGGCGGCGAGAACTTCCGGGCCACCGTGGCGCAGGATCTCTTTGCGGGTCAATATCTGGTCGTTCCGCGTGGGGCCGTCGTGCAGGGCTACGTTGTCGGCGTCAAGAAGCCCGGAGCCCTTCGCGGCGAAGCCGGCTTCGCTCTTCAGATAACCTCGCTCACCCTCGGCGGACAGAGCTACCCCGTCGTCACGGATACCTTTGCCACCGACACGCACGGCAAAGGCGGCTACACCACCGCCAACATCGCGGGCGGCGCCGCCATTGGAGCACTCATCGGCGCCGTTGCCGGCGGCGGTCCGGGAGCAGCGATCGGCGCTGTCGCAGGCGGCACTGTAGGCCTCGGCGCATCCGCCGCTTCGGCTGGACCGCGAGCGATCATGCCGCCGGAGACTCCGCTCACCTTCCATGTCAAAGCACCGATCACGGTGAATCCCATCAGCCTCGCCGAGGTGCAGCAGTTGCAGGCCTCCGTCGCGCCGCCGCGTCCTGTGCGCCCGCCGCGCCCGCCTTACCCCTACGGCTATTACCCGCCGCCGCCACCCCCGCCGCCGGGGTATTACTACTACCCCTATCGTTACTAGCGCTGAGCGCGTGTAACGCAAATAAAGAGGGCCGGTCCATCGCGGACCGGCCTCATCTCTTTGCCTCTCGCAACTGACTCTGTCTCTACTGCTTCTCGCAGGTCACTCGCGTATTCCAATCCACGAAGGCGCCGTTGGGATTGTTCCGCCACGCCCACACGTGGATCTCAAAGAACGAGGGCAGATTGAACCGGTTCGGGGCAGGAACCAGTTGCAGCACCTGACCCTCCAGCACCGGTGGCGTCTGGTTGTGACTGTTCAGCCATGTCGTGGCGTCCACAATGAACTCGACGCCCACCAACCGATAACCGTTCCCGCTCGGTTCGTAGATCAGCGCCTGCGGCTGGTCGGGATACAGCGTGCCATTCAACAATTTTCCGTTCACGTAATGCACGCCCATGGCTCCCTGGTCCGGGCCCGTAACGCACCCCAGAAACGGCGCATAGCCGGCAGCCCTGGCATTGTTGACGTTGATGTACTTCTTCGTCGCGTCATGGACGATCTGCACCAGCTTGGCGGGAGCGTGGTCGTCGCTCATCGTGTGGGTCTGGGCGGCCTGCGGCCAGGCTGCGGTAGCACTTCCCAGGAGGGTGACACAGAGCCACGTCAAGTGCGACCAGCGGATGGAATTGAGGATCTTTGCTGCAAATGCTACGCGTGCTGACATCGGTTTGTTTCCTTTCTCGGACATTTGCTTCTGTTGACTGGTGCGCCGGTCCTCTCACGGACAGGCGTGGGCGCGTGAACGCGAATCGCGTCTCACTCGAGATATGGGAGCGAAAGAAGGGAACTGGAGCTACCTGAACGGAGCCCGGAAGGGTGAGACCTCTGCGGAGGGTCTCTTCAAAGGGGAACTATCTGATTTGTTAGGAGAGTAGTCCGCCGCATCGGCACGAACAAGATGGCGGATATGCCATTAATGGGGGACGATCCAGCCAGTGTGCTTTGAGCGGCAGCCAGCACGATGGCGGCGGCGCACCAGATCTCAGGCTCGCATCGGAAATGCGAAATCTCCTCCCGCTGCAGGTGCCTTTATTCGGGGAAACTAAGTCCCTTATAATGGAGCGAATTCTTATTCAGGACGCGCCGCGCTTAGTTCACGACCCATCCTTTGAAAACCGTGATCTCTTCCGCCGCGCCTGACAGCGTCTCTCCCTAATAAAGGTCGTCATCGCTTCATGATTCGTTTCCTGCAAAAAGATTCCAAAGCCATCAAGGTCGTCTTCTGGCTCATCATAGGCATTGCCTGCATCACCATGGTCGTCACACTGGTGCCGGGCATTCTTTCCGACCAGGGCACCACCGGTTCCAACAACTACGCGACAGTCCGCCCTGCCGGCGTACTCGGGCGCTACTTCCCGCTCGGCCGCTCCCGCGACATCACCAATCAGGAAGTCACGCAGGTCGCCGGCCGCATCGCGCAGCAGCGCCACTATCCTGAGCAGGCCATCCCGTTCCTCATGCCGCAGGCCGCTCAGGCGCTCATCCAGCGCGAGATCTTGCTGCAGCAGGCCGACAAGTTGGGACTCGGCGTCACAGCCGATGACATCCGCCACGAGCTTCGCGAAGGTCCCTGGGCTATCTACTTCTTTCCCAAGGGGCAGTTCATCGGCCAGGATAAGTACGCCGATTGGGTGGACCAGCAGCTCCACATGTCCACCGCCAACTTTGAGAAGCAGATCGGCACCGAGCTCGAGATCAGCCGTCTCGAAGCGCTCATCACCGGCGGTGTCTTCGTCTCCGACAAGGATGCGGCCGACAATTATCGCCGGGACAACACCAAGGTCAAGTTCGACTACGCTGTGCTGAATGGCGAAGACCTGCGGAAGCAGATCAACCCAACCGATGCCGACCTCCAGAAGTTCTTCAAGCAGAATGCCGCCCGCTACAAGGACGCGGTTCCTGAAACGCGAAAGATCAGCTACATCGCCTTCACGCCCGATCAGGTCCCCGGTGGCACGCCGCAGATCAGCGACCAGCAGGCCCGGCAGTACTACCAGCAGCACCTGAAGGACTACCAGATCCCCGACCAGGTGAAGGTCCGCCACATCCTCATCGCCGTGCCCAAGGGCGCGGACGCCAAGACCGACGCGGCCGCGAAGGCCAAGGCGGAAGATGTGCTCAAGCAGCTTCGCGCCGGCGGCGACTGGAATGCGCTCGCGAAGAAGTATTCCGACGATCCCGGTTCGAAGGAAAGTGGCGGCGAGCTCGGCATGCTCCAGCACGGCGTCACTGTGCCCGAATTCGACAAGGCAGCCTTTTCGCTGAACCCCGGCCAGATCTCCGATCCGGTCAAGACCCAGTTCGGCTATCACGTGATCCAGACCGAAGAGAAGCAGACCGCACACACCCGGTCCTTTGACGAGGTGCGTGGCACCATCCTCGCCACCATGGTGCGCGACAAGGAAGCGCAGGCGGCACAGACCTTCGCTACAGCGCTCGCCGCAGAAGCCCAGAAGACCGGCCTCGCGAAGACCGCTGCCGCTCACCACCTCCAGGTCGTCAGCACCGACTATCTCGCGCAGGGCGCCATCGCGCCTGGACTCGCCGATAGCTCGAAGCTGCTGAGCGGGGCCTTCACCGCGAAGAAGGATGGGCCGCCCGCCGTCGCATCCACCGGCGAGGGCTTCGCCATCTTCCAGGTCGCGGACATCCACGCCGCCCACCCGCCCACCTTCGACGAATACAAATCGCACCTGGTCGAAGACTTCCGCGATCAGCAGTTACCGCAGTTGCTCGCCGCAAAGACCAACGCGCTTGCCGCCGAGGCGAAGCAGAACGGCAATCTCGCTGCCGCAGCCAAGTCCGTTGGTGCCACCGTCAAGACCAGCGACTTCGTCGGGCGTGACGGCCAGATCCCCGACCTCGGCCAGCTCGGTCAGATGGCCCCGCAGGTCTTCAGCCTCAACGATGGTCAGGTCTCCAATGCCATCAACACCGGCCGCAACGGCATCGTGATCAAGCTCACCGGCAAGCAGGAGCCGGATGCCGCCCAGATCGCGAAGAACCTCCCTTCGGCCCGTGAGCAGATGGGCGATCAGCGGCGCGAGGAAGTCTTCGCCGTCTACGTCACCAACATCACCCAGCAGTACGAGAAGTCCGGCCGCGTCTTCATGAACAAGAAGGCGCAGCAGCAGCCGATCATCCCCGGATAAGTATCCCGGGTTAATCGTCCTCCAATGCAGCAGATCTCTCGTCGCATCCGAGCGAAGCGAAGTGGCGGGGTCTGCTGATGGTTTTCGAGTGGTACCAAATGGATGCCCCACCTCTCGCTTTGAGATGTGGGGCATTTTCAGTAGGCCAACTACCCGTCCACGTCACCCCAAAGGCGTACTGTTCCTCAAACAATAATCGGGGAAATGCATCATAGAATCCACGTAGGTACTTTCTCGGTTTAGAAAATAAAACCAAAACAGCGGCGACCAACGGGAGCCGCCCCAACGAAACGCGCCGCAGGCGCGATTGCCTGGACGGCAAGTCCCCGAATGCCTCTCGATCGCTCCTCCGGCCTTCTCCTCCACATCTCGTCGCTCGATTCCGCGGGCGGCATCGGCGACTTCGGCCCCGCCGCCTTCGCCTTCGCCGACTTTCTCGCCGCCTCCAAGCAGCGTCTCTGGCAGGTGCTCCCGCTCAACCCAGTCGGCTACGGCTCCTCGCCCTACTCCTCCATCTCCGCCTTCGCCGGCAATCCGCTGCTCATCTCGCTCGAGGTGCTGGTCTCGTGGGGCTGGCTCACCGCGGACGAGCTTGCCCAATACGTCACCGCAACAGGCACACATCCCGCCCGCGTCAACTTCGAGCAGGTTCGCGACGCCAAAATGCCGCTGCTTGCCCAGGCCGCCAGCCGTTTCCTCGCCCAGCACACACCGGCCGAATGGCAGGCCTTCGAGATCTACTGCAGAGAGAACGCCTCCTGGCTCGATGACTTCGTCCTCTTCAATGTCCTTCGCCGTCAGTACGACTCCGCCGCGTGGCCCACCTGGCCGCAGGAGATTGCGCACCGCCGCCCCGAAACGCTTGCGCAGCTCCGCACCCAGCTCGCCGCACAACTCGAGATCGAGCGCGTCATCCAGTTCGCCTTCGACCAGCAATGGCAAGCTCTGCGTCGTTATTCACTCGACCGCGGCATCCGCTTCATCGGCGACGTCGCCATCTTTGTCTCCTTCGACAGTGCCGACGTCTGGACCCATCCCGATCTCTTCGAGCTGAACCCCGACCTCTCGCCCATCCGCGTCTCCGGCGTGCCACCCGACTACTTCAGCCAGACCGGCCAGCGCTGGGGCAATCCTCTCTATCGCTGGGATGTGCTGCGCCATCGCCACTTCGACTGGTGGGTCGACCGCATCCGCCGCGCCCACGCCATGTACGACATCATCCGCCTCGATCACTTCCGCGGCTTCGAAGCCTACTGGGCCATCCCCGCCGACGAAGAGACAGCCATCCACGGCAAATGGGTCAAGTGCCCCGGCGCAGAGCTCTTCGCGCGCCTCATCGAAGCCCTCGGCCCAATCCCGTTGATCGCGGAAGACCTCGGCCTCATCACCCCAGAAGTCGATCAGCTCCGCCACTCCTTCGACATGCCCGGCATGCGCATCCTGCAATTCGGCTTCAACGACCGCGGCGCGCACAACTATCTTCCGCACCGGTACGAGCCCAACACCGTCGTCTACACCGGCACCCATGACAACGACACCACGGCCGGATGGTGGGCCACCGGTGCCAACGAGCGCGAGCGCGCCGCCGTCCAGATCTACACCGGGACAAGCGGCGATCAGCCCATCGTCTGGCCGCTCATCCGTGCCGCCGCCGAATCGGTAGCCGACACCTGCATCTTCCCCCTGCAGGACATCCTCTCCCTCGGCTCCGAAGCCCGCATGAACACCCCCGCCGGAATCGGCGACAACTGGAGCTGGCGCTTTACCCGCGGTGCCATCCGCGTCGAGCATGCCCGGCAGCTCGCCGCCCTCACCGAGCTCACCGATCGCGATCTCGTAACTCCCGAAGGCGAACAGCTTTAGCCGATCAAAAGTTCTTTATTCGCACTGTCATTCCGAGGCTTGACAGGAGCGACTATAGTTGCAACTGACGTCGGCTAGGCCTACGGCGAATTCTGCCCGCTCCCGTCCGCTCGTTCGGAGACCCGACCTATGCTCGATGCATCACCCGCAAGCCTTCCGTCAACCGGCACCCTCCCGAGTCACCAGACGGTCTTTCCACCGCTCGGAACCAATCTCAACGTGCTCATGGTCTGGCCGCGCTTCCCCTCGTCTTTCTGGGGGTTTGAGGGTGTCCTCAACATGCTTCCCGAAGCCGCCATGACCCCGCCGCTCGGCCTCATCACCGTTGCCGCGCTCTGTCCGCCATCCTGGAAGATCCGCCTGATGGATCAGTGCTTTCAGGAGATTCGCGACGAGGATCTGCTGTGGGCCGACCTGGTCATGGTCAGCGCGATGCATGCGCAGCGCTTCTTCGCTCGCGACATCCTACTGCGCGCCCGCACACTTGGGCGCCGCACCTTCGTCGGTGGCCCCTGGGCCAGCTCCGGGCCGGAAGTTGTCCTCGAGTTTGCCGACCATGTCATGGTGGGTGAGGCCGAAGAAGCCTTCGCCGGAATCGCCAAAGCCCTCGAAGAGGGAACCGCGCAAGCTCTCTACAACGTCGTCGACAAGCCGGACATGACCGCCAGCCCCATGCCGCGCTTCGACCTGCTGCGGTTCGACAAATACACCACCATGCCGGTGCAGTTTTCGCGCGGCTGCCCCTTTCAGTGCGAGTTCTGCGACATCATCACCATCTACGGCCGCAAACCGCGGGCCAAGACGAATGCGCAGCTCATCGCGGAGCTCGACAACCTCCGCGAGCTGGGATGGCGCAACGAGGTCTTCATCGTCGATGACAATTTCATCGGCAACCATCACAAGGCGCTCTCTCTCACGCGCGAACTGGCCGTATGGCAGAAGAAGTACGATCATCCGTTCCCGCTCCAGACCCAGGCCTCCATCGACCTTGCCGCGAAGACAGACCTGCTTCATGCAATGGTCGATGCCAATTTCATGTACGTCTTCATCGGCATCGAGACGCCTTCGTCAGAAGCGCTCAAGGAAACGCGCAAGTTCCAGAACCTGCGCTGCGACAACGTCGAGCAGGTCCGCATCATTCAGGAGGCGGGCATCTGGGTGCTCGCCGGCTTCATCGTCGGCTTCGACTCTGACGACGCCACCATCTTCGAGCGTCAGCGTCAATTCATCGAGCTCACCAACATCACCTGGGCCATGGCCGGTGTGCTGCAGGCTCCGCCCACGACCGCTCTCTACGACCGCATGAAGCGCGAAGGCCGTCTGCACGAAGACAGCGAAGCCCTCACCAACTTCAGCCCGCCCAACTTCGACCCTGTATTGCCGGTACCGATCTTGTTGCGCGGTCTCAGCACGCTGCTCTCCGGCCTCTATGAGGCGAAGCCGTTCTTTCAGCGTGCGCTGCGTTCACTCGAAGTCTGGCAGCCGCGCGAGACCCAGGTCCCGCCCCGTCTTCCCTTGTCCTACAACCTGCGCGTGCTGGCAGTTTCCATGTGGCATCAGGGCATCCAATCGCCCTACAAATTGGAATACTGGAAGTTCCTCTACCAGCTCGTACGCAGATTCGGGCGTCACCCAGCAAAGCTCTGGCTCGGCTTCACGGTTCTGCTCTCGGCGCACCACTTCCTCATCTACTCGCGCGAAGTCGCGCAAGAGCTCGAGCAGGAGTGCATCTCTTTCGAGAAGAAGCACCCGAACTCAGGCGTCAACCCCAACGTCGCTGCCGCTCTGAAACTGGCCGCCCGCGCCTGATGATTTGAGTCCGGTCGATGAGATGTCGCCCTTACCGGGAGAACAATTCCGTCAGGTTCGTGAGGCTCAATAGCTCGCGCACACGGGGCGACAAGTTGACGAATTCCAGCTTGCACATGCCTTTATTGATTGCTGACACCTTCAGCCCAACCAAGGATCCCAGGCCGAGGCTGTCCAGAAACTTCAGATCGGCAAAGTCGATCACGATGTGGCCGCCTTCAGCGATGAGAGGCCTGACCAGTTCTTTGAGCTGATCTGCTGTATCACCTACTAGCCTGCCATGGCATGTGATCGTCGTGACCTTCCACTTCTTTTCGTCTTCTGAGCTTTTGACTTCATAGTGGAAGGATGTTTCCGGGGTCGTAGCCATGCAATCTCCATGCCCTCAATGGGCGAACCATAGTAGCGACTCGTCAACACGGGAGTGCGTTAAATTCTGGTTACGAGCCGCCCGCGCCTGAGCTTCGTTCGCATCACCACCCGCGACGATCACGGAATCGCGATCAGCAGACCGGCGCTCATGCCGATGGATTGCTGGTGACCTCTGGCAAAGCTGCGGTCGTAAGCCGGTTCGAGAAACCACCCGAAGCGGTGTTTGCCGCTGGGCCAGAACATGAAGTCTCCCGCCAACTCCCCGGCGATCGAGTCGCTCACTCTCCCATTCTGTTTCAAGTGGACCCATTCCGGACCGACGCCCAGCATGAACTCCGACTTCCGCGATATCGTCCACGGCTTCTTGAAAAGGAGGTCAGTGTCCCATTCCGTCGATCTACGCGTGTAGAAAGGCGACACGCCTATCTCAAGCTCCAGCCAGTTCTCTATAGGCGTCGCCTCTGCTGCAAGATTCGGCGCGAACGTTGCTGCGCCTCCGCTGAGGTTCCAGCTTGTTGCTGCGCCAACCTCAAGGATGGCGATTGGATCTTTGTCCTGCGTGGCCTCTTGCGTACTGATGGAGGAGATCTTCGAAGAGCTCTGCCCACGGGCAGGCAGACAGAGAGACAGAAACAGGCACGCACCGGCGAGCGTGAACACGTAGCAACGCATAGATACCCTCGAGAGTTAGTTCCAACATCCATGCCAGGGCATGGAATGGTCGCCTAAGAGGAGATAGCTGTGCGGGGAGGTCGAAATATGAGCGTGCGCGGCGCGAGGACAGGTGAAACCGGGTCCGGCCAAACACCGATAATCACATTGTTTGCCAAAGTTAGAACCGGACTTGCATTCGGAAACCAGTGAAAGCCGCAGCACCAGCAGATGCCGTTACAGTTGTCCGGCGCAGAGGGTAGCGGATGGTTGGCAACAGGTTGTTGCAGCAAAGAAGAGGTGGAGAAGTACGGGCTATCACACCGATCGCAGTGGGGCGAGTGAATTGCCAGGCCCGTCAACACCGCGCACAACAGCCATGCGACAACATAGGCCCGCATGGTGATGGCACGATCCATGTTCCTAACAATAAACTCCGCGGGACCTGCCACGCAGGGGCCGGTTGAAAAGTCTTCAACTGAAACTCATTTGTGTTGAAGAATCTGCTCGATGACGCCGAACCCTGTCTACTCTCGCCTCCGGCGCGTCCGGAGTACGGCCAGCAGTCCTAAGAGCTTAGTTGACAATTCTCTCGTCGCTAGCCTAATCTCCTAACCACTTAGGAGAAGCCTCCATGGCAGACCGCGAACCCACCCCGCTCACCAAGCTCGAACTCCAGATCATGCAAGTCATTTGGAAACTGGGCACGAGCAGCGCTCGCGCCGCCGACGGCGCGACCAACTCAAACAGAGCCTTCAGCGTGAAAGACGTGCAGGAAGGGCTGGAACAGCAGCTCGCTTACACCACAGTCCAGACCATGCTCAATATCCTCGAGCGCAAGGGAAAGCTCCGCCGTAAGCTGCGCGGCCGCGCCTACGTCTACAGCCCCACCGTGACCGAAGCCAGAGCCTCGCGCCACGCCGTCCGCGATCTCGTCGATCGCATGTTCGGCGGGTCTGCCGACGAATTGGTGATGAGCCTCATCAAGTCCCGCCAGATCGATCCCAGGCGCATCGCCGAGCTCAGCAGGCGTCTCGAAGAGGAAGGTGGTGACGCATGAACGCGCTCGCGTTTCCCTGGCTGCTCTCCTATCTGTTCAACGCACTGTGGCAAATACCGCTCATCTTCGCTGCCGCATGGGTCGTGAACCGGATGCTCCGCAGCGCATCTCCGCCCGTCGGGCACCGAGTCTGGGTCGCCGCGCTTCTGTTTCAGATCGCGCTGCCCGCCTGCACTCTCCGCATCGCCGCCCTCTGGTATGCGCTGCTCAGCATTCTGCCGACGAGAGCCGCCGCGAATCACGGAGACGTTCGCGTACTCTTCGGTCCTACCACCGCCAGCGTCAGCACGGTGCACATACCGCTGGCCCTCGAAGCCGCTATTGTTCTTGCCTGGGCATGCTGCCTGCTCTACTTTGCCGGCCGCCTCGTCTGGGGTCTTCAACAGACGCGCCACCTCGCGCGCAGCGCAACGCGCATCACGCTCACCGGCGAAGCCGCGCTTCGCTGGTCACAACATTGCCATCAACTCGGTATCAGCGCTCCGCCACCGCAGATTGCAGCCTCGCCACATGGAATTGGCCCGGTGACAGTCGGCCTACGCAGCGGTCTCGTGCTCGTGCCATCGGACTTCCTCGAGAACCTCCCGCCAGCCGACCTCGATGCCGTTCTCGCACATGAGCTTGCGCATATCGCCCGCCGCGACTTCACAAAAAACCTCTTCTATGGCCTCGTCTCGCTGCCCATCGCCTGGCACCCGGTGATTTGGCAAACACGCGCCCGTCTGGCAGAGAGCCGCGAGCTCCTCTGTGACGCCATAGCAGCGGACGCCATCGCCTCCGAAGTCGCCGCAGGACGCAAGAAATATGCGCAGTCTCTGTTACGTATCGCCAGCATGCTCGCCGGCCGGCCGCGCGTTACCCTCCACGCCCTCGGAATCTTCAACTTCAATGCAGATGCCCGCACTCTTGAAAGGAGAGTCATGACTCTGACCCACAAATCCGCGCCGCTAAGCATCCCGCGCCGCATCCTCATCGCCGCGGCCTGCAGCGCCATCGCCTTCGCCACCTGTGCATCCGCGCTCGCGCTGCACGCCGGCGTCGCAGAGCTGGCACCGGACGCCGCACCCCACGCCGCATCCTCAAAAATTAAGGTGAAACCCGAGATCATGTCCGGCCAGAGAATCTCCGGCGAAAATCCGAAATATCCCCCAGATGCGAGGGCAAAGAAGATTCAGGGCGCCGTAGTGCTCGACGTGATCATCGGCAAGGACGGCGCGGTGGAGAATATCCGCGTCCAGACGACGCCCGACGACTCGCTCGCCAAGAGCGCGGTGGAGGCCGTCCGCACCTGGCGCTACCGCCCCTATCTCCTCAACGGAGATCCCATCGAAGTCGAGACTACGGTGAATGTCGTCTACAACCTGGAAGGCTGACGGTTCTTGTACTGACTTCGTTCATCAGCCGAAGTCAACGCCGGCCGTGTGACACTCCCGAAACGGGAACTGTATCCATCGCGGTAGCAGAATTCTGCCGGATTCCATGTATCCATTCGGTAAGATGGAATTAGGTGTACTTCTGCCAATGTTCTCTATCGAGGCCATCCCGTTCGCGGGATGGCCTCTTTCGTATAGGTAAGTCTTTTGACTGGACGACTTTAGCGCTTAATCCTTTGCTTGGACGACTTTAGCCCCCGGGAGAGGCTATAAGCCGCAGCAACAAAAGGCCTTGCAGGCGCCGCTCCCGCGCCGGGAGGGGGAGGGGGTGGGTAGTACCGTTATTTCCCCGCGTCGGTGTGTTGCGAGTAGACCGCGTGCCACTGGCCGTCGCGGTAGATGAAGATATCGCTCGACATGATTCCTTTCTCAGGCCCGAGTGGTTTGAGATAGAAAGTCAGAATCGCTGTATCGCCTTGGATGACAGCGGTTGTCCCCATCGGATGCGCCGCTAGCCATTTCGCAACCTTGTCGGCGTGCTCAGCCGAGCCAAGATTTCGCTTCGCATTGGCGAGGATGGCGGCTTTGTCGTGCACGCTGCCGTCCGCACTCACCGAGCGATAGTCGGGCAGCAACAAGTTGTCCACATAGGCGACGTCGCCGGACTCCTCGGCCTTCTCCCATCTGTCGTCGGCGGCAATCACAGCGGCAGCAGTCTTCGGCTGAGGCGTCGTGGAAGGAGCAGCAAACGCGGACAGTGGCGATACGAGAACGGCAGCAACGGACAGTACCCGGGTGGCGTAAAAGCGCATGGATCTCCTCATGAAACAAAGCACGCACCTTCGAGGTGCGTTGCACACGAAGAGTAGCGAACAGCGATCTCTCAGGAACACCGGATGTGACGAATTGCTGGAGCCCGTGTCGATTGTGTGCTGCCCGCTCACGAGGTCCTCACGAATACTGCGACCGGAAAACTGGCAAAGACCTGCGCAAGTGACAATGTCCCTTCGCTATGCACCACTTCGCCGGTGAAGATGTTGCGATAGCTACCCTGCAGCTCCGACGGCAGGGACAGCGACCAGTCCTTCCACGCATTCCCCAGCGGCAGCGCAACGTCGCCCCGCATCAGCGAGCACGCAAAGCGCGGTGCCACGACGATGACCGTCTTGTCCTCATGCTGTCGTGCATACGCGATCACGTGCTCTGCGGCTGCGCCGCTCGCGTAGAGCGGCAGATACCTGCCATTGCGGAAGAGCGCATGCTCCTCGCGCCGCAGCCGCAGCACTCGGGAGGTGGTCCACAGCTTGATGGCGCCGTCGCTGATGTCACGTGTCACGTCTGCTGCGACAGAAGCCGGCCCGTGCCCGGCCGCGAGCGCGTCCAGGTGCGCCAGCGTCCGCTCGCGCAGCGCGTAGTCCACCGGCCGGCGATTGTCCGGATCGACCAGGCTCAGGTCCCACAGCTCCGTCCCCTGGTAGAAGTCCGGCACCCCCGGGCTGGTAGCCTTCAACACCAACTGCGCCACCGAATTCACACCGCCAAAAAGTTTGAGCTGCGGCAGCAGCTTTTGGAGCGTCTGCATGAATGGCGTATCGCGTCCGCGCTTGTCCGGCAGGATGATGTCCGCAAGGAATCCCTGCACCGCTTCGACATACTCGGGATCAGGATTGATCCAGCTCAGGTTCACCTTGGCCTCGCTCAGCGCCTTCGCCGTGTACTCCTGAATCCGCTTCAACACCGACTCGCGGCAGCCCGGCTCATCCTCGCGCCACGGCCACACACCCGCAATCGTCTGGTAGAGCAGATACTCCTCATTCGCGTCCGGCGCGACGCGCCCATCTCCCAAGGTGCGCTTCACCTTGGCATTGACACGCTGCCATCGCCGCACCGCCCCGGACCACGCATTCGGCATCTCCGACAGCACATTCAGCCGGTTACGCACATCCTCGCTGCGCTTGGTGTCATGCGTCGACGTGGTCAGCATCGAGTCCGGCGACACCTCCAGCCGCTCCTGGTTGCTCGCGTGCCACAGCTCCAGCGGAATGCCAAACGACCGGGTGTCGCCCCCCACTTCGTTCGACGAGACAAACCGGTTGTACACATAGAAGGTCGTGTCCTCTACGCCCTTCGCCATCACCGGCCCCGTCAGTTGCTGGAACTTGAGTGCGAACCGCAACTGTTGCGGGTCGATCTCCCGGCTGGGGGTTTCGTGCCGGCGGCGAAGCAACAGCATGTCGCGAAGGAAGTCGAATGCCGAGGCGTCGATATCCGGGTTCCGCCGCTTCGCCTGGCGGTTCGCGCTCAGGATGAACGCAATGTCCCGCTCCGGATACGTGCCTCGCTCATCGATATAGGTGCGGTAGACCGGAAAGCACGCAATGGTCTCGCGGATGACCGACTCCAGGACGTTGTCGGTGAAGTCGCGCGCATGCCGGTCCGCCGCCGCTATCTTGCTGAGCATGTTGGTCAGCACATGCACCTCGCTGGCCAGCGAGCTCTGCATCACCTGCAGCTTCGACCGGTAGATGATGTCGTCTGGGTTTGACGAATGTCCGAGCACGCGGGTGTAAAGCGTGTCAAAGGCCTTGAGATTGTCGCGCTGGATAAAGATGTTGTTGGCGAAGTAGACGAAGTCATAGCCGGATGTCCCATGCACCGGCCACTCCCGCGGCATATGCTCGCGCGGCTCGAGGATCTTCTCCACCACCACATAGAGAGGGCCGTGCGAAGCGCCCCAGTCATAGCCCCGCACCTGGTCGAGCACCTCCCGTTCGATCCCGTTCGCAGCCGTCTCGCCCTCCGGGGTCGGGCCGGCGCACTGGCTTGCCAGGTAGAGCAGCTGCAGCCGGATCAAGTACTGGCGCGGATTGAACATGCCGTCGCAGTGGTCGATACGCAGCCCTGTCACTTGCTTCTTCGCCAGAAGCTCGCGGATCAGGCGATGCGTCTCGGCGAAGACCTCGGGAGTTTCCATGCGCAGCCCAACCAGATCGTTGACGTCGAAGAAGCGGCGGTAGTTGATCTCTTCCGCTGAGGTGCGCCAGTAGGCCAGACGGTACGGTTGTACGTCGAGGAATGCGTGAAGAGCATCGAAGCTGTGGGGGTTGTCTTCCACACCGTTGAGTGCTTCCAGGGCGCGTGCGATCAGTGGCTGTGCCGCCCCGCTCGTCAAGATCGCGCGTAGCCGGGGCATCAGCGTTCGCATCCGCTCCTGACGTTCCGCCCGCAGTTGAGGGTCGGTCGTCTCGTGCGGCGGCAGTTGCGTCAGCTCGCGCAGCACCTCAGCCAACTCGGGCGGCATGCCAGCCGTTTCCTGCTCGCTCGGCAAGGTGCCGATGGGCCTGCGGAAGAAGATCAGCGGGATAGTGCGAGGCGCCGCCGGCATACGGTGATCGTCGTAATACTTCACGTAAAACCGGCCGTCCTCGAGGACCACCTGAATATGCTTTGCCTCCAACTCGACGCCATACTGGTTTCCCAGAATCGGCAGGAGAAGCTTGTCGCGCATCTCCGCCTTTAAGGGACTCCAATCGATGTCGAAGTAGTTGGCGTAGCGGGAAGCGTGACCGTTCTCGAGCACATCCTGCCACCACACGGAGTCGCTGCCGATGCCCATGTGGTTGGGCACAATGTCCAACAACAGGCCCATTCCGTGTCCGCGAAGTGTCTCCGCAAAGGGTGCAAAGCGTTCCGCGCCGCCCAATTCCGGGTTCAGCCGGTCATGCCGGGTGACGTCGTAGCCGTGCATGCTGCCGGGACGCGCCTCGAAAATGGGAGAGGCATAGAAATCCCCCATGCCCAACCTCTGCAGGTAGGGCACGATCCCGGCCGCCTGATCGAAGGTGAATTCCCGATGCATTTGGGCGCGATAGGTGGCGACAGGAACGCGAACATCGCTTTGTAGCAGAGAATGGATACAGTTTTGGTCCATAGCTTCGGGTGAATCCGGGTAGCAGGCTTGGGTGAGCAATCTGGTTAGACCGATATGGCTTCGAACTTTGAAGAGAGGTGACCATTCCGTCGTTTTCGTGGAGGCATGACTGTGGCCCCTATACAAAGCGCGTTACTGAGAGGATAAAGGGCTAGAGGTCAGGTCGCGCCGAACGGTTGCTTTCGGCGGAAAGCCGGTACGCCACTTTACGAACCCTACCCGAGCACGGGAGAATGTGTGGAGCGATTGAAAGAAGAAGTGGAGAAACGAAAGATGCCTCTGTCCGGCGAAGCCATTCGCATGATGAATTACGTTGATGATGTTGCCACCACCATGCGACGCCTGCTTGCCGTAGCCCCTACGCTCACGAACGAAGAGCGTAAGCGCGTCAGCGAATATCTGCGGGTCAGCTCGCCGAACGCGGGAGAAGTGTTGGCGGCACTCGACAAGAAGTAGGCCCCCTGGAGACTCAGCGGCCACGGAACTGCTGTCCAACGCAACGCGTATCCGTCCATTGAGGTAGCATGCGAGCTCTCAGGGACATTGTCGGGCAGGTTCTGGACGCAATCTGGGCGCACAAGCTGCGGTCCTTTCTCACCATGTTCGGTATTGCATGGGGGGTGGGGTCACTGCTGCTGCTGATTGGCCTAGGGGAGGGCTTCCGTTCCGGCCAGAGGCGCCAGATGGCCACCCTGGGCAATGATGTGATCTTCCTCTCCGGTGGCAACATTCCTGCCGTTCCCAGCCAGCACACCGGCATGCGGCCGTACCATGTCACGCTCTCGGACGCTGAGGCCATGCGCAAACTGCCGTCTGTGCGCGAGGTCACGGCTGTGATCGAGAACGAGACGATCCAGCAGATAAGCCAGTACGCGACGACCGGCGGGACGGTGAAGGGAATTGACACCTACTACGCCCACATTCGCGCATTACCGATGGCCGATGGGCGTCTTATCGACGGTGACGATCTGCATGATCGGCGCCACGTGGTGGTGCTGGGATCGAAGTCGGCGCAACTGCTCTTTTCCGGACGCCCCGCTCTGGGAGAGTGGATCCTGCTGAACGGCTCCCGCTTTCAGGTCATCGGTGTGGCGGCGAAGACGGGGCGCGGCAACAATAACGGGGTAAATCAGCAGGCGTACATTCCGCTCTCCGTGATGATGGAGATGTTTCCCATCAAGGGCGAGAACCTGCCGCAGGATGCGGTGAGCAGTATTCAATATCAGCCACGGGTCCACGGCGACAACGAGTTGGCGGTGGCCGATGTCCATCGGCTCATTGCCCAGCAGCACGGCTTTGACTGGCACAGCAAGGATGCCTTCGACGAGTGGGACTCGATCAAGAGCCAGCAGATGGTGGACAAGATATTTAATGCCATGGATATCTTCCTCGGCAGCGTGGGGGTGGTGACGCTGGCGTTGGGGGCGGTGGGCATCGTGAACATCATGCTGGTGGCCGTGACGGAGCGCACGCGCGAGATCGGGCTGCGCAAAGCACTAGGCGCCACCAACCGCAGCGTGGAGCTGCAGTTCCTGCTGGAGGGACTCTTCCTGACCGGCATTAGCGGGCTGATCGGCATTGGCGGTGCCGCGCTGCTGATGTACGCGCTGCAGTCTGCCATCGGTCACAACATGGAGGGCTTCGATCCGCCACGGCTGGTGCCGTGGTCAGCCGCGCTGGCCATCGGCGCGCTGACGGCCAGCGGCGTCATTGCGGGCCTGGTGCCGGCGAGCAAGGCGGCGCGGCTCGAACCGGTGGAAGCGCTGAGACGGGAATAGGGGAGTAGCGGCGATGCTGATCGATCTGCTGAAGCAGGCTTACGAGGCGATGCAATACAACCGGCGGCGTACGGTCATCACCGTTGCGGGGATGGCGTGGGGGATCGCTACGGTTGTGCTGCTGCTGGCCTACGGTGCCGGGTTCAGCCGCGCGATTATGGCCATCTTCTCGCAGTGGGGCATCAACTCCATCGGCGTATTTCCGGGTACGACGAGCGAGCAGGCGGGCGGCAAGAAGGCCGGCGTGGTGGTGCGCTTCACCCAGGACGATATCGAACGGCTCTCGGCGAGCGTACCCGGACTGGAAACGATAACCGCCACGTTGGACAAGGACAATGTCTCGATCCAGAACGAACTGCACACCTATGCGTGGCACGTCGAGGGCAGTCATCCGGGGATCGCCGATGTCCTGAACTACGACGTCGTGAAAGGGCGCTTCTACACCGAGCAGGACAACCAGGAGCGCAACCATGTCGCGGTGTTGGGCTCGGAGGCGGCGACCAAGCTATTCTCCGGGATCTATCCCATTGGACAGCGCATCCGCGTCGGCGGCATCAGTTTCACGGTTGTTGGCGTGCTGAAGCCGAAGATGACCGAGGACGAGAACAACATCAACCGTGTGGTGCACATTCCGTTCAAGACGATGGGCGACCTGAAGGACATGAAGTACCTCGACGGCATTTGGTTGACCTACCACGGCAACCACATGGCGGTGGAGCAGAACGTACGCCAGACCCTTGGAGCGGCGCATGGATTCCGGCCGACGGACCACAACGCGATCTATGTTGCGAACCTCATGGAGCAGCTCTCACAGTTCCGCATTATCACCGCAGCGCTTGAGGTGCTGATGGCGTTTATCGGCTCGCTGACGCTAGGCATTGCGGGCATCGGGCTGATGAACATCATGCTGGTGAGCGTGCAGCAGAGAACGCGTGAGATCGGGGTCGAGAAGGCCTTGGGCGCGCGCAAGCGGCACATCCTGATTCAATTTCTATCGGAGGCGCTGGTAATCTCCGCTACCGGCGGCCTGCTGGGTATGCTGCTGGCGTACGGGGTGTCGCTGGCGGTGGGGCGCATCACCTTTTACAGCGCTATCGCTCACGATGCGACCGATGCCGATATACGGCTGCTGATCTCGCCGCTGATCGTTGTCGTCTCAACCGGGATCCTGATCGTGGTGGGACTGGTGAGCGGGATGGTTCCGGCGCTGCGCGCGGCGAACCTGGATCCGATCGAAGCGTTGCGTTACGAGTGACCCCCCTCCCCCCTCCGTACCGGGAGGGCTGGCTGCAAGTCCTCTGCTTTGTTCGCTTTAGACAACCTCCCGAGCGCTAAAGTCGTCCAGACAAAAGACTTATCGCTAAAGTCGTCTCAACAAAGGACTTACCGTCCGGATTTTGCCCGCTTTCCGGTGCAGAATGACGTCCGGAGGGCTAAGTCGTTTTGTGTTGAAGGGTTACGGCTAAAGTATTGCAGTCAAATGACCTAATACCAATTCGCCCGAGCCGCTGTGGACGGCGCGATAGCTCCCCTTATTCAAGTATGGCAAATCGAGCGAGGCATCATGCCAACTTTTGTGGGTCGGGAAGAAGCCGGGTGCTGAAATGGGACCAAGCCGTTGAGCGCCAGCAAACCCTGGGGGAGTTTGCGGGGAGGTGCCGGAAGTCCGGGGTTTGGCTTCAGATGCAGTTCGGTTCCGGTTCTGGCCCATTGAGTGGTGGATGTTTCGACCTACTTCCATTCCCAGACTTTGGAGACTGTGTCGCCAGCGGAGTCTACGTCGTACTCGAAGGCGCCGCAGGTGTTATTGAGACGTCCTAGGTTTTGCGAACTGGTGTGGAAGAACAGCATGCCGCGATAACTGATTGCGCCGGCTGCTCCGAATTTGCCCAGACCACTTCCCGTCCAACTGACCAGTTCTCCATCCGGGGTGGTGATGAGCCCCTGGCCCTGACCGTCAATGGAGCCGTCGGGGCGGATGACGGATGTATAGGTCCCCATACCGGTTGTAGCCACGCCGAACATGGTGCCGCTGTCTTCAAAGGACACTTCCGCGGTGGGTGGGTCAATAGAGATCACCCGTCTCACCAGTCGTTTGCCCTTGGTTTCGCCGATCTTGTCTCCGATCATGCAGTTCACCTCTTTCTTTCCCCCGGGCGCAGAAAGACCGCTTCCGGGGGTGCGATTGTACGCGGGATGCCGGTGTGCGGGCTTTCATTTCTCGCCGAGGTTGCGGACGGTCTCCAGCGCGATGGCGAGTTCGCGGATGCCACGCCGAATTTCGGCTGGCGGGATGGCGGCGAATCCGAGTTGCAGCGCGGTTGACGCGACCTTTCGAGCGGCCGGGCTGTAGCAATACTCCGCGAGGGGCGTGACCTCGACCTGCCGCCGGGCGGCCGCCCTGGCTGCCGATTCCGCGGAGATTCCGTGCGCGAGCCATCCGACGGTCTGCAGCCCTGCTTCCACCGGCGATATCTCAAGCAGACCGGGGAGGCGCGAGTGTGCCTGCTCCATGAGGACAGCGAGGCGCTCCGCATACAACTGGCGCATGCGTCGGAGATGGGTTTGGAAGTGGCCCTCACGAATGAATTCGCTGAGAATGAGCTGCTCGAGCACGGGGGAGTGGCGCGCAGTGAGCGACTGGATGGCCGCGACGCGTTCCGCGAGATGTGGGGGCACGACGAGATAGCCGAGACGGAGAGCGGGAAAGAGTACTTTGCTGAAGCTGCCCGCGTAGAGAACCTGGCCGGCGTTGTCGAGTCCCTGAAGCGCGGGGATGGGGCGGCCGGAGTAGCGATACTCGCTGTCGTAGTCGTCTTCAAAGATGAGTGCGCCGGATTGCCGCGCCCACGCGAGCAGCTCGAGCCGGCGCGCGAGGCTCATGGTGGTGCCGAGCGGGAATTGATGGCCGGGCGTGACATAGATGAGCCGTACGCTGCGCCTGGGCAGATTTCGCACCATGATGCCTTCGCTGTCGATGCCCGCGGCTATCAACTTTGCGCGAAAAGCCTGGAAGACAAGAGCCGCGCCAGGATAACCGGGGCTTTCCATGCAAACGCGATCGCCGGGCGCGATGAAGAGGCGGGCGGCGAGGTCGAGGGCCTGCTGGACGCCAGAGACGATGGTGACCTGCTGCGGCTGACAGCGCACGCCGCGCGAACGGCTGAGGTGGTCAGAGATGGCCTGACGCAGAGGCATGTAGCCGGAGGGATCTGAGGCCATGAGATGGCGAGTGGAGGCGCGGCGCAGGCAGCGCGCGGTAACCTTTGCCCAAAGCGCGATGGGGAAGAGATCGAGCGCGGGCAGGTTGGCGCGAAAGGCGCGCGTGGCGCGAGGCTCGTAACTGGCGAAGGGTGTAGCGCGCCGCGCATACGGAGAGAGAGCGAGCTTTGGCCAGCGTGCGGGTGCGGAGTCTTCAGGGCGACGGTGAGCGACGTCGAACAAGGCTTCCGGCAGGACTTTGCTGACAAAGGTGCCGGAACCGACGGCGCCTTCGATATAGCCCTCGGAACGAAGCTGCTCGAAGGCGTTGACGATGGTGCCGCGTGCGAGCGTGTACTGGTGGGCGAGGTCGCGTGTAGCTGGCAGCCGCGTGCCAGGTCGGAGGTGTCCGCTGAGGATCTGGGAACGCAATGCGGCATAGAGCCAGCGATAGGCGGGGATACCTGTGCGCCGAGGTGGGAGGGCGAAGTCGAGCGATCTGCCTGACCTGTTGTGGGCTTGAACAGTTTGGGGTGGTGCGGGCTGGATCTTTTCGGCCATGCAAGTGGTCCATACGAATTATCGCAGAGTGGTTCTTGTTGCTGAACCATTTTGGAGCGAGGCTGATATGGCGACGAGAGGAGAGCGGTGATGGATTTCAGGATTCGAGGACGCAGAATGACGCTGGTCTGCGGAATGGCAATGGCGGTGTTGCCGGGGTGGTCGCAGTCTTCGCAGCAGCAGCGGGGGCGCGTCGCCCTTACGCGTGCGCTGCCCGCACTCGATGGCACGCATCTGAAGGTGACGCTGGTGGAGGTCACGTACAGACCGGGTGAGTCTTCGCATCCGCATAGCCATCCGTGCCCGGTGGTTGGGTATGTGATCGCGGGCGCGGTGCGGATGCAGGTCAAAGGCGAGAAAGAGACGATCTACAAAGCGGGAGATAGCTTTTATGAGGCACCGCGTGGAGTGCATGCGGTGTCCGCGAACGCGAGCCACACCGAGCCGGCGACGTTTCTGGCTTACTTTGTGTGCGACCACGAGGAGCCTTTGAGCGCGCCTGTGGCGCTGGAAGGGGGAGCGAAGTGATGAAGTGGCGAGCGGGGAGGCCGGGGTCCATGGATACGGAGCAGGTAGTGATGTTGTATGCGCGGCTTGCGCTGGGGGCGGCGTTTCTCTCGGCGGTGGCTTCTCGATTTGGGCTATATGGAAAGGCGTCGAGCGGGTTTAAGAACTTTCTGGCGTACACGGCGGAGGTGAATTCGTTCATGCCGGCGGTTACGATTCCCTATCTGGCGTGGGGCGCGACGATGGCGGAGATTTCGCTGGGTATTGCTTTGATCTCGGGGCTGTGGCTGCGCTGGACAGCGGCGGGAGCTGCGGTGCTGCTGGCGATCTTCGGCACCGCGATGGCGATCTCGTTCGGGATCAAATCGCCGATGGATTACTCGGTGTTTTCGGCATCTGCAGCGGCGGCTTTGCTGGCTGTCCGTGCGGGCAGGTCGGCGACCAGTTAAAGGTCAAAGTTGAGATCGACTTACAACGGAGTTATGGAGGAGCTATGCGTTGCGTGAGACGAGTGGCTATAGCGCTGATGGCGTTGGCGGCGGCGGTGCCTGCATTTGCGCAGACGAGCGGGGAGGATCGCGATGCCATTTTGAAGGCGCGAGAGGCGGTGTGGCGCGCGTGGTTTGCGGGCGATATCGCGACGCTCAAACGACTGGTGCCGGCGGAGACGATCGTGATCAGCGGCGGCGAGGAGGCGTGGAAGCACCAGGAGGAGGTGCTGCAAACGTCGGAGACGTTTCATGCCGGGGGCGGGAAACTGTTGAAGCTGGAATTTCCGCACACCGAGATGCAGCGCTTCGGCGATGTCGCGGTGGCGTGGAGTACGTACCGATTGGAGATGGACGTGAAGGGGAAGCGGTCTACGGATGCAGGACGGGCGACAGAGATCTTTGTGCTGCGGGACGGGGAGTGGGTGAATCCGGGCTGGCACACGGATGCGGGGAAGTGAGCGAAAAGCCATTGACTTTCTATCCATAGATAATCTATGCATAGAACTCATATGGCGAAAAAGAACGATCTGCTGCCGGGGACCCTCGATCTGCTGATCCTGACGACGCTGAAGCGGGCGCCGTTGCACGGCTACGGGATTGCGCTCGCGATCAAGCGGCTCTCAGACGATGTGCTGACGGTGGAAGAGGGCTCGCTGTATCCGGCGCTGCAGCGGCTGCTGCTGCAGGGCTGGGTGAAGGCGGAGTGGAAGATGACGGAGACCAACCGGCGCGCTCGCTTTTACACGCTGACGGCGGCGGGGCGGAAGCAGTTGGGGGTGGAGCTCTCCGAGTTCCAGCAGATGATCGCGGCGATTGGCCGCGTGCTGCAGGATGCGTGAGGTGGCCGATGGCGTCTTTCGTTCGTTTTCTGCGGAAGCTGCGGCTGCTCTTTGGGCGTGAGAGCTTTCGCGACGAGCTCAACGAAGAGATGGCGTTTCATCGTGCGGCCGCGGAGAGCGCGTTTGTCGAGGAAGGCATGTCGCCAGAGACGGCGAGGTATGCGGCGCGGCGGCAGTTTGGCAATGTGACGCGGATGAATGAACAGAGCCATGAGGTGATCGGGTTCCGGGCGGAGAGCGTGGTGCAGGACTTGCGGTTTGCGATTCGGCAGTTGCGGAAGAACCCGGGATTTGCCGCGGCGGCGATTTTGATTTTAGCGATGGCCCTATGTGCCAATGTAGCGATCTTCGCGTTTGTGGATGCGGCGCTGCTGAAGCCTCTGCCTTATCAAAACCCTTCGCGACTGTTGGGACTGTTTGAGAGTACGCCGCTGGGATCGCGATTTCATCTCTCGTATCTCGATTACCTGGACTGGAAGAGGATGAATACGGTCTTCAGCTCTGTGGAGGCGTACGACAGCAATCTGTTTGTGCTGCGTACGGCTGGGGGCGTGGAGCAGGCGGACGGCGCGGTGGTAAGCGATAGTTTCTTTCGCACGCTTGGGGTTGAGCCGATGTTGGGGCGCGACTTTCGTCCTGGCGAGGACCGGGCCGGAGCGGCACACCTTGTCATGCTGAGTTATGCGGCGTGGCAGAACCGATACGGCGGGCGGCGGGATGCTGTGGGCCAGTCTGTGACGCTGAACAATCTTTCATACACCGTTATCGGCGTATTACCGCGCGAGTTTCATTTTGCGCCAGCGGGACCGGCAGAGTTTTGGACGACGTTGCAGATGTCGCCCGATCCGAATGGACGCGGAGAGCACGGGATTGCCGGTATCGGCCGGCTGAAGGATGGAGTATCGCTGGCAACTGCGTCGGCGGCCATGAGTTCGATTGCAAAGCAATTGGCGCGGCAGTATCCGGATGCAGACGAAGGACGGGGTGCGACGGTTCTGCCCTTGAGTGGAGTGATCGTCGGGGACCTTCGCTCGATTCTGCTGCTGCTGTGGGCCGGATCTGCGCTGTTGCTACTGATTGCCTGCGTGAATGTATCGAGCCTGTTGCTGGTTCGCGCCGAGAGCCGGCGGGCGGAGATCAGTCTGCGCATGGCGGTGGGTGCTTCTGCCAGCAGGCTGATCCGCCAGTTTGTTACAGAGGGGCTGACGCTGGTAGCTTTCGCAAGCGCGATTGGCGTCAGCGCTTCGTACGTGGCGATGCATCTGCTGACCCGGCTCATCCCAGCGAATCTGCTGATCAACATGCCATATCTGGAAGGCCTGGGATGGAACGTGCGGGTGGTGCTGTTTGCAGTTGCGATGGCGTCGATGATGGCGGTGCTGTTTTCGCTCACACCAAGCTTTCACTTCCTGATGTCCAAGACGCGGACGGGGCTGACGGAAAGCAGACGGAACGCGGCAGGTACGGTGTGGCGGCATCTTGGAGCACACCTGGTGGTGGTGGAGCTGTGCATGGCGATGATCCTGATGGTGGCGGCGGGGCTGCTCGGCAAGAGTTTTGTGCGGTTGCTTCATACGAATATCGGCATCGAGCCACACGGTCTGGCGATGGTGCGATTGCGAGTGCCGCACTTTGCGTATCCAAAGGACGAGCAGATCGTTGCGCTGGCGCATCAGGTGATGGACAGGATGAGAGGCTTTTCGGGCGTGCAGTCGGTGGCTGTGACACATCAGATGCCGGTGGATAGTACAGGCGGCGGGAGTACATCGTTTCTGATCGTTGGAAGAGGGATGCATAGCGAGGGCAACGAGGCCAATGCACGGCAGGTTAGTGCCGGGTACTTTCAGACGCTGCAGGCACGGCTGGTGCGTGGCCGGTACTTCCACGAGTGGGAGGATGCGTCGAAGCCTCGCGTCATGATCATCAACCGTGCGTTTGCGCGGAGGTATTTTCCGGGTGAAGATCCGATCGGCAAAGAGATTCGGTTTGACGCGTCGGAGCCGGTGATCGAGATTGTCGGGATGGTGGATGACATCAAGGAAGGCCCCCTGGATAAACAGGTCCAGCCTGCGATCTATACCCCTTTCGATCAGGGTGCTGAAGGCAATTTCTACGTTGTCGTGCGCACAGGGCAGCAACCGCAGGCTGTTCTTAGCACACTGATAGCGACGATTCATCAGATCGGTCCTGCAGTCATGACCTCTCACGCGGAGACGATGACGGAGCGCATCGACCAATCGGAATCGGCTTCTCTGCACCGCTCCTCGGCATGGGTAGTGGGTGGTTTTGCGGCGATGGCGCTGCTGCTGGGAGTGGTGGGGCTGTATGGGGTGATTGCGTACTCGGTGAGCCAGCGGACGCGGGAGATTGGTGTACGAATGGCGCTGGGCGCGCAGCGGGGCACGGTATACCGAATGGTGCTACGCGAGGCGCTGCGGCTGACTGTAGTGGGGATTGGCGCGGGCGTTGCTGGCTCACTTGCGACGGCGACGCTTTTACGGCCGCTGCTGTTTGGCGTGCGGCCATGGGACGGGATGACGCTCACCGGTGTAGCTATTGTGCTGGGTGTCGCGGCAATGCTGGCGAGTTATCTGCCGGCGCGTCGCGCGGCCTCTGTAAATCCGGTTGAGGCGCTGCGGGCAGAGTAAGCCACAGGGAGAGAGTGATGACGTCTATAGCTCGTTTTCTTCGCAAGATCCAGCTGCTCTTTGGGCGTGAGAGGTTTCGCGATGAGCTCAACGAGGAGATGACGTTTCACCGTGCGGCGGTGGAGAGCGCGCTTGTCGAAGAAGGCATGACCGCAGACGCGGCGAAGTATGCGGCGCGGCGGCAGTTTGGCAATGTGACGCGGACGAACGAGCAGAGCCACGAGATGATCCGGTTCCGGGCGGAGACGGTGGTGCAGGACTTGCGGTTTGCGTTGCGGCAACTGCGGAAGAATCCGGGATTTGCTGGGACTGCGGTTCTGGTGCTGGCGTTAGGGATTGCGGCAAGTGTGGCCATGTTCGCGTTCGTCGATGCGGCGCTGCTGCGGCCTCTGCCGTATCGGGAGCCGGGGCGGCTGGTCAATCTATTTGAAAAGAACACGCTCGGCCCGCGATTCCATCTTTCGTATCTCGACTATCTCGACTGGAAGAGGCTCAACAAGGTCTTCCGCTCGATGGATGTTTATGAGGCCGATGGCGATATCCTCGCGACTCCGGCGGGGGCTCAATGGGTGAGGGTCGCCGATGTGAGTGATGGATTCTTTCGCACCTTGGGCATTGTTCCCGCGTTGGGGCGTGATTTTCATGCAGGAGAGGATCTGCCGTCGGCGTCCCAGAGTGTTTTGCTGAGCTACGCGGCGTGGCAGAAACGGTTTGGCGGACGCGCGAATGTGCTGGGCGAGGCGGTGACGCTGAATGGTGTGTCGCGCACGATCATCGGCGTGCTGCCGCAAGATTTTCATTTCGCGCCGGTGGAGCCGGCCGAATTCTGGAGCACGATTTCTACGGACAAGAATTGCGCGAAGCAGCGAGGCTGCCACAACTATCTGGGCGTTGCGCGACTCAAGGACGGGGTCTCGCCTCGATCGGCTCTGGCCGACGTTACGACGATTGCGCTGCAGTTGGAGAAGCAGTATCCGGACTCCAATACGGATCGCCACGGGTATTTGCTGCCTCTGTCCGACGTGATTGTGGGAGAGATCCGGCCGATCCTGCTGGCGTTGTTGGGTGGCGCGGCTCTTCTGCTGCTGATTGCGAGCATGAATGTGGCGAGCCTGCTACTGGTGCGGGCGGAGAGCCGCAGGCGCGAGATTGCTGTACGCGGTGCGCTGGGCGCATCACGGTTGCGGCTGCTTCGTCAGTTTGTGACGGAGGGAGTGGTGCTGGCCGCGGCGGGCAGCGTGCTGGGCCTGACGGGTGCGTATGGGGCCATGCGATCGCTTGCGAAGTACATCCCCACGGACATGATGGCGAGTATGCCGTATCTGCGCGGGCTTGGCTTCAACCTCCATGTCATCATCTTCGCGCTGGTGATCTTGCTGGCGGCAGCCGCACTGTTCTCGCTGACGCCGATGTTGCGTTTGGCGGTGACAGCAATACGCGAGGGATTGACCGACGGTGGGCGCGGTGCGGCAGGCACGACGTGGCGGCGGTTCGGATCAAATCTTGTGGTGGTGGAACTGGCGGCTGCCATGGTGCTGCTGGTGGGCGCCGGACTACTGGGCAAGAGCTTCTACAGACTGCTGCATGTGGATACCGGGATGGAGCCCGATCATCTGGCAGCTATCGCAGTGGTCGCGCCCGCAACTGCGTATGCAAAGGATGCACCGCGCATCGCACTGGAGCGGCAGGTTCTGGCACGCGTGAAGAGCCTGCCGGGAGTGACCTCAGCGGGGATCGTGAGCGATCTGCCGGTGGGCGACGGCGACGGCACGACGACGTTCCGGATTACCGGGCGTCCCTACAACGGACAGACAAATGAGGTGAACGACCGGCAGATAAGCGCCGGCTACTTCACGACGTTGCAGGCCAGACTCTTGCGCGGCCGCTATTTTGCAGAGACCGAAGACGCATCCAAGCCGCATGTTGCGATCATCAATGAGGCGATGGCCAAGAGGTATTTCCCAGGCCAGGACCCCATTGGTCAACGGATTGGGGACGATCAGTTGAAAGCGGATTCGCTGAAAGAGATTGTTGGGGTGGTGGACGATATCAAGGAAGGTCCCTTGGATATGACGGCGCGTCCCGCATACTATCAGCCCTTCAACCAGGCGACCGATGATTCCTTCTATCTGGTTGTCCGCACCATGCAGGCGGAGGCGTCGCTCTTTCCTGCTCTGATGACGGTGATTCACGAGGTCGATCCAGGTATCGCGACGTATGGCGCGGTGACGATGAGCGAAAGGATCCATGATTCGCCGAGCGCATATCTGCATCGCTCCTCGGCATATGTGGTTGGGGGCTTTGCGGGACTGGCGTTGCTTCTGGGAGTGGTTGGACTCTACGGCGTGATCGCCTACTCGGTGAGCCAGAGGACGCGGGAGATCGGGGTACGGATGGCGTTGGGCGCGCAGCGCGGCTCCGTCTACCAGCTCATTCTGAAAGAGGCAGCGTGGTTGACGGCTCTGGGCGTGGGCGCGGGTCTGGTTTGCTCGATCGCCACGACGATGCTCACGCGCAAGCTGCTGTATGGCGTGGATGCGTGGGATCTCTCGACGTTTGTAGCGGTTGCGATGGTACTTGCGGCTGCGGCGATGGTGGCATGCTATCTGCCGGCGCGGAGAGCAGCTTCGGTGAATCCGGTCGAAGCGCTTAGGGCCGAATGATCCGCATAGACTCGAATGGCCGTGCCGTCTTCGTGGGTTGACGATCGCAGCGCGGCCAGTCCAGCTAACCTTGTTTTGTTCTGCCGGGTGTCCTTCTTCCGGCGATGGCGCTTGTACGAGCGCCATCGCTAGGTTAGACGGGTACGGTGACACGATTGACAGCCGGTGACTCGGCCGAAGCCGCAGTTTTCTTACTTGTGGGCACACCAGAGCGGGCGCGGCAGGCTTCGAGAGCCCTTGTATCCGCAGCGAGCTTCGCCTCTGCGGGCGCGAGCTCGTCCTTCTCGAACTCCCGGATGTCGGCGAGGATACCTGGTTTCTCGCTGGCAGGGGCTTGGGCGAACTCCTTTTGCAATTCCTGGAGCTGCGCCTTGAGACCGTTCACAGCGACCTGATCCTGGTTGACAGCGAGGGACTCCGCTTCGCAGACCACCGTGGCGAGTTGCAGGTTTGCATCGACCACGTACGAGTTGGCGGGAGTGAGTGCCGGTTCAGACGCGTAGATGATGCCATTGCCGCCGGAGAAGAGGAACTGGAAGTCCGTCCAACCGCCGAGGCCGATGACAGACGGAGTGTCGACGTCGCCGGTTCCGTTCTGCGTGTTATCGCGATAGAAGAGGAGCTGGCCTTGCTGATTGACGGCGTAGATGATGCCGTTGCCGCCGGAGAAGAGGAATTTGAAATCGGCCCAACCGCCGAGGCCGATGACGGACGGAGTGTCGACGTCGCCGGTTCCGTTCTGCGTGTTATCGCGATAGAAGAGGAGCTGGCCTTGCTGATTGACGGCGTAGATGATGCCGTTGCCGCCGGAGAAGAGGAATTTGAAATCGGCCCAACCGCCGAGGCCGATGACGGACGGAGTGTCGACGTCACCAGTTCCGTTCTGTGTGTTATCGCGATAGAAGAGGAGCTGGCCTTGCTGGTTGACGGCGTAGATGATGCCGTTGCCGCCGGAGAAGAGGAATTTGAAATCCGCCCAGCCGCCGAGGCCGATGACCGACGGAGTGTCGACGTCGCCCGTTCCGTTCTGCGTGTTATCGCGGTAGAAGAGGAGCTGGCCTTGCTGGTTGACGGCGTAGATGATGCCGTTGCCGCCGGAGAAGAGGAATTTGAATTCTTCCCATCCGCCCTGGCCAATGGTCCCAGGTGTATCTACGTCGCCGGTGCCATTCTGCGTGTTGTCGCGATAGAAGAGAAGCCTGCCGCCGATGGAACCGCCGAAAGAGACAGCGAAGGTTTGTGGAGTCAGGCTGGAGAAGGCTGTCGATGAATTGTCGATGAGGTCATCGAGGTGCATGACCCCAGCCGCGATCTCTGCTTTCTGATACCAGGTCAGGCTGTTGGAAATGGCATCGGTGACGCCGTTCTTGACCGTCGTCTTGACAGCGTCGATGGCTGCCTGCTGGGTCGCTGGATCGGACGATCCAAGGCCAAAAAGATTGGCGCGGATTCCGGTCCCAAGCGAGTCGGAGAACGCCGAGTAGCCCGCGCTTACGACATTGTCGGGGGTATCTCTCCTCTCCCAAAGTGCCACCACGAGGATGAGGTGATTGGCGGTGAGGTCGCCTTCAAGGCGAGTGGTTTGCGCTCCTACGATGGCGGGTATAGCGGCGGTCTGGCCGTTTGTCATGCCGCTCTGGATGATCACGCGCGACTCGTTGTATGGGGTGAGGACGTTGACTCTGAGGCTGCTATCGATGGAGACGAGTGCCGGCCAGATGTAGGGATCGGAGCCATCCGAGCCACGGTCCTGGCGAAGGCATTGAAGATCCTGAAGGTTGATGGTTGCGTCCGTTGACATGCAGAATTCTCCTTGGCGCTGGGCAGCGCGGGCTCAAATTAGGATTGGGAGCCGGGAGCCGGACGGATTCGCGTTCGCCACGGTGGAGGACGCGCGAATCCGCCAGCACTAGGATAGGGACACTTGACCACGGATCGTTTCAGTTCCTTCGCCAATCCGGAGGTTTGCCGGCCCACGACCGCCGTTCAGGCGGGAATCGGGGGTGGCATTGGGCTGCGCTGCTAACCTTATCGGTAGATGATGGGTGCCGCTGCCAATCCGCTGATCTTTCTCTCTGCCGGTGAAGCGTCAGGCGAGCGCTATGGCGCGGCGTTGATGGAGGCGATCCGGCACCGGCTGCCTGCGGCAGGTTTCTTTGGGCTGGGCGGCGCGGCGATGACGGCGATGGGCTTTCGTCCGGTGGTGCGCGCGGAGGACGTGGCGCACATGGGCATCACGGAAGTGGTGCGACATGCCCCTTATATCTATGGGCAGTTCCAGCGGCTGAAGCGGGCGATTGCAGCGGAGCGTCCGGCGCTGGCAGTGCTGATCGACTTTCCGGATGTGAACCTGCGGCTGGCCGAGCAACTGCATCGTTATGGAGTGCCGGTGGTGTATTTCGTCTCCCCGCAGCTCTGGGCGTGGAAGAAGAGGCGCATCCGGCGAGTGCAGCGCTTTGTGGACCGCATGCTGGTGATCTTTCCCTTTGAGGAGCCGTTTTATCGTGAGCGGGGCGTGGCGGCGGAGTTTGTCGGGCATCCGCTGGCAGATCTGGCGGTGCCGGAGGTGTCGCGGGAGGCGTTCGCTCGCCAACATGGGCTTGACGCGTCCAAAGCGTGGGTGGCTTTGCTGCCGGGCAGCCGGCAACGCGAGGTCCATCTGAACCTGCCCACGATGCTTGAAGCCGCCACGATGCTGGACAGCACAATGCGGGACAAGAGGTACGAATATCTGCTGCCGGTGGCGCCGACGCTCAAGCAGGAACGGATAGCAGCGGCGATTGCGGCGCAGGGTAATGGGGTGCGGCCGGTGCTGGTTCATGATGCGCGGGCTGCGCTCTTCCATGCGCGCGGCTCAGTGGTGGCAAGCGGCACCGCTACCGTAGAGGCGGCGCTCGCGGGGAATCCATTTGTGGTGGTGTACCGGCTGTCGAAGCTGAGCTATGCGATCGCGCGGCGGTTTGTGAGCGTTCCGCACGTGGCGATGGCGAATCTGATTGCCGGGCGGCGGGTGGTGCCGGAGCTGATCCAGAACGAGTTCACCCCGGCAAATGTGGTGCGAGCGCTGACACCGCTGCTGGCCGATGGGCCGGTACGCGAGGAGACGACGGCAGGGCTGCGCGAGGTGCGTGAGCGGCTGGAGACGCAGGCTGCAGGCGAAACGGCGATTGCACGCGTGGCGCGCATCTGTGTGGAACTGCTGGCGGGCGGGGATGCAGAAGCATCCGACAAGAAAGCATCGAAGAGGAAAGCATCGGGCAGGGAAGACGGCACCGGGCCATCGAATACAAGAGGGGAGCCGGAGGCATCTACTCTGCCGGCAGGCACGTACCAGGCATGAAGTTACGCACGCAAACCATGACTCGTCTCTTTTATCGCTCCGCCGCGCTTTTTTCTGTCGTGCTGACGTTGGGTCTGACCGCTCCCGCGGCGCTGGCGCAGCAGCTTTCGAACAAACCGCTGATCAACATTACCGGCTACGTGATCGACGTATCGCTGATTCCGTCGACGCATGAGCTGCATGCGACGGCCAAGGTGAGCTTTACGGCGCTGGATGCGTTGCCTGTAGCGATCTTCGAGCTGCACTCTGCGCTGAAGGTGGTGAAGGTGACAGATGCGGAGGGGCACCCGTTGAACGCGGAGCGCGGCGCCTCCTCCACACTGCGCGTCACGCCGTCCGAGCCACTAACGAAGGGCGGTACGGCGGTGTGGACGTTTACGTACGATGGCACGCTCGAGACTGGAGACAACTCGCCGGTGGAGGGGTTGAAGCTGGCGTCGATCGGCGATCCGATCAGCTATCTGCTGTATGCGGCACGGTGGTTTCCCATGACGGGCTACCTGACGGACCGCTTTACCGCTGACATTACGGTGCATATGCCAACGGGGTATACGGTGCTTGGCTCCGGGGCTACGGGCGCGCCGCACACGGAACGGGGTGGGGAGACGTGGCAGTTCAATTGGGATCGATCAGGCTTTCCGGGGACGATTGTCGCCGCGAAGTTCAAGGCCCCAACGGCAGTGATGGGTTCGGCAAACATCAAGGTGTATACCACGCCGGCGCATGCAGAGGTGGCGCAGCAATATGCGCAGACCGCGAATCGCGAGTATGACTTTTTCAGCGGTACATTCGGGCCGGCGGAGTCGGCGCGGCTGTATGTGATCGAGCTGCCCGACGATACCGTGCCGGTGTACTGGGCGCCGGAGATGGCGCTGGTGGCCGGATCGCACATGGCAGAGCGCAACAACTACCGTCTGTTGGCGAATACGATCGTGCGGCAGTGGTGGAGCTCCATGGTGTCGCCGGCCACGCTGAACGATGCGTGGATCACGAATGGGATGTCGCGTTACGGCGAGCTGATGTATGTGCAGGATGTGGCCGGGCAGCAGAGCCTGGAGCAGGCGATCGCAGACGCGTCGGCCAGCGCGCTGGCGTACGACACCACGCCGTTGAGTTCCGCGGGTCGGCTGGATGCGTTCACGCCACAGTTCCAGTCGATGACGCTCGACAAGGGCGGCCTGGTTTTCCACATGTTGCGTTACGAGATTGGCGACAGTGCATTCAAGAAGATGCTCGAGGACGTGCTGACCACGCACAAGGATGCGTCGATTTCGACGCGCGAGTTCGAAAAGATTGCCGAGGGCGCGAGCCAGCAAAACCTGGTGCCGTTCTTCGCGCAGTGGATCGACGGGACGGGCGCGCCGCAGTTCACCAACAAGTACACCGTCTTCCGGCTGGGGAATGGCACAGGTTTCCGCACGATTGGAGAGATCGATCAGGATCTGGATCTATTTCGCATGCCGGTGACGCTGCAAGTGCAGACCGAGGGCAAGACGGAGACGAAACAGGTGGAGGTGTCGGGGAGCGACTCGCAGTATGTGATCGACACCTTCGGTCTGCCACGGAAGATCGCGATCGACCCAAACAACGAGGTGCTGAAGAACACGCCGGACCTGCAGGTGCGAGTCTCGATCTTACGCGGGCAGCAACTCCTGGCGCAGGGAGACACGACGGGGGCGATTGAGGAGTTCCAGAACGCGCTGAAGGCGAACCCGACGAGCTCACTGGCGAATTACCGCATCGGCGATGTTCTGTTCCTGCAGCGGAATTACCAGGCGGCGGCGAATGCGTATCGCGATGCGCTGCGTGGTGACGACGATCCGAGATGGACCGAGGTATGGGGCCATATCCAGCTGGGGAAGATCTTCGACGTCACGGGCCAGCGCGATCGCGCGGTGCACGAGTATCAGCAGGCGATTCAGACGAATGACAATACGCAGGGCGCGGTGAATACGGCGCGGCAGTATCTGATGAAGCCGTATGTGCGAACCGAGGACCAGTAGGCGGGGATAACGGCTTGATTCCTGGTGATGCCACAGTCCGTGCGGGGAGATCGCATGTTGCGACAGGAGGTCCAGTCCTCTGAACTGCGATGGGTGGGCTACGAGGAATCGACTTTGCTTCTGGAAGTCGAGTTCCATAGCGGAGAGATTTATCGCTATTTTGATGTTCCGGCCCGGCTTGTGCTGGAGTTGTTGGAGGCCAGGTCTATCGGGCGGTTTTTCAACGCGCGCATCCGGTCGAAGTTCAAGTTTGAAGAAGTGCGATAAGATCGTCCCCGCGATTCTTTGACCTGGAGATCCATTGATGAAAACAAATTTGTTGCGGATGACCTGTGCGGCATGTATCGGCTTGACGGCGTTGATTGGCGTTCAAGCTCAAACCAAGAAGCCGATGCCGAGCCCGCCGGCGGAGACCTCGCAGACGGTGGATGGGAAGACGGTTTCGATTCACTACAACGCGCCTTCGATGCGCGGACGCAAGATATTTGGCGGGTTGGTGCCGTATGACAAGGTGTGGCGGACGGGTGCGAATCCGGCGACCTCGCTGAAGACCGACATCAATCTGAAGATCGGGTCCGCGACGGTGCCGACGGGAAGCTACACGCTGTATACGCTGCCCTCCGCGAGCGGGTGGAAGCTGATCATCAACAAGCAGACGGGACAGTGGGGCACCAAGTACGACCAGAGCCAGGACCTGGCGCGCGTGGATATGAAGACGGACACGCTGTCGTCGCCGCAAGAGGTGATGTCGATCACGCTGGAGCCGTTTCATGACAAGACGAGCAGTCTGCATGTACGGTGGGAGACGACGGATGCCTCAGTGCCGGTGGTGGCGCAGTAGCGGCAGGGGAAGAGGATCAATAACCACTCCTTGTGACGGCGCGGCTGGCGTATAAAAGCAGTTCTCTGCGCAGCTGCGCCGCTCCGAACGGGATGACGATCACTCTCGTGTGACAATTTGCTGCGGAGGCTTGGGATGAGTGGCGTATCTCCGATATCGCGACGGCGGTTTGCGCAGCGCGCGGCGTCCGGGCTGGCTGCGGTTGCTGTCGGTTCGCGCTGCGGCTGGGCGATGCCTGAGAAGGCGGCGCGGCCGTTCAAGCTTTCCGTGATGCTGTGGACGTTGCGGCCGAAGTACACGGCGGAGCAGGCGATTGACCTGGTCGCCGGCGCGGGCTACGACGGGTTCGAACTGGTCGACGAGGACAAGAAGTGGTCTGCGGCGAATCTGACGCGCATCCGCGCGCACATGAAGCAACTTGGGATTGTGTGCGATGCGATGTCCGGCATCGACACGGGCTTCGCTGAGGAAGGTGCCGCGCAGCGGCTGGCCGATGAGCTGACGGCGCGGATGACCGAGGCGGAACGGATGGGCTGCCGGCGGATCATTCTGCTTTCGGGCAAGCGTGACGCTGTGATGCCGCGGGAAAAGCAGCATGCGGTGTGCGTGGAAAATCTGCGGCGGGCCGGGGATGTAGCGGCGAAGCGCGGCTTCACGCTGCTGCTAGAGCCTATCGATGCGCTGGAGAATCCACCAATTTATCTGACACACGTGGCGGAGGCGTTCGAGATTGCGCGAGCGGTGAAGCTGCCGAGCGTGCAGGTGCTGTACGACTTCTACCATGAAGCCAGAGGCAATGAGGTGCCGGGAGACATTGACTCCTTGCTCGCGCCCATCCGGGGAAATGTCGAGCATTTGGGCTTGGTGCATATCGCGAATGTTCCCGGAAGATGTATTCCTAACCAGGGAAAAATCAATTATTTACAGATATACAAAGAGTTAGAGAGAAACGGATATCACGGATGGATGGCGATGGAGTTTCTGCCTGTTGGGGACGCTGAAACCGAACTCCGAACAGCCTCGGCTCAAATTCGCTGACCCGTTCGCGTGCACAAGAATGTGTTGTCTGTCGCAATGGGGACTTTGCAGAAATTCATTCGTGTATGGATTGGGGTCACGTGGACATCGCGTCCGGCAACTTCAACCGCGCACGCGTACCCGGACCGGATAACCGATCGCAAAGTAGTAGATCACCTGTTAAGCGCACCCAGAAGTCAATATTCAGCTGCCCTTGAACCACCCCTGGCAAACCAGTAATAGCGTCTCCAACAGTTGACACAACGTACTCGCCGCATTGCGAGTACGCGCAGTGCCCTATCGAGAGAAGTCGGTTCCTCGGTACGGAATTGGATCGAGGTACAAAGAGGACACTGGCGGCGTACCCAGAGGATCCGAGGTAGCCAATTGGGCCACGATAGAGTTTGCGTTTGCATTGGCACTACCGCGCACCAGTTGAAACGCAGTGTGAATCCAACCACGCAAGAAGGGCGCGGATGCTGCCAGTAGCCAAAGCCATGCAAGAGTCAGCCGCTCCGTAGTAGAGGAAAATAGTGTCTCCATCCGCGCCGATGGTCTGGCCACAAGGAAAGACGACGTCGCTGACATCTCCTCCGCGCTCGTATGGGGCCTCTGGGCCAAATATCCAGGAATCTCCGCGCTGTAGGCAGAGATCTGGCTGCTCGAGATCGAATAGAGCGAGTCCTAAGCGATAAATGCTTCCTGATGCCGTATGGCGGACGCCATGATAGAGAACGAGCCAGCCCTTCGCGGTTTCAATCGGTGGCGAGCAGAGACCTATCTTGTTGGCATCCCACCACCCGCCGCGTCTCGCTTCAAGCATTACCTTGTGACTGCCCCAATGCCGTAGATCCGGCGAGTAGGAGATCCACATATGCGCGCCGAGGGTTGTCACTGGACGGTGGATGAGCGCCCAACGACCACCGATCTTTCGCGGTAGCAGGGCAGCATCCTTATCTTCTGGCGGCATGATGACGCCGTATCTCTCGAAGGTCCTGAAATCCCTTGTTAGTGCGAGCGACACTCCAGGACCGCCGCGGGCGAAGGAGGTATAGGCGATCGCATATTGCTGCAGCTCGGGAACATAGGTGATGCGAGGATCTTCAATACCCCAGATCTCCTCTGGAAAATCGCGGGGACTCGCCATCAACGTTGGTTCGGCATCGATGCGCCAGCCATCGATACCATTCGTAGAACGTGCGGCACAAAGATGCGACAGGCCGCGCCGATCTTCAACCCGGCAGAGCAGCAAGGTATCGCCGTCGGCGAGCTTGACTGCACCAGCGTTGAATACGCTGTTAATCGGGTACGGCCAATCCTTACGGCCAAGAATGGGGTTGCGGAGATGACGAATGAGAAGAGGGGCCTCGGCATCCGCGGCTGACTCTTGTTGTTTCGTAGCGGTGTAATCGGGCCAAGAAGCTGGGAGGGCGATTGACGTCAAAGGGAGACACTCATTTCCTGATTCAGATTTTCCAGGCTTGCGATTTCTATTCCCTGCATGTCGAGCAGGGACATTAGGAACGAAAGTGTTGATTCCGCTCCCTGGTTTTCGTTCACGCGATCCGGATGCAGGCCATCCCGACAGCCCCCGGTTGCTGCGTCGTATAGCGGAACTTGTAAGTCGTTCTCTCCGAGAAACCAGCGAAATGCGCACCATGCCTCGTCAAGCCAACGCGTTTCTTTCGTCAAAAGGTACGCCTGGACACAGGCGGAGATGGTGGCGCAGGCCTCCACTGGTTGTTGATCGAAACGTGCTTTCTCGCCTCCTGCGATGAAGAAGCCTCTGGAACCTATCGGAACGAAGAATGCGTCATTTCCACGATGCTGCTCTGCGACGAGCCATTGCAGAGAGGTGCATCCTACGTCGATCATTCGCTGGTTGCCGCTTCTCCATCCTGCGACGAGAAGCGCCTGTGACAATCTCGCGTTTGAGTATGAAAGGCTCTTCTCGAACCAGTGCCATGTCTCTGAATGGGTTCGTTCATAGATATCCAGCAATCGATTCGCGAGCGCGTTGCGCGAGCCCTGAACGACTCTGTCACCGGGGAATCTGTCGAGATAGGCTTGCATACCCAGTATGGAAAACGCCCAAGCACGAGGACTGGTGAACCCCGAGGTTGCCGAGACCGCGGCCTCGAAGAGTCTGCCCGCCGCACCTCTCAGCCCGGCGTCTTCCGAGATGCCCAGCACGGTTCCCAGCGCCCATAAGGCGCGCCCGTGACTGTCCTCCGACCCAATCTCTTCTTGCCACTCCCGGTCGTAGCTCAGGAAGTTTCTGAACCTGCCCGTCTTGTCGTGAAAGGCGAACCACAAAAAGGCCAGATAGCGCCGAGACAATGACAGGTACTCATTGCTGGCAGACAGAGGTGAACGGTTGAGCAGCGTTGAGACGATGAGTGCGCGCGCATTGTCATCCGTCGTATAGCCCTCGCTACAGTAGGGTACGGAATATATGGAGTGCTGCAGTATGCCAGTTTCATCTGTCATCTGTGATAAATGAAATGTATTCAGCAAGGGCAGCTGATCCGTTGCCTTTGCTGTAACCAGATCCTGCCGGGCCGGACGTGGCCGGAGCATACGTTCCACCCGTGCACGCTGAAAGCTTGCCATATAGGCATGCGCCGTCTTTTGCCATGTCGTAGCGCGGGAATGAAGATAGGCGCGCTTCCGCATCGCATGCCGCTCGGCATCGTTATCTAGAAGTCGGATCGTCGCTGTAGCGATGGAATCGGGATCATCAAACGGGACAATAACGCCGCGCCCATCTGCGAGAAGATCTTTGGCGTGCCAGTACGGAGTAGAGATAATTGCTTTGCCTGCTCCCAGTGCGATGGCAAGTGTGCCGGAAACGACCTGTGCCTCTTGGCGGTAGGGAGTGATGTAGATGTCGGCAGCGCCCACATGCTCAACCAGCTCCTCTGAGCTTACAAAGCGGTTATTAAAGATCACGTGTGAGGAGATGCCAAGATCCTTGGCCAGTGCCTGCAGGCTGTCTCTATATTTCTCGCCTTCTCGGCGCCTGATATGCGGATGCGTTGCGCCCGAAACGATATACACCACGTCGCCATGTTTCTCCAGAATCTGCGGAAGGGCGCGGATCACGTTTTCGATTCCCTTGTTGGGAGACAGCAGGCCAAATGTGAGCAGTACCGGCTTGCCCGGGGTACCAAATAGATCCTTGTAGTAATTCGGATCCGTAAATGGAAGATCAGGTACGCCATGCGGGATCAGGTCAATTTTGCCGGCAGATATGCCGTATACATCTCGCAGTAGGCATGAAGCATGCTCGCTCATTACGATCAATCGATCCGAGAGACTTGCAATCTCGTCGAGAACTGCGCGCTGGTCTGAATCCGGTTCGAGTAGAACCGTATGAAGCGTTGTCACGAGCGGCATTTTCAGCTTGCGCAACAACGTCAGGATGTAACTACCGGCGACTCCTCCGAAAATGCCGTATTCATGCTGCATGCAGACCAGGTCATTTCCGTTGAAATTTAGAAACTCGGCGGCCCGTTCGTAAGACGCTTCATCTTCCTGGGAGAGCTCCAGTCGCACACGCTCTGGATAATCGTAGGAAGAGTCCGGATCGTTCACTGGAATGGCAAAGAGCCTTGCACCACCGTATTCGGCGGCTACAGCCGTGCACAGGTCAGTGGTGAACGTGGCGATGCCGCATTGCCTCGGCAGATAGTTGCCAATGAAAGCGATGCGAGTTGGCAAAGGCAGTGGCTGAGCCGTTGATGTTGATGGAGCCTGCACGAGTGAGAGGTTAGCCTCTATTTCGTGGCGAAGCGTTTGCGGTAGAGACATTGTTATCTGCTTTCACGCACATCGCCGTCGCAACGGCTTCTATGCGAATGGTTCATGCCGAGTGCAAGATGTGGATTGCCGTCGGCTTTTGATACTTGGAGAAAGACCGAGGCTTACCGCGCCGGGATTTGGCGGAGAGTCATTTCGCCGACCAGGCCAAGGGAAGCATGCTGCTGGATCTGGCGTGTGTGAAGCGTCGCTTTTGCTACGTACAATCCCGGGAACCTCGTAACCTTGATCAAGCCGAGTCCGGCGGCATTGAATCTCCCCTCGGTCTGCTTAAGGGCAAGAGCCATCGCCTTATTTGTAGCCGCTTCAACAGTTCGTCCGATGCCGATGCCTGAATGCGCAGTCTGCAGAAACATAAATTGCCACCCTGCACTCCGGACCCGTGCATCTAGAGAGGCGGAAGTTACATTTTCGACTGACATCCACTTCTCGTCGAATCGTGTTTGTTTCAGCGCCATCCCGATCGGCAGGATGCTGCCTGTGCGAAGAAACATGGCGCTTAACTGCACGACGACGCCTTCTTGCTGGATGGAGAATCGTAGGGGCGTTCTGCAGCCGAAGTATTCGCTGCCCGCGATGGACCCGGCTCCAGGCAAATCTCTGAGTGAATTTGGCTGTTAATTTCACTGCTGGAATCGCCGGTAGCATCAGGCTCGCTCACGTGCTCAACCGGAAGAACCATTAGTTTGATTCTTCTGGAAAGATGCCCTTTACCACCAGCTCTGAGCGCGGGGCTCATACGGTCTCCCACTGTCCTGTTACTTACTTGAAAGGTGCTCGTCTGGAGCGAAGCAATGGACAGCTAAAGGCGAGGAAGCGGAAAGATCTTACGGATAACTTGATCATACGCCTCGAAAGGTCTCTGTGCCGCCGGTCACCAAGGTCTCCCTTGATCGAGAAGTAAGAGAGCGCTTTATGGCTGGCCTAGCGGTTTCGAGCGTTAGATCAAAAAACACGATCAGCAATCTGATATCTGAGAACATTGTGCGGCTAAGGGAACCCCATACGCGAGCTGGGCTACTCCCGGTGCATCGAAATCATTTCTCGGAAATCAGACAGTTCGTTGCAACATCAGTATCCACTTGATGGACGTACGGGTAGAAGAAATTCGCTGGAGGACTCCAACGGCTCTTGGGAACTCCCGTTGGCGGTGGCCACGGTGCTGTCATGAGCAATGGAAGAATGCTCGGCCGGAATTTGCCCGGTGGTTAAGCCCTGGAGAATACGGCGCTTTCTCAACTTTGCCGCAAAGTGATTCTTAACGTCAGCTTTCTTGATAAGCATGATGGCTCCAGTTTCTGTCGCTTGCGTGAAAGGTGCTCGTCTGGAGCGAAGCGTGAAAAGCTGGAGGCGAGAAAAGTGGGTCTGTCCTAAGCATACGCTCTTCGGTGATTGAGCGTCACAAGGTTCTCAGGCAGAAATCCCTTAGCACGCTCTGATGGGATAAGTGTCGCGATAAGTATGGTGCGTCAACGTGGCGATTACATTTCGATTCTGCTATTTAGCCACAACCTAAAGGCGCGCGCAGTAAGAGACCCTTGTTACGCAGACTTTTGCTCGTGACTTGGTGTCGGACCTGCCTGGAATCCAGGCAGGCATAAGATGGAATATGAGGCACGCCGATGCGACATAGCAGGTCTTTCGAAAAATAGAGTATGCTGCGACATCCGTAGGACATCGGGTCGGCAGCCAGGGAGCTAGCCGAGCAATCGGACCCGCGCGCGCTGCAATGGGTTTCTCCTCAACGTGCCCTGCGCCTCACATCTTCCATCGGTGGCTTGGTGTGTGGAGGAACGGACGGGGCTTATCTTCGACATGCTGAGTCACGAACAAAGTGTAAGAATGGGGGCATATGTCATCACAAAATGGCGACAAAGCGAGATTCAATAGGTTAAGGAAACAAAAGCTCCGCCGCCGCGAACTCGTGGCAAGGTTGGCGACCGAGTTGGCGGCCAGTGCAGCGCGGTTAGGTACAACCCCGCCTGCAAAGTTGGCGCAGCAGTAGCAGCGGAACAGGTTCCTTCACCAAAACCTTCGATGGACAACGGCTCGTTTTAGAGCATGCCCTCGATGGTCGTTTGCACCGTGCCTCCTCCTCGCAAAGCTGGGAACTACCACTTACCGCGAACACGCGTTTCAGCGAACTCCGAAAAACGAATTGGGATTGCCGGTGGCAAGATACTTGCGGCTTGCCGACCAATCAGACAACGATGCGCGTGCCATTTCACGATAGGAATACTTCTGAAGAAGGTGAAACGCATCGTCATGCTAGGTCGCGGAGCGTCGGGCAAATCAACTCTCGCGAGCCGCTCGGGCGAAATCACCCGCCTTTCGTGATTGAGCTTAGCAAGAGCTTCTGGCGGCTCGATCTTGTCGCCACGCCTCGCGATCAATGGGCGGTGACGCAAGAGAAGCTTGTTGCTGAAGATGGATGGATCATGGATGGCGACATGGGTTCGGTGTTGCTCAACCATTTGCTGAAAGGTAGACCTGGCGCGCAAATGCAACCGGAGCATTCCCTGAATGTCCTCACTTCGGTTCTTGCTTTCGCCGCGCCACCAGGATCACTTCTGGATCCTCAATGGTCATCAGCATCGCTGCGCCCTCTTCTCGAAAGCGGATGCGCGCCGCAGGTGCCCCGGCAGGATAGAAGGCGCGGCCACCGAGATGGAAAAGCTGCCGGCCCATCATTCCCTTGCGCGTCCAAACCACGCCTCCCTGCTCCACCGTTATGTCAACCTGCTGATTCATCGCGGGCCCGAAAACATAGATACCCCGCAGACCTTCCGCTTCGCTGTCGGAGAGCGGAATTTGCGGGTCTGTGTCGGCATCTCCGAGCGACTGCAGAAACTCGAAAACGGGACGGCTTGCTTGACCGCCTGCTTTGGCATGCGCGAGGAGGCTGATGCTGTGCGGTCCGCGAATTCGTTGCACGCCGGGTTGCGCGGCAACGAAGGCCTTGACTACCTCCAGATGTCCCAGCATGGCAGAAGAAAAGAGGGATGGCCGCCCGCCTTTGGAGATCAGATACTCGGCGATGGGACGATTGCCCATGTGGGAAGCCGCGCCTAGCGCCGTTTCCCAGTCACCGAATCCCCAGTCCCAAGCGGCCCGAGACAACGATGGGCGCGCCTCGACCAATTCCTTGACCCGATTCAGATCATAGTGAGAGACGGTCACCATTTCTCGGGCGAGCTCCGGAGGTTGCGTGGGAAACAGATCCGCGACAGGAGCAGTTGGAGACGAACTCCATTGCTCGCCGGGGGTAAGGCCGAAGAGGCTCGAGTCGAGTCCGAGCATCGGGAATGGAAAAGCCATCGGAAAAACGGCCAAGGCCAGTTTCAGAAAATTTCGACGCGGCCGGACATCTTGCATGTGAGCCCTCTCGGACGAAAGAGTGGCGCGTTGGGCGGGGTCGAGACAAACGAAATCGATCCAAGACCCGACCAGAAAAATGTGAGGAGCTAAGCGTCTTTGCTTTCATTTGTTTGGGAAAGCAGGTAAGGGGTTTCCTGTAGAGTCCTTGACGATCAGTTTGGAAAAGTCAGCGGCGATTTTTTGCGCGACTTCTAATTCGGCGTTCAGCGGGTCCGCAGAGGAGCGATCCATTCGAGCAACCCACAGGTGGGTCTGGTCGGGCAGGCGAATGAGATGCGCGAGAATCCGAGTTTGGGGACCGACGCCCTGCACCTGGCCGAGCACCACATATCGCGCATCCATCGATCGCGAGATTGCTTGCAGGTCACGTTGGTCACGCGGGAGCCTCAGAATTTTTGCATTTCCGACGACTCCGTAACGTTGGTGACTCAGGGAGGTGAGTTGTTCCACAAGGCTGTCCGTGAGGCCGTCACTAAAGCGGGTCATGCTCGCATCGCCGGTTTCATTGTCAAATCTGAGAACGGCCACGATTGGAGACTGCTTCGACTGTTGTCTGGACCGCATCTGATATCCGGCATAAAACGCGATCGCAAGAACAATGAGAGCGCACGATAGCACGATCCCTTTCGCCGGGAATCTGCTCCATCCGGAGTCCGCTTCCGTTCGCTTCGGGGAGTTGGAGATATGGTCGACGGGTGCAACGCAGATATGTTCGACAGGAGCGATGAACTGATACCCGCGCTTGGGAATGGTTCGAACATACAGCGGGGTCGTTGAGTCATCGCCAAGTGCGGAGCGAATCTGCGCAATGCAGAAATTCAGCCCGCGCTCAAAATCGACGAAAGTTTCGCAGCCCCAGACGGCTAAACGCAGATCCTCGCGGGAGACCACCTGTCCAGTCTGCGTGATCAGACAGGAGAGCACCTGCGCCGGTTGTGACTGCAGGCGAACGAGCACGCCCGCGCGCCGCAACTCGTGGCTAACGGTATCGAACTCGAAAAGACCGAATCGAAAGCGTCCTGAATCCATGAGCACTGAGGATTCTTGCACACATATGTGACGCTAAAGAAATCGCCGGAAGGCTTCCAGAATTTCTAAAATGCCACATCATCAGTAGAAGGGACGGGCGGCTCGCGCGAGCGCACGTAGCACAAGGGCATAGATTAGTGCGGGAAAGGGCGCTTGCGGAACCGAAACCCATTGAATTGGGAGTCTGATTATTCGGGGGACTCTGTACTGTCGCCGTCACCGATTGCGAGGCGATACTGTCCGGCCATCGGCAGACTCTTTCTGGCATTTCCGACTTTGGTATGACGACTGAGAGCTCATGTGCTGTACATTGATAGACCTCCAGCTGGTCATTGCTCACGTGGCTATTTTGCATAGAAGAATTCATTCAAGCTCTTGAGGTCCCGTTTGGTCAAAGCACGTGTTAGCCCCGCCCGGCGCAAAGCCGCCTTAAATGAACGGCAACGGCTGAAGATGGCCGAGTCAGCACATGCCTATGTGCGCGGAAACACGGCGCAATTCTATGAATGGCTGGAAAGCAAATCGGTTCAAGCTACTCTACCTGCGGGTCCGGATGTTTGGATCTGTGGCGACTGCCACAGCGGAAATATCGGTCCGGTTGCAGATGTCGAGGGTGCGATCGACATTCAAATCCGCGATTTGGATCAGACTGTGATCGGCAATCCTGCTCACGATCTGCTGCGACTTGGACTCTCGCTCGCGATGGCCGCGAGAAGCTCCGATCTTCCCGGCGTAACTACAGCCTTGATGCTTGAAGAGCTCATCGTGGGATACGTTGCAGGGCTGAACGGGCGCTTTTCTAAGATGAGTTCGAAGGATTTGGGGCCTATTCGACGTGTGATGCGAGAGGCAAGAAAACGTCGCTGGAAGCACTTGGCCGAGGAACGCATCGAAGATGTAGAACCGACAATTCCATTAGGAAGAAGATTCTGGGCACTTACGAAAGACGAGCGTGGCGAACTCCAACGTCTAATAGAGGGACAGGGTCTTCAAGGCCTTATACGACACGTGGTCGGGAATGAAGACGAGAAGAACATTCGATTGCTTGACGCCGCGTACTGGATGAAAGGATGCAGTTCCCTCGGCCGCCTGCGTTATGCGCTATTGGTTGGCGTTGGGAGTAAAACGCAGACCCAGTACCGCCTTCTCGACGTAAAAGAAGCGATCCCTGCCGCTGCGCCTTACTCGAAGAAGGCAAAGATGCCCTCCAACAATGCGGACCGTGTCGTGGCAGGAGCCAACGCACTGTCACCATTTCTAGGAGAACGCATGGTTGCGGCTCACGTGGCGCGAAAGCAAGTGTTCGTCAGAGAACTGCGGCCACAGGATCTCAAGTTCGAGTTGGAAAGGCTGCGAAGGGAAGAAGCAATTGCTATCGCTCGTCTCATGGCTGGGGTTGTCGGGCGCGCCCACGGAAGGCAAATGCAAAGAGCTGAGCGGCAATCATGGGCTCGCGAAATCGAAGTCCGTCACAAGAAGGATCTCAACGCTCCGCGGTGGTTGTGGAGCGGCGTGCTCGACCTGGCAGCTCTCCACGAAAAGCATTATTTGGAGCATTGCCGTCTCTATGCGCTGGGAAACTCCGATAATTCCTGATCACCCACATTCGCGGCGCAGAGCGCTTCTGGTCGACATCGCGAGAGGTCCATTTTCGAACTCTATCAGGCGGTATGTTGACGGGTCTGGCGGCATATGACGTTTGCTCGATTGACGATGAATTACTTAACCAAATGCTGTCAGTGTAGAAGGTGAACGATGTCGTCCCATGTCCTGTCCGTTCCATTACGTGAGCAGTTTGGATTCCTCATACTTCTCGGCTTTGCGGTTGCGTGCATATCCTGGACGGTCACTCATGAGGAAATCTTTCGAGAGCCCAGAGACTTCTGCAAAGACAAGAGTGAGAACTGTGCGCCACTCTACCTGCGTAAGTTCTTCTACTTATTTACTTGCGAGTACTGCTTCAGTCACTATGTGGCGGCGCTGTTCTTAGTGCTGACGCAATTTAGGATGCTTTGCATCGGATGGCGTGGTTATGTCATCTCCGAGTTTGCTTTGGTATGGATTGCCAATATTTATATGGGTGTGTTCAACCGCCTGCGGCTCGAGATCAAGCACGAGAATCTTACGATCGCAGAGCAGGCAAGAGATGAAGTGTAATGCGAGGCCATGAAAAAAGCGCAGCCTCGGTTTCAGATCAGTGCAACCTCAGTGAGCTTCCCAGGTTCCTAAGATGAGAACGTGCAGTGCGCCGCTCGTTAGCGTGGTCTGCTGCGCTTGTGAGCGTGGCCATGCCGTCTCCCGTTCCTTCGAATGCGCTACCCAGGAAGTCCCCTTGGCGCTTGCACTTCTCCTCGGCTACGACGCTGCTGGGGCGGGTGTGGACGTCGTCTTATGAAGACGGCGTATATAACCGTGCCGCGGAGTTGGCCTACTTCTTCTTCCTTTCATTGTTTCCCGGTGTCATCTTCATTGCCACCTTGGTCGGCTTCGTCTTCAAGTCCAACACTCAACTGACTGTGCTTCTACTTCAGTACCTCAGCACGACGTTGCCGGGCACCGCATTTGAGCTTATTCGGACAGTCATCACGGAAGTCACTCGATCATCCGGCAGTGGGAAGCTCACTTTCGGAATTCTTGCCGCACTGTGGACCGCCAACTCGGGGATGAGCGCGCTTGAAGACGCGCTCAACGCCGTCTACAAGGTGAAGGAATCGCGTCCCCTCTGGAAGACCTACGGTATCGCGCTCATCTTGACCGTTTCGGCATCGCTGCTAATCATCGCCGCGCTTACGGTCTTCCTCTATGGCGGTGCACTCGTCCAGGCGGTTTCCAATACCGTCGGCTTGAGGCCGATTTTCTATTGGACGTGGAAAATCGCGCAGTGGCCGATTGCCCTCTTCTTTGTGTCGCTGGTTGCTTCGATGGTCTACTATGCAGCGCCAAACTTGAAACAACGTTGCTGGCAATGGCTGAGTCCGGGGGCGCTGTTCGCCACGCTCGGTTGGATTGCCGCCTCAGGGTTGCTGCGCCTCTATTTCCATTTCTTTACCAGCTATGCGAAGACCTACGGTTCGCTCGGCGCGGTGATGGTACTGATGACCTGGCTCTACGTCACGGGCACCATGTTATTGCTGGGCGCCGAGGTTAACATGGTCATCGAAGTTTCGGCCGTTCGCGCTTACGCCGTACGGCTTGAAGATCAAACAGAATCTGACGCGGGAGACCATTCTTCAATTCGATAGACGATCGACATCCGGTGAATCGTTCCTCGGGTTGGCACAGGATTGTTCACCCTTCCATGCGGTCATTTTGATGGCGCACCCAATGAGCGTTGTCTCCTCAATCTGAAAGTCTGAAGGCCATTTTTCTCAAAATGCACAGTAATGAGTGCAGGCTCCATTGACACACCCAACTCCCAATAGGCGAATATAAGGCGAAGATACTTGAGTAAAACCGATGCTTCCCTTATGACAAGTCGCTATATCGAACTCCACGCTGCCAGCGCTTTCAGCTTCCTCGAAGCAGCATCGCAACCGGAGCAACTCATCGAGCGTGCTGTCGAGCTGGAGATGCCCTCAATTGCGCTGCTCGATCGCAACGGCTTCTATGGTTCGGCCCGGTTGAATACCAGCGCGAGGCTGAACGATGTTCGTGCTCACGTGGGCGCCGAGGTTGTCGTGTCCAGCCTGGGACCGCGACTGGCACCCCCGGCATGGCTGCCGCACCAGCACACTCCAGAACCGGCTCGCCTGCCTCTCCTCTGCCATTCACGCGGCGGCTATCAAAACCTCTGCCAGCTGATCACGCAGTTCAAGATGCGGGAGACAACCAAACAAGAGGGAGCAGCCACATTCGATGATCTTGAGCAATATGCCTCTGGACTTGTTTGTCTGACAGGTGGCGACGAGGGCCCATTGGCTGCCGCTTTGATGAGAGGCGGAGAAGAAGAAGGTCGCAAGGTAGTCGAACAGTTGATTCGCATCTTTGGAGCCGACAATGTATATGTCGAGCTTCAACGGCACCAGGAGCGGGAACAAGAGTGGCGCAACCATGCTGCCATTCGTATCGCGCGTTCGCTGAAATTACCACTGCTGGCGACGAACGGCGTACGGTACGCCACGCCGGCTGACCGGGAGATCCTGGATGTATTCACGGCGATCCGCTTCCACACCGAGCTAGATAGGGCGGGGCGCCTTCTGGCTCTCAATAGTCAGCGGTATCTTCGTTCCGCTCGGGAGATGGCGGCGTTATTTCGCGACATTCCGTGCGCGATAGAGAACACCGCAGAACTTTCCTCGCGTCTGCAATTTCAGCTGGCCGATCTCGGATATGAATTTCCCCGCTATCCCGTGGGGGATGGCGAAACCATGGACGATTTCCTGCGGAAGCGTGTACAGGAAGGTGTAGTTCGGCGCTACAGCCCAAAACGCGATTCGGCGCTGTTTGATCGAGCCAGGAAGCAGATCGAACACGAGCTCAAACTGATCGCAAGCCTCGGTTTTGCCGGATACTTCCTGATCGTCTGGGACATCGTGAGGTTCTGCAAGGAACGACAACATCCTCATTCAGGGGCGGGGAAGTGCGGCCAACTCCGCTGTCTGCTATGCACTGGAAATCACCGCTATCGATCCGGTTGGCATGGATCTCCTGTTTGAACGATTTCTGAGCGAGAGTCGCGGCGAGTGGCCGGACATTGATTTCGACCTGCCTTCAGAAGATAATCGCGAACAGGCAATCCAATACATCTACCAGCGCTACGGTGAACTCGGTGCTGCCATGACAGCCAATGTCATCACCTATCGCGGCAAATCTGCGGCGCGGGAAGTCGGAAAGGCGCTTGGGTTTCGATCCCGACTCGTTGCAGCGCCTGTCCAGTCTCGTCAGTCATTTCGAGTGGCGCGGCCCGACCGATACGATGGCGCACTCGTTTCAGACATGCAGGTTTTGACCTGCAAGCATCCCCGCATTGCGAAGTATCTCGACCTCTGTATGCGCATCCAGGGTCTGCCGCGTCATCTCGGGCAGCATTCCGGTGGCATGGTGATCTGCCAGGGCCAGCTGAACCGCGTGGTTCCGCTCGAACGCGCTTCGATGCCGGGTCGCACCGTGATTCAGTGGGACAAAGAGGACTGCGCCGATCTCGGCATCATCAAGGTAGATCTGCTTGGACTGGGCATGATGGCGGTTCTCAAGGATTGTCTGGAACTGATTCCACGAGCATTACGGTGAGGCTGTGGATCTGGCTCAGCTGCCGGAAGACGAAGAGGTTTATCGCACGCTGCAACGTGCCGATACCGTTGGCATGTTCCAGGTGGAGAGCCGGGCGCAGATGGCGTCGCTGCCACGGAATCATCCAAAGAAGTTCTACGATCTTGTCGTACAGGTTGCCATCATCCGACCGGGACCCATTGTCGGCAAGATGATGCATCCCTACATGCGACGCCGTCAGGAAGAAGGAAGAAGTTTCGTATCCTCATCCTTCATTGCAACCTGTCCTGGAGCGCACTCTGGGCGTGCCGCTCTTTCAGGAACAGCTTCTCCGCATGGCCATGACGGTCGCCAACTTCTCTGGCGCAGAGGCGGAAGAGTTACGTCGCGCCGTGGGCATGCGGCGCTCCTGGGAGCGCATGAAGAACCTCGAAGGCAAGCTGCGAGACGGGATGACGGCCAACAAGATTGATTCTGCGACTCAGGAAACCATCATTCAGAACATCAGCTCGTTTGCGCTCTACGGCTTTCCGGAATCACATGCCGCCAGCTTCGCGCTGATTGCCTATGCTTCCGCCTACTTCAAGGTGAAATACCTCGCCGCATTCACCTGTGCCATTCTGAATAATCAGCCGATGGGCTTCTACATGCCCGCTGTGCTGGTGAAAGATGCGCAGAGGCACGGCCTGCGCGTGAAGCCGATCGATGTACAAGTTTCCGACTGGGCCTGCGCGATCGAGCACGAGGCAGATGGAAGCCTTTCGGTACGCCTTGGGCTTCGTTATGCCAAAGGTCTGCGGCAACAGTCCGCCGCGGCAATCGCCCTCTCGCGCCAGGCCGGCGGTCTGTTCCAATCTGCCGATGACCTCGCCTTGCGAGTTCCTTCTCTCAATCGAGCGGAATTGACATTACTTTCCCGCATTGGAGCATTGAATCGGCTGGCTGGAATCGAACATCGTCGAGATGCACTCTGGCAGGTGGAACGCGCAGGTAGGCCGGAGGGCCCGCTTCTTCGCCAGAGAAGCGAGTTTTTGAGTGAAGACGAACCGATACTTCCTCTCCAACGAATGAATATCGAGGAGCGTTTAGTCTCTGACTATGCAGGCACCGGATTAACGATCGACAAGCACCCCCTGGCATACCAGCGTCAAGAGCTTCGTATGCAGGGAGTTCTTTCGGCGGAGGAACTGCGGACTCACCAAGACGGTCAATTTGTACGGATCGCTGGCTGTGTCATTGCACGGCAACGTCCCGGTACCGCCAAAGGATTCATCTTCCTTTCCATGGAAGATGAGACGGGCATTGCCAATGTGATCGTCACGCCGGATCTGTATGAGCGAGAGCGATTGGTCGTCACGCGCGCCAAGTTCATCCTGGCGGAAGGACCACTGCAAAACCAGGACGGTGTCATCCATGTGAAAGCTTCGCGTCTTCAATCCATCTCCGATCAGACGCTGGACGTTCGTTCTCACGATTTCCATTAATTAACAGTAGTCTGGGCAATCACCGAGGCGAGCAATCCGAGTAAAGGTCGAGGCTATCGCGACCGACTTGAGGCTCGGCCTAACATCCCTTGCCGGAGCACAGCATCTGGTCCTCGAATGGGGAGTCAGCACTACAGTCGCGGGATAGTGTAGGCGAAAATAACCACAGAAAATCCCGAATTTGCACAGCCCGTCAAAAGCCATGATCGGGACGTGACGAACCCAAGACTGCAGGATCCCAGCCTCATTCAGCTTGTTCCACCCACAAAGCTTGAGACACCTTCCGTGGAAGTGGCTTTATCACTTGCGAGAATGGAAGTTCGCTTGGCACCGAATAGTCTGGCTAGATTGCAAGCATTACGGCATGAAGCAGATCTGATCTTGGGATTGACCGCTGCCCTTGGCGCACCGTAGATGAGCGCTTCGCAGAGGTCAACATAGTGGTCGCGTGTCTTTTGTTGCGCATAATGCTCTCCCTCTGTTGCACCTAACGAACGAATTGAAAAGCTGAAATCCACCCAAAGCGGTCGATTCGATTGGATGGCCGACGGCCCGAGTACAGGCGCCGGCCCAAACCGCCAGGGCGACCAGCTCGCGGATGTCGCGCAGGGCACCAGAGGATCGGGTGTGACTGGCCACGGCCGATCCGTACGGTGCAATCCTGACCGACGACGAAGCTGCGTCATGATCGACGAGGCGACGGTGAGAGGTCTCAATGCAATTGGTGCTGAGAGTGTTGGTGATCAGGTAGGCTGTGATTGTGGTGGGGCTGGCTTGCGATGGAATTCCTGGCCGTCGGCGACGCTAAAGCGGAACTCCAGCAGGCGGCAGCCAAGATCCTCTAAGGCGGACCATCCGCTGGTACCCACGTTGTGGAACTCGCGAAACGGCAATGGCCGGACGAGGTCGTGCGGAGAGCGAAAGGTGGCACAGGAGATCGAACGTGGCACATATAGATCCATGGCTGGCATTTGGCGTTTCCATTTCTACCGCAGTAACAGATGCGGTGTATGTCTTATTCAATGCAGCCGTATCTGCGCGTAGACGTGTGCCAGCCGCCACCTGGAGCAGTGTGTGGTATCTGCTGTCCGCATTTGCGGTTATCAGCTATACAAGGAATTGGCTTTACGTGGGTTTCGCCGCCGCTGGATCATGGATTGGCGCGTATCTTTCGCTCACTTTTTTGCACGGTGTCGAGAAGAGGAGAGCCATCCGGTCCGCTTAGCCGATGATGCTCCGGCTCTGACGGAAGACGTGCTTATTCCCAGAACACAACAGCATAAGGACCGGCGTCGACTGTAATCTTTGAGTTGAACCGCCGCTTTAGGAGCACACCATGAGCCGGATACTCATCATTGGGGATCAGCTACTCACCATGGGAAATGAGCCGTTGAGCCGCGAGATTGGCGCTAAACTCACGGCTCAGGATTTGCCGGTGGAATACGCAGCAGGACATGCCGACGCTCTGCTACGAATAAAGACGCGGTCCTTCGGCGTGGTGATTACCAGCTGCGATAGCGAATTGGCCGAGGACCTGGCGTTGCTGACGGAGCTGCGTGCCATTCGGCCTGGACTAAAGTGCATCGTGCTGGCCCGTCACAGTACACCAGATGACGTCATTGCAGCGTTGCGTGCGCGGGTGTTTGCATGTTGCACGCCTCCGTTTGATGTCAACGAGATCGCATACCTGGCCGCCAGCGCGGCATCGGACAGCCAGTGGCGGGACGATATCCAGGTGCTATCCGCCAAGCCCGGCTGGGTGTCGGTTCGCGTCAATTGCCGACTGATCAACGCCGAGCGCCTCCTGACCTTTGCGAAAGAGCTCAGCGTTCAGCTGCCTGAAGATGCGCGAGAGGACATGATGCAGGCGCTTCGAGAGATTCTGCTGAACGCAATGGAGCACGGAGCGGCTTTCAATCCTGACCAAATGATTGAGGTCACTGCAGTCCGCACGGCAAGGTCGTGTGTGTTTCACATACAAGACCCCGGCGCGGGCTTCCGGCGCGAGTCGGTAGTCGCCGCACCTCTGGGCAACGAAGAGGTTGATCCATTGGCGCACATCACGCAACGCGAGAAAGAAGGAATGCGCGCTGGCGGCTATGGTCTGCTGGTGGCTTCAGGGACGGTGGATGAGCTGATCTACAGCGAGATAGGTAACGAAGTCCTGCTCATCAAGTACATAGATTCAAACTCGAGCGCCGATAAGGCTTGAGCGCTGTGATCCTCGAATCTCTGATCGTCGACTCGTCCCTTTCCAACGAGCCGGTCTACTTCTCCTCCACAAGCGGTAATTCAATGTAGCTGGCGTTGTCCGGCGCGTGGTAGATGCGCTGCTCGGCCTTCTGGTAGTCGGCCGGCTTGGCGAACATGATGTTGGGGACGAAGGTCTGCGGGTTGCGGTCGTAGAGCGGGAACCATGCCGACTGCACCTGGACCATGATGCGATGGCCGGGCAGGAAGACGTGATTTGCGGTGGGCAGGTCGAACTTGTAGAGCAGAGGCGTATTGGACTGGATGGGCTTGGCAGTGGTGAAGCCTTCGCGATAACGGCCGCGCAGGATGTCGGCTGAGACCATGAGCTGGAAGCCGCCGAGGTGTGGGTACTCGGCCACCTCGTCGGGATAGACGTCAATGAGCTTGACCACCCAGTCGGAGTCGGTGCCAGAGGTGGAGGCGACCAGATGGGCGACCGGCTGACCGCTGATCTTGACCGGATGAGTAAGTGTGTCGGTTACGAATGAGAGAACGTCGGGGCGGCCGGAGGCTTCGCGCTGATCGTCGACCAGCCAGAAGGACCAGGTTAGCTCGCCGGTATAGCCCATGGGCTGGATGGGGCGCTTGCGGAAGGGCACAGGCTTGGCGGGGTCGGAGATGTAGCTGTCATAGCTGCTCGGGGCGCTGCCGCTGGGCTTGTCGAAGGACAGGCCGAGGTTGGGCTCGAGGTAGAGCGGGGTCGGCGTGACGGTGCAGCCCTGAGCGCAACCGGATGGCCATGAGGAGAGCTGTTCCCACTTGTTGGCACCGGTTTCAAATGCGGTGACGGTGGGGATCTGCGGCGTCTCGTCCTTGAGGTAGTGGGCGAGGAAGGGCGCGAGGACGTGCTGGCGGAAGTAGAGGCCGGTGTCCTGCCCGAAGTGCAGCTCACCCAAGGTGCTGACGTCTTCAATCTCCTGACCGTGGTGCCACGGGCCCATCACGAGGAAGAGCTTGTCGTTGGCGGTGTCTTTGGGCTTGACCGCCTTCCACACTGAGATGGCGCCGTAGATATCCTCCTGGTCCCAGAGCGAATGGACCAGGAGCGTGGGAACGATGAGCGGCTCCTTGGCGAGGATCTTGTCGAGTGCCTGGTCGCTCCAGAAGGCGTCATACGCGGGATGAGCGGCAACCTTGTTCCAGAAGCCGAGCTGCTCCATGCCACGCTCTTTGGCGAGCGCTCCGGCGGAGCCTGCACGCATCCACATATCGTAATCGTCGTAGTTGCTTGTCCACCAGGTGATGGTATTGGAGCGCGTGGCGGACTGGTCGTAGATATAGGTGAGGTTCTGCTGACGGAAGGCGCCGTTGTGGAACCAGTCGTCGCCCATCCAGCCATCGACCATGGGGTTCATGGGGACATCGACCTTGAGCGCGGGGTGCGGATGAACAAGCGCCATGAGGGGCAGGAAACCGTCGTAGGAGATGCCGAGAATGCCGACCTTGCTGTTGGACTCGGGGACGTTTTTGACCAGCCAGTCGATGGTGTCGTAGGTGTCGGTGGATTCGTCGATCGGTGTGGGGTTCTGCGGGCCATGGAGGGGACGATTCATGATGTAGTCGCCCTCCGATCCGTATTTGCCGCGGATGTCCTGAACGACGCGGATGTAACCGCCATCGACGATGACGTCGACCGCGTTGTCATAGCCCTGGAGGATGGGGCCGAGATGCGAGCTCTGCTCGTGCGAGGTGAGGGCGGTGGCGTCGTAGGGGGTGCGGGTGAGCAGGATGGCGGCGTTCTTCGCACCGTTGGGAACCAGGATGACGGTGTGCAGCTTGACGCCGTCACGCATGGGGATCATGACGTCGCGGCGCTGATAGTCGAAGCCGGCGTAGGTGGGCTGAAAGTGTTCCGGTGTCTCGCTGGGATAGGCGGGGGTGTTCTGGGCGATGGCGGGAAGCGAAAGAGCGAGCAGAGCAGCCGCCAGAGCGAGGCAGCGAGGCGAAACGGGCATGCGGGTCCTCAGAAAAAGCGCGCGACAGATGCGCGGAATGAGTTTGCTGTGAGGGAACGCTAGCATGGATTTGGCACCCGAGCAAAGGACTGGCCGTCCGGGCAAAGGTGCCTGCGGCGGGATTTGCCGGGTTCGCTTTCGTTTGAAGCTCACGTTGAGATGCGTGGGTGAACGGGAGCATTCACACTCACACATCTCAACCGCGGGATGGGGTGGACCGATTTCCTGGGTGTACTAGCTGCCGATGGCGACGACGAAATATTGCGCGGGCGTCGAGCCGGGATTGCGCACGCCGTGCAGTTCGCCGGAGTGGACGAAGGCTGCTCCGCCAGGGTCGATGACGGTGGTCTTGCCGGAGATGGTAACGGCGAGAGTGCCCTTCATCATGAGGAAAAGCTCCTCGTGCGGATGCTGATGAGGCGGATGTGGTGAGCTGCCGGGTGCGAGGGTCGTCTCATGCACCTCCATGTGATCGTTCGAATGCGTGGTTCCGTCGAGAATGGCGCGCGAGGCGTTGGCGCCGTTTTGATGGGTGGGCAGGGTATCAAAGGGTTTGGCGAAGGATGGGATGGGGGCGAGTGGCTGGTCTGCGGCGAAGGCTTTTTGCGCGAGTGTAGCGGTTGCGGCGAGAGCGGGAAGCGAGAGGCAGAGTGCGCGGCGCGTGGTGTCCATGTGCGAAATGGTACGCCCGAGGCGTAGGCGGAATGCTGCAACTTGCGGAAGTTAAACGCCGTCGGGCCGGGACCAGCGCAGCCAGGCCTATGGATGGGCACCCACCCCTGGTTGGAGAGCAAAACCATTCCTGTTACCGAAGACGGTAGGGAGGATACTCCGTAGTCTTACTTGCGAACGTCTCCTGCTGCGCTTGGCGCTCTCACACTGCGGAGCGCCTTTCCTTTTTAGAGATAGCTTCGGCTCCGCTGGCGTTGCCGGCACGAGAGGCTTGGCGGCGAGGACGAGTCCGTGGTTCGGTGGGCCTGCCCTAGTCTCCGGCGGTCCCCGAAAGGACGATGGGCAGCGTCGGGGTGGCGGAGCCGGCAGCGTTTTCGATGGTGATGCCGAAGGCCTTGGCCTGGACCCCGCTGGGCAGGCTGGGCAGGACAAGCGACGCGTAGCCCTCGGAGTTGGGAAGGAACGTGCCGGCGGGTACGGCGGCTGCACCGTTGGCGGGAATGACCCAGAGCTCATATGTCTTGCCGGACGGGACCGGCTTCAGGTGGCTCGCTTCCATGACCAGCGCGCCGCGCTCGGCGAGATAGACGGTGTGGGCTGTGGGCGCGGGAGCTGTTTGGGTGGCGGTGAGGGTGACGCGTTGTGCATCGGGCGCGTTCAGGACCTCGAGCACCTGCTGGGCATGCGAAGCCTTCGCGGCGAGGTTCGAGACCAGGCGGGATTCACCGTCGAGCGCATCGTTCATGGAGCTGACGCGATAGCCGAGGATGCTGCAGGCGATAGCGAGTGCGGCAGCGATGGCCCACGGGGTGAAGACGGTCCACTTGCTGCGGCGAGAGGCGGCGGGTGCGATTTCGTATGCGGTATCAGTCATGGGGGGCATTGCGGTTGGGACGGGTTTGGCGGCCACTGTGGTGGCGGGTGTGTTTTCGCGCATGCGCGCTTTGAGGCGGTCAAAGGCACCGGCGGGCGCGGGCTGCTGTTCGGTGGAGAGTGCGAGCAATGCGAGGTCGCCCTGGATGCGGGCGAGCTCCTGCTGCGCCGGCGCGTTGTCGCGCAGTGCGGCGGCCACGGCGGCCATCTCGTCCGCAGAGAGGGCCTGCATCGCGTAAAGCGCGAGGTCCTCGGGCGACGGAATGGAGCGTGGGTCGTTCATGGTTGAAAGGCCTTTCGCAAACTGATCAATGCCTGGCGGATCCTCGTCTTTACGGTGCCCAGCGGATCGCCGGTGCGGCTAGCGATCTCGGTATGACTCAATCCTTCAAAGTATGCGAGCTCGAGACTCTTCCGCTGCTCCATGGGCAGATCGGCAATCACGCGGCGCACCTTTTCCATCATGGTGTTACGCTCCGCCTCGTCCGCTACATTGGCGGTCGAAGCGAGGACTACGTCGTCGACGGAATCGGATGGCTTGCGACGGCGCAGCACATCGATGGCGCGATTGCGCGCGATGACCACCAGCCAGGCGCCGAGAGAACCGCGGTTCTGGACGAAGGCCGCAGGTTTGCGCCAGAGCTGGAGGAAGACCTCCTGCAGGACGTCCTCAGCCTGGCCGCTGTCCCGCAACACCCTGAGCGCTACCGAATACACAGGTCCGCTGTAGCGGCGGAAGATCTCTTCCATCGCGTTCTCGTCGCGTTGCCCAATGCGCGTCAACATTGCTGTTTCGTCGACGGGTCCGATTTCCGTTTCGCTGTTCGATGTACGGTTATCAGAGGGCTTCGGATTGGAAGGGGATTCGAACATTCAAGAGATGCGTGGTCATGATACGCAACGGGTCGGCGGCCTGTCACTTAGGGAAAGCCGCGCCGCTTTTCATGTAGCGGACGGCATGCACGCACGATGAAGGCGCGGCTGGACAAGTTTCTGGTGGAACGCGGGCTGGTGCCGTCGCGGGAGCGGGCCCAGGCCTTGATCCTGGCGGGGCGGGTGCTGGTAAACGAACAGAAGGTGGAGAAGCCGGGAGCTGCGGTGCCAGAAGATGCGGCGGTGCGGCTGTTGGGCGACGACCTGCGTTATGTGAGCCGCGGTGGGCTGAAACTGGAGGCGGCGCTGGCGCACTGGAAGATCGATCTGACGGGGCGCGTATGCGCGGATGTGGGAGCTTCGACCGGCGGCTTTACCGACTGCATGCTGCAGCACGGGGCAGCGGCAGTGCTGGCTATTGACACGGGCTACGGCCAGATTGCGCACAAGCTGCGTGTGGATCCGCGGGTGACCCTGCTGGAACGGACCAACGCGCGGAAGCTGGAGCGGCAACAGGTCACATTACCAGTTACATTCTGCGCGATGGATGTTTCCTTCATATCGGCGACTCTAGTGCTGCCGGCAGTGGTGGAGGCGATGAGGGCGACGCTGATGGAGGCTGTGGTGCTGGTGAAGCCGCAGTTCGAGGCGGGACGCGAGCATGTTGGAAAGGGCGGGATTGTGCGCGATCCGGCAGGGCATGCGCTGGCAGTAGAGAAGGTGCGCGCGGCGGTGGCAGGGCTTGGCGGTAAGGAGGTCGAAGTGATCGATTCGCCGGTGCTGGGAGCGGAGGGGAATCGGGAGTTCTTGCTGCATGCGCGGTGGAGTTAACGAGTCAGTGCGCGGGGATGCTTCGTGAGGCACCCGAGCCGCGGCGATGCATGCCAAAAGAAGATCCTCGAGTGCGCGAACTTGCCGAGTTGCCGATTTGCCTTTGATCCCTGCCTCTACGCGGGAAATCTTCGCACCTCCATTTACACTGAATCCCGATGCGCACGATTGCTGTCATTTCGAAGCCGCAGAAGCCGGACCTGGCTCCGATCCTGAGCGAGCTGGTGACGTGGATACGCGAGCGCGGGTTCGAGCCGATTCTGGACCCGGTGAGCGGGAGTTACGCGCAGGGTGGTCGTATCGTGCCACGGCACGAGATGGCAGAGCAGATCCCGGAGCTGGCGATCGTGCTGGGCGGCGATGGCACGCTGCTGGCGGCCGCGCGCGTCTTTGCGAAGAATAACGTCCCGATCCTGAGTGTGAACCTGGGGTCACTGGGCTTTCTGACCGAGGTTCGGTTATCCGAACTGTTCCAGAACCTAGAGGGGTGGAGCTGCGGGCAGTGCCATATCGATTCGCGCGCGATGCTGCATGTGGACATCATCCGCGACGGAGAGCTGTTCCGCAGTTATGACGCACTGAACGATATTGTGGTGTCGAAGGGCGCGATTGCGCGCATGGGCGACTTCCGTGTGCTGCTGGGCGAGCAGCTGGCGATGTCGTTCCGCGCGGACGGGGTGATTGTGTCGACGCCGACGGGATCGACGGCTTACAACCTGGCGGCGAACGGGCCAATCATGTCGCCGGATGTCGATGCGATGGTCGTGACGCCGATCTGTCCGCACCTGCTGACGATCCGGCCCATGGTGGTGCATGGCGATGCGCAGATCAATCTGAGCGTGGCTGGCGTGCCGGATCAGACGTTCATGACGGTGGATGGGCAGGAAGCGGTCGAGGTGCTAGTGGGTGACAACCTCCGCTGCATGCGGTCCGAGCACACCGTGCAACTGGTGCGGCTGCGGACGCATGGCTTCTTCGATGTGCTGCGGCAGAAGCTGAAGTGGGGAGAGAGGTAGGGCCAGCGATATTTATTTGGCTGGCTTGCTGCTAACTGGCGCCCGTGAGCTCGTCGAGGAGCGTCCTGGCTTTGGTGGCGAGGGTGTGGGCTCCGTCGACGTCGCCGTTGTGCAGAGCGCGCTGCGCCTGATCGAGGAAGCTGCGTATCTGGGCGACGGTTTTGTTTTGATCGCCATTCAGAGTTGCGCAGAGAGTTGACGCCCCGCTGAGTGGAATCGATGAGGTCGGCGGCTTCCTGCCGTGATCCTGCGGTGTCCTGGGTTGGCCCGGCGGTAAGCTGGCCGATGGGGGTAGGCTGGCTGGTGTCGCCGCTAGGCGTTGGCGCGGTCACCTTCAGATTCTGGCCCTCTGGCAGCGCAGCGGCGACTTCGGGCGCCGACGACTCCTTGTCGCGGGTTTCACGCTCGTGGGTTTCACGCTCTGCCACATCAATCTCGCCCTTGCGGCCGTGGTGACGGGCGGGATGCGCGGGCTTCTTCGTCGTATCCACGATGACGGAGGCAGGTGGCGGTGCTGGCTGCGCGCCCGGCGGTGGAGGCGAAGGCAGTTCGGGCAGTGCAGTATTCCCCTGGGTCAGCTCGGAATAGAGCGGCGCGACCGGCGGATCTACCAGCGAGGGGCCCTGGGCGGTGATTGGTACAGGGGCAGGCGATTCTTTGTGAAGGTAAGCGCATCCTGATAACGCTGTGAGCAGCAGCGTTGCGGCCAAGGATGCCAGGCTGATACGACGCCGGGTCATAGGCCGGACCCTTCTGAGGTGAAGGCCGGAGCCGGAATTGTTTTATCCAACTGAGAACCGCGCAGTTTCCCCTCGGCTGAAGCCAGCAAAGGGAGTTTCAAGGTAAAGGTGCTGCCTATGTTTTGTTCCGATTGTACGTCAATGCTGCCGTTGTGTAGCTGAATGATACGGTAAGTCATAGCCAGGCCAATACCACTTCCGTCCTTGCGAGTAGTGAAGTAGAGGTCGAATATTTTGGCCCGTATGTCGTCCGGAATGCCACTGCCGCTGTCGGAGATTTCTATGGCTGCCATGCGGCCGTCTTCACGCAGTGTGACGTGAAGCTCCCCGCCCTGGGACATGGCCTGGGCTCCGTTCAAGACGACGTTCAGGATAGCCTGTTTGATGAGGTCAGCGTCCACCTTTGTAATCACCGGGCGCTCTGGCATATGGCTGGAAACGCGCACGTTGTGGGTTTCCAGCTCGGCCGACGCCAACATCAGGACGCCCGAGACGATGCGACGCAGGTCCTGCTCCTTCAGCTGTAGCTCGACCGGCCGGGAGAAGTCGACCAGAGTCTGCACAACGCGATCAAGGCGCTGAATCTCGCTCTCGATGATCTCGAGGTGGCGCATGGCGCGGGCATCGGGCCCGGAGAGCTTGTTCCGGAGCAGCTCAAGGTGCACGACGATGGCGTTGATGGGGTTCTTGACCTCGTGGCCTACGCCGGAGGTGAGACGGCCGATGGCGGCGAGGCGGCGGGAGAGCTCGAGCTCGCTTTCCAGTTCGCGAACGGATTCGAGGTCATGGAGGGTCAGCAGTGCGCCGAGGGACGCCCCTGGGGCGGAATCCTGATCGACCACGAAATCGAGTGAGACCTGGACGCGGCGCCCGGTTTCGGTCTCGACCTCTTCCTGGTCCAGGGTGTTTCCGTTTTCGAAGGCATCGCGAACCAGGCGACCGATCTTCGTTTCCAGCGTAAAGATGTTGTCGATGCTGCCACCAAAGAGCCTGGTGCGTGGAATGCCGAGGAAGCGCTCGACCGAGTCGGAGACCAGGGCAGCGCGGCCCTCGGCGGTGAACAGCAGGATGCCGTCCTGCAGGTTCGCCATGATGGAGTCGAGGTTCTCCTTGAGTGCAGAGAAGACCTCCTCGACATTGCGCATACGGCGGCCGATGCGCTCGATCTTGTTGGAGACCTGACCGACGGGATCTTCCGCGGAGGGACGGATCAGGGTGGCGGGGCGCATCCAAGCAGGGCTCTCCCTGGTGGGCGGCGCCAGCTCGGCGGGCTGCGCCGGAATGGGTTCGCCGTCCCGATCGAAGCTGGTCTGCTCAAGGCTATCGAGGCGCAGGCTGATCTGCTCGATGGGCTGTAGAGCGAGGTTCGCCAAGAGGGCAGCAACCAGCAACGAGGAGATGATGGCGATACCGGTGAAGGTGAGCGAAGCCCAGATCCAGGGCGCGAAGACGGTGCGGAGGAAGGTGGTGTGGATGCCGACCCGTATGGTCAGGAAGGGCTGATGGGCCCGTTCCAAGGGCAGGACGATGTTGTAGTTGCGCGGGGGGCCGAAGACCGCGCGCATGGTGGCGATGATGCCGGCGTGCTGGAGCAACGCGTAGTCTTCACGCTCGGGGAGTTTCACGTTGTCCTGGGTGGGATCGGTGCTCAGCAGGGCTTTGCCGTCGCGGTCGGCAACGGCGACATCGAATACCGTCGGCGCGTAGCGATTTACCGAGCTCAGCAGCCCGTTCAGGCCCTCGTCGTGCTGCAGCACGTCCAGCACGGCAGCGCGCAGAGCGATGGGATCGTTGGGATCGAGCTGACCGCGGCTGCTCAGACCCTTGTTGAGCGCAAGCGTAGTGCTGTAGAGAATCTGGCGCGCCACCATGTCATTGGCGGCATAGGACTGGCTGATGCGCTGGGCGAGGAGCTGCTCGAGGAAGAGCCAGGACAAAACCGTCACGACCAGAAAGACAAGTCCGGTAATGGCGAGAACAAGTTTTGTCTTCAGGCGCATGGGGGCTAGCCTATGGTACCCGTTGCGGCTGTTCCCTCTGATACGGGAAACTCAGCCTCGGGTTGGCGAGTTTGAGTAGTTTTGCCCGCGGGAAGCGCCTTGAACAGAGCACCTTAGCGGTTTTTATTCCTCGAAAGGGTCGCAAGGCAATACAACCGGCGTGCCACAGCAAAAGGCACAGATAACGGATATATGAGCGATCTGTCCGGTACAGCGGTTCCCTTTAGGAGAACGGCTGCACCGGGCATTTGGGGTCCGCAGTGTCGGAGCTTCTGCCGCAATCCTGCGGGAAAACGGGTTACACGCGCTCCTCGATGCTTTCCGCGGAGGCGAAGGTGGCGCTGCCGTATTCTTTCAGTTTGTTGTGCAGCGTCTTTAGGCTGATACCCAGGATCTCCGCCGCGCGGGTCTTGTTGTTGCGCGTGGACTCAAGGGTCTTGAGGATGAGGAGGCGTTCCGCCTCATCGACAGTGGCGCCGACCTCAACCTGAACGGAGTTGGCAGAGGAGGCGTCGTCCGCGCTGGGACGCATGACGCGCTCGCCGAAGCCCGGCGGCAGGTGGCGCGACTCGAGCTGGCCTTCTCCACAGAGGATGACGGCGCGCTCGACGGTGTTGCGGAGCTCCCGGACGTTGCCCGGCCAGTCGTGGCTCATGAGGCGGGCGAGCATCTCCTTGTCCACGCCAGTGACTGCGCGCTCGTGTTTCTCATTCATGTCCGCGAGGATGGACTCAAGGATGGCGGGGATGTCTTCCTTATGCTCCCGCAGCGGTGGCATATGGATATTGAAGACATTCAGGCGGTAGAACAGGTCACCGCGAAGGTGACCATCCTCGACAGCCTCGCGCGGGTCCTTGTTAGTGGCGGCGAGGACACGGACGTTGATGGGCTTCTCGATCTTGGAGCCGAGCCGGCGAAGGCGCTTCTCCTCGATGACCCGCAGCAGCTTGGCCTGGGTGCCGATGGGCATCTCACCGATCTCGTCGAGCAACAGGGTGCCTTCTTCGGCCAGCTCAAAGCAACCGGGGCTGCGCTCGATGGCGCCGGTGAAGGCGCCTTTTTCGTAGCCGAAGATCTCAGCTTCGATGAGAGTCTCGGGGATGGCGGCACAGTTGACGGGGACGAACGGCTTTGCCTTGCGCGGGCTCAGATCATGCAGGGTGCGGGCGACGATCTCCTTGCCCGTGCCGCTCTCGCCGGTAATGAGCACCGAAACATTGCTGGGTGCGACACGCTCGATAAGAGCAAAGATGTCCTGCATCTTTCGGGAGGAGCCAACGAGTGAGCCGAGAACGCCCTTTTCGCGCAGCTTGCGGCGAGTGAAATCGAGCTCCTGCTCGGTCTCGCGCTGACGCGAGGCGTTGTTCAGGATCATCTTGAGGCGCGTGGGATCTACAGGTTTCTGGATGAAGTCATAGGCGCCGAGCTTCATGGCCTCGACGGCGCGATCGATGGAGCCCTGCGCGGTGAGCAGGATGACGCACTGCTTTTCTGCAAGCTCGCTTAGCCGATTCAACAACTCGATGCCATCCATTCGCGGCATCTTCATATCGGTTACGATTATGCCCGGCTGCCAGGCCATCACCTTGTCCAGGGCTTCCGCGCCATCGCGCGCTGTTTCTGTGCGATATCCCCATCCGGAAACTAGTTCTGCCAGCCCCATAAGTGCGTGGAGTTCGTCTTCTACGATCAGTACCTTCTCACCTGCCATTGCTTACTGCTCTTTTCTCTATTTTTAAGGAACGTTCTGAGGAACGTTATCCTGTTTGTACCATGTTGTCTGTCGGCTAGTTACCACTGGAATACCGCATTTGGCGAGGGCATTCCCGAAAGTGACAAACCCCGGGGACTCTGTATACATCTCTGTATTTATCTATGTTAGACCTCGAACTCGCTCCGCAGGAGCTTAAGACCATGCTGGCGGGCCTAGGTAAGTTATTTCTGCTGGATGTTCGCGAGCCATGGGAGACGAGCGCGGTCGGATTTCCGGGCGCGCACTCGATGCCTATGGGCGAGGTTCCGGCCCGAGCGTACATCGAATTGGACCCAGAGGAGCGGATCGTCGTGATCTGCCATCACGGAGTGCGGTCCCTGAATGTGGCGAACTGGTTGCGCAATCAGGGGTTTGGGCACGCGCAGTCGCTCCGCGGCGGGATCGATGCGTGGTCGCGGGATGTGGACCCGGCGGTGGCGCGGTATTGAGGGGGAGAAGAATCATAGGCCAGGAAGCGCCGGGACCGAAGTTGACGGTACCAGAGATGGGCGGACGGATTCGTTGCGGAAGCGCAACCTAAGGTGGATATTGTCCCCATCGGGCAAGGGAGTTCGGTAAGGCAATTTTGGTGGATTTCGCTTTGGCCTGCTGTACTTAACCTATGGGTGCCTGGTCCCAACGCCTGATTCGTGATCCCTTTACGTCGGCTATGATCGCAACCGGAATGACACCACCGGAGTGAGCGACCCTATGTCGAGTGCTGCTATCGAATTTGCCCGCCAGAACCAGCCCCGATTTCTAAACGAATTAAAGGACTTACTCCGGATTCCGAGTATCTCGACGTTGCCGGAACACGCCGGAGATGTGCGCCGTACCGCGGAGACGCTGGCGTCAGAGATGCGGCGGATCGGCCTCGAGAAGGTGCGGCTGATCGAGACGGAGGCGGGGAAGACCCGACATCCCCTGGTTTATGGCGAGTGGCTGCACGCGGCAGGCAAGCCGACGGTACTGTGTTACGGGCACTACGATGTGCAGCCACCCGATCCGCTGGATGAGTGGCTGACGCCGCCATTTGAGCCAACCGAGCGCAATGGAAACCTCTATGCCCGCGGGGCGGTGGACGACAAGGGGCAGATGTATATGCATCTGAAGGCTTTAGAGGCGCTCTTCGAGACAGGGAATGGCACCCTGCCGGTGAATGTGCGAGTGATCCTCGAGGGCGAGGAGGAGGTTGGCGGGGAGGGGATTGCCGCGTTTGTGCGCGAGCACCCTGAGGCACTGAAGGCGGACTTTGCCCTGGTCTCGGACACAGAGATGTTTGCGCCGGAGCTGCCGACTCTGTGCGTGGGACTGCGGGGGATGATCTATACCGAGATCGACGTACGGGGGGCGAAGGCGGACCTGCACTCCGGAATGTATGGCGGAGCGGCGCCGAATCCGTTTGTGGCGCTGGCTCAGATCATCGCGGGGCTGAAGGACCGCGAGGGGAAGATCCTGATTCCAGGCTTTTACGACGACATGGAGGCGCCCTCGGCCGAGGAGAAGGCGGCGTGGAGGCGGCTGCCATTCGACGAGGAGCATTACCGCGAAATGGAGGTGGGATCGCCGGTGCTGACGGGCGAAGCGGGGTACTCGGTGATGGAGCGGACGTGGGCACGGCCGACGCTGGATGTGCACGGGATGCCTGGCGGCTTCACCGGCGCAGGCGCAAAGACGGTGATTCCGGCTCGGGCGACGGCGAAGGTATCGATGCGTCTGGTGCCGGCGATGACGACGCAGAAGGCTTTTGCGCAATATAAGGAGTTTGTGGAGTCACTGGCGCCGAAAGGCGTGACGGTGGAGGTACGGATGATCCACTCCGGCGACCCCGTCGTGGTGGGCACTGATAATCCCTACGTGACGGCGGCGAAGGACGCGATGCGCGAGGTCTTCGGCAAGGAGACGGTATTTGTGAGGGGCGGAGGGTCGATCCCAATCGTGGGGGACATTGAACGGCACCTGAAGATCCCTGCGGTGATGATGGGCTTCGGGCTGCCAGACGATAACCTGCACGCGCCAAACGAGAAGTTCCACATCGCGAATTTCTATCGCGGGATTGAGTCGGTTATCCGTATGTTCGAGCGGCTGGGCGCCTGACGACGCGATGGACGCCGAAGGGTGGGTACTGGCAGGCGGCCGGAGCCTGCGGATGGGACGGGACAAGGCCCGGGTGGAGGTTGCCGGGCGCTCGTTGCTGGGCCGCATGCTTGAGAAGCTGGAGGCCCTCGGAGTGCGGGCGCGGGTCGCGGGGCTGCGCGAGCCGGTGGATGGCGTGACCGCAGAAGTGATTCCGGATGAGCATCCGGATTGCGGCCCGCTGAGCGGGATGGAAACCGCGCTCGGCAGGAGCGAGGCGGAACTGGTGCTGGTGTTGGGGGTGGATCTGCCGTTACTGGAGACAGAATTTCTGGCGTGGATGCTGCGTCGCGCCGAGACGACAGGGGCGATGGCGACGATTCCAGAGTTGCTGGGCGAGCCGCAACCGTTGTGCGCGGTCTACCGCCGCGAGCTGATTCACGGGATAACGGCGGCGCTTGCGGCCGGCGATTACAAAATGACGGTGGCGGTTGAGCGCGCGTCTCCGAGAGGCGGAATAGACCGCTTCGCACTGGAGAGGCTGGGGGCCACGGGAACGTGGCGGTCGGGGCGGCCGCTGCATTGGCAGTTCATGAACTGCAATACACCAAAGGAGCTCGCCGTGGCGGAGGCGATGGCAGGTCAAGCCCCTATCCTATGAGCATGGACGACGAGAGATCGCCGGCAAACGGCAACGGAACGAATGGGAAGCCGGAAAGGCAGAGTCCTAGCGGGGGGGAGAGCGCCGCCGAGCAGGAGCTGCTGCGCAGCGCCATGCCGCCAAAGAACGGGGAAGATGTTCCGCTGCCGCCGATGGACGAGACGCCGCTGGAACTACCGGCCGAACTCTTCGGCGATGAGGTCCGCGAGAGGCAGGAGAACGGCGGTACTCCGCAAGCGACGGCCACGCCACCGGTGCCATATATCGTCTTCGATCACGTCTCGAAATCGTTTGGCGATCTGCATGTGCTCGACGATGTGAGCTTCGAGGTGCTGACAGGTGAGACGCTATGCATCCTTGGCCGCTCCGGAGTGGGCAAGTCGGTGTCACTGCAGCAAATCATGGGCTTTCTGAAACCGGAGAAGGGACGGATTCTGGTTGCCGGTGAGGACATCACCGGCTTCAGCGATGAGCAAATGGGACCGGTGCGGAAGAAAGTCACGATGGTCTTCCAGAGCGGCGCGCTCTTCGATTCTCTGAGCGTTGGAGAGAACGTGGCGTTTCCATTGCGCGAGCGTAAGGAGCTCGAAGAGGACCAGATCCAGAAGATCGTCACCGGCCTGTTGGAGATGGTGGGCGTAACGGGCATGACTGACCTGCTGCCATCTGACCTGTCGACCGGGATGAAGCGGTCGGTGGCGATTGCGCGGGCGATGGCGGCGCAGCCGGAAGCGATTCTTTATGACGAGCCGACGACGATGGTGGATCCGCTGATCGCGCGGCTGCTGGGAGATCTGATCCAGAAGCTGAAGACGCAGTTGCTGCTGACCAGCGTCGTAGTGACCCACGACATGCGTTTTGCCGAGCGGCTTGCGGACCATGTCGTATTCCTGCATCAGGGCAAGATCCGGTTCTTCGGGACGATGGACGAGATGAAGAGAAGCAACGATGAAATTCTGCGGCAGTTTCTGGACCTCGACGCGCTCGTTCTGCCGGATGTTTGACCTTGGTTCTCGCACAATGACTCAGAAGTGTCATGACCATAGGTGGAAATCCGCAAGGAAGACGTTGCACACTGCACCTAGCGATGTGAGGGTTAAAGAGAGGCTCTCGATAGGGAGCACTCAACTTTGACAATGCAGTGAACTTTGCGTGGCTTTTTAGGCACAAATGGTGCCACTGCATAAACGTACAATTGGCGTGTTCGACGGACATCCTGGGTCTCTTGCGTTAACAATCGGGTCTGTTTGCGAGCTTCGCCGAACTCCCCCGCACCGACGACGCTAGCGTTACTCGGGACGCAGGGATGGAATGAAGGGCGAAAAGAGTGGAAACGGGGATGCAGACCGTAGAGCGATGGAAAGCTTTCGTCAGAACTCCAGCCACGTTCTCTCCGAGAATCGCTCGCCACGATATAGCGTATGATTCGATCGAAGAAGGCTCGCATCGTATCTTTAGTTTCACTCGGCACAGCCGTCTTGCAGGAGTCGCCAGGTCCCCCCGATGAGCAGCCCTGAATTTGTTCCCCATCTCCACGCTGCCGAACGATTCCATTTTGGTGGAAGCAGGACGGTTGACCGCGTCCGCTCCAGTTTCTGGTCGCACTCAGCTCGGGTGGCCGTGTTCTGGGCGCTGTGCGATATGTTCTGTGTGCTCGTTGCGGCGGCGGCAGCGATCCGTATTTATCTGGGCAACTTTACATCGGACGCTTCGGTCTTTGAGACACAGTCCATGCTCAGTGCCTCTCCGTGGCTGTCGCTCTTCTATCTGTGCTGGTTCATGCTGTCGCTGATTCTGGTCAGCCGACGCCTGCATTTGTATGCTCCGATCCAGCTGCGCAATACACTGCACGACCAGCGGCTGACGATTCAGGCCTGCTTTACGGCGGGCTTGCTGCTCTCCGGAGCTTTGTATCTGGGGCGCGGGCAGGAGATATCGCGCGGCGTCGTGATCCTGACCATCGCTTTTACCGCTATGCTGCTGTCCACGCGCCGCCTGATCTGGCGTGCGATTGTGTATCGGCGCTATGACCGCGGCATTGAGACGCGCAATATCCTGGTTGTGGGCACGGGACGGGTCGGCCAGGCGCTGCGCCATCACATCCAGAGCATTCGTCACCTCGGCTTTACCTTCAAAGGTTTTGTGCAGGTACCGGGTCACGAGCCCGAGGGCGGGGCGAAGGCGGAGGTGCTGGGGACGATCGATGAAGTTCTGGGACTGGCGCGCAAGCACTTTGTCGACGAGATTTTTCTTGCAGCACCGTGCGAACGCATAGTTGTAAAGCGGCTGGTCCAGCAAGCGCGTGAGGCGGGTGTGGACGTCCGCGTCGTGCCCGACCTGTACGACGGGCTGGCGTGGAACACTCCCATTGAATACATCGGCCAGTTTCCGACCATACCTCTGCATCGCGGCGAAGTACCGATGGTGCGGAAGGTCCTGAAGCGCATGCTGGATATCGCTGTTTCAAGCATGGCACTTGTGCTGTTGTCGCCGGTGCTTGTAGCGATAGCGATCGCGGTGCGCGCGGACAGCCTGGGGCCGATCTTTTACGCATCGGACCGCATCGGTAAGAAGGCGCGTGTCTTCCGTTGCTTGAAATTCCGCACCATGGTGCCCGACGCCGAGAGACGCAAGGCAGAAGTCCTGCACATGAATGAACGCGATACGGTGTTGTTCAAGATTACGAACGACCCGCGCATCACTCGAGTGGGGCGCTTGCTGCGCAAGTACTCACTGGATGAGCTGCCGCAACTGTTCAATGTGCTGCGCGGGGATATGAGCCTGGTGGGGCCGCGGCCGCCCATCGCCAGCGAGGTAAAGCGTTACGAGCTGAACCACCTTCGCCGGCTGGATGTGTTGCCGGGAATCACGGGCCTGTGGCAGGTGCAGGCGCGGCAAGACCCTTCCTTCGACAGCTACATCTCACTGGACACCGCCTACATCGAAAACTGGAGTCTGTGGCTGGACGCGAAGATCCTGGTGCGCACGATCGGCGTGGTCATATCAGGCACGGGTTCCTAGGGCGTTCATTTCAGCGGACGAGAGGCCAGCCGGCAGGCTGGCCTTTTCGATTGCGTTCTCCGATACACTTAAATTGTGAAGATTGCGCTGGCGCAGATTGATCCGACGGTTGCGGATTTTAAAGGGAATACAGCACGAATTCTGCACAATGTACGCGAAGCGGAGAAGCGTGGCGCAGACCTGGTCATCTTCCCGGAATTATCCGTCTGCGGCTACCCGACGGGCGACTTTGTGGAGAAGCCTTCCTTCGTGAAGTTGGCAGGTGAAGCAGCGGCAGAGATTGCGCGCGAAGCGACCTCCGGGAAACGAATCTCAGTGATCTGCGGCACGCTGGTGCCGTCCCCGCCTGGGTCAGGCAAGCGCGTGAGCAACGCGGCTGTGCTGATGCAGAACGGCGAGATCACCTTTACCCAGCGCAAAATGCTGTTGCCGTTCTACGACGTCTTCGACGAGCAGCGGTACTTCGCCCCGGCGACCCAGCAGGAAGTGGTGAAGATCGGCCACGAAGTGGTGGCGCTGACCATCTGCGAGGACGCCTGGAACGACAAGGGCTATTGGAAGCAGCGGTTGTATACGGTTGATCCGGTCGAGGAACAGGTGCGGCAGGGTGCGACGTTGATTCTGAACATCTCATCCTCACCCTTCTGGCAAGGGAAACGCGAGCAGCGCGCGGAGATGTTGGCAGCAGCGGCTCGGCATCACCGGCTGCCAATCCTGATGGTGAATCAGACGGGCGGGAACGACAGCCTGATCTTCGATGGAACGAGCCTGGCGCTGAATGCGCGGGGCGAGGTGATCGCGCAGGGGAACTCGTTTGCGGAAGACCTGGTCATGGTGGACACGGCTACGGGTACGGGCGATCTCCATCGCAGCGTCGAAGGCGACGATGCGGCCACGTATGCAGCGCTGGTGATGGGGACGCGCGATTACGTTCGCAAATGCGGATTCAAGCAGATACTGATCGCGTTGAGCGGGGGCATCGACTCGGCGCTGGTGGCGGCGATTGCGGTGGATGCGCTGGGGAAAGAGAACGTGATCGGTGTAGGCATGCCGAGCCCCTACTCCTCTCAAGGCTCGATTGATGACAGCCGCGCGCTTGCGAGCAACCTGGGAATTGTCTACGAGACGATCCGCATCGACGGCATCTTCAGCCAGTTTACGGAAGCACTTGCGCCTCTGTTTGCGGGACGCGCACCGGATGTCACCGAGGAGAACATCCAGTCGCGCATTCGCGGCACCCTGCTGATGGCGCTTTCAAATAAGCTGGGCGCGCTGGTGCTGACGACGGGGAACAAATCCGAGATGGCGGTAGGCTACTGCACGCTCTACGGCGACATGGTGGGTGCGCTGGCGGTGATCGGAGACCTGGTGAAGACGCGGGTGTACGCGCTGTCGCGGTATGTGAACCGCGAGCGCGAGGTGATACCGCGGGCGATCCTCGAAAAGGCGCCATCGGCCGAGCTGCGACCGGGACAGCTCGATACGGACTCGCTGCCGCCATACAGCGTGCTAGATCCGCTGGTGGAGGCGTATGTGGAGCGCTACATGCCGATGGTGGCGATTGCCGATCAGCAGGGACTGGATCTGGCGCTGGTGCAGAAAATTGTGAAGCTGATCGAGCAGAGCGAGTACAAGCGGCAGCAGGCGGCGCCGGTGCTGAAGGTGACGGCGAAGTCTTTCGGAAGCGGGCGTCGGTTCCCGATTGCAGTTAAAGTACAGGTTTAAGTCATGGCGATACTGGAGAGCAGATGAAGATGAGTATGCGCAGCGGATTGTTGTATTGGAGGTCCGCTCTGGCAGCGTTGTTGGGTGTAACTGCGATGGTGACGGTTCCCGCCTTCGGTCAAGCCAATCCGCCGGACTCTCCGGATGCTCCAGCAGCGCTGAGCAATGCCCCGTCGCCATCGAGTGCGCCGGTCGCATTGGCCCCTTTGCCGCCACCTGATCCCGCGAACTTTACCGCGCCTACGCCAACCAAGGCGACGGTGGAGGCTTTTCTGCGCGCGAGCTGGGGTTACGACCAGAACCGCATCTTCCAGGTGCAGGCAATCCAGAAGACGCAGATCGACGGGATCAGCCGGGTCGTTGTGCTGGTGGAGGAGAAGGGCACACAGCAATCGCAGCCTTCAGAGCTCAGCTTCCTGACGCTTTCCGACGGGAAGCATTTGATTGCGAACGATGAGATTCTGCCCTTCGGCGAGCATCCGTTCGAGAATTACAAAGAGATCCTGATAAGCGGTGCGAAGGGGCCATCGCGCGGACCGGCGAACGCGGCGCTGCAGCTTGTCGAGTTCTCGGACTTTCAGTGCCCGCATTGCAAAGAGGCGCAGCCCACGGTAGAGCGGTTGTTGAAGGATTATCCGCAGGCGCACTTCGTCTCGCAGGTCTATCCGTTGCGCAATATTCACAGCGAGGCAGAGAAGGCGGCGGAGACGGGCCTGTGCGTGGCAAAGATCGGCGGGAACGATGCCTTCTTCAAGTACACGGATGCCATTTATGCAAACCAGGCGCAATTGACCCCAGAGGGTTCGCAACAGGCGCTCGCGTCGGCGGTGACAGCTGCCGGCGTGGATGACGCAAAGGTGAAGGCGTGCGTAGCGGAGCCGTCGGCGAAGGCGACCGTGGATGCGTCGCTTCACTTAGGTGACGAGGTTGGCGTGAATCAGACGCCGCTACTGTTCATAAATGGTCGCGTGCTGCCCTTTGCCGGGATTCCGTACGACCAGTTGAAGCTGATTATTGACTACGATTTGAAGCAGGGTGCGGGGAAGTAGGTAATCGTCGGACGTAAAACGGCGGCCCCGCATACCGGAGAAGCCCCGATGATGAATGCAGAAGTAGTCATCACCGAAGCGGAGATCGCGGATCTCGTTGACCGCTTCTACGCCAAGGTTCGCGTGGACTCGGAGATCGGTCCGGTATTCAATCATGCGATCCATAACTGGGACGCGCACCTGGCTCTTCTGAAGGACTTCTGGTCCACAGTGCTTCGGGCCACGGGCCGATACAAGGGTAATCCGCTTCTGGCGCACTTCCCGTTGCCAATCGAAGAGAGATATTTCGCCCGCTGGCTGGCGCTGTTCTCAGAGACGGCGAACGAGGTGATGCCTGCTGCGAAGGCCGCGGTCATTCTGCAGAAGGCGGAGCTGATCGCAGGGAACATGAAACGGGTTCTCGCGGCGCGGAGCTGACCCGGGCGGTCTATGATCGAAATCATTCGGCCATGAGGTGTCTCGCCGCCAGACCAGCGAATGGCATCCACACAGAAGAGAGGTCATACATGACCACCGAAGGCTTTGCAGACGACGGCACAACGCTGAAAGACCTGGCGCAGTTCGACCTTGCGCAGGAGATGAAGGAATCCGAACAGAAAAAGCCATGGCCGATGGGCCATTTTGCGAAGACGCTCTTTAAGAAAGCAGATTTCAGAATGGTGCTCATCATGATGGACAGCGGCTCCATCATGAAGGAACACCACGCAGACGGCACTATATCCGTCCAGGTCTTAAAGGGCTCGATTGATTTTCGTGTTCATGGAGAAACGCGCGGCCTGTCTGTGAATAGTGTCCTGACTCTGGGCGCATCGATCAAGCACGAGCTTGAAGCACGTGAGGAATCGGCCATCCTGCTCACAATCGCGTGGCCGAGTAACGAGAAGCTTCAGGCAATGAAACACAGAGGATACGGAACATGATCGTTCGCAGCGTGGAGGGTGTACTCCGCTGCGCGGTTTAGCCGCTCCGATCGATGACTAATCCCCTCGATCCAGCGCTTACCTGTGACGATCTTCTGGTTGATTTTTGGGCCATTACTGGTGCGTGGGCAGAAGCATGACCTGGCTGGCGCCGGAGGTGTGGGGCATCCGCACAACGTGTGGCGTGATGACGATGACCAGCTCATCGGCGCTTTTCTGAACATTCTTGTTCGTGGTGGACTGCAGGCCTGGGATCTCGCTGAGACCGGGGAGTCCGCTGACGGCATTCGCCTCCGCCGTGCTGAGATCGCTGGTGACGAGCGCGCTTGCGCCGTCCTTCAGATCGAGTGCTGCCGTGAACTGGCGGTTGGTCAGGATGGGGATGTCGTTGATAGAAGCACCGCCGAGTGCCTGCACTTTCAAATCGAGTTTGAGCGACACGGATTGATCGTGGTGGATATACGGCGTGGCCTTCATCTGTAGGCCGAGGTCCTGATACTGGATTTGCGGAATCGTCTGGTTGTTGAGACTTGAGGTGTTGAGACCGAGGGCCGCGAGCTGGCTGGAGAGGCCCGCGCTATTGAGTCCCGGAATGTTGACGCCGCCGCCGGTGAGATTGGAATAGCTGGATTGGATGATCGGGTAGTGCATGCCGGCGAGGATGTCGCCTGATTCCTGGTCCTGCAGACGGAGCTGGAGCTGGTCGATGGCCCGGCTATCGCTGGTATTGAGCGCCAAGTTGACCGTAGTGGTACCGAGAGTCAGGCCGGTGGCAGTGAGGCCGCCTCCAAAGACAGCGAAGGGCTGATTGAGGATGGAGGAGCCTGAGATCTGACCTGAAGCGAGCAGGATGGCGACGATGGCCTGAAGATCGTTGGCGTTGGCAAGGCCGCTGGAGATGATCTGCTGAATCAGACTCTGATTGTTGTTCAGTACCTGCTGGATCTCCGTGTTGAGGTTAAAGGCCGTGAACTGCTGTGGCAGCTGCACGCCGATGTTGGTGGTGCGCATGCGTTGAATCTCGTAGATGCGCACGTCGAGCAGCACCTGGCTGCGGCCATCCATGAGACCTTGAAGCGTTTTGTTGAAGAGGGCGAGATGCGTCTCCGGGCCACGCACGGTCAGCGTGTTCTGTCCAGGTTCCGCAGCGACCTGCGTGATTTCGAGCACATTGCGCGCGAGATTGCTGACGTCGGTGAGCTCCTGCGTGTTGAGACCGGGAAGATAGATGGTCTCGAGCAGGAGCCGTTCGTATAGCTGACGGTTCGCTCGTGTGTCCTTGGCTACCAGGACCCGGTGAGGATCGAGCGGCACGAAAAAGGTGTCAGTCTGGAGCCGCAGCAACTGTTGCGCCTGACGGAAGTCAACGTCATCGACATCGAAGCGGACAGCTTGCGAGCTGACGCTGGAATCGAAGCTCGGCGCGATGCCATAGGCGGAGAGCACCTGACGCAGCAGGTTGAGGCCATCGGCGCGCATGTGAAAGCTATGTTTGCCGGGGGTGGGCTCGAGGCGGATGGCGTCGGCGATGCTGGAGCTGATGTCGTCGGTTTTGAGCGGCGGAGCGTCGAGGTCAATGACGTCGCTGATGTGTTGCGCAACGATCGGATTGGTGGGATCCAGCTCGAGGGCTTCTGCGAGTCGCGCGTGGACAACATCGTTCTTGCCGAGGATGCGTGCTTTCTCCGCCTGCTGGATGAGATCGGTGACGAAGTGTGCTTTGGCAATGACGACGGCGTTCTTGTAGTCCGTATTGGTGGGGTCAAGCTGCGCGGCTTTGCTGAAGGCGTCGTAAGCGGCGCGGATATTGTGCTCTTCGATGGCATGCGCGCCGGCGAGATACGCCTTGGCTGCGGCGCGCTTGTCGTGCTGGGTCGGCGCGGAGGCTACGGCAGTCTGTGCCTGCGTGGACAGCGTGAGAAGGAGCGCACAGAAGATAGAGCAGAGCAGGCGACTCATGGATGCGCCTTGCTGGTGGCTCGCCCGTTGCTGCCGACCTGCACGTTGTTGCCGGGCAGATCCTGGCTGTCGGCCGCAAGCAGCGCGGCGAGATTTTCCGCGCAGATATCCGGTGTGTGCTCGAGGAGTCGATCGAAAGACGAGTGGCCGGTGGCTACCGCGATGACGGGGAGATGGTTGGCTCGCGCGGCAGAGATGTCGGATGGCGTGTCGCCGACGACGACGATGGAGGCAGCTCTGCCTGCAGCCGTGCGGGCTGTTGCGGCCGCCGCGGCAATCATCTCTGCCCGCTGCTCGTGTGCATCACTGAAGCCGCCGAAGGTGAAGTGCTCGCGCAGGCCGGTGCGCTCAAGCTTGAGCCAGCCGATGGATTCGAGGTTGCCGGTGGCGACGCCGAGCCACTTGCCGCGAGCGGCGAGATGCTGAAGCGCGTCGACGACACCGGGCATGATGGTGAGCTGCATGCTGGCGGCGTCGCGTTCTACGGTAGAGCAGATGGCCGCGAGCAGGCGTGGCTGATGCGGACGCCAGGTTTCGTCGGCGATACCGGCAGCGGCGAAGGCGTCGCTGAGGATGCGAGGATCTGTCGAGCCGGCTACGGTGACGGGCTCAAGTGAGATGGGATGACCGAGCACTTCGAGGCAGGCCTTCGAGAAGGCGTTGTAGTGAACGCGTCCGGGATCGCGCAGCAGGGTACCGTCGATGTCGAAGAGATATGCATCGTACTGGTCCCATCGCAGCCCGGCGCGCCAAGCGACGCGGCCCTGATGGGTGAGCACAGTCTGAAATCCCGTAGGGCTGGCTGATGATCCGATGACAGAATTCGGCAAAGCGGCCGGTGGCTCCTGAGTTGAATCGGCTTACGCCCTCAGGATAGCTGACGGGTGTCAGCCCTGCTGGCGCATCACCTGTTTTGGCTGTTCTAGCAATGGACGCACGGGACGCGGCGGACGCTTGAGCCCGTTTCGGATCTGGGCGGGATCCATGTGCAGCTCCGCGATGGTCCGGCTGAGGGTGTTGCGATGCATGCCAAGCTCCTTGGCAGCCTTGCACTGGTTGCCGCGGTGGGCGGCAAGTACCTCAAGAATGAAGCGCTTTTTGAACTCACGGATGGCTTCGTCGTAGGTGATACCACCGGCGTGCATCTGGCTGACCAGGCTGTCCAACTCGCGTTTCACGGAATCCTCTTTCTTGGCTACGGACCGAATCTCAGGGCCGGTCTCTTCGTTCAGTAATGCAGCTTCAGTAATGCTGTCCCAGTCCAGATGCCTCGTGCCGGGCGACTGCCTCGAGCGAACGCAATCCGGATTGAATTCTAACGCCCAAGTCCTGAGGCAGCACAGTAGCACTTCCGTGTGCCCCGGGGAAGAAGTATGGCACGAGTTGCGACTGATCGAACCACGGCTGCCGGGGAAAAAACGCGGCCATGGCAGCAATGCCCAGTGCCACCAGAATGTATCCCTTGAGCAGGCCGAAGGCTCCCCCAGCGATGCGGTCAGCCCAACCCAATCCCATAGTGTGAAGTATCCAGCGTAGCACCCGGCCCACGATTGCGGCGCCCAGCATAACGCCGAATGCGACGAAAAGAAAGGCGATTGCAGACGCGGCCGCATAGTCATGCACGAAATGCTCGACCCAGGGGAGGAGCTCGACGTAGTAATGGCCGGCAAGAACGATGCCGGCGACCAGCCCAGCCAGGGCGCAGACCTCCACCAGAAAACCGTGGACAAATGCCATCCCCGTGGAGAGGACCAGGACGGTCAGGATCATCCAGTCCAGCGGGGTGAGCGTCTGCATGGCGAGATGGTATCCCAACTCCGGACCAACTTCAGCCGAGATCGAGCTCTTTGCCGGTCAGGAGGCGGTAAGCATCCAGATACTTGCGTTGCGTTTTTGCCACGATGTCGTCTGGCAGGGTCGGCGCAGGGGCCTGTTTGTTCCATTGGATCTGCTCGAGGTAGTCGCGGACGAACTGCTTATCGAAGGAGGCTTGCGGGCCGCCGGGGGCGTACTGGTCGGCGGGCCAGTAACGGGAGGAGTCCGGGGTTAGGACCTCATCAGCGAGGACGATGCCGTCCATCGTGACGCCGAACTCGAATTTGGTGTCGGCGAGAATGACGCCCCGTCCGGCCGCATAGGCGGAGGCGCGGTTGTAGATGTCGATGCTGAGGCCCTGGAGCCGGATGGCGGAAGCCTCACCGATGCGCGTGACCATCTCGTCGAAGGGGATGTTCTCGTCATGCTCGCCGCCAAGACTCTTCGAAGCGGGCGTGAAGATGGGCTCGGGCAACTGGTCGGACTCCCGCAGGTCCCGCGGCAACTTGATGCCGCAGACTGTGCCGGTGGCCTTGTAGTCCTTCCAGCCGGAGCCGGAAAGATAGCCGCGCACGACGCACTCAACCGGAAACATCTGCGCGCGCTTGACCAGCATGGAGCGCCCTTCGAGCTGACTGGCATACGGATGCAGGGCGCTGGGGTATTGAGCGATGTTGGCGGTGATGAGGTGATTGGGCACGACATCACGCAGGAACTGGAACCAGAAGAGCGAGAGCTGGGTGAGGATTTTGCCCTTGCCCGGAATGCCGGTGCCGAGCACATGGTCGAAGGCGGAGATGCGGTCCGTGGCGATGAGCAGGAGCGCTTCGCCGACAGCATAGAGGTCGCGGACCTTGCCGCGCGCGAGCAGAGGGAGACCGGGAAGATCGGTTTGAGTGAGTGCCTGCAAAGGGGTTGCCGCCTGAGTGACGAGATGGCGTGACTCTTCGATTTTGCGGATGGGGTTTGGGCTTTGTCAACGCGTGGAGGCGGGCCGTATGTCTCCCGTGGAATAAGGTAGGTCGATCAGGAGCAACGCGATGTGCGTTCACCCATTCCTCTTGACAATCGAGAGGAGCGTAGCGTACCTCTAGGCAATCAAGAGGAGACGGCTGGATATGCCTGTGCTGCGAAGTGTGTGGAGCGGAATCAAGTCGCTTCTTCGTAAGGAAGAGCGCAATCGCGAGATAGACGAAGAGCTGCAGGGGTATTTTCACGCTGCCGTGGAGGAGAAGGTGCGCCGCGGCATGCGTCGCGAGGATGCGGAGCGCGCTGCGCGGGTTGAGGTAGGGAGCATCGCGGTGGTGAGGCACAGAGTTTGGTCGGCGAGCTGGGAGTCGACGGTGGAATCGCTGGGGCAGGATGTTCGGTTCGGTATTCGGCAGTTGCTGAAGTCGCCGGGATTTTCGCTGGTCGCGATTCTGTCGCTCGCGTTGGGAATTGGCGCGAATACCGCGATCTTTACACTGATTAACGATCTGCTGCTGAAGTCGTTACCGGTCCATGAGCCGCAACAACTGGTTTCGTTCGGTCGACCCACGGGTGGAGGAACTCTGGGCTCCGTAAGAGCGGGCGCGACCGATATGTTCACATATGACTTCTACAAGCGAGTCGAACGCGAGCATCCGCCATTTGACGGTATCTGCGCCATGGCCAGCTTCCCCACGCAGGTGAGTGTGCGGCGCGGCGCGGGGGAGAGCGGAGCCGCTACACAGGCGAACAGCCATCTTGTCTCCGGAACATTCTTCGATGTGCTTGGCAGTCAACCGATCCTTGGCAGGACGATACAGCCGAGTGATACCGATGCGGCGGGACGTAATCCGGTGGCGGTGATCAGTTATCGCTACTGGCAGCAGGCGCTGTCCGCGGATCCGGCGGTGATTGGGCGTTCGCTGACCATTAACGGCACGCTGTTCACGGTCGTCGGCGTGATGCCCGCGAGTTTCTACGGTGTCGAGCTGAACGAAGAGATGCCGGACATGTGGCTGCCCATCACGATGCAGCAGGAGGTGATGCAACAGCAGCAAGGGTCGCTGCTCGACGCAGGCGGGATGTTCTGGTTGCACATGATCGCGCGGCGCAGGGCAGGGGTAGGTGTGGCGCAGGCGCAGGCATGGACCACAACCGAACTTCAGCACTCCATGAGCGATCGCGAAGGAACTCAGGTCACCGCTGTGCGCCGGCAGGAAATCGCGAGAAGCTATGTCTCCCTGGTGCCGATTGGGGCGGGAATCTCTCATCTTCGCGCCGACTATGAGGCGCCGCTCGCGGTGCTGATGGGCGTGGTGGTGCTGGTGTTGCTGATTGCGTGCGCGAATCTGGCAAATTTTCTGCTGGCCAAGGCTGCTTCGCGCGAGCGCGAGTTTACGACGCGGCTTGCGCTGGGCTCGAGCCGCACACGCATCGTTCGGCAGATTCTTACCGAGACGCTGTTGCTCGCGTTCACTGGCGGAGCCGTCGGTCTGCTATTGGCTTTTGCTGGGAACTCGGGCACTTATCCAATTTGTTGTCGGCAAGGAGGCGCACACGGCACTCGGCGCGACTCCGGATCTGCATGTGCTGGGGTTCACCACCGCGATCTGTCTGCTGACCGGAATCCTCTTCGGCATTGCGCCGGCGCTGCGTGTTTCGCGCATGAGTGCCTCGGGAGTGCTGAACGCGGCGGCACGAACTGTGGGGAGTGGAGGCGGGCGGTCCGGAAGACTGCTTCCGAACGCGCTGGTGGTTGGTCAGGTGATGCTCTCGCTGGTGCTGTTGGCGGTGGCAGGCCTGTTTGTGCGGACGCTGCACAATCTGCGCAATCAGGATCTTGGCTTCAACCGCACCGACCTGCTGCTGGTGAAGACCAATCCGAGGTTTGCGGGATACAAACCGGAGCAGTTGAATGCGCTCTACGAGCGGATCCTGACGCGCGTGCATGCGCTTCCTGGCGTGCGTTCCGCGGCACTCTCCGGCCAGTTGCCGATTGCGCGCGGCAACTGGGGATCCCCGATTACGATCCTCGGACGACCGATTACGCCCAACGAAGATGTGGGCACATATCTAAATCGCGTGAGCGCGGGCTACTTCGAAACGCTGGGGATTCCGCTTGCTGCGGGGGCGAACGATTGGTCCTGAGGATACGGCGACATCGCTGAAGGCCGTGGTGGTGAACCAGACGCTGGCCAATTTGTATTTTCCGCATGGCGATGCAATCGGACACAGCTTCACAGTCGCCGATCCGGCCGTGAAGGGGACATGGCAAATTGTCGGCATCGTGCGCGATGCGAAGTTCAGGGCGGCGGCGCAGGAACCGGAGCCGATAGCGTATCTCGCAGTAACGCAACTGACCGAGGACGATCAGTATGCGTATTGGCTGCAGGTGCAGAGCGCGGGTGATCCGGCGAATTTGATCGGAGACGTGCGGGCTGCATTTGCGGAGATCGATGGAAACCTACCGATTCTTGAAGTGCAGACAATCCATGAGACGACGGAGCAACTGATTGGCAGGCAAAAGCTGGTGTCACAGCTTTCGAGTGCCTTTTCCGGATTGGCGCTAGCGCTCTCGTGTCTTGGGCTGTACGGGGTAATGACGTACAGCGTGGTGCGGCGAACGAATGAGATTGGCCTTCGCATTGCGCTGGGTGCGCCGGCGCTCGACGTCTTGTGGATGGTGCTGCGGGAGTCGCTGGTGCTGCTGGGCATCGGGATCGCGGTCGGTGTGCCGGCGATGCTCGTGGCATGCAAGGCGGTGCAGGCCGGGCTCTTCGGGGTCGGCCCGTGGGATGTGACGACACTCATGGCGGCGGTGCTCATCATCGCTGCCGTGAGTGTCGTGGCCGCGTATTTTCCCGCGCGGAGAGCGACGAAGGTCGATCCCATTGTTGCGTTGCGCTACGAGTAGCCAGCGGTGACTATGCCGTGGCGCGGTGTTCCGTGCGGCCGTGCGCGTGGTGGCTCATGTGCACGGAGACCAGCTTGGACACGCCGGGCTCCTGCATGGTGACTCCGTAGATGAGATCCATGGCGGTCATCATGCGCTTGGAGTGGGTGACGAGCACGAACTGCGTCTCCTTCGCCATGCTCTTCAGCATGTCGGCGAGACGGCCGACGTTGGTCTCGTCGAGCGGCGCGTCAACCTCGTCGAGCACACAGAAGGGACTTGGCTGGTAGAGGAAGATACCGACCAGCAGTGAGAGCGCGGTGAGCGCCTTCTCGCCACCTGAGAGCAGCAGAACGTTCTGGAGCTTCTTGCCCGGCGGCGAGGCGACGATGTCGATGCCGCTCTCCGCGACGTTCTCCTCGTCGGTGAGGCGCATGAAGGCCTGGCCGCCGTTGAAGAGACGCGTGAAGGTGACGGAGAAGTTCTCGTTGATGCGCGCGAAGGCTTCCTCGAACTTCGTGCGCGAGATGGTGTCGATCTCCTTGATGGTGGCCTGAGTGTTCTCGATGGAATCGAGCAGGTCCGTGCGCTGTGTTTCGAGGAAGCTGTGACGATCAGCGGCTTCTTTGTACTCATCGAGGGCCATCATATTGACCGGGCCCATGGCTTCGAGGCGGGTTTTCAGGCTGCGGCAGGCTTCGTCTTCCGTTGCCAGGGCATCGTCCTCGAGGCGTGCGATGTCTTCCTGGGCACGAAGCTCACCGGCTTCGACGCCGAGATCGCTGACGCAGGTCGCTTCGAGGTGTTCGAGGTCGGCGGTGAGCTTGGCGGCCTGTGCGGCGTGGCTGCTGCGGTTCTCACGCAGGACATCGGTTTCGGCGCGCAATGTCTTGAGCTGCTGTTCGCTTTCGAGAAGAGTGATGCGGAGGAGGCGCGCCTCTTCGGTCCAGCGTGCGGTTTCGGCGACGGCCTGCTCGCGCGTCTCGCTGAGCTGTTGCTGCTGCGTCGCGAGCGAGGCGTTCTCTTCCGTGCGCTGCGCCTGCTCGGCTGCTGCCGCGGCAAGTTGCTGCTCCAACTGCACGACGCGGCGACCGAGGTCGGCGTACATGCGATCGATGCGCGCGAAGGAGGCTTCTGCGCCGCGCTTGCGCTCTTCAAGGCCAGCGAGTTCGGCGACGGCCTGCGAGGAAGCCTGCTGTGCGGCCTCGCGTGTCTCGCGATGGCCAGCGAGTGCGGTCTCAAACTCGCGTTGCTGCGATTCTGCGGTGGCGTGCTCTGCTTCGAGCCGCGCGACGTCTTCGCGCTTTCGCTCCATCAGCGCGGTGCGCTGGTTGCGCTGATCGCGATTGCGCTCGCTGTCGAGCGACCAGTCCTGGAGGCGGCGCTCGAGGCGTCTCGCCTCCGATTCCATCTGGCGCAGCGCGGCGCCCTGATTGGCGCTGTCGCGCTCGGCGGTACGGCGATCTTCGCTTTTCGCTTCGAGCAGGCGAGTTTTTTCAGCGAGGGTGCGGCCGAGAGCAGCAGCGTGAGTTTCGGCCTGCGCAAGCTGAGCGTCGAGCGCGTCGAGCTTCTGTTGGGTGTCGCGCAGCTCGCGCTTGATGGCAAGCGGACCTTCGGCGCGCGGCTTGCCGCCGGTGACGGTTACGTTGTGGAAGCATTCGCCGGAGGGCGCGAGGAAGAAGGCGCGCGGATTCTCAAGCGCGAGGGAGCGTGCGATGCCAGCGTCGGGCGTGACGTAGCCCTCGCGGAGCTTGGGCAAAATGGCCTCGAGCGATGTGCCGAAGCCGTCGAGCACGCGGATGCAATCCTTCAAGCGCACGATTCCTTCGCGGCTGGTCTGCGTTCCGGTGGGTTCGGTGGGATCGAAGGAGAACTTGGCCTGCGCGTCGTGCGGATGGACGAGGAAGGTGGCGCGGCCATCGACGTCGCTCTTCAGCAGGCGCATGCCTTCGTCGGCGGCATCCCAGCTCTTAACGACGATGTAGTTGAGCTCGTCGCGCAGATACTCGTCTACGACGCTTTCATACTGTCCGTCGACTTCGAGGAAGTCAGCGAGCGTGCCGACGGCGGAGAGGCCAGCGCCACCAGTACTGGAGGTGTGGCCATTGGTGCGAAAGAGCTTGCGCACAGTGTCGGTGGAGTAGCTGTGCTCGCGAATGAGACCTTCGAGTGAGTTGCGGCGGCCGGTGAGCGTCGCTTGTTCAGCGCGGAGAGCATCGCCGCGACGGCGCGTTTCGGTCTCTTCGCCGCGGGTCTGCTCGATCTCGCCGCGAAGCGTGAGGATCTCCCGCTCGAGGCGCGCGAGCGTCTCGGTGACGGATTCGAACTGGAGCGAGGCTTGGCCGCGCTCGGCGCCAAGAGTTTCGAGATCGCGCCGCGCCGCATCCATCTCGCCGGCGAGGCGCTCGGCCTCGCGCTCGAGTGCGCCGAGTGCCTCCTCGGCCTGCGATGCCTGGTTGCGCGCGTTGGCGGCTTCGGAGAGCAATTGCAGACCGCGACGTCGTTCGGCCTCCAGGCGCTGCTCGGCGTGGGCGACGGTCTGGGCGGCTTCGCGCGCCTGCTGCTGCAAAGCTTCCGCCTGCTGGCGGAAGCGCGCTGCTTCGGCAGCGGCAGTTTCGAGGAAGCTGCGGTGCTGCTCGCGCTCGGCGGTGAGGCCGTCCATCTGCTGACGAGCCTGCTCGAGTTCGGCGGTCCCGGCTGCGGAGCGGGAGGCGAGATCGGCGATGCGCTCCTCGTTCGCGTGCTGGCGAGCGCTGGCCCGCTCGAGGTCGATGGCGGCCTGACTGGCGCGAGCGCTGGCCTCCTTCGCGCTGGCGTCGAGCTGATAGCCGCGCGCGACGGCGGCGGCGTGCTCGGCATCGAGCGTTTCGACGTGTGCGGCGGAGGCATCGATCTGCGTGGTGAGGGAGGCAATCTGGTCGTGCAGTGAGACGCTGGTCGCGTCCATTTGATGCAGGCGACTGGCGAGAACGACGCGGAGGCGGCTGCGCAGTTCGTCGCGGACGGCGCCATAGCGCTCAGCCTTGGCAGCCTGGCGCTTGAGCGAGTTCATCTGCCGCGTAACCTCTTCGAAGATGTCGTTCACGCGCGCGAGGTTCTGCTTTGCCGATTCGAGGCGGAGTTCCGCGAGGCGCTTTTTTGTCTTGAAGCGGGTGATGCCGGCGGCCTCTTCGATGATGGCGCGGCGGTCGTGCGGCTTGGAGCTGAGAAGCTGACCGATGCGCTCCTGCTCGATGATGGCGTAGCTCTCCGGCCCGAGGCCGGTGCCCATAAAGATGTCCTGAATGTCGCGCAGGCGACATAGCTTACCGTTGAGCAGATATTCGCTGTCGCCAGAGCGGAAGAGGCGGCGGGTGACGATGATCTCGCCGGCACGCGCGGGCGTGCGCTGAAACTTGCGGCGGCGGATCTTTAATACGACAGCGTTAGACGCGGCGACGGCGACGGAACCATCCTGAGGTGCAACTTCCTGCGAAGCGGCTTCGCCTTCGGGAACAGCCTCCTGCTCTTCGCCTTCGATGACAGTGCCGGGCTGGGCCTCGGCGATGATCTCGTCTGTCTCGGCCGAGCGTGCCTCACGCTGGGCTTCTTCATCCCAGTCGCTATCGCTGTCGAGCGTAACTTCGCCTGGCTCGTGCTCGGTGGCCAGCGGGCCTTCGCCGTAGGCATCGGGGTCGATAAGGGTGAGGGAGACCTCCGCCATGCCGAGCGCTTTGCGGTCGCGCGTCCCGGCGAAGATGACGTCTTCCATCTTGGTGCCGCGCAGGGTGCGGGCAGACTGCTCGCCCAGGACCCAGCTGACGGCGTCGAGGATATTCGACTTGCCGCAGCCATTGGGGCCGACTACGGCTGCCATGCCCTGGCCAGGCAGGGTGAGCTCGGTGCGGTCGCAGAAGGACTTGAAGCCGAGGATCTGAATCTTCTTCAGTTTGAGCATCGATGACACCCTTGGGAGCGGAGCGGGAACCCGAGCGAGGCCCCTATTCCACTCGAACACAGTCTTGCCAAGAATGGTAGCCGGGTAAGGGGGCCGATTCAACACTGATACCCCTACATATTGTGGATAAGGCGGCCGCAATTGCGATGCCTAGGGTGGCGGCTGCATTTGGGTGAGAAATGACAACGAAAAGACCCGGCAACGGTGCAGTTCCGCGTCGGGCCAGCACTTCTGTGGTCAGGGCTTCTGGGTGGGGCGCATCCGGACCTCGCTGATAAAGGCATGTCGCGGCTGTGTGACCAGCATGGCGACAGTAGCAGCGACATCGTCAGGCTGGAGCATCTTCGTCCGATCCTTGCCGCCGCGACCGAAGTCGGTGTTCACGGAGCCGGGCGCGACGACGGAGACACGGATGTTGTGGCTTCGCAGCTCTTCCGCCGCGGAGTAACTGAGGCCGTTGAGTGCCCATTTGGAGGCGGCGTACGCCGCGCCGTTGGCCAGGGGGCCCTGCCCGGCGAGAGAAGAGATGTTGACGATATCGCCAGCGCCACCCGCGATCATGTGAGGGACGACGGCGCGCATCAGCAGGAAGGGGGCGCGCAGGTTGGTGGCGATGACGGCGTCGAAGTCCTCGAGGGGGATTTCATGTAACGGCGCGCCGATCCTTCCGATGCCCGCGGAGTTGACGAGGATGTCGCATCCGCCTGCCCGATCGATGCGCGAGGACAGGGTTTGAATCTCCGAGGCGGAGCTGAGGTCGCAGGGCAGCTCCTCCGCCGTAACGTTGGTAAGATCGACAATCTCCTGCCGCACCCCTGCGAGCGTTTTCTGGTCGCGCGCTACGAGCAACAGGCGCGCGCCCAGGTGGGCGAGACGGAGTGCGACGGCGCGGCCGATGCCGCGCGATGCGCCGGTAACGAGAGCTGTTCTGCCGGCGAGCGGCGAGACGGTGGTGTAGGCGGGAACGTCCCTGGGCTGCATGGACCCTGCTTTCTGTGATCGTTATACAGCCACCGTTCAGGCGTAGGGCATAGAGAGAGCGTCGCGTGACATTGCCGTGACATTCTCTTTCCGGGACAAGTCAACGCGGGAGTGACGAACCGCATCTTTACCGATGGTCCCAGCGCAACCAAACGGGGCAAAGCGCCTTCCGCTTGCATGGCGAGAGGTTGATTCTTATAATCCACCCACATTGCCGCGCCGTTTCTTTTCCGGGACAGATCGATGGACGCATCGCTATGGTGTGTGTTTTGCCAGTGCAGTGGATGCGAAGATTGCAGGTACGGAATTCCAGGTTATAAATCGCTGCACTTCTCTTAGGAGCGTTGAATGAAGAAGGTCGCCTTAGCTTCTCTGCTGGCAATCGCAACCAGTACGCTGTTCGCTACGCCAATTGCCCTGGCCCAGGCCGCGGCCGCGGCAGGCGGTGCCGGTGCACAGCAAATCACAATCAAAGATCCCGCCGAGTACAACGACTACTCGAACGCGATCAGCCAGTCCTCGCCGGCGGCGAAATCCGCTGCTATTGAGGCCTTTCTCACCAAGTATCCGAACTCGGTGGTGAAGGAAGAGATGCTGGAGCAGCTGATGGCTGCCTACCAGGGACAGAACAACATGGATAAGACGGTGGACGCAGCCGGCCGCCTGCTGCAGGTGGATCCGAATAATCTGCGAGCACTGGCCATCACGGTCTACATCAAGAAAGCTCAGGCGGCACAGAAGTCAACCCCTGCCGAGCAGCAGCCACTGCTGGACGACGCAGCCGCCAGTGCACAGAAGGGTCTGGCAGCTCCCAAGCCAGCGAATATGTCGGACGCCGATTTCCAGAAGTTGAAGGATGCGGTTACGCCGATCTTCTACAGCGCGATCGCCATGGACAACCAGCTGAAGAAGGACTACCCGGGAGCGGAAGACGCATTCAAGAAGGAGTTGCAGGCGGTACCGCCCGCGCAGACCCAGACGGGCCCCGCGCTGAACGATACATACCTGCTGGGACAGGCGTACGCGCAGCAGACCCCACCCGATCTGAAGAATGCTGTGTGGTTTCTGACGCGTGCGGCAGCTTACGCCCCGCCGGCCGCCAAAGACCAGATTGAGAAGGCGGCCGAGTATTACTACAACAAGTACCACGGCAGCATGGACGGATTTGATCAGGTGAAGACGCTGGTGACCCAGTCTGTTCTTCCGCCTGATAGTTACAACCCGACGCAGTTCACTCCGCCCTCGCCAGCTGATCAGGCGGCCAAGGTGGTGGCCAGCACTCCGGACCTGAAGACGCTGAATCTGAATGACAAGGAGTTCATTCTCTTCAACGGCAAGCCGGAAGACGCCGGGAAGATGTGGGACACGATGAAGGGGCAGACCTACGAGATCCCGGGCAAGGTTGTCTCGGCGACGGCGGACTCCGTGCAGCTTGCGGTGACCGACGATGCCAAGGCCTCCAACACAGCGGACTTCACGATCAACATGAAGAAGCCTCTGACCACTCCACCGGCTATCGGCACGATGGTGAACTACGATGCCACTTTCGATTCGTACACGCAGAATCCGAAGATGATTACGCTCATCGATGGAACACCACCTGCTCCAGTGAAGAAGACTCCGGCTCATCGCGCCGCGCCTCGCAAGACTGCACAGTAGGCGCATGACACGGGCAGTGCAGTAGCTCCAGGCAACACAGGAAGGGCGGCCATGCGGTCGCCCTTCCTCTTTTGTGCCAGTGCGGAGTGGTGGGGACCGCGTGGTAGATTGGCGTTGCAATGCTCTTTCCCCGCCTGCACGGATGGCTCACCGAGTGCATTAAGTTTCCGTTGGCGCTCGTGCTATCTCTTGCCTCCTGCCATGCCGGCTGCGGCGCAGTTGCATCAGCATCGCAATGGGCCGCCCCCGCCTGGAGAAGAAGAGAAGACGGCCGCGCTCGAGGCGAGTACGTCGACGCTGCCGGTGCTGGATGCCGGACAAATGAGCACGGCGGACCGCGGGCTGCTGCAGCAGAGAGAAGTGGACGTGAGCAGCGCGGCTGCATTCTATGGCTTCGACATCAGCGACAGCCACTGGACGTATCAGCAGATCGTGTGCCGCTCGTTGCCTGACCACATGATGCTGAACTTCGAAAACGATAGCGTGGAGCATGGGCCCTCCCACTTCGTCGCGGTGGTGCCGGCGAATGGCGACAAGGTGCAAGTGGTTACGGATTACGCGCACGGCCTGCTGCCGTTCCATGCGGCGTGGGAGAAGAGCGCAGCTTACGAAGCATTCAACCAGATGATCACGACGGACCGCGGCGAACATGAGCTGGGGCCATCCTCACACTGGCTGAATCTCGGCATGTGCTTCGCGGCGCTCACTGGCCATCTGCCCAAGGTGTCGGTGCCAAAGGAGAGCGTGGAGGCGTCCGAGGCGCTGGCGAAGCGCAGTGGCAGCACGCCGATCATCCTCATCGATCCCGGTAAGGATGCTGAGGTGCTCTTCAGCGACATCTCCACGGCACGGACGGGCAACTGGCGCCTGCGCTTCGACAAGCGCGGACGATTGACCAAAGCAGAGCTGGAGACGGCAGGGCCCATGAAGACGCGCGTGGTGCCGATGTCGCCGATCATCCCGTCTATTGAACCCGAGTAGTCCCGCGTACGGCCCTTCGACAGGCTTGTGTCGAGTGAAGAACATTCCGATTCAAGCGGAACAGGGAAAGCCGCGTCCGTCTTTCGGCAAGCTCGGCACGTGCCGCCGCCGGTATACTGGTAGGTTCGTTCCCGCATCATGTCCCTGCTCTGGTTGCGAGTCGCGGCTATTCTCTACGCTGTTGCCGGCGCCACGGCCTTCCCGGCTGTGCTGTACGGGCAACCGCGATGGCAGCGTGTGTCGCTTCCGGCGGCCGTAGCGGGATTCTTTTTTCATCTGGTAGCGGTCGTCGAGCTGATGGTAGCGGCGCATCACCTTGTTCCGCTGGGATGGGTGGAGGTGCAGGCCACGCTGGCACTCCTAATCGTGGCCGCCTACTTGCTGGTATACGCTGCGTATCGCGCGGCGGCCTTCGGCATCATCGCGCTTCCGCTGGCACTGGTCGTGATGCTTGCTCCGGCGATGGGCGCGAACACGGGCGGTTTCGTGACGCCGGAGATGCGTTCGGGGTGGCTGGTGGTGCACATCAGCGCGCTGCTGGCGGCGTATACGGCGCTCCTGTTCAGCCTGATTGCCAGCGTTCTGTACTTAGTGCAGGAGCGGCGGCTCAAGAGCAAGGAGGGTGTGGGCTTTCTCGCGTGGCTCCCTCCGCTCGAGACCATGGACCGCATTGCCTATCTGAGCCTGCTGATTGGCTTTCCCTGCATGACGGTTGGACTGCTGGCGGGCTCGCTGATTGCGCAGTTGAGCGTGGGTGCGGCGTATTTTCTTGATCCGAAGGTGCTGTTGTCGTTCGGCATGTGGGGGCTGTACGTCCTGATGCTGTTGGTGCGGCGCAGCACCGGTCTGCGCGGTCGCCGGGCGATCTATCTTTCGAGTGTGGTCTTCCTCGTAGTGCTGAGCGTGTGGGCAGCGAATCAGTTCAGCTCGGTGCACAGGTTTCCCGCCCCATGACCATTCGCCTGCTGGGAATAAACCATCGCACGGCCCCAATTGAGATACGGGAGCGACTGGCGATTGCTCCAGAGTCGCTGGGCGAGGCGGCGCAAGCCCTGGTGGGCACGCCGGGCGTGAGCGAGGGCATGATCCTCTCCACATGCAACCGCGTCGAGCTGCTAACGAGTTACGAGCAGGCGGCGCCGGACGTGATGGACTTCCTGCATCGCTACTTTGCGCTTGAGGCAGATGTGCTGCGGCCCCATCTCTACGAATACGAAGGCGCGGATGCAGTGCGGCATCTCTTCCGCGTGGCTTCGAGCCTGGACTCGATGGTGCTGGGCGAGCCGCAGATCCTCGGTCAGGTGAAGGAAGCGTACTCCGCAGCTCGTGCGGCGGGCGCGGTGCAAAGTTCGCTCGAACGCTTGCTGCAGACGACCTTCACGGTAGCGAAGCGCGTGCGCACAGAGACGCAGATCGGCACTGCATCGGTATCCATTGCGTCGGTCGCGGTGGATCTGGCGAAGAAGATCTTCGGTTCGCTCGAGGGCAAGACGGTTTTGCTGGTGGGCGCGGGCAAGATGAGCGAGCTGGCGGCGCGGCACCTGATCCAGCAGGGCGCGCACTCGATGCTAATTGCAAACCGGACCTTCGACCGCGCGGTCCAACTGGCGCAGACCTTCGGTGGACAGGCGGTGCGCTTTGAAGAACTACACGCCATAGCGGACCAGGCGGACATCCTTATCACGTCGACCGGGGCAGCACAGCCCATCTTCCGCCGCGAGCATGCGCAGCAATTCCTGCACCGACGCCGCAATCGCCCGATGTTTTACATCGACATCGCGGTGCCGCGCGACGTGGCACCAGAAGTGAATCGCCTCGAAGGCGCTTTCGTCTATGACATCGATGATCTGCAGTCGGTGACCGCCTCGCACATGAGCGACCGCAGCAGGGAAGCGATGCAGGCCGAGGCGATTGTGCAGGCGGAGGTGGAGCGCTTTGCCACCGGCCAGCAGACGCTGAGCGCCGTGCCGGCGATCGTGTTGCTGCAGCAATCCATGGAGGAGCTGCGACAGACTGAGCTCAGGCGCATGCAGGGCAAGTTGCAGTCGCTTTCGACGGAGCAGCGCAGTGCGGTGGAGGCGCTGACCCGCGGGCTGATCAACAAGGTGCTGCACAATCCGCTGCAGGCGATGAAGACAGCAGCCCGGAAGGGCGATCTGACGGTGGCGGAGGCGGTGCAGCAGATATTTGGCTTGCCCGCGCAGGGCAGCGGAGAAACTGCGACAGGTCCGAGTGCAGAGCCTGCTTCGGCCGAGCAAGCGGGCGATGCAAGCCGGCCTCTTGAGGCCACCCGGCGTTGATCCGCATCGGCTCACGTGGCTCGCAGCTTGCACTCTGGCAGGCGAACCACATTGCAGCGCTGCTACGCGCGCAGGGACATGAAGTCGCGATCGCGACCATCACCACCACAGGCGACCGGCTGCAAGGGGTGCCGTTCGCGCGCGTTGGTTCGAAAGGGATGTTTACCAAGGAGATCGAAGAGGCGCTGGCGGATGGCGCAATCGATCTTGCCGTTCACAGCCTGAAGGACCTGCCAACGGAACTGGATGCGCGTTTCGTAATTGCCGCGGTGACAGAGCGGGTGGATCCCCGGGATGTCTTTGTGTCGAGCCGCTATGACAGCATGGATGCATTGCCGCAGGGCGCGCGCGTGGGGACAAGTAGTTTGCGGCGGCAGTCGCAGTTGCGGGCCCGGTGGCCGGAGGTGGACTACGTGGAGTTCCGCGGCAATGTGGATACGCGGTTGCGCAAGCTGAGCGAGGGGCAGGTGGACGCGGCGGTGCTGGCGGCGGCCGGCCTCGACCGCCTGGGACGCACGGAGTGGGTGCGGGAGCGGTTCTCTGCGAATGTGCTGTGCCCGGCGCCGGGGCAGGGCGCGCTAGCCATCGAGACTCGGGCCGCGGATGAGCGTACGCGCGCGGTGCTGGCTAGCCTCGAGCACGCTGAGTCGCGCTTCTCGGTGACAGCGGAGCGGGTCGCGTTGGCCGCACTTGGCGGTGGCTGCCAGGTCCCGATTGGCGCGTATTGCCGGCGCGACGGCGACCAATATCGTGACGGTATCTATCGAATCAGCGGATGTGTCTCATCGCCCGACGGCGCAACGGTGTTGCGCGCGGAAGAGCGTGGCGCGGACGCGCAGGAGCTTGGCGCGGCGCTGGCGGACTCGCTGCTCAAGCAGGGTGCCTTGCAACTACTGGCGCAGGCCGGCGCGACGTCATGACTGCTCCGCTTGCCGGACGCCGCATTGTGGTGACGCGGGCGGAGCGGCAGAGCGGCGGACTGCGTGAGCGACTGGAACGGCAGGGCGCCGAGGTGCTGCTGCTGCCAACGATCGAGATTGTGCCACCTCACTCATATGCGCCGCTCGATGCCGCCCTTCGATTGCCGCAGCAGTTCCATTGGCTGGTAGTCACGAGTGTGAATGCAGTGCGGGTGATCGGCGAACGGCTGACCGCTCTCGGTCTCAGAGTGGAGTCACTTGCGCAGCTGCGTTGCGCGGCTGTTGGTCCTTCAACTGCAGAGGCGCTGCGCGGCCTTGGTCTTGCGGTGGAGGTTGTGCCGGAGCGGTATGTCGGCGAGGCGCTGGCTGCAGCGTTGGCGAATCGTGTGCGCGGGCAGCGCGTGCTGCTGGTGCGCGCTGCGGTAGCGCGGGATGTGGTGCCACAGATGTTCAAGGCCGCTGGCGCGACGGCCACGATTGTCGATGCGTATCGCACGGTTGTTCCCGCGGATGCAGTAGAGCGTGCGAAGGCGATCTTTGGTGCGGCATCGTTACCCGATGCTGTCGTGTTCACCAGCGGCTCTACGGTTACGCATCTGCTCGATGTGCTGCGTGAGGCAGGGCTCGTGCTTCCGCGCGACGTCGCTTGCGTGTCGATCGGACCGGTGACTTCAGCAGCGTTGCGCGATGCGGGGTGGAGCGTTGCGGCAGAGGCCGCGACGGCTTCGCTGGATACTCTGGTTGACGCGTGTGTGCGCTTGTTTGCGCGCTAGTGGCTGGACCAGGTTTTATCGCTGGAGTCGCACTCTTTCTCGATGACGCAATCCACGCAGCGGGGTTTGCGGGCGATGCAGATGGCGCGGCCGTGCAGGATGAGCTCGTGGCTGAAGTCGATCCAGTGATCTTTGGGGATGATCTTCACTAAGTCCTGCTCGACTTTTTTCGGCTCGGTGTTGAGAGTGAGCTCGAGGCGGCGCGTGAGGCGCAGCACGTGGGTGTCGACTACGATGCCGACGGCGATACCGTAGGCCGTCCCCAGGACGACGTTGGCGGTCTTGCGTGCGGCGCCGGGGACGGTGAGCAACTCCTCCATGGTCCGGGGCACTTCGCCTGCGAAGCGTTCGACCACGGCTTTCGCTGCTCCGGAGATGGACTTGGCCTTGTTGTGATAGAAGCCGGTGGTTCGGATGATCTCTTCGATTTCGGGTAGGGATGCTTTAGCCATCGCGGCCGGGGTGGGGAAGCGGCGGAAGAGCACCGGCGTGACCATGTTCACGCGCGCGTCCGTGCATTGCGCGGAGAGGATGGTCGCGACCAGCAGCTCCCACGGATTGCGATGCAGCAGCGCGCAGGTCGCGCCGGGATACGCCTTCTGCAAGCCGGCGATGATCTTCGCGATGCGCGCAGGCGAGGTCTTGAGCTGCGGCTTCCTGGCCTTCTTCGTCGGCGCTTTCGCGGGAGCGGGCTTGAGAGCCCGCTTCGTCGCTGTAGTCTTCTGCGCTGTGGTCTTCTGTGCGGTAGGCATGGGTGATCAGCCGAGGCGGTCGAGCATTGCTTCGGGTGTCATGCGGATGCAGGTGTAGATGGGCGTGTCCTTGAGCGTGTAGGCGCTGATCTCGGTTTCGCGGAGCTGCTGCACCAGGTCGAGGAAGTCTTCGGGGAAGTTGCTCTCGAAGGCGACGACGAACTCCTGGTCATCGATGCCGAAGGAGTAGGTGGTGTTGAGCTTGACGCGCGGATAGAGGTGGCCGATGCGGATGTGCTCGTTCATCAGGCGCTGGCGCTCCGGCGCAGGCAGCAGATACCAGGCGCGTGTTTTCCAGAACGGATAGATGAAGATGTACTTCTGGCCGCCGGGGCGGATGGCGCCGCGGGAGTCGTGCTGGCCTTCGTGCTCGTGGCCGATGAGGTACTGCGAGCGCTTGGTCATGGAGATGTAGTTGTTGGCGACTTCGAGGTAGCCACCCAGGGGGGTGGCGAGCAGCTCGGCCATCATCTCGCTGAGGTCGTCGACGGAGTAGCAGATGCGCCAGAGGACCATGTCGCAGTCCGGGCGGAGGCCGACGGTGGAGTAGGTGAGCGAGAGCAGGCGGCCGGGCTGGTTCCAGCGGGCGAGGACTTCGGCGAAGAGGCGCTTGTGCTCGGCGCGCTCGGCGGCGGGGAGGCGACGCCACTCGGGCAGGACCTTGAAGAAGGTGAAGCCGATCATCTGGCGCTTGATGGGCTTCTCGTCCTTGCCTTTTCCTTCGGGTTTGCCTGCCTCTTCGGGCTTGTGTCTGGCCGGGTTTCGGGCTTGGCGGTTTCGGCGGGGGCGGCGAGTGTTTCGGCCATATTTTTCCTGATTCCTTTGCTTCGATGGTAGCAGGATAGAGGCGTAATGTTACCGCCTACCCCTCCCCCTCCCGCACCGGGAGGACCCTTTGAAAGTTGTTTGCTTTGTTTGGCTTACGCCATCTCCCGACGGCTAAAGTCGTCCAGACAAAGGACTTATCGCTAAAGTCTTCCAGCCATTGGGCTTAGGTGGTGCTAGTTGGACGCGGCAAAGGCGTGGCGCGTGGCTCCCTAGCGGAGAGACCTGTTTGAAGCCCCTATATCCAGAGTAGCGAATTGAAGGGGGCAATCCGGCAGGAAAATCGCGCCGGGGCGACGGAGGGTTCCATTGTAGGACCGACTCCAGGGCAGCCCACGGTTTCACGCCCGGGTGGCACGACTACAGAGGGTTCGTCCAAACCGTCCGGACTATCCGCGCGGCGGCGTTTGGATGAAGTCCTCACGTTTCCGTCCGGGTTCAGCTTTGGGGCGAGGCTTGGGTGGCTTTTTCTTCTCTGGCTTTGCTGCGTTTTTGCTTCCCATGTCCACAGTTTACCGCCTGTGAAATTCCATACCGCACCGCTACTCCGGCGTACAGGAATATATCTCCTGATGGAAAGCTGCTTGCAGTGGCCAGAGGACAAGAGGGGAGTGCAGCTCTTCCATCTCAACGGAGCGGCGCCGATGACGCGCTAGAGCAAGGTCCTGACTCCGGATTCGAACAGTCGGATGCACTGGCCAAGACGAGTCACCTTATGCGCTCAGTGCCAGGGCAAGTGTATGTCTACAGTGCGATTGCATTTGGGACCAACGGAGTTACGAACTGAAGCTTAGGCCCTTCAATAACAATCATGAGCTTGCCGTCGATTCTTATAATGAGCGGATGCGAAGCTCAATTGCCCAGTTGCAATGGGTAGCGGTTGCCCTGGCCGGGATTCTGCTGACAGGTGCATTGGTTGTGAATTGCAGAGTTGAGGTTCCACCCGTTTTGGCAGCTCAGGACGGTCGGATTATTCCGTCTGACCCTAACCCGCTCGGGCCCCGAGTCGCGGGTAACGACCCGATACACGATCAGATTGAGCAGGTGCAGCATGCGCAGATACAGAAGCAGCTTATAGAGGACACGGACAAGTTACTGGCATTGGCAAAACAGTTGAAGGAAGAAGTGGACAAATCCAATGGGGGCACGCTCCCCATTGATGCAGTCAAGAAGGCGGCGGAGATTGAAAAGCTAGCCAAGAGCGTGAAGAGCAAATTGCGCTATTAAGCGTTCCGGGGATGGAGGAGCAGGTATGCCGACGGCGAAGGATGGGAAGATCTGCTATATCGAGATGCCTACGAAGGATGCGCAGGCTTCGGCCGATTTCTATCAGCGTGCGTTTGGGTGGACGATCCGCACACGCGGCGATGGCGCGATTGCCTTCGACGACACGACGGGTGAGGTGAGTGGCGCGTTCGTGAAGGGACGGCCACCGGCGGCGACGCCGGGGTTCATGATCTACATCATGGTGGACAGCGTGGCGGATGCGATTGAAAAGGTGAAGGCGAATGGCGGCGAGATTGTGCAGCCGATCGGCGGCGATCCGGGGGAGATGACGGCGCGCTTTCGCGATCCGGGCGGGAATGTGGTGGGGCTGTATCAGGAGCCGGGTTGAGGAGTCAGGCAGCGACAAAGATGATTCTCGGATGAAGAAGATACGAGCCGTGCTCTTAATTCGATGGCATTTTACTGATGCTGGTCCGTGGCGGTATAGCCTATCTCATCGGCTACTCTGATCGCGGTCAACGTTGCAAGATCGAGCAGGCAGAGCGGTCCGTTGCGCAGGTTGAGTATCTTGCAAAGCACTTCCGATATCAAGCGAAAGGTGAACTCATATTGTAGTGACCCATCGGAGACCATCGTTCTCTACCCTGCGAACTAGGCCTGCTGATGTCAGTGTCTAACGCGGTGATTTCTAGCGCCGATTGCGATTGCTTGATAGATCCGCTTGGACAGCGTACAGACGGAGGCATGATGTGACTGTGCCGGCGACGGTTCGGTCGAATGCACTCACATCGCTTGTGGCAAAACTCGCGGCAGCGTTTCTGCTCGCCAGTGCGCTCTGGGCGATCCTGGATCTCTCACGCGAATCAATAATTGTCTAACGAAAGTCTGGGGCTACGTGTGATGGATGTCAGGGGAAGCACGATGAGCCAGAAACAACGCTGCAAGTGGGCGGAGAGCGATCCGCTGTTGCGGGAGTATCACGACAAGGAGTGGGGCCGGCCGGTGCGCGATGGGCGCGCGATGTGGGAGATGCTGATGCTGGAGGGCTTTCAGGCGGGGCTCTCGTGGCTGACGATCCTGCGCAAGCGCGAAGCCTTCCGCAAGGCATTTCGCGATTTCGATCCGGAGAAGGTGGCGCGCTTCAAGGAAAAAGATATCGAGCGGCTGCTGAAGGATGAAGGGATCATTCGCTCGCGCGCGAAGATCGAGGCGACGATTGCGGGTGCGCGGATCTTTCTTGCGATGGAGAAGGATGGCGAGGGATTCGCAAAGACGATGTGGGCGCACGTGGGTGGCAAGCCGGTGGTGAGCACGACTGGGCATGTGCTGGCGAAGACGCCGCTGTCGGAGACGATTTCTGCTGATCTAAAGAAGCGCGGCTTCAAATTCGTGGGGCCGGTGATTGTGTATGCCTGGATGCAGGCGGTGGGGATGGTGGATGACCATGCGCTGCACTGCTTCCGGCGTGGTGCTAAACCAAGCGATTCTGCACGATAAATGTAACAAGTCGTATGTGATTTTCCCCGAAGCGGGGCGATGCCGGTCGGGTCGTAACCATTGCAGTTTCTTTCCATCTAAATAGATTTTGCACGCCCGCTCATCCGCGCGTTTTTGCGAATGCCATGAAACGGGTATACGTATCAACGTAAGTCACATTGTGGCAAAGAATGCTTCGCGCGAAGATGTCTTCGGCGCGCGATTGAAGCCCCTACAGGCTAGCGACGACGTGCCCATCACGCTCCGCCAGGAGTGAGTGTGAATGAGAATGAGGTTGTGAGGGACCTCCCCGTCGAGGATCCAGCGCAATCCGGGTCTTATTTGTAAGCATCATCCACGGCTCCGCCGGTGGATTTCCCCATATCAGAAGAAAAATCTAAGCGCAGGCGTGGTTTGCACGCGCCCGTCACTATGTCTTTGCCGACATAGCGGCCATTCCTGCGCTCAAGACGAGATCCATTGCTACCTCATTGCTCAGGAGACCCATGTCTTTTTTTAGAGGAATATCAGTACCTGCGGGCCGGTGTTTCGCTCATCGCGCTGCCACTTTATTTTTATCCACCTTGCCAGGGCTACTTCTCTCGCAGTCAGCTTTCGCAGCAAATATCACCGTCGCAAGTCCAGTCAGCGGGGCACGTGTAGCGTCGACTCTCTGGGTGCGTGCGCACAACGTTGGGTGTAGTGGGATGGGGCCGGTAGCATTCGGCTATTCGATAGACAACAGCACCGCGATCACCTGGGGCGTGACAGCGTATGACATCGACGTGACGAAGGTGGCGGCGAAGCCTGGCGCGCACGTGGTTCATTTCAAGTCATGGACAGCACGGGGTCTATGCCCGGTCGTCAATACGGCATTCACGGCTTCCACCCCCACCAGCGTCGGTTCGCCTACCGGTGGCGGCTCTGGATCAACGACTGGTAGTGGCTCCGGCACAACGACCGGTGGCGGTTCATCGACTGGCAGCGGCTCCGGCACAACGACCAACGGCGGCGGCCCATCGACCGGTGGCAGCTCTGGATCAGCTACCAGCGGTGGCGGCTCATCTACCGGTAGCGGCTCTGGATCAACGACCAGCGGCGGCGGCTCATCCACCGGTAATCCGGGTACTGGTTCGAGCGGGACGCCTCCGAGTTCTGGCTCCGGGGATATTCCGACGAACGCCGTCAGCTCCGGCTATCTAGACGGAAAGGTCTGGGCGTTTGAGAAAGATCAGGCGGTGGGCGGAGGGGCTCGCGGATCGTCTGTATTTCCTGCAACCACTCCGCTCTATGACGAGGCACGCGAGTTCTACATGACCTATTCGCAGCGCGGTGGTGTTCGTTGGCATATTTCGTTTGCAAACGATACGAAGGCCACGCACTTTGTGTATGACACGTATGTCTACATCGTCGATCCGACTCAGGTCGCGAATCTCGAACTGGACATGAATCAAGTCATGTCGGATGGACGGACGGTCATTTTTGGGACACAGTGTTCCATTTACTCAAAGACGTGGGAGTACACGCTTGTCGCCCACGGCACTCAATGGCATCCATCCAATATTCCCTGCAATCCCCAGAGCTGGGCGGCTAAGACCTGGCATCATGTCCAGATTGCTTCGCACCGCGACGATAAGGGGAATGTGTCCTACGATTGGGTGAATTTGGATGGGGTCCACAGCGAGTTCGCGCAATGCGACTGTCAATTCGGCAGAAGGACTGGGCTGGCAAAAGGGTACATTGCTGATCAATTTCCAGCTCGACGGAGCTAACAAAGACGGCGGGACGATCACCGCTTATGCCCACAACGTAACTGTTCTTCGCTGGTAGAAGGATTTGTATCAGTTGTTCAGGCCGCCTGCGGGCGGCCTTTTCTTTGTTGATATGGATCACTACTTTTTGCCGCCAATATCGAGGCCGAATTTGGGCGCGGTGTTGGTGCCGGTGATCTTGACCGGGATTTCTGCGCCGGCGCCGTTCTTATGGAAGAAGGGATCGACAGGTTTGAGCAGGAGCGACTTCCACCAGGTGGAGGTCATCTGCGAGAGCATCGCGTCGGTGCGGACTTTGCCGGCGAAGTCGAACTTTTTGCCGTCGAGGGTGTACTGGCCGGCGAGGTTGATGGTGGCGCCCGGGAGTTTGTAGTTGAGCTGGCTGAAAGCCATACTGCCCGACTTGAGATTGAAGGTGCCGCGGATCTGCGAGAGCACATCGGGCGCTCCAGGATGGGCTTCGCCGGGTTTGCCCTGGGCGCGGAGGCTGAGCATGTCGACCTTGTCTTCCACCTGTCTGCTGGTGAAGTGAATGCGGGTGAGGACGAAATCGCCGCTGAGTGCCATCTTCTGCGTGACGCTTTGCTTGCCGGGCGGGATGTTGAGTTTGGCCTTCATGTTGAGCGCGCCGCTCATGATGGGAGGCTGGGTTTTGACGGCGAGCTTGAGGAAGTCGCGGATCTCGCCGGCGGGGATATCGACGTTGAGATCGATCATGTGGCCCTGGCCTTTGATGTTGACGATGCTGCCGGCGCAGGTGAACTGCGAGCTGCCGAGCGTAGCCGCGACCGGTTGCAGATAGGTGTCGCCGGTGATGCCGTCGACGATGGCGTGAAAGCGTGTCTTGAGGGGCACGGGGTGATTCGCCGTGTCGAGTGTGAAGGCCGGCACGTCGGCGGTGCCGTCGACGATGATGCGATCCAGCTGACCGGTGAACTTTCCGGTGGAATCGAGCATACCGCCGATGCCATGGATGGTGCCGAGATCGGCGTGGCTGAATGTGTAATCGCCGGTGACGGCGGAGTCGCCGGGACTCTCGATGTTCCAGGGGCCGAAGGTGCCGGTGGCGTGAATTTCGCCGCGTGGAATGGCGTTGGTGAGGGTGGCGTCGTATGGCCATGCTGCGTTGCTGCCGAAGTCGTGCATGACGATATGTTTCAGCACGAAGTTCTTTGGATCCTTGCCGGGCTTGGCGGTGCCGATGACAAGCTGCGAGTCGTCGCACAGGATTTCGCCGACGTTGATCTTGATTTTGCCGTGGCGCTTCTTCGACTGCGTCGCCTGATTGCGATACTCCTTCGCCGGGATATAGATGGCGAGGCCGCTGACGCGGACACTGCTGACGTGCATGGGCTTGATGAACAGGCCCATGATGCCGGCATGGAACTCGAATTGCCGGACAGCGATGAGCGGATGATCCGCGCCGGCGGCAACGACATCATCCGGAGGATAGATGCGGAGGCCGCCGCCCGAGACCTCGAGACCGTGAAAGACCGAGACGTTCAGCTGATCGAGCTCGACCTTGCTTTCAAAGCGGGTGCTGAGAGTTTCGATGACGCGGCCCTTGAGGATGGGGGTGGCACGGCTCAGCACGATTTTCGCGACTATGAACAACGCCACCACGCTGAGCACAAGCACAACGGCTAGCCATTTCCAAAGTTTCGGATGTCGAAGGTGCAAGGTTGTCCCGTCTAGTTTTGTCTGGTTTCGTCTCGTCAAAATTCTCGTTCGTCCTGCTATCTGATGCGCAAACGGAGGCGGCGACTTCATGGCAGGGAAGGGCTGGCCGGATTTTGCCCCATGCCGGGAATTCTGCCTTCTTAAGGGGCGGACGTTATACTCACCCGAACATGAGCGAGAAAATTCTTGCCGCAATAGCGCAGTTCATCATTGCAGTGATTTCGAAGTCCGGGTATCTGGGCGTCGCATTGTTGATGGGTATCGAGTCGGCGTGCGTTCCGCTGCCGTCGGAGATCATCATGCCCTTCGCGGGCTACCTGGTGCACATGGGGAAGCTGAGCCTGATCGGCGTGGCGACGGCGGGCGCGCTGGGCTGCAACCTGGGCTCACTGCTGGCGTACTGGATCGGCGCGTACGGTGGGCGGCCGCTGGTGGAGAAGTTTGGCCGCTACGTGCTGCTGAGCGAGCATGACCTGGATCGTGTGACGCACTACTTCGAGCGCTGGGGCGGCATCACGGTCTTCTTCGGGCGGCTGCTGCCGGTGGTGCGGACCTTCATCGCGCTGCCCGCAGGCATAGCCAAGATGCCGCAGGGGCGCTTCCACCTGTATACGTTCCTCGGCTCGTGGCCGTGGTGCTATGCGCTGGCGTATGTCGGGATGCGGCTGGGCGACCACTGGGACAACGATCCGCGGTTCAAGGAGATCTTCCATCGCTTCCACCTGGTGGTGGTGGTCGCGCTGGTGGCGGGCTTTGTGTGGTTTGTATGGTCGCACTGGCGGGGAAGAGTGCGAGCGCAGCAGGCGGTCTGAGGAGGAGCGCAGTTTGGCAATCAGATCGGGCCGCGTTGCCGGCGCAGCTGTACCGCTGCGGCGAGACATATCGCGGTGAATGCCAGCCCGATCCACAGACCTGGAGCGCTGAGGTACCGTGCCCGGCGTGATGTGGATTCCGGGATGGATCGGCATGCTGCCGGCCGCTGTCACCGCCTCTTGCGCACCTCCGCCCAAGCGGTCTCCCAGGAAGGTGGCAAAGTGCGAGGTGTTGAAGGCGATCTTCTCGACGAAAGCGATGGCGATTACCGGCAGCACGGCCCATAGAAATGCAGCGCGCCGTGCCCACGCCGAGACCAGCAACAGCCATCCATAGAACGGCGCATGCCAGAGCACGTGGACAGTGAGCAGGTGGTAGAAGATCACCAGTGACATGGGCAGGATTGCGACCTGTGTCCAGAGCGTGCCGACGCTCAGGCCGCTCCCCAGCCATATCGCGCTGCTGACGAGCAGGATGATCCACTGCGTGGCAACGATGAGGACGAAGGTGATCAGCGGGAGGACCACGAGCGGGATGCTCGCCTTGGCGAGCACTGCGGTGGTGTCGGAGACGGGCAGCGACTTCCAGAAGAGGATGCTGCGATCGCGGCGTTCGCCGTGCAGCGCGTCGAGGCAGTAGAAGAGGCCGACGACCATCGCGGTGAGCATGAGCAGACCAGCGACGTAGTCGTAGGGCGTAAGGATGGTCTGGTGCTGGTCGCAGTGTGCAGATGCTCGAGAGAGTGCGCATCTGCCGCGGCATACGAATCGTGCTGATGAGAAAGCCGATGAGAAAAAGGGCGGCGGCGGCGAGGGGAGCGATATAGATCGAACGGTACTCCCACAGTTCGCGCCGCACCGACCAGTAGAAGGGCCGGGTCGCCGAGAAGACGGCCGGTGGAGGGATCTGCGCTTCGAAAGATCCGGGCACGGCATTTGCTTGAGTGTTCATCGGGCCGCTCCTTGTGCCTGACTGACCTGAGGTGCCTGGCCGACCTGACCGCCCACGACTGCAACGAAGAGGTCGGCGATGCTGGGTGTGCGCACGTCGCCCAGTGCGCCGAGCTGTTGGCGATCGGCGCGATCGAAGAGCAGGATGCCGCGGCCGAGGACCTGGCGCTCGTGAATCGGTTTGAGCGCGCGTGCCTGGGCGACCCGCTCCGGGTGCACGACCACTTCCAGATAGCGGGCTTCGTACTCTTCCATGCTGGAGTCGAGCAAGATCCGGCCGCGGTTGATGAAGATCACATCGGTAAGAAGGTTCTGGATCTCTTCCACCTGATGCGTCGTGATGACGATGGTGCGGCTGCGATCGAAGTAGTCATTGAGCAGGGAATCGTAGAACTGTTTGCGATAGAGGCTGTCGAGACCAAGGGTCGGCTCGTCGAGCACCAGCAGTTTCGCGTCAATCGCCATGACCAGAGCGAGGTGAAGCTGGGTCACCATGCCCTTGGATAATTCTCTGACCTTGCTGGCGGAGCTGATGTTGGTCTTCGCAAGAAAGCCTTCTGCCTTTGCGCGATCGAAGCGCGGATGTATGCCGGCGACATAATCGAGCGCCTGCCGTACGCGCATCCAGCGCGGCAGTACCGCGACGTCGGCAATGAAGGCGACATCGCGCATGAGCTGATCGCGCTGGGTCCAGGGGTCGCGTCCAAGCACTTGCAGCGCTCCCTGATATGGAGTGAGGCCGAGGATCGCATTCAGCGCGGTGGTCTTGCCTGCGCCGTTGGGACCGATGAGCCCGAGGATGCGGCCCTCCTCGACACGCAGGTCGATGCCATCGAGGGCGATGGTTGCGCCGAAGGCCTTGCGCAGGCCGTGTGCTTCTATGCAAGCCATAGCTTCAGCGTCCCCCCTTTGCGGCTTTCGAAGAGGAACGGCGATTGGCATCGTCCAGCAACTCGTTCGATGACAGGCCGAGCCGCTCGATGGTGGCGCAGATCCTGGGCCATTCTTCGGTAAGAAACTTCTCGCGCTCGTCGCGCAGCACCAGTTTGCGCGAATCGTTTTTCACGAACATGCCAAGACCGCGTCTCTTCTCGACGAGCTGCTCGTCGACCAGTTGCTGATAGGCCTTCAACACGGTCAGCGGATTGACCCGATATTCGGCTGCGACATTGCGCACGGAGGGCAAAGGATCGCCCTCCTTGAGCACGCCGTCGAGGATCATAGCGACGACGCGGTCGCGCAGCTGGCGGTAGATCGGCAGATTGTCGTTCCACTCATGGTCCATCCTGTTCCCAGATAGTCCTTGCGGAGATTGAGGCTCCGTTATTTTGTCCGCTCGAGATCCATGTGCGCACGGACCGGCTTGTCTCCCGGCATGATGTATGTCCAGTCCTCGGTGTGATGGTTCGCGTCAACGACGGTGAAGACCGCATGATCCATGTGTCCGTTCTGCGTGCCACCCGAGAGATCGAGAAAAGCGAATTCCACCTTCTTGCCGTCGGGCGAAGTAGAGGCCACCATGCGCGGCCGGTTGCCGGCATCGCAATAGTGTGTGAGGAGCAGGCGATCGCCGTCCATGTACAGCATGGTGACCGGATGGTCATAACGCGTCGGGTCGTCGGCTGTTCCTGCTGCCTTCATCTCATGCACCAGCGCGTTTCCTCGTGATGTCACGCGCAGGGTGACTTCCACATTCGCCATGTCTCCCATGCCCGCCATGGGTGGAGTGGTGGTCACATGACCTTGCCACGGGCCTGCCAACGCTTTCAACGAGTCGAAGGACTTTTGCGAGCCCGACTGGGCGAAGGCCACGGTTGAGAACGAGATCAGAGCGACGGACAGCGTCAGTCGAAGGAATTTCATCTTCATCTCTCCTGAAGCACCCCGGCATCAATTGTTCGCTCAGGCTGCTTAGTGTTGTACTTGACTACAACACTATATCTGCTGTCAAGGGTTTTTTTGAAGAGACTTTCTTTTGTTTGCGTTCGCTGATTCGCATTGCGGCTTAGCGGGGAAATGGAACGGCAGATCTTTCGGCGAGTGATGAAAACACGCGGAAATTTTCCCGAATTACGCAAAATGGCGATGGACTTGACTTCATAGAAGATGGAACAGACTGCTGAGCAAATACCAGGAGGAACTACGTGGGCTCACAGAATGTAGCGGACGAAGCGGAGATCCGAAGACTCATTGAAGGACATGCGAAGGCCTTGCATGACAAGAACGCTGCCGCCACACTGGCACATTTGACGGACGACGCTGTGATCTTCGATCTGGCGCCGCCTTTGCGCTCGGCCTACGCCAACGAGAGCAAGACTCAGGAGTGGATGAATGGCTGGGAAGGGCCGATCGAGAGCGAGGCACGCGAGCTGGCGCTGCGCGTGAGCGGCGATACGGCGTACTGGTATGGATATAGCCGGTTGGGTGGCCATCCCAAAGACGCGGGGCGGGACGTCGACTTCTGGATGCGCATGACGATGATCCTGGAGCGCGTCAACGGCAGATGGAAAGTGGTGCATGAGCATAGCTCGGTGCCGTTCTACATGGATGGCAGCCTGCGACCGGCCTTCGATCTGAAGCCGTAGTCAGGCGCAACGCAAGCGGACTATCGCTGCCGACGATCGTCCGACATTTTTCCTCAAAAAGATTTCGTCTGATGTCCGAATGGCCGATGCGCGGACGTCATGGGAGTAGAAGCGGACAGAACGTCCGCACAATCACGAGGAGGATTTCCTATGCAATATCTATTGCTGCTTCATGCGGATGAGAGTGGCTGGTCGAAGATGACCGAGGCCGAACAACAGCAGGGCTACGCCGCTTACATGGCATATACCGAGGCGTTGAAGAAGGCCGGCGCCTACGTGGGCTCGAACCGGCTGCAGCCTGTTTCCTCGGCGACCACGGTAAAGATCGCCAACGGCAAACAGCAGGTGCTGGATGGCCCGTATGCGGATGCGAAGGAACAACTGGGCGGCTATTACCTGGTCGAGGCGCCGGATCTGGATGGGGCGATCGCGTGGGCGGCGCGCTGCCCTGGCGCGAGCCACGGAACGATCGAGGTGCGCCCGGTGTGGGCGATGTCGGATTCGCAGGTGTATGCGACGTCAGCAGCTCAGCAGGCGTGATGCGATGAGTGTCCGTGCCGGCGAAGTGGAAAAAGGCGACGAGCAAGCACGCGAGACCGCGGATGCGGTAGCGCGGCGCAGCTACGGCAAGCTTGTCGCCTTTCTCGCGGCGCGGACACACGACGTAACGGCAGCGGAGGATGCGCTGTCAGAGGCGTTTCTTTCCGCGCTGGCAGATTGGCCGCGCAACGGCTGCCCTGCGAATCCTGAGGGCTGGCTGCTGACGGTGGCGCGGCGCAAGGTGATCGATGCGGGGCGGCGGCATTCGACAACGGAGGCTGCGGCGGGCGAGTTGCAGATCATCGCCGAGGGCCTGGAGGCGGCAGCGGCGGAGAGTGCGGAGATTCCGGACCGGCGGCTGGCGCTGCTGTTTGCGTGCGCGCATCCGTCGATCGAGGCGGGGGTGCGCGCGCCGCTGATGCTGCAGGTGGTGCTGGGACTGGACGCGAAGACGATTGCGTCGGCGTTTCTGTCGTCGCCGGCGGCGATGGGCAAGCGGCTGGTGCGGGCGAAGGACAAGATCCGGCAGGCGGGGATTCCGTTCCGCGTTCCGGAGCGCGAGGAGCTGGCGGGCCGGCTGGATACGGTGCTGGAGGCGATCTATGCCGCGTTTGCCGAGGGCTGGACCGGTCCTGGCGGCGGAACGGATGGCGGCATGGATGTGGTGCGGCGCGACCTGACGGCGGAGGCGATGTTTATGGCGAGGCTGGTGACGGAGTTGCTGCCGGAGGAGCCCGAGGCGCTGGGTCTGCTGGCCCTGATGCTGCATGCGGAGGCGCGGCGTGCGGCGCGGCGCTCGGCGAAGGGTGAGTTTGTGCCGCTGGCAGAGCAGGATCCCGCGCTGTGGGATGCGGGGATGATCGATGAGGCGGAGGCGCTGCTGCGGCGCGCAGGGATGCGCGGGATGGTGGGCCGCTATCAACTGGAAGGCGCGCTGCAGTCGGCGCATGTGCATCGCTGCCAGAGCGGTGTGGCGAACTGGGCGGAGGTGGTCGCGCTGTACGATGCGCTCTTTGCGCTCTCCGGATCGCCGGTGGTGGCGATCAATCGCGCGGTGGCGATTGCGGAGAGGGATGGCGCTGCGGCCGGTCTTGCGGCGCTGCCGGAAGCAGTGGCCGATTCGCGGCTGGCGGAGTATCAGCCCTACTGGGCGGCACGCGCGGAGCTGCTGGCGCGGACGGGCGCACATGACGAGGCGAGACAGGCCTACGAGATTGCGATCGGTCTGGAGCGGGATGCGGCGGTGCGGAGATTTCTGCAGGAGCGGCAGGCATCGTTGACGGCAGAGGCGACGAAGGTGATGGACCCGCAGTAGGCTTACGCGCATCTTGTGCGCGCTGCCGGAATCCAAACGGCATGAGTTCTGTCCCGTTCGTTTTTGTGGATGTGTTTTCGGATCGGCCGCTCGAAGGTAATCCGCTGGCGGTTGTTCCCGACGCTGATTCGATCGACGAGCCGACGATGCGCCGCGTCGCGCGTGAGTTTAACCAGTCCGAGACCACATTTCTGCTGAAGCCCGCGGAGGACGATGCGGATTGGCATCTGCGCTCGTTCACGGCGGCGGGACACGAGGTGACCGGCGCCGGGCACAATGCGCTGGGCGCATGGTGGTGGCTGGCGGTTGCGGGACGATTGCCGCTTCACGACGGCGCGAACGCATTTCGTCAGAAGATCGCCGACCGGGTGCTTCCGCTCCAGGTCGTTTCGAGTGGCGGTGCAGTGCGGTCGATCGTGATGCAGCACGCTGCTCCGGAATTCGGCGCGACGGTGAGCGATGCTCGAGCGCTTGCAGACGCGCTGGGACTGGATGCCGAAGAGGTGCTGCCGGAGGGGCGAGCGGCGCAGGTGGTGTCGACTGGTGCGGCGCACTTATTGATTCCCGTACGGGATCGCTCAGCAATCGAGCGTGCGAAGCCCGATGCGGCAAGGCTGCTTTCTATCCTGAGTGCGAGCGGAGGGGAGGGCGCGTATCTCTTCTGCCGCGATGTGGCTCGCGCTGGATCCGTTGCGCACGCGCGCTTCTTCAATCCGACGATGGGGATCAGTGAGGATGCGGCCACGGGGACCGCAGCGGGGCCGCTCGGAGCGTGGCTGGTGAAGGAAGGTCTGGTCCGCGAAGGCAGCATACGGATCGAGCAGGGCTTCACGATGGGGCGGCCAAGTTTGATCGAGATCGAGGTGGGCAGGGGCGGCGTGAGCATCTCCGGACGAGGCTGCATCTCGATTGAGGGAACGCTGCGGTTGGCCTGATGCGGCGCGCGCACACTCGCTAGGCAGCCGATCTTATGCCGGCGCGGGATTTGCACTTTGCTGGTTTTGTGTTGCCTGCCGGCGACTCGCGAGAGACATCGGTCTAGGTTCAACGGGGCAGGTGCGGATCAAGAGATGGGCGCGTCCAATGCAGTCCTGTGACGCAAAACATCGTTGCTCGCAGAACGAAATTCCGGCCTATAGTTGGAGGCGACAAAGCTGAGAGTCAGACTTTCGACGCAAGAAGGGGGGGCCGATATGCTCTTCAGTCGAAGGACAAGAACCAGGCCCGCTGGATTCCATGTGCTGCGTCCCTGCGTGGTGAATTCCCGTCTGAAAGGCAAGGTTGCTAGCAGCGCATCGCTGCTGCTTTTGCGGGGTGGCGCGATCCTTTTGGCAACGAACGCGCTATGGGCTACAACCGTGATCGCCCAAGAGCATGGAGCGCCACACTGGAGCTACGACGGACAGACTGGGCCCAGCCATTGGGGCGACCTCAGCAGTGACTTTGCCCCGTGCAAAGCCGGCCATCGTCAGTCGCCGATTGATATTGAGGCGACACAAAAGGCCGACCTGCCCGCGATTCAGTTTGACTACAAAAACACGCCACTACACATCATCGATAACGGTCACACGATCATGATCAATTACGCTCCCGGCAGTTCGATCCGCGTAGGAGACAAGCGGTACGAACTGAAACAGTTCCACTTCCATCGACCGAGCGAGGAGAAGATCAAGGGCAAGCGATACGACATGGTGGTGCATCTGGTACACGTGGCCCCGGACGGCTCAACAGCGGTTGTCGCTATCCTGTTGCAGCAAGGCGGAGATAATCAGCTTATCGACGAATTGTGGAAGGACGTGCCGAGAGAGAAGAACAAAGAAGGGCTTTTGGATACCGTTCAAATCGACGTGGCGAGCCTTCTACCCACCGATCGCAGCTACTACACGTTTTCGGGGTCTCTCACGACACCGCCGTGCACTGAGAACGTAACCTGGTACGTACTGAAGCACCCAGTGACCGTGTCCGCAGAAGAAATCGGGGAATATTCAAAGCTCTACCGGGACGATGCGCGGCCTACGCAACCGAGCTATGACAGAGTGGTACGGGAGAGCAAATAGTTTCTGATTCCGAGCCGACACTCGCGTTCCGGTTTTTACGCCGCGAGCTTTCTGAGAGCCCCTGCTTTTTTTCGAGCTACTTAGTCACCGTTGCAGTGATCGCGGTCGCCTGCTATTTGACAGACGCTTTTCGCGTTACAGCGACTTCCTGTGGCCGGCCTCAATTTGCCAAAGAGGGATGCGGGCCTCAGACTAAGACGTTGACCCGCTGGGGATTCACTGGAGAGGACTAAGCAAAGAGATGACGAGTAGAAAGAGCAACGGCCAGGCCGCCGCTGCACAGACGATTGCGCCCGCGAAGGGCAAACTGGGAGTGATGGTTGTGGGCATGGGGGCGGTGGCCACCACGCTCATTGCAGGAGTGGAGGCGGTACGGCGTGGATTTGCCAAGCCGATCGGATCGGTGACGCAGATGGGCACCATCCGGCTGGGCAAGCGCACCGACAACCAGACGCCGTTGATCAGGGATTTCGTTCCGCTGGCCACGCTGGATGACATTGTCTTTACCGGCTGGGATATCTACGACGAGAACATGTATCAAGCAGCGAAGACGGCTGCGGTTCTGGAGCGGGATCACCTGGAGCAGATCAAGCCGTTTCTCGAGAGCATCCAGCCGATGCCTGCCGTCTTCAGTCAGCACTATGTGAAGCGGCTGAGTGGCAACCATGTGAAGACGGGCCGCTCCAAGTGCGACCTGGCACAGCAGGTGCGCAACGACATCCAGGCGTTCAAGGCGAAGACCGATCGCCAGGTGATGATCTGGTGCGGGTCGACAGAGATCTTTCTTGAGCCTGCGCCGTGTCACCAGTCGATCGAGGCCTTTGAGAAGGGTCTGCTCGCGGACGACCCGACGATCGCACCTTCGCAGATTTATGCCTACGCGGCGCTGATGGAAGGGATTCCGTTTGCAAACGGTGCGCCGAACCTGACGGTGGACATTCCGGCGCTGCAGGAGCTTTCGAAGAAGACGGGGGCGCCGATCTGCGGCAAGGATTTCAAGACCGGGCAGACGCTGATCAAGACGGTGCTGGCGCCGGCCTTCAAAGCGCGCATGCTGGGGGTGGCGGGTTGGTACTCGACCAACATTCTGGGCAATCGCGACGGCGAGGTGCTGGACGATCCGGAGTCGTTCAAAACCAAGGAAGAGTCGAAGCTGGGGGTGCTGGATTTCATCCTGCAGCCGGAGCTCTACCCGGAGCTGTACGGGGACATTTACCACAAGGTCCGCATCAACTATTACCCGCCGCGTGGTGATAACAAAGAGGGTTGGGACAATATCGACATCTTTGGGTGGCTCGGTTATCCGATGCAGATCAAGGTGGACTTTCTGTGCCGCGACTCGATCCTGGCGGCGCCGCTGGCGCTGGACCTGGTGCTGTTCCTGGACTTGGCGTCGCGCACGCCGGAGCTGAAGCATCGCGGCATCCAGGAGTGGCTGAGCTTCTTCTTCAAATCGCCGATGACGGCCGAGGGGCTCTATCCGGAGCATGATCTGTTCATCCAGTCGATGAAGCTGAAGAACACGCTGCGTCACATCATGGGCGCGGATTTGATCACGCATCTGGGGCTGGAATACTACGACTAAGTCGATGCGCAATAGGCTAACGGGAGCGAAAGCTGTTCTCCTTGGAATGCTGATTCCTTTCGCTCCTTTTTCCGCCTTTGCGCAGGGATCGCACGTCCTGTTGAACGATGCAAAGGTCATGGTCACCGAAGTTGAAGTGTCGCCTACCGAGCCGTACGCATTAACGCAGGACGCAAATGGCGCAGTTTGGGTCGCTCTTGATCCGATCACCTTTTTGTCTGTGAGAGGCGACCTGCGAGAGAGCAGGCAAATTCTTGCGGGCGATTCGGGAAAGGATGCTCCGGGCGAAGAATTGCAGTTCGAGGCCAGCGGCTCCGCCGCTCACCTCGTCATCATCCACACCAAAACACCGCATCAGGAACTCACGGTCGGTCCGCTAGGCCTTGAGAGCAGTATTGAAGACGCGAGTGGCCGGAATGCGACTCTCCTAGTGGCGATCACAGATTGCCGATTCCGGGATACCCGAAACCTCGGTGATGAGTCGAACTGGGTGCCGAGCAAGCCAAGTGTGGTTGAGATGAAGGCCGGCACTGTCAAATGGGTTGATCCTGGTATTCACCATTTCAAAAATCTCAGCCAAGCTCCGGCAAGGCTGGTATCCATCGAATGGTGAGAGGCGGAATCCCGGCTCACCAATGGGGGCGTATCATGGTCTAATCAGCGGCTCGGTCTGAGCTGCCCGCCCTTTGGGCTGCCCGGCTAGCCTCTCGTAGAGGTGGTGTTTTATGCGGGTTTCCGGTCCTTCCTCAACCAAGATCTTCCTGCCCGCTCTGCTGGCGATGGCGACGTTGACTCTGCAGGCGCAACAGACGAGCCAGCCACAGGCTCCGGCGAGCTCGACTGCCCCCGCGGCCACTACACCCGATGCGAACACGCCGGCGCCGCAGTCCGCACCTGCGACCGGCACCCCTTCAAGCGGCACCCCTGCGCCCGCTGCGGATCAGACGGGTGCGCCAGCAGCAGCTGGGAAGGACACGCCGGCTGCGCAGTCTGCACCCGGAACGCAAACGCCGCCTGCGAACACGCCCGCGGCGACGCAGACCAATCCTCCGGCCTACGACAACGCGAAGGGCAACGGCAAGAAAGACAAGAAGAGCAAGGACGACAACAGCAAGGACAACCAGCCGACGCCGGAGGAGATGCAGGCGGCGCAGGATACGGCAATCCGGGCACGCAAGAACACAGCGCCGGAGCCGTTGCCGAATGGCGTGATGCCGGGTGTGAAGAAGGGCAGCGTTGACGATGTGAGCGCGACGGGCACGCGTGACATCGGCGGCCGTGGGCTGGGTAACTGGTACTCGACCGAGTCGGAGATGAAAGAGGGCAAAGGCATCTCGATGGAGATCGAGAAGAGCGTGAAGTTCATCAACGATCCGATGGTGACAGAGTATGTGAACCGCATCGGTCAGAACATCGTGAAGAACTCGGACGCGAAGGTGCCGTTCACGATCAAGGTGATCGATTCGGATGAGATCAACGCGATGGCGCTCCCGGGCGGATTCTTCTACGTGAACAGCGGCCTGATTCTGGCGGCGGACGATGAAGCCGAGCTGGCTGGCGTGATGGCGCACGAGATTGCGCACGTCGCGGCGCACCACGCGATGCGCGAGCAGACGCGGATGAACTACGCGCAGATGGGTACGATCCCGCTGATCTTCGTCGGTGGCGGCCTGGGATACGGACTCTATGAAGCAGCGAGCCTGGCGGTGCCGATTACGTTCCTGCAGTTCTCGCGCGACTTTGAGCGGCAGGCGGACTTCCTGGGTATTGAGTACATGTACCGCGCCGGTTACGATCCGCAGGCGCTGCCGAGCATGTTCGAGAAGATCGAGCATCTGGAGAAGACCAAGCCGAACATGATCGCGAAGGCGTTCTCCGATCATCCGCAGACGCCGGACCGCATCCTGGCGACTCAGCAGGAGATTGCGCATCTGCTGCCGCCGAAGGATGAATACATTATTACGACGTCGGAGTTTGACGATGTGAAGGCGCGGCTGGCGCGCATCGAGAACAAGCGCAAGCTGCGCGACGGGCAAAACGAGAAGAAGCCGTCACTGCGGCACGCGAGCACATCGCCTAATGCGAATGGGCAACCTAGCACGAATGGGCAGACCGATCCGAATAACCCGAACGCGCAGAATGGCTCGGATGACGATCGGCCGACGCTGCACCGTCGGGACAACTGATCGGCATTTTGCAACAACATTAGCGACAAAAGTAAAGCGCACCTTCGTTCTCTTTCAGAGCGAAGGTGCGCTTTTGCTTTTTCAACCACTTTGAATGCGGGCTAGGGGATAGTCAGCGTCATGGTGTTGGAAGGCTTGCTGGTGTTGCCCGACGCGTCGACCGAAACAACCTCGTAGACATAGGTTTGACCGGAGGTGACGGCGCTATCTGTATACGCCGTGGATGCGGCCGCGGTGGTGCCAATGACGGAGTACTGCGTGGAGCCGGACGCGGCGCGCTGTACCTCATAGGAGTCAACCGGATCCGTGCTGGTCGAAGGCGCGTTCCAGGTGAGGCTCGCTGAATGCGAGGCTGGGGGTGGGGTGGTGGCCGTCTCGCTGAGAGCGACCGAGGGATCGTTTGCGGTGGAGGTGATGGTTAGGGTGCCGGTTTGCGCTGTGCTTTGGGGCTTGGCGCTCACTTTCACGGTGACACTCTTCCCGGGCGACAGAGTCATCGGCATCGTGGAAATGGAGTCCGTGAAGACGCCATTCGAGATAGAGATGCCCTGGATGGTGACGGACTGTTGACCGGCCGCGGTGATGGTGAGCGGCTGCGTTGTGACGTTGCCAGTGGAGCCGTTGAAGCTGAGTGTTGTCGCCGAAACACTGATGCTGCTGCTGCTGCCGCCATGGTGTTGACGTGCCCAGATCGGCGTCGCGATAAACATCGCGGCAAGGGGGAGGACGAATTGTTTTTTCACTGCGGACTTGCTCCTGGGGTGGGGGGATGAGTGACCGAGGCATGCGCTCGTCACGCGCGAATAGCCTTCGCCGAACTCAAAAGGCGGGAGTCAGGCAACATGTTGTCTAAGTGTAGCGAGAAAGTTGTATCTGCAGAACAAGATACGAGACATCGCGAAGATATCTATGCCCGCTTCATGGCTGAGGTTGCGACTTACACGGATTTGCCGAAGAAATTACACGGCACAGATAGTAGAAGTCTTATCTCGCAAAAAAAGACCGAAGTAATTCGACAGGTATCAGCAAATATGATTGTGTGTTTGCGGTCGACCGCCTCGCTCGAACGGATGATTCATCTGCAGCGGCCTCTGCAGCGATTCCAACTCGCCGAGCGGTCTCGCGCTAGCGAAGCGTAAAAGTTTGGAACTGAATGTCCTCCCGCGTTCGAGCACGGACGCCTGGTGAGGGGATCGCGGCGGCCAGCGACACATTCCATCTGACGATCGGTCCGGAATGCGATGCGCGGACCTGGCGGAAAGCCGGCGGGCGCGGGTGGACGGGGAGGCGGGCGCCCAAAAATGCCCGGCGGAATCCGGAAAACCAATAGCAATACCCCATTTGGCAGGCAAGGGACGGGAATCTTTCCTTGAAGAGCCCCAAGGAAACAGGTATATACAAGACGCCGGGCTTGTGGGGGCATTTTCACTGTTACTGTGTGTAACGGAATTCCGTTCGCTTACAGGCACGCACGGTGAAAACGCTCGAGCGCCCGGGAGGAAGTTCCCCCTGGAAGGGATGGCACTCCGATGAAGGCGCAGACGGCAGCCACAGAGCAGCGCGAGGTGATGGATATCCGCCAGGCGGCGGACTACCTGGGGATCAGCGCGGACACCTTATATAAGTACGCGTCTGAGGGGTTCGTGCCGGCGTTCAAGCTGGGGAACCGGTGGCGCTTCAAGCGCTCGCGGCTGAACGACTGGATGGACCAGCAGAGCTCAGGCGGGAATATGCCCGCGCGGGTGACTGGGAAGTCCATCGAGGAGAAGCCCTCGCGGGCGAAGGCGAAGCCGGTGCAGAGTGTGCGGCCGGTACGGCGGAAGACGGCTGCTCAGTAAACTAACGAGATGTACGGTTCTTTCCTTATTGTCATCGCACACGTGTGTGATCCGTCGTGAGTGCCCTGTCTGAATCAGCAAACACCATCGCCCCGAGCCATCATCGTGGGCGTATGCGACGACTGCGCGCCACGATGGCGAAGCAGAAGGTCTCCGCGCTGATGGTGACGCACCTTCCCGACGTGCGGTATCTCTGCGGCTTTACGGGATCGAATGCGGCGCTGGCTATCACGGCGAAGCATGCGGTGATGGTGACGGATGGCCGCTATACCGCGCAGGCCGCTCAACAGGTGAAGGGGGCGGAGGTGCGGATCGCGAAGGGTCCGGCGCTGGCTGAGGCCTGCCGCTGGCTTGCCGCTGGGCGCGTGAAGCATGCGTATTACGACGCGGAGCAGACAACGGTTGCGGGGCTCCGCGCGATGGAAGAGTCGCTGAAGGGTTCCAGACAAGGAAACGCCAAGGGGTTTTTCCAGCCGCTTGCATCCTCATTGGTTGCCGAAGAGCGGATGGTGAAGGACGCGGCGGAGATCGAGCAGATGGCAGCCGCCGCGGCGCTCGGTGTGCGGCTGTTCGAGCACATCGTGGGCTTTATGCGGCCGGGGCTGAGGGAGAATGCGGTCGCGGCGGAGCTGGAATATCGTGCGCGAGTATGGGGTGCAGAGGCGATGTCGTTCCCGACGATCGTGGCGAGCGGCGAGCGCTCGGCGATGCCGCACGGCACGGCGACGGAGGCGAAGCTGCCGCGGCGCGGATTCGTGACGCTCGACTTCGGTGTTATTCTCAACGGTTATTGCTCGGATATGACGCGCACTGTGCACCTGGGGCGCGCAGCGGCACGGGAGCGAGAGGCATACGACGCGGTGCTGGCGGCGCAGGAAAACGCGGTGGCAGCGGTAGCCGCGGGTGTGAAGGCGGGCGATGTGGATGAGGCAGCACGCAGTGTGCTGCGCGAGGCGAAGCTGGCTGAGTACTTCACGCATTCGACCGGGCATGGAGTGGGGCTGGAGATCCACGAGTCGCCACGGATCGCCATGGCACAGCAGGCGTTGCTAATGAAGGGGATGGTCATTACCATCGAGCCTGGCATTTACATACCGGGTGCATTCGGTTTGCGCATTGAGGACACGGTGGTGGTGGAACGGCGCGGATGCCGGGTACTGACGCCGGCGACGAAGGCATGGATCGAGTTGTAACGAGGAAGAAGAACCGGCGGAAACGGCAAAGAAACGCGGCGCAGCAGAGAGCGGCAGACATCGCGAAAGACAAGAAGAGATTGGGAAGCATGAATCCGGAAGAGATAGCAGAACTAAAAGAGCTCATCGAGTTCCTGAAAGAAAACGGCATCGGCGAGTTCGACCTGGAGCGGGGCGACTTGAAGGTGCGGCTAAAGTTTGCCAGCGCGAGCCAGCCCGCAGATCTGTCGCAGATAGCGCATCTGGCGGCCGCTGCGCAGGCAGCCCAGTCGGCGGCGAGCTTTCAGCCGAGCGCGGTGGCGCATGCGCATCCGGCGGGAGCGACGTCGGCTGCGGAGACCGCGGCTGGTCCAGTGGACGATGAGGCGGGACTGCACGTCGTGAAGTCGCCGATTGTGGGGACCTTTTACGAGTCACCGTCGCCGGGCTCGCCTGCGTTTGTGAAGCCGGGAGATGTGGTCGAGGTGGGGCAGGTGCTGTGCATCGTGGAAGCGATGAAGCTGATGAACGAGATCGAGTCCGATGCCGCGGGCGAGATTGTGAAGCGCTTCGTAACGAGTGGCCAACCGGTAGAGTACGGGCAGAAATTGTTCGCAGTGCGGCCGCGTTAAGGATTTGCCATCCAGGCAGACGCGCCTGCGGCGCCGTTTGTTGGGTTCGCTTCCTTTGGTCGCTCACGTTCGATTCGTGGACGTGAGAAACAGCAGGTCTCTCCACTGCGCCAATCGCTTGCGCGATCGGCTTCGGTCGAGATGACGATTCGTATGATGAGAGATTGTGGTCGCGCCGCTGCGGCAACGAAGTGGGCGCGCGAAGGGAATGCATGTTTCGGAAGGTTCTGATCGCCAATCGCGGCGAGATTGCGCTGCGTGTGATCTGCGCGTGCAAGGAGCTTGGCGTACGCACGGTGGCCGTCTATAGCGAGGCTGATCGCAACTCACTCCACGTTCGCTTTGCTGACGAGGCGATCTGCATCGGGCCGCCGCGCTCCGCGGAGAGCTACCTGAATGTGCCGGCGGTGATCTCCGCAGCGGAGATTGCGGATGTGGATGCGATCCATCCCGGCTATGGCCTGTTGAGCGAGAACGCGAACTTCGCCGAGGTGTGCCGCGCGTCGAACATCAAGTTCATCGGACCGCCGCCGGAAGTGACGCGCCTGATGGGCGAGAAGGAAAAGGCGCGCATGGCCATGAAGAAGGCCAAGGTGCCGATCCTGCCGGGTTCCGAAGGCGTGATCCAGAGCGAGGGCGAGGCGCTGGAGTGGGCGAAGTCGGTGGGCTACCCGGTGATCCTGAAGGCTTCGGCGGGCGGTGGCGGGCGCGGTATGCGCGTGATCCGCTCGAAGGACGAGCTGCCGGCGTTGTTCCAGGCGGCGCAGACCGAGGCAGCGAATGCCTTTGGCAACGGCGACCTGTACATGGAGAAGTTCATCGAGCAGCCGCGGCACATCGAGTTCCAGGTGCTGGCGGACCAGCACGGGAACGTGATGTCGCTGGGTGAGCGTGAGTGCTCGATTCAGAGGCGGCACCAGAAGCTGATCGAAGAGGCGCCCTCGCTGCAGGTGGACGCGAAGATGCGCGAAGAGATCGGCAAGACGATCCGCCGATGCCTGGAGCAGATCGGCTACCAGAACGCGGGGACGATCGAGTTCCTGATGGACGAGGACGGCAAGCTCTACTTCATCGAGATGAACACGCGCATCCAGGTGGAGCACCCGGTGACGGAGATGGTGACGGGGCTGGACCTGGTGAAGGCGCAGTTGCGGATTGCCTCCGATGAGAAGCTGTCGGATATTGTGACCGAGCCGGTGACGATTCGCGGGCACGCGATCGAGTGCCGCGTGAATGCGGAGCATCCGGAGAAGTTCACGCCGTCGGCAGGGAAGATCACCGTGTTCAATGTGCCGGGCGGGAACGGTGTGCGGGTGGACACGGCGCAGTACGCGGAGGGATTTGTGCCGCCGTACTACGACTCGCTGATCGCGAAGCTGATTGTGCACGGCAAGGATCGATCGGAAGCGATGGCGCGGATGCAGCGTTCGCTCGAGATGTTTGTGGTGGAGGGGATCCACACGACGATCCCGCTGCACCAGCGCATCTTTGCCGATCCGGAGTTCCGCGAGGGGCGCTTCGATACGAAGTTCATGGAGCGGTTCTTTGAGCGGGAGAAGGCTCGGCTGACGGGTTTGCCGGATTAGCCTCTGCGGGATGAACCGCCCTGGAGTCCATTTTCTGGCGCTCCGGTCGGGAGATAAGCATTTGTGTTTGTCTATTTCGAAGAATTGATGTGCTGTAATGCACTTGATCGCAGAGCAGCCGCTTATGCTACCCGTCACGCCGCCGACGAATCGCGCTGCCAGACCGGCACATCGTCTTCGCGCGCTCACCAACGCGGGACTATGGCTTGGTCGGATTGATCCGGGCGCCCATCGCCGTATCAAAGGATTACGTCTGGTCACCGCATACGGCATTGCGGCAATGCTTGGCGCGATGCCCGAGATATCACGCGCGGTGCCGCATGCATCTTCGCTAAGTTCGATAGCTGCAGGCTTTGCATTATGGGCAAGCGTTTCGGAAGGCCAAGCAACCCGAATCAAATCCAGCCGTGATCTTTTGGTTTTGAATGGAGCGGCTGTAGTGGGTGCCGCCATAATGATTTTCCTCGCTCCCATCCTTACAGGAGCGGGCAGACCAGGACCCGAATTAGCGCTGGTGAGCGGCGCTTTCCTTGTTGGCTACCTAAAGCGCTTTGGAATCCTAGGCGGAGGCATTGGATCGCAAATTTATATCGGCCAGCTTTTAGCCTACGGAGCGCGGTTGACCTCCGCTGATTTCCGAATGGTTGTTGTGGCGGGCATGATTGGAGCGTTGGCATGCATCGTCCCTCGCGTGCTCAGTGGCCCGGCTGAGCTTCCGGCAATCACGCCAGCCGTGGGTGTGCCCGACGGCGATCCGCGTGGCCTTTCACCAGAGTTGCGAATGGGACTACAAGCCTCGCTGGCCGCCCTGGTCATTGTCGCCTTGAACGAAAAGATCCATTTGGTTGAGTCCGCATGGGCAATTACGGCTGCGACGTATGTTGTCGCGGGCTCAGCGAGCGGCACGATAGATCGCGTCCGCCGGCGGATCATCGGAACCATGCTTGGCGTCCCGCTCGCTCTCGCCTGCTTGCCGCTGGTGGTCCATGCGCCTCTCATCATTTGGGCAATGGCCGCACTTGCCATGGTCGTTTACGCGATGGCGCTCCCGGATCGATACGACATTGCGTGCGGAGCCTATGCCTTCATGCTCCTCGTGACCCTGGCTCTTACAGGAGAGCACTCGCTTCCGCTGCTTTTTGCTCGTGCCTGGGAAACGGTGATTGGAGGCCTATTAGGACTACTTGCGGCGATCTTCTTTTTCCCGCTGAAGCGAGCACGGCAGTCAAACTGGGTCTTCTAGCTACGGAGAGCTTACGGGCGGAGCAGACCCGAGGATTCTGCTGCTTGTCGTTGCGGCGAGCGGTCCTATACAAGAAGAGCGAAGGAGGGCTCGGGTGCGAGCCCCCCTTTTTCGCTTTGCTGAGTTTTACGCGAGGTTGGCGTTCCGCTTCAGTTTCCGACCTTAAACGTTACGCTCTTGTTGATATTGAGACCGCTCGCGCCTACTTCGTAGAAAACTGCCGTATGCGTTCCATTCGGAATGGCCAGATTTGTCTTCAGGCGGTCGGAGAAGACCTGAAATTTCTTTTGACCATCGATCCAAAGCTCCATCCGAGCCAGCGGCTGAGTGTTGGTACGCGCACTGGCCAGGAAGCGAACCGTTCCACTGGGTACCGTCGCTGAAGGCGCGCACACATGGATGCCGCCGCTGGTTGGATATGCGCAGGGGTCAGCTGCCGTGCTGGTGCTGTTCAGCCAAACCTGCGTTTCGGTTCCCGTCGGGACTACGAGGTCACGCGAGCCATTCTTATCCAGAAAACCCGCGGCCGTGTACAGCGAATCGAACTGCGGGGGTGGATTGGGCTGATTGTAATACTTGAGATTATGGAAGGTGCGGTTGCCCACGCCGGTCCACATCATGATGCCGAGCGGCAATTGATTGAAATTCTGGTCCGTGCCTCCGGCTGAATAGCCTGCGATGTCGGCGATGCCGTCGTTGTTGAAGTCGCCGACGACGACCTGGTAAGGAGTGGGTCCTTCCTCGCTATCGAATACGTCAAGCGCCTGGGAGTTCGCGACGGTGAAGTCGTTCTTCATATAGATGACAGAGACGCCAACGCAAGGTGTGTGACATCCCACATAGGGAATCACAAGGTCAGTTATGCCGTCCCCATCGATATCAGCAGCCGCAACACTGACGCTTCCCGTGCCACCAGTCGGCATTTTGGCTACCCACCCAGAGGTCGTATTGTCGAGTATGAAGAGCTCTTCTTCTGAGACATCGCATTGCGCACATGCATCGATGTAGGCGAGATCGATGCGCCGGTCACCATTGAAATCTCCGGCAACCACGTTATGGATGAAATCACCGTTGGGTCCGAAGCCGTTTGCCGTGAAGTAGGTGGGGGCTGCGAAGGCGTGTTCCGTGAAGGATGAGCCAGTGTTGGTGAGGACAGACACTTTATTTACGCCGTCAAAGTTGGTGTTGCCGATCACTGCGATGTCGGGCCTGTTGTCATTGTTGAAGTCGGCCACGGCGATGGATTCGGCTGGAATCGACACGGGGTGGTACACGGGCAATTGAAGCGTGCCATCGCCATTCCCACGGAGTACGGCGACTTTTCCGCCGGCAGCATTGTAGGCGCCCAACGCGACGGCTACGTCCAGCTTTCCATCTGCGTTGAAGTCCCCTATCGCAATGCCATTCGGTGCTCCCGAGATGGCGTAATAGGTTGCAGCGCCGTATTTTCCAGTTCCCAGGTTCTTCAGTACGACGACGGCGTTGCTGGTGTTATCCAGACCGATGATCTCGGGCGCGTTGTTGCCATTGAGATCCGCAACCAACACGCTGGAAAGGTTGGCAGGATACTTGTTGGCCGGTGCGATCACCGGTTCCTGGGCGAGAAGAACTGTGAAAGTCGGAAGCAGGAGGGCGGCTGCAGAAAGGATGCGGAAGGACATGATCAGAACTCCTCCGCGGGAAGCTCATGCTAAATCAACCGCGGACATGGAAATGGTGCAGGGTAGGCGGCATTCGTTTCAACCTAGATGGCAATCGCATAGGTCATGAGTGGCAACCGCTCATTCGCTGGTCACTGCATGGTTCATTTCTTTTCGTTAACTGCTCTGCTGCTACTACCGTCTCCCTATGCCGTGGCCGGGGATGAGGTGCAGCGTAAGGGCTAATGTGGCCATGACGGCTACGTAATAAAGGAGTGTGTCCCAGCCTTCTTCATCGGGGTGGTTTTGTGACGACTTGCGCATCAAGGTGAAGAGACGCCACAGCGTACCCGCTGCGACGAAGAGGAAGAGCCCTTCGCCGTCCCACCACCAGCCAACCGAAGCAGCGGGGCGGAGCGGTTCTTTGACGGGAGAAGGCGCGGTTGACGGGTTTGCCGGATTAGAATCCAGCGGGCCACGTTACAATTTGTCATCCCGACCGGAGCGAAGCGAAGGGATCAGCTGTGAAGCTCGAAAACGGGTGATCAAGATGGCTAGTTCTCTATCAGGGTCCGAATCACGATCGGGCCTGCCAGGCCCATCTCCCCATCCAGTCAACTTGCCACAATTCGAGAGCCTCGATCTTAAGGCTCGGTACCATTCGGCCCGATGCGGTGGGGACTTCTTCGACGCAGTGGCGACAGATTCGCGCGTGATATTCCTATTGACGGACATCGCCGGCAGGCGACCGGAGACTCACGCGATCGCGGTTGAGATACAAAATGTATTCCGAACCAGGGCACAGGAGCTGTTCAAAGCATTCCGACGCAAATGGGTCCGAGGGCATCGCCTTATTGGCACGCGATATCAATCGCACACTCATTGAGGCGGCTGGCGGTGTTCGGTATGCTCCGGCCTTTTTAGGCTATTACAACCTGACTCTCAATATCCTTACGTATCACTATGCCGGCCACTTCCTCGCCATATTTCACGATGGGCACGAGACGCGTGTTCTCGAGCCTGGCGGAATTCCAATGGGACTCTTTACTCACAGCACCTACGAACCGGCGGTTCTGGCATTCGCGCCGCATGCCAAGCTGCTTCTCGTTACCGAGGGAGTCACCCGAGAGTCGACGAAGATCGACCAAGATTGATGACGAGCGCATCCGGCTTCTGCTCGAGAACTCCACCACAGATTCGGCGTCCGAAATCTGCGAGGCCATACTGCGGGCAGCCGACGATTCCGCAAATCGTCCGAGGCCGCGTGCTTTGCTCCGCCCACGTAAACAGAAATATCGTGACGACTTGACGGCAGTAGCACTTGTGCGGCGCGGCGATACTCCCAACAGCGCACACTCGCCAGAACAATAAGTCCTGTCAACCGGAAGCCGCAATCAGCGGCGTCTCCGACAGGCGCACCTTCCTACCAGCGGTTGCCCATGCCGTGACCGGGAATCAGATGCAATGTCAGAGCTAATGCGGCCATGACGGCCATGTAGTAGAGCAGTGTGTCCCAGCCTTCTTCATCGGGGTGGTCTTGTGACGATTTGCGCATCAAGGTGAAGAGACGCCATAGCGTGCCCGCTGCGACGAAGAGGAAGAGTCCCTCGCCGCCCCACCACCACAAGCCGATCGATGCAGCGAGCAGTGCGAGGCGTGCGGTGCGGCCTAAGGCGTTGGCGGCCTGTGCGCCGTCGAGCACCCATATCGGAATCAGGTTGAGGACGTTCAGCGCCGCTCCGGCGCGGGCGAGCGCGGCCCACAGCATGGAGTGCGTCTGGAAATACAGGCCAGTGCAGACGGCGGCGGCAAGCCAGCCTGCCAGCGGGCCGGCGAGTGCGATCTGCGCACGCTGCGCTTGTGAGACGCCGAGCGCCTGCCACTTTACGTAGGCACCGAGGCCGGGGAGGAAGACGGGCATCTCAGCGGGAAGGCCTCGTCGCTTGATGTCGATGTAGTGGCCCATCTCGTGGATGAGGATGGAGGCGGCGAAGCCGATGCCGAACTTCCATCCGTAGAGCGCCCAGTAGACGCCGACAAAGGTGAAGAGGCTGAAGAGAAACTTCAGCTTGAAGATGGCGAAGAAGAGTCCTTTGCCTTTGAAGAGGATCAGCACGAAGGGGCCGAGCGGACCGAGACGCTTGAGCCAGTTCGGCGTCGCGTGTGCGGGCTTCGGCAAGGCGGCGAGATGGCCGCGGATCCATTGCGCTTGCGTGGTGTCGGCGGGCAGGAGGCTTAAGGCTTCGGACCAGAGCGCGCGTGCGCCGTCGATGTCGCCGGAGGCTTCGCGCTTCTGCGCCTGGGTGGAGAGGGCATCGATCTTTTGTGCATGGACGAGGGCGTGGCAGCGTGGGCAGGCGCGTGCTCCACGAGACAGCGGGGCGCCGCAGGAGGCGCAGTTGGCGGGCCCTCGTTCGAGCGGCGCTGCAGAGGAGAGATCGAACATAAGAGATGGACGCGCTAGAGCGGATTTCCTGTACTTAGGTTATCGGAAAGGACCAGGCGCGGTTCGTGCTGACGAAAATCCACGCGAACCCCGGCGAGCATGTACAGGAATCCGCCTTAGCTAGATGCGGGTGTCAGGCGGAAAGGCCCTTCGACGGTGACCCGCGGGGCGGCCGTGCCACGCCATGCAATCTGCATGCCCACGAAAAGAATTACCAGATTGATGAGGCCATGAATGGGGTCGCGCATTTCGCGAATGGGAGATGTGAGGCCAACGGGTAGGAGCCGAATGAAGACAGCGAGCATGTGTCCGGCAGGAATGCGAGTCCGGAACTGCCAGAGCGCGATGGGTATCTCGGCGAGAGCAATGGCGAGATAGGTGAGGATGAAGGCAACGATCTGGAAGGGGCGGCCTCCCAGACCTCCGGAGCCGAACTTCATCGCTCGCGCGACGATGTAGCCGACGCCAAGCGCCACGTAGCCGATGTAGAAGCTCGTAGCGATGGTGAATGCAGCGTAGCCGGCGAGACCGACAGCCGCGGCGCCGATGCCGAAGAGAAGCGCACGTGTGAAAGCGGTGTTGTTATGCCCATGCGCCTGGCCGCTCCGCGCGGCGGCAGCGCAGCTCGCGCAAGCGGTCTGTCCGTGGACGCGATAGTATTCGCTGGCAAGCGGGGTGCCACAAAGGCCGCAGCGCTCGATCTTTGGAGGTAAGTATTCGGCAGTAGAGAACTGCGGTGTGTCGGACATGATGGCCCTAAGCGAAGCTTCGCTGGAGGGTAGCACACAGACAGCGGGATTCGGCGCGAGTTGCATGGCTCGTTCCCTTTACGGGAAGATGCTGTGGTCTGGAGAGCAAATGCCAACGATGACTGAGTGGTTGTTGCCGGAGTTCGATGCGGAGATGGCGAGCACGCGCAAGGTGCTGGCGGCGGTGCCGGAGGAGAAGCTTGACTGGCGGCCGCATGCGAAGTCTTTCACGATGGGGCGGCTGGCCGGCCATGTGGCGGAATTGTTGAGCTGGACGAGTGTTGTGCTGCGCGGGGATCGCTTCGACGTAGACGCGGCGAATCCGCCGGAGAACGCGAGCTTCAGGCCTGGGAACAAGCAGCAGATGCTGGCGCGATTCGACGAATGGACAGCGCGAGCACGTGCCGATCTTGCGGGCGCGACCGATGAGGCGATGCAGCAGGAGTTTGTAATGACCTGGGGTGGCTACGAGTTCCATCGGTCACCGCGCTATCACGCGATTCGCAAGTGGTCGTTGAATCACATGGTGCACCATCGCGCGCAACTCGGTGTGTACCTGCGTCTGAACGATGTGAAGGTGCCGGGGGTCTATGGGCCTTCGGCGGATGAATCGTAGGACCAGTGGTTTTGACGAAGCTGCCGCGGCTCTATCCCATCCTCGATGCCGATGCGCTGGCGCGGGCGGGCGTGCCGCTGGACGAGGCGGCGCATGCGCTCTACGACGCGGGCGTGCGCTGGGCGCAGTATCGCGACAAGCGGGCGAGCGACGCAGAGGTGGTGGAGCGGATGCGTCTGCTGCGTACGATATTTCCTGCAGAGGAGTCGGTTCTGCTGCTGAATGACCGGGTCGCGCTGTGGGCCGCAGCCGAAGCGGACGGCGTGCACATCGGCCAGGACGATATGCCGCCGGCGGAGGCGCGCAAGGCTCTGGGCCGAGGGGCGCTGCTTGGTGTGTCGACGCACAACGTCACGCAGATGCGCGCGGCACTTGCGACGAACGCGGCGGACTATCTGGCGATCGGTCCGGTATTCGCGACGGATTCAAAGGAGAATGCGGACCCGGTGGTGGGCCTTGAAGGCGTGAAGGTGGCGCGGGCGCTGACGCGGCTTCCACTGGTGGCGATCGGCGGCATCACGGGCGAGAACGGCCGCGAGGTCTTCGAGGCAGGCGCGGATGCGGTGGCCGTCATTTCGGCACTGCTACCAGAGGGCGGCCGGGAGATGGCGCAAAGGGTTCGGGACTTTCTTGTATTTTTGCGGTAGAACTGACTGTCTGAGTCTGCCGCCATGCGGCGGACTCGATCGCGGCCCCGTCGCCCGATCTTCCTTTCCGCCGAAGACAGGCGTGCGCACGACGATCATAGATTCCGGAGGCAGATTCATTGGCTAGATTGTTTGCAACCAAGCCCCTCTCGCTGTTGCTTGAGGAGGCGCACGAGGAGGGCGAGCACACACTGAAGCGCTCACTCGGCCCGGTCAACCTGATCACGCTGGGGATTGGCGCGGTGATCGGGGCGGGCATCTTTGTGCTGACCGGCCAGGCCGCGGCGCGGCACGCCGGGCCGGCCATTGCTCTCAGCTTTGTCCTGGCGGGCATCACCTGTGCCTTTGCCGGATTGTGCTACGCGGAATTTGCTTCCATCATCCCCATCGCCGGCTCCGCCTATACCTATGGATACGCGACGCTGGGTGAGTTCGTGGCCTGGATCATCGGCTGGGACCTGGTGCTGGAGTATGCCTTTGGCGCGGCAACGGTGGCGTCTGGCTGGTCGGGGTACTTCGTGTCGCTGCTGGAGCAGCTCCACTTATATTTGCCACCTGGATTGGCGCGTTTCACGACCACGACCGGGACCGTGCTCTACAACCTGAACGGCAAGTGGATGACGAAGGCGGCGATTTCGATGGTGGTGCCGCTCGGCACCGATCTGTCGAAGCTGCCGCACGTGACCGGCGTATTCAACCTGGTGGCGTTTGTGATCATCCTGATCGTCACCGCGATCCTGGTGATCGGCATTCAGGAGTCGGCGAACTTCAACACGCTGATCGTGATCGTGAAGCTCACCTGCGTCGGCATCTTTCTGGTGCTGGGCATCAACTATCTGATCCATCACCCCGATCTGGGGAAGATGAACTGGCACCCGTTCATTCCGCCCAAGGATGAAGCAGGGAACTTCGGCATCAGCGGCATTGCGGCGGGCGCGGCCTCGGTCTTCTTTGCGTATATCGGCTTCGACGCTGTCTCGACGGCGGCGCAGGAGGCGAAGAATCCGCAGCGCGATATGCCGATCGGCATCCTGGGCTCGCTGGTGATCTGCACCATCCTGTACATCATGGTCTCGCTGACGCTGACCGGCCTGGTGAGCTACAAGGCGCTTGACGTAGGCGACCCGGTGGCGGTGGGCATCGATGTCACAGGCGTGGCGTGGGGCAGTCTGCTGGTGAAGGTGGGCGCGGTCTTTGGCCTCGCGACGGTGATGCTGGTGATGCTGCTGGGCCAGTCGCGGGTCTTCTTCTCGATGTCGCGCGATGGCCTGCTGCCCAAGTGGGCGAGCGCAATCCATCCGAAGTTCCGTACGCCGTGGATCTCGAACATGGTGGTGGGATCGATTGTGGCCTTCTTGCCGGCGGTGTTGCCCATCGACCGGCTCTCCGAGCTGGTGAACATGGGGACGCTGCTGGCGTTCAGCATTGTGAGCGCGGGGGTGTGGATCCTGCGGCGACGGCATCCGGACCTGCCACGGCCCTTCAAGACACCGTTAGTGCCGCTGGTGCCGATCCTGGGGATCATCAGCGCGTTCTACCTGATGTTCTCGCTGCCGTTGCTGACCTGGATCGTGGTGGGCATCTGGCTGGTGGTGGGACTGGCGATTTACTTCACCTATTCCACCAAGCACAGCAAGGTACAGGCGCTGCCCGCCAAGGAGACGACCGGGCGATAGGCGGAAAGACCGACTGGAAGACGGCCCGCCAGGGATGGCGGGCCGTTCTGCTAGAGCGATGCTCTCAGGCGGCGGCGCACCTGCTCCGTGGTGAGTCCGAAGATGAGATGGGTGAGCAGTTCGCTGAGCTGTTCATGATCGGACTGATATTGCGGTTGCTCGGTCAGGGCGAGCGCGGGCAGCGCCGATTCATGGGTGGCGCCGAGCAGGATCACCGCGAAGGCCCCGCCGCCGGCCGCGGTTACGGGCTGCCAGTATTCCGCGACGACGCCATAGAGGGCGCCGATACCTGCGCTGAAGGCAAAGTGCACCGCTCTCTCGATGAGTTTCTCCTGACGCGGAGAGAGAGGCCGCTCGATGAAGCGCTCTACCAGCAGGACAGCAGGCGAGGCCTGACCGAGCACGCGCGGAGGGTAGAGGACCTCGGCAGCCGCCTTGGCGATGCCTCCGGCAAGTCCGCCGAGCGCGCCTGCGAAGAGAGCCTTCCCGGGCGAGGGCCGGCGCAACTTGCGGAGTGAGATAAGCATAAGTAAGAGATGCAGGAAAGGCCCGTTTAGAAGAAAACCTATACGGAAGTAACGTATTTTCCCAAATCGAACCAGAAGTCCCGGAAGTGTCACGGGGATTTGCAGGCTATTGGCGACAGTGTTGCATGGTACCGGCTACACTCTCAACGTCGAACCGGCACTCTTGGCAATTCCCCGATGGGGGAAGGAGGGCTGGTCCGAAGGTGGCATCCCGGGTCGCCGGCAAAGGGGCAGCGGTCGGGGGAAACGCTCAAAATAGTTCCGCTCCGGTCTGTACGCCAGCAGTCGAAGACGCATCGCACGATTGCAAGGCGAACTAGCCGCATGCGTCTCTTGGGGACGCTCAAAGTTTTCGGCTGTACTCGTCAGGGACCTTCTCCGGTCCGCATTGAATCCGTCAGGCGGCCGCCATCTGGTGGTTGCGAACAGAACGGAACCAACGGTTGCACGAACCATTTTCAGGATGGCTATGTCTTCGAATCGTTTCATCTCCCGGCTGTGTGTCCTCGCGTCTGTTCTGACGCTCAGTTTCACCGCAAATCTTTCGTATGGACAGACCGCAGCGTTGTCGGCTCCACGGGTCGTGGGCCCGGTGAACGAATCGCGGCTGGCGCCGCTCACGAACAATAGGATTGCGCTGGCGCAGGGACGTTTTGACCGCGGCCGTGTGGCGGACGGCACGCCGACCGGGCACATGCTGATGGCGCTCAGGCGTAGCGACGCGCAGCAAAAGGCGCTGGACGCCCTGCTGGCGGCGCAGAAGGACCCGAAGAGCCCGAGCTATCACAAATGGCTGACGCCGGAGCAGTTTGGCGCACAGTTTGGTGTTGCCGATGCCGATGTACAGGCGGTGACCTCCTATCTGGCGGCGCAGGGCTTTGTGGTGGGGCGCATCTTCAAGAACAAGATGGCGATCGAGTTTTCCGGCACGACAGGCCAGGTTCGCTCGGCCTTCCGCACGGAGATCCACAGCTTTTCTGTGAACGGACGAGCCTTCCACGCAAATGTGAGCGCGCCGCAGGTTCCGGCGGCCCTGGCGCCGGTCGTGAAGGGGATCACGCTGACCAATTACAGGCCACCAGCGGCGCCGGCGGCGCAGAAGCTGGTGCTGGACCGCAAGACGGGCGTTTCTCACCCGCTCTATGCCGATCCGATCAATAACTTAGAGGCGGTTTCGCCCGGCGATCTGGCGACGATCTATGACATTCCCGCCACGGCAACGGGCAGCGGCGTGACGGTGGGCGTGATCAGCGATTCCAACATCAATCTCGCGATCGCGGCGAATTACCGCACGCTGTTCGGCCTGCCGGCCGCGGCGCCGACGGTGGTGGTGGACGGTATGGATCCGGGGATCAACGGCGACGCGAACCTGACCTACGGCGAGATCGAATTGCTGTCGGCGACGGCGCCGCTGGCACAGGTGAACCTCTACACCGCGGCGGACAGCGATCTCGACACCGGTGTGAACTTTGCAATGATCCGCGCGGTTCAGGACAACCAAGCGCAGGTGCTGGTCTTCGGCTTTGAAGGCTGCGAGGCCAACCTGGGGCCGATCACGAATTATCTCTTCGCGCACGCGTGGCAGCAGGCCGCGGCGCAGGGCATCTCGGTGATTGTGGGCGCCGGCACCGGCGGTGCCGCGGAGTGCGATGCCGCCCTGAACGGCGCAGCGCCACCAGCCGCGGCGACGAACGGGCTGGCGGTGAACGGCTATGCCTCGACGCCTTATAACACGGCGGTCGGCGCGAGCGATTTCTCCTATGGAACGGCAGGCCAGGCATCCTTCTGGACGACCAATGGCGGCACTGCAGGCTTTACCTCCGCGAAGGGATACATACCGGAGCAGCCCTTCAACTCCAGCAATCAAGCGACGAACCTAAATCCGTTCACCCCGACCGTGGCACAGGCTACCGGCGGCGGCGTGAGCACGGTGGGCCTGACGGCCGATGACCTGGTGACACAGTCGCCTTATCCGCAGCCGTCTTACCAGACGGCGGTGGCCGGGGGGATTTCGACAACGGCCCGCGTTGTTCCCGATGTCTCGTTCTTCGGCGGCAACTTCAACGGGACCAACAGCAACAACGGCAGCACCTACATTCTCTGCATCGATCCCGCGGACTGCGTAGACGGCACCCCGGATTCACTGCAGTACACGCCGGGCAACGACTCTCTGCTTGCGGCATCGGCCTTCGGCGGCGTTGCGGCTCTGGTGGTACAGGCCCATGGTCCGCAGGGCAATCTGAACGATGGGCTCTACGCGACAGCGGCCGCTACGCCGGGTGCGTTCCATGACATCACGGTGGGCACCAACCAAGTTGCATGCACGGCGGGCACTGGCTGCGCGGGCGGCGTCACATCGGGCTACAACGCGACCGCGGGATATGACGCAGCCTCCGGGCCTGGGCAGCGTAGATGTCGCGAACCTGATCACCGGCTGGAAGACCGGCAATGGCTCGGGCGCGCCTACGACCACGCTCACGTTCACGAAGCAGGGCACTCCCATTACCTCATTTGCCCACAACGATCCTTTTGTGCTGCTGACCGTGACGGTGACGGGTGGCGCGGGCACGCCGACGGGAACCGTCGCGATTACCAGCTCGGCAACCGGCCGCGCGCACCAGACGGTGGCCAACGTCACGCTGGACAACACAGGTCAGGGAACGTACCCGGGCATCGCGGGCCTGCTGCCAGGCGGGACGTATCCAGTCTCCGGGCGGTACATCGGGGATGCAAATTATGCAGCCACGGTAGCGCAGTCTGCGCCGATCACGGTCAGCTCGGTCCCGGGCAAACTGGCGATGGTGACCACTGATCAGTCCAACAATCCGCTACCGGTCTTCAACGGCCAGACGGTGCCCTACGGAACGAATGTGCGCTTCACATTCCAGGTTTCGAACGCCACCGATCCTAACGATCCGGCATCGGCGACTGGCTCGGTCACGCTGACCGACAGCGGCGCGCAGGTAGCGGTTTTGCCGCTGGATTCGGAGGGCTTTGCCAGCTTCAGCAGCTCAACGCTGGGAGCGGGCGCGCACGCCTTCGGCGCGACCTACAGCGGAGACTCAACCTTCAGCGCCGCAACTCTGACCGGCGCAGGGCCCTCGGTGAATATTTCGGGCGTGGCTACGACGACCACGCTGGTTTCGACCGATGCAAATCCGTCGGTTGCCAACACCATGCTGACGTTGGTGGCGACAGTGACACCGAATCAAGTCTGCGCGCCGCTTGTCCCCTGTCCTACAGGAATGGCACCGGGCGGGAAGGTACGGTTCAGGAGCATCAAGACCGGCGTGAAGGGGGAAACGACTCTCGGAACGGTGACGCTGGCCCAGGGCGTGAACACGGGATCTGCCCCGTCGAATACCGCTGTGCTGACGCTTCCGCGAAACACCTTCGCCTTGAACGGCGCCTATACGATCACGGCTACGTACCTGCCGGATAACACCAACAATTACCTGACGTCCGCCGGTTCTGCGACGGTTGCGGTCGGAGCGGGAACGGGTGCGGTGAGTACGGTGACCTCCATCGAGACGACTCCGGCAGGCGCCACTGACTTTGTCGACACGTCGAGCGTTACACTCGTGGTGGCGGTAAGCAATACGGTGGCTCATCATGCGACGCCGACTGGCAACGTGACGTTCTTCTCGAACGGCACAACGCTGGGTGCGGTGCCGCTCGATGCGGCGGGTATAGCCGGGTTTCTGATCCCGCAGACGAGCGGCAAGATGCAGTTGCCTCTGGGTCAGAGCAACATCGTGGCCCAGTATGCCGGCGACGCAACCCACGCACCGTCGAGCGTGAATTACGTCATCAACGTCTATGACGCAACATCCACTCCGGACTTCGCGATGCAGAGTGCCACGACGTTCCAGACAATCGCGGCAGGGAACCGGGCGGCGCATTTCACGCTGCAGTTCACCTCGATGAACGATCTGGCAGCACTGGGGATACCGATCACACTTACGTCTACGCCGCCTGCCGGCATTACGTGCAGCGGTGCACCGGCGTCACCGAACTTCCACAAGACCATCTATGCCACGGTGAACTACACGTGCAAGGCGGCCGCGGGCGAGAAAATCGGCGCAGTGACGGCGCCGAGCACGCCGCGACGCTTCTGGATGGCAGAGGGCGGAGCGGCACTGGCGTGCGTCTTGCTCTTCGGCCTGCCAGGGCGGCGGCGCAGGTGGCAGACATTGATGGGTTCGCTGGCGCTCTTCGTGGTGGCCTTCGGCTTCACGGGTTGCGGGGCGTCGGTGGCCTCCGGTCCGGGCCAGCAGTACTACGACATGCTTGACAACAGCACTGGCAGGCCCAATGCATCCGGCGCGCTGGCTCCGGGGACATACACGGTGATCGTTACCGGCACAGCAAATGTCTTCACCAACCCGCAACTGAGCACCACAGTGAATGTGGTGCACAACGTACCGCTGACGATCGTGGTGCAGTAGTGCGCTTCGAACGGCGAAGGGGCAAGCTTCGGCTTGTCCCTTTACGTTTTTCTTACGGGAATCGGGATCGTGCATCCTAAAAGCGCAGGGAACGGCAGTGGAAAAATAAAAGGGGGCCCAACGATGGCGCTTCGTCTGAAACACATTACCTCGATGGTGCTGGTTGGCGACGGGCTGCTGGCACTGGTCAATCCTGAACGCGAAGCGCTTGCCTGGCGCATGGGACCGGAGCCATTTCGTTCGCTGATGGGTTACATGGCCAAGCGTCCGACGCTGACGCGCTGGGTGGGAGCGGCGCAGATTGGGCTGGGTATCTGGTGGGCATTGCGCGACGAACCGAAGACGACACCGCGCCGAGCGTAGCCGTATTGCTGTGATTCAAATCGAAACAGTTGTCCCGCTTTGATGGCAGGTAACGCCGCAGACATCAACACGGGTGGCACTTCGCTGGCCGTACCGCTATCATGAGCGCAATCATGCTCAACCGGCGAAAGTTCCTGGCTCTCTCAGCGGCGGCCTGGCCAGCAATGGCCTTCGGCGCAGGGAAGCATATTCCCCTCGGCGTGCAGCTCTACACCATCCGCAATCTGGTGAAGGACACGAACCTTCTCGACTTGCTGAAACAGATTCGCGCCATCGGATACGAAGAGGTCGAGCTCTACTGGAATCTCTATAAGCTTCCCGAGCATGAGCTGATCAACAGCTTGCGGCGATCGGGACTGACCGCGGCGAGCGGCCACTTCAACTACGAGGAGTTCACGGCGAAGATTCCCTACGCGCGACGGCTGGGATTGAAGTGGATGGTGTGTCCGATGCTGCCGAAGGCGCAGTGGGGATCGCCCGAGGGCTTTCGCCGCGCGGCGGCCGCCTTCAACCAGTGGGGCAAGCAGTGCCAGCAGCATGGCATGCGCTTTGCGTTTCACAACCACAACTACGAGTTCCAGGACCTGAAGGGGACGACCGGCTTCGACATCCTGCTGAAGGAGACGGACCCGGAGCTGGTGTCGCTGGAGATGGACGTCTACTGGATCACGCAGGCGGGCCGCGACCCGGTGCTGCTGCTGAACCAGCTGGGCAAGCGCGTGCGGCTGCTGCACCTGAAAGACCGCAAGGCCGATGTGCCGACATCGCAGGTGCTGGACGATGGCGCCGAGCACTTCACCGAGGTGGGCAACGGAACCATTGCGTGGCGGCCGCTGTTTACGCTGGCACAGAAGCTGGGCATCGAGCATTACTACGTCGAGCAGGATGAGAGCGACAAGTCGCCGATGGACAGCCTGAAGATCAGCTATGCATTCCTGCACAAGATGCTGGGCTAAAGCTCTGGCGCGGTGCTCCAATCGCATGAGACGGCTGTGCGCTTCTCGCTGCTCTCACGCGCCCATTCAAGCAGGCGAAGGACGCGCCATGCGTCGACCAGCGTGACCGCCTGTTTTGCCTGGCCCCGCAAGGTGTCGCGCACGTTGGCGTAGAAGTGGCGGTAATCGCCTGCCAGCGTGGGGACCTTTGTGTGTTCTGTCGTGCCGCTCGCATCGAGTGTGGTGATGGCGCCCCATTTGTCTTCCGGATCCATGCCCCACGGCCTGGTCTTGAAGAGGTCGCCGGCACGGAGCGCATCTTCCTGCGGGTCGAGGCTGTCCTTGCGGTAGCTGCCGCGCGTACCTTCCACGAGGAAGCGAATGGCAGGCATCGGCGAGAGCGATGTGGATCGCAGCCATACCGTGAGCTGGGGATAGTAGAGGCGCAGGTCGAAGGCGTCATCGACGCTGGAGCCGTCGCGCTCCGAGCGCACATCGCCCCAGACGGCTGTCGGCAGGCCGAAGAGAACAAGCGCCTGGTCTCCGAGATGGGAGCCGAGATCGAGCAGGATACCGTTGCCGTGGCCCACGGCTTCGCGCCACGCACCGGTCTTTGGGGTGGGGCGGAAGCGGTCGAAGTGCGACTCGAAGGTGCGAACGGCGCCGAGCTTGCCGTCACCTTTTGCGTTTTGCTCGAGCAACTGCTGGACGGTGAGGAAGTCACCATCCCAACGGCGGTTGTGATAGACGAAGACGCGGCGGCCGGTCTCGCGGCAAACGGGGAAGAGGGAAGCGGCCTCGGTTGAGGAGACGGCTACCGGCTTGTCGATGACGACGTGCTTTCCCGCGCGGAGGCACTGCTCGGCGAGGGGCACATGCGTGTCGTTGGGTGTGGCGACGACGACGACATCGAGCTTTGCCTGATCGAGCATCGCATCGAGCGAACGATAAATGGGGACGTGCGGATAGGCTTTCTGCGCGGCATCGCCCTTGCGCTCCACGATGCCTGCGAGTTCGAGGCCCTGGGTGGCGTCGATGACAGCGGCATGGAAGATGCGGCCAGCCAGGCCAAAGCCGATCACGCCGCAGCGGATGGGTTGCGTAGTCACTCCTTCTCCTCCGGTCCAGCTTCGTCCAGGTTGGTTTCCTCCGCGCACTCCGTGAGCAGCATCATGGAGCGGCCGGCGACGATGACGCTATCGTCCACTCGTCTGCGCTCGAACTCCTCGTGCAGGTCGTCGGTGTTCATCATGCACTCCCAGTATCCATCACAGGGGCACGGTGGAAGTTTGAACTCGACGCCCTCGTGGTAGGCATTGATCAGGATGAGGAAGGAGTCGTCCATGACCGGATGGCCGTGCGGGTCCTTGGTATTGAGGGTTCGGCCATTGAGCATCAAGGCAAGGCTGTGGCCCCAAGGAGCGCTCCATGCGCCTTCATCGAGCTCTGCGCCACTAGCCTCGTACCAGGCGATGTCTCGGACTGCCGAATTGTGAATGGCGGTGCCCTGGAAGAATTTGCGGCGCCGGAAGTTGTTGTGCTTCCGGCGAAGGTGGATGAGGTGGCTGGTGAAGTCGACCAGCAACTGCTTGCGCTCGCTGGGCCGCCAGTCATACCAGCTGATCTCGTTGTCCTGGCAGAAGGCGTTATTGTTGCCGTACTGCGTGCGGCCGCGTTCGTCTCCGCCGCAGATCATGGGCACGCCCTGCGAGAGGATGAGCGTGGCAAGGAAGTTACGCATCTGCCGGTCGCGAGCGTGATTGATGACCTCGTCGTCAGTGTCGCCTTCGAGCGCCCATGTTCCAGGACGCGTTGTCGTTCGTGCCGTCCTTGTTGTCTTCCTTGTTCGCTTCGTTGTGCTTCTCGTTGTAGCTGACCAGGTCGCGCAGCGTGAAGCCATCGTGCGCAGTCGCAAAGTTGATGCTGGCATAAGGGCGGCGGCCATCGTGCTGGTAGAGGTCGCTTGAGCCAGTAAGACGATAGCCTAGATCGCTGAGCTGTCCTTCATCGCCCTTCCAGAATTTGCGCACGGTGTCACGGTACTTGCCATTCCATTCGGCCCAGATGACGGGGAAGTTGCCGACCTGGTAGCCGCCGTCGCCTACGTCCCATGGCTCCGCGATGAGCTTGACGTCAGCCAGCGTGGGGTCCTGATTGATGATGTCGAAGAAGCCGGAGAGACGGTCAACGTCGTGCAGCTCGCGGGCGAGCGTGGCCGCGAGATCGAATCGGAAGCCGTCGACGTGCATCTCCGTAACCCAGTAACGCAGCGAGTCCATGATGAGCTTGAGCACCTGCGGATGGCGCACGTTGAGCGTGTTGCCAGTGCCGGTGTAGTCCATGTAGTGACGCGGGTTATCGGGCACGGTGCGGTAATAGACAGTGTTGTCGATGCCTTTGAAGTTGAGCATCGGCCCCATCTCGTTGCCCTCGCAAGTGTGGTTGTAGACCACGTCGAGGATGACCTCGATGCCCGCCTTATGCAGCTCCTTGACCATGGCCTTGAACTCGCGCACGGATGCGCCTGGCGTCTGGTCTGAGCTGTAGCGTTCCATGGGCGCGAAGTAGGCGAGCGTGTTGTAGCCCCAGTAGTTCGTGAGCCCCTCTTCCACGAGATGGGCATCGTTGATGAAGTGGTGGACGGGCAGCAGCTCTACGGCGGTGATGCCGAGCTTCTTCAGATAGGCGATGTTCACCGGGTGGGCGAGGCCGGCGTAGGTGCCGCGCAGTTCCTCGGGAATCTCCGGGTTGGTGATGGAGAAGCCGCGCACGTGGACTTCATAGATGACTGAGTCGGCGAGCGCGATGCGCAGCCGCCGGTCGCCGCTCCAGTCGAAGGCGGGGTCGATCACCACCGACTTCGGCATGCCGGGTCCGCTGTCTTCCTCATTTTTGTTCAGGTCGGGATCTTTTCCGCCAAAGGTGTAAGGAAAGATGGACTGGTCCCAGTGCACATCGCCGTCGATGGCCTGCGCATAAGGATCGACGAGCAGCTTGTGATCATTGAAGCGATGGCCCTTCGCAGGGTCCCATGAGCCGTGGACGCGATAGCCGTAGCGCTGACCGGGACGGATGCCAGGCAGGAAGCCATGCCAGACGAAGGCGGTGCATTCTTCGAGCTTCAGCGACTCGGTCTGGTTATTGTCCTCGTCGTAGAGGCAGAGATCCACGCCGGTGGCGTTTTCGGAGTAGACGGCGAAGTTGGTTCCGCGGCCGTTCCACTTTGCGCCCAGCGGATAAGGCTTTCCGGGCAGTACTGTACGTGCCATGTTCTTTATTCCTAGGGTGCCGAGAGATTTTGCTAGGGGTTCCTTCGAATCAGAAGCGCGGGAGGCGTCCGGTGTTGCTTTTCGGGGGTCGTCGCGGCATCGCAGCTACAGATTGTTCCCGGTCGGAGCCAGATTCGCGGACTGAAGCGGGAGGAAGATGCGGAAGACGGTGCCGCCGGGCTCCTGCGGATGCTTGGCGGACGCGGCTGCGGATGGAGATGCGGCCGCGATGCTTGTCGATGATGGTCTGGCTGACCCACAGGCCGAGGCCGGTACCGGTTGTGCCCTTGGTGGAGAAGAATGGCTCAAAGATGCGCGACTGGGTGGCCTTGTCCATGCCGCATCCTGTATCTGCCACGGTGACGTAAATGCCTTCCGCGCGGGTGAGAGGCTCCTGACCAACCGAAGTGCGGAGGGTGAGGCGCCCGCCATCGCGCTGCATGGCATCGATGGCGTTGCCGATGAAGTTGGCGAGTACCTGACGGATCTCGCCGTCATAGGCTTGCACGGGGGGCAGTTCGCGGTAGCGCCGCTTATGGCGATCGAATAGCTGCGCAGGCGGGGCTCGTAGAGGGCGATCACGCCTTCCAGCAGATCGTTCACGTCTGAGTTCACCGGCCTGGTGCTCTGGCGGTAGAAGCGCAGGGTCTGGGTGGTGATGTGGGTGACGCGGTCGAGCTCCTGCTGGGCGATGCGCAGGTACTCCTGCGATCGCTGATCGAGGCGGGCGGAACCGATGAGAAAGAGGCAGTTGGTGACCGCCTCGAGCGGATTGTTGATCTCATGCGCGATGGAGGCGGCAAGCCTTCCTGTGGCAGCCAGCTTCTCGGTGCGGCGCATGACCTCTTCGCTGCGTTTCTGTTCGGAGAGATCGACGAAGAAGATGGCGATCTGTTCCGGTGCGGAGGGAGATTCGGAGGAATCGGCTGCGAGTGGCGCGAGGGCGATCAGCACCGGAAGATACTGGTCGCTGCTGGTGCGACAGAGGGTCTCGAAGGGGCGGCGGGACTCGTCCGTAGTGATGGCCTGCAGACGTGTGAGCACAGTGGGCCCTTCGGCTCCAAAGATGCTGCCGAAGTCGACTGCGCCGCTGCGCAGCTCCTGCTCGCTATAACCGAGCAGCCGCTCGATGCTGGTGTTGGCATATTGGACGGTGCCATCGGGCTCGGCGATGATGAGGCCGACGGGCATGGCCTGCACCAGGCGCAGGAAGCGCTCCTGGCTGGTGCGCAGGGCCTGTTCGGCATCGAGCTGGAGGCGCCGGGCGCGCGCTTCGCGTATCTCACGCTCGATGGCCGGAACCAGCCGCGCGAGATTCTGCTTGGAAACATAATCATGGGCGCCGGCGCGCATCGCATCGACGGCAGTCTCTTCGCTGATGGCGCCGGACATGATGATGAAGGGGACATCCCGTCCCATGTGTTTCAGCAGGCGCAGAGCGGCGGGAGCGCTGAAGGTCGGCAGGTTGAAGTCGGCCAGCACTACATCCCATTCGACATCGGGCTGGTTGAGCGCGCGCCGCATCTCATCGGCGGTTTCAACGCGGTGCACGATGGGCCTGTAGCCGGCGCGTTCGAAGTAGCGGGCTAGAAGATGGGAATCATCCTCGTCGTCCTCTACCAGCAGGACGCGCAATGGAGTGGTGTCTGGTTGCCTTTCGATCTGGTCTGGCTGTTCCGGGGCACGCATCGGGTGTCTGAGGGGGAAGGCCGTCAATCCTTGATGGTGGCCAGTGACCATTGTCCAGCGGGCCAATGATAGCGGCAATCCATTGTTATGTCTTAGCGAAGTGGCGTGGGGGGCGTCTCATTCAGCACCAGCCAGTACATGCCGAGCTGGCGGGTGGCCTCTGCGAAGTCCGTGAAATTGACGGGCTTGCGGATGTAGCTGTTGACGCCGAGTTTGTAGCTGCGCATCAGGTCGCTTTCCTCATCGGAGGAGGTAAGGATGACGACGGGCAGCATGTGGTGCTGCTCCGATCCGCGGATGCGGCGAAGGACTTCGAGCCCATCGACCTTGGGCAGCTTCAGGTCCAGCAGGATGACCTGCGGCGCGTAGGGCAGCACTTTCTCGCCCTGACCGAAGAGCATCTCGATAGCCTCTTCGCCGTCATGTGCCACGCGGATGTTGTTGGCAATGTTTGCCTTTTTGAGCGCGCGGATAGTAAGCGCCTCATGGTCAGGATCATCTTCCACGAGAAGAATCATGCGTTCGTTAACCGTCATCAGGGTCGTATGATACTCCATTCAGAGCGGGTGCCGTTGCGAGCTCCTGCGTGGAGATGCTGCGGAATTTCTTGCGGAGATTATTCGTCAGCCTTCCAGTCGGTACTTGGTTTCGGCGAGCTGGAAGAGGGGACGCCAGACGAGGCGATTGATGGTGACCACCATGAGCGCCATGATGATGGTCGCCATCAGCAGCATGTCGAACTGGCCATGATCGGTGGCGCGGCTGATCTCGGCGCCGAGGCCGATGGTGGAGAGCGTCTTGCCGCGCAGGTGGAAGTACTCGGCGATGATGCTGGCGTTCCACGCGCCGCCGGATGCCGTGACCATGCCGGTGATGAGATAGGGAAAGATGCCGGGGAGGATCAGAGTCTTCCAGCGCTGGATGCTGGAGAAGTGGAAGAGCCCGGCGACCTCTTTCAGGTCAGAGGGGATGGCGATGGCTCCCGCGATGACGTTGAAGAGGATGTACCACTGGGTGCCGAGCAGCATGAGCGCAATGGAGCCGATGCCCAGCCCGCCGCCGGCTTGCACCAGTGCGATGAGCAGTACGGGGAAGAGTGCAGTGGCCGGGACGGAAGCAGCGATCTGCGCCAGTGGCTGCGCGATGCGTGCCAGGCGGGGATGGAAGCCGATGGCTACGCCAACGGGAATGGTCCAGAGGGCGGCGATGAGCAGCGAGGCATTCACGCGCAGAAACGTGGCGCCGGCGCCTTTGAGGAGCTGGATGATCTCCGCGCCGTGCAGATGACGGAGCAGGAGCACAGCATGGAAGGCGGCAAAGATGGCGGCCACCAGAAGAGCGAGGAAGATGGTGCTGTGGGTGATGAGCGAACGCTGGCGCGAAACGGCGCTCCGCTCCGGCCGTGCAAGAGCGCGAAGCCGGCGCGCGGCGAGACCGTGATAGATGCGCTCGCCCAGCGGCAGGATCGTCCGATCGTGCAGCCAGCCGATGGCGTTTGAATGGCGCAGGGCGTAGAGGATGGGCGAGGTGGGCCGCTTGGTGCTTTCCACCTGCTCGAACTTGAACTTGTCGGCCCATGCGATGACCGGCCGCCAGATGAACTGGTCGGTGGCGACGATGATGGCGATCATGACGGCGAGGCCCCAGATCATGGCGCGGGTGTTGCCGTTGCTCGCCGCGGTCTGCAGATAAGAGCCGAGGCCGGGCAGGCGGAAGTCGCGATCGCCCAGCACGAACATCTCGCAGGCCATGAGGAAGAACCAGCCGCCGGCGACCGAGACCATGGAGTTCCAGACAAGCCCGATGGCGGAGAAGGGCAGCTCCAGTTGCCAGAAGCGCTGCCAGGCGCTGAAGCCGTAGATCTGCGAGGCCTCGCGCAGCTCGCGCGGGATGCTGCGGATGGAGGAGTAGAAGCTGAAGGCCATATTCCAGACCTGGCCGGTGAAGATGAGGAGGATCGCGCCCATCTCTACGCCGAGCTGGCGCGTGGGCAGCAGCGAAACCATGACCAGCATGACGCCGGGCAGAAAGCTGAGCACGGGAATCGACTGCAGGATGTCGAGCACCGCGATCATGAAGGCCTCGACGCGTGGATGATACGCGGCGTAGTAGCCGTAGCCGACAGCGAAGATGAGGCTGAGCAGATAGGCGACGCCGATGCGCACGACAGAGTAGAAGGCGTAGAGCGGCAGGGCACGCGCGGATTGCGAGATCTGGGCCGAGGGGACGGGATGCGAGAACCAGTAGCGTCCCAGCAGGACGACGCAATAAAACGTCGCGAGGCAGAAGGCTGCAACGGTCAGGTCCAGCACCACTGGCCAGGAACGCTCCAGCACTAGGGTGCGCGAGAGCGTGGGGATGCGTGAGACCTTCACGCGATAGTCTCCTCAACAACGCGCATCACTCGACGGACTCCTCGACAGGAGTTTCGTCGACCTCTTCGACCTCCGGCTTGATAAAGCGGCGGCGGCCGGCGTCAAAGTCGAAGAGCTCGGCGTAGCGGCCCCAGTTGATGGCTGTTTCCAGCTGGTGCTGCGCCTCCTCCTGCGAGAATTGCTCGTCGAGCAGGTCGAGAAAGAAATCCTCGGGGACGGTGCGGTCGGCCTTGGTATCGAGCGCGCGCGTGATCTGGCGCAGCAGCAGGATGTGTTCGAGCGCGGCGTCGCGGAAGAGCTCCTTCTGCTTCAGGATCTCGGAGTCGGCGAAGAGCCGGCCACTCTCGGTGATGGCGACGTCGCCCTCCTCGACTTTGAGAAAGCCGAGCAACTGCGCGCCTTCGACGATGGGGAAGAGGTCATCGAGTTCGAAGCCGAGTTCTTCGGCGAGTTTGTACACGTCGTCCTTGCCGCCGCGATCGATAAGGATTTCGAGCAGGCCGGCGATACCGCCGGGACGCGCGTGGGGCAGCATCTGGTAGTGCATCTGGCGCTGGTCACGGACGGCGGCACGTCCCGGAACCTTATCGGGCTGCACGTCAGGCCGGGTGAGCACGGTATAGATGTAGTCGACGAGCTGGGTGAAGAGGGAAGACTTGCGCTCGCGCGGCTGCGAAAGAGTGACGGGGAAGTCCACGCGCACGTGGCCGGGGTTGCGGCCGAGCACGATGATGCGGTCGGCCAGCAGGACCGACTCCTCGATATTGTGCGTCACGAGGAAGATGGCGCGCGTAGGGATGGTCTTCTTCTGCCACAACTCCAAGAGCTCGCTGCGCAGGTTCTCCGCGGTGAGCACGTCGAGCGCGGAGAAGGGCTCATCCATGAAGAGGACTTCGGGCTCGACCACAAGTGCGCGGGCGAAGCCGACACGCTGGCGCATGCCGCCGGAGAGCTCCTTGGGGAAGGCGGCTCCGAAGCCGTCCAGACCGACGGTGTCGATGATGCGGAGGCTGCGCTCGCGGCGCTCTTCTGCGCTCATGCCGCGCGCCTTCAGCGGCGCTTCGACGTTTTCAAGGACGGTGAGCCAGGGGAAGAGCGCGAAGCTCTGGAAGACGATTGAGACGTTGGGATTGGCGCGCGTGATGGGCGTGTCATGCCAGAAGACTTCGCCGCCCGATGGCTTGGTGAGCCCGGTGAGCATGCGGAGCAGCGTGGATTTGCCGGAACCCGATGGGCCGAGGAGCGCGACGATCTCCCCCCGGACGATGGACAGGTCCGTGGGGGCGATGACCTGGATACGGTTCTCGCTCGGCTGCGAGTAGTACTTTTCGACCTTCTCGGCGCGAATGATCGTTTCGGTCATAGAGCATCCAAAGTCTGCAGGGCAAAACCAGAGCGCGCCACGCGCGGCGTTCGGGACCATGCGACGCTGCTGAGTGCGGCTCGGGCCATGCCTCAGTGGCGTGGCATCTGGACGGAGTCTGCATTGTCCGTCCGATACCTGACTCTCTAATGTATGCGTTGTCTGTTTGCTGGGAGATGAAGCATCTCCTCACGGGAAGCGTATCATCTAGGACATAGAGCATTTTCACTGCAGGTGCGACCGGTCAATGACCGTTCTCGAGAGACCTTTGCCCAAAGCACGGGTTTACACGAGCGAGGTTATTCTGCGGCTGCAGCAGCTGCAGGAATAGTGTCTACGAGTGTGTTTTTCAAGGGCTGGTCTGATGCCTCCAGTACGGCACATCGAGGCAGAAACTGTTTTGTACGGCCAGCGCCGAGAGCCAAAGGGAGCGAATGTCCGAATCACAAGCAAAGCCAAAAGTCCTGGTAGCCGATGACGAACGCGTGATCGCCGATACCTTATCCATCATCCTGAACCAAGCGGGCTTTGAAGCGACGGCAGTGTATAGCGGTGAAAAGGCGGTGGAGACGGCGAAGACGCTGAAGCCGGACATGCTGATCTCTGACGTGATCATGACGGACATGAACGGGATCGATGCAGCGATCAAGATCCGCGGCATGCTCCCGAACTGCAAGATATTGTTGTTTTCCGGCCAGGCGGCGACGGCAGACCTGCTGGACCGTGCGCGTACGCAGGGGCACGAGTTCGAGATTCTGGCTAAGCCGGTGCATCCGCAGGATCTTGCTGGCGCGGCTGCGTAGTTAAAGTTCTAGTTTAAGTGTTGCGAAGCGCCCGTGCGAAACGGGCGTTTTGCTTTTTGTGGCGTCAGAGTTCGCGGCGGCCTTCGAGGGCGCGGGTCATCGTGACTTCGTCGGCGTACTCGATGTCGCTGCCCGCGGGGACGCCGGTGGCGATGCGAGTGACGCGGACCGGGTAAGGCTTGAGCAGGTCGGCGAGCAGCGATGCCGTGGCTTCGCCTTCGAGCGTGGGGCTGGTGGCGAGGATGGCTTCGTCGATATCGCCACGCTCGGCGCGTGCGGTGAGCGAGCCGGTGCGCAGATGCTCCGGGCCGACGCCATGCAGCGGCGAGAGCGTGCCGTGCAGCACGTGATAGACGCCGTTGTAGTGCGTGCGTTCGATGACGGAGATGCTGGTCGGTTCCTCGACCACGCAGACCTGGCGCTGATTGCGCGTGGGGCTGGAGCAGTAGACGCAGGGATCGACATCGGTGATGTTGTTGCAGACGGAGCAGAGGCGCAGCTTCGCCTTCAGCTCGCGTACGGCGTCGGAGAGCGCATCGGCATCTGCGGCGCTGGAACGGAGAATGTGGAAGGCGAGGCGCTGCGCGCTCTTGGCGCCGATGCCGGGAAGCTTGCGCAACTCCTCGATGAGGCGCGCCATGGGCTCTGCAAAGCGGGACATGGTGGCGTGCGCTAAAAGCCGGGCAGATTGAGGCCGCCCAGCATGCCGGAGAGGCCGGACTGCAGGCTCTCGTCGGCGCGGCGGCCGGCTTCGTTGAGAGCGGCGATGATGAGGTCCTCGAGCATCTCGACGTCTGCCGTGTTGGATCCGAGGCCGGCAACAGCCGTGGGATCGATCTTGAGCGAGAGCACCTGCTTCTTGCCGTTCATCTTGACGGTGACGGCGCCGCCGCCGGAGGTGGCTTCGACGACGGTGCTCGCGAGGCGCTGCTCCATCTGCTGCTGCATTTCCTGCGCCTGGCCAAGCATTTTCTGAATGTCCTGCGGATTCAATCGATGTCCTTTCCTATGGCTTGCCTCGAGGTCTTTTACGCTTGCCTCGAAGGTCAAGGATGCTGCGTACCTCTGCGCGGAAGAGCTCCTGTGCCTGCTTCACCAGGGGATTGTCGAGCGCGTGCGACTGGATGGTGCCCTTGGCGGCGTGTGCGGCGGGCGGTGCAGGCGAGGCGGAGCCATCGCCAGGCAGCACGATCAGCTTCGCGCTGCTGCCGGCCTGCTGCAGCGCCGTGCGGGCAATGCGCTCGGCCTCCGGGTTCATGGTGAGCGAGAGCATGGTCTTCTTCACCGCGACCAGAACGGTGATGGTGTTGCTGCCTTCGGAGACTGACCACTCTCCGGCGCGCAGCAGAGCACTTGCCGTCTCGTGTCCCTTGTCGTGCAGTGCCTGCGCGACCGCATCGCGGAGCTTATCGATCAGGCTTATAAATTCTCCGGAGGCAGGCGGCTCGGGCTCACCGTCCGAGGCGATCTCCTCTTCGAGGTCCGCGGCGATGCGTTCTGCTTCCGGCGAAACATGGCCGCGAATCTGCGGGTCTGGCGGCTCGTGCTGCAGTGTCTCCGGTTCGTCGTCGATGGCCGGGGACGTTGGCGGCTCGTCGAGCGCGACCGCTGTATCGACGACAAGCGTGCCGACCTCAAGCGGAGCGACGGATGCTGGTTCGCTGCTTACGGCAGCAGAGCCAGATGGCCCGGACTTGCGGCGTGTGTCCGACTCGAAGGGCGAGAAGCTGGGCTGTGTCGAGGGCGTGGAGGACGCGACCGATCCGCCACGTGCTGCTTCCGTGCTGGCGACGCTGCGCGGCGGCGCTGCTTGCGGAGCGGCATTTCGGATAGGCGCGGGTGAAGAGGCAGGGCTCGGCGCCGAGGCTGCACGTGCCGGGCTGTTGCCGGGCAGGGAGGCGGCAGCACGCGAGACGCTTGCCTGCGGCTCCGGCGAGTTGGCCGCCGGGAAGCTGGCTGAGGATCTGCTCGAGCGGAATGAGGCGCTGGGTGTGGACCAGCTTGAGCAGGCCGAGCTCCAGATGAAAGCGCGGCTCCTGCCGGTAGTTCAGCTCGTCGAAGCTGCGCAGCATGATCTGCAGAAAGCGGGCGAGATCTTCTTCGCTGAAGAGGAGAGCGGTGCGGGCGACACGGGCGCGCTCATCGCCGGAGATCTGGAGCAGCTCGGTGGATTCGCCGCCGAGCTTCGCCATCAGCGCATTGCGCAGATAGCGGACCATCTGGCGCGCGAGCTGCGAGGGACTGTTGCCGGCGTTCAGCAGGGTGTCGATCTCGGTCATGACGGCGGCGCTATTGTTTTCGCCGACCCATTCGAGCAGCCGTTCAAAGACGGTGTTGGGCACTGTGCCCATGAGCTCACGAATCTGTGCTGCTTCGAGATGCGGGCGGCCATCGGCAATCACCGGTGCGCTCGCGATGGCCTGGTCCATGATGGAGAGCGCGTCGCGCATGGAGCCGTCGCCGGCTTCGGCCAGCAGGGCAAGCGCAGCCTCATCGGCATCGAGCTTCTCCTGGTCGGCAATGGAGCGCAACTGCGTGAGGATGTCGTCGAAGCGGACCGCGTGAAAGGCGTAGTGCTGCGAGCGCGACCGGATGGTCTGCGGGATGTCCTCGGGCTGCGTGGTCGCCATCATGAAGACGACGTGGTCGGGCGGCTCTTCGAGTGTCTTGAGCAGGGCATTGAAGGCGGCGTCGGTGATCTGGTGCGCCTCGTCGAGGATGTAGATCTTGTAGCGGTCGCGCGCGGGGCGGTAGCGGGCGGCGTCGCGCAGCTCGCGAATCTCGTCGATGCCGCGATTGGTGGCGGCGTCGATCTCGATGACATCCACGGCGGAGCCAGATCGGATTTCGGTGCAGGCATCGCAGATGCCGCAGGGCTCGGCGGTGGGGCGTTCGGCAGAGCCGATGGTGTGCTGGCAGTTGAGCGCCATGGCCAGGATGCGGGCGATGGTAGTTTTGCCGATGCCGCGGTGGCCGCTGAAGATGTAGCCGTGGGCGATGCGGCCCTGGGTGAGCGCGTTGAGAAGCGTGCGGGTGACGTGCTCCTGCCCGACAACGTCGCGGAAAAATTGGGGGCGGTATTTGCGGGCGAGAACCTGGTAGGCCATCTGTCGGAATCGATGCTGGGTCTACCGCGATTGTAGTCCCCTGCGCTGTGGGGAAATCACCGAAGTAGAAGGTGGACGGGCCTTGAGCGTCGGAGAGGAGATCAGGTTCAAACTGGCTCTCCAACATTAGCTCGGGCCGCTCGAAATGTTCGTCGGCACAACGTCTCTGCACTATCACTTGACCGCAAGAACTTTCGAACGAACCGCTGTCATCCAAAGGTCAAGAGCTCAGAGCGGAAGGTTACGGATAGGCTCAACGTGACGAAGCTGATGAGCCACTCGATTGCAAACGGCCTTAATAAAGCGGTTGGAGGGCCGTCGCAGGAGTCAAGTCTTTTAGCGAAGAGGTTTCTTCCGTCGCTTCGCAGCGCGCTCGCGGCGGGCGATCTCTTCGGGCGAGTACATGGTCTTGCGGCAGGATGGGGCACCGCAGTTGCAGCTGGCTTCGTCCTCGTCGCCGTCGTAGAGGTTGTAGTCATAGGTGAGCTCTTCGCCTGGCGCGATGTCGCGCATGGCCAGAATCCAGACGCGGTCGCCGAACTCGTTGGTCTCGCAATTGGGATCGCAGGAGTGGTTGAGAAACATCGCGGCGCCGTGGCCGTCAATGACGATGGAGCGTGACCCGATGCCGAAGAGATAGGTGATGGGCGAATCCTCGTAGATGCGGTCGGCCTCGGCTTTGCGGAGGCGCGGCCCGGTGTACTCGACCACCCGGGCCCCCTTGCGAATGGGGGTGGTGGTGTAGCAGCCGGCGGCGTGGATGGCGGAGGAGCGGATCATCAGGCCCATAGGGTTCCTTCGAGAAAGAAAAGATGCCCCGAGTATAGAGCCCTGCACAGACGGCAGCGCGTCTTATAGGCTAGAGAGATGCGGCAGACGTGGCCATTCCGCCTTGTCACCATATGCTTGCGGGCGCGCTTTGCCGCGCTGCTGGCATTGGGTGGATGGCTGTTGCTGCCGGCGATGGCGCAACAGCCGGCGACGCCGGATTCGGCCAGCCAATCTCCGCCGCCTGCGCCGAGCAAGCAACAGAAGCAGACGCCTGCGCCCAAGTCGGCGGCGCAGGAGAATCCGTTCCCCGATGATGTTTCGAAGGATGCGGCGCAGCCGCAGCAAGGGAGCCAGCCGCCGGATGCTTCTGCGGCACCCGATGCCGGGCAGCAGCCTGCGCAGAAGCCGGGCGACGCAGCCAAGGACAACCCGTTCCCTGAGGACGTGTCGAAGGGTGCGGCGGCTGCCGCGGCGAAGGACAACAATGAGGCCGGCTCCTCGAGCAGCTCCAGCAGCAACTCGAACCCGAGCGGCGATACCGACCCCGATGCCGACGTACCCCGCGATAGCGGGCGCCACAAGCTCAAGAAGCCGAGCGACAAGGACATCCAGAGCGGCTCGCTGGCCGGGCAGGGAGAGGCGCAGGACGACGTGCGGGTGGGGCGCTTCTACCTGAACACGGGGGCTTACAAGGGGGCTTACGAGCGCTTCTCCGAGGCGACGCGGATGGATCCGACGAATGTGGATGCCATTTATGGGTTGGCGGCGGCAGCGGCGGGTCTGCACCGTACGGACGAGGCTCTAACGAACTACAAGTTGTATCTGGAGATAGCTCCGGACGGGGAAAAGGCAAAATCAGCCCGAAAAGCGATACTGGCGCTCTCGAAGTAGCACAAATGGGTTATTAAAAATCGCATTATCTGCCACTTTTTGTGCTTGCCCCTTTTTGTATGCAAGTTCTATCGTGCCTGAAGTAATATCCGAAATTTCGATTCCAGGCGCCGATGCACCCAGTCTTCCAGACCGCTTTTCACGAAGTGTCCGCCGAGCTTGGCGGCTTCGATGCGACGTCGGCGAACGTGCATCCCTGGGGACATCCACATTGCTGGAGCGTGCAGCAGATCGTCGAGCATCTGGTGCTTTCCATGGATGCGACACGCACCGCTCTCGAAGAGCGGCTGGAGAAAGGCCGACCAGGCCGGAACCTTCACCGTTCGCGTACGGAATGGGCGCTTCAGCTCATGATTCTAAGTGCGGGCCACATGCCGAAGGGTGTGGGCGCGCCGCGGGAGATCAGCCCGTCAGCAAACCTGCCGGCGACCGGTGTGCGCGAACTCACCGAGCGGCTGGAGACATCGATTGAATTGCTCGATGCGACGCTGGACCAATGCAGGCACCGATTCGGGATGGAACGCGTGGGACGGCATTTCCTGCTGGGACCGCTGCGTATCGATCAGTGGCGCCGTTACCATGTCCTGCATCTGCGCCACCATCTGAAGCAGATGAGCGCGTTGCGCGCGACCCTGTCGATTGAGGTGCAAACCAGACCTCAGATGGCAAGGATCTAACGCCGCAGAACAGCGGTGTACACAGCCTGAAGCGCGACGCTTCGGGCTTTCTTATTTACCGGGATAACTCGCTCGAACTAACGGAAAAATTTGAGATACCACTCAATCGTCTGCAGGCCGAAGAAGGCGCAGTAGATTCCCGCGAGCGCGAGAAAGGTGCCAAAGGGTACCGCCAGCGGCCCTTCCGATCCCGATCTCTCGCGACCACGCACGGCCAATGCCACCAGCGCCGTGAGCGCGCCCGTGACTACCGCGAGGAAGAAGACCACACACATTTGTCGCGCGCCCAGCCAGGCAGCGATGGCTGCAGCGAGCTTCACGTCGCCGAGTCCGAGGCCCTGCCGACGCCGTACCAGGGAGTAGATCCAGCGCAGGATGAGCAGGGCGGCCGCCGTCGCCACGGCAGAGATGGTCCCTCGCAGACCAAGGATCAAGGCGGCGTGCCGGGCATAGGCCGCGCCGTGAGAGAGCTCTCCCCAATAGCCGTCGCCCGCGCGATAGAGAATGCCAAGGCCGAGCAACGACAAGGTAAGGGTGTCCGGCAGCTGCATCGTCTCGGCATCGCAAGCGGCCAGTGCTACAAGCAGCGCACAGAAGATTGCGAACGCGCCTCCCCAGTAATTGAAGCCGAAAACGAGCAGGCTGCCGACGGTGAGAACGGCGACCGCGGCCTCGACCAGTGGATACCGCCACGAGATGCGCCTCAGGCAGTGGCGGCAGCGGCCGCGCAGCAGAAGGAAGCTGAAGAGAGGGATATTGTCGCGGGCGCCTATCGCCGTCTTGCATTGAGGGCAGTGCGACGCCGGCCGCACGACGGAACGATGGCGCGGCAGGCGGCTGATGCAGACGTTCAGAAAGCTGCCGAAGGCCAGGCCGAAGAGCAACGCGAAGACAATCTGGATGGTCAGCATTGCGACGGAAGCTCCTCAAAAATCGGACAATAGGCTCGCTGGGCAGTATAGCGAGCCGGACCGATCGGCGCGGGATCGTCACTCGATCGACTTGGGGGCCGGCCGAGCGTCGGATAAGGGACCTCGGTTAAAGTGGAGGCATGAGCCAGCAGGAAGTCAGCCCATCCGCTGACACCGGTGCACTCGCCGGAACACTCTTTCGGGAGAGCGTGGCGATCATGTCGCGGCTGCGCGCGCCGGGCGGATGCCCCTGGGACCGCGAGCAAAGCTTCTCCACCATCCGTAGGTACACGCTGGAGGAAACCTACGAGGTACTGGACGCGATCGAGCGCGAGCATTGGACGGACCTGGCAGAGGAGCTGGGCGACCTGCTGCTGCAGGTGCTGTTCTACGCGCAGATGGGGGACGAGGCGGGCTACTTCTCGATCGTTGATGTGCTGGGGCATCTGAACCGCAAGCTGATCCGGCGGCATCCGCATGTCTTTGGCGAGGCGGCGAGCGCGGCCGCAGGAAACCGCGCCCAGGTGGACACGGCCACGGCGTCAGAGCCGGCCGGCGTGCTGGCGAATTGGGAGGCCATCAAGAGGGCCGAAAAAAAGAGCGCGGAAAAGAACGGTGCGGAAAAGCAGCGGCCGGAGGACGGCTCATCCGCATCGCTGCTGGACGAGGTGCCGCGCAGTTTTCCTGCGCTGCTCGAAGCGGCAAAGCTGGGCAGCAAGGCTGCGAAGGTCGGCTTCGACTGGCCGGACCGGACGGGGCTGCTCGAAAAGGTCGAAGAGGAGTGCCGCGAGATTGAGGCGGAGGTCGAGGCCGGAGCGGCGCCGGAAGCGGTCGAGGGCGAGGTCGGCGATCTGTTGTTCACGGTGGTGAATCTGGCCAGGCACTTGAAGGTCGATCCGGAGCTGGCGCTGCGGCGCACCAATGGGAAGTTTCGCAGGCGCTTCGCGGCCATGGAGCAGGCCAGCGACCGCGCCCTGAACGAGCAGAGTGCGGCCGATCTTGAAGCGCTGTGGACGCGGGCGAAGCAGCGGGAGGCGGTTGCCGCCGAATGATTACGGAAGACGCGAAGCAAACGCCGGAGACCGGGCCGGATGCGCTGTTCGAAGTGCGCTCCTGCCGCGGGCTGGATGAGCTCGAAGCGTGCGTGGCATTGCAGGTGGCGACCTGGGGCTACGACGAGATGGATGTCATTCCGCGGCGGATGTTCACGGTGGCGCAGCGGATCGGCGGACAGGTAATGGGGGCCTTTGCTGCGGACGGGACGCTGGCGGGCTTCGCTATGTCGATTCCCGGGATACGGGAGCGCAGACCCTATCTGCACTCGCACATGCTGGCGGTACAGGCGGAGTTTCGCAATGCGGGTGTGGGGCGGCGGCTGAAGCTGGCGCAGCGCGAAGATGCACTCAAACGGGGCATCCGGCTGATGGAGTGGACCTTCGATCCGTTGGAGATCAAAAACTCATTCTTCAATATCGAAAAGCTAGGAGCGATTACTCACAGCTATACGCCGAATTTTTATGGTGTATCCTCGGCTCGGATCCAGGGTGGCCGTCCTACGGACCGGCTGCATGCCGAATGGTGGCTGGACAGCGAGCGGGTGGTCGAGGCGGTTGCGGGAAGACGTCCACCGCGCGGCGAGATTGAATCGCGCATTGAGCTGCCGCATCAGGTGATGCAGTGGAAGGAATCCGCAGAGGGAGCGGCTGAGGCAATGGCGCTCCAGAAAACGAACCAGGCGCGATTTGCCGAGGCTTTTGCGCGCGGCCTGGCAGTGACGGGATTTTCGCGGGACCTCGAGGGCAACGGGTGGTTTGAACTGAGCCGCTGGACATCATCGGACGAGCGGCCAGCGCTATCAGACCGGCTGCCGGCGTCTCCAGCAGCAACTGAATGACACACGCGTAGATGACATACAAACAGGCGAGCGAACAGGAAAAGAGTCTATGAGAATCGATTCAATCGTGCTGCGCGAGATCCGGATGCCACTGGTAGAGCCATTTGTGACCAGCTTCGGCAAGACTACAGACCGGAGAGTGCTGCTGGCGGAGATACACGCTGAGGGATTGGTGGGCTGGGGCGAGTGCGTTGCGGGAGAGCATCCGTATTTCTCTGCCGAGTCAATCGATACAGCGTGGGTGGTGTTGATGCAGGAGCTGGCCCCGATGCTGGCCGCAGCCCCGGTAGAGCATGGCGGCGACTGTCCGAAGATCTTCAAGAGAGTGCGCGGCAATCCGATGGCGAAGGCCGTGCTCGAAAACGCGATCTGGGATCTGGAAGCGCAGATAGAAGACGCGCCGCTATTCGAGCTGCTGGGCGGGACGCAAAAGCGCATCGCATGCGGCGTATCGATCGGCATGCAGCCCACGATGGAGCAGCAGCTGCAAAAGGTGGAGCGCGAGGTGAATGCGGGCTACAAGCGCATCAAGCTAAAGTGCCAGCCCGGGTGGGACGTGGAGATGCTGGAGGCGGTGCGCAAACGCTGGCCGAAGATCATGCTGAGCGTGGACGCGAACTCTGCCTACCGGATGCGTGACTTCGATCACCTGGTGGACTTCGACCGATTTGACCTGCTGATGATCGAGCAGCCACTGTGGGCCGATGACTTTTACTACCACTCCATGCTGCAGAAGCGGCTGGAGACTGCGATCTGCCTCGACGAGTCGATCCGCAACCGGCGCGATGCGCTTGCCGCGATCGACATGGAGTCCTGCCGCATCATCAACATCAAGAACGGGCGGGTGAGCGGCTTCTCCGAGGCAATTGCGGTGCACAATGCGGCGATGGAACGCGGCGTGCCGGTGTGGTGTGGCGGCATGCTGGAGACGGGGATAGGTCGCGCACATAACATCGCGCTCTCTTCACTTCCCGGGTTCACGCTGCCGGGCGACGTGTCGGCATCGAAGCGGTACTGGGCGGAAGACATCATCGAGCCTGAGGTGGAAGTGTCGAGCAAGGGCGAGATCACGGTGCCGACCACGGCCGGGCGTGGATTCGAGGTGAGGGCCGACCTGGTGGAGAAGCTGACGGTGCGCAGGGAAGAGATACGCGCGCTGCAGACGGTCTCCTGAGCGCGAAAGCCTTCCAGCGGAACCTCGCTCACGTGGATTGCGTTCTCACATCTAAGAAGTAAAGGCTGTGGGTAAAGGCTGCGCGGAGGTAAAAGCCGCGCAGTTGCTAGACCGCGCAGTCGAGACGGAGAGACGATGACCCCGCAAGAGCAGAAGATGCTGGACGACCTGATGGCGCGTGTGGACAACACGCGGCTGGACGACAAAGACCCCGAGGCGGCGCAGCGGATTGAGGAGTGGTCCCGGCGCAATCGGGATGCCGCTTACATCCTGGCGCAGACGGTACTGGTGCAGAGTTATGCGCTGGAGCAGGCGAAGGCGCAGATCCAATCACTGCAACAGCAGCTCGCGCAGCATCCGGCGCTGGCGCAGCAGCCGCAGAAGCAAGGCAGCTTCCTGGGAAATCTCTTTGGACATAAAGACGAACCGCGTCCGCAGCAGCCTGCGCCCGGATATGCGCAGCCGCAACAGCAGAGCTACGCGCAGGTGCCGCAATACGCGGCTCCGCAGCCGTATGGGCAGCCAGCCGGATATCCACCGCCAGGCTATGGCGCGCCGGCAGGCGGCGGGTCGAGCTTTCTGCGCTCTGCCGCAACGACGGCCGCAGGCGTGGCGGCAGGTGCGCTGGCGTTTGAGGGCATTGAGTCGCTGATGCATGGCTTCGGTAATTCCGCTGGCTTTGGCGGAGTTGGTGGTGCAGGGCTAGGCGAATTCGGCGGCCGACCGGAAGAGACAGTCATCAACAACTACTACGACTCGCCCGCGCCCGGATCCGACGACAGGAGTGCAGATATCCAGCAGTATGCGCACGAGGGTGATAGCGGCCTGAATACGCAGCAGGATCTGGCCAGCGATGTGAACGTGGACGACGATGGTGGCCCACTGCAGGCGGATACCGATCTGCCGACGCTCGACGACGATAGCGGATCGTTTGACGACGCGTCGCTCGATGACAGCGGATCCTTCGACGACGACTCCTACGACAATTCCTAGCAGTGACAGCACGAACCGAAACAGAATGCCCACCTCCAATCGCGAAGGTGGGCATTCTTGTTCAAGCGTCACGTCTTCTTACTGATCGTTTCCTTTGATCAACTCAGCAGGAACGGCGCTGAGATAGCCAAACAGTCCGCCCGGACCTGTACTGGAAATGGTGAGGGCGGTGAAGTAGAGCTCGGCACCGGGTGTGGCCGCGGTGGCATTGCTGTTCGCCGGGCTGATGTTCCCGGGACTGATCGCCCAGATGCCAGGGATGGAGAGCGGTTTTCCAGTTGCATCCTGCAACAGCCCATCGAGTTTTCCGGTGGCCATGTCATAGGCCGCGATGAAGCCGCTGGACTGAGTAGTGCCGGCGCCAGCGAACTGCCCGATCAACAGATCATGACTGAAGCGTCCGAAATCGAGTGGTGCCAGCGCAACACCCCACGGAGCATTCAGCCAATCGCCATGTTGGAGACGACGCAGGAGCCGTCCAGACGAAGTGTAGATATCCACATAACCCAGACCGGGGCCATCGGTTTCGAACTGCGCGCCATCCTGCAGCAGGACGTAGGTCACGACGATGTCGTTGCCGATGGCTTGCACGTTGAAGGGTACGAAGTTGCGTGGCAGGCGCTCATCGACGAATGGCTTGTCGCCGTTCCTGCCGTGGTCTTCGTCGTATGCGAAATCATCATGCGAGTTTCCGTTTGACTGGACGCGCGGCAGTGTCACTGGATGAAAGGCGTTGTCGAACACGTCGACGCGTCCTTTGGTGAAGTTGGCGGCATAGAGATAACGGCGGCCGCTGATAAAGGCGCTGGTAAGTCCCGTGTAGCTGGATCCGTTGGTGCCCCTGGCGACAGTCACTGCGTGGGTGGAAGGCGGCATTGCGCCTGGGGCAATTGCGACGCCCGGATTCCAGCCGGCGATCGACCCGTCGATCGTGGAGAACAGAAACGCCGCCGGCATCTTAGGCGCGAGGAGAAAGTCAGTGGCGCTGCTGTTGGCGATAGTGCCTGTGGGGGTGCCGGTTGGCGTCTTTTTGTTGTTGGGATTGGATGGCGGGATAGTGACGATCAGGCCCTGCTTGACGCCGGCGCCATTGTAGAGCGTGCTCACACCGGTTGCATTGTCAGAGACCCACCAAGGGCTCCCGGAGGTACGCGAGATGCCCCACGGGTTGACCAGTTGAGGATCTGTGACCGGAGCGATGCCGGGCGTGTTTGCGACGAGATTGGTTTGTGTGTAGTGCTGGCCGAAAGAGGCAGCCCCCCAAGCGAGAGCCATGCCGGTAGTGAGGGTGAGTCGTAACAACGTCTTCATGCGAGACTCCTTGATGCTTTCAGGCCCCGCATTGTCTCGATGCCGCTTGCCCGACCTGACGCCGGGCAACAGGCTGGAGTCCGAACCGCAGGCGGGGCATCCACGCTCGAATCCTGAGGAAGACTACCCGCCGCCACACAAGAGGATTGTCACGCATTTGTCATCGCTTTGTGACTAGCGCGACCGCGGGATTTATTCCATTGTTTTGAGGCTCTGGCGAGCTTCAGATGTTGGTCTTATGAACAATCTGACCGACATCGTAAATACGTAACAAGAGTGATTCCATAAATGACACATGAAGTGGGCTCGCATCTTTGAGGGGTGAAGGCGGGACACTTTGCTAGACTGGGACGCCGTCACCTGAGGGTCCTATCGCATGCCGGTGGTCGATCTCGATCGAATTTCCAAGTCCTACAGCAGCAAAGTGGCGGTGCGCGAGCTGAGTCTGCGCATCGAGCAGGGCACCATCTTCGGGCTGCTGGGTCCGAACGGCGCCGGTAAGACATCGACGATCCGGATGATGGTGGGAATGACGCTGCCGGATTCCGGGACCGTGCGGCTCTTCGACGAGCCATTCCGCCGCGATCATCTGCGCCGCGTGGGCTATCTGCCGGAGGAGCGCGGGCTCTACAAGCGGATGAAAGTGATCGATCAACTGGTCTTCATGGGACAACTGCATGGCCTGGAGGCGTCGGCCGCGAAGGCACGCGCACGCCAGTGGTGCGAGCGGATGGAGATTGCCGAGTCGATGGACAAGAAGACGCAGGAGCTTTCCAAGGGCATGCAGCAGAAGATCCAGTTCATTGCCACGCTGCTGCACGATCCGGAGCTGATCATCATGGATGAGCCCTCTTCTGGGCTCGATCCGGTGAATGTGTCGCTGCTGGAGCAGACGCTGCTGGAACTGAGGAGCAAAGGGCGGACGATCCTGTTTTCGACGCATCGCATGGAGCAGGTGGAGAAGCTGTGCGACGCCATCTGCCTGGTGGACCAGGGCAGGGCAGTGCTGGAGGGAACGATGCGCGCGGTGAAGTCGCGCTACGCGCGCGATCGTGTAGTGGTCGAGTACGATGGCGACGCATCTTTCCTTACCGATCCGTCAATAACGGAATTGCGCGAGTTTCCGGGACGGGCGGAGTTCAAGCTGCGCAACGGTGCGGATGGGCAGGCGCTGCTCGCATCCGCGGCACGGCACGCGCGGATCTTCAAATTCGAGATGGTCGAGCCGTCGCTGGAGGAGATATTCATTCGCACAGTAGGAGGACGGACCGATGCATGAGGTGCTGCTGATCGCCCGGCGCGAATACCTGGAGCGAGTGCAGAGCCGCGCGTTCCTGATGATGACCATATTGTTTCCGCTCTTCATCGGCCTGATGATCGGCGGCAGCTTTCTCGCGGGCAAGCTCAGCTCCGGCACCAAGAACATTGCGATTGCATCGAACGATCCCGTGTTGGCGCACGAAGTCGCCGCGGAGATGGAGCCCGGGCCCCGATCAGCGAAGCCAACGGAGGTGATCGCGCCGGCGACGGACGCGGAGCGCGCAGCGCTGAACCAGCAAGTGGAGGACAAGACGCTGGACGGATACCTGTGGCTCGAAAAGAGGCCGGGCAGCAACGCGCCGGAGGCGACGTTCGTCTCCCGTTCCAGCGGTGACCTGTTTTCACTGGGTGGAATGGAGAGCGCGGTCAACCACGGGGTCGAGCGCGAGCAGCTCATCCAGCATGGCGTGTCCAGCGGGGAGATCGACGCGATGACGCATCATGCGGATATCCAGACGATGCAGCTCCGCCAGGGGCAACTGATACCGTCGAATTCGCTGAAGAACTTCTTTGGCGCCTACGCGATGATGTTTCTCATCTACTTCACCGTTGTGTTTTACGGCATGAATGTGGCGCGCTCGGTGGTGGAGGAGAAGACATCGCGCATCTTCGAGGTGCTGCTGTCGACGGTGCGGCCACAGTCCCTGATGGCGGGCAAGCTGCTGGGTGTGGGCGCGGCGGGGCTTACCCAGATGGCGATCTGGCTTCTGCTGGTGTCCGTCATCGTGGTTACTTCAGCCGGCGCGTCGCCGGGAGTTGCCGGGTTAGCGTCGTTCGGCATTCATCCACAGCAGCTCTTCTTTCTCGTTGCTTACTTCCTGCTCGGATTTTTCTTCTACAGCGCGATCGCGGCCGCCATCGGCGCGAGCGTCAGCAGCGAGCAGGAGATCCAGCAGTTCAGCATGGTGATCGTTGCGCCGCTGACGGTGGGGATGGTGCTGATCAGCTACATCACCAGCAATCCGACGGCGCTGCCGGTGGTGCTGCTGTCACTGTTTCCACCCTGCACGCCGATCGTGATGTTCCTGCGTATGTCCTCGCAGATGCCTCCGGCGTGGCAGATCGCGCTTTCGATGGTGCTGATGCTGGTGTTCATCTGGGCGGCAATCTGGGTGGCGTCGCGCATCTATCGGGTCGGCATCCTGATGTACGGCAAGCGCGCCACGCTACCTGAGATGCTGCGCTGGATGCGATACAGCTAGCGAACACGAGCCGGCGGGTCAGCCATTTTCCATGACAGGTGCAGTACACTCGCACGCATGAATCGCTTCTTCCTTCTGTCGATGGTGTATGCCGCTGCGACATTCTCCTTTGGGGCAGAGGCACCTGCCGGGAATCCGCTGCTGCTGGAGCCGGCGCAGGTGTGGACCGCGGGTGAGCCGCTGCACACGGGCTGGGTCGTCCTGATTGAAGGGAATCAGATCAAGGCGGTCGGCCCGAAGGCCAGTGTTGCCGCGCCACCGGATGCGGAGCGCATCGCCCTGCCGGGCATGACAGTGCTGCCCGGGTTGATGGACCTGCACTCGCATCTGCTGCTGCACCCGTACAACGAGAAGCTATGGGATGCCCAGGTGCTGACCGAGCCGCCCGCGTACCGCACCATCGTCGCAACCAAGCATGCTGAGGCGACGCTGATGGCGGGCTTCACGACGCTGCGCGATCTGGGCACCGAGGGCGCGGGCTTTGCGGATGTGGCGCTGAAGCGTGCGATCGATGAAGGAGTGATTCCCGGGCCGCGGCTGTGGGTGGTGACGCGCGCCATCGTTGCAACGGGCGCATATGGACCGGCGGTGCGGAACTACCGCCCCGATATTTCTTTGCCGCAAGGTGCGCAGGAGGCGACGGGCGAAACGGAGGCCGTGGCCGCGGTGCGCGAGCAGGCGGCACGCGGTGCGGACTGGATCAAGATCTACGGCGACTACCGCACGGGTCCGCATGGTGAGACGCGGCCCACGTTTACCCAGGCGGAGATGAATGCCATGGTAGTCGCTGCACACGACAGCGGACGGCCGGTGGCGGTGCACGCTGAGTCGGACGAAGGCATGCGGCGCGCAGCGTTGGCCGGCGTGGACACCATTGAACATGGAACGGGCGGCAGCGAAGTCACATTTCGGTTGATGGCGGAGAAGCATATCGCGTACATGCCGACGCTGACCGCGGTGGAGGCCTACGGCGTCTACTTCCAGCACTATGTCCCGGGCAATCCGCCGACGGAAGACATGCAGGAGGTGGCGCATGCCTTCGCGTCGGCGCGGAAGGCGGGCGTGACGATTGGCTGCGGCAGCGATGTGGGCGTTTTCCCGCACGGCGACAACTGGCGTGAGTTGGCATGGATGGTGCGTGACGGGATGTCGCCGGTGGAAGCGCTGACTGCCGCGACGGCGACCGACGCGTCTGTGATCGGCATGAGCAAAGAGCTCGGCGGATTACATCCGGGAATGCTCGCGGACGTGATCGCGGTGGCCGGCGATCCGACGCAGAAGATCGAGGCCGTGAAGGACGTGCGGCTGGTGGTAAAGAACGGCGTCGTGTACCGGCGTCCTTAAGCGAGTTACGGCTCGTCGCTGTAGATGGCGATGGTGGGCTGGCTGCCCTGGCTCATGCGCGCGCGGTACATCCCGGGCGAGTTGAAACTCCAGGCCTGCTCCCCGTCGGGTGCGATGGCGATGACGCCGCCGTCGCCGTGCAGCCCTTCAAGTTGCTTGTGGATCACCTCATCAGCCGCGGCCTGCAACTTCATATGCTTGTCTTCAACCAGCGCGCAGATCTCACGCGCGATGGTGAGGCGGATGAAGTATTCGCCGGTGCCGGTGCCGGAGACGGCGCAAGAGTGGTTGGACGCGTAGGTGCCTGCGCCGATGATGGGCGAATCGCCGATGCGTCCCGGCAACTTGGCCTGCAGGCCGCCAGTGGAGGTGCCGGCTGCGATGTTGCCTGCTTCATCGAGCGCGACCACGCCGACAGTGCCGTATTTGTGCGCGTCAGGGGGTTCAGTCATCGCTACGGGCTTTGCCGGCGCGGGTGGCGCGCCTGCGGGACGCGGCGGGATTGGCTTACCTTCCTTCTGCAACTGCTTGATGAGGCCCTGCCAGCGCCGCTCCGTGAAGAAGTAGCTGTTGTCTACCTGCTCCAGGCCCTTGCTCGCAGCGAACTTGTCGGCGTCAGGGCCGGCCAGCATCACGGCGGGCGATTGCTCCATCACCGCGCGCGCGGCGGCGATGGGATGACGCGTGTGCATGAGCTGCGCGACGGAGCCCGCCTTGAGCGTAGCGCCATCCATGATGGCGGAGTCCAGTTCGTTCCGGCCATCGGCGGTGAAGACGGCGCCCTTGCCCGCGTTGAAGAGCGGATTGTCTTCGAGGTACTGGATCGTCGCCTGCACGGCGTCGAGCGAGGTGCCGCCTTTTTCAAGGACCGCCGCACCGGTTTCAATCGCGGTTTTCATGGCGGCACGGTACTCCGCTTCGGTTTCCGGCGGCATGGATTTGCGCTCGATGACGCCAGCGCCTCCGTGCACGACGATAGACCACTTGTGAGAGCCGGGTTGTGCATGAAGCACGCCGGCAGTCAGCAGGCCGGCCGTAAGAAGATGCGTGAGACGCAGTCCATGATGCATAACGCAGATGGTATATCGAGACCATGGCAAGGCAGCAGCGCTCCGCCTGGGTGCTACCATGCCAGCATGCATCTTTCACATAACCTGCTCACTTGTTGCTGTTTTGAGAACCGTGGGCGAGGTCCTGTTTGAAGATGCTTTAAAGACAGACTTCTGAGCGGCCCACGGGTATCCACCGTGGGCCGTTTTGCGTTTACACGCCTCGATGTCGGAGGACACAAACGAAACGCTGGACGCCAAACGGAGGCATCATGAGCAAAATACTGGATGAGGTATTGAAGGCAAATGAGCAGTACAGTCAAGGCTTTGGTGAGCGTGGCAAACTGGCCCTTCCGCCGGCGCGCGGCTTTGCGATCCTCACCTGCATGGACGCCAGGCTGGACCCAGCGAAGTATGCCGGACTGGCGGAGGGCGATGCCCATGTCATTCGGAATGCAGGAGGGCGTGCGAGCGATGATGCCATCAGATCCCTGGTCATCAGCTACAAATTGCTGGGCACGCGGGAGTTCTTCGTGATTCACCACACGAATTGCGGCATGGAGTTCTTCACCAACGATGTGATCCGCAATTTGCTGGCGAGTAGTTTGGAAACGGCGCAGCTGACCACCGAAGGCTTCAAGGATGTCGGGAAGGGGCCCGGCTCCCGGGCAGGAGAGTTCATCGAATGGCTGACGATACCGAATCAGCGGCAAGCCGTGGTGGATGACGTGTCGCGAATCCGCAATCATCCGCTCGTGCCCGATTCGATTCCGATTCACGGGTACATCTATGACGTAGCGACCGGGAAGCTGTTGGAAGTGCCGGGAGCACGCGAGGCAGGTGCAGTCACGCTAGTTTTCTGTGCAGAGGCGGCAAACATCGGCGCCGTAGCGTTCGAGCTTGGCTGCGCCGACTCCGTGAATGGCGGCGAGCGCGTTGAGGTTGGTGGGCCGCGCGTGCGCGATCAGGCGAAGTACGCTGTCGCCGAAGACGAAGAAGGCGGGCTTGCCGTCCTTCTTTGCGATGGCCAGCCGCCATTCCTTGAGGCGCTGTTCGAGCGCGGTGCCTTCGGGCGTAAGAGCGACAGGCGGCCTCTCCGCGGCATTCTTTGAGGCCTTCTCCGGCTTGCGTTTCGGCGCGTCGCGCGTGGTGCGCTCGCGCAGCGAGAGTTCCAGCGGCGCGCCCTCGGTGAACTCCTCGCCCTCACGCGTGAGCGACGCCTTGCGGTAGTTCACCGGCTTGCCGTCCTTCTCGAAGCTGGCTTCCTCGATGCGGACCAGGCCGGCAGCGGCCAAGCCGCCGAGCACATCGTCGAAGTCATTGCGAGAGAGATCTTCGCGGGGGTAGAGCTCTTTGTAGAGACGGCCAGTGGAAGGGGACGGACCACCGCGCAGCGACTTCAGGATCCCGCGGGCGGCATGCTCCTCCTGCGCGGTGAGACCGCGGAAGCTCTGTGCGATGGCGCGCTCCGGCGAGCAGAAGTCGCAATGTCCGCAGAGGCGGCGGCTGTCTGCCGTATCGCCGAAGTGCGCGACGAGTGAAGCCATGCGGCAGCCGTGGCCCTGCGCATAGCGGGTGACGAGCTCAAGCTGCTGGCGGCGGTAGTCCGCCTGCGAGCGATAGGTGCGGCGCCAGCCGTTCGCGTCCGGGCTGAGGCTGACCTGGTCGTCATATGTAACATGCACTGCGCCATGGATGTAGAGCTTTTCGAGCGCTTTCTCAAAGATCTCGGCATCCATGCGGAGCGCAGATTGCAGGTCGTCGCGAGCGATAGAGCCGGACCGTCGCGCCAGCGCCTTGTGAATCCGTTCAAGTTCGTCGAGCGCAGGGTAATCGCGCTCTAAGAAAGAACTCGTGGGTGCGGCGATCGGCATAGGAGTGCATCAGGATGGTGCGGCTGGGCAGGCCGTCGCGCCCGGCGCGGCCGATCTCCTGGTAGTAGGCCTCAAGGCTGGCCGGCAATGCGGTGTGGATGACGGTGCGGACATCGGCCTTGTCGATGCCCATGCCGAAGGCAATCGTCGCCACGACGACTTCAAGTGCGCCATCGAGGAACTTGCGCTGCACTCGGTCGCGCTGCTCAGCATCGAGGCCGGCATGATACGCAGCAGCAGGGAAGTGCGCGGCCAGCGCGGCGGCGGTCTCATCCGCATCCTTGCGGGTAGGCGCGTAGACGATGGCGGGACGGCGCGGGTTGTCATGTGTTGTCTCGCGCAGCAGTTCGAGAGCCCGTTCCGTGCGCATCGGCTTCGGCACCTCAACGACTTCGATGGCGAGGTTGTCGCGGCGGAAGCCGTGGATGAAACGAACTGCGTCGTGGAGAGCGAGTTGGGCCAGGATGTCGTTCTGCACGATGGGCGTGGCAGTGGCGGTGAGCGCCAGCACGGGCGCGGGACGCAGCAGGTGCAGGTGTTGGCCGAGCATGCGGTAGTCGGGGCGGAAATCGTGGCCCCATTGCGAGATGCAGTGCGCCTCGTCAATGGCGACCAGGGAGGGCTTACGCTTGCCGAGCATCTCCGCGAAGCCGGGAACACGCAGCCGCTCCGGCGCTATGAAGAGAAATTGCAGCGCGCCGCTCAGGTAGTCCATGCAGGCCTGTCGCGCCGTCTGCCGATCGAGCCCGGAGTGGATGCGCGCGACGCGCAGACCGCGGCCCGCGAGCTTGGTCGCCTGGTCCTCCATAAGGGCGATGAGCGGACTGATGACCAGCGCCGTGCCGCCGCGCGCTACGGCAGGCAACTGGTAGCAGAGCGATTTTCCTGCGCCGGTGGGCATGACCAGCAGCAGATCGCGTCCGGAGATGGCGGCGCGGCAGACCTCCTCCTGGTTCGCGCGGAAAGCTGGGAAACCGAAGGTGCGGGCGAGCAGATCGCTGAGGCTGCCAGTTTCCGGCGAGGGAGTGTTTGCGAAAGAGAGATGGCCGGGACGACTGGGGCATGGGGTTGACCCATCGTCGCACAGTGAGCGCGGTGGAGAAGCGGTGTCCGGGACTCGCCCGCGGCTAGGCGGTATGGACGGGTGTCGTGTCGGGCTGCGTGGCGCGCGTCTGGCGGTGCGACGCGTGCATGTGGTCGGAGCGGCCTGCGTCGGTTTTCGGAACGCGGCGACGCAACCAGGGGCCGAGGATGGCCTGCAGCGCCAGCAAACAGACGATCAATGTGAAGGCAAGGCCGAGTGCCGTCGCGAGGAAGTCGCTCACGCACGCACCCCGCCGAACGGGGAACGGCTACTGTTGCTGCCTGCTGCCGAAAGAACGGTCAAAGTACACCAATTCCGGGACCTCTTGGCTCGGGTCCCTTTCTTATGTTGAAGCGCTCCTGCAGATGTTGCGTGAACTTCTCTGAAGGAGACGTAAAAAATCAGAAAGTTTTCGCTAACTTAGCTATCAGCCTACGAGGGGTTGGGCAGAGGGTCCATACACCGAAATGGGCACGGGGACCCACCGGAATGAACCGTGACGATGGTAAGGGTGAGCTCCGAATCAACGGCCGAAGAGCCGGCCGAAAAAGCTAGTTTTCCCCGCTTGCCGACGGCGCGAGTCCATACTATGGGGCGTGGCCGGCTCGGGTTGCGAAGGAAGCGCATCGCCATAAAAGGCGGCGCGAGGATTCGTGATGCAGAGCCGCTCGGCAGTCGCAAGGTCATACTGCTCAGCGACCAGATCGAATGCAGGCCGTAGCAGCGGCGGCCGGGATTCGGTATTGTGCGCGTCCGTAGCGAGGAAGTGGACCCAGTGATGGTCCATCAGCCAGAAGGCAGCCTGCTCCGCCGCTTGGCCGAATCGCCCGGTGAGGGAGCTGGCCGTGACCTGGATCAGTGCCCCGGCCTTCAGCCACTCCAGCATGCGATCGGGCTGGCGGGCGAGGATGAGATTGCGCTCCGGATGGGTGATGATGGGCGTCATGCCGGAGAGCGAGAGCTGGTAGAAGGTCTGTGCGGTGTTGGGCGAAATGGAGCTGTCCGGGAATTCCACCAAGAGATAGTTGTGTCCGTTGATGGTGTAGCGCGTGGGGTGGCGCTGCGCGTCCTCGATGTTGTCGAACATCAGGTGGAAGTCGCAGCCTAGGCCAAGCGTGATCGCCTGCTCGCCGAACTTCCGATTTACGGCGTCCTGCAATTCCGCGAAGAGCGCGGCGTTGCGCTCCGGATTGAAGAAGTAGTGATGGCTGGCGTGCGGAGTGCACGCGATGTGCGTGATGCCATCGGCGATGGCCATCTCGACCATGGCCAGCGAGATATCCAGACTGCGGGCGCCATCGTCCAGCCCCGGGAGGAGGTGATGGTGGATATCGATCATGCTATTTCGCGGCCCCGGCGGATGCTCCACTCAACGCTGTGATCATGGACTGGAAGATGGGGAAGCCGTCGGCGGAGCCCAGCAGCAATTCGCTCGACCGGTCGGGATGGGGCATCATGCCGAGCACGTTGCGGCCTTCACTGAGCACGCCGGCGATGTTGTCGAGCGAGCCGTTGGGGTTGGCTTCCGTTGTGATCTGGCCGGAGGGCGTTGCATAGCGGAAGGGGATGCGGTCCTCGCGCTTCAGCGCGGCCAGCGTCGCTTCGTCACAGAAGTAGTTGCCTTCCATGTGGCCGATGGGGATCTGCAGCACCTGGCCCTTTTTGAGCGCGTTGGTGAAGGGCGAATCGGTGCTTTCGGTGCGCAGGTGCACCTGCTTGCAGATGTATTTCAGGCCGGCATTGCGCATCAGCGCGCCGGGCAGGAGGCCTGACTCGCAGAGGATCTGGAAGCCATTGCAGATGCCGAGCACGAGGCCGCCCGAGGCGGCGAAGCGCTTGACCGACTGCATGACCGGGGCGAAGTGTGCGATGGCGCCGGTGCGCAGGTAGTCGCCGTAGGCGAAGCCGCCGGGCACCAGGATGGCATCGCAGCCCTGGAGGTCTTCGGATTCATGCCAAAGCATGGTGACCGGCTGGTGCGCAATCTGCTCGATGACGTTGTAGGTGTCGTGGTCGCAGTTGGAGCCCGGGAAGACGAGGACGCCGAATTTCATACTTTTAGGGTAACAAAGTGTGCCTCTGCTTTGAGAAGTCAGAAGATTGCGCGCAGCATTGCTGCCTTTGAGTCTCGAGCGAAATGGCGCTGTGCGGCTCGGGAAAGCGGATAGGCGATCCGTGCAAACGGATGCTGTGGCACCGAGAATGCCAGGATGTCGTACCACACCGAGTCATCTTTCAGGTGGTGCTCGATGCTGAAGCGCTCTTCGCCTCGTTCCACATGGTGCTGGAGTGTGCCATAACTGAAGCCGCGCCGCCGCACGTGGCCGGTGTCATCATCGATCATCGCGATCACCCGGGTGGCGCTAAGCGAGTAGAGGCCACACGTGCGTGCCAGCACGAGCACCGTCTGTCCAGGAGCGACAGGGTCGCCCGGATGCAGCAGCTCGACCCACCCGATGTCAAACATCTTCCAGTTGCAGAGCGCTACAGAGGCACGCTCGAAGGTGACTGCACCCTCACCCAGGCGGACTCGATTGCGGTCCAGGTTGTATTGTTCGGGAATCTCGCCCTTGAGCGTCGCACCGACCTCCGGGTACGAGAAGGTGTCCCGCGTCGCCATTTGGCGAAAGCGATCGATGCGTTGCGCTGTCGGACGTCTAAAGAAGAACATCAATTCATCCGTTTCCCGAGTCTAAGCGAGGGACACGAAGGAGTGGACCAGCCAAATGGACGATGAACCTCAGCCAAAGGACGAGCCGACAGCGCCTGTGCCGTACGAACCAGCGCAGCCGCCTGTCATCGAGCTTCCAGAGGTTCGTCCGGAGCAACCAATCGGATACGCGAAGACGCAGCCGGCTGTCATAGAACAGGCGACTCCGACCATCAGCGGACGGCCATCGGCGGGGCAGCATCATGCGCACTGCCGGCACTGCGCTGGTGAACTGGTGGCGCGCTGTTTCGATTGAGGCGCTGTGTGTTGCGGTACTGTGGCTGATCGGGTTGGAGATACTCCGTGTGCCGCTGGCTCCGGCGTGGGCACTGGTGGCAGGGCTGATGGCCTTCGTGCCGAATATCGGCGGTGTCATCGCGCTGATCGGCCCGGTATTGTCCATTCTGTTTCAAGGCAAGGACTATGACCGGCTAGCGTTCCTGCTGGGTATCTACGCGATCATCGTGGTGATCGACCAGCTGGTGCTGCAGCCTTGGCTGATGAAGCGGATGGCGCGGGTGCCGTTGTGGGCATCGATCCTGGTTCCGCTGGTGCTTGCATTCAACCCCATCACGCCATTCTGGGGCGTGCTGCTGGCGCCCCCGATCCTTGCCGTCATCTACGCCTTCCGCAAGCCGAAGCGGCTCTGAGAGAAGACCGGAGATGGGGGCAGGCGCGGGTCGGCTTGAGTTCGCGAATGCTGCCGTCGGGGGGAATTTCAGGAGTCGGGCAGATGCTCCTGGAGTTTCTGGCTGATTTCATCGATGGGCGTGTCCTGGCTCAACCGCTCGATATTCTCGTCTGCTGCCACGTTCTTGAGGCCCAATCGCGTAGCAACTTCGCGCTCTATGCCGAGGACGGCGGTGATTTCGCGCTCCGTCAGAATAAGGATCTGCAGGATGAGGTGATCCCGTTCATCCGATCGCCGGCCGAGACGGCCTTGCCGCATCACGATGAAGCTCGCGAGAAAGATCGCTTCAATGGCGACGACGCTGTCGAGCAGAGGGAAGGGCTTCGGATCGAAGTGATGGGTGACATGCAATGTGTTCAGCGCTATCCATACTCCAATCCAGCAGACATGCAGGCCGATGAACCACAGGCTGCCGATGGAAGCCCCTATCGCATCTCCGACACGTTCCGAACGAGTGCGGCGAGCCAGGAAATCCTGTTCGTGCCGCGCAATGAGCTCGATCTGTTCACGTAGGTGGGATAGTTCAGACATAGACGGGGGACGAGCTCTCTTGATGGTAGAGCACGGGACAACGAGCGATCACGTTCTTGCCTGGTTTAGCTAAGGCTGCTTCTTCAGGCTCATTGCTTTTTCAGGTTCATGTCGAAGGGCGCATGGATGGGATTGCCGTCGCTGTCCAGCGGCACGAGGCTATCGCCCTGAAGCAGATAGCTTTCGAGGTTGTCCGACGTATTGGACTGCAAGCTGAACACGGTACGGTCCGGCGTATCCGGCGTGCCCTTTTGCAGCAGATAGTGGCCGGCGTCAATCGAAACCACGTTGCCCTTCGGCGCTCCCATGTAGGTGCTGGTGCGCACGTAATATCCGGCGGGCGATTGCGGTGATCCCTCTGCATAGAAGGCGATTGAAGTAAGCAGGGCGCTGCAGTCCGCGCAGGGCAACTTGCCGCTATAGGTGCCTTGCAGGATGCCTCCGGCTACCTGGACGGGCGATGCGGTATTGGCGGCGCCCGCGTCAGCTACCGTCACTCCGATCATGTATTGCCGCGCTGCCGGTTTGCCCTTCTCCCATGGCCGGCTGTAGTTGAGCATCAGGTCATCCTGTCCGGTTGCCGCAGCCACAAAGGCGAGGCTCTGCCTTCCGGCACCACCCACATTCTTCTGGGGCGCGGGCGTGATGCCGGAGCCTTTCGCCTTGAGCACGGTGCTCGCGCTGGCGACGTGCCAGCTGTAGCCAGTGGAAGGTGTCGAGGGAAGCACAACGCGCAGCGTGTCGCCGACCTCCAGCGAGAGGTGCACCTGCTGGCTGAACTCGCCGATCTCAATCGTTCTGGTCTGCTTCATCTGGGCAGAATTCACCTGGGCTGATGCTGTAAGCGCGACGTGGAGAGCGATGACTGTTACGAGCGCAAGACACAATCTTGGATGATGGATAGCTTTCTTTCTCATGCTTATCCGTTCCTTTCGATCGGGGGAACATGCGGGAGACCTGACACAGCATAGTCGGAGCTGCTTTGCCGGTCATGACATTTATGAGATGAGGGCTCGAACGCTCCGCGCATACATTCATTCTGTCCGCAATGCTTCTAGCGGCTCGATCGAAGCGGCGTGCCGCGCCGGCAAAGCGCTGGCGAGCAGCGCGCAGAGCAACAGAACTCCTGTCGGCAGCAGCAGGGAAAGCGGATCGATGGCGTCCAACTCGTAGAGCCGGGAGCGCAGCAGATGGCCCACCGCAATCGCGATCGGGATGCCAAGCGTGAGGCCAAGCAGAATCTGCGCAAAGGCGCTGCGCAGAATCAGTGTTGCGATGTGCATGCGATTGGCGCCGATCGCCATGCGTATGCCGATCTCATTCGTGCGCTGCGTCACGCTGTAAGCCATTACACCATACAGCCCGATGGAGGCGAGCAGGAGGGCCAATGCTCCAAACAAGCCGCTCAATCGAGCAAGCAGACGCTGCTGGTCGAAATTCACATCTACCTGTTCCTGCATGGTCTGAATTCGGGTGATGGCAAAGTTCGGATCAACCTCGCGGAAGGCCTCCCGGATGCGCGGCTCGATGGCGCCTAGATCGCTCGCAGGATGTCCATACCTGCGCGCTGGCGATGAAGTGGCTCCATTTCTCATCGTCCTGCTGGATCGGCTGTGTGTAGACGATGCTTTGCGCGAGCGGAGCGAAGACCATGGGCGTCGCCGGACGGTCAGGGTCTATGTACTTGGCATCCTGGACGACGCCAACAATCTGGAGGCTGGCGCTGTTCTCTGGTGCGGCAAAGCCGAAGAGTTTGCCAACCGGATTATCGCCGGGGAAAAAGCGGCGGACGAAGGCCTGATTCACGACCGCGACGCCTCGCGTGGCCTGGTTATCGGCATCTGTGAAGTCGCGGCCCTCAACAAGATGCTGGCCCATGGTTGCAAAATAGCCAGGACTGATGCGATCCCACAGCGCGGACTGGGAGCCGTCCGTGCGCGGCATGCCCTCCCCCGGCTTCACGATGGTCTGGCGGAATGCGCCGCTGAAAGGGCTGTAGAGAGCGACGCTTGCGCCCTCGACGCCGGGCAGAGCGCGAAGCCTCTGCTCCAACTCCCGATAGAGCACATTCAGGTGGTCCGCGGTATAGGCGGCCAGGGGCGGCTCCATGATGACGCTGATGCGATTGTGCGTTGCGAATCCAAAGTTCTGGTGCTCGATCTTCAGGAGGCTGCGCGTTAGCAGGCTGGCGCCGGCAAGCAATGCGATGGAGACTGCCGTCTGCAGCACCACCAGGCCCTGGCGCAACCGCGCCGAGCCATCGGTCGTCGTTCGCTGAAAGCCGCGCACCGCTTCGATCGGATTGGTGCGCGAGAGCAGCCACGCGGGAATGGTGCCGAAGAGCACACCGCTCAGCAGCGCGAGGGCGAAGCAGGCGCTAAGCATCGGCCACGACAGCCCTACGTGGATGGCGCCCGCCTGGCGGAAGGTGATCAAAACAAGAAGCCGCGCTGAGGCGAACGCAATCAGGATGCCGGCAACGCCTCCCATCGCTCCCAGCAGCAGACTTTCGGTGAGGGCCTGCCGTACCAAACGCCGCCGGGATGCACCGAGCGCACTGCGGATGGCGGTTTGCGGGCGGCGCGAGAGTCCGCGCGCGAGCAGCAGATTTGCAACGTTGGCGCAGGCAATCAACAGAACGAGAGCGCAGATGCCGAGCAGGATGCCGAGGCTGCTGCCATAACTATCGCGCATCATGCCGACGCCCGAGGCCGCCGAGCTCGATCGAGAGATTCTGCTGGGGCAACTCGCGCAGCAGCTCGGCGCGGTTGTCCGGCATCATGGCGGCATCCGTGACCAGCCAGTGGCGCAGCATCGCGGTGAGCCGTGCAGAGGCGCCAGCAGGTGATGCGCCTGGATGAAGCCGGCCGATGATCCGCAGCCACGCGCTCGAGGGGACGAGATTGTAGGAGCCATTGCCGTCGGTGAGATACTCCGCTCGCAGCGTGACCCAGAGCGAGGGAGGCGTGCTGGTGAGCGTCTCACCGTAGAAGCCCGGCGGTGTGACGCCGACGACGGTGAAGGGCATGTTCTCGACGGTGATCGTCGATCCGATGATGGAGGGGTTGCCGCCGAAATCTCGCTGCCAACTGCTGTAGCTGAGCACGATGACCGGGTCTGCGTTGCGGGTGTCGTCTGCAAAGGTGAAGAGGCGTCCCACGAAGGGCCGAATGCCGAGCGTCTGAAAGTAGTTGCCGCTGACGTAGGAACAGATGAGCGCCTGGGCCTGCGCCTGATGAGAACCATGTCGGACGCTGACGACGTCGGGTTTCGCCTGAAAGGCGGCGACCTGATCGAACTCGGGGGCGGCAGCGCTCCGCAGCCGCTGATAGAAGTCGTAGGAGAATATTCCCCACTCGCCCTCAGGACTGCCGGAGTAGCAGCATATCTTGCCGGTGCCGATGCGATAGAGGGCGCCTGGATCTTCGACTGGCAGGGACTTGAGCATCACGGCATAGATGAGTGAGAAGACCGCAGTTGTGGCGCCGATGCCTAATCCCAGGGTGAGAATCGCCGTGATGGTGAGGATGGGTGTGCGGCGCATCTGCCGCAGGGCGTATCGAAGATCGCTCAACAGGGAAGGGATCACGTGCGCCTCTCGCGTGCTAAGAGGTGAGGCCAGTCTATGGACTGCGGCGCGGCTCTGGAGGCCGATATCCCGATCTTCCGAGTGCCACAATGTTCCTCTTCATTGCGCGCGCACTTCAATCGGGGAGTTCGGATCGATGAGGACCGGACTCACTAGCTTATAGGAGTGCCCAATCGGGAATTGGTGGATCTACGAGTCAGCGACGGGATTCGTCTTTTTTTCCCATTCATCCTGCAATGGCTTAAGTTCGTCAAGAATCGAAGAAAGGTGCATATGTCGCGGCTTTTTGTGTGCTTCGCCAAATGCGGAGGAAATTGTTAACGCAATCAGGCCGCGAAAATTGTTCTATCTGCACAGAGTAGAAATGGCGCACCGAGATACCGTGCGCTCTTGCGCAAGCATTTTTATTTAGAGAAATAATTTGCTTTAATGCTTCGCAAATGCGGCGAAGTATGTATTATTCGCAATAGAAATCACACAATAACTCTCCCGTTTCAAAGGATGCTTTCCTAAAGAGACGAGATTCGAGAGCGGCCGCACCGCTATTGCCGGCGGGGGCTGCGCTCATTTCGATTCACGCTGTCCCTGATTTGCAGATCGGTCAGCGTTTGTGCCTGCCTTCGATAAGTGCGACTAACCAACATTTGTTTTGCTGATCGATCCTGTTCTTCGTTTTAAGCCGAAGGATCGTAGCGCATTGCTGTGTCATTGCGCATGAGCATTCGATAGTTTCGCACTCGATGCGAGGCTAGCAACGAAGTATGTGTTTTCAACCAGGAGAGATGCATTGTTCATTGAAAGATCGTTTTATTCACTTGTTGGATGCTTGTTACATTCCCGCGTCAGGTCGTTCCTGGTTATAGCGTTCTCCGGGTTCGCGTTGAGTCAATCCGCATTCGGAGCAGATATCACTGTGGCAAGCCCGGTGAATGGCACTACGGTTTCTTCTCCGGTGTGGGTGCGCGCACATAACGTAGGATGCAACGGCCTGACGCCCACATCTTTCGTCTATTCGGTCGACAATAGCGCCACGCTGGTGAAGGGTGTCACGCTCAACGACATTGACACCACAGCCGCAATGTCCGCAGGTACGCACACGATCCATTACAAGTCGTGGGTAAGCAGCGGCGAGTGCCCGACGGTCAGCACTACATTTACGGTCTCCGGCGGATCCAGTAGCGGATCGTCAGGTTCCACTCCTCCACCCAGCGGCGCGGGCATCACGGTCACGAGCCCGGTCAATGGAGCCAAGGGCCTTTCATCGCCCATATTGGTAGAGGCCCACAACACCGGATGCAACGGAAAAGCGCCGGTATCGTTCGACTACTCGATCGATAACAATTCCACACTGTTCGCGGGATCGTCTGCTTCCGTTATTGACGCTACCGGAGTTGCTATCGCCTCCGGAACCCACACGATTCACTTCAAGTCCTGGCTAAGCGGGGGCGTCATTTGCCCCGTGGTGAGCTCCACGTTCACGATAGGCGGCGGTAGTACGTCCAGCGGCGGTGGGACTTCAGGCTCCTCGGGCTCCGGCACGCTCAGCTCGCTGCCCTCCAACGCTGTTGCCTCCGCGAACCTGGATGGCTTGAGCGCTTGGGCGGACCAACACGACACCGGCACGCCCGGCTCATCGCAAGGCTCGATGGTCTATCCCGCAAAGACACCCTCCTATGACGATGCGCGCGAGTTTTATATGACCTATTCGAATGGAGCAGGTCAGCGCTTTCACGTTTCCTTCGATAACAATCCGACGGCGATGAATTTCGCGCTCGATACGTACGTCTACGTCACCGATCCGAGTCATCTGCAAAATCTGGAGTTGGATCTCAACCAGGTAACTTCGGACGGCAAGACGATCATGTTCAACACCCAGTGCTCCAGCGACTCGAAGACCTGGGAATACACAGTGATTACAAATGGCGCGGACCACTGGAAGCCGTCGAATGTTCCCTGCAACACTTTGACCTGGGCAGCAAATACATGGCATCACATTCAGATTGGCTATCACCGCGATAACAGTGGCAACGTGACGCACGATTGGGTGAATTTCGATAGCACTCATTACGTCTTCAGCAACACCACCAATCCCGCTAGTGAGAGCCTGGGTTGGGCCAAGGGGACGCTGCTGACCAACGTTCAGATCGACGGCCTGAGCAAGGGCAGTGGATCGGTCACCCTCTATGTCCACAAGATGACCTTCTATCACTGGTAGTTGGTACCGATAGATCAGGTCATCTGTTCACGAAGGCCATCGCTCGAAATCGAGCGGTGGCCTTTCGCTTCAACCATTCCGTCCTGTCGGCGAGTCGATGCTAGTTGCAACGGGCATTTCCCGTGTTAATCCACTTTCAGAATCATCAAAAGATTGATGACATTTGCGTGACATTTCACTTGCATTGTTCGATGGATCCATTACCCTACGCAGTGCCTCGAACCTCCCTCGCTCGCGAGGCCGAAATGCAGTCGGACCCTTCCGGGCCTCAGGCGTTCAATTCCCCCAAATAAGTTTGCAGTTTGCTGCGAGAGATTGCGCGGCACCGCAGTTGTGCGCGCAGACGACGGACTGTTTTTGCGAAAGTGAGGCTCCATGCGCTTTTCATTTCTTCCCATCCTTCTGCTCCTCGTTCCAGCCAGCAATATTTCTGCCTTTGCGCAGGCTGATCCAATCAAAGAAATGCCAGTGCTTGCGAGCGACCGCAGAACGGGCGTGCTCGACATATTGATGATCGCGAAGCCCAAACCCGTACAGCTAACAGGGAAGCCGCTGACGGCGTGGGTGTATGAGATCTGCCGCCGCGCTTCGGCAATGAATGACCAGTGCCCGGCTGGCTCCAACACGCTTTCCCCATATGGTGGCGCGCGGTTTCAGCTTCAGCCTGGCGATCATCTGCGCATTCGCCTGATCAATCAATTGCCACCCGCACCGCCCGACGCCGAGCACGCGTATGACTCCGATCCCATGGGCGAGGAGATGCTGCAGCCGAATCCAACTAACCTGCACACCCACGGACTCATCGTCGAACCACGCAGAGCAGATAAGTCGGATCCGACATACGGCGATTACATCTATGTCCTCGGATATCCATCTGGAAAGAAGCCGAAGATGGCGCATCCAGGCCTGGACTATACCGACAAACCGATTGATTACGACATCTACATTCCGAAGAACCACCCATCGGGCCTGTTCTGGTTCCATCCGCACGTGCATGGGCTCTCGCTGAACCAGATCTCCGAAGGGATGTCAGGACTGATCACCATCGGCAGCCCGAGTGATTATCTTGGCGACCGGCAACGTCGTTACGGTCTCCACGACGACGTAATGATCCATCACCTTTTGCTGAAGGACATTCAGCTTTTAAAGAATGGAAGTGTGTTCTCGCAGGAGGAGCCGGAGTTCTGCGATCCGGACCCGTCTCCCAATCAACCGGTCCGGCCGGGATGGTGTCCCGGGGTTGTGGTCAATTCCGATGGGGGAAGTACGGACTACACGGGAGGGCGATGGATCTTCTCTGTCAGCGGTCAGGTCTTCCCATCGGAGACAATCACCGGTAAAGGCGAGGTCTGGCGCATCGCGAGCGGTTCCGGCAGCCGCGGCTATTCGCTGGTAGTTCGCGACGATGATACGGGCGAGTTGCTTCCGTTCCAGGTGTTGTCGATCGATGGCGTATCGATCGACTCGACGCGCCAGGACACCTCCGGCTTTGCGGCCAAGGTCGGCGACCGGATTCGGCAGGTTCCGTGTCCTGCTTCCCACGGCGCCGGCTGGATCTCTCACCCCGTCTGCGCCAGCAGCCTGAGGATGATGCCCAGCGCGCGTACAGAGATATTCCTGCCATCGCGCATCGGCTCCTCCAGACATGCAACCTTCATGACGCAATCCCTGAGCACCGGTCCGGATGGCGACGATTGGCCGTCGGTCGGCCTGGTGCACCTGACATTTGCCGGCACAGAAGCAGCGTCAATGCTTGAGGTGCGGCCAGTTGCCTCCGAGATCGCTAAGGAGGGAGGCATTCTAGGGAGTGCGGCGAGAATCTCTGTTCCGGGCATCAAGGATTCACTCTCGCCGGAGGCCGCGGGCAGGATGCCGGAATTTGCCGAGCATGTCGCCTCCCTGGCTGACCCTAGCTGCAAGGCACTGCCTTCGGGCCACACGCGACGCATTTACTTCGGGGTTCCTACGGGGCAGCCTGACGGTTTTGGGTTGGGTTACGAAGAACTCGACGAACAAGGAAGACCGGTTGCCGGTACATTCAAGGACATCGAACAGTTCAATCATCTTGACGTGACCGTCTGTCTCCCGTTGGCAGCAGGCAACAGGCCGGTGACGGAGCGCTGGGAGTTGGTAAATGTCGCCGGCGAAGATCATAACTTCCACATGCATCAGACACGGTTCCGTGTGCTGCCGACGAATGCGCCGAAGGGCGATGCTAGCGGTGTGATGGATAACGTTCCCGTTCTTCACGGTAGTCCCGGCTGCGATGGAAGCATTGCCAGCTTCAAGAGAGGCGCGTGCACGGTTGATCCGGTTCATGTTGAAATACCGTTCTCGGAGATCGGAGACTTCGTGTACCACTGTCACATTCTTGAACATGAAGACGGCGGCATGATGGCGCATATCCGGGTAGTGGCGCACCACTAATCCATCCTGATTGCCGGAGCCTTTCGACACGCAACGCCGCGGTGCCGCGCTCCGGCAAGGGCCCTCAGCCGAGTGCTACAATCGAATGTCCCGGCGAGGTTTATCTCCGTTGCTGCGAGTGTGGGCGACAGCCGGTGGACACACTTCCGAGAGCTGCAGAGGTCCTATGTCAGGCCACTCAAAATGGGCCACAATCAAGCACAAGAAGGGCGCGCTGGACGCGAAGCGCGGCAAGATCTTCACCCGTCTGATCAAGGAAATCAGCATGGCGGCGCGCAGCGGCGGCGACCCCGACGGTAATCCACGGCTGCGTACGGCCATTTTGGCGGCCAAGGCCGAGAACATGCCGCAGGACAACATCAAGCGCGCCATCCAGCGCGGCACCGGTGAGCTGCCCGGCGCACTGTATGAGGAGATCACCTTCGAGGGCTACGGCCCCGGCGGCGTCGCGTTGCTGGTCGAAACATCGACCGACAATCGCAACCGCACTGTGAGCGAGGTGCGCCATGCCTTCTCAAAGAACGGCGGCAATCTCGGTTCGGAGGGCTCGGTCCGCTTCATGTTTTCGAAGAAGGGGCTGATCGCCGTCCCGAAGGAAAATGCCGACGAAGAGAAGCTGATGACGCTGGTGCTCGAAAACGGCGGCGACGATCTGACCGACCAAGGCGACAGCTGGGAGGTCCTGACCGACCCGGCCGCGTACCATGCAGTGCTCGATGCGATTCGCGCTGCGAAGATCGAGACCTCAGTGGCCGAGATCACGATGATCGCTTCCACCTACACCAAGCTTGAGGGCCCGGCGGCAAACCAGATGGTGCGTCTGCTCGAAGCGCTGGAGGATCACGACGACGTGCAAAACGTCTACTCCAACTTCGATATGGACGCCAAGCAAATGGAAGAAGTGGCCGGCTAGCCAGAACCGCATTGCCCGCAGGCCGCCGGCATCTCCACTGGCGGCCTTTTCTCCGTCACCTGCGCTGTTAGCACAATCCGCGCGATTTCGCGCACTGATGAGACGTATGCCTCCTTTATGCAGCCGCCTGTTGTCCGGTTCTGTTCTTCTGATCGGCGTCGCACTTCCACTTGCCGCACAATCCAGCAGCAGCCAGATCGCGACCCCTTCCTCCGCGAATGCGGTTACGCCGGTGGATGATGCGCAGAGCAATCGGCGGTGGAACTGGGGAGCCTTCTTCAACGGAGGCTTCAGCGCGAGAGTCACGCCCTCTTCGACTTATTTGAGTGCAGGGGCCCGTGCGGGCAAGGTGATGTCGCCTCCCTGGGGGCCGGGGTTCCTGCGAGGGCAATTTGAATACAGCGTCGAGATCATGCCCTGGTGGCAGGGACACACGGCAACCTTTGAGCGCTACAATCTGACCGCGACCAGCGATCCGGACATCGCGGCTGCGAGCGGACCTTACAAGACCGGAGGCGCGTACAACGGCGTCAGCGTGACGCCCGTCGTGTTGCGCTGGGACCTGCGCGGAGGCAGGCGGATCATGCCCTTTGTGCAGGGTGCCGGTGGGTTGATATGGACCAATCACAAATTTCCGCCGGTAGGGCCGCTTCCGGCGCCGGGACACCAGGGCACCAGTGTGTGGAACTTCACGCCACAGTTTGGCGTGGGCTTTCAGTACTTCCTCAAACCCAGGCGCTCGATTACCTTCAATGCGAATGCGGTGCACATTTCGAACGCCTCTCTCGGCGATGCCAATCCCGGCGTGAACTCGACGGTGCAATTCCAGATCGGATACAGCTGGTGGAAGTAGAGCAGTGACAGGGATGACGAATGCCATCATTGAGTGTGTTCCGAACTTCTCGGAGGGCGTGGACACCGAGCGCGTGCTCGCCATCGTGCGCAGCATGCGGGTGCCCGGCGTGTCTCTGCTGGACTGGTCGCAGGATGCCGACCACAACCGCTCCGTCGTAACCATCGCCGGGCCACCGGCGGCAGTGGTGGAGGCGGCGGTGCTGGCCGCGGGCAAGGCGGCTGAGGTCATCGACCTAACCCGGCAGACCGGCGTGCATCCACGCATTGGCGCCGCGGACGTGATTCCTTTCGTGCCGGTACGCGACATCTCGCTTGAGCATTGCGCGCTGCTGGCGCGGCAGGCGGGCGAGGAGATCTGGCGGCGCTACGGCGTGCCGGTGTACTTCTACGAGGCGGCGGCAGCCCGGCCCGATCGGGCGCGGCTGGAGGATGTCCGGCAGGGCCAGTTTGAGGGGCTGCGGGAGGCGTCGCGGCGGGATCCGGCGCGCCGGCCGGATGTGGGTGGCCCGGATCTGCACCCCACGGCAGGCGCGAGCGCGGTCGGGGCGCGGCGCTTTCTGATCGCCTGGAACGTCTTCCTGGACAAGCCGGATGTGGCCCTGGCGCGGGCGTTGGCGCGGGAGGTGCGGGACTCCGGTGGCGGCCTCAAAGGGGTGAAGGCACTGGGAGCGCTGGTACGGGGCCGGGCCCAGATCTCCATGAATCTGACCGACTTCCGGGTCAGCTCGCCGAGCGTCGTCTTTGCCGACCTGAAGCGCCGAGTAGAGGGCCGGGGTGCCCGCATCGTGGAGGGAGAGCTGATCGGCCTGATTCCGGCGGCGGCAGTCGAACAAAACAGCGAGTGGGTGCGTCAATTGGAAGACTTCTCTTCTGAAACCAAGGTTCTGGAGCGTCGCATGGAGCGGCCGCTCGAATGGCCTTAAACGAGGATAGGGAACCACCGATAGTGACGAATTTCGTAACTATCAACTGATAATTGGGTTGTCACCCAGAAGTGAAATAGAGCGTCCGCCGGGCGCAGACTAAGATGGAAAGAGCGGACGGTGTTCGACCCCTGTGCTGGGCACAGAACGGAGCCCCTGTCCTGAAGGAAGTGAAGTACAGATGAAGAACCTTGCGAAGATTGTGAGCGGCGGTATCGCTGCTCTGTGCCTTGCCTCGGCACTGCCGGCGTCCGCTGCTCAGCTGAGCGGCGATGCCCAGGCCGCCATCCCCCACGATGTGCAGCAGTTGATCGTGATCGATTACCGGGCGATGCAGAACTCGCCTGCGGCCATGCAGCTGAAGGGCAGGGTCATGCCTCCGGAGCTGAAGAGCCTGGAGAAGGCGCTGCAGGTCTCCGGCATGAATGACAACCACGATGTCGATGCGCTGGCTTTCGCCTCCTATCGTCCGAAGGGTTCGACCGGCGACTCCACGCGGATCATCGGGCTGGCGCAGGGACAGTTTCCGCTCGACGACATCATGGCCAACTTCAAGAAGAAGAAGATCAAGCCTGTGGTGCTGCGCGACAACAGAATCTATCCCATGGGGGCGTCGGGCATGCAGGTCGCGTTCCTGAATCCCACCACCATGGTCTTCGGCCAGACCGATTCGCTGAAACAGGCACTGGATGCGCGCGATGGTCTGCAGCCAAACTTCCTCACCAACAACGCAATGACCGACATGATGGCGTCCGTGCAGGACCAGCCGTTGTGGAGCATTCTGGACCAGAAGGGCTCGCAGACCATGATGCGCTCGCTGATGGGCGAGGCCGCCCAGGTGGGCGACTATGACACCCTCAAGAAGCGGATCCTCAGCTCGTACTACACGATGGACTTCCAGAACGGCGTGAAGTTCGATCTGGATGTGGTGACGCCTGACACCTTTACCGCAGCAACTATGGCGTCTCTGCTGAATGCAGCCGCGCTCTACAAGAAGATGAGCGGCACGGACATCGAGAAACAGGCGATCGACGGCACGAAGATTGATTCCAGCTCAGGCAAGCTGATCGTCACCTATTCGTCCTCGGACAGTCAGTTTGCGACGCTGCTGCAGTCGAGTCTGTTCCAGACGGTAGTGCACTAAGGAAACACGCAGCTCATAAAGAAGGCCGCTCTTCGGAGCGGCCTTTGTATTTTGTGCCGCTCTTGGCCGCGCGCTATATCACCAGCGATAGATCGCCAGGTTGTTCAGGTAGGCGTCCATCACGCCGGACTTGTGAGCGCCGTCAATCTGGAAGTTCAAGAGCAGCTCGCCCGGAGTCCAGCGCAGCGCCTCAGCGGAGAACGCAGTTGCATTCTGGAAGTCGGAGTAGACGCCATCAAAACTGACCCAGTCGTAGGTGACGTTCCCACCTTCGTCGCGGTGTGAGGCGATCTGTACCTTGTGCCACTTCTTCTTTCCCCAGTCGTGCGGGTTGCAATGAATATTCGAGGGGTGCCAGTGGGTACCGCTGTTGTTGACGTAGGTGTACTCCCAGCTCTTCGAATGGGCTGCGCATTGAACGCCGAAGATGACGGTGCGTCCGTCTGACATGACCTGGTTCATGTCCATCTCGACGTTCTCGACCTCCGCGGGTTCGACCAGGTAGACGTTCGCCTCATAGACAAAGTGCGTCGCTTCCGTATCACGGCCGAAGGTGAGGTGATACCTCTCACCGCCCTTGTCGCCGTACCAGGTAACGAACTGGCGTCCTGCGAGGCCATCGCGGCCATCTGGAAAGATGGGATAGTTCGTCTGGCCATTGGACGAGCCCTTGGTCTGATCATCGTGAACACCTTGCCAGGCGATGCTTGTCTCAAGCCCTAAAGCGCGGATAGCAGAATCGGGAATCCGCGAGGGTGAAGGCGGCGCCGCCGGCTCGGAAGGTGGAGGGACAGCAGGGACTGGCGCAGAAACGGGAGCTGCGGGAGTGGAAGCTGCGGGAGCTTGCTCCTGTAAAGCCCCAAAAGAGATACCCGCGGCGGGTGTCGCTGCAGTCGCAGGAAGGGTGAGAGCAAAGAGTGCAATGACTGGCAGGTGGCGCATGCGTTCTCTCACCATTCTATTGACGCGAGGGCGCCGTGATTGTTGCGTCAGGGCGTCGGCAGCGGGAGCGCCTCAAAGACAACACCTTCATCTTCACCGATAGAGATGACAAGATTTTTATGCATCCCTTCCTGCACGGTGGGCCCCGTCGCTGAATGGCTTTTGCCAGTGGAGTCGTTGAAGGTCACTTTCACGGGTCCAGAGCCGATCAGCTTGGGCGGGTAGTTGAAGCTCGCGCCGCTCGCAACCGCGTCGCGGCCGAAGCTGGCGTTGGGGTAGTCGACTTCGAGCTGGTGGATATCCGGGCCCTGATTCTTGACTGTGATGAGGAATGCGGCTTCCGGCCGGCCCAGGCTGGGGCTCGAATGGCAACCTGCCAGCAGAAGAGCGAACGCGAAGCTCGCCGCGCGGAGAAATGTAACTCTCATAAGTGATATTTCCGATTCTTCGCCGCGATGTCGTGCGCGTTGCCGGCTGCGTTCACAATGTCGTCTTGCGTTCCAGAATGCGCGCGGTCAGCACCACGCCGGTCTGGTTGTTGTGCAGAGTGAGGGGAAAGGCCAGCACGTTCCAGACCCAGCCCTCGCCCTTGCGGGGAAGGTTGAGAAGACCGCGATAGGTGCGGTCGATATACGTCTCGCGCTGCACCGCGACAGTGCGCAGGATATCGCGCCAGTCCGGTGCCAGCTCCGGCATCTCGACGAACATGTTCTTGCCGGGAAACCAGTCGCGCGGCTGCTCGAGCAAACGGGCGCAGGTGTCGTTGACGTACTGCCAGTTGCCGTTGGCATCCAGGATTTCGAGGACGACATCGTCCCCCATCGCCATGTTGATGCGGGAGTAGAAGAAGTCGCGCGCGTCGACCACGACCGGCCTGCCGCGGCGCTTGGCTTCAAAGCCGCGCAGCGCATTGACCAGATCGTCGATGGAGCTGTAGCCCTTCAGCAGATGCATGTCCTCCACGCCGCCGAAGCGCCGCTCGAGCGTGGCCGAGAGGATGATGATGGGAACCTCTGGACGCCGTTCGCGCAACTCCGCAGCTACATCCGTGCCGAAGCGACCGGCGCCGAGGTGATAATCGAGCACCGCAATGTCGATGCGGTCCAGCAGCTTCTCTGCTTCCTCGACCGAGTCGGCGGTTTCGGTGATGTAGCCGTGCTTGCGCAGGATGGTCGAGCGCAGCAGCAGGTTCTCCGGATGGTCGTCCAGCAGCAGGACGCGAACCGGCACTTCCTGCACGGCTTCGGCGACCGTGCCAGCGGGCTTGATTTCCTCAATGTCGGACATTTGACCTTACGATGCGCAGATGCACCCGGACGCTGCCGGGCTTTCCGCGCTAACCGATTTATTTGTCTGTGCGTTATCGATCTTCATGGGTCGGCGACCGATTCATTTCGGGATTTTTCCGGGAAGGCGACGGAGCAGTTCCGGCAATCGCTGGAAGATCGCCGCCGCCCGCAGCCATTGCCGGTTATCGATTGCAGGGTAACCACTGACGACTTTGCCTGCAGCCACGTCGTTGGGAATGCCTGATTGCGCAGTCGCGACGACCCCATCGCCGATCCTGCAGTGGCCCGCGACCCCAACCTGTCCGGCGAGCACCACGTTGCGGCCGACCTCGGTTGATCCCGCAAGACCCACCTGCGCGCAGAGCAGCGTGTTCTCACCCACGCTCGACCCATGCCCAACCTGCACCAGGTTGTCGATCTTCGCGCCGTCGGCGATCACTGTCGCGCCTACGCTCGCGCGATCGATGCAGGCATTGGCCTGGATCTCGACGTCATTGCCGATGCGTACCGGACCCGATTGCGGAATCTTCTGCCAGCTGCCATCGTCGCGTTTGGCGAAACCGAAGCCATCACCGCCGACGACCACGCCGTTCTGCAGGATGACGTTGTCGCCGAGCACGCAGCCCTCGCGGACCACGGCGTGGGCGTGAGCGAAGAGATTGCGTCCGGCGGTGACCCCCGGATAGATGACGACGTGCGGCAGCAGCACGGCACCATCTCCGATGCGCGCATCCGCCCCGACCACGACATACGCGCCGATATGAGCGTCGCTCCCGACGCTCGCACTCGGATCGATGACGGCTGTGGGATGTACCCCCGGCGCATATATCGGCACCGGATGCAAAAGCGCGATGGCTTGAGCAAAGGCGAGGTAAGGATTCGCGAGCCGCAGGGTGGCGGCGGCGATCTCCGGAAACTCCGGTGCTACCAGGACGGCGCTTGCCTGGGTGGTTTTGGCGGCGCCGGCGTAGCGGGGATTCGAGACAAAGGTGATGTGGCCGCTGACCGCTTCCTCAATGCCCGCCACGCCGGTGATCTCTGTGTCGCCATCACCGTGCAGAGTGGCGCCGAGGTGCGCAGCAAGGTCGCGAAGCTTCATCTTCTGCATGGTACCCGAGTGGCGGGAGGAATCGATTCAGAGAGCTTTGGGCGTCGCGGCAGGGAAGAGATCGCCCTGCTGACGCGCGGAGGCCGGTGGCTTGCGTTTGTCCGCGGTCACTGCGGCGCCGCCGATGACAGCGACCACGTTCAATTCGACGATGGTGGTGCGCGGCAGGAAGATGCGCTGGGTGTTCGAACGCGTATCCGGCGGTGTGACGAGTATGCCTGCAGGATCGAGGAGCGTGAGATCGTTGGCGGCCATCCCTTCGAGGATGGTTTCGTCCTTGAGTGTCATCCGCAGCCACAGACCTGCAAGACGCGGACGGCCGGAGAAGGTAGTACGCAGCAGCCGTTCCGGGTTGGTGGTTTCGCCGGAGTTGAAATCGCGGACAAAGCAGGCCCACTTAAGCGATGCCAGCGGGATCACCTGACGGCGGGCAGAGAGGTCCAGCACTTCCAGCGCGTCCGGAGACACGGCACGCCGGATGAAGCCGGAGGCAGGCAGGTAGCCGGCCAGCCAGTTTCCATCATGCATGCGGAGGACGGCTTTTTTCTGGGTGCTGCTCATGGCAAAGCCTTCCGGAACGACCCGCGGGATTGTCTCATACCTGGTAACCCAATGCAGCGGAAAGTGTGCAGAATGGTAGCCAAGATAGTCACGTTATGATACCTTTAGGCGTTGAGCAGTAGCTTACATACGCGATAAGTCTCCCAGAAAGAGTGACATAGAGCCACCGGCCAGCTGCTGGCGGGTCGCTCAAGGCACGAACATGCCCGACTACGTTTATTTGCTGGAGCGCCGCCTATCTCCGGCGCAACGCAGTGCCCTGAGCCTGGTTCGCGATGCCGCCCGCGCGGAAGGCATGACCAGTTTTCTCACGGGAGGGGCTGTCCGCGACCTCACCAGTGGGCATCCTGTCCGCGACTTTGATGTAACGGTTCAGGGAAATGCCCTTAACCTGCGGCAGGCAGTAGAGGCTGCGGGGTTCATCTACTGGGGATCCCATGCTCCAACGCAGACTCTCTTTCTGCGTTATCCCGGCGGCGTGAGGCTCGAGGTATCGAGCGCGCGCAAGGAGACCTTCGCCAAGGCCGCCCACCCCACGTATGAGTGGACCAACATCCTCGAAGACCTGCGCCGCCGCGACTTCACCGTCAATGCGATGGCTATCTCCCTCAATGAAGGCTCGTATGGCCTGCTGATGGATCCGACCAACGGCGTGGCGGATATCGAGATGCGCACGCTGCGGCTGGTGAGCAATTACGGCTTCCTTGAAGACCCGATCCGGCTCTTGCGTGCGGTGCGGCTGGGGACGCGGCTGGGCTTTCAGATGGACGAGCGCACCAAGCAGCGCTTTGACAACGCGATGGAAGAGGGCGTCTTTTCGGAGATCACGAACTACCAGCGCGGCTATGAGCTGGAGGAGATCGGCCACGAGGAGAATCCGCTCGAGATGCTTCGCACTCTCGAGCAGCAGGGATGGATGAAGCACCTCGACCCGGCATGGACGGTCAGCAAGGCCGACGCGCAGGGACTGGCGCAACTGCATGAACTGCAGACGCGGTTGCAGATTGAGGGAATCTATCCGGACATTTCCGCCGCGGCGATGGAGTTGTTAACGGCGCGGATGCAGCCCAAGGACATTGCAGCGTTGAAGAAGCTGTTCGTGCGGCCGGGCTTCGTGAAGGAATGGGAGAGGCTGGACAAGGAAGCGGAGGCCTTTGCCGCCAAGCTGACGGCGAAGGAGTCGAGCGCTCCCTCCGTGAGCTGGAAGCTGATGACGCGCTCTGCAGCGGAGCCGGTGCTGTGGCTGGGCCTGACCGGCAAGGGCGCGGCCATCCAGAACAAGTACAAGAATTTCTTCACCGTATGGCCGGAGGCGCGGCAAAAGGTGCCAACCGCCCTGATGCTGGAGATGCGCATCACGCCCGAGATCGAGCGCTATCCGGAGCTGCTGGAAGAGCTGTTCTACCAGACCATGGACAACAAGCTGACGGACGAGGCTGCGCTGCGTGCGTTTCTTGAGCCGTACTCTCCGCCAGCGCCACCGCCGCCGGTAAATCTGCGCAAGCCGCGCGCCTCGAAGAAGAAGGCAGCGAAGAAGGAAGATGCAGCGGAGGCGGCAGCAAAAACACCCGAGGCAGCGCCTGCCGAAGCTGCGGCCAAAGGGAAGCCGGCCGTACCCGCGAAGACTGCGGAGGCAAAGACTGCGCAGAAGCCCGCGCCTACAAAGGCAGAGCCCGCCAAGGCAACGCCTGCGAAAGCGGCCCCGGCAAAGGTGGCTGCGCCAGCCAAAGCCGCAATCAAGGCTCCAGCGAAGCCTGCTAAGCCCGAAGTGAAGCCGAAGGCTGCGGCACCTGCGAAGAAGGCTGTGCCCGCAGAAGCCGGTTCCGGCAAAGAAGGCAGCCGCGAAGCCTGCGCCGAAAAAGGCTGCGGCAAAGAAGCCCGCGGTGAAGGCAAAACCGGCAAAGGCTCCGCAGAAGGCCGCGAAAAAGGCGGCGCCTGCCAAGAAGCCTGCTGCGAAGAAGGCTGCGCCCAAAAAAGCTCCGGCAAAGAAGGCAGCGGCAAAGAAGAAGCGGTGAGCCGGTTCTAGACGTGCTGTTTTTTCAGAAGAGGAGAGCATCACGCTCGCCTCTTTTGCGTTATGCAGGGATTTCCTCAGTGAGCTACGTGCGACGCACAGCCTCGCCTCATTCTGTGTGCCTCTGAGCACAACTAAAATGAGAAGAGATGGCCGAGTTCACCCACCTTCATCTGCACACGGACTACTCGCTGCTGGATGGCGCCTGCGACGTCGAAAAACTGGTCTCCCGCGTGGATTCGATCGGACAGAAAGCTGTCGCAATCACCGATCACGGGAACATCTACGGCGCGGTGCACTTCTTCGATGCGGCGAAGGCAAAGGGCATCAAGCCGATCCTGGGCTGCGAGCTCTACGTGTGCAAGAAGGAAGACCATCGCGCCGATCCGCAGGGCGACGACTACAACCATCTGCTGGTGCTGGCGGAGAACGAAGAGGGCTATCGCAACCTGGTCCGCATCACGTCAGAGGCGTCGCTGCATGGCTTCTATCGCAAGCCGCGCATCTCGAAGCGCTACCTGGCCGAACATTCGGCAGGGCTGATCGGCTTTTCCGGCTGCCTGGCGGGTGAGTTCTGCGAAAACCTGATGGCAGGGAAGTACGAGGCGGCGCGCAATGTCGCCGCGGGCTACCAGGACATCTTCGGCAAAGGAAACTTCTTCCTCGAGATCCAGGACCAGGGGCTTGAGCTCGAGAAGAAGATTCACGCGGACATGTTCCGCATGGAGAAGGAACTGGGCATCCCGCTGGTGGCGACCAACGACAGCCACTATCTGTGCGAGGACGATCATCACGCGCACGAGGTGCTGCTGTGCGTGCAGACCGCGGGCTCGATCCACGACCCGAAGCGCTTCAAGTTCGACTCCGATCAGTTCTATGTAAAGTCGGCGGAGGAGATGGAGCGGCTCTTTGCGCATGCGCCGCAGGTGGTCAGCCGCACGATGGAGTTTGCCGAGCGCTGCCAGCTCAAGCTGAACAAGGTGGACAATCCGTTCCCCGAGTTTGCAGTGCCGGCAGGCCACACGCATCGACAGCTACTTCGAAGAGGTTTGCCGCGCGGGCTTTGAGAAGCGGTTGCAGACGGCAATCCAGCATTTGAAGGATCGGGGCCTGCTGCGCAAGACCGAGGCGGATTATCGCGAGCGGCTGGAGCGTGAGATCGACTGCATCAAGCAGATGAAGTTCCCCGGCTACTTCCTCATCGTGTGGGATTTCATCCGTTACGCGAAAGAGCATGAGATTCCGGTAGGCCCGGGACGCGGCTCGGCTGCGGGATCGCTGGTGGCCTACGTGATGGAGATCACCGACATCGATCCGCTGCAGAACGAGCTGCTCTTCGAGCGCTTCCTCAATCCGGAGCGCGTCTCGATGCCGGATATCGATATCGACTTCTGCATGAACCGCCGCGGCGAGGTGATCGAGTACGTCACGCGCAAGTATGGCCGCGAGCAGGTGGCGCAGATCATCACCTTCAACACCATGGCGGCGAAGGCGGCGATCAAGGACGTAGGCCGCGCGCTCGATATGCCGTACGGGGACGTAGACCGTATTGCCAAGCTGGTGCCGGCGACGATCGGCATCACCATCGAACAGGCGCTGAAAGACTCGCACCAGCTGCAGGCGGCATACGAAGCAGATACAACGGTGCGCGAGCTGGTCGATACTGCGCGAAAGCTTGAGGGGCTGGTGCGAGGCGCGGGCGTGCACGCGGCGGGGGTCGTGATTGCGCCCAAGCCGCTTACCGAACTGGTGCCGGTGAGCCGTTCGAAGAACGACGAAATCGTAACCGCGTACGACATGAAGGCTGTCGAGAAGATGGGCCTGCTCAAGATGGACTTCCTTGGGCTGACCACGCTGACCGTCATCGACGATTGCCTGAAGCTGATCCGCCGCAATCAGGGCGTGGAAGTGAACATGGCGACGGTGCCGCTCGACGATCAGACGACCTACGAGCATGTCTTCCACAAGGCGCTGACATCGGGTGTCTTCCAGTTCGAATCGGGCGGCATGCGCGATGTTCTTCGCCGCTATCGTCCCACGACGGTCGAGGATTTGACGGCGCTGAATGCGCTCTACCGCCCGGGTCCGATCCAGGGCGGCATGATCGACGACTTCATCGAGCGCAAGTGGGGCCGCCGCAAAGTGGAGTACGTGCTGCCTGAGCTGGAGGTGCTGCTCAAGGAGACGCTGGGCGTGATCGTGTATCAGGAGCAGGTGATGCAGATCGCGAACGTGCTCGCCGGCTACTCGCTGGGCGAAGCAGACCTGTTGCGGCGGGCGATGGGCAAGAAAAATGCCGAGGAGATGGCGAAGCAGCGGGAGCGCTTTGCGACTGGCGCCGCCAAGAACAAGCACCCGAAGGACAAGGCGACGCTACATCTTCGACCAGATGGAGAAGTTCGCCGGCTACGGATTCAACAAGTCCCACTCCGCTGCGTATGCGCTGCTGGCGTATCACACGGCCTATCTCAAGACGCACTACCCGGTCGAGTTCATGGCAGCGCTGTTGACCAGCGAAATCTCGAAGCCTGAGAACGTGGTGAAGTACATCAGCGAATGCCGCGAGATGGAGATCGCGGTGGAGCCGCCGAATGTCCAGATCTCCGACGCCGACTTCACGCCGGACGGCAAGGTCATCCGCTTCGGGCTTACGGCGATCAAGAACGTTGGCCGCAATGCCATCGATTCCATTCTTGCGGCGCGCGCAAAGCTGGCCGAAGAGGAGACGCGCGGATTCACATCGCTGTGGGAGTTCTGCGAGCAGGTGGATCTCCGTCTGCTCAACAAGCGCGTGATCGAGTCGCTGATCAAGGCCGGTGCGCTGGACAGCTTCGGGCCGCGCGCCCGGCTGATGGCCGCCGTGGATAAGGCGATGGAGCGGGCGCAGAAATCGCAGCGCGACCTGGCGGCGGGGCAGAGCGGACTCTTCGGCGGCCTGGGGGCCATCTTCGACGAAGCGCCTGTGAATGGCGCCCATGGGGACGACCCGCTGCCCAATGTGCCGGACTGGGATGAGAACCTGCGGCTGCAATCGGAGAAGGAGGTGCTGGGCTTCTTCGTCTCCGGACATCCGATGGACAAGTACGCGGACAAGATCAAGAACCTGAAGGCGGTGACGACCGCAGAAGCGATGGAGATGAAACCGGCGCCGCCGCCCACGCGCCGTGGTCAGCAGCAGCCGGAACATGAGATTGCTGTTGCGGGCGTGATTGTGGGTTTGAAGGTGGCCAAGTCGAAGCGATCCGGCGAGCTCTACGCGCAGGCCGCGCTGGAAGATACCGTAGGCAAGATCGACCTGATTGCCTTTCCCAAGGACTATGCGCGGCTGGCCGAGTCGCTCAAGATCGATGTGCCGGTGCTGGTGCGCGGGCAATTGCGCGCGGAGGAGGATGCCGCGCCGAAGCTTGCGGTCTCGTCCATCCAGGCGCTCGAGGACGTAAAGGTAAAGCTCCCGCAGAATGTGCGTATCCGAGTGACGCTGGATCGCGCGACAGATCAGACGCTCCTCTCGCTGCATGCCATGATCCAGGAGGCGCCTGGGCCGGGCAAGCTGATGATCAACCTCGAACAGCGCGGTGAGTTCGTGGTGATGCTGGAACCGGAAGGCTTCACTGTCGGAGCGGACCGGATCTTCATCGAGCGTGCCGAGGAGTTGCTGGGGCGCGGGGCCGTGCAGGCGATTGACTAAAAAGTTGTACCGGTGCGGCGATACTTAAGAGCGGTTGCCAGACCGTATGAGCACTCGCGAAGGTAGACTGTCGCCATGTCCCAGACGAAACCAGGTTCAGCGACGCGGAGGTTGCCAGCGTCCTCATCGCTGCTGCTGGATGTGGTTCGCTTTGGAGCCGCGGCGATGGTGGCGTTCGGCCATGTGACCCAGGAGTTCTTCTCGACTGGATGGCCCAATCTCACACTGTATGCGGTCGAGGCGGTGGGCGTTTTCTTTGTCCTCTCCGGCTTTGTGATTCGCTATGTCACGCGGATGAAGTATGCCCGGATTGGTGAGTACTGGATCGACCGCGCGTCGCGTATGTATTCCGTGGTGATTCCAGCGATCTTGTTTACCTTGGTCGCTGATGGGCTCACTAAGCACATCGACGCCGGCTATTATCTGGCGAACTGGGGCAAATACACGGACCATCCAATCTCCCGATTGGTCCAAAACCTTCTTTTCACCTCGCAGTTCTGGTCCAGGAGCACGCGGCTATTTTCCAACGGACCGCTCTGGTCGCTTTCCTACGAGTGCCTCTATTACGCGATTTACGGTTGCGCATTTTATCTGCGCGGCCCGCTGCGCTGGATTGCCGTCATCGGCCTGATCGTATTGGGCGGTCCTCACATAGCGTTCCTGCTGCCTCTATGGCTTCTCGGCTGTGGGCTCTACGAGATCTATGCGTGGCTGGTGACGCCGGGGAGGTCGGGTTCCGGATTTCGCCGAGCCCGCGTGCATCTTGGTTTCGCGGCCGTTGCGGTGCTCGGGATAGCGCTTTGGCAACCGGCCAGCAAAGCTTGTTACCTGGCCTACATGGGAATCACACATCTGCTCGTCGCGCACCAGCATCACCCGGTGGAGGTCTTCTGGCTGATGCGGTTTTACTATCGTGTTGGTCTGCCGGCCGCGTTCCTCATGCTGTGGGCGTTGGTGGCCATCGACGGCGTTCAGGTGAACGCCAAGGCGCGCTGGGTCCGCAGCGTGCGGGTTCTGGCAGAGGGAACCTTTCCTCTGTACGTGGTGCACTTTCCGCTCTTTGTGCTGATCAGCGCTCTCGTGCCTTACGACCACGGGAATCCGGTGCCCAAGCTCGCTATGCTGCTTGCGGCAATTGCGTTCGGTGTGCTGCTGGCATCTCCGACAAATCGCATCAAAGACGCGATGCGTAACCGGCTGCGCAATTGGTTCCTGCCTGGGGACCGCATGCCGGCGGCGCGTTCGGCGGAAACCGTGGCCACCTGAGGGTGTTACTCTCAGATCCCCTAATTTGTCTCCGTATCTTTCGTTCCATACAATCAATGCGTGGCCCAGGGAACCTTGACACAGCCGACCAGCGATCAGCCTGAAGGAAAGGCAGAGCCGAAGCTTCCATCTGTCCAGGAGTCGCAGCCAAATGCATGGCTGAAGACGGAACTGGCCAGGAATGCGCAGCGGCCATACCCTATGGACTTTATCCGGATGATCTTCACGGACCTGAGTGAGATCCACGGCGACCGCAACTTTGCCGACGATCCGGCGATGCAATGCAGCATGGCGCGTTTTCACGGTGACGAGGTGCTGGTCATCTCCAACGTGAAGGGGCGCACGACGAAGGACAACGTCAAATTCAATTTTGGCCTGCCGAATCCCGAGGGATACCGCAAGGCGCTGCGCGTGATGAAGATCGCGGAGAAGTTCAACCGGCCGATCTTTACCTTCATCGATCTGCTGGGCGCGAATCCCGGCCTGGGCGCAGAAGAGCGCGGGCAGGGCGAAGCGATTGCACGCAACCTGCTGGAGATGTCGCGTCTCAACGTTCCCACCATCGCGACGGTGACGGGTGAAGGCGGCTCGGGCGGCGCACTGGCGCTCGCAGTTGCCGACCGGGTGTTGATGCTGGAGAACGCGGTCTATTCGGTGATCTCACCGGAGGGTTGCGCTTCGATCATGTGGCGTGACGCAACCAAGCGGGCAATGGCGGCAGATGCGCTGAAGACAACGTCGGAGGACGTCATGGCGATGGGCTGCGTGGACGACGTGGTACCGGAGCCGCCGGGAGGCGCGCACCTCGACCCCGAAGGCGCAGCACGCATGCTTGACGAGAAGCTTTCCTGGCATCTCAGTGAGTTGAAGGCCATGTCCACGAAAGAGCGTCTGGCTGGACGTCGCGAGAAGTTCCGCAACATTGCGCAGTTCTACACCACCTAAGACTTACTTGGTCACCACGCCGCCAACTCTCATCGCGCATCCACAAAGACCAACGCGTCTGCGCTCTTTCTGCGTCTTCATTGTGGCGCTGATGTATGCCTTCGTCGCGGAGGTGATTGCGCATCACGCTGCCCGCGGATTGAGTGGGGGCGACTGGGTGGCGCTGGTCGACCGGATAGTGATGCTGTTCCTGCTTCTGGTTGGCTTCGGGGCATTGGGGATGGGCTTCTCTCACCAGCGGGAGCCGGGCCGCGCCATGGGGCTGGTATCGCGTCCGGGAATGCTGCATGAGTTTGGCACGGGTTCTGCGGTTGGCTGGGCCCTGCTGCTGTTGACCATCGTTCCCTCGGTTTTCATCGGGGGCCTCGGCATAACCCTGTGGACCGGGGCGCACCAGTGGTTCCTGCTGATCCTCGATCTGCTGGTGCTGGCGATTGCCGCGCTGTGTGAGGAACTGATCTTTCGCGGATATCCATTCCAGCGGCTGATGGATGCGGTTGGGCCGACTCTCGGTTCGGTCTTCATCTCGGTCTGCTTCGTCGTGGTGCACTATCAGCCCGAAATGCCGCACGCGGCGGTCTTCGCCTTGTTTCTGCTCAGCATTATCCTGTGTATCGCCTATCTGCGGACGCGCGCTCTATGGCTGCCATGGGGTCTGCACTTCGCTTGGAATGCGGCTATGGGACCGCTCTTCGGTTTGCCGCTCAGCGGCTACAGCGGATTCGCGGGGGGCTTCTCGCCCGTCGTCCAGAGCCTGCCCCAGGGCCCGGATGCGCTTACCGGCGCGGACTATGGGCCGGAGGGCAGCGTGGTGGCAGTGCTGGTGCTCTGCTTCGGGCTGTGGCTCATTATGCGGGTCACCCGCGAGTACGCCTCCCGCTATGGATACCCAGAGATCATTCCGGGCGGCATTCCGGTGGACATCGACGCCGCGGCGCGGCGTCAACATGAGCAAGCGATGGGGCCGGTTCAGGAGGCAGGGCCTAAGTTGGTGCAGATCGGGGATCTCCCGCCCGCGGCCGCGCCACCGAAGCCCGGGCCGCCGACCGACGGTTTGTAGGCTGAACCTTGTAGCCTGGACCCGGGTTCCTGTAGGTTTTGATCCCGCGGAGAGCGCCCATCACTCTCTCCTTGTCAGGGGTACCCGCAGGAGAGCATCATGCCCCCATAGAGGGCTTTTCTATGGGCACCCGGCACAGGATGCGGAAGGCTGGCCAGCCGCTCGCGCTGGCAGTGTCTGCCATGGGGCTTGTGATTGGGGCTCCCACCGCCTTTGCGCAGCAGACCCAAGTCTTCATCGTCGAGAGCGAGCATCAGCAGAACCTCCCTCCATTTCAGCCCACGCAGGTAAAACTCGATCAGCATAAGCTGACGACGCGCGGGCACCGCGAAATCATCATGGCATTCACCGCAGAGCAGGGCTTCGCCCGGCGTCCATTGCCGCTGGGTACCGTCGAGCTTCACGCGAACGGTGAGCTGAAACCAAGTGGCCTGGACTACGAGCAGTCTCTCCAGAAGCACGGCATCAGCTCGAAGGCGGGCGACCGGTTGATCATCTCCGACATCAAGATCGAGTCGGACAAGATCGTCTTTTTGTTCAATGGTGGCCCGGACAAAAAGCACAAATATTTGCGGCACATCGAAATTGGCGGAGGGATGGGTTCCTCGCCGATTGTGCAGGACGATGGGCAGGAGCCGGTGGGGTCCCGCCTTACGCTGGTCTTTGACAAATATGTCCCGGAGATGACTGCGGATCAAGTGCGCGCACTGATTCAGCCGGTGATGGACTTCAACGTGAAGACGCCGCTCGAAGCCTACGTCGACACACTGCCTCCCCAGCTGAAGGAGGCCATCCTGAACCATCACGTGCTGGTGGGGATGGATCGGAAGATGGTGATCTACGCGCTCGGTCAGCCGCACGACAAGACGCGCGAGGAAGAGAATGGCGTTCCATTCGAAGAATGGATCTATGGCGAGGCGCCACAGCCAACGCAGTTTGTCCGCTTCTCCGGCAACCGAGTAGTGCGAGTTGAGGTCGCTGCTGTCGGTCAGGATCTGGTGGTCCGCAATCAGGATGAGACCGGAGGGTATACGGGCAGCGGCACTAGCCATGAAGTGAAGATGGGCGACGCTGCATCGACGGCCGACGGAGACAGCGGAAAGCGGAAGGCGCCGTCGCTTCGGCTGCCGGGCGAGGAGCAGTTGCCGGGCGCTTCGCAGCCGGTCCAGATGCCTGGCCAGCCTGATACGAAACCGCAGCCGATACCGGCGCCACCCTCGTCGGCGCCGGGACAAAACGGCCATTGGTCAACAGCTGGAAACTCAGGAACTGCGACTCCGTGGGCCGGCCGTCAGAGCTGACCGGCGGCCGTCCTCGTGTACACTTAGAGGAGCGGTACGCCGCCTTCTGCCTCACTCCAAGCCTTCATCGATGAGAAGAGTTGCAGGTCAAAGGGCCACCTAGGCTGCATTGCTGCGGCCTGAATTTTGCGTGCCGGAATAAGCTTCTGAGGAGTTAACGGAGAGTCATGGCAAAGGTTGCAAAGACCGCAGATCGCCAGAAAGTAATGGACACGTCCAAGAGCACGGACTGTCCCAAGTGCAACAAGCCCACGCGCATTGTGAAGCGCGTCAAGGACCGTGAGCGCGGTGTTCCCGGCGGAGTCTACATCTCCTGCTCGGCATGCGATTTCTACGAGAAGCTCTAAAGCCTTACATCTCACCACAAACCCATAAGCCTGGCCGATGAGGCCGGGCTTTCATCATTTGGTGGGGTTGCTCTATTTGGTGGGGTTGCTCTTGGCCATATCGCTGAGGATGGTCTGCGCAGCAGCCTTTGGATCCGCTGCCGCAGTGATGGGCCGGCCGATCACCAGCATGCTGGCGCCGGCGGCGAGGGCGAACTGTGGTGTGGCGATGCGCTTCTGATCTCCCGCGTCCGCGCCTGCAGGACGAATGCCCGGCGTGACCAGGAAGGCCTTGGGCAGCGCACTGCGCAGGGCAGCGGCCTCTGCCGCAGAGCAGACCATGCCATCGATGCCGCACTCCGCGGCGAGGCGCGCGAGGCGCAGAACCTGTTCCACAGGAGAACCGGGGACGCCGGTTTCTGCAAGAGCTGTGGCATCCATGCTGGTGAGCACAGTGACGGCGAGCAGGCGCGGCGGATGTGGCAGCGATCGCGCAGCCTCGGCCACGGCGTTGAGCATGGCACGGCCGCCAGCCGCATGAATCGTGAGCATATCCGGCTCCAGGCGTGCCAGCGAGCGAATGGCGGCCGCGGCGGTATTCGGAATGTCATGCAGCTTGAGATCGAGAAAGACCGAGTGGCCGCGGCGCTTGAGTTCGCGAACGATGCTGTCGCCAGCCGAGAGGTAAAGCTCCAGTCCCACTTTGAACCATGACACCGAGCCGGCCAGCTGATCGGCGCATGCCAGGGCAGCGGTTGCGTCAGGGAAGTCGAGCGCGACAGCGAGACGTCCACTGGCAGTCTGCGCAGGGGAAGCCGACGGCAAGGTGGTTACCATACCGTTATCTTACCGGCGCCGACACTGTGCAGAAACTGCTTTCGATGTCGAGTGTGGTGCGTCTGTGGCGAGGCGGAGACCGACGCCGATTACATTCCCGGCTTGGTCAGCATGGCGACTTCGGTAGGCGAAGGCTTTGCGTCGACCAGATCAATCCTTACGCGGACCGTACCAAGATGGCTGAAGCCGAGTCGCTTGGCCGCGGCGTAGGAGAGGTCCACTACCCGCGTTTCGATCATCGGGCCGCGGTCGTTCACACGAAGCACCAGGGAGCGATGGTTGCGCAGGTTGGTGACGCGTACCAACGAGCCGAGCGGCAGCGTGCGATGAGCACACGTCATTGCGTTCATGTCATATGCTTCGCCAGTTGCGGTCGGCAGGCCCTGCAGCGCATGGCCATACCAGGAGGCGCGCCCGAACTGGAACCAGTGCTGACGATGGACCGTCTGCGCCTGAGCGTTCGGCCCTGCACTCTGCTGTGCATGGACAGAAGTCTCCGTGCGAGCGCTCGTGAGAAAGAATGCAGTCGCTATGAGCGCCGCTGCAACGATAGGAAATCGTAGAGAGCGATTCGTATTGGTGAAGGCTGTATTCATAATCGACTGTTTACATTTTACGGAGGGGCGCACCTCCAAAGCAAACAATTTAAGCCATTTATTTGCCCTTAAATGGTTGCAATCTCGTGGGAATTGTGTTACTTCGGTTATGAAATTCGCATAGATCGTGCAACCGCATAGACGATTCGCTGTTGGGATTTGCGCGAACTCTTGCGAAGCGAATTCGGCGCACAATAGGGCCTATGGAACCGCGTCTGGGCAATGCACGGAACATGGCATCGGAGAGTGTCGCGCAGACCCCTCCGGTGTGTCTCACCATCGCGGGATTCGATCCATCCTCCGGCGCGGGTGTCACCGCCGATCTGAAGACCTTCGCGGCGTACGGGATCTACGGGGTGGCCGCGATTACCGCTCTGACCGTTCAGTCCACCCAGGGCGTGCGGGGCATCGAAGCGGTCCGCCCGTCACTCTTTCGCGAGACGCTGGAGCACCTGGCGGCGGATATCCCGCTGGCCGGGGTGAAGCTGGGGATGCTGGCCAGTGCCGGACTGGTATCGGAGGCGGAGCACTTTCTTCGGAAGCGACCCGAACTGAGGCAACGCGTGGTGCTGGATCCAGTGTCGCGGTCGAGCTCTGGCGCGCCCCTCCTGGATGCCGAGGGTACGTCGCAGCTGCGCGAGCGGCTGCTGGGCGTGGTGGGGTGGGTGACACCCAATCTGGATGAGCTGGAGTTGTTGACCGGTGTCGAGGTCCGGACGCGTGAGCAGGTGCCTGCGGCTGCGGAGCGGCTGGCACGGCAGGCGGACAGCATCGGAAACCCCGGCATCGCGATCGTGGTGACAGGTGGGCATCTCGGCCGCCCGGACGAGTACGTGCTGCTGGCAGGCAAAGGGCACTGGCTGCAGGGCGAGCGGGTCGAGACGCGATCTACGCACGGGACTGGATGCGCCTTTTCAAGCGCGCTGCTGGCGGAGCTGGTACTGGGACGGTCTGGTGTCGAGGCTGTGGAGGCGGCAAAGAGTTATGTCGCCGGGGCCCTCCGAGCCGCCTACCCGCTGGGACAGGGACACGGTCCGCTGCACCACCTCTTTCGATTTGACCCGCTTCGACAAAACCTGGACTAGCTGGCGCTGTTCTCAGTTGGGCCGTGCCGGCCCGCGGGCGATGGCCTCATGAATCCGGGAGTCCGGGACCCGGGAGCTGCCGGTGTGCGTGGTATCCGTGACAGGGAGGTCCGCGGCGGCGTCGGCGCGTGCCTGCTGGGCGGCGACGATGTCCTCCTGAAGCACGACGAAGCGGCGGATGTATTTGAGGGGATGGGGTGCTTCCACCATCTCGCGCAGATGATAGAGCCAGGAGTCGGCCTTGAGCATGCGCCGGGCGAAGGCGCGCCGGTGGACGGTGACGATCTGGCCGTCCTTTCTGCGCTGGGGATAGCTGACGGCAGGCACCATGAAGCTCATCTGCAGTCCGGCCTTCCAGAAGGTCTTGGCAAACTCGTGAGAGAAGAGCAGGGAATAGCAGTTCCGACCCTGGCAGAGCTGATCGATGGCCTCATCGAAGCCGAGCCATTCGGGGGCAGCATAGGCTCGATACCAGGAACGGAAATCGAATCCGTTGGATCGCGCCTGCAAAACGATATGGCGAATAACCTCTTGCCTGGTCATTCCGTCCCCCTGGGGGTGGAGTGCGGGTTGGGCGTGGGCGATTGAAGAAGCTGGCGAAATTTCCTGCAAGCATAAATAAAACGTGCGGCGTCCGATAGCCAATATTTTCCGTCTTTGCATAGGGAGAGTGCTCACAACGTCATTCGCCCGGTCGACAATGAGCGCGTAGCTTGGATGGACAGCCGCGCTGCCGGGCTGATGGGCCCTATTCCTGAGACTGAATTTGAGGACGGATCCTGTACGGCGGGGATCCAGGAAGAGCACGTCAGGATGAGGAAGGATCCCGAGAGACGGGGCGGCGAGAAACGGCGCGGACCGAGAGCGACACGCTGGGCGGTTCGCGTGGCGGGCGTTGTCTTTGCGCTGCTCTGGCCACTCGCAGTGCGCGCCGAGGAGCGGGTGATCCACACCAACCCGCTGAACCGGGAGCCGGACGTGCGCGCAGCCTACGAGCGCTTCTACACGCTGGATTACGACGGCGCGCTACGCGGCTTTGAGAAGATCCAGCAGGCGCATCCGGATGATCCGATGGCGGCGGACTACGTGCTTGAGACAGTCCTGTTCCACCAGCTCTACAACCTCGACCTGCTGGATACGACGCAGTATGCGCATGACGGTTTTCTGACCGGGAAACATCAGGTGGTGGAGGACAAGGCCTTCACCGAACACATCGATGAGCTCTCCGACAACGCCATTCGTCTGGCTGAGGCGCGGTTGCAGAAGAACCCCAAGGACGTGGATGCGTTGTACGCACGCGGCTGGGCGAAGAGCCTGCGGGCCACCTACATGGGTCTGGTGCAGCGGTCGTTCATCTCAGCGCTGCGGCTGGCGCTGCAGGCGCGTGACGACAACGACAAGGTGCTTGAGCTCGATCCGGACTACGTGGATGCCGAGCTGGTGGTCGGGGTGCACCAGTACGTCGTGGGCTCGCTGCCGCGGGCGCTCAAACTGGTGGTCGGGCTGGCAGGCATTCATGGCAACAAGGAAAAGGGACTGGCCCTGCTGCGCGATGACGGCGAGCATGGCGTGACGACGTCGGTAGAGGCGCGGACGGCGCTGGCCCTCTTCCTGCGCCGGGAGGCCAAGTACGACGAGGCTGCGAAGTGGAATGATTCATTGAAGCAGCAGTACCCGCACAATTTTCTGTTCTGGCTCGAAGCAGCCAATCTGCAGAAGGACGCAGGCAGGGCGCAGCAAGCGCTCGCGCTCTATCGCGAGCTGCTCGACCGCTCAAGGCATCCGGGCTACTTCACCAATGCGCATCTGCAGCTGGCATGGTATGGGCTGGCCGATACCCTGCATGGGCAAAAAGACGCGGCGGGCTCTGCGGCTGCCTTCGAGCAGGTGCTGGCGCAGCCAACCCTGAGCCCGGACCTGAAACGGCGCGCGCAGCTTGGCGCAGGCATGGAGTATGACTTATTAGGCAAGCGTGAACAGGCTGAAGCGGCGTATCGTGATGTATTGGCGCTGGGAGACAGTGAACAGGCATCAGATGCGCGCCGCTATCTGAAGGAGCCGTACAAGGGCTGAATCCGCAGCTATGTTCCGGCGCGGCAGTTCTGGGAACCGCTGCAGCTCAGGGAACTTCGAGCTGCGCTGTTGCGTCATATCCGGTAGAACTCGATCACTGTTATGCAGGAGAGAGGCAGATGGCGTTTTACTGCAGCAATTGTGGCAAACAGATAGCGACGGATGCGCGGCACTGTCCGAACTGCGGGCATGCTGTGGGCGGCGCGTTTCAGGGCACGCAGGCCGTGCCGCCTTCTGCTTCCCAGCGGCGACTGGTGCGGCCGCGCATGGGACGCGTGATTGCCGGCGTTTGCCAGGGAGTCGCCGTCACCTACGGATGGGACACGACACTGGTGCGTGTGGTCTTCGTCCTGCTGGCATGCTTCAGTGGTGTGGGCCTGATTCTTTACATCGTTCTGTGGGTGGCAGTGCCGGAGGAGCCGTTGATGTTGCCGACTGCTGCGAGCTATCCTCCACCGGCCAACCCGCAAGCGTAAAGGCAGATTCGACCCATATGGCCGCGACGGAAAGCGGCCCGATTGGCCGAGCGGCGGCCTTCGCGCCGCAACAGCAACTCCAGGCGGACGCGTGCAAAGAAAGTTGAGCCTCCAGCGATGAGCGATCTCCTGCACTATGAGGATCGCGGCCGCGGGCCATGGGTGGTCTTCCTGCACCCCACACCGGTCGATCACTTCTTTTGGCGGCCGGCCGCGGCGCTGCTGGAGCCCGAGTACCGTGTGCTCTTGCCCGATCTTCCCGGGCATGGACTATCCCCGCTGGGCGATGAAACGGTAAGCATCCACACGATGGGCCTCGCCGTCCTGCGGTTGCTCGACGCTCTCTCCATTGAGAGTGCCATCTTCTGCGGCTGTTCCATCGGGGGCTATCTGCTCTATGAATTGTGGAGACAGGCACCCGACCGGATGCGCGCGCTTGCCATCTGCAGTGCTAAGCCGCATGTCGATACGCCGGAGGCACGGCGCACACGCGAAGCAACCATTGAAAAAATCCAGCGAGAGGGCACTGCGCCATTCTTCGACGCCATGCTCGATACACTGGTGGGCGCGCCGGCAAAGGAGCGCGATCCGGATATTGTGTACCGGCTGTGCGCGATGATGGAGCGCATGTCCGACGAGTCGGCGATTGCAGTGCAGCGCGCCCTGGCCGCGCGGCCGGACTCACTGCGGACCGCGGCGACCATTCGTGTGCCGACTGCCGTGCTTGCAGCGTCGCTTGACCGCGGCTCAACGCCGACGGAGATGCGGGAGCTGGCGAATGCTGTTCCCGGCTCGACGTTTTACCTACTCCAGGAGATGGGCCACTACGCGCCCTACGAACAGCCGCGACTGGTGGGCGCACTGCTGCGCCGCTTTGCCGATCAGAACTCCGAGCACTGAAATACGAGCACAGGCACGCGTGCGGTCCATTCATCGATGACCATTCATCTATGAAAAGATGAGTGCATCCTGATCCACACGAGGAAGCCCCCTTTGCCCAGAAAGCCTGAAAGGGTCGCGGCGCGACCCTTCCGTTACAACAGCGATGGCGAGCTTGCTCTGCGATTCGGTGTCTCTTCGGTCGCTGGCGACACGCTACGGAACGCCGCTCTACTGCTATAGCGCTTCCCAAATCCGCGAACGGCTGGCGCTCTTCCGCAGGTGCTTTTCGCGACAGGAGCACCTGATCTGCTATGCGGTGAAGGCGAATGCGAACCTGTCGCTGTTGCGTATGATTGCGCGCGAAGGTGCGGGCTTTGACATTGTGTCGGGCGGGGAGTTGGAGCGAGTGCGCCGCGCTGACAAGCGTGCCGTGGCGCGGACCGTCTTTTCCGGCGTCGGTAAGACGGCAGAGGAGATGGACCTTGCACTTCGTGCCGGCATCCTTCTGTTCAATGTGGAAAGCGAGCAGGAGCTGGAACTGCTGACGGAGCGGGCCGCGAAGCTACGCAAAAAAGCGAGGGTGGCGCTGCGGGTAAACCCGGATGTCTTCGCCGAAACGCACCCCTATATTTCAACCGGACTGCGCGAGCATAAGTTCGGCATCGACATCAGCCGTGCGCGGGAGGTTTACGGGCGCGCGGCAAAGAGCAAGTGGCTGTCGCCGGAAGGCGTGAGTGTGCACATCGGCTCGCAGATCCGCAGCGCGTCTCCGTTCGGCGCAGCGCTCAGGCGCGTGCGCACGCTGGTAGAGGAGCTGGCGTCGGATGGGATTCGCATCCGCTCGGTCGATGCAGGCGGCGGCCTGGGCATTGACTACGCTGCACCGCTGGGTGCGGAGAAGTTCGATGCCGCGCAGGAAGTAGCGGAATATGCGGCGGCACTGACCGCTGGACTGCACGGGCTGCGCGTGCGCCTGCTGCTTGAACCGGGACGATTTCTGGTGGCACAGGCAGGAGCGCTGGTGGCGCGGGTGCTCTATCGCAAGCGCAACGGCACGAAGGAGTTTCTGATCACCGACGCCGGCATGAATGACCTTATCCGGCCCGCGCTTTATGGCGCGCATCACGAGATTGTGCCCGTTGAGCGGCCAGTCGAAGCGAGTGAGCAGAGCGTGACCATGGATGTAGTGGGGCCGGTCTGCGAGACGGGCGACTTCTTCGCGCGTGACCGGGCCATGCCCGATGTACATCCCGGAGCACTGATCGCGCTGCTCGATGCGGGCGCATATGCGATGTCGATCGCTTCGAATTACAACTCGCGCGGACGCGCGGCAGAGGTGCTGGTGGACGGAAAACGCGTGAAGCTGGCGCGCCGGCGCGAGACGATCGACGACCAGTTACGCTTCGAAGAATAGGGATCAGAAAAATGAAGAGGCCCGCAGATGCGGGCCTTGGATGTTGCTTGGACTGCCGCTACTGCGCGATCGAGTGTACCGAGGCGAGTGTTCCAGCCTCTGCAGGTTCAGTCGAGGGCGACATGTAGGTGTTTGCGGGCAGTGTCTGGGGACCGCTTGCTGTCGTGGGGCCGAGGCCGAGCGAGATCAGCGCGCGCGAGTCCGGCGTGAGCTTGGTTTGCCAGCCGTGGTCCGCCTGGTACTTCTGCATCGCGGTTTCGGTTTGCGCGTCCCACTGTCCGCTGGGTGAGCCGGTCAGATAATTTTTGGAGATAAGTGCCTTCTGGATCTCGCTCGCGCGCTCCGGGGCGATGCTACGCTGACCAATCGGATGGGCGATGCGGTGACGGATGCGATGGCTTACGCGGCTGACGGTGCTATGAGCAGACGTTGAGGTCGCTGCGAGCGCTGGAGACACGACGAGAGCGAGGGTCAGAGCCAGTGTGGTGCCGGCTGAAAAGCGAAGCATGCGGGTTCCTCGTCCGGGGGTAGGAAGATCGCGTTCTGGTGAGACTAGCGGCATATTCATGAGATTGCAACCGAACAGAGATTGGCACCCACGAAAGTTGTGTGGGGCGATTCTCGTGAGTAACACAAACGTGTTACCTAAAGTGGGAATTCCCACCGTAATGTGGCACCACATTCAGCGAGTGTGGCTTTTCCGTTAAGAAAAGCCGCACTCGCCGTGGCGACACAGTTGGTTAGGGCAGTGTGCCGCCGCGGTAGAAATTGCCACTACCCGGTTGGCGCGGATTGATGATGCTGACGACCACGTCTGCTCCGCTCTTCAATGCGTTGACCGCAGCGGTGTAGTCGCTCTTGTTGTTGATCGGCGTCTTGTTGATTTCGTTGATGACGGCCCCTTGAGAGAGGCCGATCTCATCCGCGAATGAGCCAGGCTTGACTGCCTGAATCAGCACGCCGTGCACGCCCTTGCTGGTGAGCTGCTGAGGCAGATTCACCGCAGTGACGCCGAGCTTGTCCGGCCCGGACTCTTCTTCGCCAGGCCCGTTCTCGTTCGGAGCATTGTTCTGACCCGTGAGTGAGCCCACAGTCTTGGTGCGGTCCTGGATGGTCACTGTCGCGCTCTGCTGCTGACCATTGCGCAGGTAGCCGATCTTGGCAGTGGATCCGGGATGACGCGCCGAGATGATGTTGACCAGGTCATCGCCGTCCTTGATGGGCTTGTCATCGACCGAGGTGATGATGTCACCGACTTTGATGCCGGCTTGTTCCGCGGGTCCGCCCTTCGCGACGCTCGAGACCAGCACGCCGGACTTGAAGCCGTAGACGCGGCCCACGGCAGCGGGGAGATCCTGCTGGAAGGAGATGCCGATGGAGCCACGCACAACCTTGTGCGCAGGCCCAATCAGATCGTTGTAGACCTGGATCACGGTGTTCGACGGCATGGCGAAGCCGATGCCCTGATAGCCCGCCGACTGCGTATAGATCGCGGTGTTGACGCCGATGACCTGCCCGTCCATGTTGATGAGCGGACCGCCGGAGTTGCCGGGATTGATCGCGGCATCGGTCTGGATGAAGTGCTGGAACTGACCCTTCGAGCCGGGCTCGATGGTGCGGTTCTTCGCGGAGATGATGCCCGCGGTGACTGTCTTCGACAACTCGAACGGCTCACCGATTGCGACGCACCATTCACCGACCTGCGTGCTGTCAGAGTTGCCCATCTTCACCGTGGGAAGGGAGCCGGTGGAATCGATCTTGATGACCGCGATATCGGTGTCGGGATCGACGCCGACGACCTTCGCAGGGCGACCGTGATCGGTGGGATTATCCGGATCGGTCGAGAGCTTGACAAAAATCTTGTCGGCCTTGTCGACGACGTGATTGTTGGTGACGATGTAGCCGCGGCCATCGACGAGGAAGCCGGAGCCAAGCGATTCACGAACACCGCCGCCATCCGGTCCGCCGCCGTCATCCGGTCCCTGTCCGCCAGGGCCGCCGAAGAAGCGGTTGAAGAAGTCCTGGAAGTTGTCCGGACCCTGCTGCTGCTGATCGTCATCGCCCGGGCCCTGCTGGTCGTCAGGCGACTGCGGATTGTTGGGCTGCAACGGTTGCGGTCCCTGCGGGCCGCCGCGGCGATGGGTGGTGCGGCGTTCTTTGGGCAACTGCTCTGTGTAGATATTCACGACCGCCGGACCCACGTCCTTGGCGATCTGAGAGAACTGCGTGCCCAGCTGTACTGGACTGGGAATCTTGAGCGGTGTCGCGTCAGAGCTATTGACCTGGTTCTCGTTGCCCTTCACGCCATGGACGGCTATCGAACCGATGATGATGCCGACGGAGAGCGTGGACAGTACAACAAACGTTGGTGCCAGACGGTTGAGCTTGATCCGTCTAAGAAAAGAGTTCATATGCAGGGCTAACCTCGTGAGTTTCGCGATAGCTGTCGCGTTGGGTGCGGCGGTACGCCGGAGATGTGTGGAATTGTCTTGACAATTCAGTATAGATGTTTCGCAGCGGCGGCTCTATCCCGGAGATCGCTCCTCTCTTAGACGCCACGTATTTCAAAGGGTTTTACCCTGAAATGCGACTGATTTCGCCTATGAGGCAATCGGGGCTTCATGCGCGCTGGCAGGCGTCGGTTGCGGCAACAATTCGGTGAAGGCAATGCCACCCAAAATTAATAATGCCCCGGCGGATGCCCGGGTTGAGAGACGTTCGCCGAAGAAGAAATACGAGGTCAGAAAAGCGAAGACGGGCTCGAGCGCGAGAATCAGAGCCGTGCGCGTGGCCGTGAGGCGCTGCTGTGCCCAGGACTGCACGGTGAAAGCGACAGCCGTGGCCAGCACCCCGGTCACGAGCAGGGCTGTCACCAGCCTCGGTGACAAATGAAGCCAGGGGCGCTCAAAGAGTGGCAGGGCCGCGCCCATGATGAGGGTGCAAAAAGCCAGTTGCAATACGGCGAGGGCGCCCAGCGGCATGCGCGGCGATATGTGAGCCAGGGCCAGCACGTGCAGCGCAAACCCGAGGGCGCACAACAGCGTCAGCAGGTCGCCGGTGTTGATGCTGGCGAGCAACGTGGCCCATGGCGTGTGGGGAGGCGTGGTGAGCAGCAGGATGCCGGCGAAGGCCATGGCTGCGCCCGCAAAGACGGCGGATGACGGCGGCCGCATGCTCGCGGGCCGCAGCGCGGGAATGGAACAAAGCAGCGGCACCATGACCACGATGAGGCCGGTGATGAAGGCGGACTTGGCGGGTGTGGTGCGGGCGAGCCCGGCCGTCTGGAAGCTGTAACCCGCCGCGAGGCACAGACCCACCAGGGCCCCTCCGGCGAAGTACCCGCGTTTGAGCCGGCACAGATCGCGGTGATAGATGACGGCCAGAACGACGGTGGCGATGATCATGCGCAGCAGGTTGAAGAGCAGCGGCGAGATATCGCCGAGCGCATCCTTGACGACCACAAAGGTCGAGCCCCAGATGGCTGCGGTGAGGATCAGCAGCAAAGACGCGCTGCGGGTGTGCTTCGCGATGGCGTGCTCCTGGTCTATCGGGTGACTACGTTTGCGAAGTATGTTGGATGACCTGCGACGACCGTGCGTACCACTTTGGTGCCGAGGATGTCATGCGCCGGGATCGTGGTGAGATCGCGATCGAGCACGATGAAGTCTGCCACCATGCCGGGTGCCAGTGTTCCTTTGTAGGACTCGCTGAATTCTGCGTAAGCCGAGCCCTGCGTGTAGGCGTAGAGCGCCTGCGCGATGGTCAGCTTCTCCTCCGGAAAGTAGCTTTGGGTGCCGGCTTCGTTCTCGCGTGTGACGGCGGCGTAGATGCCGCGGAAGGGCGTGATGGGCTCGACTGGATAGTCGGTGCCGAAGGCAAGCGGTACGCCGTGATCGAGGAAGCTCTTCCAGGCATAGGAGTAGCGCGCGCGATCGTGACCAAGGCGCTGCTCCGCCCACGCCATGTCGGTGAGCAGGTGGTTGGGCTGCATGGAGGCGACGATGCCGAGCTGCTTGTAGCGGTCGAAGTCGGGTGCGTCGAGGACCTGCGAGTGCTCGATGCGTGGGCGGGGATCGCAAGTGATTTTAGGTTGAGGAATCGAAGCCGTCGGAACGACACAGCTGGGATCCTGCTTGGGAGCCGCAAATGCGTTGAGCGCCATTTCCACCGCGCGATCGCCGATGGCGTGAAAGCCCATCTGGAAGTGCTCTGCAGCACGCTCCTTTGTCATGGTATCGAGCTTGGCCTGGTCATAACGCGGAATGCCACTGTTGCCCGGATCGTCGGCGTAAGGCGCATTCAGCGCAGCAGTGCGCGAGCCGAGTGAGCCATCCATGAAGCCCTTCAGCATGCCGGTGTGCAGCATCGGGTCATCTGCGGGATGGTGAGCGCGATGCTCCTTGAGCGTCTCGACGGGATTGGCGAAAGTCAGCCATTCGGAGACACGCACCGGCAGATGGTCTTCGTGCTCCAGCTGCTCCATAACCAGGAAGTCGTCCCACTCGGAAAAATCCTGCGCGCTGGTGACGCCGTGAATGGACGCATCGGCCAGTGCCAGGGAGAGTGCCCGCTTGCGTTCGGCAGGCGCCGGCGGCGGGATCTTCTGGATGACCATCTCCATCGCCGGGTCTTCGCGCACGATGCCGGTGAGCTCGCCTGCGCTGTCGTGATCGAATTTGCCGCCTTTGGGATCGGGCGTAGCTCGCGTGATGCCAGCCGCGTCCAGCGCCGCGGTGTTCACGATGGCGATGTGGCCATCGACGCGCTCGAAGAACGCCGGGTGTCCGTTCGTCACGGCGTCGAGCTCCTGCCGCGTGGGCAGCGTCTTCTCAGGCCATAGCGTGTGGTCCCAGCCGCCGCCCTGAAGCCACTTGCCGGCGGGTGCGGTCTTTGCGGCGCGCTGGATGCGATCGAGCATCTCCTGCAGCGTTTTGCTTCCCGTGAGATCGACGGAGAGCTGGATGCGACCGGCGTCGCCCAGATGGGTATGCGCATCGTTGATGCCAGGCATGGCAAAGGAGCCGCCGAGATCGACGAGCCGCGTTTTCGGCCCTTTCGTCTTCAACAACGCCTGATCTGTACCGGTCGCGGTGACGAGTCCATCCCGCATTGCAATCGCGCTGACGAAGTCCAGCTTGCCCTGGCCGAGGCCCACGCCAGTCAGGATGTGACCGTGGTAGTAGATGGCGTCCGGCGCCCCGGACTGCGCAGTGAGCGGCAGCGTGGCGGCAAGTAGGAAAGTGGCGGAGGCGAGCAAGCGCGTCATAGGTCGCAGTGTAGCGTCTCTAACAGCGCTCCGCAGTCAGCATCAGCAGCAGCAGGATGCGCTTCAGCGCCAGCTCACGGTGCGTGGCGTCGTACCACTCGTTGCGTGTGTGGATGCCGCCGCCGTCGCCTCCGGCTCCGATGCTGACTGCAGCGACGCCGAGCGAGAGAGGAATGTTCGCGTCCGTGGAGGCGATGCGCGGCTCGGTGCGGATGCCGAGATGGCGGTCGACCGCGAGCAGGTCATCGTAGAGCGTGGGGCCGTTGGCCGCTGCCGCCAGCCGGCCGGCGGGGCGGTCGCCGATACGGTCGATGGTGAAGGCAGCCTGAGCGTTGGGACGGCGTTTGCGCAGACCCGCCGCGGCGGCATTCGTCGCAAGCACCGCATCTTCAATGGCGCGATGCAGTTCGACTTCGAGGCAGACCAGCTCCTCCGAAGATGTGGAGCGGAGATCGAAGCGCGCGCTTGCCTGCTCCGGAATCGCGTTGACCGAACTGCCGCCCTCGATGGTGCCGATGTTCAGCGTGGTGCGGCTCTCGCGTGGCTGCGCACGGCGAGGTGAGCGCAGCAATGGCATGGCTGAGAATGGCGATCGGATTGGGCGAGCCGGCGTCGGTCCAGGAGTGTCCGCCGGGGCCGGTAATGGTGGCGAGAAAGCGGCGGCTGCCCAAAGCTTCCGTGACGGCGACCTCGTGGCCTGCGCCGTCCAGCACGATGTGGGCAGCGATGCGGTCGCGCCATGGTGAGCGCTGATAGAGATAGCGCATGCCGCGCAGATCGCCCTCGCCCTCCTCACCCACATTGCCGATGAAGAGAACCGGGCAGCGCAGCGTGATGGAGGAATCGATCATCGCGGCTGCGATGGCAAGCAGGCCGGTTACGCCGGCAGCGTTATCGCAGGCACCGGGAGCCACCAGCCGCGTTCCATTGCTCTGCGGATCGACTTCGGTTCCAGCGGGAAAGACGGTGTCGATGTGAGCGGAGAGCACAACGGCGCGCTGACTGTTATTGACGCCGGTGCTGGTGGCAGCGGGCTCGGTCGAGGCCGAGACGGGAAGCAGGCCCAGAACGTTGCCTTCGGCATCGATGGTGGTTTCGCTGAGGCCGAGCGCGCGGAACTGCTGGAGCAGCCAATCGGCGCGTCCTGCCTCGCCGAAGGGCGGGGCGGGAATGCCAACCAGCGTGCGCTGCCAGTCCATGAGCAGGCCGTCATGCAGGTGAAGCCAGCGAAAGGCCTGATGGACTCGCCGCTGGGCGGCAAGCTGAGGCACCTGACCGAGAGGGTTGAGAGAGAGAAACGACTGCATGGGCTCTATGCCGTTTCACAAATATTGTGTTCGAGCCTACGCCTGCAGGGAGCAGCCTTGCTTGACGGAAAGGCTGCGTCGGCAGATCTCACAAGCCGACATCTTTTGGGAAAACGGTCTAGCCAAGCGTAGCACCGCTCTCCGCATAGCTGACGGAATGCAGAAAGAGTCCGCGCGCCGGGGCAGTCGCTCCGGCAGCCATCCGATCGCGTACGGAGATCAGCTCTGTCAGCCCGGCGGCGCGGCGTTGTCCCCGCCCGATCTCAAGAAAGGTGCCGACCAGGTTGCGCACCATGTGGTGCAGGAATCCGTCGCCGCGGACTGTGTAGATCAGCAGATCGCCTTCGTCGTGCCAGGCGGAGTGGGTAAGGGTGCGGACATTGTCGATCTTCAGATCTGCAGCCATGCGGGCGGTGCGATCGGGATCGACCGCGGCGAAGGAGGAGAAATCGTGCGTGCCGAGCACGAGCGGCGCGGCCTGCTGCATGGCGGCAACGTCAAGCGGCCACGCCAGTGCATAGACGTAACGCGCGAGCTGCGGCGGGCATATCTCGCTACGGTAGATGCGGTACTCATACTGTTTGCCGATGGCGGAGTGGCGCGCGTGGAAGCCGGATGGCGCGTGTGTCGCTTCCATGATGCGGATCGATGGCGGCAGCGCGCGATTGAGCGCGCGACGAAGGTTCGGCGGCGGGATGGGCGACGCGAGCGCGAAGGACGCGACCTGTGCCAGCGCATGCACGCCCGCATCGGTGCGGCCGGAGCCCTGCGGAAGCACCTGCTCTCCGGTCACATGCTCAATGGCCGAGGCCAGCTCGCCCTGAATGGTGCGGAGCCCGGGCTGCACCTGCCAACCGTGAAAATCCGTGCCGTCGTAAGCCAGGATGAGCTTCCACATCTGCGTGTGCAACGGAGGTTCGGTGGATGGAAACAAGTCCATACGCAGCCTGAGCATAGCGCAGGGCTTGAATGATGCTGGGATATACTTTTTTCTGCCGCTAGCAAGCGGTGTTCTCGATGCGCAAACTGTTTTTTGGGAACGAGCAACGGCGCTCGAGCGTAAGAGCTGCCAGGTGTTACAACGGCAGATCCGTACGGTCCGAAAGCCTTGACATTGCGACAGGGCGTGGCCCGACTGGAGGATTCCGACGCAGCGCGGAGTCCGGGGAGCGGCCTGCGCCGTCTCTGTAAAGATGCGGCATTTCGATGGGTGGGGGCGAATGAACCTTTTCAAGAAGCAGGAAGTACGGCGAACGGGCAATGATCAGGGATGGACGGGACGGAGGCTGGCTGGATGGGCCGCGATTGCCGCGACGATGCTTTCCACGCTTGCGCCGCTGGCCGATGCGCAGCAGCAGATCGAACCTGGCTCGGCTACGGCAGGGCTGCCGGCCGCGCCAGCACCGAACGCAACCTTGCCGATCTATATGCGGCCAACCGGGCGCGATTACCGGAACACGCCGTCGCACTTCCCGAATCCGATTGCGCCCTACCTCTCGACTCCGATCGATAAGCTCAATATCTTCAATTCTCCGCGGCTGAGCAATCTGCTGCGTGATGGAAAGATCTATTTGAGTCTGAGCGATGCCATCATGCTGGCGCTCGAGAACAACTTCGATATCGCGATTGCGCGTTACAACCTGAATATCTCGGACACGGATATCGTGCGTTCCCGTGCTGGCGCCTCACTGCTGGGCTCTCCTGCCGGCCTGGTGACAAACACGGTTGGCGGCAGCACCGCAATTCTGGCCTCTGGCGGAGGGCCAGGCGGCACATCGGCCGGAGCCGCCGGGGCGGGTGCAGGAGCGAGCGGCCTGGTATTAACGGCAAACGGGCAGGGACCGACGCCGACGATCTCCGATCCGTTGTTGACCGGCACGGTTCAGTTCGAACGCTCAACCACGCCGGAGCCGAACCAGTTCATCACCGGCGCTCCCACCCTGATTCAAAATACCGATTCGTATAACTTCCAGTACCACCAAGGGTACAGTCCGGGAACCACGCTCACCGTGGGTTTTCAGAATTCGCGTCTCACGACCAACAGCTTCCGCAGCGGTTACAGCCCAGAGCTTACCTCCAGCTTCAGGGCGACGGATCACGCAGCATCTGCTCAATGGCTTTGGTATCGGGGTGAACACACGCTTCATGGCGCAGGCCATCAATAACCGGCGCATCACCGACTCAGCCTTCCGTCAGCAGTTACTGTTCACGATCAACCAAGTGGAGAACATCTACTGGTTGCTGGTAAGTGCGTATGAGAATGTGCTGTCCGCGCAACGCGCACTCGATCAATCCACGCAGGTGGCGTCGGACAACCGCAAGCAGTTGCAGATCGGAACATTGGCGCCTCTGGATGTTTTGAACGCCGACAACCAGGTTGCGCAGGACAAGCAGACGCTGATCACTGCGCAAAGCAATCTGGAGTACCAGCAGTTGGTGATGAAGCAGGCGATCGCCCAGAATCTGAGCGATCCTGCCTTGTCACAGGCGCCTGTCATCCCAACGGATCGCGTGTCCCTGATCGAGATGCCGGAGGAAACGGCTGCAGTCGAGGACCTGGTGAAAGAGGCTTACCAGAACCGGCCTGAGATCGAGCAGGCCATCCTGAATCTGAAGAACGATCAGATCACGCTGAAAGGCGTCAAGAACGGGCTGCTGCCGGTGGTGGACTTGTATGGCTTCTTTGGATCTGCTACTTTAGGCGGCGCAGCAAACCCCGCTTGCAGCCCGACAGAAAACGGGCCCGAGGGTTGCGCTGTATCACCCCGCGGAAACTACGGCGATGTGTTTACCGGGCTCTTCAAGGGAAACACGCCAGACCGTGGCGTCGGCGTCAACATCTCAATTCCCTTGCGTAACCGCCCCGCCCAGGCGCTGCATGAGCGTTCCTTGCTTGAATTCCGTCAGGACCAGCTCAAGCTGCAGCAGCTTTACACCCAGATCCGCATGGGAGTCATCAATGCGCAATATGCGCTGACCAACGATCGCGCAGCGGTGCAGGCGGCGCAGGCAACCCGCGAGTACAACACGCAGGCGCTTGATGCGGAAAAGAAGAAGTTCAAGTACGGCGCGTCCACTACCGCGCTGGTGCTGCAGCAGGAGCGCAGCCTGGCTGCGGCGGAGAACACCGTCATCTCCGCGATGGCGACGTACGCAAAAGATCGCGCTTCGCTGGAGCAGATTCTCGCCAACACGCTGACCAAGTACAACATCAGCATTGGCGACGGCGTTTCGGGTACGGTGACCCAGCAACTGACAATTCCGGGTCTGGAGGCGGTGACGAATCCGGATGCCAAACTGCCTTCGCACCAGGAGCAGTTGAATGCTCCGCCGGTGGCAGCGCCTCCGCCGATGGGTCCGCCGCAGCCACAACAGCCACAAGCAACCGCCGCAGTAGTACTGGCAGGGAAGGCTCAGTCTTCCAGCCAGGTTGTCTCGAAGGTGGGGTGCAGGTGAATGTCGATCTGACGCAACTGCCCCTCACCGCTGTTCACGAAGCCGTGCGGCTCACCAGCATGCACCACGACGGTATCGCCTGTTGTGGCGATCACCTGCCGGTCCCCAATCGTCCACGTTGACTGGCCGTCGATGACATGGACGACCTCATCGTAGTCATGTTTGTGGAGACGAACGCGCTGTCCCGGTTCCTTGCTGCTTACCAGGAAGAACGAGATGCCGGTCGGTCCCTGCTCTTTTCCGACAAACTCATGCGACATCCCGATAACGGGCAGCGCGGATTGACGCACAATGTGCACGGAAGCCTCCCCTTAGGCATTCGCACCTTTCGATTCCCGCGAGCGATGCATTTCAACGCACGATGACCTGATCGAGCAGGCTGAAGAACTCCGGGAAGGAGATGTCTGCCGATTCGGCACCGTGGATCGCCGACTCCCCATCGGCACGTAGCGCCGCTACGGAGAAGGCCATCGCGATGCGATGGTCACCGCCTGAGTCGATCTCGGCGCCATGCAGTGACTGGCCTCCCGGCACGTCCAGCCCATCTTCCACCTCTGCCACCTCCGCGCCCATCCGGCGCAGATTCTCTGCCACGAGTGCAATGCGGTCGGACTCCTTGACGCGCAGCTCCCTGGCGTCGCGGATGCGGATGCCGTGCCGCGTGTAGGGCGCGATGGCCGCGAGGACGGGCAGCTCGTCGATGAGCTGGGCGGCGAGCGCGCCGGAGATGGTGGCGCCGCTCAATCCATCCTTTGGCGCGACCAGTTGCACGGTGCCGGCAAGCTCGCCGCTGCGCTGTTCCAGATTGAGGACGGAGGTCTTTGCGCCGAGCGTGGCGAGCACGTCGAGCAGTGTGGCGCGCGTCGGGTTCAGTCCGAGATTGTCCAGCAGCAGGCCGGAGTCGGGGAAGAGCGCCGCTGCGCAGAGAAAGAAGGCTGCCGACGAGATGTCGCCGGGTATGACGGTATCGACGCCCTGAAGCGATTGGCCGCCGCTGATGCTGACCGTGTCGCGATGACGCGTGACCTTTGCGCCGAACGCCTCAAGCGCGATCTCACCGTGGTCGCGCGTGCGGATTGACTCGGTGACGGTGGTGGTACCGCTGGCCTGCAGTCCGGCGAAGAGCACGGCGGTCTTTACCTGCGCGCTGGGCACGGGCGTTGTGTAGTCGATCGCCTTCAGCGGCGCGCCGTGAATGGTGAGCGGCGCATGCCCCTCCGTCAACGTGATGTGGGCCCCCATCGCTTCGAGCGGTTTGCGGATGCGTTCCATGGGTCTGCGGCTGAGAGAGCTGTCGCCGATGAGCGTGAAAGGGGAGGGCGGGGTGTTATGTTGACCGGCGAGCAGGCCGGCGAGCATCCGCATGGTCGACCCGGAGTTGCCGCAATCCAGCGGCGCTGTGGCGGGCTGAAAGTGGCCGCCGCATCCGTGGATGGTGATGCTCGCGCCATTTCGTTCCACTTTCGCGCCGAGCGCAGCAACGCAGCCAAGGCTGCTGGCCGGGTCCGCGCCGGTCGAAAAGTTTTCGAGGTGCGTGGTGCCGTTGGCAAATCCGCCGAGCAGGGCGTAGCGATGGGAGATGCTCTTATCGCCGGGCAGACGCAGGCTGCCGAGCAGGTTGCGGGCGGGCGCGATCACGCGGGTCGCTGTGGCTTGAGACAAGCGAGGGCTCCAATCAAGGGGTTGTTCTCAGGGTACAACGGAGGCGCTAGTTGGCAGGGCCGGCGGGCGGGGCATCCTTGACACGAAGTACGATCAGCGTCTCGTCATCGAAGTGTTCGGCGCCGGCCTGGAACTTGCTGATCCTGTCCATCACCAGGTCGGCGAGGTCATTCGCGCCCAGGAATGCGTTCTGCTGAACGATCTCGCAAAGCTGCTCGGTCCCAAACATCTCGCCTTCGGGATTCTGAGCGTCGGCGAGGCCGTCGCTGAAAAATACGACGGAATCGCCCGGACGCAGCGAGAGCGTGAACTGCTCGTAAGAAACATTGGGGAAGAGGCCGAGCGGAAAGCCCTCGGCGTGGATGGTCTCCACTTCACCATTGCGGCTGATGAGCGGCTGCACCGCGCCGGCGTTCGAAATCTCCAGGGTCTGGTCTTCGTCATTCCATACCGCGTAGATCATGGTGACGTATTGCGCGTCGACGCGCCGCTCCTGCAGCGAATCATTGAGCAGCCGCAGCATCTCTTCCGGATGCAGCGCCCGGGGAGCGGCTGCGCGCATGATACCGCTGACCAGCGCGGCGTAGAGCGCCGCCGGCGCGGCCTTGCCGCTGGCGTCTCCCAGCGCGATGCCGGTGCGGTGGCTGTCGTAATGGAGGAAGTCGTACATGTCCCCGCCGATGGTGCGCGCCGGCAGGAAACGGGTTGCGAACTCAGTGGTCTGATGCTTCGGAAGCGACTGTGGCAGCAGGCGAAGCTGTACCTCGCGCGCCATTTCGAGGTCGTGCTCCAGCCGCTGCTCCTGTTGGGCCACGCGCTGGTAGAGGCGAGCGTTTTCGATCGCGATGGCGATCTGCGCCGCCAGCGTGACGATGGTGCGCTGGTGATCTTCGTTGAAGTAGTTGGCGCGCGTGTGCTCCATGTCCAGCACGCCGATCACCTTCTTCTTGTAAACCAGCGGGACTGCCAGTTCCGAGCGCGTGAGCGGATTGACCATGTGGTAGCGAGAGTCGCGGCGAACGTCCGGAGCGTAGACCGGCGCCTGCGTCTGCACCGCGACACCGACAAGGCCGCGGCCGAGCGGAACTCGTTCGATGGGAACGTAGCGCTCACCGAAACGAACAGCGAATTGCGTCTCCAGCACCTGATCGCGCTCGTTGAGCAGCAGGATGGAGAACATCTGGTAGTCGATGAGACGGCGCAGCAGATGGCCGATGCGCTCCAGCAACTCATCCAGATCGAGGATCGAGCTGAGGTCGCGTGAGATCTCGGTAAGCACCGCGAGCGTTTGTGCCTGCCGCGAGACGCGGGTGTACAACCGCGCGTTCTCGATCGCCACCGCGACGCGCGACGCCGTCAATTCCAGCAGGCGGAGCTGTTCCTCCTGGAAATAGCCGACCTCCTCGCTTTCGATGTCGATGACGCCGATGACCCGTCCCTTGACGATGAGCGGCACGGCCAGCTCCGAGCGCACGGCCTCGTTCGCCGAGACGTAATTCTTCGACGTGCGCACATCGTTGATCAGCACCGGTTCCTTGCGCGAAGCAGCTTCGCCGATGATGCCTTCGCCGATGCGGAAGCGGCGGCGCTCGGTCTCCGGCGTGTGGCCAACCTGGTAGCGCATACGGAGATCGTTGGTGCGGTCGTTCAGCAGAAGGATGGCGAAGATGCGGAAATCGATGACCGCCCGGACCAGCTCCGCGGTCTGTTGCATGATGGTCTGGAGGTCGAGCGTGGCATTGAGCGCACTTGCCAGCCGCATGAGGAATGCGAGCTGGATGGGCTCCGCGCGCACCAGTACGCGCGCCGCTGCGCTTTCGCTAGCGGGCCGATAATCGCCTTCGAAGCTCTCCGGAGACCGGTCTTGGGGCTGATCCGGCTTGCCGTCATCCTTCACAAGTCTGCTCCACTGCCTGCACCCGGGACGGGGCAGGCAATCGAGTCATCATAGCGCAGCGAGGGGGCGGCATTATGGCCGCAGAAATCGTACGAATCGATGGGATGGGTCAGGTTGTGGCTGTGGCAGCGAGCGCCGAGTTCAGCTCTTCGACGATGCGGACGCTGGCGCTCGCGCCAATGCGGCTTGCACCAGCCTCAAGCATGGTCCGAGCGTCGCTGAGGGTGCGGATGCCTCCGGATGCCTTGACGCCGCAACTGTCCCCCGCAATGCCGCGGAGCAGCGCGACATCGGCGGCAGTGGCGCCTCCGGTGGAAAAGCCGGTACTTGTTTTCAGGTAATCCGCGCCGGCATGGATGACGATCTCGGCTGCGCGCAGCTTCTCGGGCATGGAGAGCAGGCACGTCTCGAGGATCACTTTCACCACAGCCCCCGCCGCGCGACCGACCTCCGTGACGGAGCGAATATCCGCCTCGGCCTGATCGTACAGTCCGCTCTTCAACATGCCGATGTTGAGTACCATATCGAGTTCGCGCGCGCCCATCTTGACCATCTCGCGTGCCTCATCGCGCTTGGTGGTGGAAAGGCTGGCGCCCAGCGGGAACCCGATCACCACGCCGACGGGTATGCCGGTGCCGGCCAGCACAGAAGTCGCGAGCGGCACCCATGTGGGATTCACCATCGCGCAGGCGAAGCGATGTTCCGCTGCCTCATGGCATAGGGCAAGCACCTGATCGCGTGTCGCCTCCGGCTTGAGCAGTGTGTGGTCCAGCACGGCAGCTAGGCTGGCTGCTGTTGCCAAGGCATTGCTTGCAAAACCGGCAGCGTCAAAGGTGCCACGCGTCGATACGACGATCTCGTCAGAGATGTTCGGCTCCATCACTCTCATTTTCGCACTTCACTCCCTGGGTGAGCATATGGATGCCACCCTCCTGATGGACGCAGCGGGCGGACGAGAGTTTGCCACGTGGGCTGTGGAGAACGTCAGTCAGCAGCGTCGGGCGGAAATATACATATATCCGGGAGATTCCGGAAGCGCTCTGCGTAGTCCATGCCATAGCCGATAACGAAGTGGTTCGGGATGGTGAATCCGACGTACTCGGCCTGGATCGGTTCGAGACGGCGATCGGGCTTATCCAGAAGCGTCGCCACCCGCAGCGAGCGTGGCCGGTGCTGCGTGAGCATGCGCTTGAGGAAAGACAAGGTGAGGCCGGTGTCGAGGATGTCCTCGACCAGAACGATGTTGCGTCCCTCGATCGAATGGTCGAGGTCCTTGATGAGCTTGACCGCTCCGCTGGAACGCGTGCCCTTGCCGTAGCTGGAGACGGCGACGAAGTCGAAGGTGCATTGAATGCTGATGGCGCGGGCGAGATCGGAGAGAAAAATAGCCGCGCCTTTGAGCACGCCAACCAGCAGGACCGATTCGCCAGCAAAATCGCGGTCGATTTGCGCGCCGATCTCGACGACCCGGGTGGCGATGGCATCGCGGCTGATCAGAACGGGCGGATGGGCGGGCAGGTATGAATGTCGAATCGGCGTCGCCATGATCTATCTTCTCCCAACATCCGTCTTCCTCCAAAGATAGTCCCGCTCGCTATACTCATTAATGAACCATCACGCATGTATCCATATATTCATCTAGGCCCGCTCACCATCGGCACCTTCGGTCTCATGCTCTGGCTGGCCGCAGTCTGCGCCGGCTACGTGCTCCACCTGAACTTTCGGCGCTTTCATGTCCAGGCGGACGCTATCAGCGTCGTGGCCTTCGTCACTGTTCTCGGTGTGGTCGGAGCCAAGCTGTGGCATGTCCTGGAAGATCCGGCCACGCTGATGCATTACCCGGCGGCAACGCTCTTCGATCGCGCCGGCTTTGCCTGGTATGGCGGCCTGATCGCCGGCATCCTGACGCTGATGTGGCAGGGCCGCGCCGCAAAGGTTGGCGCGCTTGGCATGCTGGACCTGGCTGCTCCCGCCGCGGCTGTGGGCTATGGGGTCGGTCGCATCGGCTGTTTTACTTCGGGCGACGGCGACTACGGCATCCCAACGACACTGCCGTGGGGTGTGAGCTTTCCGCATGGCTTGGTGCCGACGCTACAGCGTGTCCATCCCACGCCCATCTACGAGCTCATCGGTGCGCTCATCATCGCAGCCATCCTGTGGAAGCGAGGCCGCCGCAGCCCCGGGGAGATCACGGGGGAATACCTGGTGCTCTCCGGCATCGCCCGCTTTCTGGTGGAGTTCATCCGCATCAATCCGCGCATCTACTTCGGCATGAGCAACGCGCAGGTGGCGAGCATCGGCTCCATGATTATCGGCGTTGCGGTCATTGTGTGGGCGCGTCGTCACGCCGCAACGCGCACCGCGCGTGCTGCCGCGGCTACCTAAAGTTTCATTTTCAAAGCTGCTTCAGGTAGAGCTTCGCGCCCGCAAGCTCCGGGAAGCGCCGCTCGTCTTCCTGAAAGGCGCGCGAATGAACGCAGCGCCGTCCGGAGCGCACGGTAACCGGGTGCTTCAGGTGCAGCATCTCGTGGTAGACCAGGTATTCCACGGCACAGCGTGGCGTATTGCGGCGATCGAAGACGCGGCTGACGACGATGGTATTGTGCGCGGCATCGTAGTGGCCAAGGCTGCGGCGAGCCATGTGGCTGCTCCAGGTCAGCACGGGGCGTCCCATCAGCCCATAGAAAAAGCGCTGGTTCAGGCTTTCGAAGATCTCATCCAGGTCGTAGTACTGTCCCTTGGCGCCAAGGATCGTCTTGCGGCCGCGCATCTGCCGGATAAGCTCGGTCTGCCGCATCACCGACTCGCTCGAAGAGAAATGACGGTAGCGCCGCGTGTGCCGCGCATCGAGCGGTTTGCGATAGAGCTTCGCGATCAGTATGTGTGCAATGGCCCGCAGAACGGGTTCGGGCGCGCCTTCCAGCACATCGGAGAGCGAGACGTGCAGCTTGCCCTCGCGCAGCCGGATCGTGGTGTTGAGGGTGGTGAAGCGGCGAAAGCGCACATGGAGAGGCGGGATAGGCGCGCGCGGCCGGACCACGCGATATTCATCCTGAAAGATCTGTTGCAGCTCGGGACTCACGACAACGCTAGCGTAGCACCCTCGAGCGCTCCGCGCGGAGCGTCGCCGGTAGAGGACTGCCGGCATACTCCGCGCCCTGTATCCAAAACTGAGCACAATCACTGCGCTTTGACCGTTTTCAGAAAACGGGGGTGTTTGTTTAGGAGAGATATCGGACCAGCATTTCCGTTAAGAAAAGCTGAGCCGCGCAGCTCAGCCCATGCCGGCCGTACGCGCTATTACGAATAGGCAAACCGCCGCCAAGGCGATCAGACAAGCGCGTACAGTCCAGCCGGCTGCGGGCCGTGCCAGTCGACCGGCGTCTTTGATCTGGAAGCATTGGTATAGCGCGAATATCGCGACGATGATGAGCACCAGTCGTTGAAGAATGGGGAGTGCGCTTTCCATACCACCGCCTGTCAATAAACAGATGCATGGGACGCCGGGAAAGGCTCAGGGCTGAGCTAATCGTCCGACTTCTTTTTAGCGTCTTTCTCGGCTTTGTGCTTGCTGAAGTACTCCACCTGTGACTTCAGGAGCGCAGTCGCCGCCTCATTCGTGCTGGCAACCGCATCTGTCGCGGACTTTCGAGCAAAGTCGTATTCCGGAGATCCGGGTGGCTCTTCGAGGACCGCGGTCCACTTTGCCGTGTGATCGAGCAGGAGCTTGAGCGACTTCCGGACATCGCTGTGCGATTCGTCGTAAGCATCCAGGTTGTCCTGCAACTCGTCCACCAGGCGTGTGAACTCCTCCAGACGGTCGTGGATCACAACGCCGGGATGCTGCGTTGCCGGACGTACTACTGCATGATGGATCGCCTCGGTTCGCTCTTCGATGAACTTGATGTATAGCTTCACGCGCTCGTCTGGCTGATCGGCAACGGCGCGGACCTGCTCCTCCTGGTCCGGCGTGAGCGGATCCTTGGAGCGTTGTGCGTGCGCGCTGTGGATGACAGAGAGGGACACGGCCACACAGAGAATGGCGAGACGAAACATTTCCCCGGCGGCGTTCACGGAGCGGCGTGTTGAGAGAGAGACCCGCAAATGATTCAGTGGCGGAACACCTGCATCATGAGCTCATTTTGAACCTCGTTGAGGTTCTTCAAAGTCGACTCGAGAACCGGACGGTCGTCCAGAGCCGCAGAGTGCAGATACTCGTTCAAGCGGAATGCGGTGTGCTCCATCAGAATCTGCGCATTCTTAAGCCGCTTGTTGTCCTTCGCCTCGTTCAAATGGATCTTCTGGGTATAGTCTCGCACTGCACGCAGCGTGCCCGATGCGTCCTCACCCTGGCTGAGCTGACGGCCGGCGAGTTCGGTCATCTGATGCACAAGTTCCGCATACAGGAAGCACTGCTCTTTTGGCGAGGCGAGACTCGCCTTCGTGGCAAGTGCGGAGAGGGCAACAGGATCGAGTGGCTTGTCCGAACTAAAGGCGTGGCCGAGCTGAGGGGAGAGAAGCGCGACAAACAGGAGCAGACCGATTGGACGCATAGCGCACCTCGGACTTTCCGTGCATGGTCAGTGACCGTGTCCTAGGGCCACCAGCCGGTGTTTCGCCTGCCATTCCTCGTTTGGGTATCTTCCCTGGGCGGTCGCGAGGAACCTTTCATAATACTCGGCCGCCTGCTTCATCTGGTGCAGATTATCGTACGAAGTTGCCCACAGAAACAATGTTTCTGGTGTATCGGCCGCGAATTTTTGTCGGGACGAAAGATCCTTGAGCACCTCGGCGTCCTGATGAAGCTGGGAATGAGCGAAGGCAAGGCCGCCCCAAGCGTCTTCGTTGTGCGGGTCGGCAGCGGCGGCCCGTTCCAAAACGGGAATAGCGCTGGTGAATTGCTTGGTATAGATCAGACTCTGCCCGTAGTCCGTGAGCAAACGGGGGTCGTTCGGCGATGCCTGCACGGCCTCCGCCAGCAGGGGTGCCGCCTTTTCCGGCGCGCCATTGCGCAGATAGTCGTCTGCCAGCATGCCTGTCACCTCGGCGTTCGCCGGCTGCAGTTGGTGCAGTTTTTCAAGCGCGGCCGTAGCCTCTGCATGATTGCCCTCCGCAGAGAGCGCAGTGGCGAGTTGAGCGGTCAGCCCGGCATCCTCCGGATGCTTGGCAAGTGCTGCACGCAGCAGGGGTTCCGCTTCCTGCGGCTTGTTCTGCTTGAGCAGGAGATGGGCGAGTCCGGAGGTGGCGCCCGCAGAGGCTGGATCCGCAGACAAGGCGCGCCGGTAAGCGACCTCGGCATCCTCGGGATCGTCGTTGGCCTCGGCAATCTGCCCGGTCAGCACCAGATCCGCCGGCCTTTCGCTGCCGGGAGCAATCTCGAGCGCCTTCAGCAGGGATTGCTTCGCGGCGGCGGGATCGCTGGAAAGCTGAAGCTGGGCCAGACTGCGCCACACCTGTGCCTTGGCCGCTGGGTCGTGACTGGCCGGTTCAAGCTGGCTGGCGGCCTGAAGCTCCGGAAGCGCCTTCGCAGGGCGGCTAGTTTGCGCGTAGAGCAAACCGAGCGCTGCGTGCGATTCGAACTGCTTCGGATCGGCGGCGATGGCCTTGCCGTAGTCGCGCTCGGCCGCATCTTGTTCACCGGTAGAGTCCTCGACAAATCCCAGATCAAAAAGGGCGCGAGCATCCGTCGGATGTTGCTGGAGGTAGCCGACGAGCGACGGCCTGGCGGCATCGAAGTCGTGCGCTTCGATCTTGTCCTCCGCCGCGGCGAGGGCGGGCGCGATGCCTGCCGGTTTTCCGGAAACAGGCGCCAAGGATGTTGCGCTGGCCTCGTCCGGGTCGTGACTTCCAGCGGGGAGCGGACCCTGTTGTGCCACGGCATTCACGGATAAGAGCAAGACAGCTAAATACAGCAACTTCATCGCTATTCCTTAAACTGCAACTCGAGCGTCTTCCGGAGCGCCCTTCAGCACGCGTCGCAGCCAGTAGCCGGTGTGTGAGCCCTCCGCGACCGCGATCTCCTCCGGAGTGCCGGTGGCTACGATCTCGCCTCCGCCGTTGCCGCCTTCCGGACCCATGTCGATGACCCAGTCGGCAGATTTGATGACATCAAGATTGTGCTCAATGACCAGCAGTGAGCCGCCCCCATCAATGAGCTTGCGGAAGGCGTGGAGTAGCTTGCCGACGTCGTCGAAATGGAGGCCGGTGGTGGGCTCGTCCAGGATATAAAGTGTGCGCGACCGCCCCGTCTTGCCATTGGTTGTGCGAACGCTGGCGAGGTGGCTGGCCAGCTTCACGCGTTGTGCTTCGCCACCGGAGAGCGTGGTGGCAGACTGGCCTAGCCGGACGTAGCCGAGGCCGACTTCATCGAGCACGGCCAGCTTGTCGAGAATGCGTGGATGACCGGCGAAGAAGCGCAGCGCTTCCTTGACCGAGAGCTGCAGTACCTCGGAGATGTTCTTGCCCTTGTAGCGGACTTCGAGCGTGGATGATTTGTAACGATGGCCGCTACATTCCTCGCAGGGAAGCTCGACGTCGGCCAGGAACTGCATCTCGACCGTGACCGTGCCATCGCCCTCGCAGACATCGCAGCGCCCGCCCGGGACGTTGAAGGAGAAGTGCCCGGCGCCGTAGCCGCGGCGCTCCGCTTCCGGCTGCGAAGCAAAGAGCTCGCGAATCGCATCGAAGGCCTTGATGTAGGTAACCGGATTCGAGCGAGGCGTGCGACCGATAGGATTCTGGTCGACGAGAACGATATCGTTCAGCCGCTCGGCGCCGGTGAGCTCCCGGTAGAGACCGGTTGGGTCGCCGCCCTCCGTCTGGCCCAGGGCATGCGCGATGGCGCGATACAGAACCTGGTGAACCAGCGTGGATTTGCCGGAGCCGGAGACGCCGGTGACGCAGACCAGCAGGCCAAGTGGAATCTCGACATCGACACCGCGGAGATTGTGGACGCGTGCGCCGCGGAGAACAATTTTCTCGCGGCCGGGTTCGCGACGGCGCGTGGGCACCGGAATCGTGAGCGCACCGGAGAGATAACGGCCGGTGAGCGAGTCGGGATTGCGCTCGACCTGCTCCACGGTGCCTGCGGCCAGCAGCTTGCCGCCGTATTCGCCTGCGCCGGGCCCCAGGTCCATCAGGTAGTCGGCAGAGCGCAGCACATCCGGGTCATGCTCGACGACCAGGATGGTGTTGCCGAGATCGCGCAGGTTTTCGAGGATGCGGATCAGCTTTGCCGTGTCCCGGGTGTGGAGGCCGATCGAAGGCTCGTCGAGGACGTAGAGCGCGCCGACAAGCTGCGAGCCGAGCGACGTCGCGAGCTGGATGCGCTGCGCCTCGCCGCCGGAGAGCGTGGAGGCGAGACGGTCGAGCGTGAGGTAGTCGAGGCCGACGGCATCGAGGAAACGTAACCGCTGCTGCACCTCTTTGAGGATGGATCCGGCGATCTCCTCCTGCTCGCGGTTCAGCTGCAGGGCGGAGAAGAACTGATGCGCCGCAGAGATGGTAAGGGCAGCGGCCTGGCAGATGTTGCGGCCATCGAGCAGCACGGCGCGTGCCTCGGCGCGCAGGCGTTCGCCCTTGCACTCCGGGCAGCGGGCATAGCCGCGATACTTCGACAGCATGACGCGCACGTGCAGCTTGTACTTCTTGCGCTCCATCAACTGGAAGAAGCCATAGACGCCGAGGAAGCTGCCGTTGCCTTCGAGCACGAAGGCCTGCTGCGCTGGAGTGAGGTCAAACCACGGCACGTTCAGCGGAATGCCTTCCTCGCGGCACGCACGGCGCAGCTCCGTCTGGTAAGGCCGGTATTTCGGCCGGGTCCACGGATCGATGGCGCCGTCGTCGAGCGTCTTGCCCTTGTCCGGAATGATCAGGTCGATATCGAAGTCGATGGTGTTGCCGAAGCCCTGGCAGCGTGGGCAGGCCCCGTAGGGATTGTTGAAGGAGAAGAGGCGCGGCTCCGGCTCGCGGTAGATTCGATGGCAGTGCTTGCACTCGTACTCGCGCGAGAAGCGGAGACGCTGCCGCGGCTGCTCATCCTCTTCGCGCGGAACGATCTCATAGACGATCTCCCCTGACTCGCGATAGCCGATCTCCGCAGCATCCACGATGCGCGCACGACTCTCAGCCGACACGGCGATGCGGTCCACCAGGACGAAGACCGGCTGCGTGAAATCGATTTCGAGCAGCGATTCGGGCGAGGAGAACTCGAAGATGCGGTTCTGCTGGTAGAGCCGATTGAAGCCGCGCGCGCGCAGGTCGGTCAGGCGCTGGCGCAGCGCATCGGAGATTGGCTCCGGCGCAGTCTTTGCGGATGCCTTGCTCTTCTTTGTCGCGCGCTTCGGCTTGGCGGGCTCGTCCTTGGGATGCTCGCTGACGGCGAGATCCTCCGAGGCTGGCTGACGATGCTGCTCGACGGGGAAGAGCGCGTGCAGGCGCGTGCCTTCGCCGAGCGCAAGGATGGCGGCGGCGATCTCATCGACCGAGTCCCGGCGGACCAGATTGTTGCAGACGATGCAATGCATCGTTCCGCAGCGGGCGTAGAGCAACCGCATGTAGTCGTAGATCTCGGTGGCGGTGGCGACGGTCGAACGCGGGTTCCGCGTGGTGTTCTTCTGCTTGATCGCGATCGCCGGCGCGAGCCCGTCGATCAGATCGACGTCCGGCTTCTCAATGCGCTCCAGGAACTGCCGCGCGTAGGCGGAGAGCGATTCGACGTAGCGGCGCTGGCCCTCGGCATAGATGGTGTCGAAGGCGAGCGAGGACTTGCCCGAGCCGGAGACCCCGGAGACGACCGTGAGCTTCCCATGCGGGATCTCGCAGTCGATGCCTTTCAGATTATGGGTCCGCGCGCCGCGGATCACGATGGAGTCGTTCACTGGGGGCTTGTCCGTAGTGGCCTTCAGGGGCTGAGGATGCACTCTTCAGTATATCGGGGACTTGCCGTCCGGGCGGAGGCGCCTGCGGCGCGAGTTGTGGAAGGCGCTCCCGTTGGTCGCAGCCTAGGTGATAGCGTCTGAAATAGAAAAATGGGACGATACGGGCCACTATCTTCGAGTCTGCGTGGGATGTTGGACCTCGTTGCGCCCAGCGGGCCAGATGACATCCTCTATCGTCCTTGCCTTGTCACACTGAAAGACGGTCGAGTTTTCGATCGCGTGTACGTGCAGGAGGCACAGACCTATATTCGGACTTGGGGCGTTTGGCCTGAGGAAGATCCAGGCAAGTGGTTCCTGCCCATCGAAGACGTGCAGATGATCGAAAGCAGTCCGACTCGACTTCCTGCTCGCTTCGCATCTGAGATCTACGACTCAGGGGAATGGGGGATGGGGTTTTGCATCTTCACCCTCATGTTCACGGATGGTGAGCGGCAAGCCTATGGCTCCGGCAACGCCGTTGACTTCGTAATCTATCCGCCCGGCAAAGGCCCGGACGATGTTGCCGCCGTAATTCCGCACGAAGGCAGAAGTGATCCAGAGATCCTCAGGCCACCCCACTATTACTGGTGCCTGTACTCGGAGGCTTGAAGAAACTTGATCTACTCTCGCGCGGCCATCAGCGAGTGCAGCACCAGCAAGATGCCCCCGCAGACGATGGCGGAATCCGCCACGTTGAAGTCCGGCCAGTGGTAGTGGACGATGTGGACCTCAAAGAAATCGATGACCGCGCCGGTGCGGATGCGGTCGTACGCGTTGCCGATGGCGCCGCCAAGAATCAGCGCGAGACCAAACGTGGTCGCGGTGATGCGGCGGCCGAGCCGCAGCAATACAACAGCGACGATGAGCGCGGCGACGACCGAAAAGCCGACCAACAGCCAACGAACACGCTCCGGCGAGCCGGAGTCGCCGAAGAGCGAGAAGGCCGCGCCGGTGTTGAGCACATGCGTGATGCGGAAGACCTTCGGGATGACGACATGCGCGTCGCCCAGCGGAATGGCGCGTGCGACCGCGATCTTGGTGATGCGATCGAGGACAACGATGAGCACGGAGACGAGGAAGAGGATGCCGCGGCGGTCGGCTGGACGCGCCGCGGCGGTGGTTGCGTCAGACATCAGACAGGGACCTCTTCGGTCAGCGGAGGAAAGCCGATTTCGTCGAGCGCACCGGCGCAGCGGCCGCAGACCGTGGGCCAGCGTGGATCGACGCCGATATCGGTGCGGTAGTTCCAGCAGCGGGTGCACTTGGCGCCGTCGGCGGATCTCGTCGTGAGTGGCGACGAGATCTCGCTCGTCCGTGCGAATGCGTCGACGAAGCTCCACCTGGAGAGACGTTGAAGAGCTTCCTTCAAGCTGGACTCGTAGCTGCTGTCGCGATCTCTGAAGTGGCTTCGGCGGGAAGCTCGAGCGTCAGAGCTTGGCTTCGAGCGCCTTGCCGATCCGCTTTTGCTGTCGCGCTTCTTCAGCTGAGCGCATCGCCGTCTCCCGGATCGCAAGAAGCTGCGCCCAGTCCGCCAGCAGCGCCTCCTGACCAGCAGGAGCAAGCTCATCCGGAGCAGGGAAGAGCGCCGTGTGCACGCTCGCGTCGCGCTTCGCATCGGCAGGCAGATACTGCCAGACCTCATCGGCGAGGAAGCTGAGGATCGGCGCGACCAGCCGCGCCAGCGCCTCCGTGATCTTCCACAGCACCGTCTGCGCAGCGCGGCGCGCAGGGCTGTTGGGCGCGAAGGTGTAGAGGCGGTCCTTCAGCACGTCGGCATAGAGCGCGCTGAGATCGACGATCGCGAATTCGTTGACCGCGTGATAGATGCGGTGGAACTCAAACTCCTCGTACCAGCGCAGCGAACCTTTCGTGGTCAGCTCGCGGGTGCGCGCCAGCATGTATTGGTCCAGCGGCTCGAGCTTCTCCCATGCGACCGCGTGCTGCGCGGGATCGAAGTCATACAGGTTGCCGAGCAGGAATCGGAATGTGTTGCGCAGACTTGCGGTAGTTGTCGGCGACACGCTGCATCAGGTTCTCGCTGGCCGAAACATCTTCGCGGAAGTCCACCGATGCAACCCAGAGGCGCACGATCTCGCCGCCGAGGCGCTTCGCGATATCGACAGGATCGACGCCGTTGCCGAGCGACTTCGAGAAGGCGCGGCCCTGCTCATCGAGCGTCCAGCCGGAGGTGGCGACGACTTTGTATGGCGCGATGTCGCGCAGACCGACCGAAAACAGTAAGGACGAGTGAAACCAACCACGGTGCTGGTCGCCGCCCTCGGTGTAGAGATCGCAGGGGAAGCGCAGCTCCGGCTGCGTTTCGAGCACCGCAGCCCAGCTCGTGCCGGAGTCGATCCAGACATCGAGGATGTCGGTCTCGCGGCGGAACTCGGTGCCGCCGCAGCCAGCGCACTTCGCGTCCGTGGGCAGGACAGCTTCGGCCTTGCCGTCATACCACGCATCGGCACCGTGCTGGTGAAAGAGCTCGACGACGCGCGCATACGTGTCCGGTGACTTGAGCGGCTGATTGCACTTCTTGCAGAGAAAGAGCGCGATGGGCACGCCCCAGATGCGCTGGCGGGAGATGCACCAGTCGGGCCGGGTCGCGATCATGTTCGAGATGCGCTCTTCGCCCCACGCCGGGTCCCACTTCACTTTCTTGATCTCTTCAAGCGCCCGCTCGCGGAAGCTCACGGTTTTCGTCTTTCCGTCGCCGTCGGGCCGCTCGATGGGCGTTTCCATCGAGATGAACCACTGCTCCGTGGCGCGGTAGATCACCGGGATTGTGGCAGCGCCAGCAGTGCGGGTAGGAGTGATAGATATCATTGCGTGCGAGCAGCGCGCCGCGCGCTTCGAGCAGCTTGATGATCTCCGGATTTGCCTTGAAGACCTGAAGGCCGTTGTACTCCGGCAGTCCGTCCTGGATGCGGCCGGCGGCGTCCACTTTGGTGGTCTGGTCCAGGCCGTAGCGTTCGCCGGTGTAGAAGTCATCCACGCCATGCGCAGGAGCCGTATGGACGGCGCCCGTGCCCTGATCGGCGGTGACGTAGTCGGCCAGCACGCCGAGGATGGAGCGATCCAGAAAGGGATGCTGGAAGGTGACGCGCTCGAGCTGCGTGCCCGGAAAGCGAGCGATCTCCTTCGCAGATTCGAGATGGCAGGCCTCCTTGACGGCGTCGGCCAGAGGCGGCTGCAACAAGGTAGACATTGCCGTCGGTGTTTTCGAGCGCAACGTACTCGAATTTCGGCTGGAAGGCGATGGCGAGCGAGGCAGGCAGCGTCCACGGCGTGGTGGTCCAGATGATGGCGTAGACCGGCTTGCCGGCGAGCGCCGGATCAAGCGCCGCGGCCGGGCTGGTAAGCGCGTAGCGCACGTAGATGCTGGGGCTGGTGTGCATCTCGTACTCCACCTCGGCCTCGGCCAGGGCAGTACGGTCGTGCCAGCACCAGTAGACGGGCTTGAGCCCGCGATAGACGAAGCCTCGCTCGAAGAGCTCGTAGAAGGCCTTGAGGGTGGTGGCCTCGTACTGGTTCGACATCGTGGTGTATGGATCCTGCCACCGCCCCAGAACGCCGATGCGCTCGAACTGGCTGCGCTGCAGATCGATGTATTTCTGGGCGTAGGCGCGGCAGGCGGACCGGACCGCGATGGGGTCCATTTCGAGCTTCTTCCGGCCAAGCTGCTCGTCTACTTTGATCTCGATGGGCAGGCCGTGGCAGTCCCATCCCGGGACATAAGGCGAGTCAAAACCGGCCATGGTCTTCGACTTCACGACGAAGTCCTTCAGGCACTTGTTCAGGGCATGACCCAGGTGGATGGGGCCATTCGCATAGGGCGGCCCGTCGTGCAGGATGTACTTGGGAGCGCCCTTGCGGGCCTGCCGAATCTGCTCGTAGAGGCCCTTTTCCTGCCAGATGGCGAGCCGTTTTGGCTCATTTTCCGGCAGATTGGCCTTCATGGGAAAGCCGGTGCGCGGCAGCAGAAGGGTCGACTTCAGCTCCGGCCGGCCGCCCTCGGGGTGGGACGACTTGGGGTCTGGCTTGGGGTCACGCAAGGTCATGATCTGGAATGCTCTATTGTAGAACGCCAGAGTCGCTCATTTTGCGTATCTTGCATGTGACCAATGCGGTTCGATGCTCGTCTCACTCTGTATTGGCTTCAGGAGCAAGATCGGAATGTGACCCACGTCACCTTTCGGTCTCCATTTTGGTGTAGGAGATGCATCGCAAACCGAAGACACGAGACAGCGCATTCAGAGATAATCAACTCATCAAGGGCGGCGCGCCGCAGGCTGCCGTCCTCGATAAGGTCAAGAAGTGCCTATGACAAATCAGGTCCTGCCCCCACCACCCGACGTAGAGTCAGAGACACGCAACGCTCCCCTTGAGCCGCACCTGTGGAATCCGGTGGTGGATGAGCCGGTGTGGCGTGACGTGGCTGGCGACAGTGCGTGGGATGTTTCAGCGGGAGACGCTGCCGCCGTTGGTGCTGACCTCGCATCCGGTGGCGGTGCTGGATCCGTTCCGGGTGAAGCGCAGTCCGCTGTCGTCGGCCTTGTCGGTGGGCGCGCACGTGGCGATCATCGCGCTGATTATTTTTCTGATCATCGAGGCGCGGATGCATGCCAAGCCGGTGCCGCCCAAGCCACAGGTGGCGGCGGTGGACATCACGCCCTTCCGTCCGATCGCGCCCAAGGGGCCGGCGATGGGCGGTGGCGGTGGCGGCGGCGCGCATGAGCTGGTGCAGGCGCCCAAGGGCCGGCTGCCCAAGTTCTCTGAGACGCCGATCACGCCGCCCATGCTGGCGGTGAACGAGCATCCCAAGCTGGCGGTGGAGCCGACGATCAAGATGCCGCCGAACATCGCGCTGCCGAACAACAACCTGCCCAACCTGGGCGATCCGCGGACCAATATCACCGGGCCGTTGTCGAACGGGACGGGCTCGGGTGCGGGTCTGGGATCGGGCGATGGCGGCGGTATCGGATCCGGCTCGGGCGCAGGTTATGGGCCGGGCGAGGGTGGCGGCTACGGTGGCGGACTGTATCACGTGGGTGGCGGTGTGTCCCCGCCGGTGCTGATCTACTCCGTGGACGCGGAGTTCTCCGACGAAGCGCGGCGCGCGAAGTATCAGGGCGTGTCGGTGGTGTCGCTGATCGTGGACGCGCACGGGCTGCCGCAGCGCATTCGCGTGGTGCGGAAGCTGGGCATGGGCTTGGATGAGAAGGCGGTCGAAGCAGTGAAGCAGTACAAGTTCAAGCCTTCCATGTACCAGGGCAAACCGGTGCCGGTCGAGATCACCATCGAAGTCAACTTCCACATCTACTGAGAGCAATTCATCGAGCGGAGCGCTACGGCTAGAGGGCCTCCGCTCATTTGATTTCACCCAACCCTCTTGCTATCCTCAGTGAGTCCCACCCCTTTGTGCGCCCATAGCTCAGCTGGATAGAGCGATTGACTACGAATCAATAGGTCGGGAGTTCGAATCTCTCTGGGCGCACCATATAAATCAAAGACATACGATCTTAGGAAGGGCACATGCTATAGCACTGTGCCCTTTGTTGTGCAGACTTCGGCATAGTCGTCAAGGGCGTCGACCGCGATTCGCTTCACCTCGAATCTGGTGTGCGAGTTCCGCCCCAGCATCTTCCGGCTCACCCATCCGCAGAGCGCGAGCAGGGTCTGCTCCGCGACGCCTCCTTCGCCCATGCGGCTGGCGAACGAGTGCCGGAGATCGTGCCGGCGGCACTTGACCCCGGGAATTCTGCAGAGCGGTATGAAATGCCGTTTCTGCTCGTAACAGCGCTGCTTCGGATGCTAACTAATCTTCTAGTTGCTCGTCTCACTGAAGGACATGCCTCCGAAGCGCTCCAACACGTTGACCGAAGCAGAACTCCGGATCATGCGCATCCTGTGGGAGCGCGGCGAATCGCTGGTGAGCGATCTGGTCGACGCCATGCCGGAGAACACACCGCTCGCCTATACCTCCGTGCTGACAACCGTGCGCATTCTGGAGCAGAAAGGATACGTCGTCCACCGGCAGGAGGGTCGCGCGTTCGTCTATAGCCCGTGTGTCGCGGAGCGAGACGCGAGCCGTTCCGAGGTGCGGCATATGCTGCATCGCTTCTTCGGGAACTCGCGGGAACGTCTGCTTCTTACCTTGCTCGGCGACGAGGAGGTTTCGCCTGACGAATTGCAGCGTCTCAAAGCTGCCATCGCAGAGGCCGAGTCCGCGCCGCAGAAACAGCGTGCCAGGCGGAAGGGACGCAATTGAACGAGCTCTTTCGCATCGGCGTTCACGTCTTCGTTGCCGGACTCTGGCAAGGCGTCGTCCTCATCGCGGCAGTTGCTCTCGCTCTCCGCCTTTGTTCGCGCGTTGGCCCTCAACTCCGGTTCGCCGTCTGGGCAATGACGTTCATCGTGCTCCTCGCCACGCCGCTGCTGAATCTGCAAACACACTCTTCTCCATCCGGCCCGCTCATGGCGGGGATCCAGCTTAGCGCGACCTGGGAATATGCGATCGCGATGCTGTGGGTCATCCTGATGACTGGGCGGGTGGTGCAGCTCGCAGTACATATGAGTCGGGTGCGATCCACCTGGAAACGCGCAACACCGATCGCTGTCGACGCCAACATTGAAAAGCTATTGCAGAGGAGCGGCCGCTCCGTGGAGCTGTGCACCTCCGCCGATATCGATTCTCCAAGCGTCATTGGTTTCTGGTCCCCTCGTCTGCTCGTTCCCGAGTGGCTGCTTCCAAAGCTCACGCTGGATGACATGCGTCAGATAGTGCTTCATGAACTGGAGCACCTTCGCCGGAGGGATGACTGGCTCAACCTGATGCAGAAGGTCGGCCTGGTGCTGTTTCCGCTGAATCCGGGACTGCTCTGGGTAGACCGCAAGCTGGCCGTTGAGCGCGAACTCGCATGCGATGCTGGCGTTGTCGCATCGACAACGCAGCCCCTTGAATATGCGCGCTGTCTCGCCAGACTGGCGGAGCATCGCTCGCAGTATCGCAAATTGGCATTGTCTCTTGCGGCATGGGGTCGCCAATCCGAGTTAGGACGCCGCGTCCTTAGCCTTGTCCAGCCGGCCAACACCTGGTCACCCCGCCATGCGAGATTCGCCACTGTTCTGCTCTTACTGGTGCTCGCAGGTGGGAGCGCCGAGATGGCTCGCGTGCCACATTTTGTGACATTTGCCGATTCACCTGGCATGCCCGCGCCTCGCGCATCCGCTACAGTTGCATACTCGCAACCTGCTGTCCCCGTGGTTTACCGTGAGACATCACAACCGCGAGCGACATTGCTGAAAGCCGTGATGCCCCCCGCCCGTGGTTCAGAGTCATTGGCTGCGCGAAAGCTTCGTCAGCAGCCGCTGCGCAAGGCACGCGGTGTGAAGCTGCGGCAACAGCCCCGCATGGTACTCACCGCTGCAGGAACCTCCTCACGGACGACAGGGAATCCAGAGCGCGGAAGAGTTGTCCACACCGTATACGTACTGCCTGATGAGTTTTCGCCATCCTATGCCGCCGTCCCGTTCGCGAATGGCTGGCTGATCGTGCAACTTTAACCATTAACGTACCTCGGAGAGTGGCTTATGCCTGAATCAACTAATGAATTAGTTATTAAGTTGCGCAGGCTGGCGATGCCTGCCAGTCTGACCGCTGCTGCCGTCATCGGCGCAGCTCTCTTTGTCCATCAGAACAATGTTCCGGTCGCAGCAGAAACCGTCACCCCGCTGGACAATAACAGCGTCGCCGCTCTGACTGCATTGGACCACGCCATGGAGTCTCTTGCGGCCCGCGTGACACCGGCGATCGTCAATGTCGCTGTAACCTCGAAGTCGGAAGAGCAACCCGTGGATATGCAGGAGGGCGAACCGCAGAATTTGCCCCCAGGGATGGGGCAGTTCTTCGGGTTTGGAAACGGCGGCCGGCAGATGCAGATGCCGCAGCAGCCGGAATTGCAACATGGCATTGGTAGCGGAGTCATCATCTCGCCGGATGGCTACATTGTGACCAACAATCACGTGGTAGACGGAGCGACCCAGATCAAGGTCACTCTGCATGATCGTCGCGTGGTCAATGCCAAAGTGATCGGAAGGGACAAGCTCACCGATCTCGCGGTCATCAAGGTTGATGCGCACGATCTCCCCACCATCCAGTGGGGCGACTCGTCAACGCTCCAGCCTGGCCAGACTGTTCTTGCATTCGGCAATCCCTTCGGCTACTTCCAGTTCTCCGTCACGCGTGGAATTGTCAGTGCGGTGAATCGCCAGAATCCATACTCGGACGATCCGCGGAAGCTCGGCGGCTACATCCAGACAGATGCAGCAATCAACCCTGGTAACTCCGGTGGCGCGCTGGTCGATGCGCACGGCGATCTTGTAGGCATCAATACATTCATCATCTCGAACAGCGGCTCGTTTGCCGGCGCAGGATTCGCCATCCCGGAACAGATCGCCAAAGCGACCGCAGACCAGATCATCAAGACCGGAAGCGTTCACCATGGCTACCTGGGCATCAGCATGAACGATGTCACGCCTGCAAATGCACACTTCTTCAACCTGAATGAGGCATCGGGAGCGATCGTCGCGCAGGTTACACCGGATTCGCCGGCGAGTCGGGCGGGGCTGAAAAATGGCGACGTGATCGACCAGCTCAATGGACAGAAGGTGTCCAACGGAAGCGCTCTCCAGATGGCGATCGCGGATGTGCCGCCCGGAACAAAGGTGCAGCTCGGCATTCTTCGTAACGGCCATTCGCAGACTGTCGATCTGACAGTTGGTGAGTATCGCGGCAGTAGCCAAGTGGCCGACAATGATGACGCGAACGGCACAGCCAATCACGGAGGGAAGCTTGGTCTCGCCATGTCTGACCTCACGCCAGATGTGCGCCAGCAACTCAATCTGCCGGAGAACGTGAAGGGTGCGGCGATCCAGAGCGTGCGGCCAGGCAGCCCAGCCGAAGACGCGGGCCTCCAACCCGGTGACGTTATCGTGCAGGTAAACCGGCACGACGTCGATTCCGCGAGTCAGGCGGTGGCAAGTGTCCACTCGATTCCAAGCGGACAGGATGTACTTCTGCTCGTCTGGTCGAAGGGTGGAGAGAGCTATCGTGTCCTTCATCCCGATCAGGGTTGACGTTCTTTCTCACATCACTTCGGGCTGCCGCGATGGACCCGCGGCGGCCCGACTCGTTCGACGGCCAGTCCGTTTGCACGCGAACTGCGTTTCCGGGTGCATCGGGTTAGTAGAAAAAAGATCGGAATAGATCTCACTCACCCGACCGGTAAGGTCTCATTATCTGCATTGCTGATCACTGTCGAATGGGACCGGCGCTCTCAGTAGTTTGGTCGTTAACCAGAGCGCCCATTGGTTAATCGCAACGCAAAGAGATGCTCGGATCAATACGAGAAGCGCGGCGTGCCGGGATATAACTGGCGACAAAAGCGATCGAGGCCAGAAGCGATGGAACAGCTATAAAGGTCAAGAGGTCGTTGGCTCCGACACCAAACAGTAGCGAACGCATCAGGCGGCCGACTGCGAGCGCGCTCAGGATGCCGATACCGACTCCCCAAAAGGCCAGGGTCATACCGCCGCGCACGATGAGCATCTTGATGTTCGCGGGCGTCGCGCCGAGCGCGAGGCGGATGCCCACTTCACGGCTGCCTTGTCCAACCAGATATGCGATCAGTCCGTAGATCCCAATGATTGCGAGGCCAAGCGAGATGGCTGCAAAGGTTCCGAGGAGGAGCATCGTGAAACGGCGGCGCGCGAGGGAGTTGTCGAAGCGCTTCTGCATGGTGCTCACGTTGTAGAGCGGGAGATCAGGATTGATTTCGCGAATCTGCCGCTTGACTGCGCCGGTAAGGTCGACCGGATCACCGCCGGCTCGCATGACCACGTTCATTGCACGCGTGACGTACTGAGTTTGAGGGAGGTAATAGGCTATGCGCGAGTCCGAGTCGAGAGTGTATTGTTTGATGCGGCCGACGACGCCGACAACTGTGATCCATGGTGAGTCAGTCTCGTTGATGCTGCCGATATGAAGGCGTTTGCCGATGGGGTCTTGGTTGGGCCAGAGCTGCTGCGCCATGTAGTCGTCGATGATCGCAACGCGGGGTTTGTCTGCGGTGTCATTGTCGTTAAATAGCCGGCCTTCGCGGAGCGGTATTTCCATCGCCTGGAAATAGTGCCCGTTGGTCATGCGGACATCAGCATTGATGAACTTCTCACCTGGCGGAGGTATGCGTCCCTCCACTGTAATGGGCCCCCAGGCGAACATCTGGCTGAGCGGTAACGAGGTGACGGCGCCCGCGTAGGTGACGCCGGGCAAGCTCTCGAGACGCATCCGCAGCTCGCGATAGGCGGCAAGAACGGCTGTCCTGTCCTTGTACCGCTCGCCGGTCATGGTGAGCTCGAGGGTGAGGACATGATGCGGATTGAAGCCGGGATCGACATCTCGAACACGAACAAAGCTGCGAATGAGAAGGCCCGCGCCGATCAGAAGGATGACGCAAAGGGCGATTTCAGCGATCACGAGCGAGCGCCGAAGATTGTTGCCTCGTCCCCAGATGGCGCTCACGCCGGATGAGGTGCGGCTTGTGTCCCGGAGGACCGTCTGCACGTCGATACGCGAAACGCGCAGCGCGGGCGCAAGTCCAAACAGAATTGCAGATAACACACAAATCAGGAAGGTGAAGGCGAGTGCGCTAAGTCCGATTCCGACATCATTCAGCCTTGGCACGCTTTGTGGGCCAAGCAGCCGCACGCAACGCAGGGCGAGAAAGGCGAAGGCGACACCCAGTGCTCCACCCGCGAAGGCGAGCAACATGTTTTCAGTCAAGAGCTGGCGAACGATCCGCAGCCGGGACGCGCCAAGCGCACTTCGCACTGCCATTTCCTTTTGTTGTGCGAGTCCTCGCGATAGCTGTAGGTTGGCCAGGTTGGTACATGCGATGAGAAGGACAAAGCCAACGGCCCCGAGCAGGAGATAGAGGGTGTGTCGGACGTTGCCGACGACTTGCTCGAGGAGTGGCACGATGCTGAACGTAAGGCCGCCGTTGGGCGGATAGACTTCCGGGTGTTCATGCCGCAAGCGCGCGGTGATGGTATCCATCTCGGCCTGAGCTTGCTGTACGGAAACACCAGGTTTTAGCTTGCCAACGATGTTGTAGTCTTCATGGTCGCGATTCTGCGGCGCGTCGGCGGGCATCGGAAGCGGCAGCAGGATCTCGGCCTGCTCGGCGCCGTCGAGCGTGGGCATAACCTCGCGAGGCAGGGAAAATGACCGCGGCATAATACCGACGACTTCATACGGCAGGCCGTTGAGAATGATCTTTCTGCCGAGGACTCGTGGATCGGAACCGAAGCGTCGCGCCCAAATTCCGTAGCTGAGGATGGCGGTCGCATTACGGCCAGGCCTGTCCTCATCCGTTAGAAAGGTTCGCCCGAGAGCTGCGCGCTGTCCCAGCAGGTACAGCAGACTGGACGAAATTCGGATGGTTCCAACGCGCTCAGGTTCGCCTGAGCCGGTAAGGTTGTAATTGTCACCGATGGCGATCGCAATCTGCTCGAAGCCGTGATGACCGTTCTTGATATCGAAGTATTGCGCGGTGGAGAACCAGTCTTCGGCAATGTTGAGGCCGGGAGAGCGATTCCAGAGAATTACCAGCCGCTCCGCATCGGCGTATGGAAGTGGATGAAGCAAAAGGCCGTCTACGATGCTGAATATCGCGGTATTCGCGCCGATCCCGATGGCCAGAGAGAGGAGCGCCGCAATCGTGAAGGCGGGCGCGGCGATCAGGACGCGAGACGTGTGACGCAGGTCTTTCAAGAAGGTATTCATGCAGGCAGCAATACCTCTGGCGACCAATGTATCTCATGCGACGCTGAGGCGCACGACGATTCAGATGCTTGCGGGCCCATGGAGCTTCCTGAAGACAAGCTCACGTCTGGGGTGATCGTGATCCATGGAAGACCTGAGCCGGTGTACCGCTCCGGTGGCGATGGGGATAAATAACTCGCCAACCTCGCAACTTTGGTGTGAGATTTCCGGCGCTTTGGAGCTAAGGCTTAGTGCGGGAGCGCGAAGGAGATGTAGCTGCCGTGAATGGACGCCTGCGGAGCTTGCTGTCCCGGCATGCTGTGTGTGCGCGTCGCGTCACGGCCGGCAGCGCAGAAAACGATGTACTCGCGACCGTTGCTCTCGTATACGGCAGGCATGCCTTCGATCCCGGCAGGAGCCTCGTATTCCCAGAGCGTCTTACCTGTAGAGCTATCAAGCGCGCGAATCTTTCGATCGTTTGAGCCGGTAAAGATGAGGCCGCCGGCGGTGACAACTGGGTTCACCTTGGGAAAATGGGAACCGGTGCCGGTGATGCCTTTCTTGGCAAGCTCCGGCACGTCACCCATTGGCACACTCCACTGGATGTCGCCGGTGTTCAGATCGTAGGCGGTCAACGATGTCCATGGTGGGTCGATCACCGGCAGGCCATCCTTATCGAACATGAAGCCGAAGCCGCTCTTGTATTGCAATGTGCGGGGGTCGCTTGCGGGCTGCACGATTCCATCCGTCTTCGAGGTGTGGGACTCTTCCGTGTTGCTGGCAGCCGCGGTCGCAGGCAACGTGAGCTTCAGCATGGAGGGCAGATCTTTGCTGACGATGTAGATCCAGCCGTGGATTGGATCGCTTGCGACGCCGCCGAAGTTGGCGCCGCCGTTGTTGCCGGGCATTTCGACAGTGTCCTGGGTCGATGGCGGCGTGAAGAGGCCGTCATTCCTGGCTGCATCAAGCTGCTGCTTGAGCCGGTTGTGCTCCTCGGGAGTCAAATAGGGGCTGAGGTCCTTCGATGTGAACTCCTGGCGCGCGAAGACTGCGGGCTTTGACGGAAACGGTTGCGTCGGCCAGGTCTCTTCTCCCGGCATGGGCGACTTCGGCACGTGGCGCTCTTCCACGGGCCAGAGGGGCTCCCCCGTGACGCGATCAAAGACCCAAAGGAAGCCTGTCTTGGAGGCCTCCGCAACAATATCTACCAGCTTGTTGTTGTGCCGCACAGTCATCAGCATGGGCGTGCTGGCATTGTCGTAATCCCAGATGTCATGGTGCACCATCTGGTAGTACCAGCGCAGCTTGCCCGTGCGAACGTCCAAAGCGAGCAGTGAGTCACCGAACAGGTTCTTGCCGGTGCGATTGGCGCCATAGAAGTTGTATTTAGGGCTGGCCGTCGGAACGTAGAGGATGCCGCGCTTGCTGTCGAGCGCCATGCTGCTCCAGGCGTTGGCGCCGCCCACGGTCTTCCACGCATCTTTGGGCCAGGTTTCGTAGCCAACCTCGCCGGGATGCGGCACGGTATGGAAGGTCCAAACGAGATGTCCAGTGACCACATCGAAGGCGCGGATATCGCCCGGCCCGGAGTGGTATTCCTCATTGGTCGCCGAGCCGAAGATGACCAGGTTCTCAAAGATGCGGCCGGGGTTGTAGCTCTGCACCACCGTTAGCGACTCTGGATATCGACCAAGGCCTGCGCGTAGATCGATACGGCCCTCCTTGCCAAAGGCATCAATACTCTTGCCGGTTCGCGCGTCGATCTCCTGTATTGCGTTATCGGCAGCGAAGATGAGGCGAGCATCGGTGCCGTCCTTGTTCTGCCAGTAGGTGAGGCCGCGATTGGTCAGTAGGGGCGTCTTTGCGTGGATGATGTGCGACCACTTCTGCTTGCCCGTAGCCGCGTCCAGCGCGAGGATGTGATCCTTCTCCGCCAAAGCGTACAGGGTGTCGCCGATGACGAGCGGATTGAAGGCGTAGGCAGCATCGTCCCCGGTGGAGACGGTCCACATAGGCTTCAACTGCATCACATTGCCGCGGTTCACCTGTTTTAGTGAGGAGTACTGCGCTCCATCCTCCGTGCCGCCGTAGGCCCGCCAGCTTGCGTGGGGGTCGTCCTGCGCCTTGGCAATGCTTAACAGAGGCAGGCATGCGAGCGCTTGTGCAATGCAGCGCAGACTGCGACGGCTTAGGGGCATCGTATAGCCTCTCTAGGTGCGAATCGGCGGAACGAAACGTTGGCGGTAGAGCCCATCACGCCCCGATCGTCCAGGCCGGGCATCGCCTCTGCTTTCCGAAACCGGCTGCGCGCGGAGGCGATTGAGCGCGTCGCGCACTGGATGCATATTTTGCAGAATGGCACCGGCGAACGCAAGCGACGTTATACGCCGATCCGTCCGGACGGCGATGTCACCCCCATTTGTGCCGTATCATCATCAACGGCAAAGGGCACAGCCAAATCGTCCGACGATTTTCCTCGTCTTTGTCTTTTGACAACGGCGACAACCAACGCGTAGGCCAGAACGAAGCACTCGAATGACGAAGAAGAAAAATGAAATTACTAGCTCTGGTTTTATTTGTCGCGGCAATTCCTGCGATGGCATCGGATATCAGCGGAGTTTGGCTAGTCCATGGCACGGTTGGCGGAAATCCCATCTCCGCGATCTGCAACCTGAAGCAGGAAGCTGATGTGGTTACCGGTTCCTGCAAGCTAGACGACAATCAGCTGGTCGATGTTGCCGGAACGGTGAACGGCGATCAGGCCATGTGGCAGTCCGGCCTCGACGACGGTGGCACCATGCTGATTATTTCCTTCCAGGGAACCGTCAGCTCTGCTTCCGAAATGAAAGGCCAGATCTTCGTCGATCCCTTTGAAATGCAGGGTGACTTCACCGCCAAACTACACCATCCCGGCGATCCCGAGGAAAAACTGGCACCTCCGCCTCCGCCGCCGGCCGATGCCGCGGCCAAGCCCGCTCAGTCTCCTGCCACGCTCGATCCCGGCAAGAACGCCACTCTGTACGTTGTGCCTTACGCCCACCTCGATACCGAGTGGCGGTGGGAGTACCCCAACACCATCGGCGAATATCTTCCCCGCACCATGCGCGACAACTTCGCTCTCTTCGAAAAATATCCGCACTACGTCTTCAACTTCAGTGGCGCAAATCGCTACCGATTGATGAAGGAGTACTACCCCGCTGACTACGAAACCCTAAAGAAATACGTCGCGGCTGGCCGCTGGTTCGTCGCCGGCTCGTCCATGGAAGAAGGCGATGTCAACAACCCGTCCTCAGAGTCGATCATTCGTCAGATCCTCTACGGCAAGGAGTATTTCCGTAACGATTTCGGACGCACCAGCGCCGAATACATGCTTCCCGATTGCTTCGGATTTCCCGCATCGCTGCCCACCATCCTCTCGCACATGGGCATCAAGGGATTTTCCACACAGAAGCTCACCTGGCATTCCGCCACCACCGCGGGCGGGCCAGGCTCTCCGCAGGACACCCCCAAGGGCATACCGTTCAACGTCGGCGCGTGGCAGGGGCCCGATGGCAAGAGCATCATCGCCGCCCTCAATGCGACCGACTATAGCGGCAATGTGACCGAGGATCTCACCAAGAGCGATGTATGGGTTCGTCGTGCCGAGAACAACGGCAAATCCAGCGGACTCTATGTCGACTACCGCTATTACGGAACCGGCGACATCGGCGGCGCACCTCGCGAGAACTCCATCAAGTTGATGGAAGCGATCGTGACCCAGGGAACCACCACTCTGCCCTCCGAGCGCAACGCCACGGCGAAGAGCGAGCCCGTCAAAGTCGGAGATGGGCCTCTTCATGTGGTCCAGACAAATTCCGAACAGATGTTCCTAGACATCAAGCCGGAAGACGTCGTTCACATGCCGCATTACACCGGCGACCTCGAGCTCACCGAGCACTCTGCAGGCTCTCTGACCTCCGAAGCCTACATGAAGCGCTGGAATCGCGAGAATGAAACCCTCGCTGATGCCGCCGAGCGCGCCTCCGTCGCTGCTGCCTGGCTGGGCGGTCGCCCCTATCCAAAAGATCGGCTGACGAATGCCTGGACGCTGGTGATGGGCGGCCAATTCCACGATCTCATTCCCGGCACGGCCACGCCCAAAGCCTACGAATATGCATGGAACGACCAGTCCGTTGCCATGAACCAGTTTGGCGGAGTACTGCAGAGTGCCGCCGATGTTGTCAGCTCCGCTCTCAATACCAAGACCGTTGGCACACCTGTCATCGTGTACAACCAGCTTTCCATTGCCCGCGAAGACATAGTTGAAGGAAACGTCACTTTCCCCAACGGAGCGCCGAAGGCAGTGCGCGTCGTTGGCCCCGACGGCAAAGATGTGCCGGCGCAAATCTCGTCCTCCACCACCAATGCAGCCAGGATTGTCTTCCTTGCGAAGGTGCCGTCGGTCGGTTTCGCGGTCTACGACGTCCAGCCAACTACGGCCGCTTCTGCCGCGAGCCCGCTGAAGGTGACCGAGTCTTCGCTAGAGAATGCCCGCTACCGCGTCAAGGTTGACGAGAACGGCGACGTCTCCAGCATCTACGACAAATCGATCCAGCGCGAGTTGCTCTCCGCTCCCGCGCGCCTCGCCCTCAAGACCGACAAGCCGGAGCAGTGGCCGGCATGGAATATGGATTGGGCCGACCAGCAGAAGCCGCCGCGTGCCTTCATCTCCGGCCCTGCGAAAATCAAAATTCTCGAAAACGGCCCAGCCCGCGTCGCACTCGAAGTCACCCGCGAAACGGAAGGATCGAAGTTCGTCCAGGTGATCCGCTTGTCCGCGGGCGATGCCGGCAATCGCGTCGAATTCGCCAACGTGGTCGACTGGAAAATTTCAGAATCGAATCTGAAAGCGATCTTCCCGCTCACCGCCTCCAATCCGCAAGCAACCTATAACTGGGACATCGGCAAGATCGAACGCGGCAATAATGATGAGCGCAAGTTTGAAGTCGCTTCCCACCAATGGTTTGACCTGACTGACAAGAGTGGAGCTTTCGGTGTCACCGTGCTATCCGATTACAAGCATGGCTCCGACAAGCCTGACGACAGCACCCTTCGTCTCACGCTGCTGCGCACTCCTGGCATCAGTCCCGCGGGCGTCTCCTACAGCGATCAGGCTACGCAGGACTGGGGTCATCACGAGTTCAACTACGGCATCGCTGGTCACGCCGGCGATTGGCGTAAGGAGAACACCAACTGGCAGGGAATTCGTCTCAATCAACCCCTCATCGCCTTCGAAAGCCAGAAACACGATGGCGCACTCGGCAAAAGCTTCTCACTGCTCCGTGTGAACAACCCGCAGGTCCGGGTCATGGCGGTGAAGCGAGACGAGCAGAGCGACGAAATCGTCGTCCGCATGGTTGAGGAGACGGGCAAGCCGCAGACAGCGGTTCGAGTCACTTTCCCCGTGGCCATCGCAAGCGCACGCGAAATCAACGGAGCGGAAGAGGAAATGGGCGCCGCGACCGTAACCAAGGGCGAACTGGTCACTGACTTCACCGGCTACCAGCCACGCACCTTCGCCATCAAGCTCTCTGATGCGACCGCAAAGGTGACACCTTCGCAATCGCAGCCAGTCCAGCTGACTTACGACGCATCGGTCGCCACTGTCGATCACAGGCCGTCCACCGGCGGCTTCGATCCGGAAGGGAAGTCGTTACCCGGCGAAATGCTGCCCTCTGAAGTCGCCTACGACGGCATTGCGTTCCACCTCGCACCCGCAACCGAAGGCAAACCAAATGCACTCACCGCCGGCGGGCAGACCATCAACCTGCCCGAAGGTAGCTACAACCGCCTCTATCTGCTCGCCGCATCGTACGGTGGGGATCAACAGGCCACCTTCCAAATGGGGAGCACGCCGGTTCCACTCACCATCCAAGACTGGTCTGGATACATAGGCCAGTGGGACAACCGCCAGTGGAAGACAATCCCCGTCCCACCGCCTGCCACGCCTGCAGCCGGCGACAACAGCAAGGAAGCTCAACGAGCACGCCGCACACTCGCCTACATGAAGACGCACGGTCCCATCATGAAGCCAAGCTTTGTGGGACTGACGCCCGGCTTCATGAAGCAGGCGCCTGTGGCCTGGTACGCATCCCACCTCCACTCCACCGATGGCAGCAACGCCATCTATAACTACTCTTACCTCTATGCCTACACCATCGATATCCCTGCAGGAGTGAAGACACTCACGATGCCAACCAACGACCACATTCGCATCCTCGCTATAACCGCAGCCGCGGCCGGCGAACAAACGCAACCCATCAAGCCGCTGTACGACACTCTCGACCGCACGGCTGACATCAGATAGTAAGGGAAAAGAAGCCGCTTCGTGGATGTCCATCAAGCGGCTTTATCTCTGCGCGCCGTCGTTGCGCGAGGTGCCGATAAGACGTATGGTCGTTCGACGAAGCCGCCTGCAATTAGCAGCCTGTCTCGAAATGATCCCGCGGTATCGCCCGAATACCAACCGTTGGTGCTCCGATCGTCTATAAAAAGGTCACTTGGCAGCTCAGGGACAGTGAAGTTGGGAGCGGTAGGGCGGTAGGCGCGTACAGGTTATAGGGTTGCGACGTGCGTAGTCGTTGAAGACCGCGTAGTTCGCCCGTCTGCTGCACCCGATTCCATTCGCCAACGAGCCAGCGCGAAACAATACCGGTATTGAGCCTGCCGCGAAGTCCCACGTCGTTGCTGGAATCTTCCTGGGTCGACACTGGGTTGAATCTACCCTTTACTATCAGACTGATGCCGCCACGGCCCTGTTCACGCCCACTCTTTCTCCTCCTGCTCATTACCGGCCTGTTCACCTTCCTGATCCAGTCCGGCGAGCTTGGCACATCGGACACGATGCACCGGTTGCAGGTCACCCATTCCCTCTGGACCGGCCAGCCCCAGGTCTTTCCCAATGAGTATCCGGAGTTTGGATTGCACGGCCGCGGTGGCCGCCTGTACGCCTGGTATGGGATCGGTCAGTCGCTGCTCATGCTGCCGGCGGATCTGGCCGCCTCCGCGGCGAGTCATCTGCCGATATGGCGAAGCTATGTGAACAGCGGGGAAGACCCCGCCATCCGCAGCATCCTTGTCAGCATCAGCACCAACATCCTCATCAACGTTCTGACGGCGCTTGCCGCTTTCCGCCTGTTGCGCCTTCTCGCTTTTTCAGAAGCCGAGTCCGTGGCGGGCGTCCTCGCGCTCCTCTGCGCCACCACGCACCTCCACTATGCGCAGAACATGGAGGAGAACAACTACATCCTGCTATTGACCATCACCGGTTTCGCCCTGCAATACAAATGGTTGATCACGGGGAATCGCGGGGCGCTGTTCTGGGGTTCGGCGGCGCTGGGGCTCAACCTGCTGACGCGCCTTACCACGACGCTCGATGCCTTCGGGGCGGGCTGCTTCATGCTGCTGGTGGTGTTCTTCAGGCGGCGCGCAGAGCATCAGGCCAAACCGGTCGACGTAGCTGCGACACCGACCCCACTTGCCACGCTCCGAACCTATCTGCGGACAGCGGTTCCCATTTACGCAGTCTTTCTTGTTGTCGACCGGATCTATCAATACATTCGCTTCGGTTCCTGGACCAACACCTACGTCACCTACTTTGCGCGCGAGCAGCGGCTTCAGGATCCGAGTCTGCCGGTCAACTTTCCATTCAACCGGGGCTGGTTCGAAGGGGGACTTCACTCCGGCATTCTCGGGCCTTTTTTCATGCCGGAGAAGACCATCTTTCTGTTTGACCCGATGTTTGCCCTGGCGCTTCTTCTTACGGTGCTTCTGTGGAAGCGGTTCACGCCGGCGGTGCGGGCCTTCACCGTGGCAACGCTCGTCATGGTTGCCGCATACGTCGTCTTTTATGCGCGGTACAACTGGTGGGCTGGCGACTTCGCATGGGGCGACCGTTATATTTCGAGCGCCGTTCAATTCAGCACGCTGCTCGCCATCCCTCTGCTGCTTCGGTACCGAAAGGTCCTTGGGCGGGCAGTCTGGTATCTCGGGCTCGCCGTCACAGGAATCAGCGTCGCCATCCAGTGCGCCTCACTCGCCTTCTGGGTGCCGCTCGAGATTTACCAGATGGAGACCTTCGGCCACCCCACCTGGGTGGTTGTCCTCCGGTTCAAGAACATCGTGGCATTCGCTCTGCACAAGCGCGCAGCCTGGGGGCTGGACACATTCGCCATGTTTCAGGATTCGTGGGATGCCGCCCACATCACCACCTGGAACTTCCTGCCCTCCCTGCTGCGGCACATTGGCCAGGCGCCGCTGTGGGCTGTCCATCTCCTGTATGGCGTCTGGGCGGCTACAGGGTTCGCTCTGCTCGTCACCTCAGTAAAGCTTGTCCGGATGCTCATGCAACCGGCGCCAGCGCCTGCCGTTGGCGCAAAGTGACCAATCCCGGATCAAGCATGGTGAGGGCTGCGCGGCGAGTGACGAGGCGACCATCGAGCGGTTCCGAGGTATGGTAGTTCCGGGTAACCGCTAGAGGGCCTCCTATACAAAGAGTATGGCTGCGCTGTAACCTCCCACCTGCCGGTGACTCTAACCGAGTACTGGTGGCTGTTGATCTCCTCAAGAGGCGACGGCACGCGCGGGTTGCATCCGGCTCTTTTGTGAAGGAGTTGCAATCCGCGAAGGCGGTATACAACGTAATCCGGATGGTCTCACCCTCAGATTGAACGATCTGAGGAACTCAATAAGGAAGGTCCTTGCGATGAATAATAGCGTCAAGACTCTCATTCTGACTGCGGCTGTAACCGGCTTGTTCGGTGGCACCTCGGCCCGCCTCAATGCTCAGCCAGCTACACAGCCGAACGGACAGCCCAGCGTGAGCGCAAGCTCGAACGTGGGCACGGCCGTGCACCTGAAGAGCAACTTCCAGGACACTAGCAAGCACTCCTGTAAAGGCAAGAACGACTGTAAGGGCCAAGGCGGATGCAAAGCGAGTGACAACGGCTGCAAAGGCAAGAACAGCTGCAAGGGTAAGGGCGGCTGCGCGACCGACGGCTCCAAGCCACACATGGCGTAATGCCATTCCATCGCGAGGGCCGCTGATGGAAGGCAGCCCTCGCGAACTCTTCTGCGTTGAACTGTAATTGCCGACTCATCCTATGAGCCGCGCGCCCCTGACTGGAATCGACCGATGCCTGCGAATCGTTTCAATGGATTTACGGACTACGGTGTTGGGATCGGACTGAGAATTCCGCACTATCAGCACATCTTCGAAAAGAAGCCAGTCGTCGACTGGTTCGAGATCATCTCGGAAAACTACATGGTGGACGGCGGCCGTCCGCTGCAGGTGCTGGACCAGATCCTGGATCAGTACCGTGTCGTGCAGCATGGAGTCTCGATGTACTTCGGCTCCGCACAGCCCCTGAGCCGCGAACACCTCAAACGCCTGAAGACCCTGGTTCGGCGCACCAACACGCCGTGGCTCTCCGATCATCTCTGCTGGGGCAGCGTAGATGGGCGCTACACGCATGACCTGCTGCCGATCCCGTACACGTGGGAAGCGGTGAAGGTGACAGCGAAACGCATTCGCCAGGTGCAGGATTATCTCGAGATCCCCGTGGTCGTCGAAAACGTGAGCAGCTACGCCGAATATCACGAGAGCGAGATGACGGAGTGGGAGTTCCTCAACGAGGTTGTCGAGACGGCGGACTGCGGCATCCTGCTCGACGTCAACAACATTTATGTCTCCTCGCAGAATCACGACTTCGATCCGCTGACCTATGTGAACAGCGTGCCGGAGTGGCGCGTGGCGCAGATCCACATCGCGGGCCACTCCAAATACCGCAAGTACATTCTGGACACGCACGATCATCCGGTGATCGACCCGGTGTGGGCGCTCTACGCCCGCGCCATCGAGCGCTGCGGGCCGACGGCAACCCTGCTGGAGTGGGACGATAACATTCCATCTTTCGACGAGGTGCATGCAGAGGCATTGAAGGCCAACCGGTATCTGAAGAACGCGGCGATTCCCGCCGCCCCGGCCGCCGCGTTGAACGAGACACCCTCAGGCAAGGAACAGCAGTTGCTGGAGACGCGATGACGCTGCTTGAGCTGCAACGCAGGATGGCCGCGGCAGTGATGCTGCCGCTGACCGACACGGACACGATGCAGCGGAAGACGCGGGATGGCCGGTCGATGAAGGCGGAAGCTGCTGCCTTCATCAAGCCCAACGACAGGCTCACCTCATTTGAGCGTCTCGAGATTTATAACCGCCAGTATTGGTTCCGCATCCTCTCTGCGTTTGCAGAGGATTTTCCGGGACTGGCAGCCGTCGTAGGCCAGGCGGCGGTTGAGAAGTTGACGCGCGCCTATCTGGCAGACTGCCCATCGCAATCGTTCACGCTGCGCAATCTTGGCTCGCAACTGGAGGCGTGGCTGCAGGAGCATCCGAATCACGCCGGAAAGCGGCCGGAATTGGCACGCGACGTGGTGCGTCTCGAATGGGCGTACATCGAGGCCTTCGACAATGCGGCGGAACGCGCCCTGACCGTTGCGGACCTCGGCCAGCTCGATGGCGAATCCCAGCTCTCGTTGCAGCCACATCTGCGCCTGCTGCATCTGCTCCACTCGGTCGACGACTTTGTGATCGATGTGCATCGCCGGCAAGGATCGCAGGGCGTGGCCAGCAATGCGGTCACCAGCGCGAAGCATTCGCGCAGCCGCCGGGTACCGGCGTCGGTCAAGCGCGGCGACATTTACCTCGGCGTCCACCGTTACGAGAATGCCGTCTATTACAAGCGTCTCGATCGCGAAGAATATCTCCTGCTGCGGGCGCTAAATGCGGGAAGCACTCTGGGCGAAGCCTTGGATCAGGCTTTTGAATCGTCTGCGTTGCCGGAGAGCGAGCGCCCCGCGCGCGTCCAGGCGTGGTTTGCGAACTGGGCTGAACTTGGCTGGTTCTGCCGTCACAAATCCGCGGCCGCCCGGCGCACCGCCAGGAAGCGAGTGAATTAGGATGCGCGAGCGCATTCTTGGCGCCTACGTGCAGTTTCGGTGGGCCGCCTCGTCACTGCAATCACCCTTGCTTCTGCTGGTGCGGCTGTATTGGGGCTGGCAGTTCGCCCAATCCGGCTGGGGCCGGCTGCACCACATCCCGCAGGCGACGTCGTTCTTCGCCAGCCTCCATATTCCGTTTCCTCAAGCAAATGTGATCTTCGTCTCCTCGCTCGAGTTCATCGGCGGCATCCTGCTCATCCTCGGCCTCGGATCTCGCATCATTAGCCTGCTGTTGGCGTGCGACATGATGGTTGCGTATCTCACCTCCGACATGGAAGCGCTGCGCTCCGTCTTCTCCGACCCGGGCAAGTTCTATAACGCCGATCCCTACACGTTTCTCTTCGCCTCGCTGCTCATCCTCATCTTCGGCCCCGGGCGCTTTGCGCTGGACTGGCTGCTGGAGCGGAGATTGGCTGCGGAGCCAGCTGCGGATTGCGGCTGCTCAGTCGATTTCAAGCAGAGCGGGGAATAAAGCGCAGCGACGCGGAGTTCATGCAGTAACGCAGTCCGGTGGGTTGCGGGCCGTCCGTGAAGACGTGGCCCAGATGCGCATCGCAGAGCCTGCAGCTGACCGCGGTGCGGTCCATGCCAAGGCTGGTGTCGTTCTGCTCGACGACATTCTCTTTCGCCAGGGGCGCCCAGAAGCTCGGCCAGCCGGTGCCGGACTCGAATTTCGTGTCCGAGCTGAATAGTGCCGTGTCGCAGCAGATGCATCGATAAAGACCGCGTTTGTGCTGGTTCCACAGGCTCCCGGAGTAGGGGACTTCCGTGTCTGCAAGGCGGGCAATGTCGTACACATTGGGCGGAAGCTGGCTCTGCCATTCGCTCGTGCTTTTCACTACCCTCGCGATCTTGACCTTCTGCAGGCGCTTGCCGTCATTGGAAAAGAGGACGATGACGACCGGACCGCCGGGATGAGCGGGCACATCATCAGCGAACGCACGGTGTGGGTGCCGCATGGTGAGCAGCGCCACGCCACCCATGGCTGCGACCCCAGTAGCGAGAAACACCCGCCGCGTCACCCGCTGTGCGTCGCGGTCGTCGTTTGATTGCGAATCGTCTGGTTGTGAATCGAACATACGGCCCGCTCCCCACGAGTCCACACTCTAAGACGCATAAGATCCGTCTGGGTTACGCGTGGCAAGCGGAATTGGATGTAAGAAAGTCTACTTGGCGGCTGCCGGGGGGTGAGAGCCGTCCGGATGCTCGACCGGATTCTGCGGCGCTATCAGGGCAACCTCTTCGAGGATGCTGATGCCGCCGCGGCGCAGCAGGTTTGCCACGACTGCCCGGGTCAAACGGGTGGCGTCGTACTCCACTCGAATGGTCTTCTCCGGCTGATCGATCTCGATGCGGCGAATACCGTAAACCTCTTTGAGATTGCCCAAAGCAAACATCGCGGCCTCAGAGGGCTGGTGCTCATAGCGGAACAGAACATCGACATTGGTCATCGAGCATTTCCCCTACTGCGAAGGCCTGGACGAGCGAGGGTAATGGGGGCCGTTTCGACTGAGTTTTGGAAGCATCTGTTCGTATGCCTGCGGCTGAGGATGCTTTACGGCATCATAGATCATTTTCCCGGCGGATGGCACGAAGTGAGAACAGCCGGCCGCCGCCATCCGGGACGCCGCCTTCCGGACGCCATCTGGGATTAGAGGCGGCGGAGGTACTCCAGGACCTCGGGGCTGGTCCAGTCCTGCGCGCCGATGAACTTCCGGCGGATCACCCCATGCTGGTCGATGACATAGGTCTCCGGCCACCGGTATGTGCCGTAAAGGTCGGCAGAGCGGTGCGCCGGATCGTCGATGGTGAGCAGGCCGATCTTGTGTTGGACGAGGTAATCCCGATAGGCCTGCTGATCTTCGTCCACACTGACCGCCAGCACCTGGACCTGGGGCAATTGCTGCTGCATAGCGGTGAGCGAGGGCAACTCCGCGATGCAGGGCAGACACCAGGTTGCCCAGAAGTTCAGAATCACAATCTTGCCGCGGTAGTCGGCAAGATGGACGCTGCGGTTTCCGTCCGTTACTGTGAAGTCCGGGGCCGGGCGGCCGGTTTGGCGCGGATGGCTGCCGCGGTCGCAGCCGGCTGTGAGGGACAGAAGAACAGCCAGAATGAGGCGGATGGGCTTCACTGTGCTCATCATACGGTGACTTCAGGCCGACGAGAAAATGCGAGCGCCGTTGGGATAGAGGGTGAAGCCAATCGGCGGCGCAACACATCCATATACATCAGATATAACGGAAATCCATGATCCTACTGACACGAAAGGCAGAGTTTTCTGCCGCCCACTACTACTGGAATGATGCGTGGAGCGCCGCGGAAAACGAGCGCGTCTTCGGCAAATGCTCCAATCGCAACGGGCATGGCCACAATTACACCCTGGAAGTGACGGTTGCGGGCGAGGTAAACCCCCAGACGGGCTTTGTGGTGGACCTCAAGCAGTTGAAAGACGTCATGCACAGCCAGGTAGTCGACGTGTATGACCACCGCCACCTGAACCTGGAGATTCCCGAGTTTCGCGATCGTGTGCCGACGGTGGAGAACATTGCAGTGAGCGCGTGGGAGCGGCTGGAAGGCAGAATTCCGGGTGCGAGGCTCCAGCGTGTGCGCGTCTACGAAACGCCGGATCTCTACGCGGATTGTTTCGGGCCGGAAGGCGCACGATGAAGGTCACCTTCACACGCCGCTATCACTTCAGCGCATCGCACCGGCTCGACTGTGAGGCGTTAACCCCGCAGGAGAACCGCGATGTCTACGGCAAGTGCAATAACCCCCACGGACATGGGCATAACTATCGCCTGGAAGTCTCGGTACGCGGCCCGGTGGATCGAGAGACAGGCATGGTGATGAGTATGGCCGACCTTGATGCCGTGGTGGGCAGCTCTGTCGTCGAACGATTTCATCTCGCGAACCTCAACCAGGATCCACTCTTCCAGCAGGATGTGCCGACGACAGAAAATCTCTGCCGGGTCATCCATCGTCTGCTTGCCGTCGAATTGCCGCCCGACAAGTTGGACCGTGTACGGATCGAGGAGACGGAGAACAACTTCTTTGAATATGCAGGGGAGGCACAGCGTGGCGAAAGGTAGACGCGCAATCGCGCACCAGGGGGCTACGATTGACCCGGATCACACTGTTGCCGTGAACAACGGCGCGGCTCCGAAGGGGCTGGAGCGGTACTCCACACAGCAGATTGTCAGAGAGCTGGTGTCACGCCTTGATGAGGATCCGACACGAGACGGATTGTTGAAGACACCGGAGCGCGTGGAGAAGGCGCTGACTTTTCTAACGCGGGGCTATCATCAGCATCCGCAGGAGATTCTGCGCTCGGCGCTCTTCGATGTGGACTACGACGAGATGGTGATGGTAAAGGACATCGAGATGTATTCGCTGTGCGAGCATCACATGCTCCCGTTCTTCGGCAAGGTGCATATCGCCTATATCCCCAAGGGAAAAGTTGTCGGACTGAGCAAGCTGCCCCGGCTGGTGGATGTGTTTGCGCGCCGGTTGCAGGTGCAGGAACGCATGACGCGCGAGATCGCAAATGCCCTGCAGGAGGCAATCAAGCCGCAAGGCGTGGGCGTCGTCGTGGAGGCACGGCATTTGTGCATGATGATGCGCGGCGTAGAGAAGCAGAATTCGTCAACCGTGACCTCCTCCATGTCGGGTGTGTTTCTTGAAGACAAGACGCGGGCGGAGTTTCTCTCCCTCGTGCGCGACCACGGCAACCCCATTTAGCCGTGCCGTTATAGTGGGGAAGTGAACGGCCTGCTGATTCTCGACAAGCCGGCGGGCATGACCTCGCACGATGTGGTTGCGCGCACGCGGCGCATCGTGGGCGAGCGCTCGATCGGACATCTGGGCACGCTTGACCCGATGGCAACCGGAGTACTGCCTTTGCTGCTCGGACGTTATACGCGGCTGGCGCAGTTTTTCGGCAGGATGGAGAAGGCCTATACCGGCAGCATCCGCTTCGGCCAGGCCACCACCACTTACGATGCAGAAGGGGAACCCGTCGGCCCGTTAACGCCCGTATCGCTCGATGCAGAGGTGTTGAGGGTACACGCGCAGCACTTCAATGGTGAATTGCTGCAGACTCCGCCTGCGTACAGCGCGAAGAAGATTGGAGGGCGCCGATCATATTCGCTTGCGCGAGCGGGAGAGACGATTGAGCTTGCACCGGTACGCATCGTTGTTCACGACTTCACGATCACATCTGTGGATGGAGACACCGCCGAATTTCGTGTCACCGTCTCGGCTGGCGGATACATTCGCTCCCTGGCGCACGATCTTGGCCAGCAGCTGGGATGCGGCGCGCACCTGGCGTCACTGCGGCGTGTTGCGGCTGGACCATTCCATGCCGACGCGGCGCTCTCTCTGGATGAACTGGCGACGCTGGCCGAGGCGGGAGAACTCGAGCGGCGCCTGCCCCATCCCCGCACATTGCTGCCGGAGTTACCCTCGACGACCGCAGATGCGCAGACCGTCGGCCGCATGCGCAATGGCGCGATGTGCAACCTTGCAGACTTTTCCGCGGCCCCGTACGTCAAGGTATTCGCCAATCGCCACGAGCTGATCGGCATCGCCCAGCGCATCGCGGGCACCTTGTTTCAGCCCACGGTCGTCATCGGCTGAGCTATTGCTTATGCAGCAGCGGCGTCACCAGCGGCACAAGGTTGCGTGCCACCTGCTCATTACCCTGCGCCGTGGCGTGCATTCCGTCAGCCTGCATACTGCCTGCAGTGCCGTACACGCCCTGAAGCAGGAAGGGAAGCAGGGGCACGTGGTACTTCCTTGGCCAGCAAAGCGTAGGTCTCATTGAACTGGCGAATGTAATCTGCGCCGTAGTTAGGCGGAAGAGTGATGCCGCCAAGCACAACCTTCGTGCCTGCGCCTTGGAGCGAGGAGACGATCTGATCGAGGTTCTTGCGCGTACTGTCGATAGGCAGCCCGCGCAGGCCATCGTTGCCGCCGAAGGCAACGATGACGACAGCCGGCTTCAGGGCGATCACCTCCTCCACCCGTTCGACTCCGTCCTTGGTCGTGTTGCCACTGATGCCGGCGTTCACCACGTGGTAGTGAAAACCCTTTGCCTCGAGATCGTGTTCGAGATAATCGGGATAGCTGTTGCCGGCGTCTGTACCGTAGCCTGCAGTAAGGCTGTCGCCAAAGGCGACGATGACCGGCCGGTCGTCATGGGCCTCGGCGGCAGCCTTGGGCGCTGCGGCTGGCGAGGCCGGGGCAGGTTCGGGAGACGGCGCGGGCTTTCCGTTGCAGCCGGCAACGCCGATCATCAGGGCAGCGGCGACGCAAAGGTGCAGGCGGGAACCGCGAGGGTGCATCACACGTTCAATCTAGCAGCAGACACACCGTCGGATGAAGGCGGGAAACGTGAAGGGACAACATGATCGAAGTGCGGGGCTTGAAGAAATCGATTCATAACGGCACAAATATGGTGGAGATTCTCCGGGGCATCGATCTGACCATTCCGCAGGGGCAGTTTGCCGCGATCATGGGGCCCTCCGGCAGTGGCAAGAGCACGCTCCTGGGGCTGCTGGCCGGCCTGGACGCACCCACTGAGGGTGAGGTGATCCTGGACGGGACGCCGATTTCCCGTTTGAACGAAGATGAGCTGGCGGAGATCCGCGGAAAAAAACTCGGCTTTGTCTTCCAGTCCTACCAGCTCATTCCCATGCTTACAGCACTCGAGAATGTGCTGCTGCCGTTTGAACTGAACGGGTCTTCCAATCGTCCGGCCGAGGGACGCGCGCGCGCCACGGAGCTGCTGGAGAGTGTGGGCCTGGCAGACCGTCTGCATCACTATCCGGTGCAACTCTCGGGCGGAGAACAGCAGCGCGTTGCCCTGGCCCGCGCGTTTATGCTGGAGCCGCCGATTGTGCTGGCCGACGAACCGACCGGCAATCTGGACTCGCACAATGGTGAGCATGTGCTGGAGCTCCTGCTGCGGCGTCATAGGGAGAGCCACACAACGCTGGTGATGGTGACGCACGATCCTCAGATCTCCGAGCGGGCGGAGCGGCGCATCCAGCTGCGTGACGGACTCGTCGTGGAAGACAAAATGGCCGAGACAGAGCCGGTGGCTGCGGCGGAGGCCCAGCTTTGAACGGCGCCCTGAACGGTGCTACGTGGCGGGCCTCTCAGCTGGAGCGCGGCCATGCGCATTGCGTGGCGTGAGTTCGAGGCGGCGCCGGCGAAGTTCGTATTCGTGATCGTATCGGTGGCAATCGGGGTCGCCGCACTGACCGGCGTGCGCGGCTTCACCGAGTCATTTCAGAAGACGCTGCTGGGGCAGGCACGCACCATCATGGCGGCGGATGTTTCGGCGCGCATGTTCCGTCAACCATCCGCAAAAGAAGTTGCAGGACTGAATGCGTTGCAGGGGATAGAACGCACACAGGTGACGGAAATGGTATCGATGGCCTCGACATCATCGGATCCAATTCCCCTGCTGGTGTCGCTCAAGGCAGTTGACCCCTCGCAATATCCCTTTTACGGCGCGTACAAGCTTCGTCCCGTCGGAACACTGCGGCAGGAGCTGACGCCGCAGACTGTGCTGGTAGGGGAGGACCTGCTGATACGGCTGCGCACGCGCATCGGCGATTCTCTCAAGCTCGGGAACAGCAGCTTTCGCATCGCAGGTGTCATCGAACGCGAGCCGGACCGCATGAATTCGAGCATGGGCATTGGGCCGCGCGTATTGATCACGCGCCAGGGCCTAGAAGCGAGCGGCCTGCTGCAGCCAGGCAGCCGCGCCGGAGAGCGCTTCCTGATGCGCCTCAATCCAGCCGCAACCGACGTGAAGGGACTGCATGCGCAGGTGGAGAAGATCCTTCCCGAGGCACAGGTGACGGACTTTCGCGAAGCGAATCCGGCACTGACGCAGGGTCTCGATCGGGCGAGCAGCATGCTGAGTCTGATCTGCCTGGTCGCCATGGTGCTGGGTGCCATCGGTGTGGCGATGTCGATGCGCGCGCATCTGGAGCAGCGGATGGACATTCTGGCGACTATGAAGTCGATCGGCGCGCGCTCCTCTGACATTCTGCGTATCTATCTTCTGCAGACGCTGCTTCTCGGTCTGGTCGGTGGCATTGTGGGCGTTGTTGCGGGTTTCGGTGTGGAATGGACGATTCCGCTGCTGGCGGCAAAGCTGCTGCCGATCGAGCCGACGCTGCGCCTGCCTGTGCGCGCAGGCCTCGCAGGACTGGGTACGGGCATGCTGACGACGCTGCTCTTCTGCCTGCCGCCACTGCTCGATATCCGGCGCGTGAAGCCGAGTCTGGTGCTGCGGCGCCAGGTGGAGGCTCCGCCTGAGATGACGCTGAAGGAACGCTGGCAGCGACGGCGCATGCAGTGGACGACGACGGCCATCATCCTGCTTGCGCTCGGGGGCATTGCCGCGGCACTCACCAGTTCGGTCGTCGTGGCCCTGTGGTTCACGGTTGCGCTGGTCACGCTGCTTCTGTTTATCACCCTGCTGGCCCGAACACTGCTGCGCCTGCTGCGAACGGCGCTCGCACGCACGCGGCTCAGCCTGCCCTCCGCACTGCGCCACGGCCTGTCCAACCTCTATCGCCCAGGCAACCAATCCACCGCCGTGCTGACTTCTCTAGGCGCCGGCATCATGCTGATCCTCACCGTATTCCTTATGCAGAACGCAGTACTGCGCGATCTGCAGGAGACCCTCGGCAAAGGGCTGCCGAATATCTTCCTCATCGATATAGCGACGGACGAACTGGACGGGGTCTCTTCGCTGATTGCGAAGCAGCCGGGAGTGCATGGCGCTCTGGAGCGGCTGCCAGTGGTCGCGGGACGCCTGAATGAGGTAAACGGCAAGACCGGCGATGAGCTGAAGCAGCAGAAGATTCCAAGGCATCTGCTGCAATCTGTCAGCCTCACGTGGTCTGACACGGTGCCGGCGGGCATGAAGGTTCACATGGGCGCATGGTGGAGTGCGGGAGCTGAGGGGAAGGTCGCAGTCAGCGAAGGTCTCGCCAAGCGACTGCATATCGGGATTGGCTCAGCGCTGGTCTTCACGGTGCAGGAGCGCCGCATTCCTGTAACCGTGGCGGCGCTCTATGCGAACGATGGCCAGCATGTCTTCGGGCGCAGCGAGTTTGTTCTATCGCAGCAGTCCCTCGTTCACCTGCCAGTCGTCTGGTATGGCGCTGTGCATGTGGACACCGCGCAGATCCCGCAGATGCAGCGTGCGCTGTTTGCAGAGTATCCGACCGTCACCGTGATCAACATTGCCGACCTGCTGGATACGGTAGCGGGGGTCGTTCACCAGGTGACCATCATCGTGCGATTCCTCGCCGGGTTCTCGATTCTCTCCGGCCTGGTCATCCTCGCGTCCAGTATCGCCAGCACCCGCTTCCGTCGCATCCGTGAGGTCGTCGTTTTGAAGACGCTGGGCGCTCGTCGCGCCCGCGTGGCCGCGGTTTTCGGCGTGGAATTCACGGTCCTCGGGCTGCTGGCGGGATGCGTGGGAGTCATCTTCGCCAACCTTCTCACCTTCATCCTGCTGCACCGGCTCGATGTGCCGTACCGGCTGCAGTGGCTTGCCGGCGCAGGAGCGGCAGTGGGTACGGCCATCTTAGCTGTGCTCACCGGGTGGTTGGTCAGCATTCGCATCCTCGGGCAGCGGCCCCTTGAAGTGTTGCGAGAGGAGTAACTTGCCCAGTTCGAGTGGGCTCGGTGGTCCACTCTCCGGCGGATTATCGCCGCCGTCGCCATCTTCGCCGCCGCGGTCCGGATTGCGATCCATCGGCGCCCATTTGCGCGCCATAAGTGGCACCAGAAAGAGAACAGCGAAGAGCGTGGTGACAGTGCCGCCGACGACGACACGCGCCAACGGCTTTTGCGTCTGCGAACCAATCCCGGAGGCGATTGCCGCGGGCAGCAATCCCAGACCGGCTGCCATGCAGGCCATGACGATCGGCCGCATCTCATCGATGGCGCCCAGGAAGACACCGCGCTCGCGCCCGTGATCATGCTGCTGGTGGCGCAGGCCGGTGAGGAAGACCACTGTGCAGAGAGTGTTGAGGCCAAGCAGGGAAGTAAAACCTACCGCCGCCGAGATGCTGAAAGACGTGTGGGTGAGCACCAGCGTGAAGATGCCGCCGATGGCGCCAAAGGGAAGCGTTGCGAGCACGATCAGCGCGTCACGGAAAGACTGGAACAGCAGGTACAGCAGTAGCAGCACTATCAGAAGCGAGATAGGCACGATGAACGCGAGGCGATGCAGTTCCTTCTGCAGACTGTCATACTCGCCGGCCCAGGTGTATTCGTAACCGGCAGGCAGCTTTACCTGGCGTGAGAGAACGTCCTTCAGCTCTTCAATGGTGCTTTGCAGATCGCGGCCGCGTACGCTGAATTTGATCGGGATGTATCGCCTTCCGCCCTCGCGATAGATCATGAAGGCGCCATTGCGCAGTGTCACGCTGGCCACGTTGCCGAGGGGGACCTGGTTGCCGTCCGGCGTAGGCAGCAGAATCCTGCGGATTGCCTCCGGTGTGTTGCGGAACTGCGGGGTGAATCGCACGGCGAAATCGAAGCGGCGTTCGCCCTCGATGATCTGGGTCACCGCGGCGCCGCCGACGGCCGCCTCCACGGCATTGTTGATATCTGCCGCGGCAATGCCGTAGCGCGCGGCCTGCGCACGATCGATGGAGATGAGCAGGCTGGGCTGACCACCGACATCGAAAACTCCGACGTCGGTTACGCCTCGCACCTTGCTCATCAGCTGGTAGATCTTATTCGCCGTGGTCGTGAGCGTGTCGAAATCGTCGCCGAAAAGCTTGAGGGAGTTTTCCCCTTTCACGCCGGACATCGCCTCTTCGACGTTGTCCTGGATATTCTGCGAGAAATTGAAATCGATACCGGGGTACTGCTGAAATTTCTTTTGGATCGCTGCGATCAGCTCTTCTTTCCTGCCGTGAAACTGCGGCCGCCAATCGTTTGCGGGCTTCAGGTCAGCAAGGAGCTCGATGTTGTTGAAGGTGCTGACGTCTGTACCGTCATCGGGGCGTCCCATCTGCGAGAGGCACTGCGTTATCTCAGGGAAGCTGCGCAGCACGCTGCGGAGCTGGTCAGCGAGTTCGGCCGATTGCGGAAAGGCGATATCCTGCTGCATCGTCGCGCGAATCCACAGGTTGCCCTCCTCGAGCGCCGGCATGAACTCTCCGCCGATCTGAGTGAAAGCGAAGGCAGCACCGGCAAGCAGGATGGCGGCAACCAGCCAGACCAGCACCGAACGTCTCATTGCGGTGTGCAGGGTTCTTTCATAGAGCCTGCGGACGTGGCCGATGAGCCAGGTCTCTTTACCGGAAACCTGTTTCGGCGCGGAGACAAAGCAGAGGACCGGCGCGAAGAGAAACGCATATAGCAGCGCGCCGATGAGCGCAAAGCCATACGCCTGAGACATGGGCGCGAAGATCTTTCCTGGCACTCCCTGCATGGTGAAGAGAGGGATGAAGGACACCAGAATGATCATCGTCGCGAAGATGACTGGGCGCGAGCCATCCCCCACGCCGGCCACGATCACATCGGAGAGGGTCTCTCCATGGTGGCGGCGGCTCAACTTCCGGTAGACATTCTCGAGAATGATGATCGACGCATCCACCAGAATGCCGAAATCGATGGCGCCGATAGAGATGAGATTGGCAGAGCTGCCCTCGAGCACCATCAGGCTGAAGGCAAAGAGCAGCGCGAAGGGGATGGTGAGAGCGGCGATCGTGGTGATACGCACATCGCCCAGCGTCACGTAGAGCACGATGGTGACGAGGATCATGCCCATCAGCACAATGTGCTGCACCGTCTCTGTCGTGCGGTTGACCAGCCTGCTGCGATCGTAGACGGTCTTGATCTTCATGCCCGGCGGCAGCAGGTTGCCGGAATTGAGCTGCATCGATCTTCTTCCGCAGGGCCTTCAGGGCAGGCAGTGATTGCTCACCCTTCTGCATCAGCACGATGCCTTCCACAATGTCCGGGTTCTCGTTGAAACCGACCTTGCCCAGCCGCGGCAGATGGCCCTCTTTCACAGTCGCAACATCGCGCAGCAGGATCGGAGTGCCACTATGCTCCGCTACGACGATGTTGTTCATATCGTTCAGTGACTTCAGCAGCCCGATGCCGCGGACGTTCACGCTTTGACTGCCCATCGTCAGGTAGTTGCCGCCGGCGTTGGCATTGCTGTTCTGGATGGCATTGACCACCTGCGTCATGTTCGTGCCCATGGCCAGCAGGCGATTGGGATCGATCTCGGCCTGATACTGCCGCGTGGTTCCACCAAAAGTGGCGACATCGATGATGCCGGGTACAGCCTTGATCTGGCGGACAACAAACCAGTCCTGCTCCGCCTTCAGCTCGTTGAGGCTGTAGCTGGGGCCGATCAGCTGATAGCGGTAGATCTCGCCGACTGGAGATTCGGGCGACAACTGCGGCTGAAGATTGTTCGGCAGCGTGAGCGACTCCAGCCGATTGAGCGCCTCCTGGCGGTCGATGAAGTAACTGGAGCTGAAGTCGAAGTACAATTTGACGTCGCTCAGGCCGAAGATACTGATGGAGCGGATTTCGGTTAGTTTTGGTGTGCCATTCAGCACCGCTTCGACCGGAATGGTGACCTGCTGCTCCATCTCCTCCGCGGACCATGCCGAATTCTGCGTGATGAACTCGACCATCGGTGGCGATGGATCCGGGTAGGCCTCAATATCGAGCTGCGAGAAGGCGAAGCCGCCGGCCGCCAGCGCGGCAAGCAGCAGGATCAGGACGACGGTGCGGTACTGCAACAGCGCGCGTGTGAACCCCTGCATGAGCTACTCCGACCCCGTGCCGCGCAGCAGCTCTGCGCCGGTGCTGACCACGCGATCGCCTTCATTCAGGCCGCCGGTGATCTCTACGGTTGTATCGTGGGTCTCTCCCACACGCACATCGCGATGCTCGTACTTGTTCTCGCCCGTCTGCACGAACACGGAAGTGCTCACTCCGTCGCGGATGACCGCAGTCGCCGGCACCACGATCGCGTTGCGGTTCTGATTCGTGACCGCTACGGTCGCATACATCTGTGGTTTCAGCTGATGATGCGCATTGGGTAACACCACGCGTACCTTCAGGGTGAGCGTCTGTGGATCGACAGCGTCGGAGATATTGTCGACAACGCCATGAAACGTGGTATCCGGGTAGCCGTTCACGTGTATCTCGACCGGTTGGCCACGCCGGACAGCTTGAACATCACGCGGATAAAGATCCGCGAGAACCCAGACATCGCTGATGTTGGCAATTGTCGTTATCGGGGTTGCATTGTCGAGCGAGCGTTGCAACTCGCCGCTGGCAGTGTTCACATCCAGCACAACGCCCGAGATTGGTGACCGGATCGCGACCAGGCCCGTAGTATCTGCCTCGTTGTAGCCGAGGAATTGCAGCGTCTCCCGCGAGCGGGCCAGTTCGGCATGATCGGCCTGATCGACGGCAGCGAGATCGTCGTAGTCCTTTTGCGCCATCACCTCGTGCTGCAGCAGGTCTTTTGCACGGTTCAGCTGCATGTCGGCACGGGCGGCTTCGATCTTGGCCTTCTCGTAGTCCGACCTGGCCTGCTGCAGGTCGGTGCTCTGCAACATGCCAACGACCTGCCCTTTCGCCACCTCCTGGCCGGGCAGAACCTTGAGTGCCATCACACGCCCGCTGATCGGGGGGTAGATATGAACCACCGTCGTGGGATTCGCCTGAATGCGTGCGGCAAGCATGAGCTGATCGTGCACCGGTTGGACGTGTGCGACCACCGTATCGAGGACGCGGTACTGAGGAGCTGGCGTGTCGGCGGCATCGGCAGTCTTTCGGCCTTCGCAGCCACTGAAAAAGAGCACGAATGAGGCAGCAAAAAGAGGGAAACAAACTCGTAAAGGTCTCATGGAACGATCTCCGTAGCAGCGGCAAAGCTCACCTGGTGCAGGCTGAGCCACACCTGCATGTTCGCGTTCAGCGCGTCCAGGTTCACCTGGCGGTAGTCCTGCAATGCACTCAGGTAGTCGATCAGTGTGGTGCCGCCATGGCGATAGCTGTATTCAAGGTTGTCGCGCACTTCATGCGCTTCCTGCAGGTAGTGCCCGTTGTAGCGGCGGGCCAGCGAGAGAGAATCTTCATAAGCGGCCCACGCCTGGTCTACATCGGAGACCACCTGGTTGCGGGCAGCGGTCTCCGCAAAGCGGCTGGACTGGGCTTCGTACTTCGTGCGGGCCTTCTCACCCTGATTGCGATCGAAGATGCGTAGCGGAATACCGACCTGGAAGCCGGCGGAGTTTGCCGTGCCGGTCCGATCGTATTCGCCCTCGATCGTGGGGTCGGTCGTGCCTTCCGCGTAGGCAAGCTTCACGTTCGCGTCGGCCACGCGCACCGACTGCTGGGCGGCGAGGTAGTCCGGGCGCGCCTGCAGAGCTTTTTGCTCGGCCTCCGGAAGCGTCGTGCTGATCGCCGGCGGATCGAGCGAGCCGGTAATGTCAAAGCCTGGATGTGGGCGATCGTAGCCGAGCAGCGTCTGCAGCTGCATCGAGGCCTGGACGAGGTTGGTATGCGCGTTGTCGTAGTCCGATTCGAACTGCGCCAGTTGTAGATCCAGCCGCTTGAAGTCCGTCGCGCTGATGTCGCCGACGCGCAGCCGTTCACGGCTCAGATCGACGGTCTTGCGATAGTCGTCCACGTTTTGCTTCGCCAGATCCAGGGCACCCTTGGCGCCGAGCATCTGGGTGAAGGCGGTTTGAACCGCCAGTACAAGCTGGCGCTCCTGGTCGGCATACTGACTCCGCGTGACGTCGGTGGTCGAGCGCGCGACGTCAAGCCGCCAGCGACGTTTCTGTCCGCGCTCGAAGAGCCGTGAGACCTGGGCGGCAGTAGGAGTAAGGATTGTTCGAATTGGCTGCGAGCGTTACATCGGAGCCGGTGAGGTTGAAGTTCGGGTTGACCCGTAGCCCGGCGGTGATCTCCGATTGCTTGGTAGCGGTAACGTGAGCCCCTTCTGAAAGCAGGGAAGGATTCTGCATACGGGCAAAATCGACTGCCTGCTGCATCGTGAGGGGAGCAGGGGTCTGCGCAACGCATGTGCCCGCAGTCAGCAGCAGCAGGATTGCAACCCAGCGTCTAGCTGGGATGAGCGCTCCAGGCGCTCGTGTAGATGCGAGCGAGGAACTCGAATGAGCTTCGAACAAATGGACCTCGAATGAAGATCATGCCGCGTCTACGTGCTCGCGGATTTGGGAGCCTGTATCGAATGGGGTGCGGCGAGAGACGGGCCGCGCCGCTTGGCGTTCCGACTAAAGCGTTGCAGGCGGTGGCCGGGAGTCAACCGGGAACACCGTCCCTGCCAGCAGGATCGCCAACGTAGCGTCCTGTTCGACGGGACGACCAGGTCCAGTCCGCAGCATGAGGGAGATTGTGTCCATCCATGCCATGGTGGACGGCAGAAGGGCCGGCGTAGGCTGGGAACTATCGAACGGATCGTGAAGGCGAAGCGCGCGCTCAGCATCGCGGGGCGCCGTACACATGGCGATATCGTCCGTGACCGAGATGACCGGAAAGAGCAGGATCACCAGCAGCAGGATCGCAGTGAATTGCAGCCGGCGTGACGGCAGAAGCTTCTCGGCCCCGGCAGTGCGCGTCCGCCATACATGCCCCGACCACGCCGAAATGAGCGACAGCCCGAGCACTAGCCACACACAATTGAGAAGTGTCTCCACGCCTGTTCGCGATTGTAATTGAAACAAGGCTCAAAACACCTCACTGAACGCTGAAGAAGCTGTAACAAAAGGGTTAGTAAATGCGTAGGATTGACCGCACGGTTGCCCGCACTTATGATCATGAAGGCGCGTCCAGGCGGCGTGCTCCAATCCGCACTGCCCCCTCGTTCAATGGTAGGACAGCTGACTCTGGATCAGCATATCGGGGTTCGAATCCCTGGGGGGCAACCAAAAC
>CAWIBQ010000002.1:0-653062 GCA_963834345.1 uncultured Acidobacteriaceae bacterium | reverse complement strand
GATACATGCGTGCACCACAGTGTTCTCTCTTAGAAAGGAGGTGATCCAGCCGCAGGTTCTCCTACGGCTACCTTGTTACGACTTCACCCCAATCATGAATTACACCTTGGACGGCTGCTCCCTTGCGGTTAGCTCACCGGCTTCTAGTGCAACCCACTTTCGTGATGTGACGGGCGGTGTGTACAAGGCCCGGGAACGTATTCACCGCGGCGTTCTGATCCGCGATTACTAGCGATTCCAGCTTCATGGAGTCGAGTTGCAGACTCCAATCCGAACTGAGGCCGGCTTTTTCCGATTAGCTCCCCCTCACGGGTTTGCGACGGTTTGTACCGGCCATTGTAGCACGTGTGTAGCCCTGGACATAAAGGCCATGAGGACTTGACGTCATCCCCGCCTTCCTCCCCGTTATCCGAGGCGGTCTCACCAGAGTGCTCAACTAAATGGTAGCAACTGGTAACAAGGGTTGCGCTCGTTGCGGGACTTAACCCAACATCTCACGACACGAGCTGACGACAGCCATGCAGCACCTATATAGCGGCCCATTGCTGGGCGCCGATGTTTCCACCGGATTCCACTACATTTCGAGCCCAGGTAAGGTTCTTCGCGTTGCGTCGAATTAAACCACATGCTCCACCGCTTGTGCGGGCCCCCGTCAATTCCTTTGAGTTTCAGCCTTGCGACCGTACTCCCCAGGCGGATCGCTTAACGCGTTAGCTTCGGCACGGCGGGATTGGGTACCCGTCACACCAAGCGATCATCGTTTAGGGCTAGGACTACCAGGGTATCTAATCCTGTTTGCTCCCCTAGCTTTCGCGCCTCAGCGTCAGTTGTGGTCCAGTGAGCCGCTTTCGCCACAGGTGTTCCTCCTGATATCTACGCATTTCACCGCTACACCAGGAATTCCACTCACCTCTCCCACACTCAAGCCAGATAGTTTCTCGTGCAGACTCCGAGTTGAGCCCGGAGATTTCACACAAGACTTATCCGACCGCCTACGCGCCCTTTACGCCCAATAATTCCGAACAACGCTCGCCCCCCTCGTATTACCGCGGCTGCTGGCACGAAGTTAGCCGGGGCTTCTTCTTCCGGTACCGTCATAATCGTCCCGATCGAAAGGAGTTTACGTCCCAAGGGACTTCATCCTCCACGCGGCGTTGCTGCGTCAGGGTTTCCCCCATTGCGCAAAATTCCCCACTGCTGCCTCCCGTAGGAGTCTGGACCGTGTTTCAGTTCCAGTGTGTCCGTGCGCCCTCTCAGGCCGGATACAGATCACCGTCTTGGTGGGCCATTACCCCGCCAACTAACTAATCTGCCGCGACCCCCTCCTTAAGCGAATTGCTCCTTTGACCCGTAGGTGTTATGCGGTATTAGCCTCGGTTTCCCGAAGTTATTCCCCACTCAAGGGTAGGTTAGTCACGTGTTACTCACCCGTGCGCCACTTTACTCATGGATTGCTCCACTTTCTCGTTCGACTTGCATGTGTTAGGCACGCCGCCAGCGTTGATTCTGAGCCAGGATCAAACTCTCGTTTGAAGCCTGCTCGCGACATCCCAGGACGGAGGTCCGGGAGTGTCGCGCACTCTCCAGCGCTCGAAAAGGCTGGAGAGATTTACCTTGTGAGAATGATCAAGCCTATTCCTGCTGATCTCTCACGACTGGCACGTTCAACCTGATTGTCAAAGATCCGGAACGGTATCCGCCTCAGCGGGCCGCTTTTGGATCGAGATCTACGACTAGAAGTCGCAGGCCCTCGAACTTGCGTGCTGCCGGTTCCCACCACATTCAATATGGCTCAGAACCGTTTTACGCGCACTTGCCAACACTATCTTAGTGTTACTGTCTCGTCAATCCCATTCTTGGGAATTTTTCCCGACGACCACAGCAGCGCACAGCACAAAAATCTTAAAGATCGTAACTCCGTATCGCTCTCAAGCGGGGAGTGGCCGTAAGGCCGTCAGCGGGTACTGAAACCCGGCTGCTACTGCAGGAGATGTTCGGTGTTGTAGGCTATTGCCCGGCGAACATTACGCTTCGATTCCAATCCTGTCGGCCACACGGCCAATCCTGAAATCGAGCTTCCTTGCGACTGCTTTACAGAGTATACCAGAGAATTCGCTTCCGGCACAACCTGATGCCGTCGCATGCTCCGTTCACTTGCTTGCAGCAATTCGGATACTACCGGGAGCCCGGCGTGGATGCAACCGCAGCGCTGTTGAAAAGGGCTTCGGCCTGTTGAAATCATTGAAAATACCGCCCTCACACCGCCACGCCTAGAGGATCATTGGCGCAGTTTCAGCGTGCCCAGGATGCGTTCAAAGGTCGGCCGAAGGGCGTTGAAATCTGCGTCCGGGGCCACGAAGACCACGTATCGCAGCGTCCCGGAGAGTTCCGGGAGGGTTACCAGCCAGTCCCGCTCGGTGCCGCCGCCGGCCGCGCCGCTATTGGTCGCTTCGAGCGACCGCCCGCGTACCTGGTTCACCACTACGTCCGAGGCCTGGCCCGGGTTCAGCTGCGGGTTCTGCTGCTTCAGTTGTGCGACCAGTTGATCCGTCTCAGCGGCGGTTTCGCCCAACTGCGGCGGTTGGAAGCGTCCGCTCAGCATGCCGTAGCCAACCGCATCCTGTGGACCTGTGCCGCCGGGGGGCGCGACAAGCGTTGATGCACCGGAAACGACCCCCTTCCAGTTTCCTGGATACGAGACGATGAACCCGTCCCCCTCGAGGGTCTGCCAGTTTCCCTGCGGCTTCCATTGGGATTCTGTTAGACGGGCCAGCGAAGTGGCTGCTGGCGCCGGGGCACTGCCGCCCTGCTGCTTCCACGCGCCGCTGGCCACCTGTTTCGCCGTATAGGGACGCATTCCGGCGACGATCTTCTTGATGCGCGTGAACTCGGCGCTGGTCTTCTTATAGCTGGCGCGAGGAGGCAGGGTGTCGATCTCATCGTTCACGTAACCGACACGGTTTCCGGGGTTGGGATGGTCGCTCAGGAACTGGGCGCCTCCCTCGCCGCTCTTGCCCTGAATCACCTCGAAAAACTGCGGCAGCGCACGCGGATCATAGCCCGCATCGTACAGGATGTCGGTGCCCATCAGGTCGGCCTGTTTCTCACTGTCACGCGACATGCGCAGAAAAGACAGCCCCGCGGTCAAACCGATACCCTGCTGGACCATGGCGCCCGCCGCTCCTCCCAACGCGATGCCTGCGGCCATCTGTCCCAGGCCCGCGAGCAGGCTCGGCATCTGCTGTTTCGTGATGTTGCAGGTGGAGTGACGCTGCGCCACATGCGAGATTTCGTGCGCCATGACGCCGGCAAGCTGCGCCTCCGTTTCTGCCGCCTGGATTGTCCCGAGGTTCACAAAGATCGATCCGCCAGGCAAAGCAAAGGCGTTGATGTCCTCGACATTCACCACGTGGAAGTTGTAAGGCCACTTGTAGCCAGGCGCATACGCGACCAGCCGCATGCCAAGTTGTTGGACATAGCGGCTCACCGGATTGCTATCCGGCAGGACCGGCATCTGCTTAAAGACCTCCTGCGCGGCCTTCTGCCCTTCGGTGATCTCCTGCTGCTCGGTAAAGGCGTTCTTGCACGGCCGCGGGTTGTAACGAGCCCACAGATGCGGCGGTATCAGCAGCAACAGGAGTGCCGGCAAGGCACGCTTCGTCCACTTCCTCATATCTTCACGTTCGATGCACTTTGCTATATCTTCACGTTCGATGCACTTTGCATGGGAGCCCTACTGCCTCGCGATCACGCCCAGGTCCGTCAGCCCGTTCACAAAGAACTGCACCGCCAGCGCCACCAGCAGCAGACCCATGATGCGAACAAGAATGCGGATGCCGGTATCGCCCATCAGCTTGCGTATGCGATCTGCGCCGACCAGCACGCCGTAGCTGGCCCAGGCGGTGATGGCGATCGAGCCGAGAATGGCGATCCACTCCCATAGTTTGGCCGCCTGGCCCACGAGCACCATCACGCTTGAGATGGCGCCCGGCCCGCTCAACATGGGTATGCCCAATGGAACGATGCCCGCATCGTCCTTCGCCGCCGCCTCTTCGGTTTCGCCGGAAGACTCCTGGGTGGGCGAGCGCTTTGCCTCGAGCATGTCGATGCCGATCAGGAGCAGGATGAGGCCGCCCGCGATCTCAAATGCGGGCAATGTGATGCCGAACATCCGGAAGATCAGCTTGCCAATCAGGGCAAAGCTGGTGAGCACGATGAAGCAGGTGATCGCGCCCCGCCGTGCCGTGTGGGCGCGGCTCTTCTTGTCCTCGCCTGCCGTGATGGCCATAAAGGTCCCGATCGCGGCGAACGGGTCGACCAGGAAGAAGATGGACGAGAGTGCGAGCACAGAAAAGCGCACATAGTCCGAGTCCTTGATTTCATGCAGCGCTGTCGTAGCGGGACCAAAGATCATGTATGTGCTCCGGACGGGTTCCCAGTGCTCAGGCGCCATTGTCGCCGAAAACCCGCCCGATGCCATACGTGCAATGCGATCATGTGTTCAATTCCGGACGTGTCTGGCCGCCTTCGGACAATCCGGATCCGTTACTGCGCTGTTCCGCTCCTCGATGGAAGGCGACAACTCGGCCCGCCGCGTGCAACTGTAGAGGGGCGTAGAGCCATTGTTTGGCTTCTCGGGAGGTCATGTGTCCGGTCTGCTTCAGGATCTGCGTCAGGCGTTCCGCCAGCTTCGTTTGTCTCCCGGCTTCGCCGCCCTGGCGGTGATCACCCTTGCGCTGGCGATTGGCGCGAACACGACGATGTTCACCGTTGCGGAAGATGTGCTGCTGCGGCCACTTCCCTATGCCGATGCCGGCCGCCTCACAGTGATCAACCCCACCACGGAGACGCAGCAGCAGACGACGTCATGGCTGAATTATCGTGATGTCCGCGACCAGGCCACACGCTCCTTTTCGCAGGTGGCCATTTTCTCGGAGGATATCGGCGTGGTCGAAAGCCATGCCACCGCATCTGCCCCAGCCTCAGCGGTGATTCAAGGGGATGTCGCGCCCACCTCGGTGGTTTCGCCCAATGTCAGCCCGAACATCTTCTCGATGCTTGGCGTGCGCCCGCTGCTCGGCCGCGTCTTTACCCAGCAGGAGGGCGAAGCGAACGGGCCTAAGGTTGTCCTGCTCTCTGAAGGGCTGTGGCGGGAAGCGTTTCACGCGAATCCTGCCATCATCGGGGAGACCATCCGGGTGAACAACCAGGCACGCACCGTCGTCGGAGTGATGCCTGCTGCCTTTCGCTTCCCCGAATCGATGGGCAACGACATTCGTAAAGGCGTCTGGCTGCCCCTTCAACCCACGTCGCTGATGCTCAACGAGCGGGGATATCACTTCGACTACATTTTGGGACAGTTGCGGCCCGGGGTCACGCTGGCGCAGGCGCAGGCGGAGCTTGACCGCACCACGCGCAGCATGAAGACGGCAAACCCGAAGACTCTGCACGCGGACTTTCAGCTGCACGCGATCCCCTATCTCGAGACCGTGACCGGGCAGATACGTCCGGTCTTCCTGGGGCTGGTTGCGGCCCTGGGGATGGTGCTGCTGATCGCATGCGCCAACGTTGCAAACCTGATGATCGCGCGCTGCCTGGGCAGGCAGCAGGAGTTTGCCGTGCGCTCAGCGATGGGCGCGCCGCGTGGCCGTCTCATCCGCGGCATGCTGGTGGAAGGCGGACTGCTGTCGGGACTCGGATGCGGCTTCGGCATCGCGCTCGCGTGGCTTTTGATCCGGGCCATTCGTGCCTTGCCCGCCGATACCATTCCCCGCGCCGACGCGATCACGCTCGACTGGACTGTGATCCTGGTGCTGGCCGCAATCGCTACGATCACGACACTGCTTTCGTCGATACTTCCAGCGGTGCTGGTGGCGCGCACCCATCCGCAGCGCGCGCTGCAGGCCTCGTCGCGTGGGCTAGGGACGCGCAGCGTCTCGAACCGGCTTACGCATGCCCTCGTCATCGGCGAGGTGGCGCTCTCCACTTTGCTCCTCGTTGCGACCGGGCTGCTCTTCCACACGCTCTGGAATCTGCAGCACACCGACCTCGGCTTCACCACCGAACGCATCACCAGCTTCACAGTGATGCCGGCCGATGCCGCCGGCTTTTCGAATATGGCGGTCTCAACCGACACCGAGCACGCACCGGTGTCCGTTGCCGTCACGGCGTATGGCCCGGTGCTCGATCGCCTGCGTAATGCGCCCGGCGTGGAGGATGCGGCGCTCGTCACGGCCGCGCCACTCTCCGGCATCGACATGCACACCAGCTTCAAAGTGCTCGGCGAGCCACAGGACGACGCGCACAGCTACAGCGCGCGGATGTCGGCAGCGAGCCCGGACTATGCGCATCTGCTGGGCACGCCGGTGCTGCGCGGCCGCATGATCAGCGAGAGCGACACTGCTACTGCGCCCTATGTCGTCGTGATCAACGACGCCCTGGCGCGAAAGGTCTTCGGCACTCACGATCCGGTCGGCAAACAGATCGATCTGGGCGGCAAGGATACCGGGATGATCAAGCCGTACACCATCGCTGGCGTGCTGGCCGACCAGAAGGACGCCGCCATCGGCAAGGCGACTGCGCCGGGTTTCCTGCTTCCTTACCAGCAGATCCCCACCACGTCGCTCTTCTATCCCGCGTTGCTCAAGACTGTCGTCACCGTCCTGGTGAAGACGCGTGGCGATGTCGCGGTCGCGCCGGTCGCACGCTCCGTCTTTCGCGAGCAGGCGCCCGACTACGCGCTGGACAGCTTTGAAACGCTCAGTGAGACGGTGAACAAGAGCAACTTCACCAACCGGCTTGGACTCTACATTACGGGCGCGTTTGCGGGGCTCGCTGCGTTGATGGTCATCACGGGACTCTACGGCGTGTTGGCGCAACTGGTGGGCTACCGGCGACGCGAGATCGGCATCCGTCTCGCCCTGGGCGCGCCGCGCGCCTCCGTGCTGCAGATGGTGCTACGCCAGGGAGCGGTGATGATCGTCGTCGGGCTGGTCGCGGGGCTCGTACTCTCCGCGCTGACCGGCCGCCTGCTTTCAGGATTTCTCTACGGTGTTGGCGCTGCCGATGTGTGGACTTATGCGGGAGTCCTGCTCACGCTCTGCCTGATCGGCGCGGCGGCGTCTTACATTCCCGCGTGGCGAGCCTCGCTGATTCCGCCGGTCGAGGCGTTGCGCGATCAGTAGGCAGCAGCGCGCTCCCCTATAATCGAAGCAGGACGATTCGAGCAATTTGAGGAGTGTGCATGCCGATCCAGACCACGCCTAACATCTGGCACAACGGAAAACTCATCCCCTGGGAGAAGGCGCAGGTGCACGTGATGAGCCACGTGCTGCACTATGGCTCATCGGTCTTCGAAGGCCTCCGCTGTTACAAGCAGCCGACCGGCGCTGCCATCTTCCGTCTGCCGGAACACATGCAGCGCCTGCTCGACTCGGCTCGCATCTACCGCATGGACCTGGGCTACACCCTCGAACAGCTCAACGCAGCTGTGATTGAGTTGGTGGAAGCGAACGGCATTGCGCCCTGCTATGTGCGCCCCATCTCCTTCCGCGGTTATGGCGAAATCGGCGTGAACCCCAAGGGCTGCCCAGTCGAGACGTATATCGCGAACTTCCCATGGGGTAAGTACGTTCCGGGCGATGCCGGCGCGGATGTATGCATTTCGTCCTGGAACCGGCTTGCGCCGAACACCATGCCCTCGATGGCGAAGGCCGGCGCAAACTACATGAACTCGCAGCTCATCCGCATGGAAGCAGACCTCAACGGCTACAGCGAGGGCATCGCGCTCGATGTGAATGGCTATCTCTCCGAAGGCTCGGGCGAGAACCTCTTCGTGGTGCGTGGCTCGACGATCTACACCACGCCGCTTGCCAACTCCGTGCTCAGCGGCATCACCCGCGACTCGGTCCTCACGCTCGCGCGCCATCTTGGCATCACGGTTGTCGAGCAGCCGCTGCCGCGCGAGATCCTCTACATCGCGGATGAGGTCTTCTTCACCGGCACTGCCGCGGAAGTCACCCCTATCCGCTCGGTCGATCGCATCCTGGTCAAGGACGGCGCCACCGGGCCCATCACGCATCAGCTTGCAGAAGAATTCTTCGGCATCGTGAGCGGCACGCGCCCGGATCGCTACAACTGGCTCACGCCTGTGAATGTGCGGGCTGCCGAGCCGGTTGGCGCCTAAGCGCGTCTGCCGGAAGATATCAACGGCCGGGACGGCATAACTCGTCTCGGCCGTTTTCCTTTACCAAGGATAATTCCGCGTACCCGCTCACAGTGGAGTCTTGGTTAAATTCGCGTAGTTCAACAAAGCTGGGGGAAGCTCGTCAGTCGCGCAACATCTCTTAAGGTTTCGACACCTTGTGAACGACGCCTGAGTCGGGATGCTGCGGATCCCACCCAACCTCTTTTCCATTCGGAGGTGTGATGAAGCACCGGCATTTGAACTCGCCATCAGAGGTCAGTGTCACGATCTCTGAGTCCAGTACTTCATTCATGGTTTGGCTATCAGTGCGGTAAGGCGACGAGCCGGGAAATACCATCCTCACCTTGCCGCTGGTGCTTGTGTAGCGAACCGTCTCCCCGACCTTCATTGCAGGCATAGGGTCTGGCCCCAGGGCGTTGCCGCCCTGCAGGTTTATCGTGATCTCGTGATCTGCTTTCGTTGTCTGATCTACTGTGCTTAACATTGTCTATCTACCTTCCTCGGTCAATCTGAGCTACTACTTGTTTAAAGCGTGTGTCCTGGCGAAAATCTGCCAGGTCTGGTTGACGATCGAGCTCTTGAACCAGCTCCGGAGTGGCCCCGCTGAGAACCTGAATGGCCAGGTCCCTCTGTCCCAAAGCTTCGTACGTCAACACTGCCTGGCGGTTTATCTTGTTGTCGCCGGGCGATAACTGCAGCGCCTGGCGGATCTCGTCCTGTCCCCTTTCGATGTCGCCGAGCCGGGCAGCGAGATAGGCAACATAAGCGCGTGTAAGACCCAGACGCGGGTTATCTTTCAACTCAACTAACGCCAGATTCATTCCCTTGCGGTACGCCATTGTGGCGTCAGCGAGATGGCCGGTCCTCCGATTGGAGTCCCCCAGGTTAAGCCAATACTCATACGAACCCGGATCCAACCTGACAGCTCGTGTGTAGTACCCAACCGCATCCGCATCCCGCTTTTCGTATGCTCTGATACCTCCCAGGTTGTTCCACGCGGTTGCCGTTTCGCGCAGCTTCAGAGAGGCAAGCAGAACTTGTTCCGCTTCCTCGTTACGTCCAAGCTCGCTGAGTGTGGCAGCGAGATCCGTGTAGGGCTCAAACCATCCCGGCGCGCGCTCGATTGCCTTGCGGAACTCCTCGGCTGCCTCCAGATACCTCCCGCGCCAGTAGTAGAAAGCCCCCAACCTTTGATACGGCTTGTAGTAGTCAGGCTCCAGCTCAATCGCTTTGCGGTAGTCTTCAATGGCTTTATCCGGCATATCGAGCGCATTGTAGACACTGGCGCTACGAAGGAAGGCGTCAGCGTTGCGCGGTTCCAGATCCTGCACCCGGCGAAAGTCTTCCAACGCCTTCTCATACTGGCCTCTCGTTTGGTGCAGCAGGCCCGCCGCCAGCAGCACGCTTACCGAGTCGGGATTGAGACTCTGCGCAGTGGTCAGGAATCGCTGGGCAGCTTCTAGCGATGCGCCTTCCGCGGTCGCCTGGAATTTCATGATGTTCGCTTCAGCCAGACCCGCCAGTGGCAGGGGCGACCGTGGATGCAGGCGAGCTGCCTGTTCAAATTGCGGTATGGCTTCCTCAAAGCTCTCTGCATCCCGCCGCAGAAGATACAGCCCGCGGTCATAGAACACAGTTGCTTCTTGCGAGAGAACCTCCCTCTGCGCAGCGCCATGTAACCGCAACGATCCTGAAATTGCGCCTGCGATGGCCTCGGGCATGCTTCCCACCGTTGCAGACGAGTACTTGCCGGAGAATTTCCCTACAGGGACCTGCGTGCTCAAATCGATTACCGAACCTTGCAGTACAAGGTTGCCGTCTTCGCGATGCACCGTGGTCTGCAAAGCATGGGTTGCATGCAAAACCTGCTTTGCCTGTTCCGGCGTTTGAACATTGTGGCTTATAGCTTCTGACGGCGAAATGACAGCCACCGGTCGCCTTCCACTTCGAAAATGTCCGATACGATCCGACACATCTTGCAATACACCGCCAGCCATCGCGGTTGTGTCTGCTGGCCCTTTCGAAGGAAGAACAACAAGACGCACATCGGGCGGCGGCCAGATCACGTCGCGCAGCCAACCTCGAACCTGCGGCGGAGCCAGCCCGGCCACAATCGCCAACGCCAGGGCTAGCCAGGGCGCCTTACGCATCGGCTTCTTTTTCAGAGTGGCGAGGACCAGAGTCGCGTCGGCGGGTCGGGTATCTGGCGACGGCTTCAAGCACTCCAGAATTGCTCGATCCCACTGCGGTGCGAGGTCTGAGACTAATGTGCTCGGGGCCGGAGGCTGGCTGCTGACACGATCCGCCCTATCCTCAAACGGCGGCTGCCCGGCCACCATCTCGTAGAGAACTACACCGAGAGCATAAATGTCGGAGGCTTTGGAGGCCCCTTCACCGCGCCACAACTCCGGTGCCATGTACCGGGGAGTACCACCAAACTCCCCCGGCTGCGTCATTCCGCATGCAAGCCCAAAATCCGTGATCACCGCGCGAATGCCACTCTCTCCCGAGCACAAAATCACGTTGGCACTCTTGAGGTCGCGGTGCAGCACTCCACTTCGATGAGCTTCGGCCAGCCCGGCACACAACTGGCACGCGATTTCCATTGCTTCCGGATCGGGGAGCTTCTTCTGCACACTCAAACGTGCCGATAGCGTCTCGCCCCGGAGTAACTCCATCGAGAGAAAATCGATCTCACCCCTGCTGGTCTGAGCAGAGTGAATTTCGTTTACCAGACACACGTTGGGGTGCCTTACTCTGAGCGCACCCTCCAGTTCTGGCGACAAAAGTCGATGAAAGCCGGGCTTGGCCGACTTGATGGCGATCCGTTGATTGCGCTTTCTGTCGAAGGCGTCGTAGACGACGCCCATGCCGCCTTCCCCGATCTCTTCGAGGATTTCAAATCGTTCTGAGATAACTTGTCCGACTTCAAATGGGCGTGGGAAGTCCCTGAGAGCAAATGCGGGGCGCTGCAGAAAACTTCCCATCTGCTCTTCGCACCTCACCGCCTCAGCCGTTTCCTCATAGAGAGCCGGATTGTCGGCACAGGCAATACGCAGGTAGGACTCGCGTTGTACGGGTGGTTGGCGGAGGGCCATTGACACGATAGCCATCACACGCTGATCGTTTTCGGCGCCCTTTTCCATGGCTCCCAACTCGATCCGGAGGGTCTATGTCATTCTCTTGAATAACCATGCCCTCGCCCAGGCCCAATCACGTTGTATGGATCGGGGTGCGATCTTCATGATCACGCCGATCTCCTCAACCGATAATCCAGCGAAATAGCGTAGTTCCACGACCTTGGCTTGTCGCGGATTTACCTTTTCGAGTTCGTTGAGCGCATCATCCAGAGCCAGCATCTCGTCCGATCGTTCCTTGGAGATCGCTAGCCCCTCTTCAAACTCGACCCGTTGGAAGTCTCCGCCCCTCATGCCCGCTTTATGCATCCGCGCATGATCCACCAAGACACGACGCATAACATTGGCGGCGACGCCGATAAAGTGAGCGTGGTTTTGCCAGTCCGTCCTATCGCCGGCCAATCGGAGATATGCCTCGTTGATAAGAGCCGTGGGCTGCAACGTGTGATCCGGGCGCTCGCGTCGCATGTACGACTTCGCCAACCGATGCAGTTCACTGTAGACAAGCGGCAGTAGCTTCTCACTGGCGGTCTGATCACCGCTCTTCATTGCCCTCAGCAAGAGTGTTACTTCGCCGTCATCTGCGCACATCCCCAGAGTTCGCTCCGACTCTTGCCGAGAATCATACGACTAAGTCAAGCCAACCTGGCGGGTTTTATCAATCCTCCGCGCATTAGAGAGTGAAGGCGATTCGAGGAAGAGGAGCCTGACGAAACGGGGGAATTCAAATGAAACACATCATCGCAGCCACAATAGTCGCAGCAGCAAGCCTGATGGCACACAGGGATGCGTCGGCTCAAAGTAAGTTGCAAGTCACGGTTCCCTTTGAGTTTACGGTTGGCCAGACTCTGCTTCCGGCCGGCACCTATGAAATCAACTATGTTGAACCGCAGGCAATCGAATTGAGTAACCAGGCGAAGCATATAAACGTGTTCGCGGTGCTCACTTCAATCGATGATGTTAGGCAGAGCCCTGACAAAATGATCTTCAACGAGTATGGCAATCAGTACTTTCTGAGTGAAATTCACGGCGATTACGGCCAGTCCGCACGAAAGGTTAGCGTTTCCAAACGCGAGCACCAGCTTCGATTGGAAGAGGCGTCTCTCGTTACTCAGCAAAAGACGCTCGTTGCCATGAATGTCATGAAATAGTTCCGCCTGCAAATGCCAAGACCGGAGACTAAAGTCTCCGGTCTTGGCATTTGCTTTAAGGATTACTGGAAGGACAAGCAAAGGTCTTACGGTGGCCTCGGAAAGTAGACACCGCACAGGCATCGCCGTTCCTCCCTGCTATCTCAGCAACCGCTATTTGACCGGATCACCCGAGGCCTCGCGATATTCGATCGGCCCGAGATTCAGTTCCTTCAATCCCGGTTCGATCTTCGTGCGATCGCCGACTGCCACCACGATCATCTGTTTGGGATGAATGTGGTCGATCGCCGCCTGCGTCACCTGCTGTGGCTTCACAGCAGCGAGCTGGGCGGGGAGTGCCGCGTAGTAGTCATTTGGCAGGTTGAAGACGAAGAGCTGTCCGATGCGCGCCGAGGTGCCTTTCGCCGTCTCGAACTGGCCAGGCACGGAGCGAATCTGCGAGTCTTGCGCCAGTTTCAGCTCTGCGGCGGTTGGCGGATCGCTGGTGATGCGGTCCAGCTCCGCGAACAACTCCTTCGCCGCCGGTGCGGTCACGTCCGTGCGCACCTGCGCTCCGGCAAACATGGGGCCGCCGAAGCGATCGAAGCTGAAACGGGAGATGGCGCCGTAGGTATAGCCATGAGTCTCACGCAGGTTCATGTTGAGGCGCGACGAGAACAGACCGCCCAGCACATCATTCATGATCTGGATGCTCGGGTAGTCCGGCGTCGAGCGCGGAACACCCAGTCCAAAGGCGAGCAGTACAGTCTGTGGTGAGCCCGGCTTATCCACCAGGATCACCTTGCGCTGCGGTGTAGCCGGTTCAGGCAGAGAGTTCACGGCGGTGGCAGACGTGTTCTTCCACACTCCGAAGTACTTGTCCGCCTGCGCGCGCGCCTCCTGCTCGGAGATGTCCCCGGTCAGCACCAGCGCGGTCGTCTGCGGACCGTAATGAGCATTCCAAAAGCCGGCGAGGTCGTCGCGGGTGATGGACTTTACCGAAGTCGTCGTTCCCACGGCGGGATAGCCATACGGAGAATCGCCGTAAAGCGCCTTGGCAGCCACGCGTAGCGTTGCCGCAATCGGCTCGTCTGCCTCCTGCAGGATGGCCGTCAACTGCTGCTTGCGTACGCGGTCTACTTCCTGTGCGGCGAAGGCCGGGTGCTCAGTCATGTCCGAGAGCAGGTCCATCGAGGCGTCCGTCGTGTTGCTCAACGCGTCGATCGTGGTGCTCGCGTTGTCTACGAATGCCTGCGACTTGAGTTGCGCGCCAAGCTGATCTGCTGTGTCTGCAATCTCGGTTGCCGAGCGATCGCGGGTTCCTTCGGTCAGCATGCGGGAGGTGAAGCCGGCCAGGCCAGGCTTGTTCGCAGGATTCGTATCGCCGCCTGCCAACGTGATCACGCTCGCGTTGAACACGGGCAACGAATGGTCCTCAACCACATAGACGTGCAGACCATTGTCCAGCGTGAAGACCTTCGGCACCGGCAGGTGCACCTGCGGCAGCGGGCCCGGCGCGGGCGCGCTCTTGCGCCAATCCTGTGCTGTTTCAAACGACGAGGAATAGGGATTCTCGACCTTCACCGTCGCGTCCGTATCCGTGGGACTGCGCGGCACATCGTGCGTCACCTTCTCGCCCTGGACGGTAGTGACGACGACACTCTTCGCATCGACGAGATCGGCCTGCGCCAGCTTGCGCACGGACGCGACTGAGACATGCTGGAAGCGCGCGACGTCCTTCGGCAGATAGCCCGGATCGCCGGTGTAGTAGTTGTAATAATCCATGCGGTCAGCCACGCCGCCGAAGCCGCCGAGCCGCTGCAACCCACTGATCAGGCCGGTCAGATGGGAGTTCCGCGCACCGTCCAGCTCCGCCTGCGAGGGGCCCTGTTCGCGGATGGCGCGAAGTTCCACCTCGATCTCCTGTTGCAATTGCTCCGGCTTGATGCCGGGACGGGCAATCACATCGCATTCTGCTACGGAACCCAGCCGCAGCGAATCCAGTGTGCAGTCCGCGCTCTGCGCAATCTGTTTTTCGTAGACCAGCTTGCGATAAAGCCGGCTCGCCTTGCCGCCTCCAAGGACGTCCATCAACATCTCCGCGTCAGCGTCGCCGGGCTGAAATGCAGGCGGCATCAGCCACGCATAGCTGACCTCCGGCAATTGAACTGTATCTGTCACCGTGGCAGTTTTCTGGCTGGTGATCGGCGTCGTTGTCACCGTGACCGGCGGTGGTTCGGGCCCCTTGGGTATGGGGCCGAAGTACTTTTCCACTAGCTGCTTCAGCTGGGACTTGTCGAAGTCACCCGCGATGGCGATGTTCGCATTGTTGGGGGTGTAGTAGCTGTGGAAGAAGTTGCGCACGTCCGGGAGCCGCGCTGCTTCGATGTCGGCGTGCGAGCCGATCACAGATGCGTAATACGGATGGTCTTGCGGGAAGAGCAGATGATAGACCTGTTCCTGGCTGAGCTGGTACGGCTGGTTCTCGCCCTGGCGGCGCTCGTTGCGCACCACGTCGCGCTGATTGGTCAGCTTTTCCCTATCCAGTTTCTCCAGCAGGAAGCCCATGCGGTCGCTCTCCAGCCACAGAGCGAGGTCCAGTTCGTTGCTGGGCACGGTCTCAAAGTAGTTGGTGCGGTCGAAGTCTGTAGTGCCATTGATGTCGGTAGCGCCGACGCCTTCAAGATAGCGAAAATGCGCCTTCTCGCCCACGTGTTCGGAGCCCTCGAACATCATGTGTTCGAAGAGATGCGCGAAGCCGGTGCGGCCCTTTGCCTCGTTCACCGGCCCGACGTGGTACCACAGGTCCACAGCAACTAGGGGCAAGCGATGGTCCTCGTGCAGCAGCACCGTCAGACCATTGGGCAGCGTGTAGCGCTCATAGGTGAGCGCGGGCACCTTCAAGGGCTTCGTCGGAACGAGCTTTGGCGCGGGTTGTGCCAATGCAGCCGTCGTAAGCGCAAGAGCGGAGGCGGCGAGGCACAGGCGTGCGCCGCAAGAAAAGGCAGAGAGCATGAAGATCTCCCGGATGAGATATCGGCACTAATGGCAGCCGCACGATGATATCCGGAAAAGCCCCCGTTTCGGCTGGCAAGATGCACGCAATGACACGTCCAGCCGGCTGGACGGTTCAGGCGGTCGCCTTTCGGGTAGCGTTCGCGTCCGGATTCGGAAGCTGCGTGGTGTTCTGATCTTCCGGAAGATCGTGGTGGGCCGGCGAGGCCAAATCAAGCGGCCCCACCTGGACTGGGGTGGGACCTGGAACCAGCACATTGAATCCCGGCAGCCTCTGATTGCCCATGATCAACCGCGCTCCGTGGCCAAGCGTCAGGTAGGTCCATGCCCATTGCACCATCACCAGGATGCGGTTGCGGAAGCCTACCAGGAAGAAGATGTGCACCGAGAGCCAGGTAATCCAGGCAGCAAAGCCGCTCCAGTGTGCTTTGAACGGCCACTTCACATCGGCGACGGCTCGATTACGGCCGATGGTCGCCATATCGCCCTTGTCGAAATAGTGGAATGGCTTGCGAGGCCTGCCCTCCAGATCGGCTTCGATCATGTGCGCTGCCTGGGTCCCCATCTGCATGGCTGGCTGCGCTACACCGGGGACCGGCTTGCCGTTCTCGGTCACTTCTGCCAGGTCGCCGCAGACAAAGACATTCCGCAGGCCCGGCGGATTCAGAAACTGGTCCACCGTCACTGCGCCGCGGCGGTTTACCGATGCGCCCAGCATCTTGCCGAGCGGCGATGCCTGCACACCCGCCGCCCACAAGGTCACCAGCGACTCGAAGCGCTCTTCGTTCGGCGCTTTGCCAACGATCACGTAGCCCGGCTGAATATCCGTGACAGTTTTGCCGGTCAGAATCTCGACCCCTAATTCGCGCAACTGTTGAACTGCCTTCTCCTGCAAATCTGGGGGGTACGAAGGCAGAATATGCGGGCCTCCCTCCACCAGCAATACACGTGATTTCGTCGTATCGATGTGGCGATAGTCTTCGCTCATATAGAGGCTCGCGATATCGCGGATGGCTCCGGCTAGCTCGACCCCCGTGGGACCGCCGCCCACAATCACAAAGTTCAAAGGCGGATGCGAACCTGTTTCGACTGTCGCACGCTCCGCGAGTTCATAGGCCAGCATGATGCGCCGCCGTATCTCGCGTGCATCCTCGAGCGTTTTCAGTCCGGGCGCGAACGCCGCCCAGCCATCGTTTCCGAAATAACTGTGCGTGGAACCTGTTCCAAGGATGAGGTAGTCGTAGTCCGCTTTTGCGCCGCTGCGCAACAGCACGCGCTGCTGTGCCGTATCGATGCCGACGGCTTCGTCCATCAGGACTTCCACATTCTTCTTGCGCCGCAGAACGGTGCGGATCGGCTGCGCGATGTCCGCCGGGGACAGCACTCCCACGGCAACCTGATAGAGCAACGGTGCAAAAGTGTGGTGATTGCGCCGGTCGATCACCGTCACATCGACGGCCATGTCGCCAAGAGCCAGCGCTGCGTTCAATCCCGCGAAGCCCGCTCCCAGCACCACCACGCGGGGCCGACCTGTCGCCGTCACCGCACTCTGTCCTGTGGTCATCGTCATCGTCGCTCCTGCGTTCCCAGCCTATACCTGACAGATGCACGGCTAGCCATCCGCGCTTCGGGATCTGTGAGTTGCGCCGGAGATGCAGCGCTACTTCGGGTTGGCGGCTGCTCTCTGACCTTCGGCCGCGCCCAACACGGTGATATCGCGCATCAGAGCCAGGAAGGGCACGCTGCTATTGCGCAGCTCCGGCATTCTTCCCTCGCTTGACCCGGAGATCAGGGTCTCTTCGCCTTGCGGTGTCACTACATCCGTGACAGATGGCGCGCTTGACGGAACGGAGGGGGCGGGCAGGGTTGCGGCGGTGATCGTCTTCTTGGTCACCAGCCTCTGCAGGCGGCTCAGGTCGACCTGGTTGGAACGGTCCACCGGCATCACGCCGAGATCCATTCCTGGAAGGTCGGATTCGCCTTCCACCGGACCGGCGAAGCCTGCGGCGTCCGCCTGCGTAAGGAAGATAACCGAGCGCTGATGCAGCGTGAAGGGCGGGGCCTGCTGCCAGACGGAGACTGACATGCGGATCTCGTAGTTGTTGCCGATGGTGGTGCCGCGAATCCCCATGTCGACGCGGAACTCTACCTCGACGGCGTCCGGCCGGGAACTGGGTACGCCGCCAGTGACACCGCCAGCGGTCTTCATCGACGGAGGCACGCGGATGGCGTACACTTCACCCGCGAAAATTACCGCGGAATGGTGAACGAGGGATGCTAGAACATCCTCCGCCGTCGCCTGCGGCTGCACCCGGGCCGCATCCTGTGCGGTGGCGTGAAGAACGCCCAGGGTGAGCACCATTGCCGACCCGGCTACCCATCGCTTCCCCGTTCGGAAAGAATTTGACGACACTCGCATCGGCTCTCCATTGGGCTGCATTACTGCATGTTGAGGATGCATCATTCGCGACCGCAGAATTCAAATTTCGGGATAAAAGTCGAAAAACGCGTCGATGCTCTGCTTCAGCTGATTTTCTATCTGCTCCCGCGAGCCTTCGAGCACATGCATGGTGACCTGCGCTTCGTTGCCATTGTGCAGGGTCACAGGCGCCGAACCGACCTGCTTCACCTCATCTGCGGGCAGCAGCCGCATTCCATAGACCAGGACAAGATCCGCCATTGCTTACTTCCTCTCTTTGCAGCCATGAGCCGCGGAGTCGTTTTGCGTAATTAGCCAAGTCACGGTGGACGTCGTCAGCAAACCGCGTTGAACGCAGCCGATCGAACGTAAGAACGGCTGCGCGGAACGGCTCTGACCACGTCGTTGAATCCGCGCCGTGGCTCTAGAATCAAAGATGCACACATAAAGATCATGGCAGACATCGTTCGCGACACAGTCATTCTGGGCTCCGGCTGCGCCGGGCTCACGGCAGCCATCTACACGGCACGCGCCAATCTGAAGCCGCTAGTCCTCGAGGGACACGAGCCGGGGGGACAGCTCTCGATCACCACTCTCGTGGAGAACTTTCCGGGGTGGCCGGATGGTATCCAGGGGCCGGATCTGATCGAAAACATGAAAAAACAAGCCGCCCGCTTCGGGGCAGAGTTTCGTATGGCCCACCTGGTCTCTACTGATCTCTCTCAGCGTCCCTTCGTCCTGAACCTCGGCTCGGAGACCATTCGGACGCGGACACTGATCATCGCCAGCGGAGCCTCTGCGCGCTGGCTGGGTCTGCCCTCCGAGCAGGCATTGATTGGCCATGGCGTCTCTTCCTGCGCCACGTGCGATGGCTTTTTCTTCTCGGGCAAGGAGATTGCGGTCATCGGCGGTGGCGATTCGGCGATGGAAGAGGCTCTCTTTCTCACCCGCTTTGCAACCAAGGTCTATGTCCTGCACCGTTCGGACAACTATCGCGCCTCGCACATCATGCTACAGCGGGCCCGCGCCAATGAAAAGATCGAATTCCTTTCGAATGTGTTAGTTGAAGAGGTTTTGGGGGTGGAGCAAAAGGAGGTCACCGGGCTGCGCCTGAAGCATACGAAGACCGGCGTGAACTCGCTTCTGCCCGTAACCGGCATGTTCCTCGGCATTGGGCACGAGCCCAACACCAAGCCCTTTGTCGGCCAGATCGAGCTGGATAGCGATGGGTATGTGGTTACCCATGACGACGTACATACCCGGGTGGCTGGCGTCTTCGCCTGCGGGGATGTACAGGACAGGCGCTACCGGCAGGCGATCACGGCTGCGGGATCAGGCTGCGCTGCTGCCCTGGAGGCCGAAAAGTACCTGGAAGAGCAGGGACGGTAAAGCAGGATGGCATAGCAGCACACTAGGGGATTACTGCGCAAGCACGGGTTGTTAGTTACTAATATGCCCATGGTAATTCCCCTCTATCCCATTTTGCTGCACTTTCGTTACGCTTCTGGGGAGCGCATCTGCGCCCGGGAGCCGTTATCATGTCACGCACTTTCCGTACCCTCGCACTTTCCGCAGCCCTCCTCGCCGCTTCAACAGGTTCAGCGTTCGCTTCCGCCCCCGGCGGCACCAACCCCCCGCCAAAGGGTGGACAGGTCTCGTCCATTTCGATGTCGGTCCTTTTGTCTTTCTTAGGTTTCTAAACCTGATAGATACTGGCCCAGACTAGGAGCTACTTCCAATGAGGCTCCCTTTACTGGACACCGTATTGTGGGCGGCGGGACCCATATTGAACGCCGCCCTCTTCTGCGTCATTGTTCTTCGACGAAGACTTCGCGCCTTCCCGGTGCTCGCCTTCTGGTGCATTTTCACAATTGTGAGTGCGGCTGTACTTTTTTGCACATACCGCATCGGGTCTGATCACACATACGCTGTTGTTTATTGGATCTTTGAAGGGGTCGATGCCCTTCTCCAAATCGGCGTGATTGCCGAGGTCGCCCACATAGTTTTTCATCCAGGCACCGGTAAAAGCCGAGGTATACAGCTTGCGCCTCTGATCACCGTCGCAGGGTTGGTTTCATTCGCTATTGTCTGGTGGATTCATCCAACTGGAGCCACGCGAGCCGACGTGTGGGAAATCCGCGGAGATCTGTTCACCAGCCTGACCGTCAGCGTGACATTCACACTCGTGCTCCTCATGTCTCAGAGGCAAGGACATCCCTGGCGTTCTCATGTGATGTCGATCGGTTACGGCCTGATGGTGTGGGCAGTTGTCACCCTGATCATCGGACTTTTGCACGGCTACTGGGGCAGGTATACCCACTACGTCGGCGTCGAGCACGCTCGGATGTTCGTCTATTTGTCGATTCTTTGTTACTGGATCTTCGCTCTTTGGCGGGATGAACCCGAAAAAGAACAGCTTCCACGGGAAATGCGAGAAGCGATCTTGCATCTGACCGATAAGGTAAGTTACGATCTCGCAAAAGTTTTGGGTACCCGGGGGAAGGAGTTTCACTAAAGTGGTCGGCCTCGCTATAGTCGGTTTCCTCCTCCTGGTAGTGGTTGGTATCCAGCTGCGATTCTTCCTGCGTCGTCGTGCGCAGCAAAACACCACATGGAACAGTCTGCTCGCCCGCATCGAGCCCCTGAACTTCACTGATCTCGAAAAAATCGCGAAGGCTTATCTGGAGCCGCGCGGGAATCAGCTGGAGCTGCAGCCGCAGGCGATGTGGCGTCTGCTGGGTGGGGCCGACGGTCTGCCTAGACTGCGGCGCAACGCGCAGGTGATGCTGGACTTGGCGGTGTTTGTGCAGCGCTGGAACTTCGAGGATGCCACGGTGGTTGCCGAGATCATGCGTCGCGATGCAGCCCGTCTGCAGAAAGCAATCACGCAGATCGAAATGGCGATGCTGCTGCGCCGGCAGAGTCTGCGCATCCCCTTCTACATTCACGAGGCGTCCGCAGCTTACTACTTGATGCGGCAGCGGCTGCTCGCCCTTTACGAAACCAGCCATGCCGGGCTGCTACCCCGCCTGATGCAGGCCCTCTGACCTGGCCTGACTTCTCTTTAGCGACAGAGTATTCTGAATAACGGCGCTGCGATCCTCCGAATGGGGGACGTGGACCCGAGCGTTTGACACCCCACCGGCGTGCCTCGCCCGATATCAATCAGCGAGGTCTCCCGTCTATGCCCTTGCCCGCGCACCCGACTGCCAGCGAAGACATCGATTCACTGCAACAGACCACACTCGATCCGCCCACGCCCGAGGCATGGCAGGAGCTGCGCGCCCTGGGCCATCGCATGCTGGATGACGTATTCGACGATCTGGCTACGCTCCGCGAGCAACCTGCGTGGCGGCCGCTTCCGGAATCGTCCGCAAGCGCGTTGGCATCCCCGCTTCCCATTGAGGGCCGGCCGGCGGAAGAGGTCTATCGCACCCTGGTGGAACATCTGGTTCCCTACACGATCGGCAATCGTCATCCGCGGGCGTGGGGATGGGTACGCGGCACTGGCACGCCACTGGCGATGCTTGCCGACATGCTTGCCTCAGGCCTGAACGCGCATGTGGCGGGTGGCCAGCAGGCTCCCGTAGTGATGGAGGAGACGTGCCTGCACTGGCTCGCCGAACTCATGGGCATGCCACCCGAGAGCTCGGGTTTACTGACCACGGGCGCAACCATGGCCAACCTCACTGGTCTCGCGGTGGCCCGGCACGCGAAGGCCGGCTACGACATCCGCAAGCAGGGTCTGCAGGGCTGCACGCATCCGCAATTGCTAGTCTATGGATCGACCGAGACGCATTCCTGGGCGCAGAAGGCAGTGGAGTTGCTTGGCCTAGGCCGCGATGCCTATCGCCGCATCCCGGTGACGGAAATGCACCGGATCGATTTGGATCAGCTTGAGCTACAAATCAAACGCGACCGCGAAGCAGGCCACCGGCCTGCGGTGGTGATTGCGAACTGCGGGACGGTGAATACCGGCGCCATTGACGATTTGCCGACCCTCGCCGCGTTCTGCCGCAAGCACGATCTCTGGTTCCATGTGGACGGGGCTTTCGGCGCGCTGCTGCGGCTCACGAAGGAGCATGCCGACCTGGTACGCGGCATCGAGCAGGCCGATTCGCTTGCCTTCGATCTGCACAAATGGGTCTACCTGCCATTTGAAATCGGGTGCGTGCTGGTGCGCGATCCCAAGCTGCACACCGCCACGTTCGCGACGCAGGCCAGCTATCTCGAAGAAGCGGAGGGCGGCATTATGGCGGGCGGCCTGCCCTTTGCCGATCGCGGCGTGGAGCTGACCCGCGGCTTCCGCGCGCTGAAGCTCTGGATGTCACTGCAGGTGCATGGCGTCGACACCTTCGCTCGGCTGATCGCGCAGAACATGGCGCAGGCTGCGCATCTTGAGGCGCTCATCGAGGCCTCTCCTCGCCTCGAAGTGGTTGCGCCGCGGCCCACCAATGTCGTCTGCTTCCGCTACCGGCGGCCTGACCTCGACGACGCGGCGCTGGAGGCGCTGAACCGCCGCCTGATGATCGAACTGCAGGAGTCCGGCCGCTACATCGTCTCCAGCACGGTAGTGGACGGGCACTATGCGCTACGCGTGGCCATCACCAACCATCGCAGCCAGATGGCTGACTTCACGGCGCTGGCCGAGGACTGCGTGCGCTTCGGCGACCGGCTTGCGCCACAGGCATGAACAACCGACATGAACACCTTGGATGAGCTGAAGCGGAACCTGGAGCAGGTGGAGGCGGCCATCGAAGGCGCCTGCCGCCGCGCGCAGCGATCCCGCGGCGAGATCACGCTGATTGCCGTCACCAAGATGCATCCCGCAGCAGCCATCGCCGCGACGGCGGAGCTCGGCGTCACGCACATCGGCGAAAACAAGGTGCAGGAGTTTGACTCCAAGCAGGCGGAGTGGAATGTTTTGCGCGAAGCCCACATGATGCAGGCACATCTGATCGGGCATCTGCAGTCGAACAAGGCTGCGCGCGCCGCAACACTCTTCGATGCTGTCGACTCGGTTGATTCCCTTCGTCTGGCCGAGCGGCTGGAGGCGGCGGCCTCAGCCAATGGCCGCACGATGCCCATCCTGATCGAGATCAAGCTGAGCGATGAGGAGTCGAAGAGCGGTCTTGTGCCGGGAAGCGCGGAGCTCGAAGAGCTTTTCGAACGCCTCCCTCACCTGGACCATCTGAACGCGCGCGGTCTGATGACCGTGCCACCGTATCTGCGAGATGCCGAGGCGGTGCGTCCCTACTTCCGTCGGTTGCGTGAGCTTCGTGACGCAACTGCGCAGCGCCATCCGAAGCTGCAACTCGATGCGCTCTCGATGGGAATGACGCACGATTACGCGGTCGCCATTGAGGAAGGCGCGACCGAGATCCGTCTCGGCACAGCGCTCTTCGGCGCGCGCAATTACAGCCGGGCCTGAGTGCTTCCGTTCATGTAGCATCGCTCGAGACTGCGAAAGGCTTCGCCTGAGTCCATGAATCATCTCTACGCCGGCGTTCTCGCCGCCATCGTCCTTGGCCTGCTCACCGTCTCGTTATCGCGTCTGCACAAGACGCACACCAAGGACGACTACTTGGTTGCCGGGCGCTCGTTGCCTGCGATTGTTCTCGTCTTCACGCTGCTGTCGTCGTGGATCGGCTCGGGATCCCTGCTTGGAGGCGCGGAGAACGCGTACAAGCATGGCTTTGCTGCACTGTGGCAGTCCGCAGGGGGCTGGGCTGGACTGGCGCTTATTTATTTCATCGCGCCGCGCGCACGCAAATTTGCGCAGTTCACCATTCCCGACCTGCTAGAGGTGCGCTACAACCAGATGGCACGCGTGCTGGGCGTGATCGCTGTTCTTTTTACCTACACCGCGATCACGAGCTATCAGCTCATCGGCGGCGGGGACATCCTGCACCTGGTCTTTCCCGGGTCCATCTCGCCGGATGCAGGCAAGTATCTGATCGCTGCTTTCGTCATCGTCTTCACTGCGATTGCCGGCATGTCTTCTGTCGCGTACATGGATGTATTGATCGGCGTGATGGCCACCGTCACGCTGATCGTCGCGCTGCCATTCCTGGTGCACCGAGCAGGCGGCTGGCACGGCGTGCACACGGCATTGCCGGCGACGCACTTTGAGATTCTGGGGGACTTCAACTTCATCCAGGCTCTCGAGCTCTTTTTGCCGACCATGCTGCTAATGCTCGGCAATCAGTCGATGTATCAGAAGTTCTTTTCCGCCAAGTCGGAGAAGGCGGCGCGACAGGCCGTGGTGGGCTGGGTGATCGGAACCGTCATCCTTGAGTCGGTGATTGTCGCGATCGCCGTAGTGGCCTCGGTCGTCTTTCCCACCGGCGAAGTGCATGAGCATCCACGCGAGATCATCGCCTGGTCGGCATTGCATGGGCTACCGGTGTGGCTTGGTCCATTGTTGATGGGCGCCGTCTTCGCCAAGATCATCTCCACCGCCAACAACTATCTCTTCTCGCCCGCCACAAATCTCGTCAACGACGTTTTCTCCCGCTACATCGCGCCCAACGCATCGAATCGCGTGGTGCTGTTCGTATCGCGGCTGATGGTCGTGTTTCTTGGCCTGTGGGCGCTTTACCAGGCGCTGCATACCCAATCCGTGTTGCAGAAGACGCTCTACGCCTACACCATCTACTCCGCTGCCCTCACGCCGGTGGTGTTGGCTGCCTTCTACTCGCGGCGCGCCAATGCCGCAGGCGCGGTCTCTGCCATTGGCGTGGGGACATTTGTCACCGTTTTCTGGGACACTGATTTCATTCGCCACCACCTACCGGAGGTGCTCGTCCGGAGAGACGCGATCTTCCCTGCGCTGATCGCCTCGGTCTTCTGCCTGGTCGTGGTGAGCGCGTTTACCGGAGCGCCGCGCCGCGAGCAGATTGCGCCGTTCTTTCCAACTGCCGAACCCGCGGCTGGCGAGCCTGCATCCTGATTTGTATCCATGGCCATCGCCGCCCTCACCGTGGAACTCTCGATCCCGCTCTCGCGGTCGCTGAAGGACCGCCGCCAGGTGGTCCGCAGCATGAAGGACCGGCTGCGCCAGGGATTCAACGTCTCGGTGGCCGAACTGGACGAGGCGGTCACCTGGCAGAGCGCTACGCTGGGCATCGCCGCTGTCTCCTCATCGCGCGACTACCTGCGCGGACTGATGGCTGAGGTGGAGAGAGCGGCGACACGCTACGCCATTGAAAACGGCGCCGAAATCACAGATTCCTTCTGGGACTTCGTGGAATCCTCATGATTCCTGCGCGCCTTGAATGAGTGCTCCTCGAGTTGCCGTGCCCGCTGGCCATGTCTGATATCCTTTTGGGTTTACCCGGGGAGGTTCGCCATGCCAGAGCAACGCGCTCGCAAATATCACCAGGACCGGGTGGCCGAGACCCTGCGCGACGAGATCAGCACCATGATCCAGGGAGAGCTCTCGGACCCGCGCATCGGTTCGGCGCATGTGACAGAGGTCGTGCTGAATGCCGGCGGTAAGTCGGCACGCGTGTACGTGGCCAATGATGGTCCACCGGAAGATGAGGAGCCGATGCTGGAGGCGCTGGCCTCGGCGCGTGGCTTCATCCGGCATGAGCTGCTGGAGCGCATGGGCGTCCGTCACGTTCCCGAGCTCAGCTTCCACCTCGATCGTACAGACCGCCTGACCGCCCGCATCGACGAACTGCTGGGTCGCAGACGGCGTGGGAAGGGCAGCAGCTCCTCCGAGACGCCCGCACCCACTCCGGAGGCTGGCAAAGGAGCATGAAGCAGTCTGCCTCCATGTCGCGGCAGATGGATCCGGCGGTGGCCGGTACCCTCGCGCAGTCGCAGCTCGAAAACGGCATGATGCACGCGCCAGCCGTTGCCCACGGCAAACGTCCGCTGTTGGCGAGCGCCCCGATCCTCAAGGCAATCCTCGATGCAATTCGCGACGCACGGAGCATTCTGGTGACCGCGCATGCGCGTCCGGATGGCGATGCGGTCGGGTCCGTACTGGCTTGCGGCATGATGTTGGAACAGCTTGGCAAGCAGGTGACGATGGCCTTCAGCGACCGCGTGCCGCTGATCTACCGCTGGCTTCCATGCGCACAGAGCATCCAGCACTGGCAACAGGTAGAAGGCGACTTCGATCTCGTCATCCTCCTCGAATGCGATGGCGTCGAACGCAGCCGGCTCGAGGGGCTGGAAGGCCGCCGTCTCATCAACATCGATCACCACACCAGCGGACGCAACTTCGCTCATCTCAACTGGATCGACACCGACGCATGTGCGGTTGCGGAGCAGGTCTTCACTCTGGCATGCGCCGCCGGTGTGCGCATCGCGCCAGAGATGGCCACTTGCCTCTACATGGCTCTGCTCACCGACACAGGTTCCTTCTGCTACGAAGGCACGGATGCGCACACGTTCTCACTAGCCCATGAACTGGTGCGGCTCGGCGCGTGCCCGGCACACATCGCGCAGGACGTCTACTTTTCCAATCCCATGTCGAAGATGCTGCTGCTGGGCGCGGCGCTGGCCAACCTGAAGCGCGACGGCCGTGTGGCGTGGCTGTGGGTGACGACATCCGATATGCAACGCTCAAACGCCGCCGAAGAAGACTGCGAAGGCATTGTGAATTACGCCATCGGGATCGCGGGTGTCGAGGTAGCCGTCTTCCTTCGCGAGCTCCCGAACCACCGCGTTCGGCTCAGCCTGCGCAGCAAAGGCGCTGTGAATGTCGCTGCGGTGGCAGAAACCCTTGGCGGCGGCGGCCACGAAAACGCCAGCGGCTGCACGTTGCCCGGTCCCTTGCCGCTGGCAACAGAGGCCATCCTCGCGCGACTGCGTACGCTGTTTTAAAGCACAACCACAGATAGCGCTGGTGCAAGCCACGTTGCCGGGTCTGCTTGCCTGCTGAGCACGTTTCGGTGCACCATCGCCTCGACCGCCTGAGGTGCCGCATGTCCGCAGAATCGAATCCGTGGCCGGAGCTTGACTGGGCCAACTGGGAGCCAACCGCCTCCACCTTGCACATGTGGACGCAAATCGTCGGCAAGGTCCGGCTTGCACTGAGCCCGCTGCAGGCGCATTGGTGGAATGTGCCTCTCTACGTGAGCGCGCGGGGGCTGAGCACCTCGGCTATGCAGTCAGGCGGCGAGATGCTGGACATTGAATTCGACTTTGTCAGCCATGATCTGCATTTCCGGCTCAGCACTGGCGCATCCCTGTCCATCCCGCTGCGGGCGCAAACAGTCGCGGATTTCTATCGTGAGTTTCAGCAATCTCTCGCGCTGCTGGGCGTCAATGTACACATCCACCCCATGCCGATGGAGCTCCAGAACCCGATTCGCTTCGATCTGGACACGGTGCACGCCTCCTACGATCCGGAATACGCGCATCGCTTCTGGCGCGTCCTGGTGAGCGTGGACCAGATTTTTCAGAAGTTCTCGTCCGGCTTTGTCGGCAAAGTCAGCCCCGTGCATTTTTTCTGGGGCAGCTTCGACCTGGCGGTGACGCGCTTCTCCGGCAGACGTGCGCCGGAGCGGCCGGGCGCAGACGCTGTCACGCGCGAAGCCTACTCGCATGAGGTGATCAGCGCGGGCTTCTGGCCCGGCAATGGCGGCTACGGCGAAGCAGCCTTCTACTGCTACGCCGCGCCTTCACCTGCAGGGCTTACAGAAGCAAGGGTTGAGCCAGCGGCGGCGTACTTCGACACCAAGTTGGGCGAGTTCCTGCTGAAGTACAACGATGTCCGCAGCGCGCCATCGCCGGAAGAGGCGGTGCGTGCCTTTTTGGAAAGCACCTACGCCGCTGCCGCCGACAAAGCCGGCTGGGACCGCGACGCGCTAGAGCGTCACACCGGCTGACTCTGTGCGGCTTCCGCTTCCGCCAATCCTTTGATGCTGATCAGAATCGAATCCCCTCCATTCAGTGAGTCGCGATAGCGCTCGGCCCCGTTTGCCACGATGCTGAAGTCGCCTTGCGTTATCTCAAGCACACAGCTCTGCAGCCCGCGGTCCTTCAAGTCATAGCTCATCGTCAGGTAATTCTCGGGAATATCGGGAATCGGCGAATTCGGGTCGATCACCGTATACACAAGGCGGTGCGGCGAATCGACGGCCACGACGTGTCCTTTCACGTAAACCTTGTGATCGGTCGCGCCCTTCCATAACAGCTGCGAGCCCGGTTTCCAATCGGTGTCGGCGTAACAGCCGAACATATACTTCTCAATAAATGCGGATTCCGTCAGCACCCGCCAGAGCGTTGCCGCCGGAGCCTCCACATCGATGGATTTGCGAATGTAAAGTTCACTCACGCTGTTTTTCTCCTTGCTGCACATCACGGTAGACAAGAAGCTATGGCGACGATTGCAAAAACGCGACAGCCACCTGCAAATTTGCGCGCGACTGTCGGATCGCGAGCCGAGGAGATCTTCGATCCGGAAGTTGGCCGGGCGCGCGGTGTACTCATGCCGCCGCCGGAGGAAGGGCGTGTGCGACACACGCGCAGGCGACCACCCGCTGACCTTGCCGAGTGGATTGAACACTTCTGGAGCGTGAGCTGGGACCTTCGCGGCTGCGATCCCTTTCTGCAACAGACGCTGCCTCATCCCAACATTCACGCCGTCTTCGAACCATCGCGTTCAGGCATCGCTGGCGTTACAACGAAGCGTTTCTCACGCACGCTCGAAGGCGAGTCTCGCGTCTTCGGCATCAAGTTCCGACCCGGTGGCTTTCGCCCTTTCCTTGGCAAACCCGTGGCCACGCTCAATGATCGCGTCGTTCCAATCGAGACCGTCTTTGGTTCCGATGGCGCCAAGTGGGAGTCAGGAATACTCTCTCTGAAAGAAGAAGAGGAACAGATAGAGACAGCAAGCGCCTTTTTGCGTGCGCGATTGCCCGAAGCCGATGAGAATGTCGCGCTCGCTACGCGGCTCGTCGTGCTGATCCTCGAAGACCGCGAGATACGCTCGGTCAGTGATCTCACCCGATGTACGAAGATGGGTACGCGGTCATTGCAGCGGCTCTTTCGCGACTATGTCGGTGCCAGCCCCAAATGGGTGATTCGTCGCTATCGTCTGCATGAGTTGGTAGAGCGGTTGAAAGCCGGCGAAGCGTTGAACGGTGCGCAGATGGCGCTTGACCTCGGCTATAGCGATCAGGCACATCTCATCAACGATTTCCGCTCCATCGTCGGCTATTCTCCGAGCCGCTACCGTAGTCTTCTGCGCAATGCCTGATCGAGCGCCGCTGGCGGTATGATTTTCTTCATGATGAATGGCCCTGGCCGCTTGCCTGCCCTGCTGATTTCTCTTGCAATCACCCTTCCCTCCTTCGCTGCAAAGCACAAGGTCGTCGAGCACGCAAAGGAGCCGGCCCACGCAAGTGAGCCGATCATCCTGCACGTCGACCTGACCGACGCCCCACGGCATATCCTGCATGCGCACGAGCAGATACCGGTCACTGCAGGGCCACTCGAACTTGAATACCCGCAGTGGATTCCCGGCGACCATCGCCCCACCGGGCCGATCGATAACCTCGCCGGGCTGTTCATTCGAGCAAACGGCAGGGACATCCCGTGGCGGCGCGATGAAGTCGACATGTACGGCGTTCACCTCACCGTACCCGAGGGCGTCACCTCGCTCGATGTCTCCTATGACTTCCTCGCGGTGCCCGGCGGGACAGGCTCCGATGAAGATGACGCCACCAGCGCGAATATGGCGGTGCTGGAGTGGAACTCGGTCGTGCTGTACCCGGCAGATATTCCGGTTGCCGACATTCCCATCACCGCCAGCATCACCGTCCCAGAGGGTTGGAAATCAGGAACGGCACTGACGCCGACACAGCAGTCCGGCAATGAGACTTCGTTCCAGACTGTCCCGGTCTACACGTTGGTCGATTCGCCATTCATCACAGGCCGCTACTTCCGGGAGATTCCGTTGGCGCCGGAGATTACGCCAAAGCACTACCTCGATGTTGCGGGCGAAGCGCCGGAGGATGTCGAGATCAAGCCGGCAATTCTTGATTCGTTTTCGCGGCTGGTGCGCGAGGCCTCGGCGCTCTACCAATCGCACCACTATGAGACCTATCACTTCGTCCTCTCGCTCAGCGATACCGTACGGGGAGAGGGGCTGGAGCATCATCAGTCCAGCGACAACGGATTGCCCGAGCACGGCCTTTCAGACGAGTCTCTGGCCATGCTCGATGCCGATCTGCTGCCGCATGAGTTCACACATTCGTGGAACGGCAAATACCGCCGGCCCATCGGACTCGCGACTCCGGACTACGCCACGCCCATGCGTGGCGACCTGCTGTGGGTCTATGAGGGGATGACGCAGTATTGGGGTGACGTGCTGGCGACGCGCAGCGGACTGTGGACCCCGGAGCAGTTCAAAGAAGCGTTGGCTTTGACAGCTGCGAATCTCGATCAGAAACCGGGCCGCACCTGGCGCAATCTGGAAGACACGGCCATTGCGGCACAGATCCTGCGCGGCAACACGCTGAACTACAGCAACTGGCGCCGCAGCCAGGACTACTATCCCGAAGGCGAGTTGCTGTGGCTCGATGCCGATACCACCATCCGCCAGCTCACCCACGGGCAGAAATCACTGAACGACTTCTGCGTGAAGTTTCTTGCGCTCGGCGGCAACACGCCGCCAAAGGTTGTTCCCTACACCTTCGACGACATCGTGAACGACCTCAACTCTGTTGTGGCTTACGACTGGCGCGGCTTCCTGACGGAGCGCCTTACCTCACATGCGGATCATGCGCCGCTCGGTGGCGTCGAGCACGGCGGCTACAAGCTCGCATATGAGGACCAGCCAACGAAATTCGAAAAGGCTGAGCTGGGCCGTCGCGGCGGCGTGGACGCCTTCTATTCCGTTGGTCTGCGCGTGAGAAAAGATGGCACGATCGGCGATGTGAAGATGTTTTCCGACGCCTACAAGGCTGGCTTCGCACCGCAGTGGAAGATCGTCGCGGTCAACAGCATCGGCTACTCCGATGACGGCCTCAAGGACGCTTTGAAAAAAGCAAAGGGGACGAGCGAGCCGATGGAATTCATCGTGTCGAACGATAACCACTTCCGCACGCTGAAGATCGACTACCACGGCGGCGAACAGTATCCGCACCTGGAGCGCGAGAACAGCGCGCCGGATCTGCTGGATGACATCGTGAAGCCGCTGACACCGGCCGCGGCTGCGACAAAGCAATGATCCGGATTGTCCCGCCATTCATCCAAATATCAATGCGAAGTCGATTAACCTTGCCTATGCATGAAATCCGGAATGTGATCGCGGTCCGGCTCACGAATTCTGGCCGCGAAGGAGGTGTTTTGTATGCAAACGCTGCAGGATGTTTTGCGTCAGGCGGGAAAACGCGGTGAGGCAATCGGGCATTTCAACGTCTCTGACCTTGTTCTGCTGAAAGCAGTGTTTACCGCTGCGCAGGACGTTCATGTACCAGTGATCGTGGGGCGTCCGAGGGTGAACGGAGAGTTTATGGGGGTCCGCCAGGTCGCAGCATTGGTGAAGAGTCTGCGCGATGAGTTTGACTTCCCGATCTTTCTCAATGCGGACCATACGCACTCCCGCGCGAGCGCGGAGGAGGTCGCAAAGGCAGGGTTCGACTCAATTGTTTTCGACCTCTCCGCCTTGCCGCTCGAACAGAATGTACGGCAGACGCGAGAAGCTGTGGCGGCGCTCAAAGCAATCCAGCCTTCCATTCTTGTAGAGGGCGAGATTGGCGATATTGGCAGTGGCTCCGAAATTCATGACACGTTGCTCGACTCCTCTAAAAGGCTGACAACTCCGGAAGAAGCGCGGCAATTCGTCGAAGAGACGGGCATAGACACTCTCGCTCCAGCCGTCGGAAGCATGCATGGCATGTCGAGAAGCATGGTGCGGGGTGAATCGAAGCAACACCTGAATATAGAGCGGATCGCCGCTATCAAAGCGGCGACCGGAGTGCCATTGACTCTCCATGGTGGATCGGGAACCGAAGACGACGATTTTCGCAGAGCCATCGCTGCCGGCATCACCATTGTCCATATCAACACAGAGCTGCGAGTTGCATGGCGACGCAGTCTGGAAGACAGTCTGGCCGCCAAACCGGATGAGGTTGTTCCCTACAAAATTCTCCCGCCAGTCGTCGAATCCGTCCGGGAAGTCGTCAAGTCGCGCTTAAGACTCTTCAGCAATGAAGAGTCGCTCGCTCGATAGCAGACCACTCGAATGATTGAAGTCCCCGACACGAATCTTTCAACAGAAAAGCCCGGCCAATGGCCGGGCTTTTCTGCAGGATTGCAGTTACGTTTAGTGAGCGGTCAGCTCGGCGGCCATCTTCTCGGTCACGAATGCCTCGATCTGATCGCCCTGCTGCACGTCGTTGAAGTTGGCGATCCCCATGCCGCACTCCATGCCGTTGGTTACCTCGCGCGCATCGTCCTTGAAGCGCTTGAGCGATGCGAGCTTGCCCTTGAAGACCTGCTCGCCACCACGCATGACGCGGACTTCGGCATCGCGACGAATCGAGCCGTCCGTGACGCGGCAACCGGCAATCGTGCCCACCTTCGGGATGCGGAAGACCTCCTGCACCAGCGCGCGACCCTGGTAGCTCTCCTTGAAGACCGGATCGAGCAGTCCCAGCATGGCTTTGGTGATCTCGTCCTGCAGCTCGTAGATGATCGAGTGCAGCCGGATCTCCACGCCTTCCTGCTCGGCCAGTTCGGCGGCCTTGCGCTCCGGTCGCACGTTGAAGCCGATCACGATGGCGTTCGACGCCGAAGCCAGCAGGATATCGCTCTCCGTGATGGCGCCCACGCCGGTGTGGAGGATCTTGATCCGCACCTTCTCGGTCGACATCTTGCTGAGCGAGTCGGAGAGCACCTGCACGGAGCCCTGCACATCGCCCTTGAGGATGAGCGGCAGGTCCTTGACGCCAGCCTGCTTGATCTGTTCTGCGAGGCCTTCGAGCGAGACACGCGAGCTCTTCGCCAGCTGCGACTCGCGCTCCTTCATCTTCCGATACTGCGCGATGCCCTTGGCCTTGTCGCGATCCGCAACGACGAGGAAGTTATCGCCCGCATCCGGCATGCCTTCGAGACCCAGGATCTCGACCGGAGTCGATGGGCCTGCCTCGTCGATCGAACGTCCGCGATCGTCGAACATCGCGCGGACCTTGCCGAAGGTATTCCCGACGATGAAGCTTTCACCATTCTTCAAAGTGCCGTTCTGCACCAGCACGCTCGCCACAACGCCGCGCCCGCGATCGAGCTTGGCTTCGAGCACGGTGCCAACGCCTGAGCGGTCCGGAGTCGCCTTGAGATCGCCGAGATCGGCGGTGAGGCAGATCATCTCGAGCAGCAGATCGAGGTTCAGCCGCTTCTTCGCCGAGACATCGACGAAGACGGTCGAACCGCCCCAGGCTTCAGGAACCAGCCCGCGATCGCCCAACTGCTGCTTCACGCGGTCCGGCTGCGCCTCAGGCTTGTCGATCTTGTTGACCGCCACGATGATCGGCACATTGGCCGCCTTCGCGTGATCCACCGCTTCGAGCGTCTGCGGCATCACGCCGTCGTCCGCCGCAACGACGATGACGACGATGTCCGTCACCTTCGCGCCGCGTGCGCGCATACGGGTGAAGGCTTCGTGGCCCGGCGTGTCGAGGAAGACGATCTCGCGACCGAATGCAGGAGAGTCCTGCTTGGTGATGCGGACCTTGTAGGCACCGATGTGCTGTGTGATGCCGCCAGCCTCGCCGGCCGCGACGTCGGTCTCGCGGATCGCATCGAGCAGCGAGGTCTTGCCGTGATCGACATGGCCCATCACCGTGACTACCGGCGAACGCGTCACTTCGATCTCGCCAACGTGCTCGGTTCCGAGGAGCGTTTCGAGCGCCTCGTTCGCCATCTCGTCTTCGAAGCTGATGATGGTCGTGTCGGCCCCAAACTGGCGCGCTACATCCTTCACCAGTTCGCCGTCGAGCGACTGGTTCACGGTGACAAAGACCCCGCGCATCAGCAACGTCGCGATCAGATCCTTGCCGCGTACTCCGAGCTTCTCCGCCAGGTCCTTGACGCTGATGCCCTCGGTCACCGTAATCGTGCGGGTGATGGGCAGCGGCTCCTGCGGAATCTGCGCTCCACCGAAACGCGATGGCGGAGCAAAGCCCTTCATCGGGCCTTCCTTGGTCTTCGGATACTGCTGGCGTCCACGGCCGCGTGGCGGACCGCCCGGACGCTGGGGACGTGGTGCCTCGCCCGGAGGTGGTACTAGACCGCCGCCGGCCCCTGGAGGGCCACCCGGGCGCTGGCCAAAGCCGGGACGACCGCCGGGGCCACCCGGACGCTGCCCGAAGCCGGGACGACCGCCAGGCGCGCCAGTTGGCGCAGACCGGGTCGGATGCATAGGCCGGCGACCTGCCGGGAAGCCTGGAGCTCCGGATGGGGCGCCGGGACGCTGCGGATAGCCAGCCGGGCCACCCGGACGCTGGAAGATGGGACGCCCACGCTGGATGACGCCACCTGCGCCTGCAGGCCCGCTGGGAGCCTGCGGAGGGGCCGGACGCGGCGGAGGGGCGCTGTAGACGGGCCGTGGGCCAGTCTGCGGCATGATCACACGCTTGATGGGCGGGGCGGCTGCAACTGATGCCTCTGGCGCTTCTGCTATCGGGGCAACCGGGGGCGCAACAGGCGGAGCCGTGGCCACCGGAGCAGCTGGGGCTGGCGCTGGCGTGACTGTAGCAGGTGCCGTCGGAGGCGGAGGCGCCGCAGCGACTGTGCGCGCTACGACCGGATTCACCGGAGGCGCCGAAGCGATAGTCGGGCGCGGTGGTGCCGGCGCAGCAGGCGGAGCGGCCGCAACCGGAGGACGGGCCACGACGGGCCCGGCAGGCGGCTTCGCAGCGATAGCCGGCGTCGGGGGCGGCGGTGCAGCCACAATGGGCGGCGCTTGACGCGGCTGCGGCACGACAATGCGGCGTGGCGCCGGCACTTCGACTTTGGGAGGAGCGGTTGTGCTCGCCGGTGCGGCAGCCGAGGCCACGGGGGCAGCAGCCGGAGCCGGTGGCGCTGCAGGTCTGGCGGCTGCGGGAGGCGCTGCCTGGGGACGCGGCGCGGGACGCTCTGCTTCTTCCTTGCGCTGCTGGATCGCCTTCAGAACATCGCCGGGCTTCGACACCCGCGACCAGTCGATCTTTTGCGCTGCGTTCTCGCCCTTGGCCGCGGCGGAGCCCCCGTTGCGGCTGCTTCCGCGCTGGAAATGCGCGCGCACGCGCTGCGCCTCGTCAGCTTCGAGCGAGCTCGAATGCGTCTTGGCGTCCGTTACTCCAACTTCGCGCAGTACGTCCAGAATCGCCTTGCTCTTGACCTCGAGCTCTCTTGCTAAATCGTTGATGCGAACTTTACTCATCCGTCCCTTTACGTGGCACTCTGCCTGTCGTCCCTCAGCTAGTCATAGCAACCTCTGCTCTGCGGGTTCACATGCTGTCCCATTTGATTATCGCCTGAAAATCGGAAATCCGCGCTGCGCGCACATGAAGATACGCTGCACGGAAATCGTGAATGAGCCAGCTTTACCGTTACAGACCATCCTCTTCCTCCTGCCGTTCGGCATCGGGTAGAACGGTTTCTTCCTCGGCCTCCCCGCCGGGCAGGGGACTATTACTCGGATTCTGACGCCGCAGCCGGGCACTGGTGTCATCACTGCCCGCGTCCTGAGGGAGTACGCCGACCTCGCCCGCGTCATAGTCGCCGGACTCGGTAAGTTCCTCGATCCGCTCCCGGGCGACGTCATCCACCACCTGACCCGAGCCGTCCTCGCTCGGCCGCTCCTCGCCGCCATCTGCCTCGTCCAGCTCCAGGGCGTCCAGTTCTTCGCCGAGTTCGGCATCCGCCTTGGCCCGTTCCTCATCGAGTGACATATCTGCCTCCACCGCTGCCAGATCGGCCGCGTTCGGTGAGCGCTCTTCCCCCTCGGCAGTAGGGGCGGGAGCTGCACCTTCCGGCCGCTCCTCGCCCTCTTCGTATTGACCGAAGTAATGGCGCACCGCGGTCGAAATCTTTTCCAGTGTCTTTTCGCCGATACCCGGGATCTCTTCCAGCTGTTCCGGCGTCATGTCGGCCAGCGACTCGACCGTGGTGATGCCGGCAGCCACCAGCTTCTGAATAATCGTCTCGCCAAGCTCGGTGACTTGTTCGATCGGCGTCGAAGGACCGCCGCTCAGCGCTTGCATCTGCTGCTCGACCTCCTGGCGCTTCTCTTCCTCGCTCTTGATGTCGATCTTCCAACCCAGCAGCTTCGCCGCAAGACGCACATTCTGCCCCTTCTTGCCGATGGCAAGCGAGAGTTGCGTGTCGTCCACGATGACCTCGAGCTGCTTCTCAGTCAGATCGGTGATGCTGACGCGGCTCACCTTGGCCGGCTGCAGAGCCTTTTCCGCGAAAGTCGTCACCTCGTCCGAGAACTCAATGATGTCGATCTTTTCTCCGCGCAGTTCGCGGATGATGGACTGCACACGCATACCCTTCATACCGACGCACGCACCGACCGGGTCCACATCCTTGTCGCGCGACTGAACCGCGATCTTGGTGCGCTCGCCGGCCTCGCGCGCGATAGCGCGCACGTTGACCGTGCCGTCGTAGATTTCCGGCACTTCGCTCTGGAAGAGGTTCTGCACCAGCTCCGGCGCGGCGCGCGAGACGACCACCTGCGGTCCTTTTGCGGCGCGGTCGACGCGAAGCAGGATGACGCGCACGCGCTCGCCCACGCTGAACTGCTCCAACCGGCTCTGCTCACGACGCGGCATGCGCGCTTCCGCCTTGCCCAGGTCGAAGATCACGTCCTGCAATTCGAGACGCTTGACCATCGCGGTCATCACTTCACCCTGACGGTGAGCGTATTCATTGAAGACGGTGTCGCGCTCGGCCTCGCGCACCTTCTGGAAGATCACCTGCTTGGCCATCTGTGCGGCGATGCGGCCCAGCACGTCTGTGGGCTTGTAGTAGCGGATCTCGCCGCCCACTTCCACATCCGGCGCGAGCTCTTTTGCCTCTTCCAGCGCAATCTGGTTCAGGTCGTCCTCGATCTCGTCATCGGTCGCCGTGACGGTCTTGTAGACATAGGCGCGAATCTCGCCCGTGTCCTTATCCAGCTCGGCACGCATGTTTTCCTGCGTCTTGTAGTACTTGCGCGTCGCCAGAGCAATCGCATCCTCAACCGCGGCCACTACAATCTGCGGGTCGATCCCCTTGTCGCGGCTCAATCCTTCAATTACCTGATAAAGCTGACTCGCCATCTGTCTCTGTCCTTCTCCTGTTGCAATCTCATCCGGCTCAATCTCGCGCCGTGGCGTACCGTCACGCGGCCATTCTGCTTGCTCCGACTGCTTTGTCTACAGCTCGGGAATCAGCTGCGCTTTCTCGATATTCGCAAGCTCAATCTCGACCAGCGCATCGGCGGCGACTGCCGCCTTTTTGGCTTTCCCCTTGGCTTGGATGGCAGAACGGTCGAGGGTGATCCTGCCCTCACCCACTGCCGTCAATCTGCCCTGCCAATGGCGATTGCCCGCCACCGGCTGAAAGGTCTGCAGCTTTACCAGGCTGTCGCGAAAGCGCTCGTAATCTGCCGGACGGTTCAGTTTGCGGTCCAGTCCCGGAGACGAAACCTCGAGCGTGTACTCCGCTCCCGGGACCAGGTCCTCGACATCGATCAGCGTCCCGAAGTCATGGCTGAATTGCTCGCAGTCCTCATGAGTGACGCCCGAGAGGTGCTCCGTGCTCAGCTCGCCACGTAATACGGCCGATGGAAGTGCTCCATCCTCGTTTGCATCGCCGCGCTCCACTGCTGCCTTCGCTTCGGCGGCAAGGCGTTCGCGGCCTGCGGCATTCTTCTCGATCGAGACCCGCAGTACCCGGTGCTTGCCGCCACCGACAAATTCGACGTCCACGACTTCGAGCCCGTAGCTCGCGGCAACGCGGTCGGCGGTCGTGCGGATTTTTTCGAGATCCAGGGCCATCTTGTTTGCACCACGTTCGCTGCAAGAAAAAGGTGGGCTTTCGCCCACCCATCTCCTCCGTCGGTATGGTCACGAGCGGAGCAAACGCGTCTATCGCTATGATACGCCGCTATCGGCTGCTTGCCAACCGCATTACGGCTGCTTCGCTGCCGCCTGCTCTGCGTCGTCCACAGCCTTCCTGAAGGCATCCACTGCGGGTACGCTGTGAGGCTTGAGTGCGTTCTTCTCCGTAAGACGCCAGACCGGAGATGAATTCAGAGGGTCTTCAACCTTCCCCGTATACACGACAAAGCTATCGTCGGCGGTCGCGCTCCCTATCTCCGCCTGTGGGTGCGGTCTCTGGTCATTCGGATAGCCGCCGGATCCACCCTGAATCGGGATCGGAGATCCCTGCGAAGCATCAGGTGTGTCGCCTGCGTAGGGCGGCGACGGGCCGCGCTGCACGCCGACGCCGATACCCGTGTCCGTGGGATCGATCGCCGCCGGCCGCCTATTCTGTCGAGGATCGTAGACCGTACCGTTCGCCACCTTCCCACTGCCGCGGCGGACTACGATGATCAGATCCGCATTGCGGCCGTCGAGGATGGGCTGAAACCGGCCCCAGTTCAGGAGCGCCGTCTCCACATCCCGCTGCGCCACCTCATTGGCACGCGGGTCATCCAGAGATTCGCCCGCGGTCGGATCGATGATTATGGAGACCGTCCGTGCCTGCAGGATATATGTGGGAAGGGTGGACTTTGGCTTGTCCTTCGCGAGTGCCAGCGTAGAGGACAACACGGCGGCCATCATGGCGGTGACGTATCTGCGCGTCTTCATCGGCGTTACCCCGCGATGATCCTACGCCCATCAGACGAGCCGCGGCACGGATCGTGAGCTGGTGCCACGGCCAAATCCACGAGGTCCGGAATGCAGCCATCGTCCACCCATTACTTTGCTGTCGTCTTCCAGTCCACACCCGGCCGCGCCACCGCGTACATCTCCGACATGATCTGCCACATCAGCCCCATGCGGTCGTCGCCGATCTTGTAGAGATCAAAGTGAGTGCGGTCAGGGATGTAGGTAAAGTGTGGGGCGGCGCCCAGTTTCTTGAGTCGGGCTTCAAACAGGTGTGCGGAGCCGTCCAGATAAAACGTATCTGCCGTGCCGACGAATAGATGAATGCGGCCCTTCAGCAGGTTTCCGTTCCTGGCCCAATGCTCTTCCGTCAGATGCGCAAGGTCGTAGTGATCGCGCCAGTAGGCGACGACCTGCGGATCGACATCGCCGGTCACGCGATCGAACATCGGTTCCGGTGCGCCGCTCGGCCCTTTGGGCGAGAAGACCCAATCGAAGGAGGCCATCTGGCCGCCATAGGGCCCGAGCACCGCTTCAAGCTTCGCCAGTTGCTCAAGAGTCGCCTGTACCTGCCCTTTGTCACGCATGATGGGCCACGCCGTCCCGTCGGCCTTGTGATAGAGATTCGCGTGCGGCGCGTACAGGCTCGGTCCGGTGAAGTTGTGGAAGTCGCTCGGGTCAGGCGAGGTGGACCATGTGCCTCCGAAGACTTGGGGGTAGTTCACCTGGAGCTGCAGCGTCGCCCAGCCGCCGCTCGAATGACCATTGAGCAGGCGACCGCTCGGCCGTGCATCCATGTGGTACTTCGATTCGAGCCACGGGATGAATTCTTTTGTCAGCGCGGCGCCCCACGGACCGTTGTTCACCGAATCGGCAAACTCGTGGGTGCCCTCAGGCAGCGATTCATCGAGCAACACGCAGATCATCCGTGGTGCCTTGTGATCCACCATAGCCTTCCGCATCCCGAGGCCGGTGATCAACGCATAATCCATGTTGCCACCGAAGCCGTGTGTCCAGTAGAGCGCGGGATAGGTTCCTTTCGCCTTCGCGCGATATCCCGGCGGCAACACCACCCACGCGCGGATGTATGTCGGCTTGCCCCAGAACTTCGTCAACTGGGCGCTCTGGAACTCCGCCTTCTCCACCTCGCCGGGCTTCACCTCGGTCATCGCCTTGGCTATCATCCCGGCGTGGGGGCCAGCTTCCGGATGCCCGGTCAGCGTTAAGACAGGCTCGCTGCCGACCCCGGGCTCCCAGCCCTTTGCTTCCACAACCTCGCTCTGCCAGTCGTCGGCGTCTCGACCGCTGTAGTTGTAGTTGTGATCCGTATCGAGCACCGCCTGAAGTTCGTAGTCGGTGCGCGGCATGGTCGCAAATGCTGCTGGAAAGGCCGTTCGATCGAGATCGACTTCAATCGCGCTGCCCGGCGCGACGTCGTGGACCTCAACGGCCGCGACCGAGGTCGCACTGGGGTGGAACTCGCTGATGTCCACTTCCTTCTTGCCGCCGGACTCTTGCTCACTCTTCTTGCCGGCATCCGCTGTTGCGTCTTTCGCGAAGACCAGCAGACGGCCGCTCACTGGCCCGGGAAGATCCTTTCCCACCACTACTCGAACGAAGGCATGGTGCGGTGCAGCCTCCTGCGCCTGAAAGCCCACAGTACACAGCAACAGCACCGCTAGAGCCGCAACCTTCCCCGGCCAGACGTACGTCTTCATTGGTTTTGGATCCTTGATGGATGTCTGAGAACGCTGCTCATGGTACAGCAAGCGAAGACACTGCAGGTCCTTTACTCGTCGCCAACAAGTGGAGAGAACCGACGTAGGTCTTCCTGGCCGGGCCTACACTTTGTCGGCCTACGCCCCACCCGCCACGCAGCTCACGTCGCCGATGCCAGTGTGGAGCTTCAGACGATAGCTGCCTGCGTTGAACTGCCGCTCCACACTCTTGCCGAGGAAGCCGGAGGGCTCAAGACCGAACGCTCCCGCATTCACATCGCCGATGTGGACGGACATGGCGACCGCGCGGTAAGCATGCGGGTCGGGCACTGTCATCTTCAGGTCACCCACACCCAGTTCAGCATCGGTGTTGCCGGTGACACCTTCGATGGTGAGGTCACCCACTTCAAGGTTCAGCCGCAGGTCGCTATGCCTGGGCACGTACATCGTAACGTCGAAGTTATGCTCTCCATGCTTGGGCATCTCGAGAACGATCTTCGCCTGTGAGCCGTTCACAGCGAACTCGCGCACCCAGTGGGGAGCGGCTTCCGCGTCCTCAGCCTTCCGCGGCGTGATCACGAGGCGTAGCTTGCCCTCCTGGTCCGTCGGCATCACGTGCACATCGCCGACGTTCGCGTCGAGGATGACGACACCGCCCGCCGCAAAGGGCGCCTCGCGCACCACCGGCTCGAAGCTCTCTGCCCGTACCTGCCCAACGCCGAGCAGGATCATGGCACAAAGCACTACAGCGCAACTCAGAGCCCAGCCTATGCGTTGCATGCGGCTCATATCGTTCCTCCCCTCGCGGGATCGATATCGATTGAACCCGCGCCAACATTGACCTCGAGGCTACCTTCGCCCTTGCCCTGATACTCGCGGTTGATGATGAAATGCGAGCTGCGGCCTCCGGGCCGGTGATCGTGAAAGCTTCCCATGCCAACGTTTGCCTCAAAGTTCGCGTAGCCACGGTCATCCGCCATCGACAGATAGCCGTCGCCTGCGCCCAGATTCAACTCGCGGTCTCCTTTGATACCGTCGGCATCGAAATAGAACTTGCCCGCTCCCAGGTTGATCTCGCTCTTGAGCGACGCGGTTGACGGCACCTCGAGCACCACCACGGGATGCGTTTTGTGAGGAAATTGCAGACTAATGGTCACCTGGTCGTCTGATACGTCGAACGTTTTCACATAGGCGCGCATCTTCAACTCCGGACTCGATGCAGTCTCAATGCGCAGCCTCAGCCTGTCGCCGTGACCCGGCTCGATATGTAACTCCCCGGAGCACACATTCAGCTCCAGGCTGCCGTGTCCGGCGAAGCTCCGCTCCATCGCAATGTGCTGCGCATCTTCCGTGTCGCCGGGTTGCGCCACATAGTGGGGGTGATCCGGTGGCTCGCCGCAGTTGTTGCTTTCTGCACGGGCCACTGGGGCTGCCGCGCTTATCAGGAAGCCACCAAGACTGGCCACAAATAGAACTGGAAAAGTCCACCGCAGGACTGCCACAGCTTGTCCTCGCACTCGCACGTCCGCCTCCGCTGCTCTACGTTGCGATACGGCAGCTTATCAGCCGCAGTTCCCCAAAAATCCACGTTCCAGCGCATCGCGTTACAATGGGACGAAGACATCCGCCGCTGTCTTCGTCCCTCCTAAAACGCAGACGTTCCGGCTGGGTGTCTCTGGCACTAACTAAGACACTTATGATTGAGAGCCCCGTACCGGAAGCACTGACCTTCGACGACGTCCTTCTCGTTCCTGCCTATAGCGAGGTGGTTCCCGCCCAGGTTTCGACGCAGACCCAACTCACCCGCCGCATTTCCCTGAACACTCCGCTGCTTTCCGCCGCCATGGACACCGTGACCGAGTCACGGCTGGCCATTGCGATGGCGCAGCATGGGGGCCTCGGCATTATCCACCGAAATCTCTCCATTGAGCAGCAGGCTGGCGAGGTGGACAAGGTGAAGCGGTCGGAAAGCGGCATGATTGTCGACCCGGTCACCATTGGGCCTCGACATCTCATCTCGGACGCGCTGGATGTGATGCGCCGCTACAAGATCTCAGGCGTACCGGTGACGGAGGGCAAACGGTTGGTCGGCATCCTGACCAACCGTGACCTGCGCTTCGAGACCCGCACGGACATTCCTGTGGGCGACGTGATGACCAAGGACAACCTGATCACGGTCCCGGTGGGCACCACGCTGGAAGAAGCGGAGCTCATCCTGCATAAGCACCGAGTCGAAAAACTGCTGGTGGTGAATGGCAACTACGAGCTCAAGGGCCTGATCACCGTCAAGGACATTCAGAAAAAGCTGAAGTATCCCAACGCCGCAAAGGACGAACAGGGGCGTTTGCGCGTAGGAGCGGCCATTGGAGCGACGGGAGACTATCTGGAGCGCGCCGCAGAGCTCGTCAAGAGCCGTGTCGACGCCCTCTCTATCGATTCCGCCCATGGTCACTCCTCGCGCGTGCTGGAGGCGATTCGTGAGGTAAAGCGGCGCTTCCCGGAGACCGACCTGCTGGCTGGCAACGTCGCCACATACGACGGTGCCATCGCGCTGATGGATGCGGGCGCGGACGCGGTCAAGGTGGGCATCGGACCCGGTTCCATCTGCACCACCCGGATGGTTACCGGCGCCGGCATGCCACAGATCACCGCCATCTCCGAGTGTTATCGCGCGGGGCGCGAGCGCCGAATTCCAATCATCGCCGACGGCGGCATCAAGTATTCGGGCGACGTCACGAAGGCTATTGCCTCGGGCGCTTCATCAGTGATGATCGGCTCGCTCTTTGCCGGAGTGGATGAGAGCCCGGGAGAAACAATCCTTTACCAGGGAAGGTCCTTCAAGGCCTACCGGGGCATGGGTTCGCTCTCCGCAATGGCGCAGGGCTCGGGGGAGCGCTACTTCCAGAGCTCCCGCGATTTGGAAGAGCCGCGGGCTGGCGGCGATGTGGTCCAACGGGAGCGGGCCACGCAGAACCGGCTGGCAAAGTTCGTTCCGGAGGGCATCGAAGGCCGCGTTCCTCACCGTGGACCGCTGGAGTCGATGGTCTACCAGCTGGTGGGCGGACTCCGATCGGGCATGGGCTACCTGGGCTGCGCCACCATCGAGGAACTGCAGAAGAATTCGCGGTTTATCCGCATTTCAAACGCCGGCTTGCGCGAATCCCACGTTCATGACGTCATCATCACGCGTGAGGCTCCCAACTATCACGTAGAGTGAGCCCTCGATCAGGCACATGGGGCAGGCCGGCTCAAGTTTTGGGCGCGGCCGAATGCCCAGAAACTGTGGCAGTCGCGGAAAATGCGCAACTAACCCGCGCCGTTGGCGTTTTCATAAGCACTATGGCTCGTCGCGCCGTCTTCGCCGCTTTTGTGCTCACTGTTGCCATTCCCGCGCTGGCGCAACAGCCTGTCTATCCCAGCTACCCTCCGCCTCCGCCGGCTTCGGGGCAGAGCGCTCCGCACACCTCATCCGACCCAAACGACCAGCAGGGCTATCCTGAGCAGTCGTCGCCGGACCAGCAGCAGCAGACGAATCAGGCGCCGCAGAAGCCGTCACCTTACCCCCCCAGCGATCAGCAGGTTCCACCGCAAGGTCAGGACCAGGGGCCGGATCAGTATGGCCAGCCGACAGGACCACCGCCGTCATACCCGCAGCAAACTACGCCTTATCCGCAGCAAAGCACGCCGGCGTATCCATCATCCGGCAATTCTCTCGGCTGGGTTCCGCAGGGCATGGAAGCCCTGGGCCGCACTGCAGCCTTCCACACCGACTTCACCTTCGACCGCTCGATGCTGCAACTGGCGAGCGGCATCTGGGAGGGTCCGAGCGATCCCGGGCTGGCGGATGCAATCAGCCGGCTCGATGGCATCTCCGTTCACAGCTACCATTACGCGGCGCCCGGCATGTACGACCCGCGCCTCCTCGAGGCAGTGCGGCGGCAGTACAGCGCGATGGGCTGGGAACACTTGGTCACAGCTCATTCCGCGTCCACAGGGGGCGCCACCGATCTCTGGATCAGCTTCCACCACATGCGCGCGACCGGGGCGGTCGTGCTCTTCCAGAGCCCAACCAACCTGAATCTGATCGCCTTCTCAGGCAATCTCAGCCCGCTCGACCTGCTGCACCTGCGCGGACACTTCGGCATTCCGCGCTTCCCCGGCGATCGCTTTGTTCCCGCACCGGGACCGGCCGCCCGCGCGGTCCCGCCGCCGCAATACTAGCTTCCGAGGGCAAATAGTTGAGGCGCCGCGTCTCCCCACACCGGGAATACTGACAAAATCAACCGAAAACGATCATTTGCTTGACAAGCGCCTCCGCCTCGTGTGTGATCACTCGCATATCTCCCTAGGATTTAGGCGAACGTTTGTCTAAGGCGTCCTCTGCCTGAAAGAGACTGCCTTCGCCGCGTTATCGCGTTTTGCCGCCATGCTGGTCAAGCCGACTTGACGAGGCGACGACGATGCGCACGAATTTGTTCATGGCACTGGCCTCCCTCAGTGCCGGGAGGCGGATCGACGAGACCGCCTCCCTTCTTTTTTGTGATCCAACGGAACAAGAAAAAGCGCACTCCGCAGGAGTGCGCTTTGGTGTTCACGGATCTGGATCTACTGACGTCCTTACTTCTCGGCTTCGCCTTCGGCCGGGCTCTGCTCAGCCATGGCCTTTTCCATCTCCTCGCGGCGCTTCTGGCGAGACTCAGCGCGCTTGGTGCGCTTCTCGTCGAGAAGCTTTTCGGCGCCCAGCAGCTCGATGAATGCCTTCTCAGCACCATCGCCCTTCTGGAAGCCGGTGCGGATAATGCGCAGATAGCCGCCCTGCCGGTCACCGTAGCGCGGAGCCACGGTTTCGAAGAGGCGTTTCACTGCATCGTCGGTCATCAGGTAGGCGTGGGCCTGACGGCGGGCGTGCAGATCACCGCGCTTGCCGAGGGTGATCAGTTTCTCCACATGGGGACGCGCGGCCTTGGCCTTGGTAACGGTGGTGACGACGCGGTCTTCCAGCAGAATGGACGTCACCAGGTTACGCAGCAGGGCGCGGCGGTGGCTGGTGTTGCGTCCGAGTTTGTATCCAGCATTGCGATGGCGCATGGCAAATCTCTCACTTACGTGCGGCGCTAGGCCGCCGGAATCAGTGCCGGGGAGAGTCGCCTCTCCCCGGCAGAAAAACAGTTAGAAGTTCTCCGGCTCGTTCTGCATCGGCTCAAGCACGTCGAGATCATCCTCTTCGTCATCGAAGCGGTTGTAGCTCTGTGCCAGCGCCTGCGAGGGCAGGATCGAAGTCGGACCGGGGACGGCGTTGCCGTTCTCGTCGATCTTCATGCCCAGCGACAGACCCATCTGCGCCAGAATCTCCTTGATCTCGTTCAGCGACTTGCGGCCGAAGTTCTTGGTCTTCAGCATCTCGGGCTCGGTCTTCTGCACCAGCTCGCCGATGGTCTGAATGTTGGCGTTCTTCAGGCAGTTGTAGCTGCGCACGGACAACTCAAGCTCTTCGACCGAGCGGTTGAGGTTCTCGTTCCGCAACTGCATGCGGCCCTCTTCCGACTGGTGCTCCGCTTCGATTTCTTCCTCGAAGTTGATGAAGATGCTCATGTGGTCCTTGATCAGCTTTGCCGCCAGACCGATCGAATCGGCGGGAAGCACGGAGCCGTTGGTCCACACCTCGAGCGTCAGCTTGTCGTAGTCGGTGATTTGACCAAGACGGGCTGCGTCGACGGCATAGTTGACCTTACGCACTGGAGAGTGAACCGAATCCACCGGAATGAAGCCGATGCCGAGATCGCTGTCAAAGTTCTTGTCGGCCGCGATATAGCCGCGTCCGCGCTTCAGGCGCATCTCCATGTCCAGCTTGCCGCCCTCGCTCACGGTCGCGATGTAGATCTCCTTGTCCAAGATCTCCACGTCGCCGTCCGCCTCGATCATGCCCGAGGTGACGACGCCGGGCTGGTCCGCGCGCAGGTAAAGCGCCTTCGGGCCTTCACCATTCAACTTGAAGGGAATCTGTTTCAGGTTGAGGATGATGTCGGTCGCGTCTTCTACCACGCCGGTGATTGACTGGAATTCGTGCAGCACACCCTCGATCTTGACTGCGGTAACGGCCGCACCCTCGATGGAGGAGAGCAGCACGCGCCGCAACGCATTGCCGACAGTGGTGCCGAAGCCCCGCTCAAAGGGCTGGGCGCTGAACTTTCCGTACTTCTCGGTGAGCGTCTCTGTCTCAACTGCAAGACGCTTGGGCTTTTGAAATCCTCTCCAAAGCATGTCGTATCTCCTGCACAGCGAGCGCCGCGAAGCATTCTGCAGCGGCCGTGCCTGTGTCTCCTGTTTCGTGGATGTGACCGCTTGCGCGGGTCGTGCTCCCGGCGGCGAAGGCCGCCGGGCAAACTTGTTTACTTGCTGTACAGTTCGACGATCAGCTGCTCGTTCACCGGCAGGTTCACGTCCTCGCGCTTCGGCAGCGCCAGGACCTTACCGGAGAGATTCTTGTGATCGACAGCAAGCCACTGCGGGGACTGCTGATGGCTCGCGAATTCGGTCGAGCTTTCGAGCACCGTCATCGCCTTCGAGCCCTCGCGGATCTTGATCTCATCGCCCACCTGGACCTGATAGGAGGGGATGTTCACCTTGCGGCCATTCACTTCGACGTGGCCGTGGCGCACGATCTGGCGTGACTGGCGACGGCTGGAAGCAAAACCAAGACGATAGGCCACGTTGTCGAGGCGACGCTCGAGCTGCTGCAGCAGGATCTCGCCGGTGACGCCCGAAGAGCGGTTCGCCTTCTCGTAGTACGCGCGGAACTGGCTCTCCAGCGTGAAGTAGATGCGCTTGGCCTTCTGCTTCTCACGCAACTGCAGACCGTAACCAACGATCTTCACCTTGCGATCGCGTCCATGCTGGCCGGGGGCGAAGTTGCGCTTGTCCACCGGACACTTCTCGGTGTGGCACTTAGTGCCCTTCAGAAAAAGCTTCATGCCTTCGCGACGGCAAAGGCGACAGACTGCTCCGGTATAACGTGCCACTTAGTTCTCCTCAACTTCGAGTGTCGACCGGTTTACAGGCCCGTCATTCAAGATCGGGTCCCTTCTTCCCAGTCCGTGCTTCAACTTCAACCGCTGCCGCCAATACACAAGCAGGCAGCAGATAAATCAGACCCTGCGACGCTTGGGCGGCCGGCAGCCGTTGTGCGGAATCGGGGTGACGTCACGAATCGAACGCACCTCGATACCGGCAGCGGCCAACGCACGCACCGCGGACTCGCGGCCTGAACCCGGCCCGCTGACCCGCACATCCACCGAGCGCAGACCATGGTCGCGCGCCTGGTTGGCAGCGTTGATCGCGGCTTGCTGCGCCGCGAACGGCGTGCCCTTACGCGACCCACGGAAACCGAGCGAACCGGAGCTCTTCCAGGAGAGCGTGTTGCCCATGTTGTCCGTGATGGTGACGATGGTGTTGTTGAACGAAGCTTGAATGTGCACCAACCCGTAGGGCACGTTCTTGCGTTCGCGCTTCTTGAACTTCTTGTTCTTGCTGGCCTTGCCGGTAGCCGCCGCTTGTGCTTTTGCCATTTAGGTCTTCGTCGCTTTCTTCTTGCCCGCGATGGTGCCCTTACGAGGACCCTTGCGCGTGCGCGCGTTGGTGTGACTGCGCTGGCCGCGGACCGGCAGGTTGCGGCGGTGGCGGCTGCCACGATAGCTCTGAATATCGATCAGGCGCTTGATGTGCATCGAGACATCTTTGCGCGCGTCGCCCTCGACGTCGCCTTCCTGCTCGATGACCTGGCGGATGCGGTTGACCTCATCCTCGCCCAGGTCCTGGACCTTCTTGAACGGATCGACATTCGCCGCCTTCAGAATGCGGGCGGAGCGCGGATCGCCGATGCCGTAGATGTAAGTGAGCGAGATCCGCACCTGCTTGTTCCTGGGCAGATCGACGCCTGCAATACGTGCCATGCTTATCCTTCACTTGCCCCTCTGCAGCTTCACTGCGGGAGGCGTTTCGCCGGAGCGTGAATGACTCTGGCAGGTTTCGCGGAGCTGAGGTTCATCGCAAGCCTTGACTTCGGCTAACTCGCCCCAGAACCGCTTGTGAGTACGCCAGGATTTAGCCCTGGCGCTGCTTATGCTTCTGGTTCTCGCAGATCACCCGCACCACACCGCGGCGATGGATGACCTTGCACTTGTCACAAATCTTCTTTACCGATGCACGTACTTTCATAAAAACAGCTCCTCGCTAAAAACAGCCATCAGTCTGCGGCCTCTCCATCGAGCCAGAGGCGAGAAGCGAACGGCTACTTGTATCTGTAAACAATGCGGCCGCGGTTCAGATCGTACGGACTCAGCTCCACCGCAACACGATCGCCAGGCAGGATGCGGATGAAGTTCTTCCGCATGCGTCCGGATACGTGGGCCAGCACCTGATGCTTGTTCTCGAGCTCCACTTTGAACATTGCGTTTGGCAACGTCTCGAGAACCGTCGCCATAACTTCAATTGCGTCTTCCTTCGACAATCAATCTTCCTGGTTCCGCCAGACTCGTCCCGCCAGAGGAGTTCTGGCAAAGCCTCCGGCCACTTATGTGCCAACCCCTATAATACCTGATTTCAGGGCTCTTACAGCGTCAAAATCGCCGCGCCATCCTTGGTGACGGCGACAGTGTGCTCAAAATGCGCGCTCAGGCTGCCGTCTTCAGTTACAGCCGTCCAACCGTCTTTCAATACCCGCACCGCATCCCCGCCGGCGTTCACCATGGGCTCGATGGCGAGCACCATGCCCTCGCGCAGCCGCACCCCGCGCCCGCGCTGGCCGAAGTTGGGAATCTGGGGGTCCTCGTGCATGCGGGTGCCGATGCCGTGACCCACAAACTCCTTCACCACGCTGAAGCCCTCAGCCTCCACCATCTCCTGTACTGCCGCCCCGACATCGCCCAGCATGGCCCCGGGGCGTACTGTTTCGATCGCCCGCTGGAGCGACTTCTGCGTCACGTCGAGCAGTCGCTGCGTCGTCGGCGCTACTTTGCCCACCGGGATCGTAATGGCCGAATCGCCATAGTACCCGTCGATGACCGCTCCGCAATCGACCGAAAGTATGTCGCCTTCACGCAACACCGTCTTGGCCGAAGGAATACCGTGCACCACCTGGTCGTTCAGCGAGGTGCAGAGTACGCATGGAAAGCCGTGATAGCCCTTGAAGGCAGGCTTTGCCCCTCTCTCCTCGATCAGCTTTTCCGCCACGCTCTCCAGCTCGAGCGTGGTCACGCCCGGCTTCACCATGGCCCGCACCGCCTCAAGTACCTCGCGCACGATCTCACCGGCGCGTCGCATCTTCTCCACTTCCTTGGCGGTCTTGATCACGATTGCCATGATGCCTCTCGCTTCCGCTAGCTCCGCAGCCGTTCGACGGCGTCCAGGATATTCTCTGTCACCAGATCGACCGAGGCATCGCCATCGACTTCGGAAAAGCGGCCCAGCTTCCGGTAATGTTCGAGCACCGGCGCGGTCTGCTCCGCATAGGCGCGCATGCGCTCGGCGAAGACAGCCTCCGTGTCATCGGCACGCTGCTCGAGCACCGTCTGGTCGAAGTCGCAGACTGTGTCGGCGACCGGCGGCTTCAGGTGCACGTTATAGATGCGTTTGCAGGTCGGACAGCTTCGCCGGCCGGTAATGCGCAGCAGTAATTGTGGCTCATTCACCCGCAGACTGACCGCCACCACGGGCAGACCGCCGCTGCCGGCTGCAAGGTGCGCATCCAGCCAGTCGGCCTGCACCAGCGTGCGGGGAAAGCCATCCAGGATGTAGCCGCGCGCCGTGTCCGGTTCTTCCAGACGCGCAGCCACCATGTCATTGACCAACGCATCGGAAACCAGCTTGCCCGCTGCCATGCGGCCGAGATCGTCCTCATGCAGCTTGCCCTCGCGGAGCAGCCGTTCGGCAATCGCGCTCGGCTGCACGTCGCGGTTCCGGATCTCCCGCAGAATGTCCCCGGTGGAGATCTGCGGAATGCCCCAAGCCGCCATGATGGCCTTTGCCTGCGTGCCCTTCCCTACCCCAGGCGCGCCCAGCAGCAGCACCGGGCCCGGCAGCAGGGCGGAACGATGCTGTGCTGATCTCGAGTGAGCCGACACCAACTCCGCTTGTCCCGCTACCACGCGCGGCGTCCGCGCACCCGGCCGCTCCGTGGAGAGAAGCCCTCATAGTGACGCATGATGAGCTGCGATTCGACCTGGTTCACGGTGTCCATGGCCACGCCGACCACGATCAGCAGCGAGGTGCCGCCGAAGTAGAAGTTCAGGCCCAGTCCGTGGGTTACCCAGGTCGGCATCTTCTCGAAGGCTGAACCGACCAGCCACAGGTTCTCAAGGTGGATGCCGTTGATCATGATCTGCGGGATGAGCCAGACCACGATCAGATAGATCGCGCCCACCAGAGTGATGCGGGTCAGGATGTCGTTGATGTAATCCGAGGTACGGCGGCCGGGCCGGATACCGGGAATAAAGCCGCCATACTTGCGCATGTTGTCGGCAATGTCGTCCGGACGAAAGACGATCGAGATGTAGAAGTAGGCAAAGAAGACAATCGCCACCATGGACAACAGCTCATACCATGGCTCGCCGGCGCGCAACGCATCGAAGATGCGGTTCAGCAGCGGGTGGCTGCGCACGAAGTTCGAGCTGGCAAAGAGCATCGGCGCCGAGAGGATGGAGCTGGCGAAGATGATCGGCATGACGCCGCCGGAGTTCACCTTCAGCGGCAGGTGCGTGGACTGGCCGCCCATCAGGCGGCGGCCTACGATCCGCTTGGCGTACTGCACCGGGATGCGGCGCTCCGAGCGCTCGACGTAGACGATGAACCCGATGACCGCGATCATGCCCACGACCAGCAGCGTCAGCGCGGGAATGGTAAAGGCGCCAAAGGCCTGCGTTCTCGCCTTCTCGTACAGGTCCGCGATGCCGCGCGGCAATCCATCGACGATGCCGGCGAAGATCAACAGACTCATGCCGTTGCCTACGCCGCGGTCCGTAATCTGTTCACCCAGCCACATCACAAAGCTGGTGCCGGCGGTCAGGGTGAGGACGGTCATGGCGATGAAACCAGGACCAGGATTCAGCACGTAGGACTGTCCGCCGCCGGAGCTGTGCGAAAGGGTAAGAGCGATGGCGAAGGACTGTACGATGCCAAGCACCACCGTCATGTAGCGCGTCCACTGCGTGATCTTGCGGCGGCCGATCTCGCCTTCCTTCTGAAGCTTGGCCAGTGGCTCATAGACCACGGTCAGGAGCTGAAAGATGATCGACGCCGTGATGTAGGGCATGATGCCCAGCGCGAAGACGGTCAGCCGGCGTAAGTTGCCGCCGCTGAAAAGATCGACCAGGCCGAGCGCAGAGCCGCTCTGGCTGTCAAAGAAGGACTCCAGCGCCTTGGTGTCGACGCCCGGCGTCGGGATATGCGCGCCAAGGCGGTAGACCGCAAGCATCGCCAGCGTGAACAACAGGCGATTGCGAAGGTCGGGGATGCGAAAGATATTCGAAAACTTTTCCAACATATACGGTCAGCCCTGCCCACGCTGATGACCCTTACAGCGTTTCCCTATTATGCGGCCTGTCGTGCTGCTGCGAAGTGAGGGAGATACCTAGGCCTGAGCGGAAGCGCCACCCAGAACCACGACCTTGCCACCGGCGCGCTCGATCTTCTCCTGCGCCGACTTCGAAAACTTATGTGCGTGCACGGTGATGGCAGTCTTGATCTCGCCATTGCCAAGGATCTTCAGCAGACCCTTCTTCTTGGTCAGACCAAGCTCGGCCAGCTTCTCGAGCGTCAGCTCAGTCTCGTTGAGGCCGGCCAGGCTGTCCAGATTCAGGACGTTGTATTCGGTGCGGAAGATGTTGGTGAACCCGCGCTTTGGCAAGCGGCGATGCAGCGGCATCTGGCCGCCTTCAAAGCCGCGCATCAGGCTGGAACCGGAACGGGAGCCCTGCCCCTTGTGCCCACGCGTTGAGGTCTTGCCCATGCCGGAGCCCATACCGCGGCCCACGCGCTTGCGATTGGTGTTCGCCTTCTTCGGCGCACGCAGATTGGAGAGATTCGTTGCCATTATTTCCTCGCTCAACGCCGGCTGCTCGTGGCAGGCCGACTCGCATGTGTAATTGGTTCTTGTATTACTCGACGATGCGTACCAGGTGCGGAATGGCCTTGACCATGCCTCGGATCGACGGCGTATCCTCACGCTCCACGATCTGGTTCAACCGGGTGAAGCCCAGGCCCTTGACGACCCTCTTGTGCTTCTCCGGCGTCGCAATCTTCGAGCGGTAGTACTCGATCAGCAGTGTCTTCTTCGCCTCTGCCATGACTATAGCTCCTCTACCTGCTTGCCACGCAGCGCCGCAACATCGGCGCGATCGCGCAACTGGGTCAACGCGTCGAACGTCGCTTTGATCACATTGTGCGGGTTCGCGGTACCCAGGCTCTTGGTCAGCACATTCTGCACCCCGGCCGAAGTCATCACCGCGCGTACTGCGCCGCCGGCGATGACGCCCGTGCCTTCCGGCGCCGGCTTCAGCAGTACATGACCCGAGCCGTAACGGCCCAGCACCTGATGCGGAATCGAGGTCTCGGTCAAATGCACATGCACCAGATTCTTCTTGGCGCTCTCGATGCCCTTGCGAATCGCCTGGGGCACCTCCTTCGCCTTGCCGGAGCCATAACCCACCACGCCGGCACCCGGATCGCCCACGACCACGAGCGCGGCGAACGACATGTTCTTGCCGCCCTTGACCACCTTGGTGACGCGGTTGATGGCGACTACCTGGTCCTTCAGGTTGTAGTGCCCCGCATCGAGCTTCTTCTTCAGCATTGCCATCCGTGTGTTCCTTCCGAGCGCCAGGCGCCCATATCCCTCTGCTAGAACTCGAGACCTGCCTCGCGCGCGGCATCGGCCAGAGCCTTGATGCGCCCGTGATAGAGATAACCGCCGCGGTCGAAGACTACCTTCTTGACGCCCTTTTCCCTGGCGCGCTCCGCCACTTGCTTGCCGACTTCCTTCGCCGCCGCCACGTTGCCGCCAGTCTTCAACTTGGCTGACTTGGTGGAAGCGGAGACCAGTGTGGTGCCGGAAGCGTCGTCGATCACCTGCGCGTAGATGTGGTTCAGTGAGCGGTAGACATTCAGCCGTGGCCGCTCGGCGGTACCCTGCATCTTCCGCCGGATGCGCGAGTGCACGCGCTGCCGGATCTCGTTTCTCTGTCTCTGCGGAATCATCGTCTCGTCTTCTTCCTAGTAGCGGGACCGCCCTGCGGCCCCGTTCGGTTTGTCTAGCTGCTGTTACTTCGCGCCTGACTACTTCGCGCCCGTCTTGCCGACCTTCTTCTTCAGCTTCTCGTCGCTGTAGCGCACGCCCTTGTTCTTGTACGGATCGGGCTTGCGCAGCGAGCGCATGTCGGCGGCCACCTGGCCTACCTTTTGCCGATCGATGCCAGTGACGGTGATCTTGGTCTGCTTCGGGTCGATCGCGGCCTCGATGCCGGTGGGTAACGGAAACTCGATCGGATGCGAATAGCCGAGCGTGAACACCACCATGCCCTTGCCCTTCATCTCCGCGCGATAGCCGATGCCGACAATATCCAGTTCCTTCGTCCAGCCCTTAGTCACGCCCTCGACCGCGTTAAACAGCAGCGCACGCGTCAGCCCATGCAGCGGCGCGAGGGTGTCATCCCTGCGCGTGGCGATCATCACGCCGTCCTTGTCCTCGAGCGTGATGCCCTCTGGCAGTGGCGCCTTCAGCTTGCCTTTGGGGCCTTCCACCAGCACCTCTTTGCCCTGCACGGTGTACTTCACACCTTTAGGGAGCGCGATCGGCTGTTTTCCAATGCGTGACATCTCTTCCATCCTTCACCGGCTTGCGAGTCCCGAATCAGCCGCCGGCTGATCCGTTCCACTGCAGCCCATACTGCCAATGCGTCTAAAATCCTGTTGCGCCCTGCTGTTACCAAACTTCGCAGAGGATCTCCCCACCCACGCCCTCACGGCGCGCCTGACGGCCGGTCATCACGCCACGCGGCGTAGTCAGGATGTTGATGCCGAGACCGCCCTGGACGCGACGGATCTCATCACGGCCGACATACACGCGGCAGCCGGGACGCGAGACGCGCTGCAGATCCCGGATCGCAGCCTCGTTGTTCACGCCGTACTTCAGATACACCCGCAGCACCTGGCGGCCCTCTTCTTCCGTGGCCTTGTAGTTGGCGATGTAGCCCTCTTCCTTCAGAATGCGGGCGATCTCGGCCTTCAGCTTCGAGGCGGGAACGTCCAGCTTCTGATGGCGGGCGCGGATCGCGTTGCGGATGCGTGCCAGAAAATCGGCGACTGGGTCGGTAAAGCTCATGCTCTCTCCTTCATCCTCCGTTCGCTCCGACCCATATATCGATCAGGCCAGAGAACCAGCGAGGATGGTGTAGCTGGCCGTGCTCCGCACGTCCAGGGTGTTCAAAATGCGTCGTGCGTCTTCCCTACCAGGAGGACTTCACTACGCCGGGGATCTCGCCGCGCAGCGCGAGTCCGCGGAAACACAGGCGGCAGACGCCGAACTTGCGCAGGAATGCGCGCGGACGGCCACACAGCTTGCAGCGGTTGTGCTTGCGCGAGGAAAACTTCGGCTTCCTAGCGTCCTTGACACGTTTTGCAGTGGTCGACATCTTCTTTTAAGTCCTCGTCTCTTCCGCCTAGGCAGCAGCCGTGCGGAATGGCATACCGAACTGCCGCAGCAGCGCGCGTGCCTGGTTGTCGTCCTTCGCCGTGGTGACGATGGTGATGTTCATGCCCTTCAGCTTCTCCACCCGGGCGTAATCAATCTCCGGGAAGATGAGCTGGTCGCGAACGCCCAGCGTGTAGTTGCCGCGCCCATCGAAGCTCTTGGTCGAGACGCCGCGGAAATCGCGCACGCGAGGCAGGGCAATCGAGATCAGCCTATCCAGAAACTCGTACATCTTCTCGCCGCGCAGTGTCACCATCGCGCCGATCGGCATGCCCTCGCGCACCTTGAACGCCGCGATCGACTTCTTCGCCTTGGTGGACACCGGCTTCTGCCCGGCAATCGCCGTCAGGTCCGCCACCAGCGGATCGAGCATCTTGGGATTCTGAGTCGCTTCGCCCAGCCCCATGTTCAGCACGATCTTTTCCAGGCGCGGCACCGCCATCGGGTTCTTCAGGCCCAGTTCCTTCTGCAGCGCTGGCCGGATCTCTTTCTGGTACTTCTCATGCATTCGTGTTGCCATCGTCTTGTCTCTCTCCGCTCTCTGCCACGGTCCCTGGAGTGGGCTTGCCTTATTCCTCGCCCGTGTACCGTTGCGTGGCTCGTACAGCGCTTCGTTTCCTCTACTACTTCTTCCTGCCCTTGGGCGCGATCGTCTCGCCGCACTTCTTACAGACACGCACCTTGGTATCGCCCTCGAACTTATAGCCCACGCGTGTCGGCCCGCAGCTTGAGCAGACCAGCATCACGTTCGAAATTTGGATCGGCGACTCCTGCTCCGCGATCCCGCCTTTGATATTGCGCTGCGGATTCGGCCGCACATTCTTCTTCACCACGCGCACGTGCTCGACCAGCAGCTTGCCTTTGTCGGGCATGACGTGCAGCACGCGGCCTTTCTTGCCCTTGTCCGTGCCGCTGATCACCATCACGGTGTCATTGCGCTGAATCTTCAATCCCGCCATTTCGTCTCTCTCCCACTCTTCTGAACCCAACCCTCTTAGAGGACCTCAGGGGCCAGCGACACAATCTTCAGAAACTTCTTCTCACGCAGCTCACGGGCTACCGGACCGAAGACGCGCGTGCCTACCGGTTCGCCGGCTTCGTTGATCAGCACCGCGGCATTCTGGTCAAAGCGGATATAGGTGCCGTCGCGGCGGCGTGCTTCCTTGCGGAGCCGAACCACGACTGCCCGTACGACCTTGCCCTTCTTCACCTGGCCATCCGGCGAAGCTTCCTTCACTGCGGCCGTGATCACATCACCCAGGCCGGCCTTCTTGCCGCTCGCGCCGCCTAGCGGCAGGATCATCTGCAGCTTACGGGCGCCGGAGTTGTCGGCGACCTCGAGCATCGATCTCATCTGCACTGCCATCGTTCTTGTCTCCGTTCCCTGCCGGGTTCCTGCTAAACCTTGTGAACCTGCACCCTGAAGCTGCCGCGCAAGCCTATGCTGTCAATTCAGGCGCGGCTGCCGCCTCGGCTGCCTGCACCTGCGCCAGGGTCGAGCGCCGCAGGATCTCCTGCAGCTGCCAGCGCTTCAGCTTGCTCAACGGACGCGTCTCGCGGATACGTACCATGTCCCCCACCCGCGCCGTGTTCGCTTCATCGTGCGCATAAAATTTCTTGGTCAACCGCACCGTACGCTTGTACTTGGGGTGCGCCTTGCGCATCTCCACTTCAACCACGATGGTCTTCTGCATCTTGGTCGAGACCACGTGTCCTACCTTTTCGTTGCGGCGGTCGGTCGCGGCCAGCTGCTCATTCGTCATCACCTGCTCGCTCATCGCTTACCGAGCCTCCTTTTTCTTGGTCTTCCGGGCCGTCTTCGTCGCGACTTTCTTCTTCGCGCTTGTCTTTTGAACCTTCTTCGCCGCAGCCTTCTTGCCCGTCGACTTCCTGGCTCGCTTGGTCGCAGTCTTCTTCTTCGCCTTGGGCGCGGCCTCTGTCTCCGGCTGACCATGGAGCGCCGCATTCAGTCCCAGTTCGCGCTCCCGCGTGATGGTCTTGATGCGCGCAACGTCCTTCTTCAGACCACGCAGCTTCTTCACGCCCTCGGTCTGCCCCAGGCGCATCTGGAAGCGCAGGCGGAAGAGCTGCTCGGAGGCCTGCTGCTCCTCGTGCTTCAGTTCGTGCGGGCCCAGGTTACGAATCTTGTCCAGTTCCATCTCGTCTTCTCTTCCGGGCCGCTCTCAGCGGGCATGCCCTTCATCATCTAGCCGATCTTGCAATCGGCTTTGCATCTGTCCGCCCCGCACCATCCGGTGCTGCGGAGTTCACTTCACTTACTTCTTTACCGCCGCCGTCATCACCACATCGTGACGCATCACGAAGCGGGTCTTCAGCGGAAGCTTGTGTGCCGCCAGCCGCATCGCCTCCTGCGCGACGTCCGGTGCAACACCTTCCATCTCAAAGAGCACCTTGCCGGGCCGCACCACGGCAACCCAGTGGTCCGGCGCGCCTTTGCCCTTACCCATACGGGTTTCGGCCGGCTTCTTGGTCACCGGCTTATCCGGGAACAGACGCAGCCAGATCTTGCCGCCACGCTTGATGAAGCGGGTCATCGCCACACGGCTCGCCTCTATCTGGCGATCCGTGATGTAACCGCACTCCATGACCTTCAATCCGTACACACCAAACGAAAGCTCCGAGCCGCGCCACGCCTTGCCCTTCATGCGCCCACGCTGCTGCTTCCTGTACTTCACCTTCTTCGGCATCAACATAAGAAACTCCAGCTAATCAGCTGCTAATTCGCAAACTCTCGACAATCCACTCATCTTCCAGCCAGTAGCCAGCAGCTATCAGCCAGAAGCCGTTGCTTAAAATACCGAGCTGCCGATCTCCTTCGGCTGACGGCGCTTCTGCTCGTACACATCGCCGCGATAGATCCACACCTTCACGCCGATCACACCATAGGTCGTGCGCGCCTCGGCAAAACCGTAATCGATGTCCGCGCGGAGCGTGTGCAGGGGCAAACGGCCCTGCAGATACCACTCCGACCGGGCAATCTCGTTGCCGTTCAACCGGCCCGATACGCGCACCTTGATGCCCTTGCAGCCGAAGCGCAGCGCCGAATCGACCGCCATGCGCATCACGCGGCGGAATCCGGAGCGCTTCTCGAGCTTCAGTGCAATGCTCTCAGCCACCAGCTGCGCGTCGAGCTCCGGCTTGTTCACCTCGACGATGTCGATGGTGACATCGCGCTTGGTGCGATCCTGGATCTCGGCCTTCAGCTTGTCGATCTCTGCGCCCTTGCGGCCGATCACGATCCCCGGACGCGCAGTGCGGATGATGAGCCGCAGCTTCTTGCCGGGCCGCTCGACTTCCACCGAGCTCACGCCGGCCAGCTTCAGCTTCTCCTTCAGCTCACGCTTCAGCTGAACGTCTTCGATCAGGAGCTTGTCGTAGTCGCGAACCACAAACCAGCGCGACCGCCACGGCTTGTTGACACCCAGCCGGAATCCATAAGGATGGACTTTCTGTCCCATACTCTTCCTTTACTTGCCCGCCTTCGCGGACTTGGTTCCTTTGGCGGCGGCCTTCTTCGCCGGCGCCTTCTTTGCGGCATTTTTGGTCGCGGCCGTCTTCTTCGCAGCCGGTTTGATTGACTTCTTCGCGGACTTCTTGCCCTTCGCCGTCGTCTCGCCTTCGGGCTCGGCCGTCGTGACCAGACCGGCAGGCTTGCGTTCTGCCACCGCGATCACGATGTGCGACATCCGGCGCTGGTAGCGGAACGCGCGTCCCTGAGGAGCCGGACGAATGCGCTTCATACGCGGTCCGTCATTGGCGAGCGCCTGCTTGACGTAGAGGTTATCGACGTCCACATCGAGGCCCTGCTCCTGGCTCAGGTAGTTTGCGTTCTGCACTGCTGAACGCAACACCTTCTCGACCAGCGGCGCGACACCCTTTTTGGTGAAGGCCACGGTCTGGAGCGCTTCGCCCACGCGGCGGCCCTTGATCAGATCGAGGACCAGCCGCGCCTTCTGCGGCGACACGCGCTGGTAGCGCGCTTCAGCTCGAAATTCCTGTGTCTGTTGCATAGCTTGCCTTCCTGCCTTCGATCCTTGCGCTTAGCGCGGCTTCGTCGTGCTTTCGGCAGCCTTCGCCGAGTGGCCCTTGAAGGTCCGCGTCGCCGCGAACTCGCCCAGCTTGTGGCCCACCATGTTCTCCGTCACGTAGACCGGGATGAACTTGCGCCCGTTATGCACCCCAATGGTGTGTCCCACCATGTCGGGGTGAATCGTCGAGCGGCGCGACCAGGTGCGCACCAGCTTCTTGTCATTCGCCTGGTTCATCGTCTCGATCTTCACCATCAGGTGCGTGTCGATGAACGGGCCCTTCTTGGTGGAACGTGCCATCTTTTGTCTCTCCTACTTGCTACGACGACCGACGATAAACGCGTCGGTACGCTTGTTGTTGCGCGTCTTGTAACCACGCGTCGGCTGACCCCACGGGGTTACCGGGTGACGGCCGCCCGAGGTCTTGCCCTCGCCGCCGCCGTGCGGGTGATCGACCGGGTTCATGGACACGCCGCGGTTGGTTGGACGAATGCCCTTCCAGCGGTTGCGTCCCGCCTTACCGATGGACACGTTCTCGTGGTCCGTATTGCCCACTTGCCCGACCGTTGCCATGCACTCGACCAGCACGCGCCGCGTCTCGCCGGAAGGCAGCTTCAACAGAGCGTAGTCGCCTTCCTTCGCGACAAGCTGTGCCTGTCCGCCAGCCGAGCGCACCATCTGCGCGCCCTTACCCGGCCTCAATTCGACGTTGTGCACCGTGGTGCCGGCAGGAATGCTCTTCAGCGGCAGCGCATTGCCGACGAGGATGTCCGCATCGGGACCGCTCATCACCGTCTGGCCGACCTTCAAACCGACCGGCTGGATGATGTAGCGCTTCTCGCCATCCGCGTAGTGGATCAGCGCAATACGCGAAGAGCGGTTGGGATCGTATTCGATCGTCGCCACTTTGCCCGGCACGCCAAACTTCTCGCGCTTGAAATCGATCAGGCGCAGCTTCTTCTTGTGGCCGCCGCCGTGGTGCCGCATGGTCATATCACCGGAGTTGCGGCGGCCGCCCGTGCGTTGCTTGGAAACCAGCAGCGGCTTGTGCGGCTTGTCGGTCGTGATGTCGTCGTTCACCAACGTCGTCTGGAAACGCAGCGTCGGGGTGATCGGTCGAAATGTCTTAATCGGCATCGTCTTAGCTCTTTGCTTCCAGCGGCATTTCTGTCACCGCTTGCTATCGCTCTCTACTTCGAGTCCACTACGTTTCTCGTAACTCCACTGGCTACAGGTTGTTCACGTAGTCCGGCATCTTCTCGCCGGCCTTCAGCCGCACATACGCCTTCTTCCAGTCCGGACGGAAGCCGGTGAACTTGCCCCGGCGGCGCTCCTTGCCGGCAAAATTTGCTGTCCGCACACTGTTCACCTTCACTTTGAACAGCGCTTCTACCGCCTGCTTCACCTCGGTCTTCGTCGCGGCCTCGGCCACTTCAAACACCAGCGTGCCTTCGGTCTCCTTCACACCCATTCCCTTTTCAGTGATCAGGGCGCGGCGAATCACGGTATAGGTCGTCGGCATACTAGGCCACCTCCGCCTTCTCTGCGCGAGCGCGCTGCTTGCGCTTCGAGACAGTCTTCTTCAGGGTCTCCTGCATCTGCTCAAGCGCCGCGCGCGAAAAGACAGCGCGGTCGTAGCGCAAGAGGTCATAAGGGTGCACCTCGTTGTTGAGCATGAGCTCCACACCCTCAAGATTGCGTACGCCCAGAATCAGCGCCGGGCTCAGCGACTGCGAATTCTCGACGATCAGCGCCGTGCGCTTTGCGTCGACTGCATTCAGAGCCGCGCGATAGGCCTTGGTCTTCGGCTGTCCCAATTCGAGCGACTCGACCACCGTCAGCTTGCCATCGGACAACTTCGCTGCCAGCGCTGCGCGCAGCGCGCCCAGAAGCTTCTTCTTCGGGAAGGCGTAGTCATAGGAGCGGGGCTGCGGTCCATGCACCGTGCCGCCATGCCGCCACAGCGGCGAGCGTACGGAACCAACGCGGGCGCGGCCCGTGCCCTTCTGCTTCCACAGCTTCTTGCCCGATCCGGAGACCAGCTTTCGATTCTTCGTCGCGTGCGTGCCCTGGCGCAGGGCGGCGCGGTAATGCTTCACCGCCTCCCACAGCAGAGCCTCGTTCACTTCGCCCGGCGCGAAGATCTCCTCAGCCAGCTCAAGTGAGCCGACCTTCTTCCCGCCGAGATCCAATACGTCAATATTTGCCATCGTCTTCTCTTCTTCTTCGAGGGTCTTCCGGCCTCGGCAACTACTACTTCGATTTCTTGCCCGCCGACGCCTTCTTGGACGCCTTCAGCGGATCGACCGTGGTGGCACCGGCAAAGCCGCGACGCTCGCGCGGCGGAGCCTTGGCCTTCGAAATCAGCACATACCCATCGCGCGGACCCGGCACAGCACCTTCCACCATCAGCAGGTTCTCTTCCAGATCAATGCCGCGAATACGCAGGTTCCGCACCGTCACCTGGTCCACGCCGTAGTGTCCCGGCATGCGCTGCCCGGGAAACACCCGCGACGGAAATGACGATGCACCGATCGAGCCCTGCACTTGGAACATGTGACCATGCGACTTGGGGCCACCGCCAAAGTTGTGACGGCGCACTACACCTGCAAAGCCGCGGCCCTTGCTGGTGCCGATCACGTCCACATACTTGTGATCGGAAAAGATGTCGACCAGGATGCGGTCGCCCGCCTTCAAACCGTTGCCGTTTGTCGCTGCAGCCTCGCCCTCGGCTCCATCGGCCTTTGCTCCGTCAGTCTTGGCTGTCGCGGCAGATGCTTCCACAGCAACCTCGCGCATCAGCTTGACCGGCGGCACATTCGACTTTGAGAAGTGCCCGGCCATCGGCTTGTTCACCTTGGAGCTCTTCACGAACTCGACCAGGCCGATCTGTGCTGCCTCATAGCCGTCTTTGGCCAGCGTCTTCAACTGCGTGATCACGCACGGGCCCGCCTGCAGCACGGTGATCGGGTGTACCTCACCCTTCTCATCGAACACCTGCGTCATGCCGATCTTCTTGCCCAGAATTCCTGTGACTGCCATCTCTGTTTCCTCTCCCCATCATGCCCGGCTAGTGTCGCCCGTCCGGGTACTGTAGGCGTTGCTGCTTACTTCGCTGCTCCAGCCTTCTCTTCGCGTACCTTGATCTCGACGTCGACGCCGGCCGGCAGATCGAGCTTCATCAGCGCGTCCACCGTCTGCTGCGTCGGCTCAAGGATGTCTATCAGCCGCTTGTGCGTGCGGATCTCGAAGGCCTCGCGCGACTTCTTGTCCACGTGCGGCGAACGCAACACGCAGTACTTGTTCTTCACCGTCGGCAATGGAATCGGCCCCGCCACCTGCGCGCCGGTACGTTTCGCCGTCTCCACGATCTCGCCTGTCGAGGTGTCGAGCACACGGTAGTCGTACGCCTTCAGCCGGATTCGAATTCTCTGTCCAACCATTTTGCTTTTCGTCTTCCCGTGGATCAGCAGCTCGCGCCGCTGACCCACTTGGTTCTGTTCTGGCGCCCAAAGGGCGCATGTCATGGACGACCAGTTCTACTTCAGGATTTCCGTAATGGTTCCGGCGCCGACGGTTCTGCCGCCTTCGCGGATGGCGAACCTGAGACCCTTCTCCATCGCCACCGGCGTGTGCAGCTCGATCTCCAAGCTGATGTTGTCTCCCGGCATCACCATCTCGGTGCCCTCCGGAAGCTTCGCCGTGCCCGTCACATCCGTCGTGCGGAAGTAAAACTGCGGACGATAGCCGTTGAAGAACGGTGTATGACGACCGCCCTCTTCCTTCGACAGCACGTAGATCTCGCCCTTGAACTTGGTGTGCGGCGTGATCGAGCCTGGCTTCGCCAGCACCATGCCGCGCTCCACATCTTCCTTCGCGATACCACGCAGCAGAAGCCCGGCGTTGTCGCCCGCACGGCCTTCATCCAGCTGCTTCTTGAACATCTCGACGCCCGTGACCACGGTCTTGCGCGTCTCGCGGAAGCCCACGATCTCGGCTTCCTCGCCCACCTTCACCTGACCACGCTCGATACGGCCCGTCACTACCGTGCCGCGGCCCGAGATGGAGAAGATGTCTTCGATCGGCATCAGGAACGGCTGGTCGATGGCGCGCTCCGGCAGCGGCACGTTCTTGTCCACCGCCTCCATCAGCTCGTCGATCTTCGCCTCCCACTGCGCCTCGCCGTTCAACCCGCCCAACGCACTGCCGCGGACCACCGGCACATCGTCGCCCGGGAAGTTGTACTTCGAGAGCAGCTCGCGTACTTCCATCTCCACCAGGTCGGTCAGCTCCGGGTCTTCCACTGCATCGCACTTGTTCAGAAAGACCACGATGTAGGGCACGCCTACCTGGCGCGCCAGGAGCACGTGCTCCTTGGTCTGCGGCATCGGACCATCGGTCGCTGCCACCACCAGGATCGCGCCGTCCATCTGCGCGGCGCCGGTGATCATGTTCTTGATGTAGTCGGCGTGGCCCGGGCAGTCCACGTGCGCGTAGTGACGGTTCGCCGTCTCATACTCCACGTGCGCGGTCGCAATCGTAATACCGCGCTCCCGCTCCTCCGGCGCATTGTCAATGGTGTCAAAGCTGCGAAACTTGTTGTTCGGATTGTGCTTCGACAACACCTTCGTGATCGCCGCCGTCAACGTCGTCTTCCCGTGATCAATGTGACCTATCGTCCCTACGTTCACGTGCGGCTTCGACCGGTCAAACTTCTCCTTCGCCATCTCGCTTCTCCTGTCACTCTCGCGTCCTGTATCGGCCGCGTCTCAACAGCGTGACCGTCCCGTCACGCACATTTCTGTCGAACTACTTGCCCTGGTTGCGGCCGATAATCTCTTCCGAGATCATGCGGGGCGCCTCTTCATACCGCGCGAACTGCATGCTGTAGGAGGCGCGGCCCTGCGTGGACGAGCGAATGTCGTTCACGTAGCCGAACATCTCCTTGAGCGGAACCATCGCCTTGATCACCTGCGAGCCGCCCGAGTGCTCCATGCCCTCGATGCGGCCACGGCGCGAGTTGATGTCGCCAATGATGGTGCCCATATGCTCTTCCGGCACCGTGACTTCTACCGCCATCACAGGCTCAAGCAGCACCGGGCTCGCCTTCCTCGCCGCTTCCTTGTAGGCCATGGAACCGGCAATCTTGAAGGCCATTTCGTTTGAGTCGACATCGTGATAGCTGCCGTCGTAAAGCACAGCCTTGAAGTCGACCATCTCGTAGCCGGCGAGAATGCCGTTATGTAACGCCTCGCGGATGCCCATCTCCGTCGGCTTGATGTACTCCTTGGGTACGACGCCGCCGCGAATCTCGTCGACGAACTCAAAGCCCTTACCCGCTTCATTCGGCTCGAGGCGAATCTTCACGTGACCATAGTTGCCCGAGCCGCCGGTCTGCCGGATGTACTTGCCCTCGGCCTCGGCGGTCTTGCGGATGGTCTCGCGGAAGGCTACCTTGGGCTCGCCCACATTCGCTTCAACCTTGTGCTCGCGCTTCATGCGGTCAACAAGAATCTCGAGGTGCAGTTCACCCATGCCGCTGATGATGGTCTGGCCGGAGTCCACATCGGTACGAATCTTGAAGGTCGGATCCTCATCTGCCAGTCGCGCCAGCGCGACACCCATCTTCTCCTGATCGCCCTTCGTTTTGGGCTCGATGGCCACCGAAATGACCGGCTCGGGGAAGGTAATGGCGCTGAGTGCGACGGGCGCCGACGGGGAGCACAGTGTGTCGCCCGTCTTCAGCTCTTTCATGCCGATGCAGGCACAGATGTCGCCCGCATAGATCTCGGTGATGTCTTCACGCTTGTTGGCGTGCATCTTCACCAGGCGACCTACGCGCTCGGTCTTGCCGGTGCGCGGGTTCTCGACCGTATCTCCGGTCTTGAGTGAGCCCGAGTAGATGCGGATGAAGCCCAGCTTGCCGTATGGGTCGTTGATCAGCTTGAATCCAAGCGCCGAGAACGGCTCATTGTCATCGGCCTTGCGGATGATGACCTTCGAAGGATCGGAGGGATCGATGCCCTCGACCGGCGGCACATCAAGCGGGCTCGGCAGGTAATCGACCACTGCGTCGAGCAGCGTCTGAATGCCCTTGTTCTTGAAGGCCGATCCACACAACACCGGGAAGACCTTCATCCCGATCGTCGCCTTGCGCAGCGATACCTTCAGTTCCTCTGGCGTCGGAATCTCGCCCTCGAGGAACTTGTGCAGCATGTCATCGTCGTATTCGGCTACAGTCTCGACCAACTGCATACGGAAGGCTTCAGCCTTCTTGGTCAGATTTGCGGGAATCGCCTCGACCGTGTATTCGGCGCCCATCGTCTCGTCGTTCCAGACGATCGCACGCATCTCGATCAGATCGACCACGCCCTTGAAATTTGCTTCGGCGCCAATCGGGATCTGGATCGCCACCGGACGCGCACCCAGCCGCTTGCGGATGGTCTCGATTACGTGCTCGAAGTCCGCGCCGGCCTTGTCCATCTTGTTCACGAAGCAGATGCGGGGCACATGGTACTTATCGCCCTGCCGCCACACTGTCTCGGTCTGCGGCTGCACGCCGGAGACGGAGTCGAACAACGCCACTGCGCCATCCAACACACGCAGCGAACGCTCCACCTCGGCCGTGAAGTCCACGTGGCCTGGGGTGTCGATGATGTTGATGCGGATATTCTTCCAGGTGCAGGTGGTCGCGGCGGAGGTGATCGTGATGCCGCGCTCCTGCTCCTGCTCCATGTAATCCATCGTGGCCGTACCCTCGTGCACCTCGCCGATGCGATGGGTAATGCCCGTATAGAACAGGATGCGCTCGGTCGCCGTCGTCTTTCCGGCGTCGATGTGCGCCATGATTCCGATGTTCCGGCAACGATTTAGAGGTACTTGGCGAGCCACGGTCTCTTCTCTCTCAACTTCCCGCCAGCCTTGAAGCCAGCGTCAATACGTACGGTTATCTGTTACCTGCTTCAAGCACGGTGCCTGTCGGACTACCAGCGGTAATGAGCGAACGCCTTGTTGGCTTCGGCCATGCGATGGATGTCTTCCTTCTTCTTCATCGCGGCGCCGCGGCCATTCGCCGCATCCAGCAGCTCATTGGTCAGCTTGTCGATCATGCCCTTCTCTCCGCGGGCACGGCCATACGTCACCAGCCAGCGGATCGCGAGCGAGGTGCGGCGATCCGGATTGACCTCGATCGGCACCTGGTAGTTCGCGCCGCCCACGCGCCGAGTCTTCACCTCAAGCAGTGGCTTGCAGTTCTCGACAGCCTTCTTGAAGAGCTTCAGAGCCTCGTCGCCGCCCTTCTGCTCAAGGTTGGTCATCGCGGTATAGAAGATGGCCTGCGCGGTCGACTTCTTGCCGCCCCACATCATCGAGTTCACAAACTTGGTCACCAGGGTGGAGTTGTAGACCGGATCGGCTGCTACCTCACGCTTGGCAATGTGTCCTTTTCTGGGCATCGCTTCCTAACCTTTTCCTGACTTCGCTGCTACTTACTTGGCTGCCGTCTTGGGGCGCTTCGCGCCGTACTTCGAACGGCCCTGCTTGCGATTGGCCACGCCCACCGAATCGAGCGAGCCGCGCACCACGTGATACCGCACACCCGGCAGATCCTTCACACGGCCGCCGCGGATCAGCACAATCGAGTGCTCCTGCAGGTTGTGGCCGATGCCGGGGATGTACGTCGTTACCTCGATACCATTGGTGAGCCGGACGCGTGCGACCTTGCGCAGTGCCGAGTTCGGCTTCTTGGGCGTCTGCGTGTACACGCGGGTGCATACACCACGCCGCTGCGGAGAGCCCTGCAACGCCGGACTCGCGGTCTTGTACCGTGGCGCCGTGCGACCCTGCTTCACCAGCTGATTGAATGTCGGCAATCCAGTACTCCTTACCTTTTCTCAAACCCACTCATAGCCCGCGAGGCGCATCCGAGCATCACGCCCGCACGCGGACGATGTCCACAATGCCACCGGGGCATGACTCACGCATGTCCGCTTCGCGTCTGCTTCGTTTCCTATCTCAGACAGGAACCAGGACGGTGGCCGCACGCGACAGAGATCCGAGTCACCCCGGAAACCTGTACCAGTTCAGCTCCGTTTCGAAGTTCCGGCCCGCATAGCCCTTCCAGGTGAAGGGTGTCGCAGGCACCGATGCGATCTTCGTCCTCTTGCCTCAGAGGAACCGCAGAAGAGGCCCAAACCCAACTTTCAGCCTGCATTCTGTGGGATCCCGTCTGGCGCCCGGCGATACGCAGATATGAAGCATGCGCACGACGTGCCTCGGGGAACCTTCTAACAATAACAAGCGTTGAGGGAGTGGTCAATAAAAGGGGTTGAATTTGTGCGCGAAGTCACCCTTTGGAGGCGTTTTGGGGCGCGATTGGGGGCAAGGTATGGGTTTCTACTGATGCGGCGCTTCTCCAGCCTCCAGAAAACCGGCGGTGAGCTGGACCGGCAGGCCGACCGCGCTCCCATGACTTCGGAGGGGGGTGATTCTGAATCGTTTCATATGGAGCTGGGCGGGGAAGCTACTGACAGCAAAATGCTGATAGCATCCGTCGCATGAGTTCTCTGTACCGTAGAGTCCTGCCGCTCCTGCTTTGCCTCTGCACCACCCTATTTACAGCCCTGGCGGCCCCATTGACAGCCCCGACGACGGACTCGCCCAACACGCATCCCCCGGCGAACCCCAAAGTGCGGGCGATTCTGGCCGATCTTGGCAAAGTCCAGTCTGTCGGGCAGACATCGCTTTCGCCGGATGGCAAGCACCTGGCCTGGACCGAGCGCGGCCACAACGGCCCAGGCCGGATCATGGTGAGCGATGCACGCGGAGAGGGCGCGGAGCAACTGGACATCGGCAAGGACTGCACGGCGAGCGATCCGCAATGGTCGCCTGACTCCCGGGCACTGCTTTTTGCGGGCGATTGCGGCCAGGATGGCCAAACCGACCTCTTTGTGACCACGTTGAAGGGGCAGCCGCAGCAGATTACCCACCTGAAGGGTTTTGTGGAGCACCCGGCGTGGTCGCCGGATGGCGAGCGCATTGGATTCCTCTATGTTCCCGGCGCGACTCGGCCGGCCGGGGCCCTCGCAGCGATGAAGCCGCCGTCGGGCGTGATCGGCGTCGAAGGCCTCGAGATCCAGCGGATCGCCGCCGTGAGCTCGCGTGGGGGCGAAGTGGAGTTGCTCACGCCGGAGAAGCTGCACGTCTACGAATTCGATTGGTCGCCGGATTCGAAGAAGCTGGCCTATATTGCCGCGCCACCACCGGGCGAGAACAACTGGTGGGTGGCAAGGCTCTATATTGCGCCGGCAACGCCGAACGCCCAGCCGAACAGCATCGTGGACCCGCAGAAGGATTCCGGATCGTTGCATGGGTTGCAGATGGCAGTGCCTCGCTGGTCGCCGGATGGCTCGCACGTCGCCTTTATCGGTGGACTGATGAGCGACCAGGGCGCAACCGGGGGCGATGTCTATTTGGTGGCATCAACCGGCGGCAATGCGGTCAATCTAACTCCGAAATCGACCGACACGGCGGTATGGCTCTCCTGGTCCGGGAAGGATTCTCTCATCGCTTCAGAGATCGAAGCGGGAATGAGCCGTATCTTCTCCTACCATCTGAACCTTTCCCCTGACATGGTGGCTCCGGGAGGAATCCTCAAATTCGAGGGAAATCCCATGACGGGAAAATTACTGCTGGAAGTGCCGGCCGGCATCAGTGACGGACGCGAAGCGATGAGCCTGTCGATCGCGAAGGATGGAACCTTCGCGGTCGCTGGCAGCTCCTTTGAGAAAGCGCCGGAGGTCTACGTGGGCGAGCTGAAGCCGGAGGCGAAACTCACGCAGGTGACGCGCATCAACGACGCCATCAAGCCCGCCTGGGGCAAGGCCGAGTCCATCGAGTGGACGAACGACGGCTTCCGCATCCAGGGCTGGCTGATGCTGCCCGCGCAGTACGACCCCGGGAAGAAGTACCCGCTCGTGGTTATGGTGCATGGCGGCCCATCGAGTGCCGTTGTCCCACGCTGGCCCAGCGCAGGTTTCGGCGGCGCACCGCTGAGCGCCATGGATTATTTCGTGCTCGAGCCGAACCCGCGCGGCAGCTATGGGCAGGGCGAGAAGTTCACCATGGCCAACCGCAAGGACTTCGGCTATGGCGACCTGCGCGACATCCTGGCCGGCGTCGATGCCGTGGAGAAGAAATATCCCAGCGTGGATGACAACCGGCTCGGCCTGACGGGCTGGAGCTACGGTGGCTTCATGACCATGTTCGGCGTGACCCAGACCGACCGCTTCCATGCTGCTGTGGCCGGCGCTGGTATCGCGAATTGGCAGAGCTACTACGGCGAGAACTCGATCGACCAGTGGATGCTGCCCTTCTTCGGCGCTAGCGTCTATGACGATCCTGCGGTCTACGCGAAGAGCTCGGCCATCGACTTCATCCGCAAGGTGAAGACACCGACACTGGTGGTGGTGGGCGATCGCGACGGTGAGTGCCCGGCGCCACAGTCCTTCGAGTTCTGGCACGCTCTAAAGGATGAGGGCGTACCGACGCAACTGGTGGTGTACCCCAATGAAGGCCACGGCTTCCGCAACCCAGAGCACCGTATCGATGTGCTGGAGCGGACGCTGGGCTGGTTCGACCAGTACCTGGGCGCGCCGGCGGGGACGGCAGCGGGACAGTAGGGTGGGCTCATGGCAGGGATGACAGAGATCTAGGGCGGCTGATCGCTGGCCCCTGCCTCGTCTCCTGCTTTACACTCGTGACACACGTTTTAGACCGTATTCACAAATGCTGTGAGGAAGCGCGGACTCGTGACGTACCGCTTTTCTTAACGGAAGCGCGTCGTCGAGTCTTTCCTGATCGCCCTGCACCCTTTGTGAGTCGGCCTAAAGTGATCTTCTTAGCAGTAGAACCGTGGCGGTCGAAGGATTTTCCCAGCAGGTGTAGAGCGACCAGCAGTGGCGTTTGTAACGATCGCGCCGAGCGTGTCTCCGTTGACTCACAACACCAGGAAGAATCTCTGTCCGGCCGTTACGGGGAGGTTTCATGCGGCGGTACTTGATCCTTGTTGTCTTCTTCCTTATTTCGCTTCCCGTTCAGCTCTCTGTTCTTGGTTGCGGCTCAAACCCCAACAGCTATTGCAACAGCAATGGAGCCGGCTTCTCCACGAGGAAGGGGACACTGGTGTCGTTCGCTCTGGAGCCGCAACAGACCGGCATCTCCCTGTCGTATGGGCAGATAGGAACATTGACGGCGGGCCAAGGCAAGGACTGCACGGGGGCCGCGGTGAGCGTCGGCACTGTAAGTTATGGCAGCTCTGACCTCCTCAATGCGGATATATCCCCTAGCGGACAGGTCTGCGCCGGCCGGTGGAACCGGACCACGGACAGCGGTGTGGCTCCTTACACCACCTGCCTCCCCACGAACGCCTCGGAAGTAGCCACCATGACCGCGAGTGCCAATGGCGTCGCCTCCAGCAACGCGGTGCAGGTATACATCCATCCCGTGGTCACCAACGTTGCGCTGGATACGACCAGTACCGGCGGCAGCCCCCTGACCAGTTGCATCTCTCAGAACCAGACCGCGCAGCTGGATGCCACTGCCTTCGTGACTAATGCGCAAGGTCAGTCGCAGCTCTATTGCGCGCCGAACATGACAGGCGTTCCCAACTGCTCCACCGTGCTGGGGCACCTGACGTACGCGGCGCAGAGCACTTCCTCGACCGCCGGAACCGGAGCCCAGAACAGCATCGTCTCCATCGACCAGAATGGCTTGGCCACGGCCAAGCAGCCCGGCTCCGCGTTGATCTCCGCCAGCATCGCGGGCACCAGCTCAAGCGCCGGTGTCTTCCATACCTGCCCGCCGAAGTCGATCACACTCTCAGCCAATGGCGGCACCAGCGTGACGGTGACTCCGAATACTCCACAGCCGACCACGGCGACCGTGATCGACACCAACGGGAACACCATCACCGGTGTGCCGATGAGCTTCACCTCGACCGATCAGCGGACCATCGGAGTGAGTGGCAGCGGCTCCATTACTTCGATATTTCCTGGATCGAGTTCGGTTTACGCAGTCTGCGCGCCGCCAACGTGCAATCCGGCGCCGATCAACCAGATTGGAATCTTCGGCAATGGAACGCCGATCGCCAGCAACACGCTGAATGTGACCTCCCCGGGAAGCGCGAGCAGCTTCCTCTGGATGGCGAGTCCGACCTCCCAGTACTTCACGCCGCTCGATCTGAGCCAGGGAACCATCGGCACGCCGGTGCATCTGCCGTATACGCCGAATTCGATGGTGCTGGACCAGACTGGCACCAGCCTCTACTTCGGCAGCTTTCGCGAACTGATGGTTATCGCCGCGGCCAGCAACACGCTGATCAAGGAAGACGTCACGGTTCCGGGTGTGGTGCTTGCGGTGTCGCCGAGCAATAACCAGGTGGTGATCAACGATCGTGACCGGCAGATTATTTATGTCTATCAACCGGCAGTTGCGCCTTCGACCACGACCGGCGGCTCAGGCAGCTCCGGGAGCACGGGAACGCCAGCAAGCATCGTGACGCAATACGGCGGTGTCGCACAGCGCGCGTCCTTCTCCCCGGATGGCAGCACCATCTACATCGTGGGGACGAACAAGCTCTACGTCTACAACACCTTTACCGGATGGAGCACCGAGACACTCGATGCGACCAACGGAACACCCTCCGCTGCGGCCTGCCCAGCCAATGGAGCAACGGGCAGCGATGCGAATACTGCCTACAATGTCTTCTGCTCGCCGGATCTCTCGCTGGCAGTGCCGCAGTTCGGCGCCTTCGTATCCGGCCAGAACACCACCTCGCGGGGCTACTGCCCCGATACACGCCTGAACCCGATCGACAACTATCCTTCCGCGGTGCCGGCCGGTGCCGTTGGCTATAACTTCACTGCGGACCACCTGGCGAGCACCACCGATGGCAAGCACGTGATCAGCGCCACTGCGAGTCCGACGCCACAGCTCATCGACTCGAACGTCCTTGTGCCCACCAACGCCGGTGCCAATGCGGATGGCGCATGCCCCACTACGCCCGCGACCACCGGTGGCACGGCCACGATCCCGCTCGAGATCACCAATCCCGCCAACTACACGCTGTCGCTGGCGGCGTACGCGCCATCTCTGATCCACCAGGTGGTGACCTCGCCAAACTCGTCGCTTGCCGTCGTCACCTATGAATCGGCCAGCGCTACTCCCGGCACCGCACAGCTGCCGGTATACAAGGTTCCGGCACCGGGCTCTCAGGGAGCTTTGACTCCCGTGAGTCTGACCGGAGCGCAGGCCACAACGCCCGTGGCGGCGATCTTCAGCTCGGATCAATCGGAGATCTTCGTCTCAACTGCGGGGGACAGCAACATGCACATCGTCTCGACCAGTAGCCTGACGGATACCGAGCAGTTCAACCCGAATCTGCCGGATGGCAATGGCGGCGTGACACCCGCGCAGTTCCTGGCCGTGAAGCCCAGGGCGATTCCGTAAGCAAGGAACTACAGACAAATCCAGGTCGCAGCAGATAGCTTTGATTGCCCTCTGCTGCGATCTGGTTTTGCCTGTTACTGTAGTTAGCTCTTCGCCTACTTGCGGCTCTTCGCAATCGCGTCCAGTATCCCGTTCAGGAAGCTGAGCGACTCGGGCGCCGAGTAGCGCTTGGCAATCTCTAGCGATTCGTTGATCACGATAGGGACGGGAGTCCCGGGAAAACCTACCAGCTCGGCAACGGCGAGGCGCAGCACATTGCGATCGACTGCGGGCATGCGAGGGATGCGCCAGTTCGCGGAATACTGCTCGATGAGCGCATCGATCTCCTCCTCGCGCGCGGTAGCGACGCGGAAGAGGTCCTCCGCAAAGCCGCGCGTATCATTGTCGATCTCCTCCTCGCGCGCCTTCCAGAAGCTCTGGCGTACCTGGTCCGGTGTCTGCTTGCCCACATCTGCCTGGAAGAGCATCTGCATGGCAAGTTCGCGCGACTTGCGGCGCTTGCCTGGAGCATGGGTCATGCCGGCCGCCTGTCTGTAACTGCTCCAGTGGCAATCTTGCGATGCACATCCACCATCTCGATGGTGGCCACTGCGGCCTCGAAGCCCTTGTTTCCGGCCTTGATGCCGGCGCGGTTCAGTGCCTGTTCCAGGGTTTCGCAGGTCAGCACACCGAAGCCGTGAGGCACGCCGGTTTCCTGCTGCGACTGGCCGATACCGCGGCTCACTTCGTTGTAGATTGCCTCGTAGTGCGCGGTTTCACCGCGCAGCAGGCACCCGAGCACGATGACGCCATCGAAGCGCTTGCTGGCCGCGAGCGCTCGCGCCGCCGAAGGAATCTCCCATGCTCCGGGCACACGCACAATCTCGATTTGCTGGCTCGATGCCCCGCTGCGCAGCAGGCCATCGAGCGCGCCCTGCAGCAGACGTTCGGTAATGACCGCATTCCAGCGCGCGACCACGATGGCGAAGCGCATGCCCGCTGCGGAGAGATCGCCCTCGATGGCGAGCGGCTTGCCCCGTAGCGGATCTTCCCACTGCCAGAAGGCGAACGGGATGCCGGGCACAGGCTCAATGGTGAACGCGAGCGACTTCCAGGTGGTGGGCGCGACATTGCTGAGGTGGCGTGCGGCCTCCTCGACGCCGGCAGCCTTCTCCAGCCACTCCTTCGCGGCGCGATGCACATCGTCCACGGCGGTGACTTCGATCAGCACCTGGGCAGGCAGATGGGCCATGCCATCCAGCAGTTCGAAGCTGCCGACGGGTGCGAGAAAAGGGGCTCCGCGGCTCGTGTCCGTCTGCCAGCTGCGGCCGGGCTCCAGACCGATCGCAGAAAAAAAGCTGTGCAGCGTCTCGTAAACGGCAGGCGTGCTGGCCGCATGCACGAAGGTGATTCCTTTGATCATTCTCTTTTGAATCTACCATCCGGGGATGAAGGGATGAGGGAGCGGCGCGCCAGCTATTGCCGCGCTCGCGGTGATGACAAAGGCGGCGCGCTCCACGGATGATAGTAGGTTCACAAGAAGGAGACAGTGCCGGATGGTCTACGAAAACCTGCTGCTGGAACGAAGCGACACATACGCAGTTGTCACGCTCAACCGCCCCAAGGTGATGAATGCGCTGAATCGCGCGCTCTTCGCGGAGCTCGATGACGCCTTTACAGTGCTTGCCGGCGAGCGAGCGGTGCGGGCCATCATCCTGACCGGGGCAGGCGAGAAGGCCTTCGCCGCAGGCGCCGACATCAGCGAGCTGGCGACGCTCTCTGCAGCGGAGGGCCAGCAGCTGGCACGGCGAGGGCAAGGCGTCTTTCGCAAGATCGAGACATGCGGCAAGCCGGTGATTGCCGCGATCCAGGGATTTGCGCTCGGCGGTGGTTGTGAGCTCGCGATGGCCTGCACCCTGCGCATTGCGAGCGAAGGCGCGCGGCTCGGCCAGCCGGAGGTGAAGCTCGGCCTCGTACCCGGATACGGCGGAACGCAGCGGCTTCCACGCCTGGTAGGTAAGGGCGCCGCGCTCAAGCTGCTGTTGACCGGCGACATGGTAGGCGCCGTGGAAGCCTTCCGCATGGGCCTGGTGGACGAGGTGGTGCCGGGCGAAGCGCTGATGCCGCGCGCAGAGAGCGCTGGCGCGTGCGATTGCGGCGCAGGCACCGCTGGCGGTCGCAGGATGTCTGCGGGCCGTCGAAGGCGGCTATGACCTGCCGATCGAGGCCGGACTGGAGCTCGAAGCATCGCTCTTCGGACTGGCCTGCGCGACCGAGGACAAGGCGGAGGGCACGCGCGCATTCCTCGAAAAGCGCGCCCCGGCATGGCAGGGACGCTAACTTGGCAATGCCAGCAGTGCTGCGCGACGCGCGCGGATTGTTATTCTGACTGCGTGCACCGCGTCCTTGCCGCTCATTCCTTCCAACGCTCTACCTGCCTGAACGTGAAATGCGTCGCCGCTTTCGCCGTTCCTCTGCTGCTTTTCGCCGGCTGCAGCCGCAGCTCGCAATCTGGCGGCCCGCAGCAGCCGACCGCGCGGCAATTGCAGCAACAGCAGGCGCGCGCGCTCGCGAAGAGCGAAGCCGCGGCCCGCGTGTCGCTCGAGGGAATCCCGCCCCCGTCGAAGCATCTATACGTGAATGTGCACAGCACCGACGCATGGCAGAATCCATTTCTGACGGTGCACCGCGACACATTGACCCTGCGCGTCATCTTCCCGCAGCAGACCAGCAGCGCGCTGGACGCGGGCACTCTGCTGCATCCGGCGGCAGCACGCCGGCAGGAGCTGGAGATTCGGATGTCCGACCTGCCCGAGGCGCTGGCCGCAATTCCGGAGTTCTCGTGGCCCTATGGCCGTGTGGTCGCAATTGAAGAGGCACCCAATGCCTCTCGCCAAGACCGGCCGCAGGTGCGGCGAAACGTGGAGCAGGCGATCCGCATCGTGAACGATCTCGACGTCGTGGTCGACGAGTGGACCCCGGGCGGCGGCGGTCTGCTTCACTAAATACATTCAGTAGGGCATACATCCAGCAAAGCCGGGAGAGAGCATGGCGTTTCAGAAACAATCGGGAGGTGGAGCGGCGGGCCTCGCCATCCTGCGCATCGGAACCGGAGCCACGCTTTTTCTGCGGCATGGTTGGGAGAAGCAGCCGATGCACTGGGCGCAATTCCTGGCTCATTTCCCCGATCCAATCCACATCGGCGGGCACGCATCCTTCTTTGTCGCATTCCTCTCGGACTTCGTCTGCGCCCTGTTGCTGACGCTCGGCATCTGGACCCGCTGGGTGGCGCTTTTCTGCTTCTGTAATCTCCTCGTGGCGTGGGCGCTGGTGCATCGATTCGCCTTCTTTGGCAGAGGACCGGGTTCTGACCACGGCGAGTTGATGGTGCTCTATCTCCTGGCGCTGCTCACGCTGGTCATTCACGGCTCAACTCCCTTCAGTGTGGACAGCATCCGCGGCAAATAAGGCCAGCGGCACATCGTACAATCTCACTCGATGCCACCGGCCATCCACACCACCGCGCTCGTCGTCTTCTGCCTCTGCTTCCTCGGCGTGACAGCGGCAGGCTTCCTGGCGGTGCGCTGGCAGCGCGCGGACCTGCACAGCCTGGAAGAGTGGGGACTGGCCGGCCGCCGTTTCGGCACGCTCATCGTCTGGTTTCTGATCGGCGGGGATTTCTACACGGCGTACACAGTCATTGCAGTGCCGGCGGCCATTTATGGAGCGGGTGCGGCCGGCTTCTTCGCGGTGCCGTACTGCATCCTCGCTTACCCGCTGATGATGCTGGTGTTGCCCAAGCTGTGGACCATATGCCACCGTGAGCGTTACATAACTCTGTCCGACTATGTGCGTGGCCGCTACCGCAACCGCTGGCTCTCCGTCGCCTTTGCGCTCACCGGCATTTTGGCGACCATGCCCTACATCGCGCTGCAGCTTGTCGGCATTCGCGAGGTCATCGCCGCGCTCGGCGTCCACGGCGAGTGGCCACTTATCGCTGCGTTCGTCATCCTGGCGGCTTACACCTACACCAGCGGACTGCGCGCACCGGCGGCCATCGCTATCGTCAAAGACGTGATGCTCTACATCATGGTGATCGCCGCGGTCATCATTATCCCTGCCAAACTGGGCGGCTATGGCGCCGTGTTTGCGAATGCTGCACATGCTCTTTCTCAGCACAAGCCGCCCGGTTCCATCCTTTTGCGGCCGGCGCAGTACTGGAGCTATACGACGCTCGCGATCGGTTCCGCTCTTGCGCTGCTCTTTTACCCGCACACCTTCACCGGCACGCTCAGCGCGTCAAGCGGGAATGTCATCCGGCGCAACGCCGCGCTGATGCCTGCATACAACCTTCTGCTGGGGCTGATCGCGCTGCTGGGGCTTATGGCGCTGGCCGCGGGCATTGAATCGAAAGACACGTCGGCTGTTGTGCCCATACTTTTCGTGCGCATGTTCCCCGAGTGGTTCGCGGGCTTCTGCCTTGCGGCCATCGGCATTGGCGCTCTGGTGCCGGCGGCGATCATGTCCATCGCTACAGCCAATCTGTTCACGCGCAACCTGTGGGGTGAGTTCGTGCGCACTCCCTTGACTCCGGCAGAAGAAGCGCGCATGGCCAAGCTGGTCTCGCTCATCATCAAGTTCGGCGCGCTGGCCTTCATCCTTACCAGCAGCGCGCAATATGCGATCGAACTGCAATTGCTCGGCGGCATCTGGATCATGCAGATGGTGCCCGCGATCCTGTGCGGGCTGTTCACGCGGTGGTTCAGCGGTGCGGCGCTGCTTGCGGGTTGGGCTGCGGGCATGGCGGCCGGCACGGCGATGGTCGTCTCCATGGGGATGAAGACCTCAATATTCCCTCTTCACCTATCCGGGCACACTTTCGCCGTCTATGCGGCATTGCCCGCGGCTCTCGTAAACCTTGTAGTGACCGCGCTGGTCTCCACCGTGACGGGCCGTGGCAGAGAGAGCGAAACGGAAGCCATTCCGCCGCTGCCGCCACCGACGTTGAACGAGATCTGATGATGAGCAGCACGTCGCCATTTCCGATCCTGAATGCGCTGCCCAATACTCATTTGCCGCATGAGGACTTCGCGGCGCATGCAGCACTGGAGGCGCGGCTGCGCGCCACCGTTCGCGGTGAGGTGCGGTTCGATTCCGCATCCCGCGCCCTCTACGCGACCGATGCTTCCAACTATCGTCAACTGCCGATCGGCGTTGTACTGCCGCTGGATGCTGACGACGCAGTTCGCCACCGTAGCGGCATGCCGCGAGTTCGGCGCCGCAGTCCTGTCGCGTGGCGGAGGCACCAGCATCCCCGGTCAATGCTGCAACGTTGCCGTGGTGCTCGACTTCTCCAAGTACATGCGCCGCATCGTGTCGATCGATTATGAAGCTCAGCGCGCTCGGGTCGAACCTGGCGTCGTCCTGGATGCGCTGCGCGCGGAGGCCGAGCGCGGCCAGCTCACCTTTGCCCCGGATCCGGCGACTCACAGTCGCTGCACCATCGGCGGCATGATCGGCAACAACTCCTGCGGAGTGCACGCGTTGATGGGTGGGAAGACCGTCGACAATATCGAGTCGCTCGACGTGCTGCTCTATGACGGCACGCGCATGACGCTCGGCCTCATGAGTGATGACGATCTGGCGGCGGCGATCGCCGCGGGGGGCCGTGCCGGCGCGATCTACGCCGGACTGAAACGCATCCGCGACACGTATGCATCGCTGGTTCGAGAGCACTTTCCTGACATCCCGCGCCGGGTCTCCGGCTACAACCTCGATCAGTTGCTGCCGGAGAATGGATTTCACGTCGCGCGCGCACTGGTCGGCACGGAAGCCACATGCGTAACTGTCCTCGAAGCAACGGTGCGCCTGGTGAAGAGCCCCCAGTACAGGGAGCTTGTGGTGCTTGGCTTTGCGGATGCATTCGCCGCTGCTGACGCGGTGCCGGAGATCCTGAATTACAAACCGATTGGGCTCGAGGGGTTCGATGGCATGCTGGTGGACTTTCTTCGCCGCAAGCAGTTGGCGCTCGACGACATCGCACTGCTGCCGGACGGCCGCGGATTCCTGCTCGTGGAGTTTGGCGCCGACACCAATGACGACGCGCGCTCGCAGGCGGATCGCTTCGTAGCAGCCACCCATGGCTGGCCCACGCGCCCGCACGCCAAGTGTGTCGAGGGAGAAGAGGCCGAGCGCATCTGGCGGGTACGCGAATCTGCTCTTGGCGCAGTTACATTTGTCCCGGGAGCACCCGAGTTATGGGAGGGCTGGGAGGACTCCGCTGTGCCACCGGCGAAGCTGGGGGCCTATCTGCGCAGGCTCCAAGCGCTGGTTGATGAGTTCGGCTACATCATGCCGATCTATGGGCATTTCGGCCAGGGCTGCATTCACACCCGCATGAGCTACGATTTCCGTTCGGTGGAGGGCGTAAAGGCGTATCGCGAATTCATCGAGCGGGCTGCCGACATCGTGCTGGAGTTCGGCGGATCGCTCTCCGGCGAGCATGGCGATGGCCAGTCGCGCGGTGCATTGCTGCCCAAGATGTTTGGCCCGGAGCTGATGGAAGCGTTCCGCGAATTCAAAGCACTGTGGGACCCGGAGAACCGCATGAACCCCGGCAAGATGATGGGGACGCCGGAGGATCCACGCATCTACCAGCCGGAGGAGAAGCTGCGCATCGGCCCCGGCTACGAGCCTGCGCGTCCCCACACACACTTCGCGTTTCCCGATGACGACGGCGCATTCTCCAATGCCGCGATGCGCTGCGTTGGCGTGGGGGCCTGCCGCAAGACGAATAGCGGCACCATGTGTCCCAGCTACATGGCTACGCGCGAGGAGCAGCACTCCACTCGCGGCCGCGCCCACCTGCTGTGGGAGCTGATGCAGAGCGAGTCGCTGCCGGACGGGTGGCAGAACGAGCAGGTGCACGAAGCGCTGGACCTCTGCCTCTCCTGCAAGGCGTGCAAAAGTGAGTGTCCCGTGCGGGTGGACATGGCCACCTATAAGGCGGAGTTCCTTGCGCAGCACTACGCAGACAAGCTGCACCCGCTGCCACACTACCTCTTCGGCTTTATGGATCGCTGGGCGCGCCTGGCATCGTTCGCGCCCTCCCTCGCGAACGCAGCACTCATGTTTCCCGGGATGGAGTCACTCGCGAAGCACATCGCCGATGTTGCCCCCGAGCGAACGCTGCCGCGTTTTGCGTCGCGCAGCTTCCTGAAGCAGCAGGATCGTCCCGCAAAGAACGAGAGCGGCCAGAAGACCGTCCTGCTTTGGCCGGATACCTGGAACAACTACCTGCAGCCGCGGGTTCTGGATGCGGCGGCGCGCGTGCTGCGCAGCGCAGGCTTTCGCGTGGTCTTTCCGCGGCGGCACATCTGCTGCGGCCGTCCGCTCTATGACTTCGGCTTCCTCGATCAGGCGCGGCGCTACCTAGATGATGTGCTGAGCCGCCTCGCGCCGCAGATCGATGCCGGCATGCCATTCATCGTGCTCGAGCCGAGCTGCGCCAGCGTCTTCCTCGAAGAGCTGCGAAACTTCTACCCGAAAGACGAACGAGCGCAGCGGCTCGCGGGGCAAACCTATCTGCTGGCCGACTTTCTCGCAGAACACGCACCTGAATGGCAGCCGCCATCCCTGACTGACCGGAAGATTGTGCTGCATGGCCACTGCCATCACAAAGCTGTGTTCGACATGAAGAAAGAACGCGCGCTTCTCGAACAAACCGGAGCGCAGGTCACAATGCTCGACTCGGGCTGCTGCGGCATGGCCGGTCCGTTCGGTTTCGAGCGCGACAAGTACACCGTCTCGCAGACTCTGGGGGAGCGCGTTCTGTTGCCCGCGGTGCGCGCTGCGGATCACGACACCCTCATCGTGACCGACGGCTTCAGTTGCCGGGAGCAGATCGCGCAAGGCACCAGCCGCCGCGCCGTGCATGTGGCCGAAGTGCTGGCTCCAGATCGGGTTTAGTGCAGCGAAGCCGCGATGAATGCCGCGACGTCGTCGTGCAGCTTCTTCTGAGCGGACGGCTTCAGGTACATCATGTGTCCCGCGTCGTAGAAGCCGGTGGAGATGCGGGTCGTCTCCGTCGGCTCGAGACCGAGGTGCGCCAACGTGTACTCCGTCGCGAAGTAAGGCGTGGCCAAGTCGTAATAGCCGGACGCCACATAAAGCCGCATGTAGGGGTTGCCGGCAAATGCATTCCGCAGTGACTCGGTAACGTTGGGGAAGCCCTCGGCCGCCGAGCCCCAATCCCAGTCGGCCGCCTGGGAGAACCCTCCGCCCAGCAGATAGTAATCTTCGTCAGATTTGTAATTCAGCTCCGTACGAATGTACTGGTGAAACGATGCCGAGAAGGGCGAAGAGATGATGGACATCGTGGGGTCCGTCTGGCTCTGCGACTCCACCAGCGACGGCTCGTACCCCGTGTAGCGGCTGTCGAGCCGGCCCACGTTCAGGTGTTCGTCGCGCAGCAACTCCTTGGTAAAGTGCGGCTCGTCCACGCGCAGATTGCTCAGGTCGATGTAGTGAGCGCTCAGGCCGGTGAACTTCGCAAGGCCGGCGACTACCTGCGCACGATCGGCCGCGCTCAGGCGATCGCCCTTCGCCAGCGCATCGGCGTACGGGACCGTCAGCGAAGGCCTCCGCCTGTCGTAGCGCGGACTGCAGATCGCCCTGCAGCGATGGGTCGAGTTTCTTGTGATACCACGCCGTCGCCGTGTAGGTCGGCAGGAACAGGACATAGGGCAGATCGTTGCCGGTCGCGAACTCCAGCGTCTCAAAGTTCAGCACGGTCGACATCAGCACGACTCCGTTGAATGCGACGCCGTACTTCTGCAGCATGTATCCGGAAAGTGCTGAGGCGCGCGTGGTCCCGTAGCTTTCACCGACCAGGAAGAGCGGCGAGTTCCACCGCTCGTACCGGTCAAGATAGAGCCGGATGAATTTGCCGACAGCCGCGGTATCGCCCCTGAGGCCGAGATAGTTCTTCAGCAACTCCGGCTTCGTCACGCGGCTGTAGCCCGTGCCCACCGGGTCGATGAAGACGAGATCGGTCTGCGTCAGCCAGGTGTTCTCGTTGTCCTCTACTTGGTAGGGCGGCGCAGGCATGGTGCCATCCGGTTGCTGCATGTGCACGGTGCGCGGTCCAATCGCACCCAGGTGCAGCCACACCGAGGCCGATCCCGGGCCGCCGTTGAAGGCGAACATCAGCGGGCGCTTGCCTTCGCGCTTGGCCTCCGGCTGGTCGAGGGTGTAGGCCATGAAGAAGATGTTGGCTTCGACCTCGCCCTTGTCGTTCTTCAGCGGCATCATGCCGGCGGTGGCTGTGTAATTCAGCGTCTGCCCATTCACGTGCAGCGTGTGATGCGTCTGCACCGGCGGCACTTCGGCCTGCGGCTTGCTCTCAACGGCCTTCTCTGCCGCCGGCTTTTCCTGAGCTGGCTTGGACGCTTCCTGGTGTTGACTGTCCTGGTGTTGGGCGAAGAGCGCGGCGCCGAAAAGCAGGCAGCAGAAGACAGAACAGAGCAGGCGACGATTCAGACAATTCAAAGGGCAGGACCTCCCGCCGTGAAGCATTTTTCGGCACTACTATGGACTGCGGAGTCTTACTCGGTGTGGCTTACCGAGATGCTATAGCGGATGACTCTTTGTACAGCATCCAGGGAAGCGGCGAAAGCAGCGGGCGTCAGTATCCGTCGCTCACCACGTGGGCGAGTGGCTCGCCGGCAAGATAGCGGCGGCACTGATCGCCGATCAACCGCATCACGCGGTCCATCATGCCCGGACTGGAGCCGGCGATATGCGGCGTGATCAGTAGATTGGGAGCAGACCAAAGCGGATGCCCCATGGGCAAGGGCTCGGGATCGGTGACGTCAACTGCGGCCTGAATCCTGCCTGCGCTGAGGGCTTCGACCAGCGCATCCGTATCGAGGACCGGCCCGCGCGCCGCATTCACCAGCAGGGCTCCGTGCTTCATCTTCCCAAGGCGCTTGCCATTGATGAATCCGCGTGTCTGGTCCGTAAGCGGCACCAGCAAGACCACAATATCGGCCTGCGGCAATAGATCGTCGAGCCGTTCCACCGGCTCCACGCCATCGCGGCGCCGGCGCCCAATGCGCAGCATCTTTACGTCAAACGGCTGCAGTCGCTCTTCCGTAGCGCGGCCAATCGAGCCATAACCGACAATCAACACCGTCTTGCCCGTAAGCTCATCCTCGAGCGCGGAAGGATGCATCGGCTTTTCGCCGGGATGCGTCCCCAGGTAAAGGGCCTCCGCTCCGATCCGCTGCTTCCAATCACCGGTGGCCTGCATGCGCACGTAAAACGGAATGTACTTGAGCGAGGCGAGAATGGCGGTGAGGATCCACTCTGCCACGGGAATATCGTGCACGCCCTGCGCGTCACACAGCGTGGCGCCGGCGGGCACGAGGGAGAGAAAGGCGTCCACGCCGGCGTATTGCGACTGCACTACGTGCACGCTGCTGATGTGCGCACGCGCTGCGGCCGCCTGCTTTGGATTGAGCGGCAACACCCACATATCGAGGTGAAGCTCGCCTTTCAGGTCTTTTCCGATGCGCGTGACGTCGACGTCTTCGGGGAGATAGCGAAACAGAGATGGATCGATCTCCTCAGGAAGCCCGAGGTGCATGTATCTTTAGTCCTTTTGATGGAAGACGGCGTTGTTCACGTCCGGCCAGAATTCATTCATGGAGAACACGGCACCATCAATGATCACATTGGTGAGCCAGCGCTGTCCGATTTTGGTCCAAGTCTGGTACACCGAGGGATAATACGCCGCTGAAATCGACGAGGCCACGCCCGCTCCGAGAATTTCTGAGTAGTTTGGCGCGCGGCTGGTGTTATCGTTCCGCGTGACCAGGACGCGCGTGAACGCATAAGCCTCGCGCTTGATGAGGCCACCGTGGCCCAGCGTGTAGTAGCGGCTGTCCTGGTGCAGCGCGACGGGCAAAATGCCTTGGACCCAGAGGTTCTCGTCCGTCTCATCTGCAAAGGTGTGCCAGAAGTATCGGCCATAACCCGCCGCCCCCTGGTGAAACTCGGGATAGGAGTCCAGCGCCTGGGCCACCCCAGCCTGTCCGGCGGCAAAGATAATTGCCGAGTAGTCGAAGCTCTCAAGCGCCGCCGTCTTGAACTTCTCCTTCGCCGTTTGGGGAGGCAGTTTCTGATCGGCGCTCACTGAGCGGAAGTTCGGAACGACGAATAGAATGCGCTTGGTCTGCTTCTTGCCCTCATCGCTGGGTGGCGTGGGGGTCGCTTCCGTCTTTGCAGCAGTCGAGGCGCCCGGTGGGGCCTGGGTCTGCGTCTGCGGCAACGGCGCGTCCGGCAAAGCGCTGGTAAATGCGGAAGTGCCATGCGCAGCAGGATCGGATAGGCCCCTGGCAAGGGACGGCACGACCGTACAGGCGCACACGAAAATCGCGGCCGTCAAACAACGTTGATTGGGCATATGCGGGTAAGATTCCGTCCTGGCCGGCGCGGCTGCAAAAAAGATTGCTCCTCTGTCAGACGCTAGCAGACCGGATTTCGTTTCATAAGCAGGAGTTAGGTCAGGCGGCGGAGTGCTTCGAGCCCCTGCTGAATCATCCCCATGGAGGTCGAATAGCTGAAGCGCACGTGCCCTTCCCCATGGCTACCGAACACCGCGCCCGGAATGGTGGCAACGTGGGCCTTTTCCAGTAGAAGGGCGGTCGCCGCGCGGCTGTCGCCCGAAAGCCGGGTGATCGACGGGAAGGCGTAGAACGCGCCGGCCGGCACTTCGCACTCGAAGCCCATCGCATTGAGCCCCCCGACCAGGGCATCGCGCCGTTCGCGATACTCCGCAAGGCGCTTCTCCCGGAACTCCGGGCTCAGGCGTAAAGCCTCGACGGCGGCCCACTGCACCATAGTCGGCACGCCATTCGTGGAGTAGAGCACCAGTTTGCGCATCGCAGTCATCAGTGGCTCATGTGCGACCGCGTAGCCGATGCGCCAACCCGTCATCGCGTAGCTCTTGGAGAAGGTATAGGCCGAGATAGTGCGCTCCGCCATCCCCGGCAGTGATGCGATGGAGACGTGCTCGCCGTCATAGACAAGGTCTTCGTAAGCCTCGTCGGCAATCACGATTAGATCATGGCGCTGGGCGAACGCCGCTACTTCTTCCGCCTCCGCGCGCGTGAAGACCACTCCGCTTGGGTTCTGCGGCGTGTTGTAGTAGATGGCCCGCGTCTCCGGCGTGGTGAGCTTTTCGAGCATCGCTGTGATACCGGAGCGGCGCGCCTCCGAAGTCGGTACGTACACCGGCCGCGCCTCGGCGCCGCGGATCATATCTGCAATCGGCGTCCAATAGGGCGAGAACAACAGACAATCGCTGCCCGGGTCCAACACCGCATGAAATGCGCAGTAGAGGGCATGTGCTCCGCCCACGGTGATCAGCACCTGGTCCGCCGTAGTCTCAATGCCGTTGCGCACGCGCAGCTTGTCCACCAGGGCCTCGCGCAGTGGCGCAATCCCGGAAGATGGCGCATATCGCGTCTTGTTTTCCTCGGCCGCCGCAAAAAGAGCCTGCTTGATGGATTCGGGGGTCTCAAAGAAGGGCTCGCCGCCATGGAAGGCATGCACCGCCTGGCCCGCGGCGCGCAGCTCCATTACCTTATTGCGGATGACGACGATGTCAGAAAAGCCGACTCCGTCCAGCCGTTTTGCCACGCGCACTGTGCTTTCTTTGGCCGCCGCCGCCATCCGTTTACCCTGTCCTGTCACTTTCAAAGATGTCTGATGCAAACCACTAAGAATACCAGCCGCATTGCAGGATCAGGATAGGATGGGTGCTTCCGGGCGGACGGGCACCGCGCGAATGGCGAAGCGAGCCGGAGGGGTGGGCTGCCGCATCGTCCCTCAGGGTGAAGGCTTTCTGCTGTCCACGTGGGCGACCATGGTCCCCTTGTCGTTGAATGCGATCACGGCCGCGGCACAATCTACCGTAGACTTCCCGTTCGCCATCGCGATCTGAAATGCATCCAGCGGCAATGAATATTTGCACCGCGTAAGACACCGAACCCTTCCTTTCAGCATGCGCGGTGTTGCCGGTCGAGCCCGGCGAAACCGACGCTTCAAGGACGCTGTGCGCCGCCAGGTTGCACTCTGCCCAGAACTTCGTCGTCGGAAGCGATGAAGCCGATCCGCAAACTCGGCGCTCGCGTCGCCTCTATACTGATTCCCGATGCGACGCTACATCCTCTGGTACGTGCTGGCATTCTTCTGGGGAGCGATCGCCCTTGTCGGTCTCCTGCGTCATCGCCCAGGCAACGCCGCGCTCGAGGGTGCAGTCGCCATCCTCTTTGTGATCATCGGCGTCGCAGTGAAGCGGCGGGACGCGACTACGTCTTCACGCTATACCGCCAATCGACCCAAATAGACGGCCATCCCAGCCACTGCATCCACGCCCATTGCGGAGAGAGCATCGATCTCTTCCTGCTCGCGAATACCACCTGCAACGATCAGTTGCCGCGTCGTGACGCCACGCAGCTTCCGCGCTACGTCCAACGGAAAGCCCTGCATCGTGCCCTCGCGATCGATATGCGTGTAGAGAAACGCATCACAACAGGGCTCGAGCGCAGCCATGGCCATCTCCGGTGTCAGGTCCACCTGCTGCTTCCATCCCTTGATCGCAATGCGACCCTCGCGCGTGTCCACGCTGAAGACCAGCCGCTCCGTTCCAACAGCGGCAGCAAGTTCGCGAGCGAAGTCATGGCGCACCAGGCCGTGCTCATCGTTTTGCTCGGCCACGCCCGAAGAGTTGAATAGTGCAGACCCGATAATGACGCGGCGCGCGCCCGCCGCCAGCATCTCTTGCGCACGGTCAATGGATCCAATGCCGCCGCCCACCTGGCACGGCAGCCGCTGTGCGATCTGCTCGATCAACGCACGGTTGTCACCCTGCCGCATCGCCGCATCCAGATCGATAAGCTGCACCATGGGGTAATTCGAAAATCGATGGATCCAGTGTTCAAAATCATCGAAGGCAAGCTTCAATTCCTTGCCCTGCACCAGCTGGACGATACGGCCGCCCATCAAGTCGATGGAGGGAATCAGCATGGCAACCTCACCGGCACGCCCTGATGGGCGAGCTCCTGCTTCAGCTCACGCATATCGGCGATACCGAAGTGAAAGATGCTCGCCGCCAGCGCCGCGTCCGCGCAGCCCGCGCTGAAGACATCCACAAAATGTTGCGCGTTGCCGGCACCACCCGATGCAATCACCGGGATGCGCAGCGCGCTGCTGACAGCAGCGGTTAGCTCGCAGTCGAATCCGTTGCGCGTGCCATCCGCATCCATGGAGGTCAGCAGGACCTCACCAGCACCGCGCTCCTCCGCTTCGCGCGCCCACTCCAGCACTTTGCGGCCAGTCGGTCTACGCCCGCCGCTCACATAAACTTCTGCCGTCTCCACTCCCCCCTCGCCGCGTCGTGCATCGATGGCAACCACCACTGCCTGCGAACCGAAGCTGCGGCCCACTGCGCCTATCAGCAAAGGGTCCGCAATCGCCGCTGAGTTCACGCTGATCTTGTCCGCGCCCGCGTCGAAGAGCGCCGCAGCATCATCCGCGGTGCGCACGCCGCCGCCGACCGTGAACGGCACGAAAATCTCGCGCGCCGTGCGGGCAACCGTGTCCACAAGTGTCCTACGCCCCTCGTGTGTCGCCGTAATGTCGAGCAGCACAATTTCATCTGCGCCTGCCGCGGCGTGACGATGCGCGAGCTCCGCCGGATCGCCCGCATCCAGCAGATCGACGAAGCGAACGCCCTTCACCACCCGGCCCGCAGTGACATCGAGACAGGCAATGATGCGCTTGGTCAGCATCTCGGCACCGCCAGAAAATTGCGCAGCACCTGCAGTCCGGCATCACCGGATTTCTCCGGATGAAACTGCACACCGAAGAGATTGCCACGCTCCACAGCACCGCTGAAAGGCCCGGCGTAGTCCGTCACGCCGACCGTCTCTTCCACCACCGGCGCACGATAGCTGTGTGTGTAATACACGAACGATTGCGGCGTCAACCCTGCGAGCAGGCGCGATTGCGGCGCAGGCTCAAGCGTGTTCCAGCCCACATGCGGCACCTTGTGCGTCTCAGGAAAGCGGGTGCAGCGGCCTTTCATTGCTCCGAGTCCACTCAGCGAATCCGCCTCCGTGCTGCCTTCAAAGAGCCACTGCAGTCCCACGCAGATGCCGAGAAACGGCACGCCGGCTGCAATCGTCTCCCGCACCGCATCCTCCATCCCCGTTTCGCGCAGGCGCGTTGTCACGGCGAAGTGCCCCACACCCGGCAGCACTACTCGCTCGGCAGCGCGGACGACAACGGGATCTTCAGTGACCTGGGCCGAAGCTCCAAGCGCAGTTAGCGCCTTCATCACCGAAGTCAGATTGCCAGCCTTGTAGTCGATGACTGCAATCACAAGAGGCCCTTGGTGCTCGGCAGCATCTCGCCAAGTTGCTTGTCGCGCGAGCACGCTACTCGCAGCGCGCGCGCGAAGGCTTTGAAGAGCGCCTCTACCTTATGGTGGTTCGACCGGCCATACAACGTCTTCAGGTGCACGTTCGCTCTCGCACCGCGCGCAAAGCCTTCGAAGAAATCTTCGACAAGTTCGCTCTGCAGATCGCCCACCAGTCTCGTCTTCACTTTGGTCTTGACCACACAGGCCACGCGCCCGCTCAGGTCGATCGCCGCAACCGCCAACGTCTCATCCATCGGCATCACAAAATATCCCGCGCGCAGAATGCCCTTCTTGTCGCCAAGAGCCCTATCAAAGGCCTCCCCCAACGCAATGCCCACGTCTTCCACTGTGTGATGCTGGTCCACGTCAAGATCGCCTTTGCAGTTCAGTTCCAGATCGAACGCGCCGTGCCGCGTGAACAATTCCAGCATGTGATCGAAGAAGCGGATGCCCGTACTCACGGTGTAACGGCCCTGGCCTTCGATGGTCAGCTTCAGCGCAATCTTCGTCTCGGTCGTGTTGCGATCCAACGCGGCCGTTCGAGTCGCCGCGCCGGCCAGCGGCTTTCTCTTGCTTACGCGCGCCATCCAATCTCCTTCAGTGATCCTTCAATCGCCTCTCGCGCCTGCTGCATCTGCTCGCGCGTCCCCACCGTAATGCGTACCAACCCATCGCAGCCCGGATCGGCAGAGCGGTCGCGTGTCAGAATCCCGCGTGCGCGCATCGCCTTCACAAACGCGCCGTGTTCGTCCCCGATGCGCGTCAGAATAAAGTTTGCCTCACTCGGCCAGTGCACAAGACCGAGCTCCGTCAGCGTCTGCGCGAGCTCCGCGCGTGCCGCCTTCACCTCCGCCACGTACCAGTCCAGGTAGGCGCGGTCCCCTAGCGCGGCAGGCAAACATGCAAGCGCCAGTTGATTCACGCTGTAGGGCGAGATCACGCGGCGCAGCCACTTCATCGTCTGCTCTGCAGCGATCAAAGCACCCAGCCGCAGACCGGCGAGCCCATACGCCTTCGAAAATGTGCGCGCCACAACCAGGTTCGGCACCTTGCCGATCAGGTCCAGCACGGTTTCGCCAAAGAAGTGATAGTAAGCCTCGTCTACCAGCACGATCGCGTGCGGGGCGGCCTCCGCAATGGCAATGATCGCATCGCGCGCCACCGTCGCTCCGGTCGGGCTGTTCGGATTTGCAATGGCAATCAACCGCGTGCGCGGGTGAATTGCTTGAAGCATCGCATCCAGGGGAAAACGAAAGCCGTCGCCAGCCAGCACAGCGTCCATATGCGCCTCGGCCGCTGAACCGTAGACCTCATACATGCTGTAGGTCGGGACTGGCAGCAACATGGCATCGTCGCGGTCCAGAAACGCCTGGCACAACACGTGGATCGCTTCGTCGACACCGTTGGTCAGCAGCACTTCGGCCGGCGATACACCCAGTGCATCCGCAACTATCGCCTCCACCGTGCCGCGCTCCGGATAGCGTGTCAGATCAGCGGCGGTAATCTTCCTGAGAACTTCGATGACACGCGGAGAGCAGGCCAGCGTGTTCTCGTTGAAATCCAGCCGCAGCCCATCGCGCCCGGCAACCGGCGGATGATACTCCTTCATGCGACGCACGGCCGCGCGCGGCTCGGGCGCTCGCGCGATGACCGGCTCACCCACGCGCAGCTCCTGCCGCTTCGGCCCTGGTGATGCGCAGTCCCACTGCGTCTGCGTGTCCGCTCAACCCCTCCGCATTGGCCAAAGCAACTCCAGCAGGACCCAGAGAAAGCACCCCGTCGGACGTGTAGCTTTGCACTGTTACGAGCTTCAGGAAATCCATGACGCTCAAGCCGCCGCGGATGCGCGCCGCGCCGCCCGTAGGCAGCGTGTGGTTCGGCCCCGAAACATAATCGCCCAGCGCCTGCGACGACCAGTTGCCGATGAACACCGAACCCGCGTTCTGCACCCACTCGAGGTCTTCTTCGGTGTCAACTGTCAGGTGCTCCGGCGCCAGCCGATTCGCGATCTCCTGAGCTTCCGCTTTTGTATCCGTAACGATTGCATAGCCACGCCCGCGGAGCGCCTCGCGAGCCACCGGATTCCGCCGTGACCGCTGCTTCACCTCGGCGATCACATACTTGGCCAGCGCCGGCTGCGAGGTCAGCAGCACGCTCAGCGTCTCGGTATCGTGCTCCGCCTGCGCCACCAGATCGGCAGCAATCGCCTCCGGATGTCCGCGCTCACTGCACACAACAATCTCTGTCGGTCCCGCGAGCATGTCGATGCCGCAGTCGAATGCGACCAGGCGCTTCGCCGCCGTGACATACAGGTTGCCGGGACCCACGATCTTGTCGACTCGCGGCAGTGACGGTGTTCCATACGCCAGCGCTGCGATCGCCTGCGCTCCGCCTACCTGGTACACCTCGTCAATGCCCAGCAGCGCGGCCGCCGCCAGCGTCTCGCGCGCGGGACGCGGCGTCACCACCACGATGCGGCGCACACCGGCCACCTGCGCCGGGATCGCTGTCATCAGTAGTGAGGAAGGCAGCGGATGCCGTCCACTCGGGACGTAGCAGCCCACCGATAAAAGTGGCCGCACGCGCTGACCCGTCGTCACCCCAGGCACCGGCTCCGCGTCCCACTCCTGCGGCAACTGGCGATTCGCGAACTCCATGATGTTGCGCGCGGCCAGCTTCAGGGCAGCATGCAGCTCCGGGCTGGTCTCCTCCCACGCGCGATGCAGCTCGCCGGCAGCGATCCGCAGTGGCTGCTTCCGCGGCACGCCGTCAAAGTGTGCGCGCGCGACCAGCAACGCGCGGTCGCCACCGCGCCGCACATCGTCCACGATGCGCCGCGCCTGCCGCTCGACACGATCCAGGCCCGCCGTCCCGCGATCTTCCAGCGACTGGAGCAGCCGCTCGACCTTTTTGGCCCCGCCACCGCTGGTTGTCAGTAGTTCCAAGGTTTTCCTCCTGAACACAAACAGGCCCGCATTAAATGACGACCTTGTTCAGCGGATACTCTACGATGCCGGTTGCGCCCGCGGCCTTCAACCGCGGCAGCACATCGCGCACCACGCCTTCTTCCAGAATCGTATTCACCGCCGTCCACTCTTGATCGCGCAGCGGTGAAACCGTCGGGGAATTCAGTGCCGGCAGCACCTGCAACACAGCATCCAGATGGTCTCTGCGCACATTCAACATCAGGCCGACCTGCCCCTGCGCCGCAATCGCGCCGTTCAGCATCAGCGCCAGGTTGTTCACCTTCTCGCGCTTCCACGCGTCCTGCATGGCCTCGTGATTCGCAATCAGAAGCGTCTCGCTCTCCATCACTGTGTCGATGATGCGCAGCCGGTTCGCACGCAAAGAGCTGCCGGTCTCCGTCACCTCCACAATCGCGTCAGCCAGCATCGGAGGCTTCACTTCGGTCGCGCCCCAGCTGAACTCGACACGCACATTCACGCCCTTCGCCGCAAAATATCTCTTCGATACCTCGACCAGCTCCGTCGCAATCGTCTTGCCTTCAAGATCCTCCGCGCGCTGGTACGGTGAGTCCTCCGGCACGGCGAGCACCCAGCGAACCTTGTTGCGGCTCTGCTTGGCATAGGTCAGGCTGGCCACGCTCTCCACATCCAGCCCGCTCTCCACCACCCAGTCGACGCCGGTCAGGCCCGCGTCCAGCACGCCCTTCTCGACATAACGCGACATCTCCTGCGCCCGGATCAACATGCACTCAATCTCTGCGTCGTCGATCTGCGGAAAATACGAGCGGCCATTCGCGTAAATGCGCCAGCCCGCCCGCTCGAACAACGCTATCGTCGCATCCTGCAGGCTACCTTTCGGAATACCCAGCTTCAACTTCTTCCCGAGTGCGGTCACGCGCGCACCTCGGCGGCGGTCTCCACCGCAATCGGCCGCGTGAAACAGCTGACGGTTCCTTCGTGGCACACCAGCCCATCGCCCTCGACTAAGACCTCGAACAGCAGCGTGTCCTGGTCGCAATCCGTGAAGGCCTTCACCACACGCAGGCGATTGCCGCTGCTCTCGCCCTTCATCCAGAGCTTCTTTCGCGTCCGGCTCCAGAAGGTGACAAAACCGCTCTCCAGCGTCCGCCTGTAGCTCTCTTCATTGAAAAAGCCCACCATCAGCACTTCCTTGCTGGCGGCATCCTGCACGATGGCAGGCACCAGCCCATCCATCTTTGCGAAATCGATTGTTGCCTCGCTGCTGCTCACGTGTTCTCTCCGTTTGGTTCGCCTGAATGCAAAAAGCCCACCGTTGCTTGGCATCGGCGGGCTGCTGGACCTGATCTCGGGTTTGCTGCTTATTTTCCGGAGGAGTCCGCCGACACTTTCGCCACGTGGTGATGATGGGCATGGCGATGGTGGCGGTGAATGGTCATACTCCGTAGCAATAACGCTAGCGGCTCGGCCGCAAAGTGTCAACTGACACGGGTATCCCCTCGCCCCACAGCCCATCCAGCGCGACCGGCTCGCCCATTTCGCGGCCACGCAATCTTCTGCCGCAACCGGCTCCACAGCGTACCCCACAAACCATGCGTGCTCATGTGCGCTTCAAGCGGCGCCTTTGCCTCCACGCGAGTGCCCTTGCCCGCCTGACTTGTGACCGCAAGCTGCGCGCCGATACTGCGGGCACGCTTTTCCATTCCTCGCAGTCCAAAGCCGCGCGTCTGCTGCGCGGCATCGAAGCCTCGTCCCTCATCTTCCACCGCAAGCGTGACGTGCTTCATCTCGTACTCGACGGAGAGCACGATCTGCCGCGGATCGGCGTGCCGCACCGAATTCACAATTGCTTCTCTGCCGATATGGAACAGCGCATCGGCGACGCGAACCGGAATGTGTGCGGGCACTCCACGTCCCTCCGTGCGTCCTTTGCGAACGATCTGCACATTTCCGCCGGCCACAATGCTCGCCGCACACTCTTCGAGCGCCGCGCCTAGCTCCTTGCCTGCGGGCCACTCTTCGCGCAGCATCGCGATGCTTAAACTAGCCTCTTCATGCGTCTGTCGGACTACGTCGCATGCCAGCTCAATCTGCTGGTTCACGCGCTCGATGCCCGCGGAATCTGCCTGCTCAAGCCCATTCCGAATGCCCTGCAGCTGGAAAGCGACGCCCGCGAAACTCTGCGCGAGTGTGTCATGCAGCTCGTGTGCCAGCCGCTCCCGCTCCTGCACGATCGCGCGCCAGCGCCACTGCTTCGCGCGGCTATAGAGATACTGCGCCAGCAGGCACAACAGCAAAATCGCCGAGCCGATCTCCGCCAGCCGTGTGGGGTCCACCATGGCGGCCCCGCCAGTCGGTCGATGTCTTCGGCTGAACGCAGCAGCAGCGCAAACGAGGTCACCCCTTGGTGTAACGCCTCTCCAGCGTGCACACTCCGCGCAGGTTCAGCAGACTGCGCGGCATCAAGCGCCGATAGAACTGCGCCGGTTGACCCGCCGGAATGAACGCGCGAAATGCCTGTGCCCCGCTGGCGAGTTCGAGCACCAGCATCTTGCCTTCCGCCTCCTCGTGCACCCCTGTCAGTTCGCCCTGCACCTCAACCAACCGCGCATCGTAGTTGCCGGTGGCGGCCTGCCCCGCCGTAATGGACAAGGGCGCTGCCGGCGTAAGGTCCCACAAGAGCCTCACCTGCGCGTGCGGCAGCATCGCGGCCGCCCCAATCGGATCGCCGGAGGCTGTCGGAGCGGCGGTGGCCTCCACCTCATCACCCAGGTTCAAGGCAGGCGTGATTGGCTCGGGAAGTGCAATCCCGCCGGTGTCATCTTGAATAAAGAGCACGGGCGAGGTCAGCGACACTGTGCCTCGTACTGTTACTAATTGTGCTGGTGTGTTACGAATCAGCTCCGCAACGCGTGCAATCGGCGTGATCTCGGTCTGCGGTCCCTCGTCGCCGAAGAAGCGCCGCCGCAACGCCTCGTCGTCAAACGTAGGAAAGCTGTGGGCCGCATTGAAGGCGGCTTCGCTCTTCGGAAAATCCGGATGAAGCACACGTGGCGACGGTCCCGCGAGCGCCACCAGATCTGCCTTCCTGGCGGGCACAACCTGCACGTTGCGCCAGGCAGCGCCCGTTGCCAGTGAGCGCAATCCGATGCGGCCGCTGAGTACGCAGTCCGGCTCCTGAACGAATGCAATTGCCTCGTGCGTCGATCCAGGTTCACTGGCCCTTGCGGCAACGCTGCAGCCCACCACCACGACATCCAGGTGATACCAGACATGGCTGCGCAGACCTGGCAGGTGTACGGGCGTGGCCTCCAGCCATCCGTGATCGGAGCGGCCAATCAACAGCGAGCTGTCATACATCCGGATGCCGATGTAGTAGCCGTTGTAGGCATCCACTCCCGGCTCTTCATCGTTCGACCGGACCACCACGCCGGCGTCGCCACCCTCTCCCAGCAGCTCCACATCCGTCTGCAGCCGATAGTCGCTCCAGCGATAGGAGCCGGTCAGCATCTTCGCGCCGCGCTCGTCGGAGTCGTTGTGCATGGCGCCGCCAGCCAGCCGCCATGCGCCGCCCACAGCGTTCCATTCGTCCACACGGTTCTGCGCGAAGTCATCGCGGTAGACAGGCCTCGATACCGCGAACCATCGCCACGCCGCGACGCCGCCGCCCACCAGCACGACGAAAGCAAGCGCGGCAACCCACCAAGCCCATCTGCCGCTGAATCTGCCGCGGCTGCTCACTCGCTCGGCCTCCAGTCCATATTCAACATCTGCTGGATCTCCGGCGTGTCCACGTTGTCGCGCGTCACCAGTCGCGGCGCAAAGCGCAGCACCCGTTGCGTTGCGCCGCCTGCGCGATGCTCCGTGATCAGCCGCGTCGCCTGGTATCCCATGGCAAAGGTGTTCTCCGCCACCAGCGAATCGATCTCACCCAGCCGCAGGTAGTACACCAGATCGAGATCTTGATCGCACGCGACCAGATGGACCTCGTGGATTCGCTGTTTCAGCTTGAGTCCGCGATACACACCGCGCGTCGCCCCCACTGTCAGCGTGAAAATCGCATTCAACTTCGGGTTTATCTCCAGCAGCTCCTCGGTGTCCTGCTCTGCCAGATTGGTGCGGAAGCGACCCGGCAGCGGATTGAGCACCGTGATGCCCGGATAGCGAGCCGCCATCCTCTGCCGAAACGCCTCCGCCCGCGCCACTGTGCCCATCAATGCCGGTGTCTCGCCCAGCACCGCAACCGTGCCGCGCCCGTGCAGAATGGCGTTGATGCGATCCGCAGCGAGGATACCGGTCTGTTGCTCATCATTCAGCAGATAGTCCACATCGAGTGAAGGCGGCAGGTTCAACGTTGCATCCACCACCACCACCGGCATGCCCTGCTCGGCGGCCCTGCGCACGGCAGTCGTCAGTGCAAGCGGATGGTCTGGGGCCAGTATCAGGCCGCCATCCCGCCGGCGAATCGCATCCTGCACTAATGCAATCTGGCGGTCCACTTCCGTCTCGCTGCTGGGACCGTTCCAGCGCTCCTTCCACGCCGTGCCGAGCAGCGCCTTGGCCACCCCGGCATGCTCCGCCTCCCAGATCTCCTGCGCTGTCGTCTGTGGCACCACGGCAATCGTGTGCGGATGGCCGCGCGAACAGCCGGCCAGCAGCAGAGCCAGAAGCCCACAACGGACCGCAGGCATTCTCCAGGCTCGCCTAACCTTGCACCCAGCCGTGTCACCTGCCGATCCGATACCTGGATGAGTACCCGGATGCGCGCACGAGAGCACGTCCAGTGGTCGCATTCCCGTCGACGCCGCGCTGCCTAGCGGAGGATTTGTTACATTCAACACCAATGCTTCGCCTTGTCTGGAGCCAGCTGGGGATCGCCTTCAGTGCGCTGCTGCCGCTGATCAATCCGCTCGGCTCGGCCCTGGTCTTCTTCGGCGTCGTTGGCGCGGCGCCTCCTGAAGTCTATCGCCGCCTTGCTCGCAGGATCGCCATCAACACCGTCATCTTCCTGCTGGTCATCGAACTCATTGGAGCAGCCCTGCTCTCCTTCTTCGGCGTTTCGGTCTCTATCGTCGAGGTGGCCGGCGGTCTGGTGCTCGCCGCAATGGGATGGTCATTGCTCAATCAGCAAGGCGCGGCAGCCCATCAGGAGGAGAAGGCGGAGCAGCAATGTGCATCAAATATTGAGCAGCTTTTCGAGCAGACGTTTTATCCGCTCACCTTTCCCATAACGGCCGGACCCGGATGTATCGTCGTCATGCTCACGCTTACGGCGAATGCTTCTCCTCACAGCAGCATTGTCCCCAAACTGTTCTCTCATCTCGGCATTCTGATCGCCGTTGTTGTGCTGTCCGTGCTGGTGTATTTCGCCTACGCCTACGCCCCGCTGATCACGAGAAAGATCTCGCCACAGACGGCCCACGGCATCGTGCGGGTGATCGCTTTCCTACTGCTCTGCATTGGTGTGCAGATCACTTGGAATGGCCTCAGCACCCTGTTATTCACATTCCTGAAACATCCCTAACGGTGGAAAACCTGTCCCGTGAATGAGCTTTACGGGATCGCAGTCGCGCGCCTGCGGCCCTCCCACTAAGCGATGCATCGCCATTGCTGTCCGGAGCATTTCCCTGCTACGGTCAAGTGGCTGAAAATGAGCGACATCGCTCGACCGCTCAACTCGTGTAAATAATCTCTTGCCTAAGTCACAGTGAGTGATCTAATTATTAGAGCGACTCGACAATCCCCAAGGTTGAGGTGCTGTGATGCATCACCCCGATGCAGTCGCCTGCTGGCGCAATCGCCAGGCTGAGCTGGAATTCCACATTTGCCGCCACGAGTGGTTTCTCAACAAATCTGCCGTGCTGGATCCGGCAGCTCTCCAACACAAGATCGACGAGTATCGCGTGGAGTGGAATACCTACGAGCGGTTGATCGCCAAAACCGTTGCAGTGCGTCCCGCCCGCGCCCGTAACAAATCTGCCGCCTAAGGCCCGAACGCCTGCTGACGCAAGCTTACGGACCCATGTTCGTCGGCGTGCATGGGTTGTAGCCGAGCGACTGAGCTGTGACCGGAGCAGGCGGAGACGGCGGTGTCGCCCAGGGAACATTGTTGAAGTCGAAGAAGTCCAGCAGGTTGGGCTGCGCCGCGTCGCGGGCCGTCAGGTGCGCGGAACTGCCAATAAACCGGTTCTCAACAAACTTGATGATTGCCGTGTGGTCCATCGGCACGTGCGATACATAGTGCCGTCGTGTGAATGGTGAAATCACCATGTTCGGCAACCGGAAGCCAAGTTGCGTGGCAAAGCCGTTGACCGCGGCAGCATCTCCAGTGTGCGCGCCGGGTGCACTTGCACCGAGATCGCAATGGAGTGTCGGCTTGCCGGTCGCAGGGGCACACGGGTTAAAGGTGTCAGCATTCACAGCGATCGTGGAGATATCCGGAATCGTGCCCAGCGATGCAGTGGTCTTGTCGTTCGAGTGGCCAGGCACCGGCGGAACGTGGTCATAGGGGCCGCCGCCCTCGTCATAGCTTAGAAAGAAGACCGAATCCTTCCACTCCGGGCTCGCCATGAATGCGTTTACCACCTTCGCCACCTGCACCTGCCCGTTCAGAATGGATTGACCCGACCCCGGATGCTCATCGTTATTGCCGTAGCCGGCTTCAATGAAGCTGAAGCTGGGAAGCGTGCCATTGGTAAGGTCGGTGAAGTATGTGGATATTGGAGCGATGTGTTTCGGGTCGATGCAGAAAGAGTTCGATGCATCACCCACCACGCTCGAAGGCTGCGTCGGCGCGGGACAAGTGCCCGTCGAATTTCCTTGCAGGTATTGAAAGGAGTACGTCAGGTAAGAGAAGGACGTCGCAGGATAGAGCGCGGTGCCTGTGCCGCAGTCATCATCGTTCAGGCATAGACCATTAGTGACGGTGTAATAAATCTTCCATGACACACCGGCGGTATCGAGTTTCTGGAAAATATTCGGAATATTGAGTTGGGCCAGATGATCGTTTGCGCTTGGATCGAATACAAGGCCCTGTGTCGTCCCGCCGGTAAATGTCGCGATGCGATTCGGAATGCTCTTGCTCGACAGAGGCGAGAACCAGCGATCCGACAGCGCGAATTGCGAAGCCATGTAGTAGTAGTAATTCAGAAATCCCTGGTCGTAGTACCCCATCGCACGTTGGCCGGTCAGATCCGTAAAAGAGCCGGAGCACGTGCCGGAAACCGAGCAGCTCTTTGCGTAGCCCTCGGCATCGTGGACGAAGCCGTCCATCACGATGGGACGTGTCGTCAGAAAATTGTAGCGATTCACATCGCCGTAGCTTTCCAGCCACGATGAAGTTGCGTCGTCCATGCAGGTGCTCTTGAACTTGAAGAGCGGGAACGACACGCCCTCGTCGTCCACGTTGCTGAGGTTCAGCTTGTCGTCAATGCCGTCAACCGTGTAGACGTGGCCATCGTCGCCGACGTTCCAGCCGTTCGCCACGCGGTACGGATTCATCATGCCGAAGTAGTTATCGAAGGTGTGGTTCTCCTGCAGCATGAAGATCACATGACTGATCGACTGCGTGCTTCCGGCTGGCACGACCGACACGGTCGCGCTTGCAGACACCGTACCTGACGCCCCGGTCGCGTCCGCGGTGTACGTGGTCGTGGAGGTCGGGCTGACCACTTGCGTTCCACCATTCGCCGGCAGATTGTATGTGCTGCCATCCGTTCCGGAGATCGTCACCTGGGAAGCGTTTGTCGCGGACACCGTCAAGGTGGATGAGCCGCCATACGTAATAGAGGTCGGGCTGGCGGTCATATTGACTGTCGTTCCACCTGCCACAGTCAGGTTGATCGTGGTGTACGCCGCACCGCCACAGTAGTCCCACTCTTCGACAACCGTATGTTCGGCTCCCGGCGCGAGGTTCACCAGCGTGTTCAGTTGCGGCGCATTCACCGTGTAAACGATCTTGTTGCTCACGTAAATGCCCATCGAGGACACGCCCTTCGCGCAGGTCGACGTCGTCGCAGTCGCCACATAATTCACAGGAGAGCTCACTGTGCTGTTCGCGGCGGGCGACGTAACAAAAACGCCCGTCTGCCTGGCCTGGTTTGCAACCGTTATAGCTACAGGCGTGTAGCTGGCGCCGCCGCACTTGTCCCACTCCTCCACGACCGTGTTGTACGGACCCGGATTGAGAGACAATGCAGTGTTCAGGCTGGCGCCATTCACCACGTACGTGAGCTTGTTGTTCACGTAAATCCCCATGGACGCCACGCCGGTGGCACAGGTGGTCGTTGTCGCGGTCGCCACATATTGCACCGGCGAATTGACCGTCGCCCCATTGGCCGGGCTGGTGACGGTAACGCCTGCAAATGCCGGCGTTGCAGCGGTCAGAAGAACAGACACGACATAGGTGAAGAACTTCACAGTGCGGCCTCGGCAATCATCCCGAATGCGGGGGAGTCGAATCAGCAATCCACGAAGAATCGCCCGCTGCTCTACGGACGTTCCACTGACTGATGTATGTTCTGGGGGAAATCGGATGATACCGGCCACATCCTGCGGGAAGCAACCGGCTTGATGGACGTTTCCTGAATCGGACTTATCGCCCCAGCCGGAATATCAGCAGGTCGCTGATTCTATTGGCGGGCGAGAAGATAGCTGCGCTCCGTTGTCGACCACATGAAAAGTGCTCAATGGTTTGCTATCTGGCACGCCGTCGAAGGGCCATGCCTATGGCTGCGATCTGTCGCCGCTCATTCCCGAACCTGCCTCCTGTTCGAGCTTTGCCAGCAGCCCGCGGCCAGAGTGTACATTCTGGTAAGTCATTAGGCTGGTCAACACGTATCTGTTTCGTATCTACGACCATTGTCGCCGCCGCAGCGGACAGCCTCGCCTGACAGATTGTCCTATCTCATCGCTCTCCGAGTGCAGAAGCGTCCCTCGAAAGTGCTATCTCCGTTGTGCCCGCGTGTTATTCCCTTTCGATTAACTGGAGCAATCACGTAATAAAGCGCAGTACCGGTAACATTTTGCACTGGTCCATAGCCCGGTATTTACATAGTGATAAGTCCGCAACTAACACAAACTAGGGACTTTCTGATCGCCCCCTCCTCTGTATTATCCATTTACCAATTCACCTATGAGATGCCCGCAGACGTCACGTTACCGGGCATACAGAAGAGTGAACTGCGTACCCATAAGTGGTACGCAGTCATCGCATTTTTCGTCAGCCGCACCGGACGGGCGGTCCTGGCCCTGCTCTACGTGTGCCCGAAGTAGGCATTGCTGCCACATCCGTGGATTTGGAATATCGCGCAAAAAAAGCAATGTGGAACAAATCCCCCAGCAGGAGAAGTACATGCTCATTCGCCAGAACTTTCGTTCCTTTCGCCAGGCTCAGCCGCGCCGTTTCTTTCGTTTAGCTCTCGCCGTACTCGCTACGGCGGTTTTCGCACAGGCCGCCCTTGCAGCGAACATCACCGTAGCCAGCCCGGTTAACGGCTCAACCACACAGTCCCCTCTCCTGGTCAAGGCGCACAACGTCGGCTGCAACAACCTTGCTCCAGTAGCATTCGCCTTCTCGGTGGATAACAGCACCAGCACCACATGGGGCGCTACGGCTTACGACATCGATGTCACCAACACCTCCATATCTACTGGTAAACACACCATTCACTTCAAGGCCTGGACCAGCGCCGGCATCTGCACCGTCGTGAACAGCACCGTCACCATCGCTGCCGCAACAGCGCCTCCACCGGGCGGTTCAACGGGAACGGGCGGAAGTTCGAGCTCGGGCGGATCTTCGGGCAGCGGGTCCACGGGCAGCGGATCTTCGGGCAGCGGCACTCCGATCAGCATTCCCTCCAACGCTGTGGCATCGGCCGATTTGGATACGGCGACCAACTGGGCGTTTGAGCACGACACAGGGACACCTGGAAGCTCGCGTGGCTCGACAGTCTTTCCCGCGACCACGCCGTTGTATGACGATGCCCGGGAGTTCTACATGACGTATTCGGGCCGTGGTGGTGAACGCTGGCACGATTCCTTCGCCAAGGATTCCACTTCCACGCACTTCGTCCTCGATACCTACGTCTACGTCGTCAATCCCGATCAGCTGGCGAATCTGGAACTGGACTTGAATCAGGTCATGTCGAATGGCGAGACCGTGATCTTCGGCACCCAGTGCTCCACCTATTCAGGTACATGGGAATGGACCTACTACGGCGGCGGCAGCCCCCACTGGAAGGCCTCGAATATCAAGTGCGATCCCAGAACCTGGGCCGCGAACACCTGGCACCACATCCAGGTAGGCTTCCATCGCGATAGCACCGGATATGCGACGCACGACTGGGTCGTCTTCGATGGCACACAAAGCACCTTCTCTGGCGCAGCAGCCGGGGCGGCGAAGTCTCTGGGATGGGCCAAGGGTTCGATGATTATGAACGTCCAGATGGACGGCTTCAACAAAACGAGCGGAAACGTGACTGCCTACTTCCACAAGATAACCTTCTATCGCTGGTAGTCCTCGAAACGAAAAAAGGCCGGCTCCAACAATGGAGCCGGCCTTTCGTCTTTGCTGCTTCTCAAGCGCTATGTGAAAGCGCAGATTCATCCGCCGTTGCCCGATGGGCGGGATGATTCCAAGGAAAGCGTGCTGAGAAGAATGGTTTTGGTAGGCGAGACAGGGATCGAACCTGTAACCCTCAGCTTAGAAGGCTGATGCTCTATCCAATTGAGCTACTCGCCCGCCACAGGTGGTATCCCACATTGTAGCGTCCGGATGCTCAGACGTGCCCGCGCCCGGCGCACCCGGGTTCACTGCTCGGATGTCGAATGCGATCCGTTCAGCGCGGCCGAACGCGCGAACTCCTGCTTCGCATGAGCATCATCGCCGGCGCGCCGGTAGGCCTGCCCCAGCAGATAGTGGAAGCGCGGGTTCTCGGGCGACAGCGCCGACGCAGCGGCAAACTCCTTCACCGCATCTGGCGCGCGGCCCGTTCTGAGATAGACCTGGCCCAGGTTCTCGTGAATGCGCGGATCCTTCGGTGCAATCTTCACCGCCTGCTCCAGCAACTGCTGGGCCTCCTGGATCTGATTGCGATGGAGCAGCAGGATCGCCAGGTTCAGCAGCGGCTGCTCGCTCGGCACAGGATCATCCCGCTGCCACGCAATCGCGGTGCGATAGGCCGTCACCGCGTCGTCATTACGATTCAGCGCCTCATACGCCAGCCCCAGGTTGTTCTCGCCTTTGACGCTTCGCGGATTCAGCGCAACCGTCTTTTGAAAGCAGTTCATCGCATCGCCATAGCGTCCCTGTGTGTAGTGCAGCCGCCCCATCGCGTACCAGGTCTCCGCGTCGTTGCCATCCATCGCAAGCGAGCGGCTCATCCACTGCTCCGCATCCGTCAGGTCATGCAGCAGCACATAATCAAGCGCCACGTTTCGCAGGTCCGTTGCCGACGGCGGGCGCAACGCCGCCGCGCTCGTATACTCCTTCAGCGAATCGGCGGGTTTGTCCTCGCGCAGGAGCGCGTAGGCCAGCAGATAGCGCGGCTCGGCAGCTTTCGGGTCGGCCGCAATCAACGGCCGCAGGAGCGCCTCTGCCTGCGCAAATCTTCCTGCGTGCACCGACTGCTGCGCGGCCGCAAGCGCGCTCTGCTGCGATGGCGGACTCGGCGTCAGGGTCCGGATCTGCTGCGCTCCGCACACCAGCGCAGCGGGCGCGATCGCCGCTGTGCACGCCAACAGGCCTAGACAGACGTGCCTCGATTTCCGCTTGCGGCTCACGCCGATCAGGATAGCAACGGAAATCAGCCTAGACGCGCCCGTCGCCCAACTCTTCCGGCGACGCAAACAGCGACTCCGCCGTCGCAATCAGCACCGGGATTGTCGCCGCGATCGCTGCGGTCCACGCTACCTCGGCACGCACGTCATTCGCGCCGCCCGCATAGCAGTACACCGTCAGACCATAACCCCAGACGTCGCCATGATGAGCAGGCCGTACCACGATGTCCAAGCGCGCGTCATCGACAGCCAGAGCCGCGCAACGGCGCGCCGTCGTACGCGCCCACTCTTCATGCAGCAGAAAATCGGCCATCGGCACCGGGTGCGCCATCAACACATCGATATACGATCCATTTCCGCACCCGGCTGGGGGCACATCGAGTGCATCCGCAAGCTCCGCCCGCTCGGCCTCGTCCATCTGCCAGCGATCGCACTTCGTCGTCATCAACAGGCCGCGCGGCGCATTCAGCAACAGCAGCGCATCCATCATCGCGGGCGAACGAGCCGCCTCAGGCAAAGTGCTGATACGTCTCCGCTGCTCCTCTCCATCTACGCGCAGATCCACCCATCCGAGAGCGCTCGCCGCATCCGACCACCGCGTCTCGATCACCGGATCGTCCGCGCCCGCAGCAACGCTCCAGTCCGTCTCCATCACAGGTTTTCCGCCTGCGCATGCAAAAAATCGAACAGCAGTTTCTCCGCCCAGTACCCGTCATAGCCCGTCGCCGGCGCAAGAAACGCGCAGTGGCCGCCATGCTCGGTCTCAATCAGGTGTACGAATGGATTCGCGAGCAGCGTAGCGCGTGTCTCCGGCAACATCCGAATAAATGGATCGTCGAGCGCATGTAGAACCAGCGTAGGCACCGCAATGCGGTCCACAACCCGCGCACTCGCCGCACGATGATAGTAGTCGTCTGCACCCGTGAAGCCGCAGTAAGGCGACATCACCCGGTCATCGAACTCGCGTAGCGAGCGGACCCCATGGGTGCGCCTAGGATCAAATATCTGCGGAAAGAGCGTGCACTTGTACGCGTAGCGCTGCACCAACCCCCGCAGAAACTTCCATTCGTAGATGCGGTTCGCCGGCTCATGCAGCGCATCCGACGACGGCGCAAGATCGACCGCCGGCGACACTCCCGCGACCGCACACAGCAGGGGTGCCGCGTCCTGGCCCAGCTCGCCCGCTAACTTCAGCACCAGGTTCCCGCCCATCGAATAGCCCACCATAGACCATCGCTCTGCGCCGCGCGTCTGCTGGTAGTGCCGCAGCACAGCCAGCACATCGCCCGATAGCCCGGAGTGGTACAGCGTCGGACATTCGTGCTCTGTCCCCCCGCAATTGCGCATGTTCATGCGCACCACGTTCCATCCAGCTGCGTAGAAGCGTGCCGCGTTGCCGCGCACATACTGTGAATCCGACGAGCCTTCGAGTCCGTGCAGCAGCAGTACCGTGTCGCGGCCCGCCTCCGCCTGCCAGTGGGTGTGGCACAGCACGCGGCTGGGTGGCGTGCCCTCATGCGCCGGATCAACCACAACCAGTTCATCCTCAGGAGCCGGCAGCACCGCCGTGCGCGGGAAGAAATTTCCCGCCAGCGTCTGCAGGTGCGCATTGCGCAGAAACCTGCGGGGCGTGAAGGCGCTCTGCCACCTTGCAAGCTCCTTCGCCGCCGATTCGATCAAAGGTACTGTCACTGCGTCAGTGCCTCGAGCACAGCGCGCGCCCGCAAAGGCCCGTCAGGCGCATCTTCGTGCATGAAGTACACATACACATCGCCATTGTCTCTGTCCCGGACGAAACGCTCGGTCAGGTCTTGCAGATCCGCTTCGCTGTATGTGCTCCGCCGCAGTCGGTAGCAGAGAAAATCCGCCGTTCTGCGCTGCGGCGTCTCGAATTCGTCACTCTCGGCGATACATAAGGCCGCGTTGTTTTCGGCCAGCGCCGCATAGACGGCTTCGCCAAGCCCCTCAGCAAACCAGGACTCGTGCCGGAACTCAAACGCTGTCCGGATCTTCAACCGCGATGTCTCTGCCAGGAATCCCTTCAGCCGTTCCAGATCGACACGAAAATTCGGTGGCAGTTGAAAGAGCACCGCACCCATTTTGGATGCGCGCTCCGCTGGCGCGAGCGCTGCCTTCAGCGCCGCCAGCGCATCGCCGCACTCGCGCAGCCGATTCAAGTGCGTAATCGTCTGCGGAGCTTTGAAGGAGAAGCTAAACCCATCGCCCGTGGCCTCCAGCCATGTCGTCAATTGCTTTTCGGTGGGCAGCTGCCGGAAGGTGAAGTTCACCTCCACAGAGTTCAGCTGCGACGCGTAGTATGCCAGCATGCGCGCTGCCGGTGTCTTCGCCGGGTAGAAGCCCGGCTTCCAGCTCGCATAGGCCCAACCCGAAGTGCCGGCGTAGACGGTGTGCGGGTGTGCGGACATGATTAGAAAAGTGAGGTGGAGAGCTTATTTGGGGCGGCTAGTGGGGATCGAACCCACGACATCCTGAGCCACAGTCAGGCGTTCTGCCGCTGAACTATAGCCGCCGTGACGCTCTCAGTCGCAACTCTGCGATTGTAGCATCCGCAAGGGGGCTCAAGCCCCTTCCGGGAGTGCATCAAACCCCCTCAGAACAAGCCCAAAAGACCCAAGCCATGGCCACCACCGGCAGCGACAAACAGCGCGAACCCGAGATTCTCCCGCCACACTCGCGCATCGGCGCGCAGGACGGCCTTTTTCGCGACGAAAATCTCGACCTGCTCAGCCGCCTGCTCGACTCCTGGTTCCGAATCCCCGGCACCTCCATCCGCTTCGGACTGGACGGCATCGTCGGCCTGATCCCCGGCATCGGCGACATCCTCGCCGGCCTCGCCTCCTGCATCATCATTGTTGCCGCATGGGTACGCGGTGCAGCCTATGTCACCATCGCGCGCATGCTGGTCAACCTCGCGCTCGACGTCATCATTGGCACCGTGCCCTTCCTCGGAGACGCCTTCGACATCGCATGGAAGGCCAACCGCCGCAACTACGCGCTGCTCACCCGTCACCTTCAGCACCCGCGGCGCCACCACTGGGGCGACTGGTTCTTTCTCGCGGCCGTGGCGCTGGTCGTCCTCGCCATACTCGCAGTGCCCATCTTCTTCGTTGCATGGCTCATTCACCTGGCATTCAGCCCCGGAATCCATGCGGGTTCGCCATTCGGATCCTGATCTTCGCTTGGTACAATCAACTACGGCGTCGGGGCGTAGCGCAGTCTGGTAGCGCATCTGCTTTGGGAGCAGAGGGTCGGGGGTTCGAATCCCTCCGCCCCGACCATCAAATCAATCACCTAGCGCGCTCGCGCATCTTTCCTAGAAAGTCCTGTATTCGAGATGTAATCCTCGGGAATTCGTTGGTATTCCCCGCAGACCATCATCTCTGATTTTCATCCATCATCGATTTTCGGCCATAGTAGCTGATCAGATAGAACGCAACTCCGAAAGAGATAATGTCCTTGAAGAGAAACAGGCCGAGATTGTTCATGTAATGGATGCCGTGAACCACGACGGTGTCATCCGGAGTCGTGATCAACATGGTGCTCGTGGTGAAGAACATGCCGACTAAAATGATCCCGCCCAGAATGCCTGCTTTAGGTTTAAAGTAGCCAATGATCAGTAGGATTGCTGCTGTCCATTCAGTGGCCCCGATCATATCCCCGAGAACATACGGTCCAAAGACCTTGAATTGCCAACTCGTAAGTGGGCTGTTCGTGACGAGCGGGATGATACCCTCTGCTCCGGGCGCTGTCATTTTGAATTTCCCTGCCCACAGCAACATCACGATCATTCCAATGCTGCAAACAAGGAAAGGGATATTTCGATCTGCAACAAACGCTGCAATCTTTGTTAGAACACTCTTCGCCTGCAGTTTGTTACCTGTGCTTGCCTGAGATCCGCCCACACCATCACCCGACGCCTCAGCGGATGTGGTTTCAGTCATAAAAGGACTCCTTGATGTGATGATCCGTCGTTCACTTTATCGGCCGCTTACGAGAAGCTGCCTTCTGGATAGTAAGCCGCCCTGTTCAATCCGTTTCGATCGGGGCTTCGAGATATTCTCTTTCTTGCAAGGCGATGCGGGCCTCCAACTCCTCGATCCGCTGGTGCAGCAGATCACGCTCTGCACGGAGTTGCATGACCGTGAGCGCCTGTCCCTTCCGATTTATCCGCATTTCCAGATCGTGTAGGTATCGCCTTACCTTGCTAGGCAGGGCATTGATTTCGTCCACGGTGGGGTAAACAGATTTCGTATCCATAAACCAAACCTCGGTAAGAAGCATACGCTTTCCACCGTTCCGCCGCTTTCTGTGCAACTGGCAGCGCTTGTGGTCGGTTTCGAAGTTCTGGTATAGGGCTGAGCTGCGCGCATGGGATCGATGCTCCGCCTGTAAACATCACGCGATATGTCGCGAATTCTGACCGCGATCACACACGCCCATCCTAGGCTTGCGATTGGGCGATCGTCGTCACCTGCGGATGACGTGGCGCGAATACATAAAAGTCAGCGACGGATGTGTCGCTGGAGCTCGCAGGGTCGTATGGATAAACATTCGCTACATGTGCGGTGACATGCCACTGTGGTTTGTATTGCTCGACCCACGATGTAAAGTGCCGATGACGCACGTGTCGCGTTGGCGTGGGGTCATCAAGGTTGCTCGAGTAAATGATCACAAACCGCTGCGCGGAATCGAATAGCTTATGCATGTAGTTTTCAAAGGCGCTATCCTCCACGAGGTGGTAAACCACATCGAGCGATAAAGCGAGGTCGGTGACCAAGGGAATTTTAACAGCGTCCGTATGGAAAAAACGCTTGGACCGGTCGGTTGTGAACAGAGCGCGGCAGATCTCCACCGCCCTGGAAGAAACATCGATCCCCGTATAGCTTGGGTAGCGAGCTAACTTCAACTGGCTGCCATCTCCGCAACCGTATTCGATCACCGAATCGATTCCGTGTTGTTCTACAAAATCATTCAGAAATTCAGCCTTGAAGTGCGACAGTCGTCCGTAGCTGCCAACACCTGAGTTGCCACCTTTGACGTAGCGCTTCTCCCAGTAATCCGACGAGGTCTTGAATGGCAGATGCAGACGAACAGCCATAGGCCCGAGTATCGGCATCTTCCGGACAACGCTTTTGACCCCATTAAGCATCAAGTGCTCCGTAGCAGTCACTCTTTAAGCAGCCGCACTCGCTGAGATTTCCCTCGCAACGGCTTGCGACCCCATAACATGAGAGCCTACGACGTCATCGAGAAATTCGAGGAATCGCGCGCGAAATACTGAAACATCGAACTGTCGCGAGTAATTGCGCAGTTCTCCGCTGTCCCACTGTATCTCTCCGCACCGCTGAATTGCTTCCATGAGCGAGGCAATTGACGAGTCCTGATAAAGAACCCCGGTGACGCCGTCCACAACTGTTTCAAGCGCCCCACCTGCTGCCAATGCAACGACTGGGCGCCCCGAGGCATTCGCCTCAATCGGAACCATACCGAAGTCTTCTTCTCCGGGAAACACAACCGCCTGGCAGCGGGAGAGCAACTCTGCTACGTCCTCGTCAGATTGCCATCCGAGCAGCTGGACTGTGGGTCCGGCTAGCGCACCTAATCGAACACGATCAGGGCCATCGCCGACAATCAAAAGTCGCTTGCCCAGTCGATTGCAAGCTTCGATCGCCAGGTCCACCCGCTTATACGGGAGCAGTCTAGAAACGATCAGTAGATAGTCGTCGACCGCACTGCTGACGCGAAACCGGGAGAGATCCACAGGGGGGTAGATGACGAAGGCATTGCGTTTGTAATAGCGCTTGATGCGATCGGCCACATTTCGCGAGTTTGCTAGGTAGTAGTCCGGCTGGGAAGCCGTGTACATATCCACTCTTCGAACAACCGTGAGCAATGATTTGAGCAGAAGATGTTTGAAGATCGTAAAGCCTTCCCGCTCGGCATAGTCATTAAATCTCCAGATCCAGCGCGTAGGGGTGTGGCAGTAGCATATGTGCACTGCTCCCTGTTCCCGGATTGCCCCTTTAGCAAAGCCGACGCAACTGCTAATGACAACATCGTAGGCCGAGAGATCGAGGCTTCTTATCGCAAGTGGGTACAAGAGGAAGTAATGCCGATACAGCCTGTCTATCGCCGGCAGGTGTTGCATCCACGTTGTCTTCACTTGCCTGGATCGGATATAAGCAGATAGTTTTCGGGAAACCGTCACTGTCGACAGCATGTCCGCGTGAGGCAGCATCTTGGCTATCTCTTCTGCAACACGTTCCGCTCCTCCATGTTGAGCGAAATTATCATGGAGAAAAGCCATTTTCATCTCCGGAACCATTACATATCTCCGTTCATGAGAGCTTACGATCGGGGTAATGGGCGCCGTGGCCTTAAGCCGCGCCGGTGCCGCTAATTACTCTAGGTATGGTGCGAAGTAATATCTTGAAATCCAGCGCTAGAGACCATTTGTCGATGTATTGCAGATCGAGCGCTATCCAAGTATCGAAGTTGGTATTGCTCCGACCGCTCACTTGCCATAGTCCGGTCATTCCTGGCGTCACGCTGAAGCGCCTCATCAGCCATGCCTCGGATAGGAGACCCACATCTCGCAGGGACATGGGACGAGGGCCAACCAACGACATATCTCCCTTGAGGACGTTGAAGAGTTGTGGAAGCTCGTCCAGGGAAAGCTTGCGCAAAATATAGCCTATTCGCGTGACCCTCGGGTCGCGCTTCATCTTGAAAATGGGACCCGATATTTCGTTCTGATGTTCAATTTGTGCGAATAACTCTTCGGCATTGTGGACCATCGAACGAAATTTATACATCCGGAACCGGTGTCGGTTCCGACCGAATCTCTCTTGTATGAATAGCACCGGACCCGGACTGGTCAGTTGAATGGCTAGTGCGATCACGGCCATCAGAGGTGCCAATGCACATAGAAGAACGATCGCGAGGCTAACGTCAAGCACCCGTTTCAGTAGCATGCGATAGTCTTCGAGCACCATGCGGTACACAAACGCTTTTGCGTCTTGCACACTTGGACGCCAGAAACGGTCAAGGTTGGATTCGAAGATGTCGACCGGCAATGAATATTCCACTCCCATTCGTTCACAGGTCCAAATGACCTCCTGAACCGTGGCGTACTGGGATCGCAGTGGCAATGCCAGATAAACCATGTCGATTGGATTGCGCATAAGAAGTTCTTCCAATCGATCCGTCGAGCCGAGATAGTCGCCAGGCAGATACTGCGAGTGGGAGTCATCACCATCAATAAATCCCAGTACAGAGCCACGACGGCCTCCATATCCCAGAAGCTGTTTATAACCTTCGATCGCTCTTCGCCGACTGCCCACGATGAGATAAAGCTTCGGAGCCGACAACTTGTTCACAATCTGATAAGCAACTGCAGCAAGCAGCACACATAGCATGCCGCCCGTCGCGCAGCGGATGGCAAACAGAGAAATGGACATGTGCTTGCCGGTGTAGCTGGTCAGGCGGGCCACCCAGAGCAGCAGAGTGCAACCGACCGTTCCGATCAAAACAGCCTTCACTTGCGAGGAGACGAAGAGGAGGAGCGGCGTCGACTGCTGGTCGATCGTTTCCCGTTTGAAGCATCGAATCCAAATCGACATCATGAACAGGAGCACAATTATGTGGCGAACGGTGAAGCTTCTGCTTTCGAGACCGCTGATGGTGGCCACCCCCTGCCAGTGGACCTGGGTCCAGCCAACCATTGCGGCTAACAGAGGTGGTACATTTCGCGCGAGAGTATATATCTCGTACAGTACTTCAGGCCGTTTCCCCGCTCCGATTCCTGCGCGCCGTCGTGGTTGACGTATAGGCCGGAGGTTATGTCGAATTTCGGTGGTCGACGAGCTCATAACCAGCTCTCCACTTATGGGTGCTAAGTCTAACGCCTTGTAGAGCGCCGCGAACAAGCGGCGGAAACAGCCGCAAGGTCAACCTCAATCGCCAGTCATTGACAAGGTTGCGACCACATCTGCGACCGCAAGTCGTTCCCGTCGTGAATGCAATTTAAGGACATTCTCTCGCGTCCTCTAACGAAATCTCTATTCGCTAAATCAGCGAATGACGCTTGTTGGCTGTGGTGTATTTGTTATTCGCCTCTCATGGAGGCACGCCGAAGGTTAAGTGATGGAGATCTGTTTCCCAATCACAATTAGCCGGTGGTATGGCTAGATTGCTGTGATGAAATCAACCGTGGCCCTGAGTCTGTGATAGCGCCAGCATAGTCGATATATGCGGCGATGAGGCAAGAGATTCTTTAGAGAACAACAGCGGTGTAGCCTACTTAGTTATCATCCTGAATTTGGTTTTTGACCTATGACTCGCAATGACCATCCGTCCATAAACTCATCATTTCGGGGCATTCCGGGTATCTCAGCACAAAGCATAAAATATCTGCGCTAGTTATGTTGCGTGTTGACGTAGCTATGCGAAGAAATTACATCTTCGATAACCGACCCAAACCTGCGGACGAGGCGTCTCTGATCATAGAGTTCAGCGACGGATCGCTGTCCGCGGTCGATGAGATTGCGTCGCAGCCCTGGAGATCCGGCCAGCAAGGTTAGATTTTCTGCCAGGGCGTGTGTATCTTGCTCCGGAAAGATGAGACCACCGCCGGTGGTGTTGATCACATTGGGGATCTCTCCGGAACTTGAGCCGACCACCGGAGTTCCACACGCCATTGCCTCCAGCAATACCCGGCCGAATTGCTCTTTCCAGTTCGGCCTCGTCTCCGACGGCAGTACCAGCACATCGAGACTGCTTAGCCACCGTGACGTTTCGTCGTGAGGAACATATCCGATAAAGTGAACATGGCCGCGCCCATCTCGCATGCGGTCAACCTTCTGGCGCAACGCCGCCTCGAATGGGCCGGAGCCAATCAAAAGCAGTTCCCAGGGAACCTGCTTGACCTGATCCAGAGCTAAAAGCAATTTGTCGAGGCCCTTTTCTTCGACAAGTCGCCCAACATACCCTAGAACGAAGCGATCAGGGCTGATTCCAAGCTGCGACCGTTGCTGCGATCTCCAGTCTGGACTCGGATGGTACATGCCAGGATCGATAGCGAGCGGAAGCACCTCGGCGGTGTGTTCATATCCCTTCGCCCGCAGAACGTCCAGAGCGCTTTGAGTGACTGGAAACGCAAAGCGCGATTGCTGGAACACCCATTTCTCCATTTGGCGAATGGGGGGTGGGTAAGCTTTCAGGATGTTTTGCGCGGCATAAAAGCCAATCGGCCTATTGCCTGTAAGGTAGTTCGCCAGGCACACCTGGAAGGTTGAAAGGCCGTATGGCTCTTGATGCACGTAGATCGCATCCGGCTTTTGCCGGAGCAGAAGTGAAATAAACCAGTTTCGGTAAAGGTGTGTTGGGATATTGCCGGGTCGAAACACGTTAATGCGTGTGATATCGCCTTGCAAGCCGCGCCACCGAGCAGACGTATCCGTTACGCCGTACTGGTTCGACCACCGAGACGGAATAACTAGGCTGACCTGCCATCCGGTTTCCACCTCCAGATCCGCATAAAAACTCTGGTTGATTGCAGTGGAACACGCATGGCTTACGACTAAGAGCCTCATGGCGCCCTCATATGGTTTTCAATCTATCTCTCAAGGCAGCTCCACCCTCCAAGGCACTCGTGGATAAACGACTCTGCGATTGATTCTGCCTCTCTACATTCGCAGCAACCGCCGATACGCCGAAATCCAAAGCGCCTGCGAGGTGCCTGCCGTCGAGTCACGCCGCGCAGACTTCACGGTACACATCCGCCACTTCTGCAACCATTCGGGGAACGCTGTAGTGCTCTGCTGCAAAAGACCTGCATGCAGATGAACTCGGCAACGCGATGGACCCCGAGACAACCCCTGAAATGCCTTGAGCAATGTCTTCCACGGATGCCGACTCGAAGACTAAATCCCGCGAAAGCCCTGAAATCACCTCTGGCAGCCCCCCCACCGGAGTCACCATCGAGGGTGTCCCCGCAGCCAAAGCCTCAACCGCAACCAGTCCAAACCCTTCCAATGCAAGAGTAGGAACCACATTAAGGTCCGCGGCTCTATAGAGAAGAGGCAACTCATCATCTGAGACGAAGCCGAGAAAGCGGACATGCTCGGTGAGTTTGAGCGCAGAAACCCGCTCCTCGAGCGCCGCTCGGAGCCTTCCCTTTCCCGCTATGTAAAGAATGGTGTTCGGATCATTTGCCACAACGATCGCCATTGCGTCGATGAGCCGGTCTAGTCCCATGCGACTTACTAACCTTCGCACTGTCACTAAGATGCGTTTGTCCAGAGGCCAACCCAGACGTTCCCGAGCTTGCATGCGCGTGCAGTCGATCGCAAACCGCGAAATATCTGCTGCCCCTAGGACTATTCGAATTCGGTTTTCAGGGATTCCATATTCGCATTGCAGGATGTCAGCGAAGGCTCGCGAAAGGACAATGACTCGGGTCGCGCGGCTGTAGACAGCCAATTCAATCCGCTTCTTTATTGCCGATAGAAGAGGATTACTACCCTCCTGGAGTGATTCTGCTGCCCATGGACCATGGAAATGGACCACCAGCTTCCGGCGGTCGAGATCGTCAAGAATGGGCGCGGTATACAGAGCGAAATGCGAGGCAATCAAATCCGGAGTTTTGTTGGACAGAAGTCCTTTCAAATGCTGCCGGGCGCCGCGGAGGCGGGCGAGCATGCTAGCGCCCTCGGGCGCAAAGACATCGATTTGGCGATTGGTGCGGACGCTCACATCGGAAGGAGCAGAGACGACGCCGGTGACTTCGATGCCGTTCTCAGGCAGATGCCTGACCAAATCCGCAAACACCCGGCCAGAGCCTCCGGCACCATGCGTGGCCCACGCTATTCCAATCTGCAGTGATCGCACAGATCGTCCCGGCCGCCTTCGACCACCCTCCTCCAGCCGTTCTAATACATCGTCGATCATTGTCGCGAATGCAGATCCTTCAGCCTCTGGAGAGGCGGTGCTCTATGCCTCAGGAATGTTCCTGTCCGCGAGCTAACATTCGTGGACATCTCACACAAGAAACTAGTTTGCTGGAAGTCGGTATATGTCTTGACAGCGCGTCGAATGGATTGTGTAGCGGAAACCCAATACCCAGTCCGCCGGCGCGCTGCAATATTCAGCTAGTTCTGTCATCTGTGAACCCGAGTCGAAGCCAAGGTCCTCTTTTCCAGTCCCTGGAAGCATCAGGTATTCGACCCGGTGGGTCTTGAGATATTTAGGCACTTGCCCCTGCTCGAGATAACGGAAGTAGCTGGGATCAACCAGGCCTCCCAGATCAATGACCTGTCCTCCCCACTCGTAGCTCACCCGCCCGATGTCGAAGGATGCGAAACGAGCGCTAGTCGGTACATGATCCCGCATCCAGATTGCGGCTTTGCCCTCTGTATTGTTGATATGTTCGATTCCCACCTCAGTAACCCGGCGCCACGCGTGAAGCGAAGAAGCGCCAGCCACAATCGTCAAGAGACATACAACTCTAAAAGCGTGCTTGTCGCACACGCCCAGTGAAGTCAACGTGGCGTGTACGCCAGCGACGATACATGGAAGGATAAGCATCAGAACAAGTGGCTGATAACGACCGCCATGACCGGCAGCCGGAAATGCGAAGAGGTAAATGGCGAACTGGGCGCTTGCCCAGAGAAGCAGGGCACGGATGCGCGGGCGCCAGCTCCGCACCAAGGAAACCGCGCCGACCAGCATCAGCGCGACTACAACAAGCGTAATCAGCCCAGCCAAAGAAAAGAGCTCCCGAGGCGAGTTGAGCCGGCTTGTGAAGCGTGTGCTGAATTGGCGAGGCATACGCTGCATCCAGCTTCCGAGGAAGCGGAGCATTGAATGGAGAGAATGCGGCCCTCCCGTCGCATGGAAGTAGAGCCAGGACCTTCCCTGAAACGTCGCCGGCAGAATTCCTCCCGATGTCCAGAAGTTCGTAGCGACCATCAGGAACCCAAATAAGCTCCAGACGACAAGCAGGACAGCTCTGTCGCGATTTGTCCGTCGCGCAAAGTCGCCAAAGAACGACAACAGAATAAGAAAAGGGGCAAAGGCCGCGCCTTCCGGGCGAGCGATCGTCAGCAGGCCCGCGATCGCGCCACACAGCAGAGCATTCCAGGCTGGCTTGACAGTCGGTTTAAGCCAAAGGTGAATGCCGGCAAGCGAGAGGACGATAGAGAGCAAATGCTCCATGCCGATCATCCCGAGCCAGAGGAAGTTGCCCATGAGAGCCGGAGAGATAGCGATGGCAACACACATCTGAATTGGCAGACCATCCTGATCGCAGAGCAAAAATAGGATGGGGCCGATGGATGCGAGCAACAGATAGCTGATGGCTATGTTGTAGCGAACCGGATCTATGGCACCCAAGAAGCGATAGTTACCCGCCTGAATGAGCTCCCAAAGCAAACTCGTAGAGCCGGAGGATCTCCGGTCAGCGATGAATCCCAACTCGCCAGAGTTCGCGAAATTCCGTGCGACAGTTTGGTGAATATAGGAATCATCCAGCGGAAAACCGTGTCTACGATGCAAAACGGAGGTCAACAATGTGAAGGTCAAAACATAGAAGAGCGCGAGCGAAAGGCATATGTAAAGTTTTCGCGACGGCTGCCTAGAAAACACATATCGGCTGTCGTGCACAATTCGCAGGCGCTTGTCTGCGGCATTGAGATCTTGAAGCTCATCTTGAACAGGGACGTATACGGTTTCGAGAGCTGCGGATCCAATTTGATAACGGGTCGAAGGCGCGCTTTTTCCCTCTCTATAGAAGAACAGAGCGAGCTGTCCGCTGGGTGACATAGAGCCTATGTAATAAATGCCATCTGAGACTGCACGCTTCACGGTGGAATTAGGTTATGGATTTATTGGTTATGACGAAGCGTAGTTACGGGGCCCGGTAATCGATTGAGGCCTGTCGGTCTGCGATGAAATCGACCGAAAACAAAAGCAGCTGTACAAATGGACTCTCGACCCTGCTTACATTGGAACGTGAAGGCAGGTGTCGGCTTGCTTTCCTAGGTAACATTGCACAATAAGTTACGGTGGTCAAAAGGAAAGAAACAAAGCGGGGGCTGCGAATCTTCTGAGTAAATGACGATGACCTGTCGCCTGGATGACCTGTACGCAGGTGTGTACCGATTAACTACCCCCCATCTTTCCCTTGCGTTCATTTACAACGGTTCATCGAAAGCCACGCTAAGCTAGGCACAAGTTTTCTTTTCGCGGGGCCCCGAACTCTAAATACTCCATTCAATTAGCTTGTTGTCGACCGCAAGAGACCTAATTGGATTCTGCTAACTCTTCTTCCAGCGCACGCTCCGCTAATGAGCGTGGAGAAAGCAGAGATGCCTCAAGTGAAGGATTTGGCGATAATCAATCGCGACCACGACTCACACGACTCAATGGTGCGTGGCTTTGTTGAGTCGGTATTCCGCCACCGCGTGCGTTTCCTCGCCGTTCTCGGCTTCTTTCTCGGTCTGACCGTCCTTTACGTTTTCTTCAGTCATAAAAAGTACGAATCGGACATGAGCCTAATCGTGGAAAATGCCCGGAAGCCTGAGGTCCTCTCCGCGGAGCCGACCACGGGGGCCCAGGCGCTCGTCAACCAGGTGACGGAAGAACAGGTCTACTCTCAGGTAGAAATCTTGGGAAGTGCCGATGTTCTGGATGAAGTCGTTGACCCCGGCTGGAGGAGCGTTCCGATCGCTGCTCATCCAGCCGCCGTACAGCTCGAGCACGAGAACAGGGTGAACCGCCTCCGCAACCACCTGGAAATTGCGCCGGTACGGAAGTCGAACGTAATTGATGTCAGCTACCGCGCCAACGATCCTTTGGAAGCGACTCGCACTCTGCAAAGGGTCCTCGAGGTCTTCCTCGCCCGCGAAAAGTCCGTTTCTGGACCATCCGGCGCGGCTCACTTCTTCGATTCCGAAGCGAACCGGTACAAGAGTCAGTGGGCGCTCGCCCAGCAGGAACTTGCAGATTTTCAGCAGGCACATCATCTGGTATCGATTTCAGACAAAGAGACTCAGCTGGAACAGGCGATTGCCGACGCGCTGGTATTGCAACGGGCCGCAGAGGCGGAAACAGACGAAGTTTCTCATCGGCTTCACGGGGACCTGATGGCGCGCGACACGACGCCGATGCGACAGAAGACAGACGAACGCGTCTTGCCGGCATCGGGATCCATGGACCAGGTCAACACGTTGCTGGCTCAACTCAATCTACGGCGTGCGCAGCTTGTGACGGAGTATCTCCCTTCAGACCGGATTGTGCAGCAGGTCGACTCTCAGATAGATCAGGCCAAGAAAGAGCTGGCGGCATCGAAGGAAATGCAATCGGTGCAGGTCTCAACAAATATCAACCCCACCTGGCAGGCCACCGATCAGGCGGTGCTGGAAGACGGCTCACACCTGCGGGCGGTAAAGGCTCGCCGCAATGTCATCGCGGCGCAAGTTGTTGAGATGCAGAAGCAGTTGAAAGCGGTGGAAGGCGACACGTTGGCCTTCACATCTCTGCAACAGAAAGTTGCGCAGCTCAATGCGAACTATCAGCTTTACCTGCAAAAGCGAGATGCCGCGCAAATCTCCGAAGCGATGAACCAGGAAGGCCTGATCAATATGGGATTGGCACAGTCACCAACCTTCTCGCTTACTCCAGTGCGGCCGCGACCGCTGATCGACTCCATATTAGGAGTGTTCACATCGTTGTTCCTGGCCTGTTTTGCTGTCTTTCTCGCGGATTCAAATCGCCAGACGATTGCCAGCCCGGCGGAGCTCCAGGGGGTCTCTCCCTATCCGCTTCTCGCGACCGTCTCTCTTGGAGACGAAGTAACTGAACTCACCCCTCAACCTCGGCATTCGTTCTCGAATGCGGTTCGACGTCGCGGTTGACAGGTACGGACCTATGAAAAGTGGCCCGATGATGCAATCAGTAAATACCGAAGATGAGGTGATCGCTGAAACTTTCAGCGATCCGAATTCACCGTATCGCGGACTGATCTACAACATCTTTCAATTCCCTCGTGAGAAAAGGGGCGGGCTTGCCATTGCCGTAACTTCGACGCATCCGGGTGCAGGTACGACGCATGTTGTGCGGGCGCTCACTGCGGAGATCGGCAGCCATCCGGCAAATCGCGTCCTCCGCGTAGATCTGGCAATGCTCGCCAGCAGTATGAAGTCGGATGAAGATGCCGCCTATTTGGCTAAACCAACGTGGCACCCATCTATATATGAGATCGCATCGGGAATTCAGGTGAGTGGAGCGGAGAAGTCCTGCGGATACTGGCATGCAAGCCTGGAGCATCGTAGACGCTCCATCGATCAGTTGGCAGATCAGTTCCACTACATCCTCTTGGATTGCCCATCGGTCCGTCAAAACGGGGAAGCTTTGGGCATCGCTTCTCTTGTGGATGGTGTTCTCCTTGTTGCCGAGGCGAATCGGACAACCAAAAGAGAATTGCACCACGCCGAACAGCAGATCGAAATTGCCGGTGGGAAACTCTACGGAATCATCTTCAACAAGCAGCGACATCTGGTTCCTGCATGGGCACGACGTTTTTTCTGAGGTGTAAATGCTTTTCAGAAAAGGTATCTTCCTCTGTTTTCTTATCGTCGCAACAATCAACCCACTGCTGGGTCAAAACGCGGCTCCATCTGGCCCCCCGCAACCCAAACTTCTGGGTCCAGATGATGCTCCGCCTGGATCCGCGCGATACAAACTTCGCTCCGGTGACACGATACAGCTCGATTTCCGCCTGAGCCCGGAGCTGAACCAGACCGCGTTGATCGATCCGGATGGCTCTGTGAGCCTGCTGGTTATCGGCCGCGTCCAGATCGCCGGCCAAACGCTCCAACAGGCGAGAGAGCTCATTATTGCTAAAGAGTCTCAGCACCTGGCGAAACCGGAAATCAATATTCAGGTCACCAACTTCCAGCACTTCTATGTGGTAGTCGCCGGTGAAGTCTACCTTCCGCAGAAAATCGAGTTGCGAGAGGACATGACGGCCTTGCAAGCCATCATTCTCGCCGGCGGTGTGAAGATATCCGGAAAGGAAACGCAGGTTCTCCTGTATCGCAGAGTCAATGCGGAATTCGCGGAAGTCCACCAATTGAATCTGCGCATCAAAAAAACGGCTGAGCTGGAGAACGATATGAAGTTGGTGCCTGGGGATTTGATACTGATTCCGCGTAATAAGGTGGAGAGTGTAGCCCGTTATGCCCGGGCCGTCGGCTTTGGCTATAGCCTCAACCCCGCGACATTCTAACGATTGCACACACAAGGCTACAGACACGACGCGCATCATTTCGTCTTGCGCGGTGTAGGTTCAGCAAAAGCACTTTTTAGTGAAGATACGAAATGCCTGCCGCTAGCGAAATTACGGTCTCACCGTCCATGGAGGTCGCACCAGCAGAGCGGACAGCAACGCACGGCCGCGGCATACGAGCGATCGGACAGACCATCGGGTCTCGTATCCTCATCCAGGGCCTGAACGCAATTACTGGCATCCTTACGGCTCGTTTGCTGCTACCCGAGGGGAGAGGCCAGCTTGCCGCCATCACGCTTTGGTCGTCGTTGTTAGCAGGACTCACGACATTTGGTCTGCCCAGCGCGCTCATCTACCACGTCCGGCACCGGCCCAGGCAAACAGGTGATCTGCTTGCCAGTGCGCTAACTATGACTCTGGTGCTTTCCTGCATTGCAGCGGGTGTCGGTGCTCTTTGTATGCCTCACTGGTTGCATCAATACCCGGCCTGGGGCATTCGCGCGGCGCAATGGTTTCTGTTGGTGACGCCGTTATGTGCTGCGGCATTAATTTTGCGAGGAGCTCTCGAAGCACGCGGCGCTTTCTCTCTATCGAACTTAGCCCAGCTCTTGAATCCGGCCGTCACGCTCGTTCTACTGCTATTTTTCCTCGTAATTCATCGCTTCAATGCCATCACGGCATCCTGCGCGTACATCTTTGCCGCGCTGCCCGTCTTTCTTCTCCTCGTGTGGCAGGCCAAGGGCTTCTTTGACCGCTTCTCCCGGCCAACCGTCGCCGCGTCGAAACTGCTGCTCAGCTATGGGCTCCGTTCTTACGGTATCGACCTACTCGGCACACTTGCTCTACAGGTAGATCAGGTTATCGTCGTCAGCTTTCTCACGGCCTCGGACCTCGGAATCTACGTCGTGATGCTAAGCCTGTCCAGAATGCTGAACGTTTTTCAGACGTCCGTCGTCATGGTGTTGTTTCCCAAAGCAGCTGGCCGCACAGGCGAAACGGCCATCGCCTTGACCGCTCGTGCGGCTCGCGTCAGTACTTCGATCACCGGACTCTGTGCTATCGCGCTCGCGATCGTTGGGCCAGTACTCCTGCGAATGTTTTACGGCCGGGAATATGCCCACTCGATCGGATGTCTTCGTTTACTACTCCTGGAGGTGACAATCTCTGGGTGCGTATTCGTTCTGGCCCAGGCCTTCATGGCTCTTGGCCGTCCGGGAGTGGTCACGCTTCTCCAGGCATTGGGCCTTTTCTTGAGCTTGCCCATGATGCTCCTGCTCATCCCACGTTGGGGAATCCAAGGCGCTGCCGTCGCGCTCCTCACTTCAACATGCGCGCGGTTCATCTTCATTTACGTGGGCTTCCGCTTGGTTTTGAAGGTTCCCGCACCAAGCCTCCTTCCTCGTAAGGAGGACTTCTTCATTCTCATGAGCGCGTTGAAACGAGTAACGGGAGCACCGGCAGCATGAATGTCCACATAGACCGTCCCACCAGCAGGAAAAAGGCCATGCTTCTCCTGGTGGGATTCGTCTGCATTGTCCTTGCCGGCCTTCTTACGCCCGCCAGCAAACTGCTCGTTGCCCTTGCCCCAGCATTGAGCTTTGCCATCGCCTTGTATCTTCACAAGCGGCATCGCGGCTACTACGTGGGCCTGGTGTGCTGGCTATTCTTTTTGACGCCCATGGTTCGCCGCCTGATTGAGTTCAGGACCGGAGATACAACAGCATCGTTCGTAATGGTTTCTCCCTTCCTCGCCTGCTTTGCCGGTTTGGCGATCTTTCGGGACAACTGGTCCCAATTGCTTGCGCCGGTTCTGAGGAATATGTTGTACGTCGCTGCTGCCATCGGCTACGGTACTGTCGTCGGCATTCTTTCGAATCCCAAAGTCGCCGTCGTTCAGGACCTCTTTGGTTGGATCGCGCCCATCTGCTTTGCGCTTTACATCTACGCTCAGCGAGAGCACCTGGATGAATTGCTGAACTCTTTCCGCCTCAACTTTCTCTACGGCGTACTCATCATGGGGCTCTACGGCATCTGTCAGTTCTTTTTCGTGCCTCCATGGGACGCCTTCTGGATGGAAAATTCCACCCTCACGTCGATTGGCTTCCCGGAGCCAATGGAAGTACGCGTCTTCTCGACGATGAACACACCACAGCCATTCGCCGACTATCTACTCTGCGGCGTGCTGTTCGGTATCACTTCGACTCGACGGATTCGATATCTCGCCATCCCCGTCGCGCTTCTCGTTTTAGGCCTCACTATGAGTCGCTCCGCGTGGGGAGGCGGCCTGCTCGGCCTCATCGTGCTGAGCATATCTCTCACCGCTCGCCAACGCATGCGCATCGTGTCGTTGCTGCTGGCCTGCGTCGTTCTTCTCGGAGCTGCCGTGCAGGTCCCCCAAATCAATGAGATCCTGACACGCCGGTTGCAAACTTTAACCAATATTCAGCAGGACGGCAGCTTCAACGATCGAGTGCAGAATCAACAAGTGGCCATCTCGGCCTTTCAATCATCACCATTTGGCTTAGGCATGGGAGCGGATGGGCGCGCCAAAAACACCGGGTCCAGCTACGGTGTACCGCAACAATCTCTTACCATCGGCGATAACGGCATTGAGGAGGTCCTCCTTTCCTTCGGCTGGTGCGGAAGCATCGTCTTTCTCATCGGATTCGGGGGCGCGCTTCTCGCCTGCGTGCGCACAGCCAAGAATCCGGAGCTCATGGCGGTCAAGGCTCTCCTTGTCGCGATGGTCTCGCAAATTGCGTTGATGGGTATCTTCCCCGGAGCGAGCGGATTCCTTGTCTGGTCTTCTATTGCGATCTGTCTTAGTTGGGAATATTCCCATTCCAAGCGGCCCCTCCCAGCCTCGAGCCGATGGACGACTTTGCCGTCTGCGCTCGTACGAGAAGCGCAATGAGTCCAGGGTCTCCGATCCGCATTTTGCACTTGGCAAATAATCTGTCGAATCACGGAAACGGAATCGTCAACGTTGCCGTCGATCTCGCGGCGGAACAGGCGCGGCGCGGAAACGTAGTCGCCTTTGCGAGTGCCGGTGGGGGCCACGAGACGCTGCTGCATGGCGCGGGCGTTCAGTGCTTATCAGCAAAGCAGACAGGAGGAGCGGCCTCAGCAGTGCAGAACAGTTTGGGACTGCTTCGCATACTCCGCCAGTTCAAACCGCACTTGGTCCACGCACACATGCGCAATGGCTTAGTCTTGGTCTTGCCTTGGGCGCGCCTGCTCCGCATTCCCGTCATCATGCATCTGCACAACATCCATGACCAGAGTTACGGATTGATGCGTTGGCCGCAGCGCATCATTGCGGTCAGCACTGCGGTCCAGGCAGAACTTTTGAATCAAGGCGTACCGGCCGATCGAATTCGGATCGTACTGAATGGAACGCTGGGCTCTCAACGTCGTCCGTCCACGGTCTCTCCGGCAGATCTAATGCGACCATCCATTGTCACGGTCGCCGGCATGATGCACCGCAAGGGCATCGCTGAACTCATCGAAGCCTTTGCCAAACTCCCGGCAGACGGCTCGCAATCACATCTCTATCTCGTCGGAGGCGGTAGCGAACAAGCGTCGTTTCAGGAACTCGCCTCGCGATCGGGCGCTGCAGACAGAATCCACTTTGAGGGTTTTCAGGCGGACCCGCGTCCCTACCTGCAATCGGCGGATCTGTTTGTGCTTGCATCCCGAAGAGAATCCTTCGCCTTGGCGATTCTTGAAGCTCGCGAGGCGGGTTGCGCAATCCTCGCCACCGCCGTCGATGGTATTCCAGAAGCGCTTGAGCACGGCCGCTGTGGAGTCCTTGTCCCTCCACAGGATTCGACTGCCTTGGCCGCGGAGATGATTCGTATTCTTCGGGACCGTCCTCTGCAGGAATCGCTACGAAGAGAAGCAAAGATAGGACTCGATCGCTTCACTGTCAACCGAATGGTCGACGAGGTCTCGGATATCTACGGCGAGATCTTTGACGGATCCCGAGTCGCTGGATCCAGAGCCGCTCAATCCAGTAAGTGCATAGTTACCGGAACTTATCCTGTGGCTCCCACGGTGCGTTCAGAGCCTCTTTGAGATAGATAGCCGTAGCGGAATTGTGCACGAAGGGACGGACCGGAAGCGCAGCTCGCGCATCCGCATTCATGGCTTTTGCGTCGCGCAGAGCGTAATTACCAGTTGCAGAATCGAGGAACAGAGTCTGCTCCGACAGCCGCGCCGTAGGCTCCATATTGGCCTTCCACCATGCAAAATCATGGAAGGTGTTGACGCCCGGCGTTCCCGCGCCAACGTTGAACTGGCGTTTCACCGCAGGATCGACCCGGTACATGTTGTCTTCGAACCGCATTCCCGGCAACGCCTCTTTGCGGACGTAAAGAGTCAGACCGCCATGCTGCGCATTGTTGCTGGAGTCGAAGACATTCTGTCGCACCGTCCAGTGGTCGCACCCAACTTCAAGCGTTGCTTCGGCAGCCCACACAGACTCGATCGTATTGAACGCCAACGTTCCGCCCGGCGCCCCGCCATTGCAGTCGAGCCCGTTGAACGCGTGTCCCTTTGGGGTGACCGTCAGATGATGCATGAGGTTGTGCGTGATGACCGCTCCGGAGCTGTTGCCCCCGGTTTGAATGCCATAGCCATACGAATAGGAAATGGTATTGCTGTCGGCTGTCGGGTCCGTGCACCCGGAGATGCGCAGATTCGCCTGGTTTGCAGCAAAGTAGTTGCTATCAATCGATGGCTTTATGCAGCGCGGACCACGATCGGTAAATACCGATACACCCATCGCGTCGTTGGTTGCGACGTAGTTATTGCGCAGAATCAGGCCTTCCGTAGCGGTGACCGAAATCCCACTACGACCAAATGTCGCAACTCGTTCACTATCAATCGCTCCAATGGCATTTCCCTCGATCACCCAGCCCTTCAGGGATGGATCGGTCGTTTTAGAAGAGGAGGCGACATAGATGGCGCCTTCACCGATCATGCCTGTTCGCGGTATCACATCCGTCGAGATATCGCAGTTATTCCAGAAAATACTATTCTTGATCGTGTTGTATTCATTACTCATATACAGGCCGCCCTGGTTTGAGTCGTAGACGGTGGCCAATATTCCCGATTTGGCGGCATGAATGATGCGCAGCCCGTCGATCGAGATATGGCTTACACCTGCCAGTTCGATCCCATACCGCCGCCTGCCAATTTGGATCTGATGTTGAGAGGGATTGCTTCCATCCCTGAGATGGACGAAGAGCAATCCCTGCTTCGTATCCAGGAACCAGCTGCCTGGCGTTTTACTCACATTGGCCATCCCGGAAGCCTGCTTCTCCGGATCGAGCGCAGCTGCGTGATACCACTCGATATTTTTAAGCTGCCCCGGTGTAGGCACATCCGTCATGGTGCCAAATGTCATGCCCTTGTTCGCGACGTAATCCCACATGTGGTAAGTCGTCGAGGATGACCACTGCCCCAGATAGTTCGGCTGCGCTGAAAGGGCTTTGGTCTCCCGTTTCTCTCCGTCAACGAACACCTTGTAAACGAGGCCCTTGACTTCAGCGGCAAAGATTGAGGGTCCCGCCGGCTTCCAGCCGGTAGCGGTATCGGCGCCGTCTATGGTCGGAAGGTCGCCAACTCCGTACGCGGAAATGGTGATCGGTTCGCCATCCTTACCGGAATTTTTCAATGGTCCGGACTTGCTGCTATTCAGCAACTCCAGCTGTTCACGCCAGCGGCATCCCCGTTTCAGCAGAATGGAATCACCAGGATGGAATCCTTCTTTCAGCGCGAAGGAATTCACCGCGTCCAGGTGCTGCCACGCGGATTTCAATGAATGACCACTCGCTGAGTCTTTGCCGTGATCGCAATCGACATAAAATGTCGCGGCGCTAAGTTGGATCGCGCAACAGCTCATCACAGCCAAGATCAGCAGCGGAGGCATAACGGGGAGCAGACGGCTCGCAACGCAACGGGAAACAAACCGCGCTAAGATCTGCGCCGTATCAGGTATCTTCCTCATCCTCTGTTTGACACCCATCATCTCTCCAGCGGGCTGGGTTTGCTCACGCGTGTAGCAGTTCGCACTTATACGGATGCAGAACCTCTACCGATCACTCGCTCGCACACGTCCATCAATTTCTGAGTACTTCGTTCGATCGTAAAATGCTCCACCGCCCGCTTACGGCCCTGAACACCCATATTCCGTGCGCTGGATGTGTCTTCCAGCAATCTGCAGATCGCATCCGCCATTGCCGGCGCATCTCCCATCGGGACAAGCAGTCCCGTCACTCCGTCTTGCACGATTTCCGGGACGCCGCCTCCATTGGTAGCAATCACCGGCAGTTCACATGCCATGCCCTGCACAATCACCTGGCCGAACGGCTCTCCCACCGTGGACGCATGCACCAGGATGTCCAGACCGGAGATTGCACTCGCGACATCGCTCTGAAAACCAGTAAACTCCACCACCCGCTCCAGCCGTTGCTCTTCCACCGTACGGCGCAGTTCCAGGTCATAGTCGTGTTCGCGGAACAGAGCCGCCCCGATGATTTGAAAACGAACGTCGGGCCAGCGGACATGGACTAAGGCCGCGGCCTCGATGAAGATATGCTGCCCCTTCCACGGACAGATTCGACCAACAAGCCCGACGATCTTCGATCGAGCCCTACTCGGCTCGTCCGAACTCATCGCCGAAGCTCTCGATGGCGAGAACTTCGAAAGATCCACGCCGGAACCTATCACCGTCGCGCGAGGCTTGCCCTTTAGCTGGACGGTCTCCAGAGTTGCGCGAGAGTTTGCGATGACAAAGTGTGGCAGGATTTTCGCCAGGCGGCGCATCACCCACACCACCCTATGAGGAAGGTAGTCGTCCGCGATTCGATCGCGTACGTGCCAGATGACCTTGACCCCCTGCAGGCGGCCGGCAATGCCTCCCAGCACGAAAGCCTTCAACGAGTTTGTATGAAGTACTTCAATGTCTAGCTCATTCAATAAGCGCCGAAGACGAAACACATAACGGATCGCAGCGCGTGCCGCAGCAAGTTGGAATACCGTAGCGAGTCCAAGAGCATCCTTCCGCGCTCCCACCACAGCGGAGTCGATCGGCATGACGCGGACCGTCGCAAATCCTTTTATGCGCTCTTCAAGTGGTCCTGGCGAGCCCAGAACCACGATAGATTCGACACGCCCGCGATCGAGATGTCGAATCAGATCGGCTAAGGCGATCTCGCCGCCCCCGAGCTCCGCGGTGTGATCAAAAAAAAGAACCCGGATCGGACCGGCCATGCGATCTTTCAAGTCAATACTAGATGATGAATTCGCTCATATTTGATATCTCGAGAACGTAGGGAAAGGCTTAGTGGCCCATTACATTCCCGATGCAGCGGACTGTCGTCCACATTTTCCCGCATTCGAATACCAGTATCAATCATAAGAGTTGCGAAGAGTCTGAATAGTACATATGGGAGGGTTACGTGGACTCAACGCGAGCAACAGGCAGACTTATTGAACACTATGACTGAAGATGAGCTCAACAATGTAAGGTAGCAGTAGGAGCGCGAGTTATAGATGGACAAAGCGAAAAGAGCGATCCCCTCGCTTGACGGTCTGCGGGCGCTATCGGTACTCGCTGTAATTCTGGGCCACTCTCGCTCCGAATGGCTCGATCGAATCCCATTCAATGCCTCGTTCAGAAACGGGGGGCAGGGTGTCGGCGTCTTCTTCGTGATCAGCGGATTTCTGATCACCCATCTTCTTTTGGCAGAGCTTCGCCGCAATGGCGGCATCGATCTGAAGCGATTTTATATTCGTCGTACCTTCCGCATCTTCCCGCCCTTTTACGCCTTTCTCTTTGTGATCGCGATCCTGGCGTTTTTCCGGCTTGTCCAGGTCAATGCGCATGCCATGCTTGCGGCGGCCACCTATACATGGAACTATGTGCCTCTTCAACCGGTTTGGATTCTCGGGCACTGCTGGTCACTCACGCTTGAAGAGCAATTCTATCTCTTATGGCCTGCATGCATAACGTTCTTTAGTCCGCGGACAAATCTAAAGATAGCGGGCCTCATCATAGTTCTCTCGCCAGTTAGTCGAGTTATCACGTATTTCGCGTGGCCATCGATGCGTTTCCACATGGCGATGATGCTCCATACACACTTGGATACGATCATGACAGGCGCGTTACTGGCGCTCGCAATCGAGCTCAAGATATGGGAGAAGGCACGTCGCCTAGCGCTTCATCCGATCGCTCCAGCTGCGGCCCTGGTCTTCCTGACATGCATCGATACCCCAGCCGAACTCAGGTGGAGGGGCATGTACCTCATGACGATTGGCTTTTCATTAGAGAATGTAGCCATCGCGGTCATTCTTCTCTACGCTGTCTTTCGTCACGAATCACTTCCCGGCAAGCTCTTGAATCTGGCGCCTGTTCGTCACTTCGGTGTTATCTCCTACGGACTCTATCTGTGGCAGCAACTCTTTACTGGAGACCGCACAATTCTCTTTCCGCTCAACATTGTCTTCATCGTGGCCTGTGCGGAAATGAGCTATGTGGTCATTGAGCGGCCGTCATTTCGATTAAGAGACCGAGTCGAGAAATGGGTAGCATCGCGGCGGGTCGCTTCTGAGACGCGATTGAGCATAGCCGCCGATTAGGGTAAGAATCTTCGCCGGCATCGCCGAATCTGTAGACCGGCCTCCGTCGTCCGACACCGCTCTACAATCGACCGCATGCCAATAGAGGTGTGCCAGCAGCAGAACTCGCACAGCGTAGCAGGAACCGGGCGAACTGCTGCGATGTAGTCAGGCAAATCACATCGGCCAATGCTGGTTGGCCAAACCGGATTCGAAGAAGGTGAAGAGCAAAGCTGCACTGCAAATGCGCAAAAGGCCCGACCATTGATCCATTCCGTTGGCGCCCGCGAGCCTCTTCCCGCAATTTTTCCCGAAACGCAATCCCGAGCCGTCGCATGGTGCCAATACGGCACCATTCAATGAAAGTTATTGCGGCATTAACATCTCGGCGCGCGCGCCTATGACATCCTGCTGTCGGGTCCGGATGATTCCCCCTATGAAAATGATACTGATGCTGAAGCTGATTATGAAGAACAGTGCTCTCGCCGTGAGCACGATCTTTGGCCGCGTAATCTGGCCGTGATCCTGCGCGGCCGGTTGTCGCCCACCGCGGCCCTGCAGCCTGTCAGAGTCCGCCGCCACGCGGCGCAATCGCATCCGGAGGAAGAGACGCAACCGCTCCTTTGAGCGGAGCCGGTTTCTTCTGCTTTGGGTCGAACATCGCAAACCCGCCTCTGTTCGAAATGTAGATGCGATCGAAGATCGAGGTTGGCAACAGGCCGCCAATCTTCGGTCCTGCGCCCTTCATAGCGAGCACATGGGTTGGTAGCTCGTGGGATCTCCCGTCGATGACCAACTGAAGGTCGCGCGCATCCGCCAGCAGGTGACGGCCGGCCGTATCCGCCACGAAACTCTCCTGATAGCCTGTCCCGATGTTTTCGACGCCACCGAACAGCACCAGTGAAGCAGATCCCGAGTCCAACATGAAGTCCATCTCACGCAGCCCGTTATCGTTCACGCTTCCATGCACCGAAAGGTTTGCATACTTCGCATTGCTGCCGATCGGCTCGCGGTGAAGCGGAACATGGTGCCCGCCCAGGGAGCGTGCCAGTTCTCCATCCATGTCAAACTCGATCAGCTTGTGCTTGTAGTCCAGCAGGAAGTCGGCGTGATTCAGCGCATTCTGACCCAGCACGCCTCGCGCCGTCGATGAAAGCTGGTGCAACCCTCTCAGATCGCGGATCATCACCACCACGTTCTGCTCCGCCAGCGGCCCGAGCACAACTTGCTCCGCAATCGCCAGAGGTGCCGGAGCCTGCTCCGTCAGCGTCATGAATGTGCCTTGCCCCTTTGTCTCGAGCGCAAGTTCACGGCCAAGCTCGCGATCCACTGTCGTGATTGTCGAGCCGGTGTCCAGCAAGAAGTCGTAAGGTCCGTGTCCATTCACTGTCACCGGTACTACGACTGCGAATCCGTGGACAAAGCGAAACGGAACCGCAGCGGGGCCCGGCGCGACGGCAAACGACATGGGCGCTGCGCCCAGCAGCGCTATGAGGACCAGCAAACATGGAATGGTGCCAAAGCAGCAGCGCGGAGATACGGGTCGACGGAATCTATGGTTGGGGGAAAATATGACCTGAGAGTTGCGTTGCATGCACCCTCCTCGGCGACGTCGGTGTCCAACCTTAAGTCGCAGAGAATTGGTGCGTCAGCAGCAGAGCGATGGGATAGCGCAGCTACGCGATGAGCCGTGCGTGGGCCGCGCCGAAACGATTCGTCGCGCGCGCAGTCGAGACATTTTTGTTGACAGCTAGGGCACTTCTGCCGATGAAGATGGATCTTCTATGGGTGCGCCGTCTCCGCATAGAAGTGATTCATGTCCTCGCGGAACCCCTTTAGCGCTTCGAGATTCAGATAGATCATGTGGCCCGCGGGATAGTAGCCGAACTCCACATTGCTGCGCAGCGCCGGCTCCAGGTACATATGGTCCAGGTCGTATTCGGTAGAGAAGAATGGCGTCGCCAGATCGAAGTATCCGTTTGCCGAAAAGACCTTTAGCTTCGGATTCTTGCGCATCGCGTCGGCCAGGTCTCCCGCTACATAGGGCAATTGCAACGGCCGTCCCCGGCCACTCGGATCTTTGTGCTTCCAGTCCCACGACTCGTTCACCTTCGGCCCGGACACATAGTACGTATCCGCCGTCGTGTCGTTCAGATCATGCGACAGGTAGTCGTGAAATGCAGCAATGAATGCTCCGGCGATTCCCGTGTCCGAGGGGTCGTATCCCGGCGTCTCGCCCGCCGCATCGATGTCGGTCCCTTCAAAGCGCGCATCGTAGCGGCCCATGATCTCGCGCTCGTCGCGCAGCAGCTCCTTGCGGAAGCGCGATGGATTGATCCGCAGGTTCGTCTGCTTCAGGTAGTCGACACTCAACCCCGTATAGGCGCTTAGCTTCTGAGCGACCGCATCCCTCTCTGCCACCGGCAATCCATCGCCCTGCGCGAGCGCCTCCGCATACGGGCCGCGCGCATAGCGGCGCACCTCCTCCAGAAAGGACTTCAAGTCCGCTGGCTTCTGCGCCAGCTTGTTATGGAACCACGCAATCGCCGCATACGACGGCAGGTACACGATCGGCTCGGTGTCGTAACCCGGCACGCGCACAGCGTAGTTCAGAATCGAAGAGATCAGCACTACGCCATTCAGCTCGATACCCTTTTCCTGCAGTGCATCTGCCAGCGCAGCGGAGCGCGTCGTCCCGTAGCTTTCGCCCATCAGATACTTCGGCGAATTCCAGCGTTTGTTCACCGTGATGTACCGCTCGATGAAGCGCTCAAATGCCTTCACGTCCTGGTCCGTGCCGGCAAAATCCTTCTCTGTCGCCTTGCCCACCGGCTTCGAGAAACCCGTGCCGACCGCATCGATGAAGACCAGGTCGGTCTTCCCCAGCAGGCTGTATTCGTTCGGTACCAGCTTGTAAGGTGCAGCGCCGGTCGCGTCCGGGCTCGCCGTCACCACGCGCATCGGTCCCACCGAACCCATATGCAGCCAGATGGTCGCCGCCCCGGGACCACCGTTGTACAAAAACGTGATCGGCCTCGTACCCTGGTTAGCCACACCATCGGCCGTGTACGCCACATAGAAGACGCTGCCGTACGGCTTCTCATCGTCGTCGTGAATCACCAGGTTGCCTGCTGTCGCCGTATACGCTACCGGCGCGTCTGCCGCCTTCCATTCGTGGTGCGTCACTACGGCCGACTCCGGCGGAACGGGCGTCGGCTTCTCATCTTTATGTTCCGCTTTGGCGTCGTCTTTCTTCTCATCCTGCGCATGCAGCGCGATATGGCCAGAAGCGATGGTGAACGACAGCAAGACTGCAGCAAGCGAGCGGAAGAATACAGCCAATCCGGGGCCTCCAAAAACCGCGTCAAAATCGGTGTCAGCAGAATAACCCAGCCAAAGTCCTCGGCGGAGAATCCGGCACATCGCTTCCTGCCCTGCCGCCATCCTAAGTGGAGATACTTATAGGAGAACAGACACGCGTGGCGAATGCATCCGATCCAAAATCATCCAGCAACGACTCCCAGATCCTGCTCATCGCGCAACTGCGCGCCTTCCTCGTCAGCGGAGAATCCTTTGACCTGCTGCCGATCAAGCATGAGCAGGATGTCAAAACCGAGGTCGAGTCGCTCGTCCAGAGCTGGGCCGAATCCGGCTTTCTCGTTCACGGCCGCTTCATCTATCCGTGGCACCAGGTAAAGCAGGTCGAGGTGACGGAGGTCGAAGAGATGCCGTTGCAGCTCGCGCACCAGCGCTTCGAGGAGCTCTACGCCGCCGAGCGCGCACGCACTCAGGAAGACTTCTGGCGTACTCGCCGCAAGACCGAGAAGAAGCCTGATGAGAAGGCGGCCGCAACTCCTCCGCCCCACTAAATGAAAAGGCTGGCAGGAACTCCCGTTCCGGCCAGCCTCACTTTCACGTCTGTCGCGTGTCTACAACTGTCCCGATGCGCTCGAGCTCAGCCATTGCTGCAGATTTCCGCTTTGCTCCGCGCGCAGATCCACGCAATCATTGATCGAGTTCTGCGACCGCGTCAGTGCGTTGGCGGACGCCGCTACTTTGTGCGTAGCGAAGAAATCCTTCACCTCGTCGCGCTGCTTCGGCGTGCAGAAAGCAGCGGTGGAACTCACCAGCGAGCCGCCAGCCCAGGTGGTGAACTGTGCCTTCACCTTGGGCCAGTTCTGCTCGATGTACTGCCACGCATTGTCCTGCGTATCCGGACTTTGCAGCGCAACCGAGAACAGGCGAGTCGCATCCTGGTTGCGCACCTTGCCGGATGCCGCGTAGTCCAGCGCGCGGCGCGTCAGCTCCGGATCCTTGAAGTGCGCCAGATCGTACAGCGCCTGGCTGGCCAATATCGGGTCTTTCGAGGTCTCCGCCGTCTTCTGCAGCAGGTCGAAGAATGCCGCATCGCCGTGGATCGCCGCCACGCCCAGCGCCTGCCGTCCCAGCGTCGCATTCACCTTGCCCGGCTCCGTCAGGTATTGCTCCGCAATCTGCCTGCTCTCGGCAATCACCTTCGCGTCCTGGCCCACGCCGCCCACCAACCCGAAGAGATCCGCGCGCAGCTCCTGCTGATCCGGGGTCTCACCGTCCTTCGGCTCGCCGAGGCTTGCCAGCCGCGGCCCGTAGGTAGAAACCACCCACGTGGAGAGCTGCTTGCGTTCCGCTTCGGTTGCGGCTACGCGCGACCACAGCGTTTGGATCCCGCCGATCACGGATTCTGTCACTGCAGCGCTATCGTCATTCTTCAAGCTCGCCGCAAGCGAGAGGAAATCTCCCGCTTTGCTTTTGCCGGCTCGCATCAGCGCCAGCTCATCGCCCACCACGTTCACACGCTCCACCGGCGTCAGCGTCGTCACATGCGACAACAGCGCCGCATAGTCTTCCTCTGTGTAGGCCGAGCGGTAATAGCCAGCGCCGCCGCCATCCGCATAGAAGATCGCCGCGTTCGGCACCTTCAGCGTACCCTCTTTGCTCGTCAGCAGCTCGCACTCACGCTTCGTCCCATCGGTCTTGAAGCAGACCGGGACTGTCCACACTTGGGTCTTCGCCTCCTCCGTCGCGTTCTTCGGATTCAGGAAGAAGCGGCTCTGGCTCACCGGGACTTCGCCGTTCGCGACCTTCCCGAAGCTCAGCAGCGGCACGCCCGGTTCGGCAATGAAGCTCGCCATGATCTTGTCGACGGGCTTGTGGCTGTTCGCCGTCTGCGCATCCCAGAAGTCTTCCGCCGTTGCGTTGCCGTACATGTGCGCCTTCAGGTAGTTGTGCACGCCCTGGCGAAAGGTATCTTCGCCCAGGTAGCTCTCCACCATGTGCAGGATCGAGCCGCCTTTCTCATACGTGATGCCGTCGAACATCTCGTTGATCTCGTCCGGGGTGTTCGCCTCAGCGCGAATCGTGCGCGTCACTCGCTGCGCATCCAGGTTCATCGCGCCGTTCAACGCGCTGGCCACCTGCTCGTCGATATGCCACTCCGGCTTCCACGCCTCCAGCGGCTTGTTCTCCATCCAGGTGGCAAAGCCCTCATTCAACCAGATGTTGTTCCACCAGTTCATCGTCACCATGTCGCCGAACCACTGGTGTGCCATCTCGTGCGCCACCACCGAGGCAACTTCCGCCTTTGCCTCCAGCGGCGCGTTCTTTTCATCCACCAGCATCGCCGACTCGCGATAGGTGATGGCGCCGAAGTTCTCCATCGCCCCGGCTTCGAAGTCCGGAATGCCGATCATGTCCAGCTTCGGCATCGGATACTTGATACCGAAGTAGTTGTCGTAGTAGTGCAGGATGTACTCCGCAGACTCCACTGCGAAATGCGCGTACTGTACGCGCTCCGGTGTCGCGCACGCGCGAATCGGCACGCCGTCGCTCGAGCCCTCCACGCACTTGAAGTCGCCCACCAGGAACGCCACCAGATAGGTGGACATCTTCGGAGTGCGCGCAAACTGCACCGTATGCTCGCCCACTGCCGGCCCCGCCGTATCGGAGATCACGTTCGTGTTCGAGATCACCATGTCGTCCTTCGGCGCAACCATGGTCACTTCGAAGGTGGCCTTGTACGCCGGCTCATCGAACGACGGAAAGGCGCGCCGCGCATCGGTCGGCTCAAACTGCGTCACCGCATAGCGGCGTCCCTCTGCCTTGGACAAGTAGAATCCGCGTAGCTCGTTATTCAGGATGCCTGTGTACGCAATCTTCAGCTTCACCGGCCCTGCGGGCAGCGTCCCCGGAAACGTGAAGGTCGCCTGCTGCTTTTGTTCGTCCAGCGACACATCCGCCTTCATCTCGCGCTTGCCGTTATTCGCAGTTACCGATTGGAACTGGATCTCCGCCGCATTCAGCGTGATCGACTCTGCCGGCTGCGCCAGCGTCACATCGATCGTCTCGTCACCGCTGAACGTCGCCTTGTCGATATCGGGCGTCAGGCTCAGGGTGTAGTGCTCCGGCCGCACGTTATCAGGCAGGCGCTGTGCCATAAGTGCAGGCGCGGAAAAAAGCAAAAGTGCCGCGGCAACGCCAGCCAGCCGGGCAGCCGGGCGAGGAAGGAAGGAGAGCAACGATGTCATTCAGAACCTCTACAGATAGATGCGCTCAACAAACGAATTGGGCGGCGAAGACACAACCTATTACTTTAACTCAGGAAATGCAGTCACGGCGCAGGTTTGGGATAAGTCACGGGTGTCTTCCGGTTAAACGCGTGCTGGCTCAAAATAGTTCCCGTCACAAAAATCAGTGCACCAGCCTATGCTGATTCAGTTCGCCCTTGATGCTGAATTCAGGCCATCAATATGGCTTTCCCCAGGGAATGTAGCCGCCGTAGTGTGTTGGTAGAAAAGGAGTCTTCTGTGATCGCATCCGTCTTTGTCGGCACCAGCCTCGATGGTTTCATTGCGCGGCCGAATGGCGCTTTCGACTTCTTGCCGGCGGACGGTGGCGAGCCCCACGGCTTTGAGGAATTTCTGGCAAGCGTCGACGCAATTGTCATGGGACGAAACACCTTCGAGATCGTTCTGCCGCTTCAACCGTGGCCCTATGGAAACAAGCGCATAGTAGTTCTGAGTAACCGGCCCCTTAACCTTTCTATAACTAGCGGAGGCCCGATCGAACAGATGGCCGGACCGCCGGAGCAGATCGTCTCGCAACTCGCAGCCCGTGGTATCCAGCACATCTACGTAGACGGTGGCATCACGATTCAGCGCTTCCTGCGCGCGGGTCTCATTCAACGTCTCACCATCACACGCGTCCCTGTGCTCATTGGTGAAGGCATTCCGCTCTTCGGCAGCCTGCCGCATGACATTCAGCTCCGTCACATCGGCACTCGGCACTATCCCAGTGGCTTGGTCAGCAGCGAGTACCATGTAGCCGCTTAGAGTCTCAATCTTCTGTAGGTGTATGCCGCAAATCATGCGGCCAAATCGGGCGACGAGGTCCCTGTTCCGGCACATGGAGGTCGGCACATGGAAGTCAGTCACCGCAACCACACTGTCGACGTGAGCGGCCAAAGGCGGCGGACCCGACAGCCCGCGCCACTGGCGCCTCTGCCTGGATGGCAAGACCCTACATCTCCCGATAATCCAGCAGCACCATCCCCACCAGCATCAGCGCCACCGGCCACACATAGCCCGCAATCCGCCGCTCGCCCTCTTCCTTCGGCAGCCGCAGCTCCAGCCAGCGCGCCCAGCCCGCGGTCACGCCAAACATCGCCAGCGCGGAGTGACTCATCATCACAAGCACTTCATTCTTGCCATCGCCGAGCGAGTGATTGTGCGTAAATAGCAGCCCGGCGCCCGCGGCGCACATTAACGGAAACGCATAGCGTGCCCACGCTGCGCGCAGCTTGCCCGCCTGCACCGCGCACTCAAACACCGCGAAGGCCAGAATCAGCGCCGCCGCCGCACGATGCTGAAGCACATCCGGCGCAAAGAAGCTCTCCCAGAACGGTCGCGGTCCCAGCGGCCAGTTTTCCGGATCCGCGCGCAGCAGGATGAACACCGCCAGCCCCGCGAAGCTCGCCGGCCAGAATCGCGCCCAGCGCATTCTGCGAAAGCGACTCACCAGCGCGAGCGCTCCCGCCAGCAGCACCACCACCCCCGCCCAATGATGGTTGTACTCCGACCACTCTGCGTCATTCGCATCGCCTGATGCCGGCGGCTGATACTGTGCATCCTTCACCGCCACATCGATCGGCGTCGGCGGTACTAGCACCGCAAGCGGCGGACTCTTCAGCCGCGGCGTCTCCCATCGCATGCGCGTATGAATCTCATGCAACGTCACCCGGCCCATCGGCATATCCGCGGCCGGCGGCTGGGAGGTCAGAGCCGCGGCTGCCAGGATCACTGTAAGTCCCAGCGCCACCTCGACCTCCGCAAATCTCCGCAGCCGCATCAGCAGCCGCAGCGGCGCGCGCTCCACCTCACGCGCCACATACCAGTTCGCCGCCCCCAGCATCAGGATCAGCGCCAGCAGATAGGCCTTCACCATCACCAGCACGCCATATGCCGTGCCATACAAGCCCGAAGGCGACGCGACATAAAACCATGCCAACCCAATCCCTGCGCCCACCAGCAGCGCCGCCGCCACCATAGCCATGCGCGAGAAGCGCCCCACCACCCGCCTCGCCACGGCGATGTCCTCGGTCCGCTTCAACGTGATCAGAAGAAACGGCATCGCGCCGATCCACGCTGCCGTGCCCAGATGATGCAGCGCGGTAAATGCCGTCAGCACCACGCGATGGTCCATGCGTGAAACGGCATGGCTCAGCACAACCGACGATCCCGTCAACCCGGTGGCAGCCGCCAACATCACGCCCCGCAGCCATGCGGGCAATCTGTTAGGAGAAAATCGCGCCAGCAGCCACAGCACGAACGAGCAGAATGTTGAAGCTGATTCAGCGATCACCGGGCCGCCGCTCAGAGCCTGCACCGCCGTAATCCCGGTGTGACCGACCACAAGCAAGGCCTGCACCGTCAGCGACGCAATCTCCGCCAGGATCATCGCCAGCGCAACCCACTCGATGCCGCGGCGGCATGCACGCAGTGCGCGTTCATCCGCACCGCCCGGCACCGCCACAGCTATCAGGAAGAGCACGCCGCCCACGAGCAGCGCCTCCAAAGAGAGCGTCGCCGCACGCAGCACCATCGACAGCAGCTCGAAATCGTTGAGCAGCCAGATCAAGCCGTGCACCTGCTGCCGTCAACCGGCATGAAACGTAATCACACCCCTCGAGATGTGCCCATCGCTCGCCTGCACCTGCCATTGCAGCTTGTAAGCGCCCGCCGCCAGCGCAGCCACCTTCGCCACCAGCAGATTCGGCGCCGCATGCGCATCCACTGCAAGCGTCTGCGCCTTGCCATCCGGTCCCACCAGGTGCAGCGAAGAGTGCAGCGCCTCGATGCGCGAGTTATAGGTGAGCGTGATGTCCACCTCCCCCGCCTTCACCGTTGCGCCTTCTGTGGGCGAAGACTTCACCAGCACCGCATGTGCAAACGCCGCGTGCGGAAGCAGAAAAAGAAGCGCAATAGCAAGCGCCCAAAAACCGGCCCGCTGGCGAAAATGGACATTTCTATGCATAACCAGGCTGTTGTTCATAACTTTCATGAAAGCACACGCGGACCAGCCCGGAAAGCATTCACATTCCAGACAGGATCGTTATACCGACGCGGCCCGCTCCGAGTGCCCGCTCAGCTCCGTCGCCCGCGCCTCTGCATACGCGGCTGCGCCCATCAGTGCCGCGCGGCTCTCCAGGATCACCCGCACCGGCGTCTGCACCAGCAGATCGCTCAGCCGACCCTTGTCCGTGAAGGCGTTCATGAAGGTGCCGTCCTGGAGCTTCTTCAAAATCTTCGGCGCAATCCCACCGCCCACATACATCCCACCTGTCGCCAGCACCTTCAGCGCTAGGTTCCCCGCCTCGGCGCCATACGCGCCCACCACCATGTCCAGCGTCTTTGCGCAGATCTCGCTTTTGCCGGTCTCACCCAGCTCCCCGATCACTGCGTTCGGGTCTTCCGTGTCCATCCGCTCCTTCAGCCACGCCGGCTCTTCCATCTTTCGTTCATCACGCAGAAAGTCGTAGACGTTCTTGATGCCCACGCCGGCAATCACGCGCTCATAACTCACCCGGCCACGCATCTTCTTCTGCAGGTGCCGCAGCAGATGGATCTCGTCTTCATTGCGCGCGGCAAAGTCGCAGTGCCCACCCTCGGAGGCCATCGGGATATGCCGCTTGCCGTTCCACACCAGGAATGCCTCACCCAGTCCCGTGCCTGCGGAAATCAGCGCACGATTTCCCGCCGCGCTCGCATCGCCCGCGCTCAAGGTAAAGATCTGGTCTGCCTTCAGTTCAGGAATCCCGTATCCGTTCGCCTCGAGATCGTTGATGAGGAACAGATGATCGATCCCCAGATCGAGCGAAAGCTTCCGGCTGTCCAGTACCCACGGCAGGTTCGTCAGGCGCAGCACGCCGTGGCGTACCGGCCCTGGCACTCCGAAGCACGCAGCGGAAATCTTCCCCTCCTGCTGCTGCTCGCCCAGGAACTCCTTCACAATCGCTTCAAGCCCGGGATAGTCCTTCGCTGGATACCGCTTCTCTGCCGCATGGTGCAGTGCACCATTCTGAAAATCGAACAACGCCAACGCGACTTTTGTTCCGCCGACATCGCCAGCCAGAATCAACGGGAAACCTCCAGCACACCCACGCCGTCCGCGTTCGGCTTGGGGAGCAGCGCCGCCGCATCACGGTCCAGCAGCAGCGTCAGCCGGCCCGATGCCGGACGGATGAGCTGCGAGGGGAGTGCTTCGGGATCGTATCCGCCCAGAAACACGCGGCGCAAGGTCTCTGCCTTCGATGCGCCCTTCAGCAGAAACGAAACATCCTGCCCTTCGACAATCACCGGCCACGTCAGCGTCAGCCGCCACGTGTCCTTCTGCGGCACCCGGTTGGCCACGGCAATGCGCCCCAGCACGTGCAGCGCCTCGGTGTGCGGAAACAGGGAGGCCGTGTGCCCGTCGTCGCCCATTCCCAGCGAAACCAGCTGAAACTGCGGCATCTGCGCCCCCTCCAGCCGGAAGGCCCCGCGGATCGCCGACTCATACTTCGCCGCGGCCTCCTCGGGATCCAGCTCGCCCTGGATGCGGTACACCTGCGATGGCTCAATCGGCACCTTGGAGAGCAGCGCTGCCTCCGCCATCCCGTAGTTGCTGTCTTTGTCATCGGGCGGCACGCTGCGCTCATCGACAAAGAAGAAGCCCAGCCGCTCCCATGGCACCAGGGCCCGGTATGGCTTCGAGTCATCCGCCAGCAGCTCGAAGATCGCCTTCGGTGTCGTGCCGCCAGAGAACGCTACGTTCACGTTGTTCGCGACATCGATGCTCTTGGCAAAATCGGCGATCTTGTTGGCGTAATAAGCAGCCGCCCCTTCCGCGAAGGCGGCGCCGTTGTCGAACACATGATATGTAACCGTGATTGGTTTCGGCACAGTCCTTACTCCTTGCGCCACTCGCGCCCATCGCGCCGCAGCAGTTCGTCCGCCGCCTTTGGTCCCCAGGTGCCGGCCGCATAATTCGGAAAGCCGGTCGGCTTCCAGTCCGCCCATTGCTGCAGCAGCGGCGTCAGCAGCGACCAAGTCGCCTCCACGCCCTCGCGATGCGCAAACAGCGTTCCGTCGCCGATCATCGCATCCAGCAGTAGCCGCTCATAGCCATTCGCCGAATTTTTGCCGAAGGCCTCGGCATAGTTGAAGTTCATGATCACCGGACAGACTTCCATATTCGGACTCGGCACCTTCGCCCCGAAGCGCAGCGAAATGCCCTCATCCGGTTGGATGCGCATGCTGATGATGTTCGGCTGTATGTCGCTGCAACTGCCCGACAAATCCTTGAAAAGCAACTGCGGTGGTTGCTTGAACTGGATCGCGATCTCCGTCGACCGCTTCGCCAGCCGCTTGCCTGCCCGGATGTAGAACGGTACGCCTGCCCAGCGCCAGTTCTCGATCGTCAACCGCAGCGCCGCGTAGGTCTCGGTGCTCGACTTCGGATCCACGCGATCCTCCTGCCGGTAGCCCTTCACCTCGACGCCATTCACCTTGCCCGGACCGTACTGCCCGCGCACCGTGTCTTCCACGTTGATCGGCTGGATCGCCTTCCACACCTTGATCTTTTCCCGCCGCAGTGCATCCGCGCCAAAGGAGATCGGCGGCTCCATTGCCACAAACGACAGCAGCTCCATCACGTGGTTCTGGATCACATCGCGCAGCGCACCCGCACTCTCATAGAACGGCCCGCGGCCTTCAATCCCGATCTCCTCCGCCGCCGTGATCTGCACGTGATCGACGTAGTTCCGGTTCCACACCGGCTCGAAGATCCCGTTCCCGAACCGGAAGACCAGGATGTTCTGCACCGTCTCCTTGCCCAGGTAGTGGTCGATGCGGAAGACCTGGTCCTCGCGGAAGACCGCGTTGACATCGTCATTCAGCTTGCGCGCCGACTCCAGGTCATGCCCGAAAGGCTTCTCGATGATGCAGTGCACCGTGCCCTGCTCCGGCTGCGCCATCTTGTGATCGCCAAGCTGCTTCATGATGTCGGCGAAATACTCCGGTGCCACCGCCAGGTAGAACAGCCGGTTGCCCTTCGTGCCGTGCTCCTGATCAATCTGTTGGAGCGTTTGCTTTAGCGAACCGTAGCCTTCGCTCTTGTCAAAGTCCATCTGGTGATAGCTCACCTTGCGCATGAACTCATCCAGCTTCGGATCGCCGTCCTTCACGCCGCCGAATTCGGTGATGCCCTCGCGCATGTCTTTCGCAAAGCCGTCGCCCAGCGGCCGCCGCGCCACGCCCACCACGGCAAATTCCTGCGGCAAAAGACCCGCCTGCTCCAGATGGAACAGCGCGGGCAGCAGTTTTCGTTTCGTCAGGTCGCCCGACGCACCGAAGATCACCACCGCCGTCGGCTCCGGTGTACGCTCCTTCGACCGGCGTTCGTTCAGAGTCGTCAAATCCACCTGTGCATGTGTCACTGCTGCAGCCATCGTGTCCTCCTGTTGCTCTGCTTCCCGGTTCTGTCCCTCAGGCCTTCTTCACTGCATAACTTCAATCCAGCCGCACACCAACTGCACGCAGTGCATCCTTCAACGGCTCTTCGCCCTTGTATTGGATGGCATGCAGCCCTACCTGCGCCGCAGCCGCGCAATTCTTATCGCGATCATCGATGAACACACACTGCTCCGGCTTGAAGTGCAGCAACGCCACTCCTGCACGGAACATGCGCGGCTCCGGCTTGCGCATGCCAAGGTACGCTGAGCAGAAAAATCCATCGAAGTATTGGGTGAGCCCGAAGGTCTCAATGCGGTAATCGTTCAGCGGGCCGGACTCGTTGTTCAGCATCGCCATCTTCAACCCGCTGCTCTTGCGGAGAGCGGCGATCACGTTTCTCGCGCCGCCCGGCAGCCATTGCGACTGCTCGCGCACCGCCTGGAGGAACTGCGCCGGCGTAAAGCTGCGCTCTTTAAAAAAAATTGTCTGCTTTAGGAATTCATCGTCCGTCAGCTCGCCCCGCTCCCAGCGGTCGTTTGCCTCCGAATGATGCGCTTCATACTCATCGCGCGGAATCGAAAACTGCTGGAGCACGCGCGCGCGCTCTTGATGGTCCCATCCGTTGGTCAGCAGCACGCCGCCAATGTCCCAGTAGATTGCGCGAATTTCCGGAGGTGCAGGTGCCATAACGTTCGCGGTCGCTTGCCTGTGCTCGAGTGATTCGTCTTCAACGTGACGCGAGGGCCGCCAGTACAGCGGCCCTCTTCGTCTTGGAACCTACCGCGCGCCCACCGGTTCCGGCGCGCCCTTCTTTGACGACGCTGTCGTCTCCCGCCCGTAATTCTCCAGCAGCTTCTTCGCGCGTTTATATACGCCCTCCGCGTCGAAGCCCAGGTGCTCCAGCACCGTTTTGCCTGGTGCCGATGCGCCAAAGCGATCCAGGCCAATCACGTCGCCGTGTCGCCCGACCCACTTCCACCAGCCCAGCGGCGCGCCCGCCTCCACTGCCAGCTTCGGCAGATGGTCCGGGAAGATCGACGCCTTGTACGCCTCGTCCTGCTGCTCGAACAGCCGCCAGCTCGGCATCGACACCACGCGCGTCGGGGTTCCCTCGTCGTTCAACCGCTTCGCTGCTTCGAGCGCCGGCCACACCTCCGCGCCCGTTCCCACGATCAGCAGCTTCGGCGCGTCGCCGCCCTGCTCGACGATGTAAGCGCCCTTGGCCACGTTCGCCAGCACGTTGTGCTTCGCCGCATCCAGCACCGGCAGGTCCTGCCGCGACAACGCCATGAAGGACGGCGCCTTCGCCTCGAGCGCTACCTTCCACACCGCTGCTGTCTCGTTCGCATCGGCCGGCCGCAGGTCGATCAGGTTTGGTATCGCGCGCAGCATCATCAACTGCTCCACCGGCTGATGCGTCGGTCCGTCTTCACCGAGGCCGATCGAGTCATGCGTGAACACGAAGATCGAATGCGACTTCATGATCGCGGCAATGCGCACTGCCGGCTTCGCATAGTCCACGAAGTTGAAGAATGTCGATCCATACGGAATCACGCCGCCATGCACCGCCATGCCGTTCACCATGGCGCACATGCCGAACTCGCGCACGCCAAAGTAAACGTTGCGTCCCGTCGGGTCCACGTGGAAGTTCCCGCTGTCCTTGAAGATCGTCTTGGTGGAAGACGTCAGATCGGCCGCGCCGCCAAATATCTCCGGCACCACCTTTTCAAACGCATTCATCACCGTGTTGCCCGCATTGCGCGTCGCGATCGGCTTGCCGCCCGCCTCGAATACCGGCAGCGATTTCTCCCAGCCATCGGCCAGCTTCCGGTCGATCACCGTGCGACGGAACTGCGCCGCCAGCTGCGGATTCGCCTTCTCATACTTCGCGAAGAGGTTGTTCCATTCCTCTTCTTCCTCGGCGCCTTTGTCTACCGCTTCCAGCCAGTGCTTCGCAGCATCCTCCGGCACCCAGAAGCTCTTGTCCGCCGGCCAGCCCAGGTTCTCCTTGGTCTTCTTCGTGTCCTCCGGCCCCATCGCCTCGCCGTGCACCTTGTTGGTGCCTGCCCGTGGGCTGCCGTAGCCGATGATGGTGCGCACTGCGATGAACGACGGCTTGTCCTTGATCGCCTTTGCCGCGTCAATCGCCTCGCTGATTCCCTTCAGGTCATTGCCGTCTTCCACGATCTGCGTGTGCCAGTGGTAGGCGTCAAAGCGTTCCAGCACATTCTCGGTAAAGGAGAGCTCCGTCGGGCCGTCGAGCGAGATCAGGTTGTCGTCATAGAACACGATCAACTTGCCCAGCGCGAGCGTCCCTGCCAGCGACGCCGCCTCGTGCGAAATACCTTCCATCAAATCGCCGTCGCCGCACAGGACGTAGGTGTAGTGATCCACCACATCGAAGTCCGGCTTGTTGTAGACCGCCGCCAGATGCTTCTCCGCCGTCGCCATGCCGACGGCCATCGCGAAGCCTTGCCCCAGCGGCCCCGTCGTCACTTCCACACCGTCCGTATCGCCGTACTCCGGGTGCCCCGGCGTGCGCGATTCCCACTGCCGGAAGCCCTTCAGATCATCGATCGTCACGTCGTAGCCGGCGAGGTGCAGCACGCCATACAACAGCGCCGACGCATGCCCGTTCGACAGCACGAAGCGGTCGCGATTCGCCCACTTCGCGTTCTTCGGGTTGTGCCGCATGTATTTGTGGAACAGCAGGTAGGCAATGGGAGCATCGCCCAGCGGAGCGCCGGGATGCCCGCTCTTAGCCTTCTCTACGGCATCGACTGCCAGAAAGCGCAGTGCGTTGATCGCTGTTTGCTGAATGTCGCTCATGGACTGGTTTGCCTCTCTTTCGCGATGGGTAGCGTCGCCGGACCGCTCTCGACCCCACGGCTCGGCACCGCAAATCGGATCTTCTCTGTCACGCCCGCACTGTGCGATGCAGGCAGCGCTGCCGTTCGGCGCGTCTCCTCCACTCTACATGCTTTGCCCGCGGACTTATGTGAAGTCCGTATAACGGGAACCTGTGAGTCGTTCCACAGCCACTGAGTAATTCTGCCCCTCCCACTGTCCCCGCTCCGGCCAGTACAACGTGAACTCCACCCGCTCCCCGGTGCCCGGCGAAGCGTCAGCGTAAAAGCCGCACGAGTCCACCGCTGTGGCTCGCGTCGTCTCTGCCGTCTTCCAGCCATCCGTGCTCCAGCGCAGCTCGAAGCTCTCCCCCGCCTCCACCCGAAGCCGCCGCTTCGCATCCATCCGCACCACCTGCCGGTCGCGGCGCCACACCTCCACCGTGCCCCGGGCGCGTGGCGTGGCATAGCGCTCGGCCACCGCATCCAGACGGTCGAACACCCTCTTTTCCGTTGTCGAGCGCAGCAGCTTCACGTACTCCGCGTGCGCCCACACCAATGGCATCGCCGAGCCTGTTGGCCACCCTCGCCGCATCCCGCAATTCGGCAGGTCTTCCCTGTCCCATACCTGCTCCGGCAGCATGCCCCCCGACGAGCAGAATCCCTCGATCGTCTTGATCAGCGCCGGAGATATCCCGTCCCGCGGCCAGCTCATAGTGGGCGCGCTCGCCCGTCAACAACGGCCAACACGAACCCTGCCCCCAGCCATCGAAGGGCGAGCCGTCTTTATGGTTTCCGTAGCCGTCATGGTTGTAGCGGCGAAAGCCCGGCCCCTGCGGCAGATCGCGTTTCAGAATCGCATCCGCCAGCTTGACCGTCGCTACCACCGTCGGATCGTCCGGCTTGCGCAGCCCATAGCGCACTACTTCCAGGAAGCCTCCATCCACAATCTCGCGCGCCTCGAACTCGTACTGCTCTCCCGGCGCACGGTTGTTGATAATCACCTTTTCCGTCCCCGGCCCCATCCGCACGACGGGTTCGGCGCCCGGCTTCTCGACTGGACGAATACGCATGTAATGCTGCTTCACGCCCGGCACCAGCACGCCGTCATTGGTCGCTGTCCAGTCCTCCAGGTGCGACTCCAGCCAGTCCGCCTGCTCTTCCAGAAACCTCGCCTGCTCTGGCTTATGCCGCGACCGCAATATCTCCGCCGCGCAGATCAGCGCCGCAATCACCACCGTCAGCGTCGACGGCGAATACCCGGAAGCCTCCTCCCAGCGATCCTGCTGCGTTATTGGTGCATGGCGCACCAGAAAGCTGGCCGCGCGCTCCACAAAGGGCAGCACATCGAAGTCGCCCACCGCATCCAGCTTCCACAGCCGGTACGCCAGCAGGATGGGAAATGCCGTCTCATCCAGTTGCATGCCGGTCCAATACGGCTCCCCATTCACCCAGAAGTTCTGCGGAAATCCGCCATCTGACTTCTGCGTGCATGCCAGATAGATCAGTGCGCGCATCGCGCTGTTCGTCCGGCCCGCGGCCAGCATGGCCGTTGTCGTCTGGCACATGTCCCGCGTCCACACCAGGTGATAGCCGCCCAGGTCGGAGTCGCCCTTCGCCTGCCCCCATGGAATCGAAGCCGATGCGATGAACGCGCCCGCGAAGGTCTTGTCCTCATGCGTCAGCAGCACGCCGTAACTCGCCTTCAGCAGCCTGCCGCCATCCTGCGAGGCGCTGGCCAGGTCCACCCTCGCCTGCACCCGCTCCCACTGCTCGATGAAGCGCGACATCTGCAGATCGAACGGGGTGTTCAGTGCGCCCACCGTCCGCGTCAGCGCCGAGTGCGCTGCCGCACCGAAGCCCACCGCCAGCACGAACTCCGGAAACTCCGCGATGTTGATCTCGCCCGTCACCGCGATGTTCCCATCCGTCGCCGACCCGTAGTGCCACTCCATCCCGTAGTGCTGCGTCACGTCCTGGTACCCGTCGCTGGTGCCCACAAATCCGCAGCTCGCATTCGCGAAGCCGCAATCCGCCGCCATGGCCAGCGCCGAGCTGTTCTTCCATGCCAGCAACATCGTCCGCCCGGCCACGTCCACCAGGTGGCCGTTGTTATGCGCGCCGCCCCCGTCCAGGTGCGGCGCCAGCAGTGCATATACCTTCAACTTCCGCAGCAGCTCCGGATCGCCCGAGAACTTCACGCGCATCAGCAGTACCGGCGCATGCGGGTCGCTGATGATCTCCTTCGAGATGGTGTAGCGGCCCTCAGGATCGCTGTTCACGATCCCCACCGCCGGCGCCTGCTTCGAAAGGTAGAAAAATCTGTGCTTCAGGTCGCGCTTCTCTTCGTGGACAAAGCTCTCGCCGTCTGTCACCAGCAGTCCCAGGTCGCGCACCTGCGGCTTGTCGATGGTCGGGTTGTAAATCTCGTTGATAATCCCGTGCGAGGTCGTCCACCAGACCTTGCTTGAGGTCGAATACGCCGTCCCGACAACCGACTTCTGACTCGACGTCCACCGCGGCTCCAGCCCCGGCGCACCCGGTGCCTCGCCGTGCCCATCGAGCCACCGGTACATCCCGTGATCTTCGCTCACTTGCGTCGTCTCCCCGCCCCGCACATCCTCACGCCGCGCCGCGCGCTCCACAAGAGCTATACAGAAAAATTCACAATGCGCTTAAGACGCGACTCAACCAGCTCTGGATACAAAAACGGCATCGCAGCCAAATTCATCTCGACGTCATCCCGACCGGAGCGAAGCGAAGTGGAAGGATCTGCTATCCGGCAGTGCAACCAAATGTGTGCTCCGCTCGATGTCTCGAAGACATGCGCGACGGCCGAGTCGCCCGCCTCACCGGACGTGAGCGACCAAAGGAAGCGAACCCAGCAACCCGCGCCAAAGGCGCGTCTCTGCCTGGATGGCAAATCCTTCTAGAGCACCTGCGTATTCGCATCCGGATCGGGCTTGAAGCTGCACTCCCGCATCGCGTGCTGGACCTCCCGATTCTTCATGAAGGACTCCCACACCGACCCGGTCCGCAGGTTCTCCGCCATCAGCAGTCCGACCCCCACATCGATCCCGATCACATCCTCGCCAAACCACCCTGCCGACGGCTGAAACGCATCCACGAACCCGTATCGCTGGTACACACGGTCCTTGTAGCGGTCGCGCATGGTCAGCAGCACGTGGGCGCACTCCGCCGGCAGAAAGACCACCGAGCCCGCACACGCACATGGCACCAGCGTGCCATCCGGCTGGCCCATCGTCGGCGGCCCACCCCACACCCGGTAGCCCATCCGGGAATCCGACGCGCTGATCCCCCACATGTTTTCGTCGATCCATGGAAACTTCTGTCCCTGGACCAGGCACCAGAGCTGGTGCGCGCGCGTCGCCGCAATCGAGTTGGTGAAGTAGTTCGCGTGCTTGTCGCGAATATCGCGATAGTCGACCCAGGCCTGGGGATACTGGTGGATGAACAGCGGCGCCACGCCGGTGATGTAGTCGATGCCGCCATAGGGCACGATCGGCCGCTGCAGCGCCTCCCAGCTCGCCGCCGTTATGGGTGCGTCGGCGATGCAATCGCGAGCAGGTACATCGTCGTCAGCTCCGCATAGATATCCCAGCGATGCTTCAGGAAGCCCTGCTCCGGCAGCCAGCCCATCGAGAGGGTGTCGCCGCCATTCAACATCCACTGCCAGTCCACCCGCCGGTAGAGCGTCGTCGCCAGGTTCTCGATCCGCTTGTTGCCCTCGAAATACGTCCGGCAGTGCAGGATGCCGCACAGCAGCAGCGAGGTGTCGATCGACGAGAGCTCCGACCCGAACATCCGCTTGCCGCTTTCGATATCGATGAAGTGGTAGAGGAACCCATGCTCGTGCGGGCACTCGTTCAGCAGATAGGACAGCGTTCGCTCCACCCGCTGCTCGCAGTCCAGCGGCCGCAGATAGTGACGCCTGTGCGCAATGCACAGCGCGCTCAGCCCAAAGCCGGTCGATGCGATCGATGCTGCGCGGCTCAGCGAGCGTCCATTGGACGGCGCGCGGTCCCGCACCAGTCCCGTCTTCGGATGCGCCTCGTTAAAAAAGAAGTCGCAGTTGCGGCCTTCCATGTCGTCCAGCAGGTCCTCGGCCGCCTTTGGCACCTGGGTCAGCGGACGGTTGATGAACACGCCTGGCGGATGCCGGTACTGCTCCGCCGCCTGCTCCTGTGGCTTCGGCGCCTGGCTGCCGGCCGGGGCCGATGGCTGGTTCTGCAGCGCGTCCGCCATCGTCGCGGGCGCCCCCAGGGCCAGCACGCCGGCTGCGCCAGCTTCGCGCAGCAGTTGGCGTCGGGTTATGCGTCGTCTTGCCAAATGGAAAGTGTTTCCCCTACTAGACTCGCATACGACTCACCTTGATTACAGCCCCACGATCCCCACTCCTTCTGGGCAACCGCGGAACCCTCACGGCCCCGCACTGCATCCATACTCGTGTATACAGAATTTGCCCACCTGCCCGGCTCCCCTCCCCGTTGTTCATGTAACTCGGAGCCGGACATGGCAATGACGAGTTTTATTCCCGGCCGCATACTCCGGCCCAACAACAGTCCCTAACTGAGGAGGACACACCTTGGCTTACGAAGTTCCACCACTGCCCTACGACTACGCCGCACTCGAGCCGCATATCGACGAAGCCACCATGAAGCTGCACCACGACAAGCACCACGCCGCCTACGTCGCAAAGCTCAACGGCGCGGTCGAAAAGCATCCCGAGCTCGGCAACCAGAGCCCCGAAGAGCTGATCAAGAATCTATCCAAGGTGCCCGAAGACGTCCGCGGTGTCGTGCGCAACAACGGCGGCGGCCACCTGAACCACTCCATGTTCTGGGAGATCATGAAGCCCAAGGGCGGCGGCGACCCCACCGGCCCCATCGCCGACCAGATCAAGAAAGACTTCGGCTCGTTCAACGATTTCAAGACGCAGTTCGAAGAAAAAACCGCCGCGCAGTTCGGCAGCGGCTGGGGCTGGCTCGTCTGGAGTGGCGGCAAGCTCTCCATTGTCACCACCCCCAATCAGGACAATCCCATCACCGACGGCAAATATCCCGTACTCGGCAACGACGTATGGGAGCACGCCTACTACCTCAAGTACCAGAACAAGCGCCCCGACTACCTCAAAGCCTGGTGGAACACCGTCAACTGGGACAAGGTCAACGAGCGCTTCGCCAAAGCCCAAAAAAGCTAATCCAGAAGAGTTAACCTGGCCGTAACACAATGAGGCCCCGTCCGAAGTCAGGGCGGGGCCTCATTTTCATGAGCGCTGTGTGTTCCGTTAGACCGGCGGAGGCACGTCGTCTTACTTGATGATTGGCAACAGGTTTGCCAGCTGCAGGTTCACCAGCAGACTCAGCCGGTTGTCCACCTGGTAAAACTTTGCCGTCTGCTTCGTGCCAATCGCCTTCTCGAATTTCGAAACGTAGCTTCTCCGCAGCACCTGCACCTGATCGTCGTATCTCAAGGCACGCGTAAGGTAGTCCTTGGCCTGCGCATCGTCGATCTTGTCATAGTTCGCCGCGTAATCCTTGATGAGCGACACCCTCTGATCGCCGAGCTTCGACTGCTCATTCGCATACTCGCGATACACCGGCCAGAAAGCCTTCGATTGCTCTTCCGTGAACCCCATGCTGCGGGTGATGATGTCCGTCTTGCTGGCCTGCACGTCCTGCCGCAGCACCGCGATATCGTCATCCGTCACCGGCCGCCACGTACCATTGGCATCGGCAGGCGCCTGGGCCGGAGCCTGGTCCTGAGCCTGGGCCACGACGCTCAACCCTGCTAGTAAGACGCCACCCATCAGTAAAGCCATCTTTCCTCTCATCGCACTCTCCCCTTTTTCGCCGATACTTACGCTGCTGCCAGAAACTGGCACAGTCCACACATCGACCGCCCCGACTCTCTCATCTCCGCAAGCCTGATTCAACTAGTCAGATTGATAGGTGACAAAGGTGTCACTGGTAACACCTTGCGCAGCAAAAGGGCACATGCAACGGCTATGGCTCTTGGCAGGAGCCGCATTCCCGCAAGAGTGGTGCTGCTCCTGTAAGCTTGGTGGACACGAACGGCCGCCGGCACAAACCCCCACGACGGCACGCATCCCGAATGCCCAGCGAGGGGGGAAAAATGTCTTCAGTACTCATTACCGGATGTAGCAAGGGAATTGGTTTGGAAACCGCGCTCGCCTTCGCCCGCGCTGGCCATCAGGTGTACGGCAACCATGCGCAACCCATCGCAGTCGCCAGCCTTGGCGGAAACCGCCGCGCACGAAAAGCTGCCCATCACCATTTCCACGATGGATGTCGACTCCGATGAATCCGTCAACAACGCCATCGCCGCCATCCAGAAAAACGGACCCATCGACGTCCTGATCAACAATGCGGGTGTGGAAGGTGTCGGCCCCGTCGAAGAGTTTCCCTTGGCCAAATTTCGAGCCATCATGGAAACCAACTATTTCGGAGCGCTGCGCTGCATTCAAGCGGTAGTCCCCGACGATGCGCCAGCGCCGGAGTGGCTGCATCATCAATATAAGCTCCGTAGCCGGACGCCTGTGCTGCCCACCGCTCACCTCCTACTGCGCCTCCAAGTGGGCACTGGAAGCATTGAGCGAGGGGCTCGCGGGTGAACTCAAGACATTCAATGTTCGCGTCGCCATCGTCGAGCCCGGCATCATCGATACCGCAATGGCGCGGCGCATTGGAGACCCGGCGCCCGGATCGCCGTATGGCCAGACCGCCCGCTTCTCTGTTCTCTTCTCGAAATCACTGGAGACTCCTGTACCTCCCTCCCTGGTGGCGGAAAAAATACTGGAAGTCGCTCAGAGCGAAAGCTGGCAGCTCCGTTATCCGGTAGGACCGGACGCCGCAGGATTTCTCGAATGGCGCACAAGGTATGTCCGATGAAGAGTGGGTAGAGATGAACGCCGGCGACGACGCGACCTTCTTCGCCAAATTGGACGGATCAAGCTGAGCTCGCGACAGATCGAGCCTGGGGCTCCTAGTGGAGCCAGCTTACATTGTTCTTAGCCTATGGAACATCATCCGCAAGACTCAATGGCTCTTCTCACCCGCACGCCGGCGGCCCTCAATGCACTGCTGCGCGACCTGCCGGAAACTTGGACCCATCGCAACGAGGGCGAAGGCACCTGGAGCCCCTTCGACATCGTCGGCCATCTGATCCACGGCGAACACACCGACTGGATCCCACGAGCAAAAATCATCCTGCAATTCGGCGAGAGCAAGCCATTTGAGCCCTTCGACCGCGAAGGATTCAAACGCGTAACCCAAAACAAATCATTGGCTCAATTGCTCGATAAGTTCGCCCGCCTCCGTTCAGAAAATCTCGATCAATTGCGCGCCTTCAACCTGCAGCCACTAGACCTCGAGCGTCGCGGACAACATCCCACCCTTGGCGTCGTCACCTTATCGCAACTGCTGGCAACCTGGGCCGCTCACGACCTGACCCACCTCCACCAGATCGCCCAGTGATGGCCCACCAGTACCGCGACGCCGTTGGCCCATGGAGCAAATTCCTAGGCGTGCTCAAATGCAACGGCCACAGCTCTTAAAGCAGATAGTGAGGTATGCCTGGTCATCCCGACCGGAGGTAGAGGGACGATCTAAAGAAAGCGCGGAGTCGGTCGGGACATTGTCTTAGCTGAAATCCGCGCATATGCTCATCGCCAATGATTGGTTTTGGCAAAATCATCCTGCTGGCGTCGACTTTTGTGCTTCTTCAACAGAACGCATCGGCATCAACCATCCAAATCCGCGTCCTGAATGCCAAGAACGGCAAGCCTGTGGCTAACGAGAAGGTATCAGTCCAAGTGAAAGGCGTAAGGGATGCCACTGAATATCGAACGGACGTGGAGGGGAACGTCAACGTCGATGTTGACCCCACGGCAGAGGTGTTTGCAGCAACAGAATGGTGGATCACTTGCCGAAAAACCGGAAAGGGTATCAACCCTTACATCTCTGTTGGAAAGATCGTGCAAGAAGGCGCGGTTACAGAAAATACCTGCGGGCACGCGAAGAGCGAAACCATCAGGGGTAAATTGATCGTCTTCGCCAGAAAGGCTTCCCTAATCGAAAACTTCCAGAGGTGAAGCGAGTCATCGTATCTGTCACGCCAACCCATTCCGCCGAATCACTTCCTTGTAATAAACCGAGCTCATCTTAGGCGTCCGCTTCTGCGTCTTGAAATCCACATACGTGATCCCAAATCGCTTCTCGTATCCATCCGCCCACTCGTAGTTATCCAGCAAGCTCCACAGGAAGTATCCCTTCACCGGCACGCCCTCGCTCACCGCGCGATGCAGCTGCGTCATGTAATTACGCAGATACATAATCCGGTCGGAGTCGTACACGTGCCCATCCGGCGTCAGCACATCCGCCGACGAGCATCCGTTCTCCGTGATGTACAGCTCCTTCGCGCCCTGCTCCGCCGTCCATAACTCCGACACCAGCTTCGGCACCCAGTAGAGCGCCTCCGGACCGACCGTCAGCCACTCGCTGTACATATGCGGATAGGACACCGGGTGCTTCACCATCGCATATCCCAGCTCGGACGAACTGTCCGCACGCACAAACGCTGCCGTGTAGATATTCAACCCGGTAAAGTCGATCGGGCTCCCAATTGTCTTCATCTCTTCGGCCGTAAACGTCGGCGCATCCGCTCCAAGCTTCTTCAGATATGCGTCCGTGTACTTGCCCTCACGGATCACCGTGCCGAACATCGCATTTTCCTCACGGATCGCCGTCTTCGCCGCTGCGATGTGCTCCGGTGTTTCGATCAAGGGCGTCACCGGCGTGAGATTGTCCGCGAATCCAATCTTCACTCCCGGCTTCGCGTGCGCGCGGATCGCCTCCACCGCCAGCCCATGCCCCAGCACCGCATAGTGCGCCACCTGCGCCACGCCCTTTCGATCCAGCTTCAATCCCGGCGCATGCCTCCCGCTCTCATACCCCAGATTCACGAAAGTGCTCAGCTCATTCACCGTCATGAAGTTCTTCACGCGGTCCGACAAGTGCTCCGCCACGACTCCGGCATACTCCGCAAAGGCCTTCGCCGTATCGCGGTTCTGCCAGCCACCCTTGTCCTCTAACGCCTGCGGAAGATCCCAGTGGTACAGCGTGCAGTAAGGGGCAATCTTTGCCTCCAGCAGCGTATCCAGCATGCGATCGTAAAAATCAAAGCCCTTCGGATTACGCGCACCGGTCCCCGCAGGAAAAATTCGCGGCCACGCAATCGAGAAGCGGTACGTCGTCAGACCCAGGTCCGTCATCAGCCCGATGTCTTCCTTGTAGCGGTGAAAGTGATCATCTGCCACGTCGCCCGTATCGCCGTTGTGCGTCTTGCCCGGCGTGTGCGAGAAGGTGTCCCAGATCGACGGGCCCCGCCCATCCTCGTGAACCGCACCTTCCACCTGGTAGCTCGCCGTCGCCGACCCCCACAGAAATCCCTCGGGAAACTTCCGCGGCGTGCTCGCGATCTCCGATTGAGCATCGCGTGTTGCTCCGCTTTCGGCCCGCGCCAGACTTAGACGTCCTGGCAGCGCCGCTGCACCGGCCACCGTACCCAGCAACTGCCCGAACTTCCGCCTCGATATCTGGTCCGTCATCGCGTTCTGTCCCCCATCAACTCGTTGCGTTCCTCAAGGTATCATCGTTTCGCCATAGCACGAATCGTTATTCCTGGCTTTCTAGCCCTCCCCTGCGCCACTCGCCTTTGGTCCACCCTCGTCAGAGACTTCATCGAAGATTATTTACGCACAAAAAGATTTACGCACAAAAGAAAAGAGACCCGCGCCATGCGGGCCTCTCTTCGTCAACCCATCCGACTGCTGCGGCTCTAGTACCGGCGCCCGCCATTCGTCATGTGCTGCACGCCCGTATCGTAGCCCCTGCGGAAGGCATCCCGGTACTCGTGCCGGACATCGTGCGGCACATCCGGATGGCGGTATTCATCGCGGTTCTCCACGTTCGGTGGCCGGTGATTCTCGAAGTCGCGCCGCGCGCCCTCGATGCCGTCGTGGAAACCACGCCGCGCTATGTCGCTCCGGTAGTCATCAGGAACCCGTGTCCATGGCTGGTTGTAATAGCCCGGTGGTGGCGGCGCTACCTGCTGCGCCAGTGCTCCTGTCGCACCAAATGTAGTCAGTCCCAGACCCACAAGTAACGCAACTGTTCCTAGTCGTGCTCGCATGTACCCTCCTTGCCTTTCTTGTTGCGTATCCTGCAGCGTGTTAACTCACGTTGCAGTAGACTTCGATGGGCCCACGCCCGACGCCGTTGTCCTGACGCGTTGTGCTGTCCGGAAAACAACGCCATTCGCGCGCCCTGCACATCTGGTCATTCCAACCCACCACCACGGCGAATGTAGCGTTCGCGGCGAAAATGTTGGGATAAATGCGGCGATAAATGCGTAGATTATTTCCTGCTACGTGAAGAAAATGCTCTTAGCCATACTTCAGAGAGGCACTGCAGTGTAGCGAGCAACCTTTCGACCCTTGCAGCACATCGCGCCTCCTGCCATTCTGATACTCATGGCGATCCGCACCCTCTCCACCCGCGAGGTCTATCGCAACCACTGGCTCAGCGTCCGCGAGGACGCGATCGAGCGCGCCAACGGCACCCACGGTATCTATGGCGTCGTCGATAAGCACGATTGCGCCGCTGTCATTCCAATCGACGGAGATCACATCTGGCTCGTCGAACAGTACCGCTACACCATCGGTGAGCGTGCGCTCGAATTTCCCCAGGGTGGCTGGGAATCGGAGATCGACAACCCCGAAGAGCTCGCACGCGGCGAGCTGCGTGAAGAAACCGGCCTCGTCGCCGGCCGCATGATCCAACTGCCCTGGATGTGGATCGCCTACGGATTCGCGCGCCAGCGCCAGTACATCTTCGTCGCCGAGGAGCTCACGCCCGGCCCGCACGAACGCGACTACGAAGAGGCCGACATGGAAATCGTCCGCATCCCCATCACCGAGTTCGAAGAGAAGATCCGTACTGGCCAGATCCGCGACGTCTGTACAGTCGCGGCCTGGGGCAGCTACCAGCTCTGGCTCCGCAGCCGTGGTAAGTGAATTTCATAGCGGCGCAAGTAAACTTCATAGCGGAGGCAACATGCAAAGCTCTGCTCCTGAAGTAGAACAACGCGACGTACTCGTTCTTGGCAGTGGAGAGGCCGGAAAGTACATTGCCTGGAACATGGCCGCTGCGGGAAGAAAAACGGCGTTGATCGAGCGCCGTTACATCGGCGGCTCCTGCCCCAACATCGCGTGCCTGCCCAGTAAGAACGTGGTCTACTCCGCGCACGTCGCGACACACCGCCACGCAGGCAGCATCGTTCGGACTCCATCCTGCGGAGCCCGGCGTCGATATGGCTACGGTGCGCGACCGCAAACGCAGCATGGTGAACGGTCTCGTCGCGATGCATGAGGACCGCTTCCGTCAGACCGGCGTGGAGCTCATTCTCGGCGAGGGACACTTCGTCGGACCAAAGACTATCGAAGTCGCGCTCAACGGCGGAGGTGTCCGCACCCTCTCCGCGGAGCATGTCATCATCAGCACCGGCTCTCGCGCCACCATCGCAGACACCCCGGGCCTTGCTGAAAGCCAGCCACTCACGCACGTTGAGGCACTCGAACTCGGGGAGCTTCCCGGCCACCTCATCATCCTGGGCGGCGGCTATGTCGGGCTGGAGTTTGCGCAGGCCATGCGGCGTTTCGGCAGCCGCGTCACCATCCTCGAGCGCAGCCCGCGCCTCCTGCCTCGCGAAGATGACGACGTCGCGCAGGAACTCACACAGGCTTTTCTCAGCGAAGGCATTGAAATTCTCACCAGCGTCAACGTGACGCAGGTCGAAGGCCGCTCTGGCGCCCAGGTCACTCTTCACCTCGATCATTCCGGTAGCCCTACGCAAATCACCGGCACCCACATACTCGCCGCCACCGGCCGCACTCCAAATACCGGCGGCATCGACCTTGATAAGGCTGGTGTAGCGCTCACCGCGCGCGGCTTTGTCCAGGTCAACGAGCGGCTTGAAACCACGGCGCCAGGCGTCTTCGCCGTCGGCGACTGCGCAGGCAGCCCGTTCTTCACCCACATCGCCTTTGACGACTTCCGCGTCGTCCGCGATATTCTCTTCGGACGCTCGCGCGTCACCACCGGCCGCCTCGTGCCTTCATGCCTTTTCGTCGATCCCGAGCTCGCGCGCGTCGGACTCAATGAATCGGAGGCTCGGCAGAAACGCATTGGCTATCGTCTCGCCACCCTGCCGATGAAAGCCATCCTGCGCACACGCACCACCGGAGACACACAAGGCTTCCTCAAAGCACTCATCAGCGCGAAGGACGACACGATTCTCGGCTTCACGGCACTTGGAGCCTACGCTGGCGAGATGATGGCTCCGGTCCAGCTCGCCATGAGCACCGGCCTGCCTTACACCGCGCTTCGCGACTCCATCTTTGCGCACCCCACCTACTCCGAAGGTCTCGTTTATCTTTTCTCCTCCAAGCTCTCGGACGTCCCAACCGTCAGCTGGAACGATGTGAGGCTGCTGAACAGACCCGCGCCTGAGGGTGCATAATGTCCAGTCAATGACATTCAGCTCTGGCCACAAGTGGATCACTCGCAAGGCGCAGATGCCTTCTCTGCATCCTCTTTGTTCTATCCACAGTTACAATTGCTGCCGCTGAAGAACCCCTGAAAGTCACCGCCTGCCAGCTCAAGAAGGATCCGCCCACCTACAACCACAAGCTGGTAGAGATCACCGGCTTCGTCACCCACGCCTCGCATAACTTCACCATCTACGATCCCACCTGCCCCACCTGGCCTGCCGTCTGGCTCGAATACGGTGGCACCATCAACTCCGGCACGGTGAACTGCTGCAAAACCATGGCCGACCGCCATCGCTCCCAGTCGCTGGTCGTCGACGATGTCCCCGTCCCCCTGACCGTCAATCAGCAATTCGAAAACTTTGACCAGGCCATTCAGCCGCCCCTCCGTCCTGGACAATCCGGGGCCGTCGAACACGCCACCCTGATAGGCACGTTTTTCGCCGGTCAGCAGATGCAGGACCCCGACAACGGGCACTACTGGGGCGGCTATGGATACATGGGCTGCTGCAGCATGCTCGCCATTCAGGAAGTGAAGGATCCCGACTCCGAATGGCACGCCGATCTGGACTATGGCGAGTCCAATGAGAAGCTCGATTCCCAGCCTGGCTGCAACCTGCGCCCGCTGCTTCCCGCCGAGCAGGATGCCGCGCTACTCCAGGCGCAGCACGACGCCGACAGCGGCACGCGCGACTGGGCCTTCACCGATCCCGCGCGCGTCGCCTCCGACGCCCTCTCCCGTGTCACGCACATCAGCCGCGATCGGTTGGCCGAAATCAAGCTGACGCACGACACACCCGCGCGCAAGAGTTACGAGTGGAAATCCGCAGGGGACACCAAAAGCTACATGGCCGTCGTCAGCCGCCCCTACTGGCTCTCGTTCTATGCCCACGACCCCAAGCGAGTCGCCTGGGCCGCAGTCATCGCCTACGAAGTCACCTGCACCGGCGAAACAGACTGACCCGCGTCAACACCTTTAATTCTGAGCCTCACGACAGTTCGCATCATCCTGGAAGGCATCGTTCTCTAACATCGTAGCCATGCTCCGCGCGCACGCCAGAATCTGCTGATCCAACGGATCGTTGTCCAGAGATCTGGGGGGAATATATGTAGCCTTCCGCCGCTTCGCCAGAATGCGATTGCTCAGCTTCTCCATATTTTTGAATTCAGCCGTGAGCAGGGGAACGCCGCTCCGGTCGTCTTCCGTGGAGGCGGCCGCCGACGCCAGTCGCAGATTTGTATCCGCCTGCCTCTTTTGAGCGGACACCCACTCTTCCGAAATTGGATAGTTGCCCTTAACCGCATTGACGATCGCAATACGCCATTCGCGAATCACCACCATCTGTTCAATACCCGCCTTCACAAATGGCTTCGAAAATCCCTGCTGTGCTTCCGCCGCCGGCGCTTCCTCCGGCGCAGCAGGCAACGTCAGCGTCACCTCGTTCTGCTTGTAGGAAAGACTTCCCTCGATCAAACGCGTCAGCGCTTCAAGATCGACATAGGACCGGCCATTCATTTCGACCAGAGGCGTCGTGCCCGTGTGTCCCGTCACGGCAAGCGTACCGCCAGGCTGCGAGTCCGGCGGCGTCGCCTGCGCCAGACAATCTCCCGAGATCGCCATCGAAGCCACTAACACCACTGTGATCGCCGCAAGTCTCGCGCTCATGCCATCCCTCCCGGCCGGTCTCCTATCCTAGCGGAGCCAGGTACAGATGGGTCCCAAAATCATCAACTCGACATGAATATCTCTCAGTGCTCCACAAAATCCCGCAGCCGCCCCAGAGCCGCGTCCCACTCCGCGGACACCATTTCCAGATAGCTCCGCATCTCCTCCATCGGCCGCGGATCGAGGGCAAACCGGCTCTCCCGCCCCGCGCGTTCACAGCGCACCATACCTGCACGCTCCAACACGCGAAGATGCTTCGTGATCGCCTGCCGCGTCAGCTTGGACCCCGCCGTCAGCTCGGCAATCGAACGCGGCTCCCCCTTCGACAGCCGCACCACCAGCGAGAGCCGCGTCGTGTCCCCTAATGTCGCAAATAGTTCGGCAACCGCCGGAGCACGCCCGCGCGATCCCCGCATTTTCCCTTCACTGTCCGCGCGCTTACGGCTTGTCCGCGACATGGCGCTCGATGTTCTTCATCTGCTGTGCCCAGCCGTTCTCGTTCATGCGGAAGGCCTCCGCACGCCGTCCCGCCGGAATCTTGTCGAAGCCCGACTCCGTCACCGTCAGCCGCGTTCCCTCGGCTGTCTTTTCAAGCCGAAACTCCACCAGTGTCTGCGGCTCCGCCGAATAATCCACCTTCGGATCGATCGCGTAGGGATGCCACGTGAAGGAGAACAACAGTTCCGGCTCCATCGCCGTCACCACGGCCTCCCACTTCAAATGCTCATATCCCGGATGCGTAATGTGCCCGCGCGATACCTCGCCCGGCACAAACGGTCCGTCGATCTTCACCCGAAACCACTCGCCAAACTCCCGGTAGTCCGTCAACGCTCGCCACACGCGCGCCACCGGCGCCTTCACCTCAATCTGCTTCTCAACCCGATCCGTCATAAGCAACCTCTGGGTTGCATAATAGCGGAATGCTGATACGAAGCGCAACCGAATGGTTGCCATTCGCGTTAAGCGTCAAATATGGCTCGGAACAACCCCTCTGCAGGTCTTCCCTTCCACCTTCTGAGAGATCGGTATTCCCGCTCTGGGCATTCCAAACTCTCAGTGGAGCGAGTCAGCCATGCAAACAATCACCACCGACCTGCTGCAGATAGCTTTCGAAGAAGCCGGCCCGACAACCGGCCGTCCTGTCCTGCTGCTTCACGGATGGCCCGACGCACCGCGCGGCTGGAATGCCGTCGCTGCCTCCCTGCAAGCGGAGGGCTGGCGTACCGTCGCGCCGTATCTTCGCGGCTCCGGCCCCACTCGATTTCTCTCTGCCAGCACTCCGCGGGTCGGCAGTTCCATCGCTCTCGCGCAGGACGCCATCGATCTCGCCGACAGTCTCAGCCTCGAACGTTTCGCGGTTGTCGGTCATGACTGGGGCGCGCGCACTGCCTATTTCCTGGCAGCTCTCTTTCCCAACCGCATTACCCGTATCGCCACGCTCTCGGTCGCCTATCAGCCACGCGGCCTCTTCAACGTTCCTTCCTTCGATCAGGCACGCCGCTTCTGGTATCAGTGGTTCCAGTGCACGGACGGCGGCGCCGCGCGGATTGCCTCCGATCCATTGGGCTTTGTCCGCATCCAGTGGGAGACGTGGAGTCCATCCGGTTGGTTCGACCACGCGGAGTTCTCACGCACTGCTGACAGCTTCACCAATCCCGACTGGGTCGCCATCACGCTGAACGCCTACCGCTCCCGTTGGCGCGAAGGTGAAGCGTGGGACGCGCGCTACGACCCACTGCAAAAAAAACTACGAGATACCGAGCAGCTCGCCACCCCCACGCTCATGATTCAGGGCGTCGCCGACAGCTGCGATCCGCCAAGTGAATCGGAGGATCGGGAAAAATACTTCACTGCCGGCTACGAACGCATACTCCTCGATGGCGTTGGCCACTTCCCGCATCGCGAAGCATCGGACGCTGTAGCCGCCGCAATTCTCCGCCACTTGCACTCCTAGCCCGTTCGGAGAAGCTCTTGCCTTCGGCGCATTTCATCATGCGTTCACGCAGCCTGCCTAATTTTGGATCGTGGAGGATACCGTGAGCGTGTCCATCGATATCTCAAAACTTGACCAGATGCAGAGCGCCTATAAGGCAGCCGTGGATGCATGGATCGCCGCCATCCGCCACGAAGAAGAGCTGGCGTCTGTGGATCACACCATCGCGCAGGTCGACGAGTGGGAGAACGCCGGCTTCCAGGAGGAAACCGCGCGGAACAAGGCGAAAGCCGCCAAAAAACTCTACGAAGGCGCGCTACGCCAGGAGTTCTATAACTTCTAGCCCCCGCTGATCGTTCAGCAGCCGTTAGGCCTCCTCCCCTGCTCGGCATAAAGACAGCTAAGCCCGCCGCCAAGCGAGCCCGCGCCACAGCGCAATCCCCCCCAGCTGAGTCAGCGCGATCCACTCGGCCATCTCCCATGCAACGCCGCCATGATTCGATGCCGCTGCCGCCACCACCAGCAGGCAGCACAGCAGAACCGCTCCAGCCAGCATCGCATTCCGCCCGTAGTGTGTCCGCCGCACGAACCATTCACTCCCCACGGGGACACGCGCCGCTTTACGCTCCGGCAGCCGCACCATCAGCCGCGCGGCAAAATCCGCCGGCACCGCCACCGCGGGCGCCTGCTCCAGCGCGCGCGTCATGCGGTCCTCCTCCATCCGTTGCAGATTCGGTTCTTGCGTCATAGCGCAGCCTCCCTTCTCCCGGTCCCTGTTTTTTCGCTCGTCGCCGTTGCGCTTCCCGCCGCGATCAATTCCCGCAGGCGAGCCCGGCCGCGATGCAGATGCGTCCGCACCGTCCCGATCGGCATTCCCAGCACCGCCGCAATCTGCTCATAGCTCCGCTCCTCCTGATGGTAGAGCACCAGCACAGCCCGCTGCACCGAGCTCAACTGCGCCAGCGCGCGCTCTACTCCTTCGGCAAACTCGCGCTCCAGCAGTTGCTCCTCCGCATTGCGCGATGGATGACGCAGCCGGTCGCCCCAATCCTCCGCCTCGTCCGCCAGAGAGGTCAGCGGCCGCTCCTCGCGGTGCCGCCGCCGCAGCTCATCCTGTGCCACGTTCACCACGATCCGATACAGATAGGTCGAGACCAGCGCTTCGCCACGAAATGCCGGCAGCGCACGGTAGAGCCGCAGGAAACAGTCCTGCGCCAGGTCATCCAGTCCCTCGCGCGTGCCCAACAGCCGCAGCAGCGTGCGGAAGACCATCGGCGCATGCTCCTCCACCAGCGCCCGAAAGCGGGTATCGCCAGCCATCGGCGCGACCGTTGAGTTAGGTTCTTGCACGTAAGTGGGCACCTGAGAGAGCACGTGGAAGGGTAAGACCGGCCGGATCCTGGAAAGTTTCAACGCCAAAATTTATTTCGACCGGTGAAACTCCGCCACGCCGCGCCAGTCTAACGCCGCCAGTTAGAGCAATTCCCGGCAAAATGCCGAGACACGGAAGTGCTCCAGGAGAGTTCTCCATGACATCCGCCTTCTTCTCGCCCTTCGTCGTCGCCGTTGCCGGCTGCCTCATGATCCTCGGCCTCGGCTGCTTCGGTATCTATTCCGAAATGGATCAGAAGCGCATGCGCTCGCAGGAACGCATGACGCTGCTCGCCCGCGGCATGTCGATCGAAGACATCGAACGTCTGCAGCGCCAGGTGCAGAACGAGGATGTTGCCGACCCCGTCCGCACCATGAACAACATCCGCCGCACCGCCATGATCCTGCTCGCAAGCGGCCTTGGCATCGTGGCCTTCGGACTGCTGCTTGCCGCCATCCTCCAGATGCGTGTGCTGCTCATCGTGCCCGCCGCTGGTCTCGTCCCCATGGCCATTGGCGTCGGCTTCTGGATCGATTACAAAATGCAGGCGCGCGATCTCGCGCGCTTCGGGCTCGAGGTCGACACCCAGAACCCCGCCCGTAAGTAACAACCTCGTACCAGCCATTCCCAAAATAGCCGGGTACCTCAAAACAAACCGCAGTGCCGTAAGTCCCTCTTCGCCAACACCTTACTTCGGTGTAATCTCATTTGCGAATGAGCCCGGCTGCGATACAACGCCATTGTCCTTCCCATCGTCCGATAAGATGCACCCGCCATTCAGGCATCGACTCGCGTAGCCAGCGTGAGGTCGCTGGTCCCTGCCGCATGCGACTGCTGGGAGGTGTATGACCGCAACCCCGGGAGCTTCCGGCCAGCGTGGCCGCAAGAGCGAAGTTGGCAATCTCGAACCACGCAAGCTCGATATCATCGTTCGGACCGGGTTGCACCTCACCCAGACCCTGGACCTCCAGTCCATCGTGCAGTGCGCCACCGACGCGGGTCTTCAGCTTTCCGGCGCTCAGTTCGGCGCGTTCTTCTACAACGTCATCAATGCTGAAGGCGAAAGCTACCTCCTCTACACCCTCTCCGGTGTCTCCCGCGAAAAGTTCGCCAACTTCCCCATGCCTCGCAACACGGCGGTCTTCGGACCCACATTCGAAGGCCGGGGGATCGTGCGCTCCGCCGACATCACCAAAGATCCCCGCTATGGCCACAACTCCCCACACTTCGGCATGCCGGCCGGGCATCTGCCCGTCCACAGCTATCTCGCCGTTCCCGTCACCAGCCAATCGGGTGAAGTCCTGGGTGGACTCTTCTACGGCCATGAAAAGGTAAATGTCTTCAGCGAGGACTCGGAAAACCTGGTCGCCACAGTAGCCGCGCAAGCCGCCGTCGCCATCGAAAACGCACGGCTGCGCGAGCAGCTCACGCAAAAAATCAATGACCTCAACCGGGCAGAGGCGCGCCACAGGGATGCAGCCACGCGCCTCGGTGAGTTCGCCGCCATCATCGAATCCTCCGACGACGCCATCATCAGCAAAGACCTCACCGGCAAAATCACCAGTTGGAATCCTGCCGCCACCCGCATCCTCGGTTACACCAGCGAAGAGATGATCGGCGCATCGATCCTCACCATCATTCCCGAGGAGCTGCACGCCGACGAGCCCATCATCCTCGCCCGAATCCGCGCCGGTCAGCGCATCGAGCACTTCGAAACCACTCGCGTCACCAAAGATGGCCGCCGCATCGACGTCTCCCTCGGCGTCTCCCCCGTCCATGACGGCTCTGGCCAGATCGTCGGCGCCGCCAAGATCCTCCGCGACATCTCCGCCCGTAAAGCCCTTGAGCTCTCCCTGCTCCAGGCGGAGAAGATCGCCGCCACCGGCAGAATGGCCGCAACCATCGCGCACGAGATCAACAATCCTCTCGAGGCCATCGTCAACCTTCTCTACCTCGCCCGCGACCAGGCCACGGACCACACCCAGGCCGAATACCTCGTCGCCGCCGAAAGCGAAGTCGCCCGCGTCTCGCACATCGCAAAGCAGACCCTCGGCTACTATCGCGACCACGCCGCGATCATCCCCGCCTCACTCTCCGACATCGCCGCCGAGGCCATCCGCATCTATGAGCCGCGCTGCAAATCCGCCGGCATACGCATCGAAAGCCATCTCGAGCCGTCGCCGAATATCGCGATCCGCAAAGGCGAGATCATGCAGGTCCTCTCCAACCTCATCACCAACGCCATCTACGCCATGCCCTCCGGTGGCACCCTCTCCATCTCAGTCAAGCGCGTCTCCCCGGATGGAGGCGTTGTCCTCTCTGTCGAAGACACCGGCACCGGCATCCCGGCTGAGCAGTTGCCCCGCATCTTCGACGCCTTCTACACCACGCGCAGCGTCGGCACCGGCATCGGCCTCTTTGTGGCGAAGCAGTTCATCGAAGGCCATGGGGGAAAGATCGAAGTCGAAAGCCGCACCGGCTCGCACTCCCACGGCACCAGGATGTCCATCCTGCTCCCGCTCGAAAGCCAATACGCCGCCGCCTGACGCCGCTTTAACGCCGGCTACAGCAGCTCTGCTTTAGCATGAAGGGCGCACGCCGGCCTCACAACTCAAGCAGAGGAGCCCTTCATGGCAAATCCGTTCGTCCATCTCGAACTCAACACTCCCGATCTCTCCAAAGCCAAGGCTTTTTACGGCAAGCTCTTCGGTTGGCAATTCCAGGACAATGACATGGGTCCTATGGGCATCTACAGCACCTTCAAGCCGGATGAGGGACCCGGCGGCGGCATGGCCTCCATGCCCGGCGGAAATCCCGGCTGGCTCACCTATGTCGGTGTCAAAGACATCAATGACTCCACGGAACAGGCCCGTTCGCTCGGCGCCACTATCCTTATGGGCCCGCAGGAAATTCCCGACATCGGCTGGATGACCGTTTTGAAAGATCCCACCGGCTGCACCATCGCCATCTTTCAGCCAAAGTAATCGCCGATATTCCCGAGCATTGGTCCATCTACTTGCCATCAGGAAGCGCGCGTCGCCCCAGCGCGCTTCCTTTCAACCTCGAATCTTTCCCATTTGCAACTTAAGCATGTACCAATCCCCAAATCGCGATAGCTGAAACGTTACGGTATCCGTGGCCGTTGCTTGTCTGGGCAAAAAAGTTGGCGCTAGCCAGACGGATGCCAATAAATCCACGGGGATGTTCAAGAAATTGAAGGCAATTTATTTAAGTGCGTAATTAAGTCACCGAAATTCTTTTTTTATTTTTCTTTCCATCACGCACATTCCTGATTTTGCGTTAATGTGAGTGGACTGAGCACGCGGACCCTGTCAGTAGTTTCCCCTCCTTTCGCGTTCGAAGAACTTGAGGAAGCTATTCGACTAGGCCCCATGAATCGCCGCTCCGCCATCATCGTTCGGCTGTTTGGTGTCATCCTCATCCTGCTCGTCAGCGCATGGGACGTCGATGCCATGCGGGCTCACATCGCCGCCCATTCCTGGACTACCCTCGCCTTTGTGTCACTCTTCCTGGCTGCTCACCTGACGGACTACCTCACCGTCGGGCGCATCGTAAATCGCTTCGATCCGCTGGCCTTCGCCGGTGCGGATGGAATAGCCGTCGCCACAGTTGCATACGACGAACAGCAGCCTTCCGTAGAGACCAGCGCCACCGCAGAGCTGTATGTCTTCACCGTCGTCACCACTACTCAGGCTCAGGCCTCGGGCGCGCCTTACCCCGTTACGACCCAAAGCATCAGCGTGCAGTCGGAGCAGCGCAATGCGCCGGCGCACCCGGTCTCGCCCCCAAGCGAGACGCGAAGCCCGGTCAGCACAGGCTCGGCTTCTGTGCTGCCGTGGAAGAAGATGCGCAGCGATGCGCTACCCTCGTAGCCAAGGCATCGCGCAACCTAAAACCAGTGGCCGATGCTCACAGCAACCGGCAGGGTAGCCGGCGGCGTAACCGGTTGGGATGATACGCAACCTGAAAAGGCGGGTCGGCGACGCGCTGCTCTGGCTCTTGGCGGCAGCGCTCCTCGTGTGGTGTGCCGACTGGACCGTCTGGCGCATCAGAGTCCACTACGGCGGCGGTTACGACACCGTCCAGGTCGACCAGATCCTGCTGACGCCCCTCAAAAATCACCGTATGAAAGCCGATGCGCAAAGCACCACGGACCAGCGCTGCACTCGCTCGCTCTTTCCCCACGCTGGCAACGACCCCTGCTGGTGGCTGCGCCGCCATGCCACTGACTTTCAGACCGCATTGATTACGCCTCAGCAACGCCTGCCGAACGAGCGATAGGTGCTACCTATGCCTCCGCCAAACGACTCGCCCGCGAAGCAGCTCGCATCCTTCATCGGCAAATTCACGCCCGAGATAGCCGCACTCGCCAGGGCCGTCCTCAAAACGATGCGCACCCGCTATCCCACCGCCCTTGAGCTCGTCTACGACAACTACAACGCCCTCGCCATCGGCTTCGGACCCACCGAGCGCGCGTCGGAAGCCATCTTCTCCATCGCCATTTTCCCAAAATGGATCAGCCTCTTCTTCCTGCAAGCCCAGAAAGCCAGCACCCCACTCCCCGATCCGGAAAAGAGACTGCAAGGCAGCGGCAACGTCGTCAAGCACATCCGCCTCGCGCTCCGCGAAAACGTTGGATGAGCCCGCCCTCCGCAATCTCATGCGGGAAGCAGAAGCCAGAGCCGCGGTGCCATTCGACCCAAAAGGCAAACACCGCCTCATCATCAAATCGATCTCGGCGAAGCAACGGCCGCGGCGCCCTGCCGGGTAGTGACCGGTTCCAGATAGCCTCTCCATAAAATAGGCGACGCCATTCGCTTACTTGCCAACGAGTGGACTTAGAGAAGGGCCTTCCTCCAAACATCCGCAATCTCTCGCATTCCTGTTTACGCAGGCAATCTTTTGCCTTGTGAATTTCCACGCATTCCAATCGATCGCCCGCAACAAACGCGACCGGCCGAGCGTCCAGAAATGCATCTATGGGCGTTAACCTGCTTCCGCCGGCACACAGTCTTGGTCTGCGAAACCAACAGACCATCGCTACTGCTCTTTCCCGGAGCGCCCCCACTTCCAGCACTCCTCGACTCCACCCTTCACCATCGGACGGGACCCATGTCATTGCAACGCGTCACACATCTCTCGGCACTTCTTGTCGGTTGCGCTCTTTTGCCAGTGGGCACGCTCGCACAGCTTTCGTTCGAATCGCATCCGGTCGCGCCAGCCGGTACCGTCACCGCTCATGGCGATTTCAATAACGACGGCCGGGAAGACCTGGTCGTGGGAAATCAGCTCTACCTTTCCAACGGAGATGGCACCTATCTGGCGCCGGTCACGCTGCCGGCATCGATCTCTGCCATTGGCGACTTCAACCACGACGGCAAGCTTGACTTCGTTTCCTACCTGCCTGCCTCGACAAGCGTCGCCGTCTTTCTCGGGAATGGCAACGGCACCTTCCAGGGTCCCAAGACCGTCACTACCATCAATCCAGCCACGGCGAACTTGCAGTCTGTCCTCGCCGTGGATCTGAATCACGACAGCAAAACCGATCTCGCCACAGTAACAGTTACGAACACGACGAGCGGCTATCCCACGACCATCCAGATCTGGCTCAGCAATGGCGACGGCACCTTCAGCAAAGGGCAGGCCACAACGACAACCAATCCCGCTGACACGACCGTGGAAATCACGAACGCTGTTTCTGGTGACTTCGACGGAGACGGCAAGCCGGACATCGCCCTCATCTATGATTTCATTGGTCCCACCACCGTTCAGGTCTTCTATGGCGACGGCGCCGGGAACGTCGGTACGCCGTATGCCATTACCGATCCAAACGGTTATAGCTCAGGACCGTTCCTTGTCGCCGACCTGAACAACGATGGCCGCAGCGATATCGTCGCCCCTGCCTTCGTCCCCTCCGGGAGGTATGGCAGCACTCAAAACCTTCCCATCCTGCCTCTCTTTATCGGCAACGCGAACCGCACCATGACCTATGGCACGATCGCCACCACGCAGTGTGCCGGACACTTAGCGGTCGCCGACCTCAATGGCGACGGCGTGAACGACCTCGCCTATAACGAGTCTGCCTGCGACCTGTCCTCCCCCAACACCGAAGTCGTCGTCCGGCTGGGCTCAGGCTCTGGCAAATTCGGCGCGGAACAGACCGTGTATCAGAACCTCTACGGCCTGGGCGCAACCTCTGCCATCCGCAGCACCACCGGTACAAAGCCGGACCTCGTCTTTGGCCAATCCAGCGCGACAGGGGACAACGGATCGGTACTACTCACCAACACCAGCGAGGGCAGCTTCCCCGCCTGCGGCCTCACCAGCATCGCTGAAGGTGTGCAGATCTGCACGCCCGCTGCATCTTCCACTTCACCCGTGAAGTTCTCCGTTGCAGCGGCAGGACCAACACCCATGCGCACGGCAGCGGTCTGGGTGGACGGTAAGAAAGTCGCCGAACAACTCACCCACGCCTTCTCCAACTACTCCTTCCTCGATGCCTCTATCCCGCTCGCGTCCGGCAGCCACGCCATCACCATCTTCGGCACCGGCTGGGACAACACCCTGCAGCAGAAATCCTTCACTTTTAGCGTCGGCAGCGGCGGAAGCTGTCCCCCGGTAGGGAATGGTGTCAACCTCTGCCAGCCCGCCAGCGGCGCAACTGTGACTTCGCCGGTGACGATTCAGGCCACCTCGAATATCCCCGGCAAACTCGCCCGCATGGAAGTCTGGATCGACGGCGTGAAGAAGTACACCGAAACCACCAGCCCCATGCTCACCTACACCATCAGCCTTGCCGCCGGGAGCCACCGCTTCGCTGTCTTCGCCGTCAACAGCACGGGCGGGAAGACGGAAGCCTTCGACTACGCAACCGTGAAGTAAGCGCAACCACGCAGACAGCAAAGCCCTCGGCCACGGCCGGGGGCTTGTCTTTCTCCATCGGCAGGTCATGTCAAAACTATTTGCCACGCACAGCACACTTGCCCTACAGTCCTCCATGTCAAAGCGCGCTCACGTTTCGCCTTGTAGTTATCTGCCACGGAAGTCATCTATCTCGGAATAGTGATGCCCCCATCCGTCAATCTCTACGAAGCCAGAGCCGCGGTACCAGTCGACCCAAAGGGCAAACACCGCCTCATCATCAAATCGGTGTCAGCGAAGCAACGCCCACGTCGGCCTGCCTGATCGTCCATCAGCGTTAGTCAGCTTTCAGCTTGACAATTCTCACTACAAAATAGTAAGTATTCTGACCATCAGATAAATGACTATTATCTATGCCTAAGAAAGCCCCCAAATCCGCTGCGCTGACCGAAAGCGATTACGCTGCACAATCCCCCATCGCGCTTGGGCGCCGCTTCTACCAGATCGCCGTCGCCGCGGTGGCGGAAGTGCACGAGCCGTGTGGCCTTACTCCGCTGGAGTTTGCCATTCTGATCCATTTGCACGATGCACCGGGAATCGATCAGAACACCCTCGCAGAACGGATGGCACTCGACCGGACAAGCACGGGTGCGCTCGTCTATCGACTCGAACAGCGACGCCTGATCGAACGCAAAGTAAACGGCACGGATCGACGCGCGCGTGTGCTGCGCCTTGCCCCACGTGGTCAGGCATTGCATGACAAGCAGCGTCCCAAAGGACGCGTCGCGCAGGAGCGCCTGATGAACGTGTTAGCACCCGATGAGCGTCGATTGTTCGCCGAAATGATGAGGCGGGTGATCGACGCCAATCAGGAGTACGCGCGTCCGGGCGCCGGAAGGCGCCGGCGGCTGTGAAGAGGGCCATGGCAACAACCCGAAAGGTGGTTGGTCATGCGTGTGACGCAAGGTGCTGAACCCGCCCGGGTCAGGTTGACTGGAGTGGAGTGGCTGGTTGTCGCAGTTGCCTGCGTCGGCTTCGCGTTCGATCTGTACGAGACCCTGATGATGGCGCTCCTCGTGCGGCCTGCCATAGGCGAGTTGAGCGGCCTTAGACCAGGTAACCCTGCATTCAATTTATGGGTCGGTTTGCTCTTTTATATCCCCAATGTCGCGGCCGGCATATTCGGGCTCCTGGGTGGTTACTTCGCAGATCTTTTCGGTCGCAGACGCATCCTCGTCTGGAGCATCTTGCTCTACAGCGCGTCGGCCTGCGCGGCCGCGTTCTCCACGTCGCTTTGGCAGCTATTGATCTTTCGTTGCGCGACGCTGATTGGTGTTTCGGTGGAATTTGTGGCTGCCACGGCGTGGCTTGCTGAACTCTTTGCGGATCCGAAACGTCGCGAGTCAGTGCTTGGATATAGCCAGGCCTTTTACAGCGCCGGAGGACTGATGGTGGCGGGTGCTTACTACCTGGCCGTGACGTATAGCGAGTCTCTCCCACTGATCCAAGGCGGCCACCAGGCATGGCGCTACACATTATTGTCGGGATTAGTCCCGGCGCTTCCACTTGTTCTGGTTCGTCCGTTCCTTCCCGAATCTCCCCGCTGGCGAGATAGAAGAGACGAAATACGGCGTGAGCGCCCGCATCTCTCCGAGTTATTTCAGCCGGCGCTTCTGCGAACTACGCTGGTTGCCACACTGTTGTTCGCCTGCAGCTATGCTCTGCCGCTCGGTGCGATTCAGCACACAGTTCGTATGGTCTCCGGTCTTTCGGATGTGCGGAACCTTCCACCACGTCAGGTTGAGCAAATCGCCAGTGGGGTGCAGATGTACCAGGAGTTAGGGGGCACCGCCGGGCGCATACTCTTCGCCGTCTTTGTCATCCACGTGGTTTCGCAACGCCGCCGCGCGCTGCTCTTCATCATTCCCTCGCTGGTCGTTTATCCCTTCCTCTATTTCTTTGCGGCGACCCGAACTTTGCCATTGCTTCATCTGGGAATTTTTCTCGCCACCATGCTTTTCAACGGATTCCATAGTTTCTGGGGGAACTATTTGCCCAGAGTCTATCCCACTCGTCTCCGAGCCACCGGCGAAAGTTTCGCTGCCAACATCGGCGGTAGAACGATTGGGGTCTCCGCGGCTTTGATGACGACGACCCTTTCCAACGTGATGCCGGGAGCCGGCCACGCCGCACAACTCGCCCACTCCGCTGGTGGAGTCGCTTTAACGTTTTTGGTCCTGGCATGGATCGGCACTTACTGGTTGCCCGAGCCCGCAGGAGATCGCCTACCTGAGTAGGGTTCCTGTCCAGCGCAAATCCTCTATGGGTCCTGCATGCACACGCATAAAGGAGCGAACATGAAAGACCACGAAGCGTCAGGTCTCCAATCTCAATCCATATCGGCCTACCTGCTCGACAATGCAGCCCCGCAAACGTCCGAACGATTCGACGCCTTGTCGACCCTCTATGACCGCGAGAGCCTGCGGCACCTGGAGGACCGCGGGGTCGGACCCGGCTGGAATTGCTTGGAGGTAGGCGGCGGCGGCGGCACAATCGCCGCTTGGCTCGCCGCTCGCGTTGGTCCCACGGGACATGTCCTGGTAACGGATCTCGATCCGCGTTTCCTCGACGGTTCGAAGTTTTCGAATCTGGAGATACGTCGCCATAACATCGTGACCGATCCGCTTCCCGATGCAGCCTTTGACCTGATTCACGCTCGCCTGGTGCTGATCCATATTCCGGAGCGTGAGCAAGTGCTAGCACGCCTGGCCGCGGCGCTCAAACCGGGTGGCTGGATCATCGAGGAGGAATTTGATTCTCAGTCTCTTCAATACAACCACCTCCGAATGCCGGGAGAAGTTCATTTGAAAACGCAGGCGGGATTGTTCCGCCTGCTCGATGAACGGGGCGTCGAAAGACGCTGGGGCCGGCTCGTCTTTAGCCGATTGCGCGCCCTGGGGCTGGTGGATGTGCGGACGGAAGCGCATCTTTCGATGTGGCATGGGGGATCTGCAGGTGCTTCTTTGACCCGCGCGAACTTCGAACAGCTTCGTGATGCGCTCATAGCAAGTGGATATGTGACTAGAGAAGAGCTCGAGCAAGATATAGCAAGCCTTGACGATCCGGAATTCGTGACGCCGTCGCCAATCATGTGGACAACATGGGGGCGGCGCCCCACCCAGCCTGCCGGAAGCCCGCAAAGAAATAAGTGACTGTCACCGCCTGACATCCGTGCCCACATTCGATCTATAGTTATCTGCCACGGAAATCATCTATCTCGAAAGTTAACGATCCCGGAGCAGCGATGCCCACACCCCACAACCCGGTCGACCTCTACGACAGCGCGTACAGCAACTATGCGGCAGATGTCTATCGCCAGGTCCGCCTCGCCACCTATGGCGAAGATCTCGGCCAGACCAGCTGGGTCACCAACGAAGAGTCCGGCGCGATTCCTCACATCTTGCAGCTCACGCCCGCCTCCCGCGTCCTCGAAATCGGTTGTGGCTCCGGCGGTTACGCCCTGCAGGTCGCGACCGTCTGCGGCTGCAGCATCGTAGGCGTGGACATCAATGACGCCGGCATTCGCAACGCCAACACGCTCGCGCTCGCTCGCCATCTTGCAGATCGCGTCCGCTTTGAGCACTGCGACATCTCGAAACCCCTGCCCTTCCCCGATGCCACATTCGACGCTGCCTTCGCCAACGATGTTCTGTGCCACATTCCAGAACGCCTCGCACTCCTGCAGGAAATATTTCGCGTCCTCAAGCCATCTGCCCGGCTGCTCTTCAGCGACGCTCTCGTCATCGGCGGCGCCGTCTCGCATCAGGAGATCGCTACCCGCAGCTCCATCGGCTACTACATCTTCACTCCGCCCGGATTCAACGAACGCTTGATTGAGGACGCAGGCTTCCTCTTACTTTCAGCGACAGATACAACCGAGAACGCCACCGCGATCGCCCAACGTTGGCGCGATGCCCGCGAAGAACACCGCGAAGCTCTCATCTCCATCGAAGGAAACACGAACTTCGATGGCCTCCAGAAATTCCTCTCATGCGTCTCTGCGCTCTGCCGCGAGCGCCGCCTACTGCGCTACCTCTACACCGCCCAAAAACCAGCCTAGAGTTCCAGGACGTCAGCCCTCGCGAAGATATTGGACGAGTCCGCCGTCCGCACCCGCACGTCATCGTTCTCGAACCGGGCCTCATCGTGTACAAGATCTACAAGGGCTAAGACGCCCGATCGAAAAACTAAAGGCGAAGTAGCGAAAACCTCTAAACCATCAATTGCTCTGCCGCAAGGGCGGGATTCTTGGCGCGACCTGGAGTTTCGGCAGGTTCTCCGGAGCTAGACGAAAAACCGCCGGATACTTATCCGGATTTGTATTTGCCTCGCCCTCCGTGTTGCGCCATGCGTAGTAGCACGTGTTGCACCCATAGACCGTCCACACACCAACAATAGGAGAAGCTCCGCGCACCTCCGTTGTGTTGGACCGGCACCTCGGACAGACCGGAGCAACCGCCGTTTGTGTCGTTGTGCTCATTTCTGCAGCTCCTTTGTCAGCGCTTCCAGTTTCTGCAACCAGGTATCCGTCCCTAGCGGCGTTTCGAGGATCTCGCCATAGTCTCCTCGATTATCTGGCGCAACCGGCATCGTCGCATCGATGATCATCTTCTGCACCATGCCGCTCGGCTGGCAAGCCGGGTCCAGCAGATTCTCAGCGAGATTCGGCAGCATAATCACATCACCCGCCGGATTCACTCCCACCGAGATGGCCCACATCACCTGATTCAGATCGAAGGGGTCCACATCCGCGTCGACGACGATGATCACCTTCGCATACCCCAACCCGTGTGGCGTGCTCAGCACGCGCAGTCCGACGGCTTTCGCGAAGCCGCCATAACGTACCTTCGTCGAGACGATCAGCACAAGGCCGTGTGTGTACAGTGCATTCACTGCCTGCACTTCGGGGAACGTTCCATTCACCTGGTCGAAGATTGGCGCGCTTGTCGTCAACGCCTGGAGATAATCGAGCTCCGTCCACGGCCTGCCTACATAGACAGATTCATAGATTGGGTTCTTCCGGTGGAGCACACGATCGATCTCGATCACGGGATATTGGTGGCAGCCGGAGTAGTAGCCGGGAAACTCGCCGAACGGCCCTTCGGGCTGCCGCTTGCGGGCCAGAATCCTGCCCTCCAGCACATACTCCGAGCCACAGGGAAGATCCAACCCCTTTGCATTCTGCACCACGCGGTACGGTTGGCCCTGCATCACCGCGGCCATCTTGTACTCCAGTTGCGTGTACAGCATCGGGGTCGCTGCCATCAGCATGAGGAGCGGTTCATTGCCCAGCGCGATCGCCACCGGAAGATCCTCGCCGCGCGCCTCTGCGTGTGCCAGTTGCAGCGCAATGTCGTGCTGCGGCACCGTCTGAATCCCCAAATGATTCTTGTCCTTAACCTGCAGCCGATAGCAGCCAACATTCTCCACATCGTCGTTGTTCCAGTCATCCGGATCCCGGCTGATCACGCACGCCTTATCGATAAAGAAACCACCGTCCCCTTGATTCCATCGGAAGAGAGGCAGAATCTCGAAGAGGTTGATGTCCTTGTCAATGACGACTTCCTGCCATGGCGCGGAGGTAACTCTTTGCAACTGCCCCGGATACAGTCGGTAGCGGCGCACAAACTCGAGGAACTGATCCTTTGGTCCCGTATCCGGATCCATGCCCAATGCCAGAGCATGATTCGCCCACGATCCATGCACGTTCGTCGCGATTTGCGCGCTCTGGTAGCCGGCGATATTGTTGAACATGAGCGCCGGGCTGCGGTTACCGAGCCTTGTAGCCGCCGCTGAAGCAGCTGTCAGGTCGGGTTCCAGCTTTACAGGATCTGTAATACGCAAGAGTTGCTTTTGCTGCTCGAGTACAGTGAGGAATTCCCGAAAATCCTGATACGCGCGCATCGCATGCCCTCGGCACGGAGTCAAAAATAAGTAAGTCGACCGGCGGCGGCAAGTGTACAACGCCTGTGCCCCGGCCCCGATGAAAAATGCAGATTCTTCGCATCAGCTTGGTTTTTCATCGCGGACGACTCAGTGGGCACCTATAATCCGCTTCTTTGGGAGGAACAATGGCTGACATCAACCACGAAATCAAAATCCACGCTGCACCTGACGCTGTGCATAGGGCCCTGACCGACCCATCCGAGCTGTCGAAATGGCACACCGCAAGCACCAGCGGTAAAGGTGACACATTCACAACGCATCCCGATGAAGGGCCCGCCTTCGAATGGAAGATTCTCAAATCGACTCCCCAGTCCGTCGAATGGCAGTGCGTAGTCGGACCAGGCAACTCCGTCGGCACCATCGCCCACTTCAAACTGTCGCCAATAGACGGCGGTGGAAACACATTCGTGGAATTCAGCCACACGGGCTGGCCCGACTCAGACAGCAACTTTCGCAAGTGCAATACCCTGTGGGCAATTCTTATCTTTCACCTGCAACAGTATCTAGATTCTGGAAAGCGTGCGCCGGCCTTCAGCTAGCACTGCAAGAGCGGTAAGCACACGCCTCTGCCCCTCGTGATGAGTTGATTCCACATGGCGCCGTCTCTTCGATTTGCCGACTAGACAGGGATTGCGAAAGTCGGGCCGTGCGCATCAGCACGTTTTGGCACGGCAGCTCAAGGCCGATCTCGTGGCTGGCGATAGTCCCAACTGTGATCCCTTCTGGCCTCGGCGTCGAGGCGAAACTCGTCAAACCTACACAGCTAAAGTAGTAACTTGAACTCAGCTTCTCGGAGGCGACACTCGCCGCGCGTAACATCTGCTCGGCAGCTTCATGAGTTCGGCCCGCAACCGCATCCCAAGACGAAACCCCAAACCACGCCCACTCATAAAGACCTGCCAAATCAAGCCACGCGTGCGTCTCGACCCTCAGCGGCGAGCCCCGCCCCCTGCGCTACCTCTACACAGCCCAGAAACCGGGCTAGCCATCAGCAAAATGACCATCGTGGCCCGTATGGCGCTGCGTTGCAGATCGACAGGCCGCCCTCATGCTTTCCATAACAGTCGATGTCAAAAATATTTGACACGCGTAGCGCACTTGTTCTACAGTCCTCCATGTCAAATATCTTTGACACGGAGAAAATCGCCATGTCTCGCCTCACCTTTCAGGAAAGGATGCTCTGGGCGCAACTCGCCGCCATCCTGGTCGTCGGCGTCTTCTATGTGCACTTCCTCAACAACGCCCCCCCGGGACATCACTACTTCCACGCCCTGATCCTGGGACTGCTCCTCGTCTTCGGCTCCGTCCGCTTCGTCGCGCGTCGCCGTGCCGGCAACGTGGTAGAGGACGAGCGCGATCGCTCCATCGCCTCCATCGGCGCCCGTTGGAGCAACGTCATCCTCTGGGTCGGCCTCGTCCTCATCCTTGTCATCTACTGGGACCGTGGCTCAATACGCTCTGCGGCCTTTGTCATCGGCCTCATCTTCCATCTGCTTCTCCTCGCCGGCATCGCCCGCATCGTCCGCGAGCTCGTCGCCTACCGGATCAACGCGTGACATCCCCCATCTGCAACACCATCCGCGAGCTCCGCGCCGACCGCTCCATGACGCAGCAGGCCCTCGCCGACCTCATCCACGTCACGCGCCAGACCGTCATCGCCATCGAAGGCGACAAGTACTCCCCCTCGCTCGAAGTCGCCTTTCGCATCGCCCACGTCTTCGATGTGCCCCTCGAACAGATCTTCCAATACGCACCACCGCGCCCGCGCCGCAAGTGATACGGGATCGCTCGTTCAGAGCGCCGTTGCGTTAAGTGTGGGAATCCCGCCGGTTCAACTCCGGCCAAAAGAACGCAACACTTCTAAGTACAAATCGAAATAGTTTCAAGAAATCCCGAGCGAAATCCCGGCCACAGCGTCCTGTGTAACGTCGCCTCACACGCAAGCACGCCGGGAACGCAGTTATCCCGGCTTCCGCCCTTCTCTGTCCGCACATCTTTATAAGAGGTAAGCTATGACGCCGATAACTCCTGAACCACCAGAAGCCATTCGCAACCGCACGGTGCCGTTAGTCGCGATCCTGCTACTCCTCGCGCCGCTCGCGTCCCATGCCTACGCCCAGTCGCCGGCCGCCAAGTTAGCCGACCTTAGCTCCGCCAACGAACAACCCTCGTCTTACAAAACCTTCTATCTCACCAATCTCATCCGGCCGCACGATGCCGAAGAGATCCAGACTGCTCTGCGCAACATGCTTCCTTCGGCCAAGCTCTACTACGTGCCGGCGCAAAGCGCTCTCTCCGTACGCGGCTCGGCGGAAGAGATCGCGCTCGCGCAGAAGATCGTCGCCGATCTCGATCGCCCCCGCAAAACCTATCGCCTCACCTACACCGTTGCGGAAACCGGCAACGGCCAGCCTGACAGCGGACACCACGTCACACTCATCGTCACCTCAGGCGGCTCGACAGATTTCAAGCAGGGCAGCAAAGTGCCCATCCTTATCGGAGTCGACACACAGGGCCAGCAGCCCCCGCGCTCTGATGTGCAATACCAGGACATAGGTCTCGAGATCGAGGCCACGCTCTACGGCTATGACGGCGTCCATCTCCGCAGCAAGATCGCGCAATCCAGCGTGGCCGACGAGAAATCCGGCATCGGCACGCAAGACCCCATCTTTCTCCAGACCACACTCGACGGGACCGCCACCCTCGTGCCCGGCAAGCCGCTCATCCTCGGCTCCCTCGACATCCCCGGCACCAACCGCCACCAGCAAGTCGAAGTCGTCTCAGAAGCCATCCCGTAAACATCTCCCCGGAAAACACAATGGAGCGGCCCGCATCTCGCTCGTGAGATGCGAAGCCGCCCCTGATCCAACCGGCCCTGATCCAACCGGATCTGATCTAGCTATTTTCCGTCGACACGAAGGATTGCATCGCCCCAACCGCTCGCAGCCTACAGATCTGGAGCGCCCGGAACAGCGATTGTGTCGCGACGCGTTACGTTAATGTGCAACCGTCATGTTCGTCGCTTTCGTGGGCCCAATCCCGGCAGGCAACGCAACGGTATATTCCGCGGTGACGGGCTGCCGTGGTTCCACCTCAGGCTCTTCGAACCAGAAGTATGCGATCCAGAGCGCCAACGTCATGTGGTAGACCGGCTTCAGGCTGACCTCCAGCGCCGACCACTGCTGAAGATTACCCAGCAGCAGCAGCAGCGTGTGCACCCACACCTTGCCGAACATGTACAGCGCCAGTCCATACAGCACAGCCTGAGCATGGATCCGGAAGCGAAGCCCGAAGAAGAATGTCGCCAGTATCAGCAGCGTCGTCACTCCGCCCACACAGATCGAGGACATCTGCCCAATGTGCAACGCCACCTTCACCGGCAGGTAGGGGCTCGAAGGCGAGAGCCATGCCACCGCGGCAACCGCCCCAACCAGCACTACCAGGAAGCTCCAGTAGCGCCGGACCACGCCCGCGACGCTCATCTCGCACTGGGCAAGCAGGACACGCGCCACTTCGTAGAGCACAAACAGGCGCAACAACGCGTCCAGCGCCTCGAAGCTCCAATAGCAATAAAAATTGATCCACGGATATCTGTGGATAGAAAACAGCACGATGGTCTGGACTGCGTCCTGCGCAATCAGCAGCGTGAACCACGGAAACTTCTGAAACCGGCGCTTATGCAGCAGCACACACAGTAGGCCCAGGTTCAGACTGAACCCGGTCACCCAGAGCACATAATCCCACGCGCCCATATTCATCGCTGTGTCCTAGCTGCCGACTGGAGGCTGGATCGGGGTCGGATCGACTGGCCCACCGTCAGGCCCTATCGGTCCCGGGTACGGATGAATGATGGGTGGAACGGGCTGTGGTGCTTGTAGGACGGGCTTGGAGGCGAAGGCAGCCTGTACAGCAAGGGCCACGGCAGGAACGACGAATAGGCGAACAAGCTTTTTCATGTGCTTCCGTCCGGAGCGGACCCATAGGCTGGACCCGTCTCAATGTTACGTAACGAACATATGTGCCTACCGGGGCATATGAAATACATCTTTGGTTGTAATTTTGTCGGTGCCAAATTGGAACGACGGCCTTGTAACGCACCGTTAATACATAAGTGGCCGGCAAGCGCGCGCTCGACGATGAACCCGGTGAAAGCGCCAGAATCCAAGAAGATTGAAAGCCCTCGCTTACTTCCGCCGGCCCAGTTTCCAGGAATCTCTGTCCGGATCAGCTATCAATTCAGATTTGGGAGCCGGACTCAGTTCACAAGCTCAACCTCACCTACACGCCATGTCTTGTCGAACCATGGCTCCAGTGGCCCGTAGAGGCGGAAAAGCATGTTCCAGCCTTTGCCGGGAATGGTCTGAGCCCAGTTGGCCTCAGGAGCGCCCTGTGGCAACTTCGGAGCAAACCAGACATCGATAGAACCGTCTGCGTTGGTCACCACACCTTCATCGAAACTATTGACGCTCGGGAAGCGCTGGTCGGTCTGCAGACACGAGCGAGTCTGGTTGTCGTACAGCGTGAAGGACCAGTTGTCTTTCGCCGGGATGTTGGGCGGCAGATGCACCTTGTAAGTCTTGCTGCCATCAAGCTCGTGGCTGTGAGCTATCCGTAAACGTGGCGGCGTACTGCGAGCCTTTGCCGACCATCTTGGCAAACATCGCGGGCGTGACGCCGGTGGCCCAGTAGTGAAAGCCACTGCGGCTATCCAAATCAAAAGCGCCGGGTGCGAGCAGAAACTGGTAACCGGAGTTAGAGGGAATCCACCATGAGCTGCCGGGGTAGATGTAGCTCGCCTCGTCGCGACTCCGGAATGAAAGGGCGCGCGCCGTCGCGTTGCCGACCGCTGCGGCCTCGGTGAGGATCTTCTTCATGCGCGCGTCCGGTGCGAAAGGTTTGCCCTTCTCAAGGCCGATGGAGGCGAACAGGCCCAGCGTCTCAGGGTCCAGAGCTTCATTCGGTTCCATCTCCAGGACTTCGTGAATCTCCTCGTAGAAGTGGAAATTATTTGCATGAATCGTGCTGTGCGGAATGCCGCTCATGTTAGTGAACTTCGTAACCGGCGGATTCGCGGCCTGCGCCAGCGGGTAGATTTTTAGCAGCTTCTTGAGACTCTCTACGGCCGGCTTGGGATCTCCGTTCACCAGCATTCCCCGCCCTGGCGCCCACACGCCGTAAGTTGCCGGGCGCATGACGAAGTAGCCTTTCGGTACCTCATCTTTGTAGTCGGGAGGAAGGAACAGGAACTTGCCGCCCTGGCCCTTGTCAGGACCGGCGTTGCCATAGTCGCCGACCCAACGGAACCAGTGGTCGTCAATCACGCCCAGGACATTAGGCGGGGTCTCCATCACAATCGGCCCCTTACGGGTGTCAAGCCAGGTGAAGAAGTAAACACTCGAGTTGTTCGGCGTCAGCCAGAGGGCCTTAGAGTCCATCAGCTCCTCGAAGATCATCACGTTCCCGTCCACGCCGCCGAACTGCTTGGCCGCCGGTAGGAAGGCCTGGATTGAGGCGCCCGGTATGCCGCGCAGAAAGGCCTGTACGCCGCGCATGAAGTCGAGGTTGTCGTAAACCAACTGGGTAGTCTTGTCGTCAGGGAAACCGTCGAAGAACTTGAGCGTCCCGACACGAGTCTCGACCGAATCCGGCGTAGTGATCTCAGGCGGAATGGGTGTGGTCATCTTCAGCTTCGGCGGATTGGATGTCATTCATTTCTCCTCGAGAAAAATCTTTTCACCTGAAGTAAATTTAGGGAACCTCGACTCATAAGCCGAAATCACTTCACCAGTTCGAACTCACCGGGCTTCCACGTCTTGTCGAACCACGACTGCAATGGGCCATAAAGGCGAAAAAGGACGTTCCATCCTTTGCCTGGAACTGTCTGCACCCAGTTGGCCTCATGTCCCTTCGGCGCGGTGGGACCGAACCAGACATCGACCGAAGTGTCCGGATTCACGACGACGCCTTCCTTCTGGCTCCCGATGCTGGGGAACTGTTGATCGGTTTGCAGCATCGAGCGAGTTTGATTGTCATAGACAACGAACGACCAGAAGTCCTTCGCCGGAATGTTCGGGGGCAGATGAATCTTGTAGGTCTTGCTGCCATCAAGTGCCTTGCCTTCGGAGTCGGTGAACGCGGCGGCATATTGCGAGCCGATGCCCACCATCTTAAGGCCATGGCGGGAGTGATGCCGGTGGCATAGTAGTGAAACACTGGTCCGTGCATCGAGATTGCGCACGCCCGGCTGGAGCAAAAACTCGTACTCCGCCGGCGAACGGCTGTGATCCAGGCGCTATTCGGATAGTAGTAGGCATCCTTCGTCCGGCTGCGGAAAAGGATCGCCCGAGAAGTTGCGTTTCCAACCGCCGCCGCTTCGGTCAGAATTCTCTTCATCCGCGCATCGGGCGCAAACGGCTTGCCCTTCTCGATGCCAATGGAGGCGAACAGCCCTAGCCTTTCAGGATCCAGCGCCTCGCTGGGCTCCTCTTGCACGACCTCGTTCAGCTCTTCAAAGTAGCTAAAGTCGTTCGCGTGAACCGTGTTGAGTTCCACACCCGGACCCATTGATGAACTTCGTTTCGGGCGGGTTCTTCGCCTGCGCCAGCGGATAGATGCGGAGGTTCTTCTTAATGCTCTCCACGCCGGGCTTGAGATCGCCGTCTACCTTGAATCCACGGCCCATGAGCCAGAGGTTGTAAGTGCGCGAGCGGGCAATAAAGTAACCTTCCGGCACTTCGCCTTTGTAGCCCGGCGGAAGCACGAGATACTTGCCGCCTTGGCCTTTGTCAGGACCTGCGTTGCCGATGTCAGTCACGTACTGGAACCAAAAGTCGTCGAGGAACGCGAGCACCTTGGGAGGCGCTTCCAGCACTAACGGGCCATCCTTTAGGTTTAGCCAGGTGCTGAAATAGACGGAGTCGGTATTCCCCGTGAGAAAAAGCGATTTGGAGTCCAGAAGATTCTCGAAAATCAAAACGCTGCCGTTGATTACGCCCAGCTTTTGAAAGCCTGTGCGCATACCGACGAGCGACGTCCCCGGCATGCCACTCATAAACGCCTGCACCCCGCGCGAGAAGTCGAGATTGTCCATAGACCTTCTCGATCGTCGGTCATCGGGGAACCCGTCGAAGAACTTGAGCGTGCCGAGCCGCGTCTCGACCGAGTCCGGCGTCGTTATCTGCGGCGGAATGGGCGTCGTCATTTTTAGCTTTGGCGGACTGGATGTCATTCATTTCTCCTCGACAAAATCTCTTCACCAAATAGCTTCGGACTCCGACGTCCCAGGTCCTCGCAGGCACACGCGAGGAGTATAAGGACGCCCGGCAACTCCGATAACTGGTAAAAGACCTAGTCGAGATGGGTGATTTTGCGAGGTCTATCGTGTGAGAGCCAGGGTCCTGGGGTCCCACCTTGGCGAAGCCAGGGTGGCTGTTTTCCAAACCGGGAATCAGAAACCGCGCAAGCAAAGAACCTGCCAAATCAACTCACCCAACTCGCAACAATAGAAATAGAGCAGCAAACAAATCGCCACCCAAGCGGTTCCATTTCCTCATCGCCAGCTCGAGCACTGCTGCGGACGCAGCTTTTCCTTTAAGAAAAGCTGCTCCTCGCGACGGCCCGGCGCGGCTACCTAAGGAAATGAACCGGAAATCGGTGGCGTTTTTCTTTTTTGGCTGACGCGCCGGCTTGATGTCATTCCAAAGCTGGGTTCTCTTAAGCGGGGTCGATCGTTCCCTGTACTTCATGCCTTCCCTAGCAGTTCTTTCCTAGGCTGGAACAAGTAGGCAAGGGGGTCACTTCCATGGCAAACGTACACGGTATTGAGTTCAGCTCGAATCAGTCAGAGCTGGTAAAGAGCCTGATTCGCGAGTTATTGAAGGATGGAAACTGTGCAGTCTACGCGCTGCCTCATATGAAGCCGGATGGCGAGTTGCGAATGGCTTGTACTTCTACCGCTCATGGTCCTGCTCCCGGTCCAAGACATCAGCACGGTGTCTTTCTGCGAATTCGCCCTGGAGCCAAAGCGGCGGTCGTCATCCGTCCGATGAATGCAAAGACAGGAGCGGAGCAGACCACTATCACCAAGTTCATTCAGCAAGAGTTGCTGGAAACCATCCGGCTATGGCGCACGGAGGTTTCTGACATAACGCTTGAACCACCCATCAAGGTCGACCTCGACGAGGCAGCCTAGGGACCGGCCCAGTGGGGTGGTTTCCAAACCGGGAATCAGGAACCACGCAAGCGAAGAAACCTGCCGGTTCACCCCACCCAACTCGCTACAATAGAAATAGAGCGAACAAACCAAAACGCCACCCATGCGGTGGCGTTTTCCGTTGGCTGACTCGCCGGCTTGCCCCCACATCTCGCAGAGACGTGGATGGCAGCTCGCCACAAATCCAGGCGTAAGCCAACGGAGCGAACCAACTCGCGCCGCAGGCGCGACTGCCTGGATGGCAGATCCTAAGTCCTTATGCAAGAGGACTTAAGCGATAACCTCTTTAGAAAGACGACTTTGGCCCTCGGGAGGCCGCCTATCTAACTGAGCCGGAAGAAGTTACAAACCACCCTCCGGTGACGGGAGGGGGGAGGGGGTGGGCCCCATAACGTTACTCAGCCTGAGGAGGCAGCGGAAACATCTCCCGCACCAGCGCCAGCCCTTCCTCGGTCGTCCGGATCATCCCCTCGAGCTGCGCATCCTCCGCCGCATCGAGCATCGCCTTGAACCCCGGCCCCGGCCGGTAGCCCGCCGCGATCAGGTCCGCACCCGTCACCAGCAGACGAGGCTTCACCTCCTCCGCCGGCGCCGATGCAAAACGCGCCTTCGCGAATTCGTAAAGCTCCAGCCGATTGTGGCTGGACGTCACATCCAGCCGGTGCAGTTCCAGGTGCTCGTCGAAGCTGCGGCAGCCGGAAGAACCGCTTCAGCGTCGACTCCTTCATCTTCCCGATATCGCCGAAGCGCATGTGGTTCGCCACCAGCGACAGGATCTGCTCCGTATCCTCGTTCGAGAAGCGCAGCCGCCGGCAGATCGCCGCCGCCATCCGCGTCCCAATCTCGGCATGGCCGTTGAAGCGGATGCGATCGCTCACCGAGTACGTCGGCGGCTTGCCCACATCGTGCAGCAGCGCGCCCCACGCCAGCGTGGCCGCGCTCCCCGCCGGCAGCTGCCCCAGCAGCAGCAGCGTGTGCACCCACACATCTCCCTCCGGGTGCCACTCCGGCGGCTGCGCCACCCCGCTGCATCGCCGCCACCTCCGGCAGTACCTGCTCCAGCAGTCCAGTCGCATCGAGCATTTCAAATGCAGCCGCGGCGTGTCCCTCCGTCAGCATGCGCGTCAGCTCATCCCGCATCCGCTCTCGGCTTACCTGCCCGATCTCGCGCGCCAGCACGCGGATCGCCGCAAAGGTCTCCCGCTCGATCGTGAACTCGAACCGCGCCGCAAAGCGCACCGCGCGCAGCATGCGCAGCTTGTCCTCGGTGAAGCGCCGCATCGGTTTCCCGATCGCCCGCACCACGCCCGCCCGCAGGTCCTCGCGCCCGCCCACATAATCCAGCACCGCGGAAGCCGCATCGCCGCTCGCCAGGTACTCGTCCACATCCAGCAGCATGCCGTTGATGGTGAAGTCGCGCCGCAGCACATCCTGCTTCGGATCGTCCGCGTACTGCACCTCGTCCGGCCGCCGCCCGTCGCTGTACGCGCCGTCCGACCGGAACGTCGCCACCTCGGTGACGATCTCCTGCCCGTCCACCAGCATCGGCACCAGCACCACGCCGAAGTGCGCCCCCACGCCGAACGAGCGACGGAACAACGCCATCACCGCATCCGGACGCGCATCCGTCGCCACGTCGTAGTCCTCCGGCGCGTGGCCCATCAGCATGTCGCGCACACACCCGCCCACCAGGTACGCACGATGCCCCGCGCCCGCCAGCGTATGCACCACCGCCGCGGCCGCTTCCAGCCCGCTGCTGAACGCGACGCTCACTCCTCTAGTATGGATGATGGTGAACGACGTTACGCACACCGGATCAGGCCTCATACTTGGCATCGAGAGCTCCTGCGACGAGACCGCCGCCGCCGTCGTCGAGCGCGGCCGCCGCCAGCTCTCCAACGTCGTCGCCTCCCAGATCGCCATCCACTCCCCTTACGGCGGCGTCGTCCCCGAGCTCGCCTCCCGCGAGCACCTCCGCGCCATCGTCCCCGTCGTCGATGCCGCCCTCCGCGAAGCCGGCATCACCATGCCTGACGTTGACGCCATCGCCGTCACCGAAGGCCCCGGCCTCGCCGGCGCCCTGCTCGTCGGCATCGGCTACGCCAAGGCCCTGGCCTGGGCCCTCGGCAAGCCGCTCATCGCCGTCAACCACCTCGAAGGCCACATCCACGCCGTGCTGCTGGAGCATTCCGCCGCTCTCCCCACAACCGGCCCGCTCCTCGCCCTGGTCGTCTCCGGCGGCCACACCCACCTCTATCTAGCCGAGCACCGCGACACCGGGTGGCACTACCGCAACGTCGGCCACACCGTCGACGACGCCGCCGGCGAGGCCTTCGACAAGGTGGCCAAGCTCCTCGGCCTCGGCTACCCCGGCGGCCCCTGGATCGACCACCTCGCCACCCACGGCAACCCCGGGGCGGTACCCTTCTCCTTCGCGCAAATCAAACCCAAAGTCCATCGGGGCGGCCAACGGCCCTCCGGCGCTCCGTTCCTCTTCAGCTTCAGCGGCATCAAGACCGCCGTCCTGCGCTACGTCGAGACCCACGACATGGCCGGCTCCATAGCCGCGCGCCGCGCCCAACTTGACGCGCGCCGCCAGCAGCTCACCGCAGAGATGAAGCCTGCCGACGCCCTCTCCGCTCTGCGACCAGCAGACCCTCGACCTGCTCGCCTCCTTCCAGCGCGCCGTTGTCGATGACCTCAAGCGCAAGGCCTTCGCCGCAGCCGAGCACTACGGCGCTCACGGCCTGCTGATCTCCGGCGGCGTCGCTGCCAACCGCGAACTCCGCACCCGCTTCACGGCAACAGCAGCGGAACGCGGCCTGCCCATCGCCTTTCCCGCCCTCGCGCTGTCCACCGATAACGCCGCCATGATCGCCGCCGCAGCGTGGCCAAAACTGGTCGCCGGCGACTTCGCACCGCCCTCCCTCTCCGCGCGCGCCACCCTCCCGCTCGGAGCCGAGGCCGCACTCCCGTAAAATCGCTGGAGACGCCCGGATCACCAGTCCTACCCCAACGCATGACACTTCAGCTCTTCAACACACTCAGCACACAGATCGAACCTCTCGCCCCGGCCGACGGCAAAGCTCTCACGCTCTACGCCTGCGGCCCCACCGTCTACGACTACGGCCACATCGGCAACTTCCGCACCTTCGTGCATGTCGATCTGCTGCGCCGCTTCCTCGAGCAACAGGGCGTCCCCGTCAAGCACGTCATGAACATCACCGACGTCGACGACAAGATCATCCGCAATGCCGCCGCGCAGGGCGTCTCCATCGCCGACTACACGCCGCGCTACGAGCGCGCCTTCCTCGAAGACCTGCGCGCGCTCGGCTGTCTCGATCCGGTCATCATGCCGCACGCCACCGAGAACATTCCCGAGATGGTCGCTCTCATCCAGAAGCTCGAGCAGCGTGGCCTCGCCTATCGCACCGAGGATGGCTCCTGGTACTTCCGCATCAGCGGCGATCCCGAGTACGGCAAGCTCTCCAAGAAAGACCTCACCGGCAACACCGCCGGCGCGCGCGTCGATGTCGATGAGTACGAGAAGGACTCCGCGTCGGACTTCGCCATGTGGAAGGCGGCGAAGCCGGGCGAGCATGCATGGGACACGGCGCTCGGCCACGGCCGCCCCGGATGGCACATCGAGTGCTCCGCCATGGCCATGAAATATCTCGGCGAGACACTCGACCTCCACGCCGGCGGCGAAGACCTGATGTTCCCGCATCACGAGAATGAGATCGCGCAGTCGGAACTCGCGACCGGCAAGACCTTCGCGCGCCACTGGATGCACGTCCGCTTCCTGCTCGTCGAAGGCCGCAAGATGTCGAAGTCCGACGGGAACTTCTTTACCCTGCGCGACCTCCTGCTGCGCGGCTACAAGGCTTCGGCCATCCGCTTCCTGCTGCTCTCCGTTCCCTACCGCCATCAACTCAACTTCACCTTCGATGGCCTTGCCGAATCCCATTCCGCCGTCGAGCGGCTGCGCACCTTCCGCCAGCGCGTCCAGCACGGTCCGTGGCCGGCGGGCGAAAACGCCGAACTGCTCGCTCAGTCGCACGAAGCTGCGCGCGCGTTTACCGCGGCGCTGGCCAACGACCTGAACACCGCAGAAGCCCGCGCCGCCATCTTCGATCTCGTCCGCCACGCCAACACCGCCGCCGATCACGGCAAGCTGCAGCAGGGCAACGTCGAGTCCATCCTTCATGCGCTCACTCTCTTCGATCAGGTCTTCAACGTCATCGAAGATCACGATGCGGAGATCGCGCGCGGCGCCCTCGCCTGGGCCGGAGCAGGAAGGCAAGCTCACCAAAGAATCCGCCACCCTGCAGGCCTCGCTCGAACTCAGCGACGCCGATATCGAAAGCCTGATCGCGCAACGCTCCGAGGCAAAGAAGACGCGCAACTTCGCGCGAGCAGACGCCATCCGCAACGACTTAGCCGCGAAGGGCATCCTGCTCGAAGACAGAAGGATGGAGTGCGCTGGAAGCGGAAGTAGATATTCCACTGCGTTGGCGTCACTAATCCAATTGACGGCCAACAGAATAAAATTTCGGCATGCAAGTTACTCTCCAAGAAAACGAGAAATACCGAAACTTCGTCAACGGAATCGCCAATGAGATGGGGGTCTTCGATTTCAATGGCGAGGACATCGTCTGGCATTACACAAATGGACCGGGTCTCTTGGGGATAATCCAGACCAGCACCCTCTATGCGACGCAAGTGTCGTGCCTGAATGACACTACGGAGACAAAGTATGCCACCGATATCTACAAGCAGGTGGTTCTGAAACTGATCGAGGAGCGCCACGATGACGCTCAGGCTGTGGAGTTTCTTAATGGCGTACTGGAATTTGTGAAGGAAGAACCTGATTCCCCGACCCACGGCACGAGCAAGTTCTTCGTGAGCTGTTTCAGTCGCGATGACGACGAATTGACGCAGTGGGATCGGTATACAAAACCAAATGGATACGCTATCGGCTTCTACGCGCGCGGCCTGTACCGGGAACCAAACAGTCAGCTTTATCGCGTCGTTTACGATCGTGATAAGCAGATAGAAGCCGCGAGAAAAATCGCGGTGGCGACTTTAGAGTTCTATCGTGAGGGCTTGACCGACAAGCGAATCGAAAACCCAGCGGAGTGGGCACGAGTCTTCTTCAATGCTTGGGATGAATGGGTTTATAAACTCGCTCCTCTCTTTAAGGATCACAAATGGCATTCGGAAAATGAATTCCGCATAGTCCACGAGTTGAAAGCCAGTGAATTTTCCGAGGTGCGGTTCAACCAAAAGCCGCAGATGCTGGCAAGATATCTGCCTCTTAAGACACCGTCATGGGTGAAGCGCCGCGCTGGACTGTTGCCAATAGCAAAGGTTAGAGTCGGTCCTGGGAATCACAAGGCGTTTACAAGGATCAGCGTGCAGTTGTTGCTGGAGCAGATGGGTTACTGGGATGTGCCGGTCGAAACGACGGAATGCACTATAGCTTGGTGATGATGGGTGCACCATTCTGGCGTAGCCAAGGGGCTTTCCAATTTCACCCATCACGCCGCTTCCTCACCACTAACTCATCCCAGTAAGGTTCCCGATACTGAAATACTCGACCGCTGCCCGCGCTCACTAAGCCATAGAAACCAGCACCCGCACGTGCTACAGTCGTCGCACCCCAACCGGCCCCGCAAAAACATCCCTCGCTTCGACTCAGAAAGCGTCATGGAGGCTGGAATTCATGGCTTCATCTCTTCAAGGTGCGCTCGTCGTCCCTCGCGTGCCCGCAGCTGGCCGCTACCGGTTGCTAGACAAGTACTTCTACTTCGCCATGTCGCTGCTCTTCGCAGCCATCGTCGTCGCGGGCTTCAGTCAGACTGTCAATCAGAACCTCTTCCATCCTGCAGTTCCGCGGCCCTTCCTCTTGTGGATTCACGCCACCGCCTTCACCTTGTGGATCGTGTTTTACATCCTGCAGTCGGCGCTCGTTCGCGTACGAAAGGTAAAGGTGCATCGTCTCCTCGGGTGGTTCGGCGTCGGGCTCGCCGCGGTCATGGTGCCGCTGGGTTTCACGGTCGCCATCATCATGGGCCGTTTCGACAAGCACGTCTTGCACATTGCTGACGCGAACACCTTCCTCAGTGTTCCGTTCGGCGACATGGTGATCTTCTCAGTCCTTGTCGGCCTCGCCATCTACTGGCGCAGGAAGCCTGAATTGCACCGCCGCCTCTTGTTCGTCGGCACATGTGCGCTGCTCGATGCGCCCTTCGGCCGCTTCGACTATCTCTTCAACCACAGCCTCTTCTTCCTCGCCCTGGACGCAGTCATTCTTCTCGGGGTCGCGCGCGATCTTCTTGTGAACCGCCGCATTCACATCGTCTACCGCGCGGCTCTGCCATCGCTCGTGGTCTTGCAGGCGCTTATGGTTTATCTCTGGCGCGGTGCGCCCGCTTGGTGGGCGAACGTCGGTAAAGCACTCTTGGGATAACGCCGCGCGGTGCGAAAATCGTTCGACATCCGTCTGCTCCCCATGGAATAAGTGGTAAAGGCCCTCACAACAAGGGAGGGAGGATGAATACCACCAGGAACCCAGGCAGAGTCGCAGGTCTGCTGTATGTCCTCGCGTCTATCGTCGGATTTTTCTCCTTAGGCTATGTCTCCGGCAAGCTCATCGTCGATGGAAACGCCGCGGCGACGGCCAACAACATCGCGTCCTCCGAAACGCTCTTCCGCCTCGGCATCGCCGGCGAACTCATCGGCCAGGCCGCCTTCATCTTCGTGGCCCTGGCTTTGTACGATCTGCTCAAGGGAGTCGACCGGCGGCACGCCTCGCTGATGGTGACGTTGATTGTGGTTTCGATCCCAATAGCGTTCCTCAATGAGCTGAACTCATTCGCTGCCCTTGTTCTCGTGCGCGGCGGTGACTTCCTCGCTATATTCGACAAGCCGCAGCGCGATGCTCTCGCTATGCTGTTTGTGCATCTGCATGGTCGCGGATTCGTTGTAGCCGAAATGTTCTGGGGCCTTTGGCTCTTTCCGCTCGCGCTCCTCGTCTATAAGTCACGATTCCTGCCACGGTTTCTCGGCGTTTGGCTCGCCATCGCCGGCTTCGCCTGGGTCATCCTGGCCTGACGAGCGTACTGTTGCCGCAATATCAGGACAAGGTGAACACTTACTGCCAGCCCGCCTTCTTCGGAGAGATTGTATTCATGGTGTGGCTCCTCATCAAAGGCGCCCGACCACCAGCACTGGACGCCCCAGCCTCATCAGCTGCAGCTCAGATAACCGCGACTTGACTGCCGCTACGATTGCTCTTTTCACTTTCAGGGGACTATAGTTCCCGCCCATGCAGCAACATCGAAGAACTTTTCTAACTCGCGCGATTTCTACAACTGCAGCGGTCCTGTACGGTTCCCACGCCGGCTTCGGGCAGACAGAGAATCCAATCACGGCACGCGCCCGGACTGCTCCAAGCTGGAAGCGCAAATTCTTGACTTGTTCTCCGATCTGCCGGATCGAAAGGCCGTCAAGATCTGGGCTCCGGCGACCAAGGAGCGGCCCCGAAGTTCTGGTGCAGCTGAATGCCGGCCAGCGAATGTTTGCGGCGAGCACGATGAAGGCGTTCATATTGTGCGAACGATTGCGCCAGCTGGACTCGCCGACGGTTGAGCAGCGCATCGCCGAGCATGAACTGGCGCTCGACAAGCGCGTCTGGTCCCCGGGAAGCGTGATCTTCAATCCGCCTGATTTATCCGGACTTGTCAGCGAGCGGACGGCCATGGAGGCGATGGTCGTTCATAGCGACAATACCGCGACCGACATGGTGTTGAAGAGTGCGGGCGTCGATGCGGTGCGCAAGTTCATCGCCTCCATCGGGTTGAAGGAAACGATGATCGCGGACAGTACGCGGATCTTTGCAGCATACCTGGTCGGAGCTCCCAACTATAAGACGATTACTTGGGACGAGTTGATCCGTATCCCGCCAGGACCGCTCGCGCACCCGTTCCTGAACAATGTTGAAACGCTCGCATCATCCCCGGACGACCTCGTTTCCTTCTTTTCGCGTGCATTGCAGGGACGCTTCTTTTCCCATCGAGAAACGCTGTTTCAGTTCAGAAGAATTCTTTCGCTCGGCGACATCAATCATCTGGTTCCGTTTCCACTCGGGTTGAGCGTCTTTGGGAAGGCTGGATACGCGGACGTCAAAGGCGCGCATGCTCGTTCCATTGCCGGCGCCGTTTATTTTCCAAATCGCTGGGTCTACTTCTCCATGGTGTTGAATTGGGATGCTGAAGAGGCGGACGACCCCGAAACCGTAAAGGCATTCTATGGAGCAATCCACAACTCCATCGTGTTGCTGCAGCGAGGCCTCTCCAGTTAAAGGGAAGATAGACCTCCAGATAGAAAAGGGCCTTTTCTACTTGCAGGTTGTGTCATGCAGGGTTCAGTATTCAATTCCCCCCTTCAAGAGCTCCTCTCTCGCCTTGAAACCAGCATCTGAAAGGTGTCTCGCACATGACGCGTTGGACTCGACTCGCTATTTCTCTGGCTGCGGTTCTATCTACGGGAGGGGCATTGGCTCAGGCCCCGGAAGCCGAATCCGTTGCAAATGTGACCGCAACGACGACCACCGCATCCGTTGCACATGTCTACATAGGGACCGGGAGTCATATCGCCGCTTACTCCGCGGCTGCAAATGGAAAGCTGACTGCGGTACCAGGTTCCCCGTTCAACTACAGCCTTTCGTTGCAGGGAGCGAACGGCCATTATCTTTTTGGCTTTGAGCCGAACGTCCCGATCATCGATTCGTTCTCGATGGCTGCCAATGGCGCGCTGAAGAAGACGGCAACCCTAAACTTCCTCAACTCTCCCTCGGGCACCTGCGGCCCATTCGTTGAATTCGGACAGGGATTGAGAATCGACCATTCCGGCCTGGATTTGTACAACATGGCCATCGGTACGGAATTCCCCTGCCCCTCGGTATTCCAGTCGTTCAAAATCAACGATACCAATGGAAAGCTGACCTTCTTAGCCTATGCAAATGGGATTCTCGGGGGCAGTGCTGACCTTCATATCCTTGGTAACAATAAATTTGCCTACGCGCCGAGCTGCTTCGCTGCCTTCGGAAATAGTCCCTTCCCGGACGTCGTCGCGTTCCAACGTTTAAGCAACGGGGAACTGGCTTCTTCGAGCGCAGGCGTCGCCTTACCCGCTCCGCCGATTGATGATTCCGATCCAAACAACCCCACCCCGGGATACTACTGCCCCTCTGACATCGCCACGGATCCGACCAATCACGCGGCGATAACGCTCTATGCGCTCGAAGACACACCTGGCGAAGACGGCGGCAACGTCGGCTATGGACCGATGGTCATCGCTACTTTCACAGCAGATGCAAAGGGAAATCTGACCACAACCAACACGACCGAAAACACTGCCAAGTTGCCATGGTGGCCCAATACGATGAGGATGGCTCCGTCAGGCAAGCTTCTCGCAGTCGGTGCAAACGGAGTGATACTTTTCCACTTCAATGGCGGTAGCCCACTCACGAAATACAAGGCGCTACTGTCCGGTGACAGCATCGGTCAGATCTTATGGGATAACAACAACCACATGTATGTGACTGGGAGCGACGCAAAGGGTGCAAAATTGTGGGTCTATACTGTCACCCCGACTACCGTCACCTTAGCGCCCGGCTCACCCTACTCGGTTTCAAATGCCAGCGGCATGATTGTTCAGCCGCTTTAGGAGTCTTCCTGGCGGAGATTAGGGCGTGAGGCGAAACCTACTGCGGGGTGCCCCATCCTGGCACGGCTAGGGTGGGACACCCCGCACCACGGACAGCCCCGACTGCATGCATCGGCGGGATTGAATCTGGATTCGCGGATGGGCCCTCTGTATGATGTCGCCAAGTTCGTCCGCACACGCAACTTTCTGAATCTCCCCATAACGCGCTCCCTCCGAAGTATCGGCATCGCGGTTCTGAGAGTCGAGCTGTTGCCTGTTGCGGCCGGATGTTTTGATGCTGGCGGCGTGCCAGCCAGATTGAGGCGCAACATATGAGAAGAATTGCGGCATTGTTTGCGGTTTGCATAAGTCTTTGTCTGGCGGCGCGTGCGGATACGGTGATCCTCAGCGAGGGCGCGAGTTACACAGGGCAATTCGTGGGCACGGCGATCCACTTCACCGATCAGCAGGGCATTCAATATACATTTCCGCGAGCCGATGTGCAGACGCTGGTATTCAATGCCACGTCCGACACGGTGACCTTACGTAACGGCAAGAGTTACGTGGGACATTTTACGGGAGCGAACCCGATCGGCTTCACCGGCGCGGAGGGCATCCAGTACCAGTTTCCGGTGCACGATGTCGAATCTCTGGTCTTCAACAACGCGGGGCAGGCTGCGCCGGCGCCGGTGCATGCCAAGGTGATTCCGTTTGGCACCGATATTGTGGTGCGGACGGACGAGACGATCGATTCGAAGAGCACGCAAACGGGGCAACTGTATCGCGCCACCATCACCGAAAACGTGGTAGATGCGGCGGGCGGCGTGGCGATTCCGGCAGGAACGCGCGCGGAGATGCTGATCCGGCAGGTAACGACGGGCGGAGCAGTGCACAGTCCGGAGCTGGTGCTGGACCTGTACTCGGTGACGGTGGATGGAAAGCAATATAGCGTTGTGACATCGAATGTGGATGAGAACAGCGGCCGGGGTGTGGGCAAGAACCGGCGGACGGCGGAGTTCCTGGGCGGCGGCGCGGCAATCGGCGCGCTCATGGGAGGCATCTTTGGTGGCGGCCGCGGGGCGGGGATCGGTGCACTTTCCGGCGCCGGCGGCGGCGCGCTGACGCAAGTGTTCACGCGCGGCAAAGAGGTGCGTGTGCCGGCAGAGAGTGTGCTGCGCTTCCGGCTGGAGAGACAGCTGGTGCTGCGCGTGGCGAGTTGAGAAGAATCAAGTCGCGGGCAAGGAACTACTTCCTGCAAGCCGACTTGTAGATACCTATCCGCTTCCACGAATCCGATCACTCAGATACGGCGAAGAGGCGAATATTTTCTCGACCGGCTTTGGCCACGTTTGGCTATTGCCGCCCCGCACTAGTGGCTCCTAACGTCTCCGGTATGAGCACGAGCGAATATCTCACCGAATATGACCGAATCGTCAAGATCATGCAGCTGTATATTGACGGATGCAAACAAGGCAAAAGCGAGCTGATGCGCTCCGCCTTCCACCCTGAGGCCTCATTCTTCGGCTATGCCGGGGAACAACTCGCAAGCGGTACCCAATTTTTGTTCGACTGGATCGACAAGAATGGTCCCGCGCCCAAGATTGAGCCCCGCGTCGTGAGTGTGGACATTCTCGACACCATTGCAGTCGTTCGTCTTGAAGTCGCCGGTTGGTCTGGCAAGATGGCTGGCTCCGATGTCCGGATGTCGGACCTGTTCACGCTTCTCAAAATGCCGGGTGGGTGGAAGATTATCCAGAAGGCATTTCACTGGCACTCATGAGACCGCAGCTTAGCGCCGTGCCCTCTGGTATAGTCTTGCGCGGGGGTTTTGGTATGCCTACGCGCAACACCCCGCAGAAGACTCTGGAGTGCTGGAAGCAGATCGCTGCTTACCTGGACCGCAGCGAACGCACGGTGCGGCGCTGGGAGGCGAGCGAAGGACTTCCTGTCCACCGCCGCGAGCACGAAAAACAGGACACCGTCTTCGCGTATCGCCACGAGATCGAAGCGTGGAGCCGCCTACACACGAAGTCACCCCACGAAATCGCGATCGATAAGGCCGAGACTCTCCCGGTGCTCCAGCCGGTCACCAACGCCTATCTCGCCGAGCATGACGCGATCACCCGCACGATGCATCGCTATATCGCGGGCGCTCGGGCGGGTGACGGAGATCTCATGCGCCCTGCTTTTCATCCTTCCGCCACCATCTCCGGCTACTGCCAAGGAGTTGAATATAGTGGGTCGGTGGAACACGTCTTCCAGTGGGTCACTGAGAATGGCCCGGCGCCAAATATCAGTCCTCGCTTCGCACGAATCGAGATCATCGAGAGCATCGCGGTTGTCCATTTGGAGGTTCAACACTGGTCAGGTAAGTTAGCCGGTGTCGAGGCACGAGCTTCCGACGTATTCACCTTGCTCAAGTGGAATGGCGAGTGGAAGATCACGCATAAGCTCTTCCACTGGCATGATCGATAATTCAATCCTGCCCGCTTAAGATGTGCGGATCACGCCGCCCGCCTACTGCGGTTCATCACTGCGCTTCTTCACGACAAGCTCGTCTACAGTAAGTTTCCCGATACTCAGCTCCTCAATTCGGGCAGTCCCCATTCCGAGACGGTTGATGCCCAGTGCGCCGATGGCGAGCGCGCCAATCGCCATCGCACCGATTACTGAGTTGGTCACAACACGGCGCCGCATCCATAGGCAGGCAGCGTCATGGAGTGGTCGGTGCCACAGGCGTCGGCGACGTTGAAGCCGGTGGAGGAACCTTCTTCGGGATCTCCAGATCGAGATGGAAATGTAACTTGAGCCCTTCGGGGCCGTGCCAGTTCAACGAGCCCCCTTTGTCCACCTCTCCGACAAACCCTACGTTGCGCGCTCCCGTTGTTTTGTTTACTTCGTTCGCCACACGAAAATCGTTGTAGAGAACACGCCACCGTGCTCCCACCGCTTTTGCGTTTGCGTCCAGTCGGAGCAGAAACTTTACGGCATCCTCATGCCGCCAGAATCCTCGCTGGTCGCGGGGAGCGCTGGTTAGATAGAGATCCGCTGAAAATCCCATGCCTGCCCATCCGCCGCCGCCGTGATCTTTACGGTTCTCGGCTCGGAAGGGCGGCGTGGCTGCGTCGGCCCGCAACGTGGTGAAGAAATCATTCATCTCCGGCGCGACGCCGAAGAATACGTCCTTGCTATTCGGATTCGTAAGCGGCACCAGATCTTTGTCGGCTGGCTTGTATGTCGGCTTGAAGTCTTTGAGATAAGCATTCTTCTCACGAGTGTCGAAATCTACCTGTTCACGCCGGCCGACAGCCCAGGCGCGTGCCACCTTCTCGATCTCGTTCAGCACCCATTGCTTCTGCCCGCAGCGAAACTCTTGCATCTCTGCTTCAATCTCGCCGGCGATCTCGTCCGCTGACTTGGCGGGTAGGGGCTCCTGACCTTTGACGGCCTTCGGCTTCGCGTTCTTTTCCTTCGCAACCTGAGCGCGCTTGGTGTTTCGCGCAGCTTGCTGTGCCTTCAGCCATCCCGGTCCGGAGTTCTTCATCAAAGAATCAATCGTCTTCCGGAAATCGTCAGCCAACGCGTTTTCAAACGCGGTGGCTAACTCAGCGGTCACAGCGGCGACCTCCTGCCGCTTCACGGCGTCTTGCGCGTCCTTGATTTTCTTCGCCGCAGCTTTCTTGGCCTCCACATTTGCTCGCGCTTTGGCCTTCGCAATTGCGGCTTTCTCCTTCGGATCGATGTCTTTCGTGGCGGTCTTCACAGCCTCCTCTGTGTCGCGCTTCGCCTCCTCAGTTGCCTTTGCCGTGGCCGCCGTCACCGCATCGCGAAAGCGCTTCTCGATGGTGTCCTTCACCACGCGGGCGGCATGGCATTGCGCCAACTCCTTCGCGAACTTCGCACGGTCTGCGTCGCCGCCAAAACGCGCTGGATCGGGCGTTGGCAGCTCAACCTTCTCCACCGCCGGCGGTGCTGAAGCGGGTGCCGCGCATCCGACAACGACGATGTTGACCGGGGGCGCATCCGGACACTGCGCCATCCCCTCTTCGGCGGCTGCATGGCCGCCAGGTGTCACCGTGGGCGCAGTCGCCGGCGCACCCGGAGTCTCTTCGGTCTTTCCCGCTTCCCCCTTCGCCGCAGGCCCCGCGGCGCCCTCACCTTGCTTCGGCTGTTCGGTCGGGAGGTGGGCGTTGGGCGTCGTTACGGGCGCCGGACTCGCATCCGTACCGGCGTCCGCAGGCGCAGCGCTTCCTTCTGCACTGCCGGCATCCGGCTGCTGGTCAGCTCTGCTCCGCGGCCCGTTTCTTTTTCTCCTCTTCGTCCGGATCATCCGGTTTGACCTGGCGAAAGATCTGTTCGCGGGAAGAGGGCCGCCCGCCGCGCTGCTGCTCGACGTGAGCCAACTCATGGGCCAGCAGCCGGCGGCCCGCCGCAGTATCAGGGTTATATTGATCGCTGCCAAAGACGATGTCGCGGCCCACGGTGTAGGCAAGCGCACCCACCGAACGAGCCGACTCGGCAGCTCGCCGATCAGTGTGAATCCGGACATCGCCGAAGCCGCGACGGAAGCGGCCCTCAAAGAACGCCTGCGCCGGAGCATCCAGCGCCTGTCCCGGCGAGTGCAGGACATCCTCCACAATGTCCGGCGCTGCCGCGGAGTCGAGGGCCGACCCATGAGCAGACTTCGCGCGGGCGAGCGTCCTCGGCTCGTCCTTCTCCCTCTCCTGTTGGCACGCAGCACACTGGCACGTGTCACACTTGCGCTGCACCTTCGCGTCCGAACCGTGCGTTAGCGTCGCCGCGTGATCGTTCATCCGCATCACCCGGTCGGCCGCCACGTCTGCCTCGAGCTCCAGCGGATCGCGGACCGACCCGATCACCAGCTTTGGCTGCAGACTCCTGGGTGCTCGCGCCGTTCCGCGCGACGACGATCCATACGGTGGGTCTGTCCAATCACTCGGAAAAACAGGAATGCTGCTGAAACTCCACGAGATGCCAGTTCCAGCCTTGGCGGTTTGGGCCGCCTGTTCCTTTTCTTCGGAGGCGTCTTCTACTGGGCCTCGAGCCGGCTTCTGCGCATTGCCGGGCGTCAGGGTGCTCCGGCTCCCCGGAGCTCTCGCCTTTGACTTGGCTTCTTTCGTGGCAAACATGCTCGCACTGCCTCAGTTCGAGATGTTGTGGCGGAACTTCTCCTCTGCCGTAACGCCCGGCGAAGTGTTCCGCTCAGAAACTGGCTGAGATTGTACTCTCCGTTTTCCCCGCGCCGGCCGGCACTTCCAGATGCATTCGCGGCTCGGCAACGCGGGTCGAGCTACTTCCGCAAGTGACGTGCGAAGCGGCGCTCGAACTGCAACTCCATCGCCGTATAGCATTCGCATGCGCCGGCTTCGAGCCCCTTGGCGTCCAGCACCGTCAGACGTCCATATTCATAACGGATGAGCCCCGCCTTGCGCAGCATCGCCGCCGCGATCGACACACTGGGCCGGTGAACCCCTAGCATGTACGCCAGGAATTCATGCCGCACGGGAAAGCTGTCGCCTTCCACCCGGTTGTGCACCATCTTGAGCCAGCGGCATAGCCGCTCCTCGATGCGGTGGATACGGTTGCACGCGGCGGTGATGGCAGTGACGGAGAGATAAGCGCCCACATATTCGCCGATCAGCTCGCTCAACGGAGAGTTCGGTTCGACCACTTGGGCGAGAAAATGATCGCTGCGCATCCTCACACACTCGCCGGGGACCTGGACGAAGATGCGGGTCACGGCGACACTCTGCCGCAGCCACACCGGGACACCGACGATCCCCTCCCGGCCGGTGATCGCGGTCTCGACGGTCGAGCCGTCGCGCATGGTGAAGACGCTGGAAGCCACCGCATCATTAGGGAAATAGACGTATCGAATCGGCTCGCCCGGCTCGACCATGACATCTTTCAGGTCGACTGTCACGGTCTCCAGAAATGGGGCCAGCCGGCGGCGCTCAGCATCGGGCACCGCTTCCAACAACATGTTCACTCGCTAGCTCCTGAAATACACGCGCCGATGACAGGAGCGGAATCTGCCGCTCCTCGCGCAAACGAAAAGAAGCCAGGAAATCGCGGCCGTGTCCGAACAGATTCGCTTGAGGATATGGAGCGTGCCTTCGCCAGTCTGTCGCCTAGCGTACAGAGGAACGCGATGGACACCTCTCCGGCAAGTCTTTGAACCCGCAGGTCCTCGTTCCAGACGATGGTGTGGCTGTGCTATCCTCCCAGCTAGAAAGCAAAGCAGATGCGGCATTCCCGGCTCCATTCCGTAGCGCTCAGCCCGCGATTCGCACGCGTGGCAGCGCAGGTGTTGCCCTCTGCTACGCGACCTCGCCTCTTCGCCGGCGACTAGTCGCCCCCTCGCCAGCTTTGTCCCGGTTCCTGGTGCTCCACCCCAGCCGGGGCCGTTCCATCGCCACCCTTTTTGAACGACCTCTCACATAGAGGAGGAGCCCTACACCATGTCGAACCATGGCCTTGCTCAGGACACCGCCCGGACCTCCTCTCGGAGCTCCGCCTTCGCCCCTCGCATCCACGGACCATTGCCCGGCCCAAAGGCGCGCGCGATTGTCGAAGCGGACGATCGCTTGATCTCCCCCTCCTACACCCGCAGCTATCCGCTGGTCGCAAAACGGGGACGAGGTGTACGCATCGAAGATGCGGACGGGAACGAATTCCTGGATTTCGCTGCAGGCATCGCTGTCACATCCACCGGGCACTGTCACCCGGAGGTCGTGAAGGCCATCCAGCAACAGGCCGGCGAGCTGATTCACATGTCCGGCACCGACTTTTACTACGAAGGCATGGTCACGCTGGCAGAGCGGCTTTCGGCCGTAGCGCCTATGCCGGGGCCTCATCGCTTCTACTACGGCAACTCCGGGGCAGAGGCCGTCGAATGTGCCCTCAAGCTCGCGCGCTATCACACCGGCCGCCAGAACGTAATCGCCTTCCTCGGCGCCTTTCACGGCCGCACCATGGGCGCACTCTCCCTTACCGCGTCGAAGCCGCAGCAGAAGCGGCGGTTTGCACCGCTTGTACCGGGGGTCACGCATGTCCGTTATCCGTACGCGTACCGCGGCTGTTCAGGTGGACCGAAGGAGGAAGAAGCCTTCGCGCTGGAGTGCGCGCGGTACATCGAGGACAGGCTGTTCAAGACCATGCTCCCACCCGAAGAAGTGGCAGCAATCTTTGTGGAGCCGATTCAGGGCGAGGGTGGCTACGTCGTGGCCCCCACCATCTTCATGCAGGAGCTGCGTCGTATCTGTGACCGTCACGGCATCCTGCTGGTCGCCGATGAGGTGCAGTCCGGTTCGGGCCGTACCGGCAAGTGGTGGGCCATACAGCACACCGGCGTGGAGCCGGATATCGTCTGCATAGCCAAGGGAATTGCCTCCGGAATGCCGCTGGGCATCTGCATGACACGGGCCGAGATCATGGACTGGAAGCCCGGATCGCATGCATCCACCTTCGGCGGAAACCCGGTGGCGATTGCCGCAGCGCTGGCGACGATGGATGTCCTCGAGCGCGAAGGCATTGCCAACGCAGCAAAGGTGGGCGACAAAATCACGTCGCGGCTGCGTGGCTGGCTAAAGACTCATCCCATCGTCGGCGACGTACGCGGACGGGGCTTGATGATCGGCGTAGAGATCGTGAAGGACCAGAAGACGCGCGAGGCGGCGCCCCAACTGCGCGACCACATCGTGGACCTGGCCTTTGAGCGCGGGCTGCTGATCCTTGGCTGCGGCGAGACCTCGATCCGTCTGGCGCCTCCGCTCATTGTCCAGCAGGGGGAAGCGGATGTGGCACTCGACATCCTGGAAGAGTGCTTCGAAATCGCGCAGGCCAAGCGGAACGTCACCGAAACAAATCACCAGGAAAGCGTGCACGCCTCGCAAATTTAGACGTGCTCACGCCTGTCATCGCAGCCGCTTCCCCGAAGCGGCTGCTTCTCTTTGCGCTTAAAACGAGAAGACCGGTCCGAACTGATACGACCAGTTCCCGCGGTTGATGTAGTTCTCACGCGAAAGCCAGCTGAGATACGGCGGCTCCCCTACCCCGTCTGCGGCCAGGACGTTGGTGCGGTAGCGTACCAGGTCTTCACCGATGCCGGTCCGTAGCGCCACCCGCGGTGACAGCTTGTAGTCCCCTGTCAGGTGTACATTCCAGTCAAAGTTCAGGATGGGGCCCACCTTCGGTGGCGGGTTCTCGATCACCTGCCCCGTTTCCACATATCGGTCCGGACCAAGCTGGTTGTTCGGCAGCAGAATCGTCGTGGGACTGGTCGTATAAGCGCTATCCCAGCGCACAAATCCGGGTCGCACCGCCACCCGGATGGCGTAATGCTCCGTCTCGTACCCGGACCGCACCCCGAAGACGGCACGCAACGCGTTGCCGCCGGCGCGATCACCGGGCAATGGACTTGCGTCAGGTTGGTAGCTCACATCACCATCGAAATCCAGCATGGGGAGCAGGCGTGCCGAGAACTCTACCCCGGCGCCGGTCGTCAGGTTGCGGCAGTTCGCACAATCGGCGGTGTTGCCCGCGATCGATAGGCCATTCAGATGGGGCGCGATCTGGTAGCGTGGCAGACTCTGCCGCCACTCAATCTCCTCATCCGACGGAAGGAAGTGTTCGCCATAGCCTTTGTATGCGGCGGTGGGCACAGGATGCTCGTAGTCGCGGTACCACGGCTTGCGTCCCCGAAGCATATTGGCGAAGGTGCGGGACGGGTTGAGTGAGCCGCGCAGAATCTTGGCCGCCACCGGATGGTCGTCGTTGAAGATGAGGGGCACCACATCCTTGTCGATGTAGTCCTCGGCGAAGACCCAGAGCATGCCGACCGTGGGAGTGATGATGAAGTCCACCCAACCGGTGTTGTTGGTGTACTTGTCGCCCGGGTGGAAATTGGTCGCATCGCAGTGCTCCATGCACTTGACGCCGTAAGTAAATCCGCCCTCGTTGCCAATGCCGGCTTCGCCGAAGGGAGAGATCTCCGAATGGGTGGAGTAGGCGGTGGTCCAGAGAAACGCGAGCGCGCGCGAGCGCCAGTAGCCGGGTTCGTTCCAGCGCAGCCGCGCCTGCGTCTCGCTATTCTGGATCTCAATGAATGCGCCAACCGATCCCTGCAGGGGATGACCAACATAGTTGACGAGGAAGTCGTCGCCATCGTTCCACCGGCGCATGTTGAACTGCTTCACGGAGGCGACGTAGTCGTGCCAGAAGGGCTTGTGCGCGATCTGGAAGCGCATCGAGTCGTCAGTCGCGAGGCGGAAGCCATTCTCGATCAGATTGAATTCGAGCGATTGAAGGAGGAGGCCCCTCCAGTGATATGGCGGCGTTTCTTGCAACTGCGGCCCGACATCCCCCGGCCGGGCATCCTTACTCGCGGGCGTGCTCGGCAGCATCCCTGGGTGCGTAGTTCCTGGTCCTTGGCTGGGAGCGTCAGGCAGATCGACAGGCGCCGAAGCGCACGCCGCCACGGCTAGCACCAAGGCGACCACGCCGGCAACAAGAGTGCGAAGGGCGCCTCGGGCGCTCGCGCATCGATAATCCAAGCATCATTCCCCAAGACCGAGACGTAAGCGTGCAACCTCCCAGCCAAAGATTTCTCTGTGTCGATACGCTCAGTAAGATGCAATTCGAGGTTGCTGAGTAGCAAAGCCCTGACCCGAGTCAGTGATGCAGAGTGCCGCTTACGTGGGGGCTTCGGCGCCGCCTGATCGGGAAGCGTTGGCAGATCGAAAAACACGCCGGCGACTACCAACTCGCAATTCTGATAGTTGTGGGGGGCAGAATCGTCTTATAGACTCCCTCCCGTAAATGCGGGAGCAAAAATGCTCAAAACAACAAGTGCAGATGCGGAGCAAACGGAGCCCCATGGGTGGGCAACCACCGAGACGCTGGACACTCGTTTTGGTGAGTTCAAGTTCGAAGGCGGATATCCGGTTGCAGATGCCACCCAACGGTTGCTCGAACTCAGAACGCTCAATCGAGCGATTGAGGTTTATGCGACACAGATAATGCGTTAGCTAGGCTCTTCTAACGCAAGAAGTTTTCGCAGACCAGCGAAATTGAAGTGACGGGGAAACGTTCGCGTTAAGCGTCCTGGCTCTCTATCCGTAGAGATCAACTCGAGCGAAATACCTTCGGCGTTTCACTTCTCCCAGACTGGCCTGCCCGACCGGACTCCAGACCGAACTCCAGGCTCGCCTGCCGAATGTGATCTGCGCCATCCGTAGCGGCTAGCTTGTCGGTCGCTCGCCCGGATCAATGCGTTCACACAACGGCTCAAACCATGCAGACAGGGAATCCACGCGACCAGTCCGACAATAACGGTGACCGTGATGAGCCCGGCAATTCCTTCTTCGGACATCGCTTCTCTCCCATGCCAACTTGTTGCAAATCTGCATGGATAGTGCCCCTCGCGCGCGATTCGTTTCTGACCGGCCTCCAGGGTTCGCGCACAGGCCGGCGACTAAAAATTCTTGAAATGTACTTGACGCCACACACTGTGTGTCATACAGTGTGTACAGCACAGTATGACCGAAGCAATCCAGTCCGTCTTTGAAAACCTCCGCCTCGAACTTCGCCGCGGCTGCCTCATCCTGGCCGTCCTGGCCCAGTTACGGGAGGAGCACTACGGCTACACCCTGCGCAAAACCCTTGCCGACCACGGCATCGACATTGAAGAGAGCACACTCTACCCGTTGCTGCGCCGCCTCGAATCCCAGGGCCTGCTCATCAGCGAGTGGCGCGAAGAGGACAAGCGCAACAAGCGCTTCTACCGCCTCTCCCCCGCGGGCGCTGCTACGCTCGAACAACTGCTCGTCGAATGGGCCTCCATCAACAGCTCCATCCACCAGGTGTTATCCACCACCGCATCGCCCATCACCGCACCCCAGGAGGCCTGACAGCCATGGCAGCCAACGATCTTCTTGACCGCTACGTTTACGCCGTGAGCCGCTATCTGCCCGCGCAACGGCACGACGACCTCATCGCCGAGCTCGCCGCGAATCTGCACGCCCAGATGGAAGACAAGGCGGCCGAGCTCGGCCATCCGCTCAGCGAAGACGAGCAGGCCGATCTGCTGCGCCGCCACGGCCATCCCATCATGGTCGCCGCGCGGTACCAGCCTCATCGCTCGCTCATCGGGCCGGAGATCTTTCCCTTCTACTGGTTCACCGTCAAGCGCGTGCTGCCATGGGTCATCGGCATTTGGCTGCTCGTCACGGCAGTCACCGTCATCTTCGGCTCACCCAACACGCCGATCGCGCAGCGCGTCGATGTCGGCCATATCATCACCGGCCTCTTCGGCACCGTCTTTCAATTTCTCGCCTGGATGACCGGGGCCTTCGCTCTTCTCGAATACTTCAAGGGTCACGCGCGCAACGAGCTCGCGCACCCCAAGTGGGACCCGCGCAAGCTACCCAAAGCGGACCCCGTTGCCGACCGGAACGGCCCGCGTCATCCATATGCCGACGTCATCGCCAGCGCCGTCTTTCTCGCCTGGCTGCTGGCGTTCCCTCGCTTCCCCATATTGATGTTCGGTCCCTACGTCTCCTGGCGCCTGCTCAACATGGACCTGCCCGCGATCTGGCACACCTTCTACTGGATCATCATCGCCTTCAACTGCGTCCAACTCGTCGCGAAGTTTGCGCTGCTCTTTCGTCCCGTCCGTCGCTACTACCACATCATTGATAGCGCCATCCACCTGCTCGGCATCGGCACCCTCGCCTTCCTGCTTCGCGCACACGACTACGTCGGCCAGGCCAACTTTGGCGGCAGCCCCATGTCGCCCCAGACCGTCGCGACCCTCAATGCCAGTATCCACCGCGGCCTCCTGCTCGTACTCGTCCTCGCCGTCGCGCAGTTCCTCTGGGAGATAGTGCAGTGGCTGCGCCCCCAACCTGCAGCGCGAGTCACGAGCAAAATCGGCGCCCCGTCCTGACTGACCTGGGCCTGACCGATCAGGGGTGGATACACAGAAGACCGTGGCGGCATCGCAGCAATCGCCGCCGCTGAAGTCTGCTAGCGGAACCGGCCTCAATCCCAATACGTAACCATGGGCGAGCCTTACTCGAGCCTTGCCCAAGGGAGGAGATCTTCCATGACGACTGCAGCGAATGTCGCAGCTGTTCCCGGCACGGCCACTCCCACCGGCTACAACTATCCCATCGGATATCTCCGGGGCTTCGTCGTTGCGCTCGTCGTCGCGCATCACAGCGCTCTCGCCTATCACCCGTTCGCACCGCCGCTACCGGCCAGCCTCATCGCCCAGCCACGCTGGTGGATGGCTTTTCCCGTCCTTGACCCGGCACGCTGGAGCTTCGCCACCGTACTCGTCGCCTTCAATGACCTCTTCTTCATGTCATTGATGTTCTTCCTCTCCGGGCTCTTCTTCTGGCAAAGCTTCTCTCGCAAGGGCGGCGCAAAGTTCCTCCGCGACCGTTTCCTCCGGCTCGGCGTGCCATTCATCGTCGCCGCGGCCCTCGTCCCGCCCGTCGCCTACTACCCCACCTGGCTGCAGATCACGCACGGTACTGGCACCGCGTCGGGATTCTGGCATCAATGGTTCGCACTCGGCCAGTGGCCTTCCGGTCCTGCCTGGTTCGTCTGGGTACTGCTCGCCTTCGACTGCATCGCAGCCCTTTTGTTCACGCTCGCACCTGCCACGGGCGAAGCCCTCCGCCGCATCACCTCGCGAATCTCTCGCAGCCCTGTCGTCTTCTTCGCAGTGCTGGTCGTCGCCTCCGCCGCCCTCTACATTCCGATGGCGTACTCTTTCGGTTCCCTCGCCTGGACAGCATTCGGCCCCTTCACCTTTCAGACCAGCCGCATCCTTCATTACTTCCTCTACTTCTTCATCGCCATCGGTGTTGGGGCCCTTGGCACGCATCGCGGCCTCCTCGCGCCCGACGGCAAACTCGCGCGCCGCTGGCTACCATGGACGATCGCGGCGCTGGTCGTCTTTGTCCTCAACTCGGCCATCGCTGTCGCTGCCGTCACAACGCATGCGCACTCGCGGGCCTGGGCCCTCGCTCACGATGCGGGCTTCGTGCTCTGCTGCGCCGCCATCAGCCTCGCCTTTCTGTCTCTTTTTCTTCGCTTCGTGAAGTCGCGCTCCGCCGTCTTCGAGAGCCTCAGCGCCAACTCCTATGCCATCTTTCTCGTCCACTACATGTTCGTGAGCTGGCTGCAATACGCGCTGCTTCCGGCATCGCTTCCCGGCTATGCGAAGTTCGCGATCGTCTTCATCGGCGCCCTCGGCTTCAGCTGGGCCACAACCGCCGCCATCCGTCGCATTCCCGCCATCGCGCGAATCGTTTAGCGCGACCGCTTCACGGGCGCAGCATCGCAGCCACCGGTACCGCAGCGAGCGCGCGGTGCCGAATCAAGAGACCGCCAGCGCCGGCAAGCAGCAGACAGATCAGTGCCGCCGCGGCGAGACGCAGCAGCGGCCAGCGCAGCGAGGTTGTCTTCGCCGTCCGACTACGCTCCCAGAGCACGGCAAAGACGCCAAGTCGCAGCAGCATCGCTATCGCTCCGGTGCTGTCATTCAACGGATCTCCATTGTGAATGTGCGTCAGGACCGCGCCAAACATATCGATGCCCAACCCCGCCAGCGCCGCGGGCACCGCACTGGGAATGAGCATGGCCAGCGCGCCGAACACCTCGACAATGATGATGAAGCGCAGGAACGCATCCGGGTAGCCGGACTGTGCGAAGAACTCGTGCATCGGCGCCATCGCAAACGCCTTGCCCAGCCCGGCGCTTGCGAACGTAACCGCAATCGATATCGCAAGGGCCGAGAGCACCGCGCGATTCAGCAGCAGTTCCCGCCGGTCAGCGCGTCGCACCACGATGCCAAAGAGCGCTCCATACACAATCCCGGAGAGATCGTTGATCACGCCGGTCCACGTTGGCCCGTGTCCCAGTGATAAACGAAATGTCAGGCTGATCGATGACAATGCCAGCAGTGCAATCACCGTGTTGAAATAAATCAGCGCAAACCTGGATGCCGCAAACCGAAGCGTCCATCTCCCGCTGAACAGTCCGATCAGAAAACCGGCGCCCAGCACCGCGAACACATAGTCGACGCGATACAACATCTGGCCCTCCCGCATGCCGGATGTGAACACCCGCTTCGCTCACAGCCGAACATCTGACGCATTTTCCTCATGCCATCAACTTCTACCGACCGCTCTGCACCTAGAAGAAAATGCTTTCAGGAGCATTGCATCGTTCGCTCATTCGTGACTAGTGAGTCCATGCCGTTGCATGGTGCTACCGTCACATTCTGGGCACATGGGGATTATCCGCGGGCTATCCGCGAGTGCGGTCTCGCACCGAATGATTCAGGGCTGAGTACTGGTGGGCTTGATCGTGTAATTCGCCGGCGGATAAAACAGCCCCGGATCGGGCTCGCCCAACTTGATATCCCGCAGTTCCAGGCTGTAGTTATCCGGAACCTTCGGATACAACGCAACCACTTCCTTCATCTCTGAAGAAACCCAGATCTCGGTCACAATCGTCTGCGGCTTGCCCGTCGGCACGGCCTGAATGATCCGGGTATGCCGCACCCCGGTCGCACGCACACCGTCGAAGGTCCGTATGCCCAGCGGTTCATTGTGATCGGTTTCCATCGAAGACGGATGCTCTTCCGCCGCTTGCATCGATGCGAAGGACAGCCACATCGGCTGCCCGCTATAGTGCAGGGTTCGTGGCATGCAGGAAACCGTAGCCGTGGGCTCGCTCTTGTCTACCCACGGTTCGAGCCAATGAAAGCTGCAATGCGATACAGGATCGTCAACCTCGACCGCGTGGACCTTGACTGGCGCCCCATCCTTCAGACGCGTCTGTGGTGTGTCGATCCTCGTCCGTCCCGCGCTATCGCGCGCATGCAACGCTTCCTGTTCGATCAGCATGCCCGGCTCCGGGCCACCCATCATCGTGCGCGCCTCATAGGGCGCACCCTTCACCGGAGCCATCGTGGAAGTCACATCGTTATCGGGCGGATACCACGCAGAAGGAAACCGCCCTGAAGGCGCCGGCGCAACATCCGTTGTCTCCTGTCCGCCCAGCGGAGTCACAGCCAGCCAAGCAGCCGCGAACAGAACGCAGAATCGCATGCGTGGCTGTGCTATGTACCTCACTCAGCAGCCTGCCGCGCGATCATCTCAATCACCGCGATATTCGCGGTGAACGACTCCGGCAATCCATGCCGCGCCAGAAGCGCCTGCGCCGACCAGTAGCCGATCCACACCTTCCCTTCCGCATCCTCGCGCACCAGCAGCTTCAGCGGCAGATCGATCGCCACGCTCGGCGCAGCCAGCATCAGCGGCGTGCCGCCCTTCGGATTGCCGAAGATCACCACCTGCGTCTTAGGCATCGTGAGGCCAACCTTCGCCGCCTCGCCGCTGTGATCGATCAGCGCAAATTCTTTGATCTGCTTCGCCTCGAGCACCGCTCGGATCCTCGCAACGGTCTCCTCCACCGAATGCGCGCTCTGGATCGTCACCAGTCCACTCACGTCAGCCATCGCGGGCTCCTCCCTCACGAACGCTCCGGACGGAACGTCCGATATATTCTGCTCCCGAGGGGCGCGGCCGCGTGTCAATCAAAAGTCACTTTTCAGTGCCCGCCGGCCGCCATCGCGTCGTTGAAGCCCTGAAATGACTTGTCAAAGTCCCCGCTCTTCTCCGCAAAGCGAAGCGGAAGCACCCGCTCCACCAGGATCTCCTTCGCCTCTGGATGCTCCTTCAGGATCTTCATCGTCTCCGCAATGTAATCCTTCAGCGGCATCGCCCGCGGGTCGTTCGCCTGCGCGTCGCCCATCAGCTCCGTCTGCACATACGGCGGCACCAGCTCCAGCACCTCGATCTTGGTCGACCGCAATTGATAACGTAACGTCAGCGAGTACGAATGAATCGCTGCCTTGGTCGCGCAATACGTTGGCGTCATCGCCATAGGCAGATATGCAAGTCCGGACGTCACCGTCATGATCGTCGCTGCCGGTTGTTTCCTGAGCTGCGGCAGCAACGCCGCGGTCAGCCGCATCGGCCCCAGCAGGTTCGTCTGGATGATCGCCTCCGCATCCGCAAGCTTTTCCGACTGCTCCAGCAGGTTCTCCGGCCGCATGATGCCGGCATTGTGGATCACCACGTTCAGCGCCGGATACTCCTTCGCCATCGTCGCCCCGAACACGCGGATCGCCTCCGCGCTCTCGATATCGAGCTGCTCGGACTTCATTCCGGGATTCGCCTTCGTCGTCTCATCGAGCGCCTTCTGACGCCGTCCCGCGATGATCACCGTGTTGCCCAACCCTTGAAACGCCTCCGCCAGTCCGCGGCCGATGCCGGACCCGCCCCCGGTAATAAGGATGGTGTTGCCAGTCAGCTTCATGATTTCTATCTCCTCATCTGCAATCTAGGCTCTATACTCTCTTTTGGGAAGTAGGCACCTTTCAGTGTTGTACTTACCTCTGGGAAAGTGAAGGCCGCATGCCGACGCCTCTAAGACGCAGCGTTCCGCCGCTGATAGCCGCCAAAGGAAAACTCTACCGGAAACATCCGGCCGCGCAGCCGGATCCCAAAGTCGAGAAGCTCGTCCGCGAGATCATCGCGCGTGTCGCCGACAAGTGGACCATGCTCATCCTCGAGGCACTTGAAGAGCACGGCACCATGCGGTTCACCAGCCTTGGCCGGCTCGTTCCCGGCATCAGCCAGAAGATGCTCACCAAAACTGTGCGCCAGATGGAGAGCGACGGCCTCGTCAAGCGCACCATCTATCCCGTCATTCCGCCGCGCGTGGAGTACCAGCTCACCATGCTGGGCCGCAGTCTCAGCGCCGCCTTCTGCGGAGTGTGGCTCTGGGCCGAAGCGCATCATGACGAAATCACCCGTGCACGCCAGGCTTTTCGCGAGCATGCTGCCGTCGCGCGCAGGTAGCCGCACCCGCCCCTTACTTGTCCATGTCTGCAAAGGCGAAGGTGCCCAGCTCGAATGGATGCGAGGTCTGTGGCTTGGAGTTCAGCGCATCGAATGGATAGGGATCTGTTGTAATCGTCGGGAAGCCCCATATCTTTCCCGTTCGCAGGTCCACTACCATCCGCCCATAGACCTGTTTGCTGCCGTCAGAGGATTTCAGCATCACCACCCCGGGTTCGATATACACCGGATACGGCGCCGCATTTTCTGCATGTGCGGAATTAGGCGCGACATAAGGCCGAATGGCGATAACGCTTAGTGCAAGTGCAATGATGGCGAGAAGAGGCTTCGTAACCAGATCGTTCTTCATTGTCTAACCTCGAGAATTGTGAGCCATCCCAAGGACGCGTGACGGCTCTCATCCGTTTCCACACCCACATCATTCAAACGGCGACGACCAGAGGGAGGAGCCCAGCGTCTCGCGCCGCTTTAATCCCCGAAGGTGATGCGCACGCCACCGCGCACCCCCTGCTTCTGGCCCAGCGTCAACGTGGGTGTGCGCCCTACTTCGATTCGCCGGTCCAGCAGATTCTCCGCCGCAACGAATGCCTGGTAACGCTTGCGGAAGGTGTGCGATGCGAACGCATTCACAGTGAAGAATCCGGCCAACCGGTACGTATTCGCGTCGTCGTCGTACTGCTGCCCCGTCATCCGCGCTTCGAAGGCCAGGGTGCCCCAATGCGGGTCCTGCGCGCTCACCTGCAGCGTGCCCGTCTGGTGCGGCACCTGCGGAATCCAGCTACCTATCAGCGAAGGCTGTTGATCGAAACGGGTCACCGTCGCATTGGCATATTGATAGCCGCCCACCACACTGATCCAGCGCAGCGGCTGCCACTCGCCGTCCAGCCCCACGCCGCGGCTCGCAATCTGCCCCAGGTTGGCGCGCTGCTTGGTGATGCTTGTCGGCGTTGTGCTGATGGTCAGCGCCGTGATGGGCCGGTTCACGATCGTCCAGAAGTAGCTCGCGCGTACCGCCAGGTTCGATCTCGCCGGCGTCAGCACCACGCCCGTCTCCCAGCCGGTCGCGCGCTCGGAACGCAGGCTCGTGTTGTGCAGCGTCAGCTCCTGGCCTACCTGCCCATTGCGATAGAGCTCGTTCTCCGTCGGCGAGCGGTAAGCGCGGAAGCCCATCGCTGTCAGCGCCCAGGAAGGCCCCAGCCGCCGCACCACTCCCAGTCGCGGATTCGCCACCGTCTCGGTAATCTGTGGCAGCGGACCGGGCTTTGGCAGTGTCTGGATCGCATCGAAGTTCTGAAAGTGGTCGATACGGCCGCCCGCGCTCAGTGTCCACTGCCGCGGCGTCCACACCGCCTCGCCGTAGATGCCGGTCTGCCGCTGCCGCGCGGAGAGCAGCGTCCGCACCCCGGTAATCGTCGCGATTTCATTGTCTTCTCCGCGTACATCCCGCGTGTCGGCGCCGCCCAGTACTACCAGTCGTGGCCCCAGCGGTTGCGTCCACCGGATCGCCCCGCCCAGTTGGTCGCTCGGCGTCTGTGCAAACCGCGTCTGCGTCTCGTGTGTGCGCGTCGCATTCACAGACGAGAAGCTCTGGCGGAAGTGTTCCGCGCTGCCGTAGCCCCGCAGCAGCAGCCATCCGCCCCTTGCCGCATCCGGCGTCCAGTCCACGCCTGCCTCATAACGCCAGATCCGTGTGCCATTTGTCGTCAGCGGTGTGCCGTTGCTGCGCGCTTCGTTTAGCACATTGCCCAGCAAAAATGCCCGACCTTCGGACCACTCCCGCTCTCCCACCACACGCCCATTCTGCGCATGCAGATTTGAGTCGATGTCCACGGGGCCTCGCTGCTCGGGCGCCACCAATATGTAACCGTCCGTAAGCATAACGCCGCCGCTGGCCAGGCCGGACCACCCGCTTCCGCCCGCCTTCTGGGTCGTCCCGCTCAGCAGCGCTGCTTCGTCAAACGTATGAAACGATCCTTGGCTGGACACTAGCTCCGCATGGTTGCGATCGGCTGTCACCGGCTGCATCTCAATCACGCCGCCGATCGCGCTTGAGCCGTAGAGGTCGCTCGCGCCGCCGCGCACCACCGTTACGCTGCCAATGCTCAGCTCCGGTAGTTCATCCCAGTAAATCCATCCGCCGAAGGCATCGTTCAACGGAATCTCATTCGCCAGAATCAGCGTGCGGCTCGCCGCGGTCGAGCCCAGCCCACGCAGCGATATTCCCTGCGACGTCGGGTTCGCCACCAGCGAGCTCGATCGCCGGAACAGGTCGAACCCAGGCACCTGTCGCAACCGGTCATCCAGCGTCACCGGCGCCGCGGTGCGCAGCTCCTGCCCTGTCACCAGCAGCACGCTCGACGGGCTCGCACTCTCTGACAGCGGCGTCCTGTACGCCGTCACGGAAACCTCTTCGTGCGCCGCCATCGGCTCCAGCACCACCCGCGCCGCCGCATCCGCCTTCACCTCTGCCGCAGCAAACGATGCCGCCTCCACGTGAATCAGGCCGCCATTCGCAACACAGGAGAGCACAAAACTGCCATCAGGACCGCTCTTTGCCGTCGCGGTTCCCGCCTGCAATGCCGCGCCGGCGATGGGAGCGCCGAAGATGTCCGCCACTGTCCCGCGCACATCTGCCGTGCCCGCGCCACACGGCTGCTGCGCCGCGCACACCGGTGGCAAAATGGCCGCCAGCAGCCACACCGCTCCCCTGTGCATTGTCCAGATTCGACGCATGTTAGATCATCCCACGCCCTGCAAGTCCTGACTGTGCACCCTTCGTAGCATCCGCCGCGTTCAGCCTGGCCGCCCACAGATTGTGCCATCGCCGCCGAGTCTCTCCGGAATCTGCTCATTTCACTCACGCATATTCATCGCGGCGCAGTATGATGCCCCAACATCTCTTTCCCAAGGTGCATCGCGCTGCTTCTGCAGTCTGCTTTTTCGTAGTCTCGGATCCAAACGCCTCGAAACCCGGCCCCGAAGACCCCGAATGACACGCATACTCACCAGCGCACGCGTCTTTCTCTCCATCGCCTTTGCCGGCTTCGGCTTGCAGTACCTCGGCATCCTCCCCATCGCCGGACCGCCCTGGTATCCCGCTCACAGCTCGCTTTCCATCGCCGGTTGCATCTTCCTGCTCGCCGGTGGACTGCTGACTCGCGGCGCCGCGCATCTTGCGGCTCTGCTGCTCGGCAGCGCGCTGCTCGTGCGCGTCGTCTTCTTCCATCTGCCACAGCTCCTTATGCACCTCCGCGATCCCAACATCTGGACCGGCTTTGGCGAAGTGCTCGCTCTTGCCGGCGGTGCCTGGATGCTCGCTGCCGCCCTCCCCGGCAGCTCCTCCCCGTTCACCCGTGCACTCGCCAATGGCCGTTACGCCTTTGCCGTGAGCTTGGTCATCTTCGGTGTCCTGCACTTCAGGTACGCCTTTTTCATCTCTACCCTCATCCCCGCCTGGATCCCCGAGCGATTCTTTTTCGCCAGCTTTGTCGGCCTCTGCTTCATCGCCGCCGCGCTCGCCATCGCTACCGGCGTGCGCGCACGTCTCGCCGCATATCTGCTCGCGGCCATGTTCTTCATCTGGGTTGCGATCCTGCATGCGCCGCGCGTCGCTCACTCTCCGCACAGCAGCAACAAGTGGACCAGCATGTTCATCGCGCTCGCCATGGCCGCCAGTTCCCTCGCCGCCGCAGCCGGCGTCCCAACGAAAGCGAGAGACGCATAGGGCCAGCCCATCGCGCACGATTCAAGCGTGAGCGACCGAAGGAAACGAATCCAGCAACCCGCGCCACCGACGCGTCTGCCTGGATGGCGAATCCTTAACGATGCAGCAGCCGCGGCAGATTCCAATTCTGCGCCACGGCCACCATGCGCAGCAGGAAGCACGCGCTGCCTCCAACCGTCATCGCCACCGCGCGCGGCACCTTTACCTTCAGCAGCACCACCATCACCACGCCGCCCGCCAGCGCTGCGGATGCATACACGTCCTTCCGCAGCACCGACGGCACCTGGGCCAGCAGCAGGTCGCGCACCGTGCCGCCACCGACGCCCGTGATCCCGCCCATCACCACCGCCATCAGCGGATGCATATCGTAGTCCAGCGCCTTCTCCACGCCGGCTACCGCAAACAGCCCCAGCCCCGCCGCATCCAGGGTCACAATCAGCCGATCCGGAATCGCCTGCACCCACTGGTAGAAAAATGTGACAGCCATCGCGCCCAGGATTGCGATCCCGAAGTAGCGCCAGTCCCGGATCGCCGCCGGTGGTGTCGCCCCGATCAACTGATCGCGGATGATGCCGCCGCCCACAGCGGTTACAAATGCCAGCACCAGCACTCCCAGAAAATCCAGTTCGCTGCGAATCGCCCGCAGCGCGCCTTCCAGCGCAAACACCAGCGTTCCCGTCAGATCGAAGACGACGAGCAAAGCATCGGAGTTGTTGCGCCATCGTTCCGCGACAGTAGCCATGCAGGGGAGTGTAACCGGCGGCTAGGAATATTCGCCGTTTTTGATAGCTGCGATCACTGTTTCCTTCGCTACGCCCGCCTGTCTCAGGACCTCGGCAGTTGCGGATACATCATCAGACAGCGCCGCCGCCAACAGGTGCAACGGTTGCACGCGCTCCACCTGCATGCGCGCCGTAGTCAATTCGCCGCACAGCTCTTTGCCCAGTTCCTTCGCAGCCATCAGCAAACGTTGCACGGCATCCGAGAGCGGCATGTCGGCCGAATCCGGAAGAGGCTCTGCACTGGAAGGCATCAGCGGTTCCAGTCCGCGCCGTATCTCCGCGGCAACTTCCGCCGTGAAAAACGGCCGAGATGCGCTGGTTGCCGGCAGCGCGTGCTCCGGAAACAGCTTTGCATACTCCGCCTGATCTTCGAGGATCATTGCATGCACCAGGTCCTCCACGCCGATCGAGGCCGCGCCACGCTGACCCGCCTGTTTGCGCGAGAAGAAGACGATCCTTCGCGCTCTCTCCGAGAAGTCCTCGAACATCGCCACCCCCGCCCGGAAGTCTAAACCGGCACTCCACCTGGGTGCCCCACATCTCGCATGTGATCTGGGACTTCACCGGGTCGCCCGCAGCATTACCGTGAGCGACCAAAGGAAGCGAACATAACCATTCGTGCCGAAGGCGCCTTTGCCCGGACGGCCAGTCCCGATCAAGGAAGCGAACCGCACAAAACGCGCCCGCAGGCGCCTCTGCCCGGTTGGCAAATCCTGTCCACAATCGGACGCCGATGACCACCGCCGCACAGTCCAGTTCACAACTCGCCTGGATAAAATCTCGTAAATCGCTCCAATCGCAGTGGTCCCACACTTGCACCTCTCCCCCGCAGGAAAGCACATGTCCAGGCTTCTCGCCGACCTCCGCTACGCCCTGCGCCAGCTCCGCCGCGGTCCGGGCTTTGCCGCCACCGCCATCCTCACGCTCGCCCTCGGCGTCGCCGTCAACGTCATCGTCTTCGGCGTCATCGATGCGCTCTTTCTCCGGCCCTCCTCCATCCCCCAGGCCAGCCAGCTCTCCTTCATCCAGCACCGCGAAGACAACAGCGTCTCGATGTCCTTTCCGAATTACCTCGATCTCCGCGCCCGCAACCGTACCTTTTCCACCATCGGCGCCTATCGCTTCACTGAGGTTGGTCTCGCCACCAACGGACACGCGCAACCACGCTGGGACTTCCAGGCCACCGGCAGCTACTTCGACGCCCTCGGCATCACTCCGCTCCTGGGCCGCTTCTTCCATGACAGCGATGACACTCACGGTGCCAACGGCAGTCCCTACGTCGTGCTCAGCCACGCCACATGGAAGAGCGACTTCGGCGGTGACCCCCGCATCGTTGGCCGCACCATCCGCGTCTCACAGCAGCCCTTCGTCGTTCTCGGCGTCGCGCGTCCGGACTTCACCGGCAGCGAGCGCTTCATCCGCGCCGACCTCTGGACCGATCTCTGGAACGAACAGCAGATCGAGGGCTACAGCTTCATCAACAATCGCCGCAACCAGAACATCTGGGTCATGGGCCGCCGTCTCCTCGGAGTCACCGCAGGTCAGGCGCAGGCTGATCTCAACCGCGTTGCGCAGGCACTCGCCTACGAATACCCGGCCGACGAGGCCAATACCACCTTCCGCGTCACGCCCATGGGCTTCATTGGCAATGCCTTTGGTGGCCCGCTGCGCAGCTTCCTCACCGCACTGATGTTCCTCGCCGCGCTGGTTCTACTCGCTGCCTGCGTCAATCTCGGCGGGCTCTACGTCGCACGCGCCTCGGATCGCACCCGTGAGCTCGCCATCCGCACTGCACTCGGCGCCACGCGCGCCCGCATCGCGCTGCAGCTCATTGTTGAATCGCTCGCGGTTTCCGTCATCGGCGGCTCACTTGGCTTTCTGCTCGCGCGTGCCACGCTCCACGCGCTCACCCTCTACCGGCCACCCTTCGATTTTCCCGTCGCCGTCACGGTCGAGCCCGGCCTCACTGTCTTCCTCTTCGCCATCGCGCTCTCCGTAGCCGCCGGTCTCTTCTGCGCCCTCGCCCCCGCGCGCCGGGCCGCGCGCGCCGATGTGCTCACCGCGATCCGGGCCGCCGGTTCCACCACGTCGCTGGGCCGTCGCCTCGCCCTCCGCGATCTCCTTCTCCTGGTCGAGGTAACGCTCTGCTGCGTCCTTGTCACCGCGGCCTTCGTCTCCGTTCGCGGCCTCGCGCGCTCTCTCAGCGCGCCGCTCGGCTTCGACCCCGCGAACGTCACCGTCCTCTCGCTCAACTTCAACCTCGCCCATTACCGCGATGACGCTTCGCTTCCTGCGCAGCGCCGCATCCTCGATGCCGCCTCAACCCTTTCCGGCGTTTCGAGCGCCGCGCTCACCAACAGCGTTCCCCTTGACCTCATCGGCGAGAACTCCACCGCGATCTACGCCGCCGGCAAAGCTCCACTCAACCAACACGACGTTCTCTTCGGCGCACCCTACTATTCGATTTCACCGCGTTACTTTGAGACCGCCGGCACTCGCCTCCTCGCCGGCCGCGACTTCACCTGGCACGACGACAAAAAGGCGCCGCCCGTCGCCATCGTCAACCAGACCTTTGCCCGCCGGGTCTTTGGGACGCCGAATGGTCTCGGCCGCGTCTTTCGTGATGGCGGCGGCACCAACCTCACCATCATAGGCATCACCGAAGACGGCAAGTACGGCACGCTCACCGAGGACCCCGCTGCCGTCATCTTCTATTCCGTCCTGCAGGCACCCGACACCGAGTGCCACGTCCTCGTGCGCACCGCAACCTCCTCCACCCTCGCGCGCCCGCGTCTCGCCGCCGCGCTTACCTCGATTGTCGAAGGCGTCGACCCCAATCTGCCCATCACCACCATCGCCCCCTGGCAGCAGATCATCGCTCCCGTCCTCTTTCCCGCGCGCGCCGCCACCATCGCTCTCGGCATCCTCGGCCTGCTCGCTCTCTCGCTCGCCATCACCGGCGTCTTCGGCCTTGCCTCCTACTCCGTCTCACGTCGCATGCGCGACTTCGGCATCCGCCTCGCCCTCGGCGCTCCGCGTCAGAGCATCCTCAACACCGCGCTCGGCCGAGTCGCCGCCATCGTCCTCATCGGCTGTTCGCTTGGGCTTCTGCTCGGTCTCGCCAGCACCCGCATCCTCGCCGCCATCGTCTACGGCGCCAGTGCCAACGATCCGCTGGTCGTCTGCGCCGTCGTCCTCACCATGCTCGCGACCGGCATTCTCTCCGCTGCACTTCCCGCCCGCCGCGCGCTCGGCATCGAGCCCGCATCCTTATTGCGCGAAGAGTGATGGCGCGCCTCCCGACGGATTGTCATCGCGACCGGAGCCGTCTCGCGTAAGCGAGATCGGCGAAGTGGAGAGATTCTTCTTTCGCCGGTATGGCCACAAGACGAGTGCCCCACATCTCGCTTCTGAGATGTGGGACTAAGTCAGGTCGCCCATATCATCCAACATGAGCGACCAAAGGAAGCGAACCCCACCATCCGCGCCACCGGCGCATTTGCCTGGATGGCAGATCCCCGGGATGGCAAATCCTATACGTGAAACAACCGGTCCGCCCCAAACACCAGCGCAAGCGTGATCGCAGCAATCGCCACCTCACCCACAGCACCGATCGCCAGAGGCCGCCATCCCTGTTTGCCCAGCTCACGAATATTCGTCCGCAACCCCACACCCGCAAACGTCAGCAGGAACGCCCACCGCGACAGGTTCCCCAGTGCCGTCAATTGCGGCTTCGTGAATACCGCCACGCTGGCCAGCAGTGAGATCAGCAAGAAACCCAGCACGAAGCGCGGAAACTTCTGCCACAGGAAGCGCGCCTTGTTGCCCACACGCTGCGCCTGGCCGCGTGATGACCAATACATCGCATAGCCCAGCACCACAAAGCCGATCATCGCGTTGCGTGTCGTCTTCACCAGCACCGCAAACCTTCCCGCAACATCCGAGTACAGCGCGCCCGCCGCCGTCGCCTCCGCCGTGTTGTCTACCGCCAGGCCCGCCCACAATCCATACGCATGGTCGCTCAGGTGCAGGCTGTGGCCGATCAGCGGAAAGGTAAACAAGGACAGCGCGCCCAGCGCCAGGATCGCCGCGATCGCCGTCGAGGACTCCTCTTCGTCTGCATCGATCGCGCCCTGCGTCGCAATAATCGCCGACACGCCGCACACCGCCGAACCCACTGCCAGCAGCGACGTCAACTTCGGCTTCAGCCCGAATGCGCGCCCCAGCCCGTGCATCAGCGCCAGCGCCAGCGTGATCTCGATCGCCACCAGTCCCAGGCTGATTCCGCCCAGCCGCAGCACATCGCCAAGCAGAAAGCGCGAGCCCAGCAGCACGATCCCCACCTTCAGCCAGAAGTCGTATGTGGCCACGCCCGCGGCGAAGATCTTCGGCACGCCGACAGTATTCGCAATCACCAGCCCGATCAGAATCGCCCACAGCACATACTCGATATTCGGCAGCGTCAGGTGATGCGCCTTGCCGTAGCGCGCAATCGACTGCTCGATCACCTTGCCCGCAAAGCCCACCGCGGCCAGCAGCAACAGTCCCGGCACCAGCCTCAGAAGACGAATCGGAAGCGGATCAATCGCCTTCGCGGCACGAGTGCCAGCCGAAGCGGCAACGCCCGCGCCAGTAGATGATGGAGTGACAGAAGATGTGCTCATCGCCCCCTCCTCACCACTTCACCGAGTTCAATATGTGCAGCTTCACCAGCGCCGCGGCCGCCAGCGCCACCAGTACCGCCCAGCTATCCAGCGAGAGTCCTCGCCGCGCTACGGGCGTCTCCCCGCCGCTCCCTGCTCTCTCGGAGTTTCGTATCTCGTCACTCATGGCATCTTCCTTCCGGTTCGTACGTTGAAGGTGAGCCAGTTCCGCGTCGAGTTGGGGGAGAAACAAAATGCCCCGCCGCAGAGCTGGCTGCGACAGGGCATTCGGTCTTCAGAGCTTTTAGGTCCCGATCAGTGCTGTATCAGCACCGACTCTGCTCCAGCCGAACCCGGCGCAGCAAGCTGCAACAACACTGCGAGGCGATTCGGATAGAGTTCGACATATCCTGACGGTATGTAAGAGCAGGATGTATGTCAACCGGTCCAATGTTAAATTTGCCGGGGCACGCTCGCTTTCGGGGGTAAGGTAGAACGTCATGGCAGAAAAGCGTCTCCGCCCTACAAAGAAAGCCGCCCTCACCGACCGCCAGTTCTCCCTCATCTCCAAGGCCCTCGCCGCACCCCGCCGCTACGAGATCCTCGCCGAGATCGGCCGCCGCGAATGCGCCACGCCCTGCACCTGCATCGCCGAATCGCAGCCCATCAGCGCCGCCACCCTCTCCCATCACATGAAAGAGCTTGAAAACGCCGGCCTCGTCCGCATCGAGCGCCAGGGCAAATTCGCCAACCTCACCCTCCAGCGCGACGTCCTCCGCGCCTACCTCGACCGCCTCGCCAGTCTTTAACCGCCCGCCCAATCTCAAATCCCGAATCCTTTCCTCCGGCGCATCATCTTTTCTTCAGTTCGACACTTATCTAAGTGTCAAACAGAGGAGAACAGCAGCCATGAGCAAGCTTCAGGGAAAGGTCGCCGTCGTCACCGGCGCGTCCAAGGGCATCGGAGCGGAGATCGCCCGCGACCTTGCTGCCGCCGGCGCCAAAGTCGTCGTCAACTATGCATCCAGCCGAGAAGGCGCGGATAAGGTCGTCGCCGATATCACCGCCAAGGGCGGCAAGGCCATCGCCGTGCAGGGCGACGTCGCCATCGCCGCGGACGTCCAGCGCCTCTTCGCCGAAACCAAAAAGGCCTTCGGTCACGTCGACATCCTGGTCAACAACGCCGGCGTCTACAGCTTCTCGCCCGTCGACGGCTTCACCGAAGAGGACTTCCATCGCCACTTCAATATCAATGTGCTCGGCCTGCTCCAGGCCACGCGCGAGGCGCTGAAGGTCTTCAACCCCGACGGCGGCAGCGTCATCAACGTTGGCTCCGCCGTCACCACCGTCAATCCTCCAAATACTGTCGTCTACACCGCCACCAAGGGCGCAGTCGACTCCATCACCGCCGTCCTCGCGAAGGAACTGGCGCCGCGCAAGATTCGCGTCAACTCCATCAACCCCGGCGGTGTCGAAACCGAAGGCACCGTCAGCGCTGGCGTCATCGGCAGCGAGTGGGAAAAGGAGTTGGTCGCCGATACCCCGCTCGGCCGCATCGGCCAGCCCAACGATATCGCTCCGCTCGCTACGTTCCTCGCCTCGGACGACTCCAGCTGGCTCACCGGCGAGCTGATCACCGCGTCCGGCGGATTGCGCTAACGCTGAGTGCGCGCTTCAGTGATCCGGTCGTTTGAACCAGGTGCTCACGTCTCCATCGCGGCGTGAGCATCTGTCGTTCAGTGCCTCTAAAGAAGCGCACGCCGGTACCGCACCTCATCCACCGTGACGCCCCACACTGAATCCGTTCGCGCCGGCCCATCCGGCGCCCACCCGTCGATGCGATAGAAACGGTCCGCGCGAGCATTGCCCGCCAGCAGCCACAACACCGCATTCCGAAATCCCAGGTCCACCAGCCGTCTTCGCGCTACAGCGATCAATGCTGCACCGTAGCCGCGGCCCCACCACTCCGGATCGACATAAAGCGCGTACACTTCGCCATCGTCCACCACATCGGAATCGCGAGCCGGTGCGGTCGTGGCAAATCCGCAGATCGTCCCATCTCCGATCGCGACCACCGTCGCCGGATCGCGCACATCCTCGCTCGCGAAGCGGTACCGTTGCGCCCGGTCCTCCGCGCGCAGCCCATCAAGGTACGCATCCGGAAGCAGCCCGCGATAGGCCGCTTGCCAGGAGCGCACATGCACCCGCGCCACCCCCATGGCATCCGCAGGCTCGGCTGGACGAAGAAGCATACGACTCAGTGTGGCACAGGCGCCCCTGGCCCAGATCCAAATACCCGAGTTTTGCACCCGAGTTTCGCACCCTAAATTTCCCCCTCGAGATTTGACTGACTGTCCCAACACTCTCCCTTTGTCCGCCATTGCGCGATACTCTTCTCCGTACCGTACGGGCCTCTGCTACCAAGGAGAACGTCATGCCGAGGTATATCGTGACCGCGCTTGTTTCATTAATACTGACCGCCTGCCCCTCGTTGCGTGCACAGGCCCCAACCTCTGCCGCCATCTCCTCGCCGCACGACCGCCAATACTTCCGCGACATCGCATCGCACAGCTTCGCTGTCCCGACCGGCGCCTCAGCCTTCGCGCTCGCCCAGCAGCTCACACCCTGGCTCGCATCGCCCGATCCCAAGCTCCGCGACACGCTCGCCTACACCATCCTCGACGTCTGGATCCGCCACGGGCAGCTCACCAATGCGGAACTCCTCACCCTTCTCCCATCCCTCCAGCAGAACCTCACCGTCGGCATCGGCGACTCCGGCGACAACTCTGTCTTCCGGCGTTCCTTCTCCGCGCTCACCCTCGCCTCCTTCGCCCAGCGCGATCTCCGTCAGCCCTTCCTCTCGCCTGCGCAATACCGCGCGTTGCTCTCAAGCGCCTTCACTTACCTGCGCGACGAGCGCGACACGCGTGGCTTCGACCCCGCCAAGGGCTGGATCCACTCCACCGCACACACCGCGGACCTGCTTGCCGCGCTCGCCAGCAGCCCGAACTTCACTCCAGCCGATCAGCAAACGCTCTTCGCCGCGGTCGAGCAGCGCCTCACCTCTGCCGGTCGCATCTACACCTACGGCGAACAGGATCGTCTCGCCGTTGCCCTTCTTGTGGTCATCACGCGCGACGACTTTCAGCTCAGCAGCTTCCAAAGCTGGCTCACATCCGTCCAGCAGGACAGCATCGTGTGGCAGAACTCCCCGCCCGATCCCGTTCGGCTCGCGCTCTTTGAGAATCACACCTACCTGCTCGAAGCGCTTCTCGCCCGCATGCCCAGCCGGACGCCCCTGTCACCCGCAGCCGCCGAGGCCCGCGACGCCGCACGCGAAGCATTGCGCAGCCGTTAGCTCGTCCGTATCCTGCGTCCCAGGCTGATCTCACGTCCCAGACGTATCCTGCTTCTCAGCTACGACCTTGGCGGTAGACCTGCCCGCCCCGTCCCGCGGTACTCTGGTGCACGCGGCCATGCCGCTCTTCCGGAGGTAGTCAAACGATGCGGGCAATCCTGTTCGTAACATCCGCTGTGGCATTTACTGCTGGAGCCATCGCGCAGGCCGTTGCTCCCGCCGCTCAGGCCGGACCATCCATCACAAAGACGCCGGCGCTCAATCACGCCACCATCGTCTCCATCTCCGGCAACACGCCCGATGCCAACATCTACTACACCACCGATGGCGCAACCCCCACCGCGCAGTCCACGCAATATCTCGCGCCCTTCCTCGTCGCCTCCGATCTCACCGTCAAAGCCGTAGCCATCGCCGATGGCAAGCCCGGCGCCGTCAGTACAGAGAAGTTCGCCGGCGTGAACCCCGGAAGCCTGGTCTGGAGCGACGAGTTCAACTCCGCGGCCGATCTGGGCCCAAAACCCAACCCCGACATCTGGGCCTACGACACCGGCCACACCGGCTTCGGCAATCAGGAGTTCGAGCACTACTGCGCTTGGGGCGACGCCAATCCGCCCTGCGACCCGGCACACCCGAACGCTTTCGTCGGTCCGGATGGCTATCTCCACATCGTCGCTCTGCAGCCTACGCCCGGCGTCTACACCTCCGCGCGTCTAAAAACCGAAGGCCACCTCAGCGTCTTCCCCGGCACGGGCACCATTCGCATCGAAGCCCGCATGAAACTTCCCGAGGATCAGGGAATGTGGCCCGCCTTCTGGACCCTCGGCAACACCATGGCCACCGACATCGGCTGGCCCGCGTCCGGCGAGCAGGACATCATGGAGCACATCAACGCGCCCAAACCTGACTGGATCGCCGGCTCCCTCCACGGCACCAACGGCGACACCACCCGCCACTACCCCACGCCGCCCGACCCGGCATTCTCCGCCGCCGACTGGCACACTTACGGCATCCTCTGGTCGAAGGGAAAAATCAGCTTCTACGTCGACTCGCCCGCCAACATCTACACCACCAACACCCCAGCCGACTTCAACCGTCCCGGCGCCGTCTGGCCCTTCGACAATGGCAACGCCGTCTTCCTCCTGCTCAACCTCGCCATTGGCGGCAACTGGCCCAAAGCTCCCGACGCCACCACAAAGTTCCCCGCAGAAGTGCTCGTCGACTACGTTCGCGTCTACACCAACTAGGCGGCCGCCGCACGGCGTCGTCTGTGTCGCAACCACCAAGCCGCTGTAGCGAACCACAACAGTCCTGTCACGAAGTGGAGGGATCTGCTTTCTCCTGCAACCGGCCAGCCAGAAACTATTGCTTCACCGCGAAGTAGTAATGGTTCTCTCCCTCATCCACACGCCCGTGGCAAACCTCAAACCCCAGCTCACCGAATAGCGCCTCATATGCCTCAGTACCCAGCGATCGCGATTCCTGTTGGGTGAGCTCATCCACCCAGCTACACGCCTGGCGCGGCGCTGTGAACAGAAACCTGCCGCCCCGCTTCAGCGCATTTGCGACTTTTGAGAGCACAATTCGCTGCGCAGCCTCCGGCAGCAGGAAGATCAGCCCCACAGCAATCACTCCGTCGAAGGTGCGATCGAAATAACTCGACTCCTCCGCCGCGGCGCATTCCGTCTGTACGTTGGGAAGGCGTTCACGAAAGGCGCGAAGCAGTGTCGGCGAAGCATCCATCGCATAGAGCGTGAGGCCCGTCTCCACCAGCGCCTCGGAGATCACGCCATCGCCGCATCCCAGTTCCAGCACCACCGCGCCCGGCGCGAACTCACGCGCCCATTCGCGCACCATACTCTGCCCAATGTGCGGATGCCGCCAGCGCAGGAAGGTAGCGGCATGCTCCTCGTAACCGTTCGACTTATCGGCCATGCCAGCATCCTATACATGCTGGAAGTCAGATCGCCCACAGTGCCCACCCTGAGCAGCCAAGACCGAATCATTCATGCCGATCGCATACTCCCCCGTAAATCCACTCTTTTCCCGGATAGGTTTTTATTCAAACCGCTCCGGGCCCGATGTATGCTGGCTGCCTCTGCGAACAGTCCCCCGCCCGGAGTGGACTATGCCTTCGCCTGCTTTCCTTCGCCCCATCACCCAAGCCGAAATGCGCCTCGTCGAACAGGTGCAGTGGGCGACGCAATCTATCACCGCCTGGGATCCAGCTCTCACGTTCGATCAGCAAATCATCCGCGCGGGCTTTCTCCGCGCGCTTCTTTGCGGCCAAGTTCCATCGCCCGGCAGCAATGACCCCATCAAAAACATAGTGTCTCTGCGGCTCATCGATGCCCTCATCGTCGGCCGCCTCGATCTCAGCGAGTGCAAGGATTTGCCTCACCTCAGCTTTGAAGATTCCGTCATCACCGGCGGCATCGCTCTCAGAAATGCCCGGGCCGGCGGCATTCATCTCCTCCGCTGTGCCATTCTCCGTGGCATCGATGCCTCTGGTCTCCATTCGAGCGCTGCCATTGAGCTCAAACTGGTGGAATTCACTCACCGCACGGTTCTCAATTTTTCTGAGGCAAACATCGAGAACGGCTGTTCTTTTTCTGAACTCACGACCGTCGGTTCCGCAAAAGCCACCGAGACACTCCAGCGTGATCTCGACGAACTCGTTGAGACTCTCGAGGCCGCCACAGCCAAGGCCGGCAATCCAACCCGTGTCGCCCACAAGTTCGGAGCAGTTCCTAACCCGCGACACTTGGTCGCCAAGGCATGGTCAACTGCCACCGCCCTCACGCCAACGGGGCAACTCGGCGACTTTGCCTTCGTCTCGCTCAAGGCCGCCCACATCGGCGGGGACCTCACCATCGAAGGCATCCGTGTCTCTAGCTGCAATCACCCTTGCGGACCGGATGGCGGCTGCGACGACCCTGAGAGTCATCAGGAGAACGCGAAGCTCGCCATCGATGCGGAGCGTATCGAAGTCAAAGGCGACGTGAGTATCCGCAGCACCTCCGCTCAGCTTTCTATCCTGCGTGGCGGCATCAGTTTGGTCTCTTCCCAAATCACGGGGTACGTCAACATCGAGGGCGTTGGAGTCTTTCGCTGCGCCAGCACCAATGCACTCGATTGTGAGGGAGCAGTGATCGGTGCTCACTTCAGCATTTATCCCCTTACACGCATCAGGCGGCCCTTCCAGGGGACGCGCACTCGCCTCCGCGGCGGTCTGCGCCTTCTCGGTGCCCATATCAAGGGTCAACTGATACTGCGGGGCGTCATCATTTACGCAGACACGTCCATCATCGGTGACGGCGTCATCATCGACAACGATTTCGTCACTCGCCCGGAAGAGGAAGATTCGCAGTACGTCTCCCTACTGTGCGGACGGGGCCGTTTTCCCGGAGCTACCATCGGTGGTCAGTTCAAGCTCCAGGGCACTCGCGTCATCGTTCGTCCTCAGCCGGCGACTCACACACAACAGCAGTCAGCCCCTCCCGGACCCACGCATGATGCCGTCTTGTCGATGCGCGATATCACCATCAAGGGCGGACTGTTTTTTGTACCGTTCGGGAAACGCGAGACCTGCATCCTTGGCGGCGTACGTCTCAACGACTCGGTCATCAACGGCGTGTTTGAAATCGTCGGCAGCCGCATCACCGCGGCGCCGAGTGGCGATGCGGTAGACGCCATCGGCGCCAATATCAAGAGCGATCTCTTATTCGCCAGCGTTCATCCTGACCGGCGTTCTACCGATGAGGTCCATGAGCGATGCCAGATCGAGGGCGTGGTCCATATCACAGGCGCCACTCTCGGAGGTCGGTTGCGGATCGTAGGCGCAAATTTGTCCGTACCCAGCGACGTCGAAGAATTCGCACTTGTCGCCAGTGGCGCATCCATCAAGGGCGGCATCTTCATTGAGCCTGCATCGCCTCGTGCCGGTGGCTACATCCGCACCACGATCAACGGCGGCCTGCGAATGAACCAGATCCAGGTCGGCAGCCGCTTCCAGGTACGGGGCGCAACCATCGAGGCTTCCCCCGTCCACGGCCGCATCGCGATCATTGCCAACGGAGCCCATTTCGCGGGCGATGTCACCTTCGGTGTGATCAAACCAGCCGACGACCCGTCGCCCGCTCTCTTCGAAGTGCGAAACTACGTCATCAAAGGTGAGATACGTCTCTATGGCACGGAAATCAAGGGTGGCCTCAAGTGCTATGTAGGTACTCTCCATGCCAGTCCCAAGGGCAGCGGCTTCGTCATCGATGGTTACACCTCGGATATCGCGAAGGGCGTCGTCTTCACGTCCAGTGGCGAGAACGCGCAACCCATGCTCGATATTCGCGGAATCGTCGGTTTCGCCTACGCCAAGCTGGGCTCGTGCATCCTTGGTGAATTACCCTCCGCCGCCTCAGCCGAGACTCAGGGCAGTTTCGTCTCTCTTCAGGGGCATGTCCGTCTCAATGGAGCGGAGATCGTCGATGTCACCTCATTTGAGCGCGTCCTCATAGGGCCGCTTGACGCCAGCACCACCGATGGAAAAGATTTGGCTAAGACCATCGATTGCACGCTCAATCGCTGGAACGTCACGTCACCGGGGACCATCATCTCCGCGCAGAACGCCGACCTCGGAACCATGCTGAGCATCCGCCTCGATCCTCGGACAAGCGGCACGATTGATCTGCTCGGCGCGCATGTTTATACCCTCGACGATCACGACGACGAGCGTGGCCACGGTCGTCTCGGGTGGGGCGATCCCCCCACCTCGGTGACGCCGGCCGCCGGTGTCATGCTTCGCCTTTTCGGGTTTACCTACACCCACATCATGTCCGATAAGTACGACGCCGGTCCTTCACCCGATGGTAGAAGGCCACTCCGACTTGCCCAGCGCATCGACTGGCTGCATCAGCAGTACGAAAATAAGAGCGCCATTGCAGAAACGTACAGCCCCCTACCTTACATGCAACTCGCCAGCGTTTTTCGCGCCCAGGGCTTCAATCGCGAAGCCGACGACATCTCCTACGTCCGCAGGAAGTACCTGGTCAAGTACGGCACCCTGAACCTCTTCGACAAATTTCTGCAAAGGCTCTACGGATTCTTCTTTGGCTTCGGTTATCGCTCGGAGGACGCGCTCGCCACTTGTCTCATACTTTTGCTTGTCAATATCATCTTTGCTCTCCTCGGCAACGGCGGCATCCCCGTTTTCGCACCGCCGCCGGCGCAAAATGCCACGTGGCCTTGGCTGGTCGAGTCCCAACATCCAACCACCGGTCCATTCGACCTCAACTTACACCCTGTTTCGGTCAAAGCCGCCACAACGTTGCACATCAATCCGTCACCCTCGCAGAACGCGCAAACAACACCCGCATCGCCCAACCCACCCAACGCCTGCCGGTGCGTAACCCACAAGCGCCGCCCGCATCACACCACGCCTCCTCCGCCTCCACCACCCCCGGCGCAGCTTGGGGATACGACAGGTAAGCTCACGCCTGTTCCCGCTGCACCGCTCACCGCGTGCAGCAATAAGGACGCTGTCATTTACGCCATCGACCAGACGCTGCCTTTGATTCATGTCACCAGCGGCAACGGATGTGAGATTCCTCACACTGCGCCAAAAACCTATTACAGCTGGCACATCCTGATGCTCTTTCTTAGCTGGATCGTCATCCCAACCGCCGGCCTCACCCTCTCCGGCATCCTGCGCGAAACCACCAAATAGAGGAATCACCTGCCCACATCGCGAAGAACAATAAAAGTCCGGTCGCCCACAAAACCCATCGTGAGCGACCAGAGGAAGCGAACCCAGCAACTCGCGCCAAGGTGCGTCTGCCTGGATGGCAAATCCCGCGTCCTCAAAGACGCGTAGGCATCAGGTCACCCACACCACCTAGGCGTGAGCGACAACGGAGCGACCCATATCCAGCGCCGCAGGGCGCAGTTGCCCGTGACGGCGAGTCACTCGAAACGGAGAGCAGCCATCGGGTCCACCCGCACCGCGCGCTGCGCTGGAACCCACACCGCCAGCAGCGCCACCGCACTCAGCAGCAGCGGCGTCACCACAAACGCCAGCGGATCCCACGCCTTCACATCGAACAGGAACGATGCCAGAAAGCGCGTAAGCCCAAACGCACCTGCAATCCCGATCACCACGCCGATCAGCGCCAGCACCATCCCTTGCCGGATCACCATGTTGCGGATGTGCGAAGCCTGCGCCCCCAGCGCCATCCGGATGCCCATCTCCTGCGTCCGCTGCTGCACCGAGTACGCCATCAGCCCATAGATCCCGATCGCCGCCATCAACAGTGCGGACGAGCCGAAGATCGTCAGCAGCAGCATGTTGAAGCGCTGCCGCGATGTATTCTTCACGACGATCTCTTCCATCGTGCGAATATGCGCGACCGGCAGTCCGCCGCTCGCCACGCGCAACGCCTCCGCCATCGGTGCCGCCAACGAATGCGGCTCAACCTGGCTGTGCACAATCCACATCATCGGTGCAATGCGCGAGTTAAGTGCCGTCATTCCATCCGGCATCTGCGCAATCGGCGTGTACATCATCGGGTCTGGCTGACGATCCAGAGCGCGCACGCGCGTGTCGCCAACAATGCCGATGATCTGCCGTGGCGGCTCCTTGAAATTCGGCCCCATACCCGGCCCGATCTCCAACCGGTCCTTCAGTGGATCGCCCTTCCCTTTCGGCCAGTATTCCTTCGCCAGTGCTTCGTTAATGATCACCACGCCGGGCGCCGAACCATTGTCCTGTTCCGTGAACATGCGTCCGCGCAGCAGCGGAATCTTGAAGGTGTTGAAGTAGTTCCACGACACCGTGACAAATCCGCCGCCTCCGGTTATCGGATTTTTCCCGTTGGGCCGCCCCACAATGTTGAATCCCAGTCCAAAGCCGCCATCGAGCGGCAGGCAGCACGTCGCCGCTGCATCCGTCACCCCCGGAAGCGCCGTCAGCCGGTCAGTACCGTCCTTCACCAGTTGCGCCACGCCCGCCGTCTTCTGGAAACGATCGCCGCTGATCGACATCGCCATCGTCAGCACATTGCGCGTGTCATATCCTGGATTCACCGCCTCGAGCTTCATAAAGGTGCGGATCAACAGCGTCGCCCCAATCACCAGCACCAGCGCCAGCGCCATCTCCGTCACCACCAGCGCCGAGCGCAGCTTCCCGTTGCGAAATCCAACACCGCTGCGGCTGCTGCTCTCATTCAGCGCGGCCACCAGATTCGGTCGCGATGCGCTGATCGCCGGCGCCAACCCAAACAGAATTCCCGTCAGCACCGAAACACTCAGCGTAAACAGCAACACGTGCCAATCCGGCGTCACCGCCGAGCCGTCTTCACCAATGCGTGGAATGCCGCCCGGCGCGATCGCCAGCAGCAGCCGCACTCCCACCGCGCCCAGCACCAGTCCCAGCACGCCGCCGGTCAGTGCCAGCGCCAGGCTCTCCGTCAGCAGTTGTCGCACAATCATGCCGCGTCCCGCGCCCAGCGCCGCGCGCGTCGCCAGCTCCCGCTTCCGGCCCGTCGCGCGCACCAGCATCAGGTTCGCCACGTTCGCGCAAGCAATCAGCAACACAAATCCCACTGCGCCCATCAGCACCCACAGCGATGTCCGCGAATCGCCCACCCACATATCCGCAAGCGACGCCACGCCGAATCCATCCTGCGGCCCCATCGACATCAGGCCATAGATGCGCCGGTACTCGTCCGCCGCCAGCTTCAGTTGCGCATTCGCCTGACCGACCGTGATCCCCGGCTTCATCCGCGCGGCCACAATAAAGTAGTGCGCCTGGTCCTGCGAGTTCATGTCGAACTGAAATGGCAGATACAGATCGGTCGGCGTATCCGTCACAAAGGTCTTGCCGATCACACCCAGCACCAAATAGGGCTGTCCGTCCAACTGAATCGTCTTGCCCACGATCTTCGGGTCTCCGCCGAAGCGGCTCTGCCAGAGTGCGTAGCTAAGCACCGTCACTCGGCCGCCGTTCGGCGAGTCTTCCGCCTGCGTAAACGTGCGCCCCATGATCACCGGCGCGCCCAGCATGGAAAAATACTGCTGCGTCACGTGCACGCCCTGCACCTGCTGCGGCTTATCGCCGCCCGTCAGGTTCAGCCCCGCGCCGCCGAAATCGAATGCCGCCACCTTCGAGAAAATGCTTGTCTGCTCGCTCCATATCCTGAACTTCGGTATGTTCCCTCCCGGCCCCGAACCTCGCGGCGACGTATTCATCAGATCCACCAGCGAGTCCTGGTCCGGGAATATCAGCGGCTTCAACAGCACCGTGTTGATCACAGAGAACACCGCCGTATTCACCCCGATCCCCACTGCGATCACCACAATCGCGATGATGGTGAACCCCGGCGTCTTCGCTAGGGACCGCACCACAAACTTCAGGTCGCGCCACACCGCTTCCACCCAGGGAAGGGAGCGATACCGCCACTCGGTGTCGCGCACCGTGTTCTGTCCGCCAAACTTCACTCGCGCCTGCCGCCGCGCCTCGTCCGCGTCCACGCCGCGCGCCTTCCGCAGGTCCTCGTCATGCGCCAGGTGTGACTGAATCTCCTCCGCCAGCTCCTCGTCCTTCGTCTTCCGCCCCATAAAACGTCTCCAGTTCATAAGCCACCCTCACTGTTACCAACAATTCCATGCCTCACCACAAGCCGGGTGCCCACATCTCGTATTTGAGATGTGGTGTGGTGCGCCTGATCCTTGATAACCTCTAACCCCTCATCCCCGGCTATTCAAACCGAAGCGCCTGCATCGGGTCCATCCGGACCGCGCGTCGCGCCGGAATCCACACCGCCAGCAGGGATACCAGGCTCAGCAGCAGCGGCGCCACGAGAAACGCCAGCGGATCCCAAGCCTTCACATCGAACAGGAAGGAAACCAGAAACCGTGTCAGCCCGAACGCGCTCGCAATCCCGATCGCCACGCCGATCAGCGCGAGCACCATGCCTCGCCGGATCACCATATTGCGAATGTGTGAGCCCTGCGCGCCCAACGCCATCCGAATTCCAATTTCCTGCGTCCGCTGTTGCACTGAGTAGGCCATCACCCCGTAGATCCCGATTGCCGCCATCAGCAGCGCGGACGCGCCGAAAATGGTGAGCAGCAGCATGTTGAAACGTTGCCGCGACGTATTGCGGATGACGATCTCATCCATCGTGCGAATATGCGCTACCGGCAGGCCGCCGCTTACCACGCGCAACGCCGTCGCAGTGGCGTCCGCCAGCGAGTGCGGCTTGACCTTGGTGCGCACCATCCAATACATCATTTGAGTGCGCGAGTCCGACGCCGTCACGCCGTCCGGTATCTGTGCAATCGGTGTGTAGACCATCGGGTCCAACGGACTATCGATTTGCACAGTGTGCGTATCGCCCACGATGCCGATGATCTGCCTCGGCGGAGAGGCGTAGGCCGGGCCCATAACGTCCACTGATCCAACCTCAAGCATGTCCTTGAGTGGATCGCCCAGCGGCCAATACTTCTTCGCCATCGCTTCATTGATCAGCGCAACCCGCGGCGCCGTGCCGGTGTCCCCTTCCGTGAACATGCGGCCGCGCAGGAGTGGGATTCCGAGAAGATGGAAGAAGTTCCACGACACCGTGGCAGTATTGGTGGCATCGCCGGCACCCGTTATCGAAGTGTTGCCCTGGGGTCGCCCCACAATCTTGAATGGTAGGTAAATCTGATTGCCGTCCAGGGGCAAGTGAGTTGCCGCCGCTGCATCCGTCACTCCCGCCAGCGCCGACAGCTTGTCTGTTCCCGCTCTCACAAGTTGCGCCACGGGTGCCGTTTTCTGGAAACGATCGCCACTGATCGACATCGCCATCGTCAGCACATTCCGCGTGTCGTATCCCGGATGTACCGCCTGGAGCTTCATGAATGTGCGGATCAGCAGCGCCGCCCCGATCACCAGGATCAGCGCCATCGCCATCTCGCTCACCACCAGCGCGGAACGCAAATTCACGTTGCGAACGCTTTCGCCGCCTCGACTGCTGCTCTCATTCAGCGCCTCAGTAATATTCAGTCGCGAGGCGCGAATCGCGGGCACTAGCCCGAAGAAGATTCCTGTCAGCACCGAGACGCCCAGCGTGAACAGAAGCACATGCAGGTCCATCGCTACCGCTGCTCCCACTTCGCCAACCCGTGGAATGCCACTCGGCGCAATCGCCAGCAGCAGTCGCACACCAACCGCGCCCAGCACCAGCCCGAGCGCGCCGCCCGTCAGCGACAACACCAGGCTTTCCGTCAGCAGCTGTCGCACAATTTGCCCGCGTCCGGCGCCCAGGGCGGCGCGTGTCGCCAGCTCGCGCTTCCGCCCTGTCGCACGCGCAAGCATCAGGTTTGCCACATTGGCGCACGCAATCAGCAGTACAAATCCCACAGCACCCATCAACACCCAAAGTGAGGTGCGCGAATCGCTGCCGGGCGCTACCGTGCCGCCGAGAGCTCCACTGCCGCCCGCAATCACATCTTTCAGCGACGCGACGGCGAATCCATCGTGCAGGCCGATCGCCACCGGGCCGTAGGTGCGGCGAAACTGGTCCGCGACCAGCTTCAGTTGCGCATTCGCCTCGGCCATGGTGATACCCGGCTTCAGCCGTGCCGCCACATCGAAGTAATGGGATTGGTCCTGTGTATTGAAATCAAACTGAAACGGGAGCCACAGATCCGTTGGCATTTCGGTTACAAACCTTTTGCCAACCACGCCGACCACCAGGTAAGACTGCCCATCCAACTGAATTGTTGTGCCCACAATGTGCGCGTTCCCGCCGAATTGGCTCTTCCAAAGTCCGTAACTCAGCACAACAACCCTGCCGCCGTTTGGGCTATCCTCCGCATCCGTGAATGGGCGCCCGGAAATCATCGGAGCGCCGAACATCGAGAAATAATCCGCCGACACGTGCATGGCTTGCACCTGTAGCGGACGATCGCCGCCCGTCACGCCCATCCCGGCGCCATCGTCATACGCTGCTAACTGCGCAAAAATGCGCTTCTGCTGGCGCCACAGGTTAAACTTTGGCACATTCGCGCCATGTATCATCCCCCACGGCAGCGTGTTCATCAACGCCATCATTTCCTGCGGATGGGGATACGTAAGTGGCTTGAGCACAACCGTGTTGATTACCGAGAACACCGCCGTGTTCACGCCAATCCCCACCGCGATCACAGTGATGGCAATGATGGTGAATCCTAGGGTCTTCCTGAGCGAACGCAGCGCGAACATGAGATCGCGCCGCACTGCCTCCACCCAAGGGAGGGAACGATAGCGCCACTCCTCCGCCCGCACAGCATTCTGCGAGCCGAACTTGACTCGTGCCTGCCGCCGCGCCTCATCCGCATCCACGCCGCGCGCCTTCCGCAGGTCCTCGTCATGCGCCAGGTGCGACTGAATCTCCTCCGCCAGCTCGTCGTCCTTCGTCTTGCGTCCCACAAAACGCTGCCAGTTCATAAGTCACCTATGTTGTTACCCATCACTCTGCTGATTCCCCCGGCCTGTGTTCATCAAGCACCAGCCCGATCGCACGCGTCATCCTGCGCCACCGCGTGGTTTCCGTCGCCAGCTTTCGTTTCCCTGCCGGCGTCAACTGATAAAACTTCGCTCGGCGATTGTTCTCGCTCACACCCCACTTCGCGGACACCAGCCCGCGATCCTCGAGCCGATGCAGCGCCGGATACAGTGATCCCTGCTCCACCTCCAACGCATTCTCCGACGTGTGCTCAATTACCTGCGCGATCGTGTGCCCATGCGCCGGCCCCATCACCAGCGTCCGCAGAATCAGCATGTCCAGCGTGCCCTGCAACATCTCCCCCGCCGCCGGACCTCTCTTGCCATTTCCCATCTCGTACTCCCACTCGACCGTCTATGGGAAAGCAATATACTCCACTCGAATGACCTAGGGAAGGGCCTGCATTGGCGAATAAAAAGTCGTCTATCGAGGAGTCACCCTGTCAGTTTTGCTAGTAGGCGGCCCGCTCGCAGCGGCCGTACCTTAAGGCCACACCGCTGCCTTTGCACAGCGACGCATGAATCGCACTGTCCAGCCCTGGCGCGCTTTGCATCGCAGCGTCCCACTCCCGGACGAAGGGTGATCGGATGAAGAGACAAGGTCCCCGTTTGCTGTTGGCCGGAATGTCGTTCCTCTATGCTGCATTGCTGTCCTCTCTGACTCCTGCTCTCAAGGCCCAGGGAAAGCCCGCGCCGGCCGCGGCTGAAGGCGACACAGCAGCTTTGGCCAAAGCCACGCAGAACCCCGTCGCCAGCCTCATCAGCGTTCCTCTTCAAAACAACTCGAACTTCAGCGTGGGGGACTACGACAGGACGCAAAATGTCTTAAACATCCAGCCCGTCATCCCGGCACGCATCAGCGAACACTGGATGCTGATCACTCGAATCATCCAGCCGATTGTGTGGCAGCCGTATGCTGCTCAGACCACGGGTGGGCAGTCTGGCATTGGCGACATGAATCCGACCTTCTTCCTGTCTCCCGCAAAGCCCGGCAAATTGATTTGGGGCTTCGGGCCCGCGATGGTCTTTCCCACCGCGACCAGCACGCTTACGGGACAGGGCAAGTTAAGCTTTGGTCCGTCCGCAGTTGCCTTGGTGCAACCGGGCCACTGGACCCTCGGAGCATTAGCCAACAACGTCTTCTCCGTTGCCGGCTCGTCACATCGTCCGTCCGTCAACCAGATGCTCCTCCAATACTTCGTCAACTACAACCTGAAGAAAGGCTGGTATATCACCTCTAGCCCGATCATCACCGCTAACTGGCACAACAAGGCCGCCGGCGAAGCAGCCAACGGCGGCGACACCACTTCGGGAGGCACCTGGACCATACCCTTCGGCGGCGGCGCGGGGCGCATCATGCGTCTGGGCCCCCAGCCGGTCAATATCTCGGTAGCTTTCTATGGCAACGCCGTGCATCCGCCAGGCGCCTCTAACTGGTCAATGCGTCTGCAGCTCGCACTCCTCTATCCCAAAAAACCCAAGCAGTAGTTCCTCGAACCTGTCTTCCATCACTGCGCGATCGTGCGCTCGGTGTGGCAATCCCGGCGTGACCCAAGTTAGTTCTTGCCAGGACGCTCTCCGAGCCTCACCGCGCATGGTGGAAAAATTTCCCGCATAACTACGCCGGAATTCCTTTCTGGCAAGAAACTATCTCATGCAAGGTGGCCTGGAAGTTATCTACGAGGACTTACCCAAGCCCATCGGATTCATGCGCTTCGGCCCCGTCAAATTCGCTCGCGGAGCTATCTTCGGCACCACTTACTGCGCCGCCACACCAAAGTAGGAAACCAGGCCGATCGCTAGCGAACAAGATCTATACGGTGCATAGGAACAAATTGCGCACCACTCACGTGAACCGCGCGCAGAGCGCTTCGCACGCGCTATCGCATTGTCAAAACAGAGTGAGCTTCGCCGTCAACGAGGCCCCATCCACGGCGTATAGTTTGGTCCATCCCCTTAGGTCATCCTGAAGTATCCCCAACGGAGTTCGCATGTTGTTTACCGACGCATCTCATCGGCATCCGCGCCTTGCATCCGCGCGCGGTCTCGCTCTAATCGTCTTCGCGGCGTTCTGCTGCGCGCTGCTGTCTCGTCCAGCTCTCGCGGCCGACGTCACCATCGCAAGCCCGGTCAACGGAACTCACGTGTCGTCACCCGTGTGGATTCGCGCGCACAACATCGGATGCGAGGGCGTTCCACCCTCGGCCTTCGGATTTTCCATCGACAATTCCGCCACCATCATTCGCGGTGAAACCGCCTACGACATTGATGTCCCGCACCAGGCGATCGCGGCCGGCACACATATCGTGCATTTCAAATCATGGACCGCCCGTGGCGCCTGCCCCGTCGTGAACACTCAGTTCACCGTAGGCGGCGCAACCACTTCGGCTCCGCCCCCTTCCTCCTCCGGCTCGTTCGGCATTCCCGCGAATGCCGTCTCCTCCGGCGACTTGGATGGCAAAGGGCCTTGGGGACAAATTCATGATGGCGGCACACCCGGTTCTTCCCGAGGATCGTCCGTATATCCAGCCACGACTCCCGTCTATGACGATGCGCGCAAGTTCTACATGACTTACTCCGATCGCGGCGGAGAACGTTGGAATCTCAATGTGGCCAAGGATTCCAAAGCAACACATTTTGTGCTCGACACGTATGTCTTCCTGCCAAGCCCATCGGAGGTACTGAACCTGGAGATGGATATCAACCAGGTGACGGCCAACGGCGAGACTGTAATCTTCTCTACGCAGTGCGCGGGCATCACCGGGGCAGGGTATTGGGAAGCTGGATACACCGAAGGAAAGTACGATCACTGGTGGGCCTCAGGCATCAAGTGCAATCCCCAGAATTGGGCCCCCAACGTGTGGCACCACATACAAATTGGTATGCACCGCAATGCCAGTGGCGTCGTCGTTCACGATTGGGTGAACTTCGACGGCACACAGCACGCCTGGGGATACAGCCGTGAATCCGCACACTTCCTCGGCTGGGCACCAGGCGTAGTCGACGTCCAATTCCAGATCGAAGGATCAAGTAAGGGAAGCGGATCGGTGACCTCTTACATTCACAAGCTCACCGTCTATCGCTGGTAGCTGGCGCGCAACGAAGCGATAACTCGCGCCCCCGGATCATCCGATCCGGGGGCGTCTCACTTTAGCTCTCAGCCTATTTCTCCGTCGAAATCTTCGAAGCCCTATCCACATCTCAGCCGTGGGAGATAGCGGCTGGTCAATGGCTGTTGGAATCGACATCGGCCGCGAAGACCTCGCAATCCGTTCCCCACGCCACGCTGTAGCAATTCGTGAAATAGATCGTCTTTTCATTCGGAGACCAGCGCGGTTCCGTAGCGCGACCCTCTGTTGCTGCTAGCAGGCGCACATTGCTTCCATCCGCGTTCATCAGGAAGATTCTGTAGTTTCCCCCGCGGTTCGATGCGAACGCGATGTGGCTGCCGTCCGGCGACCACGCCGGCCAGCCATCGAAGGCGGGATTGCTGCTCAAATTGCGTTCTTCCCTTCCATCGCTGTTCGCAACAAAGATCTCCGAGTTCATCTCGTTGCCGATGATCTTGCGAAACACAATCTTTCGTCCATCGGGCGACCAGGAAGCGTAGGTATTTGTTCCACCCGAAATCAGCATCGTGACGGTTCTGCTCTTCACATCGACGCTGTAGATATTCGACTTGTTCTTCAACGGCGGATGCAGGTCATCCGTAGAGCAATAGATGATCTTGCTGCCGTCCGGAGACCAGTCCGGGTGAATATATCTCTGCCCATCGTCTGGGGTTATTTGCTCTTCGCCGCCGCCGGTCGCATTCACGACGTTGATGGCTTCCTTCCCATCCCTGCTGAATCCATAGGCGATCCTTCGATCATCCGGAGACCAGATCGGATTGTTGTGGTCGCCGTCGTCATGCGTAACCTGAATGGAATCGGAACCATCCAGATTCATGACGAAGATCTGCTCCCTGCCCGCGATCACCGCCGCATACGCGATCCGCTTTCCATCACGCGAGATAGAAGGCGAGGCATGGTCCACATGAGTCACCTGGTAGGCGAGCCCGATCGGTTTCGACTGCGCCGAAGCACTCATGAACGTCGGCACCAGCCCAAAGAGCACGAAGAGCACACGATCGCTTTTCATCTAAGAACAATGACATCCACATCAAAGAGTGAGCCAACAATGTGACGGGCCAACTTTGAATCAGCTTCATACGACAGCTGTTTAAGGATGACGAGGCGAAAGGAATGCGAGCAATTCGGGGGTAGATCACTCGCTGCGCAGGGCCACCATCGGATCCACGCCTGCCGCTCGGCGCGCCGGAATGCATGCAGCCGCCAGGCCGCCCATCAACAGAATCAGCGCCACTGCCGCCATCGTCCACGGATCGTGCGGCTTCACTCCATAAAGCAGCGTGCTGACAAGGCGGCTCGTGGCATACGCAAGCAGCAACCCGGCCGCAAGCCCAGCCATCAGCATCCCGCCCGCCTGTCGCAGTACCATCGCCATCAAACGTGTGCGCTGCGCTCCGAGTGCAATCCGGATGCCCAGTTCGCGCGTTCGCTGCGTCACCAGGTAAGCCAGCAATCCATAGATGCCGGCAATGCACAGCACCAGCGCCGTTCCGCCAAAGATCTCCAGCAGTCGCGAGGCCAGTTGCTGGCTTCCATAAGAGTCTTCGACCACCTGTTCCATGGTCGTGAATGTGCTGATTCGCCAGCTCCGGGCTCGCCTTGCGCATCAAGTCGCGCAACTCCGGCACCACGCTCGCAGGATTGCGTTCCGTGCGCACCGCAATGTCCATGGCCATCCCCGTCGCCCAGTAGAACGCGCTACCCGGCGCGATCTGCGGCAAGCACACCTCGAGCTCGGGTTGTGAAGGCTCGGTAATGCTGTTCTGTCGCTCCTCATTCAGCACCCCCACGATCACGGCTTGCTTCTTGTTGAAGCTCAATAGCGGCGTGCCCAGAAACTTTCCCGGATCGCTTCCCTCGCCTTCGTACTCGCGAATGAACTCACGATTCACCACCACCACCGGCAGAGAAGTCGCCGTGTCTCCCTCGTTGAAGAAGCGCCCCTTCAGCATGCGGAACTGAAATACCTTCTGCATCTCGGGCGTCACCGCTCGCGACTGTGCACGTATCTTGCTTCGCCGTATATCGTCCGCGCTCTTTCCATCGTCGCCAAACGAGAAGACCATCCGGAACGTCTTGCCCAGCGGCACCTCGGTCATCATCGATGCGCTTTCCACGCCGGGAAGGTGCTGCACCCGTGCCAGCAGCGGCGCGTAGAGATCCTTGTACAAATCCCGGTTCTCATATCTGTAACTGGGAATCGTCATGCTCGCCACCACGACATGATCGGTACGAAAACCGAGCGGCACGTGCCGCAGCGTGTAGATCGTCCGCAGCAGCAGCCCGCAGGCCACCAGCAGCGTCAGCGACATCGCAATCTCCGCCACCACCAGCACCGCACGGAGCCTGTGTTGTCGTGTGCCCCGTTCCACTCTGCACCGCACCCTGCCGCAGCGCCGGCTCAATCGGCGCGCGGGCCGCGGAGATCGCCGGCCAGACCGAAGAGGCCAGAGCGCTGATCACTGTCAGCAGCAGCAGCACCCCCAGCACCCGCAGGTTCGGCGTCAGCACCGTGTAGATGCCGAATTGCGCCCGCAGTCCGTGCTCGAATGCCCGCAGCGTCAGCATTGCCAGCGCGACTCCCATCACTGATGCAGCACTGCTCAGCATCAGCCCCTCGATCACCAGTTGCTGCACAATCCGCCATCGGCTCGCACCCAGCGCTCCCCGCACCGCAATCTCGCGCTGCCGCGCCGTCGCCCGCGCCAGCAGCAGGCTGGTCACGTTCACGCATGCAATCAGCCATAGCACGGCAGAGGCCCCGCCCAGTGCCAGCAAGGACTTCCGCACGCTATCGTCCACCAGCGTGTCCCCATATCGCTCGATACGCACAGAGCTCACATGATCGCGATAATCCTGATCTGTATACTGCGCGGCGACACCCCGCTGGATGCCCTTTATCTCGGCGGTCGCCGCAGCCACATTCGCGCCCGGCGCCAGTCGCGCTATCGTCTCGTAGCTTGGCGTCACATTTTTCACGCGCGCCTTGTCCGCGTTGCCCGGAATCATCGGCACCCACACCATCGGGTGCTCTAGTCCAAAGGGAAAGACGAAGCTTCGCGGCATCACGCCAATCACCCTGTACGCTTCGCCGCTCACCTTCACTGTGCGGCCCAGGATCTGCGGGTCTGCCCCAAACGCATCCCGCCATATCGCATCGCTCAGCAGAATCGTATGGGCATCCTCCTGTCGCGCGGCGCCATTCTCACCTTCCAGGAAGGTGCGCCCCATCGCCGCATCCACGCCAAGCGTCGAAAAGAGGTTTGCGCTCACCGTCGCATGCGCGACTCCAATCGATCCATCCTTCCCCTCGAGAAAGTCGAGGTGTCCGGGGCCTCCTTCCACGTCGTCGAATGCGATGCTCGCAAGCGTGTGGCTACGCGCCTGCCACTCCGCAATGTCCAGGTACGCATTGCCCCATCCCCGCTCGCCGTCCTTGTCAACTTCTGTGATCTGCACCAGCGAACCCGCATCCCGGTAAGGCAGCGGCCGCAGCAACACCCGGTCCACCACGGTGTACATCGCCACCGCCGCTCCCAGTCCCAATGCCAGCGTCACCACCACCGTCACCGCAAATCCCGGTGCGCGTCGCAACTGCCGCAACGCATACCGCACATCCTGCAGCACGCGTTCCAGCCACACGCCGCCCCACATCTCGCGCGTCACATCCTCGATCAGCGGAATATTCCCTAGCTCACGCATGGCATTGCGACGCGCCTCTTCTTCCGATTCGCCGCGCTCCATGCGATCCGCGATCGCCATCTGCAGATGTGCGCGCAGCTCCTCGCTGAGCTCGTCTCTCTGCTTTGCAAAACGTATCCACTTTGCAAACCGCGTCTGGGGCAGCCTCATGCGTCGCTTCCTTCCGGCTCCCGTTGCATAATTGCCGCCACTGCATCCACCATCTGCTGCCAGCGCCCCAGGTCGCGACTCAACTGCTTCTTGCCGGCGGCGGTGATGCGGTAATACTTCGCACGCTGCTTACTCTCCGTCTGCTTCCACTCCGAGCTCACCCAGCCCTGTCGCTCCAGCCGGTGCAGCGCCGGATACAGCGACCCCGTCTCCACCTGCAACACGTCGCCCGAGTGCACCCGCAACGCCTGGACCATGCCGTATCCATGCTGCGGCCCCCACTGCAGCGTCCGCAGCAGCAGCATATCCAGCGTGCCTTGCACTAACTCGATCCGGTTCCTGTACGCGTCGCTATTTGTCATAGACGTAGGCAATCTACTCCTTCAGGATGTAGATAGTCTACTGCCAACACGAAAACAGGAATGGATGGCGCGCGAACGCTATACTGGAAATGTCTTATGCGTCGTCTCGCCGGCATCGTCGTAGCCTTCCTGCTTCTCACCTCCATCACTCCGGTTCTCGCCTGTGTGATCGGCGGCCCAATGAGTAGCAAGGAGAGCGCCTGTTGCAGTTCATTGAAGGGCAACTGCGCAAAGATGGAAAAGATGGGATGTTGCCGGACGGAACTCCGCACAGATGAAGCCAGACAGATCGTGGCGACATCCCCCGCAAGCGAAAGCCCCAATCTTGCGTTTCCATCCCATCCAGCCGATTTCGCCGCGACAGTTGAAACAGATGCCGCCGGTTCGTTCGCTGTTCCGATCGATCATTCCCCGCCCGGTTTTCTTTCCGCAAATATCACCATCCTCAGAATCTGATCCGCCTTCGTAGCCGATGACGTGCACATCCCGCATGTGCCTGCGCCTCATTTGGTTTCAGCGAAGGAGATTTCATGAAGTCCCTTGTAGTTTTGGCGTGGACCGTCCTCGCGACGGGCACAGCGCTTGCCGCTGACCACGGCCCTGTTTTCAGTTATGCAACGCCCGTCAACTCGGCCCGCGAGTGGAGCTTTGACACCGGCCTCTTTGGCCGTAATGGCTCTCAGGGCACACAGTTTTCGACGGGTTCCGGTTTCGGCTACGGCGTCACACCACACATCACCATCAATGCTTTCCTGCCCGCCACGTTCGGGAGCGGCGCTCTCCCGGAGAGTCGCATGGTTCCCGGCAGCGAATGGTCAGCCGGAGCATCGTGGCGCTTTCTGCACTCCGTTACCAGTGTTGGAAAGCGAATCGAATCGACGGGCTCACTGAACATCGTCGTTCCGGGACCGCAGCAGGACTCAGGCGTGCTTGCCAGTCTGCATCGCGCGCCTGGAGTCGCCGGCATCCTCGCTACGGGCTTCGCATCCCGGAGTCAGTATCTATGGGTTGGCGGCGGCTATACGCGCTTTGCAGAGGCTTCGCACGATCGGCGGCCCGACACCATCTCTTGGAGCGGAGTCTATGGGTACCGTCCGGCCAGACTTCGACGCGGATACGACCAGTGGGACTATCGCGGCTTCGTTGAGCTGACGGGAGAACACACCGGCAATGTCCGTCAGACCGGAATTGTTCTTCCGGATAGCAGCACGACAACCGTGTGGCTCGGCCCGTCCGTTCTGGCGATCTTGAAAAACGTCGCCATCTCAGGCGGCGTCCAGGGTCCCATCTTTCGCGATTCGTCGGAGTCTCTCTATGGCCATGAGCGTGTCCGCTTCGCCATCAACTTCAGCTATCTCAAGTTCTCCGCACACACCAGCTCCCATTGAAAGGACGAGCACCCATGAAAAAGACTTTCGTTGCAGCTCTTCTCGCCCTCTCCTCCTTAACCGCTCACGCTGAATATGAGCAGGTAAACCTCACCGTCTTCGGAATGGATTGTGCGCCGTGTGCTCATGCGATCCATGTATCGATGAAAGGCATTCAAGGCGTCGATACCGTGGATGTGGACCTGAACACGGGACTGGTCAAAATCAAACTGAATCCCGGAAATAGCGCCGCCATGCGTCAGTTCAACCAGGCGGTTGAAAAGAACGGATTCACTCACAAAGACGCCAACATCGTCGCGCGTGGCACGCTGAGCGGTTCGGCCAGCGCTCCGTTTCTTGAAATAGCTGGCACGCAGGATAGGTATGCTCTGACCCCAGCCGCAACGAGCGCAGACATCCCGTCCCTTCTCGGCAAAACTGTAACCGTCACTGGAACTCTTCCCCAGGCTCCGAAGGGCAAAGTATCCGACGCACTGCGCTACAACACGATCACGGAGGCAAAATGACTTCCACCGTGCCGGCATTTGCTCCCGAACGCAGAGCCAGACGAGCCGCTCTGCTCAACTACTTCTCTCTATTCGGTTCCTTTAGTACGCTCATCTGCTGCGCGCTTCCCTCCGTTCTAGTGCTGTTAGGAATGGGCACAGCCGTAGCATCTCTCTTGTCAGCCGCGCCGTGGCTCGTGAGTCTCTCCCGGCACAAAGTGTGGACCTTCAGCATCGCCGGGACGCTGATCGCGTTGAGCTTCGTCGTCACGTATCTCATTGCGCCCCGATTACGTCAGGGGGAAGCCTGCGACGCTGACGATCCTACAAGCTGCGGTCAGGCCAGCAGGGTCAGCCGCATTCTCCTCTGGGGATCAGCCCTCATTTGGTCGTGTGGATTCTTCGTCGCTTACCTGCTCGGACCGATTCTCGAACGGCTCGATCGTTAAGCCGCCACCAACGTGGTCGCCGCGTGCCGGGACGCGGCGACCGCCCAGCCCGAAAAATTTGCCCACGTCATCGCAATTCCCACGTCATCGCAGTTCTCTGACGAGATACCGCACGCGCTTGCTGCCGCCCTTCACCACGACATCGGCCAGAGCCACGAATCCCATCGATCGATGAAAGGCAAGCGATCCCTCGTTGGGAGGTTCGATGTTCACCTCACACACCACCCGGACATGACCTGCGGCCTTCGCCTCTGCGAACAAGTCCTCGTACATAAGCCGCGCGAAACCCTGCCCACGCGCATCCTTCGCAACGATGAACGCGTTGGGCCTCCACATCTCGCTTTTGAGATGTGGGCTCATCCAGCCACTCGCGAGCCTTCTACCGGCGCCAAATTTGCAGCTTGTCGAAGTAGCCCTGGATCGTGCCACCGCTCGAATATGCGCCATCGACTTGGAAGTTGATCAGGAGGACTCCGGGGGGAGTCCAGCCAAGAAAAAGGCCAGAGGGCACGGTCGCTTTCTTGAAGGAGCGCACTCTGTCGTTGTCGAATTTCACCCAGTCGTAAGTGACCACATCCCCGACACGGTGCGACTGGATCTGGATATGGTGCCACTTGTTGGGCTTCCAGTTCTGTGGGTTGCAGGGGATGTTTGACGGCTTCCAGTACCCGCGGCCGCTGGCCACATAGGTGTACTCCCAGGTGCCCGAGATGCTGGAGCACTGCGTGCCGTAAAGAATGGTTTCTCCGTTCGCCGTGACCTGGTCCACATCCAGCTCCAGGTTTTGTACCTGCGTCGGATTCACGAGATAAACATAGGTGTCGTAGACGAAGTAGGTAGCAGCGGTGTCATTGCCGAACACGAGATGAAAGCGTTCGCCACCGTACTGGGAGTAAGGGACGACAAACTCCGTTGACGAACCATCCACGGACGGATTGGCGACTCCGAAGATGAGCTGCCCGGTAGAGCTTCCAGGGGTTCCGTTGTCGTGCTCCCACAGCCAGTTGCCAGACTGGTCGAGGTAGCCGGACGAGGTCTGGGCGATGGCGGGGACGGCGAGAAACAGCATGAATGCGAGTTGGAGGATCTTCATCTGCACGTGAACTCCAGGTGGGTAAAAGGGAGGACGGACCGGCCCAGCGCTGACGGCTGGTCAAGGTCACGTAAGAGCGCGCAGCGCCACGAGGGAGAGCCGAACGCATGATCCAGGAGAACGATCCGGGGAGAGCGCGAAAGATGCTGCCCCGGAGGGAAGATGGCCGTGCCGGGGGGCTGCGGAGGTCCGAGGCCGAGCGGCTGGAAAAAACTCTGGCCCTTTGCGGAAGATGCAGGGAGGTTGCCCCGCCTATCTCAATCGCCTATAACTCAGCGAGGATTTCTAACTCGTCTCTGAGGTGAGTTAGAAATCTCGATCCTATGACCCGGCTCTGTTGGTTGATTGCTGGTTAGTAATGTTGCACCGTGCCGCGCCTGTAGACAAGATATTTTTTGACAAGTTGATGGGACGAACAAGGCGTCTGCAGAGCAGCAGCGCTCCGTCATCCGACGTGACAAAAGCGGGGCACCACACCTCGCCCTCTGAGAGGCCGGTGCGACGTCCAAGCTCACCATCCATCGCTGGTAGCTGTATGCATTGCTCGGGATGAGAGCCATTGCGCAGCAACAGCGTACGTCATCCCAGTTCTCTGACGAGATACCGCACGCGCTTGCTGCCGCCCCTCACCGCAACATCGGCCAGAGCCTCGAATCCCATCGATCGATGAAAGGCGAGCGATCCCTCGTTGGGAGGTTCGATGTTCACCTCACACACCACCCGGACATGACCTGCGGCCTTCGCCTCGGCGAACAAGTCCTCGTACATACGCCGCGCAAAACCCTGCCCGCGCGCATCCTTCGCAATGATGATCCTGTCGATATAGACGAAACGCTCGAAGCGGCTGCGGAACCACTGGAAGTTGAAATTGTCGTAAGCCGCGTCCTGGTCCAGCGCTAGCAGAAATCCTCGCGCGCCAAGGCCAATGCCTTTGGCATAGAAGCACATCGCCAGCAGGTGCTCCGCCGCGACCAAGTCCAGCGAGGATGTCTCAACCGCGTGCTCGTTGTTCAATTCCAGAATGCGATCCGCATCCCCGGCGCTTAAAGTATGCAATTCGTCACCGCTCCGCGTCTTTTTCCTGTGCGGCATCAGGGCTCTGCGCCCGGCTTGGATTCAAATGAGTACAGCTCCCAGAGCTTTGTATCCTTCTTGACGCGATCAGGATGAATGGCCTCACCAAGAAAGGACGAAATGGCACGTGCCCAAAAATGACATGCGGAAACATTGGACGGCATCACGCGAACTTCCCACAGGCCCGGGAAGCGCCTGAAGATTTCATGCGCCGTTCGCGTTCCAACTCCACGCCTGCGGTATGCACGAAGAACAAAGAACTCCGCCATATCCCAGATCGCCTCACGGCCAGAGACTTCGGACCCTCGCTTCACAAAGACCAACCCGGCCAATTTGCCGTTCATCCTGACAAGAAACGGATATCGATCCGGCTCGCTCCAATAAAGCGGAAGGCTTTTGTAGCCAAACCTGCCATCTGCCCCAATCGAAAGCTCTCTGAAATTCGCTGAAGTCGTGACTGTACAACTCCAGCAGGCTCTTGAGGATCGGTTCCTGCTCCAGGGTCGCGGGGATGACCTCAAGTTGCGCGGCTGGCTTCTCTAAATGTTGTGTCATGAGAGTGAATGGGTAGCGTCCACCTTGATTATGGGTGCCGCAGAGCTTCCGTCCGGATGGAAGTCCCGGCCAGTCCTCCACACCATCCACAGCCCAACCCGCTTTCCCACATTGGCACTGGGCCCCCAGGGGCATACCCTGAATCCACTCCCCCGCTCCCCCATGGGAGGCACTTAAAATCCACGCCAATCCGCCCCTTCGACGTTTTCCTCAACGCAAATAAAGGGATTGACGCTCGAAAGGCGGTATCCGCATCGAATACACTAGATGTTGTGGTTCTCGCTTGACTTGAGGCGATAAGCAGCGGTACTTTGCCATCTGCGGCTCTCAACTGGCCCGTCGGCAAATCGCCCTCCGGCCGGCCCGTTCCGCACCAAAAACTCGCACCCAAGAATCGCAATACCAGACTCGCAACCTCCGCCGCCCGCTCCGCTCCCGGACAGGCAACGGTCGCCGAAACATCCCTTTCGAACTCTCAGGAGGCGCCAATGGCCGAGACCACGCACACATCAGTAAAGACATCCACCCCGACCGCCTCGGTCAAAGCCGCGCCCGCTTCCGGCCTGCGCTTCACACGCAAGTTCTCCAAAGCCGGCGTCTCGCCCTACGACGAGGTCCAGTGGGAGCGCCGCACCGCCGCCATCAATGACATGAGCGGCAAAATCATCTTCGAGCAGAAGGACGTCGAGGTCCCCGTCGACTGGTCCATGACCGCGACCAACATCGTCGCCTCCAAATATCTCCACGGCCAGACCGGCACGCCCGAGCGCGAGACCGGTGTCCGCGCCCTCGTCGGCCGCGTCGCCGACACCATCGCCGAGTGGGGCAAGAAGGGCGGCTACTTCGCCTCCGATGAGGACGCCCAGGCCTTCCACGACGACCTCACCCACCTCCTCGTCCAGCAGAAGGTCGCCTTCAACTCGCCCGTCTGGTTCAACGTCGGCTGCGACAAGCTCGAGCCCAACTCCGACGCGCAGAACTGGCACTGGGACCCGAAGACCCGTGAAGTCACCTTCTCGACCACCGGCTATCGCAACCCGCAGTGCTCCGCCTGCTTCATCAACTCCGTCGATGACTCGCTCGACTCCATCCTCACGCTCGCCAAGACCGAGGGCATGCTCTTCAAGTGGGGATCGGGCACCGGCACCAATCTCTCGCCCATCCGCGGCTCTTCAGAACTTCTCTCCGGCGGCGGCACCGCCTCCGGCCCTCTGAGCTTCATGCGTGGCTTTGACGCCTTCGCCGGCGTCATCAAGTCCGGCGGCAAGACCCGCCGCGCCGCCAAGATGGTCATCCTCAACGTCGACCATCCAGACATCGTCGACTTCATCGAGTGCAAGGCCAAGGAAGAAGCCAAGGCCCACACCCTCATCGCTGCCGGCTACGACGGCTCCGGCCCCGACTCCGAGGCCTTCTCCTCCATCTTCTTCCAGAACGCCAACAACTCCGTCCGCGTCACCGACGAGTTCATGCAGGCCTGGGAGAACGACGCCGAGTTCACCACCCACACCGTCAAGGACCACGCCCCCGTCGCCACCTACAAGGCGCGCGACCTCATGCACAAGATCGCCGAAGCCACCTGGCAGTGCGGCGATCCCGGCATGCAGTACGACACCACCATCAACCGCTGGCACACCTCCAAGAACACCGGCCGCATCAACGCGTCCAACCCCTGCTCGGAGTACATGTTCCTCGACAACTCCGCCTGCAACCTCGCCAGCTTCAACCTGATGAAATTCGTCACCACCACAGGCGCTTTTGACATCCAGGCCTATCGCGACGCCATCGATGTCGTGCTCACCGCGATGGAGATCCTCGTCGACAACTCCGGCTACCCCACGGAAAAGATCTCCCGCAACTCGCACGACTACCGCCCGCTCGGCCTCGGCTACGCCAACTTCGGCGCCTTGCTGATGAACTTCGGCCTGCCCTACGACTCCGACGCCGGCCGCGACTTCGCCGCCACCCTCACCGCCATCCTCTGCGGCGAGGCTTACCTCCAGTCCGCGCGCATCGCCGAGACCGCGCGTCCCCTCGCCGCCGCTACGCCGCTCAACCAAGGCAGCGAGACCAAGGGCGGCGCCTGCCCCGGCTTCTACTCCAACCGCGAGCCCTTCCTCGACGTCATCCGCATGCATCGCGCCGAAGTCAACAAGATCGCTCGCGCCAAAGCCTCAGCCGAGCCCTTCATCACTCCGCAGCTCGAAGCTCTCATCGCTGCTTCGAAGGACTGCTGGGATCAGGCGCTCGCCCACGGCGAGAAGTTCGGCTACCGCAACTCGCAGGTCACCGTCCTCGCGCCCACCGGCACCATCGGCTTCATGATGGACTGCGACACCACTGGCATTGAGCCTGACCTCGCCCTCGTCAAGTACAAGAAGCTCGTCGGCGGCGGCATGATCAAGATCGTCAACAACACCGTCCCCGGTGCGCTCTTCAAGCTCGGCTACTCCGACGCCGACGTCCAGGCCATCGTCTCCTACATCGACGCCACCGGCACCATCGAAGGCGCGCCCCACATCAAGCCCGAGCACCTCGCCGTCTTCGACTGCTCCTTCAAGCCAGCCAAGGGCACCCGCTCCATCCACTACCTCGGCCACCTCAAGATGATGGCCGCCACCCAGCCCTTCCTCTCCGGCGCCATCTCGAAGACCGTCAACCTCCCCCACGAGTGCACCATCGAAGACATCGCCGAGACCTACGTCGAAGCCTGGCGCCTCGGCCTCAAGGCCGTCGCCATCTACCGCGACGGATCGAAGGGCGTCCAGGTCCTCAACACCTCCAACGACGAGAAGAAGAAGACCACCCCCGACGACCCCATCCTCGCCGCCGCCGCCGACCGCGTCCTCACCTCGCTCGCCGCCGGTGTCGACACCCGCTCCCCTGAGTTCGCCGCCGACCTCAAGACCCTCGAAGCCTCGCTCACCCACAAGGTCTCCGACCGCCTCGAGGTCTCCGCCAAATCCATCGCCGCCGCCGCTGCCGCATTCGAAGCCGCCATCGCCAAGGCCGTCGCGCCCGCCCCGGCAACCACGCCGCCAGCGTTCCTGTGCTCGGCGCCAGCATCGCCGACGTCGTCGTCCCTGACCTCGCCGACCAGAACCGTCCACCCAAGGCCATCCGCCACCGTCTCCCCGAGGAGCGCGCCTCCCTCACCCACAAGTTCTCCCTCGCCGGACACGAGGGCTACATCACCGTCGGCCTCTACCCCTCCGGCGAGCCCGGCGAAATCTTCATCCGCATGGCCAAGGAAGGCTCCACCGTCTCCGGACTCATGGACTCCTTCGCCACCGCCGTCTCCCTCGCCCTCCAGCACGGCGTGCCCCTCAAAGTGCTGGTCGAAAAATTCGCCCACACCCGCTTCGAACCCTCCGGTTGGACCGGCAACGAGCAGATCGGCTACGCGAAGAGCATCATGGACTACATCTTCCGCTGGCTCCAGCTCCGCTTCCTCTCCGGACACCAGCTCTCCCTCTTCAACATGGCCGGCGCCACCGCCAGCGGAGCGAGCATGCCGCTGCCCTCGAGCATCCCCATCGAAGGCGTCATCGGAGACCTCACCGCATCGAGCGCCCTCGCCGCACCGCCCTCGACCGAAGCGGCAAAGCCAGCCGTGCACGTAGCCAACGCCATGAAGGATCTCTACGACATGGGCGACGCCCCGTCCTGCCACACCTGCGGCGCCATCATGGTGCGTAACGGAAGCTGCTACAGATGCATGAGCTGCGGTAGTACGAGCGGGTGCAGCTAAAACTTGCCTCATTCAAAACCACAAAGGCTTCGGCATTAGCCGGGGCCTTTTGTATCACTTGACGAGCAAATATGGACGCAGTACAAAGGTGTTGCTCCCTAGCCGAATCAAGGCTCTGCCGAGATTCAGTGCCGGGCGTATCGCCAGGCCGCGCTGCATTGCACGGTATTCCGGGACGGATTTACGAAAGCCGTTCCGACACGCTGAGGCGTGTTCCCTCCGGGCCACAGAACGGCCCTCCGGTCGGAGCGCCTTCCGCAAATCCGTCCCACGCTTGAGTAGGGAGCAAACTTTCTTTCTGGATGGCCCGACCTTCTCGCAAGCCTCTGTCGGAGAACGATGCAGGGAGAGCAATTAGAGAACAGGTGTCGAGATTCTTCGCCGGGAGTCAGCTTTTTTTAGAGCTAGTCTCGCCGAGGTTATTTGTCTGTGGAGGACCGACCAAGAAAGCGCCTGGGAAAAGGATTAGCAGGCGGAGGAAATTCCTCGAATGGTTGTCGAAGCAGGAACCAAGATTTGCCGTAATTCTCGCTGAGGATATCTATTCGTTAGCACAGCGGAAGAGTGAACCCTTCCTCAACCTAAATTCGTTTGAATCTGTCCTAGCAGAGCTCTCGGACTGCACTCTAGTGTTTCCCGAGAGCGTTGGCTCGTGGGCAGAGGTTGGATTCTTCTCGGCAATAGAAAAAATTAGCGAAAAGGCTGTCGTGGTCGTTGATCACGCCTTCAATGCGGATCAATCCTTCTTTTCCCTTGGCCCACTGAATTCAATTGCACGCGAGTCAAGGTTCCAGCCGTTTCGTGTGCTTTCGCCGAACAGACAAGATTGGCCCCAAGATTTCAAGGCAATCTCGGATGCCATATCAGATAGATGTCATCAACCCCGCAAGAGAGTTCTCTTGATGCAGGATGTCGACGAGTACAACCTTCGCGAACAACTTGGCCTAGTTCTTCTGCTGGTCAAAATTTTAGGTGTAGTGTCCGTCGGCGATCTCCTGGACCTTCTAAATGATTCGATCTTTAAGATCCGGAGCTTCAACAAGCTTCATGACCTACTGGAGGTTCTCCTGCACTTTGACCAAGTGTCCCAAGTTGGAGACCACTATTACGTCTGTATCAATGATAAACAGTTTCCAATTCGAACTTCTGCTACCGGGGGAAATGAAACAAATCTATCTCTAGCGTGCCGCGGATTCTACCAAAAGCATTACCCATTATTGTTCGATCTAATGACGGAGGATCGCCAATGAGGCTAGCAGATAAGATGGCGGGAGAACTCCTGATCGAATCAACGAGGGTCCTTAAGATTGCCAAATCGGCAAGTCACCGCTACAAGATCTATACGATTCCAAAGCGGGATGGGACGCCAAGAGTGATTATGCATCCCGCACGCGAATTGAAAACGCTCCAAAGATGGATAAACGTCAAGGTGCTTAAGCACCTTCCTGTGAGTAGCGCTGCGAGCGCATATGAGCAGGGATGTAGCATTTTAGCTAACGCTCAAGTGCATCGAACAAACCGATTTCTCCTTCGCGTCGATTTGCGAAATTTCTTCGAATCTATAAGGCGGGATGATGTCCTAAGCCTCCTTAAGCGTCATGCCAAGACGTCATTAAGGGGCCTTGTTGAGCAGCAATCGGACAGAGACTTTGTCGCCAACATAGTATGTAAGGAAGGCAGAACAGTGATTGGAGCTCCCAGTTCTCCATTCATCGCAAATAGGGTTATGTACCCTCTAGATGTGAAGATTGGTAACAAGGCCCAGAGCCTAAGCGTCATCTACACGCGTTATGCGGACGACATGTTTTTCTCTTCGTCCCAAACTGGCGCGCTAGACAATATGTTTGTTTTTCTTAAACGCCTTTTAGACAATTCAAAATCGCCCGACTTGGCAATAAATGAAGCAAAAACGGTCTACAGCTCCAAAAAAACTAGGCGCATGATTACGGGGCTAATAATTGATGACGAAGACCGGGTTTCTTTGGGAAGACAGGTCAAAAGATACCTGAGGGTCGGGCTCCATAAGGCTGCCCATGGAAAATTCGATGAAGCACAGATGAAGTCGCTAAGCGGCCGCGTCGCACATGCCTATTCCATTGAGCCTGCATACATGAAAGGGCTCTTGGATAAATATGAACCGTCGCAGCTCATTAAGGTAGGTCTTGCTGCTCCGCCCCGTTATCGGAAGCGTAAGAAAGACAGCCAGTAGCGCCGGGTGCCCCATCCTAGCAAAGCTAGGGTGGGGCACCCGACCACCCACCAAAGTCGTCTTCACTCCATCCACCATGCCCCGAGATCCCGGCTTAGAAGAACTCGTAAAATCATCGCTCGGCAACACCCGAGGCCTCTCCGAAAAAGCCATGTTCGGCGGATGGGCATATCTGCTCCACGGCAATCTGCTCATCGGAGCGCGCCGCGGCAGCCTGCTCCTGCGCGTCGGCAAGGACAACGAAGCCTGGGCCAACGAGATCCCCGGCGTCGCCACCGCCATCATGCGCGGCCGCCGCATGTCCGGCTGGGTCCGCGCCACTCCCGAGGCCTACGGCAACGACGCACTCCGTCAAAAGCTCATCGACCGAGCCCTCGACTTCACCGGCTCACTTCCCAAAAAGAAAACGCAGTAGGGCCATCACCGCCGCATGCAACAATCACCGCGCGGGCTGCGCAGCGTCTCGATACGCTGCCGCACTGTGCTGGCTCTGCTCGAATCCGGCAAATCCGCAAACCGCAAAATAAGCAATGGTGTAGAGGACAACCGTAGCGTCCATCGCAGCGCCCACCTTGAAGCCTTGTGCGTACGCGTGACCTCGGTTCGCCAAGACCAGGTAGACGATGAAGCTCTTCTCCAGTGCGCTGAAGAGGAGAATCGGATTTCGCCACTGCACCTTGAAAGCTGCGGCAACCATGAATATGCCCATCAGCCCAACCATGATGCCCCAGTGCTGAAGAACGATGGTGTAGTCCTGCACAAACGGGATCTTCTCCACCGTTTCCGCTGTCCACCTGGGCCAGAACGCATTGAGAGCCACCAATGTCGTCCCCATCCCCGTGACAATAAAGAACGGCCGGAAGGTCAATTCGAAAAAGCGTTTCATGTTGGCCTCCGGCATCGCATACAAGCTGCCCGTCGTTTAGCGTAGGGGGAACGACTGCGGCGCGCCTACTGGCACAAGCGACAGTCGCCGGGTGCCCCGAATCTCGACGAGATGTGAGTTTTTTAGAGGTATCGCCCACGCTCGGCCCGGGGGTTGTACCCCGAATTGAAGTCTCACGAAAAGCTCCGCACCCGCATGTAAGCGCTCTCCACACACAAAACCGAAAAAGCAAACGATTCACCGCCCACCCCTCCACCCTTCGGCACGCTTCATACGCTGAAAACCGATCCGCATCGGGCGCCGCATTTCTGCGCCTCCGCATTGCCTCTCGCCCGCCCCGCCGTTAGCCTTGAAAAAAGCAGCACATCCCGCAATGGAGTCAGTTTTGGCTAGTCACTTCACACCCCTCGGATTCACCACCAGATTCGCCTTCGAGCACATCAGCAACCTGGACGGCACCACCCGTTCCGTCTGCCGTCGCTGCCGTTCGGTAGTCGCGACATCGCACTACGAGTTCCCGCTCGAGATGGCGGAAACCACCCACATCTGCAGCCAGCTGCTTCTGCCCGCCGCGGAGTCCATGCGCCTCATCGCTGCGCCGCATTCCTAAGTCTCATTTCCTAAGTAACGCCCATTTCGGGAACCAGCCGCAGAAACCTGCCGGTTCCTGCCACTCAATTTGCTAATCTAAAAATAGAGACACCTCCATCCAGAGGATCGAAATGAAAAAGCCACCATTGCGGTGGCTTTTTTCATTTTGGAAAGAAATCCGTCTGCCACAAATCCAGGCCTGAGCGACAACGGAGCGAAGCCAGCAACTCGCGCCGCAGGCGCCTCTGCCTGGATGGCAGATCCTAACTCCAATGGAATGACGACTTAAGCGATAAACCCTTTAGAAAGACGACTTTGATGCTCGGGAAGGCCCACAACGTACTCATTCGGCACGGTATATACCGCGCCCTCCCGCACCGGGAGGGGGGAGGGGTCCCCCGGGACATCGCTACCGGCAACTACGACCGCGCAGCCGTTCGCGCCCAGCTACGAAAGGAACTCCGATGTATCCGGAATGTCGATATGTTCGCCCTTCTGGTGGCACATGTAACTCGCCTGCACTCAAGGGCAGCCACTTCTGCTACTACCACGCCGGCCTCCAGCAGCGGCAGACCATCCGCCACAGCCACCGCCGCGCGGACGGCCGCTTCCTTGCGCTCCCTCAACCGCAGCCTGCGGGCGATGCAACCGTCGACTACGGCACCTATCCCGTCGCCGCGTCCGAAACGAGTCCCGCCCACATCGACTCCGCATCCTTCGATCTACCGCCGCTCGACGATGTCGTCTCCATCCAGCTCGCCCTCATCGATGTCGCACAGGCTCTCGCCGCCAATCGCATCGACACCAAGCGCGCCGGCCTCCTTCTCTATGCGCTGCAGGTCGCTTCCACGAACGTCCAGAAGATGCGCATCCCCCGCAATAGCGTCCGCAGCGTCACCTACACCGACGACGGCGCACCCCTCGCACCGCAGGACTACGGCTACGACGTCGAGGACTACGACGTTGAAGACGAAGATGAGGAAGAAGACGAAGGATAAGGGAAGAATCCGAAGCACACTCACCGTACAAAGTGGCCACACACGAAGCTGATCAGGATGCGTCCCATGCGCCCGCCGTCATCCCCCAATCGCGATTTATAGGGTGATTCTGATCACTATTGCTGATTGATACCGTCAGACACGCGTACACTCTCAGTACCAATCCCCCCCGAAATACTTTTGTAAAAGAGGCCATTCCCCATGGTGAAGCAAATGCTGTGCGCCTTTAGGCGCAATTCGGAGGGAATATGACAGCGCGTCCCTGCAGGCCGAAGAAGCAGATCTACGAAGGTGAGCCCGGTACAACGATCGTCTGCCCTGAGTGTCAGCAAACCATGCGAGGCATTCCCTATCCCTATGGAACTGGGCTCCTGACACTGCCCGTTCACTACGACCCGCAGTGGGTGAGGAAGAGCTTTTCAGCGCTCAGTGCCGCACGAGTGTTGCAGAGACGATCGACGAGCCGACAGAGCGATCGATTTCTAGACGAAAGTCGTATCTGAAGACGAAAGTTTGACCAGCGCGACCAAAACTCCCATACCCGAACCACAACAGTAATGCGTCTCCCGTGGCATCGTCATCCGTGCGTCCTCGTGGCTTAATAGCACCATGAGCAGCAAAGACGAGTGGCGCATCACCACCGGCGCAATCGAACTTGAAATGGAGCGGATCGCGGGCCTGCTGCAGAAATCCATCCAGTTCCAGTCCCGCACCAGCACGCCGCACTCGCTCCATCAGCGTCACGAGGCCAAAGACGCCGGCGAACTCGTGCGCCAGCGGTAACGGTACAAAAGCAGCAGGGCTAGAGCATCTACTCCGCTTCGCCTCGCTTCCGCCGCGCTCGGTACCGCCTCCACCACGACGGCCACTCCCACAACCGCGCCACCGCCACCACCACAATCCCGATCGATATCCCGTTTACCCAGCCCTGAGTCAGAACCATAAGCTCCGCCTCTCAACTCCTTGGGAGCAGGCCACGTGATGGAGGGTGGCCCGGCGACAAACAAAACCAGCCGCACCTTCCCCATGTGGGACAAAATGCCCCTATTCGACCTACGCGTCGAATTTGTAACTGGATGGGTAACGGAAGCGTAGAATGTTGATAGCGTCAAAAGGTCGTTCAACGCGTGAAAGCAGGCCATTCATGGCCGCCAGGATTCTTCAGTTCGCCCCGCACAACCTTAACTTCCAACACAGGAGCAACAAAGATGGCACCTGTGATTCCATATGCCTGCGTTGCTACAGGACCGTAGCCACTACCCGGCAGGAGCCATGGCTCGCCCACGAAGAAAGCACCCACGCGTGCACCCTCATGGATCTCCACGCGTGGATGTCAGATCGAGCGATCGCTCGATTCTGCTAGCACCGATTCCGAGCAATTTCCCCAGATGTAACGCGTACACTCCAAACAGCGTCGTAGGTCCTCCCGCCGCAGAAAACGAGGCCAGTTCATGGCCACCCAGTCTGTTCCCGCGTTCCGCTACACCACCCGGTTCGCCTTCCAGCACATCGCCAACACCGACGGCACCAGCGATTCCATATGCCTGCGCTGCCACAGCTCCATCGCCTCGTCGCACAACGAGCATTCGCTCGAGCAGGCGGAAAAAACTCATATATGCACCCAGACCGATCTGCTCGCGCGCGGATTGCCGCAACAGGCCTGATTTGGAAGAGCCTGGGACCGGCTATCGAAAAACCTGCCGTACCACTCCACGCAATAGAGAGAGACTTTCTCTCGCAACATCAGCAACAGAAAAAGCCACCTATTGGTGGCTTTTGTCGTTTGGTGGACAGCTTGGGCCGGCCCCCTCACACCGAATTACCCCATACCGACAGGCGAAGCGGCCACGCCCCTCAACCGCTCTACAAAGAGTTCCGCTTGATTCGCAAAGTGGACATGTGCGAGCTTTTCGAACCACAGTACGCGCCCGGCGGACGCCCACCCAAGCGCAGGCGGCCGCCCAAATTGCCATGCCGCGTCTCTACTGCACGGGCTTCGTCTTGCCATCCTTGACCGCCTGGTCGATCAGCGATTGCACCTTAATATCCGCCTCCCGGCTGGCCTCGCGCTGCTGACGCCCGAGCGCCGCCTGTTGCCGGCCGAGTTCGCCCTGCAGCGCGCCCAGCTTTGCCTGCTTGGCAGCCTGATCGCGCATTTGTTGTATCAGCGGTTCCATTTGCTTGCGGATCTGCTCCGTCTGATCGCGCATCTGTTTTTCCAACTCCTCGCGTTGCGGCTGCTGTGCGCGGAACTGCTCCATCTCCTTGTCGAAGCGCTCGCGCGTCTCCTTCATCTGCGCATCAAGAGTTGCGCGCTGCTGCTCCGTCATCTTCTCCCCATCCAGCGCCAACTTCATATTCCCTTCCGATAGCTCCGCCACTGTCTTGTCGAAGTCCTGCGGCATCTCGAAGTGGAAGTCTTCCCCGAACTTCGCCTGCTTCTCACCCAGTTCGCCCTGCAGCTCGCCCAGCTTGCCTTGGAGATCGCCCAGCTCACCCTGCTGGTCGCCAAGCTTGCCCTGGCGATCGCCGAGCTCACCCTGCTTATCCGCCAGCTCATTCACATGCGAATAGGCCTGCTCCGCCTGCTTGACCAGCGCCGGATCATCGATGACGTACGTCTTGCCGTTGCGCTCGAAGAAGATGGCGCCGCCCGGGTGCTTCGCCCTCTCGTCCTGGAACCCACCCGAGTCTCCAGACCAGCCATGCATCATGACCGTGTGATCCCCGTTCGGCCCGTAGATCGCGTAACCCCGTCCGCGAACGTCGATCGGCCCATTCACATCTGCCTGCGGCACAGCCAGCACGTGCATGCCGTCCTTCATGATCATCATCGGGCGAACCGCCGCCAGAGCTTGAACATCGGCCATAGCCTGAACATCCATGACAGGCGAGACGGGTCCGACACCTTGAACGACCAGGACCTTGTCACTGTCTCTGGAAACCACGTGGGTCTTCAGGTGGATCTCAGGATGAATCTGGATGACCCGACGATCGGAAGAGTCGAGCACGATGCCCTCGCCAACGCCCGCGCCTGATCCGACGCGGACGTCGCTGTCAATGGCGGACGGGGCTGGCGGCGCTGCCGGTGGGACCAAGTCAGGCGCAGCCGGAGCAGGAGCAGGTGCCGGTGCCGAAGCGGCCTTCGGAGGCGCAGGCGCGGGCGCAGCAGCGGGAGCGGCATCCGGCGCCGGAGGAGTTTGTGGGGCTGCGGCCGGCGGCGGCGGCGGCGACGGAGGCGGTGGAGGTGCGGGTGCCTGCGGTGCAGCGAGGACGATTGTGGCGGGCTGAATGATGTGAACAGAGGCAGCGGCCACGATGGCGACGGTGGCTAGCAATGCACCAGCCGCGATGGCCTGGCCTCGACGATGGCGGAATGCGCCGGAGAGCTGCGGGTCGGTGATAAGCCGCTCAATCCGTTCCCTGAGCCCGGCGGACTGCGCCATGGCCAGCATGCCTTCAGGTGTCCGCTCCGCCGTAGCAAAGCGAACCAGCAGTTGTGCATAGCCGAGGCCGTCTCCACTCGAGGCGATGGCCGCGCGGTCGCAGATGGTCTCGCTCAGGCGCGAGAGCTGCGGCCGGAGCCACCACGCATGGGGGCTTATCCAGAAGAAGCAGTGATGGAGGGTGGCGGCCAGTTGCAGATAGAAGTCGCCCTCGCGGATGTGCTTTTCTTCATGCGCGAGCGTGGCTCGCAGTGCGGCGTCGTCCCATCCGATAGCTTCAAGTGGCAGCAGGATGCCGTGGCCAACGGTGGCAGGCGAGCGGAGACTTAGCGACAGGCGGACAGGAAGATCAGTTTCCGATGTAGCGAAGGGCTGCGCACGGCGCCACAGGCGCACCGCGAGGCTCAGACCCAGAAGGACACGTAGAAGCAGCAGAGCGGTAATGGCGAGATACGCTGCGAATCCGATCTGCCATAACGCGAGGTGCCGGGCCGGGCCGGATGCAGTCTGGGGTGGGCCTTCGAGCGCTGCTGGGACGGGCACTCTCGCCGTGACAGTCGGCGCGAGGCGAGCAGGCTGTTTGGGGATGACTGTGAAGGCGGATGAGCTGTCGCCTGAAGATCTGTGAAGAGTGTCGAGCGCGATGGTGTTTTGCCCGGAGACGGCTGGCCTCGCGGGCAAGATCACGGTGCGCGGCGTGGACCACAGTGCAAGGAAGGAGAACGATGGAATGCGCAGAGCCACGAGCGCAGGCATAGCCAGCGCGAGGATAAGGACGGCGGTCCACGCGCGCTTTGCGAGATGTGCATGCTCGACGCGCAACAGACGCAGCACTAGGGCAACGGCGAGGGCCAGGGCAAGCGAACGGACTGCCGACTCTCCGAGAACATGGATGATGCTCATCTCGACTTCTCCTTTACTGCGGTCTCCCTTACTTCTTTACTGCGGCACCAGCTCGGACAATGCGCGCTACTTTGACTTTCCTGCCTTTGTCTTCGCGCGGGCGATCTTCGCTGCCAGTCGCTGCAATTCGTTTTCGCTGAGCACGTCTGCGTTGACCATGCCGACAAGCAGAGCCTCCACCGAGCCGCCACAGAAGCGGTCGACGATGCGCTGCACAGCGCGGCCGGCGACGGAACGACCGTCCTCCGAGGCACGGTAAAGATAGGTGCGCTGCTCGACCGTGTGGGCGAGATAGCCCTTTTCTTCCAGCCGCCGCAACACGGTGCGGACGGTCGACTCCTTAAGGACGCGGCCAGCGGCATGGAGCTGTTCGCGAATCTGCTCGGCGGTCGTCTGCCGTTGTTGCCAGACCATACGAAGGATGGCCTGCTCGAGTTCGCCGAGGCCGGCGGGGTCGTGATCCTGATTGTGGGCTTCCGGATTCGGGTGGGCCGAAGTGCTACTGTTCATAGTGCTACAGACTGTAGCACTGAAGTGAAAGTGAGCGCAAGTGAGTGGAAAAATTGCTAACCAGCCGATGATGGAGCGCGCCGAAGAGGCCAGTCACGGTCTTCTCGACTTTGGATGAAAGAAAAAGGCAGCCTTTGCGAAAGGCTGCCTCCGATTGAGAACGGGCTCACGCTACTTCTTCTTCGCGTCGTCCTCGATTGCCTTCCATTCCGCATCGTCTAGCTTAAGCGATGCGGCGGCTACGTTCTCCTCCAGGTGTTTCACCGAGGATGTTCCCGGGATCGGCAACACGACGGGTGAGCGATGCAAGAGCCACGCGAGCGAAAGCTGTGCCGTCGTCGCGTGGTGCTTCTTCGCCGCAGCGTCCAGCGGGCCGCCGGGACGTGCGAGTTTGCCTGCGGCAACCGGGAACCAGGGGATGAAGCCGAGATTGTGCTTAGTGCAGTAATCGACGACATCTTCGTGCTGGCGGTCGCCGAGGTTGTATTGGTTCTGCACGCTCACGATCTCAATCACCTTGCGCGCCTGATCGATCTCGTGCGGCTTTACTTCCGAGAGGCCAACGTGCAGGATCTTGCCCTGCTGCTGCAGCTTTTTGATCGGCGCTAGCGATTCTTCCACCGGCACCTTGGGATCGATGCGGTGCAGCTGCCAGAGATCGATGCGTTCCACCTTGAGACGGCGCAGGCTCATCTCGACTTCCTGCTGCAGATATTCGGGACGGCCGAGGGGCAGCCACTCATTGGGGCCGGTACGCGCGAGGCCGGCCTTGGTGGCGATGACGAGGCCTTTGGGATAGGGATGCAGAGCTTCCGCGATGATTTCTTCGCTGACATAGGGCCCGTAGGAGTCGGCGGTGTCGATGAAGTCGACGCCGAGTTCGACCGCTCGCTTGAGGACGCGCTTGGCCTCCGCGCGGTCTTTGGGTTCGCCCCAGATGCCTTCACCGGTGAGGCGCATGGCGCCGAATCCGAGGCGGTGGATGGGTGTCTTGCCGCCGAGGGAGAAGGTGCCGCTGGATTGTGCGGAGATGGTGGCTGCTGTGCTCATTCTGCGTTCCTCATAAAGCTTCGATGCCCCGGTTCGGCAGAAGGTGCATGGAGCGAGTGCGCGTGTTACGGAACTGTGAATTGCGATGATGCGTAAGTCACGATGCGCCCCGTTTTCGAGGGGCGAAGGAGCAAAGCCCATGACCACCCCGGTGACGTTGCCACAGATGACGCAAGAGCAGCAAGCGACGTTCAACATCTACTATCCGAGCACGCAGCGGGATGAACTCGTAGGTATCCTGCTTGCCGTATTGCTGGGCAGCTTTGGCGCACACCACTTCTATTTGCGGCGCAACGGGCTTGGAGTGTTGTATCTGGTGCTGTTCTGGACGGGCATTCCCGCCATCCTGGGAATCATCGAGGCGTTCTTCATGCCGGAGCGGGTGCGGCGCTTCAACGCGGAGCAGGCCGCACTACTTGCCTACTCCGTGGTGCAAGGTGTGACGTTGCCGCCTCCGCCTATGCAGATGGTGGGTTGTCCGGCCTGCGGCATGGTGCAGGCAGCGGGCGTCCGCTATTGCGTTCAGTGCGGGCGAGGGATGATGGGACCGCAGTGAGTCATCCGCCGTGGATCAGGCTGAAGGCGAGGATAGCGAGCACGATGAGGCTGATGACGGTGTAGAGAGTGTCTCGCTCACGGGCGAAGCCGACGACGGCGAAGGCGACGCGCGCAATGGGCGTCGCGATCAGGATCAGCAGACCAAGCGCGATGATGCCGGCGCCGCTGCCATGGTGGTAAAGGTGACGAAAGACGGCGAGGATGGAGCGGATGGAGGTGTGTATGGAGATGGCCGATGAGGGCTCTCCGGGCGCGTGGAAGACGCGATAGTTGGGCACGGGCGCCTCCGGATGACGCAGCACTAGCACACCCCCTATGGCAACGAGCACGGCGGCAGCAATGACGCCAACGCGCAGCAGAACGGCAATGGCGGCCTCGAGACGTTCATCCTGCTCGGCAGTGGGTGCGTGTTTGTAGATGTGCTCGGTCACGGCTTCAGAGTTTCCCGGTGAGGCTGGAGTAGATCATCTCGACGCCGAGCACGACGATGACCAGGGCGAAGATCATGCGCAGCGTGGAGACGCGTGCGCGGATCAGAATGCGCGAACCAATCAACGAGCCGCCCAACACCCCCAGCATGACTGGCATGGCGAGCGACGGCATGATGTAACCGCGACTGATATAAATACCCGCACTGGCCGCGGCGGTGACGCCGATCATGAAGTTGCTGGTAGTGGTGGAGACCTTGAAGGGCAGGCGCATGGCCTGATCCATGGCCAGGACCTTCACAGCGCCGGACCCGATACCAAGCAGACCCGAAAGGCCGCCGGCCAGGAACATGATGCCGAAGCCTGCGGGGACGCGCTGGGCGACATACGCTTTAAGGCCGCTCTCTGAGGGATATTCGCCTTCAAGTCGCAGCCGTTCTGCCAGGCCGCTAGCGCGATGGGGCGGAGCATCGTCGTGCTTGCCACGGAAGCTCGAGATGGCCGAGTAAAGCAAAACAACGCCGAACACGATGCCGATGGCTTTTGTAGAAACCACAGCCGTGAGATAGGCGCCCACCAGCGCCCCCAGCGTCGTAGCGATCTCAAGGAACATGCCGATGCGAATATTCGAGAAGCCTTCGCGCACGTAAGCAGCGGCGGCGCCAGAGGACGTCGCGATAACAGATACGAGCGAGGCGCCGATGGCGTAGCGCAGATCGACGTGGAACAGCAGCGCAAGCACAGGCACAACCACCACGCCCCCGCCCAGGCCGGTGAGCGCACCGAGCAGGCCGGCCAGAATCGAGGTGCCGAAGATGGCAAGGGTGAAGGTGAGAATGGTCATGCGCGTCGGTTCAAAGCATACTGAGCGTTACTTTTCGTGGTTCTACTTTTCCTGGTCCTGCGGTTCGTCGTCCTGCCGTTCTTCGTGATAGTCCTGTTCCGTATTGATCTCCCAAAGTGCGCTCTTGTCTGTGATGCCGGCGAGGATATTATCGACCGCGGTCATGGCGGTAAGCATGGAATGGTCCTGGTTGTTGTACTTGTGCATGCCGTTGCGGCCGACCAGGAAAAGGTTCTCGAATGGGTCGAGCCATGCGCGGATCTCATGGAAACGATCGTAGGTACCGAAGTAGGCGGGGTAGGTCTTGGGTACGCGGACGACGTGGCCATCGCGCACATCGGAGGCATCGATGATGCCGATCTTCTCGAGTTCCTCGGTGGCGAAGCGGATGATCTCTTCATCGGACATACGCCAGAGATCGTCGCTCTGATAGCAGAAGTATTCAAGGCCAATCCAGATCTTGGACGGATCAGCCACCATGTGGGGACTCCAGTTGTTGAATATCTGTAAGCGCCCAAGGAGCACATCGGGCTCCTGCACGTAGATCCAGGTGTCCTTGAGGGGTGAGCCGTCTTGTTCGGTGACAAGCAGCCGGTCCACTAGCAGGCCAACGGTGATGAAGTCGCGATACATGAGGCCATCGACAACCTCGCGGACATTCACGGGAACGGCCAGCCCTGAATTCGCCGCTTCGAGTGCGCGGACAAGCTCGGTGACCGGCATGGTGGAGAAGCAATAGTCTGCGGCGAAACGACGGCGCTCGCCGCTTGCATTCTGCGCTTCCACAGCCACGACGCGATGGGCGCCTTCGGTCTCGATGCGGTCGACACGCCAACCTGTGAGTACCTCCCCGCCTTGCTGGCGAACGAGATCGGCGACATGCTCCCATAGCTGGCCGGGGCCATGCATGGGATAAAGGAACTGCTCGATGAGCGACGTTTCCGTGTGCTTTTGCGCGAGATCCGTTCCGCGTGGCCGCGTGCTGAAGGTCTTCTTGATGAAGTGCCCGATGGCCCTGGTGAGCGAGAGTCCCTTGATGCGCTGCGCTCCCCACTCGGCGCTGATTTCATCGCAGCGCACACCCCACACCTTCTCGGTGTAGGACTTGAAGAAGGTGAGATAGAGCTGGCGGCCGAAACGGTTGATGAGGAAGTCTTCGAGGCTTTTCTCCGGGCGACGCCGATGGAGGCGCGCCTTGACGTAGCTGAGGCCCACTTGCGCTGTGCGGGCAAGGCCAAGCTTGCTGAGCGTGTCGCCGGTCAGCGTGATGGGATAGTCGAAGAAACGGCGCAGGAAATAGATACGGCTTCGGCGCGGTCGCACCAGCATGACGAGTTCGGGGTCGGCGTCCGGTTGCGTGTGCACGTGCAGCGCGTGCAAGGTGCGATGGCGGTTCTGATAGGAGATAACCGCATGACCGGCCCCTTCGTCGGCGATGGGAATCAGATCCAGCCACCACTGCATGACGCGATCCGACTTCGAGAAGAAGCGGTGGCCGCCGATGTCCATGCGATTGCCCTTGTAAAGAACAGTGCGGGAGATGCCGCCGATGGAGGTGTCGGCTTCGAGCACAATGGGGCGAATCGACGGAGCGCCTTCGAGTGTCCTGCCGGAGCGACGTAGCAGCTCCAGCGCCGCAGTGAGGCCGGCAGGGCCGGCGCCGATGATGATGGCGCTGCGCTGGATCATTGCGAGCGCGCGAAGCGGCCAGCGATTGCGGTAGCGACGAGTTGGCCTTCGGGCGAGAACGCGACGACGTCTGCACGTCGGCCGACGGCTATGGCGCCGTGGCTTTCGGCGAAGCCGGCCAGCGCGGCAGGGTTTGCGGTGGCGAGCCTGGCCACAACGGCCAACGGCGCCCCGGTGAACGCGGCGAAGTTGTGCACTGCGCGGTCCATGGTCAGGACGCTGCCGGCGAGGACGTCGCCGTGCGTGGCGCGGCCGTCGGCCACATCGACATCGAACATGCCAAGGCGGTAGCGACCGTTAGGCATGCCGGTAGCGCTCATGCCATCGGTGATAAGGATGGAGCGCGCGGGACCTTTGGAACGCCAGTAGATGCGGACGGTGACGGGATCGACGTGGATGCCGTCCGCGATGATCTCGGCATAGAGCTCCTCGTCATCGAGCACAACGCCGAGCATGCCGGGCTCGCGATGATCGATGCCGCGCATGGCGTTGTAGGTATGCGTGGCGGAAACTCCTCCTGCCGCAATGCCCTCACGCGTTTGAGCGGCGGTCGCGTCGCTATGGCCAAGGCTGATGCGCACTCCGAGAGCGGTAGCGTGTTTGATGAGCTCGAGCGCACCGGGCAGCTCGGGCGCGACGGTCATGAGGCGGATGTGGCCGCGCGACGCTTGCCAGAAACGGTCGAAGAGCGCAATCGAGGGCGGCTGCAGCAACTCGGGCGGATGCACGCCGCGTTTGGCATGCGAGATGAACGGACCTTCGAGGTGAATGCCGAGCGGCACGGCGCCTTCGACTGAGCCGGGCTGCTCGATGAGTGCGGCGAGGCCATCGACCGCGCGCAGGGTGTCATCGACCGGGGCGGTGACCGTGGTCGGCAGGAATGCGCCGACGCCGCGTGCGGCGAGAAAGCGGGTGACATGCGAGACGCCCTCGGCCGTGCCTTCCATCACATCGTGGTTGGCTGCGCCGTGCACGTGGATATCGAGCATGGCAGGCGCAAGCAGTGCGCCTGGGAGTTCGTGATGCTCGTCGTGTTGCGGGAGACCGTTGCCTCGGGTACCGAAGCTATGGATGAAGCTGTCTTCGATAAGCAGCCAGGGGTCGGGCAAAACTCCGTCCGGCAGCAACATGGCTCCGGCGGTCAGCAAACTACGCATGCGGATTCCTTCGCGCGATGAATGAGCAGGTCCCTTCACTCCGCGGCCTTTCGCTCGGCGAAACTCCGCTTCGGTCGGGATGAGGATACGCTTTCAGTATTTCAGAGATAGCGCCAAGTTGTTCACTTGCTTCAATCTCCATTGACTACCGGAACGCCGATTTCTTCGGCGCGCGGCAGCGTATGCGTTTTTGAAAGCTGTGCGCGCAGGCTGTCGAACTGGCGGGCCCGCGCGATCCAGAGCTGGGTGGCCATGTCGTATTGGGCAAGCACATTTTCCAGCCAGTAGGGGCGATTGTCGCGTAGCCACGCCTGCGAGAAGAGCTCACGCGTGAGGGTGTAGCCGTCGCGCAGGTCCTGGCAGCGGCCGTTGGCATTGCTGATTTCGACCAAGTCGCTGAAGGCGCGGGAGTGCGGCGTGGCCGCCTCGCTGTATGCGTCTGCGTAGCTGCGCGCGATCTCGTCAGCGAACTGAAACTTCATGCCGATAAAGTCGATGCGGCGTGCGCCTAACGCGAGGGCGTCGAGCGCATCCTGCTGCCGGAGCGGATTGGCCGCGCGCGCCTCATCGATGAGGGTGATGGCGTTCTCGGCGTAGAGCCGCACGTCTTTGAGGATGGGAAGCAGCTTGGCCGAGTCCTGCTGGCCGGCGGCGCTCCAGGGATCTTCCCAGAAGAGCGTATTCGACGCGCCGAAGCGGAAGCCATTGTCGGAAAGCAGCTTTTGCGCCGCCATGATCTGGCCTTGCGCCTTGTCAATTTTTCCGCTGAGATCGCCGTGGAAGACGGCGCCGTAGCTGGATTCAAACTGCTGCAGGGGACTTTCGCCCGACTGCCACGAAGCCGCCGCACCAAATAGGACGCCGTACCAATCCTCGTCGAAGATGCCTTCGCCGTCATCGTTCCAGACGGTGTTGAGCATACCGCGCGCGCCCATTCGCTGGCCGTCCCGGACGAAGTGCTGGATGTTGACCAAGGCGACGTTGTTGTCCGGGTAGACGCGGCGCCAGTTGTTGACGCCGGGCGCGACCCAGACCTCCATGCCGGCACGGTTGAAGGGGCGGATGTATTTCTCGAAGTCGGGCAGCGCGTCGTAGACCCAGGGGACGCCGATCATGTCTTTGGGTAAGGCGGCGACGAGATCGGGATTGTGCCAGGCAAGGTCACCCCAGAAGAGGACGCGTTTGCCGGTCGGCCGTATGACGCCGTCGATCTGACGCAGGAAGTCGACGTAAACCTGATCGAGGCCGCGCTGGGTGACGAGGTCCTTCGTCTGTCCTTTGCCGAGTTCGACGGTTTCGTCCGCGCCAATGTGAACCCAGGGCGACGGAAACTGCTGCGTGATCTGGGTGAACCACTGCTTGATGAGCGCGAGCGATCCAGGCTGTATGGGTGAGAGGACCTGGCCGTGAGGTGTCTCGGCGAGCGAGGAGTACTGCTCGTATTTGAGGACGTGATGGAGATGGCCGAAGGCCTCCTGCTCCGGCACAACGGTGATGTGATACCGCGCGGCGTAGTGAATGAGCGTGGCGACGTCGGCAGGCGACATCGCGCCACCCGGAGGCGCGATAAGAGGCGAACCAGTGTAGGCGAGGCTTTGCTCGAAGTAGGGCGAGTAGATGTTGAGTTTGTAGGCGGCGAGGATGCGGACTTGGCGTTCCTGGAACTCGAGTGTAGGGACGGGACCGCGGGAGAGGTCGTCATCGAGGCCGCGATGGGGGAGCGCCGGCCAGTCGCGGATGGTGGCGGTTTCGAGGTAGGCGTCCGCGCCGCTCCCTGCATGACCGTTTCCAATGATGAGTTGCTTGACGGTCTGCGCGCCATAAAAGAGGCCGGTACCGGTGTCCGCGATGACGGCAAGCTCGTGCGGCTGCGGAACGATGACATAGCCCTCATCGTGCATAGCGGGGTCGAAGGTAAGGTGCGCGGCCGCAAGCAGGGCGCGGGCGGAGGCAGTGTTGGTCCGCAGCAGATCGATGATGGGGCCGCCGGTGTGGGCGGAGACGCCGTGCTCCTCGATGGCGGCGCGGAGATCGTCAGCGGTAAAGCGGTCGTCGGGATCGAGCGAGCCGGTGCGGACGAGGACGCCGTGGTCGAGCGAGAGAACGGGACCGGCCTGAACCTGGCGCGGCATGGGGATGAGCCGGAGGGCAGGGACGGGCTGCGCAGACGCGGGCAGGCAGGCGACAGCCGCGAGCAGCGCGATGTGCCACGAGTTGCAGTGATGTTTTCGATCAGGCGGGGACTGAGTGCGCGTCACCACGCCATTGTCAAGCATCAGGGCGTCGCTGCGGATTGCTGAGCTTGGTGCCGCCGATGCTAATCAGAACGAGACCATGTTGATCCGGTGGCTGGCCGTCACCACGAGGCTGTATGAGGGAGCGCGTACTCGATGCGGTTCGCGGCAGGCCGGTTGCGAGGGAACTGCTGTATAGTCCGGTGGCATGAGCGCTCCCGATCCGGTTGCACAGATACAGATGATGAGCGGCGGATACTTCGTCTCCCGCTGTCTGCAAGTGGCCGCGGAGTTGGGAATCGCGGACTTGATCGCGAATGTCCCGGTGTCTGCTGCGCAATTGGCTGCCACAACAGGATCCTCCGCGGATGCGCTGGGACGCGTGCTCAGCCTGCTGTGCGCCCACGGCATCTTCGAACGGCGCGACGGTGGCTTCGCGCACACTGAGGTGTCGCGGTTTCTGCGCAGCGATCACCCGGCGTCGATGCGTTCATTCGCCCGCTGGTTCGGGAACCCTGTGATCTGGCAATCGGTCATCCGTCTTGACGAGTCAGTGGCGTACGGGCGAACCGATGGGCGAGAAGGTAACGCCCGGAGGTATTTGGCAGTACCTGGCGGAGCACAAGGACCGGAGCGAGGTCTTCAACGAGACGATGGCGGCCAAGGCGAGGGCCATGGTGCCACTGGTACCGCGTGCCTACGACTTCACCCGGTTTCCCCGCATTGCCGATATCGGGGGCGGCCGAGGACACCTGTTGCAGGCCATCCTGGCTGCGTCTCCGAACTCACGCGGCGTGCTCTTCGATCAACCTCACGTCCTGCGCGAAGTGGCCAACCTGGCCGGTGACCGGCTGACGCTTGCGGGTGGGAACTTCTTTGAGGATGAGCTGCCTGAAGCGGATGCTTACGTGCTAATGGAGGTGATCCATGACTGGGACGATCCTTCAGCGGAGCGCATTCTCGGTGCGGTACGGCGCGCTGCGCCTGCGGGAGCGAAGCTGGTGATAGTGGAAGCGAAAATGCCGGACCCACCCATGGCCTGTTGGACGGCAACGCTGGATATCGTGATGTTGAACCTGGTAGGCGGACGGCAACGCGGGTTTGCTGAGTACACAACTCTGTTGGAGCGCAGCGGCTTCGGGGGGATACGCGAGATCCCGGTGGGGATGGGAAACTCCATCATCGAAGCTTCGCCGGCGTGATCTGCTCGATTAGCACTTAACGCTGACCGAACGACATCGATTTCGGGTATAACCATTGGTTCTACGGGGAGAGTCCTCTATGGCGGAGCTGCGTTATCAGTCTGGCTTTCTGAACGAGTTTGCAACCGAGGCCGAGCCGGGCGCCCTGCCCATCGGACAGAATGCGCCACAGAAGCATCCACTGGGCCTCTATGCCGAGCAGTTCAGCGGCACGGCGTTTACCATGCAGCGCGGGCAGAACCGGCGCTCGTGGCTCTACCGTATTCGCCCGTCGACCGTGCACAAGCCCTACACGCCGGTGCGGGTCCAGCGGCTAATCCGGGGCTGGCCATGTCCGGATGCGGTAACCACCCCCAATCAGCTGCGCTGGGACCCGGAACCGATTCCGTCAGGGGCGGTTGACTTTGTGGACGGCATGATGACGCTCGGCGGCAATGGCGATTCTTCAGTCCAGACGGGCGGGGCGATCCACATCTACGTCGCAACACGTTCCATGCAGAAGCGCTTCTTCTGGAATGCTGACGGCGAGTTTCTTCTGGTTCCGCAGCAGGGTCGCCTCCGGATCTTCACCGAGCTGGGGAAGATCGAGGTGGGGCCGGGTGAGATCTGTGTGCTGCCGCGCGGACTGAAGTACCGTGTGGAGTTGCTGGAGAACGCCGCGCGCGGCTATATCTGCGAGAACTACGGCCAGCCGTTCCGGCTGCCCGACCTGGGACCGATCGGCGCAAACGGTCTCGCGAATCCGCGCGACTTTTTGACGCCGGTGGCTGCATACGAAGACCTGCAGGAGCACGTCGAGGTGATTGCGAAGTATGGCGGCTCGTTGTGGTGCAGCGGCATGGAGCACTCGCCGCTGAACGTGGTTGGCTGGCACGGCAACTACGCGCCTTACAAGTACGATCTGGCGCGCTTCAATACGATCAACACGGTGAGTTTCGACCATCCTGATCCTTCGATCTTTACCGTGCTCACGGCGCCGAGTGAGATTCACGGCACGTCCAACATCGACTTCGTGATCTTCCCGCCGCGCTGGATGGTGGCGGAGAATACCTTCCGTCCGCCGTGGTTCCACCGCAACGTTATGAACGAGTTCATGGGGCTGATCTTCGGCCAGTACGACGCAAAGGCCGAGGGCTTCCTGCCAGGGGGTTGCAGCCTGCACAACTGCATGAGCGGCCACGGACCGGACGCAGAGACCTACGAGCGCGCGACCAATGCGGAGCTGAAGCCGGTGCGTCTGGAGAACACCTTAGCATTCATGTTTGAGATGCGCTTCGTTGTTCAGACAACCAAGCACGCGCTGGAAAGCAGAACGCTGCAGCGCGGCTACTTCGAGTGCTGGCAGGGCTTGAATCGCCGCTTCACACCGCCTGGACGGCAATGACGTCGCCGGCACTGCGCACCCTGCTGAGCGGGCTCATTGACTACGCCGGTCTGTTTCCGCCCGCCGGGCTGGGAATGGCGGAGGCTGTACGCAACTATGACACTTACGTGCGTGGTGAGCACGCCTGGATGCTGGGCCGGTTCATCGTGCCCGCAGCGCGCCTGGCGGAGTATGAAGATACCGTGCGCAATTCCGGCCTGGATGCGAACGCCTGGAGCCTGAGTGTGCTGGCAACAGCGAGTGATGCCGATATCATCTCGCGGTTCAATATCGGGGGCGATGAGTCAGGCGCAAGCGGATTGGGCAGCATCGACACGCTCGAAATAAAAGCCGGGAGTGCGCGCGAGATTCAGGTTGCGGCGCAGGCATTTGGCGGCAACTACCGGCTCTACTTCGAGACGCCGCCGGAAAAGTGGCACGCGCTACTGCAGGCGACTGCAGTGGCCAGGTCAAGAGCAAAGATCCGGACCGGCGGCGAATCGGAAGGCGCAATTCCCCCGGAGTCGCGGGTGCTCGAATTTCTGCGCATTGCGAGCGAGCGGCGGCTGGCCTTCAAGGCGACAGCAGGTCTTCACCATCCGCTGCGCGCGATGCAGCGTCTTACTTACAGTCCTGACAGCCCGCAGGCAGTGATGCATGGGTTTCTAAATGTCTTCTGCGCGGCCGTACTGCTATGGCACGAGCCCGGTCTGCGCCAGGAAGCTGCGTGGATGCTGGGCGAGCGTGACGCTGATGCCATTACGATGGACGAAGCGATGACCTGGCACAACAGCGGCGTGACGTTAACGGCGGAACAGATTCGTAAGGCGCGGGAGCAGTTCGCAATCAGCTTCGGATCCTGCTCGTTTACGGAACCAATTGACGACCTGAGGAAGCTGGGATGGCTGTAAACACCTGCGATCCCGCGCTGCATAGCTGGGTGAAGTCGGCTGAAGCAGCGGGCACCGACTTTCCTATCCAGAATCTGCCTTTCGGCGTGGCGCGCGTACCGGGCGAAGCTGCGCCGCGTGTGATGACGGCGATCGGCGACCGCGCGCTGAACGTCCATGCGCTGGCCGAGGCCGGAGTGCTGGCGGGACTGGACGACGCGGTGATCGCGGCATGCCGTCAGACGACGCTCAACGCGCTGATGGCGCTGACGCGTGCAACCCTGCGCACGCTACGCGAACGGTTGAGCGCGCTGCTTGAAGAGGCGCGGGTCGAGACTATGCGGCATCGCGCGGTCTTGGAGTCGGCGCTGAAGCAGCAAAGCGCAGTCGAGATGATGGTGCCGGCGGCGATCGGCGATTACACGGACTTCTACGCATCGATCTTTCACGCAGCAAATGTGGGCAAGCTCTTTCGCCCAGACAATCCGCTGCTGCCGAACTACAAGTACGTGCCGATCGGCTACCACGGCCGCGCTTCGTCAATCGTCCCTAACGGGACAGCAATACGGCGACCGTGGGGACAGGTAGCGGGCGCGGCGGGTGAGTCACCGACCTTCGGGCCCAGCCGCCTGCTGGACTACGAACTCGAGATAGGCGCGTTCGTGAGCAAGTCGAATCCGCTCAGCGAGCCGGTAACGATCGAAGAAGCGCGCGAGCATCTCTTCGGGCTTTGTCTCCTGAATGACTGGTCGGCGCGCGACATTCAGAGCTGGGAGTATCAGCCGCTCGGCCCGTTCCTCGCGAAGAGCTTTGCGACGACGGTCTCGCCCTGGGTGGTGACGCTCGACGCGCTGGAGCCGTTCCGAACTCCGGCGTTGGCGCGACCCGAGGAAGATCCGGCGCCACTTCCCTATCTGAATGGCGGAGACGATCAGCGCCGCGGAGGCTTCGATGTGAAGCTCGAGGTGCTGCTCGAAACGCCGCGCATGCACCAGGCGGGCGAGGCCCCCTTCCTGCTCAGCCGCAGCAACCTGCGCGAGCTTTACTGGACGCTGGGCCAGATGGTGGCGCACCACACCAGCAACGGCTGCAACCTGAGGACTGGCGATCTGCTGGCTACGGGGACGGTGTCGGGATCGGCGACAACGGCACGTGGATGTCTGCTCGAGATCACGGCACGCGGCGCACAACCGGTGGTGTTGCGCAACGGCGAGACGCGGAAGTTTCTCGAAGACGGCGACACGGTGATCCTGCGCGGGTATTGCGAGCGCGATGGTGCGGCACGGATTGGCTTTGGTGAATGCCGGGGGACCGTCCTGCCGGCTCGCTAGACGGTCAGAACGATAGAGCAGCTCCTGCACTACGCTTCGCACCGGTCGTGATGACAAACAAACATCTCTCTATTGAAAGTCCGGCTTCCATAGCGGGAGCGGACGCGCCCAAAAGACGATCTCGCCGGGCTTCACTTGAATCGTCCGGCCATTGCAATCATTGTGCGCTACGAAGCCCGTGTGGAGCGCCTGGTCGACCGGCACGGCGATGGTAGGGCCGCTGCAACTGAAGAAGGCGAGACGGTTGGGGTCGCCGTAGTCCTTGGTGCCGGGCTTCATGGTGAAAATCGAGCTGCCGTCGAGGATGTCCATGGTGCCGCGACCCTTGCCGCCGACGTAGACCAGAGACTCCTCGGAGTCGGCGTCCCATTCAACGACCACGCGCTGGTGGCTCATGGGCTCGCCAGTTTCGGCGTTAATGAGGCGAATGATGAGGCGATCGGAACCCGCGGCGCCGAGGCCTGCCTTGGAATCCGCAGAGGCGATGCCCGAAGTGAGAGTTGCGAACAAACCAAAGAGCAGGGTCGCAAATAGAGCAGTTCTGGTTGGTGTTTGAATCATCGAAGTTCGTCTCGCAGCGCGCCACCGTGAGTTGAAGCATGCGGGGCGCGTCACATCGATGATCCGATGAAGACAGCAATTCCCCGCTCACACGGAAGTGAAAGGCGCATGCCTCGCTGGTGGCTTTTGGGTTCACTTTGGGAAAGAGCGTTCCAAAATGTTACGAGCCGGCACACTACAGGCACTTCGCGTGGTTCAGGATGACAAGCCTCTGACACTCCGGCCGCGATAACGATGATGCTGCTAGAACTGGGCGATGAGCATGCGCTCTTCCGTCATCGATTCAATGGCAGAGCGAAGGCCCTCGCGGCCAGTGCCGCTGTCCTTCACCCCGCCGTAGGGCATGTGTTCAGCGCGCCAGGAAGTCGCTTCGTTGATCAGCACTGCGCCCGCTTCGATCTCTCGGAAGGCCTGCGTAATGCGGCCCCAGTCCTTAGTGAAGACCGCAGCCTGCAGTCCGTAGCGCGAATCGTTCACGGCCCCTATGGCTTCGTCGAAGGTGTCGTAGGGATTGAGGAAAACGATGGGCGCGAAGACCTCTTCCTTGAAGAGCGCAGTGGTGCGCGGGACTTTGGCCAGCAGCGCGGGCGAGAGCTGCGCGCCACGTCGTTCTCCACCTGTGATGAGGCGCGCGCCGGCATCGACGGCCCTCTCGATCCATGCAACTGCGCGTTCGGCGGCGGCGAGCGAAATCATCGGGCCAATTTGCGTCGCCTCATCGAGCGGATCGCCCGCAGCCATCTGCTCAATACCTTCGGTGAGGCGTTGCGCGAGAGTCTGCCAGCGTGTTTTGTGTACGAAAACCCGCTGCACGGAGATGCAGCTCTGCCCGGAGTAGGTGAAACCTCCGGTAAGTATCGAGCGCGCCGCGAGTTCGATGTCTGCGTCCTCATGCACGATCATGGCGGCGTTGCCGCCGAGTTCGAGGGTGCAGCGCAGACGCGGCGACATTGCCTTCAACTTCCAACCAACTTCGGCGCTTCCGGTAAAGGTCAGCATGCGCAGGCGGGAGTCGGCGAGCATCCCCGCTGTGACTTCGTTCGAACATGGCAGCACGCTGATGGCTCCCCGCGGCCATCCAGCCTCAACCGCGATCTCGCCCAGACGAAGTGCGGTAAGCGGCGTCTGTGGCGCAGGCTTGATGATGATGGGATTGCCCGAGGCGATGGCGGGCGCGAGCTTGTGCGCCACCAAGTTCAGCGGGAAGTTAAACGGCGTAATGCCGAGGATGGGGCCGATGGGAAAGCGGCGAATCAGGCCGGCGCGGTTGTCGTTGCCCGGGTTCCAGTCGAGGGGTAGCAGTTCGCCGCCTATGCGTTTGGCTTCTTCTGCAGCAATGCGGAAGGTCTGGACTGCGCGCTCGACTTCGGCGCGCGATGCGGAGAGCGGCTTGCCGGCTTCCAGCGCAATGCCTCGGGCCAGGTCCAGCGCGTCATGGTCGATACGGTGCGCGATATGTTCGAGAATGCCCGCGCGACGCCACGCTGGGAGAGATCTGGTCTCAGCGAAGGCATTTTCGGCCGCGCGCAGCGCTTCGTCGGCGTCGCCGCCGGTAGCCTGGCAGACGGTGGCGATGACGTGGTTATCGTAGGGGCTTCGCACTTCGGCGGTGGCTTCGCTGTTGCGGAGATTGCCCGCGATGATTAGGGGAGTGGCTGCCGGCGATCCCTGAGTGGCGGCGCGCTTCGCTTTGGTGATTGGCATCGCCCCTATGGTAGCGGCTGGGCGGGCGCAAACGGCTAGCAACGACAAGGGGGAAAGCAAACAATAAACAAACTTTCGTCATGGCGAAGTTCCGGCGAAGGAAGCCTGTTTCGTTCGCGGAGTGGGTGCATTCTCCGCCACTCTTTTTGGGTGAAGAATAGGCGAAAGGAGGCTATGGTGACTCGCAGGCAAGATTTTGTACCCATGATTCCCTGAGGTGATGCGATGACCATTGCTCTGCCCCGACCCTTTATTCCTGTAAGCCAACTACTGACCGCCGTGATGCAGATCGCGGCCGAGCACCATCGCGCCGGCCGCGCCGCCGCCGCTCGAGCCATGTACCAGGAAGTGCTGGCGCTCGATCCACGCCATGCTGACGCACTGTTTCTCCTTGCCGTGCTGGAACGTCAGGCGGGACGACTCGACGAGGCGCGGAGACTGCTGAGTGAAGCAGTCCGCTGGGCTGCTGACCGCGCCCCCATGGAAGCGGAATTGCGACATGTAGAACAGCTTTTGCTGCGGCGCAACCGCAGCCCGTGACCGCGTGGCGTGAAACCCGGCCGTGCTACCCGGACTCCTCTGCTCTGATGACCACGGCGCGGGCCTAGCTCAGGCGATGCCCGCATCGCCGGTACAATGGGCAAGGCAGGCCGTGACGGCAGGATGGTCCGGCGTCGCCGTAATTTTCCCGCCACAGGAACGGAATGACACTCGCGTCCAGCAAACAGGAACAGCAGATTTTGCAGCAAACCATCGAGGAGGCCGCGCACAAGGCCGGTCTCACGATTTTGTCCAACACCGAGGGTGCCGACTTCCACGGCAAGCCGACTTCGATCTTCCGGCTTGGCCTCGGGGCCGATAGCCCGGCGGACCGCACGCTGGCGCTCGAGCTGAGCAACGGCTTTGCGCCGGTGACGCCGGAGCAGAAGCAGGAGCTTGCCGTCTACCTCGAGCACGCAGCGAAGAGGCTCCGTAATCCGAACCCCAACGCGATGGTCTCACTTGCCGGATTGCCGCTGGTATTCCGTGAATTCAAGTGGCCGTTTCACCTGTCGACCTCGGGTGCGGATACCTATCTGGTGCACGGCGTTGTGGGACTCGAGGACGGCGCCCAATCGCCGCTGCATACGAAAGTGGCCGCGAGCATGACCGTGACCTTCGCAGAAGTGGTCGCCGCTCCAGAACAGCCCTATGCCGAGGCATTCATCTACAACGCGGTGCGCAAGACGCTGGACCAGGGCCAGCTGGAGATGCTGAAGTCCGGCAACCGTCAGCCAGTGCCAGTCACAACGCGCTACTACAGCCGTTGGCAGAAACGTTTTGTCTTCTCCGATAGCACCGAGGCATCGCGACGCGACTTCCTCGCCACAAAGGTCTACTGGCTTTCCGTGGCGCTGGGCAACAACCAGCCTGTCTGGATCGCGGATCCGTATGACGCCCAGTACCTGAACACGACACCGGAAGAGTTGCAGAAGGACGCGGCCTCCCTGGCGACGGACGGCCTGCTTACGCTCGATGCCGACTTCGCGACCGCCACCGCAAAGCTGGCCGAGCAGGGCGAGCACTATCGTGCGCTGCTGGCGCATGCACTCTCGCTGACGAAGCCGGAGTTCAACGAAGAGATGCGGCACGGCCACACCAACATGTAGGTAGCCCGACCGTCCGCGGCGGCCACGCCGGGGCCACAATCGTGTTCCTATCGGAGTTCTGTGAAGCTCTTCGCTTGCCTGTTCATGATGGCTGCAACGCTGTCTGCCGCCGTACCCGCCTCAGCACAGGACGGCGCGCAGCAATTCGCAGACCTGGGACGATGCACGCTGGACAGTGGCCAGACGATTGAGCACTGCCGCGTGGGATTCCGAACCTTCGGCACATTGAATGCGGCGGGCGACAACGCCGTGCTGATGCCGACCTGGCTGAACGGACGCACCGAAGACATGCTGGCCCTGGTGGGTTCTGCACCGAGCCCCACGCGACTGATCGACACAACGAAGTTCTATGCGGTGCTTCTGGACGCGCTGGGCGACGGCGTATCGTCCTCACCCTCGAACAGCGATGTGCAGAAGGGCGTGGAGTTTCCCGCCATCACGGAGCGAGACATGGTGCGGGCGGAGTATCGCGCGGTGACCGAGGTGCTCCACCTGAAGCACGCACACGCCGTCATTGGCATCTCGATGGGCGGCGAGCAGACCTTCGAGTGGGCGGTGACATACCCCGAGTTCTTCGACCTCGCGGTGCCGATCGCCGGCACGCCCCAGCCGACCAGTTATGACCTGCTATCGCACACCATCACAGAAGATGCGATGCTCGCCGATCCGGATTACAAGGGCGGCAAGTACGGCGAGAAACAGCCCGCGCTGACGCTGGCAAATGAGCTGCTGAAGATGGAACTGACCACGCCGCAGTACCGCGTGGAGCACACCGAGCGCAAGGACTTCCCTGCTCTTCTGGACGAGGCTCGCAAGCCAGAGCGACAGGACGCGAATGACCGCATGTGGCAATTGAAGGCGGTGCTTGCGCTGGATGTGCCACGCGGCAAGCCGCTGGACGAGGTGGCGAAGGCCACGCGCGCGAAGTGGCTGGTGATCGTCTCCGCGCATGATCACCTCGTGTATCCCGGGCCTGCGTTGGCCTGGGCCAAGGCGGCTGGCGCCGAGAGCTATATCTCCGATACTCCGTGTGGACACTCGCTGATGGAGTGCGATGCGGAGCAGATCTCGCAGCGGGTAGAGAAGTTTCTGGCGCAGTAGGCGGGCTCAGGATCACCCCGCTCGTTTCGGTGCGGTGATCGCATTGCGAATCTTCGCGTAAGGCGCCGCTTCGGAAAGCTCGACGTCCGATCCGTTTTGATGAACGCCGAGTTGCTGCCAGAGCTTGTCTAGATCAACCGTGACCGGTGAGCTGCTCCATCTGCGGTACTGCTCGGTCAGCACATGTGTCCCCGTCGCACTGTCACCGATCTCGAGTGCGCGCGTCAGTGGCCAGTCGTGATCGATGGTGCCACCGGCGGCAACGATGGCGCGAAGTGCGTCCTGCAGACCTTTGCGATTGCCGGATGCGACGCGGATCTGCACATCGGCCACCAGGCAGAAGAGAGCGCCGCCCCAGTAGGTGCGGCCCCAGGTGTGCGTGCGGTCCAGGCCTTCGTCTCCGGGTTGCGGTTCACCTTTCCGCATGCCGTCGAGCGCGTCGCTCCAGATCTGTTTTGCGGGAAGCTCCCCGGCCTGCACACGCGCGATGGGCTCGATGTAAGTGGCCAGCCCTTCTTCCATCCAATGCTGATCGTCCGGTAGCGTTGGGAAGGCCAGATGGACGAGCTCGTGCGTAATGGTCCAGTCGGAGGAGAGCTCCTGCGGCGTGGTGTGCTGGCCAAGACGGATGCGCGTGAATGCGGGCCAGCCGCCAACATCGCCCCAAGTAGTCCCCTGCACCACGCCGCTGCGATCAGCGGCAGGAACGATGAAGATGCGGGTGCGCGGCACTGGGAACTTGCCGTAATACGTGGTGACCGCACGCGCGGCGGTTTCAATACGCTTCATGATCACATCGTCGGAAAGATCGAGCGCGCCGGTTGCAAAGTCGACTTGCAGCGTTGCGCCGCCAATCTGCAGGCGACGCGTAGCGCGTGGCGGACCGTAGCGCCGCGCCGGATCCCATGGAACCTGCGCACCCGCGACCGCGCGAGCCGCTGCTACCGATGCCAGCATCAGGAGAGCGGACCGTCGGCTCAGTCGGAGAGTCATTCCGTTGTGTGTAAGACATCGGAACTGCGGCAAGGTAACAGCATGACAATCTCTCCCTGTCAGGGGGTGGTGATGCCGAGCGTACCCAGCCAGGTGGCTGCGAGCTCCGGCCAGTGGGTTACCAGCAGCTTTGTGGGACGCAGTCCGTAGCCATGACCGCCATTGGCAAAGAGATGCATCTCCGCGGGCACCTTCGCCTGTTTCAGCGCTTCGTAGTAGGCCAGCGCATTCTCCACCTTCACCGTATCGTCTTCCGCCTGGATGAGGAAACTTGGTGGCGTCAGGGCAACGGGCTTCACCTCCGGACGCACAGCAAGCGGGCCGTCCTCCTCGTGAAGAGTGCCGGGATAGATGAGCAGGGTGAAATCAGGACGTGCGCTGATCTTGTCGGCATTGTCAGTTGCGGGATATACGACCTCCGCCGCATGTGCACCGAGCACCGCGACAAGATGGCCACCCGCAGAGAAGCCGAGGACGCCGACACGGTGAGGGTCAAGCTGCCATTCGGTCGCATGCTGGCGAACCACGCGCACAGCGCGCTGCGCATCCGCCAGGTCCTGGCTGTACTTGGGGAATGGGCCGGCGTTCGGCACGCGGTACTTTACGAGAGCGCAGTTGACGCCGATGCCGTTCAACCACTCGCAGACCTCCGTGCCCTCAAGATCGTAGGCAAGGATCGTATATCCGCCGCCGGGAAAGACGACAACGGCAGCGCCGGTATTTTTGCCGGCGGGTGTGGGGTAGAACGCGAGCGTCGGCTTGCTCACGAAGCCGATGCGCGCAACACGCCTGCCCGCGATCATGTCGTCCGTTGCCTTGGTGGTGTCGTGTTGCTGCTGGCCAGGAGCGACGTTCGAAGGCCCGGGCGGTGTACCCGGCCATAGCGGCATCGTCGTCTGCGAAAAGGCTGGCGCCGCGGCAGCGAGCGCGAGGATCAGAACAAATCGAGTTGTGCGCACGCGACGAGTGTACTCCGGCGTACCGGCTGCGCTGTTTGTCGGGAACCGCGAAGTATCATGTTTAGTACTCGAGATAAGCCGCACGACGTTGCATAAATGCTTCTAGCTCCAGACGCCAGTCGCCCGCGATGCGCTGCGGGTCTTCACCGGAGCGCAAGGCCTCCAGCACAGACTTATTCACGAGCAGGTGATCGATCTGGTCGAGCTTGTAGTCGTTGGGGTAGAGCTTCCAGAGCGCGGATGCGATCTCGAGGCCGAGTTCCGGCCCGTCGAGGGCATTGCGATCCAGCACCATCAACGAAACGCCATGGCAGAGCTGGCCTGCATACGGGTATGGCGCGGCAGGGGTGAAGTTGGCAGGCACAAAGCGCACACCGGGCAGCAGACGCGCATTAAGGGTGCGGGCGAAGGTGCGAGCATCGATCCAGGGAGCGCCGAGGAGTTCGAAGGGCGTATCGGTCCCGCGACCAACCGAGATGTTGCTGGTCTCGATGAGGCCGAGGCCGGTGTAGAGCTCGGCGGCGCGCTGACTGCGCAGATTGGGCGATGGATTGATCCAGGTGAGCCCGGTGGAGTCGAACCAATCGCCGCGCTGCCAGCCTTGCATCTTCACAACCGTAAGAGCGGCGTTGATATGGCGCTCGCCGTTGAAGTAGCGCGCGAGTTCGCCAAAGGTCATGCCGTGACGCACCGGCAGCGGCATGTAATTGGTGTAGCTGTCGCTGCCGATGTCTGAGAGCGGCCCCTGCACGAAGGAGCCGGTGACAGGATCGGGGCGATCAAGCACAACAACGTCGATGGCGGACTTCGCAGCGGCTTCAAGGAAGTAGCCCATCGCGGCTTCGTAAGTCCAGTAGCGGACGCCCGCGTCCTGCAGATCGATGACAACAGCATCGAGCTGACTCAGCGATTCCGGCGATGGCCGCCGCTGCTCATCCTTCAAACCATAAAGGCTAATGACCGGCAGACTCGTCGCAGCGTCGGTGGCATTTGAAATATCGGGCTGGTCCTGGCTGCCCTGGATACCATGCTCGGGGTTGAAGAGGGTGGTGAGAGTAAGGCTGGGGTCCGCGGCGTGCGCGTCGCTGGCAAGGACGTCGATGGTGCGCCTCCCCTCCCGATCAAGGCCGGACTGGTTGGTCAGCAAGCCCATGCGAAGATGGCCACCGTGCTTCTTCGCGAGCGCCTGCAAGGTAAGGAATTTCTCGGACTCGAGCACGTCGATGCCGGTCATGACATCGCCATTGCGAGCACCCCAGCGGCGTGCTCCGGTAAGTGACTCGTTGTAGCCGGTGAGCTGAGTAAGCTGGCCGCTCTCCTGCATCCTGATCCCGATCGCCTGCGCGGCCGTGTCGGCGATGCGCGAGCGCAGCACTACGGTATGGCCTCCGCCCGCCGGATGAACCGCATTGCTGAGGATGATCACGTAACTGTCGCTTTGCGGATCGATCCACAGCGACGTGCCGGTAAAACCGGTGTGGCCGAAAGAGCCGACGGGGAAGAGCGTGCCACGGTTCGACGAGAACGCGGAATCGATGTCCCATCCAAAACCACGCAGCGCCGTACCGGTGGCGGGCTGCTCTGGTTCCGTCATCTTGGCAAGGGTGAGCTGGTTCAGCGGGAAGCTGCTCGGGCGGCCGGCGAGACGATCGAGCAGGGCCTGGGCGTAGATGGAGACGTCCGCGGCCGTGCTGAAGAATCCGGCGTGGCCGGCGACACCATCCATGCGGCGCGCAGTCGGATCGTGCACGACTCCCTGCAGCATGGTGCCCGTATTGGATAATGTTCCATCCGCGGTGACGTATTGGGTGGGTGCAATGCGCGAGCGCTTCTCTGTCGGCGGCAGGTACCCTGAGTCGGCGAGGCCGAGCGGAGCAACGATATTGCGCTGTGCGTAAACCTCCAGCGGCATGCCGGAGACGCGTTCCACCAGCGCACCGAGAGCGATGAAGTTTTCGTCGCTGTAGCGGAAGACGACCCCGGGCGGCGCAACCGGTGCAGATTCGAAGAGGCGGCGGAGTCCCTCCTCACGGCCATGCCAGGGGCCGGTGAGATCGAGGTCGGGCGCAAGGCCGGAGTAGTGGGTGAGGCACTGCCGGATGGTGATGTCCTGCTTGCCGTTCGCTCCGAATTCGGCCGTGTAATGAGCAACGGGGTCGTCGATACGGATCTTGTCCTGTTCGTACAGCTGCATGACGGCAGTCGCGGTGACAAGGTCCTTGGTGAGCGAGGCCATGTCGAAGATAGTGTCTTCGGTCATTGCTTCGCCCGTTGGCTCAAGTGAGCGCATGCCGTAAGCACGATGGAAGACGATCTGCCCGCCATGCCCGATGATGACGACCGCGCCGGGTAGCTCATTATGCGCAATGGCGTCGTTGACGATGGTGTCGATTGGGGCAAAGGACAGCGGTGCAGGTGTTGGGGGAATAGTTGCCGGCGACTGGGCGACGGCGAGCGACGACGCGACCAGCGCGGCGGCTAGCGCGATGACGGAGTTTCGCCAGAGACGCATCATGCGGCGGTGGCCCTTTCTTGTTGCGGCAGCAGAAAGCTTGCTGCGTAACCCACGGTGGTTGTGATCATCGCGCCGATCAGCACGTACCAAATGAACGCAATCTTTGGAATCGCCCACGCATGCCCGACCGCAAATGGTCCGGGCTGCTGCCAGAGAATCAGATTGACGATGAGGCCCACCACCATGCCAAAGATGGTGCCATTCTGCGTGGCCCGGCGTGTGAGTGTGCCGAGCAGGAATGCGCCCAGCATTTCACCCCAGGTAACCGAGGCGATGGAGAGGCCGATCTCCACTACGTGACCGCCGGTGCGAGACAGGATGGCGAGCACGAGCAGCACCACTGCCCATACAGCGGTGAGGATGCGCGAGAGGCGGGTGCGTGCTCGCTCCTCCATCTCCGGATGGCGCGGGAGATAGAAATCGACCATCGTGGTGGAGGAGAGCGAGTTCAGCGCGGCGCTCATATTCGACATGGCCGCGGCAAGAATGGCAGCGATGACCAGCCCCGAGATGCCGTGCGGCATGGCCTCGACGATAAAGAGTGGAAAGAGTCGATCTGCCGTACCAACATGCGCGAGGGTGCCGGCGGGATAGAAAACGTAGAGCCCTGCGCCAATCAGAAGAAAGAGCGCGAACTGCACAAAGACGATGACGCCGCTGGTGAGCAGCGCAAGCTGCGATTGGCCAAGGTTCTTCGCTGCAAGCAGGCGTTGCACGATGAGTTGGTCCGTACCGTGGCTAGCCATGGTAAGGAAACACCCGCCGATGAGCCCACCCCAGAAGGTGTAGGTCTGGGTGAGTGAGAATGCGAAGTGGAAGACGGTGAACTTGTGCGCCGCGGCGGCCGTGTGGTGGATGGCGCTCCAGCCACCCGGTACCTTTCCGCCGAGTGTCCACAATGCGAGGACCGTGCCCAGGAAGTAAATGATCATCTGGACCACGTCCGTCCAGATGACGGCTGAGAATCCACCTTCAAAGGTGTAGATGAGGGTAAGGATCGTCAGAATGATGATGGATGGGATGGTGCCGGTACCGAAGGCCACCGTGATGACGATGGAGACGGCAAAGATGCGGACCCCTTCGGCCGCGGCACGCGTGGCAAGGAAGAGCCCTGCAGTGAAACGGTGCAGCTTTTTCCCGAAGCGCGCACCGATGAGCTGATACGCCGTCATCAACTGGCCTTCGAAGTAGCGCGGCAGAAAGAGCACACAGATAACGATGCGGCCGAGCAGGTAGCCCAATGCGATCTGCAGGAACCCGAAGTCACCCGTGAAGGCAAGGCCCGGGATGCTGATGATGGTAAGAGTGCTGGTCTCCGCGGCGACGATGGACAGCGCGATGGCCCACCACGGCACGTTACGGTCGGCAAGGAAGTACGACCGCAGCGACCGCTCGCCGTGGCGAAAGCGGAGTCCGAACAAGGTAATGCCCAGCAGATAGAGGACAATGACGGCGACGTCGATGAGGTGAAGCTGCACTGTACGCGGTATCTCCTCGGCGGGGCTAGTGTGCTGTCGTCAGTGTCTTCAGAAAGTCGTAGTAGAAATCGACGCCGCGATCGTACGAAGCGATGGGCAGGCGCTCATCTTTTCCGTGAGCGCGCACATCGTCGCTCTCAAGCGCGATGCCGGCGACTCCGTAAGTGGGCATACCCGCCGCATTGGTGTAGATGCCGTCGGATGCGCCATCCGCCATGGTGGAGACGATCGGCACACCGGGCCACATCTTTCCTGCGACCTGTTCCAGCGCCTGCATCACCTCTGCGTTGATGGCGGCCGGTGGCAGCGCTTTCTTGTCCGGCGCCTTGTCAAAGATCTCACCCTGCCCTTCGCCGCCATCTCCCACGTACTGAACGGTGATCTTCGGGCTGTCGAGGACGCGGATGATCTCCTGACGGACTTCCTCCTTCGAATGCCCGGGCAGGATGCGGCAGTTCACGATGGCCTGGGCGCGCTGCGGCAGCGCGTTGTTCGCGTGACCGGCATCGAGTCGCGTCGCGACGCAGGTTGTGCGCAGAGTGGAGTGGTATTCGGGTGACTGATTGAGGCGCTTCACGGCATCAGGGTCGGGCGGTGTTTTCAGGATCGCGCGCATGTCCTCCGCGGTCTGACCGGACATGATCTTTGACTCGGTTTCGAAGTAGGCACGTGTCACTCCGTTGAGTTCGGTCGGAAACTCGTAATGCGAAAGACGCTCCAGCCCGTCAGCGAGCTCGTAGATGGCATTGTCCGGCACCGGCAGGGAGCTGTGACCACCCGGATTCGTGACGGTGAGCTGGTAGTCGGCGTAGAGCTTCTCGCTGGCATCGACAGAGAAAATGGTCGCTTTGCCATTGTGCAGCTCTACGCCTCCCCCGTCAGGATTGAGAACGTATTCGGCATCAATAAGGTCGCGATGGTGCTCAATCAACCAGTTGACCCCGTTCGATTTGCCGCCCTCTTCATCCGCCGTGAGCGCGAGGATAATGTCGCGGTCCGGGTGGAAGCTCTCTCGGTGCAGGCGCAGCAGCGTTTCCACCAGGATCGCGTCGGACTCCTTCATGTCCTGCGTGCCGCGGCCATAGTAGTAGCCGTCCTTGGTTACGAATTGGAAGGGATCGGTCGTCCAGTCGTCGCGGTGTGCTTCAACCACGTCCAAGTGGCCGATGAGGAGGACCGGCTTCCTGCCACTCGCCCCGTGATAACGCACGACAAGATTTTGTTTACGATCATTGGGACCGAGCAATTGCAGGTCCGAAGCGGGAAAGCCGGCGTCAAGAAATCGCTGTTGCATGGCCTTCGCCGCCTCCGTGACGCTCCCGACGGAGTCTGTGGTGTTAATTTCAATGAGCTGGCGAAAGATAGCCACCGCCTCTCTATGGGAGGCGTCATCGGCCTGAGCACGGCCTAGAGGTGTCCGGAACAAGCAAGCTAAGAAAAAAAGGCATGAGCAAAGGAGGCAGGAGGCGCGTCGAGTCATCAGGACTCCGAGGGTACCAGATTGGGGGGTACCGGATTGCCAAGGAAGGACTTACCGGTAACCTGAGTAAATAGCACCGGCGGCACGTGCGGACGATGCAGATTGTTGGCTAGCCATTCATCGAAACCGGGTTAGACTAGCGAGTCGCACAGGAATAAAAGTGAAGCATCCGAGGGCCCGGAACGTACCTTCGGCATCCGATGCAACTCAAACGAATCTAATAGAGTCAAACCCCAGTCACCTTTTCAGTCCAGGAAGTCAGGTCTATGCCAAACGAAACGACTCGCTACTCGCTCCAGATGCGCCCTGTCGAGCTCTGCCACCAGTCCGATCTTGGCGTGGCGGAGATGGAGATTGTCGCCCAGCCGAACGGACCGGGCGAGGCGATCCGTACGCGCTCCCGGCAGTGGCTGCCGATCTTTGAGCGCATCTGCACTTTGTTGAGCAGCTCGCCCTTTCAGCGCAAACTGATGCACCGCACCCTGACCGCCGGCGTGGCGATGCACGTGTTGGATCGCACCAATGGGGAGAAGCTGCTGTTCTCGGAAGAGGAGATCGCGACATTGTCGCTGGATAAGCCAAACGCGGCATAGACGCGTACTGACGGATGCTGCAATGAACAAAGGCCGGCGATTGCCGGCCTTTGTTGTGTCCGCGCTCTCCTATGTTGCCACCAGATCGGCGCTGGTGCCCGTCGGGCGTGATCCGAAAAAGCCGTAATAGATGATGAACAGATAGCACACCAGCGGCAGAATGAAGCAGTGGTGAATGCCGATCTTGTCCGCGATGGCACCTTGCGCGACCGGGATGATGGCGCCACCGACGATTGCCTGAACGAGCAGGCCCGACGCTTTGCCGGTGAGTGGCCCCATGTGCGCGGTTCCCAAAGTGAAGATGCTGGGGAACATGATGGAGTTGAAGAGGCCCACCAGAAGGATGGAGACCACCGCTGTGTGGCCGTTGGTGAGCATGGAAGTGACGACCAATAATGAGGTCATGATGGCGCAGGCCGCCACTACTGGGCCGGTACGAACGCGCTGCAACACCGCTGACCCGATGAAACGGCCTACCATGGCGCCGCCCCAGTAGAGGGCTACTAGCTTGCTGGCAATCGCGGCGGGAATGGAGCCGAGATCGTGGCTTCCCATGTAATTGACGGCGAAGCTGCCGATGGACACTTCTGCGCCGACATACAGGAAGATTGCAATGGCGCCGAGCCAAACATGGTGGTGCTCCCATATTGAACCGAGAGGTTTGTCAGCACTGCCTGTGGTGCGGAACTCCTGAGTGGTTTGAATTCGCGGGAGCTGAACGAGCGCGATCGCAGTAGCGAGAAGAACAAGTGCCACACCGATGCCGGCATACGGCATCTTGACCGAAGCTGCCTGTTGCTGCCGTGTCAAATTGGCAACCCCAGCGGCTCCCGCCAGGATGAGGACGCTGCCAAAGTAAGGTGCGATGGTAGTGCCGAGCGAGTTGAAGGCCTGGGTCAGATTCAGGCGGCTGGATGCGGTGCGTGCTGGGCCGAGGACAGTGACATAAGGATTTGCCGCTACCTGCAGCGCTGTGACGCCTGCAGCAAGGATGATCTGCGCTGCGAGAAAGAAAGGGTACGAAGGCACGCTGGCAGCGGGCAGAAAGAGGAAGACACCAAACGCCATGACAGCCAGACCAACAATCATCGTGCGCTTGTAGCCAATCGCCTCGATCAGTTTGGCGGCAGGCTGCGCGAAGATGAAGTAGCTACCGAAAAATGCCAGATTGATGAGCTGGGATTTCGTGTAATTGAGGTCGAAGATCTGCTTCAGATGGGGGATCAGCGTGTCATTCAGCGCGGTGAGAAAGCCCCACATGAAGAAGAGGCTCGTGACGATGGCAAGCGCTCTACCATAATTCGCGCTGCCGCTCTCTGAAACAGAAACCGATTGTCCTGAAGCGCTTCCTAGGGCCATCGAACCTCTCTCAAAACCACGTGAGGACACTAACATAAACGAGCAGATGCGGGACCCACCGTGCCTCGGTCAACGATTACTGTTCGTGGTAATTCCGGATGAGACCGCCATCGACAAAGTAAGTAGAACCTGTGACGTAGGCAGCATCGTCCGAAGCCAGAAAGGCCGCCAGCGCTGCCACATCTTCCACCGACCCCAGCCGACCCAGCGGAATGTTCTTGAGCAGCGCGTCGAGCTCAGTCTTGTTGCTGAGCAGATCCGCGTTGATGGGCGTGCTGATGGCCCCGGGCGCGATGTTGTTGACGGTGATGTTCTTCGGTCCGAGCTCGACGGCTAGATCGCGCATCAGCATGCGGATGCCGCCCTTGCTGACGCAATAGGTCGAGAAGTGGGGAAAGACCATGTCTTCATGTACCGAGGAGATATTGATGATGCGCCCAGGCTTGTTGGCAGCCAGCAGCTTCTGCACGAAATATTGAGTCACGAAGAACGGTCCCTTCAGATTCACTGCGAGCACCTTGTCGTAGTCAGACTCGGTAACCTCCCAGAAATCTCCCTCTTTCTCCAGGCCCGCATTGTTCACCAGGATGTCGCAGCCGCCCCACGCCTTCCATGCGGCGTCGATGAGCCTGCGGATCTCATCCATGACGGTGACATCAGCCTGGCAGATGATGCCCTCCCCACCCACCTTCTGGATGGCGTCGAGTGTCTGATCTGCGCCGTCGGGATGGCCGATGTAATTCACAACCACTCGGGCGCCTTCACGGGCAAAGCGGATGGCAATGCCCTGACCTATTCCAGAGCTTGATCCGGTCACCACTGCGATGCGGTCTTTCAAACGGGACATGCACCCTCCTGTGAAATATCGGTGCGCCGCGGCAGGCGCCGGCCAGCCAGCTCATTCAGTACGATGCGCCATCTGGGGCCAGATCTTAAAGGTTAGGCAGAGCCGTCGAGCTACGACGGCCGAGGGGCTGGTCGGTGTGCGAACGAAAGATGGTGCGGAAGAGATCCGTGCCCCCGCCCGGCCAGCGCATCATCACGAGCATAAGGCCCAGAGCGAGCAGTGGCACCAGCAAACCGGTGTGCAGCGAGCCGGTGCGTTCGGCGAGCTGGCCGGTGACCCACGGAAGGGTGGCGCTGCCCAGGCCGGATACAGCAAACATCCAGCGGGTTCGCGCGGGATCGCTAGTCAGCGCCATGAAAATGGAGACGCAGATGGGGAAAATGGGAGCCATGCTGAAGCCGGTCAGCGCCGCAGAAAGCACGACCGCCGGGAGCGAGTGCAATGTGAGCAACGCTGCCACGCCTACGAGGGCGCAAATGAGAGCGACGCCGAGAAGCAGCTCCTCCCGCACGCGCAGGAGCACTGCAGGCGCCACGGCACGGCCGACAAGCAGGGAAAGCCAGAAGCACGAGGCCGCGAGCGGAGGCGCCGCGGAGATCTGGAAGTGAAGCCGGTGGACATATGTAAGTACCCAGCCACCCAATGATGCTTCCGTCCCGCAATAGAGCAATCCGAAGATAGCGAAGAAGGCGACGACGCCCCTGGAGCTTTGCACGTGAAATGCGGAGACCTGCAGCCCGATATCTTGCGCTGCGGAGCCTCGCTCCTCGCTAAGAAAAAGCGCCAGTAGCGTGCTGAGGCCGCCGGCAGCCGCCATGCACCAGAAAAGACCACCGATGCCCGCATGGTGAATGACAAACTGCACGGCGAAGGGCGACACGGCGGCGCCCGCACTCCAGGAAAAGTTGAGCAACGTCAGCATAGTGGCGCGCCGCTCCGGATAGCGATAGCCGGTGAGCACGCTGTTCGCGGTCATGGCCAGGCCCAGACCGGTGCCAAAGAGCAGGAAGAGGAAAAACAGCGCGTGACCACCGCAGAGAGCGAGCCCAGCCATGCTGACGCCGATCATCGCCATACCCGCGGCGAGATTGCGATGGAAAGGCGCCCTCACCAGCAGTGCGCCGATGGCCGAGCCGGCAAAGACAGCAAGCAATAGCCTTCCGGAGCGGGCATCGTCCAGCTGCCACAGAGCGGCGAGCGCCGGGAGACCGCTGCCCAGAAGCGTGAGACCGATGCCGGTGATCAGCTCCATGGTCTGGATCCCGAGAATGGGCCCGAGGGCATAACGCGGCGCAGATCGAGTTGGGGTCAGGCTGGCGTCCACGATGTTTCTCGTGTGGATTCGCGCGCCATAAGCGCGGGCTCCACTGCCACCTGGTCACCGTACTCCTGCTGGTTCCGAATCCGGCTAAGCACGATGCGGGCTGCCATGCGGCCCATGTCCTCCAGCGGTTGCCGGATTGTGGTCAGGCTAGGTGTGATGAAGGCGGCCGCGCGGATGTCGTCAAAGCCCATCACAGAAACATCTTCGGGCACGCGGAGCTTGGCGTCACGCAACGCGCGGATGGCGCCGATGGCGGCCACATCATTGAAGGAGAAGAGGGCGCTGAAGCGTTTGCCGCCGGCGAGCAATTGTTCGACGACGGGGTAGCCGAGTTCCGGTGACGTTAGATCGCGATCGAGTTGCACCACCAATGACCCGTCTATGGTGAGTCCAAGCTTCTTTGCGGCAGCCTCAATGCTGCGCCAGCGGTCTTCGGAGTCGGAGCTGAAGGGCTGGCCGCGCATGAACGCAATCGAGCGATGGCCGAGTTTGTAGAGGTGACCGAGCGCCAGTTCCGCTGCCTTGCCCTGGTCGAGCATCACGTTGGTGACCCCGTCGATGTGACGATGGGCGGCAACGGCGACCGCAGGCACCGGGTAGTTATGCTGGATCGCAGTATCGACGAGGATCAGACCCTCGGCTCCGCGGCCCACCAGCAGACGCGCATACTGCTCCACCAGCTCGGGCTTATGGCGATGATGCGCGGTGAAGTAAAAATAGCCCTCCTGAACCAGTTGATCGCCCACACCGCTCAGCACCTGGGTGTGGTAGCCCTCGCCCAACTCGGGCACCAGGATGCCGATGGTGTGAGTTCGCCGGTTGCGCAGGGAGCGGGCCAGCAGACTGGGTTGATAGTTCAGTTTCTTCGCAGCCGCCTTGATGCGATCGCGCGTGGCCTGCGGAATGGAGCGGCCAGGCACATCGTTGAGCACCACGGAGATGGTCGCTGGACTTAGCCCGAGGTGCTCGGCCAGCGTCTTCAGGCTCGCCGGTTTTTCTCCATGATCCATCTGCTGCTTCTTGCGCGCCATTTTTCTCCCGATCGTGTGGGTGCGTGAAGGTGATAGTAGCCCTGCCGGAGCGTTTCGCGCATCCGGAAACTGCGCTTTTTGAGCTCGCATGGAAACGGACCGTGACCGTGGTACCGAATCAGCCCGGAGATTATCGTTTGTTCTAGAATGGCGCGGCAGACCGGCGTTGGCCGGTGATTGTGCCCGGAGGCACCGTGATGCGTTTCCTGCTGCTCTACGTACTCGCTATATGGACGGCCGCACCATGGAGTCCGCTCAAGGCCCAGCCCGGTCAAACCGGTTTTGTACACACGCAGGGAAGCGAACTGGTGGATGGCGCCGGCCATCCGCTGATGCTGCGCGGCACCAACCTTGGCAACTGGCTGGAGCCGGAAGGCTACATGTTCCACTTCGGCGATAACGGACCCACCTCGCCGCGGGAGATCGAAGACTATTTCGACGAGCTGATCGGACCGCAGCAGGCAAAGACGTTCTGGCAACAATACCGCGACGTATACATCACGAAGGCAGATATCGACCTGCTGCAATCGACCGGCATGAACTCGGTACGCGTCCCGATTCACTACAAATTCTTTACCGCGGGGAATGACGAGGGCCTCCGGCTGCTAGACCGCGCAGTGGCCTGGGCCAAGGCCGATGGTTTGTACGTCGTGATCGACATGCACATGGCGCCCGGGGGCCAGACCGGGACCAACATCGACGACAGCTACGGGTATCCGTGGCTCTACGATTCGCCCGCCGACCAGCAGGAGCTTATCGCGATATGGAAGCGTATCGCCGATCACTACCACGACGAGCCAACGGTGCTGGGATACGACCTGCTCAATGAGCCGATTCCCCACTTTCCACAGCTACAGAAGTACAACAGTCAGCTTGAGCCGCTGTATAAGCGAATCGCCGCGGCGATTCGCGAGGTGGATACCCGTCACGTGCTGATCCTCGGTGGAGCGCAATGGGATACCAACTTCAGCGTCTTCGGGCCGCCCTTCGACAGCAATGTGATATACCAGCTCCATTTGTATGAGTTCAACACTCCCTGGAACCCCGCGACTGCGGCCGAAACAGAGCGAAAGCTAGGCAAATACGTGACGTTTCGCGACAAGTATCACGTGCCGATCTGGTTGGGGGAATCTGGTGAGAACGATGACGACTGGGTCAAAAACTTTCGTCTGTTGCTTGAAAAAGACAACATCGGCTGGTGCTTCTGGCCATACAAGAAGATGGACGCAACATCATCCATCGTCTCCATTGCGAGGCCGGACCATTGGGATGAGATCGTGAAGTACTCGAGTGAGCGGCAGGGCGTCGGCAATTCAGAAAAGCAGCTCGGCCTGCGGCCATCGCCGGAGATTGCAGCGGCAGCGCTGAACCAGCTGCTAGAAAATGTGAAGCTAGCAAAGTGCCGCGTCAATACGGGGTACGTCGAGGCTCTCGGATTGACGGTCCCGGCTGGCGGGGTGCCTGTAAGAAAAGCAGAATAGGCGACTACTTGTAGATAAGGTGAATCTCCGTCGTAGTCGTCGGGCACGTCACCGGTATGGTGGCTTTTTCGATGGGCGGCGCCACCAGCAGAACGTGGGGGTTGTTGGCAAAGCCAAAGCCTTCCTTGGGAAACATGAGAAGGTTTCGGTCCAGCTTCTGGTTCTCGTTCTCATCATGCAGAACGACCACTCCGTATTTTCCAGCAGGAAGATGATCGAAGCGCGCCGTGGCATGGTTGCCTTCGATCGGGAAGTGTTCGTGCCGGAAGGATTTGTCTACATCTTCCGGCCAGCCTGCGGAGGAGGTGAAGAGCTCCGCGCCGAGAAGGCCCTTGGTATTGCGGAAGCCGGTGACGTGGATGACAAGAGAGCAGTTGCCGGCTTCTCCCGCAGGCGACGCCGAGAGTGGCGCGGGGCAGAAAGACACCGCGCAGAGCATCGCTGAGAACGCCAGGAGCGCCCGGCGCGGGTGAATCGTCATACGGAATGAGTCTCCTAAGGATTCGGCCCAGATGGATTCGACTGCGACAGCCTCGATTGTGATGGCACCGATGACGTGTCTTTGCCTAGGACGCTCTTTTGCGGCCGAATGTTACCTCCGAAATGAAAGGTGGGGCCAACCGACCAGCGGAAGTCCCATCTTCCGTCCGCAAGCAGATCGTTGAAGATGTGGAAGTAGACCACATCCGTCTGCATGCGGATCGCGATGTGTTTCGTCGCGTTCAGGTCATAGCCGCCGCCGAAGCCGTAAAAGCCGGTCCAATCGGTCTTTTTCCCTGCGGGGACGAGTTCCTGCGCGATGGCTGCCGTGACAAGGTCATGCGGATGCGGCGTGGCCGACTCGTGCACCGCACCGAGCGACGGCCGGATAAAGAAGGTGACGCGCTGAAATTTCCGGTAGTTGAACTGAGGGCCGGCAGCAAAGGTCTGAGTAGTAGAGTCCACCGGAACATAGACGTGGTAGGTCGGCGGGATGATGCCGGCTTTGATCAATTGCAGGATCTGCTGGCCGAGCTGCTGTTGCAGAGCGGTGGGCAGCAGGTCCGGAGTCAGCTCCGTGTGGCCCGTGGTGACCGAGTAGTCGAACCCCTGGGCCAGCCAAGTCTTCTGGTTCCATCCGCCCTGGAAGTGATAGCCGCGAGTCGTCAGGTCCAGCTTCGGGGCAATCAGGGCCGCATAGCCGTTGTAGATGTCGTAGCGGCCAACATAGTCCTGCTGCGCACGTGCTTGGGAGGCGGCCGTTGCAATCAGGAACAATGTGGAAAATAAACGGATGATGCGAGTGGTCTTGCTCGCATGGGGGAAGGAAAACATACGGCACGGGGCCCTCCTTGGACCTTTCCACGCGCCCAACGGGAGTCGAGCAGCCACATGGAAAGCCGAAGAGTAATCATCGAAGACGACGGTTGGCAACCAGATTTTTACTGACTGGTCGGAAAGATATATACGTCGGGTCGGCCCCTCACGGGAGATGGCGGAGAAAGCCGGCGATCTCTTCCAGCACAACCTCCGGCCGCTCGCGATGCGGGGTATGGCCCGTATCGGCAAGCTGCACGAGGCGCATCTGCGGCGCCAGCGGCCGCAGCGCGTCCATTTGCAGACTGGTTGCGTACTCATCCCTGTCGCCTTGAAGGACGAGCACAGGACAGCGCACTGGAGACAGATGGGCTTCGAGTGGAATCGTCAACAGGCTGTCGGACTCGCGGATGCTGAGCCACGCAGAGAATACGGCATCCGGATCGCGGTGATGACGGGCAAGGCGTTCGCGGAAGTCGGTTTCTTCCCACGCGCGCTCGGCCAGAGCCATGCCTGCGGCAGAGGCCGGCTCAGCACACAGTATCGGCGATTCCAGCACCACAGCCCGCACCTTCTCTGGATGCATCGCTGCATAGATGAGCGCGATGGCAGCGCCCTCGCTGTGCCCCAGCAGCACCGGATTTCCGATTGCGAAGTGGGCCAGCAGCGCCGGCAACACTTCGAGCGATTGTTGCTCAAAATAACGGCGGCTGCGCACCTCCGGCGGACCTTCTGACTGACCGTGACCGAGACGCGAGTAGAGCAGCACGTCCATCTCGCATCGCTCCGCCAGCCGCTCCGGAAAGTCGCGCCAGTGCGAGACGGAGCCGAGGGCCTCGTGCAGCAATACGATCGTGCCCTGGGCGCGCGGTACCGTGATGTGCAGAGTCTCGAGTTGTCGGCCAAGAACGCTGAGTAGGCTGGTTTCGCTCATAACCCGCGCGCCCAGATCACCGGCTTCTGCGCAGCGACCCAACCGTCCACCCGCGAGGTATAGCGCTCCTCAAGTGCATGGCGTTTGAGCTTCAATGTAGGCGTAATCAGACCGCTGCTGATATCCCACGGTCCGTCGACCAGTGCGAGAAATTGTAGCCGCTCGTGCGGATCGAGCTCGCTGTTGATCTGGGCCAGCAGGCTCTCGAACGAGCGGCCCAGCTCGCCATCCAGGCCGCTCGCTTCGCACTGCTTGCGGGCCTCCGGCGAGAGCACCGAAAGCGCGAACGGGTGCGGCCTGCCGTCACCCATGACACAAGTGGCCTCGAGCGCCGGGTGGATGCCGAAGCGCTTTTCAATGGGCACTGGCGAAACGTACTTGCCCTTGCTCGTTTTGAACTGCTCCTTGATGCGGCCTACGATCTTCAGTTGGCCATCTGGCGCCAGCTCGCCCTTGTCGCCGGTGCGGAAGAATCCGTCAGCGGTAAAGCAGGCCCGCGTCGCCTCGTCGTTCCGGTAGTAGCCGATCATGTTCATGGGGCTGCGCATCTGGACCTCGTCTTCTGCGCCAATGCGCACCTCGACTCCAGGCAGCGCGTGACCCACAAAGCCCATGCGGAAGTCTTGGGGCCTGGGTGCGTGCGTGATGGCCGTCTCCGTCAGACCGTAGCCTTCGACAAGTCCCAGGTCGAGCCTGCGGTACCAGGTGAGCACTTCTGCAGGCAGCGGCGCGGCACCGGAGGCAGCCAGGCGAACCGAGTCCAGGCCAAGCTGACGCAGAATCTTCCGCTTCACTATTCCGCGAAGGATCGGGATGCGCAACAGGCGATCGAGCTTTGGCTGCGGCACCTTATCGAGCACACCCTGCCGGAAACGCAGATACAGACGAGGCACGGAGAAGAAGAGTGTGGGCTTTGCCCGCTTCAGGTCAGCGAGGAAGCTCTCCTGCCCGGCTGTGAAAGAGACGGTGCAGCCGATGTGCAGGCTGGTGGCCTCGATGACGCCTCGCTCGGCAATATGTGCAAGCGGAAGATACGAAATAAATCGCTCGTTATGGTCCATGCTGACCAGCTTTGCGATGCTGTCGCCCATATGCGGAAACACGGAAAACCGATGCATGACGCCCTTCGGCTCTCCCGTAGTGCCAGAGGTATAGATGATGGTGGCGAGCTCGTCGCCGGAGCGCGTTGGCGAGTCGGCGATCGGTGAGCATTCGGCGAGTATCTCGTCCCACCGCCTATCGCAGCCACGCAACACATCCGGCGCGGCATTGGGCATCGCAATTCGCAGAACGCCCACGGGAATGCCCTGCTGCATGGCCTCCCGGTCGTCCATGGCGCCGACAAAGCAGGCTCGCACATCGGCGTGCTGCAGCAGCGTACGGATCGAATCAGCGCGCAGCGAAGGGTAAAGCGGCACCGTGACCAGACCGGCCATCCACGCACCCAGCTCGGCAATCATCCACCAGGCACTGTTGCGGGCGAGCGTGGCAATGCGGGATCCGGGCTCCCATCCGCGGGCACGCAGGAAGGTAGCGATGCGGCGCGCCTCGTCCATGGTCTGCTGCCAGGTCCATGAGCGGACACTGTCGTCGCTCATCGGCTGGACGAGGTATATTTCGCGCGTGCGGACTTTCTCCCAGTGATAGGCCCGTCCCAGCGGAAGAAACTCATCGCTCCACTGCGCCATCCAGATTGCCTCCAGTCAAATCGACAACAGCTTGCTCGAAGCAGCGTACTAGAGCGGGTTCCCCGTTTCTATGCCCACCGAGTGGAATGCTGCGAGGCCTTTCTTCATGGAAAGACCACGCAGACACCAGTGGGTGACCCTGCATCGACGGGAAGGACGCTCTACGCGCCCTTAGCCTTCTTCACTGCCTCGGTGAGCGCGGGCACCACATCGAAGAGATCGCCGACGATCCCGTAGTCGGCCACTTCGAAGATGGGCGCATTCTCATCCTTGTTGATCGCAACCACCGTCTTTGATCCCTTCATGCCGACCAGGTGCTGGATGGCGCCCGAGATACCGATGGCAAGGTAGAGCTTCGGGGAAACCGTCTGGCCGGAGCTGCCCACCTGGCGTTCCATCGGCAGCCAGCCGTTATCGCAGATTGGCCGCGATGCAGCGATCTCGCCGCCGAGCGCCTGCGCCAGCTCTTCGATCATCGGCAGATTGTCCTGTTCCTTAATCCCGCGACCAACCGACACGATGATGGGGGCGGAGCCGAGGTCGACCGTCTGTGCCGCCTCACGGAAGGGCGCCTCCGGCTTGTTGCGGATAACGCCTGCATCCAGCTGCGGCGCGAAGGTTTCGACGCTCGCACTGCCCGCCTCAAGCGACTCCGCTCGGAAGGCGCCTGCCTGCACCGAGAGGAAGCATGGCCCTGCACCTGCGTGACGATAATCCGCGTTGAGCTTGCCCTGAAAGAGCTGCCGGACAAAGACGAAACTGTCGCCGTCCTTGCGCAGGCCGACGAGGTCTGCCAGAAGCACCTGCCCAAAACGGGTGGCCAGCCGCGGTGCAAAGTCGCGGACCTGGTAAGTGTGTGGGAAGACTACGAAGGAGGGGTCGAGCTTCTTGATGAGCTGTTCCAGCGCCGATACGTAACCATCTGAGGTATAATCCTTCAGCAGCGCGTGTTCTATGCGATAGCCCTTGTCAAGCTTCTTGTTCGCCAGCTCACCGCTCAGCGCTTCGAGATCGTTGCCTGCAATAACGGCCGACAGCGGCTGGCCGGATGCCGCGGCAATCTGCTGCCCGGCCGCCAGGGCCTCCCACGACATGCGGTTGTAGGCACCGCCGCGATGTTCCAGGACCACTAGGACTCCGCTCATATCACCCGCACCTCAAACTTCAGTTTTTCGACCAGCTTTGCGGCTGCCTCATTGGGCGAACCATCAATGAGTTGCGTCTCTTTTTTCTTTTCCGGCAGATACACACGCTCGAGGCTCACGGTGGGTGCGGCAGCCTGCGGCAGCTCGCCCGCAGAGACGCGCCGCACCTCCTTGGTCTTCGCCTTCTTGATGCCCATCAGGGTTGCGTATCGCAATTTGCTGATGCCTGACTGAATCGTCAGCAGCGCCGGCAGCGGCATCTCGAGATGCTGGAACCAGCCATCTTCGAGCTCGCGCTTCACTTTGATCGAGCCTTGCCCAGCTTCGACCTGCATGATGATGGTGGCGTGCGGAATGCCGAGCAGTTCGGCGAGCACAACGCCCGTCTGGCCAAGGCCGAGATCGTCCGATTGCAGGCCGGTGAGGATCAGATCCGCCTTCTCGTCCTTGATGGCGGCGGCGAGCCGGTTGGCGATGCCCAGCGTATCGAGCGAGGCCAGATCATCGCACTCGATGTGAATTGCGCGATCGGCACCCTTGGCCAACGCCTCGCGAATCGTCTGTGAACCGCGCTCCGGACCGGCAAGCACAGCGATGACCTCGCCGCCATGCTTCTCCTTCAACTGCAGGGCCTCTTCCAGCGCGTAAGCGTCAGGCTCGTTGATCTCATAGCTGAGGTCGTCCTCATCGATCCAGTGACCACCTGCGTCGATGTGCAGGCTTGAATCCCGGACCGGGACTTGTTTGATGGCGACAATGATCTTCATACGTTCTGTGCTCCGTTGGGCGGTGTTGCTGCTGCATTGGCGATGGATTGTGCTGCAATCGTCTGTGCGGTGATCTGCGCGATGTCGAGCAGTTGCGGTGGTTTGTCGCTGGTAGCGGCCAGCGCATCGCGAAACATGGTGTTGCAAAAGGGGCACGCCGCGCCCACGATGCTGGCGCCCGTAGCGGCAAGCTCTTTCGCGCGTACATGGCTTACCCGTTCGCCAGACTCTTCGCCCAGGAAAGCCAGGCCGCCGCCCGCTCCGCAGCAGAAAGAGCGCTCCCGCGCGCGCGGCGGATCGATGACCTTGCCGGAACGTGAAAGCACCTCACGCGGCTGATCGTAGGAACCGCGATAGCGGCCCAGATAGCACGGATCGTGGTAGACGATGTCGGGACCGTCCGTTTTCGGCAGCTTGTCCTGATAGCGCGCCATGAACTCGCTGTGATGCTCGATCTCGGGCGACGCGCCGTAGTCCTTCCAGTCTTTTGCGATGGTGCGGACACAGTGCGGGCAGATCGTCACAATCTTCGTGACCTTCTGCTGCTTGAGGATCTCGAGATTCTGCTCTGCGAGCTGTTGGAAGACCAGGTCGTTGCCCAGCCGACGGACGGGATCGCCGGTGCATTTTTCTTTCTTGAGGACCCCGAAGCTGGTGCCAAGGTACTGCATGACCTTTGCAAAGGAGGCGATGATCTCGCGACCCTGCGGATCATACGCGCCCATGCAGCCGAGCCACAGACAGTACTCCTGTGATCCGTCAAAGATGGGCAGCTCCTGCTTTTTAATAAATTTGTCGCGCTCCGTCGCACTCATGCCAAGCGCATTGCCGTTACGCTCGAGCGCAAGGAACAGCTTGGTGCCGTAGTCATCTTCCCAGGCGCCGGTATTTACCGCGCCGCGCCGCAGCCCAATGATGATGGGCAGGTGCTCAATGCCGACCGGGCACTGGTATTCGCAGGCGCCGCATGTCGTGCACTGGAAGGCCGCCTCCTGCGAGTTGTATTTGCCAAGCAGCGGCTCCTCGGAATGGGGCCCGAGATCGTTCAGATAGTTGCGCACACCCAGAATGACTTCTTTCGGGTTCAGCACCTTGCCCGTATTCGCGGCGGGACAGTGCTCGGTGCAGCGGCCGCATTCCACGCAGGAATAGGCCTGCAGCGCGACGAGCTGCGTGACATCCTTGCCGGTCACCAGTCCGAAGTCCTCGTCGCCGGCCAACGGCGGTATATGGCTGAACTCGCCGCGTGAGAGGAATATCGTGATCGGGCTCAGAACCAGGTGCAGGTGTTTGGTGTGCGGGATAAGCGGTAGAAAGACCAGGATGCAAAGCGCATGCGCCCACCACAGGCCACGCGCGAGAGGTGACGCCGATGAAATCATGAACGCGGCAAGATAGGTGACCATCAACGCGAAGATGAGAAACGCGATGACTCCCGATTCGTAGGAAACCTTCCGGCCCAGCCAGATGGGCTGCACGAAGAAGCGGCGCACAAAGAGTCCGGCAATGGAGACAGCCACCAGCAGCGCGAAAATTGCCGCAAACCAGAAGTAGAAGCCGCCGAGCCAGCCGTCAGCGTCAAGAAAGCCGAGCCCGAAGCCCGCAGCGAAATGGTTGAGCGAAACCAGTGCAAAGGCGAGGAAGCCCCAGAAGACGAAGGCATGCGCGAGACCAGGGAGCGGCCGTTCGCGAATGACCTTGGCCTGGCACAGCACCTCCCAGAAGAAATCCCATATTCGTTTCCCCACGGGAGCGAGGCGGAAGTCGGAGTCCTTCCGTGCCGTAAGGATGTTACGCAGCACCCGGTAGAAGCGGCCGAAAAATCCCACCATGGAAAGCACGATGAGCAAGGTCAGCAGCACCTTTTCCGTCGTCGAAAACGACGGCGGCTCCGCGTAGTGGAGAGCGAAAGCGAGTGCGTGGGTGGGTATCGCAATGTTCATGCTGCCGTAACCGGGGCCGGGCTCTTACCTTGGTAAGGCGCCACCGAAAATTCGCTTGCGCAATCGAGGTCGGAGCGCGTAGAAGGGTTGCTACATATTCTACCGGCGAGTAAGATATCAACCGGTAGCGGCAGTGTCAATCGCCGATGGAGTGGAACGATGCCCAGGCAGTCCGTAGCCCTGCAACCGCATCGCCGGCTGTTCACCGATCGCAAACGAAATCCGGACGGCAAGCGGGGAGCCGTGCTGCATACGGCGGTTCGCATGTTCCTGGAACGCTCCTATGGGCGCACATCGATGGACGACGTCGCCATGCAGTTGAACATCACAAAGCCGGCGCTCTACCACTACTTCCGTAACAAAGAGGAGATCCTGGTGGAGATCTACCGGCTGGGGACGGACCTGATCGATGAGATGCTGGACTCGATCGAGGCCGATGAAAAGCCCGGACTGGACAAGGTAGCAGACTTTATCGCGGGCTACATCCAGATCATCACCGGCGACTTTGGCCGGGCAGTCATCCGGCTGGACGATGGCGAGTTGTCGAAGGCCGGGCGCAAGCTGGTTCGCGGGCGCAAACGCGAGATCGATCACCGGCTTCGCGCCATGATCGACGGCGGGATCCAGGACGGCTCCATCGCGCCATGTGACGCAAAGATCGCGTCTTTCATTCTGGCAGGGTCCATCCACGGGATGGCGGCCTGGTACGAGCCCTCGGGCCCATTAAAACTGAATGTCATCACCAGCCAGTACGTGCGGATACTGACGGACGGTCTTGCAACAGGGGGCCTCGCTGAAGGACCACGGCCTGGCTCATTCGCGTTCGAGAACGACGCTCACATACACGGTTAGAAAGTCCGACGAGGAGAGCATGGAAGCTGTTGCGGAGCGAGACGTTACAACGAAACCTGGCGCGCCCCCGTTGCTGCGCAAGGCAGCGGTGCTGGGCGCGGGCACCATGGGATCGCGCATCGCCGCGCACCTGGCGAACGCCGGCGTCAGCGTCCTGCTGCTGGATCTGGCCGCGAGCGATGGCGCTCGCAACGCCGTCGCGGACAAGGCGCTCGACGCCCTCAAGAAGAGCAAGCCTGCCGCTTTTTACGCGCCATCCGCCGCCGCGCGCATTCGCACCGGCAACTTCGATGACGATCTGGCACAACTCGCCGAATGCGACTGGATCATCGAGGCGGTAACCGAAAATCTCGAGATCAAGCAGCAACTGCTGACGCGGGTAGCGCCGCATGTGCAACCGCACGCCATCCTGACCACTAACACCAGCGGCATTCCCGTAAGCTCGATTGCCAGCGTGCTGCCCGCGGACCTGCGCCGCCGCTGGTTCGGCACGCACTTCTTCAATCCCCCGCGTTACATGCGCCTGGTGGAAATCATTCCGGGACCGGATACCGATCCGGCGGCAATGGCGGCGCTTTCCAGTTTCCTCGATCAGAACCTCGGGAAAGAGGTCGTCCGCGCTCGGGACACGCCGAATTTCATTGCCAACCGCATCGGTACCTTCTTCATCCTGGAGACACTCCGTGTGATGGAGGAAGAGAGTCTGGGTGTGGAGGATGTGGACGCGCTGACCGGCACCGCCATTGGCCTTCCGCGCACCGGCACCTTCCGGCTGGCGGACATGGTTGGGCTCGACATCCTTTCCCATGTGGCGCGGAACTTTGCCAGGGCAAAGCAGGACGCAGGCGGCCAGGCGGCACTCCCTCCGTTTCTCGAAACCATGCTCGAGCGCAAGTGGCTGGGGGACAAGACCGGCGGCGGTTTTTACAAGATGGAACGCGGCCCCGATGGCAAGGACACGCGTCTCGTGCTCGATCTGCAGACACTCGAATATCAGCCATCGTCGAAGCCAAAGCTGCCGGCTCTCGATATGGCAAAGAACGTGGAGTCGCTCCCTGAGCGGCTGCGGATGCTCTTGGGTGGCGACCAGAAGAAAGACAAAGCCGCGCGCTTCCACTGGAAGCTGCTGACGCGGCTGTGGAACTACACGGCTGACTGCCTCCCCGAGATCGCCGACTCGGCGGCCAGCATCGATCGTGCGATGCGCGCCGGCTACAACTGGCAACTCGGCCCATTCGAGATGTGGGATACCGTGGGCGTGGCCGACACCGTGACACGTATGAAGGCTGCTGGCGACCGCGTCAGCCCGGTCGTCGAGACGATGCTGGCGAGCGGCGCGACTACCTGGTATCGAGAGAACGGCGCAGCTTGTTACGACCCGACCAGTAAGACCTACCAGGCGCTCGCGCGCCCAGCAGGCGTTGCGCGTATCGCGGATTTCCGCGCCAGCCATGGCGTCGTGCGCGGCAATCCCGGCGCCTCGCTCATCGATCTGGGTGATGGCATCGCGTGTATCGAGCTGCACTCTAAGAAGAGTGCGATCGGCGATGACATCATGCGACTGATTACCAAGACACTCGAGCCCGCATCCGATTCTGTGCGTGACTTTCGAGCCTTCGTCATCTCAAGTGATGCGGACAACTTCTCAGTCGGCGCAAACCTGATGCAACTGCTGCTGGCTGCGCAGGAGGGGGAGTGGGAGGACGTCGACCTGACCATCCGCGCCTTCCAGCGGATGACGCAGTCGATCAAGTTCTGCCCGCGACCAGTGGTCGTCGCACCCTACGCGCTTTGCCTGGGCGGCGGCACCGAGATTTCGCTTCACGGCGCCCGGCGTCAGGCACACGCGGAGCTCTACATGGGGTTGGTGGAAACCGGCGTTGGCCTTATCCCGGGCGGCGGCGGCACCAAGGAGTTCGCGCTGAAGGCCACGGACGAAGCCGTTCGCGCTTTCGGCGATGCATCGCGAGTCGCGATCTCGACCGAGATCGTCGACACGATGAAGCAGGCATTCGAGACCATCGCAATGGCCAAGGTCTCGACCTCCGCCGCGGAAGCGCGAGCGTTGAATCTGCTGACGCAGGACGATGGCATCACCGTGAATCGCGAGCGGCTGCTGCTGGATGCAAAGGGGGCGGCGGCGGCCCTTGCCGATAGCGGCTACCTGCCGCCCGCAATGCGTATGGATATTCCGGCCGCGGGCGAGAGTGTGCGGGCGACGCTAAAGCTGGGCGCCTACATCATGCTGCAGTCCGGCTACGCCAGCGAGCACGACGTGAAGGTAGCCGGGCACGTCGCCCACATTCTGTGCGGCGGACGTGTGGCGCCGGGCACGCGCGTCAGCGAACGGTACTACCTGGACCTCGAGCGCGAGGCGTTTCTCTCGCTCTGCGGCGAGCGCAAGACGCAGGAGCGCATCGCCTACACACTGAGCAGCGGTAAACCACTAAGGAACTAGTCATGCAGGAAGCAGTGATCGTCAGCACCGTCCGCACCGCGGTCGGCAAAGCGGGAAGAGGAAGCCTCGCCAATGCGCGCCCGGACGACCTGGCCGCTACCGCCATTGAAGGTGCCTTCTCGCGTGTACCGCAACTCGACAGGAGCGAGGTCGACGATGTGATCCTCGGCTGCGCGCACCCGGAAGCCGAGCAGGGCATGAACGTGGCACGCATCGCGAGCCTGCGCGCGGGCCTGCCCGTCGAAGTCTCGGCGATGACCGTGAATCGCTTCTGCGCCTCCGGGTTGCAGGCGATCGCACAGGCGGCAGATCGTATCCGCAGCGGTGGCGCGTCAGTGGTTGTCGCTGGCGGGACCGAATCGATGAGCATGATCCCGATGGGCGGCCACAAGATCAGCGCAAACCCATGGCTGGTGGACAATCTGCCTACCGCATACCTTTCGATGGGTCTCACCGCAGAACGCGTGGGCGAGCGCTTTCATGTCTCGCGCGAGGACGCGGACGGCTTTGCTCTTGCCAGCCACCAGAAGGCGCTGAAGGCGATTGCGCAAGGCCACTTCGCAGACGAGATCGTGCCCTTCGAGTGGATGGAGCGGACGCCGAAAAATGGCTCGGCCAAACCGACGGAACAGAAGCGCAGCTTCCAAATCGACGAAGGGCCACGGGCGGATACCTCGGCAGAAGCGTTGGCAAAGCTGAAGCCGGCATTCCACTCCAAAGGCACGGTGACCGCAGGAAATTCCTCGCAAACCTCGGATGGCGCGGCCGCCACCCTCGTGACCAGTGCCGAGCGTGCTGCTGCGTTGGGCATAAAGCCGATGGCGCGTTTTGTAGCCTTCGCGACAGCAGGTTGCGCACCGGACGTCATGGGCATCGGCCCGGTGCATGCGGTGCCAAAGGCGCTGAAGATTGCCGGGTTGAGGCTTGAGGACATTGGCTTGGTAGAGCTGAACGAGGCATTCGCCGCACAGGCACTCGCGGTGATCCGCCAACTCGGTCTGGATCCTGACAAGGTGAACGTGAACGGCGGAGCGATCGCCCTGGGCCATCCACTGGGCTGCACCGGCGCCAAGCTCACCGCTACGCTGCTCCACGAGATGCAGCGCCGCAAGGTTCGATACGGACTGGTGACGATGTGCGTCGGCGGCGGTATGGGCGCGGCAGGGATCTTCGAGAACCTCAACTGAAGCGTGACGACTGGAGCGAATTGATGGCAGAGCTGGCGACACATCCGAAAACGACGGTGAAAGCGGCTGCGGGTGGCAGCTTTCTGCTCGAAGAGCGTACTCCGCAGGAGGTCTTCACGCCGGAAGACTTCAACGACGAGCAGCGGCAGATCGCGGAGACCGCCGCGAACTTTGCGCAGAAGGAAATTCTGCCTGCTGCAGATGCAATTGAAGCGAAGGATTACAAGCTGACACGCGCACTGCTCGCCAAGGCGGGCGAGCTTGGCCTGATGGCCACGGACACGCCGGAGGAGTACGGCGGCCTGGCCATGGATAAGGTCACGTCGGCGATCATAGGAGAAAAGCTCTCCGTGCTTGGCAGCTTCGCCACCACCTTCAGCGCCCACGTGGGCATCGGCATGCTCCCGATCATCTGGTACGGCACACCGGAACAGAAGCAGAAGTATCTTCCGAAGCTCGTCACGGGCGAATGGATAGGCGCGTATGCGCTCTCCGAGGCATCTTCCGGCTCCGATGCGATGAGCCTACGGACGCGTGCGGTGCTTTCGCCTGATGGGAAGCATTACGTCCTCAACGGCGAGAAGATGTGGATCACCAACGGCGGCTTTGCGGACGTATATACGGTCTTTGCGAAGGTCGATGGTGAGAAGTTCACCGCATTCCTTATCGAACGCAATACACCCGGCTTTGCCGTGGGCGCGGAGGAGCATAAGCTGGGCATCCGCGGATCGTCGACCTGCCCGCTCATCCTCACGGACTGCAAAGTTCCCGTCGGCAACTTACTCGGCGAACTCGGCAAGGGTCACCACATCGCCTTCAACATCCTCAACATCGGCCGCTTCAAGCTGGGAGCAAGCGCCATCGGCGGCGCAAAGAATTCGCTGGCGAACGCGGTCCGCTATGCGAAGGAACGTAAAGCCTTCGGCAAAACCATCAGCGAGTTCGGCCTTATCCAGCAGAAGCTCGCCGAAAGCGCGACTGGCATCTTTGTAGCCGAGAGCATGGCCTATCGCACCATTGGCATGATCGATGCGGCGCTGGCCTCGCTCGAAGGCGAAAACGCTACAAACGCGCGTGAGATCCAGAAGAAGATCGAGGAATACGCGGTCGAGTGCTCCATCCTCAAAGTGTGGGGATCGGAGATGCTGGACATGGTTGTCGATCACACGCTGCAGATTTATGGCGGCTACGGTTACGTGGAAGAATACCCGGCAGAGCGTGCTTATCGCGACTCGCGCATCAATCGCATTTTTGAAGGCACAAATGAAATCAACCGGCTCATCATCACTGGCTGGCTGATGAAGCGCGCCGCGAACGGACAACTGCCGTTGCTGGGTGCGATCAAGAAGCTCATGGCGGAGGTGATGGAGCCGCCCTCGTTTGACGGCGGTGACGATACCGATGACCCGCTCGCAGCGGAGGCTGCGCTGCTCGCCAATCTAAAGAAAATCGCTCTCTTCTGCTCCGGCTCGGCGACACAGAAGTACATGCAGGCGCTGCAGGACCAGCAGGAGATCATGGGCGATCTTGCTGACATGACGATGCAGGTCTTCGCGCTAGAGTCGGCCCTGCTGCGTGCGCGCAAGCTGGGCACCCAGCCGCAGTCGAAGACGGTGCACGCGATGGTGAAGCTCTTCGCGGCGGATGCACTCGCGATCATCGAGAAGGCCGCGCGGCGCGTGCTGGCCGCCGTGGCAGAAGGGGACATGCTGCGCACCCAGCTGGCCATCCTGCGGCGGCTCTTGAAGAATACTCCTGAAGATACGATCGCATTGAGCCGCGTCGTGGCGCAGCGCCAGATCGATGGCGGCGGTTACAAACTATAGATCGTCAGCGCAACCTACCCAGCGAACGCGTGCCGTACGCGACCTCTTCCAGAAAGGTCTCCGGATGCATGTTGCTCAGCGGTGGCACGTTCATCCGTACCGCAGTCGCTGTGGCCAGGCGTGCGGCCAGCGACTGCCGCACTTCAAGCGTCATGTCGAGCCGTCGCTCGAGAAACGTTTCGATTGCCTGCAAATCCGCAGTGTTCAAACGGCTCAACGCATCCGCGGGCAGCGTGCTCAAGCGCGAAGCCGCGGGGGCTTGCTGCACGATCTCGGTAAACAAGCGAGTGTTGCCCACAGGCGACTGATCACGCGTTTTCCCTTCGTGGATGACAAGTGTGCCTGCCACCAGATCACCGAGCCGTTGATTGCGCGACGTAACAAAAATGCTGATGGTGCCTGCGGCGTAAAAGCCCGGAAGGAAATCGATGGCGCGAACGAAGTTTCGCGACAAGGACTCGAACATCGTGATGGCGCGGCCACTCTGCTGGATCACACGGATCTTCGCCGCGCGCTTTCCCGGTGTCTGGCCGTGCCACAAACCTTCGAACAAGGCGAAATAGCCCCATTGCAGCAGAAACGGGACGAAGATCAGCATGGCCACAACCCACTTGGAGCCTGCCGACTCAAACTTCTGCATGCTGGGCAGGAAAACCAACATCACGAATATCAAGATCAGGAAGGCGGCTGTCTGAAGCAGGTAATCGATCAGGATGGCAAGGAAGCGGCTGCCGATTCCGGCAAGCGGAAACTCAAGCGCCACAAGTTCCGGCGTCTCGATGCTAAAAAGCATTTCGGTATTCGCTTCCATCGTCCAAGCCGCTCTTGTGGCTTTCTTAACGGAAAAGCCACGCCGAGACAAATCTCGGCAAGTCACAGTATTGCCGAAATGCTTTAAGCTGATCACCAATTTTCATGATCTCGAATCAGTGGATAGAAAAGCGTCGCCCTTATTGGGATCGGCTGTCGGCGCTGGCGGCCGACTACCAGCGCCGCGGCGGGCGCAGAGTCGGCCGCGATGAGCTGCGCGAGTTGGCGCTGCTATACCGGCAAGTCGCGAATGATCTCTCCGTTGTGCGCCAGGACGGAACGGCGCGGTCTACGGCACACATGTTGAACCAGCTGCTGGGCCGAACACACAATATCATCTACTCGACGCCCAAACGGAGCTATCTCGACGTTCTCAGATTCCTTCGTAATGACTATCCTCGCCACTTTCGCCGCCTGCTTCCCTACACGCTGAGAGCAATCGCGCTCTTCGCGTCCGGGCTGCTGCTGGGCGCTATCCTTACTGCCACGCGGCACGGCTTTATTGAAGTCTTCCTTGGCCCGTACATGGTGGAAACCATCCGCCACCATCAGATGTGGACGCACTCCATCGTCGGCATGAAGCCGCAGGAGAGCAGCCGGATTATGACCAACAACCTGACCGTCACCTTCCTCACGTTCGCAGCCGGCATCACGGGGGGCCTCGGCACCATATGGCTCATCTTCTTCAACGGCCTTCTGATGGGTGTCATCGCAACAGCCTGCCAGCAGGCGCACATGTCCCGCGATCTATGGAGCTTTGTCTGCCCGCATGGATCGCTCGAGTTGCCGGCCATCTTCATCGCCGGCGGCGCAGGACTGCGGCTGGCCAGCGGCATACTCTTCCCCGGCCCTTACAGCCGCCGCAATTCCATTGCCCTTGCGGGGCGCGAGGCGGTAAGGCTGGTCGCTGGCATTATTCCCATGCTGGTGATCGCGGGCGTGATTGAGGGGTTCTTCTCGCCCTCAGGCGCGCAGGTAATGCTGAAGTTTGCTGTGGGCGGCGCGCTCTTCACGTTGCTGTTGTTATGGCTCTTCTCGTCACCTGAAGATGAGCGGACAAAGCGCACCGCGGTGGGCGCCGCCAGCTTTTCCATTTCGTCCAGATAGCTTAAACAAACGATTGACTCGCGCTGAACACCTTGCTACCTTGCTCCCCTCGGAGGCTCAACCGCATGGACCGTCGCCAGTTTCTCGCCGATTCCCTGAAGGCCGCTGCCGTTGCCGCCCTACCTCTGCCCCACGCTCTTGCGACAACGCCAGGCCAGCCTCCACAGCAAGTGCCCGGCGCGATTGCTCAGGATGAAATTGCGCACGCGCAATTTCCCGACGGCTTCCTGTGGGGAATGGCGACTGCTGCATTCCAGGTGGAGGGCGCATGGAATGAAGATGGCAAAGGCGAGTCCATTTGGGACCGCTCCACGCACACCGTCGGCAAGGTGAAGGGCGCGACAACGGCCGATGTGTCCTGCGATGAGTACCACCGCTATCGCGAAGATATCGCCATCCTGAAGCAGCTACATCAGAAGAGCTATCGCTTCTCCATCTCATGGCCGCGCATCCAACCCACCGGCGTGGGCGCACCGAATCCCAAGGGGCTGGATCACTACAGTCGTCTGGCAGATGCACTTCTCGAAGCCAACATCCGGCCCTTCTGCACTATTTACCACTGGGATTTGCCGCAGGCGCTTGAGGACCGCGGCGGATGGCCGAATCGCGATCTTGCCGGCTACTACGCGGATTATGCGGGCATTCTTGCAAGACATCTGGGTGACCGCATCACTGTATGGGCGCCCTTCAATATGCCGTGGTCCTTCACCTACATGGGATACGGCGTAGGCGCATTTCCTCCGGGGCGGGCAAACTTCGGCGACTTCCTGAAGGCTGCACACACGGTCAGCCTGGCACAGGCAGAAGGGCTTCGTTCGGTCAAAGCGGCATCCTCCAAGGCGACCGTCGGCAGCGCCTATGGCATGGCTCCCGCTTATCCGGCGACGGATTCGGAAGCCGACCGCGCAGCCGCCGCGCGCTATCACGCAATGAACAATGTTTTTTTCCTTGAAGCAGCCATGCACGGTCGCTATCCCAAAGCTTTCGTAGGGGAAGCGCCGTACAAGCTCATGGGCTTTCAGCCCGGCGATGAAAAGATCATGCTGGCGCCACTCGACTGGGTGGGTTTCCACTACTACAACCGGCGCATCGTCTCGGACGCCGGGGGGGCACAATGCGCCGGAGGCGGCGGATTCAGTGGAACGGAGATCGAAGCGGACCCTGCAACCGGTCGTGATCCATTAACCCGTTTTCGAGCAGTCATGCCGACCGAGGGTCCTCTAACCGAAGCTGGCCTGGAGATCTGGCCGCGCGGCATCTACGATCTCGTCACCCGGATCTCCACCGAGTACAACCAACCCATCATCGAGATCACGGAGAGCGGATGCAGCTACCTCGACGCGCCCGATGAGAACGGCCGCGTTCCCGACGCGCGGCGCATCAGTTTTTTCCGTGAGGAGCTCGCAGAACTTTCCCGCGCCATCGCGGACGGCGCGCGAGTCCGCTCATTCCATGCCTGGAGCCTGATGGATAACTTCGAGTGGGCCAATGGCTACACCGAGCGATACGGACTGACCTACGTGGACTTCCGCAGCCTGAAGCGAACCATCAAAGATTCCGGCCTCTGGTATGGACGTGTCGCTGCCGCGAATCGCCTCAATGTGTAGTCCGAGGCAGCTACAGAATGCCCTGCTCTTTCACCTCGAGGTAACGGTTGAGCACCGAAGCCGCAAGAAACTCCGGCTGCGTCTCGAGTGCCATGGCGCCGCGCTCCTGCAACCGGCGCAGCAGCAGTTCCCGGCGCGCGAGTAGCTCCTGTGCAGCCGCGGTCTCGAACATTGCGTCCACCGACTCTGGCATCATCGCTGCCTGACGCTGCAGATCGAGCTGCGAGATGGCGATGAAGAGCAGCAGATGACGGCGCACCATTTGCGCCGCCGCGTCCAGCACCTCCGGCTGCATCGCGGTCTCGGCAAAGTCGGTCATCCACAGGATGAGGCTGCGACGCGATTGGCGATGCATCAGCGTCGCCGCGGCACGCAGATGGTCTGCTTCGAGCGGCTCCGGCCGCGTCTGCGCAAGTGCATCCAGCAGCGTACGCAAATGGGCGACTCCTCGACCGGGAAGTACGAGCTGCTGCGTGTCGCGTCCGTAAGCAAGCAATCCAACACGATCGCCCGACGCAAGCGCGATCTGCGCCAACGCTAGCGCGGCGGCGGTCGCCTGGTCCAGCTTTGTGTAGCGGCCCACTCGCGCGCCCTGGAGGCGTCCCGCGTCCAGCACCAGCCACACCGCCTGGCTCTTCTCCATCTCGTAAATCCGTGTCACCAGCGCGCCTCGCCGCGCCGAAGCCGTCCAGCAGATATCGCGAATCTCGTCGCCCTCGAGGTAGTCCCGCAGGCTCTCGAAGTCACGCCCCATCCCGCGCTGCCGGCGCATGCGCATCTGCAGCTCAATGCGATGATGCCGCGCAAGATAGAGCCGGTTCTCCTCCGTCGTGCGCAACGTTGGATAGATGCGGACAGTCTGAGTGAGATCGGCCCTCGCCCAGCGCTCCACCAGGCCGACATTCGAGCGATAGCGCAGATAAAGCCGGCCAGTCGTATGATCGCCACGCTGCGCAGGGATGAAGGTGTAACGCACGGCGGCGTGCGCCTCAGGATACGCGTCGACATGGTAGCTCGCCGGTTCGTCGAGGAAAGGCGCTGGCAGATCATCGAGCAGTGTGCAGTGGAGCAGGCTCCGGCTATGTTGCGTGACCGCAACTTCCACTTCGACTTCGCGGCCTAGCGAGGGCGCGCCCAGCCACTCGCGTCTCACATCGATGGCGGGTGGCGCTGGCAGCCGCGCTCCGTCCACAATGGCCGCAACCAGCACGCAAATATCCCCCGCCACCATTCCGAGGGCATAGCGCGAACGGAAGAACGCCGGAATCAGGAAGAGACAGCCTGCCAACAGAAGATAGAGGGTGCGTGGCGTGAGCGCCCACGCGAGACGGCCACGTGGCTCGGCCGTCGCGCTTGCTGCTTCCGGCCGCACCGTGAACTGGTTCACCGCACTCGCTCTGGCCGCGGCTGCGCGGAGTCTGTCTGCCGAGGGACGGGTACCGCGGCCATCACGTCCGTCAACACGCGATCCGCATCCAAGCCCTCCAGTTCCGCCTCTGGCCGCAGCATCACACGATGCCGCAGCACAGGCAGAGTCGCCTGTTTCACATCATCGGGAATGACGAAATCGCGGTCGTCGAGCGCCGCATAAGACTGCGCGACGCGCATCAGGCTGATGGCAGCGCGTGGACTCGCTCCAAGTGCCAGCGAAGGCCAATCTCGTGTGCGCCGCGTAATGCCGAGCAGATAATCGTAAAGCTCCGGCTCGATGCGCACCAGTCGCTGCTCAGCCTGCGCGGCGGCAAGCAATCCCGCAGGAACGGGGATCAGCTCGGTGTGGCCGGCCGGGTCAAAGCCGGCATGATGCCGCTCCAGCACCAGGCGCTCCTGTTCGACAGTCGGGTAGCCGACGCGAATCTTCATCAGGAAGCGGTCGAGTTGCGCCTCGGGCAGCGGATACGTTCCCTCAAAGTCGATGGGGTTCTGCGTAGCGAAGACAGTGAATACTTCCGGGAGCGGACGCCGCTCCGTGTCCGTGGTCACTTGGCGCTCCTCCATGCACTCGAGCAGCGCGGACTGGGTGCGCGGCGGCATCCGGTTGATCTCATCCACCAATAGAAAGTCGGTGAAGACCGGGCCGGGACGGAAGATCATCTGCGCACCTGCGGCCTGCAGAATGCTGGTGCCAAGAATATCGGCGGGCATCAGGTCCGGAGTCGCCTGCACACGGCCGAAATCAAGTCCCAGCACGCGCGCGAGAAGTTTGACCAACAGTGTCTTCGCGATGCCCGGCACGCCCTCGACAAGCGCATGGCCGTGACTGAGCACGGTGATCAGCGCCTGGTCGATCAGCTCGGTCTGACCGGCGATGACTTTGCCGATCTCTTTGCGGCCATGTTCCAGCAACCGCACCGTGGCAGCAATGTTCGCAGGCGCGTGGGGCGGTTCAGGCGGTGCGGTGTTGAATGGACTCGGCGGGTTCGTGCTCGGTTCCAATGGTCCCTCGATCTTTCTCAAGATATGCAACCGTGGTTGGGCTCGTCTCTGCTTGTTGCGCTATCGCGTCGCTGTAGCCTGCAAGTGCCTTGACCAGAGTCAATGCCTGGCGCGGATTCAAACTGGTAAGCCGCCCGGCGTTTTCGCAAGCCTCCAGATCGCGCTGCAGCGAGAGCGTCGGAATGGCGAAGCGCTCGTTGAGCGTTGCGGTCAGTGTAGCTGCATCTGCAGTCTGTGCTCCGGCCACTCCGTAATGTTGCGCCAGGCGGGCGCGAAAGCGCTCATAGGCGATAGTGACCGGCACATCGTTCGCGCCTGAAGCGCGATAAAGTCCGCCGAGCGAATGCACAAAATCCATGGGAGAATTGCGCGCCGGTACGGGAAGTGGCCGTAACGGGCCGCTGCGGCGTCCACGGGACAGAAGCAGAAGCACCGCGATTCCCGTCAGCTGCGCGATCAGGGCAAGGATGATGCGGTCCTGCCACGGGCTCCACGTAGCTGGAGGCGCCGCATGGAGTGACTCATCCCACACGATGTTGTCTCCCGTCTGGAGCTCAAGACTATTCAGCAGCAGATCCAGACTGCCCTGCGCAGCAATATCCTGATTTTCGAGCGGAGATGCGCTGGCCCACCACACCACGGTTCCCTTCCCCACGTGGTAAGCCACGACAACTCCCTCATTGCCGCACACGAAAGCCACGCGTTGTGATGGACGATCCATCTTCCACACGCTCCGAACTCCGCGCATGACGACCTTGCCGCCAGAGGCGAGCCGCGAGAAGCCAATCGGGCCCGCCTCACAGACGCCGCCGATCAATCGTGGGGGCGACTGGTCGTCAAGGTTTTCCTCCCGCAGAAGAGCAGCAGAAAGAAAACCCGCAGCCAGCACCCGTCCGCCGCGCTCCAGCACATGCCGCACCGCCGCGATTTCCTGCTGGTTCAGCGCACGCGTTGGCTCGGCCAGGATCAGAACGGTATGCGCATCCGCACCTTCGGCAACCAGGTCGAGTGGCCCCTCGGATCGCGCAACGCGATAGCCGAGACGGGCGAGCAGAAGGTACGCCGCCTTCGCTCCGTGCGGCGTCGCAGAGTACGTCGACGGAACGTAGCTGTCCGGCTGCTCTTCCGGATGCACGAGCACCAGCAGCACCGTGGTGCACATTACCAGCACAGCGGTGATCATCAGTAGGCGCCGGTCGCCCGAATCCGGCATCTTGGCCCCGAGCGATGTCAGCAGCTTCATCGCTCCGCCAGCCGTTCGAAGAGCTGACGTGCGGCATCACAATCCCGCTCCGTTGCTGTATCCGAGCCGTACCAGCAGGACTCAAATCGGCGAGTCAGCAGCCGCAAGTCATCATGCCTGGGATGTCCTGGCAGAAGCATTCTCAGATATTCGCGCGGGGTGCGGGCGCGGTCCGCAGGCCACTGGCCTCGCGATTCAAAACGCGCGATTGCCGCCCAGTAGTAGCCTCGCACGGCATCGCGCCAACGCTGCTGCTGCGCGGCCTCTTCCGCCTCCATGCGCAGCCGTTGCCAGCTGCGCGTGGCCGGCGCGCTCGCCACTCGCGACGCGCTCTCCGGTTGCAATCCGCGTGAACGCCGTGTCTGACGCACAAACCAGTACGCCAACCCGAGACAGGCACACGCTACCAGACTCCATTCCAGCAGGAGTCCCGGCCAGCGACGATGCGAACTGTACTCTGCAAGCCCGAAGAGCCGCCGGTTGATCCACAGCGCCACCACTTCGAGCACGCGTTGTGTGAGCGAGCGATCCGTGTGGCGAAACTCCGCGCGCTGCAGGATAGAGGCCAGTGCCGTTCGCTCAGCTGCGCGAGCAGAGCTCCCCGGAGATGTGGAAGATGAAGCCCCTGGCGCTTCCGACAGTTCAAGCTGAATGCGTCGTGCGGCGTCATTGAGTAGCGATGCGGAATCCGCAGGAGTGATCTTGTGGCTTCCGATAAGCTCCAGCGGACGCCGCAGCCAGCCGTACGGGATCAGCCGCGGGGCCGCCTGCGCGGATGCTGTGACGATTCGTCCGGACCAACCGCGTCTGCGCTGCAGTGCGCGGCATCCATGTGTTGCTGACACTGTGCAATGAGTGCGCCAAGAGCCTTCAGGTGATCGCGGTACTCTGCGTGGCTTCGCGGTTGCGCCGCCATGGATGCCGCATGGACTGGACTGACGCAAACAATGCAGAGACCGATTGCCGCCAAACGGCAATGCAGGAGACAACGAATCATGCTGCTGAACCGTGCCTTACGCATCTAGACGGCCGGACCGAACGGATCGGTTTGTGGTGCTCAGTGTCCCAATCGCCCCGCCAGAGGTCGCCGCCGCAGCATCGTCGAGCGACACCGCTGCCTGTTCCATCAGCCACTCCACGTCATAGCCTTCTTTGCGAATACGCTGATCGTAATAGAAGAGCGTAAGCGCGATGGAATAGATCGGTAGCACGAATGATCCGCCGAGGAATGTACCGAAGGACGCGAGGATCTGTGTAGCCAGCGTGGCATGACCTTTACTCTTCCACAGCAAAATGAACATCGGAATCTGGATGGCGTACTGGATCACCATCATCACCGCCACCACCAGCAACAGCATCACGAAGATGCGCCCGAGGCAACCCTGGGTGAGCACGCTGCTGCGTTTCAGCGCACGATGCACCTTCAGGTCTTCCATAAGCGAAGCCGGAATAGAGAGTGCCCAGCGCAGCAGCCACCAACAAGCCACGAGTATGGCGGCAAAGACCATGATCACTGCTAGCGCTATGACGAGACTTCGAGCCATCCCGGGTAAAAGCACAGCAGCAGCCGCGATCACGATCGCGAGAACCACAATGGGCAGCATGGCATACGTGTCTATCGCCAGCAGTATCAGGATGTAGCGATACCAGCGGCGGCCGATGTTGGCGTACGCTTCGCGGATGGTGCACGTGTGCCCCAGATAGTTTCGTGCCACCGCATACACGACAGCCGCCATGGCAATCGCAATCGGCAACGTGGAGAATAGTGCGATGCTGAATCCTGCTGTCACCGTGATTCGGTCCGGCCGCCGCACCGCACCTGCGTGTATATGCGTATACATCGCGAGGTCGGTAAGCAGACTAAGGACAAGGACCGCGGCGTACGAAACCGACGCAATACCGAAATAGAGCAGGAAGTGGCTGCGGTACATCTGTGCCGTGCGGTCGAGGATCTCACCGAGGCTGGAAGGACGAAGTTCTGCACGCATGCGGCCACCCTGGCTTTGCAGGTTCCCTGTTCTTGCAGGCTACCCGTATCGCAGGCGGATCGTACCACAGGGCCGCGAATATTCGCGATCAGAAACGCCACATCGGCAGTTACGCGCGATCGTTATGTGATGGCCCGGGTCTTCAGATTGAGGGTAAAGGTATCGTCCGGTGTCTTGGTCGTGCCGCCGTCCTCGGCCGGGTGGAACTCCATCCGCAGCGTGGTCGCGTTCACGATCACACGCATGTAGCCGTAGTGAGTGTCGTCGTAGCTCGCCAGCGTAAGGGTGCTGTCCACCGTCATCGGTGTGCGGATGGCATTGCCGCTGGTCGTGGTCCGCATCGCAGTCAGCCCATGCCCTCCCATGCCGGCCACGATGTAAGGAACTGTCAGCCCGGCCACCGTGCGCGTGTAGCGCTGGTAGTTATGCGAATGCCCGGAGAGGACAACATGCGGCCAGAAGCCGGCCTTCGTCGCCGCGTCGTCCATGTCCTGCAGCATGCGCGGGCTCCCGCCGTGGTTCACCCCGCCGGTAAACGGAGGATGATGCACGGCTACCAGAACCGCGCCCGAAAAATTCTCACTCTTGCACCGGGCGAGTGCCGTCTGCAGATAAGTGAGCTGGTCATCATTGAGCGTGGTGCGCACTCCACCCTCGGTTGAGATCACTCCCGGATCTTCGAGAGTATTGCTGTAAAGCCCCAGCAGGCGGACAAATGGCGCCTCTAGCGTGTAGTACACGCCGGGCTGGATCATCGCAGTGCGTGACAAGCCAGCCGCCTCATCCGTATGCACCGGCGTCGCGGAGCAGAAGTTCCGCAGATAAGCATCCAGCGTAGGAACCGCCTCCTTTGGATAGATCACGCCATCGTGGTTGCCAGCAATACCAAGGATCGGTGCGGGGTAGCTGCGGTACGGCTCGTAGAACTGATCGTAGTAATACGCGGCCTCGCCGAAGTTATAGACCACATCCCCCAAGTGGTAGAAGAACGAGGGCACGTTGGCAGGGTTGTCTTCGGTAAAGTCCGTCACCATCTTGTCCGCCACCTGCGATTGCGTCGAAGGCCCTTTGGTGCTGCCCGTGTCGCCTACCGTGTGGAAGACGATCTGCCCCGCCTTCTGAATCGCCGTCACGCGCGCGGCTCCCTGCGAGCCCAGCGTATCCGCAAACTGCAGCACTGGCTCGGCCGCACCGCCGCGCGGCGTCGGAAACGATTCGACGGTCCCGATCTCTTTCAGCGGCTGGTCGGTGACAGGATCACGGAAGTTGGTTGGATCGGGTGTTGGCGACGGCTGTGCAAACACCGGATCATTCGTGGCGCGCGGACGCGTGGTCGCCTTGCTGCCTGTGGTTTGCTTTACTGCCGTCTGCCGGGCGGATTTCTTTGCCATGGGGGAGGCTCCGTCTGAATGCCCACCCATTCTCCTGCCGCAACATGAAAACCGCGCAAATCAGCAACTCTCACAAAGGCTCAGTCTTCAACCAGCAGCACATCCAGAAAGCGCGGCCCATGAACCCCCTTGATGCGTGTCATTTCGATGTCCGCCGTGGCCGATGGTCCGGAGAAGAAGGTGACCGGCCGTGCAGGATCAAGCCGCGCGAAAGCCTCGGGCAAAGTCTCCACCACCTGCGCCACTTCGATGACGCAGAGATGATAGTCCGGGAAGCAACGTCAGCACACGTCGCCCCTCCGCCGCACCATGCTGCAGTGCGATGCTGCCCGACACGGCAACACCGACTGTTGCCCCGGTCATCACGCCATCCACATCGTTGAGTACATCAACGGAGAGGTCATGATCCTGAATCCACTCCGGGCCGTCGGCCTGCCATGCCATCGGCAAGCTGCCTGGCATCACAATGCGCCGCCTGTTGCCGGCCAGCAGCAGTTCGGCTGCCTTGGCGGCAATCTCGTCATGGCGTATACGAAAGACACGCGCATCGTAGTCATGCAGCCGCGTCGCAAAGAGCGCGACGACTTCGTCTTTACCCTCTACGCTCGCCCGATGAGGGCTTGCGCCATCGTAGCTACGCGGAATCGATTCCTGCGGACCGGCCGCCCTCAAATTCGCCCTTCGTATCCGTTCCAGCACGCGGTCGCGACTGGAGACGCCACCTGTCGTCATGACTGCCCTCGCTGCTGCCACCATTCGCGGAAGGTCTGTTGCGGCAAAGGCGCAAGATCGCGCGTCTCCGTCCAGCGCCCCGCCATGCCGGGCAGCCAGTGGTACCACGCATCTCCGTGACGAACCGCGCTCTGCGCAGTACGCGCCAACCTCTGTGCTGCCTCGTACCGGCTTCGGTTCGCAAAAACGGCGGCCATCATCATCATGCCGGCGCGTTCCTGATCGAAAAGTGAAGCGAGCTTGCGACGCCCGCGGTCAACCACCCGCGCACGCAGGTGCACCAGAACCTCAGGAATGTTGATCTTAACCGGGCAGACTTCGTAGCACGCGCCGCACAGCGACGACGCATACGGCAGCGACTGCGCGTAACGCATGTCTTCGAGTTGCGGAGTCAGGATCGCGCCGATGGGTCCCGCATACACCGAGCCATACGCATGGCCACCGGTCTGCCGGTACACGGGGCACGCATTCTGGCAGGCGCCGCAACGGATGCACTGGAGCGTCTGCCGGCCGATCGCGTCACGCAAAACACGCGTGCGTCCGTTGTCGAGTAGGACAACGTGCATATTCTTGGGTCCATCGCCGGGTACTACGCCGGACCAGATCGAGTTGTACGGGTTCATCCGCTCCCCCGTCGCCGAACGGGGCAGCGTCTGCAGCAGCACTTCCAGGTCTGCAAAGCGCGGGATCACCTTCTCGATCCCGACGATGGCGATCAACGTCTCGGGCAGTGTCAAGCACATGCGTCCGTTGCCCTCCGACTCCACGATGGTGATCCCGCCGGTCTCCGCGATAAGAAAATTTGCGCCACAGATGGCCGTCTTCACCCGCAGGAACTTCTCTCGCAGATACCGTCGCGCCGCAGCGGTAAGCGCCTCCGGATCGTCGCTCAGATCCGGTAGTCCCATCGTGCGCGCAAAGATCTCACGCACCTGCTGGCGATTCTTGTGCAATGCCGGCACGACAATGTGCGAAGGCTGATCATCGCCGAGTTGCAGAATCAGTTCCGCCAGGTCGGTTTCGTAAGCAGTGACGTCGTGGCGCGCCAGAAAGTCGTTCAGGCCGATCTCGGCCGTTGTCATCGACTTGATCTTGATGACCTCGCGCGCCTCGTGCTCACGCAGAATTCCAAGAACGACGCGGTTCGCCTCCGCCGCATTCGCAGCCCAGTGCACCGTGCCGCCCGCCGCCTGGAATCGATCTTCGAACTCGAGCAGGTAGCGGTCAAGGTTCGTCAGGGCATCGCGCCGGATCGCCGCCCCGGCATCGCGCAGCGCCTGCCAGTCCGTCTTCTCTTCAACCAGCGCGGCGCGCTTGCGCTGGATCGTGTCCGTGGCCCGCGCCACATTGCGGCGGAGCTGCGTATCGCGCAGATCGACTTTTGCGGCTGCGGGAAATGGCGGCGCCGTTCGGGGGTCGAGAGTGTGCGGATCGTGGGCGCGCGACTCATGACTGCCCCGCTCAATCCGTACGAGACTCATGCGGGCGCATCCTCCGTTCCCGCCAGCACCTCAGCAATGTGCAGCGTGCGCACGCCCGCGAACTGCCGATGCAGCATGCCCTGCATGTGCATCAGGCAGGAATTGTCACACGCCGTGCAGACCTCGGCGCGCGTATTCAGCACCGCACGGGTTTTGTCCGTCAACATCGCGGCGGAGACGTCCGCATTCTTCACCGCGAAGGTTCCGCCAAAGCCGCAACACTGCTCGAGGCCTTCCAGTGGCACCAGCTCGAGCCCGTTCACGGCGCGCAGCAATTGCATTGGCTTGTCGCCAAGGTGAAGACTGCGTAGGCCATGGCAGCTTGCGTGATATGTCACGCGATGCGGGAAATATGCGCCCACATCCGTCACACCCAGCCGGTCCACCAGCAACTCGCTGAACTCGAAGACGCGCGGCAGCAGCTGGTCGACAGCGGCCGCCATCGTTGCATCGCCATGTTCGCGGGCCAGCGCCGGATAGTATTCACGGATCATCGCGACGCAGGAAGAGGATGGAATGCACACTGCTTCGGCGTCGGCGAATATCTCGACAAAGCGCTTTGCCAGCGGATAGGCCTCGCGGGCGTAGCCGGTGTTGAAGTGCATCTGTCCGCAGCACGTCTGCTCCAGTGGGAACTCCACCGTATGGCCCAGCCGTTCCAGCACGCGCACCACCGACTGCCCGGTTCGCGGAAATAGTGTGTCGTTGTAGCAGGTGATGAAGAGAGAGATGCGCACGCGGTGCTGGAGACGTCTCCTGTCAGCAGAATGGAGACGCGCCTAGTGGAGCGTTGTCTCCTGTTTCAGGGGAAGATCCTGCGACGATCCCCCGACAAGGAAAGTGTACCGCCCGGGAACCAGCGTCCAGCCCTTCTGCTCGTTGTAGATCGAGAGATACTTCGGATCGACCGCCACCGTGACCTCGCGGCTCTCACCCGGCTTCAGCGCCATCCGAGCCCATCCCACCAGTTGCTTCGGTGACTCCTGGGCCGCCGCCGGCAACGCTGCATAAACCTCGGCAATCTCCGCTCCGGCGCGATCTCCGGAATTCGTTACTGTGAAAGTGACACTAGGATTATTGCCCTCGCTCACCTTCAGACCGGAGTAGCGATAGCTGGTGTAGGAAAGCCCGTAACCGAATGGAAAGAGCACCGGCTTGTGCTCGGCGTCATACCACTTGTAGCCGACTTTTACCCCTTCGTCGTAATGCACGCTGAAGGTCGCTTTGGCTTCGCCTGTTTTCTGCACGGCTTCTTTGCCTGTCGCTCCCGGCGGCGGTGTCACCAGGTGCGGATGCGGCAGGTCCGCCACGCTGCGGGGAAACGTCATCGGCAGCTTGCCGCTCGGATTCACTTCGCCGAACAGAACGTTGGCCAGCGCCTTCGCACCGTTGCTACCCGCAAACCATGCCTCTACCACGCCATCAACCTTATCCAGCCACGGCATGGTTACAGCCGTTCCGGTCTCCAGCACGACGATGGTGTGCGGATTGGCCGCCGCCACCTGTTCAATCAGCGCATCCTGATTGTCCGGCAACGACAGGTCGGGCAGATCCATGCCCTCACTCTCCCATTGGTACGCGAAGACGATCGCAACGTCCGCGCCTTTTGCTGCCTCCGCCGCGGCAGCAGGCTCGCTGCCACCATAGCGCACCGTAACACCCGGCGCTTTGGCCGCGATTGCCTTCAGCGGCGATGTCGGAAACCACACATGCGTCTGCCATGGAGCCGAGGGCCGGCCCGGAGGATCGACCTGCGCGGAGCCGCCACCCGAGATCATGCCGGAGTCCGCATTGAGGCCAATTACCGCAATCGAATGCACCTTCGTTGCATCGAGCGGCAGCACGTTGTGCTCGTTCTTCAGCAGCACAATGCTGTTCTCTTCAATACGCTGCGCCGTCTCGAGACCACCCAATACGTCGACCACACTCTTTTGTATGGGAAAGTCCACCAGCCCGGCTGCGAACTCGGCGCGCAATACGCGATGTGCATGATCGTCGATCTCGGACATCGGCACTTTTCCGCTGTCGACCGCCTCTTTCAGCTTCGCTCCGTAGAACAAGTCTTCCGGCTCTTCATTATCCAGTCCGGCCGCGGAGGCCTTCACCGTGCTGTGTGTTCCGCCCCAGTCAGACACCACGAAGCCTTTGAAACCCCAGTCCTTTTTCAGTACATCGATCAGCAGATACTTGTTTTCGCAGGCGTAGTCGCCGTTCACTGCGTTGTAGCTGCACATCACCGCCTGCGGATTGCCCACCTTTAGGCCGATCTCGAAAGCCAGCAGATCGCTCTCGCGCATCGCACGCCTGTCGATAATGGAATCGACTTCGTTGCGGCCGCTCTCCTGGTCGTTCATCGCGTAATGCTTGATGTCGCCGATAACGTGCTGCGCCTGCTCGCACTTGATGCGGTTGCCCACCAACGTGCCTGCCAGCACCGGATCTTCGCCCATATATTCAAACGTGCGGCCGTTGCGCAGTTCCCGAGTCAGGTTCACTCCACCGCCCAGTGTCATGTTGTAACCCTGCGCGCGCAGCTCACGGCCAATCAGCGCGCCGTAGTCGCACGCCGCCTGGGGGTCCCAACTCGCAGCCGAGCCCAGGTTCGAAGGGAGTGCCGTAGAGTAGCGACCGTTGTCCGCGCTCATGCGCACGCCATAGGCAGCATCACTCATCTGGATGAAAGGAATGCCCAACCGTGGAATGGCCAGCGTAAAGCCGGCCCCGCCGTTCCCGAGATGCGCATTCGCACGCGGCGTGCCCCATCCCGGCATCCCGTTGCCGTGCAGCAGGTCGATCTTTTCATCCACCGTGAGCTGCTTCAGCACCATGTCGGCACGCTCGTCCGGCGAAAGACCGGGCTGCATCCAAGGCTGATTCTGCGTCTGTGAATCAGACTGTTTATGACGGCGGTGCTGAGCGTCCAACGAGGAACAGCCGGCAACTGCCAGGACTACAACCAGGGACAGAGAAAGAGACTTGCTCATTTTTGGAGGCCACCATGCAAATCGCTATTTTGCCCACCCATCATAGTCACAGGAACGCACGGCTGTGCACATTATTTTGTGCTCGCAGTGCCCTGCACAATCGATTGACTAGAGGGAAATCGGCGCGCTCTCCCGATTACGCAGCAGGTCGTGGAGCGGTTTGCTGTAGGTCCGGCTCACGCGTAAATGCGTCCCGTCCTGCAGGGTCACCCTGCAGTCGCGGTTCGCCAGCGGCTCAATGCGGGTAATTCGATCCAGTTTGACGATGGTCGACCGGTGAATACGCAGGAATTCACTCCGATCCAGCCGGCATTCCAGCAGGTGGAGAGGCTCGCGCAACAGATGCATCTTCTTGCCGACATGCAGCCCCGCGTAATCGCCCACGCCTTCGATCCAATCGATCTCGGATGACTGCACAAATGCTACCTGGTTTCCGTTGCGGATAGCGAAACGCTTCGCCGGTCCCACTTCCTGCCGTTCTGAATGCATCTCCAGCAGCTTCTGGAAGCGGCTGTGCAATACATCCTGCTGCTGCAGCGCCAGGATGCGCCGCGCCCGCTCCAGCGCAATCAAAAAGCGCACATTGTCGATCGGCTTCAACAGATAATCGAGCGCCTGCACTTCAAAGGCCGCCAGGGCGTACTCGTCGTACGCGGTGAGGAAAATGATGCAAGGAATCGATCCCTGAGGCAGCGACCGCAACACTTCGATGCCGCACATCCCCGGCATCTGGATGTCGAGGAACACCAGGTCAGGCTTCAGCGCGAGGATCGACCGGATCGCATCTTCGCCATTCGCGCACTCCCCGATCACCGTCATGTCAGGATGCTCCGCCAGGCGGAGACTGACACCACGGCGTGCCAGGGGTTCGTCATCCACGATCAGTACTCTGACGTTCACTGCGCCTCCAGCAACTGCAACTCAGACTCCGATTCCACCGTGCTGAACGGCATGGAGATCCGGACCTCGTAGGTGCCATTCGCCGTCGCATGGGTCTCGAGCGTCGCCTCGTACCCGTACATCTGCTCCAGGCGGGCACGGGTGTTGGTCAGCCCCACGCCACGATGTGGCGATGCTGAATTGCGCCGCAGCACCGGCTCGTCATCCTCTGCTCCATCGTTTTCGATCCGCACACGCAGGCGGCCGCCGACGGTATCGGAGCGAAGCACCAGGTTGCCGCCCTGTGGGCGTTTCGCGATCCCATGCCGAATCGCGTTCTCCACCAGGGGCTGCAGCAGAAAACGTGGCACCATCGCCCCTTGTGTGGCCGGGTCGATGGCAAAGGCGACCATTAGCCGGGCGCCGAAGCGCACCTGTTCGAGCGCCAGATACTCCTTGGTCACCGCGATCTCCTCCTTCAGAGACACCTGGTGCGTATCAGGAGACTCCAACGTCCGGCGCAGCAGGTCGGCCAGCCGCGCGATCATCTGCGTGGCTATGCGGGGCTGGTTGTCCAGGACCAGAGTGGAGATCGCATTCAAGGTGTTGAAGAGGAAGTGCGGCTGGAGCTGGTACCGCAGCGCGCGCATCTGCGCTTGCCGCGCCATTGCCTCCAGGGTCTGCAGTCTACCTCTCTCTTCTTCCAGCGCGTGGTAGTGCTTGATACCGAAGTAGAGGAAGCCCCAGGACGCCAGGACAAAGCAACTACTGACGGCATACGCAAAGATGTAGGTCCAATGGAAGGATGATGACTCCTCACGGTCGAACCGCATCTCCGACCACAACGATGCCGAGGAGACCACGAGGCCCAGTCCGTACGCGACCATGGTGCAGGTCAACAATGCTCGAATCAGGGGAACCCTTGCCCGCCATAGCGCGTGACACACGCCGTACATCAGGAAGCTGCAAGCAAAGCCCGATAAGAGAAACATGACGTGGTACGCCACGTTGGCTCGCATGTTGCGCATCGGGAGCATCGAAGCTGCCACTACAGTGGCGTACAGCAACCAACCGCCCAACTGGAAGTGCCAGAAGGAGCGAAAGCGCGAGGTGGAGGGCAATTGCGCCACGTTACTCATTCTATTTGTCCCTGAGGCAAATCCCCTCACCGTTCTGGCGCACGAAATGCACGGTTCGTCGCAATGCGAGGTCGGCTCATCGATATCCTCTGTAAACACGTCCCAGCTCAGTCTTAGGCTGTCCGGCATGCGGCAGTCATTGCGAGCCTCGATCGGCGTCCTGGCAATGTTCGTGACCGTTTCTCTCGGCCAGGCGCTCCGCCAGCCCCCTCCTCTCGATCCGCCCGACGGATTCAGCTTCTCGGGCGACTGGCAATGCGCCGGCAGTTTTTCCGGAAGCGGACGCCAGCATCGCTCTGTCTATCATGGCGAGTCCAGCACCGATGGCAAATGGGTAGACCTCATCGAAACGGACATCGAGCCCAAAGGGTACGTCGGGCGTTATGAATTGGGAACCGACCCAAGCCACGGCAAGCTGGTATTCATTGACATGAACTCCGCCGGTTACGCCATCTTCGACAGTCCCGGCTGGGACGGGCAAACGCTCACCGTAACCAGGACGGATTTGCCTCACAACGCTGCGGCGACACCGAAGAGCCGGTTCCTCTATACCGTGCAGGATCCTCAGCACTTTGACGTCGAATGGCAGATCCAGAAGGCGGGTGCATGGGCACCAGCCGACGTACAGCACTGCGCTGCGCAGGCTCCGCCGCTGGCTCTGGACTACCCGCCGGCCGCCCACGACGACGACGGCGTGTTGTCCGCCATCGTGCGCGCATTCGTCGAATCCAAACCAACGCTCTGAGGCAGAGGGCTGCGTGCCGCACCCGCTTGCTCCGCCCTCGAAAGTGGAGAACTCTGATTTGCCCTGAGCCGGTGTCTTTGCCAGTCAGTGGCCCGCCGAAGATGGTCGAGGCACAATCCTCCGTATTGATCTTGGCGGCACGGCCCGCACAGCGCACCTGCGGCTGCCATTCGCCCCACTCACACATGCATGAATAGATGATGCCCTGGCGCGCGATCAATCGGAGCTTGCTCCAGGCCCTGACGATCACTCCGTCTAGTTCGAAGTCAAAGCCGCACGCCATCATCACGTTGCGTCTCGTGCCGCAGGCTCCGACAAAGATCGCGGCCGGCCCATACTGCAAGCCACCGGCTTAGCGCATGGCCAGCGCGTTCCGCAACCTTATCGATCAGCCATTAAAATCACCTTGGGACGGAATCTTCCGTTGCGGAGTTCTCTCATGACGACAACTCCCGTCAGGCCTCTAGCGCCGACGGAAGACCCGACTAGCGAAGTTGCGGAACGCGTACACGGCGCAATCGCTTGGTCGAGTTTTTTCTTCGCTCTCCTGCAAAGCGTCTGCACCTTCTTCTTTGCGGCAAACGGTCTGCGCTTTGTTGTCGGCCTCGGCTCGCTCGTCCTCAGCGCCGGCGCCGGCGCCATGGTGGACCGCTTCCACGCAGATGCGCTCCGCGTCCCCATGATCTGCCTCGCGCTCATTGGTTCGCTGCTCAACCTCGCAGTGGTCGCGCAAGTCCGCCGGCTCCGCCGCCGCCCCGCATCCCAGTGGCGCCAGCAGCCGCCCAGCCCACGCAAGCTTCGCATGGAGCGCCTGCAGGTCGTCCTCTCCGCCGCCACCCTCGCGTTCATTGCGGTGGAAGAGATTCTTCACTACCACTACTGCGGACACTTTTAGAGATTTTCGACTTCCGCTGTTGCGTAGCAGGGACCGCTGCGCGGACGCCATCTTCACGGGCGCGCCTGGTCATGCTCTCCAGTTCGTCCAGCGTGCGCGGCCAGTCCTTTCCCAGCAGGCGCGATAAGCTGCGATCCGCCAGCACGCGCCCTTCCGTCTGGCAGCGCGCGCAGTAATTGGTCTCATTGTCTGCATAGCGGATGCGCTGGATCGCATCGCCGCATCGAGGACACGGCTGCCCATAGCGCCCATGCACCGCCATCTCTTTGCGGAACGCGGTCACCTTTTCAGGAAACTCGGCCTTCGCTTCTGCCTTGAACCGGTCGATCCATAGCTGCAGCGTCTCCCTCGTTGCCGCGAACAGACGCTCCCACTCCTCGGGCTCAAGCTTATGGGTCAGCTTGATCGGAGAGAGCCGCGCCGCGTGCAGTATCTCGTCCGAATACGCGTTCCCAATCCCGCTCAAAATCCTCGGATCGGTCAGCGCCCGCTTCAGCGTGCGGTTCTCAACCATCAGAGCCGTACGAAAGGAATCCAGATCGGACTCGAATACCTCGATACCGCCAGGATCGATCGCGCGCAACCCGTCTTCACCGCTCAGCACATGCAGCGACGCGCGCCTTTTGCTTCCGGCCTCGGTAAGCACCAGTGACCCATTTGCAAAATCAAATGCCGCTAGGCTGTTCCGTCCCGCCAGCTTCGCTCCGGGCGGCCGCCAGTGCAGGCGTCCGGCAATCATCAGGTGAAGTACCAGCCACAGATCGCCCTCCATTCCGATCGCGATCCGTTTGCCGATTCTGCGCAGCTCCCGCACAGCGCGGCCCTCGGCGCTGCTGAGCGGCGGCTGCACGGTCCGCAGGAGAAATGCGTTGGCGATGCGGACCTGCTCCAGCTTCTGCCCCAGGATGCGCGGCTCCAGCGCGCTGATATAAGCAGCGATATCCGGTAGCTCCGGCATGGCAATCAGCTTGCACGGCACAGCCACCGGCTGGCAACTGCCACCTCTGCCGGCGATCTAGGGCCCGTGGGAGGCGCAATCAAAATTGCCAGAAAGGCAAAAAATTGGACTACACTGGCCCAACCCTCGCGCAGGGCCTAAAGAGATCTCCTCAACGTGTCGAGTCGAAGCACAATCTGGCGATTGGTGTTTCCCGTAGCGCTCCTTGCGCTGCTCATAGGGACTACGCTCGGCTTCGTCTGGCATCACCACGCCACTTCCTCGTCGGACAACTGCTCTATCTGTCATTTGAGCCATCAGGCCATCGAGCCGGCGCCGGTGAGCGCCCGCGCCTTCGTCCTGCTGCCCACAGGAACTGCTCCGGAAACGCAAGCTCTCAGCTTCCCCGTAAGAAACGCCGCGCGGAATGTTCCTGCGCGCGCCCCTCCCGTATAGCCGTCGCCGCGCTTTCGTGCCGATCGTGGCACGCCCATCCTTGTATTGCCCTGCTGACGAAGGCTGTCCGCCCATGCGCTTTCGACGTCTGTGTCTCCCGCTTTTGCTGACCGTGCGGCTATGTTTCGAAGTTGCGGGCGCGCAAACGACGCCTGCGAAAGCCCCGTCGCCACCCGCCCAGGCCCTTGCACAAAAGCCCGGGGCGGTGACCATAACGCTGGACGACGCCATTCAGATGGCCCTTCGCCACAACCACAATCTGCTGGCCGCGCGCACCACCATCCAGCAGAGCGAAGCCGAGGAAACTACGGCAAACCTCCGTCCCAGCCCGGTCCTTCTGGGCGATGCGCAGTTCCTCCCGGTCTTCCAGCCAGGCCAGTTCAGCCCCGATTACATCGACAACATCGCACAGTTCGACCTCGGTCTCAGCTATCTCTTTGAGCGCGGGAAAAAACGGCAGCACCGCCTGCAGGCAGCCAAAGATCAGACCGCCGTGACGCGATCACAGGTCGCCGACAATGAACGCAGCCTCACCTTCACCGTCGCCTCGCAGTTCATCAACGTCGAGCTCGCTGAATCGACGCTGGAGCTGGCGAACGAGGACCTGAAAAGTTTTCAGAACACGGCGGACATTAGCCAGGCGCGATACAACGCGGGTGACATCAGCGAAGACGATCTCCTCAAGATCAAGCTTCAGATGCTTCAGTTCCAGACCGATGTCTCCGCGGCGCGTCTCGCCCGAGTCCAGGGACTCTCCGACCTGCGGCAGTTGCTTGGCTATGAATCGATAAGCGCGGACTATGAGGTGGCGGGCAGCTTCGACTACCAACCGGTCAAGGGCAACGCAGAAGACTTTCAGGCGAAAGCATTGCAGACCAGGCCGGATCTCCGGGCCGCACAGCAGAGCGTCACGGCTGCTAACAGCCAATATCAATTGCAGAAAGCCATCGGCAAGAAAGACGTTACAGGTCAAATCAGCTACACCCACCTCAGCGATGTCAACAACATCTCGCTCTTCGGACAGATGCCTTTGCCGATCTTCGATCGCAACCAGGGCGAAATTGCCCGCACTGGCTTCGCCATAACCCAGGCTCAGGAGCAGGAGAGGTTTGCAAACGGCCAGGTGATGACAGATGTGAGAGACGCTTTTGAAAATCTGCGCTCGAACGATCAGATCGTTGGTCTCTATCGCTCCGGCTATCTCGACCAGGCGAAAGAGTCGCGCGACATCAGCGAATATTCCTACAGGCATGGAGCGGCAAGTCTGCTTGACTACCTCGACGCTGAGCGCAGCTATCGGGCCACGGAACTCGCCTACCGCCAGGCGCTCGCCACCTATCTCATCGCTATCGAACAACTTCGCGAAGCAGTAGGAACCAGGAGCCTGCCATGACGACTATGCCGGCCATTCGGCGCAAGCGCACAGTTCAAACCGTCACTGCGCTGGCCCTTCTATCCGTCCTCACTGCCTGCAGCTCGAATGATCGCAAGCGTGCGAACAAGATGACGTCCTTCTCCGCCACTGCATCAGCGTCTGCCAGCCCTCAGCTCTTCACCATTCCCGAGGACCAGATGTCGCACGTGCAGGTGGTGACGATTCAACCCAGCCGGCTGACGCGCACCCTCCGGCTCACCGGCGCCGTTGCCTACAACGCATTCAAGACCACGCCGGTCATCACGCAGGTCGGCGGCCCCGTTAGCCGAATCCTAGTCGTGCCGGGACAGAATGTGAAAGTAGGCCAGCCCATGCTGGAGGTAAGCAGTCCCGACTACTCGCAGTTGCTGGATGCGTACCTGAAGGCGGCCGACTCCTATCGCCTCGCCGATAAGAACTACACGCGGGAACAGGACCTCTATCAACACCATGCTGTTGCCCAGCGCGACCTGGAGCAGGCGGAATCGGACCGCAACCAGGCACAGGCGGACCTCAACGCGGCTGACCAGGGAATGAAAATCCTCGGGATCAAAAATCCCGCCGAACTCGCCAAGAACGCCACTTCCGCCCAGATCCCCGTGCTGGCGCCCATCAGCGGCGAGGTGGTGGAGCGTCTCGTCTCGCCGGGCCAGGTGGTGCAGGCTGGCCAGACCCAAGCCTTCACCATCTCCGATCTGAGCACGGTCTGGGTACTCGCAAACGTATACCAGGCAGATCTTGCTCTGGTTCGCGCCGGAGACGATGTCGTCGTGCAGAACGATGCATATCCAGGCACATTTCACGGAAGAATCTCCTACGTCTCGCCGGCGCTCGATCCAAACACGAGAACGCTGCAGGCGCGCATTGTCGTCGACAATCCCGGCGAGAAATTGAAGCGGGATATGTATTGCACGGTCACCGTCACGGCGGGCTCCATAAAGAACGCCATCGTCGTGCCTGACTCCTCCATCCTGCGCGACGAGAACAATCAACCCTTTGTCTATGTAGCCGTCGGCGCAAACCAGTTTGGCAGGCGCGAGGTGGAGATCGGCCAGAGTGAAAACGGACAGACAGAAATCGTGAAGGGCATTTCCGTTGGAGAAAGGGTTGTGGGCGACGGCAGCCTGTTTCTTCAGTTTGCCAATTCGCTGCAACACTGAGGCCTCGAATGATTCATCACGTCGTCCAGTTCGCGCTGCGCCAACGGCTCCTCGTCCTTCTGTTGACCATCTTCATCGTCGTTGGCGGCGTGATCTCCTTTGACCACATGCCCGTGGATGCTTACCCGGATCTCTCCCCACCTATGGTGGAAGTGATCACCCAATGGCCCGGGCACGCAGCAGAAGAAGTCGAACGTCTCGTCACCATTCCGACGGAAGTGGAGATGAACGGCGTCCCGAAGATGGCCGTCATGCGCTCGATATCTCTCTACGGGCTGTCCGATGTCATCATGACTTTTGACGAGGGCACAGACGACTACTTTGCCCGCCAGCAAGTCTTTCAGAGGCTGAGTGAGGTTACTTACCCCACTGGAGTCACTCCCACCCTTGCGCCTCTGAGCAGTCCATCCGGACTCGTCTATCGCTACGTCATCGATAGTCCCGACCGCTCACCGCAGGAACTGAAGGTCTACGAAGACTGGGTCATTGAGCGCGAATACAAACAGGTGCCCGGCGTTGCGGATGACTCCGGTTTTGGCGGCACCGTCATGCAGTATCAGGTGCTGCTCGATCCAGCTAGGCTCTATGCCTACCACGTCACCGTGCCCACCGTAGTGCAGCAGCTCTCCAACAACAACTCCAATGCCGGAGGCGGCTTCTACTCGCAGGGTGGCCAGTTCTATTACGTCCGCGGCCTCGGCCTGGTCCGCGATACCGTCGATATCGGCGATGTCGTAGTCGGCTCGCAGAATGGTGTGCCGATTCGTATCCACGACATCGGCGATGTGACCATCGGCCATGCGCCGCGCCTGGGTGAATTTGGATTCAACAAGACCGATGACGCCGTCGAGGGCGTCATCATGATGCGACGCGGCGAGCAGACACAGAACGTGCTGAAGGGCGTAGAGGCGAAGACGCAGCAGCTCAATGAACACATCCTGCCGGCGGATATAAAAATCCATCCCTATTACGACCGCAGCGATCTCGTTCAACTCACCATCGACACCGTCGAGCACAACATGCTGCTGGGAATGGCTCTCGTCCTCATCGTTCTCATGGCGTTTCTGGTCAGCTTTCGTGCCGCCGTCATCGTCGCGCTTACCATTCCGCTGGCGCTGCTCTTTTCATTTATTTTTCTGCACGCGCGGGGAGTCGCAGCAAATCTGCTCTCCATCGGCGCCATCGACTTCGGCATCCTCATCGATGGCACGCTGGTGATGGTTGAGAATGTCTTTCGCGAGTTGGGAGAGCGCGAGGGCCAGAGCTACGATCTGCAGGCAGTCATCCTTGCGGCGGCGAAGGACGTAGATCGCCCCATCTTCTACTCGGTCGCCGTCATCATCGCGGGCTATCTACCGATCTACGCGCTCAGTGGACCCTCCGGAAAGCTCTTCCGGCCGATGGCCGACACGGTCGCGATCGCCCTCGTCGGTGCGCTGCTCCTCACGCTTACCTTCGTTCCCGTCATGTGCGCCTGGTGGTTCAAAAACGGCGTGCGGGAGCGCGTGAACAAGCCCTTCGAATGGGTCCGTGACAAATATGCCGAAGAGCTGGAATGGTGTCTCGACCATCCGAAGATAACTATCCTCGTTGCCACTCTTATCTTTGCCGCCACGCTCCTGCTCGTGCCCTTCATCGGCGGAGAGTTCATGCCTCACCTCGACGAAGGCGCGCTGTGGGTGCGCGCCACCATGCCCTATACGGTTTCCTTCGAAGAGGCGAGCCGGTTCTCACCTCAGGTTCGCAAAATCCTGATGAGCTACCCCATGGTCACCGATGTGGGTTCCGAACTTGGCCGGCCGGACGATGGCACCGATCCAACCGGATTCTTCAACGATGAGTTCTACGTCGGGCTGAGGGCCTACAACGATTCCTCCTGGAAGAGCGGCGCCATCCATAACAAGGCAGAGCTGACAGAGGACATTCAACAGAAGCTCAAGTCATTCCCCGGCGTCATCTTCAACTACACGCAGCCCGCGGAAGACGCCGTCGACGAAGCGCTGACCGGACTCAAGAGCGCGCTCGCGGTGAAAATTTATGGTCCGAACCTGAATATCCTTGAGAGCCAGGCGCTCGAGATCAAGCGCCGTCTCTCTCAGGTGCCTGGATTCACGGAGCTGACAGTCGTGCGCGAGCTCGGCCAGCCAAGCCTGCTCATCGACGTGGACCGTGACAAGATTGCGCGCTACGGCATCAATGTTGCCGACGTAGAAGCTGTGGTGCAGGCGGCGGTCGGCGGTCAGGCCGCCACCCAGGTGATTCAGGGCGAGAAGTTATTTGACCTCGTCGTGCGCATGAAGCCGGAGTTCCGGGAGAACGCGCAGCAGATCGGCAACCTGCTCGTCGGCACGCCAACCGGCCAGCAGATTCCGTTGAGCGAGCTCTCGAATATCCACGAGGCCGGCGGCGCCTCGTTTATCTATCGCGAAAATAACTCGCGGTATATCGGCGTGCAGTACAGCATCGAAGGCCGCGATCTCGAAAGCGCCGTGACCGACGGGCAGCACGCCATCGCGGACATCGAAAAATCCCTGCCTCCCGGCTATCGGCTCAGCTGGGGCGGCGAATACGGCGAATTCCTGGAAGCCAAACACCAGATGGAGCTCATAGGCCCTCTGGCCCTGCTCATCATTTTCATGATCCTGTTTGCCCTCTACGGCAACTTCAAATTCCCCGTTACCATCGCTATTGGCGTCGTGCTCACCGAGCCCGTGGGTGCGCTGATCGCGCTCAAGCTGACCCACACGCCATTCAGCGTCTCCTCGGCTCTGGGACTGCTGGCACTCATGGGCGTTTCTGTCGAGACGGCCGTCATCCTCGTCTCCTACATCAACAAGTTGCGCCTCGAAAACAAGGACATCCGCACCGCGACTCGCGAAGCGTCCCTGCTGCGGCTCCGCCCCATCATGATGACCGCCCTGGTCGCCTGCCTCGGACTTCTGCCCGCCGCGCTCTCCACCGGCATCGGGTCGGATACGCAAAAACCCTTCGCCATCGTCATCGTGGCCGGCCTCGTTTCGCGGCTCTTTCTCGGCTTCTTCGTCAATCCGGTGCTCTACGAGATGGTCGCCCGCGACGGTGACGTGCTGCAGGTGTAACTCGCCCCTGACTATCTCGAGATATGCATCTGACCTGCTAACTCGAAGACGGCCCGCAAGTTACAAAAACACCTGACGCGGCGGCGTGCTAAAATCGCGACACTTTTTAATCCCGGTTGCTATCTCGATGCAATCGAATTCGCCAGCACCTCCGATTTTCCGATTCGGACAATTTGAGGCTGACGTGGCTCGCGGCACACTCAGCCGCAATGGACTGCGCGTCAAATTAGCGGAACAGCCCTTTCAGGCGCTTGTCATCCTCCTCGAGCGCGCCGGTGAAACGGTCACCCGTGAGGAAATGCGACTGAAGCTCTGGCCCCAGGGTGTCTTTGTCGATTTCGACGGCAGCCTGAACGTCATTGCCAAGAAGATTCGCCAGGCTCTCGACGATGATCCCGCCAATCCTCGCTTCATAGAGACGATTCCGCGCCACGGCTATCGCTTCATCGCTCCCGTCGCAAGCAGCGTGGGCCACCTTCCATCGACCTCCAACTCCTCCCCGGCCGCTAACTCCGCTTCCGTCGGTGCGTCGGAGCCGCGTACACCCCCTCATGCCGTCGCCTCAGACGACCCGGACGAGCTTCCGGATGCGCCCGTCACGACGCAATCCGGCCACCGCGCCATTCCTCCGCGCTGGTCGCCGCCATCTTCGGCTTCCCGGGCCCGTAGGTATCTCACAGTAGGCGCAATCTTCGCTGGCGGCCGGATCGGCTGCCGGCTGGTTTCTTCATCGCTCCGCCAGGCATACCATGCATCCCGCCACGGCGCTGGTAGTTGTCCCGCAGGCCGCGCCGATGCGTCGCTCGGTTGCCGTGCTCGACTTCCACAATCTGTCCGCCGACACCGGGGACGCGTGGCTGGCCCCGGCTCTCACCGAAATGCTGCGTACCGAGCTTGCAAACGGAGAGAAACTACGCATGGTTTCCGGAGAAGACGTCGCCAGCCTGCACGCTTCTTCGCCATGGTCGCTCACCGACACTTTGAATGCATCGACCACGGCACGTCTCGGCTCTGCTCTGCATACGGATGTGCTGGTGCTGGGCTCATTCGTCCGAATCGCACGTCGCGACGGCAACCAGTTGCGGCTGGACGCGCGTATGCAGGAAGCGAAGACAGGAGAAATCCTGGCCGAGGTGGCGGAGGTGGGCAGCGATCGCGATCTCTTCCAGCTCGTCTCCCGCATGGGCAGCCGTCTGCGCAGTCATCTCGGAGCCGGGACTGCCGACACCGACTTCAGCTTCGCAGCGGAACTGCCCGCGGACGCACAGACAGCTCGCCTCTACACTCTGGGCCTCGCCCGTTTGCGAGAATTCGATGCGTCTTCCGCAAAGGACCTGCTGCAGCAGGCCGTGACCGCGGATCAAAGCTTCCCGCTTGCCCACGCCATGCTAGCGCGTGCGTGGGGACAATTAGGCTACGAAGAAAACCGTAGGAAGGAGACGAAGAGAGCGCTCGACCTTTCGTCACGGCTGCCCCGCATGTACCGCCTGCAGATCGAAGGCGACTACTACGAAACGTTGACCGACCATGAGAAGGCCGCTTCCGCCTACCGCGCACTCTTCAGTCTCTTTCCCGATAGCGTGGACTACGGTCTGCAGTTGATCACGGCCGAGCTGCGGGCCCAGCACAGCGCCGAAGCAAGAGAGACGCTGGCCCAGTTGCGCCGGCTCCCACCGCAGAGTTCGAACGACCCCCGCATCGATCTGGCGGAGGCCAATATCGAACGCAACCAACCCAGAAAGCTCGCGCTCCTCCGCTCCGCGATGAACAAGGCCAATGCCCAGGGACAGAAATTGCTCTACGCGCGCGCAAGGCAAAGAGAGTGCGTCGCCCTCGTCTATGGCGACAACCCGCAGAGCGGACGCCCCGCGTGTGAGGAGGCCTACCGCATCTATCTCGCGGCCGGCAACCGTTTGGAGGCCGCTGATTCCCTGCGAGTGATTGGAGACGCCGAGGGCACCGCCGGCCATCTGAGCGATGCGACTGCTACCTACCAGCAGGCTCTGGCCATCCTGCAGAACCTGGGCGAGCACGAGAAAACCGGCGCCATCCTGAACAACATGGCCATCAATTTCGAAAACCGGGGACAGGTCGACCGTGCGGAGCGACTCTACCGACAAGCAAAGCAGCATTTCGATCAGGCAGGCGATGCTGTCAACTCAGCAACCGCGCGCAACAACATCGCAGATATCCTCTTCACCAAGGGCGATCTGCTCGCGGCGAAGACGTTGTATCTCAAAAGTCTGAACACGCCGGCCTCCGAAGATCCTTCCGAACTGGGCTATCCGCGCTATCGGCTTGCCAGCGTCCTTCTTCTGGAAGGCTCGCTCCCGGAGGCGCGCCGGAACGTAGAGTTGGCAATCGAAGAACTGCGGCCAAACCAGACCAATTATCCCTATCTCACCGAAGCCATGGTGGTGCGCGGGGACGTGCTAGAGGCGGAGGCGGATCTCGATCGCGCCCGTCAGGCGTATAGTGATGCGCTCGCGATCCGCACGAGACTCGGAGCCAGCAGTCTGATCTCGGAGACCCAGGTGTCGCTCGCCGCCCTAGCGATTGAAGAGAATCGGCCCGCGGATGCCGCGAGCATGGCGCAGCAGGCCATCCAGCAGCTTATGCGTGAAAACGAGATGGTCTCTGCTGTCCACGCCGGGCATGTGCTGGGGAATGCGCTGGTCAGGCAAGGCAAGCTCGACCAGGCCCGTGAAGCATTGCACCGGGCAGAAGAACTGCGCAGCGGTCATCCGGATCCGCTCCTACGCATTCACGGAGTCATTGAGAAAGCACGCCTCGATCTCGCCGTCGCGGAGCGCGACCAAATGGTGAAGGCCGCGGAGGCCTCCGTTGCAGCGCGCCTGCGCACCGCAGCGCTGGAGGCGCATCGCCTCGGCTACCTGGAAACCGAGTGCGAGGCCCGGCTTGCACTATTGGAGAGTGAGGCGGCAGCCGGACGGCCAAACGTGCCATCGGAACTGCGGGCGCTTGAGCAGCAGGCGAATGCGCACGGCTATGAATTGACGGCGCGAAAGGCAAGGTTGCTAGAGACTGGCCTGCACTAACGCGGACTGTTCATGAAGCTACTGCAACCCACCTGTCCTCAACGAGTTACTAAGTCAGGTGAGGATCAGGGCTAAGTCCTTTGACCACGACCTGCTAAGTCGCATATCTCCATTCGTACTCACCAGGGAAAGCCACGCTGCCGGACGTAATATGCCTTCCCTGTCTCAGGTAGGCGTCTCGTGCTCTCTTCCATCGGCCCCTAGGACTTCCTGAAACGATTCCTCGACGGAACGCACTAAGTGAGGAGGTCTGGTATGACACTGCACCACTTCGTACTGCCTATGGTTCTCGCCCTCGCTGCTGCAGCGCCTGCATCGGCATTGCAGGCGCACCAGCAGCCGGCCCAGCCGTCCGCCCAACAGCCCGCAATGACTAATGCCGACCTGGTGAAGCTCGTACAGGCCGGTGTCCCTGAGTCCGCGATCATTGCTTCGATTCATACCAGCGCTCCGGCCTTCGATCTCTCGGCCGACGGACTCGTGGCCTTGCACAAGGCCGGCGTCACCCAGGGTGAATTGGAAGCCGCCATCGCGGCCAACTCCGCCTCCCATCCAGCAGGCGCCGCACCAGCCGCACCCGTGCCTACGGCTTCCGCGCCAACTGCTTCCACCGCTGCTACAACGCATATTCCCACTGTCGCCCTCGTCGTCAGTGGCGCTTCCCGCCCGATCACGCTTGAGAAAGTGCAGCTCGCCGAGACAAAGAACAAGCCCACCTCCATGAACAGCCTCGCCAGTGACACAGTGCTCGGCCAGACGATGCAGGTGGGCGTAAACGCAACAGCGTGGGACGTCGCAAGCCATACCGGTTCCTATGCTGGCTACAGCGCCGTAAACGGCGCGGGCAGCGTGATGACCAGCATGATGGGGCACCGCAAGCCAACCGTGACCTACGTCTGGGGTATCGCCGGGGCAGCGTCCAGCAATATCTCGCGTAGCACCCTGCCGGTATTCCTGGTGAACTTCTCGGACGTTCCCGGAGTCAACCCGGACGACTACGCCCCGGCGATGTTGAAGCTGACTCCGGCACAGAACTCTGTGCGCCTCCTGGGTGCAACCCAGGGCAAAGAGGATGCCCGCTCCAGTGCCACAGCAGACTGGCAGGTCTACTCAAACTTCCTTGAAGACCGCGTAGCCATCCAGACGCAGAAGCTGGCGAGCGGCCAATACAAAATCGTGCCAACATCGCCGCTGCTGCCTGGCGAATACGGCGTGGCGCTGCGGCCGGTTTCGAAATCCAAGCAGTTTTCCGGCGCCGATATCATGCGCGGCCAGGGCGACGGCATGATCTTCAACGCCGCATGGTCCTTCCAGGTACCCCCAGACGCCAAGGCTGAATGAGAGATGTGATGGAAGGCTATCGTAGCCCGCTCCACCGGGGAGCCCTATGAGTCATCGTTCGCGCGGTGCGCGAATCCTGCTTCTTGCACGGCGCTCGCGCAGGCGCCTTTCCGTTCTGCGCATCTTTCTCCTGCTGGGGGTCTGCCTCTGCTTATCGCTGCTCTCCTGCCACGGAAACAACGATTCGGAAGCTCCGCCTCGAGCGATCCCTGCTCCGTCCGGCAGCGCTTCGGCAAGCGTCGTCGACACCTCCAACGGCATTGACCTCTCGAAACAGTCTGGCACTCGCTATGAGGTGACCTACGCGGACAACGTCGTGCGGGTCAACGCGGACACAGTAAAGAAGACACTCGTAGGTGCGAACCGCGGCCACGATATTTATGTCTTCACGCCGACACCGGAGCTGCGAAGCAGTCTAACTCCCGGCAAGGTCGTCTTGTTTGAAGGACTCAGTTTCAAACGCATTCAGGCCATCGCGGAGGATGACGGCAAGCTCTTCGTCGGCACGGAGAATGCGCCGCTCAACGAGCTCTTCAAAGATGCGGATATCCGCTGGCAAACCCCGATCAACTTTCTCGAGATACACAATCGCCAGGTGCAGGCGTTGTCCGGCCATAACTCAGCGAGCTACCCGGCGGCCGCTCATGCCATGGATGTCACTCCCGCGTGTGCTTGCCGCCGAGGGAAAGGAAGAAGAAGAAGAGGGCTGGCACATCAAGTCCGACGCCGACTTCAGCCCGGACAAAGTTGACTTCCAGGTTGACCTCACGCAGAACGGCGATCCTCTGGACGCCGCTATCACCAGCAAAGGTTATGTGAAGAACTTTGAGTCGACGATGGCGCTCACCGTGAATAACAGCCAGGTAAGTAAATTCGATTTCAGCAATAAGGACGTGAACGGCATCGTCGACTTCACCTGGACGATCGGCACCTCCGGAAGACCGCCGGAGCTGGGCGAGGAAAAGCTGAAGCTGCCCGCCATCATCTCGGTGCCGTTGTATCTCGGCGCCTTGCCCTTCACGTTGGAGATTGGTGAAGCTCTGCTATTCCATCCCGCATTCAGCACCAAGCAGCAGATCGCGAAGGGCGCCTTCCATGTGGACTACAACGGCGTGACCGGACTGAGCGTAACGCGCGGCAGCGGCGAGCAACCCACGGAGCAGGACACCAGCAACGCTACCTCTGACAGCTCCATCCAGACCTCGACCGCCTTCTCCCCGATGGCGGCCTTCGGCGTCGTAGTGGCCGTGGCGATGCCGCGCTTTGAGCTCAAGACTGGCACCGAAGAACTCATGCCGCCGATACCAGACTCTCTCGCCGACCGCGCCGCAGCGCTGCTCGAAAAGACCACGATCGGTCACTTCGTGAAGAAGGCGAAGGAAGCGCTGAAGACGGAAGCGGCAGGCACCTTTCAGGTTGTGCTCTCCAGCACTGCGTCTCATTCAGGAATGCTGAGCCTGGTTCCGTGTCAGCGCTTCATGCTGCATGTCGAAGGCCAGGTAAGCGCCGACGCAACCGTGCTCGGGATACCGAAAGAGCTGCTCAAAACCATGACGATATTCAAGAAAGATATCGACCAGCCCATCCCCAATGCCAAGATATGTACCGGCTAACAAGATATGTACCGGCTTACAAGATAAGTATGGGCTGGACTGTCGTGTAACACGGGACCGGAACACTGCACTATCTCGAGGAGTTAACCATGGCCCAGTTCTGTACCCATTGCGGAAAACCGCTCTCGTCCGGAATACGTTTCTGTCCCGCCTGCGGAAGCGCCGTCGCCAACCCGACAACGCCACCGCCAGGTCAGCCCATCTCATCAACACCCTCGCAGGCGCCACATTTCGCGCCTGTGACTCCTTCCGTGGCATCCGATTCTATCCCGCCATCTGTGCCGGCCTCTTCGGTCTCCGACAAGTGGACGGACGTCGCTGCACCTCTCGCTCCCGAGACGGTGCCACCATCCTCGCAGTTCGCACCTGTGGATGTATCTACGGCACCGCCACCCAGCACTTCCCACGCCCACTCAAGGCTGGGCAGACGTCGCGCCGGTCAACGTCCCCGCGTCGAATGGTTCGGACAACTCCGCCACCGCGGGACAGCAGGCAGCCGCGTCATTCTCCGCCGCACCTACACCGTCCGCTTCCAGTCAGCGATGGTCCCAGACGCCACCACCCCAGACCGCGCCGCCTGCATCGAGCGCAAGCCAGCAATGGTCGCAGACAACACCTCCCGCTTCAAACGCCGGTCAGCAATGGACGCAGACGCCAAACGCTTCGTTTCCTGCACCGGCTCCCGTCAGCGGCGTCGGCCAGCCGCGACAGCGCTCGATTCTGCCCAAGCTCATCGGCATCGCACTGGTCCTTATCCTGCTCGTTGGGGTAGTCGTGGTTGGGGGCGTGGTCTATGTGGGTTACAAGGTGCGGCAAAAAACTCGCGGCGTTACTCAAGACCTTTCTCGTCTCGCCAACGAAAACGGCCTCGACCTTACCAAGGGCGGCTCGCCGGACGCGAAGGGGGTTTTGCAGAGCCTGCTGGGCGCGTTGAGTGGAAAGAAGGCGAGCGCGGACGGCCTCCCGGTCTTCTCCCCTAGCGACCCGGTGATTCCGTGCGGCGCATCCTCTTTCGCTGCACAAGACAACGCGAAGGTTCCCTTCAAGCCGGGAACTATCTTCACCACCGCATGGGGCGTCAAGTACGGAGACGTGGAAGCGAGAAACTCTGTCGATTCGATCAATGACTCGACCGTCACAACTACTTCCGCAACCCAAGAGTACAAAGATGACAACGGAAGAATGTCGCGGGCTCTCACGATCACGAATCAGAACTGCAACGCCGACTACCACTCTGCCGATAACTACATCACGGTGAACGCGAGCCGGATGCCGCGTCTGATGCACGACATGACACGCTACCGCCTCTCGGACAAAACGTTCCGGGAGATTCGGTCCACCGGCCAAACGGATCTTCAATACGTCGACATCTTTGACTTCAGCAACGGCGTGAAATTGACGCATGAAGGAGGCGTGCTCACTCGCGTTGAGCCCCAGGATCTGAAATACCCGATGATCGTCAACGACCAGCGCGTCGAACTACCGGTGATTCATCTCAAGGGAGACTTCACTGTGGTTGGCAAAGATCCACGGCCCGCCAACCAACGCCCCACAAAGAGTGGCGGTGAGATCTTAGTTCTGGACGACCCTGCCGATCCCCTCGTTCTCAACTGGAGGTTGAAGGATCCCCTATTTCACAACGGCAACTTCCGCGTGGAGATCGTCAAGATCAACTTCCCCGTCGCCAAACCAGAAAATGTGCTGGAAAAACAGCTGACCAAGGACAAGCGCGCCGTCACGTATGGCATTTACTTCGACTTCAACCGCGATACGTTGAAGCCGGAGTCCGAGCCGGTGCTGAAAGAAATCGCACAAGCGATGACCGACAATCCTGATTGGAAGTTGACGGTCGAAGGCCACACCGACAATGTGGGCGGCGACAGTTACAACCTCGAGCTCTCCCGCCGCCGTGCCGCGGCCGTAAAGCAGGCCCTGGTGAGCCAATACAACATCGCTCCAGATCGCTTGTTGACCGGCGGCTTTGGTGCATCCCGTCCCGTGGAGCCGAACGACACGTTAGAGGGGCGGGCCCGCAATCGGCGCGTGGAACTGGTAAGGGAGTAACCGCCGGAATCCGGCGTCCTTGATCGAGGTCCCCTGAACTCTTCTTGATCTGAGTAGAACGAGAATACCGGGAAGCATGCGTGAACGACTCACTCCGACCGTTAACTCGTCGTAGCGAGCACCTGCGTGCGCTCTCGCAGCATGTCGTTCAACTTGCTACTTATGGGTACCTCGATGAACTCGTGAACAAGGCAACCCGTGACGAGCCCGAGAAGCGCACTGATCGCCACCGCGACAATCGGCAGATGTATATGGGCACGGCTCATCAACAATGGCGGTAGAGGACAGATGAATGGATGCACGAGATAAATCGAATACGACGCTTCACCTAGATAAAGCACCGCCCGTGGGATGTATGTGTGAAAGCGCTCTAGTGACGCAGCCGACCAGATCATCATCGCTGCTGGTATCCCGCTGATTAACACCTTGGGTAGCGGCGATTCGAAAGGCGGTAGGAGCAGAAGGAAGAAACCACACCCAAACAAGCAGAATGCGATCTTTTCTGGAATGTATATGCCTCTCGCGCAATATCTGGCGATCAACATGCCAAAGAAGAATTCCAGCACGATGGCATTGAGATAAAATGTCGCGGGTGACGGGGAATGACGGAAGAGGCTTCCTACAGTCAGCAAACCGAGCACTATTCCCACAAATCGATAGATATTCGTTCGTAAGTAAAGGGCGATGGTAAAGATCAAATAGAAAAGCATCTCAAAGTTCAATGTCCAACCGACAGCGAGAAGCGGCTCTATCTTTCCATCCAAGTTACGTGCGGGGAGGAACAAGTAAGAGGCGGCTGCGGTCCAAACACTGAGTTTGGCGTGAAGAGCCAATCCTGCGGCGAGGACCATCATGCATATCTTGAGCGTGGTAAGCAGCCAGTAAATCGGAACGATGCGTATGATTCGGCGTTCCGCAAAAGTCTTCCATCCATCACTGAGTCTGATCAGTTTTTGACCGGAATAAACCATCACAAACCCGCTGATGACGAAGAAAATATCGACCCCTCTGGTGCCGCGTTGCCAGACGGGGAAATGCCGGTCTAATCGCTCCCATGTGTAATATGTGCAATGTGTAAACAACACCACCAGTGCCGCGATAAAGCGCAAAGCCTGGATTCCATCGAATTTCTTATGTCGCAACTCACTCATTTGTCGGCTCGTGTATGAAACAGCGGCTCGTTGTAAACACTAGAGAGCGGCGGTCTCGCGAAGCCAGCCCTCGACTATTTATGTAAGTTTCTGACGCCCTTGCATAGACCTTAACCTGATACACAACGCTGTTTCGCTAAGCTGAAACGTCTGTTGGGGCTTTGACATATCCTTCGACTGGGAGTTCACTCGCAAATTGGGCAAGCAGATTTTCGTACGAACTCAGAATGTTCTCTTGAGTGAATGACTCCATGTATCTCTGTCGACTGGCATTCTGCATTGTCTGGAGTTGAGTTAGATCAGACTCGAATGACGTCAAGATGTCATCAATCTGCTGCGCGCTGGAAAAGTAGCGCGCACCGTCTCCTGCAACCCATCTTGTGAATCGGTTATCATGCGCAATAACAGCATTGGATGCTGCCAAAGACTCCACCAACGACGGGTTGGTGCCGCCCACCTGATGCCCGTGAAAATAGGCGCGAGCATAAAACCGAAGGGCCTTCACTATATCTCGGTCAAATATCGGTCCCAGGAATTTAACCTCAGGACCCGCGTTTTTTAGAACTAACTTTTGAAAATCCGTCCCCTCATGGCTATAACGTCCAAGGATAACGAGCGGAACACCACGAGAGCGGAGCGAATAGCCGTTCACAATCTCCAGAATTGAGTTTTCCGGTTCGGGCCTTGCAATGACAAGGTAGTAGCCTTTGGGGGAAAGCTCATAGCGCTCGATGAGACTAACGTCTGCAGCGGAGACCAGATCTGCGCCGTACGGGATGACGCTGATTTTGCTGGCAGCGGTATGTCGGGTGAGGTGCTGCTTTATCTGTGGATGATCTGCAACCAAATGTGTCGCTATACGTGCGCCCATCCATTCATTGACCCAAAACCATACACGAGACGGCAACGACCACTTCTGCCGCTTCCACTCGATACCGTCCATATTCATGATGTTCGGCTTGCCGCGAAGCCGATACAGAATATTGAAGCATGCCGTGTTGTAACCAAGAGTCAGCACGATGCCCTCTTCCTTGAGAGAGTGTCGAATGGCCTTCCAATCAAAGATGATTGAACCCAGCGATCCTTCGCCGGCCGGAATGAACACGCGCCGTATATCACTCCAGGTATCTTCCCGCAGGGCCTCTTTAGCGCCTGCCTGGCAATACACGGTCACTCGGTGGCCACGGTCACGCAGGAAGAGAGCCAAGTCCTGCGCAAATGTCTCGAACCCACTATGCTTGGATGGTATGCCGCGCGTTCCTAGGATAAGAACATGCATCTGATTATTATGTTCCCCCTGCAATTCTTCTTAGTGATTTTATCTGGCATCGACTAGTTCATCGATGATGTTGCGTATCTGCCGTTCGTAGCTTGGCAAACCAAAGTGGTTCAGCGCATATATAGATGCTGCCTTCCCCATATTTTTTCGCAGCGTCGCGTCTGACAGCAACTGCTCAATCGCCCCTGCGAGCGCTTGCGGATCGGATGGAGGTACCAGCACTCCAGTGACACCCTGTTCAATGAGCTCACAGCTCCCCCCATGATTTGTTGCAATAACAGCACACCCTTGCGTCATTGCCTCGACCGTAACCCGGCCAAAAGGCTCTGGCTTGATCGACGGCAACACGAAGACATCTAACGCCCGGTACACATTGACCACATCGGAACGGTAGCCAACGATATGAAATCGCTCCTCGAGAGCAAGGCTGCGAATCAGGGCCTGCAGATTCTCCAGATAATGTGCCTCGTCTGCAAAATAACTCCCCACTGCGACAAAGTGCACCTCCGGATGCTTTTGCAATACCAGCGCAGAGGCCTTTACTAATATCTCCTGCCCCTTCCAATGGCTGATACGTCCCACCATGCCAACAAGCTCTGTCCCTGGCGGTAATCCAAGCTCCGCTCGAAGATCAGCACTCGGCTCTGTCGTCTCGCTTTCGGCTACAGTCACCGCGTTATAAACCACCACCGACTTACTCGCGAGGCCCGGCTCTTCCTTCACGACACTATCGCGCACCGCCCGAGACACACACACAACTCGCTTCGAACAAAGCTTTAGCCACTTGTACAGCACCCAGCGAACAGGTCGCGGCATGGAAAGAATCTCACGGAGGTGCCAGAGCACCGGCACACCTGCTAATTTCCCTCCTATTGCTCCGGAACCTGCAACAATCGTGTTGACATACACCAGTGCCACATCCCGGCTGCGCGCTATCGATCGCACATGGGCAACACCGCGAATGAGTGCCTTCACCAACGGCAAGATCCCCCGCACCGAAAGGTATTTGCGGCGGAGTATGCCCAGAGGCACAAAGTGATACTCGACCCCCAGCCGGTCAAGCTCCGAAGACAACATGCCTGTGGTCATATCCGAAGGCAAAATCACGATCGGATAGTACTTCTCCCGCTTCAGTGAGCGGAGAGAGTGGAGCAAGCCGACATCTGCCCCATACATATCGTTCGCATGGTGAATAAATAGAATGGCCTGAGGGGGCATGGCTGCTGGGCAACTCCTGAAGCGTCCCTTGGATCTAGTTTTTAGCAAACTCACTAAAGCGCGCACCTGCAACAGAATGTGTTCGCTACCTGGCATCGACTAGTTCATCGATGATGTTGCGTATCTGCCGTTCGTAGCTTGGCAAACCAAAGTGGTTCAGCGCATATATAGATGCTGCCTTCCCCATATTTTTTCGCAGCGTCGCGTCTGACAGCAACTGCTCAATCGCCCCTGCGAGCGCTTGCGGATCGGATGGAGGTACCAGCACTCCAGTGACACCCTGTTCAATGAGCTCACAGCTCCCCCCATGATTTGTTGCAATAACAGCACACCCTTGCGTCATTGCCTCGACCGTAACCCGGCCAAAAGGCTCTGGCTTGATCGACGGCAACACGAAGACATCTAACGCCCGGTACACATTGACCACATCGGAACGGTAGCCAACGATATGAAATCGCTCCTCGAGAGCAAGGCTGCGAATCAGGGCCTGCAGATTCTCCAGATAATGTGCCTCGTCTGCAAAATAACTCCCCACTGCGACAAAGTGCACCTCCGGATGCTTTTGCAATACCAGCGCAGAGGCCTTTACTAATATCTCCTGCCCCTTCCAATGGCTGATACGTCCCACCATGCCAACAAGCTCTGTCCCTGGCGGTAATCCAAGCTCCGCTCGAAGATCAGCACTCGGCTCTGTCGTCTCGCTTTCGGCTACAGTCACCGCGTTATAAACCACCACCGACTTACTCGCGAGGCCCGGCTCTTCCTTCACGACACTATCGCGCACCGCCCGAGACACACACACAACTCGCTTCGAACAAAGCTTTAGCCACTTGTACAGCACCCAGCGAACAGGTCGCGGCATGGAAAGAATCTCATGAAGGTGCCAGAGCACCGGCACACCTGCTAATTTCCCTCCTATTGCTCCGGAACCTGCAACAATCGTGTTGACATACACCAGTGCCACATCCCGGCTGCGCGCTATCGATCGCACATGGGCAACACCGCGAATGAGTGCCTTCACCAACGGCAAGATCCCCCGCACCGAAAAGTATTTGCGGCGGAGTATGCCCAGAGGCACAAAGTGATACTCGACCCCCAGCCGGTCAAGCTCCGAAGACAACATGCCTGTGGTCATATCCGAAGGCAAAATCACGATCGGATAGTACTTCTCCCGCTTCAGTGAGCGGAGAGAGTGGAGCAAGCTAATATCCGCTCCATACATATCGTTCGCATGGTGAATAAATAGAATGACCTGAGGAGAACACATCTGCTGGACAACTCCTGAAGCATCCCCTGATCTAGTTTTTGCAGAAGATCGCATCGCAACAATGCCGGTTCTTTGGCCCTTCGTCGTAGACCTGTCATTCCGAGAATGAGCCTTTAAGTGTTCGCTCTATTGGCTCAAGCGACCCATTCTCCCCGCAACCCCATCCAGTAGCCCTCGCATAAATAGTTTGATTTTTCTTCCCGGCGCCTCTTCTATAAGCGCAATCTTGAGTGGAATCGTTACGAATTCGCGTAACGTCGGAATAAGGAGCCGCGGGAACACTCTCACGTAATTGCGAAGAATCCACACTTTATTCCGTGCATAGTAGTAGCGGGACTCTGGACGATAATTCTTTGTAGTAAGCGTTTTGCCAAGTACTCTGCGGGAGGTGGGATGCCCCGACTGGTGCAATAAAACAGCGTTCTGGCTTACTCCGATGAAAAACCCCTTCTGTCGAATTCGAAGGCTGTAGTCGTCATCTACGCCATACACGAACAGATCTTCCCGAAACAGACCGCACTCGGCGAATGCTTCTCTGGAAAAGAGGCTTCCCGACGTGATCGTCAAAAAGGCCCCTCCATCGCCGAACTCCGAAACCGACCCTTCGAGACCGGTCTTAGGATCACGATATCGAGGAATCATCTGCATGATCTGCCTTTGCGCTCTGCAGGCCTGGAACTCCTCGATCATCGAGGCAATAAAGCCATCAGTTACAGCGCTGTCCTGATCAAACAACGCTATCCACTGATATCCCTGCCTCAATGCCTCCTGCACGCCGAGGTTTAGCGCGGCCGCAACACCTAGATTCTCACCATTCTCAATAAGCACACATCCGGGTGCCTGACTACTAAGGCGTATCTGCGTTAAGTCTTGTTCAGACGAACCATTGTCAACCACAATCAGCAGGTCAACCTGAGCACCAATCGCAGCGATGTTCTGCAAGTCTTGGGCATCAGGGTGAAAGGTCACCACGACCGCACTAGCGCGTTCGACGTTACCCATGCGCTGACAACTCTAGAAGAGAATCTGCATCGGAATACAACGCCCGCTCCATGCTATTCGTTGCCCGCTCCCAAGTCAGTGTCCTGACAAACTCATGCCCTTTCTTGGCGAGTTCAATTCGTAACTGTGGATCCCTCAACAACCGGTTGACGTTTTCCGCAAGCCTTTCCGGGGATCTGGCAGGGCTTGTCAGCGCCGTCTGTCCATCAAATGCGAATTCTCTATGTCCATCTATATCTGTTGCGACCAGAGCAGCGCCGGAAAGCAACGCCTCACAGCCCGTAAGACCCCAGCCTTCCGTTCTGCTCGGAGCCACAAAGATAGACGCCCGGTTATATAGCTCCCGCAACTGCATCGGGGAAGGCGATCGGTGATACTCAATCCATTCCGGAAGCGCCTCTGGACGCGTTGGCGTTCCAAAGAAGATTGCGCGGATGTCGGGATTTGTTTCCCTAACGACCGATAACGCTTGAAGCCCCTCGGCACATCCCTTCCATGCCGACTCATGGTAGAGCATCATTAACTGATTGGCATCTCTCTCTTCGGATGGGGTGACTAGATAAAACTTGTCCATGTCCAAGCCATAGGGAATATAGATTACTGATTCGCCCATATCCTTCGCGATATCGGCCAACCACTTAGAAGGCACTACCTTCTGTAACGGGGCTTTCCAGGTCGCCAACACTCTGTCCTCAGGTCCATTCCAGGTTTCCAGGTGTTGAATCAGATAGAATCCGCGCCCTTTGGACTTTGAGTAGTTGGTCACCCACTCTGCCGTCTGCCATGCTGTAGCAAAGACTATGTCTCCGTCCGGTATATATCGCTCAGCAAGAGATGGCACGCAGGTGAGGTGGACCTCTGGCCGCATCTGCATCCAGGTATCAGGGGTATATTTTCCATCCGCCTTTCGCAATAAATAGCGCACGGTGTTCTTTAGGCCGTCCAGCGGCTTCGGATCCACGACAAGCCTGCCTGGATGCACAACAGTCACAGTATGGCCGCGCTCGGACAGATAATTTGCATACTGATAGATGATCCGAAGGCCTCCGGCAGCCCATTCGCCCGTTCTCGGCATGACAAATGTAATTTTCAATGAGCGATTCAACTGTTCACCTCCATAGCTATAGGCTCAACGCTAGACGGACTTACCAACCACCGCAGAATTCGAGAGTCGTGCCACCTGTTCGCGTAGGCACATACGTAACTCCGAGCGGGCCGCTCATCCTCCCACCCTTTCAACGTCTCTCTCGCCAACAACTGCTAGGCTTGCCATCCGGAATTTGAGATCGGAAAGCCCCGGTAGCAAATTGACGCCCTTGTTATAGAGCATCAAAGCCATGACAACAGTGACGAATGTTTCTGTTATCAAGGCGGAGGCGGCCGCGCCTGGAGCCTTGAACCAGAAGCATAGTGGAATCAGGATGATGTTATTCAGAAATGCGGAGATCACAATAATCCGGCTGTACTGAGACTTCATACCAAAATTCAGCATGCCTTGCGTGCCATAGATGTTGTTGATTGCGCACGCAAATGGAGTCAAAGCCATGAACTGCAAGACCGGAATAGCGGCGAGATATTTAGGTCCCATGGCCAGCCTTACGATCACTGGCGACAATGGAATCACAACGAGACCACCAACGAGCGTGATTCCGCCAATCACCACCATCGCCTTTCGGAGATAGCCGACGGCAAGCTCGCGCGATTGGTGCGCCAAGGTGCAAACATGGGGATAGATCGCCTGACACATAGGCGAGACCAGCATCTGGGCTGCGGCGAATATCTTATAGGCTGCGCTAAAGTAGCCGACTTCTTTCATCCCACATACGAATCCAAGCACGACAGCGTTCGAGCTGGTGTAGAACGTAGCCGCCGCGGATGAGAGGAAAAGGTGCCACCCATCGGTGATGCGATGACGAATTTGACTCAGCGTCGGTAGTGAAAATCTGACGCGTTCCGACGAGAAGAGAATGATGACGCCGAGAACTCCGGCTATCACCTTACCGCCTGCCTGCAATAGTGCAGCAATCAGATAATCCGACGGATGTCGAACGAGGACATATATGCCAACCGTGAACACGACGTTGGCGATCAGGTTCACAAGAGATATCCAATACATCTTCTCGATTCCCTGGAAAAACCACTGCGGAAACATCATCGTCCCAACTACCGTACCGAAGCTGGCAAAAAAGACTCCCTCGTTAGCATGAAAGCGTGGAACAAAATGAAGCAGTGCACACAGAATGAAAAAGCTCACTAAGCAGAGGCTGACTTTGACAGTCATCACAGCCGAATACAGCTCAGATCGCAGCTTAGAGTCATCGCGATGCACCGCAAGCTCGCGGGTTGCACTCAGGTTGAAGCCATAATCGTTCAACGTGACGAAATACGCCATAACTGCTTGCGAGAATGCAATCAGGCCGTAGTGTTCAGGCCCGATTACCCGCAAGAGATAGGGGATGTTAACCAGCGGCAGAATGTAGCTTCCAGCCTGCACGGCCATTACAGAAGCTGCGTTTCCCACTACTCTGCGACTCATGCGAAGAGATACCTGTTCCCTGGTTTCGAGTGGTGAAAACGATAATTCATCGCTTGTTCAAGATGCGTACGTCCTTGGGATATTCATGGACGCAACGATCACAATCTCAATCAAGCCAATGGGCGACAATTCGTGACTGCCGATAAGATATTATACCTCTATCGACGAACGATTGCGATGAAAACGCCCTCGCATTCTGCAGGAAAGAAGATCCCGTTTCACTTCAACAATCCTGCAATATTTACAGCATGACTATGTCCTCGTCACACAATCGTCTACCCTTTTGAACGCCACAATTTGCTTATAGTCCATAGTCCGCAACAGGGAGGATTTCGGCCATGAATATGCGCCCCCTTAGCAGCTATCTCATATCGCTGCTGATTCTAGGAGCAGTTCCGCTCAGGGCGTCTCAAACTGCAGGAAGTGCCCAAACCACAGGAAGTATCGACGTGGATGTGAATGGGCCAGTGGCCACGGTCAACCATCTTGTCTTTGGCCACAATATTGAGGCAGCAGATAATGCATACATTTTTTCCAGCAATACTACCGACCCTGACCTTATTCAACGCGGCGGTGGCTTTTGGGATCCAACGAAAGGAGCTCCGGCGGCGAGCATTTTGAATGAGAGCAAATCTGTTGAAATGAGCGTGCTGCGTTATCCAGGGGGATGCCTGGCGCATAATTTCGATTGGCGAAAGACAGTGGGGCCTGAAGCCAAAGCGAAGGGCTGGCTATTCGGGCTAGATGAATACATGAGCTTATGTCGAGCAATTGGTTCCATTCCAATCATCACTGTCAGTGACTACGCGCTTTCGGCAGACCAGATGCCCGAAAATGCGGCTGAGTTAGTTGAGTATTTGAACTCCCCTGCCGATCCGGCTCATCCCTGGGCCATGAAACGGAAGGAGTGGGGACATGCTGCTCCCTATGGCGTCCAATGGTTTGAACTGGGAAACGAGAGCATGCATGGAAATCATCGCGTGGTGCCCTTTCGCCAATACACTGCAGAGCAGTACGTAGCCTACGCAAAAGCTACCGCTGCGGCAATGCGCAAGGTTGATCCTCGGGTTAAAATTGGAATCGTAACCGTACCCGGAGCCGGTAACGACGTCGACTCCTATTGGAATCGGACAGTAGTACGTCTGGCAGGACCCAGCGCCGACTTCCTGATCATTCATATGTACGCACCTCAACAACTCCCTTCAAGCACGCCGGAGAATCTGCGGGTGCAGGCCATGATGGCAGCGCCAGAGCAGGTTAAAGAGCATCTTCTCGAATACCACCAGATGGTCCGAAAGGAGCTCAGACATGATCTGCCTTTGGCCATCACCGAATTCAATGGAGCCTTGGATCAACCCAACGAGCGACTCGGCTATGCGAATGCCCTGGAGTGCTCCGACTTGCTGCGCGTGTTCCTGAAACCAGAATCGAATGTCGCTCTTGCAACTTACTGGGATTTCACGAGCGGGCTCTTCGGAATGGTGCGCAGACCTCAACAGTCCTCCAACAGTGATCAAGATTCAGTCGCGCCCGCCTTCCTTTTTTACGAACTCTGGGCCCAACACTTCGGCTCAAAACTATTACCTGTCCAAGTCCAGTCCCCCCGCACCGACTTTGCCGGAGCGGGAACCGAGATGGCAGCAACAGGAAGCACTCCTGAGCCGAGGCGGCAGATACAACGAGTCGACCTTCAAAAATACAGCTCGTATGCAAGTACACTCTGGCCCAGACTCTTGAACGTCCAAATACAACACGATGATTCAAATGTTACGGTCCATCTCCAGGGTCTCAATCGAAGCATCTTTCCACTCTTGGCACGGATACCGCGGCCGGATAACGTCTCCAACAGTCCAGTCGAGTTTTCGGTCAGCTTCGATGCCAGGTTCACCCCGGCACCAGGAAGCGCGGCAGCGCCTATGGGAATCGGACTGATCGATTCGCGCGGCTGGGACGCTACCCATTCCGGTATTGGCCTTGATGATATTTCGACCACTTGGCAGCACTTTGATGGCACGTACCGTCTTGAACCACAGACATCGAGTGTCGACCTGTCGGCCCGCTTGATGGCTGGCGGGAAAAACGCCTCCGGAACTTTGGAGGTGCACAATCTGACCGTAACTGAATTCGTCTCTCCTCACGATGCAGCCTATCCGCTCCTTACCAGTGCAGCCAGTACTTCGCCCGATGGCACTCATGTCTATCTCATCGTGTTCAACAAAAGCATGACAGGTTCCATTCCCGCAGCCATCCATCTCAAGGGGTTCTCGGCAGCCAAGGCGCAGTACTGGCAAGTGAGCGATTCGGCGCCTAAATCCACCTCTGAAAAGACGGAGCAGCCAGGCGCCGCTTTACCACTGAGTTCTGCGCGATCGGCCAACTACGTGTTCCCGGCTCACTCCATGACATCGATTGAGTTCACCAAACTGCCTTGATATGACTCTTGACATCCTCATATGAGTCTTAGCATCTTGTCCGGATTGCCATCTCCGCTTACGTCACTGGGTCTAGACGGCGATGGATTCAGACCGGTACGGTGCTGGATGCATTCGTCGCATAACCCGCACTGTCGACGTTGTCACTGATCATTGCATGGGAATTTTCGTTGCTCAGTGTTCTAAGACCTGCACACCCAACGACAAACACAAACGTAATAACGCCATTTGGCACCAGGAACAAGATTTCTGTGACACTTCCAACAAACGTAGCGATGATGAGGCTTGCATACCAGTAGCCGGCAAGAGGTACCGATCGCGTGCGAAATAATCTGAGAAAGTCTCGAACGGCGACTAGGAAAATGACCAGCAACAGAGCCATGCCCGCCGCTCCAAACTGCAGCATAGTGTCAAGATAACCGCTATCGGCACCCTTCATGGTTGCGCCGACCTCCTTGATCACAGCGAGCGAGTCGCCTGTGCCGGTCCAGAATGCTTGATACCCATAACCCAGCCAAAAGTGCTGGAAAGCATAAGACAACAAGAGACCCCAATGCTCAGTACGTCCTGTCAGTGTGCTATCTCTCCCCAGCAGGGGAAGGATGATGTCTCTCGCCGCAATAGTGATCAGCGGCGTTACGATGACAGCAAAAACGGTGGCATAAAGGATGAAGGGAAGTTGGTCTCTGCGTGCGCGCGATATGAACGGGCCAAGGACTCTGACCACGATCAATACAACCACCATGATCAGTGATGTTTTCGATTGAGACAAGACAATCAGACCGAGTGGAAGAAGGGACTGAAGACCAAGTTTCAGCAGTTCGCGGCTACCTGAGATCTTCCGAAACGGAAGGCCAGAGAATAAGAAGAAAATACTAAGTCCCAGACGGTTCTTCTGGCCAAAAACACCCTTCCACTCTCCTCCAGAGGAGATGCCGTACTGCGGAAGCAGCACGGCCATAGCGATGCTAGCCAATGCGACAACGACGCCAGCGGCTATCAAAATCCGCCTTTGGTCGGCGGGCGAGTAATAGTCGGCGAAGAACCATGCGAAGAGAAATGCTAGGCAGAGCAGCATTGCGCGCCGAAAGGTCAGCGACGGCTCTTCGGACCACAAGGTCGATAGAAACGCTAGTGCAACGTAGGCAAGGAGAGCCTTGTGATGCGACATGAGTCGTACCGAAGAGGCCAGCCGCCTGAACATCAGTACCGCACAAATTACCCAGGTCACGGCCGTCAGGAGTTGGAGGATAGGTGACGACTCGAAATCCTGGTTCAGCCCCTTCAAGCTCCAATACGTATCATCCTGCCGGGTGAAGAGTCCGTTTCCTTGAGCCACAAGAAAGAGAGCAAGGAGCATCCACCAGGTGCGAGCTCGCTGGAAGAGATGCGGATCTTCATTTTCGACGTATGTAACGGCCGAAGGCGATGCCGGGATTGGTTGGGGGATTGTGCTCATCGTGATTTTCCAGAGACGGCAAAATGAGAAGCCGCGTAGATGACTCTAGATCCAACTGCTAGGTGAAACCGTCGACGCGACAAGACCACTCCACGCCGAATCTTCACGAATCAAAATGCCGACGACCACCTGGGCGGTTGTATGGAACCATCTAAGAGAGTCAGCCATACCCAAATGTCCACAATCTTTAGGCGCATAGTTTCCTAGAGCCGCTTGGAGATTTTTTGTGGAATCGGGAAGGTGCGTTTGTTCAGAACTGCGGCCAGTATCGGAATGTTGACCATCCTGAGACTTTCCACCGCCGCTGTCGCTGCTTCTCTCCGGCTCGCCCCTGCCTCAACGACCAGAACCAGCCCACTCGTGTGAGCGCTGATCGCGATCGCGTCTGAGTACTCGGTCAGCGGAGGTGCATCGATAATCACGAAGTCGAACTCAGCGCGGATTTCCGCCAGCCTCTCCCGCAGCCGCTCCGAGGTCAGCAATGCTGGCGAATCTACTGCGATAGATCCTGACGGTATCAGCCATAAATTATTGGGATCGACTGCTTTCGCAAACGAGCGAACTGGTCCCTCATGCAGAAGAGAGTCGGTGAGACCGCGATGCCTGCTCATTCCAAAGAGCCCTGCGAGACTTGGAGAACGGAAATTTGCCTCTACAAGGCACACCTGCTTTCGCGTACTCTTCGCCAACGTAGCCGCGACGGAAGCACAGATTCCGGTACAGCCACTCCCGTGTTCGACGCCGGCGAATACGACGACTGAGGGTGGGTCCCCTGCTTGCAAAAGGAAGAGCTGTTGCACAAGCCGCAGCGCTTCATCGCTAGGCAACTGCAGGTCTACAGGATGCCCCTTCTCGACTTCGCGTATCGGCAATGCGAAGGGAGCAACAGACACGGAAATATCGTGGTCTCTCTCTTGTTCTTCTTCCAATCGTTGCAACAATTCGTAGTGTCTGCTCATTGTTGATCGTTCTCCCTAGGCATGAAAAGGAACATTCACCAGCTAATGCGAACTTGAATCAATTGGAACTGCGCTGGGACTCTGAATACGAACAGTGGTGCCGGGCTTAATATTCTTCGGGTTGCCCAGCGATGGGTTGTTCTTGATCATCTCCCGAAGCATTTGAGGACCGCATTCGCCGTAGATCTCTTTGCAGACGACGTAGAGATTCTGGCCGGCGCGGATCGTCACGGTTTGACCTTGAGACTCCGCTCCTTGAACCGGAGTGGATGAAGACTCTACTCCCTGAGCCGGAGTGGAAGTTGACTGTACTCCCTGAGCTGGAATGGGTTGAGACTGTACTCCCTGAGCCGGAGTGGTTTGAGACTGTGCTTGCTTGAACCGGAGTGGTTTGAGACTGTGCTTGTTGAACCGGAGTGGTTTGAGACTGTACTCCCTGTGCTGGAGTGGATGTTGACAACTGAGGCGCCGCAAAAACGACACGCCTCGGCCCCGGCGCCTGTTGAACAGACGCTCCAGCTGACTGGGCCTGTTTGTATCCCATAACAAATGCTATGAAGCAAAAAAACGCCACGCAAAGTGCAGCAACCCGAAGGCCTCGGTTACGGGACCTACGAGTACCACTGCCGCCAGACCTTGAATTGCCGCGAGATATTGAATTGCTGGCATAGTTTGCTGAGCCGAGACCCCGCATTTCTACATTCGGCCGAATAGCAATTGAGGACGGGCGCGCCGGCTCGATACCAAGATCCTCGATGACTTCGCGAACTAGATCCGCATCAATGCGAGATTGCCGCAGCGCATACGCCAGTGAAAGTGCGTTAAAGCAAATGTTGTTAATGTTGCGTGGTATTCCCTTACCGTGCTCAACGATGAGTTCCATTGCCGGTTCGGTGAATAGCTCAGTGCCCGGATTGTGGCCGGCCACCTTCAATCTGTGTTCGATGTAAGCTCTCGTCTCAGAAGGTGAGAACCCGTCGAGGCGCGCAAAGATTGAGACGCGCTGCCTAAGCTGGAGCAAGCTGCTCGAATTCAATGCCTCGATCAATTGAGGCTGCCCGCACAGCACAATTTGCATGAGCTTCGAGCTGGCGGTCTCGAAATTCGAAAGCATGCGCACGAACTCGAAAGTGGACTCTCCCAGGTGCTGTGCCTCATCGATGAACACCACCAAGGTCTTGCCAGTGGCGGCCAAGCTAACTAGTACTTCATTCAGCTTTGTCTGGAGATCAACTAGACTGCCTTGCGGATCGTCAACCTCGAGATCGATCAGCAGCGCTCTTATCAACTCCAGCGGGGTAGAAATCGTCTGGAATAGGAAAACTACCTTCCGCTCCTCCTGAAGCTCATTCAAGGCCTCCAGCAGCAATGTGGTTTTACCCATGCCCGGCTGTCCCGTGAGCACCATGAAACCAGCGCCAGCTCGGATCCCATAGAAAAGAGACGCGAGAGCTTCCCGGTGCGTCGGACTTGCATACAAGTACCGCCCATTCGGCGTCATGCCGAACGGCTGCTCTTGTAGATGGAAGTGCCGGAAGTTAATTGGGATACCCTCCTACGCCCGTCTCCGGGGAAAGGCTACAACCACTGGAATACCTAGATCTTCGACTAACTGCTCAGGGGTATGGAACGACGGATCGAAGTAGTCCACCGTGTATGCCAGACCGATAGAGAGAACGACAGCCAGGACGAAAGCAGTCAGGATGATCATCGGCCAGCTGAGCACCGGCAGCGCCGGTATCGTTGGCGGCACGGCTATTGCTACGTTCGCAATCCTTGTCACATCCAGCGCGTTCGACGTGCGCTCTTGCTCTCTCTTCGCTAAATAGAGCAGATAATTACTTTCTGCAGCTTTCACTTCTCGCTGAAGATCTTGCTGCGTAAGCGAAAGTTGATCCAGACGGACCATTTCATCCCGGAGGCTTTGGACGCTTCGTTTCGTCGCATTCAGAGTTGCACGCTGGCCCGATAAGTCCACCTGAGACTTTGCTAGATCCTCGCGGAGTAGCTCGTACGTTGGATCGCGATCCGAAGTCTCTGCCGTATATTTCTTCTCTTCGGCTTTAGCGACTGCCGCCTGGTCGTCCCGTACTTCCTGGTCCGCCTCCTTAACTAGCGGAAACGCGGGATCGTACTTCAAGAGCAATTGCGTGCGCTTCGTCTGCGCCGCAAGCAAAGCAGCATTTAGATCATCAATAAGCTTGTCATTGGCGGCAGAGGTCTGAAGCGTCGTTGAACGCGAGGGCGTCCCAAGCAGCTGCCGCCGGTCGCTTGCAATGCGTTCTTCGTCAGCAGCAATGGACTGTTCCGCTCCATGCAGCAGTCCAAACGTATCCGACAACTGTGTCGCGAGGTTCGTCCGCTGATCATCCGGCGCAGCGACCCCGTTTGTGCGCCCAAACTCTCTGAGCTTTGCCTCGGCGTCCGCTAGCTCGGCATGGTATTTATCTGTTTGCTGGGTGAAGAACTCGTAAGAACCAGTCGGACGGTGCACGGCAACATGCTTCGCCACGTAAAGATCGCCCAGTGATTTCAAAACACGGTAGGAAAGCTCCGGGTTGGCTGTCTGGTACGTGATCTCGATCAGGTTAGAGTTCCTGATATTTGCGACCTTTATTTGCTTGGCCAGCCCTTTTACTGCACGGGCGATTCGATCTTCTCGCGTCTGATGCGGCCGAAGTAAATCTGCAAACGAGAAACCCTGCGGCTTGTCCAGGCCGTTAGCAACAACTACCTGCTCGAGTACATCCCGGCTGTGCAGAAGCTCTACTTCAGAATTGATCTCCTCCGGCGTTACCGGATTGTCCGAGTTTATGAGTTGCGTGTTGGCTTCGGTCGAGACAAGCGGGTCCAGGCGCTCCCGGTTGATCAGGATCACCATGCGAGACGAGTATGCCGGCCCGAGAAGAAGCGAGATAAGAGGAATACCCACCAGGACAGCGATGAACGTCCCAATCAAGACCCTCTTTCGGCGAAAGAGTGGCAACGCGAAGTCGCGAAGTGATAATTCGACTGCCTTTCGGGTCATTGGTGTATGCATATAGTCCTCTGTCATGGCAATGCTGGCTGCAGATAGCCGCCAACGTTGACCGTATACGGCACATACTTTCGGAAGTTCGCGATGAATTTCTCAGGGACGTAAACCATATCCCCGGGCTGCAAGGTTGCGTTCTCAGTCACGTCTTTCCCCTGAAAGAGCGGCTTGAGATTTACTTTCTTTACCTCAAACATGCCATTCGACGTTTTGTGGAATAGGAAAATCTGCGTCTTCGCCGTGGTGGTAGTCGTCCCGCCCGCTGCGGCGAGCGCCTCAGCGATGGTCATCTCGCCGCGAAGATCATATTGCCCGGGTTTCGCTACCTGTCCAGAGACGGTGAAGAATGGTTTCTTAAAGTCCGTCAGGTCAGCTTCGACAATCGGCTCGTGGAGAATACCCTTGTATGCTCCCTTTACCGCCGAAACGAGCTCCGGCACGGTCATCCCCTGTACATATACGCTGCCTGCACTTTGCAGGTTGATGTACCCATCCGGCTGGACTGTGACAGTCTGATTCAGTTCAGGAGACAAGGGAAAGGTGAGGAGAATGACATCGTCACGCTCGAGTGCGTATCGAGGATGACGCTGCTCAAGCACGGGGCCCGTGCGAGTCGCTGGCGCAGCCTGCTGCGCGTGCCCCACGAAGGCAGTAGAGCCTATAAGGGCCGTGACGACTGTAAGCTTCCACGTGAGGGATGTGAGTGACTTCATCGTTTCCTTCCTGCCTATGGTGATCCTGAGGCTGTCTCTACACTCGCACTACCATCGCGTTGACGATGGCTCAGAAATAACTCCGGTGCAAGCTGACATTCGAAAGCAACCTGTCTGCTTCGAACTTATTTCCATCCTGCAATTACGGTACATTCCAATGAATCCTGTCGCAAGCGAGGGACACTCAACTCCCTGAATAGGTGACGCTGTAACAACGGAATTGCTCACAATTTAATCATGCTTACGCATCCCTTAAGGCTGCCTGCGCATCCGGTAACCTAATGTCTGCGCCTACCTACAACTCCGACAGCCGTCAAATCTCCCTTATCATTTACAAAGTGTTCATGGTGAATTATGAAAACCTTAATTCTGTGCTGTTGCGTTTTCGTTAGTCCGCTTAATCGCTCAAGAAAAATCTGTCGTTTATTTACAACCACATCACGACACTGTGGACGCTAAATTCGGCGGTAGCATACTCAAACTTATGAATGCGCCTCCGGTAATCTCGCTTCCCACGCCTCCGCCCCTGGTGGACGTGCAAGGGAACCAATGGGCCATCGATATCAAGAATCTGGGACCTCGCGCCGTTACTGTCAGTGACAGGTCAAAATTCACTCAGAACATCATGGTTGGAGAGACATTACACATTAGCTCCAACGGCAAATCGTACGAGCTGAAACGGTAGTCTCCGCGGTAAATCAGGACGCTCGTTCAATCTGATCCTCAAGCGGCCGTCACCCGGGAACTCATTCTCGAGAGCCACCTCTCAGATGCCTTTCATCGCGAAAAGCACAGTGTGAGCAAGAATCGCTAAGTCAATAAAAAAGCCGCGATTCTCCACATAATAGAGGTCATATTCGATACTCTCGTGAATCGCATATCTTCTGTCTGCACTCAATTGCCAGATACCCGTGAGTCCCTGGGGAACGGACAACCGCATGCTTTCAAGAGCGGCATATCCCTCCACAATGTATGGCATCTCAGGTCGAGGTCCTACCAGCGACATGTCACCGCAAATCACATTCCATAGCTGCGGAAGCTCATCGAGACTTGTCTTTCTCAGGAACTGCCCAGCAGGAGTGATGCGGGGATCTCGAACATCCTCGGGCGATCTTTCATACTGAGCCGAGGACACATACATGCTTCGAAACTTCAACATCTGAAAGGTGCGCCCATCTTTCCCTACTCGAGCTTGTTGGAAAAAAATAGGTCCATCCGATGTCATCTTGACAGCAATTGCTGCAAAGATCCACATGGGAGCACTAATTACCAGCAGCATACTTGCAATCACGAGATCGAAAAGGCGTTTGCCAAAATCGTAAATTGTTGTTGCAGAATTAGATGCATGGAATGACGTAATCAGGAGATTGTCCAGTATATGGACTGAGGCTGGCCGCTCTTGCACGTGGGGCGCTCCCACGAGCGAAATACTTACACTGTGCTTCGCCGCGAGGACGGAAACTTCGGCGATCGCCTCAGCCGAAAGAAAAGGCTGCGTAATAAAAACATCACTTATATGAAGACTGGCAAGCATATCGCCGGTGAGCACCTCACCGATGATCGGCGCGGAATTCCGATGCCAATAATCATGCTGGTAGATTGCCCGCTTGTTGTGGCTGGAGGCTGCTGCACCCACGAATGCAACCGGAACTACACCTAAATCCTTAGACTTACTCAGGCATGAATACAGCCGCCGCGCATCAGCGCCTGTGCCGTAAATGATCGCACGACGTCGTGCACCCTGGCTGCCGCGAAGCGATGCAATCTGATCTTGAGTGAGATGCTTCTGACACAAAAGAATGATTGTAACTAGCAGCCAGGCAGCCGTCAGCATGGCTCGCGGCACGACCAGCTTGCCGTAAAACGTGGAGACTGCAACCGCAAGAGCAGAAAACACTGAGATGCGGATGACATCGGCAGTATCGCGAATACGCAGCAAACTTGGCACGCGAGCATAGAGCCGATACGCCTTGGCGAAGACTACAAAGAACAAGAAGTACTGAAGGCCAACTTCCGCCATCAATGAAAGCAATGAAATCAATGAAACTGGGTTGCGGGAATTATGCCTTACAGCAATCTCCCAGCAAAGCGACGCAGCTGCGGTTCCAGCCATCACCGATAAAAAATCGGCGCCGACTGCGATAGTCAAAGCGTAAACAGATTTCAGACGCGTTGCTGGAGGAATGCCTTCGGAGGGCGTCCAGCTCACCGAAGGCCGGGCTGTACTGAGAGGGTGCAGCGAAGGTCTGGTTAGCATGGTGTGTAAAGTCCATCTGGCCCTGAGCCGAACTCGACACCTGGGCGAGTCGGCTTCAATCAAGGCTTTGCGCGATGAGAAAATTAAGGTGGGCGCTGAGACGCGTGTCTAGCACCGCTTCCAAAATGTAGACAGAAAAAAACGAGCGAAGCGAAGCAGGAGATGAAACAAACTCTGCACGCATTAAGCTCTCTGGGGGAGCGTTAACGCGAGTATAGGGCGATTTTAGATCTCGCGCAAGAGGAAGCTATTTTTAATGGAGCGAACGATGAGGCAGAGTGATCTTATGCGAAGATGCACAAGAGTCGACAGGGAAGGAAATGCATTATTTGCTGTGACGTGTTTGACGGATTATTAACAAAACAAATGATCAAATATGTTTTCGCATTGGAAAAACCGATTCACGCGATTGAAAGATAGGTCGGTTTTTACGACATAAAGTCAATGCGTAGGCGAGAAAAAACCCAGCAGGACATCCGATCCATAAACCAAGTAGAAAAGTCAGCAATGACATGGTTAAAATTTCCGTAACTTAAAGAGATTTCACGTGTTGATGATGATTGTGAAATCTTCCTCAGATTTGGCCCCTCTTTCCGTGTATAACGCAAGTATTCACACTTGATACATGCCCCATTTGTCGCATCAAGTAGTTACGATCGTGGACGAATGGCGCTGACGCTCCTTTGGCGGAGAACACATAGCGGACCCGCTGATCTGGGTTAGTTAGTTTCCGCCAAACATTATGGGTTACTACCCCGATATGGCGACCACGCGTCTCGCAGATCTACAAGTTTCATATAGCAGCGTACTCGTGGATTTTCCATGCCTGCGCCGCATGTGCGACCGCTTGTTTTAGCAGCAAGGTGCAATCAAACCGAAAACGTAATGTTTAGAACAAATCGTAGGGAGGGACATGTGACGACCAGACCAGTGTCGATTGCCGTAGTAGGTTCGGGCTATGTGGGGCTCGTAGCATCCGTGTGTTTCGCAGAGATCGGGCACTCCGTCATCTGCGTAGACAATGACGAGCAGAAGGTGGCCATGCTGCGCAATGGCGGCGTTCCCATCCATGAGGACTTCCTCCCCGAACTCCTCGCCCGCCATCGCAACCAGGGGCTACAGTTCACCACGGATCTGTCATCGGCCACGCAACACGCCGAAGCAATCTTCATCGCTGTCGGCACGCCTCAGTCGGACTCCGGCAACGCCGACCTCTCATACGTCGACGCCGTCGCCACTCAGATCGCGCGCTCCATCGGCAATTACAAAGTCATCGTCGAGAAGAGCACCGTGCCCGTCTACACCAACGAGTGGATTCGCCGCGTGGTCGAGCGCAACGGTACTTCGAGCTCCAACTTCGACGTCGCCTCGAATCCGGAGTTTTTGCGCGAAGGCACCGCCGTTACCGACTTCCTCCATCCCGATCGCATCGTCGTGGGTGCCGACAGCGATCAGGCTGCCAGCGTGCTGAAAGCCATCTACGCGCCGCTCACAAGCGGCGAGTACTACCGCAGCGATAGTGCGATCGTCGGTCAACGCACCATCTCCGACCCGCCGCCCCTCCTGCTTACTTCCACCAAAGCGGCAGAGCTCATCAAGCACGCCTCAAACGCCTTCCTCGCGATGAAGATCTCCTTCATCAACGCCGTCGCCAATGTCTGCGAGGCCGTGGACGCCGACGTTGAAGAGGTCGCACGTGGCATGGGACTTGACCGCCGAATCGGCAGCCGATTTCTCAGCGCCGGCATTGGTTATGGGGGCTCGTGTTTCCCCAAGGACGTCGCCGCCTTCCGTTATGTTGCCGAGCAGCTCAGCGTAGACTTCGGCATCCTCAAGGAAGTCGAGAAGATCAACCAGCAGCAGAAGCGTCGCTTCTTCAACAAGGTCCGCTCCGCTCTTTGGACCTTCCGCGGTAAGCGCGTCGCTGTCCTGGGACTCGCCTTCAAGGGCGGTACCGACGATGTACGCGATTCGCCCGCCTTTGACATCATCCGCATGCTCCTCGAAGAGGGCTGCACTGTCGTCGCCTATGATCCCGCCGCCAGCGAGCGCGCCAAGCTGGAGCTGCCCGCCAGCCCGTCGATGCGGTACGTCGACGATCCGTATCTCGCTGCCAGGGAAGCTGACGCGCTCCTCGTTCTGAGTGATTGGCCGGCGTTCGCCGAGCTCGATCTCGACCGGCTGCACGGCTGTCTCCGCTACCCCATCGTTGTCGATGGCCGCAACGTATTTGATCCGCGCGAGATGTTGGAGCGGGGCTTCACCTATCTCAGCGTCGGTCGGCCCGCCATGCATCCGGCACGGGAGACGGCAGGCGTTCGGCGGCTGCCTTAACTCAGGCTGCCGACGGCAATTTCGCTTCGCCGCGTGCAGGACGACAAATCCAAGTGTGGCAAATGTGGAAGGAGTAGCTCCCGTTTGAATTTTGAAAAAATGCGCATACTGGTCACGGGCGCGGCCGGCTTTCTCGGCTCGCACCTCACCGATGTTTTGCTCGCCGAGGGCCACACGGTCCTCGGCGTAGACAACCTCTCGACCGGCAGCCTCGCCAACCTGGATCACCTCGCAAATGAGCCGCGCTTCTCTCTCGAGGAGCTCGATATCTGCGAGGCCTTCGAGCCTGGCCGGGTTGACGCCATCTACAACATGGCCTCTCCCGCCAGCCCCGCCGACTATATGCGGCTCGGACCGGAGACGCTCCGCGTTGGCTCCTACGGCGTCTTCAACACCCTTGAGATCGCACGCCGCTATAACGCCGCATACCTGCACGCTTCCACGTCAGAATGCTACGGCGACCCCGAAGTCCACCCCCAGGTCGAGAGCTACTGGGGCAACGTCAATCCCATCGGCCCGCGCTCGGTCTATGACGAATCCAAGCGCTTTGCCGAAGCTACCGTCATGGCTTACGGCCGCTACAACAATGTCAACACACACATAGTGCGCATCTTCAATACCTATGGCCCGCGTCTGCAGGCCAGCGATGGCCGCGTCATCTCGAACTTTCTCACGCAGGCTCTGCGCGGCGAAGAGCTCACCATATACGGCGATGGCACACAGACACGTTCTTTCTGCTACGTCAGCGATCTCATCGACGGCATCGTGCGCTTGGCCCAGAGCAATGAGCACCAGCCGGTCAACATCGGCAACCCGGAGGAGTGGACCATCACCGAATGTGCGCAGGAGGTACTCGCTGTCACCGGCTCAAAGAGCAGATTGCGCCTGCTGCCGCTTCCCGTCGATGACCCCACGCGCCGCCGTCCCGACATTACCCGCGCTCGCCGCGTGCTCGGTTGGGAGCCGCGCGTCCAGCTCAGCGAAGGTCTGCGCCTCTCTCTGCCTCACTTCGAGGAGTCCGTTGCCGCCGGAGCTCAGGCGCAGTTAGCAGTCACCGTGCCGGGCTTCTGATCCCTTGCAAGAACGAGCCACGGGACCTCACGCCCGCACGTGGGCCCAGGAATTTGCGCTTGCGTAATTGAGGCAGTCTCACCGGAAAGCGGGATTGGGGCGGCTGGAGTCTGTCGCTACCATTGCGGTGCATGTCCTCCCGTCTAGTCATACTGCTGGTGTTCTGCTGCCTCTCTGCCGGTGCGCAGGAACGCACGCCACCCATCCTTGGCTGGGGAACCTACGTTGCGCCGCACGACGGGCGCCACGATGGGCAGGACCACGGCCTGCAGGCGGCGACCTATTGCGGCGCCAGTCCGGAGAGCTGGGTGCGTGGCTCCGCCGCATTGAGTCTGGGCTGGCTCAGCTTGACCTTGGAGCTGCAGACGGATTCGCCGCAGGCTGGCCCGAGAGGGCGGCTTTCCATCACGCTCAGCAAGGGCTGCCTGCATCCGGTACACGGCGCTTGCGATGCGGTGCACGATCCCCTGGTGAACCTCTACACCGTCGAAACAGACGAGGTCAGCATCGGTGGCAGGGAGCGCGGCGATACGGGCATCGTCCGCAGAAGCGGGTCTGTCGACATCCCCGAAACCGTAGCTCGCCAGGTGACGCACGTCGCAGTGCAGGCTGAGTGCACCGGCAGCAGTACACAATGGTCTGGCTGGACATCTCTCCAGGACTCAGAGAATGCGTTTGAGGCAAGCGGCCGGCCGGCAGGTGCCAGCCAGTTGCAGTAGCGGCACTCCGCGACAGATTACCGCCTCTCTCTTTTGTTGGAAACGCGCACCTCTAGCAGCACCGCAAAATCCTGCGCGTCAGGGCTCAATGAGTGCATCGCCCTGTTGGCTCCACTGCGATCAAATTAGGAAATGCAAGCCGACCTTCTATGAGCAAGTCACTCGTGTCAACATCTGACGTGTTTTTCCTTCAGAGGACTCTCGTTGTTTGGTTGTGACGCATGTTGTTCTCCGCGAGTTTCTATTCGCACTCGTTGAGGAGCTTCCATTCGGGAAGCTCGGTGCGGGTTGGGTTTAGTAGGAGAGTCGATGCTGCCAGTCGGAGGGCGACGGGGCGGATATGAGGAGTCACAGGAAAACCCGGAATCGTCTTTTTATGCGAGGGATGCTTGCAGAGATGGGGCGAGCGTGAGGGTAAGTACGGTGATGTCGTCGTGCTGGCCAAATTGCTTTGCGGCTTCGGCGATGGCGCTGGCGGAATGGGTGCTGATGGCCTGGGTTCGGTGGAAACCGAAGAGCTCGCGACGTTCGTTCGTGGCTTCTACGACTCCGTCCGATACGAAGGTGAGGCGATCGCTTGGATGGAGCTGGAATGTAGTTTCGGAGTAACGCGCATCCGGCGTGATGCCAAGTGGCAGGCCGGATTCAACATCTAGTTCTTGACCATTGCGGTAGGGCGGGAGGTTTCCGGCGTTGGCGAGGGTCATGTTGCCGTTGGCGGCGATAAGCGCGGCGGTGCAGGTGACGAAGCCTGTTATTTGGCCATGGAGAACGCGGTTGAGATGAGCGAGGACTTCTGCGGCTTTTCGCACCGGGCAGCCGCGCAGCGCGCCGATGATGGCACCGACGGTCATTGCAGCTTTGAGGCCCTTGCCGCTGACGTCTCCGACGACAACGAGCAGAGAGCCATCGTTGGCCGGCATGATCTGGAAGAAGTCACCGCCTACTTCACTGGCGGGAAGATAGACGCTTTCGATGGCAAAACCGGGGGTAACGGGCGGATTTGCTGGGAAGAGCAGCGATTGAATGTTGCGGGCGGACTCGAATTCACTTGAAAGGCGCGCCCCTTCCTGCCGAGCGAGCGAGAAGCGCCGAATCAGAAAGAGAAGAAGGGCAAAGGTGAAGATTGTACCGACGGCCGGACCAGGCATCAGCACGAACGGTTTGGTTATCAATGGGAAAGTCCAGTATGCCGTCCAACGCTGCCAGCCCAGTTGCCACGTGATGAGCAGGATGCTGTTGATGAAGGGAAATCCTTGCCAGAGAAGGGTAGGAACCAGCAGGATGAGCGCGTCGCGATCGCGTTCGAGCGCACGCTTAAGCAGGGTTACGAGAATCCAGACGGTGGCAGGGAGCACAGCCAGCGTGCCAAGCAGGCCGGCGATTCCCACGGAGCTGATATTGAAGACGTAAAGAAGAACTGCTGGCGGATTGACGAACAACAGGGCGGCGACGAACCACCAGGTTCTGGACCGCGGCGCGCGCAGCACGACAGAGAAAAAAGCCAGGGCGGCAAAGAGAGCAGCCGATTGCACTGCGCCATCGATGAAATCAAAGACCGGCAAAGAGATCAGAGCAAGTGGCCGGCTGATGCTTAATCCAATGTCTATCGCGTTCGCCAGCAGAAGCAGCGCGAACCATAGATATTCACGTTCTTCGCGGCGGATGAAAAACAAGACGAGCACGACGAGGCCGACGAGCGTGCTGAGCACGCCATAGGTGTATTCATCGACGAGCCCGTTCCACTGCAGCGATCTGGCCGTCGCCGCACGTTGCGCGATGAGGCGGGAGTCTCCGAAATAGCTGCTACCGAAAAACCCTCCCGAACGCATAATCCGCCCAGACGGGAGAATGCCAGGCGCGGATGGCAATATGAAACGTACGCGGGCCCGAGGCGGCGGAGGGGGATATGGCGAAGACACGGCTTGAAGCGGCGTAGTTCCGAGAACTGAGGATTGGGCCGAATGAACCGGCGAGACGTCCGTCGACGAAGAGCTGATAGCCCGTTTCCATCGGTCCTAAGTAGATGGACCAGTTCCTACTACCTTCAGGCACCGCGACGGTGAAGCGATACCATGCGAATCCGCCATAGTTCTTATAGCCCTGTTGGCCCCAAGCCTCATCGGAGCGGAGCAGAGGCCATTGCGAATCGTCGAAATTCGGGTCGGCCCATGCGGGATTGTCTCCGGTGTGAAAACGCCAGAGGCCGTCGAGGGAGGCGACGGGCTCGAATCCGGTTTGCAGGTTGAAGGTCTGGGCATGGAGGCCAGAGGCCGCGCAGAGTAAGAGCGACAACGAGGTCAGCGACACCAGCAGCACGGAGAACAGCGAGCGTCTCATTTGTACCTCTCCGGGGGTAGGACAGGGTCTTGAGGAACCTGTGGCCGACCGTTTCGGATGCCTCTTCGCATTCACGCTGATAGATTTGCGCTAAGCCCTGTTGGCGTCAATCGAGGATCGTGCCTCGACAGGCAGGCAACACTAGCCGACTTTACAGGATGGACCAAGGCGACTTCGCTCCCCTCTCCGGACTCCGGTACTGGCTCACGCTGCCGTGCCTTGGAAAGACCCGGTTCGCAAAGTTCCGGCCGGTGCGTAGGTGCTGATGATGACACCAAAGAAAGCAGCTTTCGTGCTCGTGAGCGCGAGTTCACGCGGTGCACTCCCGTCGAAAGAACCGTTTCCCTTTGCCCAGCAGGACTGGATAGAAGAGCAGCAGAACCTCATCCGCAAGCCCGTGCTCGAGCAACATCGGTGTCAGCGAGAACCCGGGCCACAAGTAACTATGGACCTTGTTCCCGGTCTCGTGACGCTTAATGGAGCCTTTTGGAGGGAGAGCAGAGCAGCGAAGTTATTGAAGGAATGGTAGGCACGAGGAGACTCGAACTCCTGACCTCTACCGTGTCAAGGTAGCGCTCTAACCAACTGAGCTACGCGCCTGCGCTCTGCTAACAACAGCGGAACAACCCGTTCAGTATATCAAGTTCAGATCGTCGCCTGGCCACCTCCGGCCCGCGCTGGAAGGCCCTCCGCCTCTGCTGTACGATAGGTCTTCAGAAGGACGAACTCCCTCGCACTTCGTCCTCATTTGATTGATGTGACTCCCAGCCAGTGCTGAAAGACCTTCGCGCCGCGCCGAACCAGTTGACGTTCCTGCGGCTCTGCATCATACCCTTCCTGGTCATCGCGGTCCTCGACAGCCGCTACCGGACGGCATTTGCGCTCTTCATCCTGGCCGGCATCAGCGATGGCCTGGATGGCTTGCTCGCGCGCATCTTGCAGCAGCGCACCCGGTTGGGCGAATACCTCGATCCCATCGCGGACAAGCTTCTCCTCAGCACGCTCTTCCTCGTGCTCATGCATCAGGGGCTTATCTCGCGTCGCGTCACCATCCTGGTCTTCAGCCGCGATGTCGGCATCGTGGTCGTCGGCGCGCTGCTCTTCGCCACCGCCGGCATCCGCGACTTCCGCCCCAGCCTGTGGGGCAAGGCCAACACCGTCGCGCAGATCATCGCCGTCGCCAGTACGCTTTGGACGGCCTTTTACGCGCCGCTCGCTCTGCTGCTGGTGCGCAGGCTCTCGCTCGTCGCCACCTTCGGGCTCACCCTGATCTCGTGGTTTCACTACACCTGGCGGGAGACCCGGCGGCTCGCCTCAGAGGAATCGCGGAACGTCGCCTGAGCGCGTGCCCTCAGGCATCGTCCTCGGCAAGCGTCTCGTCGCCACCGACGTCCAGCGTCATCTCCTGATACTCGTCGGCGTCAAAGACCTCGCCGCACTCCTCGCACTCGACGTATTCCACTTCGTCTTCGCGCGCTACCACGCGCACCTTGGGATGCTTGCAGAGTCGTTGCATGATCAATTTGGGGAGTTGGATGGTCTGCCGGCGCGACCGCTGCTGCCAAGTGGGCCGGTATGCAGGAGATTGTACCCACCTACCCATAAGAGTCAATGCGCCCGTGGGCGGTCTCTTTATACAATTGAAAATACTCGCCCTCCACCCAGTGAAAGAACCCGATTTCCGGACGGATGCCCGCTCGCTGGGCCGCCGCCCCCTTTGGATGACATATGAGCCCACTCCCCCAGCTCCGTCTCTCTAAACTCCGCTACTTCCGTCGTTTCGGCCTGCTCGGCGTCCTGGCGTTGGTCTTCATAGCGCTGCTCATCGCGCAACACCTTGATTCCGGCGGTGATCCGTCGCTCGAGTTCAATGCTCCGGCTGCCCTCCCGTCCTCCAGCGGGCTTGTGGACCAGTCGCCGCTCCGCGTGGCCCGCCAGCTGGCCCCCCTGGCGGCCGTGCCGCAGGAGCGCCAATATGCACAGGACGCGCTGCGTCTGGCCGACAGCGAAGTCGACCAGGCGTTCTCGAGCGCGCTGCGCGGCGCCACCCAGCACGCTCCCCCGCTCACCGGCCAGGCGCTCAAGATCTCGCAGCGGCTCAATGCCCTCAACGACCGCATCAAGGCCGAACAGGCCGGCGTAACGGCCCGCCAGCACGGCCCCGGCGTCGCAGACGACGATCCCCAGCTCCAGCTCGCACAGTCCCAGCTCGCGCTCGATACCGATGAGGCCGACGAGCTGCACCAGACCCTCATACGCCTCGGCGGCGACCGGCACGCCCTCATCCAGCAGGCGCTCGACGAACACGAAGCAGTGCACAAGGAGGAGACCGGCGCTGTCGTCTCCCAGACCGCCGCGCTGGAAGCGCCCGACGCCCTCACCTCGCTCGTCGGCAAACTCAGCGCCCTCGGCTCGCTGCGCAGCCGCCACCAGCAGCTCGTGGCGGCAGGCAATGCGGCACAATCGCTCGCCGCGCAACTCCTTCAGCAGCGCAATTCGCTCTCAACCGACACGGAACAGGCAAACGCAACGGCCGCAAGCGCAGCCGCGGGCGATGCCTCCGCCACCACCGCTCGTCTCCGCGCCCTCGCCACCAATCGCGAGTCCATCACGCAATACGAGCGCCGCATCCACGAGCTCCAGGGTGTCGCCGATACCTACAGCAAGTGGGACGCCCTGGTTCGCGCGCAGGAGCGCACCATCACCCGCCGCATCCTGCGCGTCTTCGCCTTCATCGTCCTCATCATTGCTGTCACCATCCTGATCGGACGCCTGCTCCACCGGCTCCTCACCAGCCGCGCCCTGCTCGATCGCCGCCGCCAGCAGACGCTGCAATTCGTCCTCTCCTTCAGCATTCAACTGGTCGGCGCGCTGCTCATCCTCATCCTCATCTTCGGCACGCCGCGCCAGACCCCCACTGTCATCGGCCTCGCCGGCGCCGGCCTCACCGTCGTCCTCAAGGACTTCATCGTCGCCTTCTTTGGCTGGTTCATCCTGATGGGCAGGAACGGCGTGCGCGTCGGCGACTGGGTGGAGATCAACGGCGTCGGCGGCGAAGTCGTCGAAGTCGGTCTCCTTCGCACCACGCTGCTTGAAACTGGCAACTGGACAGAGAGCGGCCGGCCCACCGGACGGCGCGTCGCATTCATGAACAGCTATGCCATTGAGGACCACTACTTCAACTTCTCCACCGCCGGCCAGTGGCTGTGGGAGGAGCTGCACATCACGCTGCCCTCCGGCAAGGATCCCTATGGGCTGCGTGACGCAATCCGCGCGGCGGTCGAAGAGATCACGCACGAAGACAGCGACCTCGCCACTCGCGAGTGGCGCCGCCTCAGCCAGTTGCACGGAAGCCTCAGCACCATCTCCGCACAACCCACGGTGGAGCTCCGCCCCGCCGGTGGCCTCGAAGTCGTCATTCGCTACATCACCCGCGTGCAGGACCGTTTCGAGATGCGCTCGCGCCTCAACCAGCAGCTGCTCGCCATCCTCCACGCCCCGCAGCTCAGCGAATCGTCGCAAAGTGCAACCGAAGCTGAACTGGAGGCAATGCCTGCATCTGCCAGATAAACCCGCAGATGTACTGGTCGCGCTGAGCTTCCAGCGCGACCTATTTCCACGATGACTGGGTCATTCCCACCGAACCGAAGCGGAGGGATCTGCTGTACTCTCCGTTCACTATCGGCGCGAAGCGACCGGCCTGACCCTCAACTTGCCACCGGTGCGTGCTCCTTCAGCCACGCCTTGCCCTCGTCCGACTTCATCCATTCGCCGGCGACCTGCCGGGTCGTGATGTTCAGCCGGTTCCAGAAGTTGGTCATCGCGATGCTCAGCACCAGCGTCGCGAGCTGCGGCTCATCGTAGTGCTTCGCAGCCTCGTTCCATATCTCGTCCGGCACCGGATCGGAGCGGTCGCTCAGCCGCGTTGCCGCCTCGGCCAACGCCAGGGCTGCACGTTCAGCATCGGTGAAGTAAGGCGCGTCTCGCCATGCCGCGACTGTCAACAGCCGCTCATTGGTTTCGCCGTGCTGCCGGGTGTGCGCGTGCATATCCACGCACAGGCTGCAGCCGTTGATCTGGCTGACGCGCAGGTGGACCAGATCGAGTGTCTTCGCCGGCACATCTCCTTTCTTGGACGCATTGCCCAGCGCCATGGCCAACTGCATCGCATCCGGCACCAGCATGATCGGATTTGTCATTCTCGCTTGCATATCGCTTCTCCTAGGTTTGGATTTCGTCACATCGGATCGATTTCGTCCGTCACTACGATGACGAAGCTATGGGAGAAAATGTGACAGCATGAATGAACCGGATTTTCTGGCCGAGCAATTCGAGAAAAATCGCAGCCATCTGCGCGCCGTCGCCTACCGCATGCTCGGCTCACTCAGCGAAGCCGATGATGCCGTGCAGGAAGCGTGGCTGAAACTCAGCCGGTTTGACCCAGGCGGCATCGATAATCTTGGCGGATGGCTCACCACCGTCGTCGCGCGCGTCTGCCTGGACATGCTGCGCTCCCGCAACGCGCGACGCGAAGATTCTCTCGAAGAGCACGTGGACGCGCCACCCCCACCCGCAGCAAAATCGCGCGCACTCGATCCCGAACAGGAGACACTGCTCGCTGAATCCGTTGGCCTCGCGCTGCTCGTCGTCCTCAACACGCTCGATCCCGCCGAACGCATCGCCTTTGTCCTCCACGATCTCTTCGCCGTGCCCTTCGAAGAGATCGCCACCATCGTCGGCCGTTCTCCCTCCGCGGCCCGTCAGCTCGCCAGCCGTGCACGCCGCCGCGTGCAGGGCGCGGACACTGCTGCTGCCGCCAACCTCGCCTCACAGCGCAAGGTTGTCGATGCTTTTCTCGCCGCTCTGCGCGCCCGCGACTTCCACGCGCTCGTCGCCGTGCTCGATCCCAATGTCGTCATCACCGCCGACGCTGTCGCTCAACCCGTCGAGGCCATGCGAGAGATCCGCGGGGCCGAGAACTGGGCGCAGGGGGCGATCACCGCTGCACGCGGCGCCAGCGCGGCGCACCCGGCCCTCATCGATGGCACACTCGGCCTGGTCATCGCTCCGCAAGGACGCCTCTTCCGCGTACTCCGCTTCACCCTCGCCGACGAAAAGATCGCCGCCATTGAAGTCATCGGCGACCCAGATCGTCTGCGCCAGCTCCAGTTCGCCGTCCTCGCACCCTAAAAAGCAAAAGCGGGAGGAATCATCCTCCCGCTTTTGCATGAACTTCTCTCTGCTGGTTCAGTACTTAGGCAACTTCGGATCCACCTTGTCCGACCACGCCGTGATCCCACCCGCCAGGTTCTCCACGTGCTGGAAGCCCTGCTGCTGCAGAAACTCCGACGCCTTCTGGCTCCGCCCGCCTGACTTGCAATGCACCACAATGTTCTTCGTGCGATCCAACTCGCTCAGACGCTTCGGCAGATCGTTCAGCGGAATCAGATGACCGCCGATGTTTGCAATCTGGTATTCATGCGGCTCGCGCACATCCAGCACAAACACATCCTCGCCTGCCGTCTGCCGGCGCTTCAGTTCCTCGGGCCCAATCTGCGGAACCCCATTCTGTACATTCGCCACCTGCGTCGTCTCCTTTGCCGGCGGCGTGATGCCGCAGAACTGTTCGTAGTCAATCAACTCCGTCACCGTCGGATGCGTCCCGCACACCGGGCACTCCGGATTCTTCCTCAGCTTCAGCTCGCGGAAGCGCATGTCCAGCGCATCCACCAGCAGCAGCCGGCCGATCAGCGGCTCACCCTGACCCAGAATGAGCTTGATCACCTCGGTCGCCTGAATCACGCCCAGCAATCCGGGCAGAATGCCCAGCACTCCGCCTTCCGCGCACGAGGGCACCAGCCCCGGCGGTGGCGGCTCCGGATACAGGCAGCGATAGCACGGCCCCGCCGGCGCGCCAAAGACGCTCGCCTGTCCCTCGAAGCGGAAGATCGACGCATACACGTTCGGCTTGCCGCTCAGCACGCTCGCATCGTTCACCAGGTAGCGCGTCTGAAAATTATCTGTGCCATCGGCCACGATGTCGTAGTCCTTCAGGATCTCCATCGCATTCGCCGAGGTCAGCATCGTGTTGTGCTTCACTATCTTGACTCCGGGATTCAGCGCGTGCAGCTTCTCCGCGGCAGAGTCCAGCTTCGGCCGCCCGACGTCCGGCGTCGAGTGAATCACCTGGCGATGCAGGTTGCTCGCATCCACGGTGTCGAAGTCCACCAGCCCCAGCGTGCCCACGCCCGCCGCCGCCAGGTACAACAGCAATGGCGCGCCCAGTCCGCCCGTGCCCACGCATAGCACCTTCGCCGCCTTTAGCCGCTGCTGGCCCTCCATCCCCACTTCCGGCAGGATCAGGTGCCGCGAATACCGCGCAATCTCTTCATGCGTCAATGCCGGCAACGTCACTGCCGCTGTCGCTTCTGCCACTGTTGCCATGACCATCTCCTCTGGACAGCGCAACGCCATCCGTCAATGCCTTACAGATCTCTGTCATCCCGACCGGAGCCGTCACGCTGTGCGTGATCGGCGCAGTGGAGGCGATCTGCTGTTCCGTAGCGTCCGCGCGCGCAGCCCACCCGCTATCGAAGGAATGATCGATAGCGAATCCTTCTCGGTCACCGCCGTCTGCTCCTTCGCATCCAGATAGCGGATGTCCTCATCGTTCAGATAGACATTCACAAACGAGCGCAGCTTCCCCTCATCGGTAAACAAGTGCTTGCGCAGGTCGGGATAGCGGGACGTCAGCCCGCCCAGCGCCTCGTGAATCGTTGCACCGCTCACCTCAACCGCGTCCTGCTTGCCCGTGTACGCCCGCAACGGAGTAGGAATATAAATCTTCATCGTTCTGTCATCCTCGTGTTGGTAGCTTTGTTATGGATGCAGGCGCCGCGCCTGCACGGCGGTCGAAGGCGTCAACATCGCGTCTCGCTCGCAACCACCACGCGCTGGTCTTCAAAGCGTTTGTCCTCTTCGCTCGTGCCCGTCAGCAAAAACGCATTTGTTACCTTGGCTGTGCCATGATTCACACTCGTAATCACATACGAGCAGCCGATCCAATGCGCCTCTTCGAAGTCTGTCTTCGACCATTGCGCCGGATGGTCTGGGTGCGAGTGATAGAACCCCACGATGTCCAGCCCGCGCTCGCGTCCCTGCCGCTGGATGCGAATCAGCTCCTGCGGCGCAATGTTGTAGCGGTTGTGCGCCGAATCCGTGCGCGTATTCCCTGCTTCCACCGCCGCTTCCACCGCGTTGCCGTCCTCGCCGCTGGTGCCGAGCAGTACGCCGCAGCACTCGTGTGGATACGTGCGCTCGCCGTGTTGGCGAATCGTCTCGTACAGCTCGCCGGACATCTTCAAAGTTGCCTGTGTCAGGCTCCCGGTCTTGACTGGCTCGCTCATTCCTCCCAGAACCTTTCGCTCAGGTACTTATCCGCCCCGTCGCACAGGATCACCACAATCACCGCTTCCCGGCCGTGTGCATGCTCTTCCGCGGCAATGCGCAGCCCTGCCGCCGTGGCGCCCGCTGCCGAGACGCCCACCAGCAGCCCTTCCACGCGTCCCAGCCGCTTCGCCATCGCGTACGCCTCTTCGGTCTCCATCCCGATATCGCGGTCAGCTAGGCTCGGGTCGTAAATCGGCGGCACAATGGCGGTCGCCATATGCTTCAGGCCCTCAAAGCCGTTGAAGGGCGAATCCGGCTGCATGCTCACGCACTGGATGCGCGGGTTCAGCTCCTTCAGCCGCCGCGTCGTGCCCACAAAGGTCCCGCTCGTCCCCAGGCCCGCCACAAAGTGCGTCACCTGCCCGTCGGTCTGCTTCCATATCTCGTTCGCCGTACCCGGGTTATTCGCCGTTCCGCGATAGTGCGCCTTCCAGTTCTCATCGTTTCCGTACTGGTCGGCGTAGTAGTACCTTGCGGTGTCCTTTGCCAGCTCACGCGCCTTGCGGATCGCTCCATCCGAACCATCGTTCGGGTCGGTCCACACCACATTCGCGCCATACGCGGCCAGGATGCGCTTCCGTTCGGACGACACATTCGACGGCACGCACAGCGTCACCGGAAATCCCCACGCCGCGCCCAGCATCGCGTACGCAATGCCAGTGTTACCGCTCGTTGCATCCAGCAGATGCTTGCCACCGCCCAGCAGGCCACGCTCAAGCGCCGCGCCTACAATCCCTGAAGCCGCGCGGTCCTTCACCGATCCGCCGGGATTCGCCCACTCCGCCTTGCCCAGCAAGCTCACGCCCGGCAGCTCTACGGTCAGCCGGTCCAGTCGCACCAGCGGCGTGTTGCCGATGCGGTCCGCCAATGTCGTGCCCAGAATCTGTCGTGTCTCAGTCGATGTAGCCATCGTCGAATCCTCTATCCGTTTTCACAAATGCCGTGACGTCATCCGCTTCTGAAGCGGAGCAAGCTGCGTCAGCAGTACTTACGACAGCGACATCGTTGTTGTGAAAACGGCATATCCGATATGCGACACTGAAAACACCCGGTCCGGACCGGCAGCGCCTTCTCCCTTTCATAGTGTAAGCGCAGCGCCCGTCCGGTACCTACCAGAGGACCGCAGCCCGCCATGCGCACCAAAATCGTCGTCCGCAGCTTCGAACAAGTGCTTCAGATCCTTCGCGATCAGCAATTTGATGTCCGCGAGCTCCCCGGAGTCGCACACGAGATGGCCGTGGGCAAATACGGCGCCGCCGCCATCCTCGCCCCGAATCTGAAATACACGCCCAAGACCGCGGCCGACGGCGAGCAGCACCCCGTCGTCTGGATCACGCCCCCCGGCTGGGTCCTGCGCGGCAAAATCTCCCGTCTCGTCGACCACGGCAACCAGAAGCTCTTCGAGACCACCACCGCCCGCGTCGCCGCCACGGCCGACGCCCTCAAGTCCATCCACCGCTTTGGCGAAGAGCTCCGCGAAGTCATCGGCGAGCCCAGCCTCTACAACGAATCCCTCGGCACCGTCAGCAACAGCTACCTGTACGACCGCCTCAAAGGCCGCGAGCCCGAACCACCCGCCGCCAACGACCACTAATCAGCTAAAAAGGCTGGCCGAGAGTCCGATCTAATCCATGGGCGCCGCGAATCGGATGCACGGCCGTAGCGACGAGCCGCGCAGTTAGAGACCGTTCGGTGACAACACACCCTCGGCGTGCCTTGTCACGCGCCGCCCGCTCCGCCGCCACTCCCGGTACACTTCGCTCTTCCCCATCCCGCGCTCCCGCGCGGCGCGCTTCAACGCATCCTTCTCGCTCAAGCCCTCAGCCTTCATCAGCCGCGTCACCAGCGCTGGAATAGACTCCTCAGCCTCTCTCGCGGCAACTGATGCGCGAGCCTCCACCAGCACCACCATCTCTCCCCGCACTCGTTCCCGCTCCGCCAGTTGTGCCCGCACCTTCGCCACACCGCCGCGCACAAACTCCTCATGCAGCTTGGTTAGCTCACGCGCCAGCACCACCCGGCACTCTGCACCCCAAACCCCCGCCACATCCTCCAGCATCTCCAGAATCCGGTGCGGCGCCTCGTAAAAGACCAGCACCAGCGGCTCCGCGCCCGCCACCACCATCGCCTGCAGCCGCTCCAGCTCCGTCCGCCGCGCGCCAGCCTTCGACGGCAGAAATCCGCAGAACAGGAACCGCTCCGCCATCAAACCTGACCCCACCAGGGCCGTCAGCGCGGCATTCGCCCCCGGCACCGGCACGACTGTCAATCCCGCAGCCGCCACCGCCGCCGCCACCCGCGCCCCCGGATCGGAGATCCCCGGCAGCCCCGCATCCGTCACCAACGCCAGCCGTTCGCCTGCGCGAATGCGCGCCACCGCATCCTCCGCGCACGCGTGCTCCTTGTGCTCATCGCAGCTCTGCATCGGCGCATGGATCTCGTAGTGCGCCAGCAGATGCGCCGTCTCGCGCGTGTCCTCGCACAGCACGCGGTCCACGCCGCGCAGCACCCGCAGTGCGCGCAGCGTGATGTCCTCAAGATTTCCGATGGGTGTTCCGACCAGGTACAGCCCCGGCGTCAGTCGTTGTTCTGACACCGCTACTCCGCCTGCGCGTGCCGCTTGCGCTTCTCCGCGAACTGCGTCATCGAGTGCATCAGGTTCTGCAAGGTCACGATGCCCACCACGCGCTCGCCATCCGTCACCGGCACCAGCGACATCCCCCGCCCGCTGAAGCGGCTGATCGTCGTCCCCAGCGAGTCTTCCGGCTTCGCTACGTGGAAGCTCCGCTGCATAATGCCCTGCACGTAGCCATTTCCCTCGGCGCGCAGCGCATCCGCAATCACCTGCCGGCTCACCACGCCCACCACATTGCGTCCGCGCACTACCGGGAAGTCATCCTGCAACGAGTGGATCGCCTTCGCCAGCGCATCCTCGAGCGTGTCCGAAGGCGACAGCAGCGAGAAATCCGTCAGCATGATGTCCCGCATGTGCACCGTATCCACCACGCTCTGAAACACCGCGCCCTGATCCTCGAGCTGCGCTCCGATGAAGATGAAAAATCCCGCCGTCGCCAACCACAGGTTCGGCAACAGTATCCCCAGCAGGATCGCGATCACGCCGATCATCAACCCCAGGCCGGCCGCGGCCCGAGCCGCCTGCACCCGCCCCTGCACGCGCGAGAACTGGCTGCGCAGCACCCGCCCAGCATCCAGCGGATACGCCGGAAGCAGATGCAGCACCCCCAGAAACGCATTCAGCCATACGAACGAACGGATCATATGCGCAGGAGTGATCAGCGGCCGGGCCAGCAGGCTGAACGCCGGCGCGGCGCCCAGAATCGTCAGCACGCACAGCACCGCCATCGACAGGCTCACCAGCGGCCCCACCGCCGCCATCTTGATCTGCATCGAGAGCTCGTTCGACCGCTCCACGCTGTCGGCATTCGCAAATGACATCAGCCCGCCGATCGGCAGCAGCAGAACGCTGCGAATCTGCAGCCCGTGGTATGCCGCCGCCATCGCCCGCCCGGCCTCCCTCGCCGCCACCGCGCAGAACAGCAGCGTCCAGAGCATGAAGCCGTGCCACTGCGGCATCCCAAGCATGCTGGCGTAGCCCATGCACACGCCCAGCAGCAGCAGGAAGAAGGTGTGGATACGAATATCCATCCCCCACCACCGCCCCAGCGGAAATGACCAGCCACGCATCGTCGTCTCTTGCTCGCTTTGTCTCGAATGAATTGCCGCGCCGTTTCCGGGCCCTGCGGTTCCGCACACAAACAGGTGCATCGCATAGCGCTGGCGGCAGTTCGCGGTTCACGCTGCCATCGCTCAATTGTATTCGAGCGGCCTTGCACCCTTCGTGAAAGCTGCTTCGCACGCGGTCTCCCGTTGCGTCAGCGCCGCCTTTTGCGTATCTGTAGGTCGCTCGACACCTATAAACAAGAAGTGGTTCAAACGTGAGCGACCAAAGAGAGCGAACCCGGTAAGCGCGCCAAAGGCGCGGTCGCCCGGCTAGTCCGTGTTCTGACGGCCAATCCGTGTTCTTCTGTCTCCATGCGTGTCATCGCCGGCACCTATCGCAGCCGCCCACTCACCGCGCCCCGCGGCACGGCCACGCGTCCCACCAGCGACCGCCTGCGCGAAACACTCTTCAATGTCCTCGCACCGCACATCGAAGGAGCCCACTTCGCCGACCTCTACGCCGGCACCGGCGCCGTCGGCATTGAGGCCCTCAGCCGCGGCGCCGCGCACGTCACCTTCGTCGAAAACTCTACAGCCGCCATCGCCGCTCTCCGCGCCAACCTCATCGCACTCAAAATTCAAAGCGCCTTTCAACTCGATCAGCGCAGCGTTCCGGCAGCGCTCCGCAACCTCGCCGCACGCAACGCAGCACTGGCTGAGGATGCCCGCCGCGAGTCACTCTTCACCCTCGTCTATCTCGACCCGCCCTGGGAGGACGCCGCCGCCTACACCCAGTCCCTCAACCTGCTCGCAGCATCCTCCGCCGCGCTGCTCTCGCCCGATGCCATCGTCATCGCCGAACATGCCCGCCGCGGAACTGTCACCCTGGCGGATACATACAAATCACTCAAGCGATATCGCCTCCTCGAACAAAGCGATGCCGCCCTCAGCTTCTACCGGCAAGAACCCGCCGGCCCTTAGCTCTCGTCATCCCGGCCGAAGTCTTCCAGGGCCTTTGTCGAACGCAACATGCGCTTCGCCTTCCGCGTCGCCCTATCAAGACTCTGAACAACATCTCATTGCGTAACTGACTCAATGTCCGGCAACGTCCACGATTTATCGAAGAAAGCCTGAGTCGGGCTATACCAGCGGAAGTAAGTGAACCATCCCTTGCCCGGCGTCGTCTTGACCCAGTTGGTTTCGTCGCCATGGGGCGCTTGTGGTCCGAAGTAAAGATCGATGGAACCGTCAGGATTGGTTTTTAGCTTGTCATAGGATGACACCGCGGCCTTGTTCGTGTCGGTCTGGATCATCGATCGCGTCATGTTGTCGTAAACCGTGACCGACCAGAACTCCTTCACGGGCACGTTTGCAGGCACATGGAGTTTGTACGCCTTGCCTCCATCGAGCCACGCCCCGGTGCTGTCCTTGGCTGCACTCATATATTGCGAGCCCGCACCCACAAGTGCCTTCACCATGCCTTCGGCCATCGTGATCGCCTCGAAGGTATAGTCGGTGCGCTCATCGAGTTGCGAATAATATTCGGTCTCCTGGTTGGGATTAAGGGTGATCACCCACTCCCAATGCGTGTCTGGATAACTTGAAGCGTTATCAAACCGTGGAGCCATGCTGATGGTCTGCGCCATCAGGAAACCCACTTCCGCTGCATCGGTCAAAATTTTTTTCTGCCGCGCATCTGGATTGAACGGCCTTCCCTTCTCGACTCCAAGAGGCTTCATCATCGCGTGAAAGAAGCGATCACGCTCTTCGACCGGCTCATGGTTGATGATCTCGGCGAGCCGTTGCCAGTATGCAAAGCCGCGCGGCGCGATGGAATCCATACCCTTGTTGCCCGCCATAAAAATATGTGTCTTCGGCGGATTCCCGGCCTCGCAGAGCGGGTAGATGCTGATTCTGGCAAGCGTATTGACAGCACTCTTCACATCACCGTCCTTTACGAATCCCCTGGCCAGATACACGACCCGGTTGGTAAGCGATTGAGCGACGAAGTAATCCTTCGGCAGATCGCCCTTGTAACCGGGCGGCACCAGCAGGAATTTTCCGCCTTTGCCCTTGTCTGGTCCGAAGGCGCCGACTTCTGTGACTGGTCGCTGCCAGTAATCGTCGACGACACCGTAAGCGCCCGGTGGCGAATCGATGACGACCGGGCCATCTCGCTCAAGATCGACACAGGATAGAGCGTAGATGGTGGTGGAATTTCCCGTCAGTGCAAGAACGGCCGGGGATGTGAACTGGTCAACGATCCCGACCCCGTTGTAGTCGACGCCCCAGTCGCGTTTGTTAGCAATGCGAAGTGAATCGAGTGCCACGATTGGTATCGCCCAGATGTAGGCCTGCACAGCGCGCTGGAAATCCAGCTCATCGTAAAGCTTCGCAACGCTCTCGCTGGTGGGATATCCATTCTCCAGTTCAATCTTGCCGATCTTGGTATCGACGCGTTCCATGTGCGTCTCCCTACAGGGCCATTGGGTTATGTGGTCGATGTTTCATTGGGCGACAAGTTCGATATCCGGCAGCTTCCACGTCTTCTCGAAGAGCGCCTTCTGCGGGCCGTAGAAACGGAAGAGCACTTCGAACTTTCCATTGGGATCGGTGGGAATCCAATTGGACTCCTTACCCGCCAGTCGCTTCGGCCCGAAGTAGACGTCCACGGAACCATCCGCGCTCTTCTGAACTCCCGGAGTGGTCGATGCGCGGCTGGCCCTTTGCATGTTGCGAATGAGAGCGTGGGTCTCGCGGTCGTAGGCCGTGGCGGACCAGTACAGAGTGACTGGCGGGTTGGCCGGCACGTTGAGGCGATAGGTTGCGGCTCCGTCGAAGGGCTTGCCAGCCTTGTCATGAATCGCCATCAAATAGTACTGACCGGCCCCGATATGCTTTGCGCTGAAGAAGGCGAAGGAGTAGGTGAGACCTCGGGTATCGACGGGATAGATGTCCGGGTCTGCGTAATCTGACTGTATTGCCTTAGCGAATTCCGGCGATGCAGGAAAGGCCCAGTGGGTGCCTTCATTGAAAGAATGCACGAAGACATTTTGGTAAACAGACTCGAACCATGCATGGGCTTCGAGAACCGCCCCTTTGAGGAGCTCCTGCATAGCGGCGTCGGTGTTGAAGGGCTTGCCTTTCTCGATGCCGATGGACTTAAGCTGATCGATCATGACCTTGTCGCGAGTGAGCCACGGTTCGATTTGCACCAGGCGATCGAGAGATTCGAAGAAGCGCAGATCGTAGGGGATGGTGGCGTCGAAGACGACGTCGATGGCGTCGATGAATTGCGTCTCCGGAGGATGAGCGGCCTGCGAGAGCGGGTAAAACCTGATCCGCCTGCCGTACGCGACTGCGCTGGCGACATCGCTCTCACTGCCGCTCTTGAGGTTGGAACGTAGGAGCGCATACCCCTGGTAGGTCTCGGACTGCATGGGGATGAAATCGGGAGGAACCTGGCCTTTGTAGCCGGGAGGAAGGATGAGGTACTTGCCGCCTTTGCCCTTGTCGACTCCGGCCGGACCTACGTCCTCGATGGCCGTCTGCCAGCAGTCGTCCACGGAGCCGGTGATCGAACCTGTATCAGCAGGCGGGATTTCGAGAACCATCGGGCCGGCCTCCTTCGTGTTGAAGAAGGGCATCAAGTAGATGGTGTCAGGGTTGGGGGTAAGCGTCTGGTTCTTCCACGACAAGGGGCGCGACCAATAAACGATCTTGTTGCTGCCCTCACCGGCCTTGGCGTCATGCACCATCGCCTGGTACATGCGGTCGAAATTAACCGCAGGCATGCCCCAGATGACCGCCTCGATTCCGCGACGCTCGATGGTCCGTTGAGTCAGATCTTTTGACATGAACGCCTCCTCGGTGCTGTCGCGTTTAGTCAACACGGCCTTCCCACCAGATCACCACTGTGAAAAATGCTAGTCCGGAGAAGAAATTCACCGCGTCACTCGCGCCTGCATGACCCCCGCTTCGCTCACAAAGGACATCGTCGCGGTTCATAAAACAAGCTTCACTGCTGGCAGGCGATACGATCCATCAAGGACGACGTCTCCGGCCCATAATGCCGCACCCCCTTGACCCTTGGTAAAAATATCCGAACACCCCACCCTCCTTCTTCGTCTTAGCCTGTGAATCGAGTTTGCGGCGCATGGACCTGGCCACCACACACGACTGGAGGGAAGGCGCGATTGTGCCCGAAGCAGAATCATGCGCAGACCAGGCCGACTTCCAGGCTCTTTGTCGAACGCAACATGCGCTTCGCCTTCCGCGTCGCCTGGGCTCTGTTACGCAATCGCAGCGACGCTGACGATGTGGTGCAGGAATGCTTTCTGCGCCTCTATCGCAAGCGCGCGTGGCAGGAGATCCAAGGCCTCGCAGAGGAGATAAAAGACGAGCACGCCTATCTGGCGCGAGTCGTCTGGCGCATGGCACGCGACCGGCAGCGGCGTCCGGCGAGAGAGGAGGGCGGCATCGAGATGGATACCATCACGGCAACAGATCATTCACCCGAAGCAGCAGCCGTCTCGCAGAGCGCCGTCCATCGCATCCATCGCCTGATCGATGCCCTGCCCGAAGAGCTTCGCCAGCCCCTCGTCCTCTCCTCGCTCGAAGAGATGACCTCGGCGCAGATCGGCACGGCACTCGGCATCCCCGAAGGCACCGTGCGCACTCGCATCCACCGCGCCCGCGCCCTGCTGAAACAGAAACTGGGCAACGAACCGGAGACCCGCTATGCCCGATAGATACGCTCTTGGCCATGACGATAATCGCGATCTCGATGCCCTCGTAGACGAAGCGCTCGCGAGCTACACCGGCGCAGAGCCGGACCCATCGCTGCGCGTCCGCATCATGGCGAATGCCGCCGAAGCCAGCCCGCGCCCAAAGCAGGTCTGTGGCTGCTCGCACCCGCAGCCGCATGTGCAGCGGCCCTTGCCATCGCTTTTCTCTATCATCCTGCCGCGCCCGCGCCGCGCCCTAGCCCCCCGCAACATCTTCCACCGCCAGTACTCCTGAATCGCCCGCACCGGTGAGTTCAGTACCACGGCAGACGACTCATCCACATCCGGCTCTCGCTGCACACCGCTCACGCCGGGGCGAACGGCCCGCCCTTTTACGCGACGCTTCATTCCCATCCCCAACGCCGCTCACCGCCCAGGAAAGCATCGTGCTGAAGTTTGCAATGGAGCATCCCGCACAGGCGCGGCAAGTCCTGACGGCTCCCGCCGCGCGACCGATTGAAAACGCGCCGCTTTCCATTGCCCCTATTCACATCGCAGCGCTCTCCGAAACACAGCAAACGCAGCAGTGGCAGTAATTCGCTCAGGAAAAAACAGGAGATCATTCATGTCTTCACCAAAACGACTCATTGCCGCCATCGTCGCCACTGTTGTTCTCTCGCCTGCAGCCATCCGCGCGCAGGAGAAACGCTGGCGCCTCTCACAAAACGCCGGATACGCCCCTCACTCACTACAAGCTCACCTATCGTTTGCTGGAGCTGGATGCGAACGGCAAAATCACCAACAGCCGCTCCTACTTCGCCATCATCGGAGCAGGCGGCGATAGCGCACCGGCCAAGATACGGACTGGCGACAAATTCCCAATTGTGGTCGGGACGGGCGCGACGCGCCACCGACGTCCAGTATCAGGATGTTGGCACGGACATCGATACCTTCCATCCCCGAATCAACGATCGCGAGCTCAGCCTGCAGGTCTCCGCAGCATTGAGCAGCGTCGCCAAATCTGCTCCCAGCCCCGTGCCCAATGTGCCGATCATGCGCCAGACAAAGTGGGAGTCAAGTGTGGTCGTGACCCTGGACAAGCCGACCCTCATCTTCACCTCGGACAACACCAGCGACACCGGCAAAACCGAACTCGAACTGACCGCAACTGAGATCAAATAGCCCTGAAGATGTCAGAAGGCGAATCAGCACCGCCGCCGCGATCCCGAAATTGGCCACCACTCCAAAAACCGCGCAGAAACCTGCCAGATCCCCCAACCGAATCAGTTGACATTCTCGACATCCGGCGGCAGCCACGTTCCATCAAGGATGGAGTCCTCCGGCCAGTAGTTCCGCAACGACAACGAGAACGTGTTGGCAGGTGCGGGAATCCCGACCCATCTCCGGCTGCCTGATTGCTAGTGTCCATCTGCACTGAACCCGCAACCTGTCACTTCTGGCAGTTCACGTCTTTGGATCGGATCCCTACTCTGTGATGACGCACCGGTCTGTACGCGGAGTGAGACAGCACCTAAATGGAGAGTTATTCGTGAGTGACGCACCCGACAAGGCCCTGGACCGCTCAATTCTGCCGCTTCCCGAACCACAGAATCCGCCGATCACCGAAATCGACGCACGCAAATCGACTCCGCCGGCGCGCTTTGAGTTGAAACCACCCAAGGGAGCGGCCACCCCCAACGTCTTCTTCATCCTGATCGACAACATGGGGTTCGCCGACCCGTCCTGCTTCGGCGGCCCGGTCAACATGTCGGCCTTCGACCGCCTCGCCAAAGGCGGTTTGCGCTACAACAACTTCCACACCGCGCCTGTCTGCTCGCCGACGCGGGCGGCTCTGCTCACCGGGCGCAACTCGCACAGCGCAAATATGGGCGGGGTGGCCGAGATGGGCACGGCGTTTCCTGGCATGAACTGCGTGCGTCCCCAGTCCATCGCGCCGCTGGCCGAAATGCTGCGGCTCAACGGCTACGGCACCGCCATGTTCGGCAAAAGCCACGAGCTGCCGCCGTGGGAATTGAGTGTCTCCGGGCCTATGGACCGCTGGCCGGCGCACTCTGGCTTCGACAAGTTCTACGGATTTCTTCAGGGCGAGTCCGACCTCTACTACCCGGCCCTCTACGATGGCGTGACCCGCATCCCGACGCCGCGCAATCCGGATTACCACGTCAGTACCGACATCACCGACAAGGCCATTACCTGGGTCCGCACGCAGCAGTCGCTTACTCCGGACAAACCGTTCTTCATCTACTACGCGGCGGCGGGCACTCACGATCCGCATCATGTGCCCAAGGAATGGATCGACAAATACAAAGGCAAGTTCGACCAGGGCTGGGACAAGCTCCGCGAGGAGACGCTGGCCCGGCAGATCAGGCTTGGCATAGTCCCGCCGAACACTACGCTTGCCCCTATGCCCGAAGTGGCGACACCCTGGAGTTCCTTCAAGCCGGAAGAGCAACGAGTCCTGGCGCGAGAGATGGAGGTATATGCGGGCATGGCCGAGCACACCGACTACGAGATTGGTCGGCTGGTGCAGGCCATCGAGGACCTCGGCGAATTGGACAACACCCTGATCGCCTGGGTCGCTGGCGACAATGGCGGGTCGCCCTTCGGTGGTCCGATCGGGTCATTCAACCAGTTGGCCTCGTTTAACGGCGTGCCCGAAACGATGGAGAACCTGCTGAATCACATTGACGATCTGGGTGGGCCGAAAGCCAGCGGGCATTACGCCATGGCGTGGGGCCAGGCGAGCTGTACACCGATGGTAGGCGGACAAGGGCAGGCAACCTTCTCCGCGACGCGCAACGCCACGATCATCCACTGGCCCAAGGGAATCAAAGCGAAGGGTGAGATCCGCAGCCAGTTTCAGCACGTCATCGATCTGGCTCCGACGGTGCTGGAAGCCGCCGGGCTGCCGGAACCGAAGGTCGTGAACGGCATGGTCCAGAAGCCTATGGAGGGCGGCAGTCTTCTCTACACGTTCAATGATGCCAAGGCGAAGTCCCGTCATACTACGCAGTATTTCGAATATGGCGGCAATCGCGGCATTTACCACGACGGCTGGTATGCGACCACCTTGCACAGTGCGTTCTGGGAGAAGGCGCCGCGAGCAACCTTCGAGAAGGACACCTGGGAGCTGTACAACACGGAGGAAGATTTCAGCCTGACGAACGACCTCGCTGCCAAGTATCCCGAAAAGGTCGAGGCTCTCAAGGCGCTCTTCATGACCGAAGCCGTGAAATACAACGTTCTGCCGCTCGATGATCGTATCCTCGAGCGCTTCAATGCGGCCATTGCCGGACGTCCCGATCTCATGGGCGGGCGAACGTCATTGATGCTCTACGAAGGCATGATCGGGCTGACGGAAAACGTGTTCATCAACATGAAGAACCGCTCCTACACCATCACTGCCGAACTGGACATTCCCAAGGGCGGAGCCGAGGGCGTGATTATCGCGCACGGCGGGCACAACGGCGGATGGAGCCTGTACATGAAAAATGGCCAACCGAAATTTGCTTACAACTGGTTCGGTCGTGAGATCTATGAAGTGGCCGCCCCCAAGCCGCTCCCGGCCGGCGCAGTCACGCTCCGATGGGAGTTCATCTACGATGGCGGCAAGATGCCCGGCGCGGGCGGGAGGGGCGACTTTTTCATCAACGATGAACAGGTGGCTTCGGGCCGTATCGATCGCACCATCCCGTTCTTTATCGGCACCGAGCCAGCGGACGTAGGCATGGACGACCTTACGCCGGTGACGCATGACTACAAGGCGTACGACAACAAATTCACCGGCACGATCCGCAAGATCGTGATCGGCGTGGGGCCTGCCGGTGAAGCCTTCGATCCTCCCCTTGAATGGAACGGCGTAGGGTAAAGCGGACCGCTGGTATCGGAATGATCACATTCTGAAGGCATGGTGGGCGCAGTACCGATCCGGAACACTCAAGTTGAGTAGCGTCGCCATATCTGCTCCCAGCCCTGTGCCCAACGCGCCGATCATGCGCCAGACAAGGTGGGAGTCAAGTGTGGTCGTGACCCTGGACAGGCCAACCATCATCTTCATCTCGGACAACTTCAGCGACACCGCCAAAACCTCTAACTGACCGCTACCGAAATCAAACAGCCCTGAAGCAAAACGAATACCCGTCGCTTTCGAGGAGGCTGGCCTCATCACCTTCACCTCTTCAAAGTCTCCCCTAAAGCGCATTGTCACAGTTCATTGACAAGCTCGACCGCCGGCAATCGGTACGACCCATCCAGAACGGAAGTCCCAGGTCCATAAAGCCGCATCGTCAAATTGAAATTTCCCACAGGCGCGGGCAGCCAGTTCGAAGTGTCGCTGGGCTTGTCGTGCTGGATAAGGATCGTTAGCGAACCATCTGCCGCCTTCCTCAATCCATCGGTCGTACTGCCGATGCTGTACCGTCCAAAATCGTTCTCGACAAAGAGCATGTCGGAGGCGTACATCGCCATGTTCCAGAACACGATGACCGGCGGAAACTTTCCCGCCTCGAAGTGCAGCACATAGTTGTGGGCGCCCGTCAGTGGTCCGCCCTTATCGTCCACGCTGGTGTTCGGATAAATTACCTGATCGGAGAGCTGCGCACCGACCTCGTACTTGGCGAGCGCCGCACGAAGACCGGGATCAAAGCCCGCGCGACCACCGGCGAAGGTGTACTTCCAGCCGTTGGTTGTCTCACCCGCCGCCGCCCATTTGCTGTCGACGATTTGCTCGCCGGACTTAATGGCGCGGGCGAGACCGCGCTTAGTCGCCTCATCTAGCCCCTGCCATTCAAAGCCCTTGCTCACGCTCAGGCCGATCTGACGAAGCCCGGCGACAAGGGTGTCGTTGAAGTCTGCTGAGACCGGAAGCTGGACCTTCATCCAGTAGCCGAGTTGATCGAAGTACCGTATCTCTTCCGGCGCCTTGCTCTCATATGCTGAGACGATGGTTCGCTCAGCCGGCCGCTTGTAGCCGAGTCCGAAGTGCAGATAGGCCGACAGGGGCATCGCCTGAAATCCGCTTTGCGCCTCGCGCGCTTTGGGCAGATCGGCTGCGCCGTTGACGAAGACGCGCAAAGCGAGCGGGCCCTCCCGCGTGCGGCTCTTGACCTGGACCATTTCGCCGGGAATATCTCCAGCGAAATCAGGCCCGGTGATCACGTACACGCCCGGCTGTTCGCCCTTGACGCCGCCGACGTTGTGGATGATCTCGTCGAACGAATCGCCGATCTGGACGATATACCAGCGCGGCTCGGGCAGCTTTGGGACGAAGACGACGAGAGGCTCGTCGGACACGTCGAAGCAGCTGTAGCCATCGATGGTGACGTTATTCGGCGTGACGACGAACCGGTCCCTGGCAGTCTTAAGGTCAGTGAACTTGCGAAAGTCGTTTACGTAGGAGCCGCCGGCTTTCAGCGCTTCGGGCACCATGCCGCCGTAAAACCGCAGCGGAAATCCCCACAGGTACGCCTGCACGCCGAGAGCGTAGGCGTATTCTTCGCGGGCCCGTTCGGCTGACAACTTCGCTCCAGCTGGAGCGGTCTCATGTGGCTGCATATCGTTGTCACCTTTACTTCACTTCTTCGATCTCACTTGGCCGCCATGTCTTATCAAAGAACGGCTGCAGCGGACCGTAGAGACGCAGGATCAGCCACCAGCCCTTGCCGGGCCAGGTCTGCACCCAGTTGCTTTCTTTGCCGGGAGGCGCTTTGGGGGTGAAGTAGACGTCGACGGAGGAGTCGGGATTGATCACAACGCCCTTCTTCTGGCTGCCGATACTGGGAAATTGCTGGTCGGTCTGAAGCATGGAGCGGGTTTGCGTGTCGTAGAGCACGAGCGACCAGAAAGTCTTGGCGGGGATGTTGGGAGGGAGATGCAACTGGTAGGTCTTGCTGCCATCGAGCGGCCGCTTTTGTGAATCGAAATACGCGGCGGCATAAGCCGATCCAGCGCCAACCCTTTGGATTGCCATCGCGGGGGTGATGCCGGTAGCCACAAAAAACATGTACGTCCGCGCGTCAAGCATCCGTACGCCATCGTGCTCAAAGAGATAGCTACCGCCAATGAACGGCGTACCCCAGGCGCTGTCCGGATAGAAAAAGGATTCGGTCAGGCGGGTTTTGTAGGAGAGAGCCCGGGCGGTTGCGTTGCCTACTGCGACTGCGTCGATGAGGATTTTCCTCATGCGGTCGTCGGGTGCAAAGGGTTTGCCCTTCTCGATACCGATGGAGGCGAGCAGGCCGAGAGTTTCGGGGTCCATCGCCGAGTTGGGCTCCTCCTGCACGATTTGGTTAACTTCTTCGTAGAAGGTGTAGTCCGTGGAGTGGATGGTGTTAAATGCCTTGCCCGAGACGTTGATGAAGTTGGTCGCGGGAGGATTAGCAGCTTGCGCCAGCGGGTAGATGCGGAGGTGTCGTTTGATACTGTCGACTGCTGGTTTTGGGTCGCCATTTACCTCAAAACCGCGCGTGCCGAACCAGTTGCCGAAGGTCTTTGACTTGAAGACGAAGTAGTCTTTGGGCTCGGGCCCCTTGTAATCCGGCGGAAGAAAGAGGAACTTACCGCCCTTCCCCTGGTCGGGGCCGGCGAGGCCGAGATCGGTAACATAGTGAAACCAGAAATCATCCACGAGACCGAGCGTGTTGGGAGGCGACTCGATGACGATTGGGCCGTTCTTCAGATCAAGCCACGCCATCGCGTAGATGCTCTCGGTATTCGCAGTGAGATAGAGCGACCTGGAGTCCATCAGTGTCTCGAAGATGGTCACGGTCTGGTTGTCAGGGCCAAAACCGCGACTGGCCTTGCGTATTGCGTGCAGCGACGCGGCGGGCATGGCGGTCAGCATTGCCTGGACACCGCGCTGGAAGTCGAGGTTGTCATAGAGCTTCTGGACGGTCGCGTCGTCCGGAAACCCATCCTTGAAGTGAAGCGTTCCCAGGCGGGTCTCAACCGTGTCAGGGATGGTGATGGCTAGTGGGATATCGGTTTGAAACCCGGCTGCCGCGGCCATTGTGTCTCGCATAAAGTTTCCCTTCGGGCGCATAAGTTCGCGAATCGGCGCCCTGTCGGAGCAATCATCTCTGCGTGAGGAACGCTTTGCTACTGGGAGAAATGCCAGCCAAGGTGAATCTCCGCGGCGTGCTGCTTAGAAAGCCCCGTCCGTCTTCGAGTGCATGCAACAAGACTGGCGCAGTCGAAACTTCGCCGATTCCGGAAATGGGCCGCCCGCTCACAAAACACGCACAAACCTGCCGGATCGCCCAACCGAATCAGTTGACTTTCTCGATCTTCGGAGGCGTCCACGTCCCATCGAGGATGGCCTTGTCCGGCCAGTAGGAGCGCATGAAGAGGCTGAAATCTCCGTCCTTCGGCGCCGGAAGCCAGTTGCTTACCAGATTCTCCGCTGGCGCGGTTGCCTGAACATAGAGGGTGAGGGAGCCGTCGGCATTGTGTTGAAGGCTCTTGTTCTTGGTGCCTAAGGAATAGCGTTTGATATCGTTCGGCACGAAGAAGTGGTTTTGGTTGTAGAGCGTCAGCGACCAGAAGCCCTTGACAGGGGGAACCGCGCCCTTGGCGAACGTCATCGTGTAGCGATTCGCGCTGTTCAGACGCACGCCGTTCGAGTCGAGATCCTGATAGAAATAGGTCGTCTCCTCCGGCTTGTTGACGAAAATGTTCGACTTGGCAACGGCGGTGCGCATGAAGTAGTCGGTTCCCCACCGGGCGCCGTTTCTCTGAGTGGTCCAATGGCCTTGCAGCGGAAGGCCATAGTTTCGGAACTGTAAGAGCGGTGTGACGAGATCGCTATCGGTCTCGACCGCGGCCTGAGTCAGCGCATCCCTGAGCTTCGGATCCTTCGCCGCCGCATCCAACACGGACCGGATTTGCGCGTAACGAGCCTCTTCGCCGGGCAGAGGTGGGGCGTCGCTCATCGCTGCGGGTAGCACATCGAAGAACGTTGCCGGTTGCACCCAACGGACTTCCTCGTCGCCGTGCGAGGCCGAAGGAAAGACCGGCAGCTTGGTCCAATCTTTGCTTTTCATCTTGTCGTCGAAGTCGGCAAGCGGATACATCATGATCTGACTGACCGGAGCCTGCACGGCCAGCTTGTCTTCGGCTGTGTCTTCTTGGAACACGCGCGGGATTACGATGCCGGTGCTGGTTGAGGCGCGGAACACTTTATTGATGCCGCTGGGCACCGCGCCGTTCCAATTCGGGCCGACCAAGAGATAGAACCCTGGCTTGCTGCCATACATCTTGCCAAGCTCGGCGAAGCTGTCGGTACGCAAATCGACAATTTGGTACACCCAGAATCGGTCACCGAATTCCGGCACCTGGATGACGACCGGCGACTTGTCCAGCGCCAAGGCGCCGATGCCATAGACCACGTCCTGATTTGGGCAGGCGACGACACGCTCCTCGGGCACGACGTAATCCGTGAGCATGCCGAGTTGGTTCAGCGGAGCCGCCACGACCGGGCCTGCGATGCCAATCGCGGGCACCTTCGCGTAGGTGAGGCGCCGGTTGTAGAGGTTGACCATGGGCCAGCCCCAGAAGTAGGCATCGCGCCCGACCATGTGCACGTACTCTTCGGTCATCCTCGTTCCCGGCACGGGACCGGGCACTTCGGCTGCGGAGGTTGGAATGGGCGTAAGTGGTGTCGTGATGGCCACTGCTTCTGTCACTGTCGACATAGTTATCCTCCTGCGGTTCGCACGGAACCAATAAGGAGGTGAACGATAGTAGGCAGGAGCGCTCGCCGTAACTGGCCAAAGTGACAGGCAATTCGACCGGTCTCCCGCTTCTGGACATAAAGTGTCGGCGGATCACATCCTGGCGGGCATGCTGGTTTAGTCCCGATTCCGGACACTCACATCAAAAACCTGCCAGATCCACCCATCCAAATTGCTATCCTTAAATCAGGCCTGAACCTTAGAAACGAAAGCCACGGAATCCATCCGTGGCTTTCTTCTTTGTAAGCCTTTGTTTGGACGACTTTAATGGCAACTTCAGTGGAATGACGACTTTAGCTCGCGGGAGCGGCTCTAAACCTCTGGCACGGTGAGACTTACGCACCAGGCTCCCGCAGCGGGAGGGGGGGTGGGGGTGGGTCACGTTACGTTCATCAGACAGGCACTAGAATCAGAGCAGCATGGTCCTACCCTTTGTTCGCGACGCCCTCGCGAGCATCGAACACACCGACAGTTTCGAGCGTGTGCGACGGCATCTCAGCCTCGCGCGAGGGCGCAGGCGTGTCTCCGGGCTGACCGCAACCGCGCGCGCCCTGTGCATTCCGCTCTTCGTGCACGCCGCGCAGGCCCCGGTCGTCGTTCTCGTTGCCGACAACAAGGCCGCGGAATCGCTTGAGCTCACCCTCCGCGCCGCCGCCGAGCTCACCGGCGCCGTCGAGCCGAAGCGCATCCTGCGCCTTCCCGCGCACGATGTCCTCCCCTTCGAGGGCATCTCGCCGCACCCGGATGTGCAGGAGCAACGCGCCTCCGTCCTGTGGAAGATCGCGACCCATCGTGCCGCCATCGTCATCGCGCCGGTCGAGGCCGCATGCATGCGCCTCTTCGACGCGCCGTACTATGCCGGCCTGGCGCAGGAGCTGCGCCGCGGCGAAGAGGTGGACATCGAGATGCTTCTCGACCACCTCCGCGCCATCGGCTACACCCAGATGGACATCGTCGAGATGCCCGGGCAGTTCACCCGCCGGGGTGGCATCCTCGACGTCTACTCGCCCGAGATGGACCGCCCTGTCCGCATCGACTTCTTTGGCGACGAGATCGAATCCATCCGCAAATTCGAGCCCGAGTCGCAGCGCTCTTCGACACCGCTCGATGAAGCGCTGCTGCTCCCGCTCACCGAAACGCCGGTCTCCGAGAAGCTGCTCGCCGCGGTCCACGCGCGCCTGAGCCGCTCTCGCATGGAAGCCTCCGGCGACGATGCTGCCACTGACTTGGTGACGCGCGCCGTCGCCGCCGGCGGCGTCACCGTCTTCCCCGGCTGGGAGTTCTTCGCCCCCGTGGCCGGGGCCGACCGAACACTCTTCGACCTCTTCCGCAATCCGCAGATTTTTGTCGAAGAGCCGGCGATGCTCCAGAACCAGGCGGAACGCTGGTGGAACAAGGTCGAGCAGCGCCACGAGCGCGCAGGCATCGGCGGCCTCATCACCGCGGCAGACATCTACCTGAACCCCTGGGAGTTGCAAGGGAAGATCGCCGCGCTGCCCGGCCTCGAGCTCGATCAGCTTGGCGCGGTCGACGTGCTCGACGAAGACATCAACGCACCCGCGGAGATCTCCTTCCCATCGCGGCCCACGCTCCGCTTCCACGGATCGATCCCTGGCTTCATCGAGCAGTTGAAGTCCCTAAGTGCACAGGAACACCGCGTCATCATCGCCGCCCCCAACCAGGGCGAAGTCGAGCGACTCGCCAACATGCTGCGCGAGTACGGCCTGGCCTACCGCCTCGGCTCGCGAACGCAGCACACCGGCTCCGAGACCATCTACGACGAGTCCAGCTACCTGGGTGGGGACATGCGCACGCCCATCATCGTGCGCACCGCCATCGCCAATGGCGTCAGCTTCCCCGACGCGAAGCTCGTGATCATCGGCGCTAACGACCTCTCGGACGACGCCGACGTCGCCGCGCGTCCGATGCCTACGCGCTCCAAGTCCAAGACCGCAGCCTTCGTCTCCGACTTCCGCGACCTCACCGTCGGCGACTACGTCGTCCACGTCGAGCACGGCATCGGCCGCTACCACGGCCTCAAGGAGATCCAGCAGGACGGCCTGAACGTCGAGTTCATGGTGCTCGAGTTCGCCGATGCCGCGCGTCTCTACGTGCCACTCACCCGGCTCGACCTGATCCAGAAGTACCGCTCCACCGATGCCGGCCCCACACCGGTCCTCAACAAGCTGGGCGGCCAGCAATGGGCCAAGACCAAGGCCCGCGTGAAGAAGGCCATGGCCGACATGGCCGACGAGCTGCTGAAGCTTTATGCCCAGCGCCGCGCAGCCGAGGGCCACTCCTTCCCGCCGGACAACGAGTTCCAGCGCGAGTTCGAGGACGCCTTCGACTACAACGAGACCGACGACCAACTCTCCGCCATCGCGGATATCAAGCGCGACATGGAATCCAACATGCCGATGGACCGCCTGCTGTGCGGCGACGTCGGCTACGGCAAGACCGAGGTGGCCATGCGTGCCGCCTTCAAGGCAGTGCAGGACGGCAAGCAGGCGGCCGTCCTCACCCCCACCACCGTGCTCAGCTTTCAGCACTACGAAACCTTCCGCCGGCGCTTCTCGCAATTCCCCATCAACATCGAGATGATCTCGCGCTTCCGCACGCCGAAGGAGCAAAAGCTCATCCTCGAAAAGCTGGAAGCGGGGCAGATCGATATTCTGATCGGCACCCACCGGCTGCTCTCAAAGGACCTAAAGTTTCAGGACCTCGGCCTGTTGGTCGTCGATGAGGAACAGCGCTTCGGCGTGCGGCACAAGGAACGCCTGAAGCAGATGCGACAGCAGATCGATGTGCTCTCCATGTCGGCCACGCCGATTCCGCGCACGCTGCATATGTCACTCGTTGGGTTGCGAGATATGAGCGTCATCGAGACGCCGCCCAAGGACCGCATGGCCATCCAGACGGTCGTAGCCAAGTTCGACGAGAAGCTGATCCGTACCGCGGTCGAGCTGGAACTCGAGCGCGGCGGACAAATCTACTTCGTTCATAACCGCGTCGAGACCATCTACGAGCTCGCCGCAAAGATCCAGGAGTTGGTGCCGCAGAGCCGCGTCGTTGTCGGCCACGGGCAGATGGGCGAAGCGGAGCTGGAGAAGACCCTGCTCGCCTTCATGAACCATGAGTACGATGTCTTCGTGGCCACCACGATCATCGAGAATGGCATCGATATTCCGCTGGCCAACACCATCATCGTGAACCGCGCGGATCGCCACGGCCTCTCCGAGCTCTACCAATTGCGGGGACGCGTTGGTCGCTCCAATCGCCGGGCCTACGCTTACCTGCTGATCCCGCCCGAGCAGGAATTGACCGACGTGGCGCGCCGCCGCCTTGCCGCGCTCAAGGAATTTTCCGACCTCGGTGCAGGATTCAAGATCGCGGCCCTCGACCTGGAACTGCGCGGCGCAGGCAACATGCTCGGCGGCGAGCAAAGCGGCCACATCGAAGCGGTCGGCTTCGAGATGTACACATCGATGCTGGAAGAGGCCGTCTCCAAGCTGAAGGGCGAAGAGAAGCGCGATCATGTAACCACCCAGCTCAATCTCGGCATCAGCCTGCGCATCGACGAGAGCTACATACCGGAAGAGAACCAGCGCCTTCGTGTCTACAAGAAAATCGCCAGCGCACTCGATGAAGCGACGCTTGTCGATGTACGGGCTGAGCTCGAAGACCGTTACGGCGCGCTGCCGGAGAGCGTTCTGCACCTCATCGATGCGGCAACGCTGCGCTTGACCTCCGAACGCCTGGGAGTGCAGCAGATTGACCGCAAGCATGATCAGCTTCACATCCGCTTCAGTGAGAAGGCTGAAGTGGATCCGGGCCGCCTGATGAAACTCGTCGCGCGCAACGCGAAGAAGGGCGCGCAATTCACGCCTCAGGGAATACTGCGCTTCCCGCTCGCCGGCAGCAAGCCGCCGGAGGTCTTTCGGGAGGTCCATGCCCTGCTCGAACAGCTTGCTCTCGAACCTGTCACCGCCTGAAGAATGCCTCGACGTTTGTCCAAGGAGACCCGTTTGTCTAACTCCCGCACGACTCGTATCGCTGGCGCGGCCATGCTGGCTGGCCTTTCGCTTACCTCTGCCGCACATGGAGCAACCTCCGGCAACGCTGCCTTCGCCGCGCTTGCCGACCAGTATTTCGATCAGGTCTTTTTTCCGTATCAGCCAACCACGGGCACGCTCGCCGGTTTCCATCAGTACGACGCCCAGCTCGAATCCTACGACCGCGCCTCAACCGCGAAGCAGACTGCCGAATTGCGTGCCTTCGAGCGTCAGGTCGCGGCCTTTCCGAAGGACGGTCTCGATGAATGGACCTCCGCCGACCGTGAGCTCGTCCTTAACAACATCCACAGCACACTGCTGACGCTCGAAATCATCAAGCCCTGGGAGAAAAATCCGGACTACTACTCGACTGGCATTACCGGCAGCGCCTATTCGCTGATGGAGCGCAAATTCGCGCCGCCTGAGGATCGCTTGCGTTCGCTCGTTGCACGCGAGCGCGAGATGCCCGCCGCGCTCTCCGCCGCACGGCAGAACCTGCGCAATTGCCCGAAGATCTACACCGAGATCGCACTCGAACAATTGCCGGGCGATATTGACTTCTTTCGCAGCGATGTGCCCGCCGCCTTCTCCGAAGTGAAGGACCAGAAGCTCCTCGCCGAATTCAAGAGCACGAACGCTGCCGTCATCGAAGCACTCAGCAATTACGAATCCTGGATGAAAAACGATCTTCTGCCGCGATCGAACGGCGACTTCCGCATCGGCAAGGACACGTTCGCACTGAAGCTGCTCTATGACGACATGGTGACCGCGCCTCTGGATCAACTGCTTCAGATCGGCTACGCGGATCTGCATAAGAATCGCGCGGCATTCAACGCGCTGGCGCATGAGGTTGATCCCGGCAAAACCCCGCAGCAGGCGCTCCTTATGCTCGGCGAAGATCACCCGGCACCCGGCCAGCTGATGGCGAGCTTCCGCGATACATTCAACGGTCTGATCGGGTTCATCAGGGAGAAGCACATCGTCACCATTCCGTCGGACGTGCGGCCTACTCTAGAAGAGACTCCACCCTTCATGCGCGCTACCACGCAGGCGTCCATGGACACCCCTGGCCCGTTTGAGACCCACTCCACCACCGCCTACTTCAATGTCACGCTGCCCGAGAAGTCGTGGAGCGCCGAGCGTACCGGTGACTACATGCATGCGTTCAATCGCGGCACTATCGTCAGCACCTCCGTACACGAGGCCTATCCGGGCCACTACGTTCAGTTTCTCGTGCTTCCCGAAGTGCACTCTAAGGTCCGTAAGTTGCTCGGCGCCAACACAGATGTCGAGGGGTGGGCACACTACTGCGAGCAGATGATGCTTGATGAAGGCTATGGTCAGCCCGGCGCCGGCGCCAGGGATGCCCGTGAAGCGAAGCTCATCCGCCTTGGACAGTTGCAGGATGCTCTGCTGCGGGATGCGCGCTTTATCGTCGGGATACAGATGCACACTGGCAACATGACTCTGGAGCAGGCCAGGACGTTCTTCGTAGATGAAGGCTATCAATCGCGCGAAATCGCCGACGTCGAAACCAAACGCGGTACGTCGGACCCGACATACCTCTATTACACGCTCGGCAAGCTTGAGATATTGAAGTTGCGAGCTGATGTTGAGAAGAAGGAGGGTGCAAAGTTCTCTCTCCAGAACTTTCATGACGAATTCCTGCGACAGGGGTTCCCGCCCATTGCCATCATCCGCCGCGCAATGCTCGGCAATGATTCCCCCACGCTCTAGAAATTCTGTTGAATCCGCTTTTGACCGTGCACTGCCGGGCAACTCCAGCTTGCTCTTCCAGCGTCCGTATAATCGGTCACAGTAAAAGTCATTCGCGATTCGCGCGAGCATTACCTAACCTCGAAGGACACCCAAAACTTCATGAGCAAAAAAATTCGCAAAGCAGTCTTTCCGGCTGCCGGTCTGGGCACGCGCTTCCTGCCGGCAACGAAGGCAATTCCCAAGGAAATGCTCGCTTTGGTAGATAAGCCGCTCATCCAGTACGGCGTCGAAGAAGCACTGGCAGCGGGCATCGATGAAATCATCATCATCACCAGTCGCGGCAAGTCAGCCATTGAGGACCACTTCGACGTCAGCTTCGAACTGGAAAGCAGCCTGGAGTCGCGCGGCAAAACGGAGTTGCTTGAGCTCACACGCAAGGTGTCGAACATGGCGCACATCTCCTACGTGCGTCAGAAGCAGGCGCTTGGGCTGGGACACGCCGTGCTGCAGGCACGCGACCTGGTGGGCGACGAGCCCTTTGCCGTCGTCCTGCCGGACGACATCATCGACGCAGCCCCGCCGTGCCTGAAACAAATGGCAGATGCATTCGACGAGGTGGGGTCAAGCATTCTCGCTACGCAAATCGTCGACGGCCCAGCAATCTCTTCCTACGGTGTACTTGACTGTGACCCGGTAAAAGACAACCCCCGCCTCCACGCGGTGAAGGGGCTGGTTGAAAAGCCGAAGCAGGAGGAGGCGCCGTCGAAGAACGCCATCATCGGCCGTTACATCCTTACCCCACGCGTCTTCGAGCTTCTCGAACACATTCCTAAAGGCGCCGGCGGAGAGCTGCAGTTGACTGACGGCATCAAGGGTCTGCTCGACCACGAAAAAGTTTTTGGCTTTACCTTCGACGGCAAGCGCTACGATGCAGGCGACAAGGCTGGCATGCTGCAGGCCACTGTCGACTTCGCCCTCAAGCGGAACGATCTTGGACCTGGCCTGCGCGAGTACTTAAAGCAGAAAAACTTGTAGCGATTCGCTTTCGAAAGAGTGGTGGGCCCAGAGGGATTCGAACCCCCAACCAAGGGATTATGAGTCCCCTGCTCTAACCGTTGAGCTATGGGCCCTTCAATGATTTACGGCCGCACCCGGCGTCAGTGTAGCGGATACCGTAGCGGGTGGCAGTCGTTTCGCCTCGATTTCCGGCCCCGCGCCATGCAGTTGTAACCGCTCGAAAGCGCGCTCCACTGCCTCAGGTGTGGGATGATGATGTACCGCTGCGATACGACAATGCTACTGTGCCCGGCGATCCGCTGAGGTGAGGCGTCCGCCCCCGATTCGCCGAGCCTAGTCAATATGGTATGACGAAGCGAGTGCAGGACAAAATCACCAGCGAAGAGCGGGTAGCGTTTCCCTTCCACCTTTGGCGGTATCGCGTTCCGATGAAGGTGATTGATCGAAGTTGAGACGTAGCGTCCACCTTCCCGATTTGGACGCGGAAGCGGCAAATCGAACCTCCTGACTTTGTCATCCCGTAAAGGATCGCAAAGAGTTTGAGACCAATACGCGTGTACTGCTCCCGAAACTCCCGGTCCACTACCGATAGTTTCTTATCTACGGTTTGCCGGGGCTTCTTTGAAGCCACCTGGTGAGTTTTGTTAAGTTCTGCGGCCCGTCCCGCAACACTGTCCGTTGTCCACTTGGCAGTCCCTACCCTGAAGGCCACTGCAATGGGCCGTTTGCTGAGCGCGGCGTTCGGACCGCGACTCGATGCGAGCTTCTATAAACAACCAAAGCTTAAAAAGAGAAGCACTAGTATTTCTGCGGGTACTCCTCGACACCAAGCCTTAGTATTTTGGGTACGACATAATCAAGCTTGGAATCGGTCGCCTGATTTGTGGTAAGCCGTCACAGGCCACTTCTTCGAGATCAAATCGCCATCTGAATCGTGTGCATAGGAGGACAAAGTGAGTGTCAGATTCAAACGACTAAAGATGAGTATTGCCATGGCAGCTATCCTGGCCGGGTCAACCGTCTCGACATTTGCCCGCCAGAATTATGAGACGATCGATGCCCAAGCCTATGGCACGAGCACCCAATTGGGGAAGAACTTCACTGTCAGGCTCATCGTCTACGAATATTCGACTCCGGAAGATCGGAAGATTCTGGTCGAGTCTTTTCAAAAGGGTCAGAACGATGGTTTGGTCAACGCGCTTGAAAAGATGAAGGCGGTGGGCCGGGTCACGATACCGGGCACCTTGGGATTCGACGTTAGCTATATCCGTGAAATCAAGACCCCCACGGGACGGTCGATCCGTTTCGTTACCAACCGCAAGATTGCTTTCGGGGAAAGCTACTGGAATAGCCAGTCCCAATCCTTCAATCTAACGGCGGGTGAAATAAGGATCAACGATCAGGACAAGAAAAAGAGCGACGGCGTACTCTTTCCGGCCACCCAACTCACCATCAACAAGGATGGTGAGCCGCAGTGGGATCTGAGAATGAATCCCTGGAAGCTCAATAACATCATCGTTTGGCCGGGCGGAAATAAGGAGAAATAGCTCCGTCCGGCTGACGCCTTCAATTGAAGCGGGCGGTTCAGAATCCGTGTGAGGTATTGACCATGAGAATGCAACTGCGTTCGTACAGTGTCGCGCTGGCGACGGCTGTCATGATATTGAGCAGCACATTGGCCCACGCGAAGAGCAAGTACATCTGCGATGAACCGCAGCCGGCGGACAAGTGCAACACCGGCAACACATGCGGATCCGCATCCACACCGTGCACTATCAACATTCGGAAATCCGGGGCCGGCGCAAGCGTCAAGCCGGGGATTGCGGATGCGAAGGGCAATCAGTTCTTCTGTGTAAGAGCCGGCACTGAGGTCGTCTGGATGACCTCGAGTAAGAACACCGGGTTCTCGATTTCATTCGGGACGGATTCTCCGTTCACGCCTGACGATCCCATAATCGGCGGCGGAAGCAAGCCGATCACCGTGAAGGCAAAGAATCCCGGTTGCTACAAGTATGACGCCGGAGCATTTTACTCTGGGGCCGTTTACGGTATGAGTGGTGGCAGCAAGCCCGAGTTGGTGATTCTGCCCTAGCCTAAAGCAGATTAGCTGCGAGCGCGCAAATGCGATTTCCCGTATGCACTAAGAAAATCCCCTATTGAAACTCCGCATCAACGAGTTTTGCGACCAGTACACGCTGGGGCGAGGGAAGTTTGCTTTCGGCTGCGTAGGTTTGCGCTGCATTGGTCACTATAGCTCGGACCAGAATTGCGCGGTTTCTACGCAATACGCGCGCGCTTACATCACAGATCTAGGAATGTCCAGGCGAACAGGAGTGCCTTACAGCGAATCGCGAGAGAGTTTTGTCACACCATCACGCGCGCGGACGGCTCCCGTAAAACGCTGCGTTTCGGGTTGGAAATCAAAGGGTTTTCAAAGATAGCTTTGCATCGACTTGCACAGCATTCGATACGTTGGCATAGACTTCGCGCGGTGATCAAGTTTTTGCAAAGCTGCTGTTCTCGAGACGAGCAACCCAGATCCCGACTCGTTTATATGTGTTGAGATCGAGGCTTTAACGCGTCGGAAACAGAGTTAGCTTTCATCCGACCCCTCGATGTGTGCTTTGGTTTTCCCCCGCTTAATGGAATCAACCAACGTCGCGTGATCCTGCTCCGTCTGATCTCCGTAACTCTCAGCCCACTCCGCCAATGCTTTATCCAAGGCCGAGGAGTTACCGCAGTAGCCGGCGATGCGGGCCGTGTCTCCCACCCGTGCATGTGCGCGTGCCAGCAATGCTCCGCACGCCCAGGCGTAAAAATTAAACGAGGCCCCGGTGAGCCATTCGACCGGTATCGAAGCCTTCAGATTCTTCATCTGCCGCACGTAGTAATGTCTCCCGTCGATGTCGGTATAGCCCAGCATCGGATCGTTCGAGGCTTGCAGTCCTTTTTGCCCAAACACCACTCGCTTCCCATTGTGGAGAAACTCTTTCGGAAGCTCCGGCAGGTAAGGCGCGTGGGCCGGCGGTGCAGCCTCCTTAACCTGCAGGAATAAGGGATCGTTCTCGCCATTTCCGAAAAGCAGCACCAGGTACGCACGGGTTCCTACCGAACCAACCCCCACCACCCGGTGAGCGACATCTGCTACCTGGTAGCGGCTTAGCATCAAGCTGCGCTCGCGCGGAAGCGTGCTTGAGTAACGGTTCAGAGATTCAATAACCTTTGCTTTGGTGGAAGCGCTCACACGCGTCAATACAGGCGGATCCTCACGAAACATCCAGGATCCGTCACTTTTGCGTTCCGCGACCTTGGGCACAAGCGCTTTATTGTCAGTGACCAATGCTTTGGCCAGCACCTTTTTAAAGACTGCTTGAGACTTCGGATCGATCTTGAGCAGCGGACTCAACCGTCCGGGATAGGCATGGAGATACCAGATCTCAAGCAGTCCCATGCTTTCCAGTCGGGTCATATTGAATCGGTAACCCTCGACAGCGCGCCGCACGGCAGCGGCCCGCTCGCGCCGATTCAGGCCATTTTCGCGCCCAGCCACGTTTACGCTCGCCACCAGGCGCTTGAGATCCCATTCCCACGGACCCAGCGTCACCTCGTCAAAATCATTCAGGTCGAATACAACGTCCCGCTGTGGTGTGCCGTAGAAACCGAAGTTGTTTAAGTGTGCGTCGCCATCGATGAGCACGGGAATTCTGGTGATCGGTGATGTCGATAGATCGGCCGCCATCACGCAGGCCGAGCCCCGCAGGAAGGTGAACGGCGAGGCGGCCATGCGTCCCATGCGCAACGGAATAAGGTCTTTTTGCCTGCCTTTATTGTTCTCGGCAATCAGTTTCAGCGGATCGGGCCGATCACTTGAGGGTATCCACTCGGCATGCGACTCCCGTGGGACTTTCCGGCGCAAATCCTTGCCAGCGGCATGCCGCTTCTCCCATGAAGCAACCTTGTGGCCGAAGTCACTTCTCGGCGGTGGATCAAGCTTCGCTATTGCCATGGTGCCCTCCCGAAAGGGTGATTTCACTTTACCTACACGCGCGTGTCCAAGGAGCTGTCAGGGCCTAAAAATAACGGGCAAGTTGGCTTTAGGGTCGCCTACTCGCTCGCAGCCTTTCAACGACTGGCCTAAGCACGTCGACTTCGTGCCTTTACTCCATTACTGGTTGAGAACGGTGAGAAGTTCGATGGCCGCACCGGTGTAGTGCAAGCCGGGTCTGCCGCGATCTTCTGTTTATGAAGATGAGGTGACGCGCTACTCTGGAGGCCCTTCGAGCCATGCGCTTTCTGCTTCGCACTCTCGCTGTCGTCTGTCTGATTTCCCCGGGCCTCGCCGGCGCTCAGGACATCGCTGTCAGCGGCATAAAACTCGGCATGACACTTCAGGAGGCGCAGGCGAAACTGCCTCCGGACATGCGCGTCTCGACGCCAAAGACAGATTTTCCGTCGCAGTTCACCACTGTTTTTGCTCAAAGAATCCCGTTCACGGGTAGTGACATCGACGACGAGGCATTCACCATCGAAGCAGTCGACGGCAAGGTCGCCTACGTCAAACAGATCACTACGTATTCGCCGGCCAGGGCGATTAATAGACAGGAGTTCCAACAATCATTAGTTCCGAAGTATGGACCCACGAGCCCATATCCGCCGAACATCACGCCCGCCGTGTTTCCTATCTGGTCATGGGATCGGAATGGAAAACTGGCAGCAAACGGAGATGCTTGTCCCGGAGGCCTTATTTTGGCAAACGGCGCATCGGGCTTATATCGGCCTGCGATGATAACGTCCGTTCCCGCGAATCAGGATCTGCCAGGTTGTCACGTGGTTCTGTCTGTCCTTTTCGACAGACGCACCGACAGCATTCCTTTTTCTAAGCTCGATTGGGTTGAATTCACGTTGTCAGACAACAGTCGGTTTTTCGGCTCGACCTCAACAAACAAATCGGAACCGATGAAGTGATGCGAATCCGCTCGGCCGGCTTCACGCTGGTCACCTCTCCGGCCGTATCGTCTAGCAGCACCACGCTGCCATTCGGCGGCGTGCTGAGGACGCTCGGCAGGATAATTCGAAGCATAGCCGCACCATGGGCTAATCAACTGGGATGCATCTCTTTCGACGGGGCAAGTCCGGAAACGCTAGACGATCCTGACAAATGCTTTACATCATGAAAAAGTGATTCGGGCTGGAAACTTGACTCCCAGCGACAGCCAGCTCTTGCGTCCCATACAGCCCGCTTTTCCTGACCTTTTGCTGCGCCGAACCAACGTACTCGCCGAACGGTATACACTGGCGCGTTCCTCAATCAATCGCACAGGCTGGCACGCACGAACCCATGCAGCGACGCGATCTCTTGAAATTTGCGGCGCTGGGCGCCGGCGCCACAGCCGCGCAGCACGCTCTTGGCGGCACTCTTTTTGCGTCCGACGCTCCCATCCCCAGCGTGCGCCGCGTGCTTGTCGCTTTCAAGTGCCATCTCGACGTCGGCTTCACCAGCACCCAGGCCGCCGTCATGCAGAAGTACTTCAACGTGTACTATCCCCAGGCCATTAAGACCGGCGCCGTGCTCCGCCGCTCTGGCGCCGATCACTACACCTGGACGACAGGCTCATGGCTGCTCTACGAATATCTGGAGCAGGCGACTGCAGAACAACGCCGAGCCATGGAGCAGGCCATCGCCGCAGGCGACATCAGCTGGCATGCGCTGCCCTTCAGTTGGCAGACGGAGATGCTCGATCGCTCCATGATCGACGGCGCGCTGGGGTTCTCGCGTTCGCTCGATGCCCGTTTCGGTCACAAGACAATCGCGGCAAAGATGACCGACGTGCCTGGTCATACACGCGGCATCATCGCACCGCTGGCCGCCGCCGGTGTCTCGCTGCTGGATATCGGCGTCAACGCGGCAAGCACGCCTCCCGACGTTCCGGATGTCTTCCTATGGAAGAGCACGGATGGCAGCACGCTTGCCAATGATCTACCACCGCCACGACTATGGCGGCACCGTCATATTGCCGGGTACGGACACCGCCTTCTCCATGGAGATGCGCGGCGACAACGAGGGCCCGCACACACAGGAAGAGATTCAAGCGATTTATACGCGGCTTCGCCAGCAGTTTTCCGGCGCCACTGTCGTGGCCGCAACCCTCAGTGATGTTGCGGCCGCTCTTGCCCCTGCCCGCGACAAACTTCCCGTCGTTACCGATGAGATCGGCGACACCTGGATCTACGGTATCCCCAGCGATCCGCCCAAGGTCGCGCGCTACCGCGAGGCCGCACGTCTGCGCCAGGAATGGATCGCGCAAAAGATGTTCGAGGTGGGCGGCGACGTGGATCGCTCACTGCTGCGGCGTATGACTCTCTCGGTGGAACACACCTGGGGCACCGACACGAAGCGATATCTCGACCACGATCACTACAAGCCTGCAGACCTGAACGCCGTCCTTGCCACGCCCGGCTACCGCACCATGGAGGCAAGCTGGAAGGAAAAGCGCGACGATCTCAGCGACGGTGCCGGCCGTTTGCCGGTGCCTCTGCGCGTCGCCATGGAGCAGCGCCTGGAGACGCTAAACGTCAACGCTCCCAGCCCGGTCGGCATGCACCCGCGAGCCGCTGCGCACGTCCTCGAGACGGCACACTTCCGCATCGCGCTCGATCCGCGCACGGGCGCCATCATTGCGCTCGTCAACAAGACCACCCAGCGCGCCTGGGCGTCGCCCAAAAATCCGCTGGCCCTCTTTACCTACCAGACGCTGGGCCCGGAAGCGTACGACGCCTTTATCGCTGCCTACTTGAAGGTAAAAACCTGGTGGGGACCACAGGATTTCGGAAAGCCCAACATCGAGCATTTCGGCGCAACCAGCCGGGAGTGGCATCCTGTTTTGCGCCAGTGCTGGCTGAGCGAGGACACGCAGAAGCACCGTCTGCTGGCCGAGCTGGCCATCGACGACTCTGCGAGTGCAGAAGCAGGTCTCGTCGCGTGGCCCGCGTCGCTCTACCTCGACATCACCATGCCAAAATCCACGCCACAGTTACAAATACGATTCACCACTCTCGGCAAGCAGCAGAATCGCCTGCCGGAGGCCATGTGGCTCACCTTCCATCCCATCACCAGCGGCGCACAGGGGTGGGAGCTCGATAAAGTGGGCCAGCCCGTGCGTCCGGCAGACGTTGTTCGCGGTGGTGGCCGAAGCATGCATGCTGTATCGGAGCGCCTACGCTACCGCGGTACCGAAGGCACCTTCGAGCTTGCGACGCTCGATGCGCCGGTCGTCGCCCTCGGTACGCGGTCGCCACTCGACTTCTCGCTCGAATTGCCCACTATGGAGGACGGCATTCACATCGGCCTCTTCAACAACGCATGGGGCACCAACTATCCGCAGTGGTGCGGCGGCGATTGGACATATCGCTTCACCCTGACGGCATAGCACTGGGCCACACCGCGCCATAATCATTACAGTCCCGCATGCCCGCGCACCCCATCCCATCCATGCATAACGAAGAGACTTTCGATGTCCTAGTACTCGGCGCGGGAGCAGCCGGGCTCATGGCTGCCATGACTGCCGGCCAGCACGGCCGCCGCGTCCTCGTTCTTGACCGCTCAGACCGCATCGGCAAGAAAATCCTCATCTCCGGCGGCGGTCGTTGCAATTTCACGAATCTCAATTGCACGGCCGATGCCTTCCTTTCCGCGAATCCTCACTTCGCTCGCTCCGCTCTTGCCCGATATACGCCGCTTGACTTCATCGCACTGGTTGAGAAGCACCGCATCGCTTATCACGAGAAAACATTGGGCCAACTCTTCTGCGACCGCTCCGCTCGCGACATCGTGGCCATGCTGGAAGCGGAGTGCAGAGCCGCCGGCGTTCGCATTGTCCTCAATCAGGACATCACTGCGGTTCGTCACAGCGAAGGCTTCGTCGTTCATACCACCGCCGCGAACTATCGCGCCGGCGCACTGGTCGTCGCCACCGGCGGCCTCTCCATTCCGAAGATGGGCGCAACGGATCTCGCCTATCGCATCGCTACGCAATTCGGTCTTGCCATTGAAGCACTCCGACCCGCGCTGGTTCCACTCACCTGGCAGCCGCAGGACAGCGCGCGTTATGCCGACCTAACCGGTCTCTCCACCGAGGTCATCGCGGCCCACGAGAGGACACGCTTTCGCGAAAAGCTTCTCTTCACGCACCGCGGCCTCAGCGGACCGGCCATCCTCCAGATCTCCTCGTATTGGCGGCCGGGAGGCTCCATCACCATTGACCTTGCGCCGGAACACGACTGCACCGCTCCCCTCCGCACACACGCTGGTGGTCGCGATGCAGCAGCCTTCCGGGCGGCGTTGCGCGTCGTTCTGCCGCACCGCCTAGCAGACAGATGGGCCGCACTCCACTCGCCTTCCGCATGGAACAACGCGTCGCTCCTCGAGGCGGAAGATAGTCTGCATCATTGGCAGGTCGCACCCGCAGGCAGCGAAGGGTACGCCAAGGCCGAGGTCACCGCAGGCGGCATCTCCACCGCCGAGCTCTCCGCCCGGACCATGGAAAGCCGGCGCGTCCCTGGGCTCTACTTCATCGGAGAGGCCGTGGACGTAACAGGACACCTTGGCGGTTACAATTTTCAGTGGGCCTGGGCCTCCGGCGCAGCAGCCGGCCACGCCGTCTGACTCCAGCGCATTCAGCTTGTCGGGTTCAGCCAGCCGCCATCGTTCTCCATCAGTTTCGCCGCACTCTCCGGTCCCCACGTGCCGGGCTTATACGTCTGCACGGGCGGCAGGTTGTTCAGCAGAGGGTCCAGAATGCGCCAGGCCTCCTCCACATAATCGACACGGGCAAAACGCATCTGGTTGCCCGCAATGGCGTCGGCCAGCAACTCCTCATACGGCAGTATGTCTTCCGGAGTCGCGTGCTGTGTCGCCATCATCTCGACCGGAGCGCCGCGGGGAGTTTCACCCGGCATGCGCACGTGCGCGCTTAGACCGATCGTCATGTCGGGGCTCACCCGGAAGCGCACATAATTTGGCGGCAATGGATCTCTCAAGAAGACGTCGGGATGCCGCCGCAGTCGCGCCACCACTTCCGTAGCGGTTACCGGCAGCGATTTTCCAGTGCGGATGAAGAACGGCACATCCTTCCAGCGCCAGCTATTGATACACACCTTCAGCGCGACATACGTCTCCACCTGCGAGTTCGGCTTCACCCCGGGCTCTTGGAGATAACCCTCGAACTGGCCCCGCACCACCTCGCTGGGCACCAGGCACTGCACACCTTTCAGCACCTTCGTCCGCTCATCACGGAGTGCCTCAGCCCCTGAGCCAATGGGAGGCTCCATCGCAACGTTGCTCAGCAGTTGCATCAGGTGATTCTGCAGCACATCGCGTATCGCCCCGGTTTCGTCATAGAAGGCGCCACGGCCCTGTATGCCGAAACCTTCCGCCATGGTGATCTGCACGCTTTCCACGTAATGGCGGTTCCAGATCGGTTCCAGGAAGGAGTTGTTGAAGCGGAAGAAGATCAGGTTCTGGACTGCGTTTTTGCCAAGGTAGTGATCGATGCGAAATACGGCCTTCTCGTCGAAAACCTGGCGTACGATGGCGTTCAGCTTCATCGCCGATTCCAGGTCATGTCCGAACGGCTTCTCGATGACGACGCGCGCACCGTCGGCGCAACCGGATTGCTTCAACTGCTCCAGCACCTCGCCGAACAGGCTTGGCGGTATCGCCAGGTAGTGCAGCGGATGTTGCGCGGTCCCCAGCTCCTTGCGCACCTGTCGGAAGGTCGCTATGTCGCCGTAGTCGCCGTCCACATATCGCAGCAGGGCCATCAGCTTGTCGAAGCCTTCCGGATCCACCCCACCGTGCGTCTCCAGACTCTCGCGAGCACGCTTCTTCAGATCATCCAGCGTCCATCCCGACTTCGCCACGCCAATCACTGGCCCTTTCAGCTTGTCGCGTTTCGCTAGCCGCTGCAGCGATGGAAAGATCTGCTTGTAAGCCAGATCACCCGTCGCACCAAAGAACACTAGGGCATCAGATACCGGTTCCATCGCGTGCCTCTCTCCTCATCTTCGTCTTCGTTCAGGTGGCCGTCCGCTTGCTTCCGGCTGCATCATACGCAGCCGACCAAGTGTCTGGCTTTCTCCATGATGCCATCGGGGCATTTCGGATTCGTCCCGTGGTCCTGCACACTGAAGCAGGTTCTCATAGCTGCCCCCTCGCAGCGACCGAACCAAACCTAGATCATTCCTCAGGATCAGGCCGCTACGCGTAAAAATGCCGTGAAGTGTTGCCAGGGGTATGCTGCCCGCTCGTCAGTAGGAGATGCCAGTAGTTGATGTCTCGACAGGTACAATCCGTGGAACAGCTCCCCAGGGAACCGCGACGATCCTCCCCTCCTGCCATGAGACTCCTTCACGTCATCGCCTCCATCCGCGCCGCCGGTGGTGGTCCCGCCGAAGCCGTCCGAAGTCTATCCACCGTGCACCTGCGCCATGGCCATTCCATCGAGGTTGCATCGCTGGACGATCCCGCGGACGAGGAGGTCCGCAGCTTTCCGCTGCCACTGCACGCTCTCGGCCCCGGGCGCAACACCTATTCCTTCGCGCCGGCTTTCGTGCCCTGGCTGCGCCAGAATCGCGCTCGCTATGACGCCGTCATTGTCAATGGCCTCTGGCAATATCACAGTTTTGGCGCATGGCGCGCCCTTCGCGGCACCCCCACTCCCTATTACGTCTTCCCCCATGGGATGCTCGACCCCTGGTTCAAACGCACCTTCCCTCTCAAGCACCTGAAAAAATCCCTCTATTGGCCATGGGCAGACTACCGCGTTCTGCGTGACGCGAGCGCCGTCCTGTTCACCTGTGAAGCAGAGAAGCTGCTCGCGCCCAGTTCCTTCGCCCTCTACCGCGCACATCCCGTGGTCACTGGACTCGGCACAACACCCCCGCCGCCGGACGTCGACACAACTGCCTTCTTCGACCGCTACCCTGACCTGCGCGGCAAAAGGCTCCTGCTCTTCATGGGCCGCCTGCACCCCAAGAAGGGCTGCGATATTCTGGTCGACGCCTACGCCGCCACTATGGCGAAGGATCCGGCATGGCGCCTCGTCTTCGCAGGTCCCGACGATTTCAACTGGCGGCAAACCCTCGTAGCACGCGCCAATGCGCTGGATATCGCCGAGTCGCATCGTCTGGACCGGCATGCTCCGCGACCGGCTGAAATGGAGTGCGCTCGCCGCCGCAGAGGTATTCGCACTCCCCTCGCACCAGGAAAACTTCGGCATCGCGGTCGCCGAATCGCTCGCCTGCGCGGTCCCTGTCGTCATCTCACGAGAAGTCAACATCTGGCGCGAAATCGAAGCAGCGAACGCAGGCTTCGTCGCCCCGGACACCGTCGCCGGAACGACGAGTCTCCTCACTCAATGGCAACAACTATCAGAGCCAGAGCGCGGCGCTATGCGGCAAAATGCGCGTCAATGCTTCCAGGAACACTTCGACATCGAGCACAGCGCCGCGCGCCTACTGGAAGTGATTGAGGCCACTCTGACGAAGCCCGTGCATCCTCAGCCACTGACGTGCTGAATCGGCCGCGCTGAATGGACGATCGATCACGTCCACGCGTTGGGACATGAATAAGCGAACCCGACAGAACGCGCCGCGGACCTATTGCCCCTATGGCCGGTATTAACGTGTATCCGCCTCGTTCCACAAAAACGACAGGATGTCCGTTTCGTCCTGGATCTGCTGTGTCACCGACACCCCCGAGCTGTGGCCGCCCTTCAGGCTGTAATGCAGCAAGATCGGACGATCGCTGCCGGTTGCGGCCTGCATCGCCGCCGTCATCTTGCGCGCGTGCAGCGGGTCGACGCGGGTGTCGTTATCGCCGGAAAAAAACATGATCGCCGGATACTTTCTCCCCTGCTTCACGTTCTGATACGGCGAGTATGCGCGGACGTACTTGTAGTCAGCCGCGTTGTCGGCCGATCCATACTCTGTCGTCCACAGCCGTCCGAATTCGAAGTTCTGGTAGCGCAGCATGTCCAGCAACGGATACCCGCACACGATGGCGCCATATAGCTCCGGATGCTGCGTCATCGCTGCCCCCATCAGCAATCCGCCGTTCGACCGGCCCCAGATCGCCAGGTTTGCCGGGTCCGTGTACTTCTCGTCGATGAGGTAGCGAGTCGCCGCAAAGAAATCATCGAAAACATTCTGTTTGCTCGCGAACATGCCGGCTTTGTGCCAGTCCTCTCCGTACTCGCCCCCGCCGCGCAAGTTTGGCACGGCAAACCAGCCGCCCTGCTCCAGCCACCATGCATACATCGGGCTCCATCCCGGCGTCATGCTGACGTTGAAGCCTCCGTAGCCGGTCATCAGCAGAGGCGTCTTGCCATTCCGCGGCAGGCCTTTCTTGCCCGCGATGAACATCGGCACCCGCGTTCCATCCTTCGAATTCAGGAAGACCTGTCGTACCTCGTAGCGGTCGGGATGAAACGGAACCTTCGGTTGCGCGAACACGCTGGTCGAGCCCGTATCGGCCTCGTAGCGATAGATAGTCGGCGGCACGTTGAACGAATTGAAGCTGTAGAATCCCTCCTTCACCAGGGGCCGGCCGTATGGCACCGTCGCGCTGCCAATGCCGGGCAGCTTCAACGATCCCTCCGCCCTGCCGTCAAGTGAGTAGATGGAGACCTCGTTCTTCACATCGACCAGCCGTTCCACAAACAGCCTTCCGCCCAGCACCGTTGAGGCCTCGATCACATCCTTTGCTTCCGGGACCACTGTCTGCCACTGCTGGGGCGGCGTATCAGGATCGGCGCGCAGGATGCGGCGCTTCGACGCTCCCATGTCGGTCTCCACCAGAAACGCATCTGTTCCCGTGTCAATCAAATTGAACCGGTTGTCGATCCCATAGATCAGCGGAATGATCGGCGCGTCCGGCTGTCGCAGATCCTTCAGCAGGATGTCCTCCCGCTTCGCTGGAACCCCGCGCCCAATGCTCAGGATCAACCAGTGCCCGTTGTCCGATGTGCTCACACCGATCAGGTCCAGCTCTCCCAGCGGCTCGCCCTTGTACTCCTTGCCGAAGATCACCTTGTCGTCCGCCTGCTCTGTCCCGAACGGGTGCCAGTACACCAGCGTGCCGGAATGGTGAAACACGGCGTAGTAGAGCCCCTTCTTGTTCGGGCTTATCTGCACCCCCAGGTAGCGCTGGCTCGACAGATGGTCCGGCAACTCCTTCCGTGTCGCCACGTCCATCAGGTGAACTTCCTGCTCATCGGCTCCACCCTGCCGCACGCCATACGCCAGCATCGATCCGTCGTTCGTCACGTCCAGCATTCCAACCGACGTGTTCTGGTCCGCGCTCAGCGTGGCGGCATCCACTAGCCGCTCATCCGCGCCGCCTACTCCGTGGCGCACGTAGATGGAGCCCTGGTTCTCGTTCGCGAGCCGCTTCTTGAAGAAGTACAGCTCAGCGCGCTTGATCGGGATCGAGTAGCTTTCCACTCGCTCCAGCTTCGCCAGTTCCGCCTTGATCTCCGGCCGGATTGTCACCTGCTGCAGATAGCTCTCTGTGTAGGCGTTCTGCTCATCGATCCATGTACGAGTCGCGGGATCGCGTTGTTGTTCCAGCCAGCGATAGTTATCCGTGATCGTCTCGCCGTGCAGGGTCTCCGTTACTGGATGCTTCAGGGTCTCTGGCTCGTCAGTCAGCAACACGCCATTGCCCCCGCGCACTTGCGACGAGCCAGGAGAGGCGTTCCGCTGCACGGTAAGGACATTGTTCGTGGTGCCGTTCGCCGGATTCGCCTCCTCACCGCCATGCCGCTTCGCCACCTGCCCCAGATGTGACGACGACTGCTGCTCTTGCTGCTGCGACTGTGACATCCCTGTCATCCCTGCCACCGCACACCCCAGGACCCCTGCCACCATTCCCATCCGCAGCCCCATCCGAGCCTCCTAGTCCCCACACACATCGACACATGGTTATAAACCCAATTCTGGAACAAATCCCCTATTAGAGATACGACCGGCACCCCGTCGTCACCCACCAGGCGTCCGCATCTGCTGCGCGTATGTCTCAGGCGCCCCGTGGTATAGCCGGCACAAGTCAGGTTGCGGAGAACCCCACCACACCGCGACACTGATAGAAAACACTGGCAGCAAAGGACCCATCATCATGGCCACGCAAGCAGAAAAAGGCGCACACTTCCGCGCGCTGCACCAGCGCGATCGAGCCTTCATCATCCCCAACCCTTGGGACGTCGGCACCGCCCGCCTGCTGGCCCGTATGGGCTTCGAGGCACTGGCCACCACCTCCGCCGGATATGCCTTCTCCGCCGGCCTTCAGGACGGCGCAGTTGGCCGCGACGCAATGCTTATCCACGTCGCCGCCATCGTCGCGGCAACGGATCTGCCCGTCAGTGCCGACCTTGAAAACGGCTTCGGCGACTCCCCGGAGAGTTGTGCGGAAACCATCCGGCTCGGCGCCGCGACCGGCCTCGCCGGCGGTTCCATTGAGGACGTCTCACCTCGTCCCAACCCCAGGATTTACAGCTTCGATCACGCAGTCGAGCGCGTCCGTGCGGCGGCCGAAGCCGCCCATGCTCTCCCCGCACCCTTCGTCCTCACCGCCCGTGCAGAAAACTTCATAGCCGGCAATCCCGACCTGAAGGACACCATCCGCCGCCTCCAAGCCTTTCAGGAAGCGGGCGCCGACGTCCTGTACGCCCCCGGGCTCAGCACAAAAGAAGACATCGCCGCCGTCGTCAGCTCCGTCGATCGACCGGTGAACGTGGTGATGGGCCTGCAGGGCGTGCACCTCGACCTCGCCACCCTCTCCACTATGGGCGTCAAGCGCATCAGCGTCGGTGGCGCCCTTGCGCGTGTCGCATTGACCGCATTCCTCCGCGCCGCCCAGGAGATGCAGCAGCACGGCACCTTCACCTTCGCGGAAGAGGCGATGAGTTACCGCGACATCAACGCCATGTTCGAGTCTTGAGGCTCACTATCCAACGAGTGGCGCCGTCGCGGCCTGCCGCCAGAATGCGAATGTCTCCGGGCTGATTGTCCGTCGACCAGCCGCGTTTTCGTGCCCGTATAACCCACGAAGGGCTTCCCACAGCGCAGCCGCCTCTTGCTCCAGCCCCAGCACGCGCAGCGAACGCAGCATCCGCGTCAGCCGAAGATGGTTGTGGTTCCCCGCACGCAGCCAGTTCCGTACCGCCGTGATGAATCGCGGACCCTCCACCACCCGATCGCCTTCCCGCGCAAATCCATAAAACGCCAGCATGCGCAGAAAGCCTGTACGAAGTCGCCCCTGCATAGCCGCATCCCTCCGGATCGCGGCAATTGTCTCAGCGTCGAGCACCGGCGCCGACGGATTCGCCCCACTCCGTTCCGGCAGCGGGAAAAGCCACTGAATGTAGTCGTGCACCATCTCCAGACGCGCATCGTCCCACCCCACGATCTCGTCGAAGGTGCGCCCCTCGTCATCCGCGCCGCCGGAAAAGAAGCGCGTCAGCCTCTCTCCATCACGATTCATCGCAACCCTGTCATAACAATGTGGAAGCACTCCGCCCCGGAATCGTTGCGCACGCGCCTGCCTGCACACTCCCACTCACGCGCCATGCCCGATAAGCTGGTTCGAGCCCGCATGCCTGACACCGCACCCCCAGCCGACTCGCCTGACCTGCCCGCAGCGCCGCAATCCGGGCCAAAGCAGCCTCACGCCCGCGCTGCCGCCCTCGCCGTCGCCACCGGCATCTTGCTCTCCAAGCTCATCGGCCTCATCCGCGAGCGCATCTTCGCGCATTACTTCGGCAACTCCATGGCCGCCGATGCCTTCAAGGCCGCCTTCCGCATCCCCAACATGCTGCAGAACCTCTTCGGCGAAGGAGTTCTCTCGGCATCCTTCATCCCCGTCTACGCCCGACTCAATGCCGAGAAGCGCCACGACGAGGCCACCCGTACCGCCGGCGCCATCTTTGCCATTCTGGTGCTTGTCGCCTCGTTTCTCGTGCTCACCGGCGTGCTTCTCGCGCCGCTGCTCATCGACATCATCGTCCCCGGCTTTCACGGCGAAACACGCCTTCTCGCCATCCAGCTTGTCCGCATTCTTTTCCCGGGTGCCGCGCTCTTGGTGCTCTCCGCCTGGTGTCTCGGCATCCTCAACAGCCATCGCCACTTCTTCCTCTCCTACGCCGCGCCCGTGGTGTGGAACCTCGCCATGATCGCCACGCTCGTCTGGCAGGGCCATCGCCTCCTCGCGCAGGGGATCACGGCTGCAACGGACACCGAACCACGCCTCGCTGTCGCGCTCGCCATCGGCTCCGTCATCGGCTCCGCGCTGCAGTTCTTCATCCAGATGCCCGTGGTCCTGCGGCTTCTCAGCCCATTGCAATGGAAGGCCACCTTCCGCTCCGAGCACGTACGCACCATCGTGCGTAACTTCTTCCCCGTCTTCATCAGCCGTGGCGTTGTGCAGGTCAGCGCCTTTGTGGACCAGATCCTTGCCAGCCTGTTGCCCACCGGCGCTGTGGCGGCGCTTAGCTACGCGCAGACCATCAATCAGCTCCCCGTCTCGCTCTTCGGCATGGCCGTCTCCGCCGCGGAGCTGCCCGCCATGTCCGCCGCTCTCGGCACGCCGGAGCAGATCGCCGCCAAGCTCCGCGCGCGTCTCGCCGCCGGCCTCGGCCAGATCGCCTGGTTCGTCGTCCCCTCCGCCGTCGCCTTCGTCGTGCTCGGCGATGTCGTGGTCGCCGCCATCTACCGCACCGGCCATTTCCGCCATGGCGACGTCCTCTATGTCTGGAGCGCCCTCGCCGGCTCCGGCGTCGGCCTGCTCGCCGGCACCTCAGGCCGCCTCTATTCATCAGCCTTCTACGCGCTGCGCAATACGCGCACGCCGCTCAACTTCGCCGTCATCCGCGTAACGCTCACGCTCGCGCTGGGCTATTTCTTTTCAAAGCCCCTGCCCCACCTCCTCGGCATCGACCCACGCTGGGGCGTCGCCGGCCTCACCCTGTCCGCCGGCATCGCCGCATGGCTCGAATACTCGCTCCTCCGCCGCTCTATGCACCAACGGATCGGCGTCGTCGACTACCCGGCCAGCCGCGTCCTCCGCCTCTGGCTCGCAGCCATCGTCGCGAGCCTGCTCTGCTACCTGCTGCATCGCCATCTGCCCATTCACAGCACCGGCGCGCGCGCAGCCATCCTCACCGCCATCGCCGTCCTGATCCCCTACGGAGCGCTCTACCTCGCGTTCACCATGATGTTGAAGGTCCCCATCCCCGGCAGCCTCCTGCGCCGCTTCAAACGCGGTTGAAGGCGCTCTGACGCGACGATCCCAACTCGGAACTTCTCCGCATGCGACAGGTCTGCAAAAAGCTTCCGGCCAAGCCGCAGCGCATTGTAGAGTGAAGACCACTTCCCCCACTCGGCCTCGAGATCATCCTGGCCCAGATACAAAGTAAACCGGGCTCTTTCAACACACTTATCGAGGAGAGTACCTATGCCTTCCAGGAGAATCGGGCGGATTGCCGTCCCCTTCTGCGCAGTCGTTTTGTGCATAGCAGCGGAGAACCCGCTGCTCGCCGATGCCAGCTACAAAGAGACCACCCAGATCACCGGTGGGTCCATCGTGGGCATGATGAAGATGGCCGGCGCCTTCAGTTCGCAGGCGCGCAAGGCGAACCAGCCAATTACCTCCGCGGTGTACGTGAGTGGCAACCGCATGGCGCGGGTAGGGCCGGACGCGATCGAGATCATCGACCTGGATGCCGGGACGATTACCCATATCGACCCAGCGAAGCATCAGTACACCACCATGACCTTCGACCAGATGCGGCAGCGAATGGACCAGGCCCAGCGCGATGCAGCTGCCAAGGCGAAAGAAGCCAAACCCGTGGCGCAGCAGCCCGCAAGCCAGCCGCCGCCGAATGTGGACATGTCCTTCGATGTGCACGTGCGGGAGACTGGTGCGACGAAGGAGGTCTCCGGCCTCAACACGAACGAAGCCATCATGACCATGGCCATGAATGCCACGGACAAGGACACGCAGCAGACAGGGGCGCTCGCCATCACGAACGATATGTGGCTCGCCACCAGCACGCCGGTGTACGACGAGGTGCGTGCCTTCAATGAGAAGTTCGCGAAGAAGATGGGACAGGTATTCAGCGGCGACGAGGGTTTGCAAGGCATGCAGGCCTTGATGGCGCAGCCGGGCGCCGCGAAAGGCATGTCGCAGATGGCGACAGAAGTGAGCAAGCTGAAGGGGGTGCCGATCCTGCAGGTGATGCGGATGGGCACGACGGCCAACGGGCAGCCGCTACCGGCAGCCTCCGAGGCGCCGCTGCCGGCTTCCAATGCGCCAGCGATGCCGAGCGTCGGCGACGTCGCGCAGCAGACGACGACCTCGGTGTTGGCGAGCAAGCTCGGTGGGTTCGGCGGACTCGGTGGCTTCGGACACAAGAAGAAGCCAGCGGACGCGGCGCAACCGCAGACCACCGACGCTTCTGCCACGAAGCCTGCTGATCCGGCGTCGAGCGTGCTGATTGAATCAAGCACAACACTTAGCGACTTCTCGTCAGCGCCGGTGGATGGTTCCCACTTCCAGGTGCCCGCCGGCTATCAGCAGGTGACGCCGCCCGGCCCATCAGCGAGCTGAGGCTTCCAGACGCACGAAAGCCCCGAAGCGAATATCGCGCTACGGGGCTTCGTATTGACGCGTTGATGTGGTGCTTAGACCGAAACTGGCTTCGCTGCCTCGCTAGGCTTGTTGTCCGGGCTGCCTGGCTTGCGGATGTCGATGCCGCCCTTGAAGAAGGCTCCATCTTCGATCGAGATACGCTGCGCGATCACGTCGCCGGTCAGCGAACCTTCGCTCCGGATGTCGACGCGGTCGCTGGCATTGATGTTGCCGCGCACCTTGCCCAGCACGACGACTTCGCGGGCAGAGATATTTGCCGCCACCTGGCCATTTCGACCGACGGTAACGCGGTTGCCAGGCAGATTGATTGCGCCTTCGACCTTGCCGTCGATGTAAAGCGACTCAGAACCTGTGACTTCGCCCTTGACCACCAGGCTCTTGCCGATGGTCGCTTGGTCGGCTGCTGCAGACTGTGCCGTCGGGGCGGGAGGACGCGAACCAGCCGGCTCAAACCCGCCGGATGCAGGGGTTGCCGGACGGTTCGGCTCGTTATTGGGGGATTGGGGAGTACTGCCGGGCTGATTCGGTTTCCACATCGCTTGGGTGTTTCCTTTCAGATACTGCGAAATATGCTTTGCCTGCCGACGGCCCTGCGGGAGTCACTCACCCGCCCTCTGCACTGGTCCATCCTTCAGCAGGTACAGAGTGACCGGGTTTCGCGCGCCGTTCGCGGCGCACCCGCGTCAAACCTATCCGTTGTCTGCATATTACTCACCTCTCCCCGAAAATTGCATCCCTCGTCAACAATCTTTTCCCGCAAACTTGCACCTAAGTGGTATCCCCACAGCCCTTTGCAGGGCCTTCTGGCCCGCGATTTACCATCGAGACTGCCTTATGCCCTCGGACCGCGATCTCCTCGCACGCATCGGCCGTTCCTCCGGCGGCCGCGCCGGTTACAAACAACTGGTCCGCGAACTCGGCCTCGGCGGTGGCCGCGAACGCCGCCTTCTGCTCGAACAACTCGCCCGTCTCACCGCGCGCGGCGGGCTGGTCAAGGCCGACCGCGATCACTGGAGCCTGCCCCAAGCCGCCGCCGCGCGCACCAATCTCATCCCGGGCCGGCTGGATCTCCATCGCGACGGTTTTGGCTTCGTGCGGCCCACAAGCAATATCGGCACAAGCAGTACTCCCGATAAGGGGGACGACATTTTTATCCCGCCCGCCGAGCTCAATGGAGCCATGCAGGGCGACCTCGTTCTCGTCGAACTGCTTCCCCCGCGCACGCAAGGCCCCAACGCCGGCAAGAGCGCCGGCCGCATCGTCCAGATCGCGCATCGCCGCAATCCCACCGTCGTCGGCCGCTTCCGTTACGCCACCAGCGAACGCGCGCCCGGAAATTACGTTGTCCCCTTCGATGAACGCATGACTCAGCCCATCCTCATCCCCTTCGGCGATGAGGTGCCGCTAGTCGATTCAGAAGCCACCCCGCACCGTGTGCTCGGCGACGACGCCCATCACGCCGAAGCGGCGCACCATACTCGCGACGACTTGGAAGGCCTTGTCGTCGATGTCGAGATCACCGATTGGCCCACCCTCCATCGTCAAGCTCGCGGCCGCGTCCTCGAAGTCCTCGGCGACCCCGATGATTTTGGCGTTGACGTGGAGATCATGATCCGCAAGCACCACATCCCGCACCTCTTTCCGGATGCCGTGCTCGAGAACGCCAGAGATGTCGCTCACCTGGACTCTGCGGAGATCGGCCAGCGCCGTGACTTCCGAAGTCTTCCCATCGTCACCATCGACGGCGAGACCGCGAAGGACTTCGACGACGCCGTCGTCGTCAAAGAGACTGCCGACGGTTACGAATTGCAGGTTCACATCGCGGACGTGGCGCAATATGTCACGCCTGGGTCGCCGCTCGATCTCGAGGCCCGCCTGCGCGGCACCTCCGTTTACTTTCCCGATCGCGCCGTCCCCATGCTCCCGCAGGAGCTCTCTTCTGATATCTGCAGCCTCCGCCCTGCCGAAGACCGCCTCGTCCTTTCCTGCATCATGCAGATCGACCGCCACGGCGCCATCCTCAGCTACGAGGTGTGCGAAGGCGTCATCCGCTCCGCCCGCCGCATGACCTACACGCAGGTCCATGCCATCCTCTCCGGCGACGAAGCCACGCGCGCGGAATTCGCCCCATTCGTTCCCGAGTTTGAGCGCATGCTCACGCTCGCCAAGATTCTCAACCGCAAGCGCGAACAGCGCGGCTCCATCGACTTCGATCTACCCGAGCCCATCATCGACTTCAATGACGAAGGCGAGATGCAGGGCATCCTCCACTCGGATCGAACCTGGGCCAATCGCCTGATCGAAGAGTTCATGCTCTCCGCCAATGAGTGCGCCGCCGATTGGCACCAGCGCCTCGGCGTGCCCTCCATCTATCGCATCCACGAGAAGCCGGATGCGAAACGCGTCATCGACTTCGAGGAGACCGCCGCGCACTTCGGCTACTCGCTCGGCCTAGGCGCGCTGCCGGTCCAGCGGGTGCAGTTCAAAAGCGAGCGGCGCGAGTTCCGTGCCCAGAATGCGCGCAACCGCAACAGCCAGCGGCACGCCCCGCGCCAGCACGAGATCCCGCAGGATATTCCGGTCACGCCAAAAATGTACCAGCGGCTGGCACATAAGATCGCCGGCAAGCCGGAGGAGCGCATCCTCGCCCACCTCATGTTGCGTTCGCTCAAGCAGGCCCGCTATTCAGAGAAAAATGAGGGCCACTTCGCTCTCGCCACCTCGCACTACACTCATTTCACTTCGCCCATTCGCCGCTATCCCGACCTCATCGTCCACCGCATCTCGAAGGCCCTGCTCGACGCCGGCGTCTCGGGACGCGTCACCTGCGATGCGCCCGCGCAGCCGACTCGCGCCCACCATCACGATGTCATCCTGGGCGACGCGAAGGACCTGCAGTTCGCATCGGAGGCAGCACCGCTGAGCGAAGACGATCTGAGCGCGATCGCCAAAGAATGCAGCGACAACGAGCGCCGCGCCGCCGAAGCCGAACGCGAGCTAATGGAGTGGAAGAAGGTCAAGTTCATGCAGCACCGCATCGGCGAGGACTTCGATGCGATGGTGATGAATGTAACCAAGTACGGCCTCTTCGTCGAACTCACTGACCTCTTCATCGAAGGGCTCGTTCCGATAGGCAGCCTGCTCGACGACATCTACACCTACCGCGACAACACCCGCCAGATCATTGGCAACCACTCAGGCCGCCGCTACGCCATCGGCGACCGCCTGCGCGTCATCCTCGATCGCGTGGACGAAGTCGAACGCCGGCTGCAATTCTCCGTACTCGACGAGCCAAGGACTACTCAGCCCGGGCGCATAGGCAAGAAGAAACAAAAGGTCGCCGCAAAGCCCGAGCCTGCACAACCGGCGCGGCCGAAAAAGCGCAGCAAGCTCCGGCGTCAACCGAAAGGTAAAGGCAAACGCAGATAGCAGGCGGTCAGTTCAGGTTGGACGCCGGCTGGAGTTCTTGCATCCCTGCTTGTAAGTCACGTCCGCGGTGCGCCAGGCGACGATGCGGGCGGCTCGGACGGCGACTCCGTCTCTCCCTCGCCCTCGTCATTCAATCCGAGCCTGGTCTCAATGTTCACCGGACCCTTGCCGCTCTCGGCATTGTGTCGCTGCTGGCGCAGGTTAATGACAAACAAGACCACCCGCAGCACCAGGATGCCCACCAGCACCGCCACCAGCCCCCACTGCGTCTGACCGCGACCATGCATCAGCCAGAAGATCGCCGCCAGCACCACGATCACAAACAACGCGAAGGTGACCGTCCCTGTACTTCTCATGCTGACTCGCTCCTGTATTTACGTATTCAATCTCCCGATCACTTTAGACGGAAGATCCCCGCGTTGTCGCTGCCGGCCCGGGCTGTGCCAATTCGGTAATGCCCAGGAAGTGTCACGGCAATGCCGAAATAATCCTTGTCGACCGCGAAAGAGGAAGGTATAACGTCGCCAGCCACCCCTCTGCAGTTTTTTCTTTGGACGTAGTCATTGCCTTAGGTTCTGCCATTGTTCGAGGTCCCTGTGCGCCACCGGTCCCTGTCTCCTTCTTTTCTTTCCCTCTCTTTTCTGCCCCTCTCTCTTCTGTCGCTGTCCATCCTTCCAGCTACCGCCCTCGCCGCCGACTGGCAGCAGCCCACGCCGGAAGAGCTGAAGATGACCGCCGAACCCTCCGCCCCCAACGCCGACGCCATCTATCTCTACCGCGAAGACTCGACCGACAACAAGCTCCACATGGAAGCGGTCTACGTGCGCATGAAGATCCTGCGCGACGAAGGCAAAAAATACGCCGACGTGGAACTCAATGGCGCCAGCCGCGACTTCCAGATCACCGACATCCAGGGCCGCACCATCCACAGCGACGGAACCGTCATCCCGTTCACCGGCAAGCCCTACGAAAAGCTGATCGTCAAGACGAAGACCATGCAGTACAAGGCCAAGGTCTTCTCCCTGCCCGAAGTCGAAACCGGCAGCATCCTCGAATACCGCTACAAGCTGCGGTATGACGACAACCTGATGCTCTCGCCCGAGTGGGATGTGCAGCAGCCCATCTTTGTCCGCAAGTCACACTTTCACTACGTCCCTACGGACCGGCAAGTCATTTCGCACATCGACAAGGGCAGCGCCACCAGCTCGCTCGCCTATAGCCAGATTCTGCCGAAGGGCTCCAAAGTAGTGGAGACGCGCGGTGACTATGATCTCGAGCTTGAAAATATCCCCGGCCTGCCGCGGGAGGAGTACGAGCCGCCCATGGATGCATTCGCCTACCGCGTTCGCTTCTACTACACCAGTATCCGGAGCCCGCAGGAGTTCTGGAACTCCTGGGGCAAGAGTTGGTCGCACGACATCGATAAATTCGCCTCGCCGTCCTCCGCCATTACCGACGCGGCAAAGGAGCTCACCTCTGGCGCCACCACCCAGGACGAGAAGCTCGGCAAACTTTACGACGCAGTGATGAAGCTGGACAACACCCGCTACTCGCGCGAGCACTCGAAAGACGAGGACCGCGCCGAAGGCGTGAAGCGCATCAAGTCAGCGGCCGATGTCCTGGCCCTCAAACGCGGCTCTCCCGACGACTTGGCTATTCTCTTTCTCGCGCTCGCCCGCGCCGCCGGCTTTCACGCGGAGGCCATGGCGGTGGTCAACCGCGACCGCGATTTCTTTCAGCAGAACTACCTCGACGCCAATCAGTTCGACGATCTAATCGTTTTTGTCACCGTAGATGGCAAGGAACGCGCCTTCGATCCCGGCGAGCGCTACATGGCCTATGGGACGCTCCATTGGAAGCACACACTGGCCGGCGGGATCCGCCAGCAGGATGGGCACACCATCATCGCGAATTCGCCCGGCAGCGGCTACAAGGACACCATCGTGCAACGTGTCGCGGATATCACTCTCGCGCCCGACGGCACCCTCACCGGCAACGCCACCATCATCTGCACCGGCCAGCAGGCTGTGCGCTGGCGTCAGAAGGCTCTGGAAGGAGACGAGGTCGCCATGAAGAAAGATTTCGATGAGCAGCTCGAGCCCACGCTTCCTCCAGGCGTCGTCATCCACACAGACCACTTTCTTGGCCTCGATACCGAGAACACCAATCTCATGATCCGCATGAAGGTCACCGGATCTCTCGGCACTGCCACCGGCAAACGCATCTTCCTGCCACTCTCCATCTTTTCCGCCGGCAGTCACGATCCCTTCGCCAGCTCGCATCGCGAGGAGCCCATCGATCTTCGCTATCCCTACCTTGAAAAAGACGAAGTCACACTGCGTCTTCCCGCCGGATTTCAGGTGGAGAGTGTTCCCGGCGACGCCCGGGTCGACCTGCCGCAAAACGCCGTCTATCTTTCGCATGCCAAAGCGGATGGCCAGACCATCACCTTCAGCCGCAGCTATGTGATGGCCAACCCGCTTTACTCCGCGGCGGAATACGACAAGCTCAAGGGCTTCTTCGACGACGTCAGCAACAAGGACCGCGCGCAGGCCGTCCTGCACCTTGACGCCGCGGCACATTCAGGCCAGTGATGTACTCAGTGATGCGCATCGCCCCGGCCCTGTCTCTCGCCCCTCTGCTTCTCATCGCACTCGCGCCGCTGCCGGCGCATGCCGGCACCCCACAGCCGCCCGACTGGGTGCTCGCCGCCGCACATGCCTCGACGCCCGATTACTCCAAAACCACCATGGCGGTCGTGCTGGACGATGAAGAAACCCTCACCGTCCAGCCGGACGGCAAAGCCACGCTGCTTAAGCGCCGTGTCATCAAGATCCTTCGTCCGCAAGGCCGCGGCTTCGCCACCGTCGTGGTTCCCATCGATCGCGATCGCAAACTGCGCTCTCTCCACGTCTGGGGCATCGCAGCCGATGGCCACCCCTACACGCTGCGTGACAACGAGATTGCTGAGGTCGGCGATAACGAATACGGCATGCTCTATGTCGATCTCCACGCCAAGGTAGCCCGCGCCCCAGCCGCCGACCCCGGCGCCGTCGTCGCATACGAATACGAGCGTACGACGCGTCCATACGTGCAGGAGTACTCCTGGGATTTTCAGGACAGCATTCCCACCCTGCACTCCGTCTTCGAGTTGGTTCTGCCGCCGGATTGGCACTACTCCGTGGCCGTTCGCAACGCCGTCGGAGACCGAAAGGATGACACCGGAATAGTGGCCAGCCAGCCCGCACCCGGCCACTATCGCTGGCAGCTCGACCGCGTTTCCGGCGTCGACCTCGAGGATGTCCCCATGACGCCCGAGTTTGAGGCCATGGCAGGTCGCCTTGTGGTCCGCTACTCGCGCGACCCGCAGCCCACCGGCGACGATCGTTGGACTGCCATCGGCAACTGGTACACCGCGCTAGCCTCTCCCAGCGCACAGCCAACGCCCGACCTCAGCGCCAAAGCCAAAGAGCTCGTCGCCGGCCAGTCCGACTTCACCGCGAAACTTCAGAGCATTGCCAGCTACATGCAGCGGAACATCCGCTACGTCGGCATCGAAATCGGCATCGGCGGCTTGCAGCCCCACACCGCCGACGACGTCTTCCGCAACCGCTACGGCGACTGCAAGGACAAGGCCACGCTGCTGCGCGCCATGCTTGAGAGCGTCGGCATCCACTCCACCTGGGTGCTCGTCGACACGCGGCGCGGCTTTGTTGATCCCAAAATCCCCTCCATTGACGGCAATCACGCCATCGCCGCCATCGAGATTCCCGTCGGCTACACAAATCCCGTTCTTCAATCGGTTGTCACCGCGAAGAGCGGCAAGCGCTACCTCATCTTCGATCCCACCAACCAGTGGATCCCCATCGGCCAGATCCCGCCCTATGAGCAGGGCGGCTACGGCATCCTTAGCGAAGGCGGCCAGAGCCAGCTCATCGCGTTGCCCGTAATGGCGCCGGCCTCCGACCGCGTCGAACACACCATCCAGGCGCAGCTTAATGCCGACGGCTCGCTCGAGGCCAGGGTCGTCGAACAGCGTTACGGCTACGCCGCTGAAAAACCTCGTATCACTTTCACTGAAGGCAGCCAGCAGCAGCAGCGCGACTATCTCGAACAGCGCCTCCGCCGTGACCTCAACAGCATCTCGCTCGAGAAAGTTGCCGCCGACCACCCGGCCGATCTCAGCAGCCCTCTGCAGCTCGACTACGGCTTCCGCGTCGCGAACTACGCCCGAAACGCCGGCGACCTGTTGCTCGTCCGCCCGCGCATCCTCGGCTCCGACGCATGGTCTCTGCCACGCGAAGAGCGCACTTGGCCCATCGACCTCAGTGCCGTCCAGACCCGCAGCGACCACGTCGATCTCTCGCTGCCGCCCGGCTATGTCGTCGACGAGCTCCCCGACCCGGTCTCGCTCGACACCGACTTCGCCTCCTACCACAGCGCCGTCACCGCCGATGCCACGGCGCTCCACTACACGCGCGACTACACGGTGAAGCAGCTCCAGCTCGACGCCTCCCGCTACGACGATCTGCGCAAATTCAGCGAGCGCATCGCCTACGACGAAGCTGCGAGCGCAGTTCTTAAGAAGAAGTAGGGCCAAACTGCGATTCCGCGCTGAACGATCCTGCTTCGGGACGTCGGCAACGCAGATCCAGAGATAAACAATCTGCCCGTCCCTCGAGCCGTGTCCTTGCGAAATCCTTGTTTACTCCGAGCCGGATATTCTGCGGCCCATATCGAGCAGTTCCAACGCAGGGAGAACTGATCGGAGCCAACCTCACACCCCTAGCGGTGCCACGTTATACGCACGTGCCAGATCGTTGATGTTGTTCCGAAGGGCTGCCCACAGCCTGGCCACGTCGCTCCCGTACTTCCCTCTGGTGACAACCTGGTTGATCCTCCGACCGTCGTCGACCACACGTTCGACCTGAGCCTTCGTTTCCATCCATTTATCGGTGGCGTCAAACTTGCGTCGTAGCCTGTTCGTAGAACTGTTCAGATCGCCAAGGGCATCGTCCAAGTCGTCCTTGCCCGATTGAGCAGTGGCCTTCCTTGCGTCGGTATTTGCCGTATTTGCCGTACCTCGGCCATTGGTACTTGCTGTACCTCGGCGGCTCGACGTACGGCCACTCTGTTGGGCTGTCGAGCTTGCATCTCTTGCGTTGTCACCACGACGTTCCAGGTAATCCCTGAACTCATCCACGCCGTCCTCCACTCGGAGGATCTTTTCCGCAACAAGTCCCTTGGTCATCGTCTGCGCGGCGATGGGGACCGAAATTGCAAAGATTGCACAACAACACAGCGCAGTCACTCCGATTTTCCTGAGGTTCATATTCGGCTCCTTACTGATTCAGCTTTCCATGCCATACATTTCGGTGTGGCAGGCTTACTCGACACCGACTTCGCCTCCTACCACAGCGCCGTCACCGCCGATGGAGTCACCCTGCCCTAGACCCGCGAATACACCGTCAAGCAGCTCCAGCTCGATGCCTGCCGCTACGAAGACCTGCGCAAATTTCACCGAACGCGTCGCTTACGACGAAGCCACCAGCGCCGTCCTCAAGAAGAAATAGCACGACCACAACTCAGGTGCCGAATCACCAGGACCAGCGCTGCGGCAAATGCGAACTCCTAACCTGAAGCTTTCTTCATCTAAACACGTGGAATCCGATCCGTCGGCAGTTTGTACAGAGAAAGGACAGACAACAGAATGATGAATCAAGCGAACCCTGGGGGCCGCTTCACGCTGCCTGGCACTTCGATGACTTTGAACCGGATGGGCTATGGCGCCATGCAGCTTGCCGGCCCCCATGTGTGGGGACCGCCGCGCGATGTAGACGCCGCGATCGCTGTATTGCGTGAGGCCATTGCGCTCGGCGTCGACCACATCGACACCAGCGACTTCTATGGTCCGCATGTCACCAATCAAATTATCAAACGAGCGCTTCATCCCTATCCGGAAAGACTCGTGATCGTCACCAAGGTGGGCGCGCGGCGCGGCGCAGACCAGTCGTGGATTCCTGCACTTTCCCGCCAGGAGCTGACTGACGGCGTTCATGACAACCTGCGAAATCTTGGGCTCGATGCACTCAATGTCGTAAATCTGCGCGTCGGCGGCGTCATGGGGCCATCAGAAGTATCGATTGAAGAGCCACTCGCCGCGCTGGCCGAGCTCCAGCGTCAGGGCCTGATTCGTCATTTGGGTCTCAGCAATGTCAGCCCTCAGCAATTCGCCGAGGCCCGGGCGATAGCTCCGATTGTCTGCGTGCAGAACCTGTACAACGTGGCCCATCGCATAGACGACGGCTTCATCGATCACCTTGCTGAGCAGAAAATAGCCTACGTGCCATTTTTCCCGCTCGGAGGGTTTACGCCTCTCCAATCTTCAGCTCTAGACTCTGTGGCGGCCTCGCTGCATACAACGCCGATCCAGGTCGCGCTTGCGTGGCTCCTTGCGCGCTCGCCCAATATCCTGCTCATTCCAGGCACATCTTCCCTCGTACATCTTCGCGAGAACCTCAATGCCGCAACCTTGCAACTCCCACCCGAAACGCTTGCCCAGCTGGACGCGATTGGGGCGTCTCCGAAATAGGGAACGTGAAGCCCGGGGGCGACGGGGCAGCCGGGCGCCCCGGTCCCTCGATACAATGGGATTGGTATCTCCTCCAACAGAATGTCCATGCGCCCAGCCTCCCTGCTCTCCTCAGCCGCCCTCGCCCTCACGCTCTTTCTCGTGCCCGGAGCTTTCGCCATTCGCGCCTCCGCTCAGGAGTCCACGCAGGTGCTCAACTCGGCGCCGCTGCATCCGCCCGCCGGCGCTCGTGTGGCCATCGTTGAGTTCGAAGACCTGGAATGCCCCGACTGCGCCCGCGCCAACCCGCTGCTCAAGCAGGCCGCAGAGCAATACAAGATTCCCTGGGTGCGCCACGACTTCCCGCTGCCCTTCCACGACTGGAGCTTCCAGGCGGCCGTTAACGCGCGCTGGTTCGATACAAAGAGCAAGAAGCTCGGTGATGAGTATCGCGACGCCGTCTTCGCGCACCAGAACGACATCACCGTGATCGAAAATGGCACACCCAACGGAGAGAAGGCACTCGCGAACCTGCACAGTTTCACGGAGAAGTTCGCCGCTGACCACAAGCTCGCGCTGCCCTTTGTGATGGATCCCCAACAGAAGCTAGCCGCCCTGGTAAAGGCCGACTACGCGCTCGGCCAGAGCGTCGGCATCCAGCACACCCCTACCATCTGGGTCGTTACCAACCAGACCAAAGGCACTCCCTTCGTGGAAGTCCTCGATCGCACCAAGCTCTATTCCATGATCGACAACGCGCTCGCGGAGACCAAAGGCAGTACTCCAGAACCCGCTTCTGCGCATCACGGACGATAGCTGCTGAACGACCATCTCGAAGCGGCTGACATGGGGGCAGTTTAGAGCCGGGCATGAGCATTTTGGGGAGTTTGGAGCGCTGATTGCACATCGCTCCGTTCATGCCCCCAGGATCCTGTACAGAAGGTAAAAAGTCGTCAATCAGGGTGTCTTCTGGGCAAAATCTTGTCTCGAGGCTGACCCGTGACCAGTTTCCGTCCTGGGATGTTTTGAGTTCAAGCGGCACTCATTGGGGCTCCCTCACAGCCGACATATACGATTTCAAGACCCCGGAAACGCCAGAGCTGCGATCCGTCGATCCGGGGATCGCTCTGCACCTCTCCTCGCCCACGCTGATCGATCTGACTCTCGACGGATATCGAGATACTCGGGTGCGCGTTGAAGGCGACCTCTCAGTTTTCTCGGCTGGCTCGTGCCGCCAGGTGCAATCCAAGAGGCCGCACAGAGTTCTCGTCATAGCACTGCATCGCGAGGCAGTCTTGCGCGCCATCTACGAGATGAAAGCCGCTGATGCGTTCGAGTTGGGTGCTCACCCTTTTCTGAGAGATGCGCAGATCGAACACATCTGTCACGCGATCCTCGCCGAGATGGATTGCGACTATGCGTCGGGATCACTGTATGGCGATTCTCTTTCGCTCGCCTTGTGCTCACGGCTTCTGAGCCGTGCGTCCTCGTTTGATCTGGACTCTCGTCACCGCGGTGGTATCGCGCCACATATGCTTCATCGCGTCATGGAATACATTGATTCAAATCTGACCGCAGCACTTCGAATGGAAGAATTGGCTGAGATTGCCAGTCTTAGTGAGTATCGTTTCGCACATAACTTCAAAACGGCAACAGGTATCTCGCCACATCAGTATGTAATCAACCAACGAATAGAGCGAGCGAAGCGAATCCTCCGCGAAACCGACCTTTCGGTAGTTGAAACTGCTTACTCAGTCGGCTGCCAGAGCCTAAGTCGTTTCAACTCATTATTTCGAAGGCAGATAGGCGTTACACTAAGCACTTATCGTTCTTCTTTTCGCTGAGTTAGGCCCACACAGCTAGTGGCAAGAATGTCTCACTCCCAGCAAGAACAGGGAGGACATCGAGATACCCACCCGAGATACTTAGCCACCAAAACTTCCCCTGGAGGTGCGAATGAGGATTAACTTCTCGTTCCCAGCTGCGTTCGTGTGCCTTCTTGTTGCTATGTCCACGCAACCTATTCTCAGCGCCCAGAGTAATTTGGATGTGGCGCTTCTGAAAAACATCAGACCCATTGGTGGGTCGGGCAATAACCTCGTTCATCCCAATCTCGATCCAGTACCAGGAAGTGCCGAGATAAATCTAGCCCCACTGAACTTCGCCCCTCATACAAGAAACGCTCCAATCGCAGGACCCAATCCAAGAGAAATCAGCAATGTCATCGCCGGAGGAACTGGTGCGAAAGGCCAAAATGCAGACGCGGAAGATCCAATCGCATCCGCATGGCTGTATGTCTTTGGACAATTTGTGGATCATGATCTGGATCTTGAGTCCACACCAGCAAATAGTGCGGCGATCAATATCACCGTTCCGCCGAACGATCCGTTTTTCCCGCCGAATACCACCATCGACATGACCAGAGATGCACGAAGCACGAGCACGAACACGATCATCAATACCGTTGCTGGCTATCTCGACTTGTCTCAGGTATACGGTTCCACTATTTCGGTAGCCGGTAGCCTTCGCAATCCTGACGGAACATTGATAACTTCCGACTCGGGTCAGGCATTACCTGTGATAAATGGTGCTTTCGTCGCGGGAGATCCCAGGGTGATGGAAAATCCTGAACTAACGGCCGTCGATGTGCTGTTCGTAAGAGAACACAACTGGTGGGTTGCGACCTTAAGCCATGAACATCCCAATTGGAACGGACAGCAACTCTACAATATGGCGAAGGCGATAACGACTGCTGAATATCAGAACATCATCTATAAGGAATATCTGCCCGTATTGATTGGCAATGCGATAGCGCCTTATAGGGGCTACAAACCAAGTGTCACAGCGCAAGTGACGCAGGAATTCAGCACGGCAGCGTTCCGTCTTGGCCATTCGGAGGTTTCTGACACACAGGAGGGTCTGGATAACGCTGGAAATGTCACGTTTGTGGAGTCATTAGCCCAGTCATTCTTCAATACTCCTGCAATTGATGAAGCGAATGGTTTTAACGCTCTGCTGCGAGGCATTAGCGCCGACCAATCTGAGGCAACCGACGTGTATAGCGTCGCAGCTCTACGTGACCTGCTCTTTGCTCCATTGGTCGGCGGCGACACGGACGAAATGGACCTCATTGCGATTGATATCCAGAGAGAAAGAGATGTAGGTCTTGGGACGCTGAACCAAACTCGAAGGGCGCTCGGGCTTTCCGCGTACTCCTCGTTTTCTCAAGTCACGCCAGATCCAATTTTGCAGAACGATCTGCAAATGGTCTACGGGTCAGTCGGCAATCTCGATTTATTCATCGGCGGCCTCGCGGAACGCCACGTCGCGGGAGCCGATGTCGGACCAACCTTCCAGGCAATCATTGCCAGGCAGTTCCAGGCTCTCCGAGACGGAGACCGTTTCTTCTGGTTGAATCAGGGATTCGACAGACAAACGAGCAGCTTGATCTCAAATACCACGCTTGCAACACTCATACGCAGAAATACCGATACTACAACGCTTCAGGCAAAGGTATTTCTGGCTCCTGTCGTCTCAACCCACAGCAAACCGTCAGCCCCAACACAACAGGTTGATACTCATGGACGCCGAGGCGTTCCATTCTTAATTCCCTAGGCTGTCTTCGCATGCTGGACGTGGGGCAGACTAAATGATCTAGCGTGGTGGCTCCCGACGAGCCGCCACGCTAGCTTAGCGAGCGGAGGTCCGCTCGACCCGGATAACGACCTCGCCGGCATCTGCCTCGCCCGGTGCGTACATCAGGTCGAAGATGTTCGCCGCAGTCTGCAACCACTTCTGGCGCGCCGGCAACGGCCACTCCGCCGAAGGCTCCGGCAGCTTCGAAAACAGTCCTTGAATCAGTGGATCCGTGCCGTCTGCGCTCTGCCGTATCGGCCGCTGCACTGTCTTCGCCGGTGCTCGCTCTGGCTCACGGTCCGAGCTCCGCTCCAGGTCCCGGTGAGGTTCCTTGCCATTGAGGTCCAGTGCGCGTTCCATCCGCTCCTGCATTCGCGGGTCGTCGGCTTTGTCTTCGGTGCGGTCCTGGCGGGCTCCACTTCGTTCTGCACTGCGATCGCCATTCCGATCCTGGGTGCGGTCCTTCTCGCGTTCCAGGCGGTTCAGGTCGTCATAGGGGCTCCGGGAAGAACTATCCACGTCGGGGGGTGTCTTGAAAGACGGCATAACCGGGCGATCGCTTCCGAAAAGGGCCATAGTTCAGCAATCATGCAGAAATACAACTTCAGGCTCAATGGCACTCTTAGGTGATCGCGCCAAACAGGGCTTTTGGCCGATTCGGGACTTCCACGCGCCATAGTCAGCGTTTACGCGGCCATCGTCCTATATTTAGGCACCGCCTCGGTCCGGTATCTGCTTGACGACGCCCGCCCCTGCGGCCTACATTCGGCTCACTCCACCGCATCACACTAAATGGAAGGGGCAGCCATGACGAACATCTTCATCATGATCTTCTTCGGCATCGCCCTGGTCATTGGGGTCTATTTCACCTGGGTGCTGCTGCGTAATGAGATGGCAGGCCGACCCAAGCCCCCGGCCGACCCTTATGACTTCGGCTTCGGGCCGTCTCAGCCCGATCCCAAACCCCGTCAGTAGCTTTCTCCTGAGCCCTCCCACCCTCGGGGAGTACCACGTCCCTGCTGCGCGCGCTACCCTCGGGCACAAGATGCGCACCTCGGCCCTGTCCGTCCTCCTCCTCCTTGTTCCCGTACCACTCTTCGCCGGAGGTCGCGCCAAGCCCCACACCGTTGGCATAGGCGTAGGTAAGCGCGTCCCCTACGGCATCGCTTCGGATCCCGCCGGAGCCGGCCCGGAGGAGAAAACCCTACATGTGCGGCCCCTCATCGTGGATGACAAGGTCAAGGAATGGACCACCGGCGAGGTACACGACATTACCGACCGCAGCTTCGTCGTACGCCGGGCCATGCGCCTCAACGACGCCCTCCCCGGCGACAAAACCGAGCACTGGATCTGGCAGCGCGGCCCTTGGATCATGATCGACCGCTCCAACGGCCACGTCACCGCTATGAAGCTGCCTGACTACGATCCGGCCGTCTCCCAGGTTGTCTGGTTCCGCGACGATGCCGCCTACTGCGGACTCAACTCGGGCGGCCACCAGCTCTATGCCGTGGTCGCGCAGGTCGGCGGCCGCCGACCCATCCTTGCGAAGAAGATCGGCCCCTGGACCCCAACCCCACCGACACCTGAGAGTCCGATCGCTCCCGCCTGTGGCAAAACCACCTGGCAACGCGACCCCCTTCGCGTCAGCTTCACCCCCGCCGGCGCTGAGCCCATGAACTTCAATCTCGTCGGCCTCTCCGCCGTCCTGGTTGAAGACGGCGATGCGGACGACAGCGGTAACGGAGGCAGTGGCACCGGCAGCAATTGACCCCCAGCCTCCTGCCGCTGTCCACTTCGCCGCGGTGAGCCTTAAGCGTCGAGGATTGCCATCCGCCTCACGTAGAATCCGGATGTCACAGGAGCGCCGCGCTCCCATGGAGATAGTGGATGCCCGGCCTATGCCGAATATCGCTCATCCTGCTGCTCGTCTTTTCCTCATCGCCGGAGCAACAGACGCATAGCCATCCCGCGCCTGAGAAACTCGGAAAAGTATCATTTCCCATCTCCTGCATCCGGGCCGTTCAGGAGCAGTTCAATAGAGGCGTAGCTCTGCTTCACTCCTTCGCCTATACCGCCGCGCAACAGGCCTTTCAGCGTGTGTCCGAGGTAGACCCGCAGTGCGCTATGGCACATTGGGGAATGGCCATGACGTACTTCCAGCAACTTTGGGAGCCACCTCTGCCGCCCGCGACAATTTCAATTGCGCAAAAGGAAATTCAGTACGCTCGGCAGCTCGGGGCGAGCACTGAACGCGAGCGACAGTTCATCCGCGCACTTGGCTTGATTTATCAGGACACTGCCACCGTTGCGTATCCAACGCGCGCCTCGAACTACGAGCACGCGATGAGCGATCTCGCTGCAGAGAACACGAGAGACGTCGAAGCACAGGTGTTTTACGCGCTCGCGCTACTGGCGAACGCATCTCCTGCGGACAAGACGCATGCGAAGCAGAAAATGGCGGCCCAAGTGCTTGAGCCGCTTGATCGCGACTACCCGCAACACCCCGGAATCCCTCACTACCTCATCCACGCGTGCGACAATGCGGAACTCGCGCCACAAGGCCTTTCGGCGGCAAGAGCTTATTCCCGCATTGCGCCATCCGCACCGCACGCATTGCATATGCCATCGCACATATTCACGCATCTCGGCTTGTGGGAGGACTCCATCGCCTCCAACCTCGCGGCAAGGGAGGCGGCACACCAGCAAGGCGACACCGGCGAAGAGCTACACGCCATGGATTATCTGGTGTATGCCTACCTGCAAAGAGGACGCGACAAGGACGCTACGGAAGTCATTCAGCAACTCAAGAGCATGCCGAACCTAGACGTCGGCGACTTCAAGATCGCGTACGCCTCCACCGCCATGCCGGTGCGCTACGCCGTCGAGCGTGGTCGGTGGGCCGACGCTGTTGGCTTGGTTCCTCCTGCAGGAACCCCACCTCATGTTGTCGCGATTACGGTTTGGGCTCGGGGCATGGGATTCGCCCGAAGTGGACATGTCACCGAGGCGCGCGCGGAGATGGATCGATTGCGGCAGATCGAACAGCAGCTTCGCACCTTAGGCAACGACTATTGGGCCACTCAGGTGGAAATTCTCGGGCACGAAGTCGCAGCGTGGTCTGCTCAGACGGACAGCAAGCCGGATCAGGCTGAAGCATTGATGCGCGCATCCGCCGACGAGGAGGATGCGATCGAAAAGCTTCCCGTGACACCGGGTCCGATTGTTCCAGCTCGCGAGCAACTCGGCTCCTTACTCCTGGAGCAGAATCAGCCGGCGGTGGCCCTCAAGGAATTTCGGATCGCCCTCGCAAATGCCCCCGGGCGGCTTGGAGCAATTCAGGGAGCGGCTCGCGCGGCCCAACTTTCTAGCCAAAAGTAGGCTTCATTGGGTTTCTCAGCGGAAACCCTGCGTGATCACCTCATGGCATTTTCCTTTGAACCTGAGCCCAGACAGGCGATTATCACTTCGGCTGTTGAAGGAGATGACTGTGAAAAACAAAGCTGCGTCTTCGAACGCAATCCAACAAGCAGAACTCATCCTGCATCTCTACGAACTGCGCCGTGAAACCGTGATGCGCGAAGCGCGCTCCTACGTCGGGGGCGAGTTCCTGCCCGCATCTGCAAAAGAATTCGTCGAGATCGTCTGCGCGGGCGGCAAGCACACCGCCTTCGTGCTTCAGGTCTACGGGTATTGGGACATGGTCGCTGCTTTCGTGGAGCACGGCGCCCTCGACGCAACGCTCGTCTATAACACCTGCCAGGAAATGTATTTCCAGTACGCGAAGATCCAGCCCTACCTCGCAGAGTTTCGCAGGCAGATGAACCTGCCTGAATGGCTGATCAGTGTCGAGCGTCTCATCGACGGCTCAAAGGCCGGGCGCGCTCGGCTTCGAACCATGCAGAAGAGCCTCGCCGCCATGGCAATCGTGCGTACCTCACAAACGAAGAAGTCGTGAACATAGCGGCATTATGCCGCCGCCCTGCTTACGCCATTACGCCGCGCCCAGCGGTGCCCAATGGCACGCCACACTCGCTCAATATCCGCCGGCTCGATGAAAAGCACGTAAGCAGCCAGTATGTCCCATTCGAACATCGGGAGGTTCAACGCATATTCAAGACACAAGTGGAAGAGAAGCCCAAGCAGCAGCAATGGATAGCGGAGCGGACGGAACCAGATCAGAACTCCCAGCGAGAACTCCAGGGCAAGAGCGAGCCAGCTGCCGATTTTTAGAATCGCAGGATACCGAATCCACCCCGGTATAGGAAATCGTACGATCGACGGAAGATGGAGCACGTAATAAAGTGCGGTCCCATGCAGCCATGTGTCACCCTTCATCTTCCACCAGAAGGAGGTGAAATACAGGAGCGCCAGTTCGAACTGGATCATGCGTTGCGCCCATGGAGCTCTTGGCCGAATAACAGCGTCTTCCACCCCCCGGCGAACTCGTATAAGACGGTCGAGAGAAAGAGCCGCCCCCGCGGGAGCAAAGATGAGAAAGAAGCCCGCGATGCGCAGGAAGGTATCGCCGCTGTGCATGATCGAGGGGGCCCTCTGCTGTATGGACGCCAGGCTAAGAAACACAGCCACACTGCTGAGGCGCGTCCAAAGGCCGGCCATAAGAAGCAAGGTGGAGCCCAGAGCGACCCAGAAAAATGCCGCGATCCAGCGATCATCTGGCGGCATCACTTGAAATAGGTTCAGCCGGACCCCAGGCTCTATCTGCGTCATCGCCGATTGCGAGCTCCAGCCATGGACGCCAAACCAATCCAGCCAGTCCGCATGGAAGAGGATCAGGGTTGCTGCCACGCAGAGGCCATAAAGAATGCGGAAGAGCCCGATGGGAATCGGAGATTGCGGAGTGAAAAAGAAATGCTCCCAGGCCTCCGTTAGTTTTCTAAGACTCACCGGAGATCTCCGGGCTGGATATAACCCTCATAAAAAACATTCGGCTTAGGAACCGGAATATAAGATTCGTCCGCTCCCGGCTTGATATCAGACCGGAACTCAATCAACACGACCTTATCCGGTGGATCGACTTGGCTATTGAACAGTCGCGCGACATGAGTGGCAACACCTGGCCAGAGAGCTTCATACTTCTGGTCCAAGAGCGTCTCCTCAAATTTTCGATATCTCTCTTTTTGATATCGTTCCGCAAAGCCAAGTTCCTCCATTCTGGGGAAGGTCCAGACCTTTATGTGGCGATCTTTTGTAAAGACAACGGCCTTGATATACGAATCGATCGACTTGGGATTTGGCGCAAACATATCCCATGATTGGTACAGGCCACTCCAAGCCATGTAGGGACGAATGAGCTCTTTCAGCTCTCTCACTGCCGAAACATTCCATGGCACTGCCCAGCATGTAATAGCAATCAGGTGAAACAGGATGAATACACTGATCGCGGCATGCGACAAGCTGCGGCTGGCAGAATCTTCAGCCGCCTCTCTTTTGCGAGAAGTAGCTCTTCCAGAATTTGCTTTTCCAGACTCGGCTTTCCGAACATCTTTGTTTCGCCGACGATTCGTGGTCACCCTCATCGCGCTATCTTAGATTCTGCTAGCAGCCTTGACATTGACGAAGATGAGACCTTTTCGTTCAAGTAAATGTGCTCCTCCTTGGTATCTGTCGGGTTCTCCAGAAGAACTCCGCCCCGATGAGCCTCCTTGCAGCGTTTCGTGCAGGATAAACGTGACGGCTGATCCGTCGAGCGTCTCATCCACGGTCGAAGGCTAGCTGCGCTCGGCTTCGATCGATGCAGCACAGCTCCTGCGCCGTTGTCCCGGTCCCGTAAGGTTGTCGACCTAGTTCTGTGTACGGCCGGGGCAGCCAGATGAAGAAATTCGGCTGCCCCGCCGTCTCAGGCTTTGGGAACCTGATGCTACCAGTGGTTCCCATTGTTAAACGGGAAGGTCAGCCACGGTGTAAAGACCACATTCGGTCCTGCCACCGTCGAGCAGTGCTTGCCGCGCGGCCCCCATGGGCAGCCCCACCAGTTCTCTGTCGCGTTGATGCTGCCAGTGCCAAGATTGTCGACGCCAATTCCTCGAGTGTCGAAGTCGTTGAGATGGACGTTGAGTTGGCCCACGGGAGTATTGAAGGCAACATCGATCGCTTCGTCCTCAATCACGTTCTGCGAAATGATGGTGCCCGTAACCGGCGCCATGCTGAAGATGTTGATTCCGGTCGGACCTGAAGTTGCAGCGTCCTCGGTGTCTCTTCCGTTGCCGGAGATGCGATTGCCGACGATCAAGTTGTCATTCATATTGACGGGCGGCGCCGGTGAGGGAGCCGCCGCGTGATTGTGCATGGTCACGCCCGGTAGCCCGTTGTTGTGAAGATCGTTGTCGGCAACAACATTGCCCGCGTCTGTCGTGCCCGGGAACGGTGCGAAAATTCCAACGCCTGCTCCAGCACCCGGAACATCAAAGCCATTGTGCGAAGAGTCATTGTGCGTAATGGTGTTATTGGTCACGCCAAAGGGTAGTGCTGCCGAGGGTATAACCGTGGTGGCAGGCGGATGCGAAGCAAGCGTGATTCCGCAATCGAACGGATTGTCGTGAACCGAATTGCCACTGATCAGATTGTCGTGATTCGGGCCAGTCTCATCCGTAAGGAGAACGCCTCCCGAGTTGTCTTCAACTTCGTTGCGAACCACCGAGGAATGATCCGCGGCCATCAGGTGAATTCCCTCGCCGCAGTCATCGCCTTCGTTGGTTTCGAACGCGGGCATCCCCGGGCATGTCCCGCCCGCGATATCGAGTGACTTGTTGTTGTCCAGAACATGGTTGCCGACCACGGTGACGTCGGTTGCGTTCACGATGAGGATGCCTTCGAAGTTCGCGTTGCGGATCTTGAAGCCAGATATCACTACGTCCGCCACGCCCGCATGGGGCGCCGCTGCTATACCATTCACGAAGATGCCGTTCGGCAGTCCCTTCGCATCAATGACCGAATCGCCCGCCTCCACCGCTACCAGCGAAAGGGACTTGGTGATCACCACCTGCTCTTTATAGGTACCTTTCCATGTGCTAATGGTATCGCCTGGGGACGCTGCAGCAACCGCCGCAGAGATCGTGGAGTAGCAGCCAAATTTGCCGCTCGGATTCACGCACAAGGTGGCGGCACTGACTAATGTGGAAGCGCCGAAGAAGGACAGCAGCCCTAGGTTGACGAAGCGTCGCACAGATTCGCCACGGATTTTTCCACGAGAGATGGTTCTCGGAAACATCGATTCCTCCTGTTAAAGATGTGACTGGAAACGGAACTGGTCGCAGCGAGCGACAGGGGGTGCTTCGAGGGGGAATTCGAGGCGCGATGATGCTAATCCCGTCACTTTGCTCACACAAGCGCCAAATGGACACTCCCTTTGGGAGTTACCCATGCCCGAGATAGCCGCCCGGGCGTAGCATCAGAAGTGCAGTGGAACCCTTCGAAGAACTCCTCACCATGGCCGAAGCCGCTCACGGCCACCTCTGCGCCGGCCAGATCCTCGGCGTCCGCATGGCCATGCTAGGCTGCAAGCGTCTCGGCATAGAAGAGCCCCGTGGCCGCGACCGCAAACGCCTTGTCACCTTTGTCGAGATCGACCGTTGCGCCACCGACGCTATCGGCGTCGTGACTGGCTGCCGCTTAGGCAAGCGCGCCCTCAAATTTCGCGACTGGGGCAAGATGGCCGCCACCTTCGTTGACTTGGCCCCGGCCGACTCGACCAAGTCCCTCGCCATCCGCATCGCTGCCCGTGAGTCCTCAAAAGACCTGGCCCGCGCCCTTCACCCCGAGATCCCGAACAAGAATCAGCAGCAGATGCTCGCCTACCGCGAGCTCTCCGATGCCGACCTCTTCGCCGAAGAATGGGTCCGCGTCAACCTGCCACCCAAAGAGTTCCCCGGCTACAAAGCCGACCGCCTCGCATGCACAAATTGCGGCGAAGGCATCAACTATGATCGCTTCGTCGAGCGGGACGGACAGCGCCTCTGCCAAGCCTGCGCGAATCCGGACGAGCGCTACTACCAGCCCCTCTAGCAGGACTCGCTAAGACTATTTCGCTGGCCGCATCGAGAAGCGTCATGGGACCGCACGGTGTGACGGGCGTCGAGGTAGTGAAGCTAACAACAGCGGTGGACGGATCGAAGCCGCCATATCAGCTCATGTTCACCGCGCACTTTGCGTCGGAAACCGGTCTGTAAAGCGCACTGCAAAGTCCGCAAATGAACCAGGTGTTGAGCGACATCCGGAATTTCTACGATGGCACGCCCGACGTCCTAATCGGTGAAGTGGTCCCTTTGCCTGGGTAACGAATACTGGTGCCACTCACATCTGTCGTACGCGTTCCGTCATTGCAGCAGGACGGTCCGAAATGTCACCTCATACCCTCCACGCCGCCGTGCAATCACGAAAATCGGCCATTCGTCACAAATTCAACGCTAAAGGCCCCCTCGCGCACTAGACTGTCCGCCGATGCGACTGAGTTCAAAATCCTTTCGAGGCAACCGCATGAAATCACTCGTCCTCAGCACGATGGCCCTTGCGCTGGCCTTCACTTTTAATGCAGGAGCGCAGACGCCGGCGGCGAAGCCCGCACCCACCCTCCGCTCCATCCTCCTCGCCCAGCTCCACAGCACACACGACAAGAGCGACTGGTTCGTCTGCGCCAATGTCGCCGTCGCCAATCTCACGCCCGAGCAGGCCAACTGGAAGGACGGCAAGGGCAATCACTCCGTCGGTCAGCTCACCTATCACCTGGTCTTCTGGAATTCGCGATCGCTCGCCACATTCCAAGGCCACCCTCGCCCAAACTTCAAGGGCGATAACACGGAAACCTTCGATAAATTCGACGCGAAACAGTGGAACGACACGGTCCATCAACTCGATGAGGTCATGACCGATATCGAAAAGGCAGTGGAGTCAGCAACGGACGCACAGCTTGCCGAGTGGGCGCCCACCATCGCGAACATCGCCACCCACAACGCCTATCACATCGGCGAGATCGTGATGGTGCGCAAGGAACAGGGCGCATGGGACGCCAGCAAAGGGGTGAAGTAGCTCCGCAGTCTTTTGTGTTGAATGTGCTGGCTGAAGTGCCGCCGGCTCGCGTTTAGACGGCCAGTCCCTGTTCTATCCCGCGCGCCGCACGGAAGACGGTCCCCTCGCCAAAGTGTGGCCCCAGCACCTGAGCGCCAATTGGCAGACCTTCGCTGGACAAGCCGCACGGCACCGACACGCCGCAGATGCCGGCCAGACTTGCTGTCACCGTGTAGATGTCGGCCAAATACATCGCCACCGGATCGTCCGTCTTTTCTCCGATGCGGAAGGCCGGGGTCGGCGCCGTCGGCGTCACAATGACGTCGACCTTCTCGAAGGCCCTCAGAAAGTCCTCCGCCAGCAACCGCCGCACCTGTTGCGCCTTGCGGTAGTACGCGTCATAGTAGCCAGCGCTCAACACATACGTTCCCAACAGGATGCGCCGCTTCACTTCGCGACCAAACCCGCACTCGCGCGTCTCGCGGTACATCTCGGAGAGCGTCTTCGCGCCCGGCGCCCGATAGCCGTAGCGCACGCCGTCGTAACGTTCCAGGTTCGCGCTCGCCTCCGCGGTAGCAAGCACGTAATACGTCGGCACCGCATAGCGGGTGTGAGGCAGCGACACCGGCGTGATGGTGCAGCCCTGGCGGCGTAGCGAGTCCATCGCCTTCTCCACCACGAGCTTCACCTCTGGGTCCAGCCCGTCAGCGAAGTACTCCGCCGGCACACCGACGCGCAACCCTTCCACCGGCTTCTGGCTCTCCGCAACATAGTCTGGCACTGGGCGCTCGGACGAGGTCGCATCCAGCGGATCGTGTCCCGCAATCACACCCAGGATCGTCGCCGCGTCCTCCACCGTGCGCGCAAATGGCCCGATGCGATCGAGTGATGACGCAAACGCGATGAGCCCATAGCGCGAGACGCGACCGTAGGTGGGCAGCACGCCCACCACGCCGCAGAACGATGCCGGCTGCCGGATCGAGCCGCCCGTATCTGTACCCAGGCTTGCTGCGGCCATCTCCGCTGCCACGGCCGCCGCCGAACCGCCGCTTGACCCGCCTGGCACGCGATCGAGCGCCACCGGATTGCGGACCACGCCATAGGCCGAATTCTCATTCGATGAGCCCATCGCGAACTCATCGCAATTCAGCTTGCCCAGAACCACCGCGCCCGCTTCCTTCAGCCGGCGCACCGCCGTCGCAGTATAGGGCGGCGTATAGCCCTCAAGGATCCGCGATCCGGCCGTCGCCGTCATGCCCTCGATGGCGATCACATCCTTGACGCCTACCGGCACGCCGGCCAACGGTCCCAGGGGATCGCCACGCCGTGCCGCCGCATCCAGGTCTACGGCAGTCCGCTGCGCGCTCTCATTGGCCACCGAAAGATACGCGTTGATCTCCGGATTGCGCTCTGCAATGCGCTCCAGATAGCCGCTCACCAGCTCCGCGGCCTTCACCTTGCCGGAGATGACGCCCTGTCCCAGCTCTCGCAGCGTCATGGCGGTCGCGCCATACGTCTCGCTGCTCATCGTCCAATCACCTGCGGAACCTTGAAGAATGCGCCATCCGTTTCCGGAGCTGCCCGCATCACCGGCTCGCGCTCCAGGCATGGCACCGGTGTATCCTCGCGCAGCGGCGCCTCCTCGACCTTTTCGCGCGCTGCCCCAGTTTGCACGAGGTCCGAAAGGATTTCAGACACCTGCGCCATCGGCGTAACATTCGCTACATCGAGCTCATTCAATTGCGCGATGTAGCCCAGGATGGCATTCAGGTCCCGCCCCATTGCCGGCAGCTCCTCCGGCGTGAGCTCGAGATTCGCAAGTGCTGCAACCCCGCGAACCTGTTCGTCCGAGACCGTCTGGTTGGATTTGTGGGTGGGTTCCGCTGTCATAGTGTCTCTGCACACGCAACATGAGGCCCGTCAGGGCCTCATGTCTCTTCATCCATTTTCGAGTATAGAGCGTATTTCAGACAGGCATGAAGGTGCGCCCGTCTAAAGAATCGCGCTCGGCTGCGGCGGTCTCGCTTTGCTGCGCACAACGCACACCTGTGCAGTACGCAGCATCAGCGCTACGTCAGTGCGGAACGTAGCCTGCTCGGCATATGCAAAGTCGAGATTGGTCTTGTACGGCGTCAGCTTGTACTTGCAGAATGCCTCGATCTGCTCCTCCGGAATCTGCCGCAGCATCTCTTCCTCGCAGCGGAAGACCAGTGTGGCCGCCCCAGTAATACCTGGGCGGAATGGCATGGCCTGCGCCTGGCGATGCTGATGGTCAGGTAGCTTCGGCCGCGGCCCCACCAGGCTCATATCGCCGAAGAGCACATTCACCAGTTGTGGAAGCTCGTCCAGCTTGTAGCGGCGAAGAAGACGACCCACTGCGGTTACGCGGCGGTCCCCATGTCGCGTCACCGAAAGACCCTTCGGCTGGCGCTGGGCCTCCATCGTACGGAACTTGTAGATGGTAAACAGTTGCCCCATACGACCTACTCGCTGTTGCCGGAAAATCACCGGTCCCGGCGAACTGAAGCGGACTGCCACGGCGAGGATGGCGAATACGGGAGAGAATACCAAGAGCCCAAAGAATGCCAACGTCAGATCCATGGCCCGGCGCAGGGTAGAGAGCGACCACTCGCTCCCCGCAACAACAACCCCAGATTCCGCCTCCAGCTCATCGTAGGCAACAGCCGCAACTGTCACTCCGCGCAAACGTTCCTCGCGATGGGGGGCAGCGCTCTTCCGTGAAAAATCATTCCAGATGGGTTGTACGGAGAGACTACGTGAGGTTTCAAATGAACTCATTCAGTATCCTTGGATACACGTCTTGCCCGTCTGTTCAGCGCGACGTGGGGATCCCTCTCCCCGCTCTGGCGCGTTAAGGTCTAGGCCGCATTCTTCTAACTCTGATGCAGCGGGGGAATCGAACATCGGGTTACCTAAGCTCCAATACCGTCATTTAAGTGCGTCCCGCCAAACTCCGGCTAAATGCTGGGCAGGAGTCTTCGTTCCCAGAGGCACCCCTATCTCATACGCAGATAAGGTACATGCCAGTGTGTTTTTTGCAACGTACCACTACTGGGGTATTTCCGCGAAACCTATTCGTGAAGCGTCGACTCCGGCTAATTTCGCCGATCCAGTGTACCCTGCATGCCACCTGGATTGTCTGTTTTACTACGTGGTTAAAAATGCATCAAATGCCCATAGCTCACTACTTTTCAGACATTTACGCTTAAACAACAATAGACGATACACCAAATTTCAAAATTTCCGCGCGATCTTCAACAATCTGAACAAGCTGTGGTAACAGACGTTCCTGTGAATAGTCGTGGGAACCCGCGTTGATTCTCCTGCGGCCTTCCTCACTCCACCGGGCCCAGTCCGCCTCGAGCCACGCCGTCAGGCGCTTCGCATCGCCGAAGTCGACCCGTATGTAATCGCTGCGTCCGCCCTGCCCCTCGGCGTCGCCGATCTCCACAGCATCGCTGCTCTCAAGGGCATCGCTGATATGGCTTCGTTCCGGACCAACGTACAGCAGAGGTGTTCCCACGGCCAGAATGTTGTAAAGCTTGGATGGGTGGATTGTCCCGACCATCGCGCTGCCCAGCACGACGGCCTGCAGATCCGCCGCGGAAAGCGACCCGGACAGCGATTCTATCGGCTGATAGGGGAGAAACTTGACGTTTGCAAGCCCGCGTTCCTCGGAAACGCCGCGCAGCCGCCCAAACTCGCTGCCGCCGCCCACGAAGACGAAGCAGAAGCGAGAATCCGGCTTCAACCGGCCGGCAACCTCCAACAACATATCCAGGGGGTGTACCGGGCTGTGGTTGCCGGAGTACATCACCACGTACTTCCCCTGGAGCCCATGCAGCTCCCGGAATGCCGCCCTGCCTTCCGCATTGAAGAAGGCATAACGGTCCAATGACCACGGTGGCACTACTCGCACTCGCTCGGCGACCACGCCCTTAGCCAGCACTCGCTCGCGCATGTAGCGATCCAAAACCACCACCGCATCTGCCGCATGCAGGGTAAATCGCGAAATCCGCTCCAGCACCCAGGCCACCGGCCCCGGACGCAACCACCCAGCTGCCAGCGCCTCGTCCGGATTCATGTCCATCACCCAGTACACCAGCCGTTCGCCTCGAAGCCGGCAGCGCACCGCCGCCAATGCCGCCACCAACGGAGGCGACGTAAGGGCCACCACGCAATCTACACGTGGCGCCGACAGAACACGCCGAGCCGCCCGCAGCAGAAAGCTGGCAAAATCCACCGCCCGGCGCCACTTCGCATGCTTGCCAAATCCCGTCCCTCCCACTCGGTCGATTTCGATCCCCCGGTAACGCTCGCGTTTCGAAAATCGACGCGACGGTTCGTCGTAGGCGCGGCGCCCGGCAAGTACCCGCACCTCGTGCCCGCGCTCCGCCAACGCCTCGGCGAGGCTGGTCAGGTACTGCGCCGTTGCGACGACATCGGGATAGAAGGTCTGGTTGAGAAGCAGGATTCGCATGAGTAAAAAGCTGTCTGCGGTTAATACTTCAGGCCGGAGACGCCACGCGCCGACCCAGCGGCTGTCCGTTCTTGGGCTCGATCCAGAGCCTCGCGATAGGCCGCCAGCGTCCCCTGGGCAGACGTCTCCCAAGTGTACCTTCCCACCCACGCCCGTCCGGCATCGACCTTGGAACGCAACAGCTCTCTATCTCCGAGCACCCGCCCGAGCTCACGCTCCAGAGCCCCTTCGACTGCCGGATCAAAATAGTGTGCAGCCTCGCCGCATACCTCCGGAAGCGCTGATGAGCGGCTCACCAGCACCGGGCATCCCGCGCTCATCGCCTCGAGCGGCGGCAATCCAAATCCCTCATACAAGCTCGGATAGACGAACAGTGCAGCGCCGCGATAGAGCTCACCCAGGTGCGCCTCCTCCACGCGCGGCAGCAGCACGACACGCCCCTCCAGCCCCAGGGCAACGATCGTCTCGCGCTCCCCTGCGCTCCACCGCCCGCCGCCCGCCACCAACAGCCGCATGCCGCGCGTGGCCTCCGCTGCGGCAAATGCGCGCAGCAGCGCGGGAAAGTTCTTGTACGCACTCCGCGAGCCTACGTAGAGCACATATGGCTGCTCTTCATCATCGTCTCGCCCGGTGCTGCCTTCTGCAACCGGCGTTAGTCCGTGGTGCACCACGCAGGTCCGTGATCGATCGACACCGTATATCTCGAGCAGATCCCGCCGCGCCGACTCCGATACGCAGATCACCATGTCGGCTCGCTGATACAGTCTGCGCTTGCGCGCTTGAATCGCCGCCGCATTGCGGAAGAGCTCCGGAAATCTCTCCTGCGTCGCATCGTGATGCGTCGCCACCAGCGCGCGATGCCGAATCGCCGGCTCACATCGCTGATAGGTCGTGTGGTAGACGTCATAGCGCCCCTGGATCGGCGCAATGGCAGCCGTCCACAGCGCGTTCATCGCATATCGCGGATAGCCCGGCCCCAGACGGCTCTTCCAGCCTTCCACCCGCAGGCCCTCGCCTTCCAGGCCGGCAAAGGGCAGCACGGAGCTCTCGCCGCCCAGCAGCAGATCGAGCGAGATGCCTTCCCTGCCGCGAAGCTGACGCGCCAGCTCGTAGTGATAACGAGACATTCCGCCTGCATCCTGCAGCGACGTCACTTGGTGATCAACCGCGATCCGCACCCGGACTCCTCGTAGGTTCGTGGCGTGCCAGTCGCGTCGCTCGCCGAGTCGTCAGGCGCTCCCAGAGCGCCTTGCCGGCTGAGTCGCGCAAAGGCCGGGTCCGCATAGCTGCGCTGGTGCAGCACGCGCGCCGCCAGCCGCAGCAGATGCATGCCACGCTCCGCCGACCCGCGATATAGGTCCATGAAGTCGCTCTCCGCCGAAAGAAATGTCGCAAAGCGCGCCGGCGTCATCCGTCGATCGTAGTCCAGCATCGCCATCTCATGTTGCAGGCTGAGATCGCCGGCAATGCGGACGCAAAATCCGTGCTCGTGCAGTCGGTGGAAGACATCGATGTCCGAATAGTCCATCCAGAAACGCGCGCTGTAGCCGCCAATCGTTTCAAGCGCACGCAGCCGCATCAGTGTTCCGCTGTTTGCCGCGAAAACCGATCGCGTTTCCGTGTAAGCCGCATCCGGCCGAGGCAGCGGGATATGCCGCGCAAAACGCCACAGCCTCGGTGACATGCAGAATGACCCCGCGTATAGAAAGGGCACAATCGCCGCCACTCGCTCGTCGCCGGCAGCCTCGGCAGCGTTGCGGAGCATCCCGCGCAGGAACTCTCCCGTCACTGAAGTGTCGTCGTCCAGCAGCTGCAGCCAGCCGCAGCCGCGCTCCGCAGCCATTCGGGCGGCGGCGTTGTATGCACCACTCACCCCCTCATTCGCACCCGAATGCTGATAGGTGAACGCAAAGGGAAGTTCCCGCTCCTCCTGCGCCTCGGGGCTGTTCTCCCACACCAGCACGTCGAGTCGTTGCGCCAGAGACGGATCTTCCGCGAAGGCCCGCGCCAGTCCCGCGAGGGTCTTTGACTGAGCGAACGGCATGCGATAGATCACAACCACGGCCAGGGCACGCACGTGTGCGGGATTCGTCTGTTCGCTTCGCGCTTCCGGCATCAGTGGCCCTCCGCTGCAATAGATCCGCGCCAGCCACCCATCGTGTTACGCCACGCCGATAAGCGGCTGCCCTTCGCCACCGTCAGACGCCGCCACAGTGCGTTCCACGTCGCTTTCCGCACCTCGCGCGTTTCACCTCGCAGCGTCTGCTTCACCAGCCGCCCTGCAAGTTGCACGTTATGCGCAGCCCCCGCAAGGGGAGAGCCGTACTGATCGAAGTACGCCGACTCCGCCGCAAGAAAGTTGCGCAGGCGGGCGAGCGACACCCGATCCCGATAATTCAACAGCGAGAAGTGATGCTCCAGATGCGCGGAGTCAAGCACATACATGCGCCAGCCGCGCATGTGGAGCTGGTGGTGCAGCCAGCTGTCGAGATGGTCCAGCCAGAAATACGGATCGAATCCGCCGATCGCATTAAGCGCCTCGACGCGGAGCAACGCCGCCGAGTTGAATGCGCGTGCTTCACGCGCCGGCACTCCGCTGAACGATGCCGGCATCGGCGTCGTCCGGCTCAACCCGACATAGGCCGGCGAGAGCAGACGCTCCCCCTCCGCCAGGTGCGGCACGATTGCGGCAATGCGCGGGTCTTGTTTTGCCGCGCGCAGTCCCGGCTGTATGGTGGAAAAAAAATCCGCTGGAAGCGCCGTGTCCTGATCGAGCGTCAGCAGCCAGTCGCAGCCTTCTGCCGGCCCGGCAGCGCCCTGCCCACTGGCGGAAAGGCGCGCGCCTTCGTACGCAGCGTACAGGCCGCGATTCACCGGTGCTGCGTAGTATCGGAAGCCCTCCGGCAGCTCCTCCGCTACAACGTCACCCGCAGGGCTGTTGTCGTGGATCAGTACGGAACAGTCGACGGAAGCATTCTCACGCAGAGCTTGTGCCAGCGTTGCCACGGTCACGGATGCCGAAGGGCGTTGCTTGTACAAAACGATGACCGCGAGAATCCGTGAGCGATCCATTGCACCCTCGCCCGACACCTCGGCTCAGCCCCGAGGGCTCATAGCCTGCTTCACCTGCTTATAGCGCTCGCGCAATTCCGGACTGGTCTCCAGGTACTCGTACACATAGATCACTGCGCAGCGGATGAAGCCAAACATGGTCCCCAGCACCAGCCCGGCGATGATGAAGAGGAATGGCTTCGGCCACGATGTCCCCTTCGGCACCAGCGGCGGGTCTACCATCTGCACCGTCGGCGACGCTTTGGCTTCGTCGATCCGGGCCGCCTCCAGTTGCCGCGCCAGCAGGTCATAGAGCGTCTGGTGATATTGCACATTGCGCTCTTTGCGGATGTATTCCAGTCCCGCGCCGGGAAAATCCTTCTGCGACAACATGGCGCCGTTGGTCCCCTTCTGCAGCTGCGACAGTTGCGAGCGCAGTCCCGACAGCTCCGTGCGCAACCGGACCACATCGGGGTTCTGCTCTGTAGAAGAGGAGAGCAGCGCGCCAAGTTCCACCTCGTGGCTCGTGATGTTGGCTTGGATGTTGGCTTCTTGACCGATGATGGTCTGCGCTTGTCCGCTCAGCTGCAGTACGCCTGTGGTCTGCTGCGTCTGCTTCATCTCAACTTCGGCATCCGCCAGCCGGTCCGTCTCCTCGAGGAGTTGCTGCTGGAAGAACTGGCGCCGCTGGCTGGCCGCCCCGATGGCCAGCCGGTTGTTCTGACGAAACAGCTCATCGGCATAGCCATTGATCAGCGCAACGGTTTTGTCCGGGTCCTTGTCCTCCACCGTGATCTGAATCAGGCCATCCTTGTTCGCGACGAATTTCGAACGCTCCCGCAACTTCCCCGCTGCGCCACCGCGGTCTGGAATGTTGTACCAATCCATCAGGTGGAAACGATCGACCATGTCGCCAGCCACCAGGTTGGTCTGCAGAATCGCGATATAGAGGTCTGCGGGATTTTTCCCAAGATTGGTTCCCACCCCGGCAAATGCCGTCAGAGCTCCCAGCTGGCTCAGCAGCGCGGCGCTGGACTGCTCCTGCTGCGGCGGCATGATAGTTCCATCCGACTTGTAAAGCGTAGGCGCGCGCAGAATCGCGATGATCGCAATCACCACCCCCGCCAGCGCCCACCCGAGGATCAGCCACTTGCGCTGCGCAAAGATGAGCAGCACGTCCAGCATGTCCAGCCTGCGGACGGTCCCGTATTCAGTTTCGATAATCCGGCTCAATTCGTGATCACCGCCAGCGCCCCGGCACCCAGGGCAATAGAAGAGAAGAGCTGCGCGAAATTCAGCAAGTTGCGGATGCCGTTGCCGCGGTGGGTCTTCTCCGGCACCACGATCGTATCGCCGGGCTGTACGCGCGACTGGTCGAATTCGTTGCCCCAGAAGGTCTTCGCCGAATCCCGGCTAAACACCGAGCCGTCCGCGCGGATCACGAACGCATGGTCCTTATCGGCATCGCGGTTCGCGCCACCGGCTTCCTTCAGATAGCCAAAGACGCGCCGTTGCGGATCGAAAAGAAACGAACTCTGCTCATACACAGCGCCCACGACGTTCACGCTGGAGGGCTTCGAGGGAACGATGAACCGGTCTCCATCCTCCAACGCCAGCTCTGGGAGCTTATCCACATTGTCTGCATCCGGCGTCAGCGACAGCACCACACGACCGCTGGCGCGCATTTGTCGGAGTCGGGTGATCAACAGTTGCGTCGCAGCAAGCGATGCCGCATTGGCCGTCTGATCGGTCGGGGTAACCGCTCCCGCTGCGTTTGCCGCGGCGGCGCGGTCCGTGGTTATCTCAAGCTGTGTGACGTAGTCGTCCAGCCGCTGCTGTTGCACGATGCGTGTCGACTCTCGGGTCAGCTCCGCACCAAACAAATAGGCGTTCGGCGTCAGTCCGCCTGCACGTTCCACCAGATGGCGCAGCGTCTCGCCGGGCTGGGCGCTGTAAAAGCCCGCATGCTCCACCTCGCCCTCGATACGCACGAGCTTGGTCTGCTGGCTCTGCGGCACGCGGATGTCGGCCTGGGAAAAAATCGTGATGACGTCGTGCGGTTCCACCGTCAGGTCCTGGCTGGCGTCGTGGTCCCGCACCAGCTTGCCCAGATCGAACGGAATCAGAGTCGTCTTCAGAGTCACCGGATCCATGCGTTCGATCACCGCGTACGACCAATCGATCTCCGGCGCCATCAACGACACGTCATTCAAATAGAGCGCCGTACCCGTGTTCTCCGTTCGCGCCATGCGCTGCTCGTCTGCCAGCGAACCACCGCCGATGGTGTTGTTGCGCGGGATTGCGTTCTGCGGAGTCTGCGTTGGCTGGCTTGACACCGTTCCCGGCATCTGCACTTCTGGCGGCGGCGTGTCGCTCGCGTTGCTGCCACTCGCCGTGGTCGACTGCGTGCCCTGCGCGTTCAGGTCCGCCGGAGAGGCCACGCTCGGCGTTGCGGGTGCACCCGCCGCCGCATCCTGGCCCGCCTGCGCACTCTGCGCCGCCTGCTGCTGGTCGGAAAGTCGCTTCTGCTGGTCCCGCTGCAGAAAGAGAAGGTATTGGCGCTGGCTCTCCGCCTGCGCCGCGCGATAGGCCGTGAAGCGCTGCGCGTAGTCCGGCTGGAAGACCGGCGAAGGCAGTCCCAGTTGATTCCGCTTCTGCCAGAAATCGCGCGTCACCAGCGATTGGCTGTTCGGCAGCAGCTCACTCAGCTTCATGCCCGGGTGCCAGGCGAATCTTCCCGGATCAGCCACGTTACCGCGCAGCGTAACCGTCTGGTCGAAGCTCGGCGAAATCGGCAGCACCCGAACGATGTCTCCATCCTGCAGTGGCGTGTTCTTTCCCGCCGCGTCCAGGGCCACATCGAGCGCGCGTTGATGCTGCTCACCATCGATACGTTCCAGAGAAGCGCGGGACAAGGACGCCGTGCTCGTGAGTCCGCCCGCATCCATCAGCACATCGCCCAGCGTGGAGGTCTCTTTCCGGTCTTTCAGTTCGTAAATCGCCGGCGAGCGGACGCTGCCGTACACCGCCACTTGCGGTCCGACGGGCGGAATGTAGATCACGTCTCCCGGCAGCAGTCCCACATCGTGCGACTTGTCGCCGTTCACCAGCAAGTCATACAGGTCCACGTCCGCGACCGTGGCGCCATTGCGGCGCAGCAGGATATGACGCATCGAGCCTTGCGGCGCCGGGCCGCCCGTCGCGAAGAGCGCACTCACCAGCGTGCTCATGGAACTCACCGTGTAGCTGCCCGGATAACGCGCCTGGCCTGTAAGAAAAATGCGGATGGGGTGGAGCTGTCCAAGGTTCACCGACAGGTCGAAGTTCTTGTAAATGCGCGCAATGCCGTCGCGTACCTGCTGCTGCAGATCGCTGTAGGGCGCCCCGCCCACGTGGATCGCGCCCACGTGCGGCACATAGATCATGCCCTGTCGGTCTACGGTGACCTCCGCGTTGAAATTGATCTGCCCCCAGACACGGACCAGCAGCTGGTCGCCGGGGCCCACGACGTAATTCGAAGTCACCGGCACCTGGTCGACGGGTGCGAAGGTGCTCGGGCTCTGCAGAAAAAGCTTCGCCCCATAAATAGGCAGCATCTGGCCTACGGACGAATACACCATCCGCTGAAATTCAGTGGGCTGGTCCGGAGCAAAGAATCGCTGATAGTAAAGGGGATAGGTGCGCGCGTTCGTGCCCTCGCCACGTCCCCCCAGATTGTCGGTAAAGGTTGGCACCTGTTGCAGGTCCATCGACTGCGATGGCCCACCAGCGCCGCCAACATTGATGCCGCCCCCCAAGCCGCCGCCACCACCACCACCTGTCCCGTAGGGATTCTGTGTCGAAGCACCCGGAACAGTGTTCTGCAGGCTGGGCAGTTGTATCTGCTGGCCGTTTGTCGTGCTGCCCCCACAGTAAGAGGTGCTGGGATCACACCCGCTCTGGCTGAGTGCTGGCAACGGTTGCAACGCCGCAACCGCCAGTGCGCTTGCCAGAAAGACCGTTAATCGTTGACTCATATTTGGGGGCTTGCAGCACGCCGATTCGGCCGTGATCGATCGGCACGCGACGCTGTTTCACTCCTTAGGACAATCCTTGCCCAAGTCTGCCACGCAGCCCGGACCCTCACTAGTGTAGAGCCTATGTGCCCTCTGCGGTATGCCCCTTTCGATTCCGACGTGGGAAATGCGAAAGAAATTCACTTGGTGCCGGAGCCTCAATCTCCGGGCTGGTTCCAAGCGAGCGACTCCGCCACCACCGCTCGAGGCGGTGGTTTCACCTGTTGCATCACACGCGCCCGTATCCCGCCGCCCACCAGTTCTTGCCGCGAAGCAGCCATCAGGCACAGGACACAAAGAGAGAACGGGCTGCCGAAACTGAAGAGGTAACGCGTGGAGACGTTATTCAGGAAGTACACGATCATCATGGACCACAGCATCATGTAATAGCGCGTCCAGGCATTGTTCTCCCGCAGACGCGAAGCCTTCCACAATAGGAAGAAAACCCGGAGCATACTTCCCAGAATCATCAAACCAGCAATCAGGCCGCTCTCAAACAGCAGCTGAACATATCCGTTGTCGATGGTGCCCACCATACGGTCGCCTGCCCGATAACCGAAACCGAACAGCCACCTGTTATGCGCGCGGAGGATACGGAAGGCTATGTTCCACATTCCCGTGCGGCCGGAAAGGCCGGACTTGATCCCACGCTGGCTCGAGCTCAACGACAGGAAGTCGTTCAGAAAATCCGCAATGTGGCCGATTCGATTGTGTGCAAGAAGAAACGTCGCTGCCAGCGGGATCATGATCAGTAGGACGATGATGTGCACCCGGCGGATCCGGAATCTCAGCAGCCGGCCGCCACCCAGAGCTCTGGCCAGCACGCACGCACCGGCGGCAAGCACGGCAGACAGGGTGCCGCGGGAACCCGTCAGGAAGATGAACACGAAGGTTGCAATCGAAAGCAGTATGAGTGCTCGCTTCCGCCACCGTTCCTTCTCCTCCATCGCCCGCCAGACGATAGCAGGGAGAAAGCCCCCCAGAATAAAAGAGAGTAGGTTGGGGTGCGCGCGAGTGCCGCCGGTAAACCGCCCAGCGTCCGTCGCCAGCATGGCGTGCCGGCCGGAGATCAGAACCACAACGGCAGTCACAAAGCCCGCCTGGGAGTAAGCACGCAGCAGATTCGGGATGCCCATCTCTTGCACCACAAGGCGCGCGCAGAAAAATACCCCGATGAACAGAATTCCGTAAGCCTCAGAATAGGTATCGTGCGAGGTGTAGGAAACGACCTCGCCAAACACCACTGCCGCGAACCACAGCCCCCCGCCGCTAAGAATATGCTGTACGCGGTCTGTACGTCGTCGTCCGCACAGGACCAGCAGGCCGCAACCGGCGAAGAATGAGAGCGACAGATACTGTGCAATCCCGACGCTGGTCTCGTATTGCAGAAAGGCTGTTACGAAACTCAGGCACATGCCCAACCGTAGAAGCCACGCAAGGGTCACGCGCGGGGGTGTTGGCGCAGCGAGGGATGCGCCAGATGGTCCTCTCCACTCGGCGCGTACTGACGTTGCCATCCTTATCACCTTTCGGCGCAGCGATCCCTCGCCACTGCATGGCCTCTATTAGCCGTTGCTTCTCAAATGAAGTCTCGACAGATTATTACCCTGGTCTGCCAGAGCAGCAACGCTGATGGCCCTCTATGGTAATCCTGCCGGGCGTTCGGTATCGTTCGACTATGCTGAACGCGCTGCGCCACGTCTGGCGTCATCCCCTTAATGCAGACGCGCCGCTCGCAGGCGTCAGCCGCTTTGTCCGCTGGCAGATTGCTACCCGCCTGCTGCCGGGGGCCGCTGTGGCCATCCCGTTCACTGACCGCGCCCGACTCCTGGTCTCTCGTGGCATGTACGGCGCAACGCAAAACGTCTATTGCGGTCTCAATGACTTCGAGGATATGAGTTTCGTCCTTCATTACCTCAGGCCAGGAGATACCTTCCTCGACGTGGGTGCGAACATCGGCGCCTATACCGTGCTCGCGTCGGCCGTGGCCGGGGCGCAGAGCTACGCCTTTGATCCGAGCCCGACCGCTATTGACTCGTTGCGCGCCAATGTCGAGCTCAATCGCATCGCTGATCTCGTCCGCGTCGAGCCCTGCGCAATCGGGCGCTCTGCGGGCAGTGTGTCTGTCTCCATCAGCGGCCCATCGGCAATGCACCACATCGGCAATGAAGGGTCCTCCTCGACGATGGAGATGCGCACCATCGACTCCTACGGTCTGCATCCATCGATCATGAAGATCGATGTGGAGGGCTACGAAGCGGAAGTCCTGGCGGGCGCCGCCGAGACCGCGCGCCGTCCTGAGCTGGTCGCGATCATCACGGAGAACAGCGATGACAGCGTCCGGTATGGAGACGGCATCCAGAGCATTTCCTCCTTCATGAGCCAGCATGGCTTCACCGCCGTCACCTACGATCCGTGGCGGCGCAACATCGCGGCGAAGAACAAACGGTCGGACAATACCCTGTACATTCGCGATATCGAAGGCGTAAAGCGTCGTGTCGCTGAGGCTAGTCCTTTCCGGGTCTTCGGACGCTCCATCTAGCCACACGCAGATCGTGCGCGCCGCGATCACTCCACAGTCAGTTGCACCGTAACGCTATGCGTAACTCCGGGCGCGCCTCCAGCGACCGTGATCGTGTACACGCCCTGTCCGCTGTCGCCGGAGCCCTGCCCGGGAGGCGTGGCTCCCCCATTGATTGATAGCCCGCAACCGCTCAATCCCAAGCAGAGTGCCCCCAGAGCCAACAGCACGCGACAATGCCCCGCGAATCTCGTCCAACCCCGTCGCCTCCAAAGCGCAAGGCACGCCAGCAACGCGCCTGCAGCGGATTTGCCGCTCCAGGGCACCGCTGGACTGGAGTTCCTGCTCGTTGCGGTCGAGTTCGCGGATGTATTCACCGTCACCTGAATCGTCGACGTCGCGCCGGTCCCGGTCATCGTCGCATTGGTGGGATTGATCATGCAGGTGCTCCCGGCCGGCGCACCCGCACACGTAAAGCTGACCTGTCCGGCCGACCCACCCAACGGCTTCAGCAGCAGCTGGTACGTTGCGCTGCTTCCCCCGGTCACCGTGCTGCTCGAGGCGCCCTGGACGCTCAACTGAAAGTCGGCTCCATCTCCTGTCAGCGGCACGTTGAGCGGTGCACTGACGCCGCTGGCCGTCACCTGCACCGTGCCCTGCTGCGCTCCAGTCGCCTGCGGAGCGAAGGTGACGCCCACCGTGCAGCTTGCTCCCGGCGCGATGGTCACTGTGCAGGCATTGTTTGCGATAGCGAAGCCTTGACTCGCAGCCACCGCGATGCCACTCAACGCATTTGTCCCGGTGTTGATCAGCGTCAAGGTCTGCGGCGAAGAAATGGAATTCACTCCCTGAGTGCCGAAATCGATGGTCAGTGGCGAGAGCGTCGCCGGGACGCCGCTACCCCCTGCCGGTGGAACGCCCGTGCCGTTCAGCTCTACCACCTGCGCGCCCAACGCATCCTGGATCGTCATCTGGCCACGCTCTGCTCCCACCGCCTTGGGCGAGTACACCACCTGAAGCGCGCACGTGCTGTGTCCGGGCAGCGAGGTGCCGCACAGATTTGTCACTGCAAAGTCACCGGTCACTTGCGTCTTGATATTCGTCAGCGCGCTGTCGCCGTTGTTCGTCACCGTCACCTGCTGGGCCGCGCTGGTGGTCCCTATCGCCTGCGCCGCAAAGGTCAGAGTGGTTGCGCTCAACGCATCCGTGGGGCTGGATTGCCCGTTCCCGCTTAGCAGTGCGGTCTGTGTGCCCGCATCGTCGGTGGCCACGAGGCTGCCGGACGCCGCGCCAGAAGCCGTCGGCGAGAAGACCACCCCCACCGTGCAGCTCGTATTCACCGCCAGCGACGAGCCGCATGTGTTCGCGGAAATGCTGAAGGGCCCGCTGATCGTCAGCGGCTTCAGTCCCGCCGGTATTACGCCGGTATTCGCAACAGTGATGTATTGCACCGGGCTGGTCTGGCTAATGCGTACGGATCCGAAGTCTAGCCGCAACGGCGTCAGCACCATCGTGCCCCCCTGCGTACCCGTACCTTGCACGTTGGCCGTCAGCACACCGCCCTGCACATTCGCCGCCACTGTTACCGCCCCGCTGCGCGGTCCGGTCGCCGTCGGCGCAAACACGATCGAGATCGCGCACGACGCGCCTGGCCCCAAGCTCGCCGGACATGGGTTACTGAACACGAAATCATCGTCGCTCACCGCGGCCGCGCCGAGCGTCAGCGCTACAGTGCCGGTGTTGCGGATGGTCAAGCTCTCGGCGGCGCTTGTCGTCCCTACCGCTTGCGAGGCAAACGGCAGCGTCGCTGGCGTGATCGTCGCCGTCGCCACCTGAGCCTTCAGCGCCGTGCTTGCCAGCTCCGCCTGCCAGACGCCACGGCCTTTCGTTCCCGCCCGAAGCCACTTCTCCGCGCTCGTGTCCACGGCGCTCAGCGTCGTCACCCGTACAGCCGGCAGTCCGGCGCCGTAAGCACTCCAGCAGTTTTGCTTCACGTCGATACATTGTGTGATCGATGTCGTTACATAAACGCCGACGTCCGTGCCCACATACACAATCGCCGGATCTTCCGGGTCCACCAGCACTGCGTTCACCGGCGCGTTCGGCAGGTCGTTTGTCAGGTTCTGCCAGGTGCTCCCACCGTCCGTGCTGCCGTAGAGCACGGGCACGTTCGCCTGCGCTAGCGGCGCGAATCCCCGTCCGCCAAATCCGGCGATCCCGACATATACCGTCTTCCCCGTCGTGTCCGTGTGATCCACGACGATCGCCGAGATCCCCACCAGCGCCCGGTTGAAGACCTCCGAATCCGTCGGGTCGTTCGTGACCGGACTACCCGTCACATCGCTCCAGGTCGTCGACCCCGCAATGGACGACGGCGTCACCAGCGCCGTCAGCACATGGCCCGGATGCGTCATCGCGCCATCGGGAGTGCCAGCCAGCCCCACGTAGATCCGCTCCGCGTTGTCGCCGCGCCCGGAGATCGCCCCTGTCGCCGCGAGCGCGCGCACCTGCGTGTTGCTCGACTGGCACGCCGGCGCATTGTTCCCGTCCAGCATCCTGCTCAGTGCATTCCCCGCGCTCCAGTTCGTGCCATCGGCCGCGCCACGCCACACGCGGCACGTCGCCACTAGCATTCGGGTGGGGTCTTCCGGGTCCAGTGTCCACGCCACCGGAGCACTCAACGCGGAACCGTCTCCACTCACCTGCCCGTTACCGATCACCGGGCCGCTCCCGAAGTCCCCCGGCCCGCATGTCGCTGTCGAACACCTGCTGATCGAGACGCCCGCACCCGATGTCGCAAACCACGTCTCCGCATTCGCGCCCCATCCCGCGGCAGTGAAGTCCCCCGGTCCGTTCAGCAATAGCTGCCATGCGCCATCGCTGCCACCCGCCGTTCCCGCCGGGCCGACCCCGGCCAGCATTTGAGTCGGGTCTGCCGGATCCTGCGCCAGCGACGTCACCTCCACCAACGAGCTCAGCGTCGCATTCAGATTGGCGAAGTGGGTCGCGTCATCGGTTGAGCAGACCGGTTGCTGCTGGTTCAGTGCATCGCCGGTGCGCCACAGCCCGCGATCGTTTGCAAAATACAGAGTCGTCGTATTCGCCACCCATGCCGCGCCATGCTGGTTGGGGCCTACCTGCGTCGTCGTCGCGCATGTGTTCACATTCGTCGCGTTGCGCCACACGCAACCTGCCGCCATGCTGCAGCGAAACAGATCCTGCGTCCCGGCAAAGAGCAGCGTGTCGTTGCCGGAGGGAATGGCATCGAGCCACAACGCATGGGCCGAACCAGCGATCACTCCTGTGCCGGTTTCGAGCGCATTTGCGATGCTGATCTGCTTTCCGAAGACCGGTTGCTGCGCAGAGCAACCCCCGCCCGCCGCGCTGCAGAGGTCCTCCCAGAGCCCGCTGTCCTTGTTGTTCTGGTCCACTGCCATCGCAAACATGTCTCCGCTGCCCGGTTGCACCGCGAGCGCCGCGCTGTAAATCGGACAGTTTGACCCGCCGGGAAACCGGCAGGTAAGGCCACTCAGCGCCGTCCCCGGCTGATTCTGTAGCCGCGTCCACGCCGCGCCGTTCTGCGAGGAATAGAATCCATGATTGCGCAGCGCCGCCACGAAGATCCGCCGGATGGGGTTCCAGACCACCGCCAGCGCAACTACGCCCGTCTGCTGCCCCGGTGCCTGCAGCACCTGGAACGTTCCATCCTGAACGGACGCCAGTTGCCACGTCTGTCCTGCGTCCACTGAGTAGTACAGCCCGCTCGCGCTGTCGTCGCCAACACTCGTATACCCTGCATTCACCCGGGCGGCTCCCGGCGCAGTCGTCACCGCGGCCACCACCAGGTTTGGCATCGAAGTGCTCCACGCGAAGCCCGCAAACGCCTCGCCGAAGAAGCTGTTCTGCTCCAGACCGGTGGCCGGATCGCGCGAGCCTGTGATCGAAGTCCAGGAGTTGCCGCCATCGGCCGAGCGCAGAATCCCTGTTCCGTAGAGCGAGTCTGGCTCGTTGGTCGGATCGCCTGTCCCGGCGAGCACCACGCCCGTGTGCCCTGGTTGGACGGTCACAGCGCCCACGTCCGCGAGGTTGATGTGGGTATGCGCCACATCGACCGCGGGCACCAGATCCGTCACCGGCGCAAATGCCGCCCCGCTCGACGCCGCCGCGTTCGTCGACTTAAAGACTCCGCCGGTGGTGCCGATATATATGGTGTTGCCGCTGGTGTCCGACGGATCGACCGCCACGCTCAGCACGCGCCCGCCTGCGGGCCCGGTCGCCGTGCTGCTCAGGCTTTGCGGCGCCAGGGGCGACCACGGCACATTCAGCGCCGCCGTGCCAGTGGTGCTCTGCGCCATCACAGTCGCAGCAGCTATCCCCAGCAGCAACAGCAGACCTGCGGCTCGAAGCACCGCACTTCGAAGTCCAGCACCCCGAAGCATCGCCTCGCCGCGACTCATTCTTGCGCGCTGCGGCTCGCGCTTCTGTCTGGTCCCGTATTGCTGCATGATCCCGGAGAGGTCGGCCCTTTCCTTCCAGCGCATCACGCGGCGCTGGAGAGTCCTCCGTCGATTATCCGCTGCAAAAGAAAGGAATTATGGCTGTAACCGAGACAGTCACGTTACCAAACGGGGACGACGTGTCCCACTTGTGGGCAACGCAAGGGACCACTTCATTCGAGGCCGACAGATCAAATCGTAGCCATGAGAGGAAGCTGGTCATGAGCATAACCCTGTCCAAGTCGCATGGAGAGGTGTACCAGCTCCGAAAAACACCGCCGAAGCATGAGCAAACGTTCAAAACTCCCCTGAAAGACCTGCCTCGGTTTGTGACAACAATCTTGTCGCCCATCCCCGCGACGGAGGCGAGTGTAACGATCGATCAAATTATCTTCGAGCCCAAGAGCCTTCTCGAACTCCTTATGACTCGCGGCATCCATACGGACGATCTCATGGACGCCAATATAACGGGGACAGGACATGCGGACGTATTGGCGCTACTCGAAGCAAGCTTGAGCGATTGGGCGGATTTCCTTTTCGTACCCTCGCCGAATCGCTTTGCCCTGTATGCGGACCACGACGAGTGGACGACAGCATTGGCGACGAATGAGGTCGATTTGGCCTGCATGAGCGCTGCGATGAGCAGCGGTGGTTTCGAGATGATCACCAACTACACGCGGTTTTGACGATCGCTCCCGAGATGGCCTGGGTCACTACCAAGATTTTCCCGATACCACGTCACCGTCCGCTTCAACCCTTCCTCGAAACCCACCAGCGGCTCGTATCCGAACCCCTCCCGTGCCGCCGAGATATCCGCCTCCGAATCTGTGATGTCGCCCAGCCGCGGCGGCCCGTACTGCGCCGCATGCGGAAAATCCAGCAGGCGTGCCAGAATCCCATAGGTCTCGTTCAGCGTGTGCCGCCCACCGCACGCCACGTTGAAGGTTCTGCCGCCGATCTTCTCTTTGGGCGCTGCTGCGGCCAGCAGATTTGCCGACACCGCATTCGCGATGTAGGTAAAGTCACGCCCCTGCTCGCCCGTCCCGAAGATAGTCGGTGTCTCTTCGCGCATCATCTGCAGAATGAACTTCGCCATCACCCCGCTGTATGGAGAATCTGGAGCCTGCCGCGGCCCGAAGATATTGAAGTAGCGGAGACAGGCCGTCTCTATCCCGTACACCTGCCAGTAGCTTTTCATATATAGCTCGCCCGTCAGCTTCTGCACCGCATAGGGCGAAATCGGCGCCGGCGTCATCGACTCGCGCCGCGGCATCCCCGGCTGGTTCCCGTACGCCGACGACGACGCTGCATAGATAATCCGCCGCACTCCCGCTGCACGCGCCGCCTCGAGCAACGTGAATGTGCCGTTGATGTTTGCGTCGTGGCTCGGCGCCGGTTCCTTCACCGAGCGCGGCACGGAAGGCAGCGCGCCTTCATGAAAAATGATCTCGACGCCGTCGCACGCCTCTCGCATTGCGGACGCATCGCGCAGATCGGCTTCGCGAAAATCCATCTTGCTCAAAAAAGGCTCGATATTGGTGCGCCGTCCGGTGACGAAATTGTCTACTCCGCGCACATCCTCGCCGCGCTCCAGCAAAGCCTCCGCCAGTGCCGATCCGATAAACCCTGCCACTCCCGTAATCAGATATTTCGCCATGCCGCTCCTGGACCTGCATCACCAGCATACCGAGTCGCGGCACCTGCCAAATCATCTGCGCCGCAGCTTCTTCGCAGCCAGTGCCTCCGCCGTTTTCAGCGCATCCTCGGCATCCACCTTCACATCCGGTGTCACCCCGGTTCCTTCCCAGTCCGACATGGATATGGGATTGATCGGTCGAGAGTCAGGAACAACGATCGTGAAGCGCTCGTCGATCCGGTGTGGTCCCGTTGGATGCGCGCCGCCGCCGGTCGTGCGATGGAGACCGTCCCGACGAAAATGGCGGACGGGCGCTCTGGGCAATTGCAGTTTCGGGCGGACTATCACCTCCGCTGCCGTGCGGAGCACCAGAAGCACACCGAGAAGAAGAAAGGAGATCAGAGATCCTGCAAGCAGCGTCGCCGGGCCGCGGTGCGTCGGTCTCGAGCACGCGAAAGGAGGGCACGAAGACGCCCATATCGCACTCCCGAAAGGCCATTCAGGACAATCCCGTCCTTACTACGAGATGATACTCACTCGCGAATGCGATCCGATCGCCGCATACTGACAAAGCAGCGATCCTCGAACTGGAAGGGCGCACGCATGTGTTTTTCAGCTACAGCGAACTTCGTAGGCAGCGGGGTCCTCGCCGCCGTGGGCGTCATCACCCTGACCCGCGTCCGGCACCGCCGAGAGCTCCTCTTCGCATCGCTCCCTACGCTCTTTGCCGTGCATCAGTTCACGGAGGGATTCGTCTGGCTCGGCCTTGACGGTATTCTCTCGCCCAGGGTCACACACGACATGGCGGCGGCCTTCATGCTCTACGCCCAGGGTTCTGCTTCCTTTCCTCCTTCCGCTCAGCGTGCTGCTCTTTGAGCCCGACAAACGCTCTCGGCAGAGCATGCGCCCGTTCCTTCTGCTCGGCACCTTGACCACGCTCTATATTCTCTGGGCTCTGACCGCCTACCCGACACAGGTCTTCGTTCGCGGCAACAGCATCGTGTATCTCAACCCCGCCACCAACAACACCGCCGTCGCCGTCCTCTATGTCATCGCCACCTGCGGCTCGCTCCTCTTCTCGAAGATCAAAGACATGGTGATCTTCGGCATCGCCAACGTCGTCATCCTCCTCATCGTGATGGCTGTCAAGAGCTACGCCTTCACTTCTCTGTGGTGTGCTTATGCAGCCATCGCAAGTCTCATCATCCTCGCGTACTTCTGGAGGAGCCACTCCAGCCGGCCGTTTGCATACCTCGAAGCGATATGAAGATCGCGCCGGCTACGGCCACATAGGATGTCAGCGAACGGGGCGGGCGTCCCATCGAATCCCGGCCGACAGAAGCGTCTATCATTCGAGATATGTCAGAGCTGGTTCAGCTCGGAACGGTGCGCGCGGCATCGAATCATACCGCACGCCCATCGCGGACCGTGTTGTGGCTGCAGCTGGTCACGCTCACATGGATGCTGGTCGAGTGCGGCGTCTCGCTCTATGCGGCAAAGATGGCGGACAGCGCGGCACTGCTGGCCTTCGGCTCGGATAGCTTAGTCGAGCTGATGTCAGCATCCTTGGTGCTCGCGCAATGCATCCCGGGTATCGCTATCGAAGAGCGGCGTGCCAATCGCATCGCGGGCGGTCTCCTCTTCCTTCTCGCTCTCGTGGTTTCGGCCACGGCGATCGGCTCGCTAGTGCTGCGGGCGAAGCCCCAAACGAGCCCCATCGGCATGGCAATCACGGTCGCAGCTCTGTTTGCGATGCCGTTGCTCGCGTGGCTGAAACGCCGCGAAGCGCGGCGCACGCATCATCCGGCGCTGGCGGCGGATGCGGTCCAGTCGGCAACCTGTGCGTATCTGGCAGTCATCACGCTTGCCGGCCTTGCGATCAACGCCGTCTTCCATATCACATGGATCGACTCCGCGGCAGCGCTCCTCGCGGTGCCGATCCTCCTCTGGGAAGGACGCTCGGCGTGGCGCGGCCATACGTGCGCCTGCTGCTAGCACACTGAAATGGCCGATCAGCAGATAGTCGGCTTTCATCAGGACGACCACGGCGACTGGGTTGCCGATCTTGCGTGCGGCCACGGCCAGCATGTGCGGCACCGTCCACCTTGGGAGCTGCGCGCATGGGTCACGACCGACGCAGGACGGCAGGCGCACCTCGGCATGCTGTTGCGGTGTGTGCGCTGCGATGAGTTGCCGAAAAACTAAGCGCAGATCCGACGTGTGAGCAGCAGGAGGTAGTTGCGGAGAGCACCGCGGATACCGAAATAACCACCATGTTTTTAGTTATTTATAGGCCTGAGGGCTGACGCGCGGATGGTCGCCCCTCAGCCCCGAGTTGTCGCCGAGAACAACTGCTCTTTTGCCATCTCCGGGTTCGCCACCAGCGCCTTGTACAGACGAGAATCGAACTTCTTCCCCGTCGAAGCGACGGACATGTAGCGGATGGTGCCGAAGATCTCGCGCTCGAACCACGGCCGGTCGAACTTGCCGGCGATCGCCCATGCGATTCCCGCATATGAGTTCGGGTCGCGCCCGTCGAGTTCGTACGTGTCGTTCAACAGCACTGCCCACTCGAAGGCCCGGGCAGGATTCGGCGACCATTCCAGAATTTTCTTCCCCCAGTACATCCGAAGGATGTTGTGCATCCATCCATAGCGCACCATCTGTAACTGCGCGGCGTTCCAGAGCTCATCGTGCGTCTCGCCGCGTGCAAGTTGCTCATAGGTGTATTCGTACTCCCGGCGGTCGCGCAGATGCTCGCGCAGTGCCTTCTCCGCCCACGGCTCCGCGCACTCGATCGAGTCATACGTCGCGCGCGAATGGATCACGAAGTTCACCGCCAGCTCGCGCCAGCCGATCAGTTCGTTAATGAATGCGTCATATGCGGCTTGCGGCGCCCTGCCGGCATCCACCGCGCTCTTCGCCGCGAGCGCGATGCGCAGCGGGCTGATATGTCCAAAGTGCAGATACGGCGAGAGCTGGCTCGTCCCGTTGATCTCGGGCTTCCGCCGCGCCGTCTCGTAATCGGCAAGCTGGTGCTCCACGAAGTAACGCAGCCGCTTTGCGGCCGCATGCGCGCCACCGCGAAACGTATCCACCGGCTTCACGCTCCGGTCGAAGTGCCGCCAGCCTCGGGTGATGTCGTCGTCCAGCGGCCACCGCGCGATCTTCGTATGCGCCGACCATGCCTTCTCGAGCTTCGGCACCTTCGGCTCTGCAAGGTATTCGGAGAGCAGCGGATCGAGCTGCCGCCGGAAGAGATGCTGCGCATAGAAACCCTTGGTAAACAGCCGCGACGGCACGACGACGTCCGCATCCACGGTCCAGAACGGGGTCTTCAGCCGCCCCGCGAGCACCCTGCGCCAGCGCTCCGGCTCCCGCAGCGGATTCTCGTCGCCGATGACGATGCCCGCGCCCACATCCTGCAGGAACTGCTCCAGCTTGTTCTCCGGTGGGCGTCTCACGACCAGCGGCACGCCGCGCGTAGCCATGTCCTCTTGCGCATCATGCAGACCCTGGTTCAGAAAGGCATAGTGACGCAGATTGGCGCGCGGAAAGTTGGAGATAGCCGAAAAGAACGCCACTACTGGCAGTCCCAACTCGTTCGCCACTTCGATCGCGCAATCCAGCGCCGGGTTATCGACACCCCGTTCCGCCCGCTGCATCCAGTAAACGACGCACTTCGCATCTGACGCGGGAATGCCGCTTCGCCGAACGAGTACACGCGGCGACTCCGCCAACTTACGCAACGATGGTGGCAATGCCTCCAGCAACGCGTCGTGCGGCAACGAGGCGGTCGCGCTCGGAGCACGGCGATTGGTCTTACCGTTGGTCATCGCTCGTAGGATGCGCCGCACAGGAATGAGGCGGCGTGGCAGGGCGGTGATTGTACGGCGCCATGCAGCAGAACGGGCGGCCCGAAGGCCGCCCGTGCAAGAAGATTTTGGAAATTGCGCCTACCAAAGCCCCCAAGCCCGGCTGATGTAGTCGCTCAACGTCATAGTGATGAGCACAAGGAAGGTGAAGAAGCCGGCGGCCACGGTCAGCATAACCAGCCGCGAACTGTACTTCACGTGCATAAAGAAAAGAATTACCAGTGTCATTTTGATGACGGCAATACCGATGGCGACGATGGGACTAAAGACGCCGAGGTTTATGAAGGCGATGCCGGTTGTCAGTGCGGTCAGACACAGGAGAGCCAGCAGGATCAGACCATAGATCTTTGGGCCAACAATATGGGGCTCGGCGTGTGCGTCTTCGAGTGTAGGGTGTGACACTGTCTTTCTCCTCGAACGAGTGGACGGCTAGTGCAATGGGTGACGGCTGATCAGGTAGAGCAACGGGAACAGGAAGATCCATACAATATCGACAAAATGCCAGTACAAGCCGAAGTTGTCGATGATAGACGTGTGCCCGTTGGTATAAGCGCCCTTCGACGCTTGATAGAGCAGCCCGAACAAGATTGAGATGCCGATGACCATGTGCAGCGCGTGCATGCCAGTCATCGCAAAGTACAGGAAAAAGAAGATCTGCGCGTGCTGCGCCATGTCCGGGGCTAATGCAGTGTCGCGCTTATCTGCCGGATGCACGAAATCCTCGATCGAGAAGTTCGCTCCGGGGATGTGGTGCTCCGTGTACTTATCGTGGTACTCGATAGTCTTGATGCCGAGAAAGACGAGCCCCAGCAAGATGGTAGCTGCGAGCGACACCATGAGACCACGGCGGTTGCGCATCTCCGAGCAGTAGACGCCCATGGCCATGGTGAAGCTCGAGAGGATGAGGACCGCCGTGTTCGTGGTGCCCAGCCCGATGCCCAGCGTGTTTGATGCGGACACGAAAGCGTCGTAATACCAGTTGCGGTACAGCAGATAGGCCATGAACAGGCCGCCGAAGAACATGATCTCGGTCAGCAGGAAGAGCCACATGCCGAACGAGACAGCTTCCTTCTGCTGCTCTACCGTCTCAAAGTGATGGCGCAGATAGTACGGGTGCTCGCCGTCGTGATGCGCGATTTCTTCCTGATGGCGGGCTGCAACAGTTTGGCTATCCAACGGTCGTTACCTCGTGTTGAGTCTTATTCGCCAGCCACTCGTAGTCGTATGCTTCGTAGTCCACGACGGGGATCTCTTTGAAGTTCTCGGTCGGCGGAGGTGACTGGATCTGCCACTCCAGGCCAGTAGCCTGCCAGGGATTGGAGCCCGCAATCGCGCCATACTTCAGCGACCATGTCATGTAGATCATGGGCATGAGGTAGCCGATCCCGAGCACCGTCGCGCCCGCGGTCGAAAGCACATTGAGCACCTGAAACTCCGGCGGATACGCATGATACCGGCGCGGCATACCCAGGTAGCCAAGGACGAACTGCGGGAAGAATGTGAGAATGAATCCGATGAAGGTGGTGACGGCGGCCAGCCTGGAAAGCGACTCCGGATACATGCGCCCGGTCATCTTCGGCCACCAGAAATGCACGCCGGCAAGATAGGCCATGAGCATGCCGCCCACCATGACGAAGTGGAAGTGAGCCACGATGAAGTAGGTCTCGGTAAGGTGGATGTCCATGCCGAGCGAGCCGAGAAAGACGCCCGTGAGTCCGCCGATGGTGAATAGGCCCATGAAGCCGAAGGCGTAGAGCATCGGCGTCTCGAAGGTGATGGAGCCTTTGTAGAGCGTCGCAGCCCAGTTAAATATCTTGATCGCCGAGGGCACCGCCACAAGCATGGTGAGCAGCGAGAAGACCAGCGCCGAGTAGTTGGAGACACCCATGATGAACATGTGGTGCGCCCAGACGAAGAAGCCAAAGACGGCGATGGCGACCGACGAGAAGGCGACTGCGGTATAGCCGAAGACTCGCTTGCGCGAGAAGGTGCTGATGACCTCTGAGATCACGCCCATGCCAGGGAGAATCATGATGTAGACGGCAGGATGTGAGTAGAACCAGAAGAGGTGCTGGAAGAGCAGCGGATCGCCACCTTTGGTGGGATCGAAGACGCCGATGCCGAAGGTGCGCTCAAGCGCGACCAACACCAGCGTGATGGCCAGCACAGGCGTGCCGAGCACCATGAGAAGGGACGCGGCATAGTGCGACCAGACAAAGAGCGGCAGGCGGAACCAGGTCATGCCTGGCGCCCGCATGCGGTGCGTCGTAACGATGAAATTCAGTCCGGTAAAGATGGAACTGAAACCGGCGATGAAGACGCCCATTGCTGCGGTGATGACATGAGTGTTCAGGTAGTGCGTGCTTAGCGGGGTGGTGAAGGTCCAGCCGGTGTCGACGCCACCTAGAACCAGCGCGGACACGGTGAAAATGCCGGCCACGATATACAGGTACCAGCTCAGCAGGTTCACCTTGGGGAAGGCGAGATCGCGGGCGCCTACCATGATGGGCAGTACGAAATTCCCGATGGTTGCCGGGACGGACGGCACCAGGAACAGGAAGACCATGATGATGCCGTGCATGGTGAACAGCTTGTTGTAGGTGTCCGAGGCAACCAGGTCCGGCATCGGCGTCAGCAACTCAAGCCGGATCAGACCAGCGAAGGCGCCGCCGAGAAAGAAGAAGAAGGTGATCGAGATCAGATAGAGCATCGCGATCCGCTTATGGTCGCCGGTGAGCAGCCAGCTCTTCAGACCATACTCGCTGTTCAGATAGCTGCGCTTGGGCAGCGTTGCATCCTGCTGGTTGGGAAGACGGACGATTGTACTCATTGTGGCGAAGGCCCCATCCCCTTCGAAGTCGATGTGTCCGGTTTCGCGTCAGGCATCTGATCCGCCCCTGTGAGCTGCCGCGACCGGTAGTTCGGCGCCGCACCGGTAGCACCGGTCTGGCTCGGCGAAAAATTGGAATCGTTCAATGTCTGGTGAACGCGATCGTTTGTGTCTAAGCCTTTGATGTATTCCACGAGATCAATGAGGCCCTCTTCGCTGACCTGGCCCTGGTAGGTGGGCATGATCGGCGCATAGCCCGCCATCGCATGGGTGGTCGGATTCAGGATACTGCCTCTGAGGAACTCGTCGTCAGCGGTCACTGTGCGGCCCCCCTCCAATGTGACCTTGCTGCCATAGATGCCGGCCAAGTTGGGCCCCCTGGCTCCCGCGGTGCCGCTGTGGCAGGAGTTGCAGCCGAGGCTGGCATACAGCCGTTCACCGTTCTGAGCCAACGACTGGCCGCTGGTCGATCCAACCGTCCATTTCCGGTAATCATCCGGCGACATGGCGACGATCTCGCCGATCATCGCGGAATGCAGAGTACCGCAGTATTGCGTACAGAACAGGTGGTAGGTGCCCGCCTGCGTGGCCCGAAACCAGACCGTCGAATAGCGTCCCGGGATGACCTCGCGCTTCACGCGGAACGCCGGGATCGAGAAGCTATGAAAGACATCTTGCGAGATCATGGTGAGTTGCACGTCCCGATCAACCGGGATGTGCAGCGCGTTGATCTCATGTTGACCGCCCGGATGCTCGGCCTTCCACATCCACTGCTTACCGACGATGTAGATGTTCATCGCATTGGTGGGCGGGTTATAGATGCGGAAGTAAAGCAGCGCTCCCCAGACGAAGCAGACCATGAACAGCGCCAGCGGAATGATGGTCCATGTCGCCTCCAGCAGTGTCGATCCTTCGATATGCGTGGCCTGCGGGTTCTTCTCCTTGCGGAACATGATGGAAAAGCCTGCCACCATGAGCCCCACTAGCACCAGGCCCACCAGAGAGATGAGGACCAGGAAGAAGTAAAAGGCGTCCATGTACGGCGCAATCGCCGAAGCTTGCGGCGGAAACAGCGCGAACTCGGTGAGCCACTTGACCAGAAATTGCCAAAGGACTGGACTGAAAAAATGCATCGTTCCCTTTACCTGCGTTCCTTTTTCCTAAACGTGCCGTGCCTTATTGTGTTTCGCAACTTACGCCTTCGCTGAATGTTGTTGTCGCCCGATTGCCCGGCTGCTCTTGATATCGCGGCGGAACATCACCAGCATGTAACTTCCCAGAATCAAAACTGTGAGGAGACAGCCCGCCTGCACGATGCGCGCGATGAGCAGACTGTGCCGGTTGAGCGTCGGATCGTACCGGTAGCAGTAGGTCAAAATGGTATCCACCGGCGTGCCAATCTTGTGGTTCGACGCCTCGATCAGCCCCAGCCTCAGGTCCTGTGGCGAGTACTCGACCCCAAGGTAGTACTGCGCAATTCTGCCCTCCGGCGTCACGATCTGAATCGCGCTGGCATGGGCAAACTGGTTCTTCTTCCCATCCGGCCCGGCCATTGGGACGAAACCGAAACCAGCCGTCTTCGCCACGGCGTCGATCGCCGGCTGCTGCCCGGTGAGAAAATGCCAACCGGAGGCGCTTTCGGGATGTCCGTAATAGGTGACGTACTCACGCTTCTTCGGCGCTGCAACTGCCGGCGTTTCCGTTGGATCGATCGAGATGGCCACGATCTGGAAGTCCTTGCCCGGCTGATAGCTCACCATCTCGAGCGCACCGGTCAAACCCTTCAGCTCCTCTGAACAGAGGATGGGGCACTTGTAATAGACCAGCGCCAGCAGGACAGGATGCTTGCCGTCGAAGTATTGGCCCAACTTCACGGTCTTGCCGGTCTCGTCCACGAAGGCCGCATCGAGCGGCAGTTGCTGGTTCAGGTGCTGTGCGATGGTGACGCCGTGCAACAGCGTGGGCAGCTTATCGTCTGACGGCTCGCCCATCTGTTTCTGCCCGATGGGTGAGACCTGCGCGTTGGCAGCTGCAAGCGATGAGAGCAGCAACAGACATGCCGTCACGAAGACACCTCGCGGCCGGAAAACCCTCCGGCGCTTCGTCTCGTTCTCCGCAAATGTTGGCCGCTGCGTCATACTACTGCATTCTCCTGCCTGGCTTACGGGTGCGCAGGCGCCAACCGAGCCTGCTCACCGGGCTTTGCTTCCTTTGTTTCCTTACCTTGCTTTGTTTCCTTACCTTGCTCCTGCAGCTGTCGCGATTGCTCCACTTCCAGTTTCTGCTCGTAACCGGTACGGGCAAAGCCGTTGGTGAGCGGCGCGGTCACATCTCGCGCGACGTCGGCGGTCATCTGTGGCTCCGTCGGGCCACCCGATGCAACCGGCAGTCCGCGCTGAGCTATGATCTCCATCGCCTGACCGATGGGAATACGCACCGCACCCTGCTGTTGATTCACCCAGGTGTAGTGGTCCAGCAGCAGATCTTCGCGTGCATGCAGGTCCGCCACATCTTGGTCGCCGTCATCCATCTGGAGCTGCGGCGTGGGGAAACGCGCCGTCATTGCGCGAAGCTGCTGCTGCTCGAGCACCGCATTCGATTCCAGGTTCTTGCCCCTCGCCTCAGGGGTGTACTGGAACTGGTTCCACTTGTTCGGCGGCCCGTCGTGCTTGACGAGGGCATTGTTGATCACCTTGCCCATGCCGAAGCAGAAGACAAAGAAGATAACCAGAAACACCAGCAGCGAAATCAGGAAGACGGCGATACCACCAACCTGGACGTCCGACGTTTCGTAGCCGGGCGACGGCATGCTGGAGCCGGTCGGCGAAATGCCGTGCTGTCTCTGCGGATCCTGTTCCGGAGTGTTAGGCGTGTGCATGTTCAGCCTCCAGAATCTCCGCCAGGTGCGGATCGTTCGTCTGCACCAGCGGCCGCTTACCAAGTTGACTGACGTAGGCGACCACCCAGAAGGAGATCATGGCTCCCGGGACGGCTACATACTCCAGAATACCGATTGAGAAGTGCAGATTGCGGGGCGAGAAGTTCGGCTCGACAAGCACGAACATATCCCAGCAGCGCGCGAACACCATCCACATACCCACCTTTACGATGCGCCGCTTGTTGCGCTTGATGTCGCGCGAGAGCAGCAGCGAGAACGGGATGAGCCAGTGGAAGATGAAATCAAAGGTGAAGATCACACCCCAGTGGCCGCGGATGCGATCCAGGTACCAGGAGATCTCTTCCGGCGAGTTGCCTGACCAGATGATCAGGAACTGGGAGAAGTTCAGATAGATGTTCAGCATGACGAAGGCAAACATCAGCTTGCCCAGATCGTGCTGTTCGGTCGTACGCAGAATCGTCTTCATCGGCTCAGCCTTGGAGAGGCTGACAACCGTGATGACCGAGATGGCGAGAACTACGTAACCCTGCCCCACCAGATAGTTGAGGCCGTACATGGTGGAGAACCAGGTGATGTTGGTGGACATCACCAGGTCGATCACCAGTGCAGTAAGCGTGAGCGAGTAGACAACGATGCCAAAGCCGCTGATGTTCTCAAAGCGCTTTTGCCAGAACGGCACGTTGGGCTGGGGATCGGCATCGCGCTGGAGGGACCAGCGGTTCATCAAAAGCATGTACCCGAACCAGATGACGAAGCAGATGACAATCTGGACAGTGACACTGACAGGATTGAGCATCGGGTGCTTCCAGTTCAGTGCGTGCGCCTGGGCTTTATCGATGAGGCCCTGTTGCAGGGCCTGGGCGACTTCGGAAGGACTGCTGTAACGGGCCCACAGGTAGATCTTCTTCATGAAGATCAGGATGGGAAGAATCATGAGCGCCGCGAGCCACAGCGTGCGGCTCATGGCCTCCAGTGGCCGACGGATGAGAAGTCCCCATTTGCCACCAGAGCAGTACTGCACCATCAGCAGCGCAAGGCCCCCAAGCGCGAAGCCCCAGCAAAGGATCGCGCCCATCAGCCATGAGGTAAGCAGGTGGCGAAACCCGTCATGCTCCATCAACTCCGCCAGGACCACCAGCACGACGGCCAGGATGGTGAAGACAACCCCGAAGGTGAGCGCACGGCGGCGCCATCCCGCCAGGAGAGCGGAAGAGGCGGCCGGGTCGCCGGTCAGGGCTCGTGTTGCGTTTCCGTGTGCGTTCGTCACCGTATCTCTATCCTTATGCGCGCTTGCATCATTTGGGTCCACCCGCTTTGGCCGGGGCGTCAACATGCTGGCGCGTCTTGGCCGGGGCCACAGCCGGAACGCCGGTGGCGTTTGGACTGTCCCCGTTTACCAACTGATATTGCGGATGCCGGCTGGCATCAGGAGTTGTGATGTTTTCGGCCGGCGCCATTGCGGGTGTTCCGGGACCCGGCGGCGTGGCATAGACCGCAGTGGCCGGCTCCCGCCACGGCTGCGCGTAGCTCGCCGGCAGGCCCTGCTGCTCCGCCACTTCGCTTAATTGCTGAACCCCCACTCCCGCAGGCACATCGCTCTGCTTCGCGTTCTGGCTCAGCTGGAGTGCGCGAATATAGGCAGCAATGGCCCAGCGATCGGCTGTCTCCACCTGCGCGGCGTAGTCTGGCATGGCGCCATAGCCGTTCGAGATGACATAGAAGTAATGGCTCAAAGGCTCAGCCAGCCGTTTCGCGTCGTGGAAGTTGCCCGCCGGCTTATAGCCGCGCTCGACAATCATGCCGGCGCCGTTGCCCACGCGAGAGTGGCAGGGCGTGCAGTAGGTGTTGAATTGCTCCTGGCCCCGCTCGAGCACGGCCATGGTGGCTGGGAAGGGTAGCGCGTCGACTTCCTTTCCGTCCTGGAGGCCGGTATGAAAGAAGTCTCCTATATCAACCTGCCCGCGCGCGACCGTATGGATCACCTGAGCGCGCGCCGAACGGCCATCAAGGAAAAAGTCGGTACCACGCTGCGGGACGAACTTGGGCTGGTTGTGCATGTCCTGGCGGCAACCAGCAGCCATCAGAACGATGGCCGCCATCGCGCACAGGCCAATTCCCTGCCGCACGTGCACGCGCGCATTCCGGAGGCCATCTGGATACAAAGCTGGGTTCCTCGGCTTAATACTCCACCTCCACGATCGATACCGGATGCATCGCCTCGAGATACGCCCGCGACTCTGCAAGGGTGAACTTGGGATCGCGCGCCTCGAGGCACAGGAAGAACTTGTCCGACGACGCGCCGGTACGGAAGTTGGGCGCGTTGAAAAGCGGGTGATAGGGCGCGGGCAGGCCGCACATGGCGAGCATGCCGAAAGCCGCCGTCAGGCCGGCCCAGAGAATCGTCCACTCGTACGCCGGCACCACGAAGGCTGGCCAGGAGTAGTAGGGCCGCCCGCCAATGTTCAGCGGGTACGCCCAGACGTTGATCCAGGTCTCCATCAAGAACATCGCGACGCACCCCATCAATCCGCCGGCCAGGGTGAGCAACGGCACATAGTTGCGGTGGAAGCCAATCGCCTCCGCTGCCTCTTCGCAGGGATAGGGCGTATAGCAATCCAGGCGGCGCCATCCATCCTTATAAGCGGACGCCGCTGCCGCGGTCAGCGAAGTGGCGGAGTCGAATTCGGCCAGCAGGCCGTAGACACCCTCAGGAAATGGCATCAGTCACCAGCCTCATGCGCTGCTTCCGGCAGATGTTTCACCTTGGACTGAGGCAGCAGGACACGCAGCTCAGACATGGGAATCATGGGCAGGAAGCGAATGAACAAGAAGAACAGAAAAGTGAAGAGTCCCAGCGTACCGATGAACGTGCCGTAATCCCAGCGGGTGGCCCTATAGGTGCCCCACGAGGACGGCAGATAGTCGCGATAGAGGCTGGTCACAACGATGACGAAGCGCTCGAACCACATGCCGGTGTTCACGATGATGGACATGATGAACATGAGTCCGACATGGGTACGCACATAGCGCGACCAGAGGAACTGCGGCAGCGCGATATTGCAGGTGATCAGCACCCAGTAGCTCCAGCCCATGGGACCGAAGAGGCGGTTCCAGAATGCGAAGTACTCCCAGTGGCTGGCGGAGTACCAGCTCATGAAGAGCTCCATTCCGTAGCCGTACGCCACGATCAGGCCGGTGGTGAGCATCACCTTGCCCATGTTGTCGATGTGCCGGAGAGTTATCAGGTCTTCCAGGTGGTAGAACTTGCGGATTGGAATCGCCAGCGTGATGACCATGGCGAAGCCGGAGTAAACGGCGCCTGCGACGAAGTAGGGCGGAAAGATCGTCGTATGCCAGCCGGGAATGATCGCCACAGCGAAATCGAAGCTGATGACCGTGTGTACAGAGAGCACCAGGGGCGTCGCCAGACCGGCGAGCAGCAGCGAAGCCGTCTCATAGCGCATCCAGTGGCGGACCGAGCCACGCCAACCGAGCGAGAGTAGTCCGTAGCAGTATTGGGCCACGGGCGACTTCGCACGATCACGCAGGGTCCCGAGGTCGGGGATCATGCCGATGTACCAGAAGACCACGGAGATGGTGGCGTACGTCGAGACCGCGAAGACGTCCCACAACAGCGGCGACCGGAACTGCGGCCATACGCTCATGGAGTTGGGATACGGGAAGAGCCAGTATCCCAGCCACGGGCGGCCAACGTGGATCAGCGGGAACATACCGGCGCAGACGACGGCGAAGATCGTCATCGCCTCGGCAAACCGGTTAATCGAGTTGCGCCAGGTCTGCTTGAACAACAGCAGGATGGCGGAGATCAGTGTGCCGGCGTGGCCGATACCGATCCACCACACAAAGTTGACGATGGCGAAGCCCCAGCCGACCGGGATGTCCAGACCCCAGATGCCGACACCCTTCAAGAAGAGCCAGGTGAGGCAGGTCAGCAGGATCATCACGACTCCGCCCGCCACGAGCAAGCCGAAGAACCAGCCCAGCGGCGTATGCGTAGTAAGGACGATCCGGGAAATCTTCTCCGTGACCGACTTAAATGAGTGACCGGGTGCAATGACCACCACTTCGCCGGTGATCGGATCCAGCATCGGGTCGTTTGTCGATAGGTCTCTGGTCGCCATGTCTTCTGTGTCTCGCTAGCTGTGCTCGGGCGCGTGTTCCACCGGCGCTCCAGCCAATGCCTGGTTCGGGTTGATCACTTCTGCGATGTACGTGGTGCGTGGACGCGTATTCAGATCAGCAATTACGCCGTAATTCCGGGACTGGGCCTTGATCTTGGAGACGCGGCTGTTCTTATCGTTGATATTGCCGAAGGTGATCGCGTTTGTCGGGCAAGCCTGCTGGCAGGCGGTGACGATCTCGCCGTCGCGAATCTCGCGATTTTCCTTGTCTGCCTCGATCTTGGCCGCCGCGATGCGCTGCACGCAATAGCTGCACTTCTCCATGACGCCGCGGCTGCGTACTGTGACGTCGGGATTGCGCATCAGCTTCAGACTCTCCGTCTCGTAATCCGAGAAGAGCAGGAAGTTGAAACGGCGCACCTTGTAAGGGCAGTTGTTGGAGCAGTACCGGGTTCCCACGCAACGGTTGTAGACCATCATGTTGAGGCCTTCTGGCGTGTGCACCGTGGCGGCCACCGGGCAAACCTGCTCGCAGGGTGCGTTCTCGCAATGCTGGCACATCATGGGCTGGAAGTGCGCCCGCGGCGATTGCAGATCGCCCTCGAAGTAGGTGTCGATGCGGATCCACTGCATGTCGCGGCCAGTCTTGGTGTTGTGCTTCCCGACGACCGGGATGTTGTTCTCCGCATAGCAGCTGATGACGCAGGCATTGCAGCCTACGCATGAGTTCTGGTCGACCGCGAGTCCCCAGGCGTTCTTGGTATAGGGGTAGTTGGCGAAGAGGGTTGTGTCGCGCGACGGGTCCTCTGGAAAGACGCCCTTCTCGTGCGCGAAGTCCGGCGCCTGGCGAAACTCCTCGAGCGTGGCGGAGCGGACGATGCCGCGCGTGATCGCCTCGTCACCTTCGAGAGAATGGGAGCGAAGATCCCCAGTTTCGGCCGATCCGGCGAGGGCCCGGGGGCCGCGCTCATCCGAATAGTGACTCTTGGTGACGGCGATGCCCCAGACATCTCCGGTCTTCTTGAACGTGGCCCCTTCTGCGAACAATGGCGCATCGGAAGTACGGATTACATACGCGTTAAAGCCCATGCCCGTCCCGACACGGCCGGAGTGCTGGCGGCCGTAGCCGAGGTGCAGTGTGAAGGCATTGTCCGGATGCCCCGGCACCGAGAGCACCGGTCCGCGAACAACGTGGCCGTTGAGTGTGATCTCAACAACATCGTTTTCTTCGAAGCCCAGCTTCTCCTTGGTGGGACCGCTCATGATCACGGCATTGTCCCAGCAGTTATTCACCACCGGCTTGGGCAGCTCCTGAAGCCAGCCGTTGTTCGAGTAGCGCCCGTCATAGATTGACGGATCGGCGCGGAAGACCACCTCGATCGCATCCTCGGAGCCTGCGGAAGCAGTGACTCCCGTGGCCGCCGCGGAGCCGGCTGAGAGCGACTTCGGAGAAAATGCGGTATTCGCGGCAAACCCATCGTGCAGAACCTTGCGCCACGCAGACTCGAATTCACCCTTCCCCGCCAATTGCTGCCGCCAGCTGTCCTGCACCACATCATAGGAGGAGCGGGCTGGGTCATCGAGCAGGGTCTGCATCACATCGTGCGCCGACTTGCCGCTGTAGAGTGGATCGATCATCGGCTGGATAACGGAGAGCGTGCCATCGTAGGCGCGCGCATCCGACCAGGATTCGAGGTAATGCGCGCTGTTGATATGCCAGGTGGTGAACTGAGCGGTCTCGTCGACATGGCTGCCCAGATGTACGCTGGTCGGCACCTTGCCCAGGGCCTCCGCAAAATTCAGATCGACGGGCGCCGCGTACACCGGATTCGCATCCAGAATCAGCAGCCATTTGACTTTGCCGGCATTCATGTCAGCCACCAGCGACTTCAGATCATCGAGCTGGACTGAAGGCAAGGGCTGCACAGTTTCCGTGTAGACCACCGTCTTGCCCACGTTGCCGAGCGCCTGGTTGATGGCGATCGCGGCGACGTGGACGTCCGGCGACTGCTGCTCGCCGGGGATGACCACGCACTTGCCGGCGTTGGCTTTCAAGTCGGCAGCCAGTGCTGCGATAAACGCCTGTTGGTCGGCAGTCCAGGTTGGAAGAATTCCTCCCACCGGCTGACTGCCCGGTGAAATCGCCGACACAATGGCCTGCGCGTACGCGCCCACGCGGCTCGCTTTCAACTTCAGCCGGTGGTCAGCCTTGAAGCCGGTCGTGGTCGGCATGCTTTCGACCGCGTACAGCCGGTTCATCTCGATGGAGGGATCCATCAGCTTGCGGCGGTTCGCGTAGTCGCGCGACAGCTTGACGAAGCCTGGATGGGTGATGCCGGAGAGGAAATCCGCATCGAGCGACAGGATGACATCCGCCTTGTCCAGCTGGTACTGCGCATCGTAAAAGTCGCCGAAGGCAGCCTTCGAGGCACGTCGCGCCGAGTCGCGATTGACCGGATCGTATTGGACCAGCTTCGCCTGCGGCAGGCGCTTCTGCGCGTCCTTCCACTGCGCGGCCAGCGTCGGCGAGGTGATGGTGGCGCTCAGAATGTACAGGCCCTGGCCACCCGGCATGCTTGCCAGGTCACGCACCAGCGCCGATTGGAAGTTCCCAAAGGAGCTCGTCTCCAGGTGATAGAGGACGTGCTGCGAACGGTCTGGATCGTAAAGACCGAGCAGCGAAGCCTGGCTCAGGGGGTCCGAGCCGCCCATGCTCATCGGATGCTCGGGATTGCCGTCTATCTTGATCGGCCGGTACGCATCGCTCTTGACCAGCAAAGGAAGCGCGCCGGTCGAGAACGGAAAGGCCGTCGCGAAGTAGTTCGGTCTGCCCAGAATGAGATCTTCCGGCGCCTTGACGTACGGATAGATCGGCTCGTCGGGCTGCTTGGTGCATCCTGCGAGGCCGGCCATGGCCATGGAGGCGCCCATCAGCTTCATGAAACCGCGGCGCGAAACCGGATCCACCCACTCGCCCGCGTGCGCCGGGAACTCCTGCTCCATGCGGCGATCAAAACCGGGACGGCCTGCCGCATGATCGAGCCCCTGCCACCCTGCGCCGTTATCGAGCTCGGCGCGCGCAGCTGCGATCGTCATCCCCTGGTTTGCTCCGGATTCAGTCCCGGAGCTGCCCCCGGGCTGAATCGTCTCCAGCACTGTCAGCCCTGCGTCCTTCGCCACCATTCCGTCCTGTGTGTCCATTGTTTCGGCTTTGCTCTCAGTTCCCATCGTCATGGCCGCCAAGGCCCGTCGCCCCTAGCGGTGGCAGGTCTCGCACGAGCTGAGCTCATGCGGGTCGCGGATGTGGTATTGCTTCAGCAGAAACAGGCCCAGCGTCTCCTGGCTGGTGAACTTCGTATAGTTCACGTTGTCCGCGCCGGTCGGTCCTGCGGCTCCATTCGGATGCGCTGCCACATCCAGCATGTGCGTCTCCGGTGAATCGGTTGGCGGCAGCATGTCGAGTGAGGCGGTGCGAGACCCTACCTGCTCCGGACTCACCGTCGTGCAGCTCACCGTCTGCGCGGTCGGCGTTCCCGCCTTATCGCCCTGGGTTCCACACCACACCGGCTTGTCCTTCGAGGGGCCGGTCCACGCCATGTTGTAGACCTCATTGGCCGGGCGCAGGTTGCTTGCGGGATTGCGGTGGCAGTTCAGGCACCATTCCATCTGCAGCGAGTTTTCCTGGTACATGATTGGCATCAGGTCGACGCGGCCGTGACAGGACGAACAGCCAATGCCCTTGTTCACGTGGATGGAGTGGTTGAAGTACACGTAGTCGGGCAAATCGTGCACGCGGATCCACCGAAGCGACTGGCCAGTTGCCCAGCTCCGCCGCACCGGCTCAAGCAACTGTGCGTTGGTCCAGATCTGCGCATGGCAGTTCATGCAGGTCTTGGTCGGAGGGATGCCCGCATAGCTCGAGCGCTCGACGGAGGTATGGCAGTACTGACATTGAATGCCAAGACCCTGCACGTGGTGCTTGTGACTGAAGGGTACTGGTTGGTCCGCACGCTGACCTTGCCGGGTTACCCATGGGGAGCGCTGCAACTGATCTAGGGTTACTCCCAACGCAATCACAATCAGTCCCGTCAGGATCAGGCTCATACGCGCGAGCGCATTTGAGCTGCGGTCAAAAATCTGCGGCATCGATCCGTTCCTACTTCCCTTACGTCAAAGAAAGGAGTTTAGAGGTCACTGCAATCAACGATTTGCGACCGCTCTAGTCGTATATTGAAAGACCAACGAGGGGGCAAAGCAGGACTATAACAGCATTTCTTGTCTCGACCATAACGGGCCCAGCGACTCGTTATGATTTTGCGAACTTCGCAGTGTCTTGGCCTCCCACGAACGCATGAATTTGTATGCATCTTCCGCGGATTGTCTTTAGTGATTCCTCCTGCGCGATGACAGCATTGAATGGCGCTGATGCTTTCGAATTCTGCGCGTTCGATACACTCAAGCCGGTATGAACGATGGCCGCCGAACTGTCCGCTACGACCCTGAAGAGGCGATCGCCTCGCTGACGGAAGCAGATCCGAAGCTGGGTGAACTGATCCGCAGGGCCGGCCCGTTCACCATGCGGCTGAAGAGCCAGCATTCGCCCTTCGAAGCCCTCGTGGAATCGATCATCTACCAGCAGATTCACGGCAAAGCTGCGTTTGCTATCCTCAACCGCCTGCTGCATGCGTTTGGCGATATCCATCCGCAGCCGGACCACATTTTGGCCACGCCAGACGAGATTCTGCGCGGCTGCGGTCTTTCCGCAAACAAGATGAAAGCGCTGCGTGATCTCGCGGCAAAGACGCTGGACGGCACCGTACCCACGCTCTCGCGCATCCGGCGCATGTCCGATGAAGAGATCGTCGACCGCCTGACGCAGGTACGCGGTGTGGGGCAATGGACGGTGGAGATGCTGTTGATCTTCCGCCTCGGCCGTCCGGACATCTTTCCGACAAGTGATTACGGCGTTCGCAAGGGCTTTCTGCTGACCTTCGGACGTCCGCCGAAATCGAAGCCGATCACCCCGGCGGTGCTGCCGAAGCCGAATGTCATGCTGCGCCGCGCGAAAAAGTGGCAACCCTGGCGCTCAGTTGCAAGCTGGTATCTGTGGCGTGCCTGCGACCTGCATGGCACCGCCTCGCCGCCGCCCGAATAACACCTCCTCCTCGCGTAAGCTTGCGGTATGGGCAAGCAGTTCACCAGCATGACGGCGGCGCATCGCGACTTCATTGCACGGCAGCGGATTTTCTTCACCGCGTCGGCAACCGCCACGAGCCGCGTCAACATCTCGCCGCGCCCAACGGGTGCACTCCGTGTTCTCGACGAGCGAACGGTTGCGTATCTCGACCTCACCGGCAGCGGGAGTGAAACGGCTGCCCATCTGCGCGTCGATGGGCGCATCACGGTGATGTTCTGCGCGCTGGACGAACCGCCGTCCATCCTGCGTCTTTACGGCCAAGGCATCAGTCTTCCTCGAGGCAGCAGTGCCTATAGCGCCCTGTTGGCATCCGCTTTTGACAACGAAGAACCGCTCGGCGCGCGGCAGATTGTACGTATCGACATCGATCTAGTGCAGACCTCGTGCGGCTATGGCGTACCGCTGTTCGAGTACATCGGCGAGCGGGAGACGCTGTACCGCTGGGCAGAGCAAAAAGGTGACACGGGACTCGAGGAATACCGGCGCGTGAAAAACTCGCACAGCCTGGACGGCCTGCCGACCGGCCTCGTCGCGGAAGAATTCACCGCCGCTGCAGCAGAGACTGGAAAGGGCGGATGCGCAGCCCCGGTGAGCAGGCGCGAACATGCAGACCACGTGCCGGGGCGCTAGACTGTTCGGACATGTCCGTCTCTCCCGCTCACCGTTTTGTCTGCGTTCACGGACACTTCTATCAGCCACCACGCGAGAATCCCTGGCTCGAAGCCGTCGAAACACAGGATTCCGCCGCGCCGTACCACGACTGGAATGAGCGCATCACGGCCGAGTGCTATGCGACGAACGGCGCAGCCCGCATTGTCGACAGCAAGAACCGCATCCTGCGCATCACCAACAACTACGCGCGGATGAGTTTCAATCTCGGGCCGACGCTGCTCTCCTGGATGCAGGAGAAGGCGCCACTCACCTACAACATGATTCGCGATGCCGACCGGTTGAGCCAGAGGCAGTTTGGCGGGCACGGCTCCGCAATGGCGCAGGTCTACAACCACATCATCATGCCGCTGGCCACGACGCGGGATCGCGAGACGCAGATCCTGTGGGGCATTGCCGATTTTGAGCAACGCTATGGCCGTAAACCCGAAGGAATGTGGCTGGCGGAAACAGCCGTTGATCTGGAGTCGCTGGATCTGCTGGCGCGCCACGGGATCCGCTTTACTGTCCTCGCGCCGCACCAGTGCGCGCGTGTCCGCTTGCTTGCCGACGTCTCTGCTCGAACCGATGGCATCACGCCAGGCGCGGCAAAGGACGCAACCAAGTGGAAGGAGACGCCCGACGCGAGCGTTGACACGACACAGCCTTATCTGGTCCGGACCAGTCCCGGCTACTCGATCGCCGTCTTCTTTTACAACGGCCCAGTCTCACGGGCCATCGCCTTTGACGGTCTGTTGAACAGCGGAGAAGCGTTCGCGGACCGCCTCCTGGGTGGTTTCACGGAACGCAAAGGCGCGCAACTGGTGCATGTCGCGACCGACGGCGAGAGCTACGGGCATCACCACCGGCATGGCGAGATGGCCTTGGCGTACGCGCTGCAGTTGATTGAGGAAGGCGACACGAAGCTGACCAATTACGGTCAGTTCCTCGCAAAGTTTCCGCCGACGCACCAGGCCGAGATCGTCGACAACAGCTCGTGGAGTTGCTTCCACGGGGTGGAGCGCTGGCGCTCCGATTGCGGTTGCAACGGCGGCAAGGCGGGGTGGAATCAGAAGTGGCGCGCTCCGCTGCGCCAGGCGCTGGACTGGTTGCGCGACTGTCTGGTGCCGCTGGTGCGCGATGCGAGCGCTGAGTTGCTAACGGACGCCGATGCGGCACGGAACGATTACATCTCCGTGATCCTCGATCGTTCGCACGCTTCCATCGACGCCTTTTTCGCCCGCCACAGCGTACGCACGCTTACCGAGGAAGAACGGGTGCGCGCCCTGGACCTGATGGAGCTGGAGCGCAACGCTATGCTGATGTACACCAGCTGCGGGTGGTTTTTCGACGACATCTCCGGTATCGAAACGGTCCAAATCATCACCTATGCAGCGCGCGTGGTCGAGCTCGCAGCGGCCCTCTTTCCGGAGACGCGCGGCGTGCTGGAAAAGGGCTTCACCGATCGACTGGTTGAGGCGAAGAGCAACGATCCGCAATGGCGCGATGGCCGTCACGTATACGACGAGGCGATCCGCCCCATGGTCGTTGACCTGGAACAGGTAGTGGCGCACTACGCGATCAGTTGCGTCTTCCCCCGCGCGGGCGAGACTTCCTTGACGGAGCACGACCGGCTCTTTTGTTACACCATCGCGCACCTTTGGGAAAAGTCGCTGCCCTATGGGCTGGGGCAGTTGCGGCTGGGTCGCGTCCGCATCTGTTCCATCCTTACGGAGGAATGCGAGGAGGCAGCCTACGGCCTGCTCCACTTTGGTGATCAGAATGTCTCCGCTGCGGTAAAGCGCGTTGATGACGGGGAGCAGGAGCCCCTCGCCCTGCTGGCAAAGGAGATTGAAGACGCCGTCGACGCCAGCAATCTGAGCGAGGTTGTCCGGCTGATGGACGACTACTTCGGGGAGAGCCGCTTCTCGCTCACATCGCTCTTTGCCGACGAGCAGCGCCGCATAGTAAAGAGCATCCTCGACCCGGCGATGCAAACGCTGGAAGGCGCGCTCACTGATCTGTACACAAGCCACGCATCCCTTCTGCTTTTCCTCGGGCGCAGCGGTATTCCGCGGCCCGCCGCGCTGCGAGTGGCCGCCCAGTTTGCCCTCAACACGCAATTGCGTCGTGCGCTGGAAGCGGATCCAATCGACGTGCCCGTTGTGGAACGCCTACTCGCCCAGGCACGTGAAGATGCGGCGGTGGTGGATTATCCGATGCTGGGCTACCTGGCGGACGAGCGCATGCACGCCGCGATGGAGCGGTTACAGCAGACCCCGGCAGATCCTGAGGCGGTGCGCCGGGCACTCAAGCTGGCGACTGCTCTGCGCGCCCTCCCCTTTTCACTCGATCTATGGCAGGCGCAGAATATCTGGTACGAGCTGTCGGCACGTGTGGCGGGTGAGGGAGAGGCGCTCCGGAACGACTTCCTGGCCCTGGGCGCGGCCCTGAATATCCGGGTCGACTGACTCGCCAAACGTCTTTGCGAATTAAATTTCTGCCGCAAGCACGGACCGAAGACGAATGTTCGGTTCACGGTAACAAGAACAGAGGCCACCCCAGAGTTTGAGAGTCATCTCATAAGAGTAGAGATGAGCGTTCAAGGCCGAATTGGGAATCCCGAGGTGTACCCGGGAACCCTTCGTGGTCACAGCGTTTCCATTACCCTCGACTGTGATCTTTGCAAGGCTTTGGTCGCTCGAATGAGCTTTAGAGTGCGATGATTTTTCGTATGACGCCCTTACGGCTTCTAATTTCCGGTGCTCTGATGACGCTGCTCGCAGCGTGGACGCTCCCGTCTTCGGCGCAGAGCATGAGCTCGAACGAGTTGCGCAACATGAGCGCGGCGGAATTTCAGCGTCATATTGACGAGGAGGGCGCGCAGCAGTTTGTGAGGCGCCTGATCAAAGACATCGATCCGCACAGCCCGGAAGAACCGAACTACGACATCGTGCTGGAACATGTGGCCGAGGGCGCCAACGGCTGGCTCCATGCGGTGGCCCAGATCGCTCCATATACTGATGCCACCTTCAGCCAGGGAATCCGGGTCGCCATCGCCGATGCCCTGGTCGTCAATCCGACTGGCGTCCTGAAGATGATGGGCACCGAAGAGCATTTCGATGAGGCATGCGGGTATCCATTTGTGCGCCAAACCGAGACATATATGCTGCAGCACAAGCGCCAGGCGTTGGCGGCCTTGAAAAAAGTGCAGCAGCCAGCGCTCGCGGCAAAGAAAGAGAGCTGCCGTAAACAACTGATGGACTTGCCCACGACCACGGCGAGTGAGACTGTCCGTTCTTCCACCGAAACACGCGACTGAGTCTTTTTAGCTCCGCCAATGCAGGGTGACCGGGCCATCCATCGGATGAGCGTCTTCCCCTCGAAGCCGTGCCTGCTTCAGCGCGAAATACCACTTGGCGGGCCGGTCCGCGTCGTCGATCAGCATGAGAGTCGGGTTGTGTCGCAGGCCCTGCGCCTGTTCGATCATCGTGTGCTGATCCTGCCGCACGAATCGAGCTCCGAAGAAGCGCGCAATCGTGGTGACCAGAGGCACATGGTAGAAGATGTTCCATGCCGCAATCACGTCGATGCGACATGTCGAGGGAGTGACCGGCGTGACTGTGGTGAGACTCGAGAACCACTTTTCGCCGCACCGGATCGTCTCCCAGCGCCGGTTGGGCAGCACGAAGTCGATGGTCGTCGTGATGGGCTCTCCATAGACACCAAGTAATTTGTAAGGCGCGCTGTTGCCTGACGGCGCATGCGCGGACATGCGGAATCCCTGCGGGATCGGCTCAAAGTTCTTGTGTTTCTCATGAATGCTGGCGCGGGAGCGCCACCACCACGCCTGGTGAACGAAGGGGCCATGGGCCGGGTCCATCAAACCGATGATGCCGTGGTCCACGTTGCAGGGCAGATCGGCGGAGAGGTGGGCCGACCGGGATTGCCGGCTGAAGCGCGGCAACGACGGTGGTTCGGGCAGGTCTTCGGTGCGCAGACGGCCGCGGCCGGCATCCGGTATGTAGACCCAGGCGTAGCCGTCGCGCTCAACGCATGGATAGGAGGTCGCATAGATGCGGGACGGATCAAGCGCATCCTCGCTGGTGAGCGACGGGATCTCGCGGCACTGGCCGGAACCGGCCTCGAAGGCCCAGCCGTGGTATTTGCACGTCACGCGGGCGCCATCGAACCAGCCGCAGGAGAGCGGAATGCCGCGGTGCGGGCAACTGTCGCGCATGGCGAATATGGCGCCATCGCTGCGCCGGCCCAGTACCAGCGGAATGCCGAGCAGCATCGCGGCGGTGAGCCGTTTGCCGCGCAGGCGATCGCTGCGCAGTGCCGGGTACCAATCGTCGTAAATAAGCGGAGTTGAGACGAGTGTGGTCGCAGGCGCTGTTGCTGCCGCGGTGGGCGCGATCTGGTTGAGGTCGTTCGCCATGAACTCCCGTCTACTATAAGCCGCGCCGAGACGCACAATCCGTGCGGCTCAGGATGCGACAATCGCTCTCGATGGAGCATCCGCCGAGCGAGAGCCGCACCGCGCCGCGATCGCTGCTATGGATCGTGATCGCTCTGTGGTTGTTGCTGTATGGCAGCTTCACGCTGGTACAGCCGCTGCTGCTGGACGACGCCGACTCCGTGCACGCAGAGGTGGCGCGCGAGATGGTGGCGCGTCATGACTGGACGACGCTCTACGCGAATGGCATCCGTTATCTGGAGAAAGCGCCGTTGCTGTACTGGAGCATGGCGGCGAGCTTCCGCTGCTTCGGCGTTCATACCTGGTCGGCGCGGCTGCCGCTCGCGCTCTACACCTTACTGCTGTTGTTCGTGGTCTTCACGCTGGGCCGGCGCTGTTTCCGGGACGCAATGGCCGGCTTCTATGCCGCGCTCGTGCTCGGGACGAGCTTCGGGCTGTTCATCTTCACCCGCATTCTGATTCCGGATGCAATGGTGTGCCTCTGGCTGGCGATCGCGATGCTCTACTTCTGGCGCTCGCTCACGCAGCCGACGCGCTCGAACGCCGCCGGATTCGCTGCTGCGTGCGCGCTCGGCGTGCTGACCAAGGGCCTGATCGGGCTCGTTTTTCCTCTCCTGATCGTCGCCGTGTATCTGGCGATGACGCGCAACCTCGCGCACCTGCGGCGCTGGCATCCACTGCTGGGAGCGCTGGTTTTTTTGGCGATTGCGGCGCCGTGGCATGTGGCGGCTGGGATGGCGAATCCTACGGAGGGGCACCCGGGTGCGCTGCCCACGCCCGGGAATGTGCATGGGTGGTACTGGTTCTACTTCGTCAACGAGCACCTGCTTCGTTACCTCAACCGGCGCGTGCCGCGCGACTACGACACTGTTCCTCTCGCCCTTTTCTGGGGGCTGCTGCTGGTGTGGCTGCTGCCGTGGAGCGTCTTCCTGGGCTCGGCATTGTGCCGCGTGCCGTTGCGCCGCTGGTGGCGGAAGGCGCCGCTCAACGAGACGGAACCCGCACGGCTGCTGCTCTTCTGCTGGGCGGCGGTCCCGATGGTGTTCTTCAGCTTCTCCACCCGGCAGGAGTACTACGTGCTGCCCGCGATGCCTGCTCTGGCCCTGCTCCTGGGCGGCTGGCTGGCGCAGGATGCTGCCGGATCCGCACCACCTCGCCTGCGTACGGCATGGGTTCTGTTCGCGATCGGCTCGTGCGGCGCCGCTGCTGCCCTGTTCTTCGCGCTGCACTCGCCTTCTCCGACAGGCGATCTGGCGGCGGCGCTGAGCAGCAATCCTGGCGACTACGCGTTGTCGTTCGGCCACTTCCTCGACCTGAGCACGCGGGCGATGGCGTTCTTTCGCGTGCCGCTGCTGCTGACAGCCGTCGCCCTGCTGGCCGGGACGGGCGGACATCTCCTGCTGCGGCGTTCGGGACGCCAGCATGCGGCGGTAGGCGCGCTCGCGGCTGGCAGCGTCCTGTTCCTGGTCGCGGCGCACATGGCGCTGCTGACGTTCTCGCCGGTGCTGTCGTCGGCGGGGCTGGCTGAGGAGATCCGTCCGCTGCTGGGCCCGGAGGATGTGATCGTGCTGAACGGCGAGTACGAGAGCGGCTCGACGCTTGGTTTCTATCTCGCGCGGCAGGTGCGTATTCTCAACGGACGAAGTTCCAATCTCTGGTACGGATCGTTCTTCTCCGATGCTCCGGCGATCTTCGACGACGATGCTTCGGTTGCGCGGCTTTGGAGCGGGCCGCGACGGGTCTTTCTACTGACGGACGCGGCGCAGCCGCCTCGGCTGCCGGGTGCGGTGTACACCATCGCTATGGATGGCGGAAAAGCCGTGCTCTCCAACCGGCGATGAGAGTTCAATGATGGAGAGTACAGCGATGGGGAGTAAGGCGCGATGAACGAGAGTGTGAGACAGCGACCGCGGGAGAACCCCTTCGTCTTCTTCGCGCAAAGCCGCACCACGTGGCTGCTGGTGCTGGTACCGATCACGGTTCTGTTGCGGCATTTCAGTCACCTCAGCGACACATGGATCTTCCTGCTCTCGGCGCTCGCGATGGTGCCTCTGGCGCGACTGCTGAGCGAAGCAACCGAACAGCTCGCCATGCATACGGGAGCCAGCCTTGGTGCGCTGCTCAATGTCACCTTTGGCAACGCGGGCGAGTTGGTGATCGGCTTCTTCGCACTGCGGCAGGGCCTGCAAAACGTGGTGAAGGCGTCGATCACCGGCTCGATTTTGATGAATCTGCTGCTCACGCTTGGCATTTCGATGGTGGCCGGGGGGCTGCGCGTGCGCGTATTGCGGTTCAATCCCCTGCAGGCGCGTTCGCGCGCGACCATGATGGCGCTGGCGGCGATCGGGCTGATCTTTCCGGCTGCCTACCACTTCCTCGGTGGTGGCCACGTGCGCAGCCACGAGGCGGACCTGAGCCTGGAGTTCTCCATTATCCTGCTTACGACTTACGCGCTCAGCCTGTTCTTTACCATGCGGACGCATCGCGATCTGCTTTCTGCGCCGCACGCTGAAAATGAGACCCCGCACTGGAGTGGGGGTGTGGCGGCGGTCATGCTCGCGATCAGTGCGTTCGGAATCGCGGTGATGGGCGAGGTGCTCGTCGGTTCGATCGAGGCGGCAGCGCACGCCCTGCACATGAGCGATCTCTTCGCCGGCATCATCGTGGTGGCCATAGCCGGCAATGCTGCCGAGGCGACCTCTGCTATCCGAGCCGCGATGCGCAACCGCATGGACTTGAGCGTGGGCATCGCCAGCGGCTCGAGCATGCAGATCGCGCTGTTTGTGGCGCCGGGACTGGTGTTGCTGAGTCACGTCGTAGGCGCGCGCCCGATGGACCTGGTCTTCACCCCAGTAGAACTGCTGGCCTTGGTGGTCGCGATTACCATCCACGGGCAGATTGCCGGGGATGGTGACGCGAACTGGATGGAGGGCGTGCAACTGCTGGCGGTCTACTCGATGCTGGCTGTGATGTTCTACCTGCTGCCAGCCACGTAACGGTACTGGGGACCCCTCCCCCCTCCCGGTACGGGAGCCGCGCTCATAAACCCTTTTGTTTCTGTTACCTGGGCGCCCTTCCGAGGGCCAAAGTCGTCATTCCAAATGGCTTACCGCTAAAGTCCTCCGATGAAAGGACTTACGAGGCAAGGTGTCCCGGCGACAGCCAAGCGGACATTGCCTCCTATTTCAAGGCTAGCAAATTGGAAGGGGTGATCTGGCAGATTTCTGGCTGAAGAAGGACAACCCATCCCAATGTGGGAAAAGCGATTGGAAGGTACCGGTATGCGCAGAACCAGTGCTGCGTACGGGGTGCTTCGAAGGGGATGGTCCGCAGCGGAAAACTAGAGGAGAGTTTCCCTCTTCTTCCCACTTCTAGATTACCGCGTGCCCGGGGGCTTGCAGCAAGACCCGCGTCATAGCCCATGATCGTCCGCTGAAGCAAGAACCGAGGGAAATGGGAGGCACGATGACCGAGCATGCGGTGGTGATTGCAGGAGGAGGTCCAACGGGGATGATGTTGGCGGGCGAGTTGGCGTTGGCTGGCGTCAACGTTGCCATCGTCGAGCGACGCGCCAGTCAGGAGCTCGTTGGCTCGCGCGCCGGCGGCCTGCACTCACGGACCATCGAGATCTTCGATCAGCGTGGAATCGCAGATCGGTTCCTGTCGGAGGGGCAGGTGACGCAGAACGCAGCGTTCGCCGGAATCTCTTTGGACATCAGCGGCTTTCCCACCCGGCACAACTACGGACTCGGGCTGTGGCAGAACCATATCGAGCGAATACTGGCCGGCTGGGTCGGGGAGCTGGCGGTGACGGTCTATCGCGGACGCGAAGTGACCGGTTTCGCGCAGGACGACACCGGCGTCGATGTCGAGCTGGCCGACGGCGAGTCGCTGCGGGCGCAGTATCTCGTCGGGTGCGACGGAGGACGCAGTCTCATCCGGAAGGCAGCCGGCATCGAGTTCCCCGGCTGGGATCCGACGACAAGCAGCCTGCTGGCCGAGGTCGAGATGGCCGAGGAGCCGGAGTTGGGCATCCACCGCACTGCACTTGGCGTCCATGCCTTCGGCAAGGAGAAGTACGAGATCCGCGACGGCAAGATTATCTACGTGGATGGGGGCCCGGTACGGGTGATGGTGACCGAAGAGCACGTCGGGTCCACGAATGGGCCTACGAGCGGAAGCCCGACCGAACCCACCCTGCGCGATCTCAGCGAGGCGCTCATCGCTGCATGCGGGACCGACTATGGGGCCCACAGTCCCACCTACATCTCCAGGTTCACCGATGTGACGCGGCAGGCCGCGACCTACCGCGCCAAGCGCGTCCTGCTGGCCGGCGACGCCGCACACGTGCATGCCCCGGACGGCGGACAGGGGCTCAACACCGGCGTGCAGGATGCGGTGAATCTGGGCTGGAAGCTGGCCCAGGTGGTGAAAGGGACATCGCCGGAAAGCCTTCTGGATAGCTACCACGCCGAGCGCCACCCGGTTGCTGCCCGCGTGCTGCGCAACACGATGGCCTCAGTCGCGCTTCGTCGTCCGGATGAACGCACGAACGCACTCCGCGAAACAATGGCCGAGTTGCTCGGTATGGACGAGCCGCGGAAGCGAGTCGCCGCGATGATGTCTGGCCTGGGCATTCACTACGACTTGGGCGAGGGACACCCGCTGCTCGGGCGCCGCATGCCCGATCTTGACCTGGTGACCGCGAACGGCCCGCTGCGGGTCTTCACCCTGCTGCACGAAGCCCGGCCGGTGCTGCTCAACCTGGGTCAGCCCGGCGGCTTCGAGATCACTCCATGGGCGGATCGGGTTCAGCGGATCGACGCCACGTACGACGGTGTGTGGGAGCTTCCGGCACTCGGGACGGTCACTGCTCCCACCGCCGTGTTGATTCGGCCTGACGGATATGTGGCGTGGGTCGGAGACGTGACTCAGCTCGGGCTTGCTGACGCGCTCACCACGTGGTTTGGACCGCCTGCTTCGGCGTAGCGCATCCGCTTTCACGACCATGCTTCGGGGGATCATTCTGTTAGGAATTCTTGTGGACGCAGACGGGAACATAATTCCGTTTGTGCAGAGGTTGGTTAGCCCGTCACCGTTTGAAACAGACGGTAGTGCTCATCGCCGATTTGTCGGTGACGGAGTGAGATATGGTATTCATTCGAAACTTCAGGAGCTCATCGATGGTGCGGCTTCTTCTGACAGGGGCTGTAGGTCTCTGTCTCCTTCCGACAGCGTTTTCCCAGGGAACATCGGCTAAGGAACGCGGCGTTCTTAAGGGTAATGTCGGTGACACAGCGAATGGCCCCATCAGCAAAGCCTTCGTGCTTGTTCATCGTTCAGGAGCGGACGACCTGAATGCCCATCCGGACGAGCGCGGGGATTTTGATCAGACTGGCACCGGCACATCTTCGTTTCGGCAGGGTCGCTTGAGTGTGGATTCGGCGTGATGAGTTGTATGCAGAAGTCTGGCAGATTGATCGTCGTGTGCGGCTTGCCCGGCTCCGGGAAGACCACACTTGCGCTGGCCCTTGAGAGCAGGCTCCACGCCATTCGCTTTTCTCCTGACGATTGGATGGATGCTCTTTCCGTAAGCCTCTATGACGAAGATGTTCGGGAAAGGATTGAGGCGCTGCAATGGAAGCTCGCTCAGGATCTGCTCGCTCAAGGGCTGACCGTCATCATCGAATGGGGCACCTGGGCGGGGTCCGAGCGCGATACGCTGCGGCTTGGAGCCCGTGCTTTAGGAGCTGCAGTGGAGTTGCACTACCTGACCGCGCCGGTGGATGTGCTCTTTGAGAGGCTGCAACGCAGAGGCAGGGAGAATCCTCCGATAGAACGCGATGCGCTCGCGCGATGGATGGAGATATTTCAAGTCCCGACGGCGGAGGAGATGGCGCTTTTCGATGAGGCGCTGGTTGCGGATGTTGACGCCTTAACCGAGCCAAGTTGATTTCTGTTCCAGCGGCGAGATGAAATCCCGACAGAGCGATCGCCTACCTAGGCCGTCACCGTTTGATACAGGCGATAGTGCTCATCGCTGATCGCGGCAAACGGCCGCATCGTGAGCGCACCTGAAGCGGTTGCGATTTTCCAATCGGGGCTGCGCTGCGAGAGACGCGACGCTGCGAGCAATTGCGCGCGTGTGACGGATGCATTCAGATTGTCGACCGCGAAGAGTGCGACGGGGCCGTAGAGGAGAGCCACGCGCTCGCCACCGGCCTGCTGATAGGGGATCGGCTCCAGACGGAGCGGCATATCCAGCTCCAGTTCGATGCGGTCGCCGCTCTTCCAGGTGCGCTCCACGCGCGCGAATGTGCCCGGCTGCATTGCGACATCCACGGCGCGTCCGTTTACCGCGATGCGTGTCTTGGGTCCGGCCCACGCGGGAATGCGCAGCAGCACGGCGAAGTTCTGCGGGCTATCGAGCTTCATGGCCATCGTGGTTTGGGATGACGCGGGATACTCCGTCGTCTGCGTCAGCGTGCAGGCTGCGCCGCCCTGACGCCAGCGCAACTCCGAGGGCACATAGAGATTCACGTACACATCCGGCCCGCGGCGCATGTAGGCGCTGATGCCGTAGTCCGCCGTGACCTGCGGGAAGGTACCGGAGCAGCAGGGCCATTTGTCGTCGAAGTAGCCTTTCTGCGCGGTGTCGTTGTAGTCGGAGTAGTAGAAGCTGGTGCCGTCCGACTGGAGCGGCTTCGCGCCGAGGATGGTGTTGTAGAGGACGCGCTCCATGGAGTCGCCGTAGCGGCTGTCCGCTGTCTCGAGCAGAAGGTAGCGCGTGATCTTGAAGTGGCCGTATGCGCCGCAAGGGGTCTCGAAGCTGGAGTGTGTCTTGGTGAGGCTCTCGGCCAGCGCGGTGCTGCCGGGCTTTACGAAGCTCTCGTTCGGTCCCCAGCCGCCAGTCGCAAAGCTCTGCTCCTGGACCATGCGGAATCCGTTGCGCGCGGCGCGCAGGTAGCGGTCGTCGTTGAGGTTCCAGTAAGACTGCATCGCGGAGCAGAGGGAGTTCAGGTGGCTGTAGGCATGCTGACCGGGGAGAACGTTCTGGTCCTCGGAGAGCGGAGTGAACCAGCTTTCGTCTTCGATGTACTGCCTGGCCATGTCGCGATAGCGCGACTCGCCACTGCGCTGGTAGGCGAGAAAGAGATTCTCCGGCAGGGTGTAGGTCTCGTCCCAGCAGTAGGCCTCGTCCTTGTGGGGGCGCGCGTACATCTCTTTGCGGTTGAGCGCGCGGCCCGGCAGGAAAGGGACGACGGCATCGGTCGCCGGGCCGAGCGCATGCATGGCGACGGGGTCCTGCGCGAACTGGTGCGCGTCGATGAGGCCGCAGCAGGTTTTGTCGAAGGTGTATGCGGGCAGGTGGTAGTCGACGTAGAACTTCGGCGTGATGGTCTTCGAAAATCCGTCCACCAGCCGATTTACCTTCTGCTGCGTCGGCTTCGATCCCGTCTGCGCGTAGGCGCGCGCCAGCCCCGAGACGTATTGGCCAAAGCTGTGGCCCGGGATGTAGCCATGAAAGGGTCCCTTCGGGCTGAAGTCGGCGTAGAAGGTGTACCAGCCACCCATGTCCTCGCCCGGCGCGGGCAAGCCTGCCTTCTGACGAAAGGGCTTCAGCAGGCTGTCCTCGCTGAGCGCGAGAAAGAATGCGTGGTTGCGATCGAACTGCTCGCGCATGGGGCCGTCGAGCAGGCGCACCTGCTCATACGCGACGGAAGAAAGCTGTGTCTGCCGGATGGGTGTGGACGCGGCGGCGAGTCGGTGACGCAGCGCAAGCGCGCCGCCCGTGAGCAAGGTGTTGCGGACGAAGCGGCGGCGCGTCAGATTGCGCATAGAAAAGCTTCCCCCTGGCCGTTCGCCCAACATATTACGGCTTGCGGCAACGCGTCGAAGCTTCCGGAGCATCGCGCTGTCTGCATGAAGATTAGTGCCGCAACGTGTACCTCACCAATTCGCGCCAGATACAGCACTTGCAGCGGGGATTAGACTGGCGACATCTATGCCCCGGAAACTCCGTGTCGGGATTGTATTTGGCGGCCGCTCAGGCGAGCACGAAGTCTCGCTGCGCTCCGCTGCCTCCGTGCTTGCAGCCGTCGACAAAAAAAAATACGACGTCGTTCCTATCGGCATCACCAAGACCGGTCACTGGCTGCTAGCCGATGATGCGCAGCATATGCTGGCCGGCGGCACGACTGTGACCGCGACCAGCCTTGCGAAGGGCCGCGCCGCGCACCAGAGCGCGCTTGTGCCGACGGCGCATCCCGGAGGCACGCTGCATGTGCCCGCGTCCGCGGCAAAGGAGCAATCGGAGGCGCTTGGCGTCGATGTGCTGTTTCCCGTGCTGCACGGCACCTTCGGCGAGGACGGCACTATTCAGGGTCTGTTCGAGCTGGCGGGGAAGGCGTATGTCGGCTCGGGCGTTCTGGGCTCGGCGGCCGGGATGGACAAGGACGTGATGAAGCGGCTCTTCGCTGCGGCCGGGCTGCCCATCGTCGAACACATGACGCTGCTGCGCGGCGCGTGGCAGAAGTCGCCGCGCAAGGCGATCGCGGAGATCGAAGCGAACCTGCGCTATCCGCTCTTCGTCAAGCCGGCGAACCTCGGCTCCTCGGTGGGGATCTCGAAGGTACACGACCGCTCCGAGCTGGCGCCGGCTATCGTGCTGGCGGCGAGCTACGACCGCAAGATCATCGTCGAGCAGGGCGTGGGCGGCCGGGGCGCGAAGAACAAGCCGGCCGAGCGCGCCCGCGAGCTCGAAGTTGCCGTGCTCGGCAACGACGATCCGAAGGCTTCCGTCGTCGGGGAGATCATTCCGGCGAAAGAGTTCTACGACTACGAGGCGAAGTACGAGAGCGACGCGTCTATCCCCGTTATTCCCGCGAAGCTCTCGAAGGCGCAGGCGAAGGAGGTGCGGGAGATGGCCATTGCCGCCTTCCATGCCTGCGACTGCTCCGGCCTGGCGCGTGTGGACTTTCTGCTGGAGCCGGAGAGCCGCAGCGGGAAACCCGGCCGCCTCTATCTGAACGAGATCAACACCATGCCGGGCTTCACCTCCATCAGCATGTACCCCAAGCTGTGGGAGGCCTCCGGGCTGAAGTATTCCGATCTCATCGATCGGCTGATTGAGTTGGCATTGGAGCGGCGCGCGGAACGCGACTATACGCAGTACAGCCGCTAGACATCACCGTCGTGTAGTTACGAAGTAGTTTTACGTTTCCCACAGAGGAACAACCCCGAAGAAACAACCAGGCTGCGAAACAGACCATCTGCGTTCCATAGCCCAGGAGCGGCAAGGCCATGGCCAGTATGCCACCTTCCATCGCAGCGGAACAACGGCGCCAGCCTCCTGGAAGCACAAGCGCCACGTCATCGAGCTAGCCCTCTTCGGTGTGTTTGTGCTCATGCTGGTCGGCGTTGCGCGTGATGCTTAACTACTGGCCCTTCCGCTACCGGGAGGTGCATCCTCTGCTGGAGCAAACCTTCCGCAGCCAGGTAATGGTGAAACGCTTACCATCGGACCTATTTCCCTCACCCGGGTTACGTGGCCGAGGGCGTTACCTTCTATCGTTACGGCGATACGCAGATTCCACCTCTGGCGACGCTCGATCGCATGACCGTTGTCGGCACGTGGACAAACCTGATCTTCCATCCTCACGAACTGTACGAGATTCGGCTGGGCGGCCTTCATGTGCAGATTCCCGCGCCCGGAACGAAGGCGCGCAGGCTGGACTTCAATGGCGGCGTGATCGCTTCCTCTCAACCAAACGATTTGAGATTGAGACCATCGTTGCGGACGGGACCACGCTGGATTTTCTGGGAGAGAACGGCACGCCGCCGCTGCGCCTACAGTTCCCCCTACTTCAGGTCCACAACGTGCATCAGGGCCAACCGCTCAGCTTCGTCGCGCGGGCGTTGATCCCGAAGCCGCAGGGGACCGTCCTCGCCAATGGCTCAGTGGGGCCATTCCGCACGAATGATTACGGCGCCACGCCTCTCTCGGGAAGCTATTCGCTCGAGGATGCCGATCTGAGTCAGGTGCCCGGCATCTCCGGACACGCTTCAGCCAGTGGCCGCTACAGCGGAACCTTCTCCGGCATCGAGACCTTCGGCCAAGTCGTCATTCCTGAATTCCGTGCGGCCTCCGCGCACAGGGTGCGGTTGGACGCGGCTTATCACGTCCTGGTGAACGGTATCAACGGCGATGTAACGATCCAGGATACGGAGGTGAGAACCGGCGAAAGTCTGATTACCGCAAGCGGCTCCGTGGTGGGCAAGCCAAACAAGGTCAATTTCACCATTGCGACGAAAAACAGCCGCATCCAGGACTTGCTCAAAATCGTCGAGCAGGACGACCCATCTGTCCTTGGCAAGGTTAGCTTTCATGCTGCGGTCAACCTGGACAGCGGCCCAGGGAAGTTTCTTCAGCGGCTTGGTCTCAAAGGAGAGATTTCACTCGCACAGGTAAGCTTCGCCAAGCCCGACACGCAGCATGACATGAACGCCTTCGCTGCGCGCGTCGAAAAAGATCCTCCCGGCGGTTCCAAGACCGATCCTCCGCTGGTGACAGCAACCGCCTCGTCGTCGACCACCTTCCATGAAGGCATGGCATATTTTCCCGACGCTCACGTCACTTTCCCCGGCGCGGACGCCCATCTGCACGGCACCTTCAACCTTCTGGACACCCGCATTCACTTCACCGGCAAGGCCGACTTCCAGCGGGATATCTCTCGCGCCGCAACCGGATGGAAATCTGCGATGCTCAAGCCGCTGAGCCCTTTCTTATCGTCACCAGAACGCGGGCGCCATCGTCTCCGTCGCCGTAACAGGCACTGCCAAGCAGCCGAAGATAACGCAGGATGTGTTGCATGAAAAATAGGGCTACCTACGGCCACTTGGCTTTTGCCAATTTCCCGACGCGCTTATTTCGTCCGCTCCCTAAAAGAAGAGGTCAGCGAAGGTTTTCGGAGTAGTACGCGCGTGCGCGTATCGCGCGAGAACGACGGGATCTGTGATGAGCAATAGGAGGCCTTATCGCTGATTGCCGCGTCTTAGGCCGATCGAATTTTGGCGATGCGCGGATCGCTCCGCCGGATCTGATTGCAATTCGAGCTCAATGCGACTGTCCAGCCAATCGGCCCTGACGCCGCAAGCTTTCTATCAGCTGGTGGACAGCCAAACCGCTACGCTGGCCTGCGCGAACCTCCAAGAGCCGAATGCATTCGGAGATTTCCGCGCGCTTCGAGGCCATTGCCAGAATGCTTTGAGATGCCACAGTGCCACCTCCCGCTTCGCTTCTGATGCGGTCAAAGTCGACGGCGCCAATCACTGAAACAACTAACAGACCATGGAGTGTTCAGAATAGCGAACAAAGTATTTGATCGGCTGAATTGGGCCGGGAGGGCCACTCACTGCCGTAGCATTCTTACCAACCGCCGAGAGCCTTCTCGCATCTAGTCCAACCTGGACTGGAAGGCACTCTCCTGCATGGGCAAGGTTGGTCTCACGTTTGCAGTTCGTTTTGCTATGCGGAAGTTCGTCTACGCTGTACGCACAAGCTCGTGTCGAAGCTGGCCTGCTTCTCGATTATTTAAGCGTCTCGCAGACAAGACACAAACAACTTCGGACTGGGTGGAAGACTCGGATACCGCATCCATCGCAACTTGATGATGGAAGGAGAGCTTGCCTATGGCTACGGGGTCAACTTTCAAGACGCATACCGAAATGTCACGAACGGCGATATAAACGCGATTGAACAGACTTCGATCGGTGTCACTGACGGTCTATTTGGGCCGACGCTCCAACCTGCCCACGATCATCTTCGTCCATTTGTCACTCTTAAGGGTGGGTTCATCGATTTCCGGCTTAGCCCAAGTCTCATTCCGTATAGCAGTGTTGTGAGTACGGTCCTCGGCATCCGTACCTCCAGTCTTAACGCGACACTCTATCCAGGCGCTGGCGCGGAAGCAATTCTGGGTCCTGTCGCGTTGCGACTGGAGTTTGGCGACGCGATCTACTTCAATGACGGAGCGCACAACAACCTACGGATCACGTTTGGTCCCATGCTTAGATTCTGATGTTCGCCGCCGGCGCGTACCTACTCGTGTGTGATTTTCCAACTGATCTGCCCCCATCCAGAACGCCGGCGCCATCGCCTCCGTCGCCGTAACAGGCAACGCCAAGCAGCCGAAGACAACGCAGGATGTGTTGCATGAACAATAAGAAGATTCCGAACTCATCGACCTGGTACAGAACAAATCATCAACGCGCCATTGAAACGATCCCATGGCAGAAGATGTTCGCAGGCGCTTTCTTACAGCCCACCTCGCAGAAAGACCGTCACCGCACGAGCAATCGAATGACGGTAGATTGACAAACCATTGACAATCGCCAGGTGAGTGCTCGTGAAGGATTAGGCGTGATCGCAAGTCCGGATCATCGCGTCGTCGCTTGGATAGAAGGCGGCGTGCTCCTTTTGCTTGTCGCCTTTCTCGGGCTGCACACGATGCCGCGTGCGTGGGGCAAGCTGATCACAGATTTTCCCAACTACTACATGTCGGCGAGGCTGGCGCATGAGGGCTTTGACACTGCCCGGGAATATGAGTGGGTGTGGTTCGAGCGCGAGAAAGATCACCGCGCGGTCGACATCCGAGTCATCGGACTGCTGCCGATCACGCCCTTTTCAACGCTCGCCATGTGGCCGCTCACCGGCCTTTCACCGCTTGCGGCCAAGCACGCGTGGATACTGGCGAATCTCGCGCTGCTCATTCCGCTTGGCTGGCTCTTGCGCTCCATTACGGGTCTGTCGTACCGGCGCATCGCGCTGGTGTTTGCACTCTGCTTTCCGCTGCATCGCAATCTTCTGTTCGGCCAGTTCTATATCATCCTGCTGCTATTGATCGTCGGGGCGTGCTGGGCGTATCAGCGTGGACTGCACGCGCTGGCGGGAGCGCTCGTGGCCATTGCTGCCGCCTGCAAGATCTTCCCCGTTGTGCTTTTTGTCTTCTTCCTGCGCCGTGGAAGCTGGCGAGCGCTCATCGCCGGCGCTGCAACTGGAGCGGTTGCTCTTGCTGTCTCTGTTGCGGTCTTCGGATGGAACCTGCATCGCACCTACCTGCACCAGATCCTTCCGTGGTCGCTGCACGGCGAGGGTCTGCCGCCGTACGCGACGGCGAGTGCTTCGATCTCGAGCGTGCTGCATTATCTCTTTCTCGCCGAGCCGCAGTGGAACCCGCATCCGTGGCACAACTCTCCGCTGTGCTATGCCCTGCTGCAACCGACATTGCAGATGCTGGCGCTTGCACCGGCTGTCCTGCTCATCCGCAGGAGCGATCGCACGCCAGGCAGGATTGCGCTGGAGTGGTCGGCGCTGATCACCGCATCCCTCGCCATCTCCACCAGCCCGGCGTCGTATCACTTTGTCCTAATGGTGCTGCCGCTATGCGTCCTTGCGGCTCTCCTGCTGAAGCGCAAGTGGTATGGCTGGCTCGCCATTCTGCTGGTCGTCTATATCGGGATTTGCCTTCCCATCGCCAGCCCAACCAGAAGGATGGGACCCGCGATCCTGCTTTACGTGCCGCGGCTTCCTCTCATGCTCGCCTTGCTGGTGGGCATCTATGTGCTGCTGTGGCGGGATGGCCGCGTCCAGGAATCGGGGTCTGCGAAGATATTGGCCGAACTCTTATTGGCCGAATTATGCCTGGGCAGCTGGGATGACCGCTGTTGCGGTGCTGGGCGTGCGGTCCACGCTGCAACTGCAACGCGCCGTGCGTCAGGAATACACCTACCGTGTGCCGCTTCAGCCACCCACCTTTCTTGACGCAAATCCCGGCTCTGCCAGCGGTCGGCTCCGCTACATCGCCTTCACCCAGGACGGCTATCAAGTCTTAGCGGCGGATCAGGACGGGCGACCGGTCGACCCCTCCTCGGTTGATGAACTCTCCTTCACCGCCAACTCGAGCGATATCTGGGTGGAGAAGGCGCGAAGTCCGCAGTCGCAGATCGTGAGTGTGCAGGAGCCGGGACGCGTTTTCGTTGACGACGCGCGCGAGCCGATGCTCTCTGCCGATGGACAGAGCCTCGCATTCATCCGCGACGATCACGGTCGAGGGCGGCTAATGGTGCGGACAGATTTCCGCTCCAGCAACGCGATCGAGACCGCGCTTTCACCCGCTGCGCTCAATGTCTATGAAGGCTCCTTTCGCTCCAAGGGCGATTACGCATTCTCGGCTGTCGAAAACGGGCGTCCTCCCCAGATCTATTTGACCGATGCCACCCATGCGAACGCACCGCTCGCGCTGGGTGAATCGCGCTTTCCTGCGCTCTCCCCCGATGGCGCCTGGCTGGCATATAGCCACCTGGACGGCGGCGTCTGGAATTTGTGGCTTCGCGATCAGCGAAGCGGCACGACTCGCCGTATCGCGGATATACCCTGCAATCAAATGCAGCCGGCCTGGGAAGACGACTCTAAAACCCTGCTCTACGGCGCGGACTGTGGCCGCAGCCTGTGGTTCACGGCAATTTCGCGCCGGCGTGTCATTCCCTGATAGCGATCCGCCATCGTCCCGGCGCGATCACCCAGAGAAAGATTCAAGGAACAACCGGCGTGCCGACGGTGTCTCTAATGCGAGTGGGGACTCCCCCACGCAAACCTGCCGCGCGTAATATTGCTCCCGAGATACCCATGACCCTGCTCGACGCACCTTCCTTTAATGCCGGCCGCGCACGCAAACGGCGCAACATCATCCTTTTTTCGCTCCTCGGCCTGCTCATCATCGGCGTCTTTGTCTGGATCTTCTGGAACTGGCCAGCAGAGCACCGCGTGAACCGCTTCTTCACCACGCTCGAGCAGCAGCAGTTTGAAAAGGCTTACGGCATCTGGAACAACGACCCCGACTGGCAGCAGCACCCGGACAAGTACAAGAATTACCCGTACAACAAGTTCCTGGATGACTGGAGCCCCAACGGAGAGTACGGGAAGATCACCAGCTACAAGGTTCTTTACGCGACCTCAAGCCTGGGCAACACCACGCTGCTGGCAGTCAGCGTCAACGGCCGACGGTCGCCGATGACCCTCGGCGTGACCCACGGCACGATCGGCTTTACGCCCTTTTCAATTACCCCGCAGAAAGGCCAGTTCGGTCTGACGTACTGGCAGGTTAGCTACCAGTAAGCGCCTTATCCAGGCTCGTCGAGTCTTCGACGTTCACGCACTTCAACGCGCGGTCGATCTGCCGCAGCAGCCCGCTCGAGTACTTGCCCGGCCCTACCTCGACAAAGGTGCTCGCGCCTGCGTCGACCATGCAACGCATGGAGTCCACCCAGCGCACCGGCGCCGTCACCTGCTCGATCAGCAGGTCGCGCTCGCGGCCTCCGCGCCTGGTCACATCGGCGGTGACGTTTGAGACGATAGCGAAACGCGGATCTTTCACCTCGATTTTGTTGAGCACTTCGGCCAGCCGCTCCTGCGCCGGCTGCATGAGCGCGCAATGGAAAGGTGCCGATACCTGCAGCGGCACGACCTTCTTCGCACCCTTTTCCTTCGCGAGCTCGCTTGCGCGCGCTACGCCGGCGGCGCTGCCGGAGATGACCGTCTGCTCCGGCGAATTCAGGTTTGCGGGCGAGACGACTTCGCTCGTCTCCTTAGCGGCGGCTTCGCAAACGCTGCGCACGGCGTCCGCGTCCAGCCCCAGGATCGCGGCCATTGCGCCCTGGCCCTCCGGCACTGCCTCCTGCATGAACTTCCCGCGCGACTGCAAAGAGCGGATGGCATCCGCGAAGCTCATCACGCCGGCCGCGGCGCAGGCCGCATATTCGCCGAGCGAATGGCCCGCGGCAATCTGCGGCTCGACGCCGCGGGATGCCAGCACGCGATACGCGGCCATCGACACGGCAAAGATGGCGGGCTGGGTAAACTCGGTCTGCTTCAACTGCTCTGCCGGACCTTCGAAGCACAGCTTCGAAAGCGAATAGCCGAGCGCTGCGTCGGCCTCCGCAAAGGTGTCACGCGCTACCGTGAACTTCTCTGCAAGGTCGCGGCCCATCCCCACTGCCTGCGAACCCTGCCCTGGAAAAAGAAATGCAATCTTCTGGTCGCTCATAGTCGTTCACTCACAACAAAGCGCAATTTTCGCACGAGAGGTGAAGTGAGGAGCAGGAAGGAGCCTCAATACAGAATCGTAAAATGCGTCATGCCGTGGCGCCACGACACCCAGCTGATCAGAGAAAGACCAACCTATTGGCGGCCGCGCGAACCGATTGACGCCTATGTGACGGAAATCGCGACTGCCAGCCCTACGAAACCGGAGAAGCGCTGAACTCGCGCTCGATCCGGTCGGTGACACTTGCGGCGGCAAACTCTGCGGCCACGCGGATGCCATTCAGAATGGCGCGGTCGTTCGACGAGCCGTGGCCGATGATGCAGGGGCCGCGCACGCCCAGCAGCGGCGCGCCGCCGTATTCGGACTGATCCAGCCGCTTCTTGAATTCCTTGAAACCGCGCCGCGCGAGCAGCGCGCCGGCACGTCCGCTGACGGTGGACATGAGCGACTCGCGCAGCATATCGCGCACCATGCGGGCCAGCCCCTCGGAGGTTTTCAGCGCGACGTTGCCGACGAAGCCGTCGCACACGATGACATCCGCGTGGCCGTTGTAGATGTCGCGCCCTTCGACATTTCCGATGAAATGGATCGGCAACTGCTTCATCACCTGCAGCGCCTCGCGCGTGAGGTCGTTGCCCTTGCTCTCTTCTTCGCCGATCGACAGCAGGCCGACGCGGGGCTTTTCAATCTTGAAGCACGCGAGCGCGCGTACATCTCGCCCATGATGGCGAACTGCTCCAGATTGCGCACACTTGCAGTCGACATTCGCGCCGACATCGAGCAGCACGCAGGGCGACCCGGTGGTGGTAGGCAGAGGCATGGCCAGCGCGGGCCGGTCCACGCCGGGCAGCGCGCCCAGCACCATCTTGGCGGAGGCCATGGCCGCACCGGTGTTTCCGGCGGTCAGAAAGCCGGCAGCGCGCCGCTCCTTGACCATCTTCAGGCCGACCCGCATGGTGCTGTTGCGCTTTTCGCGGACCGCTTTGGCGGCCTTTTCGTCCATGGTGATCCACTCGTCGGTGTGGACGATTTCGATGGCAACACGACGGCCGAGCACGCCGAGGCCGGCGCGCAGACTTTGCCTCAGGACCGACCAGATGAACGCGAACAGGAAAGGCACGGCAGGCCAGAATGGCGCCGCGTATCTCCGGATCCGGAGCTTTGTCCGAACCCATGGCATCGAGAGCGATATCCGTCAGCGCTGGGCACCAGGCTGCCTTTATGCTTCCTTCGCTTCGAGCACTTCGCGACCCTTGTATTGCCGCATTTGGGGCATGCACGGTGGGGCAGCTTGCGCTCGTGGCAGTTGGGACACTCGGAGAGGCCGGTGGCAGTCAGCGCGTCATGCGCGCGGCGCTTGGAGGTGCGGGCCTTGGAGTGGCGCCGCTTTGGATTAGGCATGGCAGATTCCTTTCGATCGGGGCCGTGACGAGGTTCCCGTTGCGCGCGGCACCCTCTGGCCTCTTGCTTCCTTAGGACTTGATCTTGCTGCGCAGGTCTGAAAGGGCGCTCCAGCGCGGGTCGACCGGCGTCGATTCGCAGGAGCATTGCTCTGTATTCAGATTCCGGCCGCAGCTCGGGCAAAGCCCGTTGCAGTCCGCGCGACAAAGCGTCTTTTCCGGCAGGGACAGCAACACCTGCTCACGCAATACGTCCTCCAGCACTAGACCGTCTCCGTTATAGTACCCGATTTCGGTCTCGGAGGTCGAGATGGCGTGTTCCGCCCCGTTGGCATCCACGCCGATGGGCCGGTAGAGCAGGTCGAACGATCCCTGGAGGGGGTGCTGGACCGGCTCGACGCACCGCGCACAGGGCACCTCGAAACGGCCGGAATAGTCGCCGCGCACCCGGATGTCGGGCACCACCTGTTTGGGCCCGCGGTGCTCCTCGATCAGGTCCGCCCGGCCCTTAGCGTCCAGCACACCCAGCTGCCGGATATCCGGGCCGTAATCGATGGCATCGGGAGCAAGGTGCTCGTCAAAATCAACAGGATCAAGCTGAAGATCCGCAACAGTAATCAACATCACAGTTCTATTTTACGACTGTCTGCCCCAGACCGAAGAGACTCGTCCTGACAGGGGAAGTCTAGAGAAGTCAGTCTCATGGGGAAAGAACAGAGCAGAAGAAATGTTCGCTCTGCTAAGACCACGAACATAACCGCTTGACTTTTCCCTTCCCTACGCGCACTCTTCTATAGATATCTAGGGGAGATGTCAGAATGGTTCGCGCCAAGAGCGACAATCTGCAAGGCACTCTGGCTCTGCTCGTTCTGAAAAGCCTGGAGCCAAGCGCTATGCATGGTTGGGGCATTACCCTTCACATCCAGCGCATCTCGAACGAGGTTCTCCGCGTGGAGGAAGGTTCCCTCTATCCGGCACTCCATCGGATGGAACAGGAGGGCTGGATCGCCTCCGAATGGGGCCTGAGCGAAAACAATCGACGCGCGCGCTTCTATCGGCTCACCGCACAGGGCCGCAAGCAGCTAAGAGCCGAACGCGAGAACTGGCAGAAGATCACCCAGGCAGTCGCCCTGGTTTTGGATTTCGAACCGGCATAAGGTCAGGAGCTCTTCATGGCATGGATTTCCCGGCTTCGCGCACTCTTTCGCAGGGACAAGCTGGCCCAGGATCTCGACGAGGAGCTCGCCTTTCACCTCTCCATGCGCGAGCAGTGGAATGTGGAGCACGGCATGCCGCGTGCGGAAGCACATCGCGACGCCCGCCGACGTTTTGGCAATCCTCTTTTGTGGCGAGAGCGCATGAGCGAAATCGATCTGATGATCCTGCCGCAGACGATCCTGCAGGACCTGCGTTACGGCACTCGAACGCTCTTCCGCAACGCCGGTTTCACCGCTGTCGCGATTTTTGCTCTTGCGCTCGGTATCGGCGTCAACACTACGGCCTTCACCTTTTACAAAGCGATGTTCACCCGCTCGCTCGATGCTCGCGACCCGGCCAGAATGGTGGATCTCACACTGGTTCGCCAATCCGGCGATACCGAGGTTGACTTCAGTTATCCCGACTACCAGGCATATCGAGACAATCTTCATTCCTTCACCGGTGTGATCGCCCACAACGTCGACCGCCTGATCCTCTCTGGAGCCGGCGGCCCCATGCGCGACGGTGCGAGTGGCTTGCTGGGAAGGCTGGGATTGCTTCCCGCAAGCGCCATCGATGCGGAGTTCGCCACCACCTTCGAAGTCTCCGAAAACTACTTCTCCGTTCTCGGAGTCAACGCTCTGCGTGGCCGCACCTTCGACGCCATGAGTTCTGCCGAACTCGCCGCATCACCCTCTGTCCTGATCAGCGAAAACTACTGGCAAAAAAGATTCAACGGAGATCCGTCCATTCTCGGCAAGGTCGTCCGGCTCAATGGCGTCGCCTTCACCATCATCGGAGTCACGCCGCACGATTTCGTGGGCACCGAGGTAGTCACGCCGGACTTCTGGTTTCCGCTCAGCCTGGTGCCTCTGATCCACCTCGACGGCAATTGGCTCCGCGACCGCGAGAATCAGTGGTGCCGGCTCTTCGGGCGTCTCGCTCCCGGCGTCGGCATTGGCCAGGCGCAGGCCGAGATGACCGCCGTCGCCAACCAGGTCCGCACCCTGCACGCCCCGCACTCCGAGTTAAGCAAACCCGTTACCGCGCTGGTCTGGCCCGGCTCTCCTTACCCGCGTGACCTGGATCGCGGATTGAAGCTCGCCATTCTGTTCCTCATGGTCGCCGTCGGAATGGTACTGGTCATCGCCTGCGCCAACGTTGCCAGCCTGCAACTCGCTCGCGCTGCCTCCCGCCAGATTGAATTGTGTCTGCGCCTCTCCCTCGGCGCCAGTCGTCGACGCCTCATCCGGCAATTACTGACAGAGAGTGCTCTGCTGGGCCTCATCGCGGGCATCATCGCGCTGCTCTTCACCTGGGCATTGCTCAAGGTGTCGATCACACTGATCGCCCAGGGCATTCCCGCCCAATGGGGCTCGCTGGTATTGCATGTCACGCCCGATCTCGGGATCTTTGCCTACGTCTTCGCCATCTCTCTGGTCGCTGGCATTCTCTTCGGCCTCGCCCCCGCGCTCGAAGGCTCTCGCTCCGCGCTCTCCTCTGCCGCCAACGCCATCAGCGCGGCTTCGCCCAAGCGCAGCCGCAGGCTGCGTGACATTCTGATCGCCGCGCAGGTTGCCGTGTCGCTGGTGCTTCTCATCGCCGGGAGCATGTTGATCCGCAGTTCCATCCATGCTCTGAAGATGGATACCGGATACGACACCAGGCACGTCGTCAATCTCGATTTGCAATTTCCCGAAGGACCGAAATACACCGCGGACCGGCGAAACGCCCTGGTGCGTGAGCTGCGCAATCGCCTCGCCGGCTTGCCGGAAGTCACTGCCATCACCAGCGCGCGGCCTCCCGACGGCGGCGGCGTTCGAGAAGCCGCAGTCTCGCTCAACGGACAAAAGCCGTCGCCGCACAACACCCAGGCCAACCTCTACTACACCTTCGTGCAGCCCAACTACTTCGCAATGCTGAGCATTCCTCTGCTCTCCGGCCGCGGCTTTTCGGCGCAATCTGGCCAGCCGGAGCCCTCCGTCATCCTGAGCCAATCCGCGGCGAATCAGCTCTGGCCAAATCAGAACCCCCTCGGCCGCAGTCTCCGCCTGGGTACCGACGGTCAGTTTCACTTCAAAAACGAGGCTCTTCCCGATGGTCCGACCTACCAGATTATCGGCGTCGCCCGCGATACACGTGGCGTCGAGCTGGACGGCAGCGACTCTCAGCTGATCTATCTGCCGGTACCTGAAGGACACTTGCAGGACTTTCCCATTCTCATCCGAACCAAGACGGACCCATCGCAGCTCATCGATGCGATAGCTCCCGTAATCGCATCGCTCGATCCTAATCTGGTAGTAAGCGCATCCACACTCGAGCGGATGCTGCATCAAACACCCCCCGTCCTCATCTCCGGTCTTGCGGCAAGCATCGCTTCTATCGTCGGCATGCTCGGCCTACTGCTCGCATCCATGGGCATCTTCGGTACCGTCAGCTATATCGTCGTCCTCCGCACGCGAGAGATGGGCATCCGCATCGCTCTCGGAGCGAAGAAGCGTGACATCCTTCAACTCATGCTGCGGGAAAGCACACGGCCCGTGCTGGCCGGGCTAGTCGTGGGCGTGCCTCTCTCCATTGGAGCGTCTTACCTGATGCGCGGCATCCTGTACGGCGTCAACGTTGTCGACGGCATCTCGTTCGTCGGCGTCTCACTCTTGTTTCTTGCGATCGCCCTATTCGCGACGTACCTGCCATCCCGGCGCGCCATGCGCGTCGATCCAGTGGTAGCGCTGCGATACGAGTAGGCAGCTACTTCAAGCCGTCACATCCATCTCACCCTGCGAGTTCGTCACTGTCGTCAGGGCGCGCCGGCGGGCACCACTTCGAGCGGCGGCTTCGATTTGCCTTCTACTCCGTACCGGTACGCTCCCAGGCGCATCAGCAGCGCCACCGCGCACACCATCGCCATGAAGAAGCATCCCAGGGGCACCGTATAGGAATGGAAATGGTCGAATCCCGCGCCCATCAGCAGTGTGCCGATAGCTCCCGCAAGCATGAACGCGGCGAAGGCGTAGCCGTATGCGGTCGCAAAGGAACGCAGGCCGAAATAGCGGCTCATCAGGTAGGCCATCAATTCCACCTCTGACCCCATCCCGAGCCCCACCAGAAATGCAGCGCCCAGCGCCGCGCTTCCCGACAGCCCCGACCACAGAATCGCCATCCCGGCTGCCGACGCACTGTAAAAGAGCATCGCGACGTGTGGAGCGAAAAACTGGTCCAGCAGATATCCGGATCCCAGCCTGCCCAATACCACGGAAATCCCGATCACCGCGCTCGCCATAGCCGCGCGCGCTGGGCTCATTCCGCGGTCCGTCAGCAGCGCCGGCATATGCAGCACGCCGGCATGCACACTCGCGCTCGTCAGCACGAAGACCAAAATCAGCAACCAGAAATCCGAGCTGTGGCGGATCTCGGCCCAGCACAACCCTTCCTTGCTCGGAGATACTTCCGCGCTGGGGGATACTTCCACTGCGCTCATCGTGTTCTCCGCGCCATCCGCCTCCAGGCCGCGATCGGACGGGTCGTTCTGCAGAAACATCGCGGCCACAGGAATGGAAATCAACAGGACCGCACCCCCGAAGAGTGCGTATGCCACTCGCCAGCCAAGGAGCCCGATCAGCCTTTGCGCAATGAGCGGAAGTACGAAGGCGCCGATTCCGATGCCCAGCCCCATCAGCCCCAGTGCCAGCCCGCGCCGTCGATTGAACCAGTGCGAGATCACCACGCCGTACGACAATGGGCCCGGCCCGGCGCTCATCGTAATTCCCAGCGCCGCATAAAAAATATAAAGCTGCCAGATACTGTGGCCAATCCACAGTGCAGACAGGAGCGCCAGAGCAAACATTGCCGTCACGATCACTATCACGCGGCGCGCACCCAGCCGGTCGATCAGCCGGCCCACCGCTGGCAGGAGGAGCGCGCCCAGAACGTTGTGCAGCGTAAAGGCAAACGAAATCGCAGCGCGGCTCGCGTGAAACTCGTGCGCCAGCGATTTAAAGAAGATGCCAAACGAATACACCGTGACCGGCGCGCCAAACATCATCCCCGCCACACTGACGAGGACAATCCACCACCCGTAGAAGATGCGAGGACGATTGCTGCTCACGAACCTCTCACCTCTCACGGAAAAATGGCCGTCGCCTATCACCATGGCATCGGGCAAGCGCTGAAGTCTTACTTCAGCCCGTACACATCAATCTCTCCCTGCGGGTTGGTCACTGTGGTGAGCTGGTGCCCGGTGGAGATGTACACCTTGCCGTTCGCGACCACCGGCGAGCTGAACTTGATTCCATACCCCGGCACATCAGCTGCGTTCTCGCTGCTGTTATAGAGCTCCGTGCCCAGATCGTTTGCATCGTAGGCGCGCAGCGTCGACTTGGTCGACGTGCCCTGTTGCAGCGGTATTCCCGTGTCGATCATCCAGAGGATGCCATCCGCGTTCCCGTCAGAAGAGACGAAGGGTGTTGTTCCACGGGTGTTTTCCTGGATGCTCGGCGTCGTCTCAGCTCCATAACTCAACTTTCCGGAGTAGACAAATTCGCGTATGCCGGCGCGCGCCGTCGTCGTTGTCGGACTGACACCGAGATAGGTGGATCCGTTGTAATACGCCGACGTTCCAAAGATCTCATACGAATTGGACTGCGATGTGTGAGTCCCCGATGCGTCGGTGCAGCTCGCGGAGTAGGGCGCACTGAAGTCGGACTCGAAGAATATCGTCTGAACCGCCCCGGCATCGTTCGCCTGCTCCTTCCCAAGATTGGCGGTGTTCACCAGATAGAGCTTGCCGCTCTTTCCGCCTCCCACCAAATTCCCGGTTCCCGGAATCAGCAGCAAACCGCCGGCCGCCAAGTCTCCATCATGGCAATTCAAGAATGCATAGTCGTTGGGTGTGAAGTAGTCCTCAAGCTGGAGTGTCGGGCTGAACTTCAGGATCGAATCGCCGAACGCGGTCTTTCCATCCCACGGCCCGTTGCCAGTCGACACGTAGATATTTCCGGCGCTATCTGCAATCGGGCCGCCGCTGCCCATCCAGACGCCACCCGCGCCGCCAAAGGTGCCCTCGCCATCTATGTTGGGACTGGCGTTGAATACTCCATTCTGAGCCAGGGTCTTCGCGTTGTAGGAGAGCAGCCATCCGCTGTGACAGTTCCCAAAGCCGAGATACACGTTGCCGTTCGCCAGCAGCAGCGCCGCCCTCTGAACGCACGATCCCGGCAATGAGACGACGCCATTGACGTTCGTCGAATTGGTTCCTTTAACCGACGCGTGAATGGTCACTGGCCCGCCGAACTTCTGCGCTCCAGTCGTGATATCCAGCGCATTCAGTCGGTAGGTAGAACCGCTCGCCGAAGACTTCTGCGCCGAGACCACATAGATCGTATTCGACGCCGGATCGATCACCGGTGTCGATGTGACGCCTTGGTTGGGCAGGACCTCGGCGCCGGTGAGCGGGGTTTCACCCGATTTCAGCAACGAGACCTGCCACAAGGGCGTTCCGCTGCCAACGGTGTCCGCATCGAAGGCGTACACGCTGTCGTGCTCAGTGGCGACGTAGAGGACGTCGTGGGTTGCGCCTTTGACGGTGATGTTCGACATCAGGAGCGGCTCAGCATATGCGTAGCCATCCACCACATACGAGAAGAGCTTTCCGAATGTTTTCGAACTTACGTTGCCGGGTGAAAGGGACGTTTCCTTGTTATTCAATCCGCTGCGACCATTGTCGACATGCCACGTCACGATATTCACTGCTCCGCCGCCGCCGGTGGTGGCTGGAGTGACAGTGAGAGAATCGGTTCCGGTTATGCCGCTCAGCGAGGCCGTGACCTGGGTGGAACCCTGGGCCACTCCCTTCGCGAGGCCGCCTGAAGCGATCGTCGCTATCGAGGTGTTGGCAACGGCCCAGGTGGCGCTTGAAGTGATGTCCGCTGTGGAGCCATCACTGTATGTCGCCACGGCATCGAGCTGCAGCTGGCTTCCTACGTTCACGCTCGCGTTGGCCGGGGTGACCGCGATGGATGTCACCTGCTTCGACGTGGAAGAAGTGACCGTGAGATTGATGGTGGTGAACGCAGCTCCACCACATTTATCCCACTCTTCCACTACGGTGTGCTGGGCGCCAGTGGCCAGCGTAATGCTGGTGTTCAAGGTCGCGCCGTTCACCACAAAGATCAGCTTGTTATTGACGTAGATGCCCATCGAGGCTACGCCCTTCGCGCAGCTGGTGGTTGCTGTCGCCGCATAACTCACCGGCGAGGTGACTGTGCTGTTTGGAAGTGGACTAGTCACCTTGACTCCCGGGGTGCCTCCGCCACCGCCACCAGCGGAGACGGTGATCGGGATCTTGGTATAGGACGCACCACCGCATTTATCCCACTCTTCGACCGTTGTGCTGTACGAGCCGGCCGCAAGCGCAAGCGTGGTGTTCATCGTTGCCGCGTCGACGACGAACTTCAGCACGTTATTGACGTAGATGCCCATGGATGCGACGCCCTTCGAGCATGTGGTCGTCGTCGCCGTCGCGACAAAGGAGACGGGCGAGGTGACGGTTGCGCCGCTCTTCGGGCTGGTGACTGTGACAGTGGCAAAGGCTGGGGCCGCAAATGACAGGAGGATACAAACTAGAGAGTAGATGGTCTTCATAACCCGCCTTCGCTGTGAAACATGATGCGCAGCAATCCAACGCAGGCGCGCCGGGGACGGACACCTTTGTCGTCATCGCTGATTTTTGGGGGAGGGCTTCGCGACGTTTGTTGAAGCGTACGCAGTGTAGCGGGTCAACATGACCGTTTCAATAATGCGTTTAGCCACATAGCCGATGGCAGATAGCGCGTTTTGATACGGTCAATGCGCGAGGGGGACTATCTTCGCTCGATCTTCTCTTTAAGAGTTCTTATTTGCTGGAAAATTCAGCTAAAGACGTGATGCCGGACAATTAAATGTCTTTAAATGTCCTTGAATTAATTGCCTTGTTAATGCGCCATCGCCTGCGCATCCGCCTTGCGCGGGTGGTTGCTCCGCAAGAGGAACGAGAGCAGAAACATGATCCCCGCGGTCACGCCCAGCAGCCAGAAGGTATCTATATAGGAGAGCGTGGATGCTTGGCTCAACATCGAGCGGTACATTCTGCCATACGTCACAGCCTGGGACTGGCCGCCCCCGGCATGTTGCAGTTGCGCGCCGAGCGAGGCGGTGGAGCTCTGAAACATCCGGTTGCCCAGCCCGGTGTGATTCGAAAGCATCACCTGATGCACCTGGGCGCGGCGCGCCAACACAGTCGTGACAGCGGAAGTGCCTGCGCTGGCGCCGATGTTGCGCACGAAGTTGATGAGGCCCGCGACTGCGTTGCTTTTCTCCTGCGGCAGGCCGAGATATGCCACCATCGTTGCCGGGATGAAGATGAATCCCATGGGCAGATACTGCGCGATGCGCAGCCAGGTGGCCGAGACAAAGCTCATCTGGAGATCGAGCCGCCGCGTGGAATAGAACATGGCAATGGTCAGCGTGGCCCAGCCGAAGGCGATCAGGTAGCGCGCCTGAATCCTCGAGGTCAATTGCCCTACGAGGGGAAGCTCGATCAGCAACAGCACCGCGGCTACGGATAGCACCATGCCTGCGCTCTCCGCCGTGTAGCCCATCAGGGTTTGCAGGTACTGCGGCATCAGGACGGTCGTTGAAAAGGAGGCCGCACCCACCATCAGCATCATTACGCTGGCGGTGGCGAAGTTCACGTTCTTGAACAATCGAATGTCGAGAATGGGCGTCTTGACGCGCAACTCCCACCATACAAGCGCAACCAGAGCGATGACGGCGATGATCGACAGCGTGAGGATGAAGTTCGATCCGAACCAGTCGTCCTCCTGCCCTTTGTCGAGGACAATCTGCAGGAAGCCCACGCCAACGGCAAGCAGGCCGAAGCCGAAGTAGTCGATCCTGCTCTCGTGCAGCGTGGTCCGCTTGAGAAACGGCGGATCGTCGACATATCGGAGCACGAGAAATATCGCGAGAATGCCGACCGGCAGATTCATCAAGAAGATCCAGCGCCAGCTGTAGCTGTCGGTGACCCAGCCACCCAAAGTCGGTCCGATAGCGGGCGCGACGACCGCAGTCACTCCATAGACGGAGAAGGCGAGGCCGCGCTTCTTCGGAGGAAAGGTGTCTGCAAGGATGGCCTGGGCCATGGGCTGCAGGCCGCCGCCGCCAATGCCTTGAATGACGCGCGCTAGCAGCAGGATGGGCAGCGTTGGGGCCACGCCGCAGAAGAGCGAGCTGATGGTAAACAGACAGATGCAGGTAAGAAAGAAGCGCTTGCGCCCCACGAGCGAGACCAGCCATCCGGTGATGGGGAGAACGATCGCGTTCGAGACCAGATAGGAGGTCAGCACCCAGGTGCTTTCGTCGCTGCTCGCACCCAGATTACCGGCGATGTGCGGCAGTGCGACGTTGGCGATGCTGGTATCCAGCACCTCCATGAATGCGGCCAGCGACACGACGAACGCAATCAGCCAGGGGTTCACCCTGGGCGTCCAGACGGATTCCGGGTTGACTAGAGTCGCGGCTGCGCTCACTGCTCTTCCGAGCCCGTCGCCAAATCATCGCCTCCTGAAAGCGAGCTGCCTACTCCTTGCGATAGAGCAGGTCGCGCATCGCGTTTCGCCGGGCCTCATTCAGGCCGCTGTCCACCTGGCTTTGGCTCGCGTTGCGCTTCGCGGTTGCATCGGTCTCGTCCATCACGCTGCATTCGGGGCAGCGGTTGGCGAATCCTGGTTTGTCGGGCTTCAGTTCAAACTCTTCTGAGCAGATCGAGCAGACTTTGATCGGAAAAGGCATAACGCTTTCCATGATAACGAAATGCCGTCGCAAAATTCTCGCCTGGGAATCGCATCGAACGCGGTTGCACGTGCTATAGGGCTGTGCTCACCGGATTTGTCTTTGATTTGCATCTGTTGTGGGGGCGTTGTCCTGCGCACTGCAATTCGGAGTTGTGCGCGCTGACGATGCACGCAAAGGCAAATGAGATTGTGACCGTATCAGAACGAAGATCCGCCTGCGTAATCTTTCCGGCGCCCGCGGCACATCTCACCACATGTAACCGTCAACGAACTTTGGAGAACGAGAATGACAACTGCACTGCAAGAGCGCCCTCAATTCGAAGAGCTACCCAAGGCTGCAACCTCACCGGTGATCGAGAATGGGCGCTATCTTCCGCCGCCAGAGGACAAGGACGGAAAAATCTGGGTGCGAACCAGCGCGCTGGTGCAGGCAGAGGCCGACGACCTCTACAAGATGTGGCGCGATCTCGCGTCGGTGCCTCTCTGGCAGGAAGAGATTCGTGAAGTTGTGATCACCGGAGCCAACACGTCGCACTGGGTGATGACCTCGGGGGATAAGACGGTCGAATGGGACTCTGAGATTTTGAACGACGAGCCGGGAAAGCGGATCGCGTGGCGCTCCATCGGCGGCGATTCGGACAACGCGGGCGAAGTGATCTTTGGAGCTGCAACGGGCGGCCGCGGCACCGTCATCACCGTGCTGCAGGAGTTCCGCATGGGCAAGGTGGCCAGCGCATGGGAGACCCTGACGGGAAGGAATCCGAAGCAGGTAGTGGTGGAGAATCTCCGTCACTTCAAGGCCTTCGCGGAAACGGGAGAGATTCCGCGCATCGAGGGACAGCCTCATGGACCACGAGGAACCATCGGCAAGGCTAAGGCGTCCGCGTATGGGGAACATGTGCCGACACCTCCGGCAGCCAATCGCAAGGTCAGCTAGCTTGCGGGGAGCACGATCCCGAGAGCTTCGACACCGGGAAGCCCTGACACCAAGGAAGCCCCGACACCGGGAATGAGAGATCAGAAATGGAGACACTATGAAGGCTGTATGTTGGATGGGAACGAGCAAGGTGGAGACGCTCAACGTCGCGGATCCGACCCTGCTCAATCCGCACGACGCGATTATCAAAGTCACCCGGACCGCCATCTGCGGCTCCGATCTTCACCTCTTCGACGGCTTCATCCCCACCATGGAGGCCGGAGACATTCTGGGTCACGAGTTCATGGGCATTGTCGAAGAGACGGGCAAGGACGTCACCAATCTCAAGCGCGGGGACCGCGTCGTTGTCCCCTTCACCATCGCCTGCGGCAACTGTCTCTTCTGCAAAAAGAAGATCTGGTCAGCCTGCGACAACACCAATCCAAACGCGCACCTGATGGAGAAGGCGTATGGCTACTCCGGCTCCGGACTGTTTGGCTACTCGCACATGATGGGCGGCTATGCCGGTGGACAGGCGCAGTATGTTCGAGTTCCCTTCGCCAATGTCGGACCGCTCAAGATCGAAAGCGATCTGCCGGACGAGAAGGTACTCTTCCTCTCCGACATCTTCCCTACCGGCTACATGGCGGCGGAGAATGCGCAGATCGAAGACGGAGACACGGTCGCGGTGTGGGGCTGCGGTCCGGTGGGGCAGTTCGCCATCGCGAGCGCCTTCATGCTCGGCGCGGCGCGCGTCATCGCCATCGATCGCCTGCCCGAACGGCTCGAACTGGCACGATTCATCGGTGCCATCACGGTCGATTACTCGGAAGAAGACGTGAGTGTGCTGACGGCGTTGAAGGACCTCACTGGTGGCGCGGGTCCGGACTCCTGCATTGACGCCGTGGGGCTGGAGGCGCATTCCAGCGAGTTGCAGGGCGTGTATGACAAGGTGAAGACAGCGATTCTGCTCGAGACGGACCGCCCGATCGTGCTGCGGCAGGCCATGATGGCGGTGCGCAAGGGTGGAACGCTTTCCATCCCCGGGGTGTATGGCGGGCTGCTGGACAAGGTTCCCTTTGGAGCGGCTTTCGGCAAAGGCATCACCATGAAGATGGGCCAAACCAACATGCACACCTACATGAAGCCGCTGCTTGACCGTATCGAAAAGGGACAGATCGATCCCAGCTACATCATCTCGCACCGGATCACGCTGGACGAAGCACCGGCGATGTACGAAGTGTGGCGTGATAAGCGGGAGCGGGTGACGAAGATCGTGATCGATCCGTGGGCGGAAAAGGCAGCATAAGCGTGGCGGCCGGGTGAGCGAGCGGCGAAATGCGGCTCAGCGTTGTGCTGTTTCGTGCGCCTCATCCGGCACCCATCGTTCGGAGAGGAATGTTCTGATTCCGGCTACACCGGCCGCGCCCGCCTCAATGCAGGCCTTCGCGTTTTCCCGATTCACGCCGCCCAGGGCATAAACGAGTACGCGCCCCGCTGTCTTCACGGCCTCTGCCAGCGTCTCGAGGCCGAGGGGACGTGCTTCGGGATGGCTTTCGGTGGGAAAGATCGGTGACAGCAGCGCCATATCTGAGCAGGCTGCGCGCGCGACGGCGACTTCGCCCACCGAATGGCATCCCACCGAAACGAGTCCGGCGATCCGCGCCCGCCCTACCTGTTCCGCGTTCCATCGTCCGGGCAGGTGGACGCCGGCTGCGCCTACTGTACGCACAACCTCTGCCGCGCCGGTGGCCCCGGCATTCAACAGCAGCCGCGGCTGCCGTCCCGGACCGCAATGTCGCGTTGCCGCCAGCATGGCCGTTGCCAACTCCGTCAGGTCCGCGACACCCAGATCTTTTTCACGCAGCTGGATATACTCCACGCCACTGTCTGCCCACTCTGTCGTCAGGCGCACCAGCTCATCGCGCTCGGTGGCGGTCAGCCGCCCATGTTCATGTGCACCCGGCAGCAATCGCCGGTCGGTAATGGCATACAACCGCATTCATGAAGTCTACTCACAGACCCGTCCAAAACAGAAAAACGGACGGAAACGGGCGACCGCAGACCTTGAGCTCGACGCCGTTGGCACTGAGTTCTGGCTTGTTCGACGTCGATCAGGCAGTTCCTTCGAACGGCCATCTCACCATGCGGGCATCCGCTTTGGCTATACCGCACATCGAGATGGCAACTCTTTTAGAAGAACAAATGGGCGGTTCTGCCATGTGCGGGTTTGCCAGGAGTAGTCCCAGATGCGTCTGGGACTGGCTGCGGGGCGTCCTTGCGCCTTCTGCGAGCACGCTGGCGACTGATTCCAATGCCCGCCAAGACCAGCAGAACGATGACAGCGCCCCATGTATATAGCAATGCGATTAATGTGCTTCGGGCCATTCAATTCCACTTCGAGGGGGATTACTGATCAGGTAGTCGCCTAGAAGTCTTTCTTTAGGCCGCCGCGTATTCTATAGCGTCGAGAAACGTATTGCACCACAAATCCGCAGCAGTATCGGTTACCAGGAACCAGCTGGCGATGAGCCCGATCGGATCGCAAGAAATCCGCTGCGTCCTCGAAATCCTTGTGCAGCCCGACCTCCCTGCCTTCACGAAGATGTGCCAAATTTCAACATGAGTGGAGTACCGTATGAGCGGATTGCCTGGAAATGCGACAGTCGGGTACAGTCACGCGGTCTTCCGATATCAATGCCGCAGCTCGTCCGACCGGAGCCATGCGCCTCCAGGATTCCGACCCGTTTAGGCGTGATTCCGTAAACTTCGATACCCTTGAACTTTGAGCATGGCTAACTACGACCTCATCATCATCGGATCGGGCCCGGCCGGACAGCGTGGCGCTATCTACGCAACCAAGCAGGGTAAGAAGGTGGCGGTGGTCGAGCGTATGCGCTCGGTTGGCGGCGTCTGCATCAACACCGGCACAATCCCGTCCAAGACCATGAGAGAGGCTGTCCTGCACCTCTCCGGGTACAACTACCGCTCCATCTACGGTATGAACTATCGCGTGAAGGAGCGGATCACCATGGCGGATCTCGCCTTCCGCGTCCAGCACGTCATCAAAACCGAAGTCGACGTTACGGAAGCCCAGCTCTCACGCAACGGCGTGGATGTCCTGTACGGGATTGGCAGCTTCGATGACCCCAATCACGTCCGCGTTACGGACGGTGACAGCTCGCAGGTCTACGAGGCGAAGAACGTCGTAATCGCTGTGGGCACCCAGCCGGCCTTTTCGCCCAAAGTTCCCATCAATGGCCGCAACATCATCAACAGCGACCAGGTGCTCAACCTGCCGACGTTGCCCAAGACGCTCATCGTGGTAGGCGGCGGCGTCATCGGTGTCGAGTACACCTCGATGTTTGCCGCACTCGGCATCCGCGTAACACTGATCGAGAAACGCGCACGCCTGCTGGAGTTCGCCGACCAGGAGATCATCGAATCGCTCAGCTATCACCTGCGCGACAGCCGCGTCACCATGCGGCTCGGCGAAGAGGTGGACAGCGTTGAAGAGCTGCCCGAGGGCAATGTTGTCGCACACCTGGAGAGCAAGAAGCGCATCCAGGGGGACGCGCTGCTTTACGCGGTGGGCCGCAGCGGCAATGTCGACGCCCTCAATCTCGCGAATGCCGGCATCGAAGCGGACTCCCGCGGCCGGATCCCGGTCGACAAGGACTACCGCACGAAGACGCCGAACATCTTCGCCGTCGGCGATGTCATCGGCTTCCCCTCGCTCGCGTCGGTATCGATGGAGCAGGGCCGCATCGCCGTGGCCCGCGCCTTCAACGACAACAGCGCGCACTCCGACCCGACTTACTACCCTTACGGCATCTATACGATTCCGGAGATCTCCTTCATCGGCAAGACCGAAGAGCAGCTCACCGATGAAGATGTCCCCTATGAGGTCGGCGTGGCCTACTATCGCGAGATCGCGCGAGGACAGATTCGCGGTGACACGACAGGCCGGCTCAAGATCGTCTTTCATCGCGAGACGCGTCACCTGCTGGGTGTTCACATCATCGGCGAAGGTGCCAGCGAGTTACTTCACATCGGCCAGGCCGTCATGGCGCTTGGCGGCACATTGGACTACTTTATCGACACGGTATTCAACTATCCCACGCTCGCCGAGGCTTACAAAACGGCGGCGTATAACGGCATCAACCGTCTGGGCCGCAGCGCGGACGGCGACTGAAGAAAAGCTGCACGGCACGGCAACGCTGCCAGGCAAGAGAAACAGGGGAAGCGGACATGGGCAGAAGCATCGGCGTGGTCATGACCAACGACATCACCGCCGGCCTGATCGAAAACCATCGGCTGATCGGCGAGTTGCGCCGCTATCCTGAAGACCCGGACGAGTTGCATGGCCTCGTCGACCTACCCACCGAGGAGCTGGTCGACGTCATCTGCGATCTCATCATCGCGCTGAAGCCGGAGAAGGACGCTCTCGATGCTATCGGCATCGCGCTGCCTGGAATTGTGCGCGCGGGCGTAGTTGAGGACTCACCGAACCTCGGTCAGCTCAAAGGCGCAAGGATCTCGCAGAAGGTGGAAGCAGTGCTGCATGCGCGCGGTCTCCGCGCCCCAATCGCGCTTTTCAATGACGCGGATGCAGCTGCCGCGGGATTCGCCGCTACGCGCAATCAGCTCGACAAGGTCGTCCGCGTGTGGACCCTGGGCAACGGCATCGGCTTCGGCCGCTATCCCGATGCCGATGGGCCTTTCGAAGGCGGACACACCGTCATCTCGCTTGATCCTAAGGAGACCTTCTGTGGATGTGGCGGCGTCGGTCACCTGGAAGGCATCATGGGGCACCGCGCCATGCGTCTCCGCTTCATGGACATGGAGCCGGATGAGATCTTCGCCAATGCGAAGCAGGGCGACCAGCGCTGTGCCGACTTCGTGAAGCGCTGGCACCGCGCGCTGGCGGCCGGCACCGCTACTGCCATCCATCTCGAAGGCCCCGGCCGCTTCTATTTCACCGGACTCAACATCAGCTTTCTCGACATAGGCCTGGTCAAGCAGTACCTATGGGACATGGTGAAGATGAGCCCGCTGCAGAGCTACACGCTCGAAAGCGTGCCGGAAACTCCCGGGATAGCTGTGATCGGAGCCGGCACCGCCGCGGAACTGGAACAGAAGCAGTAGGCCAACGCGCATGCACTAAGTAACAATGCCTGTGGTTTGGCAATGATTAGCGCCGAGTATCTACCCGTGCCACGTTCGTTGCGTCTGCCCCGCTACCTACCGACAGCCGTGCATACACCGTCGCCAGCCACGTATCGAACTCCTTGTCCTTCACGCGCAACGAGCCCCGTATCTCATTCTGTTCGACAGATACGCCTTCGAAGTGGGTGCCAAGCGCGTCCGCAATCGGCAGCAGTTGCGGGCCGATTGCCAAGTGCTGTTGCCAGCGACGACGCGGAGGCCGCATTCTCCATGCCGAGCACAAAATCCACTCGCTCCTTCGCGCCGTAATGCACTCCGACAGCGATATTGGTGACTTTGCGCACGAGCGGCGCGCCGATGTCATCCAACAACCCCGCACGCAGGTGGTTGGTCAGCATGGCACCGGACATTGCGAGAAGGCTCCAGCAATTCACATCCGACTTTAGCTCTCCCATCTGCTTCGCTAACTGACTGTCCACCTGGGACGATGAACGATAGCGATCCAGTGCGGCTTTTACGATGGTCGGCGTACCGAAGATCGCTGTGCTGTCATCCACGATCGCGAGCCAGCGCGTGTCCGGCATCTCCCGCTGCTCTCGCGCGAAGGGCTTCAGAGCCACGATCCGGATGCCGCGGTATTCGGTCGCAATGCCGCCATTCTGCAGTGCAGCGGCGAGGATGTGCGAGCCATTGAACGCGCCGCGCAGCAGAAGGAGGTGCTCGCCTAACTCGCCAAGCGGGGAGGGCATCGCTACTTCGATCAACCTGTCCACTTCCTTGCTGATCATCCACGCCGGCCAGCGTCAGCCAGTCGCGCAGATCCACGTTGTTGTTATGCGTCACAATCAGCAGACGACCGCTTTGATCTCTATGATGGGGATCTTCGATTCCCGCGACTATCGCGGCATTCGCAGGAACCAGCCGCAACAATCTATCCTCTGCCGGGCTGCTGCTCGGATGCCCGCACGCAACTCACCGTCATCGTCATCGCCGCTATCGCCAGATATCGTAACCACTGTGGGAACATAAGGGCTCACCTCGTGAACCCATTCCAGCAGCGCGTTCCGGCGAGTGCGATAAAGATTGGTTAAGTAAGGTAAAGATTGGTAAATGCAGGGGAATAAAACGAAGCAGTCTATGTGCTCGTTTGCAACATCGCGAGCGGGATGCTTAAGACTTTGCGTGGGGTACCGCGTTGTACCCCACGCCGCACTGCTGGCTAGGACTTGTTGAATGTCACCGACATCGTGGACGGCGCAGGGGCGGGCGTGACGTCTGTCTCCTTGATGGTCTTGCCGTCGTCGCTCAGGACGAAGGTGTTTTCCCGCTGCATGCCGCCGCCGCCGCTGTAGGTCACCTTCAGGGTATGCGGATCTTCGAGCTTTACCGACATGCTCCGTCCCCCACCTAAGTCTGTCGGGGCGCCATCCAGCTTGGCGGTAATCGGCTTATCGTTGTCCGTTTCCTTGAAGTCAATGCTGCCGCCGTTTATCTGGATGGTCAGGACGCCCGTATCCTGCGATTCGTTGAAGCTGGTTTCCTTCCATTCCGTAGTCGCGCCATCGCCGCCGGAAACCTTTTTCGAGACGAAAGTCATCGTGTACGGACTGGTTCCATCCGGTGGGGTGACGTCCACGGTCCTGGTCATCGTCTGGCCATCGGCTGACGCCTCAACCTTCACCTTGCTCATCGTCTTGCCGTCGCGAGTGCTCACCAGGTCATAGCCGGTGCCGGCCTTGGTGCAAGTAGTTGTCGTGCCGTTGACCGGTGTGTTCGGCTGCCCGTTGCAAATCATCTTGGGACTCGCCTTGCCGGCGCGCGTGATGGTGTACCCGTCCGCATCGGTCGTCACGGAGATAGTAGGTCCGTCGTACTGGAGCGTGGAGCGATCGATCTTCCACGAGCCGTTCCAGGGATTGGCGTTGTCCTGCGCTATACAGGGGAGACTCAGGGCCAGGAAAGATGCGAGAGCGCAGAGGCTCATGCCGTGCTGTTTCATAATGATGTGCCTTCGAGATTGGATTTTGGGCCGATTTTGCGGGGGCTCTATCCGGGGCGCTTATCTTCGCCTCAATCCGAGGGACTGTCAAGAACGGCAGCCGGCATCATTTTTGATGTGTTTATTCCTCGCGCAACACCTTTGCGGGGTCGGTGGTGGCGGCGCGCAGCGCGGGGCCCGACGCTGGCTATGACTGCTACGACTACGACTAACAGGATGATCGCGACGTAGGTTTCCGGGTCCGTTGGTCTTACGGCGTAGAGCATTCCCTGTAACAGGTGGCTGGCAGCAAGGCCCATCGCTAACCCGGCGAGGCAGCCGATGACGACTATGCGAAGTCCCTGCGCGACGAGGGCGGCAACAATTTGCGGACGCGATGCGCCGATGGCGAGGCGGAGGCCCATCTCGCGGCGGCGCATGCGGCCGAGATAGTTGAGCGTGCCGTAGAGGCCGAGGCAGGCAAGCGAAATGGCAGTGCCGGCGAAGCAAGTGAGGACGATGGTGCGCAGACGATTCTCGGCGAGCGAGTCGCTGATGTGATCAGTGAGCGGCGAGATGCCGAAGACGGAGCGCGCGGGCTCGAGCTGATGCAGGCTCTGGCGTAGGGTCTGGGCAAGCGCCATGGGCTGGCCATGAGTGCGAACGAGGAACCAGGGCGACGGCTCCGGCGCACTGAGGCACGCGTAGACCGCAGGAGAAGGCGCAGTGTCAAGTCCGTCCTCACGGGAATCGGCGACGACGCCGCGGATTTCCGCTGTGGGCAACGCGACATTTTGCACGACGCTGCGGAGATGACTGCCGATGACAACCCCGTTCGGGATGTAGCGGCTGACGAAGCTGCGATTGACGACGACGCTGGGTGATGCGTTGCTCTGGGGGCACTCCTGGCCGAGCAACACCGGTGTGCCGAGCGTGTGGAAGTATCCGGAGGAGACGAGGTGAGTGACCGCGACGATCTTCCGGTGGTCGTCCTTTTCTCCTTCGGAGCGCAGAAGCTCGATTTGCGGCATGCCGGGGACGCCGGGCAGGCTCGCGGAGGTGGCCGCGTCTTCGACGCCGGGCAGAGCGCGGAGCCGCTCAAGCGTGGTATCGATGCGCTGGGTAAGGCGCTTCATGTCGGCGGTTTCACCCCAGCCTCCGCTGATCTGGAAGGTGAGGACGTGGGCAGGATCGAAGCCGGGAGAGATGCGGCCGATCTGCTCGAAGCTGCGGAGGAGAAGCCCAGCGCCGACCAATAATGTAACTGCGAAGGCGACTTGAGCGCCGACGAGCAGCCACTGCAGGCTGCCGCGGGTGGAGACCTGCGCGTGGCTGGACTGCGCGAGGGTGTGGGCAAGCTGCTGCCGGGTGCTGCGCAACGCGGGGTAGAGGCCGCTGAGCAAAGTGACAGCGAGAGCACTTGCGAAGGTGTAGAGGAGGAGACGCCAGCTGAGCGTGATCTCTCCTGCACGCGGGAGGGTTTTGGCGAGGTGATGGAAGAGCTGTACCGCCCCGCCGGCGAGCGCCAGACCGAGGATGGAGCCGAGAACGGCGAGGAGCAGAACTTCGCTGAGCAGTTGCGCGATGACGATGCGGCGTGATGCGCCGAGGGCGAAGCGAAGAGAGATTTCACGCTCGCGATCGGTAGTGCGCGCGAGCAGCAGCGCGGCAATGTTGATGCAGGCGATAAGCAGCAGGAGGGTGACGGCACCATAGAGAAGCCAGAGGGAGCTGCCGATGTCGCCGACGATGACGGACTTTAGTGGCTCGATGCGAACGCCCAGGTCACGATCGGTTTTGGGGAATTGCACGCCGAGCTGACGCTGCACGGTGGAGAGATCGGCGAGCGCCTGCGCTTCCGTGACGCCGGGATTGAGGCGACCGATGACGGTGAACCAGGTGGAGGCACGGTCCTGGGCGACGGAGGCGTCGGGAGCGCTGACGGTGAAGAGGTCGGCTTCGCGGTCAGGAAAAAAGAACGATGCGGGCAGGACGCCGACGATGGAATAAGCGTGGCCGCTGAAGTGGAGCTGCCTGCCGATGACTATCGCGTCGGCGTGGAAGCGGCGCTGCCAGAGGCGATGGCTGATGAGGACAGCGTTCGGGCCGCCGAAGTGCTCTTCGGCAGGCGTGAAATCGCGGCCCAGTTCGGGCGCGATGCCCCAGACTTCGAGGAAGCGCGGCGCGACGAGCGCGTTGTCGAGACGCTCCGGGAGCGGGCCGGAGGTTTCGGATTCGTCTTCGGAGTAGTAGCCGGTGATGGCCTGGAAGGTGTGGCTGAGACGGTTCCAGTCTTCGAGGCGCGTGGGCGCGGTGAAGCTCCACGGGGCTTTGCCCTTGAGATCGTACTGATGCATGGCCATGAGCTGATCACCCTGCGGGAATGGGAGCGGGCGCAGGATGACAGCGTCGAGGGCGGAGAAGACGGCGGTATTCGCGCCGATGCCGAGGGCGAGCGTGAGGATGATGGCGGCGGAGAGGCCGGGAGCTTTGCGCAGAAAGCGGAAGGCAGCGCGGGCGTTGGCGCGGGCGGCTTCGACGAGGGCAGAGATATGGATTTCACGAAGCTGCTGGGTGATCTGCTCGCGGCCTCCGAAGTCGATGCGTGCCTGGCGGCGGGCGGCTTCCGGTGAGAGGCCGGCGGCCTCGTAGTCGCGGGCGGCCGCATCGATGTGGAAGGCGACCTCGCGGTCTAAATCCTTCGCGGGATCGTGATGGCGATTGCGTTTACCACGGAGATTCGAGAGCCATCGCATGATGCACTCCTAACTCACGGTTTCTAGCACCAGTCCTATCGCCTCCGAGAGGCGGCGCCAGGATTCTTCTTCTTCGGTGAGCTGCTTTCGGCCTTTGGCGGAGAGGCGGTAGAATTTTGCTTCGCGGCCATTTTCGGATTCGCCCCACTCGGAGAGCAGCCAGCCTCGCTTTTCCAGCCGATGGAGTGCGGGATAAAGCGAGCCCTGCTGCACCTGGAGGACGTCGCGCGAGATCTGACGGATGCGCAGCGAGATGCCATAGCCGTGGACGGGGCCGAGGGCGACGATCTTGAGGATGAGCATGTCGAGGGTCCCCTGGAGCAGGTCGGACTTCTCTTTTTCTGTCTTTTCCGGCGGCATCTTGTGGCTTCTCTCTATGACGTTCTACATATAACCACCGCGATGTGTAGGACGTCAAGGGGAGAGCGCGCCGTTAGAATGGCGGGCATGATGCGCAACCGATCTGTACCAGTCGATGCGGTCTTGCCGCATGTGATGTATCAGGATTTGCCGGCGGCCATTGCCTGGTTGAGCAAAGCCTTCGGCTTCGTTGGAGCACTACCACTATGGTGAGCCAATGAGCGGCGCGCAGGTGTGGCTGGGCGGCGCGGTGGTGATGCTGAAACAGGCCCGGGAGGAGGCGTCTCCGGCGAAGCTGGGCTTCGGGACGCAGTCGCTGACGATCTTTGTTGAAGACGTGGACGCGCACTATCTCCGGGCAAAGGCGGCGGGCGCGAAGATACTGGAGGAGCCGCACGAGACGGTCTATGGCGAATTTCAGTACGCGGCGCAAGATCTGGATGGACACCACTGGCTGTTCTCGCGACACGCACGCGACCTTAGCCCGGCGGATTGGGGAGCCGTGATCGTTCATGATCCAGAATAGAAATAGTCGGGAGGACAAGGATGACGGGACCTGGCAGGGCTAGTGTGCTGGCAGCGCTGATGGCGGGGTGGATGGCTGTGGGAACGGCGCGGGCCGGGGACAAGCCGCCGATTCCGCCGCATGGCCCGGCGGAGGTGCTGTTCGACGGGCATGGGCTCAATGCATTCGACAGCTTCCTGAAGACGAAGGGACTGAACTCCGATCCGGAGCATGTGTTCACGGTAGAGCATGGAGTGATTCACATATCGGGCAAGGAGATGGGCTATCTCATCACCAAGCAGCCGTTCCACGACTACTATCTGCGCGCGGAGTTCAAGTGGGGCGAGGGCACGTATGGCGAACGCGCGGGAAAGGCGCGGGACAGTGGCATCCTGTACAACATCCAGGGCGAGCAAAAGGTATGGCCGCGGTCCATTGAGTTTCAGATCTGCGAAGGCGGCACAGGCGACTTCTGGATGACGGACGGCGCGGCGCTGACCGGGCATGACGGCAAGCGTGTGACCGGGCCTCCGCGAAGCGCGCTGCTCATCCCGCGCTTCGACAAAGCGCCGGCGCAGAACGTCGTGGGCTTTCGGTCTCCGACGGGCGAAGTGGAGAAGCCGCACGGCAAATGGAATGTGCTGGAGTTGGTGACGGAGGGCAACACGGTACGGCAGTACGTGAATGGCAAGCTGGTGAACGAGGGCACGGATCCATTTCCGAACGAGGGCAAGATACTATTTCAGTCCGAGGGCGCGGAGGTGTATTTCCGCAATATCGAGCTCTATCCCCTGCAGTAGCGAGGCACCATGACGTTCTATCCGATCAGTGCATTCATTCTGTTGCCGACGATGCTCATCCTGTTGGAAGTAGGGCGACGCTTGCGCAAAAGACGCGGCGAATCGGAGGGGAGTGCCGCGATCGAAGGAGCGATCTTCGGGTTGTTCGGCCTGCTACTCGCGTTCACCTTCTCGGGAGCGATTGCGCGCTTTGACAACCACCGTCTGCTTTTGACGGAGGAAGTGAATGACATCGGTACCGCGTACCTGCGGCTCGATCTGTTGCCCGCGCAGACGCAGCCTGAGCTGCGACAACTCTTCCGCGACTACGCGACTTCGCGGCTGCATATGTTCGACAAGGTGGGGCCAGAGATCACGCCGGAGACTGAGCGTCTGCAAAAAGAGATTTGGCAGAAGGCCACGGCAGCAGCCGCGTCGCCGGGAGCGGCGCCAGATGCCACGAAACTGCTGCTGCTGCCGGCGCTTAACAACATGATCGACATCACCTCCTCACGACAGAATGCCTTCAACATGCATCCGCCACCAGTGGTGTTCTGGTTGCTGTTTGCCTTTTGCGGCGGCAGCGCGCTGATGGCGGGATACAGCATGAAGAGCGGTCCGAACGAATGGCTGTACTCGATTGCGCTGGCGGTGGCAGTCACGCTCACGGTGTATACGATTCTGGACGTGGAGTATCCGCGCCTTGGGGTCGTCCGTCTTACCAGTCTGGACGGAAAGATGCTCTCGCTACGCGATTCGATGAAGTAGCCCGCGCGTGATTCTTCGCCCCATGGGGGTTTCTTTGCTCGCTCACAAGTTATTGCTTCGGCGCCTGGTTGCGCTCCTCTTTCCTATGGCTTTGCTTGCTCCAGCCATCGTTGTTCACGGCGGGGAGCCGCGCGAGCAATGGTCGGCCATCTGGATCTCGCATCCGACGGCGCCATTGCGAGAGCCGATCGTGCTGCACTTCCGCAAGACGATCGAAGTGCCGGACGTGCCGCAGCATTACATCGTCCATGTGAGTGGCGATCGCCGTTTCCTGTTCTATGTGAACGGACAGCGCGTCGGCGCCGGCCCAGCGGCGAGCGACCTGCCGCACTGGCGTTACGAGACCCTCGACCTGGCGCCGGCGCTGCATGCCGGTAGGAACCTGTTAACGGCCACAGTGTGGAACTTCGGTATCTACTCGGCCATCGCGCAGATGTCGGACCGCACCGCGTTTCTGGTGGAGGGGGATACACCACAGGAAACCGCTGCAGATACGAATGCAAGCTGGTCGGTTGCGGAGGAGCCGGGGATTGCGGTGATCCCGCGTGCGAACGATGGTCGCGGCGATTACATGGCAGCGGACCCCGGCGAGACGCTGGATGCGGCGAAGTACGGCTGGACGTGGCAGCAGCCGGACGACACCTCACTGCACTGGGCAAGCGCGTATACGGCGATGCGCGAGGATGATAGCCCCAATGCAGGCCAGGCGGCTGCGGAGCACGAGGTCGCGAACATTCCGTGGCGCCTGATGCCTGACCCATTGCCGCAGATGACATACAAGGAGGAGAGTCCGGGAGCCATTGTTCGTGCGGGACTGGCGGATGCGGGGCGCTCGGGATTTCCCGCAGGTGCACTGATTATTCCTCCACATACGAGAACGCAGGTATTGCTGGACCGCAAGACGCTGACGACGGCCTATCCTGAGTTGACTTTCAGTGGAGGACGCGGGTCGCGCGTAGTGCTTACCTATGCTGAGGCGCTCTATGACTCGCAACTGAAGAAGGGCAATCGCAACGACATTGCGGATCGGCACGCCATCGGCTTCCATGATGTAGTGCTCCCCGACGGCGACGGGAAGCATACGTTTGAGCCGCTGTGGTGGCGCACATGGCGATATCTGCAGGTAGATATCGAGACCGGTGATGAGCGATTGACGCTGGAGCATCTGGGCGCGCACGAGAGCACATATCCGTTCGAGCAACGCGCTCTCTTCGATTCGGGCGATGCCGACCTGCAGCGCATTTGGGATATCGGCTGGCGCACGGCGCGGCTCGACGCGCACGAGACCTATATGGATACGCCGTACTACGAGCAGTTGCAGTATATCGGCGATACGCGCATCCAGGCGCTCATCTCATACGCGGTGGCGGGCGACGATCGGCTGGCGCGGCAGGCAATCGCGGCTTTTGCCAACTCGCACATCCCGGAGGGGCTCACGCAGAGCCGCTATCCCAGTAACCTGCAGCAGATCATTCCGCCGTTTTCGCTCTACTGGATCGGCATGCTGGATGATTTGTACTGGTATCGCCCGGATGCGCAGATGGTTACGGAGAACCTGCAGGGGACGCGCGATGTGCTGGCGTGGTTCTTCGGTTATCTCGAGCCGGATGGGTTATTACGTGAGCCGTCCTACTGGAACTTCGTGGACTGGGTGCCGGATAGCGCGACGATGCCGGCGTTCGATATGCATGGAGAGTCGTGCGTGCTGTCGCTGGAGATGGCCGGTGCGCTGCGCGATGCATCGGAGCTCGAGCGCGCGTTTGGCAATCCGACGATCGCGACGTCGTATGAGAGGAGTTTGCAACGCATGCGCCGTGGGATCTACACGCGTTGCTGGTCGCCCGAGCGGAAGCTGCTGGCCGACACTCCGGATCGCACCCTCTTCAGCGAACACGCAAACATTCTGGGTGTGCTGTATGACGTGATCCCCAAAGCAGATCAGCAGGACGTGCTGCGGCGCATCGTGAACGACAAGGAGCACCTGACACCGGCCAGCTATTACTTTCGCTTCTATCTGGCGCGAGCGCTGGAGCATGCCGGGCTGGGCGATCTGTACCTCTCGTCACTGGGGCCGTGGCGCGAGCTGCTGCCGATGGGCTTCAGCACCTGGCCGGAAATGCCGGGCGATACCCGCTCCGACTCGCACGCGTGGAGCGCGCATCCGACGTACGATCTGCTGACTGTTGTCGGCGGAGTTCATCCCGGAAGCCCAGGCTTCCGCACGGTGAGGATCGCTCCAGAGCTTGGCGATTTGAAAAAGCTCACAGTCCACTATCCGCACCCACGGGGAGAGATCATGGCGCAGTACGATTTGACCGCGCGCGGTCTGCACGCCGAGATTACTCTGCCGCCGGGCCTGCTCGGCACCTTTGAATGGCACGGACAATCGCACCCGCTGGGGACCGGAAAGACGACTTTCAACCTTCAGTAAGAGAGCACGTTTCGAGACTGAATTGGGTCATTCGGGCCCGGTCCGCGCATTGACTTCGCCCGGAAAACCACTGATACTTAAGTATCAGTAACGATTTCCGCCGCTAACCAGACCATATGCCCCCGAGAGACCGCAAATCGTTCGCAGTTCGCGTCCTCGCGGTGGTCTTGTGCGTCGCAGTCGTGGTCTTGTTCTCTGCGTTGCTGATGCACCATCATGGCGTCAACGGCCATGCCGAACATTGCCAGATGTGCACGCTCGGCCATACCACTCCATCGATCGCCAGTGTCATCAGCCTGAGCGTCACCATGCAAATGCTGATGGTGCTCTTGGTCTCGGCGCCTAGCCGCGGTTCGCCCAGCTTCGTTGCACTCCATACCACCCGGCCTCCACCCTCCAGCCTCTAGAGCGCCCGCTCTCTCTGCACACATCTATCTTCTGTTTTCTGCAGATATCCGATCTTCATCGATCCGGAGGCTCACATGTATTTCGATTCCAGGCGGCTCAGCCGCATTCTTTTAGCGTCTGCGCCATTCATCCTGGTGGCTGCAGCGGCCAGCGCTCAGACGCTTGCCGGCTCTGTAGCAGGGCAGGTCACCGATCCGCAAGGGAATGCGATTCCCGGCGCCACTCTGAGTCTTCAAGACACTGTCAGCGGATTTCAGCACGAGATGCAGTCCGATGCAACCGGCAACTTTCTGTTCAGCAATGTGCCCTTCGGCAGCTATCACATGGCGGTTACGGCTCCCGGCTTCGCCTCCGATGCGACCGACGTAAGTCTGCGCAGCGCGGTTCCTGTGAGCCTGAAGCTGCAGCTTGCTCTCTCCAATGTCGCCACCACGGTCAACGTGACAGCAGGTGCGGAGGATGTCGTCACCAATACGCCGACCGCGCACACGGATCTGGACGCGAACGCGCTGAAACAGATTCCCTACCAGAACACCAACGCAGCGGTGAGTTCGCTGGTGACGCTGGCAACGCCGGGTATCGCGCAAGACTCCAACGGCATCATCCATGCGCAGGGCGAACATCAGGATGTTCAGTTCAGTGTGGATGGCCAGCCGATCACGGATCAGCAGAGCCGCCAGTTCTCCAACCAGATTGCGCTCAGCTCCATCGACAGCATGAATGTGATCAGCGGCGTGCCGCCGGCGGAGTATGGCGACAAGGCGAGCCTGGTGGTGCAGACGACGACGAAGTCCGGCCTGAGCCAGAAGCTGCACGGCGACATCTATGGCGGCTACGGCTCGTTCGGTACAGGAACCGGCGGCGGGACGGTAGGCATCGGTTCGTCGCGATACGGATCGTTCACCAGCCTTGATGTGGTGAACAGCGGGCGATTCCTCGATACGCCGGAGTTCCGTCCGATGAACGATCACGGCAATGTCGAGAACGTCTTCGAGCGGCTGGACTGGAACGCGAACCAGAACAATACCGTTCACCTGGATCTGAGCGCCTCGCGCTCCTGGGCGCAGACGCCGAACCAGTACGATCAACAGGCCATCGGGCAGGACCAGCGCAACGAGATCAAGAGCTTCAATACCTCCGCCTTCTGGACCCACATCTTCAACCCATCGGCGCTGCTGAGCTCGAACATCTATCTGCGGCAGGACCAGGTGCACTACTACCCGTCGGGAAATCTCTTTAGCGATCAGCCAGCCACGCTGCAGCAGGCGCGGCGGCTGACGAACCTTGGTCTGAAGGAAGATTTCACTTACTCGAAGGGCATTCAGAATCTGAAGGTCGGCGCGAATATCTACCAGACGCCCCTTACGGAAGACTTCCGGCTTGGCATCACCGATCCTGCGTACAACTCGCCATGCCTCAGCGCAAGCGGTGCACCGGTCACCAATCCAACCGATCTGCATTGCACAGGCACAGGCGAAACGCCGAATCCGGCCTTTCGGTCCAGCCTATTGCCGTATGACCTGAGCCGGGGCGGCACACTGTTCAACTTCAACGGAACTACGGACATCAAGCAGGAAGCGGTGTACTTGGAAGACGAGCTGCACTTCGGCGGATGGCTGCTGAGTGGCGGTGTGCGCGCGGACAATTACAACGGCATCTCCAGCCGCTCGATGGTGGAGCCGCGTGCGGGCGCGTCCTACCGGATCACCAAAACGAACACGGTGCTCCGGGGCTCTTACGGCAAATTCTTCATGACGCCATACAACGAGAACCTGATCCTTTCGAGCTCGACCGGCGCGGGCGGCCTGGCGCAAAACGTCTTCGGCGCGTTTGGCGAGAGCGCGCTGAAGCCGGGAAAGCGCAATCATTTCTCTGCGGGCTTTGAGCAGGCGATCGGGTCGAAGATCGCGGTGCAGGGCGACTACTTCTGGAAGTTCACCGATCGCGACTACGACTTCGATGTGCTCTTCAATACGCCGCTCTCGTTTCCGATTCAATGGAATAAGTCGAAGATCGACGGCTACGCGATTCGCGCGAACCTGACGCCGACGCATGGCATCTCCGCGTACGCGGTGCTTGGCCACTCCCGTTCGCGCTTCTTCGGGCCAGAGGTCGGCGGCATTCTCTTCAACAATCCCAATACGCCGCTCTCCGGCGCTCCCTTCCGCATCGATCACGATCAGGCCTTTCAGCAGACGACGCACCTGCAGTACCAGAAGACCGCGGGGCATGGGCCGCTGCTGGGCTTGAACTGGACTTATGAGAGTGGCCTGGTGGCCGGCGCAGTCCCCTTTTCTCCCACCGCGGATCCGAACTCTCCGGACTTTCAGGTGAATTTAACGGGGCTGACTCCGGATCAGCAGGCGCAGATCAACCTGACCTGCGGCGGCCAGCGGGCAACCATCGCCAATCCTCTGACGAGTTGCGCGGGCAACCAGCTCAGCTCTCCGCTGGTGAAGATCCCCGCGCCCGGCACCGAGAATGACGACAAAAATCCGCCACGCGTACAGCCGCGCAACACCTTCGACGCGATGGGTGGCTACGACAACCTCTTCCACACCGAGCGATTCAAGGTAAATGGCAGCGTCTCCGTGGTGAACCTGACGAACAAATACGCGTTGTATAACTTCCTCTCCACCTTCAGCGGGACGCACTTCGTGTCACCGCGGACCTTTACCGGGCAACTGGACTTCGTCTTTTAGAGGTAGAGAGCGGTGCCGCCGCTATGCGCCGGGCAATCCGGCAACCAGCGCGACCAGCGCCGCGCCGCCGAAGAGACAGAGCATCTGCAGTGCGATTCCAACGCGGCTGTGCTGGTGCCGCAGTTCCGGCAGCAGATTCACGCAGGCGATGTAGAGGAAGCTCGCAGCACTGATCGGCAGCAGCCAGTACACCGCTGTGCCGCCGCTGGCTCCAAAGGCGGCGACCAGCGCCACGCCGAGCAGCGCGCCGAGTGACGGCAGCACCGCCATGCGCAGCGCACTGGTCGCTGAGTAGCCCGCATGAAGCAGCACGGCAAAGTCGCCGACGCGATGCGGCACCTCGTGCAGGCTGATCGCCAGTGCTGTGATCCATCCCACGCGCGGGCCCGCTGCGAAGGCGGCAGCCACCGAGACGCCATCGAGGAAGCTGTGCAGGCTGCTGGCAACGATCAGGTTCGCGGGGCGCAGCGAGTGATGGGCGTGGCCGTGCGCGTGTACGTGGATGACTGCTGTATCGCCCGTATGCACGATGGCGGCAACAATCTGCTCTATGCAGAAGAGCCCCAGTATGCCCCCGGCCAGCAGATACCAGACGCGCGGTGTGTTGCCGAGGGCGGCGATTGCTTCAGGCAGCAGATGGAGCAGCGCGGTGGCGAGCAGGAGGCCGGTGGCGACGCTGACGAGATACGGCAGGAAAGCGCTGAGTGCATAGTCACGCCTGCGCAGCAGCCACGCAGCCAGCATGGCCACCGCTTCCAGGGCGAAGACAGCGAGCAGTGCGTGGGCGACGATGGCGATGTGCATGGAGAGAGGAACCTTGCTGTGCCGGACTCAGGTTACAAAGGCCCAGTCGTTAATGATAACAAATAATCGTTATCTGTGACTTCGAGACCGCCTCTTCGCCGCCGGCGATATCTCCGCGCAGCGCGCGCAGTTGCCATAGAGCAGCAGTTCGTGCCCGGCTACGCGAAAGCCGCGCGGCGGCTTGGGCAGCACGGCGGCCGCACAGTCGCCGAGCTCATACATCCGCCCGCACTTGCGGCAGTGAAAGTGATGGTGGTGGGCCTTGCCCGCCACCTCGTAGCGGGTGGCCTGCCCGGGCAGCGAGACGGGATCCAGCCAGCCCTCCGCTAGCAGCGACTTGATATTGCGGTAGACCGTCGCGATGCCGAGCGTCGCATAGAGACGCTGCGCGGCGGCGAGCGCTTCTTCCGGGGAGAGCGGCCGGTCCGCTTCGATGAAGGCATCGCGGATGGCTTGCTTCTGGCGAGTATTGCGTGGAATGGGTTGCGACATGAACCCTTGATGATAACGAGGATTCAGTTCCATTTCCAGTGTACGGAATCTGCTGCTGCCCATTGTTGTACAAAGGGAGCGCCATGCGAATGCTTCTCGCCTGCCTGCTTCTCTGCTCCAGCTTCGTGGTTGCGCGATCGCAGCCCCAGCCGGCCGTTGCGAGCTACCCGCTCCGTCCGTTGCGAGCGTAGCCGCTCGACGCGCCCAACTGCTGCATCGCGGCGTCAACGCCAGCATGTGGTTTGCTCAGGCGCGCGACTATTCGCCTGACCGGCTGCGCAGCTACACCACCGCCGATGACATTGCACTGATGCACTCGATGGGCTTCGACCATGTGCGGCTCAGCATCGACGGCGATGAGCTGCTTCGCGGCGCTCCGCCGAATGGCCTGAATGCCGCCTTTGTCGCCGAGCTCGACACGGCCGTGAACACGATGCTGAAGGATGGGCTGCGCGTCATCGTGGACGTGCATCCGTCTGATCCATTCAAGGTCCAGCTTCGCTCGAACGATGACGCGATCACCCACTTCGTCGCTCTGTGGAGCGCGCTGGCCGGCCACTACGCGCAGACGGATCCGGAGCGCGTTTTCTTCGAGGTATTGAACGAGCCGGAGTTCGCAGACGCGCAGCAGTGGAACGCGGTGCAGACGCGAGCGATCGCCGCCATCCGCCAGGCTGCGCCGCATCACACCATCATCGCGACGGCCGGCCACTACTCCGGCCTCACCGATCTGCTGGCCCTGGAGCCGGTGGCGGACGCGAATGTGATCTACACCTTCCATGACTACGAGCCGTTCCCCTTCACTCACCAGGGCGCGACGTGGACGATGGCAGCGGTGCGGCCTCTCCGCGGCGTGCCGTATCCCTCGTCGCCGGAAAATATTGCTACCGCCGTCTCGCAGGAACAGAGCCTTGTCGACCAGCATTGGATTGACACGTATGGGCTGAACCGATGGGATGCCGCGCGCATCCGTGCGGAGCTGAGCTTCGCCGGAAAATGGGCCGCGCTGCACCACGTGCCGGTGTACTGCGGCGAGTTCGGGGTGTACCAGCCGTACGTTGATCCGGCAATGCGGGCCGCGTGGCTGCGCGATACCCGCACGGCGCTGGAAGACCAGGGCATCGGTTGGGCGGTGTGGGATTATCAAGGCAGTTTTGCCGTGGTGACGAAGACGGATGGAAAGGCCGCACCCATTCCCGCAATCGCCGAGGCGCTCGGGTTGCATTCGCAGTGAATTGCGGCACCCCCGGAGGGCTTCGCTGAATCCAACCACAGACGCGGCACGAGACGCGCTCACATTTCAACAGAAGCAAGGAGAGACAACACTTATGGCGCCTACGCCGGAATCTATCGAGAGCCTGAAGCATGCCCCCGGAGTGGCCGGCATGGTCGAACACATCCTTCATCGCTGGAGTCCGCGATCCTATGCAGACCGCGATGTCCCAACCGAGGACCTGAAGAAAGGCTTTGAGGCCGCACGCTGGGCGGCGTCTTCGTATAACGAACAGCCCTGGCGCTTCGTGGTGGGGCGGCGCGGCGATGCGACATATAAAAAGATCTTCGACACGCTGGTACAGTTCAACCAGGATTGGGCCAAGAGCGCTCCGGTGCTCATCCTGTCGGTCGCGCGCAAACACTTCGTGCACAACGGGCAGATCAACCGCCACTCCTGGCACGACACCGGCGCAGCGATGGCGAACTTCGTTCTGCAGATTACAGCGCTGGGCCTGCATGCGCACTCCATGGCCGGTTTCGACCACCAGAAGGCGAAAGCTGCGTTCCATATCCCGGACGACTTCGAGACGGTGGCCGTCACCGCAGTCGGGTATCTGGGCGATCCGGAGTCGTTGCCGGAAGAGATGCGCAAGTCGGAGGTCGCTCCGCGCCAACGCAAGGATCTGAAGGAGTTCGTCTTCTCGGAGTGGGAGAAGCCGGCCTTCTAAGCCCTGCTGCAGGATCGCGTCAGCGTGCAGGCTGCGTCTCGTGAAGCGAAGCGACAGCCTGCCGCGCGGCAGCGAGCGTCGCTTCGATGACTTCGGGCGTGTGCGCTGTGCCGAGGAAGATCGCCTCAAACTGCGAGGGCGGCAGCCATACACCGGCATCCATCATGGCGCGGTGAAACGCGCCGAAGCGCGCCGTGTCCGAGGTGGCGGCAGTCGCGAAATCGACCACGCGCTCATTCGTAAAGAACCAGGTCCACATCGCGCCGACGCGATTCGTCGTCACCGGCATGCCGGCGTCGGCCAGCACTTCCGCAACGCCTTCCGCCAACGTCTGACTGGCCAATTCCAGACTGCCGTAGACCGCTTCGCTGTTGGCTGCGAGGAATGCGAGCGTCGCGATACCGGCGGCCATGGCCAGCGGATTGCCGCTGAGCGTTCCGGCCTGGTAGACCGGCCCGAGGGGCGCGAGCATGTCCATGATCTCCGCGCGTCCGCCGAAGGCTCCGCAGGGCAGGCCGCCCCCGATGATCTTGCCCAGGCAGGTCATGTCTGGTGTGACACCGTAGAGTTGCTGCGCGCCGCCGTGCGCGACGCGGAAGCCTGTCATCACCTCATCGAAGATCAGGACCGCGCCCTCGCGAGTGGTGATCTCGCGCAGCGCTGCCAGATAACCGGGTTCGGGCGGCACGCAGCCCATGTTGCCGGCGACCGGCTCGAGGATGATGGCGGCGATCTCGTTTGGGCGCGCCGCGAATGCCGCCTCGACCGCAGTGAGATCGTTGTAGGGCAGTGCCAGCGTGAAGTGCGCGATCTCCTCCGGAACGCCAGCCGAGCCGGGGATGCCGAAGGTGGCCACGCCGGAGCCGGCCTTTACCAGCAGCCCATCGGCGTGGCCGTGATAGCAGCCCTCGAACTTGATGATGTATTTGCGCCCGGTGAAGCCGCGCGCGACCCGGATCGCCGACATCGTCGCCTCGGTGCCGGAGGAGACGAAGCGCAGCTTCTCGATGGACGGCACGGCGGCGGTGATGAGGTCGGCGAGATCTGCCTCCGCCGATGTGGATGCGCCGAAACTGGCGGAGCGCGCCGCTGCCTGCTGGATCGCCTCGACCACGGGTGGAAAGGCGTGGCCCAGGATCATCGGACCCCAGGAGCCGAAGTAGTCGATGTAGCGGTTGCCGTCCGCGTCCCAGAGATACGCGCCCTCTGCTCGCGCCACGAAGGGCGGATCCCCGCCCACCGCGCGAAAGGCGCGGACCGGGGAGTCGACTCCACCGGGTAAGAGACGTTCTGCGCGCTGCTGCAACTGGCGGGAGCGATCGAGTGTCCGCATCCCATCCAGTATAGAAAGTCCTTCGCATCCAGTCGCGCATCTGTCCTCATGGAGGAGCATGTATGACACAGCAGCCGTTGGTCCCACCCTTCGATATGGAGAGTGCCGCGCGCAAGGTGCAAGTGGCGCAGGATTTGTGGAACACCCGCGATCCGCAGAAAGTGGCGCTGGGCTACACAGAAGACAGCGAATGGAGAAACCGTGATGAGTTTCTCCATGGCCGCGCGGAGATCATCGCATTTCTGGAGCGCAAGTGGGCCCGGGAACTCGACTACCGGCTGCGCAAATACCTTTGGACGGCCCACGAAAACCGCATTGCTGTTCATTTCGAATACGAATGCCATGACGCGAGCGGGCAATGGTTCCGTTCCTATGGCGTGGAGCTATGGGAGTTCGCGCCGGACGGCAGGATGCGCCGCCGCGTTGCCAGCATCAACGATCACAAGATCAGCGAGGCGGAACGTCGACTGCGGTGAGTGCGCTCGCCGATCCTGCGTTCACGCTGCATAGCATCAGGGCGCCAGGCTTCTGACAAGGCTGATCGATCCCAGACCAGGAGTTCCTCCAGGTGCGCTGCGAATGAGTTTCGCTTCCACGTAATACGCGCAACATCCGCCTTGATCCTGACTTCCCTCGGTTGGACCCTGGGCAAACGAGAAGTTGAAGAAAGAGCCGGGGCTTTGCGGCAATGCTTCCTGAAACGCTGCTTTGGGCGGGTAATCATTGCTGTTGAAGGTGATGAGTGTGGTCAGCGCCCCGGTGGACACGTTGTATTGCTTCAACGTGACAATGACCTGAGCTCCATTGCCGTTATCGAGGAATCGAACCAGCAGTGCTCTGCCTTCGCAGCAAGGTTCGGTGACGGGCGTCAACAGGTCCCCTGCCGGGAACACGTTATAACGTAGCGTTACAGTTCCCGTTTTCACCGAGGGTGCAACATAGGCGAGCTGGTCAACAAACAGGTAGGTTGAGGTACTTGATGGATCCACCGTCCCAGTGGATGCGATCCAAACCTGCGCTGCACCTACTTGCGATGAGGCTGCGAAACAGAGTGCCAAAATAGCCATGCACCCGCAATTTGCGAGAGTTCGCGGAATTCTCATTTTGTTTCTCCCTTCTTCCATTCGGAGGAACTCTCCTCAGGCGATCGGGAACGGGAGGGACAGCAGCAATACCGGGCGTCTTGTACTTAAACCGTCTGCGGGAAGGCACTCACAAATGGGCAGCGATTGTGACACTGATAGGTATATGGCTGTCAACAGATCTCAGCTCGAGGTCATGCCAAGCTGTTTTCATGTAAATGCGGATAAGGATGCATCCGCTGATTGACTCGCGCCGCTGATCCGTCCGCGCATGTCAACTTGCGACAGATTCGAGCTGATTGTCCGGGGCGGGTTCCCTCTCGCCATGGGCAGCGGAAGCCGGATTGCGTCCGCGGCTGTATTGCCGTGGCGAACAGCCCATGACGCGTCGGAAGGCTGTGCTGAAGGCGCTTTCGGATTCGTAGCCGACCGCCACGGCGATGACGGAGACTGGATCGCTGGAATTCACCAGCTTGTCTCCCGCCAGCAGCATTCGCCAGCGCGTCAGGTATTCCATCGGCGAGGCCCCAACCGTCTGTTTGAATTTCAGGGCGAAGGTCGATCGCGACATGCCGGCACGCTGGGCCAGCGTCTGCAATGTCCAGTGCTGCGCCGGAGCGTCGTGCATGGAGTGGATTGCAGCGCTCATCTGTTTATCTGCCAGGGCGAAGAGCCATCCAACGCCGCCTCTCAAGCCTTCCGCCAGATGCAGACGCAGGGCTTGCACCAACATCATGTGTGCGAGATCTTGCGCGACCAGAGAAGCGCCCGGCTGCGGCTCGAGCAATTCCTCGCGCAGCCGCTCCAGCGACCAGCGCATCGCCGCCTTGTCCGATTCTTTGCGGAGATGCACGATGGGCGGCAACACGCCCAGCAGGATGCCGGCGTGATTGCCGATGAACGCGAAGTGGCCGCCCACAATGCAGCAACTGCCACCGCCATTGATGAGGGCGATGCCTCCCTGCCTCTTCGCCGTCGCAAGCATGGTGAGGGCTTCGACAGGGGGCAAACTCAGATCGGTTGCAAGGCGAAACGATCTGCCATGCGGCAGCAGGAAGCAATCACCCATCTCAAGGTGCGCCGCGTCGGGTACGCCCTCCACGGACAACCAGCACTGACCTGAGACCACGGCATAGCATTTGATGCCGTCATGCTGTCCGAAGCGAACGGACAGCTCGCCACCCACGTCGAAGCCACCGGCAATATAGCTGCGCGGTTTCAGCAGCGACAGCACATCGGACAGTGGATCCATCGGGGCACTCCGGATGATCGCGAAGATAATACGGACTCTCTAGCTAGATCGTATCTCCTCCATCTCCATCTTGATACTGAACCGCAAATGCGGTCACGGTCGTGAAGTAAAGGAGAAATCGAGATGCGTGTTTTCGTCACCGGTGCTACAGGTTTTATCGGTTCAGCCGTTGTTCCCGAACTCATCAAGGCGGGCCATCAGGTGCTTGGCATGGCGCGGTCCGATGCGGGCGCCAAGTCTTTAACCGCCGCCGGTGCCCAGGTGCATCGAGGTGATCTGGAAGACCTGGAGAGCCTGCGCAGTGGAGCAGCCCAGTCGGATGGCGTGATCCATACGGCCTTCATCCACGACTTCTCGAAGTTCGAGGCGAACTGTGAGATAGACCGGCGCGCCGTCGAGGCACTTGGGGCCACGCTTGCCGGCTCGGATCGCCCGTTGGTCGTCACCTCCGGGAGCGCCCTCGCGGCGCCGGGCCGCCTGGCAACCGAAGAAGATCGGCCCGCTTCCACAATTCCCCGCGTAGCTTCGGAAGAGGCGACGGATTCAGTGGCATCACGGGGAGTACGCGCTTCGGTAGTGCGCCTTCCGCAGGTCCATGACCGAGTCAAGCAAGGCCTGGTCAGCTACCTGATCGCCGTCGCTCGCGAGAAGGGTGTATCGGCGTATGTCGGAGACGGGCGCAACCGCTGGCCTGCGGTGCACTTGCTCGATGCTGCCCGCCTCTACAGGTTGGCGCTGGAGCAGGGATCCGCGGGAGCCCGGTATCACGCCATCGCGGAAGAGGGCGTGTCGCTCCGGGAGATCGCTGAGGCAATTGGCCGGGGGCTGAAGGTGCCGGTTGTCGCCAAGTCTCCCGAGGAGGCCGCCGCCCATTTTGGCTGGCTCGGACTCTTCGTGGGTCTGGACTGCCCGGCCTCCAGCGCGCTCACGCAGGAACGGCTGGGATGGCGCCCGACATCGCAGACGGGGATGATTGCCGATCTCAACCGTGCGCGCGATTTCGAAGCCTGAACTGAACCGCGTACCTGCGGCGTCTGGGCGTCGCAGGTACGGAGTCGTGACCCGGGCGCCTTCGATCACGCTGGGCCGGATATTGCTGCTCCGTGGCTGCTAGAGTTTCGATCCGCCATCGACGGGGATGCTGGCACCGGTGATCCAGCGTGCACCGTCGGACGCGACAAAGGCGACCACATCGGCGACATCCTCGGGTTTGCCAATGCGCTTCAATGCCTGCATCGCCAGCGCGACCTCGCGTCCTGCTTCGGTCTTCGTGAAGTTCGACATATCCGTGTCGATGACCCCGGGTGCGACAGCGTTGACGCGTATGCCGCGCGGGCCGAGGATGGCGGCCCAGTTTTTCACCAACGTCTCGAGCGCTCCCTTGGTGGAGGCATAGGCGAGAACCGAGGGGTTTTCCAGAGCGGGCTTTCCTACTACCGCACGGGCGACGGCGGAGGTGATGACGACGATGTTTGAGCCCTCACCAAGAACAGGCAGGAGTTGCTGCACCAGGAAGAACGGACCTCGCACGTTGGTCGCGAAGAGGTTGTCGAAATCCTCCACGGTGTGGTCCGCGATAGGCGCCGCTTTGCTGACGCCGGCGTTGAGGACGAGAATATCCAGTCGATTGCCGACGATGGAGCGCACCTGTTCGGCCAGCAGAGCGGCGCCATCCGGAGCCGCCAGGTCCGCCGAGACTGCATCGGCGCGGCCGCCTTTCGCCTGGATCGCGGCGACGACCGATTCGGCTTCCTTCGCAGAACGGCCATAGTGAACCAGGACGTGTGCGCCGGCCGCGGCAAGCGCAAGTGCCGTCGCACGGCCAATGCCTCTGGATGCGCCCGTTACGAGCGCTGTCTTATTTTCAAGTGCAGTCATTGTATGTATCTCCCAAATTCAGCCAGTCAACGTCTTCCGTCTTCCGGGTGGCGAGATGTCGGGGTAATGACCCTGCTGATCGATCAGATCTGGCTCGGCTCGATCTGGGCTCTGCACCGTCAACGAATAGTTCGATACCGGTGATGAAACTGGAGTCATCGGAAGCCAGGAACAGTGCTGCTTTGGCGATCTCCTCTGGCTCCCCCATGCGCCCCATCGGGATGGTGGACACGATCCTCGCGATAGCGTCCACAGGTTGTCCGACAATAATCGGAGTATCCGTTGGACCAGGGCTGAGGACGTTTGAACGAATATGACGATCCTTCAGCTCCACGGCCCATGCTCGAACGAAGTTGCGGAGTGCGGCCTTGCTCGCACCATACACCCAAAAGCCGGGTGTACCTTTCACGCTTGCGACGGAGCCGTTGAGGATGATTGAGCCGCCATCGTTCAGCAACGGCAATGCCTTTTGCACCGTGAAAAGCGTTCCTTTGACATTCGTGTTGAATATGTTGTCGTAGAACTCTTCCGTGACCGCACCCAGCGGGACAAACCCACCGATGCCGGCGTTGGCGAAAACGATATCGATGCGCCCCTTTGCCTTGACCGTCTCATAGAGACGATCAAGGTCATCCAGTTTGGAAACGTCTCCGGGAACGCCGGTCACGTTGGTGCCGATTGCCTTGACAGCCTCGTTCAGTTCCTTCGGGCGGCGGCCAGTGATGAAGACATAAGCACCCTCCGCGACGAAGAGCTTCGCCGCAGCAAGCCCTATGCCCGAAGTGCCGCCAGTAATGACCGCTACCTTCCCCTGCAACTTCCCCATACTCACTACTCTTTCTTGATCGTTATCAGGCGTTCGTCCCGCCATCGACGGTCAGGTTCGCGCCGGTGATGTAGGAGGACTCCGGACCGGCGACGAAGGCTACCAGCGCGGCGACCTCATCGACAGTTCCATAGCGGTTGAGTGCGGTAGCGGCCTTCTGCGGTACGGCCCAGTCGCCTGCAGCGGGATTCAGATCCGTATCGATGGGACCGGGCTGGACGTTGTTGACCGTGATGCCGCGGCTCCCGACCTCTCTGGAGAGACCCTGGGTGAACATCTTCACGGCTCCCTTGGTGGCCGAGTAAGGCACCAGGCCGGGAGTCATCAGGCGTTCGCCGACACACGAGCCGATCATGATGATGCGGCCGCCGTCGTTCATATGCTTCAGCGCCGCCTGCGTCGCGACGAATACCCCGCGGATGTTGACGTCGATCACGCGATCCAGCTCTTCGAGCGTTGTCTCCTCAAAGAGTTTCGGGATGGCTGTGCCGGCATTGTTCACCAGCACATCCAGCTTGCCCAGCGCGGCGACTGTCTTCTCCACTGCATTCTTGACTGCATTGGCGTCTGCGGCGTCCGCCTGGATAGCGACCGCCTTTCCGCCGGCACCTTCGATGGCCTTCACGACGGCTGCCGCTGCGTCCGCACCCTTGGTGTAGGTGATGGCGACGCTCGCTCCATCCGCGGCCAGACGCTTCGCGATGGCTGCGCCGATGCCCCGTGAACCGCCGGTAACAAGTGCGACTTTCTTGCTCAATTTAGACACGGGATCTCCTTTGGTTTCAAAAGCGGTTTGCGATGGCAATCATTCAATCGATGACTGTGCCGAACCTATGAGTTGGGTATCTGATGTGCCATTCTGCCGAGGGGATTTGGAATTTTGAGGGAATAGCACTCATTCCCGGCAGGAATGCATGGACAGACGAGGGAAGGCTACTCATCGTGTGTCTTTTCCCGAAAATTAACAATCGGATTTTTGACGCTTGAGTGCCCGCATAGAATCCATTCCACAGAGGAATGCGGGGGTGCGCGGTGGACAAGTTCGATGCAATGCAGATATTCGTCCGGGTCGTCGAAAAAGGGAGTTTCTCCGCCGTCGCGAAAGAGCGAGGAATCGGGCAGCCTGCGGTGAGCAAACAGATCTCCGCCCTGGAAGATGAGCTCGGCACCGAACTGATGCACCGCACCTCCCGTTCCATAGCGCTGACCGAGGCAGGCCGTGACTTTCACGAATCTGCGCTGCGCATTTTGGAAGACTTCGAAAGTGCGACGTCCCGCATTGGCCGGGGGCAGACGGCACCGAAGGGCCTGATACGGGTCACCGTTCCTCCCACATTTGCCCGTCTCCATATGGTTTCGAAGCTGCCCGCTTTTTTTGCCGCCTATCCGGATATGGCGGTCGAGATGGCCGCATCGGAAAGCCCGACGACGATTGTCGAAGACGGCTTCGATCTGGCGATCCACTCGGGAGACCTGCCGAACTCCAACCTGGTCGCACGGAGGTTTGCGCAGACGATGATCATTCTCGTCGCCACTCCTCAGTACCTGACTCGATATGGCGCGCCGGAATCGCCGGAAGATATCGCGCGCTTTCGCTCGATCGTGTTTGTCGAGCGTGGCTCGGTGCAGCCGTGGAAGTTCGGCTCGGGCGAGGAAGCGAAGCGTGTGGTGCCGTCGGGCGTCTTTCGAACCAGCGATATCGAACAGATGCGTATCGGCGTTCTTGAGCATTTGGGCATTGCCCAGGCGCCGGCATGGCTGTTCGCGGCAGAGCTGAGAGAAGGTACAGTTCTGCGCCTTCTGACATCTTTTGAGCGCACGGTCCCGATCTTTGCTGTGCGTCCGGCCAGCCGCCGGATGTCCACCAAGGTTCGCATCTTCATCGAGCACCTGGAGAAGACCTTCGCGCTTTGTTCCCAGTTCAATCCGCGCCCGAACTGAGGCTTGACCGGTTCATCGACCGGGACAATCCGGCAATCGGCAACTACGAAGGAAGATTCTGTCCGTCTGGTAGCGGTCTAGCTGCGGAGGATGTTGGTGAGGTATGCCGTAAGGATGAGCTTGTAGTCGGCGACGATTATGGGCTGGTCCTGAGGAGCGGACTCAGCGAAGAGACGGGTCATGCCGGTGACTGTCTGAACGACGACGTTAGCGCTGAGTAAGGCGCGCTCTTCGGTGAGTGCGGAGTTCTTGGCCCGGAAAGCGTTGGCGATGGCGAGGCGGAGAGCGCGGCGGCTAGCGGGGTCGCGGCGAGGGCGGACAGGGGCCGTCTGCAGGGCCAGGTAGGCAGGATGTTGGCGGACGAGGCGGAGCATTGTTTCGATGAAAATGTCGGCGAACTTCCGGGGGGTGAGGCCCGGGGCTTGCGCGATGAGGGGCTTCCACTCGGCTTCGATGGCGAGACCGAATTGATGCGCCAGCGCGAGGACGATGGAGGTCTTGTCAGGAAAGTAGTGGTAGAGGCCGCCGATAGAAGTGCCGCTGCGAGCGGCGATGGCGGTCATGGTGGTGGCCTCGAAGCCAACCTCGGCGAAGAGGCTGGAGGCGACGTCGAGGATCGCGGCGAGAGTTCGCTCTGAGCGCTCCTGCTGCGGTGGCCGGCGAATGGCTTTGGCGGATGTGGCTCTCTTCTGGTTTGACGAAACCGAGGGCATCCTCGTATTCTAAACGAGAAATAGAAACCGAGGATTGCTTCGGTTTACTGAAAAAAGGGAGACAGGATGAGCGAGCTGAAACTGGAAGCGAAGAAGACGGCGCTGGTGGTGATCGATTTGCAGAAAGGCGTTGTGGGACGGACGATTGTGCCGCACGCTGCGTCGGAGATTTTGGAGCGCTCCGACCGGCTCGCGAAGGCGATGCGCGAGAAGGGCGGCACGGTAGTGTATGTGCGCGTGGACTTCAACGACTTCCTTCGGCTGCCGGTCGATCAGCCGCCGGCGCTTCCCGATGGGCCGCTGCCCGCGGAGCTTTCGGAGATTGTGCCGGAGGCAGGGATGCTCCCTGGCGATACGTTGGTAACGAAGCGGCACCACGGTGCGTTTGCACGCACGGAGCTGGAGAGCCTGCTGAAGGAGCGTGGCGTGGAGACCGTTGTGATCTGCGGCGTTTCAACCAGTATTGGTGTGGAGTCGACGGCGCGGCAGGGAACGGGGCTGGGTTTCGCATTTGTGATGGTGGAAGATGCCTGCGGTGCGATGGCGCTCGAGGAGCATGAGTACGCGGTGAAGACAATTTTTCCGCGGCTGGCAAAGGTGCGCTCAACGGAGGAAGTGATCGCAGCACTTGCTTAAGACCGAACCCATGACGGGGAACCCCGCGGAGAAGCTGCCGGCGGGCATTTCGAAGATTGCGACGGTGGCGATCCTGGGATCGTTTCTGTCCCAGCTGGATGCCACGGTAGTGAATGTGTCGCTACCGACGCTGGCGGTGGAACTGCAAAGCCCACTTTCGACGATCCAGTGGGTGACGAGCGGATACCTACTGTCGCTGGCTCTGATGCTGCCGATGAATGGCTGGCTCGTGGACCGGATCGGCGCCAAGAGGCTGTACGTGTGGTGCTTTGCGACGTTTACGATGTCGTCGGCGCTGTGCGGGGCGGCGTGGTCGGCGGAGTCGCTGGTGGGATTTCGTGTGCTGCAGGGCATGAGTGGCGGGCTGCTGGCTCCGATGGCCCAGATGATGATTGCGCGCGCTGCGGGCAAGCACATGGCGCGCGTGATGGGCTATGCGGCGCTGCCAATTCTGCTGGGTCCGATTCTGGGACCGGTGTTGGCCGGAACGATTCTGCAACATGCGTCGTGGCGCTGGCTTTTCCTGGTAAACGTGCCGGTGTGTGTAGCGGGAATCGTGATGGCGGTACTGTTCCTGCCGGATGATAGCGGTGAGCGCAGGGTGCGTGCCTTCGATCGCGTGGGGTTTGCGCTGCTATCGCCGGGGCTGGTGCTGTTTCTATATGGCAGCGACCATTTGGAGGAGACGACCGGGCGTGTTCTGCTGGGTATTGCGGCGTTGTTGCTCGGGATGTTTGTGCGCCATGGCATAGCGAAGGGCGACGACGCGCTGCTCGATCTGGAGCTGTTTCAGCGGAGGGTGTTTGCTACGGCGGCGTCCACGCAGTTCCTGTCGAATGGCGTTTCCTATGCGGCGCAGATGCTGGTGCCGTTTTATCTGATCCGGTTGTGCGGGAAGTCGCCTAGCGAGACCGGGCTGATGCTGGCTCCCCTTGGGCTGGGAATGGTGTGCGTGTATCCGCTGATGGGAAAGCTCACACAGTGGTTTGGGATTAGGTGGGTATCGGCGGGCGGAGCCGCGCTGGCGCTTGCGGGGCTTGCGTCGATGGTTTTCCTGGCGAGCCATGGATTGGTGACGGCAGTATTTGTGGCGGCGCTAGTGGTGCGTGGGATAGGGCAGGGCGCGGTGGGGATTCCGTCGATCACGGCGGCATATTCGTCGGTTCCGAAACGCGAGCTGCCGATGGCGACGACGTCGCTGAACATTGTGCAGCGACTGGGAGGACCGACACTGACGACAGTGTGCGCAACGTTTCTGGCGTGGCGGATGCGGCTGAGTGGCGGAGCTTCGGCGAAGGCGTTTGTGGCGGGGTTTGTGTTGCTTTGCGGGCTACAAGTGCTAACACTATTGTCGGCGTTACAGCTCCCGACGCGCGTGGAGCGTCCGGTGAATGAGAATGTGGCGCTTGATGCGGCGGCCGAGTAGGTTAGCGGCTAGTTGCCTGCGGAATGGCATTCGATGGAAGTGTCAAGGCTCATCCATGGAGATTTTGAAGGTGCACTTAACGGCGAGCTCGCGCTGGAGATGCGCGGACAGCTAGCGCGAAACATCCGTCTCGTGATGATCATCGAACAACACCGGCCTGGTTGCACGCAAATGGCGCTGCTCATTTGCCGTTGGCAACCTGCGCAGCGCGTCCCGCCGCGACGTAGAGATTGAGGCGAGAAAAGACGCCGAACGGCGAGCCGTCATCCAGGAAACCGCCACCTGGTCCTTCTGTCTCGGTCAGAATTCTGTCGGCCTGTTCCAGGGTCAGCGAGGAAAAAGCAGCAGTCAGCAGATATCCGGCCTCCGGGGCGAGTTTGCCAACATCCTCCGTCATTCCTGCATTCTTCGAATAGACGACGGGTAAGTTATATGTCTGCGTCGCCGCATAAAAGGCTTCATTTGCCGCGGGATTGTTCAGACGCCCAGTATCTTGACGTGCGCAAGCGTCGATCGAGTCTCCGCAGGCTGCCTGCAGCGCTGACGTCATGTCGGCACGGGCTTTCTTTACCGCGGCCTGGAAGTCTTTTATCACCGGGGCGTGTGGAAGCGTCTGCCCCACATAGGCCGGGTCGTTCGCCAGAAGATGCGCCAGATCGTAGAGCGCTAGTGTTCGCCCGCCCAGCACATCCATTGCATAATGCGCGCCCATGATGATGCGGTCGTTTCCATATTCGGCACCCCGCGCGACCATCTGCTGGTACCGCTCCGGCACCAGGATCGCCAGCATCACCGAGCTCGTATAGCCATAGGTCGTGTGGCCACTCGGATACGACGGGCTATTGATCAGATTCATGATGGGTCCGCTGTTGTAATCAGAGTTGTCCGCAGGAGTATTGAAATAGTCCGGGCCGACAATCCGTGTAACCTTCGCCTCGGTTTGAAAGGGGCGGGAATTGCCAAACAGATCGGCGCCCGCGGTTCCTGCCGGAAGTCTGTAGCTGGTGCCGAACATGTCTGGAGAGCCGCCGTTGTCCTTGAAGATGGCGCTAGCCGTGGCCGAGACGGGCGTCTTTCCATCGATCGTTGCATTGGCGAAGAAATACTTGGCGGAGTTCGCATTCAAACCAGCGGTCAGGTTCGCGTAGGCGAGAACTTCGGCAACGGCCGGCGACAGCTTGGTGTAACGTTCCCGATCGATGTAGTGCGCCCGCGCCAGATATGCACTGCCAAGCGTTGTCCCAAGCCCGTCCGCAACGTTGGCCACATTGGCGCCCGTAATAAAAGCATCGCGAAGCGCCTGCTGCTGCTGTTCCGCGAAAGGCAGCAATGTGGGCTGCCGTATGACACCGGTCTGAATCCCGCCAGTGACGGTATAGTTCGCAGCCAGCGCCGCGTTGCCCGCATCCGTAGTGGACAGTGCGGCCACGGGCGCAAGTCCTTTGAGAGCGACCATATCCGTAGCGGACTGCGCTTCGGCCTGGCGGGACAGCAGCGCGCAGAGCACAGCTGTCGTGAAAAAGATTCTACTTAGCATCTCTCGTCCCTCCGATCACGAGCACACGAATAAGAATGCAATCTACCAGCCGCGCAGCGCCCCGGCAAAGGCCAGGGTAGTAGCAAATGATGTGGCGCACTATGCCATCTGGATTGTTTCCCATCGATAGCTGGGCGGGTTCGCGGAAACCGATAATTGTCCTACGCAAACGACGCCATCCAGTGGGATGAGTCCGGGAGTGAAGGCGAAGGCGATAGCAGACCAGGGCACGCAGCGCGTTCACGCCGTCTGGGGGCGAAAATTTGCGATGAGAACGTACACGCTAACCACCAGCGTCCACAACGGAAAGACTAATGTAGCCCAGCCGAAGTGTCCGATGCTCAGGAGCAGAAAAAGCGCCAGAACGTAGCCCAGCAACGCCATCCAGCGCGGGAACATTCCGATGCGAATCGCGAGCGTGCAGGTGGAGAACATGAATACTCCCGCCATCCTTAGCGCGTAGACGTTGACTAATTCATAGGTCAGGGTGCGGGCAAAGGTGTAAGTGCCGGAGTCCATCACCTTTTGGGGACTTTCTTCGTATGCCATCAAGAGACCACCTGCAACCGCCGAGGAAGCAAATGTCATGGCGAGAAACAGGACGCCACTGCCAAGGAAGACGGTGGCTAGAAAGCGGTCTTCGTGTGTCCCCATCCGGTCGCGCAGCACGCCCATGAACCACAGGAAGGCAATCCCGGCGAAGGGCAGCAGGCCGAGGGCGAGACGGATTGACTTCGCACTCTCGGAAAGCCACGCGCCTGGATCGCCAGGACTGTAAGGAACTGCAAGCCGGGTAAGCACCAGACTTACGAATAGCAAGACTGAGAAAAGGATACCGGCGACCGCACCAGCGCGCGGAGCCTTCAGTTCGGCGGCGATCCCGGTTCCGTTCTCTTCTTTCATCATTCCTGCACGCGCAAGTCCTTATGCCGACCCGAAGCCGGGATGCGAGATCGATCTCGCATCCCGGTTATTGTGATGCCTTCGTTTTATTTACTGCCCTGTGGTTGTGGCCGCAGACAGCATCTCGAGTGCATGGTCGATGGTGAAGGTGTTCGGTTTCTGCACCGGTGGGAAATCCTTAAATGTTGCCGCCCATTTATCCGCGATTCCCCACGCTCCGAACAGTATGTAGTCGTGATAGAGATACCATTCGTAGTAGCTGTTCGAAGTTATGTCAGCATATTCGTAAGGATCGGTGCGAAGGTTGAAGAGCTTCGGTAATCGCAGCTTTGTAAAAGGCTCTGCCCATATCTGCAGCGTTCCCCGGCAGCGTTGTTCCATGAAGACAACCTTCCAGTTGTCGTAACGAAGGCCCAGCACGTCGCCGTCATCACTCAAATAAACGAAGAGCTTTCGAGGGCTCTCCTTCACTTGCCCGGTGAGGTAGGGCACCAGGTTGTAGCCGTCGATATGATTCTTGTAGGTCCTTCCGATTGTCTGGTATCCCTTCTTCAGCTTATCCATCACATCGGGGTCTCCGGCCATTGCAAGGAAGGTCGGTAGCCAATCGTGATGCTGAACGATCTCATTGGAGACACTGTTTGCCTTGATCTTGCCCGGCCAGCGGACGATCATCGGGACGCGAAAAGCTCCTTCCCAATTGGAGTTCTTTTCACTGCGGAACGGGGTCATGCCGCCATCAGGCCACGAGTTCCTGTGGGGACCGTTGTCGGTTGAGTACATGACGAACGTGTTGTCCGCGATCCCCAGTTCATCCAGATAGTCGAGAACATCTCCGACATTCTTGTCGTGATCGATCATGGTGTCGTGATACGGGGACTGCCAGCGGCCGGCCTGCCCGAGACTCGACTTCTTGGTATGGGTAAACAGGTGCATATGGGTGAAGTTGAGCCAGACGAAGAATGGCTTGCCGGCGTCATGCTGTTTCTTCATGAAGCCTTTCGCCGCCGCGGCAAAATCGTCGTCGCATGTCTCCATGCGCTTCTTGGTGAGCGGCCCCGTATCTTCGATCTTCTGTTTGCCGACCCGGCCCCAGCGTGGTTGTACGGTCGGATCATCCTTGTCGGTTGCCCAGGAATGCATGACTCCGCGAGGTAGAAGCTTCTTCCGAAGCTCGGGGAAGTCCTTCTCCGAGTAGTAGTCGGGCATCTCCGGCTCTTCTTCGGCATTGAGGTGGTAGAGATTGCCGAAGAACTCATCGAAGCCGTGATTTGTCGGGAGGTGTTTGTTCAGATCGCCGAGATGATTCTTGCCGAATTGCCCGGTCGCGTAGCCCTGGTTCTTCAGGCACGCTGCGATCGTGACTGTTTTCTCATTCATGCCGATAGGCGCCGCGGGAACTCCAACTTTGGAGAGGCCAGTGCGGTAGGTGCTCTGTCCGGTGATAAAAGACGATCTCCCGGCGGTACAACTCTGTTCACCGTAGGAGTCGGTAAACATCATGCCCTCTGAGGCGAGGCGGTCAATGTTTGGGGTTTGGTACCCCATCAGGCCCTTGGTGTAGCAGCTGAGGTTGGATATCCCGATATCGTCACCCCAGATAACGAGGATGTTTGGTTGTTTGGGAGTCTGCTTCGCCTTCGCCGGCGGAGTCTGCTTCGCTTTCTCTGGCATTTTTGTCCCTCCGTGCTTGCTTATGATTGGTCTGGATTACTTGCTACTCCCATGCCATAGCAGACGTGCGCCGGGGCGTGGGTTGCGAAGTTCGTTGAACCACTCCGCAGGACATGACCAGTAAAGAATCTGATTAAAGGAACCGTGGGCAGCGTTGCCATGGCCTGGAAGATAGCGCCATGGTTGACGACGGGAATCTCCCATGCGGTTGCATTCATTGAACACAGCCGTCACACACAACCGCCACTATGAAAAATGCTAGTCAGGAGCAAAATCAGCAGCGCCACTCGGGAGATGCTCGGTCCCTGGAACACTGGCGGTCCGAAGCTGGGGCCTTCGAGCAGTTGGACTCCGGTCACCGAGCACACGAACAACAATCGAATCTAACCAGCCGCCTTCGCGTGACGGCAAAGATCGTGCTGGAGGAGCGTTGGCGACGATGGCACAGGATTAGCACGGGTAAGCCGCGTCTCGGGCAGCATGCAAATCGTTCTGACTACATTTCGGACTCTGGATTTGGCACTCTGGGGATGTGCACCCTCTGATCGGGCTGGCGCAGAGCAAAAAAATACCGGCAGATCAGACTGCCGGAAACAAATACGGTAACGAGGATTAAGCAGCCAGCGTTTCGCCATTCGGCGTCACGAAGCTTCGTCTATCCAGACAAATCAAGCCGTCTGCGGACACCCGGTAATCAGAAGCCCACGAGCTGCCGAGAAGATCAGCGTTGTCATCACAAACGTCCTCTTTTCCGGATCGTTGTTATGCAGCGTTGCCAGGGACAGGTTGACTATGTCCTGGACCTTCTGCGTCACTGTCGGTCGTATCTCGTTATCCGTAATACGTTCCAGAAACGCATACGATATCTTCGTCATCCCGAGGCCGATCGCGTCCGTACAACCGAAGCTTGCCAGATTTGACGCGAGTGACCAATTCACCTGTGGATCGACAACCGGAGCCGCAACAAACACATGGCCATCGGCTCCTGTGATGGTCAACTCGATATGAATATCCGCGTCCGCATCGAACCAGTCGGGAACCTCGATCGTGATGGGTACGTGAATATCGACCAGGCCATCGGGGCCCGCCGTCACAATGGATCCCCCGTCTTTCAGAGAGAAATTTCCTCCTCCACTGAAGGCTGCATCCATTCCATCTTTTACCAAGCCGGTAACGAGCGAAGTCGGATAAAGGATTTCCCCGCAACCGGTTGTATTTACGCTGACAAACAGAGACTTCAATATCCTGGACGCTGGTGGCACAGGTGGATCGGGTTCGATCACAGCCGCCAGGGTGAACGTTGTTCGCTGTGTCACTGTAAAGGTCTTGCTGCCAGCATTCGCAACCTGTTGTCCGTTCAGTGCGATGACGACATCGAATCCAGTGTCGTTCGGCACGGTTGCATTCCAGGTGGCCGTTACCTGGCCATAGGGACTAACACTGGCTGGGACAACGCTAAACGAGTTCAGTTTGACCTTGTTTAATGCGTCGCGTTCCGCTTGCGTTTCGACCAGAGGACCTACCTGATCAACAGTTTTCGCCATAACTAAACCTCACCTTCTGCTCCGGTTCGATGGTGAAGGCGGGCAATCGTCCGTTTCAGCCACCCGGCGGTTCGTCCCACCAAAAAAGTGTTGCAGCGTTGAGTTTCGTTTCGCCCCGGCTGGTGAGCTCCTGCGAATGCAGGCCCTTGTGGTCTGCATTCGCAGCGGGACTGGCGGCGAAGGCAATTGTCGGAGCACATCCGTTAAGCTGCTGCCTGGGCATGCGGATTGTTCTCACCACCTTCGGCACGCTGGGCGATGTACACCCGCTGATCGGGGTGGCTCTGGAGATGCGGCGGCGCGGACATACGCCGGTGCTGGCGGTGCCGGAGATCTTTCGGCCGAAGATCGAGCCGCTGGGCCTCGCGTTTGCGAAGGTTGGGCCCACGCTCAACCCGGAGGATCCGCAGCAGGTTGCCGACCTGATGGACATCCACAAGGGCACGGAGCGCACGCTGCGCGAGGTGCTGTTTCCGGCGATCCGCCAGAGCTACGACGAGCTGCTGGCAGCAGTCGAGGCGGGCGGCGGCGCGGACCTGATGCTGGCCGGCGAGCTTACCTACCAGGCGCCGGTCGTAGCGGAGGTGACGGGCATCCGCTGGGCGAGTTATGTGCTCGCGCCGCTGTCGTTCTTCTCCGCTTACGACGCGCCGGTGCTGCCGCCGTATCCGAAGCTTGCGCGGCTGCAGAGCGCAGTGCCCGCGACCGGCCATGCGGTGACGCGTTTTGCTCGCTGGGTGACGCGCGACTGGGCGGAGCCGGTGTACCGGTTGCGTGCGGAGCTGGGGCTGGATCGCGGGGCGAACGTGATCTTCGATGCCAAGCATGCGCCGACCCTGGTGCTGGCGATGTTTTCGCCTCTGCTGGGGGAGCCGCAGCCGGACTGGCCGCCCAACACGGAGATCACCGGCTTCGTCTTCTACGACGGAGACGCGGGGAAGCAGGAGCTTCCGGAGGAGGTCGAAGAGTTTCTGCAGGCGGGCGAACCGCCGGTGGTCTTCACCCTGGGATCGGCCGCGGTGCTGGATGCGGGCGACTTCTATGAGCAGAGCGCCGAGGCAGCGCGGATCGCCGGCGTGCGCGCGGTGCTGCTGGTGGGAACCGATCCGAGAAATGTACCCAGGAATATTCCGGGGACGCAGTCGTCCGGCATTTGCGTGGCGCGTTATGCGCCCTATTCGAAGCTCTTTCCGCGAGCCGCGCTGATCGTGCACCAGGGCGGCGTGGGCACGACGGCGCAGGCGATGCGGGCGGGCCGGCCGATGCTGGTGATGCCCTATAGTCATGATCAGCCGGACAATGCGCGGCGCATGCGGAGGCTGGGAGTTGCGGGTGTGATTCAGCGGCAGGACTACACAGCCGAGCGCGCGGCGCGGCGGATTCAGCGTGTCCTGGGGCATCGACGCTTTGCCAGGCGCGCGGCTGAGGTGGGCGAGCAGGTGCAGCACGAAGATGGGTTGGCGCGCACATGCGATGCGCTGGAGTCGCTCGCGCGTAGCGGTGAAAACCGGCGCGGAAGTGAGGAGTAGATGATGCAAGGGGCAACGACACAAAAGGCGGGCGAGCAGACCATGGAATGCCCGCAGTGCGGCTACGAGATGAAGGTGACCGAGTCGCTGGCCGCTCCGCTGATCGCGGCGGTGGAGCGGAAGTATCAGCAGCAGATGCGCGAGCAGCAGGCGGCGATCGTCGGGCGGGAGCAGGAGGTCGCGCATCGATCCGCCGAACTCGAAAAGAAGGCCGCCGATGCCGAACGCAGCGTGGCGGAGCAGGTGCGCGTTCGTCTGGAGGCGGAGCGGAAGCAACTGGCTGCACAGGAGGCCGACCGCGCAAAGCAGATGGTGTCGAGCGAACTCGAACGGCAGGCGAGCGAGTTGAAGGACCGCGAGGCGCGGCTGGAAGCCTTGACCGGAAAGCTGAAGGTGGCGCAGGAGCAGGAGGCCGAGTTTCTTCGCCAGAAGCGCGCGCTCGAGGACGAGCGGCGCGAGCTGAAGCTGCATGTAGAGCGGCAGGTGCAGCAGGAGCTGGACGCGGTACGGCGGCAGGCAGAGCAGCAAGTGAAAGAAGACATGCAGTTGCAGGTGCGGGACAAGGACGAGGCCATCCAGGGGCTGCGCCGCCAGATCGACGAGCTGAAGCGCAAGGCGGAGCAGGGATCGCAGCAGGCACACGGCGAGGTGCTGGAGACGCAAGCGGAGCAGCAGCTCCGCACCCGCTTCCCCATGGATGACATCCAGCCGGTTCCCAAAGGGCAGTTCGGCGGCGACCTGCTGCACACGGTACGCGACGCGGCGGGCCAGCCCTGCGGCACCATCCTGTGGGAGTTCAAGCGGACGCAGAACTGGTCTCAAGGCTGGCTGGCAAAGCTGCGCGGCGATCAGCGCGCTGCAGGCGCCGAGCTGGCGGTGCTGGCCACGCAGACGCTGCCGCGCGATCTCTCGTTGTTCGACCATGTGGAGGGCGTATGGGTCAGCAGCCTTGCCTGCACGCTGCCGGTGGCGGTGGCGCTGCGCCAGGCGCTGATTGAGCTGGCACGTGTGCGGCGTGCCGGCGAGGGCGAGCAGACCAAGGCGCAGGAGGTCTACACCTACCTGACCGGACCACAGTTCCGCCATCGCGTGGAGACCATTGCAGAGAAGTTCACGGATATGCGCGGCGATCTGGACCAGGAGCGCAAGTTCATGGAACGGCAGTGGGCCAAGCGCGAAAAGCAGCTGGAGCTGGTGCTGAAGGCGAGCGAGGGGATCAACGGCGATCTGCAGGCGATCGCCGGCCGCACGCTGGACGCAATCGATGCGCTGCAGCCGCAGATGAAGCTGCTTCCAGACGAAAGCTGATCGGGTGTCGGCTGGACTCAGCCCAGCGAATGCACATTTCCACAGAGGCACCGCATGCGTCTTAAGTGTCTTCATTCATGGGTTTTGGGAGTGGAGTTCGCTACCGTCGGCTCAGGATGTCACCCGTTTGACAATAGCGTTTGATACGGAAGTCGCATACGTAAACGATTTCCTTCCCGGGAAGCCGTTGTTAAACTACGCCCAATCCCACCGGGATCCGGTGGGACGAGGGCAGAAAAATCGCCGGCGACGCGACTTGCGCAATCCATTGCGCATCTCAAGACGGAATCAGCGAATTTTGCATGTATCGGCGGCGTGGAACACGCCACTATGACATAAGGCCCGGAGGGAGTTTTTTGCTCGATGGACGATAGGTTGAAGTCTGGAAGTTTAAATGCCGTACGTCTGGCCGCCAGCGAAGGCATGGTCGGCTATTTCTCCATGGAGATTGCCATCGAGCCCAGCATGCCCACCTATAGCGGTGGTCTGGGTGTGCTGGCCGGAGATACGCTGCGCTCGGCCGCGGATATGGGATTGCCGCTCGCCGCGGTGACTCTGGTCCATCGCAAAGGCTATTTCAAGCAGATTCTGGATGCGGATGGCAAGCAGACCGAAGACCCGCAGCCCTGGGACCCGGCGGCGCGACTTCCCCAGGAAGAGCCGCGCGTTGTCGTCACCATCGAAGGGCGGCCGGTGCACATCCGCGCCTGGCGCTACGACATGGAAGGGGTGACAGGCCACACCATCCCCATCTACATGCTGGACACCGACCTGGATGAGAACGATCCACGTGATCGCACCCTGACGGATCAGCTTTACGGCGGCGATACGAATTACCGGCTGGCGCAGGAGATCGTGCTCGGAATCGGCGGCTTCCGGATGCTTGATGCGCTGGGATACGACATCAGCGTGTACCACATGAATGAAGGACACGCCGCGCTGCTGACCCTGGCGCTGCTTGAGAAGACACTGAGCGGTGGCGCGCTTTCGAGCGCACAGGAGCGCGACCTGGAGACAGTACGGCAGCATTGCGTCTTCACCACCCACACCCCGGTGCCGGCGGGCCACGATCGCTTCTCCCTGGAGCAGTCGTATCGCATCCTGGGCACCGAGCCGACAGAGACCATAGAGCGGATCGGCGGCTGTCACGAGGGCATGGTGAACATGACCTACATTGCGCTGCGGCTCTCGCGCTTCGTGAACGGCGTCGCCATGCAGCACGGCAAGGTCAGCCGGGCGATGTTCCCCGAATACGACATTGCTGCAATTACGAATGGCGTCCATGCGGGCACCTGGACCGCGGCGGCCATGCAGGCCACCTTCGACAAGCACCTGCCGCGTTGGCGCGAGGACAACACGCACCTGCGCTATGCGATCGACATCCCGCAGGACGAGATTGTGGCAGCGCATGCGGACGGCAAGAGCCTGCTGCTTGCTGAAGTCGAGCGGCGTGCGGGCATCCGCCTGCGCGAGGACGTCTTCACCATCGGCTTTGCGCGCCGCGTCGCGACCTACAAGCGCGGCGACCTGCTGTTTACGGATGCGGAACGACTGGCGGCCATTGCGCAGAAGGTGGGCAGCCTGCAGATTCTGTACGCCGGGAAGGCACATCCTGCGGACGAGCCGGGCAAGCAGATCATCCGGCACGTCTTCGAGGAGGCGCACCGGCTCTCTTCCGGCTCGCTGCACATCATCTATCTCGCCGACTACGAATGGCGGCTGGGCGCGCTGCTTACTGGCGGGGTGGACCTGTGGCTGAACAATCCGCTGCGCCCCTATGAGGCATCCGGCACCAGCGGCATGAAGGCCGCGCTGAATGGCGTGCCCAGCCTGAGCGTGCTGGATGGCTGGTGGATCGAGGGCTGCATCGAAGGCGTGACCGGATGGGCGATTGAGGATCATGATCGCGCCCGAAGAGGAGGCAGCCAGCCTCTACGACAAGCTCGAGTCAAAGATCCTGCCGCTCTACTACCAGAACAAGCAGGGATGGCGGAAGCTGATGCAGACCACGATCGCGATGAACGGCTCCTTCTTCAACACGCAGCGCATGCTCGAGCAGTATGTTTCGAATGCGTACTACCCGGAGAAGAAGGCCAGCTATTCGGCGCATCTGCTGGAGCAGTCCTTCGCGCGCTAGGCATTCTTTGCAGATGACAAAGGGGCGGCGCTTGCGCGCTGCCCCTTTTGCTTTTGCCGCGGCCTCCTCCAAGTGACGATCGGGTCAGGCTTCGGAGTTTGTGTTCCAGATATCGACATGCCATTTCCAGCGGCCCTGTTCCTGTTGCCAGTAGACGACGTACTTTACTTCTATCTGGACCGCGGCTTGCCCGTCCGGCTCGACGGTAAGAACCGCACGTCCAATCTCGACCACCCCATCGTCTGCGGGCATGACATCGACTGATTCGAGTGTGGCGGACTTCGCGTTGGCGGAGCGGATCATCTCTGACCAGAACTGCTTGATAGCCTTGCGGCCGGAGATCATCGGCAGGCCGGGCGGCAGAATGCGGGCGCCGGAGGTGTAGATATCATCCAGCGCGTCGAAGTTCCGTTTGCCGAAGACCTCTCGATTGAAGAGGTCATTGGTATCCGCCATGGCAAGGCGCGTTTGCTGCAGGGATGACTGCGCTGAACTGGACATAGCGGGGGAGGATAGCACAGTCTATGCAGACTTGGCGCCATCCAGCGCCATACTGTTCGGCAGGCTGACCTGCGGCTGATGTGATACTTTGTGACCATCATTTGGGTGACAAGGGCATTCGGGCGACACGGGCCAGGCGCAACAGCAGGAGCGCAAAGCCATGACCGCAGGGATTTCCCAACAGCAACGTACTGAGCGCGCGCTGATTGCCTTGTCGCTCGCCTGCGCCTTTGGAATTTTTGCGTTTGCCGGAACCGTTGGACTGGTTCGGTCATACGTGGCTGCGGTTATCGTCGCCGTGAGCACTGCGGCATTCGTTGCGTGGATGTTATGGCGGCATCCCGTTCTTCCGTACGAAGAGGAAGCACTCTCCCGTACTTTGAAAGTGGTCTCTGGGATGGCCACTATTGCCGCGCTCCTACAGCTGGCTCGGTTGTGCGTTTTCATCGTCAACCCAGCGGCAGTCGGCTACGCCATGGGTCCTTTGCGTGGCCCTGGACTCCCGATCACCCACTCCTGCGTGTCCGCCTATTTCGTGGCAGCCCAGTCTGTGTCGAAAGTGCCCGATGTATATAGCGATGAACTGTATTCACTCACGTCCGAGAAGCCAGACGCTATTCGAAAAGCGAAGCGCATCGGGACGTTCAACATCGATGTCTACGAATATCCGCTGCCATTTTTGCTGCTACCCCGCGTACTGGAAATTCAGGCACCGGACTTTCTCCACTTTCGCATGGTATGGTTTGCGCTCAATGGCGCCGTGGTGCTCGCCGGGGTGCTCGCCGTTGTTCGAGTGATGGGACCAGTCGCAGGCACACGTGCATTGCTGCTTTCCCCGCTGATATTCGCTTCCGATCACATGATCAGTACGTTGCAGATCGGCAATCTGCAGGCGATGGTTATTGCGCTCGCAATGCTTGCGATGGTGTTCTTTGCCCAGCATCGATATCTGAAAGGTGGCGGGCTTTTGGCTTACGCAATATTGAGTAAGCTGTTCCCCGGCGTGCTAGTCGTCTATCTGCTGGTGCGGCGTCAGTGGCGCGCGCTTGCCTGGACCGTTGGCCTGTGCGCTGGGTTGGTCGTAGCCTCGCTGCTGGACACAGGCCCGACTCCATATCATGCGTTCTTCAGTCACGTACCCAGATTGCTGGGAGGTGAAGCCTTCCCTGCTTTTCGCAACCCAATGGCCATCGCAAAGAATTATTCCGTGCCGGGGATGGTCTTCAAACTGCATTTATTTGGCCTTCCTGGCACATCGTTTGAGGCAATGAAAATCGTCGGGTGGGTTTACACGCTGATAGCTCTCGGGGCGACGGTCGTCCTCGCGAGGCAGACGCGGAATCGCGACGAGCAACCCATTGTTTGGCTCGCGATTTTGATACTTGGGTCACTGCGTAGTCCGTTCCTCCCTAGCTATGGGGTCGTGGCCGCGCTTTGGCTTCTCACCCTCCTGGCCGCAACCGTTGCGCCCACCGCAAAGAGGCTGTGCGTCGTGCTTCTGGCCTGGGTGCTGCTGAATGCAGTGATACCGCAGTTGAATCCGGATCTCAGGCTGGTCTCGATCGCCCTGCTAGTACCTCAGGCAATCATCGTCGTTCTTGTTGTGCTTGCATTTCGGCATCGGCCAGAGTCATCAGACGCTGAAGCTCTGGGTGAGACGCGGCGGGTGCTTGGCGACAAGACCGCAACAGAGCCTGCAGGGTAATGATCGGCGATTTCGGAAGCGGAGCTATCAGAGTGCAAATCAGTCGCCGCTCTGCTCCACGCTGACCCAGTGTTCCTTGTGGCCGGGGATGAAGGCGAGCCGTATGCGATCGAAGACCAGGTAGACCACCGGAGTGGTGAACAGCGTCAGCATCTGGGAGACGATGAGGCCGCCCACAATGGTGATGCCGAGGGGACGGCGGAACTCGGAGCCAGTGCCGCTGCCGAGGGCCAGGGGCAAGCCGCCCAGCAGCGCGGCGCACGTGGTCATCATGATGGGGCGGAAGCGCAACAAGCAGGCTTCGTAGATGGCCGCTTCGGGCGACTTCCCTTCCTCGCGTTCGGCGGCAAGCGCGAAGTCAATCATCATGATCGCGTTCTTCTTCACGATGCCGATCAGCAGGATGATGCCGATCAAGGCGATGACGCTCAGATCGGTGTGGGTGAGGAGCAAAGCAAGAATGGCGCCCACACCAGCCGACGGCAGCGTGGAGAGGATCGTGATCGGGTGAACATAGCTCTCGTAGAGAATGCCCAACACGATGTAGACGGTAGCCAGAGCGAAGAGGATGAGCAGGGGCTCCGAAGCCAATGAGGACTGGAAGGCCTGCGCCGTGCCGGAGAAGGCGGCCTGGACGGTACTGGGCATGCCCATCTGCTGCTTCGCTCTGTTGAGCGCGGTGACGGCGTCGCCGAGCGCGACGTTCGGCGCGAGATTGAAGGTGAGCGTGATGGAGGGATACTGGCCGGAGTGGTTTACTGCGAGCGACGTGCGGCGCGTCTCGAAGTGCGAAATCGCAGAGAGCGGCACGTTCGTACCGGTCGCAGATCGAAGATAGATGTTCCTGAGCGAATCCGGATCGCGCTGATATTTCGGGTCTACTTCCATCACGACGTAGTACTGATTGAGGCCGGTGTACATGGTGGACACCTCGCGCTGGCCGAAGGCGTCGTAGAGCACGTTGTCCACGTCCTGCATGGTGAGGCCGAGGCGCGAGGCAGTGTCGCGATCGACCACGAGTCGTGCTTCCAGCCCGTTCTCCTGCTCGTCGGTGGAGGCATCGCGCAGCTCCGGCATGGTCTTCATCTTGTCGAGCAGCTTCGGAGCCCATTGGTTCAACTCGTCGAGATTGGAGTCCTGCAGGGTGTACTGATACTGCGCATCGCTGCCGCGACCGCCTATCGTGATGTCCTGCGATGACTGCAGGAACAACTGTATGCCTGGAATTTTGGACAGTTTGTTGCGCAAACGGTTGATGATCTGGTCGGCGTTGGCGTCTCGCTCACTGAGCGGCTTGAGCGCGATGAACATGCGGCCCACGTTGGTGGTCGCGCCGCCACCGCCGCTACCTGCGAAGGCCAGCACATTATCCACGCCGGGGTCCTTCTGGACGATGGCTGCAAGCTGTGCCTGCTTGACGGCCATCGCGTCGAAAGAGATGTCCTGCGAGGCACGGGCCGCGCCGCCGAGCCGGCCTGTATCCTCCTGCGGGAAAAAGCCCTTCGGCACGATGATGTAGAGATAGACATTCAATGCCAGGGTGCCGACCGCAATGAGCAGCACCAGGTTCTGGTGCCGCAGCACCCAGCGCAAACCGCGCTCATAGCCGGCCAGCATTCCATTGAAGAATCGCTCGCCCATGAGGTAGGCGCGGCCGCGCTCGCTCGGATGGTGCTGGCGAAGAAACATTGCGCACATCATCGGCGTCGTGGTGAGCGAGATAACAAGCGACACTGCGATGGCGACCGAGAGCGTAACGGCGAACTCCCGGAAGAGACGGCCGACGATGCCGCCCATCAGCAGGATGGGGATGAAGACGGCGATGAGCGACGTGCTCATGGAGAGCACGGTGAAGCCGATCTCCTTAGATCCCTTCATCGCCGCATCGAAGGGCGTCATGCCCTGCTCGAGAAAGCGAGTGATGTTTTCCAGCACGACGATGGCATCATCCACCACGAAGCCGGTAGAGATGGTAAGGGCCATCAACGAGAGGTTGTCCAGCGTGTAGCCCAGTAGGTACATGACACCGAAGGTGCCCACCAGCGACAGTGGTACGGCGACGCTGGGAATGATGGTGGCCCATACATCGCGCAGAAATACAAAGACGACCACGATGACCAGCGCGATGGAGATGAGAAGAGTGATCTCCACATCATGGATCGCGGCGCGAATGGTCACTGTGCGATCGAGCACGATGCTGGTATGGATCAGGGGCGAGATGGAAGCTTCGAGCGAGGGTAGCGCGGCCTTCACCCGCTCCACAGTTTCGATGACGTTGGCGCCGGCGATCTTGAAGATGACGATCAACACGGCCTGTTTGCCGTTGGCCAGACCGGAAGTGTAGAGATTCGAGGTCGAATCGATCACGGAGGACAGATCTTCGAGGCGAACGGCTGCACCAGTGGTGGGGTTGTAGCCGACCACCAGCGGCGCGTAATTGCGCGCCTGAAAGAGCTGATCGTTGGTGTTGATATTGCTGATCCGGTGGTCGTTCCGGAAGTATCCGGTGGCCATGTTCACGTTGACGGCGCCCAGAGTCGTCCGCAGCGATTCGAGACCGATGCCGTACGCGCTGAGTTGCATCGGATTTGCCTCGACGCGTACCGCGGGACTGGCGCCCCCACCAACAAAGCTCTGACCGACGCCCGGCACCTGGGAGATCTTCTGTTGCAGCACGGAGTCCGCGGCGTCGTAGATCTCCGGCCGGCTCAATTGGTCCGAGGTGAGGGACAGGATCATGATCGGCGCGTCGGCCGGGTTGGATTTGAAGAAGTGCGGATTTTGCGGCAGGTTGGCGGGAAGTTGCGCACGTGCGGCATTGATGGCTGCCTGAACATCGCGCGCCGCGCCATCGATATTGCGATTGAGATCGAACTGCAACGTGATGTTGCTGCCGCCGAGCGTGCTCGACGAGGTCATCTGCGTGACGCCGGCGATGCGTCCGAACTGGCGTTCGAGGGGGGTCGCGAGGGCCGATGCCGCCGTCTCCGGGCTGGCGCCGGGCAGCTGTGCCTGCACGTTGATGGTCGGGAACTCGACCTCCGGCAGCGACGACACCGGGAGCAGCACATAGCCCACGGCGCCGCCCAGCAGCAGCGCGATGCTCAGGAGCGAGGTCGCGACCGGGCGACGAATGAACGGAGCGGAGATATGCATGGTCGCCGGTCTCCCTTAATCCGCCGAGACCGTGTGTTCGGTGCGATGCGCGGCCACACGTGCGCGCCTGCGGCTGAGCCGCTGCGCGAAGCGATCGAAGTAGAGGTAGACCACCGGCGTGGTGTAGAGGGTGAGCGCCTGGGAGACGATGAGGCCGCCGACGATGGTGATGCCGAGCGGCTTGCGCAGCTCCGATCCCATGCCGGTGCCAAGGGCGAGCGGCAGACCGCCGAGCAGGGCGGCCATGGTCGTCATCATGATGGGGCGGAAGCGCAACAGACAGGCTTCATAGATGGCATCCTCGGAACTCTTTCCATGATGCCGTTCGGCCTCGAGTGCGAAGTCGATCATCATGATGGCATTCTTCTTCACGATGCCGATGAGCAGGATGATGCCAATGATGCCGATGACGTTGAGATCCATGCGGAAGAGCAGCAACGCGAGGATGGCGCCCACACCCGCCGAGGGGAGCGTGGAGAGAATCGTGACCGGATGGATGTAGCTCTCATAGAGCACACCCAGCACGATGTAGACGGTGATGAGGGCCGCGAGGATGAGGATCGGCTCGTTGGTGAGGGATGCTTCGAAGGCCTTGGCCGTTCCCTGGAAGCTGGCGTTCACGGTCTCCGGCATGTGGAGGTCGGCTTCCACCTGGTTGATGACCTTGACGGCATCGCCCAGGGAAGCTCCTGGCGCGAGATTGAAAGAAATTGTGCTGGCGGGAAACTGCCCCAGATGGTCGATGGAGAGCTGCGCGTTGGTGCGTTGCACCTTGACGAAGGTGCTGAGCGGGACCTGGGTACCGGTGGATGAGGCGACATAGAGGCTGCTCAAGGAGCTTGGATCGAGCTGGAAGTTGTTCTGCACCTCCAGGATGACGTGGTACTGGTTGAGCTGCGTGTACATGGTGGAGACCTGCCGCTGGCCGAAGGCGTCGTAGAGGACGTTGTCGATGGTCGACATCTGCACGCCCATCCGCGACGCGGTATCGCGGTCGACGACGAGATCTGTCTCCAGGCCCTTGTCCTGCATGTCGCTTGCAACATCAGTGAGTTCGGAGTGCTTGCGCAGCTCAGTCACCAGCTTGTTGGTCCAGGTGTTCAACTCACTTGCGTCGGCACTCTCGAGTGAGTATTGATACTGCGTCCGGCTCACGGCATCCGCGACCGTGAGGTCCTGCAGCGGCTGCATGTAGAGCGTGATGCCTTCGACACTCTTCAGCTTTGATTGCAACCGTTGAATGATCTCGGGCACACGATCGCTGCGTTGATCCAGCGGTTTCAGGTTGATCTGGATGCGCCCGCTGTTGATGGTGGTGTTGGTGCCGTCGATGCCGATGAAGGACGAGAGGCTCTGCACATCCGGGTCGCGCAGGATGACGTCGGCCAGTTTCTGCTGCCGCTGGGACATGCTTTCAAACGAAACCGCCTGGGGAGCTTCGGAGATACCGAGGATGACGCCGGTGTCCTCGATCGGGAAGAAGCCCTTGGGGACGATGACGTAGAGGACCAGCGTGAGGACCAGCGTGCCGATGGTGATCATCAGCGTGGTAAAGCGGTATCGCAGAACAAATTGCAGGGTGCTGCCGTAGAGTCCGATGACGTATTGGAAGAACTCCTCGGACTTGCGGTAGAAGCGGTTCTGCTCGGACTCCGGCTTGTGCTTCAGCAGCTTGGCGCACATCATCGGCGTCAGGGTTAGAGAAACGACGGCGGAAACCAGGATAGTGACGGCGAGCGTGATGGCGAATTCGCGAAAGAGGCGGCCGACCACATCGCCCATGAAGAGCAGCGGGATGAGCACGGCGATGAGCGAGACGGTGAGTGAAACGATGGTGAAGCCGATCTGCTCTGAGCCTTTGAGTGCGGCGGCGAGCGGATCTTCGCCCATTTCGATGTAACGCGAGATGTTCTCGATCATCACGATGGCGTCGTCCACGACAAAGCCGGTCGAGATGGTGAGCGCCATCAGAGTGAGGTTGTTAAGGCTGTACCCCAGCAGGTACATGATGCCGAAGGTGCCGACCAGCGACAGCGGCACGGCGATGCTGGGGATGACAGTAGCGGCGAGTGAGCGCAGGAAGAGGAAGATCACCATCACGACCAGCCCGATGGTGAGCATCAGCTCAAACTGCACATCGTTCACAGAGGCGCGGATGGTCTCGGTGCGATCGGTGAGGATTTGTACCTTGATCGACGCCGGAAGGCTGATCTTCAGCTGGGGCAGGATGGTCTTGATGCGATCGACCACCGCGATGATATTTGCGCCGGGCTGGCGCTGGACGTTCACGATGACGGCCGGAGTGCGGTTCATCCACGCGGCCTGCATGGTGTTTTCCGAGCCGTCAATAATGTCGGCTACGTCGGACATGCGCACCGGTGCGCCATTGCGATAGGCGACGACGATGGGCTTGTAGTCGGTAGAGGTCAGCAACTGGTCGTTGGCGCCGATGGTGTAGGACTGACGAGTGCCGTTCAGGTTTCCCTTGGCGGTGTTGACGTTGGCGGCGCCCACCGCTGTACGCATGTCCTCAAGGCTGATGCCATAGGCGGCGAGCTGCGCCGGGTTCGCCTGAATGCGGACGGCAGGCTTCTGTCCGCCCGCGATGGACACCAAGCCGACGCCGGAGACCTGGGAGATCTTCTGCGCCATGTTGGTATCGGCCAGATCTTCTACCTGTTGCAGAGGCAGGGTGTCAGAGGTCAGGGCGAGAGTCATCACCGGCTGATCGGCGGGGTTGACCTTGCTGTAGATCGGCGGGTTGGGCAGGCCGGTGGGCAGGAAGCTCTGCGCGGCGTTGATGCCCGCCTGCACCTCCTGCTCGGCAACGTCGATGTCTTCGGTCAGGTCGAACTGCAGCACGATGACCGAGCCGCCCTGCGAGCTGGTGGAGGTCATCTGATTCAGGCCCGGCATCTCGCCGAACTGCCGCTCGAGCGGAGCTGTGACGGCGGAGGACATCACGTCCGGGCTGGCGCCGGGATAGAACGTGACCACCTGGATGATGGGGTAGTCGACCTCAGGCAGCGCAGAGACAGGCAACTGCCGGTAGGCAACGAAGCCCGCGAGCAGAATGGCCACCATCAGAAGTGAGGTGGCCACGGGCCGCAGAATAAAGAGGCGAGACGGACTCACGACGGACCCAATTGCTGCTGTTGCTGCTTCTGGACGCGATGGGGTGTGGCCGCGGTCGTGGAGACCTTGCTGCCGTTCTGCAGCTTGTCCGCTCCGTCGACGACAACCTGCTGGTTGGCTTCGAGGCCGCTCTTCACAATCACCATGGAGCCCTGCGTTGTGTCGATCACGATGGGCTGCATGGAGACGGTTCCGCTACCGGGTTTGGGACCAGCGCTTGCCGGACCACCGCTTCTCCCCGTGGCGTTGCCGCTTGGGCTTGCACTGGGCTGCTCTGCGGCTGCCGGAGCGGGATTTGTGTCCGGCTTGACCAGCCACACGTAGTCATTGTCTGTGCCGTGCTGGACAGCCGCGGCCGGTATCACGATGGCATTCTGCCGCTGTTCGAGGACCAGGTGCACATTCACAAACTGGTTCGGGAAGAGCCTTTCGTCCTGATTGGCGAAGACGGCCTTCAGCTTGTCGGTGCCGGTAGTGGTGTCGATCTGGTTGTCGGCGGCAGTCAACAGGCCACTTTCAAGCTGCGTGGTGTCCGAACGGTCAAACGCGATGGCGTCCAGCTTGTGATCCTGGCGCAGCTTGGTGAGGACGCGCTGCAACTGGTCTTCAGGCAGGGTGAAGTACACCGCGATCGGCCGAAACTGGTTGACGATGAGCGTCTGTGTCGTATTGGCGGTTATGAGGTTGCCGGGGTCGACCTGGCGGAGTCCCACCTTGCCATCGATCGGGGACTTGATATGGCAATATGTAACGTTTAGCTGGGCGGCCTCAATCGCCGCCTGATCGGCCTTGATCGCGCCGACAAACTGGCCGAGGTTGGACTGCATGGAGTCCGCCTGCTCCTTGGAGACAACCCCCTGATCGTAGAGAGCTTTGTACCGGTTGTACTCGGCCTGGTTGTTCTGCAACTGCGCCTGATCACGCGCCAACTGGCCGATCGCCTGGTCGAGCGTCGCCTGATAAGGGCGCGGATCGATGGTCATCAGCTCGGTGCCCTTCCGGACATCCTGCCCTTCGCGGAAGTAGACATTGGTCAGCTCGCCGGTGACCCGGGGGATGATCTTGACGCTGTAAAAGGGGGTGATGGTTCCCAGCCCCGTGAGATAGATGGGAACGGTCTCCTGCCGCACCGGGGCGACCTGCACGGGTACCGCCTGGTTGGCCATGGCGCGCTGCCTGCGGGCGGCGGTGGCCTTCTCCTCGCGCTTTGCCGTGACAGTCCGCCACGTGATGAGGCCGGCTAGGGAGAGCAGCACCAAAAGCACCACCCAGCGCAGCCAACCGCGCTTGCGGGGCTCCTGCGGATTCTCCCCGGAGTCTCGCCACCGGGAACGCGGTAGGCGTAAGTCGAAGTGGGGACCTGTTCTGTAGGCGCGGCAGGTGACATGCAGTTTCTTCTTTCCAGTTTCCGTATAAGTGAGCTTCGCCCAGGTCCTCGTCGAAGGCCCGTGCGGCAAGTCCTGATCCAGGTATGAGACTAGGGACGGCAGGAGTCGACGAATGGTTTCTTCAGTCCCTTCAAACCTCCACTTTTTACAACTTGTTACATCATCGCACTACGCGAATCGGCTTCCCTGCATTCGTCCCGCAAAATGGCATCCACACACTGACATTCGATCCCAACCGGGTTAATTTTGAATGAGAGACGAGAATTCCTTGCCTGCTGTCTTCCATTTCTGAATCGAACCTTTCCGGCAGGGCATCCTATTTGCATTGAGCAGGGTGCAACCCTGACGGACTCCTATTCCGTTGACTCAGCGCGGCCTCCCACTCCGGGCGGGCATTGAATCGCAGGTCGGGCTGATTGCAGCAGCACCGGCAGCAATGGAGAAAAAAGCTGGCAACAGGCACGCGGGCGACCGCCGGGTCCCTGCCGGCGGTTGCTGTTGCAGACTGCTTTTACACTGAAGAGGTACGCGCCGCGTGCCCTGAAAACATGCACTCCGCTAAGGCGACTGCGATGACGGTCGCGAGCGGTCCAAACAGCCGGCCTCGGAAGACGCCCGGCCCTATAGGAAGTGTCTAAAGCCTATGTGGATTGTTCGACTCGCCCTGCGACGGCCATATACCTTCGCCGTCCTTGCGCTGCTGCTCTTGATCATCGGTCCGCTTTCCATTCTGACCACGCCGGTCGATATCTTTCCCAATATCGATATCCCGGTGGTGAGCATCATCTGGCAGTATCAGGGCCTCTCCGCCGAAGACATGGCGAATCGTATCGTCACGATCACGGAGCGCGCTCTCACCACGACGGTCGACAATATCGACCACATCGAGTCGAACTCGCTCTATGGCGTCGCGGTGGTGAAGTTGTACTTCCAGCCGCAGGTAAATATTTCGATGGCCATCGCGCAGGTGACGGCCGTTTCGCAGACGCAGCTGCGGCAACTTCCGGCAGGCACGACGCCACCACTCGTCATCGACTACAGTGCCTCGAGCGTTCCGATTCTGCAGCTCGGCGTCTCTGGCCAAGGCCTCACCGAACAGCAGCTCAACGACTTCAGCCTCAACTTCATCCGGACGCAGCTCGTCACCATTCGCGGCGCGGCTGTGCCCTATCCTTACGGCGGCAAGCAGCGCCAGGTGCAGGTGGATCTCGACCTGCATCAACTGCAGGCCAAAGGGCTGTCGCCGAGCGATGTCACGACGACCATCGCCAACCAGAACCTGATTCTGCCCGCGGGCACGCTGAAGGTCGGCACCTATGAATACCAGGTTGAGACCAACAGCGCCCCCAGCACGATCGCAGGGTTAAACGATTTACCCATCCGCCAGGTGAACGGCGCGATGGTCTACGTGCACGATGTCGCACATGTGCGGGATGGATTCCCGCCGCAGACCAACATCGTCCGGGTGGATGGCCAGCGCGCCGCGCTGCTCACCATTCAGAAGAACGGCAACGCCTCCACGCTGGACATCATCAAGGGCATCTACGGCAAGCTGCCTGGACTCAAGGAAACGCTGCCCCCGCAGCTCCGGATCACGCCGCTCTCCGATCAATCGATCTTCGTACGCGGCGCCATCACTGGCGTGGTGCATGAGGCGCTCATTGCAGCCTGCCTTACCGGCTTCATGATCCTGGTCTTCCTTGGCAGCTGGCGTTCGACACTCATCATCGCCGTATCGATTCCCCTGTCGATTCTGGTGTCGCTGATCACGCTGAGCGCGCTCGGCGAGACCATCAACATCATGACGCTGGGCGGCCTTGCGCTGGCCGTCGGCATTCTGGTGGACGATGCGACGGTCGAGATCGAGAACATCAACCGCAATCTCGAAGAGGGCAAGGAGATCGAGCAGGCCATCCTGGACGGAGCCGCACAGATCGCCATACCGGCGTTCGTCTCCACGCTCTCCATCTGCATCGTCTTCGTGCCCATGTTCTTCCTGGGCGGGGTCGCGAAATACCTCTTTGTGCCGCTGGCCGAAGCGGTGGTCTTCGCCATGCTCGCGTCGTACTTCCTCTCCCGCACCGTTGTGCCCACCATGGCGAAGTTCCTGCTGGTGGAGCATGACCCGGAAGTGGAGAAACAGAAGCGCGAGAGCCGCAACCCGTTCATCCGCTTTCAGCTCGCCTTTGAGCACCGTTTTGAGCAGCTTCGCCGCTTCTATCACGGTCTGCTGTCGCTGGCGGTCGCTCGCAGCGCTACCTTTCTGATTCTGTTTCTTCTCTTCTGCGTGGGCTCGTTTGCGTTGCTCTATCCGTGGCTGGGACAGGACTTCTTCCCCTCGGTCGACGCCGGCCAGTTCAAACTGCATGTGCGGGCGCGCACTGGCACTCGTATCGAGGAGACGGCGAGGCTGTGCGACCAGATCGACAATGCGATCCGGCGCGAGATCCCGGCGCGAGAGCTCGTCACCATCATCGACAACATCGGCATTCCCTACTCTGGATTGAACCTGTCGTATGGCAACTCCGGAGTCGTCGGAACGGCGGATGCCGACATCACGGTGTCGCTGACCAAGGACCACCGGCCTACCAATAACTATGTCGAAGATCTGCGCAAAAGCCTGGCGAAGGAGTTTCCCGGCGTCACCTTCTACTCGCTGCCGGTAGACATGACGACGCAGATCCTGAACTTCGGCCTGCCGGCGCCGATCGATATCCAGGTTGTCGGCCAAAACGCGGCCGCCAATCATGAGTTCGCCGAAAAGCTGATGCAGGAGATCAAGTACGTGCCGGGAACGGCCGACCTGCGTATCCAGCAGCCGTTCAACTTGCCACGCCTCTTCGTCGACGTGGATCGCTCCCGCGCTCAGGACATCGGGCTGACACAACGGGACGTGGCCGGTTCCCTGCTTGTGGCGCTCAGCGGCTCGTTCCAGACATCGCCGACTTTCTGGCTCAATCCCAAGAATGGCGTGAGCTATAACATCGCGGCGCAGACGCCACAGTATTCGCTGGACTCGCTGGGCGACCTTCAGAGCGTGCCCATCACGTCCAGCGCCCCTCCCAATCCGAACGCGAACTTCAGCATGCTCACATCTGCAGCACAGATGGGCGGACAACCGATTCAGATCCTCGGCAACCTGGCCTCAGTCACGCGCGGCGAGGAGCTTGCCACCGTGACCCATTACGACATTCAGCCGGTGATCGATATCTACGGCAACATCGACAATACCGACCTGCGCAGTGTGGCGGACAAGATCAGGACCATCCTCAGCAAACACCAGAAAGAGTTGCCACGGGGATCGCACCTGGTGATACGCGGCCAGGTGCAGACGATGCGGTCGTCCTTCATCGGGCTGGTGAGCGGGCTGCTCTTCTCCATCCTTCTCGTCTATCTGCTGATCGTCGTCAACTTCCAGTCGTGGCTGGACCCGTTCATCATCGTTGCCGCGCTGCCCGCGGCACTGGCCGGGATCGTGTGGATGCTGTTCCTCACCGGAACGCACATCAGCGTTCCGGCGCTGACCGGCTCCATCATGTGCATGGGCGTGGCCACGGCAAATTCGATCCTGGTGGTTTCCTTCGCCAAGGAACAGCTGGAGGATGAATGGCGGCAATGCCACCGAGCGCAGCGCTTGCCGCAGGATTCACGCGCTTCCGGCCGGTGCTGATGACCGCGCTGGCCATGATTATCGGCATGGTGCCGATGGCGCTAGGGCTGGGCGACGGCGGCGAACAGAACGCGCCGCTCGGCCGTGCCGTGATCGGCGGGCTCATCTTCGCCACCGTTGCTACTCTCTTCTTCGTACCCACCTTCTTCAGCGTGCTGCATGGCTCGCTGGAGCGCCGCCGCCGTGCCCGGGAGAACCGGAACGGCCGCAACTCCGGAAGCGACAACCCCGGATCACTCGAGGACCATGAGCGAGCCTAACCACACACCGCAAACTACGCGCCCGCAGGGCGAACACGGCGAATCCGTGCCACAGTCCAGTGTCTCGGGCCGCACCGCCGCCATCGTCATTGTGCTGCTGCTGATTGTGGGCGCCATCATCGCGATTGCAGGCATCTTCCATCGGCAGAGTGCCCGACAGGCTCTCGCGGCCGAGACGAATGCGCTTGCCGCCCCGAATGTACTGCTCTCCAAGGCAAAGAGCGGCTCTCCGAACTCCGAGATCGTGCTTCCCGGCAACATGTTCGCCTACGAGGATGCGCCGATCTTCGCGCGCACCAGTGGCTACCTGAGCCATTGGTACTTCGACATCGGTGCGCATGTGCGCAAGGGACAGTTGCTGGCGGTGATCAGCTCACCTGAAGTGGATCAGCAACTGCTGCAGGCACGTGCCGATTTGGCTACGGCTGAGTCCAACGCCTCATACGCCAAGAGCACCGCGAAGCGCTATCAGGGGCTGCTGGGACAGGATGCAGTGACGCAACAGGACACGGAGAACTTCACCACGCAGGCCGAATCTTCCAATACAACCGTGCAGTCGCAAATTGCAAATGTGCAGCGGCTGGAGCAGTTGACTTCGTTCGAGAAGATCTACGCGCCCTTCAATGGAGTCGTGACCTCGCGCAGCATCGACATAGGTCAGCTCATCGACCAGGGGGCGGCCAAAGAACTCTTCCACATGTCTTCCACGGATGTGCTGCGCGTCTACGTGAATGTGCCGCAGGTCTACTCCCGCGACGCGCTGCCGGGGACCAAGGCGCAGCTCACCTTCGCCGAGTATCCGGGCCGCAATTTCGAAGGCACGCTGGTCCGCACCGCGAAATCCATCGACCTCAATTCGCGCACGCTGCTCGTCGAAGTGGACGTGGACAATCGCAAAGGAGAACTGACGACCGGCGCCTATACGGAGGTCCATCTGAAGGTGGGCCGTCCGGTCTCGACGGTGGTCATTCCCGTATCCACGCTGCTCTTCCGCAAGGAAGGATTGCGCGTTGCCACTGTCGAACACACGGATGGCAACGACGTCGTGAAGCTGGTGCCAATCACCCTCGGTCATGACGATGGCGATACGGTGCAGGTGGTCAGCGGGCTGGATCCGAATACACCTATCATCAGCAATCCACCCGACTCGGTGGTCGACGGTGAAAAGGTGCATGTCCTGCGAAAGTTCGGGCAGCGGAAAGCAGGGGCAGGGACAGTGAGCCCTCAGCGATCCAAGTCGTTACGAGAGGCCGCCCTGGCCACGTGCACATCGGGCGCGTTGACGCTCCTCCTGTTTGTGGGCGGCTGCAAGGTGGGCCCGAACTACAAGACGCCGAGCGCGGCGATGGCGCCCTCCTTCAAGGAACAAGCCGTGGAGACGCCTCCACCAAGCGAGCCGGGGTCGGCTGGAAGCACGCGCAGCCCAGCGACGACAAGCTGCGCAGCAAGTGGTGGGAGTCCTATAGCGATCCGCAGCTCAATTCGCTGGAAGAGCGCGTCGTCGTTTCCAACCAGAACCTGAAGGCCGCGATGGCGCAGTACACGCAGGCGGCGGCGGCGGTGCAGCAGTTTCGCTCCAGCCTCTTTCCTACGCTCTCGGTGACACCCAGCTACTCGCGCACACGAGTCTCACAGAACCGCCCGACCGGCATCAATCCGACAAGCGGCAATCCTTACAACGATCTGATCGTGAGTGGGCAGGCGTTGTGGGAGCCGGACCTGTGGGGCAACATTCGGCGAACCGTCCAACAGGCGCGCGTCAACGCGCAGGCCTCTGCCGCGGACCTGGCGAATGTGCAGCTCAGTCTGCAGTCCGAGCTGGCTTTAGACTACTTCGAGCTGCGCGGGCTGGACACGCAGAAGCAGCTGCTCGACGACACCATTCAGTCGTATCAGCGCTTCCTTCAGTTGACCATTTCGCGCTTCCACGGTGGCGTGGCTACCGATGCGGACGTGGCCCAGGCTCAGACGCAACTGGACCAGACGATAGCGCAGGATATTGATGTGGGCGTGGCCCGCGCGCAGTTTGAGCACGCGATCGCCACACTCAGCGGCCAGCCGGCATCGAGCTTTTCACTGGCTCCGGCTCCGCTCACGTCTTGCACTGCCCACCTTCCCGGTTGGCGTGCCGTCGGAGCTGCTGGAACGGCGTCCCGATGTGGCAGGCGCGGAGCGCCGCGCAGCAGCAGCGAATGAGCAGATCGGCATCGCCATTTCCGCTTACTATCCCCAGGTCACTCTCGGTGGTACCGGCGGGTTTGAGTCGTCGCGGGCGGGCAATCTCTTCCAGGGGCCGAGCGCGCTATGGTCGCTTGGCGGATCGGCCACCCAGCTTCTCTTCGATGCAGGCCGCCGTCACGCAGTTACGGTGGAAGCGCGTGCTGGCTATGACGTACAGGTGGCGAACTACCGCCAGACGGTGCTGCAGTCGTTTCAGGATGTGGAAGACCAGCTGGCCGCATTGAGCATCCTGAACCAGGAAGCGGCCGCGCAGCAGAAGACGGTTGCGGACGCGGAACGCTCGCTGCAGATTTCCCTCAATCAATACAAGGGCGGCCTGGTCACCTATCTTCAGGTGATCACAGAGCAGGCCATTGAGTTGTCCAATCGGCGCACGGCGGCGGACATCACCACGCGCCAGTTCGCGGCCAGTGTGCAGCTGGTGAAAGCGCTGGGCGGCGGGTGGGACAATACGCAGCTGCCGCACCCGTAAACATGCCTAGTCGTTTTGCGGCGCGGCCGGGTGCAGAGGCAGCGGGTCCGTTGCAAAGACCTGCTGGGCGTCGGATGCTCCGACGACGTAGAGCACGAAGCGGCGGTCGGTATCGTTGCGCTCTTCGAAGAGGAGATTGGCACGCCCATCGCCGCGCGGATCGACGGCATCGATAAGCTTCATCCGCGGGGTCACGTCCAGACGCGTGTCGTCCGTAATGGAGTGCCACAACACATGAATCTTGCCGTAGATGTCCTCAAGGGCAATTATCGCGATCGAGCGAGTGCCGGCGGCTTCATGCGCCGTCAGCACCAGCGTCGCGCCACTGCCATAGGTAAGCGCAAAGGCGCTGAAGTGCACATCTGTCAGCGGCGGTTCCAGAGGCTTGGGTTTTGCCCGCGATGCAGTCTTGTGAGCCGTCGGCGTATGCGCCGTGCTAGGGTGCGTTGCCGCCGGCGTCTTTTTCGCGGTGCTGGTGGATGATGGGGAGGATTGTGCTGCCAGTAGCTGCACCGCCTGCGCTTCCAGCTCCTTCTGCGCATTCGCAGCGTCCTCGGGGCTTCCCCAGTCAAAGGCAAAGGACTGCTTGCCCGTGTTGCCTGCATCGGAGACCGCGACGGTCTGGCCCATCGCCACCGGCGTGATTTCCAGCGGCCTGGGCTCGTCCTTCAGGTCCTGCGGCTTGCCATGCGAAAGATGAGGACGATCCGCATCGGGCGCCTTGCTGGGAGATTCCGGCGCCGCAGCGGCGGCCTGTGGCTGCGGGGCTGTGGTGTCGTCCGGCCTGCGCCGCAGCCTGGGGCGGTCCGGATCCACCGGCGCTGACGATGCCTGGGATGTATCCGAAGCTTGGCCCGAGGAGCCAGAGCCTCCTCCCGTGGTGCCCGTCGTGTTTGCAGGGCTTGCGCTCTGATCGCGCCGCACAAAGTGTGGCTTGTCTTCGTCGTCGGACTTGTCCCGCACCACCGTGGGCGGATTACGCGACGGGTGCAGCTTCTTCGGCGGCGGCGGCAGGTAGGGCTTCCAGTCGCCGAAACCAAACCAGTCGTTGCCAATCTCGCGCGCGCCAGCGATATCGAACCAGCCTTGCGGCAGACCCGATCCTTCGACCTCATACTCGGTGCCACTATCGAGCGCCAGAGGCACCGGACGCGCCAGGTAAAGGCCACCATCCTGCAGACGCACTCCGTCGAAGAGCGACACCGGCACCAACCGGGTTGCGTTGGGACGATTGCGGTCGCCAGTCCACTCCAGCACTGCGACAGCACGCAGCGTCGACGACGCGGCGGCCTTCTGCTGCTTGTCGATGTGCCCGGGATACTGCGCCCAGAGAACGCCGGCGCATCCCAGCGCGATGGCACCAGTCCCCACGATCCAGAAGCAGCCACGTGTCGATCTACAATTCACGGCACACTCCGCAGTCACAAGCCTGCAGCTACCATGGTAGTGGTTCGGAAGCAAAGATACAGCCGCGGAGGAAGCGTCATGCAGGTCGGAGATAGGATCGAGGACTTCACCTTACAGAATCAGAACGACGAAACAGTGCACCTGAGCGACTTTAGCGGCAAACCTGTCGTGCTCTTCTTCTATCCCCGCGCCGATACGCCAGGCTGCACCATTGAGGCCTGCGGCTTCCGCGACACCTTCAAAAAGCTGCAGAAGGCAGGCGTCGTGGTGCTCGGGATCTCGCGAGACACGCCCAAGGCGCAAAAGAAGTTCAAGGAAAAGTACGACTTGCCTTACACGCTCCTTGCAGATGTAGACGAAAAAGTCTGCAATCAGTTTGGCGTGATGAAGGACAAAAATATGTATGGCAAGAAGGTGCGGGGCATCGAGCGGACGACATTCCTGATTGGCCCGGACCGCAAGCTGACCCGCATCTTCGCGAAAGTAAAGCCGGAGGGCCACGCGGAAGAGGTGCTGGCAGCCGTGAAACAGTGAGCGACGGCCTGTCCCGTGTCGGCTAAGATCCTACCCAAAACTCGGCGAAAACAGGCGCTCCCCGGCACGCTTATGGCGCGGCGCCTTTTCGAGCGCCAGCCGGATGTGGTCGCGCTCGACGTTCTGGGCAAGTTGCTGGTACGGCGAACGAGCGGTGCGTTGCTTGTCGGCCGCATCGTGGAAGTGGAAGCGTACATCGGCGACGGCGATCCGGCGGCGCATGCAGCAGCAGGCCGCACCGCCCGCAATGCTGTGCTCTTCGGGCCGGCCGGCCACGCTTACATCTACTTCATCTATGGCATGCACAGCTGCCTGAATATCTCCTGCGAACGCGAGGGACAGGCGGGCAGCCTGCTGATTCGTGCACTTGAGCCATTGGAGGGCTTGGCGCAGATGGCAGCGTGGCGCCGGCTTTCGCCCCATGCGCCGCCGCGGCTGCTTACCTCCGGGCCCGGGCGGCTCTGCCAGGCCTTCGGGCTCACCCGGGCCACACACAATGGCGTCGATCTGCTGGGCGAGGATTCGGAGTTGCAGCTGCGTGACGATGGCTACGAGATACCGGACATTCTGACGACGACGCGCATCGGCATCACCAAGGCCGCAGAGCGCCCGCTGCGGTTCTTCGTTGCAGGGAATCCGTGCGTCTCCGGGCCGGCACGCTTGAACTCGTAGCTATTCGAGTAGCGTGTTGTCGATCAGCCGCGTGCTGCCGACACGCGCAGCGACGGCTACCAGTGCGCCCGCGCGAGCTTCGGTGAGCGGCAGCAGCGTGTCCGGATCGACAATCTCCAGATAGTCGATGAGCACTTCCGGCTCCGTCGCGATCGCGCCGCGGCCCGCTTCGAGCAAAAGCGCCACGCTCTTCTGTCCCGCGCGATACGCAGCCGAGATGACGTTGAGCGCCTGTGAAAGCACCAAGGCCCGCTGACGGTCCTTCGGCGAGAGATAGCGGTTGCGCGAAGAGAGCGCGAGGCCATCCGGCTCCCGCACCGTGGGACATACGATGAGTTCGAGATCGAAGTTGAGATCGCGCACCATGCAGCGCAGCACCGCGACCTGCGCGGCGTCCTTCTGGCCGAAGAAAGCCTTGTCCGGCGCCGCGATATGGAAGAGCTTTGCCACCACCGTGGCCACGCCGCGAAAATGTCCCGGCCGCGAAGCGCCATCAAGACGGTCGCCCACACCTTCAACCTCAACGAAGGTGCTCGCTCCCGCCGGATACATCTCCTCCGGCTGTGGAGCGTAGACCAGAGCCACGCCCTCTTGCTCCAGAAGCGCGCAGTCCTGCTCAAAGGTGCGGGGATATTTCGCGAAGTCTTCGTTGGGGCCGAACTGCGTCGGGTTGACGAAGATGGAGGCAGCGACCGTATCGCATTGTGCCCGGGCCTCACGCACCAGCGCGATGTGGCCCACATGCAGAGCGCCCATGGTCGGGACCAAGCCCAGCGAGCGGCCCTCTCTGCGTATCGCGCGGCAAGCCGTGCGCATCTCTTTCACCGTGGACAGTACCTGCATGCGGGCTTAGGCCTTGCGGCGAAGTTGCGAAGCGTCGAAGGGGACCGCAGCAGGATCATGGTTGCGGCTATTCGTGGCGCCTTTGGTGCTCTTCGGCAGATGGTAGCTCTCCTCCTCCGCCGGATAGCGCCGCTCCACCACATCATCGCGGTAGGCAGTGATGGCGTTGCGGAAGGTCTCTGCAGCGTCTGCGTAGCGCCGGACAAAACGCGCCGGGGGCGCAAATGTGAGGTTCACCAGATCGTGGAAGACCAGGATCTGGCCGTCGCAGTCCACACCGGCCCCGATGCCGATGGTCGGAATGGTGAGGTCGGCTGTGATCTCGGCCGCCAGCTCGCGCGGCATGCCTTCCAGCACAACCGCGCAGGCTCCGGCATTTTCCAGCTCACGAGCATTCTTGCGGAGGCGGGTATACTCCGCAGCCGTTTTGCCCTGCACCTTGTAGCCGCCCATGCGATGCACGGACTGCGGCGTCAATCCGATATGGGCCACCACCGGGATTTCCGCTGAAACCAGGCGCTCCACCAGTTCGGCCCGCGGGCCTTCAATCTTCACCGCCTCCGCCCCGCCCTCCTTCAGGAAGCGCGCTGCATTGGCCACAGCCTCGTCCGCCGAAGCGTGGTAGGAACCGTATGGCATATCCGCGACGAGCATAGCGCGGCGCACCGCACGGCGTACCGCACGCGTGTGGTGCAGCATCTCGTCCACTGTAACGGGAAGGGTACTTTCGAGGCCCATCACCACCATGGCGAGGGAGTCGCCCACCAGCAGCAGGTCGATGCCGGCCTCGTCCACCAGGCGCGCGGTGGCGTAGTCATAGGCGGTCAGCGAGGTGATGGGCTGATGTGCCTGCTTGCGTTCCAGAAGAGTGTGGGGGGTGATCTTTGCGGATGCGGCCGTAACGGGGGTCAGACTCATGATTGCCTCCAGTGCAACTCCCCGGCGGGGATGCTGCCTGTGTTCCGTCCCAAAGTATACGCCTGCCGTCTCCGCCGTGACATGCCAGCCAACCGCGCGCTGATTGCTACACTGCGCCTGTGGGCGCCCCCGGCATCTTTGCCACTTCCTCAGTCCTGAATGCCGAATGGATTGCCGCGTCCGCGGGCGCGGCGGCACTGGCGGTCGGCGGCTTTCACTACGCGGCTCTGTGGCCGGCGTCGCGCCTCTTCGGGCGGTCGCTCATCGCCGGGAACGACCCGGCGGAGATTGCCCTGACCTACGACGACGGCCCCAACGACCCATACACCGGCCAGTTGCTGGACGTGCTGGCGCGCCACCGCGTGTGCGCCACTTTCTTTGTGATTGGCCGCTACGTCCAACAGAAGCCGCATATCGTGCGTGCTCTGGACCGTGCCGGACACCTGATCGGCTGCCACACGATGACGCACCCGAGATTGATGTATATGGGTGCGAAGCGGATCCGCGCGGAGATCGCCGATGCCACCGCTGTGATCGAGGACACGATCGGCAGCCGGGTACGTTTCTTCCGTCCGCCATTTGGCGCGCGTAATCCGGCTCTCTTTCGTGTTGCTGCGGAGCTCCGCCTGACGCCTGTGATGTGGAATGTGACTTCGTGGGACTGGAAGGCACAGTCCGCGGCGGAGATTGAAGGGCACCTGGAGCGAGGCATCGCACTGAATCAGCGAAAGCATCGCGGCAGCAACGTGCTGATGCACGACGGAGGCCATCTGGAGATGGGCACCGACCGGCGTCGTACCGTAACGGCGACCGCGAATCTGCTGGGAAAAGCACGGGGCGGGTTCCGCTTCGTCACGCTCGACCAGTGGTGTCCGGCGACACCGGGCGCCTAACTATCCTGGCCGCGAATGCCTTGGTAGAAGAGCTACGCGTCCTGACTGTAAGGCCCGGCCACGCCGCGGCGGCGCCACCACAGCCACATCGCAAGCGCCATGAGCAGCAGCAGTGGAACGATGTAGAGGCTGCCTTCGGGTCCGGTCGGGCCGCCACTCCAGAGGAGCGGACCCACGGGATGTTCGCTCATCAGATGGCCGCGGGCGACCATGCCGCTGTCCGGCGTGCCGTAGAAGAATGTCTGCGCCCAGTCCCATGTGGCGTGAAAGCCGATGGCCCACCACAACGAGCCCGTGTACCAGAGGCTGAGGCAGAAGACGAGCCCGGCCGCACCCGCGGAGAAGAGGCCGACGGGCGATTCTCCCTTGTTCGATCCATGGATTGCGCCGAAGAGCACCGACATCAGCAGCGCGCCCCACCAGAAGCCCATCCCGCGTGTGAGCGTGTATTGCAGATAGCCGCGCAGCAGCGACTCTTCAAAGATGCCGGTGAAGATAAACATCAGCAGCCATACCAGTCCATACTTCCAGACCGCGAAGCCATGGAGACGGGCAGAATCAAAGGCAATCAGGTGTGTTTTCCAGAGAACGCCGACCAGCGCGGACAGCGCAATGAATCCCCACACGCCGCCGGAGAGAAATCGCACTAGTCTGTGCCGGCCAGCATAGCCATAGACGGCGAGGCGGCGGCCTTCGATGCGCGCCATGATCCAGCTGACCAGCAGGACGATCAGCATCGAAGCACCTTCACCAATCAGAGCTCTCAGCGGTGAGGTGGGCGCATTCGGGTCCGGGCGGTGGCCGTGCAGCAAAGCCTTCACTACGAAGCTCAGAAGCACGCCGAAGCCTACGACCATGACAACGAACAGCAAAGCCCCCCAGCCTGCACGCAACCCATCGCTGCCGAAGAAGACCCAGCGTGGGCCACGCGGTGGCATCTGCTGCTCCGGTAAGGAGATTTCACCAGAAGGATTTACCGAAAGTTCGTCTGACATGGATGCTTTCTCCGCTGCGTCCGAGTACGCTTCTATCGCCACGCAGGTTCCATCGCCTCAGGCGATCAATCCGGTCCAGTCCAGCACCACTTTGCCGGTCTGGCCCGAGCGCATGGCCGTGAATCCCTGCTCGAAATCCGCGTAGCTGTAACGATGCGTGATGACGGGCGAGATGTCCAGACCGGAATGGATCATCACCGACATCTTGTACCAGGTCTCGTACATCTCGCGGCCGTAGATGCCCTTGATGGTGATCATGTTGAAGATCACCTTCGACCAGTCGAGCGCAACTTCCTTGGCCGGAATGCCGAGAACGGCGATCTTGCCGCCGTGCGACATATTGGCGATCATGTCGCGAAACGCCCCGCCGTTGCCGGACATCTCGAGCCCCACATCGAAGCCTTCGAGCATCCCGAGTTGCTTCTGCACCTCGCGCAGAGGCGTCTCGGCGGTGTTCACGGCGAGGGTCGCGCCCATCTTGCGCGCCAGCTCCAGCCGGTACGGATTCAGGTCCGTGATGACGACGTGACGCGCACCCGCGCGCTTCACCACCGGAATGCACATGATGCCGATTGGCCCGGCGCCGGTGATCAGCACATCTTCGCCCAGTACCGGGAACGAGAGCGCCGTGTGCACTGCGTTGCCGAACGGATCGAAGATCGCGGCGACCTCCTGGTTCACATTCGGCTCGTGGCGCCAGATGTTGCTCATCGGCAGCACGACAAATTCCGCGAAGGCACCGGGGCGATTCACGCCAACGCCGGAGGTGAATGCGCACAGATGACGTCGACCGGCAAGGCAGTTGCGGCACCGCCCGCAGGTGACGTGTCCTTCGCCGCTGACGATGTCGCCGGGATGAAAGTCGTTCACGTTCGAGCCGACCTCGACGATCTCACCGACAAACTCGTGGCCAATCACCATCGGCACCGGAATCGTCTTCTGCGCCCACTCGTCCCAGTCGTAGATATGGACATCGGTGCCGCAGATGCCGGTGTAGCGCACGCGGATCAGCACGTCGTTGATGCCGTACTCCGGTTCGGGAACATCTTCCAGCCACAGGCCGCGCTCGCGGCGGCTCTTCGCCAGTGCTTTCATCGTTCTCCTTCATGTCCTGGCGCTCACGCGCGGAACCTCACAGTTTAACGTGGCGCTGCGCACGGCCGCTGCAGACACAGAAAGGCGCAGCACCTGGCTGCGCCTTCCCGCTTCACCAATCTGCGTTTACTTCTCGTGCTCAGTCGCCGGCGAGTAATCCACGCGCACCGTCTGGATCTCATACGGCGTCACCGGCACGGTCACTTTGTCTCCTGCGACACTGAGGGACGAGCCTTCCGGCTTCTCCATCATGTTGACGACCGTTGCTGAAGTTGCTCCCGCCGGCACGTTCAGCGTGACGTTTCCGCCCTTGCCCGCGGATTCGTAGAAGCGGAGCACCAGCCCTTTGCCGTCTTCGCTGCGCTTCATCGCCGTCAGCACGACATTGTCGTCCTGAATGCCGGCAAAGGAGTGCCGCTGCGGCAGTTCGCCTGCGTGCGATTCCACCTGCATGGCCTTGAGCCGGTAATTGAAGTTGTAACCGTGACGGACACTGAGCGCCTGCTTCCAGTCGCCGGCATGCGGATAGATCGCGTAGTTGAAATGCTGATGCCCCTGGTCGGCTTCCGGATCCGGCCAGGTGGCCCCGCGCAGCAGGCTGAGACGCAGCACGTTGCCGACCGCGTCGTAGCCGTACTTGGTCTGGTTCATGAGGCTCATGCCGTGCTGGCCATCGCCTAGATCCGCCCAGCGCAGTGCGGGCACTTCGAACTTCGCCTTCTCGATAGTGTTGTTGCGGGTGGTGGGCCGCTCGATCGTGCCGTAGGGAATCTCATAGGTCGCGTTAGGGCCGGAGGCGGCCAGCGGGAACGCAGCCTTCAGCAGGATATGCCGTTCGTGCCAGTCGAAGTCGTTGGTGACCACGGCGTAGTCGGCGCCGGCATAGAGCGTGATGTCCTGCACGAACTTGGAGCTCTGCCAGGTGCGCGTGACCCGGATGGTCGCGCGCAGTGGGCCGTGCTCGGTCAGCGTGACAGCGTCTGCCTTGTTCAGCAGAGTGGGCGCGACATCGAGCGTGCCGGGATCGATGTTCCACGCGTCGTACTCCTTCGGCGTGTCCTTGAAGGCCTGCAGCTCGTTGCCGCAACCGCCGGCAGCCAGCGTCTCGAAGCCTGCCTTCTTGTCATAGAGCGAGCTGATGCAGCCCGTCTGGGGATCGACCTTGATGCGCAGTGCGGCATTCTCGATTGTCAGCCCATCGGCCTTCACGTCTGAGACAGCAGGCCGCTTGCCGGGCACAGCGTGAAGCACCTCGTAACCGAGCGACGGCACATCCTCGGCACGAAACAGCAGGTGATACGTATTGGTCTTCTTGTCGCTCTCGACCACCTGCGACGGCAGGACGCGACCCTTGTCATCGAGGATCGAGATGTCACCGGTCACGGCTGAAGGCATCTCCACCTTCGCCTCTGCGACACCGGAGCGCGCCCAACCCAGCGGATTTACCACCATCACCGGCACACTCCCCACCGGCACATGCGTGTTCACATGCGCCTGGACAGTATCCAGGGACTTCGAGGTGATCTCGTTCGCCGCCCAGTGCACCTGGTTGTAGTCCTTCTGCGCGTCCTTATAGATGATGCCGATGCCCGAACCGGCGGCGAGATCGTGGAACTGATTGAAGAGCACATGCTTCCATGCGTCGGTCAGCTCCGTGTCCGGATAGTTGCGCCCGTCCAACCAGGCCAGCGAGGCATACTTCTCCGCATCCAGCACCCACTCTTCGCTCTCGCGCATGTTGCGCTTGTGGCTGGCCTGCGTGGTGAAGACGCCGCGGTGATACTCCAGATACAGCTCATCCTTCCAGGTAGGAATGCTGATCTGCCCGGCGCTCGGTGTCGGGAGTTTGGTGTCTCCCTTGGCCAGCGTCTCGTAGTTCCAGGTAGGTGAGTCGGGAGTGAGCTCCTTCTCCACCGCCGAGAAGTATGGCTGCGCTGTCCCGAACTCGGAACGCGGCACCACCTTGTCCGGCTGCATCCAGTGCAGCCCCTGGTCCAGCATGGCGCGCGTGGGGCCGCCACCGTGATCGCCGACGCCAAAGAGGTCCATCACCTCATCGATACCCGGGGCGCGATTGCGCGCCTCCACCGTGTTCTGGGCCAGGCGCACTGGACTCAGATCCGAGTTGGCATAATCGTGCGGGAAGTACGTGAGCACCTTGCTGCCGTCCGGCGATTCCCACCAGAACAGCTTCAGCGGCAACTGGTTGGTGTCGTTCCAGGTCATCTTCTGCGTCACGAAGTAGTCGATGCCGGAGCGCTTGTAGATCTGCGGCAGTTGCCAGTTGTAGCCAAAGGAGTCCGGATTCCAGCCGATGCGCGTCGTCGTGCCGTAGAGCTTCTGGAAGGTCGCCTGTCCAACGAGGATCTGCCGCACCAGCGATTCGCCATCCGGCATGTTCAGATCCGGCTCCAGCCACATGCCGCCCACCAACTCCCAGCGGCCCTCCTGAATGCGCTTCTTGATCTCGTCGTTCAGCTCCGGATACTTGTCGGCAATCCACTGGTTGTACTGAGCGGCAGACTGCGTGTAGGTGTACGTCGGATACTCGTTCATCAACTGCGCTGCGGTCCCAAAGGTTCGCTTCACCACATCCACCGTCTCGGTCCAGGGCCACAGCCACGCCGCATCGATATGCGAGTTGCCGGTCAGGTGCATGTCCGCCTGCTGCAACGTCGGCTTCAGCGGCTCGAGCGACTGCTGGGCCGCCTTGAGCGAAGCATCGAACTTCTCCTGGTCCTTCTTGTCCAGCGCCGGCAGATTCACGTCACCTATCGCCTTGGCAAGGGTCGCCCGGTCGGCGCTGACATCCTTCGACAGCGACGGAATCAGCAGCGCCGCAGTCTCAAACTCCGTAAGCAGATCAGCGGGGTTCGGACGATTGGTCGCGAACTCCAGGCTCAGATCGACGCCTGCGATTCGCTTCTCATCTACTGTCGGCAGCAGCTTCACCGCTACCAGTATCTTTTCGCCCGGGCTTGGCGTCGTCGAAGAGCACGATGGGCTCGAGATCATCGCCCAGTGCAACGCGTCGGCCGTTGAAGTAGATGATCTCCGGCACGGGACCATTGGCGTTGGCACGGAAGCGGAACCAGACGCGTGCGCCGCTCAGGTCGTAGCCATTCAAGGTCTGCGGCACTTCGATCTCGCGACGAAACCACACCGCGTCTTTCGGTGCCGTCAGCCGGTTGTGACGATCGCGGTGTGCATCCACCTGCTTCCAACTGCTGTCGTCGAGTGACGGCTGTTCACCGTGCGGCACGTCGCCCTCGTGATATCGCCACTGGCCGCCCGGCAGAACGTCGAGACTTTCCAGCCGCTCGACGGTGGCCTCTTCCTGAGCGCTGAGATTCAACCCGGCATGATGTCCGTGGTTCATCTCAAAGAGCTGTGCGTGAAGCGGTACGGTGGCAAACGCGGCGAGTGCGAACGCAGCGCTGCAGGCGAGGCAATGGACGATGCGCAAGACGATCTCCTTTATGCAAAGTCGTGCAATGTGACAAATTACCAGCGTGTGGGAACGTCGAACATAAGGCAGGGCAATTGTAAGCGAGATATCGATAAAGTGGGTGGCGGGACGACGTCTTCTGCACCTCTGCCGCAGCAAATCTCCCCAACGGGATTCAGCTTCGCTCGAAGCCTGGATGCTCACGGGTGCCGGAGGAATCGCCGCTACCGGTATCGCGCCGGAGCGGAATACGAAACACCTCCGCTTTTCCAGGCCCTTTTCGGCGATTCAGGAGGCCGTCACTTAAGGCCCCGTCAATCAGGCCAAGCCGCCGTGGTCCCGGTCTCAGCAACCGCGCCGCGATGCATGCTGCCGCTGCGCCACAGAGTATGCCGGTCCAGAATGTGCTTCGGGATGTGCAACGCTTCGCCATGCAGATTTGCGCGCAGCCTCGGAGAAGCCTGGCAGCATGGAAAGCATACGCCTGCCGCAGCAGTACTTAGTAGTAGTCCGCGCAGCTCATGTAATACCCGCAACCGCGGCAGACCAGCTTGCAACGGCTGCTCTCCAGCCGCGCGGCGCAGTTTGGACACCACAGGCAGATGTGCTCTTGAGCGCAATCGCTCTGCGAGCGGGCAGAGTGCTTATCAGCTGCGATGGTCGGTGACATGACGGTCAGCCTATCCCATTCCCGGCGGCCGATTCATCTGCAATCGATGCGCATCTCATAAAATGTACCGTCAGGCAGAATCACAGATGACAATTTCACGAAGGAGCATGTATGGACCGGAAAGCAACAGCGGTGTGGCAGGGCGGATTGAAAGACGGGAAGGGCCGCATCTCGACCGACAGCGGAGTACTGAAGGATGCGCAGTACTCCTTCAGCACGCGCTTTGAGAGTGGCATCGGCACCAATCCCGAGGAACTGATTGCCGCCGCCCACGCCGGGTGTTTCACGATGGCGCTGAGCGCGCAGTTGACGGGCGCCAACCTGAAGCCCGAATCACTCGAAACCACGGCGGCTGTCACCTTTGAGAAGAAGGACGATAAGCCAACCATCACAAAGATCAAGCTGACTACCAATGCAAAGGTCCCGGGAGCCGATCAGGCTGCCTTCGACAAGGCGGCGCAGGAGGCGAAGGCCGGATGCCCCATCTCGCGGCTCTTCGCCGGTAACACCGAGATCACGCTGGACGCGAAGCTGGTTTCGTAGACGCCGAACCACGGAGCAACCACTGACGGAGTGACGTAAGAGAAGCGGCGCGGGCAAATTGCTCGCGCCGTATCTCGTTTCCTGCAAAGGTATCGATGCCGTCATGTGGCGATTCGCCCGCGCCGTTTGCTTGAGTGACGGTTGTGTCCGGAATCGTTCCCAACTTAGATAGTCGTGCGTGCTCTAGGTGCGCAGGCGCACAAACTCGCGCATCGCCCGATTGAGATCGGTAGCCTGGCGTACCCCCTGGTCCAGCAGCTTCATCCATTCCTTCGCCTGATCGCTCAGCTCAGTCGAGTTCACCAGATAACTCGCCTGAACGATAATCTCAAGCGCGTTATTCATGTCATGGGTCAGGCGCCGGATTTCCTTCGCATCCGCCTGCAGTAAAGGTGTCGGCGTTGCGCCGTCTGTCTCTGTCATTCCGCGGGTACCTCTTCTTCGTATGTTGAGGTGGAGTCTACAGGCTGCGGCAGCACCACGTTCGCCCTTCCGCTACCGGCGATGTTTGACTTTCCCCACCGCCTTTGCGAGACTAGCCACTGCTGCGGTCCAGCACCCCGCTGGACAGAAAAGCGATTCCTGGTTCACTTTCGCTCCAGGAAATCTGCTGTTACTCGTGCCGAAGTGGCGGAATTGGCAGACGCGCATGGTTCAGGTCCATGTACTCGCAAGGGTGTGGGGGTTCGAGTCCCTTCTTCGGCACCAAGCATTTGGAATCCATCGCACAGCAATGTGCGCCCCCGGTTACAGATAATCCAGGCAAAAATGGGAGCTGCAGAGCTCTGCTCACCTGACCGCCATTGCGCTTATGCGGCGAGTTGCCTCGGTGCGACCTCTCTTCCAGCCCCGAATCAATTCACTTGATCGCACTCCTGCCTCATGAGAGATGAACATCTCGCTGCCAGTCGGCTTGATGTTGGTACCGAAATAAGGATCGACCTTCGCTACTGCGTTCACATCTACACCCCCAGTCGAGAGCATGAACGTTGTGTTGGTAGCTGCGATGAATTGATTTGCCAGCAGTGCATATCCGGTGTTTGTTGGATGTATACCGTCCAGCCCGAAGAGGCCGCCGAGAAACGCCGTTGTGGCATTCTGGCCGTCGATTGTGAGACCGGAGGCCAGGGTAGCGAAGTAGGCATGCAAGTCCACCAGCGTTCCTCCCGCCGCTGACACATCCTGCTGGATCACTTGGTTGTAACTGGCGATCATGGCCTGCACCGTGAGACGCTCGGCAGCGGTCAATACGTCGCCATCGGCCAGAGGCGTGAGAGAACCTCCCGTCTGCAATGAGGAGAGGTCGGACTCCACATCATCCAGCCCCTGCGGATTTACCAGATCTCCATCCACCAGTCCGAGCGCAGTGCCAGCCTCCGACGCGGATTGCCCTGTTTTGCTCGCAACGTAATTGATCACCGCCGTTGCCGGAGTCATATAGGGGATCAAGGTGACATCCGGAACATTTGCTATAACCAGATTCGCACCGGTCATCTTGAGGGTGCTTATCAGTTGCGCATAATCGGCGCTGAAGTTGGTGAGTGGCGTCATCGCATCCGCGGTTCCAGCATCGTCCGCCACCAACGCATCATTGTTGCCGATCCAGAGAAATATGGTTGAAGGCTTAAGCGCCACCGCCTCCTGCAGCTGCGTATTTGTGTTGCCGGCCGGATAGCCTAAAACGAGATTGGTGATGACTCCCTCGGCGGTAGTCGGCAGCTGCGTGGGACCGGTATTGATCAGGTCATGCAGTTTGTGTCCGGGCACGGCCAGGTCGGTCGCTTGCTGGTCGGGGTTGTCGCGTCCGCTTGTTATGCCACTGCTCTCTTCGACGACCGGGGGAAATGCCGTGCTTACGAGTTGCAGTACGGGCGGTGCTCCTGGCGGGGCGATGAGCGGCAAAGTGATAGAGAAGCTCGCCTGCTGCGCAATGAGGTTCGCAAATCCGTTCGGTTGCTGCGAATCGAGCAGCGAGCCATTCTGGTAACCAGCCGTGAGTGAATCTCCGAGGAAAACCGCGCTAGTGAAGGGGTTGCTGCTCCCACCAGCTGGCGGCGGTGTGCCCGACGAGGATCCACACCCGCCCAGCAGCTGAGAGGCGAGAAGTATGAGACCAACGAAGAGGATGCATTGCAAACAGCGAAGAGAAGGGCCCAACCGATACAGCAGCATACAACTCTCCTGATTCTCAGCACTGTAGCACCGCCGGGACGGGACTGTAACTGCGCGACCCCAGCCCTGGCTTCATTCTTGTGCGATTGCCAAACTTCACGGTGACAAAAAATGGCCGCCCCGAAAGGCGGCCATCATTGCAACAAGTCTTACTACCAGTGGAAAATAGTCATCCTGTGGATGAATGCAGTGATAGAGCCACTCCCCGCACTCGCTCCATCCAGCTGGAAGTTGATCAGCAGAGTGCCCTTCGCCCAACCGAGATGCTCCGCTGCGTTCACAGTCGCGTTCTTGAAGACGCTATGGGTGCCATCCACGTTTACATACTCGTAGGTCACAACGCCGCTGCTGTTGCGATGGGAGGCAATCTGGATGTGGTGCCAGGTGTTTGCCTTCCAGTTCTTGGGATTGCAGGGGATATTGGAAGACCTCCAATGCGAACCGCCAGAGACGTACGAAAATTCCCAGGTCTTCGAATAGCTGGAACATTGAGTGCCGTAGATCACCGTCGCTCCGTTCGACATGACCTGGTTCATGTCCAGCTCTATATTTCCTACCTGTGATGGATTCGCAAGGAAAACGTACGTGTCGTAGACGAAGTGAGTGGCGGCCGCGTCCTTAGCAAAGGAAATATGCCAACGAACGCCGCCATGCTTCGCGTAGGTCATATAGAACTTGCGCGCATTGTCATAGAGCGGGGTAGTTGCTGGATACACCGATGACCCTCGCGCCGATCCGGGCGTGCCGGCATCCTTCTGTCCGATCCAATTCTTGCCGTCCAATATTCCAGAGTTAGCTGCGTTCGATGGAATCGAAGCGGTTACCGCGGAGCCTGCAGTGGTGTCAGAGGAGCTGGAGGTGCTGCCCGAAGAGCTGCCGCCAACCTTGAACGTGGTGTTCACGACCGGGCATGCGCCATTGGCGGTCCACGACTTGAAATGGATCGTGTGTGTACCGGCGGCCATGCCTACGTTGATGACATCGACATCGTTTGCTGTCACGCCTTTGGTAAGCGCGCTGCTGTTGTCGATCGAAAATCCGAAAGAGGTGGGTGTGAGGCCGTTACATCCAACGTTGTGAGCCCGTACCCATAGGGGTGAGGCAACACTCGAGCCATTGATCGGACTGGCGACGGTGACGTTCGCTGCAAGAGCCGGCTTGGCAAGCATTAGTCCAGAAAAGAATGCCAGAGCGACGAAAGCCAACCGCTTTGGCGTCTGGCCCAAATTTGAAAAATATCCATTGATCAACAACTTCATTCTCCTGAGGGGGGTTAGAGATGCATCAAATCTGTTATGCAAGCTTTCTTACTGAACTCGATAACTCAAGGCTTCTCATCCTGCCGCATCAGCACAGACGAGCATGGCGGCCTTGCGTTTACCGGGCGCAGTCCGGCGTTAGCCCAAAAGACTCTTGGAGCTGCATACTACAAAAAGAACGTTATTTTTCACCTCTGCGGAGCTTTTCCCTATCGGCCGGAAGTATCCCGGTCAAGTCAAAGTCCTCATAGGCTGAATCTGATTACGGAGGCGACAGCGTGTGGCATGTAAACCCGCGCATTGTGCGCCGCGTCAGACGGGTTGCGAAGCCATTCGCCCCTTCGGCCGTAAGTAAGATAGCTGTCGCGCCAGATTCTGACCTGCTGACAACGGCCGCTGCGTGGATCAGTGATTCTTTGAAAGAAAACATCAAATAACTCAAGGTCTCTATAAATCTGCCTTCGCTTACGGGCAGTTCGACCGGATATGTACTGCAGTTGCACATGGCTCTGTCCGCTGTACCTGCCGAGCGGAGAGTCGACTAGCAAACCAGGGTTGCTGGCTTACCTGATTTTTCGAGGGCGTTGCGCGCCCGGCAAAGCTCAACAGCATCGGCAGCACTTACTTCAGCGGTACTACCTTCACCGGCGTGAACCAAATCCAGTGCAAGTCAGAAGATCGATGCGGAGCATTTTGCGGGTGGCCCACAGCAATGCGAAATCCAGCTCTACTTCTACTTATGTCCCCGAGCTCAACTTTCGTGGCAGAACACGTGGGTAACTTCTGAAGGGATAATACACAGTTCTAGGCCCGAGAAAAGCGATTTCTCGCGGGTAATTACAAGAAAACGACATGTCGTCACCACCGTTGATAGATATGTGAAGTTTGTTCACGGACCACGCAATAACCCACTACAAACGCGCGGTGTAATTACGCGCTGACCGCGTTTCAAGCCGCAAATAGGGGCCCTGGGCCATGTAACCCGTTAGTGGTATTGCGTGACCCATTCGTTGTATTGCTCTCGGAGCGCGTCGACGCTGGACGACCCGTTATCTCGTTCGCTCTTATTGCTACTCAAGCTGTTACATAACTCCCGACCACTTACGAGCCCTGGTACGGCCCATGGAGCGAGATATATCAAGGGTGCGGTCTATCCGAGGCGGATGCGGGAGTGAGACCCCTTTTGGGGACGGGCGCCCACCGCGCCACGGCTTTCCCCTACAGGCTCCAAGCAGTGAGGACGAGCAGGGAGCGGTCAGGACTTTGGGGCACTGTCGGCGCACCCTTCAGCCCGAAGAGGCACTTCACCAAGAGGCCCATTGTCGCCCAGGGACGGGCGACCGGATGTGCTGAATCAACCACTTAGGGACGGAAGGAAGATGCCTATGCTCAGGGCGATGGGGGGCAGCTTTGATATAATTAACTATCCAGTTAGTCAAATGTATCCAAATCCGCCATCCCGAAAGCAGCAGGAACGCGCCGATCAGACCCGGCGACGGATCCTCCGCGCAGCCATTCGCGAATTCAGCACTCACGGCCTCTCCGGTGCCCGCACCGACGCCATCGCGAAGTCGGCAAAGGTCAACAAGGCGCTGCTTTACTACTACTTCAAGGACAAAGTAGGGCATGTACGCAGCGGCTGTCGAAGAGGCCTCTGCGGACGTCGTAAAGAATGCGCTGGCTGCCCTCGATCCATCCTTCAGCGCGGGCGAGCGCCTGTTGCGATCGGCGCTGAACCATTTCGACCGCATTCTGACGCAGCGCGAGTTTCAAAGCCTGATGCAGCAGGAGATGGTCCGGCTCAAGCAAGGCGATGGCGAGGCCCTGCCTCTCTTCTTCCGAACGGTATTCAAGCCGCTCATCGAAAAGCTGCAGCAGGCCGTAATCGAGGGCATCGCAAGCGGCGAGCTTTGCCCGATGGATCCGCTACAGGTCATCTATTCAATCTTCGGCGCGAATGTCTTCTATTTCCTGAGCGCCCCCATGATGCAGCTGGCGCTCCCCTTCAAGCCCTTCGATACCCACGCTCTCCATTTGCGCCGCACGGCCGCGGTGCAATTCCTCGGCATGGCTCTTTTCACGGACCGCGCTCACGGCGCAACGCTGGCAAATCGCGTTCTCGCCGATATGCCCATGCCGCAGCCCAGCGATGCACTGGCCTCGACAGCACGACCTCACGCCCGGAGAAACGCCCTATGAATGCGCGCAACCGGATCTTCGTCATTCTCGGATTGCTGTTCATCATCTCGCTCTGCTGGTATTTCTTCTCCACCAAACGCTCCGACGATCTGCAGCTTATCGGCACGGTGGATGCCAATGAAGTGATCGTCAGCTCCCGCATCCCCGGGCGGATTCAGACCCTCAAAGTCGACGAAGGGGATAGCGTGCAGGCCGGCCAGTTGATCGCGACCATCCAGAGCGATGACCTTGCGGCAGCCCGCAACGCAGCTGAGGCAACCGCGGCCAGCCAGCACTTCCTGCTGCAGCAGGCCAAGGACACCGAACGCCAGACTCGGCGGCAGCACGGCGAGCCAGGTGAGCAACGCCGAGGCGCAGATGCACGCGGCGCAAGCCTCCCTGGTGCAGGCCCAGGCGCAGTTGGAACACCAGAAGGCCGATACCTCGCGCACCGTCGCGCTGGCGGCGCAGGGAGTCGTAGCGATCAATCGCGCGATGAAGCGGTCACCTCTCTGGATGCGGCGAAGGCCGCGGTCGATACGGCCAGGCACAATGTTGCAGCCGCGGCAGCAGCCCTGAAAGTGGCACAGGCCAACACCGCCCAGGCCGCAGGCGCAGACGAAAGCGGTGGCCGCAACCCACAGCGAGATGAAAAATGCGCAGGCGCTGCTGAACCAGGCGCAGGTTCAGCTGGGATACGCCCAGGTTGCCGCGCCGATCTCCGGCAAGGTGAACGTGAGAGCGGCACGGCAGGGCGAGGTGGTGGCCGCGGGAACACCCATCGTCACCATCACCGACCTGACCCAGACCTGGATCTACGCGCCACTGCCGGAGACACAGGCCGACGCCGTGCAACTGGGCGACAGCCTGCGCGTCGTGATGCCGAGCGGCGCACCGCTCGAGGGCAAAGTCATCGCGAAATCCGCCGAAGCGGACTTCGCCACCCAGCGCGACGTGAGCCGGCGCAAGCGCGACATCGAAACCATTCGCCTGAAGCTGCTGATCGACAACCCAGGCATGCGATATGTGCCCGGCATGCTCGCCGAGGTCTATATCCCGAAGGACAAGCTGGTGACGCGATGAATGCCACGCCGAGCCGCGACGCGGCGATCTCCGTCGAGAACATCGTGAAGCGCTACGGAGATTTTGAAGCCGTCGCAGGCATCACCTTCGAGGTCGCTGAAGGAGAGATCTTCGGGCTGCTCGGACCGAATGGCGCCGGCAAGAGCACTCTCATCCGCATGATGACGACGCTGATCCCAGTCCACCAGCGGCACGCGCCATCATCGCCGGCCACGATGTCTGCGCGCGAACCCGATGCAGTCCGTCGCACCATCGGCGTCATTCCCCAGGCGCTCACCAGCGACATCGATCTCACGGTCGAAGAGAATCTCTCCATCTACGCCAAGCTCTACGAGGTTCCAAAGGCGGAGCGTGAGCGCAATATCGACGATCTGCTGAAGGCGGTGGACCTGCTGAAATGGCGCGGCGCACAAACCAAAACTCTCTCCGGCGGCATGCGGCGTCGGCTCGAGATCGCCCGCGGCCTGGTTCACAATCCGCGCATCTTCTTTCTCGACGAGCCCACTACCGGCCTCGATCCGGTCTCGCGCGTTGCCGTGTGGGAGATGCTGAACCACCTCAAAAATACTCGCCATCTCACCATGCTGATCACCACCCACTACATGGATGAAGCCGATCGCCTGTGCGATCGCATCGCCATCGTCGACCACGGCAAAGCTGGTCGCGCTCGACACTCCCATGGCGCTCAAGGCCAGCGTTCCCGGGAACCAATGTGGTCGAAGTGCATTTCACCCACGAATCGCCGGAGTGGCCCGAGCGGCTGAAGCAGCTGGCCGGTGTGACCGCGGTGGAATCGCAAAGCGCCGGCATGTACCGGCTGCTCACCTCCAACGGCTCGCTGACCACCACGCAACTGGTGGAGATGGTGAACAAGCAGCGGCGAAACCATCAAGTCGTTGAACGTGCAGAACACCACGCTCGACGACGTCTTCGTTCATTACACGGGACGCCAGCTTCGCGACGAACAAGTCAAGGCGCTGGGCTTTATGATGCCGCCGCGCCCGGGGATGCAACCATGACACCGAATGATGGCGATCGTCGAACGGGAGATGCGGAAGTTCTTTCGCTCGCCGGCGCTGATGATGGTGTCGATGACGCTTCCGCTGGTCCAGCTGGTCATCCTGGGCAATGCCTTCGGCGGCAAGATACGCGGCGCGCGGATGGGCGTCGTCGATTACGATCGCGGCTCTCAGGCGCTCAAGATTCGAAGAGGCCTTCAACTCCATCGCCGTGAATATCCGCACCTTCACCACCGTCGCCTACGACGATGAGCAGAAGGCGCGCGAAGATGTGCGCACCGGCAAAATCGACGGAGCAGTCATCATCCCGGCGCAATATTCGCGCCGCGTGCTGGCGGGCGATTCTCCGGCCATTGGCCTGGTGGTCGATAACAGCGACCAGACCATGAGCGCCAGTCTCGAAGCAGAGATGCAATCCCTGGTCGACGCCTTGAATGCTCCGGTCATCCAGCCGAAAGTGGTGCAGCAGATCGCGCTGAAGATCGTCGAGCTCTATCCCTACGTCGAGTACATGAAGTATCTGCTCGCCGGCTCCGTCGCGCTCGCCATGTATGTGGCGGTCATGATCGGCGGAGGCATGCTGTATATCGACGACAAAGCGAGCGGCGTGCACGAGGGCTATCTGGTAACTCCCATCACCCGGCTGGAGCTGGTGCTCGGACTGAATCTCTGCCGGCACCATCAAGGCTGTGCTTTCCGGCATCTGCCTCACGGTGATCGGCTCGCTGTTCGCCGGCATGGGTGTCATCTTTCAACCCGCTGACGGCCCTGCTCCTCCTGCTGCTCATCATCGCCACCTCCATTGCCTTCAACGGCATGATGTTCCTGATGATGGTGCGGGTCGAAGATCCGCTGGTGCCGCGCGCCATGTTCGGCGTTCTCAACACGCTGCTGTTCTTCCCCAGCGGCGCCATCTCTCCTGTCTCGGGATTTCCGAAGTGGCTGCGCGCCATCGCCCTCGTCGATCCCTTTACCTACGCTGTCCACGGATTCAAGTCCATCCTGCTCAAAGATGGCGGCTTCGTCGCCATCCGCATGGACCTGCTCTTCCTGTTTGCGTTCGGAGCGGCAACGCTGCTGATCGCAACACCTCTCTTCAAGCGGACGCTCTAGCCGGCAAAAAACGCATGGCCAACGGCGGGGGAGATGCCGTTGGCCATGCGCGTAAGGCTACTCGCTAGTTGTTGTCGAAATTGAACAGACTGAACAAATCGTCGATGGCAGGACTGTTCACCGGCACGTATGGGTTGCCCGACCGTGGTGATGGGGTTGGGGAAGTTGTCGCGGCTGCGCTTAGTGACCGTCTCCAGACCCCAGTTCCTCTCGATGAACTTCAGGATCGAGACGTGATCCGAATAATCATGCGAGATGTGGCCTCCCGTGCGTGTACGGCGAAACCACGATCAGAGGAATGCGCGTGCCGTCGCCGAAGAAGTCCAGCGGCTGCACGTACCCGGAGTCATAGTAGCCGCCGCCTTCATCGAAGGTGATGAAGATGGCCGTGTCCTTCCACAGGGTAGGATTGTTCTTCACCGCATCCACGATCTTTTTCGTGAAGCCTTCAAAGAGGTCCAGTTTGGAGGATGCAGGATGGCCGTCCACCAGACCGCTCGGCTTCACGATAGACACCGCCGGCAATGTCCCGGCTTTAATGTCGTCGTAAAGATTCGTGGTGTCCTGGATATGCGCCTTGCGAACCGCCGCATTGGCCATGATTGACGTGTCGTACTGGAATGGGTTGCAGATCGTGCAGTACTCGTCAGTATTTTTTCCAATCGCACTGAAATTCAACTGGTATGGGTCGTTGACATAGTTATTCCACTGATCTCCGTAATATTTCCACGAGATATTCCTCTTGATCATTACGTCGCCGATGCTGCGAACCGTAGACGGCGGAATCGTGAAGACCGTGTTGTTCTTGTTTTTGTCGGTGTAGGCATTGTTGCCATTGCCGAAGTAGCCCGGGTTGTAGTTGTTCAGCAGGTAGTAATGGCCGGCCTGGCAGCGCGCCGGAATCTTCGGTTCCAGCGATTTCAGATACTTCACGATCGGTCCGACACCGGGCTGGGTGGTATCCGAGCACTCCGAATAAGAGCCGCCGCCGAAGGATGGTGAGCCAAAGGAGCCGCCGCCGTAACCATCTTCCGTATACCAATTGTTTGTTTTGGGAGCAGGATTGGGGTTTTCGATTTCATCCACTACGCCCGCGTTTGCCGTTCCCTTCGCTACCTGCACGTTGTGCGGAGGAACTGCCGGGTTGCCTTTGCCGTCACTGAACCAGATCATGTCGCCGTGCCCGAGCATGATGTGGTTGGCACCGGTGCCACCGTTGACGGACTGATGGAAGTTGTCGCTCATCGAGTATTGATCGGCGAGCTTCTTGAAGTAAGGAGCGTCGCCGTTCTGGACGTTATAAAACCCCATCGCAGTGGAGCCTTCGCCGGTAGTCTTTGCACTCGGAGAGTATTCAGTGCTGAAGTTTGCCGGTTGTTTAAGGCCGTTTGTTCCTGCGCCTACAGTCGTTTCGACCCAGGGAAAAAGGTGTGCACCGCAGCCGGAAGGATTGTTCTCTGTTGCATTGTCGGCGTTGCAGTCTAATTGTTGCCACATCTGATAGAAGCGATGTACCGGGCTCGCTGCGTAGGAGTTATAGGTAAACGTATCCCCGTTGGTCAGCTGGAATGGCCCGGGAGGAAGAGCGCTCACATTCTTGATACGCGCATCCGGTGTCGCCGACGTCAGACCTGTGCCACCGGTGACGAGAAAGCCGTAATAGTCTGCTGGAAGACCATTCTCGGATTGTTTCGCCAGGCTAAGGCTGTCGTTCTTAACGAAGGAGTCTGTTGGGCCGCCAGCCAGCGGAGCGGGGAGAACGGTACCCTGAAAATTGTCCTTATCGGGACTCAGCAGGAATGCGTCCGGTGCTTGATCTTTTGCTGCGTTCTGCTCGGCCTTGGAGAAATTCGGGCCAGGTGTGCCGTCTTTATTCACAATTCCTTCCGAGAGAAGGTTCCAGACTTTCTCACCCTTCTTCGGAACATAGGTTGCGAAAACGTGATCGAAACTGCGGTTTTCGCCGACGATCACGATCACATGTTTGATAGGTGAAGCCGTGTCGTCATCACGCGATGGCTGGTTGTTCGATAATGGGGCCGCAAAGGCGCTCCCGATCGCCAACTGGAAGACAGCTGCGGAGATCAATCCGGTGTGGATGATCCGCGTAGCTGTAGCTGCCAACTGCTTTGCGTTCATACTGCCTCCTGGTCAAGGCACGCGGCCTCGCCGTGAGGAGCATAAGTTGGTAGCTATTTCAGGCACATTTTTGTCCGTTGAACTATCGGTGAATTAGAACCGGATGAATCAACTTCAATAGCTTGAGTGCGCAATAAAGTGGAAGTTATCTCTGCATGGATTTCCCTTGAGGCGCAGTTTTTATACGGCTGCGTCAGAGGCTGCTGCTTCCGATGTTGGAGCTGCCCTTGAGTTCGGCGGAATGACACGGATCGATCCCATCATCCCCTTGTCCTCGTGCTCCAGCAGATGACAGTGATAAGGAAACATGCCGATCGTATTCGGATCGCGGAAATCCATTCGCAGGCGCACGCTCGGATACGTCAGCGTTCGTCCGTTGAAGTACGGCACATTGACGGTATCGCGAACGAAATTCTCCCGAACATTCTGTCCCATGTACTGGAGCAGCAGAAAATGCAGCTGGTGTATATGGAACGCGTGGAGTTCGCTGGAACGGTTTTCGATGATCCAGTCCTCAACCGTTCCCTGCTCCGCGACGATATTCGGAATATCCGAGTTCATGTCAAACATCTTTGGCGTCTGCCCATCCACCGTCAGGTAGAACTCGACAGCGCTCGTAGGGTCATTTGGATCGGCCAGCTTTTCGGAGAAGTACAGGTGCCGCACGCGCACAGGCTGTACGTCACCAAGCCATCTCTCACCGGATGAGGGCAGTGGCGCCGGCGCCTGTTGCAACGTCGATCGAGGCTTCTGGCGCGCTCGAAGATGCGACGATCTCGGCCAGCGCGCGGTTGGGATCATTCTCTCCGCCGGGACCGGTGTCCACAGTCCGCGTCACCAACAGGCCCGTCTCGCCAGCCGGAGGCCCTTGGACGATAAACTCCACGCGCGCGCCCGGTGGAACGCCGAGATGCGTTTGCCAATTGACGGGCTCGCCCGCACCATTCTGATCGATGGGCACACCATCCATCGCTACCAGGCCGAGCCGTTGCGGCGATCGCTGAAACAGGACCTCCAGATTGAGATACGTGATCGCGGAAGCATTCAGACACGCGCCACAGTTGCCGCTCTCCCGGGCGCATCTGAATCACCCCGGGCGGATAGTCCGGATAGGGAACGGGAACATAATTGATCGAGAGGTCCTTCGCCGGCTTGCCGAAGCCGGTGCCATTGTTGGCGGCATCGCCGTCGCGATCAATCATGAATTTTGGTACGACGGGTTCAGACGCAGCAGGCTGCGCTTGCGGATGCATCAGGTCCTGATCGCGAATGACGAATACCCGCTCGGGCAGTCCTGCCACTTCCTTCTTGGCTCGCTCGATGCCTTCCACAATCAGTGCACCTGAAGCGCCGCCAAGCACCTGATCTTTGCTGAAACCGTGTATATGCGGGTGATACCAATACAGCCCCGGCTGCTCATCCTGCGGAATGCGGAAGCGATATTCGAAGGGTGCATCACCCGGCTGCACAGACGTCTTCATGACATCGTCTTCATGGCAGGTCGGCGGAATCGTCAAGCCATGAAAGTGCAGATTGGTCGATACCGGACTCATGATTCCGCTGGTACAGGGTTCATTGGCATCGCCGGCCACACCGTGATGATGCATGTGCAGGGCCGCGTGGTTCGCTGGCCGCTCATCCGTGAGCGCATTCTGCAAATGGATGATCACTTCATCGCCAGGAGCTCACTCGAAGGTTCGGCGACTCCCGGCCTTCCGCGTCGGTGAAGCAATAGCGAGTTGTGCCATCGGTCTGCCGCGAGTTCCTGGCGGTCAGGGTCACCTCTAGCACGCCGTTCCTGCTGCGCACATCGGCCGGCTCCTCCACCGTGCTGCCTGGCTGCGGACGAGGGCATGCATCCTGAACCGCTGGAGCGGATGGAGGAGCCGCTTGCGAGATAGCGAGAGACAAAATCCCAACTAAGAGCATGAGGAGGAGTAAGAGACCACGCGAAACGGCGCTACCGCTACGTGGACGGTCATGCTGAATACGAATGCCACCCGAACATCTTTCCAAGCTTCCGTTGTGTTTGTGTGAATGAGCGGTGAACAATCTCGACTTTCCAAAGAATCTGCATGGACGGTCGCCGGTCTCATCTGTAAGGACAAAACTGGCGGAGCCTTACTATATGAACCTGCGATGAAAACGGGAGAACAAATGATTCTGGAGTTCCTTCAAGGCGGCTTTGATCAATGCAAAACCTCTCTATGCAAACCACTGGCCGTCATCATGCTCTTGGCCTCTGTAGTTTCACCCCTTCTGGCGCAGCAGGACCAGCCGAGAAAGCCCCTGCAGGCCAACCTTGGAGACGGAGCCGAGTATCGCTGGCTGAATAAGAAGGTGATCGACTCCCGCCTGCTGGACGGCATGGAGGACCTCGCGAGCTGGTCCTTCAAGGGCGAAGGAGATATGACCCTTTCTGCCGACTATAGGAAGGAGGGGCAGCATTCACTGAAGATCCAGTCCACTTTCAACACTGCTCGCGTCGACGGTAGCGGAGAGTGGGAAGACTTGATTGCGACTCGTAAATTCCCCGGCGAAGACTGGAGGAAATACAACCGCATCTCTCTATGGGTATACGCAGATGTCGCGGGCGCTCCTGCGCTGGCTGCGTCTCTCACGCTCCACAATGAGGGCGGCCACCTGCTGCCGGATCAGTACAACGAGGGCCGGGACGAATCGCTGCTCCTGAACAATCACGCATGGACGCACATAGTCTGGGAGATCGCACCGCTCGACCGGGACAAAGTCACGGCGCTCGATTTTGCTTACAGCCTGCCAAAGATGTTTCCTGATCCCGGCGATCACACCGTTCTGTATATCGATCAACTGGAGTTGCAGACTGTCGTTCCCGATCATGTGGAGGGCTGGGATGTCGCTGCCGGCAAGATTGCCTTCAGTCACAGCGGATACACCGTTGGCTCCTCCAAATCCGCCATCGCCAGCGACCTCAAGGCGCGCGACTTTTCCATCGTCGACAAGAACACCGGCAAGGCGGTTCTCACGAAGCCGGTGGAAGAGAAGCACAACAGCCTGGGCACTTACCAGCTATTGGACTTCTCCGAGTTACAGAAGCCGGGGACCTACCAGATCCGAGCTGGCACAGAGCTTACTCGGCCTTTCGTCGTCGACGACAACGCGTGGGACAGCAGCGTCTGGAAGGCCATCAACTTCATGTACAGCGAGCGCTGCGGAACCGTAATTCCTGGCATTCACGGCATATGCCATCAGGATGACTACACCGTCCACGGCGACAAACGCATCGTTATCAACGGCGGCTATCACGATGCAGGAGACCTGACCGCTACTGGAAATATCACTGGAATGACCTACGCGCTGCTCTCCTACGCCGAACGCCTCCAGCAGCAGCAGGAAAATCCTCTGCTTCGCGACAGGCTTATCGAAGAAGCGAAATGGGGACTGGCCTGGATTCTTAAAACCAGCTTCGGAGACGGATACCGCAGCACCGGCCAGTTGATCAGCTACTGGACCAACGGAATCATGGGCGACGCGGACGATCGGTTCGGCCAGGCGGTCAACGATCCCGAGTGGAACTTTCGGGTCGCCGCGGATGAAGCACTCGCCGCACGCGTGTTGAAGGACACTTATCCGGATCTGGCAAATCGCAGCCTGGCAACAGCGAAAGAGGATTGGAAATATGCAGTCGCTGGCATGAAGAATGCAGCACCCATTCCTGAAGTCTACGGAGCGAAGGACGAGTTAGAGCTCATCTCCTTTGGAGCCATCGCGTCCGTAGATCTATTTCGCGCCACCGGCGACAAGCAATATGCAGATGAAGCCATCGCGCTCGGCAATCTCATCCTGCAGTCGCAGGAGCGCACGTTGCAACCTTGGACCGTTCCCCTGACCGGGTACTTCTACTCCGGCCCGAAGCGCGAAAACCTCTTTCATCGATTTCATATCGGAGAGGAAGAGCAGCCCATCGTCGCTCTCGCCCACCTATGCGAGGCGTTTCCCGACAATAATGAATGGATCAAGTGGTATGCCGCAATCGTGCTGCATTCGAAGTACTATCAGCAGGCAGCCGCCAGCCTCGACGCTCCGTACGATGTTCTCCCCGCTGCTATCTATCGAGAGAGCGAAGTACGTCTGATTCCCCAGGGCGAGAAATGGCGCCCGCTTCGCGCGGCCGACCGCGACTCTTATCTCGCGCAGGTACATAACGGTGTACCGCTCGGGGGCGACTACTATCTCCGCAGATTTCCCGTCTGGTTCAATTTTCGCGGCAACTCCAGCGTGCTGCTTTCAGAAGCGAAGGCCCTTTCTACCGCCGCGCACATCCGTGGCGATCTCGGCGCAGATGACCTCGCGCAGAAGCAGGCGCAGTGGCTGATGGGCAGAAATCCCTTCTCGGCCAGCATCATGTACGGCGAAGGATACGACTGGACGCCGCTCTACAGTGTTCGCTCTGGCCAGATGGTGGGCGCCCTTCCCGTAGGAGTCCAGACTAAAGGCGATAGCGATGCACCTTACTGGCCGACACAGATTTGCTGGACCTACAAGGAGGTCTGGAGTCAGCCTGTGGGCGAATGGATCTGGCTGATGCGAGATCTGAACGGTCCGGCCGTGGTCCGCGGCATCGCGGAGAAGGACAGCCATCAACCTATCGAGTTTCGCGACGCGCATACTGGCTTCACAAAGTCCGCGGCGCCCAAGGATGGCACATTTCGCATTCTTTTGCCGCAAGGCGAGTACACTGTGCGGCAAGCCAGCACGCGCACAACGCTTATCGCACTCTCCGGGCGGTACTTATGACATCGACTTGCGCCGCGATAAAGCTGTCGATTACACAGTGAGCACAGAAATAGAAGCTTCAGGCGGCATCGTTCTGCGTGTCACCGCCCGTGGCACCGCCCAGCACACCTTTTCCATCCGCGCAGACAATCTCGAAACGAAAGAAGCGCTCCAGCAGTCGGCGTCACGTACTTCCGAAAAGGAAAGCAACGTCACATGGCACGCGCACGTCCTCTCGCCTGATACGCCGTGGGTGGTCGTCGTGATCGCCGACAATACACTCGCCAATCGGCGAGAAATCACAGGCACGGCGCCGCTCAAAGCAAACCCCAGTAAGTGAGGGTCCGGCTACTCAGCATCGTGGAAGATGATGCCCAGCGTGTGCCGATGTCCGTGACGAATACGGCTCACGCCATGCCGCAGATTCACGCGGTATGTACCGCGCGTTCCCTGCACCGGCCGATGATGCACGGCAAACGCCACCGCGTCACCCTGCCGCAGCGGCACCACCTCCGCGCGCGACTGCATGCGTGGACGCTGCTCCGTCAGTACAAAATCCCCGCCGGCAAAATCGCGTCCCGGCTCCGAGAGCAGGATCGCCACCTGGATCGGAAACACATGCTCTCCGTACAGATCCTGGTGCAGGCAGTTGTAGTCACCTTCCCATACTCCAGCAGCAGCGGCGTCGGACGGCGCTGCCCCGCATCGTGACAGCGCTCGAGGAACTCCGCGTGCGTCGCGGGATAGCGCACGTCGATGCGCAGCGCCTCGTTCCAGCGATTGGCAATCGGTGCCAGCCGCGGATAGAGATGCGTCCTCATATCCTCCACAATTGTCGGCAACGGATACCGGAAATACTTGTATTCCCCGCGTCCAAAGCCGTGCCGTGCCATCACAACGCGGCTGCGAAAGACTGCGTCGTCCGGATACATCCCCGCAACCGCCTCGCATTCCTCTGAAGACAGCAGGCGTTCCAGGAGCGCGCCGCCATATTCATCGAGATCGCTCTCCACCCGCTCCCAAGCGACGTTGCTCAATCTCTCCGCAGTCGTTTTATGCACCACTTCCGTCCTCATGATTCCAATCTAACGACGCTCCCACGGGCACGCACTCCATTTCTTGCGGGCAAATTCCTACGGGTCACTCCTCTTCGACAATCACAACATCCCACGGCTGGACCGTCACCTTGTCGCCGTGACTAACCCGATGTCCTGTCGGCAAATCCACACCGCTTCCCGCCGTGTAGGGAAACTGCTGCGGATCGCTGGAGTAGTTCAGGTAGTAGTTCACTCGCTTGCCGGCTTGATTCACCCCATGCTTCGCATGTACCGCTGCCGGCAGGTCCGGATCCGGCTCCGTCACGCCCGAATCTTTCAGCGCATCCTGAACCACACGCCGTTGCAGCTCATCCGAGAGATACGTGCCCTCGTAGGTCAGCGTGCCCGCGCCATACGCGTTGCGCGTAATCGCCGGCCACTTGCCGAAGAAGGGATGGTCATACGAGGCCAGCGCCTTCGCGTGCTCCGGCATAAGAAACTCCGCCCAGTAGCTCACCTTGTTTTCCGCACCCGCGCCAAACGGATCGCCCTTCAACTCCAGCGGATGCTCCAGGTTCGAAAACTCCTGGTAGCTGAACCCCGCCGCCTCGCGCAGTGGCCCTGGCGCGCGCACCCAGCGCACCGCCGAATCCTCATTGGCAAACCCGCTCTTGAAGGTCATCAACACGTGCCCGCCGCCTTTGACGATATGTGGCAATCTTCTCGAGCAGCGCATCATCCGCGATATAGAGCGACGGAACGATCAGCAGCTTGTAGCGCGAGAAATCCGGGTCTTGGGGAAAGACAAAGTCTGTTCCCACATTCAGTCGATAGAGCGAATGATGCAACTGGTTCACCAGCGACGCATAGTCCGCCGTCGGCGGCGCAAAGGACCACTGCGGGCCGCCGCTCGTGAACGGCATGAACGAAATCGCATTCAGCGAATCGACGCTCCACAGAATCGCCACCTGGTTCGTAATCTTCAAATCCGCCAGATCGGGTCCAATACGCTTCAGCTCATTGCCCGTGCGCGACACTTCAGCGTATGCGCGATTTGGTTCGAAGTCATGCGACAGCACGCCTTTCCAATACGTCTCCTGCCCGGAAGGAATCGACGCCCAGTGCCAATACTCGATCATGTTCGCGCCATTCGAAAGATGCGTGTACACATCCAGCCGGAGCTGCCCGTCGTATGGCGGATACTGGAAGGCCGACGTCCAATCCGTGGTCTGCGCGTTCGTCTCCGTTATCAGATAGTTGGCGTGCTGCAGGGAGCGGCTATAGTCGCCTTGCACTGTCTGCGTCCAGCCGTCCATCTTGTCCTGCGTCCCGTGGTAGATGTTGTCCGCCACCACATCGAGCGAGCGGCTCACGTCGTACTCATTCACATCCTTCTTCATCATGCCGCCGTAGTCCGTCGTCACAAACTGTCGCGGCCCGCGATGTTCCCGCACAAGCTCGGCCTGCCACGCCAGAAAATCCGTGACTCGCATCTGTTCCCAGCGCGACCACTCCAGCTTGTAGCCCGTGCTCTGCGCGCTGTCGCGAGTCGGCATGTTCTCCCAGCCGTTCACGTCCTCGCCCCAGTAGTTCAGGAACCATCGTTTGTTCAAATTGTCGGTGGTCCCGAACTTCTCCTTCAGGTGCTTCACGAAGCCGGCAAACACATCGTCATTCGACGCCCCGTAAGACGCTGTTTCGTTGTCGATCTGCCAGCCAATCACATAAGGATTGTTCTTGTAGTGCTCGACCAGATTCGTAATCAGACGCTTTGCATAGCGGCGATAGTCGGCGTTATCCGTATCCATGTTCTGCCGCATGCCGTAGAACGTCTTCGCTCCGCCCAGCGGCCGCACCAGTATCTCCGGATGCTCGCGATACATCCACGTAGGAATCGAGTAGGTCGGCGTGCCCATGATGACCTTGATCCCGGCCTTGCCCATCGCATCCACCACGCGATCCATCCACGCATATTCAAAAGTGCCGTCCTCCGGCTCCCACAGGCTCCACGTCGACTCGCCCATGCGCACCACATTGAGGCCGGCCTTCTTCATCATCGCGATGTCCTGGTCCAGCCGCTCGTAGGGCTCATACTCGTGGTAGTACGCCGCGCCGTACAGCACCTCCGAAGGGGCCGCCACTTTCTTTTGCCCTCCAACCTCCTGAGCTTCGGGAGGAGTCGGGCCTTGCGCAAATGCACACGCTTCCCACCTTGTTCCGCAAAGGAGCAGTGCGGAGCTCAGCGCGGCGTATCGCATCCACCTGCCGCGAGGCTTGGCTGTGAGTTCTTGCAGCGACGTCGCTTCGTCTTGCATCTCGTCCTCCTATCCGCGTTATTCCCCGCGCGGCAACTCGATGAAACTCTTCGCGTCCGAGAGTCTAATGCAGCAGGTGTCCCTTGTAAAAATCGTTTTCTCGCCGAGCACGTCGATCACGTCAATAACGAAGCGAGCAGCCCTTCGCGGAGCACTGAGTCCAGCAGTATCCTTGGGATCGTGTGACGACGGAGGTGCATTCCCGTGGCAGCCAGCGAAAAGACATTCCCAACTCTTCAGGGCAAGGTAGCCGTTGTCACCGGTGCAGCCCGTGGCATTGGTCGCGCGGTCGCAGTCGCATTTGCGCAGCATGGCGCGCACGTCGCAGGTGTTGATATCTGCGCCACCGTCGATCCCCGCTCGGGCGTCACTCCATCGTCGCGCGATGACCTGGACCACACAGGAAAACTCATCGAGGCGGCGGGCGGGCGCTGGATCTCCTTCGTGGCCGATCAGCGCGACCTGTCGGCGTTGCGCGATATCGCATCGAAAGTACAGCACGGCTTCGGCGGCCTCGACATACTCTTTGCCAACGCCGGGATCCAGGCATTTCGCCCACTTCTGGAGATGGAGGATCCCGACTGGCATATTCAAATTGATGTGAATCTCACCGGTACGGCAAATGCCCTCCGCGCCTTCGCACCGTTGATCGTGAAACGCGGCGGCGGCCGCATCATCCTGACAACATCCACGCAGGGCAAGCACGGAACCAAGCTCGGCGCTGCCTACTCGGCGTCGAAGTGGGGCATCATCGGCTTGATGAAGTCCGCCGCGCTCGAACTCGGGCAATACGGCATCACCGTGAACGCGCTCTGCCCCGGCCTCATCGACACACCGCTCACCCGGCATGAAGAACGGTATGCGCAGGCACTCGAAGTCGGCGGCAAAACGCCCACCGGCAGGGTCAAGGAAGATGAGGAGCAGGCGAGTATCGCTCTCGGCAAAAAAAGTCCGCTTGGCGTCCCATGGATCGAGCCGGAGGACGTGGCTCCTGCCGTCGTCTTCCTCGCCTCGGATGCAGCACGCATGGTCTCCGGCGCCACCTACGACGTGACCGGCGGCGACAGCGCGAACAACACTGCCTAGTAATTCGCCGTCGCGTGCCTGGTTGTCAATGGATTAAAATCGCCCAACTCCCCGACACCGCAGCACCCCGAGGGTTGCCATGCCAACCGTCCGTCACAATCCCGCGGCCATCGCCGTCGCAACGCTGGTCTACTTCTTCCTCGGCGCCGCATGGTTCACCATGTTCATGAATCCGTGGCTCGCCGGCATCGGCCGCACCATGGAGGAGTTGAAAGCCTCCGGCGCGCCTCCATGGCTGGGCTATGTCGTCGCTCTCGTCATGACGGCGATTCTCGCCATCGCGCTCTCTTGGATCATCCAGGCGACCGGACCGCAGACCGCAACGAGGGGCGCCACCATCGCCGCGGCGCTGTGGCTCGGCTTCGTCTTCACCACTTGGGCCACCGAATACGCCTTCGAAGCCCGCGGCCTGCCCATACTCGCCATCAATACCGGCTATCCACTGGTGGGAATGCTGCTTATGGGTTTGATCATCGGCGGCTGGAAGGCGAAGGCTCGCACCGCCTGAAGCTCGCGCTTGATCATGCGCAATCGTTTTCCCGTTATACTTGGGGAAAGGAACCCCCTGAGGATGTCGACTCAGCCTGGCCCGATCCCCGAAGAAATATCTGATCGGACTTCAGATCGATCCCGAAGTCCATTTTTGGACAAGATTCTCGCGCGTACCCGCGCAGATCTGGCGCAGCGTATCGAACGTACGCCCCGCGCCGTGCTGGAGCAACAAGCGCTCCGGCACACTCCGCGTGGCTTCGCCGCCGCGCTCCGTAATCGTGCGAGCAACGGCCCCGCAGTCATCGCCGAGTTGAAGAAGGCCTCGCCATCAAAGGGACTCATCCGCCCCGATTTCTCCGCCGCCGCTCTCGCTCCGGCCATGCAGGGTGGCGGCGCGGCGGCGCTCTCTGTTCTCACAGACGAGCCGTTCTTCCAGGGCAGCCTCGCAAATCTGCAGAGCCGCCTCCAGCGCGACGACCATCCCGTGTCTGCGCAAGGACTTCATCGTCGACGACTATCAGATCGTCGAAGCCCGCGCGCCACGGAGCAGACGCCATCCTGCTCATCGTCGCCGCGCTCTCCGATGCCGAGCTCGAACATCTCTCGAGCACCGCCCGCGACTACGCGCTCGATGTGCTCTGCGAAGTCCACACGCGCGAGGAGGCGCAGCGCATTCGTCACCTTGGATGCAGCATGTACGGTGTGAACAACCGCGACCTGCACACCTTCGAGGTGCGCCTGGAGAACTCGCTCGAACTCGCTGCTGAGCTGCCTGCGGACGCGGTGCTCGTCGCCGAGAGCGGCATCAACGACCCTGCCGACTACGCCCGCCTTCACGCCGCCGGCTATCATGCCTTTCTCATCGGCGAAACCTTTATGCGTCAGCCCGACCCGGGCCGCGCTCTCGCAACATGGATTGACGCCGCGAAGAAGCACGCCTCTACCAGCAACTCCGTTCCCTCCTGATATATGTGGATCAAGATTTGTGGAAACTCCAGCCTTGCCGATGCACAGCATGCCGCGAATAGTGGCGCCAGTGCGCTCGGTTTCATCTTTGCCCCCAGTCCCCGCCGCGTCACGGTGGACCAGGTGCGGGCCATCTCCCCGCATCTGCCCCGCAACGTGGAGCGTTACGGCGTCTTCGTGGATGCAACCTTCGACGAGATCGTGACCGCCGTGCACGATGCCGACCTCAACGGCGTCCAGCTGCACGCGAACAGCGATCCCGATCTTCCGCGCCGTCTGCGAGCCCACTTCACCGCTGCATCAGCGTCGTGTCCCATCAGCATCCTCGCGGTGCTGGCCTTCAGCGACGATATGGAACCGCAGATGGAGGCGATCGCACGCGATGCTGCTCGCCACGGCGCGATCGACGCGCTGCTGATCGACTCGCGAAGCCCCGTCGGTCATGGCGGCACCGGCACTCGCTATGACTGGCAGGCCGCGCAGCATATGTTCCGCAGGGTCGCGCCGCAACTGCGGCTTATCGCCGCCGGCGGCCTCAACTCCGATAACGTCGGGGAGGCCATCCGAACCCTCACTCCGTGGGGCGTCGACGTTGCCACCGGCGTGGAAGCCGCACCCGGCCGCAAGGACCCGGTACGTGTCGCAGCCTTCATCCGCAACGCGCGCGATACCTTCGCCCAGTTGGAAGCTCCCCGGATGCGCGCTTCGCGGCGGTGACGGCGACGCGATAGTCTAGAAGCTGAGGCAGATCGCATGGAAACCCTGATCCCTACCCGCCCCGGGCGTTTTGGCGATTACGGCGGCCGCTACGTGCCCGAAACGCTGATGGCCGCGCTCGAGGAGTTGGAAGCCGCCTATGAGCAGGCCAAAGCCGACCCCATCTTCCGCGCTGAACTCGACACACTGCTGCGCGATTACGCCGGCCGACCCACGCCGCTCTACTTCGCGCAGCGCCTCACCGAGCGCCTCGGCGGCGCGAAGATCTACCTCAAGCGCGAAGACCTGCTCCACACCGGCGCGCACAAGATCAACAACTGTCTCGGTCAGGGCCTGCTCGCGCAGCGCATGGGCAAACACCGCATCATCGCGGAGACGGGTGCCGGCCAGCACGGCGTCGCCACCGCCACCGTCTGCGCACTGCTCGGCATGGAATGCGTCGTCTACATGGGCGAAGAGGACATGCGCCGACAGGAGCTGAATGTCTATCGCATGCGCCTGCTCGGCGCAGAGGTGCGCGGCGTCAGCTCCGGCTCAAAGACGCTGAAGGATGCCATCAACGAGGCCATGCGTGACTGGGTCACCAATGTGCGCACCACCCACTACCTGCTCGGCAGCGTGCTTGGCGCGCATCCCTACCCCACCATGGTGCGCGACTTCCACCGCATCACCGGCGAAGAGATCCGCCGACAGATCCTCGAGAAGGAGGGCCGCCTGCCCAACGCCATTATCGCGTGCGTCGGCGGCGGCTCAAACGCCATCGGCGCTTTCTATGACTTCGTCCGCGACCCCGAGGTCAAGCTCATCGGTGTCGAAGCCGGCGGCCGCTCCACCGCACTCGGCGAGCACGCGGCGCGCTTCAGCGGAGGCGCACCCGGCGTGCTGCAGGGCACTTTCTCCTACGTGTTGCAGGACGAGCACGGTCAAGTCTCGCTCACCCATTCTGTCTCCGCTGGACTCGACTACGCCTCGGTCGGCCCCGAACACGCCGCGATGCACGACTCCGGCCGCGCCACCTACACCTCCGCCACCGATCAGCAGGCGCTCGACGCCACCGTGATGCTCTCCCGCACCGAAGGCATCGTGCCCGCACTCGAAAGCGCGCACGCCGTCGCGGAAGCCATCCGCCTCGCGCCGACATCGCTGCCCGAGGACATCTTCGTCGTCAACGTCTCCGGCCGCGGCGACAAAGACATGGGCATCCTGGCGCGCGAACTTCATCTCAGCGGCGCGAATACTGGGCAGGGACTCTAGACATGCCGATCCGATTTGCCCACCGTCCCGGCCTCGTCGTCTACCTCACGGTTGGCGACCCCGACCTCGCCACCACGCGCGCAATCGCGCTCGCCGCCATCGACGCCGGCGCCGACGTCCTCGAACTCGGTGTTCCCTTCAGCGATCCACTTGCCGATGGCCCCGTCATCGAACGCGCCAGCCATCGCGCCGTCGCAAACGGCACCACGCTCGCTGATGTTCTCGCACTCGCCCGTGACCTCCGTGCTGCGCGTCCGCAAACCGGCCTCATCATCTTTTCCTACCTCAACCCGATTCTGCGATACGGGCTCGAACGCTTTACAACCGACGCAAAGGCCGCCGGCGTCGACGGTGTGCTCGCCACCGACCTCACCATCGAAGAGGCCGAAGGCCGCTACCTGGACGCCATGCGCGCCGCCAGCCTTGCGCCCATCTTCCTCGCCGCGCCGACCAGCACGGACGACCGTCTCCGCCGCATCGCCGCCGTCAGCCAGGGCTTCGTCTACGCCATCTCACGCGTCGGCATCACCGGAACACAGCAGACGCTCGCCTCCGATGCACGCTCGCTCGTCGAGCGCCTGCGCCGCTACACGACGCTGCCCATCGCGCTCGGCTTCGGTGTTTCGAACGCCACGCATGTTGCCGCTCTCGGCGAGTTCGCCGATGCCGCCGTCATCGGCAGCGCCATCGTCGGGCTCATCGAGAAGACCGCACCAAAAGACGCACCCGCGGCAGTGGCACAATTTATTGAGGGGCTGCGGCCTGTCGCTGCCACGCCGCGATAACCATGGGATGTCACCCCGACCGAAGCGCAGGGTTTGCAAATCTCGCTCGGAAAGGTGAAGCAACCAGGCAAAGGCTCACGAATGGATATCAGTGACTGGCGTACGAAAATCGATGCACTCGACCTACAGATCGTCGAGCTCCTGAACCAGCGGGCCGAAGCTGCCCGCGCCATCGGCGTGCTCAAAGAAGCCACGGACTTGCCGGTCTACGAACCCAACCGCGAGCAGGTCATCTTCGACAATGTGCGCTCCCACAATCGCGGTCCCCTGCCGGACAGCGAACTGGTCTACATTTATCAGCGCGTCGTCGCCGTCATGCGCTGCCTGCAGCGAAACGAACTCGCATCGCAGCAGCCGGACCATCCCTGAAGCCGCCGCGCGCCTTAACCACTTTCTGACCAATCGCTCTGCTACAGTGGACTTCCTGTAAACACGACTCCCGCGCGCAATCCGCTGAGAGGAAAGCCGGCCTACCGCATGTCTCTTGTCGACGTACTCTTTGGGCGTCCTCTCGCGAACTCGGAGCAGCGCGCCGAGCATGTCGGTCCGGCAGCGGGCTTGCCCATCTTCGGGCTGGACGCGCTTTCTTCCGCCGCATACGGGCCTGAGGCTGCACTCACCCTCCTCATTCCACTTGGTCTGCTTGGCGTCCACTACATCGTGCCCATCTCGGCCGCGATCATCATCCTGCTGATCATCGTCTTCTTCTCCTACCGTCAGACGATCGATGCATACCCCAACGGCGGCGGCTCTTACACTGTCGCATCGGAAAACCTCGGCACCTATCCGGGTCTGCTCGCTGCAGCCGCCCTCATGATCGACTACGTGCTCACCGCCGCGGTCGGCATCTCGGCGGGCGTGGGCGCGCTGATCTCCATCGACCCTGGCGCACTTCAAAAGCACACGCTCATCATCTGTCTCGGCATCCTGCTGCTGCTCACTCTGGTGAATATGCGCGGCGTCCGCGAGACCGGCGGCGCTTTCATTCTCCCCACATACCTTTTCGTCGGCACGTTGCTGGTCGTCATATGCGTCGGGTTGGTCAAGGCGCTCATCAGCGGCGGCCATCCGCATCCCGTCGTCGCGCCACCTCAGCTTCCCGCGGCAACCGCAGGCGTCTCACTCTGGCTCCTCCTCAAGGTCTTCTCCAGTGGCTGCACGGCAATGACCGGCGTCGAAGCCGTTTCCAACGGCGTCACGGCCTTCCGTGAGCCGCGATGCAAGACCGCAAAAACTACCCTCACCATCATCATCGCGCTGCTCATCGTTCTGCTGGCCGGCATTGCTCTGCTCTGCCGCTTCTACAATGTGGGTGCGGTCGATCCCGGATCACCGCAGTATCAGAGCGTGCTCTCGGAGCTCACAGCAGCGGTGATGGGCCGCGGCATCTTCTATTACGTCACCATCGGCTCGATCCTCGTGGTCCTGTCGCTTTCGGCGAACACCGCGTTCGCCGATTTTCCTCGTCTCACTCGCGCCATCGCGCTCAACAAATTCCTCCCCGGTGTCTTCATCATTCGTGGCCGCCGGCTGCTCTACTCGCACGGCATCTACGCCCTGGCCACCTTTACCGCAATCCTGCTCATCATCTTCCGTGGCGTTACGGACCGGCTCATCCCGCTCTATGCCATAGGCGCCTTTCTCGCCTTCACCCTTTCGCAGGCCGGCATGGTGATGCACTGGCGGCGCGTAGGCGGCAAAGGCGCGGGCACGCACATGCTCATCAACGGTGTCGGCGCCTTTGCCACCGGCATCACCGTCCTTGTCGTTCTCGTGGCCAAGTTCGCAGAGGGTGCATGGATCACCGCCGTGATGGTGCCGCTGCTCATCTTCCTCATGCGGCGCGTCAAGCGGCATTACGACCGTATCGCGGCCGAGGTGGACAACCCCAGACCCATCTGTCTCGAAGACATCGAGCGGCCCATCGTCCTCATCCCCATGGACCGGTGGAGCCGCATCTCGGAGAAGGGCCTTCGCTTCGCCCTCATGCTCTCCGACGACATCCGCGCCGTCCACGTCCACACCGGCGACGATCAGGACATCGAAGACAAGGAAGATGAGCTCACGCCCATCTGGCAGCACATGGTCGTCGAACCGCTCCAGGCCGCGAAGCTTCCCATACCCAAGCTCACCATCCTGCGCTCTCCCTACCGCTACATCGTTCAGCCGCTGGTCGAGTACATCCTCAAGGTCGAAGCGGAGAATCCGCACCGACAGATCGCGGTCATGGTCCCGGAGCTGGTCGTTAAGAGGTGGTGGGAGAACTTTCTGCACAACCAGCGGGCGCAGGTGCTGAAGCTGCTGATCCTGGTCAAGGGCAGCCAGCGGGTGCTGGTGATTAATATCCCGTGGTATCTGAACAGGCCCCCAGCCGCGCCTCCCCCCGAGAAGAGCGGAGCTACTGCGACGACTGTCCTTCCGGGAGCAAAGGCAAACTGACCCGTCGCGGCGCCGACTGTCCTGTATCGAAGTGTTCCGTCAGCGTCCCGTTCAGAAAGTAGTAGCCCTTCTGTGCGCTCGATTGCACATTTCCGCGTTCGATCGTCCCTGCAAAACTCCACCAGATGCCATGCACCTGGCGCGTGATGAACGTAAACTGCGCGGGGTCAACCGTGGTCCGCGCAAAGAAGAAGGATAGCGGCGCACCCTGATCGGACTGGCCATCGCCCATGCGCGTCAGATACCCCTGCAGCCGGACAGAATCACCGTCCCCATTCAGGATGATCTCGATCACCTCGGCCGGATTCGGGCTCAATGCATAGGCGCCCGACGCCTCCTGCGGAAGGTTCGAGCGGCCCGGCAAAAACACGCCGTCCTCCGCCAGCGCCTGTTTTCGCCGCTGCAGCCGCGGAGACGGAAGCTGCTGCTGCGCGCTGATAGACGGAACCGGCAACGGCAGGAAGCACAGGAGCAGCACACCGGCCGCAACTCGCAAAGCCGTTCGGCAGTGCAGGCGCTCAAGCCTACTGACCAGCCACGCTCTTCTTCCGCGCCGCCTCAAACTCATCTCCCGCCTGCCATCCCTGCGTCGTCTTCGCGGCCGATGCCTCCCAGCCCAGATCGAAGCCGAACTGCGCCATCCGCGCATCGCCCCGGAAGTCCATCTCCGGTTTGTATTCATCGCTCGGCTGGTGGTACCGCTGTGCAGTGTACTGCTTCATCTGCGTCTCGCCCCAGTCTGCATCGTGTCCAGCAAAGAGCGTGCCCTGCCCAATCGAAAATGACGGAATCCCATAGCGTGCCAGCGAGAAGTGGTCCGAGCGGTAGTAGTGTCCCGCACCCGGAGACTGGTCCGGCTGAATCGTTAGATCGAAATCCTTCGCCGTGCTCTCCACCGTCGGATAAAAAGTTGTCCGCTCCGCGCCCGACACCTCCGTCGAAGTCGGCAAGCCGACCGGCAGCAGCATGTCGTAGTTCAGATCGAGCGTCAGGTCCTTTTGCGGCACCGGCGGATGCATCCCCAGATACTCCGAACCCAGCAGCCCCTGCTCCTCCGCAGTCACCGCGGCAAAATACACGCGATGCGGCGGCTGCGCCCCTGCCTTCGCTGCATCTGCGTAGGCGCGGGCCAACTCCAGCAAAATGGCACAGCCCGTCGCATTGTCCGCCGCACCGTTGTAGATCTTGTCGCCCGTCGCATTCTTGTCCATGCCCAGGTGATCGAAGTGCGCCGTGTACAGCAACGACTGCTCCGGCCCCGCGCCCTTCGCGGCTACCATGCCCACCACGTTCTCCGAATCGAAGGAGCGCTTCTCGCTGACAATGTGCGCCTTCAGCCGCCACGTTGTCTCGCGTGACACGTTGTGCTTGCCCGCCTCGTCGATGACACTGTCGATGTCATAACCCGCCGCCTGCGCAATCTTGTCGGCGATGTCATGCTGGATCCACGCCGCCGCCTCGAGCTTCGCGTCCGGATCGCCCACCAGGTAGCTCTTCTCGCCCGACCACGAACTCCGCACTACCTGCCACGGATAGCTCGCCAGGTCCTCGCGATGAATGATCAGCGCTCCGATTGCGCCCTGCCGCGCCGCTTCTTCAAACTTGTACGTCCATCGCCCGTAATAGGTCAGCGCCTTGCCCTTGAAGAAATCGGGATCCTCCGACGGCGGCTCATTCACGATCACCAACACCACCTTGCCGCGGACATCCACGCCCTTGTAGTCGTCCCAGTTGTATTCGGGCGCATGGATGCCGTAACCCACAAACACAATCGGCGCGTCGATCTCCGCCAATGCTGCGCCGGTCTGATTATTGGTCACGAACTCCGCGCCGTACTTCAGCGTCAGCGGCTCGCCACTCTTCGGCACCAGTTGAAATGTCGTCTTGTCCGGCACCGTACTCACGGCATAGAGCGGCACCTTCTGGTACCACGAGCCGTTGTCTCCCGCCGGCTTCAATCCATAGGAAGCAAACTGTTCCGAGAGATACTTCGCCGCCATGCGGTCGCCTTCGGTACCCGGACCGCGCCCCTCCAGCTTGTCATCCGCCAGGTACTTCACCGATGCACGGATCCGCTCCGGATCGATATGCTGCGCCGCCTGCTGCGCCGCCGCCGGCACTCCGGCCACCTGCGGCACCGCCGGAATCCCTGCACTGCCTGCGGCCAGCGCCGGCACTGTCAAGACCGGCAATTGTGATTGTAAGAACAACACTTTGCGTCCTGTAGAAAGACATGCTCTGAAAATCGTCTCCAGTGAAGTAAAGGGAAGGCTATCATCCGTGGCCACGCAAGTCTTCGCAGGGCTCCATAGGCGCGGTTGCAAAACACTGCCCGCATTGTCATCAAACACCGATAAATAGATGACAAAGCAATTACTTTGCCCTGACACCTGTCTCGTTTTTCGAAGCGCAAGCTCCGAGCTCAGGAGGCTCTGTATGCACGAGATGTGGAGCAGCATGAAAGCCGCAACCAATCGGCGTTCATTCTTGAAGAATGGATTGGCCACAGCAGCAGGCGTCGGGCTCCTGGCAAATAACTCGTTCGCGCAGGCGGACGATGATGAAAAGGGTGAACATAGCGGTCGCCTCACTTTCGGCGATGCAGCCATGCTTCGCTTCGCGGCAGCCGCAGAAATTATCGAAACTGACTTCTGGGTCCAATACAACGAGCTTTGCGGCGTTCAGGATCGCGAAGAGCCGTCTGGGACCGGCAATCCAGCGTTTACCGAGGCTCTTTCTTTCCTGGACTCCGATATGGCTCAGTACGTTCACGACAATACGGACGATGAATTCACACATTGGCACTTCCTGAACGCCTATCTGGTTTCGAAGGGCGCAGATCCGGTAAGCCTTGAACCATTTCGCACGCTGCCCGGCAGCATGGCAAAAGGCTCAAGCGGGAAGAAACGAATTACCAACCTGATGCAGCTCACAGTGGACACAAGCTGGTGGACGCGCTACCGCAGCGCTGCCAATAATCCTGATCTCGACCCGAACTTCAAGTTTCCTCAGGCAATTCCCACCCTCGCCGTCGGAGAGCACACCGCCATCCCAAGGACCGACGAGGACACCAAGCATCCAAATTTTCTTCAGGCGATCGCCAACACCGCTGGTTTTCACTTCGCCACTATCGAACAGGGCGGCACCACCCTCTATCCCGCCATGGCGCAGCGAGCGCACAGCGTCGAAGTCCTGCGCATTCTCATCAGCATCGGCCCCACCGAAACCATGCACTTTCAGACCTGGCAGGACAAGGCGGGAAACGCCAAGGTTCTGTCAGCGGTGGATCCGGTGACAGGCGTCCACGTCACCTTCCCAGACCTCAACTCACCACCCTTCGGGGGCGAGACATTCCAGACCAATCTGATCATGCCGGAACCGTGCCCATTCCTGAGCCGGAAGCTTCCGCCATGTTCCGTCATCCGTCCCACGGAGACCAACGGCATCGCGATGGGTGTCGTGAAGTTCCTGACAGACATGGGACTCTTTATCGGTCAGTCGTCGACATTCTTCAACCTGTTGCACGACCTGGCAGAAGATGCAGATGAAGCCAGGCGTGGATTCTAGGCGAGCTTCCTCCCTCGGATGAAGCTCAGCCAGGACGCGCCGCGCAGACGACGCTATAACCCCCTGAGCTTCATCTTCTTTTAAGGTCCGGCGTTCCAACGTAATTCCTGAAGCCGTCGGCGCTTTCTGGCCGTTGGAGTCGGGATGTCCACATGGGTTCGCTGCGCCATCCTACCGAAGGGCTCGTCAGGCATTCATTCCTGCGTGCCCTGTGCGTGGGGATGCTCTTGCTTACGATCATCGGCTGCGGTGGCGGAGCCAGCACCGGCAACAATCCGCCCGCGTCCTGCGTCATCCATCCTCTCCGTAGCCCCGTCCTGCACGCCTTCCTCACTTGCTGTGAACGCGACATCCCAATGCACTGCGATCGTGAAGGGTTCGGGAACCTATAGCTCTGCCGTCATATGGTCGGCAAGCGCTGGGACCGTGAACACGAGCGGCGTATTTACCGCGCCGGCTTCGGCAGGCAATGTAACGGTGACCGCGACCAGCACGCAGGACCCCACCAAATTCGGCACCACAACCATCACCGTTCAGGCACCCTCTCCCACTATCACGTCGGTCCAGGCAGTGTGCAATCCATCCACTGTCAGCACCGGGGCGACCTCACAGTGCACTGCCACCGTGCAGGGGACGGGTACCTTCAGCCCCGCAGTCACGTGGTCCGCCAGCGCGGGCACCATCAACTCCAGCGGCCTCTTCACCGCGCCTGCCTCTGCGGCTTCCGTAACCATCACAGCGACGAGTGTTCAGGACACGACCCGGTCAGCCACGGCGATCGTCACGGTGCAATCGCAGGCGACGCAGAACCGGCACATTGTCATGGTCATGGAAGAGAACACGAGCTACGTAGATGTTGTTCGCAATAGCGCGTGGCCGAATCTCAATCGCCTGATTACCAATGGCGCCCTCGCGACCAACTACTACGCCGATTCGCATCCATCCATCGGCAACTACTTCATGCTCACAACGGGCCAGTTGCTGACGACGAATGACAACTCCACAGTGGTCTGGGATGTCGACAACATAGCCCGACGCATGCTGGCGGCTAACATCCCGTTCAGGATCTATGCCGAAGGGATATCTCAGGGTTATCTCGGCGGGGACACCGGCCTCTATCTCATCCGCCATAACCCGTTCGCCATGCTCTCCGATATCGCGAGCAATCCGGCGGTCGCGAATCAAACCATCTGGCCGTTCACCCAGTTCGCTACCGACCTTGCGAACGGCACGCTCCCCGAGTTCTCCTTCATCGTTCCCGATGTAAACGACGACGCACACAACGGAACGCCACAGCAGGCAGATTCCTGGCTGCAGACGAACGTGGTCATTCCAGTATCCAACTCTCCCGCATTCGCTCCCGGAGGCGACGGCCTGCTTATCGTCGACTTTGATGAAGCGGCTCCCAGCGACACCACTCACGGCGGCGGTCATGTAGTTTGCGTCTTCTGGGGCCCGGTCGCAAAGACCGGCTACACGCAAACCTCCAGCACGCTCTATCAGCACGAGAGCACGCTGCATACGTTGATGGACGAGCTCGGCCTGCCGAATCCACCGGGAGCCGCAGCGTCGGCGCCCTCGATGTCAGAGCTCCTGCAGAAATAGGCTCCGCATCAGCTGATGCAGCCAAGCCGGCGCAGCACCTTCCGCGTCAGCCCGGTAAGCGCGCGCTGCGGCAGCTCACCCAACGGAGTCCACTGGCCCTCGTGGTGGGCATTGCCGATGCCGCGCGCTATTCCCGACTGCATTACATATACGTCCACCAGATGATTCGTAACCGTGATGGCATGCCGGACCGTAAACTCCGGCGTCTCACCTGACTCCGGCTCATACGCCGGCAGCTCCCACATGCCCGCCATCAGCGAAGCCTCCGCCGGCCGCTGCACCAGCCGCACCCGCCTCTTCGCCCCGGCCCCGCGCACCCACACCGCACGCGCGCTACTCTGCCGCTGCTGGGGCCGCCGCGCCGCCACAGGGTGCTCGCCGCGCGTCCGGCACCAACGCTGCCACGGACATCCCAGGCACAACGGCGCGCGTGGCAGGCACACCGTCGCCCCCAGCTCCATCATTCCCTGGTTGAAATCCCCCGGCCGGCCGGAATCCACCAGCGCGTCCGCATACGTGCGTACTTTGGTTGCAAATCCTGTCTCTGCAGCCGACCACCCCGCCACACGGGCCAGCACGCGTTCCACATTGCCGTCCACCACGGCCGCCGGCTCGCCAAACGCGATGCTCGCCACCGCCGCCGCCGTGTAGGCGCCCACGCCCGGCAGCGCCAGCAGGCTCTTTGCGGTTCGCGGCATCGCGCCCGCTAACTCTTCCGCCACCACTTTGGCCGCGCGATGCAGCATCCGCGCCCGCCGGTAATAGCCCAGTCCGCTCCACAGCGCCAGCACCTCCGGCTCGCTCGCGGCAGCCAGCGCCTCCACCGTCGGAAATGCCGCTAGGAAAAGCCGGTAGTGCTCCAGCACCGCCGCCACCCGCGTCTGCTGCAGCATGATCTCCGATACCCAGATGCGATATGGATCGCGCGTCGCGCGCCATGGCAGGTCGCGCTTGTGCGCCGCATACCAGCCCAGCAGCGCAGCGCGCATCTCCGGAAGATCGACTGCCGCCCAAGCCGTCACGCCCACCGGCGCCACAACGGAGTTAGTGACAGTCGCCATTGGCCGCAACCGTCAGGTCATGCACCGTCAGTAGATAGCCCGCGTACGCCTTATTCCTGGCCTGTTTGTCTTTCGCTGGGTCGCCCGTCAGCTGCGGCTGCTGCCACACCGCCAGCGCGTGTAGTGTCTGCGGACGCCCCGCGCAATTTGCGCCTGCCTCCGCCGAGACGGCTTTGTCCGACTGGAGCTGCACCGTGTACACCAGGTTCATATCGTTCACCGCCGGCGTCAGCGCAACATCGCTCATCTGCGCGCCGTGGACCCCCAGCGATTGCAGCCACGGCACAATCTGCGCCCGGGTCACGACCTCCCCATTTACCCGCCACACCGCGTTCGGCGCCAGCAGTGCATTCGCCGCCGCCCACTTCGCCTGCTCCACGGCCTGCCAGAAGATGCGGTTCACCTGTTCCGCGCTCGTCGTCTGCGTCAGGGTGGGCTGTTTCTGCTCCGGGTATACCGTGCAGCCCCCAAGCATCAGCGCCGCCATGCCGGCAACCGTCACTGTCGCACCCGCGTTCCTTTTGAACTTCGCCGTAGTCCGCATGATTCGCATCATGGCTAGCGTAGCAGTCCCTTGCTGTTCAGGCGGAAGGCGTATGCCGTTGCCGCGATGTGGACCAGCAGGTTGCCGCCGCCCATCAACAAGGGATGGAGCAACTCACCGCTCGGCTGACGCAGGTAGGCCGGGACCAATGCCGGCCAGGTGAGTGCGCATAGCCCCGCAACCAGCACCGTTGAGGCGAGCAGCAGCCCTGCCCCGATGCGCCTCATGGCCACCAGCAGCCACGAAGCCACGACCGTCAGCAGCAGGTTCAGGTCGGCGAGGCCCAGCGACGCCACCGCAGGAGTGAAGGTCAACTGCCGCCGCATCTCCGGAGTGAACTTGTACAACAACACATAGACCAGGCTGCCGGCGGAAAAGAGCCACACCGCGGTAAAAAACAACGCGACAAGATACACCCCAGCCGGCTTCGCCGATGGGCCACCGGGCGCCAATGCGCGATCGTCACTTCCTGCGTCGATCGATTTCTTCGCCACCCATCTACTCTGTCACGCCGCTTTGCCCGATGACAACGATACAGAGGCTTTCCAGGAGATCCGGCAGCATCTCGCCACCTCGATTGCATACGAGAAGCTGCTGAGAAATAGCGGGCCTCTGCTAAGCTTCTGGGGTCGAACGTATTGCGGCAAGCTTTCCGATCCGTAGCGCTGAGCACAACGCATGGCGGCGTCCGGGTCATCTCTAAGGGGATATCGCGGCATGCGCCCAGCGCAACTGTTGAGCCTGAAGTCCCTGTCTCTCATGCTGCTGCTGTGTTTCGCCCTTACCGCAGAAGAGACCATTCATTTGGTGCGAAGCCATCCCAACGAGATCGACTGGTCACGCACCATCTCCCATCACCCTGGCTGCACTCCGCTCGACGCAACAGGGCGCATCCTGCGCTGTCCGGTCCGTGGCTACGGCAACATGAACTTCCTCTGTTCCGAGGAACGCTGCGTTGCAAAGCAACCGTACAGCGGCCTCTCGGTCACCACTGCGGAAAACCAGCTCCTCGAGCGGCGCTTTTGATGGTATCGAGGCCGCACCCGAATCATCGAATTACCCAGGACCAGAGCCCCTCCCGGCCGCCTCTCTCGCTTCCCCGCAGCCTTCGCTATTTCCTCTTCGCCATCCTGAGTTTCACCATCGTCTCTCTTGGCTTCTCATTAGTCGCACGCTGGCTTAACCTTGGACTTCCCTATTCCTTCCCCGGCCTGTTTGGCCCCCGATCCTTCTTAGCGGACTTCTTCGTCTTCAGAGAGCGTTTCTACCTGTTCGGCACACAGGCATTCTTCCACCGGCTCGAAGACTTCATGTATCCGCCGGCGATGGTGTTGCCGATCGAGGTTTTCTACGCTACTTCTCATCCCTTTTGGGGATTTTTCATACTCCTTCTTGCTTCCGGCATCTTCTTCACCTTTTGCTTCTTCCAGGTTTTGCGACAGCGAGGACTTGCGACTCCAACTGCAGCGCTCGTGACACTGAGTGTTGCGATCACTTCCTACCCCTATCTGCACCTTCTGCAACGCGGCAACACAGAAGTCTTCATCTGGATCGCTGTCACCCTCGGCCTCTGGAGCTTTTATCGCGGTCATTACGCGTGGGCAGCCGCCTGTTTCGGGCTCGCTACCGCCCTCAAGCTCTATCCATTCATCTTCTTCAGTCTCTTTCTGCCGCGCCGCCGCTATCGTGAGATCGTCCTCGGCGCCTTCATCACAGTCGCTGTCACGCTTGTCGCGCTGCGTGCCCTCAGCCCGGACATTGCCTACGCCTTTCACTGGGATCTCAATCAGCTTCAGGCCTTCGGGAAGTACTATGCCGCTTCTACCTGGGACCTCGGCTACGATCACTCCTTCTTCGGCTTAATAAAGTTCGTCACGCTCCCCTGGCAACCGGACCTGACCCCGCTGATCCGTCCCTATACCTGGCTCGTGGCCATCACCTGCCTCGTTCTTTACTTCGGGCGCATCTGGAAGCTTCCGCTGGCCAATCAGATCCTCATCCTTTCCGTGCTCAGCATCAGCATTCCGCCCGTCTCCTACGACTACACACTTCTTTCGCTCTATGCGCCGCTCGCTATCCTTTGCGTTCTCGCCTTGCGCCTGCCGGACGACCAGCAGCGCATACTCATTCCCTATTTCCTGCTCTTTGCAGTCATCCTCACACCGCAGAGCTACATCGTCTTTCACGGAGCTCGGTTCGGCGCGCAGCTGCGCGCCCTGTGCCTTCTGGGGCTACTCATCCTGGCGCTCCGCAAGGCACTCCCCGCGGAACCCGCGGCCGCATGATCGGGCATGCGCATCCCTCGCCTGTCTGCGAGTAGAGCGGCAGCTTCAGCGTGACGTAGCGCTGGACACTAGAGAGGATTCAGTAGAAGAGGGCATGGGCTCGGGGGCGATCGTGGCGAGCCCGTAGAGGATCCTGCCCACAGGCCCACTCGATGAAACAGACAAGACTCCGCTTTCCAGCAACGCAAACCCTTCGCCATCTAGCAGCGCCTTGAGAGATGCTTCATTGAAGAAATTCAGGTGCTCACTGCATTTCTGCAGCGCAAGCGGCGGAATCTGATTGAACTTCACTCGCGAGACCGTCGAGTACAGGTCCACGAGTTTCAGCAGCGGTTCCACTCTCAGCAGAGCGTTCAGATATTGCCGCTGCAGGTTTCCCTCGCCCGCCCATGCCAGGGATGGCCTCTCATAAGGGACTTCGAAGTAAAACAGCGTCTTGCCATGCCCCAGGGCCCTCAGACGCTGCAATATCTGCCGCGGCTCGGAACAGTGCTCCAGCACATGGGCCAGCATGACGAAATCAAACTGTCTCCCGTCGAGCGATGTCAGCCCCGCGACACCGTCGATCGGCTTCGCATCGGAGATGTCGTAGACGAAACGCTCCGCCCCCAGGCCGTCGGGGATGAACTGCCCGCGATCCCCACCATAGTCCAGTACCGTCGCGATGGACTGCTCTCTGCGGCCTAGCACCCGTGCGAGATTCTGCTTCCTGGAGACGATCTCCACCGGATCGTTGCCAATGCCTTCGTTCGTCCGCCTCGAATACCAGAACTCGTGACGATGCCGCGCCTCGAAATACGTCTCTCCCCTGTAGCCCGAGTACAGGCTTTGCACCTCTGCCTCGGTGAGCCGGGTATCGAAAAAGCGGAAGGAACAACCATTGCATTCGCACAGATTGGCATGGCTGGGTCTGGTACCACACGCATGGGTCGCAATGAAGGGAGAGACGATCGCCGGCCATCGACGAAGGTTCTCAGAACCACAGCACGGACATGCGGAAATAACGTACGTAGGGGACTCCGCTTTCGGGATATTGCCGAAGAAAATCTCAGCTTGGATTCTAACTGAGGATCACAGCACTTCGACAAGACCCAAGCTGCCCTGCCTGGGCGGCAAACCAGCAACGGCAGGCCATGCGGAGCGCCGCGCGGTTTCGCTCATCATGCCGCTACCCTGCAGACACAACAAAGGCCGCCATCGCTGGCGGCCTTCGCTTTGTATCGTTACAGACGAATTAGTCGCCCATCACCGGCTCTTCGCTCTCTACCCGGACCTTCGGAGCGGGCTTGATCGCGTCGAGCGATACCAGTCCTTCAACCGGCTTCTCGCCCAGCACGTGCTCCTTGTAGAGCCGCGCCATCTTCGCAGCTTCGGCATCGTTCTTGATCTTGGCATCGCGCGCGCGGATCTTCTCCTCGCGGCTGTTCTTTGCGATACCCGACTTCTCGAACGTGTCGTTGGCCGCAGCGTTCACGTGTGCCTCGTTCAGCACCAGGTCGTACTTGTCCTGCGTGTCGAGTCCCACCTTCTTGCCGCCCGCGAAGATCTCATGCCGCCCATGCTCGTCGTACCACTTGGTGAGCGTCGCCGTCATGTGCATCTTCTCGATGATGTTCCGCCAGCCCACGCCCGTGTTGTAAGCGCAGAAGCTGATCTCGCCCTCCTGCGTCGCGTACGGGATGATGCACTGCTCGGTGCGGCGGAAGTCGTAATTGAACAGATCCTGGAACCACATGCCTGCGATGAACAGGAAGTTCCAGCGGTCTGCGCGCCGCTTCTCGATGTCCGCCATGGTGCGGTCGCCCGTCACCTTGCCGTAGTTGCGGCCGGTCGCGCCAAAGCACTTGTCGAACTTCTGCAGCAGATCCATGATGCGGAAGTGCGTCGGCGACTTCCTCGGATCGTAGTTCCGCAGAAGCGCCAGCGCCACACCGACGACGGAGAGGAACTTGCCGCGGGCGGCATCGTTCACCTTCGCCACGTCCTTCGCCAAGCGATCGGCATTCAGGAACGCGGTCACCGGAACGGCTTCCTTCGTTTCCTTGTCGATCATCAGCGCCATGCCGATGCCGCAGTTCGGGTGGCATCCGCAGGAGAGCTGACCCCAGTCCGCGTTCGGTCCGTGCACCAGGTCGGCCCAGTCGGAGAAGGTGCTCATGAAGCTGATGGGGAACCAGTCGCGATCCGTCTGGCCCAGACCCGTCTGGTCGCGGACGTCGTTCGCCAGGTGGCTCAGCGTGTAGCGCTGCGCGGCGCGGCGTTCGTCGCTCACTTCCTCGTCGCGGCCGGTAAAGCTCACCGGCTGGAAGCTCAGGAAGTTGATCCTCTTCGGGTTATCGAGGGCGAACTGAATGATGCGGCCCACCTGCTCGTTGTTGATGCCGTTCACGATCGTCGTCACCGGCACAATGTCCACGCCGGCTTCGTGCAGGTTATGGATCGCCTGCAGTTTCACGTCGAACGCGTTGCCCACCTTGCGGTGCGAGTTTGCCGCGTTGCCGATGCCGTCGAATTGTAGGTACGCATAGCGCAGACCCGCCTCTGCAGCGGCCCGGGAAAATTCCTTTGACTTCGCAAATTCGATACCGTTGGTCGCCGCCTGCACCGAGTTGTAACCCACCTTGCGGGCATAAGCGACTGCATCCAGGAAGTATGGCGATAGGGTTGGCTCGCCGCCTGAGAACTGTACCGACATCTGGCGCCGCGGCTTGATCGAGATCGCATTGTCCAGCATGGTCTTGATCTCGTCCCAGGTCAGCTCGTGAACAAAACCCACCTGATTCGCGTCCATGAAGCACGGATCGCACATCATGTTGCAGCGGTTCGTCAGGTCGATGGTCAGCACCGATCCGCGTCCATGCGTCACCGTCGAGGTGCCATGGTTGTGCAGCTTCTCATCGTTGTGTGCGCGGATATCGCGCCCCGGGAAGACCTCTTCCAGGTGCTTGAAGAACTTGGTGTCGATCGACATCACGTCTTCAAAGTGCCCGTGCTTGGGGCAATCCTTCACCATCAGGATCTTGCCGTCACGCTCGATGATCTGCGCCTTGATCTCGCCAACCTTCTCGTTGAGCAGGATCTCGTGCGGCAGCTTGCCGTCAATGATCTGCTGCCGGATCTCCGGCACGCACTTCGGGCACAGCGAGTCGGTCGTACGGGGCCAACCCAGCGGAGGCTTCTCCTTCTGGTAGCTCTTCAAAAGCGGTTTATCGGACCACTTGGGCGTAAAGGAAGCATTCGGCTTGATGCTGTTCAGCTTCTCAAAAATGGTCCACGCACCCTGCGCGGCCATCGTGACAGCCCGCTCTGCGTATTTAACTGCTTTCGACATTTAGATCTCCTGTGTATGAGCCCGCAGGCTCCAATCGGACATCGGCTCCCAGTTGAATCAGGAGGTTCAAGTCTAACCAACGATGACGCGACGGCAGCGGTACCAATCAAGAATCCCGCGATGGGTCGGGCGGTACTCTTTCAGCATCAGCCTACTTTGCATCGGACAAAGCAGAAACATAGGTGGGCTGAATGGCGAAAAACCGTACTTAAACGGGAATAGGGCCATCTGGACGGAGCAAGCAACCTCTCGCAAGTTGCTCACTCCCAACCCGTTACTCGCCAGATTCCCGAATGCGCTTTTCGCAGCGGATATGACCCCAGAGCCGCCCTCCGTGGCTCCAAAGGCAATCCCGAACTGGCTACATCCCGTCACCGGGAGGGCAATGATTCGCACCCAGCAAAGCGCAGCGCTAGAATGCCGCGCAGGAAGGGTAATCGATCTGCGCATAGTTTGCACAAGGATTGGTGCAAGGCATCAGATGCGGAACGTCATCCTCGGTCTCGGCATCAGCGTGGACGGCTACATCGCCCGCCTCAATGGCGCCGTCGACTTCCTCTTCATGCCGAAGGACTACTCCATGGCCCCGTTCTTCGCCACCATCGACACGGCCATCATGGGTCGCAAAACCCTAGACGCCGCAGGTGGCTCGTTTCATCAGAAGTCAATGGTGGGATATGTCCTCTCACGCACCCAGCCACCCGGCAAACACAATGGGGTCATATTCACCAGCCAATCTCCTGAAACCCTGGTTCGTGAGATCCGAAAGGATCCGGGGAGGCACATCTGGCTGATGGGCGGCGGTGAGGTAGCCCGCGAATTCCTCAAAGCCGATCTGGTCGACGAACTTTACCTGGGCGTCGTTCCTGTCCTGCTCGGAGAGGGCATTCCGCTTTTTCCCAGCGGCTTTCCCCAACGCAACTTTCGTTGGTCGAGAACAAGTCCTTCTCAAAGGGCCTCATCACCCTTAGGTACGAACGGGCTACCGCCACGCCGAAGCGCAGGAAGAAGTCCTGATTCTTAAGAAGATGAAGTTGATCTAGCTGACAAAGAAATGATCTGCAGACCTGCCCGCCGGACGACGAGAGCTATTACTCCGGGTCCTCAGCCGGACGCGCTAGGCACACATCTTCAGGCTTCGGAGAAGCCGTCTGCTGACCGCGCGCCGAAGGAGTATATTCCGGGTTGATCCACCACCGGGCAATCGCCCCCCACAGCCTCGCCTTGTCATAGACCCGGACGGCCGCGTAATAGGAAGTTGCCACCTCGCATGCCAGGCATGGAAGCGTATGCGCTGCTCCGGCGGCGAGCATAAGCGATAGAAGAATCCCGGCAGATGTCGTTGTGGCGAAGCTCCCATTGGGTCTCATGGCTACTTCCCTCTCTACATGTATGTCGCTTGAGGAATGCCGGATTCGACATTCTGCCGAACTTTTTTGCGGCGGCTACCTAACCTGACGACGGGTTGACCACCCGAGTTTCCTCTTTATGAGGGGTTCCCTACTGGGAAAGCGTCTTCTCGAAGATCGCCGAAGTCTTTACCCGCCGATACCCATCCCGCAGATAAAACGCATGCGCCCGCTCCCGAATAACGTTCGACCGGACCCGCATCCGCGCAATCCCGCGTCCCCGGGCCCACGCCTCCGCTGCCTCGCAGAGCTGCCGCCCAATTCCCTGCCCCCGCGCCGTGTCCGCGACCACCAGGCCGCCAATCAAAGCCGCCGGCTCCGACTGCAGGTGGTATTCGACGCTCAGATCGATCCACGCCACCACCGCGTCATCCACGCACGCCACCAGCACGACACGATTGGGATCGCCGGCAATCTGCCCCACCCGCGCAAGCACCGCCGATTCCTCTAACGGATACCCCAGCTCTGCGCATAACCGCGTCGCCGTAGCGGCATCGCGATCTTCTATCGGTCGAATGCGTAAGCTGCCCATACGGATCTTCGCCTTTTATTTGCCTTTCGGCCTCGGCCCCGGCTAAGCTGGACTCATGTCACGCGAGCGCGAAATTGGCGGCTTCATCCAGTCTCCGGACTGGCCGAAGATGGGGCCGTCCCTGCTGATCGCCAGTTGCCTGATCCTCGCCGTCCGCACCGCCAAATGGCCGCCCCGGACCAGCGGCCTGACCAGCAGCGACCGCGATCTGGATGCCGAGGTGGACAACGCCATCCATCTCGCAGGCCGGGTATTCGGCGTGCTCGTCGGCCGACACGAAGCCCTCTTCCCTCAGACGACCAAGCCATGGTTCATGCCGGACGAGGAAGACATCCCGAAGTGAAGTGCGAAATGAGGTAAAAGCTAGCTCACCCTCAGACCTGCATCACTTCTTTTTCTTTGCCCTTGGAAAGCTCTTCCATCCGCTTAATCTCTTCGTCGGTCAGCTTCTGGATCTCGTCCAGCGAGCGCTTCTCCTCATCCTCGGAGATCTGCTTCTCTTTCGCCGCCTTCTTGATCGCCTCGTTGCCGTCGCGCCGCACATTGCGAATGCCGGTGCGATGTTCCTCAAGCACGCGGTTCAACTGCTTCACCACATCCTTGCGCCGTTCCTCGGTCATCGCCGGAATCTTCAGTCGCACCACCTTGCCGTCGTTCTGTGGGTTGAAGCTCGAGTCCGCCGTCCGCAGCCCCTTCTCGATCTCCGCAATCGCCGACGGATCGAAGGGCTGGATCAGGATCGTCTGCGCATCCGGAATCGAGAGCTGCGCAACCTGGTTGAGTGGCATTTCGGACCCGTAGTAGGCGACCCTCACATGGTCCAGCATCTGGATATTTGCGCGCCCCGTCCGTGTCGAGGCCAGGTTCTGCCGGAAATCGTTCACGGCCTTGTCCATGCGCGCTTTCAGTTGCTGGTGTACCGTCTTCAGCGCCGGAATGCTGGCCATCGTCGAAACTGCCATGGTCTTTCTTCCCTCCTCGGACAAAGCTTGATTCTAAAGCGGATTCCCCGTCGCTGACGAACAGCCTCAGCCCTCCCGGATGCGCCCTGACCTCCGAAGCGGCGTTTGTCTTGCAGGAAAGCTGTCAGAAAGTCGAGTTCGCCGCCTCGCTCGTAACTTCCACGCTGCCCGTCAGTGGCGTCCACTCCACCGAATCGCCGACGTGTACCGTGAATCTGCCGGGATCGATCGTCCACTTCTTGGCTTCCGCGCTCCAGTAGGCGAAGGCCCGCGCATCCAGCGTCACCGCGACATGCTTCGTCTCCCCCGGTTCCAGTTCGACGCGATCGAATCCCTTCAACTCCCGCTCCGGCCTCTCGACCTTCGCGTGATCCGGAGAAACGTACACTTGCGCCACCTCCGCACCCTTGCGCGCGCCGGTATTCGTCACATCGAAGGTCACAGTAACCTGCGGGTTCGCACCAGCCGACTCCGGGCTCACCGCCAGGTTTGCAAACTTGAATGTGGTGTACGACAGCCCATAGCCGAAGGGAAAGAGCGGCTTGACGTGGTTGTGCTCGTAGCCGCGATACCCGACGAAGATGCCCTCCTTGTAGACCACGCGCTTCGTGCCGGGCTCCGGATAGTAATTCGTGAACGTCGGATTGTCCTCCGCGCTCCGCTCGAAGGTCGCCGGCAGGTGCCCGCCCGGGTTCACTGCGCCCAGCAGTATCTCGGCCAGCGCGCGGCCTCCCTCCTGCCCCCCATACCAGGTCTCGAGCAACACGGGGACCCGATCCAGCCACTCATTCGAATCCACATTGCCTCCGGATGTAACCGCGACGATCACCTTTTTGTTCGCGTCCGTCATCGCGCGGATCAGCTCACCCTGGCCATACGGCAATGCGAACGTGCGGTCGCCAGCTTCGCTCTCGCTGTCCTGGTCGAATCCCGCCGCCACCACGACAACATCCGCCTTCGCCGCCAGCTCTTTTGCGCGCTCGCCTACGATCTGAGCTTCCGGCACAATCGCGAACCGCAGCTTGCCCCCCACTGCGAAATCCTGCCGCTCTTCGACCACCAATTTGTGTGGCCCAGCCGAGAGCTCGAGCATGAGGTGCGGTGCGAAGGCCCTGACCAGTTCCCAGTCGTCGATCACCTGCTTGCCGTCCACAAAGATCCGATTGTTGGATCCCTCCCCGGAGGCTTCGAGAGCCAGAATGTAGCGGCCAGCAGATGGCGCGGTGTAGTAGCCGGTATAACGGCGCGATGTCTTCGCGCCCGCAGCTAACAGGGCAGCCGCCATCTCGGGATCGCTATGCATCTGATCCCAGCTGACGCCCGCCACGTCGATGTGATCCGCAATAGATGTGTTCGCCGGAGGTCCGCTGAGTTCGTGATTATGAAATAGCTCGAGTGTCAGCCCGGGCTTGCCATTCTTCGCATCGGTAGTGAACTCGGTCGCTTGGGCAAGGTCAGAAATCTTCGGCAAACCTCGGTCATACCAAACCGTCGCCGTATTGCCGAGAGCATCCGTGAGCCCTTCGAGTGGGCTCACAGTATGGAACGGCGTCACCCCTGCGCTGCCGCCACCCACCGGCGCCCCCGGGTACGCATCTGGCCCGACGATCAGAATGTTCTTGATCTGCCGATTTGTCGAGCGGCAGCAGATCGCCTTCGTTCTTCAGCAATACAGCAGACTCCCGCGCCGAGTCGAGCGCCGTCTCCGTGTTGCTGCGATCCACATACGAGATCGATGTATCCGTCTGATCGCGATCCAGCCAGCCAAACATCATCGCCGTCGAAAGGATGTGCCGCACCTTGTCGTCAATCGTCGCTTCCGAGACCTTACCTTCTTTGATCGCGGGTTCTAGGACCTTGCGGTTCATGTGATCGCCGTGCGGCATCTCGATATCGAGGCCACCGTTCGCCGCCGCGACGCCGTCATAGGTCGAGTCCCAGTCGGACATGATCGTGCCCTCGAAGCCGAACTCCTTGCGCATGATGTCGAGGTTGATGTGAGGATTCTGCGTCGAGTGCACACCGTCGACGAAATTGTAGGAGTCCATGACCGCGCCGACATGCGCCTTCTTCACCGCGGCCTCGAAGGACGGAAGATAGATCTCGTGCATCGTCCGCGCGTCAATAATCGAATCGGAGTCGTGACGCAGGAATTCGGAGTTGTTACCTACGTAGTGTTTGACCGTCGAGCTGACGCCCTGCTCCTGCATGCCGGTGATGTAGCCGACAGCGATGTTCGAGGTGAGGAAGGGATCTTCGCCGAAGTATTCGAAGTTGCGCCCGTTGCGCGGCGAACGATAGATGTTCACGCCGGGCCCGAGCATGAAGTTGATCCCGCGTGCCCGAGCGTCGCGCCCAATCCCTGCACCAACGCGTTTTGCGAGCTCGCGGTCCCAGCTCGCCGCCAGCCCGATGCCGCCTGCATAGGTCGTCGAAGGAAACCCGGAGTCCAACCGCACACCCACCGGCCCATCCGACATCTGGAGCGCGCGCACGCCGGCCGACGCCACGGCGCGAATCGTCATATCCTCGCCGCCGATGTAATCCAGCTTCTCGGCCAGCGTCATCTTGTGCACAATCTCGTCGATCCGTTGCCGGTCAGCGTCAGTCAGTGGGTGCGGCGCCTGCGCCTGCGCTGAGAACGCCAGCAGAGCGCTGGCAACAAGTGTTAGACCAAAAATACGAGGCAGAGGCAAACGATTGGGCATGGCAGGTCCCTCGAACAAAGAACGCGTCCGATGGTAGTTGCAGACCTCTCGAATTTGCAAAAGGAGCAGTGAAGCGGCTCGTCGCGCTTTAGGCCAGAACCGTCAGCCCTGTCGATGCCGCCTGCTCATGCGCGTGATAACTCGAGCGCACCAGCGGACCCGACTCCACGTGCCGAAAGCCCATCTTCATCGCCGCCGTCTTCATCTCCACGAACTCATCCGGCGTGTAGTAACGCGCCATCGGCAGATGATCCTTTGAGGGCCGCAGGTACTGCCCCACCGTCAGAATGTCTACGCCCACCGCAGCGAGATCGCGAAAGACAGCAAGCAACTCATCCATCTCTTCGCCTAGCCCGGCCATCACGCCGCTCTTGGTGATAATCGCCGGATCCAGCCGCTTCGCCGTTTCCAGCAGTTGCAGCGACCGCTCATAGCGCGAGCCGGAGCGCACTACGCGATAGAGTCGCGGCACCGTCTCCGTGTTGTGATTCAGCACTTCGGGACGCGCCTCCACCACCAGACGGATGGCCTCTTCGCGGCCCTGGAAGTCCGGCACCAGTACTTCGATCTGGCAGCCCGGCGCCTGCCTGCGCACTTCGTCGATCAGAATCGCAAAGGCGCGTGCGCCACCCACCACATCATCATCGCGGTTCACGCTGGTCACCACGGCATGCTTCAGCCCTAGCGTCGCAATCGCTTCCGCCACGCGGCGCGGCTCATCGAAATCGATCGCTTCCGGCCTGCCCTTCGGCACAGCGCAGAAGCCGCAACGCCGCGTGCACAGGTTGCCGAGCATCATGAAGGTGGCGGTCTTGTGCTCCCAGCACTCGCCGATATTCGGGCACTGCGCGCTCTCGCACACCGTGTGCAGATTCAGCGATCGCGCCAGCCTCTTCAGGCCGTGATAGTTCTCGCCCACCGGCGCCTTCGCCTTCAGCCATGCGGGCTTCGGCGCGCGCTGCCGCGGCGCGGTATCAATCTGCACCAGATCAGTCAGTGGCGCAGACGGGATCGAGATGTAAGGAAATGCCTGAAGATCGGACACGCGGAATACCTTCCACTATTGTAGCGAAGCATCGCCGCGCAGACCCATCACCCGCCGGTGTCAGCCCGGCCATCTATCGATCTCCGTCAGATTCCCTGATACCGCGGGTCGAACTCGGTCTGGCTCTTCAGCCATGGGAAGAGCGCCGTTCCCTCCGGCTTTTCGATGAAGAATGCAAACAGATTGCCCTGCTTTCGAAAGAGGCGTGTGGAGAACTCCAAGAGTCGTTTCGCCCCACCCGATAGCCACTGCAGCCGGGCATTGGACGCGAAGGGCAACCGTTCCTCCGGAATGCGAAGGCCATAGTAGTAGCGGATGTGATGCGGCGCGTGCGGCGCATAACTCGCAATCGTCTTCTCTACCTCGGTCTCCGTCCACCGGTAAATGTAGTTAGGCACGCATGTGTTGCGCACTCCGCCATAGCGAAAATTGTGGAAGCGCACAGCGCACGTCTCATACACCGGAACGCGCCGGGCGCGCACAGCCATGCGCATCATCAGGCTGTCACGCGCCTCAAAGGCAAGCACGCCGTGCCGCGCCACGCGGTACATCTCCAGCAGCGCTCGATGCGGCGACGCGCAATGATGCAGCCCGGCGTGCACGATGCAGTAATCAAAGGATCGATCGGGGAAACTCAGCGCCTCGGCGTCCTGAAAGCTCCACGCGAAGGGAGCAAACTCATCGCCGCGCACGCGGTCGTCAAGATTCGAGATCGTAACCGCGGTGTATCCCTCTTCCAGCAGCGCATCGCGGTCAAACGCTCCGCCGCATACCACCAGGACGCTCTGATCCCTTGGAATCCCTGCCTTGCGAAGGATCTCTGAAAGAAACGACTGCACGGGTGCCGGGGCCTCCGCTTTTCAAGAGCATAGAGATTCTATTCGCAACGGCGCCACAACCTCAACGCAGCCGCTCCCGCACTTCGGGGCGCACCAGGTAAAGAAAGAAAACGAGGTTCAGGAACGACATCACCAGTGCGGCCGCCATGCGCGTGTGAAGGTAGGCCCACACGCCATAGCTCATCAGCAGAAAACTGGCTGCCGCCGTCAGTGCCCATCCCCAGCGATACAGCCGAATCAGCCCCACCGCCGCCGCCACAAATAACACGCACAGGATGACAAATATCCGCGGGAACCGCCCCGTCACCGCGCCAAAGCCGACCACTCCGGCCAGCACAAACATATACAGCGCAATGCCAGCCATCGCTGGCAGCAGTCCGCGGTATTCGGCCTGGGGCGTCGGCGATTTCGCATTCGAAGAATTGGTCATGAACTACTCATAGCGTATGCAGGTAGCGCAGCAGCTCCTGTAACTGCTGCTGCGTCAGATCGCCGCCCGCTGGCGGCATCAGGTTGCGACCGTGCAGGACAACTTCCATCACACGATCGTCGCGCGCCGGGGCGCCACTTGTCAGGTACGGCTTGCGAAAGATGCCGTAAAGGCTCGGCCCATGCAGCGCTTGCGTGTCGTACGCATTGTGGCAGCGAGCACATGCAGAGACAAACACCGCACGACCCTGCGCCTCCTCCGGAGTCAACGATGCGAGTGGCTTCCCAGGCGGCAATGAATTACAGCCGGCCGCAAACAGTAAGCGGACAAGACCAAGCCGGACAGAACACAGAGCAGCCGTGGAAAGTGAGCGCGCAAGAGACGATTCTATCTGTCGCGACCGCGAACGCTCGCTACTCCGCCTTCCAGATCATCTCCACCAGCTCATCCATCGCCTTCCCCTCCGCCTTCGAATCCGGCTGATGGTCATTCACCAGAATGGAAATCGCCAGCGTCCGTCCCGACGCCGTCGTCAGATAACCGGAGAGACCTCGCACCTCGCCCAGCGTGCCTGTCTTCGCATCGAGTTTGTCCTTCACCGGCGAGTGCGTGAATCGGCCGGAGAGTGTGCCGTCCACACCGGCCACCGGCATCGTGGAGCGCCAGCTCTGCCCCCATGGCTGCTGCGATGCATAAGCCAGCAGCGTCGTCGCGGCACGCGGCGTGATCAGGTCCTGGTTCGACAACCCGGAGCCATCGAAGAAAAAGAAATCCTGTGGTCGGATGCCGATGGAGATCAGAAACTGCCGCACCACGCGCGTGCCCTGTCCCAGCGACCCGTCACGTGCCAGCAGCTTGCCCAGCGTGCGCAGCGTAATCTCCGCGTGCAGGTTCTGGCTCACCTTCATAGTCACCGTCATGTCTTCGATCAGCGGCGGTGACACATGCGAGGCCAACACGCGCTTCCCAGCCGGCGCAGTTGTCACCGTCTGCAACGTCGACGGAGTCAGCGTCAGCGGCTCCTCCTGTTCCTTGCGCATGCCCTCCGCATCCACACTGTCGCGATGCCGCGGCTTCGCCGTACCGGTCACCGCGATGCCACGCTCGCGCAGCATCCCGAGAAAGGCGCGCGCGGCAAAGTCTGCCGGATCTTCCAGCGCGAGTCCCTCATGGAGTCCAGCTCCGCCTATAGCGATAGCACCATAAAGGCGCACATCATGCGATCCCGGCGCACGATCGAGGCCATACTCCGCCTCCGCGCCGCGCGCGGCCGTCGTCAGTGAGTTCTGGAGCCGGTAATAGGGCTCAACCGAGCCAGGAAGCGCCGGGTCCCATTGCGGCGTCACTGCATCGCCCGGCTGCGCGCTGGGGTCCGCGTTCAGAAACACCGCGTTGTCATTCACCGTTAGCGCCGTGATGGGCGCTCCGTAGAGCCAAACCAGATCGTCCCAGCTCCAGCCGGTGCCGTAGCGCTCTGCGGGAAACCACGTGTCGTCGCCGATTATGTCGCCATCGATCTGCTTCACGCCGCTCTTCGCCACCTGGTCGGCCATCTCTGCAAGCGCAGCCAGCGGCGTAGCGCTGCGCTCCGTCTTCGCGTTGTAGGGCATCACGCGGCCGGAGATATTCGGATCCCCGACGCCCAGGATCGCGAGGTCGCCATGCAGCGTGCCGCTTCCGTCGATCGCTCCCTCCGCCACCACATTCGTCGTGTACGTCAGTGACAGCGGCAGCAGCGCGGCAGCCGTCGCGGTGGTAAACATCTTCGCGTTCGAAGCCGGCTCAAAGAGCTGGCCGTCGTTCAGCGCAAAGACCTGTTTACCCTCGAGCGTGATCACCGACACTCCCCAGTGCGAACCGGCAACATCCGGCTCGGCCAGCAGCCGGTTCACTTGGATGGCCAGCGCCGGCCCTTTGCGCGCGTGCAGGCGGTGAGGTGTGGACTGCGCGGCCAGCGCAAACGGCGCCAGCAGCAGGAGAGCAATGGAGGGGAGCGCGCGGCAGTGCATGCACGCGGAGTGTATCAAGCGCGCATCTTGATACCCTGACCCCACATGCATTGCCGCGCGCATTTCGACTGGAAGCTGCGCACGCGCTCGCTCGCGCTGGGCGCCGTCACACGCGTCATCGGCATCCTGAACGTGACGCCCGACTCCTTCTCCGACGGCGGCGAGCTGCGCTCCGTCGACGAAGCCGTCGCGGCGGCGCTCGCAATGTTCGCAGACGGAGCCGCCATCGTCGACGTCGGCGGCGAATCCACCCGGCCCGGCGCCAGCGGCGCAATCTCCACCCAGCAGGAGATCGATCGCGCCGTGCCCGTCATCGCAGCGATCCGCCACGCGAAACCCGATTCTCTGCTCTCCATTGACACCTACCGCGCTGCCACCGCACGCGCGGCCATCGCCGCCGGAGCCGAGATTGTCAACGATGTCAGCGGCCTGCTGTGGGACGACGCGATGGGCGCCACCTGCGCGGAGCTCAAATGCGGCGTGATCCTGATGCACGCGCGCGGCCGCCCGTACGAGTGGAAGTCCCTGCCGCGGCTCACACCGGAGGAAGTCCTGCCGCTGGTGAAGCGCGAGCTGGCCGAGCGCCTCAGCGCGGCCGTAGCGGCAGGCATCGCGGTGGAACGCATCGTTCTCGACCCCGGCTTTGGCTTCGGTAAGGTGCAGGATGCAAACTATCCGCTTCTACGTGGCCTTCCCGATCTCGCCACGCTCGGCCAGCCGCTGCTCGCCGGCGTATCCCGCAAAAGCTTCCTCGGCCACACGCTCACGCCGCTCTACGGGACAACCGCGCACGTCTCCGCGCGTGACCATGCCACACTCGCAGCAAACACCATTGCCATCCTTATGGGTGCGTCGCTCGTACGGGTGCATCAGGTGCGGGCCGCGGCGGAAGCAGCGCTCATCGCCGACGCCGCTCTCGCAGCGTCCTAATGTTTGCTGCCTCTAGTGCTTGCCGCCTGGAGGAATGCGGCTCGCCTCAAAGCTCACCACCTTCCATTCCCCCGATTTATGGCTATAGACCCGCGTGTAGTGGTATCGCCCACTAATGTCGCGGTCCCCATCATGGCCTTGCAGCTCGACCTGCGAGGTGACCACGGCAGTGTCGCCATAGATCCGTATCTTCACATTGTCCGGCTCCATGCTCGAGATCTTCATCGTGCCCAAACGCCGCTGGGCGAGCGCATCGGCCTTGGTTTCAAGCGTACCGTTCGGGTTGATGCCCAGATAGTCGTCCGCCAGCAGCCGGTTGACGGTCGCAACGTCGTTCTGCATCAGCGCCGTGCGCCATTGCGATTCCAGGTTCTCGATCTCTTTGTGCAACCGGTCTTCGCGGTGCAGCAGAGGGACTGCCGCGGCCCGCGCCGGAAGCGCAAAAAAGGGCAGCAGAGCCGCCAGAATAAGTAGGATGGCTCCCTCTCGTACGGTCAACCCTCGGGCCCTGCGATGGGGATGCATAAGCGTATGGATGGTATTCCGGGGCCAAACTCTCAGTCAAAAAGATGCGCTGGACTGCGCATAACCACGGGTGAACGGCGCCGCAGTGAATTTACCCGTGATGCACTTCGATGCAATCAAGCCGCGCTCTGCTCCTTCATCCGGAAAAATCGCTCGGAAAAAGCTGGAAGCATGACTGTGTCCTCCGCTCTTCTCTACTACTAATGATGGATCAGATGAGCGCACTGAGGTTTTCGCTTGCCCGCTCCCGCAACAATTGATACAGCCCCTGAATTGCGTACCGGCGATAGTGTGCGCTGGCTTTGTGCGCATCGAGCGCCGCTCCGTCCGCATACTGTTCATAGATCAGCACTGTGTCCGGCTCGCCTTCGACGCGGTGCGGCACATAAACGACGCAGCCCGGCTCCCGGCGCGACTCCTCGGCGAGCGAGCGCAGCAGCTCCGCCACCTGTTCGCGGTCCTCGGCATCGAAACGCATCCTGACAGTGAAGCTGACCATCGTTCTCTCCTTCAGTAGACACCCGGGCCACGAGCGAGATGTCTCCGAAATGTAGCCGCAGGAGGATTGTAGACGCGGTAAGGCGCGCCCTATGCCTGCATGGCGTCCAGCGCCGCCCGGAAGCCGGGCATCTCCATCGTCTGCTCGCGGTCTGGCCCCGTCGAAACCATCCCGATCTTCGCGCCCGACTCCCGCTCCAGAAAGCGAAGATACTCCTGCGCCAGCTTCGGCAGCTCCTCGAAGGACCGCACGCCCTCTGTATTCGTCTCCCAGCCCTTCAGCTTGGTGTAGATCGGCTCGATGCGCTCCAATCCGCTCACGTCGGCGAGGATCAGGTCGGTCTCCTTGCCGTCGATGCGATAGCCGGTGCACACCGGGATCTCGGCCATCGTGTCCAGCACATCCATCTTGGTCACCACCAGCCACTCGGTCCCATTGATCATGTTCGAGTAGCGCAGCAGGGGTAGGTCCAGCCAGCCACAGCGCCGCGGCCGACCGGTCACCGCGCCGAACTCCTGTCCGCGTCGGCGCAGCTCCTCGCCCATCGCGTCGTGGATCTCCGTCGGAAACGGCCCCTCGCCCACGCGCGTCACGTAGGCCTTGGTCACACCGATCACCGTGCCGATCCGCGTCGGCCCCACACCCGTGCCGGTCACCGCTCCGCCCGCCGTCGCCGACGACGAAGTGACAAAGGGATAGGTCCCGTGGTCGATGTCGAGCAGGGTCCCCTGCGCGCCTTCGAACATCACGCTCTTGCCCTCATTAATCGCCTTGTTCAGCAGCGCGGCCGTGTCCCTCACGTAAGGCCGAACCCTCTCTGCGGCCTCCGAGTATTCGTCGTAGATCTGCGCCGGATCCAGCGGATCGGTGCCGAAGAGCGCATGCGCAATCGCATTCTTCTCGTTGCAGGCGTTCTCGATGTGCGTCTTCAGCAGGTTCTTGTTCAGCAGGTCCACGACGCGCAGGCCGTTTCGGTGCATCTTGTCTTCGTACGCCGGCCCGATGCCGCGGCTCGTGGTCCCGATCTTCGTGCGTCCCGGCGCGCTCTCGCTCGCCAGCTCGATCATTCGGTGATACGGCAGGATCACCTGCGCCCGGTTCGAGACAAACAGCTGCCCCTTGGTGTCCACGCCCAGACCGTCCAGCTTCTCGACCTCTTTCAGGAAGGCCATCGGATCCAGCACCACGCCGTTGCCGATCACCGCCAGGCAGTCTGGCCGTAGCACTCCGCAGGGCACCAGCTGCAGAATGAACTTCTTCCCGTGAATGATCACGGTATGGCCGGCGTTGTGGCCGCCCGCATAGCGCGCCACCACAGCAAAGCGCTCCGAGAGCACATCTACGATCTTGCCCTTGCCCTCATCGCCCCACTGGGCGCCCAATACAATTGCCGTCTTCGCTCGCATCCTGAACTCGATATCTCCCAAAACTCTGTCTTTTGCCGTCGCCAGACTCCCGCCAGTCCCGACCGGTCACGGTCAGTGGAGTTGCTGGCCAACTGAGGGGAGGGCACCGCCGGCATCGCACCGGACCGGGCGATTGCTGCATCTGTAACAAATCCAATTTCGCCCGGCGCCAAAGCTGATGATATACGGCAGAAGTGCCTGGACAAAGCGTCTAGGTGAGATGTGACAGACGGGCGGCGTGGGGACAATCGGGAAGCAGCTCAATCGGGAATGAAGATCGTGATTGTCCCGTCCTCATTGTTTGCTGTGATGAGCTCTCCGCGATGGTTATTGCTCAGATCAGCAAAAGCCACGGCGCCCCAGCCTCCCTTGAAAGGCTGGCTGGACGAAATGAAGTGACTGTCGCCGTCGCGCTCAAAGATCGTCAGGTTCCTGCTTTCGGCGCAAGCGACAACGATGTCATGCCGTCCGTTGCCTCGCAGATCACCTGCGGTCACGCCGTCGGGTCCGTGACACCCCTCCAGCGGCAGAGACGAACCTGGCATTGGCCTGAAGACACCCTTTCCATCACCCAGCAGCACGGTTACCGCATTCTGAGCGGCGTCCGGAATGTCCCGCTCATAGGGAATAATCAGCAAGTCGAATTTCCCATCCCCATTCACATCGTCGATGGCGACCTGCCACGGCTTTGCTCCGGCCGGGAAGGGAGATCCGGAAGCATTCCGGAAACCGCCCTTTCCATCGGCCAGCAGAATCGTGACCGTACCATCATCGAGATTCGTCGTCACGATGTCTGGAAGACCGTCTCCGTTGAAATCGGCAGAGCGCAATCGTTCGTAGGGACGACGCCCGGTCGCGAAGTATCGCCCCGGCGTATGCATACCGCCTTTGCCGTCTCCAAGCAGCAACTCGATCTGGTTTGTGCCCCAACTGTCCGTCACCACGTCTGGACGCCCATCTCCATTGAAATCGCCGGCGACGACGCCATGCGGATGTGGGTGGGAGTGAACATCCACCGGTGATCCCGGCGCAGGACGGAAGCCGCCTTTCCCGTCGCCGAGCAGAATCGTTATGAATGGCGATTGATGGTCCGCAATCACCAGGTCAGGGTTTCCGTCACCGTTCATATCGGTGATCGCAATGTCGTTCGGAAGATGTCCGGCGGCAAACGGCGAGCCGGCCGACGCGTGAAACTGGCCTTTCCCATCGCCGAGCAGCACAGTGACTGTCCCGCTGTCGGCATTTGCTACTACGAGGTCGGCGTTGCGGTCATGATTCACGTCGCCAACCGAGATCCATCTTGGCCCATTGCCGACGCGAATCGTCGTTTGCCTGAACTGGACCCGATGATCCGGCGAGGACGCGCCGGCCAAACCGAGCAGCGGAAGGCTGAGGCTCAGAAGAAGCGCTCGCATGCAAACCCTCCATTCGCGGAACGGATAGTCTAGCTGGAAGACTCGCAACGATGCCCGAACTCCCCGAAGTTGAAACTGTAGCCAATGGCGTGGACGCCCGCATCCGCGGCGACCACATCGAAGAGGTCTGGTTCTCGAGCAAGCGAGAACCCATGAAGACGCCGCCTGCTGCCATGGCCAAAGCGCTCACCGGCCGTACCATCGAGCGCGTCCGCCGGGTCGGCAAGCACATCGTCTTCGACTTCACGGCCGAACCCAAACGCGATCCCGTCCAGTGGATCGTGCACCTCGGCATGACCGGCCGCCTTCTCGTTGCCGATCCTGACCTCCCCCGCCCGCTCCACACCCACGGCGTGCTCGTCCTGCGTTCCGGGCAGGGTTCGCGAATTCAGGAGCTGCGCTTCGTCGACGCGCGCCGCTTCGGCCGCATGGGTATCCACATCGTCGAGGACACGAAGGAGGGAGCCGCAGACCTCCGCGGCTTCCAGGGCCCCGGCACCGAACCGTTGCGCATCTCGAAAGCCGACTTCCGCAAGCTCTTCCACGGCCGCCGCACGTCCATCAAGGCAGCGTTACTCAACCAGTCCCTGCTGCACGGCGTCGGCAATATCTATGCCGACGAGAGCCTCTTCCGCGCCAAGATCCGACCGCGCCGCATGGCCTCACGCCTCACCACACAGGAGTTGGACCGCCTCCACGGTGCTGTGCAGAAAGTCCTGCGCGAAGCCATCCGGCTCGGCGGCTCCTCCGTATCCGACTACGTCGACGCCGACGGAGAACGTGGCTTCTTCCAGCTTCGCCACTATGTCTATATGCGCACCGGTCAGCCCTGCCTAGTCTGCGGAACGGCCATCCGCCGTATAGTCATCGGCGGTCGCGGCACGCATTACTGTCCTGTATGCCAGCGCTGATCCGCCCCGTGCCACTACGAAAAGCCGGAATCCCGTATTCCAACTTCCAGAAATCGGAAGATACGGTCCCCTTGACGCTTTGCTAAATGATTGCAAACAGGCGTTTTGAGGATTGGCACGGGAACTGCTTTGTACTAAGGCAGCCAGCGACGCACGCGGTCCCCAAATTTGAGAGGGCCCGGCGATTTACTTCCGGCTGAGCAGAGTTAGGTGCCTACCAGGCCCTGCCGCCACCGGACTTTACCTCACCGTTCTTTTCTGCATGCTGTTTAGCCTGCATGACGGATCAGCACGGTGCTTTCGGGAGGCCAGTGATTGGCCATTGACTGCGCCGCCCGTCCACCGCGGGCGGCGTTGTTCGTCTCAGGCCCGCTTCATTGCTCGTTTTTCTGCCTTGTGTTCTCTCTATCCTCCCTTTGTGCCATCCGCCCTGCGACTTTTTGCACTTGCCACGAAGCAGGCCAGCAAGTATGCTTGTTCTTGCCTATCGAGCGGCTGACGCTCTCACGTGGACCGGACGTTTGAGATCCTGAGAAAGATCGGATCCGGAACCAGACTGAGGGTTCGCCCTACTTCGAATAGTCATTACGGTATGATCCGCGAATCAGTGCTTCGGGCTGCAGTTAGGCTCTGGGAAGCCTGTACGAGCGGTTAACGCCAGCACGAAAACGCTGTTGAGAGCAGACGATACGCTCGAGCCCGTAGAAAGCACGTTGCCACGCCAGCACCGCCATTACGCGGATGCAGCGCGTCCCCATTACTGGACCTCTATTCCGGCCCCCAGGATGTTTCCCGGCGCCTCCATTGCCTAACTCGTAGCAAGGAACGCCGGCACGAAAGAAAGATAGTTACCGCAGAAATGCACCAGGAAGTGCACGAATGACAACAGAACTAAACCCGTCCCCGGCCTCGGAGCCGCAGGGATCCGCACCGGCGCAGTCCCAAAATGGCGCCTCTCAGAGTCAGAACCCACAAGGGCAGCATCCCGGGCAGGGGCATCGCCGCCGACGCCGCCGGCGCAACAAAGGCGGCCAGGCAAAAGGTCCGCAGAACGGCGCTCCGCCGCAGAATGGCAACCCCGTCAGTGCCGGACCGACGAACGGAACATCCTCTCAGGCACCACCCTCCCACCATCAGGGGCAAAAACAGAAGCCGGGCAAGCGCTTCTTCCAGAAGAGCCCCGGCAACCAGGGCAGCTACAACGGCGGCTCTCGCCCGATGCCCGGCAATGGCAACGGAAACGGCGCCGGCGGACGCCGCAAGAACAAGGGTCGCCGTCAGCAGGTCTTCGTCGGTCCCATGGATCACAGCTACCGCGGCGGAGCCAACGGCAACGTGGCCGATCCCATCACCCATTCGCAGAACGGCGACTTCCGCGGCATGCCGCACAGCGGCTTCTATTCGGAGACCGACTACGTCCAGCCTGTGCCCATGCGCGAAGATGCCCCCACCCGGATCTACTGCTTCATCGAGGACCTCTTCATCCTGGCCAAGATTCAGGAAGTCTCGAAGAAGCTCGGCATCAAGGTCGCCTTCCTCAAGCCGGATAAGGACATCGTCACCAAGCTGACCGAGACCCGCGAGGAAGATCGCCCCGCCCTCATCCTCTTCGACCTGAACAACGCGAACGCCAAGCCGCTCACGCTGATCCCCAAGATCAAGACCAAGCTCAAGCGCGGGACTTCGATCATCGGATTCCTCGCGCACATCCAGGGCGAGTTGAAGAGCAAGGCAGTCGAAGCCGGTTGCGATACGGTGATGCCGCGCTCCACCTTCTCGCAGAACCTGCCCAGCCTCCTGCGCCGTTACGGCTCCATCGAAGAAGCAGAAGACGAGCGCCAGGCGATCCAGGCCTAGGACTTATTCTTCACACGAAAGGCCCGCCATCCGCGGGCTTTTCGCTTTCCCGATCACGCCTGCGCGTGCTATCAAGCGGCATGACGCCGTCATCCTCCGCCCAGCAGAAGACCGTGCGCCTCATCTGCTGGAATGAAGCAGACGCGGCGGCACGCGCCCGTATTCTGCGTCGCGCCGGCTATCGCGTCATTGCCGATCCACCCGAAAATGCCGGCGGCATGGTTCGATACTTTCGCGAGCTATCACCCGATGCAGTCGTCGTCGACCTCGACCGCCTGCCCTCGCACGGCCGCGAGCTCGGTTTAAGCCTGCGCGCCAGCAAGAGCACCAGCCATCTGCGGCTGGTCTTCGCGGGCGGTATTCCCGCGAAGATCGAACTCGTACGCGCCGCCATTCCCGATGCCATCTTCACCCCGTGGGATAACGGCCTCGCACCAGCGATCGAACGTGCGATGGCACAGCCCGAGCCACCGCGTCTTTCCTCACGCGAGCCTTCCAGCAAGACCGGGCCCGGATCGCTCGAGCGCAAGCTCGATATCAAACCGAACACTCACTTCGCGATTATTTCGGTCAATCGCAACCCGAATCACAATGACGATCCGTGGCTGGCAGAGCTGCTCGTCTCCATACCCGACGGCGCGGTCCAGCAACGGCGCATCGACGACGCCACCACACTCGCATTGTTTCCCGTCGCCAGCCGCCGCGATCTCATGCGCGCGCTTGAACTCGCACGCTCATCTCTGCCACCGAAGGCATCCTTGTGGATCGTCCATCCCAAGCAGACCAGCCCGCTGGCTGCGGACTTCAACCAGGACGACGTCCGCGAGGCCGGACTCGCCCACGGCTTCGTCGACTACAAGGTCTGCGCTATCGATAAAGACTGGTCAGCTTTGAAGTTCGCGCGGCGTGGCGTGACCAAAGCGAAGCCGCACGTCATGCGCGCAAAATAAACTACACCTTCAATCTCTTGGCGTTTCCAACCAGCGCGAACCCCGTGAGGGCAGCTGCAAGATAAGTGATTTCTAACGAATGTTGATAGAGCAAGCCTTCGTAATCATGACCCCAGCTGGATACGGCCAGAGCAACACCAAGCTGGCGATTATCAGGACGCTCCCGGTGAGAACGGGCACGATCGGGTAGATCCGAAGAAGGAAAGCAGCGAGCAACGCAAACAAGTCGATCGTCGTGACACTGCAAAGGCCCAGAACATTGGCTCGTTCCAGGAGTGGAATGAGACCGTCACGTAGCCCATTACGAGCTCGAGCAGAGCACAAACCGCCATCACGATCTGGCAAAGGCCTGCGATAAGGGTTCGTAGCGACATGCCTTGCTAAGCCGCTCTAACCCGGAGGCCAGTGCATCGCACGCCCACCCAGCAGATGCAGATGCAAGTGATCCACCGTCTGCCCGCCATCCTCGCCCGTATTCATCACCGTGCGAAAGCCCTTCGCGAGTCCATTTTCTTCCGCGATCTTCTTCGCCACCGCGTGAAGGTGTCCGAGCAGGCGCTCATCGCCGGGCGAAAGATGCGCAAGCGACGCAATATGCTTGCGCGGAATCAGCAGCACATGCACCGGCGCCTGCGGATGAATGTCCGCGAAAACGACAGCATCGTCGTCTTCATAGAGCTTCTTTGCCGGAATCTCTCCCGAGGCGATCTTGCAGAACAGGCAATCCATGGCCACCAGCTTACCGCAGCCTACTCCTTAAAAAATCGCGGCTGTGCGCCCGGCTTCCACGGGTCATATTCGCGCGCAAACTCCGCCCGATCCGCGATCGGCGGATGACTGTACGTCCAGAGAACCATCCACCGATTCGGGTCGGGAATGTCGAGCGACTCCTCACCCAGCGTCTGAAAGCTGTGCACGCCGGTCGCCTGCGGATCGGCAACGATGCCATGCACCACCTCCTGCCCGTAGACATCGGCGCGATGCTCCACGTAGCGGCTGATCGTATTGCCGATTGGGTCGCTCAGAATGGTGAAGACCTGGAAGGTCAGCATCAGTACCACTACTGCGCCCCAGTCCTCCACCGCGGGTATCTGCCACAGCGCGCCGTAGCGACCTACCAGCCACCGCACCGCGTGGAAGCCGAGCCACAGCGCGAGCAGCGAGCCCGCCGCCGCCATCATCAGCCCATGCACCACATCACCCAATACGTAGTGGCCCAGCTCATGGCCGAAGATGAACAGCACCTCATCCGGCGATGACTTCTTGAGCGACGTGTCCCACACCACGACGCGCTTCGAGCCGCCGAAGCCGGTGACGTAAGCATTCATCTCCGTCGTCTTCTCGCTGGCCTTCATCAGAAACATGTGGTCCGGCGCAATCTTCTCGCCGCTGCGCTCGACGACGCGCTCGAGTTGGGCCACCAGCTCCGGATTCGAGCGCGAGAGCGGCTCGAAGTGATTGAACAGTGGATCGATAATCAGCGGCTCGGCATACACACCTGCCAGCATCAGCGGCAGTGAGAGCAGCCAGAACCACAGCCACCAGCGGCGCGAGTGGCGCACGATGGCAAAGAGCAGCGAGCCCACAAACGTCGAGATCGCGAGGCTCAGCAGCAGTCCCTTCGTCCAGTCCCAGAACCATGCGGGCCAACGCTCGATGGAAAGCCCATACGCCAGTCCCAGATGATGCCCGGCGAGCGCGAGCGGCAGGTTCAGCAGATGAAGAGCGATGATCAACAGCGGCAAAAAGATGAGCCCCTGCACCCACGGCCTCGATGTGATGCGCGCTGCAAAGTCGCGAAGCCGCGCTGCCCAGTGCAATCGCAGGAAGCAGCAGCAGGTACACCAAGCCCCATACCGTCCCGATCGCCCAGAGCCAGTTTTCGTCGCGGTTCAGCGCTTCGGCTCGCTCCGCCTTATCTGCGGGCAGAGAATACGCCGGCTCCCGCTGCTCCGGGTGCGCGAGCTGTGCCGTGACCGCTTCAGCGGCTGCTGGCTTTTGGGCGACATATACGACAAATAACAAGCAGAAGAGCAGCAGCCTGGTGAGCTGTCTAGCCATCTTTGACAGACGGTCGTTCATAGTTCCAAATCGGAACAGCACTGTACTCACACTGCAGGCTCGTAATGACACTTGGGAGTGATTGGCGCGCGGGAGGTTAATCGCCACCATGTGAGCGTGATGGATGAACGCGCGCTTCATGTGAGCTGGGCCTCCTGATCTCTGCACGAATACCCGGATGGACCACAGATCGTTACGTAGTCCTGCCAGAGATACATCGAATTTGACCCTCTGCAGTTTGTTCTCCCCGATCGCGAGATCCAGATAGGAGACTCGTGTGATCGCTCAGAAACAATGGTCCCGAATTTTTTGGCTGTTTCCAGCTCTGTTCACTCTGCTCCTCGCCGGTATTGTGACGGTAGCGTGCAGCAATAATAGCTCGACTACGAGTTCCGGCACTGGAGCAACAGCTTCTGTCGTAATTAGCGATCCCGCAACATGTGCTGGTCCGAACGGCCCGTACGCACACGTCTACGTGACGATTACGGACGTGCAGGCCAATGTCAACGCTAGTGCGGGTGACAATGATAGCGGCTGGACCGACCTTACGCCCGGTCTCTCTTCCCATCCGAAACAGATTGATCTGCTCGGCCAGGCGGATACTCAGTGTTTTCTCGCGAGCCTTGGCGACCCGCAGCAGCTACAACCAGGCAAGTATCAGCAGATCCGTCTGATCTTAGCCGACAACAGCACAAACTTATCTAACAATATGTGCGGTAGTTCTCCTAACTGCGTTGTTCTCGCAGCAGACAACAGCGTGCATGAACTGCTGCTCTCGAGCGAGTCGAAAACTGGTCTGAAGATCCCCTCCGGCCAGATCGCCTCTGGCGGCTTCAACGTCGGCACAGGTGAGACGAAGGATCTGGATATCGACTTCGACACCTGCTCATCGATTGTCGTTGAAGGCAATGGACAATATCGATTGAAGCCAGTCCTCCATGCCGGTGAGGTCAGCACGGGCTCAACTTCCATCAATGGCCGCGTTCTCGATCAGAAAACTGGGAATCCTGTGAACGGAAACGTCATTGTCGCGCTCGAACAGCCAGACGCAGGTGGCGTGGATCGAATCATAATGTCGACTAACGCCGCTGCTGATGGATCGTTCATCTTCTGCCCTATCCCCAGCGGTAAATACGATATTGTCGTCGTCGGAGAAGCGGCGAATGGCACCGCCTATCAGCCCTCTATTGTCACTGGCATAGCCAATGGCCAGACGGTTGGTACGGTGGATCTCTACAGCTCACTTCCGGCAGCAACCAGTGCCGCGGAGATCTCGGGAGCGGTCACGTCCCAGAACAGCAGCAGCCAGGGAACAATTGCGGACGCGGCTCTGAGTGCGCTTGAGCCGGTAGTTTCAGGCGCAACTTCAGGTGCAGTAGTTTCAAGTGAAGCAGTTGTGAGTGGTGGTAGTGCAGCGATCTACACCATCCCACTCCTGCCAAATGGACAACAGTCAACAGCGACATGGTCACTGGTAACGGCAGCGTCATCGAACTGTGCACCGGGCACGGACTGCGCCACATACACGGTCTCTCTGCCAGCAGGAGGGCCGTATATCGGAGCCTACTCACCCGGTGGAACGACGCTCTCAGCGAGTGATCCGTTTGCAACATACTTAATCGATGGGCTGGCTGTTGTTCCGTCCTCCGGCGGCGTCGCGGACTGCAATCCGTCAGAACAGAAAACCGACGCTTATACATTGTCTGGAGGAGACAGCATCACCGTCCAGCCACTGTCGTTCACACAATGCCAGTAACTAATATTTGGGCGCCTTCTGGCAGGCAATACTCTTCATGGCCTTGCTACACGCTTAGCCATGTTGCAGGACCTGTCATCCAGGCGCCCGCATGCATGTTGATCAGTATCTCTTTAACCGCCAAAGCATGAGTGGCGGCGAACACGGTGGGGAAGAGGACGAGTCGCAAGCGCTGCTTGTCAGAACCCGGCTTCCGCCGAAAGCTGCGTGGAGACAACAAGGTTCGTTCGCACACGGTTACAGAAATTTTCATTGACTAGCCTGAAAATCTCGTACAGCCCACGCGTCCTGTAGGTCAGCCGGCATGTCCATATTCGGACACGTTCTTTCAGCTTTGGACACTCCTTTCAAGGCGTGACGAGTATCCTCAATGGCTTGCAGTCCGAGCTTTGGCAGACCAGCTGCATATTCCTTCGTGACGAATTGTCTCAGGAGATCTACATGCACGTTTGGATGCTGAACCTGCGCCTCGCACTGCGCCAGTTGCGCCGCACTCCCGGTTTCGCGCTCACGGTCGTGCTCACGCTTGCGCTCGGCATCGGCGCCACCACCGCCATCTTCTCCCTTGTTGAAGGCGTGCTGCTGCGCCCGCTTCCCTTCCACGAGCCTGATGGGCTCATCAGCATCAGCGACAGTCTGAACGCAGGAAGTCTGGTCGATGATGCAGGCGTCACCGCAGCCGAAATACGCACCTATTTGCATGACGCCACGAGCTTCAGTTCTCTCGGCGGCTATTCGGGATCCAGCTATGAGCTGTCCGGCCGCGGTGAGCCCGCCACGGTGAACGCTGCGCGGATGACGGGAGGCGTCTTTCCCACGCTCGGTGTTGCGCCCTTGATGGGCCGCGCCTTCACGCAGCAGGAAGACGATGGACACGCAGCGGTCGCGGTCCTCAGCTATCACATTTGGCAAAGCCGCTTCCATGGCGATGCGAGCATCCTGGGCAGCAAGATCCTCCTCGACCGCAAGCCGTACGTTGTCATCGGCATCATGCCGCGCAACTTTGAGTTCCCACTCGTCGCCGGCCGTCTCAATCAATCCGAGCTTTGGGTACCGATGAGTTTCACGCCGGATGAACTATCTACGACCAGTGCGGCGAACTGGAACTACAACATGGTCGGCCGTCTCAAGCCAGGGCTCAGCTTAGAGCAGGCTAATCAGGATGCGGCCCGCGTGGCGCGGGAGATCATGCGCAACTTCCCCCCGGAGTTCAAACAGATTCACATCACTGCCCATGTCAAATCGCTGAAGGAGTCAGCAGTATCCTCCGGCAAACCGCTGGTCCACATCCTCACCTACGCGGTACTCGTCGTGCTGCTCATCGCCTGCCTGAATGTCGCGGGCCTGCTCCTCGTCCGCGCCATTCGCCGGCGGCGCGAGCTGGCGGTCCGGCTTGCGCTTGGCGCTTCGCCGCGGGCGCTCATAGGCAATTCCCTTCTGGAAGGCATTCTGCTTAGCGGGGCTGGCGGAGTTCTCGGGCTACTCCTCGCCGCGATTGCGCTCAAAATCACTGTGCCGCTTCTGCCAGAGTCCATGCCGCGCATCGATGGCATTCACCTTGATGCCGGCGTCGTCCTCTTCGCGCTTGTCCTTGCTCTCCTCACTGGTGCGCTCTGCGGCTTCGCGCCGGCATTCGCCGCCATTCGCACGCGCGTCAATGAAAACCTGAAGGAAGGCGGCCGTACGGGAAGTGCCGGAGGCAGCCACGGACGCCTCCGCTCCGTGCTCGTTGTCACTGAGATCGCCGTCGCGCTCGTTCTTCTCGCAGCCGCCGGAGCCCTCGTGCGCAGCTTCCAGAAGATGCGCGACGTCGATCCGGGCTTCCGCGCCGATCATGTGCTTGTCGCCGGATACAACCTGCCCTCGCAGCAATATCCCAACCCGACTGCGAGCGATGGTTTTAACCGCTCGCTGCTTGAACGTCTGCAGGCTATGCCGGGTGTTGTAGCCGCAGGTATCACCAATGTGCTGCCAGCCTCCGGATTCCAGGGCGGCGGCGCGTACGTTCTGGATGAAACGGCTCGCGACACTCCCGACGGCCAGTTGAAGGTCGCTCCGTGGTCAAACAGCGAAGGCAGCTACTTCCAGGCGATGGGCATTCGCCTCATTCAGGGACGGCTATTCAACGCCGCTGACAAACCAGGTGCGCCCCTCGTCGCGGTGGTGAACCAGATGCTGGCAAATCGCTTCTGGCCTAAAGGAGACGTTATCGGCAGGCGGATTCGGATCGGTACGCAGGAGTCGAAGACCCCCTGGGTGACCATCGTCGGCGTCGTCGAGAACACCAAAATGAACGCGCTCGATGCTCCGGACCATGAGCAGATCTACGTTCCCGCCCAACAGAGGGTGGGTATGTTCGGGCAGTTTGCGCCCGCGGATCAGGGTGGCTTCAATGGATTCATTGTTCTGCGATCCACGCTGCCGCCGGAGCAGATGACCAACTCGTTGCGATCTGCGGTGGCCGGACTCGATCCGCTCCTTGCCCTGCAGCAAATTCAGACGATGGATCAGCAGCTCTCTTCCAGCGAGGCACCGCGCCGCTTCAACACTTCACTTATCTCAGTCTTCGCCGTTGGTGCGCTGCTGCTCGCCACCATCGGCGTCTACGCGGTCATCGCCTTCACCGTCTCCATGCGCGCGCAGGAGATGGCCATCCGCATGGCGCTCGGCTCACGCCGCGGTCAGATCGTGCGGCTCGTCCTCACCTCGGGCGCGAAGCTCGCAGCCATCGGCTGCGGCGCGGGACTCATCGGCGCACTTGCAGTCTCAAAGCTGCTCGGCTCCATGTTGTTCAACGTGAGTGCCACCGATCCGCTCATCCTCACTGGATCGATCGCAACGATGATCCTGCTCTCGCTCATCGCCTGCGCCGTACCCGCACAGCGCGCCGCCTCAGCCAATCCGGTAGACGCCCTGCGCTCCGAATACTAGCGAGCTGTCACTCCTGAGCGCAGCGAGGACCGCAGTCCGCCCTCGCGTCGATTCCAGACCTGCACAACACCAAACATGAGCGACCAGAGGAAGCGAACCCCTTAACCCGCGCCGCAGGCGCGTCTGCCTGGATGGCAGATCTCAGTCCAGGCGCACCAGGTACGCTTCGCCTTCGCTCGGCTTCAGCTCGTGCGCAATCTCCACCGCGCGGTCCTTGTCATCGCGGAAGGGACGTATGCGCACCCAGTGGCCCGTCGGCCCGGTGAACTCAATCACATTCGCCGACTGATACTTGCGGCTCAGATGCGTGCGCAGCTTCTCCGCCTCGTCCTCGTCCTTGAATGCGCCGATCTGCACGCACCACCGTCCGCCGGTCTCGATCGGCGCTGGTACCGCGAAGACATCGATGCGCACCATGCCTGTGCCCGCCACATACAGGCCCAGCGCCTTCGCCGATGCCATCGAAAAGTCGAGCACCCGTCCCGGCACAAACGGACCGCGATCCGTCACGTGTAGCACCGCCTGCTGTCCGGTCCGCATATTTGTCACCCGGATCAGCGAGTTCAGCGGCAGCGTGCGATGTGCCGCGGTCATCGCGTCCTGATCGAAGATCTGTCCGTTGGCGCCGCGCCGCTTGTTGTAGGGCGGCCCATACCAGCTCGCGGTGCCGGTCTCCGACCACACCGGCGCATGGCTTGAGACAAATGCCAGGTCCGCCGCGCTGGTCACGCCTGGATTCGCAGTCGCGGGCGCAATCGGCGCGTTGCCCGCAATCGCCGGCGGCGCGGTGTTGGAAGGCGCCGTAGAGGGTAGCAGCACCGGCGGCGGCGGCGTATAGACCCTCGCCTGCTCGTGGTGACAACCCGAAATCAGCAGCAGCCCGGAGCAGGACAATACGGCAGGTGCGAACCAGCCACATAAGCTAGGACGCACTCGGTCGCTCTCCACCCTGCTGCGCCTCCGTCGTGTTGCGCTGGTCCAGGATCCGCCAGTCGCGCCAGTTGTTCGGCGGCCGCGCGCAACGCGGACGATGAGTTTTGCCGCACCTGCGGAACAACCTGATCGTTGAGATACCCGATTACGCGCTTCACTTCGTCTTCGATCCGTGGCCCGATGTTCCCAAACTGCGCATCCACCTTGCGCCCGAAATTCTCAAACGTGCTCCTACCGCTCTCAGCCATCTCGCCACCCACCTATCCCTCAACAGTCTCCGCGCCCGGGTTGGCCCCGGTCAATCGCAAACGCTCGAGGGTGTTCCCTCTGGTACTGCCGCCCAGAAAAAAATGAAGCGACACCGACCTGCACCGGCATCTTCACGGAAGGAATGCCGAAATGCGACCGATATCCCACCGCTCGCTCGACGCGGCAACGTGACTATTTTCGACTCGATGCGGCCTTTATACTCTTGTATGGGCCTCCCCCGATTTCGCCCGCTGTCGCGTGCTACATCCCTGCTCATATCTGCCGTTTTCACGTGCGCGCTCTCCCTGCCCTGCCACGCAGACGATGCGGCATCAGGGCTCCCAGATGCGCCCCAGCCAAGCACTGGCCTGGCGAACGAGAGACCCGCCACGCAAAAGACCGGCCCCGGACGCGACAACATGTTTCTCACTGCACCTCGGGCCCGCCTATCCCCTTTACGCAAATAACAAAGACACGATCATCGATCCGGGACAACACGCGCCACCCTTGAGCGCCCCCGACAAGATTCTCTATGCGGTCCACGAGCAGACACGCGGGCCGTCCTGATGCCCGGGCTGATATCTGCGGGACTATGGCCACGCCGTCAACAGACCCGAAGAATGGCACAGACCTCGGGGGCTTCGGCGATCGTCTCGGCCTGACCATGATCCGCCAAGCAACCGACCGCTTTTCCGGCGATGGGCTCTATACGGCGCTCTTCCATCAGGACCCCCGCTTCTACCGCATCGGCCAGGGCACACTCGTTCACCGGGGATTGCTCGCCGTCAAGCAGACCTATGTGCGCATGAACGATGAGGGCCAACAGCGCCCCAGCTACTCCGGGCTGCTCGGCCACGCCACAGGCAGCTTTCTCGCCATGACGTATTATCCGCAACAAAGCGCAACCGCCGCCATCGCTGCGCGCGGCTTCGGCACTGCGGTCGCAGGCGATATGGGCAGCAAATTGCTTATCGAATTCGGTCCCGACGTGCTCCGCCTGGCACTCCGTCGCAAACCTTGATAGTTGCGCGGCCTATCGTCAGGCATCATCGTCCTTATATCGAGGAGAATAAGCATCCCGGGAATGCATCGCAGGCCGCTACGCGGATGGGCCCGTTTCTTCCCCGCCATCGTGGGTCTGACCTCGCTGGCCTTCTGCAGCTGTAGCGCACAGCGGAGCACCCTTGCGCCCGCTCCGTCATCGCCCAATGATCTCCTGGCCGGAACAAATCCCTCCACAGCAATGGATCTGCCAGCCTCGAAGATCCGGACGCCGTTACCGCGCTGCGCAAAGAGACACTGCCCGACGCGCCCACCCCGAGCATCGATGCGCGGAACTCCGAAGAAGGCCATGCAGACGGGAACAATCCGGACGCCAGCGACTCCGTCCCCGGCGATCCGCAACAGGACGAGAAGCCAACCACGCCGGGATTTCCTCCCGTCAGCCCCACGCCACGCCACCTTCCACTATCGCCGGCGGAGCATCCCAGCATTCCATCGCTGCCCTATCCCTGCCAGACCGGCGTTTCCACATCGACCGCACCAATATGAGTTGCGGCCAGGATGTGAACTACTTTCAGCGCTTCGTCGATTCCGGCATTCATCCCCTGACCCCGCGCCAGAAGGGATCCTCGCTATCCGAAATACGATCGATCCTTACAACTTCGCTACCATCGATTCTTCTCCGCCATCTCTGTCGCGGACGACCCGGATTCGGCCTATGGTCCCGGTTTCCCCGGCTTCGCCCGCAACTTCGGCGTCGCCTACTGCGAGACCGCCGTGGGCGAGTTCTTCGGCACCTTCCTTGTGCCCGCCGTCGCTCACCAGGACCCCCACTATCACCGCATGCCCAACGCCTCCTATACCCGGCGCGCTTTGCACGCCATTACGGAGGTAGTATGGGCGCAGAGCGACTATGGCCTCGGCATGCCGAACTATCCGACCTGATCACTACCGTGGTCGGCGACGGTCTCGGCAACCTCTACGTTCCCGGACGGCAGAAGAGTTGGGGCTCTGCGGCGCCCGCGACGCTACCGCGATTGCCACCGATCCCATCGACAACTTCATCACCGAGTTTCTGCCCGACGTCGCTCGCCACGTCAACGTACAGATCGTCCTGATGCATCAGATCGTCAACCACGTGAAGAAGCAGCCCTGAGGTGCCGGAGCGAGCGCAACCTGCTCAACGGCCGTTTGTAAGATCGTCATCCACACACTCTGCGTTCTTCGCCACCGGATTGCAGCGCGCCATCGCGCCATCTGCAAAGCTGACCGAGTAGCCGGTCCACTTCGCCGGCTCCGCCTTCGGATAGTCCGTGCTCAGGATCTGCGCGCCGCTCGCCATCGCGTGATCGCGCCGCACCCTCGATCCGGAGCGGCCCTCCTTCGTATCCGCATCCGTGCGCGTGCGCACCATGTAACCCTGTCCGACCAGTGCCGCAATCTCCTCCTCCGTCCCATCGTTCATCTTCGTAAACGCGGCATCCGGCTGTCCCGGTGCAGCATTGGTAAACAGCACGCGCCCGTGCAGATTCGGATGCCCCTGCAGATACAGCGGCCCGGCCTACGCTGATCCATCAGGAAGATCACCTTGCCACGCGCCGTCGCGAGCTTGGGCCACGCACCTGCGAGCGCCGCCTCATTCGGCGTCGCATAGAACCGCGCATATCGTCGGGTGTGATCATCTCGTCTGCCGAAAACACCGACCGGATCTCGCGGTCCAGCGCGTCAAACGCCTCCGCCGTAAACGGCTCCGGCGTGGTCGCATGCGGAATATTCAGCGGCTTGTCCTGCTTTGTTTCCACCAGCACGAAGATCGGCAGATGCCGCGGGTGCGCCTTTGACCACTCGCGCACAATCGTGAGGCACGCAGTGAGAGGCTGGCAGTTGCTCTTCTGGTCCAGGTCCTGCACATGCATCACCTTGAATCCCGGCTTCGACATCACATCCGCATCCGCATTCGGGTCATCTGCCGTCACACCGGCCGCCGTCTCCGCTGCCGGCCCTGCCGGGTGCGCATAGCGGCCGCCTTTGCTGTCTGCAAAGATGTCGAGCTCAATCTGCCGCACGCCGCCGTCGAACTGCTTGTCCAGCGGCGGATGCGCGTAGTCCAGCCCGCGCAGACTCTCCGGCTTCGTCTTCTCGAGGAGGGCGCGCATCCCCGGCGGCAGCCCGGCATGGTAGCTGTTGTGTGAACCGATCACCTGGATCTGGTGGATGCGCACCTGCGCATCCGAAGAGTTCGCGCGATCCAGTGCTGCTGCGGCTGTCGCCATCAGCAGTACGGCGGCGAGATGCATGGCCTTCATGAAGTATCCCGTCTCTCTTTTTGGAGTTGCAATGGCAAGGCTTCGCCACCACGCGAAAGTCTAACTCCGGAAGATCAACGGGCTGTTGCAAGACGCGGAACTTCGCCGCTGCGCGACCCATCCGCCGCACTCGCAAGCAACTCATACGAGCGCAGCCGCGCCGCATGATCGTGCACGATCGTCACCGCGATCACCTCATCCAGATCGAGCGCGCCGGCAAACGCCGCAAGCTGTGCATGCACGCGCTCCGGCGTTCCGTAGAAATAGCGCGGCCACTCGCCCTCTTCCATCGGCACCGGCCCCTGTCTCTGCAGTTCGCGCAGAGCCTCTTCCGGTCGCGGCACCGGCCGACGATCGCCCGAGCGAATGCGCCGCGTCAACAGCCGCGGACTCGCCATCAACAGCTCCGCCTCTTCCTCCGTCTCGGCGCATAGCACGCCCACGGCAACACTCTTGCGTGCCTGCTGGGAGTATCGGCTCGCGCGGAACGACCGCGTGTAGTGCTCGATCGCCGCCCGCGTATGCACCGGGCTGAAGAAGTGCGCGAATGAATAGGGCAGCCCGATGCGCCGCGGCCTCCGCGCTCCACATGCTCGAGCCCAGCAGCCACACCTCCGGGCTGCCCGGCATCTCCGGCGATACCGTCAACTGCGAGAACGGATGCTCCGCCGGAAAATCGTGATGGAGAAACATCAGCAGCTCCGCAAGCTGATCCTCGAAATCATCTGCCGGCCTCTGCCGCCGCTCGCGCCGCAGCGCATGCGCCTCCAGCGGCCCGCCGCCCGGCGCGCCCGACTCCCAGATCCACCCGCCCGGGATAGAGCGCATCGAGTGCGAAACACCTCAGCCACCTTGTACGCGCTGTAATGCGGCAGCATGATGCCGCCCGAACCGATGCGGATCCGTGAGGTCTCCGCGCCAATGCGCGCCAGTACCACCTCCGCGCCTGCATGCCAGCAGGTCATCGCATGGTGCTCTGACATCCAGAAGCGGTGGTAGCCCAGCCGCTCCACATGCTTCGCCAGGTCAATCGAATTCGCCAGCGCCTGCGCCGGCGTCGAGCCTTCCGGCACCGGCGCCTGGTCCAGCACGGAGAGCCGTACCTGCTTGCCACCCGCCACAATGACTGCTTCGCTCATGGTCATTGGATGACCGCAAGCCGCCGGCGGACTCGCGCCCGCATACACTGGTGGCCTGGAGCGTTCTCCTGTAGGTGCAGAGTGGAGAATCTATCTTTGCGCAGCTTTTCCGCCAAGAAAAGCTGCACATAACCGCTCTCAAATGGCACACGCAACAGGAGAAGGCTCCATGTCCACAATTCCGCCCATTCCCTTTCCCCTGCGCAGCGACAGCTACAAGGTCACTCACTGGCGCCAGTACCCGCCCGGCACCACCGAGGTCTACAGCTGTACATCTCGAATCGCGCGGCGGCCGCTTCCCACAGACCGTCTTCTTCGGCCTGCAGCCCTACCTCCGCAGCTATCTCGCCGGCAGCGTGGTCACCGCCAAAGATGTCGACACCGCCGACCGCCTCGCCGCCTCGCACTTCGGCCGCCACGGCATCTTCAATCGCGCCGGCTGGATGCACATCGCCGAGCGCCACGGCGGACGTCTTCCCGTCGAAATACGCGCCGTCGCCGAAGGCACAGTCGTGCCGACCGACAATGTGCTTATGACCATCCGCAACACCGACCCCGCCTGCTACTGGCTCACCAACTTCCTCGAGACCCTGCTACTCAAGGTCTGGTACCCCACCACCGTCGCCACGCTCTCCGGCGCCTTGCTGCACGTCATCGAATCGGCGATGAGGCGCAGCGGCGAAGACCCGGGTCCGGCCAACACCATGCTGCACGACTTCGGCTATCGCGGCGCCAGCTCAGAGGAAACAGCCGGCCTCGGCGGCGCGGCGCACCTGGTGCACTTCCGCACCTCGGACACGCTCATCGCCAACATGCTGCTGCGCGAGCACTACCGGCTCCGCCACTCCCGTTGAACCGGATGCCCTCCGCCTCCGTCGTCGCCACCGAACACAGCACCTATGACCGCCGGGCGCTATTACGAGCTCGACGCCTACCGCAATGTGCTCGCTGAATATCCCCAGGGCATCCTCTCCATCGTCGTTGACAGTTTCGACGTCTATTGCGCGGCGGAGGAGATGTTCGGCGGCGTCCTGCGCGACCA
>CAWIBQ010000001.1:0-38789 GCA_963834345.1 uncultured Acidobacteriaceae bacterium | reverse complement strand
GGACGCGGTAGGAATCGAACCTACAACCTGTCGATTAAGAGTCGAATGCTCTGCCAGTTGAGCTACGCGTCCCGGAGGCCAAGTGCTGAGGTGTTGCAGAAGCGGGCAAAGGGCTTGCCGCCTGCTCTTTTTATATCACGCTGGGTTCAGAAGGTGAAGGCGATGCCGCCGGCGATGGAGCGATCCGCCTGGGCGAAAAAGAGTGTGCTGCCATCCGGCGTGACGAAGGGGCAATACCCCTGCGCGAGCAGATTGCGCATGTCCACCACAGCCTGTGTACCCCCGGGGAAGATGCGGCCCATGCGGATGGGCTGACGCAGCAGAACGCTCAGGTACGCATCACTTGCCGCGTACGGATTCACCGCGGTGACTGTGTCTGGCGCCTGCCAGCTATAGGAGGTCCGCCAGTATGTGCCGGTCTTCTGCAGACTGCCTTGCGCGGCTACGGTGACGGCAGGGGTGAGCCGCGGGCGCAAACCGGCGAGCGACTCCTCTATGCTTCTCTCCTGCGAGGAAAGTGCCGATTGTACGTATGGGTCTTCGAGCGCCGGCCCAGCTTCCATCGCAGCGAGATTGCGATTGCCGAAGCGAGCGGTATGGTTGCCGCGGCCGAAAAGCCATAGCCCGCATACCTGTTGCCCGAGGTACGGAAGACGCCGGAGACGGGATCGATGAGCAGATCGCCGGAGACCGCATCGGTGTCGCTGATCGAACCGCTTCCCTGCACCAACGGGTTCACCATGCGGTCATGGAAAGCCGCGACCTGCACGGTCGATCCATGTTCGGACTTGTGGCGCAAACGAATCTCCTGATGGAGACCATGTTCGAGCGTTGCATTTCCTGCTCGCTGAGCGACGGCAGGAAGGAGGGTCTCGTCATCCGCAAGAGCAGATGCATCCTGCGCCCCGCGCGAGGTAGCGACGCGATATTCGAGTGTGGTGTCTCCGGAATGCAGAATGAGGGAACCGAAAGGACGGCTGACCACCTCTGTTCCACCCTGCGCACCGACCAGCCGCATGGCGAGCAGCTCGTTGCCGATTTCCGTGCGCAGGATGGGAGTGAGTTCCGTGGTTTCGGCCGTGCGCAAAGTGGCAGCCTGATAATGCCCCGACCCATAGGAGCCGCCGGTCAGATCAGGCATATCGGTATAGGCTACGACAGTGCGCAGCACCCGTCCCGGCGCGATCTCATTCTCATAACCAGCCATGTAGCCGGCCTGCAGGCCATCGGTGACATTCAGCGAAGTGCGCAGCAGAGTGTGCTCACCGTGGGTGCCGGTGCCTTCGTATTCCATGCCATGACGAAGGCCGCCATCCCCGAAGTCACGCAGTCCGCCGCTGGTGGTGACCCGAGCGCGGCTCTGCACAGGACCGCTTCCTTCCGATACCATCATCGGCCCTTCGTCGGAGAAGCGAAGCACCGGGCGGTTGGTTTCAGAACGCAGCGTCCACTTCCAGTCGTCCGCGGGTTCGGTGGCGGAGCGCCGCTCTGCAGGCAGCCACTGCACTGCATCGAGGAGGGTGCTGAGCGTCATGTTGGCGATGGTCTTATGGTGCGCGATGACGCGCAGATTCTGTCGTAGAGAGGGCAGGAACGACTCGTCCGATGCTTTGATCTGATAAACGCCGGGCAGCAGGTCTTCGAGCAGGAATACGCCGCGGACGTCGGTATGGGCGATGGCGACGACTGAGGAGTCCGGACGCATGAGCTGGATCAGCGCATCGATCTGCGGCGCGCCATGGCGGTCACGGACGATTCCGGAGACGGAGGCCGTCTCACTCTGCGCCAATGCAGGGGTGGCCAAGGCGGCGGAGGCCAGAATCGAACAGGCGATTTGGACAAACTGCTGTCTCACTGCTGAGTCGCTGCCACCTCATCCGCAATTCGGGGCTGGACCGTAGCCGGAAAGAACCCCGGTAAAACTGCCCTTAGTCTACCGTGAAGGGTGCCGATTCGGCTATTTGCTGCTTTTTAACGCTGTCGTTCACTTTAATGGTTACCCGATACTTGCCGGGCACCAGACTTGCAAGCGGTACAGAGTGCTCCACGGTCACCTGGTCTGCATTGGGAGAGATGGACTTGCTTTCCTCCGATGAGTCCAGGACCGTCTTGTTGCTGTCCGTGTCGACGATCTGATACTGGAGCGTCGCGTCGTTCTGCTTGCTCTTGTCGTCGATCCCGAGGTTATAGACCTGCATCCAGAAGTTCAACTGCTGGTTGCGATGGAAACTGGCCGGGGTCGCTGCACTATCCATGACCCGGGGGCGTACGAATGTGTTGCCCAGAATGAAGCTGCCCGTCCCTATCTGCTTGGACGGCACCCGTTCCATTTTGTCCGCGAGAATCAGCGAGGATGCGGCGAGGTTTTCGTCGTCGAACTTGGGAACGACGATGCCCTGCGCCCAGAGCCCGACATGGTCTGGATTGTTTACGTCCTTGATGGCGATATCGACGCGGTAGCGGCCGGGACGGAGCGGGAGCGCCTTCCAATACACCTGAGAGGTCTCAAGCGTCTTAGGCATCAGTTCGCTTGGCTGTTCAACCAGAACGGTGTCCTCAAAGGTCTGCGCAACACGGCCGGTGATTGTGGTCACCCGGCCCAGAATATTGACCACGCCCTTGGAAACGCCATCCTTGGTGCTGAAGGTGATGTCCTTGTTCTTGATCTGGAGGGTGATCGGCACCAGGACGGTATCTTCGGTCACCTTCACGTAATCTGTGCGGACATCGAAGGGAAAGACTGGACCGTTGAGAACCTTGTGTTCCGTCATGAATGACTCAAGGTCCTTGAACTTGATTGTCGGCGCCCCCTGAAGCTTGGCGAACTGCTCGAGGCGGTCAAACTGCTTGGTGGCATTCGAGCCCGTCAGGGGGCCTGTCCCCAGGCTCTCGAGCCCGCCGTTGAAGCGGTCGCCTTTCTTAGCCTGTCCCATCTGTTCGAACATGGTGAGGCCCGCGCCCGGCACGTGCAGAAGTGCGTCCTTCTCGGAGCGATCGAGCGTCATGTGATAGTCGCCGCACTGGCAGGTGTCGACGAACTCAATGTCGATGTTGTCGCCGATGCCTTCGATATACCGGTAATGCCAGGTCTCGAAGGGGAAGGTCGAGGTCTCTCCGCCGCCTTCATCCATGGGGCGCTGATAGCTTCCACCGGAGGGATGGGAATCGATACTGTCCGGCTTTCCATAGGCGATGTACATGTGGCCGCGGTCAGTCTTCCACCCGGGCTTACCTGCGGCAAAGTGCTCATTCGCGTAGGCGATGCGGCGATAATGCTCTTCCCTGAATTCATTCTCGGGCGAGTCAGGATTCGGATTCCGGCGCAGCCAGAAGTTCTCGATGAAGGCCTCACGCTCCTCATCGTTCGAGAGGCTCTTGAACGCCTTCATCTCCTGGTCGGTGATGATCCAGCGCACATCCTCATCCAGCCATTTCTTGTAGGGGCCCTTCAACTCCTGCTTCAGCTCTTTCTGCTGCTTGAACTTGTCCTTGTCGCTGAGAGGGCGATCCAAGGGGTCCTGCGCCGGCTGTTCGACGCTGGTGCCTCCATCCGCGGGTGCGGACTGTTGGCCATACAGGGCGGGAAGGAAGAGGGAGGATGCGGCCAAGGCAAGGGAGCAGATAACGCGATGATGAACCGAATACATATGGTTCCAGTGGACTCCTAATCAGTGCCGCTATTCTATTGGTCTGCAAGGGGCAAGGACAACAAGGCAGACAGAAAAAGTCAGCGCTTGCCCATGTCGATTTGGAAATACCAGGGAATACGGACTTGGTATCATTAGACCGCTCCTCTCCGCCCGCAACCGAAAACGTCGGAGGGGCTGCGCTCGGACTCCAGCGCTTCCCTTCTTCGGGGAACTATTCGCTGGCTGGAGCCGTAACTTTACCTGCTTTGTTCAAGAGATTTTTTCCGAGAAGACGAGGAATGGGTCGGCACAGATGAAACGCAAACGCCTCTTGTTGTTCGGGTTGGCTGCCGTAGTTGTGTTGCTCGTGGTGGTGGGAATCGTCGTTGCGCGCTCGCAATCGGGGTACACAAAGGTGGTTACCGGCAAAGCGGTCCGGGAAGACATCCTGTCGCAGGTCAGCGGCACGGGGCAGATCAAGCCCAAGGTGTACGCGAACGTCGGCGCGGAGACGATCGGGCGCATCACGCACCTCTATGTAAAAGAGGGAGACCACGTGAAAAGCGGGCAGGTGCTGGCGACGATGGAGAACGTGCAGCCTGCGGCGGATGTCGCGACGCAGCAAGCGACTATCCAGTCTTCGAAGACGGACATGAACTCCTACATCGCCGCGGAGAAGACCGCAGAAGCCAACCTGGTCAGCGCGAAGGCTACGCTCGAGCAGAAGGATCTGGACTGGAAGCGCGGGCAATCCCTCTATGCGGACAACCTGATTCCCAAGTCCGACTACGACACGCGGAAAGCCGCCTATGACGTGGCAGTGGCGGCGGTAGCGCAGAACCAGGCTGCCATCGTGCAGTCTAGGGCGCAGACGCAGTCCGCCTCCGGGCGCATCGACCAGGCCACGGCCGCGCTGCGCCGCTTCAAGGATGTGCTGAACCGCACGGTGGCAGTAGCGCCATTTGACGGCATCGTGACCAATCTTCCGGTGCGCGAGGGCGAGACGGTGGTCATCGGCATCCAGAACGCAGAGGGCAGCACGCTGATGACGATCGCGGACATGTCGGTGGTGACCGCCGAAGTGAAGGTAGACGAGACCGATATCGTGAACGTGAAGAACGGCCAGACGGCGGACCTCACCATCGATGCCCTGCCCGGCAAGGTTTTCAAGGGACATGTGACGACGGTGGGCGACCAGGCGATCCTGCGCTCGACCGGCATCGCTACCAGCCAGAGCACGACAGGTACCGAGGAGGCGAAAGACTTCAAGGTGGTAGTGACGCTGGACAATCCGACGAACGACCTGCGGCCAGGCCTCTCCGCTACGGCGAAGATCCTGACAGCGGAAAAGAAGGACGTGCTGTCGATTCCGATCCAGGCGCTGACCATGCGCCGTCCGAGCGAGACCGTGGAGAGTGCGAAGGGCAAGAAGGTAGAGGCCGCCGTGGTGAGCAAGGAGCCGCAGGTGCAGGGTGTGTTCGTGCTGCAGCATGAAGGAAGAAAGCTGAAGGCGCACTTCGTGCCGGTGAATACCGGCATCACCGGCACGACGGATATCGAGGTGACCAGCGGCTTGAAGCCGGGCGATGAGATCGTAACCGGCTCGTATAAGACGCTGCGCGAGTTAAAGAGCGGCGCACTGGTGAAGCCGATCGATGCCAACGCAGCGGCAACTGGCGCGTCCACTACGTAGCGCGAACCGTAAGAATGGAACCGCAACCAACGAAGGAGCGCCACATGGCGGCTGAAACGGTGACATCTACGGAGAGTACGACCACGACGTTACAGCCCCGGGGCGATGTCATCGTCGTCGAAGACCTGTGGAAGACGTATGACATGGGCTCCGAACAGCAGGTGCATGCGCTGCGCGGCGTCAGCCTGCGCATCCAGCACAACGAGTACGTCGCCATCATGGGTCCGTCGGGCTCCGGCAAGTCGACACTGATGAACCTGATCGGCTGCCTGGATTCGCCGAGCAAGGGCACCTACACGCTGAACGGACATCGCGTCAGCGACCTGAACGACGATGAGTTGGCACGCATCCGCAACCGCGAGATCGGCTTCGTCTTCCAGACCTTCAACCTGCTGGCGCGCGCCACTGCGCTGCACAATGTAGAGCTGCCGCTCATCTACAACGGCACCCCGTCGGCAGAGCGCATCGAACGCGCCAAAGCGGCTCTCCGCGCGGTGAATCTGGAAGAGCGCATGAACCATAGGCCGAACGAGCTCTCCGGCGGACAGCGCCAGCGCGTTGCCATTGCGCGCGCACTCATCAATCGCCCCTCGATCATCCTGGCTGACGAGCCAACGGGAAACCTGGACTCGAAGACCGGTGATGAGATCATGGCGCTGTTTGATGATCTGCATGCGCGCGGAAATACGATCGTGCTGGTGACACACGAGCCGGACATCGCCGAGTTCGCGCATCGAATCGTGCACATCCGTGACGGGGTGATCGACTCCGACGTGCAATCCACGCGCGTGCGCAACCCGCACAGTAAGTCGTCATCTCTTAGATCTTTCATCGTCACATCCGGCAGCATCCATCGGTCCCCGCAGGGTATCGTTGATAGATATCCATTCGAGGACCGTGTTCATGCTTCTGATCTCCTACCTGTTCGCCGCCACTCTCCTGTCGCCGACACCGGCGCAGCAGGCGACCCCCGCCGCGACTTCTACCGTTGACCAGCGTGAGAAGGCGCTCAACTCGGTCTTCTCCGACTATTGGGAGCAGCGGCTCAAGGATTCACCCGAGTTCGCCTCCACCCTAGGCGATAAGCGCTACGACGACCAGTTGAGCGACTACTCGGTTGCAGCCTACAACGCGCATCTGGAGCGCGACCGTGCATTCCTTGACCGGCTGGGCGCGATCGACACCATCGGGCTTCCGCAGCAGGCGCAGCTCAGCAAAGAAGTGTTGGTGCGCAGCCTGGTGGATGAGCAGGAAGAGGCGCGTTTCAAGCCGTGGGAGATGCCCATCAGCCAGATCGGGGGGCTGCACCTGGAGCTGCCACAACTGGTGCCGCAATTAAGCTTCGAGACGGCAGATGACTACGACCACTATGTGACACGGCTGGGCAAAGTTCCGGCGGCATTCGCCCAGATCACCGACGACATGATGACGGGGATGGATGACAACCGTGTACCTCCCAAGTATCTGCTCGAGAAGGTGCTGGTCCAGGTGAACAATCTCGCCGGGCAGAAGCCGGAGGACTCACCCTACGCATTGCCGCTTAAGAAATTCCCTGCGTCCATTCCTGCAGCGCAGCAGGCGGAGATCCGCCAGCAGGTGCTGAAGGCGATCGCCACCCAGGTACTGCCGGCGTATGCGCGTTTTGGACGCTTCCTCACAGCGCAGTACATCCCGCGCGGACGCACCGAGCCAGGCATCTGGTCCACCCCGGACGGCGATGCGTACTACAAGTTCCTGGTGCGGCAGACCACGACGACCGACATGACGCCGCAGCAGATCCACGCGATTGGCGAGCAGCAGGTCGCCGAAGACGAGGCGCAGATGACGGCGATCGCGAAGAAGCTGGGCTTCGCGGACCTGAAGGCGCTGCGTGCTTCGATCCCGAACAATGCGAAGCTGCATCCGACCTCTCCAGAGGCGCTGATCGCCGTGTACCGGGCCTACCTTGACGGGATGCGTCCCAAGCTGCCGCAGCTCTTCGGGCGTCTGCCTAAGGCGCCTCTTGAGATCGAGGCGGTGCCGGATTACCTGGCGAAGGACCAGGCGCCGGCGTACTACCAGCAAGGCACTCCCGATGGGAAACGGCCGGGCATCTTCTTCGTGAATACCTACCAGTACCAGCAGCGGTTGCTGAGTTCGGCGGAGGACATCGCTTACCACGAGGGGCTGCCGGGGCATCATCTACAGATCGCCATCGGGCAGGAGCTGACGGGCATTCCGGAGTTCCGGAAGCACAACTACTACACCGCGTACACCGAGGGCTGGGGGTTGTATGCGGAGCGGCTGGGCAAGGACGTGGGGTTCTACACCGATCCTTACAGTGACTATGGGCGGCTGGAGGGCGACATATGGCGCGCGATTCGGCTGGTGGTGGATACGGGCGTGCACTCGGAGCACTGGAGCCGCCAGCAGATGGTGGACTACTTCCATGCGCACTCGGCGATCGACGAGGCGTCCATTCAGTCAGAGGTGGACCGCTACATCGCGTGGCCCTCGCAGGCGCTGGGCTACAAGGTGGGACAGCTCAAGTTCCTGGAGCTGCGCGCGAAGGCGCAGCAGGCTCTAGGGCCGAAGTTCGACATCCGCGGATTCCACGACACGATCCTCGATTCGGGCGCGCTCCCGCTGGATGTTGTGGAGCAGCGGGTGAATGCGTGGATTGCGTCGCAGCAGTCAGGAAAGGCACAGTAGACAGATGACGGACCACACGCAATCCTCTCCGCAGGCAACGGATGTCAACAGCAGGATAGACAAGCGCGTCGCCATGCTGGGCGCAGGCAAGATGGGGTCGATCCTGATTGAGGGATTGATCCGGAGCGGACGCTTTCAGCCGGAGCAGATCACGGCAACGGTTCAGCATGAGAACCGCGCGGCGCAACTGGCAGAGCGGCTGAAGGTGCGGGTAACGACCGACAACGCAGCGGCGGTGCGCGATGCGGATCTGATCTTCATCGGGGTGAAGCCGTTCACGGTGATCGACGTGGTCCGGCAGATCAAGCCGGTGTTGACACCGGAGAAGCTGATCATTTCGTTTGCTGCTTCAGTGAAAACGAAGGCTATTGAAGATGCTACGGAGTTGCTGGGGATGCCGGTAGTGAGGGCGATGCCGAACACGCCAGCGATGCTGGGCGCCGGAATGACGGCCTTGGCAGGGGGCCGCTTCGCGACGGTGCAGCATCTGCAACTGGCGGCGTCACTTTTTGCGAGCGTGGGGCGCACGGTACAGGTGGATGAGAAGCACCTGGACGCGGTGACCGGACTTTCCGGCTCGGGGCCGGCTTTCATCTACATCATCCTCGAGGCGCTGGCCGAGGCGGGCGTCAAGGTGGGGCTGCCACGCGATACGGCAACGCTGCTGGCGGCGCAGACGACCTACGGCGCGGCGCGCATGGTGCTCGAGACGGGTGAGCATCCGGCGCTTTTGAAGGACGCGGTGACGACCCCGGCCGGGTGTACTGCGGATGGGCTGCTTGAGCTCGAAGAGGGCGGCCTGCGCGTGACCCTGATCAAAGCGGTGATGCGGGCGACGGAGCGAGCACGAGTGCTCGCTGGCGGGTAGGTAACGGTGCCCTACCCCTCCCCCCTCCCGCTGCGGGAGGACCGGTTGTAAGTCGCCGCGAATCTGCCGGTTAGCCCGCCTTCCGAGGGCTAAAGTCGTCTTTCTATTGGGCTTACCGGTAAAGTCTTCCAACTACAGGGGTTACGCGGTGTTTTTTTCCTTAGTAGCTGTGGAAGTGAACAGCAGCTCCCTCCAACCTCGTTTTGCTTCGGTCGGGCCTAAGCCGGAGACATTTCTGACCCCTATTTCCAGTCTAGCGATTCGCCTATAGATATCTGGCAGAATTCGTTGCCGCTTGCCCATATCGGGAAGGCCGCAACGGACTCGCTTCGGTCAGCATCCGGTTTAACGCGGACTCATTGAGAGTCGAAGACGGCAATGCGTTCCGTATCGGGCAGTGCGGTCGCCTTCAGCCATGTCTCCTTCGCAACTATGCGGGTGCAGGGCCCGAGTGAACAGATTTTGATTGACCTGCCCATACTCTCCATTCGCAGCGCGCTCAGCACGTCGGTCAATATCGAGCCGTTGAAAGGCGAATACAGATAGAACACGGTGCCGCTGGACAGATCTGCAGCGCGCGCGTCCTGCGGAATGAACCGGACCCGGTTCATGTGAAGGCTTTGAGCGCACTCCCGCGCACTGGCGACATAGGCCGCCTGCACCTCAATACCAACGCTCTGGGCTCCAGTCACCATGCACACCAGAAGCGGCACATGCCCTAATCCCGATCCAAGATCGACAAAGACGTCGTTTTCCCCAAGCGCGGTGGCTGTTATCAGGTGAAGAATATGGCGCACGGGCGTCGGCTGATAGGGCACCATCTCCGGTGATCTCTGATGGTTCGGTTCGCTCGGTTCGCGGAGCTGAAGAACTCCGCTCAACAACTCGTCTCGGCAGTCGAAGCCGAAGCCAGGCAATGGGCTTATTGATTCATTCTGGCGCGCTGAATCCTCGAGCCGCTGAAGGAGCGAGCGCGGTCGACCGCCGCGAACAATATCAGAGCGCAGAGAGTGGTAGAGCTCTGCATTGGCGGCTTCGAGTCGTCTCCGGAGTGCCTTCGTACGTTTATGAATTCGTGAATCCGTATGTCCCATGACATCCTCGGGATCGAAGCCTCCAAATCTGGCATCAAGGTCGTCCAGCGCGATCAGGCGCTCCCGTAGTTGCTCGGGTCGAACGAGAGAAGAATCGGCTTCCAGGCCGCAGAGGAAAGCGTATAGAGCGTGGTCGCATGCGATCTCGCCCTCGCGCAAATCCGCGCTCGCAGTGGTTGACATATCAACCACGGTAAAGCGTATATAGTTGTCATGTCAACCTCAAATTGATAGGCTCGCGACAGGCATGACGATGAAACCGTTATCTCCACAGGAGCTTCGTGTCTGGCATGCCTTCAGGCTTATGCACGAAGATGTGCTGGCTCGCGTTAGCCGGGACATCGCGCAGGCGACCGGACTTTCGGGTCCTGAGTTTGGTGTCTTGTCTCGTCTCGCTGCCCTTGGCAAGGGTGAGATGCGGCAACAAGTGCTGGCCAGCGTGATGGCCTGGGATAAAAGTCGCCTCTCTCATCAGCTGACGCGAATGGAGGAACGAGAGCTTATTGAGCGCCGTCGTGTTGACGGGAAAACTGTCCTGGTTGCGCTTACCAAACTCGGCAGAGAAAGGCTGGATGCTGCTCGCCCGATACACGCGGCGTCGGTTCGGCGGAATTTGTTGTCGCGACTCACTCAGGAACAGATCGATACCATCGTGCGGGTGAGCAATCTTCTCGGTGAAGAAGAGTAGCGCCTTTCCGCCTCGTAACCGACTGTGGCCTAACGCTTATTGCACCCTACTGACAAGTTGTGAGCCAGGCCCGAGCATAGAGCTTCGTAACAGTCTCGTTCCTACTCCGCGCGCAGGGCTTGTGCGGGATCGAGGTGGCTGGCACGCCACGCGGGCAATGCGCAGGCAAGGGCGGCGGTGAAGGTGAGGACGAACACCACGCCTGAGAAGACGCTCCAGTCAAAGGGACTCATGCCGTAGAGCATCGCGCGCAGAAGCTGGACCGTGGCTGCACCGCCGGCGAGTCCGACGAGAAGGCCGATCGCTACGGGAGCAAGGCCATCGGTGAGGGTGAGGCGAATGACCTCTGCGCGTTGCGCGCCGAGCGCGATGCGTATGCCGAGCTCGCTGGTGCGCTGCGTTACGAAGTAAGCGAGCACGCCATAGAGACCCACGGCTGCGAGCACAAGCGCGATGATGGCAAAGGCCAGTGTGACAAGGGAGTTGAATCGATCCTGCAGCGTGGAGACGCCGATGTTCTGCTCCATCGTCAGGACATCCGATACGGGGAGATCGGGATCAAGCTGACGGAAGATCTTCTGGATGGGGAGAGCGAGCGATTCGACATCCACATCGCTGCGGCCGCGCACGGCGAGCACGCCACCGGAGCTCCCATCATTGAGTACTGGAAGGTAGAAGGTCGGCATTGGCGGCTGTGACGCGAGCCAGCGAGTTTTCCCAACGACCCCGATGACCTCGTAGGATTTTTTGTCATTGTCTTCGATGAGTCCGAGATGGCGCCCGAGGGGATCTTCACCGGGGAAGTATTGCTCCGCAGCCGACTGGTCGATGATCACTACTTGGGTGTGATCAAGGCGCTCATCTTCGCGGAAATAGCGGCCGCGCATGAGTGGTATTCGCATCGCTGCGAAATAGCCGGGATCGACGGAGCGCCGCAATGTATCGAGGCCGCGTCCTCTGGGAAGCGGCGGGTGTTCCGCGATTGAGATGTTGTTGTCGCTATTCCAGCCCGATCCGGGCAACGCGGTGGAGAGTCCAGCGCCTGCAACACCGGGCAGCGCACGAACACGAGAGAGGAGCTGATCGAAGAAGGCGACCCGCTGGACGGGCTCTTTGTAGCGTGCATCCGGCAGACTGAAACTCATCGTAAGGACGTTGTCGATCGCACAGCCGAGATCACGGGTGCGGAGCTGCTGGTAGCTCTTGAGCAGAAGGCCGGCGCCGAGAAGCAGCACAACGGTGAGCGAGACTTCCGTGGTGAGCAGGGCTTTACGGAGGCGGGCGCGGCTGCGGCCTCCGGAATGAGAACGCGAGGAGCTTTGCAGAGTTTCCAGAAGCTGGCCGGTGTGCAGGCTGAATGACGGAATGAGGCCAGCGAGGAGACCGGTAATGGTGGAGATGGCGATGACGCAGGCGGAGGCCCACCAGTCGAGGTGAATCTCCTGCATGCGGGCGATTTCGATCTGCGAGTGCTGGAGCCAGGCGAGCGCTGCCCATGCGAGAAGCAGTCCGAACGCTCCGCTGGCGAGAGACAGGATCAGAGATTCGGAGAGGTGCTCACGGATGAGGCGCCAACGGCTGCCGCCAAGTGCAGCGCGAATGGCGAGGTCCTTTTGCCGAGCGGCAGAGCGGGCGACGAGAAGATTGGCCACGTTCAGACAGGCGATGAGCAACAGGCAGAGCGTCGCCGCGAGCAAAGCGTAGAGCGGGGTCTTGAAGTCCTCGACTGTGGCATCCAGTAATGTATGGCCACTCACGATGCTTCCAACCGAAGGAGCGGGGTGATTCAGCTTGATCTGCTTTTGGACGATATTGAGCTGGCTAAGGAGGCCGGCAAGTGTCCCGCCGGGGCGGAGACGCGCGACCGCCCAGAAGGGATGGTCCTCAAATGTGGTCATCAGCGCGTCAGAACCTTCGTGGCTTGCAGCGGTCCAGAGTTGGGTCTTGGGATCGGGAAATGCAAAGGACGGCGGCATCACGCCGATGATCGTGTAGGGCTTGGCGTCGAGCAATATCGTCTTGCCGATGATGGCTGGATCGGAGCCGAAGCGGCGCTTCCAGAAAACATTGGAAAGGATCGCCGTTGCCTGCGCAGCAGGTTGATCGTCCGAAGCGAGGAAGTCACGACCGAGCGCGGGTGCGACGCCGAGGACGCGGAAGAAATTCCAGGAGATCCACCCAGCGTGAACGGACTCCGGTAACTGTGCGCCGCGGGCCGAGACGTCGTAGGACTTCCACGGACCAATGAGCGCCATATCCGCACTGTCGTGCGCTGCCCGCTGCCATTCCGTAAAGCTGCCGGCGCTCACTGGTATGTAGTTGTACTGCTCACCCCTATCCCCGAAGCCTTCATAGAGCTCGACCAGACGCGAGGAGTGAGAGTACGGCAGCGGATTGATCAGGACAAAGCGGACGACGGTGAAGAGCGCGGCGGTGGCGCCGATGCCGAGCGCCATGATGAGGATGACGGTAGTCGCGAAGCCGGGCGCGTGAGCGAGTGAGCGGATGGCATAACGAATGTTGCGTGCAAGATTTTCGAAGGGCGCGAGGCTGTTCTGCTGCCAGAGATCTTCATGCACGCGACGCGCAGAGCCGAACTTGATGCGGGCGCGGCGCGCGGCTTCTTCGGGGGTGAGGCCGCGGTCGAGGTTCTCGGCACGTTCTGCCTCGAGGTGCGCGGCTATTTCAGTGGCGAGATCGCGGTCGTTGCGACGGCGGCGGAAGAAGCGAAGCAGGCTCATGATTCTCCTACTCCGTGCGTAGTGCCTTTGCCGGATCGAGGCGGGCGGCGCGCTGCGCCGGAATCGCGCTGGCGATGAAGGACACCAGAAGCAGGCCAAGGGCCGCGGCGATGTAGCTGACGGCGTCGAACGGCTTGACCTGGTAGAGCGCAGAGGCGAGCGCGCGGCTGATGAGGACCGCCAGCGGCGCGCCAATCAGGATGCCGATCAAAGTAAGCCAGAGGCTGCCCCGCAGGATCATCCACACGACCTGACCGCGCCGGGCGCCGAGCGCCATGCGCACGCCGATCTCCGCTGTGCGGCGACTGAGCCGGTACGCGAGCGTGCCGTAGATGCCGGTGGCGACGAGGACGACAGCGAGCAGACCGAAGCACTCCGCGAGGCGCGCGAAGAGAATCTGCTGCGCGATGGACTCCTCAAACTGCACCTGCTGCAACTCCGGTTTGAGCAGCGGCAGATTGGGATCGATCTGGCGCACGGCGTTTTGCGCGGCGGGCAGGATGGCGAGTGGATCGCCGTGGACACGCATCTCCACGTGCATTTCGCCGGCGTCTCCGTTCTGCGTATAGGGCATCCAGAGCATGGGCTTGGTCTGCTCAGTGATGCTCGTGTACTTGTGATCTTTCACAACACCGACGATCTGCCCGGGATCCGTTCTGCCAACGGTATGCCCCAGTGGGTCCTGACCGGGAAGAAAACGCTTTGCAAAGGTCTCATTGACGATAGCGGCATTTGCGGAATGCTGCGTATCCGCGTCGGTAAAGTCGCGGCCGGTGAGAATGGGAACGCCAAGCGTATGGAAGAAGTCAGGGCCGACGTTGTTCATGCGGATCATACCCTGCTCGCCCTCAGAATTCGGCGCCTTGTGCCCATCAATCGTGGGGGCACCGTCGTTGTTGGACCAACCGGAGCCGGGACGGTTTTGGGCGAGGCTGGCGGCCTCCACGCCGGGCAGTGCACGGAGACGCGAGAGAAGAAGCTGGTAGAAGGCGACGCCTTCGTCGAGGCTGTGCGTCTGCTGCGGATTGATGCCGAAGACGACCATCCCCTGCGTGCGGAGACCGAGCGGGGTGTTCTGAAGATTGCGCATGGTGCGGACGAGCAGGCCCGCGCCGACAAGGAGCGAGAGGCAGAAGGCCATCTGTAGGGCGATCACGATACGCGCAGTGCGTGAGCCACCGGCATTTTGATTCGTCACCGCGGATGAGCTTTTCAGCACCAGACCAGTTCCCCCGGCGAGCGAGGTGCGGAGCGGCGCGAGGCCGAAGAGGAACGCGGCAAGCACGAGAATGGCGAGAGTGACGGAGAGCGCGGTGGCGTCCGGCGAAAGACTGGAATCGATCTGTGCCCAGGCGGCGAGGGTGCGCGTACCGGCACAGGCGAGGAGCCATGCGAGGCCGCCGCCGAGCGTGACGAGCAATGCCGACTCCGTGAGCAACTGGCGGAAGAGCTGCGAAGTACCGGCGCCGAGCGAGAGTCGCACGCTGAACTCGCGCTGACGATTGGTGCTGCGCGCCAGGATCAGCAGAACAACGTTACTGAGAGCGATGAGCAGGACGAGGGCGACCATGGCCATCATCATTTTGAGCGGCGTGCCGTACTGCTCCGCATAGCCGGGGAAGGCCTTGGCGGGCTGGAAACTGACGATGGGGGGCTTTTGTCCGACGCGAGGCTGGCCGATGCCGATGAATGCAGTGCGCGCGACGACGGCCTGGGTTTGTGCGAGGGCTTGCTGTGCGGTAGCGCCGGGCGCGAGACGCGCGAGGACGAGCAGACACCACCAGTTCTGACGAATGAGATAGGTTTTGCCATCGGGTGCAGGATTGCCCCAGGCGTTCAGCTCGGCGCGAGACTGGAGCGGTATCCAGAAGTCGACAGACGTGCCGGGCTCGGTGCCCTCAAAGCCTGCGGCAGCGATACCTACGACGGTGAGCGGCACACCTTTGACGAAGAGTGTCTTGCCGAGGATGTTGGGTGATCTGGAGAACCGCCGGGTCCAGTAGTTGTAACTGAGGACAGCGATAGGCGCGTGCTGCTGCTCGTCGTTATTGGTGAAGCCGCGGCCGCGCGCAATGCGGACACCGAGGCCTGAGAAGAAGTTGCCGCTGACCATGTCACCTTCGGCGACCTCGGGAGTGGAGTCGATGCGCACCGCGGCCTTGCCGTCGAAGCTGAGCGGTACGTAGGCCATGACATCGGAGAAGGCGCGATCCTGATGGCGGAGGGCATCGTAGACGGGCCAGGAGAATGAAGAATCGGAGTTTCCAGTGTTGGTGGCGCCGTCGGGCTGGCCGTCGATCCGGAGATAGAGGACACGCTGCGGATCGGCGACGGGGAGGGACTTGAGCAGCACAGCGTTCATGACGCTGAAGACGGCGGTGTTAGCGCCGATGCCGAGCGCCATGATGAGGATGACAGTGAGGGCGAAGCCCGGCGCGTGGGCGAGGCTGCGGAAGGCGTACTTGAGATCGCGCAGGATGCCTTCGAAGAAAGCGAAGCTGTTCTGTTGCCAGAGATCTTCGTGGACGCGGCGCGTGGAGCCGAAGGTGATGCGTGCGCGGCGCGCGGCTTCTTCCGGGGTGAGACCGCGATCGAGGTTCTCGGCGCGTTCTGCATCGAGGTGCGCGGCTATTTCGCTGGTGAGATCCCGGTCACTGCGACGGCGGCGGAAGAAGCGGAGCAGATTCATCGGCGTGTCTCTCCTATTCGGTGCGCAGGGCTTGCGCGGGATCGAGTTGACTGGCGCGCCAGGCGGGGATGAGGCAGGCGCACGCGGCAGTGAGAGCGAGGACAACGACAACGGTGGAGAAGACGTTCCAGTCGAAGGGACTCATGCCGTAGAGCATCTCGCGCAGAAGCCGGACGACGGCTGCGCCTCCGGCGAGGCCGAGGATGAGACCGATGAGGACGGGCGCGAGGCCATCGGCTAAGGTGAGGCGCATGATCTGCGGGCGCTGCGCGCCGAGCGCGATACGGATGCCGAGCTCGCTGGTGCGCTGCGTAACGAGGTAGGAGAGAACTCCGTAAAGTCCGACGGCGGCGAGGACGAGCGCGATGATGGCGAAGGCGAGGACGAGGATGGAGTTGAACTGATCCTGCAGGGTGTCGACGCCGATGTTCTGCTGCATGGTGAGGACGTTGGCAACGGGGAGATCGGGATCGAGCTGACCGAAGATTTTTTGGATGGGGAGAGCGAGTGATTCGACATCAACACCGGGATTGCCGCGCACGGCGAGACCGACACCGCCGTAGTGACCTTCAAACAATGGCAAATAGACGGTAGGCCGCATGGGTTGCGTGATCTTCCAGCGGGTATCGCCGACGACGCCGATGATTTCGTAGTATTTTGGCCCGACATCGCTTCCACCGAGATGGCGGCCAATGGGGTCTTCGCCGGGGAAGAATTGCTTCGCAGCGGATTCGCTGATGATGGCGACCTTGCCGTGATCGAGGCGCTCGTCGCTACGGAAGTAGCGGCCGCGAATGAGCGGGATCTGGAGCGCGGCAAAGTAGCCGGGATCAGCACCGCGATGCATGAGATCAATTCCCTGCCCTTTGGGTAGCGGCGGGTGCTCCGGAATGTCGATGAGAATGTCGCCGCCCCATCCTTCCCCGGGCAGCGCGCTGGAGATGCCGGCCGCGGCGACGCCAGGAAGCGCGCGCACGCGAGTGAGAAGCTGTTCGAAGAAGGCCACCTTCTGCGTAGGCTCGTTGTAGTGCGCGTCGGGAAGGGCGAACTGCATGGTGAGGACGTTGTCGGCGGCGGAGCCGAGGTCACGGGTGCGGAGCTGCTGATAGCTCTTGAGCAGCAGACCAGCACCGAGCAGGAGCACGACGGTGAGCGAGACCTCCGCGGTGAGAAGAGCTTTGCGCAACTGCGCGCGGCTGCGGCCTCCACTATGGGAACGTGAGGAGCTTTGCAGCGATTCGAGCAATTGGCCAGCGTGGAGGCCGAGCGAGGGGATGAGTCCGGCGGCGACACCGGAGATGGTGGAGATGGCGATGACGACGGCGAGGGCCCACCAATCGAGGTGGATCTCCTGTGCGCGGGCGATGTCGATCTTCGAGTGCTGGAGCCAGGCGAGCGCGGCCCAGGCAAAGAGCAGGCCAAGCGCGCCTCCGGCGGTGGAGAGGGCCAAGGATTCCGTGAGGTGCTCACGGATGAGACGCCAGCGGGTGCCACCGAGAGCGGCGCGGATGGCTAGGTCCTTCTGGCGCGCGGCGGAGCGGGCGACGAGAAGATTCGCGACATTGAGACAGGCGATGAGCAGTACGCAGATGGTGGCGGCGAGCAGCGCGTAGAGGGGCGTCTTGAAGTCCTCGACAGTGGAATCGAGCAGCGAGCGTCCGACGGCGTGGTTATGGACGGGGGGTTCGGGATGCGCGAGCTTGACGCGACGCTCGACGGTGTCGACCTCACTGACTAGGCCGGCGAGCGTGGCGCCCGGTGCGAGTCGGGCGGTGACATAGAAGTTGTGATCGCCGTAGGCACTCATGAGATCGGCAGGCGCGTCATGACCGGCGGGCGTCCATAGCTGGTCTTTGGCCCAGGGGTAGTCGAAGGATGACGGCATGACGCCGATGACGGTGTGGGGTTTGGCGTCGAGATAGATGGTCTTGCCGACGATGGCAGGGTCGGCCGCGAAGCGGCGCTTCCAAAAGCTGTTCGAGAGGATGGCGGTGGCCTGTGCGGAGGGCTGATCGTCGGAGGCGAGGAAGTCGCGGCCGAGCGCGGGCGCGACACCGAGGACGCGAAAGAGATTCCAGGAGACCCAGGCGGCGGTAATAGATTCCGGCAACTGACCGCCGCCGGCGGAGACGTTGTAGCCCTGCCAGGGAGAGACGAGGGCCATCTGCGCGGTACCTTGGGTGGCGCGCTGCCACTCTTTGAAGACACCTGCGGCGACAGGCATCCACGGCGAGGGGCTGTGGATCATGGCTTCGCTTTCGTAGAGGGAGACGAGGCGGGCGGATTGCGGGTACGGGAGCGGGTTGAGCAGAACGGAGCGCACGACGGTGAAGAGCGCGGTGGTGGCGCCGATGCCGAGCGCCATGACGAGGATGGCGGTGAGAGTGAAGCCGGGAGTACGGGCGAGGGTGCGGACGGTGTAGCGAAGATCGCGCGTGAGATTTTCGAAGGGCGCGACGCTGTTCTGCTGCCAGAGATCTTCGTGCACGCGGCGCGCGGAGCCGAATTTGATGACGGGCGCGACGGAGGGCCTCCTCGGGGCTGATGCCGCGGGCGATGTTCTCGGCACGCTCTTCGTTGAGATGGGCGGCGATCTCGCGGGCGAGGTCGCGGTCGCTACGGCGGCGCTGGAGGATACGGCGCCAATGCATCGAGAGCCAGCTCATTCTGCACCTTCCCCGGTTACGTGATCGGAGGCATGTTCACCCATGACGAGAGCGATGGCGCGGGCCATCTGGCGCCAGCGGCTGGCCTCAAGCGTGAGGCGGCGGCGACCGGCGGCGGTGAGGCGGTAGTACTTGGCCTTGCGGTTGTTCTCGCTCGCGCCCCAGTAGGAAGAGAGCCAGCCGCGGTCCTCCAGGCGATGGAGCGCGGGATAGAGCGAGCCCTGCTCAACCTCGAGGACCTCTTCAGAGGTGCGCTCGATGACCTTGGCGATGGTGTGGCCGTGCGCATCGCCGGTGGAGAGCGTGCGCAGGATCATCATGTCGAGCGTGCCTTTGAGCATGTCGCTCGAGAGGGGTTCGTTACGGCCCATGCGTTGGTGCTCCTCCACTCAGAGTTCTAGGGGGATTTGCCATCCAGGCAGACGCACTCCGTGCGCGTGGTGGTGGCCGCTCCCGTTGGTCGCTGCCCGCTGAGTGACGGGCATCTCCACTCGGAGTTCTATGGGAAGAGAGCATATACCACTCGGAGTTCTATGGGAAGGGGATTTGCAATCCAGACAATTGCGCCGAGCGCGCGAGGTGCCGGGTTTGTTCCTTTTGGTCGCTCACGCTGGGATTTGTGTTTGAAGTAACACATCTCTCCGCTTCTCTTCGGTAGGGATGACGAGGGGTGATGGGTGGTGGTGACAAGCGGCTTAGAATCGAGGGTGGGAGCATGGATGGCTACGGGTGCTTTACAGGCTGAGGTGACGAGCGGCAGCGGCGAGCGCGCGCCGGCCGGCGTGTGGCTGCGACGCTACGCGTGGTTCGTGGTGGTCTACAGCGTGCTTGTGGTGTTGTGGGGCGTGGTGGTGCGCGCGACCGGATCGGGCAATGGCTGCGGGGACCACTGGCCGCTGTGCAACGGGCAGGTGTTTCCGATTCATCCGCGGCTGGCGACGGTGATTGAGTACACGCACCGGATGATGAGCGGGCCGTCGGAGGTGCCGCTGATCATCCTGCTGGTGGTGTGGGTCTTTCGCGCGACGCCCAAACGGCATCTGGCGCGGAGTTTTGCGGTTGCCGGGCTGCTGTTGATACTGACTGAGGGCCTGCTGGGCGCTCTGCTGGTGAAGCTGGGACTGACGGCGATGAGCACATCACCGTGGCGGCCTCCGATGCTGGCGCTGCATCTTTCAAATACGCTGCTGCTGCTGGGCTCGCTCGCACTAACGGCGCATTTCCTGGGGCGCAGGTCGGCGATGCTGCGCGGGTTTGCTGAGTTCAGGGACAGAGTGCCGGCGGTGGTTGGACTGCTGGCAGCGATGGTGATTGGAGTGACAGGATCGCTGGCAGCGCTGGGGGATACGCTCTTCCCTTCCACTTCGCTGCGGAGCGCGCTGACGGCGGATTTTTCTTCTTCGGCGGAGTGGCTGGTGCGGCTGCGGATTCTGCATCCGGTGAGCGCGATTGTCGCGGGCACGTTCATTTTGTGGCTGCTGTGGCGGGCGGTGTTTGCTGGCGCGCGATGGTGCGCATCGCACGCTGGGGCTGTGGCTGGCCGGGTTGCTGGGATTTCAGTTTCTGCTGGGCGGGCTGGATGTGCTGCTGCGCGCGCCGGTGTGGATGCAGGTGGTGCACCTGGCGGGGGCGGATGCTTTCTGGTGTGTGCTGGTGGTGCTGACAGCCGCCATAACTATCATCGCGGCAAAATAACCCCACCTTAGCTCGCGCTAGGATGGGGCACCCGGCTCTCAGTTCTCGGGCCTCTCAAAGAGAGATGTTGGGCAGCCGGCAATCCGAAGCTCAAAGGCTCGACCGGTTAGCAACGACTCAAGCTGGTTCCGTCCCGGCACTAGCCTGGATGGCCACTTGGGAAATTGCTTATGACCGCACTGTGATTTTCGGCTGGCTCAGCGGCCTGGGATTTTCGCGGGGAAACCCCATATCTGGCGCGCTCAATTCCGCAAGTTCGCTCGTGGATTGCTCCGCTGCAGATTCTACTTGCGCGTCGTTTTGCTCGGCCGAACCACGATTTCCTAGGGTTTCGTTGCTCATGGATAATCTCCTAACGCTTATCGAGTTTTTCTAGTAGCACTTTAGAGGCTTCCGGGTGCTGCATCACTTGCCGCTCTGAACTGTGATCTTCGGCTGGCTCCTCTTCTTGCTGTTGCTCGCACTGTATGTATAGTCGCCATCCGTTGCGCTGGTGAGAACCGTTGCGGACGTGCTGCCTGGTGTAGGCCCGCTCTTGGCCGGAACGGTATAAGAGGACTGCGTCAAAAAGCTGCCAGTTCCGGAGATGTCGCATTCGCTCTCTGCGTGATTCTCCCATTCGAAGGTTTCTCCCGGAGCAACTGTTCCGCCTTCCATAATCTTTACTTTACTCACAAAAATCCTCCTTAGAACTAAGGCCGTTGTCGTGCTGATTGTATGAGCTGCAGGTAACGCGGATTGGCATGTAAGTTGTCCAAGGCCGCAGCCTTCGCGACGACGGAGGGTGCATATCCTGCAGCCAAAGCTTTACTTAGCCACTCGAGTGCGGGTCCGGTTTGGTTCAGCTGGTTGTAGACAACGGCTGCGTTGAACATCAGCTCCTTGTCGGTGTGGTTGATGGCGAGGGAACGGTTGAGCAAATCGATGGCTTGCGAGGAATCGCCGAGCATTGAGTACGAAGCAGCCAGGTCGCCGAGGATAGTCGCGTCATCGGGAGAAGCCTTCAGCTGTGCGGTGGCGAGGGAGATGGCCTTGCGATAGTCGTTCATGGCTTGTGTGCGGTTGCCGCCATAGTATTCGGAGTCGCCGAGTGAAGCCCATTTGTCATATTCATTCGGGGAAAGCTGAATGGACCGCCGAAATTCAGTGGCTGCTTCCGAGAAGCGCCGGAGCCGGAAGAGTGCGACGCCGAGGTTACCATATGCATCCGCTGTAGGCCGAATGGCCACAGATTTGTCGAAGGCTTCACTTGCTGCCTGATCCTGGCCCTGGAAGAGAAGCGCAGCGCCGAGATTGCTGTACGAACGGAAACCCTGCGGATCTTTCTCGGTGGCGGTCCGGAACATCTGTTCTGCTTTGGCATAGTCCGCAATTCGGAAGTAGAAACCACCGAGCTGATCGTAACCACGCCAATAGTTTGGACGCAGGGCGATTGCCTGCTTGTAAACAGCCTCGGCTTTGTCGGTCTGGTTCAGTTTTTCGTAGGCTTTGGCGAGGCCGATGGATGCGCGGTCGTTGGCTGGCTCCAGTTGCAGTGCCTTCTGGAACTCAGTCACGGCTTCGGCCGGTTTACCCGTGTCCGTGGCAAGGGTGCCCAAACAGATGTGACCGTCTGCCCCTGCATTTCCGAGCGCGACGGCGTCGCTACATGCCTTTCGCGCTGGCTCGATGTCCGCAAGTTGATGGTTGGCGTTGTAGGCGTACAGCCAAGATTCGCCCAGACCGGCCTGGGCGGCGCCGTAGCTGGGGTCGATTCGCAGCGCTTCCCTGAACATGGTCTGGGCGCTCTTGAAGGTCTCCGGGGTGAAGGCTTCGAGCAGATAGCCGCGGCCCTGGAGGAAGTACTGGTAGGCCTCGGGGAAGGTGGTGCCGTGGGCGGCGAGGGCGCGCTGCTCGTCGGCGCGGAGTGGGATGTTGAGCGCCGAGGCGGTGGCGGTGGCGAGCTGGTTCTCGATGGAGAACATGTCGCTGACTGGCGCGGTGACGGTGCCCGTGGCGAGGGTGCGCGGCTGGCTGGACGATTTGTCCGGCTGGCTGACGGTGTAGGCCGCGTGGACCAAGTCGCCGTCGCGGGTGAGCGCGAGCGTCAGTGCGGAGGTGGCGCCGAGTTCCTTCGCGGCCTGCGCGGGCGTGGCGACCTTCCGGTCTTCGAGCTGGCGGGCAGAGAGGACAGCGATGTCGTGGTTGACACTGAGATCGGAGAGGCGCTGGGCGAGCGATTCGGCGAGGCCGCGGCCGAAGGTGGCGAGTTTGGTGTCCTTTATATCGGCGACGGTAGGGGGCAGCACGGCGAGGGTTCCGGCGGTGACGGCGGCGGGTGCGGATGCGGTGGTCGCAGTGGTCGAGGGCGACGCTTGTCGGTGGTAAAGAAAATATGTCACTGTGGCGATGACGATTGCAGTGGCGAAGACGGCGAGCGCGATGATGCGGCTGCGCCACGGCGCTGGTGCGGGATGTGCGGTGGCGCTAGTGGCGGATGGCGCGGAGGCGAGGCCCGTGGGCTGCACTAGCCCGGAATTCTTCAGGCCGGGATTCTTGAGATCTGGATTCTTCAGGTCGTAGACGATCTCGTGCGCGGTCTGATAGCGGTCGGCGGGGGATTTGGCGAGGGCGCGGTTGACGGTGGCGGCCAGTGGCGCGGGGACGGCGGGGTCGAGCGGGCGCGGCGGCTGGTGGAGAACCTGGCCGATCATGGCCGTTGGAGTGGGAGCGGCGAAGGGGTGGTGGCCGCTGAGCATCTCGTAGAAGACGACGCCGAGAGCGAAGATGTCGGAGCGGCGGTCGGCGGGCTCTCCGTTGAGGATTTCAGGCGCCATGTACTGCGGGGTGCCGGCGAGCATGCCGGCGACAGTGAGCATGGTGGCCGTTTCGAGGAGGCCGCTCTCGTCGGGGGCCTGCTGGGCAAGACCGAAGTCGAGCAGCTTGACCTGACCAGGGTGGGCGCCGGAGTTGGTGAGCATGATGTTTTCCGGCTTGATGTCGCGGTGGAGGATGCCTTTGTCGTGGGCGGCGGCGAGTGCGGAGGCGGACTCGGTGGCGATGCGGCGGAACTCGTCATGGGAGATGGAACGAGCGAGCCGGGCACGCAGAGTTTCGCCCTCGATGTACTCCATGACAAGGTAGACCTCGCCCCCATCTGTGAAGACGTCGTAGATGGCAGCGATGCCGGGATGGTTGAGGGCGGAGGCGCGCTGCCCCTCGTGCAAGAAGCGCTTGCGATCGGCTTCGCTGGCGGCGTGCTGGGTGCGCTTGATGGCGACAAGGCGGCGGAGGGTGGTGTCGCGCGCGCGATAGACCTCGCCCATGCCGCCAGCGCCGAGGCGCGCCTCGATGTGAAAACGGCCGGCGAGAACGCCGTCGACTCCGGGAAACAGCCCGGCGCCAGGGCTCAAGTCACGGTCGAGCGGCGCGGAATCGGGCATTCAGCTGGTGTCTCCGGGTGGGGGACTCCATCGTAGGACGAGTGTGACGCAGGGACAAGTAGGAAGCGAGGCGCCTGTTTTGACAGCGGTGAGAGCTTCTCACTATAAGCGTAAGCGGTTACATGCCAACGGTTGCTGGTGAAAGGAAACCCCATGCCGCTCCCATTCCCGTTGAAGTCTGCCCGTCTTGCCTTTGCCCTGGGTTGCGGAGCGCTGCTGCTGCCGGTGATGGCGGCCGCGCAGGCGACGCAGTATAAGGACGCTCCGCCGCTGCTGCTGGGCGCGGCGTGGTATCCGGAGCAGTGGGATGAGGCGACCGGGGACCGCGACCTGGAGACGATGGAGGCGGCGCACATCCACCTGGCCCGGGTTGCGGAGTTTGCGTGGAGCTCGATGGAGCCATCGGAGGGCCACTATGACTGGGGGTGGCTGGACCACGCGATTGCCGAGGCGGCGAAACATCACGTGTACATCGTGATGGGGACGCCAACTGCGGCACCGCCAGCGTGGCTGACGACGAAGTATCCGGAGACGCTGCGCATCGATGAGAACGACAAGCGCGACGAGCATGGCAACCGCGCGCAATTTTCGTTTACGAGCACGAAGTACCGCGAGCTGGCGCATGGCATTGCCGAGGCGATGGCGAAGCGCTACGGGCACAATCCAAATGTGGTGGGCTGGCAGCTGGACAACGAGTACGGGAATGAGTCCTTCGACCCGGAGACGCGGGCAGACTGGCACGCGTGGCTGAAGAAGAAGTACGGCACGATCGACCGGCTGAACACGCTGTGGACGACGAAGTACTGGAGCCAGACCTACGACAACTTCGACGAGATTCCGATGCGGCCGAAGGATGAGAATCCGGCGCTGCTGCTGGACTGGAAGCGTTTTGTGAGCGAGGTGTGGAAGAGCTATTCGGAAAACCAGATTTCAGCGATTCGGCCGAATGCTGACCCGCGGCAGTTCATCACGACAAACACAATGGGGTGGTTCAACGGCTTCGACAGTTACGTGGTGCACAGCGTGTTGGACATTGCGGCGTGGGACGCGTACGTCGGCGGGGACAATGGCGGCAACGACTACGACTGGGCAAACATGGGTGCGGCGCACGATCTGACGCGCGGTTACAAGCAGAAGAACTTCTGGGTGATGGAGACGGAGCCGGCCTTTGTGAACTGGCGACCGACGAACACTCCGCTGGCTAAGGGCCAGGTGCGCGACATGGCGTGGCAGGCGGTCGGTCACGGCGCAGATGCAGTGGAGTACTGGCAGTGGCGCAGCGCGCTGAATGGGCAGGAGCAGTACCACGGCACGGTTGTGGGTTCGGACGGGAAGCCGGTGCCGGTGTTTCCGGAGGTGGAACAGATTGGCGCGGAGTTTGAGAAAGCTGGTAAGGATCTGAGCGGGACGACGCCGGTTGCGAATGTGGCGTTGCTGCACGACTTCGACAGCCGATGGGCGATCGACTTCCAGCGGCATGCGGCGAAGTTCGATCCGGTGAAGGAACTGGTGACGTTCTACCGACCGCTGCTTGAGGATGCGCAGGGTGTGGATGTGATCGCGCCGACCGCAGAGCTGGAGAAATACAAGCTGGTGGTAGCGCCCGCGCTGAATGTGCTGCCGCAGGCGACGGCGGAGCGTTTGATTGCGTATGTGAAGCAGGGCGGCCACCTGGTGCTGGGGCCACGCAGCGGGATGAAGAATGAATACGACGGGCTGTGGCCGGAGCGGCAGCCCGGACCGCTCGAGGAGTTGCTAGGCGGGCGCGTCGAGGAGTTTTACGCGCTGGATCAGCCGGTGACGACCACGCCAGTTGGCGGCGGGGGCGCGGAGGGCAGGGGCGATGTGTGGGCGGAGCTGTTGCAGCCGATGAATGATGCCACCGCGGTGATTGCGAAGTACAAGCCGAGCGCGGGCAGCGCGGGATGGCTGGATGGGCAGCCGGCGATCCTGACGCGACAGGTTGGTAAGGGGCGCATTACATATGTGGGATTCTGGCCCGATGCGGCGACCTTATCTGCGCTGACGGCGGGTTGGGTCAAGGATGCACAAGTCGCACCGCTGGTGCCGAATGTGCCGGAGGGCGTGGAGATTTGCGAGCGGGCTGGCGAGGGACGTCGTGTGATTGTGCTGATCAACCACACGACGGCGCAGCAGCATGTTGCACTACCGGCGGCGATGACCGATTTGCTGAAGGGCGGGAGTACTTCGAGTGTGGATCTGGATAAGTATGGTGTGGCGGTGCTGGCAAGTCAGGGATCAGGGAATAGGGACTAGGAATCAGAATGTTCGGTGCTGAGCCACAGGAACCGTGGAGCAAAGAAGAAGAACAAGAGTTCGAGGCAAACGCATCTGCCCGGCTTAGAGTTTGCGCTTTCGGGGCGTTGAAAGTTGCTGCCGCTCTAGCCATCAACATCTTGTGCATTGTGCCGTTCTTAGCGGGTCACCGGCTTCATAATCACTGGGATATCGCGAAGTACCTTGTCTTGACGGCGATGGGATTGCTCCTCTGGTTTGTCATGAAAGTCGGTTTGGTGTGGGCTTCGTGGCAAAGTGCGCGAGAGACGCGACGCGAATTTCAGTGATCTGCGAACTCCTGATGCGGATGCGGCGCCCGAGGTGGTGGTGAACTACCCCACCTTGGCTTCGCCAGAGTAAGGCACCCCTGGTTCGCTGCGCGCGGCGGATTTGCGGGCGATGAGGGTGGCGACGATGGCGGCGCCGAAGCCGTTGTCGATGTTGACGACGGTGACGTTGGGCGAGCAGGAGTTCAGCATGCCGAGCAGCGCGGCGACGCCCGAGAAGGCCGCGCCGTAGCCGACGCTGGTGGGCACGGCGATGACGGGCGCGGGCACGAGTCCACCGACGACGCTGGGCAGTGCGCCTTCCATGCCGGCGCAGACGATGGCCACTTCGCAGCGCTGCAGCGATTCGTGATGGGCGAGCAGGCGATGCAGTCCGGCTACGCCGACATCGAAGAATCGCTCGACGGGCGCGCCGAGGAATTCAGCTGTGACGGCGGCCTCTTCGGCGACAGAGAGATCGCTGGTGCCAGCGCAGAGAACGGCCACGGTACCGGCTGGCGTTGGCTGCGAGGCGGGCTGACGCAGAGTGGCGGCGCGCGCGGTGGAGTGGAATTGCGCGGCGGGCACGCGGACGGAGATGGCCTGCCACGCCGCTTCGCTGACGCGGGTGGCGAGCACGTCGGAGCCGGCGGAGGCGGTGCGGGCAAAGATTTCGGCAACGTGCTCCGGCGATTTGCCTTCGGCGTAGATGACCTCGGGGATGCCGAGGCGCAGGCCGCGATGATGATCGATGCGCGCGAAGCCTGCGTCCTCATAGGGCATGGTGCTGAGGCGCTCGAGTGCGGATTGCGGCGCGAGCGCGCCGGCGCGCACGGCTTCGAGCAGTGCAAGAACGTCGTGCCTATTCACGTATCGCGGCCTCCGGGTTATTCGTAACTGTCAACGGATCGTGAACGGACTGCTTCGCCTGCAGGCTCCAAGCTTGCAGGGCGGCGTCAATGACCTGTTTGAGCGGGACACGGTGCTCGAGTGCGCGGGCGTGACAGTCTTCGTACTCGGGCTGCGCGTGAGTGATGACGCCGTCCAGCGCAGCGGTCTTGATGCGGACTTCGCCATAGGGCGTGACGACTGCCGAGTGCGCGCGATCGAGCGTGCGGCGCTGCTCGGTGCGGGTGCGAACACCAAGGGTTGAGGTCTCGCGGAAGAGCAGCTCTTCGAAGCGCGGGGCGTCGGCGGGACGACAGAGGATGGTGACGAGTGTGCCGACGCGGCCCTTCTTCATGACGACGGAGGCGGTCATCGCATCGAGCGCGCCGTGCTCGAGGGCGAGTTGCGTTGTGTGCGCGATGATCTGCGGAGAGAGGTCGTCGATGGCGCACTCGAGGACGCTCACGGTTTCGCGGGCGACGGTGTCGTCGCCTGCCAGAGCGACTGCTTCGCCGATGCTGAGGCGAAGGACGTTGGGGAAACGCGCGGGATTGCGGGTGCCGGCACCGTAGCCGATGTGCTCGAAAGCGGCGGTGGGCCGCGTGAAGTCGCAGCCAAGGGCGCGCAGAATGGCGGCACCAGTGGGCGTGACGAGTTCCATCGCGGGGCCTTCGCTGAAGGTGGGGATGCCGCGCAGCAGCGATGCGGTGGCAGGAGCAGGCACGGGGAAGCGGCCATGAGCGCAGTCGACGAAGCCGCTGCCCACGTTGACGGGCGACGCATACCAGCGGTCGATGTGGAGCGAGGTGAGTCCGGCGGCGGCGCAGGTGATGTCGACGATGGCGTCGACGGCGCCTACCTCATGAAAATGTACCTGGTCGAGTGGCGTATTGTGAATGGCGGCTTCGGCCTGGCCGAGGAGCTCAAAGGCTCGAAGGGCGAGCGCGCGGGCATCGGTTGCGAGCGGCGCATTGTTGAGAATCTCGCGGATGGCGGGCAGATTGCGCCCGTGCGCATGGGTATGGCCAGGCGTGTGCTCGTGATTGTGCGAATGTTCGTGGCTGTGCGAGTGTTCGTGATGATGGTCGTGCGTGTGTTCATGCGAATGGGCATGATCGTGCTTCGCGTCGGCATCCTCGCCGCCAACCAGCACGCGCGCCTTGCGCGCGCTGATGCCGCTGCGGTCTACGGAATCAAAGACGAGGGTTGCGCCGAGGTTGAGAGAGGCGGTGGTCTGTTGCAGGAGCGCGGGCGGGACGCCAGCGTCGACGAGGGCGCCGAGCAGCATGTCTCCACTGAGCCCGGCGAAGCATTCAAGATAGCCAATGCGCATGGTTGATTCTCTCTGATGCACAGGACCGCTATCTACCGTTGCCGGTGAGGACAGTGAGGGGCAGCACTTCGTTCATGGAGCCGGAGCGGTAGCCATCGCAGTCGATAGCAGCGTACTGGAAGCCGGCGGCGCGGACGGCGGCGCCGATGCGCTGGAACATCTCGCGGTTGAGAGCGGCATCCATCTCTTCCGGGCGCGAGCTCGACGCGGGCGACGCTGCCGTGATGACGGACGCGGAAGCGGCGCAGGCCGAGGGCGGCGAGTGCGTCTTCGGCGCGCTCGACTTGTTCAAGCACCTCGGGGGTGACGCGGCGGCCGTATTCGATGCGCGAGGAGAGGCATGCAGAGGCGGGCTTGTCCCAGACATCGAGCGCGGCGGCGCGGGCAAGGGCGCGGACGTCTTCCTTGGTCAGCCCAGCATCGGCGAGCGGCGCGAGCACGGCGTGTTGCGCGGCGGCCTGCTGGCCGGGGCGGTAGTCGCGGGTGTCGTCGGAGTTGAGGCCGTAGACGACGTGCGCGATGCCGCGGGTGGTGCGCTCGCGCTCGAGGACGGTGAAGAGCTCGTCCTTGCAGTGGAAGCAGCGGGTGGCGTCGTTGCGGGCGTAGTCCTCGCTGGCGAGCTCGGCGGTGGCGACGGTGACGAGCGGAATGGATTGCGAGGCGGCGAAGGCTACGGCCTCGCGGAGATGGCGGCGGGAGAGCGAGGCCGAGTCCGCGATGATGGCGAGCATGCTGCTGCCGAGGACGGTGTGAGCGGCATGCGCGAGATAGGCGGAGTCGACGCCGCCGGAGTAGGCGACGATGACGCTCTGGAGTTCCTCGAGACGGCGATGGAGCGCTTCGCGTTTCGCCGCCAGATCAGGAGAGAGACCGGCGACTTGCGGATTCGGGATGGAGGTGGCGGACATATATCTGATGTATCTGTTTAACCGAGATACTGCGGGTTGTTGATGGTGCCGTCGAACATGTGGGAGGTCTTGTACTTCTCGTACTGGCCGGCAACGGCTGCGTTGGCGGTCTTGGCGAGCAGCGCGGTCATGGCCTCTTGCGGCATGGGGTGGAAGTTGCGGGCGACGGTGAGGGCCTGGTTGAGGATCTGCATGGAATCGCAGCCGGTGATGGTGAGGGAGACGGGCAGGCTCATGGCGTAGTGCAGGCACTCGACGGCGGTGGCTGTGTTGCTGCCCAGGATGAGGCCGTTGCCGATGGGCTTCATGCCGAGGATGCCCATGTTGTGTTTGCGCGCTACGGGAAGGACTTTTGTGGTGAAGCTGTCGTAGTGCGCATCCATCACGTTGAGGGGCATCTGCACGGTGTCGAAGGTGAAGCCGTGGCGATCCGCCGTCTGGATCATGCTGAGATGGATCTCCGGGCTTTTGTGACCGGTGAAGCCGATGTAGCGAATCTTGCCGGCTTTCTGCGCCTGTTTGAGGACATCGACGACATAGCCGGGGCGGAAGGCCTGCTCGGGATCGGCGGGGCGGATGACTTCGTGGATCTGCAGCAGGTCGATGTGGTCGGTCTGGAGGCGGTGGAGGGAGTCTTCGAGCTGCTTCTGGGCGGCGGCGGGGGTGCGGCCGTCGATCTTGGTCATGAGGAAGGCTTTTTGCCGGTAGCCGTCCCGGAGGGCGAGGCCCATGCGGCGCTCGCTCTCGCCATCGTTGTAGTCCCAGCAGTTGTCCAGGAAGTTGACGCCGGAGTCGAGCGCGGTGCGGACGATGCGGATGGCTTCCTGCTCGGAAACGTTGTGTGCGCCGATGTGATAGCCGCCGATGCCGACGATGGAGACGGACTGGCCGGTGCGCCCGAGGGTACGGCGGGGAATCTCGCCCGGGGCGGCGATGGCTTCTTCCCGCAGCGCGAGGAGGGCGGCGATAGCTGCGGCTGATTTGAGGAAATCGCGTCTCTGCATGATCTGCATCTCCTTTGCTATGCGATGCACAGCTGAACCAGAGTGGCCGCTTTGCGTGCGGGACCGGTCAGATTATCGTTTTCACACATACCACGGTCTCGCCAGCATCTGCGAGGAGCAGCTTTTCTTAACGAAAAAGCTGCGTCAATAGTTTTCACGTGCCGATGCCGTTTGTGAAAACGATTAGGCTTAGAAGGGAAAGCCGCGTTGAAAACAATCCCCTTCTTCCGCTCCAGCACTCCGCTGACACCTGCCGAACGGCTGGCCAAGCGCCACCTTGTCTTCAAGGATACGCTTGCGCTGCTCAGTGTCTTCGCCGTGACCTGCGTGCTGGCGGTGCTGACCTGGCTGATCTTCCGGTCGTACTCACAACACCAGCGGGATGCGGCTGCGCGGTGGAAGCGGCGAGGCGAGGAGGCGCTGGTCCATAACAATCCGGCGGCAGCGGTCTATGACCTGCGGACCTCGCTGGGCTACGAGCCGGACCACCGTGACACCGAGGTGAAGCTGGCCCAGGCCCTAGCCCAGATGGGCACGCCACGCAGCATGCAGGAGGCAGCGGTCTACTTCAACACGTTGTGGGAGAAGGAGCCGGGCGACGGCAACATCAACCTGCAACTGGCTCGGCTGTCGGCGCGCCAGGGACAGCTGGCGGCGGCTCTGGATCACTATCACGCGGCAATTTATGGGGTCTGGGAGGGCGATGGCGCCATCCGGAGGCGGCAGGTGCGGCTGGAGCTGGTCCGCTACCTCATCCAACAGAAGCGGTTTGACGACGCCCGGGACGAACTGCTGATTGCGGCAGGCAACGACACCTCGACGCCGGGGCTGATGGAAGTGGCCGGAATGCTGGCGGAGGCACATGATCCGTCGGATGCGCTGCGCATCTATCACGAGGTGGCGGGGCGGCGGCCAGTGGAGCCTCAGGCGCTGGAAGGCACGGGGCAGATGGCGTTTTTGCTGGGTAGATACAAGACGGCGCGCACCTACCTGGACCGGGCGCTGAAGGCGGCGACTGCGGCGCACCCGCTGGAAGACCGAGCGCTGGCGGAGAAGAACCTGCAGATTGCGAATGCGGTGATGGCGATCTATCCGTCAGAGGACCTGCCTCGAAACGACCGGCTGCTGCGCGTGATACGGGCGCACGACGTGGCACAGAAGCGCTACCTGGCGTGCGCGAACGGATTGGCAGGCCACAACGCGACGCCGCAGAACGGCAGCACTCAGATCCAGAACAACGACCAGATGCGGACGCTGGGTGACAAGTGGCAGAGCATACGGCCAAAGCTGACGCTGGCCGCTCTGGCTGACCCGCAACTGGAGCAGGCCACGATGCAACTGGTCTACGACACGGAACAGCTAACGGCCCAGGTATGCGGGGAGCCGACCGGCGAGGACGCGGCGCTGCTGAGGATTGCAACGTCGCTGGACTCCATTGAGTTGTAAGGCGATTCACCAGGCAATGCAGGAAGCTATGGCATGGTACTCAGGAGCAGGGGATAGATGAGCAGACAGAACGCATGAGCACAGCCGAGACAGGCGCGCAGGCGAAGCTGGCGACGGGCGCGGCGTCTCTGCCGGAGACGATGCCCGCCGTTGAGCCGCTGCAGATGTCACAGATCGACATGCTGAAGATCGCGCCGACGCGCGACGAGCGGCTCTTCCTGGTGCTGTCCATTTTCATCGGCATCATCTCGGGGCTGCTGGTGGTGAGCTTCCGGGTCGCGATCAGCTGGGTGCAGACGCTGACCCTGGGCTCCGCGCCGCAGCCAGGGCTGCTGCGACTGATCTTCGTTCCGACGATCATGGGCCTGGTAGTGGCGGTGCTGGTGCAAGTCTTCTTTCCGGGGGCCCGCGGCAGCGGCGTGAACCAGACAAAGGCCGCGCTGTACATCTACAACGGCTACATCTCGTTCAAGACGGTGATCGGCAAGTTCATCACGTCGGCGCTGGCGCTGGGCGGCGGATTTTCGCTGGGTCCGGAAGACCCCTCGCTGCAGATCGGCGCGGGTGTGGCTTCGGTGATCAGCCGCAGACTGGGAATGAGCCGGCAGCGTCTGCGGGTGTTCGCGCCGGTGGGCGCAGCCGCGGGGCTGGCGGCTGCCTTCAACGCCCCGATCGCCGCAATTCTGTTTGTGATTGAAGAGGTCATCGGGCGGTGGAGCGCTGCTGTGCTGGGCTCCGTGGTGCTGTCGGCGATCTCAAGCGTGGTGGTGGCACGGCGGTTCTGGGGATCGGAGCCGATGTTCCAGATCCCGTCGGTGACGGTGACAGATTCGCGCGAGCTGCTTGCCTATGCGGTACTGGGCGTGATCGGCGGACTGGCGGCGAGCATCTTTTCGCGCGCGCTCGGGTACCTGCGGCCCCGGCTGCGCAATCTGCCGCGGTGGACCTTCTTTGTGCAGCCGCCGATCGCCGGGCTTTGCGTAGGATTGATCGGCTACTTCGGGTTCCCGCAGGTCATGGGACCCGGCTACGAGGTGATGAACCGCGCGATGCATGGCCAGTTCCTGTGGACGACGCTGATGGTGCTGGCGCTCTTAAAGATTTTGGCTACGACGATTTCGTTTTCGAGCGGAACGCCAGGCGGAATGTTCGCGCCGACGTTGTTCATCGGGGCGATGCTGGGCGCATCGATCGGAACATTCGAGAAGATCCACTTCCCCAACCTGCACATCACGGTGGGTGCGTACGCGCTGGTTGGTATGGGAGTGTTGTTTGCGGCGTTTCTGCGTGTTCCTCTGACGTCCGTGTTCATGGTCCTCGAGGTGAGCGGCAACTACTCGATCATCCTGCCGGTGATCCTGGCGAACACGATTGCGTACCTGGTGGCGCGCAGCCTGCAGCCGCATGCCATCTTCGAGGTCTTCACGCATCAGGACGGGCTGGACCTGCCTTCGATGGAGGAGCAGCGCGAAGAGGTGGTGCTGCATCTGGAGGACGCGCTGCGTCCGCTGGCTGTGCCGGTGATTGAGGCGGGAGCAACATTGAGTGCGGCCGCTGCAGAGGTAGATGCGAAGCAGGCAGAGGTCTTTCTGGTGAGACTGCCGGGGCATGCGTGGTACTCGATGACGCGGGCGGAGTTGGGAAACCTGGCAGCAGTGAGCGCACCAGAGACAGTGATCGTGAACGTGCTGAAGCCAGAGCGCATTCCACTGCTGTTTCCCGATCTGCCGCTCGATTCGGCCCTGCCGCACCTGGCGCGATGGCCGATCCTGCCAGTCCAGAATCGCGCTCGACGCGGCACGATTGAGGGGACGGTCACATTGGCGGACGTGCTTTCGCGCTATCAGGCCAACTGAAGCCGCCTTCCGGGAGAAGCAGGCGCGGTGTGGCACACTTGGAGGGCATGTCGTAACCAGATGGCAACAAGATGAGTTTGAATCAGCGATTGATCGCCGGATTGTTGCTGCTGGTGGCCCTGGTCGCCACGGTCGCGCTACTCGCCGTGAGCATCCTGCACGGCGGGGCGGCGCAGGCTCGCCTGGCGCAGACGGCTACGCTGGTCTCCTTGATTGCCATCCCGGCCGCTATCCTTATAGCCGTCGGGACTGCGATGGTGGTGCTTGGCCCGCTGCGCCGCGCGGCGCAGCAGATGCGAGCCATTGGACAGGGCAATCTGGAACAGCGGCTGGAGTGGAGCTCCGATGACAGCCTGGGCCAAGTCGCAAACGATGTAAATCGCATGGTGGTGCATGTGCGCGACCTGCGCGAGACGGAGTTCGGCCGCAAACAGATGGAGCACCAACTCTCCGACGCGGTGGTGCAGTCGATCTTCGAACCGGTGATCGTGACCGATGCACGGGGGCAAGTACTGAAGCTGAACACGGCAGCCGAGCAACTGCTGGGCGAGAAGGCCAGCGATCGCATGGCGCTCGCGAATACGCCGGGCGGCGAAAAAATTCTGAAGGCGGTGCGCGATGCCGTCTCCATGCAGCGGCCGGTGGCGCACGAGGGCGAAGCAGCGCTGTTGCCGATGTGGATTGGGCAGGCAGAGCGCAGCTACCGGCTGCGCACCACACCGATCCGCGACACGGACGGCAAATTGCTGGGCGCGGTGAGCGTGCTCGAAGACGTGACCGAGTTACAGGACCTGGACCGCTTCAAGACTCGCTTCATCGCGGTGGCCTCAGACAAACTGCGCACGCCGCTCGAACAGCTGCGGCTCGCTCTGTACTCGCTGACGCAGGGATTTGCGGGGGACCTGCGACCGCTGCAGACAGACCTCATCCGCGGCGCCGAGCAGGATGCGGAGCGGCTGAACGATTTGATGACGGACCTGATCGACGTGGCCGAGCTGGATACGGGCAGGCGCGAACTGCGCATGGAATCGGTGCGGCCGATCGATATTCTGCGCGACGCCGCGTTGCGCTTTCAGGATGAGGCGCGCAAGCGCGATGTGCAGATCCAGATTGAGGCCTTCAGCGATCTATCGCCGATCTATGGCGACAGAAGAGCGCTGAAAAGCGTAATGGACAACCTGCTGTCAAATGCACTGCGGTTCACGCCGGCGAATGGCAGTATCGTGCTGCAGGCAGAGGAACAAAAAAAGCGGGTGCAGTTTTTCGTGCGCGATTCAGGTACAGGGATCGAGCCGGAGCGGCTGAAACGTATCTTCGGCCGGTTCGTGCAGGGTTCGCGCTCCCACCGAGGCCGGACACGGCGCCGTGGGCAGCGCGGGGCCCGATGGTACCGGGCTGGGACTGGCGCTGGTGCGGCGGCTGATCGAGTTGATGCATGGGCAGGTATCGGTGGAGAGCCGCGTGGGACATGGCACGACTTTCAGCTTCACGCTACCGCTGGCGCCGACTCGGCTTCCACGCCACACCATCGAGGTGGGCTGAGATGAGTGAGCCGATGGAGATGCCGGTGCCCGATCCGACGCAGCCGAGCGAGAGCTTTGCCGCGGCGCCGGATCCGCAGGGGCACGCAATGGCGGCCGAGCCGGCGAAGCTGAAGATCTATCTTGGCGCTGCACCCGGAGTGGGCAAGACATACCAGATGCTCGAGGATGCGCACCTGATGCGCAAGCGCGGCATCGACGTGGTGATTGGCTTCGTGGAGCCGCACAAGCGCGCCGATACCGAGGCGATGATCCGTGATCTGGAAGTGATCCCGCAACGGGCGATTCCCTACCGATCGGTGGTGCTCCATGAGATGGATCTGGACGCCATCCTGGCGCGGCATCCGCAGGTCTGTGTCGTGGACGAGCTGGCGCACACGAATGTGCCGGGCTCGAAGAACCGCAAACGGTACGAAGACGTATTGGAGCTGCTGGACGCGGGCATAGACGTGATGACCGCAGTGAATGTGCAGCACCTGGAGACGCTCAACGATGCGGTAGCGCGCTCGGCGAACACGACCATTCGTGAAACGGTGCCGGACAGCCTGTTGAAGCGGGCGGACGAGATCGTGAACGTGGACCTGACGGTGGAGGAGCTTCGCTCGCGGCTCCGGCAGGGAAAGATCTATGCGCCGGAAAAGATCGAGCAGTCGCTGGCGAACTTCTTCCGCAAGGGCAACCTGAACCTGCTACGCGAGCTGGCGCTCCGCACCACAGCGGCAGAGGTGAGCTCGCAGGCGGCGGACTACCGGCGGTCGCAGGGGCTGGAGCAGGCACCCATTCCGGAGAAGGTGATGGTGTGCCTGTCACCGCGGCCAGGCACTGACCGGCTGCTGCGCGCCGGCGCACGCATTGCATCGCGGCTGTCGACGATCTGGTATGCGGTGCGCGTCGAAACGCCGGATGACGAAACGGCCGATCCGGAGAACAAGCATCGCATGGAGGAATATCAGCGACTCGCGCGCGAACTGGGCGCGAAGGTGGTGGTGCTGAAGGACAAGAAGGTGTCGAATGCGCTGATCCAGTTTGCGAAGCAGGAAGGGATTTCGCATGTGGTGTTCGGGCAGTCGGCACGGTCGCGCATGGATATTCTGCTGCGTGGCTCGGTCATCAACCGCTTCCTGGCGGAGGTACGCGATGTAACGGTGCAGGTGGTACCGATGCAGAAGCCGCGCCGCATGGAAGTGAAGTAGCAATCAGCCTTATACAACCAAGGGAGAAACGAATGGCAGATGCAAATGTGACGATTACGGCAAGGCCCAATGGACCACTGCGGGTGGAAGGGCCGATCCGACTGATCGATGTGGATGGAACGGAGATCAACCTGGAGGGGAAGCCCGCGGTGTCGTTGTGCCGGTGCGGCGCGTCGACCAAGAAACCGTTCTGCGATGGGACGCACTCGAAGATCGGCTTTCAGGCGGCGGAAGCTGCGGTGGCCGCCGAGCAGAAGGCGGCAGAGCAGAAATGACTGCCGGCGAGATTTCCTTGACAGCAGGGCACGCCAAGTGGAAGCTGACCGTGCCCGGCGCGGCTACTGAACAGAAGACGCTAGCCGGCCGCGCGCAAAAGGAGAACGACCAATGACACGAAGCCACCCGATGGATCCAGATCGCCTGCCTGCCCGTAGCCCTGGCTGCGAGCATGCTGATGCCGCATGCGAACGCGCAGGCCATGAAGGCCCAGGCACCTGCGGCGAACACCAGCGCGAAAGCGACGACAGACCTGGTTGACCTGAACTCTGCCACACTCGATCAACTGAAGGCCTTGCCGGGAGTGGGCGATGTGTACGCACAGAAGATCGTGGACGGACGGCCGTATGCGAAGAAAACCGACCTGGTGAACAAGAAGATCGTACCTTCGGCGACCTACAAGAAGTTTTCGAGCTTGGTAATCGCGAAACAGAAGTAATTTTGATTCACGAGGCCGTCACCGGTGCGAAAAAGGTATCCGGTGGCGGCCTTTCTGTTCTGCGACCGGGGATAATGACCCATGCGATTCCGGCCCGCCTATCTGCTCGTCCTTCCTCTTTTCCTCATTGCAACCGTGGCGCCGCTGCGCGCCGCGCCGGCCGAATCGCCGTTCACGCTGGAACAGGTGATGAGCGCGCCTTTTGTCTCGGACCTGACTGCTGCGCCCACGGGTGCGAGTGTGGCGTGGGTTGCGAACGACAAGGGCCGGCGAAATATCTGGGTGGCGCAGCTTGGCGAGCATGCGAGCGCGCAGCAGATTACACACTATGCCGAGGATGACGGGCAGGAGATCAGCGGGCTGGCATGGTCGGCGGACGGCGAGTGGCTGGCATATACACGCGGCGGGGATGCGGAATGGCCGGAGCGGCCCGCGCCGAATCCCGCGCTGCTGACGGCGGGCGTGAAGCAGGAGATGTGGCTCATTGCCGCAAAGGGCGGGACGCCGCGCGATATCGGCGAAGGGCATGCAGCAGCGATCTCTCCGGTTGGCGACGTCATCGCCTACCTGCTCCACGGGCAGATCTGGACGGCCAGCCTGAAAGACGCGGCTGCGAAGCCACAGCAGCTGCTTCAGGCACGTGGGGAGGAGCAGGGGCTGCGGTGGTCCCCGGACGGCGGCGCGCTTGCGTTCGTGAGTGCGCGCGACGACCACAGCTTCGTGGGTGTTTACCGTTTTGCGACGAGGATGCTTACGTATCTTGCACCCGGCACGTACTCGGACAATGATCCGGTGTGGTCGCCAGATAGCACACACGTTGCGTTTGTGCGGCAGCCGCTGGGGCAGGAGTATGCGTTGCGCTGGCTGCGCGAGGCGGAGCCGTGGTCAATTTGCGTGGCCGATACCCAAAGCGGTGAAGGGCGCGCGGTGTGGACTGCGGGGCGCGGCGCGGGAAGCATCTTTCACGAGACCGGCGGCGCGAGCGAGTTGTGGTGGAGCTCCGACGGAAAGATCGTCTTCCCCTGGGAGCGCGGCGGATGGACGCACCTGTACGCCATGCCGTGGCAGGGCGGCGACGCGACACTGCTGACGCCGGGAGAGTTTGAGGTAGACAGGGTTGCGTTCAGTGCGGACCGGAAGCGCATCGTCTACTGGTCGAACCAGCACAGCAGCGATCCGCTTGATGAGGACCGCAAACATTTATGGAGCGTGACACCGAGACGGCGGCGCGCCGCGGGCGTTGACACATGGCGACGGCATCGAGTACGAGCCGGCGATTGCCTCGGATGGCCACGATCGCACTGGTGCGCATGGATGCGCGGCTCCCGGCGCGAGCGGCGGTGTTGGAAGCGGGAGGGCCGCGCGATCTGGCGCCGCAGACGATTCCCGCCGATTTTCCGGCAGCGAAGCTGGTGGTGCCGCAGCAGGTGATATTGAGCGCGGCGGACGGCATGCGGATTCACGG